>OZ245046.1:0-4800000 GCA_965224245.1 Candidatus Eiseniibacteriota bacterium | reverse complement strand
ACGCGTCGCTGGACGACGTGCGAACGAAGGTGAAGTACGACAACTACTACGTCGACAAGCGGACGTGGATCATGGACCTCAAGATCCTGCTGAAGACGATCGACGTCGTCCTTCGGGGACGCGGAGCGCGGTGATGAACGTCGTCTCCCCGTCGACCGCGACCGCGACCGTGCCCGGCCGCGACGCCCACAGCCGCCCCTTCACCGTGTGCCATCTGGCGGCGACGAACTTCTTCGGGGGGCCGGAGAAGCAGATCGTCGAGCTCTCCACCGAGCTCGTGCATCGAGGCTGGAAGGTCGTGATCGGGTCGTTTCGGGAGGGCCGCCAGTCGGTGGAGCTCACGGAGACGGCCGCCGGGCGGGGACTCGAGACGTTCCTGATCGACACCCGCTCGAGGTTCAGTCCGCTCGCGGTGCGCCAGCTGATCGCGTGGCTGCGGAAGCACCGGGTGGAGATCCTCGTCACACACGGCTACAAGGCCACCGCGGTGGGCCATCTGGCCGCGAGGCGGATGGACGTCCGACACGTGCCCATGGCCCGGGGCTACACGCGCGAGGACCGGAAGGTGCGGCTATACGAGACCCTCGACCGCGCGGTTCTGCGCCGGAGCACGAGGGTATTCTGTGTCTCGGAGGCCATGCGCGAGGACATCCATCGGATGGGCGTTACTCGTGAACGGGTGACGGTGATCCACAACGCGATCGACTGCGACGGCGAGATCCGGCCCCTCGATCTGCGCCGCGAGTTCGGGTTCGACGCTGACGCGCGCGTGATCGTGGCCGCGGGACGGCTGAGTCCGGAGAAGGGACACGCCGACCTCGTGGACGCGATGGGTCACGTCGTCCGGCGAGAGCCGCGGGCACGGCTCGTCATCCTGGGGGACGGACCCCGGCGGAGTGCGCTGGAGGATCAGATCGCGCGGTCCGACCTCGGCGGGCGAGTCGTCCTGGGCGGGTTCCGGCGTCCCATTCTGCCGATGCTCGCCGGTGCGGACCTGGTGGTGAACCCGTCCCGGATGGAGGGATTGCCGAACGTCGTCCTGGAGTCGATGAGGGTGAGAACGCCCGTGGTTGCGACCGACGTGGGGGGAGTTCGCGAGCTGATCGTCTCCGGCGAGACCGGCTGGCTGACCCCGGCGGGCAGCCCGGAGAGCCTGGCGAGCGCCATGGTCGAGGCGCTCGGCCACGGGTCGCGCGCGCGATCGATGGCGGACGCCGCGTTCTCGCGCGTGGTCACCCGGTTTTCTCCAGCGGGACAGGCCGACACCTTCGCGACCGCGTGCGCGGACCTGTTCCAGCTCGGGAGCGCGTCATGAAGCGGTACGTTTCCCTGCTGTGCCTGATCGCATCGATCCTCGCGGCGCCGCCCTCCGCGGGCCAGTCCGCCAACCCGAGGTCCACCGTGGCCGACGACTACACCATCGGCCGCGAGGACGTTCTGGACCTCCAGGTGCTGGGCCGCCCCGATCTCTCGAACACGGTGTTCGTCGATCCCGCGGGGCGGGCCCAGATGCCGCTTCTCGGCGAGGTGGATGTGGAGGGGGCGACACCGTCCGAGCTGGGGCTCCGGCTCACCCGCGAGTACCGACTGCTCGACCCGTCGATCTCCGACGTAATGGTCTCGGTCGCCGAGTACAACAGCCGGCGGATCTTCGTGGTCGGTGAGGTGAGGACCCCGGGTCCGATCGGATTTCGCGACATTCCAGACATCTGGACCGTTCTGCTCACAGCCGGAGGAGCGACGCCGGTCGCCGACCTCAGTCGCGTGCAGGTCGTGCGTCGCAAACAGGAAGACGGCAGCGCGAGGATGCTCACCATCGATCTCTCGAAGGGAATCGAGAGCACGCCCGCCGAGGGCCTGCCGTCGCTCCGGCCGCGCGACACGATCGTCGTCCCATCGCTCGCGGAGCAGGCCGCGGGAGGTGATCGCATCCACGTCTTCGGCGCGGTGGCGGTACCGGGCGTCCATCGAACCGGCAGCGCGCGAACCGTCATCGAGGCGCTCTCGGTCTCCGGTGGGCCGTTGCCGGACGCCGATCTGGGACACGTGGTTCTCACCCGGTCGGTGGGACCGGAGACGGTCACGTACCGGCTCGACGTGTCGGGACATCTCCGAGACGCGCGGCCCGACACGGACATCGAGCTTCAGCCCGGCGACGTGATCACGGTTCCGAGACGACGAGGTTTCTTTGGATTCATTCGCGACGTGGCCCCGATGGTCTCGCTGTTCTCGGCGGCCGCCGGGCTCGTGATCGCATTCAATTGATCAACAGAGGGATTACCGGCGAGCGATTGCCCATGAAAAACGAACTCGACCACACGATCGATCTCAAGCGCTACTTCTGGATCCTCTGGCGACGCAGGGGGATGATCACGCTCTGCGGGATCGCCGCGGTGTGTGCCGCCGTCGTCGGCCTTCAATTCGCGTCGCCGGTGTACGAGTCGGGCGCGACGCTCCTGATCCTCGGCCGGCAGCCGCTGGCCCGCGAGCTGGAGAACATCGTCGGCGGCATGACACCGTCCGGAGACCCGCGGGGCGTCGAGGAAGAGCGGATGGCGCAGTTCGCCGGACGGGTCCGAAGCCAGCCTTTCCTCGAACGCGTGGTGCGGATCCTGAGCATGGATCAGGATCCCGTCATCCGGGCCAGGGCCCGGGATCAGCAGGCCCGGACGCCGTCGATGAGCGTCGACGATCTCGCGACGCGCATTTTGGTCAAGAACCTCCAGAACCGCCTGCGCTTCGAGTCGTCCGGGAAGGGTCTCTACCGCGTGATTGTGGCGGACTACACGCCGGAAAACGCCCAGACGCTCGCGCAGTGGATCAGCGAGCTGTACCTCGACGTGTCCACGCAGAACTCGCTCAACCACCTGAGAACGACCCGCGAGTTCGGGGCCGAGCAGCTTCGGAAGTACCAGGATCAGCTGAGCCGATCCGAGGCCGCGCTGCAGGCACACCGCGAGGCCACCATCAATCGCGACCTGTCGCTCGGCGTCGTACGCAGTGACAACGCGGTTCTGGCCGAGGCTCTGCTGGAACGCGTGCAGGACGAGGCGGCGGCGGCGCGGGTCCGGGTGAATCCGGCCCACCAGGAGCTGTTCTCGCTGGGACACGCCGACGAGGTACCCCTGGCGATCGACGATGCGGAGAAGACCCGGCTGAGGGAGCAGCTATCCACCGTCCTCGAGGACGAGCTCATCCGCCGACTGACCGCCGGTGGTGGCGAGGTCCGGTCCTGGCCCCCTCAGGAGACCTACAGCGTCGTGCGCCGCGAGGTGCTCAAGTCCGCGCAGCAGCTGATCGCGGAGGCCTACCCCGACGCCGCGCACGAGCTTCGAGAGGCGCTCGTGCATCTCCTCTTCGCCGAGATCGATAGCGAGGGCCACGCCGATGCCGCGTCGTTCCTGGCCAACGCGGTCTCGGCGTTCAAGCGACAGGCGCAGGGGGGTCCCTCGCGAGTGGTCGAGCTGGAGAGGCTGGAGGCGGAGGTGCAGAGAAACCGAACCCTCCTCCAGACGTTCCAGGCTCAGCTCGTCGCGAGCGACGTGAACCAGGCGATGGAGACCACGGACCTCGGCGTCAAGATGGAGATCCTGGATCCCGCGCAGCTGCCCCTGGAGCCCGTGCGGCCCGACCGGGCCAAGATCCTCCTCGCCGCACTCGTACTGGGGCCGCTGGTGGGAGTCGGCGTCGCCTTCCTCTCCGAGACGATGGACCCCACCTTGCGCACGCTGGAGGACTTCCGGCGCGTCGTACCCGAGCCCATCCTGGGCACCGCACCGCTGCTGACGAGGTTGCAGGTCCGGCACAGCTGGTGGCGCCGGCACTGGGTGTCGGCGTCGATCGCGATCGTGCTGATCGTCAGCGGGACGATTTACGTCAACCGATCCGCGCTGGCCGAACATCTGTCGACCGGCCGCCTCTTCCAGCTGGTCAAGCCCGAAACGCGAGTTGCCGGATGAAGACACTCGAAGCACTGAAGAACGACTGGGCCCTCGCCACCGAGATCCACAAGCTGGAGGCACGACTCTGGCGTCACGTCGTGAAGGACGACGTCCGGGTGATCCTGATCACGAGCGCGACCCGAGGCGAGGGCAAGAGCACGACCGCCGCGTACCTGGCCACGGCGTTCGGCCAGTACACCGATCGGCGTGTGCTGGCGATGGACCTGGATCTTCGCTCGCCGAGGCTCGGGGAGTACCTCGGGATCACGCCCCGACAGGGCCTGGGTGACGTGCTGGAGGGTGGCTCCGACTGGAAGAAAGCCGTCACGCCCACCACGCTGCAGAATCTCTCGACCTTGCTGCCGTCGCCGGAGGGCGAGGATGCGTCGCTGCTCCTCAACACGCCGGAGCTGTACCGGACGATCACGGAATCTCGCGACACGTTCGACCTCGTCCTGATCGATGCGCCGGCGCTGGTCCCGGTCGCCGACGCGTCGCTCATCATTCCCCACGTCGATGGCGTGCTCCTCGTGGCGATGGCGGGACAGACGACGCGGCCTCTGCTGGAGAACGCCCGTGACCTGTGCCTCGGGCTCGGCGCGCGAGTTCTCGGGCTGATGGTCGGCAACATGCGCGAGATGAGGGATCACTCCTACTACTACTCGGCATACGGCAATCTCTCGGAGAACGGTGCCGGACGACGCAACGGCTCGCGTTCATACCCCGACACCGAACGACCCGCCGGACGCGAGGGCGCCGGGTCGGGACGTGCCGACTCGGAGGGCGGCACGCGATGACGGAGCTCGTCATCATGCTCGTCTGGGTACCGGCGGCGGCGGGTCTGGCGTATCTGACACTGGCCAGCGCCTATCTGTGGGTCTGGGCGGTGATGCGTCTCCGTGGGCGCCATCGCCCGGATCACGCGCCGCCGGACGATCTACCGCGGATCGCGGTCGTCATCCCCGCTCACGACGAGGAGGCAGGTCTCGGGGCCACGCTCGACTCCGTCGCCGCCTGTCGCTATCCGGAGCGTCTCGTCGACGTGGTCGTCGTCGCCGACAACTGCACCGATGGGACGGCCGAGGTCGCGCGCCGCCGAGGTGTGCGGTGCCTCGAGCGCACCGACCCCGTCCGACGTGGAAAGGGCTACGCGCTCAGCCATGCCTTCTCGGTCCTCCTGGAGGAGCCGAAGGACGCGATCGTCGTGATCGACGCGGACACGGCGGTCGACCCCGAGCTGCTCCGCGGCTTCGCGGCACGGCTCGATGCCGGGCAGAGCGCGATACAGGCCGCCGACCGAGTCCGGAACGCGGACGCCAGCCCGCTGGCGTATCTGCTCCACGTCGGCAACTGCATGGAGGAGGATCTCTTTCACGAGCCCCGAGCGGCCTGTGGCGTGTCGACCGTTCTCCGCGGCAATGGGATGTGCTTCCGCGCGGATCTCCTGCGCCGCATACCATGGGATGCGTTCGGACTCGTCGAGGACGTGCAGTACGGCATGGAGCTCTTTCGGCAGGGAGTTCCGATCCACTTCGCACCGGAGATCGCCGTGAGGTCCGCGTATCCGGAATCCCTCGAGCAGGCGCGGATTCAAAGGTCGCGGTGGGCCACCGGAGCCCAGGAGATCGCCAGGGCCTGGGTACCCGAGCTCATCCGCGAGGGTCTGGCGCGGCGATCGCTTCGGCACCTGGATGCGGCGTGGAGCCTGCTCGTCTACCGGAAGCCGCTTCTTCTCTCGGTGTGGGCGGTGGCGCTGGTGCTGGCCACCCTGCTGGTGTGGCTCGGGGGAGGACGATCGCCACTGTACTGGAGCGCGTGGATCGCCGCGTCGTTCGGAGCCTACCTCGCCGTGGGCATCGGGATGGCCGGCGTGACGACTCGACGCCTGCAGATGCTGGTGCGTCTGCCGTTCCTGGCTGTATGGATGGCGGTGGCGACCCTCGAGGGCGTGGCGGGACGGCACGGCGTCGGGTGGCAGCGGACCCCCCGCGTGGTGGTCCCCGAACCGGGCGACGGGTATCGGAGACCCTCGAGATGACGGGCACCGGGCGTCCAGACGATCACACGGGCTCATCGCACCCAGACGATGACGTCCCCGCCATCTCCGTGGTGGTACCGGTTCTGAACGAGGCTCGCGACATCGCCCGGCTCCTCGGCGAGATCCTCCGTCAGATCCCGCCCGACGGAGGCTTCGAGGTCCTCGTCGCGGACGGCGGCTCCACCGACGGCACGCGATCGATCGTGGCGGAGATGGCCGCGGCGGATGCCCGGTTGCGCCTCCTTCACAATCCGAATCGACTGAGCAGCGCGGGACGGAACGTCGGCGTCAAGCACGCTCGTGGGACGTACGTCGTCTTCATCGATGGCCACTGCGAGCTGCCGAGGGACGACTATCTCGTCCGGATGGCGGAGATCTTCTCCTCCACCGGCGCAGACTGCCTGTCCCGTCCCCAGCCGATGCTCGCGCTGGCGGACGGGACCTGGGGGGACGCCATCGCAAAGGCCCGACACTCCTGGTTCGGACACAACCCGGGCTCCGACATCTACGGGGGGGAGCCGGGTGTGACCGATGCCCGCCACGCGGGTGCGGCCTACACGCGGGCGTGTCTGGTCGAGCTCGGCGGGTACGACGAGCGGTTCGACGCCTGCGAGGACGTGGAGTTCAATCACCGGGTGGCTGCGTCGGGACTGCGTGCCTATCGCCATCCGGACCTGACGCTGAACTACCGCCCGAGATCCAACCTCCACGGATTGATCCGTCAGGTGTTTCGGTACGGGCGCGGACGTGCGCGCCTCATGACACGTCACCCGGGGGTCGTGCCCTGGCCTCTCGTGATCGCGTCGGTCGGCGCCGTGCTCGGTCCGCCGGTCCTTCTGGCCATCAGCGGCACGCGCGCTCTGCCGTGGATCGCCGGCGCCCTGCTGTCCTGGCTGATCGTGGCCACCACGGAGAGCGTGCGCGTTGCAAGTCCGGGGACGCAGGCCGTCCGCGTGCTCCTGTCCTTCGCGGCGATCCAGATCGGAATGACCCTCGGCTTCTGTCGGGGTCTGTTGGAGTTCAGGAGATTCAGAGGTGCCACGATGGCGCCCCAGCTCGAGCAAGCGGACCTGGCCCGCTAAGGGCCCCGTCTTGCGCACGTGGACTCTTCGCGCTCGTGTCCACGGGCTGCCAGGGCAATGCCGGGAGGCGAGGCGTCCCACACGGGTGGTGACAGGCAGGTGCGGACGACGTGAGTGTGCAACGACGAAGATCATCCGCGCCGCTGTCATCCCCGGACCCCGAGAAGCCGGCGTCGCGCGGCGCGTCGGTCGTCCGGCGCCTGTTCCGACGGGCGCAAGCGCGGGTCCGGGCGGCCGGCCGTGAGCGTCGCGTGCTGGCGAAGAACGCGACCTGGAAGGGCACCACGTACGCCATCAACGTCGCCATTCTCTTCTTCCTGTCTCCGTTCATCGTACACACGCTCGGGGTCGGAGCATACGGGGTCTGGATCGTCCTCATGTCGATCGGCGGGCACCTGGGATCGGCCGATCTCGGGGCGCGGCCGGCCATCGTGTACTACATTGCTCGGCTCCACGCGCTGGACGATCACGAGGCCGTCAACCGCTACGTCAACTCGGCACTCCTGACGTTCGCCACCGGAGCCACGCTCACCATTCTTCTGGGAGCGCTCCTGCTCCCGTTCATCGGCGATTGGTTCTCGATCCCGGCCGAGTTCGGAACCTCGGCACAGGTCGCGCTGGTTCTGGTGGTCCTTTCGATCGCGGCCACTCTCCCCCTGCATGCGTTCTCGGCCGCGCTCGTGGCGTGCCAGAAGTTCGGCATCCTCTCGAAGATCGAGCTCGTCTCCACGGCGGTGCGGGCGGCCGCGATCGTGGCCGTCTTGAAGGCCGGCTACGGAATCGTCGGAATGGCGTGGGTGCATCTCGCGATGGCGCTCGCCGACATCTCCCTGAAGGCGCTGTTCGCATTCCGCCTGTTTCCGTGGCTCCGTTTCTCGCCTCGTTCCGGTCGGTGGCTCGAAGTCCGTGGACTCCTCCGGTACGGTGGTCTCAACGTGCTGGTGGTCTGGGCCAATCGACTCATGTTCGGGATGGATGCCTTCGTCATCGGGGGGGCGCTCGGCGTGACGGCAGTCGGGTTCTTCTCGATCGGGTCGCGTCTTCCCGAGCAGCTCCGGGTGATGGTGGACACGATCGCGAGCGTTCTCACACCCGCCGTGGGGGAGATGGATGCGCGCGGCGAGAGTAACGCGGTCTCGCGACTGATCGCGGACTCGGCGCGAACGCTGGTGCTCGCCACCGGGCCGGTGCTGGTGTTCGCCACGATCTTCGGCGCACCGTTTCTCCGAATCTGGATGGGGGAGGCGTACGCACGGGACTCGGCCCCGGTGCTCACCATCGTCACCGTGGCCGCGGCCGCTCACATCGCGGCCTATCCGTTCGTCGCCATGCACCGGGGGACCAATCGCATGGGTAGCCTCGCGGTGTGCTCCCTCATCGAGGGGATCGCGAACCTCGGTCTGAGCCTTCTGCTCGTTCACCGGCTCGGGATCTCCGGGGTGGCGCTCGGCACCGCGATCCCAGCGGTGATCATCAGGGTGCTCGTGGTGCCCTGGTGGTTCGGCCGCCAGTACGGCGTGTCGCTGTGGCGACTCCTGCGAAGCATCTGGATGTTGCCGGGGGTGTGCGGGGTCGTGGCCTGGGTGCTTCTCGCACACGTCGTCCCGTCCAGCGCCATCGGGCACTGGGGCGACCTGGCTCTCGCCGCGGGGGCGACCGCCGTCGTGTTCTGGGGCATGGCCGTGGCCGTCGGTGGCGTCCTCACCTTCGCGCGTCGGTCGAGCACCGCCCGCGTTCAGGGTCGGGCAGGGTCTCGATCATGACCACGAGGGCGGCCGGCATGCCGACGCCGCGCGCCGGACACGCGCCGCCTCCGGGTCCACGGGCGGTAAAGCGGACCGGAAACCTGCTGCTCGCCGCGGGGGCGATCGTTGTGAGCATCGTCGCCGGCCTGGCGGTCGTCCCGTTGCCTCCGTTGCTGGTCGTGGGCGCGGTGATCGCGGCAACGGTCTGTGGGGTCGTTCTCCGGCACCCCTACGTCGGGCTCGTCGTGTACACGATCGTCTTCTTCGTGCGCCCGGCCGAGCTCTATCCGGTTCTCGCGCCGCTCCGGCTGGAACGAGCTCTCGGCCTGTTGACGCTGCTGGCCATGTTCTTTCTCCAGTTCACGTCCCAGAGGCGATTGACGATCGACCGATCCCGGCCCACGGTGTTCCTGCTGCTGCTGGCGCTGGCCTGCCTGATCTCGGTCCCGTTCTCGTACTGGAGGTTCCAGTCCAAAGAGGGTCTCATCGAGATGGGGAAGATCCTCACGTTCTACATACTCGTCGTCCAGCTGACCGATTCGCGGAA
The DNA here is from genome assembly GCA_965224245.1 of Candidatus Eiseniibacteriota bacterium. Classification (GTDB taxonomy): domain Bacteria; phylum Eisenbacteria; class RBG-16-71-46; order CAZAMP01; family CAZAMP01; genus CBDCYW01. Next base: position 4,790,647 of record OZ245046.1, on the reverse strand, counting down.
GAAGCTCCGGGGCCTCGCCGTGGTTTTCTGCGTTCTCGTCACCTATCTCGCGACGACCTCCTTCCGGGCCTACCTCGCAGGTGATCTCGTCTTCGCGCAAGGCGTGGATCGCGCCATCGGGGTCACCAGCGCAGGCGGTGATCCGAACCACCTGGGTACGACCCTGGCCGCCGCGCTGCCCCTGTTCGCTCTTCTGTCGATGGATCGAGCACTGCGGCTCTGGCGGGTGCCCTTCGCGCTCGGCACGATCCTCGTCTTCTTCACGATGCTGGTGACCGGGTCCCGCGGCGCAGTGCTCGGCGCATTCGGCGGACTCGTCGCGCTCTGGCTGATGTCGCCGCGCAAGATCCTCTCCGGCATGCTCGGCCTGACCGTGCTGATCTCCACGTTCCTGATACTCCCCGAGCAATACCAGCATCGATACGGGACGGTGACGAGCTCCACGCTGGATGCGTCCTCCGAGGGGCGCGTCAACGCCTGGAAGGCAGGCGTGCGCATGGTCCTGGAACGTCCCCTGAACGGCGTGGGCGTCTCGGCGTTTGCGCCGGCATACTACTCTCAGACCGGCACCTGGCTTCAGGCGCACAGTGTCTACGTTCAGGTCGCCGCCGAGCTCGGCGTGCCCGGTGCCGCATTCTTCCTTCTGTTCGTGGGGTACTCGATGAGAACGAAGCTGAGATGCGTGCGCCTCCTCCGACATCGCGAGGGCTGGAGCACGGAGCGGGCGATTCTGACGGGGCTCCTCGCAGGGCAGGTCGTGCTGCTCGTGACCGGCATCTTCGGGCACAGTCTCATGCGTCGCACGTGGTACCTGTACGGCGGCATGGCGGTCACCATGTGGCGTCTGCTCTCCGTCGAGCTGACCCGCGACGACGGCGCGGCGAGCACGGGGCGACTCACATCCGACGGGAGCGGTGAGCGTGCGTGACTGGATTCGTCGCGTCTATTCCGAGTCTCTGCGAGGGGCCCAGACGATCCGTCATCGTCGGTGGTACCCGGGCGTGGACGGGTACCTTCAAGAGCACCGCGCGCTGGAGTTCGCGAGTCGCGACGAGATCGAAGCGCATCAATGGTCCCGCCTGACGGCCCTTCTCGCGCACGCGGAGAAGGCGTGTCCATTCTATGCGGATCGATTGCGACGGGGCGAGAGAGGCTCCCACGCGTGGGACCGTCACACGTTTCGCGCGCTGCCCGTGTTGACGAAGGCGGATCTGAGAGCCAATGCCGCGGAGATGCGGGCCTCGGGCGTCGGCGCGGTCAAACGGAACACGAGCGGCGGATCCACGGGAATGCCGACGACCTTCTATCAGGACGATCGCTACCGGAGCTGGGGGGCGGCGAGCAACCGGTTCTTCCTGAGGTGGTGGGGCCTCGACGTCGGCGAGCGGATGGCGTGTCTGTGGGGCCGCGACGAGCCGGAGCACCAGCGGCGGTCACTTCGCGATCGCGTGTCCCGGGAGGTCGAGCAGGTGCGGGTGTGCAACGCCTTCCGGATGACGGAGTCGGAGCTGCGCGACTACCTGCGGATGTTGACCCACTGGCAGCCGCGAGTGGTCATGGGCTACGCATCGGCGCTCGCGCTCGCCGCGCGCTACCTCGCGTCGCTTCCCGGAGCGAGGATCCGGCCGTGTGTCGTGATCTCCTCGGCGGAGAGCCTGTCCTCGGCTGATCGGACGGTGATCGAGGCCGCGTTCGGGAGTCCGGTCTGCGACTTCTACGGCTCTCGCGAGATCAACAATCTGGCATCCGAGTGCCCCGCCCACTCCGGCCTGCACGTGAACGAGATCACGCGCCTGGTGGAGGTTCTCGACGAGAAGGGCGACCCCTGTCCTGCAGGCGTCCGTGGCCGCCTGGTCGTCACCGATCTCGTGAACCACGCAATGCCGTTCATCCGGTACGACACCGAGGACATCGGCAGCTGGGCGTCGGGGGAGTGTCCGTGTGGACGTCGGCTGGCCAGACTGGAATCGATCGCGGGTCGGCGCTCGGACTTCATCGTGACCGCCAGCGGTCGCGCGGTTCACGGGGAGGCGTTCAGCCACGCCTTCTATCACGAGCCGGAGATCCGGCGGTTCCAGGTCGTCCAGCGCGAGCGCGGTCGCGTTCTGGTGCTCGTGGAGGCGGACTCCGAGCTGACTCCGGCCGCCGTCGATGCACTGGAGAGACGCCTGGGTGACGTCGCGGGCGGCGAGCTGAGAGTGGAGCTGAGCCTGGTGCCGGAGATCGAGGTTCCACCGAGCGGCAAGTTCCGCTTCGTCCGTTCGGAGGTCCCTGTGACGTGGTCGTCGCAGCCCGGCGGGAGCGCGTGACGTGGTGCCGACGTCGGCCGGAGCGGGTGCGCTCGGGTGCCCATCGGCGCGGGGCACCTGATGTTTCTGGTGGGCGTGTCAGGACGCGGACCGTTGCCGGAGATCGAGGACCCACGCTGGCGGTCTCGACGTGGAGCCTGCGAGCCGTACCACTACATCGTCGTGAGCGACGGCTTCCTGTCCGAGGCGGAGACGTCCGAGCGGGGCTTCGAGGTAGCCGAGACGCTCCTGACGCCGCTCACGTCCCGGATGCGATCGGACTGTCTGGCACACGTTCGCTTCGACGGCCCGAGAGGTGAGATCACCGTCCACAAGCCCATGCTCTCCGGCCGACCCGTCTACTACCACATCACCTCGGACGGCGACTTCTTCTGCTCGACTCACGTTTCCGCACTCCGGAAGCTCGGAGTCCCGATCCGGGAGAACGACTCCCGGCTCCCCGAGTTCTTCGTCTACCGGCATGTCCTTCCGCCGGCGACGCTCTACCACGATGTTCATCAGCTGTCGCTTAACGAGTCCATCCGCGTATCGATTCGACCCGGGCGGACGGGGATCATCTCCCGAACGACCTTCGAGCCGCCCGGCTCCGCGGGCGAGCGATCGCTCCACGACGGCGTGCGGGGTGTACGGATGGCGTTGATCGAGGCCACCCGGGATCTGGAGCCGGCTCGCGACCAGGCTGCGTTCTTGCTCAGCGGTGGGCTGGATTCCTCGATCCTCTATGGGCTGGCCCGCGATCATCTGGGGGTCGAGGATACGTACTCGACGTCGTATCCGGCCACCGGATCCGAGGATGATGCAGAGAAGGCGTATGCCACCACGGCGTCGGACGCGTTCGGGAGTCGGCACCACTTCTACGCCCCGAGCGTGTCCGAGTTTCAGCGGGCGTTCGTGAATGCGGTCGCCGCGGCGGAGGAGCCACTCCATCATCTCCAGTCGATCCTGCTCCATCGGCTCTTCGAGGTGGGTCTGCCCCCGGGGAGGTCGATCGTCGTCTCCGGACAGGGGGCCGACGGCGTCTTCGGCCTCGGCTTTCACGATACCGTGTACCGCGTCGCCAGACGGCGGCAGCTCCTGGCCGCGTTCGCCACGCCGTTCCTCGCGCCCCTTCCCGGGCTCGTCGCGTCGTGGAGCGGTCGGGGCGAGGTGCTCCTCGGAGACATCGCGCTCCGGAAGGCGATGTCGTGGCCCGTCGACGACCCGCGCCACGCGATCTACTCGCTGGGGCGCTTCGGGAGCGAGCCCTGGGTTCGATCGCACTTCGGTGCGACCCCCGAGGACATCGTCGCGGGCCGCCGCGAGTTCGTGTGCGCGCACCGTCAACGGTCGATCTACGACCTGATCACGGGTCTGGATCTCGTGGGCGACGTCGCCGTGTCGCAGTCCCTGTGGTCGAAGCTCGCCGAGTCCAGCAGACGACGCGTCTACTACCCGTTCAATCATCCCGGCGTTCTGGACAGCGCGGCGCCGGTTGCCTGGCCGGACAAGCTACGGCGTTCGAAGAGCATCCTTCGCGGCGTTGCCCGAGGAATCGGGGTGCCCGCGTTCATCGTCGAACGACCGAAGCTGGGCTTCGGCCTGAGGTCTTCTCTCTGGACGTCACCGGGAGGGCTCTTCGAGCCGTTCGTGCCGCTGGCCGCGGAGGTGTTCGATCCGGATCTGATCTGGCGGCTCCGGTGCGACGATGGCGCGGGTGCGATGACCTTCTGGAACATGCTCAACTACGCCATCTGGCGAAAGGTGTGCATCGAGGGGGAGCCCGTGCAGATCGCCATCGAGTGCGGCGAGGACGTGCAATGGGGTCCGTAAGTGGTCTTATAGCAGTCCATTGAAGCGCCGACCTTCGATGCGAAACGAGAGCGCCGAGAGGTGTATGATTCGAAGGCCACCGGCGTTGGGATCGCGGGAAACCGGCCCGTCGGAGGCGAGCCCCGTGGCGAGAAGGAGTGCCCCATGTCGCAACGCGTCCCGGCCTGCTCCCACTACAGCGACCGTCTCGGAGACGGCTCGGGTGTGTCGAGCAAGCCCAGCTTCAAGAGTCGAGTCAAGGCCGCGATCGCGAACGACGGAGAGAGCTCGCGCCTGTTCCGAGCCGCTCGACGCGCGTACCGGGCGCTGCATGCCTCCACGGTCTTTCATGACCGGTACTACTCGAACAACAACCTGGGCATCTTCGTCACCGCCGCCTGCAACCTGAGCTGCCACAACTGTCAGACCTCGGCCAAGCAAGCCGTGTCCTCGGACATGCTGAGCGTGGAGCAGCTCCGGTCGATCGTGGACGAGGCGATCCGGCTCGAGTACTTCTGGGATCGAATCGTGATCACCGGCGGCGAGGCGTCGCTTCATCCGCAGTTCTTCGATCTTCTCGCCGAGCTGGATCGGTACCGGTCCTTCCATCCGGAGTGTCAGTTCGTCTTGGAGACCAACGGCGTCGGGCCGAAGGTGAATGCGGTCCTCGACCGGCTTGCGGAATGGGTGCTCGTGAACAACTCGAGCAAGGCGGCGGGAACCCAGAGCTACGCGTTCGCGACCTACAACGTGGCGCCGATCGACGTTCCCGCGTATCGGTTCTCCGACTTCTCCAAGGGATGCAGCCGGATCAGCGTGACCTACGGTCTGTGTGCGACGATGTACGGATACTATCCGTGTTCACCCTGCATGAACGTCGCCCGCGTGTTCGGGTTCGACGTGGGGATCCCGCGGCTGGACCAGGTCGACGAGAGCGCCTTGCGCGAGCAGATGAAGGTCCTCTGCCGGTACTGCGGATGGTTCAAGGCGCAGCCCAACGACGTCGTGTGGACCGAGAAAATGTCGCGCAGCTGGGAAGACGCGTTTGAGAGATACAAGACCCGGAAGCCGGAGCTGTCCCGTTACCAGCCGTAGCGCGCGATGACCCTCCCCGTACCCCGTGGGTGGGCGGCGGTCGAGCGTGAGGCCGTCACGCGCTCATCGACCCGAGCCGTCACCGGTGACGTCGCCGGCCCATGATCCGCATCCTGTGTCTGATCGACGAGATCGGCCCGACGGCCGGAGGAACCGAGAAGCAGCTCGTGGCCACGCTGGAGCGGCTCGATCGGCGCCGTTTCGAGCCGCACCTCGTGTTCCTGCGCGGAGCGAACCGACCGGCGAACCTGACGCTTCCCTGCCCCACCGACACGCTGAACTTCACCTACTTCGGCCGCCTGGATTTCTGGCGAGCAGGTCGCCGGCTTCGGGAGATCTGTGGCGATCGGAACATCGACCTCGTTCACACCTTTCTGCTCGACTCGAACCTGTTCGGGGCGTTCTGGGGCCGATGGGCGAAGGTCCCCGTCATCGCCAGCCGGCGCAGCATCGGTGCCGACTACTGGTACACGATTCGTCACCGGAACGCGCTCCGGATTCTCTCGCGCATCACCACCCACTACGTGGCCAACTCGAGAGCGGCGGCCGAGGCCGCGATGCGCATCGAGAGACTCCCACCCGATCGGGTCACGACGATCCCGAACGGCATCGACGTCTCGCGGCGCACCCCCCTCGATGAGGAGACGATCGGGTCGATCAAGGCCGGATGGGGCCTTCCCGCCGACGCGGTGGTGGTCGGGGCGCTGGCCAACCTGCGCCCGATCAAGAACCTCGAGTTTCTCGTGGAGGCCGCGGCCGACGTCCTGGGCGACGCGCCGGGCGCGGCCGTGGTCGTCCTCGGTGAAGGGCCGCAGCGACGCTCGCTCGAGGCGAGAGTCGCGGCGCGGGGGCTGGGCAGGAGATTCGTACTGCCCGGCTTCACCTCGGATCCGGAGCGCGACGTGCAGGCATTCGACGTCGGCGTGCTCGTGTCACGAAGCGAGAGCAGCTCGAACGCCGTCCTCGAGTGCATGGTCGCCGGGAAGCCCTCTGTGGTGTCGAGGGTGGGCGGCAGCGAGGAGCTCATCTCGCACGGCGAGAGTGGCTACCTGTTCGACCTCGGAGACCGGAACGGGTTCACCGGCGCGCTTTCGCGACTGCTTCGAGACGCCGACCTCCGGCGAAGGATCGGAGCCGAGGCCCGCCGGGTCGCGGTTTCCCGTCACGACTGGGGCGTGGTCATGCCGCAGCTGGAGGAGCTCTACGCGTCAGTGGCTGCTCGGAGCCAGCGCCGGTCCTGAGTCCGCCGCACGCCGACGGTCATGCTATCGTGCAGGCCGATGGATCGGCGGTGGCCGCGACGAGCCACCGGCCCGCCTCGAGCTCTCATCGCCAATCGAGCGCCGCGCGTTCGTGTCCGAAACCCAGAAGTGGAGTGTGCCCGTTGAGAGAGGCGTCCCGACCCCCGTCCTCGTGCGTCGTGTCCCGCCCGCACGACTTCCCCGCGGGACCCCAGGCGACACGAGAGAGGCGAGCATGCCGGCCACCAGAAGAACCGTTCGATCCTCGTTGCCAGGCGCCTCGTCGATGTACGCCCTGATCCCGGTCGTGCTGCTCGCCGCGTGCAGCGTCTCCCCGGTCGACCCGCCGGACGACGGAGACCCGCCGTCCTCGCCGGCGTCCCCGCCCGAGTCCCGGACGGTGTCGCTCCTGATCGTCGAGCCGGCGTTCGTGCGATTCGAGAAGCAGCGGCTGGACGATCCCGTTCAGGCCCGGGACGTTCTCGCGCGGAGCGTCGGAACGGACGGATCGGGCGTCATCGGTGCCAGCGTCACCGGACCGTTCACGGTGACGACGATCGCCGGCGGGTTCCGTGTCAGCTTCGTCCCGGAGACACTCGGTGCATTCGACGGGCTTCTGACGATCTCGACCGACGACGGCGACCGGGAGGTCGAGCTGTGGGGAGTCGCGCTGGACGAGATCCCCACGATACCGCTCTCGGCGCCGGGCATCCTGGATGTCGACGGCGCGGACTACGTCCTCGAGACCGATCTCACCTGCGACGGGACGTGCTTCTCGGTGCAGGCGCCGAACATCACGCTGGATCTGAACGGCCACACGATCGTGTACGCGGAGAGCCCGAGCACGAGCCCGCATCACGGCGTGATCTCGGGTGCGTCCTGGGCCGGCGTCGAGGACAACCCGCTGGGCGGCAACGACGCCGGCCTGGCCATCCGCAACGGGACGATCCGGCAAGGCGCGGGCGGCGGCGAAAGGAGCCACGCCATCGCCTTCTACCAGATGAACTCGACGGGCCACTACGACATCTCGAACCTCGAGATCGAGGTGTCCGGAAACTCGGCCGTGAACATCTGGGTCGCCGACTCCGCTCTGCGCGGGAACTTCGACGTGCACGACAACACGCTGATCAGCAACGTCACCGTGATCGGGAACCGACATCAGATCGACGGCACCCTGGTCCGGATCGCTCGCCCCGGCGAGTACGGCCCGGATCTGGTGCACGACAACGTGCTGATCGGCGGAGCGCAGGGCGGGATCATCGTCCGGGCCGCCGGAAGCCAGGTGTACCGAAACGACATCAGCCAGAACGGTCGCTACAGCAACGACTTCTCCGTCTACGCGTACGGCGAGCGGGTCGAGGTGTTCGAGAACACGATCCATCCCGTGAGCGGGCGCGGAGTGCACGTGAACAGTCCGTCGTGCGTCGTCTACGACAACGACATCGACGTGACCGAGCTCCCGCAGAACGACGAGTATGGCGGCTGTCAGCTGGGGGGTGCATACGGGGTCCAGCTAGAGGACGGGGCCCGGGACGTGCTCGTCTACGCGAACACCATCCGGGCGCGCGCGCTCGAGTGCGACGCGAAGGCCGTTCGAGCCACGAACCTCACCACCGGCGCCAACAACCTGGTCGTCGAGAACGAGCTGATCGCCGAGCGCGTCGGCGCCACGTCGGCGCGGGCCGACGGGATCTCGGTGGTGATCGTCGACGGAGGACTGACGTTCCGGGACAACCGGGTGACGGCAGATTCGTCGATCCTCTACAACTACTGGCATGGATGTTCGGGCGTCCGGTACGACCACAACACGTTCGCGCGGGGCACGAACCCCGCCCTTGACTTCGTGGGCACGTACTTCAACAACCGCGATCCCGTGTCGGTGATCATCCAGGACACCGAGTTTCTGGACGGAGTCGACGCCGGGTTGGTCGAGATGACGCCGATCGGGTACGGCGGATGGGTGGGGTCCGGTGAGTACCGCGTCGACTGGACCGTGAGGCTCACGGTCGTGGGCGGGGGCGGATCGGCGTTGTCAGGTGCGCATGTCACGGTCCGCGATGCGCTCGGCGAGACGGTGTTCTCCGGCACGACCGATGGCGCCGGTATCGTGCAGACCGTTCTCTCGCAGCTGCGGATCTGGAACACCGCGGACGTGGCCATGAATCGGGAAGACTATACGCCCCACACGGTTACGGTTGACACCGACGGGGCGACCGCGACGACTGATCTCCTCGTGGACCGCGCGCTCGACGAGACGATCACCTTCACCCCCTGATCCGAGGCCCACATCGGGCCGCCGCACCGCCCCGTCCCCGACCGTGCTCGCCGCGCTCGATCCGGATGCACAGGGAGCCGCGGATCCCCGCCCGGCGGCCGAGGGTCGGCGGCCCAACCTGTTTCCGCGAAGCACGTTAGCATTGTCCATATTCATGGACGATGGTATCGTTCCTCGTTCGTGGCGGGCCGGCGCGTTCTCCGCCATCGGTCTTCCGAGCCTCAGAATCAGCAGAAGAGGGTGACACGGTGTCGTCCAGCATCGAGCTGTCGGATCACGAGCGAGATCAGCGGGTCCTCGATCCGGACCGGCTGGCGACCGCGGCCGATCACCTGCGGGAGAACGGATACGTCGTCGTATCGAACGTGATCCCGCCCGAGCGCCTGGAGCGGCTCCGCGAGCGTCTGGACGGGGACTGGTCGAGCTTCAACAGCGGAAAGAGCGCCTGGCTGGGGGGCGGACGTGTCATCGGCCATCTCGGAATCCACCCGGTCACGTACCCCGAGTTCGTGGATCGGAGCGTCCTGGCGAACGAGGTGCTCCTCTCGATCACGTCGGCCGTGCTGGGTGCCCCCGTGTTCATCGAAGGAGTCGGCGGGAACACCAACGCCCCGAGAAGCGTGCCGCAGGAGTTTCACAGCGACGTCGACGACTGGTCGGCGAAGAGGCTGCTCGTGAACATCCCGCTCTGCGACGTCGACGAGCGGAATGGCAGTCTGGAGGCGATTCCCGGTACGCACCGGCCCGAGTACGAGGAGCGGTCGATCAAGGACGTGCTCGCGATCCACACGCCGGCGCGTGTGAACACGACGCTCGGCTCGGTCGTCATTCGATTCCCGTATCTGATTCACCGCGGGACGTCCAACCGTTCTCCCAACGCCCGTCACATGCTCGCGATGTGGCACACGACCTCTCCGGTGCGAACGGGCAACGCCACGAAGCCGACCCTGGATCCCCGCTCCGATACGTTTCTCGACGACTACATCGCCATGGCCGACGAGGGGTCGTCGCGACGACTCCATCCGGTGTTCTATCCGAACATCTTCCCCACCGGCGTGAAGGGCATGGTGAAGGAGACCGCATACCGCTACTTCCCGGGCATGTATCGACTCTCGAAGTCGATGACCGGGCGGGCCAAGCGATCGCTGAGTCTCGGCGGGTAGAGGCATTGACGTGTGGCGGCCGGCGGTGTGACCTCGGAACCGACGCTCGATGACGTCCGGCACGACTGGCGCGTGCTCGATTGCCCCTCCTGGCCGGTTTCCGACGACGTTCGCCTCCTGTCGCACGAGGAGTTCACGCCCTGCGAGGAGATGACCGTGGAGTGGGTGCGGCGGGGTTTTCTCGCGCGCCTGCTGAGACCGATACCGCTCCTCGGCGACCTCGCCTACGCCTGGCAGCTGGTCCGCCGGGCCGTCCGCCGGCGGACGGTCGTCCTCGTGAACGGGGCGACGCACGTCGCCTTGCTGTGTGGTGCGATCAATCACCTCCTCTTTGGATCCCGCGGGTCGCTGCTCTGCTGGGACGTGTTCGTCGAGACGGACTCGCCCGTCAAGCGAGGTATTCTCCGACGGTGTTACCAGGGGTACCAGCTGAGCGTGGTGTGGTCGAGGCCGCAGGTCGCGTCGCATGCGCGGTTCCTGCGCCTGCCCGAGACGCGATTCGTGTACCTGCCGTTCAAGGCCAATCACTCCAAGTGGCCGGGGTACGACCTTCCCGCCGGCCGCTATGTCTTTTCGGGGGGCAACGGAAAGCGCGACTACCGGTGCCTCGTGGACGCCGTCCGGGGCACCGGCATTCCCGTCGTGATCAGCGCCACCGATCGACGGGTCCGGGGCACCATCGAACGCCTGCCGAACATCATCGTGATCGCGGCCGAGGAGCCGGCGTTCGCTCAGCTTCAGGCCGCGTCCCGGTTCGTGGTGATCCCGATGGTCTCCACGGGCCTCAAGGGGGGTGGCGAGGCGAACTTCTGCAACGGGATGTGGCACGGGAAGCCCGTGCTGGCCGCGGACGACATCGCGGCGGGCGACTACATCCTCGAAGGCGAGACGGGATACGTCGTACCCTCCGGAGACTCGGCCCGCCTCCGGGAGCGGATCGTCCAGCTCTGGAACGACGACGACCAGGTCGCGGCCATGGGTGCCCGGGCCAGACAGCACGTCGAGCGCTACTACACGCACGAGCTGTTCATCCGGCGCCTGCTCCGCCTGGCGCTTCTCGTGGGCGAAACCGACGGGCGACGACGTGACTAGTGGGGCGGGCGGTGTCGGATCCGGAGCGCCGCCGATCGGCGGTCGCGCGCGACCGGAGCCATCGCCGGGCCACAGATCGGGAAGGACGGTGCGGTGACTCGTCGAAGCCTGCTCGACGGTGCGAAGGAGGTGATTCTCAAGAGCCCGCTCCTTCGGAGACTCTTCCGTGACCGGGTCCGCTGGTCCGACGGGAACAAGCTCGTCACGTGCCTCCAGAGCAACGGGATCGATCTGGTCGTGGACGTGGGTGCGAACGTCGGCCAGACGCACGACCTTCTTCGGCTGTACGGCTATCACGGAGACGTTCTGTCGATCGAGCCGGTCGCGAGCGCGCACGCGACCCTCGTACGCCGGTCGGCGTCCGACGATCGATGGCTCGTCGCACCGCGGATGGCCATCGGCGCCGAGCGAGGCAGGGCGACGATCCACGTCGCGCGCGCGTCCGACCTCAGCAGCCTGCGCGCGGCCACCGACACCCTGCGCGAGACGTACCCCGGCAGCGAGGCGATCCGGGCGGAGGAGGTGGACGTGCTCCCCCTGGACGAGGTGCTGGCGCCGTACCTGGATCGGTACTCGTCGGTGTTCGTCAAGGTCGACACGCAGGGCTTCGAGGACGCGGTGCTCGCGGGCTCCAGGGCGTCCCTGGACCGCATACGCGGCATCCAGCTCGAGCTCTCGCTGGTTCCCCTCTATCGCGGGGAGCCGAGCTACCTTCCGATCATGAGCCAGCTGCGCGAACACGGCTTCGAGCCGCACTTGATCCTGGAGACGAACTTCTCGTTCCATCTCCGGCGCCAGATCCAGTTCGATCTGGTCGCGTTTCGGACGCCACGGTCGTCGGACCCGCCGCCGTCAACATAGGAAGGCCTCGGGTGGGACTACGGATCCTGCAGGTCGCCAGCGGCATGCCGGGATGGGCCGGGACCGAGCAGTACGTCCTGGAGACGTCCCGGGGTCTCCGCGAGCGACATCACGACGTGGTGATCGCCTGTCGTCGGGGCTCGGAGCTCGAGCGTCGAGCGACGGAGAGCGGTGTGCCGATCACACCGCTCGAGGTCCGGAGTCAGCACGACTGGAAGGCGCTCCCGCGGTGCGTGCGGTCGATGCGCGAGGGGTACGACGTCGTCCATACGCACAGCTATCGCGACTACATCGTTCCGGCCGTGGCCGCGCGGATTGCATCCGTGCCCGCCGTGGTGATGACCCGGCACCTGCCTCATCCGTTTCGCACCCGGGTCACGGCCCTGGCGTGTGGTGGGGTCTTCTATCATCGGCTGATCGCGATATCCGGATACATCGAGACCCTGCTCGTGGACGGCGGCATCCCGCGGACGCGCGTCACACGGGTCCGGAACGGGGTCGACACGAGCCGGTGGGTCCGTGACGACCGGTCCGCGGTCCGGGAGGAGCTGGGGATCTCCGCGTCCACGTTCGTCCTGGCGGCGGCCGGCCGACTCGCGCCGGAGAAGGGCTTCGACCACCTGGTCCGCGCCACCCATTTCGCCCGCGATCGGGGGCTGGATGTGGCCTGCCTGATCGCCGGCGCCGGAGACCGCCGGCCGCTGGAGGATGCGATCCGGAGCGATCGACTGGAATCCGCGGTGCACCTGCTGGGGTTTCGGCGCGACATCCCCGATGTCTACGCCGCGGCGGACGTGGTCGTCGTTCCCTCGGTGTGGGAGGAGCCGTTCGGGTTCGCCGTGATCGAGGCGTTCGCGGCGTCACGGCCCGTGATCGCGAGCCGCGTGGGGGGCATGGTGGAGATCGTGACGCCGGAGACCGGCTACCTCGTGGAGCCGGGGAGGGCCGAGGAGATCGCGGACGCCATCTCGGAACTGGCGGAAGACGGCGCGAGGCGGGCGCGCATGGGATCGACGGCGAGGACGCGCGCCGAGGAGTTCAGCCTCGACGCGTGTGTCCGTGGGATCGAGTCGGTCTACGCGGACATCCTGGGTCGTGGTCGAGTGCCTCACGGCTGATCGGAGGCGTCGCCGCCCGCCAGGCGCAGAGCGTCCAGATACACCGTGATGGGATCCTCCGGCCGATGGGCGAAGATGGCCAGGTTCGCGATGGCGGCCATGTCCATGTGGCGCCCCCGCGGTGCCCGCCGGACCTCGTCGAGCGGAATTGAGAACCGGTTCCGTCCGGGTCGAACGGTCAGCGTTCGGTTGTACCGGTCCTCGTACTCCTGGGTGTGCGCCGCGTCGTGGATGCGGAGCTCGAGCGTGATCTCCCGCTCCTCATCGGAGTACATCTCCCACTCGAGTCGCCGGTAGCCGCGCCAGTCGGGGTACGGGGCGACGACCTGGAGACCGGGGTACGTTGCCGGCCGCAGGGTCAGGCGGCCGACGCGGTCGTCCGGATCGTGTCCCCAGCCGTCGGGTGCGGCGACGACGTCCAGGTCGGCGTCCGACGGAACGGCGAACCGCCGCTCCCAGCCGTGCTCGAAGTCGCAGAGTCGAGGGAAGGTCGCGTTGCGCTCCAGGTAGGCCACGGTCAGCGCTCCGAGGTGCCAGAACGCGAGGGTCAGCAACCCGGATGCCAGGAGCGGGGACGCCACGGATCGCACCGGAGAGGTTCGAACGTCCCCCGCGAGACGAAACAATAGAAAAGCCGCGGCGCCCAGAACGTCCCGGACGAGATCCCACTCATCGGCGTCTCGCGGGCCCGGAAGCTGGCTGGCCTCGATGAGTGCCCCGACGATGATCGCCAGCGCGAAGGCGAGTCCGTACCGGCGGGCCCGACGATCCTCGAGCTCCGGGCGGATCGTGGCCGAGATCTGAAGCACGGCCAGCGCGATCAAGCCCGACAGGGGCGCATGCCCGGCGTCCAGGAGGGCCGACCACCAGAGGCCGCCGGGCCCGCCCACCAGGAGCTGCAGCGGAATCGCGACGGCGAGCACCGTCGCCCACGGCAAGGCCCGGCGCCAGGCCCGGGCGCCCGCGAGCGGGGTCATGCCCCGAGGCCCGGGAGCGGCACGTGGCGTGGGGCTGCGCGGACCGGTCCGCGCCGGACTCGTGACTGGGGTGGTACCCGATACGTGATGCTCACTCTCATGGCGTGAGACTCACTGGTTGTGACGACGTGGGTCGGTCTGGATCGTGGATCTCGGACGCATTCGACACGCGGTCCGACACGAGCACGATCGCAGCGTAGTGGATGGGAGCATCACGCGGAAGCAAGACCGCCGAGCGCCGGACCGGCCCGCTCACCGCTCCCGGAACGCACGCGCGAGGCAGGGGCCGCCCGGAACGCGGTGCGATCCGTGCGTCCGTCATGGTCCTTCGGCGTGGACGATCGGGCCGAACCGCGTGAGAATCCAGTCCGACACGATCGTCATCGCCACCGGCGCGAACGTCTCGGCGATGTCCGCGTACTCTCCGATCGCACCCGTCGTCGCGCGCTGGAACAGATGATTGAGCCCGTCCAGCTCTCGAACGGTGACGTCGCGACCGTGCGCGAGCGCTCGGGCGATCGCGGCCAGGTTCTCGTCCGCCGGCACCTGCACGTCCAGCGAGCCGTTCAGCGCCAGCACCGGCACGTCGATGCGGGACAGAAACACGCTCGGGTCGTAACGGATGAAGTAACGGAACCAGTCGCGCGAGTAGATGCCGGGGATCCCCTCACGGGACATGCCCAGCGCCGCGAGCGCGTCGAGCGCATCCGGAGACGCGGCCGACAGGACGGTGTCGAGGCGGCGTCGCGCGTCTTCGGTGTCGGATGCGGTGGCCGCGGCGGTGAAGAGGCGCTCGAGCAGCACGTCCGCGGCGGCCAGCTCCGCCTCCGATACGCCCTGCGAGCGCCCGACGAGTCGGGTCTGCGAGCGCATCAGTTCGATCGTGCTCGTGCCGGGGCCGGCGAGAAGCACGAGAAAGTCGACGTCGACCTCGTCGTCGTCCACGGCGGCGATGGGGCCGATCATGCCGCCCTCGCTGTGCCCGACGAGCCCGATGGCGCCCGGATCGATCTCGGGTCGCGTGAGGAGGTACCGTACGGCCGCGCGCGTGTCGGTGGCGAAGTCGGCCGACGTCGCCGACGCATGATCCCCGGTGGACTCGCCGAACCCGCGATCGTCGTAGCGGAGGACCGCGATGCCCCGCCGCGTCAGATGATCGGCGAGCACGGCGAACGGCTTGTGCGAGAAGACCGTCTCGTCTCGGTCCTGCGGTCCCGACCCGGAGATCAGGATCGCGGCCGGGAACGGCTCCCGCCCCGGCGGCAACGTCAGTGTACCGGCGAGCGTGACGCCGTCGGCCTCGGGGTTGTCGAACGTCACGTCCTCGGCGACGTACGCGAGCGGCTCGGTCGGCATCTGGGGCCGCTCGGGCACCTCGCGCTCGGCCGATTCGCGGGTCCTGACGAAGGTGACCACCGCCTCCGGGCGGCCGGGACGCGTCCACCGCCCCGAAACGCGAGCCTCTCCTCCACCGGAGATCAGGGTGCCATCGAAGCGCGCACCGCTGGCCGGTACGTCGAACCGGACGGCGCCCTCGGCCCGGGTGAATCCCGAAACCGGCAGCGCCATCGCGCCGAGATCCGGAGAGTCCAGCGTGGCGACGGTGCCGCGCTCGTTGGTGGACACCCGAAGGACGAGTCGAAGGGCGACCCCATTTCGGGTGATCGTGCCCTCCCACGTGCCGTCCAGCCCCTCGACGACGGCCCTCGCGGACGCCTCCCGCGAGAACGCGAGGGGCAGCTCCACTCCCTGCTTCCACAGACCGACCCACTGCTGCTCCGCGGCGTCCCAGTCGCCGTCGTACCGGGCGCCGAGCGCATCGAGGGTGAACGTCAGGCGAGCCTCCGTGACATCGATGCTCGTGATCGGGATCTTCGTGCCCGGCGCCTGGTCCACGCTCTCGAGCACGGCCGCCGGCGCGCCGTTCTCGCCGTCGGTGATCGTGAGGATCAGCGTGAGGTCTCCCATCGGCGCGTGAATCACGCCGTACCAGTCTCCAGCGGGGTCGACGTCGGCGTGAACGGGCGCGAGCACGAGCGGCACGAAGGCGCACGCGACGACCAGACGGGTGATGAACGGCGTCATCGGCTCGAGTCCTCCGGTTGGAAGATCGCCTCGATCGACATGTCGAACAGGCGGGCGATGCGAAACGCGAGCGGCAGGCTCGGGTCGAACTTGCCGGTCTCGATCGCGTTGACGGTCTGTCGCGATACCTCGAGCTCGTGCGCCAGCCGGGCCTGGGTCCAGTCGCGCTCGGCGCGCAGGACCTTCAGTCGGTTCTTCACCGGTAGCGCCTCCGCCCGACCAGGATCCCGATCACGTAGAAGACCGACATGGCCACCGTGTAGTCCGAGGCGTCGATCGGCGGTGCGCCGACTCGCTCGAAGAGTCCGTAGGCCGTCAGCACGAACCACGTGCCGCCGAAGCCCACCGCGAGCGCCTGCAGCTGGATCATGCGCTGGAGCTCGTCGGCCTCCCGGATCAGGCGGGCGAAGGCCATCAGTGCCGCGAGGCCGGCGATCGCGGGCACTGCGGCGAGCGCCCACCGGAGCGGGGCCGCGGCGATCCGATCGCTCTCCACGAGCCACGTGGCGCCGAGGAAGAGCACCGCCCACGCCAGCAGCATCGTGAGCATCCGCATGTTGTTGCGACGATCCCTCGGGGTCACGTCACATCGCGCCCAGGGCGTGCCGTGGGCCGGGCCGGAGTCTGTCACGTCTGGTGTCCTTTCCATTTGGTATGGTTAACTTGACACACGTGAAAGTACGGTGGCCCTGACAAAAAGTCAAGTTAATTTGTCTTCATGTGGTAAGGCGACGAGGAGAGGCGAGCAGAGGCGAGGGGAGGCGAGGGGAGGGAGCGGCGAGGTCCGGGTCCGGGGTCCTCGCGAGGGGTCTCGGGTTCGATCGAACGGGCGGGGTGGCCGGAGCACCGGCGGCGAGGCCGGCGCTCCGGCGGGAGCGATCACCGCTTTCCGTCTGGCGGCTCCGGCGGTGTCGAGCCCACGTGGAACTGCACCGTCAGCACTCCGTTCTGCGGGGCGGCGGGATCCACGCGGGCGATGGTCCGCATGCGAATGGGATCCCCGGCCACGAGCCCCACGAGCGCGCCCTGCGCGGCGCCGCTCATCGACTCGGCCTCCCCGTACGTGCGGGCCAGCGCCGAGAGACGGATCTCCGAGCTCGGCGCCGCATGCTGGTTGATCCAGTCCGCGATCTCCACGATCGCCAGCGCGCCCAGGCGTCCGGACCCGTCCGGCTCCCCGGCGACCGCGAGCCGGAGGCTGTCTCCGGCGGTCACCGCGAACGCCGGCATCACGAAGCCCGACCCGTTGAAGCGGCGCTTGTTGCCCGCCTTGTCCACGACGTCGATGGCGTGAACGTAGGTCTGTCCCGGCAACGCCGCCCGGCCGCTCATGGTCATGCCGTCCCAGGTGATCTCGCGCGGCGCCTTGCCCTCGCCGCCCACGCGCCAGACCTCGGCGCCGGTCGGGTCCGAGATGGTCAGCCGCCAGGTGGCCACGTCGTCGACCTTCGGCCGCAGCGTCACGATGTCGCCGTAAACCAGCGATCGTGCCCACGGACGTGCCGGCGTCGTCGGGAGCCATCGGGTCTCCGCGCGAAGGAACGGCGTCGTGGTATCGAAGCGCTTCCGCTCCAGAATCTCGTTGGGATCGCTCCAGTCGAGACCCCCCACCGATCGCGGGTCGATCGTGAGATCCAGACTCGGTCGCTCGAACTCGATGCGGATGCGGTCCTCACCCTCGACCGTGAACGACCCGAGATCGGTGCCGTCCTGTCCGGCCGGAAGAACGTGTTCCGAGTCCGATCCGTCCGCGTCGGGCGTGGACGTCGACGGGTCCCCCGCGCGTGCGGCACCACTCGCGAGCAATCCCGTGCTCAGGGCCGCGGTGACGAGGGCGAGACGTCGTTGCGTCGTCATGAGAATCCTCTCCGGGCTGGCGGGGCTCAGTCGAGCCCCGCGAGGCGATACTCGAAGGTGACGGTACCCCACTGGTCACCGCTCGCTCCGGTCGGTAGTGACTGGAATCGCCAGCTCCTGAGAGCGGCGATCGCGTTCTCGTCGAAGTCGGGATAACCCGACGTCTTTTGCACCAGCACG
Organism: Candidatus Eiseniibacteriota bacterium; assembly: GCA_965224245.1. Taxonomy (GTDB): domain Bacteria; phylum Eisenbacteria; class RBG-16-71-46; order CAZAMP01; family CAZAMP01; genus CBDCYW01. The sequence continues at coordinate 4,772,606 of OZ245046.1, read as the reverse complement.
TTGGACTTGACGCGTCCGTCCGAGAGCACGACGAAGTACAGGTTCACCGCTCCCTCGACGGCCTCCCGCTTCGCCCACTCCGGGTACGTGGGCGAGGGATGCTCCAGGAGCGCGCGATCCGCGACGGGTCCCATCAGCTCCGCGCCGGCCAGGCGAAGTACGTTGGTCGAGTCCGCCGTGGCGGCCAGGTTCATCCCACCGCCGGTGTCGGGGGTGACGCTCCGCTCGATCTGCGCCATGGCGGTCGACGGGGCGCCCGGCTGGGTGCCGCGCGACAGCGAGATGGGTCGGTCGCCGGTCACGGGCGCTCCACGCGAGAGCGAGACCGACGACTGGCTGGCGGTCGGCGACGAGATGCCCGCCGGGGCGCTCGACGTGCGGGTCGGCACCGACGACGCCGAGGACTGCAGCGACGTCCGCGCCGACGACGTCGGGACCGCCGAGGACAGGAGTCGCGATCGCACGTCGTCACGGATCTTCTCCACGGACTGCGGCCGCGGCGCCACCGGCGCCTCGTGCGTCTCCCGTGCGAAGGCCTCGGGCGCCTCCGGCGTGGGCTTCGTCGCGGTGACCGGAGTCGGCTTCTCGGGCTCCGGCGCGACCTGGAGCGGAGTCGGCGGCGGCGGCGGCGGCGCCGTCGCCGGCGGCATGTCGAGCATCGTGATCTCGGTCAGCACCTCAGCGGCGGGCGCCGGCTCCTGCAACAGGAGTGCCGCCACGAAGCACGCGTGGAAGAACGCGCTGCCGAGCAGCGCGCGGCGATGGCGCGTCCGATCGTCGGACACGTCGAGTCGTGGCATACTCATGACGACGTCCTCTGCAGTGTCCCGATCGCGACGCGCTCGGCGCCGGCGGCCTTCACTCGACGGAGCACGCCCTGCACGACTTCGTGGTCCGAGGCCGTATCGGCACGGATGATCACGAGCGGCCGGGCATCACCGTCCGACTGCAATCGCAATGCCCGGGCGACCTCCTCTTCGAAGCGGTCGACACGAACGATGCGATCGTCCACGGCCAGAGCCCCGTCCACGCCCATCGTCACCGTGACGCGCCGAGCATCCTCGGTACCGCGCGTACGCGCCTCGGGCGGTGTGATCCCCAGGTCGACGACCGGGAACAGCGGTGCGGTGATCAGGAGGATCAGCACCAGCACCAGCGCGACGCCGATCACGGGCGTCACGTCGATGCGAGCGACCTCCACGTTCGACTCTACGAACGAACGGCGCATGTCACCTCCCCGTGACCGCGATGTCGGTGGCCCCGCACTGCCTCGCCTCGTCGAGGACGGTCACGAACCTCCCGTGTGTGACCCCCTCGCGTGCGTCCACGAGCACGCGACCGTGTGCCGGGTCGGCGAGCATCGGGGAGAGGACGGACGCCAGGTCCCCGAACGCCACGACGTCACGGTTCACACGAACCTCGTCGTTGGACAGGATCGTGACCTCGATCGTGGCCATGTCGGTCTCGCTCGGTGCCACGCGTCCCTGCGCGGCGCCCGCCCGCACCGCGATGCTCGACTCGAACGCGAGCGGCGCGGCCAGGAGAAGGATGACGACGAGCGTGAGCGACACGTCGATCAGCGGCGTGATGTTGATGTCGTGGGTTCCGCTCGAGAAGCGCTGTCGGTGCTGGAACATGGTTCGACCTCTACGCGACCTTCGCGCGGACGGAGCCCGACGACGACGCGGACGACACGGCGCCGCCGTGTGACACGGCGCTGCCGTCGCGCAGTTCACTGCGAACGCGTCGAACGCCGTTCTCAGCTGTCGTCAACATGACGTTCATGCGACGCGTGAAGTGGTTGTACACGAGCACCGCCGGCACGGCGATGATGAGACCGGCTGCCGTCGTCGTGAGGGCCTCGGCCACGCCGCCGGCCACGACGGCGGGCGCCGCGGAGCCGCTCGTCGACATGTCGAAGAACGCCCGCATGATCCCCCACACGGTCCCGAGGAGCCCCACCAGGGGGGCGATCGCGGCGATCGACCCGAGCGTGCCCAGGTTGCGCTCGAGCAGGAGCTTCTCCTCGCTCAGCGCGATCAGAATCGTCTCCTCGTCCTGGTCCGGCGAGCCGCTCTCCTCGAGGAGGCGCTTGGTGACCGCACCGAAGGGATGAGACGCGCCGGCACACACCCGCGCGGCCGCCTTGACGTCACGGTCACGAAGGCATTCGAGAACCGACGCCACCATCCGATCGACGTCTCCTCGGCGCCGGAGGTAGTAGGCGAGGCGCTCGAGCGTCGCCGACATGGCCACGACGCTGAACACCACGAGGGCCATCAGAATGGGACTGCCGAAGAGGGCCGCGCCCCAGTCGAGCTGAGCAAACATCACAGTGCTCCCTGAAAAGTGGTGCTACTGAACGACGGTTTCCAGCTCCTTCGCCCGCTGGTCGGCAGCCGCCACCAGCTCGGGGTCGGGAGAGGCTTTCGCGAGCGCCCGGTAGACCCGAAGCGCGCTCCGGAGATCATCTTCCTCTTCGTACAGAAGGGCGCAACGCGTCAGCGCCGGCACCCGGAACTCGTTCGAGCCGGCGCCGATGACCTTCTCGTAGGCCGCGATCGCGCCGGTTCGCTGACCCTGGCTCTCGAGCACGAAGCCCAGGCGGAAGTTCGCCTCCGCCGCACGTGCCTTGCTGGGCTTCGACGCGAGCGCCTCCTTGTAGCCCGCGATCGCCTGCTCGGTGTTCCCGGCCGCGGCGTGAACCTCGGCGATCTGGAAGCGGATCTCGGCTGGATCGAGGCTCACGAGCTTCTCGGCGCTGAGCGCGTCGAGGTGCGCGAGCGCGCCGTCGATCTGACCGAGCACGCGCTCGCAGAGCGCGAGGTTGTACAGCGATGCCTGGCGGGTCTCGTCGTCGGGGTCGCCCCCGAGCACACCGGTGAAGTCGACGGCGGCACGCATGTGGTCGCCGGCCTCGAAGCGCAGCGACCCGAGACGGAACTGCACGGTCGTCCTCAGGTCACTCGACGGGAAGAACTGCAGGAACTGCTCGTATCCCCCGGTGGCGTCCGCGACTCGACCCGCGGACATCATCGACTCGCACATGAAGAACTGCGCCCGATCGGTCTCGGGATGCGACGGGAACTGGCTGACCAGTCGCCGGTACGCCTCGGTGGCCTCCTCGTAGCGCTCGGCCTCGAAGAGCTTGTTCGCGATGTCGAGCTGCGCGTCGGCGGCGAAGCGGCTCGTCGGGTACTGCTCGACGAGCTCCTGGAGCCGCTCCACACCGTCGGCCTCGTGTCCGAGACGGTACAGCGCCATCTCGATGCCCTTCTCGGCCTCCGGGGTCAACGCGCTTCCGGGGAAGCGGGTCAGGAAGTCCGAGAAGCCGCTCAGCGCGGTCTCGTCCTCGCCCTGGTTGTACGCACACTGCGCCTTGCCCAGGTACGCGCGCGCGGCGATCGGGTGACTCGGGAAGTTCGCCAGCAGCACGTCGTAGACGCGCGTCGCCGACGCGTAGTCGTCGGCCCGGAAGTAGACCTCCGCCGCACGCCTGGCCGCCTCGAGCGCGACGTCGCTCGTCGGATCGGCCGCCACGACGGTCTCCCAGCGGTCGACGGCGTCGCCGGCGCGATCGAGTCGCATGTAGCAGATACCGGCCTGGTACGCCGCACGCGCGGCGAGCGGATGATCGGGATAGTCCCGGAGCACGCGCTCGTACTCGGTCACCGCGTCGTCGTACTTCTTGGCATTGAAGAGCATGTGACCGCGATTCATCACCGCGGCGGTCAGCTCGTCTCCGACCTGGTCCTCGCCGAAGCGCGACAGCACCGACTGCTCGGTCTCGACGGCCAGCTCCTCGTGTCCCTGCTGGCCGTGCACCCACGCCAGTAGCCGACCGGAGGAGACGACGATGCCGGAATCCCCCGACCAGTCCATCACCGGCTCGAGCATCTCGCGCGCCGCGTCCAGACGGTTCTGCGAGGCGAGTGCGTCGGCGATCAGGAGCCGTGACGCCATCGTCCACGTGCTCGCCGCATCCGCCGTGGGCGGCGGCGTCGCCGACGCCACGTTCGACAGGTCGCCGAAGCTCCGAAACGCGACCAGCAGGTGATAGTGCCCCGCGGCCAGCAGCTCGGTCTCCTCGGGCGTCGCGATGCCCTCGGCGGCGCGAGCGCCGTACCGGTCCAGCAGGAGCTGGAAGTACGGGACCGCAGCTTGCGGCTGCTGCCGGTCCAGGAGACCGACGCCGGTCAGGTACGCCGCGGCCGGCGCCTCGCGCGACTGGGAGTAGCCCTCCACGACCGCCATGTAGGAGCTGGTCGCCTCGTCGTGACGCCCCAGGGCGTCGAGGCAGCGTCCGATGCGGTACTGCGCTCGCGGCGCGAGGTCGTGCTCGAAGTGCTGGGCCAGCAGCTCGGTGAAGACGGCGATCGCCTCGTCGTATCGACCGCCGTTCGCGAGCAGCTCGGCCAGGAGATACTGCGACCGCGCACCCACGTCGGTGCCGCGCTGGGTCGACACGAGCTCCGAGAGCTGCTCCTCCGCCACCGCCATGTTGCCGTCGAAGTAGAGGCACATCGCGCGGCGGAACGCCGACTCGTCACGGACCGCGGTCACCGTCGCACGCTCGTGCACGGCGGCGAACTCCTCGGCCGCACTCCGGAACGCACCGCTGCGACGGAAGATGTCGGCCTTGCGGAACAGGGCGTGATCACGAAACGGCGAGTCCGGATGTCGGTTGGCCACGTCCTGGAACGCCGCCGCGGCGGGCAACGTCTGGCCGGTGGCCTCCATGCACATCGCGGCGAGATAGCCCTCCATGGGGCGATCCGGGTTCGGCCCCAGGATCTTCAGGGCCGCGTCGAAGTCGCTCCGCATCCAGGCAACCGTCGCCGACGCGAGCCGAACGTCCGGATCCTCCATCATCCAGGTGCGTTCGGCGGTGAGCGCCGTGAGTCGGGTCTCGGCGGCCGCGGCGTCGCCGCGCCGGACCGCGTTCCACACGCGAGCCAGCGCGACGCGCTCGGAGAGCGCGCTCGTCTCGTGACGCGAGAGCCACTTCTCCCACGCCTCGTCCGCACGCGCGTCGTCGCCGGACAGCTCCTGCACGAGGGTGCGGAGCGCCGCGAAGTCGTCGTCGAAGGCATCGCTGTCCAGATCGCGTTCGGCATCGCGCAGGAGCCGATCGGCGTCGGAGGAGCGCCCTTCCGCGATCGAGACCTCGGCCAGGAGCAGCCGAATGGCACCCCGGTCGATCTTCTCCGTCGCGGCGTCCAGCGCGGCGGTCAGGCGACCCCGCAGGTCGTCGAGCGTCGCGGCCGCCGGGACCGAGCCCGTCCCTCGCAGGCTCTCGATCTCCATGCCCAGCCGCATTGCGCTCGAGGGCGCGGAAGCGGGCTGATCGGTGTCCGAGCCGGCGGACGCCGTTCCGGTGACCGCGACCGCGAGCGTCGCCATGGCGAAGGACGCGAGTCGGGCACGGAGCATCGTCCGCGTGCGTGCGGAACCGTGCGCGGTATCCATCTGTGACTCTCCCATCGTACTCAGCCGATCTCGACGTCGGCGCCGTTGCCGCGCGGCCCGTCCGTGTCGATCTGGATCTCACCCGGGCTGCCCTCGATCTGCCGACCGTCTGCGTCGCGCACGGTCAGCTGATACCGGTACGTGCCGTCGGGCAGCGGAAGTCCGTTGTCGTTCTTGCCGTCCCAGATCACGTGCGCCGGCGGGGTGCCTTGACCGCTGTACCGCCGCACCAGGTTGTCGAACTTGTCGACGAAGGACAGCGTCCAGTCCTGGGTCTCGCTCTTCGTCCGCGTGCGGAGCTGAACGCGCGACACTGGACGGTCGCCGAGCGGCGAGAACACCTGCGGGTCCGCCGACGAGCTGGCGAAGAAGCCACCGAACCGATACGAGAAGCCGATGCGATGCACCGCACCCAGCTCGTGGTCGACGATTCCGTAGTCGAACTGCGTGTTCTCGCCCGGACGGACGCTGACGCCACCCGAGGGCTCCGACGCGTCGTACCCGATACGCAGGGCCATCGATCGGTGCAGCCAGTACTCGGCACCGCTCCGAAGCTCGCTGCCGGTCCCTTCACGATGATCGAACTCGGCGGTGAGCAGCGCCTTGCCCGAGGAGCTCCGGAACGACACACCCGTCCGGAACTCGGCCGGAAACGACTCCTCGGTCTCGCGGAGCGTGAGGCTCGGGCCCCCGATGTTCAGAAGCGACGCCCCGACGCGAATGCGCGGCGAGAGGTCGTACAGGATGCCGAGGTCGGCCCCGTACCCGAAGTCGCCGAACTCCTCGAGGCTCTGCCGCACGAACTTGAGGTTCAGGCCGAGCGCGAGCCCGGGCGACAGCAGCTTCGACGTCGAGAGAAGAAACGCCATCTGCGACTCGTTGAACGTGCCCAGAGGCTCGTTCAGCTCGCTCGTACGCTGGATCTCTCCGGAGCTCAGCGCGAGCACCGAGACGCCGAGGCTCGGTCGCGAGCTGCCCGGGATCATCATGCTCGCCGCATTGACCGACGTTCCCTCGAACAGGCGGGCGGTCTCGAAGCGTGCCTCGTTCCGGTCGGCGAACGACAAGCCCGCCGGGTTCCAGAACGCGCTGAGGGGCTCTTCGCCGAGCGCCACCATCGCGCCGCCGATACCGACCGACCGGGCGCTGTCGAAGCGCGCCAGCCAGTCACCGGGGAGCCCACCACCCTCCTCGCCAGCCTGCACCGTGGCCGTCGTGAAGATCAGACACGCCGCGGAGACCATTGACGCTCTGGCAGCGTGTGCTACGCGGAGCTGCATCGTGGATACCTCCCCCATCATCGAACCACCGCGACGCGGTGACGCATGCGGTGCAAGGTTTCGCCGGATCCGGTGGCCGTGAGCTGCACGACGTACGTGCCGCTCGCGACCTCACGGCCCTGACCGTTTAGACCATCCCACCGGAACTCGTTGAGACCCGCTCGTCCTCCGGGAGCGCCGTTGTCGAAGCTCTCGGTCCGGACGAGGGTTCCGCTCAGCGTGTAGAACTCGATCGTGACGCTGGCATCGTCCGCGAGCTTGTACGCGAGCGTCGCGTCCAGCTCGTCGGGATGGAACGGGTTCGGATAGCTCGTGATCGATCCGGGGGACGCGCTGGGATCCACGAGCGCGGTCTCGACCTCGTGCCGCGCGACGAGCGTCCCCGATTCCGCACGGATGATCGCGGTCTCGGGGTGTCGCGGGGTCAGATACTCGGCGGCGGCGACACCGTCCTCGGCGGTCTCCAGGTCGACCTGAGTGAGCGTTCCCGCTCCCTCCTCGAGCACGAAGCTCACCGGGATCACGGGCACGCCGTTGCCGTGCGCGTCGATCACGCGGGCCACGATCGCCGCCGTCCGGTTCCCACGGACCCACGTGGCGCTGGCCGTCATGTCGATCGACGCCGGTGGGCCGGGTGACACCGTGATCACCTCGGTGATGCCCGGGTCGTTGCCGGCGTCGTCCTGCACCACGAGCACGATCGGCTCGGCGGCCGAGTACGTCAGCTCGAGCGTGCGCTGGCCGCCGATCAGCTGGAACTGCGTCGTCGACAGCGAGCCGCGACCGGGCTCCGACGTCTCGGCGTGCCTCACGGTCAGCGAGGCCGTGGAGTTGACCTCCTCGATCACGGCGCCCGCGTCGTTCGTGACGCGCACCGTCAGCGTGAAGATCTCGCCCGCCTCGACCTCGGTCGGGGTCACGTCGGCCTCGAGATGGAAGCCGGACGTGATCGCCCGCACCTGGCTCGTGGAGACCGGCATCGTGGGCTGCGTCACGTTCTCGACCGTGATCTGCTGGTAGCCACCGGTCGCCAGGCGGAACGTCAGGTCCGCGACGCCGTTCACGAGCGGCGTGTCGCCCGGCAGCTCCGCGAGCGGATCGGTGGACGTCGCACGGACGACGTCGGTGACCTCGCTGACCGCGTTGAACCACTGGTCGGTGGCGTACACCTGCCCCGTGAAGCTGAAGTTGATGGACTGGTCCACGGCCTCTCCGTCGGAGCCGTCCTCGCTGCCCGGCGCCAGCGTCTCGCCCGGCAGCACCAGGACGAGGTTGGTGTAGGGCCCCGAGCTCACCGCGACCGGATGCGAGCTGGACTCGGCGATCGACGGATCATCCGCGTCCGTGACCATGAAGTGCTGGGTGCCGGCCGCGAAGAGCGTGACCGGGGCGACCAGCTCGCCGTTGACGAGCGCGAGCCCGTCGGTGCCCGAGACGAACGGATCGGACGAGCCGAGCACGACCGCGTGGTCGATGCCGGGCACGAGGTTCCACCACGCGTCGACCGCGCGGACGCGAACGTCGAAGCCGGTGCCGGCGCTCTGGGCACTCGGGACGCCCTCGACGCCGTCATCGGTTCCCCCTCGGGGCGACTCGCCCGGAAGCAGGATCTGCAGCTGAGCATACGGACCGGGCACGACCTCGAAGGACGCGCTGGTACCGGTGTGAGGCGGACTCGAGAAGTCCGAGCAGCTCAGCGACACGGCGCCGCCGGCGCCGCGGAACGTCACGTCGCCGCTCCACACGCCGCCGACGAACGTGATGAGCGTCGGGGTCACGCTGCCGGCACCCGTGTTCGCGGTGAGGATCGCGTCACCGGCGAAGTCCCCACTCGGGTTGCCGCCGGAGTCGACCGCGCGAATGGTGACCGGGGCGGACGTGCCCGCCGTGATGGGTCCCGTGATCGGATCGATCTCGAAGTGATGGGTGCCCGACGCCGTGACCGCGATCGGCGGTGACGTCATGCCCTGGATCGCGCCGTTCGTCTGATCGGTGATGGTGAGCGTCTGAGAGCCGGTCGTCCCGAACGCGATCGTGAACTCGGCGTAGCCGTCGACGAGCGCGCCGGTGACCGGCGTCGTGGCGCCCGCGTCGCTCGACGTGATCCGGACCTGGTCGGTGCTCGGGAGCGGGTTCCAGTACTCGTCGGTGGCGAACACCGTCACGAGGAAGTTCTGACCGACCGACTGCGAGCCCGGTGTGCCGATGACGCCGCTCAGGCTGCCGGGAGCCGGGTTCTGACCCGGGACCACGAGCTGCACGCGAGCATGCGCGCCGGGATGCACGACGAAGGGATCGCTGAGACCGTTGGACGACGGGTCGGCCGGCAGCTCCGCGAGGATGTTCACGTTGCCGCGACTGATCGACGTCTCGTCGGCGCGGAAGTTCGCCACGTCGCCGGACCAGACGCCGTTGGACAGGGTCACCACGCTCGGCTCGATCCGCCCCTCGCCGTAGCTCGTGATCTGACGCAGGCGAACCTCTCCGTCGAAGCCGGAGACGAGTGCGCCCGTCGGATCCACCGCGCGCACGGTGATGGGCATCGGCACGCCGGCGTACTGGTTCTTCTGGTTGATGCGATCGAACTCGAAGCCCTGCAGGCGAAACGCCTGGAACGGCGTGGAGTCTGCGATCGGGATCGACGTGTCGGACAGGTCGTCCGCGGAGACCAGGAACGTGCCCGAAGCGTTGATCGTGACGCTGACCGTCGCCTCGCCGGCGAACAGCGTCACGTCGGGCGGCAACACGGCCGTTCCGTCGGAGCTCGAGATGTCGATCAGGTTCGTAACCGACGTCACGGTGCTCCAGTCGGAGTCGCACGCACGAATCCGAACGTCGAAGGGAATGCCGGATGTCTGCGATTGCGGACTCCCGGCCTTTCCGGACGGAGTACCGGGCGCCGCCGTCTCGCCGGGCAACAGCACCTGGAGGCGGGAATATGGACCCGCAACCGCGGCGTTGCTCGCCAGAGACATCAGAGCCGCGGCCGCGCAGAGCGACGACACGCGGAGCAGTGACGCGAAAGTCTTCACGAGGTCTTCCTCCCCGAGTGGGCTCTTTATCCGATGACCGGGCTCGGCCACCGGAGGTTGAGTTCTGGACCCGCTCGCAGGGCCGCCGCATGTCGCACGCGTCGTGCCACGAAAACTGGCGCGCGCCGTAAGATATTTTCAACAAAGGAGTTATGTTGACCAGGCGGGGGGTGTCGACCGGTGCCGGGGCTCGTTTACGCCGCCGTGCGGGCATTGCAGATCGCGAATCCGCGCAGGGCATGCATGATCCCCGTTCGCCTCGCGACCGGCGTGGCCGGGATCGGCCGTCGGCATGGTGCGGGTGTGAGACCGGCACACCGGGTGATCGACGGCGGGCCGTCGATCACCCGGGCGGGGCGGGAGACGAGGTGCCGCTACGGCGCGGCGGAGAGCATGAGGTTGACGACGGTGTCGTTGCCGGAGGTGACGGTCGCCGGCGTCGTGGAGTTGGCGAAGCCGAGCGCGGACGCCTCGAGCATGTAGGCGCCGGGGTTGAGCCCGAGGACGACGAACGACCCGTCCAGCCTCGTGAACGAGGTGGTGACCTCCGCGCCATCCTGCCAGACGACGACCGTGACCGCCTCCAGACGCCTGTCATCGCTCGTGTCCGACGGCGTCCCGTTGTCGTTCCAGGCCACGCCGCGGATCGATCCCGCGGTCTCCAGGTTGGTCACCTTGATGACCGGGTGGAAGTGGAAGCGCTCGATGTCGTCGACCCGGGTCGGAGACGACGGGACCGCACTGAACGACCGCGACACGTCGAAGTCGAGCAGCAGGTCCGACGTCGCGTCACCCACGACGTCGATCGGCGGCTCGGGAAAGGCCTTCACTCCGCTGCTGGAGCCGCTCGGAATGTCGAGCGGGAACACACGGGTGTCCGACAGCACGATCGTCGCGTCGGAGACGTGAAGCCGGATCTGGTCCACCACTCCCACGGGAAGCTCGACGGTGGTCAGCGAATCGGTGACGCCGTTCTGCAGATCCAGGAGGTTGATCTCCCGGGACGCGAGGTCCACGGTCACGAACCCCTCGCTGCCGTCGTCTCCTTCGTAGTGAACGCTGACGCTGTCCAGGACGACGTTGGTCGAGTCGACCATGTCGAACGGAAACGGCGCGTCCGTCAGGTGAAGGGCGACCCGACCCGTGGTGGCCTCACCGGGGCCGGTCGCGTCGTTGCCGCACCCCGCCACGAGCGCGCATGCGACGAGCACGCTCGGCAGGGCGCCGGCGAACTGGCTCGATCTCATCCCGTACCTCCTCGTTATCGCATCGAACGCTGGAAGCGTCATGTCGAGGCGTGAAACGACCGGGAGGATATGGAGCATCTTCGGTGCCAGGCATGGGGCGGATTCCAGCCACATCACCCCGTGGCGTCACCGACCGGGGTGCGCTACGGAGCGAGAACGACCCGCCGCGTGGCGGTTCGCCCGCCGAGATCGACGCGAAGCACGTATACGCCGGGCGGCACCGTCCCTCGCGCCCACTTCACGGCGTGCGTGCCGGCGGAAAGCCGCCGGTCGAGGATCGTCTCCAGTCGGCGGCCGGCCACGTCGTACAGCGTCACCCGAACGTCGGTGGCGGCGTCGAGCCGCAGTCGCGTCGTGACGAGATGGCCGGCCGGTCGCGGGAACGGTGTCCCGACGATCGACGGCGACGTTGCGCCCGGCGCGCCGCCAGGCCCATCGGTCACGATGAGCGTCAGCGGGGTCACGTCGATCACCTCGAGTCCGGCCTCTCCGTCCGCCACGAACGCGAACGTATCGGAGATGACCACACCCGATGCGCTGCCGTCGGTCGCGAGCTCGGCGAAGATCAGCGGGCTCGCGGGTTCGATGACGTCGACGACCTGAAGACCGTGGACCGAGTCGACGAGGTACACGTATCGGCCGTCCACGGTGACATCGCGAGGGTCCACGTCGAACGTCGGCGCGCTCCCGAGCACCTGCGGCAGCGCCGGATTGCCGACGTCGATGGTGTGGAGCCCGTCGCCGATGACGTACGCGACGGTATCGGACACCGCCACGCCGATCGCGCGGACCGTGGGCTCGGCGGCGATGATCATCGGGTTCGTGGGGACGCTCACGTCGATGATCTGTAGACCCCCCAGCACGTCGGCCACGTAGGCGATCGATCCCGCGACGGCGACGTCGGTGGCCCGGTACGGAGTGTCGGCGGTTCCCACGATGACGGGAAAAGACGGATCGGATACGTCGACGACCTGGAGTCCGGACTCGCGATCGGCCACGTACGCGTACTGGCCGGAGACGACCAGACCGATGGCCGAGCCCGTCGTGGGCACGCTGCCGACGATCATCGGGCTCGTGGGGGTCGAGAGATCGGCCACGACGAGGCCGTCGGCACGCGTCGCCACGTAGACGTGTCCCCCGCTGACGTGACCGTCCAGGGCCTCGCTGGGAGTCTCCATGTTGCCGACGAGCTGGGGATCCTCGGGATTGCCGATGTCGATGACCTGGAGTCCGCCCTCGCGATCGGCCACGTACGCGTAGGATCCGGCGATGGACACGTCGAGTGCGTCGCCCGGCGTGTCCGCGCCGGCCACCCATTGGAGGGGGCCGCCGCGGCCGAGATCGCGTCCGCCGGTGGCGTCCCCTGCACCGGCGGCGCCGGCCGCGCCGGCGGTGAGCGCGGCCACGGTGAGAGCGGCGAGACCGGTTGCCATCGCGTGGACCCGCATGCGCCGGGTGATCCCGGGGAGAGCGCGCCGCTTCGTGCGGCCGGTCGCGCGGGCGTTCGCACGCCCGACGACTCGAGCCCCCGTCATCGTGAACACGTCGTCATCCATGTCGTGATCCTTTGTGTCGGGGGAGCCGCGCCGGTGCGCCGAGCCGATCGGACGACCACCCGGACGCGCGTGGACGCGGAACGCCGGCTCCTCGCGGGGGTGGATGCGCTACTTCTTGCGCTCCTTCTCCTCGCGCTCCTTCTTCTTCTTCTCCTTCTTCTGGGCGGCGGTCAGCTTGGGCTTGTTCTGCTTGCCACCCTTGCCCTTGTCCCGTTCCTTCGACATGTCCGCGCCTCCTTCTGGTCGGCGAAAGACGCCGTGCGTGCGCGCATTCTAGCAGAACCCGCTCGGGCCTTGACGCCGCGGGCGCCCCTTGCCCACGCTCTCGACGTGCGTTTGCCGAACAGGAGTTCTCCATGCCCGAGCTGCCCGAGGTGGAGACCGCACGAGGGCTCGCGGCCCACCACCTGGTGGGACGGCGGATCGTCGGCGTGGCGGTTGCGGACGACCCCATCGTGTACGAGGCGGTCAGCCGACCTCGCGTTCGGCGTGCCCTGATGAACCGGACCGTGGTCGGGAGCGGCCGGCGAGGCAAGCACCTGTGGCTCGAGCTCGACCGGCGGCCGTGGCCGGTGTTCCACTTCGGGATGACCGGGTCGCTTCGGATCTACCGGGCCGCGCGCGACCGGCCGCGATTCTGGAAGATCGAGCTCGTGACCGACGACGGCACCCGGCTGGCCATGACGAACAAGCGTCGACTGGGACGGATCCGTCTCAGGGACGATCCGGCGAGCGAGCCCCCGATCAGCGCGCTCGGCTTCGATCCGATGATCGATCTCCCGTCGGCGGCGGTGCTGGGCCAGCGGCTCGGCCGGCGACGCGCTCCCATCAAAGCGGTGCTCCTGGACCAGTCGCTCTTCGCCGGGGTCGGGAACTGGATCGCCGACGAGGTGCTGTTCCAGGCGAGGATCGATCCGCGGCGCCTGGCCTCTGAGCTGGCGCCGGGCGAGATCCGGCGACTCCGGACGCGGCTGTCGGCCGTGGTGCGGAAGGCGTGCGACGTGGGGGCCGATGACCAGCGGTTCCCGCGGACGTGGCTCTTCCACGTGCGGTGGGGGAAGCGCCGGGGCGCAAGGACCCGCGGAGGCGACGCGCTGGCGTTCGACACGATCGGGGGGCGGACGACGGCGTGGGTCCCGGCGGTGCAGAAGTGAGGGTCAGGGGCGAGCGCTCAGGCCGTCGAGGTACCGGGTGTCGTGACCGGACGAGGATCGAGAAGACGTGCGGCGTGCCGACGCTGCCTACCCCAGCGCCCGCACGCGCCGCGCGGGCACCCTGGGAGCGGCCGTCTCCTCACCGGCCACCGGCACGAACACGTGATGAACCCGCGCCTCCAGATCCGACTCACCGGTCAGCCCGAGATGCGCGTGCACCACGCGGAGGTGAGACCGCCACTCGTCCGCGGAGCTGGGACACGTCACCCGGTCTCGACGATCTCCCACGAAGCACAGGTTCACGATCCGGGCCGGCACCCGCTCAGACTCCAGGAACGAGAGGCAGGCCAGCCGATTCGCGTACTGATAATACGGTGACAGCCACGCGTCCGGTCCGCACGAGACGCCCATGCGCTCCCGCGTGGAATCGAACGCCTCGGCGATGAGCTGGCGCGATCCCGGATCTCTCGCGCAGCAGTGGCTCGCGAGCTCCTCCACGTTCGCCTTCGCCTCCACGAGCAGCCACTCGTCGCGCCCGCTCGCGCGGGCCAGCCCGACCGCGTCCCAGCACTGCGGCGAGCCCGTGCGGGGCCAGTAGGACGTCCACGCGGTCCGCGCGGGGTGATCGGGGTCGAGGAAGTCGAGGCCGCGCCACTCGGCGTCCAGCAGCTCCCGACGCGGAGCGTAGGGAAAGTCCAGCCAGCGCGTGCCGGCACACCCGACCTCGCGCTCGACCGCGGCCGTCAGCGTCGCGCGGTGGTACGCGAGGTGTCGCATGAGGTGCCATTCACTTCCGTGGCCGATCGCGATGCGGCTCATGATGCCTCCGCGGGTCGTCGAGCGCGTGAACTGCACGCCAGCGCGTCCGTGTGAGCCGCCGGGAAGGACCCCGGCGGCCGTCGTCCGTAGTGACACGAATCGGCAGCTCGGCGGGCACCACCCAGCCTCACCGTACGCGGCCGATCTCGGCCGCCGACCGTCTGAGATGCGAGCCGGCGCCGGAGACGCGTCGAGAATGAGAATGAATCGTCGCCACCGTGGATCGCGCGTCGCGACGACGACCGTCAACCGAACGCCGGACGGCTCCGATGCAGCTCTTCGACATCATCCGCCTCGCCGAGCCGTCGCTGGAGCCGTCGGCGTGCAAGATCCACCTCGCCACCGGCAACGGGGTCGAGAACCCGCTCGACGTGTTCCTCGCCGGGGACTTCGACGCCTGGCAATCCCGTCAGACCCGCCGCAACTTCGAGCGCCAGTACGTGATCTCCCTGATCAAGCTGTCCGCCCCCGGAGCGTGGCTCTTCGCGGGCGCCTATCGGTCGGAGGGATGCCACGAGACCGACGGGTCCGCCGCGTACGCGATCCGGTACGAGCTGGCGCCGCTCGAGAGCTGTCAGGCGCTCGTCGGGCGCGCGATCGTGGCGTTCGCGCGCCCCGGACGGCAGCCGTATCTCAACGCCGAGCCCTGGGTCTCGTCGATGGAGGTCGTGGAGCTCCGGTCCGAGCGTCTCTCCGTGTGCGAGTTCCCCGGGTACTCGAACGTGGTCGTCGACAAGCCGACGCTCGACCTGATCGTGAGCCAGCGGGTCCCGTCGTGGCGGGCCGCGCTGTCGTCCGTGGCCGGGGTCTATCTGATCACCGACACCGCGAACGGGAAGGCCTACGTCGGCAGCGCGTACGGCGACGCCGGAATCTGGGGGCGCTGGAGCGCCTACGCGGCCACCGGGCACGGCGGCAACGTCGAGCTCCGGCGCGTTCTGCGAGAGCACGGCGAGGATCGCGCCAAGGGGTTTCGGTACGCGATCCTCGAGATCGCCGACACCCACACCGACCGCGAGGGCGTCTTCCAGCGCGAGAGCCACTGGAAGCGCATGCTCCTCACGCGCGAGTTCGGCTACAACGGCAACTGACGCCGTATCCGAGCCCGACGCGGCGACCGCCGATCAGGTCGCCGCCGTCTTTCGCTTGGTCTTCTTGCGCGAGCGCGCGCTCGAGACGCGCCGGCGGCGCGAGCTTCGCATCTTCGTCACCTTGTAGGTTCCGCTGCGCTCGTCCACGTCCAGCTCGATGAAGCCGGCGGCCTGGGCGTCCTCCAGGAGCTCGGTGAACGATCGGTATCCGTACGCCGACTCGCTGAACGACGGGCGCTTCCGCTTCATCGTGTCCTTGATGCGCGACGAGTGGGCGGTCTCACCCTCGCGCTGGAGCGCGCGGATCGTCTCGAACAGGAGCTGCCAGGCATCGCGCTTCTCGGACGGGATGGACGACGGCGTCTCCACGGTCTCCTTGTCCTTCTCGCCCTCGAGGTCGTCGTAGAACAGGAACTCGTCGCAGTGATCGGCCAGGAGCTGCGAGGTGGAGTCGCGCATGCCCAGCCCGATGACGATCTTCCCGTTCTCGCGGAGCTTGGCCACGAGCGGGGAGAAGTCGCTGTCGCCGGACACGATCACGAACGTGTCGATGTGCTCCTTTCCATAGCCGAGGTCCAGCGCGTCCACGACGAGTCGGATGTCGGCCGAGTTCTTCCCGGTCATCGAGCGCTTGGGAATCTCCTGCAGCTCGAAGCCGGCCTCGTGCATGGACTGGGTGTAGTGACGAAACCGGCTCCAGTCGGCGTAGGCCTTCCGGACGACGACGTTGCCCTTCTCGAGCAAGCGGTCGAGAACGCGATTGATGTCGAACGACACGCGGCGGTCGTCCTTGAACGCGAGCGCGAGGTTCTCGAAGTCGACGAAGACCGCGAGCGTTCGGCTCTCGGAGCGGGGTGGCATCGGGGGGCTCCTCGATCGGGTGCGATCCGGGCGTCATCGGAGCGCCGGGGCCCCGTGGCTCGGACAGAACGTTGAAACCATCGACCGGGAACGCTTGTACCACGGTTGGACGTCGGGGAAACGCCCCAATTGCCACATCTCCGAACGTCCACCTCCCGGCGCGCCGCCCACTGGCGTCCGCCGCGGATAGACGCTAGGCTATGTCGTCCCGGACGAGCGACCGAACGAGAGCCGAACCCCGAGCATGGCCGACCGAGCGCTCGGCGCCAACCACCCCCGACACGCAGCCGACGCCGATGCGAATGAAAGGGCACCCGTGAGCCGAGATGTCGACCTGACCACACGCCGCCGCGAGGCCATACCGCGCGGTGTCGCGCACGCCGGGATGATCTTCCCCGATCGCGCCCTGAACGCCGAGATCTGGGACGTCGAGGGCCGGCGCTACGTCGACTTCGCCGGCGGCATCGCGGTGCTCAACGTGGGGCACTCGCACCCGAAGGTCGTGGCCGCGGTCGAGAGCCAGATGCGCCGGTACACGCACACGAGCTTCCAGGTGATGCCGTACGAGCCGTACGTCGCCCTCGCCGAGCGCCTGAACGCCCTGGCGCCCGGCGACGTGCCCCGGAAGACGGCCTTCTTCTCGACCGGGGCCGAGGCGGTCGAGAACGCGGTCAAGATCGCGCGTGCCCACACGGGCCGGCCGGGTGTGATCACGTTCGGAGGCGGGTTCCACGGGCGCACGCTCCTGACGCTGGCCATGACGGGCAAGGTGGCCCCGTACAAGATCGGTTTTGGGCCGTTTCCCGGCGACGTCCATCACGTGCCGTTTCCGATCGCGTACCACGGTGTCGACGAGGAGCACGTCTTTGGTGCGATCGAGCAGCTCTTCAAGGTCGACATCGAGCCCGAGCGAGTCGCCGCGATCGTCATCGAGCCGGTCCTGGGCGAGGGGGGGTTCTACGTGGCGCCCCCGAGCTTCCTCCGGCGGCTGCGCGAGCTGTGTGACACCCACGGGATCGTCTTCGTGGCCGACGAGGTGCAGAGCGGGTTCGCGCGCACCGGGCGACTGTTCGCGATCGAGCACGCGGGCGTCGTGCCCGATCTGATCACGGTCGCCAAGAGCCTGGCCGCCGGGCTCCCGCTCTCGGGCGTCATCGGAACCGCGTCGATCATGGACGCGCCCCATTCGGGCGGTCTCGGGGGCACATACGGCGGCAACCCGGTGGCCTGTGCGGCGGCGCTGGCGGTGCTGGACATCATCGACGAGGAGCACCTGCTCGCGCGCGCGGAGGCGATCGGCGATCGACTCACCGCCGCGTTCGAGCGGATGCGCACCCAGGACGGCTTCGACTGCATCGGCGACGTGCGTGGACTGGGCGCAATGTGCGCGATCGAGCTGGTATCCGACGCCGCCGCTCGAACGCCCGCCCCCGACCTCGCGCGCGCGGTCGCGGCGCAAGCGCTGGAGCACGGGCTCGTGCTGCTCTCCTGCGGCATCCACGGCAACGTGCTCCGGATGCTGGTACCGCTCACGGCCCCCGACGCGATCCTCGACGAGGGCCTCGACATCATCCGGACCTCTCTCTCGGAAGTGGTGGCGAACGCATGAAGGACTTTGCGGTCGCGTGCATCCAGATGCACGTGCGCTTCGGTCACGACAACATCGACTACATGCAGGCCAAGCTCGACGCGCTGATGGTGCGCTTCCCATGGGTCGAGATGGTCGTGTTCAGTGAGCTCGCGCCGTTCGGCGCCTCCACCGCGCATGCGCAGCCGCTGCCCGGCCCGGCCGAGGAGCGATTTCGCGCGATGGCGGCGGCGCACCGGCTGTGGCTCATCCCCGGCTCGATGTTCGAGAAGAGCGGTGACCGCGTGTACAACACGGCCTCGGTGATCAATCCCGACGGCGAGGTCGTCGGACGCTACCGGAAGATGTTCCCGTTCCGTCCTTACGAGGCGGGCGTCACCGCGGGAACCGAGTTCCTGACGTTCGACGTGCCCGACGTGGGCCGGTTCGGTCTGTCGATCTGCTACGACATGTGGTTCCCCGAGACCACGCGCACCCTCGCGGCGCGGGGCGCCGAGGTGATCTTGCACCCGTCGCTGACCGACACCATCGACCGCGACGTCGAGCTGGCGATCGCGCGCGCATCCGCGGCCACGAGCCAGTGCTTCTTCTTCGACGTGAACGGCATCGGCGCCGGCGGCACCGGCCGCTCGATCGTCGTCCGTCCGACCGGCACCGCGGCGTACGTGGCAGGGTCGGGCGAGGAGTTCATCCCGGTAACGGTCAACTTCGAGACGATCCGCACGAATCGCGAATCGGGACTCTTCGGCCTCGGTCAGGTGCTCAAGAGCTTCCGGGATCGAGATGTCGACTTCACGCTCTACCGGGACGATCCGGAGGCGACAGCCTACCTGGAGAGCCTGGGCCCGCTGGTCACGCCGTCCCGGGCTCGTCGCGGCGCGACGGCCGGGAGCGATACATGAGCGACTCGCGTCGCGTCGGCTCCGGGGTGGAGGGAGCCGTGCGCGAGTCCGTCGACCCATCGGCCTCCAGCTCCCCGGCTCCGGTGCCGTCGCTGAGCGCGCACCTGCACGCGTCTCGGCTGCGCATGGACACGTGGAACGAGCTCCAGCCGGCCATCCTGCGTCTGTCGAGAGGCGACGAGATCGACGCGATGCGCGAGGAGGTCACGCGAAAGCTCTCGGTGCTGCGGCCCATCGAGGCCTACTGGGCGTTTCCCGGCCGCGAGGGCTTCTCGACGCTGGAGCGGCTGTTCCAGCGCGAGGAGTATCCCGAGATGGCGCGCACCGTCGAGCGGATCGTGCGCGCGCTGGCCAGCCAGAGCTACCGCCGCCGCGCCATTCCCCTGGGCGACCTCCAGGACTGGGACGAGGACGAGGAGGCGCGTGACGCGCTCGACTCGTGGGGATCCCCCGAGGAGTTCAGCCGGCCCTACTTCGAGATTCTCGTCGTCGATCAGCAGAGCGTCTCGGGCGAGGAGCGGCTGCGGCAGGGGCTCCGGTCGATGCGCCGGCCGGAAGACCCGTTCATCTACGACGTGGTGCTGGTCCCGAGCTTCGAGGACGCCATCATCGCCGTGCTCTTCAACTTCAACATCCAGTCGGTGGTGGTGCGCTACGGGTTCCCCTTCGAGTCCCGGAACGAGCTGGACGAGCTGAACCGGTGGCTACGGGCCGTCGATCGATCGAAGCTCGGGGGTGACCGGGCGATCGACCGGGCCGAGGCCCTCGCCACCACGATCGACGAGCTTCGACCCGAGCTGGACCTGTATCTGGTCACCGACGGGTCGGTCGAGGTGACCGCGGGCAAGACGGACTCGCCGTTCCGCCGCGTCTTCTACCGGCAGGAGGACTACCTCGAGCTGCACCTCAGCATCATCCGCGGCGTCCGCGAGCGGAACCGGACCCCATTCTTCAAGGCGCTTCGCCGTTACGCCGAGCAACCGACCGGGGTGTTTCACGCGCTGCCGATCTCGCGCGGCAAGTCGATCGTGCGGTCGAACTGGATCCAGGACATGATCCAGTTCTACGGGAAGAACATCTTCCTCGCCGAGACCTCCGCCACGTCCGGCGGTCTCGATTCGCTCCTGGATCCGCACGGCCCGATCAAGGAGGCCCAGGAGCGAGCGGCGCGGGCGTTCGGCGCCCGTCGGTCGTACTTCGTGACCAACGGGACCACCGCCGCGAACAAGATCGTCGTGCAGGCCATGGTGCGGCCGGGCGATCTCGTGCTCGTCGATCGCGACTGCCACAAGTCGCATCACTACGCGCTGACGCTGGCCGGTGCCGAGGTGATCTACCTCGAGGCGTACCCGCTCCACGAGTTCTCGATGTACGGGGGCGTTCCGACGTCCGAGGTCACCGGCATGCTGCGGCGCCTGGAGGCGGCCGGAAAGCTGGACCGGGTGAAGATGGTGATTCTCACCAACTGCACCTTCGACGGCATCATCTACCATCCTGCCCGCGTCATGGAGGCCTGCCTGGCCATCAAGCCGGACCTGGCGTTCCTGTGGGACGAGGCCTGGTTCGCCTTTGCGCGGTTCTCACCCACGCATCGGCGCCGGACGGCCATGTACGCGGCCCACCTGTTGCGGAAGCGATACCGTTCGCCGGAGTACGCGATGGCCCGGGCGACGGCCAGTGATCCCGACGCGATGCCCGACCCGTCCCGCGTGCGCGTCCGCGTCTTCGCCACCCAGTCGACACACAAGACGCTGACCTCGCTTCGCCAGGGATCGATGATCCACGTCTACGACCAGGACTTCCAGCGCATCGACGGTGCGTTCCGCGACGCCTACATGACGCACACGTCCACGTCGCCGAACTACCAGGTGCTGGCCAGCCTCGACCTCGGTCGGCGACAGGCCGAGCTGGAAGGCTACGAGATGGTCGGCAAGCAGATCGAGCTGGCGATGACGCTTCGCGAGACGGTGGCCTCGCATCCGCTGCTGCGCAGGTGGTTCCGGTTCCTGACGATCCGCGATCTGGTGAAGCCCGAGTACCGGCCGTCGGGGGTCGAGGCCTTCTACGATCTCGACCGAGGCTGGTGTCCGATGCTCGACTCGTGGGAGCAGGACGAGTTCGTGCTGGACCCCACCCGTCTGACGCTCTACATCGGAGACACCGGCGTGGACGGGGACACGTTCAAGAAGACGTTCCTGATGGGGCGTCACGGCATTCAAGTCAACAAGACGACGCGGAACACGTGCCTGTTCATGACGAACATCGGCACCACGCGGAGCTCGGTCGCCCACCTGATCAACGCCCTGGTGCGGCTGGCCAAGGACTTCGAGGACCGCTCGGAGGACGAGAGCCCGTACGAGCGGCGCGCGCGCGAACGCAGGACGGCCCGGCTCGTGGACGAGCTGCCGCCGTTGCCGGATTTCAGCGCGTTCCACGCGGCGTTCAGAGCCGGCGACTCCTCGGACACGCCCGAGGGAGACGTCCGCCGGGCGTACTTCCTGGGCACCGACGAGGACTGCTGCGAGTACCTGCGCATCGACGAGCCCGAGATCGACGAGATCATGCAAGGTGGCCGCGAGCTCGTGGCCGCGAGCTACCTCACGCCGTATCCGCCGGGATTTCCGGTGCTCGTTCCGGGTCAGATCGTGAGCGCGGACATACTCGCCTTCCTGCGCGCCCTCGACACCAAGGAGGTGCACGGGTACCGCCCCGAGCTCGGCATCCGCGTGTTCACCGAGGCGGCTCTCGCCCGCAGCCCAAAGGACGAGCCATGAAGAAGAAGCTGGACGGCATCTCCGACATTCGCCGGTTCTTTCACCGCAACGAGACCCCGATCTACTTCGTGAGCGCGACGAACTTCAACCTGCTCGGCATCGACGAGTGGGTCCGGAACTTCCGGCACATCACGTACATCGATTGCTTCGACGGGCGCCACCCGAACACCTTCACCCCGTCCGAGGCGCCGCACCGCGAGTTCGAGTCGATCGAGGACATCGTCAACTACCTCCTTCAGCACAAGGAGGTCGTGGACTTCGTCAGGCGCCGGGCCGCAGCCCGCGAGCGTGGGCTGTCCCAAGCCGATCTCGGCAAGGCGGTGTTCCTGATGTTCGACGAGGAGACCGAGTCGATCTGTCGGGACCTCGGACTGAGCGTGTGGTTCCCGCCGGCGGCGCTGCGCAGCAAAGCCGACAACAAGGTCGAGACCGTGCGCATCGGGGACCGCGCGGGCGTGCCCAGTGTCCCCAACGTGCTGGCCAAGGTCGAGAGCTGGCAGGATCTCGTCGAGGCGGCCGGGCCGCTCGGGTCCGATCTGGTGATCCAGACCGCGTTCGGCGATTCGGGACACACGACGTTCTTCGTCTCCAGCGAGGCCGACTACCAGAAGCATGCCGAGGAGATCGCCGCCGAGCCCGAGGTGAAGATCATGAAGCGCATCCGCTGCAAGGGCTCGGCGATCGAGGCGTGCACGACGAAGGCGGGCACCATCGTGGGACCCCTGATGACCGAGCTGGTCGGGTTCCGTGAGCTCACGCCGTACAAGGGCGGCTGGTGCGGCAACGAGATCTTCCCCGACGCGTTCACGCCCGAGCTCAGGAAGAAGGCCGTCGACTACACGTTCGCGTTCGGTGAGCAGCTTCGCGCCGAGGGCTATCGCGGATACTTCGAGCTGGACTTCCTGGTGGACGAGGACAGCGGCGAGATGTATCTCGGCGAGCTGAACCCGCGCATCACCGGCGCCAGCACGATCACGAACCACGCGGCCTTCGCGCACGCGGACGCGCCGCTGTTCCTGTTTCATCTGCTCGAGTTCTCGGATGTCGACTTCTCGCTGGACGTCGAGGCCCTGAACCGCCGGTGGGCGGATCCGGACAACATCGACGAGTGGAGCCAGCTCGTGGTCAAGCACGTGCGCGACGACGTCGATCAGGTGACCGCCGCGCCGGAATCGGGCATCTGGCGGCTCCAGCCGAACGGGGAGCTCGAGTACGCGCGCTTCGACTATCACCGCCGGGCCGTCGAGACCGAGAACGAGGGCTTCTGGCTGCGGATCTCCGGTCCCGGCGACTACCGGTACGAGGGCGCGGACCTGGGCATCCTCGTCACGCGCGGACGTCTGATGACCGAGGACTTCCAGCTGAACGAGCGCGCGCGCGCCTTCGTTCGCGGGCTCTCCAGGCGCTACGAGGGACGCCCGCTCACGGTGCCCGAGCGCGAGCAGTCGCCGGCGGCATTCGAGGCGGGAGCGTTCAAGATCCTGTGAGCGATCCCGAGACCACCGAGTTCGTGTTCCGGGCCGTGGAGGAGGCGTCCCCGGGAGACGCGTGGCGATCACTGTTCACCGGGCTCTGGCCCGACTACCGCCGCTGGTATCTGTCTCGCGGGGACGCCACGCGGCCGAGCTACCTGGCGTGCGAGTCGGCGCTCCGGCGCTTCATGCCCGAGCTCGTGCCCATCTGGGAGCGACTCGTCGAGCTCGTCGGAGGCGGCGACCTCGAGGCCCGGTTCCTGAGCCTGTACTGCCCGCCACCGTACCTGTCGTCGTGCTCGCAGGCGGCGTGTCGCCGAGAGCGGGCCTTTCTCGTGCGCAACTACGACTTCAGCCCGAAGCTCTTCGAGGGCGTCTTCCTGAAGAGTCGCTGGTCGGCGCGCTCGGTGATCGCGTCGACCGACGGACTGGTCGGGGTCCTCGACGGAATCAACGACGCCGGCCTGGCGGTGTCGCTCGCCTTCGGGGGCAAGGAGGGAACCGGTGTCGGCTTCGGGGCTCCCATCGTCCTCCGGTATCTCCTCGAGGTGTGCGAGACGACGGCCGACGCCGAGCGTGCTCTGATGCGCGTGCCGTTCCACATGGCGTACAACGTGCTCGTGCTGGATCGACACGGCGATCACGTGACCGCGTTCGTCGGACCGGACGCGACCCCGCGCCTGACGCGCTCGGCCATCTCGACGAACCATCAGGAGCGCATCGTGTGGCCGCGCCACGCCGCCGCGACGGCCACGCTGGCGCGGGAGTCGAGGCTGGCGAGCCTGGTCGAGAATCCGGGCATTGACCGCGCACGACTGGTCGACGCGTTCCTGGAGCCGCCGCTCTACAACACGAGCTACTCGCGCGGGTTCGGAACACTCTACACCGCCGTCTACGACCCGGCTCGTCTGGCCGTCGAGTATCTCTGGCCCGGCGAGGGCTGGAAGCTGTCAATGGACGACTTCGCGAGCGGCACCCGCGCGATCTCCTTCGTCGATCGGCCGGCGCGCGAGGAGCGGTGATCCCGCGGCCCGTGGCGTGTGTGGCTAGGGCGCGACGCCCGGCCGGGGCGGGCTCGGTAGATCGGCCGTCGAGTTGAACGCCACCGAGTGCGTGTGACCGGCGTCCGAGCTCGAGGTCTGCGTGACCCGGAGGCCGTCGGCGATCCGCATGACCTGATCGGCGTCGAGATCGACGGTGTGGGTGTGCCCGCTGCCGGTGAGCGTGAGCCGGATCGCGTCGCCCGCCATGAGCTGCGCCGCTGTGACCCGTGCGCCCGAGTGGGTGTGTCCTCCGCCCGAGACGACGCCGATGACGTCGGTCGATCCCGTGTCCTCCGGCGCGGTGGGCTCGTCGTCGTCGGAGCATCCGGACACGATGATGGTGATGCCGGCCCAGGTCGCGGCCACGGAGGCCCTCGCGAGAAACTCTCGACGGTCCATTGAAGCGACTCCTCGTGTCGAAACGTGTGTCCGGCCGTCGTGTCATCTTAGCCCACTTCGAAGTCGCGAGCCCCACGTTGCTTCGGTGCGCGAGGCGCCGCTCCCATCACCCGCGCGGGCGCGGATCGACCCCCGGTTGGCGTAATCGACCGGCAGGCGGTTCGTTACAGGGGCTCGCGGTCGCGGTCGATCCAGGGGGTGCCGGTCGGAGCGGAGCCGGGTATCATGGGCGCGGCCCAGCGATCCCCGACGCGAGGGTCCGTCGACGCTTCGAACACCCTCCCCGAGGAGATCCCGCGATGCCCACGGATCAGAAGATCGACTACGTCGAGTTTCCGGCCGCCGACTTCGACGCGACCCAGGCGTTCTACGAGAAAGCCTTCGGCTGGTCGTTCACCGACTACGGACCGGAGTACCGCGCCTTCACCGACGGCAAGCTCGACGGCGGCTTCTACCACTCCACGCTCTCCTCGAGCCGTGCGGCAGGCGGCGCTCTCGTGATCCTGTACGCCGAGGATCTCGAGGGAACCAGGGAGACCGTCGTCGGCGCTGGCGGCCGCATCGTCACCGACATCTTCTCGTTTCCCGGCGGGCGGCGATTCCACTTCGCCGATCCGAACGGCAACGAGCTGGCGGTCTGGTCTGACAGATGAGCGTCGAGACGGCGGCGATCGTGGTCACGTGTCCGGCAACCGACGTCCACCCCCGATTCCCGGAGGATCCTCGATGGCAGATCTCAAGACCGCGCGGAATCGCAAGAGCGTCGCGCAGTTCCTGAAGCGCGTGGAGGACCCACGCCGTCGCGAGGACGCGATGAAGGTCCTGGCGCTGATGGAAGAGGTGACCGGCGAGAAGGCCGAGATGTGGGGGGACAGCATCGTCGGATTCGGCTCGTATCACTACCGGTACGAGAGCGGTCGCGAGGGAGACTGGATGCTCACCGGGTTCTCGCCGCGCAAGACGAGCCTCACGCTGTACATCATGTCGGGCTTCACACGCTACGAGGACCTCCTGGCGAAGCTCGGGAAGCACAA
Organism: Candidatus Eiseniibacteriota bacterium; assembly: GCA_965224245.1. Taxonomy (GTDB): domain Bacteria; phylum Eisenbacteria; class RBG-16-71-46; order CAZAMP01; family CAZAMP01; genus CBDCYW01. The sequence goes on along the minus strand of OZ245046.1, from coordinate 4,746,885 downwards.
GACGGGCAAGTCGTGCCTCTACATCAATCGCCTGGAGGACGTGGACGAGAAGGTGCTCCGGCGTCTGGTGAAGGAGTCGGTGGCGCACGTCAAGCGGCGGGAGAAGGCGCAGAACGGATGAGTGATCGGTGAGCGGCGGCTAGACGGTCCGCGTCCTCATGCGGAAGATCGGTCGCAGCACCACGTACGCCGCCAGCGAGACCGCCACGCCGAACACCGCCGGATCGAAGCTCTCGGCGGCCGGCGTGGTCCGGTAGACGAACGTGGCCGTGATCGCCACCAGCATCGTCCACAGGATCGTCCGGATCATCCCCGGTGAGCGGTCCTCGGTGAAGACCCCCACCACCACGGGCACGATGATTGCCGGCGCCCACACGTGATACGTGAACAGGAGCAGATCGATGATGTTCGGCTGCACCACGGCGATCGCCGTGGCCACTATTCCGAGCGCCGCCGAGCAGTAGCGAGCCCACCGGAGAAGGCGCCCGTCGCCGGTGTCTCGCAGCTTCAGCTGATGCTCGAAGAGGTCCTTCACGAAGATGGCGGTGGCCGAGTTCAGCGCCGAGTCCGCCGACGACATGACCGCGCTCAGGAGCGCCGCCACCAGGATCGCCCCCACGATCGGATTGTTGAGCTGCTGCACGACCACGGGGAGCGACTGCTGGGACTCGATGTCCGGATGGAAGACGCGGGCGTAGAGGGCGACCACGAAGATGATCACCGGGAACGTGACGGTCAGAAACGCCCCCACGCCGGCGATGCCGAGCTTCGTGTCGCGGATGGAGCGGCCCACGCAGTATCGCGTGGCGTATCCGGGTGCGAACGTCTCGCCGAACAGGAACGCCAGGAACGTCGTGATCAGGAAGATGGCGCCCTTGCCGCCGTCCGGGGCGAAGAAATCGTCGGGGATCGTGCTCCGCACGCGCCCCCAGCTGTCGGAGATCTCGGGGAGGCAGAGCACCGCGGTCAGCGCGAAGCCGAGGAACAGGATCACGAACTGGTAGACGTCGGTGTAGATGACCGCCAGCAGGCCGCCCGCGGTGCTGTAGACGACCACCAGCAGCCCGCCGATGATGATCGCCCAGCGGAGCACCGCCTGGTTGTCGGCGAACTCGGGCAGCAGCGTGGACAGCACCGACCCGAACGCGGCCATCTGAGCGGCCACGATGAACACCGAGAACAACACCGACACCACGAGCACGACGAAGCGCGGACCCTCTCCGAAGCGATGACCGAAGTAGCCCGCGACGGTGTAGAGCTTCGCGTCGCGGAACTTGGGCGCGACGAAGAGACCCGAGAACAGAAAGTGCAGATACCCGGCCATCGAGACCAGGACCATCAGGATGCCCCACTCGAACGTGCGACCGACCGCGCCGATGGAGTAGCCGCCGCCGATGACCGTGGCGCCCATCGTGGCGAACAGGAGCGGCCAGGGCACGTTGCGCCGGGCGACGAGGAAGTCGTCGGCCTCGTCGATCACGCGGGCCTTCAGGACGCCCTTGATGAAGATGAACGCCAGGTAGCCCCCGACGATCAGCCACTGCCAGGTCTGGGGATCGAAGCCCCCCACTAGAGAGGATTACCGCCGAACGAGGCGATGACCGACGAGTGCGGCAGCGCGTGATCGAGGCCGGCGGTGAAGCGCTCGAGGGAGGGTGTGACCTCGCGGGCCATGTACTTGTTCGTCATGAGCCGCAGCGTGGCGCCGTAGTTGGGGCGGAAGCGGATCACGTCGCCGATGTGGAGTCCGCCGGTGTCCGGGCCGAGGTTGACCACGGTCAGGTCGCTGCTGGCGCCGGCGACGCGATGCGATGCATCGACGGGCGTCAGACCCTGTACCTCGGTGTCGAGCTGCCCCAGCGTGATGACGGCCCGGAAGCCGCGCTCGCCCGGCGACGGCGCGTCGTCGGTCTGGAACGACTCGAACGGCGTGGTGGCGGTGACGTCGCCCAGGGGCGTGAGCCCCTTCTCCTTGATCTCGGCGATCTCGGCCTCCACGGTGATCGCGTCGTCGCGGAATCCGGGAAGGGTGCCGCCGTTGACGAGATCGGTGCCGAGAAAGACCGCCTCACCGATGCGGAAGTGATTGATGCCCCTGGGCAGCGACCCCTCGAGGAGAAGCGGAAGCACGACGCTCGTGCCGGCGGAGATCAGGGGGAGCTTCTGCTCGAACTTCAGCTCGAGCAGCTCCTTGTAGAGCATGAGCTGGACGAACTGATCCACGTTGGGCACGGTGCCCGAGAGGCATCCGACGTTGGCGCCGATGCCGACGATCCGCAGGTTCCCGAGCTGGAAGATACGGCGATAGAAGTCGATCAGCGACCCGGGGAGCACGCCTTCGCGCAGGTCACCCAGCTCGATCATGACGACCACGCCGTGCGACCGGTCGTGGCGCGCGGCCTCCTCGCTGAGCGCCTCGATGGTCTCGATCTCGCTGTTCAGCGAGACGCTGGACGTGCGCACGATGTCGGGAACGGCCGTCATGTGTGGAAGACGCAGGTACCACGTCTCGACGTCCGGATCGACCTCTCGGACCGCATCCAGGTTGCGGATGCGCGAGTCGGCCACCGAACGGATACCGAGCGCGCGCAGCGCGCGGATCGTGTCGGTGTGTCCGCACAGCACCTTCGTGACGAGCGACCAGGAGGCCCCGTGACCCGCCATCAGCTCGTTGACGCGTTCGATGTTGTGGTGGAGAGCATCCAGGTTGATGAGGATGCGATTCATGGCGAGACTTTCCGTTCATCGTGCCGAGCACGATTCGAGCGAGACATGCGAACGACACGCAGTCTAACGGACCCTCGTGTTCTTCGCAAGGCGACCTGCTCGAACGTGTTGAACGTGCCGCTCGGCTCGGTGCGAGATGCGGTGCGTCCTTCACGGGCGCGTGCCCTGGAGCGAGAACGCGCTGCCAGTGGACGGATTTAGGTCAACCACGAAAGCGACGCTTGTCGATCCCGTGACGCGAGAGCTTCCGGTGCAGCGTGCGGCGACTGATGCCGGCCTGCTCGGCCGCGGCGCCCACGCGACCGGACGTATGTGCCAGAAGGCCTTCGAGATACGCACGCTCGGTCTCCGACACGATCTCCGATGTGACCTCGTCCAGCGTTCGATCGGGATCGAACGCGGCGGCCACGCGCGGCGACGCGTCACGATCGTCCTCGTCGGAGATGCCGTCGTTCTGCCGGCCGCGGTAAGTGCGCGTGAGCTTGCGGAAGTGAGTGCGCGTGACGCGTGAGCCCGAGTGCGCGAGCACGAGCCGTTCGGTGAAGTTCTCGAGCTCGCGCACGTTTCCTGGCCACTCGTACGCCTGCAGCGCGTCGAGAAAGTCGTCGCCGAGCTTCGGTCGCGCACAGTTGTACTGCTCGGTAAGCTCCTGAAGGAACATGCCGAACAGGAAGATCAGATCCTCGAGACGTTCCCGGAGTGGCGGAATGATCAGGCGGATCACGTCGATGCGATAGAGCAGATCCTCGCGGAACGTGCCATCCATGACTGCGGTGTCCAGCGGGCTGCTCGTGGCCGCGATCACGCGCGCATCCACCGGATGCTCTTCCTCGCCGCCGACCGGGCGGACCACCCCGTTCTGCAGCACGCGAAGCAGCCGGCTCTGGGCGTCCTGCGGCAGGTTTCCGATCTCGTCGAGGAACAGCGTCCCGGCCTCGGCATGACGGATGAGCCCGCGCTTGGATCCCTTGGCCCCGGTGAACGCGCCCTCGACGTGTCCGAACAGCTCGGAATCGATGAGCGTCTCGGGAATGGCACCGCAGTTGAGGGCCACGAAGCGTCCCGGCCGCCCGGATCGCGCGTGAATCGCGCGGGCCACGAGGTCCTTCCCGGTGCCGGTCTCGCCGAGAATGAGGATCGTCGCGTCGGTCGATGCGGTCCGGGCCACGGTCTCGAAGATGCTCCACATCTCGCGGTTCCGGGAGACGAGCCCCTCGAATCGCCAGCGTCCGCCACTTCGATCCTCCTCGGCGAGCACCAGCGGAAGAAGCCGCTGCCCTTCGAGGAGATCCCGCAGCCGCACGACCGCGCGCGCGGGATCGGGGTCGAGCAGAACGTCGCGTGCCCCCGAGAGGAGCGCCGCCCGCACGACCTCGGCCGGCGCGCGGGGATGCCAGACGACGACGTCGGTGAACGGGAGGTGCCGCCGCAGGCTGGCCACGCGCTCGCGCATTTCCTCGGGGCTGAGCCCCGGTCCGAGAAGACACAGACGGGGCGGGATCTCGCGCGCCTGGTCGAGGAGCGTGTCGAGGTCGCGAAAGCGCGACGGCAGCATGCGCGCATCGTCGGCCAGGGCGTCCTCGAGCTTCTCTGCGTTCAGAACCGCGACTCTCGCGGGGGTGCGGCTCTCGGTAGGGGCGTCTGCGGGGGACATACGTGTCTCGTCTGGGCGGTATCGGACGCGCGTGGCCCATCGATTGGGACATCGACGACCGATCCAGCCGACATGATCACAGCTCGACGCATGGCATGTCAATTGCGGCACTGTGCAACGACATCCGTTTCCGATCCGAAGAAAGGACTCCCGTCATGGAAGCCAACGGTCACGGCGGCGTTCCGAACGTCGCAGGAAGACCGGGGAAGATCGCGTTGCTCGGATACTGCATCGAGTCGCTGGAGGCGGCGTCCCGCCTCGGCTATCGGTTCGTCGCCGTCGTGCCGCCGGACTACGCTGCATTGACCGAACGGGACGGGATCGAGACCGTGCCCTGGGAGTTCGATCGGCTGGACGAGAAGTCGCATCGGCTCTCGGGGATGCTTGCCGATCGCGAGGTCCGGCTGGCGGTGCCGCTCTACGAGGAGACCGTCGAGTGGGCCGGCGCGCTGAACGCCGAGTTCCGTGACGACCCGCGCGTGTTCAATCGATCTCTCCTGTTTCGCGACAAGGCGATGATGAAGCGCAAGGCGCAGATGAGCGGCATTCGCGTCGGCGTGTTCGAGGAGGTCGACTCGCGGGCCGCCGTCCGCCGGTTCTTCACCCGCGTCAACGAGGCCGAGGTCGTGCTGGAGGGCGAGGCGCCGTTTCCGGTCCATCTGAAGCCCATATCCGCCGCGGGCAGCGTCGGTCACCGAATGATCCGTTCGCCGGAGGACATCGACGACCTCGGCGAAGACACGTTCCCCTGCCTCGTGGAGAGTCACCTGAACGGCCAGGAGTTCTCGTGCGAGGTCTTCGTGCACGACGGACGCATTCGCTTCCTGAACATCAACGAGTACGTGCACCTCGGGCACTCGCAGCTCATGCCGCCCACGCCGCGGCTCGAGCAGGTGCGGCCGCGCATCCGGAAGGCGGTCGAGCATCTGGTGAAGTCGTTCGGCGTGCGCTACGGCATCCTGCACCCCGAGTACTTCCTGGATCAGGACGGCGAGCTGAACTTCGGCGAGGTCGCCGCCCGCATTCCGGGTGGGCACATCTTCGAGCTGATCGAGCGGGCCTACGGCTTCGACGCATTCGCCGGGCAGATCCTCGTGTCCGATCCGTTGACCACCGACGAAGAGCTGGAGGCGTTCTTCCCGGACGAGGTCACGGGCCGGCGCGGCCACGCGGGCAACCTCCTCGTCTACCCGAAGAAGCCGATGGTGCACGAGCTCCGGATTCCACCGGCGCTCGAGGACGAGCCCTACTTCATCGGTCACAACCTGTTCGAGCCCGTGACGCCCAAGGTCCGCGAGCGCGCTGGCTTCGGCGACCACTACGGCAAGGTGGACTTTCTCGGTGACGACCCCGATCGCCTTCGCGAGATCCTGCTCCGCTACGAGGAGATGGACTTCTACGTATGACCCATGAGACCCGTGAGTCCACCGGGGCGCTGGCGAGGCTCGATGCGGCGATCGAGAAGCTCGACCGCGCTCCCGCGTTCGCGAAGGCCCGTTACCAGGAGCCGGTGTTCGCCGCGGGCTCCGATCTCCTGGACACCGATGGCGGCCTCGCGGCGCTCCTCGAACGCGCCCCTCGCTTCGACGCGGTGGGGGTCTTTCGCGGTGGGCCGTGGGAGGACGTGACGAAGCTTCTGCCCGATCTCGTCCGATACGGGCTCCTCGGCGACGGCGTCTATCCGACGGTCGAGGCGATGAGCGAGCTCCGGCTGCTCGCGATCGCGCGCGGCGACGTCGATCACCCCGATCTCTCGGCCGAGGATGCCGCGGGCTTCCTTCGCGAGGTCTGCGTGCGATCGCTGGACCTGATGTTCCCCGCGGACTCCGAGGCGAGCCGCCGACAACCGAAGCTCTACGACCGCGCCGAGCGGCTGTTCGCGGCGATCCGCGACGTGCTGTCGCTCGACAGGCTTCTGACCAGCGTGGTCGAGGAGATCCGGTTGATGACCGTTCAGAGACCGGTGCGGGATTCGCGAATCACGACCCTGGTCGATCAGGCCGCGCTGCTGCCCGACGCCGACGCCGATCCCGGCGCTCGCGACGCCCTCCGAAGCTACGGCGCCGCCCTCGGGGCGGCGACGCCACTGGCCGCCGCGGCGGGCGACCCGGTCACGTATCGCCGGCGCCTCGCGGAGTGCGACGACGGGGAAGTCCTCCAGGAGTGCCGGCGCTTCGGCGCGTCGTTGCGCGAGGTCGGGCTCACGAGCCCTTATCACGCGGTGGCGCTCCGGGCGGTCGCGCGGCGCATGCCCGAGCAGCTCGGCGATGCGATCGGCGCCGACGAGGCCGGTGCCGCCCACGCGGCCAAGTGCGGCGAGCTCCCGGCCGCACTCGTGAAGGCGGCCGTCTTCCCCGGCACGCATCGTACGATCCTCGGACTCGTCGGGCTGCTCGAGCGCCATCTTCTCGCGAGGCCGGAGGTGGCGGCCGGGCTGCGGCGACTGCTGCAGCTCGACGTGCTGTCGGACGTGGCCGATCGGCTGATCCGGACACGACCCGAGAACGAAGGCCTCTCCGAGAACGCCATCCTCGTTTCCGGGGCGATCCTGGTGCTGGGTCTCCCGCTCGGCGTCGGGCAAGGCAACAGTCCCACGTGCCAGGCGGCGCGAGGCATCAGCCTCTGGAGCCTGCACGCACCGGGAATGCTCCTGGGCAAGATCGCCAACGCGGCCCGCGATGGTTTCGTGGCCGCCGAGTTCGAGGGACAGGAGCTGCGATCGGATCGGTGCGCCGACGTGGCGTCGGGGGAGTCGGGATCGGATCTGGATCCGGTGTCGCTCCTGCTCGTGCCCCACCTGGACCGGATCTACGCGACGATGCTGGGCCTGGCCGCCGGGCGGAACACCGATCCCCATCGCTGGGTGAACCCGGCAATGTACGGCCGGTGGGTCGCACCCGGGTTCGCGTCGGCGCTGGATCCGAGCTCCGTCACCGTGAGCCACCATTCGCTGTTCGTGCGCCGCTTCTACGCGACCCACCACCCCGACTACAACGATGGGCACGAGCTCGTGTATCCCAACCCGGTCGGGATCATGGTGACCGACGTGCACGGCCGTCTCCTGGGTCCGCACGCCGTCTCGATCCAGCGCATCGCCAAGCGCCCCGACGACACCGTCCGCGTGTACTTCTTCAATCCGAACGACGAGGGCCGCCAGGACTGGGGCGACGGCGTGGAGCCCAGCGTCTTCGGACACGGCGAGCGGCCGGGCGAGTCGTCGCTCGGGATCGACGACTTCGTCTCACGACTCTACGCGTTCCATTTCGATCCGCAGGAAGAGGGCGACGCGTATGCCGTGCCGGACACCCTCGTGTCCCATGTGAGCGGCCGGGCGGCCTCGTCCTGGGGACGGTCCTACACATGGCACTCGTGAACGATCCGCGGCCCGAGCCGGGCGATCTCGCCGGCTCGCCCGTCCGGCACTCGTCGCGGATCGAGCTGAGCCGCGCGGCGTTCCGGAACAACCTCTCGTACGTGCGGTCGCGCGTGGGGCCGCATCCGATCCTGTCGGTCGTGGTGAAGGCGAACGCGTACGGGCACGGCATCCAGCCCATCGTCGGCATCGCCGAGTCGTGTGACGTCCGGCACTTCTCGGTGGCCTCGTCGCTCGAAGCGAGCCTCGTCGACGAGGTCAAGTCGCAGGCGAGCAAGATCATGATCATGGGCATCCTCTACGACGAGGACCTCCGGTGGGTGATCGATAACGACATCGAGTTCTTCGTCTACGACCTGCCGCGCCTCGAGTGCGCGGTGTCGGTCGCCAAGGCGGTCGGGAGGCCGGCGCGCGTTCATCTCGAGATCGAGACCGGCGGGAACCGCACGGGACTCCCGCTGGACGAGCTCCCGCGTGCGCTCCGCATCTTCGGCCAGAACCGGCGGCACCTGGTCTGGGCCGGGCTCTGCACGCATCTGGCCGGAGCGGAGTCGCTCGCCAACGACTTCCGGATCGTGCGGCAGATCACGCGATTCAAGGAGATCGAGGCCAAGCTCAGGAGAAGACGAACCGGTCCCGAACGCTATCACGTCGCGTCCTCGGCGGCAGCGCTGTCGCGCCCGGAGGCCGCGATGGACCTCGTCCGGATCGGGGTCGCGTCCTACGGATTCTGGCCGAGCCCCGAGATGCGAAACCTCCACCGCCTGCGCTCCAGCGACGCGCGCGAGAACCCGCTTCAGCGCGTGCTCACCTGGAAGACCGACGTCATGCATCTCAAGTGCGTCCGGCAGGACGAGTTCGTCGGCTACGGCACGGCGTATCAGGCGCCGCGGGACATGACGCTGGCTGTGATCCCGGTCGGATACGCCAACGGATACCCTCGCGAGATGTCCAATCGCGGCACCGTCCTCGTGAGGGGGCGGCGCGCACCGGTGGTGGGGCACGTGAACATGAACCTGTTCATGGTAGACGTGACGGCGATCGCGGACGTCGCCGTCGGAGACGAGGTCGTCCTCGTGGGACGGCAGAAGCACCACGTCATCCCGATCAGCTCGTTCGCCGAGATGACGTCGGCGCTGAACACGGAGTTCGCGTGCCGGCTGCCGGCCTCGATCCCGCGCTTCGTCACGCGATGACGTAGACGGGTCACGCATGGCACATCGGTGCCGATCGGGACGCCCGTGACCCATCGTTGGGTCAGAGGGGGCCCAGGCGGGCGCTCCGGCGCGCTCTGGGCGCCCCGGCACACGCCTTGCAAACCTCGACTACCGGAAGTCGGCCGGCGACTCAACGGCCGACCGCCCAACCACCTGGAGCATCGAACGTGACAGACACCACTCGACGACCGCATGCTCGCATTCCCGTCGGCGTGTTCGGCGCGAGCGGGACCAGCGGGACCGAGCTCGTGACGCTTCTGGCCGCCCATCCCGCGGTCGAGCTCTCGTTCGCGACGTCGCGCGCGCACGCCGGCTCGACGCTGGACGAGATCGACCCGGCGGCGACGCCGATCCCCCTCGTGCATCCCGACGACGCCGACGTCCGGTCGGCGGCCGCCGTCTTCCTCGCCGTGCCGCACGGCACCGCAGGCGACCTCGCGGCCCGGTGCGTCGAGCACGCGCGCGTCGTCGACCTCTCGGGCGATCACCGGTTGAAGGACCCGCGAAGCCACGAGGCCGTGTACGGCTCACCGCGCTCGGACTCGGTGGCGCGCGATGCCGTGTACGGGCTCACCGAGTACGTGCGCCCCGCGCTCGCCGGAGCGACCGTCGTCGCGAACCCGGGCTGCTTCGCGACGCTGTCGGAGATCGCGCTGGGACCGCTCGCCGCCGAGGGCCTCGCGGAGGACCATCCCGTGATCGACGCGAAGTCGGGTGTGTCCGGGGCCGGACGCGTGCCGACCGCACGCACCCACTTCTGCGCCGTGTCCGAGGATCTCAGCGCGTACAAGCACGGTCGCTCACACCGGCACGTGGCCGAGATCGAGCAGTTTCTCGACGGCGTCGGACGCCGATCGCACCGGATCGTGTTCACACCGCACCTCGCTCCGATCGAGCGGGGCATTCAGTCAACCATCGTCGTGCGCACCCCGGACGGAGACGCCGGGCGCGTGCGCGCGGTCCTGTTCGAGCGCTACCGGCACGAGCCCTTCATCCAGGTGCTCCCACCCGGTCGCGAGGCGCGCATTCGCGCGGTGGCCCGGACGAACCAGGTCCAGCTCTCGGTGCACGACGTCGAGGGAACCGACCACGTCGTGATCACCGGCGCACTGGACAACCTGACCAAGGGTGCGGCCGGACAGGCCATTCAGAACTTCAACGTGATGTGGGGCATGCCCGAGACGACCGGGCTCGCGTTGCCCACTGCGGCCGCGTGACGTGCCCGCCCGGATGGAGGTGATCGTGGCGAAGGACATGACCACGACGGTCATCAAGGTCGGAGGCGCCAATCTCGAGCGCGAGGCGTACGTCCAGGAGTTCTGCGACTACGTCGGACGCCGCTTCCGATCGGGCGAGCGCATCGTGCTCGTCCACGGTGGGGGAGCCGCCATCGGGAAGCTCCACGATGTGATGGGTGTCGCGCATCAGACGGTCGACGGACTGCGCGTGACCTCGCCCGAAGGCATGGACATCACCGTGATGGTGCTATGCGGTCTCGTGAACAAGCGGCTGGTCGCCGAGCTCGTCCGTCGCGGCGTGCCCGCGCTGGGCTTCTCGGGAATCGATCTCGGGCTCCTGCGGGCACCGTTGATCGACGGCGCGCGGCTGGGTCGCGTCGGCGGGCGACCGGAGACGGCCGCGATCTCTCTGGAGGCGTTGCTGGAGCTCGGGGTTGCGCCGGTCGTCGCGCCGGTGGCGCTGGGTCCCGACGAATCCGCGGTCAACGTGAACGCCGACATGGCGGCCGACGCGATCGCGTCGGCGATCCACGCCGACCGACTGGAGTTCGTCAGCGACGTTCCGGGAGTGCGCACCGACGCGTCCGACGGTGGCTTCGCCAGTCGTCTTCACGTGTCCGAGGCCCGCGCGCTCCTCGAGCGACCCGACGTCGTGTCGGGCGGCATGATCCCGAAGCTGCGCTCGGCCATCGCCGCCTCCGAGGCCGGCGTCCGCCAGATACGCGTCGGAACCCTGCAGGGCATGCAGGCCGGCACCGCCACGGAACTCACCGCATGAGCACGACCGACACCAGCGCGCACACGCGCCGCACGACCGACACGAGCGCCACCGGCGCGAGCACGACCGACGCCGGTGCGAACACGGCCAGCGCCCCGGCTCCCGATCCGTGCCTCGCGCGGGCGCACGCGAACCTCGCCGGGACCTACGTACGTCCGGACGTCCTCTTCGTCGCGGGCGAGGGCGCCTGGCTCGTCGATTCCACCGGCGTGCGTCACCTCGACATGACCAGCGGGATCGCGGTCACGGCTCTCGGACACGGCGGCATCCGGGAACCGCTTCGGGCCGCGGCCGAGGGGCTCGTTCATACGTCGAACCTCTATCACACGCAGCCTCCGATCGAGCTGGCGACCGCCCTGGTCGAGCGATCGTTCGCCTCGCGCGTGTTCTTCGCGAACTCCGGGGCCGAGGCCAACGAGGCGGCGATCAAGTTCGCCCGGCTCCGAGGTGGCCCACAACGACGCGAGATCCTCTACGCCGGCGGCGCGTTCCACGGTCGGACGATGGGTGCACTGGCGGCCACCGACCGACCCGACCACCGCGAGCCGTTCACGCCGCTGCCGGGCGGCTATGCGCGGCTGCCCTGGAACGACGCGAGCGCGCTCGATCGTCTGAGTCCGGCCACGGCCGCCGTCATGCTCGAGCCCGTGCAGGGCGAATCCGGCATCCGCCCCGCCGATCCGGAGTGGCTCGCCGCGATCCGTCGCCGATGCGACGACGTGGGTGCGCTGCTCGTTTTCGACGAGGTGCAATGCGGGCTCGGACGGACCGGAGCCCTGTGGGCACACGAGCAGCTCGGTGTGACGCCGGACGTCATGACACTGGCCAAGCCGCTCGCGGGCGGCCTCCCGATCGGTGCGACGCTCCTCGGACCGCGCGTGGCCGACTCGGTGACGCCCGGCATGCACGGCTCGACGTTCGGTGGCGGACCGTTGGTCACATCGGTGGCTCTCTTCGTCCTGCGCACCGTCGCCGACGAGACCTTCCTCGAGGACGTGCGGCGCAAGGGACGGCGGCTCCGGCGCGCGCTCTCCGAGATCCACAGTCCCCTGGTTCGCGACGTCCGCGGCCTCGGCCTGATGATCGGGGTCGAGACCGAGCGCTCGACCGACGTGCTCGCGGCCGCGCTCGCCGAGCGGCTTCTCGTCGTCCCCACGGGCGGCGACGTGATCCGGTTCCTGCCGCCGCTCAACGTGTCCGACGCGGAGATCGACGAGGCGGTCACCCGGTTCTCGTCGGCGCTGGAACGCGTGGCGGACACGAGCGACACCCCGCGAGGTGCATCGTGATGACGCGCACGAATGGGCCGGCCACGCCGCCGGCCGACGCGGGTGAGATCGCGTTCACACTCGAGCCCGCGACCCAGGCCGATGCTGGCGAGATCACGCGCCTCCTCGCCGCATCGGCCCCGGAGACGATCCCGCTGTCCGAGCAGGTCGTGCGGCGGAGCTGGCATCTGTTCTCGGTGGTGCGCGAGCGTCCGAGCGGCCGCGTGGTCGGCGCGGGTGCGCTGCACCCGCTGGCCGGCGGTGCGTACGAGCTCCGGAGCGTGGCCGTGGACCGATCGGCGCGCGGGGCCGGCGTGGGATCGCTGATCGTCCGCACGCTCGCCGAGCGCTGCGCGGGCCGAGGTCGAAGCCTGTACTGCGTGACCGTGCGCCCGGACTTCTTCGAACGTCTCGGGTTCGCCCGATCCGCGTCACGCGAGGAGCTGATGCGCCCCCAGCGTGCCACCACGGTCAACGGACGGCGCCGCGTCACGATGGTTCGCCCGGCACCGCACGCCACGAACGGGTCCCCTCTTCGTCCGCGGTACGCCCCGGCGGCCCGCCGATTCGCGAGGCGGGAGGTGCGCGCATGAGCACCGCCGATCTCGAGCCGGGCACGTCCCTGGACGAGTCGATCCGGCCGATCCCGGATGGGACGCTTCTCAGCGTGCCCGGTCTCTCGGGCGCCGGCGTGTCGTGCGGCCTGAAGCCCAGCGGCGGTCCCGACCTCGCCCTGATCGTGGCCGACGGCGTCCGGACCGCGTGCGGCGTCTTCACGCAGAACAGACTCGCCGCCGCGCCGGTGCTCGTGACGTCGGCACAGCTCCGCGATCGCGCGGCCGCTCGCTCGATCGTCATCAACTCAGGCAACGCGAACGCGATGACCGGCGACGACGGACTGGCCACGGCGCGCGAGATGGCGCGTATGACGTCGGCTGCGGTCGGTGGGCCCGCACTCGTGCTGTCGACCGGCGTGATCGGGGTGCCGCTCCCGCGCCGGATCGTGCTCGACGGCATCGAGGACGCCGCCTCCCGGCTGCGTCCCGACGCCGGCGTGGACGTCGCCGAGGCCATTCTCACCACCGACACCACGCGCAAGACTGCCGCGGTCACGGTGACGCTGCCGTCCTCCGGGTCGAACTCCGCTACCATGGTCACCGTTGGCGGCACCGCGAAGGGGAGCGGCATGATTCACCCGAACATGGCTACCATGCTCGCGGTGCTCGGAACCGACGCGCCGGTGCGACCCCTCATCCTGAACAGGATGCTCAGGCGCGTGGTCGACCGCTCGTTCAATCAGATCAGCGTCGACGGAGACACGAGCACCAACGACGCAGTCCTCGTGCTGGCGGGCGGCGCCGACGTCCCGGACATCGGCTCGACCGACGACGCGCGACTCCGGGTGCTGGAGGGCGCCATGCAGCACGTCGCCGACGCGCTCGCCGATCAGATCATCGACGACGGCGAGGGGGCGTCTCGGATCCTCGACCTGTCGGTGATCGGCGCCAGGAGCCGAGACGACGCCCGGCGCGTGGCCGAGGCCGTCGTGCGCTCACCGCTCGTGAAGACCGCGCTGGCGGGCGGCGATCCCAACTGGGGCCGCATCCTGGCCGCGGCCGGTAACGCGGGCGTGCCGATCGATCTCACTCGGGTGACGCTGTCGATCGCCGGGGTCGACGTGTATCGCCGGGGGGCTCCGGTCGGTGACGATCGAGAGGCGGTCGCCCGCGCGATGACCGAACGGCGCGTGACCAGCGTCCTCAGCCTCGGCAGCGGAGACGAGACGGCGCGCCGCCTGACGACGGATCTCACGGTGGAGTACGTTCGGATCAACTCGGAGTACACGACGTGACGACCTCGCCCGCGGGCGATCTGCCGTCGACCCGATACACGCACGGGAGGACTCGATGACCTCGCAAGGAACCACACACGACCCGACATCCGATCCGAAGGCGCTCGCGACCCGCGTGACCCTCGTGTGCGTCGAGCAGGAGCGCGACCTGCCGGCATGGGCCGATCGCACCACGCTGGCCCGGTTCTTCCACGAGACGATGAAGCCCTACCACGACTCGCTCGACGACGTGAACCGCGCGCTCGACTACGCATTCGTCCCCGGCGCCGGGCAGGGGGGCTTCCTGACGTTGGCCGGGCTCGACGGCCGCCTCGTCGGCGCGCTCCTGATGCTGCGAACCGGGATGGCGGGCTACGTCCCGTCGAACATCCTGCTCTTCGTCTCGGTCGATCCCTCGTGCCGGGGAGCCGGACTGGGCGGTCGCATCATCACCGAGTCGGTCCGCGACCTCGCCGGCGACGTGAAGCTGCACGTCGAGTACGACAACCCGGCCAAGCGGCTCTACGAGCGACTGGGATTCACGACGAAGTACGCGGAGATGCGCCTGAAGACGTCGTGACGTCGCATGCGGCGCGTGCGCGTGCGGGATCTGGAGCGCGGCGCGCGTGCTCAGTCGACGATGACGCGCGGGATCTCCTGGGGCAGGCTCACCAGCACCTCGTAGTTCAGCACGTGCGTGAGCTCGCCGAACGAGCCCACCGAGATCTGATGCTCGCCCTGGGCTCCGATGATCACGACCTCGTCCCCGACCGAGACACCCCGTATCTCGCTGACGTCGACCATGAGCATGCTCATGTTGACGAGACCGACGACGCCGCAGCGCGCCCCGCGCACCAGCACGCGTCCCCGGTTGCTGAGGTCCCGCCCGAACCCGTGGTAGTAGCCGACCGGCACCGCGGCCACGCGCATCGTCCGCGACGCCTGGTAGGCCGACCCGTAGCCGATGAACTGCCCCGAGCGCACGGACTTGAGATTCATGATGCGGCTCCGCCAGGTGAGGATCGGGGTCAGGGGCGAGTAGCGCGGTGATCGCCGGCGCGTGCCGCGGGCCAGGTAGCGAAACCGCGTCTCCTCGCTCGGCCAGTAGCCGTAGAGGGCGATGCCGACGCGAACCATGTCCATCGTGGTCTCGGGCATGGTGAGCGTCGCGGCGGAGCACGCGACGTGGCGGGGCGGGGCCACGTTCATCGCCGCGAGTTGCGCGGTGGCCTCGCGGAAGCGATCGAGCTGCTGATCGATCCGGTGGAAGTTGTTCGACGACTCGGCCCCCACGAGGTGCGTGCACACACCGGCGGCCTGGACGTCGCGCGGGTGCTTGTGAAGTCGCCTCGCGGCCGCCTCCAGCGAGCGCGGCGAGAGGCCCGTCCGGTGGAGTCCGGTCTCCACCTCGAGGTGGACGCCCAGCGCGCGTCCCACCTTCCGGGCGGCGCGGATCGCGGCGTCCAGGCGATCGAGATCGAACACGACCACCTCGATGCCCTCCGATGCCGCCCACGGGAGATCCGCGTCGTGGATGTCGCCCATGATCAGGATCGTGCTGTCGGCGGTCCGGCAGCCGAGCACCCTCTCGGCCTCGGCCGCGCTGAACACGCTGAAGTGGCGAATGCCGCACGCCTCGGCCAGGGGCACGTACGCCTCGATCTGATGTCCGTAGGCGTTTCCCTTGACCACGGACGACAGCGTCACGTTCGAGCCGATGAGCGCCTTGACGAACCGGACGTTCCGCGCCAGCGCGGCGCGGCTGAGCTCGATGTGGGACGACGGCCGGATCGTCATGATGGATGGTCCGCGAGGGCGTCGGCGATCCGCATCAGGACGTCGACGCCCGTCGGGATCAGCGCGTCCGGGAAATCGTAGCTCGGGTGGTGGAGCGCGGGATGATCCTCGCCCGAGCCGATCCCGAACAGGATTCCGGGCGAGCCGGCGGTGAAGTGGCCGAAGTCCTCGGACCACGGGAACGGATGCTCGGGCTCGACGATCGGGTGACCGGCCGACGACACCGCCGACCGCACCGCGTCCACCAGGGACGGGTCGTTGACGGTGGCCGGAAACGTCTCGGTCAGCTCGACGCGGGCCTCGAGGTCGTACTTGGTCGCCGTTCCGTCGACGAGGCGCCTCGCGCGATCGAGCAGCCGGTCCAGCACCGGCTGGGTATGGGCCCGGAACGTGGCCAGCACGCGTGCGGTGCCGGGGCTGGTGCCGAACGCCGGCTCCCCGAGGCGCGCGTGCACGATGGTCACCTTGGACGATTCGGTGAAGTCGGTGGCGTTCTGGGGCAGCGCGCCGAAGCCCGTGATCAGCTCGGCGACCGCGAGCCCGGGGCTGCGTCCCGCGCGGGGCTCGGCGGCGTGGCTGGTCGCGCCCTCCAGCTCGACGACGAGGCCGGTCGACGCGCTCGCGAACGCGCCGGCGCGGATCACCACCGATCCCATCGGGAAGCCCGGGAGGTTGTGGAGCGCGGCACAGCGATCGGGTCGGAGCGGCGTGAACCCGGGATCGTCCAGCACCCGTCGGGCGCCGGCGCCGTTCTCCTCGGACGGCTGCGCGAGCACGATGCACCGGCCTCGCACGGGCCGGCGCTCGCCGAGAACGCGGGCGGCGCCCACGAGAATCGTCAGGTGGCCGTCGTGTCCGCACTTGTGAGAGACGCCCGATCGTGCCGACGCGTACTCGAGATCGGGTCGATCGGGAATGGGCAGCCCGTCGAGCTCGGCGCGAAGGAGCACCACGGGACCGGGGGTGTCGCTCTCGAACACCGCGGCGACCCCGTGACCGCCGAGGCCGGTGACGAGCTCGTCGGCGTCTGCCTCGCGGAGGGCGTCGGCGATCAGCGCGGCCGTCTCGCGCTCATCCCCGCTGGGCTCTGCAGAGCGATGCAGGCGATGACGCAAGTCCACGAGATCCACGATGTCCTCCTCCCTCGGAGGGCATCATAGCGTCGTGACCCGCCACTGCAAGGCCGCCGCTGCTCCATCCGGCGCATCCCGATCGCCACCGCCGCTGTCGCGAACCCGGGGAACCGGCTACTGACTCGACGCGGCTTCGTTGACCGCGACGTCGGAGACGATGACCTCCATCGTCATGCCGCCGCCCTCCAGCATGGCCTCGAGGCGCTCGATCTGCGCCTTCATCATGCCCTTCATCGACTCGGGCATCGTGGCCATCTGCTCTTTCGCCTGGGCGAGGTTCGCGGCCATCTCCTCGGGATCCATGTCGGCTCCCTCCGCTTCCATGACCCCGGTGGCCGACATCGTCGTGTGAAACGGGTGGAGGTAGCCGCCGACCTCGCGGTAGTCGTCGAACGTCATCGTCAGCGTGATGGGCTGCGCGGCTCCCTCGGGATCCTGCATCTCGCCGGAGAGCTCCATGCGGCGGATCACGAGGTCTTTCTCGTCGACGAGAAACCGACCGGACTTCATCTCGACCTCGCCGGCCTGCTCCATCGCGGGGGGCTGCATGAAGTCGACGCTCCCGAGATCCTCGACGACCACGACGTGGCACGCGTGTCCGTTCACGGTCTCCGAGCCGTCGAGGGTCGCGTGATCGGCGAGGGCGCGCTGGCTGGCGAACGGCGTGGCCCAGCTTCGCTTCTCGGCCCCCTCCGGCATCGGCATCGCCCGGCCCTGGAAGCTCATGCCGGTGGTCATGAGCGTCGCGTGCCCGTCGACGACGGTCTTCTCCATGCGAAGCTGCGACTCCATGCCCATCATCGTCTGGGTGATCGTGACGGTCTCGATGTCGGCGAGCCGGGACTCGTAGGCGTCGAGCACGCGGATGACCAGATCGTGGGCGGATGGACCCGCCGGGGCGAGCGTCGGCGCCGCCGCCAGTGCGGCGAGGGCGAGGATCATCGGTCTCGTGTTGATGCTCACGTGAGCCTCCCGGTAATGTGATGACGATTCGAAGGCGTCCCCGTGGCGCGGCCGTCGTCGCCCCCGTTGCCGTGTCGGTCGGGGATCATACCGCCTCCGGCGTCCGATCGGCACCGCGAGGCGACCGACCAGGGCGGACCGATGGCACGCTCCTTCATCGCGCTCCGGGCCACGATCTACGGCTCGGCGTTCGTGGGCCTCTTCGCGGCCCTCGCCCACCTCGCCCACCGGCTCGACGGCAGACTCGGCGGATCGCTGCCGGCCGGCCTCCGGCCGGTGGGGCCGGTCGCGATGGTGCTCGGCGCCGCGCTCGGGCTCGCGTGCGTCGTCACGTTCGTGCAGCGCGGCCACGGGACGCCGGCGCCGTTCGATCCACCGCGCCGCTTCGTGGCCCTGGGGCCCTATCGGATCGTTCGAAACCCGATGTACGTGGGCGGACTCGTGCTCCTCGGCGGCTTCGCGCTCCATCTGCGCTCGCCCATGGCGCTCGTGTTCACGCTGATCGCGGCGATGGCCGCGCACGTGTTCGTGGTCCGGGTCGAGGAGCCGGGCCTGGACGCGAGGTTCGGCGAGAGCTACCGGGCGTACCGGCGCGAGGTGCGACGCTGGTGGCCGAGGTGGCCGTCGTGACCCCGGGCGACGGGCATCGCGCGCCCCGGGGCGAGGGGGCGCGCCTCGCGGAGCTCCTCTACCGCACCTGCGTGGCTCCGATTCTCGACGAGCACGTGGACTCGATCCCCCACGCCGCCGGTCTTCTCGACCAGGGCTCGGAGGTGCTGGGGTACGACGACGAGATGTCCACCGATCACCACTGGGGCCCGCGTGTGCTGCTGTTCGTCCGGGAAAGGGACGCGGATCGTGCGGACGCGATCCGGCGGGTGATGTCGCACCGCCTTCCGGTGGAGATCGACGGCGTCCCGACGCACTACACACCCGACCCGGCCGAGCCCGGAACCCGACATCCCACCCCGATCACCGAGGGCCCGGTCGACCACCGCGTCGAGGTCCACACCGTACCCGGCTTCTTCGACGCGTACCTCGGGGTCGACGTGACGACGCCGCTCACGCCGGTGGACTGGCTGAGCGTCTCGGAGCAACGCCTCCGCACGGTGACGAGCGGGCCGATCTTCCATGACGACATCGGGCTCGGGGCGGTCCGTGACCGGTTCGAGTACTACCCGAGGGACGTGTGGCTCTACCAGCTCGCCTCGGCGTGGACGCGAATCGGTCAGGACGAGCACCTGATGGGCCGGGCCGGCATCGCGGGCGACGAGCTGGGCTCGGCCGTGATCGGGGCGCGTCTGGTGCGCGATCTGATGCGCCTCACGTTCCTGATGTCGCGCCGATACGCACCCTACGCGAAGTGGTTCGGCACGGCGTTCGGCGAGCTGCCGCTGGCCGAGACGCTGATGCGTCCGCTGACGAGCGCGATGCAGGCACCCACGTGGGACCGTCGCGAGGCCGGCCTCGTCGAGGCGTACGAGATCGTCGCGGCCGCGCACGGCGACCTCGGACTGACGCGAGAGATGCCGACGCGCGCGATGCGATTCCACGGCCACCCGTTCCGTGTGATCGCGATGCACGGGTTCGCGCGCGCCCTCGCCGACGAGATCACCGATCCCACCGTGCGCGGGCTCACGACACGACCGCTCGTCGGCGGCCTGGATCTCGTCAGTGACAGCACGGACCTCGTGGATCACGCGTGCTGGCGACCGTGGATCCGGGCGCTGTACCGGGCCGACGTACCGGGGGGTGACTCGTGAGCCTCGGCGGCGACGGTGCGTCGCGCGAGCCCGCACGCGACGTCAACGTACGCGGACCACACGGCGAACGAACGTGCGATCCCCGACCCCGACCCGCGCGAAGTAGACGCCGGGAGACGCGACGTTGCCGGCCGTGACGCCGTCCCACCGCAACCGGTGAGCGCCTCCCCCGAGCGACCCGTACGGCACGCGGGCCATCTCTCGCCCCTGCACGTCGAAGATCGCGAGCGTGACCTCGGCGGCGACGGCCAGATCCAGCCGCAACGAGAGGGGCTCGTGAGCGCCGAACGGATTGTGGAGCACGCGCACCGCCGGGAACGCGACCGTGGGCGGGTCGCCGGCGCCGGGCTCCTCGTCGATCGGCGTGTCGGGATCGGTGTACGTCGTGTCGGTGACCATCACCACCGGTGCGGCGCGACCGTTCGCGACCCAGAGATCGTAGAGGTCCTGACCGGCGGAGTTCGTCGTGTTCTCGTCCCGCAGGAACTCCACGTACTCCTTGCTCGTCGTCTGGTAGTACAGGGTCGTGACGACCGTGTGCGCGGTGGCCGGGAGGGCGTAGGACGACGTATCCCAGCTCTGGCCGTCGGCGTAGCGCTCGGCGACGCCGGCCTCCACCGGCCGGCCGCCGAACGCATCGAACGCCGCGTTCTCGAAGCCCATCGGCGGGATCCGGTTGTCCCCGTAGAGCGTGTCGTTGAGCACGAAGTGGAACGACGGTCCGGGAGCCAGCCCCGTCAGCGCGGCGGTGCGATGCGAGATGCCGGGCTCGGCCTCGTAGACCACGACGTCCTCGTCGTGTGACAGCACCCCGGTCGCCGCGTCGTAGGAGCCCGACTCGTAGACCGTCTGCATCGCATCGTCGAAGGCCTCCACGTGGAGCCACATGCGTCGGCCCTCGGGGTAGCCGGTGGGAAGCTTGTGCCCCGTCCGGTTGGTGACGGTGATCGACACCCGGAACGAGTCGGCCTCCGACTCCACGCTGGTGCCGAGAACCGCCGCCCTCCGGAGCATCCGCACCGCGCGGGCCGCCGACGAGTCCGCGCGCTCGGCCGCGATGTCGTCCGGATACAGCCGGGCCATGATCGGCGGCATCCACGTGTTTCCCCCGGCGAACTCGTGCAGCGCGAGATCCTCGCGAACCGGGGACGACGGGAAGAAGCACCCCTTGGCCTGGACGTCGACCATGTGACAGTCGACGCAGGTCGACACCGTACCGTCGGGCCGGTTGCCGGCGAACTCGGGGGCGTAGACACCGTCGGGGAACGCGGACGCGCGCCACTCGCTGTACGTGCGCTCGATCGGAAGCAGATGCCCCGCGGTGACGTCGGGGGCCGGCGCATCGAGCGTGCCGAGCGCGTACTCGGCCCCCGAGATGCGCTCGAAGACCGGGTTCGACACGTCGTGACACGTCCCGCAGAGCTCGCTTCCGCGATGGAACGCCGAGGGGATGCGCCCGTGCGGCGTGTGCGAGTCGTCGTACGGTCCCCGCCGCCGATCCTGAGGATCGACGACGTACATGCCGAGCCCCGGCACGGGCGGCACCTCGTCGAGGAGTGCCAGCACCTCCTCGTCCACGGGCGGGTCGGACGCGTCGTGATCGGGATCGACCATCAGGTGGCAGAAGTGGCAGGACACGCTCTCCAGATCCTGATCGGTCAACGCGAGCCCCGACGTGGGATTGCTGCGACCGGCCAGCCATCCCATCGGAGTGTGGCAGCGCAGGCAGAAGTCTCCCGACGACGCCGCGTCCTGCTCGGCGACCGCGAGCGCCGCGTGGAAGATCGGGTCCTTGCCCGCGTGCGCCATCATCGTACCCAGGTAGCTGTCCCCGGGCGCGGTCGACTCGAAGGTGTGGCAGTTGTCACAGTTCTCGTTCGGCAGGAACTCCGGCACGTCGAACGGCTGCGATCCGGGCAGGTGGAAGTCGCGAAGCGGGGTGGCGACCGTCGATCCCGTCCGCGCCGTGATCGTGAAGTCGCCGTCCGAGACGTCCTCGCCGGGGTTCCCGAGCGCGTCGCGGACGAGCACGCGAACCCGCGCCGCCTCGGTCGGCGTGTCGGGGACGAACCAGTCGTACGAGCCGGTGTCGGCCAGATCGCGCGCGATCATCGTCCAGGCCGCACCTCCGGCATCCCGGTAGAAGAGATCGACCCCGGCGATGCCGTCGGTGTCCTCGGCGGACCAGGACACGGTACGGACGTCGCCGGCGGGAAGGCTCTCTCCGCCGTTCGGCGCGTGCAGCGTGACGAGGGGACCACCGGAGTCGGCGTGAGCGGCGATGGCGGCTCCCGCGAGAACGAGACAGGCGAGCCAGACGGGAAGTCGTCGCTGCATGAATCTGGACCTCCCTCAGAGGCTGGCGCGCCGGAGCCGCAGAGCATTGCCGATGACGGACACCGAGCTGAGGCTCATCGCGGCCGCCGCGATCATCGGGCTGAGGAGCAACCCGAACGCAGGATACAGCACGCCGGCCGCGACCGGGACCCCGAGCGCGTTGTAGGCGAACGCGAAGAACAGATTCTGCTTGATGTTCGCCATGGTCAGCGCACTGAGCCGGCGCGCCCGGAGGATGCCGCCGAGGTCGCCCTTGACCAGCGTCACCGCCGCGCTCTCGATGGCCACGTCGGTGCCGGTTCCCATCGCGATGCCGACGTCGGCCGTCGCGAGAGCCGGTGCATCGTTGACGCCGTCGCCGGCCATCGCGACCACGCGTCCCTTCTCCCGGAGAGACGCCACCGTATGCGCCTTGTGCTCGGGAAGGACCTCGGCCACCACCGAGTCGATGGAGAGCCGTCGCGCGACCGCGGCCGCGGTCGTGCGATTGTCCCCGGTCAACATGACGATCTCGAGGCCGTCGGCCCGGAGCGCCTCGATCGCGTCCGGCGTCGTGGCCTTGATCGGATCGGCGACGCCGATCGCGCCGACGAGCGTGCCGTCGCCGGCCAGCAACATCACGGTCTCGCCTTCGGCCCGGCGGCGCTCGAGCGTCTCTGTCAGCGGTCCCACGTCCACGCCGAGGTCTCGCATCAACGCCTCGTTTCCGAGCGCCAGTCGGCGCCCGTCCACGTCGCCGCGCACGCCCTTGCCCGCGATGGACTCGAAGCTCTCCACGGGCACGGGCACCACGTCGCGTTCGACGGCGCCGCGCAGGATCGCGTCGGCCAGGGGATGCTCGCTGCCGCGCTCGAGCCCCGCCGCGAGCCGCAGGAGCTCGTCCTCGCTGGTCGGCGCGACCGGTGCCAGGGTGACCAGCTTCGGCCGGCCTTCGGTGAGCGTTCCCGTCTTGTCCACGACCAGCGTGTCGATCTTGCGAAGGGCCTCGATGGCCTCGGCGTTTCGAAACAGGACGCCCGCGGAGGCGCCTTTTCCGGCGGCGACCATGATGGACATCGGGGTGGCAAGCCCGAGGGCGCAGGGACACGCGATGATGAGGACGGCGACCGCGGTCACGAGGGCGTGGGCCATGCGCGGCTCGGGTCCGGTCGATGCCCACACGACGAAGGAGACGGCGGCGACGAGGACCACGGATGGAACGAAGACGCCGGATACGACGTCGGCGAGCTTCTGGATCGGCGCGCGACTTCTCTGCGCGTCGGAGACCATCGTCACGATCCGGGACAGGAGCGTCTCGGACCCGACGCGCTCCGCCTGCATCAGAAGCGTGCCGCTGGTGTTCAGCGTCGCCCCGATGACGGGATCGCCACGCCGCTTCTCGACGGGAACGGACTCGCCGGTGATCATGGATTCGTCGACCGCGCTCGCGCCCTCGACGACCGTGCCGTCGACGGGGATCTTCTCCCCGGGACGTACCCGGAGGCGATCGCCGACCTCCACCCTCTCCAGCGGGACGTCGTCCTCGCGACCGTCCTCCGAGACACGTCGGGCGGTCTTGGCGGCGAGCGTCAGCAGCGATCGGATCGCGTCTCCGGTCCGGGATCGAGCGCGCAGCTCCAGCACCTGGCCGAGCAGGACGAGCGTGACGATGATGCCGGCGGACTCGAAGTAGACCGCGACCTGGCCTCCGTGCATTCGGAACGACGCCGGAAACACATCGGGAAGGAGCGTACCCACGAGGCTGTACACGTAGGCGACGCTGACGCCGAGTCCGATCAGCGTGAACATGTTCGCGCTGCGCAGTCGCACCGACTGGACCGCGCGGACGTAGAATGGCCACGCACACCACAGACAGATCGGAGTGGCCAGCGCAAGCTCGATCAGGATTCGCCACCGGTGTGACAGCGCGTGCGAGATCGGTGCGCCGGGAAGCATGTCGCCCATCGAGACCACGAGGAGCGGAACCGAGAGCGCGACGGCGAGCCGGAAACGCCGGGTCATGTCGACGAGCTCGGCGTTCTCCTCGACCTCCGCGCTCACGGTGCGTGGCTCGAGCGCCATGCCGCAGATCGGGCAGCTCCCGGGTCGATCTCGAACGATCTCCGGGTGCATGGGACACGTGTACGTCATGCGCGGGTCCGCCGCGCCGGACGTGGGACCGCTGGGAGATGCGTGCTCGTGAACGTGCGTCATGGTCGACCCCCGGTGGATGGATCGGGACTCGGAGCCGGAGCCGAACGTCCCCGGACGGCGAGCCTCAGCTCGGCCGCGGACGCGTAGAGAAGCGGAACCGTGAACGTCGTCAGCACGACGAACACCATTCCCCCGAAGGACGGAATGGCCATTGGCACCATGATGTCCGAGCCGCGTCCTTGCGACGTGAGCACGGGGATCAGCGCGAGCACCGTGGTCGCCACGGTCATCAGACACGGGCGAATGCGCCGGCGTCCCGCCTCGATGGTGGCGGCGCGGATCTCGGCCACGGTCGCGGGCGCATTCCGCCGGAACGTCTGGTCGAGGTAGCTCGCCATGATGACGCCGTCGTCGGTGGCGATCCCGAACAGGGCGAGGAATCCCACCCATACCGCGACGCTCAGGTTCAGCGGGTGGACCTGGAACAGATCACGCATCGAGACGCCGAACACGGCGACGTCGAGGAACCACGGCTGTCCGTAGAGCCAGATCATGATGAAGCCGCCGCCCCAGGCCACCGCGATTCCGGAGAACACGAGCGCCGTGGTGACGATGGAGCCGAACTGGACGTACAGGATCAGGAAGATGACCGCGAGCGCGAGCGGAAGGATCACGGTCAGCTTCTTCTGAGCACGAACCTGGTTCTCGTAGCTCCCCGTGAACAAGTAGCTGACGCCCGCGGGCATCTCGATCGCACCGGAGGCTACTCTCCCGTCGAGGTACGCACGTGCCTGCTCGACGGCGTCCACCTCCGCGACCCCGGGCTTCTTGTCGAAGATCAGGTAGCCGACCAGGAACGTGTCCTCGCTCTTGATGACCTGAGGTCCGCGAACGTACTGCAGATCCGCGAGCTGACCGAGCGGGACCTGGGTGCCGTCCGGAGCGGCGACGAGGATGCGCTCGAGCGCGTCGAGGTTGTCCCGAAGCTCCCGCAGGTATCGCACACGGATCGAGTAGCGCTCGCGGCCTTCCACCGTTCTGGTGATGGGCTTGCCGCCGATGGCCACCTCGATCACGTTCTGCACCGTCGCGAGATGGATCCCGTAGCGGGCGATCGCTTCGCGGTCGATGTGGATCTCGATGTACGGCTTGCCCACGATGCGATCGGCGATCACGGTGCTCGGCTCTACCGCGGGCACGTTCTTGATCTCGCGCTCGAGCTCGAGGCCGAACGCCTCGATCGTGGGCAAGTCGGGCCCCTTGATCTTGATGCCCATCGGTGCGCGCATGCCGCTTTGCAGCATCACGATGCGCGCGGCGATGGGTTGCAGGCGCGGGGCGCTCGTGGTCCCCGGTATCGAGGTGACGTCGACGATCGTGTCCCAGATGTCGTCGGGATCGCGCACGCCGGGCCAGTCCGTGCGCCCGTCGTTGAGCTCCGGATCGAGGGCCGGACGCCAGAGGCGGAACGGCTTGCCGCGGGAATCTGGAATCAGCGCGCCCGCCTCGTCTCGCTCGAACGCTCCACGCACGCGGTAGGGCTCGCCGTCCGGCGCGGGAACCGGACTACCGTCCACGGTGCGAAAGAAGTCGTCACGATCGGAGTCGAACGCGAACAGAAGACGGTGACCGTGTTCGTCGACGAGATACTCGTCCCGGTAGTTGATGACCGTCTCGATCATCGAGATCGGAGCGGGGTCCAGAGGAGACTCCACGCGACCGATCTTGCCCACGGCGCTCTCGACCTCCGGGATGGCCTCGATCGCGATGTCCTGCTTCTGAAGGACGTCGTATGCCTCACCGATCGACGCGTGCGGCATCGTAGTCGGCATGAAGAGATAGGACCCCTCGTCCAGGGGCGGCATGAACTCGCGGCCGAGCCCGGGAAACGCGTGGGCCACGGCCGACACCGGAGGCGAGGTTCTGACCGATCCAGGTAGCCAGCCGAAGAACGCGTCGAATCCCAGCCATACGAGACCCCCCACGAGGGTGATCAGGCCCGGCACCGCGAGGGCAATCCGCTTGTGACCGAGCGCCCAGGCCAGGATGCGCGGGTATGCCCGGAGGAACAGGAGGAGCCCGGTGAGAATCCCGCCGATGAGTCCGCCGACGAAGATCGTGTTGCGGACGAAGCCGCGGTCGGGACCCAGTGGGAGCCAATGTCCGGCGAGATAGAGGAGCACGGCGGCGATCGCCAGCCAGTTGACCGCGCGGCCGAGCCTGGGGCGCTGGCGCTCGGGAAGACGTGGCTCGAGGAGATGATAGCCGCCGATCAGAGTGATGATCGCACCGGCCCAGACGCTCACCCCGATCGCCAGAGCGATGCCGACCACGACGAGTCCAGCATGAAGCGAGACGCGTAGCGTCCGCGGTCGAACCCGACCCGTGAAGAGCACCTGTGCCAGAGGCGGAATCACGAGCAGCGCGATCAGCACCGACGAGATCAGCGCATACGTCTTCGTGAACGCCAGCGGTCGGAAGAGCTTTCCCTCCGCCCCCGTCATCGTGAACACGGGGAGAAAGCTCACCACGGTCGTGGCGACCGCCGTCAGCACGGCGCCGCCCACCTCGCTGGAGGCCCGGTGGACGACCTCCAGGCGCGACTCCGCGGGGTCGGCTCGATCGAGGTGACGGAGGATGTTCTCGATGATGACGATGCCCATGTCGACCATGGTCCCGATCGCGATCGCGATGCCGGACAGAGCGACGATGTTCGCGTCGACGTGGAACACGCGCATCGCGACGAAGCACATCAGCACCGCCAACGGAAGGAGCCCGGCGATCAGCACCGAGCTCCGCAGGTGCATGACCATCACGAGCACCACGATGATGGTGACGAGGATCTCCTCGGCGAGCGCGGTGTTGAGCGTCTCCAAGGTCTCCTGAATGAGGCCGCTTCGATCGTAGAACGGCACGATGGTGACGCGACTCTGCGTACCATCAGCAAGAGTCTTGGTGGGTAGCCCCGGCGCGATCTCGGCGATCTTCTCCTTCACGGCCTGGATCGCGGCCAGCGGGTTGTCTCCGTACCGGACGACCACGACGCCGCCGACGACCTCGGCTCCGGCCTTGTCCAGAACGCCGCGGCGCAACGCGGGTCCGAGCGAGACGTGCGCGACGTTGCGCACGTACACCGGTGAGTTGTCGTACGCCTTCACGACGGACGCTTCGATCTCGTCGACGCTCTTGACGAAGCCGACACCGCGGATGACGTACTCGGCGCGGTTCAGCTCGATGGTTCGCGCCCCCACGTCGACGTTCGACATGCGGACCGCGGCGAACACGTCCTCGAGCGTCACGCCGTAGGCGCGCATCGCGTCCGGGTCGACGTCGACCTGATACTCCTGAACGTGGCCGCCGACCGAGGCCACCTCGCTGACACCCGTCGCGGACATCAGGGCGTACCGGACGTGCCAGTCCTGCACGGTCCGGAGCTCGTGGAGGTCCCAGCCTCCGGTGGGGTTGCCGTCGGGATCCCGGCCCTCCAGGGTGTACCAGAACACCTGACCCAGCGCGGTGGCGTCCGGACCCAGCGCCGGCTGAACCCCGTCCGGAAGTGTGCTGGACGGCAGGCTGTTCAGCTTCTCCAGGATGCGCGAGCGCGACCAGTAGAACTCGACGTCCTCCTCGAAGATGACGTAGATGCTGGAGAAGCCGAACATCGAGAAGCTGCGGATGGTCTTGACGCCCGGAATGCCGAGGAGCGAGACCGTGAGCGGATAGGAGATCTGGTCCTCGACGTCCTGGGGGGAGCGCCCTTCCCACCGTGTGAAGACGATCTGCTGGTTCTCGCCGATGTCGGGGATCGCGTCCACCGGGACCGGATCGCGAGGCAGCCCTCCCAGGTCCCAGTCGAACGGCGCGACCATGGCTCCCCATCCGATCGTCATCAGGACGAGGACGACCACGATGATCTTGCGCTCGAGGCAGACCCGGACCAGGCGATCGATGATGGACGGCCGCTCGCTCATCGGGAGTCTCCTGCCTCGGGCTCACCGGTCGCGTCCGGATCGGAGCCGGCGACCAGCGTCTCGGTCTGCGAACCACACCGGAACATCATCGAGCCGTAGTACGGGTTCTCGGTGCCCTCGGTGGTCTGGAGCCAGTCGCCGCCGCTGCCGTCCATCGCCATCGGACAGTGGTACACGTACACCGGGGTTCGACCGGATGCGCCGAACAGCCGGACGGTGTGGATCATCTCCGCGGAGAGCGCGTGGAAGATCCGGCGTGCGGTCTCGATGTCCGAGGCGGAGGCGATCGAGCGGGATTCCGCCTCGAGGATCGAGGCTGTGCGTGACCACGGCGCGCGCCCGGCCGATGGGAGCGCCCCGTCGTCGACCGCGTGAAGGGCGGTCGGGAGCGCGCCCGCCGCCGACCTCGCGCCGTCGAAGTCGTCTCGGCTCAACGCCGTGGTCAGGGCCAGGTAGTCCGCGACGACGTCATCGAGCTGCCGCCGGAACTCGTCGGGCACGTTCGCGATCGGCTCGGCCGGGGGGTCCATCGACTCCATCGTCGACGGTGGCGTCTCGCCGTGCTCGTGCCCGGGCGCGCGGACGCCTCCCTCGGGGCTCATCATGCTCTGCTTGGCCAGGATCTGGAGCGCGCTGTCGATCTTGAAGCTCCCGTTGGCGACGACCGCGTCACCGACCTCGAGACCGTCGAGAACGACATAGAAGCCGTCTGCCTCCGGCCCGAGCATGACCTCGCGCCCTTCGTAGCGCCCCGGCTCGTCCGGATCCTCGACGTAGACGACGGCACGCGTGCCGGTGACGAGCGGCGCCGAGGAGGGGATCACCAGCGGGGGTTCGTCCGTGTCCGCACCGACCGACGCGCGAACGACCGCCCGCGCGAACATCCCCGGCTTGAGTCGCGCGTCGGGGTTGGGAACGTCGACCCGCACCTCGACGCTGCGCGTGCGCTCGTCGAGAAGCGGATCGATGAACGAGACCGTACCCTCGAAGGTCGTACCGGGATAGGCGTCGGTCCCGAACTCCACGCGCTGCCCCGTCTCCAGCCACGCGAGATCGGACTCGTAGACGTTGAGCTGAAGCCAGAGGACCGACAGATCGGCGATGGTGTAGACCTTGGTGCCGGTCTGGACGTAAGTCCCCTCGGTGGCATTCTTGTGCAGCACGACTCCACCGGTCGGCGCCACGATCGTGACGTGGTCCGACGGCTCTCCGCGCTGCTCGATCGCCTGGATCTGATGGCCGGTCAGTCCCCAGAGTCGGAGCCGCTCACGGGCCGCCTCCGCGGTCCGCGTGGCCGATCGGCGCGTGCTCTCGAGATCGCTTCTGGACAGCTCGCGCGAGGCCGCCACCGCCTGCAAGAGCTCCTGCTGTGCGGCGTAGAGGTCGGGGCTGTAGAGGTCGAAGAGCTTCTCGCCCGCGTGCACGGTCACGCCGGTATAGTCCACGTAGAGTCGATCGACGCGGCCCGACACCCATGCCGCGATCTCGCGTACGCGGGTCTCGTCGGGCTCGAGCTTGCCGACCATCCGGAGCGTCTTCTCGACCGGTCGCCGCACGACGGGCGTCGTCTGGATCTCGGCGATCTTTCGCGCGGCGGGAGACAGCGTCAACGAGCGAGGATTCGCGTCACTCCCACCTTCGGCGGCGAGCGGGATCAGGTCCATGCCGCAGATCGGGCACTGGCCCGGTCCCGGCATCTGAATCTGCGGGTGCATCGAGCACGTCCACGTCTCCGCGGCGGTGTCGGACGCCTCGGACGTCATCGACGTGTTTGACCGATCGCTCCCCGGGCTGAGCGACAGCCCGAGCGCGAACGCAGCGACGATTGCCACGGCGACGATCGTCACTCGAACCCAGCTACGGTGCACGGGCGTCATCACTACATTCCTTTCGTCACCGGGCCGCGGACGATGTCCAGGCCGGTCATCTGATCGAGTCGGGCGCGCGCGTTGGATCGGTCGACGAGCGCGCGCTCGTGCGCGAGCTGGAACTCGAGCAACGTCCGCTGTGCATCGACGAGATCGAGGAAGTCCATCTTGCCCGTCGTGAAGGAGTCCTCGGCGACCGCCAGCGACTGTCGCGCCTTCGGTAGCAGCGTCAGGGCGTAGAGGTTCACCCGGCGCTCCGAATCGCGGTAGTCGAAGAGCGCCTGCTCGAGATCGGACAGCAGTCGGTTGCGCAGCTGCTCCACGTCGTGACGAGCGGCGGAGAGGCGGGCGTCGGCCTGTGCCTTCTCGGCCCGGGTTCGGCCGAACCAGAGCGGCAGGTTGATGCTCGCCTGCGCGACCGCGGCGTCCTTCCCACTGTCCGCGACGTCCGGGAAGCGCGCCTCGTCGGTGTCGATGTACTCGGCACCCAGGGTCAGGTCCGGGAGCGCGCTCTTCCCGGCGAGCCGTGCGCCCGCCGCCGCCTCCTCTTCCCGGTACGTGCGGGCGGTGAGCTCCGGATTTCGTTCCAGGAGGGCGGCGCGGAGCGCGTCCGCCGACAGCGAGATCGACGTCGTGTCGATGGCGACGGGCGACGGGATGACGGCGTCCGGGGAGCGCCCGAGCTCGGCGTTCAGGGCGGCGACGATCGGACCGCGTCGATCGCGCACGGTGAGAAGACGATCCTCGAGTCGGCCGAGCTCGACCTGCGCCCGGATCACGGCGCCGTGACTCGCGCCGCCCGCCGCATATTGCGAGAGCGCCACGCTCTCGAGGCGTTGCAGGAGCCGGACGTTCTCGTCCGTGATCGCGATCTCGCGGCTCAGGTAGTAGTAGTCGTTCCACAGCTTCGTGAGACGGAAGCGGAGCGCCAGCCGCGCCGCCTCGAAGTCGGCGCCGGCGGCGTTCGCGGCATTCACCGCGACCGCCCCGCGGAGCCCGAGCTTCCCGAACAGCGGAATCGTCTGCGAGATGCCGAACCGCTGACGCTGGGGTCCGACGCGCGTCTCGACCGGCTCGATGAAGTAGGCATACGAGACTCGCGGGTCGGGAAGCGCCGTCGCCTGTGGCACTCGCTCGAGCGCGGCCTTCCAGCGATCGAAGGACGCGCGGAGGGCGGGACTCGTGGACTCGGCGGTGACGATGAGTGCTTCGAGGTCCTCGATCGCGGTGGTGTCGGGGCTCACCGAACCCTGGACGTCGTGATGGGACGCGTAGTACCGGGCGTGCGTGTCGTTCCAGCGCCCGCGGGCGCCGGCGTCGCCGCCGGCGCAGCCGGCCAGCAATGCGACGACGACGATGGCGCCGATCCCGATTGCTCGATGTTGCCCTCGCGTTACCATGTGAAGTGCTCCGGGCCGAGGACCAGCGTTCCCCCGAAGTGTCCGGTGATCCCCGCGAGGAGAGCCGTCACGCCGAGGAGAACGACATGCGATCGGTGGTGACGACCGTGACGACGGCCTCGCTCCGACAGGACGAGTGTGCCCACCGCCACCGCGGCGGTCGCGGTGCCCAGCCATCGATGCAGCGTGAGAACCCGAGCCAGCTCCTCCGGGTAGCTCGCGCCCCGCGCGGCCAGCCAGCCGAGCAGCGCGCTGACAGCCGCCGATGGAGCGCCCACGAGGACGAGCACGCGAGCCACCTCCCGGAGCGACGCCGAGCTCACCGTCAGGCCGAGCAGCTCCACGACGAGCGCGGTGAGCAGCAGCGCGATCGGAAAGTGCACGACGAGCGGATGGAGCTTTCCGGCGAACCGCAGGGTGCGAGCGCCGAAGGCCGGCGGGGCCGGCCCGTCGAGCGCCTCGGCGCCCTCGCCGAGCACCGCGTGCTCGGCCACCGGGGACAGGTTCGCGACGTAGGCATCGGGGTCGTCGATGAACTTCTTCCGGCAACGTGGGCAGCAGAAGTACACCCGACGTCCCCGGTAGTCGACGAAGATCGCGGGGTCCGCCGACTCGTCGGTCGTCACCGGACACATGGCGTTTCCGATCGACGCACCGGCTCCGCTCGTGTCCCCGGCGGCGTCGGTCTCGTGAGCGAGCACGCCCGGCGCCATCCAGAGGAGCGCGCTGAGGATGATCATCGCGGCAAGGATCCGTGTCACGGGTGTGTGTCCTGGTGATCGTGGGCATGACCGCCGTGCCCAGCATGCTCGGCGTGCTCGTGCATCTCCGGCGTTTCGGCGGCGCCGCCGTAGACGGTAGCCATCGCGGCCTCCGGGTTCTCGTCGAACGAGTCGATGCAGCCCGCGCAGCAGAAGCGAACGAGGCGCCCGGCGTACACGTAGTCGTAGGGCTCGCCCATCGCCCCGAGCTCCATGCCGGAGATCGGACACGTGCCGGCCGGGTAGTCAGCGCGCTGCGCGGCGACCACGGCCGCGTCCAGCTTCTCGAGATAGGGGGTCGGATCGGCGGCGAGGTCCTTCTTGCACGACTTGCAGCACAGCCGCACGAGACGATTGCCCATGACGTGGTCGACCGGCCCGCCCATGTCGCCCTCCAGCGGCTCGCCGCTCACGACACAGGTTTCGAGCGGGTAGTCCTCGAGCTGCGCGTCGATGATCGCCTGGTCGAGCATTCCGAGATGGGACGCCGGGTCCTTCTCGAAGTCCCCCACGCACATCTTGCAGCAGAAGCGCACCTCGCGCCCGTCGTACACCTTCGAGACCGGATCACCCTCTTCGCCCAGACGCTCGCCGGAGATGATGCAAGTGTCCAGTGGATAGGTGGCGGGATTGGACGTGGCGGTGGCGGTCGCGATCGCCGGAAGGCCAAGCAGGAGCGTGGCGGCGGTCGCAACGAGTCTCGCGAGTCGGTTCTGGCGGTTCATTGCTCGGAGTCCTTTCAACGCGTGTGCGTCGGTGGTTCAGTCGGGTGCTGGTCGTGGGTGTTCTTCGGCGTCCGGCGTCCGGCAGATACCGGACCCGCCGTGAGGGTCGGAATCGAATCAGATGAGGAGCGACGAGAAGAGAATGTGCGCGGGAACGGGAGCCGCCCGATCTCGGGCCGCTCGTGCGAACACGTCCACCGCTCCGGAGTGCGGCAGGCGCCCGACCGGGCGCGTATCCCACGGCAGCCACCCCGTCGCCGGTGCGTCGGCGCCAGCGTCCGCGGGAGTGCGCTGAGGGAGCGCCGTCGGTGACTCGGCGGTCGCCGCGCAAGAGGTGCGCGACGTGGCGCAGGCGTCCTGCGCGTCCGCGGTTGGGTCGGGAGGCGTGCAGCACGACGTGTCCTCGGCTCCGGAGTCGGTCGAGCAGCACGCGGAGTCGTCGTCCGCGCACGCACATGCGGCGTCGGCGCTGGACACCGGGCTCGCGACGAGGAGCGCACAGAGGAGAGATGCGATGCCCCTCCGCCACCACCCGCGAGGGGTCGTGTGCCACGAGGCGGTGTGCCATCTGGTCGGGTGTTGGGTCACGTCATCGTCCTCCCGGTAGATGGTCCTCATCCCACGCAATCATCGCGCCAGAAGCGCCGTCCGGGGCCGACAGGGATCCCGCCAAGGTCGTAAGTATTATTTTTTACAGTCCATTACGGTTTCGAGAGAGGCAGGGCTGAGGTTCTCGGATTGGAGGTCAGTCGACTCCCCGGTAGAGAATATTCCTCAGCATCGCTCCGCGCGCTGTAGGATATTCTTCAGCTCAATGGGGATGAACTCGAGGTCCTTTGGCGGAGGCCGCGTCCCGTGACATGGCGACCCACAACCGCGTACACGCTTGGTGTGTACGCCGTCATCGCCGCCATCACGATGCTCCACTATGCCACCGGCACGCACGAGCACCATCTGCACGACATCTACCGGCGTCTGTACTACCTGCCGATCATCCTGGCCGCGTTTCTCCACGGCTTCCGGGGCGGCCTGCTGGCCGCCGCGGTGGTGTGCATCGCGTACTTCCCGCACGCGTTCGGACACATCACGACCGACCCCGCCAACAACACCGAGAAGCTGCTCGAGATGCTGCTGTACCTGGCGGTGGGCCTGATCACCGGATCGCTGGTGTCGCGGCTCACCCGCACGCAGCGCGAGCTCCAGGCCAGCATCGAGCAGCTCCGCAGCACCGAGAGCCAGCTGTTGACGGCCGCCAAGCTGGCCGCGGTCGGCCGGCTGTCCGCGGGGCTCGCGCACGAGATCCGGAACCCTCTGGCCTCGATCAAGGGGTCGGCGGAGATTCTCGCGGACGACTTCCCCCCGGATCATCGAAAGCACCGGATGCTCAGAATCCTCCTCGACGAGTCCGAGCGTCTGAACAACGTCCTCACGCGATTCCTGACGTTCGCGCGTCCGCGGCGGCTCGATCGGGAAGACTTCGACATGTCCGCCGAGATCGAGGACGTCGTGGCGCTGCTCGAGGGACAGACCGAGGGGCAGGCCGCCCGGCTGCGGATCGAGCCGCCGCCGCCCGGTCTCCCGGAGGTGCGCGGCGATCGCGAGCAGCTGCGCCAGGTCGTGCTGAACGTGCTCCTGAACGCGTGTCAGGCGGCCGGGTACGGCGGGTCCGTTCGCGTGTCGTGTCGCGCGACCGTAGATCGATTCGTTCTTCGCGTCGAGGACTCCGGGCGCGGCTTCACGAGCGAGGAGCTGGAGAACGCCTTCACACCTTTCTTCACGACCCGGGAGCACGGCTCGGGCCTCGGGCTCGCGGTCTCGCATCGAATCATCGAGCTGCACGGCGGAGAGATTCGACTCGCCAACGCCGACGGCGGCGGCGCTCTGGTGGAGGTCGACATCCCGCTTCGAGGAAGCAATGGCTAGGATTCTCCTGATCGACGACGATGCGGGCTTCCGCGAGGTCCTGACATTCACGCTCCAGGAGCTCGATCACGAAGTGGAATCGTTCGAAAGCGGCGAGAGGGGTCTCGCCGGGCTGAAGGCGTTCGAGCCCGACGTCGTCTTGACGGACCTGAAGATGCCCGGGATGGGGGGCGTGGACGTGGTGCGGCGCGTGAAGGAGATCGACGCCGACCTGCCGGTCATCGTGGTGACCGCGTTCGGAACGATCGAGGACGCCGTCGAGGTCATGAAGCTCGGCGCGGACGACTACGTCACCAAGCCCTACAACCGCGACGAGCTGAAGCTGACGATCGACCAGGCGCTCGAGCGGAGGCGCTTGCGAGACGAAAACCGGACCCTTCGTCACCGATTGCGGGAGAGCGCGCGCCGCACCGAGCTCATCCACGTGTCACCGGTCATGGAGAGCGT
Source organism: Candidatus Eiseniibacteriota bacterium (assembly GCA_965224245.1). Classification (GTDB taxonomy): domain Bacteria; phylum Eisenbacteria; class RBG-16-71-46; order CAZAMP01; family CAZAMP01; genus CBDCYW01. Next base: position 4,711,578 of record OZ245046.1, on the reverse strand, counting down.
CGTGCAGAAGATCCGCCGCATCGCGACGACCGATGCCACCGTGCTGATCACCGGCGAGAGCGGTGTCGGCAAGGAGGTGGTTGCCAAGACGCTCCACGCGCATTCGGACCGCTGGGAGCGTCCCTTCGTCGCCGTCAACTGTGCGGCGATCCCGAGAGATCTCATGGAGTCCGAGCTGTTCGGACACGTTCGAGGCGCGTTCACGGGTGCGGTTCGCGACAAGCCGGGCCGCTTCATGCAAGCGTCGGGCGGGACGTTGCTCCTGGACGAGGTCGCCGATCTCCCCGAGGACCTGCAGGCGAAGCTGCTGCGGGTCATCGAGACCGGAGAGGTCGACGTGATCGGGGATCGAAAACCGGTCGCGGTGGACGTCCGACTCGTGGCCGCCACCAACGCGGACCTCGAGCGTCGCGTGAAGGCGGGTCGCTTTCGCGAGGATCTGTTCTACCGGCTGAACGTCATCCCCGTGCACATCCCTCCGCTGCGGGAGCGTCGAGAGGACATCCCGGCGCTCTGGGAGCACTTCGTGCAAACGTACGCCAAGGGCGCCGCGGTGCGATCGAGCCCGGGGCTGATCCGCAAGCTCATGGAGCGGCCGTGGCCGGGCAACGTGCGTGAGCTCGCGAACCTGTGCCAGCGCATGGTGCTGCTTCGAGACGGCGACGTGCTCGACGAGATCGGCCTGGGACTCGAGATGCCGTCGGACGCGACCGACGGAGAGTCCGAGCGCCGGGAGTTCCTCGGAACACTCCCGGACGACGGCCTGTCGCTTCCGGATCTCGAGCGCGAGGTGATCGTGCGCGCGCTGGCCAAGCATGGCGGCAACCGCACGCGAACCGCGGAGTACCTGGGGATCCCCCGTCACGTCCTCGTCTATCGCATCGAGAAGTACCGGATCACCTGATGGCGCGAGTGGCGCTGCGACGTCGCGAACAGCGCGAGCTCGGGCGCCAGCCAGACGTGTCGCGCCACGATTGCAAGCCACGCGGCGCCCCGGGAAGCGTGATCGCGCTCGGGAGTCCCTATCTCGTGCCGTAGTGCGACTTCACGCCGCTCCACGAATCGGGCACGGTGGGCGACATCGGCGTGTAATCGATCGTCAACGTGGGCCACTGGGCGTTGCTGGGATTGTCCTTGGTCGAGAAGCGCTTGGCGGTCCGCTCGTTGGACTCGTTGCCGATCAGGATCCACCCGAAGTTCTCGTCCGGGTCGTTCAGCCAGATCACCACGTCTGAGATCAGGCCCGCGCCGCTCCAGACGTAGGTTCCGTCGTCCGCGACGTCGGTCGACGCCGAGACCGGTGTCGCGAACGACCCGCCGGGGGTCGACCACATCACGTCCGGAAAGAACTGATGGATCCACGTGGCGTCGCCGTCGGCGGACGGGGCACCGGCGCCCTCCTGGCGAATGGCGTCGCTGCTGCCCTCTCCCCAGCTCGCGCTCATCCGGTGCAGGTCGTGCGTCTCGGTGCCGGCGGTCGTGCGCGTCATCGTCAGCGCCAGGGACACCGAGCTGACCGTGGCGCCGGGCGGAATCGACGAGAGGTCGAACGTGAGCACCGCACGCCGGACCTCGCCGTCGTTGGCGGTGCCGGAGAACATGTGGTCGCCGGCGCCGTTGCTGATCGCGCCGTCGGGACGCTCGTAGAGCGTGTTGTCGAGAATCGGGTTCAGCACGGCGGTGTCGGCCACGCTCGCCGAGCTCGGGATGATCGCGAGCAGGGCCGCGCCCAGGGCGGTCGATCGTCGGGTCATGTCGGATGTTCCTTCCGCGCGTGGGGTCGAGGGCACGTCGAGACGATCTTCGTTCGCCACCGCGGCGATGTCTAGACCTCGGGAGCGGGATTGTGGGATCGTGAGGTGTCCCCGGGTCGACGCGAGGACCGAGCCCATGCTGCAGCGCAGTCGCAAAACCTCCCCCGCCCCGCGCACGCGCGCCGGCGTGCACCGGCTCCGGTGCGTCGCCGTCCTGCTCGCACTCCCCGTGGCGGTCGCCGCCGCGGTCGGGACCGCCGAGGTCCCCGACCTCGCCGAAAGCCCCGACCTCGCGGAGGTGCCCGACCTCGCCACGCGGGCGGAGGTCGCTCCCGGACGGCGTGTCCGCGCCTCGCTGCGCGACGGGGACACCGTCGAGGGCACGGTCATCCGCTGGGACGTGGACGCCCTCGAGCTCCGCGACTGGCGAGCGGGGAGCGCGGCGAGCGCCGGCCGGCCGATGCGCCTCTCCATCGACGACGTCGACGGCATCTGGGCTAGGACCACCGCGGCCCGATCAGCGGGACGCACGCTCGGGGTCGCCGGCGCGATCGGTCTCGGCGGGTACGCGACGCTGGTCGCGCTCTACTGCAGCGGCATCGCCGACGAATCGGGCTGCTGGGTGCTCGTGCCCCTCGGCATCGGTGTGGGGTACCTCGGGGGGCGGGCCGTGGGCTGGGTGTTCGGGGGGGTGGCCGAACGGTGGGAGCGAGTCTATCCGGACGACGCGCCCGCGGACGCACCGCCGTCGCTGCGCGGGGATCGTCCTCTCGGCACGCTACACGTCCAGATGGGCGCGGCCGCGAGCGCCGATCCCCGGGCGCCGGACGGGGGCGGCGGCGGCCGCCTGGCCATCCTGCGCCCGCTGCGGCCCCACGTGGACGTGGGGGTCGAGGTGGGCTGGTGGCGCCCGGGTCGGACCGAGTCGGTGTTCAGCCTCTCCGGTCTGGGGCGGGTGTCGCCGCTGCCCGGTCCGACCGAGCCGTACGTGCAGCTTGGGATCGGCTACGTGGGCTGGACGTCCGTGTACGCCGACTACGTCGACTTCCCGTACGAGGTGCCCCCCGGTCAGCGTACGCGCGACGACTTCCTGGCCTACGGCGTGGCAGCGGGCGTGTCACGGCGCGTCGGCGAGCGGACCGCGGTGACGCTCGAGCTCCGCTACGACGACAACCTGCAGCGCCTCGTGCCGGTCCGGCGCTACGATCTCTGGAGCCTCACGATCGGCATCCAGAGCCGATGAGGCCCGGCCCGACGGCCCGGCTTGGCAGCGGCGCCCCGAGCCGATAGAATCCCGCGCCGACGAAATCCCGGGCGGGGCCAGGCGCCCCGCGCCGACGCGCGATACGAACACTCCGGAGGTGACGACCCATGGCGAGCGAGACTCAGTCGACGCCGACCGAGTACCAGTTCCAGGCCGGCATCGCCCAGCTTCTCGATATCCTGGTTCACTCGGTCTACACGTCCAAGGACATCTTCATCCGGGAGCTCATCTCGAACGCTGCCGACGCGCTGGAGAAGGTGCGTTTCCTCGAGGTCCAGGGCACCGAGATCGTGAACGACGATCTGGCGCACCAGATCAAGATCGAGACCGAGGAGCGCGACGACGAGAAGGTCTTCATCATCACCGACACCGGCGTCGGGATGACCGACGACGAGCTGAAGGAGAACATCGGCACGATCGCCAGGTCCGGCGCGGCGGAGTTCCTGGAGAAGATGGGCGAGGCCGCGAAGAAGGACATGAGCCTGATCGGCCGCTTCGGGATCGGGTTCTACTCGGTGTTCATGGCGGCGGAGAAGGTGATCCTGACCACGCGATCGGCGCGTCGGGACGCGAAGCCCGTCCGCTGGACCAGCGACGGTCTCGGCACGTACACGCTGGAGATCCTCGACGACCCGGACATCCCGCGCGGCACGCGCGTGGAGGCTGTCCTCCGCAAGGGCGAGGAGCGCTTCGCCGAGAAGTACGTGATCGAGGACGCCATCCGGAAGTACTCGAACTTCGTCCCGTTCCCGATCTTCATCGAGAACGAGCGGCAGAACAAGACGAAGGCCCTCTGGCGCGAGCAGCCCTCGCAGCTGAAGGACGAGGAGTACAACGAGTTCTTCCACTTCCTGACCAACGACAGCGAGGATCCGGTCTGCCGCCTGCACACGTCGGCGGACAGCCCGATCCAGTTCTCGGCCCTGCTCTTCGTGCCGAAGACCAGCCAGGAGATCCTCGGGTTCGGCGAGCAGGAGGTGAGCCTTCACCTCTACGTGAAGCGCGTGCTGATCGACGCCGAGAACCAGGACCTCCTGCCCAAGTACCTGCGCTTCGTGCGCGGCGTCGTGGAGTCCGAGGACCTGCCGCTGAACATCTCGCGCGAGTCGCTGCAGGAGAACCGCTACATGATCAAGATCCGCGACGTCTTGACCAAGCGGCTCCTCGATCGGTTCGCGAAGCTGGCCAAGGACGACGAGGCGGGGTACGCGGCGTTCTGGACCACCTACGGGCGCATGCTCAAGGAAGGTCACATGGACTTCGCGAACGCCGAGCGACTGAACGAGCTCTATCGCTTCAACAGCTCGGCCTCCGAGAGCGGTGACGAGCTGGTCGGGCTCGCCGAGTACGTGGCGCGGATGCCCGAGAATCAGAAGGCCGTGTATTACCTCTCGGGCTCCTCGCACGACGCGCTCGCGCGGGATCCCCGGCTGGAGCTGTTCCGGAAGAAGGGTGTCGAGGTCCTGTACCTCTACGACCTGGCCGACGAGTTCGTGCTGAACGGGATCGGCACGTACCAGGACAAGCCCCTGAAGTCGGCCGATCAGGTGAACCCGGACGACCTCTCCGAGCTGCCGGACGTCGAGGCGGACACCGACGCCGCGAAGACCGAGGCGCTGGACGACTCCGAGGTCATCTCCCTGGCGTCGATCTTCAAGAAGATCCTGGGCGATCGCGTGAAGGACGTGAAGTCGTCCGAGCGGCTCGTGAGCTCGGCAGCGTGTCTCGTCAGCGAGGACGGGGCGTCGGGCGGCATGGACAAGCTCATGCGCATCATCAACAAGGACCACGAGCTCCCCAAGAAGACGCTCGAGATCAATCCCAAGCACCCGATGATCGCGCACCTGTCGAGCATCGCGAAGGCCGACCGGTCCGACCCGTTTCTGACCCAGGCGGTGGAGCAGATCTTCGAGGGCGCGATGCTGGCCGACGGGTATCTGTCCGATCCGCACCGCCTCGTCGAGCGGATGCAGGACATCCTGACCGAGGCGGCGGCGGCGAAGGCGCCGAAGAAAAACTAGTCGCGGGCCGGCAGGCTGGGCGGCCCGGTGCCCGTCGTGGGACCTATCCTGCCGGCGGTCGTGTCGTGGTTCGGCGGCTCCCCGGTCCGCCAGTCGAGGCTCGGTCTTCCGGGCCGGGCGAGAACGCGATCGTCCTTGTAACCGATTTAGAATCAATATATTATACTATCCAACCCGACGTCCCCAACTGCGAGGCCCGAGTCTTCCGGACCCAGAATTGGACCAGCTCTGCTCGGTACGGCTCCGCCGGAGTCTGCATATCCGCAGCAACGTTGCCGATAGTTAGTTAAAATCCGCAACTCAATTGCGGAATTGCAGAATTCTCGGGCACAATGAGCCACATGTACGAACGTGAGCTGGATCTGAAATCGCTCCTGCGTCACCGGTCGCTCTTCCTGTTCGGCGCCCGGCAGACCGGAAAGAGCACGCTGTTGCGCCGCCGCTTTCCGGACGCGATCTTCTTCGACCTGCTCGAAGCGGACACGTTCCGCGAGCTGAGCACGCGAAACGAGTACATCCGTCAGACGCTCCCGCCGGACGCCCGGCTCGTCGTCATCGACGAGATTCAGAAGCTGCCCGGACTTCTCGACGAGGTGCACCTCATGATCGAGCGGCACCCGGGTCTGCGCTTCGTACTCACCGGCAGCAGCGCTCGGAAGCTGAAGCGCGGCGGGGCCAACCTTCTCGCCGGGCGGGCGTGGGTCACCCATCTGCACCCGCTGGTGCACGCCGAGCTCGGTCGCGGACGACTCCTCGATCGGCTGAACCACGGCAGCCTGCCGGCGGTGATCGACTCGCCGGCCCCGCACGAGGACCTGAAGGCCTACGTCGGCACGTATCTCCGGGAGGAAATCCGCGACGAGGGACTGACGAGGTCCGTCGAGCGCTTCTCTCGCTTTCTCGACGTGGCCGGCGCCAGCAACGGCGAGCAGGTGAACTTCACGTCGGTCGGCAACGACGCCGGCGTGCCGCCGCGCACGGTGCGCGAGTACTTCCAGGTGCTGGAGGACACGCTGATCGGTCACCTTCTCCCGGCGTACACCAAGACCGTCAAGCGAAAGCCGGTGGCGACGTCGAAGTTCTACTTCTTCGACGTGGGGGTTGCCAACACGCTCCTCGGGCGCTCGGAGATCCGGGCCGGCTCCGAGACGTTCGGTCGAGCGCTCGAGCACCTGGTGTTTCTCGAGCTCCGGGCGAGGCTCGACTACGTCCGGAGCGATCTCCCGCTGACGTACTGGCGATCGCGGTCGCGGATCGAGGTCGACTTTCTCGTCGGGGATCGAATCGCGATCGAGGTCAAGGCCAAGTCCCGTGTCTCGCCGCGCGACCTTCGCGGGCTCGCGTACCTGCGAGAAGAGCTGGATCTCGATCGGATGCTCGTCGTGGCTACCGAGCCGCGGCGTCGGCTGGACGGCGACGTCGAGATTCTGCCCGTGGAGGACTTCCTGGACGACCTGTGGGCGGGCCGGTTCGTCTGAGGCGAGCTTTCCACGGCATCGATCTGACAGAACAAGGGTCGCAGTCTCGAGGCAAGGGAGGCTGCGCCATTCGGGGTGTCGACGCGGGGCGGCGTGGCTCGGGAGTGTACCCGGGTACACGGCCCATCCCGGTCAGCCCCCGTCGTGCGAGAAGACGCAGCACTCCCAGGGAGGATCGATGCCCGAGCATCGCCTGTCGCGTGGTAGTGCTCGCGCGGCCGCGAACGCCGCGCGGAAATGAGCACTGAGGCGCCGGAGACGCGGCGATGGGCCGGCCTCCGGCGATCGATCGGTCCGGCTACCGGGCGCGGACGATCTTCTGCGTCTGCCGCGTGCCGTCCGACGTCAGCGTGACGTAGTAGACGCCCGGCGAAGTGGCCTTGCCGCTCGCGTCGCGGGCATCCCAGGTGACCGCGTGCGGTCCCGCCCCGAGTGCCCCGTCCATGAGATCGCGCACGAATCGTCCGCGGGCGTCGTACACGGTGAGCCGTGCCTCGGTGGTCACGTTCAGCTCGAACTGGATCAGCGCCTCGGTCAGCATCGGGTTCGGCGCGGCCGGCGACAGATGGATCGGTGTGGAAGTCGACGCGCCCGGCACCGACACGATGCCGAGATCCACCTCGAAGATGAACAGGCCGTTGTTGATGTCCGAGTAGTAGATGTTGCCCGAGGGCGCGTCGACGTAGCAGCCCCAGCCGCCGTCATACCCGCTGCCGGTGCCGGCGTACGTGTCGTAGTACGCGGTGCGAAACGGATTCTCGCGATCGGAGATGTCGAGCACGATGAACCCCGAGTGGTACCACCCGATGTACAGGTAGTCGCCCTTGCCGACGACGTTGTGCATCGTCGCGGTGGGGTCGTCCGGGTTCGACCACGAGCCGACGACCGAGATGTTGCTCGGGTTCGACACGTTCACGATCGTCACCGGGCCGCCGCTGACCTCGTCGCCGGTGTAGCAGTACTCGTTCTCGGCGTCGGTCCACGAGTTGTGGGTGAAGGCGCCCACGGTGGTGGCCGCGTCGAGCGTGTTCATCGAGGTCGGGATGTTCGTCAGGTCGACCGTGTCGATGGTTCCCTCGTAGACCGCCGACATGTAGCCGATGCCGCCGCGCGAGTGCATGTCGTGCACGTAGTACTGATTGAAGTCGTAGAGGTACGTCGGGTTCGACGGATCGGCGATGAGGTCGTACACGAACGTCGACGAGCCGGCGCCGGGCGCGAACAGGAGACCCAGCTCCTGATCGATCCAGACGTTGTGGGCGGTGGTGAAGTGATCCATCACCTCGCGCACGAGCACCGGGTTCAGCGGGTCGGACATGTCCACGACCTGAATGCCGCGTCCCCCGAGGCCGAGGTCGTCGTTCACGACGTACGCGTAGTGGTCATACGTCTTGATGTCGCGCCAGATCGAGTCGGGCCCCGGCAGCTCGTAGACGATCTGGATGTTGGCGGGGTCGGTCACGTCGAAGAAGTACGTCCGGTCGTACACGCCCTGGATGGCGATCTCGACGCCGTCGGCGGCGTAGCCCCAGAGATCGGCGTGCCACTCGGACGTCCAGATCTGGCCGAGGATGGTGACGTTCTCCGATGACTGCGCCGAGGCCGATGTCGCGACGAGAGCCGCGCAGGCGGCGGCGAGAAGGGCTCGGTCGGGGTGAAGCGCGCGCAAGAATTCCTCCGTTCGGTCGGGCCGGGTCCGGTGATCGGGATGAGACGAGGGATACGTGACGAAGAGGATACCACGGCGGGGGCATCTGAAGATGGCTGACCTGGGCGCTCCGGGGGATCGGTGTCCCCGTGACCCACACGACCCCGGGCGCCGACGGTCGTCGAACGCGCGATCGACCGGCGTCGAGATCGCTCGAGCGGTCAGGACCCCCGGCGGGTCAACGTCACGTCCATCCAGACCGCGAGCACGAGGACGCTGCCGCGCACGATCAGCTTCAGCTCGGGCGACACCGCCAGCAGCGTCATCCCGTTCAGGAGGCTGGTCATGATCAGCGCGCCGAAGAGCACGCCGAGCACCGTGCCGCGGCCGCCCCGGAGGCTCGTGCCCCCGATCACGCAGGCCGCGATGGCGTCGAGCTCCATCAGCTCGCCCACCGTCGTGGTGGAGGCGCCGGCGTACGCGGTCTGCATGAACCCCGTGATGGCCACGACCGCACCCATCGCCGCGAACGCGGTGACCACGACGCGTCCCACCGGGATGCCCGACAGGAACGCCGCCTCCTCGTTGTCGCCGATTGCATACAGATAGCGCCCGTAGCGGGTGTGCGACGTGAACACGGTCACCGCACCCGCCAGCGCGGCCAGGACGACGAGCGACAGCGGGATCCCCCGGAACTGGCTCGACACGATGGCCACCAGCGCCAGCGCCTGTGCGGTGATGAAGAGCTTCAGGAACGTGATCTCGGGGTCGTCCACGTCGAAGCCGTGGCGGAGGCGCCGTGCGCGCACCCGCAACGTGCCCACGATCGCGCCCAGCACGACGACGGCCACCACGATCGCGCTCAGTGCCGGCGACAGGTAGAACGTGGTCAGTGCCGCATAGGCGTTCATCGCCGCGCCGCGACTGACCGGTACCGTCGCGTTGCCGATCACCAGCCAGAAGAAGCCCTTGAACGCGAGCAGGCCGCCGAGCGTGATGATGAACGCGGGCACGCGCTGCCGCACGATAAGGGTTCCCATCAGCGACCAGACGACCACCGCGAGCGCCGCCCCGGTGAGCATGGCCAGTGACGAGGGCCACCCGTGATGAAACACGAGCACGCTGGCCACCCCGCCGATCAGCCCGACGCCGCTTCCGGCCGACAGGTCGATCTGGGCCGGCAGGAGCACCAGCAGCATCCCCAGCGCGAGGCTGGCCGTCACCGAGAGCTCGATGGCCAGGAGCGAGAGGTTGCGCGGGCTCAGGAACGACTCGGACGCGATCGCGAAGAACACCCAGATCGCGACCAGCGCGCCGAAGAGCGCGAGGCCCCGGAGCGAGCCCCGGCCGCTCACGCCGACGACCTCATGCGGCTGCCGAATCGCATCGCGGCCGACAGCACCGCCTCCTCGGTGGCCTCGCCCCGCGCGAACGTGCCCCCGACGCGGCCCGCGCTGAGGACCACGATGCGATCGCTCATGCCGATCAGCTCGGGCAGCTCGCTCGAGATCAGGACGACGGCCTTGCCGCGATCGGTCAGCGCGTTGACGATCTCGTAGATCTCGCGCTTGGCGCCCACGTCGACCCCGCGGGTGGGCTCGTCGAGGAGAAACACGCCGGGCTGGCTCAGGACCGCGCGCCCCAGAACGACGCGCTGCTGGTTGCCGCCCGAGAGACCGAGGACGCCCGCATCGATGGTCGGTGTCTTGATCCCCAGATCGCGAACCGCGCCGAGGGCGCTCGCGCCCTCGGCCGCCTCGTCGACGAGGCCGAACCGGACCACGGACGCCAGTGACGCGATGGTCAGGTTGAAACGCACGCTCGCGTTCCCGAAGAGGCCGTACCGCTTGCGATCCTCGCTCACGAGCATGATGCCCGCGTCGAGCGCGGCGCTCGGCGATCCGATGACGACCTCGCGTCCGTCCACGCGCATCGTGCCCCGGAGGCGGCGGCCGAACGCCCCGATGAGGTGCAGCGCCAGCTCGGTGCGACCCGCCCCCATCAGCCCGCCGATGCCGACCACCTCACCGGCGTGCACGGCGAGATCGATGCCCTCCAGCACGGGGGTGTCGTCGAGGCCACGCGCGACCGTGACGTCCACGAGTTCGAGCCGAGCGCGATCCGCTTCCGGGGTGCGGGCGCGCGGCATCCTCGCCGGCGGTGTCGCTGCCGTCGGGGTCCGATCCGCCGAGGTTCGGTCCGCCGGTGTCCGCGGCGCGGCGGTCGTGTCCGCGGAGGCCGCCCGGCGCGGATACAGGTCGGCGATCTCCCGCCCCACCATGCTCCGGATCAGCCCCGGCTCGTCGACGCTCGACACGTCCTCGGTCATCACGTGCGTGCCGTCCCGGAGTACGCTGACGCGATCGGCGATCGTGAACACCTCGTCGAGCCGGTGGGTGATGTACACGCACGTCGTCCCGGATGCCCGGAGCTCGCGCACGACGTCGTGCAGCTTGGCCACCTCGCGATCGGTCAGCGCCGCGGTGGGCTCGTCGAGGAGCAGGAAGGACGACTCGAACGAGAGCGCCTTGGCGATCTCGACCAGCTGCTGCGAGCCGATGCCGAGCGCGCGCACCGGCGCCGATGCGGAGATGTCGAGGCCCAGGCGAGCGAAGAGCGCCTCGGTGTCCGAGAACAGGCGCTCGAAGTCCACGAGCCCACGCCGGGTCGGCTCGCGCCCGAGGAAGACGTTCTCGGCCACCGTCAGCTCGGCGATCAACGCCAGCTCCTGGTGGATGACGGCGATGCCGCTCCCGCGCGCGCCCGTGATGGAGGCGGGCGAGAACGGCTCGCCGTTCAGCTCGATCCGTCCCTCGTAGGCGGCGGCGGGAATGACGCCGCTCAGGATCTTGATCAGCGTGGACTTGCCGGCGCCGTTCTCGCCGCAGAGGGCGTGCACCTCGCCGGGGCGGAACGACAGCGACACGTCGTCCAGCGCGACCACGCCGGGGTAGCGCATCGTGATGCCGTGTGTCTCGAGCCCGCGCCTCGTGCCGGCGTGCATCACGGCGTCGACGACCCCGAGCCGGGTCGCGCGTCCGGAGGCACGTCCCGATACACGTCGTCGGCCGGGTGGAAGCCCGACGCGACGACGGTCTCGCGCAGGTTGTCGCGATCCACGGCCACCACGCCCAGCAGCTCGGCGGGCACCTGGACCCGGCCGTTGTCCACGGACTTCGCCGCGAAGACGGGCCGGCGCTCGGCGATCCGGACGGCGATCTCGGCCGCTCGCCGGGCCACGTCCCGCAACGGCTTGTAGATCGTCATGGCCTGCGTGCCCGCGACGATGCGCTGGCAGGCCACGAGCTCGGCGTCCTGTCCGGTCACGAGGACGCGCCCGGCGAGGCCCTCCTCGAGGAGCGCCTGGATCGCACCGCCCGCGGTGCCGTCGTTCGACGCGAGCACGGCGTCGATGTCGCGGCCGTGCCGCGTGATCGCGGCGTTGGTGATCTTCTTGGCCTGCTCGGGCTTCCAGTTCTCGGCCCAGTCCTCGTGCACGACCTCGATGCGGCCGTCGGCGACGTAGGGCGCGAGGACGAGGTCCTGTCCCTCCTTGAACAGCGTCGCGTTGTGGTCGGTGTTGGCGCCGTAGATGCGGACGATGCGCCAGGTGCGGTCCGGCGGTATCTTCGAGACGAGGTATTCGGCCTGCATCTCGCCCACGCGCACGTTGTCGAACGTGATGTAGAAGTCGAGATCGCAGTCGGGGATCAGCCGGTCGTACGCCATCACCGGGATGCCGGCGTCGTGGGCCACCCGGACGGCCTTCGCCATGGCGGCGCCGTTGTGGGGGACGAGCACGAGCACGTCCACGTCGCGGCTCACCAGTGACTGCACGTCCTGCATCTGGCGCGTGTCGTCGCTGTTGGCCGACTGGACGAGGACGTCGGCGCCGAGCTCCTCGCAGCGGGCCACGAACGCGTCGCGGTCGCGCTGCCAGCGCGCCTCCTTCAGCGTGTCCATCGCGAAGCCGATCAGCGGGCGCTCGCGGTCGCCGCCCATGGATGCGCCCCGCGAGAGCGCCAGGCCGATCAGAACGCTGAGGACGAGCGAGGTCACGACGAGTGCGAGTCGGGCTTTCATGGCGCTCCGGGGTGTGGGATCCGATCGGTCGATCACACGGCGTGAAGCTCCCGGACTCTAGCATGCGCCGCGAGCGGCTCCACGTGCTCGTCGCTCCGAGCGCGCGTCTCCGACGTCGGGCGCGATCGCGGCCTCGCACGCCGTGCGCTAGACTCGCCCCCGAGGAAGGAGCGGGACGTGCTCGTGAAGTGGATCATCTGTGAGGTACCCGCCGAGCGTCGCGACGCCTTCGCGCGAGCCCAGTCGCGCTGGGGGGCGCTCGCCGCGCTCGACGGGTTTCTCTCGCAAGTCGGTGGATGGATGAGGAGCACCTCGCCGCCGGGGGCTCCCGATGGCGACGCGACGCCCGGTCGTCTCGCGACGTCGGAACGCGCCGGTACCCGCGGTCGTGCCGGCATGCCGGGTGGTGCCGCGATCCCCGGCCTGTGGCGAGATCGCGCCGCGATCCTCGGCCTGTGGCGGGATCGCGCCGCATACGGGGACTTCATGCGGCACCACCACGACCGGATCGCATCGGAGACCGAGCTCCGCCCGAGCTACTCGTCGATCCGGGTGCAGGTCCTGGACGGCGTCTTCGAGATGGCGGGCGGGCCGGGCGAAACGGCCGACGCGTTCGTGTCCGCCGAGCGGATCCACGGCACCTCGTACCGGCTGAACGCATCGCGGGCCGCCACGTTCGCGGCGAGGGCGGCGGCTTACTGGCCCGGCGCCGTGACGCCGGGCCTCGGGGGTGTCATCGTCGCGCGCACCGGCGGGACACGCCGTGCCCGCACGGGCTCGACGCGGCATACCCGCGCCGCGACGGACTCCCACGTGTTCACGGCCTGGGATGGGTCCGCCACGCATGCCGCCGATCCGCACCCGGACCTCGACACGGAACGTGATCCCGGCTTCGGACGGGACGTCGTGGCGCGGGTGGTCGTCGACGTCGTGGCCGCGTGGCGCGTCCGATCTCCAGGGTGAGGGTCTCACCCCGGCGACGCGACGCGGGATCGGCGCTATGATGTCCGGCGGGCCGGCCGCGGGCGCACCGCGGACCCGAACGACTCTTCCGGACGGAGCACGCAACATGTCGACTCCACGCAAGCTGGCCTCGCTGCTCGCGGTCGTGGCCCTGGCCTCGCATTCCTCACCCGCGGCCGCGGACGAGACGCCCGCTCCACGCGCCCAGGCGGACGCGGCGTACGAGGCGGGTCACTACGCCGAGTGCGGTCCTCTCTACGAGAAGGCGAGCAGAGAGACCCCGAACGGGACCGGGGATGCGTACAACGCGGCCTGCTGCTACGCGCTCTCCGGCGACGTCGAGAGCGCGTTTCGCGTGCTCGACCAGGCGCTGGAGCGGGGCTATCGCAATCCCGACTGGCTCTCCGGCGACACCGATCTCGACCTCCTGCACGAGGATCCCCGATGGACGGGTGTCCTGCAGCGCGCCCGGGCGAACCTCGACACCTACCTCGCGTCGGTCAACCGCGAGCTGTACGAGATGTACACGGCCGATCAGAGCGAACGCCGGAACGCCGACAGCGTCGGCTGGGACGTCGTGTCCGGGAACGATGCGCGACGTCGCGCCCGCGCACGGGAGCTGGTGGACGCGGGCGCGCTCGAGGTGTCCGACGACTTCTTCCACGCGGCGATGATCTTCCAGCACGGCCGCGACTCCACGTCGTATCGACTGGCCTACGAGCTGGCGAGGACGGCGTCCGGGATGGAGCACGCGCACCCGTCGGCCCGCTGGCTCACGGCCGCGGCCTGGGATCGATACCTCTGGAGCGTGGGAAAGCCGCAGATCTACGGCACGCAGCTTCACACGGTGGACGGCGTGTGGACGATGGAGCCGATCGACACCACGGCCGTGACCGACGCCGAGCGCGCGGCGATGGACGTGCCGCCGCTATCGGCGGCACGGGCGCGCGAGGCCCGCCGGCGATCCGGAGGGCGTAATCGGTAACCAGTGGCCGACGGTACGCCGAGTCGAGACGGACTCAGGGGCGCCGCTTCTCGGCCACCTCGATGAACTTCTTCCCGTAGCGCGACTCGGCGCAGAAGAACGCGGCGCGGACGCCGTCCGCCCAGTCGGCGCCGGTCCGCGTCGTCTCGGCCAGCAGCTCGCCGTCCACCGTGACGTACGCGATCGTCACCTCGTCGCCGTCCACGCGATAGAGAAGCTCGTCCCCTTCGAGCGCGCCCCGCTCGACGAGGGGTGCCATGACGGCCGCCATGTCCAGCTCGATCTCGCCACGACGGGTGGCGTCCACCGCGCCACACGCCTCGGCCGCCTTCCAGGTGCGCGAGAGGCTCTTCTCCAAGCGTCCCCAGTCGGCGTCGCGCTGAAACGTCATCGAGCAGACGACCGGATCGGCCTCGGTCAGAACCTCGCGAATGCGGGCGCGTCGATCCGACTTGTCGTCGATCGCGATCGCGTCCACGAGGGCGGCGCTCGCCGCCGGGGGCAACGCCGCCGCCACGTCGGCCACGTCGATCTTCATGAACGTGACCTCGAACAGGAACTCGAGCGTGGCATCGGGATCGGCCCCGACGCCGGTGTAGAAGCGATCGGCTCCATCCTGGGCCACCACGGCACCGGGCGCCGCCAGCCAGCCGGCCGCCGCGAGCACCCCGGCCATCCGGGCGAAAGAACGTCGTGAAAGCACCGTCACCTCCCGTCGATCGGTCTCTGGATCATACGTTACACCATGGAGTTGCGGCGGCATGCGTCCTTTTTCGACCCCGAGCGTCTTCATGGGTGGAGGTCTGTCCTGTGGCGGGGTGCCGCCGGTCCCGGCCCGGACGTGTCCCGGGACCGTGCCCGCGAGTCGCCGCTCGAGCGTATGATGTCGGCGAGTCGCGAGCGGCCTCTCGTTCGTTGGCCGGAGAAACGACAGCAGAGGTGAACACGATGACGCAGACGTCCGTTCCGTGGGCCGACTTCCGAGCGGAGCTGCGCCGGTTCGTGCTGGCCCGGACGCACGATGCGGTGACGGCCGACGACGTGGTCCAGGACGTGCTCCTTCGGGCCTGGCAGTCCCGGGCGACCTTACGGGATGACGAGAACTTTCGCGGGTGGCTCTACCGCATCACGCGCAATGCGCTCGTGGATCGTGCGCGCCGGGCCCGGCGCCGACCCGACGACGTGGTGCTGACCGACGATTCGGTGCCGAGTTCTCACGGTGCCGATCGGGCTGCCATCGCGGACACGCCCTCCGGACCCGACGCCACGCTCGGCGACGAGGCGGATCTCACCGCGTGCGTGCGCTCGCTCGTGGCCCAGCTTGCCGAGGCCGACCGGATCGCGATCACGCTCGCCGATCTGGAAGGTCGCAAGCAGCAGGAGGTTGCCGACACGCTCGGCCTGTCGATCTCCGGGGCCAAGTCGCGCGTCCAGCGTGCGCGCCGGAAGCTCCGCGATTCGTTCATGGCCTGCTGCCATCTGGAGTTCGACGCGGGCGGCCGCGTGGTCGACTGTCACGACCCGGACGCATGCACCGATTGCTGAGACGCCGCGGAGCGAATCACGAGTAGCCGGCGTGGACGTCCGGCCGGGTCTACGCTCGATCCCCGCGGCTCATCCCGCGGCCCGAGCACGTTGGAGTCAAAAGAGTTAGCGAGTCGACCGGGTTCCGCGACCGCGCAGACGACCGGTCGCCACAGGACGAGCGCGCCGGAAGAGCCTCGGTCGAGGAGCAGCGGAGAAAGGCGGTCCATGTATCTTCGGAGGAGGATGGTCGGACTGCCAGGATGAACGCCGACGTCGTCCTCGGTCCCCAGAACCTCCGGAGAGGCATTCCATGCTCGCTCGCTGCACCCGACCGCTCGCGCTCCTGGCCCTGGCATCGTCCGCACTCGCCACCGACTTCACGTGGCAGAATCCCCTGCCTCAGGGCAACGCCCTGTGGGGTGTCGCGTTCGAGTCCGCCACCACGGGCTACGCCGTGGGCGCACGCGGCACGGTGATGCGCACCACCGACGGCGGCGCGAGCTGGACCGACGTCAGCGACCGCGACGCCCTCGACGAGACGATACGCGAGGTCGAGGTGGTTGCCCCGGGCACGCTGGTGGCCGTCACCGAGCCCGGCCGCATCCTCCGCTCCACCGATGGGGGCGAGACGTGGATCGAGATCGCCCATCCGGCGACCGAGTCGCTCCGCGAGCTGACCCAGGTGGATGGCGTCCTCACCGTTCTCGGGTACCTCTCCGAGGTTCTTCGCTCCACCGACGGAGGCCTCACCTGGTCGCTCTTGACGAGTCCCGGCGCGACCGGGCTCAAGGGGCAGTACTGGTTCGACGCCGACCGCGGCATCGTGGTGGGCAACAGCCTCGCCCGCGAGACCGTCGACGGCGGCGTCACGTGGACCGACCTCCCCGGCGGCGCCGCGACGAGCGCCTCCTGCGAGGCCATCGACTTCGCCGGCGACGAGGGCGTCATCGTCGGGGAGTTCTCCTCCTGGCGCACGCGGGACGGGGGTGTCAGCTGGACCGAGAAGCACGAGTTCAGCGATCCCATCTACCAGCGTCGCGTGTTCATCGACGACGCCGACCACTACACCGTCTTCATCGACACCGAAGGGGCCGCCATCGCGCGCACCGACGACGATGGCGCGACGTGGACGTACCCCGTGTTGCGCCAGGACGTCGGCGGCTTCCTCGATGCCATCCGCCATCCCGCCGGGGGCTTCCTCGCCGTGTCCTCTTCCGGAGACGTGTTCCGGAGCCCGGACGGGGAGGCCTGGACCAATGCCACCCTCGACCCCGACGACGGGTCACGCTTCATCGTCGATGCCCTCGGCGATCGCCCCGACGGCACGGTGTTCGCGTCCGGCTACGCCACCACCGGCTACCAGAAGCGCTGGCTTCGTAGCGACGACGTGGGCACGACGTGGGTCGTGGACCCGAACGAGCCGCCATCGGACTGGGTGATGGCCATCCACTTCCGCGACGACGACGTCGGCTTCGCGGCCGGGTACGAACCCGGCGGGGGCGTCCAGGTCGATCGCACCACCGACGGCGGGGCCACGTGGACCGGCCACGCGCTCCAGTCGAGCTCGGGCTTCGTCACCGACCTCGCGATGGTCGGGGACGACGTCGTGCTGGCGTCACTCGTGCGGGAGTCGTCCGGCACCGTCGAGCGATCCACCGACGGTGGCCTGACGTGGTCGGACACGCCGGCGGGCGCCGAACGCATGGAGTGCGTGGCGTCGGCCGGGGGCGACGTCGTGTACGCGGGCGGCGGCGGCACGTTCACGTCGAGCCTCTGGCGCTCCGACGACGCGGGCGCCACCTGGTTCCACCCGGCGGGTGCGGGGTTGCCCTCGCGCATGATCTTCGGCATGGCCTGGATCGACGAGACCACGGGGGTCATCGCCGCGGAGGCACTCTACCGGACCACCGACGGCGGCGAGACGTGGACCCAGGTGAGCACCGCCCAGGCGCGCGAGCTCGACGGCAACGGCAACGCACTCGCGGCAGGCGGGTACTCCATTGCCTCGGTCCGCCTGTCCGCCGACGGCGGCATCACGTGGACCACGCCCAGGGTTCCGATGGAGTACGGCCCGCAGTCGGTGCTGGTGCGCGGCGATCGAGTCGTCGTCGGCAGCGGCGGCTCCTCGATCCTCATCGGGACCGTTCCCGACGTGGTGTCGGTGCACGACCCGGGACGTGGTGTCGGGCGTGGTCTCGACGTGATCGCCACCGCCGCCGCGGGCGGCGTGCGCGTTCGCCTCGACGTGGGGCAGACGGCCCGCGTGGACGTCGACGTCCACGACGTGAGCGGGCGCCGGCTCCGGGTGCTGTCGCCGGGTCGGCTCCAGGCCGGCACGCACGAGCTCCGGTGGGACGGCCGCCGGGCGGACGGACGACCGCTCGCTGCGGGGATCTACTGGATCCGCGCGCGCACGTCGGGGGGTATCGTGGCGTCGGATCGCGTCGTGCTTCTCCGGTGACGAGGCCATGATGCACGCGAGGCGACCGGACACCTCCGGCAGGCCACGTTCTCGAGCCGGATCGTTGTGGGCCGGCTTCCCACGGATCAAGCGCGGTCGTTTGGTCGAAGGGTGAGAATCTCGAAGCGCGACTCTCGCCGAGGCGCGACTCGTGCAGCTGGATTGCCGTCCTTTGGTCGGCTCGCAGCCTGGCGCTCACCGACGAGACGGGGACATGAACGCCGACGAGTTCTCTCGTTGTCCGAGGGGTCAGCGTTGCGACGCGGCTTCGTTGCGGCGGCTCGATTGCACCCGGGTACACCGACGAGATCGCGAGCGTCTCCAGCGACCTTCCAGAAGGGATCGACCTGATGTTGGAGAATCCGACGACGCGGGTGCCGGCTCGACGAGCGAGCCCGTCCGCGTTCACATGACCTGACCGGGCGTCCTCGGAAACGGGATCACGTCGCGGATGTTCTTCATGCCCGTCAGGTACATGATCGCCCGCTCGAACCCCAGACCGTAGCCGGCGTGGGGGAACGTCCCGAATCGGCGCAGCTCGGTATAGAACGCGTACTCCTCGGCCTCGACGCCGTGGTGCCGGATCTGCGCTTCGAGCACGTCGAGCCGCTCCTCGCGCTGACTCCCCCCGATGATCTCGCCCACGCCCGGCACGAGGAGGTCCATCGCGCGCACGGTCTTCTCGTCGTCGTTGAGGCGCATGTAGAACGCCTTCGCGTCGCGCGGGTAGTCCGTGACGAACACCGGCTTCTCGAACACCTCGTCGGTCAGGTACCGCTCGTGCTCGGTCTGGAGGGGGACACCCCAGTCGGTCGGGAACTCGAACGACTTGCCGGACTTCCCGAGGCGCTCGATCGCCTCGGTGTAGGTGATGATCTCGAAGTCCGCCGCGGCCAGCCGCTCGAGCCGCGCGATGAGGCCCTTCTCGATGAACCGATCGAAGAACGCCATCTCGGCCGGCGCCCGCTGGAAGAGATCCTCGACCAGGTACTTCATCATCGCCTCGGCCAGGCGCATGTCCTCTTCGAGGTCGGCGAACGCGATCTCGGGCTCGATCATCCAGAACTCGTTGGCGTGACGCGGCGTGTTGGAGTTCTCCGCCCGGAACGCGGGCCCGAACGTGTACACGTTGCGGAAGGCCAGACAGAACGCCTCCACCGCGAGCTGCCCGCTGACGGTGAGGAACGTCTCCTTGCCGAGGAGCTCGCGACCGAAGTCGACCCGACCGTCGTCGGTCCTCGGCAGGTTCTTGAGGTCCAGCGTCGAGACGTGGAACATCTCGCCCGCGCCCTCGGCGTCGGAGTCCGAGACGATCGGGGTGTGCACGTAGACGAAGCCGCGCTCGTCGAAGAACCGATGGATCGCCATCGCGATCAGCGAGCGCACGCGGAACGTGGCCAGGTACGTGTTCGTGCGCGGGCGCAGATGCGAGATCGTCCGGAGATACTCCAGCGTGTGACGCTTCTTCTGGATCGGGTACTCGGGCGCGGCCATGCCCACGATCTCGATCTCGGTCGCGTGCACCTCGTAGGGCTGCTTGGCGCCGGCCGATTCCACGAACTCGCCCGTGATCGCGACCGTGGAGCCCAGCGTCACCCCATCGACCGTCCCGTGGAGGTGCGCGTTCTCCTCGGTGACCACCACCTGGAGGTTCTCGAAGCACGAGCCGTCGTTGAGCTCGACGAACGCCAGAGACTTCGAGACGCGGGCGGTGCGCACCCAGCCCGTCAGCCGGACCGGCTGCCCGACGTGATCGGCCGGGGATGCGAGGAGGGCCTTGATCAGGACGTCGTTTGCCATGTCGAAACCTGCCGGGAAACGGGGTCGAGAGCGACGGTTGCGAGGCGGGGATGCTATCAGCTCGGGGCGGTCCGGCCCGAGGAAATCTGCGTGGGAAGCCGGCTCAGCGGCGGCGCCTCGGCCACAGGCGGCCCCCGGCGCGCCACATCAGCACCGCGAATCCGGCGAGCAGCACGAAGCAGACGATCGGGAACGCAATTGCGAGGGCCGGCACCCCCGCGGCGGCGACGAGCTCGCCGGTCGCCACGGCCGGGTTGGCCAGTCCGGCGGTCGAGACGGTCGAGCCGGCCCGCAGCGCGGTGGTCGCGCCCTGCATGATGCCGGCGGTCCCGCCCCCGGCGATCAGCGCCAGCGACCAGCGGAGCGCAGGCGACATGTCGGTGAGCACGGACGCGGAGAGCAGCACGCCGGCGATGACGGCCGCCGGGCCGACGATCGCGTCGAGAAGCGAGTCGAACCAGGGCACGTAGTACGCGACCACCTCGGCGATCGAGGCGGCCGCGAAGACCGCGAGCGCCGCCTCGCTCCCGATCCACACAAACGAATCGGTCAGCTCGAGGGCGCCCGCCCGCACGGCGACGCTGGCGGCCAGGAACGGGACGAAGACACGGAACCCACACGCCGCGGCGAGACAGATCCCGAGGATGATCGAGAGCACCGAGTCCATCGCGCCTCCCGCGCGTCAGGCACGCGGCGCCGATGTAGTCACAGCCTCCACGCCGCCGCCGGTCGCACCTTCATCGCTCGTTGATGCCGGCCTCACCCTCGGATCGCGCGATGATCGCCGCGCCGCACGAATCGGACATCACGTTGACCGCGGTCCGCATCATGTCCAGCGGGCGATCGATGGCCAGCATCGTCCCCACGATGATCGCGGCGTCGGCGTTGCCGCCGAGGCCGATGGCCTCGAGCACGATGAAGATCATCACGAGCCCGGCCGATGGGATGCCGGCCGCCCCGACCGAGGCCGCGAACGCGGTGATGACGATCGTCAGCTGCTGGCCGAGATCGAGGGGAAAGCCGAGAATCTGTGCGATGAAGATCACGCCCGCGCACTCGTAGAGCGCGGTGCCGTCCATGTTGACGGTGGCTCCCATCGGGATCACGAACGACGTGACGCGGTTGCTGACGCCGACGCGGTTCTCGACCGACGAGAGCGTCACCGGCATCGTCGCGCTGGAGCTGCTGGTCGAGAACGCCGTCAGCATCGCGTTGGCCATGTTCCTGTAGTGCACGCGGGGATCCATCCGGCCGACCAGGCTGACCAGGAGCGGCAGCGTCACGAACGTGTGGATCAGGAGCGCGACCGCGATCGTCACCATGTACTTGCCCATGGCGACGAACGTGTCGAGCCCGGCGGTGCCGGCGGCGGTGGTCACGAGGCCCAGCACCCCCAGCGGGAGGAAGCGGATGATTCCCCCGGTGAGGCGCATCATGACGTCGAAGCCGACCTGGAGGGCGTCGCGCACCTTTCCCCGGGGGTCGGACGGGAGATGCGCGATGGCCACGCCGAGCATGATCGAGAACCCGATGATGCCGAGCATCTCGCCCTCGGCCATCGCCCGGATCGGGTTCTGCGGGATGAAGTCCAGGACCAGCCGGAGCACGAAGTCGCCGACGCTGCCGGTGGTCGCGAGCTCGGGAAGCTCGCTGGCGTCGACGCCGCTGATGTCGGCGCCGACGCCGGGACGGATCAGGTTGACCACGACGAGCCCGGTCACGATCGCGAGAAAGCTCGTCGTGGCGTAGTACAGGAGCGTCTTCGCGCCGAGTCGGCCCAGCTCGCGCCCGGTGCCGATGGACGCGACGCCGCTGGTCAACGACGTGAGCACGAGCGGAACGATGACCATCCGGAGGAGCTGGACGAAGATCGTACCCATCCACCCGACGGCGGACACCGCGCGCTCGCGGAACACCAGGCCGAGCACGAGACCGACGATCATCGCGGCCAGGACTCTGACGTAGAGCTTCTCGTGCCACGCCTGGCTGGACGTATCGTCGAAGGGCGTCATGGGCGAGAGGGTGCCACAGCGGCCCCCGGGTCGCAACGACCGACGACGGATCGAGAGCGCCGTCTACGCTCCGGTCACGATGGCCGGCGCGGTCTCGAACACCACCGCGTTGTCGTCTCCCAGGCGTGCCACGATCCGGTCCCCCTCGCCGAACTTCTGGTCGATGATCGCCATCGACAGGGGGTTCTCCACGCGCCGCTCGACCTCGCGCTTGAGCGGCCGCGCCCCGTACACCGGCGAGTAGCCCGCCTCGACGAGGAAGTCCTTCACCTCGTCGCTCACCTCGAGCGCGATGCGGCGCTCCGCGAGATGTCCGACGAGATCGGCGAGCACGAGGTCGACGATCTCCCGGAGATGATGCTTCTCGAGCTGATGGAACACGATGATGTCGTCGATCCGGTTGACGAACTCGGGCTTGAACGTCTTCCGGACCTCGTCGAGCACGCGCCGCCGCGCCTCGTCGTAGGTGATCTGGTTCTTGCCCGAGCCGAACCCGATCGCGGTCCTCTCGTCGGCGATCTTGTGGCTGCCGATGTTGCTCGTGCCCACGATCACGGTGTTCCGGAACGAGACCAGCCGGCCCTCGCTGTCGGTCAACGTGCCCTCGTCCAGGATCTGGAGAAGGATGTTGAAGACGTCGTGGTGCGCCTTCTCCATCTCGTCGAGGAGCACCACCGAGTACGGCCGCCGGCGAACGGCCTCGGTGAGCTGACCGCCCTCGCCGTAGCCCACGTATCCCGGGGGCGCCCCGATGAGGCGCGCCACCTGATGGCGCTCCGTGTACTCCGACATGTCGAGGCGGATGATCTTCGACTCGTCGTCCAGGAGGAACTCGGCCAGCGCCTTGGCCAGCTCGGTCTTGCCAACGCCGGTGGGGCCGAGGAACAGGAACGATCCGATCGGACGTGAGCTCTTCCGGAGGCCGGCGCGATTGCGACGGATCGCGTTGCAGACGGCCTCCACGGCCTCCTCCTGCCCGATCACCCGGTGATGGATGTTGTCCTCCATGCGTCCGAGCTTGTCGGCCTCGCTCTCGGCGATGCGCGCGGCCGGGATCCCTGTCCACTCGGCGATCACCGCGGCCACGTCGTCGGCGGTCACGACGCCGTCCTCGCGGGCGTCAGCGCTCTCCTTGCGTGCGCGGTCGATGGCGTCCTTGAGCTGGATCGCGCGCTGCTGCATCTCGGCGGCCGACTGGAAGTCCTGCGCCGCGAAAGCCGCCATCTTCCTCGCCACGACCTCCTGGCGCTCCTTCTCGAGGTGCGCGACCTCGGGGTCCACGTAGATCATGTCGATGTGCTTGCGGCTCCCGGCCTCGTCGAGGAGGTCGATGGCTTTGTCGGGAAGCCGCCGGTCGGTGATGTAGCGCTCGGAGAGCACCGCCGCCTGCCGGACGGCCTCGTCGTCGTAGCGAATGTGGTGGTGTGCTTCGTAGTGCTCCTTCAGCCCCTCGAGGATCTGCACCGTGGTCTCGACGTCGGGCTCCTCCAGAAGAATGGGCTGGAAGCGGCGCTCCAGCGCCTTGTCCTTCTCGATGAACCGCTTGTACTCCTCGGTCGTCGTGGCGCCGACGCACTGCAGCTGACCTCGCGCCAGCGCGGGCTTGAGCATGTTGCTGGCGGCGTTCCCGCCGGCGTCGCCGCCCCCGCCCACGACCATGTGCAGCTCGTCGATGAACAGGATGATCTGGCCTCCCGCCGCGATGACCTCGTCCTTGATCGCCTTCACGCGCTCCTCGTACTCGCCGCGCATCTTGGCGCCGGCCATCAGCTCGCCCATGTCCAGGAGCAGCACCTGCTTGCCGAGGAGCGTCTCTGGCACCTCGGCAGCGGCGATCCGCTGCGCGAGGCCCTCGACGATGACGGTCTTCCCGGTGCCGGGCTCGCCGATCACGACGGGGTTGTTCTTCTTGCGCCGGGACAGGATCTGGATCACGCGGCGGATCTCGTTCTGACGTCCGATGACCGGGTCCAGCTCTCCGCGCCGGGCCAGCTCGGTGAGGTCGGTCGTGTACTGCTCCAGGAACGCGGTCTTCTGCTCGGCGTCCTTGGAATCGAGACGTCGCGCGCCGCGCAGCTGGACGTACGCCTCTCGCGCACGGTCGGTGTCGAGTCCCACGTCCCGGAGAATGGTGGCGACGCGCCCGGCCTCCTCGTGGAACAGGCCGAGGAACAGCGTCCCGCTTCCGATGAACTTGTCCTCGGCGCGCTGGGCCTCACCGTGCGCGGCCTCGAGCACGTGCTGCACCTGCGGGCTCACCAGCACCTGCGGCTGCTGCGGCGTGACCATCTGGTCCTTCTCGTGCATGGGCGAGTCCACGCAGGCGTCGACGATCTTCTGCCGCGTGGCGGCGGGATCGTCGGCGAGCTCCTCGATGATCCGCGTGGCCATGGATTCGTTCTGTTCGAGGATTCCGACGAGCAGGAACTCGGGGGTGAAGACGCGCCGCCGCATGCTCACCATCTCGCTGACACCACGCTGTATCGACTGCGCGGCCTTCTCGGTGCAGAGCCTCAGGTACTTTTGCATCGGGTTCCCCGTTCGTTCTCTCGTCGTGCACGGCGAGTGTTCCCCCGTCACCCGAGCCGGGTGCCGTGGCGCCGGGCCTCGCCGGCGCCGTCCGCGATGCCGTCGAGCACGACGTCGACGATGCGGCGCGGCCATCCCTCGGGGATCGGCGGTCCGGCGAGGTATCGCGCGTAGAGCGACCCCGCCAGGAGGTTCACCGCGGCATCGAGGTCCGCGTCGGATCGAATCTCGCCCCGGCCGACGCCCCGCTCGAGCGCGTCGCGGATCGTCCGCCGTCTGGGTAGGACGATACGCTCCCGGAAGAGCACGATCAGCTCCGGATGCCGGGCTTCCTCGGCCAGGAGCGTCCCGATCATGGCCAGGCCGTTCGGGCGCGTCAGGTTCCGCTGGAACCCGGCCAGGATGGACACCAGCGCCTCGCGCGTGGAGTCTCCCGCGGGGGTCGGCTCCATCGAGCGGAGCCGGGCCAGGGCCGCGGTGGCCAGATCGGCCTTGCAGGCCCAGCGACGATAGATCGTCGGCTTCGGGACGCCAGCCCGACGGGCCACCGCCTCGATGGTCATCCGCGCAAAGCCTTGCCGTGAAAGAAGCTCCAGCGCGACATCGAGGATGCGCGCGTCGAGTCGCGGGTCGCGCGGACGTCCACGCGAGCGACATGTCGAACCCTCTGATGCCACGGCGTCTCCGCGGTTGCAGGACCGGATCAATTAATATACGATGCGGTATCGTAATCGAATTGGGCGACCGCCGTCAAGCCGGGTCGCCGAACGAGGACTGACCAGCGCGGATACGGCGGCCACGATCGCCGCCATGGGAGGCTCGTCGTGAAGATCGGAATCATCGGCGCCGGCAACGTGGGCACGGCACTCGGAAGCGGATGGGCCCGTGGCGATCACGAAGTGCGCTACGGCGTTCGAAACCCCGACGACCCGAAGTACGCGACGCTGGCCGCCGAGGCCGGCGGCGCGGCCGGTCCCATCCCGGAGGTCGTGGACCCGGCCGACGTCGTGGTCCTGGCCACGCCATGGAACGCCACCGAGGCCGCGATCTCCGCGGCGGGGCGCCTCTCGGGGAAGATCGTCGTCGACTGCACGAACCCACTTCTCCCCGATCTGTCCGGACTCACGCACCACGGAGACGACTCGGGTGGTGAGCAGGTCGCGCGCTGGGCGTCCGGCGCACGCGTGGTGAAGGCGTTCAACACCGTCGGGTACAACGTGATGATCGATCCGGAGATGGAGGGTCGCCGGGCGGTGATGTACGTCGCCGGCGACGACGACACGGCCCGTCGCACGGTGGCCGGGCTGGCCACCGACCTCGGCTTCGAGGCGATCGAGGCCGGCGGGATCGCGTCGTCGCGACTGCTGGAGTCCTTCGCGCTGCTCTGGATCAGCGGTGCGTATCGCTTCGGTCTCGGCCGCGACTACGCGCTCAGCATCATCCGGCGCTGATCGGCGCCGGCGACGCCGATCGTCGCCGTGCGGTTGACGCATCCCGGCGGGGATCGGATGATGCGCGGGCTCGACGCGGTGCGGGCTCTAACGCCGCCGTCACCATCGTCACCCTCGCCGGTTCGAAAGGGGCCTCGATGACCGCACCGCGATCCTGGCGCCAGCTGTTCTCGATGCTGGGTCCCGGGATCGTCGTTGCGGCCACGGGCGTCGGTGCGGGTGATCTGGTGGCCGCGACCAAGGCCGGCGCCACGTACGGATTGCCCCTCCTGTGGGCCGCCGCGTTCGGGGGGCTCCTGAAGTTCGCGCTCGCGGAGGGCGTCGCACGCTGGCAGCTCGCCACCGACACGACGATCCTCGAGGGCTGGGTCGAGACGTTCGGCACCCCGGTCCGGATCTACTTCCTCGTCTATCTCGTCCTGTGGACCTTCATCGTCTCCGCGGCGCTGATGAGCGCGTGCGGACTGGCCGCGCACGCGCTCGTGCCCGCGCTCTCGGTGAAGGCGTGGGCGATCGTCCACGCCGTCGGCGCCGCGCTCTTCGTGTCGCTGGGCGGATACGGGGTGTTCGAGAGCGCGATGAAGTGGGCGATCGGGCTCATGTTCGTGGCGATCATGGGAAGCGCCGCGCTCCAGGCGCCGCCGCTGGCCGACACGCTGCGCGGGCTCCTCGTCCCCACGCTGCCCAGCGGATCCACGGTGCTCGTGATGGGCGTGATCGGGGGGGTGGGAGGCACGCTGACGCTCCTCTCGTACAACTACTGGATGCGGGAGAAGGGCTGGAGCGGACCCGGGTTCTCGAGGGTCGTCCGGTTCGACCTCGGCGTCGGCTATCTCCTGACCGGGCTCTTCGGCGTCGCGGTGATTCTCCTCGGTGGCGTCGTGTTGCTGCCGCGCGGGCTGAGCGTGAGCGGGAGCCAGGGCGTCATCCAGATGGCGCAGGTGCTGGCCGACCGGTTCGGCCGACCGGGCGAGCTCGTGTTTCTCGTCGGGTTCTGGGGCTCGGTGGCCACGTCGATCGTCGGCGTGTGGCAGGGCGTGCCGTACATGTTCGGCAACTACGTGGGGCTGCTCCGCGGGGCGAAGGGCGCCGCGATGGATCGATACGAGAGCCAGCACGGGTGGCTCTATCGCGGATACGTGCTCTTCATGACGTTTCCGCCGATGCTGCTCCTCTTGATGGAGCGTCCGGTGTGGCTCGTCGTCGTGTACGCGGCCGTGGGGTCTCTGTTCATGCCGTTCCTGGCGGGGACGCTCCTGGTGATGAACAACAAGCGGAGCCTAGGGGAGCTGCGGAACGGGCTCCTGGCGAACGTCGTGCTCGGGGGGTCGCTGGCGCTGTTCGCGTATCTCGGCGTCCGGGAGATCGTCGCCCAGATCTCGCGACTGGCGCGCTGACCGGCCCGACGACCAGGAGCGGAGGCGCGATGGCAAGTCGGCGACAGCCGTACGTGGGCCTGCTGCGCGGCATCAACGTCGGGGGCCGGCACAAGGTCCCGATGGCGACGCTGCGCGAGGTATGTGCCCGGATCGGGCTCGGCGACGTGGAGACCTACATCCAGAGCGGCAATCTCGTGTTCAGCTCGGACGTGCACGCGACGACGCTCGAGTCGCGGCTCGAGGAGGCGATCGAGGCGCGGTTCCGCTTCCCGGTGCCCGTGATCGTGCGGCCGGCCGCCCGGTGGCGACGCTACGTCACGGGCAATCCCTTTGCCGACGAGTCGAACGAGGATGCCAAGCTCGTCCACCTCGCGCTGTCCCGGCGGCCTCCGGCCGCGAGGGCCGAGGCCGAGCTCCGGAGTCGTGCGGTGGGCGGTGAGACGGTGATCCGGAAGGGGGACGCCCTGTGGATCCACTTCGCGAGCGGCGTCGGTCGATCGAAGCTGACCCCCGCCGTGCTGGATCGCATCGTCGGCTCGCCGGTCACGGCCCGGAACTGGCGCACCGTCTGCAAGCTGGGCGAGATGGTGCGACGGATCGCCGCTCGCTAGCCGTCGGTCGACCGCACCGCGTGTCGTCGGAGCGTTACGAGTCGAAACGGCCACTCGGCAACCACCAGGCCTGGCCAACGGAGATCGCCCATGGACGTTCATCTGATCGACGGGACCTACGAGCTCTTCCGGCAGTACTACGGGGGCCGCGCCCGCACTCCGGTCGACGGCGAGGAGCGCGGCGCCGTCATCGGGGTCGTCCGATCGGTCGTGCGGCTTCTCGCGTCGGGCGTCACCCACGTCGGCGTGGCGACCGATCACGTCGTCGAGTCGTTCCGGAACGAGCTGTGGCCCGGGTACAAGACCGGCGAGGGGATCGATCCGGATCTCTGGGCGCAGTTCCATCCGCTGGAGGACGCGCTCGTCGCGCTCGGCATCGTGGTCTGGCCGTGCGTGGAGGTGGAGGCGGACGATGCGCTCGCATCGGCGGCGCATCGTGCCGCCGAGGACTCGCGCGTGGATCGCGTGGTGATCCGGACCCCGGACAAGGACCTCGCCCAGAGCGTCCGCGACGAGCGGGTCGTCCAGCTCGACGTGCGATCGGGCGACGTGCGCGATCGGGCCGGGGTCGAGGCGAAGTTCGGCGTTCCCCCCGAGAGCATCGCCGACTACCTCGCACTGACCGGCGATGCGGCCGACGGGTTTCCCGGTCTCCCCGGCTGGGGCGCGACGTCGTCGTCGCGCGTGCTCGCCCGGTACGGCCGCCTCGAGGACATCCCCGCCGATCCCGCCTCGTGGGACGTCGACGTCAGGGGCAAGGCGCGACTGGCCGCCACGCTGACCGAGCACCGGGGGGACGCGCTCCTGTTTCGCCGGCTCGCCGTGCTGCGAACCGACGTCGACGTGTTCGACGACGTCGACGCGCTCCGATGGCGCGGCCCGACGCCCGGATTCGCCGATCTCGCCGCGAGCTGGGGCGAGCCGGCGCTGACCGGTGAGGTGGCGGCGATCCCTATCGCACCCGCGTGATCGTCCCCCGGGCACGGCCGGACGGCCCGTCGAGCACGTAGAAATACGTGCCGGGCGAAACGGGCCGATCGGCGTCGTCGCGGCCGTCCCACGAGGCGTCGTGCGTTCCCGCACCGCGTCGCGCGCCGTCGATCAGCGTGCGCACGCGCCGTCCGGTCACGTCGAAGATCGACAGCGACGCGCGGCCCCCACGGACGAGGTCGAACGAGATCCGCGTGGACCCCAGGAACGGATTCGGCGCGGCCACGAGCCGGATCGGCGAGACCGCCGGCGCTTCCCCGCCGGCGACCCCGACCGCAGCACAGGTGCCCGCGAACACGTCGACGTGATCGGTCGCACCGCCGGCCAGGAGCACCTCGCCGAGCGCCATCGCGGCCAGATCCTCGGATGGAAGGAAGCCGATCGAGATCGGATCCGGGCCGCGGAGGTCCATCAGGAAGACGCCGCCGTCGGTCCCGGCCCACGCGACGCCGGCCTCGCTCTCGACGCGGCGCACCGGGACCGCGAGCCTCCGCTGCCCGACGACGATCGGGCTCGTCCGCTTGGCGGCGTCGACGACGACGAGTCCCAGGACCTCGTCGGCGACGACGAGGCGGTCGTTCCACCAGTCCAGGGATACCGGGCGACCGGTCACGAGCGTGCTCGACACGATCGGCATCGCGGGATCGGATACGTCGGCCAGGAGGTAGCCGCCGGCGTGCATCGCGACCGCGGCCGTCGTTCCGCGAAGCGCGACGTCCCGCGCGGGGGCGGGCAAGACGAGGGTACCGCGCGGCGTGATCGCGCCGCCGTCGTGCGTGGCCAGCGCGAGCAGGCTCGTGCCGCCGGCGGAGGTGCCGAACGCGATCAGATCGGCATCGGCCGCGAGTGCATCGATGGCCTCTCCGTTGCCGGGCAGCACGTCCCGGAGCACGGGCGTGTCCAGATCCGAGACGTCGACGAGGGCGATTCTCCCGGCGGCGTCACCGGCGACGACGCATCCGCCGCCGTACGCCAGCGACGAGATCGGGCCGACGTCGTCGAGCGCGCCCCGCAACACCGGCTTGTCGGGCGTGGCCAGGTCGATCACGCGCAGGCCGGTGCTGTCCCCCGCGATCGCGGCTCCCGGCCAGGTCACCAGCGCCGAGACGCGCTCGGGTACCCCGACCACCGCGGTCGGTGCGGCCAGCGCCCCCGAGCCGGCTTGCGCCAGATACACGTCGCCGCCGTCCGCCACCAGCACCGCGTCCCCCACGGCGTCGATCGCGCCCGGGTTCCCGGAACGCACCTCCAGTCGACCCGCTGCGACGGGCAGGCGGGGGTTGGAGATGTCGAAGAGTCGAACCGCGTCGCCGCTGACCCAGAGCGTCTCGCCGACCACCGCCACGTCCTCGCCGGCGTAGCCGTCCGCGTACGTGACCCGGATCGGCACCGTCGGATCGGAGAGATCGATGACCCAGAACCCGAACGTCTCGGCGGCGACGAAGGCGAAGGTGCCCGAGAACGCGAGACCCGAGGACACGCCGAGTCCACGATAGGCGACCTTGTACGGAAGCGTGGGATCGCTGACGTCGTACACCCCGATCCCCCCGGTGGGCGCGCCCTCGAGGCGAAACGTGTCGATCACGTAGGCGAAGGGCGGCCGAACCCGGACGGTCCGGACCTGCCATGGGGTCAAGACGCGCCCCTGGTAAATCGGTAACCACGGGTTCGCGGCCGCATCGTAGATGCGCAGCTCCCCGTCGGGCGCGCCGTGCTCGACGCCCAGATAGACCAGGCCGTCCACGACGTCGACCGCCAGACCGTACCCGCTGACCTCGTACAGGGCCACGACGGTGGGATCGGTCGGGTCGCTCACGTCCACCGTGATGAGCCCGTCGGTGAACGCGGCGACGTAGGCGAAGTCCTCGCGAACGCGCACGTCGAGCGCGGTGAACGGCTGGGTACCACCGACGTAGGTGAGCGCTCCGGAAGCTTGCCGGCGCCAGATCGTCAGCCCGCGGCTCTGCTCGGCGACGTAGACGAGGTCCCCCGCCGCGTCGAAGGCCCGGGCGTCGAGCGTTCCGGTCGTGCCGCCGATCCAGTGCGCGTACTGGGTGTAATCGGCGCACTCGGTGGCGAGCACCGAGCCCGGCGTGATCACACACGCCAGCGCCGAGAGCCACGCCGCGGCGCCGGCCGCGAATGCGAGACGGGGCCGCACGTCGCGCCGAGGGCAGGGTCGATCGGGCGCCTGAACGCGCGTTCGCATGAGGTCCGCCTCCGCGTCGATTGGGGAGGGACGTCCGAGGCAGTGGCCGAGCTGGAGAACACAGTGTGACAGGTCCGGACCGGTTCGAGCAAGCGGGCCCGCGGTCTGCCGATCGAATCCGCGTCACCTGCGCGCCGGGATTGGCTGGTCGCGGCGCACCGGCTCGGCTACACTGACTCGCCTCTTCGGAAGAACGTCTTCCGGAGTGTGTTGGGGGTGTCCGGCGACGACGCGCCGGGCTGAGAGCATACCCTTCGAACCTGAACCGGCTCACACCGGCGTAGGGAAACACACGAGATCGCCCACGCGAGCCCTTCGCTCCGTATCTCGTCACCGCTTCCTGCCTCGTGTGATGCTGCGTCTCCCCGTGGAGGTGCACCATGTCAGACGCCAACCACTCTCGCCGCCGGCGTCGCGCGCGAGACCGCCACCGCGGGCGCGGGCTCACGTGGGCCCTGTCGGTCGTGGCGGCCGGCACCCTCGCGTGCGCCGCGCACGCGGACGCCACGGCCGCCGATCGAAACGAGGCCCGACCCGACGATCCGGGGGACCGGACGGCGGTCACGATCGGATCCACGCGTGCGGCGGGTGACAGCCTCTCGGTCTACACCGTCGACCGCATCGTCATCGAGCGTGCGAACGCGGCCTCCGGCAGCGCGGTCCCGGTCACCAACCTCGACGGCGAGGCCATCGATCGGTACTCGTACGGCCAGGATCTTCCGATGGTCCTGTCCAGCGTGCCGTCCGTGTACGCGTGGTCGGACGCCGGGAACGGCTTCGGCTACACGTACCTCCGCATTCGAGGCTTCTACCAGGATCGCCTCGGCATCCTCGTCAACGGGGTGCCCCTGAACGACCCCGAGGCGCACCAGGTGTACTGGGTCGATCACGGCGACATCCTCGCGTCCGCGAGCCAGGTGCAGGTGCAGCGCGGTGTCGGGACGAACCTCTTCGGCGCCAGCTCCTTCGGCGGCAGCGTGAACGTGCTCACGAGCCCGACGTCGATCGAGCCCGGCGTGCACCTGGCCACCGGCTACGGCACGTTCACCGACGCCGACATCACGTCGCCCACGCGGGCGTTCCGGGCCATCGTGGCCAGCGGTCCCGTGCTGGAGGGCCGGGCGGCGTTCTCGGCGAGGTACTCGCGTCAGCGGAGCGGGGGGTATCGCCGCGCGAGCGACGCCGACCTGGAGAGCGTCGCCCTCTCGGCGCTGTACCGGAGCGGATCGGTCTCGCACAAGGTGGACGTGCTGTCGGGGAGCGAGGTCACGCGGTTCGCCTGGGACGGCCTGCCGCGCGACGTGCTGAGCGATCGCGACGCCCGACGAGACAACGTCTACGACGTGTACGACAACAACGTCGACGATTTCCGGCAGACCATCACCTCGATCACGACCGACGTCGAGGTCGGGGACGGCATCTCGCTCTCGAACACGGCGTACTACGTGGACGGCGAGGGGTTCTACGAGCAGTACCAGACCGACGAGCCGTTCTTCGACTACGGATTCGCTCCCATCGACGTGGACGGCGAGACCGTCGACACGACCGACCTCGTCCGCCGCCGCTGGCTCGACAACTTCTACTGGGGCATGCTGCCGCAGGCGCGCCTGCCATTGGCGGGCGGCGATCTGACCGTGGGGCTGGGTCTGCGCCGCTACGAGTCCGATCACTTCGGCGAGGTCGTGTGGACCGACCAGAACGTGGACGCCGAGGCGCTCGACCGCTACTACGACTACGATACGTCCAAGACGAGCGTCGAGGCCTACGCGCGGCTCGCGCAGCGCCTCGGATCACGGACGCGCGTGACCGGCGCGATCCAGTATCAGGGACACCGCTACGACGTCGACCAGACCGCGATCAAGAACTTCCGCGGCTACGAGTTCTCGGCCGACCACGACTTCGTCAGCCCGAGGCTCGGTGTACGACACCGACTCGACGGCGGCCTGTCAGTCTTCGGATCGGTGAGCCTGGCCCGGCGCGAGCCGTCGAGCAGCGACTACATGGACGAGGACGATCCCTCCGCGGTGCCCGCCTACGCCGACGTCTCCGACGACGTGATCACCGGTCTCGACGACCCGATCGTGGATCCCGAGAAGGTCCTCGATCTCGAGCTGGGAGCCGAGGTCGTCCGCGAGAGCTGGAACGCGTCGGTGACGCTGTACGATCTCGAGTTCCGCGGTGAGCTGATCCCGATCGACGGCGGACGCATCCAGGAGGAGGGCCGCCTGGCCCGGGCCAACGCCGATCGCACGCGACACCAGGGCCTCGAGATCGCCGCGCGCGTCGAGCCACGTGACGACGTTCTCGTCGGCGGCAACGTCACGTTCGCCCGGCATCGCTACGTCGATCACGAGATCTTCGCCTACTGGCTCGACGACTACGCCGGCGGCCTTCTGCGACTCGACGGCAACACGGTCCCGCGGAACCCCGAGATCCTGGGGAACCTCTACGCCGAGGTCCGCCGGGGCGCATGGACGTTCGGCGCACAGGCGCAGCACGTGGGCAAGCAGTACGTCGAGAGCGAGAACGTGGAGTCGCTGGCCATCGATGCGTTCACGCTGGTGAACACGACGATCGGCGTGAATCTCGGAAGGGCGCTCGATCTCGGACGTCCGTTCGAGCTCGAGCTCCGGGTCATCAACGTGTTCGACACCCTTCACGAGACGTTCGGATACGCCTACTACGACGGCTCGCCGCCGGCGCCCGAGGCGTTCTACTGGCCGGGTGCGACCCGGAGCGTGTTCCTGGGTCTCGAGACGCGGCTCTAGGTGCGAACGTGCCATCCGACCTGATCGCGCTCGCCGTTTACGTCGGGTTTCTGGCGTATCTCGTTCTGCGCGTGATCCGCCGGCCCTCGACGAACGCGACCGACTATCTCCTGGCCGGACGCGCGCTCACGTTGCCGGCGTTCGTGGCCACGCTGGTGTCGTCGTGGTATGGCGGCATTCTCGGCGTCGGTGAGTATGGCTACCGCTACGGCATCTCGAGCTGGCTCGTGTTCGGGGTGCCGTACTACGTCGCCGCGCTCCTGTTCGCGCTGGGGGTCGCGACGCGAGCCAGGCGATCCGGGTTCGTCTCGGTACCCGACGCGATCAATCGAAGCTACGGCCGCACCGCCGGACGCCTCGCCGGTCTCGTCGTCTTCGCGATGACCGCACCCGCCAGCTACGTGCTGATGCTGGGCACGCTCTTCGGGCTCGTGTTCGGCTGGCCCTCGTGGCTGGGCATCGTGGCGGGCGCCGTCCTGTCGCTGGGCTACGTGATGCGCGGCGGGCTCCGGGCCGTGGTCAGAACCGACGCGCTCCAGTTCGCGCTGATGTTTGCGTCGTTCGGTGCCGTCATCGTCTATCTGGTGACCGCGTTCGGCGTCATGCCGGTTCACGCCGACGTACCCACCACCCACTGGACGTGGCACGGCGGCAACTCACCGCAGTACGTCGTGGTGTGGTTCTTCATCGCCCTGGCCACGCTCATCGAGCCTGCGTTCTATCAGCGCGTGTTCGCCGCGGAGTCGGCGCGCACGGCCCGGCGCGGAATCCTCGTGTCGCTGGGGTTCTGGATCGTGTTCGATGCGATGTCCACCGCGACGGCGCTCTACGCGCGAGCGCTCCTGCCGGCCACGACCGACCCGGTGGCCGCGTATCCCGCGCTCGCGCATCAGATCCTGCCGCCCGTGCTGGGCGCGCTCTTCTTCGTCGGCATGCTCGCGGTCGTGATGTCGACGGTGGACACCAACGGCTTCATCGCGGCCGCCACGCTGGCCAACCTCGTGTCCCGATCCGACGACGAGCTGAGCGACGCGGCCAGCGCCCGGGCACGGTGGGGTCTCGTCGGCACGGGCGTCTTCGCGGTGGGTCTCGCCCTGGCGTCGGACAGCGTCGTCGACCTGTGGCACGACCTGGGGTCGATCGGAACGCCGGCGCTGCTGCTCCCGATGATGGGGGCGCTCCACCGCCGCCTCCGTGTCTCGGGGCGATGGGCGATGGCGTGGATCGTCGTACCGGGGGTGACCGCGGCGGTGTGGCTCTTCGGCGGCCGCGCCGGCGGGTCGTATTGGCTCGGCATCGAGCCGATATACGTCGGTCTGGGCACGAGTGCTCTCGTGCGGGTGGCGGCCCGGTGGAGCGGCTACGACGACTCTGCCGACTCCGACGCCTCGGGCTCGGCGGACTCGACCACCGGCTCCCATCCCTGATCGGTCAGCCACGGGACGACCTCGTCGCGCCGCTCGTCGTAGACGAGGAGCGTCACCACGTCGCCCTCGCGCAGCTCCGTCGAGTCGCCGATCGGCGTCACCCGTCCCCTGCGTGATCTGACCAGTGGAAGCACGCACCGCGCGACGTCGGTCGGCTTGGGCCCGTTCAGCTCGGTCGCGTTCTCGGGGAGCGCGTTCAGCCGCCACCGTTCGGCCGTGGCGTGCCCGCGCCGGAGGCGGACGTTCCAGAGATCGAGTCCGCGCTGTGCGCCGAAGAGCATCTCGCCCTCGATCGCGTGAACCATCGCCGGCGTCACCGTGCCCTGGTCGAGCCGGAGCGCGACGTAGCTCCTGGCGACCTTGTGCTCGTAGTGGGCGTTCCGGGCGAAGAGGAGATTCACCTCCTCGTTCGTGGTCATCGCGATGACGCCGGCCACCGTGTCGACGCGCGCGCGCTGTAGCGTCCGCTCCTCGAGGCCGTTGCCGTAGACCACGCGGAACCCCTCGTCCTGTGCGCAGCGGACCGCATCCGCGTTCGAGTCCACGAGCGTCACGGACTCCTCGCCATCGCGTAGCGCGCCGGCCAGCGCGCGGCTGATGTCGTTGGCGCCCAGGATGATGTAGCCCGCGTTGGCCGGACGGCGCACGCCCAGCAGGCGGGCTACCAGCCCGCCCGTGAGGCCCTGCACGAGAACCGTTCCCGCGATCACCAGGAACACGAGCGCGCGCAGTGACGCCCCACCCGCGATGTCGTGCTGGTCGAGAGTGACCGCGAACAGCGAGGCCACGGCCGCGGCCACGATCCCGCGCGGGGCGAGCCAGCACAGGAACGTCCGCTCGCGCGCCGTCATGTTGGCACCCCACGTGCTCGCGAGGACGTTCAGCGGCCGGACCACGAACATCACGGCGGCCAGGGTCCACAGCCCGGGCGTACCGAGCGCCTGGATGTCGCTGAGACGGACGTCCGCGGCCAGGAGGACGAACAGCATGCCGATCAGCATCGACGTCAGCTGCTCCTTGAACTCGAGAAGCTCGCGCACCAGCGGTGTTCGAACGTTGCCCACGACCATGCCTGCGATGGTCACCGTCGCGATCCCGCTCTCGTGCTGCACCGAGTTGCTGACGTGATAGAGCGCCAGCACGAACGCGAGCACGAACACGTTTCGCAGGTTCTCGGGGATCAACCGCTTCGGCTTCAGCACGAAGACGAGTCCATATCCGCCGACGAGGCCGAGCATGAGTCCGAACGACAGCCGCGCGAGGGCGGTCAGGAGTCCCGCCGCCAGCGACTCTC
The DNA here is from genome assembly GCA_965224245.1 of Candidatus Eiseniibacteriota bacterium. Classification (GTDB taxonomy): domain Bacteria; phylum Eisenbacteria; class RBG-16-71-46; order CAZAMP01; family CAZAMP01; genus CBDCYW01. The sequence goes on along the minus strand of OZ245046.1, from coordinate 4,674,924 downwards.
CGGTCGGCTGGAGCGCGACCTCCAGCGCGACCACGGCCGTGATCGCACCGATGGGATCGATGAGGACCCCCTCGGCCTCGAGCACGGTCTGGAGATTGGACTTGAGCTTGATGCGCTTCACGAGCGGGCCGATCACGGTGGGGCCGGTCACGATGACGAGCGTGCCGAAGAGGATCGAGAGGCGCCACTCCCACTGGAGGATGTACCGCGCCGCGACGGCGGCACCGATCGCGGTGACCAGCGCACCGATCGTGATCAGCCGGCGGATCGCGCCCGATTCGCGCCGGAGCTGCCGGATGTTCAGATTGAGCCCGCCGTCGAACAGGATCACGGCGACCGCGAAGCCCACCAGCGTCTGGAGCCCGGCGCCGAGATCGTTCGGCTGGATCACGTGGGCGACGTCCGGTCCCAGGAGCGCGCCGGCGGCCAGAAGGAGCACGATGCCGGGCAGGCGCAAGTGGTGGGCGATCGCCTGCGCGGTCAGGCCGGCGGCCAGCGCCAGCGAGACGGTCAACGCGGGATCGGTGTGGATGCCGTTCGATTCCATCGGCGCGCCATGTTCATGGGTCATGTTGCGTGGAGCGCCTGAACGATAGTGGCCCGCGTTCGGGTCCGCAAGACGACAGCGTCGTGAACCGTCCGACCGAGCCGATTGCGCCGCGAGGTAGCCGGATCATCGTGATCGGTCCGATCGGACGGGTACCACACTCGCCCGACGTCGGACCGATCGTGTGGTCATTGGGACCCCGGTGGTGCCGGGATCCCGGGATCCTCGCAGGGGGTTAGCGAGTCACGAGCACCTTCACCGACTCCGAACCCAGCCCCGGGCCGTCGACCCGAACGAAGTAGACTCCGCTCGCCAGTCGCCACCCGCGATCGTTGCGGCCGTCCCACACGATCTCGTGGGTTCCTGGCGATCGAACACCATCGGCCATCCGGCGCACGCGTCGCCCGGACGCGTCGAACACCTCGACCCGAACGGCTCGTGCCGTTGCGCCCATGTCGAAGCGTAGCGTTGCCGTCGAGCGGGTGGGATTCGAGCCCGCCACGCGGAGTCGAAGCGGAACCGTGGCCGCGAGGAGACGCGCGCTGGGCATCGAACAGCACATCTGACCGGTGACGTCGAAATCACCGGTGATGCACAGGGTGCCCGGACACTCCTCGGTGTAGTTTCCCTGTGCCGAGACCACTGAGCCCGCGGTCGTGTTGAGGAGACAGTTCGTCGAGTTTCCGCAGAGGTCGTTTAGCCCGGGCGACACGGCCGTTCCGAGATCCGGAAGCGCGCCGTTGTCTACGCGTACGCCGTTCGCACCCTGCGTGAACGTGTTGTGTCGCGCGGTGCCCCCGGTACCGCCACCGGTGACGTACAGGCCGGCGACGGTGGCGTTCGTCACCGTGTTGCCGGAAGTGGGATCCGACGGATCCCCGACCGCCGGGTCGCCACCGGACACGTAGATGCCGAACTTCCCTCCGTCGATCACGTTCGTCGTGATCGACGGCGTTCCGGCCAGGACGCGAACTCCCCGACTGTTGGAACCGTTCAGAGCGATGACGTTGCCGTGTATTCGCACGTCACTCTGGTGCGTGCCCCGTGGATTCACGATGACTCCGTCATTCCCGCTCACCGTGATCGTGTTGTACTCACACCGCGCGCCCACGTTGCTGTCGACGAACTTCACGCCCTCGCCACCGCCGACGTCGATCGTGTTGTAGCTGACGTCGCGCACCGCCGACACCCAGCCGATGGCGCTGACGTCCTGCGTGAGGTTGTCCCCGATCACGCAGTTCCGAACGAGGCTGGGGGACGTGTTGCTGGGGAGGCGAACAGCGACGGTGGCGTGGCGCACCTCCGACTGCCGCAGCTCGAACGTCGCCGCGGATCGCGCGTCGATTCCGTGCCAATCACCCTCCGCTGGCGTCTCGCCCGATACGAAGCGTACCGGAGCGCCGGCGATGCCGGCCGCGGTCAAGCTCCCCTCGACGAGCAGCTCGGTCTTCGTCGGATGCCGACCGGCGATGTCGGCCTCGTCGGTGTCGTCGAACTCGAACGTGAGACCCGACTGCGTTGACACGTCCAGCGACAGACCCGACGGCACGCGGAAGTCCGACGGCACCGCGATCGTGCCCGCAGCCACGTTGTCGTCGTCGAGCGTCGCCGACGCGGCCAGCGTACCGGAGGCACACCCGACGCCGACGTGCGCCCCGATGTCCTCACTCCAGGGACTGTTCCAGCTAAGGCAGGGCGAGTTGACGTGCACGCTGCCGGTGTCGTCACACAGCATCGGGTCGAACGTGTCGTTCCACATGGGCGTGTAGGCGCAGTTCCAGTTGACGCCGTTGCCGAACGACGTGCAGTGAAAGAACGCCGGCGCCTGTCCATTGCACCACAGGTCCGTATCGTTGCCGGTGAACACGCTGCGCGCCACCAGCATGAACGCGGTCGCGTCGAAGTAGGCGCCGATGGACCATCCGAGCACCGTGTTGTTCTCGAAGGTCGGCGTAGATTCCGGAAGCGACAGTACGACACCGACTCCCTGGCTCGCCGCGGGTCCTAGGATGACGTTGTCGGTCACGGTTACGTCGAAGCTCTCACCGTCCACGGCCTCGGTCGCGTTCAGGCCGATGTACGAAGCGGTGATTCGATTGCCGTCCAGCGTGGCCGAGGCGTTGTTCACCAGAATGCCCGTGTTGCTGCCCTCGATCACGCAGTCGGTGACGTTGACACCGTCGGCACCGAGCGAGATGGAGACACCGGTTCCGGTCGCTCCGTGCACGTAGAAGCCCGATATCCCCGTGCCCGGCCCGGCGCTGCCGGGGATGAACACGCCGTAGCCGTTTCCGGTCGCATCCACTTCGGGCATGGGCGCTCCGGGCGCGGCCTGCACGTTGACACCCGACTTGATCAGCAAGTCGCCGGCGTACACGGTTCCTGGCGCGGCCTGAACGATCGTCCCGGGCGCGGCGTTGTCGATCGCGACCTGCAGATCGGGTTCGTCGTCGGGAACCCTCACGATGGGCGCCACGAACTCGTACAGCCGCACCTCGTACGGGAGGTACTGGGCGGCCATCGTCCCGCTGGAGATGGGGACGGTCTGTGTCGTGCCGAGCTTGTGGACGGTCGCCATCGTGGCGTTCTTGATCGTGTTGAATTCCGGGGCATCCGGCAGCGCGGAGATGTCGAAGAGGATGTCGAGCGTGTCCGCTCCTGCGTTGGCCGTCATCAGCAGCGTCTGGGCTCCGTCGTTCTTCATGAGCTGATGAACGACGTGGTAGTCCTTCAACCACGTCTCGGCCGAGTTGGGCTGAACGGGAACGCCGTCGTTGAAGGGATCTCCATCGGTCAGGTCTTCCTCCCAGTGGTACTCCAGAACGCTGGTCCCCAGGAGGTGATCCTCGATCCCTGCCAGCTCGAACGAGAGCGGAGCCATCACGCCGGTGAAGTACGGGCCCGGTGGTCCGTACCGGATGCAAGCATCGACCGTACAGTTTCCGTCCGCATCCGGATCGTCGAACGACAGGTCGTAAGACCAGTACCAGACCCCCTCCATGCCGTGGATGATGCTGGCGTAGGTCTCGTATCGGAGCTTGTCCGCACTGGGACGGACCGTGACCGGACTGTCGGGACAGCCGGTCGTCGTGGCCACCGAGATGACCACTTGGGCGGCGCCGCCGGCGGCACGCTGTGACGCGACCAGATCGTCCTGTTGGCGCAGGCGCTTCGTGTAGATCTCGAGGTCGAGCGAGTCGGCGGTGACGGAGACGTAGGTGTCGTCCTGGATGATGTCGGCGGCGAACGTGTAGTCCTGCGTCAGCTCGATACCCGGGCAGCCACAGTGGTCGGTGCCGCCGGTCGTGCAGAGGGTGTCGTGGACACACGGGGCATTCCATATCCACGGCTGGCAGTTGAAGTCGGGACAGCACGGATCACGGTACTCCCGTGTCGGGCCGTCGTTGTTCCAACGCCAGTCCGCGTAGCGATCGTCACCCGAGCTGACGGGCCATGGGGCGGAGTTGAACAGGAACGAGTCGTAGTCCGGCAGCGTGATGAGCATCGGATGTGAGCCGTCGATTCCTCGGAGGACGTTGCGGGCGTGCTCCAGCTTTTCGGCCGAGACCGCGATGCTGTGGAAGGCGGCATCGTGGGTGATGTCGATCGGTTCGTCGGCCAGATACCAGCCGTAGACGGCATCGTTGGACATCAGCCGGGCCACCATCGCGGCAGCCGAGTCGGTGAGCGCGCGCTGGAAAGCATTCAGCGGTGCATGGAACGACTCCGCGACGTTGTGGGCGCAGGTCGGCGAGATGTCGTCGGGAAGCCAGCGCGGCAGGCTGACCATGGCTTTGAGGCCGGCGGCCTCGACGGACTCGAGGAAGCACTCCACATCCCCGAACTGAACCCAGGATGGATAGCCGGTCCGGTAGAAATAGTCCTGAACAACGTTGAAGGCGGAATTTGCCGCGACGTCGTCGAACGCGTTCCACTCCGGCGCGGTACAGCTCACGTCGGGCATGCAGCCCGGCCCCGGGCAGCATGCCCACTGGCGGCTGCTCGGGGGAAACATGCCCGCCCCGTAGAGTCCGAGGGGAAAGAACTCGTCCGCCGCCGCGAACCCGACCGCCAGTCCGGTGAACGCGGCGGCGACCCATGCGGCTTGACCCCGATGGCGCACGTCGACCTCCCAGGTTGAGAACGCTGGTATGCCGCCGGCGGACACGTGGCCGATGGACTGCGGACATCCGCTCCGATGGGTGCGGAACCTACAATGGTGTACTCGCTACGATTTCGGATGACCGTACCGACCGGTTGTCAGCTGACGGCCTTCTTCGCATGCTTCTCGGCCAGCTTCCGCTCGGAGTCGTTCAGCACCGACTTCCGGAGCCGGATCGACTTCGGCGTCACCTCGACGAACTCATCGTTGTTGACGTATTCGAGCGCTTCCTCGAGGCTCAGCCGCGTCGGCGGCGCCAGCTTCAGCGCCTTGTCCGATCCCGCTGCGCGCATGTTGGTCAGCTTCTTGGCCTTCTGCGCGTTGACCACGAGATCGCCCTCCTTCGCGTGCTCGCCGAGGATCTGTCCCTCGTAGAGCTTCTCGCCGGGACCGATGAAGAACCGTCCGCGGTCCTGCAACGCGTCCAGTGCGAACCCGACCGCCTCGCCCTGGGCCATGGAGACGATGCTGCCGGTCTGGCGCTCTGGGATCGAGCCCTTGAAGTTCTCGTACTGATGGAATCGGTGATTGATCACGACCTCGCCCGATGTGCTCCGCAGCATCTTGCTCCGGAATCCGATCAGGCCCCGGCTGGGGATGTGAAAGACCAGACGCGTGCGGCCCTCGCCCGGCTCCATGTCGAGCATGTCGCCCTTACGGGTGGCCACGTACTCGATCACGGTGCCGACGTGCTCGTCGGGAACGTCCACGGTCAGGATCTCGACCGGCTCGGCCTTCTTGCCGTCGATCTCCTTGTAGATGACGCGAGGCTGTCCCACCATCAGCTCGTAGCCCTCGCGACGCATCGACTCGATCAGGATCGACAGGTGCAGGACCCCGCGGCCCGAGACGCGAAACGTGTCGGGGTTGTGCGTGTCCTCGACGCGGAGCGCCATGTCGCGCTGGGTCTCCTTGTAGAGGCGATCGCGGACCTGGCGGCTCGTGCAGTACTTGCCTTCGTTGCCGTAGAACGGGCTGTTGTTCGCCATGAAGTACATCGACAGCGTGGGCTCGTCCATGGCGATGATCGGGAGGGGATCGGGATGCTCGACGTCGGCGATGGTGTCGCCGATGTCGATGCCCTCGATGCCGACGACCGCGCAGATGTCGCCGCCGCCGACGAAGCTGGTCTCGCGCCGACCGAGGCCCTCGAACACGTCCAGCCGCCGGATGTCGGCCTCCTGCACCGCGCCGTCGGCGCGCTTGACGATGGCGACCGTGGACTTGGCCTGGATGGAGCCTCGGAAGACGCGGCCGATTCCGATGCGTCCCACGTAGTCGCTGTGGTCGAGCGCCGTCACGAGCATCTGAAGCGGCCCGTCGGCCACCTCCGGCGGCGGGATGGCGCCCACGATCGTCTCCATCAGCGGCTCGAGGTTCGCGCGGTCGTGATCGAGGCTCAGCGTGGCCCAGCCATCACGCCCGGCCGCGTACACCACCGGAAAGTCGAGCTGGTTCTCGTCGGCCCCGAGATCGATGAACAGATCCAGCACCTCGTCGACCACCTCGGCCGGTCGGCAGTTCGGACGATCCACCTTGTTGATGACCACGATCGGCTTCAGGTGCAGACCGAGCGCCTTCTGCAACACGAACCGGGTCTGCGGCATCGGTCCCTCGAACGCGTCGACCAGGAGCAGCACGCCGTCGGCCATCTTCAGGACGCGCTCGACCTCACCCCCGAAGTCGGCGTGGCCGGGGGTGTCGATCAGGTTGATGCGGGTGTCGCGATACGGCACCGCGATGTTCTTCGACATGATCGTGATGCCGCGCTCGCGCTCCAGGTCGTTCGAGTCCAGGACGCGCTCCGCGACCTCCTGGTCGTCGCGGAAGACGTGGCACTGACGGAGGATCTGATCGACCAGCGTGGTCTTCCCGTGATCCACGTGTGCGATGATCGCGACGTTTCGAATGTTCATGCGTGGAATCCCCGCCTCACGGCGTGACGACCGAATGCTCGAGCCCGAACCGATGGCGGAGGAGTATGCGGGGAGAGGCCGAAACGCGTCAACGCCCGGAATCGCCGGATCGGCCGCGCTCGGCGGCCCTGGCCATGCGCGCGGCGAGAGACCCGGCGTAGGCCTCGCGTTCTCCGGCGCTGGCCGGCGGGTCGGTCCTGCCGTCATCCGCCGGCCCGGGCGACCCGTCGCCTGGATCGGTGTCGTTCGGGTCGGGGGCACCGTCCGGAGCGGTGGGGCTCTCCGGGGCGTCGCCCGCTCGAGGGTCGTCGGATGGGGACCGCACGGCGTCGCGTCGATCGGGACCGCCGTCACCAGGACCGTCGTGGGCGAGCGCCATCATCTCGTCGACGGGCACCTCGAGCCGCTCCAGCTCACGCACGAGCTCGCCCCGGTACGTGTCGACCACCGAGGCGATCCGGCCGCCGACCACGTCCCGCAGGACCTCGCGGCGCAGTCGGTGCACGTTGGGTCCCCGGGCGCCCACGAGCATGCTGAGCGCCCCCAGAAGCACGAACGCGAGCACGAGCAGCGCCCCTGCATCGAGCAACACGTCGAAGGCCGCGATCTCGCCCCGGACCAGCCGGCGTCCGATCTCCCACAGCGCCGCGCCCGAGACCACGAGCGATACGACGAACGCGACCGCCGAGAGCACCCACGCGACCACGCGCACAGCCAGGGGCCGCCGGGCGCTCGCGAGCTGGAAACGCGATGCGATCTCGTCGGCCACGCGATCGGCGATGGGGGCGGCGTCGATGGACTCGGCCAGGGCCTGCCACCGCGCGACCGGCAGTCCCCACTCGTAGAGGCGGTCCTGGAGCGCCTGCAGGTCACGCGCGATCCGACGCGAGATCTCGGTCGCCGCCGTCGCGCCCAGATCGATCGGGGCGCGCGTACCGGTTCCACGGAAGCCGGCGACGGCGCGCCGCGCCATCCCGGGCAGGCCGTAGCGGACGAAGTCGCCCACCGCGAGCCACGCCCGTAGCGGCCCCCAGAAGCTGGCCCGACCCGCAAGCACGGCCACCGGGCGTAGCGCGTCCGTCAGCGCGGACAGCCGCTCGTCGATCGTGGCGTCCAGCTCGCCGACCGCGGCATCGATCCGCTCGTCGGTGGCCCGATCCAGCCGGGAGAGGTGCGTGTCGATCGCCCGTGGCACCGACGCCGCGATCGCGGTGCGCACGGCCTCCACGGCGCGCTCGCGCTGGGCGCGACGCTGCCGTGCGAGGTCACCGTCGCGACGCTCGTGCTCCAGAAACGCCACCAGCGCCGGAAACGAGTCGTGCCGCCGGTGCACACCGTCGCCGCCCGGCGCGTGGTCGCGAGCGCTGGTCGCGAAGACTGGAACGTCATTGACGCCGACGCCTGCGAAGCGCTCGCGGATGTCGGCGAGAATCGACGGGACCTCGCCGGGCGCGACCTCGTCGATCCGATTGAGCACGGCCGCGCAGGAGCTGAACTCCTTCTCCTCCCGCAGCACCGACCACACCCGCTCGTCGGCGTACTTGTCCGGCGTGAACACGTACAGCACCAGACCCGCGGCCTTCAGGAGCGCGCGGGTCAGGCGGCGATGCTCGGTGACGAAGCTGTCCAGATCGGGTGTGTCGATCAACACCGCGTTCGCGAGGCTGGGCTCGGCGTGTGCCGTGAACGCCGCCTCCTCCCGGAGCCAGGGCGGGATCACGTCGGGTGGGAGGTCGCGATGATGATAGACGTGGAGCGACGTCGTCGTCGGGCGCGTGGCCGCGGCGACGGCGATCGAACGCCCCGCGAGCGCGTTGATCAGCGTGCTCTTGCCGGCGCCGGTGCCGCCCGTGATGGCGACGACCAGCCGCGGCGGGCCCGCGCTCGCGAGCAGCGTGCGGGCTCGCTCGATGGCCTCGTCGATCCGGGCCCGCCCGTCGGGGTCGATCGCGACCACGCGGGACGCGTCCAGCGCGCGGCGCAGATCGTCGATCGCTCGCATCAGGTCCCCCAGGCGTGGCGGCCGAGAAGCTCCGAGACCGCCGCGACGTCCGAACGCACGGCGGCCAGATCGTCGTGCGTGGTCGTGGACGGGGCCAGCGCGAGCACCGGCGCCTCCATCGCCTCCAGTACGAGACGTTCCACCAGGTCGAACTGGCGCCGTTTCAGGCGTCGCTTCTGTCCATCGATGTACACGCCGAGCCCGGCCTCGAACACCTCCTGCATCACCGCCGCCACCAGGGGACCCCAGAGCGCATCGGTCCAGCTGAGTCCGCCGCTGGCCACCGCCGCGGTGATCGCCGCCAGATCGGTTCCGAGTCGCACCGATCGTAGCGTACGGCACAGGGCCGGGTGGTCCTCCAGGATGGCCACGATCTCCCGCGCCCGCTCGCGGACCTCACGACCGCGGAGCTCGGCATATCGGCCGTAGGCCTCGACGAAGCGCGACTCGATCAGGTCCAGCGCGGAGCGATCCCCGAGCGTACGGGCGATGTCCGCCCACTGCGCCTCCCGGGTGTCCTGGGCGAGCCGTTGCGCCTCGCGCCTGAGGGCGTCCAGCCATTCGGCCGTGAGGACGGCCAGGATCTGGTGCTCGAGCGTTCTCGTCTTCGCTCGATCACGAGGCACGATCTGGTTGAACGCCCCGCGGAGCGTGTCCAGCACCAGACGCATGGGCACTCGCGCGATGTTGGCCACCTGTCGGAGCACCGGACCCACGCCGGGAACCTCGAGCAGATCCAGCACGCGAACGACCGTCTCGTTGAACTCGCCGTAGTCGCTGGTCTCGAGATAGTCCCGTCTGTAGCCACTCAGGATGATCGATTCGGTCTGCTCGCGCACGAACCGGCGCCAGGCCAGGTCCGCGTCCGCGGCCTCCACCAGCGGGGACAGGATCGTGTCCACGTCGCGCTCCCAGAGCCGGAGCGCCCCCTCGATCGCGTGCCGGCGCAGCTGTCCCCGGTCGGCGAGGGCCGCGTGGACGTCGGCTTGCAGCGCCCGCGCGTCCTCGGTCCCGATGAGCTCGGCCAGACGCGCCGACGCGCTGGATCCGTCCACGCGGGGCAGCGCGAACACGCGACCGCGGTCGTGGATCTCGCCGATGCGACCCTCGATGTGCTCGAGGAGATCGGGATCGCCGGAGACCTTGTTGGCGATGACGCGTGTCTCCACCCCGGAGCGCCCCACGAGCCCCAGGAGATCGTCCACTCGAGCGTCGGCGTAGGATTCCTCGGTGAGCGTCAGGAGCACGAGGTCGGCCAGTGCGATGATGTCCAGCACCGAGTCGAGATAGGCGGCCGCGGCGTCGGTGGAGAAGTCGGGGAGATCCCACAGGACGACGTCGTCAGGCAGGACGGGGCCGGGCTCGGCGTGAGCGGCGCTCACGTCGATCCGGGGAAGGGCGTCGCGCCGACGGAGGTGAATGCCCGGTACGTACCGGCCACGGGCGATGTCCTCGTCGCTGTAGTGAGGCGGATCGTCTCGATGGACCCGGTACGCGGACAGGGGCCAGCTCGGGCGGGAGATCCACGCGGCATCGCCGGCGTGGTAGGCCGTGGGGTGCTGCGTGTAGCGCGCGCGCACGGCCATCGCGCCGCTGTCGACGCCGAGGAGCAGGCTGGCCACGGTCGACTTGCCGCTGTTCGTGCCGCCGAAGATCGCGACGTGGTGCGGCACACCGCGCGAGGACGGGTCGGTCACGGACGGGGCCACGCGCACGGCGGCCAGCGCGGAGGCGAATCGCCGCAGGGGAACCCTCGCTCCGGCCGAGGCACCGGCCTCACCCGACGTGGCGGGATCGAGCTCGACGGCGCGCGCGGCGATGGCGAGCCATCGCGCGACGCGCGCCTGTGCATCCACGTGTGCGCTAGTCGTCGCGACCGCCCACGAGACCGAGTCGGAAGATGTAGTAGATCAACGTCAGCACCGATGCCACCGCCGCGGCCACGTAGGTGAGCGCGGCCGCGTCCAGCACCTTCTTGGCGCCGGTCAGCTCGTCGGCGGTGACGATGCCACCGCGCTGCAAGGTCACGAGCGCGCGGCGGCTCGCGTCGAACTCCACCGGGAGCGTGATCAACGTGAACACGGTCGTCGTCGCGAACAGGAGCACGCCGAGCCAGGCCAGCGTAGAGCCCGCCGCGGTCGCGGCGCCGCCCATGAAGAACGCCAGCACGATGATGATCATCGAGATGTTGCCACCCATGCTGGCCACCGGCACCCACGACGATCGGAAGTTCAGGGGCGCGTAGGCGCGCGCGTGCTGGATGGCGTGACCGACCTCGTGCGCGGCCACGCCCACGGCGGCCATGCTGTCACTCGCGTAGACCGGCTCGCTGAGACGCAGCACCTTCGTGCGCGGGTCGTAGTGGTCGGTGAGCCGACCACCCACCGGCTCGACTCGCACGTCGGAGATGCCGTTCTCGGCCAGGATGCGCCTGGCGACCTCGGCGCCGGTCATCCCCCCGCGGGTCCGGAACTGACTGAACTTCTTGAAGGCGCCCTTCACCTTGGCCTGGGCCCAGAGGCTCAGCGCCATCGTGACCCCCATCAAGAGGAGCCAGAGCGGATCGAAGAACATGGGTCCTTACCTCCAATGCGCCACCGATCAGCGAGATCGGGGGCGCCACGCGCCCAGGGCGCGGAGTACCTCGTGTGTTTCGATCGGATGCCGGACGCGCGGGAACTGTCGCCCACGAGGACGTCTCTCCGCAAGCGCGGCCCGATCACGACCTTCCGGGACACGGATCGACCGTCCGGAGTCACCTGGATCCGACGCTCTAACGTGTTTTTTGGCTGGGGCTTGTGCCCGTCCACGCCGCGTCGGACGTCGCGGTGCCGGCGACGGACGAACGTACGTGTAGGACGCCTGGTCAGGGACGGAGGTTTCATCGTTGGGTGATCCAATACATCCATCGCCAAGAGTGTTTTTAACTTTGAGGATGTCGATTCAGCATCTATACTTCTGATCGACGGGGGTCCAATGGCCCTCAAGGGCGTATGCCCGCCCCCGGCGGCAGGTCTTCGTGGATCCCGGCGACCAGAACGAGAGCTCTGGGGAGGGACGCTCGTGGCGAGCGCCGGGATCCGCGTCCCCCGGCCGCATCCTCTTTCGCCGTCGCGGATCTCGCCGGGTCAGAACCGCCGTCGCCGCCGGCGGTCGAGCCAGTCGTCGTGGATCTCCACGCGCCTGCGACCGGGCCCTCCGCGCTCCCGTTCCTGGAACGCCAGGAGCGCGCCGCACGCGAAGCCCCCGAGATGCGCCCACCACGCCACGCCGCCGGCGCCGTCGGCCCGGCCGAGGGACATCCCGCCGGCCAGGAGCTGCTCGACGAACCAGATGCCCAGGAACACGACCGCGGGCACCCGGATGAGGTACGGGATGAAGAAGATCGGGATGAACGTGAGCACACGCGCGCGGGGGTAGAAGATCATGTACGCGCCGAGCACGCCCGCGATCGCGCCGGAGGCGCCGACCATCGGAATGCGCGAGCCCGCGTCGAACAGGAACTGCACGATCGCCGCCGCGACACCGCAGAAGACGTAGAAGAACAGGAACCGTCCGTGCCCGAACCGATCCTCCACGTTGTCGCCGAACACCCACAGGAACCACAGGTTGCCGATCACGTGAAACCAGCCGCCGTGCAGGAACATCGACGTGAAGAACGGGATGAGCCACCCCATGAGGTCGATCGGATCGCGCGCGAAGGTACCCACCACGCGGGCGGGAACGAGTCCCCAGGTGAACACCAGCTCCGAGCGCGTCGGCCCGGCCAGGACTTCCAGCACGAACACGAGCGCGCAGGCCACGACGATCGCCGTGGTGACGACGGGTGGGCGGTAGGACGGGATGTCGTCACGTAGTGGGAACATACCCGTCCTCCCGGAGACGAGGCGAGCGGGCGTCAGCTCCGATCGCGAAGCAGGTTCAGGGCCGACCCGGCCCGGAACCACGCGACCTGATCCTCGTTCAGCGTGTGGGCCAGAACCGCCCGGTCCGCGTTGCCGTCGTCGTGATGAATGGTCATGGTCACGGTACGGCCGGGCGCCAGAGCGTCGAGTCCATCGAACGAGAAGCGGTCGGTCTCGCGAACCTTGTCGTAGTCGGCCGCGTCCACGAACGTGAACGGAAGCACGCCCTGCTTCTTCAGGTTGGTCTCGTGAATGCGGGCGAAGCTGCGCACGACCACGGCGCCGGCGCCCAGGTAGCGCGGCGACATGGCCGCGTGCTCGCGGCTGGATCCCTCGCCGTAGTTCTCGTCCCCGATGACGACCCAGCGGAGACCCTTGGCCTTGTAGTCACGCGCCACGGCCGGGATCGGCTGGTCGCCCTCGCCGGTCTCGAGGTTCCGTGTCGTGCCACGCTCGCCGCCGAACGCGTTGATCGCCCCGGTGAACATGTTGTCGCTGATCCTGTCGAGGTGGCCGCGATAGCGGAGCCAGGGTCCCGCCGGCGAGATGTGATCGGTCGTCGTCTTGCCCTGGGTCTTCACGAGCAACGGCATGTTGCGGAAGTCCTCGAGGTTCGGTGCGGCGAACGGCTCCAGCAGCTGGAGGCGTTCGCTCTGCGGAGAGACCGCAACCGTCACCTCGGAGCCGTCCGCCGCCGGGGCGACGTAGCCCTCATCGGCGGTGACGAAGCCGTCCGGCGGCAGCTCCGGCGCCTTCGGCGGCGCCTCGAGCGTCCACTCGGTACCGTCCGGTGCGCTCAGCGCGTCGGTGAACGGGTTGAAGCTGAGCCGTCCCGACAGGCCGTACGTCATCACGATCTCCGGGCTACCCATGAACGCGAGCGTGCTCGGGTTGGCGTCGTTTCGACCCGGGAAGTTCCGGTTGAACGACGTGACGATCGTGTTCGGATCGCCCTTCTTGATCTCGTCGCGTCGCCACTGCCCGATGCACGGTCCACATGCGTTCGCGAGCACCCGCGCTCCGACGGCCTCCAGCTTGTCGAGGAGCCCGTCTCGCTTGATCGTCTCGTACACCTGATCGGATCCCGGCGTGACCATCAGCGGCGAGGCCATCTTCTGCCCGTGGGCGATCGCCTGCTCGGCCACGCTGACCGCACGTGCGATGTCCTCGTAGGAGGAGTTCGTGCAGCTTCCGATCAGTGCGACCGACACGCGATCCGGATAGTCGTTCTCCCGGACCGCGCCGGCCATCTCGGACACCTCGCGCGCGAGGTCGGGCGTGTGGGGTCCCACGAGGTGTGGCTCGAGCGTCGAGAGGTCCAGACGCAGGAGCTGATCGAAGTAGGGCTCGGGATCGGCCTCGACCTCGGCGTCGTTGGTGACCAGGTTCAGGTTCGCTCGTGCCAGCTGCGCGAGCTCGCCGCGCCCCGTGGCCTCGAGATAGCGGGCCATCGCGTCGTCGAACGGGAACAGCGAGCAGGTGGCCCCGAGCTCGGCGCCCATGTTGCAGATCGTGCCCTTTCCGGTCGCGCTGATCGTCTTCGCGCCGGGTCCGAAGTAGGTCACGATGCGGTTCGTGCCGCCCTTGACCGTCAGCTGACCGAGCACCCACAGGATCACGTCCTTGGGTGCCGTCCACCCGTCCATCTCGCCGGTGAGGTACACGCCGACCATGTTCGGCTGCAACACCTCCCACGGGAAGCCGGCCATCACGTCGACGGCGTCCGCACCGCCGACCCCCACCGCGCACATGCCGAGGCCGCCCGCATTCGGCGTGTGCGAGTCCGTCCCGATCATCAGGCCACCGGGGAACGCGTAGTTCTCCAGCACGACCTGGTGGATGATCCCCGATCCCGGCTTCCAGAATCCGAGCCCGTACTTGGCCGACGTGTCGCGGAGAAACGTGTAGACCTCGTTGTTCTCGTTGAGCGCGGTCTGCGTGTCGGAGTGGGCACCGTGGTGTGCGCGGATCAGATGATCACAGTGCACGGTCGACGGCACGGCCGCCTCGGATCGTCCCGCCTGCATGAACTGGAGCAGCGCCATCTGCGCGGTAGCGTCCTGCAGGGCGACCCGATCGGGCCGGAGCTCGAGGTAGGCCTCGCCCGGAGAGATCTCGGCGGTTCGCGGCGCGTCCAGATGCGAGAGGATGATCTTCTCGGCCAGCGACATGGGTCGGCCGAGGCGGCCCCGGACGACGGCGAGGTTCTCGGCCATGCGCGCGTATGTGCTGGCGACGAACTCAGGGGTGCTTTCGATCGTCGGCATGAGGACCTCCGGAGGGTATCGGGGTCACGGGATTCGTCGGGCTCGGTCGGCGCATCCCGGTGAGGCGGCTCTCGAGGCTCGGCTGGCGGCTCTGGGCCGCGAGCGATGCCATAATGCGAGCAACGACTATATACCGGCGCGCGCGGCCGGGGAAGCGACGAGTCGCCTCCGCGGACCCCGCACCACGGTAGCCAAACCGTATTGACACGTCGTTCAACATGCCACAGTATCTACTCACCTCCCAGGCGGTTCGCGGTGTCCCCACCGCGACGGACCATCCGAGTCCCAACCCCGGAGGGAACCATGGGCATCCGTTCTCTTTCCGCGTTCACCCTCGCGCTCGTCCTGAGCTGTGCGCCGGCCGACGATCCCGGTCCGGCCCCCAGCACCGCGCCCGACGAGGACGCGACGTCCGAACGCTTGCAGGGAGCCGCTCGCTTCAGCGAGCCGGCACTCTGGGTGGACGACTTCCGCATCGCCGGGCTCGACGACTGTGAGCACGACGCGATCATCGGGCCGATCATCGCCGACGCGCTGGCGGGTCACGTACGTCCCGGCGCCGAGGTGCCTCAGTTCGAGGGCCACCGCCTTCTCGAGGCGTGCATCGATGTGTCGGAGCCCCAGGATCCGGATCTGACGGCGTTCCTTCGCTACCGACTTCTCCTGTGGAACTGCGCGGCGAGCGGCCGCGGGAGCGTCCTGGGCCACGCCACCGATCCGAGCCCGTTCGCGCCCTTCGGCGACGTGCTGACGGACTACCTCCGGGCCGGCGGAAACGTGATCATCTGGGGCCGAAGCACGATCGGCGCGATGCTGGGTGACTTCTATCCGAGCGAGCCCTACACGCCGGATCTCCCTCTCTACGACGATCCGAACTTCGGACCGGGCTCCTTCGTGTGGGACGTCGTGAAGCTCCGCACCCAGCTCGATCGCGTGGGGCGATCCGATCAGCGAGTGTCGCTGGCGTGCGGCGGGCTCGTCGGCCTCGAGGCCACGCCCGCGGCATTGGCGGCCGGCCTGCCGGCCGGGATCGCGGAGCCGACCGGCTACGATCCGACCCGGGTCGCGCTGTGGGCCGACATCTGGTCCGGCGCCGACAATCCGCGCGGCATCGTGGCCAACGGTGCGATCGCGGAGCTTCCGTATTCGCAGTCGGGCTTCGAGGTGCTGTACCGCTACATCCCCAACGCGTATGCGTACGAGCAGCAGGGCATCCCGTGCGGCACGACCGAAGGCGCACCGTTCGACGGCATGCCGGTGGTCACCCGCTACGCGGATCCTCTGGGCCGACACGGCAAGGTGGCGTGGATCGGCACCGCGCTGTTCGAGTTCGCCGAGCGGCATCCGGACGAGGTCCGCCAGCTTCTCCGGGGGCTCGTGGACTGGGCGCTCGAGGACTGAGCGCCCGTTTGCCGGCCGGCGCGGGGCCGGCCGGCTCGGGACCGTTCACCGCCGCGCGACCTCCGCTTCGATCGTCGCCAGCTTCTCCAGGAGCACCGGTAGCGAGAACGCGTCGCGATAGAATGGATGCTGGCGCATCTCGCTGCGATCGTGCACGAGCGTGATGTAGGCACGCGTGTTCAGGAGCTCCGCCTCGACCATGCGTCGCCGTTGCCGGGCGGCGCGCTCGGCCTCGTCTCGCGATCCCGCCGTCTGACCGCGATCCCAGCCGTCGCGGATCCCCGCCGCGTTGCACAGGCTCCGGAGCGACAGGCTCACCGCGCGCGCGAAGCCCTCGCTCCAGGCGGCGACACGGCGGCGGTTGGGCGGGCACGACGAGAGCGCCTCGTCCAGAGCGGCGAGCCCGTCGTCCCACTCCGCGCTCGTCAGGCGGAGCGACGACCACATCTCCGCGGTGATCTCCGGGCTCAGGGTCGTGATCGGCTCGCGGAGCGCGTGCCGCGAGACGTACTTCGGGAAGCGCGCGTGCGAGCGAAACGCATCCGCGAACGTCCACCACGCCCGGCGGACCGCGGGCACCGCCTCGAGACCGAACCACCGCGCGGCCACGCGATCCAGCTTCTCGTCCTCCGACTCGCCGGTCTCCCAGAACAGCTCTCGAAGCGCGTAGTCGGTCATCGGCGTGGGCAGGAAGCCGCTGCCGTTGCCGCCGGCAAACGCGATCGGGGCCGCTTCGCGGTCGCGGGACGCGACGTCGAAGAGCGCCTGCCAGCGCGCGGCGTACAGCTCAGGAACGGCGAGCTCCGGAACGGCGTGCATCGGGAACGCGTGCGTCAGCTGATCCTCGACCCACACGCGTCGCGCGCCGCGGCTTTCGAGCTGCGCCCCGAGCTCGGGCTCCACACGCACGACGCGTACGTCGTTCTCGGGTGTCTCGCGGGCGATCGGTCCGGGACGCACCCAGAGGTCCACCTCGATCGGCAGGCGCGAGGGGTCCGGCGCCGGCAGCCCGCCCGCGCGCCAGTCGAAGGCCACCACGTCCAGCGCACTCCCCGCGGCGCGCACCTCCTCGACGATCCAGGCGAAGACTCGCTGATTGGGGTCGGTGGCCGGCGTGGTCTCGGCCACGCAGTTCGAGCAGTTTGCGCGGCCTCCGCAGGTGTGCGAGAACTCGTTCCGCAGAACGACCAGACCGGTGAGGTCGGGGAACGTCTCGAGGATGCGCCGCGTCGACTCGCGGACGAGCGCCTCACCCAGCTCCGTGGACAGGCACACGACGTGGGGGGCGACGTTGCCGCCTCGCACCTCCGGATGCCGCTCGAAGAAGCTCGGCGAGTAGGCGCCGGGCAATGCCACGCACCAGTAGGTGCCCAGCCCATGCGTTCGCGCGCGCGCCATCAGATGACGCATGCGCTCGCGTTTGTGCACGTCGCCGATGACGCCGGCCAGCTCCGAGCCCACCACCTGCGTCACGTCCAGGAACGGGATCGACTGGAACAGGTAGATCGCGTCCAGGTAGTTTCGTGCCATCAGCGACAGGTACGCGTCCGGGAAGCCGAGATGATCCGGACCGCCCCGTCCGAACGACACCCCGGACATGATCCGCGGGGACACGCGGGGTGACCACGTTCGGACGCCGCGGGGCAGGGCCGGGAGTCCACGAGTCTCGAGCCACTCGACGATCCGGCATGCGGCGAACCGCACGCCGATCGCGTCGACCCCGATGGCGAACACACGCTCGGGGGTGGTCACGATGGCGTGACTCTCGGCTCGATCGCACCGTACACGTACGCGCTCGCGATCGGCCTCGGAGACCGCGCGCTCCCATCCGGGCGGTGGCGACTGGAGCAGGCCGAACGCGATCGTGTGCGCCGCGTCGTGTGCGCCGCTCGAATCGACCACGGTCTCCACGCCGAACGTCCGCATCAGCATCGTGGACAGCTCGTCGGCGGCCAGCCGGATCGGTGTGTCGGCGTCCGGCGGCAATGCGATCACCCAGTCCGATCCGATCGGCGTCTCGGAGTCGCCCGCCGCGCCCGGGCTCGGTCCGTCCAGGTGCTGCCAGTCGGAGAGCAGGTCCATGTGGGAGAGCCGCGAGCTGGGGGCGACCGCTCCATCCAGAAGCTCCTTCAGGAAGTAGCGATCGTAGCGCGCGTCCGGTCCCTCCTCGGTCGCCGAGAGGAGAGTCCACGATCCATCACGACACGCCCAGAGCCGCACGAGCTCGGGCCGTAGCCCCTCGTGCGCGGACGGATCTCCGATCCAGCGGCCCGACTGCATCACGATCGGCCAGTAGCACACGAGCTGGTTCAGCGTCGTCGGTCGCGCCCACGCCAGTCGGATCCAGTGCGAGCCGGGCCCCGGTATCGTTCGCCAGAGCGCCGTCGAGTCGGCGTCCTCGGCGATCAGGCGACCGTCGTGAACGCGCTCGATCGACGTACCGGGCGCGGTCGAGGATCCGGTGACGGTGGCGGCGCGCGCGAGGTCACCGTCGTCGCGCACGTAGGACGTGGGATCGTCGCGGCGGTAGGCCTCGATCTCGGCGATGGCCAGTCGGTCGGTGTATCCCTCGAACGGCGGACCGAGTGCGGAAGGCTGCTCGATGGCGATCGCATCCACGGTGACGTCGTCGAACCTGAACACGCTCAGCTTCGAGAAGGCGTCGTTGTAGCGCACCGAGTGGGGCTCCGCGTCGTACCACCACGTGCCGCCGAAGACGCCCCGCTCGCCCTGGACGCTCCGGTCGACGAGCGTCATCGGCGCCAGCGGCCGGGGCGCCGGTGCCTCGGGGATCGGAGGGATCGACTGGTCGCACGCCGGGAGTGCGAGCGCGGCGGACAGCGTCATCGTCGCCCGGATCGCGCCGCGGACGATGCGGCGACGGCCGTGGCCCGGCAGGGCACGGCGCGGGGTCGGGGTCGGGGTCTTCATCGTGCCGGCATGATACGGGTAAGGCGCCGCGAGCGCAGCCGAGCGTCGGGCGCCGCCCGATGCGCGCCGTTGCCACACGCCGAGCCTGCCGCTACCGTCACGGCATGCACGACCCGATCATCATCACCCGGCGTGCGATCGCCACGGTCGCATCCACGATGTTGCTCGCATCGATCGCCGGCCTGTCGGCGGCGGCGGACGAGAGCCACGCGGTGCTGTTCGCCCCACCCGGGGTGTCGGCCCCGGCCAGCGGCATCCAGCCCGACGGTGAGGGCTTCGTGGTGTTCGGCGTGTTCTCGTGGGCCGGGCCGACGCGGGTCGATCACGTCGCGCGCTGGGACGGCGAACGGTGGAGTCCCCTGGGCGGGGGCGTGGACGGTCCGATCACGTCGGCCACGCGATCGGGCGGCGACCTCATCCTGGGGGGTCTCTTCGGCGCCGCCGGCGGCGCTCGTACCCGGAACGTCGCGCGCTGGGACGGAGAAGCCTGGAGTGCGGTCGGCGAGGGTCTGCCCGGCGCGGTCACCGCACTCACGACGTACGGCGAGACGCTCGTCGCCGCCGGCTCGTTCGACGGGCTGGGACGGATCGCACGCTGGAACGACTCGGGCTGGGAGCCCTTCGACGCATCGCTGGCGGGACGCGTGATCGTGCTCGGCACGTCGCCCGACGGCGGCTTGCTGGCCGGTGGCCACCTCACCGTGGATGGAGAGCCGTGCTTCCTCGCGCGCCACGACGGCATCCGCTGGCGCGCGTTCGAGCCCGCGCTCGATGCCCCGGTGCTGACGATGACCCGGCACGCCGGCCATCTCGTCGTCGGGGGGGCGTTCGTGCGCGCATCCGACGGGACCCCGCTTCGGCACGTCGCGCGGCACGACGGCACGCGCTGGACGGCGCTGGGCGACGGGTTCGACCACGACGTTCTCGCGCTGCGGGCGTCCGGCGATCGGCTGGTGGCCGGGGGTCGGTTCCTGGCCAGCGGAGCCGAGTCCACGCCTCACCTCGCCGAGTGGACCGGATCGCGATGGGCTCCCCTCTCCACGGCGCCGAACGGGCCGGTCCAAGATCTGATCCCCGACGGGGACGCCTGGATCGCCGTCGGCGAGTTCGATCGTGTCGAGGTGGCGGCCGGCACCGCTGATGCCCTCGTGTTCGACGCGGCGGGGATCGCACGCGTCGGCGGTGCGCGTGCCGCGTCCTACGGCACGGCATCCGGTCCGAACGCGCGCGTCTATGCGGCATCGGTCATCGGCGACGCGCTCGTGGTCGCCGGGGGATTCGACGCGATCGGATCGCTCCCGTGCAGCCGCGTCGCGACCTACGAAGGCGGTCGATGGCGCGCGATGGGCGACGGCGTTGGAGACGACGTGCTCGCCGTCGCGGCGTTCCGTGGTCGCCCGGTGATCGGCGGGCTCTTCATCAGCGCGGGCCACGGGGCATCGTCCGGACACCGATCTCTGGACCGCGTGGCCCGGTGGAACGGCCGGAGCTGGGAGTCGCTCGGGGGCGGCGTGAACGGCCCGGTGATCGGGCTCCTCGAGCACCAGGATCGACTGATCGTGTCGGGCAACTTCACGCGCGCCGGATCGCTCGACGTGCCGGGAATAGCGGCCTGGGACGGATCCGAGTGGACGTCGCTCGGCCCGCCCGCCGTGAACGGCGGCGTGATCGCACTCGGGACGCACCGCGGTGATCTCGTGGCCGGCGGCAGCTTCACGATCATCGGCGGCGTGGACGCGGGCGGCATCGCGCGCTGGACGGGTGCGACCTGGGAGCCGATCGGCCACGGCGTCGACGGTCGGGTGCGCGCGATCGCCGAGCACGGCGGGGCACTCTTCATCGCCGGCGACTTCGCGGTCGCGGACGGGCGTCCCGCCAGCGGCATCGCCCGCTGGGACGGATCGACGTGGTCGGACGTCGGCGGCGGTGTCACCGCTCGGACGACGCCGCACTCCGCGAAGGCGCTCCTGTCCCATGGATCCTGGCTCCTGGTGGGGGGCGTGTTCGAGCGCGCCGGCCAGACGCCCAGCCGCAACCTCGCCGCCTGGGACGGCCGGCGGTGGCGCCCGCTGGTGCCCGTGCGGGGAGCCGTGCACGGCCTGGCGGTCGTGGACGGGGCGCTGGCGCTTGCGGGGCGTTTCGACGGCATCGGACGGTTCCGATCGGCTTACCTGGCCATCGTACCCATCGACTGACCGGGGCGCGCCGCCGGGCGGCCCCCCGGGCCCGCGCACGATTCGGCGCGGACGGGGTATCTGGAGTAGAATGCGGCCGGGGTCGGGGCTGATGGGAGGATGATGATGAGGACGATGAGACACGATGCCGCCCCCGGCCGGCGCCTGCTCTTCGGTGCCCTCGCGCTCGGGACGGTTCTCGTCTCGCTCGGGCTCGGAGCCGGGTGCGACCGCAACGATGCCACCGAGCCGGTGCCCGACGAGATCCCCGACGACCCGGACGATCCCGATGATCCCGACGATCCGGTAGACCCTGCGGAGCGCGAGCGGTGGCTCTGGATCGGCCGGACCGCGACGACCTGCGGCGCCGACACCATCAAGGCCTATCGTCTGGCCACCAGAAGCTACGACGGCGATCCCTGCTCCCCGGTGGTGACCCCGTGGGATCCCTCGCTCCAGAACATGCCGGTGCCCGATTCGAACGCGTGTCTGCCCGAGGGCTACATCGACGCGCGCGACACGCTGGCCATCCCCGAGAACCCGTTCGCCGAGTGGTGGATCGAGATCGACGTCGAGGTGAACGAAGAGGACGCGCCCGAGCTGGGCTGGGCGCTGGACACGATGGTCATGGACTGCAACAGCCTCGACGGGTCCTGCTCCACGCGACTGTGGCGGTGCTCGTTCACCGAGGACCGATCCAGCGTCGTCGTGGGACCGTTGCTCTCGGGCGACTGGCGCGTGGTCATCGCGGCGGAGAACATCGACGGCGTCCACGATTCGCTCGGCGTCGACACGCTGGACGTGCACATCGACCGGGGTCCCGTGTTCGTGTTTCGCGAGGACGGCATCCCGACGCGCCAGTGCGATCGTCTCGCCGCCTCGTTCGGCGACAGCCTCCGGGTTTGCGATCGGGACACCCTGTACAAGGTGTACCGCGAGCAGAGCGCGGCCCCCTCGGCGGTGCCGTGCGCCGTCCAGACGGTCTACTGGGGAGGGTGGGATCGGGCCGACGTCTCGGTCCTGGACTACCAAGGCATCCCGCAGCCGGGTCAGGTCATCGAGATGGAGTTCTCCGCGCCGGAGGCGGACGGCTACCGGGTCGGATCCATCGACGCAATCATCTGGGCCCGCGACCGCGATCACACCGGTCGCGTGCACGGCGTGCGCTGGGCGGTGGACGAGGACATCCGGAGCCTGGATCCGTTCGAGTTCATCACCGACGACGTCACCCTGGCCGAGCCGGACGAGCTGACGCCGATGTGCTTCCCGATCTTCTTCGCACAGACCGAGGACGAGGCCGAGCACACGCTGACGGTCGAGATCATGGACCGCCAGAACGACGGCGACGCGGGCATCTACATGGCACGGCGGCGACGGACGGTCACGATCCCTTTCACGGCGATCGACGTGGCGTCGCGCGGCCGATGAGACCGATCCCGAGCTCCCAGGCGGGGCGGAGAAGGAGCGCCGGGGGCACCGTCCGGGTCGCGATCGGGCCCGTGATCGGCGCCGCGGTCGCGGTGCTGGTGGCGCTCGGCTGCGAGTGGGAGCCACACGACGCGAAGCTGAAGCCGAACGAGCCTCCGACGGTGCGGATCACCGGCGGCACCGCCAACGGAGAGACCACCGACTACCGGGTCGAGTTCTACTGGTTCGGGTCGGACGCCGACGGCACGATCAGCCACTTCGAGTACGCGATCGACGACACGTGTCTGTGCGAGGGCACGCGCACGATCCGGGCCCGCGGCCGGGACGGCGCCCTCGTAAGTGTGGACGACGTCGTCTGCATCCAGGACGCCGACAGCTGCCGCGCGCTGGGACTCGACCCCGTCCAGGAAGCGGCGGATTCTCTCTGGAAGCGCGTCGAGACCTACTCGGGCCAGTTCGTGATGTCGGCCGCCGAGGAGATCGCGGGGACGACGAGCCCACCGCTCGCGTCGGAGTGGCACCGGTTCTTCATCCGGGCCATCGACAACCGGGGGGGCGTCTCCAGACCCGACTCGCGCTCGTTCAACGCCGTGACGATCGCGCCCACCGCACAGCTCGTGACCCCGGTCGGTGAGGGACTCGAACGATTCACCACGCTCGGCTCGTTTCTCACCACGCGGTGGAAAGGTCGCGACGACGACAGCACCGACCCGAACGACAAGCCGATCGGCTACCAGATGAAGCTCGTGCCCATCGACTCGGTGTTCGACGACAACGCGCTCGTGATCCGCTACTTCACGCACTTCCTGATCGCCCGCGAGAACCTCTTGATCCCCAACGAACAGGTCGTGTCCGAGCCCGATGCCGTGACCGACAGCACGTACCTCGCCACCGACTGGTGGCCGAAGGCGGGGGAGCCCTATCCGTTCGAGCAGCTCCAGCTCCGGAGCGTCCCTCCGGGTGAGTACGCCTTCGCCATCCGGGCCGTGGACGAGGCCGGCGCCATCTCACCCGATCGCGAGCTCGTGGTCACCACGACGGGAGTCGAGGGGAACGTGGTCAAGTTCCAGTCGGATCCGTCGTATCCATCCACGCCGACGTTGACCGTGACCGAGAAGTCCTTCCTCGGCTCGAGCACGTTCGTGAGTCGGGGACTCACCTGGCGGGTCGAGGTGCCGGCGAACGTGCCGCTGAAGTTCGAGTGGACGGCGAGCGCGGCGAGCTACGGCTCGGAGGTGTCGGATCTCAACTACGCGCTCGACATCGAGGATCCCGAGTGCGAGGTGTGCCAGTCCGACGACGGACGCGGCGGGTGGATCGGATGGGGCAACCACGACCGCGTCGTCGGCGACATCATGTTCACCGACGACCAGGCCGGTGAGCAGCACGTGCTGTACATCCGGGCGCGAGACGAGACGCACGACCCGAGCCACACGGTGGTCGCGACGATCGTGATGGACGTCGTGGCGTTCTCCTTCGATCGGACCGCCCTGTGGGTGGACGACTACAAGGTGGCCGGGGTTCGCGACTGCGAGCACGACGTGTTCGTGGGCAACATGCTCGAGTACGCGATCGATCCCTATCGAGAGCTCGGCGAGCCCCTGTATCGCTTCGACGCGCACGTGTTCGCGGGCGAGTGCGCCGAGTCGGACGCCGTGAGCGAGATCACGCTCTCGGAGCTGAGTCGGTACAAGCTCCTCTTCTGGAACGTCGCCGCCGCAGGGGGCCCCAACCCCAGCCTCCTGGGCCACGTGACCGACCCCGAGCCCGGAGCACCCCAGGGGAAGTTCCTCTCGCTCTACGTGCGGGCGGGTGGGGGACTCGTCGTGTGGGGAACGACGACCATCGGCTCGCTCCTCGGCGATCTCTATCCGGCGGATCCCTACACGCCGGAGCTGCCGCAGTTTCCGTCACCGAACTTCGGCCCGGGCACGTTCCTGTGGGACGTGATGCAGATGCGGACGCAGTTCGATCGCATCGGACGCGCCGGGCCTCCGAGCCTCCGCACGCAGTGCAGCGGCATCGTGGGCATGGAGCCGACCGAGAAGGCGATCGCCCTCGGACTGCCGTGGAGGTTCGATCCCACCGGATACGACCCCGAACGCCGGGGCCTGTGGACGAACCGATGGATGGGTGCCCGGAACCGCTTCGGCGACGTCGGCGCGACGCCGATGACCGGAAGCCCGCCGCTCCTGCGCGCGGGACTGGACACGCTGTACACGTTCATTCCGAACGCGTGGGCGTATGAGCAGTCGGACTCGGTGACCCAGGTGTGCGGCACCACCTTCGGCTCGTCGCTCGACCGGGAGCCGGTGGTGACCCGGTTCCGCAGCTTCGGAGAGCCTCAGGGTCGAGTCGTGTGGATCGGAACGCAGCTCTGGACGTTCCGGAACCGCCACACCGAGGATCTGCAGGACTTCATGCGGAAGATGACGGGCTGGACGCTGGGGAGGTCGCCGTGAGTCGATTCACGATCGTGGAACGTGAATCGACTCCGTCTCGTCGCCCTCGGGGTACCTGAGCGCCATTTCGCTCCGCAGCGCATCGATCGAGAACCCCGACTGCTCGAGGATGTAGTGCAGACGTGCGGACTGGCTCCGCGCGACGCCCCAGATGAGATCCGCCTCACGGACGGTTCGGCGTCCGTGCAGTCGCGCGCGCTCGCGTGCGTCGCTGAACGCCCGGCGATAGTTGCCGGTCACCGCGTGGGCGCCCGTGTGATCGCCGATCGGTGTCGACTCCTCGATGAACGCCGCCACGCGCGCGGGGCTCGATCCCAGTGCGGTCACGATCTCGTCGAACTCGGTGCTCCCGGCTGCGCAGAGCCCGTACAAAAGGTGAGTGCCCTCGAGCGCCCGCTGGCGCATGCGCTCGCGGAAGCGCTCCCCTTCCCAGACGGCGCGACGGACCACCGGCTCGAACGCCAGCTCCAGCGGCCGCACCGATCCGGTCGGTGGCCGGCAGGTCGCGACGTCGATGGCGTGAATGCGCGACATCGACCGCAGGATGTCGAGCGCGCGATCGCGGGCGGCATCGAACTCGAGCCGATACTGGCGGTCGCGACACACGCCGGTGCACTCGAGGATGACCATCTCGCCCGCGTCGACCACGCGCAGGAGCTCGGCCTTGCGATCGATGACGGGGACGTGACGGGGCTCGGCGTGGGTCCAGCAGCCGAGGAACGCGTGGGTCGGCGCCTGGTCCAGCGCGCCGGTGAAGATGATCAGAGGGGTGTGTCCGATCGCCTCCAGGCACGAGGCGAAGAACGCGGTGAGGTCGAAGCAGTTCCCGCGCGACGGTCCGGCGAACAGCGACGGCCGGATGAGATGGGGTGCGCGCACGACCTGGAACGTCACCGAGAGCTCCGGGCTGCGCTCCACCTTCGGGATCTCGTAGATGACCGAGTTCGACGTGTGAAGGACTCGATAGAGCGACGTCATCGCGCGCACGGGATCACCGGTCGCCGTCGCCGTGAACGTCGTCGTGCTCGTGCGCGTGGGATCGTGGCGCGCATGCATCGGCCACACGCCGGCCTCCACGACCGTCTGGGCGACCTCGGCCTCGTGCGGCAGCACGTACGCCGCACACGCTGCGCGGGCCCGTCGCGTGTGGGGCCACCGCCAGGCATCCAGCGCCAGGAACGGGAGCTCGGCGACCGTCGCGCCGTCGATCGTGACGCCCAGGGTGTTGCGGATCGGTTGAACGAGGCGCTCGAGGTGGTCGGTGAGGCTGCTGCCGAAGCGCGGCACCGTGGTGGCGGTCGCGCCGGCGTCGAGCTCTGGGACGACGGCCTCGGCCCGGATCGGATGCTCGAGCACCGACAACGAGACGACGTGCCTCGGGCTCGGGTGCGCGCGTCGGTTCGAGACGGTGATCGACGGAATCAGCGGTAGCCCGGCCATGTCGAGCGCATACGAGTAGGCCGGGTGGTAGTCGATCTCGTAGTCGATGTCACGATGGGCAAATCGTGAAGGCATCCGGGGACTATATCACGGTGCAGGGGACGTCCCTGGAGCGCGAGGGATGCGCGTGGACGAGCCGAGGCGCACGACCGAGCGGACCGGCCGTGCGCGCGACGCGACTGCTACGCGGTCGCCGTCGGGGCCAGGACCAGCGCCACGTCGAACGCACCGTCGGGCACGGCGTCGAACTCCGCGAGGAGATACGCGGCGCCCTCCACCGGCTCGAGCGCGCGATGCTCGTCGTAGCCCTCACCGCGAAGACGCACCGCGCCCGCCGCGAACTCGGCGCGCGGGTGTACGAGCACCGACAGGCGACGACGGGGGGCGTTGACCACGAGCTTGCCGCAGACCTCGTCGTGCCAGGTCAGATCCAGCTCGACGACGCCGGTGGATCTGGGGTCGCGCGCGTGCGCGGTCTCGAGCTCGGCGCGTGCGGCGTCCACGTCGGCCGCACCGATGAGCTCGGCGGCCCGCTCGACGTGAGGTGTGGCCGGGTCCCCGGCGGGAACGTCGCCGACACCACCGTAGGCCGGCGCGAGTCGACCGTCGAACGCACCGGCGGCCTGGGCGGCCGCGTCGGCGACGGTGTTGCGCGCCGCGATCGCGAGCCGGCGGCCGGCGTCGATCAGTCCCTTGAAGTCCACCACGATCGCGTTCGTCGACGCGCGAAATCGCTTCTCCTCGAAGCTCAGAGCCACGTCGCCAAGGACGCTCTCGAAGAACGACCAGCTCTCGTCGAAGCGATCCCGGAGGACGCGAAGCGCGTCGACCCGGCGCTCGCACCGCGGGCACTCCGCGATGTGCTGGTACACGGCCTCGGCGTCGGCGTCGTCGGTGCGTCCCGACACGAAGGCGAGAAGGGTGTCTCGTCCTGGATGCGTCATGGCGAAAGTCCTGGATCGGAGCCCCGGCGGGCCGGGGGCGTCATCGTGACCATGAAGCCCGGGCGGGCTCCTGAACTCGCGACGACTACCGACGCCGCCGTCGAGTTCTGGCGGGGTCGGGCCGTTTTCCGGCCGGTCTGGCATCCCGGGTCGCTCAAGAGGCGATCTCCTGCCGTTCCAACGCCTTGGTAATCTTGTTCTTGACCAGCCGGGTCCAGTTGGCGACGGACTTCGTCGGCTCGTCGCCGTAGTAGTCCGAGAGCCGGGTCTCGCCGATCCTCCGGTCGAGAAGCGTCCTGAACAGCTCGCGCGAGGTGGCGTCCTTCTCGAAGAGGACCCGGCCAAGGAGCTCGAGCCGACGGCGCATCGGCTCGGACATCCGGTCCAGGAAGTCGTGGTCGAGCCCCAGCGTCTCCTCGAGCTCGTCGATGAAGTCCCCCCTGGCGTTCTCGAGCGCCCAGTCCGACACCTCCTTGACGACCCGGTCCGCCGCCCCCCAGAGAGGCGTCCGCGACGTCTTGGCCCCCTTCAGCTCGGTCTTGCGTTGACCCCAGATGAGCTGACTGAACGCGAACGCGATCTGCTGGTGCGGGTAGCCGCCCTCGGAGAAGAACAGCGCCAGCGTCTCCAGGAAGACGTCGCCCGGCGTCGCGCGGGCGCCGGCGTGGACGACGTGATCGGCCCCCACGACCGATCGCAGGCGTTCGTCGAGTCCCTCGAGCATCCCCGGATCGGGCTCGGTGAGGACGTCGAGCTCGCCGTCCTTCGTCCGGAAGACGGGGCTCTCGATGGGCTTGCCGTCCCAGAGGCGGCGGATGATCGTGTTCGTGAGTCCCAGCGCGAAGGCGCGGAACGTGCCCATCGCGGGGTCGAACACGCCGATCTTCTCGAACAGGTAGACCTGGGCGTCGAGGAGGACCTCGTCCCGATCGATGTCCGAGCGTCCCTGGATGCGGGCGCCGATCCGGGCCCGCATGTCGCGTTCGACCGAGCGCAGGAGGCGGTCGCATGCCGTCCGATCCCCCGCCTTGGCCCGGGTCAGGAGCGTGTCGAAATCGGGGTCGGGCTGGGATCCCGACGTGGGAAGGGCCTGCTCTACCACTACCGATCCATCGCTTGCTGAGGGGGAAGCCGGTCTCGAACCGCGTCCGAGTCTAGTTCACCGGCCGACGGCGGCGAAAGGCGTGATCCTCATGACGCGGACCGACCCCGCGCACTTCCACCACGCCCGAGCGGCGGGCCATCGAGGCCCGGCCGAAGCGGAAGCACGAAAGTGCGTATCGAGACGTTTAAAAAACGACTGATAAACTCGAAGAGCCCTGGTCCTCCACCCCACCGTATCCGCGCGCCTACCAATGACATCCGCAACGCGCGGCCCGGGTGTCCGACGCGCGTGGCGCCGTCGCCGGCGCTCTGCTAGTCTGCCCGCGGTCGATCCCCCACGAGGACGCATACCGTGCCGGCAGCATTCCCGACGATCCCCGGATACGACATCAAGCGCCGTGTCGCGTCGGGTGCGATGGGTACCGTCTACGAGGGCGTGCAGCTCTCGCTCGGCGCGCGCCGCGCGATCAAAGTGATCCACCCGCACCTCGCGGACGACACCGACTTTCTCGCCCGCTTCGAGCTCGAGGCCCGGTCGGCCGCCGTCCTCGACAACGCGCACATCGTCAAGGTCATCGAGTTCGCCCGGCAGCACGATCCGCCGTACCTGTCGATGGAGTACGTGGACGGCTCGACGCTGGCGGACGTCCTGAAGTCGGTACGGCCGCTCCCGCGCGACGTGGCGCTCCTCGTGCTCGCCGACGTGGCGGACGCGCTCGAGTCGGCGCACACCGAGGGCGTTCTCCACCGCGACGTCAAGCCGTCCAACATCATGTTCTCCACGGCGGGCGTGGCCAAGCTCGCCGACTTCGGGCTGGCCAGGTCACGCGAGGCGTCGTCCACGCTGTCGACCGGCAACCAGTCCGTGGGTACGCCGGCCTACATGGCCCCCGAGCAGATCGCCGGCGGACACGTGGACCCGCGAGCCGACCTCTTCGCGTTCGGCATCGTGGCCTACGAGCTTCTGGCCGGCGAGCGACCGTTCGCGGGATCCACCGTTCCCGCGGTGCAAACGGCGATCCTGCGCGACCAGCCGGCGGCGCTCCACGAACGCAATCCGCTGGTGAGCCGCGAGCTCTCGGAGTTCGTGCATCAGCTTCTCGCGAAGGACCCCGACGCGCGCCCGCGCGACGCCGCCGCCGTGCACCAGTGGCTGGATCGCTACGTCGAGCAGGCCGCGATCGCGGGGCGAAGCCAGCTGCTCGCGCGCTTCGCGGCCGACCCCGACGGCGTCGCCCACGCGCTCTCGGAGAAGGAGGTCCAGAGCAATCTCCTGCGCGCGCACAACCTGCTGGCGCTCGGGGAGCAGAAGGCCCGCGACGCGCTCCAGGTGCTGGCGACCGTGCTGCAGCTGAATCCGCGACATCCCGAAGCGTTGGAGATGAAGGCCGAGCTGGTGCGAATCCTCGCGTCACAGAACGTGCACGATCTGCGCGCCGTGCTGACCGAAGGTGCGGCGCGCGTCATCGAGGCGTCCGGAACCGCCGCGGCCGCAC
Organism: Candidatus Eiseniibacteriota bacterium; assembly: GCA_965224245.1. Lineage (GTDB taxonomy): Bacteria > Eisenbacteria > RBG-16-71-46 > CAZAMP01 > CAZAMP01 > CBDCYW01. The sequence continues at coordinate 4,644,745 of OZ245046.1, read as the reverse complement.
GGCACCCGGGTCCTTCTCCGGCCGACGCCCGACCCGTCGGAGATGCCGCGGATGACGCGACGGTGATCGCACGAGGCCGCGAGACCCCCGGTCGCGACGCGCACGACGAGGCCGGCGACGACGCCACCATGATGCGTCCGATCTCGGGCGCAACGACCGCACCGGAGTCGCCGCCGCCGCCGCCGTCGCCGCCCGCTTCACCGCCGCCCGCTCCGCCTCCGCCGACGGGGGACGACGTCGACGCCACGCAGCGTGCGGTTCCCTCGCGCACCGGCTCGTCGCCGCGCGACGTGTCGGATCCGTCACCGGCGCACCGGTCGTCGACCGGCCCCACCTCGGCGGACGATGCCACGCGACTGGGGCAAACGGGATCGCCGCAGGGGCCGGCGGGTGGCGCGGCGTCCAAACCTCCCCCGAGGGACGACGCCTCCGAGCCCCCGCGCAAACCGGAGCCGTCACCTCCCCGGCGCCCGAGCGCGAGCCCGAGCCCGACCCCGGCCGCCCCCGACGCCGGCGGGGGCGCCTCCGGCCGCAAGGTCGTGATCGGGTTCCTGGCCCTGGCGGTGCTCGTGCTGATCGGATACGCGATCGTGAGCTTCGGCTTCGCGAAGGGGACCCTGCATCTGACCGAGCTGAACCCGCCCGACGCCACGGTCGTCGTCGTCGAGACCGACGTCGTGCTCTCGTCCGCCTCGCCGTTCGTGACCCTGAAGACCGGGCGGTACACCATCCGCGCGACCCGGGAGGGATATGCGACCACCGAGCGCGAGGTCGAGGTCGGTCGCGGCGCGTCGGTCGACGTCCCGCCCCTCGTTCTGTCGCGTGAAGGCGCGTCGCTGACCGTCGAGGGGAGCCCGGCGGGCGCGCTCGTGTCGGTCGACGGCGAGGACGTGGGGCGTCTTCCCGTCCGCGACGCGAACGTTCCGCTGGACGACGAGGGGTCCGGGACGGTCGAGATCCGCGTCAGCCTCGAGGGGTACGTCCCCGACACCCAATCGGTCCGCCTGCGACGCGGCGACGTCCACACCGAGCACGTCGAGCTCGTCCAGCGCGATCGAAGCGGGCTCGCTCGCGGCGGTCGCGACGATCCGGACGACCCGGGTTCGTCCGAGCCGGGAGACGCGGGTGACGCGACACGGGGTGACGCGGGCACTGCGACGATCGACCCGCGCACTGCGACGATCGACCCGGGCGCGGCGACGATCGACCCGGGCGCGGCCGACGATGCACGCGCCGCCGACGCCGGGTGCATCGGCCGGATCACGATCACGTCCGGAGGCAACGATCTGATCCTGGTCGACGGCGAGGAGCTCACGCGGGACGGACTGGCGCTTCGGACCCCGCAGCGCGACGTGGAGCTGCCCTGCGGCACGCACGTCGTCAGCGTCAGCCGCGGCGGCCGCCTCGGAACGCCGGACATCCGGACCATCACGATCGCCGCGGGCCACGACGAGCACCTTCGCTTCGAGTTCTGATCGCGCCGGGTCAGTAGTCGACCGACCACTGCACCTCGGCGCCCGACGTGAAGTAGCGGCTCAGGAAGGTCGCCAGCTTCAGCCGCCGCGCGAGCTGATACTCCAGCGTCAACGACGCGCCCTGTCCCTCCAGGATCTCCTGCTCGTACTTGAGGAGCGCCTTCGGGCTCAGGTACTTGCCGATGACCAGCGACGCGGAGCCGCTGTCCTCGCTCTGCCGAACCCGCACCAGGTCCACGCCGAGCTCACGCGTGATCGCGCGCTCCACCTGCGCCGCCGCGAACGTCTGGGCCAGGTCGAGCGCGCGTGACTCCAGGAGTGCGGTCTGGCCCGTGTCGAGATCGTCGATGCGCTTTCCGAACAGGAGCAGCGACATGATGTCGCCCTCCTCCATCTCGGGCACCGAGCTCAGCTCGAGCGACGGCTCCAGCACCGTGCCGCCCATGTGCACCGTCACCACGACGTCGTCGAGCGTGGACGTCATCGACAGGTCCAGCGTCGGATCGAACTCGTCCTGTCCATAGAACACCACGCGGCCTTCCTGTACCTGGAACGTCCGACCCAGCACCACGAGAACGCCCCCGGTGGGACCGAGCTCACCCACGACCGTGGGCACGCCCTCCTGGAGCGCGAGCTGAAGCGCTCCCGCCAGCTCGACGTCGAGTCCCCGACCGCGCAGCCAGAATCGCCCGGGGAAGCGCACCCCCACGTCCACGACCGTGTCCTTCGGCAGGAGCTCGAGCGGTGAGCGCGTCGGGGACGGGAGCCGCCGGGGCTCTGGACCGACGTTCCCGAACCCGGCGGTCGCCACGGGTCCCTTGTGAAACGCCAGGCGGAAGGCCTGCTCGTCCCAGAGCATCGCGGTGCCGTCCTTGGGCAGAAGGGTCCTCTGCTCCGCGGGGATGTTGATGACGGCGTTGCTCACCTCGAGCGAGCCCACGAGGCGGGGCGCCATCCCGGTGCCGGTCAGCCGGGCCGAGCCGACGACGGTGGCATACGTGCCGTCGGGGAGTCTCACGCTCAGCGCCTTGGTGTCGAAGTGTCCGTCGAACGTGGGCCTCGCGAAGGTGCCGTTCACGTCGAGATCGAACGTGAACGCGCCGTCCAGGGCGTAGGCGTCGGGAAGGAACGCGTCCAGCTCGGAGAGCCGGATGCCGCTGGATACGACGTGCACGAGGATCGAGTCGGAGTCGGCGATGACGGGACGGGGACCTCGCGCGTCATCGAGGACCAGACGGTGCTGGACGCGTGTCGTCAGATCGAACACGGTCGCGTCGCCCCGCGTGAGCTTGCTCTCCACCGACGTGCGAAGCGGAATCGTCTGCCCGCCGCGACGTCCGAGGACCCGCGCGCTGGCCACGAACGTGTAGGGCGCCAGCTCGGTTCGCTCGGGGAACCGGATCGTGGTGTCGAAGCGGAGCTCCGGCGTGTCGCCGAGGTCCATCGTCTGGAGCGTTCCGGTCGCGGTCGGGATCACGCCGGTGCTGGCACCGGACAGATAGCCGGCTCGAAGCCGCTCGGGATCGCCCGTGATCGGCAGCGGAAAGTCGGACCACCGCGCCGCGATCGACAGCGACTCGGGCACGGCGCGGAACGCGGCCGGGAAGCGCGTGAACGAGGCCGGGATCGAGGCGTCCAGGCCGGCGAGCTCGGTCGACGTCGATTCGTCGCTGACGGTGAGTGCCGCCGTGAACGCTCCGCGCTCGTTGCGAAGATCGGCCGAGAGGGCCAGCGGCGTGGCGCGCCCGATCGCCAGCCCGGTCAGGCTCGCGCGCAGCGCCAGGAGCCCGTCCGCCAGGGCGTCGAGTGTGATCGTGAGGCCGCCGGGCCAGAGCCCGTCCGGGACGTCGATCCACTCGGGACGATCCGGAACCCGCACGTCGACGCGGGCGGTCAGCGTGGTGGAGTCGGGCGCCGAGCGACCGTTTGCCCGGATCGTGCCCATCGACCCCTCGAGGCTCAGGGAGTCGACCTCGAGAATGCCGGCCTCGGGGCTCACGCGGATCGCGAACGGTCGGCGTGCGCGAAGATCGCGCTCGCCGACCACGACCACGAGCGTGTCCGCGTCGATCGTGATCGTGTCGGCCGCGTCGATGTGGGCCTGGTGCGTCACCGACACGCCGGGCCCGCTGGCGTCGACGCGAAGCCGGCCGGACGTCGGTGACGTCGCTCCCGGCGTCGGGGCGTACGCCGCCCGGAACCGATCCACGGTGACGTCGCCGATCGACGTCACGGTGTCGGTGACCACCAACGCGGTCCGGAGTCGGCCGCCCTCGATCGTGACGTCGCTCGTGAGCGCCGGCGCGCGGAGCGGACCGGCGAGGACGCTGCCGCGCGTGCTTGCGACCACACGGGCCGCCGACGATGGCCCGCTCACCGCCACGTCGCTCCGCGCGGTGACGTGAAGGGAGTCCGGCAGACCCGGCGCCAGGCGGCGTACCAGCGAGAGCCCGCCGAGATCCAGCCGCGCGGTCGCGTCCACGATCTCGCCGACGACCGACCCCCGGGCGCCGAGCGCGACGTCGTCGACGACGAGCCCCAGCGTGTCGAGGACCGCGCGGTCGTCCTGGCGGCGGAGATCGGCGAAGAGCGTATCGATCCACGCGGTCTCGGAGAGGTCGATTCGCGCGACCAGGTCCGATGCCGAGCCGTGCGCGTCGAAGCGCGCGCGCACCTCGCCCAGATCGAGGACCGCCGCGTTCTCCGGCAGACGAGAGGCCCACGTGCGCGGGCCGGGCAGGATCGCGGTTCCCGTCACGTCGAACGTCGCGTCCGGGGTCAGCGAGTCGAGTCGCGCCGTGACCCTGATTCCCGGCGTCGGAGGCGACTGCCACGCGGCCCACACCGGATCGTCCATCGCGCGATCCGCCGGCCACGGCGGCGTGACCCGGCTCGGCGGCGCCGGCCAGCGCATCTCCAGCGTCGTCTCGCCGCCGCGTGCGGCGGTGAGCGACGTGGTGAGGGTGACGTCGCCGAGGTCGCCCACGAGCTCGACGCCCCGGGCATCGATGGTCAGGGGATCGGGCAGGGCCGTGAGGTTGGGATCGGGCGGCAGTCCGCGCCGGCGATCCGGGATCGGGATCCGGTGCCGGCCCCGGACCTCGAGGTCGAGGATCCGGACCGGCGCGAGCTTCACGCGCCATGCGCCGGCATCGGTGGCGAGGTCGCCGGAGGGCGGGGATCGGGTGGGAGGTGCTGCCGACGCCGGAGACGACGTGTTCGCGTCGAGCGCGTTCGTGCGCGATCCGGGTGCGCCGGTGCCGGTCCCCGAGCCGGACCCCGAGACGCTCGCCATCAGCGCCGCCGGGGGCGCGACGTCCGCGAGGACGTCGGCTCTGAGACCCATGGCATCGGCCACGAGCGCGAGCGACCACCAGTCCGCTCCGCGGCGCCGGTCCACCCGCACGGCGGCCGAGTCCAGGACGACCCCGGCGTGGCGTCCGGCCAGCCGTGTGCGGAGCGAGACCTCCGGATCGGTCGGAGGTCCCGTCACCGACAGGTGGGTGGCGACGTCGATCGAGTCGGGCCGCTCTTTTCCGGAGAGGACGTCGGACGAGAGGAGAGCGTCGAGGAACCCGAGTCCGCGCACGCGGGCGTCCAGGGTCGACACGGGATCGGCCCCGGCGACCGCGCGATGCGAGAGCGCGAGATGCAGCTGGTCGAGCGTGACGTCCAGCGACGCGTCGAGGTCGCCGTTCGGGCGCCGCGACACCACGAAGTCGCCGGCCTCGAGCCAGGCGTTGGGGGTGAAACGTCCCGTGGCGTCGGCACGCAGCCCGTTCCGGAGATCGATCTCGGTGGTGATCGAGATCGCGACCGATCCCACGTCTCCCAGCGCGGGGGGCAGCGCGATGCGGGGGTCTCGCGCCATCCGGTCCGGTGCCGGCGTTACGATCGTCGTCGTGAACGACGCCGTTTCGAGCCGGTCGTCGGCGACCCCGAGTGTGCCGTCGAGGCGGACGCCGAAGCCCGCCGGAGGTGGTTCGCCTCCGTCCTCGTAGAGCAGCAGCGTGACGTGCCCGCTCGTGTTGGTGGTAGCGTCGAAGCGGAACGGCCAGGTCGACGTCACGAACCCGTGTCCGCTGCCGCTGATGGTGCCGGTCGCGATGTCGATGTCGAGACGCACGTCCTCGATCGCGGCGTCTTCGGCGGGAAGGCGCAGGCGAAGCGGCCCGAGCGTCGCACTCGCCGCCACGCCGGCCAGCGCGGTCACGTGTCCGATCGCGCGCGCGTCGGTCACGACCATGCTCTCGGACGCACGCACGCGTCTGACGTCGAGGTCGATGCCGCGCACGGCCACCGACGGTAGCCCCGCGATCGAGCCCGATCTGAAGAACGGAACCTCCGGCGCGTTGCGGACCTCGTCGGGGATGTCCCGGATGCGCGGCGTCTCGAACCGGCCCTGGATGGCGGGAACGTCCAGCGTGAGGCCGCGCATCATCAGCCGCTCGACGATGGCGTCCCGTCGCGCCAGGGCGCCGAGCGACACGGCGACCTGGATCGAGTCGGCGGCGGCCAGCGTGTCGCCCGCCTCGGTCCACACCAGGCCGGCTACCGAGATGCGGCCCAGCGCGGGCCACTCGGTCTGCGAGATGACGAGCCGTCCCGGCAAGTCCGAGCCGACGCGAGCGAGCGCCGTTCGCAGCAGATGCTCCCTGGGAGCCGGAACGAGCGTGAACACCAGCACCATCAGCACCACGAACGCGAGCAGCAGCCCGATCGTTCCCGCGATCCGCCGGATCCAGCGACGCCGTCGCGGCGGTGACGTCGACGGGGACGCCGGTGGCCCCGGAGGATCGGGCGGTGCGCTGGCGGGCTCGTTCGTCATGGCGGTGTTTCCTAGAACGGATGACCGATGGACACGTGAATGGCCGACTCGGGCTGATCGGGCACCACGTCGGTGAGTCGAAAGCCGACGTCCAGGCGCGCGGGGCCGATGGGCGTGCGCACGATCAGTGCGGGACCGACGGCGGCCTCGAGCTCCCCCAGCGTCTGCGTGTCGCGCGGCGAGAACACCTGTCCCGCGTCGATGAACGCCGCGACGTCGAACCGGCCGATCAGCGTGCGTCGCACCTCGGCCCCCAGCTCCACCAGGGCCTCGCCTCCGAGCGGCGCGTTGTCGGCGTCGAGCGGCCCCAGTCGGTTCCGCCGGAAGCCGCGCATCGAGCGCGCACCACCGGCGAAGAAGCGCCAGCTCGGGATCAACGACGACGCATCGCCGAGCAGAAACGCCTGGCCGCTCCGGGCGCGACCGACCAGGACCGTCGACTCGCCGAGGGCGAGGTACCCCACCGCGAGCGCGTCCACGCGAAGGAAGTGGTTGTCCGACAGCGCACCCGGAAGCGTCCAGTCGACCGTGATCCCCAGCCGGGTGCCCGAGCTCGGCGAGAGGCGATCACCCACCGTGTTGCGCAGGGCACTCGCGGACAACACCGACAGCACGCCCGGTGTTCCCCCGTAGTCGATCTCCTCGGACAGCGCGTCCAGATCCACGCGTGACGCCAGTGCGCGGAGATCCAGCTCGGTGATCGCGCTGTGCTGGTAGGTCAGGCCGACCTCCAGCTCCTCGGTGATCGCGCGGAAGCTCTCCTCGTCCTCACGGCGGTATGCGATGCGCGCACGCGTGCTCGTGCGAGGGCCGAACGCCGCCGGCCGTCGCACGGACGCGGCGATCGACTGCTCGATCGACGAGTATCCGCCGGTGATCGCGAACGCGCGCCCCCCGCCGAGGAGGTTCCGGTGCTGCCAGCTCGCGCGGGCACGAGGACCCTCGTCGGTCACGTATCCGAGCGCGACCTTCCAGGTGCGATACTCGCGCGTGGTCAGCTCGGCGATGACGTCGAGCGTCCCGGTCGCGCCACGGCCGCGGCTACCGCCGCTCGAATCGACGTGCGCCACCGTGCGGAGGCGCACGCGGCGGAAGAGACCGAGCCGCTGCAGGCGATCCGAGGCATCGGCCAGGAGCTTCGGCGAGTACAGCGTGCCTGGCCGGATGCCGATGACGCGGTGCGAGAGCGTGGTGAGATCGTCCGGGGCGCCACGTACGTCGACGCCGGTGATCGTGTAGCGCGGTCCGGGGGCGACGCGATAGCGCAGCCGGATCTCGTACGGCGCGGTGCGCTCCAGCGCCGGGTCGACGCCGACGTCGGCGTAGCCACGGCTCCGGAGGAGCTCTGCGAGCCGGGCGGCGGTGGCCGCGGTGGCCGCGTCCTCGAACGGCATGCCGGCGTGGAGGGTGTTCGCGTCGCGTACGTCGGCCGCGAGGGCGTCGGGCACGCCGTCGAACACCACCTCGCTGACCGTCACCTCGGGCCCGGGGTCGACCCGGAACGTCAGGTCGACCCGTCGCGCCCCGTCGCGCTCGTGGAACCCGGGCGTCACCTCCGCGAACGGATGGCCGTGACGCGCCATGAACAGCTGGATGCGATCCATGTCGTCGCGGATGAGCGACGGGGAGAGCGGGGGACGCCGGCGCCGGAACCACCGCACGCGACCCTCGAAGGCGAGGCCGTCCTTCAGGCCCGATACGAGCGCGTCGTCCACGCCCTCGATCGAGAGGCTCGCGACCTCCCACCCCTTGTATCCGGCACCGAGCGACGCCACGTCGCCGGCGCGAGGCGCCGCCGGCTGGCTGTCGGCGGCGCGGCCGGCCGTCGCGGCGAGAAGACCGCATCCGACCAGAGCGGCCGTGAGAGCCGGGGCGCGGCGGAGGGGATGGAGGCCGGATCGGTGGGTCACGGTGCCTCGCTAGGCGCCGTCTCCGAACCCTCGGCCACCGTCGCGGGCTCATCCTCGTCGCGCGCGCCGGCCGGCGGCGTCGGCGGCGAATGATGGAGGTCGCCCGTTCGCCGCCACCGGCATCGCTCGACCCATCCCGTCGCCCGGTCGCGAGCGGCCGCGTTCGACGCCCGCTCGACGAGCACGGCGAACACGGTCTCGGCATCGACCACGTTAGACGCCCGGTAGTGCGCCTCGCCGAGGAGGCGCAGGCACTCCACGAGGATCGTGTCGTCCGGCAGCCCTTCGTCCCGGGCTCGCTGGAGGTGGAACGCGGCGCCGGCCCACGCCTCCTCCTGGAAGAGCCGCCGTCCGAGCAGGTAGTTGGCCAGACCCATCGCGGGGCCCTCGTCGGCCAGGCGTCCGAGGAGCGCACCGGTCTCCACGAGACCGGGGTCCTCGACGAGCACCCGCCGGTACGCCGATTCGTTCAACACCGGTAGCTTCACCGCCGCCGATCGGACGTAGTCGGGCGTCGTCCGGCGGGCGAGCACCGACGCGAAACGGTCGCGAGCGGTGACGGTGTTCTCGTCCCGCCAGGCGCGATCGCCCAGCGCCATCAGCGCCGCGTCCACGATGCGACCGGGGCAGTCGTCGCACGAGGCCAGCGAATCGGCGAAGGCCAGAAGAGCCTGATCCGGGGCGTGTCGTTCCAGCGACCGCAGCTTCCCCAGCGTGGCCCCCGCGTCGTCGGGCGCCCAGCGCAGGACCTGCTCGAACCCCGAGAGGGCGTCGTCGTCACGTCCGGCGCGGAAGTCGGCCCAGGCATCGTCGAGGTGCTCGGCCGCCTGGCGCGGGCAGGTCCGCTCGAAGATCGCCCGGCGACGGAGCCGATCGGCGGCGTAGGCGCGGCTGGCCTCGGTGACGGTCACGCGGTCCAGGTGCGCGTACCAGGCCTCCGCCAGCTCGTCCAGCGGCGCGCCGAAGTGCGTCACGTAGTCGTTGTCCCGGAAGAACCGCTGCACCGCGAGCGCGCCGTGCTCGTTCAGGAGAAAGCGCATGAACGAGCCGGCCGAGAGGTACGCGCGGCTCGCGGCCACGGTCCAGAACCGAAGCGACGTGACGGCTCCGATCGGGGGCAGGAGCCCCTCGTGGCGCATGACGGCGGACCACTCGTCGGGGGTCAAGGTCTCCTCTTCCCAGTCCAGGGCCACCGCGAGCCCCTCGTGGAGGCCGATTCTCGGGTTGAACCCGAGTGGTCCCGCGAAGCTCGCCGAGACCACGTGCACCAGCTCGTGCTTCAGGACCGGGTGGGGGAAGGGTCGCTGATTGAGGTGCATCGCGCGATCGAACGGATCGGCGAACGACGTGTTGCGCGCGCCGATGTAGCGCTTCTTCGCCTCCGGTGTCGGGTACACGTACGATTCGAGCGGCGTCACGCCCAGAAACGTCTCCCAGCCCAGCTCGTCCATGAGCTGCGCGAGCCGGAACTCATGATCCTCGGCCATCAGCGCCACTTCGTCCGCGTCGTTCGCGTTCGGATCGTAGTAGATCACGAAGTGCTCGGTCTCGACGCGTCCTCCGAGCGCGGCCTGGATCGACCCGGCAGTCGGCGAGGTGCCGTTGGTCTCGCGGCTGACGTGGAGCGCCACCAGCACCAGGATCATCGACAGCGTCAGCGATCGCGGCAGGAGCGAGTCCGCGGAGTAGTCGAGCTCGGGGAACTGGAGCAGATCGAGCCGATGACGGCGCGAGTCGCACAGCGATGCCGACAGCGACAGAAAGAGCAGCGCCCAGGCCACCGTTCCCAGTCGCGCCCACAGGAGCGGTCCCGTCACCGACACCTGCTCGTCGTAGATGGGGCCGGGCACGTAGCCCACGATGCCGTTGAACACGAACGTCGGGGGGTCGGCCACGAGGTGGCGCACGGCGATGGCGGCGGTCAGGAGCATGAAGCCGTACGTGACGATCAAGGCCGTGCTCACGCGACCGGTCGCGAGCGAGAAGAACACCGACATTGCGCTGATGTACGTGACGCTCACGCCGGGGATCAGCAGCAGCCAGACCAGCCCACCGGCGAAGTCGCAGTGTGGTACCCAGAAGCCGCGGGCCACGAGCACGATCAGCGGCACCGCCAGGATCGACGATCCGGCCAGGACGACCTGCATGAACGTGCCGAGCACGTAGTCGATCGAGGACCGCCGTCGCGCGACACCCCCGCGACGGATCTCCGAGACGCGGACCGCCGTGATGATCGGAAGCGCGATCGCCAGGACCACGGCCAGGAGAACGGCCAGGTCGTAGCCGAACTGGCCGACCAGCCCCGACGGGAGGAACAGCAGCGTACCGACGAGGACGGCGACCAGCCAGAGCTGGATGATGCGACCCGAACCGATCACGCTACTGGTCTCCGGAGTAGTACTGCCCCCTCAGGTCCTGAGCATCCGGCACGCCCAGCGACATCGCACGGTCGAAGTGCATGCGTCCGCGATCCGCATCGATGCTGCCGAGCATGAACGCGAGCGCGTAGTGAGCCTCGCCGTAGTCGGCGTCCAGCTCGACGGCGCGCTCGTAGAGGGCGATCGTGTTCGGGAAGCTGAGGGTCGTGTTGAACTCCGCATAGGCCAGTCCGCGATAGCACGGGGCGTGGTCCGGGTGAGCCTGGAGGACTTCCTCGAATCGAGCGCGAGCCGCCGCGAAGTTCCGGGCACCACGGTCGGTTGTGAACGTGAGCTTGAACGCCTCGGTGAAGAGCGCCTTGGAGGTCGGGTCGTCCAGGCTGGAGAGGGCCCGGGTCAGCTCGGCCTCTAGCCGCGCATCCAGGGGGAGCCCGGTCGCATCGATGGCCAGCGGCGCCGTGCCGTCGTGGTCGTGGTCGTGCGCGTCTGCGATCTGTTCGATGTCCGGCTTCGTGTCGGGGGGAACGATTTCGGCGCCCTGATCCCACGCCGGCAGCGACCAGACGGCGTAGATGAGCACCAGCGCGATCAGTACCGGGATGACTTTTCCGATCATGTGAGCCTCGTGTGTGAGTAGGCCCGTGGGGGCACGTTGGAGCGGTTTCCGATCGCGCGGGATTGTACGCGGGGACGTCGGCGTGCGCACCCTTCCGACCGGAAAACGTCGCGCGGGGGCGCCGGGCGGCTACTCGCGGGACTCGCGCCGCGCGGCCAGCCAGACCTCACGGTGAGCGCGCATCTCCTCCCGCTCGCTGGGGTTGCGCCAGAATCCGATGTACTTCTCTCGGCCCAGGGCCCCCTCGAACTCGTCGTCCTGCAGATCCAGGAGCTGCTCGGGCGTGATGTCCTCCAGCAGACCCGGCCGGACGCTCAGAAGGTTCTCCTCGAGCGAGTGAAAGTACGGCTCCCGAACGCCGATCGTCCATCGCATGCGGAATCCGCTGCGATAGGACCACGTGTCGAGGGTGACGGTCGCGAGCGACGGGTCGCGTCGATCGCGGGCGACGCTGTAGTCGATCACCTTCTGGGAGGTGGAGCCGTCGGGATCGAGCATGCGCGCGATGGCCTCGGAGAGTGGCCGGACGTTGTGGCGGCTGACCGTGCGCCCCTCCAGGATGCACAGGAAGTTGATCTCGTGCGGCAGGACGAGGAGCCGGCCCAGACTCTCGCAGGCGACGGCGGTGCGGGTCTGGTCGCCGACCACCGCGCGGAGCCGGTAGAACGTCGTGTTCGGGAAGTAGCGCTCGAGCACCCGATCCGCGAAGGACTCCAGCTGGATCTCGTCGGCGCCGCGTGCGGCGATCGAGAGCTCCAGCCACCGGCGACGGAGCGTCTCCTCGTCGGACTTCAGGCGGGCCTTGGACACGTCGGCGACGATCGCGGGATCGGTCCGGATCTCGTGTCGATAGCCCGCCGTCGAGCCGGCCGGCCGCCGTTCGACGCTGGAGATGCTGTCGGAAACGGCCCGAACCGGCGCCGGCTCGATCGGCGGCGCCCAGGCGAGGCCGGGCACGAGCGTCGACATCAGGCCCGCGAGCGCGGCACCCGCGAACGTCCGGATGACGGGCGCGCGTGTGGTGCGGACGCCGGCACCGCGGGCCCGGGGGGCGTTGCCGGACGACCGGCCGGCGGCGGACGGATGGCGTTCGCGTGACATGCCACCAGCGTAGCAGAACGGCGCGCGGGGCAGCTACAATGCGCCCTTTCCGCCGAGGTGCCATGATTCGTTCGAGTGCCGGGACAGAGCCAGCGCGTTCGCGGGCGGTCGCGGTGTGGACGATCCTGGCCGTCGCGATCGTCACCTGGCTCCTGTCGTGGCGAGCCCCCTTCGCCGAAGACGACTATCTGTTTCTGGACGCCATGCTCGACGCGGACGTCTCCACGTGGGTGGGGTATCTCGGCGGCGAAGGCGTCATGGATCATCACTACCGGCCGCTATCCGATCCGCTCTTCTTCGGCGTCCTGCTGCGCGGCCTGGGTGGCCATCCGCTCGCCTATCACATCCTGCTGACGCTGGCGGTGGCCGTGTCGGGGGTCCTGATCGCGGACCTCGGACGCCGGGTCGGTCTCGACGCCCGGGCGGCGTGGGCCGCGGGCTGCCTGTATGTCTCACGCGACTTTCTCTTCCCGTCGATGGTCTGGGCCAGCGGCGTGTCGGACGTCGGCAGCACGCTCTGGTCGCTCGCGTTCCTGGACCTTCACGCGGCCGGTTTCCGCCCGTCCGGCGGCGGCGGTCGCCGGGGCGTTCGGCGGCGGCTCCTGGCGGCGCTGGCGCTGGTGCTCGCGCTCGGGACCAAGGAGACCGCGATCGTCTCGGTGGCGCTCGCGTTCCTCGTGTCGTGGCATCTGTCGCCGGCATTCCCCACCGACGCGGGCCGTGGCCCCGGCGACGGGCTCGCCGCGCGGGCCGCGACCGCGGCGAGGTCGATCTGGCCCTACGTCCTGGTGGCGATCCCGTTCGCGATCGTTCAGCTCTCGATCGCCCGCTTCGAGTCCGGGGCCGGCGCCGAGCTGTATCGCCTGACGCCGGGCCTCCACACCGTCACGCGATGGCCGGTCTACGCGGTGTGGTCACTGGCCGGCGTCCGCGAGCTCGCCGACGTGCCGGCGCTCCGGCGGACGATCGCGGTGGCCGGCTACGCCGCGCTCGCCGCGCTGACGTGGACCGCGCTGCGGTCGGGCCGGACGTCCGGCGGCGACCGGAGCGCACACGAGTGGTCCACGCTGGCGCGGTTCGGCGTCGTGTGGCTGATCGTGTCGGTCTCGCCGGCACTCCTGGCGCCCAGCCGGTTCCATACGAACTACGTCGGTCTCGGCGCGGCCGGCGTCGTGTGGACGGTGGCGAGTGCGCTCTTCCCGGGGCGCGCCCCGAGCCGACTCGTCGCGCGCACGCCGGTGTCCCTCACCGTCTCGCCGGGTCGCGCCGCCGTGTTCGTGCTGATCGTCGTGCTCGGCATGGGTCTGGTGGTCGCGAAGTCGATGGGACGGCTCGAGAGCGGGGGCTGGGTGAGCCTGCCGAAGGCCGAACGGCTGGACGAGCACCTTCACACGCTCCGCACCGATCTCGCGCCCGATCCGGTGCCGAACGCGACGCTGGTGCTGTTCGATGCGCTCGGCGACGACGTGCGCGTGCTCGGGGACCCGCGACGCCGGGGCTTCGGCGTCCAGTCCACGGTCGCGTCGGCCGTGCGCTTCGCGTATCGCCGTCCGGATCTGGAGGTGCTCGTGTACCCCCCGCTCGAAGCGACGGCTCCCGAGGCGTTCTCGGTGCTGTACGAGATCGCGCGCGCGGCACCCGATCGTGTCCACGTGATCGACCTGGCCGGGCCGCCGGCCGACCTGACCGACGCCGCGCGCGACGTGGTGAACGCGGGAGCCGGGTCGTCGTTCCTCGCACGACGGCTGACGGCACTGCGCCGGTGACGTGGTCGCTCCCGGAGTCTGGTACACTGCGGTCGCCGAGCACGCGCGCACGCCGCGCGCGGCCGCGACGGTACGCAGAGCGCGCGACGGGAGTTTGACGCGTGCGTACGATCTTCTTCATCGCCTTCACGTTCCTGTTGATCTGGATCGTCGGCACCAGGCTCGTGACGACCGCGGTTCGATCGCCCGACGCCTCCGTCGAGGACGTGCACCCGGTCGAGGTCACCGGCGTCTACATCGAGCCCGGCGGCGCGTCGCCGTTCATTCTCCTGACCGAGACCGACGGCGACGAGCGGTCCCTGCCGATCTGGATCGGCTACGCCGAGGCCGACGCGATCCGCCGCCGCATCGCGGGCGAGGAGCCGCCGCGACCGCTCACCCACGAGTTCATGACCGAGTCGATTGCGCGGCTCGGCGTGCGCGTCGAGCGCGTGATCGTGACCGCGCTCCAGGACAACATGTTCTTCGCCCGGGTCGACTTCGGCACCGGCGTCGACGACACCGTCAGCGTGGAGGCGCGACCCTCCGACGCCATCGCGCTGGCGCTGGGATCGCGCGCGCCGATCTTCGTCTCGGAGGCCGTGATGCGCGAGGCCGGAGAGCGTGACATCCTGACCCGCCCCGATCGCGACCCGCTCGCCGACGTGACCGGTGTCGGATGCGGCATCTGGTGCCAGGACATCGATCGGGAGCTGTCGGCCGCGCTCGGCGTTGACAGCGGCGTCGTGGTGTCGGATCTCGGAGACGACCAGGAGGCCTCCGGCGTCTTGTTGCGCGGCGACGTCATCCTGACGCTGGCGGGCCAGCCCGCGACCGACGTCGAGGTCGTGAAGGATCTTCTCTCCGGGCTCGAGGGGGGAGACGTGCTCCCGATCGAGATCCTGCGCGGCTCCGATCGGATGGAGGTGACCCTCACGTGTCGATGATCGATCTCGCCGTCGTCACGCGCCAGATGCACGCCAGCGAGCGGGCGATCGGTGTGCTCCTCGCCGACGTTCCCCCGGCCGAAGCCGAATGGAAGCCGACACCCGCGCGCTGGTCCCTGCTGGAGGTGGCGTGCCATCTCCTCGACGAAGAGCGGCGCGACTTTCGCGTGAGGCTCGACATCACGCTCCACCGGAACGGCGAGCCGTGGCCGCCGATCGATCCCGAGGGATGGGTGATCGCGCACGACTACGCCGCTCAGAGCCTCCCCGGCGTGCTTCGCGACTTCGCCGAGGAGCGGGCGTCGTCGATCGCGTGGCTGGACGGTCTCGATGCGCCCGACTGGAGCACCGTGCACACGCATCCCCGCCTGGGGGACATGTCGGCCGGCGATCTGCTCCTGTCGTGGTGGCAGCACGACGCGTTGCACCTCCGCCAGCTGGCCGGGCTGCGATACGACTACGCGGCCGCGCACGGGGGTGGGTTCTCGGGTGCCTACGCCGGAGACTGGTAGGTCAGCTCCCGGCGAGCGCCGCCTCCACGGCCGGCCGGCGTGGGTCGTCCGGCCGGCTCGTCCGCAGAAACTGCTCGAAGGCGCGCCGCCCCTCGTCCGCTCGGCCCATCTCGAAGAACAGGCGCCCGGCGTCATGAAAGGCATCCGCGAACCCCGGATTGAGGGTCGTCGCGACCTCGTAGTCCGTCAGCGCGCCGGCGGTGTCTCCGAGCGCCTCGCGTGCGCCGGCGCGGTAGTAACGTGCGAGCGGATCGCGTCCGAAGATCGTGATCGACGTGTCGAGCGGCTCGATCGCCTCGGCGGGACGGGAGACCGCCACGAGCGCACCGCCGAGGTTTCGGAGCACCTCGGGGTCCTGGGGGGCGTGGACCCGCGCGTCGCGATAATGCGCGACCGCGGCCGCCGGGTCGCCGTCCTCCTCGGCGAGCACGCCGAGGTTGTTGTGCACGACCGACTGCGAGGGGTCGAGCGAGCGTGCCCGCAGGAACGCCTCTCGCGCCGCGGCGCGATCGCCCGACGTCGCACGCAGCTGCCCCAGCTCGACCCAGGCCACCACGGACGTCGGGTCGAGCGTCGTGGCCCGCTCGAGCCTCGTCACTGCCTCCCCGGCGTGTCCGGTCATCCGGAGGAGGTTGCTCTCGAGGAGCAGCGCGTCGACCGACCCCGGCCGGCACACGCCGGCATCCACGAGATGACGGATGCCGGCCTCGGCTCCGCGCGTGAGCGCGAGGCTCCGCGCGTACTGAAGGTGCAGCTCTCGATCGGGCTCCAGGCGGATGGCCTCACCGTAGGCACGTAGCGCCGAGTCGGGCACGCCCGCGGTGAAGTACGTGTTTCCGAGATTCACCCAGGCCTGGCGGAAGTCCGGTCGCATGCGGAGCGCGCGCTTGTACTGGCCCACGGCCTCGCCGTAGCGACCCATCGTATGGAAGCAGGTGGCCAGCGTGTTCAGGGCCTCGGGGTAGGTGGGGCTCAGCTGTACCGCGCGCATCGAGAGACGCGTGGCGTCGTCGACGCGTCCGCGATCGAGCAGCAGCAACGCGTAGTTGTTCAGCGCCTCGAGGTGGCCCGGGTTCTCGTCCAGCGCCCTGGCGTAGGCCTCGGCGGCGCCGGCGATGTCACCGGTGACGTTGCGCTCGATGCCGAGCGCGCTCCAGGCCTCCGACGAGTCGGGATCCAGCGCGGCCTTGGCTTCCCAGAACGTCAGGTTGTCCCGCCACGACGGATTCCGGACGATCGTGCCGGCGGCGTACGCCACGGTCAGCGCGCCGACGAGAACGGCGAACCCGACGCGACCCCCGGCGCGACGGCCGATCCATGCGAAGACGAGCGCGATCGCCAGCGAGGCGCCGAGCGACGGGATGTAGAGGTATCGCTCGCCGACCAGTGTCTCCACCGGAAGTACCTGACTCACCGGGACCAGCGCGGCCAGCGTCCACAGGATCGCGAACGCCAGCGCCGGCTCGCGCCGCCGCATGCGCGGAATCGCCGACACGACCGCCAGCGCGATCGGCACGGTGAGTCCCAGCAACGCGAGCGCCGAGAGTTCCGACGCGATCGTGACCGGCGGCTCGACGTTGAAGCGAAACGGGGGCCACACGAGATACCCGAGATACGTGGCCAGCACGGTTCCCACGCGCGGGAGGAGCGCCGTCGTCTCGTCGGTGACACCCTCGGCGGAGGACAGCCGGCCGAGGACGATCACGCGCAGCACGAGATACACGGTCACGACGCCCACGAACGGCAGCGTCCGGCGGAACGCGCGCTTCCAGCAGCGGACCGGGTCGGGAGCCAGGAGCCCCTCGCACAGGAAGATCGCGGCCGGGAACGTGATCGCCATCTCCTTCGACCACAGTGCGAGGAGCATCAGGACGAGCGCCGCGATGGTGTAGCGCCTCGACGCCGATCCATCGGTGCGGGAGGAGCGCGCGACCGCCCACAGCCCGGCCACGCCGAAGAGTGCGGCGAGCACGTCCACGCGTCCGGAGATGAACGTGACCGACTCGGGATGAACGGGATGCACGGCAAAGAGAAGCGCCGCCCCGATCGCGATGCGTGCGTCCGGAAGCGCGGTGGAGAGAAACGCGTAGAACGCGAGCACGACGAGAACGTGCAGAAGGAGGTTCGTCGCGTGATAGCCGCGAGGGTCCCGGTGCCAGATCTGTGTGTCGAGCCAGTTCGAGAGCACCGCGATCGGGCGGTAGTAGCCGAGTGCGCGCGCCTGTCCGGAGGGATCGGTGGTGCTCGACGCGTAGTAGTCGCCGGTGAAGCCGTCGAGCGCGCCGCCGGGCGCGTCGAGCCGCTGGTTGGTCGCGATCAGGTGGACGTCGTCGAACGCGAAGCCGTATGTGAGGGGTCCGCCGATGGGTCCCGTGGGACCGAGGTCGATCATGTAGGTCGCGATCGTCACCAGGACCAGGAGAAGAGAGCGGACGACGTGCGTGCGTCGCGGCGCGCGGACGTCTGTATCGGCGGCACTCATGGCGGATGAGGATAGGAAGTTGCGGTCGTGTCGAGCAACCCTCGCGACGACGGGCGACCTGCGCACCCCGTGACGAAGCCGCTAAGTCTTCGCGGGGAAGCGTTTTCGGAGGTCGACCGATCCGGTCGGGAGCGAGGGCTCACCGGAACGGCTGAGACTCCAGCACGACGTACGTCACCGGCCCCGCCCCCGCACGATCGAGCCGCCACGCGACGTCCAGCCGGATGTGGCTCAGGACCTCTCCAAGCCCCACGGCGCGGCGGAGGCCGAGACCCACGCCCCACTTCCAGTCGTTCGAGGCGGGCAGCGTCGCGTCGCCCAGAGTTCGCACGTCGTCCGGGGTCCAGGCGGCGCCGACGTCGGCGAACGGGACGAACTGGATCCGGCGCTCTCCGAGAAACGGCACCCGCGCGCGGCGGAGGAGATCGCGCACGATGTGATACTCGACGCGCAGGTGGAGTCCGTGGGTGCCGATCATGTTCGACTGGTCCACGCCGCGAACGCCCGAGCGTCCCGCGACGGTGGCCAGCGCCTGCACCGGAATCTCGCCGGGACCGGCCGTCATCTGTGCGGTGGCGGTCAGCTCGATCTCGTCGCGCCACGGCAGGACGGGCCGGTAGCTCATGCGCCCGAACACGCGATCGAAGTCCAGATCGCCGCCGAGGCCGCGGCCGGCCGTCTCCAGCTCGAGACGTCCCCACACGCCCAGGACGCGATCGCGTCGGAGATCGACCCGGAGCCCGAGCCGGTGCGAGCGTCCCTCGGTGATCATCGGGTTGGCCCGGTAGAGATCGCCCTCGTAGACGTCCGCGTCGCCGGCGATCGTGAACGTGTCGTGAGCCCGGAGACTCACCTGATCCTCGTCGTCGTACGTGAGGCGTGCGTCGATGCGACCGTTGACGTGAGGCTCCACGAACACGCCCCAGCCCCGCCGCTCGAGATAGCGCTGCTCGTCCACCCCGAGGAGTGAGGCGAAGGTCGCGCCGTGGACCTCGGTCCATCCGAAGCGCTCGGCGAGGCGCCGGTGCTGCACGCCGATCGTGACCGGATTGGTGTCGGCCTGGATCTCCGCCCGGTGGCGCCCGCGCTTCGACCCGAAGGCGTAGCCCACGCTCGCGCGTGCCTCCAGGTAGACGCGGTCGAACGCCGTCCACGCCTCGAGGGGGAACCGGAAGCTCGGCCCGTCCACCTTCGTGTGCGCGAGCGACACGTCGGTGCCCCCGAACTCGAACCCGCCGCGGAGCCGGCGGCGGTACACGATCTCGTCGTCGCGGAGGTCCGACAGGCGGGAGGCCAGCCCGCGCGCCGACACGGAATCATCGAACGCCGTGATGGCGGAGTCGCGGGCCACGGTGTCGAAGCGAAGCGCCTCGGGGCTCATCGACTCGTCGGTTCGCCGCCGGAAGGATCGGAGGATGTCGGCATACGCGGAGTCCGGATCGGCTGCGGTCGCGTCGGCGGATCCGGCCTCCTCGACCGTCGTCGACCCGGCGGCGATCCCCTCGGCCGCGTGGGCCGCCCTACCCTGGGCGGCGAGACACGCGAGGCTCGCGATCGCGGCCGCGAGCATGCCTCGCCCGTGCACGCCGCGCGGACGCCCGTGCAGGCTACTCGTCGAGAGCGAAGACATCGTCGGAGAGCCCCTGGTTGAGGACGTAGTCGGAGAACGTGACGACGACCTCCAGGACCTGCGGCACGTCCACGAACGGGATCTTGCGGATGCGGATCCGGCCGGAGATCCGGTCGTACACCCACACATCCCCCACGCGCTTCTTCTCGATCGAGAAGTGGTCGATCCCCTTCAGGAGAATCGGGAACGGGACGTTGTCCTCCCAGGTCAGGTCGGCGTGCACGATCTGGAAGTCGGCGGTGTCGATCCAGAACTCCCCGGCGGGCAGCGGCTCGAACTCCGAGCGGGGCGTGAACGAGATGCGATACAGCACGCGCGTCTCGAGATCGCGCCGGTCCACGATGTCGAAGACGTACTCGGACATGTCCTCGAAGAACAGGGGCAGGTCGCTCAGATCCTCGCGAGTGGCCCGCACCTGTACCGTCGGGCCGTCGTCCTTCTTCTCGTCCTTGGGCTTCCGCGTCATCCTGCCGTCGTCGCCGGGCTCGACGGTGAACTCGCGAGAATCGAGCCGCACCGTCTGGAGGCGGTCGGGCTGCTTCGCGTAGACGCGCGAGACCTCCTCGACCACGTCGTGGCGGGTCTCCGGCGTGGGCTCGCTCCCGTAGTACAGGACGGCCTTCTCGGTGGTCGTGAACTGGATGTCCTCGACGCTGGCGTACTTGTTCCTCTCGGCCTCGATGCACGTGGCCAGGATCTCGTCCAGCGACATCCGCTGGGCCTCCACCTCGACCTCGTCGCCGTAGACGTACAGGAGCGGGATGGTGTCCTCGGCGGCATACGTGCGAAGGCCGCGGTACGAGCGGTAGATCTTGGCGCGACCCTCGCCGCCGTCCGCCTCGTCGTCGTCGGAGGCGTCCCGGGCCTGGCCCGAGGCGGCGAATGTGGTCGTCACCGCGAACGCGGCGACGGCGAGCCCGAGGCGGCGGCCGGGGCTGCTCCCGAGGGACGGCCGCGTGTACGAGCCAGGGCGTGGGAGCGGGTGCCGGATCGATCTCATGCGTGGTCCTCGACGTTCACCGCGAGCGCGGAGCCCGGGGTCGGTTGGTGGACGCATCGGAGACGATGACCGGCTTGGGGGCACGGGGTCAAACCCGTTCTACGCGGGCAAAACCGCGCGGGTTCCCCTCGTTGAGCGTGTCGCCGGGGGCCGTGCGACGACGCTCGATGTGTCGTGGCGGAAGCGTCTTGGCGGATCGCCCGGTGGGCGGGTGCACCTCTGGCGGCGACGACGCCCGAGCTCCCCGCTCGCGGTATCCACGCGGGTCCCGAGCCGTTAGATTGCCGGTGGACCCGGACCACGCGGCCAGCGCAACCACCCGCCCGCGACCAACGGCGACCGCGGCCGCGCGACGCCCGCGACCGACTGGAGGAACCTCGACGTGAACGCCTCGATTCGCTTGACCCTGTCACTGGGACGCGCGCTCCATCGCTACGGCACGCCGACGCACCAGCTCGAGGACGCGCTCACGCTGGTGGCCGACGCGCTCGAGTGTCCCGGGCAGTTCTTCGTGACGCCGACCGCGATCTTCGCGTCGTTCGGCGAGGGGGACGGCGAGGAGACGCAGCTCCTGCGCGCGCATCCGGGGCAGGTGAACCTGGAGCGCCTCCGGAGCCTCGACGACGTCATCGGCGCCATCGTCCGCCGCGAGGTCGACGTGGCCGAGGCCCAGCGCCGGCTGGACGCGATCCTGACGTCGGGCGATCGCTACGGGTCGGTTCCGACGCTGCTGGGCTTCACGCTGGCGTCGGCGACGGCCGCGCGCTTCTTCGACGGCGGGATCGCGGAGATTCTCGGCGGCACGGCGATCGGTCTGGTGACGGGCCTCCTGGCGCTACTCGCCCGGAGGGCCACGGTCGTGGCGCGGCTCTTCGAGCCGACCGCGGCCTTTCTGGCCGCGATCGTCGCGTCGGCGTCGGCCTCGATCTTCGACGCGTCCATGATCATCACCGTGATGGCCGGGCTCATCGTGCTGATCCCGGGGCTGACGCTGACGATCTCGATGATCGAGCTGGCCACCGGGCATCTCGTCTCGGGCACCGCGCGCCTGGCGGCGTCGGTCCTGATGTTCGTGTTGATCGCGTTCGGCGTCGCGCTGGGCACGCGGGTAGGAGGGACGTTCCTGAACGCACCGCTCGCGGAGCACGTGCACGCGCTGCCCGCGTGGACGCAATGGCTCGCGCTGGCGGTGGCGCCGTTCGCGTTCACGGCTCTCTTTCGGGCACACCCGTCCGACGTCGCCTGGATCGCGGTGTCGGGGACGCTGGCCTTCCTGGGTGCGCGCGCGGGCGCGCGGCTGCTCGGGCCCGAGCTGGGCACCTTCCTGGGAGCGCTCGTCGTCGGACTCGCCAGCAACGTGATCGCCCGCGTCGCCCACCGGCCGGTGAGCGTGCCGCTCGTGCCCGGCATCATGCTCCTCGTGCCGGGGAGCCTCGGCTTTCGAAGCATCTCGATGCTGCTGTCCGAGGACGTGGTCTCGGGCGTGGAGTTCGCGTTCCGGATGACGCTCGTCGCGGTCGCGCTGGTGACGGGGCTTCTCCTGGCCAACGTGGTCGTCGCACCGCGGCGCGCGCTCTGACCGCGCCGGATCGCCGGGCGTCCGGGGAGCTCGGTCGGACGCGCATCCCGGCCCCGGAGGGCGCCGGTCCCACCGGTGGCGCTTTGTGCGAGAACCCGGTTGCGCCGCCTCGACCGCCCTGCTATCAGTTTCGGGAACTGGTTGAGCACGCGCCGGTTACGGGCTCCACCCCAGAGGTTCGCCATGGATGCCACGACGCTCGGTGAGCTGTTCAAGCATGCGATCTCGGTCGTGCCTCGTGACGATGCGTTCGTCGAGAAGCGCGAGGGCCGCTGGGTTCGGATCTCGTCCCGGAGCTTCGCCGAGGACGTGGCCGGGCTGGGCGAGGGTCTCGCGGGGCTGGGACTCGAGCCCGGCGACCGCATCGGGATCCTCTCGGCCAACCGCTATCACTGGGCGGTGGCCGACATGGCGGCGATCACGCGCGGCGCACTGTCGGTACCCGTGTACCCGACGCTGCCGGCCAACCAGGTCGCGGCGATCCTGCGCGACAGCGGCGCGAAGTGGGTCTTCGCGTCCGACGACGAGCAGGTCGCGAAGCTCCTGACGACCGGCCCGCTCCTGAAGGACATCGGAGCGATCATCACGTTCGATCGAGTCGAGGCACGGAGCCCGCAGGTGCGCGGCATCGACGAGATCATCACCCAGGGAACCCAGTCGCTGAAGGCGCGCGGTGTGGACGCGCTCGACACGGTCGTGCCCAGCGAGCCCGACGACGTGGCCACGATCATCTACACGTCGGGAACCACCGGCGAGCCCAAGGGCGTCATGTTGACGCACGCGAACCTGATGGCCAACGTGCGCGGCGCGCTCGAGCGCTTCCCGATCACGCACACCGATCTCTACCTGTCGTTCCTGCCGCTGAGCCACGTGTTCGAGCGGATGGCCGGCTACTACACGATGTACGGCGCGGGGTGCGGCATCGCGTACGCGGAGGCGGTGGAGACCGTGGCCGCGGACGCGGCCGAGCTGCGACCGACGATCCTCCTCGGCGTCCCGCGCTTCTTCGAGAAGTTCTACGCCCGGATCATGGAGGCGATCGACGCGGCGCCCCCGATCCGTCAGAAGCTCTTCCGCTGGGCTCAGGGTGTCGGCATCGAGTTCGCCGCCGCCGAGCTCGAGGGACGCGAGGTGTCGGGCCCGCTCCGAACGAAGTACAGGATCGCCTCGAAGCTCGTCTTCGCCAAGCTGAAAGGACGCATCGGGGGCAAGGTGCGCTTCTTCGTGTCGGGGAGCGCGCCGTTGCGGTCCGATCTGATCACGTTCTTCAACGCGGTGGGCATTCCGGTGTACGAGGGCTACGGCCTCACCGAGACGTCGCCGGTGGTGTCGGCCAACTGCCCCGGCCACGTGCGCCTGGGATCGGTGGGCCGGGCGTTTCCGGAGGTCCAGATCCGGATCGCCGAGGACGGCGAGATCCTGGTGAAGGGACCGACCACGACGCCGGGGTACTACAACAAGCCGCAGGAGACCGTCGATCTGTACGCCGGGGACGGATGGCTCCAGACCGGCGACATCGGCCGGCTGGACGAGGACGGCTATCTCTTCATCACCGATCGCAAGAAGGACCTCATCAAGACGTCGGGCGGCAAGTTCGTCGCGCCCCAGCCCATCGAGAACAAGCTCCGCAAGAGCCGCTACATCGCCGATGCCATGCTCGTCGGGGATCAGCGCCGGTTCGTGTCGGCGATCATCCTGCCGGACTTCCCGGCCCTGGAGACGTTCGCCCGCGAGCGGGGGATCGAGGCCTCGACACACGAGGCGCTCCTCGAATCGCGGGAGGTCCGCTCGCTGTTCGACGTCGAGGTGACCCGGGCCAACGAGGGCCTCGCGCGATTCGAGACGATCAAGAGGTTCATCCTGTTGCCCGAGGAGCTCACGATCGCCGACGGCTCTCTGACCCCGTCGATGAAGATGAAGCGGCGGGTCATCGAGGAGCGTTACCGGGCGCGGATCGACGAGGTGTACGCCGAGGAGTAGATTCCCCGGCGGCATGTCCCGAGGCGCCGCGGGCCCGGGGTCGAGGCGTCGATCGGGAGCCCCGAGGCGGCCCTCTCTGGTGCGGCCGGCGGCACCACCGCCTCGTGCGGGTGCTCGGGCTTTCGGACGCCCGATCGATCTGGGATACTCCCGGCTCCCGATCACCAGACCGACACGCCAGCGAGGCGCCACCCGTGACTCGATCGACCCCGAGATGATCACGAAGCCGATCGTGACGACGTGCAACCGAGCGGGCATCCCCACCCGGGGCGTCCCGTCAGCCCCGTTCGCCCGAATACGGCTCGCCGTGGCTGCGAGCATCCTCGCCGCGACGATCACCACGGACGCCCACGCGACCGGGATCCTGACCGGCGACACGGACGCCCGCTCGAGGTCCACCGCAAACGCCGTCACCGCGATCGCCGACGATGCGTCAGCCGTGGTCGCCAACCCCGCGGGCCTCCGGGCGGTCTCCGAGTGGGGCGTGCTCGGCGGCCTCGGCGCCGAGCGGGCCAAGCTCGAGCTCTCCGGGCGCGCGCCCTACCCCGGCTACGGGATCACCGTGCGGGCCGCCTCCCCGTTCTCGTCGGCTCCCCACGCGTACGTCGTCCGCCGCTTGACGAGCACGCTCGTCGCGGGGATCGGCATCCACTCGCCGTTCGGGCTCCTGACCGAGTGGCGGCGCGACGATCTCTTTCCGGGACGCTACCTGGTCACGCGGGCCGAGATCGCGTCGCTGGCGCTGACGCCGGCCGCGTCGCTCGAGGTCTCCGAGACGTTGGCGATCGGCGTCGGCGTGGATCTCGTCCGGACCGACGTCCTCTTCGAACGCCGCGTTCCTGGTGTGCGTCACGTCGGGGGACAGGCCGACGTCTTCGACCTGGCCACGATGACGTTCGACGCGGATCCCGCGACCTCGGCCACGTTCAGCGCCGGAGCGCTTCTCGGGCGCGACGGCTGGCGACTGGGGCTCGTCTACCGGCACCAGCTCACGTCGACCGTGGACGGTGACGCGACGTTCACCTTCATCCCCACCGACGACGAGGACGCGAACCCCGATCTCGCCGATCTCGTGCCCCCGAGGCAATCCGCGTCGGTCGACGTGGAGGTTCCCTCGACGTTCACGCTGGGCATCGCGCGATCGCTCGGCGAGTCGTGGCGCGCCGCGGTCGACGTGGCATGGGCGCGCTGGTCGGCGTTCGATCGAACCGTGCTCACGCTGGAGGATGCCGATCTCTCGCAGGTGATCGTGTCCGAGTACGACGATGCGGTCGCCGCTCGGGCCGGGGCCGAGTTCTTCGCCAGTGACAAGCTGGACCTCCGCTTCGGCTACGGATACGAGTCGGCGTCGATCCCCGAGTCCGCGGTGGGGCCGATCCTGCCGGACGCGGCGCGACACCGCTGGGCGTTCGGCTTCGGCTACCACGTGGACGGGTGGCGCTTCGATCTCGTCGAGATGCTGGTGGTGTCCGAGCACGCCGACGCAACCGACAATCCCGACGCCTTCACCGCCGAGTACGGCCGCCGGGCCTGGCAGTTCGGCGTCAGCCTGGGGTACTCCCGGTGAGGCGCGCCGATCGCGCGGCGACGTCGCGCGGCGTCACCGGGCGCACGCGCCTGACGGGTGTCCGGAACGTCGCGGGCGTCGCGTGTGCGCTGGTCGCCACCGCCGCGACTCCCGGGTGCGACACCGGCATCGAAGGCGTTTCGCGCCCCGAGCCCGCGGTGGCCTTCGTCAAGGACTTCGTGGCCATCGGCGACGGCTTCACCGCGGGGGTCCAGTCCGGGGCGCTGGCCAAGCGGCAGCAGGAGGATGCGTTCCCGTCGATCCTGGCCCGCCAGTTCGCCATCCCGCTCGGCGGGGCGTCCGACGTGACCCAGGCCTACGTCCGGAACCCCGGCATCACGACGAGCTACCCGCTCCGGCCGGAGGGGGTGCTGCGCGTCGTGGACTACTCGCCGCTGACGCTGGAGCGCACGCCGTGGGTCGATCCCGATCTGATCGACGAGAGCCGGCTCGTGATCCATCAGACGCTCGAGCTCGAGCGGGATCGTCGCGAGTTCCGCAACCTCGGGATTCCCGGGGCACATGCCTACGACGTGCTCTTCGCCGTCGATTCCCTCACCTGCTTCACCGCGAAGTCCGGCCGACCGAACCTCTTCTTCGAGACCGTGCTCCGGCCCGCGGTGACCACGATCGACACGTCCACCGTGCTGGAGCAGGCGGCCAGGAACACGCCACAGCTCACGAGCATCTGGCTCGGCTTCGCCGAGATCCTCGACGCCGCGTCGCGCGGTACCGACGTGGTCGCGTACGACGCCGACACGTTCGCCGGGTACCTGGGCGAGATCGTGTCGGTGGTGGCCGACTCGATCGGGAGCCGGGTGATCCTGGCCACCATTCCGCACCTCCGGGATCTCCCGGAGTTCACCACGCCCCCGCCGCTCGCGCTCCTCGGCGAGGAGGGGTCGCGCGCGAGCCCCGACCAGCCCGGGGGCATGCTCCTCGACGACGGCGACGTGGTTCCGGCCACCGCGCTCCCGTGGATCCGGCACGGCCACGGCATCTCCGACGCCGCGCTGATCGCGCGCATCGCCGCCGACGAGGGGGTCGACCCCGTCACCGCGCGCGAGCGTCTCGACGATCGCTATCCCGGACACGGCCGTCCTCTGCCCGCGTCGCTGACGCTGACCGCGGCCGAGCTGGGGAGCCTCGAGGCGACCGTGGACGCGTACAACGCCGCGATCACCGCGCTCGCGGTCGATCGCGACCTGCCGCTCGTGCGGCTCGATCAGGTGTTCGCCGACCTCTTCGCCGGACGCTACGGATGGGGCGGCGTGACGCTGGACGGCACGTTCGTGTTCGGCGGCGCGTTCAGCCTCGACGGTGTCCATCCCACGAGCTTCGGTCAGGCCGTGATCGCGAACGCGTTCATCGAGGTCCTGAACGACGCGTTCGACGCCGCCGTGCCGCCGGTGGGTCTGGGTCGGTTCGTCGACCTCGTCGATCCGCTTCGCGTGGGAGCCGCGCCCCGTACGTCGCCCCTCGATCATGCCGGCGGATGACCGGCGATCCCGGACGCGTTCCTCCGCCGGCCGTCGCGACACGCCCCGTCGCTACACGTATCAGCTCGACGAGACGGGAACGCTCCGCCATGCCGGGGATCCGATCACGCACGCCCGCATGCTGGCGGTGTTCTTCCGGAACCTCGAGCCGCTGCCCGACGGGCGGTTCCTGTCCCGGTGCGCGGGTGAGGAGAACGTCCTCGAGGTGGCCGACACACCGTTCGTCGTGATCGGCCTCGAGATCGAGCGAGACGACGACGGACGCGTGCAGCACGTCCAGCTCGTCCTCAACGACACGCGCCGGGAGCCCCTGGATCCGGAGACGGTGTCCATCGGCGGGAACGACGTCGTGTATTGCCGCGTGCGCGAGGGCGCGTTCCCCGCACGCTTCGGCCGCACGGCGCAGCTGTCGTTCCTGAGCCTCGCCGAGGAGCGGGGTGCGAACGTCGTGCTCGACGTGGGACCGCACACGATCGTGCTCGGGCCCCGGACCTGACGTCGCTCAGGCGGCCCGCCGGTGTCCGCCGGACTCTCCGACGTCGCCGGTCTCGCGGGCGAGCGTCCCGTCGTCGGCCGGCTGCCGCTGGAGCTGCGTGGCCACGTAGAGATAGGCCACGTCGGACGATCCGTCGACGGACTCGGGCCGGATCACGAGCTCGTCGGAGACGACCGCCTGTCCATAGACGACGACGTGTCCGAACCGGCGCTCGAGAAGCGCGCGCGTTCGCGCCATCGGATGGTCCCGCTCGGCGTCGAGCGACGGCGAGCCGTGGTCACGATCGGGACCCGGTACGTTCGGGATCGACACCAGGAGCGCGCCTCGATCGGTGAGCACGCGGGCCGCCTCCTCGACGAACGCGTCGGCGTCGTGGACGTCGTCCATCAGGTCGAACGCGAGCACCAGGTCCATCGACGCGTCGTCGAGGTCGAGCGCGGTCGGATGCTGGACCGAGAACGTGACCTTCGCGTCCTCGTGCGTGCGGCGGGCGTAGGCGATCGCGATCTCCGACGCGTCCACGGCGAGCACGGATCGCGCGCCGGATCGGGCCAGGCAGGCGGCGCCGTCGCCGCGACCGCATCCGACGTCCAGTACGCGACGGTCCCCCGCGAACTGGGTGGCGAACGCGTACCGGTGCTCGCACAGGAGCTCCTCCTCCGATCGGACCGCCGAGGAGGCGTGGGGCGTGGCGCCGGTCGCGAGGGAGAAGGGGAGGCGATAGCGCTCGTGGATCTCGTCGAGCACGGCCTCCAGATGATCGAGATGCGACTCCCACGAGTAACGACCGGCGACGAGCTGCCCTGCCAGTGCTTGGCGTCGCCGGTGATCGGGATCGGTCGCGAGGCGCTCGACGGCGTCCGCCAGCGCCTCGGCATCGGCCGCGGGGACGAACGACGCGAAGTCCGATCCGGAGGCGTACCCGTGGTGACAGGGGATGTCGGTGAGCACGACCGGAACGCCCGCGGCCATGGCCTCCAGGCCCGGCAGAAAGGCGCTCGCGGTGGCGTCCAGCGATACCCCCAGAAAGACGTCGGCATCTCGGTAAATCGATGGCAACCGATCGGGCGTCACGGCGGATCGCCACTCGTCGACGAGACCGGTGGCGAGCTCGTCGGCCTGCGGCGAGCCGCCGGCCAGCCGCGTGACGACGATGCGGTGCCCGCGCCGGCGCAGCGCAGCGACCGCATCCAGGGCGTGCGACACCCCGGCGCTCGGATCGCCGCTCTCACCGACGATGAGGATCCGGAACGGGGCGTCCCCCTCCTCGGACGCGCTGGGACCGACCACTCCGGCATCACGGAACCGCGCCAGGTCCACCGCCTCGTGCACGTACCAGCAGCGGCCCTCGAAGCGCCTCTGGAGGACGAGCTGGTCGTGCCGCGACGTGGCGATGCGAAACCCCAGGACGTCGGCGGGGCCGGGTGCGTTCGGTGAGTCGGGCGACACGATCGCGTCCCGGCAGTAGTGGACGGGCAGGCCGCGCCCGCACCCGAGCGCGGGAGGGACCGTCGTCCAGTCGGTGCCGATCACGAAGTCCGATTCGGGGACCACCTCCGGCGAGAACGTCGCGACGCGACGGAAGTCCACGCCGCGCGGAAGCCAGCTCGGAGGGGCGGTCCGGCCCAGGACGCGGACGGTGTGCCCGCGTTCGCCCAGGCGGCGGGCCTGCTCGAACGTGTTCGCCGCCCCACCGAGTAGCCGCAGCTCGTCCACGAGATATGTCATTCGGTATGACGGCATGGCGGCCGAATCAAGCAATCGACGTACCAAGCCTGAGGGCGGCGGGTGGGGTCCAGGCGCCTCCGGCGGGGCGGTGCGGGCGGGGCGCGACAGGTTTCTTGCCGCCCCGATCAGATTCGGTCCGTGCCGGGGGTCTACTCGACCCAGCCCGGTGGGCGCTTCTCCAGAAACGCGCTCATGCCCTCGCGGGCCTCGGGGCGCGACCGGACGTCGGCGATCAGGCGGGCGGTGAACTCGTTCACCTCCGGGAGCCGTCGCGTGGCCAGTTCGAGGACGAGTGACTTGGCCGCGCTGACCGCGCCGGGCCCCGCGGTGAGGATCTCGTCCACGATCGTCTTCACCGCGTCGTCGAGCGCCTCGGGCGCCACGACCTCGTTCACGAGGCCGATGTCGCGGGCGGTCGTCGCATCGAAGCGCTCGCCGGTGAGGAAGTAGCGCCGCGCGCCGCGCGCGCCGATCTTCGCGTAGACGAACGGCGAGATCGTCGCGGGGATGATCCCGAGCTTCACCTCGCTGAACGCGAAACGCGCGCGCTCGGACGCCACCGCGATGTCGCAGCACGCCACGAGGCCCGATCCACCCCCGAGGGCGACACCGTTGACGCGAGCGATCACTGGCATCGGACACGCGTCGACGGTGGCGAGCATGCGGGCCAGCCGCCGTGCGTCCGCGAGGTTCTCCTCGTCGTCGTAGCCGGCCACGCGCTTCATCCAGTTCAGGTCGGCGCCGGCGCAGAACGACTTCCCGTCGCCGGTCAGCACCACGGCCCGTGCCTCGGCATCGCGGGCGAGGGATTCGAACGTGGATTGCAGCTCGGCGATGACCGTGTCGTCGAACGCGTTGTGGACGTCGGGCCTGGCCAGCGTGACACGACGAATTGCGCCGTCCGTCTCGACGCGGAGCGTCTCTGGATGGTCGGAGGCCATGCGGGGTCCCGTTGCGGTGTTGTGATCGGCCGAGAACGGCCGGGTGAACCGTGCGCGCGCGAGTCTAGCAGGCGCACTCGACGTGTGAAAAGCGCCGGGGTCGCGGTGGCTCGCCGGCCGGTTCAGGTCTGGATCCGCGAGCCCGATAACGCTAGGCGACGGCCGGGGCACCGCCCCACGAGCGCTCCACGCGAGCCACACCCAGGACGAGGTAGCGGGCACATGTACATCGCGATACGTCGCGGAAGCTCGGGGTCGTGGGCCCTCATCGGCGAGAGCGTGCCCCGAGACGGCGAGGGGGCTCCGGTCATCCCGATCGGACAGCTGACCGAGCTGATCCCGGGTGTTCAGGTCGCCATCCAGGACTTCCAGCTGGAGGGCTCGCGCGTCGTGGATCTGGTGGGGATCGACGCGCGCGGCGACATCGTGCTGGCCATCGCCCGGTACGCGCCCACCCCCGAGATCCGCGAGGTGTGCGTATCGCGCCTCCTGGAGCTGGCGGCACATCTCCGGCGGGACGTGCCCTTCGACGAGTTCGAGCAGCGTCTGCTGCTCCTGCATGGCCGGCCGCTGGAGGAGATCGTCCACGAATCCCTGCCGGACACCGATCGCGAGCGCTTCGACGGTCGCGCGTTCCGGCTTCGACTGGCCCAGAACCTCGAGCAGGGTCGCTTCCGGCTCGTGCTGGCCGTGGATCGGATCGGTGACGATCTCGTGGCGTTCTTCGACTACCTGCGCGAGTCGTCCGAGGGCATGATCCGGTTCGAGCCCATCGAGGTGGCGCACTTCGTGTGGCAGGGCTATCAGCTGATGATTCCCCGCGTGCCGCCGACACGGCGGCTGCCGGTCGACATCGACGAAGGCGGCGACGACCTGGACGAGCTGGACGACCCGTGGCGCGATGCGCACTGGCGGTCGAACGTCCCGATGCCCATCGAAGAGGAGGAGTTTCCCGACTTCTTCCGGGCGCTCGAGGACGAGCTCGACGGCGACGAGGATCCGATCGAGCGGATCTACGAGTACCTGCGGCGCGAGGACATCCCCGGCGACTCTCACGACGTCGACGACGCGGACGGGGAGGCGGACGGCCACGCGTACGCGCTATCGATCTCGGGACGCCGGCACGACGAGGATCGCTTCTTCGCGCACCTGACCGACGCGTGCTCGCCCGACGCCAAGCGCCGCGCGCAGCGGCTGACGCGGCTGGGGCGCGAGCCGAGTCGGACGCTGCCGGCGGGATGGATGGTGTCGGAGACGACGCTGTCGTTTCAGGCCGGGTTCTTCGCGGGAACGGTGGAGCCGCTGGTCACCGAGATCTTCAGACTCACCAGCACCGCGGAGCTGGTGCTGGATCTTCCGGCGCTCCGGCGCTCTCTCGACCCGGACGCGATCGACACGTTCGTGCAGGATCTGAGAACCAACGCGCATCTGGGCGATGTGCTCACGCAGGCGGACGCCTGCTGTGCGGTTCACCTCGATCAGGCGTTCCGATCGGATCACGACGTCCGCTCCTTCTGCGTCGCCGTGCGCAAGCTCGTCCTGGGGCTGGGCATTCGCGACGACGCCGCGTGAGCGCACCGCGCGGCCCGAGCTCCGAGGTGCGTGGGGGGATCGCGGTTCGGCGCGAGTCGAACCTCCGGGGCCGATCGGTGTTCCTGGCATCGCCGTGGCTGCTTCGTGCTCAGTTCGTCAGGGAAGTCTCGAGCTCGCCCGATTCCCCCACGCCCTCCCCGTGACGCCCATCTCCCGGCACCCGCAAAAAGACCCAGCGCCGTCGCTGGGTCCTTGCGGCCGCCGCGAAACGGCCGCCTTCGGGTAGCTTGCGAGATCCGTGACTCGGGTCACGGAACCCGAGGATCATAGCATCATCGATATATGTCGCCAACGGCGTGTTTCGGCCGCGCTCTACAGATCGTCGGCTCCGGTGACGATCGAGAACCACAGAGAGGCATCCAACCCGGAGTGTGCGATGGTGAAGATCCTGAAGGTCGTCGTTCTCTCGGCCGGACTGCTGGCCGTGGGTTGCAGTCAGAACCCGTCCCCGGATGCGGCCGCGATGACGCGGACCGGTGGCACCCATCCCCACTGGGCCGCGCTGTACGTCAGCCCGGAGCTGGACGCCGCGAAGGCCACCATCACCCGCGACGGCGGCGCCGCGACCGAGCTCGAGGTCGGAGAGTATCTGCGCGCAGAGCTCGTCCGCGCGACCGGCCGCGCGTTCCGTGGCGTGCAGACCATCGACGAGCCCCGATACACCGGCGAGGTTCGAACGCCGCACCGCGCACCGGACATCTGGCCCCGACAGGCCGCAGAGGAGCTTCCGTCGCCGGACCTGATCGTGGCCGTCTTCCCCGCCGATCTGAGTGGACACCTGATTCCCGGTGGAAGCTGCGAC
Organism: Candidatus Eiseniibacteriota bacterium; assembly: GCA_965224245.1. Lineage (GTDB taxonomy): Bacteria > Eisenbacteria > RBG-16-71-46 > CAZAMP01 > CAZAMP01 > CBDCYW01. The sequence continues at coordinate 4,611,936 of OZ245046.1, read as the reverse complement.
ACGTGTGAGGACAAGCTCTCGGTCCGGGTCGAGATGATCTTCGAGCTCCTGACGCTGGACGGGGAGGTGTTCCAGGCCGGTCGCGTCGCCGGCAAGGGACTGGGAGTCTCCGAGCCGGGGTCGGAGGACGCTCCCCTCTCCGCCCTGTTCCGCGGCGCCGTCGCCGACGCGATCGACGAGATGGCCGAGCAGTACCGGATGGGCCTCGCGAGCTGCGACGTCGATCTGCCGGCGGAGCCGGCGCCCGGCCGGCACGAGGATCGGCAGGAGTTCGCCGAGCGTCCGGACGACGAGGTGGACGGCTAGCGGGTCCGGACGCGCATCCGCCCCATCGGCGCCCCGCGACTGGTTCCGATACGCGATCGGCGAAGGCCCCGAGGGGGCTCCGGGTCACCGTGCCGACCCCGTGATACCATCGGCGAGGGAGAGATGCCGATGGACTGGGACGCGCTCTTCGAAGATCCCGTGAACTGCCTGGAAGATCCGGCGGAGGACGTCGTCCGGTTCGCGACCGAGACGCTCGCCGCGCGCGAGGATGTTCGGACGATTCTCGACGTCGGGTTCGGCGCCGGCCGTCACGCGATCTACCTCGCGAGGCTGGGCTACGAGGTCCACGGGGTCGACCTCTCGCCCACCGGGACGCGCGTGACCGGGGAGCGCGCGCGACGGGCGGGGCTCTCGCCCGTGCTGGCGCTGGCCGACATGCGGCACCTCCCATACGACGACGCCGTCTTCGACGCGGTGGTCTGCCGTGCGGTGATCTCGCACGCCGAGCTCGACGGTGTCCGCGACGCCATCCGCGAGGCGGCACGCGTCGTCCGGGCCGGCGGGCTGTACTTCTGCACGTTCATCTCCACCGAGTCGTCGTTGATGGGGAAGGGCCAGCGGATCGACCACCTCACGTGGATCTGTGACGATCCGATGGAGGACGGCGTCACGCATCACTTCATGACGCGCCAGAGCGTTCTCCACGAGACGCGGCCGTACTTCGTGCCGCTACGCCTGATCCACGAGGTGCACGGTGGCGAGATCGACACCGGTCGCCCCTACGTCAGCGCCGAGTGGGTGTTCGAGGGCACGCGGATCCCGTCCCCGAGCTGAGAGGCCGGCGTGGCGGGTCCGCTGCGGCCCCGCCGAATGCCCGGCGAGCATCCACGCTCGCGCATCCCACCGCCCGCGTCACCCGGGCGAGCACGCGAGCACGACGAAGTACGGAATCCGCGAGCACTGCTGGTACAGGATCGGGTGTGATCGCGCGAGCGACGCGGGCGGCTCGGGCTCCAGCAGGTCATCGATCGAGAAGCCCGCGTCGCGAAGCCATCGGTGGTACGTCGAGAGCCTCCGGTGGTGACTCACGAAGTCGGTCACGACGCGATTCCCGTGTCGGTCCTCCCGGCTCTTCGCGCACAGCCCCTCGCGGAGGTAGTCCTGAAGCAGGTAGTGGTCGTATACCCACTCACCGCCGTCGTCGCGCCGGCGTACCCAGTGACCGAGATCCTTGAGCGGGTGCGGCAGCACGACCAGTACGCGACCAGTCGGTCTCGAGACGCGCCGAAAGAGCGCGAGCACGGGTGCGACGTCGGGTACGTGATCGAGGACGTTCACGCTCAGCACGACGTCGACCGATTCGTCCGCCAGCGTGCTCGGATCGGAGACCACGCTCACGCTCTCCAGCGTCTCGGCCCGCGTCTCCAGCCGGCGCCGCATCTCGGGGCCCGGCTCGTAGCACAGCACGCGACCGGCGTGGGGAGCCAGCCGTGCGGCGAGAGTACCCGTGCCCGCACCGTGATCGAGCACCACGGACGATCGATCCACACCGGCCAGATCGACCACCAGGTCGTCCACCAGCGCAGCGGGCAGCGAGTGCGCGTCACGCTCCTGGTCGTAGTTGGCGGCGATGCGACGCCACTCGTCGCCATCGAGGGGCGACTGGTGAAGCGGGCGGTGGGCGCTCATCGGTCTGACTCCTTCGAAGGTCACGGCGTGACGTGGCCGCGATAGCGAGGACACAGCGTGAAATCGGCGACGGTGGACGGGGTCAAGACGTTGGCCAGGAACCGCTCGACGCCCATCCCGATCCCGACGGCGTCGTGGAGCCCGAGCTCGACCGCGTCCAGCAGAAACGCGTAGGGTCTCGGGTCCTTGCCCTCGTCCCGGATGCGTGCCTCCAGCACCGCCCGGTCCGACTCGACCTCGCCCCCGGCCGCGAGAAAGGTCCGACCCCGAAACCAGAGCTGGCAGTCCGCGCAGGTCGCGTCGGCCCCGTCCCGGTCGTACGACGATGCGCGGACGTAGAACGGTCGTGTTCTCGCCGGAAATCCGGTCACCCACACGAAGCTCGAGTGGGTCCGCTCGAGGTGGCGCCGGACCGGCGCCGGGAGCTGGGCGCCCGTCGTCCGCTCGATGCTGGCTGCGTCGAGCAGCTCGCGTACCGTCACCCGGTCGAAGCGGATGTCCTCGACGAGTGTCATCCGCCGAGGCGAGAGCGCGTCGATGGTCGCGCGCACGACCCCCTCGAAGAACGTCATCAGATCGTCCAGACGTGCTCCGGTCCAGCTGACGTCCAGGATCGTGAACTCCGCCAGTCGGTGGATCGAGCTGGGATGCTCGCGTCGAAAGAGCTTGCCGATCTCGTAGATGCGCGAGAAGCCGCCGGTCAGGAGCACCTGGTGGTAGGGCATGTTGCTGATCTTCAGGAACGCGTCCTCGTCGTAGAAGTCCAGGTTGAACGCGCCCGTCTGGCCGCGCACCCAGTCGGACACGATCGTCGGCGAGTCGACGGGAACGAAGTCCGTCTCATGAAAGAAACGGTGCAGGGCGGCAATCGCCGCCGAGCGAATCCGTAGCGCCTCCAGCCGCCGCGGGTCGAGCAGACGGGCCGCCGGGGCCGATGGCCGCCGGAGATCCGTGATCCGGCCGTGGACGTCGATCCGGGCGACCCGAAGCTCGCGGGACCGCGTCCACTCGCCGGCCGCCGTGACGAGATCGCCGCGGCGCACGTCGGGGAAGTCGCCTTCGAGAACGAGAGAGGTGAGCTGTCCCTGATCGTCGACGTCGGCGAACGCGAGGCGCCGACCGAGGCGGTGAAGGCGCGTGATCCGGCCCCTGATGATGCCGGTGAGCCCGCCGCGAGCCCGGTCGCGCCCGCTCTTCATCGGATCTCCAGCCAGTGTCGAAGAACGTAGGGCGCCACGTTCACGATCGCGACAACCGCGAAGTTGTGCAGACCGACGGGCATGTCGTCGGAGATCTCTAGCGTGAACGTTACCCGCGCCTCGCGCCCCGCCGGCACCGTGGACGACGCGAGCTTTCCCCACGCCGCGTGCCGGTGGCCGCGCTCTCCGGCGATCAGCGGAATGGCCGCGAACAGCACCGCCTCGGTCGCCGGCGCCCGGACGCGACCTTCGCAGCGGAAGATCGAGCCGCGCGTGGCGACGCCCGACCACTCGACGAGCGAGAGGAGACCTCGCCCGTCCGTGTCGGCGACCTTGCCGCAGGCATCGCACTCGTACGTGGCACGCACGACGCCGTCACGGGTGACGCTCTCGTATCCGTGCCCGGTCCGCGTGCCGGAGCCGCACGCGCACGGCTCGGACGCGATCGGCCGCGATCCGCGCCGGAAGTACGGCGTCCACGCGCCCGAGCTGACCACACCTTGCGAGTAGGCGTGCTCGAAAAGCTGATCGAGCAGCGTGGCGGTCAGTGACGTCAGCTGCTCCCACGACGTCTCCGCCGCGCGGCTCACCGGCGCGATCGGGGTGACGAGTCCGCGTGGCGGATCGAGGGCGATCGCCCCCGACGTCAAGCTCCGGAGCACTCGGGAGAGACCCATGACGATCTCGGCGATCCCGTCGACGTCTCCGCTCCCAGCCCGCCGGCGCTCGAGCACCTGGTCGAGAAAGAGCGACCAGAATGCGTGCTGCGTCGTGGCGCGGGCGAGGGCCGTGGCATGGGCTTCCCAGGGGGAGCGGTCGGCCAGCCGCACCGCCAGCGAGGCCCCGGCGCGATCGGACCCGGAGACCCACAGGTACAGTGCTCCACCGCCGTTACCGTTTGTCCACACCCCCCGAACCCAGATCGACTCCGGCGCGTCGACCAGCACGATCGGTGTCTCGTCGTACGGAGGCGTGCGCATGCGCACGACCACGCCCGTAGGGTCGTGAACCGGCATGTCGTCGAGCGAGAGCGTCGCGCAGCCATCGACCCACCGTGGCTCGACGCGGACCAACGGGAGCTCCACCTCGAGATCCGGGCTCCCGAAGAGTACGAACGCGTCGGACGCCTCGGGCGTCGCCCGGAGCTGACCGAAGCGATCGCGACGCTCGTCGTTGACGCGGGAGACGGCGTCACCCAGCGTGTATCCGTCGGCCAGAAGCGCCACGAACAGGAAGTCGAGCTCCAGCGAGGCGGCGAGCACGCCGATGCTGGCGACCACGGCGGTCTGCTCGCCCGCGAGCGCCTGGTGACAGAATGCGACCGCGGGGTCGGAGGGGCCGGGAACCACGCGTGACGCGTTGCACCCGGTCGAGATCAGGACATCGGAGTGCACGTCGGACGCCGAGAAGAGCCTCTCGGTCGAGAGGCCGTCCAGGCCGATGAACGACTGCCGGTGACACACGCCGTCGTGAAAGCAGGCGAGGACGCGCGTGCTCGCGGTGCGGTCGACCTCGGGCGTGCTCTCCCGGGCACAGATCAGCTGATCGTCGCCCAGCCCCACGTCGAACTCGTTGGAGTGGCCGTTCACGACGAGAACGGCGTGACGCGCGCCGACGAGATCGGCCGTGTCGGCGTCGTCCGGACCGGCGAGACCGGCCGGCCGGTGTAGCGCGCCGGAGTCCGTTCCGCCGTAGACCCCCGAGGACAGCGCGAATCGGCCCCGGACGACCCGATCGAAAAGGAGGCACTTCGCGATCACGAACCGCGCCAGAACAGCATCGGTCACCGGAATCACGCCGACGCTGGCTCCGGCCGCACGGCATGCCTCGATCACGGGAAGCGTGTGCCAGATCGTCCCCGGCGTTCGATCCTCGATCACGAGCACCGACCGCACGGTGTCCGCGGGGGTCGCATTCAGCGCGTCGCGCGCGACGACGCGCCGCCGTGACAGTGCGGCGGCCAGCGCCACCGCCGGCGGCTCGATCCCCGGGTCGGCGATCAAGAGGTCGGATGATCGTACCTCGGGTGCGCGATCCCGCGCCGGCATCCCGTCGGCCAGCGTCGAGGCGGGGATGACGTCCACCGGGATGCCCCGGCGCCGGGCCCAGTCTGCGAGCCGCCGTGCCCATGGGTCGTCGGGCCGTGCGGGCACCACCGCGGTCGCGAGCCGGCGACCGAGCGCCGGGAGGTTCGTCAGGAGGCACGCCTCGTCGGCTTCCGAGTCGACCGCCACGATCGTCAGACGTTGCGTCTCTCCCGCGGGACGGCTCTGTGCGTTGCGGCGCGTCACGTGGAACCGCCCCGGGGCCGATGCGATCTCTCGGACGGATCGGCGAATCGCGCGAGCACCTCACGCTGCGCCCGGTTCGCAACCAGCGGAAGAAGCGGCGTCACGACGTCGCGCGCGCGGGGTGCGTCTCCGGACGCGCAGAGCACTTCCGCCAGGACCTGGCCGGCATCGACGGTGTCGGGGTGCTCGAGGCCCAGCAGGCGCCTCCGCGTCGTGTAAGCGGCATCGGCCATCTCGATCGCCTCGTGCGCGCGGTCGGCCGCGAGTAGCGCGCGCGCGAGCTGGATCCGGGCACCGGTCACCAGAAGGTGCGCCGGCGACAGCGCGGCGCCGAGCTCGATCACGGCCGCGCGGGCGGTCCGCACGGCGCGCGTCGCGCGGCCGGTCGCGCGGAGGATCTCGGCCTGCGAGACCAGGAGACGCGCGTGCTCCACCGATGGCGCGCCGAGTCGCTCGGCGAGGAGAGCCAGCGCCCGCACGAGAAGCCTCTCGCCGCGTGCGGTCTCGCCCGCCCGGATGTGTGTTCCACCGGCGCTGGCCAGGAGTCGTGTCCGGATCAGGTCTGACGCGGAGTCGGCCGAGGCGGGCACCAGCCTCAGCGCCTCGCGGTGTCGGCGCGCGGCCTCCGCGAAGTCGCCCCGGTCGGCATGTGTCACGCCGAGATCGCTGAGGCACATTGCGAGATCGGTGCGAGCCTCCTCGCCCGCCGCCCGGAGCCTCGCCTCTGCCTCACCCAGCCACGCGAGCGCTTCGGTGGAGCGCCCCAGCTCCGCGTGGCTCAGTCCGATCGCGTGCATGGTGCGACCGACGTCCGGATGCGCGTCCCCGAGCACCTCGCGCCGCAACGCGAGCGCGTCGAGGTCGGTGGCGATCGCATCGGTCATCGCGCCGAGCCGTGCCTGGCTTGCCGCGAGGTCGGTCAGCATCTCGCCTCGAACGTGCCGATCGTGGTGTGCTCGATCGGCCACCGCCCGGAGGATCTCGCGGGCAGTCTCGTAGCACCCGCGCTGATACTCCGCGGCGCCGAGGAGCCACGACAGCTCGATCGCGCGAGCCGGGGACGCACTCGCCGCGAGTCCTGCGAGGGCCTCGACGTGTGCGAGCTCGCGCTCGACCCGCGTGAAGCTCTCCGATCGACGCCGGTGCTCGCGCGTCCAGTCGAACGCCCTGCCTCCAACCTCTGCCAGACGACCGGGATCGGGCTCGCCGATCAATGAACGGAGCGTCACCCGTACCGACGGCGGCACCCGCCCACGGCGGCGGTCGCCCCCACCGATGTCGGGTCTTTCCCAGAGTCCGAGCCGCTCGCACTCTGCCAGGGCATGGCTCACGCGCGCGGTGTCCCAGGACAGGAGCGCTGCCAGGAACTCGGTGCCGATGCCGGCGTCGGCCAGCCACACGACGATGTCGAGCGTCGTGCGCGCATCCTCCGACAGGACGTCCCGCGCGACGCGCAAGGCGGAGGCGAGCGTCGTGGCGGACCCGGAATCGGGCGCGTGTCTCGGGGCGTTCGACGACCCATCGCAGCGGAGCCCGAGCGTCGCGGCCACGCCGCGATACGGCTCGTCCTGCTCGGACGCGGCGTGAGTCACCAGGCGACCCACGATGTCGGCGGTACCGAGGTGTCCCCCGATCGCGTGGACGAGTGCATCGAGCCCGCCGAGGTCCGGGACGGAAGAGGGATCCCGCCCGGCCACCGTCTTTACGACCGCGCGGACTCGATCCATCGAGAGCGGCGGGATCGCGATGAGCCGGTCGCCGTCTGCATGGTCACAGACACCGACCACGGCCGCGGCCTCGCCGCACGCCGACTCCAGGGCCGCCAACGTCTCGCGCGCGCCACCCACGACGACGGCGATCGCCGGTGCCAACCGCCGGAACGTCTCCCGTCCGACGAGCACCTTGGTGGCGTGCGGTGCCGATCGTGAGACGAGTCCCACACGCGCGGCCAGGACGGCGAGCTGTCCGTCGGGCGCCGTCGTCCCGGACAGCCAGACGGACCGGTGGTCGTCCTCGGCGTCGAGGTGCCGGACCGCCTCCAGCACGAGGAGTCGGCGTCCGCATCCAGGCGGTCCGATCACGAAGATCGTCTCGCCCCCTCGCCGGACCGCACCGAGCAGAGCGTCGAGCACGGGCTCACGCCCGAGATGCTCGGCATCGAGGTACTCGGGAACGAGGTCCTCGTCGAGCCGGGTCCGGGTTCGGTCGTCAGAGCTCATCGTCGTCTGCTCCCGGCGCGGCCTCTGCGGTGGCGCGCCGTCATGCCACGCTCACGTCGCACGCACGATCAGCCAGTCGTCGAGCACGAGCGCGTCGAGGTGCATTTTCTCATAGGCCGCGACGGCCTGGGACGGTGTCTCCACGATCGGATCGCCGGCCGCGTTGAAGGACGTGTTCAGCACGAGCGGAACGCCCGTGCGCCGGTGAAAGGCGGAGATCAGATCGAAGTAACGTGGGTTGGTGCGTCGGCTCACGGTCTGGACGCGCGCTGTCCCGTCCACGTGCGTGATCGCGGCCACCCGTTCCCGCGCGAAGGGTCGTACGCGTACCACGCCCAGCATGCCCGGTAACAGGAGCGAGTCGGTCCCCTCGAACCACTCGGCGGTCGCGTGGTCGAGTACGGACGGCGCCAGCGGACGAAATCGCTCGCGCCCCTTCAGGTCGTTCACGCGATCACGCATCCCGGCCGGCCGCGGATCGGCCAGCACGCTTCGATTGCCGAGCGCACGCGCGCCGTACTCGCTTCGACCCTGGAACCAACCGACGACCGCACCACCGTCGAGGAGATCGGCCACGATCTCCAGCAGCCGATCGGTGTCGGGTCGCGTGGCCGCGCCGCGAGCGTCCTCGGCGGCGGCGGCGATCGACTCGGCGTCGTGCGAGGGTCCCAGATAAAAGTAGTCCCCGAAGCGTCGCGGTGAGAGCGTCGGGTTTCGATCCCAACCCGACTCGCGGACGAACCCGTGGATCGCGTTGCCCAGCGCCTGTCCCTGGTCGCTCGGAAACGGGGGTACGAACACCGGGACGCCCAGCGTTCGCTCGAGGTGCGAGTTCATCACGGAGTTCAGGCCGACGCCGCCCGAGACGCAGAGCGCTCGTGCACCGCACTGGTCGAGAAGACGCCCGCACCGGCGCGCCGCCCACCGACACAGCTGATCCTGGACGAACGCGGTCATCTGGCAGTAACGGGGATCCATGTAGTCGTCGCCCCGGCCCGGAGGCGGAATGTCGATGCCGTGCCGGCCGAAGAACTCCCGGAGGTCGGATTCGCAGTCATTGGTGTCGTCGACGCGGGACGCGAGCGCACCACTCGGTAGCTCCTCCCACAGCTCGAGCCCGGCGAATGCGTCGGGCACCTCGGCGTATCCGGAGAGCCCCATCGTCTTGCCGGCGTTGTGATAGTCGCCGAAGCCGACGTACTCGGTGAACTTGTTGTACATCTTGCCGAAGCCCGGGTGCCAGGGGTCGGAGAAGTCACGCGAGAGGAGCGTGATCTGATTGCCCCGTGCCCAGTAGTATCCGTTGCGCTCGCAGTGAAGCGCCGCGGGGGGATGCAAGTCGCCTCCGGTCGAAAGGAGTGTACCTTCGTTGTCTGCGGTCAGGATCGCGGCCTCGTCGAACGGCGACAGGAAGAACGCGAGCGCGGCGTGGGATCGATGGTGACTCGTCAGCGTGACCAGCTTCTCGGGTGTGCGACCGAGTCCGAGCTCGTCGAGGTGAAGCCGTATGAGCTCGTCGCGCGGGCTCGGGGGGTTCCCGTAGAAGCTCAGATAGAATGCGTCCACGTCGGTGAGCGAGAGCCCGTGGTCGTCGAGGAGCGCGGGAAGGGCGGCCGAGAATCCGCCGGCCCACTTCTCGCGGCTGATGCGCTCCTCGGCCACCGCACCCAGGATCTCGCCGTCGGCGATCAGCGCCGCGGATCCCCCGCGGACCGGCGCGAGCGCCCCATCGAGCCCCGAGTTGATGCCCGCGACGATCACGGCGTCCTCCGTGGAGTCACGGCCGCGCGAGGTAGCCGACGAAGTTGAGCCACTGCGAGAACGTGTCCACGCGAGAGAACCCGCCCGCCTCCAGCAGCGCGACGTTCTCCTCGTGCCGGTACGGCACGAGGACGTTCTCCAGCGCGATACGCTTCTGCGCGACCTCGAGATCGGTGTATCCCTGGCTGCGCTTGAACTCGTGATACCGATCGATGAACAGCCGGTTGACGTGCGGGTCGGGATGTATGGTCTTCTCGTACAGGAGAAGACACCCTTCGGACGAGAGCGCCTCGCGGATCCGTCGTACGACGCCCAGCCTCTCGGGCGGACGCACGAACTGCAGCACCAGACACAACACGACCACCGATGCGTGCGGGAGCGCCATGTCGGCCCTGATCGTATCGTGACGGAACTCGAAGCGAGCGTCGTGAGGGTGCTCGTGCCGCACGTTGGCCCGCGCGCGATCGAGCATCGGAAGTGAGGAATCGATGCCGACGAGCCGTACCGTCGGCTCGATCGCGCGTGCTGCGATCGCCCGAAGCGTGCGTCCGGTCGAACACCCGAGATCCACCACCACCGATCCGGTCCCGAGGAAGTCCGTCGCGATGGACGCGATGAGCTCCTGGATGCGCGCGTAATCCGGCACGCTGCGCACGACCATGTCATCGAACACGCTCGACACCGACTCGTCGAACTCGAAGTCCGCCTCGCGGTGGAGCTGGCTTTCGAACAGGCGATCTCGATCGGCGTCACCGCTCATGGCATCTTCCTGACGTGGACCTCGCGGCCGGGAGGTGGCTCTTCGACGCCTGCGGTCCCACCGATCCCTGATACTTGCCCTCGTACAACCTCACCTCGCCTTTCGCGGCCCAGAACGAGACCTGCCCCAGCAGCATTCCGGGATACACGGTGACGTCGATCGTCGGGTGGAGCTGGAACGTGACGTTGCCGATCGACCCGATGTCCACGAGGTCGGCGGTCACGTGAACGAACAGCCCCAGCCGTGCAATGCCGGACTTCGCGTGGATGATCGGTGCCATGCGTCGGCTGCCGATGCGCTCGACCGACGCCCCGAGATAAAAGCCGCCGGCTCGCAGCACGGTCCCCTGCGGAGGAATGTCGTGCTGGTCGGTTGCGTTCTCCCGGCGAGGATCCAGAACCTCGTCGCGATAGGTGAGCAGCGTCGGGCCGAGCCGCAGGTCGTAGCTGTTGGGATTGATCTGCGCCGGGTCGAACGGGTCCAGCACGATGTCACCCCGTGCGACGCAGCGCTCGATCTCGTGACCGGTCAGAATCACGTGCGGCCCCTCCACGGCGTCGGATGATCGAAGCGACCGTAGTAGCCCTCGTACGACATCGGGTCGCCGGCGATCTCCCAGAAGGTCACCTGGCCGATGATCATGTTCGGGTACACCAGGATCGGCCGGCACGCGCGGAGCTCGAGCGTCCACTTGTGGGCCGCACCGAGGTGTCCGATGTTCGCCGAGATCTGCAGGAACAACCCGAGGCGTCCCAGCGAGCTGCGTCCGATCAGCGACGTCACGTAGCGCTCGCTGCCCAGCGTCTCCACGGTGGATCCGAGGTACAGCGTGCGCGCCTCCAGCACGAGCCCAGTCCCGGGGATGTCGATCGGCTCGCCGGCGTCGTCCGCCGATCGCACCCGCCTCAGCGCCGGGGCGAGGCGGTAGTTGTAGCTGTTGGGATTCACGTGCGCCGGGTCGAACGGGGATATTCGGATGCGACCCGCCGCGCGTTCGCGGACGATCTCCGGACCGGTCAGGATCATGCGCGGAGCCCCCGTCGTTCGGAGCCCCGGAACGCGGCGGACCGGTGTGACCGGGCGCCCATCGGCATCGCCACGGAGCCGGTCGTCACCCCGGCAGGCCTCGTGACCCGGTCCGGCAGCCAGTCCCCGCCGCGAGCGTGCGCAAGGCAGGCGGCCACGCGGCTCGAGACGGCCGCCGACGGCGGCGCCTCGAGGAGCTGATCCGCCGACTCGAGCACCCACCGGTAGTGATCCACGAGCGTGGGTCGCGCCACCGGCGGCAGCTCGCGCCACAGCCGGCGCCACACGTGCTCGCGCAGATAGAACTGCACCGTGGCCAGATCCTGGAGTGCGTTGAGCTCGGCCTTGGTGACGGACGCGCACACGCTGGGGAACCCGAACGGGTTTCCGGTGCCGAACGCCTCCACGTTGGGCGTGACCCGCCGGACCCTTCCCGGCCGGTCGCCCAGACGCGCGAAGTCCTCGGGCTGACGGCGCCGCGCGCGATGAAACTCGACGGTCGAGATGTCGGGGTTCAGCACGCTCACGTGAACGGCGAACAGGGGAAGATCGAGAAAGCGATCGATCTCGTCGAGGATGGACTCGGTCGTGTCGTGCGGTGCGCCGATGATGAACCCCGAGATGACGCCGATGCCGGCGGTGTCGAGGTGGGAGACCGCGGCGCGGTTCATCTCGACCGTGGTGCCCTTTCGGTAGTAGTCCAGCGTGTCCTGACGCATGGCCTCGCAGCCGAGGAAGATGCGGCGGCATCCGGCGCGGCGCATGCGTAGGGCGACGTCGCGTGTGATCAGGTCCACGCGCCCGTAGCAGAACCACGGAATGCCGATCTCCTCGAGCAGCGCCATCAGCGCGTCGAACTCGTCGTGCTGCAGGAGATCGTCGTCGTGGAATTCGATGCAATCGTGACCGAGCTCGCCGACCAGGGTGTCGAGATCCTCGGCGATCCGCTCGACCGGACGAGCCACCGTGTGGCCGTGAATCACGTACGTCGCGCAGAACGTGCACCGGGCGCGACAGCTCTGGGTGCAGATGTAGATCTGGGGCCGCTCGCCGATTGCGCGGGTCCAGTGCGTGTGGAACCGCGCGGGGTCGTGACCCGCGTCGCGTCCGAGAAGGTCGTAGGCGAACGCAGGAGGCTCGGCGGTCGCGATCGACGTGTCGAACGCGGGTGGCGACAGAGTCGTCTGGTCGCCCACGCGATAGCAGATGCCCCGCGCGTCGTCTCCAGCACCGAATCCGGGGCCGAGCACCTGGGTCAGGATGTGGCGCATCGGGGTCAGTCCCTCGCCTCGGACCGAAATGTGCGCGCCGTCCATCTCCGGTGCGAGCGTGGCATGTGCCCCGCCGACGACGACCAGCACGCGGCGGAAGTCGATCAGCCGGAGGAACCTCTCCACGCGTTCGGCGGACTTCGTGTAGGTGCTCACCAGGAGGGCGCGTCTCGGAGTGGCCGCCAGCCACTCCTCCACGGCGCGCGCGAGGTCGTCGTCGCCGTCGAAGTCCTCCTCCTCGAAGTAGCGAAACTCGAGCCGAGCGGGTACGCGCCCGTCGCGCGCGTCGGCGCGCAAGGCGTGTGCGAGGTTCAGCAGGCCGAGCGACGGAAGCCGGGGGTAGAAGCCGAGGACGCGATCCTGGCCGTGATGGATCAACGCGCTTCGAAAGCCCTGGTGAACGAGCGCGAGACGCGTGTCGGCGGACGGGTCGGGGTCGAACGAGGACGCGTCGCGGAGCGACATGAGATCCAGCATGCTCGGTGCCTTTTCGACGTCTTTCCGGGCGAGGAAGAGAGTCTAGCACCTCGTCTCATTTTACGAAACGCGGCTACTCGCGGATTTTTGGAGGCTCGTACTCGACGGCGGGATCGACGGGGTAGGCGTACGCGCTGTCCCAGAGCTGGAGGAAGCTCCGGTCGAGGCGATCGGCGAGCGCGCGATGTGTGGCCACGATGCCGACGTTTCGGCTCTCATGAAAGTAGCCGCGTTCCCAGTTGCTCGTGCCGAGCCACAGCCGCTCGCCGTCGGCGGTCAGGTACTTCGAGTGAATCACGCGCGCGTAGGGCACGAAGCCCGTCGAGGCTTCGGGTATCGTGACCATGCGAACCTCGAGGTTGGGCACGTGCTGCAGGCTCTTCAGGTACGGGATGGTCCACGCGCGCTTGCCCCAGTCGGCCACCAGGAGGCGCACGGTGACGCCGCGGACGGCCGCGCGGCGGAGTGCGTCGTCGAGGTCGGGAAAGTAGGTGCCGTCGCGCGACGCGGGGTTGTACGTGAGCATCGTCGCGTGCACGCGCCCGCGAGCGCCGTCGATGATGCGGACGAGCTCGGGGAGATCCCAGGTGGCCTCGTCCGGGAGGTGACCCTCCGGGCTGAACGCCGGACGGAACGTGACCGGATCGCCGGCGTCGGTCTCCCAGTGCAGCGGCCACTCGACCGGGCGGGCCGCGATCGGGCTCGATGCGCGCTCCTCGTCGTCACCGATGGGCTCGGCTCGCGCCCAGTCCATCTCGTACACCGCACCCAGCGCCCCGGCGTACTCGGGCACCCGCACGCGCACGCCCATCTCGACGATGTGCTGGATGGCGCGCCAGTCGAAGTTCTGGCTCCCCACGTACGCCTCGTCCGCGTCCACGATGAAGTACTTCGCGTGCATCACACCGCCCGCGACCGCGCGGAAGTCGATGAGCCGCACGTCGATTCCGGGGACGGCGTCGAGGGACTCGAGCACGTCGGGGTAGGTGTCGAAGAAGCCACGCTCGGACATCACGCGCACCACGACGCCTCGACCGGCGGCGTCGGCCAGCGCGTCCAGCACGACGTCCAGCCGCGAGCCGGTCTCGCCCGAGACGTAGAACGCCGCCCAGTCGATGCGTCGCTCGGCGCCGCCGATCATCTCCGGCCACACCTCGTAGGCGTCGGGCACGTCGTCGAACCCGAGCGGGGTCTCCACGGGCACCGTCTCCACGAGCGACACCAGCGGATCGGCCGGGGATGCCGGCGCGAGGAGCGCGAGACCGGCGACACCGATCGCCAGCGCGCGGCGGCTAGTACCGCAGTCCATCGCCGTAGATCTTGACGAGACCTTTGGCGGCGGCGTCACCGGCCCACGTGGCGAGGCCGATCAGGATCCACACCAGCGACCAGAACACCGCACGCATCGCGCGCCAGCGGAAGAGCGCCACCCGCAGCGGCAGCTCCTGGCCCCCCGACTCCTCGATCTCGCCGATGATCTCGATCACCTCGCCGAGACGCTCGTGGTTGGCCGCGCGCTTGCTGGCGGCCAGCGCGCCGGCGTCGTCGAAGTGCGCGGCGAGAATCAAATTGGCCCAGGCGTAGTTCTCCGGGTCGCGGCCGTCACGCTCGGGGCCCGAGTGGGCGATGACCTCGTCGAGGAGCTCGCGTGCCTCGTCGCCTCCGTCCGGAGTCAAGCTCAGGGCCTCGGCCAGGAAGATGCGGATCCAGTCGGCCATCGAGCGGGCCTCGTCGCCCCACCGGGCATGGCCGTCGACCGCCTCGCGCAGGAGGTCGACCGCGACCTCGGGCCGGCCGCGCTGGGTCTCGATCCGGCCCAGCACGCTCAGCACGAAGAGCCGGATCGTCTCGTCGCAGTCGTCGCCGAGCACGAACCGCGACAGCGCCTCGGACTCGTCGAGCAGGCCGCGCTTGCGCTGGAGGTCGGCCTTGTTCGCGAGCAGCATGTGCCGGAGCATGCGACCGGGCGCGGCCTCGTCGCCGGTGAGCGAGGCGTCGGTCAGCGTCTTCAGGCCGCTGTCGAGGTAGCGGGTGGCCATCTCGTAGATGCCGAGATCGCTCATGTGGACGCCGAACAGGAGATCGGCGTTCGCCGAGTGCAGCGGGCGCCCGTCGGCGTGCATCTTGACCATCACGATGTAGGGAAGTGCCTCGACGATGTTGCCTCCGTGGAGCTCCTCGGTGGCTCGTTCACGGGCCTCGGCCTCGGTGGTGACGTCTCGCGGGCACGTCCAGTCCCGGGCCTGCTCGACCGACTCGTGCAGGAGCGCCATCGTCTGCTGGAAGTAGACCGAGTAGACCGCGGGATTGCCGTCGGCGTACGCGTTCAGGAGGCGTCCGATCGTGGTGAGGTTCGGGGCCACGTCACCGCGCTCGATGCGCGAGATCTCGCCCTGGCTGACCCCGGCGCCCGCCGCCGCGGCGTCCTGCGTGCCGCCCCACGTGAGTCGCAGGCGCTTCAGGTAGGACCCGAGCTCCGATTTGAACGCCTCGAGGTGCGGGTCGTGGGTCAGCGTCATCGGATCCTCCTCGGTCGCGTGTCGCGCGCGTGTGGCGCGGGCGTGGGACCTTCGTGTCACGTCGGTGGGGCGAGGGAGGCCGGTACCGGCGTGTCGCACGGATGGTACACGAGCGGCCGGGACCCCGGCGAGGGACCGTCCATGCATCTCGGAATGAGTCGGCCCCCGAAACGACGAGACCGCCGGCCCCGGTGCGGGGGGGGACGGTCTCGAGAGGCGCTGGAGGCGGGCTCTAGCGGCGCCGGCGGCTGATGGCCGTCCCCGCGAGACCGAGGCCCAGGAGCGCGATCGTGGCCGGCTCGGGCACCGGGTCTCCACCCGTGGCCTGGCTCGTCGAGTCGAACCAGCCGTGCCGCGCGGCCGACGAGCTCGGGTCGAGGTAGCCATCGGTGTACGACGTCGACGTGCCGGCGAGCGTGTGGAACCAGAATCCGATCTCCGCGCCGAATCGCGCGCCCGTGTACGGATCGTCGCCCGGATAGGCCGGCGCGTGCGCGTTGATCCCGGACACGTCGAGCGTGAAGCCCAGCGTCCGCGTGCCGTCGCCCTCGAGCCGGTTCACCGAGTCCAGGACCCAGCTGCCGTCGAGGAGTGAGGATGCGATGCGATCCGGCTCTTGAATGCCCGACTCCGGCGAGCCGTCGTAGTGGCTGGAGAGCACGCTCTCGCCGTTGTAGCCGTACGCGGTGACGGTGGCGCCGCCGCCGGATCCGTCGAAGAACAGGAGGGCCATCTCGCCCGGGTTGCCGGTGGGGGCGAAGCCGCCGTTGATCGCCAGCGCGAAGCCGTCCGTCACGAGGCCTCCGGTCAGCACCGATTGACCCATGTTCGCGTACCACGACAGCACCTCGGCGTCGGCGTCGTAGGATGCTTGCACAGACCGGATGACACCGGCGGCCGGGTTGTAGTCGAGGGTTCCGGACAGATCGATCCCGCCCGGGCCGGATGACGAGTAGTCCCACGTATAGACGGAGGCCTCGGAGGCGCCGGCCAGGAGGCCGACGGCGAGCCCTGATGCTACCAGCGCGCGCGTCAACATGTTGCAATGCCTCGTTTTATGCCAAAACCGAGCTGTCCGGACCCGTGCCGAAACGCGACCGATCGACCGGGTCGGGCGCTGTTGTGCGAACAGTCTAGCGCGGAGGGGTCATTTCAGGGAAGGATTTTAGCCAAAACAGCGATTCCAGTTGCCCCATTCTGCAAGTTGCTTGTTTGCAACATGTTGTGTACAACGGATCACCCCTACGCGACAGTGCTACACTTCCTCGGCCGGGACCGCGCCGACGAAGAGGAGAGCATGCGATGACCGTCCGTTCGAACGTGGTGTGCTACGCGCTGGTCTCGGGCCTGGCCACCGTCCCCACCGCGGAGGCGATCGAGGTCGTCGACACGACACCGTCGGCATACGCACTCGCGGTCGACGCCGACCTCGCGACGATCGAGGTCGTGTTCGACGCCCCGCCCGCGGTGCCCGATCCGACCGCCGTCCGCGTCGCGGGCTACATGTCCGGCCTCCACGACGGGACCGTCGGCGTCGCCGGCAACACGCTCACGTTCACGAACGGGTCGGTCGCGTTTCTGCCCGGCGAGCTCGTGTTCGTGAACCTCCGCGACGACATCGAGGGACCGGTCGCCGACCCGCTCTTCGGCGGTCACTACGTCGCGTTCACGATCGCCAGCGGTCCGGTCGCCGAGCCGACCTGGGACACCCGGCTGGCGTTCGGCACCGCCGACCGCCCGTACTTCATCCACGGTGGCGACCTAGACGGCGACGGGATGCCCGATCTCGCGCTGCCGAACGAGGACTCGAACGACGTCTCGGTGCTCCTGAACGCCGCCGGCACCGGCGAGTTTCCGGTCCACGCCGAGTACGCGGTGGGCTCGGTTCCGTCGTCGATCTTCGGCGAGGACTTCGACAACGACGGCGATCAGGACCTGGCGACCGCGGACATCGCGTCGAGCACGATGTCGGTGCTGCTGAACGAGAGCGACGGCACGTTCTCGCCCGCGACCACCTATCCCGCCGGCGTGACCTGCCGGCAGATCCACGGTGGCGACTTCGACGGCGACAACGACATCGATCTCTGCACGACGTCGTACGGCTCCGACCGGATCTACCTGTTCTTCAACGAGGGCGACGGCACGTTCGCGCCGGGTGTTCCCAACGCGAACGTGGGCAACGGACCGTTCGCGATTCGCACCGGCGACTTCAACCTCGACGGTCAGCTCGACATCGGCGTCGCCAACCAGGACTCCGGCAACCTCAGCGTGCTTCTGAACAACGGCCTCGGCATCTTCGTCTCGGGCGGTACGTACACGATCGGCGTGGGACCGTGGTGTCTGAACGGGAACGACTTCGATGGGGACGGGGACTTCGACCTGGTCTCCGTCACGTCGTACTCGTCGCCGGGGCGCCTGGTGCTTCTCCCGAACAACGGCGCTGGCCAGTTCCTCATCCGCCGCAACTACACCACGGGCGGGTTTCCGCTGGGCGTCTACGCCGCCGACCTGGACGGGGACGGCGACGTCGACGCGACATCATCCAACTTCAGCGGCGCATCGGTGAACATCTTCCTGAACGACGGCATCGGAAATCTCAGCCTCTTCGACACGCTCTCGCTTCCCGAGTCGGGGACATACACGTGGGCTCATGATCTCGATGGTGATGGGGACCTCGATATCTCGACCCTCGATGAGCTCGCCGACTCGGTGTTCGTATACCTGACCGAGGACACCGCCGTCTCGGCAGGTGATCCACAGACCACCGTGACGATCGGGCCCGAGCTCTCGCTGTACCCCAATCCGACCTCGATACGGGCAGGAACCCCGATCACGTTCTCGATCGAGAACGCGCCGGACGGATCCGGCACGGTGGTGGTGGACGTGTTCGCGATCGACGGCCGCCGCATCCGGCGCCTATTCGGCGTCGCGCGGGGCGATCGCGTCACGATCGACTGGAACGGACGAAACGCCCACGGACACGGCGTGGCGCCCGGCGCCTACGTGGTTCGTGCGCGCGTGGGACCCCATACGTACGAGCGATCGGTCCGACTGCTACCGTGAGATCGGTCCGGCTGTCGGTCGTCGTTCCCGTTCGCGATCCGGACCCGATCGTGCCGGCGGGCATTCCGATCGCGCATCCGGCCCTGCTCGAGATCCTGATCGTCGCACCGGCGCACTCGTGCGAGCCGGACGATCCCGCGGTGGCCCCGCGCACTCACTCGGCGTCCGGTGCGGCGACGAGCGGCGCGCGCACGGCCCGGCGGCCGCGGCGGCGCCGCGTGCCGGGGGTGCGGACGCTGACCGCGCCCCTGGGGCGGGCGTCCCAGATGAACGCCGGTGCCGCTCTCGCCCGCGGATCGCACGTGCTGTTTCTCCACGCCGACACCGTGCTGAGCGCCGCGGCGTTCGACGAGCTGGCACGAGCCCTCGAGACGGATCCGTCGCGCATCTGCACCTTCTCGTTCTCCTTCGCGTCGAAGCACCTGGGTTGTCGCGTGCTGTCGCGTCTGGCGAACGTCCGCGATCGCGTGCGACCGGCGCCGATGGGCGATCAGGGGCTGTCCATGCCGACGGGTCTGTTTCACGAGCTGGGCGGGTTTCGCGACGAGCCGTTGTTCGAGGACGTCGATCTCGTCCGCCGGGTCCGCCGGCGGGGTCGCATTCACGTGCTGCGGTCTCCGGCGCGCACGTCGGCCGTCAGGTTCCGGCGACTGGGCTTCTGGCGGGCGGCGGTCACGAACGCGCGCCTGATGGTGGAGGAGCGGATGGGTCGGCCCCCGCGCGAGCTCGTGGCGCGGTACTACGGTCGCGCGTATCTCCGGCGCTGGCTCGACGCCGACCCCGCGCGCCGGCTCGTGAGCGGGATCCTCCTCGCCGGCGCGATCGCCGCGGCGAGCCTATCGGCGCCGCGCGCGTGGGGCGTGGATCACGAGTACCGCGCGTTCGACGAGGTCCTCTCGGTGCACGTGACCGACGGCTGGGTGGACTACGCCGCCCTCGCGCGGGAGCTCGCATCACCGTCGAGCCGGTTCGCCGCCACCCTCGCCGAGCTGGCCGACGGCTCGGTGGAGGACGAGGCCGGCTGGACCTCGGCCCAGCGCGAAGCCTACTGGATCAACGCGTACAACGCGTTCACCCTGAAGCTGATCGTCGATCACCATCCGATCGGGGCCCGCTGGTACATGAACGTGTTCCCGTTCCTGCGTCTGTTCATCCCGACGAACTCGATCCTGATGATCCCCGGGCGCTGGGACACGATCACGTTCGACTCGGTGCGCGGTCCGATCACGCTCGATGCGATCGAGCACACGATCCTGCGGCCCGAGTTCGTTGATCCGCGCATCCACTTCGCGATCGTCTGCGCGTCGGTCGGGTGTCCCGCCCTCCGATCGCACGCCTATCACGCCGCGACGCTCGACGAGGAGCTGAACCGGGCCGCGACCGACTTCATCCGGAATCCGTCCCAGGTGACGCTGTCGGACGATCGGGGGGAGGTCGAGATCTCCAGGATCTTCGCGTGGTTCCGGGAGGACTTCGACGTGCCCCCGCCCCTCGCGCCGGCTTCCGGGTGGACCGGGGTGCTCGCGCGTCTGGGCGACGAGGCCGGTGCCGACGTGTACGGCCGTGAGCGGGGCGTCGTGCGCTGGCTCGCGGCGTACGGCGACGACGCGCTGCAGGAGGCGCTGGCCACGACGGTGGATGCCGTCTCGCATCGCGGATACGACTGGTCGCTCAACGACGTCGCCCGCCGCGAGTGACCCGTCATTCGCTTCTCGGCTCGCGAGCGCGGCTCAGCCGTCGATCGGCGGGCGCTTCAGATGAAAGTCGGTGGCGTCCTGATACGCGTGCGCGACCGCCAGAAGCGACGTCTCCCCGAAGAGCCGGCCCGTGAACGTGATGCTGGTGGGTGTGCCGTCGCCGGAGCGGAACCCGTTGGGAACGGTGACCGACGGGTGACCGGTCAGGTTCGTGACCAGGAGGTGGTTTCCCTCCCAGGACGGCGCGACGAACACGTCGATCGACGCCATGAGCTCGGCCATCCGGCGCATCAGCATCGTCCGGACCCGGTTGGCGCGGATGTACTCCACGGCCGGGATCATCTGACCGATCCGGAAGAAGTTCGGCCAGGCGAACTCCTCCTGGCTCACGAGCTCGTCGTCGCGGCCCGAGCGAGTCAACGCGTCGAAGGCCGCGGACGACTCGCAGGTCAGGATGACGCTGAGGGCGTCGATGGGGAGTCCGTCCGGGAGCTCCACGTCGACGAGGGTCATGCCCATTCGCTCGAGCGTGGAGAGCGTCCGCCGATCGTGATCGGCCCACTCACGTGCCTCGGCGCGTAGCGCGTCGGCGTTCCCGGTCTCGTCGGGAATTGCCGCGCCGCGATCGGCGTCGAACAGCGAGCGCACGACGCCGATACGGAGCGTGCGGACGTCGTCGGTGTAGGGCCAGAAGAACGGCTGCTCGATCACGGTCGTGTCGTGTCCGTCCGGCCCGCGTATCGCGTCGAAGACGAGCCCGCAGTCCTCGGCCGAGCGTGCGATGGCGCCGATCTTGTCCATGCTCCAGGACAGCGCCATCGCGCCGTACCGGCTCACGCGCCCGAACGTGGGACGCAGCCCGGTGACGCCGCACACCGTGGACGGCGACACGATGCTGCCCCAGGTCTCGGTTCCCAGTGCGAAGCCCATCAGCCCGGCCGCCGTCGCCGAAGCCGAGCCCGCCGAGGATCCGGACGAGCCCTGGTCGGTCTTCCAGGGATTCTTGGTCGTGGCGTCGAACCACACGTCGCCCCAGGCGAGCGCGCCGACCGACGTCTTGGCCACGAGCACGGCGCCGGCGTTCTGGAGTCGATCCACGACGGTGGCCGTCTCGGGACGGCGCTGATCCCGATAGGGCATCGCTCCCCACGTCGTCGGGTATCCCGGAACCGAGATGATGTCCTTGCAGCCCCACGGGATTCCGTGGAGCGGTCCGCGGTAGCGACCCCGGCGAATCTCGTCGTCGGCGCGGGCCGCTTGCTCGCGCGCGAGGTCGTCGGTCCGGGAGATGACGCAGCGCAGCGTGGGGTCGTGGCGATCGAGTCGCGTCAGATAGACCTCGGTGAGCTCCCGGGACGTGAGCGCACCGGTCCGGATGAGGGCGGACAGCTCGGTGAGGGGCAGGAAGGCCAGGTCGTCGTCGCTCGCCGGGCGCTCGCCGGCCCGGCGCTCGATCGGGGCGGCGCCGTCGTCGCGATCGCTGACCGGCTGCGGTGTCGCGACGCCGCCGGCGAGGGGGGTGAACTCGACGGCCGGGCTCACCGCATTGTCGATGTCGAGCCCACGGATGGCGTCGAAGCCTCCCACGAGCTCACCGAGCTGCCCCTGCATCAGCGTTCGCTCACTCGCGTCGAGGTCGAGGCCGGTCAGCCAGCCGGTGCCGGCGATCATCTCGTCGGTGACGGCGATGTCGGTCGCTTCGGCGGCCGCGATCGCGCGGGCCAGCCCCGTCGATCCGAGACCCAGCGCCGAGAGCGCGGCCAGGATCTGCCGCCGGGTCCACGTGGTCGGATCGCCGGGCTTCCGATCGGTCGAGCGGGTGTCCTGCCGATCGTGGAGGGGGTCGCCGTCAGGCATCGGGTCCTCCGAGGGTCGAGAGTGCGGTCGTGGAAGCCTGCCCGGGACGCTCTCACGATGGCCTGGCCCCGTCAAACGACCGGCGGCACGGAGGCCTGGGGGGCGAGCTCGCCGGCGGGCATCGTGGCTCACGCGAGGGTCGGGGCTCCCCCGCTCGCCGATCGGCCACCGCTCCCGCCACCGGACACGGTTCCCTCAACCAGCACGACGCCAAGTGATTAGCACCATCGAGAGACGTCCGGGACGTCGGAAACGAATGAACGCCGTGCTAGACTCGTCAGCCGTCCCCCGAAACCCCGGAGCAACCGACACATGGCGCTGACACCCGCCCGCGAGATCGACGACCATCCCGATCTCTCATTCGAAGATACCGAGCACTGCTGCGAGTTCGTGGCCACCCCGGTCGACACGGTGGCCGACTACGATCGCCTCGTCGCCGTCGATGCCATTCACGACGGCTGGATCATCCCCGAGCGATTCGTCCGTGCGCTGGATGCCGCCGCGCGTCGCGAGCTGGAGCTCGTGTTCCGCCAGGAGCGCGACTGGGGGTCGTTCTGGATCGCCCGTCGGCTGGCGGAGGAGCTCCAGCTGAGCGGCGTGCATCGCGTCGCGATCGCGCGCGCGCTCCTCGACTTCAACCGATTCCCCGGAACGTCGCGCCGCGACGCCGACCACCTGGGGCGGTTCGCGATCAATCCCCCCTTCGACACGCTCACCTACGGTCAGAAGGCGGAGCTGTTCGCGAGGTACTACGACTCGATCTCCGATCGCATGGAGCGCACGCTCGTGCACCGCTCGCTGAAGATCGCCGTTCACACGTACGACCCACACAACGTGAGCGGCACCCAGCGACCGCCGGTGAGCCTGATCACGCGCCCGGAGTCCTATCAGATGAAGGGACGCATGAAGACCGGCGCGTTCGATCCGCTGTTCCCGAGCATCCTCGGTGAGTTCATGTGCAGCCGGATCCTGGTGCATCGCGTGGCGCTGGCCATGGAGCGACGCCAGATTCCGGTGGCGGTGAACTTCCCCTATCTCTTGCCCGACGGAAGCGTCGAGGTGCGCAGCCAGGTGTGGTTCTTCTTCGACTATCTGCAGCGGCACTTCGAGGAGTCGCACACGCTCGCATACGACGAGATCGCCGCCTACAACCTCGTCTGGACCACGCTTCGCGACACCAACATGCGGGCCAGCGAGACCGCGACGTTCCGCGAGTACCTGCACCGTTACCGTCACGCCCCGGCCGGGCTACACGACTACTTCGAGCGGGCCCGCGCGGCGTACGATCGCGTCCATGCCTACCTCGACCATCACTGGCACGAGCTCGTCGACCACTACCGGTACGCGTCGTGGCGCCCCAGCTCGCTGGCCGTCGAGATCAGAAAGGACTTCTTGTTCGACTTCGACTCCGACGGACGCCCGAGGCACCTGAAGCTCGAGGCGGCCGAACGGGCCGTGACCGCGCTGGCCGAGGGCATCCGGTCGTACGTCGAAGCGGACATGAGCCACTCCGGTCCGGAGTGAGCCGCGGCGACGCGTGCGCGCGTCGAGCAGAGGAGGGAACGTGAAGGTGTCTCCGTGCCCGAACTGCGAGAGCTCGCGACAGTACAGGACCGTCAAGCCGGTCAGCGCGGGGGGTGGCTACGCACCGAACTACCTGCCGGGGCTCGGCAGCATGTGGTCGGCGGAGAAGTTCGACCTGGTCGCGTGCGGCGACTGCGGGCTCATCCGCTACTTTGCGCGGGACGCCGCACGGGCCAAGCTCTCCGAGTCGTCGAAGTGGGAGCGCGTCTGAGGCGGGTCCCGGTCGACGTCAGCCGGCGAGCGCGGTCGGCATCTTGCTAGCTTCTCGCCTCCGACCCGACGCGTTCGCCGTGCCGCGCCCCGAGCCGAGGATGAGCCGTGCCGCGACCGGACTGGATCCCGCTCATCTTCTCGTCTCTCGTGTTCCTCGTGAGCGCTTGTGGACCCGAACGCGCGCTCGACCCGGGTGAAACGTCGGCCGCGCACGATCCCGCCGACGCGAACCCCGACGACACCGTGGCCGACGACACCGGCGACGATCCCGACGCGGTGGGCGTCCTGTCTCTCTATGGGGATCCCCGGTTCGATCCCGACATGCTCTCGGCCGACGAGACGCTCTGGGTGGGGCGGCTGAACGCCGCGCTCGAGCGGAGCGCGGGCACCGCGCGCGCGCGGGCCGGCTCGGGCGATCTGTACCTCCTCGGTCGATACGTCGGCGACTACGTCGCGGCTCTCCTGGCGGCGCTCCGTGCGACCGGCGACCTCGCGTACCTCGATCGCGTGCTCGAGCTCTCGACGCTGTATCGCGCCGACCTGGCGGATGCCTGGCTCGACGGTACCGAGGACGGCTTCCTGAACTGGCTCTGGCTCGCCGATCCTGCCTCCGAGACGTTCTACGGAAAGGACACGATCCCCCTCGACGAGGCGATGACGCACGGGAACGTCGCCCTCGTGGCCTACGCATTCCACGTGAACCGCGACATCGATCCCACGTACGCCGAGGCGGCCGACTTCTGGGTCGACTACCTCGAGGATCACTTCCTGGCCAAGTGGACCTCACGTGAGGGAGGAGATCGGCTGGCGGCGTGGACGGATGGGTTCTACAAGCGCTTCACCCACCCGCGCGGCAACCAGCTCCGACTCGCTCACTACCTCCACGCGTGCACCGGTGACCCGTTCTACGGAACGAGGGCCCAGGAGATCGCGTCCGAGCTGGCGGCGCACGCCGAGCCCAACCCGACGCATCCGGACGCCTACCGATGGACCCATCAGGTCGCCGGCACCGACGAGGGATGGCAGAAGATCAACTACGCGCAGTACGTCATGCGCGTCCTGATCGAGATGAGTCTCGAGGGTGTCGCTTCCTTCGACGATGCCGACGTGATGGCGCGTTACGCGAGCACGTTCCGGGACGTCGTGTTCGGTGGCCGGGGACCGGCGTTCGACACGATGGCCGAACGCGTGGACGGGTCCGGATCCACGTCGGCCGGCGTGTACGGCCTCGCGGGCCTCGGTCGCTGGGACGAGACCGGAACCCTGCTCGAGGTCGCCGAGCGCCACGTCAGCGACGGGAGCGCCGGCGTGTCCGTGGCGGCCTATGCCCTGATGGCCGTCAGCAATCGCCAGACGGGGAGCGCGTATCGGCGACGGTGACGTTCGCCGAGACCCGCGGGGCATTCGAGATCGGTGTGGTTGCCGGAGGTCGGGTTGCGGCGAACCCCGCCGGTGAGGCATCCTAGTGGTGTATGTGTAGATTCACGAACGAGCAGATGCAAGCCGGGAAGCGGCGTGAGATCCCGCCTCCATGCGGGGATTCGGCGGCGACGCGATGGACCACCGGAAGCGTGTTTACGACAGCGTCCTCGAGCTCCTACCCGACGAGGAGAATCCGTCTCCAGCGGTTCGCCTGAACCACCTCGTCCCCTCTCCCGACTTCACGCTCTACGCCAAGCTCGAGTGGTACAACCCGCTGGGATCGGTCAAGGACCGCGCGGCGTGGGAGATGCTGCGACAGCTCCGCGACGCGGGCATGATCGACGCCACCCGCGGCATCGTGGAGCCGACGTCCGGCAACACCGGATTCAGCCTGGCCATTCTGACCCGGCTCCTGGGGTCACACATCCGGTGCGTCGTGCCCAACGGCATCCCCATGGAGAAGAAGCTCCTCTTGCGGATCGCCGGGGCCGAGCTGGACGTCGTGCGCGACGATCTGTGTCCTGCACCGGGCCTGGGAGACGGCTCGATCAACCTGGCCAGGACGCACGCCAAGGCGCGCCCGAACGAGTTCGTGATGCCGAACCAGTACGAGAACGAGCGCAACGTGGACGCGCACGTCCGCACGACCGGCCCCGAGATCTGGCGTCAGACCGACGGGGAGGTCACGCACGTCTTCGTATCGCTCGGGACCTGCGGGACCGTCACCGGGCTCGGGCGCTTCCTGAAGAGCAAGAAGCCCGACGTCAAGATCATCGCCGTTCAGCCGACTGAAGGGCATGACGTGCCCGGCATTCGCAACGTCGCGCAGCTGGATTCGTGCAAGCTGTACGATCCGTCGCTGATCGACGAGATCCTCGAGATCGATCATCACCTGGCGTACGAGCGTGCGCTGGAGCTCACGCAGCAGGAAGGACTCTGTGCCGGTCCGTGTAGTGGCCTGGTCTTCGAGGGGGCCAGGCACGTCATAGCACGAGACGGAGGTCCGGGCTGCGGGGTGATGATCTTCGCGGACAACATCTTCAAGTACACCGCGAACATGGCCAAGCACCTGCCGGACCTCACCGACGGAACCACAGTCTAGTTTTCGGAGCGGAGTGATCATCGATCCGACGGCGCCCCGGGCGGTCGGATCCGGGTGATCCACACCCCAAGCCCAGGAGCGGATGACGATGGCAGAGTACGCGAACCCCCGGAAGCTGGTGACGACCGACTGGGTCAACGAGCATCTGAACGATCCGAAGGTGAAGCTGGTCGAGGTCGACGTGGACACGAAGGCCTACGACGCCGGCCACATCCCCGGCGCGGTGGGCTTCAACTGGGAGACGCAGCTTCAGGATCAGGTGCGCCGGGACATCCTCTCGAAGTCCGAGTTCGAGGCGCTGTGCGCGCGCTCGGGGATTTCCAA
The DNA here is from genome assembly GCA_965224245.1 of Candidatus Eiseniibacteriota bacterium. GTDB lineage: Bacteria > Eisenbacteria > RBG-16-71-46 > CAZAMP01 > CAZAMP01 > CBDCYW01. Next base: position 4,585,195 of record OZ245046.1, on the reverse strand, counting down.
CGACGATACCGTCGTCCTGTACGGCGACAACAACAACTGGTTCGCGGCCTACGCGCTCTGGCTGTTCGAGCTGTACGGCCACGCCGACGTGCGCCTGATGAACGGCGGCCGCGTGAAGTGGCTGGCCGAGGACGACAAGCAGCTCACGACCGATCCCGTCACCCCGACGCCGACGACGTACACGGCCAGCGAGCCGAACCTGGCCCTGCGCGCGTTCGTGCCCGAGGTGATCGAGGCGTCGAAGGGCGGCGTGAACCTGGTCGACGTGCGGAGCGTGGACGAGTTCACCGGCAAGGTGATCGCCCCGCCCGGCATGAGCGAGACCGCCCAGCGAGCCGGCCACGTGCCCGGCGCCCGGAACGTCCCGTGGGCCACCGCGGTGGCCGACGACGGCACGTTCAAGTCGGCCGACGAGCTGCGCGCGATCTACCTGGAGGGGCAGGGCGTCGATCCGGCCAGGCCCACGATCGCGTACTGCCGGATCGGCGAACGGTCCAGCCACACGTGGTTCGCGCTCAAGCACCTCATCGGGCTCGAGAACGTCAAGAACTACGACGGCAGCTGGACCGAGTACGGCAACCTCGTCGGGGTCGGAATCGAGAACCCGTCGGCGGGGTGAGCACGGTCGGGGCGGGGCGGGAGGCGAGTGCCCCGCCCCGGCCCCGGAGCGTCGACTCGCTCAGCGGGCCGGGACGAGCGTGATGCCGATCCGCCAGGAGTCGGGTCGATCCCCGGCCACCGGCGCCGCGACGTGCGGCACCACGGTCGTGGAGCCGAGCACGACCCGGCAGGACAGGCCGATCGAGAGTGCGTGAGGGCGGCGGTCGTCTCCGATCGCGATCGCGCCGTCCAGGTGGATGCTCGGCGCGAGCGGCGCCGTCCCCGCCGTCAGCCCCAGGCGACAGACGAGCTCCTGGTCGGCGTGCGGGTTCACCACGAGCGACTCGTGCGCGTGATCGCCGGCCGCGTCCGTGGCGGCCGCCAGGCGACCGACGGGCTCCGGCTGCGCCGAGGCTCGGTCGTGGGAGTGATCGTGATCGCCGTGATCGTGGTCCGGCCAGCCCGGCCACTCCAGCCCGCCGTCGCCATCGGCATTGGGCGCAGGCGTGTCGTGTGAGCCGTGGCCGGAGCCCCCGAGCGAGAACCGCGCGCCCACGTCGGCGGTGATCGCCAGCGCGCCGGCGCTGGCCGTCGTGCCGAGATGCGGCAGAAGCTCCCAGTGATCGTCGGCCACGAGCGCATGACCGTCCGGCGAGGGCGTCTCGACCCGGAGTCCCACCGACAGGTCGCGCCCGCCCAGCGAGACGCGCGTGCGGGCGCCGAGCTCCGGATTCCCCACCGCGGATACGGCCGCGGCCCCGTCGGGCCGCGCGTGGATCCAGGGGACGCGAGCGTCGAGCGTCCACATGGCGAACGGCCGCCAGGCCACCGACGGTGCGATCGACTCGTACGAACCGTGGACATCGTCCGACGAGAACGCGACGTGCTCGGACTCCAGGGAGACCGAGAACCGTGCGCCGGCGTCGAGTGAGCCCACACCCCCGAGCCGTTCGTGAGGCAGGCGGCACGCTTCGGCGGTGGCCGCCAGCGTGCCGGACGTCAGAACGGCGAGCGCGGCGGCCCGGAGCCCCCGGCGCGCGCCGTCGAGACGACGCGCGCCGCGGACGTCGTGCCGCGGGGCGAGGAGAGATCGCTCATGCATCCCGGCCGCCCTCCTGCACGAGGCGGTACACGCGGAAGAAGAAGTTCTCGATCGGCAGGATCTCGACGTCGGCGAAGCCCGCGTCCCGGGCGTAGCCGCGAAGCGTGTCGGGTCGCATGACGGTCCCGGTTCCTGCGCAGGCGTGGCCGTCCAACCCCACGGGAAGGCAGTGAAGGATGCTCCAGCCGTACATCATCCACTCGACGTCGTTCCCGGTCTCGGTGAACGTCTCGCCGACGCGCTCGTCGACGACCAGCACCGTGCCGCCGTCTCCGGCCAGACGACGCATCGTGCGGAGCACCTCCACCGGATGCGTCATGTCGTGCACGCACTCGAGGGCGATCACGAGGTCGTACGAGCCGCCGGGCACGTCGGCGGCGTCCCGGCACTCGAACGACACGCGCTCCACGACGTCGCGTCGCTCGCCGACGAGGTTGCGCCGGGCCAGCTCGATCGAGGGCGCGTCGAGATCGAAGCCGTCCACGCGCACCTGGGGATAGGCGCGGGCCATCCCGATCGACGACCAGCCGGCGCCGCAGCCGACGTCGGCGATGCGCGCGGGCGGTGTCGACGAGAGTCGATCGTGAACGTCGGGGATCGAGGGCAGCCACTCGCGACCCAGCGCTTGCAGGAAGAGCGCCCGGTTCATCCGCGCCTGGCCTTCGCGCATGTCCCGGCCGTAGGCCTCGTAGGAGACGCCGTCGCCCGTCCGGTACGCATTGACGACCTGCTCGATCGGCGAGACCGCGCCCACGAAGACCTGCGCGAGCGGCGCGATGTAGTCGAGGCTCGCGATGTCGGTCAGCGCCTCGGCGTGTCCGGCCGGAAGGTGGAAGCGTCGTGCCTCGGGCGCCGCGCTCGGGTCGTCGACGCGGAGCACGCCGGTGATCGTCTGCTGTTCGAGCCACTCGCGCACGTAGCGCTCGTGGGTGCCGGTCCGTGCGGCCAGCTCGCCGGCGCGAACCGGTCCGTCCTCGGCGAGCACGCAGTAGAACCCCAGACGGTCGCCGATGTACGCGGCGAAGAGATCCATCGCGCCGCCGGCGGAGTTCAAGAGTCTCTCGACGAAGCGGTCGCGCTCGGTGTCGGCGGTCGGCTCCGGCGTGGGGTGTGCGGTGGTCATGGTCGGTCTCTCCTCGACTTGACGAAGGGTTGATCCGGATCAGAACCGGGATGCGTCGATCGCGGTGTCCGCGTACTTCCAGGCGTTCTCGAAGCGTGTGGCGACGCCGGCGGCGTCCTCCTCGCGCCCCTGTGCCTCGAGGCTCCGCTGCAGTCCGCGCAGGGACCAGCCGTTCTCCGGGAACGTCTCGAGGTCCTCCAGATACGCCGCCTCGGCGTCCTCGGGTCGGCCCGACGCCAGCAGCACGTCGCCCAGGACCTGTCGGACCGGCTGGTGCCACGGCGGCGGCTCGTCGTAGTTCAGCTCGTCCTCGAACGCGGCGGCCACGCGCAGGTGCATGACGGCGTCGGACGATCGTCCCTCGGCGGCGTCGATCTCGCCGGCCAGCGTCTCGATCGCGATCGCGACGAGGTCACCCGCGGCGTTGATGTCCCAGACCGTGACGTCGTCCATGCGCGGGTCCTCGGCCAGCGTGCGCAGCGCCCGGAGCTCACCGGCCGCCGTCGCCGGTTCACCGGTCCGCGCGAGAGCGACGCCCCGCGCGTAGTGACGAACGGCGCGCGGGTAGACGAGGTCCTCGTCCGGCTCGGGGGTCGCGAGGATCTCGTCCCAGCGACCGAACCGCACGTACGCGTACAGCGGCGTGATCCAGTAGTGCTGCAACGTCGAGAGACCCGGTGCGCGCATCATCTCGGGATCGATGCCGGCGGCCATCTCGCGCGCGGCGTCGACGGCGACCTCGTACCGGCCCTCCAGCGTGGCCGTCGCCCACAGGAAGTGGTAGTTGTGCGGCGCATAGGCCAGCGCGTAGACGCCCTGGCGATTGCACGCGGTGATGTAGTCCTGGTCGGTGGCCACGGCTTCCTGGTTCGCGACCGTGGCGTCGTGGTAGCGGCCGACGCGGATGTAGATGTGAGACGGCATGTGCACGAGATGCCCGGCGCCCGGCAGGAGATCACCCAGCCGGTCAGCGGCGGCGACGCCCAGCTCGGGACGCACCGCCTCCACGGCGTGGATGTACAGATGCAGCGCCCCGGGATGATCGGGATCCATCTCGATTACCCGCTCCAGTCGGGCCAGCACGTCCCGGGTCTCGGCTCGCGGCTCGCCGCCGTCGGTCCAGTAGTCCCACGGCATCAGGTTCATCAACGCGTCGGCGGCGAGGCACTGCGCGTCGGTGTCGTCCGGACGCTGGGCCGCGAGGCGCACCATCGCGTCGGCGTACGCCCGATCCAGCGCCGTCCGGTCCGAGGCCGGCTCTGGGGCGTAGCGCGCCGCCAGCGCCTCGATGAAGCCCCTTTCGCGTTCCGAGGCGCCTGGAGCGAGCTCGAGCGCACGCCGTGACGCCTCCCAGGCCTCGGGGACCGCGTCGGGCTCCATGGGCAGGTTCAGGTTCGGCCCGAGGACGAACGCGATGCCCCAGTAGCCCATCGCACACCCGGGATCCCGGCGGACCACCTCGCGGAACGACCGGAGCGCCTCGGCGTGGTTGAACCCGTAGGTCAGCGCGATACCTTGATCGAAGAACCGCTGGGCGAGGGCGTCGTCGGTCGTCACGGCGACGTGGTGGTCGCCCAGACCGTCGAGGAGCGGGGCCAGCGCGTCGGATCGATGCTGAACGCGTCCGAACGCGCAGCCCATCGTGAGCACCAGGAACGCCGTCGCGACATCGACGGCGAGTCGGCGCGCGCCCCGGGGACGCGTGTGGTGGCGGTTGGGTTGCATGGCGACAGAACCTCCGTCGTGGGATAGACTTCGACGATCATCTCCGACGACCGGCGCACTGGCCGATCGCCGCCTCGACCGGGATCTGCGCAGTCGCGGCCCCAGCGCCGACACGGAATCGCCGAAAAATGCCCGAATCGCAGAACTCATCTCCTCACAATCAGTTAGGCGACGTCACGCGCCTACTGGTCGCCGCCCGTGACGGGGACCGGCAGGCCTTCGACGCGGTGCTCCCGGCCGTCTACGACGAGCTGCGGCGTCTCGCCGCGCGCTACGCACGGCGGGAGCTCGCGGCGGCGACCGTCACCCCGACGGCGCTCGTCCACGAGGCGTACCTGAAGCTCGTCGACAACGCCCGGGTCGACTGGAAGAGCCGGTCCCACTTCATGGCCGTGGCCGCGCGGGCCATGCGGCAGGTTCTGGTGGATCACGCCCGCCGTCGCCGGGCCGAGAAGCGGGGGGGCGATCTGCGCCGCACGTCGATGCCCGACGTGGCCGCGCCGGCGCCCTCCACGCTCGACGAGGTCGTCGCGCTCGGCGATGCCCTCGACCGGCTCGACGCCGTCGATCCGCGCCTGCGGGCGGTCGTGGAGTGCCGTTACTTCGGCGAGATGAGCGACGACGAGATCGCCAGCGCGCTCGACGTGTCGTCACGAACCGTGCAGCGCGACTGGGTTCGCGCGCGCGCCTGGCTCCAGGTGGCGATGTCCGCCGGATCGGAAGGGTCCCCGTGAGTGACGATCCCTCGACCGAGAGCGTCTTCGACTGGTTCGATCGCGCACTCACGATCGCGCCGGGCGCGCGGGAGGCCTGGCTGGCCACGAGCCTTCCGGACGAGAGCTGTCGCCGGCAGGTCCGCGCGCTCCTGTCCGCGCACGAGAGCACCGGCGGCATTCTGGATCGCGAGGTGGGCGAGGTCGTGGCCGACGTCCTCGACACCGATCGGGACCTGGACACTCACCTCGGTCCGTACGAGGTGGTGCGTGAGGTCGGTCGGGGCGGCATGGGACGGGTCTACGAGGGACGCGATCCCCGTCTGGGACGGGCGGTGGCGATCAAGGTCCTGGCCGACGATCTCTCCACCGAGCCCGACGTGGTCCGCCGGTTCCTGGACGAGGCGCGGACGGCGTCCTCGCTCGATCATCCGGGCATCGCGACCGTCTACGACGTGGGGGTCACCCCCGACGGACGCGACTTCATCGTCATGGCGTTCTACGCCGGACCGAGCCTCCGGGAGCGGCTGGCCGGCGGTCCGATGGACGAGTCGACGGTGGTCCGCGTCGTGACCGAGGTCGCCGACGCGCTGGACGCCGCTCACCGCGCGGGGATCGTCCATCGGGACGTGAAGCCCGGCAACATCATGTTCACCGATCGGGACGAGGCGAGAATCGTCGACTTCGGTGTCGCCAAGATCGTACGCGGCGGCGAGCGTACGCAGGCCGGGTCACGCGTGGGCACGCTCGCTTACATGTCGCCCGAGCAGGTCGAGGCCGAGGCCGTCGATGCGCGCACCGACGTCTGGGCGCTCGGCGTCGTGGCCTACGAGATGCTCACCGGTGTCTCCCCGTTCGAGCGGGACAACGACGCGGCGACGCTGCGCGCCATTCTCGACGACGACCCGGCCCCGCCGGACACGCGTCGCGACGGCATCTCCCGGGCCGTCGCCCGCGCCGTGATGCTCGCGCTCGAGAAGTCGCCCGATCGCCGGCCGTTCAGCGCCGGCGCCTTCGCGCGATCGCTGCTGTCGGAGCCGTCGTCCCACACGAGCCTGCTGCCCACTCACCTGACCCGCTTCGTGGGACGCGACGAGTCACTGGAGAGCCTGCTCGCGATGCTCGAGGTGGGCCGTCTGGTGACCGTGACCGGGGCCGCCGGCACCGGCAAGACGCGACTGGCCGTCGAGGCCGCACGCCGCGCGGCGTCCGGCTTCGAGACGAGCGTGTTCGTCTCGCTGAGCGCGGTGCGGGAGCCTGACCGACTGCTGGGCACGATCGCCGACGAGCTGGAGCGCGCGCGGGGCACGACGCCGGTGACCGCGACCGCCGTGCGTTCGACCCTGGAGGTGCTGATCGACGAGATCGGAAGTCGTCGGATGCTCCTCGTGCTCGACAATCTCGAGCAGGTGGTGTCCGGGGCGCCCGACCTCGCGGCTCTCCTCGCCGCGTGCCCGAGACTGCACCTGATCGTGACCAGCCGCGTGCTGCTCGCGATCGACGGCGAGCGCGCGTTCCCGCTGGAGCCGCTGCCGGTGCCCCGGGAAGAGGACGCGCCGGATCCGGATCGGCTCCGGGAGTCACCGTCGGTATTGCTCTTCGTGGATCGCGCCCAGGCGGCTCGTCCGCACTTCGAGCTGGACGCGAGCAACGCCGCCGCCGTGGTCGGGATCGTCAGGCGACTCGACGGCATCCCCCTCGCGATCGAGCTCGCCGCGGCGCGGCTCCGACTCTTCACCGCCGACGCGCTGCTCGAACGTCTCGGTCACCGCCTCTCGGTGCTCCGCGGCGGCTCGCGCGATCGGCCCGCCCGCCACCAGACGCTCCGGGCCGCCATCGAGTGGAGCCATCGACTCCTCGACGCCGACGAGCAGACCGTGTTCCGGCGCCTCGCGGTGTTCCCCGGGAGCTTCACCATCGACGACGCGGACGTGGTCGCCGGCGTCGACGCCGACCCGGTGGACGTCCTGGGTGCGCTCGTCGACCACAGCTTGATCCGGACCGTGGACGGACCCGAGCCGCGATTCGCGATGCTGGGGACGATGCGGGAGTTTGCGCACGAGCTGCTGGACGAATCCGGTGAGACCGCCGGCGCGGAGCGTCGTCTGGCCGGCGTGGTGCGCGCGCTCGCCGAGCGAGCGGCGCCGGAGCTGACCGGTCCCTCACAGGGAACGTGGCTGGATCGGATCGGCCTGGAGATGCCGAACGTCCGGGCGGCGATGGCGTGGGCGAGCGACGCGGGGGAGGCCGAGACCGGTCTCGCGATCGGTGCCGCGTTGTGGCGCTACTGGGTCGTGAGGGGATCGATGCACGAGGGACGCAAGCACCTCGAGGCGCTCCTTCGCATCCCGGGCGCCGAGGCGCCGACGCATGCGCGGGCGCGCGTGCTGAACGCGATCGGCACGATGGCGCACAACGAGGGACGCAACCGGTTTGCGCGGGAGGTGCTGGAGGAGGCTGCCGGGATCGCGCGGGACCTGGAAGACGAGCCCACGTCGGCCCTCGTGCTGAACAACCTGGCGTGGGTCGCCTGCGAGCTCGGCGAGCTCGGCGACGCGGCGCGGTGGGCGGCCGACGGGCTGGCCTTGAACGCCCGCCTGGACGACCGGCGCGGCCAGGCGGTGGCGTGGAACAACCTCGGCTGGATCGCGAACTACCGGGGCCGACACGGCGAGGCGATCGATGCGAACGAGCGGAGCCTCGCGCTCCGGCGAGAGGTCGGCGACGAGCGGGGCGCATCGTTCGCGCTGGGCAACCTGGCGTGGGCACACGCGATGCGCGGCGACCGGGAAACCGCTCGCTCGCTCCTGACCGAGGCCGAGACCACGCTCCGGCGCCTGTCGGATCGGACGTTGCTGGGCTGGACGCGCACGCTTCAGGCGATGGTCGAGCTCGACGGCGGCGCTCCCGAACACGTCGAGGCGCTCATCGACGAGGCGCTCGCGCTCTGGCGCGACGGCGGCAACAAGTCGGGGGAGGCGTGGTCGTTCTCGCTGATGGCGCGACTGCGACTCCGGCGAGGCGATCCCCGGGCGGCGCTGGAGGCGATCGATCGCGGCCTCGGCTACTGGGGTCAGATCGAGTCGCGATGGGGACGCGCACTGGCGCTCTCGATCCGGGCGAGCACGCTCGTGGAGCTGGGCGACGTCGAGGCGGCGCACGCGGATGCTCACGAGGCGCTGGAGATCGCCTCCGACGTCGACGCCTACACGATGCCGCTCTGTCACGAAGCGCTGGCCGCGGTCGAGGCGGCGCGCGACCGGGACCTCGAGGCGGCGCGACATCTCGGCGTCGCATCCGCGCTGCGACGCGAGATGGCGTTGCCGCGCGATGCCGCGTCCGAGTCGCGTCTCGCGCGCCTCGGGGACGAGGTCGCCGGGCGCCTCGGGGCGGATGCCTTCGACGACGCCCTCCGCGCGGGCGCCGAGTCCGTGGCGCGCCCCGATGGAGCCTGAAATGACGCGACGTCGTAAAGATGTCCTGGTATGATGTCCGCGTTCCCCCACTCGGGCTCGTCATTCGCCGTGGCCCCCACGCGTGCGATCACTCGTAACCCGGGCGTGCGATCGACGGGACGCACGCCACACCCACGGGAGAACACCATGTCACGCTGGGTCATGCTCCTCGCACTCATCGCGTCGAACGCGCCGCTCGTGGCCGCCGAGGGCTTCTACATCATCCACGAGCACCCCGAGTGCATACGCGTCGCGCCGTCGGGAACCGAGCTCACCTGGCGGATCGACTACACCTCCGGTGAGCCGGCGGCGGACCTGGACGGGCGCATCATCTTCGACGGAGCGTGCACCGGCCTGGCGCGATGCGACGGCACGCAGCCCACCGTCTACACGTCGACGACGGATGCCGATGGCGTGATCACGTTCGCGGTCGAGATCGGGGGATGCTGCGAGAATCCGGCCGCGTTGCTGCTCGAGCTGGATCCGGGCGCGGTCACGATCGCGGTCTACGACGCGATCGGCTCACCGGACTCCAGCGGCGACGGTGACGTGAGCCTGATCGACTTCGTGCAGCTGTTCAACGTCTACCTCGGTGAAGGGATCACCTGTCAGGATCTGGCCAACTGCGACGAGATCGTGAACCTGCCCGACTTCGTCGTGTTCATGTCGGAGTTCCTGCAGAGCTGCCCCTGATCGTCTCGGTGTCAGCGACCCGCGAGGGCCTTCAGCCGGGGAAGGCGCTCGGGCTCGGAGTCGGAGATCCACGTCTCGTCCTGGAGCAGGTCGTACGCCTTCTGGAAGTACGGCGTCGCCTCGTCCGCGTGCCCCTGGGCCAGGAGGCACTCGCCGAGCTCCTCGTACACGAAGCCGTCGGGCTCGCCCAGCGCGTCGTGCTCCGCCTCGAGCTCGCGCAGTAGCACGAGCGCCTCGTCGACGCGGTCCACGTGGCGCAGGAGCTTCGCGACCGACCACCTGGCGATGCGTGTCGTGTAGTCCGATCCGTGCTCGCGCTGCCACGCCAAGCCCTTCTCGTGGGCAGCCAGGGCCTCGGCGAATCGCCCCTCGGCGAAGTGATCCCATCCGATGTTGTTGTAGAGCGAACCGAGCCAGCGTCCGGCCTTCGGGTCGTCGGATGCTTCGGCCAGCGACATCGCATCGAGGTTCCAGCGCAGCTTCTTCTCCGGCGGCTCCACGATCGCCATCATGTGCGCGGCGTCCACCGCCAGCGCATCCGCGCCGATCGAGCGCCCGAGCGTCCAGGCCTCCAGGAACGCCTCGCGCGCGGGAGGGACGTTCCTCGACGAGTTGAACGTGCGCCCGCGCTCGAGGAGATAGCGGACCCGCGCCACCCCCATGTCGTCGGTGAGCTCCGAGTGGACGGAGTCGAGGAGCGCATGCGCCCGATCGAACTCCCCTCGGAGCCCGTAGGTTCGCGCGATCTGCGTCTCGAGCTCCAGCCGGATCGCAACCGGCGCGTGGGGCCCGAGGGAGTCGATGGCATCGCGAAAGCGGTGCTCGCTCTCGTCGGGCTTCTGGAAGTTCCACAGCTTCTCGATGTCGGGGTGGGTCACGTCGTCACCTCCTCGGACGAGCGCCGGTGTCGCCAGGGCCAGCGCCACCCCCCAGCGCGAGATGCGGCGCATCGCGGATCGTGTCACGTCCGGCCGTCCCGGTCACGGTCTTCGTCGCCGTCCTCGCCGTCCTCGTCGCCGTCGGCGTCGTCGTGTTCGCCGGGGTGCGGCCCGGTGGAGATCGCATCGGGCAGCTCGTCGACGTCGTCGTCGCGAGGCGGAAAGTGCTCGGCGAGCGCGGCGCCGGCCATCTCGATGCCGGCGATCAGCCCGTCGGCCGGGCGGCCGTCGGCGAACGCGCGCTCGACCTTCGCGACCACGCGTGACCAGAACGACTCGTCGGTGACCGCGTCGATGCCCGTGTCGCCGACGACGGCCAGGCGACGATCGAATGCGGCCACGTAGAAGAGGACGCCGTTCCGCTCGCGCGTCTCGGTCATCCCGAACTCGGCGAAGACCGCTCCCGCACGCGCCATCGGGTCGCGATCGGACTCGTAGTCGACGTGTACGCGAATCTCGCCGCTCGTCCGGTGCTCGAACGCCCGGATCGCGGCGACCACACGCTCGGACTCCTCGGAGCTCAGGAGGTCCATGGCCGTGTCCCGACGGGCGCGGTGTGCGGCGCGCGCGAGCCACCCCGCGGCCAGGAGCGAGATCAGCGAGAGCACGAGCAGCGCGACGATGCCCCGGCGCGGAAGCTCCAGCCAGCCGTCGCCCGGCGCCGCGGCGCGGACGTACACGACCGCGATGACGATGCCCGCGAACGAGAGCGCCCCCAGCGCGAAGCTGACGCGCGAGAGCGGTCTCAGGAGTGTTCCGCGCATCACCATCCCCCCGAGGCGCCACCGCCTCCGAACGAGCCGCCACCGAAGCCGCTGCCCCCGCCTCCGCCACCACCGAACCAGCCGCCTGCGCCGAACGTGCTCCGGCCCCGGCGTCTCGGTGACCCCGAGCCCCATCCCGTGACGTCGAACCACATGCTGCGGCGCGACCGCGCGCGAATGACGACCAGGAGCAAGAGCACCAGGAAGACGATCAGGGGCACCCACTCCACCGGCGCGCGCACGCGCGCCGGTGGCGGAAGGTCGCGACCCCCGGCCAGCGCCTCGATGGCGTCGACCGCCGAGAGGATACCGAGCGCGTAGGCACCGCTCCGAAACGCGGGTGCCATGCGGCCCCGGATGATGCGCCCGGCCGCGGCATCGGTGATGCGGTCCTCGAGTCCGTACCCGACCTCGATCCGGATCTTCCGGTCCTCGGTGAAGATCGCGATCAGGACGCCGTCGTCGCGTTCGCGATCACCTGGTGCCCACTTCTCGGCGATGGCCATCGAGACGTCCTCGAGCGGCTCGCCCTCCAGCGAGGGCAGGATGGCCACGCCGATCTGCAGCCGGGCGCGATCGAGCGCCGTCAGGCGATGCTGGATCTCGGTCCGCTCGGACGGCGAGAGCACGCGCGCGCCGTCGTGCAGGAACGTGGCCGGCGGGTCCGGGATGTGGACCCGGAGCGAGCCGGCGTCGAGGGCTGCCGCGGCGGTCAGCGCGACCGCGGTCAGCCAGAGCCCCGCCCCGAGCACCCGTCGCCGCACCGGGGAAGCTCCGGCGAACCGGGGATGGAGCCTCGCCCCGGTCCGCGTCGCGGGCGTGATCGTGGGCGAGCGTCGCACGTGCTAGAACTCCACCCGCGGCGCGTCCTCCGCACCCGGCCGGGCCTCGAAGTAGCCCCTGTCCCCGAAGCCGGTGAGCGACGCGACGATCGAGCCCGGGAAGCGTTTCGTGATCACGTTGTACGCGCGAACGGTCTCGTTGAACCGCCGGCGCTCGACCGAGATCCGGTTCTCGGTCCCCGCCAGCTCGTCCTGCAACGCCAGGAAGTTCTGGTTCGCCTTCAGCTCCGGGTACCGCTCCACGGTCACCAGGAGCCGCGAGAGCGCCGACGACAGCGCGCCCTGCGCGGCGTCGAACGCCTCGAGCTTCGCCGGGTCCTCGAGGAGCTCGGGCGACAGCGTGATCTGTCCGGCCTTCGCGCGCGCCTCGGTGACCTCGGCCAGCGTGCCGCGCTCGAACTCGGCCGCACCCTCGACGGTCTCGACGAGGTTCGGGATCAGGTCCATGCGGCGCTGGTAGACGTTCTCGACCTGGCTCCAGGCCTGGTCGACCTTCTCGCTCTCGGTGACGAGTCGGTTGTAGCTCGAGACTCCCCACCCGCCGATCGCGATCACCGCGACGACGAGCACCAGACCCAGCAGCTTCATGATGGGATCTCCCGGTTTCGAACGGCTCGCTCCGTTGGGTACACTCGGCCGATCGCAACGCCAGTCCGCCGAGTTCGACGCACGAGTGTAGGGGGCAGTGTGCAGCGTTGGCTACGACTAGCGGCGGCCATCGACGCGTTTCACGAGCGCGTCGGCCGCGTCGCCGCCTGGCTCTCGATGGCGATGGTGGCGATCGGCGCGTTCAACGCGATCGCCCGGTACCTCGGCCGCTACCTCGGACACAACCTCAGCTCGAACGCCTACATCGAGGCGCAGTGGTACATGTTCAGCCTCCTGTTCCTGCTGGGGGCGGCCTTCACGCTGAGGCACGACGGGCACGTCCGGGTCGACGTGCTGTACGGACGGCTCCCGCCGAGGACCCGGGCCTGGATCAACCTCGTGGGCACGGCGCTGTTCCTGATCCCGTTCTGCATCCTGACCATGATCCTCTCCTGGCCGAGCGTCCGGAGCTCCTGGTCCGTCTTCGAGACGTCGCCCGACCCCGGGGGACTGCCTCGCTATCCGATCAAGACCGTGATCCTGGTGGCGTTCGCGCTTTTGACCCTCCAGGGCGTGGCGTGGATCATCCAGAACCTCGCACGCGTGCGCGGCGTCGACGTGCCCGCGACCGACGATCACGGCTCGATCGAAGGGATCTGACCCGCCCATGGATCACACGCTGGCGCCCCTGATGTTCACGACGGCGCTGCTCCTGATCTTCACGGGGTTTCCGGTCGCGTTCGCGCTCGGCGGCACGGGGCTGATCTTCGCGGTGATCGGCGTCGAGACCGGCTACTTCCAGTGGTCGCTCCTGTACGCGATGCCCGAGCGGATCTTCGGCGTGATGTCGAATTACGTGCTCCTGGCGGTGCCGTTCTTCATCTTCATGGGCACGATGCTCGAGAAGTCGAAGCTGGCCGAGGATCTCCTGACCACGATCGGCATGCTGTTCGGTCCGGTGCGCGGCGGGCTGGCGCTGGCCGTCGTGTTCGTGGGCGCCCTTCTGGCCGCGGCGACCGGCGTCGTCGGTGCCAGCGTGGTCGCGATGGGGCTCATCTCGCTGCCCGTGATGCTGCGCTTCGGCTACGCGAAGGAGCTGGCGACGGGAGTGATCACGGCCTCGGGAACGCTGGGCCAGATCATCCCCCCGAGCGTGGTGCTCGTGGTGCTGGCCGATCAGCTCGGCATCTCGGTCGGGGACCTCTTCGTCGGCTCGCTGGTGCCGGGTCTGGTGCTCGCGGGGCTCTATGCGCTGTACGTGGTCATCGCCGCCATGGTGCGCCCGAGCGCCGCCCCGGCCCTGCCGGCGTCCGAGCGAACGCTGGGCGGACGGGCGCTCGCGACGCGCGTCTTGCTCGTCATGGTGCCGCCCCTGGTCCTGATCCTGCTGGTGCTCGGCAGCATCTTCGCCGGCGTGGCCACGCCGACCGAGGCCGGCGCGCTGGGCGCGGTCGGCGCCACCGCGCTCGCGGCCATCAACCGCCGGCTCGACCTGCGGGCGCTCCGTGCGACGATGCGCGAGACGACGACGCTGACCTCGATGGTCGTGTTCCTCCTGATCGGCTCGACGTTCTTCTCTCTGGTCTTTCGCGGGCTGTACGGCGACGTCTGGATCGAGGACCTCCTGACGGGCCTGCCGGGCGATCGCATCGGGTTCCTGATCGTGGCGAACCTGGCGGTGTTCATCCTCGGGTTCTTCATCGACTTCTTCGAGATCGCGTTCATCATCCTGCCGCTCCTGGTCCCGGCCGCGCGCGTGCTCGGGATCGATCTCGTGTGGTTCGGCGTGATGATCGGGATGAACCTCCAGACCTCGTTCCTGACGCCGCCGTTCGGGTTCGCGCTGTTCTACCTGCGCGGCGTCACACCCCAGGCGGTCCGGACGACCGACATCTACCGGGGGGCCGTGCCGTTCATCCTGATCCAGCTGATCGGGCTCGCGCTGATCTGCGCCTTCCCCGCGATGGTACGAGGCGTCGCGGAGTGAAGCCGGCGCTGCGGCGCCCGCCTGCGCGAGAGTTTGCACTAGAGACGAGCGCCCGGGCTGTTTAGAGTCGAGTCGAACTACCGCGCGACCGCGCGCCCCGCGTCTCGTGGTGTCTCGTTCCCCCGAGTCGACCGAGGAAGCCGTTGCACGCACACCCAGATCGGCACCGCGGCGTGGCGTTCTCGGGGCTCGTCGCGAGCCTCGCCCTCGTGACGGCGCTCTCCGGCGCGGCGCACGCGGACCCGTCGATCGACACCGTCACGCAGACCGGCACCCGCCTCGTGATCGCCGGCGGCGGGTTCGGCGAGAGCGCGGGAGAGTCGGCCGTGCGCATCGACGCGCTCGAGATGGCCGTGGAATCCTGGTCCGACGACGAGATCGTCGCCGCCGTACCCCTCTCGCTCCGCGCGGGGTTCCACACGATCACGGCCGACGTCGTGCCGGGCGCTCCGGCGACGGCCGCCGTCGCGCTGCGTCCGGTGGTGATCGCTCTGTCGACGAGTGCCGCGCAGTCCGGGGACGAGCTCACGATCGACGGGGCGTTCTTCGGCCGGCACCCGACGGGGTCTGACGCCGTGTTCATCGGAGACGGGGGTGCGCCGATCACCGTGAGCGACGCGCGGTGGACACCCGGCGCGATCACGATCGTGGTTCCGGAGCGGCGTGCCGCCACGCTGCCCGTTGCCGTTCGCACCCACACGCTGGTGAGCGCGGAGGCACCGACGCTCGTTCTGCGCCCGACGGTGGCCGCGGTCGAGCCGATGGCCGCCGGCGTGGGCGACGTCGTCGTCGTACGCGGCACCGGCTTCGGCGAGGTCGCCTCGCCGACGGATCTGATCGAGCTGGGTGACGTGCGGACCGGCGAGTTCCTCGACTGGTCGCCGACAGCGATCACGCTCCGCGTCCCGCCGGGCGCGTGCGACGGTCTGACGCTGCTCCTCGCGGACGCGGTCGGCGTGGATGGTCCGTTCACGCGGCGACCGGTCGACGCGATCGACGCCACCGATCTCGTCGTGTCGGGGGGACGCGACGACGGGGTCGCGCGGCGCTTCGGTGAAGGCACGGCGCTGGTGATCTCGCTCGAGGCCGGCGCCGATCTGGAGGTCACCGCCACGCTCGACCCGGTGGCTGGCGGCTCGCCGATCGACGTTCCGATGATCGAGGTGTTCCCCGGCCGATACGTGGGCGCGGTCCCGGTGGCCGGCGAGGCGCCGGGCTATCCGGGCGACGGCGCGTACGTGCTCGACGTCGCGGCCGGCATCGACTGCGGCGCTGCGGGTGCCGCGCGCACGTTCGATCGCGAGATCCGCTTCCGCACCGGCGGTCCGGTGATCGACCTGGTCCGCCGCGACAACAACCCGCCGCCCGGTCAGGACGATCGCTACCTTCCCGGCGACACGGTCGCGATCCTGATGCGCGGCGATCCGGGCACGTCCGAGTTCGCGCTGAGGAACCAGTCCGTGACGATCCCCCTGGGAACGGGAACTCCCGTGGGGCCGGACTACGTGAAGGAGTTCACCATCTTCGGCGGGTTCTCCGGAGAGTGGCTGATCCAGGGGTCGATCACCGACGCGTTCGGCAACACGACCACCCTCGACAGTCCCGACGTGGTCCTGATCGCGAACGACGAGCTCCCGCGCATCGACCGGCAGATCCTCGATACGCCGCCGCATGAGGCGACCGACGCGATCGGCGCGGGCGAGTCCGTGACGTTTCGGCTCGGGTCGTTCACCACGACGGGTGTCGGGGCCCGGGTGCTCCTGATCGACGCCGAGGGCGAGGTCGCCGCCGAGGTCGGTCTCTCGGCCGCGTCTCCCGACGGTGGCGCCGGCGAGGCCGAAGCATGGGAGGAGACGGTCGCGGCGAGCACCCTGCCCGAGGGGCGATTCTCGCTCGACTATCAGCTCTGCAGCTCCGGAAGCGTCCCCGGCCAGTGTGAGATCGGCTCCGGCTGCAACTGCCGGCGCCTGGTGGACCCGACGTCGCTTTCGGACCGCGTCCTCCGGGTGGATCGGACCGCGCCGGACGTCACCGTCGCGCTGTCGCCGGTCGCGTCCGGCGCGAGGGTCGCGGGCTCCGACTGCGATCCGATCGCGGTCCGACCCGGGGATGGCGTGCTCGTCAGGGTCACGCCGGACGACGTCACCGAGGCGATCACCGTGTCGGTGGCGATACCCTCGCTCGGCCTGGCGAGCGCCGAGATGGCGCGCGATGCGGACGGCTCGTTCGCGCTCACGGTCGTGGTTCCGGCGCTCGCCGCGGACGGGGACCACGATGTCGAGGCTCTCGCCTCCGACGGCGTGAACACGGTCGCCGCGTCGGCGACCGTCCACGTGGATGGATCGCCGCCGGACGCACCGTCCGTCACGGTGATCACGTCGACGGGCACGTCGGACGTCTCGGTCGGTGACGCAATCACCATCATCGCCACGAGCGAGGAGACCGACCTGTCGGCCCGTCTGACGCTGTCCGACCGTCTCGTCGGCGCGCCCATGGTCGCGGTCACGCCGACCCGGTTCGAGCTGGTGTGGGAGGTACCCGAGGACGACCCGGGCCGCGCCGAGAGCCTGGTCGCGAGCGTCACCCTCCAGGACTGTGTGAACGCGTCGTCGCCCGGGACCGGTGCGCCGGTCTCGCTCGACACGGTCGAGCTGGTGATCGACGCCGTGTCGGTCGGGGGTGACTGCCTGTCGCTCGACGCACCGTTCCGGATCCAGGTGCTGGGGTCTCCAGGCGCCGCCCTGGCCCTGGCCACGCTGGAGACCACGTTCGGGGTTGCGGTCGTGGGGCCGCTGACGCTGGCCGAGGTCGCAAGTGCATACGAGACGACGCACGACTTCACCACCGACGAGCGCGACGCCCTGGTCGCCCTCGACCCCGAGGGCACGACCCAGTTCGTGGTCGTGGCCACGCTCGCGCGCAACGAGCGCCTCTCCAGCCCGACGGTGCCGTCGCCACCGTTCGTGATCCGTGACGGCTCTCCCGGTCCGGTCGAGATCACCGGCGTCGGCACCGATGGACGTCCCATCGGCGACGACGTCGTCGTCCCGGCGCGCACGTTCGAGCTTCACGGCACGCGCAGCGCGTCCGATGCGATCTGGGCCCGGGTGCCGGGCCAGAGCGCGGTCGAGATCGCCCCGATCACCGGCTCGTCGAGCTGGACGGCGCCGATCGACCTGGATGCGTTCGGGCTCGGCGGCGAGCCGCCCTACACGCTCGAGATCTTCGCCCGGAACTGCGCGGTGGACGGCGTGCCGCGGACCCTCCGCATCACGATCGACGCGGTCGCGCCGACGGTGTCCGCGGTGACGCTGACCCAGGGTGGCACGGGATCCGGTCCGTTCGACCCCGCACGGCCGATCGACGTCTCCACGGTGGTCGACGACGACCGGAGCGCGCTGATCGTCGAGCTCGTCTATCGCATCGGGGATCCCGTCGCGGGCGGGATCGGCGACGAGACCCGCGTCCCACTCGTTCCGGATGGCACAGCCCGTGGAGGCACCACGTATCGCGGCCAGATCCCGCCCGACGCCCTCGGGCCGGCCGGCGTCCGCGCGGCCGTGGAGGCGACCGACGGCGCGAACACGACGGTGTCCGATCCGATCGCACCGGCTCTCGCGGTTGACGCGTGGTCGACCGACACGCCGGGATCGGTGTACGCCCTCGACGACGCCGGGGCCGGAGGCGTCGCGCCGTACACGTGGCATCTGATCTCGGTGCCCGGCGTCCTGGACGTCACGGACGTGGCGGACGTGATGGAAGCCATCGGGCTCGGTGGCCCCGATCCCACCCGGTGGCGCGTGCTGCGATGGGACGCCACCGGTCCGACCAGCGGCGCCTACGTCGAGGCCACGTCGTCGAGAGCACTCGCCCTCGAGCCCGGGACTTCCTACTGGCTCCACTGGCGCGAATCGGCCACCCACCCGGGTCACGTCTTCGACTTCGGACCGGGGCGCACCTCCGGTCTCGAGCCGGTCACGCTCTCGCTCGAGCCCGGGTGGAATCAGATCGCGACTCCGTTCGCGATCCCCACCGCCTGGCCCGACGGCGCGCCCGTCTTGCGCGCCTACGCCCCCGCGCGGGGCGACTACCTGGATGCGGGTGAGGGAGGGGCCCTGCTGCGACCCTTCGCGGGGTACTTCGTGGAGGCGCCCGCGGCCATGAACGTCGTTCTGGATCCATCAGTTACGCCGGACACCGATCCGTCGCCGGCCCATCCCGCGGGCTTTGCCGGCGTCGGGGGAGCCTGGGCGCTTCGACTGGTGTTCCAGAGTCCACGGACGCAGACCGCGGTCTCGTACGTGGGCGTCCATCCCGATGCCGCCGACGGCGACGACCGGTTCGACCTGGGTCGACGTCCCCCGAGGCCGGGGGACCGCGTCCGCCTGGACCTGGCGGGCACCGATGCGCCCCTCGAGGGTGACATTCGGCCGCCGCGACCGGAGGAGATCACGTCGTGGGCTGTCGATATTCACTCCGAGCGGACCGTTCCGGACGCACGACTGACGTGGGACATCATCGGGGAGATTCCGACCGGGATGACCGTGGTCGCCGTCGATTCCCGGTCGGGAGCTCGGGTCGACGTTCGCTCCGATGCGTTGCCTCCGCTCGGCCTGATCGCCGGCGAGCGCCATCGGGTACGGATCGTTGCCGGCCCGAGGGATCTCGTCTCCGAGGCCGTTCCGAGCGATCCTGTTCCGACCGCCCTGGTCGCGCGGGCACCCCATCCGAATCCGTTTCGAGGCGGCGTTCGGATCGGCTATGGGCTGCCGACCGAAGAGGACGTGATGATCGACATTCTCGACGTCGGCGGGCGTCGCGTGTACGCGTGGTCGCTCGGTCGCCAGGGAGCGGGAAGCCACGCCGTCGTCTGGGACGGGCGAGGCGAGGACGGACGGGGCGTTCCGCCGGGCGTATACTTCGTCGACATTCGCGCCGGCGGTTCGCGGGCGCGCGCGAAGATCGTGCGCACGCACGGCAAAGGAGGCTTCGAATGAGCTTCCCACGCAGGGGCACGATGGCGACCGCCGGGCTCCTCGCGACGGTCGTCGTAGCCCTCGGATGCGCGGGGTCGAGCGGTCAGTTCGTCGCCGTGAACGTGCTGACGCGGGACCGCGTCGAGAAGTGCGACCACTGCATCGTCACGATCGCCCAGATCCCCACCGCGTTCGCGACCCTGGGCGACGACGGACGGTTCTACTTCGAGATCGACGCGCTGCTCGACGAGATGGCGCTTCTCAGCGACACCCAGCGCTTCCTGGTGTTCAAGGTTCGGGACGGGAACGGGCGCACGATGTTCGAGTCGGCCACGTACCCGTCCGACAGCCTCGAGGCCTGGTCGAGACGATCGCCGGACATCCTCGTTCCGCTGGCGCGTCCGACCTCCACCGAGGGGTTGCTGGACGAGCCACGCGAGCTGATCGAGGGAGAGGGACCCGTACGAGATGGCTAGAGAGCTCCTCGACGCCCTGGGCACGTCGGGCAACCGTCGCGTGTTTCTGCTCGTTCTCGTCGTGATCGTCGGGTTCGCGGCCTGGACGTGGTGGGACAGGCGCACCGTCGACGTGCCGCTGGTCGTCGAGGTCACCGTGTTCAGCGACGAGGCCCGGACCCGTCCGCGGGACGGCTTCGACCTCCTGATCGACGGGAGCGTCGTCGCCTCGACGCCCGGCGGCGTCGGGGTTCGCACGTACGAGACCACGGCCGTACGCGGACGCGAGATCGCGGTGGGCGTGGCGTCGAGCGACGACGCGGCCATCACCGACGGTCCGAGGTATCGCCTGGTCACGCCCGACCTCCTGCCGCGCGACCCGGAGGGTCGTCTCGTCCTGCGTGAGGACTTCGTGCTCCAGTCGACGCGCCATCGGGAGCTCTTCGTTCGTGTCGTCGACGAGGACGGGATACCGCTGGCCGGGGTGCACGTCCGCGCCGACGGTCGCGGGGTCGGTGAGTCCGGCGGCGATGGCACCGTCCGCTTCAGTGCTCCCGACGACGCACCGATCCGTATCGACGTGCGGCTCGCCGACTCCGCCTTCGAGCCGGAGTCGCGCGTGGTCGCACCCGGCAGCGCCCCGGCGCTGACGTTTCGGCGCGTCGGCGAGCCACCGGCCACCGACGTGGCGGACGCCGGCATGACCGAGGCGCCCGGGCGGCGAGAGACGCCGGCCACGCGCGACGAGCCGCCGGTACGAGTGGACACGCCGGCGATCCGGGACGATTCTCCGGTTCGCACCGACGCACCGACGACCCGCGACGAGCCCGCGGCGCGGGTGGATACGCCGACGGCGAGTGACGAACCGCCGGTACGCGTGGATGCGCCGGCGACGCGTGACGAGCCGCCGGCTCGCCTGGACGCCCCGATCGACCGCGACGATGACACCGCGACGGACGATCGGGCCGGGGATCCGGGCGACCTCGAGGTTCCGGGAGCGCGCGACGTCTTGCCGGACAATCCGGGTGACATCGTCGGCCGTGATCCGCTCTCCGGTTCGCCGGGGGGTGCGACCTCGACGACACTGCTCTTCGTCACCACGCTTCCGGGCACCCTGATGGTCAACGACCAGACGGTCGGGTCACCAGGTCCTGGTCCGTGGACCTACCGTGCGCGCGTCGGAGAGGAGATCGCCGCCGTGCTCAGGCCGTTTGCGCGTGACGGCATGGGCTGTCGGCCGCGGCAGGCCCCCGCGTTCGCCGCACGCGCCGGTCACCCGGACGTGAGGTTCGACGACTTCGAGTGCGGCGCCCCGATGCAAGGAGCGATGGACTTCGGGCGCGACTACGCGAGGGCGATCGCGCACGTTCGCGCGACGCCGTCCGACGCGCACCGCGTCGAGGTGGATCCGCCGGCGAGCGCCGCCGAGCAGGAGTCGTACGGGCGCATCCTGTGGATGCGCGCACGAAGCCGCGAGCAGCGAGGTCAGATCGCCGACGCGCTGGACGACTACCGGCGGTCGTTCGAGTACCGTGCGTCGGCGACGACGGCCGTGGATCTCCTGGCCTGCGAGTACCAGAACGCGCCCTGTGGCGATCCCGAGCTGCTCGAACGCACGGCGGAGCTCGCCGCGCGCCAGTCGATCTCGCGCGAGACGCGCGAGAAGCTGCGCGCATACGACGTCTTCATCTGGAACTGCCGACTGCAAGACGCGTCCGACAAGGATGCGCGCAACCTGTACCGGAGTCGTCTCTGCGATGCGATCTCGGAGTATTTCGACGGCCTGTCACGGGGCGGTCCGTCTCGACACGCCCAGGACGTCCGGGCCATCGGCGAGCGTGTGGGCTGCGGCCGCGATTAGCCTCGCGCTGACGTTTCTTCCCGTGTCGGCGCAGGTCGCGTTCGCGTCCCGACACGTGGAGTCGTCGCTGCTCGCCGATCAGGTCGACGGACAGTTCACCGCGCCGAAGGTGTGTCCGCACGACGACCGGCTGTACGCGGTCGAGGTCACCAGCGAGATCGGACATCACCTCTGGCTCGTCGACGAACGGTCCGACGAGGCGGTGGAGATGATCCCGCACTTCGGCGGCGCCGCGGCCGTGGGCGTGAGCGCGTACTACAGCGGTCAGCTCGCCTGGTGCCCCACGCCCGCCGCCGATGGGGATCACCGCTTCGTCCTGATCACCACGGCGTTTCGCGACCAGGCGAAGCTCTACGTGGGCAGCCTCCACACGACGGAGCTCCAGCGGCTCGCGCCGGACGCCGACATGGTCACGCAGCCGCACTGGACGCCCGACGGTCGCTCGGTCGTCTTCGTCGCCACGACGCCCGGCGGCGCGCGTTGCTTCCGAGTCGATCTCGACGCGGTGCCTCCCGAGGGGACCGCGTCCGACGTCGTGCCCACGCTCCTGACCCGGGGCCCGGGTCACGATCTCTTTCCCGTCACGTCTCCCGACGGATCGTTCATGGTGTTCACGCGCTACGACGAGACCGGAGCCGATCTGTGGATGCAGTGCTTCACCGACGACGCGCCGGGCGCCGCGCATCGACTCACGCGGCTGGGGGGCGACGAGACACGCGCCACGCTCTCAGCGGACGGTCGATGGGTCGCGTTCTATCACGCGCCGGATCGGGACGAGGACAGGGTCGACCTGTGGTGCCTCGGCGTGGACCCGTCGACGTGCCGTCCGGGCCGGCCGGCGGTGGGGCGGGTCGGTCCGTCGGAATCGATTCGCGACGTGATCCCGGACGTGGACGTCGGTCCGGAGTGGCTCTCGCCGGAGTCCGGCGAGCCGGCGGTGATGGCGGTCACGCGCGCCGGCCAGGGCCGGCGTCAGATCACGGTGTTCAAGCCGGCGGCCGGACGCCGCGAGGACGGCCGCGTGGGGACGTCCCTCGCCGAGCTCGAGGTGATCACCGGCGTCTCGGTGCCCGAGCGCGGCCGAGGCGTCGTGTGCGGACAACGCGGAACGCGATACACGACGTATCGCGTCGAGCCCCGGGTGTTCTGACCGTGGCGAGGACGACGGCGCCCCGTCCGACGGCGGGTCGCGTGGAATGGGGAGTGACCGATGCGTGAGGGAAGGCGCTCGACGTCGATCGTCGCCGGGCTCGGCACGCTCGGGGTCGGGGTCGCGGTCACCGCGGCCCTGGCGGACGCGCCGCACGAGGTGATCGGGGAGTCGGTCGTGCTGTCCGGCCGCCTGGCGGCGCCCCTGGTGTGTCCGCACGATCCGTCGCGCGTGGCCTTTCAGCTCATCGGCGGGCTCGAACGCCTCTACGTCGTCGACGAGGACGATCCATCGCGGACGCCCGCGCTGGTCAGCAGCGTGGGCGACGACGAGGACACCGCGAGCCCGACGGTCTTCGACGGCCAGGCGGACTGGATGCCTGTGGCCGACCGCAGCGGCCGCGCATGGATCGTCTTCTCGGGAAGTGGGCGCTACAACAACCGTGACATCTACCTGACCTACGCGGGCGCCCCCGCCGCGTGGCGGCTGACCGACGATCCCGAGCCGGATCTGACACCCCGCTTCTCGCCCGACGGGGATCGCATCGTGTTCGTGTCGGTGCGCTCCGGCTCGGGCGACGTGTACGTGATCGACGACGTGGGCGCCCTCCGCAAGGCCATCCTCGACGGGTCGCCGTACGCGCCCGAGCGGAACGTCTCGCGCCTCACCGACAACCCCGGGCGGGACCTCTTTCCCAGCATCGACGCGGGGGGGCGGTTCGTGGTCTACGGGCAGTTCGGCCGGTCCGATCGCGAGGCCACCACCGAGGCCAACATGGGGCTGGCGGTGGTCGACCTGGAGAATCGCGACGATCCTCCGGTTCGACTGACCATCGATGCCGTTCAGGAGTCGCGCCCGACCTGGTCCCCCGACGGCAATCGCATCGCGTTCTACTCGTCGCGCTACGTCGAGGACGCCCGGGTCGACATCGGGGTCATCCAGGTCGTCTACGACGAGGGGAGTGGGCGGCCGATGCTGGGTCGTCTCGTGGAGACCGGCGTCGGGCGCGAGGTCGCGACGAACGTCGTTCCCGAGGAGACGCGCGGTCCGATGTGGATTCCCGGCGACGCGGGGTCTCATGCCCGCTCGCTCATCTACGTGCGCGTGTCGGCCACGGGGGAGAAGCGCCTCGTCGTCGCCGACATCGGACGGTGGGAGAGCGGAGATCCCAACTTCGAGTACGACCTCCTGTCCGGGACCGTCTCCAACGCGATCGACGCCGCGTGGGGCGGCACGGGCACGGTCGTCTTCGCGGGCCAGACCGAGAGCCGGTACGGCCTATTCCGCGTCGACGTGCCCGACGCACTGAGCGCGCCGCGGGGATCGTTCCCGCGCGAGACCATCGTCGACGAGGTCTCGAGGAAACGATGGCAGTGGATTGCCGCAGGGGGCGCCGCCGCCGCGGCGCTGTGGCTGTTGAGCGACACGGGATCCTCGTCGAGCGACGGCGAGTCGCCGGTGGCCGGCGACATCGCCGATCCGCCGTGTCCACCGGGGGTCGATTGTTGATCTCCGTCTGGACGGACCGATCGCGTCGGCGCACGACGCTGGGGGTCGTATTGACACTGTGCGCATCGATCGTGGGAGCGGCGGACGCCGAGGTCACCCTCGCGGAGTTCCGCGAGCACTTCCGCGAGGGCAGCCATCGTCTGGCGCTGGCCGAGGGCGAGGAGCTCTTGTCGGAAGGCGTCGGCCCCGAAGCGGCGATCCTGACCCTGATGGCGGCGGCCTGGCTGGAGGAGTCGCGCGCCGGGCTGACGGTCGCTTCGCTGCTCGAGCGTTCCCTGCGCTCGTACTACCCGCTCACGATCGGGCGTCTCGATCCCGAGGCTCGCAAGGACGTGGACCTCTACACGTCGCTGGCGATTCTGGCCGCCGGCGACGCCCAGGACGCGGCCTCACGGCTGGCGGCTCTCGAGGCGGACGTGAGACTGGGCACGGTCGCGTCGGCCTGGCGATCCGTCGCCGAGGCGCTACCGGATCCGGCGTCGCGAGATGCCGCGATCGCGGCTCTGGACTCGACCGCGCCCGTGGAGGCCGCGCTCGCCCGCCTCGCGTACGGTCACGTGGACGACGTCCCCGAGGTATCGGCCGACGCCTTCACGGTCGGCGATCCGCGCCACGCCCGGATCGCCGCGCTCCATCGCTGGGCCCAGAGCGAGCGACGCCTCGGCTCAGAGGACGCGTTTCCGATCGCGTTTCTCCAGTCCCCGATCGCCTTCGCGGGACGGGCGGCCGCGCGCGACATCCCGCTCGTCGACGTGTTCGTGCTCCTCGCGTACGCGCATCTCGCCGCGCGCGAGGCCGAGCGCACGCTGCCCGACGCCCCCCCGGGGGGAGCCGGGTCGGCGTTCTACGAGGAGATCCGCGGCGAGATCGCCTGGCAGCGCGCCGCCTACGACGAGGCCGCGGTGGCGTTCGGAGCCAGGTCCGCCGATCTCACGCCCGGCGATGCGACCGCCGTGACCGACGAGGGATCGCTCGCGGCGCTCGCCCGCGCGCGGGCACGCGGCGAGGACGTCATGCAGGTGGTACGCCGCGCCGCCATGAGCGATCATCCGGGACCGGCCGGTGACTGTGTCCGCGCGCTGAGCCACGAGCCCGACGTGCCGTGGCGTGACGTCGCCGAGCTGATCGAGCCGAGTGTCTCGCGATGGGAGGGAGCCCTCGCCGACGACGCCGAACGGTCGGATCTACTGGCGCTTCGCTGGGCACGCTGGGCCACCGGGTTCGCCTGGCTGCGGGCCGGCGAGCCCGAGCGGGCCGGTCGCTACATCGACGCGTCCTACGATCCGGGCCATCACGGAAACCTGCGTGTCAACCCGCCGGAGTGGCTGTCCGGCTACGTCTCTCGCATGGAACGCGACGTGAACAACCAGACGATCGTGCTGCGAGCGATCGGCGCCACCGCGCGACACATTCCCATGTTCTGGCTCGTGTACGACGTCGTGCAGCGCGAGTTCGTGCACCGTTTTCCCGATTCGCCATCGAGCATTCGTCGATGAGGACTCACGCGATGACATCTTTCGACCACAATCGGATGCTCGGGGCCGCTCACCGCCAAGGAAGCGGAGGGCGTATCATCCGTCGCTCGTCCGGGATCGGTCGCGCGCTCGCGCTCGTCGTCGCACTCGGGCTCGCACCGGCGAGCGCCGGCGCGCAGGGCGACTGCGAGCGGGATCCGGAGCGATACGATCCGGACGCGAGCATCGTCTTCGTGGAGCGCGATCCGGTCGAGTCGCGGTGCTACTACTGCTCGAATACGCTGTCGGACGAGCACCTGGCGAGTCTCCTGTACGTCACGCTCGTGAAGCCGGAGCCGGACACGCGTGAGCCGATGGCGTCTCTGGCCACGAGCTGGGAGATCGACCGGAGCGCGCGATCGATCACGTTCCGGCTGGCGCCCAACTACCGCTGGGCGTCGGGCGAAGCGATCACGAACGCCGACGTGATGGCCACGTTCTGGGGACTGCGCTCCCCGCGCTCGTGCGTGCGTCAGGCCTATCGCGAGTTCGCCTACGGTATCGCCCGCATCGAGCTGCTGGACGACGACGGCGTCAGGTTCCGGTTCCGCGAGGCCGGCGACGTGAGCATGTCGGCCTTCTATCGCTATCCGATCCTGCCGGCGTCGCTGCTGAACGAGTACGGCTTCGACGCATCGGCCCCGCTCTGCACCGGAGAGCAGGGCACGAGCAGCGCGTCGGGTCCGTACGTCCTGGACAGCTTCACCGGGCTGGATCCCATCTTCGCCGCCAACCCCGACTACCGCGGCGGCAATTGCGAGCCCTACATCGAGCGCCTCCGCATGCACGTGGTGGGCGATCGCTCGAGCTGGCCGAGCCTCCTGGAGACCCGGGCCGTGGATCTCCTGATCGACGTCCCGGTTCGCTACACGCTGCGCTATCTCAACGACCGGAACTTCAAGACGAAGGTATACGGGTTCCTGTCGTGTGTCTTCGTGGCGTTCAACTTCGAGCGCGACGTGTTCGACGATCGGCGCGTCCGCCAGGCCATGATCTACGCCTACGACCGCGACCGCATCCTCAGGAGCACGTTCAGCGGGCGGGGTGAGGTCCTGGCCGGTCCGCTCGGAACGTCCAGCCGCTACTTCAACCGGGACGTGATCCCACGCCCGTACTCCACCGCGAAGGCGAACGAGCTCCTGGACGTGGCCGGGATCACCGACTCCGACGGCGACGGACTGCGCGAGTGGGGGGGCGCCGATCTCCGGCTCGAGCTGCTCGTGGCCCAGAGCCTGTTCATCGAGTACGAGCCGGCCATCGAGTTCTACCGCGCCGCCATGCGCGCCATCGGGATCGAGGTCGAGACCCGGCTCGTGGACGACAACCGGTTCGAGGAGCTCCGGGCCGCGGGCGCGTTCGATCTGCTCTGGGGCCGCTGGGAGTTCATCGACGGGATCTCGGTGTTCCGTGCGTTCGAGAGCGAGCACGACGACAACTTCATGCACTATCGCGACGACGAGTACGACCGGATCATCGAGCGCGCGCGAAAGACGGACGACGTCATGGCCTACAGCCAGTTTCTGAGATCGGCTCAGGAGCGCCTGCACGACGAGTCGGCGGCCACGTTCCTGTTCAGCCTGGACCACATGGCCGTGCATCTGAGTCGCATCAAGTCGCTCCGGGTGTCGGCGTACAACTTCTTCGACTACATCGACGAAGCCTACGTGGACGAGGAATGACCGCTCGCGCTCTGGATGGGCGCCGGCGCCGCGCCCGCGCGGAAATCACCTCGTTCGTGTCCGGTCAGCTCCTCGAGACTCTCGTCGTGCTCGTCCTGTCCACGTGCGTGATGCACCTGCTGCTGACGTCGGTCACCTGGGGCGGGCGACCGTCCGACCACGGCGGACGCGGCCACGTGGTGACGACGTACGTGGCGTGGCTGTGGGATGCCTGCCGCTTCGACTTCGGCGAGTCGCCGTACAGTCATCGGTCGGTCACCGACATGGTGCGCGACGCCGCGCCGAAGACCGTGGGCCTCTTGCTTCTGGGGCTCGCGTCCACCGCCGGCGCCACGCTCGGGGCCAGCTGGTGGCGGGCGTTCGGGGGAGCCGCGGGTCGATGGGTGACCTCGGCGGTCGCGTCGATCTCGCTGGTGCCGGTGTATCTCCTGGCGTTTCGCCTGCGCGCGGGGCCGGAAGGCGCGTTCCAGCGCGTCGACGCGGGGCTCACCGCGCCCGTGTGGCTGGCGTTGATCGCCACGCTCGCGTTCCTGCTCACGATGTCCAACGGGCTCTTCGCCGAGTCGCTCTCCACGCTCAGCGGCGCGCTGAAGCGGGAGGCGAGCGAGTCGTATGTACTCGGACACCTGGCGCGCGGCGTGCGGCCCACGCGAGCGCTGATCCGCAACACGTCCGCCATCTTCGCCGGATCGATCGGCGGTCAGCTCCCGAGGCTCGTGACCGCGGTGTTCATCCTCGAGTGGGCCTTCAACATCCACGGGCTCGGCTACGAGGGCCTCCGGGCGTTCGACTTCGAAGGTCGCCGAGACGTTCCCGTGATCATGGCGACGACGTTTCTCACCGTGCTGGCCGTGCGTGTCCTGATGGGTCTCGAGCGCTTCCTCGTGTTCCGGTTCAACCCGAGACTGGGGCTCGAGCGATGAGCGCCCGGCGCTCGCATCGCGGCTCGGGACGACTGGGGTTCGGTGCGCTCGTGGTGCTGTGGTACGTGGTCGCGTTCGCGTTCGTGAACGCGTCGGATCACCGCCGGGCCCTGACGGCGCCGGATCTGGATCACGTGTACGCCCCGCCGTCGTGGTCGTGGTTTCGGGCGATCACCGACCATCGCCACGAGTCTCTCAAGGAGACCTCGACGAGCGAGATCGACGCATCCGACGACGAGTGGGACGCGCTGTTCGATGCACCACCGGGCACCGACCGGGATCGCGACGATCGGACCGCGAGCCCGGGGGGCCCAGGGAACGGCGAGGGAGCGTCTCTGCACTCACCGGGGGCCGGCAGTGCGTGGTCGCTCGGAATGGGAGGCGACGAGACCGGCCGCGGGCTCCTGTCGCTCGCGCTGGCCGCGCCGGCGTTCTATCTACCGTACCTTCTTCTGTACGTGGCGCTCGTGCTGGCGCTGATGCTCGGCGTGGGGTTCGTTCTCGGCCGGTTCCTCGGAGGCGCCGCCCGGCGGGCGGCACGCCTCGTGGTCGAGGCCAATCACGCGCTCCCGCAGCTGGTCGTGGTGTTCGCGATCCTGTCGCTGGCCGAGTTCTCGATGCTGGCGCTCGTGGTGGCGCTCGCGATCGTGAGCGGCGTGGCACGCGCACTTCTCGTGGGCAACCGCATCGACTCCGTGCGCAGCACCGCGGCCGGCGAGGCGTGGGAGGAGCTCGGACTGAGTCGCCGGCGCATCATCGGACGGCATCTCCTGGGAACGCACCTCCGGGCGTTGATCGTCGTGCAGATCCCGACGCTGGTGACCGAGTTCGTGCTGTTCGAGGCGTGTCTCGGATACCTGAACCACCCCGCGCGGTCCGGTGGCATCAGCTACGGCCACATGCTCGCGGGCGCCACCAAGAACCTGGGGCTCGGGATGGACTGGCTGTTCGTGGTGCCCGCGATCGGGATCATCGTGTCGATCTGGGGCTTCACGGCCCTCGGGTCCGCGCTCGAGGAGCGATTCCAGGCCCAGAACCCCCACAGCTTGTGAGGAGAGACGCGCCATGACGATCCGCACCACCGGCGCCGCACGCGCCGTCGCCGGCGTGGGTGACCGTCTCCTCGACGTGCGTGACCTGCACGTGAGCTTCGAGGCGAACGGCACCACGATGGCGGCGGTGCGCGGGGCCACGTTTCACGTGAAGAGCGGCGAGCCCGTCGCCCTCGTGGGGCGATCGGGCTCGGGAAAGAGCGTCACGCTGTCGGCGATCCTGGGTCTGGTCTCCGGTACGCCGGGCATCACGGCGGGTTCGGTGCGGATCGGCCGGATCCGTCTCTACGAGCTCTCGTCGCACGAGAACGTGGCGCTTCGCCGGGCGACACGTGAGGAGTGGGAGCGCGTGCGCGGACGGCGGGTCGGTCTCGTGATGCAGGATCCATCGGCCTCGCTGGATCCGCAAGCCACGCTTCTCGATCACTTCCACGCGGTGCTGAAGCGTCACCACCCCGGATGGGACGAGGCGGGGCGACAGCTCGAGGCCGAGCGCTGGCTCCAGCGCGTGGGGCTCGAGCCCGCGCTGGAGCTTCTCCACCGCTACCCAGACGAGCTGAGCGGCGGCATGTGTCAGCGGGCGGCCATCGCGCTTGCGCTCGCGCCGAGGCCGGACCTCCTTCTGGCCGACGAGCCCACCTCGGCCCTGGACGCGACGGTCCAGCTGGAGGTGCTCGATCTCCTGGCGAGGCTTCAGCGCGAGGAAGGCGTGGCGCTCCTTCTGGTGACCCACGACATCGGGCTCGCGCTCCGGTACTCCGAGCGGATCCTCGTCATGGCGCGCGGCCGGATCGTGGACGAGCGCATCCCGATCGACTTCGTACGCGCGGGCGCGGACTTCCCCGCCGATACGGTGGCGCTCCTCGACGCTGCACGGGCGATTCACGCCCCATGGGCGTCCCCGGGGACCGCGCCGGAGATCACGCCGGGGACCGACCCGTGAGCACGCACCGAGAGCTCGTCCGCGGCGTGAGCCTGACGCGCCGCTTCGGCCGTGACCGGGCGCGTGCCGGCCCCCGCGGCGGGCGCGTCGCCGCCGGGGAGGGGATCGACGGCGCGGACGCGGACGGGAACGGCGCCACCCGCCGGAGGCGACCGGCGGTCGACGATGTGTCGATCTCGATCGACCGCGTCGATCGCGTGGCGCTGGTGGGCGAGAGCGGCTCGGGCAAGTCCACGCTCGCACGTCTTCTTCTGGGGCTGACGAGGCCGACCAGCGGCCGGGTGTTCTTTCGCGACCGCGCGCTCGAGCTCCAGTCGCGCGACGAGCGCCGGGAGTTCCGGAAGGTGTGCCGCTTCGTGTTCCAGGACGCTCGCTCGCACCTGAACCCGCTGTTCCGCGTGCGCGAGCTGATCGCCGAGCCGCTCGTGGTGTACGACACGATGGGTCGGACCGCGCGAGAGGGCCGCGTGCGGGAGGTGCTCTCGTGGGTGAACGGCGACGTGCGCTGGCTCGATGCGTATCCGCACGAGCTGTCGGGCGGTGAGATCCGGCGCGTCGCGCTGGCCCGTGCGCTGGCCCATCCACCCGATCTCCTGATCGCCGACGAGCCGGTGGCGGGGCTCGACGTGACGCTCCAGGTGGAGATCCTGTCCGTGCTGGACCTGGCGCTCCAGGCCACAGCGAGCGCGCTGCTGGTGATCAGCCACGACATCGCGGTGGTCAGCCGTCTGGCCAGCCGGGTTCACGTGATGCACGAGGGACGCATCGTGGAGACGCTGAGCACGCATCGTGGCAAGCCGAGCCGACCGCAGACGGCGTACGCGGCGTCGCTCTTCGAGGCGGCGGAGGCGGTGCGTGTGCCGGCACGCAAGGACGCGCCCGACGCGTGAGCGCCGCCGGTCCCTACCTCACCAGCACCAGCCTCGTCGTCCGGTCGTATCCGTCTCCGGCTCGCAGTCGCGCCCAGTACACGCCGGCCGCGACCTCACGTCCCGCGTCGTCGGTGCCATCCCAGCGGAGCGTGTGGGCGCCCGGCGACTGAACCTCGTTCACGAGCCCGCGCACGTGGCGACCGTCGACCCCGAGCACGTCCACGCGCACCCGCGACGTGACGCCCAGATCGTACCGGACCGTCACCGCTGGATTGAACGGGTTCGGCGAGGCGGCGTGCAGCCGCGTCCGTTCGCCGGCGCCGGGCTCGACCGGCGGCGCCGCGATCGGCTCGCAGGGGATGACCATCGGATTGCCCGGCACTTCCAGGAACTCGAAGACGTCGTCGAGACGCTGGAACACCGCGTAGTCCGCGCACGGGGTTCCGTCTCCCGGCACATCGCGGAGATCGCCGTCGCCGGTCCAGCCCGGCGGCGAGACGCGCAACGTGTGCAGCGAGAATCCATCGATCACGATCCGGTACGGGTGGACGTCGTTCGAGACCGATGCGAACGGCGTCTCGGTCTCGCCGGCGTCCTGATCCACGTAGACGAGGTCCCCCACGCCGGTGCCGCTGGTGCCGAGGATCGTGAAGTTGAGCACCGTCGGGCAGCCGTTGCCCCGGACCGACGCGGCGACGGGGCCGCTGATCGCGCTTCCGGGAGCGGCGTCCAGACGGACGCAGACCGAGGAGTCCCTCGGCGCGACCGTCTCGCGATAGGGCGCGCCGACCACCGACGCGCCCGCGGTCGACAGCAGTGCGTTCGCCGACGATCGGCCCGCGCGATCCAGGATGGTCGCGATGCCGTCCCCGCTCAGCCAGAGCCCCCGGGTGAGCCCGTCGTCGCACGGGCGCGCGACCTCGAGCCAGATGCTCAGGAGATCGGCATCCCCGTTCCGAAGTCCCTCCTGGGTGAGGCTGCCGGTGTTGTAGAGGATCGTCCGATACGCGAGCGACTGGTAGCGGGTCATGCCGTTGTCGCCCATCAGCTCGCGCGCCATCGGGGCCGGCAGGTTCGTCCCCGCGGCGAGGTAGTCGTATCGGTCCCAGTGATCGTACTCGATGCCATCGGCGGACACGCCGGTACCGAGGCGAGGTCTCAGGCCCTCCCGCTCGATGATCTCCTGGGCCCCGGCGTTGAACGCGTCCACGTAGAGCACCGTGGAGGAGATGAGCGGCTCTCCCGGGGGCGCGATCCGGCGCAGGCCCGGTAGCACGTCGAACTCGAGAAAGAACGACGTTCCGGGGTCGGCGTCGCCGGCGGTCGTATCGGGCGCCACGCGGGTGTCCACCGGCGAGTCCGCGTCGCGCGCGGAGAAGAAGTACTCGACCGTGGTACCCGGCGTCAGCACGCCGTCGGGCAGGATCTTGGGCTGGGATCCGTCGAAGTACGATCCGTCGAAGAGGTACGTGGCGTACGTCCCCCGGTCGGCGCCGGGAAGCTCGCACATGCGCACCTCGAGGAACCCGCCGTCGTCGACCGCATCGCCGGGCCCGTCGGGAACGCCGCCGACCGCCACGAGGATCGCGTCCAGGGCGTCGTCCTCGAGCATCGGCCCGGGCGTGATCCGGAAGTTCAGGTACACCGCCTCCGACCGCCGGGAGACCACCGTCGCCGAGTCCCCGAGCTGAGCGTTCGTCGGGTCGGCGTCGACCCGGTTCGTGTCGAAGAACGAGTGGACGGCGGCGGTGGCCGCGGGGTGGAGCGAGTTGACCGACGGGAAGGCGTCCTGGTAGAGCAGCTCGAGCTCCAGCGGCGGAGCATCGAGGGGACCCTCGACCAGCGTCAGCGTGAGGTCGTCCCAGTAGGGAGACTGGTTCGTGGTCTCGGGGCCGGTGCAGTCGGTGATTCCGAAGTCGTCGCACTTCGAGATCAGCTCGAACACGATGCGGAGCGAGTCGACCTCGTCGGGCATGAACGCCGAGTTGTCGAGGAGGTGTCGGACGCACCGGGGGCCCGCGAGCCCGGAGAAGATGAACCCGCCGGCTCCCGCGGGCTCGAGGGTCCACGTCACGGCACCGGTCGTCGGGCACGTCCACGGGTAGTAATCCATCGCGGCGCGATAGCCCACGCCGTTGGCGTGGGGAGTGTCCTCCCAGACCTCCCACTCGATGTGGAACGCACCGTGATCCTCCGCGCCCGATCCCGGACCGACATAGGCTGCGTTCGACCTCAGGGTCTCTCGCTGGTCCTCGGGATGATGAAACGGCCCGTGCGAGAGATCCCAGTCGGAGTTGACCATGACGAAGTCGTTCTCGGGATCGACGGTCATCGCGCAGCGGCAAGGATCCGCGACCGGGTCCAGCATCGTCAACGCCACCACCTGCTGGAACGCGCCGTACCCCGGGTGGCGGCCGAACACCCAGTCCTCCGCGCCGGCCTCGAAGTCGTCGGTGTCGGACAGCGCAACGCCGTCGATCGAGAAGTCGTCCAGGCCGAACGGCCCGTGGAGCGAGTTCAGAAAGCCTGCGTAGGAGTCGAGGCCGTCGGAGTACAGATAGTCGGACGTGAACTCGAACGTGATGTCGAAGGGATCGCCGAGCGCGTCGGGCAGCAACGTGGAGTCGAGCACGATGGTGTCGGACGCCGGGGCCGACGGCTCCCCGATCGCCGTCTCCTCGAGCACGGCGCCCGAGTAGCCCCACCCCTCCACAGTCGACCACGCCGACCTGTTCACCGGTAGGCTGCGAACCCCGTCGACCGTGACGTAGACGTACGTGTAGTCGAACTGCGTCTCGGAGTCGGTGAAGTAGTCGAACGCCAGCGTGACGTCACCCGAGCCGCCGTACGTGAACGTCTTCGTCGCCGTCATCAGCCACTGGTTGTCGTAGCCCATGCCGCCCGGCCAGCAGCCGGCGGCGGCCTCCTCCTCGTTCGCGCCCACCCACAGCGACGCCGTTCCATCGATCAGAGGTGTCACCGGTGAGCCGGTGAAGTCGGCGGCGGTGATGCGGCGGAAGTACGAGGCTCCCGGTCCCCCGATCGCGGGATCGCCCGGGGGGTCGGCCTGCGAGATGTCGGTGACGTCCGTGGACGTCCACCCCTGGAGCGTGCCGTCCTCGAAATCCCAGATGCCGCCCGGAACCGCCAGACCGTCGGGGCCGATGCCGCCGAAGCGAATCGTGTCGGGGCCGATGCCGCGCGCGCCCGCCGCGCGCGTCGATATCGGAATGTCGAAACGCCCCTCTGAGCCGGGGAGCACCGTCGAGCGGTCGAGGACCTCGCGCTCGGGTGTCCGGGCCGTGCTCGGACCGCCCAGGACCAGAAGCGCGGCCACCGCGACCCCGACACCGGCGAGCAACACCGTACGTTCTCGAGACACCTCGCCACTCCTCCCGCGCGGCGCGGCCGCGCACCGGGACCCGAACGCACCGGGAGGGGCGGTGCGATGCGGTCATTTTAGCAGCACCAGCTTGGTTGCGTGCTCGTAGCCGCGGCCCGTCCGGAGCCACGCCCAGTACATGCCGGGTGCAACCGGGCGTCCGCCATCATCAGCTCCGTCCCATCGGTGGACGTGAGGCCCGGCGCCGCGATTCTCGTCGACGAGCGTTCGCACCCGGCGTCCGCCGACGTCGAGAACGTCCAGCCGAACGTTCGTCGGGGCACCCACGTCGTATCGGATCGTCGTGTTCGGGTTGAACGGGTTCGGTGACGCCGCGTACAGCCGCGTGCGACCCGGCGCTGCTCCGGCCGGCGGCGTCGCGATGGGTTCCCAGGGCTCGATCAGAGGGTCGGGCGGCACCTCGAGGAAGTCGAAGACGTCCGACAGCCGGGCGAGGACGGCGTGGTCCGCGCACGGTGTGCCGTCGCCGGGCGCGTCGCGCGCATCCCCATCGCCGGTCCAGCCGCTCGGCGAGTACCGGAGTGCGTGCACCGAGAACCCGTCGAGCACGACACGGTAGGGCTCGACGTCGCTCGTCACCGACGCGAAGGGCGTCTCGGATCCGCCGGCGTCCTGATCGACGTAGACGAGGTCGCCCGCGCCGGGACCGACCGCACCGAGCACGCTGAAGTCCAGGAGGCCCGGGCAGCCGCTCCCGCGTACCGACGCGTAGCTTCCTGGCGCGCTGACGGTGCTCGCGGGATCCGCGTCGAGACGGGCGCAGAACGACGGGTCGTCCGGGGAGGCGACGTCCCGATAAGGGCGCCCGGTCACCGACGCGCCCGCGTAGCTCGACAGGAGCGCGTTGCTGGACGGTCGTCCCGCTCGATCGAGGATCGACGCGATGCCGTCGCCGCTCAGCCAGAGCCCACGCGTGAACCCGTTGTCACCCGGTCGGGTCAGCGTGAGCCAGTCGATCAGGAGATCCGCGTCGCCGTCGCGGAGGCCTTCCTGGGCGAGGCTTCCGGTGTTGTAGAGGATCGTGCGATAGGCGAGCGACTGGAACGTCGTCATGCCGTTGTCGCCCGCGGGCTCGCGTGCCATGGGGGCGGGCACGTTCGAGCCGGCGCCGAGGTAGTCGTATCGATCCCACCGGTCGAACACGACGCCGTCTGATCCGACACCCGTGCCGAGGCGCGGCCGCAGGCCCTCGGTCTCGATGATCTCCTGGGCGCCGGCGTTGAACGCGTCGACGTACAGCACCGACGCGTACACGATCACGGGATCTCCCGGTGCGCCGACGTCCCGCAGCCCGGGCAGCACGTCGAGCTCGAGAAAGAAGAACGTCGCCGGATCGTCGTCGCCGGCGGTCGTATCCGGCTCGACGCGCGTGTCGACCGGCGCGATCGCATCGCGCGCGGAGAAGAAGTACTCGACCGTCGTTCCCGGCGTCAGCACGCCGTCGGGCAGGATCTTCGGCTGCGAGCCGTCGTACGGGGATCCGTCGTGAAGGTACGTCGCGAACGCGCCGTGGTCCGGCCCCGGCAGCTCGCACATGCGCACCTCGAGAAAGCCGCCGTCGTCGATCGCGTCGCCGGGGCCGTCGGGAACGCCGCCGTTGGCCACCAGGATCGCGTCCAGGGCGCCGTCGGTCAGCGCCGGGCCCGGCGTCACCCGGAAGTTGAGGAACACGGCCGCGCGCACGCTCGAGATCACGGTGGCCGAGTCGCCCAGCCGGGCGTTCGTCGGATCCCCGTCCTGGCGGTTCGTGTCGAGGAACGAGTGCACGTCCGCGGTGGCTGACGGCTGAAGCGAGTTCAGGGACGGGAACGCGTCCTGGTACAGAAGATCGAGCGACAGCGGCGGCGCGTCGAGCGGTCCCTCGACGAGGGTCAGGTTCAGGTTGTCCCAGTACGGCGACTGA
The DNA here is from genome assembly GCA_965224245.1 of Candidatus Eiseniibacteriota bacterium. GTDB lineage: Bacteria > Eisenbacteria > RBG-16-71-46 > CAZAMP01 > CAZAMP01 > CBDCYW01. The sequence goes on along the minus strand of OZ245046.1, from coordinate 4,548,425 downwards.
TCGGTGCTGTCGGCCCCCCAGCACTCGCCCGCAAAGTCGTCGCAGTCCGAGATCAGCTCGAACGCGATCCGGAGCGAGTCGACGTCGTCGGGGATCCACTCGGAGTTGTCCACGACGTGCGAGACACAGCGCGCGCCTCCGAGTCCGGTGAAGACGAAGCCACCGTCGCCGGCGGGCACGAGGGTCCATCGCACGAGGGCCGTCTCCGGACACGTCCAGGGGTAGTAATCCATCGCGATGCGATACCCGACGCCGGCCCAGGGGTGGAGGTCCTCCCACACGTCCCACTCCACCAGACGAGTGCGGTGCCCCTCCAGGCCCGATCCGGGACCGACGTAGGCCGGATTCGAGAACAGGAACACCCGCTGCCGCCGGGGATGGTGGTGCGGGCCGTGCGACAGATCCCAGTCCGAGGCCACCATCACGTAGTCGTCGTCGGGATCCCCGGTGATGGGGCAGGCACAGGTGTCCTCGATCGGATCCAGGAGCGAGAGCGCGACGACCTGCTGGAACGCGCCGATCGGGTCGCGACGTTCGAAGCTCCAGCCCTCGGCGTCCACCTCGAAGTCGTCGGTATCCGACAGGGCGACACCGTCGATCACGAAGTCATCCAGTCCGAACGGGCCGTACCGCGAGTTCAGGAAGCTCGAGAAGGAATCGACGCCGTCGGAGAAGAGCGGATCGGAGTCGAACTCGAAGACGATCTCGAACGAAGCGCCCGTGCCGCCGGGCAGGTCCACCGTGTCGACGACGATGGTGTCGGTGGCCGGCGCATCGGGTGAGAACGGAGCGGTCCCCTCGTCCACCGAGCCCGAGTAGCCCCAGCCCTCCGGCGTCGAATGCATCGACGTGTTGAGCGGGCTGCTCCGGACGCCGTCGACCTCGGTATACACGTAGGTGAAGTCGAACTGCGTCTCGGAGTCGAAGAAGTAGTCGAACGTCATCGTGACGGTGCCCGAGCCGCCGTACGCGAAGGCCTTCCGGGCGCGCATGAGCCAGTGGTTGTCATAGCCCATGCCGCCGGGCCAGCACCCGGACGCGGCCTCCTCCTCGTTCGCGCCCACCCACAGCGAGCCGGTGCCGGAGATCAACGGCACGATCGGCGATCCGGAGAAGTCGCCGGCGGTGATGTGCCGGAAGTACGACGCACCCGGACCGCCGATGGCGGGATCGCCGGGGGGATCCACCTGCGCGCGGTCGGTCAGGTCGCGCGCGCCCCAGCCCTGGAGCGTGCCGTCCTCGAAGTCCCAGACCCCGCCGGGGATCGCGAGCCCGTCGGGACCGAGGCCGCCGAGACGAGCGGTGTCGGCAGCGACTCGCGCGGTCGCACCTCGAAGCGCGACGGGCACGTCGAAGCGTGAACGTGCGGCCCGGGGGTCGAGGTCCATCTCGGACCGCTCGCGGGACTCGGGCGTTCGCGCCGCCGAGGACAGGACGGTGATCGCGCACAGCACGAGCGACGCCAGCGGTCCGCCGAGTCGTCTCTCTCGGGTGCGCCCGATCGCCTCGCGGGCCATCTCGTCCTCCTCGGGAGCCGCGCCGGGCCGCCGGCGCGGCGTGAACGTGTCATTCGCGCCCGCCACGCGACAGGCTGGCGCGTCGCTCGCTACTTCACGAGCACGAGCTTCGTCGACCCGACAAACCCGGTCCCGGTCCGCAGGCGCGCCCAGTAGACGCCGGCGCTCGCCGGTGCCCCCGAGTCGTCGGCTCCGTCCCAGCGGGCCGTGTAGTGCCGAGCCGTCGCGATGCCGTCGACCAGGGTCCGGACGAGACGACCGCTCACGTCGTAGATCGCCAGGTGGGCGCGCGTGCTCTCGCCGATCGTGTAGCGGATCGTGGTCACGGGATTGAACGGGTTCGGCGCGGTCGCGTACAGCGCGGTCCGCGGGCGGACGTCGCCCGGCGGCGTCGCGATCGCGAACACCGACGGGTCGACCATCGGGTCGGTCGGAACCTCGAAGAAGCCGAACACGTCCTCAACCCGATCGAGCACCGCGTAGTCGGCGCACGGCACGCCATCACCGGGTCGCGAGCCGGGATCGCCGTCGCCGGTCCAGCCCGCGGGCGACCGGCGGAGCACGTGGAGCGAGAACCCGTCCACGACGGTCGCGAACGGATCGCTCTCGCTCGTGCGGGAGACCGAGGCGTACGCGGTCTCGCCTTCGCCGGCATCCTGGTCGACGTAGACGAGATCACCGGCGCCGCCGGACGTCGTCCCCACGACGCTGAAGCCCAGCTCGGTCGGACACCCGCTGCCGCGCACCGACCGGCCGCCGCCGGCCGGCGTCACGACGCTGCCGGGCGCGGCATCCAGGCGCACGCAGAACGACGGATCGTCGGGAGACGCCACCGTCCGATACGGATCGCCACCGAACGTGGCGCCGGCCATCGCCAGGAGCGCATTCCGATGGGGACGTCCGGCTGCCCCCAGGATCCGGGCGATCCCGTCGCCGCTCAGCCACAAACCGCGCGTCGAGCCGTCGTCATCGGGACGCTGCGAGGTCAGCCAGTGGGCGAGGAGGTCGGCGTCGCGCTCGCGCAGCGCGGTGCCCCGGAACGTCCCCGTGTTGATCAGCATCGTCCGGTAGACGAGCGACTGGAACCGCGTCATGCCGTTGTCGCCGTGGAGCTCGCGCGCCATCGGAGCCACGACGTTGGACGCGGCCTCCTGGTAGTCGTAGCGATCCCACCGATCGAACGTGAGCCCGTTCATCCCGACGCCGGTGCCGAGAAACGGCCGGAGACCCTCGCCCTCGATGATCGCCTGCGCGCCGTGATCGTAGGCGTCCACGTAGAGCACGGACGACGTGACGACGGCCGTGCCGCCTTCGATCAGCGAGACCTGCCGCATGCTCGGCAGCACCTCGAATTCGAGGAAGAACGACGTCGACGGATCCTCGTCGCCGGCGGTGGTGTCGGGCTCCACGCGGGTGTCGACGGGCGCCGCCGCATCCCGTGCGGAGAAGAAGTACTCGACGGTGGTCCCGGGCGTGAACAGCCCGTCGGGCAGGATCTTCGGCTGGGTCCCGTCGTACGGATCGCCGTCGTACCGGTACGTCGCGAAACGGGGTGACGCGCTGCCGGGCACCTCGGTCATGCGCACTTCGAGGAAGCCCCCGTCGTCCACGGCGTCGCCGGGGCCATCCGCCTCGCCGCCGTTCGCGATCAGGAGATCGTCGAGCGCGGCGTCGGCCAGACCCGGACCGGGGGTCACTCGGAAGTTCAGGAACACCGCGGCGCCGTCGTCGGCATACACGGTGGCCGAGTCGCCGAGCGCGGCGTTGGTGTCGTCGCCGTCCGAGCGCCGGGTGTCGAAGTACGAGTGCACGTCGGCGGTGGCGGTGGGAAGGAGCGAGTTCTCGGTCGGAAACGCGTCCTGATAGGTGAGCTCCGCCGACAGGGACGGTGCGTCGAGCGCGTCGTACGCGAGTCCCAGCCGGACGTCGTCCCAGAGCGGCGTCTGGTTCGTGCCCTCGGGGCCATTGCACTCGGTCTCGCCGTAGCCGAACGAGGCGCAGGACGAGAGGAGCTCGAACGTCAGGCGCACCGAGTCGACGGCGGCGGGCATGAACTCGCCGTTGTCCGCGAGAAACGTGGCGCATCGCGCGCCCCCGAGCCCCGAGAACGTGTGTCCGCCATCGCCCGCGGACAGAAGGGTCCAGCCGACGACGCCGGTCTCGGGACACGTCCACGGGTAGTAGTCCATGGCGATCCGATAGCCCACGCCGAGATCGACCGGGGTGTCCTCGTAGCTGTCGTAGGCCACGAAGTACGTGTCGTAGCCCTCCACCCCGGAGCCGGAACCGACGTACGCCGCGCTGGAGGTCAGGCGTTCGCGCTGGCGGTCGGGATGATGAAACGGCCCGTGCGACAGATCCCAGTCCGACGCCAGCATCACGTACTCGTTCTCGTCGTCGAGGAGGATCGGGCAGTCGCAGTCGTCTTCGATCGGATCCAGCTCGGACAGCGCGACCACCTGCATGAACGTGCCGACGGGCGCGGCGCGCTCGAACGACCATCCCTCGGCGTCGGTCTCGAAGGTGTCGGTGTCGGAGAGCCCGGTGCCGGCGATCGTGAAGTCGTCCATGCCGAACGCGCCGAACCGCGAGTTCAGGTACCCGATGAAGTAGTCGAGGCCGTCGGAGTAGAGTCCGTCGGAGTCGAACTCGAAGATCACGTCGAACGGCGCGCCGGGACCGGTGGGCAGATCGGCGACATCGACGACGATCGAGTCGGTGGCCGGGTCGTCCGGCGTGTGCGACGACGTTCCCTCGTCGTAAGCGCCCGAGTAGCCCCAGCCCTCCGGCGTGCTCCAGGCCGACGTGTTCAGCGGAGTGCTGCGGACGCCGTCGACCTCCACGTATACGTAGGTGTAGTCGAACTGGGTCTCGGAGTCGGTGAAGTAGTCGAACGTCATCGTCACGTCGCCCGAGCCGCCGTACGTGAACGTCTTTCGTGCGCCCATGACCCAGTCGTTGCCGTACCCGAGGCCGCCGGGCCAGCACAGGGCCGCGGCCTCCTCGTCGTTCGCGCCGACCCAGACCGAGCCGACGCCGTGAATCAACGGCGGGTCCGACGTGAAGTCGGCTGCCGTGATCCGCCGGAAGTACGACGCGCCGGGTCCGCCGACCGACGGATCGCCCGGCGGGTCCACCTGCGACACGTCGGATACGTCGATCGACGTCCAGCCCTGGAGCGTGCCGTCCTCGAAGTCCCAGACGCCGCCCTGGATCGCCCGTCCGTCCGGACCCCGGCCCCCGAAGTACACGGTGTCGAGGCCGCTCGTGCGGGCGCTCGAGCGTCGCGCGAGCGGCTCGTCGTGGTCGCCGTGGTCGGCGCCGGCGTGGACTACTCGGGCGTCGTGGGGGGCGTCCGTGGGGCGCGCGGTCGCCGGAGTGGACAGGGTCGTGATCACGGCGGCCGTGAGCACGGCGGCGAGCATCGCGGAGCAAGACATGTGGCCCTCCCGTGTGGCCGGCCCGGAGCCTGCGGGGAGGAAGCAGGCTTCCTGGATATCTCTCTGAGTGATCAAATCAGATTTGATCTTATTTAAGGATATCACCGACGCGGGCCGTGAGCAAGCCCCATCGAGGAGATCGGCCCGATCGGCCGATCCGGCGAGGATCGGGGTGGGTAGCGGGGGAGGGTGGCGACTCAGCCGGCTACGATGGCGGCGACGATCACGCTCACGTTGTCCGGCGCGCCGCGCTCCAGCGCCTGGTGGATCAGGTCGCGGCAGGCGACGTCTGGCGGCTGGCGGCGAACCGCCTCGTGCATCTCCTCGGATGACACGAGTCCACTCAGGCCGTCCGAGCACATCAGGAACTTGAGCCCCTCGGCGATCCGGCCGCGGCCGGAGACGATGTCCACCTCGACCTCGGGCTCGACGCCCAGGCAGCGGGAGAGGATGTTCCTCGGCACCGCCGGCGAGGCGACGCCGCCACCGGACTGACGGCGGATCTCCTCGGCCAGCGAGTGATCGTTCGTGACCTGCCGGAAGCCGGAGTCGTCACACACGTACGCGCGGCTGTCGCCGACGTGCGCGATGTAGAAGTCCCCGCTCGTGATCGCCAGCGTCGTGCACGTCGTGCCCATGCCGTTGAGCTCGGTCTCCCGCTGCGAGCGCGAGAAGACGCAATCGTTCGCGGCGGCCACGGCCTCGGCCAGCGCGTTGTCGGCGCGTGCGTCGGCACTGACGAACACGTGATGGACGGCATCCACGGTCATGCGGCTCGCGATCTCACCCCCGACGGCTCCTCCCATGCCGTCGGCCACGGTCAGGAGAAAGCCGCGGTCCGCGTCGCCGGTGTCCAGGATCCCGATCGAATCCTGGTTCAGCTTCCGGACGCGTCCGATGTGAGTCATGGCTGCGGCGACCAGCGTGAGGCCGTTCCCGAGGGGGAATGTGGACATCGAGGGTCCTCTGGACGTCTGAGGTGGGCAATCCTGGTACATCAGCCGTTATCGGCCGGCGGCGTCAGAACCAGTTGATGTTCTTGGCATTGGCCGAGGAGCGCCCATGGTCACCCTCACCGGCGTCCGGGTCGAAACGCGTACCCGGCATAGGCGAGCTCGGCTGTGGCGAACCACCGGGAGCTCGAGCTCCCGAACGCCTTCCACTGATCGTAAAGCTCCCGATACTCCGTGCTCGCGGCCGCCTGCTCCTCGAGGAGCTCGGTGGTGGCCGCACGCGCGGCATCCATCACGTCGTCCGGATACTGGGCGAGCGTAACACCCTCGGATATGAGGCGTTCCAGCGCCGGCGGGTTCCGGGCGTCGTACGCGGCCTGCATCGAGGCGCCGGCCTCCAGCGCGGCGGCCTCCAGCGCCTCGCGGTAGCTCGACGGGAGCGCCTGCAAAGCGTCGCGATTGACGTAGTAGCTCAGGGTGGCGCCCGGCTCCCACCAGCCGGGGTAGTAGTAGTGCTTGGCCACGCGAAAGAAGCCGAGCTTCTCGTCGTCGTAAGGACCCACCCACTCGGTGGCGTCGATCGCCCCGCGCTCGAGCGCCGGGTAGATGTCGCCACCGGCCAGAACCTGAACGGTCGCCCCGAGTCGGCTCATGACCTGGCCGCCGAGCCCCGGGATGCGGATCTTCAGGCCCGCGAGATCGGCGGCGGACCCGATCGGTCGCTTGAACCAGCCGCCCATCTGGACGCCCGTGTTCCCGCCCGGGATCGAGACCACGTTGAAGTCGGCAAAGGCCGGCGCGAGCAGCTCGCGGCCGCCGCCCTCGAGCAGCCACGCCGTCTGCTGCCGCGCGGTGAACCCGAACGGAACGCACGTGTCGAACGCGAAGACCGGGTTCTTTCCGGTGAAGTAGTACCCGCAGGACTGCCCCATCTGCACGGTGCCCTGCTGAACGGCATCCAGGACCTGCAGCGCGGGGACGATCTCGCCGCCGGGGTAGGCGCGGATCTGGAACCGACCATCGGTCATCGCGGACACCCGCGCCGCGACCGCGTCGCACGCCCCGTAGATCGAGTCGACCGTCCTGGGAAAGCTCGACGCGAGCCGCCAGACCACGTTGGGCCGTGTCTGAACGGCAGGGCCCGTCTCCTCGCGGCTGCACCCGATCGCGGTGGCGCCCGCGAGAGCCGCCGGGACGGCGCGCGAGACGAACCTGCGTCGATCCATGTACTCGCCCCTCTCGTCCGTGGTCACCGCCGGCTCCGCCCGGTTGCGGTTCCCCGTGCGCGTTCACGCACGCACGGTGCGGCTCCATCCGCATCGACGCGCGATACTGGCACGCACGCGGCACGCGAACAAGGACCCAATCCGCGAGCCGGAAGGCCGTGCAACATGTGTCGTGGTGGACGATTACGACCGCAGGCGGATCGACGGGCCCCCGCGATCGGCGACCCGACGGCGGCCCGTGCGGCAACGGTCCCATCGACCGCGCCAACCCCCACCGCCTCTTGCGTTTCCACGTCATGCGTAGGACACTTTGGCCCGATCGTCGCGAGGCGCCCCGCCGCGCCCGGCGCGACGTCCCTCGAACCGGACTCCTCCGTCGACGACCGGCACCGGGCCGACGTCCGTCCGACCCGATCGCCGTGACCGGTCGACACGGTTACTCCGCTCGAAAGGAGCGATTTCCAATGCGCGTGAGACGTGTGTGGCAGTGGATGTTGGGAGGCGCGCTGACGCTCGGCTTGGCATCGTGTACGCCTGACGAGAAGAAAGAAACCGTGACCGGTCCGCCCGACCCGGTGCCCGGCATCGGGTACCCCGGCCTGTCGGCCCGCGCCAACGGCATGGCGGAGTTCGACGGCTCCCTCGTCGCTGTCGGCAGCTTTCGCACCGCCGGCGACTCCGCGGTCCGCAACGTCGCCTCCTGGAACGGCACGTCCTGGTCGAGCCTCGACATGGGCTTGTTCGGCGTCGGGAATCCGGCGCTCACCGAGCGCGCGAATGCCGCGCGGGTCTGGAACGACGCGCTCTACGTGGGCGGGCTGTTCCGGTACGCCGGCGCCGACAGCCTCGACGTGCAGAGCATCGCGTCGTGGGACGGCACGAGCTGGTCGGACGTCGCGCTCGGCGTGACCGGCGTCGTCGAGGGAATGAGCGAGTACAACGGCAACCTGATCGTGTACGGCGAGTTCGAGGGTGCCGGCATCGCGTCGGCCCGCAACGTCGCCCAGTACGACGGCACCGAATGGAGCGTGTTCGGCACCGGCACGCTCAACGGCGTCAACGGCCCGGTCTACTCGGCGACCGTCTGGGGCGACAAGCTGATCGTCGGCGGCGCGTTCACGAGCACCGGCGCCGGTCGCGTCGTGTTCAACGTGGCGATGTGGGATCCGACGGTCCCGGCCTGGCTGCCGATGGGACGCGGCTTCGCGGGCGACGTGCTGGCCGTGACCACGTACCAGGATCAGGTGTACGCGGCCGGCTTGTTCAGTGAGGCCGAGGGACGCTGGACCACCCAGCCCGCCGCGGAGGCGCCCGGCGCCGTCTCTCACATCTCGATGGGGGTCGACGGCGCGGACGGCGCGCAGCTCGTCTACTACGACGAGACGAACGCCGACCTCGTGCACGCGATCCAGGACGGCGACGACTGGCTCACCTCCACGATCGATTCCGGCGGCGACGTCGGGCAGTACGCGGACTTCGTGCTCACCGAGAGCGGCGAGGGACACGTCGCGTACTACGATGCCACCAGCGGGGATCTGAAGTACGCGACACGACCGCTCGAGGAGTGGCTGATCGAGACGGTCGCCGGTGATACCGCCAACGTGGGCGTCGAGTGCTCGATCGGCCTCAACCGCCAGAATCGTCCCGTGATCGCGTTCATGGACGTGACCGCCAATACGTTGAAGCTGGCGTTCCAGATCCCGAGCCTGACCGAGCCGGGCACGTACGACTGGCAGTTCCGGTCGGCCCTGATGGACCCCACCGGCGTTCCCATCGATCCCGTCGGGTACTGGACGGATCTGGCCGTCGACTCCCGCGACCGGGTCCACGTCATCCTCGCCAGCATGGACGGCCAGGACCTCAGCTACGCCCTCTACGACCCCAACCTCCCCGACGGGAGCCGCTGGAGCTACGCGCAGGACATCGGGGGAACTCGATGCGAGCGGCCCGCGATCGTGCTGGACCGGAACGACGTCGTTCACGTCGCGTACTACGATCCGACCGCCAGCGGCACGACGGGCCGCCAGCGCGCGCAGTACATCACGCGCTCCGCGGCCGGCGTCTGGGCATCTCCGCTCCCGGTGTCGACGCGCGGCAATACGGGCGCGTATCCGTCCATTGCGGTTGCGAACGACGGCACGCTCTTCATCAGCCATCAGCGTGCGCGACTGGCCGAGATCGGTCCGGGCGCGACGGTCGCCTTCCGGCGTCCGGGCGAGCAGATCTGGCTCAACGAGATCGTCAGCGCCGGCTCCGGCGTCGGGGCCTGGTCGTCGCTGGCCGTATTCAACGGCAAGCCGCGGGTGGCGTTCTTCGATGCGAACACCGGCGAGGTCGAGGTGTCGACGCAGCGGAACCGGTACGGCGTCCGTCGCGTCGCGCGCTGGAACGACACGGCCTCCGAATGGGAGCCGGTCGGCGACGGGCTCGACTGGTGGGCGCGGACGTTCATGGAGGTCGGCGGCGATCTCCTCCTGGGCGGTGCGTTCGAGACAGCGGGCTCGGTCGCGACACAGCACCTCGCCCGCTGGAACGGGACGGCGTGGACCGCCATGGGCAGGCAGTTCGGCGGCATGGACACGAACACGCACGTGTGGTCGCTCGGCACGTACCAGGGACACGTCGTGGCCGCCGGTCGGTTCACGAGCGTGGGTGGGCTCGAGTCGAACTACATCGTCCAGCTGGGGCTGTAGCGCGCGACCTCCTCACTCGAGTGCCCCCGAGGCCAGCCGCGCGGCGTGATCGCGAACGTCCGCGGGCCAGCCACGCGTGTGCTCGTCGAAGCGACCGGCGTCGCCGGCGAACAGCGCGCGCGTGGCCTCCTCGTAGCCCGCCTCGTTGCCCGCGATCGCCGACATGAAGCGGAACGCCGCCTCCTGCGCGTGCCGCTTCGTGTTCGTCGAGTCCGGCACGCGGCGCGCGGCGTCGACGAGCTTCCGGAGCGCCACCGACGCACCACCCGGCTGCGCGTTCAGCCACGCCCAGTGTCGCGGCAAGAGCGTGACCTCCCGGCCGACCACGCCCAGCTTCGGCCGTCCGGGAGATCGGCGCCGCGCGGTCTCGCCGTCTCGCGGTGAGCCGGGTGTCGCCGACGCGGCCGGCGGGGTCGACCCGGCGCTGACCGACCGCGCGGCCCGCCGGACGTCCTCGACGCTGCCGCGCAGGTCCAGCTCGATCGGCGCGCTCGTGGCGTCGTCGAAGATCAGGATCGACCGGGGGTCATCGGCGTCGACGACTCCCTTCACGCGAACGGCCACGTCCTCGATGGTACCGGAGGCGATGCGCGTCGATCCGGCGAACGCGGTGCACGTCGTGGTCGTGGGCATGTCGGCTTCTCTCCTTTGATCGATCCAGGGGCACGAGAGGGGAGATTATACCCAGGTAAAACTCGTGCGTCAATTCTACCCGGATGAAACATCGATCGGAAGCCAACGGATTGAAAGGAAACGGATTACGCCACCGATGGGAGCCTCATGATCCCGGGTCGAGTCGGAGTTCCATGGCCATCTCGACGATGCCGTCCCGACCCCGCGTGAACGTGCGGCCGGTCGCCCGGAAACCGTTCCGCTCGTAGCAGCCGCGCGCGCGATCGTTCGAGGCCACCACGTCCAGACAGACGACCTCCGCCTCCCGCTCCTCGGCCCACCCGATCACGGCACCGACGAGCGCGTCGGCGGCCCCGCTCCCCCGGATCGAGGGGTGCACCCACATCGAGATCAGGTAAACCGCTCGTGGGTCGTCGCGATGCGGCACGCCGGCGACGATGCCGCGGGGGGCCGATCCCGCCTCCAGGATGAACGTGGCGCCGCCGGCGATCCACTCGCCCCACTCGGCGGTCGTCATCACGCGCTCGCGCTCCAGCGTCGAGTCGAAGTCCCGGGGCGCATCGGCCAGCGCCTCGAGGCGCAGCCTGCGCACGATCGCCTCGTCGCCGGGGACGGCCCGTCGAAGGCGCACGCCGTCGGCTCGCGCGCGATCGGGGCGACGGCGCCCGGGGTCGGCGACGCCGTCGCTCACTCGCCGAACGTCTCGTCGTAGTCGGCGAGCGCGGCCGACACGACGGCGCAGGCGTGCTCGTGGCCGTACTCGGTCTCGATGGAGATGCTCGGCGCCGTGCCCGGCACGAGCTTGTAGGTGAGGAAGTAGTGTCGGAGGCGCTCGATCAGAATCTGGGGCAGGTCCGACACGTCGGTGGCATGGCCCCAGATGTTGTCGTTCTCCAGCACCGCGATGATCTTGTCGTCCGCGAGCCCGTCGTCGACCATCTGCAGGCCGCCGACGACCCGGGTGTTCAGAATCACCTCGGACCGCGCGATCGGGCGTTCGCTCAGGACGCAGATGTCGAGCGGATCCCCATCGCCGTCGCTCGACGACTCCGACAGCGCGCCCACCCGTGACGCGCAGTACGTGCGCGGGATGAACCCGTACAGCGTGGGCGGCTGCGACGAGCTGCGCTGCGGCCGATCCACGCGGATGTAACCGGTCGTCTTGTCGATCTCGTACTTCACGAGGTCGAACGGTGTGATCTCGATGTACGCCTGAACGCGCGACGGCGGATCGTCGCCGGGCTCGAGACCGTGCCACGGATGCGGTCGCCATCGATAGAACGGCTTCGGAAACGCCATCGTGTCACCTCACGAGGGATGGAAGCGGAGGGCCCGGTTACCCATGTCGCGCAGGCGATCGCACGGCGCGAAGCGGGGAGACGCACTGTCGGCGAGTCGGGAGAGCGTGTCGGCCACCACGTCGACGCCGGTCTCGTCGGCAAACCGAAGGAGGCCGCCCCGGAACGGCGGGAAGCCGGTTCCGAAGATCATGCCGAGGTCCACGTCGCGCGGGGAGGCCACGATGCCGTCGTCCAGGCACCGCGCGGCCTCGTCGACCATCACGTAGACCAGCCGATCGCGGATCTCTCGATCCGACAGCGAGGACCGGCGCCCGCCGGTCTCGATGAGTGCGAGCACGCCGCGATCGACGTGCTCTCGCGGCGCGCCCGGCACCCACGACGGCGTCCACGCCGGGAGACGCCCGCCGCGTGCCCCGGGGTACGTGTAGAAGCCGCGCCCGCACTTCTTGCCGAGCCGGCCCTCACCGACCAGCCGCTCGATCAGGTTGTTCGTCTTGAAGCGATCACCCAGCCCCGCGAGCAGGAGCGATGCGACCTTCGCCGCGACGTCGGCACCCACCTCGTCCACCAGACGGATCGGGCCCATCGGCATGCCGAAGTCGGTGGCCACGCAGTCGCAGTGCTCGATGGCAACGCCGTCGGCCAGGAGATGGCTGGCCTCGTTCATGTAGCGACCGAGAATGCGGTTCACCAGGAACCCGGGACCGTCGTTGCACACGATCGGCGTCTTGCCCAGCCGACGCGCCAGCGCCACCAGCGTCACGACGGCGGCATCGCTCGTGCGCTCACCGCGAACCACCTCGACCAGCGGCATGCGGTGAACCGGATTGAAGAAGTGAAAGCCGGCCACGTGCTCGGGTCGCCGGCTCACGGTGGCCAGCTCGGTGATCGAGAGGGCGCTCGTGTTGGATGCGATGATCGTGCCCGGGCGTACGACGCGCTCGACCTCGCCGAGGACGGTCTTCTTCACGTCCATCTTCTCCACGACGGCCTCGAAGACGACGTCGACCCGCCCGAACCCGGTGTACTCGGTCGTCGGGCTGATCAGCGCGAGCTGGCGCGCGGCCTCGGCCGGCCGCATCCGGCGGCGCCTCACCAGCGATCGCGTCACGTTGCTGGCGGAGCGGAGACCGGACAGGAGCGCATCGTCGTTCAGGTCCTTCATGCGGACGCGGATGTCCCGCCGGGACAGGAGCTGTGCGATGCCGCCGCCCATGACCCCCGCGCCGAGGAGCCCCGCCCGCGTGATGGGTCGCGGGATCAGCGACGCGTCATCGCTGCCGGTGTCCTTGCGGTTGGCCTCGGTCAGGAAGAACACGTGAACGAGTGCCTTCTTCTCCTGTGTCACGAGGCGCCGGCCGAGCGCGGCGGCCTCGACGTCGAGACCCTCCTCGATCGGCTTTCCGAACGTGTCCTCGATCACCGTCAGCGCGTCGAGCGGCGCCTGATAGTGCCCTTTCGTGTTGGAGAGCACGCTTCGCCTGGACAGTCGAAACAGGATCGGCCGGCCCACGGGGCTCTCCAGGAACCGATCGCGTGCGCTCAGGGGAGCGCGCCTCGCCGCGGCCTTGCGCGGGCCCGAAAAGGCCATGACGTGGCGCGAAGGCGCCTCGCCGGCCGCGAGACGCTCGACGAACCGGAGCGACTCCTGCCGGAACAGGATCTCGGGAATCACGAGGTCGACCAGTCCCCGGCGCCTGGCCCGCCGTGCATCGAGCGTCTTGCCGGTCAGGATGAGATCGATCGCGGCCGGAAGCCCGACCAGTCGCGGCAAACGCTGGGTGCCGCCGAAGCCGGGGATGATTCCCAGGCGGACCTCCGGCAGCCCGAGCCGCACCTTCGAGGAATCCGACGCGATGCGATAGTGGCAGGCCAGCGCCAGCTCCAGCCCGCCGCCGAGGCACGCGCCGCCGATCGCGGCCACCGTGGGGATCGTCAGCGCCGCGAGCTCGCCGAAGACGCGCTGGCCGCGGCGGGCGGCATCGCGCCCGGTGGCCACGTCGTCGACCGAGGCGATCTCGTTCACGTCCGCGCCGGCGATGAAGCTCCCCGGTAGCGTGGACGTGATCAGGACCGCGCGATATCCCGTGGCCGATCGGATCGCGCGCACGATCTCGTCGAGGCGATCCAGGACGGCCTTCGTGAGCACGTTCTGCGAACGCTCGCGCGCGTGGAAGATGACGCCGGCCACACCCGGCGCCAGCTCCTCCAGCCGGACGTCGGCATCGCGATCGGCGGCCGTGGCCCTCGCCGGATCGAAGAACTCGAGCTGGTCGGTCATCGGAGTGGAACCGTGTCCGTTCATGGCACCATGCTCTCCAGGATCACCGCGGATCCCTGGCCGCCACCGACGCACAGCGTGGCCAGCCCCGTTCCGAGCTGCCGCCGCCGGAGCTCGATCAGAAGCGTCAGGATGAGTCGCGTCCCGCTCACGCCGACCGGATGTCCGAGCGCGATCGCCCCGCCGTTCACGTTGAGGTGCGTCGTGGGGAGAGTCCCCACGGCGCTCGAGCGTCCGAGCGCCTTCCGCGCGAACGACACCGACGAGAACGCCATCTCGCAGGCGAGCACCTGGGCCGCGAACGCCTCGTTGATCTCGACGAGCTCGATGTCCGCGAGCGACATGCCCGCCCGGTCGAGCGCGACCGCCGTCGCGACCACCGGTCCCAGCCCCATGCGCTCGGGCTCGATCCCGCGCACGCCGTGCGATCGGATGCGCCCCAGCACGTCCCACCGGTTCGCGCGCGCGACCTGCTCGTGCGCAAGCAGCAGCACCGCGGCTCCGTCGGTGATCGGGCACGCGTTGCCGGCCGTCACGGTGCCGAACTGCCGGTCGAAGATCGTACGCAGCCGGGCCAGCGCCTCCATGGACTGATTGGAGCGCGGGCCGTTGTCGTCCCGTACGGCGGCGCGATACCCGGGTGGAAAGACCGGCATGATCTCCTGCGCGAGTCGTCCGGACTGCACCGCGGCGACCGCCTTCTGATGGCTCCGGAGCGCGAACTCGTCCTGGGTCTGGCGCGAGATCCCGAACTCCTTGGCCAGCACCTCGGCGGTCTCGCCCATGTTGAGCTCGGCGATGGGATCGGTCAGGCCGCACTCCAGGCCCACGATCGGCTTGAAGTGCTTCGGCCGCACGTGGCTGAGCGTCGCGACGCGTGCCGCGGGAGTCCGTGCGCGTTGCGCGCCGAAGAGGATGCGCCGGTACGACTCGGGGTAGAAGAGCGGGATCTGCGACATCGACTCGACGCCACCGGCGACGACCACCTCGGCCTCGCCGAGCGCGATCAGCCGGGCCGCCTCCAGCACCGACTCCATGCCGCTCGCGCAGTTGCGATTGACCGTGTGCGCGGGAACCTCGCGGGCCAGGCCGGCCGCGAGCGCGATGACGCGCGCCACGTTGGGTGCATGGGGGGGCTGGGCGATGTTGCCCATGATGACCGCGTCCACGTCCGAGGGCGCGAGGTCGTAGTGCTCGATCAGCTCGGAGACGACGAGCCGGCCGAGGTCCACGGCGGTCAGGTCGGTGAAGACCGTGTCCGCCTTGGCGAACGGCGTTCGGAGGCCGCCCACGATGACGACGTCGCGAAAGGGGTTCGTGGACATGATCGCGCACTATACGGAGGCGGCGATCACCCCCGCAAGCGTCGTGACGGTCGCCCGACGCCATCCGGGCTCCGGGCGCCACCGGGGGCGGATCTGGCCGCCGGCGCGCTCACTCGATGCCGCGGAACCGGAGACGGATGGCCGCGTTCTGCGAGAACCGCTCGACGAGCCGCCGGACCGAGTCCACCTCGTCCATCACGCGGGGATTGGGATAGCCCCGGCGGAACGCCTCGAACTCGTCCTCGGAGACCCACGACGTGATCACCTGCACACCGATGAGCTCGGCGAACGGAGCGAGAAACACGTACCCGTCCGCCACGTCCGACAGGTGGAGATCGGCATCGTCCAGCGCGTAGAGCGAGCGCGTCTCGGTCAGCTGTCCCACCGGTCCGGCCAGATCGAAGCCGACGCCGGCCGAGTCCGCGAGCGCGGCCAGGGCCGGGTTCAGGCGGCCGTCGGCCGGACCGACGAGCGCCCCGTCGGGGCCGGGCCACGGCTGATGCAACAGCACCGTGACCGCGCGATCGCCGAGCGACCGGCTCAGGATGTGCCCCATGTGGTTGTCGTCGGGCACCCGATCGCCCTGGTGCTCGATGGTCGGGACGAAGTCCGTGAACGCACGCGTCGTCCCGCAGTAGACGAGCACCTTGCGTCCGGCGTCCACCTCGCGCTGCACGAGCGCCGCCATGTAGGCGTCGGTCTGCTGGATCTTCCGCACCTCGGCCTCGCGCTCCGCGCCCTCGCCGAAGTTCACGGCCTCCCAGTCGACGACCGGCGAGAGGCCGATGACCCGGATGCGGGACGCCTGATCGGCGTGCCGGTTGTGGTCCCAGGCCGCCTTCAGGATCTCGACGTACTCCCGGTACGGCCACAGGCCCCCGGCGTAGTGATGCTGTACCGCGATCGCGCCGGCCTCGTCGTACAGGGGCTCGTTCACGACGGCGTCGATCCGCGCCTGATCCTCGGCACAGGCGTACTCGATCGCGAGCACGATGCCGGCATCGCCCAGCGCGGGGACCAGCGACGCCGCGAACCGGGCATCCTGCCGCACGAGCTGGTGCTCGCCGAGGAGCACGACGTCGTGGTCGTCGAACAGACCGATCACGTAGTCGATGGGCGGGGCCCCCATGCTGGCGAGGTGCTGCTCGATGGCGTCCAGGCTGGCCTGATCCATCTCGGGCGACGACGAGCACCCGACGAAACCGACCGCGCCGGTGAGCGCGAGCAGACCGGCGAGCGCGGCTCCGCCGGAGATCCGGGTCTCGAATGTGACCGTGCGGCTCATGATCCCCTCCTGGTGATTGAACGCGACCCATGATAGGGCGCTTTCGCGGTTCGGCAAGGGGTAGTATCGTCCCGGCCATGTTGCCGCGTCTGACCATCGTGACGTTCCTGACCGTCGTCGTGCTGGCTCTGGGGCTCGTGGCCTTCTGCGGCCCGGTCTCCCGGCGGGTGAACGACTACGTCTTCGCGAAGACGACCGAAAAGGTCGTGACGGGTCTTCCGGCCGACGAGCGCGCCGCCGCGCAGGCGGTATGCGACCGGCTCTGGGACGCGTACAAGACGTACGGCGTCACCGCCGAGACCGATTCGGCCTTTGCGGCCTTCCGTCGGCACACGTTCCTGATCCTCGAAGACGACGAGGTCAGCACCGACGAGGCGCGGCGCTTCGTCCGGGAGGCCGAGGACGTCACCGCGGTCCTCGAGTCCGGTGGAGGTGACATCCCGTGACGACCGCACGCGAGCAGCTGGATCGTCCCGTCCGCGTGGTCGGAATCTGCGGCAGCCTGACGCCCCGCGGCCGCACGCACGTGGCCCTGGCCACGGCCCTCGCCGGGGCCGAGGCGATCGGCGCCGACTGCGAGCTGATCGATCTCCGAGACTACGATCTGATCTTCTGCACCGGGGGTCCGCAGCCCGACGATCCACCCGGCGTGCTCAGGCTGCGCCGGAAGGTCCGCGAGGCCGAGGGCATCATCCTCGCGACGCCCGAGTACCACGGCAGCTTCAGCGGCGTCCTCAAGAACGCGCTCGATCTGATGGGGTTCTCCGAGTTCGAGGGCAAGATGATCGGTCTCGTCGGGATCGCCGGCGGCGCGCTCGGGGCGGTGAACGCGCTGACCACGCTCAGGATGATCGGCCGCGCGCTGCATGCGTGGGTCGTGCCCGAGCAGGTGGCGATTCCCCACGCCTGGCAGGCGATCGACGACGATGGACGCTTCACTGATCCCCAGCTGGAGAAGCAAGTGCGTCAGGTCGGCGAGCAGGTCGCGAAGTTCGCGTACCTGCACTCGGCCGAGGCGGCGCGGGAGTTCCTCCGGGCGTGGGAGGAGGCCCCGCGGAACCCGGGTGGCGCGTAGAACGCGGGGCCTCACCCGTGCCGGAAGACCGGCCCGTCGGGGCCACGATGTCGGCTCACTGACCCGGCCCAGGGTCACTTCAGCAAGATCACGCGCGTCGCGCCACGATACCCGCTCGACGTGGTCATCCGCACCCAGTAGACGCCACTGGCCAGCGCGTCACCGATCGCATTCCGACCGTCCCAGCTCAGCTCGTACCGGCCGGGATCGTACGCGGTGCTCGTCAGCGTCGATACGTATCGGCCTCGGACGTCCAGCACCTGGATCGTGACCTCGGTGCGCTCGTGGATCTCGTAGCGCACGGAGGTCGTGGGGTTGAACGGATTCGGCGCACCACGAAGGAGCCGCGTGCGACGGGGCGACTCGCTCGAGGCGGTCTCGTCCACGTCGATCAGGAGTGGATCCACGTCCTTCATCACCGCCGAACCGGCAGGCGCGCCGAACCAATCGAAGACGTCGGCCACCCGGATCGTGATCGCGTTCCCGATCGGGGGGCACGTACAGCCCGTCCATCCCCCGGGAACCTCGCGAAGCTGGGTCAGTGAGAACCCGTCGATCACCGTGTGGTAAGAGGTCTGCTCGTTCGACACCGACGCGAAGTTGGTCTGTATCTCCCCACTGGTCTGATCCACGTAGGTGATGTCGCCGACCCCGTCCCCCACCGCGCCCACCACGTCGAAGATCCGCTCGTCGGGCGGCGTGCCGTGATCGGCCGCGCTGTACGGCGACAGAGAGGGCGGGAAGTGCCGGGTCGGGGTCGGATCCAGCCGGATGCAGCAAGGAGGCACGTCGATGAGGTGGCCGATGAGCTGAGCCTGGAAAAAATGCTCGAGCAACGCCTGTGCGTGTGAGTCGCCCTGGGAGACGAGAATGTCTCCCGCTCCGTCCCCGCTCAGCCAGAGCCCCTTCACGAAGCTGTCTCGGCCGAGGCTCCCGTTCGTCAGGAAGCTGGCCAGGAGATCCGCGTCCCCGTTCCGAAGCGCTCGCTCCCGGCGAGCACCGGTGCTGTAGAAAATGTACCGGTACGCCATCGATTGATAAGGCGTCATGCCGTTGTTGCCGAGAACCTGGCGCGCCATCGGGGCCACGATCGTGGACGCAGCCTCCTGGTAGTCGTATCGATCCCAGCGGTCGTGTTCGAGGCCGGTGTAGTCGAAGCCGGACCCGCACCAGGGACGCAGTCCGTAGTCCTCGATCAGCTCCTCGGCACCCTCTTCGGCCGCATCCACGTACAGCACGCACGAAGTCAGGATGTCGCTTCCCACTCGAACGTAGCCGGGCAGGACCTCCAACTCGAGGGGCTCTCCGGCCGTCGTATCGGGCGAGATCTTCTGATCGGCAGGGCTGGACGCGTAGTTCGTCGAGAAGAAGTACTCGACGGTGGTTCCCGGCGTGAAGAAATCGTCCGGCAGCACCTTGTCGGGATTGCCCGATCCGTAGCCGTTCGAGCCGTCGGGCCAGAAGTACGTGGCGAACATCCCCGGGGTCACGACCTCTCCGGTCATCGCCGTGTCCAGCCGAGCTGCCGCCCACGACGGGGCCAACGCATCGCTGCCGGGCTCGAAGCGGGGATCAGTCCACCAGCCGGTATCGTCCGAGTAGTCTCCATTCCCGTTCAGGTCCATGGCGGGTCCGGGATAGACACGGAAGTTGAGATATACCTCCACACCGACGTCATCGGTTCCCGCGACGGTGACCGAGTCGCCGAGCTGGGCGTTCAAGTCGTCTCCATCGCCGGCCGTGAGATCCAGGTAGCTGTGCATCTCCGCCGTGGCACTCGGCACGAGTGAGTTCTCGGAGGGATAGATGTCCTGATAGAGGAGATCCGGCTCGAGCACCAGCGAGCTGGCGTTCAGCTCTCTGGCGCGCGACCGCCCGTCGATCGTGTTGAACTCAAACCGCATCAGGGCGCTCGCGCTCGGGATGGTGGCGGAGAAGTTGTCGCCGATGAACATGTTGTAGTGGATCCCGACGTTGCAGACGTCCCAGGTTCCCGCCACGCGGAACTTGTACTCGACGGGGCCGGGCGAGGCGACCACGATGTCGGCGTACCACGTATCCCCGTCCAGAGTGGCGGGAACGCCGGTCACCCAGGACCCCAGCTCCGGCGCGCTGCCGATCACCTCGAACACCGAGCCCGTCGGCGCGAAGCGATCGCACGAGACCGCGTTCGCCGCCGGCTGCCAGTCCGAGAGCACGTTCGTGTCCAGCCGGAAGTGCACCAGATCGTCGGATGCCTCGGTGTAGAGGATTGCATTCGCGGTCGGATAGGAGGGGTTCGTCGGGTAGGCCTGGCTCCAGTCGCCGGTCGCGATCTTGAACTCGTGCTGCCCGGGTGGCTGGTCGGTCACCACGAACGCGCCGAAGATCCCATCGCCGGCCGCGTCGTCGCCATGGAGCCCGTCGTCATGGAGCTGGTTCCCGCTGTCGAATCCCCAGATGCCGGTGGTGCCGGCGTAGTAGGAGCCGCGCGCGAAGAACGTCGCGCTTCCGAAGTCGACCCCGAGCTGGATGTCGTCCCAGAGCGGCGATGGGTCGGTCACGGCGGGCCCCGACCCAGAGAAGAAGTCCTCGGTGTCGCTGAGAAGCTCGAAGACCAGCCGGATCGAGTCGACGCCCGCCGGCACGTAGGGCCCCAGGTCGACGTCCCACGTCTGACACAGACCGGGGAAGGTGAAGAAGTAACCGAGAGGACCTCTCGCGACGATGCTCCAGCTCACGACGCCGGTCTCGGGGCACGTCCAGGGATGGTAGCGTGCGCCCACCTGGTAGCCGACTCCCTCAGGAAGAGGCAGCTCCTCCCATGTCGTGAAGCGGGCCACGATACTCTCGAAGCTCTCGAATCCGGACCCCGATCCAACGTACGCGGGCGGCGACAGTAGCTCCTCGTGCTGGCGCTGAGGGTGTGCGTAGGTACCGCTGCCGTCGATCGCAACCATCACGTGGTTCGTGGGCGGATCGAGGCACGTCCCTCCGATCGGTGGAAGACTCCCGAGCATGTCCACGTCGAGGTAGGTGCCAATCGGGGGTTCGCTGAACGTGCTCCATCCATCCACGTCCATCTCGAAGGTGCTCACGTCGGAGAGTCCCACGCCCACGACCCCGATGTCGTCGACGCCAAACGCGCCGAACCGGGAGTTCAAAAACGCCGAGTATCGGTTCAGCTCGTCCGAGTAGACGTAGTCGGAGTCGAACTTGAACGCGATGGTAAACGGATCGCCTGGGTTGGCTGGAAGATGCGAGGCGTCGATCACGATGGTGTCGGTGGCCGGGGCCGACGGACTTCCGATCGCGGTGCCGTCGTCGATCGCACCGGAGTAGCCCCAGCCCTGAGGGCTCGACCACACCGAGGTGTTCAGAGGTAGCGAGCGGATCCCGGCGACTTCCGTGTACACGTACGTGTAGTCGAACTGGGTCTCGCTGTCAGTGAAGTAGTCGAAGCTCAGCGTGATGGTGCCGGTACCGCCGTACGTGAAGGTCTTCGTCATCCACATGGCCCAGGAATCGCCGTAGCCCATACCGCGGGGCCAGCACATCATCTCTGCTTCGTCCTGGTGGGCGCCCACCCACATCGATCCGGCGCCGGCCATCGTGGGGTCGGTCGGATCGCCGTGTGCGATTGCGTCGGCCGGCGTGATGCGACGGAAGTACGCTGCCTCGGCGGAGAGATCGACCGACTGCCATCCCTGGAGCGTACCGTCCTCGAAGTCCCAGATTCCGCCGACCTGCGCCTGCCCGTCGGCGCCCACACCGCCCAGCCACACGACCGCTTGCCGGCTGGCGTCCTGGCGGCCTGCGAGTTCATCGTCTCGGTGTGTGAGGGTCGGCTTCGCAACCGTAGGACGCGGCTCGTCGCTCGCGGAGACGCCGCTCGGGAGAGCGACCGTGCTCGCCGCGACCAGCAGCGCGGCACGAGTGATTGCTCGATCGAACATGGTCCGACCTCTTGTTATGGGTAGCGGACTGTCGAGCGGCCTGTCCTCGAGGGTGACGAGACCTGGAGCCGCTCGATGGCCATGAAAACCGAATCGTCGAGCACGTGGGCTCGTGCGCCAATGATGCATCGGCATCATTCAATCGGTGTCGATCGCGGCGCATGCGAAGAAGGTCGGGACGGGCGTCCCGCGACTTCACGAGCGTCGACGGGGCCGCGCGCTCACGCTCATCTCGCCGGCGAGCCCCTTGCCGAGCGACCAGCCCCCGTCGACGGTCAGACACGTTCCGGTGACGTAGCTGGCCTGTGGCGACGCCAGATACACCACCGTCCGCGCCACCTCGTCCACGTCGGCGAAGCGCCCCATCGGGATCTCGGCCCGGATGGCGTCGGCGATCTCCTCGGACGGCCAGAGCCGGGACGCGGCGCCTTCGCTCTCGAAGGGCCCCGGCGCCACGGCGTTCACGCGGATGCCGAGCGACGCCCACTCCACCGCGAGCGACCGCGTCATCGCCAGCACGCCGGCCTTCGCACACACCGAGTGCACGACGCCGGGGCATCCCGTCCACGCGTACGGAGCGATGATGTTCGCGATGCTGGCGCCTCCGCCGTCGTCTCGTGCCAGGCGGGCCAGCGACTGCGAGCAGTAGAAGACGCCCGACAGCGCGATGTCGATGACGGCGCGCCATCCCTTCGGCGGAAGGTCGATGGACGGGCGGACGAAGTTGCCGGCCGCGTTGTTGATCAAGATGTCGACACGGCCGAACTGATCGCGCACCGCGCCGAACACGGTGTCGATGGCCTTCGGCTCGCGTACGTCCACGACGTGGGCAGCGGCGGGCCAATCATGCTCGGCCGCGTCGGCGAGGAACGTCTCGTGGTGCTCGGCGCTCCGGCTCGCGATCGCGACGTTGGCCCCGAGCGATGCGAGCAGGCGCGAGACCTCGAGCCCGAGTCCGGTGCCGCCACCGGTCACGATCGCGGTCGCTCCGTCGCAAGCGCCGGCTTCCAGGAATCCCTTCACGGCTCGTCTCCGTTCCTGAGGTCGAGAGTATGTGACGACGCTGGGGAACGCCCGAGGATAGCGCGCCCGGCCTCGCGTCGATAGTCGGCTCGGGGTGGGGTCCTCGGTGTGGCTGGGAGTTTGAGCGGCGCGACGTCAGGTGATATCGTGCCGCGCGATCCAGGCGGACGTGGGCTCGAGGCCCGGCGGGCGCCGTCCCCGTCGCGTCCACGCCGAGTCGATCGGTCTCGGCGCGACTCCCCGAGCCCCCGCCGTGTCCGAGACTTCGAAAGGCCACGCATTGGACATTCGCGAGCCGATGACGATGGTGACCGACTTCCTGCTGGCGGGCGTCACGATCGCGCTCGGGATGAAGCTCGTCCAGCGGTGGCAATCGGGACGCCAGCGAGCGGTGTGGGCCATGAGCGGGACGTTCCTGTGGCTCGCGCTCGCCGCGCTGGCTGGCGGCGTCTGGCACGGGCTCGTCGCGTACATCGGCGATGCCGGGCAGCACGCGATGTGGACGATCACCGTCTACTCGATCGGGCTGGCCGACGCGTTCCTACTGGTTGCGATCGTCTTCGCGGTGGCCCCGGTCGCGGCGCGCCGGATCCTGCTCGTGCTCGTGGGGCTGAAGCTGGCGCTGTACCTGGCGTGGGTCACGTTCGTGGATGCCGACTTCCGCTACGTGATCTACGACTACGTGCCATCGCTCATCATCGTGTTCGCCGGGGCCATCGCGCTGCATCTGCGATCCCGCGGGACGGACGGGCCCGGCCGGGCCGCGGCGCCGTCGGCGGGGCTTCCCCTGGCGGGGGGCGTGGCGGTGTCGTTCGCCGCCGCGGCGATCCAGCTCTCGGGATGGGGCCTCCACACACACTTCAACAACAACGACATCTACCACGTCGTGCAGATCCTCGGCATGGTCCTGTTCTACCGAGGCGGATGTCGCCTGACCGATGTGAGGACCGCATGACCCGCCCGGCACGACTGATCGTGATCCTCGTCGTCATCGTCGTTCTGCTCGCGATCGATCTCTGGACCAAGCGCATCGCGGTCGCCGCGCTGTCGGACGGCACAAGCCACGAGTACCTCGGCGGTCTCTTCCGCCTGCACTACGCCGAGAACGAGGGTGCCTTCCTGAGTCTGGGCGCCGCGCTCCCGCCCGCATGGCGCACGGCGATCTTCGTGGGGCTGTCGGGGGCGCTCGTGCTGGGGCTGCTGTTCCATCTGTTCGTGGACGGGCGCGCCCGCGCGTGGCGAGTCGTGGCGATGGCGATGATCGTGGCCGGCGGGATCGGGAACATCATCGATCGGGTTCAGCTCGGGGTCGTGCGCGACTTCATGGTGGTCGGAGTGGGACCGGTGCGGACGGGCGTGTTCAACGTGGCGGATCTCGCGATCACGACCGGCGTGATCGCGATCGCACTGGCGTCGCTCTGGCCCCGGCGTCACGCGGCTTCCGTCGAGTCCACCAACGTCTCAGATCCGCATCAGCACCCCACGCACCGGGGATCGAGTGGCGCGCCCGATGGCGATCGCGTAGAGCCGTAGCTGCGCCGTGTACGCGTCGGCCTCGTCACCGATCTCGCGATCGGTCTTGAAGTCCACCACGGTCCACTCGTCACCGTCGCGGAACGCGAGATCCACGACACCGTCCACGTTCGTCCGCGGGTCGAGCCGCAGGGTGACCGCGCTCTCCCGCCGGCACTCGGCCGACGTCGTCGCCGGATCGGATTCGATCTCGGCGGCCCGAGCCACGATCGGGTGCGCGAGTACCTGGGACACGACCGCGCGCGCGGCTTCCACCTCCGCCTCGGACGCCCCGAGTATCCGACCTTGAAGCTCCGTCACCCTCGCGATGGCGTTCTCGTCCGCTCGAAGCGGCACCGCGGCCAGCACCGCGTGAACGAGCGCGCCGAAGCGCTTGCCGCCGGGGCGCGCCCCGGCACGCGCGATCTCGATTATGTCGATCGGGATGTCCGAGAGCTCGGGCAGCTCGGAGAGACACCCGTCGTCGAGCCCCTCGCCGGCCAGGTCGGTCACGCGAACGACGCGCCGCGTGGGCTGCGACGCGTCCGCGATCGCGGACTGCCGCGCGGTCCACCATCGATCGTAGGTCTCCAGATCGGCCTGCACGAGCGACAGGTCGACCGTCTTCTTGATCAGATCCTCGCGTCGGATGCCGAACACGACCGGCGGGGTGGTGCCGAGCAGCTTCGGATCCCACCACGTCACGCGGTACTCGCCGATCTCGTGCTGGCCCGGTGACACGGTGGCCGGGGCCGGGCTCGTCGGATCGTCGTCGATGACGCTGGCCTTGCCGAACCGGGGACAGGCGGGCGCGGGGCCGGCATGCTGCCAGGCCGGACGGGGCGGATACAGCGCCGGCATCAGTGGTGCCACCCAGCCCGCCCGCGCGAGATCCTCACCCAGCTGCCCGAGAGCGCCCGGACCCTCCCCGATGGTGGGGACCACGAGAAGATCCCGCGCGCGCGTCGCGGCGACGTACGCGAGCCGCACGCTCTCGGCCTGGTCACGCTTCAGCTCGACGCCCCGGTTCTCGATCAGATCGAGCGGGCTCCAGCCCGCCACCCGCACCGCACAGAGCCCCCTCGCGGGGTCGATGAACCGGCTCGCCTGCTGGGTGGCGAAGCTGGCCGTGATGTCGGCCAGGATGACGACCGGGAACTCGAGTCCCTTCGCCTTGTGCACGGTCATCAGTCGAACGCCGTCGCTGTCGTCCTCGAGGATGGGGGCCTCGGCGGCCTTCCCGCTGCCCGCGTCCTCGAGGAGCTGGTCGACGAAGCCCCGGAACGAGATGCCGCCGGAGCCCTCGTAGCGCCGGGCCTGCTCGGCCACGAAGAGCACGTTGGCCAGCACCTGCTCGCCCGACGGCTGGAGCGCGAAGCCGGCGTGCGCCCGCGTCGCCTCGAGCAGCACCGAGATCGTCTCGGCGATGGGGCGCTCGTTGCGGGCGCGGTGCAGATCGGCGAGGAGCAGAAGCGCCTCGCGAATGGGATGGAGCGACTCGGGGATCGCATCGGCCTCGGGCACGCGGAACGGATGGAGACGGCGGGCGGTCTTTCGCGTGGGGTCGTGTCGCCACAGGAGCAGCTCCTCGTCGCCGATCGCGAAGAGGGGGCCCCGGAGCGTCCCGAAGATCGACAGCTCGTCGTCGGGCCACTCGATGGCGGTGAGCGCGGTCCGCACGGTCTCGATCTCCTCGCGCAGATGAAACGTGCGTCCCCCGACCAGGAGGTGGCGTACACCCCGGGACTCGAGCGCCTGCACGTAGCCCTTGGTGATGTCGCCGGCGTAGAAGCTGTCGAAGCGCCGGAAGAGGATGCACACGTGTCGTGCCTGGACCGGCACCGGCGCCGGAGAGTCCCGCTCGGTGACCTTCCAGCCGCTCTCGGTCACCAGCCACTCCACGAACGCACCGACGGCGTTGGGCAGCGACGCCTCGATCGCTCCCTTCGTCACCCGCCCGTACTGGCTGGTGGGCTTCGGCACCGGCAGCGCGACGATCGTCGGTCGCGACGTCACGTCCTCACGGAACGGCGACAGCGGCACGTAGTCGGCCTGGAGCGCGTCGCGATCGCCGTCCATCGACTCCACGAACGCGTGATTCACGACGCGCTGGATGCTCGGCAGCGATCGGAAGCTCGTGGTCAGCGTCAGCGCCACCGCGCCCCGTGCCACGAGCATGTCCTTCACGTCGAGATAGGTTCCCACGTCGGCCCGCCGGAAGCGGTAGATCGACTGCTTCGGATCGCCGACCAGGAAGAGCTTCCCGGGGACGGGCGTGACCTCGCGCCAACTGGTGGCGTCGGGATCGTCGGCGGCCAGGAGCATCAGGATCTCGGCCTGGAGCGGATCGGTGTCCTGAAACTCGTCGATGAAGACGTGCGAGAACTGACGCTGATAGTCGCGCCGCGCCCCGGCCGAGTCGCGCACCAGATCCCGTGCGCGAACCAGGAGATCCACGAAGTCGAGTCGCCCCAGCCGCGACTTCAGCACGTCGTACCGCTCGACGGCGTCGCGCAGCTCGCGCTGCAGGCAAGCCGCCAGGTGCGCGTCGGCCTGCTCGACGAACGCCTCCAGCGCGGCGACGAATCGCTGGTGGAGATCACACACCTCGTCCCAGGTCACCCCGGGGCCGTACTGCTTTCCGCGCCCCTTCTTCGCGTAGCGCAGCGACCGATCCAGAACCGCCACGAGCTGGGCCTCGAGGCCGTCGTAGTCCCGGGCGCGAACCGATTCCGCGGTCCGGATCCGCTCGCTCAGATCGCGGACGCCCTGCGTGTCGCGGAAGAACTTGTCGCGTGCCGGATAGGACGACGTCGCACTCTTCCTGGCGAGCTCGTGCAGCCCGGCCACCAGCGTGTCGACGTGCTCCTCGCGGGGGAACGAGTCGAGACGCCAGTCGGCGGGGAAGTCCCGCCAGTTCGCGAGCGTCCAGCCCGCCTGTCGGAGCCGCGCGATGGGCCCCCCGTCGGCGGCCAGGCGCTGGCGCGCAAGCGGATTGCCCCCACCCGGTCGCTCGAACGCCACGCGGCGGAGCGCGCGCCGGACACCCTCGGGAGGATCGCGGAGCTGCTCCTGGAACCACGAGTCGAACGCCTCGCGAAACAGACGCTCGGCCTCGGGCTCGGTCATCGTCTGGAACTCGGGGTCCACGCGGGCCTCGACCGATCGTTCGCGGAGGAGATCCGCGCAGAAGCCGTGGATCGTGCCCAGTCGGGCCTCCTCGAGCCGTGCGAGCGCGTCCTCGAGGTTGGCGTGGCGGTCGGCTTCCGACTCTCCGCCGCCGGCGGCCCGCTCGGCGAGGGCATGGCGCTCCTCCTCGAGCTTGGCACGCAGACGCAGCTTGAGCTCGCCCGCGGCCTTCTCGGTGAACGTCACGGCGGCCAGCCCGTCCACGCGGGCGCGCCCCGACGCGAGCATCGCGACGATGCGCGTGACGAGCTCGGTCGTCTTGCCGGTGCCCGCGGCCGCCTCGACGATCAGTGTCTCGTCGAGGCTCTTCTGGATCCGATCCCGGGCGTCCTGATCGACGAGCCGCTCGGGCTCGCGTGGCGGGTGGTTCGTCATGGCAGTGACCGCAGCTCGCGCAGGTCGTCGAGGAACGCGGGGTCCTTCCGGCGCACGCGGCGCTCCTCGTCCGGTCCGCAGATCAGTCGAAAGTCACACCAGGCGCAGGCGTCCTTTCGGGGCGCGGGGGGCATCGTCCCGCTGACCACCGCGCGATCGACGATCTCGAAGACCTCGATGCCGTGGCGCTTGGCCCGCTCGTCGAGGGTCACCTCGCGCTCGGTGAAGCCGCCGCGCTCGGTGGCGAAGTACAGCCGCGCCGAGGCCACCGGCCGGCGCAGCACGTTCTCGATGGCGAGGCCGTAGAGCACCGGCTGAAGCGACTCGCCCTGGCCGACGATGTATCCGGCCGTCGTGGTGTTGCGTCCGGTCTTGTGGTCGGTCACGCGGAGCGCGTTGCCGTGCGTGCTCTCGTCCACCACGTCGACCGCACCCCTGAGCTTCCAGCCGCCCGGGAGCGTCACCGGCGACGGCGAGCTCTCCGGATCGTAGTGCCCCCCGTCGAGCACCTCGCGCGGCAGGCCGAACGCCAGCTCGAAGTGCCGCGGCGTCCAGTCGGCGCTCTCGTCGGTCATGCGCCGGAGCCAGATGCGCAGGTCGGCGCGGATCGAGTCGATCTCGTCGTCCCAGACCCTGGGGATCGCCGGGAACAGCTCCTCGCGGTGGCGGGCGGCCACGGCGGAGATCGTGGCGTTCAGCGTGGCCTCGGCCGTCTCCAGGTTCGCACGCGACACCGGCAGAAGGTCGGACTCGGCCAGCGCGCGATACGCCCGGGCCTGGATGTCGTGATAGATCGCGCCCCGCGTGAGGGGATCCATCCGGACCAGCGGCGCCGCGTCGGGCCGGGGCTCGAGCCGGTGGATGGACGCGAGCAGGAACTGATACGGGCACCGGGCGTATCGCTGCAGCGCCGTCGTGGAGAACGGGTGCACCGACGGGCGGAAGCGCGCGAGCATGTCGCCGGTGGCCTCGGTGCGGCGCACGATGCCGTCCTGCGGCAGCCAGGACTTCCTCTGCCACCGGACGTACCGCGAGCGCAGCGATCGGGCGAGGCTCTCGTTCAGGCCCAGGAGATAGCGCGCGCGCCCGACGACGTGCCGGGCGTTGCGATGATCGGTCGACAGGAGATGCTGCAGTACCGCCAGGTCGTGCTCGACCGGATCGATCGCGCTGTCGGCGCGCACCGGTGCCGGCCAGACGAGGCGTGCCTCGGCGGCGTTGCGCGCGCTGCGCTCGAGGACGTCGAGGTTCGGGATGTGACCGTGGACCGCCCTGGCCACGTCGAGCGCGTAGAACGACGGGACCCGCGGACGCGCCTCGGCCACCTCGATGCGGGGATACGAGAACACGATGCCGTCGTTCGCGGCGCCGATGGTCAAGAGGAGCTGCAGCCGCTCGGTGAGAGCGCGATCGGTCTGGGTACGGAGCTCGACCCGGCCGGCGCCACCATCACCGGCCGCGCCGGCGTCGTCCGGGGTGGACTGCAGCTTCGCCCGCGCGACGTCGACGAGGAGCGGGTCCTCACGCGGCCGCTCGGGGAAAACGCGCTCGGCGAGTCCCGGTACGAAGACAACGTCGAAGTGGCGTCCGCGCGCCCGCTCGGGGGTGGACACGAACACGCGTCCCGCGCGCTCGGGAGGCGGATCGCTCTCCAGCGTGGACAGGCGCTCGCGCAGGATCGCGCGCACCTCGGTGATCGTCACCGGCTCCACGCGCGACATGGGCTCCAGCTCGCCGAGCACGGCCAGCACGCGTTCGGGCCGGCGCAGCACCATGGGGGCGAGCGTGGAGAGTGCGCGCAGCCACCGACCCCACGAGGCGTGATCGGGCAGTCGCGACAGCGTGTCGATCACGGGCAACGCGAATCGCCTCAGATGGGCGAGGTTCGTCGCGTCTCGCTCCAGCGCCGCGAGCATCGGTCGGCTGGGGTCCTCCTTGCGGAGGATCGCGCACTTGCGCGCGAGCTCCGCGGCCAGACCGTCCAGCCGATCGCGCCAGCGATCGGCGCCGCCGATCACGGCCGCTTCGACGAGGTACTCCTCCCACTTCCACGGCGCGCGCAGCGCGCCCTCGAGCGCCGGGGCATCGTCGTGATCGGGCTCGGGCTCGGGCAAGGGGGGATCGAGCGCGTCGAGAAGCGAGAGCTGCACCGCGGTCGCGGCCCGGCCCAGCGACTCGTCGGTCGCGCCGCGCCAGACGTCGCGATCGCCCGGGGGCTCGCCACCGGGCGTCAGCGCCGGCACCTGACTGAACGACAGGTACTCGGCGAAGCGCCGGGCCGAGAGGTTGTCGTCCCGGCAGCTCAGAAGCGCCAGGAACGCCCGTCCCGCCGGATCGGGCCGCGCGGTGCCCCGATCGAAGTACGCGGGGATCCCGGCGCGCGAGAGCGCCGTCTCCAGGAGCGGTGCGTAGGTGCCCGGGCTCCGGAGAAAGACGGCCATCCGATCGAACGGCGTACCCGCTTTCGCGCAGGCGAGGAGACGCCGCGCGATCTCCACGCACTCGCGGCCCTCCCCGGGCGCGGAGAAGAACTCGACGCTCTCGTCGATCATGGCGGACTCGATGCGGTGCGGCGGGGCATCGGCGAAGACGTTGCGGCGGAGCTGCTCGAGGCGCGTGGTCGAGCCCGCGTCCTCCTCGTCGGTCTCCTGGTCGTGGATCTCCACCGGCAGATCCCGTGCGATCGCCATCCAGGCGAGGCGTGTGGGTCGATCGCCGACCGGAACCGTCGCGATCGCGTCGGGAGCGCGATCGAGGATCGCCCGCACGAAGTCGCGGACGGCGCGCGAGTCGATCGGGACGTCGACGAAGGCCACCCGGGACGGCACGGTCTCGGGGATCGCCTCGGTGGCCAGCGCGAGCAGGCCGGCGCGGTCGACGACGCCCGCGTCCCGGAGTGCCGACTCGTACCGCTCGAGAAGGAGCCCGATCTCGGCCGAGTCGTCCCCTGCCGCGCGGAGCGCGTCCGGAGGCGTTCGGGCCAGCCTGAGCTCGGTCAGCGTCCGGGCCAGCGCGGAGGCGAACCCGGGAAACCGCCGCACCGGCTCCAGCCGCGGCGTGAGACCCGCCTCCGCCGCGTCGAACGCGACGCGCGATGCGACCGCCTCGATCCCCAGGGACGTGGCCGGCGCCAGACCGCGCTCGACCAGGACGGGCGTCGCCAGCACCGACGCGAGCTGCAAGAGGCTGTACCGACCCAGTCCGAACGTGGCCGTGTGCGTCTCGGTGACGTCGTGCGCGATCTGATCGACCGCCTCGCGCGTCCCGCCGACCAGGAGCATCTCGTCGTCGCGCGCCCTCTCGGCGACGAACGAGACGACCTCGTGCGTGCGCGCGCGCGTGCCCGATCCGATGTGCACGTGGATCATCGGCAGAGCGACCTGCTTGGGGAGGAACATGCGCCGAACGCCCCATCCTCGTGACGGGGCGCCGGCGAAAGTGTAGGTGGCTCCGCGCTCCGAGTCTCGGTCAAACCCGCTCGCCGGGCGCTCCCGAGCCCGATGGCTCGCCCTCCGGGCGGCCGCCCGCCGGCCGCGCACGGACGTCGTGCGGCGCGCAGTGCGCGAGCGAGATCGCGTCCCGGAGGTCCTGCCAGAGATCGTCGGCGTCCTCGAGTCCGACCGATATGCGGAGCATGCACTCGGACACCGCGTGCGCTTCACGGGCCTCCTCGGGCACGACGCCGTGCGTGAGCCCGGCCGGATGCTGGATCAGCGTGTCCACCGAGCCCAGGCTGACCGCCGGCGTGGCGATGCGCACGTTCGACAGCGTGCGACACGCCGCGTACCGGCCCCCGCGAACGGTGAACGCGATCAACGCGCCCGGTCCGTCCATCTGCGTTCCGATGAGGCCGTGCGGGTCCGAGGCGGGGAGGAGTCCCGGGTAGAAGACCTCGGTCACGTCGGAGTGTCCGAGGAGACGCTCGGCGAGCCGGCGCGCGGTGGACTGTGCGGTCTCCACGCGCACCGGCAGCGTCGGAAGTCCGCGGTGGAGGAGGTACCCGGCCATCGGGTGCAGAATCCCGCCAGTGGCCACGCGCACCTGCCGGAGGCGCGCCATCCACGCCTCACTCCCGGCCACGACACCCCCCACGACGTCGCCGTGTCCCCCGAGGAACTTCGTCGCACTGTGGAGAACGAGCGCCGCACCCCGCCGCAGTGGACGCTGAAGGATCGGCGTGGCGAAGGTCGAATCGACGAGCACCGGCACGTCCCCGGCGGAGGCCACCACGGCGGCGATGTCGACGAGCGCCAGCGTCGGGTTCGCCGGTGTCTCCAGGATGACGATCGCGGTGTCGTCGCGGACCGCGTCCGCGACGCCCTCGGGGGTGACCCACTCGGTCTCGATGCCGAGGAGGTCCGAGGACAGGAGATGATCGGAGCCGCCGTAGAGCGGCCGGATCGCCAGGACATGGTTGCCGCGCGCGCGTGCCGCGAGGAGCACGGCGGTCAGCGCCGCCATGCCCGACGAGAAGGCGACCGCGGCCTCGGCGCCCTCGAGCTGCGCGAGCCCCTCCTCGAAGCGCGCGACGGTCGGATTCCACAGGCGCTGGTAGATCGGATCGGCGCCCTTCCGGCACGGGTGCCCCTGGGCCAGGTTCAGCAGGCTCTCCGAGCCCGCCTCCAGGTCGTCGATCGGGTACGTGGAGGACAGATCGATCGGCGGCGCGTGCACGCCGAGGTCCCTCAGGTCCGCGCGACCGGCATGGACGGCACTGGTGCGGCGGTGGTCGTGCATGGCGGAGATCCTTTCGGTGTGGGCGCTGATATCAGGATATAATTCCGATCTGAGATCAATCCACCGAATAGAAGTCGGAAGGTGGCCATGAAAACGAAGCTGGACCGAACGGATTACGGAATCATCGCCGCTCTTTCGGACAATGCACGGCTGTCCAACAAGGAGCTGGCGGCGCGGGTGGGGCTGGCGCCGTCGACGTGCCTGGAGCGCGTGCGGCGGCTCCGGGAATCGGGTGTGCTCCGGGGCTTTCACGCGGAGATCGACCCGGCGTCGGTGGGGGTGGGACTCCAGGCGATGGTGGCGGTGCGTCTGCGCCGTCACTCGCGGGAGTTCGTCGACGCGTTCCGGCGGCACGCGCGCACGCTCCCCGAGGCGGTCGGCGTGTACCACATCGCGGGTGACGACGACTTTCTCGTACACGTGGCCGTGCGAGATGCCGAGCACCTGCGTGCGGTGGCGATGGATGCGTTCACGCGCCGCGAGGAGGTGGCGACGATCCGGACGTCGATCATCTACGAGCGCAGCCGTTCGGAGAAGTGGCCGCTCTATCCACCTGAGGACGTGTGACCGGCTCGTCGCACCGGAGCGATCGGAGGTCGGATGACCGGCAAAACGAACCCCGACCCCTCCGGCGACCGTACGGCGATGCACGTCTCGGTCCCGCCGGGGAGGTGGTGATGTCGCGTTCGCCCGCGCCGAAGGGCTCGCCCCTGGTCCGCGCACTTCTCGCCACGGGTGTTCTGTACTTCGTCCTGGACCTCAGTGCCGGCGATCGCGCCGTGGTCGACTGGGTCGTCATCGCCGTCGTGGCCGCCGCGATCGTCGTCAACCTCGTGCAGCTCGTGCGCCTCATGTATCCGAGCCGCGGTGCCGGATCTGTGTGGCACGTCCTGCGAACGGTGCTGTTCTGGATCATCGGTCTGTCGAACACGCTGTGGGTCCGACCGGGTGACGCCGGTACGTGGAGGAACTGGTTGGGCTGGGTCATCCTGGCCCTCGCGTTGACCGACACGGTCGTTCTCCTCCGCAAGGAGAAGGCGCTGATCCGCGAGCTCTCGGCGGAGGCACCGACCGAGAGCTGACCCGCCGCGGCGAAGCTCCACCCGCGGAGCGTCCCGTTCGGAAACTCGACGACGCGAAGGGCGATCTAGTCGCCGCTGCTCGTGGATGGCCCGGCCGACAGTGCCGCGAGAATCCGCCGGGCCGCCGCCAGCGGGATCACATCGCCGTCCAGGACGTCCCGCTCCAGATCACTGGACATCGCGACCACCACCGGATGCGTCCTCGCCTCTCGCCGTCGTGACTCGTCGACGAGCGCCCACATCCAGCGCAGGCGCTGCCGTCGGCGCCGCTCGTCGAACGCACCCGCCGCGCGGCGGGACGTCACGACGGCGGTCAGCATCGTCCAGAGCTCGGGCACGCCGATGTCCGTGGTCGCGCTGATCGCGACCACCCTGGGCGCGTCCGATCCCCTCATCAGCCGCAGCGCCGTCTCGTACTCCTGTCGCGTTCGCCGGGCCGCCATCTCGAGCTTCCCGTCGGCCTTGTTCACCGCGACCACGTCGGCCAGCTCCAGGATGCCGCGCTTGATCCCCTGGAGCTCGTCGCCCGCGCTCGGCTGGAGGAGAAGCAGGAACACGTCGACCATGTGCGAGACCTCGACCTCGGACTGCCCGACGCCGACCGTCTCGACCAGGATCACGTCGTACCCGGCCGCCTCGCACACGTGCACGGACTCGCGCGTGGCGCGCGTGACCCCTCCGAGGGTGCCCGCGCTCGGCGATGGTCGGATGAACGCCGCGTCGTCGCGCGCGAGCTCGGTCATGCGTGTCTTGTCCCCGAGGATGCTGCCGCCCGAGACGCCGCTGGTCGGATCCACCGCGAGCACGGCCACGCGATGCCCCGTGTCGATCAGGTGGCGGCCGAGCGACTCGATCAGCGTGCTCTTGCCCACGCCGGGAATCCCGGTGATCCCGACGCGTACCGACTTGCCCGTGTGCGGCTGCAGCTCGGACAGGAGCGCCTCGGCGAGCGACTGATCCCCGGCCAGCGTGCTCTCGACGAGGGTGATGGCGCGGCCCAGCGCGGCGCGATCGCCGTCACGCACCGCGCGCACCAGCGCGTCCACGTCCGGGGAGTCTCGACGCCGCGTCATGTGCCGGAGCCGGGACGACCGCCGCCGCGCGCGCCGAGGTCGGGGTCGAGCGCCGCGATCAGCTCGGCGGCCGCGGTCGCGATGACGGTTCCCGGGCCGAACACCGCGGCGGCGCCGGCGGCCCGGAGCGCCTCGTGATCCTGCGGCGGGATCACGCCCCCGGCCACGATCACGATGTCGTCGCGACCGAGTGCCGTCAGCGCGGCCTTCAGCTCGGGCACCAGCGTCAGGTGTCCCGCCGCGAGCGAGCTGACGCCGACGATGTGCACGTCGTTCTCGACCGCCTGCCGCGCGGTCTCCTCGGGCGTCTGGAACAGTGGCCCCACGTCCACGTCGAAGCCCAGATCCGCGAACGCGGTCGCGATCACCTTCTGTCCGCGATCGTGTCCGTCCTGGCCCATCTTCGCCACCAGGATGCGCGGGCGGCGGCCGTGCGCGGCCTCGAAGGCCCGGGTCAGCTCGCGCACGCGCGCGACGTCCGCGTTCATGTCGCCGATCTCACCACTGTAGACCCCCGAGATTGACTGGATCCTGGCCTCGTGACGTCCCCACACGCGCTCGAGGGCGGCGCTCATCTCGCCCACCGTGGCCCGCGCGCGGGCCGCGCCGACGGTCGCGTCGAGGAGGTTGCCGTCGCCGCCGGCCGCGACGCGCTCCAGCCGCGCGAGCGCGTCCGTGACCGCCCCGTCGTCGCGCGATCGTCTCAGCTCGGTGAGCCGGGCGAGCTGCGAGGCGAGGACCGCCGAGTTGTCCACCTTGAGGATGTCCAGCGGCGGCTCGTCCGCGAGGCGGTTCGCGTTGACGCCGATGATCGTCTGCCGGCCCGAGTCGATCCGCGCCTGGGTGCGGGCCGCGGCCTCCTCGATCCGCATCTTGGGCAGCCCCGTCTCGATGGCGCGCGCCATGCCGCCGAGCTCCTCGATCTCGCGCAGATGAACCCGCGCGCGCTCGGCCAGGTCGTGCGTGAGCCGTTCGACGTAGTAGCTGCCGCCCCAGGGATCGATCGTGCGGCACGTTCCGCTCTCGTGCTGGATGACGAGCTGCGTGTTGCGGGCGAT
Source organism: Candidatus Eiseniibacteriota bacterium (assembly GCA_965224245.1). Taxonomy (GTDB): domain Bacteria; phylum Eisenbacteria; class RBG-16-71-46; order CAZAMP01; family CAZAMP01; genus CBDCYW01. Next base: position 4,512,712 of record OZ245046.1, on the reverse strand, counting down.
CCGGGCCGAGAAGTCGGTCGGCAGCGCGAGCGCCTCGTCGAGCGAGTTCGTGTGGAGCGACTGCGTGTGGCCGTGCGCGGCGGCCAGCGCCTCGATGCACGTGCGCGCGACGTTGTTGTAGGGATCCTGGGCCGCGAGGCTCCACCCCGACGTCTGGCAGTGCGTGCGCAGCGACATCGACTTCGGGTTCCCTGGCTCGAACGGCGCGATCAGCTCGGCCCACAGGAGCCGGGCCGCGCGGAGCTTCGCGACCTCCATGAAGAAGCTCATGCCGACGGCCCAGAAGAACGAGATCCGCGGCGCGAACGCATCGACCGCCAGCCCGGCGTCCACGCCGGCGCGCACGTACTCCAGCCCGTCCGCCAGCGTGTACGCCAGCTCGATGTCCGCGGTGGCCCCGGCCTCCTGCATGTGATACCCGGACACGCTGATCGAGTTGAAGCGGGGCATGTGCTCGGACGTGTAGCGGAAGATGTCGGCCACGATGCGCATGCTCGGCTCGGGGGGATAGATGTACGTGTTGCGGACCATGAACTCCTTGAGGATGTCGTTCTGGATCGTCCCCGTGAGCTCGCGCCGGTCCACGCCGCTCTCCTCGGCGGCCACGATGAAGAGCGCGAGAACGGGCAGCACGGCCCCGTTCATGGTCATCGAGACGCTCATGCGATCGAGCGGGATGCCGTCGAACAGCAGGCGCATGTCGAGAATCGAATCGATCGCCACGCCCGCCATGCCCACGTCGCCCTTCACGCGGGGATGATCGGAGTCGTATCCGCGGTGCGTGGCCAGGTCGAACGCGACGGAGAGCCCGCGCTGCCCGGCGGCGAGATTGCGCCGGTAGAACGCATTGCTCTCCTCGGCGGTCGAGAAGCCCGCGTACTGCCGGATCGTCCACGGGCGCTCGACGTACATCGTGGGGTAAGGGCCGCGCACGAACGGCGGGAAGCCGGGCATCGAGTCGAGGTGGCGCACCGGCCCCAGATCGGCTCGCGTGTAGCGGGGGGCGATCTCGATGCCCTCGGGAGCGAGCATCGGCTCGCCGGTCGACGGCCCGGCACCCTCGGCCGCTGGGGGCGCGTCGTCGTAGTCGAGCGACGCGAAGTCGGGGCGATCGCTCATGTCCGACCTCCACCTCGCACGATGCCGATCGCATCGGCCAGCGTCCGGTGGAGCGCCACGATGTCCGAGCCCACGTGGACCGATCCGGTGACCCCTGCCGACGTCCAGGTCTCGCGTGCGTCGTCGGGAATCCGACCGGCGACGACGATCTCACCGATGCCCCCGGCCGCGAGGTGACGCGCGAGATCGGGCACGAGCCGCGAGCAGACGTCGTCCGGCCCACAGACGACGACCGGATGCGCGCCGAGACGGTCCACGTCCAGTGCGCCTACCGGATCGCCGTCGGGGAGCTCGTGCGTCGCCGAGACGACGAGCCCACCCGCGGCCAGCACGTCGTGGACGAACGCCAGGCGATCGCGGATCGCCCGGGGTGAACCGAGCACGACGATCGAGACGCCGGGGCGCGAGCCCGTTCTCGCGGCGTGGGCGTCGGCGTCGTCCTGAAGTGCCTCGACGGGCTCGCTCCAGCGCATCCGGTCGTCCACGTCCGGAGACGCGGGCGCCGCTGCCGCCCGACTGCCCGGCGTCGGTGCGAAGAGCGTCACGCCGACCACGGGCGTCGTGCGGTCGGCGACCTGCCGCCGGCGCACATCGGCGTGGCGGTGGATGCGCTCGTGCACGTGCGTCCAGCCGGCGCCCTCGGGCGCGCCGGAGAGGCCGCCCGCGCGGACGATCTCCCGGAACGTGTCCCAGCCCGCGCGGGCGAGCGCGTCGGTGAGCGACTCCACGTACCAGGATCCGCGAACGGGGTCGGCGACGGCCGCGAGGTGGGCCTCGTCCAGGAGAATGCGCTGGGTGTTGATCGCCATCCGGTGACCGAACGCGTTCGAGGCGCGCCGATCGCCATCGAAGGGCCGCACGCCGATCGAGTCGGCGCCGCCCACTCCGATCGCGAACGCGCCGAGAGTGCCGCGCAGGAGGTTGCTCCAGTGGTCCCGTCGCGTCTCGACGCGTCCCGACGTCCGGGCGTGGATCCACAGCGGCCGGCACGCATCGGCTCCGTAGGCACCCAGGATGCGTGCCCAGAGCCCGCGGAGCGCCCGGATCGTCGCGACTCCCGTGAAGAGATCGTCCGGCACCTCGAGCGTGACGCCGACCCGTGCTGCGATCGCATCGAGTGCATGGCCGCGCTCCCGCATCGCATCGATCGTCTCGACGAGCGCCGCCGCCGCCACACCGAGCTCGGTGACGGCATCGGCGCCCCGCGCGTGAACACCGCGAAGGTCGGTCCAGAGAACACGGACACCCCGGGCCGCGCCAGCCACGTCCGAGACGAGGTCGGCGAGCGCGTCGAGAGCCCGGGTGCGGTTCTCCTGAAGGCCGCCGGCCGGATCGACGACGACGCCGCCCGCCGGTCGTGACCGTACGAGCGTGAGCAAGCCCGAGAACTCGTCCGCCTCGCGGGGATCGACGTCGATCCAGAGACCGTCGTCGGTGGTCTCACCCAGCGCGGCCGCGACCAGCGCGCGTGCGTCGGCCGCCCCCGCGTCGGACCTGCCCGCACGGGACCCGTTCGCACCGGCCCCGGGCGACGGCTGCAGCCAGAACCCGGTCGCACCCAGCGCCTTCACCTGGGCGACCAGGCGAGCGCCGTCCGGGTCCGGGATCTCCACCGTCTGGCAGAGGATCCAGCGACGGGCGTGCGGCCCGGCCGGGATCGCCGGGCCCTCGGGCGCGTTCTCGCGGGTGTACAGGGGCTCGACGCGGAGCGCACCGTCGATCGTGCTGGTGAGGCGACGCTCGAACCCGGCGTCGTCGTGTGCGCCCCGGGCGGCGGCACGCCACTCGGCGAACGAGGTCTCCGGAAATTCGGCAGGGGTCACGGGTGTGCTCCAGAGGTCGGGTGACGGTCGAGCCGCGACCATTCTACGGACTGGATGACGGCACGGCAAACGAGGCCGGTGGACCGGAACGCCGGCGTCGGACGGCTCGGGTTGCATCCCGGACGGCGATCTCGGACGATGGGCGGCGAGGGTCGAGACGAGGAGCAGCGAGATGTGGCACGCACGAGAGCGAGAGCCTGCGAGATCGGTCAGCCGTGTTCGATCGAGGATCGGTGCCGTGACCGCCTACCTCGATCGTCGTCTTCGTCGCGCCGCGACCGCGCTGGCGTCGGTCGGCGCCGCGCTCGCGGCGAGTGTCATCGCCGCGGCGATCCTCGTCGCGCCGGCGGGCGCCGCGGAGTCGACGCGGGACACGCTCGTGGTCGCCACCAAGGAGGCGCCCCCGTTCGTCCTGGCCAAGCCCAACGGCGGCCACGACGGGATCGCGGTGTGGCTCTGGAACGAGATCGCGTCCGACCTCGACCGGCCCTATCGATGGGTGGAGCTGCCGCTGGACTCGCTCCTCGCCGGCATCGCCGGCGGTCGCATCGACGTCGGTGTCGGGGCGATCACCATCACCGACGAGCGAGAGAGGCGCCTCGACTTCACGCACGCGTTCTACTCGACCGGGCTCGGAGTGGCGACGGCGGGCGCCAGCGCCGGTCCGATGCGGCAGCTGGCCCGGATCGTGGCCGCGGGAGACCTGTGGCGCGCGCTCCTGACGCTGTGCATCGTGCTCTTCGCCGTCGGCGTCGTGGTCTGGCTGTTCGAGTCGCGCGCGAACCGCGAGCAGTTCGGGGGCAGGCCCTGGCACGGGATCGGCTCGGGCTTCTGGTGGGCGGCGGTCACGATGACCACGGTGGGCTACGGCGACAAGGCGCCGCAGACGCTCGGCGGACGCACCGTCGGGTTCGTCTGGATGTTCGTGGCGATCATCACGATCTCGAGCCTCACCGCGGCGATCGCATCGTCCCTGACGGCGGCCTGGCTCGACGCCGGTGTGCAATCGGTGGGCGATCTGAACGGTCTTCGCGTCGGATCGCTTCGCGGTGCCACCGGCGAGCGCGCGATGATCGCCCGGGGGATCGAGCCTCGGACGTACCCCGACGTGAGATCGGGCCTCTCCGGGCTTCTCGAGGGTGAGATCGACGCGTTCGTGCACGACGCCCCGGTGCTGCGCTTCCGGGTGAACCAGTTCGACTCGAGTCGGCTCCGCGTGGCGCCGTTCACGTTCGAGCCCCAGTCGTACGGCTTCGCGCTGGCGCCGCGGAGCCCGCTTCGCGAGGAGCTGAACCGATCGCTGTTGCGGACGGTCTCGCGGCGGGAGTGGCGATCCGTCGTGGATCGATACCTGGGTCCCTGATGCGTTCGTCGGTTCGCCGGGACGTCCTTCTCTCGATCCTTCTCGCGTGGCTCCACCGCCTGCTCTTCCTCGCGTCCAATCGTGATCGCGCGTGGGGGTTCTCGATCTTCTACGAGGGCGACTCCGAGATCTTCTTCGACTACGCCCGCAGCATCCTGGCCGGGGTCCCGTACGACGGGGGCGTACCCTTTCACCCGCCGGGCTTCGCGGTGGTGCTCGCCGGGCTCCACGCGCTGATCGGCGACGGTGCAGGGACACCGGCGACCGAGGTCTCGCACCTGGTGGTCAAGGTGTTGCTGGCGCTGATCTCGTCGGTGGCGGTGGGCCTCGTCCACGTGATCGTGCGCGCCTACCTGGGACGGACCACGGCGTGGGTGACGGTGCTCCTGGTCACGTACAGCTTCGGACACGCGGTCATCTCGGTGGCGCCGGTCACCGAGGGCCTCTACACGACGTTGCTGATGCTCGCGCTGACCATCTGGACGACGCGCCTCTCCCACCCGCTGGCGGCGACCGACGAGCCGCGCCGCCACGCCCCTGCGTGGGGCGCCGCGCTCGGGGGCGTCGTCGGTCTGATGGCGCTCGTGCGCGCGGAGGCGGCTCTCGTCGGAGCCGCCATGATCACGATCGGCACGGTCGGCGCGATCGGCGCGGGCCGCACGATCGATGCCGGCGGACCCGCCCGCGCGATGCACGCTCCCCCGCGACGCCGGCTCCTGCCGTGGGTCCTCGCACTCGTCACGGCCGCGTGCGCGATCGCACCGTGGACGATCCGGAACCACACGCGCCTCGACGAGGTCAATCGCATGCTCGGACCTCGGCTGGCCGAGCCGCTGCCCACGCTCGTTCCGATCACGATATACGGCCCGCTGAACCTGGCGCTGGCCAACCATGCCGGGGCCGACGGCACGTTCTCGCGATCGCTGCTCGCCACCAGCGGAGGCGCCGCGACGCTGAATCTCCGGAACGCCGATCACCTGGACGCGGTTCTTCACGGACACGAGCGTGCGTGGGCGTTCGTCAGGTCCGACCCGGCGGCGTTCCTGGCCCTCGTGGCCGCGAAGTGGCGCCTGACGCTCGACGTACTCCGTCTGGGCTGGACGCAGTGGGACTGGCCCGGGGGTCTGGACGGGATCCGGCGTCCGATCGACATGTTCGTTCCTTTCCGCGCGATCGGGATGTGGGTGAGCGTTCCCCTGATCCTGATCGGTGTCGTGGGGTGGCTTCGCCGGCCGGGTCTCGGTCGTCGCTGGGCGCTCGTCGTGCTCGTTCCGACCGCGTGTACGATGATCGTGGTGGCCGCGTTCTGGGGCTACGCGCGCGCGTCCGCGGTGCTGGTACCGCTGTGGTCGTCGGCGCTGGCGGCCACGCTCGTGGCGGTGGGATCCCGGATCTCCGCCCGGTGGCCCCGGGCCCCGCGCGCGCGAACGCTGGCCGGGGTCGTGGTGGCGGCGATGCTCGTGATCGAGGCCTACGGCGCCACGACGAACCGCAACTTCGATGCGACCGGCACCATGCAGCTCGGCGCCACCCACCTCGATCCACACGCGACGATGACCCTTCGCGTGAAGCGAGACTGACTCCGCCATCCCCCACGCCCGGTCTCCAGGCGGTTGCCTTGTCTGGGCCCGCTCCGTACCATGTCGCCTCTCCGGGACAAGCGCGCGCCAGACGGGTTGCGATCGCCGTCCCGACGGATCGGCCGAAGAGGATGGGCATGGGCTTTCTCGAGGAACTGGAGTGGCGCGGAATGCTCCACCAGACGGCGGGCGCGGATGTCGCCGAGCACCTGGCGTCGGGCAGTCGGGTCGCGTACTGCGGATTCGACCCCACCCGGGAGAGCCTCACGATCGGCAACTTCATCGCCATCAAGGTGCTGATGCACTGGCAGCGGGCGGGCCACAAGCCGATTGTGGTCATGGGTGGCGGCACCGGGCTCATCGGAGATCCGTCCGGCAAGGACGCCGAGCGACAGCTCATGGGCCGGGATCAGGTCGAGATCAACGTCGCCGGTCAGATGCGGATCTTCGAGAAGTGCCTCGACTTCGATCCGAAGAACCCCAACGCCGCGATCATGGTCAACAACATCGACTGGCTGGATCGGATCAGCTTCATCGACATGCTCCGGGACGTGGGAAAGCACTTCTCGGTCAACGTGATGATCCAGAAGGACTCGGTGCGCGATCGGCTGCACAACCGCGACCAGGGCATCAGCTACACCGAGTTCAGCTACATGATCCTGCAGGCGTATGACTTCCTGCACCTGTTCAGGACGATGAACTGCACGGTGCAGGTGGCCGGCTCCGATCAGTACGGCAACATCGTGGCCGGAATGGATCTCATTCGCCGCGACGGCGGGGAGAAGGGTGTCGCGTACGGCATCACGTCGTCGTTGCTGCTGGACAGCGAGGGGAAGAAGATCGGCAAGACCGAGGGAGGAGCGGTCTGGCTCACGCCGGATCGCACGAGCCCGTATCGGTTCTACCAGTACTGGATCAACGTGGCGGACGCCGACGTCGTTCGTCTGTTGAAGTGGTTCACGTTCCTCGACCAGGACGAGATCGCCGCCATCGAGGCCCGACACGCCGAGACGCCGCACCTCCGCGTCGCGCAGCAGGCCCTCGCGCGCGAGATGACCACGCTCATCCACGGTGCCGAGGAGCTCGCGCGGGCCGAGGCCGCGTCGGCCGCGCTGTTCGGACACGGGGACGTGCGGGCGCTGGACGCCGAGATGCTGGCCGACGTGTTTGCCGACGTTCCGCACTCGACCCACGACGCCGCCGAGCTCTCCGGTGACGGCGCGTCTCTGGTGGACGTGCTGGCCGAGACGACGCTCGCGCCGTCCAAGAGGCAGGCGCGCGAGTTCCTCGCCAACGGCGCCGTGTTCGTGAACGGCGAGAAGGCCGACGCCGATCGGCGGATCACCACCGACGATCTCCTGCACGGACGCATTCTGCTTCTGAGGCGCGGCAAGAAGTCCTGGCACGCGATCAGCTGGCGCTGATCCAGTAGCGTCGGCGGCCGGTCGCCCGATCACCGCCGACGGTCTTCCGATCGCCACGCAGGCGCTCAAGATACCGGCCAGGTGGCCGATACCGGCCTCATGACTCACGGCGCACCTCCTGCCGCCGGCACCCACATTCACGAAAGTGACCTCTCGATGACCGTCTCCAGCGTTGCCATCGGTGATCCCCGCGATCTCGTGTTCCCGACCCACGCGTCCGCCGTCCTCGTCCGGGACGGGTCCCCGAGCCCGTCGTCGATCGACGTGGCGCTCGAGCGGCTCGGCCTCCGTGGCGCCGCGGTTCGACCGTCGTCGGGGCTCGATCTCCGCGCCGGGGACCCGATCCGGCTCTCGATCCCCACGGGACGCGGTGATGTGCCCGTGATCGAGCTTCGTGGCTCGATCGACGAGATCGCCGGTGATCACGCGTCGATCCGTCTTCACTCGGTGGGCTTCGATCAGTATCGCGCGTTCCTCGCCATGATGACCGGGATCGCCGACGATCCGGCGGCGCTGGTCGACGCGATCCGGCGGGATCCGGCCCCCGTCGAGCCGCGCACGGCCACGGTCCACCGCGAGGTGCTGGACCGCTCGGCGTGGCGCGTCGTCCTCGGGTAGCCGTCGTCCCGTAGACGGACGAGGGGGTGTGCTCGCCGCGCCGGCGCGGTTGCCGTTGTCGATCCGATCTCGGACGGGTTAGGGTCAGACCCACTGCACGGACGGCCGGCGTCCGAGGGGATCAGGCGACGGAGGACGCGATCGGTGGAAGAACGCCTCACCGAGATCGAGATCCAGCTCGCCCAGCAGGCGGAGACGATCCGGGCACTTCACGAGGTGCTCGTGGATCAGCAGCGCACCCTCGACGCGCTGCGCGCCGAGCTGGTCCGCCTCGCCGGGCTCGTGGCGGGGGAAGACCTGGGCGAGCGCCCCGATCCGCGAGACGAGCCACCGCCCCCGCACTACTGAGCGATCGCGACGGCGCTCATCCACGCCACGGTGACGTCGGCCAGCTCGTCGAGCACGTCGTCGTCGGTGCGGCCCGATCGCTTCAGCACGTGGAAGCCGTGATCGGCGCCGTCCACCACGTGCACCTCGGCTCCGTCGAGATCGCCGGTGACGCTCCGCACGAGATCCAGGTACGCGAGCTTGTCGCGCGTCCCCTGAAGAAACAGCGTCGGCACCGCCACGCGCGACAGGTGCTCGGCCCGCTCGATGCCGGGGCGGTCCGCCGGGTGCAGCGGAAACCCGACGAACACGAGCCCGCACACGCCGGGCAGGCGCTGGTCCGCCTCGGCCCGGGACGTCATCCGGCCGCCCATCGACTTGCCTCCGGCGAACAGCGGGAGACCGGCAAAGCGCTCACGGGCGAGCGAGACGGCGCCGCGTACCGTGTCGATCAGCCGGGCGGGAGGGTCGGGCCGCCGGCGACCGTCCTCCATGTAGGGGAACTGGTAGCGGAGCACGGCCGTTCCGCGATCGACGAGACGCGCCGTCAACGCCGCCATGAAGGCATGTTGCATTCCGGCGCCGGCTCCGTGCGCGAGGACCAGCCCCCACCGGGCCGACGGAGGGCGGGTCTCCAGCGCCGACACCTGCCGCGGAGGCTCCGAGACGTGGAGTGAGAGCGATTCCTCGTTCATGCGTCGGTGCCCGATCTCGCGCGCTTCCCCTGGAGCGGCCGTCGCTGGTACCGTCGTGGCCTCGTCGATCGCGCCCGTCTCACGTCGATGGAGTCTCCGATGCGCATCCCGTGGTTCATGGCTCTCCGATGGGTCATGGTCGGTCTCTTCGTCGTCGCGGCGGCCGTCCAGCTGAACGACCCGGACTCCCCGGTGTGGATCGCCTACTACCTGGGAACGGCATTGCTCACGATCTTCGCCGAACGCCTGGGCCGTGCGTTCGCCTGGGGCACGATGCTGATCGGGGTCGTGACGGTCATCTCGATCCTGAACGTGGATCGCTGGAGCATCGACTCCGAGCTGGCCCGCGAGGCGTGGGGTCTCCTCATCTGCTACGTCTGGCTCTTCGTTCTGATGCAGGTGCTCCGGCGGCGCCCGTAGCGCAGCGGAAGCGCTCGTGGAGCCTCTCCGGGCCAGGGTGCCGCGAGCGCCGGTGCCCGGCCGCGACGGCGCACTACGTCATCGCGTGGCGGCTCGCGTCGTCCATCAGCCACTCCACGAGATCGATCTTGGTCAGGATCGAGATCGGGCGTCGCTCCTCGTCCACCACGACGGCGCTTCCCGACGCGAGGAGCTCGTCCTGGAGCGCCGTGATCGGCGTCGTCGGCTCGACCGCGGAGACCGACCGATTCATGATCTGGTCCACCGTCGTCGACGACGCCGGCTGTCCCGATCCCAGGTACTGAAGGAGCGTCTCCTCGGTCAACAGCCCCACGAGCCGGTCGTCCGCGACGACGGGGATCTGCGAGATTCCCTCGCGGCGCATGAGCTGGACGGCCACGCCGGCGTGGGCACCCCGGTCGATGGTCACCAGCTCGTGTACCGGCTTTGCCGCCGCGAGCGACGCCACCGTGCCCGCCTGTGGCTCGGCGCCGGTGAACCGGTTGTCACGCATCCACTTGTCGTCGACGAACTTCGTCATGTAGTTGCGGACGCCGTCAGGGAGGATCACCACGCAGTTCTGACCGGCGGACAGCCGAGGCGCCTCCTTCAGGGTCGCGTAGAGCGCCGAGCCCGACGACCCGCCGACCAGGAGTCCCTCCTCGCGGATCAGCCGGCGCGCCAGCTTGAACGACGGACCGTCCGCGGTCTTGACCCAGGCGTCCACGAGCTCGCGATCGAGCACGTCGGGGATGAAGTCGTAGCCGATGCCCTCGACCTTGTACGTCCCGACGTCGGTCCCACCCGCGAGAATCGATCCGATCGGGTCGGCCCCGACGATCACACACGACGGGGCCGCTTCCTTGATCTTGCGTGCGACGCCGGTGATGGTACCGCCGGTCCCGGCGCCGATCACGACCATGTCGACCTTCCCGCCGAGGTCGTCGAGAATCTCCTGGCCGGTCTCGTCGTAGTGCACGTCGGGATTGGACGGGTTCGAGTACTGATCCAGGATGTGCGCGTTGGGAAGCTGCGAGCGCATCGTCTTGGCCACGCCGATGTGGCTCTCGGGCGAATCCCAGGCCGCCTCGGTCGGCGTTCGCACGATCTCGGCCCCGAGTGCCTCCAGCACGACCTGCTTCTCGCGGCTCATCTTCTCGGGCATCGTGATGATCACGCGATATCCGCGCACCGCGCCCGCCAGCGCGATGCCGATGCCGGTGTTGCCGCTCGTGGGCTCGATCAGCGTGTCGCCCGGCTTGATCCGACCCGAGCGCTCCGCGTCGACCACCATGCGGTAGCCGATCCGGTCCTTGACCGATCCCCCGGGGTTCAGGAACTCGCACTTCGCGTAGAGGTTGCAGGCGAGCTGGGCGCCGACGCGGTGCAGCCGGACCATCGGCGTGCGGCCGATGACCTCCAGCACGGACTCGAACAACATCTGCGACCTCCGAGAAGGGTTGTAGCGGTGTCGAGGCGCGATCGCCCCGGGTGTCCCGCGGACGTCCGCCTGAGCGCCGTCGCACCGGCGCGCCTGCCGCCCATTGTCGCGCGTCCGGAGGCGACCTGCCAAGCCGTCCGGCACCGGTGGCGTCGTTCATCCACGACACGCTCGGGAGCGGCGGATCGCGGCGCACCACATTGACGATCTCCGCGCGCGTCGGATAAAATGCCAGGAAACCGAGATCCTCCCAAAACCGCTGTCAGCCCGGGGCGTCCTCCCCGTCCCTCCTGCCCGCCAGCTCGTCAGGTGGAGGCGTCGTGATGTCGGGACGACTCGACCGGCGTTCGCGTCGGTCCGAAAGCGCGCATCGACCCGCCTCGACGCTCCGCCGCCGTCCGTCCTCGTCGGCATCCCGAGGATCGGCATCCGGATCTGGGCATCGCGCCGCCCGTCGGCACTCGCCGCCCCGTGGCGTTTCACGGATCGAGCACAACGCGAGGAGAACGCGATGAGTACGATACGCACACTGCTGCTCGCCTCCCTGGCCGTCGCCGGCTTGACCACGACGGTGCTCGCGGGCGGCAAGCTCGAGATCCGGCAGGTTCTGCCGGTCGGCGACGAGCGGGCGGCGCTCGACGCCCCGCCGGTGACGGCGTCCGCTGTCGCGCGCGGAACCGCCGACACGGTGCTCTTCGGAGGCGAGGGGGTCGATGGACTGGCCTTCGACGGCGGCATCTGGGACTTCGAGGACGGCACGCTCCAGGGCTGGTCCTCCAGGGATCTGACCGACGTCGGCCAGGCCGACCCGCCCGGCGATCCGTCGGTCGGAGGAGACACGTACTTCCGGCGCATCACGGCGGCCGACTTCTCCGGGGCGACCACGATTCCGGTCATGAACGGCGTGGGCTCGCTCTGGGCCGGCGCCAACGACGAGGAGGCCGCGGCCGGCTGCTGGCCGGGCGGACTGGGCTATGACAACGGCTGGGGGGTGAGCGCACGGAAGACCTTCCTGTACGGCGGGAGCTCGACCGTCACGATCCAGTTCGACTACTTCACCGATTGCGAGACGCAATTCGACTACACCTACGTGTACACGGACGTGGCCGGCGTGCGTTCCCCGCCCCTGAACGGCTCGGCGTGGTCCACGCCTGAGGGCTGGGGCTACTCGGGAGCGAACGAGGAAGGCACGGCCATCGGATCGCCGACGTCACCGGCCACCGACATCATCGTGATCGACGTCTCGCTTCTGCCGCCGGGGGCCGGGGAGCCGTTCCAGATCATCTTCAACTTCGATTCCGACCCGCTGTACTCCGACGGCCTCGACTCGTTCTCCGGGTTCCTGAACTCGTACTTCGGCCCGTTCGGGATGGACGACTTCGTCATCAACGGCGTCGGGCTCTCCGACGCGGACGACTTCGAGATCGACGCCGAGGGCTGGGAGTTCGACACCGATCCGGCGATCGGCACGTACCTACAGGTCGTGGCGCTCGGCGATCTCGATCCCATTCCCGACCCGTGCGTGTGTCCGATCACACAGGACCCGGACAACGACTACGTCATGATCGCCTCGGACTGGGACGGGTCGATCAGCGGCGGGTTCCCGCATCCCCAGAAGCAGCACGAGCTCATCGGATCGAACCCCGCGTACATCGACGGACCGGACGACGACCGTCCGGTGTACCTCATCGAGTGGGACGTCTGGGAGGATCTCCCGGTATCCAACGGCGTCGGCTATCGCGCGCTGATGGACTACTGGCCGTGGACGTGCCCGGAGACCGACCAGGTGGGCTGGACGATCGAGCCGGCCGGGGACGGGGGCTACATCTTCCAGACGCTCGGGGGTTCGAGGTGCGCGACGCTGCGTGTCGACAACTCCGAGTTCATGACGAGCGCACACGCGAACGGCGTGGACTCCCTGCGGATCGTGTTCGAGCTCCTCGGGGACTGCGACGACTTCGGCACCGCGGACTGCACCGGACCCGATCAGACCAACCAGTCGCCGTACTGGGACAACATCACGTTCGCTCTGGCGGGCGATGCGATCGACGCGCCTCAGCTGTCGCTGGAGCTCCTGTACCAGGACGCCTACCCGGCCGAGAACTCGTTGCTCCCGACCGCGGCCTGCGACGTCTACTCCTTCTACGACAACAACCGCGCCGATGGGGATCAGACGAACGCGAACATGGGCGACTCGGCGACCGTCATCTCCGAGAGCGGACTGGCCCCGGGACCCACGCCGCAGGTGTTCATGAACTTCCGCCTGTACCCGGGACCGGCGATGACGTCGGACGGGGTCAACGAGGTCCTGGTCCCGAACGGGGGGGCCGCGGGCGGGGCCGGCGACGCCAGGGTCGATCCGACGTTCCTGGAGGTGGAGGTCATCGAGACCACCACGTCGGGCGTGTACGCGACCTATCGCGTGTCGGACGGGCTCAAGGTCATCCCGGACGGCGTCCTGACCCCCGGAAGCTCGGTGGAGTACTTCTTCTCCTCCCGGTACATGGGAATGCTCGACACACGGGTCGTCCCCGACACGACCGGCGGGTTCTTCCTGGAGTTCGACCTCCTGCCGGGGATCATCTCCGGTGGCAGCACGGCGCCGGCGGGCGATGAGCCGTTCCTCTCGTCGTGCGTGCTGTACGTGGACGCGTACAACGTGGGTGCGCAGGAGCCGATCCAGGACGAGGGGCTGCGTACGATCCTGGGAACGTCAACCGACCCCGACGGCGTGGTGCACGACAACTGGGATCGATACGACTACCTGGCCGCCAACGCCAACATCCCCGCCCCGATGGCGCGCGAGACGTCCGGTGACAACGGCATGACGAAGTACCAGTCGTTGATCTACCGCACGGTGCTCTACAACACCGGAACGAATAGAGTGGAGGGCCTCCGCAACGGCGACGCCAACCTGCTCACGTCGTGGCTGGCGGTCGCGCGTCCGGGTGGGTCGGACTTCGTCCGCGGACTCTGGCTCAGTGGCAACGGAATCGCATCGATCCTCGACCGACCGGCGCGACCGTTCAACCAGGCGCTCTTGAATCAGTTCTGCGGTGCGTTCCTGTTCGGCACGCCGTATCGCGAGGTCGCGTTTCCGGCGGATTCGTCGTTCTGCGTGCGGCTGGACGCCGACCCCGGCAGCGACGTGACCCCGCCGGGAACGTCGTATGGTCTCCGGGGAAACGGCTGTCCCATCCTGCTGGGGTTCGACGTGCTGGGAGTGACCGGCGACGGTGCCGGCGACCTCATCTACGTGGATCAGGACGCCGGCGAGATCCAGACCCCGTTCGCGGCCGTGTCCAACGAGCAGGCCCCGGCCAGCATCGGGTACCGGACGGTGGTGGACGCGTTCTCGCTCCACTTCCTGCGGCAGGTGCCGCCGGGCTGGATCGGCGACGGGGACCCGGAATCGGTGCCCGGGGACGGGGAGCCATGCTCCGACTACGCGATTCTCACGCGGATGCAGGACGTCTTCCAGTTCATGGAGGTCCCGGGGGACGTGATGAAGCCGTTCGACCACATCATCGTGGGCGCGGACGACGTCTCGACGCCGATCGCGAGAACGGTGCTCTACCAGAACGCGCCGAACCCGTTCAACCCGCGCACGCGGGTCCGGTTCGCCGTCGGCACCGAGGCGTTCGTCACGCTCGGCGTCTACGACGTCTCCGGGCGGCTCGTTCGCACGCTCGTGAGCGGCGTGCATCCCGTCGGTGCGTACACCGCCGAGTGGGACGGTCTCACCGACGACGGTGAACGCATCTCCAGCGGCGTCTACTGGGCACGGCTGACCACGTCGGCCGGGTTCTCGGCCGCGACGAAGATGGTGGTCCTGAAGTAGCGACCTCGACGCGGTGGGGTGACGCTCGTGCGTCGCCCCGCCGCATCCTCGCCCGGCCCCCTCCCGTCCCGAGCGTGCCCCGATCGCGAGGCACGAGCCACCTCCCTGGCCGCTCCGCACGTCTGCGTGGGTCGGCGACCGCGACGCCGTCACCCGGACGAGCGAGACGCGGTCTCCGCCGGCTTCCGGAGCTTCCACACCTGCTCGGACGGCCAGCGCTTGGCCCACTCAGCGGCGACCGCGAAGCGAAGCCCGGATGCCGAGTCGGGGGCCCGGAGCTCGCGGTAATCGAGCACGTCGAACCCGGTCTCCCGGAAGAGCCGGAACCACTCCGAGACCGGCAGATTGAACTCGACGCCGCCGGGATCGATCTCGACCTCGCGGAAGTCCAGCGCGTGCATGCCAAAGTAGTCCCGGTGCAGCACGGTGTCGCACGCGTCGCCGCTGTCGGGCGTCGTGACCATCGCGAGCGGGGCGGTGCCGAGGAACACGAGGGTTCCGCCCGGCCGCAGCAGCCGATGGGCCTCGGGGATCCACACGTACGGATCGCACCAGATCGCCGCGCCGTACTCGCTGATCGCGAAGTCGAACGACGCGTCCGGATACGGCACGTGCTCGGCATTGCCGTGAAGGAGCGTCAGGCTCACCCCGTGCTCGGCGGCCAGCGCCCGCGCGGTGTCGAGCTGCCGCTCGGAGTTGTCGATGCCGACCACGCGCGCGCCGCGCCTCGCCATCCACGCCGAAACGTAGGCCGTGCCGCAGCCCAGCTCGATCGCGTCGAGTCCGGTCATGTCGGGCGGGAGCATCTCGACGTCGCACTCGGGGATGTCCCAGCACCCCCAGGTCGGCTCGCCCGAGGACCAGGCCCGGCGGCCCGGCTCGGTCCACTCGTGCGCCATCTCGTCCCAGTACGCGCGGTTGGCCGACACGTGCTCGGGCAGCGCCGCCTCCGGGCGGCCGGTGGGGTTGCGAGGATTCGTCACGTCCGGGCTCCCGCGGCGCTGCCGGCCGCGCCGTCGCTCCGGAGCGAGCGCAGGAACGTGTCGACGTCGTCGTCCGACGCGGACCGACCGGCCTCGAACCGAGCCTGGAACGCCTTCGTGCCCAGGGTGCACTCGATGCGTTCGCGGGCCACCGCGTTGTCGTGCTCGTGTGGAAACGGAGCGTCGAGTCGCGCATCCACCGTGTTGGCCATGCCGAGGCTCGTCGCCGCGGCCTCCGGCTCGTCCTGTGTGCTCAGCACGCGGGCCAGCCACACGAGCGCCGCCCGGAGGTTCGCGTCGTGCCGGATTCGGCGACTGAGCTGGGCGCTCTCCACCAGGGCCGATCGGGCCTCGTCGAGCTGACCGTCGTGAAAGGCGATCACGGCCGCCGCGTTCAGGGAGTAGGGCAGGCGTTGCGGATAGTCGCCCGCGCGGGCGGCGGCGAGGCACTCGGTGATCGCCTCGCGCGCGCGGTCGTAGTCCCCGCTCTCCAGGAGCAGCGCGATGTAGTTGTTCAGGAGCTTGGCCCGCTGATTGGTGCTCACGGCTCTCGTCTCGGCCACGAGCCGTGCGTACCGCTCGACCAGCTCGGCCCGGTCCACGTTGGTGACGATCGACCAGTTCTGGATGATGTCGATGCTGAGCTCGCCGAGATCCGGATCGGCCGTGATCTCCATCGCCCGATCCAGGTGCGACACCGCCTCCTCGGTGCGGCCGGCCATGCAGTGAGCGGTGCCCGCGAGGTAGTGGAGCACGCCCGTGGAGACCTCGTCGCTCACACCCAGGGCAAACGCGCGATCGGCGTAGCCGAGCATGCTCCGGTGGTCCCCGTGTGCGAACGACCGCCACCCGAGCGCGATCAGCATCGATGCCTGACCTGGGTGCTCACGAGCGACCGCGGTCTCCAGCGCGAGCCGGTAGTTCGCCTCGTCGGGATCGATCGACGAGTAACCGTGGGGCCACTTGGTCGGATTGGGGTCCGCGGTCAGCGACACGTAGTACTCGCAGTGCCGGACCGCCGCATCCGCCAGCGTCTCGGGTGCGGCCTGGGCGCGAACCTCCTCGCGCACGATCTGGAGGAGCCGGTATCGCGCGCGCCGGTTCACCATGAGCGGATGGATCACGCGCTCCACGAGCGACTTGTCGATCAGGCTGCCCAGGATGTCGAGGATCTCCCACGACTCGATGGACTCGGTCGTGCAGACGGCCTCGGCGGCGTCCAGCGTCCACCCGCCCACGAACACCGACAGCATCTCGAGCACCTTCTGCTCGCGGTCGTTGAGGTTCGCGTAGCTCCACGACACCAGGCGGGCCAGGGTGCGGTGGCGCTCGGGCAGGTCCGATCCGCGACCGACGAGGACGCGGGACAGATCGCCCGAGAGTCGCTCGCTGAGCTGCCGGGGCGAGAGGACCGGAACACGTGCCGCGGCCAGCTCGATTCCCAGCGCGCTCCCGTCCACCCGCCGGCAGATGTCGAGGACGTGGGTCCAGTTGTCCGGTGTGAGCGTGAAGTCGTCCTGTGCCGATCTCGCACGCTGCACGAAGAGCGTGACCGCCTCGCACTCCTCGACGTCGGCCATCGTCGCCGATCCGTTCAGATGCGGGACGTCGAGCTGAGGGAGCCGGTAGATCTGCTCGCCGCTGAGCCCGAGCGGCTCTCGACTGGTCGCCAGAACGCGTGAGCGGAGGTCGACCGTGAGGATGCCCTTCAGGAAGGTGGCGCACGCGTCGCGCAGATGCTCGCAGTTGTCGAGGATCAGGAGATGACGCCGGTGCTGGAGCTGCTCCACCAGCCCGGCCTGGTCGGTGAGGCGCATGGTCTTGCACACGACGGGGACGAGCTCGCTCTCGTCGATCAGGTCGTCGAGGCTGACCAGCCAGACGCCGTCGAGGTACGTGGAGGACAGCTCGCGCCCGAGCTCGGTGGCCAGGCGCGTCTTGCCGGTTCCCCCGAAACCCACGACGTTCACGAGGCGGTTCGCGTCCAGAAGCGCGGTGATGCGACGGCGCGCCTCGGCCCGTCCGACGAGCTTGGAGGCGGCGATCGGCAGGTTGTTGGGCGTCGTGCTGAGACCGGCGCCGGTCACCACCGGCATGCGGACGTCCGTCGGCAGGCCCACGACCGCGATCTCGTCGCCGAGCCGCTCGCGGATCTGCCCCATGTCCGAGGCGCGCGCACCGGGATCGCGGGTCAGGCAGTGCTCGATCAGCGTGCGCAGCCCCGGCGTCATCTCGGACACCCAGTCCAGGGGCGCGAGGTCCGGATCGTGCTCCAGCGTCTGGGCCAGGATCGAGTAGGCCGTGCTGCCCGCGTACGGCAGCCGACCCACGAGGCACTCGAACAAGAGGCACCCGAACGCCCAGACGTCGGCGCGATGGTCCACCGACTTGCCCTCGACCTGCTCGGGGCTCATGTACCCGGGCGTGCCGAGGATCTCCCCGACCTGTGTGGTGGGCTTCTCGCCTCCGGCGAGCCCGGCGCCGCGCTTGGCCAGCCCGAAGTCGAGGAGCTTCACCTGCTCCAGCGGCGTGATCATCACGTTGGCCGGCTTCAGATCGCGGTGGACGATGCCGTGCGCATGCGCGAACTCGAGACCCGAGGCGATCTGCCGCGCGTATCGGACGACCGAGCGAAACGGGAGGAGTCCGACCCGGCGATCGAGCGACTCGCCGGGCACGTGCTCCATGACGAGGACGACTCGATCGCGCACGTCCAGAAGGGAGTGGATGGTGGCGACGTTGGGATGGTTGAGCGCGGCGAGCGCCCGGGCCTCGCGACGGAAGCGCTCGAGGTGGGCCGGATCGTCCCGGTGCGTCTCGCTCAGGATCTTCAGCGCGACGTCGCGCCCCAGCGTCAGGTCCTCGGCGAGGTACACCACGCCCATCGCGCCGCGGCCGATCTCATGTTTGATCTCGAATCCGTCGATCGGTTCGGGCAGCGAGCGACTCATGCGACGACCTGTTGGGGAGGGGTTGTCCGGCGCGCTCGGACGCGCCGCTCCGGTCATTCTGCCGCACTTCCCCCGGCTGCACAACGATCCGGACGCGGAGCGGCGAGAGCGGTCACGAGATGCGGCACGGGGCACACGCCCCGACGTCACAGGCGAGAACGCCCCCGACTCCGAGGAGCCGGGGGCGCCGAATGCGAACGCGACCGATCAGCGAACGAGCGTGACGCGCTTCGTGTCCGAGAGGTCCGGACCCTCCACCCGCACGTAATACACGCCCGACGGTGCGCGAACACCGGTGTCGTCGAGGCCGTCCCAGGACACCGCATGGTGACCCGCGCCCTCTACCGCGTTCACGAGACCGCGCACGCGACGGCCGCCGACGTCATAAACGGCGAGCGTGACGGGCCCCTCGTCGTTCAGACCATAGCGAATCGTCGTGCGCGGCCGGAACGGGTTCGGACGGGCCTCGGCCAGATACGCCGCCCGCGGGATCCCCGGCAGCGTCGGCTCCACCGCCACCGTGCCCTCGCCGAGGTCGGCGATGATCGTGAAGTCGTCCACGCCGGCCTCGACGACGGCGCTGGGCGCATAGTCGCTCGCCTCGAACTGGACCTGGATCTGTCCGACGCTGCCGCCGAAGAGCGCCCAGAGGTCGTGCTCGACGAAGAGCCACGAGCGATCACTGACGGTGGTGTTCTCGACCTCGACGAAGGTCTCGCCGCCGTCGTTCGACACCCGGACGATCCACGGATCCTCGCCGGGATTCGGGCCCGTGTCGTTCGAGAACCAGCGCCGGTACTGCAGCCTGGCGAACTGGGTGCTGGCCGAGATGTCGTACACGGGGCTGATCAGCGTGGTCTTGCCGTCGTTGATCTGGCTCTGACCCTGCCATCCTCCCTCGGGTCCCTCGTGCTGACCGGTGATCCACGCATCGGTTCCCGGGGACGGCGTCGCGTCGACGGACGCCTGGGCGGTGGTCCCGATCGGATCGACCCGCTCCCAGATCCCGCGCGTGGCGTCATCGTCGGGCAAACCGACCGTCCAGGCCGCGTCATCCTCCTCGAAGGGGTCGTACACCGCCGCCACGTAGAATCCGTGCAGTGACGCGGGCGCGTCCGCGGGACCGGTGCCGGTGGAGCCGAGGTCGTCGCTGGCCTCCACCCAGTACTCGATCAACGTCCCCAGCGGCTGAGCCGGGATCGAGGCCTCGTACTCGTCCGGATCACCGGTGGGGGTCATGCCGACGTCGATGAACGATCCGCCGTCGATCCGGTAGTGCATCTCGACGGAGCTCGGAACGATCGAGCCGTCGGTCGAGAACGGCGCCACGACGATGCTGATCGGGTCCGTGCGGTCCACGGTGTTCGAGGTCGCCGATCGCCAGAAGTGAACGCCGGAGGATGCCGGGCACGAGAACCCGTGGTGCTCGGCGGCGGCGCAGAGATCGAGGTAGTTCGGCGTGCCGTTGGTGAGGTCACCGTCGTCGTCGTCCGCGATGAAGTTGGCCAGAACCTGATCCGGCTGATACACCGGCCGGTGGAGCTTGCGCGCGTAGTGCCAGAGCTCGGCCATGTACCGCCAGCCCTCGTCCTCACCCAGGCTCGCCCTGAGATTCTCGGCCATGTCCCAGTGGAAGCCCGCGATGACGCGGCCGGCGTCGTGCTCCTCTCGACCGACGACGTGCTCGGGGTAGCGCAGATCGTTGTCCGAGTTGCGAAGCCCGGTGGAGCAAGCGTCCAGCGAGAAGCCCCGCCCGATGATCGACTCGCGTGTCATGATGTTGGCGAGCACGTCGGCGTTGCCTTCGCCGAGCCCCTCGTTCCCTTGACCGCCGATCACCGCACTCTGAACGCCGTGACCGTACTCGTGCTGGACGACGCCCTGGATCTCGCCGGTGTTCGCGCAGCCGCCGCCCTCCCGGTAGAAGTTGATCGAGCCGAACCAGAACGCGTTGCAGTTCTCGTCGATGCTGACGTTCGCGACGATCTGCTCGGACGCGTACGCGAAGGTCGGGTCGATCTCCTGGAAGAAGTCGTGGATGTCGTTCACACCGTCGAAAACGTCGCGCTCGTCGGCCTGCGAGTTCGAGATGTCGAAGTAGATCTCGGTCGGCTCACCGGGGGTTGCGGTTCCCGTCCACGACGCCTCGTCACCGGCGAAGTTCTGAATGGTGACGTAGGGACCCTGCAGAGCCGCCGACGCGCTGCGGTCGACCGTGTCGTCCACGCCGGCCGCCCACGTGCCGTCGGCGCCGGTCGTGATCTGAGGCAGCCCGTCGACGTCGACGTACATGTACTTGGCGGCCGCGGGCTCGGTCCCGTCGCAGTACGTGATCGGCTGGGTGTCGAGAGCGCTCGTACCCTCGTAGTCGAAGAAACGCACGTCGTTGTAGCGGTAGAAGATCTCGCCGGTGTGAGCGTCCACGTGCGTGACCCAGATCCCGAGCGGATCGTGCGTCTGGACGCGGACACGCCACGCCAGTCGGTGCTGCACCGACGACGGTGACGTCGGAACGGGGACGATCAGGAGGTCGACCTCGTCCTCGACGGCGTCGGTGGACGGGTCGAACGGAACGGCGTCCCGTGCGATGCCGATCGCCTCGGACCGGGCGAGCGCGGGTGTCGGGTCGAGCGAGATGTCTCCGTGGTAGTTGGAGCCCATGACGAACAGCCGACCGCCGTCCTCGGTGAAGATCGTGTAGATCTTGGATCCCAGAACCTCGATGCCCAGGTAGGTCTGCCGGTAGTGCACGCCGACCTTGCCGCGTCCGCGCGCGATCGCATCCAACGTCAGGTTCGAGACGTCGGCGGCGAAGATCTCGGGATTGTCGGCGATGACGCCTCGCGCGACCGCGTCGGCGGCCTCATCGGTCGTGATCGGCGCGCCCAGGTCGAGACCGCTGCCATACAGATCGCGAGCCGTCCCGGACGACGCGCTCCAGGAATACACGCGCCACTCGCCGCCGAACTTGGCCGCCGCCGCCTCGGTCACGGTGCGAGTGGCAGCGAGAGTCTCGAGCGTCCGGAACGTGCGAGCGTCGAACGTCGGGAGTGGGATCTCGTACTCGGCGTTCTGGGGCGCCGGAACGAATGCCGGCACGCTGGCCAGGATCCCGGATCCGACGGTCATCGCGATGGCGGGGATCGTCCACCGGACGGTGTGGCTGATCGCGTGCACCTAGTTAACTCCTTGGATGACATGAGGATGCGTGCGCATGGCGAACTGCGGCCGCGCGTGCGCCGCCGGAGCGTCTGGAGTGGGGGTGGCCGTGCGATCGCGAACGCACGAGTCTAGCACACGCCTCGGCGTCGCACGCGTCGCGCCGGGGTGAGGTGGCGCGCAACAACGAAAACAGTTGACGGAACTGCTCATTTGGACATAGCGTCTGAATAGTCCCTCCCGAACACGTCGAGCGTGTGCACACGAGATCTGGGAGGTGCGTCGTCGATGGTCGGCTCCCGCTTCTCCACGTCGCAGCCGTTGCGCGCCGCAGGACCGCTCTCTGCTCGTCGCCGACCCGCGCGCGCCGCGCGCGTTCTCCCCGCGCTCGACTTCGGTATCCCTCACCGTTCCGGGCACGTGTTCCGTGCCCGCACGATCGAGTCTCTGAGCATTGTCGGGCCCGCCCCTCGCGTCCGGACCTCCCGCCGCGACGCGCTCGGCGCACTCGAGTGGATGAAAAGGGAGGATTCAGGTCATGACGACACGGAGAATCATCTTGGCACTCTCGGTGATGGCGGTGTGCACGGCGCCTTCGCTCACCACCGCGCGGCGGCCCGTGGCCGGACCGAGGATCGAGCCGACGCTGTCGCACCCCGTCTCCATCGAGACCGGGCTGGTCGAGCACGCCGCAAGGACCGCACGCGGAGCGGCCGACACGATCTGGTTCGGCGGTCTGGGGTCGGATGGCCTCGCCGAGGTCGGCGGCGTCTGGGACTTCGAGGACGGCACGCTCCAGGGATGGACGAGCGAAGACCTCTCGGGCGGCGGTGTCGATGCGTTCGGAAACCCGTTCTTCCGCCACCGGACGACGATCGACTTCGTCGATGATCCCGTCAGCGCCATCATCGACGGCGATGGATCGCTCTGGGTCGGCGCTCACGACGCCGAGGCCGCGGAGGATTGCTGGCCGGGCGGGATGGGCTACGACAACCTGTGGACGGTGTCGGCGACCAAGACGTTCTCGTACACCGGCGTCGGTGTCGTGACGATCGAGTTCGACTACTTCACCGACAGTGAGACGGACTTCGACATCACCTCGCTCTACACCGTCGTGGATGGAGTGCGAAGCGATCCCCTGGCGGAGTACTCGGGCTCGACTCAAGAGGGCACGGCGATCGGCACTCCGTCGTCGCCGGCGCACGAGAGCCTCGTGATCCAGGTCGACGACCTGCCGATCGGGGCCGGCGACTTCGACGTCGTGTTCGAGTTCGTGTCCGATCCCCTCTTTTCGGACGGTCGCGACTCCTTCTCGGGCTTCCTGAACTCGGTCTATGGCGCGTTCGGGCTCGACAACTTCTCGATTGCGGGCACCGGGCTGTCCGACACCGACGACTTCGAGTCGGGGCCCGAGGAGTGGGCGTTCTTCGCCGCCCCGCCGATCGGAACGTACCTCGACGTGACGCACCTGGACGATCTGCCACCGATCGAGGACGATCCGTGCACGTGTCCGCTCGCCGACCCCGAGAACGCGTACGTGATGACGGCCTTCGACGGGGTGGGGCCGGAGGTTCACCCGGAGGGACAGCACGAGCTGATGCGTTCGCCTCCCCTCTACGTCGGTCCCGGCTCGCCGGTGGAGGGCCGATCCGACTGGCGTGTGATGTGGAACACGTACGGGGCACGGGCCAACGCCGGCGTGGGCTACCGGGTCGGGATCTCGTACTACCCGTGGACCTGTGAGGCGACCGGCGTCGTGGGTTGGTCCCGGGATTTCGTCGGCGTCGGGGGATTCCTGTTCCTACCCGATCAGTGCGCCCGCGTGATCGAGGACGTGAGCCCGTACATTCCCGGAGACGCCGACTCCCTGGCCGTGGCGATCGAGCTGCTCGTCAACTGCGACGACTTCGGATCGTGTAATCCGGAGCGCCGCGACGAGAGGCCGTACTGGGACGACATCCGCATCGCGGCGGTGGGCGACGGCCTCGATGTCCCCGCGATCGCGCTCGAGCTCCTCTATCAAGACGTCTTTCCCCAGGAGAGCTCGCTGTCACCGACGGCGACCGCCGACGTGCACTCGTTCTTCGACAACAACCGATTGGACGGCGACCAGACGAACGCGAACATGGGCGACTCCGCGGTGGTCATCTCCGAGCCCGGCGCCGAGGTGTACCTGAACTTCCGGGTGCATCCCGGTCCGGCAATCGACGACGGTGACTACGCCGCGTTCCTCGATGCGCGCGGAGGCGCGGTGGGTGGCGCCGGAGACCGCGTCGACTACCTGGCCGTCCGCATGGAGGCGCTTCCGTCGCCGCGAGACGAGCACTTTGCGACGTACGTCCACGACGACGGCGTCCTGGACGCCGACGATCCCAAGATCCTGCCCGACGGACTGTTCACGCCCGGGACCACGGTCGAGTACTTCTTCTCGTCCGAGGGTCCGGGCGGCACCCGGGTGGCTCCCGACACGACCGATGGCGCGCTGGAGTTCGAGGTCCTGCCCGGATGGCGCGAGAGCCCGGGCGGCGCGCTGGTCACGTCCTGCGTCCTGTACGTGGACGCCGCAAACGATGGCCGCCAGCACGTGATCGAGAACGCAGGACTGCGCCCGATTCTCGGCGCGTCCGACGACGTCGAGGGACGAACGCGCGACAACTGGGATCGCTACGACTACCTCGCCGCCAGCTCCAACGTGCCGGCGCCGCTGGGTCGCGAGCTCTTCGGTGACAACGGGATGACGCTCTTCCAGTCGCTGGCCTACAACACGATCCTCTACAACACCGGGTCGCGCTCCCAGGAGGGCCTGCGCGATCAGGACGCTCGGATCCTGATCCAGAACGTCGAGGCGCCGCGCTGCGACGACTCGCTCACGCGCGGGCTGTGGCTGAACGGTGACCACGTCACGCGCATTCTCTCGCGATCCGGTCGTCCGTACTCGAACCGATTGCTCGAGCGCTACGCTCAGGCCTTCCGCCGCGGCGACTACGAGTCGCTGAGCGGCGACGGATCCGCGTGCGTGAGGCTGGATCCGTCCGGCGGGAGACACTTCCCCGTCGGCGGCGAGAGCTACGCGTCGGTGGCGCGCGCCGGCTGCTCGACACTCACGCCGTTCGACGTGATCGGCGTCGAATCGGAGGGCGTCGGCAACCTCGAGTACATCGACCAGGACTCCGGCGGAGCCGCGGAGATGTACGCCTCGGTGTCCAACGATCAGGACGCGTCACGCAGCCAGCGCGTCGTGACCGACTCGTTCTCGCTCGATCTGCTCCGCACGACACCGGACGGCTGGACCGGATCCGGCCCCGGAGGCGGCGCGTGCGAGGATCTCACCGCGATCGCCCGGCGCGTGGCCGACGTGTTCGAGTGGCTCGGCGTGCCGGTGGACCCGCTGAAGGATCCGGACTGCGTCATCGCGGTCGAGCCGTCCCCCGGGCTCGGGGCTCTGGCGATCACTCGCCTCGTGTCGGCGGCGCCCAACCCGTTCAATCCGACGACGACGCTGCGTTACGTGCTCGGAGAGTCCGGCTTCGTCACACTGAAGGTGTACGACGTGAACGGCCGCCGCGTTCGCACGCTGGTGTCGTCCGCTCAGGATCCCGCGATCCACGCCGTGACCTGGGACGGACTCGACGATGCCGGCAAGGAAGTGGGAAGCGGTGTCTACTGGGCGCGGATGACCACGTCGTTCGGCTTCCGCAGCCGCACGAAGCTCGTGGTGCTGAAGTAGCGCGTGCAGTCATCGAGCGGCGATGGGGGGTTGGATCCCAGCGAGTCCGCAGGGAATCAGGCCGCGCGTCGAGCGCGGCCGCCCGAGGCCTGTCCGAGCAGAGGGGTTCATGCCCCCGTCCCGGCTCGCGGGACGGAGGCACGCGCCGCCGATCTGCCGGACCTAGGACGAGTTCTCGTCCGGCGACAGCTCGTCCCTCGACTTGAAGATGTTGTCGACGGTCCCCTTGTACATCATCGCCGGCTTCCCACCCTCGGCCATCACGTACGTCTTCGAGTCGTCCTCGGTGTTCGACCCGAAGATGATCTTCGTGACCGAGCCGTCGCTGAGCGTGATCTCGGCCGAACGGCCTCCCTCGAAGCCGTACGAGTCGACGTCGGCGGGATCGGCCACGTCCGACGCCCGGAGCGACGCCAGCGCACCGATCACGCGATCGGCCTTCGCCTTGTCGAAGGCGCCCTTGGCGTCCGGCGTGTACTCGTAGACCTTTCGATTGACGGTGGTCCCGTCGCCGCCGACGTCCACGCTGGTCTCGTCGGCGCCGGCCTCGGCCTCCTCCGCGGGATCGGGCGTGATCGTCTCGAACTCGCGCGTGAGCACGATGTCGCCGTCGGGCGTGCTCAGGACGACCTCGTCCACGGCCTCCCGGTCGCACGTGTTGACCACGAGGTCCACCCACCGCTTGTTGTCCGGGGGCTTGGGCGTCTCGCCCCAGAGTCCGAAGTCCGAGCGGAGGTTCACGCTCGTCAGATAGACGTCGTTCGAGCCCTCGGTTCGGACGAAGTCGCCGCCGCTGGCGTTCTTGCCCACGACGACGTGGAAGAGCTCGGCGCCGCCGGACTTCCTGCCGACGAGGTGAAAGCCCGACTCGTCGTCGATCTGATAATCGGCCAGCACCGACGCGTCCGAGGAGCGACGTTCACCGGAGAGCTTCCCCAGGTTCTCGATCAGTCGATCGACCTGGGCCTCCTTGGCCGGCCAGCTCCAGGCCGACGACACGACCCAGCCGTCGGTGCCGCGCGTCAACGTGACCAGCGTGTCCGGGGCAGAGCCGAGCCAGCCCTCGACGACGTCGATGTTGCCGGTATCGAAGCCGCTGCCGAGGACGTCGGTGAAGCCGCCGCCGCTCTCGGTGGCGAGCTTGCGGTCCTCACTGAGCTTCGAGACCAAGACCAGTGCGACCAGCACGACCGCGAGAATGACGATGGGTTTCGCGAGCTTTCCCATTACGCTTTCCCTCCCGTCGCACCCTGGCGCATGCGCGCCGCATACGCGTTGGATTCGCTGTCACGTTTGAACTTGCGGGTGAGCCCGAAGACGATCACGAGCGCGGGCACCAACGCCATGTTGGCCAGGCGGAATCCGAGCCGCTTCCCGTCGGACGCGTCCTCGAGCGTCCGGCGCTCGTACGAGCGCGAGCGCAGCGCGATGAGATCGTCACCGAGCGTGATCGCGTCGACCGCGTTGAGGACGAACAGCGAGTGCCCCTGCTGCTGGAGGAGCATGTCCTCGAACAGCTTGGCGCAGCCGGTGACGATCAGACGCCCCGGCTTCGCGTCCTCGTCGGAGACGCCGGTGTCGGCGTCGGCGACCTGGGTGGAGTCCACGGCGGCGCCCGGCCAGTCCGGAACGCCGGTGTCCGCGTACGGATCGGGGAACGTCCCCTCCAGCATCACGCCGAGGAGCGGACGCGAGACGATGTCGTTCGCGTCCGGGTCCAGGTCGACGTCGGACAGCAAGCCCGAGGTCTTGCTCACCACCCACGTGTGTTCGCCGCCCTCGAGGATCGGTGTGGCCGTCAGCTCGTTCGCGGCCAGCCGCTCGTCGTCGAGAATGAGCTGCGTCCCCCACAGGTACAGCATCTCGGGCACGCCCGCAGCGAACGGGACGTCCTTGTTGAGGCCGGCACCGAGAATGCGGACCTGCATCGGCGCCTGGACGGGCTCGCTCGTCTGCAGACGAAGGCCGGCCACGGTCACCGTGCGGGGAATGGCCAGCGTGGCCACCTGCGTGTCCATCAGCGGGCGGTCGTCGACCCGCACGCCGTACTCGGTCAAGAGGTCGTTGATCGTCAACGTCTGCGGGCGCGCACTGAAGTCGAAGCCGCCTCGCTGCGAGGGGTTGTAGTCGAACAGCTGCGCCTGGACTCCGAGGATCACGTTGCCGCCCTCGCGCAGAAACGCGGAGATCTCGTAGCGCTGGCGCTCGTTCAGGTCCTTGGGCGCGAGCACGATCAGCGTCTCGGTGTCCTCGGGGATGCCGTCGTCCTGTGTGAGCTGCACCGGCCGAACGTCGTAGCCCTCGCTGCGGAGGATCTCGGGCACGCCGGTGAAGTTGTCCGCGGGCGGCGGTGGCTGCTGGCCCATCTGCATGTAGAGCTGCATCATCTGCGGATCGACCGACTCCTTGGTGGAGTAAACCGCCACGAGCGGCGACGACTCGCGAGTGATCCGCAGCACGTTCGACAGGAGCTCGTACTCGAAGTTCGACAGGCTCTCCGGGAGAATCTGGGGCAGGATCGCGTCCGGCTTGTCCTTGTACGCGATCCCGATGGCGGAGTAGACGAGCTTCACGGCCAGCTCGTCCCGATCCACGCTCTGGACCTGGAACGGCCGGACGCCCTTCTTGGCCAGTGTCTCGGCGAGCTCCTCGGTCTCGTTGGGGTCCACGACCTTGTACTCGAGGCGCCCGCCCGACGCGATCGACAGCTCGCTCAGCTTGTCCACGACGTCCTGCTGCAGCGACTTCAGGCCCGAGGGCATGTCGTCCTTGGGGGTGACGTAGAAGCTCACCTGCACGGGCACGTCGAGCGACTTCATGATGCTCTTGGCGCTGTCGGAGACGGTGTAGATCTTGTCCTCGGTCAGATCGAAGCGCCCGAGACCGACGTTGGCGACCGTCCTGTTCAGGAACACGGCGATGCCGAGCAGGAGCACGGCGCCGACCGCGAGTCCGGTCGAGTAGCTTGCTTTTCTCGAAGCCATGTAGCGCGTCCTCCTAGTACTTGCGTCCTTCGAGGGACAGCGTGTTCAACGCGAGAAACACGATCGAGAACGAGACGAAGAACAGAATGTTCTCGACCCCGATCACGCCGCGCTGAATCCCGTCGAAGTGCGTGGTGACGCCGAAGCCTTCCGACAGGAACGAGCCCAGTCCGCGCACCCATCCGTCGAGCAGGAGCGCGAAGAACGGCTGTCCGATCAGGAAGAAGAAGAAGCACACCAGGAGCGTCAGGATGAACGCCGCGATCTGATCGCGGAACAGTCCCGACACGAAGATCCCGATCGCCAGGTAGAGCGCGCCCAGGAGCAACGCCCCGATGTAGCCGCACACGATGGCGCCGACGTCGGGGTTCCCGAGCCAGGCCAGCGTGATCGGGATGGTGATCGTGGACAGGAGGGCGATCGAGTAGAAGGCCAGGCCGG
Source organism: Candidatus Eiseniibacteriota bacterium (assembly GCA_965224245.1). GTDB lineage: Bacteria > Eisenbacteria > RBG-16-71-46 > CAZAMP01 > CAZAMP01 > CBDCYW01. Next base: position 4,483,816 of record OZ245046.1, on the reverse strand, counting down.
CCAGGTACTTTCCGATGACGATCTGACGCGGCTTCATGGGCAGCGTCATCAGGAGCTCGAACGTCCCGCGCCGCTGATCCTCGGACCACAGCCGCATCGTCAGGGCCGGGATGAAGAAGATCAGGAACAACGGCAGGCTGGCGAAGAAGTCGCGCATGTCGGCCACGCCGGCCAGGAAGAACCCGTTCACGTAGAACCCGGTCGTCAGCAGCAGGAACACGATGATGAACACGTAGGCGATCGGCGAGTTGAAGTACGCGCCGAACTCGCGCCGGAAGATGACGTTGACGTCACGCATCAGTTGACGCTCTCCTTTCCGGTGAGCGCGATGAACGCCTCCTCGAGCGACGGCTGATCGTTGTGGAGCTCGAGGAGGTCCCAGCCTTTCTCGCGCGCCAGCCGCGCGATGTCGCGTCGGACGTCCAGGTTGATCGCGCTCTGAACGACCAGCGTCTCGCGCCCCTCGAGCTGCATGTGGCCGACGTCGGTCACGCCGGAGATCGACCCGATCGCGGCGGCGGCGTCGCCGTTGGCGCCGGCCAGCTCCACGAGCACGCGGTTGTGCTTGCGGGCTTCGCTGCGCAGCTGATCGACCTGACCGTCGGCGACGATCCGCCCCTCGTTGATGATCACGATGCGGTTGGTGACCGCGCTGATCTCGGCCAGGATGTGCGACGAGAAGATGATCGTCTTGGTGGCGGCCAGCTCGTGGATGAGGTTCCGGATGTCGATGATCTGCCTCGGGTCGAGCCCCGACGTGGGCTCGTCCAGGATCAGGATGTCCGGGTCGTGGACGAGGGCCTGAGCCAGACCCACGCGCTGGCGATACCCCTTGGACAGCGCGTTGATCGGCTTGTAGAGCACGTCCCGGATGCTGATCGCGTCGTAGACCCAGCTCAGCCGGGTGTCGAGATCCGCGCCCGAGAGCCCACGAGCCCGCGCAACGAAGTTCAGGTACTCGAAGGTACGCATGTCGTCGTAGAGCGGCGCGACCTCGGGCAGGTACCCGATCCGCTTGCGCACGGCCAGGGCGTCGCTCGAGACGTCCAGCCCGTCCACGGTCACCGTTCCCTCGTCGGCGGACAGGTAGGTCGTGATGATCTTCATGCACGTGCTCTTGCCCGCTCCGTTGGGTCCCAGAAAGCCGAGAATCTGGTTCCGATCGACGGAAAAGTTCACGTCTTTCAGGGCGAGCGTGGTGCCGTACCGTTTGGTGACGCCAGATACGCTTATCATGTTCGTCCCTTGGTTTGACTCGAAACCAACGTGTGAACCGGATGGGTTTTGACGGGCGAGAATGATAGCCGATACCCGTTGAGACTCAAGTCTCGACGGCCCGGCTGGGTTCCCGAAATCGGCATGTATGCGGTTTTGTAGATGTTTCCGTCTGACGACACGGGAGGCGCCGTGACGCACGGAGTGACGATCGACGACATGCGCGCGATCTTCGAGATCACCGATGCGATGGGCATTCACCGCGAGCAGATCAAGGTTCCGCTGGCGCCGTCCGGCACGGGGTCGGTCACCCGGTCCGACGGCGTCATCCGGATCGTCGTCCCCGCCGATCGTGCCCTCGCCGACTGGTTGCCCGAGCTGCGAGCCGCGCTGGAGTCGTTCGGATTCGAACACCACGACGACTGGTAAGGCTCTCGCGGGCAAACCGTTGGCGAAACAAAACGTGCCTCGATCGTGTACCACCGACTGACCTCCCGCGTGACCGTCGGCCTGCCCGCCATCGGACGACCACCAGGAGATCCACCATGCATGGGACCGGGATCCGCGCCGCCTGCCTCGTCGCCGTCGTGTGCCTCGCCGGTGGCGCCACCGCCTCGACGCTCGAAGCCCCCCGGAGCGCGCGAGGCGAGGCCGAGACGCTGCCCGTGGAGCTCGTCGACGAGCGCGCGCTCCTGTTCGTGTTTCCGCAGCTCCACGCCACGCGATCCAGCGAGATCATCGGGCTGGGCCTGTCCGATGGACAGCAAGGGGTCGTCGGCTCGATCGGAGCCGGAGAGGCGCGCGCCTTCGCGACCTCTCATCGGGTGGCGTCGATGCTCGGCACGGTCCGGCAGTGGCGCGGAGGCCTCGCGTTCGGTCGCGACCGGGGGGCCCGGGGCGGGCTTTCGGCCGCATGGACGCGACGGCGGACGCTTCAGGAGCGCGAGAGCTCGGGCGACCCGCGCCAGGCCATCCTATCGGAACGTGTTCTGAACGATCTCACGGCCTCGATGGGCATCGGTGCCACCGGGCGGCGGGTCGTGTTCGACGTCGTCGTCGCGGCGACCCGGCCCGACCGGACGGTGACGTCCAGCCGGACCCTTGACGACGTGTCGACTCGCTCCGAGACCTCCTCGGCTCACGATCTTCTGCTGTCCGCGGCGACCCGCGCCCGCCTTCGGACGTCCCGCCGCACGACCGTCTCGGTATACGCCGCCTGGAACGATGCGTCGGAGACGCTGTCGATCCGCAACGACATCGCGCCGTTCGAGCTGGACACCGACGTCGATCGCTACGCCGACGTGTGGAAGGCCGCCTTCATGGTCGCTCACCGGCCAGAGCGTGATCGGCGAATCGCGTTCGGCGTCGAGTACTCGGACGCCGACGCCATGAACGCGGTGGCCGGCACGCTGGACGCCGCGCGCCACACCACCCGTACCACGACGGCGTCGCTGTCCCTCTGGGAGGACCTGACGCGGGACGTCAGCGCCGGGGCGGGGATCGAGACGTCACACGTCTGGATGCGCAGCACGACCGTCGACGTCGTCCACGACGGCCGGGAGGAACGCGATCGGATGATCTCCGAGACGAACGCGGAGCGCTTCGCCTGGGGGTTCGAGGCACGCAAGGATCGGATGACGTTCACCGGAGCGGTACGGACGTCCCTGACGCTGACCGATCCGTTCTTCCTGGTGGATGCGCGGTTCGCCCTCTGAGCGGCCGCGGTCGACGCGTTCGGCGCGGGCGGATCGACCGCCGGGTCAGTCCGCCCGGCGGTCGGTATCGCGGTACTCCATGCCGAACTGCTTGAACAGGAACGCGTGCACGTCCACCGTCTGCGCGTCGCGCTCGGACAGCATGGTGCCCTGGCCGTGACCCGAGTGCCGGCTGACCCGCATCAGCACGGGATTGGGTGATCCCGTGGCCTGCAGCGCCGCGGTCATCTTGAACGTCTGCCACGGCTCCACGCGGGGATCGTTCATGCCGGTCAGCGACAGCACCGACGGGTACGTGCGCCCGTCCTCGATCTGATGGTACGGCGATGCCGCGAGCATTCCCGGGAACTGCTGCTCGTTGGTGACGGTGCCGAACTCGGTGACGTTGAACACGCCGTTCGGGGCCAGCTCCATCCGGAGCGCGTCCCCGAAGCCGACGTGAGAGACCACCGCTCCCATCCGATCGGGGTAGTGGGCCATCGTGCCGTACACCAGGAGACCGCCGGCACTGCCGCCCTCGATCGCCAGGTGCTCGGGCGTCGTGTAGCCGGCCTCCACCAGGTACGACGCGCACGCGGCGAAGTCGTCCATCGATCGTTTCTTGCGCTCCAGGTTGGCGGCGCGATGCCAGGCATCGCCGTACTCGCCGCCGCCGCGGATCGACGCGATCGCGTGGATCCCACCCTGCTCGAGCCACAGGCGCTTGTTGGGACTGAACCACGGGCGCTGGCTGATGCCGTAGCTGCCGTAGCCATAGAGGATGCACGGCGCGCTGCCGTCCAGCGGCGTGTCCTCGCGCATCAGGATGTCGACGGGAATGCGAACGCCGTCGTCCGCGGTCGCGAACTCGCGGCGGACGACGCAGTCGCTGAAGTCGGCCGGCGAGACCTCGACGAATCGCGTCAACATCGGCTTCGAGCCCGCTGCGTTCATGCGATACCACGCCGACGGCGACACGTACGACTCGTGCCGGAAGAGCACCTCGTCACCGTGGAGCGCGACCAGCCCCGTGATCGAGCTGATGGGATCGTCCATGTCGACGAGCCCCAGGTCGTGGCCCTCGAGGTCGTACATCCGGAGCACGGTCGGCCCGCCGACCATCTCGATGACGAGGAGGCGCGATTCGGTGGCGGCAACGTCGTAGACCACCGCCTGGTCCTTCTCGGGAACTAGGATCGTGGCCTCGTCCAGCGACGGCCGGCTCGGATCCAGGCGGAGCACCTGGAAGTTGGGTGCCTGGTGTCGCGACAGCAGGTACAGGGCGCCGTCCCCGCCGAACTCCGCGCGCGAGACTCCCTGGTCGAACGCGGCGAACTTCGTCCACGCCGCATCCGGTCCGCGAAGCCAGTACTCGTACTCGCCGCCGTCGCCGTCGCTGACCGTCGCCAGCACGTACTGTCCGTCCCGCGACGTCTCCATCGCGATCTCGGCGATCCGGGGGAACGTCTCGCCGAGCGCGTAGTGGTCCTCGGCGGTCGGGGTACCGAGCGCGTGGAACCAGATCTGCTGATGGAAGAAGAGATCCTCGTCGGGCCGTTCGCCGGGATGGGGATAGCGCGTGTAGAAGAAGCCCGTCTCGTCGTGCAGCCACGCCACGCTTCCGCCGGCGGTGCCGCCGTTCACGCGCGGAATCACGTCGCCGAGCGCCTTCCCGCTCTCCCGGTCGAACACGTGCAGCGTGCCGTCCTCGGTGCCGTTCTCCGACAGCGAGACCGCGACGTACCGGCCGGTCGGAGACGGCACGTAGAAGTCGATCGTCGTGGCACCGCTGGGATCGATCCGGTTCGGATCCACGACCGTGCGCTCGTGGTCGGGGTCGTCGAGGTCGGTCACGTCGACGAGGAAGTGCTGCTCGAGCGGCGGCTGCTTCTTCATCGCGAAGATCCGACCCCCGCGATACTTGAAGTAGTAGTACTCGGGCTCCGAGCCGTGGCTCAGCGATCGCACCCGCGCCGCCAGGGCGTCGCGGTCGTCGTAGTCGTCCAGCCACCGGCGAGCGTAGGCGTCCTGGGCGTCGACCCACTTCTCGACGTCGGGTGCGGTGACGTCCTCCAGGTAACGATAGTCGTCGACGACGTCGACGCCCCAGTACGTGCTGGTCACGGGGCGCCGCTCGGCCAGCGGCGGGCCGCCTGCGCGCGCGTCGTCCGCGATCATCGCGGCGAGCAGCACGAAGGCGCCGAGCAGCACGAGAAACGAGCCGGTGGTCTGGTGCGCGTTCACGAGAGTCCTCCCGGTTGAGCGCCGAAGAAGCGGACGAAGCCGATGATGGTAACTCCGCCACGACGGGCCGGGCGACCGGATCGCACACAGAATCTCGTGTTCCATCTCCGGCGCGGCTCGCGTGCCGGTTGACTCGACCCGGTCCGGCGCTCAGGATCCTGTCCTCGGCGGGCGGGCTATACTTCCCGACCCCTCCGGCCGATCGAGAAGACGACGAGCACTCGCGTCCGGCGCGACCGCGAGGCCCGGGCCCGCGGAACGCGGCCGGCACGAGCCTGATAACGCATTTAACGACAAGGAGTTGTGCGTGGATATTCCAGAGGTGATGGCGGGAGGTAAAGGCGATGCCTACCGGTCCAAGCTCGCCGACAAGCTCTTCGAGGCGCGAACGGTCCTCATTCACGGCGAGATCAACTCGAAGGTGGCCGAGCGGGTGGCCGCCCAGCTCCTGGCCATGTCGGCGTTCTCCGACGACGACATCCGCGTCTACGTGCATAGCCAGGGTGGGCACGTCGAGTCCGGGGACACCATCCACGACATGATTCGCTTCGTGAAGCCGCGCGTGATCATGGTCGGTACCGGATGGGTGGCCAGCGCGGGCGCGCACATCTACCTGGCGGCCGACCGCGAGAGCCGGTTCTGCCTGCCCAACACGCGCTTCCTCCTGCACCAGCCGTCGGGCGGCGTCGGCGGACAGGCGGTCGACATCGGCATCGAGGCGAAGGAGATGATCAAGATGCGCAAGCGTCTGAACGAGGTCATCTCCCGTCAGACCGGGCAGCCGATCGAGCGCGTCGAGGAGGACACCCGGCGGAACTTCTGGATGTCGGCCTCCGAAGCGCTCGAGTACGGTCTCGTGGGCAAGATCGTCCAGTCCGCCACCGAGGTGCCGTAGCCGCACGCACTCGGTCCGCGCTCGTGGAGCCTTCGTCCCCATCGCCGCTCCTCACGGCGGCGCGACGGGGCTCCTCGAGCGGCCTCCCCACGACACGTCGTCGAACGTCGATCACCCGCCTTACTCGTCGATTCCACGGGCTCGCAGCCGGGCTTTGGTCATACAATGACGGCTGGACGATTCCACACCCGACGCAAGGAGGCTCCGCATGTCCTCTTCGGCGCGGATCTCGTCGTGTGCCCTCCTGACTCTCGCCGCGATGATGGCCGACGATGCACGCGCGGCGGGTACGACTCTCAACGTCGTCGTGACCGAGCCGTCGTACAGCGGCTGCGACGACGTCGCCTTCGACTGGATCGAGACCTCCGACTGTGACGGCCTCTCGAGCTCTCCACTCGGCGGTGCGGCCTTCGTCTGGGTCGTGGTCAGCGACGAGGCCTCGTTCCCGTCCGGCATCGGCGGAGTCCAGTTCGCGACCACGCACTCGATGCCCGTCGGCTCGTGGACGCTGTGCACCGGAGGAAACCAGATCCCGGGCGAGGGCTGGCCCGCGTCCGGCAGCGGCAACGCGGTCACCTGGGCCAGCGGGTGCTACGAGCCGCCGGGCACGAACGCGCGCGTCGGCTACTTCGCCATCGACGACGGATCCTCCGGCACGTTCGGCATCGAGCCCGACCCTCGCGTCGGCGCCGCCCTGTGGGTCGAGTGCGGCGGCGACTCGCCGGTGCCGATCTGCTCGGCCGGGCTCGGCATGCTGGATCTCGCCACCGGTGGATCGCCCCTCTGTGGGGAGCAGGCGGGCGGACTCCCCGACGCCGCCACGAGCTGTGTGGCCTCGGACGGCGATTGCGAGATCGAGATCACCTGGGAGCATCCGGGCGGCGATCTGACCGACTTCGAGATCGACCGGGACGGCGTGACCGTGGGCGGAGCGCCCGCCGGGGCCCGGAGCTACGTCGACGCGGGCGCGGTACGGGGCGTGTCGTACACGTACGCGATCATCGCGACGAACAGCTGCGGATCGGCGCCGGCGTCGGACCCGGACGTCGGAGATCGCGCGTCGCTGCCGGCGCCGGCGGGCGTCGACGCGTCCGAGGACCTGTGCGAGGGGATCCTCGTGTCGTGGACCCATGACCCGGCGTCCGGCGCCACCGGGTTCGACGTGTATCGCAACGGGGTGCTCGCGAGCTCGGTCGGCGCCGAGACCCGCGAGTTCCTCGACTCGGCGATCACGCACGGGTCCAGCGCGACCTATCACGTGGTCGCGGTCGACGACTGCGGGGACAGCGAGCCGTCCGCGGAGGTGTCGGGCACGCGCGCGCGGGTTCCGTTCGCGCCCACACAGTGCCGGGCCACCGACGACCGGTGCCTGGCGGTCCACGTGACGTGGGCCGACCGCAGCCTCGACGAGATCGGCTTCGCGGTGCGCCGGGACGGCGTGACGCTCGCCACGACCGATCCCGACGTGGAGGCGTTCACCGACGACACCGCCGTGCCCGACGTCGAGTACACGTACGACGTCGTGGCCATCGGCGTGTGCGGCGGGTCGGCGTCCAACACGAACCCGGGGATGCGCGTGAGCACGCCACCGGGCGCGGCCACCGAGCTCACCGCCACCGACGGTCTGTGCGGCGTCGTGCGTCTCGCCTGGCAGGACAACAGCCCCGACGAGACGGGGTTCCGGATCCGCCGCGACGACGAGCTGATCGCGACGACGGGACCGGACGTTCGCTCCTACACCGACACGGGGGCGACGGCCGACGTACCGCACACGTACACGGTCGTCCCGACCAACGCGTGCGGCGAAGGGGGACCGCCGACGGAGGCGACGGGCACCGCCGGATCCGATCCGCCGAGCGCCGCGGCGGACTGCAGTGCGACGGACACGAACTGCGCGGCCGTGATCGTGACCTGGACCGACACCAGCGACGACGAGTCCGTGTTCGACCTCGTCCGGGACGGCGGCGTGATCGCGACGCTCGGTGCCGGCACCACCCGCTACGTCGACGACTCGGCCGAGCCGGACGTCACGTACACCTACGCCGTCGTGGCCCGGAACGCCTGCGGCAGCGCACCGCCCTCGAACGACGACGCCGGCATCCGGCCGGGCGACGTCGCGCTGCCCGCCCCGGATCTCGTGTATCCGCCCGACGGCGTCGAGTGCATCGACGGAGCCGTGCCGTTCGCCTGGACGTCGGTGGAGGGTGCCACGCACTACCGGATCCGGGCTGGGACCGAATGCGGCGTGATCGATCTCGTCGACGAGGTGACGGCGGACACGACGTACACGCGAACGCTGACCGGCCAGACCGTTCACTGGTGGGTGGCACCACGGAACGCGTGCGGGACCTTCGGTGACCCGTCGGCGTGCCGGACGTTCACGACGGCACCGTCTCTGGGGGCGCCCGAGCTGCGCGATCACGCCCTGGACGAGGAAGGGCTCTGGTACTTCGAGTGGGATCCGGCCCCGGGTGCCGAGCGCTACGTGCTCGTCCTGGATCCCCAGGAGTGCCACTACTACTACGACGCCACCCGGCACGTCGTCGCCGGCACCGACACGACCCTCGACGTCAGCGAGTACTCGCGTCCGCCCTACGGCATCCAGTTCTACGCGTGGCTCTACTACGAGGCGTGCGGGACCGTCAGCGACAGCACCGAGTGCGGCGGTCCGGGCGAGGGCGTTCCGGTGCTGCTGGAGTCCTTCACGGCCACCCCCCAGGGCGGATCGGTCGTCGTGGAGTGGCGCACGTCGCGCGAGCGTGACGTCCTGGGGTTCCGGCTCACGCGTGCGGAGGCGGCCGGCGGTGCCGGCGGTGCCGACGCCGGTGACGCGGTCGACGTCACGGGCGGACTGGTCGAGCCGGGCCGATCGGCCTATCGGGTCGTCGACGATGCGGTGGCGCCGGATCACGAGTACGTGTACCGGCTGTCCGAGCGCCGGACCGACGGCCGCGACGTGTTCCTGGCCGAGACGCGTACGCGGACTCCGGCCGCCCGGGGCGCCGTGTGGCTGTCGCCCTCGCGTCCGAATCCGTTCAATCCCACGGCATCGATGACGGTGCATCTGGAGCGCGGGGGCGAGGTACGCCTCGGCATCTTCGACCCCACGGGGCGCCTCGTGCGGGCGCTCCTGGAGGGCCGCCTCGACGCGGGCGAGCACATCGTCACCTGGGACGGCTGCGACGACGGGGGAACGCCGGCGGCGTCGGGGACGTACTTCGCCAGGCTGGACGCGGGGGACATCCATCGCCTCCGGCGAGTGGTTTTGATCCGCTGAGCCGCGTCCCGCATAATCGCCGATCGCACGAGCGGGCGCGGTCGCGCGCGCCGGTCCCCGATCCCCGAGGCGTCCCATGCCCGAGACGACCCGACAGACCCTGACTCGCCTCCTGGGCGAACGCATCCTCGTGATGGACGGGGCCACGGGGACGTTCGTGCAGGCCCTGGGCCTCGACGAGGCCGCGTTCCGAGGCGAGCGCTTCGCCGATCACCCGGTCGACCTGAAGGGCAACAACGATCTGCTCTGCCTCACGCACCCCGATGCCGTCCGCGCCATGCACGCAGCCTACCTCGACGCCGGCGCGGACCTGATCGAGACGAACACGTTCAGCGGCACCGCCATCGCGCAGGCCGACTACGGCCTCGAAGGCGTCGTTCACGAGATCAACGTGGCGGCCGCCCGGCTGGCCCGCGAGGCGTGCGACGCCGCGACCGAGCGCACGCCGGACAGGCCCCGGTTCGTCGTGGGCTCGATGGGGCCGACCAACAAGTCGCTGTCCATGTCCCCGGACGTGAACGATCCGGCGTACCGCGCCGTCACCTTCGACGAGGTCGAGGCCGCGTACCACGAGCAGGCCCACGGGCTCGTCGAGGGCGGCGCCGAGCTCCTGGCGATCGAGACGATCATCGACCCGCTCATGGCCAAGGCCGCGATCGTCGGCGTCAGGCGCACGTTCCGCGAGCACGGGCGCGAGCTGCCACTGATCATCTCGCTGACCATCACCGACCGGAGCGGTCGCCTCCTCACCGGTCAGACGATCGACGCGTTCCTGGTGTCGATCGCACACGCCGACCCGTTCGTGGTCGGCATCAACTGCTCGCTCGGCGCGGGCGACATGCGTCCCTACGTTGCCGAGCTCGCCCGGCTCGTGCCCACGTTCACGAGCTGCTACCCGAACGCGGGCCTGCCGAACGCCTTCGGCGGCTACGACGAGTCGCCCGAGGTCACCAGCGGCATCCTCGGCGAGTTCGCGCGCGAGGGGCTCGTGAACGTCGTGGGAGGCTGCTGCGGCACGACCGAGCACCACGTCGCGGCGATCGCGCGCGCCGTCGACGGCCTGTCACCGAGACCGCTGCCCGACCCGTCGGCGCATCCGACCTACAGCGTGTTCGCCGGTCTCGAGGCCCTGACCGTCCGCCCGGACTCGAACTTCATCATGGTCGGCGAGCGCACGAACGTGACCGGATCCCGCCGGTTCGCCAGGACGATCCGGAGCGGCGACCACGCGGCCGCGATCGGTGTCGCGCTGTCCCAGGTCCGCGGGGGAGCGAACATCCTCGACGTGAACCTGGACGAGGGCATGCTCGACTCGGCGAGCGAGATGACGACGTTTCTCCAGATCCTGGCCACCGAGCCCGAGGCCGCCCGGCTCCCGATCATGATCGACAGCTCGGATTGGTCGGTCATCGAGGCCGGGCTGAGGTGCACGCAAGGCAAGAGCATCGTGAACTCGCTGAGCCTGAAGGACGGCGAGGAGGCATTTCTCGAGAAGGCGCGACGGGTCCGCGAGTTCGGCGCGGCCATGGTCGTGATGGCGTTCGACGAGACCGGCCAGGCCGAGACCATCGAGCGGAAGGTCGCGATCTGCAGGCGCGCGTACGGTCTCCTCGTGCACGAGCTGGGGATCCCGCCCTCCGACGTGATCTTCGATCCCAACGTGCTGGCCGTGGCCACCGGGATCGAGGGGCACGACGCGTTCGCGAGGAATTTCATCGAGGCCACCCGGACCATCAAGGCCGAGTGCCCGGGGGCGCTCGTCTCGGGTGGGGTCAGCAACCTGTCGTTCGCGTTTCGTGGCAACGACGTCGTCCGCGAGGCCATGCACAGCGCCTTTCTGTATCACGCGATCCGGGCCGGCATGGACATGGGGATCGTGAACGCCGGCCAGCTCGTCGTGTACGAGGACATCCCGGCCGATCTCCTCGAACACGTCGAGGACGTGCTCTTCGCCCGCGACCCCGAGGCCACCGAGCGGCTGGTGGCGTTCGCCGGACGCGTGCGCGGATCGGGCTCTCGCCGCACCGTGGACCTGGCCTGGCGCGACGCCGACGTGGCCAAGCGCCTCGAGTACGCGCTCGTGCACGGGGTCGTGGACTACATCGAGGCCGACACCGAGGAGGCGCGCCGCGAGCTGTCGACGGCGCTGGCCGTGATCGAAGGGCCGCTGATGGCCGGCATGTCGGTGGTGGGCGATCTCTTCGGCGCGGGCAAGATGTTCCTGCCACAGGTGGTCAAGAGCGCGCGTGCGATGAAGCAGGCGGTGGCGTATCTGAAGCCCTTCATGGAGGCCGAGCGGTCCGAGGCCGCCCGGGCCAAGGCCACGATCGTCATGGCCACCGTCAAGGGCGACGTTCACGACATCGGCAAGAACATCGTCTCGGTGGTGCTGCGCTGCAACAACTACGAGGTGATCGATCTGGGCGTCATGGTCCCCGCGGACCGGATCCTCGATACCGCCGAGGCCGAGGGCGCCCACATGATCGGGCTGAGCGGTCTGATCACGCCGTCCCTGGAGGAGATGGTCACCGTGGCCCGCGAGATGGAGCGCCGGGAGCTTCGCGTGCCGCTACTGATCGGGGGCGCGACCACGAGCCGACAGCACACCGCGGTGAAGATCGCGCCGGCTTACTCGGGAAGCACGGTCCACGTCGTGGACGCCTCCCGGGCGGTGGGCACCGTGGCCGCGCTTCACGGCGACGACGGTGCCCCGTTCGACGCCGAGAACCGGCGGAAGCAAGAGCACCTGCGCGCGATGCACGCGGACAAGCAGGATCGGCCCCTGGTTCCGATCGCCGAGGCCCGGTCGAACCGCGCGCCGATCGACTGGGACTCCCATACGTTCGCGACGCCGCCGTTCCTCGGCACGGAGGTTCTGGACGACGTCCCCCTGTCCGAGATCCGACCGTACATCGACTGGACGTTCTTCTTCAGCGCCTGGGACATCCGGGGGCGGTACCCCAACGTCCTGCACGACCCCCGCGTGGGCGCCGCCGCGAGGGAGCTCCACGCGAACGCGAACGAGATGCTCGATCGGCTGATCGCGGGCACCGAGCTCCGGGCCAGCGCCATCCACGGCTTCTGGCCCGCGGGCTCGGACGGCGACGACATCGTTCTCTTCCGCGACCCGTCTCGCACCGACGAGCTGGCCCGGTTCCCGATGCTGCGGCAGCAGTGGCGTCGTCGGGACGGCAAGCCCAACTACTGCCTCGCCGACTTCGTTGCCCCGGCGAAACCGTTTCGTGACCATATCGGGGCATTCGTCGTGACCGCAGGCCTCCATACAGCCACGATCGCCGACAGATTTGCGGCTTCGGGCGACGACTACTCGGCCATCATGGTAAAAGCACTGGCAGATCGTTTGGCCGAAGGCCTCGCAGAGCTCTTGCACGAGCGAGTCCGCCGGATCTGGTACGCACCCGACGAGTCACTGGCCCGGGAGCAACTCCTTTCCGAGTCGTTTTCGGGTATTCGGCCCGCGTTTGGGTACCCGGCCTGTCCGGACCACTCCGAGAAGACGCGGCTCTTCGGCGTGCTGGCACCCGAACGAATCGGCGTGACGTTGACCGAAAGCTTCGCGATGTCCCCCGCCGCGAGCGTGAGTGGGATCTATATCAGTCATCCCGCATCCAAGTACTTCAATGTCGGGCGGATCGCGCGCGACCAGACGAGCGACTATGCATCGCGTAAGTCAATTGAAGTCAAAGAAGTAGAGCGTTGGTTGGCTCCGAACCTCGGGTACGACCCCGAGGACCCGGCCTGAGATACCGGGCGGAACCGCAACGCGACTGTGCGACGCGGCCCGGCGCCCGCGCCCTGGGCCACATAAGAACCGGGCGACGCTACTGATCCGTGTGGTATAGTCCCAAGCGACGGTCGTCCCCCCGCGTTCACCGGAGACGTTCCGAAGTACCCGACCGGGTGTGGAGTTGAAAAACGATGTTTCTCAGACCCAACGACCGAAGCGAAGCCCTTCGCGGGCTCAGAGCCGAGCTGCTGAAGCTCGCACCGACCCTGAAGTACGAGAGGGACGACGTCCCTCACTCGTTCCGTGACGCCGAGCTCCTGCGATTCGCCCGGCGCGCGCTCGACAAGGACATCTCTCTCCAGCGCCGGCTCGATCTCCTGGCCGCCCTCGGGCGGGCGCTCGGGCTGTGTGGCCACGACGCCGAGCAGCTGGAGTGCTTCGAGACCGGATACTCGCGATCGCGTTCCGAGGCCGATCGGATCCGGTTCCTGTTCCACCAGGGCCTCTACTACCACCTCCGCCGCGGTGACGCGCGGGCCGCGCGCAAGCCGCTGGAGGAGGCCGTCGCTCGCAATCCGGTCGCTTCGGTGACGCGGGCCAACGCGCTTCTGGCCCTCATGAGTGCGTGTCTACAGCTGAACGAGGTCGGCGAGGCGTTCCGGCTCAGCAGTGCGATCCTGGGGATGAACATCCGCGAAATCGAGCCGTATGCGCTCATGCAGCGCGCGGAGGCCCACCACCGCGCGGGCGACCACGGTGCGTTCCAGACGGACAATCGCGCGGCACGACGGCTGTTCGAGGAGTATGGCAACGAGCTCGGCGTGACGATGACGGACGGGCACCTCGGCCAGCAGCTGCTCGAGACCGGTGAGCCGGCCGCGGCGCTGGCGCTGTTCGAGAAGGTCCGCAAGCAGCGCTTCGACCTCCTCGATCTGAGCCGGCTCGGCGTCACGTACAACAACGAGGGTGTCGCGCGGCGTCAGCTCGGCGACTACGACGGTGCGCAGGGTTGCTTCCTCGACGGGCTCCGGTTCCACGTCGAGAACAACCAGCCGCAGTACGCGGCCGGCACGTTGCGCAACCTGGCCAAGGTCGCCGACAACACCGATCGTCCCGAGCTCGCGCTGGCGCTCCTGGTACGGTCGGCTCAGGTCGCGCGAGAGGTCGGCAACCCCAGCGAGCAGTTCTTCAGCCTGCGCGAGTCGCTCGATGCCATCGCATCGCGGCGCATTCACATCGACGCGGTTCCGTACCTGATGTCCCGGTGCTTCGCGCTTCTCGACGATCTGCCGGCGTCACTCGGGGCGGACTCGCTCCGGAAGTTCGTGGACGTCACCGCGCGGGTGGCCATGATGGGGGCCGAGATGCCGCGGACGAAGACGGTCTCGCAGCCCGCGGGCTTCCCCCTCGAGAGCGCGATGACCGAGGCCAACCTGCTCACCGAGGCGTTCGAGCGTCCGAGCCTCCGCGCCGAGCTCGAAGCGACCCTGCGCGAGAAGATCCGCATCAAGCGGGCGCCGCGAGCCGACCTGATGGCGGGCTTCCTGATGGGCTGGGCCGGCACGCGCTTCAAGAACGGTGACTACCAGGCCGAGTTCCTGCTGACGCAGGAGACCTCGAAGTACCACCTCCGGGAGCTCCGCAAGATCGGCGTCATCGCACAGATCGGCACGCGCAAGGCGGCGAAGTACGAGCTGAACTTCCACCGCGAGCGCGCGGCCTAGCCAGACCACGCGCCCACGAACCGCCTTCGCGTCACATCCACTCGGGCTGGACGTCCTCCGAGCAGTCACCGTACTCCATGTGGATCGACGCCGCCCCGTTGCGGACACGGGTCTTCGACCCGGAGACCTCTACCGGACCGGTCACCGGGATCCAGGCGGAGCCGTTCCAGTACTCCACCTCGGTCGAGCTCTCCAGGGGTGCGATCGTGAGCTCGACGTCGAGCAGGGTCGAGGTGCCCGGCTCGTAGAACTCGTCGACGGTCCAGCTGGAGACGGTCAGGTTGACGTGATCGACGTCGTCACAGGTCGCAGTCGCGATCGAGGTGAACCCCAGCAGACACACGACGGCCAGGAGAAGCGAGAAACGCTTCATGGTGTTCTCCCGTGTTGGCCACGCTCGCTCGAGCGTGACGCATTCGTGTCTGGGTGCACCGGCGCACCGCCGGGCTCCAGCCTCGCCGGCGCATGGCACGACGCGGATCGGCCCGACGGAGGCGCCGGCTGGGGCGCCCCGTCACAAGGAGAACGCGTATTCGGAGGGGGGAATCCGCTTCGCGACGCGACGATTTTTCTTTGTGGGGATCGGCGTCGGTCGGAACGTGCGGGGGCGCCCGGCCGGCGGCGAGCGGACGGATCCTGGGCCGGCCGGGGGTCGCGTGCGATCCGGGTGGCGCGCGGTCGTTCGCTAGCGGCGGCCTAGCGTCACCGTGACCTCGATCCGCTCGGTGCCACGGATGATCTCGGCGACGACCGTCTCGCCGGCGCCGATCTGGGCGAGGACGGCACGGAGCGTTCCATCCGAGACCGGCCGCCCGGCCAGACCGACGAGGACGTCTCCGCTGGCCAGCCCGGCCTCGTCGGCGGGCCCGTCGGGAACGATCCGGGAGAGCACGAGTCCCTGATCGTCGCGAAGGCCGAGCTCCGCCCGCCGGGTGTCGTCGAGCGGCTGCGGCCGGACGCCGATGAACCCCGGCTCGGCCCGCTCGACGGTGACGCGCCACGTCGCGTCCCCGCGCCGGAGCTCGATGTCGACGCCGGCACCGGGCTCGACCTCGTCCAGCCAGGTCGTGAGATCACGCGCGCGCGTGAGCCGGCGATCGTCGAGTCCGATCACCACGTCACCCGCCGCGAGCCCCAGTGCCTCCGCCTTCGAGTCCGGGTCCACCGACCGGATCACGGCGCGTGATTCCCCGCGGGGGTCGCGGAGCTCCACGTGGGCACCGAGCCAATGGATTGGCGCGACGAACGCCGGGATGACGTCGAGATCGGCCACCGCCGACAGCACGTTTCGCGAGAGCCTCACCACGTCGGTCATGTGCTCGAACGCCACCAGCTCCACGTGATCGTCACGCTGATGGTACTGATCGTGGAATCCCGAGAAGAAGTGCAGGAAGGGGACGCCGCCCTCGAAGAAGGGTGCGTGATCGGAGTTGCCCGAGTAGGACGTACCGCCCAGCGCGTAGCTCACGCCGACGCCGTCGTTGGCGGTCTCCATCACGTCCTCCAGACCCGGCGAGAAGCCGTCGCCCATGACGTCGAGAGGCTCGTCGGGGTTGCGCCCGATCATGTCGAGGTTCAGGAGGAAGACCACGTCGTCGAGCAGGAGCTGGCGCTCGTCCACCATCGAGCGGGATCCGAGCAGACCCCGCTCCTCGCCCGACCACGTCGCGAACGCCATGCTTCGCCGAGGGGGCGGCCCGGACGCGAACGCGCGGGCCAGCGCGAGAACCGCCGCCGTGCCGGACGCGTTGTCGTCGGCGCCGTTGTACACCGTGTCACCCACGCCGGGCTCGAAGCCCAGGTGATCGTGATGCGCGCCCACGACGACCAGCTCGTCGCGCAGTGCCGGGTCGGAGCCTCGGAGATAGGCGGCGACGTTCCGGGCCGGCACGGGCTCGGCCTCTTCCCGGCGGGTCACCGAGGCGCGCGCTCGCGCGCCGTCCAGGCGCACGTCGCGTGCGTGGAGGTGTCCGTCGTCGAGCTGTCGCTGCAGCTCGTCGAGCTCGTCACCGGAGCGGTCCAAGAGCGCCGACGCGACCGCCTCGGTGATCTGGAGTGCCACGAACGGTCGGTCGTCGTCGCCCGCGCGATCGCGCGGCCCCCGGTCGCCGGGGGTCCCTTCGCCCGTCCGCTCGTCGCCGGTGGTGTCGCGGCCGGTCGACGGCGGCGTGCGCGACAGCCCTCCCGTCAGCGGAAGCGCCGGCTCGGGATCGTGGTGAAGGGGATCGGTCACCAGCAACATGCCGATCGCACCGGCCCGGGCCGCCGTGCGGCGCTTGTTCACGAACGTGGCGTAGCTGGTGCCGCCGGTTCCGTCGAACGGGCTGTCGGGGTCGTTCTCGCCGGGCTCGTGGCGGAGGACGAGCACGATCTTCCCGTCCACGACGAGATCCGCGTAGTCGTCCCAGCCGAGCTCGGGGGCCGAGATGCCGTATCCGGCGAAGATCACCTCGGCCTCGACGGTGGCCTCGTCGCTGAAGTCGAACGGCCGGAAGCCCCGCCCGGCCTCGGCGGTGACCGTGGTGTCGTCGGTGACGATGGCCAGCATCGAGCGCGCCGGGTCGAATCCGGTGCGGAAGAGTGGGTAGTCCAGGAATAAGTCGTCGTGTCCGGGCAGAGGCTCGAGACCGCACCCGCGAAAGTGGCCCGCGATGTACGCCTCGGCCAGCTGGCAGCCGATCTGTCCCGTGCCGCGGCCGAGCAGCTCGTCGGAGGCCAGGTACGTCACGTGAGCGCGCAGCTCGTCCACACCGATCGCCGAGTCCGGGTCGGACGCCGTCGCCGCTCCGGCGGTCAGCCAGAGCGCGATCGCCGCTCGAGGCACACCCTCGCGTACGGCGGTTCGCGCCCTCCAGCGGGCGACCGGGCGGGTGGGTGGGGTCGAGCGTCTCGTCGGTCGGCGGCGAGGCGTGTGCACGTGAGAGTCTCCTTCGGGTATGACCGGTGAATCGAGCCGAGAGCGTAGCAGAATCGGCTGGGAGCGGGGGAGCCGCCTCAGCGCTGCCCGATCCGGTCCGAGAGCACGCCCACGGCGGTGGCGAAGTACGTGGACCGGTTCCACTTCAAGATGGCCTCGAAGTTGTCGTAGACGGCGTACGTGGGGCCGGTGTCGCCCCCGGGGCGGATGATGGACGCGATGACGCCGGGGACGGCGGGCAGGTCGCGGCCGTCGATCCGCCGCACGCCGAGGCCCTGCCAGACCGGCAGCGGCTTGCGCACCGCCTGGCCCAGCGCGGAGTCGTCGAAGCCGTCCGGGAGCCGGACCTCGCGGCCCCAGATCCTCTGGCCGTTCCAGCCCGAGCTGGCCAGGTAGTTCGCCGCGGAGGCGAAGACGTCGCCCAGCGTGCCCCAGATGTCGCGTCTCCCGTCCCCGTCGAAGTCGACGGCGTGCCGCACGAAGGACGACGGCATGAACTGGCACTGCCCCATCGCGCCCGCCCAGGAGCCGGTCATGGAATCGGCGGTGACGTGTCCCTCGTCGAGGATCTGCAGCGCGTACAGGAGCTCGCGCCGGAAGAACTCCGCACGGCGGCCCTCGTAGGCGAGCGTCACGAGCGCCGGGATCACCTGAAAGCCGCCCAGGTGCTCGCCGAAGTTGGTCTCGACTCCCCAGAGCGCGACGATCACGCGCGGCTGAACGCCGTACTTCCGCGAGACCGCCGCCAGAAGGTCCGCATGCTCGGCGAGGAGCGCCCGCCCCTCGGCCACGCGTCGCGCCGGTACGACGCGGGTCAGGTACTCGTCGAACGTCAGCGTGAACTCGGGCTGGTTCCGGTCCAGCTCGATCACGCGCCGGATGGGCTGGAGGTCGACCAGCGCGGCGTCGAGCGTGGCCTCGTCGACGCCGCGACCGGCGGCATCGGAGCGAAGCGCGGCGAGCCACTCGGTGAACGCGCCGGTGGAGAAGTCGGGCAGGACGAGCGCGGAGTCCGCATCGGCCTCGCCGGACGGCTGGGCGAACGAGGACGTCGCGGTGGCGAACGTGGCCGCACCGGCGAGCGCTGCGCCGGCGAGACCGAGGGTGACCTGTCGTGACAGCCGCATCCGGTACCTCTCCGAACATCCACCAGGGAAAGAACGATCTCTCTCGGTATCGACGGGACGGCAGTATCGCCTGCCGACCGGGCCCAGGTCCAGACGCGCGACCGGTGTCGCCCGACACGTCTCTGCCGGCAATCGGGCGGGGTCCCCTCATTCAACCGCCGGGGCGCGAACGGGTTTCTCTGCCGACGGGGAAATGGGCGCCCGCCGTGAAACCCCAGCCCGGGAGCGGGGTATTACCCCATGTCTCGAGCGATCGCACCCGCCGACCGGCGGCCCGAACGAACGACCCACGACGGGAGGTGTTTCGATGATCGGCATCGTCACGGCCTCCAGACGGTCGGTCCTGCGATCGCCCCGCTCGACTGATCTCATGGAGTGTCGAGAGCTTCTCGAGGTCATGACCGAGCGCTTCGAGGAAACGCTCCTGGCGCCGACGCGCCACCGGGTCCAGGCACATCTCGACGGGTGTCCGGCGTGCCGTCGCGCGCTTCGGGCACTCGTCGGGCAGCTGTCGCCGGACGCCGACGCCGGTCCGGACGCTCCTCTGCGAGAGGAGCCGGACCACCCCAGCTTAGCGGGTCCGGGTGGGATTGACGCCGCGTTTCTCGATCACGAGATCGGGAAGCGTCTCACCCGGACCCCGTCTCGCCCACGCATTCGGACGGCGGGCAAGGGTCGGAAGCAGGCTCCTTCTTCAGCTGACGGCTGGAGTTCCGATCTTTCCCGCCGGTCCGAGCCACGCTTCCCGCGATGCCGTGATCACGCCGGTGGATCTCGGTGGATCGCGAACGGGCCGCTCGCCTGACATACCGGCATCATCTCGACGCGATTGATGTTCACGTGGGGCGGCAACGAGACGACCCAGGACACGGCCTCGGCCACGTCCTCGGGCGTGATCGGCTCGGTGCCCGCGTAGACCCGGTCGGCCTGCTCGCGATCGCCTTTGTATCGCACCAGGGAGAACTCGGAGCGGGACAGCCCCGGCTCGATGTTGGTGACGCGGATCGGGTGTCCCACGAGATCCGCGCGCAGGTTCAGTGAGAACTGCTCGACGAACGCCTTCGTCGCGCCGTACACGTTACCGCCCGGATAGGGATAGCTCCCGGCCACCGAGCCGACGTTCACCACGTGACCCGATCCCGCGGCCACCATCCGGGGCAACACCGCGCGTGTGCAGTAGACGAGCCCCTTCGTGTTCGTGTCGATCATCGTGTCCCAGTCGTCGAGGGACGCCTCGTGGGCGGGCTCGAGGCCGAGCGCGAGGCCGGCGTTGTTCACGAGCACGTCGATCGTCGCGAACGCCGGAGGCAGCGACGTCACCGCCTCCTGGACGCGGCGGCGCTCGCGCACGTCGAGCTCGAGCACGTGAACCGCCACGTCGAGCTGATCGGCCAGCGCGTCGAGCCGTTTGCGCCGCCGTCCGGCGACGATCAGGTTCCAGCCCTCGCGCGCAAATCGCCGGGCGATCGCGTCACCGAAGCCCGACGTCGCGCCGGTCACGAACGCGGTTCTCGAGATCGCATGCATCACCGTTACCCTCCGACGCCGGGCAGGCCGGCCGTCACGACGACACCGCCGTCCAGCGGCACCGCGCCCGCGCGGTAGACCGTAACCAGATACATGACGTAGATCGACAGCAGGAGGGCGCCCTCGAGGCGCCCGATCCGGCGGCGCGTGAGCATGATCGGAAACGCGATCACGAACAGGAACATCATGACCGGCAGATCGCGCCGGAGGACCTCGGACTCGACCGGCAGCGGCGTGATCGTCGACGTCGCGCCGAGGATCAACAGGATGTTGAAGATGTTCGAGCCGAGCACGTTGCCCACCGCGATGTCGGAGTGCTTGCGAAACGCCGCCGCGATCGACGTGGCCAGCTCCGGCAGGCCGGTGCCGGCCCCCACGATCGTCAATCCGATCACCAGCTCCGACACGCCCATCAGCACGGCGATGTGCACTGCCGCGTCGACCAGGAGCCGGGCCCCGATCACGAGACCGGCGATGCCGAGCACGACGAAGCCGATGTCGCGGAGCAGAATGCGTGGCGTGAACGCCGTCCCCGCGCGCTCGGCGCGAAACTCCTCGTCGAACTCCGACGAGCCCTCGCGGCGGGCCAGCGCGTACGTGAGCCAGATGTAGCCCACGAACACCACGAGCAGCGCAACACCCTCGCCCCGGCCGATCACGTGTGCCGGGGCCCCGACGAGGGCCGCGGCCACGAGCAGGGCGCCCACGAGGATCATCAGCGGCACCTCGCGCTTGATCACCGCGACGCTGCACTGGATGGGGTAGATGAGCGCGGCGGCCCCCAGGATGGCGGCCGTGTTGAAGACGTTCGACCCGACCGCATTGCCGACCGCCAGGTCGGTCCGGCCGTCCAGTGCGGCACGGACGCAGACCAGGAGCTCCGGTGCGCTGGTGCCACACGCCACGATGGTGAGCCCGACCACGAGCGAGCTGACCCCGAGACGAATGGCCAGCGACGCGGCGCCGCGCACGAGCCAGTCCGCGCCGATCGTCAGGAGGGTCAGGCCGACGAGGAGCTTCAGGATGACCAGGAGCACCGGCACTCTCCGGAGGAAGTCGACGACGGTACCGGCGCGCACGCCGAGCGCACGAGAGTAGGGGGCGCCGACGGGGCGCACAAGTGTTTGTGGCGGCGTCGCCGTGGAGGGTCGCGTCGTCGATAATTACATATGTGGGCTGCCTTTATAAATGAATGAACATTCATTTTGTCATCCCGGATCCGACCCTGACCACGAGTCCCGCCTCCACGAATCGGCCGCACGTCTGGGCGAGTGTCTTGCGCCGGGTGTCGCGCGACGCCCCGTCGGTCACCTCGTCGAGGAGGCGGGTCAGGACCGAGCCGAGCGTGGCGGGGGTCTCGAATAGGCGAGTCATCGCGCGCGCGCCGAGCCAGTCGTCGCGGGCGATCGGAAGCCCGCCTCGGGACCGGACCGCGGGACGCACCCTCAGGGTCGGCCCCGCCTGAAAGCGGTCTGAGACGTCCTCGAGGTCCGACGCGAGGCGAAGCTCCGCGTCGAGGATCTCCCCGGACTGCGAGGCTTCCACGAACCACCGCGACCGAGCCGCGGCCTCGACCAGGTCGGCATCGCCGATCTCGCGCCACCAGTCGGTCGCGCGCGCAGACCAGAAGGCGGTGCCGTGGCGGCGGCCGGGCTCACGGCAGGCGAGCGTCGTGAGCGCGTGCGTTCGAAGCGCGCGTTTCGTCAGCTCGCGGCGGTACCAGGTCCAGATCGAATCGGGGCCGGCCGACCATGCGTCCGGCAACGACGAGTCGTCCCCGAGAATGGCGGCGGCCACGGCCGCCGACGTGTGGGCGGTCTGGACGGCCAGGCTCGTTCCGAGGGACGAGAGCGGGCTCAGCCCGAAGGCCGCCCGCCCGATCGGGATCGTCCCCACGGGCGCCCGGTCGCCGGGAACGCTCGGACGGATGGGCCGGGTCAGCTCGGCGTCGATCCCGGGGTGCACGCTCGCGCCCGAGGGGTCAGTCGCGCGGAGGAGGCTCGATGCCCCGGCGAGCGCCGGCGCGTCGATCGGGCGCCCGAACGGCGCATCCCGTGGATCGTGAAAGAGGGTGAGCTGTGCGTGAATCTCGTCGTGCCGGAGAGCCCAGGCCCACGCGTCGTCGAACGTCTCGACGTGATGGTGACCGCGGGGCATTCTCGCGTCGCCGACGCCGGTCACGAGAACGCTCGTCGCCGCGTCGCCGAGGGACGCGGTGCGGGGTCTCGAGTCGTCGGGCATCAGCCCGGGCACCGTGCAGATCACGAGCCGGGTCCGCACGCGGTCACCGCTCGCGAAGGCGACCTCGGTCAGCCACGGAGGCCCCGACGGTGGCGTGATCTCGGTGACGACGTCGTGCCTCATCGCGACGCCCAGCTCGCCGAGGGCCCCGAGGAGCGAGCCGGCGAGCGCGTGCTCGGGAACCTGGAAGCCCGAGTCGCGTCCCGGCGGATCGGACGCTCCGGAATCCCCCCAGCGGATGTCGCTGGAGCGGATCGGCCATCCGACCGCGCGTACCGCCTCGTTCAGCCCCAGCAGTCCGAAGCTCCGGAGCGCCGAGAGCGGCAGCACGATGTGCGGATCGAACGGCCCCGGCGCGCTCGGCGCGGCGACCAGGAGTACGCGGTGCTCGAGCACCGTCAGCAGCCGTGCGGCCGTGGCCGCAGCCGGGCCGGACCCCACGACGATGACGTCGAGCGGCGCGTCCGATGTCGATGCGGAGAGCGTGTCGTGCATGACGGTGTCCCGTGTCGGGTCCGGCGTGGTCTAATCGCGACCGCGGCCGCGCGACCGCGTCTCGCGGGCGGGGTCGCCCGGATCATCACCGCGAAACAGCCTACCGCGAAACGGTCGACGATGGCGGAGCTACTCGACAATCTCGGTCCCGCGGGGCTCGGCGTCGCCGTCTTGCTGGGTGTCGTCGCGCTGGGGGTTCTGACCGCCCTCACGCGAGCATCGGCCTGGGTGGCGTCGGTGGAGCAGACCTACCGCGAGTCCCTCGCGGTCTCGATCACGTGGGCGTGTGCCACCGGGGCCACGGCGTTCCTGGTCGTCGCCTGGCGGCCCCTGGATGGAGCGGCGATGGCGCTGGTGACGTCGGCGGTCGCGCTGGTGGGGCTCGAGCGCGCGCTCCTCGGCGTTCCGGTGCGCCGGGGGCTCGTGGTCGCCGCCCTCTTCATGCCGATGCTGGGGCTCGTGCTCGCGGCTCTGGGGGCGGTGGGCGCCGGAATCGCCGGCCCGCTCATCCGCCCCTAGCCGACGGTCGCCCGGTCGCCGCGGTCTCCGGGGTCAGGGCGGCGAAAGAACCCGTTCGTCACCACGCGGACGGACGTGTCGGTCTCCCGGTACACGCGCTCGGTCGGCGTGACCGGCACGAGGCCGACGCGGGCCATCTCGGCGTCGAGGGCGGGAGGATCCAGGAGGCAGCCGGTCGTCCCGTCGGGTGACACGTGGCGAAGCCGCGCGCCCGGCACCGGATCGAACCCGCGCTCGCCCAGCCGTGTGCCCGGTGCGAAGACCGACACGAGCACACGGCCGGTCCCGCTGAGAAGGCGCGTGATGTCGGTCAACAGGGCGGCGAGTGCGTCCTCGTCGCGAGCGAAGTGGAGAATGCCGAGGGCGACCACGAGATCGACGCTCTCGGCCGGAACGAACGAGAGGTCCTCGATGCCCCGCTGGTGAACGCGCGCGCGGGCGGCGCTCTCCCCGAAGATCGGCGTCAGACGGCGGACCGTCTCGGCGACCATGGCGGGCGAGAGATCCACGGCCACGACGTCGAAGCCCCGCTCGGCGAGATACACGGCGTTTCGCCCGGCCGCGCAGCCGAGGTCCAGCACCCGCGTCGACGCGGGATCGCCGACGTCTCGTGCGATCTCGACGAGTCGATGATCGGCGTCACGCTCCGCGAACTCCCGCACCCGCTTCGGATCCGACCAGTACGCCAGCGTGTCGCCGCCGGGATCGTCGGCGCGGCCCCCATCGGCTCCATCGCCCGGCCCGCGGGTGCTCATGGCGCGCGCGTTCCACTGCTCGTCGCGGTCGGGGCCTCGGCCTCGCTCGCGGCACCCGCGTCGGCGCCGAACCGGAACGTGACGCTCGCGATCAGCAGCACGGCGGACAGGATCGCGATCACGCGATACAGACGAATGCGACGGCGCTCGGCCGTCCGCCGGGACGCCGATCCGTCGTCGAGCGCCTCACCGAGACGGCGCTGCGAGACCGACACGAGCACGAAGCTGATGACGAGCAGGACCACGGCCCCGAGCTTCGCGTGGAACCACGGCTCCCGGAACAGGGTGACGTGCATCCCCGCGAGCATCAGGCCGAGGGCCAGGAGCAGTCCCACGGCCGGCATCTCGACCCCGACGGTCAAGCGCCGGACGTGACGCCACGCCGCGCGTCGCGCCGGCTCGTCGGACGCGGCCTCGATCTGCCCCAGCTTCGCGTCGGCCGCCGCGGCGGCGCCGAGCCACGTCGCGGCCAGGACGAAGTGCACGAAGTGAATGCCGCGGTAGGCCGCGGTCGTGGAGACGTCGATCACGGGCGTCCTCCCTCGCTCGAACCCAGGCCCGTCGGGTGGAGGTCGATCCTGCGCTATGTCGTCGCGCCACCGCAAGAGCTACCCGCGCCGGCGGTGCAGCCGAAGCAGTGCCGAGCGGTGCGAATGCCGCGGGCCGCGAACGCGGCGGGGTCGAAGTCGGCGACGTGCGGGCGGTGGGATCCGAGATCCGACTCGATGTCGAGCATCTGATTGAAGTCGCAATCGTACAGACGACCGTCCCAGCTCACCGAGAGCGTGTTGCGGCACATGAGCCCGTCGATCGTGGCCGGGTTGTATGCGCCGACGAGCCTCGCCATGTAGGCGTCGAGGTTGCCCGAGTCCACCAGCCATTCCAGAAAGCGCGAGATGGGCATGTTGTTCAGCACGAAGAGCCGATCGAACGTGATCCCGTGATGGCGCTCGAGCTCGCGCTTCCACTCTGTCTCCATCGTGACCTGACAGCCGCCGAGGAACGCGCCGGCCGGGTTGCTCATCAGCGTGAGCGTCCGCCCGGGATCGCCCTGGCCGTAGCCGGCGTCGTTGAGCAGGCGGAGCGCGCGGATCGACTTCTCGTACGCGCCGTCGCCTCGCTGGCGGTCGGTGTTCAGCTTCCGGTAGTGCGGCAGCGACGCGACGATCTCGACGCCTCGCTCCGCGAGCCACGCGGGGAGATCGGCGAACTTCGGCACCAGGAGGATGGTCAGGTTGCAGCGGTCGATGACGTGCTTGCCGCGCGCGACGCAGGCGTCGACGAGGTAACGGAAGTCGGGGTGCAGCTCGGGAGCACCGCCGGTGATGTCCACGGTGTGGGCCGTCGAGCGGTCCAGCGCCGCGAGGCACGCCTCCACGGTCGCCCGGGTCATCATCGCGTCGCTCCGGTCGGGACCCGCATCCACGTGACAGTGCCGGCACGTCATGTTGCAGAGCTTGCCCAGGTTGATCTGGAAGACGTCCAGCGCTGCCGGGCGTAGCGGGGCGTTGCCCGCTTTCCGCATGGCTCGATCGAACTCGACCCTCGCGCCGTCGGCGTCGCGTAGGTCCAGCCCGGCGAGGAGCGCACGCTCGGCCTCGGGCGGCGCGAGTGGTGTCCGTCGCGAGAGCATGCTCGTCGTGGGCTTGGGTCCCGATTCCGCCGACGAGAGCGAAACTCCGACGTCTGGCGGTGAGCTGGGCCGGGCGGTGTCGACGGTGTCGTCCATGGAATCCCCTGGGTTTCGGCGGCGGGAGAAGCGGTCGGCTACATGCCGGCCTTCTCGACCTTCTCGAGCATCTGGATCCCGTGAACCAGCGACGATCCGCCACGAATGGCGGTGGCCACGTGGATGGCCTCGGTCATCTGCTCGAGGTCGCCTCCGCTTTCCAGGCACGAGCTCGTGTACGCGTCGATGCAGTACGGGCACTGAACGGTGTGCGCGACCGCCAGCGCGATCAGCGATTTCTCGCGCACCGAGAGCGCCCCGTCGGCGAAGACGCTGCCGTAGTAGTCGAAGAACTTCCGGGCCAGCTCCGAGTTGCCGGACGAGATGTCGCCGAAGCGCGGCAGGTGTTCGGGCTTGTAGTACGACTCCACGTCGTCACCTTTCGTTTGGGCGCGATTCCTCGATAACCCGAGGCGGTACCGCGTGGCGGGACACACGAGGGTCGCCGCCGAGACATCTGTTCGATTTGGATGCCACGAGACACGGTCGGGATTCCGACCGGGCGGGATCGAGTGCCGGCCACGCGGTCGGCGGGCTCGCGCGGCATCGGCGAACGTCCTGGGCGCCGTCGACCCGCGCCGACCGCGGACGGAACCGGGAAACCTCCCGAGGCTCGTAAACAACCAAACGCCATCTTCTTACCGGCTTCGATGCACCTGCTCACGGGATCAGTCCCTGCCGGACCGCGTGGATGAAGTCGATGGTGGGTGGAACGCGTCCGCTCGCGCGCAGACTCGCCGCGATCTGACCCCGATGGTGGCTCCCGTGGATCACGACGTGCTCGAGGATGTCGGCGACGCGATTCTCGAAGCGTTGCCCCGGGGTGTTGACGTACGGGACCGACCTGTCCAGCATGTCGGTGTTCAGAGCGGCGAGCAGCGGGTGCCAGCGCGCGACGGTGGCGTCGAGCCGCTCGAGCACGACGGGCAGCGGATCCTCGGGCCAAACCTCCCATCCGAAGGGGATCTGGGCCATTCTGGACAGCCACAGGTCGTCGCACGCGACCAGATGTGCGAACCAGCGGATCGCCGGCTCGGGCACGCGCGCCGGGTCGGCCTCGTCGGGTGCGTCCTCGACGAGCGCGCCGCCGACGACGCGGTTGGCCCAGATGTGGTAGTGGATCCGACGTCGGAGACGGGTGGTCACGTCCAAGAGCGCGGGTCCTTTCGGGTTGGCCGGCCACGGCGAGCCTCGCGACGGGGCCCCCAGCGTTTCGCGCCCCGGTGCGCAACGGGAGCGTAGCGCGCTGGCAGCGTCCGGAAAACCCGCAATGCAGGTTCGCCCCGGCGACCGGTTCGCGCGTATGATGCCGACTCCGCGGTGACGCACGCGGCCCACGCGGTCGTGGTGCCCCGAGGGTGAGACCGGACCCGTCTGGATGGAGGAGACCGCCGGCATGGCGTTACGCAAGCTCAGCGACGACGAGATCCGCGAACGCATGAGCCATGTTCCCGACTGGACGCTCACCGGGGGGAAGCTCCACCGTGAGTTCCAGATGGCGGACTTCGTCGGCGCCTTCGGCTTCATGACCCGCGTCGCGATCCTGGCCGAGCGCGCGGGCCACCATCCGGAGTGGTTCAACGTCTACAATCGCGTCGTGATCGACCTGAACACGCACGACGTGGCGGGCATCTCCGAGCGAGACTTCGCGCTCGCGCGCGAGATAGACTCGGTTCTCTAGAGTTCACGGACGGATCGTCGCGCGGCGGGGGTCGCCGCGCGGGCCGATGGGTCGCAGCCGGAGGCAATCATGTCAGACGAAGTCGCCATGGATGAGGTCCTGGTCGTCGTGTCGAAGCTGAAGAAGTACATTCGCGCCAGGTCGGGCATGAAGACGTCCGACGGCGTGGCGGCGGTCCTGTCCGATCGCATTCGCCGGCTCTGCGACGACGCGATCGAGAACGCGCGCGCGGACGGCCGAAAGACGGTCAAGGATCGCGACTTCACCGCGTAGCGCCGCAGACGAGCGACCGGGCGCCCGTCGAGGGCGTCCGTCTTTCCCCGATCCTCAAGCAAAGGAACCGTCATGTCACGCGCCAGCGCACGGCACATACTCGTCGACACCGAAGCCTCCTGCATGGAGCTCAAGACCCGCATCGAGGGAGGCGCCGACTTCGCCGAGGTGGCACGCGAGCACTCCAACTGTCCGTCCGGCCGCAACGGCGGAAACCTCGGCGAGTTCGGAAAGGGTCAGATGGTCAAGGAGTTCGAGGACGTCGTGTTCACCGCGCCGGTCGGAGAGGTGCAGGGCCCGATCCAGACGCAGTTCGGCTACCACCTGATCGAAGTGCAGAGCCGCCAGGACTGAAGGACGCCGCGGCGAGAGCCGCGAGCCCGCAACAGGAACGAGTGTCGATGAGCAACGAGGCGGAAAAAGTCATCTACTCGATGATGCGCGTCAGCAAGTACTACGACAAGAAGCCCGTGCTGCGCGACATCTCGCTGTCCTACTTCTACGGGGCGAAGATCGGCGTCCTGGGGCTGAACGGGTCGGGCAAGAGCTCGCTCCTGCGCATCCTGGCCGGCGTGGACACCGAGTTCGACGGCGAGACCGCCGTTTCCCCGGGCTTCACGATCGGTCTGCTGGAGCAGGAGCCGCTCGCCAACGAGACTCGCACGGTCCGGGAGGTCGTCGAGGAGGGCATGCAGGACCTCGTCGATCTGGTCAAGACGTTCAACGAGATCTCCGAGAAGCTCGGCGAACCCCTCGACGACGACGAGATGATGAAGCTCATCGAGCAGCAGGGCGAGATCCAGGAGAAGATCGACGCCGCCGACGCCTGGGACCTCGACTCGCGCCTGGACATGGCCATGGACGCGCTGCGTTGCCCCCCCGGCGACATGACCTGTGACGTGATCTCCGGCGGTGAGCGCCGCCGGGTGGCGCTGTGCCGGCTCCTGCTCCAGAAGCCGGACATCCTGCTCCTGGACGAGCCCACGAACCACCTCGACGCCGAGTCGGTGGCGTGGCTCGAGCATCATCTGCACGAGTACGCGGGCACGGTTATCGCGGTCACGCACGACCGGTACTTCCTCGACAACGTCGCCGGATGGATCCTGGAGCTGGATCGGGGCCGCGGCATTCCGTGGAAAGGCAACTACTCGTCCTGGCTGGAGCAGAAGCAGGAGCGACTCCGCCACGAGGAGAAGGCCGACACGAAGCGTCAGAAGACGCTCGAGCGCGAGCTCGAGTGGGTGCGCATGAGCCCCCGCGGACGGCACGCCAAGTCCAAGGCGCGCATCTCGGCCTACGAGGACCTCCTGAACCAGGATCGCGAGTCGGCCTCCGAGCAGATGGAGATCTACATCCCCCCGGGACCGCGGCTCGGGCAATCGGTGATCGAGGCGGCCGACGTCTCGAAGGGCTACGGCGACCGGCTCCTGGTCGGCGGTCTGTCCTTCCTCGTTCCCGCCGGCGCCATCGTGGGGATCATCGGTCCCAACGGTGCCGGGAAGACGACGCTCTTCCGCATGATCACCGGGCAGGAGACGCCGGACGGGGGCACGATCACGCTCGGTGACTCGGTGTCGCTCGCGTACGTGGACCAGTCGCGCGACAGCCTCGATCCGGACCACACGATCTGGGAGGCGATCTCCGACGGCGAGGACCTGATCGCGCTCGGATCGCGCGAGGTGAACTCGCGAGCCTACGTGGCGCGCTTCAACTTCGGCGGCTCCGATCAGCAGAAGAAGGTCGGCAATCTCTCCGGCGGCGAGCGCAATCGCGTGCACCTGGCGCGCATGCTGAAGGCCGGGGCCAACGTGCTCCTGCTCGACGAGCCCACGAACGATCTCGACGTCAACACGATGCGCGCGCTCGAGGAGGCGCTCCTGTCGTTCGCCGGGTGTGCGCTGATCATCAGCCACGATCGCTGGTTCCTGGATCGGATCGCCACGCACGTTCTCGCGTTCGAAGGCGACAGCGAGGCCGTCTGGTTCGACGGGAACTACTCGTCCTACGAGGCCAATCGCCGGGAGCGGCTGGGCGCGGCGGCGGAGATCCCCAAGCGGATCAAGTACCGCCAGCTCACGCGCTGAGTCGAGGTGCTCGAATCCTCGCGACCCGATCGGGACCGATCGGGCCGCGACGTCTTGTGGCGCGATGGCTTCTCATCCATACTACGAGCCGTCCCTCCTCCCGGACCCGACCCCGGATCTGCCCCTGGGAGGCTCGAGATGCCCTCTTCCTCACCGCGACGCACCGCCGCGACCGCCATCGGCATCGTGGCCGCGGCTCTAGTCGTCACCCCGTCGGCACAGGCCGGCTGCTGGGAGATCTGCGACGATCCGCCCGAGGGTGTCGTCTGCCCGGATCCCCAGGCGGTCGACGCGCCGCTGTGCATGCGTTTCAGCCCCGACGGTGGGATCCCACTCGAGGTCACCGTCCTCGGATCCGACGGGCTGCCGCTCGGCGACGCGACCGTGGAGATGATCTTCTCGGCCGCATGCGACGAGCTCGTTTCCTGCGAGACCGGCCTACCGCCGACGGTCCTCACCGCGCTCACCGATGCGAGCGGCGTCGTCGTGTTCTCACCGCGTCTCGGCGGCACGTGCGTCACGACGGATGCGGTCCGGATCGAGTCGTTCGGCTGCGATCTCGGCCGTTACGACTCGGCCGCGTCGGCCGACAACGATGGCGACGGACAGGTCGGCCTCGCCGACTTCGTTCGTTTCCAGATGGGCTTTCTGTCGGCGGATCCGCGGTTCGACTTCGCGGACTGCGATGACTTCGTCTCGTTGTCGGACTTCGTGGAGTTCCAGCGGCACTTCCTGGCGGAGTGTCCGTAGCTCACAGCACGTCGTCGAGCACCTCGATCAGCCGATCGATCTCGTCCACGGTGTTGTAGTGCACGGCGCTGACGCGCACCACGCCGTCGCTCACGTCGATGCCGAGCGCCTGGCAGAGCCGATACGCGTACATGTGCCCGTGCCGGATCCCGATCCCCGATCGGTCGACGTGCCCGGTGATCTCGCGCGACGATCGGCGGGCGTGCCGGAAGCTGATCGTCGACACCCGCGACGCGTCAGCGGCCGAGGGACCCACGACGCTGACGTCCGGCTTCGTGGCCAGATACTCCAGGAGCCGCGCCTGCACGGGCAGCTCGCAGCGCGTCATCAGCTCGAAGGCCGCCTCGACGCGGGCGCGGGCGCCGCCGGCGCCTCCGGGCTTCTCGGATGCGAGATCGGCGAGCACGTCCAGGTATGCCCCGAGCGCGAGGATGCCCGCGCACCCCTCGTGACACGCCCCGCCCAGCTCGAACTTGTACGGGATCTCGTCCCTGGGGATGAAGAAGTGATTGGGGCCGGTCAGTTCGTCGATCGCGTCGGCCCGTCCGTACAGCGCGGCCATGTGCGGGCCGTAGACCTTGTACGTGGAGTAGGCGTACCAGTCCACGTCCCACGCCGCGACGTCGATGGCGCGATGGGGGGCGAACGCGACGCCGTCCACGACCACGCGGGCGCCCGCCTCGTGGGCGAGCTCGGTGATGGCGGCCACGTCGACGATGTCTCCCAGGAGATTCGAGACGTGTGGGAATGCCACGATCGCGGTGCGCGGTGACAGAAGCGCCTCGAGCGCCGGCAGCGGGCACGAGAACGACCCCGGATCCACGCGCCACCAGCGGACCTCGTGCCCGTGCTCGGCCAGGCGCAGCCACGGGCCGACGTTGGCCTCGTGACCGGTCTCGGCGAGGATGATCTCGCGACCGGGCGGGAGCGCGCGCGCGTACGCGTCGGCGATCGTGTAGAGGAGGGACGTCGTCGACGAGCCGAGGATCACCCGGCCGCGATCGGAGCCGTTCATCAGCGTGTTCGCGAACGCGTGGGCGTCGTCGACCACGGCGGTTGCGGCCCGGGAGCGTCCGTACCCGGCGCCCAGCTGAACGTACCGCTCCACCATGTGCCGGCCCACGGCGTCGACGACGACGGCGGGGACCTGCGATCCACCGGCGTTCTCGAGGAAGATCGTGTCGTGTCCGAGGGCCGGAAAGGCCCTGCGAATCGTCCGGATGGTGTCCGGCTCGGATGTCGTCGGCTTCACGTGTGGGTCCTTCGTGTGCGAGTGTCGCGTCTCGATCCCGGGCATGGTACGCCAGCCGGGGACCGATTGCCGAGCCTCGCACGAGGCCGGGGATCGGGCAGGAGTCGTCCTCGACCCGATCCGCGCGTCTCAGCTCCCGTCGACGATCGGCGCGATCCAGGCGGCGATCCGATCCGGCGCTCCGGCGCGGAGCAGCGGAACGGATCCGGGGGGTGGTGCGTCATCCGGCCCCCGCCGGTGCAGCTCGAGCCGCCACGGGGTCCGCCCATCGAGCGCCAGGCGCTCGCGGACGGCCAGCGCGACGTGCCCGAACGTGAGCCGCGCGTTCAGCTCTCCGATCGGGTTCAGCCGCTCGGTCGGCCCGTCCCGGAACGTCCACGCGTCCAGCCCCAGCGGGCCGCGATACCCGCGGGATGCCAGCGCGCGTGCCGCACCCGCCGACGCGTCCGCGAGCGCACGCTCGATCGTGTCGGGGATCGCGACCCCGACGTCGATCCCGCGAAACGCCCCCCGGCCATCCACGCGGACCCGCGCCGGTCCGCTGGGGATCCATCCCTCGCCGGTGACGAGCCCGTTGACCGAGTAGTCCGCGACGCGTTCGTGCCAGGGCTCCACGAGCAGCGAGCCGTGGCCGGCGAGCAGGCGCTCGATCGCCTCGCGCACACCCGAGCCCGCCGCGACGTCGTGGTGCGAGCGGATCCACGCCCGCTCGCGTCCGGCCGACGAGTGCGCGCCCTTGACCACCCACGAGCCGGTGTGGTGCGCGGCGCCGAGGTGGCGCTCGAGCGCGGCCAGCGACGTCACGACGCCGGCATCGGCGAGCGCGAGGTCCAGCTCGCGGGCGATCGCGAGCGCGGTCGCACGATGGTTGGCCACCGCGTCCACCGCGGGAGCCGACCGCGGTGCGCGCCAGATCCGGTCCACGAGTGTCAGGCCCCGGAGCGTCTCCGTGTCGGGCGCCTCCTGGCGGGAGGCGCCCCTGCCGGCGTCGATCGTCGCGGCGGTGTCCGGCGTGATCGCCCAGGCGAGCACGCACGGCGCACCGGTGACCTCCTCGCCGGACTCGAGCGCCACCGGTGGGAGGGGCCCCACCAGTCGCGCCGGGTCCAGCGGACCCGGGACACGGAGCCGGTCTCCGGGGTCGGCGAACGCCCTGAGCAGCGACCCGCTCGCCGACGCCGCGGCGCGGGCCGGGCCGGAGAGCGTGCGTGGGGCGGCGTCGCGGTCGGAGAGTCGAGAGAAGGCGACGTCACAGTCCAGGTTCGCGACGATCAGGCGCGGCCCGACCCGGGGCGTCGTCACGACCCGGATGACTCGAGCCGCGCGATGAACTCGGCGGACAGACCGGCGGCCTCGCGTCCCGCGCGATGAAACCGCCTGCCGACCGCCTTCGCGGGCCGGAGCGGCCACGTGAGGTGCGACGCGTACACGTCCCACGCGTCGGCGTCCTCGTCCTTGAAGACGTTTAGCCACGTCCACCCGAAGCGCACGTGCTCGATCTCGTCCTCGTGCACCTTGTCGATCACGGCCGCGGTGGCCTCGTCGCCCGCCCGCCGGGCCAGCTCGGCGAGATCCACCGTGTGATCCAGGTTCGCGTTCTCGAACGTCAGCGACATCGCACAGATGAATGCCGCCGGGGACGTGAATCCGTCCACCTTGTTCCAGAAGTATCCGCTCACCGGAAACGTGCCGAGGTCGACGCCGTGCGCGCGGAGCCGGGACACGTACATGCGCGTGTGCCGCTGCTCGTCGGTGAGGATCTTCGCCAGCCCGGCGCGGAATGCGTCCGGCGCCCCGGGGAACGCGCACAGCGCCCACGCGAAGAGCTCGGTGGCCTGCAGCTCGTGGTTGGCGAGCGCGTGCAGGATGCGCGGGCGCTGATCGGGGTCGGTCATGCCATCCGGCCCCGGGACCGGGGCCTCGTTCGCGGACACGATCTCCAGGCCCGCCGGGCGGGCCGGACGCAGCTCGGGGCGGGGCTCGCCCCGGTCGACGTCCGGAGGCAGCTCTCGAGGCGTCGCCAGCTTGGCGTCGAGCGACGTGGACGTGAGCACGGTCTCGGCGAGCTCGGTGAGGGACGTCACGGGAAGAACACCTCGGATGGGTCGGATGGAACCGATCGCGCCTCTCGGCACTCCGGATCGGATGCGGTTGGTCTGCCGTTCGCCGAGAATGTAGCATGGCGTTCGCGAACGAAGCGGCGAGGCTCTGACCGCGTCGTCGGCTCGGCGTTGCGCGGAGAACGCGACGTGGGCGATCGCGGGTCCCTCACGCGACCGCCCACTCGTCGACGTCGTCGCGGGCGTCGATCTCGATGTGACGCGACGACCATCGAACGCGGAGAGCATAACAGGCGCGAGAGGGAATTACGACGGCTCGACCGACTTCGTCGACGCCTCGGTGGGCGTTCGCGCGCGTGGACGACGCGATCTCACGGAGTCGTGGGCGGTTCCGACGGATTGCAGGCCGCTCGACGCCGGTCGGAGAGAAGCTCCATGTACGATCGCATCGCCCTCAACTGGCTTCCGTTCGGCGCGGCGTCCACCGGGGCCAAGCGCCGCGCCGTGGAGCTCCACCGGCGGCTGCCGGAGTTTCGCTTCGCCGTGTTCACGACCCGCGGACTGCCGGAAGCCGACCGGCTGCTGCTTCCGAACGCCGAGTTCCACGACGTGGCCGACGCGCGCTCGCTCGGTGCCCGATGGGCGGAGAGCCGCGCCGGCTGGTGGCGCCCGCGCGTCGCCGCGGTCGGCGCGTGCGCCTGGGTCACCGACACGCTCCCGGTGGTGCACCTGCCGGGAGTCCGGACCCTCTTCACCGTTCACGACCTTCGCTACCGGGTCGATCGGCGCTACGTGAGCGTGGGGCGGCAGCTCTTGCACCGCGTGTACATGCGATCGTCGCTCGCCCGCGCCGATGCCGTCGTCGCCGTGTCCGAGTGGACGGCCGGCGAGGTGCGCCGCCTGTTCGGGGTCTCCGACGACCGTCTCCACGTGGTTCCGAACGGCGTCGACGCTCCTCAGGGCGCGGGCGACTCGCGCGACGCCGACGGCGCGACGCACGACCGAGCGCCGTTCGAGACACCGTACGTGCTCAGCGTCGGTCACCTCGAGCCACGCAAGAACCAGGTGCTCCTGATCGATGCGCTGGCCGCGATCGGCGATCGGTGGCCGGGTCGCCTGGTGCTCGTGGGGCGGGACCTCGGCACGGGCCGGGCGCTCGCGCGGCGCGCGGCCGAGCTGGGGGTGACCTCGCGCGTCGTTCTCACCGGGACGCTGACGGACGATGCGCTGGAGTCGGCCTACCGGCACGCGGCGCTGGTGGCGTGCCCCTCGCGTTACGAGGGCTTCGGCATGACGGTGCTCGAGGCGTTCGCGAGGCGCCGTCCGGTCGCGGCATCCGACATCGGCCCGCACCGGGAGATCGCGGGCGACGCGGTCGAGTGGTTCGACCCGGAGGGGGCCGGGGCCGCGGTGGCCGAGCGGCTTCTGGCCGTTCTCGAGTCCGAGGCCCACGCCGAGTCGCTCGTCCGCCGTGGGGTGGCGGTCGCTCGCGCCCGGAGCTGGGACGCCGCCGCGGAGCGACTGCGCCGGGCGTACGCCTCGCTCGCGGACGCCGCATCGGCGGCGCGCCGCTGACGTCGCGGAAACGACCTCGCCCCCCGGGGGGCGACGCGCGACGCCCCAGCGCGTATCATCGCGACCGGCCCATTCGAACCGGCCGGAGCGCCGGCCCCGGCGAGCCGCAACCTCGAAGGATGACCCGTGAAGCAGATCCTCGTCCTGGGCGCCGGAAAGAGCGCGCCCTATCTCATCCGATACCTGCTCGACAACGCCGAGCGCGGCGGATGGTTCGTCACCGTCGGCGACCTCGACATCGAGCAGGCGCGCGCCGCGGTTCGGGATCACCCGTCGGGCGACGCGATCGCGTTCGACGTGAACGACGCCGCGCTGCGCGACGCTCAGATCGGTCGCTCGGACGTCGTCGTGAACATGCTCGCCCCGCCGTTCCAGCCGATGGTGGCCTGGGACTGCGTGAGCCGCGGCTCGCACATGGTGTCCGCCTCGTACGAGAGCGCCGAGATCCGCGACATCAACGCCGACGCCCTCAGACGGAACGTCCTGATCCTGACCGAGATGGGGCTCGATCCGGGCATCGATCACATGTCGGCGCTCGCGCTCGTCCACCGGCTGCGCGACGAGGGGGCCAGGATCACCGGGTTCCTGTCCTACGGGGCCGGCCTGCCCGCGCCGTCGGAGACCCTCAATCCCCTGAAGTACGTGATCACCTGGAATCCGCGCAACGTGGTCATGGCCGGCGCTGCCGGTGCACAGTATCTCCAGAACGGCAAGATCAAGATCGTGCCGTACCGGCGCCTCTTCCATCAGACCTGGGACGTGGAGATCGACGGCGTGGGGATGCTGGAGGCGTATCCGAATCGCGATTCGCTGACGTACATGGACCATTTCGGACTGCCCGAGGTGGACACGATGGTGCGCGGCACGCTGCGCTATCCCGGATGGAGCGAGACGTGGGAGAAGCTCGTCCGGATCGGACTCCCCAACGAGACGCTGCGGATCCCGAAGCTCCGGGAGCGGAGCTACCGCGAGGTCCTGGAGATGTTCCTGCCGCTGGTGGGGACGGTCTCGTCGATCGAGAAGCGCGTCGCGCGCGCGCTGGACGTGAGCCCGACCGGGCGGATCATGGAGAACCTCCGGTGGCTGGGTCTCTTCTCGGACGAGCGCGTCACGTGCAAGGGCGACACCGCGGCCGCGATGCTCACCGATCTCATCGAGCGGAAGCTCCCGCTCCTCCCGGACCAGCGCGACATGGTCATCCTCCACCACGTCGTGGACTTCGATCGCGGCAACGGGGCCGAGCGGCTCGAGTCGACGATGGTCGAGTACGGCGAGCCCGGCGGCATGACGGCCATGTCCAGGACCGTCGGGCTGCCGGCGGCGCTGGCGGTCGAGACGTTGCTGTCGGGCGAGCTGGCATTGACGGGCTGTCACATCCCGACGCATCGCGCGATCTACGAGCCGATCCTCGCGAAGCTCGCGGCGTGCGGAATCTCGTTCACCGAGCGGGCGGTGCCGCCGCCGCCGGCTCACTGACGGGATCGAGATCTCGATCGTCGGATGTTCGACGTTGACTCCGGAGCTCGCGCGCCCTAGCGTCCCGGTCCCCCCACGAGCCGTCCCCGGGCTCGGGTTCGCAGTCGCGACCGGAGACCGCGTGATCCCGCCCCCAAGAGCCTCTCCCCGATCTCGACCATGGAGGATCCATGAGAGTTCGGAGCGGCTTGCTGGCGGCGTGTGTCGCACTGTCGCCAATCGTGTCCGGATGCAACACCGATGCGTCCCGCATCCCCACCCGCGAGTCCGGCGCTCCCGCCGTCGATGCCCCCGTTGCTCGCGGGACCGAGCGCCCCACGATCTCCTCGACGTCTGCTGACGGCCCGACGTCCCAGGCGGCGAGCCGGTTTCGCGGACACCTGACCGGTGCCCGATACGTCGTGCGGGCCGCCCGCGTGACCGACTCGGGGGTCGAGCTTCGCCTCGACGTCGATGGCGTCCCGCATCGCGGTCGGATCGACGTGGGCGCCGATCGCGCCTGGGCGCGCCTCGAGCGCGCCGCCGGCGGACGGTGGGCGTCTCTCCAGCTCGACCGAGCCGCCGGCGACGACGCCGACGCGCGCATCGTCGTACGCGAGGCCGCCGGCACGGAGTCCGTGATCGTCGAGAGCGCCGTCCGTCCCGACGGCACGCTCGTCGAGACGTATCGACACAGCGGCGGCGACGTGCGGAGCTGGGTGTTCCCGAGCGGCCGCGTGGCCGGCGACGACTGGCAGGAGGAGTACCTCCACTGGCTCGGGGCGGGCTCCGAGCTCACCGATGCGAACCCGCTGATCCGGCACCTCCGGGAGCTCCTGTCCGATCCGGCCATGACCTCGCTCCTGGAGTCGCTCGGCGCCGTTGACCCCGGAGACCGGCTCGCCGGATTCCTGTGCCTTCTCGGCGTTCGCTGCACGGTGCACGGGTGCATCGCGGCGCCCGGGTCGCCGATCTGCGCGGCCTGCGCGGGAGCGGCGACCGTGTTCTGCCTCGCCAGCTGGCTGTCGAGATGACGTTCCCCGGGGTTCCACACCATACGAAAGGACTGAACGTGAGACGAATGGGAGCGGTGCTCGTGACGATGACGATCCTGGGCTGCGATGCCTCCACGGTCGGCGAGGATGCCCGTGGGGTCGCCCCCGTCTCCCCCGGACGCCTCCCGCCGACCGCCGGCACGGAGCCGGCGGCTTCTCGCAGCTGGCAGCTGCCGTCGGGCGCCGACGTCCGGCTCCGCGGGGTCACGACCGACGCCCGCACGCACGAGGTCACCGCCCGCCTGGAGATCCAGGACGCTCCGTACGCGTATCACCTCACGGCGGTCGGGGCGGGCTACGAGATCCGGCTCGTGTCGGCCTCGGGTGACCTGTTCGGCATCCGGCACGAGCTGGGCGCGGACGGCGAGGACGTGATCATTGAGTTCACGCCCGTCGAGCGCATGCGAATCTCGCGACGCGTGCTGTCCGACGGCCGCGTCCGCGAGACGTACGTTCACAGCCGCGCCGGACGACGCGAGTGGACGCACCCGTCGGCGACGCGGCCGTCCGATGACTTCGTGTCGGAGTATCCGGCTTGGTTCCCGGAACGCTCGACGCTGACCGACGCCAATCGCCTGGGGGTGTGGCTCGGCGAGATCGCCAACGGTGACGTCCTGAGCGCGATCGCCTCGGAGGCGGGGAACGAGGCCAACGCCATCGGCACTTCGCCAGGGTGGGGGACGGCACGCGGCGCGTCGGCCCGCGCGACGACCACCATTCAGTCGTCGGCCGGGGGCGGAACCGATCTCGAACGGCTGCCGGGCTGGTTCTGGAGCCTCTGCGGTGCGGCTGGCGCCGGCGCCCGCGCGAAGTGCCTCTACGGGGGCGGGCCAGCAAACGCGGCCTGCAACTACCTCGTCGGGGCCACGGTCGGGTGCGGGGTCCTCGCCGTCTTCGATCAGGCGGGCTGGCTCTGAGGCTCGCGGACCCTCGGGACGTCAGTCGGGCTCGGTCATCGACAGCGGATCGAGGGCCTCGGCGAGCTGCTCCTCGCTGAGACCCGATCGCTCGAGGGCCACATCGCGCACGGTACGCCCGGTCGCGAACGCCTCCTTCGCGATCGCGGCGGCCTCGTCGTACCCGATGTGGGGAACGAGCGACGTGCACATCGCCAGCGACTTCTCGACCATCTCGTTGGCGCGGTCGGCATCCACGTCGAGGCCGTCCACGCACCGCTCGGTGAACACGCGCACGCCCTGGGCCGTCAGCCGGACCGACTCGAGCATGTTGTGAGCCAGGAGCGGCATCATGACGTTCAGATCCAGGATGCTGTCGCGGCAGCCGATCAGGACGGCCGCGTCGTTGCCGATCACCTGGGCGCTCACCTGGATCAGCATCTCGCTCATCACCGGGTTGACCTTGCCCGGCATGATGCTCGAGCCCGGCTGTGTCGCGGGGATCCGGAGCTCGCCCAGTCCGCAGCGGGGACCGGAGCCCAGCCAGCGGATGTCGTTGGCGATCTTGGTCAACGACACGGCGATCGTCTTGAGCTGCCCCGATGCCTCACAGACGGCGTCCTTGGAGGCCTGCGACTCGAAGTGGTTGACCGCCTCGACGAAGTCGATGCCGGTGGCGTCGGCCAGATCGGCGGCCACGCGGCGTCCGAAATCGCGGTGCGTGTTGATGCCGGTCCCCACGGCGGTGCCGCCGATCGAGAGCTCGGACAGGGCGTCGATGGCCCGCTCGGCGCGCGTGATGCCGTGTCGGCACTGGCTCGCATAGCCCGAGAACTCCTGGCCCAGTCGCATCGGCGTGGCGTCCTGGAGATGCGTGCGGCCGATCTTGATGATCGAGTCGAAATCGCGCGCCTTCGTGTCCAGCGCGGTCGCGAGCGCCTCCAGCGCGGGGATCAGGTCGGTCTTGATCGAGTTGGCCACCGACACGTGGAGCGCGGTCGGGATGACGTCATTGGAGGACTGACCCATGTTCACGTGATCGTTCGGATGGACGGGATCGCGGGATCCGATGGTGCCGCCGGCCAGCTCGATCGCACGATTCGAGATGACCTCGTTCGCGTTCATGTTCGTCGACGTGCCGCTGCCC
This sequence comes from Candidatus Eiseniibacteriota bacterium, assembly GCA_965224245.1. Lineage (GTDB taxonomy): Bacteria > Eisenbacteria > RBG-16-71-46 > CAZAMP01 > CAZAMP01 > CBDCYW01. The sequence goes on along the minus strand of OZ245046.1, from coordinate 4,443,481 downwards.
GTCTGGAACACGTCCACCACGAAGTGCGGGTCGAGGTCGCCCTCCATCACCTCGTTCGCGGCCTGCTCGATGTAGTCGGCGAGCGTCGGGTCGAGTCGCTCGAGGTCGCGGTTCGTGCGGGCCGCCGCCCGCTTGATCATCCCCAGCGCGCGGATGAACGGCCGGGGCATCCGATAGCCCGAGATGGGAAAGTTCTCGACGGCCCTCTGTGTCTGCGCGCCCCAGAGCGCGTCGCCGGGCACCGTCATCTCGCCCATGCTGTCGCGTTCGACTCGTGACTCGGACATGGTCGCCTCCTTTTCGCGCGGCGCCGGAGCTCCGTGGGAGCGGGGACCGGCGCCAAACGCGGACGGACGATGATCCGTCCTCGCACGGTCGGGGTCAAGCGCCGTCGCGCTTCCCGCGTGGGATACCCCTCACGCGGGACGTCCAAGCGGCGCCCGGCATCACCCGCGATCCACCGCAAGCGTATGCGGGACACCGTTCGCCGGGACTTCTCGACCGGGTGCCCGCGCACCGTTGCCGCCCCGGGTGGGCCTCTGCTAGGGTGCGATCCTCGCACGCGAGGCCGCTGCTACAAGGAGGTACGGCGTCATGGCGTTTCCCGCCCGCAACGGACTTCTCCGACGGTCGACCCCGATCGTGCTCGTGCTCCCGTTCGCGGTCGTGGTCGTCGGCTGCTCGAACAACGCCGCGCTCGAAGCGCGCGACGCCGAGATCGTCTCCCTCCGAAGTCGGCTCGGCACCAAGGACTCGCAGATCTTCCAGCTGGAGACCGACTACGCGGCCGCGGTCGCGCGTGCCCAGGAGCTGGAGGAGGAGCTCGAGCGCATCGCCGAGCGCGATCGCCTCCAGATGGAGCGGCTCGACGCCTGTACGGTGCTCCGCCTCCCCGGACACGTGCTCTTCGATTCCGCGAGCGCGACGCTGACCAGCGTGGGGCAGGATCTCATCGGGCGGCTGGCGACCGTTCTCGCGAAGTACCCCGAGCACGAGGTCCGCGTCGAGGGCCACACCGACGATCGTCCGATCGGCGGGGCGACCAAGGCCCGGTTCTTCTCGAACTGGGAGCTCTCGACCGCGCGTGCCGCCTCGGTCGTGCGGTACATGGTGTACGGCTTCGACGTCGCGCCCGAGCGCATGGTGGCGGTCGGGTACGCACACTACCGGCCGCTCGCCGACAACGATTCGCCCGAGGGTCGGGCTCGCAATCGACGTGTCGAGCTCCACATCGCGATGCCGCAGCCGACCGCCGACCTCCCGGGCGAGTAGCCCGCAACTCGATCCCGGCGTCCGCCGTAGAAGGCGATCATGAAGATCCTGCTCCTCGGTGGCCGCGTCTTTCTGGGCCGACACGTCGTGGACGCCGCGCGGGCGCGGGGGCACGACGTGACCCTCTTCAACCGCGGGAAGTCCAATCCCGATCTCTTCGGAGATCTCGAGCAGCTCGTCGGGGATCGCGACGGCGGTCTGGACGCGCTCAGGGGCCGTCGCTGGGATGCCGTCGTCGACACCTGCGGATACGTCCCGCGCATCGTCGGAGACTCCGCCTCGCTCCTGGCCGACGCGGTGGAGCACTACACGTTCGTCTCGTCCATCTCCGTCTATCCCGAGATCGCAGCCGTGGTCGACGAGGATTCCCCGGTGGATACGCTGGAGGACGAGAGCATCGAGGAGATCACGGGCGAGACGTACGGCCCGCTGAAGGCGCTCTGCGAGCGTGCCGCCGAGCGGGCGATGCCCGGGCGCGTCCTTCACGTGCGGGCCGGCCTGATCGTCGGCCCGCACGACCCGACGGACCGCTTCACGTACTGGCCGGCCCGCCTCGCCGAGGGCGGACGCGTGCTGGCGCCCGGGCGCGAGGGCGCCAAGGTGCAGTTCGTCGACGGGCGCGACCTCGCGGACTGGATCGTCGCCTGCGCCGAGGGGCGCGTCGCGGGTGTCTTCAACGCGACCGGTCCCGAGGAGCCGCTGACGATGCGCGACTTCCTCACCCGCACCGTCGCCGCGCTGGAGAGCGGCGCGTCGCTCGTCTGGGCGTCGGACGAGTTCCTGACCGCACAGTCGGTCGGACCCTGGATGGAGCTCCCGCTGTGGATCCCCGGTGGCGACCTCGAGGCCGACTGCACCCGGACGTTCGGCGCCGGCTTGCGATGCCGGCCGCTGGCCGAGACCGTGCGCGACACGGCTGCCTGGTCGGCCACGCGCCCGGCCGATCGCGCCTGGCGCGCGGGATTGAGCCGCGAGCGCGAACGCGAGCTCATCGCCGCCCACGACGCCGCCTCGTAGCCGCGACCATCCCGGCTCCGCCCACCGATCGCACGGTCCTGCACCGGAAGGTCGTTCGATCTCGACGTTCGGTGATATGCTCCAGGGTCTTCGGGGCCGCCATCCACTCGGTTCGACAACGTGCGTCGAGCGCCGCCGGCGCAGGCGCCAGGAGGGCAAACCATGTCCAACCTCCCAGCCCGCGCCGCGCGCATCGCGTCGGCGCTCGGAGTCGCCGCGCTTCTGTCCGCCGGGGCCCTGGCCGAGGATCATCCGCTGCCTCACTACGAGGCGCCGGACGATCCCCCGGGTGAGCCGGCGCTCCCGGTGCCCGGTGCGCCGCGGGCCGACGTGCATCGACTCGGGCCGTTCGCCAGCGTCCAGGTGAACGTGGACGACATGGGGGCCAACATCCCCGGCGACGCCGCCAACGAGCCCTCGCTGGCCGTGGATCCGACCAATCCGTTGCGAATGGCGATCGGATGGCGCCAGTTCGACACGATCTCGTCCAACTTCCGCCAGGCCGGGTGGGGCTTCACCGAGGACGGCGGACGGACCTGGACGTTTCCGGGCGTGATCAACCCCGGCGTCTTCCGGAGCGATCCGGTGCTCGCGGCGGCCACCGACGGCACGTTCTATTACAACAGCCTGCGCGAGACGTTCGACACCGACGTGTACACGTCGACCGACGCCGGCCAGTCGTGGGGATCGGCGGTTCCCGCCTGGGGCGGGGACAAGCAGTGGATGGTGGTGGACAACTCCGGCGGTCCCGGTGACGGGTTCATCCACAGCGCGTGGAGTGACTTCGCCGCCTGCTGCGGGTCGAACATCGTCACGCGTTCGATCGACGGCGCCGCGTCGTTCGAGTCGCCGGTGTCCATCGTGAACCGGCCGCGCTTCGGCACGATGGACGTGGGACCGGACGGCACCGTGTGGATCATCGGCGTCGACAGCGCCCTCGACGAGTTCCTGCTCTCGCGTTCCACGAACGCCGACCAGGCGGGACAGGAGCCGGTCTACACGACCTCGCTGGTGGGGCTGAACGGCTTCATCGGGTTCGGCGGCGGTCCCAACCCCGATGGACTCCTCGGGCAGGCGTGGGTGCGGGTCAACCCGACGAACGGCCACATCTACGCGCTCTGCTCGGTGGACCCCCCCGGGTCGGATCCCCTGGACGTGCAGTTCACGCGCTCGACGAACGGCGGAGGCGCCTGGAGCACGCCGGTGACGATCAACACCGACGGCCCGGGGAACTGGCAGTGGTTTGGCACGATGGGAGTGGCGCCGAACGGGCGGATCGACGTGGTCTGGAACGACACGCGAAGCTCGGGTGCGGTGAACCTCTCGCAGCTCTACTACTCGTCGTCCTCGGACGGAGGGGTCACCTGGACTCCCAACATCCCGCTCAGCCCCGAGTTCGACAGCTACCTGGGGTGGCCCCGTCAGAACAAGCTGGGCGACTACTACGACATCCACTCCGACCTCGTCGGGGCCGATCTCGCGTGGGCGGCCACGTTCAACGGGGAGCAGGACGTCTACTACCTGCGCATCGGTGACTACGACTGCAACGGCAACGGCGTGGGCGACTCCCAGGACATCGCCGACGACACGAGCTCGGACATCAACGGCAACGGCATTCCCGACGAGTGCGAGGAAGGCGTGGTCGGCGTGTCGAGCCCGGGTGGCCCGTCGGTGGCGATCGCGCGCGTCGCGCCGAATCCGTTCAGTCTGTCCGGCGTGACCGAGATCGCGTTCCGCGCGTCACGCGGCGGACGCACGCGGCTCTCGATCTACGACGTGGACGGTCGCGAGGTTCGCCGCCTGTTGAACCGCGTGGTCCAGATCGGCGAGCATCGCGTGCGCTGGGACGGGCGCACCGCCGACGGACGGCCGGTTGCGCCCGGGCGCTACTGGGCACGCGTCACCGGGCCCGGTCTCCAGGAGACGATCGCGGTCACCGTGATCGAGTAGCGCCGGCCGGCGTGGTGCCGGCCAGATCGACGACGACCTCGATCACGCCGCCCACCACGCGAGCCAGCCGCTCGGGATCGATCGCGTCCGGCGTGTCGTCGGCCCGGTGGTAGAAGGGGTATCGGAAGAGCGCGGTGTCGGTGATCATCACCGCCGGGTAGCCCGACTGCCAGAACGCCCAGTGATCCGACCAGCCGATCCCGGGGATTCCTCCCGGTGCGGCCACGCCTTCGGACGGGAACGCGGTCGTCCGCCGGAAGACGCCGATCGCGCGGCGCACGAGGGGACGCGATCGGAGGTTGCCCACGAGGGCCACGAAGTCGCCTCGATCGGGGTACACGAGCGACAGCGGCGACGGATACGACTGCGAGCCCGGCTCGTCCCGGTAGTATCCCATCGTCTCCAGCGAGAGCATCGCCACCACGCGCGCGTCGGCCGACGCCAGCGAGCGCGCGTGCACGAGACTGCCCATCCGGTCGGTCTGGAAGTGGGGCGGCTCCTCGTTCACGAATGCGACCAGCTGCACGGTGCGCTGGAGGTCGTCGCGTCCGGCGAGGGCCCGCGCGATCTCGAGCATCGCCGCCACGCCGGTCGCGTTGTCGTTCGCTCCGGGGGTGCCCGGCGCCGAGTCGTAGTGAGCGCCCACGACGACGATCTCGTCGGTGTCGCCGCGTCCGGGCAGCGTCGAGACGAGGTTGTGGACGGGGCGCCCATCCACCTGAAAGCTCTGACGGACGACGTCGAGACCGATCACGTTCAGCGTCACGTCGACGTAGTTCGCCGCGGCACAGAGCGCCTCGTAGCGCCCGAGGTTGCGCTCGCCGATGTCGCCCGCCAGGGTGTTCACGTGCCCGGCCAGCGCCGTCGCCAGCTCGCGCTCGGCCGCCGTGGGCGCCGTGGGCGTGCCACGGAACGAGCGACCCGGCATGTCGACGACCACCACGTAGGCGGCGAGAGCCGACAGCACGACGACGCCCAGCAGCACGGCGAGCGGTAGGATCACGGCGCGTCTCATCCCGCGGACGATCGATCCGACCACCATCGTCGGAGCGGGCCCGCGGCCGCGTCGCCGTAGGAGTGCCCGATCGCCGCGATGAACTCGTCGACGGCCCGGACCCCGGCCAGCTCCAGGAGCGCCTCCATGAACGGAGCTCGTTCGTTGATCCGCTGGGGCTGCATCTCCATGTAGTACGGGGCGAGACGCGCGCGATCGCGCCGGGCGGCCCGCTCGTGGAGGAGCTGCTCGACGGCCATCTCGACCGTCCGGGCGTCGGTCCAGTTGGCGCGGTAGGTGACGGTACCGCCGGTCGCGACCAGGTAGGACATGTTGGGGAGCGACCCGTACGCCCGATGGAGCGTGCCGTCGAGATCGTCCACCAGCATCGGCCGTCGGATGTCGAAGCGCTGGACCATCTCGCGGGCGCGCCGGAGCTTGTCGGACATGGACGCGTGCGCGGGGGTCTTCTCGCCCGGGTGGGCCTCGCGCGTGTAGACGAAGACGAACGCGACGTCGTCGCGATGCCGATCCGCCATCGGCTCGAGGGCCGGCGCCGCCAGCCCGCAGTACGGTCAGGTGATCGACCCGAACTCGATGAGCACCGGTCCCCGCTTCCAGAACGTCGACAGCGACACCGGCTCGCCGGTCGCGGCGTCGACGAGCGTTCCGTCCGGCGCGGGCGATCCCGCGGGCACCGCCTCTCGAAACGCCTCGAACTCGCCGGCACACAGATCGATCGGGAAGGACTCGTAGTTGTAGTCGTGAGTGCTCACGGCATCTCCCCTTCGGCCGCGAGGCGGCGCTCCTCGGTCAGTCGCATCACCTCACGGCGCGCCTCCGCACCGAGGGTTGCCCACGCGACGATCTCGTCGATGTGACGGTAGCAGCCGTCGCAGATGCCGGTCTCACGATCGAGCGTGCAGAGGCCCGTGCACGGCGACGTGAACGTGTCGGGTGAGGTTCGGGTCACGATGGCTCTTCCGTCGAGGCCATGGCGTCGCGGCTCCGGCGCGGGTGCGCGCGCGGCGACGTTGCAACGCCGGTGGCATCGTATCAGAAACCCCGAACGGACGACTTCCGGCTCAGCGCTCGCAGGTCGCGCGGATCTGCTCGAGGGCATCGGTCAGCCCCTCGAGGGAGAACACGTCGGTGTGAGTCTCTCCGTCGAACTGGTCGGTGACGCGCATCGTGACCTGCTCGGCGCTGGCGGCCTCGGTCAGGAAGGCCTCGACGTCCTCGCCGGAGAGCCCGGCGGCGCGCACCGTGCTCCCGAACATCTCCAGGAACGCGTTCGTCTCGTCCACGCCCATGGCCGCCGCCGCCGCCTCGAGACCGCCCTCGTCGCTGGGGTCCACGACCGTCGGCCACGGCTCCGGCTTCGAGGCCTGACGGGAGTCGAAGCGAGACTGGACCAGGACCGTCCCCGCCTCACCGATCAGCTCCGTATCGAAGCAGTAGACCACCTCCATCCCCCCGGCCGTGCACAGGAAGATCAAGCAGGGGGAGCGGCCGAAGGTGATGCCCCGGTCGTCGATGGTCAGGACGGGGCCGTGGTCGGCCCGGGTATACGCATACGTCCACGATTCCATCTCGTCGTCGTGGCTCTCCACGCGTACACCCGACTGCGCCGCGAGCGAAAGGGGCGCGAGCATGATTCCGAGCCACATCGCGACGAGCGCCTTGGTGTTCACGTACATCCTCCGGTCTGGTGATTGGCGAACGGCCGCGAGCTCGGTCCCGCGACTCTCCGCCTGTGTCTGCTCGACTGCGCGGCTTTCGATGCGTCGAAACGCTTGCCCCTCTGCGACGAGATCGAGATCGACGTCGTCGTTTCGTTTGATCACTTGCCCGCTCCTTCGGCGATGGAGAGGAGCCGCTCGTACAGCGGGTCATCACCTACCGATACCTCGGCGTCAACACCGCCAGCCAGCCACGCGAACTGGGTGCCGGCATTGTAGAACAGATGCCGCCGCTGGACACCGAACCGATGAGCGCGCCAGAAGTTGCTGATGCTACGGAGGAAACGCCAGTGAACATCGGTCTCGGGCACCGCATGGCCACCCTTTCGCACCCGTTCCCGCACGCGCGCCACGCAAGCGGCGGGGGCTCGAGGAAGATGCTCGACACTCGATGATGGGTCGGAGCTCAGGGGTTCACTCCTCCATCATCTAACGTCTACAGATGAGCTGCGGGCGCCGAAGGCGACCGCCAGCTCCACTATTCAGCCGGGCCGCTCCCTGCCAGCATCGATCCTTGACCGAATGTCAGATATGACATATCCTGTTCGTTGATGAAAGGGGCAGGGAAGCCGCTCGTCTGGCTCGAGGGCGAGGTGAAATCGCCACCATTCAGCAAGTCAGCACGGCTTGAAGCCGGTTTCTTGCTGCGCCAGCTCCAGATGGGCGAGAGTATCTCGCTACCCCACTCGCGACCGATGCCGTCGATCGGCCGCCGCTGCCATGAGCTGCGGATTCGAGACGAGACCGCAACCTGGCGAATCATGTACCGGCTCGACCCGGATGCGGTAGTCGTTCTCGAGGTGTTCAGCAAGAAGACGCAGAAGACACCGGCGTCCGTGATCGACACGTGCAAGGCGCGGCTCGAGGCCTACGACCGAGCCACGCGTGAAGAGTAGCTAGATGAAGAAGACCAAGAAGAGCCGACTCGAAGCCGCTGGCTGGCAAGTTGGCTCCGCGGGGGAGTTCCTCGAGCTCACGGCCGAGGAGCGAGCCTTCATCGAGATGAAGCTCGCTCTCGCCAGGAACCTCCGTCTTCGACGAACACGCCGCAAGCTCACCCAGGCACAGGTAGCGAAGCTCCTGGAATCCAGCCAGTCGCGCGTCGCGAAGATGGAAGCTGCCGATTCAACGGTCTCCCTCGACCTCCTCGTGCGCGCACTTCTCGCGCTTGGTGCCAAGACCAAGGACGTCGCTCGGATCATCACCACCGCTGAGCGACGTGCGGCCTAACGGCCTCGGTGCTCGGCGGTGGCGCGAAACGCCGGCCGCTTGACGCGCCGTTGGACGGGCTTGGCCCTTCATCGGGCTCTACATACTCGACCGCTTCGAGCCTGATGCTCTCCGCGCCTAGAGAGTCGACTGCGCCCTGGATGCGCACGTTGCCCGCACCAGGGAGTAGTTCGAAAGGGTTAGCTGACTCGAGTCGCCAGCGCCAATGCCACGACCACTCCCGAGACCGCCAACGACAGCCACAAACGAACCCCCACCGGTACCGCGCGCGGAATCAAGCTCGCCATGACCCTGAGCCAGCCGTCCCATAGGCCCGCGAACGTACCCACAACCGATGCACCAACCGTTGCCATCAACAGGGCCGAAGACGGTAGCCCCGTCAGCGACTGCGATACAGTCCAGAGACCAACTGCGAGCAACGGCGAAGACAGGAGCGCGTCCTTCGACGAGCCACGAAACCTCACGCGCGTGAGGCGAACGGTTGCCGCTGTAGCCAAGTAGATGGCGCTTGGGAGAGTCACGAAGAAGTGAGTACCGATGTGACGTTCAGCCGACGACGCTCCCCAATCGCCTGACAGCAGTACCGTCGCCAGACCTAGGAACAGCCACAGCAGCAGGGCGGCGATCGCGCCGCCGAGAGCCAGCACTACCCGAAGAACGACCGCTGCCGGTACCGTCCTCGACATGCTCACCGCCCCGTCACTTTCCCAGGTTTGGAGCCTGCTACGCCGAAAGACGAGAACTGCAGGGTAGGCTGGCGAGTTACGCAGCCGAGTCGAGGTTCTCGCGGATGATCCGAGGATGCCTTGCCGCGATGCGCAGAAGCGCAATCGCCGGCCCTTCGGGCAAGCGGCGATCTTGCTCCCAATTGCGCAGCGTGTGAACGCTGATCCCCATCGCCTCCGCGAACCGCACCTGCGTCAGCCCTACGAAACGACGAAGTGCTAGAACATCCGCACCGGACTCGAACTTGCCAGCCATCAGGCGCTTCCTAACCCGCGCCGGAATGGCTCGCGCCAGCTGTTTCGCACTAAGTTCAGGAATGTCACTCATCTTCGTTTTCCCAGGAATGCCTCATAATGCTCACGCTCGCGTCTGGTCGCAGGCCGAGCGCTGATGATTCGCAGAACATCCTCGTCTTCTTCGGTCCACACGACCAGTACGACACCTCGGTTCACGGGCACGAGCGCGATGAACCGCTCTTCATCCTCCGAATGACGCTCGTCGGAGAGTTCCAGATAGTCCATCCCAGACGTGAAGAGCCGACTCGCCTCCTCGAAGGAGAGCCCGTGCTTGGTTACGTTGGCGCGGTTCTTCGCCTCATCCCATGTGACTTCCACGTGCAACAATATACGCCATTGACTTACTACGTCAATGGCTTATTTACGGTCTCAGCCTAACGCCCTGACGCTCACCTGCGGACCGCGGCGCAGCCGGGGTCCGTCTAACTCCACCCTCCTCCACGCGCCGCGGGCCGTCAGGTGCAGCGGGTCGTTAGGAGGACTTGCCCTACTTGACACCCGATACGTTATAGGTTACATTCGCCATCGATGGCTATCCTTCGGTTTCGCCACAAGGGCCTGGAGCGCTTCTTCACCAAGGGCTCCGCAGCCGGAATACAAGCCAAGCACAGAGACCGCCTCCGACTCATCCTCGGCAGGCTCTCTGTGGCCACCGAACCGCGCGATATGAACCTGCCCGGGCTCGACCTTCACCCCTTGAAGGGGAAGCGCAAGGGCACCTGGGCAGTGAAAGTCAGTGGCAACTGGCGCATAACCTTCTCGTTTCGCGGGAAGGATGTTGAGAACGTTGACTACGAGGACTACCACTGAGGTCTGTACGATGAAGATGCACAACCCGCCCCACCCAGGTGAGGTACTTCGAGAGCTCTGCTTTGAGCCCATGGGGCTGACCGTCACCGAAGCCGCCAAGGCCCTCGGTATCAGCCGCAAGACCCTCTCCGCCATTCTGAACGGCCGAGCGGGGATTAGCCCCGAGATGGCCGTACGATTGTCGATCGCGTTCGATACGTCGGCTGAGAGCTGGCTAAACCAACAGGTCCAGTACGACCTCTGGCTGGCCGAGCAGAATCGAAAGAAACTCAAGGTTCGTCGCCTCGCCGCTTGAGCATTCTTCGTTCCTCCAAACGTACTGGGCGTAAGCGGCGGGCCGCGCAGCGGACCCTCCGCTTCACGCACTCGTTAGAATGGCGGCCGTCCGTTTATGTGCGGGGCACCTGAGCTGTGTGCCATACGCCAACGACCCAGACGGTCTTGCCCTTGACTCGATAGAAGAACCTGTATGGTGGAACCACCACTTCTCGATACGGAAGCTCGGGGAACTCCGGAACCACCCGACCAGATTCCGGATACCGCTCGAGCCGGCGCAATACAGTCTCGCAACGTCTGCGGAACTTCCGGGCTGCGGAGGGGCGATCCTGCCGAATGTACTGAACCGCCGCCAAGAACTGGGCCCGTCCACCCGGAGTGAAGCGAACCCTCACGCCTCGTCGTCCGCGAGCAGGGCATCCGCTTCCGCGAGCACGTCGCTGAGCGAGTAACCTGACCCAGCAGCAATCTCCCGCTCACCGCGAGCAAGAAGTCGCAGCAAGGACCGCTCGTGTTCGCCTCGCTCGAATGACTCGACGCTCAGTAGAATTGCGGCCGCCCGCCCTCGCTGCGTAATGACGAACGGGTCCTTCGCTCCTTGGACGCGCTTCAGCACCGCCGCAGCGTCTTGTCGAAAGTCGGACACCGGGATGATCTCGGGGACCTTGCCCATACGCACCTCCATTGGTACGTGCAAGCGTACAACCAAAGGCACATCGGGTCAATCGTCCTTCTAACGACAGTTCGACAGGTCCGCGTATCTCGGCGACGGTTAGGCTGGTCTGCCTAATCCCTTGATCTGCCAGATAGGCAGCGCCCGACCACAACATCCGGAACATAGCACCGAAACGATCGCATCGTCACTTGGAGTTGTCGTCTATAGGGCGGCGGCCCGACTGAAAGCGGTGGCGGAGAGGTCTGGCCCCTGGCGAATGGACCCCTGAGGCACACGAAGATGCCCGATGCCCATTCCAGATTGTCTCCTCACAGTTGCCGGTGGTCCAACTGGAGGCCGACCCATCGCCCCGTCAACCGGGGGTCCGCACGCGGCGGGGGCGAACGGGTCGAGGGCCGGCCGAACAGTCGATGCGGGACGCTCCGGGCTTGGAGCGCTAGTTCCGCCAGAGCTTCTTGTACCAGGGCACATCCCCGCCGGGCGTCATCGGGTCGGCCAGGTCGATCCGATCGTAGATGTCGTCCAGATTCCAGCCGGTGAGGCTGGCCAGGGTCTCTGCCTCGCGCTCCTGCCGATCGCGAAGCTGCTTGCGGTACTCGCGCGCCGCGTCGCACGTCGCGTCGCCCGTCCACGGATGACGCAGGATGTAGCGCCCCTGGAAGTTCGAGCTGTCACCGGTCTCCTGGAGGAAGAGATCGTCCGGAAAGTGCTCGGCGTCGTAGCGCACGTGGAGGCGCGTCACGAAGACGTTCTGGGGCCCGCCACCGCGTCGCGGACGGAGCGAGACGTCGCCGTCGTCCAGCCAGAACACGCCGAGGCTTCGCAGCTCGTCCCGGCTCAGCGGGTCGGCCGCGCACGGGTCGCACCACGACATGTTCCACGCGTACTCGAGGAAGACCGCCCGCCCGCGCTCGCGCGCGACCTGACGGGCGAACATGTCGCGGTAGAAGTCGTCGAACTCCGCCTCCACGAACTCCGGGAGCTCCTGGTCCGACGGGAGCCGCACCGTGCGATAGTTCGTCGTCTCCACTCGCCCGTCGCGGGTCAGCGTGTAGAGGATCAGGTCCTGGGGGCCGTTCGCGTTCACCACTCCGAGTCGGATCGGAAGCATGAACTTCCTCGACTCGTACGCGATCTGGAGCGGTCGGAGGTTGGTCACCCCCAGCGCGCGCTGCTCGCCCAGGTTGACCTTGGCCACGAAGAAGCGCATGTCCTGCTTGATGTAGCCGTCGAGCACGCGCTCGGCGCCGTCGGGGATCCGGTAGTCGTTGGCGGTGAGCCAGGTCACCAGCCCGTCGCTCTCGGCGGCGGACAGGATCAAGATGTCGTACTCGCCGACCGTGTAGGAGGCCTCGATCGTGACCCCGAGCGCCTTCCCCAGCTCGTCCGGACGCCCACCGCGACCGGCGGTCGGCGCCTCGGCCATCAGCGCCATGTCGCGCTCGTAGACGACCCGGCAGGGGTCGGAGTCGAAGTACTCGACCAGGCGCGGCGCGCTGTACGCATCGAGGTGATCGAGGACGGCCGGGTCGCCGACGTGGATCTGGTCCCGGGTGATCAGCTCCGGCACCGGCACGACCATCGCGAACTCGTCGAGGTCGCCCTCGTAGTCGTTCGCCATCGTGATGACGGTCTTGTCGTCACTCCGGACGAGCACGACGCGAGAGGCCTGGTTGAACAGCTCGGCGTCCGCCTTCGCGACGTAGAAGCCGCAGAACGCCTCAGCCGACGGCGTGAGGAGCTGGCCGGCCAAGACCAGCATCGCGGTGGCTCGGGTCCACATGAGCATCTCCTTTGCGCGAACGGACGCGCGGGTTCGGAATCGCGGCGACCCCGCGCCGCGCGACGACCCCGCGCCGCGCGACGACCCCGCGCCGCGCGACGGCCGCGCGCGAGGCCCATTCGTATCGGGTTCCGGGAAACAGCCGGTCCCAGAGCGGGACCGTTGGCGCCGACAGGACGAGCGCGTACATCAGCGCGTTGGGCTCGTTGAGTCCGAACCGTCCCACCGCGGCGACGATCGCCACGAGCGCGGCGAACGCGATCCGACCCCGCCGGGAGTCCGGCGTCGCCTTCGGGTCGGAGATCATGAAGAACGCGAACAGCAGGAACGCGCCGCTGGCGAGGCGGTGCATGGGGATGGCCAGCGGCTCCGCGAGCCACAGCGAGCGACCGATCACGATCGCGCCGTAAGAGGCCAGGAACGCGATCGTCACGTCGCTTCGGGCGGCGCGATTGACGACGATCCCGCCCATGCAGGCGAAGAAGAACGCGCCCAGAACCACGCTGCCCCACTGACCGTGCGAGATCCAGGCGCCGTGGCTCGGGGTCACCGCCAGGACCAGCGCGATCCCGAAGTTCGTCGGGTTGAAGATGTGCCGCCCCCCGGTGCGGAGGACGAACTTGCTCGCGATCGCCGCCACGGTGGCCAGCGTGATGATCCAGGGGCTCCCCGACCGGAGGATCAGACACAGCGACAGCGACGAGATCAGCGGACTCCGGGCGTCGAACGCCGGGAGGCCCACGAGGCGGGTGAGGATCCACTGGGTCGAGAGTGCGACCGAGACCGTGACCGGGACCTGCCAGGCCGGGATCGGGAAGCGCAGGGCGGTGAGCCCGTAGGCCAGGAGCGCGGCCAGGACGCCGATCTGGTAGTGGCGGGGATCTCGAAGCAGGCTCAGAAGCAACGTCGGCATGTCGTCCTCACGGGTCTCGGTCCTCGGCCTGGGGTCGTCGACGAGGTCACAAGGGGAGTCGCGGTCGGAGGCCGAATCGTTTACCCTCTCCCAAGCGATTCACAACGCGTTGATTGATAATTGATTGAGGCGCGCTGGCCCACTGCGCGGCACGCCCGGCCGCGGCTCCGCGCGCCGGCTCGCGTCAGGGCGCGTCGTTGTGACCATGCCCGGCCGGCCGGGGTCCAATGGGAGGAGCGACATGCGGCGCGTCGACGCGAGCCAGACCGACGAGGATCTGGCCGAGATCGTCAAGGCCTCCAGGCCGGGAGACGTCCTGGCCTTCGAGACGCTGATGACGCGGCACAAGGGGCGGGTTCTGGCCAACTGCCGCCACATGTCAGGGTCGGCGGAGGAGGCGGAGGACCTCGCGCAGGAGGTCTTCGTCAAGGCGTACTTCGGTCTTCGACGGTTCGAGGGCCGGGCCAAGTTCGGTTCCTGGCTACAGCGCATCAAGATCAACCACTGTCTCAATCACATTCGAAAGCACAAGGGCCGCGTGAACCTCGACGTGGACGATCCGGCGATGGAGACGGTCGACGAGCTCCGCGAGACCCATACGCCGGAGGACGCCACACTCCGGGTGGAGAGGCGCGAGCGGATCCGGGTGATCCTGGACGATCTACCCGACACGCTACGGATCCCACTCGTCATGTGCGACGTCGACGGGTTCGCGTATCAGGAGATCGCCGACACGCTGGGCATCGGGCTCTCGGCCACGAAGATGCGAATCAAGCGCGGCCGCGAGGAGTTCCGCCGTCGACTCGATCTGGCCGACGCGCGGGACGTGGCTCGACCCGCTGGGGACGAACGGTCGCCGGAGCCCCCGGTGGCCTCCTAGGAGATCGTGTCCGATGGCTGACGAGGGACCTTCGAATCCACGTGACGGCGAGCCCGCCGCCGGCTCGGAGGGACGAGGACCGAACGGCACGGAGGGGGACGACGTGGACCCGGGAGCCCCGCTGTCCGAGCTCGCCGATCTCGAGGGAGAGGCGGCGCCGGGCTTCGAGCGTGCCGTGAAGGGGCGGATCAACCGCCGCCTCATCGTCTCGGACTCGGCCGACCTGGCCATCGTGCACGCGTTCGCGGCGCTGATCGGTTACATACAGATGATTCTGTCGATGATCATGGGAACGAGACCAAGGGGCGAAGAGCCGTGGAGAAAGAATTCGCGCTCAAACCGGCGCTGACCGAAGTCGCCGACAGCCTGCTCACGTCGCTGGCGGATCTCATTCCGCGCGTCCTGACCGCGATCGTGGTCATACTGATCGGGTTCCTGGTGGCGAAGCTCATCGAACGGGCGCTCAACACCACGTTCGCGCGTCTCCGGATCGACGCCATGCTCGAGCGGATCGGGGTCACCGGACTGCTGCGCCAGATCGGCTATCGCGCGAGTCCGAGCCGGGGCTTCACGCGGATCGTCTACTTCCTGCTGATCGTCCTGTTCACGCAGAGCGCCACCCAGTCGGTGGGGTTGATCGCGATCGCGGACGCCATCCGATCGTTCTTCGCCTACGTGCCCAGCATCATCGCGGCGTTCGTGATCGTGCTCCTCGGTGGGATCGTGTCGCGCGCCGCCGGCCACGTGGTGGCCGAGTCGGGGAAGAGCTCGGGCATGGACTATGCCGAGACGCTGGGCCGGATCGTGTCGGGCCTGCTCCTGTTCGTGGTCGCGATCATGGCGATCACGCAGCTCAAGATCGACACCGCCGTGATCCGGTCGGTGGCCCTGGTCATCCTGTCGGGGATCGCACTCGGGTTCGCGCTGTCCTTCGGGCTCGGTACGCGGCAGCTCACGCGAAACGTGGTCGCGGGGTTCTACGCCCGCAAGCTATTCGACGAGGGTGAGCGCATCGAGATCGACGGCGTGGAGGGCACGCTGCTCGCGGTGACCCCGGTCAAGACGATGATCCAGCGTGCGGACGACATCGTGGCGGTCTCCAACGACGCGTTCCTGAAGGGCGCCGTGCGAATCTGATCGGCGGGGTCGTCGTGGAGTGTCGTCCTCCCGAGCCTGATCGAGCTCGGGAGGACGAGCCCCGAGCCTCGATCAGCGGCGATCGTCCGCGGAGCGCGCGGCCCAGCTCGCGAGCCGCCGCTCGGCCCACTCGCGGCCGCCGAGCCCGAACGCGATGGCCGCGGCCACCGCGATCGCCCCCAGCATGAGCCCAAAGGCCATGTTGATGATGTCCGACGCGAACCCCATCTCCCGGAGTGCCATCGCGCCGGCCAGCACCCAGATCCCGACCCTGGCCACGTTGGCCAGCACGCCGGCGTTGGCGTTCTTGCTCGACGCGATTGTCCGCGAGGCGAACGTGGCCAGGAACAGCCCGAAGCCCAGGATGATCAGGCCCATGAGCACGTGGCCCGCGAACGCGGTGAAGTCGAGCATGATGATCGAGAGCCCGTCGAACCCGAGCACGTCCGCGGCCTCGACGAACGAGAACAGCAAGATGCCGGCCAGGACCACGAGCCCGACCAGCTCGGACGGGGTGCGCGCGCTCTCGCCCGAGCTCTGCGGAAGACCGAGCCTCGCCGTGACGCTGTTGAACCCCATGCCGGCCAGGATGTTCGAGAGCACGCCGGCGATCACCCGACCGAGGACGTATCCGATTCCCAGGATCACCAGCGCGGACAGGATCGACGGGATCGCCCCCAGGATCGTGGCCAGCATACGGCTCGCGGGCGCGGTGACCGCCTCGAGCTGCAGCGCGTTCAGGGCCGACACGATGACGGGGATCAGGATCAGCGCATAGAACAGCGTGCCCAGCACGCTGGACAGGCGGTGCCTGCCGAACGCCTCGGCCACGCCGATCCGATCGGCCAGGCGGTCGGTGCCGATCGATGCGAGGAGACTCGTGGTGAGTCGCTGAACGACTCGCGCCACGAACCAGCCCACGACGAACAGCACCGCGGCCGCGAAGATGTTCGGCAGGGCGCCGAGGAGCTTGTCCACGACACCCTGAACCGGCTCCAGAAGCCCGGTCAGGCCGAGCGTGCCCAGGATCGCGGGCAGAAACAGGAGGATCGTCAGCCAGTAGATCGACTCGGCGAGCGAGCGGGAGATCGGGACCTCCCTGGCGGCCTCCGGGTCGCGCATCTCGGCGCTCAGGCGCTCGTCCACCCTGGCGGCGCCGAGCGCGCGCGTGGTCAGGAATCGCAGCACGCTCGCGACCAGGACCGCCACCAGCGTCAACGCCGCCGCCCCCAGGAGCTGCGGTCCGTAGGCGAGGAGCTCGTCCAGGAGGGTGTTGAGCGGCTGCGTCACCAGCGTCAGCCCCAGCGTCTGAAGGGCGGCGACCACCGTGACCAGAAGGACGAGATAGAAGAACGTCTTGCCCACGACGTTCTCGACGCTGACGTGACTCTGGTCGCCGGACAGCCAGCCGGCCACGCGCTCGTCCACCGAGGTTCGCTTCAGGACCGCGCGGATGCCGGCCGAGATCGCCAGCGCCAGGAGCCACCCGACCACCAGGATCACGACCGCGCCGAGCAGCTTCGGCAGGTACGCCGTGATGGCGGTCACGACTTGATCCTTCGTGCTATCCAAACCGACCCTCCTTGGTTCCGTCGCCGGGTCGGCGCGTGTCCGATCCGGCGATCCATGTCCGGTTCCGCGCACACCCCGGGGTGTTGGCGCTCGAGGGTTGCTCGATACGGACGAGCGGCAGCGCGCGCACCGTGTCGGTGCAGAACCTACTCCGCTACTGACGGCATTGCCACCGGGGAAGTCACACCGGCCGCCGCAACACCCTGGAAAATCGTAAGTTGGACCTAATCCGCCCGTGGCGGTGACGTCGTGCGTTCGTGCGGGTCCAATGACGAGTCGGCGAATCTGGACGTTCGTCGCGACGGACGGGGTTTTGCTTTACCGTCCGGAGGAAAGTCGGCAAACTGCCCGGCCGGTGAAAAGCCGAACCCGGTCCTCGAACGCGCGACCGCCGGAGCGATTCCGGCGCCGTGGGTGAGCGCGAGAAAGGAATCTCCACATGGACACCCAGCAGGTCATGCAGACGATGACCGACTTCGTGACCGTCTACGGCCTCCGGGTCGTCGGTGCGATCGTCATCCTGATCCTCGGGCGGATCGTGGCCAACGTGCTCAGAAGCGCGCTTCGCAAGGGCCTGACCCGCCGTGGCGTCGACGCGAGCCTCGTCGGGTTCGTGGCCAGCATCGCGTACTTCCTCGTGATCGCGTTCGCGGTGGTGGCGGCGCTCTCGAAGTTCGGGATCGAGACGGCCAGCTTCGTGGCCATTCTCGGGGCGGCCGGCTTCGCGATCGGCTTCGCGCTGCAGGGCTCACTGTCGAACTTCGCGTCGGGCGTCATGCTGCTTCTGTTTCGCCCGTTCCGGCCCGGGCACTTCATCAACGCGGCCGGCGTGTCGGGAACCGTGAAGGAGATCGGGATCTTCTCGACGGTTCTCGCCACCCCGGACAACACGCAGATCATCGTCCCGAACGGGCAGATCTACGGCGGTACGATCCAGAACTACTCCGCGTACGACACGCGGCGCGTGGATCTCCTGATCGGCATCGGCTACGCGTCGGACATCGCCCGGGCGCGCGAGATCATGATGGGTCTGATCGACGCCGACGATCGCACGCTGTCCGATCCCGCCCCGCTGATCGCGATCTCGGAGCTGGCCGATTCCAGCGTGAACTTCGCCGTTCGCGTCTGGGTGAAGAGCCCCGACTACTGGGGCGTGAAGTTCGAGCTGACCGAGGCCATCAAGAAGGCCTTCGACGCCAACGGGATCGAGATTCCGTTCCCGCAGCGAGTCGTTCACATGATGCAGGCAGAGGCCTGAGCGCCCTCTCGCATCGAGGAGAGACTGACATGAGAGTGCTGAACCTGATGGTCGTGCCGCTGGTCGTGGGCGGGCTGTCGATCGGGGTCTCGACCCCGGCCCCGGCACAGGACGACGGAAGCAAGCGCGTGCTGGAGATCGGCAAGTGGTATCCCGAGCTCGAGGGAGGGCTCAACCTGACCCAGAGCGCGTACAGCGACAACTGGGCGGGCGGAGACAAGGGCTCCATCGTCTGGACGCTCATCGCCAACGCACGCGCCGAGAACAAGCTCAGCGAGAAGATGCACTGGGACAACACGCTGAAGCTGGCGTTCGGACAGACGCATGGACAGTCCACCGACGATCGCGGGGGTCGCTCGTGGGATCGGCCGGAGAAGTCCACCGATCTCATCGACTTCGAGTCGCTGATGCGGTTCACGCTGGGGAGCCCCATCGACCCGTTCGTCGCGGTCGGCGTCTCGTCGCAGTTCCAGGACGCCTCGGACGAGCTGGGGCGCAACATCAGCTTCAATCCGATCACGATCAGCGAGACGGTCGGCATCGCGCACGTGTTCATCGACGAGGAGGAGCGGTCGCTCCAGAGTCGTCTGGGCTTCGCGTTCCATCAGAACATACGCCGGTTCTTCGACACGTCCGATCCGGCCGACGACTTCACGATCTACGAGAACAGCAGCGACGGCGGTGTCGAGTGGATCACCGAGTACGACACGAAGGTCCTCGAGGATCGCGTCACCTGGGCGACGGCCCTTCGCGTCTACCAGCCGGTCTTCTACTCGGCCCAGGACGACTTCGATGCGTTCACGGCCGCGGATCTCACGCGCGACGTCGACGGCGTCGAGCTGCGCATTCCGTCGGACGTGGCGGACTACACGCTGGCCGCCGACGTCGCCTGGGAGAACATCTTCTCCACGCAGATCACCAAGATCATCGCGGTGAGCCTGTACACGCAGCTCGTGTACGACAAGTACGACAACACGGTCGTGCCGATCTACGACGACGCCGGCGCGCTGACCGACGAGTCGGCGATCAAGATCGAGCAGGCGGTCCGGAAGAAGGGTCAGTTCAAGCAGACGCTGGCGCTGGGGCTGACGTACCGGTTCCTGTAGGCCATCGGGCGCATCCGCGCGGCCGCGACCCGGGCGGCCGCGCATTCTGGCGGCTACATCGGGAGGAAGTCCGCCAGCAGGCCCAGCAACACCTCGCTGTCGTACTCCGAAACGAACTCATTTCGGCCGAGCTCCCACTTTGCCAGGATGCTGATGTTGTTTCCGGGGAGCGCGTACGATAGTGACGCCGACGTGAGATGGAACCACTCGTCGTCACCCTCGACGTTGTCATTGAATACGGCATGGGAGCGCACGTGCAGCACGTATGCCTCGAGGATCGGAATCGTGTACGCAAGCTCGAAGCGCGCTTCCAGAAAGCCGTTCTCGTCCCCATACACGTCGATCTCCTCCGACAGCTGCTTGAAGCCGACGCTGGCTCCGACGACCGGCTTCAGGCGGAGCCGGTTCGCGCCGCTCGTCAGGTCGATGAAGTTCGGCAGGAGAAGGTCGACCCCGACACTGACGGTGGCGGCCGTGACGTCGAAGGACTGTAGGGCGACGACACCGGCGTCGACGAACCCGGAGTAGAACACATCGGCGCCGGCGATCGACTTGGTACCGATTCCGGTCCGGCCGACGAGTGACACCGCGACCTGATTCATCGGGCTCTCCGCGTTCGTGCTCAGACGGCCCCGAGTCTCGACGGCCAGTGGAGTACGCCCGACCCGCTGACTGAGCTCGAAGCTCACCGCATAATCCACGCGTGTCGAGTCGTCCTCGTCAACCTCGCGGGCGAAGTCGATCCTGTCCTCGTACAACCGCTGACGACCCTGGGCGACGTCGATGATGGCGTCGACCGCATCCTGGCTCAGGCTGAGCGATGACGTGAGCATCTTCAGGTCGTCACGGGCCAGAGAGGCGTTGGACTGATTTGCCAGGGTGACGGTGATGTCGGCCGAGGCAATCAGGTAGATCGCGGCATCCTCGCGCGCGACCCTCTTCGCGAGCTCGGCGGTGGGGTCCGCGACCTGAAACTGGATCGACCCGTCGTTGAATCCCGGGAGCATCGCGTAGGTCGCCGGCTTCCCGTCATCGCCGAGATCGACCAGCTCGACCACGATCCCATCGGACTTGTAGCGGTCCTTCGTCGCCTGAAAGTCGAGGGGTTCGGTGCTCAGGGTGATCCAAAGCGCGGGCTCGTCGATCGTGTTCACGTCCGCCGACACGCTCGTGACTCTCAGATTGGCCGCCTGGGCGGACGAGAAGCAGACGAGGAAACTCGTCAGGACAAGGTAGCGCACGATCACTCCTCCAGGTCGGCTCTCTTGAGCGGTTCGGTACCCCCGGAAAGCACGATGACGGCGTTGTCGCGCACCCAGTCGATGCAGTCCGCGAAAGTGGGCCATCCATCACAATCCGACTGTCGCAGACGGATGTCGACATACTCGCCGTCGGCCGGTCGAATGGTGTTCAGTTGGTTCTTGATCGACGCAAGAAAAACGCGCTTGTGATAGCGGCTGAACGCGCGAAACGTGAATCCCTCGAAGTCACCGGAGAAGCTCGCGACCGTCCGCAACGCGACGCGGACGACCTCCCGTGACTCATCTCGAGTAATGACCGGCATGAGACCTCCACGCGTGGGGAGCTTCGTCGGACGCTCCCACGCGGAGGGACTCGCGAGGACACAGCCGGTCGCCTCCCCGATGGCAACGTCAGTGGATCCACTAGGAACCATACGAAACAAGGGAACCGGTCAACAGTGGTTTTTGTGATGAATCGGAGCCCCGCGGGCAGCGGCTGCCCGGGTCGCGCTACCGGGGAGAAGCGTTCCGTCGGTTGCGCTCGTCGAGCTGCTCGAAGACGTTTCGGCTGTCCAGCGCCGCGGTGGCGAACGCTGGTAACGCGAAGGCCGCACGCTGGATCCCCGCGGTGTAGTAGCGGCACGTCTTCGAGACTTCAGAGACCCGCCCCTCGTCGACGAAGTCCCCGTGCCGGGTGTCGTTGCTCGCGTAGGCCCACAGCCACGACCCCGACGGATACGTGGGGATGAACCCCATGTACCCGCTGACGTGGCTGAACACCGCGCGGATCTCCGCGTAGATCGCGCCCACCACGCCGGCCGCCCAGTGCGGCGTCTCGGTCTGCGCGACCATCACGCCGCCGGGTCGGAGGGCGGCGGCCACCTTCCGGTAGAACTCACGATCGAACAGGCCCACCGCCGGCCCGATCGGGTCGGTGGAGTCGATCACGATGACGTCGAACTCACGGCGGTGATTCTCGACGTACTCGATTCCGTCCGCGAAGCGGAGGATCACCCGAGGATCCGAGGCCACCTCAGCGGTCCAGTCGAAGAACCGCTCACACACCCGCGTGACCCGCTCGTCGATGTCGCACTGGACGATACGGCGGACCGTGCTGTGCTTGAGCACCTCGCGCGCGACACCGCAATCCCCACCGCCGATGATGAGCACGTCGCTCGGCTCCTCGAGGCTGCACAGCGGCACGTGCGCGAGCATCTCGTGGTACACGAACTCGTCGCGCTCGGTGAACATCATGAGGTTGTCGAGCGTCAGGAAGCGCCCGAAGAAGTCGCTGTCGTACACCGCGATCTCCTGGTGCGGGCTGATCTCGTGGTGCAGGCGTGCCTTGACGCGAATGCCGAGGCGGGTGGCGCCGAAGTCCTCCTCGGTGAACCAGCGGCCGTCGAAGCGTCCGGAGGTGGTGTAGGTCGAGAGCGCGTCCGGGCGTGGCCCGTGCGCGGTCGCGTCGGTCGTCCTCTCGGACATCAGACCGACGACGGCTCGAGCGTGCGGCCGGCGCGGAGGTCGACGACCCGACCGGTGCGGGTGATGGTCTGGACGTCGTCGGGGAGTAACAGGCCGTGCTCGTCCAGCTCCTCGGGCAGACCCCGCAGGATCTCCTGATGGCGCGCGGCATCGGCCTCGAACGCGGTGGCGAGGTAGTCGAAGCTGGGATGGGGGTCCAGGCCCCCGCACGTGTAGACGTCGATCGAGACGTAGCCGTTCTCGGGCCACGTGTGGATCGACAGATGCGACTCGGAGATGACGACGGTGCCACTGACACCTTGCGGACTGAACGCGTGGAACGACTCGCCCATGACGGTGGCTCCACAGACGCGCGCGGCCTCGAGCATGTGAGCGCGCACGACACCGACGTCGTTCAGGAGATCCTGGCGACATCGATAGAGCTCCACGATGAGATGGCGACCGATCGTCTTCACCGATACGTCCTCCGATTTGGCGCCGAGGCGGGTGAGAGAAGAGGAGGCTCCCGGCTCCGCTGGGGAGCCGGGAGCCTCAGGCAACGATCGCCGTTTCGCGGCGGAGCGACCGGCCTGCCCTCGGTCGACTACCAGCGATTTCGCAAAACGGCTGAACAGCGTTGCGCGAACACGAGAGGCCGCCGCCTCCCGAACACGATCGTCCGCCCATCACAGGGCGCGCGGCCTCAAACCCGAAACAAAGCCGTAAGAGCCTACGCGAGGGGGAGAGACGTGTCAACGGGTATGTCGATCTCGATCGCATCTCTTTTCAACGACTTAGCCCGTGGCGCGGGGCGTGCGGCCGCCCCCCACCCGGCCTCGCCGGCGACCCCCGGCCGGCGTTGCGCGAGGCGCTCTTTTTCGGAATGATGCCCCGCTCGCTGGGATCGACACGTCCCGGACCTCCCACGGACGGTCCGGGCCGCCGACGCACCGCCCCGGGGGTTCGATGTCACCGGCCTCACCCGCATCGCCAACGCCGTCCCGCCCGGCATCGACCGGCCGCTGGCTGGACGGTCGGACCGGGACGGCCGTGTTCCTGACGGTCACCCTCGGCGTGGCGACTCTCCTGAGGGTGTTCCGGCTGGAGAATCAGAGCCTCTGGTGGGACGAGGCGTGGCAGTACTGGGTCTCGACGGCACCGTCGCTCTCGGAGTTCTGGGCGCGCCTGTTGAACACGCGCATCACGCTGAACCCGCCGCTGTCGCACCTGGTGACGTACCTCTTCATGCGGTTCGGAGATTCGGACGCCTGGGTGCGACTGCCCTCGGTCGTCTTCGGCGTGGCCGGCGTCGCGATGACGTACGTGATGACGCGCCGCCTCGTGGACGTCACGACGGCGCGATGGGCCACGGCGCTGATGGCGGTGGCCCCGTTCCACGTCTACTACAGTCAGGAAGCCCGGCTGTACTCGCTCCTGATGTTCCTCTCGACCTGGTCCGCGTACGCGCTCGTGCGGGCGAGCGAGGAGGGCGGCAAGCGGCTGTGGGCGCTCTATGCGCTGTCGATCACGGCGTCGGTCTACACGCACGTGTACGCGTCGCTGGGCATCCTGGCCCACGCACTCTGGATTCTCGCGTGTCGCCGGCGCCGGCTGGTGCCGCTGATCGCGTCCGGAGTGAGCGCGGTGCTGGCGTTCCTGCCGATGCTGCGGTTCTTCCTGGCCCGCGTGGGACAGCTGAAGCCGCCGCTGGGCGGAGCCGGTCCGTCGCTGATGAACCTGCCGTACGCTGCGTTTGTCTACTCGGCCGGTCTCTCGCTGGGGCCCAGCGTGGCCGAGCTACGCCGGGACCGAAGTTTGGGGGCGGTTGCGCCCGAGCTCCCCATCGTCGCCGGGGTCACCGTCATCTTCGCCGTCCTCCTGGTGCTGGGGCTGCGAAGGGCCTTCGACGCGCTTCCGGGACGCCGGCATGCATTGCTCCTGGGTCTCCTGGCTCTTCCCGTGCTGGGGGTCGGGGTCGTGGCCTATCTACCGAGCATGACGTTCAACGTTCGCTACACGTCGTGGGCGTTCCCGGCGTTCATCCTCCTGTGCGCGATCGGGCTCCGGGAGCTGTGGGAGTCCCGGCGCCGCTGGGCGATCGCGGCGACGGCGGCGGTGGCCGTCATCTGGAGCGTCTCGCTGACGAACTACTACACGAACCCGCGGTACTACCGCGAGGACGTCCGGGGCGCGGTCACCTTCTGGCGCGACCGCGGCCACGGGGCGGTCCTGATGTCGTGGAATGCCGCTCACACGGTCGACCGGTACCTCCTGAGCGACGACGAGCGGGAGCGGCACTTCCCGATCTGGTTCCGCGACCGCACGTCGACCCGCATTCGCGAGGTGGCCCGCCAGGCCGGGGACCCCGAGTCACTGTACGTCCTCACTGCCAGAAAGGCGTACGCGGTCGACTACTTCATCCGGCGCGACTTCGAGATCCTCGAGGAGCACGACTTCCCCGGAGGCTGCCGGCTCCTGCGGATCACGGGGCTTTCCGACCCTGGCCCGTCCGTCCCCGGAGACTGACACCCCCTTCCGCGACCGGATCTATCTGTTTATTTTGCAACTACTTGCGGTGCACGTGGCTCGCTTCGGCCACGTGGACGGGATCGATCCCACGATCGCGTTGCAGCTTTCCCTCCCCGACCGCGAACTGATGAGCACACGCGGGCCGGCCAGGTGGCCGGACGGCCGCGACGACACCACTCACGGCGGACCCGAGCATCGCTCGCCGCCGGTACCCGGAGGGGGATGACGATGGTCGCCAAGATGATCACGCACGCCGAGCAGGCCATGACGCGCCACCTTCAGGCGCTGGCGAACGAGGATCTGGACGCGGTGGTCAGCCAGTTCGAGCCGGAGTCCGTGCTGCAGACCCCGTGCGGCTTCTACCAGGGCGCGGATGAGCTCCGCCGGTTCTTCGCGCGGTTCTTCGACCGGGTTCCCGAGAACTGGTTCGACAGCTTCGCGACCATTCGTCGCGAGGTCGTGGGCGACACGGCACACATCGTCTGGAAGGCCGAGCCGTTCGTCGTCGAGGCGACGCAGACGCTCATCTGTCGCAACGGCAAGATCGTCACGGAGTGCTGTACGGCGACGCTGGCATGACCGTGCTCGCGTGGCGACGCGTCGCGCCACGCGAGCGCGCCGGGCGCGCACCCACTGGCCCGGTCAGCGATCGAGGCGGGACAGCCGGGCCTCGCCGAGAACGGCTCCGTTCGCCGAGATCCGGACGAAGTACATACCCGCCGCCACGTCGAGACCCCGATCGTCCAGTCCGTCCCAGGTGACGTCGTGTCGTCCCGCCATCAGCGGGCCGGTGACGAGATCGCGCACCCGGCGCCCCGCGGCGTCGAAGATCCGCACCGTCACATCCATCGCCTCGGACATCCGGAACGTCACCGACGCCGATCTCGAGAAGGGGTTGGGACCGGCCGCGACCTCGGTGACGAGGCTGGTGGCCGGGTCGCCGGCGCCCACGACCTCGGTGTACGAGATGCGTCGCACCTCGCCGGTGAGGTACGCGGTGTAGACGATGTCCCCGTTGGTCGGGTCGGTCGTGAACGCGACCGGGCCGCCCGCGTTGGAGACGAACGTGGAGTAGCCGACCACCGTGCCGTCGGTGTCGAGCGTGACCACCCGGATCCAGTCGTTCACCCAGTCCGTGAAGAAGTACCGGCCCCGGTAAGTGGAGGGGTACTCGGTCCCGTCGTAGACCACGCCGCCCGTGATGCTGCGACCGGTCCAGCCCCATGGGGCGGACGAGGCCCCGTCCGAGTGATGCAGATAACGCGTGGCGGGCGTCTCGGCGGTCGGGTTCTCCGGATTGGGCACCGCATTGCAGAGCACGTTGGTGTTGCCGGTGAACGTCGTCTCACTGAAGTAGCTCGTGGTCTGAGGACCCTCGTAGCACGGCCAGCCGAAGTTCATGCCCCCGGTGGGGGCGAAGTGGAGGATCTCGTACGTGGCCCAGCCGACGTCGCCGATCAGCAGCGCGCCCGGGTCGCCGTCGGCAGGGTTCGCGCTGCCGGTGCCCGGCACGAGGCTGAATCGGAACGGGTTTCGCAGCCCGTACAGCCACACGCGCGATGCGTCCGAGAACGGGTCGCCGTCCCAGTAGGGGTTCGAGTCCAGTCCGGCGCCGGTCTCGGGATCGATTCTGAGGATCTTGCCGGCCAGGCTGTTGAGCGATCGCGCGCGAAACGCGCCGATGTCCTCCTCCGGGTCGGTCAGGCCGGGCCCGAACGCGTCGGGGTCCTGTCCGCCGGTGTCTCGGCCCTCCCAGTGACCGCCGTCGCCCGCGCCCACCAGCAGCGAGCCGTCGGGCGCGAACATGACCGTGCCGATGGTGTGCGAGGTGTCGAGGGTCGGGATCCCGTCGGCCCACGTCTCACCGATCAGATACTCGCGTGTGGCCGTGTCGGCCCGATCGGGCTCGTCGACCCGAGGCCGCATCCGCATCAGCCGGCACCAGGCGTCGGTCTCCTCGTCGTTGAAGTCGAAGTTCGGGTCGACGGTGTAGAGGAAGTACACCCACGGGTCGGTCTCGTAGTCGGGACTGATCGCGATTCCCAGGAGCCCGCGATCGAAGGTCGCCAGCACCTCGGCGCGAAGGCTGATGAACGGGCTCGGATTCAGCGTCCCGTCGGCGGCCACCACCGAGATCCAGCCGCTCTTCTCCGCGACGAGCGCCCGACCGTCGGGCAAGAAGACGACCTGCGTGGGCTGGCCGAACGAGACGCCGGGAAACGCGTTCTCGACGCTGAAGCCGGGTGGAGCGGACTGGGCGGCGGCGCTGGCCGCGCAGACGACGGCGACGAGAGCGGCACGGACGACCACGTACATCGGTGCATTCCTTCGCAGTTGAGGCTGGCGAGGGCAGGGCGACATCCGGTGGATTCTACGCTCCCCGGGCGCGCCTGTCACACCCCGAGGCGGTCTCCGACCAATTCCCACAGTGCGTCGGCCAATCGCTCGGTATCGGCCAGTGTGTTGTAGAGCTGGCTCGAGATCCGGATGAGTCGTCTGGGCGGCCCCGGCCACGCGATCACGGGAACCTCGATTCGGTGACCGTCGAAGAGCGCGTCCTGCAGCGGATCGGCGTAGAGGGCGGTTTCCGGCGGCTCGGATGAGCCGTCGGGCAGGCGGAAGCTGGCCAGCGTTCCCAGCATGTGCTCGGGGGCCGCCGGCTCGAGGCCGGTTCGCGCGATCAGGAGGCGACGCGCGTCGATCAGCCGGTCGCGGTTGTGCGCCATGAGCTCTGGCCATCCGCCGGGCAGGAGACCGCCCAGGAACCGTATGCACTCCCCGATGCACAGGACGGCCGACGGGTCGTCCGTGCCGGTCCAGTCGAACTCGACCAGGAACCGGGAGCGTCCGGGCCGGGGCGTGTTCGCGCCGTGACTGATCACCGTGGGACGCACGCCGGCCTGCCGGTCGCGACGGACGTGGAGGAACCCGGCGCCCTTCGGCGCGCAGATCCACTTGTGGCAGTTGCCGGTGTAGTACGCCGCGCCGATCGCCTCCAGGTCGACCGGCACCATGCCCGGGCCGTGTGCGCCGTCGACCAGCGCGTCCACGCCCCGCGCATCGAGAGCCCGGACCAGCTCGACGATCGGAAACACCACGCCGGTCTGGCTCGTGATGTGCTCGACCAGCGCGAGTCGCGTGCGGGGCGTCACGCGTTCGAGAATGCCGTCGATGACGGCTTCGGGAGACGCGATCGGATAGCCGAGCGTCGCCACCACCACGGTGGCGCCCGAGCGCTCCGAGACGAAGTCGAGCGCGTTACGACAGGCGTTGTAGGCGTGGTCGGTCACGATCAGCTCGTCGGACGGGCCGAGCGCGAGCGACCGGAGCACCGCGTTCACGCCACCGGTGGCGTTGCTGACGAACGCCAGGTCCGACGCATCGGCATGGAGAAACGCGGCCAGGTCATGCCGGACCGCGTCCATCAGGCCCTCCAGGTGATGCACGAAGAACCGGACGGGCTCGCGCTCGATGCGGTCGCGGATCTCGCGCTGGAACTCGAGAATGGCCCGGGGTGTGGCGCCGAAGGACCCGTGGTTCAGGAACACGATCTCGGGATCGAGCATCCAGAGCTCGCGCCAGTCGCGTGGGGTCATCGACGTGCCCGGCGGCCGCGGCGTCCCACGCCGCGGCGATTCCAGGAACTCCCCGCGACGCCGGTGGTTTGACTCCCACCGGGGTGTTTCCGCACGACGCGATGGCGACCGGATCCTGGATTCATCATACTCCTCGCCCTCGGTAGTGACCGCTACCCCGCCGGACCCGCGAGATCGAGCGCGACGACGCCGGTCGCGTCCGATCTCCGTCGGGACTCGACATCCACCCGGACCGAACCGCGACCATGGTACTCAACACGACGCGAACGAGACAGCTTCGACGCACCGGGCTTTCGCCGATCGCGCGAGCCCGACGCCGCGCGGCGCGCGCGCTCCCGGCTCTCCTCGCCCTGGTGGGGCTCGGTGCGTCGGGCGCGTCGGTACCCGCCGAGACTCCCGCCGCGTCGTCGTCGGCCTCGGACACGGCCGGCGGCACGTCCGAACCGCAGCCCGCGGCGGCGTCTCTGGTCTCGGAGCTGAGCGCGGTCGAGCCGGGTGCCTCGTTCCACGTGGCGCTCAGGATCTCGCTCGATCAGCACTGGCACGTCTACTGGGAGAACCCGGGTGACTCGGGTCTTCCCCCGGCGATCGACTGGACGCTGCCCGACGGGGTGGAGATCGGCGAGATCCGCTGGCCGGTTCCCTCGCGCATCCAGGTGCCGCCGCTCACGAGCTTCGGTCTGGAGGGCGACGTGATCCTCCCGCTCGAGGTACGGGTCCCCGAGACGCTGGAGCCCGGGACCGACCTGACCCTGGAGGCGGTCGCGTCTTGGCTGGTCTGCCGCGTGGCGTGCCTTCCCGGGGACGCGCGTCTGTCGCTGACGCTTCCGATCGCCGAGCGCTCCCGCACGGACGACCAGTGGGCGCCCACGATCCGCGCCGTTCTCGGCGCCGAGCCGGTGACGCCGGTGCGCTGGCGCGTGAGGGCCACCGTCGAGGACGAGGTGGTGGTGCTGCTCGTCGACGGTCCCGCCGGACACGACGCGCCGTCGACCGCAACGTTCTTTCCCCGTTCCGACACGCTGATCGAGCACGCGAGCGCGCAGACGTGGTCGCGGACGCCGGCCGGATGGATGCTCCGCGTTTCGCGATCCAGACTCTCGCTGGCGGCGCCCGAGCGTGTCTCGGGTCTGCTCGTCGCCGACGTCCCGTGGGCGCTCGAGGCGCAGACGACGACCGCGCTGACGTTCGACGTGCCGGTGGAGCCCCTCGATGCCGCGGACCTGATCGAGGTCTCCCGACTCTCGGTCTCCGGCACGTCCGATGCGACCGGAGTCGACGGCGTCACCGGCGTCCAGGGCGCCGATCGAGACGGTACCGGAGCCTCGGTCGGACTCGTCCGGGTGCTGGCGTTCGCGTTTCTGGGAGGGCTCATCCTGAACCTGATGCCGTGCGTGCTGCCGGTGCTCTCGGTCAAGGTGCTCGGTCTTATCCAGGGGGCCGAGGCGCACCGGCGCTCGCGGCTCAGGCACGGGGCGCTGTTCTCGGGAGGGGTGCTGGTCGCATTCTGGGCACTGGCCGCGGTGATGGCGCTACTCGAGGCGAGTGGCGAGCGCCTCGGCTGGGGGTTTCAGCTCCAGTCCGCCCCGTTCGTCATGGTGCTGGCGGCCGTGTTCTTCCTGCTCGGTCTCAATCTGCTGGGGGTGTTCGAGATCGGGACCTCGTTCACGCGCGCCTCGACGACGCTGGACGCGCGCGGCGACGGGGTCGGTACGTTCGCGTCCGGGATCATGACCACCGTGGTCGCCACGCCGTGTACGGCCCCGTTCATGGGATCGGCGCTGGGCTACACGCTCACCGCGCCGGGTATCGTGTCGTTCCTCGTGTTCACGATGCTGGGGCTCGGGATGGCGCTTCCGTACGTCGCCCTGGTCGCCATGCCCGGCTGGCTCCGCCTCGTGCCGCGCCCCGGCCCGTGGATGGACGTGCTCAGGGGCATCCTGGGGTTCGTGCTGTTCGGGACCGTCGTCTGGCTCGCGTGGGTGCTGAGCCTGCAAGCGGGCGCCGAGGGCGTCCTGATCCTGGCGGCGACTCTGGTCCTGCTGGGTCTCGGTGCCTGGATCCTGCGCCTGACCGAGGGGCGGTTCGCCACCCGGCAACGTGTCGCTCACGCTGGAACCACGCTCCTTGTGGTCGGCGTCGTGGCGACCGCCGCGTTCTCCGCGCGGGCGCTGGAACCCCCGGCCGCCCTCACCGGTGACGGCGGAGCCGGGGGCGGCATCGCGTGGCGCGCGTTCGACGCCGAGACCCTCGGAGCCGCCCGCGCTGGGACGCCGACGTTCATCGACTTCACCGCAGCCTGGTGCCTGAGCTGTCAGGTCAACGAGCGCGTCGCGCTCGAGACGGACGCGGTTCGTCGCCGCTTCGCCGAGCTCGGCGTGGTGCCGGTCAAGGCGGACTGGACCTCGCGCGACCCGGTCATCACCGAGGCGCTCGCGTCGTTCGACCGCCACAGCGTGCCGTTGTACGTGTTGTTCGGGTCCGACCCCGGGTCGGAGCCGATCGTTCTGCCCGAACTGTTGACGTCGGACATCGTGCTCGACGCCCTCGATCGCGTCGATCCGACACACCCGAAGGGAAGGTGATCATGAGAGTTCGTACCGGTTTCCTTGCGACGAGCGCACTCGTCGCAGCCGGAGTCATGCTGCTGAACGTGGCGCCGCTTCACGCGGAGCATCACGAGGCCGCGTCGGCCCCGACGGCCAAGATCGGCGCGGCGGCGCCGGGCTTCACGTTGACCGATGCCGCCGGCGCCGAGCACTCGCTCTCGGACTTCGAGGGCAAGTACGTCGTCCTGGAGTGGATCAACTTCGACTGCCCGTTCGTCAAGCGACACTACGGAAGCCACGGCATGCAGTCGCTCCAGGAGCGGTACACGAAGAAGGACGTCGTGTGGCTGACGATCTGCTCGTCGGCGCCGGGACAGCAGGGCCATTTCACCGGCGACGCCCTGAAGGTGCGCATCACCAAGGCCCATCTGCACGCGACCGCCTATCTGCAGGATCCGGATGGAGACGTCGGACGCATGTACGGCGCGAAGACCACGCCGCACATGTTCGTGATCGATCCCGAGGGAACGCTGATCTACGACGGTGCGATCGACGATCAGCCGCGCGGCGCGGATGCGTCCAAGACGACGAACTACGTCGTCGCGGCGCTGGACGCCTCGATGGCCGGGAAGCCGGTCGAGGTCGCGGCCACGAAGTCGTACGGCTGCTCGGTGAAGTACGCGAAGTAGAGTCGACCCGCCCCGGCCCCGCGCGGCGGCAGCCGTCGCGGGGCCACTCGTGTCACGACTCCGGGCTCTCCGCGCGGAGGCGTGCGTGCGTCGCCACCTCGACCAGGAACGCGTGCCGGGCGCACGGATCCGCGAGCGTCGTCTCGTCCACGATGGGGATTCCCGGGAGCGCCTTCCGGAGCACGTGCGCGAACATGCCGCTCCCGATCTCGACGGTCTCTGGATCCCCTCCGGTCGCGCCGGTGTCGATCCCCGTACCCGTCGCGTCCTCGGGCTCCACGGCGATCGGTGTCGTCGACAGACCGCAAGACGGCGAGCGAGACTTCAGAACGAAGCCCGACAGGCCGGATTCCACGAGGTCACGAACGCGAGCCTCCGCGTGACGCCGCGCGCGCGCGGTGTAGTCGGTGCCGCTCTCGCGCCCGACGAGCCGGAGCGCGCTCCGGTCCGCGCGCCCGCGCACCAGGTGAATGGGCTCGCGGGGGACCGGCATGCCCATCTCGACCTCGGGGCATACCGGAATCAGCTCGACCACGCCGGCTAGATCCTCGACGACGAACGCGTTCCGCTTGTGTCCCCCGTCGTAGCGGACCCGCTCGCCGAGCAGGCAGCGACTGACCCCGACCCGAGGAACGACGCGTGCGGTCGGCTCCTGCGAGGTGTCCGCGCGCTCACTCATGCGGTGGACGACCCCAGCGCGTCCCGGAGCGCGCCCTCCAGATCGGGATGCTCGAAGTGGAAGCCGGCGCCGAGAGCCTTCTGTGGCACGACGCGCTTGCTCGACAGGAGCTCCGTGGCGAGTCCTCCGAGCACGACTCGAAGCGCGAAGGCCGGCACCGACACGAGCGCCGGTCGGCCCAGCACGCGCGCCAGCGTCCTGGCGAACTCGTCCTGCCGCACGGGCTCGGGCGACGTCGCGTTCATGGCGCCCCGGACCTCGGTGGTCAGCGCGAAACGGATGAGGCGCGCGAGATCGGACCGGTGGATCCACGACCACCACTGCCGGCCGCTCCCGAGCCGTCCGCCGAGTCCGAGCCGGAACGGGGTCAGCATGGCCGACAGCGTGCCCCCGTCGGGACCGATCACCAGGCCGATGCGGAGCGTCGTCACGCGAACCCCGAACTCCGAGGCCGCCGCCGCCTCGTTCTCCCACTCGCGACAGAGCTCGGCCAGGAAGTCGCTCGCCGGAGGCACGTCCTCGGCCAGCGGAACGTCACCGCGATCGCCGTAGTACCCGACGGCACTCGCGCTCACGAGCACCTTCGGAGGCGAGGGCATCGCGCGCATCGCGGACACCAGGTTCTCGGTCGAGACGACGCGGCTGTCCCGGATTCGCTCGCGGCGGCCGTCGGTCCAGGGACCGCTCGCCACCGACTCGCCGATCAGGTTCACCACGCCGAACGCGCCGGCCAGCGCCTCGGGGGGAACGAGCTCCTCGGTGGCCTGCCAGGTCACGGCGTCGGTCAGCCTCGGCAGCGCGGCCTGGGCGGCCACCGCGTTGCGGGAGAGGGCGATGACCTCCGCACCCGCGTCCGCGAGCGCATCGACCAGAGCGTGCCCGATGAACCCGGTGGCCCCGGTGACCACGATGCGTCGATGGCGGAGCGTGTCGAGCGTCGGCGGGGGGGTCGCGTTCATGTGCTAGATCTCGTGAAGGGGTACGTTGTCGGGGGACTCTTCGATCAGCGAGTCGAAGTGCCGGAGTCGATCGGCGAGGGTGCTGAGCTGGGCGCGATCCAGGTCGATGCCGGGCTCCTGGCCCGCGTGGTTCAGCGCGTCGAGCACCCACTTGATCGTGAGTCCCGAGATGTCCCTGGCCGGCTGAAACGTGGACTCGTGGGCGCGCCCGCGGTCCATCTCCACGAGCGCCCCGGCGGTGACCAGATCGTAGAGAACTCTCCGGACGTGGCGCACCGGAAGCTCCAGCTCGTGTGCGAGGTCCGCCGCGCTCAGCGGCTCTTCGCCCTCCTGAAACTGCTTGCAGGCCCGCTCCACGAACCGGAGCGCCAGGAGTCGCTGGAAGTGGATGCTGACGTGGGCCCAGTCGCGGTCCGCGGCGTACGTCTCCTCGTTGTCCACCGCGTACGCGATCTCGGCGCCGAAGAGCACGACGAGCCAGCTCACCTGCAGCCAGATCAGGAAGAGCGGAACGGCCGCGAACGTGCCGTAGATCGCATTCTGATCGGCCACGTACACCTGCACCCTGACGTAGATGAGCTGCGTGATCTGATAGATCGTGCCCCCGACCACCCCCGCGAGCACGGCCGCGCGGAGCGTCACGTGCGTGTTCGGCATGTAGCGGAAGAGCCCGGTCAGGAACAGCATCAGCGCGACGTAGGGCAGTCCCGAGCGGAGGATCTGCCCGGTCCACTGAAGGGGCGCGGTGGCGGTCACCTGGGTGTCGAGAAAGCCCGAGAACGCGCCCATGACCGCGGCCGTCGTGGTCAGGAGCAACGGCCCGATCAGCGCGACCGCGAGGTAGTCGGCGACGCGACGGCCGAACGCGCGTCCTTTCGGCAGGCCCCAGATGTCGTTCAGCGACAGCTCGATCGTGGAGAGAAGCCGGATCACCGCCCAGAACAGGAACGCCACACCGACGCCGGCGAGGACCCCCCCGCGCGTGCGTCCGAGAAGGTTCTTGGCCCACTCGACCATCTGACCGAAGGCCGGCTCCTGCCCGAGCGCCCAGTTCGTGATCGCGCCTTCCAGCGCCTCCTGCAGCCCGAAGCCCTTCGCGATGCCGAATGCCACCGCGAGTGCGGGCACCATGGCCAGAAGCGAGTAGAACGTGAGGGCCGATGCGCGAAGCTGGATCCGATCCTCGTCGAAGCCCCGGACGGCGAGAACGAGCACGCGAAGCGGACGCAGCAGCACTCGCTGGTGGGTCGGGAGCTCCTCGAACTCGATCCGCCAGATGTGATTGGTCAGGAAGTCGAGCGCGCGGTTCAGCATGACGTGTTCACACGGCGGCCCGTCCGGCGCCGAAGAGCTCCAGCAACCTCGCACGGCGATACTCGAACACACGGGTCACGTCGCGCGCCACCGCGAGCCGATGCACGAGCGCGCCCCCGGGAACCCCGTAGCGCACCCGGTCGCCACAGAGCGCACCCCCGGCGTGCTCGTCGAACGTGTGCTCGTGGATCCACCAGCGGTAGGGCCCCTTCACCTGTCGATCCACGAACCGCTCCGGCGGGTCCCAGTCCTGGATCTCGGTTCGCCAGCGGATCGGGATGCCGTGCAGCGAGAGCCGGTAGTCGATCAGCGTACCCGCGTGCATCGGGATCTCCCCCTCGGTCAGCACGTCGAACTTGAGGAACGGCGGCGTCAGTCGCTCGAGGTTTCGCGCATCGGCGAAGAACGGAAAGACCTCGTCGCGCGGCCGCGCGACGAGGACCGACGTCGACAGCAGCCATCCCTCATCGGCGCGCTCGATCGTGATGCTCATCGGACCGGGACTCCTTTACGAGGGACGACGCGGAACGATACCAGTACGCCCGGGGCCGTTTTAGTCTAAAGTGCTTCCGGTCGCGGAATTACGACGTCGAGGAGCAACGCGGTGCGAGATCGCTTCATCCGGAGCCTGGATGCGGGACAGCATCTCGAGACGTTCATCGTGGCCGCGGTCGCCGCGATCCTCGGAATCCGCGCGTTTCTGAAGCTGACCGGGTATCCGACGCTGGGCGGCGATGCGCTCCATGTGGCGCACATGCTGTGGGGCGGCCTCGTCATGCTCGCCGCGCTCGTGATCTCGTTCTCGTTCCTGAGTCGTGCATCGGTTCACGTGGCCGCCGCGCTGGGCGGCATCGGGTTCGGGACGTTCATCGACGAGGTGGGGAAGTTCGTCACCCACGACAACGACTACTTCTACGAGCCCGCGATCGCGATCATCTACGTCGTGTTCGTGCTGACGTTTCTCTGGGTCCGCCACATCCAGTCGTCGAGGGCGTATCGGCGGGTCGAGTACCTGCTGAACGCGGTTCGGGAGCTGGAGGAGGTGGCGAGGTGCGACCTCGATCTCGAGGAGCGAACACGGGCGCTCGAGTACCTCTCGCGGAGCGATCCCCAGCACCCGCTCACGCGTCCGCTGACCCGGATCCTGGAAACGGCCGAGATCGTACCGTCGACCACGCC
Source organism: Candidatus Eiseniibacteriota bacterium (assembly GCA_965224245.1). Taxonomy (GTDB): domain Bacteria; phylum Eisenbacteria; class RBG-16-71-46; order CAZAMP01; family CAZAMP01; genus CBDCYW01. The sequence goes on along the minus strand of OZ245046.1, from coordinate 4,407,644 downwards.
GCCGATCTGGGATCGCCTCCGTCGGGACTTCCGGATGGGCTACGCACGAATCTCCCGGCACCCCCGCTTCGTGCTCGCGGTCGAGATCTTCTTCATCGGTCAGTTCATCCTGCGCCTCGTGCACGTCGCGGCAGTGACGTGGTGGGGCGGCACGCTGGTGGACGTGTCGTGGATCGGGCTCGAGCAGCACGTGCGCATGATCTCGGACTTCGCCTTCGTGGACTGGGCGCGCCTCGCGTTCGTGGTGCTGTCCGGCGTCTTCGTGGCCGCGGGCGTGGTGCAGCTGGGTCGCAGCCGGCTCGCGGCCTATCGTCAGTTCCGGCGATCGCTGATCGTGACGCTGCTCCTGGCGCAGCCGTTCATCTTCTACGAGGAGCAGCTCTCGGCCTCGGTCGGTCTGGCGTTCAACCTTCTGATCCTCGTGGGGCTGGATCTCGTGATCGCGCGCGAGCGAGCGGCCGCTCGATCGCCGCACGGCGAGCCGGCGGCGCACCTCTAGGCCGAGCCGAGCGGGGGATCGAGTGGCGGTGGGGCCGGCGGTCAGCGGTCCGCGTCGGTCTCCGGGTGCGCGACCTCTCCGGAGAGGATCCGCAGCGCGTGCGGGATCAGCTCGCGCACGTGCTCGATGCTCTCCACGGCGCCCGAGGGGCTACCCGGGACGCACACGATCAGCGTGCGACCCGCCGCGCCGGCCGTGCAGCGCGACAGCCACGCCATCGGCGTCGTCTCCGACGATCGGAGGCGCATCAGCTCGCCGAACCCCGGTATCGTCTCGCGCGTGACCCGCCGAAGGGCCTCGGGGGTGGCGTCCCGCGCGCCGATGCCGGTGCCGCCGGTGGTCACCACGAGCTCCACGCCGGCGGCCACCGCGTCGTGGAGCACCTGCTGGATCGCCTCGACGTCGTCGGCCACCACGACGGGCTCGGGGCACTCCATGTCGTAGAGGTCGATCAGCTTCCGACGAAGGGCGGGACCGGAGAGGTCGCGGGCGACGCCGGCCGCCGATCGGTCGGACACCGTGACCACGAGTGCGCGCGCGCGGGACCGGCTCATGGATGGGACTCGTCGCGTGTGTAGTGGCCGCTCCGGCCGCCGGACTTCTCCACCAGGCGCACGCGGGTCAGCACCATGTCGTGGCTCTTCGCCTTCAGCATGTCGTACAGCGTGAGCCCCGCCACCGCCACCGCGGTCAGCGCCTCCATCTCGACACCCGTCTGACCGTGCGTCTTTACGTCGGCCCGGATGCCGATCCGATCGTCTCGGGGCTCGAACGTGATCTCCACGTGCGTGAGCGCGAGCGCGTGGCAGAGAGGGATCAGCGTCGAGGTCTGCTTCGCGGCCTGGATGCCGGCGAGGCGCGCCGTCTCGTACACGTTGCCCTTGGGGGAGTCTCCGCCGGCGAGGTCGCGCATGATCGTGGCGCCCACGATCAGCTCGCCGCGGGCGGCGGCATGGCGTGCAGTGCTCGCCTTCCCGGAGACGTCGACCATCCGCACGCGACCGGCGGCGTCCAGGTGTGACAGCTCGTCCGTGCTCATCGGCTCACCACCTCCACGGCAACGGAAGACAGGCGATCGTCGCTCCCGGCTCGAGACCGGCTCCGGGCTCGACGCGACCGAGGGCGTTGGCGGTGGCGGCGCCGCCCACATCGTGGGAGCCGAGCCACGCGAGTGGGGACGCGACCGGTCGTCCACCGGCGCCCACACCCAGTCGCACCGGATGAAACACGGGTCGGTCGGTCGGGTTCGACATGTCTCGGTCGAGTGCGACCTCGACGGGGGCCTCGTCGAACGCGGTCTCGTCTCCGGCCAGCGCCTCGATGAGCGGCCTGACGAACAGTCGCCACCCCACCACGACGGCCATCGGATTCCCGGGCAGCCCGACGAACCAGGTCGTGCCGACGCGCGCCACGAGGATCGGCTTGCCGGGTCGCATCGCCACCCGATGGACGAGGATCTCGCCACCTGCGCGCTCGACGGCGCCGGGGACGAGATCGAAGTCTCCGACCGACACCCCGCCGGACGTCACCACGACGTCGGCCGTCGCGAGGGACGAGGCGAGGAGCCCCTCGAGCTCGGACGCGTCGTCGGTCGAGTGGAGCGCCGAGACCACGTCGACCCGGGACTCGGTGGCCAGCGATCGGAGCGTCGGGGTGTTGGAGTCGCGGATCGAGCCGGGAGGCGGCGTGACGTCGAACGGGACCAGCTCGCTGCCCGTGGCGAGAATGGCCAGTGTCGGGCGGCGGATACACCGCAGTCGGTGGCCCCCGGCCCCGGCGGCGAGCCCGGTCGCGGCCGCGGTCAGACGCGTCCCGGCGCAGAGGATGCGGCGTCCGCGGCGGTACAGCTCGCCCCGCCGGCGAACGTGATCTCCCGGCTCCGAGGGCGCGAGCCGGACCGCGCCGGAGTCGAGGCGGGTGGCCTTCTCCTGTGGCACGACCGCGTCCGCGCCCGATGGAAGCGGGGCGCCGGTGAAGATGCGCGCAGCGGTCCCCGGGGGCAACGCCTCGGGCACCCATCCGGCCTGGATCTCGAACGCGACGCGGAGGGCGTCGGCCCGGTTCGAGTCGGCGGCGCGCACCGCGTACCCGTCCATCGCCGAGACGTCGAGTGGCGGCATGTCCATGTCGGCGTCGACGTCTTCCGCGAGGCGGAGCCCGTGGGCGTCGGCCAGCGGCACGTCGATCGTCTGGAGCGGCTCCGTGCGCTCGGCGAGCCGCCGCCGAGCGTCGGCCAGCGTCGTGAGTGTCATGTCGAGAAGTCTATGGGGTTCCTCGCGGGATGCCAAAGGTTGACATCACGGGGGGCGTCGGAAACACTCCGCCATCTCCGGCCACCGTTCGCATGCGGACACCCAGCCCACGGAGCCCGTTCATGCCCGTTTGTCCGATCCGCGAGGTACGACGACGTTCGCGCGGTAGCGGAGCGCTCCCGACCGCGCTGTCGGTGGTCGCGTTCATGATCGCGGCCACGACGGCCGCGCACGCCGACAACACCGACGGAGTCGGCGAGAGCTACTGGGGGCCGATCCCGGCCGAGCACGACTCGGTCCGAACCCCCCTCGAGCAGCCCGGGGCGCCGGCCTGGCAGGCGGCCGTGGACGTGCCGTACCACGTCATCGGCGCGCCGTTGCGCCTGTTCTCCAGCGCGGTCGGCAGCGGCGTCATCGCACTCGACGAGTCCAACGTGGTCTACCGGATCTCCGAGCTGGTCGGCCCCCGTGAGCTTCCGTACGGCGCGACCGTGAGCTTCTCGGCGGGTGGCCTGACCGGCTTCGGTGGCGGCGCCACGCTCGTGCACGACGCGTTCTTCGGACCCGACAATCGCTTTCGGCTCGGTGGGATGACGTCGGTGAACGGACACCACAAGGTGAACCTCGGCATCTATCTGGGCCTCGGCCGCCCCACCGCGCTGCAGGTCGGTGCCGGCTACCGGATGACGCCGAACGCGCGCTACTTCGGCTTCGGACCGACCGACCGCACCGAGTCGGCGGAGGAGTCGTTCTTCCGCCGCGAGATGTCATGGGTGGGGGCGACGCTGGAGCGGGAGCTCACGCACTCGGTCAGCTCCGAGCTGGACGTCCGCTACACGACGGTCGGCGCGCGGGGTCCACGCCGTGAGGACTCGCCGACGCTGCCGGAGGTGTACGACGTGCCGTTCGGGTACGGCGCGCGTTCGGACGGCGTGACCGCCGGTGCCTCGCTCATCCACGACACCACCACCGAGACCGGCCGTCCCGTGTCGTCGGGGTCCCGCCGGGTCACGGCGTCGTACTTCACCGAGACCGGGTCCGAGCTTCCGGATCTGAACTTCTGGTCGTATCGCGTGGAGCTCCAGCAGTTCGTGCGCCTGTGGCGGGACAAGCGAGTCCTCGCTTTCCGCGCGTACTACTCGTGGATCGATCCCGTGGCCGGTGGCGGCACGAGCCGCGTGCCGTTCCAGCGTCTGATGACGAACGACGACCCCGATCTCCTGCGTGGCTATGAGGACTACCGCTGGCGCGATCGCGGCATGACGGCGTTCACCGCCGAGTATCGCTGGCCGGTCTGGGCGGCCTCCCACGCCGACGACATCGGGCTCGACGCCTACCTCTTTACCGACGTCGGACAGGTCTTCGGCGACAACGAGGAGATCAGCGCCGACAACGCGACCACGTCATACGGCGGAGGGCTGCGCCTGGTCGGACGGTGGGGCTTCGTGGGGCGCATCGAGTACGCGAAGAGCGAGGACGACACCGTGTTCCGGATCCGGGCGGATCAGGTCTTCCAGTTCGCGAAGGGCGGGCTCTTTCATGGTCGCAATCCGGTCCCGTCGCGCTGACGCGGCGCGGCGCGCGGGGCGGGCGGTGAGGGCCGCTCTGGCGGGGGCAAGCGGCGCCGGCGCCGCATCGGTACTCGCACTGGCCGTGGCGGGCACGGTCGTTGTTCTCGAGTCTCGGGTCGCTCGCGCCGAGGCCCCGCTCGTGGACGCGCCGATCGTCTGGTACGACGACGATCGTCACGACATCGAGCCGCCCGAGGAGCGCGAGCCCAATCTTCTTTGGGATGGTCCTCGAGAATCGGTCGTGCGCCCGTTCGGGCGGTGGACGAAGCCGAGCCGCCTGATCCGTCACGTCGGCGTGCTGTTCGGCGGGGACCACGTGCCCCACGCGGCGAACGTGAACGCGCTCGACGAGGTCCCGAACTCGTCCTGGTTCACCAATCGCATCGGACTGTTCCCGATGACGCCCGAGGAGGTCGCCGCCGGCCCCGGGGACGGCTCGCGGGGTCCATCGACCCATGAGCCGTGGACGATCGTGCGCGCGAAGACCGAGGGTGTCACGCCGGGCTTCACGGTCCGCGACGGGAACGGCGAGCTGTATCTGATCAAGTTCGATCCCCCCGACCATCCGTCGATGGCGAGCGGCGCGGGCGTGATCTCGGCGCGTCTCCTGTACGCCGCGGGTTACTTCGTCCCCGACGACAACATCGTGTACTTCCGGCGGGATCAGCTGCGCCTCGGTGACGACGTGAAGATCAGCGAGAAGGACGGCAAGAAGCGACCGATGACGGTGGCCGACATCGACGCCATCCTGGCCGACGTGCACAGCGACGGAGGTTCCTGGCGCGCCATCGCCAGCAAGTTCCTGGACGGCCGACCGGTGGGTCCGTTCGACTACATCGGTCGGCGCGATGACGACCCCAACGATCGCATCGATCACGAGCATCGCCGGGAGCTCCGGGGCCTCTACACGTTCGCGGCGTGGATCGCGCACTTCGACACCAAGCAGCACAACTCGCTCGACATGCTCGTCGAGGAGGATGGGCGTCGGTTCATCCGGCACCATCTGATCGACTTCGCCAGCACCCTGGGGACGGGCGCGCACGGCCCGACCCAGCGCTGGGGCTACGAGTACACAGTTGACGTGATGCCCGTCGGCGGACGGATCCTCGCTCTGGGCATCCACGAGGACGCCTGGCGGCGCGTGCATCCACCGGAGGGGCTCGCCGAGGTGGGCGCGTACGTGAGCGATCCGTACGACCCGCGCGAGTACAAGCCGCTGCAGCCCAATCCCGCGTTCGCAAACCAGACCACGGACGACGCGTACTGGGCGGCCAAGATCATCTCGGCCTTCACCGACGCGCACATCATGGCCGCGTGCCGCGAGGCCCACTACCAGAATCCCGAGGCCACCCGGTACCTGGCTCGGGTGATCGGAGAGCGGCGAGACGCGATCGCGCGCACCTGGTTCGCGAAGATCCCCCCGCTCGAGTTCTTCCAGGTTCACGGCTCGGAGGTGGTCGGACACGACCTCGCCGTCGAACGTGGCCTCGCGGACGGCGAGACCACGCGGTACCGCGTCCGGGTGGCGGCCGTGAACGCCGACCGCAACGCGGCGTCGTGGTCGCGCTGGTTCGATCTCTCCGAGCTGAGGGTGGACCTCGCCGACCCGCGCATCGGACACGCCATCGACGCCGCTCCGGCCGACGACCGTCCGTTCGTGGCCCTCGACTACCAGGTGGACCGCGGCGACGGCTGGAGCGGATCGGTCGTCGCCTACGTCTCGCGCGCGTCGGGCCGAGTGGTCGCCATCGATCGCTGACGTCCCTCGGAAGGGAGCACGCATGACGTCCGACAGCGCGCACGCCGGTCGCAAGGGTCCCCTCGAGCGATTCCTGAGCCTCTTCGCGGACGTGCGCCCGGGCGAGCCCGGGACGGCGCTGCTCTTGATGCTGAACGTCTTCCTGCTGCTGACGTGCTACTACATCATCAAGCCCGTGCGCGAGGCGCTGATCCTCGCGACCGAGGGCGGCCCCGAGCTGAAGGCGTACATGTCCTTCTTCCAGGGATTGCTCCTGCTCGTGGTGGTTCCGTTGTACGGCATGCTGGCGCGGAAGATGTCCCGCCGGCGCCTCATCAACGTGGTCACGGTCTTCTTCGCCGCGTGTCTGGTCGCGTTTTTCGTGCTGTCGCGGACCGGGCTGCCGCTCGGCGTCGTGTTCTACCTCTGGGTCGGCATCTTCAACCTGATGGTCATCGCGCAGTTCTGGGCCTTCGCGAACGACGTCTACACCGAGGATCAGGGAAAGCGCCTGTTCGCCATCGTGGGTTTCGGCGCGTCCATCGGCGCCGTCCTGGGAAGCGCGATCACCGAGAAGCTCCTGGACGGGTTCACGGTGCCGCTGGCCGGCGTCGCCGTCGCGCCGCTGAACGTCTACCAGCTCCTGATCCTGTCGGCGGTGCTCCTGACGATCGCGATGGGGATCACGAACGTCGTGGACGCGCGCGAGCGCCGCCGCGAGGGCACGGGAACGGTCGCCACCCGGGAGGACGAGCCGATCACGACCGGGGGACCGCTGCGCGCGTTCCAGCTCGTGATCGGCGAGCGGTACCTTCTGATGATCGCGCTTCTGATCCTGGTGCTGAACTGGGTCAACACCACCGGTGAGTACATCCTGAGTCGCCTCGTGTCCGACGCCGCCTCGGCCGCGGTCGCGGACGGGACCGCAGGCGGGCTCTCCCAGGGGGAGTGGATCGGACGCTTCTACTCGGGGTTCTTCAAGTGGGTGAACATCGCCGGCGTGGTCATCCAGCTGTTCCTCGTCTCGCGCGTACTCAAGTACCTCGGCGTCCGCGTGGCGTTGATGATCCTCCCCGTCATCGCACTCGGCGGCTACCTGATGGCGGCGGTGGTCCCGGTGCTGGCCTACGTCCGGTGGATCAAGACGGCCGAGAACGCGACCGACTACTCGCTTCAGAACACGCTCAGGGGCGTCCTCTTCCTGCCCACCACGCGTGAGCAGAAGTACATGGCCAAGCAGGCGATCGACACGATCTTCGTGCGGGCCGGGGACGCGCTCCAGGCCCTCACGGTGTTTCTGGGCACGACGTTTCTGGGGCTCGGGACGCGGGGATTCGCGATCTTCAACGTCATCCTCGTCGTCATCTGGCTGGTACTGGCGCTCCGTGTGGGGAGGCAGTACGGGCTCCTGGGTAGCGCCGAGAGGAGCGAAAGTCCGGTCATCGAGACGGCTCGACGGGAGTCGATCGACAAGAACAAGATCGCGATGGCCGCCGGTTTCGTGGGCGGAGGTGTGTTCGTCGTTCTGAACTGGACGACGGGCGGTGCGGTGCCCGGTGGAGCCCAGGGTGGCGTCGTGGGTTTCGTCATCGGATTTGCCCTGGCGCGGCTCGTCCTCGCCTTCGTTCCGTCCAGCAGGAGGGCGGAGGACTCCGACAACGCACCGGGGCAATAGCGCACTCGACTCCCGGAGCCGGCGAGCTCGGGAGGATGGACTGAGGTCGACCTGCTACGTGGATGAGCCCCATGCCTGACGCGACGGCTTCCCTCTCGAACGTCCGCGCCGTCTTCTTCGATCTGGACGGAGTGTTCTACGTCGGGGATGCGCTCGTCCCGGGCGGCAACGAGACGATCGCCTCGCTCCGGGACCGCGGCCTGACGCTTCGCTTCGTCACGAACACCACGCGCGTGAGCCGAGAAGGCCTGCACCGACGGCTACGCTCGCTGGGGCTGTCGATCGAGCCACACGAGGTCCTGAGCGCGCTGTCCGCCGGCGTGCTCCACGTGTCGGCGAGATCGGGCGATCGGGTCCGACTCGTGGTGGCCGACGACGTGCAATCGGAGTTCGCCGGCGCGATCGTCGCGACGCCGCGATCGCCGGCGGACGTCGTCGTGATCGGCGACATCGGAGGATCGTGGACCTACGACCTGATCAACGAGCTGTTCCGGACCGTTCTCGATGGTGCCGAGGTGGTCGCGCTCCACAAGGGTCGCTACTGGCAGGAGCCCGACGGTCCTCGCATCGACATCGGTGCCTTCGTCGCCGCGCTGGAGTACGCCACGGGCACACGCGCACTCGTCCTGGGGAAGCCGTCGGAGGACTTCTTTCGCCTTGCCCTGGCCGACGCCGGGGTCGAGGCGACCGAGGCGGTGATGGTCGGTGACGACGTCGTCTCGGACGTCGGGGGGGCGCAGGCGGCCGGCATGCGCGGCGTCCTCGTGCGGACCGGGAAGTTCCGTCCCGGCGACGCGACGGAGGCGTGCGTCACGCCCGATGCCGTCGTGAAGTCGGTCGCGTCGATCCCGTCGCTGCTCGCATAGGGTCCGCGAGCCGTCGAGGCCCGGGGCGCGGCCTCACGGCACGTCGAAGCCGACCTCGCGCAGCATCGACGCCACCGCCATCAACGGCAGCCCGACCACGGCGGACGGATCACGCCCCGTCTGATGGTCGAGCAGCGTGACCCCGAGCCCCTCGGACTTGTACGAGCCGGTGCAGTCGCTCGGGTCGTCGCGCTCCACGTACCGTGCGATCTCCGCGTCGTCGAGCGGACGAATCCCGATCGTCGTCTGATCGACGTGCGTCCGCGTGTGTCCGTCGGAGAGACGAACGAGAGCCACCGACGTGACGAGCACGTGCTCGCGCCCGCTCAGGCGCCGGAGCTGGGCTCGAGCCCGCTCCGGGGTGCCGGGCTTTCCCAGCGCCTCTCCCTCGAAGTACGCGACCTGATCCGACCCGATCACGTACGCGTCGGGGTGCTCCCGTGCGACGCTGAGGGCCTTCTCGAGCGCATGGTGCGACGTGACGACGTCGGGGGCGCTTCCGGGCATCGGCGCCTCCACGTAGCTCGGGGCGATCGCCTGGTAGGCGACGCCGAGTCGGTCCATGAGCTCCCGCCGATAGCGGGACGTCGAGGCGAGAAGCAGCGTTCGCGACATGGCGCGAGTCTACCCGTCGCGCGGGGCCGGCGACAACGGCAGGAACCCGTCAGCGGGTCCCTCGCCGTCGAGCGCGAGTCGAGCGATCGAGGCCGCGCCGGCGCAACGACGCGACCCGAGTCAGGTCCTGGGCTGCAAAAGGTGAACGTCCCGCTGCGGGAACGGGATCGTGATCCCGTTGGCGTCGAACGCCTCCTTCACCCGCTGCGTGCACTCGAACCAGACGGTCCAGTAGTCGTCGCCGTTGCACCAGGGTCGGACCACGAGATTCACCGAGGAGTCGGCCATCTCGAACACCGCGACCGTCGGCTCCGGATCGGCCAGCACTTTCGGATGCGACCGGAGAACCTCCATGCACAGCGTCTTGGCCTTGTCCATGTCGTCGGCGTACGAGATGCCCGCGGTCATGTCCACGCGACGCAGCCCGTTTCCGTTGACGTTGTTGATGACACCGCGCGTGAGGGTGCTGTTGGGGATGATCACGCGCTGGTTGTCGAGCGTGTTGATCGTGGTCACGAAGAGGCCGACCTCTTCCACGACGCCCAGGTAGCCGGCGGCCTCGATCAGATCACCGACCTTGATGGGGCGGAAGATCAGGAGCATGACGCCGGACGCGAAGTTCCCGAGCGAACCCTGGAGCGCGAAGCCGATCGCGAAGCCGGCGGCTCCGAGGACCGCGACGAACGACGTCGTCTGTACGCCGAACTTCGCGAGTGCCGCGATCACGGCGAACGCGATGACGGCGATCCGGACCAGACTCACCAGGAACTTCCGGAGCGAGTCGTCGACCTTGGCCCGGACGAGTGCCCGGTCGACGAAGGAGCCGACCCCGCTCGCGGCGATCCGTCCCACGATCAGGATCAGCACCGCCCCGATGATCTGAAGACCGTAGTGGGTCACCACCGGAATCACCGCGTCGAGTGCCTGCTGAACGTTGTCTCCGTCCATGTGACGTTCCTTTCTCGGAGCCGACGAGATCCGCAATGGCGGGAGCTTGGACTCATGCCCGCGCACGATGGTCACATCGCCGGCGCCCCGAGAACAGCATCGAATGACCAGAGACGACGAAGGAGTCGAATACGACGACGCCGGTACACGCCTTCACGAGGGACGCCCGGCGCCGTGAGACGAGATGGGGGACGCCTCAGTCGAGTCGCACGGCTCGCCGGGAGAGAACGCGGTCACCGACGCGGACACGCGCGAAGTACACGCCGGGGCCGGCGTCGTGTCCGCCGGCGGTCGTGCCGTCCCAGACCAGACGGTGCGCGCCGCCGCCGATCTCGCCGAAGCGCTCCCTCGCGATCCGCCGGCCGTGAACGTCGTACACCTCGAGCGAGACGTCGGCGCTCGCGGCGAGATCCAGCCGGAGCGCCAGAGGACCCCGGAACGGGTTCGCGATCGCGTCGAGGCCGATCCCCGCGGCGACGTCGTGGCCGGGCACGCCGATGACGTCGGTGGACGTCGTGTCGGCGGCCATCACGACGGGGGCCGCGCGACCATTGGCCACCCACAGGTCGTACATGTCCGACCCGGCCGAGCTGGTCACGTTCTCGTCGCGCAGGAACTCGACGTATTCCTTGGACGTGGTCTGATAGTAGAGCGTGGCGATCACCTCGGCGGCGGAGGCCGGCAGCGCGTAGGTGGGCGTGTCCCAGTTCTGGCCGTCCTCGTACCGAGGGCCGGGACCCTCGTGATCGGGATCGACCGGTGGCATCCCGAAGTCCTCGAAGGCGGCGTTCGTGAATCCGAGCGGCGGGATGCGCGTGTCCTTGTAGAGCGTGTCGTTGAGCACGAAATGGAACGATGGACCCGCCGGCAGACCCAGCGACGCGGCGAGCGACGGCGACAGACCCAGCTCGGCCTCGTAGATGGCCAGGTCGGAGTCGTACGTGAGCTCGGCGGTCGCGACGTCGTAGGCGCCCGACTCGTACACCTTGGTGCCGACGCCGTCGTACGCGGCGAGATTCACCCACATCCGGCGTCCCTCGGGGTACCCGGTGGGCAGCCGATGACCGGAGCGGTTGGTCACCGTCACGTGCGCGCGGAACGAATCGGCCTCGGCCGTGATGGCGATCGAGAGCACCGCCGCCTTCTCGAGCATCGCCTGCGCGCGCAGGGTGGCGGCGTCCATGTACTCGGGAACGATCTCGCTCGCGAATGCCTTCTTGATCACCTGCGGCATCCACGTGTTGCCGCCGGTCAGGTCGTGCACGCCCAGATCCGAGCGCTCGGGAGCGGACTCGAAGCCACAGCCCTTACCCAGCACGTCGGCCATGTGGCAGTCCTGACAGGTCGACACGATGCCGTCGGGACGGTTGCCGGCGAACTCGGGCGCGAACACACCGGACACGAAGTCCGACGCCAGCCACTCGCTGTACGTGCGCTCGACCGGGAACAGGTGCCCGGCGCCGAAGTCGGCGGGCGGCGCGTCGATGCTCCCGAGCGCGTAGTCCATCGGGCCCACGCGCTCGAACGCGGGATTGGAGACGTCGTGGCACGTCGCGCAGAGGTCGCTCGAGTTGTGGAACGGCGAGTATCGCCACTGATGCGGCGGCGAGACGCTCGAGTACGGGCCGCGGCGTCGGTCCTCGGGGTCGACGACGTAGCGCCCGGACCCGAACTCGGTCGGGACCTCGTCGAGGGCGTCCAGCACCGCGACGTCGTCGGCGGGGTTCTCGCCCGTGTACACCGGATCGACGAGCTTGTGGCAGAAGTGACACGTGATGCCCTCGCGATCCTCGGTCGTGAACGCACCGGCGTCGGTGGGATTGCTGCGGCCGTTGACCCAGGCATAGGGCGAGTGACAGCGGATGCACAGGTCGCCCGACGACGCGGCGTCCTGCTCGGCGATGGCGAGCGCCGCGTAGAAGAGCGGATCGCGGGCCGCGTTGGCCATCATCGAGCCCAGGTAGCTGCTTCCAGGGGAGTGGTCGGCGTATCCGCTGTGGCACGAGAGACAGTTCGAGTTCGGATGCAGAAAGCCCGCCTCGAACGGTTGCGTGCCCGGCTGCTCGAAGTCGCGAAGCGTCGTCGACACGCGAGATCCCGTCTGGGCGTTGATCGTGAAGTCGGTGTCGCTCTGATCCTCGCCCGTGTTGCCGAACGGATCCTCGGCGACCACGCGCACGCGTGCCTCGGAGGTCGGCGTGTTGTGCACGGACCACGGGAGCGCGCCGGAGTCGGCCAGCCCGAGGGCAATGGGGGTCCATTCCTCGGCCGCACCGTCACGGTAGTACACGTTGACCAGCGTCACCGCCGTGTCGTCGGTCGCGGTCCACACGATGTTGGTGGTGTCGCCGCCGTTCAGGGACTCGCCGCCGTTCGGAAAGTGGACCGTGACCACCGGATCTCCGGCGCCGGCCAGCGCGTGCGTCGTGGCGAGGCCGGTGACGAGGACGGGGAGCACGGCCCGGAGACGGGACGGCCGGCGGACGGCGAAGCACGCGTGCGGACGTGGAGACATGACATACCCTTCCGGCTGCCGGCCGACCGGTGGCGGTTTTGTGAGTGTGTCGACTCGCGAAAGTCGTCGCGCCGTGGGGGAAGACGGCCAGCGAACGCACGGATCCCGGCGCGCGTCGCATGCACGTGAGAGGCACGCCGCGCATTCGCACGCGGCCGAGTATATCATCGGACGAGAGCGGGGGGCGAGTGGGTCGGCGGGCGCCGACCCGGACCCGCTGCGGAGCACGGGCGCGGCGTCGGGCTCGATCGCGTCCACGATCACCGGAGCCGCGCCCGGGGGTCCGTGCATGCAACGGCTCGTTTCAACCGAGGTCGAGGATCCACATGCCCGTCTACCGTCTGACGAGCGAGCTCGTGTTTCCGCCGGCCGTGCACGCCGAGCCCGACGGCCTCCTGGCCGTGGGGGGTGATCTGTCGCCCGATCGGCTGCTCCTGGCGTACGCCAGCGGCATCTTCCCGTGGTACTCCGAGGGCGAGCCGATCCTCTGGTTCTCGCCGGCCCCGCGCATGGTGCTCGCGCCCTGCCGCGCGCGGGTCAGCCGGTCGCTCCGCCGCCGCCTGCGCGGCGGGACGTTCCGCATGACCGCCGACGTCGCGTTCGATCGCGTGGTGCGGGCGTGCGCGTCCACGCCACGCGAGAGCCAGCATGGCACGTGGATCACCTCGGACATGATCGAGGCCTACGGACGGCTGCACCGGCTCGGGTTCGCGCACTCGATCGAGGTGTGGGCGGCCGCTCCCGGCGCACCGGGAGATGCCCCGGGAGAGCTGGTCGGCGGGCTCTACGGCGTATCGCTGGGAGGCGCGTTCTTCGGAGAGTCCATGTTCACGCATCGCGCCGACGCATCGAAGATGGCATTCGTCACGCTGGCCCGGCAGCTCGACGCGTGGGGGTTCACGCTGGTCGACTGCCAGCTGCCGACGGCGCACCTGGCCAGCCTCGGCGCCACGCCGCGTTCTCGTGCGGCGTTCACGGCGTTGCTGGCCGAGGCCCTGGAGAGCGAGACGCGGCGCGGAATCTGGACACTCGACCCGACCGTTGTGCCGGCGGCCGACGGCGAGTAGCATTCCGGGCTCGCAACTCGCAACGATCCACACCGACGATGCCCGGTCCGGGCTACGCACGTCGATCGACAGGAGACGAAAGCCATGGCGCGGATTCTCTTCAGGGACATTCCGGTCAACACCTTCGGGGATCTTCCACGCGTGGAGAGCGCGGCCCCCGACTTCACGCTGACCGGCACCGACCTCGCGGACGTCTCGATGTCCGACTTCTCGGACAAGAACATCCTGATGAACGTCTTCCCGAGCCTCGGCACCGGCGTGTGCCAGAACAGCGTTCGCCAGTTCAACGAGCGCGCGGCCGGACACGACGATACGGTCGTGCTGTGCGTCTCGGCCGATCTGCCGTTCGCGCACAAGCAGTTCTGCGCCGCCGAGGGGATCGACGGCGTGGTCAGCCTGTCCACGTTTCGCCATCCGGAGTTCGGCGAGCGCTACGGCGTGATCATGGTCGACGGTCCGTGGAAGGGCCTGATGTCCCGTGCGGTCGTCGTGATCGATCCCGACGGGACGGTGATTCACACCGAGCAGGTGCCGGCGATCGGTCAGGAGCCGGACTACGACGCGGCGCTCTCGAAGCTGTAGAGCGACGCCGCGGCGATCCACTGCGGTTGCCGAAGGCCGGGGGTCCGTGCCCTCAGTCCACCGTGACCACGCGCGGTGGGGACGTACGCGTGGCAACCACCGCGTAGTAGCGGGGCACGATGCGCCTGAGGAAGGGGCGGAAGCCGATTCCGCCCGCGACGCTCGTCCACTTCTCCGAGGCGTCGATGCGCCAGCCCGTCTTCTCCAGCAACCAGTCGAACTGCCAGACCTCGAACTCGTGGAAGTGCTGGTCCCACCGATCGCGCGGGTTTCGATAGGCGGACGCGAACCAGAGCCGCATCGGAATCGAGGCGACCAGCCGGCCGGTGCGAATCGAGCTCAGGACGTTGAACGGCGCCACCAGGTGCTCGAGGATCTCGAACGCGGTGACCACGTCGACGTCGTCGCGGGCGGCAGCCGACGGCACGAGGTCCAGGTCGCCGTCGGTGTTGAACACCGTGTAGCCCGCCGCTCTCATTCGGGCCGCGAACGGATTGTCCGCGCCGAGGTCGAGGATCCGGGCCGACGAGGGCACGTGGGTGGTGAGGAACCTCAGCGTGGCGTCGTGACGGCGCTCGAGTGGAGTCGACATGCGACCGAGTCTAGCTCATGCCTCACACCACGTCACCGGCTCTCCTCCGCACGGGTCGGGATCGACCGCTCAGCGCCGGAACAGGTACTGCACCTTCGCGAAGAACTGGCGATCGGTCATCTCCCACTCCGAGCGGTCCACGGCATCGAACGCGTCCTCGGTGTAGTGCCGGTGATTGCTGGTCGCGCCGACGAAGAACACCGTGAACGGGTTCACGCGGTAGGTGACCAGCGGCTCGAGGTCCAGCCGCTCCGCGAAGCTGTTGTACTGGGTCACGAAACGTGCCGAGAGCTCGCGCGAGAACTGGTACGTGGCCCGGGTCCGGAGGATGTATCCGGCGAAGAGCTTGCCCTCGCGCGACGCGAACCCGAGCTCGCCGTAGTTCCAGCTGGGTGCGATCACCAGTCGTGACGAGGGCTTCCACGTGCCCCAGACGCTCGCGGTATAGGAGTCGCCCAGGAACGGGTCGTCGGTCCGGCCGATCAGCCTTCCGAAGCGGTGCTCGGATCCGATCGAGAAGGTCTCGGACGGCTGCGTCTCGGCGCCCACGAGCACGGCCCGGATTCCCTCGTGGACGCGGCCCCCGAAGCGCTCGTTGCTCCAGAGCACGTTGGACCACAGGTTCGACTGTCCGGTCAGGTTCGCGCTGGCCCCGATCCGGAACCACTCGTCCTCGAACAGGTCGGTGTTGTAGTTCCACTCCCGGCCGACGTTCATCCACGGGCCCCATCCCTGAAGGATGCGCCCGTTCGGCCGGAACCAGAGCTGCTCGTTGATCGAGACCACGCGGTAGTTGACGCGCGTCGTGAAGCCGTTGTCGGTGCGAAAGCGGGGGCTGTACTCCCAGTAGTCGATGTCGTGGCTCCACGTCCGGCCGTTGCGCTCGAGGCTCGTGTAGAGCGCGTGTCCCGTGAACGACTCCCCGTCCAGCTCGCGGGTGTGGCCGTCCCGATCGATCGGTGTGGCCACGAACGTGGGGTCGGTCTCGGCCTCGTGGAGATCCGGCTCGTCGACGTGACTCCCCGCCAGCTGGTACTCGATCTGCCACTTGTCGTCGAAGCGATGCCGCCCGTCCACGCTGACCACCGAGCCCGATCCCTCGAGGTCGCCGGTCATGCGCCGGTCGGTGCCGAGCGCGCCGACGAACGAGCCCGTCCCGTAGGCCTGCCGGACGCGGGCGATGTTCGAGACGGCGTTGTCGGCCTCGTAGAAGTCGCTCCCCTCCTCGCCGGGGACGATCAGCCCCGCGTTGTCGTCGCGGGCGACGAAGTACAGATAGCTCGTGCTGCCGGTCTGACCGGTCACCTTGCCGGCCACGTCGGGATTGTTGATGGAGCGGGTGTAGATCGTCGAGATCCACGTCTGGTAGAGGTCCGAGCCCTCCTGGAAGAACGGCCGGCGCTCGGGAAACGAGAGCGCGAACGTCGTGTTGACGTCGATCTGGCCCGCATCCGACTCGATCTGGCTGAAGTCGGGGTTCAGCGTCAGCTCGGCCGACGAGCTCGACGTGACGCCGTAGCGCAGGCTCAACGACGCGTCGAAGTCGGCATTCTGGTTGTCGAACCGTGAGGTCGGATCGTCGCGGTCCTCGAGCGCCCCGGCCTGCGTGCCGAGCGCACTGACGATCACGTCCATGTTGCTCGCGGGCGCGATGCCCTCGATGCCGTGCAGCGTGCCGAAGTTGCACATGAAGCACGAGTCGTCGCGATCGATCGCGGCCCACGCGTACCGCCGCCGGATCTCGCGCTGCCGGTCACGCCAGAAGTTGAGGTTCCACACGTGCTCGGCACGCTCCGGAAAGCGCAGGCTGGCGAAGGGAATTGCGAGCTCGACCTGGTACCCCGTCTCGGTCACCTTGCCCACCGAGTCGAACACGATGTCGAACGTCATGTCCTCGTTGCCGTCCGAGAGCATGCGGAGATCCCCCTGGATCCCCAGCGGATTCACGAACAGCTCGTAGCCCCACGAGAAGTCGCCGTAGGTGTCGAGCATCACGCCGAAGTAGTCGTCCCGGAAGATCGCGTCCCGCTCGCGAAACGACGCGCGCACCTCGCTCGGATCGTCGTACGCGATCAGCGCGACGTAGAGCGTCTGGGCGTCATAGGTGATCCAGGCCTCCGACTCGACGTCGGGCTGCACCTGATCCCCGGGATTGACCTCGGCGAAGCCGGAGGCCCGGGCCGCGGTGCGCCACCCGGCGTCACCGAGGTCGCCGTCGATCCGGATCGAGCCGCTGCGTTTGGTGACGTCGAGGTGGGGCTTCCACTGCGGCTCGAAGTCCCCGTCCGGCTGGGCGGCGGCCACGCCGGCGAGGCTCAGGGAACCGCTCACGACGGCGAGGATGCCGGCGAGGCGCCGAGCGCACGAGGCTCCCGTGCCGGCTTCCGCACGAAAGAGCGGCACTCCCGGGGACGCCGGACGAGGGAGCGGCTGATTCTTCACGCACGACCCCTTTCGGGTTCAGGTCTCGTCGCGTGCACCGGCCCGCGCACACGGCCACTGCATACAATCCTGCCGACCGGACATACGGATGGGCTGGGTTGGGGGGCTGACCCGATCAGGTACGAACCCGCGCGGCAAAGGTTGCCCATCGGGCCGTCCGCATCACCGATCCACGACGAGTCCGTGAAGGCTCGCGCTGGCCGGTCTGTCGCCGTCGAGCTCGCCGGTCGGGGTCACCGCATCCTGGGGGCGCGCGCGCGAGTACGTGTCGATCGTTCCCCCGGTGTCCAGAAGCAGGCTGAACGAGTACACGCCGGTCACGTCGTAGTGGTAGTGATCCTGTCCGGACTGGCCCTGCGTGGCGCCGCCGCGCGCGGAGTAGCGATCGGTACCCGCGAGGTCGACGAGCATCGCGATGGCCTGGTGCGCCGCACCGCCCTGTCCCAGCCCATCGCACTGGTACGTGTCGTCTCCCGCCCGGTCGAGAAGGAGCCCCACGCCCATGTCCCAGGCCGCGCCCTGGCTCGCCGCCGTCATCGACCAGTAGGTGTCGTCTCCCGCGTCGTCCACGAGCGCACCGATCGCCTGATGGACGCCGAAGCCCTGTCCGTATCGGTTTCCGTAGTAGAGGTCCCGGCCCCGCCGGTCGTAGAGCACGCCGAGGCCGTAGTAGTACGCACCACCCTGGGCGAACTCGCCGGCCTCGTACCGGTCGTCTCCATCGAGATCACAGATCGCGCCGATGCCGCCCGCCGCGTAGCTCCGGTAGCCGAAGCCGATGGCCTGGCTGAACGACTGGTACACCGCGGGCGTCCCGTACGCCGAAGGCATGGGGCCGTTCGCGCGATAGAGGTCGCGCCCCGCCGCGTCGACGATCATCCCGAGACCCCGTGGACCCCCGGCTCCCTGCGAGAGAAACACCGAGCGGTACACGTCCTGGCCGGCCAGATCGATCAGGATTCCCGCGCCGTAGCAGGCCGCGCCGATCGACCAGTCCGTGCCGACGTACTCGTCGTGGCCGGCCCGGTCCACGAGCACCGATACGCCGAACGCGGCGGCCGCCGCCGAGAGCCGCTCGCCCTCGTAGCGGTCGTCGCCGGCTCGATCGTCCACGAGCGAGACGCCGAGCAGCGCCGAGGCCGGCCCTTGTGTGGCCGAGCCGCCGTAGAGGTCGTCCCCCCCGAGGTCGTGGACCACGCGGCTCCCGAGCCGCGTTCCCGAGGCCTCGTAGCGATCGTCTCCACCGAGGTCGATCACGCCGGCGACGCGGCAGAGGTCGTAGCGATTCGCGCTCGGGCCGCCCACGACCACCCACGTGCCGTTCCCGCGCTCGATGGCGGCCAGGAGCACGCCGTCAACGGCATCCGCGAGCGCGTCGGGAACCGCCACGCCGGCGGTGTCGATGACCACCTCCGAGCCGGCCACCGCGTCGACCGCGGCACCGCCGGTTCCGGCCGAGCGGGTGTCCGGTCCGATCGGATCGGCGAGCGAGGCGAGCGCAGCCACGAGCGCATCGAAGTCGACGTCCATCGAGCGCCGGATCACGTCGATGTGGGGCTTGGCATCCGCACCCGCGATGTAGAACGTCTCGCCGGGCACGCCGAGAAACGCGAGCACGTCCCCGGCGAAGGTCTCGTCGCCGGCCATCGCGCCGAGAGCCGTGGCGACGCGGGCGTCGCTCGCGTCCATCGCGCGAGCGAGGTCCCGGCACGCCGCGTCGGGGGCGCTGGCGATTGCGCGTGTCGCGTCCGTTCCGACGGTGGGAGATGGGTTTCCGTCGCCGCGTCCCGGGCGTGGAGCCGGCTGGGCCGTGTCGAGGTTCTCGGCGGCCAGGCGCAGGGCGAGATCGATCGGTCGCACGTCGAGGGTGTCGTCGATCGCCTCGACCGCGGCGGCCACCACGCGCGACTGGATCTCCGGCAGTCGGAACGGCGCGTCGAACCCGGCCCACACGCGGATGAGTCCGTTCACGTCGGCATCGCGGGCCGCCCGCGCGCGGAGTACGCCGACGAGCGTGTCGACGGGCGCGCCGAGGTCCGCTTCGGCGATCGCCCCGCCGAGCGGGGACGCGGCGTCCCGGGGATCCAGGAGGCGCTCGGCGCCGAGCGCCAGGGCCGGAACGCGTTCGGAGCGCCCGATGGTGCCGGTCCACTCGTCGCGTGCGACGACCGTGAACGTGGAGGTGCGTCGCTCGGTCTCGTGATCGAGCTCGGTCGGGATCGCCCCGCCCCGGGCGTTCGAGCGGCGCCAGGTGATCTCCACCGTCGAGCCGGGTGGCCGCGACGACACGTACGCATCGAACGCGTCGGCGTTCATGGGCGTCCCGTCCACCGCGACGACGAGATCGGGACGGCAGAGCTCCGGCGAGGTGATGCCTTCACCGTCGAGCGGACCGGGCAGGATCCAGCTCACGATCGTGTGGTCACCGGGGATGTCGCGCAGGCGGAGGCCGAGATAGCCCTCGGGCACCTCACCGGCGCGCGGCGTCGTGGTCATGCACCACGCCATCAGGCCGGCCCACGCCAGCCGACAGGCAAGAGATCGCATCGATCCATCCTACCTCAGCCGTGTGGCGGCCGCTCGCCGGTCGTGTCGATCGATCTCCCGGCGTCGAGCCGAACGCGGGTTCCATTCCGGCCACCGTCGCCGCGCGGGATCGGATCGGGACGAGTCGGCGCTTGTCAGCCCGGCCCATCGCCGCGACAATCTCGCCGGGGTTGGGACATGATCGGCGAACACGTCGGCTTGCCCGCAGGATTCGAGGCAACCAACCCCTTGCCGGCACGCGTCGCCGATCTTCCACGCTGGAGGGCACATGGTGCAGCGTGCAATTCGTCCGTTTCTATCGATCGTCGTCGCGTCGCTCGTCGTGACGGCACCCACCCTCGCCATCGACGTCGAGCTCGGCGTCACCCCCGACATCACGTTCCAGGGATCCGATGGTCAGCTCGTCGACGGCGTCCGCTGCGGCACCGCCGACGGTCAGCTGTCCGATGCACAGCGGCTCCAGATCGACCAGTGGATCGCCCAGCATGGGAGCACCGATCGCGCGGCGGTCAGCATCCCGGTTCGGTTCCACGTCATCTACAAGCGTCATCGGGGCAGCGACGTCGGCAACGTCCCAACGTCGATGATCAACGACCAGATCTCGGTGCTGAACGCCGCCTACGCCGGCACGGGCTTCTCGTTCACGCTGGCGTCGATCGACCGCACCGATAGCAAGAGGTGGTTCTCGATGACGCCCGGGGGTCGCAAGGAGCAGCAGATGAAGCAGGCGCTGGCCATCGATCCGGCCAACAACCTGAACATCTACACCTGCGAGCCGGGTCAGAATCTCCTCGGATGGGCGTACTTCCCGTCGGACTTCCCCGAGGACAGCTACTGGCACGGATGCGTGCTGCTCTGGTCGTCGCTTCCCGGCGGTGGCGCCGTGCCGTACGACGAGGGCGACACGGCCACGCACGAGGTCGGTCACTATCTCGGGCTCTATCACACGTTCCAGGGGGGCTGCTCGGCCCCGGGCGACTACATCGACGACACGCCGTACGAGGCCTCGGCGGCCTTCGGCTGCCCGATCGGTCGCGACACGTGTCCGAGCGCGGGACTGGATCCCATCTTCAACTTCATGGACTACACGGACGACGCCTGCATGGACCACTTCACGTCCGATCAGGCCACGCGGATGAACGCACAGGTCGCGCTGTACCGGCCGAGCCTCGGCCGGATGGCCGGCGACGTGATCACGCCCGAGTGGCGCGAGGCGTTGCCGCAGATCGCGGCGGGCACGATCCTCCACGCACGGGTCGCCCCGAACCCGTTCAACCCGTCGGCGACAGTGCGCTTCGAGCTGGCCGCCGAGTCGCACGTCCGCGTGACGGTGTACGACCTCGTCGGTCGTCGCATCAGCACGCTGCTCGACGAGACCCGCACCGGCGGCACGTACGAGATTCCGCTCGACGGCAGCCGGCTCGCCAGCGGTGTCTACTCGGTGGTCGTGGAGGCCGGTGGGCAGCGCGAGGTGTCGCTCGCGAGGTTGATCCGATAGGCCGCGGCGACCTCGGTCGCCGAGACTGACGGCGACGCCCGGTGGGGGACATCCTCCGCCGGGCGTCCGTCGTGTGGGGGCATCGCGACCACAGGAGGCGTGGCCGCCGGCACGGGCCGGCGACGACGATGCGGGAGGGTCGCCGCGCGCGTCAGCTGGAGAGCCAGCACCGCTGCCACGATCAGACCGCTGGCGAGCATCGCGTTCGCGGTGAGATGCTCGTGTCCGAGGGCCCACCCCAGCACCAAGGCCACCACCGGGTTGACGAAGGCGTAGGTGGCGACCGCCGCCGGCCGTGTTGCGCGGAGCAGCCAGATGTAGGCGCGGAACGCGACGATCGACCCGAGCGTGACCAGGTACCCGAACGCGATCACCGACCGCCCGCCGATCGCCGCGACGTCGAGTCGCGCCCACTCACCGAGCAGGGTTCCCGCGAACACGTTCAGCGCGCCGCCTGCCAGCATCTGGGCGGCCGTCGACATCGACGGCGCGGGCGGAAGCCCCCCGCCGCGCGAGCGCAGCGATCCGAGCGCCCAGAAGAGCGCGGCGAGGAGAATCGCGACGGCGCCGATGGGATCCACCGCTCGGACGCCCTCGGCATCGGGCTTGACCAGCATCACGACGCCGGCCATGCCCAGCACGAGCCCGGCGCCCACGCGAGCCGTCAGGCGCGGTCCACCGAAGAAGACGCGATCCAGCACGACGACGCAGATCGGGACGGCGGCCACGAGCACGGCCGCCAGTCCGGACGGGACGCGCAGCTCGGCCCAGGTCACGATGCCGTTGCCGCCGACGAGCAGCAGGCCTCCCACGAGCGCCGCGTTTCGCCACTCGGATCGCGTGGGCAGGGGCGTGCCCCGATGCCGCTCCCAGGCCAGGAGGATCGCCCCGGCCAGGAGGAACCGGAAGCCCGCCATGACGAATGGCGGCAGAGACTCGATCCCGACCCGGATGGCCAGGTACGTCGAGCCCCAGATCAGGTACACCGCGGCAAAGGCGGCGATCAGCTGCAGTCGATGTGACCCGAACCGGCTCATGCGACGTCTCGCGCGTTGGAGAAGCGGGTGCCTCGTCCCTCGGAGTCGACGCGCCGGATGATCGCGCAACTGCCGGGAGCCAACCAGATGCAGTTGTGATAAATTGAGCCCCTAACAATTCGGTCTACGGAAACTGTTATCCTCGAGTCGGCCGTGACCTGTGTCTGGTGCCGGACGCGGCCCGTCGATACGGTTCGAGGAGTCGAATCGGGACCCCGGAGGCGCCCCATGGCCCAGACGACACCACCCGAGCCACCGACGCGGGAGCGGGAGCCGCTGTACCGGCGCGTGGCCGCGCGGATCGAGGGACTCGTCGCGGCCGGTACGTTGCAGCCCGGCGATCGCATTCCGTCGATCCGGAAGCTCAGCACCCAGCTGTCGGTCAGCGTGTCGACCGTGCTCGAGGCGTACCGCGTCCTCGAGGACCGCGGCGTGGTCGAGGCACGGCCGCAGTCCGGCTACTACGTGCGTCCCCGGCGCCAGCTACCGGCCGAGCCCCGGCGGACCGAGGGGGCCGCCCCCACCGAGCTCGCGATCGGCGACCTCATCCTGCGCATCGTGCGCGAGGCCAACCAGCCGGGCATCGTTCCCCTCGGCGCGGCAACCGGGAGCTCTCGATTCTTCCCGGCAACCCGCCTCGGCCGGCTGGTCGCCCGGGTGGCGCGGGAGAACCCGGATACCGCCGCGCGGTACGGACCGGTCTCCGGGGCCGACACGTTTCGCAAGGAGATCGCGCGGCGGGCTCTGGAGGCGGGATGCTCGCTCGCGCCCACCGACGTCGTCGCCACCGCGGGCTGCCAGATGGCGCTGCATCTGTGCCTGCGCGCGGTCACCCGTCCGGGCGACACGGTCGCGATCGAGTCGCCGACGTACTACGGACTCCTGGAGGCGATGGAGCTGCTTCAGCTCAAGGCGCTCGAGATCGCGACCCACCCGCGCGACGGGATCTGCCTCAGCGAGCTCGAGGCGGCCCTCGCGGGCGGGCACGTGCGCGCGTGCGCGCTCGTCCCGAACTTCGGAAACCCGCTCGGGCACCGCATGCCGGACGACGCGAAGCGCGCGCTCGCGGACCTGCTCGTCCGGTACGACGTGCCCCTGATCGAGGACGACATCAACGGCGACCTCTCGTTCGAGGGAACCCGTCCGAAAGCGGTCAAGGCGTTCGACACGACCGGCCGCGTGCTGTGGTGCTCGTCGTTCTCGAAGACGCTCGCACCGGGGCTCCGCGTGGGATGGACGGCCCCCGGCCGGTATCGCCAGATCGTCGAGCGCCTGAAGTTCAGCTCGTCGGTGGCGACCGCGACCACGCAGCAGCTGGCGATCGCGAGCTTCCTGGCCTCAGGCGGCTTCGATCGTCATCTGCGTCGGCTGCGCCGCACGTACGCCGACCTCACGCGCCGCTTTCAGGATGCGATCACGGAGCACTTTCCCGAGGGAACCCGCATCTCGCGGCCCCAGGGCGGACACGTGCTGTGGGTGGAGCTGCCGCCCGGCGCGGACGCGCTGGACCTGCACGATGCCGCGCTTGCCATCGGGGTCAGCATCGCGCCCGGGCCGATCTTCTCGGCCAACCGGCGCTACCGGCAGTTCCTGCGCCTGAACTGCGCGGTGGACTGGACCGACGACGTCCCCATCGCGATCGCGAGGCTCGGGGAGCTCGTCCACCGGCATCTGGACGAGGCGGGGCGGAAGCGGTGAGTCGCGCGACGTCGCGACCGGTCACCCGGTCGCGCGGCGCGACGCGGCGACGAGGTCGTCGCCCATGCGGGTCCGGCTCCACCGGATCACCTCCGAGCGCCGGAAGAGCAGGCGACCCCGGACGCGGCGAGACGGCAGCGCCTCCCGCCGAACCAGCAGCATCACGTCACGCGTCGAGATCCGTAGCCACCGGGCCAGCTCCGTCGAGTCGAACGTGCGTTCCATGGTCGCGCCCTCCGGGATGGTGTCGTCCGTGTCCATCACCGAGAACGTTCGGCCGAGCGCGGCGGATGATGAGGCCCACTCACGCCCGGCCAGGCGCTCGCCGCCGGACGATGCCGGCGCTGGAGCGGCTCGCTGCCGTCGGACGCGCCGCTTGGCGTAGAATGGTGGCCGGCCGCGCCTCGCGCCGGACCGGCGGCGGCGCCGTTGCCGCACGCGCCATGACGGGAGTGCCCATGAGCGGACCCACGACATGGGTCACCACGTCCACCATTCTCGAGAAGCTGCGCTTGTTCGAGGACGAGGATGCGTGGGAGCGGCTGGTGGACCGCTTTCGCGAGCCGATCCTCGCCTTCGCCAGGGCGATGCGACTGGGCCCGTTCGATGCCGAGGACGTGGCGCAGGAGACGTTGACCACGTTCGCCCGCCTGCTCCGTGACGGCCGCTACGATCGGGACCGCGGCCGACTCAGCCACTGGCTGTTCGGGATCGCGCGGATGAAGATCCTCGATCATCAGAAGCGCGAGGCGCGTCGCCACCGCATCCTGCCGAACGAGGGCCGCGATCCCGACGGCGTCGCCGATGCCGACCCAGAAGAGCTCTGGGAGCGCTCGTGGGAGATCTTCGTGGCCGAGACGTGCGTCGCTCGCGTCCGGACCGAGCTGAGCGCCGATGCGTTTCGAGCCTTCGAGATGGTCGTGCTCGCCGAGCGGAAGCCCGGTGAGGTGGCCGAGGAGCTCGGCGTGGACGTCAAGTCGATCTACAACGCCAAGCACCGGGCGCTCCAGCGAATCCGCGAGATCCGCGGGGAGCTGGAGCGCGTCGAGGTGGCGTGATGGCGCCGGGGTGCCCGGATCTGTCGACGCTGGAGCGCTACGTCGCGGGTGATCTCGATGCGCG
Organism: Candidatus Eiseniibacteriota bacterium; assembly: GCA_965224245.1. GTDB lineage: Bacteria > Eisenbacteria > RBG-16-71-46 > CAZAMP01 > CAZAMP01 > CBDCYW01. Next base: position 4,382,380 of record OZ245046.1, on the reverse strand, counting down.
CGGGCGCCGAGACACCGAGGAGCACGTCGCTGCGTGCGCCGCGTGCGATGCGGTGCTCGCCGACGTTCGCGAGAACCTGGCCGCTGCCGCCACGCTGCGGCGCGCCACGACGCTGCCGCCGATCTCGGATCGTCCCCAGCCGGTGGGGGGATATCGCATCCTGCGCGAGCTGGGTCGCGGCGGCATGGGGGTCGTCTATGAGGCGGAGGATCCGGCCCTGGGTCGCCGGATCGCGCTCAAGCGCATGCGCGCGGGCGACATCGCACAAGAGGATCGTCGCCGGTTTCGGCTGGAGGCGCGGATGCTCGCCGCGCTGGAGTCGCCGTACATCGTCACCGTTCACTCGCTGGAGGAGGCCGATGGTCACCTCTTCATCACGATGGAGCTCGTGAGCGGACCCGACCTGGGTGCTCGACTGCGCGAAGGGCCGATGCCGGTGGTCGACGCCGTCCGGCTGGCGCTCCATCTCTCCCGCGCGCTCGCCGCCGCACACGCGCGGGGCGTGACCCATCAGGATCTGAAGCCGGCGAACGTCGTCCTCGCGCCGGACGGCACGGCCCGCGTGCTCGACTTCGGGCTCGCCCGCGCGATTCCGAAGAAGCCGATCGCTCGCATCCGACTGGCCGGGACGCCGGGCTACATGAGCCCCGAGCAGGCCCGCGGCGAGCCCTCCGGTCCGGAGGCCGACGTCTGGGCGCTCGGATGCATCCTCTTCGAGTGTCTGGCCGGCGTTCCGCTGTTCGCCGACGAGGATTCCGAGGCGCGACTCGAGGCCACGCGGCGGGGACGCGTGGACCTGTCGAGGTTGCCCGACGACACACCGGCCGAGGTTCGCCGCGTCATCGACGCGGCCCTGTCGGCGGCGCCGGCCGCGAGGCCGTCCGATGCCGTCGTGATCTCGGCGGCGCTCGAGGAGGCCCTGGACACGCTCGAGGCGAGACCGATGGTGTCGACGCCGGCCCCGCTCCGCGTGGGTAACCTGCCGGTCCCCACGGGGAGCTTCGTGGGCCGCCGCCTGGCGGTTCTCGAGCTGCGCCGGGCGTTGCGGGCACATCGGCTCGTGACGCTCCAGGGGATCGGCGGATCGGGAAAGACGCGACTGGCGATCGAGACGGCGACCTCGGCCAACGATCGGTACCCGGGCGGCGTGTGGCTGATCGATCTCGCGTATCCGCGGGAAGACGCGCAGCTCATCGCCGAGCTGGCGATCCTCCTGGGAGTTCAGGTTCACGACCCGGACCGCGCGATCGAGCCGGTCGCGCGGAAGCTGGACGAGTCCCCGGCGCTCGTGCTCGTGGACAACTGTGAAGCCTCGATCGAGGCGTGCGCGACCGTCGTGGCCGCGCTCCTGGCGGCCAGCACCACGCTACGCGTGCTGGCGACGAGTCGCGAGCCGATCCAGCTGCCCGGAGAGTGCGTCCAGGTCGTCCCGCCACTCGCGCTCGCGCCGCCGGGTGCCTCGGCGGATCCGCTGGCTCTTCATGCGTCGGAGGCCGAGCGGCTGTTCGTGGAGCGAGCCCAGGCCGCCGACGCCGGCTTTCGGCTGGACGCGGCCACGGCCTCGCAGGTCGCTGCGATCTGCCGCGCGCTCGACGGTATGCCCCTCGCGATCGAGCTGGCTGCGGCGCAGGTTGCGACGCTTGGACTGGACGCGCTGGCCGCGCGGCTGCACGATCGGTTCGGGACGCTGACCGGGACCCATCGCACGCCGCACGAGCGGCATCGCACGCTGCGTGCATCCATCGACTGGAGCCACGACCGCCTGACCGACGCCGAGCAACGCGTTCTCCACGCGCTCGGCGTCTTCGAGGGGGGCGCCGCCTCGCCCGATGCGATCGCGGTGTCGAGCGCGGACGACGAGGCCGGCGGGCTCGAGGCTCTGGCCGGCCTCTGCCGGAAGTCGCTGATTCGCCTGCGCCGAGCGCCGCGCGAGCCGCGGTACGAGCTACTCGAGACGATCCGCGAGTATGCCGTCGAGCACCTCCGCCGGAACGGGCGAGAGGGCCGGGTCCGCGACCGCCACGCCGAGCGTTTCGTGTGGCTCGCCGAGACGGCGGAGCCCGAGCTCGTCGGCCCGGATCAGACACGGTGGCTCGACCGGCTCGAAGACGAACACGCCAACTTCCGGGCCGCGCTCCGTCACCTGGTGGCGATCCGAAGCGGCGGGCTCGCTCGGCGGCTGGCGGGTGCGCTCGGGCGGTTCTGGCACAACAGGGGCCACTGGACGTTCGCACGGCGGGTGTATGCCGACGTTCTCGCGCTCGGGGACGTGGATGCGGCGGGCCCCGAGCTGGCCACCGTGCTCCTGTGGGACGGATGCATGGCATCCACACAGGGCGACTACGCGCGTGCGCGCGCGTCCCTGGAACGCTGCGAACGCATCGCCGTCGAGCGCGGGGATCGCCAGGGCATCGCCAAGGCGGCCAATGCGCTGGGTGGCCTCCATCATCTGCACGGCGAAACGGTGATCGCGGCCGAGCACTACACGCGGGCGCTCGAGATCCAGCGTGCGCTCGGAAACCGATGGGGCGAGTCGGCGTGTCTGAACAACCTCGCGGGGATCGCACAGGCGAACGGTGCGCTGGCCGAAGCGGAGGCGATTCTCGTCCGGTGCCTGGCCATTCGCCGCGAGGTGGGGGATCGGCGCGGCGTTGCCATGGCGCTCAACAACCTGGGCAAGGTGCGCGAGGAGCGCGGCGATGCCAGCGGTGCGCGGGCGTTCTTCGAGGAGTGCCGTGAGGTCGAGGATGCGATCGGCGATCCCCGGCTGGTGGCGACGTCGCTGACCAATCTGGGGCGGGTCACCGCCGACGCCGGCGATCTCCGGCGGGCGCACGAGCTGCTGACCGAGGGGCTCGAGATCCGCCGCCGCCTGGGCGATCGGTGGGAGGAGGCCAACTCGCACGATCAGATCGGTGACGTGGCCCGCCGGGCGGGACGGCACGACGCGTCTCGCGACAGCTACTTCCAGGGCCTGGCGATCCGGATGGGCATCGGGCACGCCAGGAGCACGGCCGAGTCGCTCCGCCGGCTCGCAGTTCTCGACGCCGAGACCGGTGAACCCGCCCGCGCCGCGCGACTCCTGGGTGCGGCCGAGCGTGCGGCGGTGGGGCTGGACGGCTCGGCTCCGGCCGATGCACCGGTTCCGCCCGAGCTGGATCGCGCCGTCGAGGCACTCGGCGCCGAGGCGTTCGAGGCCGAGCGGCGGGCGGGTCGCGCCCTGTCGACCGGCGCGGCCGTCCGGCTGCTGACGACGGACCATGGTCGGCTGTGTTGAGACTCCGACGCGTGGAAACCCGCAAACCTCTTGCTCCCGCTTGGGCCGAGTGAAGCCATGTTTGCTCTGCGGAGCATGCGCTCGAATCAGCGCAGCGTCTTGGTCGCAGCAGCAGTGCTCCGGTCAGTGGATCCGGCTGGCCGGGTGAGGACGGATCGCAACAGACTGCTGAAGGTGTGTCTTCTCGCGGTAGGTTCGTGGCCAGTCCCACTCGATCGTGTACAGGTGATCTCGGCCCGGCGTCCCCACGTTCCAGACGATCTCACGCACTCCGACTCGCCTGGGCTTCGCGTCGGGGATCTTCGCATGACCACCGAAGCCCCCGACTCGCTCGACGTGGTGGTCAAACTGTTCGACGTCGCACGGAAGCACGATCCGTAGCTCGAACTCGTCCTCGGTATGCCGGACGAGTCGTCCCGCCCAGCCTCGTACCTGATCCGTGTTCCAGATGATGGCTCGCAGCTCTATCTCGAAAGGTCTTCCCACGACTTCTCGAGAAATGTCGATTCGAACGATCCGGCTTTTCACGTCTCGTGCGCCCACCGGATTGCCGATTCGGTGGACTGTGAATGGATGCGTGAGGCAGCTTATGTCCACGAGATCCGAGCTACTGGCGAACTCATGCTCGTAGAGATCGACGTTGCTAGAGGCGCGCGTTGCTGCAACGGTAATGTCGAGAAACATTGGACTGACCCGAGTTTCGACGGCTCCGTCCGGCACGGTCCTCCATTGCTGAAAGTCGACGACCAGGTCCGTGCGAGCGATCTCGAGGTCCTCGTTCTCGACCGGACCAAGTCCGACCACCAAGGCGAGCAAAAGTAGAGAGGCGACACCGATCGACAGCAGTAACAGGACGAGTCGACCGGGCCCCCGGAGGATCCAGCGATGTCCATGTGTTGCAGACACGGGCCCGGCGTTCAATCGAGACACCGGATCCCGTGGGTGCGTGGTGAACCACTGCTCGGCCTCGATCTCGATGTAGTCCTTGAGTGACCCATCTTCGATGCGTTGTTTCAGGAGTTGATAGAGAAAGACTTTGAACGCGAGGGCGGCCAGAAACAAGGCGGGACGCATGAACTCGGGATCACGCGACCAGGACGGGAACAGTGCATAGGGGAGCTGGAGGAGTGCGTAAAGGTACAGTATGGCCAGCTGCGACCTTGGTATTCGCAACTGGATCCCGTCCAACCGCCCGAACAAGAAGGCCATCCCGAGCGCAACGAAGAGCACGAGCGAGAAGTTGCCGATGTGGTTCAGAAAGAGAGGCTGACCGAAGTGATCGGCCATCGACAGCAGGAAGCACCCGCACCCGACTAGGAATGCCAGCTGGTAGGCTCGCTTGAATGCGTCATCACGGTTCGCGGTCGCGGTGTCGGTTGAACCTGGCGAGCGGCTCACGCTCGGTTTGTCGAGAACCAAGAAGCACCAGAAGAAGGCGAGGCCGTTCGCCAAGTTGAGCGCATCCGCTGTGCTCCAGGCCACCGTCGACCAGAACGCACCGTTGCCGATCTGCGTCGCAATCTGTTCCCCTAGTAGCGCGACTACCGTGAGCCAGCAATACAACGCGCACCACGTTACCCAGACCCAGAACCAGCCTGTGTAGAACTGTCGAAACGTCCTGGCGCCGATACTGTCCTCGTCTGGTCTGAGCGGTGCAGCACGCGCCAAGCGTATCGTCAGCCCCCCGACCACGGCGGCCTGGAGAACGAAGATCGCCTTCTCCCATGGATCGAACGTTGAGTCGGGCGGATCGATCGCGTACAGCCGAAAGAGCGGAACTTGGTTTGTGAGGTAGAACGCAGCGCTCGCGACGAGGCTTCCGACCACAGACCACCAGATCTGGCGTGCCGGTGATCCCCAATCTCTTGCCATGTCGTGTTTCCCCGACCTGTGCCGGTCAATTTGACTCTATATCGTAAATATCGAGCAATCAAAGCCGACTAATTGTCTAATACTACAACGTGGTGATGTCGATGTCGATCGTTGATTGAGGGGAGATACCTGAAGCGCCGCCGAGCCTTGACGTCCCGACCCGGCTAGGAGCTGGCGCGCGCCGGTCGCGTGACCGCGCGACCTTCCTTCGCCGCCCGCACGAGCTCGCGCATCGCGTCGGCCGAGGTGTCCATGTGGACCTCCCAGCGGGCCTTGTCCTCGACGATCTTCCGGTTGATCGCCCGCGCGCGCTGCCGCAGCTCGACGTTCGCGGCCGCGTCGATCAGGCACTGCGCCATCGCGTTCATCGACTTCGGGTGGAACAGGTACCCGTTGTGCCCATGGATCACCCACTCCCGGTTGGCGGGAATGTCGGTGACGATGGGGAGCACGCCCTGGTTCATGACCTCGAGAATCGAGACCGACGTCGAGTCCACCCAGGCCGATGACGTGTACATGTGGTGCTTGGCGATGTACGGGCGCAGGTCCTCGTAGTCGAACCACGGGATGTACTCGACGTGTGCGTCGAGACCGAGCTCGGTGACCCAGGCCTTGACCTTGTCCTCCCACGCGCCGTGCCCCTTCACCGACAGGATCGCATCGAGCCCGCGCTCGCGCGCCAGCTTGAAGCTCTTGAGCAGCATCAGGGGATCCATGTCGTAGTCGAGGCGCCGGTGGCAGAGGATCTTCCACGGCGGTCCTTCCGGAATGGGATCCGGCAGCGGGTCGGCGTACCAGGACTCGGGCAGGCCCCAGGTGATGAAGTCGACGTCCTCGCCCCGATAGCCGTACCGATCGATCAGGTACGTGCGCATGATCTCGGCGTCCACGTTGATGCGCTCGGCGCGGGCGATGATGCGCCGCATGATCATCTTGTGCAGCGGCGTCTTCTCCGCCGAGTGGAGGATGTCCGATCCCCACCCCACGAGATACACCGGGAGGCGGTGCCCCATCAGCCAGTTCACGAGCCCGTAGTTCGGGAAGTGAACGGGGTTGACCACGTCGGGATCGAACGCCTTCACCGCGCGCCCGACCCGGTCGAACGAGCTCACGTACCGGAGCTTCTGTGGTCCGAGCCTCGGCTCGACGAACGTCGCGTACGGCGCGCCGATCGTGAACGGCTCCAGGGAGAAGCAGCGCACGTCCAGGCCGCGCGCGATCAGCGCCTCGCACCAGCGGGGCGTATGAACCGAGTCCATGTCTCCGAGAACCGCGACACGCATGAGATCGGGCCTTTTGTCCGAGGTGAATCAAATGAGGTAGGATTGTACGTCCCTCGATCGGCGGCGGGCAACCGACGGCGCCGGCTGCCGGCCCGGTGGCGCGCGTGAGCCGCCGGCCGCCGGTTCTCGACGTCCATCCCAGGTCCTGGAGGCCCGTGCGTGCGCGTATCGGTCGTCATCCCCACGCATCGCCGGCACGACATGCTCACGCGGTGCCTCGAGGGGCTCTGCGCACAGGTGACGCCCCCGTTCGAGGTGATCGTGGTCGAGGACGAGACCGTCGCCACGATCGAGCCGATCCTGGAGCGGTTCCGCGATCGACTGCCGGTGCGGATGAAGCTCTCGGGAGGCGGGAAGGGCAACACGCGCAACGTGGGCATCCGATCGGTCGAGGGTGATCTGATCCTTCTCCTGGACGACGACGTCGTGCCCGCGCCCGACCTCGTGGCCCGTCACGTCGCCGACCACCTCGAGCGGCACCCCGACCCCGCGGCGATGGTGCTGGGCCAGGTCAAGCGTCATCCGGACATCACGTTGAACGCGTTTCGGGCGTGGCTCGACGTCTGGGGTCCGCAGTTCGGCTACGCACACATGCCGGCGCACGTGCCGATCTCGCCGGACTTCCTCTACACGTGCAACATCTCGTTCCGGCCGTCGCTCGTCGAGGGCATGCCGCTCGACGAGACGCTGACGTTCTACGAGGATCTCGAGCTCGGCTACCGGCTGGAGAGAGCGCGCGGGATGACGCTCTACTACGATCCCGACGCCGTGGGCTACCACCTCGCCGAGGAAGGGTTCGAGGACTTCTCCCGCAAGCGGTGGGCCGCCGGCCGGGCTCGAAAGCTGTTCGTCGAGATGTGCCCGGAGGCGCGAAAGCCCATCGAGCGGATCCCCGGCGGCGTCGCGGTGGCCGCGCTCGCCTGGGCGGTCATGGCCGCCGCGTTGCGACCCCTCGGACGACGGTTCGAACACGCGGGGCCGGAGCTCGGCGCGCGGCTGAAGCCGATCTTCAGCGTTCCGGTCCGCGCGGCCTTCCTCGCCGGCCATCGGCTGGGCCCCGAGCCCCCGCGCGTCCGCACGGCGTCGCGCGCGTCCGCGTAGCCGCGAAGGTCTTGGACCCCACCGGCGATCCGCACTAAGGTGGTGACGACCCTCTGCTCGGGCGAGCGGATCGGCCGATCGCGGCCTCGCAACGGGGATCCGCGCCGCCGAGCGTGACCGCCGGGGGACACCGGACATGCCCAGGCGCAACACCCGATCGCCGTACGAGCCGGAGCGGCACGGACGCCCGGCGCCGATCGTCGTTCGTGACGCCCTTCCCGACGACGCGCTCGCGATCGCGCACGTGGACGTCGAGCGGGAGGACCGGCCACCCGCGGAGCTCGCCCCCCTGGTCCGGGCCGCGCTGGAGCGCGCCGCCCGCGATGAACGCGCGTTCACGTGCGTGGGGGTGGTCGGCGGTCGGATCGCGGGGTACGGCAAGTGCGCCTACAAAACCTGGAAGGACGCGGGCGGGTCCTCCGTCGTGCCCGACGGCTGGTATCTGACGGGCGTGGAGGTCGATCGCAGCCACCGGCGCATGGGGATCGGCCGCGCGCTGACCGCACGCCGCCTCGAATGGCTCCGTGAGCGCACGGACGTCGTCTACTACTTCACCGGCGAGGGAAACCGGCCGTCGATCGACCTGCACTGGGCCTTCGGGTTCGTCGAGGTCGCCCGCGGGCTGGCCCTGCCGCTGCCGCCGCCGTTCAGCAACGAGGAGCCGCACATCCTGCACCGAAAGTTTCTCGGCCGGTGACCACCGGAGCGCCGGGACGCGCTACAATTTCACTTTCCGGCCATCTCCCTCCACCCACACACGGAGGTGTCGCATGACAGCGCATCGCACCGCGGCCATCGCTCTGGTGAGCATCCTGGTCGTCGCCGGAGGATTCATAGCACGCGAGCGAGCCACGTCGGACGCCCCGGGCGCCGACTCCACGACCGGGACGGCGTTCCGCTCCGCGTTTCCCGAGCCGATCGAGCCGCCGGTTGGCGACTACGATCCGCCTCAGACCCAGCCCGTGCCTCCCGGGCGCGCGGTACCTCCGGACAACAAGCTGGTCAACGACCGGACCGGCGAGCCCGGCGCCTCGGTTCAGTCCGAGGTCGGCATCTGGGTCGACGGTGACGACGTCGTCATCGGCTGGAACGATTCGCGGGGGTTCGCCGGGGTGGGCAGCAACAGCGGCGTCGGCTACTCCCGCGACCGCGGCGAGACCTGGACCGATGGCGGCAGCATGCCCGAGACGGCCACCATCGGGGTCCTCGGCGACCCGACGATCGTGAAGACCAACGCCGGCACGTGGGTCTACGCGTCGATCGGCCTGAACAGCCTCGGAGATCCCAGTGGCCTCGCCGTCAACCGCGGCGAGTTCATCTCGGACGTGCTCACCTGGAATCCACCGATCCGGTACGGGGCCGCCTTCCTCGACAAGGAGTATCTCGACTACGATCCCACCATCGACCGGATCTACATGGCGTACAACAACATCAACACCGGAAACACCGAGCTCACGTGGTCGGACACCGACGGGCTCGCGTGGGCGTCCCCGCGGCTCGTGGTCGACGGGTTCGGCTCGAGTGGACCGTATCCCGTGGTCGGCATCGACGGCGGGGTGTACGTCTCGTGGGCCGAGGGTGATCCGGCGGCCAGCGGCACCGCGTTCGTGCGGTACTCCTCCAACGGCGGCTCGAGCTGGTCGACCGGGATCAACCAGATCGCGACGATGGGGTTCTTCTCGGGCGAGAATCCGCAGTGCTTCAACCGCGACCGCAACCTGCGCTGGCCGTCGGTCGAGGTGGATCGCAGCGACGGTCAAAACCGCGGGCGCCTGCACGCGTCTTACGTGAACGGCGCGGGCGGCGAGTTCAACATCTACTACAAGTACTCCGACAACCACGGTGCGAGCTTCCAGGGGTTCAAGCAGCTCAACGACAACACACCCTCCGACGACACCGAGCAGTTCTTCCCGACGTTGTCGGTAGGCCCCGACGGCCGCGTCACCGTGGGCTGGTACGATCGCCGCAACGACGCGGGCGGAACGAGCCTCTGCGACTTCTACGTGACCCAGTCGGTCGACGGCGGCGTCACGTTCGGCCCGAACCGGCGCATGTCCGACATGTCGGTGGCCTGGTGCGGCGTGCCCGCCGACGCCATTCCGAACTTCGGCGACTACAACGACATGGACAGCGACGAGCGGTCGGTGTTCGCGGCGTGGTCCGACGCGCGCGAGGGCAACCCCGACGTCATCTTCTCGCGCTTCGACGACGTGCACACGCTCTCGGTGACGGGCGACATTGCGTCCGTGGCCCCATTCGCCGCGTCGGGCACGGCGTGGTTCATCCCCAACGAGGCGGAGATCCGCATGGATCCGCCGCCGGCGGTCGACTCCAACGCGCAGCTGGCGGTGGGTGGCCTCGCGCTCGGATTCCTGGCCACGCCGGCCGAGGATCCGGGCGTCTTCCAGATCGGGGGCGAGGACATCAGCGGCGCCGTCACGCTGACCGCCACCGAGGGCACGGTGACGGGGACGTTCGCGATCGTCCGCACCGGCACCTCGGACATCGACTTCGACTTCACCGCGGAGTCCGACGCCGCCCTCGGCGGCATCGCGTTCACCGACTCCTGGAGCGGGCTCATCGGTCTGACGTCCACCGGCCCGGGCACGGTGGAGATCGCGGGCGACATGACGCTGACCGACGGCGTTTCCGACTACGTGTTCGCCGTGTCGGGCACGATGTCGCTGAACGGCATCGCGGGCACGTTCACCGGCGCCCAGGAGCTCGACCACACCGCGTCCGTCGAGGTCGACGGGTCGGCGCTCGTGCTGCACACGCGGACCCTCGTCGAGGGCGGGATCGTCGTGGCCGTCGAGCCGCTGGAGCCGCCGACCAACCCGTTCCCGTTCGTGGCGCTGGGTGCGTCGCCGAACCCGTACAAGTCGAGCACCAAGATCCACTACGAGCTGGATCGCCCGACCGAGGGATCGCTGCGGCTGTTCAGCGTCAAGGGTCAGCTCGTGCGCACGATCGCCGAGGGCGCGTTCGAGGCGGGCCGGCACGAGTATGCGTTCGACGCGCGCTCCGACGACGGGAGCCTGCTCGCGTCCGGGGCATACTTCATCCGGTTCGACACCCGCTTCGGCAGTTTCCACAGCAAGCTGTTCATCCTGCGCTAGTGCGCTGATCACGTCGAGAGGCGACCCGCTCCCGTGAGGGGGTCGCCTCCATCCCTCCGCTCGGACTCTCCCACTGGTCCCGATCACGCTGCCTTTTCGTTCGACGGCTGATTCCGGACACCGCCCGGCGGGAGTACAATGCGACCAGCGATTCGCGGTCTCGCGATTCGCCGCACGCGCTCGTTCGGCGAGCACACGAATGGCTCGCCCGGTGGCGATCGAGCCTTGGAGCACGCGCGTGAGCGCGTGGAGTCGGGGGAGAGCAGCGTGCGGGCCTCTCTGACGACGGCACTGCTGTGCCTCACGGCGATCCTCTGGGCGCACGGGCGTGCGCCCTTCGCCACCGCCGAGACGACCGGACCGGCGGGCGCGGCCGACGTGGATGCCGCGTTCTCCCACGCCGACTCGCTGCGGGCCGAAGGCCGTCTCGACTCGGCGCTGGTCGTCCTCGGCGCCCTGCGAGACGAGCGTCACCGGGCCGGAGCCGCCGGTGACGAGGCACGCGCCGCGTTCCGGATCGGACGCGTGCTCCGGTTCATGAACCGCCCGGCCGAGGCGGAGTCGGCACTGGCCGAGGCGGCCTCGCTCTCGGCGCAGGTGGCCGACACGCTCCTGTGGTGCCGGAGCCTCTTCCGCCAGGCCCAGGCCGCCGATGCCCAGGGGCGGCCGCCACGCGCGATCGCGATGTACGAGCGGGTGATCGAGCTGGCCGAGCGCGCCGGCCTCGACGAGTTCGTGGGGCGCGGGGATCTGTACCTCGGTCGTCGCGAGATCGGCGCCGGGCAGCTCGAGAGCGCGGCCCGTCGGCTGGAGCGCGCGATCGCCCTCTTCCAGCGGCTCGACCTCGCCCTCGACGAGAACGGGGCGAAGCTGTTTCTCGGGATCTGCCAGCACCGCGCGGGAGACGTCGACGCGGCGCGACGGAGCTGGACGGACGCGCTTCGCTACGCGCGCGAGCACGATCAGGCGTCGCTCGAGGGGAACTGCCTGACCAACCTGGGGCTCCTCGAGGCGAACGCCGGCCGCCCCGATCGCGCCGCCGTCCACTGGGACGAGGCGTACGCGGTTCTGCGCGCGCAGAACCGGCTGCGCGCCGCCATCGCGCCGGCCTCCAACGCGGCGCTGGCGTTTCGAGAGCTGGGCCGGTACGAGGACGCCGAGCGCCTGTTGAACGAGCAGCTCGCGATCGCCCGGGAGTTCGGGTTTCGCGATCACGAGGCCTCCGCGCGCATCGCGCTCGGGGAGATCGCGCGGGACCGGCTCCGATCCGGTGAGGCGGTCGGGCACTACAGGGCCGCCCTTCACCTGCTTCAGGAGACCGACCTGCCCGCCCTCGAGGCCGATGCCCTGAAGGGGCTCGCGCGCACGCTCGACGACGCCGACTCGCTGGCCGCCGCCGTCACCCTGATGGAGGAACACCTCCCCCAGATCGTCCCCCGGCTCGGGCGCGAGAAGCGGGTCGTGATCGAGGGCGAGCTCGCACAGCTCCTGCTCCACGCCGGCCGCTACGCCGAGGTGCTTCCGTTGGCGCGGGCGATCGCGGCCGAGGCCGACGACGAGCCGCTGCCGGTGAAGGTCGACCTCCACATTCGCCGCATCGCGGCGGCGGCCCATCGAGGGCTCGGGTACCCCGACAGCGCATACGTGTATCTGCGACAGGCCGCGGACTCCTGGGAGGCCATGCGGAGTCGGCCCGACGATCCGATGTGGCGGGAGCAGCGCGCGGAGCTCGGGTCGGCGATTCACGGCGCGCTCGCCGATCTGCTGCTCGAGCATCCCGCCCAGCTGCCGGTGGCCGCGCGGCGAGAGCGCGCGTTCGCGTTCTTGCAGCGCTTTCGATCGCGCGCGCTGATCGAGCGCATGCTGGGCGAGGATGCGGGAGCACGGGCGCCGACGGACGCGTTGACGCTCTCGGCGATCCAGACCCGGGTGCTCGTGCCCGGAGAGCTACTACTCGACATTCACGCGGCATCCGATCAGACACTGGTGTTCGCGGTGACGACGGACTCCTGTCGGGTGGTTCGCGTGGGAATGACCGAGACGAGGCTCGCCCGCAACGTCGGGATCTGCCGGGGTCTCCTCGCCGCGCCCCCGTCGAGCGCATCGGGCGACGCCGACCTCGAGCTCCTGGCCCGTACCACGGCCACGCTGGCCAGCGCGCTGCTCGCGGGCGTGTCCGATCTCATCGCCGCCGCGAGCGGTATCGTCTACGTTCCCGACGGCGCGCTCCATCGGATTCCGCTGCGCCCGCTGCTGGCCGGCGACGTCGACGCGACGGTTCTGCGCGTGCCGTCTTGTGCCGTGCTCGCGCTTCTTCGCGACGTTGCGCCTTCGACGGCAGCCGGGGCGCCGTCCACGCTCGCCTATGCGGCCGCCGGCCCGTCGGTCGGAGGGGATCTGGCCGGCGCGCGGGGCGAAGTCCGGCAGCTCGCCGGACGCTATCGTCACGTGCATCTGTGGAGGGACGACGAGGCGGGATCGCTCCGCGGCGCCGACCTGGTCGGCTACGACGTCGTCCACCTCGCGGGACACATCACCGTGGACGACGAGCGGCCCTGGCGATCGGGAATCGCCCTCGGCGCCGGGGGCTCGGGATCGGCCGACTCGGCCGACGTCAGCGGACCCGGCGGTGCCGGCAGTGCCGAGGCGGACTCGATGCTGCGGGCCGAGGCGATCGTGTCGCTGGATCTCGATGCGCGCCTGGCGGTGCTCTCCGGATGCGAGAGCGCGGGTGGGCGAATCGTCTCCGGAGAGGGCATGCTGGGGCTCGGTACGGCATTCCTCGTGGCCGGCACGCGGTGCGTGGTCTCGACGCTCTGGCCCGTCGACGACGCACAGACCGCGCGCTTCATGGACGTCTTCTATCGAGCCCTCGAGCGCGGACGCTCGGTGGCGGGCGCGCTCGGGACGGCGCAGCGTCGGATGAGAGAGGATCCCGAGACGACACATCCCTTTTACTGGGCCGGCTTCACGGTCATGGGGGACGGTCGAGCCACCATCGCCCTCGAGCGTCGCCACTCCTGGCCCGGCCGCGCCCTGATCGGGCTGGGGATCGGTCTCGGGGTGACCGCGGTGTGGTGGCGGCGTCGCGCCGGATCGATCGACCGTTCGACCCGGCCGGCGCCCCGATCGGTGTGATTCCGGAGGTGGTCGTGCGCCCAAGCTCGATGAACCGATTGAATGCGCCCGACCGAACGGACGAGGAGATCGTGCTCCGGTTCCAGACCGAGCCGGAGGCCGACGGCGTGCGACGCGACGTCGCCGACCTGTTCGCCAGGTACCAGGGGCGCGTGTATCTGTGGTGCGTTCGCCACGTCCGCGACCACGAGCGGGCGCTGGATCTGGCCCAGGAGACGCTCTTGGCGGCATACCGGGATCTCGGCACGTTCGAGGGGCGGGCGCGCTTCTCGTCGTGGCTCTTCGCGATCGCGCGGAATCGTTGCTTGAGTCAGCTCCGTCGACCGGCGCTCATGACCGACGAGCACGCCGATCCCGATGCCGTGATGGACGACGGCATCGGTCCCGATCGTGAGCTCGAAGAGCGTCTCGACGAGGAGGCGTCGCTCGCGCTGATCCGGCGGACGCTCGAGCCCGTCGAGCAGGAGGCGATCTGGCTCCGCTGCTTCGAGCGGGTCGCCGTGGACGACATCACCGTGATCCTGAAGATCGGGTCCGCGTCGGGGGCCCGTGGGGTGCTGCAGAGCGCGCGGCGAAAGCTTCGCAGCGCACTCGCAGCGAGAGCACGAGACGACGACGCGCACCGCTGGGGATCATCACCATGAGCGACGCCTGCTACCGAATCGACGAGCTGGAGACGATCGCCGGGCTCGCTCCGGGTGACCGCGCGCTCGACCACCTGCATGACTGCCCGCGTTGCCGGGCGCGGCTGGCGTCGTATCGGTCGTTTCTCGATCCCGCCGATGTCCCCGCGGGTGCGGACCCGACCGACGCCGCGGCGCGCCTCTCGGACGTGCTCGAACGGGAGATCCTCACCGGAGCGAGCGCGACCCGGCGGTCGGCGGCCGCCGCCCGGTCGACCCGCCCGAGCCGACTGGACCGCCTCTTCGACGCGTTCCTCGGCCCGCGCTGGAGGCCCGCGTTCGGTGCCGGCGCCGCGTTCGTCGTCGTGGTGTCGGCCATGACGTTGCTCGCTCGTGACGACCGGGAGCCCGAGCTCCGCCTCCGCGGTGACCGGGCCGGCACGGACGTGGTCTCGATCGCCGAGGAGCCCGAGAGGATGGCGGGCGGACGGGTGCGTCTGACCTGGCGTCCGGTCGACGGAGCGAACCGCTACGAGCTGCACCTTCTCGACGACGACGGCACGGTTCACGCGATCGTGGACGGTGGCCCCGACACGCTCCTGGTCTTCCAGCCCACGCGCGTCCCCGATCCGCCGCCATCCGGCGCCGCGGTAGCGTGGTGTGTGGTCGCCTACCGAAACCGAGACGAGATCGCGCGTTCACGGGTCGGCACGTTCCGGATGCCGTGAGCGTCTCACCGCCGCATCCCGGCCCGACACGTTCGTCACGCACGGCGTGCCCCGACGGCGCTAGACGAAAGCGAGCGCGCGACCAGGGAGATCGTGCGCTCGCGTGCTCTCCGCGGGGGCACCCTCGGCCCTCGTCAGCTCATCGCACGAGGGTCAGTCGACGGTCGACTCGACCCCGTGCCGTCGACAGCCGGCAGAAATAGGTACCGGACGCGACCGCGTGCCCCGCGTCGTCGCGACCATCCCAGGTGATCTCGTGCACGCCGACCGGGAGCACCGCGTCGATCAGCGTGCGAACCCGCCGCCCGTCGGTTCGATAGACCGCCAGCGTGGTCCGGCCCCGGTCGGCCAGGTCGAACCGCAGCCTGCTCACGACGCGGAACGGGTTCGGCGCCGGGGCTCCGAGGGCGACGGCGGGCCCGAGCACGGTCTCGCCAGGGACGTCGAGCATCACGTCGAAGCCGCTGATCACCCAGTCGCTGAACGCGGTCTCCCCGCTGACGGTCAGCCAGTCGTCGTCGGCATCGGCGTCCGTGGGGACCTTGGGTCCCTCCCACGACGATCCGTCCCGCCGCCAGAGGGTGAGGTCGCTCTCCCGGTGCCCGTTCAGCTCCTCGTCGAGATAGCTGAGCGTGAGCTCGAACGTGGTTCCACCTCCTTCGTCCGCCTGGATGTCGAACCAGCGATCGACGACGCTCACCGCATCGGGATGCCGTTCGCCGGGATGTACGGTCATGTCGATCTCGGACAGCGTGCCCAACGTGGTGACGGTCACCTTTGCGCGGACCTGTCCGCCGAACAGGTACTCACCGGGGCCCGGGACGGCGCGGGCGTGGCGGATCCCCGTGTACTCGATCGCGCCCACGTCGACGCGCCAGCCGCCGTTCTCGGGCACCTCCGTGTCGGGATGCCCGGCCTCGATCAGGGGTGAGTCGTACAGCAGCTCGAAGTCGCGGACCGCGGCGTCGGTGAAGCGGGGCTCGCCGATGCCCTCGTTCAGCGAGACCACGTGCTCGTTGTAGTGCCCGCCCGGATTGTCGTGATAGCAGTTGTACTCGACGGTCAGGGCGGAGGTCTCGTAGATCCCCACCATGTCGCTGCCGGGCACGTCGTGAGCGGCGATGGCGTTGTTGCGGATCGTCGGGGTGCCGCCCGAGGTGTGATAGATCCCGCTGCCGGTTCCCCCGTCGCCGCCGGTCTGGCTCGCGTTGTGGTACAGGGTGTTGTTGACGACCTCGGCGCGCGTCGTGCCGTTGATGAAGACGCCGCCACCGGCGCCGGGCGCCCCCTCCGACGCGACGTTGTCGTAGATGAGATTCCGCTCCACGATCTGCGCGATGTTGTTGATCCAGATCCCGCCTCCGTTGCCCGTTCCGTAGCGAGAGGCGACGTTCCCGTACACACGGTTGCGGAGCACGTGAATGCCGCTGCCCTCGCCGGCGACGATGCCGCCCCCGGCGCCGTACG
This sequence comes from Candidatus Eiseniibacteriota bacterium, assembly GCA_965224245.1. GTDB lineage: Bacteria > Eisenbacteria > RBG-16-71-46 > CAZAMP01 > CAZAMP01 > CBDCYW01. The sequence goes on along the minus strand of OZ245046.1, from coordinate 4,365,772 downwards.
CGTAGTAGCCTCCTGTGGTGGACGTGCTGGCCACGTTGTCGTACACCTCGTTGTCGCGTACGACCGAATCGGATCCCCGGCAGTAGATCCCGCCACCGTTGCCCCGTCCCCCCCGAGAGGCGACGTTCTCGCCGACCACGTTCTCCCAGATGTACGTCTCGGCGGTGCTGCAGTAGATCCCGCCGCCGGCACCGCTTCTCGACGTCGCCTCGGCGGCGCTGTTGCCGGTGATCGTGTTCAGCCCGACGTCGGCGGTGCCCGAGAAGAGATAGACGCCGCCGCCGTTGCCGCCCGCGCCCGAGCTGGGTCCGGCCGCGACGTTGTCCGTGATCGTGTTCGACTGGACGACGACGTCGCTGTTCGCGGCGTAGATGCCGCCGCCGACCCCGGTCCGGTGGACGGATCCGAGGTTGCCCTCGATCACGTTCCCGACGATCGTGGCGGTGACGCCGTCGCAGTAGATGCCGCCGCCGTACCCGTGATGGGGTGTGGCCGCGGTGTTTCCCGAGATCCGGCAGTCCTCGATCGAGACGTCGGTCCCTGTCCCCAGACACGCGACCCCACCGCCGAATCCGTTGTAGCTGGTACCGCCGACGTTGCCCGAGATCCAGCAGCGCTCGAGCGTGACGTCGGCGCCCCCATCGACGTAGACGCCGCCTCCATAGGCGGCGGACGGGTCGGCGGAGCTGTACGTGCCGTCGCCGCCGGTCAGCTCGAGGCCTCGAACGTGAGTCGGTCCGGTCATCGCGGCGCCGTGGATGGTGAGCACACGAGAGCCCTGGCCGGCGTCGACGACGCAGAGACTCGAATCGGGATCGGCCGAGCTCCAGTCGAGGTGCGTGCCGTCGTCGGACGTGATGCGACGATGCGAGACGAGCACGATGTCGTCGTCGATCGCGTAGGCGCCGTACTTGACGAGGATGGCGTCTCCGGCGGCCGAGGCGGCGATGGCGGCGTCGATCGTCCTCTTGGCGTCGTCCCAGCTCGTTCCGCTACCCGCGTCGTCGGGCCGTGCGGCGTCGACGAAGTACGTGGCGGCGGACGAGCCGGCGGCTGCGATCCCGAGCCAGACGAGCGCGCACGCGAGCGCCGCCGTGAACGCGCGCCCGCGGCGCGCGCCGGCGTTCCAGCGGAGCATGTCGTGCCTCCTGTAACGTGGATGCCGTCAGTGCGGGCGGCCTCCGCCGGCACGCCCGGGTGGTCGCTCGGATTGGGCGCGTGGGGGGTACCGGAATCACACGGACGGACGTCCCCGCTGAACGAAGCGATCTGTGGGGCACGGCATGCGGTCCGGTCGGCATCGGCCCCGGCCGGGTGCCCCCCCCCGGCCGGGGGCGTCTCACGACCGTCGAACGGTCGCCCTGCCCGGTGTATGGTCCGGGTTCGACCGGCACAGGAGGTGTGCGGATGACCTGGTATCACGTCGAGAGCTGCGACTCGTGGCAGTCGGTTCAGGATCTGATCGAGGCGCGCTTCTCCGATCCGAGCATCCAGTGGGTGTTTCGCGGCCAGGGGAGTTCGAGCTGGGATCTCAAGCCGAGCCTGGAGCGGATCGCGACCGACCGCTTCGGCAGGCCGCTCTCACATCAGGCGTATCTCGAGTGGCGCGTCTTCCGCCACTTCGTCAGACACCTCCATCGGTTCACGGGACGCGTCCCGCGTGCGGACGACTTCATGGAGTGGTACGCGCTCATGCAGCATCACGGCGCGCCCACGCGACTGCTCGACTGGACGTACTCGTTTCACATCGCGCTCTTCTTCGCGATCGAGCAGGCCAACCCCGGTGACACGTGCGCGGTCTGGGCCATCGACCAGCAGTGGATGTTCGATCGGCTCCGGCGCAGCAAGGTGCCGGCCGTGCGGGAGGCCCTCCGGATCGATCCGAAGCTCAAGAGTCCCGCGGCGGTCACGGTGCTCCTGGAGGAGGAGCCGACCCTCGTGGTTCCGCTGGTGCCGTACTACGTCAACGAGCGGCTGGCCGTGCAGCAAGGCGTGTTCCTGGTCCCCATGAATCCGGGCAAGTCGTTCATGAGCAACCTCCGGTCGCTCGGCACGCCCACCGTGCTGCGGACGCGTGTGATCAAGATCGAGATCCCCATCACCCTCGACAATCAGTGGTACCTGCTCGCGTGGCTGAACCGCCTGAACGTGAACCGCCTGAGCTTGTTCCCGGGCATCGACGGCTTCGCGACCAGCCTCCAGGCGATGCTCGCCTGGCAGGGCGAGCCTCGGGGGGACTGGCGCAAGCGACGCGGCAGCGGCGACCGGGGAGCCCAGGGCTGATTCCGGGCCCGTCCGGAGGAGTCGCCGCCGAGCGGGGATGCCGGTCGCACGGTCACGCGGCCCCGGGCAGGCCGCGCAGGACCGAACCCTCTCGAGATCGATGCCCGTGGTCGCACGCGCCAGCCGGGTCGAGATCGACGGATCACGGGCGCGCCAGCACGCGGTCCTGGCAGGCGGAGCAGAACCGGTTCGTCTTGAGATCGATCCCGTCCACCTGAGTCGAGCTGGTCATCACGCACGTGGGATCGTGACAGTGCACGAGCCCGAACGTGTGTCCCAGCTCGTGAACGGCCTCTTTCACCAGGCGATCGAGAAGTAGCTCCGGCGCCGCCGGCAGCCCGTAGACGACGTCGTCGAGCCGATAGGTCGACACGACGGCAACCCGGCCCCCGAGCTGCGCCTCCCCGAACACGAACGTGAGCACGGGGATGAAGAGATCCAGTCCCGTGACGCCGAGGATGTGCCCCTCCTCGTCCGGCGCCTCGGCGAGAAGCTGGGCGAGGAGGGCCCGCGAGTTGTACTGCCCCCGCGACGCGTCGTAGGCGATCTCGGGATCGAACGCCGGTGGGTGCTGCTCCACGCGAAGCCCGAACGCGTGTGTCAGGCCGTCCGAGAGCCGGGAGACGAGCCCTGCGTGGGAGCCGAGGTAGAACGGCACCAGCCGCAGAGGAGCGGAGGGCTGCACGTCTCCCCGGGGGCGTTCACGCGTGCGCGACGCGGGCGCGGCGCGGTCGCCGCGGTCGGCGGATGCGCGATCATGTGCCGTTCGTGCGCGCCTGAGGCGGCTCCAGATCATACTTCTTGATCTTGCTGTAGACGGTGGCCCGGTCGATGTCGAGCAGCTCGGCCGCCCGGGTGATGTTCCATCCGGTCTCGTCGAGCACCTTGCCGATGTGCCGCCGCTCGATGTCGGCGAGGCGGGCGCTGTGTGTCTCGACCCCGGCGCGCGAGCGCCACACCGGCATGTCGTCCGACCGGATCGTCGGCGGCCGGCCCACGACCATCGCCCGCTCGATCGCGTTGTACAGCTCGCGCACGTTGCCCGGCCAGTGGTAGCTGGTCAGAAGCTCCATGGCGTCTGGCGCGAAGCCGGTGAAGCGCTTGTTCATCTTGCGGCCGAGCTCGTCGAGGAAGTGCTCGGCGAGGAGGCGGATGTCCGAGCGACGGCTCCTGAGCGGCGGCGCCAGGATCGTGAACACGTTGATGCGGTAGAAGAAGTCCTCGCGGAACCGACCGTCCGCGACCGCCTTCTCCAGGTCCTCGTTGGTCGCACAGATCACGCGGAAGTCGGCGTGGATCGGCTGTGAGCTGCCGAGACGGGTGAACTCGTGGGTCTCGAGCACCCGAAGGAGATCGACCTGCATCCGGGGTGGAATGGCCCCCACCTCGTCCAGGAACAGCGTGCCCCCGCCGGCCATCTCGATGCGTCCCTTGCGACGTTGCTGGGCCCCGGTGAACGCGCCTTTCTCGTGGCCGAAGAGCTCGCTCTCCAGGAGCTCCGCCGGGAGCGCGCCGCAGTTCACCGGGACCAGGGGGAAGTAGCGGCGGGGGCTCGCGGCGTGAATCGCCCGCGCGATGAGCTCCTTGCCGGTGCCGCTCTCGCCGAGGACGAGGACCGTGGCGTCGGTCCCGGCCACCTGGTCCACGAGGCGCATCACCTCGCGGATGGCCGGGCTGTCGCCGATGATGGGCGGGACGCCGGTGACCTCGTCCAGGGTCTCGCGGAGCCGGAGGTTCTCGTCGCGCAGGCGGCGCTGATCGATCGCGCGGCGCACGAGATGGGAGAGCTCGTCCGGATCGATGGGCTTGGTGACGTAGTCGAACGCACCTTCCTTCAGCGCGCGTACCGCGGTCTCCACCGATGCGAATGCGGTCATCATGATCACCGCCATGCTCGGGTCGATCTCGCGGACACGCTCCAGGAGCGCCATGCCGTCCATCCCCGGCATCTTGATGTCGAGGAGCACGACGTCGTACGAGCCGCCCTCCAGGGATCGGAGCGCCTCCGCCGCGTTCTCCGCCGCGGTCACGTCGTAGCCGTCTTTTCCGAACCAGTTCGTCAGGGAATCCCGGACCGAGAACTCGTCGTCCACGATCAGGATGCGTCCCTCGGACGCGCTCATGACGTCGCTCCTCCCCGGCGAGGTCCACCCACCACCGACAGCCGGTCGTCGGGCCCCGGCCGCGGTTCGAACGACTCGATGCCCCTCGGGATCCACAGGTGGAACGTGGTGCCGCTCCCCGTCTCCGACTCGACGTCGATGCGGCCTCCGTGACGCTGGACGATCCCGTAGACCACCGCCAGCCCGAGCCCGACGCCGCCCTCCTCGTCCTTCGTCGAGTAGAAGGGCTCGAAGATGTGCGGCAGCACGTCGGCGGCGATCCCGGCCCCGGTGTCGCGGATGTCCACTCGCACCGCGTCGTCCTCGACCACGACCTCGACGGTCAGCCGCTCGTCGACCGCGTCCGGACCCGCCATCGACTCCACCGCGTTGATCAACAAGGCCACGAGCGCCTGCTGGAGCTCTCCCGCGTCGGCGATGACCGTGAGGTCGCGGTCGGGCAGCTTCTTCTCCAGCTGGACGCCGCTGACGTGCAGATGGTGATCGATCAGCATCAGGCTCTGGTCCAGCACGACGCGGAGATCCACCGGGGCCATCTCGGTGCCGGTTCGCCTGGCGAAGAGCAACAGGTTCGACACGATCTTCCCGCACCGGAGGCACTCGCGGTGGAGAAAACCGAGGTAGCGCAGTAGCTCGTCCTTCGTGGTCATCGCCAGCGGCTGCCGTCCGAGCTCGCGCTCGATCAGACGCGTGTAGTTCACCATCCCCGTGATCGGGTTGTTGAGCTCGTGAGCCACCGTGGCCGACAGCTTGCCGAGCGACGCCATCTTCTCCATGTGGAGCACCTGACGGTGCGCGCGCTGGAGCTCGGCCGACTTGTCCAGCACCTTCTCCTCCAGCGTGCGCGACCACGTCTCGAGCTCGCGCTTGGCGGCCAGGAGATCCTCGGACATCGCGTTGAAGGACCCCGCGAGGTCGGCGAACTCGTGGCCGCCCTCCACGCGGATCCGCGTCTCGAGGTCGCCGCTCGCGATCCGTCGCGTGCCCTCGGTGAGCGCCGCGACCGGTCGATGCACGAACCGGTCGATGAACACCCAGCACGCCCATCCGATCAGCACGATCAGCGCGAACGTGGTCAGGGCGATCCGGGCCTGCGCCGCGCGCAAAGTGGACTCTACCGGCTGCATCGACATCTCGATGTCGAGGACGCCGAGGATCGGCGCCTCGTCGGGCGACGCGTGACAGCCCGGGGCGGCACAGGCGGGCTCGTTCGGGATCACCGACAGGTGGCGAAGTACCTCCTCGCCTCGCGAGAGCCGCGCCAGACCGCTTCGCTCGAGGCGCCCGACCTCGGTCGTGTGATTGGGCTGGTGACAGCTCTCGCACGTGTCCGACGTGATCGGTGCCCGCTGGCCGATCTCGTCCCGATGGGCCGACAGGACGACGGCGCCGGCCTTGTCGTATACGCGGATGGCCGCCATGCCCGGACCCTCGACGATGCGCGTGATCGTGTCCTGCACGTCGTCCAGCCGGTTCAGGAGCATTCCGTCGTGGGTGGCGCGCCGGATCAGATCGCTCGACTGATCGGCGTTCGATCGGAGGAAGCCGAGAAGCTCGTTGCGCGAGGTCCGGTAGTTCACCACTGCGTGCATCGCGAACGTGACGGCCACGATCGCGACCAGAGGCAGAAACAGCCGGGCACCCAGCCGCGAGGCCCGGACGCCGATGGGAGATCGCATGACATCCTCGCCGACTCGAGAAGGCACACCCCGCGTTCAGGAAAGACCTTTCCGGCAAACGCGGGTATAGGGGAATCCCGAGCCCCGACGCCGCGCCACCGCGTGGTCGTGGAGATCCTCCACACCGGTGTCGAGATTCTCGACGCCCGGGGCCGCCTCCCGCCAGCGGGCGTCCTCCCCGATCTCCGGACGATCGAACGCAAGCGTTCGCGTGATGGCCGGTTGCACGATCCGTGGGGCTCTCCCGGGCGGACTGGCGCGCCACATGCGAAGAGGTGAGGGCGGTCGTTCCCCGACATGCGGGGGAAGGGAGGCGTCATGTCACGCACTAGCAGCCGAAGCCGGCACGCGATCCTCACGACGGTCGTGATCACCGGGGCGGTTCTCGTGCTGCTCGCCCTACCGCTGCTCGCGTTTCTCGTCGTGGCAGTCCGCGTCGCGCTCCTGGTCGCGTTCGCCAGTGCATTGGTGGCGGTGGCGGTCGCGTACGCCGTGAGCCCGGGTTTCCGCGAGCGCTTCGGTGCGATGTCGGCCGCGGAGATCCTCCACAAGGGACTTCGTCTGGGGACCGACGTGGCGCTCGATCGCGGACACGCCTGGGTCCGGTTCCTGCCCGGCACCGCGATCGTGGGATCCGACGATCTGGCACCGCGTCTCCTGGGGCCGCTCCACGGCATCGAGCTCCCCGTTCCCGGGGATCGCGTCGAGCGCGGAAAGCCCGCGATCCGTCTCCGTGCCCGATCTCGCTGGATCGAGCTGACATCACCGATCTCCGGGCGCGTGGAGTTCGTGAACGACGCGCTCCGGTCCGACGCCGGACTGGTCAACCGGGATCCCTACGCGAGAGGCTGGGCCCTCCGGGTCGCGTGCGACGACGCGAGCGAGCCGCGCTGCGATCTCCTCCTGGGTCGCCGCGCGCGGGACTGGTTCAAGGGAGAGGTCGATCGTCTCATCGCCGTCCTCTCGGGGGACGAGCACTCGCCGGTCGTCGCCGACGGCGGTGCGCTCGTGGACGAGCTGCACCGACTGATCGGAGACGCCCAGTGGGAGCACGTACGCACGAGCTTCTTTGGGGGTGAGCATGAAGCGGCGTAGCTTTCTTCAGACGCTCGCGGTGATGGGCAGCGCGTCCATTGCCCGCCCGGGGGCGTCACGAGCGAGCGCGGATGATGGAGTCGACGTCGACGGCTGGGGTGTCCTCGTGGATCTCAGCCTCTGCGAGGGTTGCCGGAGCTGCGAGTACGCCTGCGCCGAGGCCAACGGCCTCCCCGAGCCGGAGGACGTCGACCTCGACGAGGTGGGATTCCGCACGACCAGCGACCGGCGACGGGTGGCGGTCTCCCGGTTCCAGACGAGCAAGGGTGACGTCTACGTCCGGCGTCAGTGCATGCACTGTCTCCAGCCCGCTTGCGCGGCCGGCTGCCTGACCAAGGCGCTGTCCAGGACACCGGACGGACCGGTGGTGTGGAACGGCGACAAGTGCATGGGGTGCCGCTACTGCATGATCTCGTGCCCGTTCGACGTGCCGAAGTTCGAGTACCACAGCCGGAACCCCCGGATCGAGAAGTGCACGATGTGCTGGGAACGCTTGAAGGAGGGGGAGCAGCCGGCCTGTGTGGAGGAGTGCCCGGCCGAGGCGCTGACCTTCGGTCGCCGGTCCGGGCTGCTCCGGATCGCGCGCGCACGGCTGGCCGAGGACGACGAGTACGTCCCGCACATCTACGGTGAGCACGAGGCCGGGGGAACCGGCTGGCTCTACATCTCGAAGGTGGACTTCGCGGAGCTCGGCTTCCCCACGGATCTCGACGACACGTCCTACCCGGAGCTGACGCGGGACTTCCTCACGGCGGTGCCCGTGGTGATCGGACTGGTGCCGATGGCGCTCCTGGGACTGCGCGGTGCGACCGGATCGCGGGTCGCGAGCGACTCGCACGCGAGCGCGTCCGGCGGAACGAACTCGACGACCGAGTGGACCGATCCCTCGGGGGAGGCCTGACATGAGCGCCGTCGTGCCGATGCCCGTTCATCCGCGTCAGCGTCTGGGAACACGTGCGTTCCTGAGACGAGAGCTGCGTCCGAAGGGGCGTGTGCTGACGCCGTTCAATCTGATCACCGCCGTCCTCATGCTCGCGGCGGCGGTGATCATCGCGATCCGCTTCGCCTACGGTCTGGGGGCGGTGACGAACCTGTCCCAGGACGTTCCGTGGGGCCTCTGGATCGGTTTCGACGTCATGGCCGGCGTGGCGCTGGCCGGTGGCGCGTACATGGTGACGTTCCTCGTCTACATCCTGCGCCTCGAGGCGTACAAGCCGATCGTCCGGGTCACGGTGCTGAACGGCTTCCTGGCGTACGTGTTCTATGCCGGAGCGCTCGTTCTGGACCTCGGCCGGCCGTGGCACGTCGTCAACCCGATCATCGGAAACTCGTTCGGGATGACGTCGGTCCTGTTCCTGGTCGCATGGCACTTCCTTCTGTACATGCTGGCCGAGCTGGTGGAGTTCTCGCCCGCGATCGCCGAGTGGTTCGGCGCCGAGCGCGCACGCCGGGTCCTGGCCCGGATGACGGTGGGCGCCGTGATCCTCGGGATCACGCTGTCGCTCCTGCACCAGTCCGGCCTGGGCGCCCTCTATCTGATGGCGAAGCAGAAGCTCCATCCGCTCTGGTACTCGGAGTTCCTGCCCGTGCTGTTCGTGGTCTCGAGCGTGTTCGCCGGTCTCTCGATGGTGATCCTCGAGGGCACGCTGACCCACCGAGCGTTCTTTCACCGGATGAGCCTGAAGCTGATCTCGGCCCATCGCGACATCGTCGTCGGGCTGGCGCGAATCTGCGCCGGTGCGATGTTCGCGTATCTGTTCCTGCTGGCGCTCAACTTCCTGCACGGACAGCACTGGCGTGATCTCTCGGGGTTCTACGCGGGCTGGTGGACGCTCGAGATCCTGGGTCTGGTTGCGGTGCCGATGGTGCTGTTCGCGTACGGAGCGGCGACGCGGCGGCAGAAGGTCATCCGGGTCGCGTCCGTCCTGACGCTGGCCGGCGTGGTCCTGAATCGCCTGAACGTGTCGGTGATCGCGTTCCGCTACGACGCCGTGCACCACTACGTCCCCACCTGGATGGAGATCGTCGTGGTGATGGGTGTCGTCAGCGCCGAGATCTGGGTGTTCCGGTGGGTGATCAATCGCATGGCCGTACTCGGCGCGTCGACCGAGTCCCGGACTTCCCGGGATGCCTCGACGCCCCGGATCCAGTCGTCGGTGGCGTGAAGGGGGAGTGAGTCATGGATTTCATGCCGACCAAGGGCATCGAGTACATCCTGGCCATCGGGTACCTGGCGCTGCTCGTTCCCTTGACACGTCTCGCGGCGCGGATCTGGTCGGCGTCGCCGGCGCGGGTCCGGGGCGCGGTCGCCGGGGCGGCCGACTCGGCTCCGGTCGAGTGGTTCCGGCTTCCCGAGGGATTCTTCTATCACCGGGGGCACACCTGGGCGCGACCGGACGAGGCCGACACCGTACGCGTGGGGGTGGACGACTTCGCGTATCACTTCCTGGGAAGCCCGAGCGCGGTCATGCTCCCGGCCGAGGGGACCGTGCTCGAACAGGGAAAGCCGGGCTTCCATCTCCGGGTGGACGGCCACGTCATCGACATGCTGTCGCCGGTGGACGGCGTCGTCGTGGGAATCAACGACGACGCGGCCGAGGCACCCCAGACCGCCAGCGCCGATCCGTACGGGAAGGGCTGGCTGCTCGAGGTGCGCCCGCGCGAGGCCGAGCGCTCGCTGAAGAACCTGCTGCCGTACTCTCTGGCGCGCTCGTGGATGAAGGAGACGTCGGACCGGATCAGCGGGTTGATGGGCCGGGAGCTCGGCGTCGTGATGCAGGACGGCGGGCTGCCGATCTACGGCTTCGGGCGCCACATCGGCGGCGATCGCTGGCACGCGCTGGCCGCGGAGCTGTTCCTGACCGACTGGCGGAGCGCACCGGGAGACGAGGTCGGTCGCTCCGAGGCGGTGGTCACGGAATAGGCCGGCGGACTCCGCCGGGAGGTCGGATCCCGACCCGCCCGCCGAGGCACCCGGCCACGAGCGGGCGGTCTTGTATCCAGCCGTTCAGAGTTCCGATCCCGAGACCCGTGCGGCGTGGTATCGTCACGCGTTCGCTTCTCGTCTCCATCGATTCAGGAGGTGCCGCGTGCGCTCGCGTGTCCACTCCCCTTTCCGTCGCCTTTCCCGTCGGCTCGTCGTGGCGTGTCTCGGCGGCGGGTTGACCCTGGCGCTCGCGACCGCGTCACCGGCCGGGGCCGCCGCTCAGTTTCTCCGCCGTCCCGACGTCTCGGGAGATCAGATCGTCTTCACCAGCGAAGGTGATCTGTGGCTCGGCTCGATCGAGCGCGGCACCGCGATGCGGATCACGTCCGACGAGGGATCGGAGGGGCCGGCGTTCTTCTCCCCGGACGGGCGAACGCTGGCGTTCGCCGCGAGCTATGACGGGGCTCGCGAGGTCTACGTGATGGACGTCGCCGGCGGCGTGCCGCGACGCCTGACCTGGGATCCCCGTGGCGTGACCGTGCTCGGCTGGAGCCCCGACGGGACGCACGTCGTGTTCCGATCGCGTCGCGGGACGACCATGCGCACACGCATCTGGCAGGTTCCCCTCGCGGGCGGCGCCGCGACCCGCCTGCCGGTCCCGTACGGCGAGTTCGCCACGCTGCACCCGGATGGACGGATCGCGTACGTGCCGATCAGCGGCGAGTGGCAGAACTGGAAGCGCTACCGGGGCGGATTCGCCGACGACGTGTGGCTCGCGACACCCTCACCCGACGCGGACGCGGTGCCCGACTTCCGGCGCCTGACCGACGATCTCGGCGTGGACACCCAGCCGGTCTGGGCCGGGGACGTGATCTACTTCGTGTCCGAGCGCGACGGCGTGGCCAACCTCCACGCGCTGGATCCCGGCTCGGGCGACGTGACGCCGGCCACGTCCTACACCGACTTCGAGGTGCGCTACCCGCAGTCGGACGGACGGGTCGTCGTGTACGAGTACGGCGACGGCATCGGACTCTACGACGTGGCCACCGGCCAGACGCGCTCGATCCACCTGGATCTTCGCTCCGACCGGATTCACGCGCGGGAGCGCCGCGTCTCGGCGCACGATCAGCTCTTCGGCTTCGAGCTGGGTCCCACCGGCAAGCGGATCCTCGTCTCGGCGAGGGGACAGATCCTGAGCGCGCCGGCCGAGCACGGCGACGTGCGGGTCGTCGCGGCGGATGCCGCGGCCCGGTGCCAGTACCCCGAGTGGTCTCCCGACGGAGCCGAGGTCGCGTACGTGTCCGACGTCTCGGGTGAGGAGGAGATCTGGATCGTGCCCGCCTCGGGCGGCGAGGCTCGACAGGTGACGTCCGGCCACACCGGCCCCCTGGGCCCGATCGTCTGGTCACCCGACGGCGAGCGGCTCCTGACCAGCGATCGCGAGATGCGCACGTTGCTCGTCGACGTGGCCTCCGGGGCCATGACCGTGGTGGACCAGTCCGATCGCGGGGGATCGTACGACATCGTGCTGAGCCAGTACGCGTTCAGCCCCGACGGCAAGTGGGTCGCCTTCACGCATCTGGAGCCGAGATGGGCCTGGAGCGTCCACCTGTACGAGATCGCGACCGGCGAGACCACGCGGATCACCGATCCCGCGATGTCGTGCTACGCGCCGGCGTTCGATCCCGACGGCGAGCTCCTGTACTTCCTGGCCGATCGCGAGCTCGACCCGCGTTACTCGCCGATCAACCGGTACTTCACCTACGACCAGAAGATGACGAAGGTCACGCTGGTCACGCTCGCCGCCGAGACGCGGTCTCCATTCCTCGACGAGAACGACCGCGAGGGCGCGACCGACGACGATGCGAGCAACGAGGACGACGAGGACGACAACGACGACGAGGATGACAACGACGACGAGCGGGAGCTGCCCGACATGACCGTCGACGTGGACGGGATCGCAACCCGTGTCGTCGAGGTCCCGGTTCCCGCCGATCGGTACACGCGCGTGGTTCCCATCGAGAAGAAGCTGCTCCTGGAGACGTACGAGGGCGCCGAGGGGGACGACGGAGAGATGTCCGGACCCCGCCGGCTCCACACCTTCGATCTCGAGGAGAAGAAGGCGAAGGTGCTCGTGGAGGCGCTCGACGAGTTCGACCTCTCCGCGGACCGGAAGAAGCTCCTCGTCCGGCGTGGGAAGCGCTTCACGCTGCTGGATGCCGGCGCCGGCGAGATGCCCGAGGACGACGGCCAGGTCGAGACGGACGGCTGGACGCTCACGATCGATCCGGTCGCCGAGTGGCGGCAGATGTTCGCCGAGACCTGGCGGGTCGCGCGCGACTTCTTCTACGACCCCGGCATGCACGGCGTCGACTGGCCGGCGGTCCGGGACAAGTACGAGCCGCTGCTGGAGGCGGTCGCGGTGCGGAGCGATCTCAGCTTCCTCCAGCGCGAGATGGTCGCCGAGCTGAACTGCGGCCACGCGTACATCGTCGGCGGCGACGAGCAGCGCGCGCCCCTGATTCCGATGGGCTACCTCGGGATCGACGTGGAGCCGGTCAACGACGACGTGCCGGGGTACCGGATCACGCGGATCCTGGCCGGCGACGGCTTCGATCTCGATGCTCGGTCGCCGCTGTTGACCCCGGGAGTCGAGGTGTCGGTCGGGGACGTGATCGTCGCGGTGAGTGGCGCTCCCGTGCGCGCGGACCAGGAGCTCCAGGCGCTCCTGGTCGGAACGGCGGGCCGGGCCGTCACGTTGACGGTGAACGATCGCGCGTCGTTCGACGGAGCGCGCGAGGTGTTCGTCGAGCCGATGCGGAGCGAGCGACGCGCACGCTACTTCGACTGGGTGGAGGGACGGCGGCGGTACGTGCTCGAGCACGGAGGCCCCGACCTCGGCTACGTGCACATCCCGAACATGAGCGGCCGCGGCTTTCAGGAGTTCGGCAAGCACTACTACGCGAGTCTCGACCGAGACGGTCTGATCTACGACGTCCGGTTCAACGGCGGCGGCTACATCCACGCCATGCTCATCCTCCAGATGTCCTCGCCCCGGTACTCGTACTTCAAGCCGCGCTACGGCGCGTCCTGGAGCCGGCAGGACTGGGCGTTCACCGGGCACGCGGCCGCGCTCTGCAACGACCAGAGCGGGTCCAACGCCGAGGAGTTCAGCGACGCCTTCCAGCGACGCGGGATCGGTCCGTTGATCGGAACGCGGACCTGGGGAGGTGAGGTGGGAAGCGGCGGCGGCTACCGCCTGGTGGACGGTGGCGCGGTGTACATACCGAACTACGCGGCGTGGATACCGGAGGGCGAGTGGATCATCGAGGGCGTCGGCGTCGAGCCCGACATGATCGTCGAGGACGACCCCGCCGAGCTCATGAAGGGGCGGGATCCCCAGCTCGACGCCGCGATCGCCTACCTCGAGGGGAAGATCGCCGAGGCGCCGGTACCGCGGCCGACCCCGCCGCCGTTTCCCGACAAGTCGAGCGGCGGGTCGGATCACTGGTGAGAACGGCGCTCGCCTCGACGGATTCCAATCGGGCCGACGACCGGTCGGCCCACGGTGTCGAGGCGTGATGCGTGGCCAATCCGCGTCGTGGGGGTCGCCGAGCCGACCCCCTTGGGCTAGAGTGCCTGGCCATGAGCACCTCCTCGGCCCGGCGTGACGCGATCTCCTCGTTCGTCCGGTACTTCCTGCCGTTCTGGGTGATCCTCGCCTGCGTCAAGGGGATCCAGTCCGTCTTCTACCCCGATCCGTACATCGTCAGCGATACCGGCGAGTACATCTGGGCGGCGGAGACGCTTCGCCCCAACCCGTACAAACCGATCGGCTACTCGTACTTCCTGGCCCTGGCCCGGCTCCTCGGCGGACCGTTGACCACCGTGCTCCTGCAGGCCACCCTGCGTGCCCTGTCGGTTCAGGTGCTGGGCGAGGTGCTGCGGCGCTACGTGCGCTGGCCGCGCTGGGCGGTTCTCGGCACGATGCTCTGCATCGCGCTGGATCCGCTGACGCTGTTCCTCGATCACCACCTCCTGTCCGACGGGCTGTTCATCGCGGCATCCACGCTCGCCCTCGCCGCGACGATCGGACACGTGTGCGCCGAACGCGAGCCGAGCCGGTGGATGTGGCTCTCGGTGGGCATCGGCGCGTCCCTGGTCGCGCTCGCGCTGCGCTTCGTCGGGCTGGCGCTTCCGGCCGCCCTCGTGGTCGCCTGCATCGTGTACGGAGGACCCGGGCGGCTGGCCCGCGTGGCGGCCGTCGCGATTCCCACGGTGGCGCTCGTGGCCTGGCTGTGCGGACAGGTCGAGCGGGAGTACGGCGTCTTCCGCATGACGACGTTCGACGGCTGGACGTTCGCCGGCAACATCGGTCCGATCATCTCCGTCCGCCCCGGTGACGGCGACGACGTCGAGGATCCCGAGCTCCGGCTCCTGACCGAGTACTACGCGACGTTCCCGCCCGACATGCTCTCCGAGAACGACGCCGACTGGCACCGGTGGTCGAGCGACTCGCCGGGCAAGCGGCTCCTGTGGGCGTTCTTCCATCCGCTTCGCGGTGGAGGCGATGCCGCCGACGAGTTCGTGCGGCGATACCGCGAGGAGTCGCCGTCGTGGCACACGACGGCCAGCCGTCTCTTCGCGCGATACGACAACCCGTACGGCTACGGTCGCGGACAGGATCAGCCGTACCATCACGCGTACGTCCTCGTGAACGAGCTCCTGCGCACGTTCGCGCGGTCGTGGATCGCCGAGCATCCGGTTTCCTACCTGCGGGACTACTATCTCGACAGCCTCGTGCGCGTGTTCACGACCGGAAAGCTGATGAACGGTGGACGCTATCAGATGCGCAAGCGCGCCGACCCCGTGCTCGACGACTTCTGGCCGGGCGAGGAGACGTTGCACTGGGGTCCCCCTCACGGCGACGTGGTGTTCGCGCTGGCGCCGAGCATGCGGTGGGTGCTGCGTCTGGAGTGGCTGATCGGCTTCGTGCTCGCGGGGGCTGCGCTGGCGCGCTCGCGGCTGCGTGTACGGGATCGCGTTCGCACGTTCGGTGTGGCGACGTTCGCGTTCGCGCTGGCCTTCGGGGCGGCCACCGCGCTCTCGCACACGATGCAAGCGCGCTACGTGACGCCCCTCGTCCCCTGGATGGTCGTCTCGATCGCATTCGGGGTGTTCGGACCGGCGCAGCCGTGGGTCCGGCCCGATGTGTTTCCACGACCCTCCCGGCGGCTGCGTCGGGTGGCGGTCGGCGTTGCCGCGATGGGGCTGGCGGTCGTCCTGTTCCGGGTGGTCGGCGTCATGAGTGAGGGCGCGCGCATCGACCCCGACGTGGCGGCCCGACGGTGGTTCCGCGCGAACGCCATCCCCGCGCCGTCCGTCGTCATCGAGGGCGCACAGCGCGCCAAGGACTGGTACCGCGACCTGGGTGATCTGAGGCTGATCATCGTTCCGATCCCGACCGACGTCATGGGACCGTCGGCGTGTGATCCGCTCTACGACCCGCGCTGGTTCGTGGACGTCGACTACGCGGTGGTCAGTAGCGAGTTCGAGGACGTGCCCGACTCGGTCAGCGCGCCCCGGGCGAGCGAGCTGCGCCGGCACCTGGCGAGCACCTGGACCGAGCTCGCGACGTTCGACGCTCGCGAGCACGACGGGTGGGCCGTTCACGTCTACGGCCGTCCGTCCGACGACGCCGCGGACTCGACCGGCGGGGCGGACGACGCTCTCGCCGGTCTCGACGACGTTCCGTGCGGACTGACGGCGGACTTCCTGAGCACGATCGGGCGCGCCGCCTACCGCCGGGGTCGGCCCGAGAGCGCGGTGGAGCTGTACGAGTCCGCGGTCGCGCTCTGTCCAGACTCCGAGTTCGCCCGGTACGACCTCGGTGCGCTGTACGTCGACCTGGAGCGCTACGCGGACGCGGTCGCCATGCTGGAGCGAGCGGTCGCGCTAGATCCGAGGCGTACCGAGAGCCACAACAACCTCGGCGTCGCGCGGGCCCACCTCGGCGACGTGCGGGGCGCCGCCGCCGCGTTCGCCGCCGCGTTGAAGCTCGACCCGACCAACGAGCTCGCTCGCGCGAACCTCGAGATCATGCAGGGCCTGATCGACGACGGGGAGTAGCGTCCCGGGACGTTCGCCCCCGATCTCGGCGGATCAATCTACGAAACTCTTCGTTGACATCTACGAAAGCGTTCGTATAATCGACATCCGACGCCGAGATCGAGCGCCGCACGCGGGCCGGAGCCGGATCCCGCGCGGTCCCGAGCACGGCCGTGAGCGTGGCCCCGAGCACGAGCGACTCCCGGAGTGGAGCCGTCCTCTCGCCCGGTCCGCCGCGACGACCCGAGCCGACACGGAGCGCACCATGTCCAGCGAATCGCCCCGCCGACCGACCGACGCCGAGCTCGAGATCCTGCGCGTCCTGTGGCGCGACGGACCCTGCACCGTCCGGCGGGTGCACGACCACCTCCAGTCGCAGCGCGACGTGGGCTACACCACCGTCCTGAAGCTCATGCAGATCATGACCGAGAAGGGGCTCGTCGAGCGGGACGAGTCGCAGCGGACCCACGTCTATCGCGCATCGACGTCGCGCCGCCGCACGCAGCGGCGTCTCGTGCGCGACCTCATGCACCGCGCGTTCGACGACGCGGCTGGACAGCTGGCGCTTCATGCGCTGAGCACACGCAAGGTATCCCCCGAGGAGCTGGCCGAGATCCGTCGTCTCCTCGACGACCTCGAAGGGAAGACGCCATGACCCCCCTCTACGACGTTCTCGGAGCGCCGGCGGTGGATGCCCTCGGGCGCACGCTGATCCGCTTCACGCTTCACGGCACGATCATCGCGCTGGTCGTGAGCGCCGCGCTCTGGCTCCTGCGACGGCGCTCGCCGGAGGTGCGCCACGCCGTCGCCTGCATCGGTCTGCTCGTCATGGCGACCGCCCCGATCGTCACGTACGTGGCCGAGCTCGGCACGCTGGATCCGCCGCGGACGGCCGGGTCCATCGCGCCCTCCGCGGACGGGGGTGGGGCGGCGAGTCCGGCGACGACCGGCGCGACGTCCGAGCGCGGATCCGCGTCGCTCTCCATCCTCGGCCGATCCGGCGCCGGGGAGCGCCCCGCCGGGGGCGGTCATGCCCTCGTGGTCGGGCTCTGGCTGGTGGGCGTGCTCGCGCTGTCGACCCGGATGGGCGTCGGCGCCCGGCGCGTTCGCACCGTGACTCACGACAGGTCGCTCCCGGTCGACGTCGCGACGAGAAGTCAATTCGAACGCCTCCGGATCGAGATGGGCATCGGTCGCGCGGTTCGACTGGTGACGTCGACCCGGAACGCGGGCGCGATGACGGCCGGCTGGCTGCGCCCGGTCGTCGTGCTGCCGGTGACCGCCGTGACCGGTCTCGATGCCCATCAGCTACGTGCGGTTCTCGCGCACGAGCTCGCTCACGTGCGGCGGTACGACTACGTCGTGCAGATCGCCACGTCGATCGTGACCACGTTGCTCTTCTACCATCCCGGCGTCTGGTGGCTGGCTTCGGTCATCGAGCGGGAGCGTGAGCTGTGTTGCGACGACATGGCGGTTCGCGTGACGGGAGATCGAAAGCGCTACGCGTCCGCGCTGCTCGCGCTGGCCGAGCTCCGGCCGGAGTCCGCGCTCGCGCTCGGCGCGACCCGAGGTCCGCTACTGCACCGTGTCCGTCGCGTGCTGGGATTCTCGAGCACCGGACCTCGGCGGCACGACGCGGCGGTCGTGGCGCTGGCGCTCCTGGTGGCGGTCGCGCTGACCCCGCTCGTGATGACCACCAGCGCCGACCCGAGCGATCGGTCCCGGGACGATCGTGAACGCGTCTCCGACGGCGCCGACGTGACCGAGGCCGCCGACGCGGACGACGCCAGGCGCACGTTCGAGGACTGGACCCCCATTGATCGCGATCGCCTCCAGCGAGGTCCCCGCCGCCATCGGCGTGACGACGACCGGGTGATGATCGAGTTCGAGAGCGGTCGCTGGGACCTCGGTCTCGAGCTCGATGGAGACGTCTATCTCGGAGACGGTCGCATCGACGACGTCGAGATCGCCGCCGGTTCGTTTCTCGGTCTCGAGGAGCGGGACGCGGCGGGGGTTCGCCGGCGCGTCCTGGCCGAGGGGACCCGCGACGGCATCCTCTGGCGCTTCGAGGTTCGACCCCGGCGCGCGCGCGGCTGGTCGCACGTCGAGCGATCCCGCCAGACCGACCGGTGGCTGGAGCAGTTCATCGCCCCCCTGGTGGCGACCAGGTTCGACGCCGACGTGCGCGCGCTCCGTGTCTACCGCGAGCAGGGAATGGACGCGGTCTCCTCGTACCTGAACGGCGTGACCAGCGACGGGCTCATGGCCACCGCGATCATCTCCATCGTCGAGGACGGCTCTCCGTCGCCATCCGACGTCGAGGCGCTGGTCATGATCGCGCGCGCCCGGATCGAGTCCGACGGGACGCTGTCACACCTCCTCTCACAACTCCACGATCTCGACGCGATCTCGACCGAAGCGGCGGCCGGGGCCGCGCGGGAGGTCATCGAGTCCGACGGCACGCTGTCGGCGTTTCTCGTCCAGCTCGCCGACACGAGCGACGACCTGGAAGCCGATCGGCCGACGATCGTCGGCGCCCTCGAGTCCATCGAGTCGGACGGGACGCTGGCCGCGACCCTGATCACGCTGGTCGACCGCGGTGTGCTCTCGCCAGGCGAGGCGCTTCGACTGGCCTCCGATCAGATCGAATCCGACAGCACGCTCGCTCACGTGATCGACACGATCGGTCGTGAGAGCGCCGACGACGACCAGACGCGGGCCGCCGTGCTCGCGGCCGTGAACGAGGTCGAGTCGGACGGGACGCTCGCGCACCTCGTGCTGACGCTGTCGCGCGACGGCGTGATCTCCGTCATGGACGCGCTGGAGATCGCCGACGACGAGATCGGCTCGTCGGGCACGCTGGAGCACGTACTGGCCGAGCTGGCTCCTTCGGTCCGGGGCGATCGGGAGGCCGAGGAGGCCTGGCACCGCATCGTCGAGTCGATGAGCTCGCGCGCGTCCCGGCGGCTCCGCGACCTCATGCGATGACGCGGGGCGCTGGCCCGGCGCACGGTCAGTCGGTGGGGGTGGCGATCCGTCCGGCGCGGTCCCGGGCATCGGACAGCGCCACGTCCGCCTCGCGCACGTCGTAGTGCGCGTCGCCCAGCTCGGCCCCCAGGATGTTCCTGGCGTCGGTCAGCATCTCGATCGCGTCGCGGTCCCGACCGAGCGCCGACAGACAGCGCCCGAGTCCGACCATGACCCGCGCGGTCCGCGTGCTCCGCTCGCCCTCGTGCTCGCGACACACCGAGAGGGCGCGCTCGAGAACGTCGTGTGCCTCCGTGGCGCGCCCCGCGAGCGTGAGCACGCGACCGAGGCCGGTCCACGCCCCGACGGTCCGGTTGTCTCCTTCGGGAAGCTCGGCCTCGTAGAACGCGATCGCGCCACGGAAGAGCGCTTCCGCCTCCACGAGATCTCCCGTCTCCATCAGCGCGGAGGCCAGGGACGCGCGGGACGAGGCCACGTCCGAGAACGCGTCTCCACCCCGGACTCGTCGTGCGACCTCGAGCGCTCGTCGATGAAGCTCCGTGGCGGCGATCGGGTCGCCCCTGGCGCGGAGGGTCACTCCCAGGTTGTTCAGGTCGATGACGATCTGGGGATGGTCCTCGCCGTAGCGCGCGAGGTGCAGATCCAGCACCTCGCGGTAGCGCCTCTCGGCCGAGTCGAGGCGGCCCAGCAGGCGTTCCAGCGTGGCCACGTTGCCCATGATCGTGGCCACCGTCGCGTGATCGGGTCCCAGGATCTCCTCGAAGAGGTCCATCGCCGGCTCGAACCGGTCACGCGCGAGTGCCAGATCGCCGCGCAGGTAGGCGATGATGCCGAGGTCGTTGTACGCGTTCGCGACCTGCTCGCTGTGCCCGAGCCCGAGGCGCTCGTTCATGTCGATGACCTCTCGGAGCTGCTCCTCCGCGTCGTCCCGGCGGCCCGCCGCGTACAGGATCTTGCCGCGCACGTTCAGGCTGCTGGCGAGGCTGGGGTGATCGCCCTCGTAGAGCCGGCGCTTCATCGCGATCGTCTCGTCGATGATCGACTCGGCGGCCTCCATGTCCCCGAGGGCGCGCTTCAACTCGGCCAGGTTGTGAAGGCTCGCGGCCAGGCTCGTGTGGTCACCGGCAAAGATCGACCGGCGCATGTCGAGGACCACCTGATGGAGCGAATCGGATTCGGCCTCACGTCCGGTCTCGTAGAGCAGCGTGGCCAGGTTCGAGTAGTCGGTCGCCACCTCGGCGTTTACCGGACCGTACCGCGCCTGGTCGAGCGCGATCGACTCGCGATGGAGCGATTCGGCGGCGTCGTAGTCACCGGTGCGGGCCAGGAGAACCGCCAGGTTGTTGAGAGCGCGGGGGCGGCGCACGTCCTCGTCGCCGTCCGGCAGGGCCTCGATGGCGGTCCGGAAGAGCGAATCGGCCTCGTCGTACCGCTCGAGATGCAGCGCGGCGGTGGCGAGCGCGTCCAGGCTCTCCCACTCGCCGTGTCCATCCGGGAAACCGTGGCGCTGCCGGAGGGTCAGCGACCGCAGCAAGACATCGTACGCCGCCCGATGGTCCCCGAGGTCGGTCAACAGCACACCCACCGTGTGCAGCATCTCGGAGCGAACGACCGGATCACCTTCCAGCTGGGCATCGATACGCTCGATTCCGCGCTGCAGGACGTCGGTGGCCGTCATCGTCTCGCCGGCTGCGACGTCGGGATCGGCGCCGCGAAACACGTCCACGAGAAGATCCTTCACGAGCGTGGCCCGGGCGGCCTCACGCCGGGCCGCCTGGGCCTGCCAGATCGTGCCCGCCATGCCGGCCAGAATCGCCACGAACACGATCGCCGCCGCCCCGACCGCCACCCGGTTCCGGCGAACGAACTTGCCCGCGCGGTAGCGGAACGACGGCGCGCGGGCCGTGATCGGGAGTCCATCCCGGTAGCGGACGAGGTCGTCGCGGAGCGCGTCGGCCGTCGGGTAGCGACGCTCGGGCTCCTTGGCCAGCGCGTGCGACACGATCATCGCGAGGTCGCGATCCACGTGCGGGGGAAGAGGCTCGGGCTCGGCCTGCACGATGGCGCTCTCCAGCTCGGCCCGAGACGTGCCGGTGAGGCGGTGAGGTCGGGTTCCGGACAGGAGCTCGTACAGGAGGACTCCGAGCGCGTAGACGTCGGTGGCGGTCGTGATCGGCTCGTCGCGCACCTGTTCGGGTGCTGCGTACTCGGGGGTCAGGACGAACGTGCCGACGCGGGTGAGCCCCTCGGCGTCGTCCTCCTCCACGAGCTTCGCGATCCCGAAGTCGAGGAGCTTGACGTCACCGGAGTCGGTCACCATCACGTTGGACGGCTTCAGGTCGCGGTGCACGACGAGGTGACGGTGCGCGTAGCCGACCGCGTCGGTGACCTTGTCGAAGAGCGCCAGCCGGGCGGGGACGTCCAGGCCGTGCTCCTCGGCGTAGAGCGTCAGCGGGCGACCCTCCACGAGCTCCATCACCAGATAGGGCTGGCCGTGCTCGGTCACGCCACCGTCGAGCAGGCGCGTGATCGCCGGATGGACGAGCCTGGCCAGGATCTGCCGCTCCTGGACGAAGCGGCGGCGATTGTCACGACTGCCCATGCCACGCCGGATCATCTTCAGCGCGACCGTCTGCTCGAACTGGCCGTCGGCGCGCTCGGCGAGGTAGACCTCGCCCATGCCGCCGCTCCCGATCTGATCGGCGATCCGGTAGGCGTCGACGACCGTTCCAGCCCGTGACGGCTCGGCGAGCTCCTCGTCGTCGTCGGACCCGCCGACGTCGGCCAGGGCGGACACCGGCTCGTCGAGAACGCCGGTGGCCCGATCGTCGGCATCGAGGAGCGCGGAGACCGCGGCGCAGAGCTCGGGATCCTCGGCCTCGAGCCTCGCGAGCGCGGCCGCGCGCGCCGGCGGGTCGCTCCCGATCAGCTCGTCCAGGTGGCGTTCGATCTCGGCCCAGCGCTCGCGCGTCGTCATGTGGGGCGCTCCGTCCGGGTAGTCATCCCGACCCGTAGAGCTCGTGGTACAGGAAAGCCCGGGCCTTTCGCCAGTCGCGACGAACCGTGCGTTCGTTCACCCCCAGGAGCTCGCCTACCTCGCGCTCCTCGAGACCGGCGAAGAAGCGCAGGCTCACGACGTCGACGAGCCGTTCGTTCAGCTCCCGGAGCCGATCCAGGGCACGGTCGAGGTCGATCATGACCGCTCCCGGATCGTCGACCGACAGGGCCCGCGAATCGAGTTCGAGCACCGGCGCGCCGCCGCCTCGCTTCTGTGCGAGCTTCCGGCGGGCTTGATCCACCAGGAGCTGCCGCATCGCGGTGGCCGCCACCGCGAAGAAGTGGGCGCGGTCGCGGATCTCCAGATGGGCCGCCCCGACCAGCTTCAGGTAGGCCTCGTGGACCACGGCGGTCGTGTTCATCGTCGCCCCGGGACCTCGTGCCCGCTCGCGATGGGCCACGCGTCGAAGCTCGGGATAGACCAGATCGAAGAGCTCCTCGAGGGCCCGCGGTGCACCCTCTCGGATCGAGATCAACAGGGTCGTGACGTCGGTCGGCTTCGACATCCGCGGCGGTCCTCCGATCCTCGTGCTGGCCTCCGGACGCGGAGCCCGCATTCTGACACGAGAGCCGGGAATCGCGCGAGCGTCATGGAGTCGCTGGAGGGCACCGGAGCCGATGCTCCAGCGCCCCCCGGTTCGGGTGGGTGCCGGCTAGATGCACTGGCCGGGCACGCCACTGTGACCGTAGTGAAGCGCGAACATCACGTAGTCGGTCAGCGTGACGATCCCGTCGCAGTCGAAGTCCGCGCAGTAGGACGTGGTCAGGAACATCTGCTGAAAGAGCACGATGTCGGACAGGTTCACCGCACCGTCCTGGTTGAGATCCGGGCTCTTGTCACCGGCACCCGCGCCGGTCGGACCGCCGTCGCCGGCCGGGCAGTTCAGATCGCAGGCCGTCGCGCCGGGCGCGGCCGTGAGCGTGACGAGCATGATGCCAATCGATGCGACCGCTCCACGCAGAACACGTTTACACATTGGAACAAACCTCCCGATGAGAGTCCGGGCGCGTCCTGTTGACGACGCGGCATCGGGCGAGACGACTCAACCGGTTTTGCAAGGGGCGCGCCATGCGTGATCACGCGACTCCGTCCATCCTCCAAGTCTATGTCCAGTAGTCGATTGGGTGTACTCGAGGGAGCGCCGGTCTCCGCGTCGATGGGGCGCGAGTTCGACCGTCTCGTCGAGACGTCTCCGCGGCGATCGCCCCGGCCGTCAGCTCGCGTCGTCGGCGGGGGATCGCTCGGCCATGCGAACCGGAGAGGCCGCGAGCCGATCCAGCACCGGTCGCCCGTCCGACCCGATGCGCCCGAAGCTCAGCACGCCGGTGGGACAGCTCTGTACGCAGGCCGAGCACCGCACGCACTGGGGGTCCTCCATCGGAAGCCCCTTGTTGGCGACGTTCATGACGTCGATGCCCTGATGACACACCGACGTGCAGACGTTGCAGGAGATGCACTTCTTCTTGTCCGAGAAGATCCGGAAACGCGAGAAGCGCGCGTACACGTGCATCAGCGCCGCCAGCGGGCACGCGAACCGGCACCACACGCGCCCCGAGAACCAGAAGTAGACGCCGAGGCCGAACGCGCCGGCCAGAAACACGTCCACGACCGCCTTGTAGAACGTACCCGCGCCCTTCGTGAGACCGGCGAGGGGCCCGTGCAACGACGGACTCCAGGTCAGGACGAACAGGACGGTGACCAGCGTGGCCACGACCAGAATCACTTGACCGGTCATGTTCCACCGGTTGGCGAGCGGGCCGTGCCACATCTTGTGTCGGTGCGTGTCACCCAGGGTCTCGGCCATCGCGCCGCAGCTGCAGATCCATCCGCAGTACGCGCCCTTGCCCCAGCGGTGGACCAGGATCGGGATCAGCACGAACGTCTGCGCGAGCCCGAGCACGAGCCAGCCCCAGACGGGCTCGGGCGTGGCCAGGTTCCACAGGAAGAGCGGCCAGGCCAGGATCAGCCCGTAGGCCCGCCACCAGGACTCGCCCGGGAAGAACGTGTCGGTGATCCACGCCGGGAGCGCGCCGATCCCGTGCAGGTAGGGCAGCACCAGCACCGGCAACAGGAAGAGCGGGACGACCTGGATCGCCATCAGCGTCACCGTCTGCAGCGTGACGTACGGCGTGCGCCGCCGCCGGATCCGCGCGATCCCGAACACGACGATGACGACCGAGTACGCCAGGGTGAACCACGCGGAGGGATCGGCGCTGGCGCGGCCGATCACCTCGCGCAACACGGGGTCGCCGAACGAGGGCACCACGCGGAAGAGGTCTGTGGCGCCGATCCACCAGGACTTCCACAGGTACAGGACCAGCATCAGCGCGAAGAACCCACCGAGCTTCAGCCAGTCCGCCGGCGTGAGCTCGCCGCGCAGACGGATTCCGGCCCTGCGGAAGAAGTCGAGCGGCGCCTCGCGACCGATCATCGCGAACACGACGTCGTTCGGGATCCGCTCCGAGGTACCGTCGGACGTGCGGAGCTCGACCGCGTCCTCGGAGATGCTCTCGACCTCGGACGCCATCTCCAGTCGCAACGAGCCCGGCGCGCCCGATCCGCGCATCGACGAGAAGGCCGCCGTGGTGACTCGCTCCGAGGCCGGGCTCTCGACGCCGACGTCGCTCGCGGGGTCGCTCTGGAGCGCGCGGATCTTCTCGAGGTTCGCGGGCTTGGGTCGCGAGAACTCGGGCTTTCGATAGCTGAGCGTCACGTTGGCGCCCGTGCACACCAGCGCGATCGCGGCCTCCAGAGCCGAGTCGCCGCCGCCCACCACGAGCACGTCGCGTTCGGCGAACTCCATCGGGTCGTAGAGGCGGTTGTAGACCTTGTCCAGCTTCTCACCGGGCACGCCGAGCTTCCGGTAGTTACCGGTGCGCCCGATCGCGACGATCACCCGGCGCGCCTTGCGGAGGTGTCCGTCGGCGAGCTTCAGCTCGAGATGCTGGCCGTTCGCCGAGAGGATCTGTACACGCGCATGCACGGGCTCGATGCCCGCCTTCGCGCGCTGCTCGTCCAGCTCCTCGAGGAGAGCCTCCTTGACGTCCGCGGTGACCGTCAGATCGCCCTCGGGCACCATCTCGGTGGGATACGTGAAGATGGGCTTGGCCTTCGGGAAGTTCGCGATTGTCGTGAACGGCTCGACGGCCTCGTAGACGATCGTGGCCAGCCCGTGCTTGCGTGCCTCCAGCGCCGCCGACATGCCCGAGACGCCGGCGCCGATGATGGCCAGGTCGACGATCGGATCGGACGGATCCCTCGACGGGCGGAAGTCCGACTCGGCCATGATCGCCTTCACCGCGCGTGCCCCGGTGTGAACCGAGAACTTCAGGAGCGGAATGCCGGTGAGATCACCGACGATCCGGACACCGGGGATACTCGTCCGTCCGTCGTCGCCGACGTCGGGGAGCTTCTCCACCGTTCCCGCCGGCCAGCGGGTGTGAAGCCAGTGCGTGTACCGGGACATCAGCGTCATGTCGTCCTCGTCGACCGGCCGGAGTGGTTGCCTTGCGCGAGCTTCTCGGTGCCGACCCCGGCGCTCGGGACGCGATCGGTCCTTCTCGCGCACCCGCGGCCGGCGACGTGCGGCCGCGAGGCGCGCGGGATGCGCCGTCTCACGAGATCCCCTCGCCGACCACGACTCTCGATGACGTCGGGTGAGTATAGAGCCCGACCGGCGCGGACCAGAGGTGGAAAGCGTCTCGCGCGAGGAGCCCGGACAGGACGATGAGCACGAGCCCGGTCGCCGCCAGCACACGACGATGAACCCGTTCCGACATCAGGTGTCGTCCACGCGCCACGAGCGCGGCGATTGCGAGCTTGGATCCGACGAGGAGGACGTAGAAGAGCCCGACGAACACGATGGCGTTGATCGGGGCCTGGTCGAACCCTCGCACCACGACCGGTCCCATGACCGAGATCCAGGCGATCCACGGATGCGGGTTCAGGAGGTTGGCCAGGACGCCCCGCCACACGTCGCCGGCGCGACCCTCGCTCACGGGCGTGACCTCCGCGCCGAGTGAGGCCGTTCGCGCGCTCACGAGCGTCATGATACCGAGGATCAACACGTAGACCGCGCCCAGGATGGAGATCACGGCGAGGGTGCGGGCGGGCAACCGGTCGAGCACGGTCAGGCAGACGAGCACGATCGGGACGTCGGTGAGGAGGGGCGCGACCGCGATCCGAGCCCCGGCGGGCAGGCCGCGGGCAAGCGACGCGCTCACCACGAGCGTCAGCAGCGGTCCCGGGCTCACGCCGGCCGCGATTCCAAGTCCAACGCCGAGTCCCACATACGAGCCGAGCGTCACACTCCGTCCCCCACGCGAAAGGATTCGTTGCAGCGAAGCGTCGCACGTCGACGGTCCCGGTGCCAGTGTGGGACGCCATCGATCCGGTTTCGCAACCGGCGAAGCCGTCGCCCCGTCTGTTCGAATATTCCGGTCGCATTGCTTGTAGTGAGTATTGGCAGCGACGACAATGCGAACGGACGCGATCAGGTGCGCCCACGCACGCGAAGGAGGTCGCCATGACCTGGTTCAGTGCTCTCGCCCCGATCGAGCAGGTGTTCCTGGGATCGGCGATCATCGGCGGCATCGTGCTCGCGGTCTACTTCCTGCTGCAGTTCCTCGGCGCCGACACCGACGTCGACACCGACGCCGATAGCGGCTTCGACGCCACCTTCGACACCGACCTCGATCCCGACCTGAGCTCCAACGCCGACGCCGACGCCGACTTCCGCGCGCTGTCGCTGCAGGGACTGAGCGCGTTCGCCACGATGTTCGGCCTCGTGGGATTCGCCGTCGAACGGGCGACCCCGTTGCCGACCCTCGTGGCGATCGCGGCCGGGTGCGCCGCCGGCGCGATGACGATGTGGACGATCTCGAAGGTGTTCCGCGTCATGCTGGGGCTTCAGTCCAGCGGAAACATCGACGTGCACGCGGCGCTCGGCCAGGAGGCCGAGGTGTATCTGGCCATCCCCAGAGGGGGAACCGGCAAGGTCCAGCTGACGGTGGCGGATCGCTTTCGCGTGTTCGACGCGATGAGCGAGTCCTCGAAGACGCTCCCCACCGGGTCGCGCGTGTTCGTCACGAACGTCGCCGAGCACGACGTCCTCGTCGTCGACCCGGTGCCGGGCGCCGTCGAGCATGAGGAGGCATAGATGGATTTCTCAACCGGCAACGTGGCGTTCGTGATCGCGTTCATCGCGTTCATCGCGATCGTCTTTCTGTTCACGGTGTTCCTGGCGTCGCGCTACAAGCGATGCCCGTCGGACAGCGTGCTGGTGGTCTACGGCAAGGTGGGCACCGGGCAGTCGGCGAAGTGCATCCACGGCGGCGGCACCATGGTGTGGCCGCTCATCCAGGCTTCGGAGTTCCTGAGCCTGATCCCGATGACGATCAGCATTCCGCTCTCGAAGGCCCTCTCCAAGCAGAACATCCGCATCAACGTCCCGAGCACGTTCACCGTGGGCGTCGGGACACGTCCGGAGATCATGAACAACGCGGCCGAGCGTCTCCTGGGGCTGCCCCCCAGGGAGATCGAGGAGATGGCCAAGGAGATCATCTTCGGCCAGCTACGCCTGACGGTGGCGTCACTGACGATCGAGCAGATCAACCAGGACCGGGACAGCTTCCTGGGTGCGATCCGCTCCAACGTCGAGCCCGAGCTGAACAAGATCGGTCTCAACCTGATCAACGTGAACATCACCGACATCACCGACGAGTCGGACTACATCGAGTCCATCGGCAAGAAGGCCGCCTCGGAGGCGACGAACCGGGCCATGATCGACGTGGCCGAGCAGGAGAAGCTCGGCGCCATCGGCCAGGCCGAGGCCAACCGCGAGCGCGCCATCCGCGTGGCCGAGCACCAGGCCGAGGCGGACAAGGGACAAAAGAAGGCCGACGCCGACCGTCGCATCTTCGTCCAGCAGCAGGAGACCTCGGCCGCCATCGGCGAGGCCGAGGCGCTGCGCGACAAGGACGTCAACGTCGCTCAGAACGAGGCCGAGGCGGACAAGGGACGGAAGAAGGCCGACGCCGATCGCCGCGTCTTCGTCCAGGACCAGGAAGCGATGGCGATCCAGGGAGAGAACGAGTCCAAGGGGCGCATCGCCGCGTCGAACGCCGAGCTGGCCAAGCAAGAGGCCGAGGCGCACCAGGCCGGTGAGGTGGCGCGACGGCAGGCCGAGCTCGCGATCCAGCGCGCCGAGTATGCGGCCGAGACCGAGCGCCTGAAGGCCGTCGAGGTCGCCAGGGCCGAGACCGACAAGATCAAGGTCGAGCTGGCCGCACAGGCCGAGGCCGCGCGCCAGCGCGAGACCGCCCGCGGCGCGGCGGACGCGACGCTGCTCAAGTACGAGGCCGAGGCCGCCGGTGTCCGGCAGGTGCTCGACAGCAAGGCCGAGGGGTATCGCGCGCTCGTCGAGAGCTGCGGCAACGACGCCCGCGCGGCGGCCACGCTCCTGATGGTCGAGAAGCTGGAAGAGATCGTGGCCAAGCAGGTCGACGCGGTGAAGAACCTCCGCATCGACAAGATCACGGTCTGGGACTCCGGCGCCGCCAACGGCGACGGAACCTCCACGTCGAACTTCCTGTCGAACATGATCCGCACGCTGCCCCCGCTGCACGAGGTGGCGCGCATGGCAGGCGTCGAGCTCCCCGAGTACCTGGGAACGGCATCGCCGGACCCGGCCCGGGACGAGGCGCCCACGAACGGGGTCCGAGCGGACGGGCACTCGACGTCGGTGGCCACGACCGACGCCGATCCGGCCTGACCCACGCCCCTCCCGGGGCATCGCCGCCGTCTGCCGGTGCAACCCCCCGGTGGGCGGCGGCATCTCGCCGTCGTTCCGCGCGCCCCGGCGCCGCGAACCCGCCGCTCCGAACCCGGGCACGACGCGCAGGCGTTCTGATAGACTGGTCGACCCTCGCGTGGGCGGTGCCGGCATCCCGGCCGGTTCGCCGTCGCGAGCGAACCCTCCAGGTGAGCAAGGAGTCGTGCATGTCGGGACCATCCACCGGCGGAGAACCCACCCGGAAGCGCATCCTCTCGGGCATCAAGCCCTCGGGCGACGGCGCCCACATCGGGAACTACTTCGGTGCGTTCGTCCAGTGGCTGGACCTCCAGGAGAGTCACGACGCGTACTTCTTCATCGCCGACTACCACGCGCTGACGTCGGTCTTCGACGGCGAGGCGCTGCGGCGGCGGACCGAGACGCTCATGCGCGAGCTCCTCGCGGTGGGGCTGGATCCGGAACGCTCGGTGATCTTCCGCCAGAGCGACGTGCCCGAGGTGTGCGAGCTGACGTGGCTCCTGAACTGCTCCACGCCGTTCGGGCTCCTCGATCGCGCGCACGCGTTCAAGGACGCGAAGGCGAGCG
The DNA here is from genome assembly GCA_965224245.1 of Candidatus Eiseniibacteriota bacterium. GTDB lineage: Bacteria > Eisenbacteria > RBG-16-71-46 > CAZAMP01 > CAZAMP01 > CBDCYW01. The sequence continues at coordinate 4,336,134 of OZ245046.1, read as the reverse complement.
CCACCGAGGTGAACGTCGGTCTGTTCGACTATCCCGTCCTGCAGGCGGCCGACATCTTGATCTACAAGAGCCACCTCGTGCCGGTGGGCAAGGACCAGAAGCAGCACATCGAGATCGCCCGAGACGTGGCCCAGCGGTTCAACCGCTACTACGGCGACATCCTGACGCTGCCCGAGCCGTACATCCAGGAGGAGACGGCCGTGGTGATCGGCCTCGACGGCCGCAAGATGTCAAAGAGCTACGACAACTCGATCATGCTCTTCGAGCCCCGGAAGTCGATCCGGAAGAAGGTCATGTCCATCGTCACCGACTCCACCCCGGTGGAGGCGCCGAAGGACCCGGACCGGTGCAACGTCTTCTCGCTCTACAAGCTCTTCGACCCCGAGGACAAGGAGGCGCTGGCCGCGCGCTACCGCGCCGGCGGCATGGGCTACGGCGAGGCGAAGAAGCTCCTCTACGAGAAGATAATGGAGCGTCTGGGCCCGGCGCGCGAACGCTACGAGGCGCTTTCGGCCGATCCGGATCGGGTGGAGGACGTGTTCCGCGCGGGCGCCGAGAAGGCGCGGGCGCTGGCCAGGGAGACCGTGGCCGAGTGCCGCGAGGCGATGGGGATGTCACGCCTGCCGGCGACGGAGTCGATGCGATCGGGGTGACGCACGACATTTGCACCCGGGTATACTCCGGGATCCCCTCCCGTCCCGCTGCCCGGGGGCAGACCCCGTCGACGAGGTACGGGCATGATTCGGATCGAGATCGACGCTCGCGTCCTCGCGCTGATCGCGAGCGCCCTGTGCGCGACCCTCGCCTGCGACGAGATGCCGCCGACGCCCGGCCCCTCCAGCGCGCGTCCGCGCACCACGATCGAGTTCGTGGGCAACGATCACGTCGTGGCCACGTTCCGCTGGTCGGCCTACGATCCCGACGGCACGATCGCGTACTACGAGTGGGCGGCGTTCGACGAGCCCCCGGACCGGCGTGATCTCGACGACGCGACGGCGCCGACCTGGAACGAGACGTCCGAGCACGGACTGACGCTCCCCACCGAGGAGATCGACGACGGACGCGACACGCGGACGTTCGCGGTCCGTGCGGCGGATGACGAGGGGCATCGGTCGGTTCCCGCCATGGCGACGTTCGAGGGGGACTGGCGCGGCCCGTCGACGCGGATCCTCCGTCCGATCGCCGAGTCCACGTTGAACGGCGTGCCGACGCCGGTGCGGTTTCAGTGGGCGAGCACGCCCGTGGACGCCGGGACGCCGGTCATCGGCTATCAGATGAAGCTGATCGCGTGCGACGGGTACGAGGAGTACGCCACCATTCTCGCGTGGCTCCTCGACGCCCGCGCGGATGGAACGTCGACCCTGCGGCGGCCGAACCTCCTGATTCCCGACAGCCTGCGCGTGGCCGAGCCGCGTCCGGGACACGAGTTCCCCGAGCTGCCGTCCGAGGCGCACTTCTTCGAGACCGACTGGTGGCCCCATCTGAGCGAGCCGTGGCCCGCGACCGAGATCGTCTTCGACGAGCTGGACGAGGGATACCGTGCGCTGGCGGTTCGCGCCGTGGATCGCGACGGTCGGATCACCCCATCAGACGGGTTCCGGCTGGCCTCGGGGTCGCCGTCCGACGGCGCGAACGTCGTCTACGTCCACGTCAACCCCACGCTGACGCCCGCTCCGCGCATCCGGCTCTTCTTGGACGAGGTCCGGGTGGCCGAGACGAGACCCGCTCACAGCGACTTCACCCCGCCGACGACGTGGCCCGAGAGCATCCCCCTGCCGGTGCGGTGGGACGTGTCGGCGGACTGGTACGGGTACGCTGCGGGCGAGAGCCGCTACCGGATCGACGGTCCGAGATGTCCGGGCACGTGGAGCCGGTGGAGCACCCGGACCGGGATCGACTTCACCATTCCGCGCGGGTCGGCCGGTGACGTGCTGACCGTTCGCGTTCAGGCGAGGGACGCGCGCGACTCCGAGCGCGTCCAGAACGAGCTCGCGCTGGACGTCGAGGTCCTCGCGTTCACGCTCACGCGCGCCGCCCTCTGGATCGACGACTACGTGTCCGAGGACATCGACGACTGCCAGCACGATGCGCTGATCGGCGGCTTCCTCGAGGATGCGATCGCACCCCATCTCGAGCGGAACGAGCGGCTCGACCGCCTCGACTCGCGCGCGACCGACGGTGCCTGTGGGGAGCTCGACCCGCCACGGGAGATCACCCTCGCGGACCTCCGGGATTACCGTCTCCTCTACTGGGACGTCGGCGCGAGAGAGGGGCGATCGGCCCTCGGGGAACTGACGCGCGGGCGGTTCGGCGTGCCGTCGCTGAGCCTCCATCACTACGTCCGCGCGGGAGGGAACCTCGTCATCTGGGGTCGGACCACGATCGGAGCGCTCATGGGTGACGTCTATCGGACGTCCGACGCCTGGATCCCGGCCATTCCCCCGTGGGAGAACCCGAACTTCGGCCCCGGCAGCTTCGTCTGGGACATGATGCGCATCCGCGACCGGATCGACCGGTCACCACGAGGGACTGTCACGTCGCTTCTTCTCCCGTGCAGCGGGATCGTGGGGCTCGAGGCGAGCGAGTCGGCTCGCCGGCTGGGGATGCCGGCCGGCCGCGCCGACCCCACCGGTTACGCGGCTCGCACGGCGCTCTGGTCCGATGCGTGGGGCGGGTACCACAACCCGGCCGGAACTCACGTCGTGGCCGTCCAGCGGCTTCCGATCCCGCTCGAGCCCGGCGTGGAGGTGCTCTACACGATGATCGCCAACGAGTGGGCGTGGCCGGAAGATCCGCGCGAGGTCTGCCTGACCCCGTTCGGATCGCGTCTCGACGACGAGCCGGTCGTTCTCGGGATCACGACCCAAGGTGGCGGCAGGATCGTCTGGATCGGCACCGAGCTGTGGCCCTTCGCACGTGCGTACCCCGAGGACGTGCGAGCACTGCTGGCGTCGCTGACGGACTGGGCGCTCCGCCGTTGAGTCGTCGGGATCGGGGATCGATCACAGACCGTGAAGCGCCTGGAGCGACTCGACGAGCGGCGTGATGTCGGGCTCGGGCCGCCGCGCGATCAGACTCTCCGCATCGTCCGCAGCGATCGGGGGCGTGATCCCCAGGAGCACCGCGACCGTGGCCGCCGCGCCCCACGCGATCGCCTCGAGATCGTATCCGCCCTCGAGCGTGACGACCACGCGCCCCTGGCACGCCTCGTCCGCGAACGCGGTCAGCCGCTCGGCGAGCCGCGTGAAGCACCCGGTGGTGGCCGAAAGCGACGCGAGCGGATCCCGGTGGTGCGCGTCGAAGCCCGCGGAGACGAGAAGCAGCTCGGGCCGGAACCGCCGCAGTGCCGGTAGCACGATCCGATCGAACGCCAGCTCGAGCCCGGCGTCGCCGACACCCGCGGGCAGCGGCACGTTGATCGTCGTGCCCTCGCCCGCGCCGGTCCCGATCTCGTGCGCGGGGCCGGTCCCCGGGTAGAAGGGATACTGGTGCGTCGAGACGAACAGCACGTCCGCGCTCCCGTAGAAGATGTCCTGGGTGCCGTTGCCGTGGTGCACGTCCCAGTCCACGACGGCCACCCGGGCCAGACCCCGCCGGCGCGCGTGCTCGGCGGCGAGCGCGACGTTGTTGAACAGACAGAACCCCATCGACCGCCGGCCGCCCGCGTGGTGCCCCGGCGGGCGAACGGCGGCGAACGCGCGATCGCAGATGCCGTCGAGCACGGCGTCGACCGCGCCCACGACCGCCCCGGCGGCCAGGCGCGCGATCCCGGCCGATCCGGCCGCGACGTACGTGTCGGGATCGAGATGACCCCCGAAGAGACTGAGCTCGTCCACGAGGCCGATCTGATCCGGCGCGTGGATGCTCTCGAGCAGCGAGCCATCGACGACCGAGACCGGCAACACGTCGAGCCGCGTGGCGAGGCCGGTCTCGTCGAGCACCTCCCACAGTCGCGTCAGCCGTTCCGGCCGTTCGGGGTGACCCGGAAGCACGTGGTCCAGGAATCGCCGGTCGGTGACCCAGCCGACGCGGCTCACGTCGGGTCCACCATGTCCGTCACCTCGGGGTCGTCGCGCCGGTCAGGCCGTGAGGCCGGCGACCGTGTCCGCGTCCAGGCGATTGCAGAGCGCGAGCGTCAGGTCGAGCGCGGCCGCATAGTCGCCGAGGTGGATGATGCTCGCGTGCGAGTGGATGTACCGCGCGGGCACGCCCAGGACGACGCTGGGGACGCCGGCGCCGTGCACGTGAATGGAGCCGGCGTTGGTGCCGCCCGATGAGCGCACGGTGACCTGGTGCGCGATGCCGGCCTCGGTGGCCACGCCGATCACGAGATCGACCAGGCGCGGGTTGGCGATCATCGACGGATCGTAGACGCGGATCTGGACCCCGCCGCCGAGGCGGCCCTGCGACTCGTCGGGACGCATGCCCGGGGTGTCGTCGGCCGGCGGCCCCTCGAGCACGATCGCCACGTCGGGGTCGATCAGATGCGCGGTGGCGCGGGCGCCCCGGAGCCCGACCTCCTCCTGCGCGCTTCCCGCGGCGAGGATCGTGTTGGGGTGCGAGTCGTCGAGGCGCTGCATCGTCTCGATGCAGAGCGCACAGCCCACGCGGTTGTCGAAGGCCTTGGCCATGACGAGATCCTCGCTGGCCATGGTCGTGAACGGGCTGTACGGCACCGCCCACGAGCCGGGGCGGATTCCCCACTCCGCGACCTGCCCGGCATTCTCGGCGCCCACGTCGATGAACATGTCCCGGATCTCGAGCACGTTGCCCCGCCGCTCGGGCGGCAGGAAGTGTGGTGGCGTGGAGCCGATCACCCCGATCACGGTACGGCCGGATCCGTGCACGCGGACGCGCTGCGCGGGCAGGATGTGTGTCCACCAGCCGCCCAGCGGGAGGAACTTCAGGAAGCCGTCCGCCGAGACGTGCTGGATGATGAACCCGATCTCGTCCAGGTGACAGTCGAGCATGATCCGTGGCGTGGCCGACCGCCCAGCACGCTCACAGATCACACCGCCCATGCGGTCCCGCGTCACGTTGCCCACCGACGCCAGCTCGGTAGCGAACAGCGTACGCATCTCGTCTTCGAACCCGGGAACGCTGTCGGCCTGGGTGAGAGTCTCCAGCAGCCGTCGCGACGTCTCCATTTCCGAACCTTCTCCTCTTGGCTTACTGTTGGGGTCGGAGCGGAACCGGGCTCGGGGCGAGCCGCGGCGAGGATATCAGCCGATTTCGTGCGTTGTCACGGACCTTCCGCCGGGCTCGGATCGAGGAGCTAGAGGATTGGCAAAGGGAATCACGTTCTCGCGAGACGAGATCGGGCTGCTTCACGAGGCCACGGCCTACGCTCTCAAGCGGACGTTCACCGAGGGCGAGAAGGTTCGCCTGGCCGGTCTGCACAACCGTCTCGAGGATCGCCTGCTCGCCGACTCGGACTCCGCCGTGGCGCCACTCGCGCTGACCGAGCCAGAGTCCACGGTGATGACGGCGGCCGTCGACACGTACTGCGAGGCGCTCGACCTTCCGCTGGCTGCCGAGGTGAGTCGCAAGAAGGCCCGGCGGCTCCGTGAGCTACTCGATCGCATGCACGAGCGCACCGGCTTCATCGAGCGCATCCGCCGGCTGTTCGGTCGAGGCTAGGAGTCTCTCGTGCACGTCCTCACGCTCCCGATCGTACGCCGGATGGTCAAGCACCTGGCCACGCATCGCCTCGTGGATCTGAGCACCACCGGACGCAAGCACGTTCCGAGCGATCGAGCCGTGCTCCTGGTCGCGAACAACGTCTCGTATCTCGACGCCTTCCTGATCGAGCACGCGCTGGGGCGCCGGATGCGCTTCCTCGTTCCGAGCTGCTATCGCGACATCCCCGATCTCGCGCCGTTCTACGACACGATCGACTCGGTGTCGCTCCCGACGGTCGGTACGCGGGCCGAGCTCCGGCGCGTCTGCGACGAGGCGGTGGCCTCGCTACGCTCCGGCACCAGCGTGTGCGTGTTTCCGGAGGGGCAGATCTCGCGCACCGGCAATCTCCTGCCGTTCCGGTGGCCGCTGGACACGATGGCCGCCGAGTCGGGCGTGGAGATCGTCCCCGTTCACGTCGACATGCCCGTACGGCCGCCGCTGGAGCCCGGTGTGTGGCGAGGCATCCTCGCGATGACCCGCCGGATGCCGCTCCGCGCCAAGGTCTCCTTCGGACAGCCGCTCCCCGCGGGCACGCTCCTGACCGCCGCGCGCCCGCGCATTCGCGGCCTCGAGGCCGCCGCCTACTTCGATCGCCCGATGCTCTCGAAGACGTTGCCGGGCGCGTTCGTGGACGCGGCACGGCGATGCTGGGCGCGGAAGGCCGTCGCCGATTCGCTCGGGCGCGACCTCACGTACGGGAAGCTCGTCACCGGCGCGTGGCTGATGGCCCGGTGGCTCCGTTCACGCGCGCCCGAGGAGACGGTCGGCGTGCTGCTCCCGGCCACCGCGGCGGGGGCCATCGCGAACGTGGCCCTCTCGTTCCTGGGCAAGGTCGCGGTGAATCTCAACTTCACCGCGTCGCGCGAGGCCATGGACGTGGCCATCGACCGCTGCGAGATCCGGCACGTGGTCACGTCGCGTGCATTTCTCGAGAAAGCGACGGTCGACGTTCCCGCCGAGCTGATCTACCTCGAGGACATGCGACGCGACGTCTCCCCGGCCAGGCTCGCGGTCACGTTCGTTCGACTCACACTGGTGAACCTCCTCTCGCGCATCGTGCCCGGACTCCTGCACCGCACGCTCCTGGAGGGACCCCAGGAGCCCACCGCGCTGGCCACGGTGCTGTTCTCGTCGGGATCCACCGGCATCCCGAAGGGCGTCATGCTCTCGCACCGGAACATCCTGGCGAACATCGAGGCGGTGCAGCAGGTGTTCCGCCCCGAGCCGGACGACTGCATCCTGGGCAGCCTGCCGCTGTTCCACGCGTTCGGACTGACGGTCACGATGTGGCTGCCCCTCTGCGGGGGGCACCGCGTCGCGTTCCATCCGAATCCGATGGAGGTGAAGCAGATCGGTGACCTCTGCGAGAAGCACCGGGTCACGATCCTCGTGTCGACGCCGGCATTCTGCTCGAAGTACACGGCCAAGATCCCGCCGGACAAGTTCGGAGGACTGCGCTTCGGGTTCGTGGGCGCCGAGGCGCTCAAGCTCTCGCTCGCCCGGACGTTCCGGGCCAAGTACGGTGTCGATCTCTTCGAGGGATACGGCACGACCGAGTGCGCACCGGTCGTCGCCGCGAACCTCCCGCCGGTCCGTGCACCCGGCGTGCATCAGCGCGCATCCAAACCGGGGTCCATCGGGCAGCCGGTCCCGGGAGTCGAGGTGAAGGTCGTGCATCCCGAGACGTACGAGCCGCTCCAGAACGGACAGGACGGCCTCCTGCTCGTCCGGGGCGCCAACGTGATGCTCGGATACCTGAAGGAGCGCGAGCGAACGGCCGAGGTCCTTCGCGACGGCTGGTACGTGACCGGCGACGTCGTCCGGCTCGACGACGACGGCTACCTGCGCATCACGGGTCGTCTGTCGCGGTTCTCCAAGATCGGCGGCGAGATGGTGCCGCACGGCAAGATCGAGGAGATCGTCCAGGACTACACGGAGGCGGAGGATCTCGTGGTGGGCGTGACCGCGGTGCCGGACGCAGCCAAGGGCGAGCGGATCGTCGTCGTGCACGCGGTCGAGCTGAATCCCGGAGAGATCGCCATGCGCATGCGCACCGACGGCTACCCGAACCTCTGGATCCCGCGAACCGACTCCTACGTCCCCGTGGACGCCTTGCCCATGCTGCCCAGCGGCAAGCTGGCGCTGGGCGAGCTGGCCGCGATCGCCGAGCGGCACTTCGGGCTGGCCAATGCGTAACGCGGCGCGACTGAACCCGCTGGCGTCCGTGCGCGCCAGCGAACGCGGCGGCGCCCGGCTCGCGTTCCTGACCCTGTTCGGCCTGATGACGGCACACGGCGTGCTGGAGACCGCTCGTGACGCCCTGTTCCTGTCGTCGCTCCCCGCGGCGCGACTGCCCTGGGTGTATCTCGGCATCGCGCTGGCTGCACTGGGGGTGACCGCACTGGAGCGGCGTGTGCGACCGATGGCCGGCAACAGCCTCCTGGCGCTGCTCTCGGTCGGCGTCGTGCTGAGTCTCGCCTCCTGGCTCTTCGTCACGCGGGGCGGACCGTGGGTCTTCTACGTGCTCTACGTCTGGAGCGGCATCCTGGCCACACTGATGGTCGTGGAGTTCTGGAGCCTCCTCCAGGACATCTTCGACGTCGCGCAGGCGAAGCGGCTCTTCGCCCTCATCGGGACCGGCGGCGTGCTCGGCGCGATCGCCGGCGCCGCACTCGCGCGCGTGGCCAGCGAGATCGTCGGCGCCGAGGAACTCCTCGTCGTGGCCGCCTCCGTCTTCGGGGTCGCATGCGTGCCGGCGCGACTGATCGCACGCGGGAGGGCCGCTCGCCGGTCCGGATCCCGTCCGCGCTGGGGCCCGGGCCTCGATCGGACGGCGGTGCGCCGCGATCCGTACGTGCTCCGGCTCGCGGCGCTGGTCCTCGTGTCGACGGTCACGCTGACCCTCGTCGACTACCTGTTCAAGAGCGCGGTCGCGTCCTCGGTGGAGCCCGCCCGCCTCGGATCCACGTTCGCGACGGTCTACATGGTGCTGAACCTGGTCTCGCTCGTGTTCCAGGTCTACGTGGTGGGGCGTCTCACGCGCTCGCTGGGGGTCAGCTCGGTGCTGGCCGTGCTCCCGATCGGACTTCTGGTCGCGGCAGGCGGGCTTCTGGTGAGCGGGGGACTCGCGGCGGCGTTGCTCCTGAAGGGGATCGACGGGGCGCTCCGACACTCCCTGCATCGAACGAGCCTGGAGATCCTGTACGTGCCGCTCGGCGCCGACGTGCGCGCCCGGGTCAAGAAGCTCATCGACGTGATCGGCCAGCGTGGAGGACAGGCGCTCGCATCGGTGGGCATTCTGGCCGCGATCGCCGTCGGCGCCGGCGAGGCCGTTCTCGCGGCCGCCGTGGTCGTCCTGTCGGGTCTGTGGATGTGGATCGCGATCTGGCTGAAGCCGTTCTACCTGGATCTCTTCCGCCGGACGCTCCGTGAGGGCCTGATCGAGAGCCAGATCGATCTTCCGAAGCTGGACCTGGCGTCGTTCGAGTCCCTCCTGGGCGCGCTGAACAGCGCGAACGACCAGGACGTGATCGCGGCCATGGATCTGCTCCAGGAGAAGGGGAAGATCCACCTGGTTCAACCGTACATCCTGTACCACCCGTCCTCGCGTGTGGTCGTGCACGCGCTGGATCTCTTCTCCCGAGCGCGACGCACCGACTTCCAGCCCATCGCCGACCGCCTCGTCGGGCACCTGGATTCCAGCGTCCGCGCGGGGGTGCTGCGCCTGAAGCTGTCGCAGGGGGTCGACGTCGAGACGCTTCGCGAGTTCCTGGAAGACCCGGCTCCCCGTGTGCGCGGGACGGCGGTGGCCGGGCTCCTGGCGGCCGGCGACGCCGAGGATCCCGTCACCGCCGAGGCGCTCTCCGCGATCGTGGACGGGTCGTCCAACGAGGGGAAGATCGCGCTTCTTCAGGGGATCATCGAGAGCCCCTCACCCGTCTGCGATGGCATCCTGGTGCACCTGGCCGACGACCCGGACATCGTCGTGCGGCGCGAGACCGCGCGCGCGATGCGCTGCACGTCGAGCCTGACGTACCTCCCAAAGCTGATCGAGATGCTCGAGCTCCGGGAGCTCCGCACCGTCGTGCGCGAGACGATCGAACGCATCGGACCCGTCGCGCTGCCGGCGCTCGAGGAGGCGCTGTGGGACGTCACGCTGCCCGTCCGCCGGCGCATACACGTTCCACGAACGATCGCGTTCTTCGAGCCCGAACGGGCCGGCGAGATCCTGCTGAGACGCTTCGCGTCCGAGGAGAACGGCGCCGTGCGCTTCAAAATCCTCCGCGTCCTGGGCTTTCTCCGCTACCACCACCCGTCGTTGCCGCTGGACGAGACGGCGCTGCGCGACGTGGTCGACCGCACGATCGAGGCCGCCGTCAAGCTCCTGGGCTGGCGACTGCGGCTGGAAGAGGGCGCGCGCGAGCGCCCCGAGCGGCGAACGCCCGCCCACGAGACGCTCACGTCGCTCCTGATGCACAAGGAGGTCCACGCGATCGATCGGCTCTTCCGCCTGCTGGATCTGGTGGACGCGCGCGAGGACTACCGCCGCATCTACCGGGGACTCATGCAGGGCGACCGTCGCGCCGCCGCGTCGAGTCGAGAGCTCCTGGAGAACCTCCTCGCCTCGCCGCACCGCGAGACGGTGCTGGCGCTCGTGGACGACGTCTCCGATGCCGACCGACTGGCGGCCACGCGCGCGAGCGTGGCGCCGGGCGAGCTCGGCTACGTGGACGTGCTCCGCTCGCTTCTGGCGCAGTCGGGCGCGACCGTGTGCGGGCTCGTGGTGTACCACGTGGGCGAGCTCGGTCTGGTCGAGCTGGTGCCGGACATCCGCTCGCAGGAGACGCATCCCGAGGACCCCAATGCGGACGTGATCGCCGATGTGCTGCGGCGGCTGGAGCAGGTCGGATCCGGAGGGACGCGATGAGCGTGATCGCGGGTCGGATGCACTTCGTGGGGCCGCTCGAGCGGGCGCTGTTCATGAAGAAGGTCCCGCTCCTGGCCGCACTGGCCCCGCCCGAGCTGGCGGTCATGTCCGAGTACGGCCGCGAGCGCTTCGTGAGGGAAGGCGAGGTGATCCTGGAGCGCGGGGAGAGCCCGCAGTCGGTGTTCATCATCGTGGACGGGTGGATCCGCGTCGAGGGTGGTGAGTACCCGCTCGGGGTCGATCTCGGCGCCGAGCAGGCCGTGGGGCTGGTCAGCTTCCTCGCCCGCGACCCCGAGGGCGTTCACGCGGTGGCCGAGGTCGACTCGCTGGTGCTGGAGCTCTCGGCCGAGCTGCTGCGAGACCTCTTCGAGGAGAATTTCTACTTCGTTCTTCACGTCATCAAGGGACTGGCGCGCCGCATCATGAGCGAGCGGCTGCGGATTCCCGACGGCCAGCACCTCGGCGGCACCGAGCCGATCGCCGAGATCCCGCCGGAACGCCCGCTCAACTACGTGGAGCGGCTCATGGTGCTGGCCAGGGGCAGCACCCTCGGCTCGAGCCTGGACTCGGTCTCTCAGCTCGCGCGTCTGCTGGTCGAGCACCGCCTGACCGCGGGTACGCCCATGTGGAAGACCGGTGATCGATCCGGCTTCATCTACGCGATTCTGTCGGGGCGCGTACGCTGTGTGCAGCCCGACGGGCGCGGCACGTTCACGTGCGGACCGGGCTATCCGCTCGGAAACGTGGAGTCGCAGTGCGGCGAGCCGCGCTGGTACGACGCCTACGCGGACACCGACGTCGTCCTCAATCAGGGGTACATTGAGAGCTTCCACGATCTGCTGGAGGACGACTTCGTGATGGCGGTCGCGTACGTGGCGGCGCTGGCCAAGGGGGTCATCAACGTGCGGCGAGAGAGCGCGCCGCGAGGCTGACGCGACCTCGTCTCGCCGGTGCCCGCCGATCGATCGAGCCCTTCGAGCCGCGCCTCCGGGGCGTCAGTGCGCTCCAACGATCGGCGGCCGAAGACTCCGTCAGGCGTCCCGCACCAGCGGCTGCGTCATGCAGTGGGGCCCCCCCCGGGCCCGGGCCAGCTCGTTGCTCGGCAGCACGATGCACCTCCTGTCGGGGGCGTCGAGGTCGAGCCTGACCGTGCCGTCGACGACGTCCTCGGCAGCCACGGCCTGGAACCCGTGACGGGCGAGCTCGTCGACCGTGGCCAGATTGCGATCGTAGAGCGTGATCACGCCGGGCGCGATCGCGAACGCGTTGGCGCCGTCTGTCCATTGCTCGCGCTGCTGCTGCACGGGATCGGCCCCGCCGCAGGCGATGGGCTGGAAGTCGACGCCGCGGTTGCGCAGCGCCGACAGGAGATCCGCCACCGGCTCGAAGCGCAGCCGATCGGTCGAGAGATCGATCTCGAACACGCGGGCGGTCTCGGGCCCACCGGGGAGGATCACCGGCGCGTAGACGAGACACGCGTTCCGATCCACGGGCGTGAACACCGTGTCGAGATGCATGTACGCGCGGCGATGCGGGAGCACCACCGCGACGAGCCAGCGCGGTCGGCCGCCCAGCCGCGCCAGGTGCCGCGCCAGCTGCTGGATGCCCGACCGGTTGGTGCGCTCGGATCCGCCCACCACCACGACGTCCTCGGAGACGATCAGGATGTCGCCGCCCTCGTGGCACGGGCGTGTGGGCCCGAAGTACGCGGGAAGCAGGGCCTCCGGATGCATCGAGTCGAGGACGCGCGGCGTCTCGGCGAAGCGGTCGTGATGGCAGAAGATCAGTGACGACAGGAACGACTCGCGCCAGCGAGCCGGCGTCGTCATCGACGAGATGACGATCCCGTCGCCGATCGTGATCTGGGGATCGCGCTGGAAGCACCAGTTCGGCAGCGGGACGATCTCGAAGATCTGCTGCGACGCGAACCCCCGGTGGCCGGGGTCGATGCGGATGCCCTCCACGAGCATCCGCGTCAGCTCGGCGGCGTCCGCGGCGAGCATCCGGTTCTCGCTGGCGGCCGAGAGCGTGGGCAGGAGCACCTCGTTGACCCAGGCCCGCGGCTCCTCCTTGGCCAGCGTCTCGGTCAGGAGGTCGCGTGCCTCGAGCACTCGCACGTCGAGCGCCTCGAGCACGGCGCGGAACGTCGCGTGCTCCTCACGCGCCAGGTCGCCGTAGAGGATGTCGTCGAAGAGCAGCTCCTCCATCAGGTCCGGCACCATGTTGTCGATCTCGGGTCCGGGCGCGTGGACCAGCACCTCGCGCAGGCGCCCGATCTCGGATCTCACGTTCAAGGCACTCATGCCGGCTCCTCGCCTCGGTCGTGGGGTCGAAAGACGGCGAGCATAGCGCGCGGGGCGCACCGGGAGAAGGACGGGCTGGTGCCCCGCATCAGCGCCACCGGGGCAGGATGGCGCCGGTCCGGGCGCGATACGTCTCGTAGGCCGATCCGAACGCGTCCGTGAGGAGCGCCTCCTCGGCGCGCACGCGGTGGACGAGAACGCCCGCGTACAGCGCCCCCGTCCCCGCGATCCAGACGCTCCCCGACGCCAGCGAGACCCCGAGCATGAGCCCGATGCCGGCGGTGTACATCGGGTGGCGCACGTGCGCGTAGGGGCCGGAGGTGACCAGCGTGTGATCGTCCCGGATCCGGAGCGCGATGGAGAAGTTACGGCCCAGCGCCTCGTGGACGCGCACGTACAGGATTCCCGACGCGACCGAGATCACCGCGCCGAGGATCGGCCAGACGCCCTCGCCCGGGGTCGAACGCCATCCGGTCGGGATCACGCCCGCAACCCAGCCGATCGTCAGGAGTGCCCACGGTGCACCGCCCACCACGGGCAAGACGACGCTCCGGCGCGCACCCGGGTGGCGCGCGAGGCTCGACCGGCTCTCGCCCGCCCACCGTTGATGCACGACTCGTGCGATGGTCATCGCGCCGATGGTCGCGGCGACCACGATCCGCGCGGCGATCGAGGTCAGGTCGAGGGGCAAACGGCGTTCTCCTCTCGCGGCATCGGGCTCGTGACCGGCGGGAGGCGTTCGGCATCGCGGTCTTCGGTGGATCGGCCGCACTCTCCGCCGGTTTCGGTTCGAGTGCGCCTTACGGTATAATCGTCGTCTCGAAAGCACAATCGCCGGCGTGCCGACCGGGCATGCGCCCGCCGTGGTCTTCTCTTTCGAACCTGGAACGACTCGATGCTCATCACCCGTCTGCGAGCTCCCGCGTCCACCGAGGCGCCGGCGGCCTCCGTGCGCGCGGCGATCGCCGTCGCCATCGGGGTCGCGACTGCCGTCCCGGTGGCGGTGAAGGCCGATCCGACCCCCGTGTTCGTGGATCGGACGACCCCTCTGGGGATCACCTACGTTCATCACGAGAACGACCCGATGCCGGGGTATCTGCCGGGTGAGACCTCGCGTTTCGGAACCGGCGCCGCGGCGTCGGACATCGACCGCGACGGTGACCTCGACCTCTGCATCGCCGACGTCAACGGCCATCCCTCGTCGCTCTATCGCAACGACGGCGGCGTCTTCGTGGACGTCGCGGCCTCGGCCGGTCTCGTCGACCTCGCGCTGGCGCGGACACCGCTCTTCGCCGACCTGGACGGTGACGGCTACGACGACCTCGTCCTGTGGTGCGACTCGGACGGGTCGGTCGACTTCCCCTACACGCAGCTCTACCGCAATCTCGGTGATGGAACGTTTCAGAACGTGAGCGCCGGCTGCGGACTCGAGCCACTCTCCGTCGTCGTCGGCGGTGGCACCGCCGGTGACTACGATCACGACGGCGATCTGGACCTCTACACGACGAGCTGGCTCAGCTACGGGAACCATCTCTATCGCAACGAAGGTGGGTTCACGTTCGTCGACGTCACCGTCGAGGCCGGACTCGAGCTCGGCAACACCGTGAGCCAGTGGACGCCGCTCTTCGTGGACCTGGACGGCGATCGCTGGCAGGACCTCTTCTGTGCGGTCGATTTCGCACCCGACTACGCCTTCCGGAACGAGGGTGACGGCACGTTCACGCCGTTCGCGCCCGGGCCCGACGGCTTCAGCATCAACAACGACATGGGCGTCGCCTCGGGCGACGTGGACCGGGACGGGGACATCGATCTCCTGACCACCAACATCACCGACGACGCAGCCGCGGCCGAGGGCTGCTGCAACTGGTACTACCAGAACGACGGCGCGGGCACGTTCACGAACGAGGCCGCCACGCGGGGCGTGAACGATGCCCGGTGGGGATGGGGGGCCGCCTTCGTGGACGTCGAGCTGGACGGCGATCTGGATCTGGCGGTCGTCAACGGGTGGATGCAGACCGAGTGGGTGACTCCCTCGTATCTCTTCCAGAACGACGGCACCGGTCACTTCACCGACGTCGCGGTCGCCTCGGGCTTCGACCACGACGCGAACACGCGCGGGCTCCTGCCGTTCGACTGCGACGGCGACGGGGACGTGGACTTCCTCCTCACCGACCTCTGGGATACCGCCCGGCTCTTCCGGAACGAGACGCCGCGCGAGGACCGGCACTTCCTGAACGTGCGACTCGAGGGCACCGAGTCCAACCGGAACGGCGTCGGCGCCCGGGTGTACGCGGAGATCGGCCCCACGACGCAGATGGTCGAGATCGTCTGCGGCGGGAGCTTCTACGCCGGTCCGCCGATGGTCGCCCAGTTCGGGCTCGGCACGGCCACCCTCGTGGATCGTCTCCGCATCGAGTGGCCGAGCGGCATCGACCAGGAGCTCCTGGACGTGGCCGCCGATCAGTTCCTGGTCGTCGTCGAGGAGGCGACCGTCGGAGTACCCGGCGGTGGCGTCGCCGTGTCGGCCGACGCCCCGGCGCAGGCGATGCCCAACCCGTTCCGGACCGGCACCCGGGTCACGCTGTCCGGCGGCGAGGCCGTGCGCACGATCACCGTCTACGACACCGCGGGACGGCTCCGGCGCGCGATCGAGCTCGGCGGGAGTGAGCCGGGCGCGACGTGGGACGGACTCGACGCGGCCGGGCGACCGGTGTCGCCGGGCGTCTACGTCCTGCGGGTGACGGGAGCCGAGACTCGCGCGTGGCTCCGGGTGCTACGCCTGCCCTGAGTCCGGCCTCGACGCCGGACGGCCTCGACATCCGTGACATCCTCGACATCCGTGACATCCTCGACGCCACCGGTCACGGGCGACGGTAGCAATACACGACCGGTGACTCGTCCTCATCGACACCGATGTCGAGTATCCGATCCTGGGTGATGATCGCGTCCCCTCCCAGCGACGGCAGCTCGACCTGATCGAGGAAGACCCCGTCGGGGTCGAACACGTCGTAGGTCGCGACGTCGGAGTCGTCTCCGGACCGCTGAAAGAGGAGGTAGCCGCCGTCATCGATGTGCATGTGCTCGAAGTACGGCTTGAACTCGGGGACGTCCGCGTCGCGGGCCATGTCCCGCCACCGCCCCTCCTCGTATGTCTCGAGATACTGCTCGAGGTCCGCATCGGTCACCGGATCCGGATCGACGTCGTGCCGGCGTGTACTCAGGAGCCGGAGCTCCGGTGAGTAGATCTCGATCACGTAGTCGCCCGAGTCGCAGGTGACCACCTTTCCGGAGGGGGCGACACCCCAGCGCAGGTGATGGGGGAACGGGGCGCTCACCGACCACGTGGTGTTCCCGTCCCGCACGACGTACATGTCGGTCGCGCGCGTCGAGTCGATCGGCGTCTCCTCGAGCGTGTCGAGATCGAGCCGCTCGAGCACGAAGAGCGCCGGACGGCTGAGCTCGACCCAGTCCTGCCACCGCGTGACGACGTAGACCGATCCGCGCGGCCCGATCTCGAAGTCCCGGATGGAGCGCCGGCCGAGCTCGTACAGTCCGACCGTCTCGGTCGGCGTTCCATCCGGACCGAACGTGGTGAACCGCCGCTGCTGGGTGTCGTAGATGACGACGTTGCCTTCCGGATCGAGCGACATCGAGTATGCGCGCTCCATCTCGCCGGGTCCCTCGCCCTGTCGCCCGAACGTGGCCAGGTATTCTCCGGTCGGGTCGAACTTCTTGATGCAGTAGCCCTTCGTGTCCAGCACGAAGAGATTGCCGTCGGCATCGATCGCGAGATCGCGGGGCTGATAGAGGTAGCTCGCTTCGTCGTCGAGCTCGCCGCCGATCATGAAGTCCACGGCGTAGGGCTCTGCGGAGGTCAGGTAATCGGGCATCGGTTCCGCGAGACCGGCTCGCGCCAGGATCACGACGAGGGCGGCGCATCGTGTGAGGTGGACCGTCACGGATTCCTCCCCTCGGTCGTCGGTGATCCGCGCTGGCTCGATGGACGGATGCGGGGCAGGGTGAAGGTCGAACACCGAGCGTCCAGCGCGGGGTGTCCGAAGAGTCGATCGACGTAGCCACGATTGTAGCCCAGCAGAGACGGCGGTACACGGTCGGTCTCGCAGTGGATCCGGTCGACGTGCCTGCGCGGGGCCGGACCCTCGCCCACGAGGAGGCGCGCGCCGCGGCGGAACGTGTCTCGACGCGTCCCGTTTCACACCGGACCGTATGGAACGACCGGCCCGCGATTGCACCGTCGTCCTGTGTTGAGCATGAGCGGGGTCAGAGCCCCGGTCGCGGGTCGGCGCCGGCGGCGCCAGAGCCGCATGCAAGAGGAGCCGGGCGTGAGTGACGCGACGGAGGTGTCGGCCCGCGTTCTGTGCCGATGTCGCGACGCGGTGGGACGAGAGCTGACACCGGCGCGACATCGCCCGGGCACGTTCATGCTCCGCCGGGGCTGCACGCACACTCAGAGCAAGAGGGCCTGAATCGCTCACCACCGTCGCTGGTTGCAGACGTCGAGCTTCGAGCATCCGGCCGAGCAGTACACGTTCGACACCTACCTCCTGACCGTCGAGCAGCTCGAGGAACGCCATCGTCGGCTGGACGAGAGTCCAGAGATGACGGTGGTGAACCTCTCGGCGCACGTGACCCTCGTGATCCGGATGATGCCCGTCGCCCGTTGGGTACCGATGATGCCCGTCGCCCGTTGGATACCGATGAGGCCCGTCGCCCGTTCACGTCCCCGAGAGGTTGCGACGCCGGAGACGGCCTCCCGCACCTGGCGCGGGAGCTCGTTCCGTCGTTCGCGACTCGCGGTCACTCGCGCCGTCGCGCGTCGAGCCACACCTCGCGCGCCGCGGCCACCGGCATCGCGTGCAACGCGGCGTGACAGCGCCAGCACACCGTGGCCAGGTCTCCAGCGTGTTCCGACCCCCGAGCTCCACGGGCAGCCGATGATGCACCGCGAGGTGATGCCGGCTGTTGCACCCGGGTACACGACATCGGTGCTCGTCGCGTGCGAGCACGCGTCGCCGCAGGCTCGGCGCGATGCTGGCGCGACGCCGGCCCCGGGCATCGACGACGTCCGCGTCGGCAAGAATGGCCCGGCGCATGACGTCGGGAAGCGCACGATCCCCGATGCGCGCCCGTCGACAGGTCGGACAGTCCTGGACGACGATCTGATAGCACGACCGCGGTCCCGCTCCTGCCACCATCGCCGTCGATGAGGAAGACGTCGTGGGCCATGACGCCCGAGGGGGACGCCGACGACGACGGAGACGCCGGAGACGCAGGACGCACGCGGGATGAGGAAGCCGACGGGGATGAGGAGGACGGCGCCGACGTCGACCGAGCCGCCGCTCCCGACGCCGTCGACCGAGCCGCCAACCCCGACGACAGGGCGTTCGCGAACATCGCCATCGCCGCGACGACGAACTCCGCCTTCGAGCCCCGGAACCCGTGCTTCCGGGCGTGCTCCCACGCGGCCTCGGCGTGCGCATGGGAGAGGGTATCGAGACGGACGCGCAGCTCGAGGGTCACCTCGAGCGTCGGCGGCGATGTCGCGGCGGCATCGCCGACCTTCGCGGCGGCGTCGAGCACCCCGGCTGGGTCGACCGGGGTAGCGCAGTCGACCACCGCGGCAGGGTCGACCACCGCGGCGGAGTCGACCACCGCGGTGGAGCCGACCGTGGCAGGTTCGACGACGGTGGCGGAATCGACCACCGCGGTGGAGTCCGCCACCGTCGCCGAGTCGGCCACCGCCGCCGGATCGACCCGGATCGTCTCCTGGGCCGCGCCACCGACCGCCCGCCGCGCCGCCGCCCGGGCGTCCGCGATCCGCTGCTCCAGCTCCCGACGCGACAGACGCGACGCCAGCCCGATCCACGCATCCGCGGACGAGGCGGTCAGGATCGGCGCGATCGCGCGCGCCTTCGTCCAGCTCAGCCGGCCCGACGCCATCGCGTCGCGGAGCGCCGGGAACTCCCGCATCCGCTCGGACAGCCCCCGCAGCTGATGACACCGCGACGCCGACATCTCCAGTCGCTCGGTCGCGTACGCCAGCATCGAGGTGAAGCCGAGCACGCGGTAGTGGTGCTCGGCGTCGATCTCGGCGAACGACAGCGCGACCGCGACGCTGGCGCGGCCTTCCAGACGTCGCACGCGCTCCAGCCGCCGGCAGGCGCGACGCGAGCGCGCCTCGCGCCGAGCGTCCGTCCCCTGAAGACGGGAGCGCGCGTTGTTCCGAACGTCCGTCCCCTGAAGACGGGAGCGCGCGTCGCTCCGAACGTCCGCCCCCTGGAGACGGCTCGTGTTCGTGCGGGACACGTTCGCGACACGCGATGGCTCGGACCTGGATACCCGCATGATGCACCCCTCAGTCGACGGTGTTGAGCCTCGGACGACCGGCCGATCCGATCGCACGGCGCCGCGTCATCAATCGGCGCTGACGGAGATCGACCGGTGAACGCCATCGCCCGGGGCGTGCGCGGCGAAGGAACTGGCAACTGCTCGATCCACCGCGGGGGAGAGGTCCGTCGATCTGGGGCTGATCGACGTGAGAAGACTACCGGAACGGCCGGGCGAAGTCAAGCATAAATCAATACGTGACAATACTTTAACACACTCCGGCCCGCGCTCTGACCCGCCGCACTGGAGACGTTCGCGCGCGAGTCGGCGACGTCCCGAGGCACGACCGCATCGCCGATCACCGTCGAGCCGGGTGCCCCGGCGCCCAGCGCCCGCGCCGAGCGCCCAGCGCCCGCGTGGAGCACCCAGCGCCCGCGCCGAGCACCCAGCGCCCAGCACCCAGCGCCCAGCACCCAGCGCCCAGCACCGAGCACCCAGCGCCCCGCATTGTCCCCGATACCCGGGTACGATCACCACCTCCGGCATCCGGCGGGAGCGGCGAGCGCAGAGCCGCCGACGCGCGAACGAGGCTCGACGTTCGACGTCGAGGTCTCGAGACGAACTCCGCCACCCCGCGATTCCGGATGAGCTTCAGCAAAGCCCGCCCACCAGCCCGGAGCACTGTGAGGCCTCGACAGGGTCAGATCGGCGGCTTTGTTCAGTCCGATTCCCCTGACCGGACCGATTCCACCCATCCCCGCATGCCCGTCAGCGAGTTCACGACGAACGTCTCCTCACGCTCCCGGACGTCGTCGTCGAGCTCGGTGAGCCGCGCGAAATCGGGGTCGCTCGCGAGGAGCGCGTCGCGACACCGGGACGTCCAGCCGTCCGGTCCGCCACCGGATCCCTGACCCGATCCCGAGCCCCCGTCCGCGAGCACGCGCCGCACGACGTCCGTCCACCGCCGGAGCTGATCGCGCGCGGCCGCGACGGCGCCGTCGCCGAGCGCCTCCTCGCCGTGGTGCCCGAAGTGAAACCGCTCAACGTCCTCCAGCGCGCCGATCCGATCGATCGACGCGAGCGCGACCTCCCGCTCGAACCGCGGCGGCGTGGCCGGCCGGCGGTAGATTCCGCTCGCGGTGCCGGCGCGCGTGCCCAGCGCCTCGCCCACGAAGACGCGGCCCCCGTCACGGAACGCGACGTGGTGCGGGGCATGCCCGGGCGTCGGGATCATCACGAGCGAGCGCCGCTCGAGGTCGTCGTCACCGGCGAAGGCGTCCTCGGGTACGGGCAGGATGGGACCGTACATGTCGGCCACGTCGCCGAGCACCGCGCGCGATCCGGCCCAGAGCCGCGACGGATCCACGAGGTGCGCCCGCGCACGCGGCAGACACGCGACCTTGCACCCGGGAAACGCCGAGACGACCGCCCCCGTGCCACCCGCGTGATCGATGTGGATGTGGGTGAGGAGGACGAGATCCAGCCGCTCTGTCTGCGCCCGGGTTCGCTCGATCAGATGCGGGATGGTGGACGTCGGCCCCGGGTCGACCACATACCGCACGTCGTCCCGCACGACGAGCCACGCGCTGATGAACTCGCGATACCCGCGGCGCGGCTGGTCGAGATCGATGCGAAGCGGAGCGGGCTCGCTCATGGACGTCCCGGCATGGAGTGGGTCGACGGACGGCTACTCACCGGGCCCCGGCCTCGGGGATCGGGCGCCGGAGCCCCCGCCGGAACACACCGCCGATGAGCCGGGCCAGTCCGGCCGGGATGTCCTCGGCCAGGATCGTGCTCGTGGGCAGGACGAACAGCGTCAGCACGGTCGAGACCAGGAGCCCGCCCATGATCACCAGCGCCATCGAGTAGTAGTACACGCCGGCCAGCGCCGGCCGCTGGACGACGATCGGGGTGAGGCTGATGAGCGTGGTCAGCGTGGTCATGAGGATCGGGCGGAGTCGCTCGCGACCCCCTCGCATGATCGCGTGCGTTCGTGAGCGTCCGGCGCGCCGGTACGTGTTCACGTGCTCCAGCATGACGATGCCGTTGTTCACGACCACGCCGATCAGCACCAGGAGACCGACGGCGGCCGGCTGATCGAAGTCGGTGCCGGTCAGATAGAGCGTCCACGCCGCGCCGGAGATCGCGAACGGCAGCGACACCATCAGTCCCACCGCCTGGCGCACGCTCTCGAAGAGGCTGGCCATGACCGCGAAGATCAACAGGAGCGCCAGCGACAGGTTGGTCACGAACTCCGTCGATTGACGGCGTTTCCGCTCGTCGGTCCGGGACATCGTCCAGCCGTATCCGTCGGGGAACTCCAGGGTGGCGAGGGCGGCCTCCACCTGCGGCAGATAGTCGCGCCGCGTGCCCTCGTCGTAGCGCGCCCCGACCCAGACGCTGGTGAGCCGGTCCTCGCGCATCACGCGCGAGGGGCCCGATCGCACCTCGAACGTGGCGATCGAGGCCAGCGGGATCGTCTCGCCGTCCCGGTTCTCGAGCGGCAGGTTCTCGAGCTGGCTCAGCGTCGCGGTCTCGCGCTCGTCCAGGAGGAGACGCATCTCGCGCTCGTTGCCGTCCCCACGGTACTTGGGCAGCGAGCGTCCGCGGAACGTCAGACCGACGACGTCCGAGGGCTGCCGAAACGGGATGCCGAACGCGAGCGCGCGCTCTCGATCCAGCTCGACGTGCAGCTCGTCGCTGCCGCCCTCGGCGCTGGAGAACGGCTCCACGAGGCCGTCGATCTCGCGGAGGCGGTCCTTGGCCTTCTCGGCCAGATCGGCGATCACGTCGGAGTCCTCGCCGTAGATCTGAAACGCCACCCGCTTGCCCCGGTCGCGGCGCCAGAACGGTCCGGAGTCCATGACCTCCAGGCGCACGCCGGGAAGCTCGGGCAAGAGCGGCCGGAGCGCCGCGCGCACCCGCGCGATCTCGCGCTCGTTCACGCTGCCGTCCTCCAGGTAGACGCGGGTGATGGCGAAGTTCTCGCTCCAGAAGCTGTAGATCGACTTGGCCGACATCTCCTCGCGGTGCGGATCGAGCGCGTTCTCGACCCGGGAGACCACCTGCTCCTTGCGGTCGAGACTCAGCTCCTCGGAGAAGTCGTAGCGGACGGTGACGAACATCTCGGCCTCGTTCGTGTCCATGTTCAGATCGACGCGAAGGGCGGGGAAGATGCCCGAGGCCGTGACCGCCAGCCCGAGCGCGACGCCGACCCACCGGCGGCGCAGGCTGAAGGCCAGGATGCGCGAGTAGCCGCGTTCCATCGCGCGCGTGCGCCAGCCGCGCCGGGGCCGCGAGCCGGCCGGCAGGTGGGCGATCGCCAGCGGGATCAGCGTCTGGCTCACGAAGAGCGACGCCAGCAGCGTGACGCCCACCGTGATCGCCAGCTCGCGCAGGATCACGCTCATCTCGGACGGGCGATTGAACAGCATCGGCACGAACGCGATCACCGACGTCAACGTGGCCGCGATCACGGCCGTGGACACCTCGCGCGATCCCAGGCGGGCCGCGGTCGCCCGATCCAGACCGCGTTCCTGGTGGCGGAAGATGTTCTCCATCACCACCACGGCGTTGTCGACCAGCATGCCGATGCCGACGATGAGCCCGAGAAGCGTGATCGTGTTGAGCGTCCGTCCCTGGGACCAGAGGACGCCGCAGGCCACGATCAGCGAGAACGGGATGCTGGCCACGGCCACCGCCGTGCTGGTCACACGCCGGAGGAACGCGAACAGCACGATCGACGCCAGGGCGGCGCCGAACACGCCCGAGGCGAAGAGGCTCTCCAGCGTGTTCCGGATCTCGGCGCCCTGATCGGACCACACGAGGAGGTTGACGCCCTGGAGCTCGGGATCGTCGCCCATCGCGCGAACCCGCCGGGAGACCTCGTCGCAGATCGCCACCGTGTTGGCGTTCGCCTCCTGGCTGATCGTGAGCCCCACCGCGAACTCGCCGTCGAGGTGCCGGGCGTGCTCGAGCGGTGGCTCCTCGTAGCGAACGTCCGCGATGTCCGAGAGGCGGAGCCCGTCCTCGCGGATGGGGAGCGCGCCGATCTCCTCGACCGAACGAAACGTCCCGATCGCCCGCAGGGCGAACGTCTGCTCCTCGTCGCCCACGTGTCCCAGGCTCAGGTCCTGGTTGTTGTCGAGCAGGACCGACAGCGCGTCGCGCACGTCGAGCCCGTGAGCGGCCACGTCGCGCGGGCGCAGGTTGATCCGCACCTCCTTCGGATTCACGCCGTCGAGGCCGACCTGCGCCACCCCGGGGATCCGCTCCAGCGGTCGGACGATCTTCCGCTCGATGAGGTCGTAGCTCTCGCTCAGATCGCGCGTCGATGCGACGCGCGCCTCGAGGATCGGTCGCTCCGCCTCGCCGGAGTCCCAGCTGCCGGAGATCGTGATGTCGCCCACGTCGTCGGGCAGCTCGCCCCTGGCGCGATCGATGCGCTCGCGGACCTCGATGTGGGCGGCGCGGACGTCGCGCCAGTGCTCGAACTCGAGGCTGACGCGTCCCATGTCGCCGCTGCACCACGATCGCATCTCGCGGAGCCCCGAGAGCGTGCCCAGGGCCTCCTCGAGCGGGCGGACGATGGTCCGCTCGACCTGCTTCGGCGACGCGCCCGGATACGGAGCCACCACGAAGAGCTGGGGCTCGACGTAGTCCGGGAGGAACGCCAGCGGCAGGCGCACGAGTGCCACGCCTCCCAGGACGAAGAGGCTCACCAGCACCATCAGCATCGTGACGGGGCGTTTGATCGCGATCTCGGGAAGCGTCATGCGCCGTAGTCTACAGAGGTCGGTGATCCTGGACCAGCCGCCATCCGGCGGGCGCGCCGCTTCGGCGGTCGCTCGAGCGGTCCCGGACGATCCAGGGAGGGACGATCGCCCTTTCGGGATGTGCCGCCGAGGCCGGAGGGAGTATCCTTGTCGGCCTCCAAGTCCCGACATTCTCGCGCCGCCTCGACAGGTCGCGCTTCCCGACGATGCTGGAGATCTCTCATGTCCCTCTATCTTCGCTTTCCGGCCCTCTCGGACCGACACATCGCCTTCGTGGCCGAAGACGACCTGTGGGTCGCGCCGGCCGAGGGCGGCGACGCACGCCGTCTCACGTCCGGGTTCGGCCGGGTCGAGCATCCGGCCTTCTCACCCGACGGGTCGCTGATCGCGTTCCAGAGCAACGCGGAGGGACCCGTCGAGGTGTTCGTATGTCCGGTGACCGGCGGTGTGCCGCAGCGCGTCACGTACGAGGCCGACGCCTCCACCGTGATCGGCTTCCGGAGCGACGACACGATCGTGTACGGCTCCGGGCGCGGCGGCGCGCTCCGGAGCGATCGCCACCTGTATACGATCCGGATCGACGGCACCGGCTGCACGCGCATTCCGGTCGGGCGGGCGATGCACATCTCCTTCGACGAGACGACCGATGGAGACCGCGTCGTCCTCGGGCTCAACGCGACCGATTCCGCCCGCTGGAAGCGCTATCGGGGCGGCACCGCCGGTGACGTGTGGATCGGCTCGCTTCGCGAGCAGCAGTTCTCGCGCCTGATCGAGGTCGACGGCAACCCGGTGCTGCCCACGTTCTGCGGTGATCGCGTGTACGTCATCGACGACTCGGACGGCTACGGCAACCTCTGGTCCTGCACGTCGGACGGGAACGATCTGACCCAGCACACCCGGCATCGTGACTTCTACGCGCGACACCTGAAGCGACATGGCGCGACGCTCGTGTATCAGCACGGCGGGCGGATCCGTCGCTACGACACCCGGAGCGGCCAGGACTCGCTCGTCGAGCTGAATGCCGCGCCGAGCGGTACGCAGCTCCAGCGGAAGTTCGTGGATCCGCACACGCAGCTCCAGCACCTCGCGCTCTCACCCGACGGCAAGCATCTGGCGGCCGTGGTGCGCGGCAAGTGCGTCACCGCGGCGGCGTGGGGGGGCGCCGTCCGGCGCGTCGGCGAGGCATCGGGCGTTCGTTATCGCGAGGCGGTCTGGATCACCGGCGGTGAGGAGATCGCGGTGATGTCCGATGCCGGCGGCGAGGAAGGCATCGAGCTGCACGACGTGGCCACCGGCGAGTGCCGCCGCCGCTTCGTCCTGCCGGGAAGCAAGCGGTTGAAGGCGCTCTACGCATGCCCGGCCCGGCGCGCGGTCGCGGCGACCGACGTGTCCGGCAAGCTCTTCTACGCCGACGTCGACAACCCCGACGCCGCGAGCGTCCTCGCCGATCCGCGGACGGGACCGATCCACGACGTGGCGTTCTCGCCCGACGGGGCCTGGCTCGCGTACGTCGAGCCGATCTCCTGGCTGGTCGAGGGCGGGCGGGCGCATCTGCTCGAGATCGCGACCGGGCGCTCGATCCGTCTGAACGACGACGACGTGCCCACGCACTCCCCCGCGTTCGACCCGAAGGGACGGTTCCTGTTCGTCGTCTCGGAGCGGACCTTCAACCCGGCGATCGACAGCTCGTCCTTCGCCACCGCGTGCGTCCAGTCGTCGCGCATCTACGCGTACGTGCTGGCGTCGGATCAGATCTCGCCGTTCGACGACCGCTGGCGCGAGGTGCTGGAGAGCGAGGAGAAGGACAAGAGCGACGAGTCGGACAAGGACCACGGCCGCGGCAAGTCCGCGTCCGGATCGGAGACCGGTGGCGACGCGGACGCCGAGGTCGAGCCGATCCGGGTGGATCTCGAGGGACTCGAGTCGCGCATGGCCGTGTGCCCCCACGTGCATCCGGGCGACTACGGGGATCTCCACGTCGATGACGACAAGCTGGTCTTCCGATCCTGGCCGATCCTGGGGCTCCTCGATCACGAGCGCGACGAGGACGACCTGGACCACGATCTGAAGCCGTCGCTCGAATGCTACGAGCTCCGGACCGGCAAGCTCTCCACGTTGATCGACGCGGTGAAGGCGATCGACGTGCGGGCCGGCCGGACGCTGGCCCTCGCCGAGGAGGAGCTGTACCTGCTGGAGACCGGCGAGGAGCCACCCAAGGAGCCGCCGCATCCGGGGCACTCGCGGCAGAGCGGCACGATCGATCTGGATCGGCTCCGCGTGGACGTGGTGCCGGGCGACGAGTGGCGTCAGATGTTCGAGGAGGCGTGGCGCCTCCAGCGAACGCACTTCTGGGCCGAGAACATGGCCGAGGTGGACTGGGACGACATCCGCGAGCGCTACCTGCCGCTGGTGAGTCGCGTCACGACGCGCGCCGAGCTCTCCGACGTGATCTGGGAGATGCAGGGTGAGCTGGGCACGTCTCACGCGTACGAGTGGGGCGGCGACTATCCGGCCCGCAAGGCGTATCCGGTCGGGCTCCTCGGCGTGGAGACGACCTGGGACGGGACGGGGTACCGGATCGATCGCTTCCTCGAGGGAGACCCGTGGGATCCCGACGTGAGCTCGCCGCTCGGCGCGCCCGGCGTCCGGGCCGAGGTGGGGGATCGGATCGTGGGCGTGGCCGGCCACGCCGTCTCCGAGCGCGACGACCCGCGTCGGCTCCTCGTGCACGCCGCGGCGACCGACGTCGAGATCGTGCTGGAGCCGGCCGGCGGCGGAGAGCGACGGCGCGTGGACGTCCGGACGCTCGCGTCCGAGAAGCGGCTTCGCTATCGCGACTGGGTCCGGCGGACGCGGCGCGCGGTGGCCGAGGCATCGGACGGACGCCTCGGCTACGTGCACGTTCCCAACATGAGCGGGCTCGGGCTCTCGGAGTTCCTGCGGTCGTTTCGCACGGAATCCCGGCGCGACGGGCTCATCGTCGACGCGCGGAGCAACGGGGGCGGCTTCGTCTCCCAGCTGATCATCGAGCGGCTTCGCCGGCGGGTGATCGGGTGGGAGCGCCCGCGGTACGGGAGGCCGGAGACCTATCCGGCGGATACGGTGCGCGGACCGATCGTCGCGCTCTGCGATCAGTTCGCGGGCTCCGATGGGGACATCTTCAGCCATGCGTTCAAGGCGTACGAGATCGGCACGCTCGTGGGCAAGCGTACCTGGGGTGGCGTGATCGGCATCAACGTCGACTTCCTCCTCGCCGACGGGACGACGGTCACCCAGCCGGAGTTCTCGTGCTACTTCGATGGACCGGGCTGGAACATCGAGAACTACGGGGTGGATCCGGACGTCGAGGTCGACATGGACCCGGCGTCGAGCGCCGCGGGGAAGGACCCGCAGCTCGAGCGCGCGATCGCGATCGCGATGGAGCAGCTCGAGACCCGGTCGGTGGGCGAGCCGGAGTGGCCGCCGGTGCCGTCGCGGCGGTTTTAGCCGGATGGGGTGATCGTCCCGCGTTCCGGTGGACCGCGCGGCCGATCGGCGACGTGCCGCGCGACGTTCCCGGCGCGGTCAGGCGCCCGTCTCGGTGCGACCGGCTCCCGCCGGAACGATCGCGTAGACCACCGGGATCACGATCAGCGTCAGCCCCGTGCCGAACGTGAGCCCGAACGCCACCGTGATCGCGAGCGGTGACCGCAGCTCGGCCCCTTGCCCGAACGTCAGCGCCATCGGCACCAGCCCGAGCACGGTGGTCGCCGTGGTCATCAGGATCGGTCGCAGTCGTACGTGGGCGCCCCTCACGATCGCGTCGGTCTTATCCACGCCGGCTCGTCTCAGCTGATTGACGCGATCGATCAGCACGATCGCGTTGTTGACCACGATGCCGACCAGCATGATCGCACCGATCAGCACGATGACGCTGATCGGGGTCTGCGTGACCACGAGCCCGACCGCGACACCGATCAGCGCGAAGGGGACCGTGAACAGCACGACGAACGGGTGCACGAGGGACTCGAACGTGGCCGCCATCACGAGGTAGACGAGGAAGATCGCCAGCCCGATGGCGAAGCGGAGGCTCGCGAAGGAAACCTTCATCTCACGGTTCTGTCCGGCGATCTCGGAGGTGACGTCCACGGGAAGCGCCGCACCGGCCAGGATCGACTCGAGCCGGGTCACCGCCTCGCCGAGCCCCACGCCGTCCAGGTTCGACGTGATGACGGCCGCTCGCTGCTGCGAGATGCGATGGATCTCGGCCGGCCCGCGCGACTCGACGATGTCGGCGATCGTGACCAGCCGCACCGCGGCGCCGTCCGGGCCCGGCACCACGAGATTGGCCACGTCGTTCCGCGTGTCGCGATCCTGGAGACGGTTCCGGATGCGAACGTCGATCTGGCGATCGGCCTCGCGGAAGCGCGTGGCCACGTCGCCCTCCACGCGATCGCGCAGCGTCTCGGAGAGCTCGCGCGTGGTGAGCCCGAGGGCGGCCAGCCGATCCCGATCGAACACGATCTGGAGCTCGGGGAACCCCTCCTCCATCGACGAGCGGACGTCGACGAAGATGCCGGCGGCGCGCATGTCGGCGGCGATCGCGTCGCCGGCCGCCCGGAGCGCGTCCAGGTCGTCTCCGAACAGCACGACCTCGATCGGTGTCTCCAGCGTGAAGTAGCTGGGTCGACCTTCTCGCGCCTGGGCGTCCGGGATGGCCGCGAAGCGCGATCGGACGACGTCGGCGATCGCGGCCTGGGCGGTCTCGTCGCGCCGGTCGGCGAGGACGACGTTGAGCTGTCCGAGGTGCTCGGCCTTCGGGTTCAGCGCCATGCCGCCGGTGACGAGGCGGCTCCCCACGCGCACGTAGTAGCGATCCACGCGGGGATCACCGGCCAGAGCGGCCTCGGCGTGCTGGATCGTCCGGTCCGTCTTGGCCAGCGCGGTGCCCTCGGGGAGCGTGACCTCGAACGCGATCTCGCCCTCGGAGATCGCGGGAACGAGCTCGGTGTCCACCCGGGACAGGCCGAACATCGCCAAGCCGAGAAGCACCACGGCCACGCCGAGCGTCGCCCAGCGATGCCGGAGCGCTCCGCGAAGCACCCGGTCGTACCCGCGGGAGAACGCACCCAGCGACGCCACGGCGCCGGCGTCGCGACCCGGCGGCGTGGCCGGGTCGCGCGGGGCGGCGTCCGCGCGGTCCGCCGGCCGCCCACCCAGCGAGCTCAGCATCGGGATCAACGTCAACGCGATGGCCAGCGACGCGAGGAGGCTCAGGGTCACCGTCAGCGCCATGTCCCCGAAGAGCTGGCCCGCGATGCCCTCGACGAACACGATCGGCAGGAACACGGCCACCGTCGTGAGCGTGGCCGCGACCACCGCGCCGGCCACCTCGCTGGTGCCGTCGATCGCGGCCCGCGCGGGTGTCGGCGCCGTGCGCCGGTGCCGGAAGATCGACTCCAGGACGACGATCGCGTTGTCCACGAGCATCCCGATCCCGAGCGTGAGTCCGCCCAGCGACATGATGTTCAGCGAGACGTCGAACCGGTACATGAACACGAACGCGGTGATGACCGATACCGGGATCGACGTGGCGATGATGAGCGTGCTCCGTGCATCGCGCAGGAACGCGAGAAGCACCAGAACGGCCAGCATGCCGCCGACGACGAGGGCGCTCCGTACCTCACCGACCGCCTGCTCGATGAAGCGGGACTGATCGAACAGCACCTGCATCCGGTACCCCTCGGGAAGCTCGCGCTCGAGCTCCTCGAGGGCGCCGCGTACGCGTTTGGCGACCTGCACCGTGTTGTCGTCACCCTCCTTGAACACGGCGATCTCCACGCACTCCCGGCCGTCGACCCGCGTGATCTCCTCGCGATCGGGGCTGCCGAGCCGGACGTCGGCCACGTCACCCAGCCGGACGATGCTGTCGCCCCGCCGCCGGACGACGAGCTGCGAGATCTCCTCCACGCTGTCGAACTCGTTGATCGTGCGGATCAGGTAGCGGTTGTCGACGTCCTCCAGCGCCCCGCCGGGGAGGTTCACGTTGGAGGTGGAGACGAGGCTCCGCACCTCCTCGAGCGTGAGCCCGAGCGCCGTCATGCGCTCCTGATCCAGATCGATCTGGATCTCCTCCTCGAGGCCGCCCATCACGTCGGCGGCGGCGACGCCCTGGATCGTCTCCAGGGAGGTCTTCGTGCGCTTCTCGACCAGCCGCCGTGCGTCCTCGATTCCGCCGGGGGGCATCACGGCCAGCCGCAGAATGGGATCCAGCGAGGGATCGAACCGGAGCACGATGGGAGGCTCGGCCTCGTCGGGCAGCGTCAGCCGGTCCAGCTTCTCGCGGACGTCGAGCGAGACCGCGTCGAGGTCGGTGTCCCAGCGGAACGCCAGCGTGACCTCCGAGAGCCCGCTCCGGGAGACCGAGTGCATGCGCTCGAGACCGCGCAGGACCCCGACCGCCTCCTCCACCGGCCGGGTCACCAGGGTCTCGATCTCCGGGGGTGCCGTGTTGGGGAACTCGGTCCGCACCGTCAGCGAGGGGTAGTCGATGTCGGGCAGGAGATCGAGGTTCAGCCGCGAGTATCCGACGGCGCCGAACACGACGAACATCAGCACGATCATGTTGATCGTCACGCGCCGGCGAACGGCCAGGGCCACCAGGGATCGCATCGTCGGGGTCGGTCCTCGCTGCCGGAGGTGTGTGACGGCTCGCGGGCACGTCGTGGAGCGCGTCGGATGGTAACGCGTGTGGGCCGGGTCGAGAACCGTCAGATTCCGGTTCGCCACCGGGACCCGCTTGGATACAGTGTCTGCGGGCGGTCATCGGGAGTATCGCATGTCGGTCGAGGACAAGGTCGTGTTCGGGGGATCGGGAAGTCGCCGGCTCACCGCGGCGATCTGTGACTACCTGCGCGTGAGCCCGGGGCGCGGCACCGTGCGCCGGTACGGCGACGGCAACCTCTTCGTCAAGGTCGAGGAGAACGTCCGCGGGCGGCGCACCTACGTGATCCAGAGCACGGTGTTCCCGACGAACGACAACTTCATGGAGCTGCTCTTCTGGATCGACGCGCTGAAGCGCGCCAGCGCCGAGGCGGTCACCGTCGTGATGCCGTACTTCAGCTACGCCAAGGGCGACAAGAAGGACGAGCCGCGCGTCTCGATCCGGGCCCGCGTCTGTGCGGATGCAATCGAGGTCGCCGGCGCCGATCGTGTCATCACGATGGACCTGCATGCGCCGCAGCTCGCGGGGTTCTTCCGCCGCCCGGTGGACGTTCTCTACGCCCTCCAGCCCTTGTGCGAGGCGCTCCAGAAGCGCCGGCTTCCGGACATGGTCGTGGTATCGCCCGACGCGGGCTTCGCGAAGCAGGCACGGAAGTACGCCTCGTTTCTGGGGACGTCGCTGGCGATCGCGAACAAGGAGCGGCGGGTCGACCAGGAGCTGGCCACGGTGCTCGAGATCATCGGCGACGTGTCGGGGAAGACGGCGGTGATCATCGACGACTTCACGACCACCGCGGGAACGCTCACCGAGTGCGCGAAACGACTGGTCGAGAACGGCGCGCAGCGCGTCTACGCGATGGTCACCCACGGGGTCTTCACCGAGGGCTCGATGGAACGGCTGGACCAGAGCCCCATTCGTCGGCTGTTCGTGACCGACACCATCGAGACGCAGCCGGTCGCGTTCTCGCCCAAGATCGAGGTCGTGAGCGTGGCGCCACTCTTCGGCGAGGCGATCCGCCGGGTCCACGATCGGGAGAGCATCAGCTCGCTCTTTCCGCAGTAGCGTCGCTCGAGGGGGCGGGAGCGACACGCGGCGCCCCGGGAGGGGGGCGTGCCGCCGCGGGGCGACGGCACGCCACTCGAGCTATCCGCCGCTGACGGCCGGGATGATCGAGATCTCGTCCCGGTCCGAGACCGGTGAGTCGAGCCCTCCGGTGTACCGGATGCTCTCGGTTCCGACGAACACGTTCACGTGGGGCCGGACCCGGCCCTGCTCGGTGGTGACGCGATCCCGAAGCCCGGGGTAGGTCACCCAGAGGTCGGTCAGCGCCGCCCCCACGGTGGTGGCGTCGGTCTCGAGCGAGACCGACGCCCGACCGCCGGTGAACTCGCGTAGCGCGCCCGGGATGTGCACGGTGATCGTCATCTGACCTCCTCGAGCGGCCCGCGGGCGGATCGCACGGGGCTAACGCCGCGAGCGCTTCTTCTTCCCACCGCGCTTCGTCGCCTTCTTCCGGGTCGCCTTCTTCCTCGTGGCCTTCTTCTTGGCGACCTTCCTCTTGGCGGTCTTCCTCTTCGTGGCCTTCTTCTTGGCGGCTTTCCTCTTCGCGACTTTCTTCTTCGTCGCCTTCCTCTTGGTGACCTTCTTCCTCGCGACCTTCTTCTTCGTCGCCTTCTTCTTGGCGGTCTTCTTCTTCGCGACTTTCTTCTTCGTCGCCGTTCTCTTGGTGGCCTTCTTCTTGGCGGCCTTCTTAGTCTTCTTCTTCTTGGCGGCTTTCTTCTTGGCCGCCTTCCTCTTCGCTGGAGCCGTCTTCGCGGCGGGCCTGGGTGCCGGGCGCGGGAACACGACCGCGTCCAGGCTGCCGACGACGGCCGCCTTCACGCAGACGACCGGAGGAAGGCCCTCGATCGCCACCGTCCATCCCTCACCGCCGTTCGCGGAGGCGTACACCTTTCCGCTGCGCGTTCCGAAGTAGACGCCGGCCGGATCGATCTCGTCGGTATCCATGCCGTCCCGAAGGATGGTCTCCAGCGCGTTCTGCTGCGGCAGGCCGTTCGTCAGCGGCTCCCAGCTCTCCCCGCCGTTCCGTGTGCGATAGACGCGCAGCTTCCCTTCGGGCGTGCACCGGAATCCGTCCGACTCGATGGGCACGATGAACACCGTGTCCGGCTCGTGCGGATGCTGAGCCATCGCGAACCCGAAGTCGGACGGGACGCCGTTGGCGACGTCGTGCCACAGCTCGCCGCCGTCGTCGCTCCGGTAGAGTCCCCAGTGGTTCTGCAGCATCATCACGTGCGGCCGGGACGGATGGTGCGCGATCTTGTGCACGCACTGACCGAACTCCGGGTACTTGTCGGGCAGGAACTCGGCGCGGATGCCGCGATTCGACGCGTGCCAGGTGCTGCCGCCGTCGTCGGTCTGGTACACGCCGGCGGCCGAGACGGCGACCGTGATCCGGTCGGGGTTCCTGGGGTCGGGGAGGATCGTGTGCAGGCACAACCCACCGTAGCCGGGGTTCCAGTGCTCGCGGTGCGGGTGGTCCCAGAGCCCGCGCGACAGCTCCCA
The DNA here is from genome assembly GCA_965224245.1 of Candidatus Eiseniibacteriota bacterium. Classification (GTDB taxonomy): domain Bacteria; phylum Eisenbacteria; class RBG-16-71-46; order CAZAMP01; family CAZAMP01; genus CBDCYW01. The sequence continues at coordinate 4,302,831 of OZ245046.1, read as the reverse complement.
CGTGGTGCCGTCGTCGGTCGAGACGAACAGCGCCGCGGGGTCGACCCCCACGTACATCGTGTCGGGCTCGCTCTCGCGACCGGGACGGATCTGCCAGACCTGCTTCAGCTCGTCACCCGCATCGTCGGGAAAGCGGAGCGTGGCGGACTCGGGCGACTGCCACGAGGCGCCGAAGTCGTCGCTGGAGCTGATCCCGGGTCCCCAGTGTTCGGACAGACCCCCCGCCCAGATACGCCGGCGTCCCGCGCGGCCGTCATACGCCGCCGCGTAGACCGATCGTCCGGGAAAGTACGGGCCCCCCACGTCCCAGTCGGCGCGGTTGCCGTTGGAGCGAAGGAGAAACAGCCCCTTCATGGTTCCGACGAGAAGGATGACGTCTCCGTCCGAGACGTTCAGATGCCGCGGCGCGACCATGCACAACCTCCAGGGTCGAGGGCCGGCACCGCAGGTTCTACGCCGCGGCGCCGGCGTCAGTCGTCACCCGGGAAGAGCGTGTCGATCGACGCCGTGCAGTGGATGAGCGCGCGGTTGGCGCCCGTGTGCTTGAGAAGCGTCATCTTGGGACCATCGACCCGCAGCTTCCCGGTCAGGATTGCCGTGGCCGCCATTGTCTTGCGTTCGAGGATGTCTTTCCAGAGCTGAAACGGTCCGCTCAGCGTGAATCCCGCGTCCGGGTGATCGGGATCGGAGATGAACTCGGCGCCCTCGGACCGTCCGCCGGCGAGCCGAATGAGAAGATATCGCGGCTCCTCGAGCACCTCGTCGGCCTCGAAGGCGAACACGAGGTTGCCGTTGAAGTCGCGTCCCCACTTCGCCGCCGCGTTCCGGTACTCGCTGGAGTCGTTGACCTCGGTGACCAGGGCGCGGGCCCACTCGTCGGTTCCGAACGGGATCGGCATGTCGAGCCTCCTATCCGGCCTCGACCGGGTCTTCGAACTTGACGAATCCCGGATTCAGGATGCCGTCCGGATCGTAGGTCTCCTTCGCACGCACCAGCTCCTCCCAGCGCGGACCGAAGTGCTCGCGCCACTGGGCGGGCGTGAAGTCGATCCAGCCCGACAGGTACCGCTTGCCGCCCATCATCTGGCTCAGGAGGCTCGCGTTCTCGAGCTGGGGCTTGATCAGCGGCCAGAACTTCTCGGGCACCGCGGGCAGGATGCCGAAGCCGATCAGGTTCTCGGTGTCCGGCCGCATGAACAGGCGCGAGCGCGAGACCGGGTTCTTCGCCGGCCACAACAGGATGTGGCCGCCGACGAGGAGCCCCGGCGGCAGGTCGGGCAGAACCTGCTCGATGTAGTCCTGCGCCGTGTCATAGGGAAGCACGACCTCCATCCAGGGATGCATCCACTCCCAGGTGCCCGCTCGCTTCCAGATCTCGAAGACCGGCACCAGGCGCTCGTGGAAGTCGATCGTCGGGAGATCGTCGGTGTAGAGGTTGTCGTACGGGTGGAGCCCTTCCAGCATGGCCTCGTCGTCCGGTGGCGACGTCGGATCGAACTCGACGGTCAGATGGCAAGGGTAGAACCACTTGGCGAACACGCGCCGTTCGCCGCCGATGGGCTTGGTGCCCTGGGGACACGGGGACGCCCAGCTCTCGATGTAGTCCCACTTGCCCGAATCCATCGCGGTCCGGGCATCCTCCATGAAGACGCCCAGGTCGTCGTACAGAAGGTAGTAAGTGCGTGTCATCGCTGGCGTTCGGCGCAGCGTGAGCCGGGCCCGGGTGATGATGCAGGACTGACCCAGCCCGGCGATCGCCGACCAGAAGAGATCCGCGCGCGGCCCGTCGGGGGCGCAGACCACGATCTCTCCGGTGCCCGTGACCACCTCGATCTCCTGGACGTTGTCCCCCTGAGAGCCGTACCGGAACGACGCCACGCCGATGCCGGCCACCGACAGGGTGCCGCCGACGGTGACTCCGAGGTTGTTCGTGAGCACGCGAGGCGCGAGGTTCCACCGCTTCAGATGATGAACGAGATCCCGCCAGACGACGCCGGCCTCCACGTCGCACGTCTCGTTCGCCTGATCCACCGAGATGATCTTGCGCATCGACTTCATCGTCAGGAGGATTCCGCCGTCCGAGATCGCCAGCTCGCTCTGCGAGTGCGCCGAACCGCGGGTCGACACGTGGAGCCGGTTGGCCTTGGCGAAGCGGATGACTTCAGCCACGTCCTTCGTCGACGACGGCTCGACGACGAAGCGAGGGGTCCAGTAGTGGATGCGGCCGTAGTTCGTGTGGTGCTCGTTGACAAACTGGTCGGGGGTGTAGACGTTTCCGTCGATGGTGGACTGCAGGGGCTCGTAAAGACGATCCACGAAAGACCTCCTCGCGCCACGGGGCGCGGAGACTCGACTCATCTCGGGATGCAGGCTCGTTCGAAGCGGGTAACTGTCTCATGGATCGGCAGAAGCTGCCAATCCCCCCGCCCGCGCGTCCGGGCCCGGAGCCGTCACCGGCCACGTCCCCTCATCGAACGCCCGGCCGAAAACCTGGACGGAGGCCGTCCGCGGGTGGCCGGGCTGGCCGGCACTTGCGATCGTGTAGGAACTGGCTTATAGGTGCGGCGGATCCGGCCACGAGGAGTTGCCTGTGGACGCTGCGTCGAAGCTGGTTGCCGTCCTCCTGTACCTCACCGCGCTCATCCTGATCGGAGTCCTCGCCGCCCGCCGCACGCACGACCTCCGCGACTACGTGGTCGGAGGAAAGCGGCAGCGCTTCTGGGCCATCGCGTTCTCCGCGCGGGCGACCGGCGAGTCGGCCTGGCTGCTTCTCGGCCTCACCGGAATGGGGGCGGCGGTCGGCGTCCGCGCGTTCTGGGTCGTGCTGGGCGAGATCCTCGGCGTGGGGGCGGCCTGGCTCCTGATGGCCAGACGATTCAAGCACCTCACCGACCGGTACGACTCGGTCACCGTCCCCGACTACCTCGAAGCCCGCTTTCGCGACACCCGCCATCATCTGCGCATCGTCGCCGCCCTGGCGCTGACGACCTTCGTGACGATCTACGTGAGCGCGCAGATCGACGCCACCGGCCAGGCATTCGAGCGGTTCCTGGGGTGGAACTACTTCGTGGGCGCGATCGTCGGGTTCGCGGTGGTGATGATCTACACGACGACCGGCGGGTTCATCGCGGTCGTCTGGTCCGACGTGTTCCAGGGCCTCATGATGTTCCTGGGGCTCGTGACGCTGCCGATCGTGGGCATCGCGGTCGCGGGCGGCCTGGGCCCCGTCCTGGATGGGCTTCGCGAGATCGACCCCGTGCTCCTGTCCTTCGGAGGCTCGGCCGGCTGGACGCCGGTCGAGGTCGCGTCGATTCTCGCGCTCGCGTGCATCGGCATCGGCTTCCTGGGCTCGCCTCAGATCTTCGTTCGCTTCATCGCCATCCGATCCGACCGTGAGATCGGACGCGGCGCCGCGGTGGCGCTGACCTGGACCATCCTGGCCGACGCCGGCGCCGTGCTCATCGGCATGCTGGCCCGGCATCTCGTCGGCTCCGCGGGTGAAGGGGCGCTTCCCGACCTGGCGAGCCACGTGATGCCGACGTTCATCGTGGGGGTCTACGTGGCCATCGTCCTGTCGGCGATCATGTCCACCGCGGACTCGCTCCTGGTGGTGGCGTCGAGCGCGGCGGTGCGGGACTACTACCAGCGCGTGAAGCACCCCACGATGACCGACGAGGAGCTGCTCAGCCTCGGGCGGCGAGCCACGGTCTCGCTGGCGCTGCTGGCGCTGGCGGTCGCGATGACGGTCGCCGTCGTCACGCCGGAGCGAACGATCTTTTGGTTCGTCATCTTCGGATGGTCGGGCATCGCGGCCACGTTCTGTCCGACGATCATCCTCAGCCTCGTCTGGAAGGGCTTCACCGCACGGGGTGCGCTGGTGGCCATGGTGGCGGGTTTCCTCTGCGTGCCGCTGTTCAAGTTCCTCGTGCCGTCGGCTCCGGTCGTCGGGCCGTTCTTCGCGGCGCTCGAGGAGCTCGTGCCGGCGTTCGTGGTCTCGGGCACGCTCGGTGTGCTGGTGAGCCTCGGTGACGGTCGCGGGCGGGAGCGGCTCCGGGACGTGAGCGCCGAGCCGGAGTGAGACCGGCGAGGATCACGACGCGCGGGCGGAGTCTTCCGGAGCGTCCTCGAACTCCATCGGAGCGAGAATCCGAAGCGGCTGCCCGTGACGGAGCGCCCGCTGACCCTGAACGACCACGGGCTCACCGTGCTCGAGGCCCGAGACGATCTCGGCGCGCGAGTCGTCGCGAAAGCCGACCGTGACCACGCGGCGTTCCGCGGTGCTGTCGGCGGTCGCGACGTAGACGATGTCCTCGCCCCGATCGGCCAGGACCGCGTTCCGCGGCACGAGCACGCGTCGTTCGCGGGTCTCGGTGACGATGCTGACCTCGGCGAAGTCGCCGGGTCGGGTGTCGGAAGGAAAGTCCGCGACGCTCACGGTGACCTTGATGGTCCCGCTGGACGGATCGATGATCGGGCTCACCAGGTGAACGCGTCCCCGGAGCTCGGTGCCGCTGCTGCCCACGACGAGCGAGACCGGCTGGTCGATCCGGATCGACCGGAACTCCTTGGCCGGAACCGCGACCCGGGCCAGGAGCCGACTCAGATCGACCACCGTGAACAGCGGGTCGCCCGGATTGACGGTCTGTCCGACGTCGACGTGCCGGGTGACCACCCGCCCCGCGAACGGTGCACGCACCGACGTGTACGACTGCTCGAGCTTCGCCAGTTCGAGCGTCGCCTCGGCGGCCGCGCGGTCGTTCACCGCCTGCTCGTACTCCTCCTGTGAGATGAAGCTCTCGTTCCACATGCGCTCGGCGCGCTCGAACTTGCTCGTGAGTCGTGCGGCCTCGGCCTCGGCCTCGCGCACGCGGAGGGTGTACTCGGTGTCGTCGATCCGCATCAGCATCGCGCCGGCCTCCACGCGATCGCCCTCTTCGTGCGCGATGGACGTGATGACGCCGGACACGCGCGCCTCGACCACGGCTTGCTTCTCGGCATCGAGCGTGGCCGACGACGTGTAGTGGTCGGCGATGTCGCCGGTCTCGGCGGTGTCCACCGCGACCGTCATCGTCGGCAGTGCCGAGCGTGCGCCGTTGCCCCGACCGGCCGGACCGGGACCGCGAGCGTCGCTTGCGGAGTCGTTGCCGCATCCGAGTGTCGTCGCCGCGATCGCCGCGATCGACGCGATCACCGGGGTCGCCGCGATCGACGCGCCGCCGCGGCGCGAGGCCGGTCCCGGGATGGGGAGCTTGAACGTGGGTTTCATGGCGGGAAAGACTACAGGGACTTGACGGTGTTGAGCACCCCTCGAACGACTTTTTCGGCGTCCCGCTGGCGCAGCTCCTCGAAGCGCAGGCACCACGCCTCGTCCGCGTAGGCCACGTTCCGGACCTCGACCAGCAGCTTGAAGTCGGCGGGGTTGTGGCGGAGGACGCCGAGGTTCTGTCCCCGCATCTGGGCACCGGCGCCGAGCGACGGCAGGAGTGCCCTCGCGAAGCCCCGCGAGCGACCGTCGGTCCGGGAACGGCTCGCGTAGTAGAGGATCAGGGGTACGTTCGGCGTGCCGGGGCTGTTGTCGGCGTGGATCGACAGGAACAGCCGCCTGGACTGCCGGGCGCCCGCGAACGCGGCTCTTGCGACGTCGATCCGCGCGTCGAGCCCCGCCTGACCGCCGCGCGGCCACTGTGCCGGACCGTTCCGCCGGTTGTGCTCGCGGTCGTTGTATACCTCGTTCCGCTCGTGCACGAACGTACGCGTGGCCGGATTGGACGCGCGGATCAGGTGATTGGGGCTCAAGAGCGTCAGCGTCACGTCGGCGCCGTGCAGCCGCAGGAGCACGTACATGCGTAGGGTGATGTCGTAGACGTACTCGTCCTCGACGACGAACACCGGGTCGCCGCGTCCGTCCAGCACCTTCGAGATGGTCCCGGGGTCGATGCCCCCGTGCCCGGGGTCGAGCACGATGTGCCATCCCGCCAGGCGATTGCTGAGCCGGGGCATGCGGTCGACCTCGGCGTCGAAGGCGGCCAGGAGCGTCGAGGCTCGCCGGTAGGCGGTCCAGGGTCCGACGCCGCTCTCCTCCAGATAGCCCTTGCTCCGCTGGTAGGCCGCCCGGGGACGGTGGCCCAGGTACGGCCCGTTCTCCGCCGCGATGTGACGGAAGCCGGCCACGTCGGTGCCGAGCCGCGACCAGACGACGTTCTCCAGCGTGGGGCCCTGGCCGCGGGCTCCCCGCAGGAGCGGACGTACCTCGAGCGACTGTCCCGGATGGATCGTGGTCGACGTCAGGCGGTTGGCCGCCATCAGCTCCGAGAGGCTCATCTGGTGCAGGAGCGCGATCTCGCTCAGCGAATCGCCGCGCTTGACCACGTACGTGTCGGTCGCGCTGGCGCCGCTCTCGGAGAGCTGCAACACCTGCCCGGGATAGATGCGGCTGGACGTGAGCCCGTTCAGGGCCTCGAGCTCGGTCACGGTCATGCCGTAGGCGGCGGCGATCTCCCACAGCGCATCGCCCCGCTCCACGACGTGGGTCGCGCGCGGCGTCGCCCGCAGACGCAGTCGCTGGCCGGCGTAGATGCGCGAGCCCCGGAGGCCGTTCAATCGCTGGAGCTCGGAGACCCGGACGCCGTAGCGCTGGCCGATCGCCGACAGCGATTCGCCCGGCCGCACGACGTGCACGACGGTCGCGTCCGACGCGCTGGGGGTGAGCCGGAGCCGCTGGCCGGGCACGATGGTGTCTCCGGCGAGGTCGTTGGCGCCGCGCAGGAGGCTCATCGACACGCCGAAGCGCTGGGCGATCTCCGAGAGCGTGTCGCCTCGCTGCACGATGTACTCCGCGCTCGGCGTGTGGTCCCGGGTCGTGTCCTCGTCGGTCTCGGTCGTGCGGAGAACCTGGCCGACGTAGATCCGATCGCCGCTCATGTGATTGAGATCGCGCAGCGTGCTGACCGACACGTCGTGGGCCGCCGCGATCTCGGAGAGCGTGTCGCCGGGCCGGACGACGTGAGTGGTCCGGACGTCGCGGTCGTCGGGGGCCGGGGAGGCGGACGTGCTCGGGGGGGCGTCCCGGGACGGCAACGGCTCGTCGGGCTCGCGGTCTGCCGCTCCGTCGGCGCGCCCGCGCGCCGGCGTCGGGCCGCGCCGTCCGGGGCGCTCGAAGCTCAGCGGCGGCGGCTCCGCGTGCGGCGGCGCGATGACGAGCGCCTCGCCGACCTGGATCAGGTCGCTTCCGAGGTCGTTCCACTCGCGGAGCTGCCGGATCGAGACGCCGTAGCGCTCGGCGAGGTGGCTGAGGCTCTCTCCGGGGGCCACGACGTGCTGGGCCGGGGCGGCGCCGTGGGCCGTCGCGGCGGCCGCGAGCGGCGCCGTTGCCGAGGCGGAGATCGGCCAGGGGACGACGAGCGCGCACGACGCCAGTGCGAGCGACGCGAGGCGCCGCCAAGGGCGTTCTCGGCGCGCAAGGGACCTCGTCGGGCGACCGTGCATGTCGTTTCGCCGCGTGTGGACCTGGGTCCGGTTGAATCGAGCCGGCCCGCTCCGATGCCGAAGCGAACCGACGTTCGTGGTCGGGGGTGGTGCGACGCCGGAGCGGCAGTCTAGGGTGCGCGTTTTGTGACGTCAACTCCCCGCCGGGCATCGGGTTGCGCACCGATTCGGCGGATCTCGCCCGAACGCCGTGTCGAGGTTTGGATCGCGAAACGTGGCGTATTGCAAGCAGTTGTCGTCGATCCCGCTTGATCGATCGCGCGTCTCCCCGCTAAACTGATGGCCCTGTTACGAGGACTCGACAGCCAAATCCCCCATCTCGAAGTCTGCTCGATGCTGCCGGAGGGCAACCGCGGCTCGAGTGGCATCCATCGTTTACACGGAGGCACGATGAAGATCGAATCGCGCGTAGCGCTCGCGGCTCTGGCCGCACTCGCGTTCCAGACTCTCACCGCCGGCGCCGAGCCGGTGGAGGTGCGTGGTGTCACCTACGCCAGCTGGGCCGACTATCATGCCTCCGACGCCTTCCGCCTGAGCGGGGATCGCTGCGGAACGCCGGCGCCGACCCTGGACGATCTCGAGCGCACGCCGCCGTCGGACTGCAACGGCTCGCAGACCGTGATCAGCTCCCTGTACAACCCGGTCGACATCTACGAGATCCCGGTGTTCGTGCACATCATCACGACCACCAGCGGTGCCGGAAACATGTCCGACACGATGGTGCAGAGCCAGATCGACATCCTCAACGAGGACTTCCAGGCCCTCGTGGGCACGCCGGGCGAGCCGGGAACCGACTGCGCGATTCGCTTCAAGCTCGCCACCGAGGACGAGAACGGCAATCCCTCCACGGGCATCACGCGCACCGCGAACAACAACTGGTACAACGACCAGTTCGATTCCGGGGCCGGCGGCTGGTACTACGCCGTGCTCGGCCAGGACACGAGCCGATTCCTGAACATCTACACGCTCGGGGCGCCGCAGGGGTCCTCGTCGATCCTGGGCTACGTCCCGGGCTTCCCGTGGTCGGGTATTGCGGGCGCGATCGCTGATCGCGTCGTCATCGGGTGGCGGTACTTCGGCCGGGACTCACCGGGATCGCCGTACAACCAGGGCCGGACCGCCACGCACGAGGTCGGCCACTGGGCAGGTCTCTACCACACGTTCCAGAGCGGCTGCGGCTCGGCGGCGGCGTGCTACACGAGCGGTGACCTGATCTGCGACACCGAGCCCGAGGCCAACCCGCGCTTCAGCTGCGGCGGCTCGAGCTGCGGCACGATCGATCCGTTCCGGAACTACATGGACTACACGAACGACACCTGCATGAACAACTTCACGCCCGAGCAGTGCAACCGGATGCGCTGCGCGCTCATCAACTACCGCCCGGCGGTGTACGACGTGATCGACGTCGTCGCGGTCGGTGACGTGGTGTCCTCGGGTCAGCTGTTCACGCTGCACCAGAACCAGCCGAACCCGTTCAATCCGCGCACGCGGATCACGTTCGACCTCGCGAACGAGGGCGAGGTCGCGCTTCACGTGCTCGACGTGAACGGTCGTGTCATCCGTGACCTCGCAGAGGGCTCGTTCGACGCCGGTCTGCACGAGTTCACGTGGGACGGTCTCGACAACGAGGCGCGCTCGGTGGCCACAGGCGTGTACTTCTATCGCCTGGACATGGCGGGCCAGTCGCTGACGCGCCGCATGGTGCTGATGAAGTAGCCTCGTCCACGATCTCGACACGACGCGGCCCCGGGCACTCGCCCCGGGGCCGTTTTCGTTTGGCGCTCGCGATCGGGCCGCCTAGGATCCCGGGGATCCCCGTTCACCACGTGGTCGTCGCCGAATCCGCTCGATCTCACCGGAGGTCTCGATTGGAGCGAACCAGCGTCTCGTCCGGAGCTCCGTGGGAGTCCATCGTGGGCTACTCGCGAGCGGTTCGCGTGGGACCCTGGGTCGAGGTGTCGGGCACGGTCGCGATCGACGCCGACGGGAACGTCGTGGGGCCGGGGGACGTGCACGCGCAGACCGCCCACATCCTGTCGACGATCGGAGCGGCGCTGGCGGCCGCGGGCGCGAGCCTCGCCGACGTCGTGCGCACCCGGATCTACCTGACCGACGTGACGACCTGGCCCGAGGCCGCGCGCGCCCACGCCGCGGTGTTCGGCGACGTCCGTCCGGCCTGCACCGGGCTCGGCGTACGGGCGCTGGTCGCGCCCGAGTTCCTGGTCGAGATCGAGGCCAGCGCCATCGTCGCCGGCGAGAGCGAAGGACGAAAGAACGCGCCGGCGGCGCCCGACAAACAGTAGTTGATCGACGTGTCGCCGGGGCGAGCCCGCGGCGGAGGTCCTTTCACGGAGGAGTCATGAAGCGAATCGCGCTGCAGAGAGGTCTCGCACCGCTCCCGGTCGCGCTGGCCGCGGCCTCGCTCGCCGCCGCCGAGGCACCGGTGGTCGTCGAGGGACAGGCATTCGAGACCTACGAGGCCTACTGGGCGTCGGACGTGTTCCGCGCCGTGGGGGGCCGCTGCGCGACGCCGGAGCTGGACGCGGCCGACCTCGCCGCGACGCCTCCCAGCGACTGCAGCCTCACGTCGACGACGCTGAACGACGCCTACCTGCCCGGCAACATCTACGAGATTCCGGTCGTCGTTCACATCATCGCGAACGGGATGGGTCAGGGCGACCTGACCGACGAGCTGGTCCGCAGCCAGATCGACGTGATGAACGAGGACTTCCAGGCCATGGCGGGAACGCCGGGGGCCGGCGGCACCGACACCCGCATCGCGTTCAAGCTCGCCACCGAGATGCCCGACGGCTCGCCGACCAACGGGATCACGCGGACCACGAACGCGACCTGGTTCAACGACGACGGGGACTACTGGACGTCGCTCGCGTGGGATCCCAACGAGTATCTGAACATCTACACGCTCAATCCGAAGGCCGGGGCGGCGCTCGGCTACGTGCCGTTTCTGCCCCAGGATGCGCGCCGAGGCACCGCTGAGGATCGCGTGGTCATCCTGTGGAGCGCCTTCGGCCGTCCTGCGGTCGGCGGCGGACCGTACTCGCAGGGCCGCACGGCCACGCACGAGGTCGGTCACTACCTCGGGCTCTTCCACACGTTCCAGGACGGCTGTCAGGCCGAGGCTCCCCCCAACTGTTACTCCAGCGGGGATCGCATCTGCGACACGAGCCCCGAGGAGGCCTCGGTGTTCGGGTGCCCCGTGTCGTCGGAGAGCTGCTCGACCCCGGACCCGTACCACAACTACATGGACTACTCCGACGACACCTGCATGACGAACTTCACGCCCGAGCAGGCGCAGCGCATGCGATGCGTGCTCCTGAACTACCGGACGACGCTGTACGACACCGTGGTGCCGATCTCGAGGATGTCCTGGACGCAGCTGCGGTCGGTGTTCGGGGCGTCCGGGACGTCGGACTGAAGCTCCGGCGCGGACCGCTGGCCTGAACGGACGCGCGCCCAAACGAGCGCATCCGCTCCTGCCGGAGGTGCGTCCTCAAGCATCGCCGACGAATCGATTGACAGCGACTGCGTCGACCCGCCTCGAGCGGATCCCGACGTCACTTTGCGCCGGAATAGTGCTGCGGTAAACTCACTCGACAAACTAGTGGTCAAGCACAGTCGACACGACGGGTTTAGGGATGCCGACTAGTTCCAAGGCGGTCCTGCCGCCTGCGTATTGGATAACCGCGATCGCCGTCTCCTTCGGTACTTACTACTCGGTGCTCGCCGACATCAGCGCCCTTTTCCCGTTCGCAAGTGACTGGACAAGCGAGCAGCGCGCTGCGATGCGCCTGCTGACCGCCCTCGCGACCGGTGTCCTGGTCCTGGTGGCTCTGCTCCTTCGTCGCCGGGTACGTCGCGTCCGTGTCACCGACCTCGAGTTCGTCGAGGGAAGACGGACGTGGTTCCCGGCGGGTCGGGAGGCCCGGATCTCCACAGCGCGTCGTCGGCTTGAGCAGTTTGCGCAGGATGGCAGCTGGCCGCTTCGGCTGGCGTCGATCTCGGGTGAGTGGGACACCACACTCCCCCTCACCTCGAAGGAGTGGGGTGAGCTCCTAGCAAACGTGCAGCAGAGTGAACGCAGGATCCGCGTGCTACTGGCTCACCCGTCATCACCGCACCTCCGTGCTCGCTGCGATGCCGAGCCCAATCAGCAGTATCGTCTCATGCGAGAGCGAATCGTGATCTGCACCCGCCATCTGATGTCACTGGCGGAGCTACAAGCCTCGGTTAGGTGGTCGCTGCAGCCGATCCAGTTCCACCTCCTCGGCGGCACGACTACCATGTACGTGTCTCCCTTTGCCGACAGGCGGCCGGGGCATGACTCACCCTGCGTCAAGGTCGCGCAAGGGTCGACATGGTTCGAAGCCATGTCGAAGTGGTTCGATGCGGAGTGGGACGTGGCGTTGGCCGCCGATCGGGAGATCGAGTGGGTCGAGCGGGGGATCGCTCGATCGAAGGCAGTGTTTCTCGACCGTGACGACACGTTGATCAAGAACGTGTCGTACTTCGACGATCCCGACACGGTCGATATCGAGGTTCTTCCCGGTCGCGTGGAGGGATTGAAACGGCTGGCGTCGGCAGGTTATCGGCTGGTGATCGTGAGTAACCAGCATTCTGTCGCGATCGGCGTCTCGCCGACGAGCGGGCTCGCACGGCTCACTCAGCGAATGAAGAACGCGTTTCGGCAGCATGGGGTTTACTTCGATCGGATCATCTACTGCACGCACGCCGAGCACGAGGGGTGCAACTGCCGAAAGCCCAAGGCGGGGATGTTCGAGGACGCGATCCAGAGACTCGTTCTGAATCGTGGAGCATGCCATTTCATCGGGGACAGCGATGATGATCGAGGTGTGCGAGCCAGCTTGCCCGAGATGACGACACACATTCTCTCCGAGGACGGTAGCTTTCAGGAGATCGTCGATCAGATCCTAGAAGTTCGAGATCGAGCACACCCCACGACACCGGCATGAGCGTCGTCTTCTACGTGGATGTCGGCGGTTCAGCGCTAAAGCTACAGGCGATAACCCATGATGGAGTCGTCTCTGGTGAGTCGTACGTCCTGCCGCTCACGGCGAGAGGGGCGATGCTCTCGTTCGAACCCTCCGAGTGGTCGCGCATCGTTCTCGAAGCAATGAGGCGTGCCGTGGCGTGGGCTGTCGATCGTGGTGAACGGATCGATGGCATCGTCGTGGGCTCGATTCGGCAAGCGTTCGTCTTGCTCGACGGCAATGAGCCCGTGTCAGAGGGGGTGATGAATCTCGACACGCGCGGGAAGTCGCTTCTCGACGATCACTTGCAGGAGCTCGAGTACTATGAGGGGGCGAGTCGAGTCTGGACGCCCCCGTTCTCGACGTTGCTGAAGCTGCTCTGGCTGGCACACAACCACCCGCCGGCCTGGGCGAGGGCGAGCCACCTGGCGTTCGTTCACGATTGGATCGTGCTCGAGCTGACCGGCCAACTGGTCTGCGAGCCCAGCATTCTGTCATCTGCCCAGCTGTACTCGCTCGAGGATCGCGACCAGATCTCCGGTTTCCACGGAGGTCGACTCGTGAATCTGCCCGAGATTGGCGCGCTGCGGAATCCTGGTGACGTTGCCGGGTCGGTCATCGTGCCCGAGATCAGACGTCTCGTGACGACGGAGATCCCCGTGATCGTGGGAGGTGGCGACACCCAGATGGCGACTCGCGGCGTCGGCGCGCGGATTGGCGATGCCGTCGTCACTGCAGGCTCGACGTGTCCACTGCAGTACGTGCTCGCGTCGGGACAGCAATCGACGGCGGCTCCTCGCGACTCCATCCCCTGGCTGTCGGAGCTCGCCACCGATCGGTGGGTGGCCGAGACGTCCGCAGGGGCAAGTGGACATGTACGGGCGTGGATATGTCGCCGCGCGGGTGACCGAGCGCTGAACACTCCGCCGTGGTCCGCGAAACGAGCCGTGCCGGAAGCGCTTCGGCTGGTCTCCGGCCCCCTTGCCTGGAATCGTGAGTCTCTGTTTCGAGTCACGCCGGGCGTCCTCGGTCGTCACACCGTCGATGGCGAGGCCCTCTTGGATGCTCTACGTCTGGATCAGGTGTTGAACCTGGCGGGACAGCTGAAGGACATCGAGGCTCTGTTCCCACAGGGCGCGACAGGCAGGATCCTCCTGACCGGTGGCGGTGCATCGAAGGACCTGGCCGAGGGGCTATCGGCGGCCATCGGTAGGCCGGTCTGGCGGGACGTGCTCGGGCACGCCCCTGCGTTCGGCGCCGCTCGCCTGTGCTGGGCTGATTTCGACCCCCAGCTGAACCTGGAGAACGTCGATCGATCAGGATCGGCAATTCTCAGCGAGACGCGAGAGGCGCATCGTTCACTCCACGGCGCGGCGGAGGGAGGCAAGATCGAGATCGGCACGCGGTTTGACCTCTAGTCGATGCCTGCACGGCGGAATGCCGCCTCGATGATCGATCTCGCCTCGCTTTCGATTTCCTCCAGGTGCGGTTGCCCACGAAAGCTCTCGGCGTAGACCTTGTAAACGGACTCCGTACCTGAGGGTCGGGCGGCGAACCACCCTCGGTCACTCTCGACCTTCACGCCCCCGATCGGTGCCCGATTGCCGGGAGCCGTCACGTGGATCGCCTTGACGGGATCTCCGGCGAGCTTGTCGGCGGAGATCGCCTCACTCGAAAGCGATCGAAGCGCGGCCTTTTGCTCGGCGGTGGCGGGGATGTCCGATCGTCGGTAGACCGGGCGGCCAAAGCGTTCCTCTAGATCTGAGTAGTGTTGAGCGGGGTTCTTGCCCGTGCTGGCCGTGATCTCGCAGCCGAGTAGATTGAGCAGGATCCCATCCTTGTCCGTGCTCCACACACTTCCATCGCGGCGAAGGAATGTTGCCCCGGCACTCTCCTCGCCCGCGAACACCATCTCGCCGGAAGCGAGCTTCTCGACGAACCACTTGAAACCGACGGGGACCTCGTAGAGTGGTCTTCCCGCCTCCCGGACCACACGATCGATCATCGAGCTCGAGACGAGCGTCTTGCCGATGGTGCCCAGCCCGGACCAGTCTGGTCTGGAGGCGAGGAGATACTGAACACAAACAGAAAGGAAGTGATTGGGGTTCATCAGGCCAGAGGGCGTCACGATCCCATGTCGGTCCGCGTCGGGATCGTTGCCGAACGCAATGTCGAATCGACTGCGCATCTCGACGAGGCCACTCATCGCCCAGGGGGATGAGCAGTCCATGCGGATCGCCCCGTCCTTGTCCAGGTGCATGAACGCGAACGTGGGATCGATCCGCTGATTCACGACGTCGATCTGGAGCCCGTATCGGTCGGCGACCGGCTGCCAGTAGCTGACTCCCGCGCCACCCATCGGATCGACGCCGATTCTCAGCCCTGAGGTCCTAATCACATCGAAATCGATCACTGACGGGAGATCGTTCACATACGGCGTCACGTAGTCGTACTCACGCGTTCCAACGGCGCGGAGCGCCCGCTCGTAGGGAACGGACTCGACCCCGACGAGGTTGGCCTCGAGAAGAGCATTGGCACGGGTTTCGATCGCGGCGGTCGTCGTCGTGTCCGCAGGGCCTCCGCTCGGTGGGTTGTACTTGATTCCACCATCGCGTGGGGGATTGTGCGATGGCGTGAGAATCACGCCATCGGCGAGCGCGCGCCCGCACCGACGATTGTGGGTCAGGATCGCGTGCGAGATCACGGGTGTCGGTGTGAAACCCTCGTCGGGCGCCAACCGCACTTCCATTGCGTTGGCGGCGAACACCTCGAGGGCGGTGCAGCGGGCCGGTCTCGACAGCGCGTGCGTGTCCATGCCGAGGAACAGGGGACCCGTGATGCCGTCGGCACGGCGGTGCTCGGCGATCGCCTGGCATATCGCACGGATGTGATCTGCGTTGAAAGAGCCGTCGAGGGAAGAGCCGCGATGCCCCGAAGTTCCGAAGCTCACTCGTTCGGTGGCGACAGTGGGGTCGGGGCGTCGCGACTCGAAGGCGGCCAGCAGCGCTGGAATGTCCTCCAGGTCGGATGGCGGAGCGAGCTTGCCGGCGAGGGGATGCTGATTCACGGGGATCCCTCCACGATTCGGTGCACGTCTACGCGCCGAGACATACGCTCGGATGCGGATGCTGGAGTATGCCCCTGAGCCGATCCCGCCGTCGAGTCGGTGTCAGTCGAGCCGGTGCAGGAACCGATCGATGCGCGGCAGATAGAACCGATCGGGGTCGCCGGAGAGCACGACGTGGCTGGACCGCCCGAAGATGTTCTCCAGGGGCACGAAGCCGAAGCCGCGCGAGTCGAAGCTCT
Source organism: Candidatus Eiseniibacteriota bacterium (assembly GCA_965224245.1). Classification (GTDB taxonomy): domain Bacteria; phylum Eisenbacteria; class RBG-16-71-46; order CAZAMP01; family CAZAMP01; genus CBDCYW01. Next base: position 4,287,031 of record OZ245046.1, on the reverse strand, counting down.
GGTCGCGGTTGTCGCCCATCACGAAGTACTGACCGTCGGGCACCACGACGGGACCGAACGACCGGAACGCGCCGTAGCCCGGCGTGAACGTCACGCGGTGCTCGTGGTGGGGCAGCTCCTCGGTCGCGATGCGAACGGTGACGTCGCGACCGTCGGGGAGGGAGTCGATCGACTCGCCCTCGGGAACGTAGGCGATGGCGTGTCCGTTCACGATCAGGCGGTTGTTCCTGAGCGCGATGCGATCGCCGGGCACCCCGATGACGCGCTTGACGAGCCGGGTGCCGTCCTCGGGAGAGGCCAGGGTGACGACGTCGCCGCGCTCGGGCACCGCCCAGCGGGCGATCCAGGTTCGAGTCATCGGGATTCGGAGCCCGAACGCGCAGTTGGCCACGAAGATCCGATCGCCCTCGACGATGGTCGGCCGCATCGAGCCCGACGGCACGTGGTACCAGTCGGCCAGCGCCGCCCGGAGCGGCGTCACCACGGCCAGAACCAGCGCGAACGGGACCAGCCACTCCCGGAGGAATCGTTTCGCGCGTCCGGTCGTTCGCGCAAGTCCCTTGTTTTCAGCGAATTGAGGACTGTCGGGGTCGACCTTCGTCATCCGGACCTCCCGTGGCCCCTCGGCGGTGTCCGCGGTGCGTCCGCGTCCCGTGTCGGGGCGCTGACCCTGAGTACCCGCGGGCCGGCTCTCCGGTTTCGATGTCGCGGGCGCGTACACGATACGATGTTCCGGCCCTCCGGGATCCGCCCGATCGGCCCTCGGACCGAGAAAGTGCAACGCCGGGGGCGGCCGCGGAGGTAACTCCATCGACATTCCCCCGCTCCCGGTCTCTCGAAATCCGTTTCGGCCCCGACGGGCACGATGTAGGCTCTGGGCGCTGAAAAACGGCCGTTCTGCCTTTCCGACGGAGAATCCAACGATGAACAACCGCCTCCTCTGGCGCGCCGGGCTGGCGCTCGCGTGCGCCACGCTCGCCACCAGCTGCTCGAAGGACGTCGCCGTCCGGTCCACGGACATGGCCGACGAAGCGCTCAGCGACGCTCAGCGTCTCCTCCTGGAGCGCACGTCCGTGGTGGACTTCCGGGCCGAGCGCCCGAACGCCTTCGAGAACACGCGTGTCATCACCCTCGACAACGGGCTCGACGCGCTCCTGATCTCCGATCCGTCGGTGCAGAAGTCCGCGGCCGCCCTCGACGTGGGCGTCGGATCGCTGGCCGACCCCTGGGAGCACCTCGGGATGGCGCACTTCCTGGAGCACATGCTGTTTCTGGGCACGGAGAAGTATCCCGACGTGGGCGAGTACGACGAGTACCTCAGCCAGAACGGCGGCTCGAACAACGCCTACACCTCGAGCGAGAACACCAACTACCTCTTCGAGATCAACCACGACGCGTTCGACGGCGCGCTCGATCGCTTCGCCCAGTTCTTCATCGCGCCCCGGATGGACGCGGAGTACGTCGATCGGGAGATGAACGCCGTCAACTCCGAACACGTCAAGAACATCCAGGACGACGGTTGGCGCACGCGGATGGTCCAGCGCTACCTGCACCGCGAGGGGCATCCCCGGCAGCGGTTCTCGACCGGCAACCTGGAGACGCTGGAGTCGGTCACGCGCGATCAGATGATGGAGTTCTATCAGACGCACTACTCGGCGAACCTGATGAAGCTCTGCGTCATGAGCAACCAGCCGCTCGACGCGCTCGAAGCCTCGGTGCGCGAGAAGTTCTCGCCGATCCCGAACCGCGGGCTCGAGCGACCGGAATACCCGTCGGACGTGTTCGACGCGGACGATCTGCCGCAGCTCATCCAGGTGCGTCCGATCGCCGATCTCCGCCAGCTGACGCTGGAGTTCGCCACGCCGCCGCTGTACGACCTCTATCGATCCAAGCCCCATCTGCTGATCGGATCGGTCCTGGGCTACGAGGGCGAGGGGTCGCTCCTGTCGCGCCTGAAGACCGAGAACCTGGCCACCGGGCTCGGCGCATCGGGCTGGAGCGAGACGTACACCGGCTACTTCAACATCGGGATCACGCTGACCGAGAAGGGCCGCGCGAACGTCGAGCGGGTCCTCGAGCTCACCTTCGCCTACCTGAGCCTGATGCGCGAGAAGGGGCTGGAGGAGTACTACTTCGCCGACGAGCAGACCGTCAGCGATCTGAACTACTTCTACCGCGAGCCGGAAGAGGGCTGGTGGGCCGTCTCCGGGTACGCGTCGTCGATGCAGGAGTACCCCGCCGACGAGTTCGAGGAGCGAGAGCGACTCCTGTACGAGTACGATCCGACCGCGTACACCGACCTCCTGGGCCATCTTCGTCCCGAGCGGGTCCGGGTGACCCTGGTCGCGCCCGACGTCGAGACCGACCAGGTCGAGCAGTACTACGGCGCCGAGTACGGCGTCTCCAGGTTCGCGGACGACGTCGTCGCGCGGTGGGCGGCGGCGCGCCCGACCGACGACATGGCGTTCCCGGCCAAGAACCCGTTCATCCCCGACGATCTCACGCTCCTCGACGACCCGTCGCAGGAGGCGCCCCGCGAGATCATCGACGATCACCGGGGGACGTTCTGGTTCGAGCAGGACGCGCGGTTCGACGTGCCCAAGGCGCGGGTGTCGATCCTGCTCCAGACGCCGGAGACGAACTCCACCGCCCGCGATCGTCTCCTGGCCGAGCTCTACGTCCGCGCGGTCGAGGAGAGCTGGAACGAGTGGGCGTACCAGGTGGCCGAGGCCGGCCTCGGCATCGACATGGATGCCGATTCCCGCGGCATCCGCCTCCGGCTGAACGGATACTCGCAGCGGATCCCCGATCTGATCCGCGCGGTCGGCGAGCGGCTGACCACGATCACGATCGACGAGGACGCCTTCGGTGCCATCACCGACCAGCTGGCGCGCTCGTACGCGAACGCCGACTTCGACCAGGCGTATCAGCAGACGTTCTACGAGTTCAACTACCTCTTGATCAGCCACGCCCACCATCGGCGTGACTACCGGGATCTCATCGACTCGGTGACGCTCGCCGAGGTCAGGGACTACGCGTCGACGCTGTTCGCCACCAGCGCGATCGAGGGCAGTGCGTACGGCAACCTGGACGGCGGCGCGCTGCGCTCTGCGCTCGACGATCTCTACGCGACCGTGTCCTCGGCCACGCTCGCCGAGGCCGATCGAATCCCGGTGCTCAACGACAACATGCTCGACGCCGGCGAGTACGGCTACGTGTTCTCGACCAAGTCGGACAACAACTGCTGGCTCGACTACGTGCAGTTCGGTGAGCGGAGCACGCTCAACGAGGCCGTCCTCCGCTACGTCGACGCGTACGTGGACTCGCGCTTCTACGCCGAGATGCGGACGCAGCAGCAGCTCGGCTACATCGTGTTCGCGGGGCCCCGCCTCCAGACGCGGAGCGTCGGCATGTACTTCCTGATCCAGTCTGGGGAGTACCCCGCCACCGAGCTGGCGACGCGGGCCCACACGTTTCTGGACACGCTCGTGCCGGGCTTCCGGGATCTCACGGACGAGGAGTTCGACGGGCTTCGCGCCGCCATCCTCGCCATCCTGGCCGAAGAGGACACCGACATGAGCGAGCGGCTGAGCACGCTGGCCTACGAGGGGCTGGCGCTGGAAGGTGCGTTCGACTGGAAGGACCGCGTGGCCGAGGCGGTGACGACCCTCACGAGGGACCAGGTCGCCGACGCGTTCGAGCGCGCCTTCGCCGACGGCGAGACCGCCTCGCTCGCGGTCTACCTCGACGCCGACGGGGCTCCGACGTCCGAGCCGATCGAGCCCGCCATCGCCGACGTCGTCGCGTTCAAGACCGCAGCGAAGGCGTTCTAGCGCACTCTCCACGCCCCGGTCGAGGTCGCCCCGCCCTCGCGGGCGCCGGCCGGGGCGGCCAACTTCGACTCCATCCGAGGACTGCACCTTGCCAATCGACCGACAGGCCGACCTCGACGCGCTGGCGGCCGACCTCGCCGCGGCCGGCCGCTTCGCCTTCGACACCGAGTTCATCAGCGAGGGGCGCTACCGGCCCGATCTGTGCCTCGTGCAGGTCGCCTGCCGCGGCCACGTCGTGGCGGTCGATCCGTTCGCGGTGGACCTGGCGCCGTTCCTGGCGCTCCTCGGCGATCCCGACGTTCGCAAGATCGTGCACGCCGGGCGTCAGGATCTGATGATCTTCTACGACCTGACCTCCGAGCCGGCGCAAAACGTCGTGGACACCCAGGTGGCGGCGGCGCTCCTGGGCTACGGCGATTCGATCGGGCTGTCCAAGCTGGTGGAGGCCGCGCTGGGCGAGCGCATGCCGCACGCGGAGTCGTTCACGGACTGGTCGCAGCGACCGCTGTCCGCCACGCAGGTCGAGTACGCGCTGGACGACGTGCGACATCTGGAGGAGCTGGACCGGCGCCTCGAGGAGGCGCTCGAGGCCCGGGGGCGTCGGGGGTGGCTGGCCGAGGAGCTGCGCGAGCTCGACGATCACGCGTACTACCGGCGTGACCCGGACGTGCTGTACCGCCGCATCAAGGGCACGCAGAAGCTCTCGCGCCGCGAGCTGGCGATCCTGCGCGAGCTCGTCCGGTGGCGCGAGGCCGAGGCCGAGTCCGCCAATCGCCCGCGGGGGCGCATTCTGACCGACGACGTCCTGGCCGCGATCGCCCGCCGGAAGCCACGAGATCGACGAGCCCTCGTGGAGATGCGCGGCGTGCATCCCCGTGCCGTCGACCAGTTCGGCCCCGCCATCGGAACGTGCATCGAGACTGCCCAGCGCCTGCCCGAGGAGGCGCTCCCCGAGCCGATCGAGGCGGTGCCGAAGGACGCCACCCGCGCGCTGGCAGTGGATCTCCTGGAGGCGCTCCTGAAGGCGCGTGCGCGGGAGCTGGAGATCGGCCCCGCCTACCTGGGCACGCGCTCGCAGCTGTACGCGCTGATCGAGCACCATCGGGCCGGGACGCTGGCGTCGGCGCGGCTGCCGATGCTGTCGGGATGGCGCAAGGATCTCGTGGGCGCCGAGCTGATCGGACTCCTGGACGGACGGGTCACGATGTCCGTCGATCCCGACACCGACGGCATCCGCATCCGATCCGAGGGCGCGACGTAGAGCAGGACGTTGCGGAGACCGGGTCGAGCATCCGGCTCGATCCCGAGCGTGGGTCGCCGCGCGTCAGGCGGCGCGGCGCTCGGTGTCGATCACGGGCAGAGGGCCGGTGCCCAGCACGGACACGCGGTTGCGCCCGGCGGCCTTCGCCGCCTGCAGCTCCTCCTGGGCGGCCTGGAGGAGCCCCGCCGGCGACCGGAATCGACCGGGAGTCGGAGCCACCACACCGGCGCTGATCGTCATGGCCCCTCCGTTGGACATCGGAGGCCGGATCGTCGGCGGCAGCTCCCGCCGGATCCGCTCGAGCACCAGGCCCGCCGCGTCGAGCGGCGTCTCGGGAAGCACGAGCATGAACGACGAGTCGTCGTTCCAGCGCGCGACGAAGTCGCACGAGCGTGTGGACTCGGTGAGGTACTCCGCCAGCTGCACGAGCAGCCGGTCCCCGACGGGACGACCGTACGTCTCGCACACGTAGCCGAAGTGATCCACGTCCACGATCGCCACCGCCATCTCCCGCGTGTAGCGATGCGCGCGGTCGAACTCCTCGCCGAATCGCTCGAGAATCGCGCGGCGGTTCAGGAGCCCCGTCAACGGGTCCTTCACCGACCGAAGTCGGCACTCCTCGCCGAGCGCGGCAGCACGAAGGGCCGCCCCGACACGGGCCCGGAGCTCGGCGGCGTCGAGGGGCTTCCGGATCACGTCGAGGGCGCCGGCCGCCACCGCGGTGTCGATCCGGCCCGGATCGCGCGGCGAGACGATCACGATCGCGGGAACGCTCCCGAGCCGCGCGTTCGACGCGATGTCGGCGAGGAGGTCGGCGGCGGTCATGTCCGGCAGGTCCCAGTCGACCAGGATGGCCTCCGGAACCACGTCGGCGAGTGCGGCGAGCGCATCCCGGCCGGACGCCGCGACGGACGCGCGGAGGCCGGCCTTCTGAAGGCCGTCGATGGCGATGGCTTGCTGGCTCGTCTCGGGCTCGACGACGAGTACGGTTTCCGGCTCTGGATGCATGCAGGGTCCTCGATTGGATCTCGACTCGGCGACGAGGGCCACGGGCCCGCGGCGCCCGGTTGGCCCGGGCACGGCCACGCGACCGCGTCGCGCACCTAATAGTTCGGGTCGTGGCGGACGCCGTATGATCGCGCGTCGGCGCCCGGCCGCGGGATGGCGCAATCGAGCCGGTCTCGAGTCACGAGAGCGGGGGCGGCGCGTCCAGCCAGCCGGGATCCTCGGACGCAAAGGCGGCGTCCCCGCCCGTGTGGCTCCGGAGCGCGCGCACCGGGGCCGCGATGCCCTCGGATCGGAAGAAGGCCTCGGCGTCGGGCTGTGGGCCGCGGTAGCGAAGCTGTCCCAGCGTGAGGGGGCTCTCGCCCAGGGGGACGTCGGCGCGGAGCCGCACCAGATCACGACTCAGAAAGGCATCGGTCTCGGCCGAGGCCAGGCGCTCGGCGAGCCTGGCGGCCCCGCGCACCGGCAGCTCCTCGACGCGATCCAGGTTCGCGTAGATGCCCTCGAGATCCCCGAACTCGTCGATCAGCGAGACCGCCGCCTTGGGTCCGACGCCCGTCACGCCTGGAACGTTGTCGGAGCTGTCGCCCGTGAGCGCCAGGTAGTCGGTCAGCTGAGGGGGCGCCACGCCGAAGCGCGATCGCACACGCTCGGCATCCATCACCTCCTGCGTGCGGGGATCGGTCACCCGGACCCAGGAATCGTCGACGAGCTGGAGCACGTCCTTGTCCGGGGTCTGGAGGTGCGTGCGGAGCCCGGCACGACGGGCGCGGGTGGCCAGGGTGGCCATCAGGTCGTCGGCCTCGTAGCCGGGCACGCGGAACGTACGAAAGCCGAGCGCCACCGAGCACGCGATGCCGAGGTCGAACTGAGGGCTGAGATCGTCGGGGGACTTGGGTCGGTTGGCCTTGTACGACTCGTACAGCGTGTGGCGGAACGTGGGGCGGCCGGGATCGAACACGACGACCACGTACGAGGGGTGATGATCGCGAACGAATCTCGCCAGCGCCGCGCAGAGCCCGTCCACCGCGCCGACCTCCCGACCGCGAGGGCATCGGAGGCGCAGCCCGGCGTGATACAGCCGGAACAGCATGGCCGTGCCGTCGAGAACGTGCAGCGTGCGACTCATCGTGCCCCGTCGGGTGAGTGGTGAGTCCCGGATCTTAGCGGGGATGCGGCCGACGTCAATGCTCGGCGCGCGTCGCCGACGCGAGCGCGCGCTCTCCGGCCGGTCCGCTCCAGGGATCGTGCGCCTTGACCCCGTCGGGGATCCCGCCGTGAACGTCCTCCCGGCGGCGACGCCCCTTGATCCACTCGATTCGATGGATCACGCGCAGGAAGACCTCGTTCAGGGCCTGCTCGACGCGCGACCCGTCCAGATGCCCGAGGGCGCGGGCGATGGCCTCGAACGTGGACACGCGGTCCGCGCTGGATCCCGTGCGGAGCCCGTAGCGGCTGGGGCCGCCCGGCGGCAGCGAGACCGCCGGCACCGCCGGCAGCCCCCGCACGCGGCGCGCCATCCGGATCGCCTGGCGCCAGGTGGCGTCGAGCACGATCAGGTCGACCGGAGTCCGGGTGTCCAGCGTGTGGAGCGGTCGGGCCCCGGCGCCGGGAAAGAGCAGCACCGGACGTGTGAGACCCGCGAGGATCGCGTCGTCGTCGAGCGCGCGGGGCCGGCGGACGACCACGCGCCCGCGCGCGAGGCACCGGGCCGCCAGCCGCCCCGTGTTCGAGGTCTTGTGCTGCTCGTGGCGATGCATCACGACCGTCACCGACGTGTCGGTGACCAGCCTCGGCAGCTCCGGGCAGAGGCACAGGCCGTGGTGGAGCCGGCACACCGCGCAACGCGTGCCGCGATGTCGGGCTCTCACGACCCGCCCGGCGACTGCGAGGCGACGACCTCGTCCTCGCGCGCGGCGATGCGGTCGAGGAACGCATCGGGGTCGGTCTCGGACATCAGGTCGGCTCTGACGCTTCGAGAGAGGATCCGCATCAGACGCGCGAGCACCTGGAGGTGATGAAACGAGCTCTGGCAGCAGATCAGGAAGAACAGTCGCGTGAGGTCGCCGGTCGCCTCGCCGAAGCCGATGCCGCCGTCCACGCGCCCCACCGCGATCAACGGCTCCGCGGTGGCGTAGGGCATCGGCTGGCGCGGATGCGGGATCGCGATGCCCGACCCGAGCGCGGTCGAGCACATCTTCTCGCGCTCTCGGAGCGACTCGAGGAGCCCATCGCCGTCGTACAGGAGCTCGGCCCGATCGACGATGGCGCAGAGCTCGCGCAGCGCGGACGCGCTGGTTCTCGCCGGCATCTCCAGATCGACGAGCTGGGGGCGCATCAGCGATCGCACGATCCGATCCCCGGACTCGGCCTCGACGACGCGCTCGGTCCCGGCGGCGGCGTCCGCCAGCGTCATCGCCCGCTCGATCGCGCGCAATCGATCCTGGTCGAGGCGCGGCATCTCGGACTGGAGCCACTCGGTCAGGCCCGCCTCGTGAAAGCGCCACGTGCCCCCCACCCGATCGGCCGGGAGCTTGCCGGCCTCGGCGAGGCGGCGAACGTCGTTCACGTCCATTCCGGCGTGACGTGCGAACTCCTCGAGTGTCAGCGAGCGGTGCGGCAAGGCGTCCTCGATGTGTCTTCGGCCCGGGAGATGATATCGGATTCTCGCCGTACGCGCCGACCCGACGTGGCTCACGAACGCTCCGCCCGGAGCGCGTGTTCCGCCGATGACGCGACGCGGGCGGCCGACTCGACGGTCAACCGGGGTCCCGGGGCGGCCAGCCGGGCACGGGTCCAGGGAGGTCCGACGGCGCATCCGGCGCGACGGGCTGCTCCGGGCCCGTGAGGGCGACCCACCACTCGGCCAGCCCGAGGAAGATCGGTGCCTGAGCCCAGCGCATCATCGGCACACGGTTCGTCCAGCGTCTCCACTTCAGGTAGTAGAAGTAGCCGGACGGATCCTGCATCTCCCGACTCGCCCACGTGAGGACCTCGTCCGCGAAGACATCCGCGTCGTGGACGTGAGCGCGCACCGCGCATGCGACCCGGAGGCCTTCCGCCACCGAGTAGGCGTTGGCCGGGTCGCGCCGCCCTTCGGAGCGCCGGGGGCGACCGTTCTCGAACAGAGCGTGGCGGACGAACGCGAACCCGCGAAGGGCCGCGTTCAGGAGCTCGCCGTCGCCGGTCATCACGTGAGCTCGCATGAGCATGCGCACCACGAACGCCGAGTGATACGGATCGACATCCCGCTTACGGCGCCCGGTCGGGCCCCAGTAGTCCCACGCGCCACCCGGCTCCTGATCATCGAGCGTGTACCGGAACGCCGTGCGCGCGGCGGCGACCCACTCCTCGTCTCGACGGGTGAGACCGGCCCAGAGAAGAAGCTCGGCGGCGATCACGTTGGCGTTGTGCACCGGTGCGCGATCCTCGGGTGTGTACGTGAAGCAGAACGTGCCGTCCGGGCCGGGGAGCCTCCCGAGCCGGTCGGCCACGAATCTCGCCGCCTGGACGGCGATCGGGTCGTGGGAGCGCCGAAACGCGTCGGCCGCGAACGCGGTGACCACGCCGACCGGAGTCTCCGCCTCGTGTGAGCCCGTGGCCTCCCACCCGAACGGGTAGGCCCACGCAGCCGCGTCGCCATCGTGAACCGCGTTCTGACGAAGCCACTCCAGCCGGCGCTGCTGCTCGCCGGCCGCAGCGGCGTCGCCGGTCAGCGCCAGGAGCCCGTACGCCTCGGCGAACTGTCCCATCCCCATCGCGTTGATCTGCGGCCGCACGCGGAGGAGGCGGCGCACGAGGCCGGGAAACCGGACGTCGAGCGTGTACACGGCGGCAAGCATCGCACGATCCAGCGGGCCGCCCGACGCCGCCCGGCGGGACACGTGCCGGTACAGGCGGTGCGCACGGACGTCGAACGGGTCGTAGCCCGACCACCCGGTGTCCTCGACCCAGGCGCGGAGTCGCGCGAGGCAGTGCGTCAGGCGGGATCGGTTCAGGACAGCCTCCTCGAGGCCACGGGGCACGCCGGTCGCCGGTCGTGTCGGAGACGGCGCAGTCTAGCGGGTCGCCCGGGTGGCGCCAAGAGCAAGTGATTGTGAGACGGCCACTTCCGGCGACGATGGGCGGGGTCTCGCTCCCCGTCTTCTCCCGGCTCGACGTGCCCGCCCGGGGGCGCCCGGCGGCCGGCCAAAAATGCTAGCCTACGCGGCCGTCGATGCCCGCGCGACGGCCTCGGGCGCCGGGAAGACGGGCCCGTCGACGACGAGAAACCCGCACACCCCGAGGAGGGACCCCATGGCCAGGCGCGTGGACTGGTACTACCACCGCAATGGTTGAACGTCGTGCTCGAGGGCGTCCAAGTTCATGGACGCGGGATCGATCACGGCCGCCGAGACGGTGTCGGCCTCGAAGAAGCTCGGGCGGGATGAGGCGATGGCCCTCCTGGATGCCGTGAGCACCGTGCACGTCGCGAAGGGCAAGTCGCTCCAGACGTTCTCGGTGGCCAAGGCCGATCGAGACGAGCTCGTCGAGAAGCTCCTCGGTCCCACCGGAAACCTCCGGGCTCCGACGATCAGACGCGGCAAGACACTGCTGGTCGGCTTCGACCACGAGACGTACGCGAAGGTGCTGGGCCGCTGACCACACCGGGAGAGCGAGCAATGACAGACCCGTTGACCGGCCTCGAGCCCCGCGAGCTCTGGGCCCGCTTCGACGAGATCCGACGGATCCCCCGGCCCTCGAAACGCGAGGAGCGCATCCGGGAGTACGTCGACTCGTTCGCGCGCGAGCACGGTCTCGAGACGCGACACGACGCACTGGGGAACGTCGTCGTCGTGGTGCCCGCGACCGAGGGGCTCGAGGACGCGCCGATCGTGGTGCTCCAGGCCCATCTCGACATGGTGTGCGAGAAGAACGCCGGCACCGATTTCGACTTCGAGACCGACGCCATCCAGCTCGCGCGCCACGGGGACGTTCTCACCGCGCGAGGAACGACGCTCGGTGCCGATAACGGAGTGGGGGTGGCGGCGGCGCTGCGGTTCGTCACCGACACGTCCGTGCCGCACGGGCCGCTGGAGCTCCTGTTCACGCTGGACGAGGAGACCGGCCTCACCGGTGCCAAGTCGCTCGATGCGTCGATGATCACCGGGCGCCTCATGATCAACCTCGACTCCGAGGAGGACGGCGTGATCACGATCGGATGCGCCGGCGGGTCCGACATGTCGTTTCGCCGTCCGGTCTCGCGACGGGAGGTCCCCGGCGAGCGCCTGACCGTGACCGTGTTCGGAGGCCGTGGCGGACACTCGGGCGTGCAGATTCACGAGGGGCGCGCGAATGCGATCAAGGTGCTGGTCACCGCGCTGGCGAGCCTCGATGGCGTCGCCATCGTGGCCATCGACGGCGGCAACGCGCACAACGCCATTCCGCGTGAGGCGCGAGGTGACGTGGTCGGGGATCGCCGGGCGATCGAGGCGCGTCTGGAGACGATGAGGACGAGCCTCGCCGAGCGCTTCGCCGCGTCCGATCCGGACATCGCGATACGCGTCGATGCGGGCACGCACGACGGACGCGCGTGGGTCGCCGACGATCAGCGTGATCTCGTCGCGCTGTTGAAGGCGTTGCCCCACGGCGAGCTCTCCCGCGTGCCCGATCTACCCGAGCTGGTGGAGACGTCGAACAACCTGGCCACGGTCCGGACCGACCCCGATGGCGTGAGCATCCTCACGTCGGCGCGGAGCTCGGTCTCGACCGCGCTGTCGGCGCTCGTGGATCGGCAGCTCGCGCTGGGACGCGAGCACGGCGCGAGCGCGGAGGCCGGGGTCGGCTATCCGCCCTGGCCGCCCGATCCGCGTTCGCCGCTTCTGGCCACCGCGACGGCCGTGTACGAGCGCCGGTACGGAGAGGCTCCGCACGTGACGGCCATTCACGCGGGGCTCGAGTGCGGGATCATCGGGGAGCGACTGCCCGGCATGGACATGATCTCGATCGGGCCCACGATCGAGCACCCGCACTCGCCGTCCGAGTGCGTGTCGGTCGGCTCGGTCGAGAAGATGCTCGGGGACTATCTGTCCGATCTGCTGGAGACGATCACCAGGGACGGCGTCGGCTGAACGCGGGGTGCTCACGCGCGGCCACGGCGGGGTACGTGGCCGGTGATGTCGACCCGGGGTCGGCCACATCCAACTCGATGAGGGTGTCAGACTGACATGGCGGTCATTCTCGGTATAACCGACGGCGACGACGCGGGCGCGGTGCTGCTGGTCGACGGTCGCATCGTGGCCGCGGTGAACGACGAACGTCTCAACCGGATGAAGATGTCCATCGGGTTCCCGAGGATGGCGATCCAGGAGGTGCTCCGTCTCGGTGGCGTCGGTCCCCGCGACGTCGACGAGGTCGGCATGGCCTCGGTCGTCGAGGAGCACATTCCCGAGCCGATCCCGAACGAGGGCTGGTTTCGCGAGCACTCCGGGATGACGAGCATCCAGATGAAGCTCAGCGCCTCCCTGGCCAAGCCGCTCGGCAGGTTTCCGCCCGCGTTCGCGGTCTACCGCGCGCTCAAGCGGGCGACGTTCGGCAATCGCCGCGCGGGGGTTCAGCGTCTGCTCGGGGAGCTCGCGATCACCGCGCCGATCTCGTATCACGATCATCATCTGTGTCACACGCTGGCCGCGTTCGAGACGTCGGGCTTCGAGAACGCGGTGTCGATCTCGCTCGACGGCGGTGGCGACTACAAGTCGGGTGCGGTGTGGGTGCACGAGAACGGTTGGATGCGTCTCCTGAACGACATCGACAGCTTCCACTCGATCGGCAATTACTACGCATACGTCACGCACCTCTGCGGCTACCGGGCGAACATCCACGAGGGCAAGATCACCGGACTGGCCGCCACCGGAGAGCCCCGATACCTCGACATGTTCCGCGAGATGGTCACCTACGCGGACGGCCAGATCACGAATGCCGCGAGCCTCTATCACACGACCGCCGTCGACGGGATCGCGCAGCGGCTACCCGCCGGCTGGAAGCACGAAGATCTCGCGTGCAGCATCCAGACGCATCTCGAGGAGGTCGTCGTGCCGTACGTGCACCACTGGGTGCGCGAATCCGGCCAGCGGCACGTGTGCCTGTCGGGGGGCGTGTTCGCGAACGTGCGGCTGAATCAGAAGATCGCCGAGCTGGACGAGGTCGACGGGGTGTACGTGTTCCCCGCGATGGGGGACGGCGGCATGGCGGCCGGATCCGCCCTCGCCGCGTACCTGGCGCGCGACGGCGCGACGCTCGACCGCCGGACGCCGTACTTCGCGGACGTCTACCTCGGCGCGAGCTTCGGCGACGCGGAGATCGAGGCTGCACTCCGGGACGCGGGGGTCGACTACCGCCGCGAGGACGACGTGGAGGACGCGGTGGCCGAGCTCGTGCACCGGGGACACGTGGTGGCCCGGTTCGACGGACGCATGGAGTACGGACCGCGCGCGCTCGGGAATCGCTCGATCCTCTACCACACGAAGGACGCGAGCGTGAACGCATGGCTCAACAATCGGCTCCACCGGACCGAGTTCATGCCGTTCGCTCCGGCCTGTCTGCCCTCGGCGGCCGACCAGCTCTTCCACTGGAACCACGCGTCGGCCCGCGCCACCGGTTTCATGACGATCACGCTCGACTGCACCGACTGGATGAAGGAGCACTGCCCCGCGGTGGTCCACGTGGACGGCACGGCCCGCCCGCAGATGGTGCACGAGGAGGCGAACCCGAGCTTCCACCGGATCATCCGCCGCTACGAGGCGCGATCGGGGATCCCGTGCATCGTGAACACGAGCTTCAACATGCACGAGGAGCCGATCGTCTGCACGCCGGCCGATGCGATCCGATCGTTCCAGGAGGGTCGGCTCGACAACCTGGCGATCGGACCGTTTCTCCTCGGTCCGCCGGCCGGAGCGGTCGTCGGTCACGACTGACCGCTCGCCGGCCACGTGGGATCACGGCGATCGCGGGGTGTGCGCTACGGCATGACGTAGAGGATCTCCAGCGTCGGCCGCCGCGAACCGTCCTCCAGCTCCCGCGAGTGGTAGTTGGTCCGGTACCCCGGCGAGTGCAGTCGGATCGACAGCATCCGATCGCCGCTCACCTCGTCCTGCAGGACGGGAACGAGCTGGGTCGCCACGTTGCGTCCGGTCTTCTCGGACGGGGTCGCGTCGTACCAGAGCCACCAGTGGCCGCGATACGTATCCTCGGCGTCCGGCTGGTTGTCCCACGTGAGCCCGGTCTCGGTCCAGCTGTCGTCGGGAACGAAGCGTGTGTACACGTTGCCGTCGCCACCCCACGCATAGCCCGCGTACGTGTGAGCGGTGAGCGCGACGCCACCGACGATCGCGTTCGCGGGCACCATGCCGAGATCGAACCGGAGGAACGCGCGCTGGTTGCCGCGATCGACCTGGAACGTCGTGTCGGATCCGAAGTTCGTCGTGGGGGATCCCAGGCTCACCCACGAATCGGCGACGGGCTCCATGATCGCGGTCGTGCCCGTGCGAAACGTGACCTCGAGTCGGGGCCGTACGCCGATGGAGGCCTCGCGCGAGTGCATCTCGGCCACGTCGCCGAACGAGATCACCTTCAGCGAGAGGATCCGGTTCAGACCGAACGACTCGTGCTGGGCATCGGTCGACAGGAGATCGGACGTGAGCTCGATCACGGCGTCCCCGCTCACCGATGCCGGGAGCGTGAGCGCACCGAGCGGCTCGCCGGTGGAGTTGGGCTTGTTGTTGTCGGTGAGGGTCTCCTCCTCCCAGGTGTCGTTCGGTACGTACAGCACCAGGAGGTCCCCGCCGCCGGTGCCGCTGAAGGCCACCAGGCGGAGCGTCGCCGAGCTGATCACCGCCTCCTCGGGCAGCCCCGAGAGGTCGAAGCGGAGATACGTCTCGACGCCGTCGCGCACCTCCAGGACGCCGGTCGTGCCGTCGGGCTCGTCGGGGAAGCTCGCCCGCACGGTGGCGTCGGCCGCGGCGATGAACGTCGTGCGGGAGGACGCGGGACCGGAGGGCTCGGGGTCGGTCGAGCTGTCGTCCCCGCATCCCACGAGGAGGATCGCGGCCGCCGCGGAGGCGAGCCAGCGACGAGTCGGCTTCGGGCGATGGGTCGTATGCATGCGGTCGTCCTTTCGTCGGTCGTGTCGGTCGGCTTCGGGTCGTCGTGGGGAGAAGCGGGGTCCGGGAGCGGAGCACGCAACGCGTCCTGCGCACGTTCGCTCCCACCCCGGCGCGCCAGGGCCCGGATGTCGTCCAAGTTGTTTTAAACAGTTAGTTACCGGCGTGGCCGGCGCGCCATCCGGATCCCGCTCACCGAGCGGCCTAGCCATCCCAGAGCGACCCCGTAGAGCACGCCCGGCAGCCCGCCCACCTCTGCGCCCACGACGCCCCCGACGATGGCCACCGCGACCCCGCCCCAGCCGACGAGGTTCCAGACCGCCAGCCCGCGCGCGTCCAGCGTCGCCGACACGAGTGCGTCGACCGCACCGGTGGCCACCTTGGCGATCCCCGAGACGATCGCGGCCAGCACCAGCGCCCGATCCACCGGGTACTTGCCCGCCCCGACCAGCAGCTCCACCACGATCGGCGTCAGGACCCACACCAGCGGCGTCCCCACGACGAGGAGACCGCACACGACCCGGAGGTCGGTGGTCAGAATCGCGCGCCGGGCCGCGGCGTCCGGCGCGTTCCGGAGGCGCGGGAGGAGGCTCTTCTGTACGCCGCTCTGGAGCATCCGGTACGGGCTCAGCACGACCGCCGCGATGACGCCGAGCTCGGCCAGTCGATCCAGATCCAGCACGTGGGGCACGAGCAGCCGCTCGAGCTGCAAGAGGAGGAGCGTCGCCCCGGTCGCGCCGGCCAGCGAGAGCGCCTCGCCCCACCGCCACGTCGAGGGGGGCGCGGGCGCGTCGCGATCGCGCCTGAGGAGGACCCACCACACGCCGATCGCCGCCACGACGTGACCGATCGCGATCGCGGCCAGCGGCCCCGTGTCGCCGGACCGCCCCAGGCCGAGCGCGACGACGGCGGTGGCCAGGAGGACGAAGTTGGAGCTCTGCCCGAGCGTGATCGCGATCGGAAACTGCTCGAGGCTCTGGTAGCGCATCGACGCGAGGTACATCACGCCGCCCCCGGCGATGGCCAGCGCGATCCAGAACGCGAGTGCCCGGGGCAGGTCGTAGCCGATCGCCGCCACCATCCCGCCGAGCAGCGCCACGGCGAGCGACGTCCGGACCACGCGTCCGAGAAGCGACCGCGTCGCCGTCAGCCGGTGCCGCACGACGATCCCGTCCAGCCCGAGCGTCGCCAGCGGAAACGCCACGTTCACGATGCTGATGCCGAGCGTCACGCGTCCGAAGTCGCCGGGATCCATCACCCGCGCCAGGAGCAGCATCGACAGCGCGAAGCCGACACCGGCCCCGCCCACCAGCAGCGTCACCTGAAGCGATGCGCCCAGGCGGCCGATCACGTCACATCTGCTCGACGGTGCCGATGCCGAGGAGCGAGAGCCCCAGCTTCAGCGTACGCGCCGTCACGTCGCAGAGCCGGAGGCGCGACTCGCGGACGTCATCGCCCTCGGCGTCGATGACCCGAACACCGACGTTCCGATCGTAGAATCGGCTGAACGTCTTGCTGAGGTCGTAGAGGTAGTCGGTCAGGAGGTTCGGCCGGATGTCGTGACCGATCTGGTCCACGACGTCGCGGAACCGGCAGAGCATCTTGGCCAGCGCCAGCTCGGTCGGATGCTCGACGCGGATGGGATGCGGCGGCAGCGTGTCGAAGTCGACGTCCGCGTTCCGGCCGATGGAGCGGATGCGCGCGTACGCGTAGAGCATGTACGGCGCGGTGTTGCCGTCCATCGCCAGCATCGTGTTCACGTCGAACTTGTAGTCGGTCGTGAGCGCGTGCGAGAGA
Source organism: Candidatus Eiseniibacteriota bacterium (assembly GCA_965224245.1). Classification (GTDB taxonomy): domain Bacteria; phylum Eisenbacteria; class RBG-16-71-46; order CAZAMP01; family CAZAMP01; genus CBDCYW01. The sequence goes on along the minus strand of OZ245046.1, from coordinate 4,269,998 downwards.
TCGAAGTACTTGATCGCGGCGATGCCGACCGTCTCCGCCACCTCGTCCACCTGGGACGCGCTCAGCTCGCGCCGGGGGCCGTCGGAGGCCCCCTCGATCACCTCGCGGGCCTTCGCCACCGCCTCGTCGAGGAGTGACTTCAGCTTCACGGTGCCGCCCTCGCGCGTCTTGAAGGGCTTGCCGTTGGCGCCGAGCATGCTGCCGAACGCCAGGTGCTCGAGCGACACGCCGTCCTCGACCCACCCGGCCAGGCGGGCGGTCGCGAACACCATCGCCAGGTGCTGCTTCTGCGGGGCCCCCACGACGTACACGATTCGTGACGCACCGAGCTCGTCCACCCGATGCACGAGCGTGGCCAGGTCGGACGACGCGTAGTTGTAGCCCCCGTCCGACTTCCGCACGATGAGGGGGAGGGGGTCGCCGCTCTTCGTCGTGTATCCGGGGAGGTACACCACGAGCGCGCCGTCGCTCTCGACCGCGTGGCCGGCGTCCACGAGACGCTGGATCACGATCGGCATCAGGTCCTCGTAGAAGCTCTCGCCGCGATCGATCAGCGAGACGTCGAGGCGATCATAGATCGTGTGGCAGTGCCGGAGCGATTCGTCACAGAACGCCTTCCACACCCGCCGGGTCTCGGGCTCGCCGCGCTGGAGCGCCACGACGGTCTCCTGCGACTCGCGCTTGAACCCGTCGTCGGCGTCGAAGAGCGCCTTGGCCTCGACGTAGAACGCCTCGAGATCGGCGATGACCAGATCGTCGAGCCGTCGCAGGACGTCGGCCTGGGTGCGTCGCAGATAGGCGACCAGCATCCCGAACTGCGTGCCCCAGTCGCCGACGTGGTTCTCGCGGATGACCTTGTGGCCCTGGAACTCGAGGATCCGCGCGGCGGCGTCGCCGATCACCGTCGAGCGCAGATGGCCGACGTGCATCTCCTTGGCCAGGTTCGGGGCCGAGAGGTCGATGACCACGGTTCGCCGCGGCGTCACCTCCGGGATGCCCAGACGTCGCCCCCCCGGCTCGGAGACCGACGGCAGCGCCGACAGCGTCTCGCCCAGGAACGCGGGCGTCAGGCGAAAGTTGATGAACCCCGGCCCCGCGATCTCGGGCGGCTCGCACATGTCGGACACGTCGAGCACGGCCACGATGCCCTCGGCGATCTCGCGCGGCTTCTTGCCGAGCGTCTTCGCCAGCCCCATCGCACAGTTCGACTGGTAGTCCCCGAAGCGCTCGTCGCCCGAGACGTGAACCAGGGGATCCCCCTCGGCGCCGACCGCCGACATGGCGACGCGAACGCGCTCGGACAGCTCCACGAGAATCGACCTCACGACAGGACTCCTTGGCGCCGGGGAACGTGTGGGGACGGAGTTTACGGGGCGCGATCGCGCGCGTGCAAACTCCTCGCTCCGCCGATCGCGGCCCCGCCCTCGACGGGCTTTCGGTGGCCTCTCACGCCTGGCATACTCCCCGGTCCCCCGTCCAGCGGAAGGACCCGGCTCACGATGCCCGATCACGCGACATGCCCGACGTGCGGCACCGACGTCCCCTCCGGCGCACGATTCTGCGGCGTCTGCGGATCGTCGGTCAGCGAGACGTCGATGGCCGAGACGATCGCCTCGTCCGGCGCGCCCGCGCACGGGGTCGCGCCGGGCCCCGGCGTGCGCTTCACGGCCGGATCCGTGTTCGCGGGCCGCTATCGCATCATCGGTCTCCTGGGGCGGGGGGGCATGGGCGAGGTGTACCGGGCCGACGACCTGACGCTCAATCACCCGGTCGCGCTGAAGTTCCTCCCGCCGGCCCTGGCTTCGAGTCCCGAGCGCCTGGAGCGCTTCCTGAACGAGGTCCGGATCGCCCGCCAGATCTCCCACCCGAACGTGTGCCGCGTGTACGACATCGGCGAGAGCGACGGGCACTACTACCTGTCGATGGAGTACATCGACGGCGAGGACCTCTCGTCGCTGTTGCGCCGGATCGGCCGGCTGCCGCGGGACAAGGCGATCGACATCGCGCGCCAGGTCTGCGCGGGGCTGGCCGCCGCCCACAAGAAATCCGTGCTGCACCGCGACCTGAAGCCGGCCAACGTGATGCTGGACGGCGACGGAAACGCCCGGATCACCGACTTCGGTCTCGCCACGGCGTCGGCCGAGCTCGACGAGCGGGAGATCCGCGCGGGAACGCCGGTCTACATGGCCCCCGAACAGCTCCGGGGCGAGTCGGTCTCGGTCCAGAGCGACATCTACTCGCTGGGTCTGGTGCTGCACGAGGTGCTGACCGGCCAGCGCCTGTACGACGCCGACTCGATCGACGAGCTCTCGCGCCTGCACTCGCGGCCCACCGAGCTTTCCACGACGTCGACCGGGCTCGACATCGATCCGCTCGTCGAGGCCGTGCTCCACCGGTGCCTCGACCCCGACCCGACGCGGCGCCCCGAGTCGGCGCTGGCGGTGGCCGCGGCGCTCCCCGGCGGCGATCCGCTGGCGGCCGCCCTGGCGGCCGGGGAGACCCCGTCCCCCGAGGCGGTGGCCGCCGCGGACGTCATCGGCCGGCTCTCGCCGGCGGTGGCCTGGTCGGTGTTTCTGGTCACGCTCGCCCTCCTCTTCCTCGCGGGACGATCCACCGAGCACACACGGGTTTTCACGGCGTTCCCCGACGGGAAGCGACACGATGTCCTCGTCGAGCGCGCGCGGGATCTGCTCGCCGAGGCGGGCATCCAGCCCCCGGTCGCCGACGAGCGGGCGGGCTACCGCATGAGCCAGACCATCCTGCTGGCGCTCGGATCCGCCGACACGCGCACGAGTCTCCGGGACAGCGTCGCCCGCGCGGTGCCCGCCGCCGTGCAATTCTGGTATCGCTCGAGCCCGCGGCCCCTCGTCGCCGAGGGCGGCGAGGGCTACGTCACGATCAACGACCCCACGATGTACTGGGAGGGCATGACGCGGGTGGGTCTGGGGCTCGACGGCAGCCTGGTCGGTCTGGAGTGCGTGGCCGACGCCGTGCGTGACTCCAGCGAGGGGCGTGCCCTCGACGCCGCCGCCCGCGCCGATCTGGACGCGCGGATCTCGAGGCTCTTCGACGCCGCCGGACTCGATCAGAGTCGCTTCGAGCGGGGAGCGCCGGTGTTGAACCCGCACCTCTACTGCGATGCGCTGGAGTCCTGGTTCGAGGTGGGCGCCGACTCCGCGAGCGCGCGCCGCGTCGATGTCGGAACGGCCGGCGAGGGTATCACGTTCTTCGACGTGGTCAGTCCCTGGAGCCGGCCCAGCCGTGTGGTGGCCAGCCTGGTGCCGGGCCGGGCCCGACTCGGCCTCAACATCATCGTGATCGTCGTGTTGCTGGTGATCGTGGGGGCGGCCTATCTCGTCCGCCGTCACCACAAGCTGCGGCGCGGCGACTGGCGGGGCGCGTCACGCCTGGCGGTGATCGCGTCGATCACGAGCTTCGCCTCGTGGGCGCTGAGCGCGCATCACGTGTCGGCGCTCACCTCGGAGTGGGGTCAGATCACGACCGCTGCCGGATCGGCGCTGTTCCTGGGTGGGTTCGTGTGGGTGCTCTACGCGGCGCTCGAGCCGTACGTGCGCCGGGAGGCCCCCGAGCGGATCGTGGCCTGGTCGCGGGCGCTGGCCGGTCGTCACCGGGATCCCCTGGTGGGCCGGAGCGTGCTCCTGGGGTCGCTCTTCGGGCTGATCGTGTATCTCCTGGACGCGGTGCACGCGCTCCTGCCCCAGCAGCTCGGCCTCGAGAGCTCGCTCCCGGCCTATCTCGCCTCGACGCAGTTCAGCACCATGACCAGCCCCGGTCGGACGCTCGCGTTCCTGATCGGTGGGTTTCCGACGGCGTTGATCAACGGGTTCTTCTTCGTGGTGATGCCGTTCATCCTGCAGGTCGTCGTGCGCAAGCAGTGGATCGCGATCGGGCTGTTGACGCTGATCATGACGATCGCGTTCTCGCTGCGTCTCGGGGTGTTCGGGGGGAACGAGATCGTGGCCGCGGTCGCGTCGTTCCTTCAGGTGTCCATCTGGATCGGGATCATGCTCAGGCTGGGGCTCCTGGCACTGGTCACGCAGTTCTTCGTGTACCTGACGCTCACGATCGGGCCCACGAGCCTGGCGTTCGGAGCGTGGCACGGTGCGTCGTCGATGATCCTGATGGGCGTGGTGGCGCTGCTCACCGTCTACGGCTTTGTGGTCGCGCGCGGGCGCGCGCCCGGACCACCGGCGTCCGCGCGCTGAGCCGGTCTAGTCGATCGAGCCGTCGGCGCCGGGGGGCAACCTCGCCGCGCTAGCCCTCGGGCGCGACCAGGGTGGCCCCGTCGAGCGAGAACGAGTACGTCTGCTCCTCGCCGTCCTCGACCGGATCGGCGTACATCGTGCCCACGACGTCGATCTCCATGCCTTCGCAGTTCTTGGGCATCAGCACCCGATGGTCGAAGCTCTTGGCGAAGAGCGCCTCGCCGCTGGAATCCTCCACCTGAACCCAGCAGCCGCGGGCCTGGCAGACCGCGGCGACCGTTCCCCGGATGCGGACCTTCACGTCGGCGTAGTCGGCCGGACTGGCGTTCAGGACCGCGGCGGTCAGCTCCTCGCACTCCACGTCGCTCTGACCGAATCGCCACGCGTGTCCGGCGGCCCCGGCGGTGATCTGGGTCTCGATCTCGGCCGCGAGGTCGGCCGCGGCCTTCTCCAGCGCGGCCGCGTCCACGGGCTCGGCGGTGGGCTCGGCGGCGGACTCGGCGGTGGCGGCCGCGTCGTCGCCACCGGTCTCGGAGTCCGAGCTCTGTGCGCAGCCGAGCGTGATCGTCGCGATCGCCGTCAGGATCGCGCGGGTCATGAACCGGGACGACATGCGTTCGCCTCCTGTTTGGACCTCAGGCTCCGTCACCGGGGCGGTATGATAGCCGATCCGGCGCCGCGAGTCGCACCGTCAGCGGGCCGGGTCCAGCTCCCGTCGAATGAGCTGGAGCCGGCCGGCGAGCCCTTCCGGGTCCCGGTTCGACTCGAAGCGCTTCAGCGCCCGGCGCACGAGGGACGCCTGTGCGAACGCATGAAGCACGTCGTCGTCGCACGTCCCGCCGGCCTCGCGGTAGGCGCGGGGCAGCACGCGTCGCCACCGGCGGCGGGTGTCGGCGTCCTCGGGCTCCGGCGTGGAGGTCTCGAGGTGGGCGATGAAGTTGCCGAGATCGCACTCGGGACGGCCGCGCGCGACGTCGTCCAGGTCGATCACGGAGAGCTCGCCGTCGGGTCCGACGACGAGCTGGCCCACGTGGAGATCGCCGTGGACGACGCACTCGCCGTCCTCGGAGACACGCCACGAGGCGTGGATGCGCGCGTCGATCGCCGACACCAGGGCGTCGGCGACCGAGGCGAGCTCGGGATGGGACCGCCGGAGATCCGCCACGCGCGACCGGACCCGACACCAGGGATCGTAACGATCGAGCCCCAGCCCGCCCGACGGCACGTGAAAGTGCCGGACCGCGGTCGCGATCCGCGAGACGAGCCGGTCCCGAGACGCCTCGCGCGCGTCGGCCCGCCAGAGCTCCGCCGCGGTCGCGCCGGCCTGCCATCTCCAGGTGAGCGTGCCCGGGGTCGGCGAGTCGAGGCGCGGAGTCGGCGCGCCGCGCGCGCGCATCTCCTCGGAGAGTCGCGCCAGGGCGTGACCGGATCGATCCCGCGGCAACAGTCGCTTCTCGCCCCGGCTGCCGTGGCGACTCACGCGGATCAACCTCGCCAGGCGTTCGGCGGCCACGTCGTCCCCGCGCGGACCGAGGTCGATCGGGGCCCGCCGCGTTCGCCCGGCGAGCGTGTGACGGCACCACTCCACGGTGTCGGCGACGTCGTGGGGTGAGAGGCACACCGCTCCCAGGCGCGGTCCCCACTGTCGCGCTCGCTCGGGCTGGTCGTCGTGGCGCCGCTCCTTGCCGATGAGCACGGCCGGGGTGTCCGTCCGGGCCAGATCCAGGACGGTGTTGTATCCGGAGGCCGAGATGCAGAGGCTCGCGGACGCGATGATTTCCATCGGGTCGGGTGCGGACCGGATGACACGCGCCTGGTCGTCCAGCACGGGCGCCGCGCCCGGGCCGACCAGCTCGATCACGTCCAGCGGCTCGCACTGCCGGCGGATCCCATCGACCAGGGACCGGACCAACGCTTCGGGAACGCTTCGATCGCTTCCGCCACAGGTCACCACGATCGACGGAACGGCGGACGCGTCGGCGCCCCGGCCGGTCCGGTCGACGGCCTCGGAGATCCATCCGGCCCAGACGGCGCTGCGTGTGAACCGCGCGTCGAGCCGGGGGCGCCAGGCGTCCGGCGGGTTCGGGATGATCACGAGATCCCAGGGGCGGCCCTGGAGCGCGAACTGCGGGACGTGCGACTCCACGACCTGCCGGAGAACGAGGGCGCAACGCGCGCCCACCGCGTCGAGGTCCGGCACCCTGGCCGTGTCGACGACGACGAGCGACGGCTCCGAGCCGGCGAGGGCCCGGCTCATGTCGGCGCGGTCCGCGGTCGCGATCGCGTCGAACGGTCCTGCCAGGTTGGACGGGATCCGATCCCGCGCGGCGTTCGTGAGCAGGGCGATGGGGAGGTCCGGGCGAAATCGCCGGAACGAGTCGGCCAGGCGCCCCAGGCGGCGCACGTGACCCAGCCCGGTCCGGGCCGTCGCGGCCATCACGAGGGCCCCCCGGGGCAGGACCCCGTCGCGGGCCGCTGGGGCGATCGTGGATCGGGATTCGCACGTCATGACCCACACGTTGGCGCCCGCGCACATCTGATACGCGCCGTCCAGGCCGGGAATGCATGTATCAACCGAGGGCCCGGATGCACTTCTCTGCAAGCCGCCCGGAGGACATCCGGGGCCAGCAATCGTTGACCGCGCGGCTCTGGTCCGTCTAGAGTAAGAAGCATCAATAGCTTAGGAGCTTCTACCCGTGACGGACACGGCGCCGGATGCATTGGTCGAGGCCCTCGCTCGCGGGGAGGATGCGGCATGGCGGGAGTTCGTGCGCTCGTACGGCCGGCTCGTCTACTTCGCTGCCCACAAGGTCGGACTCGACGCATCCGAGCACGAGGAGGTCCTGCAGGACACGCTCGTGGCCGTGCACGGGGCGATCGGCCGGCTTCGTCGAGCCGATCGGCTCGCGTCGTGGGTCTACGTGATCGCGCGGCGGGTCGCGCTGCAGCGGATTGCGGCGGGTCGCCGGGAGGTTCGCCTCGCCGGGGACGACCCGTTCCTGGAGGTGCTCGCCGGCGTGTCGGACCCGGACTTCGCCGAGGCCCTGGAGCGCTTCGAGGACATGAGCCGACTCGACGATGCGCTGGACGCGATCAGCGAACGATGCCGGCGGCTCCTCAGGATGCTCTATCTGGAGGATCCTCGGCCCAGCTACGAGGCGATTTCCGAGCGCGAGGGACTGCCGGTCGGGAGCATCGGTCCCACGCGGGGGCGGTGCCTGAAACAGCTCTCGACGTTGTTCATTGCAAGCGAGCGCGACGACGCACGCGAGCCTGAGGGAGACTCGAGGCCATGAGTTCTGACACGCAGCACGCCGGTCATCCCGATTGGGAGGCGCTCTGGGCGCATCATCTGGAGACCGACCCGGCGATCGAGAGCCACGTCGCGGGCTGCGAGACCTGTTGCGACGAGCTGGTGCGCATCGCCATGCTCTCGTCCGCCATGTCCGACGCTCGCGCGTTCACGCCCACGGCCGACACGATCGAGCGCTCCCTCGCGTTCCTGCGCGCAGAGACCTCTCGCCCCGATCGCACGACGCTCCGCGAGCTGGCGATCCGGGCGCTGTCGTCACTGTCGGAGGCCGCGCGTGAGGTGGCGGCGGCTCTCGTTCGCGACTCGCTCCAGCCGGCGCTCAACCTTCGCGGATCGGGCGTCGCCACCCCCAGGATGCTCGTGTACGAGACCCCGGATCTGGTCATCTCCATCAATCTCACCCGGAGCGCGGACGGGTCGACCACGATCGACGGGCAGCTCGTTCCGAGGAGCGGGGCGTCGATCGAGCCCGGCGGGCTGGTGTCCGTGGAAGGCGACGGACAGAGCCTCGAGGCACCGATCGGCGAGCTGGGCCGCTTCCGGCTGGCCGACCTGCCGGCCGGTGTCCGGTCGCTACGGCTCCGGATCGGCGACCAGTCCGTGCTCGTGAACGTTCCCTCGGAAGGCGGCTCCTAGCCGCCGGGTCCGGGATCGGTCACACTCGGGCCCCGGGGGTCGCCGCCGGCCATCCCGTCGTCAGGCCGGTCGCCTCGACCGTTTCCCGAGAGACGCCGTGACCTCCATACCCGACATGACCGCCGCCGAGCTCCACCGGTGGCTGGACGCGCGTGCTGAGCCGCTCGATCGCCAGGAGGCGCAGGCGACGCGCGATCGCATCGCCGGGCTGCTGGCCAGCGATCCGCGGGAGGCGCACACGCTGGCCGGTGCGTTCCGCCGGTGCGTGGAGCGCGTTCAGGACGACGTCGACCCCTTCGCCCTCGCGATGGCCTGGCGGAGCGCCGGCGAGGCGCTGGCGTTCATGGGGCGGTTCAAGCGCGCAAGCGACGCCTACGCGCGCTCGGTCGACATCGCGAACGCCGCGCACGAGGAGCGTCTCCTGGGTCAGACGCTGGTTGGGTGGACGGGTGTGCTGGGGCTCGTGGGCCGCCTCGACGAGGCCCGTCGCCGCGCCGAGCAGGCGAGACGACTTCTGACCCGCGCCCGTGACGACGTCTACCTGGGCAAGCTCGCCGGCGTCCAGGGCAGCAACGCCTATCACGCCGAGCGCTACGACGAGGCGTTCGACTGGTACCGTGTCGCCGCCGACGCGCTGGGGCGTCTCGACGGGCACGACGAGACACGCGTCAGCCTCCTGATCAACCAGGCGGTCGCCTGCACGAAGCTCCTGCGGCTGCGTGACGCCCGCGCGCTGTTCCTGGAGGCGGAGCGCCTGGCGCGCCGCCTCGGGCTCGAGCGGTTCGTCGGTCTGTCCGAGCTCGACCGCGCCCACCTCCAGCGCCTGGGCGGTGACTTCAGGAGTGCACTCGAGCTGCTGGAGTCCTCCCGCGCTCACTTCGGCTCCCAGGGTGCCTCGGATCTCGTGGCCGCCACCGAGCGGGAGCGCGCGCACGTGTACCTCGAGCTGTCGATGGCGGCCGAGGCGATCGAGCACGCACGCCTCGCCGCCGAGCAGTTCGCGCGTGACGGGCTGGACCTGGACGCGGCGCTCTCGCGCGTCCTGATCGCCCGGGCCCACCTGATCGCGGGCGAGCCCACGCTGGCACTGGAGCGGCTCGCCGAGCCGTGGGCGTACTTCCGGGGGCAACGCATGGCGCCGCGCGCCGCGAGCGCGGCGCTCCTCGCGGCGCGGGCGCGGCTGATGCTCGGGGACCCGTCGACCGCGATCCGGCATGCGCGCCGCGCGCTCCGGTCGATGCACCGTCGCGACGTGGACTCGATCGGCGCCGAGGGGCACCGCCTGATCGCCATCGGACACGTGATGGCCGGTCGGCTCACCCGGGCCGAGCGCGCGGTGGACGAGGCGCTGGCCCGGGCCGCGTCCGCATCGCCGGGAGATCGGGGACGCATCTGGTCGCTGGCAGGCCGCATCGCCCGCGCCCGCGGCGAGCACGCCGAGGCCGGCCGCCGCCTGCGCCGCGCCGTCCGGGAGGTCGAGCGGCAGCTCCAGCTCATCCCCGGAATCGAGTACCGGTCCCGTGCGTTCGAGGATCACGTCCGCGCGTACCACGACCTGATCGACGTCCTGTCCGCGGGCCGACGTACCTCGGCGACCCGGCTCTACGCGCTCTTCGAGCGCGCGCGGGGGCGCGCCCATCGCGAGCGTCTCCATCGCTCCGACCCGATCGGCGGCGACGCCGACGACGCGGCTCTGGCCGAGGAGCGGGCGGTGCTGGGAGCGCTCACGCAGCGTCTGCAGGATCTCGAACACGAAGGTGCCGCCAGCGACGTCCGCGAGCCGGTCCAGAGGGACATCCGCCGCACCGAGCGCCGGATCGCCGAGCTGATGCGTCGACGCGACGCCCGGCGCTCGAGCGGCACCGGTGGCGCGGACGCACACTCGCTCGACCTCGTGATGGAGACCCTCGGTCCGACGGACGCGGCGATCCTCTACTTCGAGACCGACGAACGCATCGTGGCCATCTGCGCCCGCCGGGATCGATGCGCCTGGCGCGTGCTCGAGATCGCGCCCGGCGACGTCCACCGGCTCCTCGGCGAGAACCGCTTCCAGCTGGACACGATGGCCATGGTCGGGGACGGCGTCGTCGACCTCGACTTCATGACGCGTTCGTCGCTGTCCACGCTCGGTCCGCTCTACGACGGCCTCGTGCGTCCGTTCGAGGACGAGCTGGCGGACGTCGCGCACCTCCATCTGGTTCCGCATCGGAGCCTGCACCACGTGCCCTTCGAGTGTCTCCACGACGGTTACGTCTACGTCGAGTCGCGCTGGCATCTCTCGCGGCTGCCCACGGCCGACGTGCTGGCGATCGCGAGACGTCGCCGCCCGCTCGCACGCGTGCTGGTCGCCGGAACCGTGCGCAACACGCCCGTTCACGTGGCGTCCGAGGTGGCCGCCGTCTCCGACAGCCTCGCGGGCGTGGCGGACACGACGGTGGACGTGAGGCTGGATCCCTCGTCGAGCGAGCTGGTGCGCGAGCTACCGGGGTACGATCTCGTGCACCTGGCGACCCACGGCGTGTTCCGCGAGGACAACCCGCTGTTCTCGCGACTCAGCACCACCGACGGCGCGCTCTTCATGGCCGACGTGCTCGATCTGCGGATGCGCGCGGATCTGGTCGTGCTGAGCGCGTGCAACACCGGCCAGGTGTTCTCGGGTCGAGGCGACGATCTCTCCGGCGTCGCGCACGCGTTCCTGGCGTCCGGCGTCCGGCAGCTCGTGGCGAGCAACTGGCGCGTTCACGACGAGTCGACGCTCGCCCTGATGAGCGCGTTCCACCGTGGCTACGCGGCGGCGGACCGGCGGGATCCCCTGGAGGCACTGCGTTCGGCGCGTCGCGAGGTGCGCGATCGCTGGGATCATCCGTTCTACTGGGGAGCGTTCGCGGTCCACGGGACCTGATCGGTCAGGTACCGGCGATGTCCTCCGCCAGCGCGAGCAGGCGCCGGGCGATCGCGTGGCGGTCCGGATGGAGGTTGCGTAGCGGCGCCTCGGCCCGGCGCACGACGGCGGCCGCGGTCCACGTGCGTAGCGCCGACTCCGAGAGCGTGCCACCCCCCGCCCGCCGGTAGCCCGCGACGAGCGGCGCGCGGAGCTCCTGGAGGCTCGCGCCGGCGTCGGCCTCGAGGAGCGCGGCGATCAGGTCTCCGAGATCGCGCTCGGGCGCCGCCCGGCCTCGTTTGTCCAGATCGACGAGCCACCACCTCTCGCCGTCGAACAGGACCTGACCGGGATGCAGGTCTCCGTGGACGGTGGTCGGCGACGCCACCGGCGAGGCGGCTGCCGCGAGCGCGGCGATCACGCGCGAGACGTCGTCTCGGATTGCCGGTTCCCAGAGCGGGACGTGTGCCCTCGGCGGTTCGAGGATCCGTCGCCCGACCGCGCCGAGCGCGTGAAGGGCGGCCAACGCCGACCCGACCATGGTGAGGGCGTCATCGCGCGCGATCACCGTGCCGGCATCCGGCGCGAGCTCGTCGTCACCGCCCCCCGCGAGCACGGCGGCCAGCGTGCGGCCCGGCACGAACGACTCGATCGACACGCCGTTGTCGGCGTCCCAGGCCAGGGGCCGCGGGGTGAACGACGTCTCCGGCGCCGGCGGCGGGGGCGAGCCGGGCGGGAGCACGCGCGCGATCGCCCGGCGGCGCTCCTTGTGTCCGTCACCGGCGTCGCGCACCGTGAACGTCAGATGGAACACGGCGTGTCGCTCCGGCTTGTAGCGGATCAGCGTGGGGTCGAAGCTGTAGGAGCGGAGGCGCGTGCGCTCGTCGGTCAGGCCGGGGATCAGGCGGCGGACGTACGTCGCGCCGAGCCGGCCGGGGACGAGACGCGTCAGCCCGCTCAGCACGTGGTCCTGGGGGAAGCGGAGCCCGATGATGGATCCCGCGCGCAGGCGATCCTGTCCGCGAACGCCGCCGTCGATCAGCTTCTGCCACGCAACCTCGGCGTCGCCTGTGGGGAACGCCCGCCAGGTGACTCGCAGGGCGCCCAGCCGGGTCACCGCGGTCAGCCGCACGCCGGGCTTGTAGCGAACCGATTCGTACACGATCTCCGACGGATCGACGGCGCCCGGGACGTTCCACGACGCGGAGAGCCAGCTCGCCAGCGTGGCGCGATCGGTCAGGAGGTCGGCCTCGGGCAGATCCGGATCGCGCGGTGCATCCGGAGTCTCGCCGAGCCAGCGAGACGGAATGAACCGGGGCACGGACGTCGTCACGATGCCGGTACCTCCCCGAGCGCCGCCTGAGGGGCACCCCGGTGCAGACGGGCTCGACCCTCGGTCACGACGAGCGTGAGGTCGGCGTGAGAGACCTCCTCGGGGTCGTGGGTGGCCCAGAATACCGTGCGTCCCCGACCGTAGTCCACGAGCGCCCGACGGACCGCGGCCGCGGAGACGTCGTCGAGTCCCCGGGTCGGCTCGTCGAGGAGCACGATCGGCGCGTTGCGCAGGAGTGCCCGTGCAACCGTGAGGCGCTGGCGCTCACCCCCGGAGAACTGCCGGCCGAAGTCCCCGACGGGCGCCTCGAGCACGTCGCCTCGTGCCTCCACGAACGACCACGCATTGGCCCGAACGGCGTGCTCGCGGAGATCCGCGTCGTCGGCGTCCTCGCGGCCGTAGCGCAGGTTCTCGGCGATGGTGCCGTCGAAGAGGTAGCTCTCCTGGAACACGGCGGTCACGTGGCGGCGCACGACGCCGCGCGGGATCCTCGTGCCGTCCTGTCCGTCGTATCGAACGATGCCGGAGGTGGGATCGATCAGGCGCGTGATCAGGGACACGAGCGTGGACTTTCCCGCGCCGCTCGGACCGATCAGCGCGACCACCGACCCGGCCGGGACGTGAAAGGACACGTCCCGGAGCGCGACGGTACCGTCGGGGTAGCGAAGCGAAACGTCCTCGAACGTCACCTCGCCCGACAGCGAGCGCGCGCACTCCTCGACCTCGGGACCCTCGGTATCGAGCTCGATCGGACGTGCGAAGGCTTCGGCGACGCGCTCGCCGCACGTGGTCGCGCGCGAGAGCTTGGCCGCACTGCGGGTGAGCCGGCGGATGGGCTTCTGGAAGGACTTCAGATACGACGCGAAGAGCAACAGGCCGCCGGCGCTCAGCTCGCCCAGCCACACCTCACGGACGCCGACGAAGATGAACACGCACGTGGCGAGCGCCAGCAGCACCTCGACGCGGCGCACGAGGGCGGCCTCGAGCCGCTTCAGCTTGACCCCCGCTCGACGCGTGGCCCGGTTGTCGCGCGCGAAGCGCCGCCGCTCCGAGCGCTCACGCCCGAAGATCTTCACGATCGGCATCGCGTCGAGCACGTTCTGGGCCGAGCTGAGAAGGAGGCTCTCGCGCCGCCGCTGCTTGCGCGCCACGTCGCGCATCGTGAACGAGACCTCGACCGACGCCAGCCCGACCAGGGGCAGTATGGCCAGGGCGACCAGGCTCAGCCGCGGGTTCAGCAGGAACATGATCGTCAGCATCGTCACCACGTGCACGACCGACCCGGCGACGTCGAGGATGACGTTGACCAGGAGCTCGCGGAGGTGCTCCACGTCGCGTCCCAGGAGGTTCAGGATCTCCCCGCGCTTGAGCGTGCGAAAGTCGCTCAGCGGTAGCCGGAGCACGTGACCGAACAGGCTCCGTCGGATCGACGACACGATGGCCTGGCCCGCGCGGGCGGCGAGCACGCGCTCGCCGTAGAACGCAAACCCCGCCGCCACGCCGGCCGCGAGAATCGCCACGCAGATGAGTGCGATCGTCCGCGCTGGAAACGCGACCGGCTCGGACCGGGCGATCGTGTCGGCCGACGGGATCAGTACGTCGTCGAACAGGTACTTCAGCGGCAGGGGCTGAAGTACGCGGATTCCGGCGCCGGCGACGATGCTGGCGAACGCCCCCAGGGCCAGGGCGCGGTGCCGCTTCGCGTACGGCGCGAACGTGCGGATGACGTGCCACGCCCGCGAGAGCTGCTCCCGCCGCCACAGCGCGGCGGTCCGGACGTCAATCCGCGGCACGAGACAGCTCGCGTGGCGGCGCGCCGTTCATGACGAGGCCCTCGAGGCTCGCGGCCGCGTGAGTTCGCCAGCTCCAGTCGCGCGAATGTCGTTCTGCCGCGTCGGCGAGCGGAGACAGCTTGCTCGGATCGGTCACGAGAGCCGTGAGCGCTTGCGTCCAGCGCTGCCAGTCGCTCGGGGGAACGAGCACGCCGTGGTCCCCGTTCCCGAGCATCTCGGGAATGTCGCCGATGCCGGCGGCCATCACCGGACGTCCGGCGGCCAGCGCCTCGGCCAGCTTCAGGGGCGAGAAGTAGAATCCGGGGAGATCGGGGTAGGGCGCGACCGCCAGATCCCACCGTTCCAGGATCTCGGGAACGCGTTCGTGCTCGACGTGTCCGAGGAAGCGGACCGCGCCCCCGAGCTCGTTCGCGCGCACCCACTCTTCGAGCGACGCGCGATGGCGGCTGTCCCCCACGATCTCCAGCCGGCAGTTCGGGTGTGCCGCATGCACGGTGGCGAACACGTCCAGGAACTGCTCGACGCCGTGCCAGGGCTTGAGGCTTCCCAGGAAGCCGACCGTGAACGGCTCGCCCGGTGCCGGCGCGCGGTGAGGGGATCGGAAGAATCGCTCTCGCTCCGCGGTGTTCGGCAGGATCCGAACGCGCTCGCGATCGATGCCCCGCGCCGCGAGGTAGTGCTCGAGCGCCCGGCTGACCACGACGATCCGCTCGGCGCTCGACATCGTGCGACCGAGCACGTGCTCGGCGACGTCGGTCAGGGCCAGCGATCGATAGGACGTCTGCTCGTCGATGAGGGGCGCGTTCATCTCCACCACCAGCGGCACGCCGAGCTCGCCGGAGACCCGGGCCCCGACGTCGCTCCACAGCGAGTAGCGTTCGTAGACCACGTCGATGCGATCCGCGGCGTCGAGCGCCAGAACGGCGTCGGCGACGACCGGCATCTTGGCCAGCGTGCGGATCTCACGCAACGCGCCGGGGCGTTCCTCACGGGGAGCCGCCCCGAAGTGGCGGTCGACGGCGCGACACGCTTCGAGACGGGCGAACTCGGGCTCGTCCTCGCCGATGGACGCGACGCCTCGCGTGGTGACGACCGAGACGCGACATCCGATGTCGCACATGGCGCGGACCATCTCGCGGACGTGGACCGCGGCGCCCTTCGCGCTGCGCCAGTCGATGCCGGGATCCGCGACGACGTAGGCGACGTGGGGCTTCGTCATGAGGACCGAGCCTCCTGGACGGCCGACGGGACCGTCGTTCCGGCCCCGCGGAACCACTCCGCGAGGCGTGCCACGTTTCGATCGACGTCGAAGTTCTCCGCGGCGTGTGCGCGTCCCTCCGAGGCGAAGTGCGCGCGCCGCTCCGGTCGGGTCAGGAGCTCGCAGATGGCGTCGGTCAGCGCCGCGGGGTCGGGATCGATCAGCCGGCCTGCTCGCCCGCCGTTCAGGATCTCGCCGATGCCGCCGACGCGCGTGCCGATCGTCGCGAGCCCAGCGGCCATCGCCTCCAGGAGCACCGTGGGCAGCGCGTCCTGATCGCCGTTCCCGGCCACGATCGACGGACACACGAGAAAGCCGGCCGTCGCCATCTGGGCCCGGATCTGCTCGGACGACGCGGAGCCCGGCAGGTCCACGACGTCTCCGAGCCCGAGGCGATCCCGGTGGGCCCGCACGTCCTCGAACAGCTCGCCGTCGCCGAGGATCCGGCACGAGAACGGAACGCCGCGACGGCGCACCTCGGCCAGCGAGTCGAGCAGCATAGAGAAGCCCTTCTTCTCCACGAAGCGTCCCACCGCGAGCACGTCGACGGCGGGCGCCGATCCGTCGCGGTGCTCGCCGGCGGGACGCGCGTCGGTCTCCCGATCGAGGCGTATTCCGTTGAAGAGCCGGCGCACGGTGCCGTTGGCGGACGCGTGCATCGCCCGGAGATAGTCGACGTTGGCATCGCACACGGTCACGGCGAACGCGGCGTCGCGGAGCTTCAGATCGAGGCCCCGGCGATCCACGTCGTCGGCGTAGATGTCCTTCGCGTGTGCGGTGAAGCTGTACGTGACACCGGCGATCGCGGCCGCGACGCGAGCGACCTCGCAGGCCGACGTGGCGAAGTGCGCGTGCAGGTGCGTGATCCCCCGTTCCCGGACGAGCGCGGCGATCTCGATGCCGCGTGCGAGGTACCCGAGGAGGCGAGGATCCCCGCGATCGAGCGTCTCCCAGAACAGGTCGGTCACGCGCCGGCGTCCGCCGGGATCTTCGGGGAGAAGCGGCAGGACGGCGCCGAGCGCCTTCGGTGCGCTGCGGTCCTCCAGATAGTGAACCGACCGGCGGAGCTCGGAGAGCGATCCGTGAAAGCGGCCGTCCCGGGGCAGGTGCAGCGACAGGACGTGAACGTCCACCCCGAGCCGCTCCAGGGCAAGGACCTCGCGCAGGATGAAGGTCTCGGAGTAACGCGGGAACTTCTTCAGCACGTATCCCACGCGAAGCGGCCGCGCGAGGTCCTCCATCGGCATGATCGTCATTCGGTCTCCGTAGATCTGATGAAGCGTCGCGGCGAGCGTCGGCGACGCCCGGTGCACGTCTCGGTGGACGACGATGCGCGCGGGGCGAAGCGCCTCGACCAGGCGCGACACGGTCGTCGTCCAGTCGGCGCCCTCGGTGGCCAGCTCCGGAACCCGGATCCACTCGACCCAATCCGGTGGATCGAACGCGGCGTCGGGCAGCACGGGACCGAGCAGCCACTGGGCGCCGGGAGCCGCCGCCGTGAGCCCGGTCTCCGGCGCGATCGCCTCGCTCAGGTCGGCGCCGCTGTGAACGAGGTGGAGCACGCGTCCATCGGCATTCGTCGTCGTTGATCGCATCAGCGCCGCCATTCGATCTGGACCTCGAAGGCCGACGAACGGTCGCGGGTCTCGAACGCCCGACCTGGATCGAACGAGCTCCAGACCATCTTGACGTCGATCGGACCGACGTCACGGATGCCGGCGATGACGTTGACCTCGCGGCCGAGCTCCTTGTCGTCGCCCGTGGGGCGGATCGGGATCTCGGATCGGAATCGGTCCCGGAACTCGTCTTGCCGGTACCCGTGAAGCACCGCGTCCAGCGAGAGCCACGAGAACAGGTAGGTACCGGCCCCGGCGGTCCAGATGCGCACGTTCGACAGCTCGGGCTCTGAGAACTCGCCGTAGTACCGGAAGCTCTTGAGCCCGTCCATCGCGTCGGAGTAGTCGGCGAGATCCGTGTCACGGTACTCGCGATCGATCCCGTCGCCCCGGTCCGCATCGCCGGTGGCGAACGCGTAGCCGCCGTAGATGGACACCCGAAGCGGGCGTTTGACCCGGAGCAGCAACGTGCCGTCCGATGCCCACGAGCGAACGCTCTTGCCGCGGTAATCCCCTCGCGCCACCGCGCCGTGCCCCCACGCCTCGACGTGATCGCCGAGACTCAGAGGAGCGCTGATCCCGGTCCACGTGCGCTCGTCTCCCGGTGCGCGCCGATCGCGTCGCGTGATCACGTGGATGCTCGGACGTACGACGTCGGTCATCGACAGCTCGATGGAGGCGATCGAGTAGAGCTCGTCGTCGCTCCGGTCGGTCGGCGTGATGTCGGTGCGATAGCGGCCGACGTCCAGGCCGAGCACGCGGCCGGTCCAGCGCACACGGATGCCGTCGAGGTTCTGGTCGTGGAACCACTCGCGCTCGTCCTCCACGTCGATCCGTCCCAGCCGGGCCGAGAGCGGCCAGCGTCGCGTACGGACCAGGACGTTCGTGGGCCCCGACTGGTACTCGGACCGGTCCACGTCGGGGATCGACGACGGGTTGTCCAGGCCGCGACTACCCGTCCAGCGAACCTCGGCATAGGCGCTGAACCAGGGGTTGGGCGTCCATCGCACGTGCGTGCGGGCATGGAGGTTCGACTCGACGAGCTCGTCCTCGACGTCGACGTTCAGGTCGCGTTCGTTCTCCGACGTCAGACGACCGGAGATCCGCCCCCCGATCGAGAGCGACGGATGGAGAAACGTCTGGCCGACCGGCTGCCAGTCGTCGTCGGAGCGGCGTCGCGACCGGTCGTTCTCGGTCACCGCGGCCAGGTACGGAAGCGCCTCGGGCTCGATCGTGATCTCGGGGTCCGACGACAGGCGCATGCGGATGCCGTTGACCTCGAACGTCCAGCGACCGCCGCGGCCCTCCAGGTCGGTCAGGTAGCCCTCGATCTCGCATCCGTCGTCGGGGTCGCGCGAGGCGAGGTGCCCGGCGCGGAAGCCGTCTCCCGAGCGGCGGAGCGCGGAGGTCTTGATCAGCGTGCCGATCGCGAGGGTCTCGAGGCCGCCCAGTCCGTCCAGCGTGGTCTCCGCATCGGTCTCGATCGGCACGCCGATGACGGTCACCCGGCCGCTCGCGGGGTCGATCGCCGTCACGATTCCGCTGATCTCGACCCGGTCGTCGCCGCGCGGGAGCTTCAGATCGAGCTCCTCGACCTTGAACCGTTTGCCCGGGCGGTACTCGCCCTGCACCTCGACCCAGACGCCGTCCCGGAGATGGTGAGGCGCCAGGGGCTGAGGCGACGCGGCGGGCGCGTCGGGGGCCGCCGCTCCGAGCGCCGCCAGGAGGACGAGAACGAGCGCGAGCGGCGCCGACGCGAGCGCACTCAGCGCACCGGTGATCGGTCGCCACACCGGGCGCATCGCGTACACGGCCGCGAGACGGGCGAACGTCAGCCGTCGCCAGGCGTGCCATCGCCGGGTCGAGAAGGACGCGGCGAGCCGCGGCGGAAGCGACCGCAGCATGCTGTCGCGGAGCGCGTGCTCCCAGGCCAGATCGGCGGTCACGGGGCCGGCCGCCCGACCCGACGGAGACGGCGTCGACCACGTCGACTGGACGCGTCGCAGGTGAATGTGAGCTCCGAGGTTCGCCAGGTCGGCCTCGACGGGCGCTCGCACGATGCTGTCGGCGTCGATCCACGAGACGGCCGCGGAGTCGAGGTGGATCTGGCCGTCGTGAAGATCTCCGTGTGAGGCGACCAGCTCGGCGGAACCGTCCGTCGTCAGCTGGGCACCGGCATCCGCGACCGCCTCGGCGAGGGCGCCGTCGGCGAGCATGCCGAGACGGACCGCCTTGTCCAGCATGCGTTGGGTCTCGGCGGCGGCGTGATCGCCGGTCCTCTCGGGGATCGAGAGGCCGGTGAGGGAGGTCGTGGCGAACCCGGCCAGCGACGCGGCCAGCGGACCGGTGACCGGTTCTCGGCGGTCGCCACGCGTGACGTCGGCGGTCAGCGCTCGGCCGGGCACCGGCCGCCGGACCTCGACCGCCAGGGCGTCGTGTCCGAACGACGCGAGAAGCGTGGGCCAGAGTCCGCTGCGCGATGCCGCCTCCAGGCGGTCGGTGAGCACGGGGCCGCGACGGATCTTCACGAACGCGAGGAGGTCGTCGCCGGTCGAGAGCGAGAGAACGAGCCGCTTGCCGGGCCGGTAGGCCACCGCGCGCGCGATCGGTTGGTCCGCCGGGGCGGCGGCCGCCTCGCAGGCCCGGGCGAGGATGTCCGCCAGCGTGCCGGGAGCTGGAAAGAGCCTCGGATCGTTTTCCGGCGTGAACAGGCGAACGCGGCCGGAGTCGCGTGCGAGCGCCGCGCCGGCCAGCTCACCGCCCTCGTCGGCGTATAGCGCGCTGAGACGATCACGCGAGGAGACGTCCAACCGGAGAATCCGGGCACCGGAGGGAACCGCCGACATCAGCGCGGTGACGCCGGATCGGAGATCGGCGCTCACGGTCGGCTCGCCGTCGATCGCGCGCATCGCTCAGCACCGCGCCAGCGTCGCGAGGGACTCGGCTCGGCCGGCGATCCCGTCGTGGCCGCCGCGGCGAAAGCGGCTCCGGTCCTGTGGTCTCGGCGACGTGAAGAAGTCGCGAATGCGCTCCGGCGTGGCCTCGGCGGTCTCCGGCGAGTCGACGATGCCGACCTCGGTCATCCGTGAGGCCCGGATGACCTGCTCGCGGCTGGGGTGGCGCCGGGGAACGACGAGGGCCGGGGCGCTCGATTCGAGGATCTCGCACACCGTGTTGTAGCCGGCCATGCTGATCACACCGCGGCTCGTGCGAATGCGCTCGCGGAGATGACGCTCGAAGCTCGTGCACCGCGCATCGGTCAGTCGCTGGAACGTCGCCGTCAACCGATCGCGGTCGTCGGCCGGAAAGAACGGCCCGAACACGACGTCGATCGCAGGACGCTCGCCGGCCGCCATGGAGGAGAGGGCCTGGATGGAGGCTTGCATCACCTCCAGGCCGTCCTCGCCGCCACCCACCGAGATCAGAAACCGGTCGCCGAGGGGCTCGGGGGCTTCCGGGTCGTCGTGGGGGGCCTCGCGGACGAGGTACCCACAGTATGCGACGTCGACGCCGGGCACGCGATCGAGCCCGCACGCGGTGGCGGTGTCGAAGAGCGCGTCATCTCCGAGAATGGTGACCGCGTCGTAGGACTCGGTGAGACAGTCGTACTGGCCCGTGCGCGCCCAGAACTCGCGGGTCCACCGCGGCTCGTCCAGGACGTCACGCAGAATCAGGGCGACGCGCGTGCGATCCCGATCCAGCCCCGCGAGGAGCGGTCGGAGCTCGCCGGCGATGCCGTCGGGCGTCTTGTCCACCAGGAGCACGTCGGGATCGAACCCCTTGATCGCTCCCCGGATGATCTCGCGCCGGGCGGCCAGCAGGGGACGGATGGCCACTCCCTCGGTCCGAGAGCGGTACTCGCCGCGGCCCACCCGCAGCACCTCGGGGAGCTTCACGAGCTCGATCCGGGGATGTCGCGGCAGGAAATGGAGATAGCGGGAGCTGGTCAGGCACAGCACGCTGGCGTCGGCGTCTCGCTCGACGATCCGCTTCGCCACCGCGTGGTTGCGCCGGATGTTGCCCATCCCGAAGCCATCGTGTGAGTAGATCACGTACCGCCGACCCAACGGACTCTCCCTTGCGTCACCGAGCCCCATCGTGCGGAGAACGGGTTGGATCCGTGGGGGGGTTGATACGCCCCTACCGTGATTTCCTCGCGAGATTCTGGCCCGGCGCCGTATCAAGCGCCCCCCGCCGAGCACCCCTACCTACGCGACACACGTGGCTGAAACCCGGCTGTAGGAGAAAGAGGAATGACGGAACGGACCGATCGGCGGCGCCCCCCGACCGCGGGTCGCCGGGCATGGATTGCCGGCGCCATCCTGGCGGTGGCTCTCGCGGCGGAATCGAACGCGGTGATCGTGGACGGGTTCGTCCGGACCACGGGCGGGGCCCCCATCGTAAATGCCGATCTGGACTGGTTTAACCAGGATACGGACTCCGAGGTGGACCCCACGGGCGACCACACCGACGCGACCGGCTATTTCCAGGTGATCATCCCGGCCGGGCGGTACGACATCACCGTTCTCGGGCCCCCCGGGGGCTCGTACGCCCCGGTGTTCCTGGAGAGCGTGGATCTGGAGACGGACACCACGCTCCCGCCGACGATCCTGCCCGATGGGACGCTCTTGACCATTCACGTCCAGGACGAGGGCGGCGCTCCGTATGTGGCATGTACCTTGCGTCTGATCGACACCAGCACCGGCGACGACGTCTTCCTGCGCGACGACGACCCGGACGAGCTCGGGGATCTGGCGGTGATGGTGCCCGTCGGCATCCACGACGTGATCGTGACCGACGACACCGGCGCTCGCGCCCCGGAGTGGCGCGAGAGCTACGACACGAGCGTTCCCGGGTTCGAGACCTTCGTCCTGCGCCCCGGCCTCACGGTGACCGGGCGCGTCGTGGACGAGGTCGGCGCGGGGGTGTTCAACGTCGACGTGGACGTGCTCGACGAGGACGGCGTCGAGCGCTTTCTCTCCGGCGACGACAGCGATTTCTTCGGGGACTGGTCGGTGTTCCTCCCGGCCGGCGTGTACGAGTTCCGTTTCAAGCCGGCCCCCGCAAGCCCGTTCGCACCCGAGCGCGTCCCGGACGTCGCGATCGGCGGCTCCACCGACATCGGCGAGACCGTGCTCAGGGCGGCGCTCACCGTCACCGGTCGACTCCTGGGCCCCGGTGGTCTCCCGCTCGTGGACGCCGACGTCGACGTGATCGACACCGCCACCGGGCTCGAGCGATACACGCCCAACGACAACACGACCGCGTCGGGGACGTTCTCGGTCGTGATCCCCAGCGGGATCTACGACTTCAACCTCAACCCGCCGGCCGGAGCCGAGCTGGCCGCCGCGGTCCGGTGGGACGAGGTGGTCTCGACGTCGCGTTCGCTCGGGGACATCACGCTCTCGGCGGGGTTCGTGGTGTCGGGCACCGTCACGGGTGACGGAAGCCCCCTCGCGGACGTGGACATGGATTTCGTCGACGCGGTGGCCGGCAAGCACTACCCGACGCCGGACGACGATACGTCAGTGTCCGGCTTCTATCGCGTGCGCGTCCCCGGCGGCGTCTACGACGTCTCGGCGAATCCACCGGCGGGCTCCGGGTTCGACTCGGCCACCGAGCTGGGGGTCTCGATCACCGGCGACACGACGCTGAACTTCGCGCTCGATCGGGCGGTCGCCGTCGGTGACGTTCCGGGGCTGGCCGGCGGTGTGCTGTCGGCCGCGCCGAATCCGTTCCACCGCGCCCTCGTGGTGACGATGGACGGCGTCTCCGCCGGTACGCTCGACGTCTTCGACGCCCGCGGACGTCTCGTCCGATCGCTCCCGGCCGGCGCCGGATCGATCCTGACCTGGGACGGTCTGGACGTGCGCGGCGTCCGGGTGAGCCCCGGCGTGTACCTCGTCAGGGATCGTGACTCCGGCGCGTCCGTCCGGGCGGTCAAGGTGAACTGAGAACGGATCGAGCCCGCATGAAGAACTCGACGCACACCCTCCCCCGCACCCGCGCGGCCCTCACCCGGGCCGCGCGCGGTGTGCGCTGGGCAGCCCTGTTCGCGACGATCACCGTCACATCGGCCACGATCGCCGCCGCCGCCAACGTCAGCGGTCGCGTCACCACGACCAACGGGGTCGGCATCCCGGGGATCGACATCGACGTGATCGACGCGGATGGCGTGTCGCTGGATCTCGTCGACGACGACACCGACACCGACGGCAGCTACGACTTCATCGTGCCCGACGGGCGCTACCGGATCAGGTTCGAGGCCGTCTCGGGCGAGCCGCTCGTCTCGCGCGAGTTCGTCAACTGGCCGCTCGTGGGCTTCATCGCCGACTTCCGCGTCGAGATGGAGGTGGGTGTCCGGCTGACCGGAACCGTCGTGGGTCCGACGAGCACGCCGGTGGACGGGGCCGACCTGAGCCTCCGGCGCACGGACACCGACGAGAAGATCCACAGCCCCGACGACGAGACCGACGCGAGCGGCGCATTCAGCGTCGTCGTCCCGTCGAACGTCGAGCTCCGGGTCACGGTGGAGCCGCCGTCCGCCGGACGGCTCCTCGCGAGACGGGTCGACGTCTCGGTCGGAGCGAGCGCCACGTCGACCGGCGTCATCGAGCTCGAGACCGGGTCGCTGGTCACCGGACGGGTGACCGCGGGCGGCGTCGGAGTCGGTCGCGCCAACCTCGACGCGTTCGATGTCGACGGCGTCGAGCTTCCGCTGGGCTCAGATCGAACGGACGCGGGCGGGGGCTACGCGATCGCGCTGCCGAACGGGACCTACCGTCTGGTGGCCCGGCCCCGCGAGCACCTGGGGCTCGCCGCGGGCGAGGTGACCGTGTCCGTCTCGGGAGACGTATCGGCTCCGGACGTGGTGCTGTCGACCGGGTGGCCGATGAGCGGCACGGTCCGCGACGACCTCGGCGAGGGCGTCGCCGACGTCGGGTTCGAGCTTCGCGAGCCCGGCGGCGCCGAGGTCCCGCTGGCCGGGGGGCGCTCGAACGCCGCCGGCGACTTTCTCCTGGTCGCACCGCCGGGCGACTACGACCTCCACGTCCGTGCGCCGGCCTTTCGCGGACTGGCCGAGGGCGTGGTCGAGGACCTCCACGTCGACGGTCCGCTCACGTTCGACGTGGATCTCGTCCGCAACACCCCGATCCTCGGTGTGTCCGGGTTCGACGCGCAGGGGTTCGGCACGAGCGCGGTGCTCACGTGGACCGTCGACGACCTCGCCCGGTTCGCCGCGTTCTCGCTCCATCGCGTGCGCGGCCTGACCGAGACCGAGCTGGCCGGAGGGTGGTTCCACTCCGGCTCGTCCATCGACGGGCTCACCGTGGACATGTCCGCGAGCGGCGCCACGTTTCGCTTCACCGCGTCCGAACACCGATCGGGCGACCGCTATCGTCTGATGGCGCGCCGAACGGACGGACGGCTGGAGATGCTGGGACCGATTCCGACCTCCGAGTCCGTGCCGGCAACCGGCCCCCGGCTGGCTGTTTCGGTGAGTCCGAATCCCGCTCGCGATCATCTGATCATCCGACTCGCGACGACCGCTTCCGGCGAGGGCGCGCCCAGCGCCGCGCTGTACGACGTCACGGGGCGGCTCGTCATGCGGCTGGGGCGCCCGCGACGCTCGGGCGACGGCTGGGCCTGGCGACTCGACGGGGCCGACCTCGACCGTTTCGCGGTGGGATCGCCCGTCTACGTGGACGTGCACGCGGGGGAGCACCACACCGGGGTGCGGTGGGTACGCCGATGAACGACCTGCAGTATCATTCCCGAGGGCCGAGATCCAGGAGACGACCGTGATTGACCGACACACGCACCCGCTTCTCACGATTCTCGCGATCGGACTGAGCGCGACGCTGGTGGCGGGGAGTGTCTCCGCGACCGGGACGTGGGAGTCCGGCGAGATCGTCCTCTGGCTCGAGCAGGGCGCGTCGATCGACGACGTGAACCAGCGCTGGGGCACCGAGACGGTCGACTCCTTTGCGACCGCCGGGCTGTACCTCGTGTTCATCGACGGTGTCGACGAGCTCGAGAACTTTGCCGAGATGATGACGGGCGACCCCGACGTCGCGAACGCCGAGCCGAACTACATCGAGGACACGCCCGAGGGCGTGCGCCAGATGATTGCGATCATCGTCGGTGGCGGATACGTCGACTACGAGGATCAGCTCCTGACCGATCGGATCGCGCTCGACGCCGCGCACGCGATCTCGACCGGCGCCGGGGTGACGATCGCGGTGCTCGACACGGGAGTGGATCCCACACACGAGGCGCTCGTGGGGCACCTGGTGTCCGGCTGGGACTTCGTCGATGCCGATGCCGAGCCGTGGGAGGTGTTCAACGACCTGGACGACGACGGCGACGGCGAGGTCGACGACGGCTACGGCCACGGCACGATGGTCGCCGGGATTCTCGCGCTGGTCGCGCCGGACGCCTCGATCCTGCCCGTTCGCATTCTCGACGACGAGGGGCGTGCCGACGCGTTCCGGGTCATCGAAGGCATCCGCTACGCGATCGAGTCCGGCGCCGACATCCTCAACATGAGCTTCGGCGTGCCGATCGAGGTCGACGCGATCGAGCGGGAGATCCAGTACGGAGACATGCGGGGGGCGCTGATGGTGGCCGCGGCCGGCAACGCCAGCACCGAGATCCCCCCGTACTACCCGGGATCCGACGGCGACACGATCATGGTCACCGCTCTCGATTCCGTGGACGTGAAGGCCGACTTCGCCGACTGGCACGAGGAGGTCGACGTGTCCGCGCCGGGCACCGGGGTCCGGAGCTCGTACCCCGGTGGGCAGTGGGCGCTCGGCGCCGGGTGCTCGTTCGCCACCCCGTTCGTGTCGGGCATCGCGGCGCTGGTCCAGTCTCTCCACCCGACGTGGACCGCGTCTCTGGTCCAGAGCGCCGTCGTGGACGGGGCCGATGCCATCTACCATCTGCCCGGAAACGGCGCCTACGTCGACAAGCTCGGATCGGGCCGCGTGAACGCGCTCGGGGCGCTCAATCAGGTCGTCGGCATCGCGCCGGTCACCGGGTCTCACCCCGTGCCGTCGGCGTGGCCAAATCCGACCCGGGGCGCAATCCGGCTCGACGTCCCGGGCTCCGGCCGGCGACTCGTGTCGATCTACGACGTGGCCGGGCGCCTGGTCTTCCGGCAGCGTGTCGACCGCTTCCCGTTCGTGTGGACCGGCGTGACGACCCATGGTGCACCGACGACGCCGGGCGTCTACTATGTCGACGTCACCGGTGCCGCGAGCGCGCTCCGGATTCAGATCCTGCGGTGAGGATTCGCGGTCGGGTCCCGCCGGAACGGCCGTGGCGAACCCGAAGCGGAGTCTCCGATGCGACGCATCACCGGTCGGCTGGCGATCGTCGGCGCGGGGATCTGTGGGGATGTCGGCGGCGCGGGCGCTCGCCGACCGGGGCGTCGACGTCGTTCTCTACGACAAGGGCCGGCGCCCGGGCGGCCGTGTGTCGGTGCGGCGCCACGACGACTTCGTGTTCGATCACGGCGCTCAGTTCTTCACGGCTCGTGACCCCGCATTTCGTGCGCACGTCGAACGGTGGCGGGAGGCCGGCCTGGTCGCCCCGTGGCATCCCCGGCGTGCGGTGTTCGGGACGCTCCGCGAGCCCGGCGATCCCGAGGCCGTGCACCCACCGTCCGAGTGGATCGTCGGCGTTCCGGGCATGAGCGCGCTGGCCACCGCGCTGGGGTCGGGTCTCACGATCCGCTCCGGCGTCCGCATCGAGCACCTTCGCCGGAAGTCCGACGCCTGGCAGCTCATCTCGGAAGACGGCGTCGCCGATCACGTCGACGCCGTACTCGTCACGACCCCGCCCGGACAGGCATTGCCGCTGGTCTCCGCGTCACCCCGTCTGGCCGAGCTGGCCGCGCGCGCGCGAATGCGCCCGTGCTGGGCGGTCATGCTCGGGTTCGCGACGTCGCTGGACGTTGAGTTCGACGCCGCGTTCATCGGAGACGGACCGCTCGCCTGGGCGGCCCGCAGCTCGTCCAAGCCGGGTCGGACCGGAGGCGACGCCTGGGTGTTCCATGCATCGCCCCGGTGGACGGCCGAGCATCTCGAGGCCGATCCGATCGACGTCCGGCTCGCGCTCACGCGCGCATTCGCCGAGTCGTGCCGGACCGGCCGGCTTCCCGAGGTGCTCCACGGCGACGCGCACCGCTGGCGATACGCGCTGCCGGACCCGGTGCCCGCCGACACGACCGCGTTCGACGCCGAGCTGGGCCTCGGGGTCGGCGGCGACTGGTGCGTCGCCGGCCGCGTCGAGGGTGCGTTCACCAGCGGCCTCGGGCTCGCGCGTCGCGCGATCGCCGCGCTGACCGCCGCCGGGTCCTGACGCTCGGTCGCGGGAACGCTCAGGCGAGGTCGGGCGTCGCCGCCGTCTCAGACGCCGCGCGGCGGCGCGCCCACCACGCGCCGAGACGCTCCTTGCGGTGCTCGACCGCCACGTACATCACGGGCACCACCACCAGCGTCAGGAACGTGGCCACCGCGAGTCCCCAGATCACGGCCACCCCCATCGGCCCCCACCACTGGCTCGACTCGCCGCCGATGATGAACGCGTGCCCGAACTCACCGCGGACGAGGCGCCCGAAGTCGACGGACATGCCGGTGGTCAGCGGGATGAGTCCGAGGATCGTCGTGATCGCGGTCAGGATGACCGGCCGGAATCTCACCTTGCCCGCCTCCAGAACCGCCTCGATCAGGGGCATTCCGCGCTGGCGGAGCTGGATGCAGTAATCCAGGAGCACGATCGCGTTGTTCACGACGATGCCGGCCAGCGAGATGACGCCGACGCCGGTCATGATGATCCCGAACGGCGTCCGCGTCACGAGGAGCCCCATCAACACGCCGATCATCGACAGGATGACGCTCATCAGGATCACGAACGGGGTGGTCACCGACGTGAACTGCGTGACGAGCACCAGGAAGATCAGCATGACGGCGATCCCGAACGCGTCGGACAGGAAGCGCTGGGCCTCCTCCTGCTCCTCGTTCTCGCCGGTGTACGTGAGGTGATAGCCGGGCGGCACGTCGAACGCCGCGAGCTGTTCGCGGACGCTCGCCAGCACCGCGTTGCCGTTGAAGCCCGCGGCCACGTCGCCGGACACCGTCACCACGCGCTTGCCGTCGATCCGGGTGATCGCACCGAGCCCGGTGGCGTAGCTCACGTCGGCGAACGCCGTGATCGGGATCGTCTCTCCCTCGTAGAACACCGTGATGGACTCGATGTCCTCCAGCGAGGACCGGGACCGTCCGGCGTGGCGAACGACGATGTCGTACTCGTCCTCGCCGATCCGGTACTTCGAGACGTCGTCTCCGTGAAGCGCGGTGCGCAGCGTGGACGCGACGTCGATCGTTCGCAGGCCGAACCGTCCGGCCTTGTCCAGGTCGGGCCGGACGCGAATCTCCGGTCGCCCGCGATCGAAGTCGTCCTGGAGATCCACGAGCCCGGGCGTGTCCTGGATGATCGTCTTGACCTGGGTGGCCAGATCGCCGAGCACCTCGAAGTCGCGGCCGGAGATCTCGATGTTCACCGGCTTGCCGGCCGGGGGGCCCTCCTCCTGCTTCTCGATGTAGAGCTTCGCGCCGGTGAAGCTCCGCAGTCGCGCGCGGAGGTCCTCCAGCGCCTGCCGTGACGACTGCTCCCGATCCTCCTTCTTCAGGAACTCCATGCTCAGCAGACTCAGGTGCGCGGGTGCCCCGCTCGGTCCGCCGAAGGTGTCGTCGGTCGCCGTGCCCACCTGCGTCACGAACGCCTTCAGATCGGGGACGTCCTCGACGGCCCCCTCGATGGTCTGTGCGTACGCGTCACTGATCTCGATCCGGGTCCCCGACGGCGCGTTGACCTTGACGTAGGCGTACGTGGGATCGACGTCGGGGAACAGCTCGACCCCGGCGCTGAATCGCACGAACAGCGCGATCGTGCCCACGAGCACGACCAGGATGCCCGCCAGGGTGACCACGCGATGTCGCAGCGCCGCCGTCAACACCGGCTCGTAGGTTCGCAGGCCGAACGCGAGCATTCGATCGCCGAAGCGGGGCCTCCCGGAGCCGGGCTTCGGGCGTCGCATGAGCCGCGAGCAGAGGACGGGGTTGATCACCAGCGCGACGAACAGCGAGCTGGCCAGGCACACCACGAGCGTGATCGGGAGGTACTTCATGAACTCGCCCATGATGCCCGGCCAGAAGATGAGCGGACCGAACGCCATGATCGTGGTCAGCGTGGACGCGACGACCGCGTTCGAGACCTGGCCGGTGCCGTCCAGCGCCGCCCGCGACCGCTCCTTGCCCTTGCCGAGGTGACGGTAGACGTTCTCGACGATGACGATCGCGTTGTCGACGAGCATGCCGAGGGCCAGGATCAGCGAGAACAGCACGACCATGTTCAGCGTGATCCCCATGGCGTTCAGCACCATGAACGAGATCAGCATGGACAGGGGGATCGCCGCGCCGACGAAGAACGAGTTCGTGAGCCCGAGGAACAGGAACAGGACGGCGACCACGAGCATGAGTCCGCTCAGGATGTTGTTCTCGAGCTCGTGCACCATGTCGCGGATGTAGACCGACTGATCGGCGATGATCTGGATCGACGTGCCCGCCGGGAGCGTCTCGGTATACTCGGCGATGAGCTGGTTCACCTCGTCGGCGATGTCGATGATGTTCTCGCCGGATCGTTTCTTGATCGACAGGGTGACCGCCTCGGTGCCATTGAGTCGCGAGATGGAGCTGCGCTCCTTCAGCCCGAAGGTGACCTCGGCCACGTCGCCCACGTAGATCGGTGTGTCCGCGCCCGGGTTCAGCACCACGCCGCGGATCGCATCGACCTCGGGGAACTCGCCGGGGACCCGGACCTGGTAGTCGTACGTGCCGAGCTTCAGGTCGCCGCCGGGGATGGTCACGTTCTCCAGCGAGATCGCGTCCTGGACGTCGACCAGGCCGAGGCCGTAGAACTGGAGCCGCTCGGGATCCACGTCGATGCGCACCTCGCGCTCGACGCCCCCGGTGAGATCCACCGACAGCACGCCCTTGATCTGCTCGATCTCCTCCTGCACGTCCTCGGCGTGCTGCTTCAACACGACCGGGTCGTAGTCGGCGGACATGACCACCTGCATGATCGGCCAGTCGTCCGAGCTGATCTCGTAGACGAGGAGATCCTCTCGCACGTCCTGGGGCAGCTCGGGCTTGGCGATCTCGACGGCGTCGCGCACCTTCTGCAGAACGTCGATCATCTCCGCGTCCGGCGTGAACTCGAGCACGACGGTGGCGACCCCCTCGGACGAGACGCTCGACATCTCGACCAGATCGGGGAGCGCCTTCAGCTGTGCCTCGAGCTTTCGGGTGACGACGTTCTCCATGTCGTAGGGGCTCGTACCCAGGTAGGGCGCGTAGACCATCACGAACGGGATCTTGACGTCCGGGTTCGCTTCGCGCGGCAGACGTTCGTACGACGTGATCCCGAGGATGACCACGATCGCCATCAGGACGAACACGGTCGTGTAACGGGAGACCGCGAGGTTCGTGATCCTCATCGCGAAGCCCCCTGTGGATGGGTGTCGCCGGCGAGGCGACCCCGCTCGCGCTCGCGCACCTCGACGGGATCGGTGGGGATGGAGCCGTCGGGCTCCGACGTCTCCTCCTGAATCGCCACGCGTGACCCGGTCGAGACGTCACGCTGTCCGCGAACGATCACACGCGCGCCCGCATCGAGGCCGGACTCGATCACCACGAGCGCGCCCTGATCCGGACCCAGCGTGATCGGTACGGGAGTGGCGACGCTCTCGCCGTCGCGAACCACCATCAGGTGCTGACCATCCTCGTCGCTGAGCACGGCATCCCGCGGGATCACCACGACGTCCCGATGACGTGCCGTCCGGACGCGGGCGCGTCCCACGACGCCGGGGCGGAGTGACAGATCCTCGTTGGCGACGTGGATCTCCACGGGGAACTTTCCGTTGCGAGGGTGGGCCTCGAAGCCGATCCAGTGAACGACTCCCGTGACCGCCGCCGCCACGCCGTCCAGCCGCAGCGTGACCGGGGCCCCGACCTCGAGCTGGCGCACCTGCGTCTCGGTGACCGCGCCCGTGAGCTTCAGCGTGTACGGGTCCACGATGCGCGCGACCGGCGTGCCGGCGGTGACGAGCTGTCCGACCTCGACGTACCGGTCGGCCACGACGCCCGCGTACGGGGCCTTGATGGCGGCCCGTTCGAAGCGCAGCGCCGCCTCGGCCGCGGTGGCCTCCGCCTTGGCGAGCTGGGTCGCCGCGACCAGCATCTCCTGGCCGCTGACCGACTTCGCGTCGAACAGGTTGCGCGTCCGATCCTCGTTGTACTCGGCCAACGTGCGATCGGCATCGGCGCGCCTCTTCTCCGCCTCCAGGAGATCGCGGTCGAGCGCCACGAGGACGTCGCCCTCGGCGACCGCGTCGCCCTTGTCGTGCGGGACGCTCTCGACGACGCCGGTCTCCTCGGTGGACAGATCCGTGCCCTGGACGGCGTCGAGTCGCCCCGTGATCTCCAGGAACTCCACGAGCTCCCCGCGCGAGGTGTGAAGCACGCGTACGTTGATCGGTGGCTCCTCGGGAGACGTGTCCGCCGCGGTCTCGCCCTGCCGGGCGCAGCCGACGAGCGTCGAGGCGACGAGGACACCGGCGGTGAGCGCGAGGCTCGCGTGCCGCCACTCGATGATTCGGCTCTGCATGGGGGTCAGTCCTCCGTGGATCGCGAGGTCGCGTCGAGTATGTCGTGAAGCGGGGTCAGGGGTCCGTGGCCCAGCGCGCGCTTGAGCGCAGCGGTCTCCGTCGCGACCGAATGGCGTGCATCGATCAGGTTGCGTCTGGCCACGAAGCGGTCGGCCTGCGCGTTGAGAACGGCCAGGTAGTCGGCCTTGCCGTTCTCGTAGCGAAGCGTGGTCATCGAGAGCGCCTCCTCGGCGCGCGCCAGGTTCAGCTCGGCCGCCCGCAGGTTGGCGCGCGCGACCTCGACCTCGGTGACCAGCGTCTGCACCTCGTAGCGCGCCTGACGCTCGGCGTCCTCGACCTGGAACTCGATTCTCCGGATCGTGGCCTCGGTCTCGTCGACCCGGCCCTTCGTCAGGAGCCCGTCGAAGATCGGCACGTTCAGCGAGACGGACGCGCGCCAGGTGTCCTGGTCGGGATCCCCGAGATCGTCGAACGCGGTCGCGACGTAGCCGTAGGATCCGAACAGCGACAGGTACGGGCGCGACTCCGCCCGGCGCGCGCCCCTGTTCTTGCGCTGAATGTCGCCGAGCAGGCGCAGCGCCCGGAGATCGGGGCGCCGGTCGATCAGTGCGATGACGGCGTCGCGATCGATGGGGTCGGTCTCGACGTCGACGCGGGACTCGATGGTGATCGGCGTCATCGGATCGCGTCCCATCACGACGTTCAGTCGCGAGCCGGCGTTCACGACGGTCTCCCGGGCACGCCGCCAGTCGGGCTCCAGGTTCGCCAGCGACACCGCGGCCTGGAGCGTGTCGAGCCCCGTGGCCAGGTCGAGCCGGAACCGCCGCCGGGAGATGTCGAGGAACTCGCGGCGAGCGGTCATCTCGGCCTCCAGAGCCGCGCGCTGCTCGGACGCGCGCAGCACGTCGTAGTACGCGGCGAGCGCGCGCTCGGCGGTCCGGTTCTCCGTGTCGGCGATGATCGCGTCCTGCCGGTCGGTGCCGATCCCGGCCGCCGCCACCGCGTTCCGAACCAGGAACGGATTGATCTCCCAGGTCAGGTCGGCGCTGGCCCGCCAGAAGGTCTGGGCCGGGACGTCCGCGGCCGGGGTGACCAGTCCCTCACCGAGCGCGGCCAGCACGGCGTCGGCGGTGTCGTCCCCGGTCGATGGGAATCCGTCGCCGCCACCGCCGAACGTTGCGTCCAGGGCAAAGCTCGGGTCGCGGCTCCGGGACCAGTTCGTGACCACGTCCAGCGAGGGCAGCCCGATGGCCAGGGCCTGGTACTTCTGACCGTGAAGCTCGCCGCGTCCCTCGCGCTCGGCCTCCAGCGCGGGGTTGGCCTCGAGGGCGCGATCCAGGCACGTCGCGAGCGTCAGCACCTGCGTGCTCCCGGGGATGGCCACGACCGTGTCGCCGGCGGCCGTGTCACCGGCGGCCGTGTCACCGGCGCCGACGACCTCCGCGGCGCTCGCGACCTCCGCGAGCGCGATCGAGAGCGCCGATCCGAGGCCGACCAGACACGCGATCGCATGACGCCGGGGGGGCTTCGTGGCGTTGGGCTTTCCTGCCCCCGGTCGGCGGGTCGGCGACGTCGCGGCCGCCGCGGTCTCCGCCACCGCCGGAAGCGCGGCGCGAATGAGACGCTCACCGCGCTCCGCCGTCGGCTTCGGCGAGCGCGGGTCGAGAAGCCAGTTCACCCCGATGAACTCGATGCCCCCGGCCAGGAGCGCGTACGTGTCGGACACCTGCTCTTGCGGGAGGTAGCCCGCCTCGGCGCAGGCGATCAGCGCGTCATGGATCGGCATCGGTCGAGACACGACGTCCGGGGGCTCGGCGTCCGGCATCAGGAGGTTGTGGTAGAGCGCACGAATCCGCGTGGACTCGGTGACGAAGAGCTCGAGCTGCGCGCGGACGAGCCGGCGGAGTCGCGTCAGCGGGTCGGGCGCGTCCGCTCCCGCGGCGGCCACGCGCGAGCAGATCTCGTCCAGCGCCTGGCCGATGGCGGTCTGGTAGAGGGCGTGCTTGTCCGGGAAGTGATGGTAGAGAGTCGCCTTCGTGACGTCGCACGCCTCGGCGATCTCGCGCATCGACGTCCCGGCGAAGCCCTTGCGGGCAAAGAGGTTCATGGCCTCGCGGGCGATGCGGTCCTTCATGGGTCTCTGGATCTCCGGCTGGCTCGCCGCCGGGTGCGGCGGTTCGGGTCGGTCGCTGTCGGGCCGGGAGCGGTCACGCCCGGTCAGCGGGTGTCCTACCGACCGGTCGGTCAGGAAGTTTCGTCGAATTCGATGAGATTTCCTGCAGGACGGCCTCGCCGACGTCGGCGAGGCGCGCGCCGGCGCCGAACGGCGTGTAGACTCCCCGGCGTCAATCCAGGGAGGGGTTTCATGATTCGTCGTCACATCGGATCCGGGGGGCCGACCGTCAACGCCATCGGCCTCGGCTGCATGGGGATGTCGTTCGCATACGGCCCCGCGATGGAGGAGAACGACGCGGTGGCGCTCCTCCACGGCGCCATCGACGCCGGCATCGACCACTTCGACACCGCCGAGCTCTACGGGGGCGGTCACAACGAGAAGCTCCTCGGCGCCGCGTTCCACGACCGGCGAGAAAGGGTGTTCATCGCGACCAAGTTCGGCCCCGTCCTCGATCCCGAGACGGGCGCTCCGACCGGGCGGGTCGACGGGTCGGAGGCCAACGCGCGACGCGCGCTCGAGCAGTCGCTCCGGAACCTCCGCACCGACCACGTGGATCTCTGGTACCTCCACCGCCGCGATCGCTCGATGCCGATCGGGGAGACGGTGGCCGTGATGGCGCGCTGCGTCGCCGAGGGCAAGGTGAAGGCGATCGGCCTCTCCGAGGTCACCGCCACGACGCTCCGCGAGGCCGCGGCCGTTCACCCCGTCGCCGCGCTCCAGTCGGAGTACTCGATCTTCACGCGCGGCGCCGAGGACGAGGTGCTCCCGGCGTGCCGCGAGCTCGGCGTGACGTTCGTCGCGTACTCGCCGCTCGGCCGGGGCATGCTCACCGGCGCGTTCCGGCGCGACTGGACGCCGGCGGATCGCGACTTCCGGGCGAGCGCGGTCCCGCGCTTCCGGGGCGAGGCGCTCGAGAGCAACCTGGCCCTGGTCGAGGAGATCGAGGCGGTCGCCGGGGAGCTCGACGTCGCACCGGCCCAGGTGGCGATCGCCTGGGTGCTGGGACGCGGAGACGAGATCGTCACCATCCCCGGCACGACGCGCGCGGCGAACCTACGCTCGAACCTCGGCGCCGCGGGTGTGACGCTGACCGCGTCACACGTCGAACGATTGAACACGCTGGCCGAGAAGGTGAAGGGCGATCGCTACAACGAGCGCGGGATGGCGTCGGTCGACGGCTGAATGACGTCGGGTATTTATCGGCCAATATGCAGTCTGAGTGAGCATTAGCCGACTGGGACGGGGGCATCTCCTACGGCTATAATGCAGTATAAGTGCAATATGGCCGACACCGCCCGGAGGGGTCCCATGTATCTCGCACGAACTCTCCAGCGTCGTTTCCGCACGGCGACCGAGCACTTTCCGGTGATGCTGGTAACGGGTGCTCGTCAGGTCGGGAAGACGACGTTTCTGAGGCAGCTCGCAGGCAGCGATCGCGCCTACGCCAGTCTGGATGATCCTCGCGTTCGCGAGCTCGCACGCTCGGATCCCGCCTTGTTCTTGCAGCGCTATTCCGGTCCGGTCCTGATTGACGAGATCCAGTACGCGCCGGAGCTCCTGCGTCGGATCAAGATGGCAGTGGATCAGGACCGCACGCCCGGCCGCTTCTGGCTCACGGGCTCTCAGCAATTCCATCTCATGCGCGATCTGTCAGAGTCCCTGGCGGGTCGTGTCGGGATCCTGCGGCTGCTGGGATTGTCCCGGCGTGAGCAGGATCAGCAGCACATCGACGCGGATCCGTTCCTGCCGCTTCCGGAGATGCTCGACGCCCGGCTCGCGGATGCGGCGCACCTTCCGCTGCTCGACCTCTACGCGCGCATCTGGCGTGGATCGTATCCGGCGCTCGCGGTCGATCCGGACCTCGATCGCGACCTGTTCTACGGCTCGTACGTTCAGACATACCTGCAGCGGGATGTCCGCGACCTGGCGCGGGTCGGAGACGAGACCGCTTTCCTGCGGTTCGTCCGAGCGTGTGCGGCACGAACGGCCCAGCTGTTGAACGTGGCGGACCTGGCCCGCGACGCGGGAGTGGCCCCGAACACGGCCAAGAGCTGGCTGTCGATTCTCGAGACGTCAGGAATCGTGTACTTGCTCGAGCCGTACCACACGAGTGTGACCAAGCGCCTGGTCAAGTCCTCGAAGCTCTACTTCCTGGACACAGGTCTCTGTTCCTGGCTGACCGAGTGGACGAGCCCGGAGACGCTCGAAGCTGGGGCGGCATCGGGTGCGATGTTCGAGACGTGGGTCTTCGGCGAGCTGCTCAAGTCGTGGTGGCATCACGGCAAGCGCGCACCCTTCTACTTCTATCGCGACAAGGATCGGAAGGAGATCGATCTGCTCGTCGTTCAGGACGACCGAATACACCCGCTCGAGTTCAAGAAGTCCGCATCTCCTGATCGACGGGCCGCGCGAGCCTTTCAGGCACTCGTCAAGCTGGACAGATCGATTGGCCCCGGAGGGATCGTATGCCTGGCCGACTCATCGTTGCCGCTGCTCGATGAGGTCGTGACGATTCCGGTCGGTGCGATCTGAGCGGCGGAGCGAACGGGTCTCATGCCAGCCCGCGCCACACGAGCCGCACGGCCAGCACCAGCAGCACGACCCGGAACGCGCGCCTGAACACCTGCTCGTTCAGCCGCCCGAGCACCGCCGTGCCCAGGAGCGTTCCGAGCACCGCGCACACGACGAGCGGCCCGATCAGCAAGAGGTGCTCGCGATACGCGAACCCGATGGACAGGAAGGCCGGGATCTTGACCAGGTGCCCGAACGTCTGCACGGCCGCCTTGGTGGCCACGATCTCGCGCCGCGTCATGTCGTCGCGCAGGAAGAACGCCGCGAGGTACGGACCGGTGGCCCCCACGAGCACCGTCAGAAGCCCGCCGACGAAGCCGGCCGGCACCAGCACCCAGTCCGGCGCGCGCAGCCGCTCGGGCTCGAGCCGCTCCCACAGCAGGACCAGCAGCACGAACGCGCCGACCGCGGGACGGAACCAGGGGGCCGACGCGCCCCGGTAGAGCCCGATGCCGACCGCCGCCCCCACCAGGAGCATCGGGGTGTAGAACGCGACGAAACGGCGGTTCACGTGCGGCAGCAGCCGGAGCCCCCGCGAGCTGTTGCTGACGAGCTGCACGACGCCGTGCACCGGCACGACCGCGATCGGATCGAGGACCGACGCCATCACGGCCAGGAGCAGGATGCCACCGCCCATGCCGATGACGCCCGAGATCGTCGCCCCGACGAGCGTCGTCACGGACAGGATCAGCGTCGCCGACATCGGATCAGCCCAGCAGGAGCTTCGCGACGCCCGCGAGTGCCGCGACGATGACCACCCAGCGCACCCACCGCGTGCCGCTCTGGACGACGATGTTCGCCCCCACGATGCCGCCCAGGATCGTGCCGATCGTCAGCATGCCGCCGAGCACCCAGTCGATCTGCGAGGCACGTGTGAAGATCACGAGCGCGAGGATCTGGTAGCCCGCCACGAGACCGAACTTCATCGCGTTCCCGCGCACGACGTCGAACCCGCCCAGCATCACGAAGAACGTCAGCATCAACGTGCCGATCCCCACCTGGAGAAAGCCGCCGTAGATGCCCATCGCGAACACCAACGGGTAGTGGAGTGGACGGACGTGTCCGCCCTCCGGTCGGACCTCGGTCCATCGCTTCGTGTCGATGAACACGCTGGCCGCCACCGCGAGTAGAACCACTGCCGTCACGCGCCGGAAGATCGTCTCGTCGAGGTTGGATGCGAGCTGTGCGCCGATGAACGCGCCGGCGCACGCGGGCAGGTACAGGGGAGCGAGCTTTCGCCAGTGGACGACGCCGTGGCGGGCGTACGTGGCGGTGCCCGCGATGCACTGCGCGGTGATCGCGATGCGATTGGTCGCGTTCGCGACCTGAGGCGGGACGCCGAGCCACAGGAGCAGCGGAAACGTCAGGAACGACCCGCCGCCGGCGAGCGCGTTGACCACGCCGGCCCCGAAGCCGGCCACGCCCAGCACGATCGGCAAGAGCGCGCCGTCCACCTACACCTCTCCGACGAGCCGGCGCGCGCGGCGAAAGACCCGGTCGAACATCGCCCGGGTCAGGCGTCCGGTCTGCGTGTTCTGACGGCTCGGGTGATACGACGACAGGAGCGTCCGGCCCTTCGTGAGACCGATCTCCGCGGCATGTCCGAACGAGGGCCGCTCGTCCCCGGCGACCGCGAGGCCGAGACCGGGTAGCGCGCGCACGAGCCCGTCGAACGCATGCCGTCCGAGCGCGACGAACACCTGCGCGCGCCGGAGCCGCCCCAGCTCGCGCGCGAGATACGGGAAGCACGCATCGAACTCCTCGCGGGTCGGCTTGTTCGCGGGCGGCGCGCAGCGCACGACCGACGTGATGAAGCAGTCCTCGAGGCGCATGCCGTCGTCGCGCGAGACCGAATCGGGCTGGGACGCGAACCCGGCCCGGTGAAGCGCCGGATACAGGAAGTCGCCCGACGCATCGCCGGTGAACTGCCGGCCGGTCCGGTTGCTGCCGTGCGCGCCGGGTGCCAGCCCCACGAGGACGAGACGCGCTCTCGGGTCGCCGAATCCGGGAACCGGCCGCCCCCAGTACTCCCAGTCGCGGTACGCGCGGCGCCGGGTGGCCGCGACGTGCTCGCGATGGGCGACCAGCCGCGTGCAGGTCCGGCAGCTCACGATCTCGCGGGCGATGCGGGGGAGGCTGTCACGCACCGAGGGGCTCCAGACGGCACGAGGGCACGCGACCGCGGGGAGATCGGTTTGTCCTCTCCGCCGCGCTCGGGCATCATCAATCGGACGCGCGATCATATCGATCCACTCATGTCGACGAAAGGACGATCGAGCGTGGGGCGAGAGACGCATCTGGCGCTGGCGAAGGTGCTGGCGGCCGCCGCCTGGGCGGACGGACGGGTCGAGGTGGACGAGGTGAACGTCGTGAAGGCGTTCATGCTCCGGGTGCGGCTGGGCGCGGACGACACCGCGGAGGTCATGCATCTCCTCGACGACCCGGTCACGCGGACCGAGGCCGAGGAGCTGACGCGGGCGTTCCTGGCCTCGGTGTCGTCCGACACCGAGAAGCGTCTCCTCTACGACGAGCTCTACGAGCTCTTCGCCGCCGATGGCGAGGTGTCCGAGGACGAGGAGCGTTTCCTGCGGACGGTCAAGGAAGCGCTGGAGACGCACACCGTGGTGGACATGTTGCTCGATCGGGTCCGGAGCGTCTTCTCGTGGTCGCGCGGAAAGCGGGAGTCGGCCTCGCTGGCCGACGTGCTGCGCTCGCGACTCCAGACCCGCGTACGCGAGAGCCTGGCCTCGCTGGCCAGCGAGACCGACCGCGACGCCGCGCGACTCAATCGCGCGACCCTCTTCGGCGCGATCCTGCAGAAG
The DNA here is from genome assembly GCA_965224245.1 of Candidatus Eiseniibacteriota bacterium. Taxonomy (GTDB): domain Bacteria; phylum Eisenbacteria; class RBG-16-71-46; order CAZAMP01; family CAZAMP01; genus CBDCYW01. Next base: position 4,230,639 of record OZ245046.1, on the reverse strand, counting down.
GTGGCCGTCGCCGACGGCGCCGTGGACGCTCCCGAGCGCGCCCGGATCATCCAGCTCCTGGGGGATCGCTTCGGCTTCGGGACCGAGGAGCTGGCCACGATCGAGGCGGTGCTGGCCGAGCAGGTGACCGGCGACGTGGACGAGCGACGCCTCGCCGCCGAGTTCAATCGCGTCTCCGACGGCGGGGAGCGGAGGCAGCTCCTGTGGGCCATGTTCCACGTGGCGACCGCGGACGGACGGCTCGACGCATCCGAGGTCGACGGCATCCGCCGCATCGCCGACTTCCTCTGGATCGATCGCCGCACGTTCAACGACGTTCGCCTCGAGGCGGAGAGCACCGGGTAGACGCGCTCTTGAAGACACGATGACGATCGCCGATCCGCGCACCAGTGGCGTCCCCCGACCCCGGGCCGATCACCCCGGCGCTCTCACGCGACTCTGCGCGGCACAGGCGTTCTCGCAGCTCGGCGATCAGGTGAGTCGCATCGCGATCGCCGCCGTGCTCTGGTCGGGGGAGGCGGCGCCGGCGCGGGAGCTGCTCGTGCTCCTCGCGATCGCCGCCGTCCCATCCATCCTGATCGGGCTCGCGGCGGGCGCGGTGGCCGATCGTCATCCGGGGCGGTGGCTCCTGGTGGCGAGCGACCTGGGGCGCGCGGCGCTGGTGCTGGCGTTTCCGCTCCTGGCCTCGATCTTCGACTCGCCGCGTCCGATCTACGCGCTCCTGCCGCTCGTGCTCGGTCTCAACCGCGCGTTCCGGGTCGCGCGCGGCCGGCTGATGCCCGAATGGGTGCCCCGCGCCCGGCTCGCACGGGCCAACGCGTGGCTCCTGGGCGTGGATCGCGGGGCCGAGGTCGTCGGCGCGGCGGTGGCGGGCGGGCTCGTGGTGTGGCTCGGCTGGAAGCTCGCGTTCGTCGTGGACGCGGCGACGTACCTCGCGTCGGCCGCGATCGTCCTCGGGCTACCGGCCGTGACGGCGAGCGCGTCCAGCGGAGCCGCGTCCGGTGCGTCCGCGCCCGCGGCCCCGGGGGTCGGCTCACGCTGGCGCGACCTCCTCGAGGAAGCGCGTGCCCGCGCGGACCTCGCCGTGGTGGCGCTGTCGCCGGCGATCGCGGGATTCCTGGCCGGCGTGCTGGTGCCGATCGTGCTCGACGAGCTGCCCCGGATCCATGGCGCGCAGGCGCCGGCGGTCGCGGGCTGGATCATGAGCGCGCTCGCGGCCGGCGCGATCGTGGGCGCGGTCGTGTCCGGACGACCGGCGGCCGCGCGGACCGGCGGCCCGCTGCGGCTGGTGCTCGCGGCCGCCATCGCGTGCGTCGTGACCGGATCGCTGACGTTCGACGCAGCCCGACCCGTGCTGGTGGCCCTGGCGGCGCTCGCGGGCATCGCGGCCGCGACGGTGCTGATCGGAAGCGAGACGACGCTGCAGCGGCAGGCGTCGCCCGGCGTGCTCGGCCGGTGGCTGGCCGTTCGCGAGACCGGCGAGCGAGCCGCGTTCCTGATCGGTCTCGCGCTGGCGTCGGCGGCCTCGTTCACGGATCTCGCACCGGAATCGGTTCGCGCGATCGCGGCCGTCCTCGGGGGCATCGCGTGCGCCGCCGGCATCGCGGTGGTGATCGGAGAGTGGCGGCGGCGAGGTGAGCTGGGTCCTCGCGCGATCCTGTTGCTCGGTCGCCTCCTGCGCCCCCCGCTGCGCGTGATGTCGCTCGACCGCGCGCTGGCCATCGCCGAGCGGATCGGCCGCCGCACCACCGTGCTTCATCCCGGCGCCGCGCGCTCGCTCCGCGAGAACCAGCGCGCGTGGGGGATCCAGGCGCCGCTCGCCCACGTGCTCGGCTCGTACGCGCGCACGCACGTCGAGACGGCCGCGATCGACGCGGGACGGCTGGACGAGCTCGTGAGCCGCACCGCGATCGACGGCTGGGAGCACGTGGACGCGGCCCGCGACGCGGACCGGCCGATCGTCATCGTGACCGCGCATGTCGGCAACTGGGATCTCCTGGGCGCGGTCGGGGTTCGCCGGTGGTCCGAACGCGGATCCGGGCCGCGGCTCGTCGTCTTCGCCGAACGGATCCGTCCCCCCGAGCTCTTCGAACACTACGTCGAGCTCCGGCGCCGCGCCGGGATCCCGATCGTGACCGGCCGCGCGGGAGCCCGATCGGCGCTCCGGACGCTCCGGGAGAGGGGGGCGGTGGCCATGGCCGCCGACCGCGCCCGGGACGGCGCGACCGTCGAGGTGTCGGGCTCCTGGGGGGTAAATCGTGTTCCGATAGGGCCTTACCGTCTCGCGATCGACACCGGCGCGGTCGTGCTTCCCATGGTGGTCCTGCGCACGCCGAACGGCTATGGTTTGCGAGTTTCGCCCCCGATCCCCCGGCCACCCGCGAGCGCCCGGGCGGATCGGGACGCCGCGATCGCACTGATGGCGACCACGTTTGCCGGCGAGCTCCACCGCTGGCTCCAGGAGGTACCCGAGCAATGGCTCGTCCTGGGGCGCGAGGCTCGCTAGCGCCGGACGAAGGCAATCGATGAAGATCGGGATCGTCTCCGAGTTCTACTACCCGTGGCCGGGCGGGATCTCCGAGCACATCTACAACCTGGCCCGTGAGCTCCGGGCGCGCGGACACGACGTGCGCATCCTGACCGGTCGCTTCGACAACCGGCTCGCGCGGATGCAGGCGCGCATCCCGCACCTCGCCGTCGGGCACAGCCACCTCGCGGGGCCGGCGCCCGACGAGAGCAAGGTGATCCGGTTCGGCCGCAGCGTCGCGTTCCCGTACAACGGCGGCGTGACCGCGGTGACGATCGGACGGCTGGGTCCCCGGCTGCGCCGCGTGCTCGAGCGCGAGCGGTTCGACGTGCTGCACGTGCACGATCCCCTGGCGCCGCGGCTCCCGCTGATGGCGCTGTCGATGGCCCGCTGTCCGGTCGTGGGGACGCTCCACGCGTATCATCAGAACGACAACCGGCTCTTGCGGCTGTTCCAGCGACCGCTCCGGGCGCGCATGGAGAAGCTGGCCGCACGCGTGGCCGTGTCGCCGTGCGCGCGCGACGCGTTCGAGAAGTACTTCGGCGAGCTCGAGTATCGCGTCGTGCCGAACGGCGTGAACATCGAGCGCTTCCAGCCCAACGGCAGCGCGCTGGCCGGCCGCTTCGGCGCGCACAAGAAGAACATCCTGTACGTCGGGCAGTTCGTGAAGAAGAAGGGATTCGGGATCCTCCTGGACGCGTTCCGGATCCTGTCCCAGCGCCGCGGCGACGTGCGACTCCTGGCGGTGGGCGACGGCCCGCTCGAGCGGCGCTACCGCAAGGAGAACATCCAGGACGTCCACTTCCTGGGGCACCGTAGGGGCAAGGCGCTCGCGGCGTGCTACGAGATCGCCGACGTGTTCGTCGCACCGTCGATCGGCTTCGAGTCGTTCGGGATCATTCTTCTCGAGGCGATGGCGTCCGGGCTTCCGATCGTGGCCAGCGACATCACGGGCTTTCGCAACGTGGTCAACGAGGGGAAGGACGCCATTCTCTTCCCGCCCGAGAATCCCGAGCGACTGGCCGACGCGGTCGAGCGCGTGCTCGATCAGCCCGAGCTGGCCCGCGCCCTGGTCGTCGAGGGACGCAACACGGTCTCTGGGTACGCGTGGACGAAGGTGGCCGACATGATCGAGTCGGTTTATCTCGACGTCGTGCCGGGCGCGGCGGTGCCGGCGACTGCCGTGCCCTGAGCGACAACCCTTCTCTGCCGATCCATCTCGCCGACGCGTTCACGCTCGCGCCGTTCACGCTCACCGGCTGCGGTGAGGGCGGCTCGAACACGGACCTCGGCGATCGTGGCCATTCGCGTGCCGGCCTGGCGGCCCCGCGGCGCGGCGAGACGACCGCCAGGGGGACGTCGCCGTCCTCACGACTGTACCCGTGCAACCGCCGGGGGCGACCGCCCTCGCTGATCTGGATCGGCCGGTGGCGTCCGATGGATCCGCCGAGAGGCGGATCGGAGCCGCCGGGCTCCCCGGCGCCCGCTCGGCATGAAACCCCTTGCCCGGATCAGGGTGGAGCAGCTATGCTGTCAATGATCTAACAATCCAGATCGATCCATCTTCATCGAATGGGTCCCATGTCGAGCCGGTCCCCCGACATCCATCTCGTGACCGAACCCCGGGCGCGGCAGGCCCTGGCCCACCCGGAGCGACGGCGCATCGTCGAGCTTCTGGTCGAGGAGGCGCGGACCGCCCGTCAGCTCGCGGAGGCCCTCGGGGGCACGCCTGGCCGCGTGCACTATCACGTGAAGGCCCTGGAGAAGGCGGGCCTGATCGAGATCGCGTCGCGGGTCGAGCGGGGCGGCGTGGTCGAGAAGTACTACCGACCCGTCGCGCGCAACGTCTGCGTGGCCGACGGCATCGGCGAGTACGGGGACCTCGGCGGAGACCTTCGCACCGCGCTCTCGGCGCGCGTCCTCGACTGGCGGCGCGCGGCGGTGCTCGACGTCGACGTGCGGCGCGTGGCCGGATGCATCGTTCGCGACTGTCTCCTGACGAGCCCCGGCGACGTGCTCCTGATTCACGGATCACCCGCGTTCCGCGACATCATGGTCACGCTGCACCAGGCGATCGACGACGCCGGCGCACACGGCATCCTGACCTACCGCGGTCGCGCGCCGTCGGACTTCCTGACCCGCTTCACCGGCGACGCGCACGCGGCGATCCTGTTCGAGGAGCCGCAGGGCGGTCCCGTCGCGGGGCTGTCGCTGTCCGCCGACGCCGACGCCGCGGCACGAGCCCGCTCGGTGGACGCGCTCGCGCGGCGAGCGCTCGAGCAGTCGCACGTGAGCGTCCCCGGCGACCACCGACTCCTCTCGCACTTCATGCGCGCGGGCGTGCGGACGATCCACCTCGCGTATCCCACCGAGGCGCGGGCCGAGCAGCTCGGCATCGACTTCCGGGACCTGCACGACGCGTTCTGGCTGGCCCTCGACGTCGACTACACCGAGCTCGAGGCCGTGTGCCGCGACGCCGCCACGCGCATCCGGAGCGCGCGCGAGGTGCACCTGCGCTCGGCCGAGGGCACCGATCTCCGGTTCACGCTCGACGGCGGGGCCGTGCGCGTGGACGACGGCATCATCTCCGACGCCGAGGTTGCCGAGCGGCGCGGCATCAACCACCTCCCCGCGGGCAAGCTCCTGACGCGAGTGGTCGGTGGCAGCGCCCAGGGCACGCTCCACTGCGACGTCACCGAGTGCCTGGGCACGCCGATCCGGGGCGTTCGCCTGCGCTTCCGTGATGGGGTGGTCGAGTCGGCGACCGCCGAGGAGAACGAGGATCTCCTCCATCGCCTGCTCGAGATCGGGGATGGGGATCACGACGCGCTCGGCGTGCTCGAGCTGGGCATGAACCCCCGCATCGGCGCGCCGGTCGGACATGCCGCGTGGGACCAGAAGGCGCGCGGCCGCGCCACGATCGGCATCGGCCGGAACGACTACGTCGACGGATCGAACGTCTCGAACTTCTCGTGGAACCTGCAGGCGGACGTGTGCTGCATCACGCTCGACGGTCACGAGCTCGTCGATGCCGGAGGTACGTACGCCTAGCCGAAAGGAGAGCCGCATGAGGTCCCGATCGCACGCCCCGACCGCGCGGCACGCGCACGCGCACGCCCCGGCAACGCTCGATCTCGCACCGCTCCTCACCGCGCGGGTCCTGGCACCGCTGGCCCCCGCATCGCTCGTCCTGGCGTCGCTGGCCGCGGCCACGCTCGGCCTGGCCACGCCGGCGAACGCCGCCTGGGAGGACATGACGCCGGCCGCGATGACCGCCGCCCCGATGCGTCTCGGCTACGACCCCACCGATCCCGACCGTCTGTTCCTCGGCTCGTACGGCGAGGCGCTCTGGCGGACCAACGACGGCGGCGCGAGCTGGATCCAGGAGTTCAGCGACTTCTACGAGGGCGACGGCGTGGCCACGATCCTCGTCGTGGACACCGAGTTCTCGCCCACCGATCCCAGCCGCGGCATCGCGATCACGATGTCGGGCACGTACCTCACGTACAGCGGCGGCGCCTCCTGGGAGCGCGACGACGACAACGACATCAACAACTGTCCCGGCGTGGGATGGGACGTCATCGCGATCCCCGACGGCTCGGGCGCGGTCGTGTCCGAGCTCGGCCTCCCGTTCGAGGGGGGCACGTTCTGGATCTTCGACTGGGATACGTCGAGCTGGACGGTCGGCGCCGCGGGCTTCCGCGGCGTCGCGGGCGAGTCCACGCTCGGTCTCGCGTTCGACGTCGACGAGCCGCCGGTGCTGTACGGCGGGAACACGTTCCGCTGCTTCTACACCCCGGACCTCGGGGGCACGATGAACTGGAACAACCCCGGCCTGCCCGATCTCAACCTTCGCACCATCGCCGCGGATCCCGAGATCGCCGGTCAGGTGATCGGCGCGGTGGACGGCGGCGTCTTCCGGCAGACGTCACCGGAGACGCCGTGGTCGGCGTGGGGGAGCGGGATCGGGGGCACGGTGTTCTCGCTCGTCCACAGCCCGTTCGATACGGACGTCGTGTTCGCCGGCGCCAGCGACGGCGTGTACCGGAGCGACGACCGCGGCGCGACGTTCACGCCGGTGACCACCGACGGCATGCCGTACCTCCACACGCTGGACCTGACGATCCATCCCCTGGCGCCCGAGTGGCTGTGGGCGTCGGCGAGCGACGGCTCGGGCGCGACCGGCGGGCTCTATCGGATCCGGATCGACGACGTGGTCGCCGTGCACCCGGGTGCAACGCCGCTTCCGTTCGCGCTGGATCTGGGACCGAACCCGCTCCGCGCGCGCACCACCGTGTCGTTCACGCTCGAGTCCGACGAGCATGTGCGCGTGAGCGTGTACGAGGCCGGCGGGCGCCGCGTGGCGTCGATCCTCGACGGTGTCCGCCCCGGCGGCACGCATCGCGTCGTGTGGAACGGACGCGACGATCGCCACCGGCGCGTGGCCGCTGGCGTGTACGTCGTGAAGCTCGACGTGGGGGGGCGCGTGGTCACGCGCACCGCGGCCGTTCTGCCGTGATCGCGTGCGGGCGGACCTCCGGGTCCGCCCGCGCACCACCGCTCGCCTCGTCCTCCACCGTCCCACGGTTCCCGCTCGCGGTGGGTACGAACGTCCCATCCACCAACTCCTTGTCATCGAGTCGATTGTCTGCCCTCCCGGTGACGGAGTGGGTCCCGCGGTACCCACACCGCGCCGTCCCGTCGCGGCGCCGGTGGCGACATGCGGACCGTCGAGAGAACGAGTTACGCCATCGCTCGGTTCTGGCACTCCGGGTGCATTGTCACGTGTGTGACGTTGGACCGGCGGCGTCGCGCGCCCGAGGTCCCCCGGTTACCGCCAGACACGTACGGAGACTCCCGTGAAGGTAATCGCCGACCGCCGCACCGTAGCGAAGCGAGGGATACACGCCCTGATGGCGGCGCTGTCGGTTCACGTCGTCGTGATCTTCTTCGGCCCGCCGATCTTCACGGGCGCGGGCAATCGCGCCGAGGCGTCGCTGATCCCGGCGAAGCCGCCGACGCGTGCGGTGGACTACCGCTTGCCGGAGGAGAAGGTCGTCATCCGTCCCGAGGTCCGGGAGCCGGACGCCGACGTCCTCTTGCCGATGGATCCGGTCGAAGACCCCGAGGCGCCCGACCCGCCCGATCCGCCGGAGCCGCCGGAGCCGCCGGGGCTGGACTCTCGCACGCTCGGCGGTGACGACGCCGGGCTCGGGCCCTGGCAGAACGGCCCGAGCGATCCGCCGGCGGTGCTCTCGCACGTGGAGCCGGCGTATCCCGAGATGGCGCGGCGCGCGGAGGCGACGGGGACGGTGATCGTGGAGGTGACGATCGATCGCAAGGGACGCGTGATCGCGGCGGAGATCTCGTCCTCGGACACGATCGGCGTGCTCGAGGACGCGGCACTCGACGCGGCGCGGCGATGGACGTTTCGACCGGCGCGTCAGGGGCATCGCCCCGTGACGTGCCGGGCGCGACTGGAGTTCGTGTTCACGTTGTGACGGTACCGGACCCGGCGACGGTGTCCGGGCACGCGTCCGGCGAGCGATGCCCGCCGGACGTTGGCTCGACGACAGATTGATCTCGAATGCGGTGCGACCTCGCTACTTTCGTGGGTTCCCCCCGGCGCTGGTTCTGAGGAGCACCGCATTCGTTTGCCCTCGCGAATCCGTATCCGATCCTCTCCACTCTGCGCCCTCGGTTGGTCATCCCGCACGGGGTCGTCAGAATCCGGAGACCGGTCCGGAACTCGCGGCCGAGAAGCTCCGTCCACGTCCGAAGTTTCGCGAGAGAGTCGAAGCTGGTGGACGGTGAAAAGCGCGCGGCCCTCAAACCCCGACGCTACGATGCGTGACCTCGTCCGCACCACTCGCCTGGCTCGGCGGTAGCCGCCGCACGAGCAGGATCGTCACGTCGTCGTTCGGCAGGTTGTGCTGCAGGAACGTCTTCACGTCGCGGTGCATCGCCCCGACGATGTCGCGCGCCGGCTTCTCGCGCTCGGTCCGGAGGACCGTCTCCAGCCGCTCCATCCCGTAGTCGGCGCCGTCGGGCGCCTCGGCGTCCGGAATGCCGTCTGAGTAAAGCGTCAGGAACGCGCCGTGCGTGAGCTCCACCGTGCCGCGCTCGTAGGGCATGTCCTCGAACATGCCGACCGGCACGCCCGTGGACTCGATCTCGCGGATCGCGCCCGAGGGGTCCACGAGGAGCGGTGGGTTGTGTCCGGCGTTGACGTACGAGATCGAGCCGGTGGCGGGATCGAGGACGCCGAAGAAGAACGTCGCGGAGTGCACCATGTCGGTGCACCGGTACACCTGCCGGTTGAGCCGTGTGACCAGGTCCACGGGATCGTCGACGTCCTCGATGAGGAGCGTCAGGCTGGCCATGATGTTCGAGACCAGGAGCGCCGCGCCGAGGCCCTTCCCGGTGACGTCACCCATGACGATCGCGATGCGCCCGTCGGGGAGCTTCCGGGCGTCGTAGAGATCGCCGCCCACGGTCAGACACGGTTCCTGGAAGTGGTGGAACTCGTATCCCTCCGCGCCGTCGAGCCGGTCGGGCAGGATGCTCTCCAGGATCCCTTTCGCGGTGGCCAGCTCCTGCTCCATGCGCCGGTTGGCCTCGTGGGCGGCGGCCGCGCGCGCCTGGGTGATCTTCACGCCCACGAGGTTCGCGAGAATCGTGAACGTGCGGAGCTCGTCCTTGGAGTAGCGCATCGTCACGTCGGTGGTATCGGCATAGAGCACGCCGACCACGTTCTCGTTGTCGAACAGCGGCGCCGCCATGGCCGAGCGCGTGCCCTGGAGGATGATCGACTGCTGCTTCTCGAACCGCGGGTCGGCCTTCGCGTCGTGGGTCAGGATGGACGACCGCTCGGTGACGACCTTCTCGACCATCGTCTTGCTGAGCATGATCTGATCGGTCGTCTGGCCCTGCCTGGTCCGGTGCGCCTTCACGACCGGCTCGGATCCGCCCTCCTCGATGAGGAGGAGCACCGTCCGCTCGGCCGAGACGCCCTTCTCGACGAGGTCCAGGGTCACCTCGAAGAGCTCCTCTAGCGGGCGCTGCGAGGTCAGCAGCTCTCCGGCCTCGGCCAGCACCTGGAAGAGGTTCAGCTTCCGGTAGGCCGCGGCGGTGCCGGTGCCCGTGGAGATGCCGCCGTAGATCTCCTTCCAGTTGACCGTTGAGCTGGTGCCCATCTCGGTCTCCTGGGCGAAGATCGTCTTCGGGGCCGCATCATCGGACTCCAGCTCGAACACCACGCCGCCGATCTCGATGGTATCGGCCGCGTTCAGCGTGGTCCGGCCGGCGATGCGATTGCCGTTGACCCAGGTGCCGTTGCGCGAGCCGAGGTCCTCGACCGTGACGCGATCGTCGACGAGGCTGACCCGGGCGTGCTCGCGCGAGACCGAGAGCGCGGGCACGTTGATCGTGCAGGTGCCGGAGCGGCCGATGGTGATCGGCTCGTCGTTGACGGTGTGCCGGACGCGCTGTCCCTGGACGGTGCCAGTGAGGGTATGGGCCATGTCGAGCGGGATCCTCCGGCGCGAGAGACGGGCTGGGATCAGGGCTCGGTCGAGGAGCCAGATGGACGATCGTATCTCACGCGCTCGGGGGTGGGCAAACGCGTCCATCCGCGGGGTCGTGGGGAGCCCGCCCCGGGCGGCGGGCGTGGCGGTCGGGTCGGGCCACGAAGCGGGGAGGATCGTGTGACCCTGGAGTGGACCTCGTGATGGGACGCCCCCGATCACCCCAGGCCGGGCCGGCGCTCCTCCTGATCGGAGCGCTCCTCGTGCTGTCGGGCATCCTGTACGTCGGCGTGCCCGCCCTGCGCTCGGACCGCGACCGGTCACCGGACGCCGCTGAAACCGAGGCGCTCCCAGCCGGTGCCGCCGGGCTCCCCCGAGCGGTGGCGCGGACCCTCGCCGCCTCCGACGCCGCCTTCGATCAGGGAAACGCGATCGCGGCCGCCGAGCCGCTGATCGAGCTGTGGCAGTCGGAGTGGATCACGCTCGAGCTCGCGCCGATCGTTCGCGAGCGTCTCGTGCGGGCGCTCGCCGCCGGCGCCGCCGACGCGTTCGCCGCCGGGGACTCGGTGCGCGCGGATCGGTTCGTCGGACTCCTGCGCGAATTGAAGCGGGCCGAGATCGTCGAGCGCGCGTCGCGAGGGGGCTAGCGCGGGACGCTAGCGCCAGCCGCTGGCCAGGAGCCCGATCAGTCCTCCGAAGACCCCGCCCCAGACCACGAGCCATCCGAGATGGCGCCGGATCATCTCCTGGACGATCTCCTTCACCATCCCCGGGGTCAGCTCGTCGAGACGCTGCGTGACGATGGCGTCGACCTGGAGCAGGAGACCGCCGTCGTGACCGCTCACGAGCTGCTCGCGCCACGCGTCCTGGAACTGCTCCGACTCCACGGTCACGACGATCAGTGAGCGCATGCGCTCCGCGAACGGCGCCTTCAACGGCTCGAGACCCTTCTCGCCGCCCACGAGCGCGAGCATGCCCCCGAACGACGACTGCTTGATCACGTCCACGAGCCCCGCGAAGACCTCGTCCAGATCCACCGCCTCGGCGATCGGCTCGGGATCGATCCGCGCGTGCTCGGAGCCGAGAAACCGCCTGAGGTTCTCGATCGTGAAGAACTGCGTCATGACGAGATCGTGAATGCCGGCCTTGAACTCCTCGAACCGGGTGGGGATCACGCCCGATCCGTACAGGAGCGGCACCTTCTCGAAGAGCATGTGGATCGCGATCCAGTTCGTGATCGCCCCCGACAGCGCGAAGATGCCCACGTTGAAGAGCTCGCGCGAGAGAACCGGCGACACCAGGCCGGCGCCGAGGATCGCCGCCGCCACGAGATTCGTGGCGAGGCTCTTCGTCATCGGAAACGTCGTCGACATCGGCGGCTCAGCGGACGTGGATGCGACCCGACCCGGCCCGGACGTGGCCGACGCGGGCGGTGTCCCGGTGTCCGCGCGCGGCCAGATCGGCCACGAGCGCGTCGGCCTCGCTGTCGGGAAGCGCGATCAGGAGGCCGCCGGACGTCTGCGGATCGAACAGGGCCGAGCGCCAGGCGCTCGACACACCGTCGGCGAAGTCCACGTTCGGGCCGTAGTGCATCTGGTTGCGGCCGAGACCGCCGCAGAGCATGCCCGCCTCGGCCAGCTCCAGCGCGTGCGGCAACAGCGGCACCGATGCCGTGTCGACGTGAAGGTCGAGCGAGGAGCCCTCGATCATCTCGTACGCATGCCCGAGGAAGCCGAAGCCCGTGACGTCGGTGCACGCGCGGGCGTCGTGCTCGAGCATCCGCTCGGCCGCGTCGCGGTTGAGGGTGGTCATCATCGCGATGCAGGCCTCGGACGACTCGCGCGGCGCGCGGCGCCGCTTCTCGGCGGTGGAGACGAGGCCGGCGCCGAGGGGCTTGGTCAGGACGAGCGCGTCGCCGTCCCGGCCGCCCGAGCTCGCGAGCACACGATCGGGGTGCACGACTCCGGTGACCGAGAGCCCGTACTTCAGCTCGGGGTCGTCGACGCTGTGGCCGCCGACGAGCGGGCAGCCGGCCTCGGACAGGGCCACGAGCCCTCCGGCGAGGATCTCGTGCAGAACGCCCGGATCGAGGGTCTTCGAGGGAAAGCACACGACGTTCAGCGCGGAGATCGGCCGGCCGCCCATCGCGTACACGTCCGAAAGGGCGTTCGTGGCCGCGATGCGGCCGAAGGTGGCCGGGTCGTCCACGATCGGCGTGAAGAAGTCGACCGTGACCACGAGCGCGACGTCGTCCGACAGACGGTACACGCCGGCGTCGTCGGGGCGGTCGAGCCCCACGAGCACGTTCGGATCATGGACGAGATCCAGCCCGCAAAGCGCCTGGGCCAGGACCCCTGGCCCGAGTTTGGACGCTCAGCCGGCGCCCGAGACGGCCTGCGTCAGCGGCGGTCGTCTCGGGTCGGCCTCGTGCTGTCGGGGATCGTCGGGCATGACGTGGCTTTCGCTGGTTGACTGGAAACCCTGAGCCGGGGGCAGCAGGATACGAACGGTCGCGACCCCGGCACAAGCCAACGAACGGTAAAAAGGCCCCGGGGTTGCCCCGACATGACAGGGCTCGACCGGGCCGGGTTCCCGGACGTGCCGCGCTCACGTGCCTGCGGGCACCACGATTGGTCGGACCGCGCGAGGCCGGGTATCATAGGGTGCGGCCGCGACCCCCCGCGACACGTCCGCGACGCGCGCCGCCGCCAACTCGTCACCGACGGATCTCGCCGAAGCCGGGGTAAGCGCCGATGCCGCGCCGCTCGTTCCTGATCGCACTCTACGTCGTGGGTGTGCTGGTGCCGCTGGCCGCGGTGCTGCTGGTCGCGACGCGCGCCCAGCACGACCTCGAACGGCGTCACGATCGCGCGCTGATGGGCATGGTGGCGATGCAGGGCGCCGAGCTGGCCGCCGAGCGCCTGGAACGCGTCGAGACGGCGCTCGGTTCGGCCGCGCGATTGCTCACGGCCGACGATGAGGCACGCTGGGCGGCGCTGTTCGCATCCGATGCGCGTGCCGATGACCCCGTGCGCATCACGCTCGGGGCCGAGCGCGTTCCGTGGCACGTCCGCGCCGTCGACGGCGAGCGCGATACCACCGTCATACTGGTTCCGGGGGCGCCGACGCACGTCGACGCCGGCGCGGGACGCCCGGCCGCCGATTCGGCCGCCGTGCTGACGGCCGACGTCTCCGAGCGCGCCATCGTCTACCGGGCGCGCGTGCGTCGCGACCCGCCACGCATCGTGGAGGCCGAGGTCCCGCTGGCGTGGGTGCGCGGGGCGGCCGTGTCCAGCGTCGGCGATCACTCGTTCGTGCTCCAGGTGCGACCGGCGGCGAGGTCGTCGGCACCGGTCGATCCGAACTCGGCGCGCGTCGTTCCCGTCGGGTCCAGCGGGCTCCTGAGCCTCGAGGTCCGCCTGAGCGGCGAGGCCTCACGGACGCCGCCCTCTCCTGCACTGTGGATCTTGCTCGGCGCCGCCGCGCTCGCGATCGCCGCGCTGTTGACGTTCGTGTTTCAGCGTCTGGACGACGGGGTCACCGCGATCGAGGCGGCCGTACGCGAGGTCACGCGGGGCAATCTCGAGCATCGCGTCGCGCTGTGGGGCGAGGATCGCCTCGGCAGGCTGGGGCGCGCCTTCAACGAGATGGTCACGCGGCTCGATCAGCGCCGCCGCGAGGAGCGCGTCGTGGACCGCCACACCGTGGTCGCCCGGCTCCGGGGGAGAATCGTCGGTGAGCTCGAGGCCGCCCGCGAGACCCTCGAGAGCCTGTCACGGAACCTCGCCGGCGACTCCACGCCGCGCGCCGTGCTGAGAGGGGCGAGCACAGTGACCCAGAAGCTCTCGCGGCGGCTCGAGCGCCTGGCCGAATCGCTCCCCGACGACGGCGTCGGCGCCAGCGCCGAGTCCTCCGCGTCCGTCGATCTGCGCGCGCTCGTGGGGGAGGTGCTCGACGCGCTCGGCGCGCGCGATCGGGAGGGTCTCGACGTTCGCGAGGTGCTCCCGCCGGCACTGCCGGTGCTGATCGCTCCGTCGAACGCGCTCCGGACGGTGCTGATGGGCATCGTCGACAACTCGCTCCGTGCGATGCCCGACGGGGGCCTCCTGAAGGTGGAGGCCGACGTCGTCGGAGATGCCGTGCGCGTGCGCATCATCGACACCGGCATCGGAATGTCGGCCGGCTTCCGGCAGCACGAGCTCTTTCACCCGTACTCGACGGGCTGGCGCACCGGGCAGAGCCTCGGGCTCTCGCTGTACCGGGCGCGTCGGGCCATGCGCGCGATGGGCGGCGACCTCGCGATCACCAGCCGCGCCGGCGTCGGGACGCGTGTCACCCTGCGCGTGCCCACCGGCCTCCGGGCCGCGGCACCGGGTGAGAGCGCGGAGTCGCCGGAGCATCCCGGGGCCCCGGACGCCTCGAACGGATCGGGGCCCGAACGGGCGGAGCGGGCGCGCCGGGACGACACGCACGTCCGGTGATGAGTGCTGGACGCGGTCCGGCTCCGCGACCGCGCTCGCGAACACATCGCCGACCACCACGAACGCCACACACCGGCACGGCCGAACGCCGCCAGGCCACATCACATGCCCGAAGCGATATATCAAAAATACTGCATGTTCGTGCCCGGAGATCGATCCTCGGGGTCTAATCCCGTCACGAACCGCGGCCGGTGGTCGATAGAGACTCCGAGCCGCTCCGGGATCCGGAGCGGGCCGCGTTCGACTTGGGGGCACCGATGCGACTGGGTCTCATCTCCGACATTCACGGAAACCGCCTGGCGCTCGAGGCGTGTCTGGAACGGCTGGCCTCGGAGTCGCCCGACGAGGTCGTCTGTCTCGGGGACGTCGTGGGCTACGGGCCCGACCCCGCCGGCTGCGTGTCGCTGATCCGCAAGCACGACATCCGCTGTGTCCTGGGCAACCACGACGTCGCGGTCGTCAACGGCGAGGGCCTCGAGCACTTCAACGCCATCGCGCACCAGGCGGTCGTCTGGACGCGCGAGCAGCTCTCGGCCCGGGCTACGAGCTTTCTCGAGCGGCTGCCGCGCACGCTCGTGGTCGGGGACGTCACGTGCGCACACGGCTCTCCGGCCGACACGCACTGCTACGTCATCACCGGCGAGGACGCCGAGGTGGCCCTGTCCGAGGCCGACACGCCGCTCGTGGCCGTCGGTCATACCCACTCGCCGCTCCTGCACGTCTCGAAGCGCGGGAAGGCGACTCGCGACCACGACTTCCCGATCTCGCGAGCGGCGCGGTTCGCCTCGGGCGCCCGCGTGCTCGTGAACCCGGGCAGCGTGGGACAGCCCCGCGACGGCGTGCCGGAGTCCGCGTGCGCGATCCTCGACACCGATGCGCGCACGTTCGCCGTGCATCGCGTGGCCTATGACGTGAGCAACGTGATGGACGCGATGCGCGCGCTGGATCTGCCCGAGCTGCTTGCGATGCGCCTAGCCGTCGGCGAGTGACGAGCGGGTAGGCGTCAGGCGCTCGTCGGCGGAGGCGCGTGCCCGGAACGCGGCGCCCAGGCGTTCGTGAACCACCGATGCCCCATCACGGCCAGCCGGGCCAGCATGTAGACTGCGGTTCCGATCCACAACGCCGCCAGCGTGGGCCGGACGTGGACGGCGGCCAGGACGGCGACGACACCGATCGCGCCGAGCCCCACCATCGCGTTTCGCACGAAGCGGAGATCCCCGGCGCCGATCAGGAGCCCGTCTATCGCGAACAAGACCGCGTTCGGGATCTGCATCCAGGCGATCAGGATATAGATACCGGCGATCTGGTCCAGAACGGCGGGGTCGTTGGTGAAGAGGCGCGCGAGGTCGTGACCGACCCCGAGAAACGCGAGCGTCATGATGACGCCGACCACGCCCCCCATGCGGCACAGTCGATCGCCGGCCTCTCGCGCCAGATCGACGTCGCCCGAGCCGGTCAGGCGTCCCACGACCGCTTGCCCGGCGATCGCCATGCTGTCGAGCACCAGCGCGACGAAGATCCAGAGCTGCCATCCCACGTGATGGGCGGCCAGAGGGGCCGTGCCCAGCCCGGCGGCCAGACGCGTCGCCACGAACAGCGCCGTCATCAGCGACGCCGTGCGCAGCACGAGGTCGCGGCTGACCCCGAGGAGCTCGCGTAGCTCCCTCGCGCGGGGGCGCCAGTCCACGAGGCCGCCCGGGACGAGTGAGCCGAGGCGCCGCACGGTCAGGATCGAGAACGTCACCCCACCCGCCCAGGTCGCGATGGTGGCCGCCCAGGCCGCGCCGGCGATGCCCCACCCCGGGATCCCGAGCCGGGCCCAGCCGAAGATCAGCACCACATCGAGTGCCGCGTTGACGGCGTTGAGGCCGATCGTGATCCAGAGCGGCGTGCGGGTGTCCTCGAGGCCGCGAAAGACCCCGTTGCCGGCACGGACCCACAGCGACGGGACGAACCCGAGCCCTCGGATCGCCAGGTAGCGTTCGGCGAGCGGGACGAGGTCGGGCGGGAGATCCACGAGCCGGAGCACGTCCCGGGGGAACGCGACCAGCACGATCGACAGCACGAGCCCGATCGCGGTGGCGAGCCATCCGACCTGACACACCTCGGTGACCAGCGCGGCCGGATCGCGCCGGCCGACGCATCGCGCGACCCGGACCGTCGTGCCGTACTCGAGGAAGACCAGCAGCGATGCGACGAGGCCCAGCGTCGCGGCCGCGCCGCCGAGCGCGGCCAGGGGGCCGGGACCCAGGCGCCCGACGAGCGCGGTGTCCACGAGGCCCATCGCGGGCTCGGCGATCAGCGTACCGAGAGCCGGCAGGGCCAGCGCGAGCAGCATCCGGTAGCCCGGCACCGGTTGAGCTGGAGTCGACACGTCTACGAGAGCGCTCCCCTCCGTCGAGGAACCGGACACATCCGGAGATCCGTGGTCGCGGTCCGGAGCTCGCGAGAGCGCGTACCCTATCAGGCCCGAGGCTCGGGAAGGGCCCATCTTCGCGCTCGGAGCTCGCGGCTCACCGGCGGTTTCCGGCGGTCGCGTCCCCGAGCCGGCGGTTATACTGTGGGTCTCTGGATCGCAGCGCGACAGCCACCGACCTCGCATCCTCGAGACGCTGCCCGAAATCGATCGACAATGCACACGACGGGGACTCGAACGCCGGGGGGCCATTTGGCGTTTCGCATCACCTGTGCGCGCATCGGCACACGTACGCCCGCAGATTCACGATCCCGCATCTCATCACCCCACCATGACGATCACGCCGGGGCTCGCGGTCACCCGACGCGGCCGCGGGGCCTCGCCGGGCTCGTGGCACCTGGGCGCGTCGCGACGACGATCGCCACGATCGCCGTTCTCGTGCTGGCCGGCGATGTGGCGGGGGTGGCGGCGAAGGAGAGCTGCACCGCCGACGACTGGTGGCGGGGTTTCGACACGCCCGGCATCGACGGCGTCGTGTACGCAGTTCGTGGGGGCGAGTTCGCCGGCGGCGACTTCCGGCGCGCGGGACACGTCGAGGCACACAACGTGTGCCGGTGGACCGAGACCGGCTGGGCGTCGATGGGGGCCGGAACCGACGGTCCCGTGTTCGCGATCGCGCGCACGGTGACGAACGTGTTCGCCGGGGCGTTCGAGCATGCCGGCGACATTCCGGTCGGGCATATCGCGAGCTGGACGCAGAGCGAGGGATGGCGGGACCTCGGGGGGGGCACGAACGGGCCGGTTCACGCGGTCGCCGAGTTCGTGGACCCCGGCGGGGTGGAGCTGATCGCGGGCGGTGCGTTCACCTCCGCCGGCGGCGTGCCTGCCGCAGGCATCGCTCGCTGGGACGGCGCCGGCTGGGCGCCGCTCGGCGAGGGCACGCCCGGCGTCGTGCGCGCGCTGATCGTCCACGACGACGGCACCGGTCCCGCGCTCTACGCCGGCGGGGACTTCACGACGATGGGCGGGATCGAGAGTCCGTCCATCGCGAGATGGGACGGCACTCGGTGGACCAGCGTGGACGCCGGGCTCACCCACACGAACGGGCTCGCCGCCGTCTACGCGTTCGCGACGGTCGCAGACGACCTCGTCGTCGGTGGACGATTCACGCGCGCGGGTGGGCTCGGCGTGCCGAACGTCGCGCGCTGGACGCCGTCGGGTTGGCGGCGTCTCGGCGCGGGCGTGAACGGTCCGGTCCGGGCGCTCGAGACGCTCGGCTCCCGCCTCGTCGTCGGGGGCGCCTTTACCCAGGCCGGGCTCGTCTTCGCCACGAACGTCGTGGCCTGGGAGAACGAGCAGTGGCGGCCGATCGGACCCGAGCCGATCGGCGACGTCCATGCGCTCTCGCGCGATCACTTTGCGGGCACGGTCTGGATGGGCGGCACACTCACGAGCGTCGGAGGGCTGCCCGCCGCGGGCGTCGTGGAGACCGACGGCACGCGGTGGTCGCCAGTGGGCGGCGGACACGGGCTGTCGGGGCCCGTGCGCGCGCTCGTCGTGCACCAGGGAGCGCTCGTCGCCGGCGGCGAGTTCACCCGGTCCGGGAGCGCGCCGCTCTCGCGCGTGGGCCGCTGGAGCGGCGCCGCCTGGGAGCCCCTCGGCTCCGGATTCGACGGGCCCGTCCTGGCGCTCGCGTCCGACGGGGATGCGCTCTACGCGGGCGGCACGTTCAACGTCTCCGGCGGCGCCATCCGGCGCCGTGTCGCCAGGTGGTCCGGCTTGAGCTGGCAGGGCCTCGGGGTGGGGGTCGACGACGCGGTCTACACGCTGGCCGTGGTCGGCGGCGACCTGATCGCCGGCGGGCGGTTCCGATCCTCCGGCCAGGCGTCGCTCGACCGCATCGCGCGCTGGGACGGCTCGGCGTGGCATCCGATCGGTCCGGGCATGAACGACGTCGTCCTGGCCCTGATCGAGTTCGACGGGATGCTGATCGCGGGCGGTCAGTTCTCGTCGGCCGGGGTCAACGCGAAGGGCATCGCGCGCTGGGACGGGGTCGCCTGGTCGCCGATGGGCGCGGGGTTCAACGGCCCGGTGGAGGCGCTGGCCGTGTACCGCGGCGAGCTCCATGCCGGTGGGCTCTTCAACCGCTCGGGGTCCGAGAGCATGGGGCGGATCGCACGGTGGGACGGCACCCGCTGGCGCCCGCTCGGCTCGGGGATTCCGGGGCTGAGCATCGTCCAGACCCTGATCGTGCATCAGGACATGCTGTACGCGGCGGGGCTCTTCGAACGCGCCGGCGGCGGCGTCGTGCGAAACGTCGCCCGCTGGAACGGCGCGATCTGGCAGGACGCGGCCTGCGGGCTGGACTCGAACGTCTACGCGCTGGCTCCGCTCGGAGATTACGTGTTCGCCGGCGGGAGCTTCCGATCCGCGGCGCGAGGGGCGGTGACCGCAGAGCGGATCGCCCGGTACGAGCCTCCGACCGAGTCGGATCCATGGCGCGGGCACGCCGGAGGCGCCGCGAGCGGGGCGCCGCTCTCGACGCGTGGCGGACCGCCCGGCCCGACCGACCATCCGATCGGCGAGCTCGTCGCGCGCGCGGCAGGGGGTGGGCGGGTCGAGCTCCGCTACCGGGTCACGGTGCCCACCGCGGTCACGCTCGACGTGTACGACGTTCGAGGACGCCGGATCGCCTCGGTCGACGCGGGCGTGCGGGGCCCCGGCGTGCACACCGCGACCTGGGACGGCCGGGATCGCCACGGACACGCGGCCGCCGGGGGGGTCTACTTCGCCAGGGCCGCCGGCGCGGGTGGGGGAAAGACGATCCGGGTGACGCGGTGGCCTTGATCGCGTCCCCGCGAGGCCGCAGAATGACCGGGCTCTACGCGTCCGACCCCATCTTCACTCACCTCGCCTCGCGGTACCGCGACCGGCGTGTTCCGGAAGGAGTCCGTGGATGACCGATCGTGTGCGCGACATCCTGAGCTGGTACGGGAGCGAGACTCCCGGAACGCTGACCAATCTGGCGAGAATGCTCAACCACGGACGTCTCGGGGGCACCGGCCGCATGGTGATCCTCCCGGTCGATCAGGGGTTCGAGCACGGTCCCGCGCGCAGCTTCGCGCCCAACCCCCCCGCCTACGACCCGCGCTATCACTTCCAGCTGGCCCTGGACGCCGGGCTCAACGCGTACGCGGCGCCGCTGGGGTTCCTCGAGGCCGGCGCCGCGGAGTACGCCGGCGACGTGCCGTTGATCCTGAAGGCGAACAGCCACGACGTGCTGCACTCCGAGCCGAACCCCATGGGGGCGCTGACGGCGTCGGTCGAGGATGCGCTGCGCCTGGGCTGCGCCGGCATCGGCTACACGATCTATCCCGGGACCGAGCACCGGCGCGAGCTCTACGAGCAGCTTCGCGAGCTCGCGCTGGAGGCGAAGGCGGTCGGGCTGGCGGTCGTGGTGTGGTCGTACCCGCGCGGTGCCGAGCTGTCGAAGGAAGGTGAGACCGGTCTCGACGTCGTGGCCTATGCGGCGCAGATCGCGTGTCAGATGGGGGCCCACATCGTCAAGGTCAAGCTCCCGTCGGCGCACCTGGAGCAGGGCGCGGCCAAGAAGGTGTACGAGAGCGCGAACATCCCGCGCGAAACGCTGACCGATCGCGTGACCCACGTGATCCAGTCGGCCTTCGCCGGCCGTCGCATTGTGATCTTCTCGGGCGGGGGCAAGAAGGGCGACGAGTCGCTCTTCGACGACATCCGCGCGATCCGCGACGGCGGTGGGTTCGGTTCGATCATCGGACGCAACACGTTCCAGCGCGAGCGGGGTGAGGCGCTGAAGCTGCTCGACACGATCATCCGGATCTACTCGGGCGAGCTCCAGTAGTCGCGCGCTCGGTGTCGCCGGCGCGCGAACGCGGGGTCACCCTCGCACTGGCACAGGTGGCGCTCGGCCCGGAGCCACCACGCAACCTGACGGCCTGTCTTCGTGCGATCCGGGCCGCCGCGGCCGGCGGCGCCGACGTGGTCGCATTCGCGGAGCTGTCGCACCTGCCGTTCTTTCCGCGCACGAGCGGAGAGGCGCCGTCGGGGTGGGCCGAGACCGTTCCCGGCCCCACGACGGAGCGACTCGCGGAGCTGTCGCGCGAGCTCGGGATCGTGATCGTCTTCAATCTCTTCGAGCGCGATGGCGGTCGGACGTTCGACTCGACGCCGGTGATCGACGCCGACGGCACCCTCCTCGGCGTCACCCGGATGGTCCACGTGGCCGACTTCGAGGGGTTTCGCGAGACGCATCACTACGCACCCGGAGATCGCGGCGCGCCCGTGTACGACACGCGGGTGGGCAGGATCGGCGTGGCGATCTGCTACGACCGGCACTTTCCCGAGTACATGCGTCTGCTGCGGCTGGGGGGCGCGGAGCTGGTCGTCGTCCCCCAGGCCGGACTCGCCGGAGAGTGGGCCGGCGACATGCACGAGGCCGAGATCCGTGTGGCCGCCTTTCAGAACGGGTACCACGTCGCGCTCGTCAACCGCGTCGGAACCGACGGCACCGCGCCGGATGCGCAGACGTTCGCCGGAGAGTCGTTCGCCGTGGATCCCCACGGACGGGTCCTGGCGCGCGCCGCGTCGGGCCGGGACGACCTCGTACTCGTGAGCTGTGATCTGTCCGCCAACGATGCGGCGCCGGCGACGAGATGGTTCTTGCCGGATCGTCGCCCCGAGTGTTACCTCGGCCTGGCCGCGACGGAGTCGAAGGAGTGAGATCGTGAGTAGCAAGCTCGTCACCACCAGCGTCCCGATCCACGAGCTCCTCGCCACGCGATGGAGCCCACGGGCGTTCACCGAAAGAGAGGTCTCCCCCACCGACGTCGTGGGGTTGCTGGAGGCCGCGCGGCTGGCTCCTTCGTGCTTCAACGAGCAGCCGTGGCGATACATCGTCGGGATCAAGCAGGATCGCGAGCAGTACGATCGCGTGCTCGGCTGCCTCGTCGAGTGGAATCGGAACTGGGCGAAGCTGGCACCGGTGGTCATGATCACGCTGGCGAAGCTCCGATTCGCGAAGAACGACAAGCCCAACCGGCACGCCTACCACGACGTGGGTCTCGCGTCGATGAGCCTCACGGTGGAGGCGATGGCCCGGGGGCTGCACGTACACCACATGGGCGGCATCGACATCCCGCGGATTCGCGAGACGTTCGCGGTGCCCGAGGGCTGGGATCCAGTGGCCGGCGTGGCCATCGGGTACATCGGCGAGGTCGAGCGACTGGACGACACCTATCGCGAGGACGAGCTGGCGCCGCGGACCCGCAAGCCCCTCCGCGAGGTGGCCATCGGACGAGTCTGGGACGAGCCGTCCGCGATCGTGACGTAGTGCCGGGTGCATGCCGGGTCGCGCATGCCGCGACGACGAGTGAGCTTCCAGAAACGACCCGGGGGTCGTTCACGGACGAGGAGTGAGCCGAATGGCCGGAGCCGAGCTGACGCGCGCGAGCGCGCGCGAGGGAGTCTCGATGACCCGATCCGAGGATCAGAGCTGGCCCGACGGTGATCTCGCCGAGCGTGCCGTCAACGCGATTCGATTCCTGTCCATCGACATGGTCGAGGCCGCCGGCTGCGGGCATCCCGGAGCCCCGATGGGCATGGCCGGACTCGCCTACGTGCTGTGGACGCGCCACCTGTCGCACGATCCCTCGGATCCGACGTGGCTCGACCGCGATCGCTTCATCTTGTCGAACGGCCACGCGTCGGCGCTCCTGTATGCGCTGCTGTACCTCACCGGGTACGACCTGGCGCTGGACGAGCTCAAGCGGTTCCGGCAATGGGGAAGCCTCACCCCTGGACACCCCGAGGTGCATCTGACCCCCGGCGTCGAGACCACGACCGGTCCCCTCGGTCAGGGGTTCGCAAACGGCGTCGGCATGGCGATCGCCGAGTCGTGGCTCTCGGCGCGATACAACGCGGGCGATCATCGCATCGTGGATCATCACGTGTACGCGACCGTCTCCGACGGCGACCTGCAAGAGGGGGTCGCCTCCGAGGCCGCCTCGCTCGCGGGGACGCTCGGGCTCGGGAAGCTGATCTACCTCTACGACGACAACGGAATCCAGATCGAGGGATCCACCGACGTCGTGTTCCGCGAGGACGTGGCCGCGCGCTTTCGCGCGTACGGCTGGCAGGTGATCGGGCCGATCGAGGGCAACGACCTGGAGGCCGTCGACCGGGCGATCATCGACGCGAAGACGGACGCCGACCGCCCGAGCCTCATCGTATGCCGCACGGAGATCGGCTTCGGCTCGCCCAACCTGGCCGGGTCCGCGGCCACGCACGGCGCCGCGCTCGGTGCCGACGAGGTGAAGGCGACGCGCGAGAAGCTGGGATGGACGCACGCCCCGTTCGTGGTGCCCGAGGACGTCCGGGCCCACATGCGCGAGGGGCGCGCGGTGGGGCGACAGCGCCACGCCGCGTGGAGCGAGCGGCTGGCCGCCGCGCGCGCGGAGGACCCCGCACGCGTCAAGGAGTTCGAGTCCCTGATGGCGGGCACGCTGCCCGACGGGTGGGACGCGCCTCTCGAGGGGATCTTCCCCGACGCGGCCAAGATGGCCACGCGCAAGGCGTCGGGGAAGATCCTGAACGCGCTCTCGACGACACTGGTCAACCTGTTGGGGGGGTCGGCCGATCTCGGTCCGTCCAACAACACCGACCTCGCGTCGTCCGGTTCGTTCGGGGTCGAGGATCGCACGGGCTGCAACCTGCACTTCGGCGTGCGCGAGCACGCGATGGGGGCCATCGCGTCGGGGCTGTCGCTGCACGGCGGCGTCATCCCGTACACGGGCACCTTCCTGACGTTCTCCGACTACATGCGCCCGTCGATGCGGCTGGCGGCGCTGATGGAGACGCGGGCGATCTACGTGTTCACGCACGATTCCATCGGCCTCGGCGAGGATGGGCCCACCCATCAGCCGATCGAGCACGTGGCCGCGCTGCGGGCGATCCCCAACCTGACCGTGGTGCGCCCGGCCGATGCGGCTGAGTGCGTCGAGGCCTGGCGAGCGGCTGTCACCCACACCGGAGGGCCGACCGCCCTCGTGTTCACCCGACAGGGAGTGCCCGCGATCGACCGGACGCGCTTTGCCGGCGCCGAGGGGCTCGCTCGCGGCGCGTACGTGCTGCACGAGGACCCGGACGCCGACGCCACGTTGATCGGGACCGGCTCGGAGCTCCATCTCTGCTGCGAGGCCGCCGATCTCCTCGCGGCCGACGGCGTACGGACGCGGATCATCAGCATGCCCTCGTGGGAGCTGTTCGAGAAGCAGCCCGATGCCTATCGGCGATCGGTGCTCGGCGAGGCGCCGCTGCCCACGCTCGCGGTCGAGGCCGGCATCGCGCAGGGGTGGCACCGCTGGATCGGACCGAGAGGCGAGGTGCTGTCGGTGGAGCGCTTCGGCGCGTCGGCTCCGGCCGGTGAGCTCTTCGATCAGTTCGGCTTCACGGCGACGAACGTGGCGGCGCGGGTCCGGCGCCTGATCGGAGCCGCGTGATGAAGGTCGTTCTGGGCGCCGATCACGCGGGCTTCGCGCTGAAGGAGCACCTCGAGCGCTATCTCCTCGCGCGCGGCTACGACGTGCACGACGTGGGCGCGCACGAGTACGTCGCATCGGACGACTATCCGGACTTCGCATTCGCGGTCGCCGACGCGGTGGTGGCCGAGCCCGGCATTCGCGGCATCGTCTGCTGCGGATCGGGCGTGGGAGCCGCGATCGCGGCCAACAAGGTGCCCGGCATCCGAGCCTCGGTGTGCCACGACGTGTACACCGCGCATCAGGGAGTCGAGCACGACGCGATGAACGTGCTGTGCCTCGGGGGCAAGGTGGTCGGCGAGTCGCTGGCCGAGGACGTGGTGCTCGCCTATCTGGAGGCGACGTTCATCGACTCGGAGCCGAGGTACAAGCGCCGCGTGGACAAGATCGCCGCCCGGGAAGGCTGATCACTCGATGCCGCTCGCGCGCGCGATCAGCCGCAGCGCACGCCGGGACTGGTGCGCGCGCTCGTAGAACCGAAGCCGCTTTGGATCCGGCAGGCGGGCCAGCCGGCCCTCTCGCCAGGCCTCGACCATCTCCACCACGGCGCGGCGGATCTCCCCGGGCCTCTCGGGATGCGCGACCCAGGTGCCGCCCATCCGCCGGGCCAGATGCGTCGTGGTGCCCTCGGGACACAGGAGCAACACCGGGCGCCGCGCCGCGAACACCTCGTACACCTTGCCCGGCGAGTGATAGTTCCGGCCCCCGACCCCGATCTCGAGAATCAGGTTGGCCGTGCTCTTCTGGAGGAGCCGTACGCTCTCGGAGTGCGACACGTACCCGTCGACCCGCATCGCGCGCGCCAGCGGGCCGCCGGGTGTCGCGTAGCGCGTGGCCATCGACACGTTGCCCGCCAGATGCAGGCGAAACCGCTCCGGATCCACCGTGCCGTCGGCGAGGAGGCGGTCGAGCGTCTCGATGAGCACGCGGGGGTTGCGCAGGTTCAGAAAGCTCCCGGTGTAGGTGAGCGTGAAGCAGTCGGTGTCGATGGATACGTCGGGGTGAATGTCGTCCGGATCGTAGCCGTTGGGCACCCACATGCAGATCGGCGCGTCGGCACCGAAGAGCGGACGCAGGCGCCGGAGAACCTCGCGATGCGCGGCCATCACGCCGTCGGCGCCGCCGACCACCCAGCGCTCCAGGTGCGGGTTCAGGATCCGGGGGAACAGTCGATCCGGCTTGTTGAAGTAGGTCGCACTCCAGGGATCGCGATAGTCGATCACGAACGGGATGCCGTGTCGACGAGCGGTGACCGCGCCCGCCACGACCGGGGACCACGGGGGGCCGGTGGCCACGATCACGTCGGGACGGTCGGATCCCACGATGCGCCCGGCGGCGAGCATGCCGGGGACGAGCCAGCCGGCGTGGGGGTCGGGGGTCATGAACGTCTGGACGACCGCCTGTGCGTAGCGGAGCGGCAGGTCGAGCGCGCCGGCCGGCGTGCCGCGCACCCGCTCCCGCCATCGCGCGAGAAGCCGCGCGAGGCTCCGGTCGGCGGCGGTCACGACCTCGACGCTGCTGGGAACCTCGGACAGCAGCTCGGCGTCCTGCACCGGCACCGTGTGGGCGGGGCTCGTGAGGACGGTCACGTCGTGGCCGTCCCCGACCCATGTTCGCACCATCTTCGCCGGACGCTGCACCCCGCTGCCACCCTGCGGAGGGAAGCGGTAGGCGATGAGGAGGATCCTCATCGACCGCACCGGGGACCGGGCGCCCGCCGGGGCACCGTGTGACGCTTCAACTCGCAAGCCGTCCATCTTCGGGATGACACCGTCCTTGGCCGCGCCGGGGAACATCGTCCCCGAGCAACGTGGCGTGCGCTGACGTATGATGTCCCGCGAAAGCTACCATCCGAGTCGCGGGAGGTGACATGAAGATTCTCGTCGTGTCCGACAGTCACGATCACCTCGGAGCCGTCCGGGCGGCGGTCGCGCTGGCCACGGAGCGGAAGGCGGCGGCGATCATTCACTGCGGCGATCTGGTGAGCCCGATCCCGCTGACCGAGCTCGCGGCGTTCGAGGGGCCCGTCCACGTGACCTTCGGGAACAACGACGCCGAGCAGTTTCTGATGGTCCGGAACGCGCCCGACCGGTGGCCGAACGTGATCTTCCACAAGCCCTTCGGAGACATCGAGCTGGGCGGGCGGCGGATCGCCTTCGAGCACTATCCGGAGCTGGCTCGCGGGCTCTCTGCGACCGGAGACTACGACATCGTGTTCACCGGACACACGCATCAGGAGTCGACCGACGTGGTCGGCGGCACTCGCCTGGTGAACGTCGGCGAGCTGATGGGATTCCGGGGCCCGCGCACGGCCTACACGTACGACACCGAGACCGCCGAGCTCGAGCGTCACGTCATCGACGCGCTCTGGTAGGAGGCGCGCGTTGGAGGTCCCGTACTACCCCATCAACGACGTCGAACCCGCGATCAAGGGGCTGATGATCGGCGGTCTCGGGATCGTGCACGTGTTTCTCGCCCAGTTCGCGATCGGAGGCGGGTTCCTGATGGCCGCGTTCCAGCGATGGAGCCGCGACGGGCGCGATCCAGCGGCGAGGCGCTTCCTCGACGGCTACTTCCGGTTCCTGGTGCTCGTCAGCTTCGTGCTCGGCGCGGTGACCGGCGTCGGCATGTGGTTCGTGTCCATCCAGGTGAGCCCGCGCACGATCGGGCTCATGATCGACGCCTTCCACTGGATCTGGGCCCTCGAGTGGACCTTCTTCTGTCTCGAGATCGTGGCCGGCTACACGTTCTACCGATACGGCGCTCGACTCGACGACCGGACGCGACTGGCGCTCCTCGTCACGTACTCCATCGCGGGCTGGTTCAGCCTGTTCTGGATCAACGGGATCCTGTCGTGGCAGCTCACTCCCGGCCAGTGGCTCGAGACCGGCTCGGTGTGGGCCGGGTTCTTCAACCCGAGCTTCTGGCCCTCGCTGGTGTTCCGGACCATCGTCGCGCTGACGCTCGCCTCCCTCACCGCGTGTGTCGTCATCAACGCGATGCGCGAGTTCGATCGCGAGACGCGGGCGCGGCTGATCACGCGCTCGGCGCGGTTCCTGGCCCCGATGGCGCTGATGCCGCTGGTGGGCGCGTGGTTCCTGAGCGTGATTCCGCCCGACAGCCGCTCGTGGGTGCTCGGCGGGAGCGCGGCCATGTCGATGTTCCTGGCCCTCGCGATCGGCGTCTCGGTCCTGATCGGCGGCTACGCGATCGTCGGGCTCATCGGACAGCGTCTGATGATCAACGGCGCGACGGCCACGCTCCTGGTGGCGCTCGCGTTCATGGCCACCGCGGGCGGCGAGTTCGTCCGCGAGGGGGTCCGCAAGCCGTTCACGGTCCGCGAGACGCTCTACTCGAACGCCATCGCGTCCGACGAGATCGCCGAGCTGCGCCGGGTCGGATCGGTGGCGCACGATCCGTACCCGGTGCGAGACGGCGATCGGTACCCGAGCCCGCAGCTCGTGCGGGGACGGAAGGTGTATCGCTTCCAGTGCAACGTCTGTCACTCGATGGAGGGAGTGAACGGACTGGTCCATCTGACCCGGAGCTGGTCGACCGAACAGAAGCGGCTCAACGTCGCGCAGCTCCAGCACACCAAGCCGTTCATGCCGCCGTTCGCCGGCAATGCCGAGGATCTGGAGGCGCTCGTGCAGCTCCTGGAGTGGGAGGCGGCGGGTCGGCCCGAGCGCTGGCCGGTGGTCGACGACGTGCCGACGCTGACCCAGAACCACCTCTGGCTCCGGGACGCGGGCACCGAGCGCGCACCGCTGCCCGATCGCCCGGACGAGGCCGAGCCGCCGGCCGGGGGAGACGCGCATGAGTGAGCTCTTTCCCGTCGAATTTCCCCGGCCCACGGCCATCTACCTGACGCTCTACGTCGTGACGCTGGCGCTGCACGTCGTGTTCATGAGCTACGTCGTCGTGGGCGCGGCGCTGGTGGCGACTCGCTGGGGCTCGCGCGGGACGTGCCCGTCGGTTCGCCTGGTCGTCGATTGGCTGCCGTTCGCGCTGAGCGCGGCGATCACGGCCGGAGTGGCGCCGCTGCTCTTCGTGCAGGTCCTGTATCAGGAGCGGTTCTACACGGCCAACCTGCTGCTCTTCGGCAAGTGGCTCGCGGTGCTGCCGCTGCTCGTCATCGGCTTCTACCTCCTGTACGTGGCGAAAGGCGCCGGCGCCGGAGGCGGGGCCGGGGAGCCCTCGGCGCCGGTGTCGCGCCGGTGGCGCCCGTCGGGCCGCGTCGCGATCACGATCGCCTGGGTCTCGTTCGTCGGCGTCGCGTTCCTGTGGACGCAGAATCACCAGATCTCGATCGCGCACGACGCGTGGCCCGCGATCTACGCCGACGGCGGATCGCTCCGCGTGACCGCGGCGTCCACGTGGCGGCTTCTCGTGTGGCTGATCGGCGCGGTCCCGGTGTTCGCGGCCGTGCACCTGCTTCAGCTCGACCACCCGCCGCGGCGATGGCTGTCGATCACGGTGCTCGCCGGCTGGCTCGCGGCGGCCGGTGCCGTATTCGGGTTCGCGACGATCTCCCCGCCCGAGGTCCGTGCCGTCATGCACGGCGCGCTCGCGGGCCCCTACGCCGGGGTCGCGATCGTGGCGGCGCTCGTGAACGCCACCGCGTGGGCCGGCCTCCTGGGGCGCGGGCGCGACGGCACCGATGGAGATCGGGTGGAACGGGCGTGGTCGACGACGATCTTCGGATCCGCGGTCGTCGTCGTCGTCGCGGCCACGGTGGTCCGCGAAGCCGTCCGGCTCGCCGCGTTCGACGTGCGGCCGCTGTATCCCGCGCATGCGACCGCTCTCGAGCAGGGCGGGGCCGTGGTGTTCGGCGTGTTCCTCGTCGTGAACGCCGCCGTCGTCGGCTGGTGCATCCGTGTCGCACGCCGGTCGCGACGCGCGGGCCGCGTGAGCCCGCTTTCATGAAGACGGGACCACCCTCCCCGCTGAGGGTGGCCCCGCGGACGCTTCTGCTAGCGCAGAAGCAGCCCTTTGCGGCTCCGTGTCTCGCCTCCGGCATCCAGACGGAAGAAGTACACGCCCGAATCGACCTCGTGGCCGCGGTCGTCGGTTCCGTCCCAGGCGACCGTCCGGCGAACGGGACCGCGCAGATCGGCGTCGACCAGCGTACGCACCCGGCGGCCGCCGACGTCGTACACGCGGAGCGTCACCGGTCCGTCCTCGGTGACGTCGAAGGTCAGGACGGTGGCGCCCCGGAACGGGTTCGGCGTCAACGCGCGGAGCGCCACCTGCGGGATGTCGCCCGGCAGAACCGGCTCGTCGGTGCCGAGCGGATCCAGCGCGAAGCAGTCCGGCGTTCCGGGGCCCTTGGCGTGACGACCGCCGCCGACCGGCTCGTACGGCAGCCACGGCTGCAGGATGATCGACTCGATCGTCCCGACCAGGAGGTCCCGCTCGTCGTAGAGCCCCACCGGGCCCGCGAGCGTCCACGGCGCGTAGGACGGCAGCGCCGGCCACGTCGACTCGAGGAGCGGCGCGTCCTGCGTGTGCAGATCGAGCCCCAGGCCGGGGATGATGATCCGAGGCCACGGAAAGAGATCCGCGTCCATCGGGAACGGAGCCGGGCGCGCGCTCTGCATGGCGGTTCCGTTTGCTGGTGGCGCGACCGGATCCAGGTGGAACTGGATCGGCCCCTCTGGATGAAACGGGTCGATGCTCTCGAGCCGCAATGCCACGATCTCGACCTGAATGAGGCCGCCCGGAAGGGGCTCTACGGGGCCTCGCTGAACGTCGAAGTAGCCGCGTGACTCGAACGAGAGCGGACCGAACGCGTCGAGGTTCATGTGCACCTCGACGGACACGCAGTACTGGCTCACGCCAGGATCGGGGAGCGGCTGCCACGGAAAGACGTCGCCGACCGTGAACGCGAGCGACGTGATCGACCCGTCGATGCCGCGATCGCGCGCCGCGGACCCGTCGATGCGTCCGACGCCGTCCGGCGCCGGGAGCTGAACGAGCCCCGTGCCACCGAGGCTCTGGAACGAGTCGCCCGGCAGGAACGGCAAGCCGGAGACCCCGGTACCGCTCGAGACGACGGGCAACGGTGCGACCGTCTCGAACGTCGATCCGAGGCTCTGCACCTCGACCCGCAGCTCGACGCTCTCGAGGGCGTCCGACGGGTACGTCCGGTAGAGCGACTGCACGAGCTCACCGAACGACGTCCCCGATGGGCCGACCGCCACCTTCACCTCCTGGTACGCCGGGTCGCTCGAGAAGAGGAGGTCGACGCCCGACACGTCGAACGGTGCGATCCAGCGGCTCGTTCCGGTGCTCCATTCCTCCGGGTGGGGCCGGATGCCGAGCCCGCCGGGTGTCTCCATCACGAGCGAGGTCGGGGGCAGCGGATTCGTCACCAGCTCCAGCGTCGCCGCATCCACCGTGTGGCAGAACGTCGGCGGCGCGGGATCGATGACGAGGTTCGAGAGCGTCGCCCGGACGATCTCGTCCTCGTCGACGAACGGGATCGGGTCGGGCGGTGCGATCAGGTCCGCCGAGTCCCAGATCGGGAACGACGTGAACTCCCCGGAGAGCAGAATCGGGAACGGTGCCGGGAACGGTGCCCACGGGGTCGGCAGGCGCAGCGCCAGTGGCAGCTCGCACAGATAGCTGAGCGGTACAAACACCAGGGGATCGATCTGCGACGCTTCCCCGCTGGGCACGCTGAACGCGGGCGAGGTCAGCTCGACCGGCCCCATCGCCGTGAGCCCGCTGGCCTGGAAGCCCGAGATCGTGAAGTCGACCGTGCCGAGACCGCCGATGCTGATCGGGGACTCGCGGTGCATGACCATGCTGCCGGTCAGCGTGACGCTCTGGCTGATGCCCAGATCCGGCACCGTCAGATCGCCCGTGCACGTGATCGTGATCAGGTCGTCGCCGAGCGGGGGCAAGACGTCGTCCTTCG
The DNA here is from genome assembly GCA_965224245.1 of Candidatus Eiseniibacteriota bacterium. Taxonomy (GTDB): domain Bacteria; phylum Eisenbacteria; class RBG-16-71-46; order CAZAMP01; family CAZAMP01; genus CBDCYW01. Next base: position 4,199,193 of record OZ245046.1, on the reverse strand, counting down.
GGCACACCTGGTTGATGCAGGCCTGGAGGTCGGGGGCGGTGATGACGGTTCCCGAGTTCGAGCCCGTGCCGTCGGGCTTGCAGCCACCGTTCGTGTGGATGCCCACGACGCCGCCGTTCGAGTTCAGGATCGGGCTGCCCGAGTTGCCAACCCTGGTGTCGGCGTTGTGGTTGATGCGGGTCCCGGTGACGCCGGTCACCATGCCCGTGTGCTCCTGCTGGGTGAAGCTCGACGCGCCGTCGTCCTTCCCGTATCCGACGACCTTGGCCGACGACCCCGAATCGGGCGCGGCCGACTTCAGCGGGTAGTAGAGGCCCTGGGCGGTACCCGGCGTCTTCTTCGTCTTCTCGTTGGGCTTGACCTTGAACACGGCATAGTCGTCCCCCTCGCCGTTCGACTTCCAGCACGGCGGGACCGACGGATCCAGCTTGTACTGATCCTCGGCCTTCGCCGGCTTCGGCGAGCCGCCCGCGGTGGACGCGGGCGTGTTGTGCTCCATGACGATGTTGCCCGGGTCGGTCAGGTCCACGTCGTCGAAGTTGTGGCCGGCCGAGAGGTAGCACCCGTTCTCGCTGATCAGGAACGCGGTGCCCACGTAGGTCACGCCGTTCTTGTCCTTGATCCGCATCCGGCCGGTAGGCTTCGAGGTGGCGACCCCGCGGTCGTCGCTGCCGCAGATCGAGCGGTCGACGTGCGAGTCCGATCGGCCGGCGTCGTAGAAGTCCAGGTGGATGCCGCCCCCGCTGCTGCCGGGGACCGCCCACAGCTCGACCGTCGCCTCGGGTCCGTCCACGGCCAGCGAGTAGTACTCGGTGGGCCAGAGGGGGGCCTCGCGACCTTCGATCCTGTACGACTCGCCGAGCTGGTCGGAGATCACGAGGTAGTCGTAGGCGCCGATGTCCAGCTGGTCGAAGTGGACGCGGACCCACGGTGTCTCGGGATCCGTGGCCGTCACCGTCGTCGTGCAGACGAGCAGCGGGTCGGGGCCGGGGTTGGAGTACGCGCCGCATCCGAGATCGATGGCGACCTCGTCACCGATGACCGGAAGGGGAGCGCGTCCGGTCGGGGGCTCCACCTCGCAGCGGATGCCGACGTTCCGGCAGGACGGGAACTCGGGATGACTCTCGACCGGGATCCACCCCAGTGCGCTGTCGTTCACGTGATCGAGGACGGGTGGAAAGGCGCCGTTCTGGTCGGCGGCCAGGAACCACTCCAGCTCGGCGCCCGGCCAGTCGCCCCAGAACGCCACCCAGAACTCGTCGGTCGGGATCTCGACCCCGAAGAAGTCGACGGTCACGGTCGTGATGGCGGGCCAGAGCGCGATCGGTCCGGGGTCGATGCCGTACCGGACCGTCAGGAGATCGCCCGGGCCGGAGCCGTCGTGCGAGTAGATGCGGACGTCGAACGTGGCGTCGTCCTGGGGAAACGACGCGAGCGCGGTGAACTGGAGCGAGACGCTGCACAGCGACACCGCGGCGTCGGGAAACGGCGAGTGAAAGTACTTCGCGAACGCCCCGACGTCGGGCGCGGCCACGTCCGTGAAGTTCAGCGCATAGGCGTTCTCGTACGATCCGTCGTCCTCCTGGAGGGGGACGCAGGCCCCGGCGGTCCGGGCCGGCGCGAGCGCGATGGTCTCGCCGGTACGGGGCGTACGAACGGTGGCTGCGAAGGTCGTGGATACCAGGGTGACGGAAACCAACAGGCCGATGACGGTCGCGAGGCCTGAGGCACCTCCGGATCGGCGATCGAGCGTTGCCGGCATGCTTCCTCCGGTGCGGACTTGTGGCGCGGGACTCGTCGAGCGAGCGTGGAGTAAGCGTACCACGAGAATGCATCAAATAACCGGCGCAATGTCGGTCCATGATTAAATGACATGTTGAGCCGCACGGCTCGGTTTTTGGTAAGTCGATTTGTCGAAGAAGCTTGTGACTGGCGGGGCGGTCATCGGCGCGGTCAGCGGGCTGTGCCATCCTCGTCGGTCCTCATCGAGGTCGGGATCAGACCGATCTCCGCGAGGTATCGCTCGTCACCCACGTCGTTGAGCTGCCAGTAGGGCAGGCGCGTGCTGCCGGTCAGCACGGCCTCCTCACCCTCGGAGGTGCGCCAGGCCAGGATGCGACGCGCGCCGCCGGACTCGACGTCGAACTCCCGGGTGAAGTCGCCGTAGCGCAGCGTGAAGCGCGTGACCGGTGTGCCCTCGACGGTCGTCGTCGCCCGGGTGATCGTGGCCGCCACCGGCTCCAGCGGTCGATGTGCGCGTCGGGCGGACCACATCGACGGTACCAGCTCACCGCTCCAGTCCCCGCCGCCCTCGAACGGCCCGTCCAGCTCGCGGAGCTGAATCCACAGCGCGTCCTCGTACAGCGTGAACGGCTCGGTCACGCGAGTCGTGTTCGCATCCCCTTCGGACGAGAAGTACGATCGGATCTCGCTCTCGAACGCCTCGGCCGTGGGCTCGAGCGTGTGATAGACGTGCCCGCACCACTCCTGGGCCGTGAACGAGATCTTGACCGGCGCGAACTGCTCGCGTGTTCCGTCCGAACCGACCGGCGAGAAGACGCTCGTCATCACCGAGTACGGATAGATGCCGGTGCGGAAGGTCAGCGTGTGATTGAGCTTCATGACGACTTCCTTGTCGCCGGGAGGCACGCGTCCGGTGTCGTCCTTGATCAGCGTTCGCTTGTTCATCTCCTCGGTGACGTAGATCAGAACGACGTGACCGTCGCGCGGCTGGCCGTAGCGCGGCGTCCTGACGCGGTAGCCATCCAGCTCGGCCCGTCCGTCGCTCCACGTGTTCCAGAAGGCCTCGCCGGCCGAGATCGGCTCGCGGTCACGCGCGGCCGCCGGCCAGGTGAGGGCGCCGATGGCGGTGAGGAGCGCCGTCCACACGAACATGGCCCTCGACCGGGGACGGATGGAGTGGGTCCAGAGCATGGGTTCCTCTCGCTGTGGTGACGTGGGATCGAAGGCCGATGAGGATACGGAGGCCGCATCCCCCGGTCAACGTGCGCCGGGCACCCGACTTGACCTCGACCGCCCGATCTCTCACTCTCTCTTGCGTTCGCGGGCTCCGACGCCGACGTGGCCCGTCACTTCCGACATCGCGCGCGCCGTCGGTGAGGAGGCGCCGGACCGTGATTCCACGCGTGATCCTCCCGCTTCCCGCTTCCACGACCGGGGCGGGATCGCCGGCCCAGGCGACGTTCGCCGCCCCCGAGGCTTCGCCCGGGACCGGCGGCCCCGGCCATCTCCGGCGGGGCATGTCCCATCGGATAGATGCAGCCCTGGACACGAAGACTCACGGGATCCCCGTCCTCCGGCCGAGCGACCCCCGGCCGCCCGGCGCGCACCCGGTCCGTCGCATGGCGTTCGAGACCCGGTTCGGCGACTCTTGACCACGGCGCGCCAATCCTCACATCGGGCGGCCGTCACGGCCCTCGTGCTGGCCACCGCGTTCTGGGGCTGCTCGTTCACGTGGATCAAGCGGGGAGGCGCGGGCGTGAACGCCGCCCTCGGCCTCGGCGAGACCGACGTCGTGGGTCCGGTCTTCTTCATGGCGGTTCGCTTCCTGGCCGCGGCGGTGCTGTGGCTGGTATTCCGGCCGGGCACCCTCGCCGCGCTGGCCGCGAGCTCCCGGGCCACGATCCGGCGCGGGCTCGTGGTCGGTCTCGTGCTGTGGCTGTCGAGCATCGCCCAGGTCGTCGGCCTGGGATACACCAGCGAGGCGGTCAGCGCGTTCCTGACCAGCCTCACGGTCGTGATCGTGCCCCTGACGATGACGTTCGCCCTGCGCCGGCCGCCCCGGCCGGTGATGTGGGTCGCGGTCGGCCTGGCCACGACCGGGATCTGGATGATGACGGGCGCCACCCCGACCGGCTTCGGCATCGGCGAGCTGCTCGGTCTCATGTGCGCGGTGTTCTTCGGCGTGCACATCATCGTGTACAACCACGTCGCGCCGGGCGAGAACATCGACGTCCTGACCTGGCTCCAGTTCACGATCGTGGGGATCGCGAGCGCCATCACGGTGGCGGCCATGGGTCACGGTGAGGCGCTGATGCCACCGACTCTCGGGCGCATTCTGGCGACCGGCACCGACAGCGTGGCTCTCTCGTTCGGCGGACTCCTCGGAAGCCATGCGATCTGGCTGAATCTGGTGGAGGTGACCCTCGTCTCGACGGTCCTGGCCTACGGGATCGTGTTCGCGTTCCAGCCGGCGGTGACGCCCACGCGGGCCGCGATCGTCTACCTCGCCGAGCCGGTGTTCGCGTCGGCGTTCGCGTTCGTGGCCGTGGGAAGCACGCTGACGCCGATGGCGCTGACCGGGGCGGGGCTCATCCTGCTGGCGAACCTGGCGGCCGAGGTGCAAGGCTCGGGCCCGGACGAGGTCACGTTCCCGGCGTCACCACCCTGAGCCGGTCGCTCGAGACGTCCTCGCGGGTCAGCGGTCGCGCTCGATCGAGGACAGGAACCACTCCACGAGCTCGCCGTCGTCGACGATCGACCACGTGTGCGGCGACGCGTCCGGGTACTCTGCCCGCGCGGCGTGCGTCGTGATCAGCTCGGCGTGATCGTTGCCCATCACGAGGAGCTCGGTCACGAGCGCGGCGAGATCGATGGAGTTCATGCTGTAGTAGTCCTTGCGCCGGTTCTCGATCCACCAGTCCACGTCGGGCTCGTGGTAGGCCCGAACCGGAATCTCCCGGAGATGGGCCGCGTTGCCGCCCGAGGGCTCACCGTGGACGAACGGCGAGTAGGCAACGAAGCGATCGCGGGCGGTGTCCGGTGAGCCACCGAGGTGCGTCTCGAGCAGGTAGGTCACCCAGCGCCCCTCGTCGGCGGCCGCCGGGTGTGCGTTCACCCTCGCGGCGCGCGTCTCGGAGTGCCAGAACCGAACCATGTCCAGAGGCGCATCCACCATCGCGAGTCCCGCCGCGCGAAGCCACACGTCCTGACGATGGGTATGAAGGTACACGGCCAGCCTGGCCGCGCGCGTGCCCCCGAGGGACATGCCGGCGAGGAACACCGGTACGTTCCGGAGGTCCTCTTCGAGGAGGATCGCCTGGACGCGATCGACGAGCTCGGCCACGTCCGTGTCCTCGAAGAGGAAGTCCAGCGGGTCGCCGGTCGTGACGTGCAGGACCCCGACGTCGCGAGCCAGGGCGGACCGGTCGAAGCCGCCGTCCGATGCGAGGCTCGCATCCGCGTCGACCGGCCATCCATCGAGGAACACGACGATCCCGCGCGCGTTCCGGTTCCCCGGCGGCAACAGCAGTGTGTGGCCGCGCTCGACGCGCTCGATCGCCCGCTCGGGCTCGGGTCCGATGCGCACGAGGCCCGACGCCGGCTCGTAGTGCGATACGACGATCGGTCCGTCTCCGACGGGGACGGTGGCCCTCGCGGACGGGCAGACCGCGATCGCGATCGCCGCCAGGCCACACGTGGCCGCGAGGGTGAAGGTGCCCTCGATCAGCGCCCGACCCGGGGCAGGTACTTGACCAGCATCAGGCACGGATTGACGTCTCCCCACAGACGATTCTCCTCGATGGGACGAAATCCCATCGCGTGGTAGAAGCCGCGCGTCCTGGCGTACGCGTCGTTCGGACGCGACGGACCCAGCGTCTTCACGTGAAGGTACTCGACGTCACGCTCGTTGAGCAGATCTTCGGCGTGCTCGACCAGACGACGACCGATGCCGCTGCCGTGGTGTCCGGCCCGGACGGCCATCACGTGGATCTCGGCGGCATAGCGATTGTGGGTGTGCAGGGTCAGGAAGCCGATCACGTCGGAGGCCGCGGCGTCGCCAGCGTCGGCCCGCGCGGCGACAAGGGTCTCGAACGTCGCGACCGACGCCACGTACTCGACGATCGCCTGCTCGATCCCGAACCACTGTGGGAGGCCGCGCAGGATGTCCTCGCACGACCGCTGATCGGGCGGCACGAAGGCGCGGATCCGGATCGGGTCGGGGGCGGCGATCACGGCCGGCCTCCCGGCGGTCTGTCTACCGACGCGTCCCGGCCCGGCATGGTGAGCGTGTGCAGAAGACGCGGGAGGCGTCGCCCCGGCGGCATCGACGGCGAGTCTCCGACGCGCACTGCGCCCATCCGCACATAGAACGACTCGGCGTAGGGGTCCGAGACGACGACCACCGTCGAGGCTCCGGCCCGCGCCGCACGCTCCAGCGCGAGCGTGTAGAGGTGCCGGCCGATGCCCAGCCCCATCCGCTCGGGCCGCACCCAGAGATGCTCGATCTCCGGAACCTCACGCCAGGTCGAGATCGCGACGACGCCCACCGGTGTGCCGTCGATCTCGGCGATCAGGGTCGCGTCGCGGGCGATGGACGCCGGCGTGATCGAGAGATCCTCTCGCCAGAGCGCGATCAGCTCCTCGGGATAGCCCCAGTGTCGCTTGGCGGCGTGCGCGATCTCGGTGAGCACGGCCGCGTCGCCGGATCTCGCCTCGCGCACCGTGACCGCGGCGGACGACCGGGACACCGGGGGTCACTCCCCCACGAGGACGACCCGCCCGGCTCGCACCTCGCCATGGGACGCGCCGTCGCCCGATGTGGCGCGGACGACGTACACGCCGGCCGGCGCGGCGCGGCCGTCCGTCGTCCGGCCGTTCCAGCGTGCGGTGACGAGCCCGCTCGGGGAAGCGGTGGACTCGAACCGGTGCACGAGGCGACCCGCGACGTCGTGGATGGTCACGACGGCGGTCCCGGCCCCCGGCATCGCGATCTCGAACCGCGCGCTCGACCGGAACGGGTTCGGGGCGAACTGGATCGATCCCCGGGCATCCGCCAGCGCCGGGGTCGTGGCGACGCCGACGATCGCGCCCTTCGGATGCGCGTAGAACCAGTGCATGATCCGGTGCGAGAAATCGGTGACCAGAAGTGGCGAGTGCGCGCCGCCGGCGATCGACCAGAGCTCGGCCGACCCGCCGGGATCGCAGGCGTCCGTGTATCGCGTGATCGTCGTCTCGTCACCGGGGATCGAGCGGTCCAGATCGATCGGATCGGCCGAGGTGTCCGCGACCGGCGTGCATCCGTCGTATGCGGCCCACGTCTCGACGCTCTCCACCGCGCCGGGATAGGGAACGCCGGTGATCGTCCCGCCGTCGTACAGGACGACGGTGTCGGCCGTGCCGTGGACCTGGAGCACGTGCACGGGCGCCACCGGCGCGCAGTCCGTCTCGTCGGCGAACGTCGCGCCGGCCAGGCTCATGATCGCGGCCACGAGATCGGCGTGGTCGCAGGCCATCCGATAGGACATGAACCCGCCGTTCGAGTGGCCCATCACGTACACCCGATCGAGGTCGACGTTGCGCTGGGCGATGACCTCGTCCAGGAGCGCACGCAGGTAGCCCGAATCGTCGGGCATGAGGCCGCCGAAGTCGCAGCAGGCATCAGTGGCGTTCCAGAACCGGTTGCCGAACCCATCCACCGTACCGTCGGGGAAGAGATAGAAGAACCCGTACTCGTCGAGGATCGGCAGGAACCCGAAGTAGCTCTCCTGAGCCGATCCCGAGGCCGAGTAGCCGTGGAGCAGCAGCACGAGCGGAGTCGGTGAGCCGTCGTATCCGGACGGCTCGTGCACCGTCACCGGCCCCCGCCCGAGATCGATCGTGAAATCGGCACGCGCGGTCCCGGCCAGAGCGGAGGTGATGGTCGCGGCGACCACGATCGCGGTGATCGCGAGAGCGGGACGAGCGATTCCGATGCCGTGCGTCATGGTGCCTCCGGAGATGGGGCGCGGGGTCGCCGTGCGAGTCGTCTCAGGGTACCACGCCACGGGCGCGTCTTCCGTGGCACCGTCTCAGATCCAGTCGAGGGTCTCGACGGTCTGATCACTCCGGACGTCGCCGGTGTGTGCGGTGGACGTGGGCTCGAACAGGAGGATGTGCACCTCCTCGCGCGCGATCGGCCGGTGCTCGACGCCTCTCGGCACGACGAACATCTCGCCGGGATCGAGATCGACCGCTCGCTCGTGGGTCCGTCCATCGGCGTCGACCTCCCGGAGCTCGAGCGTGAGCCGCCCCTCGATCACGAGGAACAGCTCGTCCTCGTCGGCGTGTGCGTGCCAGACCAGATCGCCGAGGCCCTTGGCGAGCTTCACGTACTGGCCGTTCAGCTCGGCCACGATCCGGGGTGTCCAGTGCTCGTCGAAGCGCGAGAGCTTCTCGCGCAGATTGATCGGACTCGACGTCATCGTGAGTCTCCGTCGGCGATGCGCCAGGGGGGATGGAGGCGCTTCTCACCCGCGTGGCAGAAGCACAGACGCGTCCCGTCGGGGTCGCGCAGGATCGACTCGCGCCAGCGCCAGGGCCGATTGGTGGGCGGACTCTCGATCGCGATCCCCCGGCGGGCGAGCTCGGGAACGCGATCAGGCTAACTCACGGCCGGACGTCGCGCGAGCGCTCGTCAGTTCGCGACGACGACCTTCTGCGCGAACGAGGCGCCCCCCGTCTCGATCCGGACGACGTAGATGCCCGGCACGACCCGGCGACCGGATCCGTCGCGGCCGTCCCACGAGAGCCGCTGCGTGGGAGCGTCGGTCAAGACGGCGCCGAGATCGCGCACGACGCGTCCCCGCACGTCGAGAACGAGTGCATCCCGTGGAGAGGCGCCGGTCGTCGCGATCGTGAACGACGTCGACGCTCGCATCGGATTGGGGCTGGGCGCCGACAGCACCACGGGGGGGCCCCCGGGAGCGCCCGGCTCGACGCCGACCGACGTGCGCGCGAACACGAACGACCCCACCGGCAAGCCGTTCGCGAACGCGTAGTCGTCCTTGTGGGCGATCGGGATCTGCGGATCGGTGTCGTCGTCCGGTGCGGTAAACGTGGCGCCGCTGTCCGTCCCCGCGTCCCACACGACCAGCTCGAACGCCTTCACCGGCACCCAGTCGCCGTCCTCGAACAGTGACACGCCGGACACGCCGACGAACCAGTCGGGGCTCGGTGCCATCATCGACACGAGGGTCACCAGCGGATGATCCTGCGAGATCGTGAACGTGAGGGTCTGTGCGCCGGGCGAGTCGAAGGTGCTCCCCAGGAAGATGCCGGCCGCACGGCCGGCGGCCACCGCCGAGCCGAACTCGCCGTTCAGGGTGGCGGTCGCACCGGTCTCGGCCATGGACTCCATGCCATCAGTGGCCAGTCCGCCGTCCTCCCAGAAGACGACCGTGTCGTCGTGCGTGACGCCGATCATCGGCGAGAAGTGCGCGTTCGATGGGAAGTCGATCGGATGGGTGTCCGCGCTCCAGGTGGCCGTGAAGGTGACGCGGTACTCGGTCTCCATGGGTGGGCCGGCGAAGCTCGTGCCGGTGAGGACGGCGCTCGCGACGAGGATCGGGACGAGTCGCTGCATGGGGCTCGCTCCATGAGTTCCGGGTTGGGATTGCCGGCCGTTGCACCGATGCCGTTCGGCATCGGTGTCCAGGAATGATAGAGCGTGGCGGCCAGCCATTCGTCACGAAACGATCACGTGTGTATGCGATCTCGCGTTCTGTTGGGACCGGTGGTCCGCGCGGTTCGCGCTGTGCAGCGGGGGAACGGGTGACGAGAGCGGCTCCGCACACCGAGGCACCGACGCGTGGTCTCGAGCCGGCCGACGTGCCCTCTGAGGGCGCGCAATTCGATGCTGTGGGGAAGCTTACCGACTATCAGGCCCCGGCTCACGAACGTCGCGTGACGACGGGACTCTGACGCCAGCCCATCGAACCGACGGACCGGGAGCCGGATCGGGGCCCGGCTCCGGCCCGTCCACGCGTGGCGGTGGGGTCGTCGCGCTCAGCGATACAGGGCCTTGATCGACCCCCAGCTGCTGTCGCGCGTCGGAACACCGCGGAGATCGATGCGTACGAGGTAGTCCTCGGACTCGCCGTCCTCGAAGTCGCCGGCGCCGGTCCAGCCCGGGCCGACGGTCACGTTCGCGATCTCGAGCCGCATCCAGGCGAACACGTCACCGGGGGATCCGACGAGAAACGGCGGTGACGTCCAGAGTCCGTCGAAGCCGGGCGGGATCGGGAAGTCGACGACGGCGTGCTCGGGCGCGAGGCTGCCGTCGGCGCACGTCCACGCGCCGCCCCAGGTGCCGCTGCGATCCCAGTCGACGAGCAGATTGATGTAGCCGGTCACCGGCATCGCGTTCTTGACGCGAGCGGTGATCGTCGTGTGCGTGCACGTGCGGCCGAGCGCCACCGGCATCAGTGAGTTCGGGCACGGCGCGACGACGCCGCCCACGATCGTGAACGCGTCCGGAACGACGAGTCCTGCGTCGCCGTCGTCGAAGCACTCGTCGCGGTCGTATGTGGGCGGTGGACACACGCCGGCATTGCCGTCCGGCTCGGGATCCCAGGCCGGCTGGGTGGGGACGACGGGCGTGCTGTAGAAGTGGGCCCAGCCGAGTCCGTGTCGAACGTAGCTCGCCGACCCGCCCACGCAGGTCGGGAAGGATCCGATCACACCGATCGACGGGTACGCGATCGCGTCCTCGGGGGCATCGCCGTAGTCGGTGCCGTCGCCGTCGCCGGGATCGCCCCCGGCGAGGGTCGTCGAGACGGTCAGGGTCGTGGCCAGCATGATCACGGCGAAACGGGTGGTCAGGTTGTAGCTGAGGGACATCGAAGACCTCCTCTGGCGCGCGAGAAGCGCGACGTCTCTGACGGGCTCAGAGATCGGGGTGCTCACAGGGGAATGCATGGGGAGTGCCAAACAGCCGGAAGCAGGCCCTCGGAGCACGGAAGGCGTTTAGAATGAGACCGTTACGCGAGCGAGAGCGTGAACGGGCGCGCCGCGATCACGGACACGACGCCAGAGGTGTCGACGCCATGGTCGACCTCCACGGCACCCGGCGCCGCGGATGGGTCGAGCGCCGGCGAGGCGAGATCGACCCGGGGCGCCGACCGCGAGCGGATGCCGAGACGTCCCTCACTCGGATCGGTAGACGGCCCGGATGCGGCTCCAGCTCCCGTCGACGACCGGAACGACCTTCTCGCAGGCGAGCGGCTCGGCCTCGAGAACGTCCATGCCACAGCCCTCCCAGCTGCACGCCACGTCCCCGTAGAGCAGCACCGCGGTGTCGGTGCCGTAGTAGTCGTCGAGAACGCCGGGCTCGGCCGATTGCAGAAAGACGAGCGCCTCGTAGCACGTGTACTCGCAGTCGCCGAATCCGGGCCATCCGGTGTCCACGTAGCCGTGCGCGATCGCACCGCGTCCGCACGCGGCGATGTCGACGAAGCCCGACTTGAAGATGGAGTAGTGAGCATCGTCGTACGCGGCCCAGACCCGCTCTCGTGCCGCATCGACCGGCACCAGCTCGTACCGGTATGCAGTGTCGTTCGGGAGGTCGGGATCGGTGTAGTCGAACATCTCGAACGTCCCGATCGGACGCGAGAGCGGCTCGTCGGTGATCCGCGAGGGCTCGGTGCACTCGCCCATCGTCGACCGGTACAGATCGAACCCCACGAGCTCGGGGAGCCCGCCCGGGTCGGAGACGCTGATCTCGAGGGTCATCGTCGAGCCGTTGCAGTCGGCTCGAACCGATACCCACCCGGCGTCAGCGGATGTCGCGAGCAGCAACGACAGAGCGGCGATGCACGATGCAGTCGGCGGGGACGGCGTCATGGTGTGCTCCTCGATTCGACGGTTCGCGCGAGCGGGGTGTCGCCGAGGTGAGAATAGCACGTCCGCATGTTCTGGCGACGTGGACGGACGCGGGGCGCGTGACCACGGACCGGATGAGGGCGCACGCACGGCGGGGGGATGGATCAGAGTCTCCGACCGTAGTAGACGTGTCCGACCTCGCGCCCGTCGAAGTCCGCGACGCCGGGCAGGTATCCCCACCGGCGAAAACCGAGTCGCTCGAGCAGCGCGATGCTGGCCGCGTTGTCCTCGAGGAGAATCGCGAAGAACGTCCGGATTCCGAGCCGCGGTCCCCGCGCGATCGCGTCGGTCACGAGCGCGGTCGCGACGCCGCGGCGTCGATGATCGGTGTGAACGTAGTAGCTGATCTCGGCGGTGTGCCGGAGCGCGGCGCGACCCGGACGGTACGCGCTGAGCGACGCCCACCCCGCGACGACTCCCTCGCGCTCGGCCACGAGCACGGGATGACGGCCGTCGTGACTCCGGAGCCACGCCTCCCGGTCGGCCATCGAGACGGGGTCGGTGTCGGCGGTCGCGTGCTCGGCCACGGCCTGGTTGTAGATCTCGACGATGGCCGCGAGGTCACGCTCGAGTGCGTCGCGGATGATCACCCGACCCTCGTTCGCGCCGACGCGCGTGTGCTCGCCCCCCGACCGACGTGTGAATCCGACATGCCGTCAGTATGGTCGCTCGGCGACCCGGATGCACCCGTCGGCAACGGGATGTCGGGGCCCGGGGCCGACGTGATAGCCTCCCCTTCTTCCGGGTCGCCGACCGCGATCCGGTATCCGACGGCAGGTCGTCGATTGCGGCGACGCCCGCACGATTCTGGAGGTTCGCGCTCATGCGTGGCGGAACGATCGCGGCCGGGAGCCGCCTGGCCGCGGAGGCCGGCGCGGAGATCCTGAGACTGGGCGGCTCGGCGACCGATGCCGCCGTGGCCGCCGCCTTCGTGTCGTTTCAGTCCGAGCCGCTCCTGGCCAGCGCGGCCGGCGGCGGGGTCATGCTGGCCGGCGACCCCGAGCGCGGCTTCGAGTCGATCGAGTTCGTCCCCATCATGCCGGGTCTCGGGCTCGAGCAGCGGCCGGAGCTGGACTTTCGGGAGGTCACGATCGACTTCGACGTGACCACGCAGCGATTCCACGTCGGCCGGGGCGCGGCGGCCGTGCCCATGGGGCTGGCCGGCCTGCACGCCGCGCACGAACGCTGGGGGCGCCTGCCGCTCTCGACCGTGGTCGCCCCCGCCGTGCGCATCTGTCGTGCCGGCATTCCGGCCGGCCGCTCGGGCGCCCAGTTCATCCGCATCCTGGAGCCGATCTGGCGGCTCTCGGCCGAGTGCGCGGCGCTGTACGAGGTGAACGGCCATCCCGCCGGTCCCGACGACATCATCTCCAATCCCGACTTCGCCGACGCGCTGGAACACCTGGCCGCCGATGGCCCCACCATCTTCCACCGGGGCGACATCGCCGATCGCACCATCGAGGCGTTCGGACCGAGTGCGGGGGGGCTCATCACGCGCGAGGATCTGGCCAAGGACGACGCGGCCGTCCGGGAGCCGCTCCGAGCCGAGGCATGGGGCAGGACGCTCCTGACCCCGCCGCCGCACTCCAGCGGCGGCACGCTGATCGCTCTCGGACTGGCGGCGCTGTCACGCGCGCCGCTTCGCCCCGAGGACTACGGCCGGTCCGCCCACCTGCGTGCGATCGTCGACGCCCAGCTCCTGATGGTCGCGGCCCGACGTCACGAGCTGGCCGGCGACTTCGCTCGTGACCAGGCCGAGTCGGTGCTCTCCGAGCGCGGCCTCGAGGCGCAGCTCGCGCGCTTCGGTCGCGTCATGCCGGACGGCACGCCGACCCCACAGGGACGCGGCTGCACGACGCACATCAGCGTGATCGACGCCGACGGGGGCGCGTGCGCCGTGACGGTGTCCAACGGGGAGGGCTGCGGCTGGGTGATCCCGGGAACGGGCATGCACATGAACAACTTCCTCGGAGAGGAGGACATCAACCCGCGGGGCTTTCACGTGCTGGTTCCGGGCACGACGTTGACCACGATGATGTCGCCGACGATCTTCCTTCGCGATGGCGTTCCCGAGCTCGTCCTCGGATCGGGGGGCTCCAACCGGCTCCGCACCGCCATCCTGCAGGTAGCCGTCAATCGCATCGGCTTCGGCCGATCGCTCGAGGAGTCGGTCCGCGCCGCGCGCATTCACGTCGAGCCCGACGCGTTCTGCGCCGAGCTCGTCGACGCTGACGCCGACCTGCTGCGAGCGCTGGCCGAGCCCTATGCCCATCGGAGCTTCTCGCCGGCGCGCATCCTGTACTTCGGTGGCGTTCACGCCGTCGGGCGGGATCCGGGCGGCCGGACCGAGGGTGTCGGTGACCCGCGCCGTGGCGGCGCCTCGATCACGGTGCTGCCCGAGGAGGTGGGATGAGCTCCGGACGTTCGCGTGCGGACGCGATCGCGACCGCCGCACGGGCGGTGTGCTCGACGCTGCTCGTCCTACCGCTTCTGGCCACGAGCTGCCGCGATCGCGCGGAGCCGGGCGCTCGCGACGGGGCCGGTTCACCGCCGGCCGCCGCGCCGGTGCCCGCCGCCGAGGATCCCAGGCCCGTCCTTCCGATCGAGACGGTCGTGATCGACGGGCAGACGTTCCATCTCGAGCTGGCGGCCACGCCCGAGATCCGCCAGCGCGGGCTGATGTTCCGGCCCGAGATCCCGCACGACGGGGGCATGCTGTTCGCGTTCCCGTACGCCGAGGTGCAGGAGTTCTGGATGGGACACTGCCTCGTCGACATCGACGTCATCTACCTGGATCCGCGCGGCCGCGTGACGGCGACGCACCACATGCCGGCCGAGCCGCTCAAGCGGCCCACCGAGACCGAGGAGGAGTACGCCGAGCGCATGCCGAGCTACTCCAGCCGGCTGCCGGCGCAGTTCGTGATCGAGCTCCAGGGCGGGCGGCTCGACGATCTCGACGTCTCACTCGGCGAGACGATCGCGATCGACACGAGGGCGCTGGCCGATCTCGCTCGGTAGGACGCCATCGCGGGCGCTCACGCTGGCGCGCGTCGCCGATCAGAATGAACGGGCCCTGACGTACGGGAGCGACGTGACGCGGCGCGCCCGATGGGCCCCGGCGACGTGCGATGTCGTACTCGTCATCTCGATCTCAGTGCGCCGGGAAGATCTCGACGCCGGTCACCTCGTCCCCGGCGGTATGGAACGTGATGCCGCGGCTCGGATACTCGTAGAGCCGTTCGTCGTTCAAGGCGCGCGTCTGCTGTGGGGATCCATACGTGGACGTGATGGCCGACACGGTGCTGCCCACGCTGATTCCGCCCGCCGATGCCGACGTGTTCGGGGCGAAGGTCCGCACGCTCCAGATCTGTCCCCGGCGGTCACCTTTCTGTACCACGAAGAGCGTCAGCCCGGCGGGGGTGAAGTGGTACCAGTCCCACTCGCCGTCGCTCGTGGAGCCCATGTCCTCTGTCCAGCCGACGGCGCCGATCACGTCGCCCACGTCGTGGCCCAGGGTGATGCCACCGAGCGCGCTCTCGGGCGCACCGGCGTTCGAGGTCGGGGGAGTGCTCTTCAGCGTCTCGCTCCAGAACCAGTCCGCGAAGGCGGCACCCGGATGAGAGGCGAGGAACTCACGGGCGATCTCCTCGTCCCGGTCCGGGAAGCGCGCCACCTTCGTGAACGCCATGTTGAACGCATAGCGCGAATCGCGCCCGCCGGCATAGCGATCGGCGCGCTCGAAGAGCTGCTCGGCCAGCGCGAGCCGTCCGTCGCGAAACGCGAGGACGCCGAGGTCGTTGCTGACCTCCGGCCGTGCGGCATCCAGCGACCGGGCGTGCTCCAGCGCCGCCGAGGCGGACGCGTCGTCACCCCGCATGGCCCAGATCGTGCCCATCAGCGCGAACGTGGCCGCCGATGATCCGTCGAGCGCGGCGGCATGCTCGATCGCGCTCGTCGCATCGGCCAGGTGGCGGCCGGTCGAGCGGGCGTCGTTCTGGAGACCGGGTGCGACGGCTGTGCTCAGATACGGCGGCTCGGCGCTCACGTCGGCCGCGGCGTGCGCGCTGGCGTGTGCCGTGGCGAGATCGCGCCAGACGCCGGCATCCATCGGGTTCTGCGCGGCGGCCGCGGTCAGATAGCGCGTTGCCTCGTCGTATCGGCCCTGGACGAGCGCAGAGTGACCCGCAGCCAGGTCGGCTCGGTCGGCGATCGCGAAGTCGTCGAGCCAGTTCGTGGATCCGATGATCGAGACCGGGTCGGCGTGATCGACGTAGGTCAGCGAGCCGAGGTAGCCCTCGCCACCGGAGGGCAATGGGCCGGGATGGGAGACCTCGTCGCCGGTGTCGTCGTAGTACGGCGTCTCGTCGGCCGCATCTTCGCCGACCGCGTGGTTGAAGGCCTCGAGCATCGAGATCCGGCCGTCGAGGTCGGCGTCGGCGCCGACCACGTTTCCGTCCCAGTCCCGGCGCGCGAGGGCCGATGTGAAGTGGTAGCAGAACTCGTTGAAGCGCCCGTCCGGGCTCGACCACGACGGCTGCACCTGGGACGCCGCGGAAATGACGACGCGATTCGGTGCCGAGAGGTCGCGGATGAGCCCGCCCGAGAAGGACTGGCCCATCAGGATCGTCATGCGGCCACACTCGGGCAGCGCGTCCACGAGGCTCGCGAAGTCCTCGTCGTACATGGGCGCACCGCCCCAGAGCCACAGCACCTCGTCGAACGCGATCCGATCCAGCTGGTCGCCGTCGTTGTTGAAGTCGACGCCGTAGCTCCGCTCGTACAGCGGCTCGGTGCCCTCGTCGCCGTTCGAATCGAGGCGCGATCGGAACGGGCCGCCGCTGGAGGCCGACGGATCGCCCGGGTCGAAGCCGCCGCCGTGATTCGTCGTGAAGATGAACACGCCGGTCTCGGGATCGATCAGACCGCCCAGCTCGCGGAACGCGGCGCGCAGCCCCGACCCGGTCCCGTCGTAGTCGATCCAGTCGGACGTGACGCCTTCGGGGGCCGTGCCTCCGGCGTAGCTGAGGACGATGTTCTCGTCCGTGTACCCGTAGGACTGCAGCATCAGGTACATGAACGTGAGATCGTTCCAGTATCGCGCGTGGTTGTTCGCGGCGTTGACCCCGCCGGAGTACAGGAGGGCGACCGCGTTCGGGGTGATCACGTTCGCGCCCGCCGACTTGATGGCCGGGCGGGGGAGGCCCGCGCTGCCGGCCGGCTCCGCGGGCGGCGCCAGCTCGAAGTCCGAGAGTCGCTCGAACCGGCGGACCTCGAGCGCCATCGACTGCGCGCCCCCGGGCCCCTCGAGGTCTCCGGGAAGCGGTGTGTCAGGGCCGACCACGGCCGTACCGGGGATCCGCAGCCGCGCCCCGTGCCACTCGCGGGGCGGGAGCTCGCCCTGGAGCCGGACGAAGTCCTTCTCGCGAAACGGCGAGTTGATCAGCGCCAGCTCCGGATCGGCCAGCAGCAGCGGCACGGTCTCGAAATGGTAGTACCCTTCGACCATGACGTCGGACCCGACGAGGCTGCCGCTCGACTTCAGCTGATCGAGGGTGACGGTTTCCTGCGCGCGGATGCCCGCGGCAAGCGCCGTCATCGCGAAAACGCCGGAAGCGATTGCACGAGCCGCCAATCTCGTGTTCGATCCTGGGGACGCCATGACAGGCTCCTTCTGTCTGGAGGTATCGGATCGGGAGCATGATGCGCGGGCCCGTGTCGAAGTCAAGTCGTTGTCTCCATGAGGAATGCGGGCGTCGTGAGGCATCCGGGTCCCCGCTCGATCGTGGCGGGTGAATGAAGCACGAGCCCCAGGAGGAGGTTCCATGCGTCTCTCCATTTCGTGGGCCGCCCTGGCACTGGCGCTCACGATCGCGGTCACGCCGGCGACCGGTGTCGAGTTCAAGGGCGTCACGTTCGACGACCAGCTCGAGATCGGGGACAACACGTTTGTCGTCAACGGCATGGCACTTCGAAAGAAGGCGTTCTTCAAGGTGTACCTGGCGGTCCTGTACCTGCCCGAAGTGACGCACGACGCCGAGGTCATCCTGAGCGGCGACATGCCGTGGCACCTCGTCATGTACTTCGAGCGTGACATCGACGTGGCCAAGATCAACAAGGCCTGGATGGACGGGCTCGAGCGCAACACGCCGGACGCCAGCGACGAGCTCCGGGCGAGCTTCGAGCGCATGTGCGAGCAGATGCCCGATGCCGTGGACGGCGAGCGCTACGTGCTCACGTACGTTCCGGGTGTCGGCACTGACATCACGGCCATCGGAGAGGAGATCGGGCGGTTCGAGGGCGCGAGCTTCGCGAGCGCGATCCTGGCCTGCTTCATCGGGCCCGACCCGGCACCGGGTGACGGCTTCAAGAAGGACCTTCTCGGTCTGGACTGATCGGGCGCGTCGCCCCCGGGGCACGGCCCGGCCCACATGAGAACGCCGGCCCCGTCCCGAGAGACGAGGCCGGCAATGGAGGCGTCGGTGGCCGGAGCGTCGCGCCGGCGTCACCTGGGAGCGAAGCGTCTACGCGATCGGGCGCTTGCGGCGGCGAATCCGTCGAGCCGCCCCCACGCCCAGGATGCCGAGGCCGAAGAGCGCCATCGACGTCGGCTCGGGAACGGGCTCGATGCCGCGAACCTCTACGATCAGATCCTGGTAGTCGAGGTCACCGCCCCCGCTCATGTCTTCCCACGCGAGGATGTAGGCGCCGACGACGTTGTCTCCGAACCCGCCGCCGTTGCCGACGACGCGCCAGGTGATCATGTGATCGAACGTGTCGGCGTTCTCTGCGTGAGTGGAGCGCCACATCGAGTCGCGACCCGGGTTCAGCGCGAATCGGAAGTGCTCCCCGGTGTCCGCGACGGAGAGCTCGGCGGCCGGCGAGTCATCGATGTAGCCCATGCCGCCCAGCCCCATCAGCGAGGTGAACTCGGTTCCGGTGGATCCGCTCACAAAGCCGAAGTCGTGGTCGAGGGCCGCGAACTTGGCGCGCGCGGCGATCGAGCCCGATCCGGTGTTGTGCCAGATCTGGTCGGTGACCGAGGTGCCGTAGTCGTGGACTCGCTCGAGATTGTCCAGCCCGTAGAGGTCGTCGAGGATCGTGTCGAGGTCTTCCTCGCCACCCCATGGATTGGACTGATAGGTCGTGAAGCCGGCCTGCGCCGCCTGTGTGGTCACGAGACCCAGAACCAGAACGGCGGTCGCCGATTTGAAGATGGTCGCCCGCAATGCGCTCATCGGTGCTACTCCTTCGGGGGTGTCCGTCCATTCGTGTATAGCAACGACAAGATCTTATCATCGCGCATCGTTTATATACAACGTTCCCGATACCGGAACCTGATCCTACCGTAGACCATTTCCACGAAATGACTTACGGGCCCGCCCGGACGTGGTTGCGTACAGCCGTCCGCACCCCGGGGCCGTGGCCGCCAGCGGTCAGGGGCGACGCGTCGATCGGCCCTCAGACGAGCGCCTGCAGCGAGTCCACCTCGGACACCCCGGCCTGCAGCGCCGCGATGCCGTCCACCGCGGCCCGGGCCCCCGACAGCGTCGTGATGCAGGGGATGTTCGCCTCGGTCGCGGCCCGCCGGATCGCCGCCTCGTCGAAGTGGCTCTTCTTGCCGAGCGGGGTATTGATGACGAGCTGGACCGCACCGACCCGGATTCGATCGGCGATGTCCGGAGAACCCTCGCCGACCTTCGGGATCGGCTCTGCCTTGACACCGTGTGCGTTGAGGAAGATCGCGGTGCCCCGCGTCGCCAGGAGCGCGAACCCGAGCCCGGTCAGGTCGCGGGCCACCGGCAGCGCGCTCTCCTTGTCGCGATCGTTGACGCTGACGAACACGGTGCCCGCGAGTGGGAGTGGACATCCGGTCGCGAGCTGCGCCTTCGCGAACGCCTCGCCGAACGTACGGCCGACGCCCATGACCTCGCCGGTGCTCTTCATTTCGGGCCCGAGGAGCGAGTCGGTGTCCGGGAAGCGCCGGAACGGGAACACCGGTCCCTTGACGAACACGCGGGGGAGCGTGACGGCGCTCCGGTCCTCGACACCCTGGGCGTCGAGGTCGATGCCGAGCATGCAGCGCGTGGCGATCTCCACCAGCGCCCGGCCGGTGGCCTTCTCGATGAACGGCACCGTACGCGACGCGCGGGGGTTCACCTCGAGCACGTAGACGACGCCGTCGAGGCTGGCGAACTGGATGTTCACCAGACCCACCACACCCAGCGCCAGCGCGATGCGCCGGGTCGCGTCTCGCATCACGTCGAGCTCCTCGGGCGTGACCTTGTAGGCGGGGAGCACCGCGAAGCTGTCGCCGGAGTGGATGCCGGCCTCCTCGATGTGCTGGAGGATGCCGCCGATGACCACCCGGCGGCCGTCGGAGACCGCGTCCACGTCGAACTCGACCGCGTCCTCCAGGAACCGATCGATCAGCACCGGATGTTCGGGCGACACCCGAGCGGCGGTCTCGAAGTACTCGGTGAGACCTTCGCGGTCGTACACGATCCGCATCGCGCGTCCGCCGAGGACGTAGCTGGGTCGGACCATCACCGGGTACCCGATGGCGCCGGCCACCGCGACGGCCTGCTCCAGCGTGCGCGCGGTGCCGTAGGCCGGGCTCGCGATGCCGAGCTCGTCCGCCACGGCCGCGAAGCGATCGCGATCCTCGGCGCGGTCGATCGCGTCCACCGGCGTGCCCAGGAGCGGCACGCCCGCCCCGTCCAGCGCCGTCGCCAGCTTCAGCGGTGTCTGTCCGCCGAACGTGACGATGACGCCGTCGGGTCGCTCCCGCTCGACGATGTGAAGCACCTCTTCGAAGCGGAGGGGCTCGAAGTACAGTCGATCGGAGATGTCGTAGTCGGTGCTGACCGTCTCGGGGTTGCAGTTCACCAGCGTCGCCTCGATGCCCTCGGCGCGGAGTGCCCTGACGGCGTGGCAGCAGCACGTGTCGAACTCGATGCCCTGTCCGATGCGGTTGGGGCCGCTCCCGAGGACGATGACCTTGCGGCGCGACGTGGGTTCGGCCTCGCAGGGACCGTCCTCCCACGTCGAGTACAGATACGGCGTCTCGCTGGCGAACTCGGCCGCGCAGGTGTCCACGCGGCGAAACACCGGCCTGAGCCCGTCGCGCTCGCGTCGCTCGCGGACGGACTCCGCCCGGGGCACCGAGCCGTTCGCGCGCAGGAGCGCGGCGACGTGCCGATCCGAGAAGCCCTCGCGCTTGGCCAGGCGCAGCGTCTCGGTCGGGAGCTCCTCGAGCGTGAAGCTCCGGAGCTGGCCCTCGACCTCCACGAGATAGGCGAGGTTGTCGAGGAACCAGGCGTCGATGCCGGTCAGCTCGGTGAGCTCCTCGGGCCGGAACCCGCGGCGCAGCGCCTCGTGCAGATCCGCGAGCCGCTCGGGGCTGGGACGCGCCAGTGCGGCGCGCAGCGCGTCGGCGTCACGCCGGTGTGCGCCCGTCCCCGAGTGCCAGCCGTCGAGTCCCAGCTCGAGACCGCGGAGCGCCTTCTGGAGCGCCTCGCGAAACGTGCGTCCCATGGCCATGACCTCGCCGACCGACTGCATCGTCGTACCGAGCGTGTCGCGCGTGCCGGGGAACTTCTCGAACGACCAGCGCGGCACCTTCACGACCGTGTAGTCGATCGACGGCTCGAAGCAGGCCGACGACGTCCCGGTGATCTCGTTCGGGAGCTCGTCCAGCGTGTACCCCACCGCCAGGAGGCTCGCGATCTTCGCGATGGGATACCCGGTGGCCTTGCTGGCCAGCGCCGAGGAGCGGCTGACGCGCGGGTTCATCTCGATCACGATGCGATCGCTGGTGTCGGGGTTCACGGCGAACTGGACGTTCGCGCCGCCGGTGGCGACGCCGACCGCGTTCAGCACTGCCAGCGCATCGTCGCGCAGGTGCTGGTACTCGCGATCGGTCAGCGTCTGGGCCGGCGCGACCGTGATCGAGTCGCCGGTGTGGACCCCCATCGCGTCGAAGTTCTCGATCGAGCAGACGATGATGCCGTTGCCCACGCGGTCCCGGATGACCTCGAGCTCGTACTCCTTCCAGCCGAGGACGCTCTCCTCAACGAGGACGCTCCGCACCGGCGAGAGCGCGAGCCCGGTCTGGACCAGGGACAGATACTCATCGAGCCCGTAGGCGATGCCGGACCCCGATCCCCCCAGCGTGAAGCTGGCCCGGAGGATCAGCGGGAACCCGAGCACGTCCAGCACCTCGCGCGCGTCGTCCAGCGAGCGGACGATGCGGCTCGTGGGCGTGCGGAGCCCGATCTCCGCCATCGCCGCCTTGAAGCGGTCGCGGTCCTCGGCGATCCGCACGCTCTCCACGCCGGCGCCGATCAGCTCGACCCCGTACCGATCGAGGGTGCCGCGCTCGTCGAGCGCCACCGCCAGGTTCAGCGCCGTCTGGCCGCCCACGGTGGGCAGGATCGCGTCGGGTCGCTCGCGCGCGATCACGGCCTCGACCATCTCGGGCGTCAGGGGCTCGATGTACGTCGCGTCGGCCAGCTCCGGGTCGGTCATGATGGTGGCCGGGTTGCTATTGACGAGGATGACGCGATAGCCCTCCTTCCGGAGGGCCTTGACCGCCTGCGTGCCCGAGTAGTCGAACTCGCACGCCTGCCCGATGACGATCGGGCCCGATCCCAGGACGAGGATGCTCGACAGGTCTCGACGCGCCGGCATTGCTACGCCTCCCGTCCGCGCGTCGCGTTCTCGATCGATGGGCTCGTCGGGAGCGCGCGGCGCGCGTCCGTGCGGCCCCTTCGCGTGCGACGGAGCATCATGTCCTCGCGGAAGCGGCGGAAGAGATAGTGGCTGTCGCGCGGGCCCGGCGCCGCCTCGGGGTGGTACTGCACCGAATAGATGTCGCGGCCGACGACCTCCATCCCCTCGACGGTGTCGTCGTTCAGGCTCAGGTGCGTGATGCGGGCGACGGACGGGCTCAGCGAGCCCGCGGGAACCGCGTAGTTGTGATTCTGGCTCGTGATCTCGACGCGGCCCGTGGCCAGGTTCCGCACCGGGTGGTTGGCCCCGTGGTGTCCGAACGGGAGCTTGGCCGTACCCGCCCCCAGCGCACGCGCGATGAGCTGGTGGCCCAGGCAGATGCCGAACGTCGGCAGGTCGTGCTCCAGGAGCTCGCGCACCGACGCCACCAGATGCTCGAGGGAGGCCGGGTCGCCGGGGCCGTTGCTGAGGAACACGCCCTCGGTCGGCGGCGCCAGCACGATGCTCGGATCGGTGGACGC
This sequence comes from Candidatus Eiseniibacteriota bacterium, assembly GCA_965224245.1. Taxonomy (GTDB): domain Bacteria; phylum Eisenbacteria; class RBG-16-71-46; order CAZAMP01; family CAZAMP01; genus CBDCYW01. The sequence continues at coordinate 4,176,280 of OZ245046.1, read as the reverse complement.
TGGAAACACCCGCACGCGGCACCCCTCCTCGGTGAGCCGGGTCAGGATGGATCGCTTCGTCCCGAAATCGAGCACGGCGACCTCGAAGGGGTGGTCGTCACCGTTCCGCTTCGTCGGCTCGAGCGCGTACGGCGCCGCCGTGGTCACCGTCGCGACCCAGTCGGTCTCGCCGATCCGGGGGAGCGCGCGGGCTCGGGCCACGAGCGCGTCGGGGTCGCCTTCGCCGATGACGCCTCGGCATGTCCCCGCGTCCCGTATCCCGGCGGTGATGGCGCGTGTGTCGACGTCGCAGATGCCGGGGACGCCGGCTCGGCGCAGGACGTCGGCGAGCGACCGATCGGCCCGGCGGTGGAACGTACGGCGGCAGTGATCGCGCACGACGACGCCGGCCGGGTGGATCCGGGCCGACTCGTCGTCGCCCTGGTGAATCCCGTAGTTGCCGATGTGGGGCGCGGTGAAGACGACGATCTGACCCGCGTAGCTGGGGTCGGTGAGGATCTCCTGGTAGCCCGTCATGCCCGTGTGGAAAACGACCTCACCACCCGCCGACTGCGGGGTCCCGAAGAAACGGCCGACGAACGTCGCCCCGCTCTCGAGGGCGAGGATGGCAGGCACCCGAAATCCTCCTCTCGAACCAAACCGTAGGTCTGACGCAAATTGGACGGAGGGTACTCTCGTCGGCCCGATCGATCAAGAGAAGTCGGCCCGGTGGTGTCACCCACTGGCGCGCGATGCGGCCCCGGACGTGCGGGCGGGTGGGGTCCGCCGGATCGAAACCACCCGGCGTTCCGTCGGGGCAGGCCCGGTGGCGCGGGCACGCGACGCGGAGATCCGTCACTCGGCCCCGATGCTCGCCAGCGCCGCCGCGGTCTCGCGCGTCTGGTCGTCGTCGACGCCCAGTAGCTCGCGACGTGTGGCCAGGGCCGCCCGGAACAGCGTGTCGGCGGCGGGGCGATCCCCCAGCTCGACGAGCAGAGCTGCCAGGTTGTGCTGCGCCCGGGCCACGTCCGCGTGCCGTTCACCGAAGGCCTGCCGGCGCACCCGGAGCGATTCGCGTAGCAGTCCCTCGGCCTCGTCCAGCTGTCCACGTCTCTGAAGGAGCAGCCCGAGGTTGTTGAGGCTGCGCGCCACGGTCGGATGATCCGGGCCGAGCTGCAGGCGCTTCCGGCGGAGAGCCTCACGATAAAGCGGCTCCGCGCCGGCCAGGTCGCCTCGCTTCTCGTGAATCGCCGCGAGGTTGTTCAGGCCGCGAGCGATCTGCGGGTGATCCTCGGGCAGCGTCGCGCGCCACACCGCGAGCGCCTCGTCCATGTACTGGGCGGCACCGGCGAGATCGCCTCGCCGGTACCGGAGAAGCGCGACGTTGTTCAGCGTCGTGGCCACCTCCGGATGCACCGATCCGAGATCCTCGCGCTGCATTTCGAGCGCCTCGAGGTGCAGCTTCTCGGCCCGCGCGCGGTCACCCAGACGGCTTGCCGCGACGGCCAGGTTGGAGACGTTGACGCCCAGCGTGGAGAGCGGGACGTCCGGCGAGCCACGACGAATGGTCAGGGCGCGTTCCAGGTAGACCTCCGCGCTGTCGAAACGGCCCGCCGCCATCAAGGAGACTCCCAGGTTGTGCGCCGTCTCGGCGACGAGTGGGTCGTCGGGTCCGTGCAGCGCCCGGCGCCGATCCAGGACGATACGCAGCAGCGAGTCACTCCGGGCAACCTGCTCGCGTGCTTGCGCGAGACGTGCCACCTCGTTGAGCGCCTCGGCCACGGGCTCGCTCCGCTCGCCGTGGGCGGCTCGCGCTCGTGCCAGCGCGCCGTCCAGGAGCTCCTCCGCGCGATCGTACTCGCCCAGATTCAACGAGACCTGGGCCATGATGAGCATCAGCTCACCCTGAATCGCGGGCTCGTCCGAGAGATCCCGCTCCACACGCTCGATGCCGCGATCCAGAATCTGGCGAGCGGTCAGGGCACCGGTTCGCGAGTTCGGATCGCTACCCTCGAAGAGATCGATCAGGAAGGCGGTCACGTGCTCCGACTGCTGCGCCGCGGCGCGCGCCCGATCTCGCTGCTCCGCCGCGATCCGCGACTGCGCGCGTGCCCGGCTCGCCTGCCAGGAGGTCGCCACCACTCCGGAGACGAGCGAGAGCAGGACGGCCGCCGCCGCGGCCACGCCGAGGCGGTTTCGCCGAAGGAACTTCGCCGAGCGATAGCCGAAGGTGTCCGGACGTGCCTGCACCGGTCGCCCTTGCCGGCATCGCCGGAGATCCTCGCGCAGCTCTGCGGCCGAGGCATATCGGCGCTCGGGGTCCTTGTGCAGGGCTTGAAGCACGATGGTGTCCAGATCGGCCGACAGGATACGACGCAGCGCCCGCCTCGTCGTGCCGCGGTCGTGGCAGACGGTCGCCGCCGATTCCTCGTCGAGGTCGTTCAGCATGCGGCTCGGCGGCCTGGGGACCTCTGTGCAGATCACGCGCTCGATCACCGTCGGCGTCAGCTCACGCGTCGTGTACGGTCGCCTACCCGCGAGCAGCTCGTACAGGATGACCCCGAGAGCGTAGACGTCCGTGGCCGTGGTCACCGAGCCGCCGACCACCTGCTCCGGACTCGCGTAGTCCGGCGTCATGATCTGCTGGTTCGTGTGGGTGAGGCCGCGGTCCTCCTCGTCGGCGAGCAGCTTGGCGATCCCGAAGTCCAGGAGCTTCACCTCGCCGGCTGCGGTGACCAGAATGTTCGACGGCTTGAGATCGCGGTGAACGACCAGGTTCCGGTGGGCGTGGCGGACGGCCGTGCATACCTCCTCGAAGAGCACGAGTCGACTCGACACCGTGAGGCGCCGTTCGTCGCAGTAGCGGTCCAGCGGCTGTCCGTCCACGTACTCCATGACGATGTACGGCAGTCCCGCGTCCGTGAAGCCCCCATCGTAGAGGCGTGCGATGCCGTGGTGCACCAGCCGGGCCAGGATCTGGCGCTCGTGGAGAAAGCGACGCTCGAGCTCGCCGCTTCGCCGTCCGTACCGGAGGATCTTGAGCGCGACGCGGCGCGCGAACTGACCGTCCTCGCGTTCCGCCAGGAACACGTCGGCCATGCCGCCACCGCCCAGCTCTTCCCGGACGACGTAAGGTCCCACGCGTTGTCCAACCGGGGATCGCGGTGACGGACCCACGCCGGACGAGGTGAGCCACGTGCCCACGAGCTGCTCGACGCGTTCACCGGATCCGGATGCGCCCAGCAGGGAATCCACCTCGTCGCGCAGCTCGTCGTCGTTGCCGCAGGCGGCATCCAGGTACGCGCTTCGATCGGGCGCCTCGAGGTCGACTGCCGCGATGAAGATGTCGCTCACGCGGCGCCAGAGTCGGGAGTCCATTCACACCCCCAGCTCGCGCGCCAACCAGGCACGGAGCAGCTGCCAGTCACGCTTGATCGTCGCGGGCGATACGTCCAGCACGGTGGCGGTCTCCTCGATGGTCAGCCCGCCGAAGAAACGACACTCCACGATGTGCACGTGGCGGGGATTCAGCTTCTGCAAGGCTCGTAGCGCCTCGTCCAGCGAGAGCACCTGATCGAGGCGTTCGTCGGGCACCCACATCGACTCGTCCAGTGGCAACGGGCGCGCCCCGCCACCCCGCTTGAGGCGCCGCCGTCGCACCGCGTAGCTCACCAGGATGTTGCGCATGCACTGAGCGGCCACGGCCAGGAAATGGACCCGGTTCCGCCACTCGATCCGATCGAGCCGCTCCAGCCTGAGATATGCCTCGTGCACGAGCGCGGTCGTGTTCAGCGTGTGGTCGGAGCGCTCGCCGCGCATCTGCCGACGCGCGATGGCGCGGAGCTCGTCGTAGATCATCGGCAGGAGCTCGACGAGCGCCTCCCGGTCCCCGTCCGAGAGGGCGTGCAGTAGCTGGGTGACTGGCTCCCTGGTGTCCATGGGGCTCTAGTCCCGGTGACGACGGGATCGCTGGATGCCCGGCGCACGCCCTCCGGCGAGGCCATCCAGAATCGTGCTCGTATGGATCCCGAACATGGTACGGGCGGCGTGCGCGCCCGGGCAACCGCCAGGGCCTCTCCAGGGCGCCCGCCTCCCACACGGCGGTCACTCCACACCGATGCCGTAGGTCGTCGTGACCTGCTGCACCTCGGGCTGACAGGAATCGTAGACCAGGAGATCGAACGTCCAGAGCCCCGGGGTCGTGGGGGTTCCCGAGATCACTCCCGTGTCGTAGTCCAGGGTCAACCCCGGCGGAAGCGTCCCAAGCTCCTGGAAGTGCAACGGCGGCTCTCCGCCCTCGGTCTCGATGCTCGCCTCGTAGGCTTCGCCCTGCAGTCCGCCGGGAAGCTTCTGGGTGATCACCGACAGCGGCGAGCAGTCGCCGGGCGCTGGATCCACCCATACGTTGGCGATCTCCAGGATGCTCTGCACGCCGTCGGGGCAGCTGTCTTCGACCTCGAGGACCAGGTAGAACTGGCCGGCCTCGGTGGGGACGCCGCTCAGGATGCCGGAGGCGGCATCCAGCGCGAGGCCCGGCGGGATCTGCGCGACCGAGACCACCTCGTACGACACCGGGGGAAACCCGCCCGTCCAGATCGTGGTCGTATACGGCTCCCCGACGGTGGCCCGCTCCGGGTCTTCCCGGTTCCCCAGGAGCTTCTCGCATTGGGGCTCGACGACGGTGAACGTGACGGATGCGAAGTCGCGGCGGAAGCAGTGATCCAGGACACCGATCTCGAAGACGAAGGTTCCCGTCGTCTGTGGACGCCCCGCGAGTGTGGCGTCACCGTAGATCTCCATGTTCAGCTCCGACGGGATCTCCCCTCCGTCGGGAAGAACGAGAGAGAACGGCGGTTGCCCATTCTCCACCACGGCCGTCAACGCGTAGTAGTAGCCCTGGTTCAGCTCCGTGACGTCGAAGCCGTGAAACACCGGGTTCGGACCGCACTCTGCGTCGACGATCTGGAGAACGTACTCGAGTACCACGGACCGCGCCCCGTTGAAGCAGCCGTCGAAGACCCGGATCGTCACGTTATCCGAGCGGGCGCCAGCCGGTATCTCGTCGGCGGTGAGTCGTCCATCCGGCCAGAGCGTGAGCCAGTCCGGGAAGGGATCCCCCTCGGGGTCCGCCACCTCGAACACGAGCGGGTCCACGCCGCCGTTGACGGGAACGTGCGCGTCATAGGGCGAACCCGCGACGCCGGCGGGCAGACGCCCCGAGGACCAGTGCTCCGTCTCGTCGTCGATCTCGCCGGGCGGGGCGTCCGCGTAGGGCGCCGGCCCGCAGTCCGAGACCCAGAACGTGACCGATGCCTCCTTGCTCGTGTCCCGGCCGAACTCGTCCCGGTAGTGTGCGATGACCGTGGCCGTGTACTGCCCGCCGGGGAGCGACGTCGTGAGTGGCACGGCCTCCTGCGTGGGAAAGTCGGCCACCTGCTCGGTGCGAAAGACCTCGTTGGCGGGGTCCGGCACGGCGCCCGCATCGATCCGGTACTCGAAGATCCGCACGGTCACCTCGATCGCCTCCGTCGCGGAGGGATCCAGAGTGAACGACTCCTCCACTCCGGGCTCCGCGGGTGTCAGAGTGAGGTGCAAGGCGAGTCTGGGGAACGGGCCGCTGGTGGGGCGGTCACACTCCAGTCCCATCATGGGCAGGGCTCCCAGCAGGGTGCCGAGGGCCAGCAGCGGGCGGCGGGGAGAGACGTGTCGCGCCGGATTCATGGGTTACCTCCTGGGGCAGTCCCCGCACCGGGAGCGGAGACGAGCCGTTCTGCTCGGAGTAGCCCCGTTCGCCGGCGGATCGGCTCATGGGAGGAGAAGAATTCCGGAGCGCCCGGCACGCGAGGATCTCGACGGCGCTCATATCAAACGACGTCGCAGCTAGTTGCGCGGAGAGCGAGAGTCGCCGGGCGGAGCCGGCTCTGGCGGCTCCGGAGGAGGCGCACGTTTGAACCGGGGTGGGTGCCGTGACGGGCTCGGAGCCTCGGGCCCCGAGCCCGCAGAAACTCGGTGCGATCGCGACGTTATCTGATTCGCACCACGTCCTCGCCGACGATCACCTGACCGTCGATCGTCTCACCGGTCAGGGTGACCACGACGCAGTCCCACATCGGCTCCACGAGCCGGGCCGTGCCGTAGCCGAGGGCGGCCAGGATCTCCTCCTTGTCGAACTTGAGCGTGAGATCCATGTAGCCATCGGGACCCAGCGTGTTGCAGTCCATGACGCAGTCGGTCTTGCCGGTGAACGGCTCGAACGGCGTGGCGACGTCGTCGAGCGCCCAGCGAATCGGGGGGACCCCCTCCAGCAGGACCGTGCTCGGATCGATCGACGCCACGTCGAGCTCCTCCCAGCCGAGGATGGCCACGGGCAGAACGCCGCCGCCGTTGATCGGGTTGGGGCAGGAGGTCGGCTTCACGTCGACCGGCACCTCGATCTCGTTGCGAACCTCGATGAAGACGTCCTGGCGCGCGAACTCGACGCCGTCGCCGATCGCGCAGATCGAGAACGCGTAGTCGCCGTCCATGGTGCCCTCTGGCACGCAGATCTCGATGGTGAACGGCAGATCCTTGGGCACGTTCAGCATCAGGTCCGTGTACGACATCGGATCCACCGAGACGAGCCAGGCCTCGTAGCCGTCGGTGCACACCTCGAGCGTGAGCTCGTCGATGGTCCCGATCTCCTCCTGGATCAGGCTCGCCACGAACTCGTCGATGTCGCTTCCATCGGGGACGGTTCCGTCGGGGTTGATCTGGAAGCTCGCGCCACCGGTCTTCATCGCGTAGCAGTCCCAGAGCGCGAGATTGCCACCGCTGTGAAGTCCGATCAGCGTGATGTTGCTGGCATCGAGCCCGGCGATCACGGTGGCCAGGTCGAGATCGTCCCCCGTCCCCACGATCGCGTCACGACCCGGGTCGGGTCCGGTGGATCCGGAGCCGCCACAGTCGAGCCAGAAGTCACAGTCGTGCGGCACCGCGTCCTGCCAGAACAGCGCGATGCGCTTCGAGCCCGGCCGAAGCCCGATCAGGGGATCGCTGTACATCTCGAACATCGGACGCGAGTAGTCCTCGGGACCGTCGTCGCCGCTTCCCTCCATCAGGCCGTTGATGGCGGCCGCGACCATGGCGATGTCGTCGGTGAGCGGCTGGTCGAGCGAGTACGGATAGTCCGGTCCGCTTCCGTACGAGATCGGACCGTACCCGCAGCCCTCGTACGTCCCGTTGTAATCCATGTGCGAGATCACACCGAACTGGGAGTCGGGGATCAGCGCGCGGATCTGGTTCATGATGTTGATGGAGTTGACCTTCACGTTGGCCAGCTCCTCGTCCATGCTCCCCGTCAGATCGATGACGAAGAGGATGTCGCCCTTCTGCGGCGCGACGTCGGCGGGCAAGTGCAGGACCTTGTCTTCCGAGATGCACTCACCGGCCGCCAGCGTGGCGTACAGCTCGGCGGGCATCAGCGTCGCTTCCTCATCCAGCGTGCGAGCCCCGGTTGCATCGGCGAGCGCCGAGGCCGGAATGAGCTTCACCGTCGCGGGCGGCGCCTCACCCGCACCATCGTTCGACGGCAGCGTCAGCTGGCCGTCGGCGTCGGGCGAGGTGACCTGGATGGGCTGATCGGTCTCACACGAGTAGATCCACGTCGCCGCGACGAGAACTCCCAGCAACGAAACGGCACGTTTCATTGCAAATACCTCCCTCTCCACGGTGTCAGGTCGAAGTGCGTACGAGAAACGATGGAGTTCTGCATAGGCATCGCTCCTTGGTGAGAGGCGAGCACGTCGACGACGCTCGTGAAGGTGACGGCGGGGTCGGGAGGGTGCTCGCCGGCGGGGGGCGCAACGATCGCCATGGCGTGAAAGGCGGACTTTGCGTGTGGTCGAGCCGGGGGTGCAATGATGCGTGTGCATCAATTCGACGACGGTCACGTGGTGCGTCGACCGCCGTTCGGTGGTGCGGTCGGGTCGATCACCAGCGACTCTTCAGCGCCCCCCAGCTCGTTCTCCGTGCCGGCGTGGTCGCCTCGACCAGCGTCAACGACCCCGAAGGCTCCGGCAGTCCGAGATCCCCGCAGCAGTCGCTCTCGTGATACGTCGACTCCCGAAGCTCGACCGCACCGACACCCGGCGTACGACTGAACGGAGTGCGGCCGGCCGGGGGAGCGACACGGCCGCTCGACGTCGATAGCTGCCTATGCCCCTTTATCTTGCAACGGACGCCGAACGGCGAGCACCTCGTCGCCGCGGACTCCCTGGGCCCTTCTCGACTCCTCGCCCGAGACCGGAGAGCCATTCCGCCCTGCCTCGATGTCCGCCCTGCGACCGGAACTGCGTGATCCCCTTCGAAGCAGACGAACGACAGCTCGCCTCTGCCTCGAGAGGAGTCTCCGATGAAACCGTCACCACGTCGTCTCGAGCGGCTTCCGGCCTGGTCCGGGACCCTCGCGCTCGTCCTCACCGTCACGTCGCCCGCCGCGTCGCACCTCTGCATCGTCCGACAGGGGAACGAGAGCGCCGGGGTTCGAGAGAACGGCGACGAGTTCGGCTCGTCCGTCGCCGTCGGGGACTTCAACGGCGACGGCTACGACGACCTGGCCACGGGCGCGCGGGCGGAGGACGTCGGCGCGGCGCTCGGCGCCGGGGCCGTCGTGATCAGCTGGGGATCCGAGCGCGGGGTGACCGAGGTCGGGGCCCAGCTCATCACCCGCGCGGAGGCCGGCGGCGGGTCGCCGGTCACGGGAGACGAGTTCGCCTACGCCCTCGCCGCCGGGGACTTCAACGACGACGGCTTCACGGATCTCGCGATCGGCGCGCCCGGCGTGAACGGGGGCGCGGCAAACGACTCGGGGATCGTCTTCGTGATGCGGGGCACCGCATCGGGACTCGTGGTCTGGCACTCGCTGGATCAGAGCCTGTTCGGCGGCGCGAACGAGACCGGCGATCGCTTCGGCGAGGTGCTCGACGCGGGCTACCTCGACGGCGACGGGAACCTCGACCTCGTGATCGGTGGGCCCGGCGAGGACTCCAGCGCCGGCGCGATCTTCTGGCGGATGGGCTCCGGCGGCGGTCTCTTCGGGGCCAGTGGATGGGCCAAGCAGTCGAGCTACGGTGGGACGAACACGCCCGGAGACCTCTTCGGAGCGTCTCTCTCGATCGGCAACGTGACCTGGGACGGCTACGCCGAGATCGTCGTGGGATCGCCGGGCAAGGACGTGTCGGGGGTGGAGAACGCCGGCATGGTCTGGGTGATCGCCGGGTCGGCCTCCGGTCCCACGGCGTTCGGCACGTTCGTCATCACGGCAGACGACCTCGGCTCGCTCAGCTCCGCCGGGACGTTCGGCTTCGCGGTCGAGATCGGCTGGTTCATGAACGCCGGCGGCTACTACAGCGTGGCCATCTCCGAGCCCGGATACGACTTCACCGGCGTGAACGAGTCGGGCCGGGTCTTCGTGATTCCCGGCAACGACGTGACGCTGGCGTTCGAGGACGTCCGCGTCCTCGACAAGTTCGACGTCGGCGGTTCCACCATCCTGCCGTTCGACTGGTTCGGCTACCGGCTCGAGTCGGGCTTCTTCGGCGCGCCGGACGGGTACGAGGATCTCGCCATCGGCGTGCCCTACGATGACATCGACGGACAGGCCATCAACGGGGGATACGTCTACGTCTCGCACGGCGGCCCGGACGGTCCCGGCACCAACGGCTGGAACAAGTTCATGCAGGGCAACCTCAACGACTACCTGGACTCCAACGCCCTCCTCGGGTGGTCGCTCGCGTTCGGCGAGCTGGACGGGACCGGCAACGGCCACCTCGTGGTCGGGGCCCCCGGAGACGCGCAGGGCACCGGCATGGCACACATCATCGCACCCTGGCGCCAGACGTTCGGCCTCAACAGCCGCAACGCGGTGTCCTACGACTGCGATCACAACCTGATCTTCTCGCAGAAGCCCTTCGACGAGGTGCTGATCGCGAGCACGACGAAGGTGATGACGGTTCTCCTGGCCTGTGAGCGCACCCAGCTGCCTCCGTCCGATCCCGACCACGTCGCGCCGTCCACCGTCTACGACGTGCCGGGCTGGTGCTCGCTGAACGTTCCCGGGTCGCAGGTACCTCTCGTTCTGGGAGAGGAGATGTCGCTCGAGAATCTGATGTACACGTGCCTGATGCTGTCGGGCAACGACGCCGCCTACGCCATCGCGCATCTCCTGGGAGGCAACAGCCCGACCGACCCCGCAGGAAGCGTGGCCGGCTTCGTCACCGACATGAACCTCCGGGCGATCTCGCTCGGCATGTCGGGCACGTCGTTTCACAACCCCGCGGGGCTCGACGGCGAGTTCACGTTCGGACTCGGCGGCTCACACCACTCCACCGCGGAGGACATGGCCACGCTCAGTCGCGCGGCGATGGAGAACCCGCTGTTCCGCCAGATCTCCGAGACGACCGAGCGCACGATCACGCGACACATGGAGTCCACGGGCGGGCCGATCTCCTACGACTGGACGTTCAACAACTTCATGAACTGGATCGTGGACAACGGAAGCTTCCCCGAGGGCATCGGCATCAAGGGGGGGTACACGCCGGGGGCCGAGATCACCGGCGTCTACGCCGCGGATGCGGGCTTCGGTCAGTTCGCGGTCGCGGGCACGTTCTTCTCCCCACAGGAGATCCCGTCCGACATCCGGAGGCAGGACGGGATCGAGCTGCTCGAGCTGGGCCTGGCGGAGTGCGACGTCTTCCCGGCGGGGATCATCACCGATCTGTTCGAGTTCTACCTCGGCGACGTCTCGTCCGCGATCGACGACGTCCGGGGGATCACGATGCCTTACGGGGCGAACGAGATCGAGTCGGTGAGCGTCGACTTCTACCGGAGCGACGGAGTGGCCGCGGCAACCACGGCGCGGATCGAGTTCGGACACATCTGCAGCATCCACCTCGATCCCAACGGCGAGGAGACGTTCGGGATCTCGCCCTTCGAGGGTCACGACGACATCGTCGTGACCAACATCCAGGAGAGCCCGATCTTCCTCCGCTTCAGCGACACGGTGAACCCCACCGGCGTCACGGCGGCGCTGGATCCGGGGGAGTCCCACATCGTCCCCGCGTTCTACGGGGGGCCGGACGCCCTCTACTCGCTCCTGATCGAGAACATGCTCCCGGACTTCCCCGTGAGCTTCTCGGTCGAGGCACGATACGTCTTCGACGCCACCCTGCCTTCCGGATCGGACGGAGAGCCGTCGTTTCGATTCGAGATGCCGCGTCAGGCGCGGTACGCCGAGGAGGTGTACGACCTTCGCGTCGTCGGAACCGATCCGGTCCCCGGACGCTCGCTCGCGGTACACGTCCACGACGCCGAGATCGTTCTCGGGACCGACGAGAGCGAGGACGTCGAGTCCCTCTCGATCGCGCCCGTTCACGTGCGGCAGGCGGGTCCGTCCCCGTTCCGATCCTCGGCCGCGTTCACGCTCGACGTGAGCCGTGCGGGGAGGGTGGCCGTCGAGATCTTCACGCCCACGGGAGCCCGTGTGGCGCACCTGTCCCGCGACGTGCGCGCCCCCGGATCGATCCGGCTGGCCTGGGACGGTCGATCCGAGGAGGGCCACGGCGCGGCCAGCGGGATGTACCTCTACCGCGTGTCGCTGGATGGGCTCCCCGCCGCGACCGGGAGCCTGGTCCGGCTCCGTTGAGTCCTGGCGCCTGCCGCCTCGGCGGCAGGCCCTCCGCTCGCACTGACACGAGACCACGGATGGTATGACGTCTGTCGTGACTCCCGGCCGGCGCCCGTCCCGCGATGCCGTCTCGGCGACGTCGTCGATGATCGCCGATGCGGCGGGCAGGCCGCTCACCCGAGCGTGGAGAATCCCGACATGACGTGCCGGCACGGCAACGGCCTCGAGAGAATCGCGGCCCGGGCGGCGGGGATCGTGATGTCGATGGTGATCCTCGGCTCATCCACGGGCGCCGGGGCGACGCCGTCGGCGGAAGAGGACACGACGACGGTCCCATCGGCGACGCTCATTCCCTTCCCGTTCTACATGTACTCGCCCGAGACGAAGTCCGGCGTCGGCGTCGTGGTGACGTACCTGCGCCGGTCCCCGGACGGGCCCGCCGACCAGAAGCCGGCCTTTCACTCGGCCAGCGTTCTCCTGACGCAGCGCAAGCAGCTCGTGGTGGGGGTGGGACTCGAGCGGTACGGGTCCGACGAGCGATATCACGTCCAGGCGGGAGCGGTGTTCTCGGAGTTCCCGAACACGTTCTTCGGCGTCGGCAACGACACCCAAGACGACGTCTCCGAGGACTACACGCCCCGCACGACCGCGGTGACTCTCGGCGTGCGCAAGGAGGTCTTCCCCGATCTTCGCGTCGGGCCGCACGTCGGACTCGTTCACGAGGAGATGGAGGAGACCGAGGACGGCGGGGTTCTCGAGTCGGGAGGGCTCCCGGGGAGCGACGGCGGTACGATCCTCCAGCTCGGCGCCTCCGCGAACCGGGACCGGCGCGACAACACGATCTATCCGCGCTCGGGGACCCTGTCCGAGCTGAGCGTGGACCTGTCGAGCCGGGACGTCGGCAGCGACTTCGACTACACGAGCTGGAACCTCGATCTGCGGGCGTACCACTCGCTCTCGAGCGGCCAGGTCGTCGCGGTCCGCGGCCTCGCCACGGTGATGACCGGGACGCCGCCCATTCAGTCGCTCGCGCAGCTCGGCGGCGACAGCGTCATACGTGGCTTCTACGAGGTGCGCTTTCGCGAACGAAACCGCTACGTCCTCCAGGCCGAGTATCGACTGGGCTTCTGGACGCGCACGGGGCTGGTGGCGTTCGCCGACGTGGGTGACGTCGCGCACGACCTGTCGGACTTCCGGCGCGACGAGGCGCGGTTCGCCGGTGGGATCGGGCTCCGCTTCCTGCTCAGCCGGGCGGAGGGTGTCACGCTGCGCGCCGACCTCGCGACCGGTGACGACGGCACGGGTGGGGTGTACCTGTCGATGCTGGAGGCATACTAGGCATCGGCTCGAGCAGGCCGGGATTGCGGAGTCGCATCACGGCAAGGGCCCCGACCAGCCAGGATGAAACCCTCGAACGGCGACCTCCGGGCGCACCTCTTTGCTAGAATGGTGGTCGCTGCCGATCGCCCTCTCGCGGGAGTTGCGCTCGATGTCTGCGAGCTGCTGCCTCGTACTGCTGATGCTTCTCACGATCGTCTGGTCACCGCACCTCGGGTCACCGGTGCTCTCTCCTCGCGGCGGCTACTGCCTCCTCGGCGGAGCGGAGAACGCACCGAAGACCGTCCCCACGGACCGAGCCCAAGGCCAGCCGAGATCGTTGCAATGTGAGCGCAACTGGCTGAGGGCAGTCGGGCTCCAGGATGGTTCGGGACGACATCGGCTGATCCTCTGCGATCAACGACCGTGCAGTCTGGCCACGCTGATCCGGCCCCCGAGGCCGGTTCGCCTGGGGGAGGACACCCTCTGGCGCGCCGACTGGTCCGCCGACGACTACACGATCCGTGCGCTGGAGACCGACGAGATCGACCGTCTGGCCCCGCTGATCGGACACTGGTTCTCGCTGCCGAGCCACACACAGTTCTACGGCGGTCCCAGGCCGGAGCGAGGCGAGTCGTTCATCCTCCTGTCGTCGTGCGACCGGTTTCCCCCGCATCAGATCGGGATCCGGTCGCACGAGCGGATCACACCCGTGGCGCCCGACAGCCTCCTCACGCTCCTGGCCGTCCTCAAACGACTGGAGCTCGACGGGGTGGTCGAGTAGCCGGGAGCTCACGGAAGTCTTCCAGCGTACGGGATGGGGTCATCCATGTAACCTCCGGCCGGTTTCCGAGTAGTAGTGGCGTCGGAGGTGCCAGTGGACGACTACGAGACGCTCTTTCGCCGTCACGCCCCGGCCCTCCTCCGCTTTGCGTGGGGGCTGTGCGGCAATCGCAGCGAGGCCGAGGACATCGTCTCGGAGACGTTCGTCCGGCTCCTCACGAGAGCGCCGCGGATCCGGACACGGACGGCGCTGGCCTACCTGATGGTGGCGGCCCGAAACGTATACCTCACCGGGCTCCGCCGACGTCGCCGGGACGTCGCACTGTCCGAGGACATGGCGGATCACGCGGTCGACCCGGGCACACGGATGGACGACCGAGCGACGCTCGATTCGGTTCTTCGGGCGCTCGGCGATCTTCCGGAAGGCGAACGATCGGCGCTGCTCTTGCGGGTCGACCATGAGCTGCGCTACGAGGAGATCGCCGCCGTGCTCGGGACGACCGTGGGCGCCGCGAAGGTCAGGGTCCACCGCGCCCGCCTCCGTCTTGCCGCGGCACGACGCACACAGGAGGAACGACGATGAAGCTCGAGATCACGCGCGACATCGTGAGCGATCTCTGGCCGCTCTACGAGTCCGGCGAGGCCACGGCCGACAGCCGCGCGCTGGTGGAGGCTTACCTGCACGAGGACGACGCGTTCGCCTCGTTGCTGAAGGAGGGTGAGAAGATGTCGACCGCCATGCCCCAGCTCAGGCTCTCTCCGGACGCCGAGCGACGGCTTCTGGACGAGGCGCGCGCCCGCGCACGCACGAGGCTCCTCCTCGTGGCCGGCGCGCTCGCCGTTGGTGGACTGCTGATGGTCGCGGCGCTGGGCGGCGCGCTCTACCTCGTGCTGTCACGAGCGTGATCGACGGGCCGACACGGCGGTCGGGGTGGGCCGGCGCGGAACGGCCCGTGTGAGCGGCGATCTCGCCACCGGATCGAGTCGACGAGGACACGGCCGCCCGTGCGGCCCTGTCCAGGCGCCTAGGGCATTCGGGTGAACCGCGACGCCGCGGTCTCCTGGCCCGCGACGGCACGCACGTAGTACACGCCCGCCGAGAGCCCGTCGAACGCGATCGTGACGTCCGATCGACCCGATGGGAGCGCACGCACCTCCTCACGCGCCAGCTCGCGACCTCGCACGTCGACGATCGAGATCGAGATCGCATCGGCCGCCTCGTCCAGGGACAGCGGCACGAGGACGTGCCTCGCTACCCCCCGCACGGGATTGGGGAACGGAGCGCCGACCGTGAACGACGGTATCGGGCTCGTTGTCGTTCCGTCCGGTGCCGCGAGCACCGGCTCATCGGTCGTCATGGCGACGACGTCAAGCTGCCCGATCGATCCCACCCAGCTCCAGCTCTCGCCGTCACTGGACCTCGCCACTTCGCTCTCGCTGGTGACGGCGACGAGCGCGCCGTCGCTCTCCACGATGTCGACCGCGTGAAGCTGCGAGAACGTGCCCGACGGCCTCCAGCTCAGACCATCGTCCTCGGACACGGCGACCGAGCCGGTCCGGTCCATCACGACGAGGCCCACGGTGGCGCTCGTGACGGCCACGACGTTCGAGTACGGCGAGATCGAGGTCGCCGACCAGCTCGCGCCGCCGTCCGCACTCGACCAGACCGCGCCGCTCGCGGCGACCGCGTGGAGACCGGCGTCCGATCTCTCGAGTCCCGTCAAGTCGGATGCGGTCACCGCGCCGTGCAGCCCAAAGCTCGCACCGCCGTCGGCGGAGCGCCAGACGTTTCCCGAGGTCGTGAGCAGCACGATGTCGCCATCGTCGACGACCATCGCGACGACGTCCGGAGCCGATGCGCCTCCCACCGGCGACCACGACGCACCGGCGTCGTCGGAGCGGTGGAGATCGCCGGACCCGGTCACGGCCAGAAGCTCGGCGCTCGAGGACACCGCGACGAGATCGATCACGTCGCTCGCCGGAAGCGAGCCCCGAAGCGACCAGCTCTCGCCCTGGTCGGTCGACACGAAGAGCTCGCCCGTGTCGACCACGGCCAGGAGCCCGGCCGCGTCGGCCGGCGCCCCAACCCCTGCGGCGAGGAGTACCGCGCCGAGGAGCGCTCCGAGGCCGATCCGGCGGCGCTCGCGATGGCGCCGCCGGGGCGCCCCGTGTACGAGAATCGTGTTCATCGGAGCACCGTCAGCTTCTGCGTGCGGGTGACGCCTCCGCTCACCGAGCGAACGAAGTATTGCCCCGCCGAAACGCGGATGCCGTTCGCCGCACGACCGTCCCAGGTCACCTCGTGCCGGCCGGCGTCGAAGAAGCCGTCGACCAGGGTACGTACCCGGCGACCCAGCGCGTCGAACACGCCCACCTCGACGTGGCCCGGTCCGCCGCCCAGCGCGCTGCCCGACGCGAAGGCCACGTGGAGCGAGCCCGCGCGCATCGGGAGCGGCCAGGCGCGAAGCACCGACGTCGCGGACTGGGCGGTCGTCGTGCCGAGGACGTGCTCGTGGCCGAACCCGTTCACCGCGGTGAGGCGGTACTGGCTGACGTCCGTGCCGTCCGGATCGACGTAGTGCGTCTCGCGGACGAGTCCACCGATCTCGCGCCAGTCGCCGTGTCCGTCGCGACGCTCGATCCGGTAGCCGTGGAGATCCTCCACGCTCGGGAACGTCGACCACGCGATCTCGCGTCCCCGGCCGAAGTCCGGCTGACCGACGCGAAGCCCGTACAACGTGATGTCGTTCTCGATCGTCAGGAACGAGTCCACCTCGGCGGTGGCCAGAAACGGGGCCGGACGCTGGATGCGCAGCCGCGCGTAGCGCGTCGGCGTGTGCGGAACGCGGAACGAGATCGACCGCGCGCCGATGTTCGTGGCCAGCTCATCGTAGGTGGCGCCGCCGTCGACGGACAGGAGCACGTCCACCGGGCCGACACCGGACCAGCGGACCTCGCGGATCGCGCCCACCGGCCACACCTCTCCACCGGCGGGAACGGCGACGTCGAGACCCTGCTCGGCCACCTTCAGGTACGAGTCGTGTGCTTCCTGGTAGCTGATGCCGGCGTTGCCCTCGCGATCGACCGCGATCGCCGTCCAGCGCGCGTCGTCGACGTACCAGTCGACCTCCTCGACGACGATGTCTCCGGCGGCGTCGGTCGTCGCGTAGCCGAGGTTGCCGCCGCCCTCGTCGCCGAGCGTGCGCCGATAGCTGAAGTGCGGCGTCCCGTTCGGCTCGACCGCGATCGAGACGTGTCCGGCGGACGACGTGTCGACGGCCGCCCAGCTCCACTCGCCGTCCACACCCCGGATGTAGGTGAGCCAGTCGCGGGTGTCGCCCTGGAACGCCGCGTGGTACGCGCCGGACGCGTCGGCGTCGATGGCGACCTCGCTCGCGGTCACTCCGTAGAACCCGTAGGTGTACCAGTTCGAGCCCTGCTGCTTCGTCAGCTGCATCACGCTCTCCTGATATCGATGGAGAAAGAGCGGCTTGTCGTTCGGGTCGAGGCAGAACGCCATGATGCCGGTCGTGCAGTCGTCGTCCAGCACCTCCGAGGACCAGATTCCACCGACCTGGCGCAGCCAGACGAGCTCAGCGGTGACGTAGCTCGAGTACCCGATGTGGAAGGCGCCCTGCGAGTCCACGTCGAGATCCAGGTTCGCGAGCCCGTCGACGGTGTCCAGCACGTCGATCGACCACACGCCGCCCACGCGGCTGGCGAAGCGAAGCTCGTCGGTGGGACTGTCCCAGTACGCGATGTGCGGGTTGCCGTCGGAGTCCAGGACGATGTCACAGTGCTGGCCGGGGAAATCGTTCGTGTCGACGATCTCGATGCCCCAGCCGCCGAGTGCGTTCTGGCGCGCATAGCGCACCTGGGCGCCGGTCACGACGCGGGACTGGTACGCAACGTGCGCGTTCCCGGCGGCGTCGTACGCGATCGACGTGTAGTAGCCGGACGAGAACTCGCGGTCGACGTCCTCCTTCTCGAACGTGAGCGGTGCATCGGCGCCGGCCGAGAGGGCTTCCGGTGCGACACCGGCTCCCACCAGGGCGATGGCGGCCGAGGCGAGGAGCGTGCTCGTCCAGGCGTGAACCGCGCCGGGGCGCTTGGCTCCCAGCCGACGTGTGAGCTTGGCGATCCGAGTCATTCTCAAACCCTCCCGAGGGACTTTCCCGCCACGCGGCATCCCCCATTTTGATTGGCGTTGCAAGCGGACCTTCGCCGAGTCGAGCTGTGCAAGTAATTCGACCACAGTGGCTTATGCCGTCAGCCGGGGTCGACGTCGATCCGTCTCCGGATTCGCCGACACCCGGAGAGGCGCAAACGACTCGGGATCCGTAACCTCGGGAGAGAAAAAAGGTGGCGGCGCGCGGGGTGTCCACGGGATGCCGTCGGCCTATCGCGACGGCCTTTCGTGCCGTCGCGCGCGGAGCCGCCGAATCTGACGACGGTGACGGAGGAGGTGCACGATGGCGTGCTCGAGCAGACCTTCGAGATCCACCTCCCGGCCGCTCGCCGTCCTCGTCGTCGCATCGAGTATCGCATCGGGCGACGAGCGGTACGGTGCCAGAGCTCGATCGGTCTCCCGGACGACCGACCGCAGCTGCTCGATCGCTGCGGCAGCAGCTCCCGGAGGCCCGGGTGGCGGCGGAGTCGGTGGATCGGTCCGTGGGGCATCGTCGCGTGACTCGAGTCCGTCCAGGATTGCCCGAGCGACGTCGAGATAGCCGAAGCCGGCGCGCACGCAGTGGGTGAGAATCGTCTGCACGGACCGGCAGTCGGGATCGGGGGACTCCGCGTCCAGCGTCTCCGAGAACGCCTCGGGGGAGAGATCCTCGATGTCGGCAACGAGTAGCTCGGTGGCACGATCATACTCGTCGACCAGCGCCCCCAGTGCGCCGTGTCGCGAAAGGAAGGGATCCACCCCGTCGTTCTCCATGCTCGTCAGCTCCCTGGCGGAATGCAGGTGACGACCCCGATCGGCCTGTCCCGTGCCGAGATCCGCGCATGCTAGCACGCCCTCGGCGCGGGGCGGGACGCTGAGCGAGAGCGGCGCATGTCGGATCACCCGCATCGTCGCGGGCGGCCCAGCCGCCGGACTCCACTTCGGCGGCGGTACGTGTCGGGAGACGTCGTCCCCGGCACTCTCAGCGACCGCTCGCTGCTGGATCCCGGTACATCGCCTTGATCGACCCCCAGGTGGCTTCCGACACCGGCGTGATCCCGTACTCCCCGATGATCTCCGCGATGGCCGTGGCCCCCGGCACATCCGCTGGACAGGATCCGTCCTCTCCGGGTACGCAGTACTCGCACGCCATGTAGACGATCCTGCCCTCGGGGTCGATGACGAAGTCCCTGGGAAAGCGATTCGGGCACCAGTAGTAGTAGTCGGCGTACGCCGACGCGTGGGAGTCGAGCAGGATCGGAAACGTGGCGCCCCACTCGTCCGCAAACGCCCGGGCGACCTCGGCCGACTCCAGGAAATCGACGCCGAGAATCACGAGGTCATCCGGGCTGAAGCGCTCGTGGAAGCGAGTCTCGACGTCCGAGAACTTCGGACCGCAACCCACTCACCAGGATGCAAAGAAGAAGAAGTACACGAGCCGGCCCCGGTAGTCCGAGAGGCTGTGCACCGAGCCGTCGGTGGCTCGCAGCGTGAAGTCCGGTGCCTCGTCGCCGACAGCGATCGGCCCCGCGCCCGAGATCGAGGTGGCGTGAGCGAGGGATAGTAGAGCGACGCTTCCGATGGCCCGCATGTAACGGGTCGGGAGTGGCGGGATCACGATCGCCTCCATTCGTGGATGCTGGGAAGCATGGTACCACGACGTCGAAACGGTGGAGGTCGTCCCGTTCGCGTTGCAGTCGAGTCCCGCCCGCACCGGGGGCGGATGCCATGTCGAGTCGACCCGGGCCGCCTTCGGCTGTCCCGTCCACGGATCACCAGGAGGCCGGTCGACGCGGGCCCTTCCAACCGGAGAGACTCTCCTCTCGATGAGGTCATTCCATATCAGTCGAGCAGGACGACCGACACCGACTCGCGGGTCCCCGACGATTGCAGACGAACGAAGTAGACACCGGCCGGAGCTCGGTGGTCGTGCTCATCAACACCGGACCACTCCACGACGTATCGTCCACCCATCACCTCACCGTCCACGAGGAGCCGGACCAGTCGACCGTTGACGTCGTACACGCTCAGCTGGACGTGCCGGGCCGACGGGACGTCGAAGACGATCCGAGCCGTGGACCGAAACGGATTGGGGCGGGCGGGATGCACCATGAGCTCCGGGGGCACGAGCCCCGGGTCCTCCACCGTCAGGGGGGCCTCGACGATCGCGTCCGGGCCCTCGTTCCCGGCGAAGTCGGTGGTCGTGACGTGGTAGTACGAGAAGGGTGCGCCGGAGACGTCCATCTCCGTCTCGATCGTGTACCCGATCCGCGTCGCCGTGGAATGGTGCTCCCCGTTCGCCGAGCCGTACACCGTGAAGAAGTCGAAGTCCGGCTCCGCCGGATCGTCCCATTTCAGGAGACCCGGGGCGGTGAACACGAGTCCGGCTGGCGGACCGGGAGCCAGGTTGTCCACCGAACGGCCGCTGTCGGGTGGGCTCGCAAACCACACGAGCGGATCGGCGGTGTGTGCGGTGACGGTGTACACGGCCCAGTTCTCCGATCCCCCCGCGGACGAGTCCGCGAGCGTCTCGGCCAGAACACCGTACTCGTCGATCTGAAGCGCAGGAAACCGGTCCAGGTGAGCCCACACGCCCGGTGGCATGCCGGTGCCGCTTGCTCCGCGCACGTAGTCGATCCCGTCGGCGCTCACGGTGGGCATGCCGGGCACGACGGTCGTGTGTTCGAGCTGGTCGCTCGCCGGGATCGAGCTCTCGGTGTCTGATACCCGGATCCAGACGTGGTACTCGGTGATGGAGCTGGTCGCCTCCTCGAGAAAGTCGTAGCCCGATCGGCCGACCGAGAGCACCACGCGTCCGCCCTGATCGTTCGGAACATCCGATACCGACTGGATGGTCGCGAAGGCGTACCGCCACTCGATCGCGAGATCGAAGAGAGTCGGGTTGACGTTTCCGGCCGGCGTCCACGTGTGCGTGGAACGCCAGACGAGATCGCTCCCCGGCATGTCGAACACGTCCCACGAGCCGGGCGCGAACGTCTGCCAGCTCGTGCCTCCATCGGCACTCAGCTCCAGGTCCACGTCGATGCTGGCCGTGGCGCTCATCCAGGCGCGAACGACATCGTGGTCGGCGGCGTCGATCTCGATCGACTGCGCGACGCCCGACGTCGTGTCGACGACGTTCTGGAAGAACCGAGCGACATCCACGCCCCCGCTCTCGCGCACGAGCAACGCAAGCTCGCCGGCCTCCGCGAGGGCGGTCTTGGCCGACGCGTAGCCGGCGACGGGCGCGGGATTGGCCGGATCCGACACGTCGACGATGATGAGCCCTCCGGCCCCGACCGTGTACGCGTAGTCACCGCTGACGACGACGTCCTCGATCCCGACCGACGACAGCGTACTGCCCACGAAGCTGATGTTGGGGGGCACGGAGATGTCGAGCGCCAGGAGGCCGTCCGAGAGCTCGGCCACGTAGAGAATGTCGCCGGCCACGTAGACGTCGACAGGGTCCGACGTCCCGTAGAAACCCACGAGGTTGGGGCTGCTGGGGCTGGTCACGTCATACACGTCAATGCCGCGTTGCTCGGCGAGGGTCGGCACGTACGCGTGCTCGCCCGCGACGTCGATGCTCTTGCGCTCGCCTCTGACATCCTGTCCGACGTGATGGGGGTCGGAGGGATCGGCGACGTCCAGAATCAGCAGGGTGGACCGGTCCGCCACGTAGAGGAGATTGCCCGCGACGTGCATGCGGTTCACGATTCCCGTCGTGTCGTATAGGGAGAGAAACCCCGGGTTGGCCGGGTCCGAAATGTCGACGATTTCGACTCCGCCGGTGGCCCCGACGTAGGCGACGTCTCCGGCGATCTCGACGCTGGTCGCGCCGCCCCAGAGCGTACCGTACGTCGAGAGCAGCGCCGGGGCCGCCGGTTCGGAGATATCGTACACGAGAAGACCGGCGGCTTGATCCGCGACGTATGCGACGTCGCCGGAGATCGCGACGCCCGCTGCGTCGGTCGTGCCGATCGTCGTGACGAGCTCGGGATCCGGCGCCGACCAGACGTCGACGACGACGAGTCCGCGCGTACCGTCCGCGACGTAGGCCAGGTCCCCGCCCACGATGACGCTGCCGGCGTCACTGGTATCGAAGCCCCCGATCGAGTAGGGACTCGACGGATCTCGGACGTCGAAGAGGTAGACCCCGCTGGCACCATCGGCGACGTACGCGACGTCGCCGCGCGCGAAGATCCCGGTGGCCACCCCGGGTGTGCTGGCCGTGCCAGCGAGTGAAGGGCTCGTCGGATCGGTGATGTCGATCACGTGGAGCCCGCCTGTTCCGTTCGCGACGAACGCCACGTCCCCGTTCACCGCGACGTCGTACGCCTCGCCGGGGGGATTGACGGACCCGATGAGAACGAGGTTCGCCGGGTCCGTGATGTCGATGATCTGGAGTCCGCTCGTTCCGTCGGCGACGAGCGCGAGGTCTCCGTGGAGCGCGACGCCGCGGGCGTCGCCCGCCGTGTCGACCGTGTCGAGCAGCATCGGATTCGACCGATCGTCCACGTCCACCGCGTGGAGCCCTCCGGCACCGTCGGCGACGAAGGCGACGCGGCCGGCGAGAGCCAACGCGGTCGCGAATCCCGACGTGTCGAGGCTTCCCTCGAGCACGGGTATCGATGGGTCGGAGACATCGACGATCACGAGACCGCTCGCCCCGTCCGCGACGAGGACCGCATCACCGTCGGCCACCACACCCGTCGCCACGTCCGGCGTGGCAAACGTGCTGGTGAGTGACGGGTTCGCCGGATCGGTGACGTCGATCACCCCGAGGCCACCCGCTCTGTCGGCAACGTACGCGACGTCGCCTGCGAGCACGACGTCGCGGGCGGCGCCCGCGGTGTCGAGCTCACCGATGAGCGAGAACGTGAAGGGGGTGAGCCGGACCTCGCCGCTCGTGGTGTCCCATTCGGCCGTGGTGGTGACGGGGTCTCTGAAGGCCGTGGTGGTGAAGTCCTCCGCGTACGATGTCGGAAGCCCCGCGTGGGACGGGGCCGACGCGATGACCGAGACGGCGCAGAGCAGCCCGACTGCACGAGACGACATCGCGACCTCCCTCCGGCGCAGGACGATCGTCGACCGGGCTTGCGTGCATTCCGGGCCGAATCATCAAATGGACGCTGATGAGCGCCCCATCCGCCCTGCTCGTGCTCAGACACCGATTCTACCCGGGCCATGCCGATGCGTGCAGCACTCCTGTTCCGGTTCGGGAGTCGGCCCGAACGCGTCACCGGCGTGGGCGCTGGCCTTCGGATGAGACCGACAGTACCTCATCATGTCCGTAAGTCTCCCTGTCGTGGTTCGTTTGTGTTCTCACGCACCACGGGTTGGCGCGATCCGGCGATCCTCGCTAAAATGGCGGTGTAACGGGCGCGCAGGCTGGACACGGATGCGTCCCGACGGTACCGCGAGCACCCCTCGAGCTGAAGGGCGCACATGAGCAGTCGGATCGATCATGGATTGCATGCTCGATGCTGCGTCTTGCTCGCGACAGCGTGGATGTGCCTCGCGGCGCCGCAGACGATCGCCGGCGGCACCTTTCGCGCGGTGATCGGTTCCGGTGCCGGGCTCCTGGTGGACGACGCACTCACGGTGCGGACGACTCTCGGGCAGCCGATCGCGGGGGTCATCCCCGACGGCTCCGTCGACCGGGTCCGTGCCGGGTTCTGGTACCTCCACGACGGCTCGATCCTTCTCGATTCGCCCGGAGCACCCGCGCCGCTTCCCGTGCGGTATCGCCTGCTTCCCAGCATCCCAAATCCGGCCCATACCCGGACCACCGTCGCCTTCGAGCTGCCGCGGGAATCGCGGGTCCGCGTCGCGATCTACGGGGTCACCGGACGCCGCGTAGCCACGGTGACCGATGGCGAGCGCCCCCCCGGCCGACACGTCCTCGACGTCGACACCTCTGCGTTCGCCGCGGGGGTCTACTTCTTTCGGATCGAAGCGGAGGGCTTCCACGCGTCGCATCGGCTGATAGTCGTGAGGTAGCGGCGCCACGGCAACCAGATGGAGGCGTTCATGAACCGAGCGCTCGGTGTACTCCTGATCTGCCTCGCCACGCTGGCGACTCCGGTGACGACCGTGGCCGAACCCGAACGCGTCGTGAGCTTCCAGGCCGCGGTGACCGACTCGATGGGTCTTCCACTCCCGGAGGACATCTACGACGTCGTCTTCCGGATCTGGGACGCACCCTCCGGTGGTAACGTGCTCTGGTGGCAAGGCCAGAACCTCCTCATCACCGACTCCATCATCACGACACGGCTCGGCATCACGTCCTGGGAGTTTCCGCCGAACCTGTTCACCGAGACGCGCTATCTGGGACTCGAGATCGACGGGGCCGGCGAGATGCCCGCCCGCATCCAGGTGGCCGGATCTCCATTCGCCATGCACGCGCTGACCGTCGCGGACAGCAGCGTCACGTCGTCGAAGATCGGCCCCGGAACGGTGCTACGGAGCCTCAACGGTCTGCGAGAGCACGTCGACCTCGTGGCCGGCGACGGCATCTCCATCACGGAGGTGGGCGGCGACCTCGCGATCGGCGCCACGGGCACCGCCGACCCCGTGTGGGGCACGTCCGGCGACGACGCGTACCTCGAGCTGTCCGGAAACGTGGGCATCGGCACGACGTCGCCCACGTCGAAGGTCGACGTCCGAGAGGATGGAGGCGCACCCGCCCTCACCGTGGGACCGATCAGCACCAACCCCTCAAACGCCCGGGTTCGCCTCGTCGAGAACCCCGGCGCCACGTTCGGCATCGACCTCGAGTACGACGGGACCGCTAACCAGCTCCACGTGTTCGGGGTGGAGAGCGGGCTTCAGGTGGGTCCGCACCTCACGATCAACCGTGGCACCGGCAACTCGATCTTCTATAACTCGCTCAACTTCCTGGACGACAACGACGTCAACCGCATTCGCCTCGATGGACAGACCGGGTCCGTATACGGCCTCTTCCAGATGTTCGACCAGAACGGCACGTCGACGCTGGAGCTCAAGAGCGACCGGACGGCCTCCGGCGGGGGATCCCGGCTGGACATGCTTCAAGATACGGGGGCACCGGGCGTCCGTGCCTTTGCCCAGGGTGCGACGTACGGTGGCGGAGTGATCGAGGCCTTCAACGCGGCGAGCTCCCGTACCGTACAGATCGTGGGGGATCACGATGGCACGGGCCAGGGCCGCGTGATCACGAACGTGGTGGAGATCACCGGCGGCTCCGATCTCTCCGAGCGCTTCGACGTGAGGCCGGCCGACGACACGGCGGTCGAGCCCCTGCCCGGGTCGGTCGTGTGCATCGACCCCGAGCGTCCCGGCGCGCTCGTGGTGAGCGATGGCCCCTACGACCGCCGGGTCGCCGGCGTGATCAGCGGCGCAGGCGACGTGCGACCGGGAATGCTCATGGGCCAGCCGGGGACCGTCGCCGACGGCGAGCACCCGATTGCCCTGACGGGGCGGGTGTACGCCCGCGCGGATGCCGCGTTCGGCTCCATCGAGCCCGGCGATCTACTCACCACGTCCGCGACGCCCGGCTGCGCGATGAAGGTCACCGATCACTCCCGCGCCAACGGTGCCATCCTCGGGAAGGCGATGACGCCACTCCCCGATGGCGTTGGACTCGTCCTCGTGCTGGTGTCGTTGCAATGAGGGCGCGCGCGATCACGATCCTGGCCCTGTCGGTGCTGGCCGCGGAGACCGGATGGACGGACCTCTTCCGCATCGAGCTCGACTACATGGTGGACGCCTCGCACTCGCACGAGCCCGCCCCACTGGTCGCCGATGCCCTCATCCAGATGTTCGCGTGCGAGGGACACACCCTCGTCATCGACGTCGACGATGCGATCCCCCACTATGCGGTGATCGTGGACGACACCACGGGCACGGACTCTTTCTGGGCGTACGCCGACGAGGACAGCGCGTTCGGCGCGCTCCGCGCCACCTACTTCGACCGGGACGGACTGGCCGGGTGGCACTACGGCGTGATCGGACACCGGTACCGGACAGGAGGCGTGGTGACCAACAGCAGCGGCCGTGCCGAGCTGCCGGGGGCCAACTTCATCGTCACCCTCGGGAATCATCTCGGCGGGGTCGGATCCCCGTTCCGGCAGGCGAGCACCATCGCCCACGAGTTCGGCCATAACCTCGGCCTCGAGCACTGTGGCAGCATGGACTGTACGTCCGACTCGTCCGGGACGAGCTGGGTGGGACCGGTCGTTCCCACGATGCCGAGCGTGATGAGCTACTTCTTTCAGCTGAACGGGGTCCGCCAGCAGCTCGAGTGCTTCGGGCTAGCTCCGGAGCAAGCAGAGCTCTTCAAGCACCTCGACTACTCGCGCGGCTACCAGTGCTTCCTGGACGAGAACGCCCTCGACGAGAACCGCGGCAATCTCATGATCCCCGTGGACTGGGATTGCAGCGGAGCGGTCGGCGGCGTGGTGGCCGAGGACATCAACGTCTCCCGATTCGGCTGGTGCAATACGGAATTCAATCTGTCCGTGGTCGGGGACTACGACGAGTGGGCCAACATCGAGGACGTGACGTGGCTCGCACGGCGCCCTCCCGCCCGGGACGTCACGTGCATCGCGTACTCCGACTGGCAGTCGATCGTCGCGGGTGGCGTCTGCCCGGATCCACCGCTCACCGTCGAGTCCTGCCGCGAGGGGCAGATGCTGTTCGTCCGTCCCTCGGGCCTCCCGAGCGCCAGCGGCCGTTGCGGGGATCCCATCGAGACCGTCGCCGATGCTCAGGCGGCCGCCTCACCGGCGACCACGAATCACCTCTATCTCGAGGCCGGGACGTACGATGAGGGTCCGCTGATTCTGTCGAAGCCGATGAAGCTCTTCAGCTCCGAGGGTGCGGTCATCCGCTGACCCAGGCGTCCGCCGGTCGCGCAGCCTCGCCGAAGGACGTATGCCTCGCCTGACCGGCGTCTGCCGGCGGTCGTCGGGGTCCTTGGCCAGGCCGCCGTGCCGAGGATCACGTTCGGGGCCCGGATCGTCCGATCCGGGCCCCGGGACACCGGCCCCAGCGACCATCTCAACGGCGCCGCACCAGCTTCACCACTCGCTCGTCGCTGCTCGTGCGCAGCCGCGCGAAGTAGATCCCCGAGGCCACCGGAGCTCCTCCCGCCGACCGGCCGTCCCAGGCCAGCAAGTGCACACCCGACGGTAGCTCCTCGTCGGCCAACGTCCGGACCCGCCGGCCGTTCACGTCGAACACGTCGACGCGCACGGGCGAGGATTCGGGCAACGCGAGGCGGAACGTGGGTCGTTCGGACGCGACACCGACGGCCTGGAAGGCGAGCTCGCGAGGCGCCGCGTCCTCGCCCACGTCCAGAAGTCCCGGATCGTACACGTGGATGTCGTAGTCACCCGCCGCGCCGCTCCGGTTCGTCACCACGAGACCAAAGACGTCACTCACGGCCGCGTCGAAGAGGAGCACCTCCTGGCCTCCGGCGCCGAGATCGTTCACGACCGCGATCGCGTCGGCCGATCCCTGGATGAGGTCTCCATCCCCCGAGTCGTGCACGGATACGGCGAGATCCAGATCGGGGGATCGGGGCACGACGACCACCTGAACCGTCACCGGAGCGATCGTGACGTCCAGGTCCCAAACCTGGACGACCTCGTCCTCGACGAACGAACCCGAGGCGTGCTCGGCCTCGTCGAGATCATCGAACGAGATGTCGGTCGCCTCCGCCACGTCGAACGACACCGCCTGCTCGCCGACGCCGGCGTTGCGGTCGGCGCGGGTGTAGTACGTCGCGGCCGCCTCGTGGTTGGCGTCGATCGCGACGTAGCGGACGAGATCGCCGGACGAGTCGCCGTCACGGAAGCATGGGAGGATGCGGTCCTTGCAGTCCCAGATCCACATCGACGAGATCGACCCGGCTTCCGGGCGAACTCCGGCCACCGTCCACGAGCCGGCCTCGCTGTCGATGTCTCCCCAGACGATCTCGTCGGGGAACACGACCGGTGACTGTTCGGTCAGCACCTCGGAGGGCCCGACGCCGATGGTATACGCACCGTCGGAGTTGTCGTTGGCGATCATCACCAGTCCGTACCAGTCGTCCACGGACGGCGTGTAGGTGAACCACTCCGCGAACACGGTGCGCTCGTTGCTGCCCACCTCCGCCCCGCTGCGCGCCTTGTAGCGGTCACCGTCGGCCGAGCTCACGAGATAGATGCCGGCACTGATGGGATTGAAGAGCTCGTCGTACTGCTGGACCCGGTACTTCTGCCCGGCCAGGAGGTGAGTGTCCCAGACCTTGCAGACGAATCCCGATCCCCAGTTGTCGGCCTGCCAGCCCGCCAGGATGTCCGCCCCCTGCTCCCACTGCGTGGTGTGCGCGGTGCCGCCGCTCTGTCGGAGCACGCGCAGGTAGTCCGTCGAGAAGCCGGGGTTGTAGTCCGACGCAACGAACTCCACGTTCGGGTACGCGCCCGAGGTCTGCAGCAGCGTCTCGAAGGTCGACTCCTCGTACTGCCGGAGCCTCACGTTCGAGCTCGCACCGGGCCGGACGGCCGACACCGCCCAGTAGTTCGTGTACGGAGCGAACGAGAAGAGCTGGAGCTCGGCGAAGGTGGTGTATCGAGCCTCCTCGGCTAGCGCGTACGTCGTCGGCCCGACCTGGATGGTGAAGTCGCCCCCCGTCTCGGCGTTCGACCACAGGATGAGGCCGTAGACGTCGTCGTCCGTCACGGTGTACTCGAAGAACTCGTCGGCGCCGGCCCCGAACCCGTCCACCTCGATCTCCGCCGTCGCGCGGCTCCCGTAGTAGGTGCCGCCGTTCGACTTGAAGAGCGCCATGCCGAGGTCGAGCCCGGCGCTCTGCACGTCGAGCTCGAAGCGGATGGTCTCGCCGGCGAACAGCGGGACGTCGAAGGCGCGCACGACCTGGAGCGACTGCCACGTCTTCGATCGCACGACGCCGTCGGCGAACAGCATCTGGTTCCCGGCCTCGTGATGCAGCACGTACTGTCCACTGCCGGACGTCTTGTACACGCGAACGTGATCCTGCCCCAGGTTGTCGTGGTTGAAGTCGCCGACCACGAAGTCCACGTCGTTCGGGTCCGGGTACACCGACCACCCCTGGAGGTAGTTGCGGTTGTTGTCGCCGTACACCCACAGGTTCCAGTTCGCGGTGCTGCGGGTGCGCACCCCGATCGCGCTCCAGCTCGTCCACTTCTGGTTCGCCACCAGTCCCCAGTCGGTACGGGAGTGGGTCCAGGTCGTGTTGTGGGGCAGCTCGTAGATCTCGTAGACGTCCTCGGCGAGCGGATCCCAGGCGATCGTCTTGTCGAGTCGGCCATTCCCGTCGGCGTCCACCCACGCCCACTGCCCGTGGGTCGCCGAGCAAGGCGGGCCGTCGTAGCTGCCGCGCGACGACTTCATGATGCAGGGATCGGTTCCGCACAGGACACAGTTGGCGTTGTCCGGATAATCCTCCGGGTTCACCGTGATGTATGGGCTCGCCGGGCACGGACCGCAGTCGACCCCACTCTGGCACGAGTCGCGTTGCCCCTCATCCCAAAAGTCCACGTATTCGTCGCAGGCCCCGAGTACGTGTCCCCACTCGTGCGCCCACACGCCCGCTTCGTCGTACTGGTCCACCCGGATGTATGCACGTGTCAGCGACGCTCGGGCGCGGAAGTTGTAGTCGGCGGGCGTCGCCGTGAGAATGACGTTGTCCCAGCCTCCACCCCAGTTCTGGAGCCACAGCGTCATGTCGTCGATGACCCCGCCGTCCCCGTCCTCGTCGCTGAAGCCCAGGAGCTCGATGGCGTCTTCGACCATGTACTCATCGAAGCTGTGCAGGGAGGCCATCTCGCTCACGTCGTACGGCAACGTGGCCCGGTAGTACCAGTAGGATGAGGATCCCTCGTTGTCCCAGGTGAGGAAGCCCTCCGGCGGCATGTGATTCAGGTAGAACTGCTTGGCATCCGACGCCTTCTCCGCCATCGCGTTGCGCTCGTCGCAGGTCCACGTCCCGCCGTCGTGGTCGATGAACAGGATCACGTTCAAGATCGATCCGCGCGGATAGTGGGCCGTATCTCTGTCCACATAGGTGCCACCTCGGCGTGCTTCGGCCCATCCCGAGGACCGGTCTTCCGACCCGTCGGGCTCCACGCACCGGTGGGCGGCCGTCTTCTCCGGCATCGAGGCGCCGCTGGTGGAGTCGCCTCGGTAGACGTCTTCGTGCTCGCGTGTCTCGTAGCAGGGCCCGAGAATCGGCTCGGACTGCGCGTGGGCGTCGCCGAACGAGATCGTGGCGGCGAGCGCGGCGGTGAGAAGGATGCTGCGCGTCATCGCTCACCTCCGCTCTCCAGTGGGGTCCCCGGCGTGTCCACGTCCGGCAGTGGCTCCATCGACCACCGGCGCTCGAGCTTCTCTCGCTCCGCACCGGCGTCGAAGACGTGGGGATCGGCGTCCGCGGGCACCATCCAGCGGGTACCGGCGGCGTCGGCTCCGGCGATCGCGTCGCGAGCGAGATCGAGCTTCCGTCGCTCGAGCTCGTTCGGCGGCAGCGGTGGGAGCCCGAACCGCGAGTCGGTGTGGACGTTCACCACCCCGCCGTCGACCGGGCGGTGAACGATGAGATGCGGCGTCTCTCGTCCCGGAGGCGGACCCGTGTACTCCCATCCGTGGTCGCCGAAGGCGGAGACCGCGAGCGCCGTGCCCACCGCGGCGATCCCCGCGAGCAACGACCACGCGATTCGTATCTTGTTACACTGAAGCATCTTGAACCTCCTGAGCCCCGCGCTCGATCCATGTGGGTCGATTGCCGGCGGAGGCGGGCAGCCCGGCCGGAGCGGGGACTATCAGGAACTGCGGAATCCGGAGCCGTACTGGCACCCTCGGTGGAGGCACTCGAGCAGGCCGGAGCGTGACGAGACGGGCCAACACGATCAGCTCCAACACGTTGAGAGCGCCATCGCGGCCCGGAGCCGCGTCCGCATTCCGTCTCTTCGCCCGGGGCCATTCCCGGGCTCCCACCCGCCGCCCGCTCCGGGATGGTCAGGCCGACGGGGACCCGCGGGACGAGGCGTGCGCTCTCGAGAGAAGGCGCATTACCTCCATGGGGCGGGGACGACCGCGAGGACCGACCAACCCCGGCTCACGACCGGAGGCCTGACGTCATTTTGAAGTGGCCACGCCGGGGGCATGTGAGGCTCGCGCGCCGCTGCAGCCCCAGAACCGCCGCCTGAGAGGAGGGTGACGGCGATGAAGACGCGCGCATTCGTCCTGCTCTCGATCGTCTGTGCGCTGGCGATCGAGACCCGTGCCACGACGTTCTACAGCATCGAGACGAGCCGCGACGAGCTCGTTCTCGTCGACACGCGTGACGGCAGCGTTCAGCTTCTGGGTGAGATCGCGGCCGACATGCGGGATCCGGATCTGGCGGTGGTGGGCGACGTCATCTACGTCGTGAACTCGCTGTTCACCGATGGCGTCGCCGAAGTGTTCTCCCTCGACACGTTCGGGAACATCGCCACACGCGACACGCTCAACGTCGCCGGAGTTCCGGTGCCGCATGCGGAGGGTCTGGCATCCATCGATGGTGAGCTCTGGACCAGCTTCCATCACGCGAGCAGCGCAGCGGTCTCGTCGGACGCGCTCGGCCGCCTGTTCCTCGACGGGCTGGTGACCGACGTCGTCAGCTTCACCAGCGTCACGTCCAGTGCCGATGGCGACGGCCTCTGCCGCAGTCCCTCGGGTGAGGCCCTGTGGCTCGACGTGACCCCGCCCGCTCCGGACGATCGGCGTCTGGTCGACGTCTCCCGACCACCGGGATCGACCTTCGACCAGCATGCGGCGCAGGACGGGTACCGACCCATCAGTGACATCGAGTTCAACGCCGCCACGGATTCTCTCTGGGGCGTCGGAGCCAACGGCTTCCTGTACCTGATCGGGTATCCGTCGTTCGCCCTGCTGGACTCGGTACGATACAACCCCGACTACACGCTGCTCGGCCTCGCGCTCGCGTCCACGATGCTCGACGTCGACGACGTCACCCCGGTCATGGATGTCAGCATCCACCCGAACCCGGCGTCCGAGTCCGTCGTCATTCATGTGCCCGATCACGGCGGAGAGATGACGGTGAGCGTGTACGACGTGGGCGGGCGGACGGTCTGGTCGGATCGTTCCGGAACCGGTCTCCTGAGATGGGACCTGAGAATCGGCGGCTCGCGTCGCGTCGCCCCGGGTGTCTATTTCCTGGCAGTCACGTCTTCACGGGGCTCGGACCCGGTCATCCGGCGGCTCACACTGGCTCCGTGATTGCGACCTGACCGAGCGTGCGTCGTCGCCGCGGTCGGCTTCCTGCCGTGCGAAAGCCCATCGAACCCCGGAACAGGGTCGGAGCAGGCAGGGGAGGGATGCGGTACACTTGCCGCTGCCAGCTCCACATCGAGGTACGCGTCTCTTCCGTTCTCCATGGCTGCCGGTCGCGGTGTCTCGGGCGATGCCTCGACCGGCCACGTGACTCCGCGGGAAAGGGGTGCCGATGATCGTACGGGGAAGCAGCGTCGGCCTTCGGCAGGTCAGGGAAGCCGATCTCGAACGCTTCTACGAGCACCATCAGGACGTCGCCAACCGGGGGCCGTATTTCCCGATCGGCGTGCTCCCCGAGCCGTTGTTCCGACGAAAGTATGCAGAGACGGGGTTCTGGAGCGAGAACGACGGAACACTGCTCGTCAACACCCTCGACACGGACGAGGTGGTCGGACACGTGGAGTTCTTCCGGACCGTTCCCTATCTGGACGAGCTCGAGCTCAGCTACCACGTCTACGCGCGGGAGCACACCGGCAAGGGCATCGCCACCGAGGCCGTGGGGCTGATGACCCGCCTCCTGTTCCATCGTACGCGGCTCAACCGGATCCGTCTGATCATCCATCCCGACAACGCCGCGTCGCGGCGCGTGGCGGAGAAGTGCGGGTATCGCCACGAGGGCACCGCGCGCGGCGCCTGGTTCCACGAGGGACGTCATCACGACGTCGAGGTCTACGCCATCCTGCGCGGGGAGGTGGTGGATACCGCTTGACGATTGCGCCGCCTGTCCGTACCGAGAACGCATCGACGTTGTCCCGGCTGACGCGGTTACCGGGGAGGGACGTGCGAGCTCGAAGACGGGTGCGACGTGGCGTCGCAGGGACAGGGCGATTCCGCTCGGCGAGCCGCTCCTGCCGCTCGGGGTTCATGCCGTCGAGCTGCCGCCGGGCACCTACTCGGGCAGCCGAACGACCTTCTCGGTGACGATCGCGGTACCGGCCCTCACGCGAACGAAGTACGTTCCCGGGGCGATCGGACGTCCGCTCAGGTCGCGACCCTCCCAGAGGACCGCGCGCGTGAACGGGGTCGACCACACCCGACGCCCACCCGAGGAGTAGACGTCGACGCGTGCGTCGACCGGGGCAGAGCCGGTGACCCGGATCCCGATGCGCGCCCGGAACGGGTTGGGCTCCAGCCGGACCCCCGGCGCTGGGGGTGCCACGGTCGCCACGTCGATCATCGGGCACGACACGTCGTACGCGCCGATGAGGCCGCAGCCGGGATTCTCCTCCGCCGAGCACGGTGATCCGACCTGAAGTCGGTAGTCTTCCGCGTCCGGATCGCAGAAGCGGGGATCGGAGAGGACGGGGTCGATCGTCTGGCACGACGTCGTCATGTCGTCGGGGACGTTCTCCCAGTACGCGTTGCACTGGTCGCGAACGATGCGGCCCGATCCGCCGTGGCAGTAGAGCGCTCCACCGGCACCCTCGCTCTGGTTGCGATAGAAGATGTTCCTCGACACGGTGGTGAAGCCATCGTACGGGGTGCGCGCGTAGACGCCCCCGCCGTTCGTCGCGCGGTTGCCGACGAACGTGTTCCCGGTGACCAGCGCGGCGGGGCTGTAGCCCGGAAGCCAGATGTGGACGCCGCCGCCACGCCACGACGCCTCGTTGTCCAGGAACAGGTTCCCCGTGATGAGCGCTCCGCACGCGTGTGCCGCCGAGATCCCGCCCCCGCTGTCGCTTCGGTTGTCGCGGATGACGTTTCCGCGGATCGTCGGCCGTGCGGACTGGATCAGCGAGATCCCTCCGCCGACGTACGTCCAGAACTCGGACGTGGACTCGTTCCGGCCGTTCTGGATCGTGAAGCCCTCGAGCACGGTGGAGGGTCCGACGTTTCGGAAGTAGACGACGCTGCCGCGGCCACCGCCGTCGATGATCGTCTCGTCCGGTCCTCCGGACGAGATGAGCCGGACCCCGTCGTGGGAGTCGTCGAAGACGATGTTCTCCGGGTACGTTCCGGGTGCGACCACGACGGTGTCACCAGCCGTAGCGACGTCGAGCGCCTCCTGGATGAGCCGCGGGCCGTACGGCACGACGTCGATCGGCACCGACAGCATCGTGCCCGGGTAGTCGTTCCGCATGGCCGCGTAGACCGTGTACGCGCCCGGTGGCACTGGATCTCCATCGATCCCGTGGAGGCGCCAGTCGAAGACGAACGTCTGGGTCTCGCCCGGGGCGAGCGCGAAGTGCGACGAGGCGAGGAAGCAGCCCCAGGGGGCCTCCCAGGCGGGGTCGCAGCCGGAGTCGAACGGACCGCAGTCCCCGGGATAGGCCGCGTACCAATCCTGACAGGAGGTCGAGAACCAGTACTCTCGGTCGATGGCGCCTTGGTTGGTGACCCGGTACTCGTAGCGAACGGTGTCACCGAAGCTGTAGACGAACCCCGGTATGTCGAGTCGATAGAGGGTCGAGTCCACGACGGTGCTGTCGCACGGACATCCGGCGCGCGGCGTGGCGTCGAACGCCCATCGCGCCGTGGGGCCCGCATCGGGGATCGAGCTCACGTGGAGCGTCCGACCGGAGAGCGATGCGGTCAGGGTGAGGAGCAGGACCACCGAGCCGAGGGCCGGCGTACCGCGAGTCATCACACACCTCCAGATTGGGGTGGGTGGGGAGGGACTCGAAGAGTACCACCGGGCGCGATCATGCCTCAACCTCGGCTGAACGGCGCAGGGTCGAGCAGCAGACCGACTTCGGGCACGACCGCCCTCGGGTGCAGGACGTGAGGTGCAGTCGTCATGCTGCTACACTTGCATTCACTTCGCCTCGACAAGGAGCTCACGATGGCAGGCTCGCAGACG
This sequence comes from Candidatus Eiseniibacteriota bacterium, assembly GCA_965224245.1. Taxonomy (GTDB): domain Bacteria; phylum Eisenbacteria; class RBG-16-71-46; order CAZAMP01; family CAZAMP01; genus CBDCYW01. Next base: position 4,141,231 of record OZ245046.1, on the reverse strand, counting down.
ACGCTCCTCCTGACCGAGGAGCTGCTGCTTCTGGCCCTTCGCGACCGCAAGGGCACGATGCACGGCATGACCAACTGGAAGCTGGCGCTGGGCGGCGCGGTCCTGGCCGAGCTGCTTCTCCAGGAGCGTCTTCGCGTGGTGTCGGAGGGGCGAAAGGGCAAGAAGAAGATGATCGAGGTCGCGTCGGCCATGCGCGTCGGCGACGAGGTCATGGACGAGGCGCTGGCCAGGGTCGCCGACGCCGGTCGCCGCGCACAGGCGGTCATGTGGGTCCAGCGGTTCTCCCGGCTGAAGAAGCTCCGGGACCGCGTGGCGCGCTCGCTCTGCAGGAAGGGCGTGCTTCGCGCCGACGAGGACACCGTCCTGTTCATCTTCACCCGCAAGATCTACCCCGAACGGAACCCCGAGCCCGAGCGCGCGCTCGTGGCTCGCATGCGGGACGCGATCTTCAGCGAGGGTGACGTCGACGCCCGGACCGCCGTCGCGGTCTCGCTCGCCTGGCGCTCGGATCTCCTGAAGACGTCGTTCACCCGGAAGGATCTCAAGCCTCGCAAGAAGCGGCTGGAGGCGATCGCCGAGGGCCAGGTGGCGAGCGAGGCCACCAAGGCCGCGATCGAGGCGATGCACGCCGCGGCCGCCGCGGCCACCACCGTCGCCGTGACCGGCGGATAGGACCGGCATCGGGGCGCGGGCGTCAGGGTCATGATGCGTTCCGGGTACGACTCCGCCTGGCGCGATCAGTTCCCGATCAGGGATTCCGCCCTTTGAGCTGCCGAACCCGTTCAGGACCACGGTCACGCTCGCATCTCGCACCGCCTCCGCGGTCTCGATCAGGAGAAGCCGTCCGTCCGGAGCGCGGTCGGCGTCCGGGACATCCGCTTCGATCGTGAACCGCTCCTCGAGACGACTTGCCTGTCCCTACCCGGCTCCACATCGAACGTCTCCAGGTCCCGCCCTGTCTCCGGGTCCCTCCACACGCGAGCCGGGGCCGTACCGGCGTCAGGGGCCACGCCCGGGAGCCTCGTGGCGGAGCACGGGGAGCGGTACGCGCTCACAGCCACAACTCACTCACTATCAAGAGGTTGAGTCGCGGTCAGAGACATCGACCCGACACTCTCCCGGGTGATTGGACGCCATGTCGGCCGCCGACGGCGGCTGAGAGTCTCACCGGTCGAGGAAGGAGCTCGGAGCTGGCCTCATTCGCGGCGATTTGACGCGTAGTGGCACAGCACCCCACCCGGGGATGCCGGTCCGGAGCGAAACCCGGAAGAGAGCGAAGGGAGCCGCCGTGTCGATGCCGAAGAGAGGTCTCGTACTCGGATTCGCATTTGTCGGCGCCACCGCCAACGTGGGCGCCAGTCCGGACCTGAAGACCACGGAGCCCTCGGACCCGGAGGGGGGTGTCGCCCGCACGTCTGCCATGTGTACCCCGAAAAACCTCGGCTACAAATGGTATCCGACGAGCGGATGTGAGGCAGTCATCCCCTACTACTTCGGCCCTGGTCTCGCCGGATGCTCCGACGGCCCCTGCCTCGCCATGAGGTCGGCGATCCAGAACGCGGTCAACCAGTTCAACCTGGTGTCCGCGGCCGATCTGGGGTCGGCGTTCTCGATCTACTACGCGGGTCAGGTATCCGATCTTCCCGGCTTCGGAATCGTCTTCACGTACGGCGAAATGGATGGCGGGATCATCACCTGCGAGAGCGCGGCTCCGCCGACGGACATGAACGTGGCTTGCTCGGGAGAGGAGCTGGGGTACACCGTCTTCCTCGGATACACCTCGGTCGTCGCGACGGATCGAGGTTTCCGCGAACCCAAGGCCGCCGAGCTGGTCTGCATCGACCTCAACCCCACGGTGGCCTGGGGAGCCACCACGTTCGATCGCGCCTCCGTCGTCATGCACGAGCTTGCCCACGCCCTCGGCGTCAAGCACTCGGACGGCGATTCCGGCTGCATGATGTACGACGATGCGTCCTGCCCGTTCGTCTTCGACTCGCCCGACTTCAGCGTCATCGGCTCCCTGTTGTGTCTCTACGGCGATCCGTACTGGCTCGGATGCACACCCAGCTGGGGGTGGACACAGCGCGTTCATGGCGGAAACAGTCTCGTCGTGGGGGTCGGTCATTGCGACTGCAGCGTCGATTGCACCGGCAGAAGTCGCGCGGATGATGGAGGTACGCTCGCATCGGGCTCTCGCTCGTTCGAGCTCGCCATCCGCGACGGCGAGGAGACCTCGTTCGAGGTGTTCGCGACGCTCGTCGACGCGGACTTTGCCGGCGGCGAGTACGAGCACACGTTCGACCAGTCGTACACGAGCGCGGTGACGCGAATGCGGATCTACGACGGCGCGAGCTTGATCCACGAGTCCGAGGCCAACCTTCCAATCGACATCGTGGCGCCGCTCGACGTCGCGCCGACGACGGATCCAGCGACACGCATGATCATCGAGACGCGTCCCAATCCGGCGCCCGCGAACGTGTCGATCACCTTCGAGACGAGGACCGCGTCGCCGGTGCGCCTCGCCATTCTCGACGTCGGCGGTCGAGTCGTCCGGACTCTCGCGAGATCGATGTTCAGCGCCGGCCGTCACGAGGTGTCGTGGGACGGACGCGACCGACACGGTCGTTCCGTGGCACCGGGAACGTACTTCGTGAGGCTCGACGGGGAGGACGGCGTTGCGACTCACAGGTTCACGATGCTTCCGTGAAAGGCCCGTCATTGCTGGATGGCTCGATGCCATCAACGTCGCGAGAGAGGGCCGTTACCGGAGATCCCAGAGGAGGTTGCTCATGAGACCGTCACGACAGTCCACTTCCGTCTTCATCATGGGGGCGATGGTCGCGTCCGCCTGGGCGTCGCTCGCCGCCCCGGCAGTCGCCGCCACGGGCTACGTCAGAGAGTTCTTCTTCGATGTCGACGGCGTGCTCCCCTCGGACGATCCCGATACCGAGTACGTGACTTCCGGTGAGTTCATCGCCGAAGAGGATGCCTTTGCCGTATCAGGAGGCCACCTGATCCAGACGACGATGGGCAGGGTCGGGCGCGCGTACTATCAGTCGGCCTCGTCGCCAGGGTTCGTGCCCACGCTACCGATCGAGATCGAGGCCCGGATCCGCGTGAACTCCATCAGTGTTGGCCGGTCGACGGGCCCGGCCCTCACGGACGGTTCGCACCAGTACTCGTTCTTCCTGAACGCATCCGGGGCCATCGTGGTCGAAGAGGGAGCGGCTGAGACGCAGGTCGACTTCGACATAGATGAAGGAGGTGACTTCCATGTGTTTCGGATCACCTCACCTGCGAACAGCAATGCGATTCTCTTCTATCGAGATGACGTCCTCCTCTTCACGGGCAGTGCGTACGCGATACCCGAGAATCAATGGAGCTTCGGCGACGGCGCGTGGGGCGCGCAGGAGGATGCGAACGTCGACTGGGACTATGTGATCTTCCGCCAGGAAGCCGATTCCGTCCCGACGAGTCGAGCCTCGTGGGCACGGATCAAGGCGTTGTATCGCTGAACCTGAGCGGATGCCTCGTTCTGGATCCCGGCGACGGGAGTCCGCTCTCTTCCGATTCGAGCCGTGTGGCGCGTGTCGGAAGGGGACCAGATCCTCGACTTTCGCAGGCCGTGTCAGTCGGAGAGGTGACCGCGCGCCGGTTCGACGAGCGGTCGCCTCTCCAGGGTGTCATTCCACGTCAGCGGATCATCGTCACGCTCCTCGCCGACTCGGTCTCGTCGGTGCGAACGCGGATGACGTATACGCCCGGGGCAACTCGCCGCCCCGCGTCGTCACGACCGTCCCACGTGAGAGATGACGTTCCGTCGGTTCGTCGTCCGGCGGCGAGGGCTCGCACCCGTCGGCCCCGAGCATCGAAGACGCCCACCCGAGCGAGTCCGCCGCGAGGGAGATCCAGCCGGATGTTGACCGCGCGTCTCGTCGGGTTCGGAGCGAGGCTGAGTCGTGGCGGCACGAGCTCGAGTCCCTCGGGGGCGTGCAAGGCGGTCTGCTCGTAGTCGGCTCTCGCTGCCTCGAGGTTCGCCAGAAGGTCCGCGAGGCTCTCCCCGGCGCCGATCGCGAACGCGATCTCCCGTCGTTCGCCGGCAGCGAGATCGATCGGTCCCGCGGCGACCAGAATGGCGCGATCGCCGATCCGGCGCGACTCACGCGACAGCTCGCGAAGCGTCCCCTCGCCGCTCATCCATGCGTACTTCGTCTCGTCGGGCACGTGGCCGAGATCCTCGAGGAAGGCGACGTCCTGGACTCCGATCCCGGCCGTCGGCCAGCAGCGGCCGTCGTCCGGCGAGCAGGTCAGCACACGGGCGCCCACGTGAACGCCTTCGGGATCCGACAGCCACGCGGTGCCGATCGCCCGATCGGCCTCGCCCAGGTCGTCCTCGGGATCGCCCTCGATGTCGAGATCGAGGTACAGGCCGGCGTACACGCCCGACACGTCGGGGCCACGGTTCTCGATCCAGTAGCGCAGGAGGGCGGTGTCGTCGAGCTCGGGCGTGTCGACGAACCGGGCTTCGAAGTCGACGTTCAGGCCGTGAGGCATCAGGCCGCCCTGGTCGATGAAGGCGCCGCGGATCGTCTCGACGCCGTCGACGGACTCGAGCTGCAGCGGCACGTCGGCCGACGGTACCCAGTCGGGGGCGGGGTCCGCGTCGTAGTCGCGGTTGGCCACGAGGCCGGGCGACGATCCCACCCAGAGGGATCCCATCCGCAGATGGTGGGCCGATTCGAGGGGATAGCCGAGCCCGCGTCCCAGCCCCGATCGTTCGTCGACATGACCGACGGCACCACGGTCGGTCATGCTGAGTCGCAGCCAGCCGGCGCGATTGGTCGCCCACGAGCTCGGGTCGACGAAGAGCGGCGCGTAGCTGCTCACACCTTCCACGTTCGTCGCATACACGGTCAGCTCACCGGGAATCTGATCCACGGGCACGGCGATCTCCGTCCACAGACGCTCCGGTGACTCGATGACCTCGTCGATCACCTCGATCGCGCCGTCGAGACCGAACGTCATCGTGGTCTCGTCGGAGAACGCCGGCACGGGCGAGTCGAGGCTGAGGAGCGCCCGCTCGCCAGGCTCGAGTCGGGGGGAGCCTTGCCAGCTGCACGCGTCGTCCGACTCGGTGCACGTCACGTCGAGCTTGTTGCAGAGCCGGTGGTAATCCTCACCGTCGTCGTCTTCGAGCGCGATCTCCGCCTCGGACTCGCCACTGGAGCCGGACGAGCGGCTGGTCGCGTCGGCGAAGCTGACCGTGTCGATGATCTTCGCGGGGTCACCCCGGTCCCAGATCTCGACCTTCTCGATCGTGCTGCCCACCACTTCGCAGAGCGAGTTGCAGTACAGGAAGAAGGTGACGATTCCATGGATCTCGGTGCCGACGGCGAGCTCGTCCAGCTTGGTGCTCTCGAACTCGTACTCCAAGAGCACGTCGTTGGCGGCAGGCGAGTCGTCGTCGACGATCCTCACCACGATGCCGTCGGCGGCGTCGTCCTCGGCGGTGATCGTGCCGTTGAACGTGGCGGTGAACTCCTCGAACGTGCCGCCACACGGCATCGTGACGACACGGTGCTTGGCGTCCGTGTGACCGTTCCACCCGGTGGTCGGAACTCCCGATGCGCCGCAGCCCCCCGAGAAGTCGATCGCAGGAGCGGGGACGGGCGTGAGGGTGAGCAGTATGGTGGCGACGGCGAGCGATCCGAGGTCGGCCCGCGTCGCGGCCGAGACGGCAGCCGTAAGATCGAATGAACCTCGAGACGGCATGACAGACCTCCTGGGTCGATGTTCCGGACGATCGGGCAGGACTCGTCCAGGCGGTCGAACATGCGGGCGGATCGGCGGGCGGGATCGGCGCATCGCGTCGGAGACCCGGGCGGGGTCCGGCGCAATCACCTCCTCAGTCCCAGGGGCGACGTTTCGAGGACGAGTCCGACAGGGCGCTGCGGCTTTTTTGCGAGGGTACGGGTGCCGGGCGTGTGGCCCGTCGAGTTCGAGGCGCGTGGCTCGGGCACCGCGGCGGGGCACGAGGCCCTCGTGGACTGCAATCAGCGAGCTAACTCGTTACATGTCCACGTGCTCGCGGAAGTACACGAGGGATCGTCGCATTGGACCGCAAGGGCCTGGAGTGGCCGGCGGCCCTCGCGTCTGTCGACGGGGTGGATCACACGCGATCACACCCCGTCAGGAGTATTCGCACCGACTCAGTGAAGCCGGACCAGCTTGCGAGCGAGAGTCCCGCTCTCGGCATCGAGAGTCACGAAGTACACGCCGGATGCCACTCGCCTTCCGTCGTGGCCCCGTCCGTCCCAGCGCAGGTCGTGGCGACCGGCGTCGCGACGACCATCGGCGAGCGTGCGAACGAGCCGACCGCCGGCATCGTAGACCGCGACCCGGGCTCGCTGGGCGGTGGGTAGCTCGAACTGCACGAGATCACCGTCGTTCGATACGCCCGCGAGCACCCGCAGGGCCAGCCGCGACGCAGAGGCATCGATCACGGGCGCATCGAGAACCGTGTCCACGAGCGGCACCATCGCGATCACGCCCGACTCCATCACGCCACCCGCGTCGGAGAAGCTCGTGCGGGCGACCGGCAGGTAGCCGCTCGGCGTCAGCGCATAGCCGAGACGGATGTCCAGCTGCACCGCCACCCCTTCCTCCGATTCCCAGACGAGCTCGGCGACCTTCTGCACGACGTCCTCGCGCGGCAGCAGCTCGAGCCCGGACGGCATGACGAACCGGGGCCACTCGACGAGCGCCCGTGCCGCCCTCCCGCGATTCGATACCGCCATCCGAGCCCGGGACCCGAACACGGGAAAGCCGTTGAACTGCCGGGGAAGGGTGACGAGACGCTCGACCTCGATCTCGGTGCTCTCGCCGACGCCTTCGTCGTAACCCAGGCTCACGATGGTGTCGATGATGGGCACGCCTCGCTCCGCGACCGGGATTCCGAGCGCATCCGCTGCGCTCGAGAACACGCCGAACGCAAGCTCGTCGCCGATCGCCGAGTGCGGGGACGACAGGATGTCGAACGCACGGTCCTGATTGATGTACCGCAGGTAATCGCGACCGAAATCGAGCTTTACGTAGCGCGCACTCGTGCTGTCGGGGTCGTCGTAGCCGATCCACACGTCACCATCGACGAGAATCGTGCCCGGAGCCCCGTCGGCCATCGCCCCCGACACCTGGTCGATCGTCATCGTCAGAAACCAGTCGGGTCCGGTCGGAGCGTCGAGAATGGCCTCGTCGATCGCCGGGAGCACGTCGTCGGCCTGAACGACGTAGTCTCCGAGCGTCATCGGTCGCGGGAGGGGAGGAACGTCGAGCTCGACGTCGGCGATGGTGTTACAGGTCGAGACGTTGCCCCGGTCGTCGGTGACCTCGAGCGTCACGATGTAGACACCGCCCGCGTCGTAGGTGTGCTCGGGCCGGCCACCGGTCGCGCTGCCCCCGTCGCCGAAGAACCACAGGTACTCGATGATCACCCCGTCGGGATCGTACGACGCCGTACCGTCGAAGGCGATCTCCTCTCCAGGGCTGGCGTAGTAAGGTCCGCCTGCGTCGCACACCGGAAAGGTCTGCGCGGGCGAGGCCACCGGGAGCGTCCCCAGCGCCGCGACGGCGAGGCCGATGTTGACGGCGCGTCTCACAGCGCCTCCTTTCCGAGCGGATCACAGCCCTTGACGTATCGGACGCGATGACTGCGTGACGCTCCGAGACCCGGGGGGTCGGGGAAGACGTTCGCGTACCGCTCGTAGCTCATCCTGAGCGATGCGTCGCCGGACGTGACGCCCACGGCGCGAGTGACCGGGCACTGGTCCCAGAAGTCGTTGACGTCCGTGTCGTACATGTTGTCGATCCAGGCGCTGGAGATCCCACCCCAGAACGCATCGTGCGCGAAGTCGGAGTAGTCACTCACGCGGCCCGATCCGATCCACATGATCCCGTGAAACCCATCCACCTGATGCAGCCCATCGAACGACTCGCTCCAGCTCGGCCACCAGTCCTCTCGATCCATGCTGAAGCACGACGAGAGATGCATGAACTCGAGGTCGCCATCCCCCCAGCGCATGTGACCCTGGTAGGTGAGGCAGTTGCCCCAGCCGGGCTCATCGACGCGCACGACCCCGCACCAGCGCTCGGTGACCGGGGCATCGACGCCGTGCAGGGCGAACATGAAGGCATCGACGGCGTCGGGATGACCCGGCAGGTGATCGAGTCCGAACGGGCGAAGGCTGATGTCCGTGACGTCGCCGTCGATGATGTTGCCGTTGTGCTGAAGTCCGTGACGCCCGTAGGCGTTCGCACCGTGGCCCCAGATCGGACTCGAATCCGATATCGCGTCGTACCACGCGCGCACCATGTCGTCCCACCATCCCCGGGGGCCTCCGCTGCAGCTGTCGTCCCAGCGCGTGACGACGCGACAGGCGGCGTCCCGTGCCTCGACGTCGGCGGCGATGACCGCGCTCGCGCAGAGGAGCGCCGCGAACCAGCGCGGGCTCGTTGAGAGTCGGCTCATGTTTCCTCCTTCTTGCCGATAGGTGCAGCCGGCGAGTCCCGTCGGTCCTGGCACGTATTTCTCGCCGAAAGGCGGACATTCCCGGGGTGACGAGTACGTGGCTCGCGTGTCGTCCGGCGTAGCAGGTACGGCAGGCCGGGAGTAACCGACTGCATGGTCGTGAGTTACGGGTCGGAGTGGGAGGTGCGGGATCCTGCCCCGCGACTCCGCTCGAGTGCGGCTCGGCCCCGGAGCAGCGCCGGGTGGTCGGGAGCGTAGCTCTGTTCCAGCACGGGGAGGTTCTCCTCGACGAGCGGGAGTGCCTCGCGATGCCTGCCCTGCAGGGACAGGCTCACGGCCAGCCAGACACGCGCCTCGACGGTTCGCAGGTGATCCTCGCCGAGCTTCGCCAGTCGGATCCGAACCGCTTCGCGGATCGGTGCTTCGGCCTCGATCGCGAGTCCGAGACCCAGCTCGGCGCGTCCGAGTCCGAGGTTGTCCGACGCGGTCACGGTGTGATCCTCCGCGTACATCTCGAGGTCACGCGCCACCGCCGCAACGAAGCACTGCCTCGCTTCCTCATGGGCGTCACGGCGCAGCAACAGCCAGCCGAGATTGGAGAGCGCCTGGTTGGTGTGCGGGTGCTCCTCTCCCAGCAGCTCCCGACGCTTCTCCAGGTTCAAGCGGAAGTAGCGCTCCGCCTCGTCCAGCTCGCCCTGCTCGCGCAACGTGGACGCCAGGTTGTTGATGGCGGTCAGGACGAGCGGATGATCCTCGCCATGATGGCTCCGGAACGCGCGGAGGGCCTCACGAAAGTAGCTCGCCGCTCCGGCATAGTCCGCCATCCGGTACGAGGTCACGCCCAGGTTGTTCAGGCTGCTCCCGGTCTCCGCGTGGTCGTCGCCGAACGTGGCCTTTCGGATCGCGAGCGCCTCCAGGTGCGCCGCCCGGGCCTCTTCCAGCTCTCCTCGCTCCCCCAGGAGGTCTCCCAGGTTGTTCAGCGCCAGCGCGGTGTGCGGGTGGTTCGGTCCCAGCAGCTCGGTTCGCAGGTCGATGACGGAGCGAAGCAGCTCCTCGGCCCGGGCGAGCTCGCCGAGCTGGTGGAGCGCCACCGCGAGATTCGCCTGGCTGGTCGCGACGTCGGTATGCGTCTCCCCGTGCTCGGCGACGCGGATGCCGAGCGCCTCCTCGTGCGCCACGCGCGACTCGTCGTACCGGCCGGCGTTGGAGAGGAAGACACCGAGGTTGTTCAGGCTCTGCGCAACCGCGAGCGTGTTTCCGGTTGCTCGCTCGAGCGCGAGCGCCTCGCGATAGAGGGGCTCGGCCTCGTCGTACCGGCCCTGTGCCGCGATGGTCGACGCGAGATTCGTCAGGCTGGTCGCCACGCTGGGGCCGTCATCCGATGATGACCGACGCCGTAGATCGAGCACGCGCCGGCCCAGCTCCTCCGCCGCCTCGAAGTCGCCCAGGCTGTATCGGGCGTCGACGAGGTCGGTCATCGCCGTCATGACGTGGGTGTGCGCCTCGCCGTGAATGCCTGCTTCGATCGCCAGCGCCTCCTCGAAGAGACGCCGCGCATCGTCATAGAGGCCGAGCTCGACGTACAGCCTTCCGATCACCGAGGCCAGCCTCGCCTGCGTCTCGGGCTCCTGTGTGAGCTCGCCGGCCGACAGTCGTGCGGCGCCCCGGTCGAGCAGGTCGCGCGCCCGGAGATCCCGGCCCGGAGTCGCGTCGGGATCGGAGGCCCGGAACAGCTCGATGAGGAACTCCGTGACACGTTCGGCCGTCTCCGCCTCGCGCGCGGCCTGACGGGACTGCCACGTGGTTCCCACGAGTCCACCGATGAGTGAGAGCGAGACCAGCAGGACGAGCGCGCCGGCGACGCGATGTCGCAGGATGAGCTTCCCCGCCCGGTAGCCGAGGGTGCTCGGGCGCGCCATGACCGGCAGGCCCTCACGGTGGCGCCTGAGATCGTCTCGCAGGCGTGCCGCCGACGCGTAGCGCCGTGCCGGCTCCTTGCGGAGCGCCATGAGAACGATGGTGTCCAGGTCGCCGTGCAGTCGGCGCCGAAGGCGCGTCACGGTCGTTCGGCGCTTCCCGGCGACCGCGTCGGCAGCGGGGCGGCGCTGAACGTGGGTGCTCGGACGGGACGGCTGCTGCTCGAGCACGACTCGTGAGAGCTCCGCCGGCGAGCGGGTCTCGAACTCGTACGGGCGCCCACCGGCCAGTAGCTCGAACAGGATGACGCCGAGCGCGTAGACATCGCTCGTCGTGGATATCGGCTTCCCGGCGATCTGCTCCGGGCTCGCGTACTCGGGCGTGAGCACCGCCAGTCCGGGCGCGGTCAGAGGCGCCGCGTCGGGGTCCTCGACCGAGAGGAGCTTGGCGATGCCGAAGTCCAGCAGCTTCACGTCCCCGTCGGAGCTGACCAGGATGTTGCTCGGCTTGAGATCGCGATGCACCACGAGGTTCTGGTGGGCGTACTCGACCGCGTCGCACACCTGTTCGAAGAGCATCAGTCGCTCGTCGATGCTCAGCTCTCGTTCGTCGGCGTACGCGGTGATCGAGAGACCTTCGACGTACTCCATGATGACGTACGGCTCGCCGTCGTCCGTCACGCCTGCATCATAGAGCCGCGCGACGTTCGGATGCTCGAGGGTGGCCAGGATGCGGCGCTCGACGAGGAAGCGCTCGCGCATGTTCGAGAAACCGGACGGAGAGAGAAGGCGCTTGATCGCCACCCGATGTCGAAAGCTCCCGTCGATACGCTCGGCGAGATAGACGACGGCCGAACCTCCACGACCGATCTCCCGTACCAGTCGGTAGCGGCCGATGTGACGACCCACATCCCGATCGGGCTCGTCGGAGCGATCGCCCTCCTCCAGGAGCGCCCGGGCGAATCCCGCGACCGGTCGATCGATGATGTCCTCGCGACTCTCCGCGGCGAGGATTCGCTCGACCTGTGCCCGCAGCTCGGGCCGGTCCTGGCATACCTCGTCGAGGTACGCCTCTCGCTCGTCGAGAGGAAGGTCGAGGAGCCGGTCGAGGATCGCGTCCAGCTCCGGAGAATCGTCGGCGGGAAACCTCGTCATCGCGTCACGGCCTACGCATCATGTAGCTCGTCGTTGAGCCAGGCCTTGGCCTTCAGCCAGTCGCGGCGTACCGTGCGATCGGTCATTCCGAGTGCGGAAGCGGTCTCGTCGATGGTCATTCCGCCGAAGAAGCGGCACTCCACGACCCGCGCCAGTCGTTCGTTGACCGCCTCGAGACCCGACAGAGCGTCATGGACGTCGATCAGCATGGCCGGATCGTCCGGCGCCCGACCGCTCAGGTCGTCTCGAAACGTGTCGGGGATCACGCCACCACCGCGCTTGCGTGCCATGCGACGGCGGGCCCGATCCACGAGGATGGCCCGCATCGCGCGCGCCGCGTAGGCACAGAAATGCGCGCGGTCCTCCATCGACGCGGAATCGCCGTCCACCATGCGGACGAACGCCTCGTTGATGAGCTCGGTGGTATTGAGGGTGTGCAGGGCACCCACGGACCTCAGCTGGCGCCGCGAGATCCCGATCAGCTCGTCGTAGACGAGATCGAACAGCCGGGCGAGGTTCCCAGGATCGTGTCGAGAGCGGACCAGCTCCCGAGTGAACGCCTCGCGGTCCATCGAGCGGCTCCCTCCGGGATCGATCTCGAGGCCGTCCGCCCTCGACTCGTGCGGCGTCTTCACCGACGTCGCACGTTCGGGCGAGCGTCTCCGACCGCGTGTCCATTCCGCGAACCAATTGGATGTCGCCCTGGCTGACGTTGCGTCGCCGGCGTACCAGCCTCCCGGCGCCGTAGCCACTTCCATTCTACGCCCGAAACGTCCCCGAACCTCACAATCCGAAGCCATCAATGAGATTACAAAGCCACCTGGGAGTTCCTGGATGAGTGTCTTGACATGAGATAATAATATCATTACAATATCCACATCTCAAAACCGGAGGGAATCATGTCCCTGAAGCCCGAGGAAATGGACCGGAAGATCGACGAGCACTTCGCCTACGAGGGCAACGACGACGTAGAAGGTGTCCTGGCCACGCTCGCGGAAGACGCCACTCATGACGTGGTCGGCTGGCCGAGTGGCCCGAGTCACGGTCGTGAAGCCGCACGCGCCTTCTACCGGACGATGTTCGCGGACCTGTCCGAGAGCAGGGTGACACCGACGCGGCGACTGTATGGCCATGGGTTCCTGGTGGACGAGTCGGTCTGGGAAGGCAAGGCCCCCGGCCGCCCATTCGGGCTCGAGGGTAGGGGGCGACCGCTGAGGTTTCGACTCCTGCACGTCATGGAGTTCACGGACGCCGGTCAGATACAGAAGGAACAGGTCTGGATCGATCTGGCAGCGGTGATCCAGCAGCTTCCCCAGGGCAACTGACCATGAACCGTGGGCAGAGACGAAGCAATCAGGAGCTGCGCACGCGCAAGGACATCCTTCTCGCGGCCGACCGACTGATGAAGCAAGGCCGAAGGCCGAGCATGGAGGAGGTGGCCGAGGAAGCGCTCGTCTCCCGCGCCACGGTGTATCGGTACTTCCGGAACATCGAGGCGCTGCTGGCGGAAGTGCCCATCGACGTGGCGGTCGGCGATCCCGAGGCGATCTTCGACGCGGATGCGTCAGACGATCCGGAGGATCGCATCGATCGGGCCGAGGCGTTCGTTCACGAGACCGTGTACCAGAACGAGGCCCAGCTGAGGATTCTGCTGGCGAACTCCATTGGACGCGACATGACGGACGAGACGATCCCCGGCAGACAGAACCGGCGGCTGCCGTTGATCGACGCCGCCCTGGCCACGGCGCGTCACCGTCTTCGAGACGATGAGTACGAGACGCTCCGGGCGGCCCTGGCGCTGATCATCGGGCCGGAAGCGATGATCGTCTTTCGTGACGTGATTCCCCTGGACGAGGACACCGCGAGAAAGGTGAAGAGCTGGGCGGTCCGTGCACTCGTTCGCGTTGCACTGGAGCCGTCGTGACGAGAACCCGCTCGGGTCGGCCATGAACCGACCCGGCGCAAGACCTCGCTGGCAAAGGAGAGTGATCATGCGATCCGCGATTACGGAACGACGTTGGTTGCAGAGGGGATTCCGGACCACCCAGATCGCGGTGGCCCTGCTGGTCGTGGGTGGTCTCCTGGTGGGGCCGCTGTCCTCCGAGAGCAAGAGCCAGGACGTGTCATCCGAGGGCGGAAACAAGGAACTCGTTCTTCGGATGTACAGCGAGTTCGACCGGGGCACGCTTCCGGAGTTCGGCCACTCGATCAGCGCCGACTTCGCCGCTCACGTCATGGGCAACATGTCCATGGACTGGGAGGGTTTCCTGGACTTCGGCTCGCAGTTTCTCTCGGCCTTTCCGGATGGCCGTCACGTCTTCGACCAGGTTCTCGTCGATGGCGACCATGTGGTCACGGTCGGGAGGTATCTGGGCACTCATGAAGGCGAGTTGATGGGGGTCGCTCCGACTCACCGGAAGATCAGCCTGGCGGTCATACATCTCGACCGAGTCGTCGACGGCAGAATCGTCGAGCACCGTGGGATTGCGAACGCGATGGATCTCATGGCGCAGCTGGGCGTATCGAACGGGGAGTGACTTGCTGGTCGTCCCCTGAATGCACGAAGACGAGAGCGCCCTGAACTCAGCCGGTCGCAGGGCATCGCGCGAGTTCGGAACCGGCTCCCCACTCGGGACGCTTCCGTCTTCTCTCCGGTTACGGTTTTGCGTCCTACGCGGGGTTCGGTCAGGACGCTTCTCGAACTCGTGCAATCGGTTCCGCTGGCGTCGCTTCCGGGGCCACCCACGCCCGTCAATCTAACCGGCGTTCAGAATCTCCGGTTACGTTTTGCGTCTCGACCGGGAGCCCAGGCAGGACGCTTCGTCGACCCTCCGCAAGTCACGCCGTTTCGGTTCGATCGAGTCTTGGGACTCTGAGCCGTGCGGTTCTCACCTCTTAGGGTGTTTCTCCGTCAGACGCGACTTACTTGGCCACTCTGACTCGGAGGATCACCGTGAGCCCACTCAGGCCACATAGCACGTTGATGTTGCGTTTCTTGGTCGCCTCCATGGCAACGCCCGCGGTGGCCGGCCTCCCGTCCACCCCCGACTGGATCGGCGAAATCAACCTCGCCGACGAGCTCTTCGGCCACGACGTGTGCGCCGCCGGCGACGTGAACGGGGATGGCTATAGCGACGCCCTCGTCACCACACCCTGGGTCGGTGACGGCACCGCGTACGTCTTTCTCGGGGGACCGACCGGGCTCGACACCGATGTCTACTGGCAGGTGGCCGACGGATCCCCCGGCTCCCAGTTTGGCATCAGCGGCTCGACCGCCGGTGACGTGAACGGCGACGGCTATGACGACGTCATCGTCGGCTGCTGGGGCTGGACGAACGACCAGGTCGGCGAAGGCGCGGCCTTCGTCTATCACGGCGGCCCGTCGGGACCCGCGGCGACGCCGAGCTGGCAGGTCGAGAGCGACGTGGAGGTCTCATCCTTCGGCGAGTCCGTCGGCTGGGCCGGCGACGTAAACGGCGACGGGTACGACGACGTGATCGTCGGTGCCTACGAGCTCACCAACGGTCAAACGAAGGAAGGCAAGGCGTTCGTCTACTTCGGCTCGTTCGGTGGACTGAGTCCCACTCCGAACTGGACCTACGAGACCGACGTCGCCCACGACGCTGTCGGTCATGCCGTGTACGGTGCCGGCGACGTCAACGGTGACGGCTTCGGTGACGTCATCGTCGGCGGCCCCGGCGTGGGCTCCGGCGGCGCGGCATTCATCTTCCACGGCTCGCCATCCGGCCCATCCGCCACACCCGACCGGACGCTGTCCGGCCCGAGCGCTTCCGCCTTCGGGCGCGCGGTCGGCACCGCGGGCGACGTGAACGGCGACGGCTACTGCGACGTCATCGTCGGTGGTCGCAACTACTCCAACGGACAGAGTGGCGAGGGCGCGGCGTGGGTCTATCTCGGCTCCGCGTCCGGCATCTCATCCGCGGCGGCGTGGGTGCAAGAGGGAGGACGCGCCGACGCGCTGTTCGGGCACGCGGTCCGAACGGCCGGAGATGTCAACGGCGACGGCTATGCCGAGATACTCATCGGTGCCCGCAACTACAACACCGGCCTCGCCGGCGCCGGACGCGCCTACATGTACTACGGTGGCCCAACGGGTCCCGACACCATTCTGCGATGGTTCTACTCCGGAAGCGAAACGGACGCCCACATGGGCAACGCGGTCTCGGCGCTCGGCGACGTCAACGGTGACGGTCTCGGCGACATCATCGTGAGCGCGCCGGATCAGTCCAACGGCGAGAACGACGAGGGCCTCGCGTTCGCCTTCTACGGCCAGCACGACGCGCCGGTGCCGTACCCGCCGAAGTGGACCATCGACGGCTCGGCCGAGAACGAGAACGTCGGCAGTCGACTCAACTACGCCGGTGACGTGAACGGCGACGGACTCGGCGACTTCGTCGCGGGAACGAACGTGTACTCGGTGGGGATCCCATACCGCGGCATCGTGCGCGTCTTCCACGGCGACGAATCCGGATCTCCCGTGTTCACCACGGCCATCCTCGGCAACCAGGACACCGAGCTCGTCGGAACGGACGTCGACGGCGCCGGCGACGTGAACGGCGACGGCTACGAGGACATCATCTTCGGCGCACCCTACTACGACGGCGGACTCGCCGACGTTGGCCGCGCTGCCGTGCACTACGGCTCGCCCACCGGCATCTCGCCGGCCACGGCGTGGCAGGTCGTGGGCACACAGAGCGCCAGTGCGTTCGGCGCAAGCGTGAGCGGCGCGGGCGACGTGAACTGCGACGGCTATGCCGACGTGCTCGTCGGTGCCATGTGGTACACGAACGGTCAGACTCAGGAGGGCGCCGCCTATCTGTACTACGGTTCGCCCACCGGGCCGTCGGCGACGCCGGACTGGAGCTACGAATCCAACATCGAGGACGCGTGGTTCGGCGACGTACAGGGCGTCGGCGATCTCAACGGCGATGGCTTCGCGGACATCGCCGTGGGAGCCGTGAAGTACTCCGACTCGCACTCGACCGAGGGGGGCATCTTCGTCTTCTACGGCTCGGCCGGCGGGCCGTCGAGCACGCCCGACCACATCTTCACGTCGAATCAGCTGGGCACCGGCATGAGCGTCAGCGCGCCCGCGGGTGACGTGAACGGCGACGGCTACGACGACTTCATCTATGCCGCCGACAACATGAACGGCGACGCCGGTGTGCTGGTCGGCCGTATCTGGATCCACTTCGGATCGCCCACCGGCATCAGTAGTGCCGCCGACGTGCAGATCGAGGGCGAGTCGCACAACGAGAACCTCGGTTACTCCCTCGATACCGCGGGCGACGTCAACGGAGACGGATACAGCGACATCATCGCCGGTGCAAACGAGTACAGCGGCAGCTTCCCGTCGCAAGGCATGGCGCGCATCTACCTGGGTTCACCGTCGGGCCCGACGACCCCCGCCGTGTTCGAGGCGGTCACCGAGCAGGACGGTTCGCGGATGGGCACCGCGGTCTGCACCGTGGGCGATCTCAACGGCGACGGATTCTCGGATGTGCTCAGTGGCGCACCACAGTACGACGGCACGAGCACCGATGCCGGGCGCCTGTTCCTCTACCTCGGCGGCAGCTACTACCGCAATGAAGGTGGCCTCAGCATGCGTCCGCGTCAGACACGCTTCGACGGCACGCCGCTGCCGCTGGGCGCGCGCACGCCCGACGGCGATCGCATGCAGCTTCACATCGACGCGCGCTCGGCCATGGGTCGCACGATGGCATCGGTCGAGTGGCAGATGGTCGCCGATGGCGGCGACATCGACACGGCACCGATCAACGAGGAGCCCTTCGTGGACACGGGCACCCCCGGCGCGACGGGCAGCGTGATGCCTACCGCCGTCGACGTCCTCGGTCTCACCGGTGAGACGCCCTATCAATGGCGCCTTCGTCTGAGCTACGACAACGTTTTTCAGCCGCGGACGCGATGGATGGCCCTTGCACCGGCAGTGTCTTCGATGGTGGCGTTCAAGACCGGCGACGCAGCGCTCTCCGCCGCCGGCGCAGCGGTGCTGTCGCGCCCGCAGCTCGCCATCCGACCGAACCCGATGCGCGCCACCGCCAGTATCTCATTCACGCTCGCTGCCGCCGGCGCTGCCCGGGTGAGCATCGTGGACGTCGCCGGCCGCGAGATCGCGCTCGTCGACGAGTCCGCCCGGGGCGCGGGAACGCACACCGTGGCATGGGACGGCGTCACGAACGGACTGCCGGCACCGGCGGGCATCTACTTCGCTCGCGTTGCGACCGACGCGGGCGTGCTCTCCGAGAAACTCATTCGGCTTCCGTGATCAACACGCGGCGCGCGAGTACACAACATACCCGCGCGCCGCTACGCCGCACAGCACGCGTACAAGAAGGCTCTGGCACGAGCCAAGCTCCAGCGGGGATGCGGGATCCACACGCTACGTCACTGCTTCGGGACCCACCTCCTCGAGGCCGGCGTTCACCTGCGAACGATCCAGGTCTTGATGGGACACTCGAGACTCAAGACAGCTATCGGAGTTCGGTGAGTGTCACCTTGCTGGTGACCACCTGCGCCCCGATCTTCGTGCGGACGAAGTACACGCCGGGGAGTAACTGCTCCGGGGACCAGCGCACCTGCAGCTCCGCGCCGGTAGTTCTCCCCTGGAACAGCTCTTCCACCCGACGACCAGCCACGTCAAAGACCGTGACCGACAGACTCACCTCGGTCCCCGCATGGACGTTGATTGTCGTCGTCCCGTGGAACGGATTTGGGCTGGCGGTCAACCGTGCCACGGATGGCCGGGGCGTCTCCCCCACCGCCAGCAGTTCGTTCCGACCAAGGACCCGTACCGCAGCGTGCACGGACGTCCAGAATGATGGCTCCTGGGGATACTGATAGATGCTGTCGCGCTCAGCTCCCTGAGTCATGGTTGCCACGGAGAAGCGGCCCACCGTCGCCACGCTTCCGCGCCCCATCACCCCTACACGACCGCCCGGGGGGATCTGAATCCCGAGGCCGGCGAGATCAAAGCTGAGGAGCGCCGGTTCGGTGCCGACGATGAACTGTGATACCGCGTAGCTTGGAACGACTGTCAGGCGATCGGTGACATCAACGTGGTAAACCTTGCCTGGATTCCCCGCGTCTCTGATGTCGCCCTCAATCTGCACGCCGGGTTCCCAGGCCATCAGAATGAACTCCATGTCCTGGAAGCACGGCATCGGCAATCGACCCGTGTGGCACGGACCCGGATCCGACCAGACATCTCGAGTGGCCACCACCTCGTAACGGGAGAGCCCCACAGTTTCATCGAGATCATCGAGGGTCAGGAGCAGGATCGTCGCGTTGCCGGTATCGGTATCCTCGAATGAAGGGTATCCGAATCCGGTACCGATCCGCTCGATCGGTCCGAACTCCCGGTTGCGAACCACGTCACCTTGACTGACGCAGAGGCGAGAGAGGGTTCCTTGTTCGTTGGCGGCGTACATTCCCATGTTTCCGTCGTCATCGAAGGGCCACGTCAGCAGCATCGCCGTGAGGGGGCTCGACACACTATCGGCCGGATACGATGTTCGGAAGGATCCCGTCGCGGCGTCGATCTCGTGTATCACTCCCGAGCTATTGTGGGAGAAGACCGTGCCAGATCCGGAATCGAAGGCAAGATGGGCCCGCGAGGCCAGCGTGTCAGGATCCTCGGCCGTCCAGACCAGCGTTCCGGATGAGCCCAGATCCTGGAACAGATGCACGCCACCCAGGATGTCGCGCGTGATGATCGCGTCGTGGTAGGGCGGCTCGAGCGGCACGATCAGATCGGTCACCACCGGCCATCCCGATGCGGGCACTGCCGACCAGATCAGAGAGCCGTCCAGCGCGCTGCGCGCCTCGACGATTCCGTTGCTCTGGGTGACCGCGTACAGACGGTCACCACGACGACCAAGTCCTCGAATGCGATCTCCCTCCACCCGCCAGAGCTCGCTTCCGTCGAGGACGTTGATTGCCACAAGCGAGGTCCAATAGTCGCGGTGCTCGATAGACGCGAAGAGAACGTCACGTACCGGATCGACGAGCAGCTCATAGATGGCTTCCAGCGGCTCGCTGGGGGCATACCACCATCGGAGGTTGGAGAGGGCGAAACGGTCGAAGGCCGCGATCGGAGCATGGATCCCGCACCCGCGGCCACCTCCCACGTACACGAGCCCCTCCGGATAGAGCGAGCGGAAGGCGGCGGAGCCATGTTCGGGCGAGTGGAACGCAGGTTCAGCCAGAAGTTCATCATCAGGACAGAGGTGATTACTCCCATCGTAGACCCCATTGAGCAATCCGTCCGCCCCGACCCGGTAACTGACTAGCTCGTCGTCTTGCACGGTGTACGCCAGCCCACCGGTGTTCCATGGCAGGAGTCTGAGGAAGATCGGTCCCCAACCTGTCGTCTCCGAATCGATGTAGTCAAGCGCAAGTGGCTCTCTTGATTGGAGCCTGGGCACGGATGGATCGTCGACGCCCACGATGATGACGTCGAGGTCGTCCGTCCTTCCTATCCCGATCACCGGAGATCCGATCGTGACCGAGGCCAGTGGCTCCAACTCGCCACACTCCTGGGCGATTGACGTTCGCATCCCCGGCACGACGGCGGTCAGTGCAACAGCGAGGCCCGGTCCAAGTCCCCATGACGTTGTGATTGCTTACCTCCAGGTATTCTGGGCAACGACTTCACTGGCTAGGAGGCGGTAGTGAGCGACTCCATATTGCAGTCACATGAATAGTAGCAGCTCATCGCCCTGCACCGAGAGTTCGAGGAGGCTCGACGGCACGGGAAGGACGGAGCGCATGGGACCGAGCCAGGAGCGCATGGGACCGAGCCAGGAGCGCATGGGACCGAGCCAGGAGCGCATGGGACCGAGCCAGGAGCGCATGGGACCGAGCCAGGTGGTGCCGGGTCGGAGTGTACGTCGTCAGAACTTCTGGGACAGATTGCGCCCGAGTCCTATGGACCCCGTGTGGTCGAGAAACTGTGCGCCGTGAAAAGGCGGCGACGTCCAGCGGGTGCAATCCCCGCCCGGCAACGGATCGCTCCAGCCGGAAGCAGTCGAGCGGCGGAGGAGGTAACGAGTCCGTCGAAGCCTCGATGGAACGAGTCACTTCGGGTGACTCAGCGCAGCATGCAGGCCGAAACGTGAGTGAACGCTGAGCAGGCCTCGAAAGACCGAGATGCGGGAGCCGACCTGTCAGTTTTTCAGGGAAGGCCGCCGTCGAGCAGGGAAGAAGCGATAGATGCACCCGCTCGGTCCCGCCGGGGTAGTGGCGTCGGCATGTATGCGAGAGGGACGTCGATCGCAACACGGGAAGCCCCATCGGTGAGGGCGTGACCTCAACCGGACTCCCGCGAGGGACAGGCCGGGCCGTATGGGGTGGCGGAGAGGCCCGTAGTAGTGATGAAGCCGGGTAATGCCGGTGGAGCGAAGGGGCCTTGGGTCGAGGTCAACGTAGGACGTAGCGACAGCCAGGAGAGTGGCCGTGAGCCTGAGACCTCCGGAAACGGTTGGGAAGCTACAGGCGACGTTGCATGCCAAAGCGAAGGGATCGCCCGACTACCGGTTCTACACGCTGTACGACAAGGTGTATCGCTCGGACGTGCTCGCGTACGCGTATCGGCTCTGCCGTCACAACGGTGGAGCGGAAGGCGTCGACGGGCAGTCGTTCGAGGACATCGAGACGTTCGGTCGCGATCGGTGGTTGGACGAACTGACGGAGGAGCTTCGAACGAAGCGTTACCGTCCGAGGCGGTCCGGCGGGTCCACATCCCCAAGCCGGGCCAGCCGGGGCGAACGCGCCCGCTCGGGATCCCGACGATCCGAGACCGGGTGGTGATGACGGCCGCGACGCTGGTGCTGGCACCGATCTTCGAGGCCGACCTCCCACCCGAGCAGTACGCCTACCGTCCGGAGAAGAGCGCGCTGGACGCGGTTCGCCACGTCCACACGCTGTTGACGTCGCGGCACTGGGAGGTGGTCGACGCGGACCTGTCCGGGTACTTCGATACGATCCCGCACGCCGAGCTGATGAAGTCGGTGTCGCGTCGCATCGTGGATCGGCACGTGTTGCGGCTGATCAAGATTGGCGTCATGGTCAACGCGTGGCGAAGCGTGATGGTCTTATCTCGTTCGGTGCACAGATCAGCTCGGGGAGGCAAGACATCGCAGATCGGTGTATCGAGGGATTGTAAGCCGTCATCAGCGAATGCGATGCCTACGAGCGCCGAAGTAACGCTCTTGGTGACCGAGCGAAGATCGTGGAGTGTGTCACGATCGAACACCATCTTGTGGAGTTGCCCCGCTTCGGTGGACAGGTTTCATGTGAGGATCGGCTCGAGCTGAGCCGCCTCGAACGCCATGGGTGAACGATACCCCAAGGCGGAGTGACGACGATGAGGGTTGTACCACCCCTCGATGAACTGGAACAGCTCTCGCCTCGCATCGGTCCGGTTCCGGAAGGTGCGGCGCTCGATGAGCTCGCACTCCAGTGTGGCGAAGAAGCTCTCGCACATAGCGTTGTCGTAGCAGTCGCCCACCGATCCCATCGAGGGGCGCACGCCGGCTTGCCGACAACGCTTTCCGAAGGCGTAGGACGTGTACTGACACCCCTGGTCGGAGTGATGGATCACGTTCTCGGGACGGCGGCGATGAAGGGCCATCTCCAGGGCCTCGAGAACCAGCTCCGATCGCAGGTGCGAGGCCATGGCCCAGCCCACCACGCGCCGACTCCACGCGTCGAGCACCACGGCCAGGAACAGAAAGCCCACCCAGGTCGGCACGTAGGTGATGTCCGCCACCCAGAGCTGATCGGGTCCGTCGGCTTCGAAGCGCCGGTTCACCAGATCCTGAGACGGGGGTTCATCGCCACGGATCGTGGTCCGTCTCCGAGCCCGTCGATGAACGCCCTGGAGCTGCTTGAGGCGCATCAAGCGCCCAACCCGCTTCTTTCCCACGAAGATGTCCTCATCGATCAGATCCTGGTGGATGCGGGGAACGCCATAGGTCCCATCCGATCGCGTGTGGAACTCCTCGATCATCTCCAGCAAGACCGCATCCTCCCGTGCCCGGTTGCTGAGGGGACGATCAAGCCACGCGTAGTACCCGCTGGTGGAGACGCCCAGCACTCGGCACATCGTGCGCACCGCGTGGTCGGCCCGATTCGCCTTCACGAACGCGAACGCTTCGGGGGCGTTGACTCGGTCTCCCGAGCGAACCAGGCCGCGGCTTTTTTTAGAATCTCCCGCTCTTCACGAAGCTGCCGGTTCTCACGGCGCAGGCGGGTGAGTTCCTCTCGCTCCTCGCTGGTCACACCGTCCTCCCGGCGGCCTTCATCGAGATCGGCCTGTCTGACCCAGTTCCGGATCGCCCCGGCCGACGGTTCGAACTCACGGGCGAGAGACTCGGGGGTTCGTCCGGCACGGACCAGCTCGATCAGCTGGCGGCGGAACTCAGGCGGGTACGATCGACGGGATCTTGGCATCGGGACCTCCTCGCCCCATTGTAAGGGCTTGGTGTCCACGAAACCGGGTCAACTCCACTTGACCGGATGTCGCACTCCGTCCTTACCGTAGCGACGATCCTCCCCCTCGAAGTACTGCTCGTAAACGAGGTAACCGTCCTCAACAATCAAAAGACCCTGCACGTTCGGAAACTCTTCCCCGCTCTGGAGCATTTTGGTGAGCTTCGCCAAGGGCCTCCGGTCCAACCCCAGATCCTCCGCAGCCGCGACCGGCCAGCCATCGTCGAGTCTGTGCGGCACATCGTATAAACCCGTCTTCACCGGGTCCACACCGATGACTCGGTTATGAACTGGATCATTGACCAGGCCACCCGCCAGCTCCACGACAAGACGCTGAGCGCGACTTGGCGCGGAGATCAAACCCAGGCCAAGGAGTGCCACTGCTATCGTTTTGAAGATTCCGCTACGCATGGTTCAGGTCCGCGTCTTGCGACGAAACCAGCCTACGGCACGATCGGGCGGACACTCCAGTGCAAACTAAAACCCCACAACCTAATCGATTGCGGGGCATTGCGACACCAAAAACTGGCTCCCCGGTTGCGACATTTCTCGAACAGCGCGAACGTTCGTTGCCGCACTTCTCGCCTGCTGATTCTAATTTCCGGTGAAATGATCTGGCTCCCCGCGTTGGCTACATCTCGCCCCAATTGCGCTCAGACTCTACTCTTGACCGCATCTGAGACACGGGCAGTCGCCACCTGGAACCAGCTGGTTGCCTGGGCGGCCACTGGTAGTCTCCTGCCACCAATAGAGTTCGTAAACCGGCGGCTAGCTGCCCGCGGGGATCGCTGGTGGAAGCTCGACCGTCTCGCCTGGGGCAGGAGGGGTCCATGGCTCGAAACCCGTGCGGTTCCAGCGGTACCAGTGCAGGGAGGCGTCCTCAAGCTCAGCTTCGAAGCGCACCTTGATGGCCGCTGGGCGGCCGTCATCGGTGAGGGCCACGACCTCAACCTCGGACTCGCCGCAATCGATGCGGTGCCCGACAGTCCACTCATGGTCGGCGCGCACCCACAGGCGGTCGAAGAGGTGGGCGGTCCAGCCGCCCGCTGCGACGATACGCAAGGTTTGGGCGTCCGTGCGCCCCACCGTCAGCGCGGCGAAACTCGGCGACAGCACGCGGATCGACCGGGGCACCGGCTTCCTCTCGGCACGCTGCACGACGATCGTGTGCGCGGTGAAGAAGGCCAGTGGATTGTTGATGGCGACGACGGTGGCACCCTCCAGGGTGGGATCGTCGAGGGGAGCCAGGTACAACGGCTGGAACCCCATCCGAACCTTTTTCGACGCATGCAACTCGATCGGCGCCAGCACGGCGTGGAACACTAGCAGCACCAGCACACCCGCCCGGGCAATGAGGACCAGGGCCCCGCGGGCACGGGTCGCCCGGAACCAGTAGTGGGCCGTGAAAGCCACGAGAGGCATCGCCCCAAATGAGGCCCAGAGCAGCATCCGTCGGTGGGGCGTGGTCGCGCAACAGGGGACGAGGCTCAGGAGCATCCCCAGGGCGAACGTGCGCGCCAGGGGTTTGGTGCGCAACACGGGCCAGGCCAGCGTGCCGAGGCCCAGGAGCGACGCCAGGCCAATGGCGACGAAGCGGGGGCCCGTCCCGGGTGGGCCCAGGATCGTCTGGTCGATGTTGTTCGGGGTGAGCACGCCACCGATCAGCACGGGCAGCCGGAAGGCGACGGCGCCGAGGAAGCGTAGGGGCTCCTGGCCCGGGTCGATGTAGAAGTCCACGCCTTGTGCGCCGTAGCCTGCCAAGCCCGTGCCTACGCGCCAGACGACGGTCACCGCAACCAGCGGCAGGAGCGCTGCGGCGCGCACCCTCACGCTTGCCCGGTCGAGGAAGATGGCGTAGGAGACGATGTACGCCAAAGCCAGGATGCCGGCCTCTCCCGCGAGCAGGGCTACGCAGTACAGGACCCATGCGCCGACTGGGCGGCGTCCGTCCGAGCGACTCACGTGGTAGGCGTGCAGGGCCAGGACGCCGAGCGTGCCGGCGATCAGCGAGTTGCGCTGGGCGATCCAGTAGACCGGAACGAAGTGGGCGTCGTCGACGGTGAACAGGAGCAGAGCCGCGAGGGCGAACCATTGCATCCCGCGGGGAAAAGCCCGCAGGTAGTAGCGCCCAACCACGAGCAACAGGAACCCGAACCAGACGATGTTCTGCAAGTGCATGAGGCGCGCGTCCTCGGACCATAGAGCGTAGTCCAATAAAACGGTCGCCGCGGCCAGGGGTCGGAAGAAGCTCACCTTCATCTGCGGATCGGCCCACCAGGGAACATGGCCGGCCTTGATCATCTGCGCGGATGTCTGCAGGTCGCCGTCGGCAAAGGAGAACAGGTCCGTGACGGTGCCCTCGCTCGCGATGCCGTCCGTTCGTCCCACCGTGATTGCCGCGCGATGGTGGTAGTCGTCGATCGCCAGCCCCATGTCGAGGGTCGGCAGAGAGAGAATCACGCCGAGGAGGGCGATGAGCAGCGCCGCGAAGCGGGCGCTGCGGAGGGGCCGGGCCGGGGAGGGCGTGGAGTTCATCACAGCGGTCCTCGCGTGGGACGTTTCGGACGGCGCCGGTTCCCGCTCAGCAAGCACCCTAGGAGTGCAAGTGCGATCGTATTGAGGATTCGGTTAGACATGGTTTGGGGTTCCGCGCGGCGATGAAACCAGCCTACGCATCGCCGGGCCAACAATCCAGCGCAAACAAAAACCTCGCAACCGAAGTAGTCGCGAGGCAATCTGTTAGAAAGGTTTGGCTCCCCGTACAGGACGCAACTAGAACTCATCCCCTTACGCTGCTAACCACGGAACAAGCCACTCGAATCAGGCAACTTGGTAGTCTGGTGGCGTAGCGATGTGCCCGGACGAGGAAGCCCACGTAACGGCCATGCGGGTCGCTCTCGCAAAGAATGGTGTGAACCACGCCGGGTTTGCCGGAGGGTGTATTCCTTGAGAGGATACCTCCATGGCAAGACCAAGCAAGTACTCCCCCGAGGTGCGTGAGCGAGCGGTGCGGCTGGTGCGGGAGCATGAGAGCGAGCACGACTCGCAATGGTCGGCGATCCGCTCGATCGCCTCGAAGATCGGCTGTACGGCCGAGACGCTCCGGAAGTGGGTCCGTCAGGCCGAACGAGACCAGGGCCTTCGCCCCGGTCTGACGACGGACGAACAGAAGCGCCTGAAGGAGCTCGAGCGGGAGAACCGCGAGCTGAAGCGCGCGAACGAGATCCTGAAGAAGGCGTCGGCGTATTTCGCTCAGGCGGAGCTCGACCGCCGAGCGAAGTGATGGTGTCGTTCATCGACGAACACCGAGATGAGTACGGAGTCGAGCCGATCTGCGCGGTGGTGCCGATCGCTCCGTCGACTTACTACGACCAGAAGGCCCAGGAGCGCGATCCTGGACGCCGCTCAGCCCGACGCCGACGCGATGATGAGCTGCGCGAGGAGATCCTCCGGGTTCGCGGTGAGGGCTTCAACGCCGTCTACGGCGTCCGGAAGACGTGGAAGGAGCTGACGCGTCGTGGCATCGCGGTCGCTCGCTGTACGGTCGCGCGTCTGATGCGTGCGATGGGGCTTCGCGGGGCGGTTCGTGGGCGTAAGTTCAAGACGACCGTCGGCGATGACTCGCTCTCGCGACCCGCTGATCTGGTGGACCGGAACTTCAAGGCCTCGGGACCCAACCAGCTCTGGGTGGCGGACCTGACGTACGTGGCGACCTGGCGAGGGTTCGCGTACGTGGCGTTCGTGATTGACGCGTTCTCGCGTCGGATCGTGGGATGGAGAGCATCGAACTCGCTTCGCACCGATCTGGCGCTGGATGCGCTGGAGCAGGCGATCTACGACCGTGGGAGCCGCCTCGACGGCTCTCTGGTTCACCACAGCGATCGCGGCAGTCAGTACCTGTCGATTCGCTACACCGAGCGGTTGTCCGATGCCGGCATCGAGCCGTCGGTGGGCAGCAAGGGAGATTCGTATGACAACGCCCTGGCCGAGACGATCATCGGCCTGTTCAAGACGGAGGTGATCCACCGGCTCGGTCCGTGGCGCAGCCTCGAACAAGTCGAGTTCGCCACACTCGAGTGGGTATCCTGGTTCAACACCCAACGACTCCTCGAGCCGATTGGCGACATCCCGCCGGTCGAGTACGAGGAGATGTTCTACGCAGGTGGCAGGACCGAGGAAGACCACCCGGACCGCGAGCTTCGCTCGCTTTCTGTATCAGCGCGACTGAAGGACGATTCAAGAAGAGAGAAGAAGCCCGTGCACGACGACGCCGCCGAGGCGGTGGTCGTCAACTAACCAGCTCTCCGGAGAACCCGGTACGGTTCACGCTGCCAGGCCGGCGGACGATGTCGAACACGGTCTCAGGAAGTTCTCCTGAAAGAGGACAGAAGCAACGTGGTTCACGATTCCGTCACCAGCCAACATCGACGACATGCCGTCGTGACGAACAGTGCTGAGGGTGACATGAACTCCGGAGAGCTTCGGTTCGCCATTTCCAGTTGGCGGCGAGTTCTTGGTCACGAGCAGGTCATCATCGATCGTGAGACGATCGGTCCATCTGAGCGAACGACCTTCCGGACCGAGCAAAGCATCCGGGCAATCTTGCGCCCCTCGGACAAGGGCCAGGTACAGGCTTGCCTGAGGATTGCCACCCAGAACAGTATCGCTGTCTACCCGACGAGCCGCGGGCGCAATTGGGGGCTCGGAGCCAAGGTCCCCATCGAGTCCGGCGCAGTTCTTCTGGATCTGTCCCGCATGGATCAGATTGTGGACTACGACGACGCAATGGGTACCATCACGGTACAGCCTGGTGTGACGTTTCAGCAGGTAGCCAGCTTCTTGGGCGAGCGAGGTTCTCAGCGGTATCTGGCGATGATCGGAGGTCCTCCCGACGCGAGTCTCATAGGCAATGCCGTTGAACGCGGCGATGGCGTAGGTCCGCTTGGTGAGCGCTTCTCGCACTTCGCAGATGCTCAGGTTGTCTTGCCGACTGGAGAGTGCTTACGCACCGGCTTTGGACGACTCGAGGGAGCCCGCGCGCGTGCCCTTCATCGATGGGGTGTCGGTCCGAGCTTGGACGGGCTGTTCTCTCAATCGAACCTTGGTGTGGTAACAGAGGCGACGATTTGGCTGGCCGAACGTCCGTCTCACTTTCAGGCATACCTGTTCGCTATCCGGCACGCCGATGGATTGCGGCAGACCTGTGATCGTGTGAAGCGCTTGATGGCGCAAGGGATCATCGCGCCGAATAGTCTTGCTATCTGGAACCACTACAAGCTCGCGGCGTCTGAGGGTCAGTTTCCATGGCGCCTAACGGGAGGGAGGAAACCACTTCAGGCCGCTGACCTCCAGCAACTGCACTTGCCGTTCGGCGGGGCGCAATGGGTCGGCGTCGGAGGCCTCTACTCTCCTAGCTCAGCCCACGCCAAGGCCGACCGCACCGCGCTGAAACACGGCCTACGTGGGAGCGTCGACCCGCTGGTCGTACTCGATCGCCTGAAAGCACGCATGCTGGGGCTGTTCCACGCTCCCCTGAAACGGTGGGCTCGGATCGACGTTCGATCGCTGATGACGAGTCTGGTGCATGAATCCGTCTTCCTCGGCTACCCCACCCACAAGAGCACCAACGGCGTTTACTGGCGTAAAAGGACCCCGGTGCCAGCTGCGCCTGACCCCGAACGGGATCAATGCGGTCTATTGTGGCTGTGCCCGGCGGTTCCCTTTGATCCGGACGCGATCACCCAGGCGATCGACATTGCCGAGCAATGCTGCATGGAGTTTGGCTTTGAACCCAATATCGCGCTGACTTTCCCCTCGGAGAGGTGTGTTTACGTCCTGCCCTCCATCGTGTTTGATCGCGACGATACCGAGGAGGATTCCAAGGCACTCGACTGTCACGATCGAATGCACACCGCACTCATGGCCGCTGGGTTCTACTGCCACCGCTTGGGAGTTCGCTCGATGACGCAACTTCCTCGAAGTCAACTGGATTACGATGCGGTGCTGGGGCGGCTCAAGCATGCCGTCGATCCAGGGGGTGTTCTCGCCCCGGGTCGCTACGACGCCACAATGACGAAAGGGGCGGTAGGCGGAACCTCGAGGTGATGGGGCCGAGCGCGGTGACCACTCCCGTTTCCTGATCCGGAGGGGTCGTCAGGCGGAGTGTCGCGGGGAACTTCGCGCCGGGCAGGAGTGGCCGGTGCAGGTACGGTATCCTCTTCGGAGACGTGCGAGTCCTTTGCAGTTGTGTTATCCAGGCATCGTTGCCTGAAGCCGCACGACAGTTTCCGTATCTGCATCAAGAATCGGAGGTGCTCTCATCCGGAGCCAAAGAGCACTCTCCCTCGACGGAGAGGAGAAGACAATGCACGCCGTCAGGCACATCGCGGCGATCGCGGTCGTGCTTTCATCATCTGCCGCAGATGCGGCCGAGACCTACCAGGTGGTGCACGTGGCACTGGACGCGACCGGGGTAGAGCTGATGAACCATCCGCTGGCAGTCGATCTGACGCCGTCGACGTTCGACTACGGTGGCGCGACCAGCGACGGTAGGGACATTCACTTCATCGACCATGAGGCGAACGACCTGCCGCATTGGATCGAAACGTGGAGTCCAACCGGGACCAGTCGCATTTGGACGTTGGTACCGCAGATCTCGCCAGGTTCGAGTATCGAGCTGTTTCTCCTCTATGGCAACCCGGACTTCGCGAGCGGCATGGATGGCGATGCGATCTTCGACTTCTTCGATGACTTCGAAGGAGACGCGCTGGACACGGATGGCAAGTGGGCGGTTCTCTTGCAGGACGAAGGCACGACCCTGGAAGTCAGCGATGGAGTGCTCATGATGGGGCGCGGTCCGGACTTCATGGAGCTGGAGATCGAGTCTCAGTCGGTTCTCAACGGTCCCAAGATCATCGAGTTCCGGCAGCAGATCGTACCGGGAGGCAATGACTACTACTACTCGGTGGTTTACTACGGGCTCGTTGAGACACCACTCTACTCCTCAATTGGATACGCCTCACTCCGGCGCGAGGGAGTGGGTGACTACGAGTCGGCGGTCTTCACCGGCCCGAGTCGAGTTCCGCCTACTACCGCCTCAAGAGACGAGAACGACCCGAGCGACGGCACTGTGGTCACGTTTCCCGGCTCAAGCGGATACTTCAAGGAGGTCTTTGTCGTGCCGCCAGGCCCCCTCACGCGCACGCTGAATGGCACCATCACCGAAGAGTCGCCCGACTTCGAAGGGGTGTCGGTGGGTCGACTCGGCCTTCTCGGCAAGTCGCCTGACTCCAGTTGGTCTGTCTTCGAACCGACCACGACGCGTACTGACTATGTCTTCGTGCGTCCCTACGTTGCCGTCGAACCGGTCGCGACACTTCAAGGGATCCTCTCGGTTTCACAAGGGCTTGGTCCCAGCCGAGTCGAGTTGCGCGCGGCACCGAATCCGTCCACGCATCATGTGATCATCTCGATCCGTGACACGGCGACACCGGAGGGACGTGTAGGAGTCTACGACGTCGCCGGGCGACTCGTGCGGACGCTCGACCACCGAAACCGACGGCATACAGAGATCGCTTGGGACCGACTCGATGACCACGGTCGCCGCGTGCTTCCTGGCGTGTACTTCGTCAAGTACTGGTCGCCGGATCGCCGAGGCACGACGAGATTGACGGTTCTTGACTGACCTCATGCTCCGACTTCACGCTTGTTGTTGACGAGCGAAACCGTCCGAGCTTCGAGAGAAGTGCAGGGGGACAAGAAGGGCGCTTGGGTGATCTCGATCGTGGTCGACGCCGTTAGTGGGTTCGGCGCAACGGAGAGCGTGACCGAGGGCACGGTTCGCTACCATCTCCGACGCCACCGCCAGGGCGACCACGACGGCCGGGCCGATCAGCCGCATCTGGCGAGCGCGCACGCCGAGGCCATCACGCGGTGGATCGAGTCCCGTGGCACCGGTCCGCTCAACGTGGCCGCCCTTCACGATCATCTCCAGGAGGAGCATCGCTACACGGGGAGCCTGCGCTCGGTACAGCGCTTCGTTCGCACGCACTACCCCACGCCCGCGCGCCGCGCCCGCCGACGCGTGGAGACCCCGCCGGGCGCGCAAGCGCAGGCGGACTGGAGCGAGTGGCGGGACGTGTGGATCGGCGGCCGGCGCGAGCGTCTGTACGCGTTCGAGCTTCAGCTGAGCTACAGCCGGTACGCGGTTCGGGTGTGGTCGCGGCGCAAGGACCAGCTCTCGTGGCATCACGTGCACAACGAGGCGCTGCGGCGTCTGGAGGGCGTGCCGGCCACGATCCGCGTGGACAACGAGCGGACGGCGGTCTCGCGCGGTGCGGGGTGGACCCCAGGTCACCCTCGGACTCGGGTTCCCCTCAACACCTTGCCGATCGTGCTCCGTGCCACGGGATGGTCCAGGTGTTTGAGGGCAACCCGGATACGAGCGTATTCCCAGCTCGGGTTCTCCTCTGCCATCCGAACGATGAGTTCGCGGATCTCCTTCATGACCCCGGGACTGTCGACGCGCTGACGCGGATACGTCCACTTCGCCGCGATCAGCCGGCGGTGCCAAGCGAGGATGGTGTCACGATCGTTGCGATCTGCTGGAGTATCTTGCGGCCCAGGGGCTTGCCCTTGGCGGCCAGTCCCCGACGCTGGTCGTCGGTGAAGCGGAGCTTCCGGCCGTCGGCTTCAAGCTGCTCTTTGAGGACGCGGTTCTCTTCGATCAGGTACACGATCACCGATGCCTGCCGGTGCCCGATCCAGGTCGAGAACGTGGCCAGCAGGAGCCGGAGATGGATGATTCGCACATGCGACGGGTCTAGCACGGGGCTCGTAAGCTAGTGTTTGGCAACGCGGTCGAGTCTTCGGACACTACGCCGTAGACGCTGCCAGACGTTGGCTCCCCGTACAGGATCTAACTAGAACCGTGACTCCCCTTACGCTCCTCACGGAGAGTCACGCATCAAGGATCCGGATGTTCGAACGCCTCGTTGCCTGACAACACGCCATCGGTGGATGCCGGGCGTACAGCCACGGCAATGGCCCCCAGGACCGCGAATACGATCGCCGCAATCATGAAAATGGAGTCAAAGGCGCTGTTTGCGGGTCCGATGGGCAGTGGCAGTACGAAGAAGTCCAGGCCTACTGAATAGACGAGATACGGACCCAGCAAGAACGGGGAGGATACTGATACTGGTCCACGGTAAAGACACCGCCGATGGTGTCGTGAACGGGAGTCCTCTCTTCGACCGAGCGATAGTACTTCTTGTCGTAGATGTTTTCCGCGCCGTTATCGCCGCCAATCTCGCCCGTGGCCCCGTGCCGCTCGATGAGGAGCGGTCAACGATTGAGTTTGGCCTGCCAGTTCACGATGACCTGCACCGGGAGGAATCCGGCGGGTGGCTCGAACAGGACGAGGAATCGTTGCCCGTCCGGCGTGGGACTGAACGATTGAATGTCGCGGTCCAGCGACAGCACCAGAACGGGCCGGTCACTCGAGAACACCGCACCCGGACGAACCGCGGCCTGGTAGATGCGCCGGCGCGTGCGGTAGTAGATCGAGCGGCCGTCCTGCGCCCAGACCGGATCCTCCCCGCCGCCATGCGACACCTGGAAAGCGTTTCCCTGGCGCTCCAACGGCTGGACGTAGACCTCGAGGTCCTCCGAGGTTCGCGACGTGAAGGCCAGCCAGCGGCCGTCCGGAGAGACGACTCCACCATCGGGCCTGGAGACGTTCGCCGCCTCGTCTTCGACCCGGCCGTCCAGGTTGACGAGGTGGTAGTCCACGGCTCCTCTGGATGTCGTCTTCACGAGCACCCGATTCCCGGGGAGACACGCCAGCGGGTAGTCGACACGCTTGGATGCGAACACGAGGCGCGGCGACGCGTTGCCGTCCACGTCGAGCGCGTAGACATCGGGCGCACCGTCGCGATCCCACCCGTAGACGATCGACTTTCCGTCGGGGCACCACCGAACGGGATGCGTCCCGATTGTTGTGGAAAAGCGTAGCGCCCTCCTGATTGCGTGATAGTAGCGCGTTACGCGGCGTCTCGGCACCTCCGAGCCGAGATCGTGGCCACGTGCTGGTGTCCGTTGATCTTGCGCATCTTGATCTGACCGAACGCAACGAGACCGTAGAGCAACGTCAGCGCCGCCTCTTCGGTCGAGAACGACGCTTGGGTCTTGGTCCGCCGGCGGAACTCTCGGTTCAGATTCTCGATCGAGTTGGTCGATCGCAGCGACTTCCACATCGGCTTGGGGAACTCGTAGAACGTGAGGAGCTGATGCCCCACCTCCTCGAGACTTCTCGCGACGGCCGGACAGAGCGTCCGCCACTTACCCAGGAACGCGTCGTACGCCCCTCGTGCGTCCATGGCCGAGGTGGCCATGACGATCGCGTGGTAGTCGCGGGCGAGCTCAGGCCGGGCATGGACCGGACAGCACGCCTCGAGATTCGCACGCTTGTGAACCGTGCACCGCTGAACGCCAGCTTCGGGCCAGAGCGCAACCGCGCGAAGCAGTCCTTTGTGACCGTCGCTGATGATCAGCTCAGGACTCGGGAGTCCGCGAGCCCCAAGGTCCTCGATCACCGCGCCCCAGTTCGTCGCCGCCTCGCTGGCGGCGAGTCGAAGCGCCACCAGGCGCTTGTTTCCGGCCTCATCGACGCCCATCACCACCAGGACCGGCACGCTCACCACCCGGCGAGCCAGCCGCACCTTCAGGTGGATCGCATCGAGCATGACGATCGGATAGGTCTCCTCGCTCAGGTCCCGCTCGCTCCAGCTCTGGAACAGCGCCTTGAGTCGAGATACGACCCGAGAAACGGCGCTCTTCGAGAGGTTCGCTTCGCCAAGAAGCGGCAGAAGCGCCTTGCGGATACGTCGACTGTTCGCGCCGGCGAGATACACCCCGAGGATGGCGTCGTCGACCCGGCGGGTACGACGGGCGTAGCGGGGCAGGATCTCGCTCGTGAACTCGGTGGTGTTCCCCGACTCGTCGCGGACGCGAGCCCTGGGAACCGAGATCTCCATCGGACCGGACTCCGTCGTGATCGTTCGCGACGTTCGCCCGTTCCGATAGCCTCGACGCTCATCGGTCCGCTGGTATCGAGAAGACCCGAGAAGCTCCGACAGCTCCTCCTCGATCACGACCTCGACGACCTGTGCGATCCGCTGCTGGAGAAGCTCACGAACGACGTGACGGACGGGAAGTTGGGACGGAGCGGTGGTAGACTGAGCCATGGCGTTTCCTCCTCGCCCGGTGGGCGGTCTGGTTTGGCAACCAGGAGGTTACGCCATTTTCGTTTTTCCACAGGACTCGGGACGGATCCACCGAACGCTTCCTTCGGAGTTCTCGTCGTTGGTCAGCCGGGTGGTGCTCTCACGCGCGACGTCGTACAGCCACAAATCGCCCGTCCCCTGGCGACGGTCCACTGTATAGGTCACGACGCGGCGGCCGTCGGGAGAGATGACGGGGTGTTGGTAGTAGATTCCGGGCGCGCCGAGGACGCCGATTTCAGCCCCTGTGCGATCGACCCACACTGGAGCGTCCGCGGGAGGAGGCGTCTCGTAGGTGAGCGTGCTACCACGAACATCGAAGGTCGCCGAGCCAGTCGGCTGAAAGAACGTCACACCGTCAACGATCGGCGCCGGCTGTCCGTCTACTTCCGCACGCTCCGGGTCGAACGGCTGGGCGAAGAGCGTGCCGTCGCGGACGAACAGCAGATACCCGTCCGAGAACCGGGCGATCGCGTGAAACGGCAGCACCAGGCGCGCTTCACCTGGCGAATCGACCGAGCCAAGGTAGACGCCCTTGGGACCGCCGACTGCGGCCTTCCCCGGGCCGTTGAACAGAAACTGGCGGCCATCAGGAAGGAAGGAGGACCTAGCACCCAGACCCGGCACGGTGGTGAGCATTTCGCCGGTCGTCACGTCGAGCGCGCGCCCCCAGGT
The DNA here is from genome assembly GCA_965224245.1 of Candidatus Eiseniibacteriota bacterium. Taxonomy (GTDB): domain Bacteria; phylum Eisenbacteria; class RBG-16-71-46; order CAZAMP01; family CAZAMP01; genus CBDCYW01. The sequence continues at coordinate 4,106,150 of OZ245046.1, read as the reverse complement.
CGCCGTCGCCAGAATGGAACCACCGGCTCCCCACGATCCGGGAGCAAAGGTCGCGTCGGACGTCAGCGAACGCACGATACCGGTCTCGAGTCGGATGGCGACCACGCCACGTTCGGTGCTTGCGGCGACCTCGGTTCCGTCCGGAGACCACGCGACGGAGCCCGTGAACCCGTCGAGGTTCGGCACTTCCTTCGCCGTTGGGTCGTCGAGCCGCCGAATCCAGAGACCCCGCTGCCCGCCAGATCGGACCCCTCCGATCGCGAGCATACGTCCGTCGGGAGACGGGACGGCACTGCGCACGTCGACGTCGGGGATGCTCACGCCGAACTGAATCGGGAAGGTCGACTCAGCGTCGCCTGCCCCGGTGCCGTCCACTCGAAGGTAGCCGGTCACCGCAAGTACCGCAGCCGCCGTGAACGCCAGGGGCCATGCGAAGGTTCGAAGCCGCGCCGGCGCGGTGCCCGGCGGGGACGCGCGCTCGTCACGGTTTGGTGCCAGCGCGTCTTCGATGTCGAGACGCGCATCGGCGGCGTCCGCGAGCCGCCTGCGGCGATCCCGCTCCAGGCAGCGCCGGAGGACCCTGCGGATCGCCGCGGGGGTGTCGGCCGGCAGCCTGGTCCAGTCCGGCGTGTCCTTCAACACCGAGGCGAGGACGTGGGACACCGTCTCGCCCTCGAAGACCCGGCGGCCGGTCAGCATTTCCAGGAGGACGACGCCAAACGACCACAGGTCGCTGCGCTTGTCCGCGGGTTTGCCGACGGCCTGCTCGGGCGACATGTAAGCGGCCGTGCCGAGGATCATGCCCATCTCGGTCATGGCCGGCAACGTGATAGTCGGCGACATCGACGCGTTCGTTGACGCCATCGTCCCCGGCGACTCCAGTGCCTTGGCCAAACCGAAGTCCAGGACCTTCACCGTGCCGTCGTCGCGGAGCTTGATATTGGCCGGCTTGAGATCGCGATGAATGATGCCCTGCTCGTGCGCGGCCTCCAACGCTTCGGCGATCTGCTTCGCGATCGGCAGGGCTTCACCGACGGGAATGGGGCCCTGTGCGATGCGGTCTGCCAGGGTCGCACCCTCGACCAGTTCCATGACGAGGGCGTGCGTGCCGCCGCTGTCTTCGAGGCCGTGTATGTGGGCAATGTTCGGGTGGTTCAGCGCCGCAAGGACCTGCGCTTCCCGCCTGAACCGCGCGAGTCGATCCGCGTCCTGGGCGAACGCGTCAGGCAGGATCTTGAGCGCGACATCGCGCCCGAGTTTGGTGTCCTTGGCTCGATAGACCTCGCCCATGCCGCCTGCGCCAAGCTTGGAAAGGACCTCATACGGCCCCAGCGTTCTTCCGATCATCGCCAGGTCCTTTCGTGGCTACGGCGGACCCGCCGTAACGGTGGCCGTAGGCCACGTTCAGCGGAGACTGTGCCCTGCGTCGAGCTGCGCGGTGACTTCATACGGGCCGAGACGGGTGCCTGCCGTGAACACCACGTCGATAAAACCGGGCCGATTGTACGGGCAGCAAGGGCCCGACGCGACCAGAGGGAGAGGCGCCCGGATATTCGTCTGATTGGAGTTTGGCTACTCGGACCGCCCTCGCCGAAGGCTACGGCGGGACCCATCACCCGAGCCATCCTCCGTAGCTTCAGCGAAGGAGGCTGGCTCCCCAGTCCGGACTCGAACTCACGTCCGCACGATGAACTCCCAACGGACCGGACCCCGACTCCCAGCGCAGAGATCGTCCAGAACCTACTCCGGCCCCGACACCGACTCCAAGAACCCCCTCAACAGCGCCACAAACGCCTTCCTCTGATCCACAAACGGCCAGTGCCCCGCATCCCGCACATCCACCCACGCCGCCCCCGCATCGGCCAGGAGCCGCTTGCTGTGATCACACGTCCCCCTCGGCACCCCCGCGACATACTGTGTCGTCGGCGTCAACGCCGCGAACCGATGCGCCAGCGATTCCGCCTCCGACAGCGCCACCAGCTCCCTCGCATGACGGTGATACACCCTCGGATCCGCGAGGCGCGTCCCGATGTAGAGCCCCCGTAACGCCTCCTCCGCCATCCCCGCCGCGTAGATCGTATCGAGCATCGTCTCGCGACCCTTCGTCGCGAACCGCTTCGCCGAGAACGCGGCCGCCCGCCCCGAGAACGCGCAGTCCTCCCGCGAGATGTTCCCCTCGACGTTCAGGAACGCATGCACCCGATGAGGATGCCGCTCGCACAGAAGGATCCCCACCACGCCCCCCATCGCGTGCCCCACCACGACGACCGGCTCCGACACCACCTCGCCCAGCCATGCCGCCAGCCAATCGGCGACCTCTTCCAGCGACGGCGGCTCATCGGGCCACATCGACTTGCCATAGCCCGGCAGGTCCGGAACGAGGTGTCGCCAGCCCTCGAGCACGCTCGACTCGATCAGGGGCTCGAACGACAGGCCCGACTCACCGAGCCCGTGCACGTAGAGAACCGGGTCTCCGTGACCGGCTTCGCGCAGGTAGAGTTCGTTCACGATGGCATGTCGGATCACGAAACGCGGCTCCTCGGCATGTCGACCTCGGGGGAGGCCCCAGACCATACCAGACACCCACCCGTCGGTCCTCAGATGAGGAGGTCGGCGTCCCCGCCGGGGAGGTTGAACAGTTTTGGTTCACCCGCCTAGACTTCCCGGGGCTATCATCCAATCTCGACGTCGAATGATCGATCCGGACCGGCCCGGCGACGGCCAGGGGGGAACCGTGAACCACAAGATCGGGCTCTTGCTCGGAACCGAGAACGACTGGCCGACCGCGTTCGCCGAGCTCCTCGAGCGGGCCAAGCTCTCCATCCCGCACGCCGGCCGGACGCACTCGTTCTCGGCGCACCGCATCCCGATCGAGCCGTTCGACCTGCGCCACCGGCCCGACTACGCGGTCGTCATCGATCGGCTGGCCTACTGGTACCACCATCCTCGCGAGTGGCTGAAGAAGGTCGCGATGATGGACGAGATCTACCTCTTGAACAATCCGTTCACGTTCCAGTCCATGGAGAAGCACACCGCGTTCTGCGGCATGATCCGGCTCGGCGTGAACATCCCCGACACGTGGCTCTTGCCGCCCAAGATCGGGCCGTCGAACGAGCGCTTCGAGGAGACCGCGCGGCGGTACAACCGTCTCTTCAGCCTCCACGACATCGGGGTGAAGATCGGCTACCCGATGTACCTGAAGCCGTTCGACGGCGGGGCGTGGGTCGGCGTCACGAAGGTCGACGACATCGAGGCACTGCGGGCCGCGTACGACTCGTCCGGCGACCGGATGATGCACCTCCAGAAGGGCATCGTGGACTACGACGTCTTCTCCCGCGCGCTGTCCATCGGGCCCCAGACGATGGTCATGCGCTACCAGCCCGAGAAGCCCATGCACGAGCGGTACGCCATCGACCACAACTTCCTGGACCCGCGCATGGGGCGGGAGACGCAGATCCTGGGGCGCCTCGTGAACGCGTTCTTCCGCTGGGAGTTCAACTCCTGCGAGACCATCATCAAGGACGGCGTGGCCTATCCCATCGACTTCGCGAACGCCGTTCCGGACGTGGCGATCACGAGCCTCCACTACTACTTCCCGTGGGCCATGAAGGCGCTCGTCCGCTGGTCGGTCTTCGTGGCCGCCACCGGGCGTCGAATGGCGATCGACATGAACAAGCGGCGCTACTACGCGATCGGTGACGACGAGTCGCTCTCCTACGAGGAGAAGCTCGACGCCTACGAGGCACTCTCTCACGAGTACTTCCAGACCGACGCGTTCGAGGAGTTCTGTGCCACGCACCTCGGTCACCTGGAGGAGGTCGCGCTCGAGTACTTCGAGAGCGAGGCGTTCGACGCGCTCCTCGTGTCCACCGTGCAGGGCGTCTTCCCCGACCACGAGCACGACCGGTTCGTCGCGCACTTCCGGGGCCTTCTCGGTCACTGGTGCGTATCGGAGCGCAATCGCCTCGACGAGTCCACCCCCGCGGCCTCCGACGGCATCACGACCGCGGGCGGCGGCGATGGGGTCGCGAGCGCGGACGGCGGCGACGGGGCCGCGAGCGCGGACGGTGGCGACAACGCACCGCCGGCGGCCGGGCCCTCCGGCAAGCGGCGGATCAACGGCAGCGGAGACGCACCCTCACCCGCTTGAGGCGCGTGAGACCGCGTCGCCGTGGCCCAGCGCCACCAGCGCGTCCCGGAGCGACGCGGCGGCTTCGGCCAAGGATCCCTCGGGGGGGTTGGACTCGGCGTTGCCGAAGTCGAGGTCGCGCACCGTCCAGATCGGTACCACGTGGATGTGCGCGTGCGGGACCTCCAGCCCGGCCAGCATCAGCCCGACCTTCTCGGGCGAGTACACGCGCTCGATCGCACGTCCGATCGCGTGCGCGACGCCCATCAGGTGGTTCCGCAGGTCCTCGTCCAGGTCCAGCCAGTGGTCGATCTCCTCGACGGGAACGACGAGCGCGTGGCCGGGTCGAAGCGGGTTGATCGAGAGGAACACGATGGCGCGATCGTCCCGCCAGACGACGTGCGCGGGAAGCTCGCCTCGGATGATCTTGGTGAATACAGACGCCATGGAACCACTCCTGTGGATGACGCGGTCGGGGGGGACCCCAGCCACGACATCCTACCGCAACCCGAGCCCCGGCGGCTCGCCCCATGCGCGAGTGCATTGTCGACCCCGTGGGGGTAGACTCGGGCCAGATTCGACAGCCACCGCAACCGCGAACCGAAGAACTGGCGTTCCACGCAGGCGGGGTTCGCAGGAGGTCGGAAGCCATGCTCAAGGTTCTGGCGACGGACAACCTCGCACCGGTCGGCCTCGAGATCCTCGAACGTGCCGACGGGATCGACCTGGACGTGCGCCCCACGATGGATCCCGACACGCTGAAGTCTGAGATCGGCGCGTATCAGGCCGTCATCATCCGGAGCGCCACGAAGCTCACCGCCGACGTTCTCGACGCCGCCGAGCGGCTCGAGATCGCGGTTCGCGCGGGCATCGGCGTCGACAACATCGACGTGCCCCACGCGACCGAGCGCGGCATCCTGGTCGCCAACACCCCGCACGGGAACGCGACCACGACCGCCGAGCACACGTTCTCGCTGATCGTCTCCCTGGCCCGCCACGTACCGGCCGCGTGCGCGTCCTTGAAGGCGGGCCGCTGGGACAAGAAGAAGTACACGGGCACCGAGCTGCGCGGCAAGACGCTCGGCATCATCGGTCTCGGGAACATCGGGGCCGTCGTGGCCCGGATCGCGCGCGGCTACGAGATGAACGTCGTCGCCTACGATCCCTTCCTCACCGCCGACAACGCCAAGCGTCACGGCGTGCACGCCGTCGAGCTGAACGAGCTCCTCGAGCGCTCCGACGTGGTCTCGCTGCACTGTCCCAAGAACGACAAGACCAAGGGACTGATCGGGCGCGACGAGCTCTCGCGGATGAAGCCGACCGCGTTCTTCATCAACTGCGCCCGGGGCGGCATCGTGGACGAGCGGGCGCTGGCGGGCGCGTGCAAGGAAGGCGTCATCAAGGGCGCCGCGGTCGACGTGTTCGACGGCGAGCCCCCGGCGGAGGACAACCCGCTTCTCGGGCTCGACAACGTCGTGCTGACCCCGCACCTCGGTGCGTCCACGAAGGAAGCGCAGCTGAACGTGGCCGTCGAGGCGTCCGAGCTCATTCTCGAGTACGCGACGACCGGGTCGGCGTCCAGCGCCATCAACTCGCAGGTGCGGCTGGCCAACGTGAGCGACCTGACGCGGGCCACGGTGCACCTGGCCCGCAAGATCGGCTCGCTCCAGGGACAGCTCCGCGAAGGCGATCCGGTGCGGTTCGCGGTGGAGATCTTCGGCGACGAGAACCACGGCCATCGTGAGCTCATCCTGCTCTCGGCGGCGCAGACGTTCCTCGAGCACATCTTCACCATGGATCGCATCAACGCGGTCAACGTGACCCAGTTCGCCGCGAAGTGCGGGACCGAGCTCGTGGGCAGCATCGTGTCCACGCCACGCGCCGACATGGCCACCTACACGAACTGGGTCCGGGCCACGGTGACCTCGAAGGACGCCGGCGGACAGGAGCGCAGCCACAGCGTGGCCGGGACGATCTTCGGGACGTCGACACCCAAGATCACCGAGATCGACGGCTACACGCTGGATCTCGAGCCCGAGGGCACGCTCCTTGTGACGCTCCACGACGATCGCCCCGGCGTCATCGGCAAGATCGGAACGCTGTTCGGCCAGCACGACATCAACATCTCGCGCATGTCCGTGACGATGCGGAAGGACCGCCAGCACGCGCTGGGGATCATCGGCGTGGACGCGCAGGTGCCCGACGCACCGCTGGACGAGATCGCGACGTGGGACGTCGTCGACCGCGTGCGCCAGGTGGTGCTGTGATCCGACCTGCTCGCACGTTTCTCGTCGCGCTGACGGCCGTGGTGGTGGGGATCTCGGCGTTCGGCCCGCGCGCCGGCGCATCGCTCTCCGTCACGCCGGGGACCCGGATCCTCGGCGGGGCCGTTGCCGAATCCGATCTCACCGAGGCCGGCGAGGCCCTGGCCTCGCTCCGGTCCGAGATCGACCGTCTCGAACGGGACATCCGCCGGGCGCGCGAGGATGATCGGGCCGAAGCGCGGGCCCTGGCCGCCGAGGACGAGGAGCTCCGCCTGATCCTGACCCGTGAGCGACTGCGGCTCGCCGATCTCGAGAACGTCGTCGCGCTCCGGCGCAGCGCGGCTCTCGCGCGCGGCGCGAGCGACGACGACCTGGCCCGCGCGGTTGCGGTGGCCCTCGATCAGGCGATCCGGTCGGTCGAGCGCCGGCTGCCGTTTCGGTTCGACGAGCGCCGGCAGCTCCTCACGTCCCTCGAGCGCGACTTCGAGCGCGGGCTCCTGGACGCCGAGACGTGCGCGTCGCGGCTCTGGCAGTTCGTCGAGGACGAGATCCGTCTCTGCCGGGGGATCGGCCGACATCGGCAGGCCATCGCGATCGGGGACGAACGTGAGCTCGTGGACGTCGTCCGGCTCGGGATGGTCGCCCTCTACACGCGATCGCAGGATGGTCGCTACGGGCAGGCGGTCGAGACCGACGACGGCTTCCGGTTCGAGTGGTTCGACGACGACGCGCGGGCCCGCGCGACCGCCGAGCTCTTTCGGGCCGCCGATCGCGCGGCCGCGGCGGGGGCGTTCGAGATTCCGGTCGGACGTGTGGTGACGGCCCCATGATGCGACTCACGAGACTCGCCGTCGTCACGGTGCCGATTGCGGCGGTGATGGCGGCCGCCATCGCGGCCGCCATCACCGCCGCGATCGTGCCGACGCCTTCCACGGCGGATCCCCTGGACGATGCGTTCACGCGCGAGAAGGCCGTGCTGGAGGCCGAGCGCCAGGCGCTCGAGGACGAGTACGCGCGCACCGAGACCCTCGGCGCGGAGCGCCTGGCCCGTCTGCAGGCGACGCTCGACGCGCGCCGCGACACGCTCGACCAGGTGCGGGCGCGCATCGATGCGCTGGAGACCGAATCGCTGGCGCTCGAATCGCGTCTCGAAGCCACCGAGGCGCGGCGCGATCTCCTCGAGACCACCCTCACGCACGCCTGGCGCACGCTCGCCGACGCCGACACGACGATCGCCTGGCCCTCGGACTCGATCGGCGTGGCCGCGCGGGTCGAGTGGCTCCTGACGCGAGGACTCGCCCGGGCCGATCGTCTCGGGCGCGTGGTATCGGCGGAGGGGACGTTCTTCGACGCGAACGGCGAGGAGACGCACGGCGTCATCCTGCACGTGGGCACCGTGGCCGCGCTGTCCCCTGCCGAGGACGGCGGCGTGCTCGCGCCCGCGGGCAACGGCGTCCTCCAGGTGGTGGACGCGAGCGGGCGGGCCGCCGCCCGGGCCTGGATGGACGGCGATCCACCGGCGCTCGTTCCGGTGCACCTGAGCGAGGACGCCGACGCCGTCGTCGAGGAGGGTGGAGGGCTCGGCTTCGGAGAGCTTCTGCGCGCGGGCGGGGTCCTGGTCTGGCCGATCCTGATCCTGGCCGCCGTCGCGCTCGTGATCGTGATCGAACGCCTCGTGACGCTCGCGCGCGTGGGCGCCGTCCGACCCTCGATCGCCGACATCACGGCCCGGCTCCGCGCCGGCGACGTCGACGGTGCGCGCGAAGCCTGTCGCGTGAACGAGAGCGTCGTGGGGCGCGTCGTGGTCGCCGCGATCGACCATCGCGCGCGGGGGCGCGAGGCCATCGACGACGCGGTGGCCAGCGCCATCCTGCGCGAGACGCCGCGGCTGGAACGGCTCCTGACCACGCTCCGCGTGATCGCGGCCGTGTCGCCGCTGCTGGGACTTCTGGGCACCGTGACCGGCATGATCTCGACGTTCGAGGTGCTGACCCAGTTCGGCGCCGGGAACGCCAAGCTGCTCTCGGGCGGGATCTCCGAGGCGCTCATCACCACCGAGCTGGGGCTGGCGGTGGCCATACCGGTGCTGCTCGTGCACAACGCGCTGTCGGGTCGGGTGGATCGTCTGCTGGCGGACATGGAGCACTACGGGCTCACGGTGGGGCTCGCGTTGCACGACGGGGGGACGGGCGCCGCCGCGACCGTCTCGGCGGGCGGCGAGAGGCGCTCGTGATCGCGGGCGCGCTCGAGTATCTCGCCACCGGCGGCTTCGTCATGATCCCGCTGGTCGCGCTGGCGTTGTCGATGTGGTTTCTGATCGGGCTCCGGGTGCAGCGGCTCGGGAACGCACTCCCGTGGGTGTCTCGACGGCTCGCCGCCCCCGGGGCGCGTCCCGATCTGGTGATCGTCGAGGCCGAGCGCGCGATGGGGCGCTTCGGCCCCACCATCCGCACGATCACGCACGTGGCGCCCCTCCTCGGTCTCCTCGGCACCGTGAACGGGATGATCGGCACGTTCTCCGCGCTGACCGGCGCCGGCGGGCTGGCGCCCGACGCGGGCGTGGCGGGTGGCATCTCCGAGGCCCTCGTCTCCACGCAGATGGGGCTCTTCGTGGCCATCCCGGGCCTCTTCGTGGGGCGCGTGCTGGACGGACGCCAGCGGCGAAACGTCAACGAGCTCCACCGCTGGCTGCGCCAGCACCCGCGCGCGGAGCGTGCGTCGTGAGGCCGCGCCGGCGGTTCCAGCTCGTGCGCGACAGCGAGGAGCTGAACATCTCCCCGCTGATCGACATGACGTTCCTGCTTCTGATCTTCTTCATGGTCAGCGCCACGTTCGTCCGCGATCACGAGCTCGAGATCGAGCGACCGGGCGCGCGCACGGCGAGCGAGGTGGACCCGGGAGTCGTCCGGGTCACGATCGACCGCGGCGGCCGCATCCGCGTCGACGATCGGCTCGTGCAGGAGTGGATGGTCCAGAGCTACGTGCGCGATCGGCTCACCCGCACCGGCCGATCGTCGGTGCTCGTTGTGATCGACGAGCGCAACCCGTCGGGACAGCTCGTCGACGTCGTCGACCAGTGCCGCCTCGCCGGCGCCCGCGACGTCGGCGTGGCCGTGGACGACGAGAGCTGAGCACGATGCAGCGCCGACGCGACTATCTCCTCGCCGCGATCCTGACCCTGGCCGTCAACGCGGTCGGCGTGCTGCTTCTCGTGCGCGTGCAGTCGCGCGCGGACGAGACGATCGTCCCCTTCACCGACGAGATCCTGCGGCCGATGTCGGTGACGCTGGCCGCGACCGAGAAGCGTCCGACCCCGGAGACGCCCGAGCCCGAGCGCGAGCGCCGCGCCCCACCCAGGCCGTCGCTGGCGCTGCCCGAGCTTCCGTCGGCCATCCAGGCGAGCGAGCTGATGACGCCCGACCTCGACCCGGCGTCGCTTCTCAGGCCCATCCTCGGCCGGGAGATCGACGAGGTCAGCGGGCTGGCGAGCCTGATCCTGGACGAGGACGCCGTGGACGTGGCTCCCGTCGCGCGCCGTCAGATCGATCCGGAATACCCGAGACGCGCCTATGAGCTGGGCCTCGAGGGCTCGGTGCTGGTGCGAATCCTGGTCAATCGCGAGGGCCGCGTGATCGACGCGATCATCGAGCAGGCCGACCCGCCGGATCTCTTCGACGCGACGGTTCTGCGCGCGGTCCGCCGGTGGGAGTTCACGCCCGCGCTCTACCGGGGACAGCCGGTGGCGGTGTGGGTACGGGTGCCGTTCACGTTCACGTTGAGGTCGTGATCGCGAGCGGTGTCAGTTGAGCAGCGTCAGCTTCCGCGTCCGCGTCACCGAGTCCACCTGCAGCCGCAAGACGTAGACGCCGGCAGGGACACGGCGGCCCGCGTCGTCGTTCCCGTCCCAGACCACGGCGTGATATCCGCCGGATCGTGTCACGTCGTCGAGCACGGATCGGACGCGTCGCCCTGCGAGATCGTAGACCGTCAACGACGCCCGCGCGGGTCGGGGAAGTCCGAACTCGACGACGGCGCTCCCGAGCGTCGGGTTCGGGACGGCACCGGCGAGCACCGGTCGGCCGGGGGGTGGGGGCGTCAGGCCGCTCGCGGCCTCGTTCACGAAGGCGGCATCCCCGCCCAGCAGCGTCAAACGATACGGGCGCCGCGACCCGATCGCCACGTCGTACCGATCATGCGTCTGGACGTCGATCGTGACGTCGCGCTCGAGATCGACCACGCGGTAGCGCCGTGTGGATCTCGGCGCGGGCGTGAACCGGAGCTCGACGATGCGATTCTCGGGGGAGTCCAGCTCGAGGGTCCAGACGGCACCGTCCTCGGCGTCGGGCCGTACGTCACGGCGATAGTACCCGGGCCACCGTTCCCAGTCGCGATTGTCGATCCGCAGCTCGATGCGCGAATCGGGGAAGCGCGGGGGCAGCTCGCCATCCAGAGGATCGGCGCCGGCGAGTGCGCCCTCGCGGAACCCGACCACCACGGTGCTGGATGATCCGTCGATCTCCGCGTCGATCCGGAGGGTCTCCTGCATGTCCAGACCGCGCTGCACGCGAGACGTCGATGTGGCGTCCTCGAATGCGGTCGGCGGTATCGTCAGAAGCTGCTCGACCTCGGCGTGGTTTCTCATGAAGTAGCCGACGTACGGCTCGAAGATCTCCGGAGTATCGTCCTCGTACTTCTCCTCCGTGCAGTTCCACGCGACTGGCTGACCGATGGCGCCGAGGTCCGAGCGTCCGACGTCGTCCCACACGATCGGGAACGCGAACGGGTTTCCGATCTGGTTCCATCCCGGCTGGAGCGTCAGCTGGAACGGTACGTCCGCCGCCGTCGTCGTTCCCATGACCGGGCTCGTGTCCAGCCGAGCGCCACTCTCGGTGATCAGCCAGTAGGCCCGTCCGTGCTCGATCTCTTCGAAGCCATTGCTTGGCATCTCCACGTATCCGCGCGTGGGATCGTACGCGAACATCCGCCACCGAGCCGGATCGACCGGACCCAGGTCGTCTCCGAACAGTCCGAGCACCGACCGGCTCACCAGCTCGATCGGGGCCGAGATCATGCAGTAGCGGCCGGCGGGCAGCGTCCCCGGGAAGGCGACGTCGGAGGTTCGAATGCGCAGGTGCTGAAAGCCGGTCTCCGGCTCCCTCACCACGACGGGGCCGGTGTGAGCGGTCACGGCCAGCTGGAGCCCGATGGGGATCGCGCCCTCCAGTGGGACCTGCGCCACGTACGTGTCGATCCCGTCGTCGCGGCCGGCGAGCTGCAGGCGCTTGTGGGTGAGGGCGTGCGATCCCGACGGCGAGTACGACACCCGGATCGAATCCACGGCCAGCGACTCGGCGATCTGGACCGGAACGAACAGGTCGTCGTCCGCGTCGATCTCCCCGTCCGGGTACAGCGTGCCGGTCAGCACGTTGAAGCGGAGCTCGGGCGCCCACCCGCTGAGCGCGTACTCGGCGTATCTGGCGCCGGTGTCGTCCTCGAATCGAAGCGTGTCGACGCGGGCCCCACTGTCGAGCGGGAGGAACGCGAGCCGCGTGGAGAGCGAGGCGTGCGCCGGCACGACGGCCTTCCCGGCGTCGATGGAGTCACGGAAGGACTCGGAGAGGCTGAAGTCGGACGATTGCAGCTCGTAGGCGACGATGGGCACCGGTACCGAGCTGAAGTTGTACAGGGTGAGGGGGAGCGCGGTGGACCGACCCAGGGACACGGTGCCGAAGTCGACCGACGACGTGAACGTGCCACCGACGCCGCTCATCACGAGATCGTCGATGTACCAGCCGGATCGGGACACGGAGGCGTTCCCTCGGAATCGAAACGCCACCTGGACGCTATCGCCGGCGTACTCGGTCAGCTCGACCGTGTGTCGGGTCCATACGCGCGAGGCCCCGACGAACTCGTCGGACGCGCGGTTCCAGTTCCCGGCCAGTCGCCTCACCTCCACCCACGCACTGTCGGGGGCGCCCGATCCCGTGCCAAACCAGTACCAGTGCCAGAACGAAAGCCGGATCGGGTCCGACAGCGTGTTCGGCAGCAACTGGATCGGCGGACTCACGAGCCGAGAATCCGTCCCGAAGTCGGTGGCTCCGGCAAGGTCGGTTCCCGCGCAGGTGATACCCGAGTGCGCGCCGGAGGGACCCGAGCCGTACGTCGGCTCCCCGACCTGCCACTGTCCGTGGCTGGCGTACCAGTCGCCGAGCCCGAGCTCGAAGTCGTTCGGGTTCTCGAACACGAGGGGTCGCTCGACGAGCTCGATGTCGTCGACGTACCAACCGGAGCGGGGCGTGGAGGCTCTTCCCAGGAAACGAAAGGCGATCTCGACTCGCCGACCGGCGAATGCACTCAGATCCACGAGGTGGCGCGACCAGACCCTGGAGCTGCCGAGGAAGACGGTCGACACCCGCTGCCAGGGGTCTCCATCGACGCGGAGCTCGACGAACGCGCTGTCGGGGGCACCCGATCCCGTTCCGAGCTGATACCAGTGACGGAACGAGAGGTAGACCCACTCGCCGGATCCGAGCTCTGTCGGCGGGCTCACGAGCCGGGCGTCCGCCCCGACGTCGGTGGGTCCGGCGAGGTCGGTGCCCGCGCACGCGACGCCCGAATACGCGTCGGAGGGACCCGAGCTGTACGTCGGCTCCCCGACCTGCCACTGTCCGTGGCTGGCGTACCAGTCGCCGAGCCCCAGCTCGAAGTCGTTCGGGTTCTCGAAGACGAGGGGTCGCTCGACGAGCTCGATGTCGTCGACGTACCAACCGGAGCGGGGCGTGGAGGCTCTTCCCAGGAAACGAAAGGCGATCTCGACTCGCCGACCGGCGAATGCACTCAGATCCACGAGGTGGCGCGACCAGACCCTGGAGCCGCCGAGGAAGACGGTCGACACCCGCTGCCAGGGGTCTCCATCGACGCGGAGCTCGACGAACGCGCTGTCGGGGGCACCCGATCCCGTTCCGAGCTGATACCAGTGACGGAACGAGAGGTACACCGACTCGCCGGATCCCAGCTCTGTCGGCGGGCTCACGAGCCGGGCGTCCGCTCCGACGTCGGTGGGTCCGGAGAGGTCGGTCCCCGCGCAGGCGACGCCCGAGTACGCGCCGGAGGGACCCGAGCTGTACGTCGGCTCCCCCACCTGCCACTGTCCGCCGATCACGTTCCAGAAGTCCTGACCGGACTCCCAGTCCTCGAACCCCGTCGACGTCCAGTCGTCGCCCGCCGCGGCGACGCGCGCGGCTCCGATCGCGAGCGCTGCCAGGACTGCCAGGGTATGACGTCGGGGAGGCGTCATCAATCGCTCCAGGGCATGCAAATCCAACGGACCACGAAACGACTTCGTCGGCCCGTCAGTGTAATCGGCGCGGCCAGACGCCCTCAAGCACCACTGGAGGCGCATACACGACGAAAGTAGGGAACTCCGGGCATCTGGCGGCGTAGCTGATGATGACGACCCGATCGCCCGACACGCCCGCCGACCGGAGGCCGACATGACCGAGACGCGGAACATCGAGACGACGGGCGCAGACCCCGGCCGCCGCGACGCAGGACCGGAGACGATCGACGGGTTCCTGAAGTCGCCCGACGTCGGACCCTACCGCGTCGGCGAGATCCTGGGCCTCGGCGCGAGCAGCACCGTGTACCGCGCCCACGGCCCGGACGGTGTCGTCGCGATCAAGGTCCTCTCGACGCCCATCGCCCCCTCGGTCACACGCAAACGCTTCGAGCGGGAGGCACGTCTCCTGACGAACCTCTCCCATCCCAACGTCGTCGGCGTCCTCGGCTCGGGCGTGGTGGCCACGACGCGCGGACCGCGCGCGTACATCGTTCTGGACTACGTGGAGGGCGCTTCGCTTCGCGCATGGTTGAACGAGGCCCCGTCGAGCGACCGGCGTCTCGACGTGTTGCTCGGGATGGTCTCCGGCGTCGCGTACGCACACACCCGCGGCATCGTGCACCGGGATCTGAAGCCGGAGAACGTGCTCGTCCGGCGAGCCGACGACACCCCGTGCATCATCGACTTCGGGGTAGCCCGTCCGGCGGAGCGTCGCAGCCGCTCACCCCATCTGACCCGTCAGGGAGATCTCATCGGGACGCTGGCCTACATGAGCCCCGAGCAGGTCGAAGGCCGGCTCGTGGGCCCAGCCACCGATGTCTACTCGCTCGGTGTCATCTGTCACGAGGTGCTCTCCGGGCGGCCGCCCTACGGTCTGACGAGCCCGACGCCGAACGAGCTCATCGTCGCGATCACGCGCGATCCGGCCCCAGGACCGGGCTCCGGCGGCATCCGGGGAAGACTGCTCCGCGCGGTACTGGCGCGGGCCACCGCGAAGGCTCCCGCTGCGCGCCATCCGAACGCCGGCGCGTTCCTGGCCGACCTGCGATGCTGCACCGGAGCGACCGTGGTACCCCGCCTACGACTGGGGCTTCAGGTAGTGGCTGGCCGTCTCGCTCGGTTGCGGGTCACCTAGGCGAGCAACTCCGCGAGACGTCGCTTGGCCTTCCTCCAGCGCGCGCCCGCGGCGCCGGTCGTCGTACCCAGTGTCGACGCGGTTTCATCGAGCGTCAGCCCGGCGAAGCAGCGAAGGAGGAGGACCTCCGAGAGTTCGGGCTCGGTCGACTCGAGCTGCGAGAGAGCGTCATCGAGGTCCAGCACGTTCACGTCCTGCCGGGGCGACCCGAGCGCGTCATGCAGATCGTCGATCGGGACGACGATCGCGTTTCGCTTGGCGGCCTTTCTGCGCCTCGCTTCGTCGACGAGGTAGCGACGCATCGCCAGGGCTGCGATCGCCACGAAGTGCTCACGGTCGCGGATCGTCGATGACGTCTGGGAGCTGAGTCGGATCCAGACCTCGTGCACGACGTCGGCCGTGCTGAGTCGCGTCGCGCCCTCGCGATCGAGCAGCCGGGACGCGACGCGTCGCAGCTCGTCGTATGTCATCTGCCCCAGGTTGTGATGGTCTCGCATAGGGCCGTATACTACGACTTTGGCGCAAGTGTCGCGATGTTCCAATCCTGTCGCCTGATCGGTGCGCCGGTCGGAAAGAGCGAGCGAATGGTCGGTGGTCGGCGACAAGCGCTCTGGGCACTCGTGGCATCGGTGACGCTGCTGTCCGCTGCTCAGGTCGTTGCCAAGGCCGTTCGCGACTCCGCGTTCTTTTCGTCCTTCGACGCGTCGCTGCTGCCGACGCTGATCGCGGGGTCGGCCGCGGCGACGCTGGTGAGCGCGATCGTGGTCGCGCGTCACGTCTCGTCCGCCGCCCGGCAGGCACACCTGGCCTGGCTCTACGTCTTCAGTGCCGTGCTGTTCGCCGTGGAAGGCACCCTGATCGACGCCGTTCCACACGTCGTGACGATCGTACTGTTCAGCCACGTCACGATCCTGATCCCGTTCCTGATCAGCCTCGTGTGGTCACTCGTGACCGATGTGCTGGATCTCGACACCGCGCGCCGACGGATGGGCGTCATCGCCGCCACCGCGTCGCTCGGCAGCGTGTCCGGCGCCGTGATCACCACCCGCGTCACCGACGTCGCGGCCTGGAACGTCCTTCTTCTCGCGCTGGCCGTGCTGCACCTCCTCAGCGGACTCGGAGTCGGCTTCGTCCTGAAGCGACATGGAGCGGCGGGCGTCGATCAGGACCCGGACATCGAAGCCGGCTACCGGGGATGGCTGCGCGCGATGGTCGACAGCCCCTACCCGCGAGTGCTGGGAGCCAGCGCCGTGCTGGTGTCAATCGCTCTCACCGGGGTGGACTTCGTATTCCGGACCGAGGCTGCTGCCAGCATCCGCGGCCCCGAGGCGCTGACGCGGTTCTTCCTGATCTTCTACGTGGCGTCCGACGTCCTCGCCCTGATCGTGCAGCTCTCGGTGACCGATCGTGCGGTCGATCGGATGGGACCGGCTCGCGCGGTGACCGTGTTGCCGGTGTCGATCGTCATGGGAGGGCTCGCGATCGCGATGCAGCCGACGCTCGCGCTCGCGACGGCGACGCGTCTGGTTACCCGGAGCCTCCGCAACGCGTTTCACCGTCCGGGATGCGAGCAGCTCCACGGTGCACTCAGGGTCGGCGATCGCCAGTCGATCAAGGTGATGCTGGACGTCGGCGGCGAGCAGATCGGCCGCCTGGCCGGCGGTGCGGTGGTGGCGCTGATCGTGGCCGGGTTCGGGTCCCGGAGCAGCGTCGGGGTCATGCTGCTCTCCGCGGCCGCCGCCGCGTGGTCGCTCTGGCTCATCCGACACCTTCGCCGGCACCATCCAGCGGCCCTGCTGGATCGACTGTCCACCGAGTGGCGAGGGCATTCGCCCCGTTTCCGCGCCGGCTCGTCGATTGCGAGCGTGGGACACGACGCGCCGCTTCTCAGGCTCGCCGCCGATCGTGTGGCCGCGCTTCAGTCGGGTGACGAGGGTCTCGTGCGACAGGCGCTGGAGGGGGAGCCGCTGACGCGTCACGAGGCGATCGCCGCCGTACCCCTGATCGGCTGGGATCCCGTCGCCGACGAGGCCCTCGCGGCACTCCGAGCGACGGTGGACGAGATCTCCGGCCACGTCGTGGACTTGCTGCTCGACGGCAGCGTGGACATCGTGATCCGCCGTCGCATCCCTCGCCTGCTCGCGGACGCCTCGACGCGACTGGCAGTCGTTGGACTTCGTGAGGCGTTGTCGTTGCCCGAATTCGAGCTTCGCTTCCAGAGCGCCAGCGCACTGTCGCGGATGCGAGAGCGCGGTGTCGACATCGACACACCCTGGGAGTGCGTGCTGGATTGGGTGCGGGCGGAGGTGGTCGTGTCCGAGCGAATCTGGCGCGCCCGACGAGTTCTCGAGCACGCCGGTAACCATCCCTTCGACATGGCCGGGCTCGACGCGCGCGTGGGTAGGAGCCTTCAGCACGTGTTTGCGCTTCTGTCGTTCTGTCACGATCAGGAGCCGCTCCGGATCGCCTTCCACGGCATCCATGGCGCCGATCAGGCTCTCAAAGGTGTCGCGCTGGAGTTTCTGGCGAGTATTCTCCCCAGGGACGTGAGAGAGGTGCTGTGGGTTCTGCTCGGCGCACGCCTGGTCGAGGTCGAGGATCGCCCGACCGGGGACGTTGTGGAGGAGCTCAGGCGAGCGCACGACTCCGTGCGGATCAAGCTCTCCGATCTGCACGGTGCGTCGTAGGGAAGCGAGGGTGCGCGAGAGATGTCCGAGATGTTCAAGCCGATCTCGCCGAACCCCTACGTGGTGGGGAACCCGATTCGCGACAAGGAGATGTTCTTCGGTCGCAAGGACGAGTTCGAGCTCATCCGAAGTCGCTTCAGGGGCGAGAACTCCCTGGGTGGGTTCATCGTCCTGTGCGGGGAGCGGCGCAGCGGGAAGACGTCGATCCTGTTCCAGGTGCAGGCCGGGCGCCTCGGTCCGACGTTCATTCCCGTCCTGATCGACATGCAGTCGATGGTCGTCCGCAACGAACGAGGCTTCCTGGAACGGGTGGCCGACGAGGTGCGATCGTCGCTCGACCCGGCGCGACACCAGGTTCCGACCCACGACTTCTCCAGCGGGACGCCGGCCGCCCAGGTCTTCCACGACTTCGTCCGAGAGGTCGTGGTGCGGAACCCCGACTTCAATCTCATTCTCCTGGTCGACGAGTTCGAGCTCCTGGACGCCAAGATCGAGACCGGGGTCATCAGCGATGACGTCCTCGGCGTTCTGTCGTCGCTGATGGAGCAGCACTCCCTGTACGTCGTCTTCACCGGGTCCCACGACCTCGAGCGACGACGGATGGGTCGTCACGCGCAGCACTTCATCGGGAAGTCGACGTACCGGAAGATCAGCTACCTGACCCGGCGCGACACCGAGCGCCTCATCATCGAGCCGATCGCAAATCGGGCGGAGTACGAGCCCGGAACGGTTGACTTCATCGTACGCCTCACCGCGGGGCAGCCGTTCTACACGCAGGCCATCTGTCAGAGCCTCGTCGATCAGCTGAACGTGGCCAGGAGCCGCGTCGTGACCCATGCCCTGATCGAACGGGTGGTCCACACGATTCTCGACAACCCGTATCCGCAGATGACGTTCCTGTGGGACGGGCTCGCCGTGAACGAGAAGCAGACGCTGGCGCTGCTGGCCGAGGTTCTGAACGACCCGTCCGAGGTGTCGACGGCGCCGACGATCCACGACTATCTTCGGAGCAAGGCGTACGTCATCCGCCTCTCGAAGCACGACATCGCGGTCACGCTGGAAGGCCTTTGGAAGAGGGACTTTCTGACCAAGGATCGGGACGGAGCCTTCGCCTTCCGCATGGATCTCTGGCGCGAGTGGATACGTCGAGCCCACTCCGTCTATCAGGTCATCAGCGAGCTCAAGATGCGCAGCGGTCGCCGGACTCCGCTACCGTTGATCGCGGCGGCAACGATCCTCTCACTGGCCGCGATCGGAGCGGTCGGCTACATCGTCACGAGACAAGACCACAACGGCCCCGAGATCCTACAGGCGTACGCGACGCTTCGTGCCCACGTTCTCCCCGAGCACGCCACGATCAGCTGTGACGGGAGACAATCGACGGGCTTTCTACAGGCGAGCCTCGAAGCCGGTGACTACGTGGTTCACGCGTCGGCCGAGGGCTATGAGAGTCGAGACGAGAGTGTGACCCTCGTCGCACGCGACACCGCCGAGGTGCGCATCTCGCTGCCGGAGACCCTGGTGTCGCTCCAGATCCGGACCCGGCCGACCGGAGCGACCGTCTTCGTGAACGGACAGATGATTGGGCCGAGTCCGGTCGGCGTCGATTCGCTGTGGCTGCTTGCGGAGACGACGGTCCGTGCCGAGATGATGGGCTACGAGCCGCGGGGGCAGTCCATCGACCTCCGGCAGCGTACCGAGGTCGAGATTCCGCTCAGCCCCATCCGGCTGGAGGTCAGCGTGCGCACCACTCCGCCGAATGCGACCGTTGCCCTGGACGGCGATCGACGTGTTGCTCCGGTCACGTTCTCGGACGTCCCCTATGGCACGCACACGGTCGAGGTGACGGCGGCGGGGTTCGTGCCACGGACGGAGGTCGTCGACGTCACGCAGGACGTGACGCTGACATACACGCTCTCGGAGGTTCCGAAGTCCTATCTCGTCGTCGAGGGCGACTCGATCGTGTCGGCCTATCTCGATGA
The DNA here is from genome assembly GCA_965224245.1 of Candidatus Eiseniibacteriota bacterium. GTDB lineage: Bacteria > Eisenbacteria > RBG-16-71-46 > CAZAMP01 > CAZAMP01 > CBDCYW01. The sequence goes on along the minus strand of OZ245046.1, from coordinate 4,086,614 downwards.
CGATCCGGTGCCGATCGTGCGCTCCAACTATAGCAATCTCGACCGGCCCTTCGAGGTCGATCCCGGTTCGCATACGATCACCGTCGAGTATCCAGGACAGCCGCCGACACGCGAGACACATCCATTCGACGTCGAGTCGGGCGAGCTCGTTCACTGGAGCACGGACGAGAGGGCGGTCACGAGCCGTGAACCGACGTCAGTCGAGTCGGAAAGAGGAGCGCCATGAGCGACCGCGTCATCGATCGTGACTATCGCATCATCGAGACCCTGGGTGAGGGCAGCTACGGGATCGTCCACCTGTGCGAGGACATCGGACTGGAGCGCCGCGTCGCCGTGAAGGTGCTGAGGCCCGAGCAGGCCTCCCAGCTCGAGCGACTCAAACGCGAGGCGAGGATCCTGGCGGCGATCGAGCACTCGAACGTCGTGAAGACGTTCCGACTCGGCACCGAGAACGACTTGCCGTACATCGTGATGGAGTACGTGGACGGGCAAACGCTCCAGGCGATGCTGGAGGCACGGCGACCCACGCTCGCCGAAGGTGTGCACGTGATGCTCCAGGTCGCGCGCGGCCTCGGAGCCGTCCACGAGAGGGGGATCGTCCATCGCGACCTCTCGGCGAAGAACGTCATGGTGAACCGCGACGGAGTCGTCAAGGTCCTGGATCTCGGCCTGGCCCGCGATCTGCAGGCGATCTCCCAGGACGAGTACCTGGCCGGTACGTTCCCCTACGTGTCACCCGAGCAGGTCAAGGGCGAGACCGTGTCCACGCTGTCGGATGTCTTCTCGTTCGGTACGCTCCTCTACGAGGTGCTGACCGGCGTCAACCCGTTTCTCGGTGACCGTGCGGTCTCGACGCTCTACAACATCGTGCACCGTGAGCCGTCCGCGCTGTCCGAGTACATTCAGAACGCGCCCGGTGCATTGATCGATCTCGTGAATCGGTGTCTCGACAAGAACCCCGAGAGTCGACTCCAGAGCATCGAGGCCGCGGCCGAGATCCTCGAGGCTCTGGAGGGAGACGCGTCGCTGGCCTCGACCGTGACCTTTCCGCCCGGGGACACGGGGCGACGGAGAGACAATCCCTACCTGTGCCGATCGGCGATCCGGAATCCGCGGGAGTTCGTCGGGCGGCGACACGCGCTCCACTTCGTGTTCGAGCGGCTCAACGCGGACACGCCGCAGTCGGTCTCCATCGTCGGCGACATGAGAAGCGGGAAGTCATCCCTGTTGAACGCGATCTACTCGCGGCACTTCAGGGCACAGTATCTGACCGCCCCCGATCGCATGATCATGGTGTTCATCGATCTCCAGGGGCAGAAGCTGGACCTCGCGGGGTTCGTCCGGCTCTTGCTCGACATGGTGCAGCTGGAGCTGCGGGGACGGGTCGACATCTCCTCCTGTACGTGTGACCTCGATGGGATCAAGTCGCTCGTGTCGCTGCTGGGAAAGGGGGGCTTCAAGCTCGCCATTCTGTTCGACGAGTTCGGCGCGATCACACAGAACGCGAGCTTCGAGCTGGACTTTTTCGCGTTCATGCGCGCGCTGGCCAACCAGTACGACGTGGCCTACGTCACGGCGTCATCGAGCGATCTTCAAACGCTCTGTCACACCAAGGCGGTGTCCGATTCCCCGTTCTTCAACATCTTCTCCGTCATCCGGCTCGCCGCGTTTTCGCTGGAGGAGGCGGAGTATCTCATCCGGGAGCCGTCGCACGCGGCAGGGCGACCCCTCGCGCAGTACACGGATCAGATTCTGAGCCTGGCCGGGCGGATGCCTTTCTATCTGCAGATCGCATGCGCGCATGCATTCGACAGCCTGGCCTCTCGATCCGGTAGCGAGCAGCCGGACTTCGATGCGATCCGCCACGGGTTCTACGAGGAGGCCCGGTTCCACTACCGCTTCATACTCGACCATCTCGACGAGCGGCAACGCTCGGTCGTGATCAAGCTCGCGCGCGGGAAGAGCGTACCCGAGTCGCAGAAGTTCATCGTTCGCGAGCTGATCTCCCGGAGCCTGGTCGAGGACGACGCCCTCTTCGCCGAGCCATTCGCCCAGTTCGTCAACGAGGAGATGGAGCGCAGGAACACCGGGGGCTGGCTCGGGCGCCTCTTCCGCCGCGGCTGACGGAGCTGGCCGAAGTCCGTAACGTTGACGATGCCGGTAGCGAACCGTAGAATACGGGGAAGACGTTGATGGATGCTCACAGGGGGGAGGTCGTGACGCAGCCGGTACGACCGTCGATCGTTGCGGTGTGGCTCCTCGGCATCGCGTCGGCTTCGATGGCCGCAGACGAGACATCCGACGCCGAGCACGCGGTCGTCGGATCAGCGCCCTGCGAGACCGTCGTCGACCGGGCCGAGGACGCGCTACGGGCGTCTCAGCATGGAGATGCCTACCGGATGCTCAAGGATGTCGTCGAATCGACCCCGGTCGAGAGCGAGTGCTATTCGCGAGCCTACCTTGCATTCATCAAGACACACTTCATGTACGCCGGACGCTACCGATCCGGCGAAGACCCCGACGTCGAGACCGCGTTCCAGTGGCTCGAGGATGGCCAGGAGCTGGTGCGTCGCGGTCTCGAGCGGTGGGAGCTCCGTCGACTGCGGCCGGCGGAGAACGGCCAGGCCCCGCCCGAGATGGTCGAGTACTTCATCGACCAGGCGCCGAGATTCCAGGGGGAGCTCCGGTTGTCACCGATCACGCCGATCCCATCGCGCATCGCGCTCGTCGCTGTGGACGAGCTTGGCTCGCCGAGCGACACGCTTCTGACGTTCGAAGGCGACTCGACCGTCGTCGTCGACATGCTGCCGCGCGGAGAGTACATCGTGCGGGCGAGTGCGGACGGTCATGTCCCGTACGAGGAGACGGTGCTGATCGGACGATCTCTCCAGACGATGGCGGTCGAGCTCGACGAGGTTCCGGGAGCCGTCAAACGCGCCGTGCAGGATCCCTATGTCCAGCTGGCAGCGGTCGTGGTCCTGAGCTACGCCGCGGCGGTCGTGCTGTCGGGGGACGACGGGACGAGCTCCCCAGCCGATGATCCATTGCCGGGTCCACCCCCTCCTCCTGGTCGCTGACGATCGGCGAAACGACGAGTCGGCGGGTGTTCGCGTCCGAGCGGTGGCGCGAGGGGTGAGTAGTCGCGAGGCGGACCATGCGTTTCACATCACTGGCGGCTCTGGTCATCGTAACGACGTTGGTGACGCTCGGCGGGGCTCTGGCACAGGACGTCGAACGGATCCAGCGCGCGCGCCAGCTGATCTTCGACGGCGAGCTCGATCGTGCCGAGGCCGTCCTGGACTCGATCGGCGGCGAGGACCTCGAGGTCCGCTCACTCCGCGGACTGGTCGCGATCGAGCGCGGCGATGCGGCGACGGCGGTGACGCTGTTCGAGTCGGTGCTCGACGAGCGCCCCAACCGCCTCGGGGTCTGGCTGTACCTCGGTCAGGCGCGCTACGCGCTGGCGGACCACGAGGGCGCGCTGGACGCGCTCGAGCGCGGCGCGAGCGCCGGCGCGCAGCTCCCCGGGTACTTCGAGCTCCGGGCTCGCGTCGAGCGCGAGCTGGGAAAGCCCCGGCGAGCGTACGAGACGCTCGCGTTCGGGAGCGAACGCTTCCCCGATGCGGACATCCTGTGGCGGGAGCGCGCCCTGATGCTGATCGAGATCGGCCTGTACGAGACGGCGATGGACGTGGCCAGGCGGTTCCTCGAGGTCAATCTCGACGACTCCAACGCGTGGGTGGTCATGGGGGAGGCGCTTCGTCGGGCCGGTCGCCTCGAGGACGCGGCGGCGGTGCTGGAAGAGGGACGCCTCCGTTTCCGTCGCGACGCGACGATCATCGCCCAGCTCGCCTTCGTGCACGCGTCGCTGGAGAATCACCTGGCGGCGGGACGGCTGTTCGCCGAGGCGTCACGGATCGAGAGCAAGTCGGGGGAGGCACACGCGTTCGAGGTGGCCGATCAGCTCCGGCTGGCCAGGCGGTACTCCGAGGCGCTCGCGTGGAACGCGAGGGTCGCCGACGACGCACGGCGGATCCCGCAGCGCGCGGCGATCCTGGTCTCGAGCGAACGGTACGAGGCCGCGGTGGCGCTGCTGCCCCGGCTCGAGGCGATGCACCTCCTGGACGACGGGCTCCGCCATCACCTGGCGTACGCGTGCCTGAAGACGGACCGGCCCGAGCGGGCGCGCGAGCTGGCACGGGCCATCACCTCGGCGAGCCTCACCGACGACGCGGAGCGACTCCTGGCCGCGGCCGACGCGTGCGAGGCTCGGCCGTGGGACTGTCTCGACTGACCCGACCCGACGGGCGTCCACGCACATCGTCGACCGCACTCGAGAACGAGGAACGAGGCCGGAGCGTGTGGCGCCCCCGGCCTCTTTGCGCCTGCTCTCACTGCCTCAGGGAGCGACCACGAGCTTGCGCGTGCTCGTCATCCCGTTCGCGGTGGCGCGCAGCAGGTAGGAGCCTGGCGCCAGGCCGTCGGCGCGCAGCGTCACGGTATGGGTGCCGGCCGGGATGGCCGCGTGCCGATCCGATCGAACGCGCCGGCCGGCGGTGTCGAACAGATCGAGCTCCACGTCGGAGGCGTCCGGAAGCTCGAGCGTGATTCGCGTCGCCTGCGTGAACGGGTGCGGTGCCGCCTGCGGCACGAGGCTCGGGGGGCTCGACACGTCGGCGACGCTGACCACGTCGCCGACGAGGTGCGCGGCCAGCGTGTAGATCCGACCCTCGATCGTCTGACCGCCGACCGCCCAGACGTCACAGCCGCCGCTGGAGTCCATGGCGCCGTGCAGGTCGATGCTCGTGGCGCCGGGCACGTCCGGGAACGGCATCGCCTCCCAGGCGAAGCCGTCGTAGTGATAGAAACGCTTCTCGTTGCCGTACGACACCGCCCACACGTCGTCGGTCGCGGCGGCGGCTACCGCGTACAGCGACTGGGTCATCGTCGTCGTCGGGCCGGGGACGATGCTCCAGTCGGAGCCGTCGTAGTGCATGAAGAGCGGCTCCCCGAGCACGTCGCCGACCGCCCAGATGTCGTCGGCGGCGATCGCGTCGACGGCCTGAAGGTGCGATCCATCCAGTGCCTCCGCGGGCGTCGGAACGTGCGTCCAGCTCGACCCGTCCCAGTGATACACCAGCCCATGGAAGTGGCCCCCACCGCCGGTGGTGTTGTAGTACCCGACCGCCCACGCGTCGTCCGGCGCGATGGCGGTCACGCCGGTGAGCCAGTTCTGCCGGTTGCCGACGCCGGGTGTCATGTACTCCACGAGCTCGTTGCCGTCCCAGTGGACGGTGAGCAACGGGTTCCCCGCGACGGGATCGCCGGTCCCGTCGGCGATACCCACGATCCAGATGTCGTCCGCGGCGATGCCGTCCATGTCCTCGGGGGAGCCCGAACGGGGGAGCCCATCGGTGGTCGGGGCGAGCTCGATCCAGGTCTCGGTGACCCAGTCGGTCCCGTCCCAGCACAGGAGATGCTGGAGTCCGGGGCCGCCGACGCCCGTGACGACCAGGCTGGCGATCCACGCGTGCCCGTCCACCGCGGTGATCGCGCGCGGAGAGAATCCGCCCTCCACCGCGAGATCCGGTAGTGGGACCTCGGTCCACGCCGCGCCGTCCCACTCGTGCACGAACGAGCCGGCGCCACCGGTGCGGAGCGCATAGGCGACGTCGGCCGACCAGACGCCCAGTCCGGTCAGTGCGTTGTGCCCCGAGGGTGGGTTCGGCGTCTCGACGATCGACCAGTCGCCGCACGGGGGCGCCGCGTCGGCAGCCGAGGTCACCAGCGCCGCGGCCAGGAATACCGTCATCACTCGTCCAGACATCTGTCGACCTCCTCGCTCACCTGGCCGGCGTGGTCGTACCCGAAACCTGCTCGGTCTGGAGAACTCAGGGCGTAGCGTGAGCGTCGCGCTCCCTCGGGGGCGAGGTGGCGATCTCCGCCGGGCACCGGGTATCGACGAGGGGTGGCCGCCGGACGCCGTTTGATACGTCCGTTGCCGTGTATCCAGAGGTGATCGCGAGCAGGATCCCCGGCGTGACCGTCTCGTTCATTCGCGCGATCGTTTCCCGGCTCTCTCGCGAGGACGCCCCACCCCGATCTCGCACTCCCGGTCGATCGACGTGCGCTGAGATCCTGGCCGGTCTACAGCGTCCCGGCGGCGAGCCGGGCCTCGAGCCGCTCCAGCATGTCGCGCGTCATGTCGGCCAGCGTGTACCGCGGTCTCCAGCCCCAGTCCCGCCGCGCGGCCGAGTCGTCGATCGTGCGGGGCCAGCTCTCGGCGATGGCCTGACGGAAGTCGGGCTCGTAGGCGCACGTGAACCCCGGCCGGTGCTTGCGGATCTCGGCGGCCAGCTCGCCCACCGAGAACGACATCGCGGTGAGGTTGTAGCTGGTGGGGTGTCGCAGCGAGGCGCGATCGGCTTCGGCCAGCTCCATGATCGCGCGGACGGCGTCGGGCATGTACATCATCGGGAGGCGGACGTCCTCGCGGACGAACGCGGTGTAGCGATCGTGCCTGACGGCCTCGTAGAAGATCTCGACCGCGTAGTCGGTCGTACCGCCGCCGGGCTGCGTCTCGCTGGAGATGATCCCCGGGTAGCGCAGGCCGCGCACGTCGAGTTTGGTGGTCCGCGAGACGTACTCGCCGAGGAGCTCGCCCACGACCTTGGTGATGCCGTACATCGTACGCGGTCGGATGACGGTCTCCTGCGGCGTGTCGTCTCGCGGGGTCTCCGGCCCGAACACCGCGATCGACGACGGGATCAGCACCCGCGAGACACCGTGCTGCACCGCGGCGTCCAGCACGTTGCGGGTACCGTCGACGTTGACCTCCCAGCATCGATCGGGCTTGCGCTCGCCGGTGGCCGAGAGCAGCGCGGCGAGATGATAGACCGTGTCGATCTCGTGTCGCCGAAAAGCTCGTGCTACCGCGTCGGCGGCGGTAACATCCAGCTGTTCGAACGGTCCGGACGTCGCGAGCGTTCCGCTCGCGGCGCTCGCCACGTCGGTGGCGACGACGTCGTCGGCGCCGAAGCGCTCGCGAAGAGCGGCGGTGAGCTCCGATCCGATCTGTCCGAGGGCGCCGGTAACGAGTATCCGCTTCATGTTCGTGCTTTCGATGGAGACACCGGTTTCGCTGGCGTGCCGGCGGCTGCGCGGCCGTTCGACCGGATGGAGTCTACGAAGGGCTGGGATTTGAGACAACCGCTCGTCCGCGCCGGCGGACCGATCTCGCCGCCATCGCCGGCCGATGCATCCCCGCGATCGACGTCGTGCGTGCCCGGACACGCCCGCCGATGAGCACGACCCATCGGATCGTGCAGCTCGCGAAGCTGGCGGTGGCCTGGACGTTTCGCACGCTGGGGGTGCTGGCCTGGCTCCGGCGGCGGCGCGCGCGGCGGGGCGAGGTGTCCATCCTGCTGTTTCACCGCGTCGCCGGCACCGGATCCGCTCCGCTGCCGCTGGCCGTGCCGCCCGGGGCGTTCCGGGCGCTCGTGCGCGGCCTGACCCGGCGCTACGACGTGGTGTCGTGGGCCGAGGCCCGCCCGGCCACGCCGGCCGACCGCCCGCGGGCCGTGATCACGTTCGACGACGGCTACGCGGACAACGCGGCGGTCGCCTGGCCGATCCTCCGCGAGTCCGGGGTGCCCGCGCTCTTCTGCCTGACCACCGCGTTCGTGGCGGGCGAGCGCGCGATGTGGTGGGACGTGGTGGCCGCGGCGAAGGGCGCGTCGGCGACCCGGGCACCGTCGGGTGAGGCCACCTTCGGTGACGAGACCGAGGCCGTGATCGCATCGCTGAAGACGCTCCCGAACGCCGAGCGAGTGGCTGCCCTCGAGGCGCTCGGGGCCGACGTCGCGGCGCGGGGTGCCGCGGACGCCATCCCGCGCGCCATGTCCTGGGACGATGCGATCCGCCTCGGCGACGAGGGCGCCGAGCTCGGCGGCCACACGGTGACCCACCCGATCCTGACCACGTGCACCGACGCCGAGGTCACGCGCGAGCTCGTCGATTGCCGGCGATCGCTGAACGCCGCGCTGGACGCGCGACCGACGGGGCGCGAAACCTCGCCCGTCCGTCCGGCGTCGAAGAGTCTGGCGTTCGCGTATCCAAACGGCGACTTCGACGCACGCATTCGAGACGCCGTGCGCGAGGCGGGCTTCGACTCGGCGTTCACGATCGAGAAAGGGCCCTGTCGCGCCGACACCGATCCCTATCGGGTTCCGCGACTGAACGTGCACCAGCCGAAGTACTCGCCCGACGGATGCCGGTTCTCGTGGACGCTCTTCGAGGCCGAGATGCTGGGCGTATTCGACGTGCTGCTGGCGCGGACACGACGACGCTAGTGTTCCGAGCCGGATGACCTCCGGGTCCGAGCACCGGCGAGGGAGCGACCGACATGTTCGACGAGTCCGACCGGCGCGCGATCGAGGCGCACGGTCTCACCCTCGAGGAGGCCGAGCGGCAGCTCCGGCTGCTTCGCGAGCCGCCGCCACCCACGTGCCTGGATCGTCCCTGCACCCCCGGCGACGGTATCCGGCGTCTCGACGACGACGCGCAGATCGCGCTGGCCGCCGGGGGCGAGGACGTCGCGTCGGCCGGGCGCGTCGGGAAGTTCGTGCCGGCCTCCGGCGCGGCCACGCGCATGTTCAAGCGCCTCCTCGCCGCGCGCGATCGCGGCCTCGACGGAGTCGACGAGGCCCGGCGTCTGGCCACCGGCGACGACCCGGACGCCGCCGCGTTCGTTCGCCTGTGGACCGAGCGCGATCGCCTACCGATCCGCCGTGAGATGTCGGCGGTCCTCCGGAGCGTCGGGCTCGACCCCGACGCCCTGACCGACGCGCACGCGGGGGAGTACCTCCGGCTTCTCCTGTCACGCGACGGGTTCGACGCCGCATCCCGCCCGAAGGGGCTCCTGTCGTTCCACGACTACGGCGATGCGGTCCGGACCGCGTTCGAGGAGCAGCTCTGGGAGGCCGTCGGCTACGCGCGCGATCGCGCCGGGCGCTGTCGGCTTCACGTGACGGTCTCTCCCGAGCACGAGCACGCGTTCCGCCGCACGTTCGAGTCGGTGGCGCCCCGGCTCCGCGACGCGGTGGACACCGGGTTCGACGTGACGTTCTCGCATCAGTCCAGCTCCACCGACACGATCGCCGTGGACGGGACCGGCGCCATCGTGCGCGAGGTCGATGGATCGCCCCACTTCCGCCCGGGCGGACACGGTGCGCTCCTGTCGAACCTCGAGCGCACCGGCGGTGACGTCGTCGTGGTCAAGAACATCGACAACATCCTCCCCGACGACCGGAAGCCGCTCGTGACGCACTGGAAGCGCGTGCTGATCGGCCTTGCCGCGAGGCTCGAGGCCGACGTGAACCGGTGCCTCGCGGATCTGGAGGCCGGGGCCGAGGGAGCGATCGACCGCGCGTCGGCGCTTCTCCGCGACGAGCTCGCGCGCGGCGACGACGTGGCTCCCGGCGTGCTTCCGGCCGACCCGGCCGCCGCTCGCCGCGCGCTGATCGACGAGCTCGACCGCCCGATCCGCGTGGCCGGAGTCGTCCGCAACGACGGCGAGCCCGGCGGGGGACCGTTCTGGGTCCGCGAGCCCGACGGACGCTGCACGCTCCAGATCGTCGAGACCTCGCAGGTGGACCGGACCGATCCCGACCAGGACGCGATCGTGCGCGCGGCCACCCACTTCAATCCGGTGGACCTGGTGTGCGTGCTGCGCGCACGCGATGGCCGGCCGCGGCGGCTGGACGCGTTCGTCGAGCCCCGCGCGGTGTTCGTCTCCACGAAGTCGCACGGGGGACGAGACCTCGTCGCCCTGGAGCGGCCCGGACTCTGGAACGGGTCGATGGCTCGCTGGAACACGGTATTCGTGGAGGTTCCGATCGAGACGTTCGCGCCGGTGAAGACGATCCTGGATCTCTTGCGACCCGAGCACCAGCCGCGCCGCCGGTCGCCGTGATCGATCTCGTCCGATCGTCGTTCGATGACCGGCGATCCCGTCTTGCGGGGCGGCTGGCCTCGGCCGGCTACGAGGCATCGATTCTGCTGGTGGACGTTTGACGACGAATGTTGAAACCAGAGTGAACCCGATTGCCGCCCCCGGGTTGGAGTGTGCCAGGGCGCTTGCGTCTTGCATCCGCGGTCGAACCGAGACTTCACCGCACCACGAGCCCCGGCGGTCGACCGCGGGCACCACCGAGGACCCACGATGAGACGGTTGATCGCCCTTCTGGCCCTGGCGGCCCTCGCCGCACCCCAATCATCAGGCGCGTTCGAGGTCTCTGCGCAGCATCCGCGCATGTTCGTCACCGACGCCGACCTGCCGCGCCTGCGCGCACGGTGCGCGATCGTCGACGGCACGAACCAGGCCGAGTTCGCCGCCGAGTGGGGCAGCCACGCCGACGAGTACGCACGGCTCGTCGCGCTGGCCGACGGGTACGGCCCCGACGACGTTCCCGATGCGGACGCGGCGAACTGGTCAAAGAACGCGATCAAGGCGTACTCGGTCGGATTCAGCAACCTGGCCGCAGCGTACCTCCTGAACGCCCACCGGGCGGAGGGCGCGGCGTATCGCAACACGATCGTCACGTGGTGGGAGGCGGCCGTCCAGTACGCCCGCAACCGGAACGGCGGGAGCATCGGGCCGTCGATCGACTTCAACCTCTTCGGACGCAACGCCAACTGGCGCGGCTACGTGATGGCGTTCGACCATCTGTACGACGAGCTCTCGTCGACCAATCCGACGCTCCGCAACGAGATCGCGCAGTGGCTGATCGCCAACGTGGAGGAGGCGTGGACGTATCTTCACGGCGACTCCGAGTACCCGCCGTCGACGTGGCCGCACTACTACAAGCAGCCGTGGGTCTGCGACAGCCTCTTCAACACGCTGGTGGCCGTCCGCGGAACGCAGGGGCTCGATCACGCCCTCGTCGACACCCGGATCGCATACGCGCACGCGTACAAGAAGCTCGACATGGAGGCGCGGGCGCACAACTTCTGCGGCACGTACTCCGGGTATCGCTGGGAGCGTCCCGAGGAGGACACGAGCTCCGCGCTGGCCTGGCGCACGGCGATCCTGGACGAGGATCCGCTGGTCACGTACGGCTACCACTTCCGGAACATGGACGACTGGGTCATGTACATGACCCGCCCCAACTTCTACGAGTCCGACGAGACCGGCGACAGCCACGACATGGATCACCTTCACGGGACGTTCGTCTGGTTCGCATATCCCGGCGCGGTGATGGATCGGGATCCCAACACGCTGTGGTTCCTGGATCGCGCGTCGGAAGAGGTGGGTGACATCCCGATCCCGTGGTTCCTGATCTACTACAACGACAAGTCCCTCGCGCGCGCGCAGCCCACGCACGACACGGTGCCGCTGGGGCGCTACTTCGGCGATCTCACTCCTCTCGACGGGTACAACTCCCAGTATGCGCACTTCCGGAGCTCGTGGGCGTTCTCGACCGGTGATCAGTCGACCGTTCACGGCTCGTTCCTGTGCGGTCCGAAGGGCATGGGGCACGATCTCCACTCGAACGGACATCTCGCGCTCTTCCGCGGACAGGACATCCTGACCGCGTCGACCGGCGTTTACGACGGCACCAACTTCCGTCACACGCAGATCTACGGCTCGCAGCCGATCTCCGAGAACACGATCCTGATCGTGGACCCCGACAACCCGTACATCACCGACGAGGACTACGCGGACAACCAGCGCGAGGGAATGCAAGCGCCGGCTCCCGGCACGACCGGCGGCGCCGGCATCTACACCGCCGAGGACGCATACGACCGCGAGCACGAGTTCGGGTTCGTGGAGCGATTCCGTAACACTGACGGCTACGACGTCTACCTCTACGCCGACATCACGACGGCCTATCCCAACACCCGGAAGGCCGATCTCTGGCCCGCGGGGCAGACCGCCGAGAACGTCACCCGCCAGATCCTGTTCCAGGTGGGGCGCTACGTCGTCCTGTGTGATCGGGTGACGAGCGTCAATCCCTCGGCGACGAAGCGCGTGGTCATGCACTGCCCGTCGAAGGCCGGCTACACGCTTCTCGACGGCACGTGGAACGGCGGCGAGGCCACGCATCCCGGTGAGTTCGGGGGCACCCACGGCCAGTCGACCGACAACGGCGTCCGGTACATGTGGACGAAGGGCGACTCCCGCGCATTCGCGACCGTCCTCTACCCGAAGCCGGCGAGCGCCGGGGGTCCGGGTCGCAAGCTGGTTCGCGTCGGCGGCGCCGACGCGTCGGGCAACTGGAACACCGCCGGAAGCGCCGAGTTCTACCTCCGCGAGATGGGCGAGAACGCGGTCTGGCGCGACGACTACATCACCGCCGGCGAGGAAGAGGAGCTGATCGAGCTCGGCATCATGGGGTTCTGGCGGATGGAGATCGAGGCCACGGGTCGGAAGGAGCACACGTTCCTTCACGTGTACGAGCTCACCGGGCGCGACCAGACCGTGGCGATCCCGGTCGAGTACCTCGACGACGTGGACGAGGCCCGCGTCGGATGCGTCATCCGCCATCCGGGCAACGGTCGCGTGAACGTGTTCGGCCGCGACGAGGACGTCGACACCGAGGCCATCTACGGCTTCCGCCACGACGAGCCGGTGCTCCACCACGTCGCGGACCTGGCGCCGGGCACGTACCGCATCACCGAAACGGACTCGGGGTTCGAGGCGACCGGCGTCGTGGACGACGCGTCGCTCCTCACGTTCCGATCCCCGGGTGGCGGCACGTTCCACGTCGTTCGGGAATCCGATGCGCCCGACATGCTCGCGGCACGCGAGGACTGATCGATTCCGTCCGCACGCGCCTCCGTCTCGTGCCATCGCGAACCGAGCGATCGATCCATGTTAGAGTGACGCCGTGCGCCGATCCGGCGTGCGACGGTTCACCATCATCCGGATCGTTCGATGCCCGCTTCTCCCACGTTCCCGATGTTTCCGCTCCCGAACTTCTTTCTGTTCCCGGGAACGGCGGTCCCGCTCCACATCTTCGAGGAGCGCTACCGTCAGATGGTGACCGACATCCTCGACGGTCAGGGCCGCATCGTGATGGCCGCGATTGCCGAGGGATACGAATCCGAGTCGCTGGGCTCGCCCCCGGTGTTCGAGGTCGGCGGTCTGGGCGAGATCGTCCAGCACCGGGAGCTGGACGACGGGCGCTACGTGATCGTGCTCGCCGGCATCGCGCGTGTGCGCATCCGTGAGGTGTCATCCGATCGGCTCTACCGGATGGCCGCCGTCGACGTGATCGAGGAGGCCGAGCCCCCCGGCGGTGAGCGGCTCTCGGGCGACACGACCGAGCTCGAGACACGCCTCGTCGAGGCGATCCAGCGTCGCATCGATCAGAACCTCGAGCTACCGGACGATCTGAGCCTCGGCCAGCTCGCGGATCTCTTGCTCCATCGCCTGCCGCTGGAGCAGTCGGCGATGCAGCGCCTGTTCGCGGACGCCGATCCACGGCGACGCGCGGAGGGGGCGCTGGCCGCCGACGCGAGGATCGACTAGGACACGGCCGGCGCGGCCACAGCAGCCACCACTCGACGGGGCGTGGATGACACATCCGCGCCCACCGGATACCCTTTCCGGCCATGTGCACCCTCATCGCCCTCCAGCGTCCCGGCGCGGCCTGGCCGGTCCTCCTCGCCGCCAACCGCGACGAGCGGCTCGACCGAGAGGCCCGAGCGCTCGGTCGCCACTGGCCCGGCAAGCCCTGGCGGGGCGGCCTCGACGTCTCCGGCGGCGGCACCTGGGCCGGCGTGCACGATCGCGGATTCGCGGTGCTGCTTCTGAACCGGGAGCGATCGCTGGGACCGGCTCCGGGGAAGCGGTCGCGTGGGCTTCTGGCACTCGACCTTCTCGAGGCGGGCGACGCCGGGGCGGCCGAGGCCGACGCCTCGCGCATCGCGGCGGGGACCTACCGTCCGTTTCTATCGGTGATCGCGTCGGGTCGCGGCGTCGCGCACGCGCTGGGCGGCGACGAGCCGACGCTCGTGGAGCCGATCTCCGACCGCACCGCGGTGTGGACGGCCAGCGGCCTCAACACCGACCGCTCGCCGCGCCAGAGATCTCACCGCGCTGCCATCGACGACGTCGCGGCCCGGTGGACGGGGGAATCGGATCCGGCCGGGATGATCGATGCGCTGCAGTCGCTTCTCTCCCGTCCCGCGCCGCCGGAGGAGACCCCCGCCGCGGCGCTCTGCGTCCACTGGCCGGAGATGGTGTTCGGCACCCGCTCCTCGCTGGTGGTCGCGTTCGGGGCCGCCGGCGATACCCGGGTGTGGTTCGCCGATGGTCCGCCGGATGCGACACCGCTCGTCGAGGCGATCGAGTGATGCGACATCAGGGGAGCGCCAGGGCGTGCCGGGGTCGGTCGGCGTGGCGGCCAAGGATGTCGGCCGCGTTCGTCTCGAACCTGTTCCCAGGTACATGTCGATTTTGGCGTTGCGGCACTTGCTCGCGGAGCAATCGCGGCTTCGGTCGGCCCCGTGGTCACGGGCGGTACCAGCTCCGGGCTGTCGAACCCCCGATTGCGTCTCGACGCGGATGAACACGATGCCGGCCCCCGGAAGCGGCGGAGACGAGCCGACGATCCGGGCCAGCGTCGTCTCGTCGCTCGACACGCGTGCCGATCCCAGGCGCCGTCCGCGCACGTCGTATGCTGAGACGAGGGCCGGGCGCTCGCCGGTACCCCCGACCCGAATCGGGTCGGACGCGCCGATCGGGTTCGGGAGGATGAGCGCGGGCCCCGCCGGCGGGTCGGTGTCGACCGCCACGAATGCCTCGTCCCACCGGGCGATGTCGTTCGCCTCCACGCCTCCGACCGACGTGAACGATCCGCCCACGTACAGGCCGCCGTGTGCCGACTCGAGATCGTAGGCGCGACCGACGCCACCGGTCAGGCTGCCTCCCACGGACTCCCAGCTCGATCCGTTCCAGCGTGCCACCCCGGCGATCGGCTGGCCGTCCACCTCGGCGAACCGCCCGCCGACGAAGAGCTCGTCGCCGATCGCGCGGATGGCCGCGAGCTCGCGATCGAAGGTCCCGGGAACGGCGTTCCAGGTGAGTCCGTTCCAGCGCGAGACCCGGTGCGCACCGAACTCGCCCGCGGCCACGAGCTCGCCGTCGTGCACGGTCAACGCGACGACGTGGCCACCGGGGCCGAAGCCGAGCGTGGACCACGTGTCTCCGTTCCAGGTCGCGACCTGGCCGGCGGCGAGGCCGCCGACAGACGTGAAGTCTCCCCCGGCGACGAGGAGGCCGTTCCAGCGAACGAGATCCCGGACGCGCGCTGACGGCTCCCCGACCGAGGACCACGTCGTTCCGTTCCAGCGCGCCAGGTATCTGAGAGAGGTCTCGTCGTACGCCAGGAACTCGCCGCCGAGGTACAGTTCGCCGTCGAACGTTTCCAGCGCGAGACCGGCGCCACCCACGAAGCCGGCACCATCACCCAGCGACACCCAGTCAGATCCGTCGAACCTGAGCACGTGCGGTGAGTCGGCCGCCGACTGGCCGTAGGCGGCGATGAGGTCGCCGTCGAAGACCTCGAGGTCGCGGACGTCGCGAGGAGGGGCGCTGCCCACGGGGAGCCAGCCGGTGCCGTCGTAGCGGGCCACGTACCTCGCGCCGCTCGTGCCGGCGGGATCGAACGCGCCGGCCGCCACGAGGTCACCGTCCCAGACGGTCATCGCCCCGACGGTGCCGGCGACGCCATTGCCGCCTCGCCACGGCGACCACGCGGAGCCGTCGAACGAGGCCACGTTCCACGCGCCTGTGCCACCGATCTCGGAGAAGAATCCTCCGATGTGAATGGCGTCGGGCTCGGTGAAGAGGGCGAAGCCGTAGCCGCTCATGTCACCCTCGACCGCCAGCCACTCGGTGCCGGTCCAGCGCGCGACGTTCGTGGCCGGGGTCGAACCCGCCTGCGAAAACACGCCGGAGACCAGAAGCTCGCCGCCGAAGCTCCCGAGCGCTTGGACCTGGGCGATTTCGCCGCCGCGGCTGACTCCGCCCACGAGCGTGTCCCACGTCTCTCCGTCCCACGCGGCGATGTTGCCCGCGGGCACACCGTTGATGTCGTCGAAGTACCCCGCGACGATCAGCCGGTCGTCGAACACGATCGCCTCGGTGGCCCACGAGTAGAATCCGGTCCCGATCTCCTCCCAGCCCGATCCCGTCCAGCGGCTGACGATTCCCTCGGGTGCGCACGCCGGGTCCGTGCAGAGGATGCCGATCACGTAGAGCTCGTCGTGGTAGACCGCCAGTGCCTCGGTCCACGCTCCGCTATCCCAGTCCCCGAGCGGGGTGTAGTCGGTCCCGTTCCACGTGACCACCGCCGGGTACTCGACGCCACCGAGCGAGGCGAATCCGCCGGCCATCACGAGCTCTCCCTCGAACTCGACCAGACCGCGTACGAACCCCGGACCGTAGGGCAGCGGCTGCCAGTCCGAGCCATCCCAGCGGGCCATGCCCTCGACCGCGCGCAGGCCGGAGTACTGGAACAGTCCCCCGACGACCAGCTCTCCCTGGAACGTCGTCATCGTGTAGACGCCGGGGTCGGAGAAGAGGTCGCCGAACCACTGAAGCCCCGATCCCATCGGATGCCACTCGTCGCCGTCGAAGCGGAGGATGGACTCGTCGAGGTCGTCGTGTGGGCCGCCGGCGAGGAGGTCGCCCCCGTATCGATACACGGACAGGACGGTCGAGGTGATCCCGGGCGCGCGGAACGCGTCCGACCACTCCGCGCGCGCACCAGCGGCCACCGCCAGCATCGCGCCCAGGACGATCGGACCGGACCGGTGCACGACCACCTCCTCGAATCCAGGGCAGGTCGCAAGTATACGGGATCGAGACGGCACCTCGGCTTCGCGCTGGGGACGAACGGTCGATCGAGGTCCCGTCAGCTCGCGAGAACGCGCTCGTACAGCGCCTCGTGTGCCGAGACCATCGCGGCCAGCGAATGCCGCGTCTCGGCCGTCCGGCGTGCGTTGGACGCCCACCTCGCGCGCGCCTCCGGCTCGTCGAGCATGCGCTCGAGCGCCCGCCGGATCTCGTGTACCTCCGGACGCACGACGAGGCCACCCGCGCCGCCGTCCCCGCGGAGTACCGAGGCGTTCGAGCCCACGTCGGTCGCGATCACCGGGAGACCGAAGGCCATCGCCTCCAGGAGCGAGTTCGACATGCCCTCCGAGCGTGACGGCAGGACGAACACGTCGATCGCCGGATAGAACGCCGCGGGATCGTCCTGGTACCCCGCGAAGCGTACGCGCTCGCGCCACGGCGATGCCTCGACACGCGCGACGAGATCGCGCGCCCACGCGGCCGAGCGATCGGTGCGGCCGCCGATGACGAGCTCGCACTCGCGCGACGCGTCCAGCCCCAGAAACGCGTCCACGAGGAGGTCGGTGCCCTTGATCGGCTTCACGGTACCCAGCGTCCCGATGCGAAGGCGCGGGGACGGCTCACGCGTGGTCGGCGGCGGGATGACGACGCCGTTCGGGATCACGTCGACCGGCGTGCCGTGGAGCGACTCGGCGCGCTCGGTGAACGCGCGCGTCTCCTCCGAGACGCACACGATGCGCGCGGTCACGCGGTTGACGCGAGAGCGCATCGCCTGATGGCGAGGCGACGTGTCCTCGCCCCGCCGCGTCGTGATCGTCCGGACGCCGGGGACGAGGCGGGCCAGCGCCGGACCCACGACGTCGCACGTGTACCCGTACGTGTGGAGGAGGCGCGGCCGTTCGCGACGAAGGAGGGTGAGGAAGCGCCGGAGGCGCAGGATCGCCGCCGGGCGGGTCAGCCGGGGTGTCCCCACGTCCACCGTGCAGAGGTCGAGGGTCGCGAGGCGCTCGGCGAACGCGGGCCCCATGGCCAGCGTGCACACGATCGGGTCGAAGCGATCGCGATCGAGGCCGGCGATCAGGTGGAGGAGGTGGCTCTCCATGCCGCCGACGTGGTGGCCGCCGGCGAAGTACACGATCCGGGTCCGGTCGGTCGGCGTGGTCACGTCCCCGTCCCGGTGGAGGGGTCTCCGGCGCTGCTTACCCGGGTATTCGGCACGAGCCCGGCCGTCCGGGCCAGGATCGCCTCGAGGCGCCCGATACTCGCGAGGATGTCCCCGTCCCGCTCCACGCGCGCGCGGTTGGCCCGGGCCGCGCGTTCGCGATGCGCCGCGTCGGCCATGACCTCGATCATCGCGTCGGCCAGCGGCGCGCACGAGTCGAGAAGACGTCCGGTCTCCCCGTCGACGAGCCACTCCGCGTACGACGGATGATCCGACACGATCGGATACGCCCCGCACGCCATCGCCTCCAGAAGCGAGTGGCTGAGCCCGTCGCTCTCGGACAAGCTCACGTACAGATCGGCCTCCCGCAGTGCGCGGGCGATCACGTCGGGCTCGGCACGGCCGCGCAGCACGCGCGCGGGGTCGAGACCGACTCGCTCCGCGAGATCCGTGAGCGCCGCGCGCGAGCGTCCGTCGCCGAAGACGGCCAGATCCACGTCGTGTCCGCGCTGGACGAGCGCGGCGCCGGCCTCGATCAGGCGATCGAGGCGATACACCGGCTTGAGCCCGCGCGTGGAGACGATGCGCAGCGGCCGGTCGCCGGTCCCGGGCGCCGGCCCATCCTCGCGATACGCGAACCGCGACAGGTCGATCCCGCGACACTGCACGACCGTGCGATCGGGCGACGCGCCGTGCCCGAAGGCCGCGGTGGCCAGGTGTCGCGACCAGGCCAGCACCGTGTCGGCATGCGTGAGCGCGCGCCGCGCCGCGAGGCGCTGGAGCCATCCGATCGGCGCCGGCTTGAACATCGGCGTCAGGACGTCGCTGCCCGCGGTGGCCACGACCAGCGGGTGCACGCCGGCCAGCGCGGCCAGGAAGCCGTACGACGTGGCGTAGTACGCGATCGTCACGTCGGGCCGGAACGCGCGGACCACCTGGCGGACCCGCGGCACGGTCCGGAGATACCCCGACTTGGCCATGCCGGTCGGGGCCCGGACGACCTCGAGCGGCGCGGGGAAGCCCGCCTCGTCCTCGGGTGGATGCGCGGTCAGGAACGTGAGCGTGTGCCCGCGCGCCGTGAATGCCTCGGCCCAGTAGCGCATGTGGATCGAGACCGCGGGCGCGAAGAGGAGGATTCTCACCGGTCGTCCTCGATGGCCTAGTGACCGGCCGCCTCGAGCCGCGCGTTCGCCGGAAGGCGTCCGCGGCGCTCGAGGCAGTCGAGGTAGATGTCACGCATCTGCCGGGCGATGCGTTTGCCCTCGAGGTTCGAGAGAAACGCGGCGCGTGCCCCGGCCGAGCGGGCCCGGTATCCGTCGAGATCGCCGGCGAGCGTTGCGAAGCTCGCGAGCATGCCGTCGACGTCGTTCGAAGTGAAGAGCTCGCCCTGGACGCCCTCGGTGACGATCTCGGGCGTGCCGCCGACACGGCTGGCCAGGACCGGAACCCCGGCCGCGATCGACTCGATGATCGCGTTGCAGAGCCCCTCGCGGACCGAGCAGTTCACCGACACGTCCAGGACCTGCAGGAGGTCGGGGACGTCGCGCCGGGTGCCCAGGAAGTGGATCACGTCGCCCAGGCCGAGCTCATGCACGCGGGCATCGGTCGCGGCGCGGCGCGGGCCGTCGCCGATCACGAGGAAGCGGACGTCGGGGCGGTCGCGATGCAGGCGCGCGGCGAACTCCACGAAGAGCGCGTGGTTCTTCTCGGGCTCGAGCGAGGCCACGATTCCGATGACGGGTGCGTCGTCGGGGAGGCTCAGCTCGCGGCGGACCTCGCCCGGCGTCCGCGCCGGGGTGTTCGAGGCATCGGCGTCGTAGACGTTCAGGATCACGTGGATCCTCTCGGGCGCGATGCCGTGAATGGCGATCGTCCGCTCCTTGATCGCCGACGCGTTCACCATGTAGGCGTCGGTGATGCGCCGGAGGAAGAACTCGGCGATCCGGTAGCGCTTGCGGATGCGCGGATAGGCCGATCGGATGGCGTGCACCTTCACCGGCACCCCGGTCATCCAGCCCGCCAGCCGCGCGTAGGCGCCGGGGTTGTACTGCTCGCCGTGCACGACGTCCGGCTTCTCGGCGCGCAGGATCTCCGCCAGGCGCCGCACGCGCCGGAGCTCGAACGAGTGCTCGCGCGGCAGCTCGTAGAGCCGGCATCCCGCGCGGCGGTAGTCGTCGGTCAGCCTGCCGCCCTCGGCCAGCGTGACCAGGAACACGTCGAGGCCGAGCTCCTTCAACAGGACGATCTTCTTCAGGAGCTGACGCTCGGCTCCGCCCACGCCCAGCGCACCGATGACGAACGCGATCTTGACCTGTGAGCTCGGCGGCATGGCTCCTCCGATCCCGGGCGGATCCAGTGGTGAGGGCGACCTGCATACTATCGGAGTCGCGGATCGGTTTCACGAGCGGTCGCCGGGGCTCTCCCATCGTTTGCGTAGGGGGGCTTGCCCTTGGGGTGGGCAGGGGTCTCCCCCGAGCGCGCAGAGGGCAAGAAGCACGTACGCAAGGGACACGAGAGCACTAGACGACGTGCGAAACGAGCACCTGCGCCGCCACCCGACGGCTGACCGGCCGGGCATCGGTCGCCTCGTCGACCCGCACGATGATCGGACCGTCGAAGGGCGCCCGCGAGACGATGGTCACCCGCACGCCCAGCCGGAGGCCGAGATCGGCCAGGTACCGGAGCAGCGCCGGGTCCTCGTCGTTCACGCAGCTCACCACGCCGCTGCCCCCCGACGGAAGCTCGGCGAGCCGGGTCTCGGCGGCGCGATCGGGGAGCGTGCCGTCCTTGCGGGGGATCGAGTGTCCGTGCGGATCCACCTCGGGATCGCCCATCTGCTTGGCGATGCGCTCCTCGAACGTCTCGGAGATCGCGTGCTCGAGCCGCTCGGCCTCGGCGTGCACCTCGTCCCAGGAGTAGCCGAGCGTGTCGTGCAGGAACGTCTCGATCAGACGGTGATGGCGCAGCACCTCGAGGGCGCGCCGGCGCCCGTGCTCGGTGAGCCGGGCCCCGTGGTGCTTGCGGTAGTCGACGAGGCTCGGCTCGGCCTCGGCGAGCTTCCGGAGCATGCCGGTGACCGAGGCCGGGGTCACGCCGAGGCGCTTGGCGAGGATGCTCGTGGTCGCGCGCGTGCTGGTCTCCTCGAGCTCGTGGATGGCCTTGAGGTAGTCGTCGACCGACTCGGAAGGGATGGTCTCCCGCGCGCGTCCGAGGGCGCCGGCATCCCGGCGGGACCGTGTGTCACGATCGCTCATCGCACCACCACCTCTCGGGCCAGCTCGCGGCCCCGGTCGGTCAGGCGAAGCCCACCGTGGGGCGCGACCGTCACCAGCCGCCGGTCCTCGGCCTCGCGCACGATCCGCCGCGCGTCGTGCGGTGACCAGCGAAGGTGATCGGTCAGGTGATCGAGTCGACACTCGATCGCCTCGTCCGCGGCGCCCTCGTGTTGGAACAGGTGAATGGCCAGCATCGTCCGCGAAAACGATGCTCGCTGTCCGCGCCGGCGCCGGACCACCGCCACCAGCCCACGATGCGGTGCGGCCACGTACACGACGAGGAAGAGTACACCGGCCATCGATGCCATCGAGCCGGCAATCGAGGCATCCAGACCGTGTGCCACCCAGTAGCCCGAGATGGCGCTGACGACGCCGATGCCGGACGCGATCACCAGCATCCACGCCAGGTCGTCGGTCAGGAGGTACGCCGCCGAGGCGGGTGCGATCATCAGCGCGACCACGAGGATCGCGCCCACCGCGTCGAATGCCCCCACGGCGGTGATCGACACCGACGACATCAGACCGTAGTGCACGAGCGCGGGGGAGAACCCGAGCGCCGCCGACAGTCCGGCGTCGAACGTGGCGAGCTTCAGCTCCTTGTAGAAGCCCAGGACCAGCGCGAGGTTGCCGAGGAGGATCACCGTCATCGTGACCAGCGTGCTCGGACCCAGATCCACGCCGAGCCAGGACGCGCGATCGAACGGCGCGAACGCGACCTCACCCAGGAGCACCATGTCGAGGTCCAGGTGCACCTGGCCCGCGTACCGCGAGATCAGCAGCACGCCGATGCTGAACAGCACCGGAAACACCAGACCGATCGCCGCGTCCTCCTTCAACAGACGCGTCCGCTGCAGCATCTCGACCAGCGTCGCGGTCAGGACGCCGGTGGCGGCGGCCCCGAGCAGCAGGATCGGCGAGTTCAGGTCGTGCGTGACGAAGAACGCGATGACGATGCCGAGCAGAATCGCGTGGCTGATGGCGTCGGACAGGAGCGCCATCCGCCGGAGGACGAGGAACACCCCCGGGATCGCACATGCGACCGAGGTGACCATCGCGATGAGCTGGATCTCGATCTGGGGTCCGCTCACGTCACGACCCGCCCTTCCCGGATGATCTCGGCGGCCGCCTCGCGGCCGCGGGGAGTGATGGCCCATCGGCCTTCGATCTCCCGGGCCAGCCCGCGTCCGGCCAGCGCGCCCAGGCTCCGGCGCACGCGTCCGCGCCACGGGCGCATCGCCCGGAGCGAGCTCTCGGGATGCGCGTAATCGGGATCGACGTGCTGGCGGCTCAGCGCGTAGAGATCGGCAAGCACGGTGTCGACGTGGATGCGCCGCTGATTGCGCTGCCGTCGGATCGCCTGCGCGAGGAGCCCGCGCCCGGGCGAGAAGACGAGCGAGACCGCCACGATCGCGCCGGCCGTGAGCACGATCAGGGGGCCGGTGGGAAGCCCGCGGCCGGCGCTGCTGACGAGCGTTCCGCCGACGCCGGCCGACATCCCGAAGACCGCGGCCAGGACCACCATGCGCCCCAGCCGATCGGTCCACTGCCGGGCAGCCGCGGCCGGCGCCACCACGAGCGCGCTCATCAGGACCACGCCGACGGCCTGGAGCCCGATCACGATCGCGGTCACGAGAAGGATCGCCAGGAGCACCTCGACCCGCCGCATCGGGTAGCCGAGGCTGGCGCCGAAGTCGCGATCGAACACCAGGAGCTCGAGCTCCTTCCAGAACAGCACCACGACGAGGATCGCGGCCGCGCCGAGCACGCCGATCGTGACCACGTCGCGGGTCAGGAGCGTGGCTGCCTGACCGAACAGGAACGTGTCGAGACCGGCCTGGGCCGCCGTCGGTAGCTTCTGGATGAACGTCAGGAGCACGAGACCGAACCCGAAGAACACCGACAGCACGATGCCGAGCGCGCCGTCGATCTTCAGCCGGGTCGTGTTCGTTATTCCGAGCACCGTGAGCATTCCCAGCATGCCCGCGAAGCCGGCACCCCCGACCAGGATGATCGGGCTCTTGGACTCGGTCAGGAGAAACGCCAGTGCGATCCCCGGGAGCGCCGCGTGGGAGATCGCGTCGCCGAGGAGGCTCTGACGGCGGAGCATCGCAAACGAGCCCAGGGCTCCGCTCGCGAGCCCCAGGAGCGCGGCCCCGATCGCGACCGTCCGGAGCGTGTAGTCGAAGACGAGGTCGTGGAGCACGCCGCTCATCGGGCCTCTCCCGCGCCCGGGAGCTTCGGCGAGGCGACGGACTCGGGCCAGCCGTCGGTGGTCACGTCATCGGGATCGCCGGTGCCGATCGGCACGCCGTCGGTCGGGCCCGGCGCCGCGCCTTCGCGACGCGGCCGGTGCACGAACGCGACCTTGCCCCCGTACGCGAGCCGGAGGTTGGCGTTCGTGAACGCCTCGGCGACCGGCCCCGACGCGACTCGACGCACGTTCAGGAGCGTGACCCAGTCGAAGTAGTCCTCGACGCTCTGGAGATCGTGATGCACGACGAGGACGGTCTTGCCCCGCTCGCGAAGCCCGCGCAGGAGCTCGACGATCGTCCGCTCGGTGGTGGCGTCGACGCCCTGGAACGGCTCGTCCATGAAGTAGATGTCGGCATCCTGCACGAGCGCGCGGGCCAGGAACACGCGCTGCTGCTGCCCGCCGGAGAGCTGGCTGATCTGTCGGTCGGCGAGCTCGGTCAGCCCGACCTGCTCGATGGCGGCGTCGGCCCGCGCGCGATCGGACTTTCCGGGACGGCGCACCCAGCCCAGCGAGCCGTACCGGCCCATCAGGACGACGTCGTGTACCGACGTCGGGAAGTCCCAGTCGACGCTCTCGCGCTGTGGTACGTAGCCGATGCGCCGGCGGACCTCGTCGGGCTTCCGGCCGAAGATCAGCACCTGTCCGGCGGCCGGCTGCACGAGCCCCAGGATCGAGCGCAGCAGCGTCGTCTTGCCCGCCCCGTTCGGTCCCACGATGGCCATCAGGACGCCGGGAGGGACCGAGAGATCGATGTCCCAGAGGACCGGCTTGTCCTGATACGCAACCGTGAGATCGGTCACGCGTACGACGGGCTCGGCGGACATCAGGCGCGCCCGTCGGCCGTCAGCGCCGCGACGATGGTTCGCACGTTGTGCGCCACCATGCCGATGTAGGTGCCCTCGGGTGTGCCCGGCGAGCCCATGGCGTCGGAGAAGAGCTGTCCGCCGATCGCGACGCGGAAGTTGCGCGCGGCCACCGCGGCCTGCACGGCCTCGATCGCGCGCGGCGATACCGACGACTCGACGAAGATCGCCGGGATCCGGCGGGCGGCGATGAACTGCGCGAGCTCCTGCACGTCGCCGGTGCCGGCCTCGGTGCGCGTGCTGATGCCCTGCAGGCCGCGCACCTCGAACCCGTACGCGTCGCCGAAGTAGCCGAACGCGTCGTGCGCCGTCACGAGCACGCGCTGCTCGGGGGGGATCGCGGCGATCTGGTCGCGGACCGATGCGTCGAGCGCGCGGAGCCGGCCCAGGTAGGTGCCGGCGCGGGCGCGGTAGCCGTCGGCGTGGGTCGGGTCGATCTCGATCAGCACGTCGCGAATCCGCTCCACCGCCATCGACCAGCGGGTGACGTCGAACCAGATGTGGGGATCCGGCGCGCCTTCGGCCGTCCGGTGGATCAGCTCGTCGGGGATGGCGTGGGCCACGGGCTCGGTGCGGGCGCGCCCGTTCATCTCCTCGAGCACCTCGGCCATCTTGGCCTCCAGATGAAGGCCGTTGAACAGGATCAGATCGGCACCCGCGAGGCGGCGCACGTCGCCCTCGGAGGCCTTGTAGAGGTGGGGGTCGACGCCGGGGCCCATCAACGACGTGACCTCGATGCGGTCACCCCCGATGTTGGCCGCGGCGTCGCCGATCATGCCCGTCGTTGCCACCACGGTGATCGTCCGGGATGCCAGATCGTCCCGGGACGCTCCCCCGGACGCGCAGCCGAGCGCCACCGCGAGGAGCGCGGAGAGAGTCGTAAACCGTTTCAATGACATGTTTTGAAGCTCCGGGGCTCCCGTGTCCCGCCGGTCGGGGACACGGATTGTTAGGTGTTCCATCGGTCCGTCTGTCGTGATACCTAAGGCATGAGTTTAGGTTCGCCTAAAATCGAGCGCAAGGGTCCGATCCCCGGTCGGAGCACCGGATCGGGGCGGGGTCAGGAGCGCGAGAGTCTCCGCGCGATCGACGCGGGGAGCACCCGGGCCCAGAGGCCCTGGCGCCAGAGCGCGAACGCGATCAGACCGCCCCACCAGACGCACGAGATGCCGAGCATCAGGATGTCGTGAAGCGACAGCATTCTCTGGAGCAGAAACGACCCGGCGCTCCCGATGATCGCGGTCGGCACGGCGACCCGGAACGCAGCCGCCGGGGACATCGTCGACCAGGGTACGCCGAGGCGCCGCCGCACGTACACGAGCCTGACGAGGAACGTCATCAGCCCCACCAGGAGCTGCGCGAGCACCATCAGCGGCAGGAGGTCGTCACCCCCGGCCCGCAGGACCGAGATCCCGACGATCGTGCGCAGCACCAGCGACACGACGATCGTGGTCAACAGAAACCGGAGCGCCGAGAGCGCCCGCAGCATCTGCTCCATCGACACGAGCGACTGGATCAGGAGGCTGAATGCGAAGACCTCGAAGATCGGGACCGAGGCGGTGAATTTGTCCCCGAAGACCAGCGGGATCGACCACTTGGCCGTGAACGCGAGGAAGAGGGACGTCAGGAGCCCGAACGGGAACAGCGCCTCGACGCTCTGTCGCCACAGCGCCGCCATCTCGACGTACTTGCCCTCGGACTCGAGCTTCGAGTAGCGCGGCGCCACCGCGTCACCGAGCGCCCGGGCCAGGATCGGCAGGAACGGCACACGGGTCTTGCCCACCGCGAAGATCGCGAACGTGGCTGCGGGCAGCGTGCTCGACACGAGGTAGGCGTCGATCTTCGCCGCCCACGTCTGGAAAAGCGCCGCGAGGGCCAGGATGCCCCCGTACCGCACGTGCCGCGAGAGCACCGCCGGGTGGAAGTCGCCGATCCGGAAGTGCCGTCCCTGTACGAGCACGCCCAGCCAGGTGACGATGTGCACCACGGCGAACGCGAGGATCGCCTTCAGGATCACGTCCAGGCGGGGGATCGCCACGGCCAGTGACAGCAGGACGATCGTGCGGGGGATTCCGATGACGGCCGGGATGAGCGCCGCGGACTTTGCCCGATCCACGGAGATCAGCGTGCGCGCGCCGACCAGCGAGAGCGCGCTCGCCACCGCGTACAGCGCCGCGGTCGCGACCAGGAGCGGCAGTGGATCGCACCCGAACAGCCGCGCCATCGTGGCCGGCTTCACGAGTGCGAACACGACGCCGATCACCGCCGCCGAGATGATCGTCACGAACGGAGCCGTGATCTCCTCGACGTTGCGGGTCTCCTTGCGCGGGGCGTAGTACGTGATGCTCTTGTCGAAGCCCAGGATCAGGAACGGCGCGATGAGTCCGGCCACGAGGTCGATTTGCTTGTAGACACCGTAGTCCTCGATCGAGAGGCGGCGGGCCAGGATCAGCGGCAGGAAGATGGCCGCCGACGCCATCGTGAACTGACCGAGTGCCAGCCAGGACGCATTTCGGGCGACGCTCACGGCGACTCCGAGGGGTGTGGGTGAGGACGCGGGTGCTCACGAACTGATCGGCGGATCGGAGATCGTTCGTGATCTCGCGGAGCACGATCGCGCTTGCCGGTGCTCGGCGGGATCCTACCCCGATGCTCGGATCGTCGCGCCATCTCTTTCGACCGGCTCGTCGGTCGTGCCCGACGAGTCGTGACCGGCGCGGCGTCCGACCAGGAGCTCCTCGTAGGTCCGCTGGAGATGCGCGACCTGCTGCGCGAGCGTGAAGCTGGTCTCGACGCGACCGCGGGCCGCCTCGGCGAACCGGTCCCGACACTCGGGATCCCCGAGCATGTCGCCGATCATGGACGCCAGCGCCGCCGCGTCACCCGGCGGATAGAGCCGCCCGTCGACGCCATCGCGGACGAGCGATGGGATCGCGCCACCGTCGGGTCCGATGACGGGCGTCCCCACCGCCATCGCCTCGATGACGACCATGCCGAACGGCTCGGGCTCGATGGACGTGTGCACGGCCAGGTCGGCCGCGGACACGATCGTCATCGCGTCGGATCGAGCGCCGGCGAGCTCCACGTGGCCGGCGAGACCTTCGCGTGAGATCTCGCTCCGGATGAACTCGCCGTAGGCGTCGTCGGCCACCGCGCCCACGAGGAGCCATCGGAAACGGACACCCCGCGCGGCAAGCCGTGCGGCCGCTCCGACGGCCAGATGCTGGCCCTTCCACGGCTTCAGGTGTCCGACGGTCGTGATGAGCCGCTCGTCGTCTGCGAGGCCGAGCGCGTGACGGACGTCGGCGCGTGAGGCGGTGATCCGGAGCGCGTCGAGGTCGAGCCCGTTGGGGATGGTCACGGTCCGCGTGTTCGGGCCGCACGCCTCGGTCAGAAGCCGAGCGCGCTCCTCGGTCAGACACACGATCCGATCGATGCGGCTGGCGGCCCGCCGGAACGCGAGCGGGGGGCGGCGCCAGATCCCGTGTTGATGCGTGACGAGCGGAACTCCCAGCGACTCGGCCACGTGAAGCCATCGGTAGTCGTGCCACAGATGGCCGTTCACGTGAATCAGATCGACGTTCGGGGGCAGGAAGGCCGACAGCGCCCGGGCTCGGCGCCGATCGATCCACCAGAGCCGTGCCAGCGATCGCACGTCACGGGCCGCGCGGCGCATCAGCGGTCGGCTCTCGGGGCGAGGATCGCCCGGTCGCAACGCTCGAAGTGCGTGGGGGTGGAACATGTACGACGCGAACACGGGCTGGGTCGCGATCGACTCCTCGACCGCCGTCCACACGCCGAGATCGATCGCGTCCTGGACGTACGCCCCGTCGCGTGCGAACAGCGCGTGCGGCGTGAAGCGATCTCGATCGAGCGCGCCGAGGATGTTCGTGAGCACTCGCTTGGACCCGCCGTAGGTCGAGTCGGGGCTGACGTCGACATATAGGACGTTGGCGGGCGTCATCCAAACCTCATGGGTGGGGTCGCCGGATCCTCGGGGGTGCGTCGGCGAGGACCGGGCAATCTCGTGCGCAGCATTGAGGCCTCGGCAGCAAGTATGACTCCCGGTAGGATGACGGGTCGACCCCTCTTCCGTATCTTTTGTTCGGTCGATCTCGCGAGGACCCTTGACGCCGCGCGAGTCGGCGGCCCGATCGGTCGATGGTGTACGACACCAGGAGGATCGTGCATGCCCGGCATCTGCGGCGTGGTCGAGCTGTGGTCCGAGGGTCGGAGCGGGCCGGAGGCCGAGGCGTCGACGCTTCTCGAGCGGATGACGACCGTGCTCACCGAGGCCAATCGATCCTCCGGAGAGCCCCGGTACCGCGTGCTCGCGGAGACCCGTGTGGGATCGGTGTGTGTTGCCGCGGTTGGGGTTAGCTCGTATTGCCACATGCCGATGATGCGGGGGGTCCCGGTTGCCGAGCCGGCGCCCGTTGGCGCGAGCCGCGAGACGCCCGCCGGCCCCTCGGAGATCCTCTCGTTCTGGTACGGCGAGATCTACGACGGCCGGGCCGCTCGAGAGGGCGCGGCCTCGCGCGAGTTCACGGCCGATCCCTGGCCGTCCCCCGGCGACGTCGCGGGGCTCGCGGGCGCGCTCGCCCGCCAGTCGGGCATGTTCGTGGGGCTCGAGGTCGATCCCAGGAGCGGCGAGTTCGCGCTCTTCACCGACGTGATGGCCGCGCTGCCGCTCTTCACCCGCCGCGTCGGTCGCCATCTGGCGTTCGCGCCCGAGGCAAAGGCGCTCGTGGCCCTGGACCCGTCGTCGGTGCGCGGCGACGTCGCGTCGCTCGCGTTCTTCCTCGCGACGGGGTACGTGCCACCGGGCCGAAGTCACGTCGAGGGCATCGCGCCCGTTCCCGGGGCCACGCTCCTCACCGGGCAGAGTGCGCGTTCGGGGCGTCGGGCCGATTCGCGCGAGCTCGAGGCGCGACGCTACTGGCAGCTCCGCTACGCGCCCGGCGGCGATCGCATCGGCGCCGGCGAGATGGCCGATCTCGTTCGCGAGGTCGTGGCCTCGCAGCTGGGCGCGAACGAGCGCGTCGGGGTGCTCCTGAGCGGCGGCTACGACTCACGCGGTCTGCTCGGCGCCAGCGTGGAGGCGGGCGCCCGCGTGGGTACCGTCACCTGGGGGTTCGACGCCGAGCTCGCCGGCAGCGACGCGGCGGTCGCGCGCGAGCTGGCCGTCGCGTTCGGCGTGCCACATCGCTTCGTGCCGCTCGAGGCCGCACCGCTTCGCGAGAACGCGTCCCGATGGGTGTACATGATGGACGCGGCGGTGGATGCGCTGGCGAACTACCCCGAGGGCGACGGCGTGTTCCGCCGCCTGGCCGCCGACTTCGACGTGCTCGTACGCGGCGACGAGTGCTTCGGCATGAAGTGGCCGTTCGGCATTCCGAACGAGCACGTGGCCAAGGCGTGCATCGGGGTGTATCCGTTCGCGTGGCACTCGGTCTTCGATCGGCTCTTCACACCCGAGGCGTACGCCGAGCTGGAGCGCGCGGGCCGCGCCTCGTACGACACGCTGGACGCGATTCCATCCGGCGCGCACCCGGTGGACCGAAAGGACGAGTACTACTTCGCCGTCCGGTTCGGCCAGTATCTGAATCCGCTGAATCAGTTCAAGATGCGCGCGATCCCGATGCGCAACCCCCTCCTGGACCGGCGCGTGCTCGAGGTCGTGACGGCGCTGCCCCGCGCACGACGGCGCTCCAAGACGCTGTTCAAGACGGCCGTGTGCGAGCGGCTGGCGCCGGTGGACGTCCCCTTCGCGTCGCGCACGAGTCTCGTGCCGTGGCCGCGCGTGGTGGCTGGCACGCCCGAGCTGTCGGCGTTCTTCCGGGACTGCATCCTCGGGGCATCGCCCGATCTTCTCGGGTGGTTCGATCGCCGAGGTCTCGAGACGCAGCTCGACGAATGGCTCCGGCCCCCGGCGGCGCCGGTCGACGTCACGCGCGGCGGCCGCCGCGAGAGCCGCGGCAGGCTTCGCGACTGGCTCGTCGAGCGCGGGAAGCACCTCGCGTATGCGCCGCACACACCCGAGCTGCTGCGCCGGCGACTGATGCCGCCACGCAATCCGCGTCGCGGCTTCGGGTACGCGTTCAGGCTGCTGGTGATCGCGCTCTACGTCGAGGAGCTCGCGTCGCGCGGCATCCGGCTTCGCTGGGATCCGATGCCGGCTGCATCCCCTCCGGTCACCGATGCGGAGGATCGCTGAATGTCGATCCGCAGCGTTCCGGTGCTGATGTTCCACGGCGTCGCGCCGGACGACCCGTCGCGTCCGCCGCAGATGGATCACTGGCTGGAGCCGCGCGTGTTCGAGCACTACCTGGCCGCGCTCCGGCGGGACCGGATCGAGTCACTCTCTCTCGGCGAGCTGCGCGAGTTCCGTGAGGGCCGGCGATCGATCGGCCCGCGCGCGGTCGTGCTGACGTTCGACGACGGCTACCTCGACTTCTGGCTGTACGTGTATCCACTGCTCCTCGAGTACGAGACGAAGGCCACCGTCTTCGTCACCACCGACTTCATCGACCCGTCGACCGAGCCGCGTCGCCTCGGCACGGACGTCCCGTACGGGTTCCTGTCCTGGGCCGAGATGCGCGAGATGGAGGCGTCGGGACTGGTCACGGTCGAGAGCCATGCCGTCACTCACACGTGGTACCCGACCGGCGACGACGTGATCGACGCGCACCGACCCGATCTGCCGTGGTCCACGTATCGCCATCTCTGGTGGAACCGATTCCCCGAGCGAAAGCCGTTCTGGTATCGCGAGGGTCGCCGTGAGGACGTACCGTACGGCACACCGGTGTACCGGCACGAGAAGGCGCTCCTGGCGCGGCGCTACCTGCCCGATCCGGCGGTCGAGACGCGCGTCGTGACCGGCGTGGCCGAGCGCGGGGGCGCCGCGTTCTTCGAGCGCGACGCGTGGCGGGCGGAGTATCAGGAGCTCGTGGCCGACGCGATCGCGTCGTCCGGCGATGGAGGGCGCGGTCGCGTGGAGACCGATGCCGAGCGCGACGCCAGGCTCACGTCCGAGCTCGCGGACAGCCGCCGCATCCTGACCGAGGGGCTCGGGCGTGACGTCCGGTACCTGTGCTGCCCGGGCGGCTCGCTCAGCGACGAGGTGCTCGCGCTGGCGAAGTCGGTCGGCTATCACGGGGTGTCGGTGCCGGCGTGGTTCGAGCGTGGGCTCAACCGGCCCGGAGGAAACCTCGATCGCTTCTATCGCGTGCCCACGACGTCGATCCTCAGGCGCTGGCGATCCGACGCGGCGGACGCGTTCGCGTTCCGCGCGCGGGTGCGATCAGAGCTCGGGGATCCCGTCTTTCGCCCGGTGTGGTCGGGGCTTCGATTGCTCCGGCGAGCCCGGCTCGTCTAGCGGAGCATCAGGGCGGCGACGCGCGGTGGAGCTCGGTCGGCGTTCCCTGGAGCGGACCCGATCGCCCGTAGCTCGCGACGTAGTACCCGAACTTCACGTACTCGAGAACGACGAACAGGAGCTGCTTCTCGTCCTTCCACCATCGATCGGGCGCGAACCACGGCTGATCGCAGGCGACGACCCGGATCTCCAGGTCGTCCGCGGCACTCTCGTCGCCGGACGACGTGCCGGCGAGCATGCGCCGGATGACCCACCCCGCACGCTTCGTGTGATACGGATCGGTCACCACGAGCGCCGAGCGATGGCCCGTGCGATGCAGGTAGTCGCGCACGAGCACGGCGTCGTCGAACGTGCTGTTGGACGGGCTCAGGAGATCGATGCGGTCCTCCGGCATCCCCACGCGATCGAGGAGGTGGAGCCACCTGACGTACGTGGGCTCCTCGAACTCGGGGTACTCGGCATTCGGTCCGGTGATCGCGATCCGCTCGGCCAATCCGGCGGCGTAGAGCTCGCGACCCTTCACGATGCGATGACCCGACTGGCCGCCGAGCACGATGATCACGTCGGCGGGCGCCGGCTCGTCGGTCTCCACGAGCCAGTGGCCGAAGCGCGCCAGGAGCGGTGCGTGAAAGACGAGCACCACGACGAGCGGCGCGAGCACCGCGGCGGCGACGATCACGAGGCGCCGGGGACGGAGTTCGTGAGTGACCATGCGGCGCATCTTGGCGGCCAGCCACCGATTCCGCAAGCGGTCGCGTCCCCTCCCGCGCCGGGTGTGGTGCGAAGGCGCCCCGCGGCCGATGAGTGATCTCGATGCGGCGGGAGTGCCCCGCCGCCCGGGACGATCGTCACCCGACGAGGTCGCCCGGGGACCGGGAGGCTCCCGGGAATGGGACGCACCGTGAAGCTGGTCGAGATCCGCCATCGAGTCGAGGACGGCCGCGTGCGCGTCTCGGGTCTCGTGTCCACCGCCGCCTGGGACGCGCCTCGAGAGCTCGCGTTCGACTACCCGGCGCAGGTCGCGTCGCTGGTGTGTGCCACGCCGGACGCGTTCGTGCCGGCGCTCCTCTTGCCCGCGATGGCCGCCGACGAGCCGCTCGAGATTCCCGATCCGATCTCACCCCGGCTTCACCGGAACCTCCACCGGATCCAGGACACCCTCGGACGGTGGTACCCGAGCTACCCGAGGATCGACGTGCGAACGGTTCCCGACCCGGACGCCGAGGCCCGGGGCCGGCGTCTCGCTCGCCGCGTGCGGGGGGCGGCCACGTTCTTCTCCGGCGGTGTCGATTCGTTCTACACGCTGCTCAAGAGCGTTCACGACTGGCAGCGGCCGACCCCGAAGCTGACCCATCTGATTCACGTCGTGGGTCTCGAGTCCCGGCTCGACGACACCGCCGAGGTGGACGCGCGGGCCAATGCGGCCCGCGTGCAGCTGATCGCCCGGGAGGCTGGCGTCGCGCCGATCATCGCCCGCACGAACCTGCGCACGCTGTTTCCGGTCACCTGGAGGACGTACCACGGGAGCGCGCTGGCCGCGACGGCCTCGATGCTCGGCGAGGGACTCGGCCACGTGCTGATCCCCGGGAACAAGCCCTACTCGGGGCTGATCCCGTGGGGGACGCATCCGCTCCTGGACGCGCTCTGGTCCACCGAGCGTCTGGAGATCGTGCACGACGGCTGCGAGGCCAGCCGCGCCCAGAAGGTGGTGCGACTCCTGGCTCGCGACGCGCTGGCTCGGCGGACGGTACGCGTGTGCCTGCACAACGGCGGCGGACTCGGCAACTGCGGGCAGTGCGTGAAGTGTCTGCGAACGATGCTGTCGTTCCACGTCGCCGGCGTGCTGGATCGGACACCGGCCTTCGACGTGCCGCTTCCGAGGAACGTGGAGCGGCGGATCCTGCCCACGGCCACCGACCTCGAGCGCTCGTGGGCCGAGGAGATCCTGGAGGTCGCGCTGGAGACCGGCGCCGATCTGCCGCTGTCGATCCGCTTGATGCGGGCCAACGCCCGCAACGTGCGCCGTCAGGCAGTCCGCGAGCTCGTGGAGACGACGCCGTTCGGCATGATCCTGGACGCCGGGCGCCGGCTAGAGCGTCTGTGGCGGCGTCGCGTCGCGTCGCCCTCGCCCGCCCCGAGGCCGGCCTCGCGACGCGTCACCGCCCGCGACGTCTTCGACGGGGTCGCGACGACGGCGAGCGCGCTCCGGTCCCGGACCGACGGGGACGCGGGTGCCGGGCGCCGTCAGCCGGGCCGGCGTTCCGCCGCGTAGTGCTCGTCTCCGGACGTCACCGGCCGAGACGCGTCACGGCTCTCTCCAATCGATCGCGCGCGGGCTCGCGAACGTGCGTCGCCACCCGGTAGGGCCACGTGCGAAAGCGCCGCCCCGGCGTCTCGATCTCCCGGGTCAGGCTCGTGGCCACCTCGTCGAGAATCGCGCCCAGGCGTGCTCGCTGCGCGACCAGCGCCTCGCGCGTGGCCTGGATCTCGGCCGGCGTCCGGCGCCGGCCGGCGCGGATCGCGGCCACGAGGCGATCGGGATCGGTCCACGCCGATGCCGCCAGCGCGTCCCGCTCGTTCTGAAGCGATCGCCACCAGGCGCGGATCTTCGGCGAGTAGTCGAACGGAACCGGCGCCACGCCCCGGAGCGTGGCCAGAGCCAGCGCGTGGAGGCGAAGGCCCGCGATGACGTCGAACGATCCGAGAACGTCGAGCGCCGAGCCGGGGTCGTCGGCCAGGGTCAGGACGCGCGTGCGATCGCTGCGGGTCATCCGATCCTGCACGAGCTCGGCGATTGCGGCGTCGTCCTGGTCGACCGGGGTGCCGGTGACGGGGCGGGTCATCGACACGAAGCTGACGCGCGCACCATCCTGGATGATCAGCCGGTCCAGTGCGATCGCGAGCGCGTCGTAGAACGCGTCTCCCCAGCGCGCGGTGTTGGCCTCGGGCCACCGGACCGACACCGCGAGATCGAAGCCGGTCGAGTCCTCCGGGCCGGCGGGGGCACGAGGAACGAAGCGCTCGGGCACGAACTCCAGCATGGCCAGGTCCGGACCCTCGACCACGCGCGACAGGCCGGCCTCGCGGAGCGCGGCGGCCGAGGCGGCGTCTCGGGTGACGATGCGGGCGCGGGACAGACCCTTGAGCGAGATCCGGTGAAGCCGCTTCGGCACGTTCGACAGGTTCACGCCCACGCCCACGAACGCGATCGGCAGCCCGGACGTGATGAGCGACCGGTAGAGCGAGAACGCCTGCCGGCCGGTCAGGAGGTCGCCACCTCCGACCACGACCGCGTCCACGCCCGCGAGCACGTCGCGCACCTCGTCGAGAGGACGGCCCAGGCGGAGCCGCTCGCGCTCGACGAACGGCTCGTCACCCAGGCGATCCCCGGGGCGTCGCGAGGCGCTGACGAACGTCGCACCGGGCAGCCGGTCGGTGAGCGCCCGCCGGAGAATGCCGACCAGGACGTGGTCCCCGACGTTCCGGCAGCTCGCGTGCACGTGGAGAAGGCGGTATGACACGGAACCCTGACTCCGAGTGCCCCCGACGCGTGTCAATCGCGGTGGTAGGCGCCCTTGATCGCACCCCAGGAGCGGGCGATCACGGGGACCTGTGCCGCGCACGCGTCCGATCGTGCGCCGAGAAGTCGGCTGCATGGGTTGTTGGGCGGCAACGCGGGCGAGTTCGACGCGACGTCGA
Organism: Candidatus Eiseniibacteriota bacterium; assembly: GCA_965224245.1. Lineage (GTDB taxonomy): Bacteria > Eisenbacteria > RBG-16-71-46 > CAZAMP01 > CAZAMP01 > CBDCYW01. The sequence goes on along the minus strand of OZ245046.1, from coordinate 4,051,116 downwards.
GGTCGGCCGCACCCGTGACGCCACCTGCGACACAGACGCTCTCGAGACAGAATAGCGGATCGCTGGCGATCAGATTGCCTGTCTCGACGACGTCGGCACGGCCGCCGATCCGATCGGGATCCACGATCGTGCATCCGATCGACAGCTCCGTGGTGTCATCCCACGTGTAGATGTCGGCGGCACGCTCATCGGCCCCGCAGTTCTCCCAGACGATCGAGTCGGCGATCGACACCGTGGCGTAGGCATGGGCGAAGATCCCGGTGCCGTAGCCCTTCGCGTGGTTGTTCGAGATCGTGCTCGTCTCGACGTCGAGGTCCGAACGATCGCCGCACCAGATCCCGCCCCCGCCGAACGCCGACGCGACGTTTCCGGCGATCGTGGACCCGATCACGTTCAGGCTCGAATCACCGAACAGGAACGCGCCTCCCCCCGCGTCGGACTCGTTGCCGAGCACCGCGACGTTCACCATCGACACGGACGATCGGTAGTTGATCGCGATCCCACCTCCCCGGGGGGCCCAGCAGTCGGCGATGACGCAGTTCTCGAGCGACAGGTGAGATCCTTCGTCGAGCCGGATGCCGCCACCTTCCTCGCTGGCGTACCCGTTGCGAAAGGTCAGGCCCCTGATCAGCGTGCCGTCAGGCTCGCCGCTGAACACGCCGACGCCACGGCCGGCGTTCTCGCAGTCGATGACGCAGCGCTCCGGGTCGTCCGATACCGAACGGACGACGAGGGGCTTGCCGTAGAAGTTCAGGTTGCGGTTCAGGGCGCCGAGGTAGGTGCCGTCCTCCAGCCAGAGGGTGTCCCCGGGAGCGAGGGCGAACATCGCCGCCTGCAGCGTCTCGTAGTCACCGGTGCCTTCGGCGTTGACGGTCGCGCTCGCGGCGAGGCCCGTGCTCGCCGACCCCGCCGAGACGAGCGTCACGGCGATGAGCCAGCGGGCGGAGCGCGTCCGGACGCCTGTGGTGTGATCGTGCACGGGTTCCCTCCCCGGTGACTTGTCGACCGGTGCGGCGCGTTACCCAAGCTCCGCTTACTGCTCGAGCCGCTTCCTCGCCCCCTCGACCGCGCGTCGAATGGCCGGAGCATCCGGGTGGTCGGGGATGAGCCGGAGCACGGCCTCTCCGTGATGGACGACGCGCGACCAGTTCTGCCGCCGCGCGTGGATCAGGGTCAGGTTGAAGTGCGACATCGCCTCGTCGGGGTCGATCCGGAGGATCTCGTCGAAGACCTCGCGCGCCTGATCCAGCTCGCCGAGCTGCGCATGGATGATCCCCACGAACACGAGCGACGAGATCCGGTACTCGTCCATGATCGCGGCGATCCGCAGGTGCTCCCGGGCCTCCCGGAGCGTCTCGGGTGACGGGCTGCGCTGTGCCTTGTGCCACAGGACCTGACCGAATAGATAGTGCACGAGCGGCGGATCCGGATCCTCGGCCAGGAGCTCGCGCGCGAGCGCCTCCGCCTCGGCCAGCGTGTCGTCGCCGCGGAGGTACGAGAGGCGCTTGTAGCCCTCCCAGTACGCCTCGCGGTCCTTGGGATCGGTGAAGCCCGAGACGTCCTCGTCCAGCGGGACCTGTTGTCCGCGTTCTCCGCCCGCGACGTAGCCGAGGCTCCGCAGCCGCTCGAGCGTGGCCTGATCCACGGTTCCCCCGGTGCCCGTCGGCAGGTTGCCGGTGGTGGCTTGTATCAGCGCGCTCATCGTGGAGTCGAGCCGCGCGGCGACGTCGGGCTGGGTCGAGGCGAGGTTCGTCAGCTCTCCGGGATCCTGGTCCAGGTCGTAGAGCTCCGGCCTGGGCGCCCGGATGAGCTTCCAGTGCTCATGCTCGAGCGAGCGGAGGGGCGACCAGCCGAACGCCAGGTTGAGCTCGTTCGACAGCGCGAAGGCCGGCTCGGGGCTCGGGGGCGCACCGGTGGAGATCGCGGACACGAGCGAACGTCCCTGCACGCCCGGTGCGGCGGGAAGGCCGCTGAGCTCGAGGATCGTGGGCATCACGTCGATCGTCCGTACCATCTCCTCGACGCGACGTCCGTCCGACTCGATCCCCGGACCGTCGAAGATGAGCGGTACCGACAGGGTCTCGTTGTACAGAAAGAACCCGTGCGTGTCCTCGTCGTGCTCTCCGAGGGCCTCACCGTGGTCGGCGGTGACCACCACGAGCGTCTCGTCCCGCTCGCCGATCTCGGTGAGGTGCGCCAGGAGGCGACCGATCGCGTGATCGGCGTAGGCGATCTCGGCGTCGTAGGGATCGCGCAGCTTCAGACGAAACGGATCCGGCGCCTCGTACGGCGCGTGCGGGTCGAACAGGTGCACCCACAGGAAGAACGGCGCGTCGGCGGCGCCATCCAGCCACTCGATCGCGTCGGCCACGACCTCGCCTGCCAGCCGTTGCGGGAGGCTGGCACTGCCGGCGGGGTCCTCGGGGAGCTCGTCGAAGTAGGCGTCGAAGCCGCGATCCAGTCCCCACTCCGAGGCCACGACGAACGCGCCCACCGATGCGGCCGTCGTGTAGCCGGCGTCGGCGAAGCACTCGGCCAGCGTCGTGACCCCGCTCGGGGGCAAGGCCTGGAGGTTCCCGACGACGCCGTGAAACGTCGGGAGCGTGCCGGTGAGGATGCTCGCGTGTGACGGTGCCGTGACCGGCGCGTGCGCGCGCACGTTCTCGAAGAGCGCCCCGTTCTCGGCGAGCGCGTCGATGACCGGTGTCTGGGCCGCGGCGTATCCGTAGCATCCGAGGCGATCGGCGCGCGTCGTGTCGAGCGTGATCAGGACGACGTTGGGTCGGCCGGTCGAGAGGATCCGGCAGCCCGGGACCGCCGCCAGCAGCGCCGCGCCGGCGGCGATCACGCACAGAAGGCCCGATCCGAACCGGCGGGAGCTAGCCCGCATCACGCGACGCTCGCAGCTCGAACGTGTAGCGGTGCGTGTCGTCCGAGCCATCTTCGACCCGCACGTGGTACGTGCCGGGCTCGAGATCCGGTCGCGCGATCGTCAGGAACACGAGCGGCCTCGACATCCGGCTCCCGAGCACGGTCTCGTCCGCGATCGTCTCGTCGCGCGCGTCCACGACGCGCACGCGCATCCGTTCGCCCGGGTCGTCCCCGACCGGCACCGCGAGCACGAATGCGTCCGATCCCGGCTCGAGCGCCAGCGTCGCCGGCGCGTCGCCGGGCGTGACCCGAACCCACGGGAACCCGGTCAACGGCCGCTCCAGCGCGGGATCGCCGGCGCCGTAGAGCTCGGACCGCAGCGCGTATGCGTACTCCAGGCTCTGGGTCGCGTCCTGCCGCCAGCCGCCCTTCCACGTGAGCCGCCCCAGGTCGTTGACGCTCGCCGCCAGATCCTCCGATCCCGGCGAGTGGATCTCGTAGATCGTGACGACCTGCTCCAGTCGCGACCGGGCCTCCGCGTACTCGCCGATCGCCGCGTACAGGTTGGCCAGGTTGTGAAGCCCGGGTGCGCAGACGAGGTTGTCCTCGCCGAAGAACTCGAGCTGGATCGACATCGCCCGCTCGAACTGCTCGCGCGCCACGTCCGTATTGCCCAGCTCGAAGTTGAGGCCGCCCAGGTTGAACAGCACGCGGGCCACGGCGATGTGATTCTCGCCGTCGAGCTCCTCGCGGAGCGCCAGCGCCTTCTCGAAGTAGGCGACGGCCTCCTCGCGCCGGCCCATCCGACCGACGACGTTGGCCATGTTGTTGTAGCTGGTCGCGAGGCTCCGATGCCGCTGCCCGAAGTTGACGGTGAGGATGTCGATCGCGCGGCGATGCGCCTTCTCGGCCTCCTCGAGGCGACCGGTCGAGACATGGAGCGTGCCCATGTTGTTGAGCACGCGGGCCACGCTCGGGGCCTCCGGCCCGTCGTTCTCCTCACGGATGTCCAGGCAGCGCCGGTACATCTCCTCGGCGCGCTCGGCGTCGCCGTCGGCGTGAAGGAAGGCGCCGTAGTTGTTCAGGAGATCGGCCAGCTCGATACCCCGCTCGCCGACGTGTGACTCGGCGATGCGGATCGCGCGATCGCCCCACGCGCGGCCGTCCTTGCCGGCCGTGTCGTTCGAGCGCCACATGATCTCGAGCAGGAGCGAGGCCCCTTCCACGACCGCCATGGACTCGGGGCCGTAGGTCTCCTCGAACTTCGCGATGGCCGCGCGGCACAGCGAGTCCGCCTCGGCGAAGTAGCCCTTCCGCGCCTGTGCCCGCGGGGCATAGAGGCGGATCTCGACCGCGCTGGGGGAAGTGCCTTCCGCCGGCTCGGACCCGTCGCCGAGATCCTGCGACTCACCGCCGAGGTCGTCGTCGGACACGACGGCACCGGTGCCGTCCTCGGACCCGCCGGGTGCGTCTCCGGCGAGCGAGTCGGGGATCCCGACCAGCACGGATGCACCGACGAGGAACGCCGCCCCGGCCAGGGGCGGCACGATCGAGCTGAGAGTGTATGACTTCACGCGTCCTCCGGACGTGGATGGTGCTCGAGAGCGCGAGGGGACATGATACGCAGTGGATCGTCTCCAGGACTAGTCGCGTTCGGGCCGGACGGCCCGATCGTCCGGGCTCGGCGCCGCCGGGCCGAGCGCCGCGAGGTCGACCTCGTATAGGACGACGTCGGGCGCGGTCAGTTCCCGCACGCGGCGAATCCAGGGTGGGGCGGGCCCCCTTTCCAGGAACGAACCCGGGTAGAGGCGCTTGGAGGGTGACGCGCCCACGACGACGTACCGCGTGTGAAACTGGCGGGCGATCTGTCGGATCGTCGAATCGGGCCCATACGGGAGCGAGACCGCGAAGCAGTCGAGTCGTTCGGCGAAATGGTACGGAGAGGCGGCCATGACGGTCTCGCCGGGATCCACGTCGCCGCCGATCACTCCCGCGACGGCGTCGGCCCAGGCGTACTCCGACGGCTCGACGCGCGCGAGCTTCCGGATGCTCCGATCCACCTCCCACCCGACGCCGCCGATGAGAAGCGCCAGCCCGGCGATGCGTGCACCCCAGCGCAGATGCGATCGCGACGGGATGCCGGACCAGAGCGCGGAGACGGCCGAGGCGGCCAGGATCGCCGCCAGCGGGTCCACGACCATCATCAGCCGCGACTTCGCGAAGGACACGCCGGCGAGCGCCACGTTGAGCAGCACGAACACGATCACGCCGAGAACGTCGTGGTGCCGCTGTCGATCGGTGCGGGCACCGCGCACGACGGTCACCAGGCCGATCATCGCAAGGAGGAGGAGGACCGGATTGCCCGCGTTGTCGATGGCGATGTTGCGGGCGATCTGAGAGAGTCGGTACGCGAACAGGACGGCCGCGCTCTCGAGGTTGGCCAGGCCGTAGTCGATGGGTATGGGCGACGGCGTCGGCCGATGGAAGTACTCGTAGAACGACACGCGGGGATCGGCCGTGGAGACGAGGTGATAGGTCAGGTCGGTGTAGAACGGCGATCCCGTGACCTGGGCGTTTCGCCAGAGCCACGGGGCGAGGACGGCCACGGCGGCCACCGCGATGAGCGCGGCGCCGCGCGCCCACCGGCCGAATCGACGCGCGGCCGTCTCGACCGCCTCGGATCGAGACTGAAACAGGTAGGCCACCGCGAACGCCGGCAGCAGCACGAGCCCCTGGTAGCGGGTCAGGATCGCCAATCCCGCGGCCAGCCCGGCCAGGAATGGGCGGGGCCGTGGGCCCGTGATCAGAAAGAGCCCGCCGAGCGCCAGCGGGGTGTACACGGCCTCGGTGAGCGGTTTGGTTCCGGCGATGACGAGATGGTGGTGCACGAGCGTGATCGCGCCGGCCACGATCGCGGTGCCGGTCCCCGCGCCGAGGCGGCGTCGCGCGAACACGAACGTGACGGGCGCGATGCACGCACCGAACAGGACCGATACCAGCTTCGCCGCACCGAAGAGATGGGCATCGCGCGCCGCGCCGGAGATCCAGGCCGCGCCCGCGATCAACGTCGGATACAGGGGCGCCCGGTAGGTGTCCGGGTAGGGAAGCGAGTCCTTGGGGAGCGAGAGCGCCCAGTGCGTCGTGTTCGCGAAACCCTCTCCGCGCAGCAGGCTGCGCGCCAGCGCCAGGTAGTGTGCGCCGTCGTGGGGCATCTCGATTGCCAGCTGTCCCCGCTGCGCGACGGCCAGGATCCCCAGCGACACCACGCAGAAGACGATCGCGAGGGGCACGAGACTCCGATCCCGGGGTGCGTCTGGCGCGGCGATGTCCTCGGTCACGACGAGTCCGTTCGTGCGGCGGGGGGTGTGGGGTGCGCGAGACCCCGTTACGAGCCGGTTCGATTATCGACCGGTGCCTCCCGCCCTCGCACACAAAAAGGGGGCCGCTCGCGATCTCTCGCGGGCGGCCCGGCGGCATCTCTGGGCATCTATGGTCACGAGCCGGCGGCCGTCGTCGGGGCACGTGGGCGGGCCGCTCGAGGCTCGGTGCTTCCGGTCGTCGCGCCGTTGCGCGTCCACGGCCGGGTCTTTTGCAAGTCCGGTGCCATCGTCTTGCCGCGAGGGTTCTGTCGTGACATTTGTTTGTGATGAAATGAGTTACGCCCCCAGTGGCGGCTCGCCGGGTAGCCGGATCCGACGGTCGAATGGCCCCCACGGTTCGACGAACTGGTCGATCGCACCTGGGTGTACACGGTGGCACGCGAGTCCGAGGGGCGCGTGGTGAGCGATAGGGCACGCGCGCGGCGGCCCGGCTTCTGGGCGTGGCCGGGCCTGGCGGTCCTCGGCGCGATCGTGGCCGGGGTGACGCTGGCGCCCCTCCGCGCGGTCGAGATCACGCGCGGCGACGGCGCCGGCGTCGACGTGCCCAACCCGGCCGCGGTCGGGGCCACGTCGGATGCGTGGGACTACCTCCAGCTGGGGTGGCAGGTCGCGGCGGGGCGGCCGTTCGAGAGCCTGTTCACGTACCCTCCCTTCCTGCCCGAGTCGCGAGCCGCGTTCTCCGAGACGGGGACGTTTCCACTCCTCTGGCGTCCGCCGGGGTTTCCGCTGGCGATCGGGGCGGCGCTCCGGCTCTCGGGCGGCCATCCCGATGCGATGCTCGGTGTGCAGGGGCTGGCGATCGTCGTGATCCCCCTGCTCGTGTTCGCGCTCGCCCACCGCCGCGTGGGCGTGTTCGCGGCGGCGGCCGCCGCGGCGTGGACGGTCCTGTGCCCGGTCGTCGTCGGTGTCGGCGAGCCGCTGGTGGCCACGCCGGCGGCGGTCGCGCTCGTCCTGATCGGGGTCCTCGCGACCTCGCGCGCGGCGTCGCGTCCGGGCGCGCTCCTGGCCGGCGTCGTGGTGGGGTCGGCGGGGCTCGTGCGCGTCGAGCTCTTCCTGCTGACGCCCGTCTGGCTCGGGCTCACCGCCGTGGCGAGCCCGCGTGATCGGCCCCTGCGCGCGCTGATCCTGGTGGGCGCGATGGCGCTCTGTGCCGCGCCCTGGTCGATGCACGTCGCCACGGTGACGGGGCGTCCGTTCTACAACGCGACCTCGCTTCTGTATCACGACACGACCGCCTACCCGGGCTGGACGGCGTCTCGGACCCTCGCCGTTCGCGAGGAGGGTCCGCTGGCGTTCGTCCGTGAACACCCCGAGGACGTGGCTCGCAAGACGGTGCGGAATCTGGCGCGCTACGGGCGCGATCTGGCGATCTGGCCGCTGCCGGCTCTGATCGTGCTCGCGCTGGCCGGCGTGGTTCGGCTCTGGCGCGACGACGAGGCGAGGTGGCTCGTGGTGGCGGCCGTCGGGGTGCCGGCGACTCTGGTGCTCGTGCTGGCACCTCTCGAGTACGCGTCCCGATTCCTCGCCGCCGCCCTTCCTCTGATCGCGGTCGCCGCCGTCGCCGCCACGCGTGCATGGCCGCCCGGTCGCGTGAGGGCGGTCCTCATCGCCATCACGATCGTGGCGGTCGTCCGCTTCGGGCTGCATGTCACCTCGGCGACGCCGGCGCGTCCCGCGGCCGACGCGGTCACCGCGATCGCCGCGCTGACGGGGCCGCCGCCCGGCGTCGTGGTCTCGAACGTCCCCACGATCGTCAGCTGCATCTGGGATGTGCCGTCGGTCTGGGCGCCGGTGCCGGCGGATCTCGACACGCTCGGCGCGATCGTCGGCGACGCCGTCGCGATCTTCGCGCCCCCGATCGAGGGGCTCGACGCGTCGCTCGTGCAGGCGTACGCGGCGCGGAGCGGCCCGGAGCCCATCGTCTCACCTTCGGGTGCGATCACCGTGCCGATCCCCTGATCCGGGTGCCCGTCCGTTCTGCCGAGTCCGGCTGTCGGGCCACGTGATTTGCTACCATCCGGCGGCCACGGAGAGCGCGTGAGGAGGAGGCGGCGACGTGAACGGCCTGGCGACCGACGACACCGAGCGAGTGACCGCCGCGGCGGCCCGCGCGCGCGTCGCGCACGTGATCACCCGGCTGATCGTCGGCGGCGCGCAGGAGAACACGCTCGCGTCGGTCATCGGGCACCGCCGCAACGGCACCTTCGACGCCGATCTCGTCGTCGGTCCCACGTTCGGTCCCGAGGGCACGCTGATCCCCGACGCCGAGCGGGCGGGGATCCGGGCCATCTCCGTTCCCTCGCTGAGACGCGAGGTGAACCCGGTGCTGGATCCGATCGCGACGTGGCGTCTCGCCTCGGTCTTCCGGCGCGGGCGCTACGACATCGTGCACACGCACAGCTCCAAGGCCGGAATCGTCGGACGCGTCGCCGCTCACCTGGCCGGCGTTCCGATCGTCGTGCACACCGTGCACGGATGGGGCTTTCACGACCGACAGCCCGCGATCGTGCGCGGCGCGTACGTCACGCTGGAACGTCGAACGGCGCGCCTCGCCGACGCGCTGGTCACCGTGACGCCGCGAGACGCCGAGAAGGGACTCGCGCTCGGCATCGGTCGGCCCGAGCAGTACACGACGATTCGCAGCGGGATCGACGTCGCACGGTTCCAGACGCCCTCGCGCTCGCGAGACGCCGTGCGTGCCGAGCTCGGCATCGCGCCCGAGCAGATCGTCGTCGGCAGCGTCATGCGGCTCTCACCGCAGAAGGCGCCGCTGGACTTCGTGGCCGCGATCGACGCCGTTTGCCGGAATCGCCCCGACGTCATCGGGGTGATCGTGGGCGACGGGCCGCTACGGGCACGCGTCGAGGCGGATCTCGCCACCCGCGCACTCGGAGATCGCGTGCGCCTCCTGGGGCTGCGACACGACGTTCCCGATCTCCTGGCCACGTTCGACGTGTTCGTGCTGTCGTCTCGCTGGGAGGGACTCCCGCGTGTGCTGCCCCAGGCGATGGCGGCCGGTCTGCCCATCGTGGCCACCGAGGTCGACGGCAGCGGCGAGGCGATCGTTCCCGGCGAGAACGGCTTCCTCGTGCCGCCGGCGGAGCCGGGCGCGCTCGCGCGGCACGTGCTCGAGCTCGTCGACGATCCGGCCTCGCGCGCGCGTCTCGGCGCCGACGGCCGCGCCCGCGCCGCGGCGTTCGACGTCGGGGTCATGGTGCGCGACATCGAGACCCTCTACGCGCGACTGATGGCGGCGCGCTCGCGCGAGCGGCCCGGCGCCGGGTCGCGCGCGTGACGCCGAGCCTCCTCTCCATCGCCCGCGCCGTCAGCGCGGTCGGTCCCATCGGCGCCTACTCGCGCCGTCCGATGCTGATGACGATCCTCGTGGCCGCGGCGACGTTCGGTCTGTTGCCGGCGTCCCCGGCGGCACGCGTGATCGTCGTGCTGATCGCGGTCGCCCTGGCCGACGTGTCGGCCCGGATCGTCCTCGATGCGGACGCCGGCGCCGGTACGCGCGAGGGAGAGGGATCGGTGCCCGCCGGATCCCGCCCGTCCGGCTCCACGCCCTGTGTGGCGGATCGGTGGGCCGGCATGTGGGTCGCCCTCTTGCCGGTCCCCGACGGGTTCACCCCGCTCGTCCTGACCACCGCCGCCTACCTGCTCCTGGCCGTGCGACCGGTCTGGCCCGTCTCCCGGGTGGCCGAGTGGCAGGGGGGCCGGGCGCGGGTCGCCGACGACGTTCTGGCCGGCCTGCTCGCCGGCGCGCTCGTGACCGCCAGCGCCCGCCTGGTCGGCTGAAGCCGTTTCAGATACATTTCGCGACCATGTCCCGCCGGCGAGGTGCCGCATCGGGGACCCCAGATACGACTCAATCGATTGCTGGACAATGAGTTGGACGGTGTCCGGTCCGCGGGCGGGCCAAGCAGAAAAAAAACTTGATTTACTGTTGTGAAACATTTAGAAATCGCTCCGGTCGAACGAAGAAATAACCAGGCGGTGGCGGGGCTGGGCAGCGCCTCAGAGCATCTGCCCTCCCTGCCGCCGTGCTGATCCGGTCTTTCTGGGGGTGGTCGCAGTCTCCTGAGCTACGGGCGACCACCCTTTTCGTTTGTCCGAAGCTTTCGGTTGTCACCCGGGGCTCTTCTCTGATAAGTCGTTGCCGACATGACGCTTGAGCTTGACCTCGACCCGTTCCGGGGGTCGTGAACGATCACACCGTGGCCAGGGATCGTGCTTCGGTGATTCGTGTAGAAACCGAGTCCTCACTTCGGCCGGACACGCTCATGCAGGCCCCGCTCCGGCGGATCGAGCCCGGTCCGCTCCTCGAGTGGGGCTTCGAGCCGGCGCTCTGGCAAGCCCCGGAACGACTGACTCTGCTGGTTCTCGCCTCTCGCCTGTTCGCCGATCAGCAGGAGCGCATCGCGTTCTTCCAGGCGGTCCTCGGACGCGGACACGTCGGCCCCGAGCGGGTCACGCTCCGCAAGGCCGATGGCTCCGTGGTCCCGGCGACCGCCGACGCGCGCATCGTGGCCGAAGGACAGGGCTTCGCGCTCCACGTGGGGTTCCGGGTCGGCGTGGGCGCCGGCGCAGGGGAGCCCGCCGGCGCCGGGTCCGGCGACCCCTCCCGGCCGGACGAGCTCGGCGCGACATCGGCCGCGCCGGGGCCGGCCACGCCCCCTTCTCATGGCGGTGCGTCGGAGGTGTCGGCGACGAACCCCATGCTCGACGTTCGCACGCTCGCCTTCGACGCGCTCGCGGTGCCCGACGCGGGCCGGACCGCGGATCGGCTCGTGCGCTTTCTCGACTGGGTGCGCCCGAGGCGCTCACCGCTGTGCGTGGCCGGTCCCGACTCGGCACGGCTGGACCTGTTCCTCGACCTCGTTCACCGCTCGCGTGGGCTCGGCGGCACGATGGTCCGGATCGACGGTGAGCTCGAACCGACTCCGTCCTTTCGAGCGTCCCTGGAGGAGGTCTACACCGGGACCACGCGCGAGCAGAGCGGCGTGGTCGTCCGGCGCATCGATCTGGGGCGACGCGAGGCACGGGAGCTCCTGGTCGCGATCGCCGGCGCGCTCGTCCGGCGCGAGCGGGACGGCCCACCATTGTATGTGAGCGCGGTGCACGACGCGCCGATCGTGACGCAGCTCGCGGAAGAGGCCGGGGCCGACGTGTTCACGATCCCCGCGCTCGTGGATCGGCGACAGGACGTGCTGCCGGTGCTGAGCCGGTGGCTGCGCCGCCCGCGCGCCGGGCTTCGTGCGTTCCAGACGATCAGCCCGGACGCGGCCCACGTGCTCCAGGCGTATCGATGGCCGGGCGACGTCGACGAGCTTCACGAGCTCGCCGAATCGGCCCGCCACATCTCGGGCGGCACCGAGCTTCGCCTGGCCGACCTGCCGGTGCACCTGTCCGAGGGAGGGATGCCGTCGAGCCCCCTCACCCGTCCCCGGGTTCCGATCGCGGCCCAGGGCAAGCGTGGTCGGCCGAAGAAGACGCTCTCCATCGAGCAGATTCGCGATGCGCTCCGCGCGTGCGACGGCAGCCGCACCCGCGCCGCCGAGATGCTCGGAGTCTCGCGCACCACGCTGTGGCGGAAGATCGCCGAGCTCGGCGAGGCGCTCGCGGACGACGAGCCTCACGAGCCCGGCGCGTGAGCGGCTCGCGACGCCGTGACCCGAGGCGATTCCCCGGGGCGCGGGCCGCGATCGACACGTCGGCGTTTCCCACCGAGCTGGACGCGCTGCTCGCCGCCGTGACCCGAAGCGGCGTCGTGGTGGCGAACTCGACGCACGAGCGGCTGCTCGCGTACGCCGAGGCGCTCGTCGCGTGGTCGTCGCGCGTGAATCTGGTGAGCCGCGTCGAGCTCTCGCGCCTCGTCGACAAGCATCTGGCCGCATCGCTGGTGCCGCTACGGGTCGATCCGGCCGGTCTGGACGTGACGCGCCGCGTGCTCGACATCGGCTCCGGCGGTGGACTGCCCGGCATCGTGCTGGCGGCGGCGCGGCCCGCCTGGGACGTCACGCTCCTGGAGCCCCTTCGACGGAAGACGCTCTTCCTGACCGCGATGGCCGATCGACTGCCGAACGTGCACGTGCGCCGGGAGCGGGCCGAGGACGCCGCCGGCGATCGAGAGCTGGCCGGAGCCTGCGATCTCGTGACGTCGCGTGCGGTCGCGCCACCCGACGTCGTGTGGCCCCTCGCGCGTCCGTTTCTGGCGCCGGGGGGCGAGCTCCTGGTCTTCGTCGCGCGCGACGACCACGACGCTCAGGCGAGAGCGCTCGCGGAGACGCACACCGACGCGTTCGTGTCGGCGCCGCTTCACGCGGACTGGCATCGCGGCGCGGTGATGCGGGTTCGCGTGCGTCGCGGCGACGACTAGCGGCCGGTGTCCGTCCGGCCACTCGAGCGACCGTCGTCCAGAGCGGTCGCACAGATCCGGAAGCCGAAGTGTGGCTCGGCGAGCCCCGGGTCGTCGTGTGCCCGGTAGCTGGAGCGGCAGTCGAACGCACCGTTGATCCAGCTGCCGCCGCGGATCACCTTCTCGTCACCGTGCTCGGGACCCGTCGGATCCACGGCGTCCACGGTGGGGTCGATCGCCGCATACCAGTCGGCGCACCACTCCCAGACGTTGCCGTGCATGTCGTGGAAGCCCCGGGCGTCGGGTTCGCGCGTCTCGACCTCATGGGGCTCGCCCGCCGCGTTCGCCGAGTACCACGCGTAGCGCGCGAGCGCCGTCGGATCGTCACCGTATCCGTACAGCGCGTCACGACCGTCGGTGCACGCGTACTCCCACTCGGCCTCGGTGGGAAGCCGGACGTCTCGTCCGGTTCGTCGCGACAGCCAGTCGCAGAACGCCGCCGCGTCACGCCAGCTGATCATCACGACCGGGTCGTTCGGCCGAACGACGCGTCCCGGATGTCGCCAGCTCGCACCCGGGACGCGCGTGAACTGTCCGTCGATCCACAGGAGACCCGATTCCTCGAGCTCCGCGGTCGTGATGTAGGCCTCCTCGTCGACGAAGGCGCGAAACTGTGCGTTCGTGACCTCGGAACGGGCCAGCCAGTAGTCCTTCGTGATCCGGGTTCGGCGGGCCGGGTGCTCGAATCGACGGATCGTTCCGTCATCGAGTCCGAACAGGTGCTCTGCCTCTCGTGCGGTCATCGCCGAGCCCATCTCGAACGCGCCGGCGGTCACGCGCAGCAGATCGACGTGGGTCCCGGGCGTCAGCTCGATCACCGTCCGGCCGTCCTGCTGGGTCCAGGACGGGGGAAGAGGTCGATTCTCCACCCGGCGGGCACGACCTCTCGTCCCGTGCTCGAGCGTGCCCGCCCCGAACGTGACCCGGACCTGACCGTCGGGTCGGGAGAGGTCGGTCGCCTCGCGGAAGTCGACATCCGACGCCGGGTAGAGGTTCCGAAAGCGTCCGGTGTCCATGGCGTACGCTCGAAGGTATCCCGAGCCCACGGCTCTCACCTTCAGCCGGGAGTGATCGTCGAAGACGTAGGTCCCCTCGAGCGCGGCCAGCGTCTCGGTTCGCACCGGGTACAGGCGATGCAGCCGGAACGGGAACGCGGTGGCCGGGTCCTCGCGTGGAGAGAAGCGACCCTCCATCTCGTTCGCCGCGAGGCGAGCATGGAAGACGTAGTCCGTCCCGTCCGCCTCGATGGCGAGGCGGACGCTGTCGGCGGTGCACGCATCGATCGTGACCGACGCACGTTCGCCGTCGGCGAACCCGAGCGTTCCGGATGCGCCGTCGCCGGCCAGATCGGCCACCAGGAAGAGGTAGCGGTCGGGGAGCTCGATGCCTCCCACCCAGGTGCCCTCGCACGCGTCGGCCCGGACGCTTCCGGCGGGCATGGCGGCCATTGCGACCAGGACCATGGACGCGGTGGTCAGGCGGGCTCGTTCCATCATCGTGGGGTCGTCTCCTGACGAGGGCCATGGCACGTCGATGACCATACCGGCGAGCCCGGTCACTCGGTTTCCAAAAGGCCGGTCATGCGATGATCGCGAGGAACACGTCGCGCCGATCGGGTGGATGGTGGCTGTGATCCCCGCGTTCCCCGTCTAGAATGCGCGTCGTGAGACGTGCCCGTGTGCCGATGCCGGTCACACATCCCGACGGACCCGGAGCCCGGATGTCGACGGTCAGGAACGCGCTCGCCGACGTTGTCTCGGCAGGGATCCTCCTCGTGCTGGCGTCCACGTCGGCATCCTCGTCGACGGCCGGCGATCCGGCGGCCGTCATCGACGTGGATCGGGTGCGCGTCGAGCTCGATGATCGGGGGGAGTCCTATCGCGTCGTGCGCAACCGTTCGTATCGGATCCACGACCCCGATCGGGTGGGAGCCCTCGCGGAGCCGGGTGCGTACACGAGCCAGCTCATCGACCTCGAGACGTTCGACGTCGAGGTCCGCAACGACGGGGTCGAGCGACTCGATCGGTCGAAGTCCGATGCGGAGCGCCTCCCGCTTCACGCCGACTACGCGCTGTACTCCGATGCGGTCTACGTCTGGCACCGACTCTCGCCCCGCGCCGGAGACGAGGTCTCGGTGGTGGTCGAGGAGACGCACGAGCCGGTGCTGGGGTTGCCGGGACATGCGTTCGCGCGGGAGTGGCCGGTGACGGTTGCCGAGTTCGAGCTCGTCGTGCCGCCGGGCTATCCGTTCCGCTGGCTGACCACCGGCGACGTGCCCGCGCCGGACGTGTCTCCCGACTCCACGACATGGACGTGGACGTATCACGACCCGCCCACGTGCAGTCCGGATGCCGACGACATCGGGAGACTGTGGCTCTCGGCCGGTCGAGTGATGGGACGGCCCATCCTCGACTGGTGCGACGTGGCCGGTGTGTTCGCGCCGGACTACGCCGACGCGCGCCGCGCCGAGTCCGTCTCCGCGCTGGCCCACGACATCGCCGCGCGTGTCGCATCCGAGCGCGCGGCCGCGATCCAGGTCATCGACGCGCTCGACGATCGCCTGCACTACGTCGCGGTGTGGGTAGGGCTCGGGGGGTGGTTTCCGCCGGCCGCGGACGAGACGCTGGATCGCGGCTACGGCGACTGCAAGGCGATGGCGAATCTCCTGACGGGTGCGCTGGAGGCGGTGGGGCTCCGCGCATCGCCGGCCCTGATCGCGACCCGCTCGAGCGACTTCGTGCCACGTCCCGAGCTGCCGGTCGCGCTCGGGTTCGATCACGTGATCACGATGGTCGAAGTGGACGGCGACACGCTGTGGGTGGACCTCACGAGCGACCGGTCGACGCCGGCGGAGCTGCCCTGGTGGGACCAGGGTCGACTGGTGCTGCCGCTCTCGCCGGAGTGTCGGGGCCTGGTGCGGACTCCGATCGATCCTCCGGACCGGAACACGCGCGTGGTGACGCTGGAAGGACACGTCGACGAGGAGGGTTCGCTCACCGCGGAGCTCCGCGTGCGACTCACGGGTCAGGAGGCGCTCGCGTACCGGGGCCAGCGCGTTCGAGATCGGTCGCGCTGGAGCGAGACCACGCGATCGATTCTCGGCGGGCGCGCAACGGGGTCGATCCGGGTCGTCGAGCTCCTCGAGGAGGCAGGCGACATCGTGGGCGCGTTCGAGGTCTCTGCCCCCCGTGTCCTGCGCCGGATCGGAAGCCGCGCCGGCCTGGACCTGTCGTTTCTGAACGACCTGATCCCGCGGGGCCTTCCGGATTCGACGGGCGCCTGGGCCGAGGAAGCGACGTTCTGCCGGCTCTACGACGAGCGCGTCCGGCTGGCGATGCCGGCCACCCTGCGACCGGCCGGGCGGGACAGCGTGGCCACGGACGTGTCCGGGGGGATCGTGACCGGCCGCATGACGGGGCGCTTCGCCGGAGGCTCCCTGGACCTATCTCGAGAGCTCCGGGTGGAGGCTCTCGAGGTCGTGCCGGGAGACTTCAGCGCCTCGCACCGAGCCGCGACTCGGGTGCGGCAGCGACGCGGGGGCATACCGCCGCTCGAGAGTCTCCGGTGAGGACGTCGGACGAGGGGGTCGCGAGGATGTCGTGGAAGGTATGGCTGCCCACGCTGGTGGCGCTGCTCGCCGTCGTGGCCGATCTCGCGGACGCCGCGCCGCGGCGGCGCAAGCGGACGGAGACCGTCCGAGCCTATCGAACCAGCGACGCGTTCTGGGAGACGCTGGAGGCCGAGCACGCCGAGGCCGGGGCCGTCTACCTGAAGAACCACAACACGATGGCCCTGCGGTGGAACTCGGCGGCGCGCAACTTCGACTCGGAGCTGGAGCGGTACGTCGCGGTGGCCATCCTCGACGCCGAGAAGGCCGAACCGCTCCGAACCTGGTCGCTCACCGAGGTGCTCGGCGCCCAGTACGAGGATCTCACCGTCATCGTCACCGACGCCGTCGACAAGACCGCGCGCGAGCTCTCGTCCGACGAGGTGTACCGCGAGCAGGTCGTGCCCGGACTCCATCGCTGGCGCTTCGCGATCCCGAACTTCGAGGATCGGGTCATCATCGAGATCTCGTACGAGCTCTACGCGGGGCGGGGCGGTCTTCCGTACTACGAGGCGGATCTCGATCTCCCGTTTCCCTGCCTGGAAGGGCGCTTCGAGTATCGAGAGCCCGCTCCGCGCGCCGGTCGCATGACGCCGCTCGAGACGGCGAAGCGGGAGTTTCTCGACGACTGGAGAGTCTACGGTCCGCCGGGTGCGACGCCGGAGATGCGCGTCGAGGGCGAGACGCGGGTGCACACGTGGACGTGGACGAACCGCCCCGGGATGTCGGTCGAGCCGCTCTCACCGCCCGCCGATCGGATGGGAGAGGCGGTGATCGTCGGGCTGGACGCGGCCGAGTTCAGCGCCCTGGACGCTGCGGAGTGGTACGTGGAAGACGAGTTCCGGCCCGCGGTGGAGGCCATGCGGCCGGAGGTGGCCGAGATCGCCGCCTCCCTCGCGGCGCGTCCGTCGACGCTCGAGAAGGTCCAGGGCGCCGTCAGGTGGGCGCGATCGCGCTGGGACGTGGTGGACTGGGCGTCCTGGGCGCTGTTCGAGCCGAGACCTCCGTCCGAGCTGGAGGACCTGGCCCTCCCGTCGGACCTGTGCGGAATCGTGGCCGCGATCCTGAGCGAGCTCGACATCGGCGCGGTTCCGGTCGGGGTGCATCGGCTGGGGCGTGGCCGACGGGAGACCCGGGTCTTCAATCCGAACCTCTTCAACTACGTCCTGCTCTACGTGCCCGAGCTCGATCCGCAATCCGACTGGGGAGGTGGACTCATCGACGTGGCCGACGTCGGTACGCCGGTGGGTCTGCTCGGTCCCGAGGTCGCCGGGTCGAGCGGCGTGCTCCTCGATCGGCTCGTGGCGGCGCAGCTTCCGAGCGATCGCGGCGGCGACCCGGCGGTGAGCGTGACCGTCGACGCGGCCGCCGACGCCGACGGTACCCTGGCCGGTGAGATCGGCGTCATGGTCACGGGGCTGGCCACGGGGGCCTTCCGGCACGCGGACACCGTGTTGCCCGAGCGGGTGGACGACATCGTGGACGCGCTCGACGCGCTGGTCGGCCTGGACGAGCGGCTGTCGCTGGGGTCGCTCACCTGTGCCGAGCGCACCGACGGACGGGTCCAGGTCACCGCGTCCTTCGACGCGCAGGGCTTCCTCTCCGACGCCGGCGGTGTGTGGCTGCTCGAGACGTCGGTCGTGACCCCCGCGGTGTGGGCGGTGGAGCTGCCCGATCGCCCGCGTCGCACACCGGTCGACTTCGGCTACGCCTGTCGCTACACGATCGACACGACGATCTCGCTCCCCGAGTCCGTCACCCGCGTCGAGGCACCGGACGAGCGGGGGATCGGTCAGGCCAGTCTGCTCCGCTACGTCCGGAGGGTGTCGGCGGTCGACGGCTCGGTGACGGTGCACGAGGTGTTCAACGTCGAGGCGCCGACGTTCGGGGCGGGATCGTACCCGCGGATCCGCGAGATTCTGCGGGCGGCCGCGGATGCGAATCGCGAGCCGCTCGCCTGCGTGGTGGTCGACTGACTACGATACGCCCTCGAGCTCGAGCGTCTTGGCGCGTTCGAGCTCGCGGATGAACACGTCGTGCGCCTTGTAGTCGCTGCCCTTCCACAGGAGCTCGCCGTCGGACGAGAGGATCGCGAAGAACGGCAGGAAGTCGCGCTTGAGCTCGGCGAAGTCCGGATCGGCCGAGAGCCGGTCGTAGACGTCGTCGGTGTCGTACACCTTGGCGATCACGACGCTCTCCAGCGCGGCCCGGAGCGGGCCTTCCTCGGCGGCCTGCTTGCTGAACACCTTGCAGTTGGCGCACCAGTTCGCATAGAAGTCGACGAACACCGGCAGGTTGGACGCGCGCGCGTCGGACATCGCCAGCTCGAAGTCGCGATACCAGACGAGCCCGTGCGAGTCCTCGGTTCCCGGCGCCGACTCGGCGACCTCGGTGTGAGGCGCGGAGGTGGCGATGGGGCCGCCGGCGATCAGGCCCGACCGGCTGAGGCTCGTCCACAGGCAGAACACGCCCACGATCAGCATGATGATCGTGGTGGCCAGGCGGACCTTGTGCCAGCCCGCGTGGGGGCCGTCCTCGATCCGGGTGCGGAACGCCCCCCACATGACGGCCAGGAAGATCAGCACGATGCCGAGCACCATCGACTTGGCCAGCGCGACGTCGACGCCCCAGGTGCCCATGGCCTTCTTGAAGTAGTCGTACGCGAAATACAGGATGATCACGCCCAGAGCGATGCGCACGTAGGTCATCCACGAGCCGGGCTTCGCCATCGATCGCGCCGAGAACAGTCCGACCACGAGGAACGGGACGCCGAGCCCCGCGCCGTACGCGGCCATCAGGTACGAGCCGTAGAGGAGCGGCCCCGACGTTCCGACCGCACCGCCTCCGGCGGCCTGGGCCGCCGCGATCTGGGCCGCGATCTGGGTCAGGATGAACACGACGACCGGTCCCACGCACGGCGAGACCACGAGCCCGGCCCCGGCCCCCATCAGCACCGTGCCGAACAGTCCGCTGCGCGACGACATCGAGCTGTCCACCTTGGATGCGACCGACGCGGGGATCTGGATCTCGAACAGGCCGAACATGCTCAGCCCCAGCAGCGCGAACAGGATCGCGAACGCCAGGATGACCACCGGGATCTGCATGAACCGGTTGAACCCGCCGCCGGTGGCCCCTGCGACGAAGCCCATCACCGCGTAGATGAGGATGATGCCCAGAAAGTAGAGGAACGCGTGCGTGCGACCCAGCGCGGCATTGCCGCCGCCGCGGCCCATTAGAATGCGGACGGTGATCGGGATCATCGGGTACA
The DNA here is from genome assembly GCA_965224245.1 of Candidatus Eiseniibacteriota bacterium. Lineage (GTDB taxonomy): Bacteria > Eisenbacteria > RBG-16-71-46 > CAZAMP01 > CAZAMP01 > CBDCYW01. The sequence goes on along the minus strand of OZ245046.1, from coordinate 4,031,572 downwards.
CGCACGGCGTGGCCGCCGACATGAGCCCGAGCACGAGGATCAGGAGCGCTGCGACCACCGGATTGCCGAAGTTGCTGGCCAGAGACGCGTTCAGCCACTCCTTCACGCGCGAGACGACGCCGGGTCGCGCCTCGTCGGACGGCACGACGTCGCCGGGGGTCGCGGATGCGCCGTGGCCGGTTCCCGTGTCCGCCCCCACGGACGAGCCGTCGTCGGTGGATGCGCCATCGACGTCGTCGGCTCCCCCCGGCGCGCCCGGGTCGGCGAGCCCGAGGGAGGCGAACAGGTCGGGCGCGAGCGCGTCGATGGAGGCGGATCCGGTCACGACCGGAAGCACGAAGACGAACGCCTCCTCCTGGGGTGCCGCGCACGTCTGATCGTTGCACGCCTGGTACCCGACACCGCCCTCCAGCCGGAGCGTCTCGCCGGCGGCGAGGTCCCGGACGCGGAGCCGGATGCCGATCACGGCCTGCTCCTCGAAGACCGACATCGGGACCTCGGAGAACTCGAGGTCGATCTCGTGGGCTTCGGGCCAGGCCACGTCGATCACGTCCACGTACGTGGAGTCGTCCAGCCACACCTCCGTGGGGATGAGCCACTCCTCGAGCGGACGGTTCGAGTTGACGTGCCATCCGTCGCTCATCGTGAGGATCGCGGCCACGTCGACGGTGCCACCCTCGCGCACGGCGTTCGCCGCGGCCTGGGTGGTGACCGTCACCGGTGCCGTGGCGAGAGCCCCCAGGCCGCCGTCCCAGCCGTCGCCGGGCCCGGCGAGAGAGGGAGTGGTCAGAACGAGCGCCGCGGCCAACGCGACGCCGGAACCGTGCCCGTTCACTCTGTATCTCCTCGAAGTTGAACCCCAGCGGCCGCGTGGGAGGTCTCGCCGGTCCAGGGTGCCCAACCGGCGCCGAAGAGTGTACCCGAAACGGGGCTCCGCTGCTCCCGCCCGAGCGGCGGCCACTGTGGTGGGGAGCGGGCGGCCCCCCGAGCCGGCCGCGGGGGCCGCCGGGCGCCGCCCGATCACGTTCTCCATCCATCCCGGCCCCACGACCGCACCGGCGGGGCGCCGCGGCACGTGACCGAGGCGGTCCCGGACATCCGGTTTCGCGCGCGTCGTGACCGGGTGCAGGACCACGCGGATGTCGACGGCGTGGGGTGCGGTCGGAGGTCACGTGTTCGCGACCGCCGACGTCCGCACCGCCGACGTCGCCGGCGCATCGAGACACGCATCGCACACGTCGTCGGGGGCACGTCGAGACGTCGCCGGGGGACCTCGGTCGAACCCGGATCGGCTCCACGTGGGGTGGCCATGCCGCAGTCTCATACCGGAAACCACGTATCTTTCCCCCGATGTGGTTTCGTGGTAGCGTCTTTTTGTTCCCTCCAGACGCGAAACACACGCGCGCGTCCCGATCGAGCGACGCCGCGTCTGAGGAGACTCTCTCCGTCCGAAGTCGTGACGCGCGCCGTACACGGAGTGTCCTCAAATGCCAAACGCAACCCTCAGAATCGACGGATCGGACTACGACCTGCCGGTCGTGGTGGGCACCGAGAACGAGGTCGGTGTCGACGTCACGAAGCTCCGGGGCCGCTCGGGGGCGATCACCCTCGATTCCGGATACGGCAACACGGGCTCCTGCCAGAGTGCCATCACATACATCAACGGAGAGAAGGGCATCCTCCGCTATCGCGGCTACCCGATCGAGCAGCTGGCCGAGGCGTCGAGCTTCATCGAGGTGGCCTATCTCCTGATCTACGGAGAGCTGCCGAAGGCGAAGGAGCTCGACGAGTTCCGCGAGCGGTTGACGCGGCACAGCATGATCCACGAGGACATGAAGAAGTTCTTCGAGGGCTACCCGCCGACCGCACACCCGATGGCGATCCTGTCCGCGATGGTCACGTCGCTCTCGCCGTACTACCCCGAGAGCGAGGACGCCGACATCCTGAACCTCAACATCACGCGGCTCCTGGCCAAGGTGAAGACGATCGCGGCGTTCTCGTACAAGAAGTCGATCGGCCAGCCGTACGTCTATCCGCGCAACGATCTCAGCTACGCCGGCGATCTGTTGCACATGATGTTCTCGGTGCCCGCCGAGTCGTACACGGTCTCGCCGGTCGTCGAGCGCGCGCTGACGATGCTCCTGATCCTGCACGCCGACCACGAGCAGAACTGCAGCACGTCCACCGTGCGCATGGTCGGCTCGAGTCATGCGAGTCTCTTCGCGTCGATCTCGGCCGGGATCTCGGCGCTGTGGGGGCCCCGCCACGGGGGCGCCAACCAGGCCGTCATCCAGATGCTCGAGCGCATCCAGGCCGACGGCGGCGACTACAAGAAGTACGTCGAGATGTCCAAGGACAAGGACTCGGGCTTCCGGCTGATGGGCTTCGGGCATCGCGTCTACAAGAACTACGATCCGCGCGCGAAGCTCCTGAGGGCCTCCGCCGACGAGGTGCTCTCCGAGCTCGGCGTGAAGGACCCGCTCCTCGACATCGCACGCACGCTCGAGGACATCGCGCTCAAGGACGAGTTCTTCGTCCAGCGGAAGCTCTACCCGAACGTCGACTTCTACAGCGGCATCCTGTACCGCGCGATGGGGATCCCGACGAACATGTTCACGGTCATGTTCGCGCTGGGTCGCCTTCCGGGCTGGATCGCGCACTGGAAGGAGATGCGCGAGGAGCCGAACGGCCGCATCTACCGGCCTCGCCAGATCTACACCGGCGCGTCCGAGCGCGCCTACGTGCCCGTCTCCGACCGCTAGCGCGGGCGACCGGATCTCAGCTCGAGCCTCCCCGTCCGCGACCGGACGGGGAGGCGGAGACCCGGATCTCGTACGGGTGGTCCGCGAGCGCCACGAGGTCGTCCTCGAGTCCCGGCGTCTCGATCGTGATCGGGCGGATTCGCGACGGTATCGTCGTCGGGTACCAGCTCCGATCGGTCGGCACCACGATCAGCAGTCCGTGGTGGTCTCCGATGGCGCCGAACCGATTCCCCGTCACGTCGAAGTGCGGCAGGTCCAGCCGCGCCGACAGCCATGCGATGGCGGGACCGACGTCGCTCACCGGCAGCCCGACCTCACTGATCGACTCCACGATGGCCGGCCCGGGCGGCCCGGCGTACGTCGAGGGCAGCGCGTGTCGCGCGATGAACTCGATCACATTGCCGTCGTGATCGAGGAAGTAGGCCGAGTGCGCGTTCCAGCTCGCGAACAGGTACGGCGGATCGCGATCGTCGGCGAGCACGGTCACCCGCTCGCGCATCCACCCGAGCACGTCGTCGAACCGGTGCTCGGCGACGTTCATCGCCACGTGATGGGCGGGACCGGCATCGCCGGGCGTGAACCACAGCACGGACCGACCGAGCACGACCCCGTGACGCGTACGTACGCCGTCCGCCTCCCGGGCGACGAGGGTCTCGAGTCCGAGCCGGTCGGCGTAGAAGCCGGCCGATGCCGCCGGATCGGGGCTCTGCAACGTGACCGCGCGAAGCTCCATCGCCGGTCAGAACCCGCCGCAGCTACCGTCCGCCGAGCCGGTGTGCGCGATGTCCCGGCGTGAGCCGGCCGGTGCATCGATCCCGAACACGAACGTCGTGTCGCCGCAGTCGTCGGCCATGTAGAAGTCGTAGCGTCCCGGTGCCGTGCGCTCGCTGAGGGTCGTGAACCGGAACAGGGGTGAGTCGAAGCGGTTCTCGCCCCAGATCGGCTCGGCCACCGAGCAGCGGATGCCGAGGTTCCGGAGCGCGCCGTACTCGGCCAGCGTCGAGACGTCCACCCACTCCGACGCGTCGTTCAGGAGTCGGTCGGACCTGGCGGGCGGGGCTCCGTCGACGTCGAACATGATCCGCCACTCCGGATCCTCACCTGCCCAGTGGGGCTCGAAGCCGGCCCAGAAGTCGGCCGCCGGGATCTCGACGCGGCGAAGGCCCGTCTTGACGATCGTGAAGTCGGGCGCCTCCTCGAGGAACCCGGTCACGAGCCCGGTTCGCCTCGCGAGCTCCTCGCCGGGACCGTTCGACGCGGCGTCGTGTGCATACAGGACCACGTCGAACGTGCTCCCCTCGCGTGAGCCGCCGAACGGAATGGCGAACGCGAACTCCAGCGAGACGGCCGCCGGCGCCCCGACGATCGGGGAGGTGAAGTGGCGGACCATCGTGCCGACCGGCGTCCCCGCCTCCTCGACGATCGATGCGCCCTGGAGCGGGCCGGCGTCGCGCCGGAACGCACTGGTGACGTCGGCGGACTGGGCGTCGTTTCGCCACACGATGCACGAGGCGTCGGGCTCGATCTCGTAGACGACGGTGTCGCCGCTCCTGACGCGGATCACGTCCGAGAACGGCGTGCGCGTGCACGACTCGCCCTCGATCGTGACCTCCTTCGTGTCCGGACCGATGAACAGCATGCGCGTGCCGATCTTGACCGGGATCTCGATCGACTCGCTTCCCGATAGCGCGAAGCCGAACCCGTTCAGGGTCCCCAGGAACTCGGTCCCCGAGCTGTTGCGAACGGTGACGGTGCCGTCGACGGCACACCCGCACAGCGCGAGCCCGATCGCCGCCGCGCACGCGGCGAACGCTCGACCTGGCGACGGCTCCCATCCATGACCTGACCACATCGTGTGCATCGGCTCCGTGTCGTTCGAGGAGCGCGCCGTGGACAGCACGGGCGCGCGGCGCGGACAGAGACTTGACGAGGTCGAAGGAGTGCCGCAACTCATACCACACCCGGCCTGGCCGCGACAGCAGAAGGCGCGGGGCACGAGGCGAACATCGTTCGGTCACGCGCGAGCGACGGTGGATGTCGACCGAGCGTCGAGATCGCTAACACGTTGCGAAGTGTGCGAATACCCCAAACGAGAGGGGCGGTTAGAAATGGCTTGCTAAGTGGACCGGCGACTGTGGCATCATTCGCCTTCGAACATCGCAGGCGGTTGACATACGGGCACTTGCCGGTTATGACCCTCATCGTGCCGAGATGCGATAAATGTGAATGCTGGTGGTGGTGGCCCGAAAGGAGTGTCTCATGAGTCTCGGCTCCGGCGACCACGGACGTGGCGGGGACGAGCCTTCCCCGCGCATCACGGAAGTCAATGTGCAGCCGGTCAACGAGGACCGCCTCAAGGCCTTCGTCACGATCGTGTTCGAGGACAACTTCGTCGTGCACGGCGTCAAGATCATCGAGGCGGGTGGACGCCGCTTCGTCGCGATGCCGACGCGTCGAAACCCGTCCGGTCAGCAAACCGATGTGTGCCATCCGATCAATCGCGATTTCCGCTCATACCTCGAGGACACCATTCTTCGCGCATACGATCGCCGACTCGAGGACGACTCCATGGGACCGGGCCTCGTTCAACACTGACACTCCACGGCTCGGCCCGCGCGCCTCGACGGCCGTCCCCGGGACCCGGCCGGCCCCATGCGCATCGAGACAGAAGCTCGGTGGCCGAGCTCAGCCACCGATCCAGGGCGCGCCGCCCCGCTGGGCCCGCAGCCGGCGCGGAGGCGCACCGTCCCGAGCCCCCTCCAGGGTCGCCACGGATAAACCACAGGGGACATCTCGCCGACGAATACGGTATGAAGGCACATGACCTGGACTCGACCGGGCGGCGACCGGAGGCGGCGCCTTGACTCGGCGAAACCCACGTCGTTAGTCTCCCGTTCCCCCGTGCTCTACGGCACCCTTTCACGGAGCGCTAGATGCCCGTATCCGCTCGATCCGTCTGTCTCGTCGGGACCCTGATCGTTCTCGGCTGTGCCCACCACCCTCCGCCCGATCAGATCGACGTCGCCGCCGCCCCGTCCGGGGACGCGGGACCCTGGGACGTCGAGGACGCCTCCGAGAGCGCCTGGCTGGAGGACCTCACGGTCGCCTCGCCGCTCGACAGCCTCGTCTCGACCGACCTCGAGCCGGTCGACGCCGACTCCGACACCGCGTTCGACACGCCCGACGTGGCCACGGTCGAGCCCGTCTACGACATCCCGGTCGTCGTCAACAACCGGGTGCGCGTGTTCCTGGATCGGTACGCGGACGGTCAGGCGGACTGGGTGCGGCGTGTCCTGGCCCGGTCGGGCCGCGTCATCCCGATGATCCACCGGATCTTCGACGAGGAGGGCGTCCCTCGGGACCTGGCGCACATGGCGATGGTCGAGAGCGGCTACCGGCACAATGCGCGCTCGCGCGTGGGCGCCATCGGTCTGTGGCAGTTCATGCGCGGCACGGCACGGCGCTACGGACTCGTCTGCAACGAGTTCGCGGACGAGCGGCTCGATCCCGAGCGATCGACACGTGCCGCGGCCCGGTACCTGAAGGACCTTCATGCCGAGTTCGGGGACTGGTACCTGGCCATGGCCGCGTACAACTCGGGCGAGGGCAAGGTCCGCCGGGCGATCAAACGCACCGGCGAGAACGACTTCTGGGCGCTGGCGCGCTCGCGGTATCTCCCGCGCGAGACGAAGAACTTCGTCCCGGCGATCCTGGCGGCCATCGTGGTCTCCAACGATCCCGAGCAGTTCGGCTTCACCGACGTCGCCTACGACGAGCCCTTCGACTTCGAGACCGTCACCGTCGAGACCGTGACCCATCTCGACGTGGTCGCGCGGTGCGCGGGCGTGACGGCGAGCGAGATTCGCCTCCTGAACCCGGCCCTGATCGCGCGTCAGACCCCGCCGGGGCATCACCCGTACGAGGTGCGTCTCCCGCGGGGCACGTCGGGCGTGTTCGAGGAGGCCATCGCGCAGATCCCGCCCGAGGAGCGGCGACTGTACGACCGACACCGCGTCCGGCGCGGCGACACGCTCGGACGCCTGGCCCGACGGTACGGCACGACGGTGGGCGCGATTCAGCTGGCCAACAACATGGGCAAGCGCACGATGATCCGCGAGGGCCGGACGCTCCTCATTCCCACCGGAGCGGGCGGCACCTCGTGGGCGGCGGCCTCGCTGGCGGCCCAGGGCGATCGCGTCCGCCACACGCTCCGCCGAGGCGAGACGCTGAGCCACGTGGCGAGGGCCTACGGCACGACGGTGCGCGCGATCCAGGTGTGGAACCACATCTCGAACCCGCACTCGGTGCGAGCCGGTCAGTCGCTGGTCCTGTATTCCGGAGTCGCGAACGCGGCGCCCGGCGGACGGACCGACTCGGTCGACACTCCGTCCGGCGGGGGCACCGCGGTCGCCGGCGGCGACAGCCCCGTCCGGTCGATGACGGCGTATCGCGTCCGGCGCGGCGACACGCTCTGGGGCATCGCAAACCGCTTCGGCATGACCGTCGACGGGGTTCGCGAGCTGAATCCGTCGGTGGGTCGCGTGATCCGCCCGGGCGACCGTCTCATCGTGTGGGAGTCCACCCCGGTGGGGAATCCGATCATCCACCAGGTGGCACGGGGCGAGACCCTCTGGGCGATCGCCTACCGGTACGGCACCACGGTGGCCAACATCCGGGACTGGAACGGACTGGGCCGCAAGGACACGCTGATCAAGCCCGGAGATCGACTGCGGCTCTACCGCTAGCCGCGCCCGGCGTGATCAGCGGTGGACGCGTCTCCCGGTGTCCGCCGTCTCATCCGTGATCAGCGGTGGACGCGTCTCCACGTGCGCGCGCACGTGCCGAGGAATCCGATCGTGTCGCGCACGGGGCTGAAGTGGCTCACCTCGTCCCCGTAGATCGTGGAGATGGGCACCCAGCCGATCGCGCGCCCGGCGCGGACGGCCTGCACGATCATCTCGACCTCCATCTCGAAGCCGGCGCTCGTGAAGTCGAGCGCCCCGATGAAGCTCTTCGACAGGAGCCGATACCCGGACTGGTTGTCCGGAATGCGCGTGCCCACGGCCCGGCTGAACAGCCACGTCCCCACGGTGTTGGCCAGGCGCCGGACGCGGGGCATCTCGGCGAACTGACGAAACCCGATGATCAGGTCCGGATGCTCCCGGTCGAACAGCTCGAGAAACCGGGGGATCTCCTCGGGGCGATGCTGTCCGTCGGCATCCAGCGTGACCACGGCGTCGTAGCCCTGATCGACGCCGTACCGGAGCCCGCGCAGGAGAGCGGCGCCCTTGCCCGCATTCCGGGGCTGGCGAAGCACCTCGGCGCCGGCCTCGGCCGCGACGGCCGCGGTGCGGTCTGCCGATCCGTCGTCCACCACCGCCACCGCCAGGTGCTCGCGCGCGCGTCGCACGACCTCGCCGATGTGCGCGGCCTCGTTGTAGGCGGGCACCAGCGCGAGCACGTCCCGTCTCACCGGCATCGAACCTCCGTCGCTCGGCCTTGCCCAGTGAACGGCTGCACTATGCCCAACGTCCGGGGCGGGCGCCAGTGCGGGGGCACTACCGATCGGACGCGAAGACGTCGCGACGCGGGAAGACGACGTCGATCAGCCAGGCCGCCAGCGCGCCACCGACGAGACCGCCGCCGTGCGCCCAGAGATTGCCGCCGGTCAGGGAGTACGCGGCCACCGCGATCACGAGCGGGATGTAGATCCGGCGAGCCCGCCAGGCCAGACGTCGGTGGAACTCGCGGTGGTGCCGGACGAGGTACACGAACGTTGCCCCGATGAGCCCGAAGATGGCCCCGGACGCGCCCACCGACAGCGCCGGGTGATCCAGCAGCAGGTACGACGCGATCGCCCCCGCGTAGCCGGCGACCAGATAGATCACGGCCATGCCCAGCGCACCGAACACTCGTTCGACCCATGCTCCGAACACGAACAGGTACAAGAGGTTGCCAAACAGATGCGCCGGCGACGCGTGGACGAAGACCGGCGGACCGAGGTGCACGAGATCGCCGAGATGGGCGACCGCGGGCTTCATCTCGCCGGCCCAGTGCCGGAGTGCGTAGGGGTAGGCCTCCCCCCATCGCAGGATCAGCGCCGCGGCCACGGCCAGATTGGCCGCGATCAGGACCAGCGTCAGCGAGATCGGCCGGGCGAAGTAAATGTCCGAGAAGACCGACGGCTCGGGTGGGCTGGGGGGCTCGTCGTCCGGCTTCCAGAGGTGGAAGACCTCCATGTCGTCGGCCTGGATGGCGTGGCCGCGGGTGTACGTGGGGGAGACGACCCAGGCGTCGGGCGGGATGAGCCCCGCCTTGACCAGGGCCTCGAACTCCGATTCGGCGACCAGCGCGGTCCGGCCTCGCCAGCGGATGATCAGCCGATCCGCCGGTCGTCGAGGAGGTGTCGTCGTCATCGGGCGCGCTCGGGATGGGACGTTCGGGGCCACGAAAAAGCCCCCCGGGAAACCGTGAATCTCAAGGGACCGAACCACCTAATTCTCAGGTGACGAGATCCACGAGAACACCAGGGGGCGAAATCGTGAAGTCAGCCATGCGAGAGGGAGTCTACTACGCGCCGGGGCGGAGAGCCACCGAATTTCCGCCCGATGCGACCCTCGAGATCGACATTTTCGTCCCCGGGGCCCCGGCGGGGTCGCGTGGCGTTCTCTCGATGGGTCCCATTCGCAACGACTTGCGGATCTCGCCGCGGGCGTGGGGGGCATCCGTGGACCGATCTCCGATCGGCGCGTCAGGGTCGGCGATCTCGTGAATTTGGAAAGCGGGCTTCCGGCCCACCGCAGGGCCGCCGAGCGCGTGCCGGGGCCGGCCGCGGGGGTCAGCCGGCCGTGGCCTCACGCGCGAATCGCTCGGCCGCACGCCGGAATCCTCTGCCCTCCAGGAACGAGACCCACCGGCCTTTCGACTCCGGATCGATGGGGTCGGGCAGACCGGCCTCGCGACCGAGTCGACGCACGTGGGCGAGATAGTGCGACCACGTCAGCTCGATGTTGCGACGGGCCTCCGGCCACCCCGGGAACCGCGCGAGCGCGGCATCGAACGCATCCAGCGCCTCGTCGTACCGGCCGAGCTCTCCGAGCGCGATTCCCCGCAGGTTGTGCAGCCGGAACGACTCGGGCACGCCGGTGAGCGCCGCGTCCACCCGCTCGAGCGCGGCCTCGTGGCGGCCCGCGCGCACGTCCAGGACGGCCAGGTTCTCCAGCGCGCGGACATCGCGCGGCTCCAGCGCGAGCGCCGCCTCGAACTCTCGTCGAGCGCGCTCGGTCTGACCCAGCTCGGCATGCAGCGCGCCGAGGTTGACGTGGGCAACCGCGTGGCTGGCGGCGGGTAGTCGCGTCGCGAGGGACAGCGCCGTCACCGCGACGCCCACTCCCGCGGTGAGACCCCAGTCGCGTGCCGGGATCGTGCGGCGGAGAGCGGCGTGGACGACGCACACGGCGAGCGACCCGGCGAACGCCGCGAACACCGGCATCATCGGCAGGCGGAAGCGCGCCGTCACGAAGAACGGGAGGATCGACAGGACGTTCCCGGCCGCGAACAGCTGAAGCGCGGTCGCGCCGCGGTACCCGCGAAGGAGCCACATGCCCGCCGCCCCCAGCGCGAGCAGCATCCACGCCCGGACCGGCGCGAAGCGGAGCGCCGGCGAGTACTCGCGGACGAACGTCAGGTCGAGATGGTTCGGGATCTCCGCGGCGTTCAGGCACAGGACGAGCTTCCGGCCCACGAGCCTCGCCGCCGCGATCGGATCCGCCGTCAGAGCGTCGAGGCCGCGGCGAAACCAGTAGCGAGACGTCTCGGCCGCGCTCAGCGGCCGGCCTTCCATCCGGGAGGCCACGGCGCGCGAGATCCGATCCAGCTCGGTGTCGTTGGCCAGCCCGGACCCGGGCGGGATGCGGAACGTGCCGGTCGCACCGGAGTGGTTGCCGATGAAGAAGTTGACGCCGCCGCTGGACGCGATGAACACCGGATCCCCGGAGACGATCGTGTTCCGGACCAGCGGCATCAGGAGCACCGTGAGCGCGGACAGCGCGAGGAGCCGCCGTCTCGCTCCCGGCCACGGCGCCCGGAAGACGAGCCATCCCACCACGAGCACGACCGGCAGCACGAGATTCGGCCGTCCCCAGGCCGACAGCGCGAAGAGCACGCCGATCGCGACCACCCGGGCGCGTCCGACCGCCTCCTCGGGTGCGGTGAGCGCCCGCGTCGTGAGCGCGAGCGCGGTCGCGGCCAGGCACGTCACGAGCGACACCGCCAGGAGGTCCGCGTCGAAGAAGATCGCCGCGTCGTAGAACGCGTAGGCCAGACCCGCCACGAGCCCCGCCCAGGGCAGGCGCACGAGATGGCGAGCGATCCGGGCCACCATCACCGCGGTCACCGATCCGATGACCACCTGGAGCCAGTACATGCCGGTCACCGGCAGCGACGCGAGGCCGATCGCGGCCAGCACGAGCGGATACAGCGGACCCTGGAAGAACGGATCGCCGCGGGTGAACAGGCCGCCGCCGAGGAATCCGGCCGCCTCGCGCGCGAAGGTCGCGGCGTCTCCGAACGGAAGCCGGTAGAAGGCCAGGGCCGTGAAGGCCCACAGATGAGCGAGCCGGGCCAGGAGCGCGGCCAGGAACACGACCAGATCGATCACGCGCGCGTCCCCTCGACGCCCGTCGGACGTGCTGGGTGCCGGCGCTCGATCTGGATCCATCGGGGAGCGTGTCCTCGTCAGGAGATCGTGGAGATGCCGCGGTCCACCGACCATTCGGCCCTGGCCTCGGCGAGCCGCCCGCGAAGCTCCTTGACCGAGCCGGGAGTGATCGCCGAGACGAGCCACGCTTCGGGATGCCGCGCGCGGGCCGCCGCGTACGCATCGTCGTCCAGGCAGTCGATCTTGTTCAGCACGAGTCGATGGCGGGTCGTGCGCTCGACGAGCTCGTCGAGGACCGTCCCCACCGTCTCGATCTGATCCTCGAGGCGCGGGCTGGACGCGTCGACCACGTGCAGGACGAGATCGGCCTCGGCGACCTCTCGTAGCGTGGCGTGGAACGAGGCCACGAGATGGTGCGGGAGCTTCTTGATGAACCCGACCGTGTCGGAGATCAGCCCAGTGGCGCGATCCCCCAGATGAACCTTGCGGGTCGTCGTGTCCAGCGTGGCGAAGAGCTTGTTCTCGACCCGCACGTCCGCACGGGTCAGAGCGTTGAAGAGCGTGGATTTCCCGGCGTTGGTGTAGCCGGCCAGCGCCACCTTGAACAGGTTCCGGCGTCCCCGGCGCTGGGTCAGGCGCTCGCTCTCGACGTCCTCGATCTTGCGCCTGAGCTGGGCGACACGCGTACGGATGCGGCGGCGATCCACCTCCAGCTGCGTCTCGCCGGGGCCGCGGGTCCCGATTCCGCCGCCGGCCCGATCGAGGTGCGTCCACATTCGCGTCAGCCGCGGAAGCAGGTACTCGAGCTGCGCGAGCTCCACCTGGAGCTTCGACTCGTGCGTGCGCGCGTGCGCCGCGAAGATGTCGAGGATGAGCGTGCTGCGATCGATCACGCGCACGCCGACGTGCTTCTCGACGGTGCGGTTCTGGGCCGGCGAGAGGTCGTCGTCGAACACGACGAGCTCCGCGTCGTGCGTCCGCACCGAGTCTCGGAGCTCGTCCAGCTTGCCCTTGCCGACGTACGTGGCCGGGCTGGGTGTGAGTCGGCGCTGGACGATCCGGTCGCTGATGTCGGCACCGGCGGTCTGGGCCAGGAACGCCAGCTCGTCCAGATCGTCGTGCGCGACGCCGGGCGCCGACATGCCGATCAGGATGGCCTTCTCCGGCGCGAGCGCGTGGTCGGTCTCGTGAATCTCCGGATCTCCCCGTTTCGCGGGCTGGGCTCGACGTCGCGGGCGGTCAGGAGGACATTCTAGAGCCGCCCGGCGACTCCGCGCTACCTCTCTCGACGGCGCGCGGGCACTGCATCCCGTCGGCTCAGCGACGGAACAGGACCGACTCCCGGCGGAAGAGCCACGCGGAGAGGGCGATCAGCAGGAGCCCCAGCGCGATCGTGGTCCCGGTCGCGATGGCCGCGTGGAGGATCTGACCCTCACCGAGGAGGAACTCGCGCTGCATCAGGTTGGCGCCGAGCAGGGGGATCGCGTAGATGAGCGGGGATCGGTCGACGCCGAGCCACGTGGAGCCGAGCGCCAGCAGCAGGATGGGCATCTGCAGGTACGCCGAGTACGTCTGTCCCTCGCGGCTGGAGCGGGCGAACGCGCCGAGCAACAGCAAGAGCGCGCTCAGGAACACCGCCGAGGGCAGGCTTCCGAGGCCGAGCACCCAGAACGCCCGGTCCGGCAGGGCCAGCAGCATCGGATGCCCGCCGGTCATCGGCCGGGCCAGCGCGATCGCCAGCCGGAACCCGATCATGCCGAGAAGCCCGGCGGCCACCGAGGCGGTCATCGTGGCCAGCGCCTTTCCCAGGAGGATCTCGAAGCGCCCGGCCGCCGTGACCAGGAGCGTCTCCAGCGTGCGCCGCTCCTTCTCGCCCGCCGTGACGTCGATGGCCATGTGCGCCGCTCCGACCAGGATCAGGACCAGCAGAAAGTACGGGAAGAGCCCGACCATGAAGCGAAGGTCGCCGAGGGATTCCCCGAGGCCGGTCTCCACGACGATCAGACGCGCGTCGCCGTTGCCGGCGAGGTGGTCGGCCTCGTACGCAGCGAGACGGGCCGACAGCCGCTCGCGAATGACGGTCACCCCGCGCAGGGATCGATCGGAGTACAGGTTCAGGCGGGCCGGCCGCCCCTCGGCCGCCGCGTCCGCGAAGCCGGGGAGGGGCTCGATGGAGAGTTGCGCGTCGCCCCGGATCACGTCGAGCACGGCGTCCGTGGTGGATCGGACCACGAACGCCGCGTCGGCGTCGATGGCCGCCGAGAGCGCGGGAGCCGGAGACGCGGCGTCGATCGCGACCACGTATGGAGGCAGCGGTGGCTCGCCGACCAGCGAGTCCGCGACGTACTCGAGCGCCAGAAGCAGCGCCGGGTAGAACACCAGCGGAAGCCCCACCAGGTACAAGACGGCCCGCGGGTCCCGGACCGCGTCGACGAGCTCCTTGATCCACACGATCCGGACGACGAGCGAGTTCACGATGCAGGCTCGGCCGACACGCCGATGGGCGCTGCGAGACCGGAGACGAGGTCCACGAATGCGCGCTCGAGGTCGCCGTCGAACGCGTCCAGGAGCGCCGTCTTCGGCGCGGCGGCCAGGAGCAGACCCGCGTCGAGCACGCCGATGTCGTCACACAGCGACATGACCTCCGCCAGGTTGTGCGTGGAGCAGATCACCGTTCGACCCTCGTCGCGGAGCGATCGAATGTGCTGCACCGTGTCGCGGGCCGCCAGGATGTCGAGCCCCGTCGTCGGCTCGTCAAGGATGATCACCTCCGGATCGTGGAGCAGCGCCCGCACGAGCGAGAGTCGCTGCTTCTGGCCCGACGAGAGCTGACCGATCCGGCGGGTCAGGAGCGCCTGAAGGCCGAACCGCGGCGTCAGCGTCGAAAGGCGCCGGTCCAGCGCGTCGCGCGTCAGTCCCTGGAGCTGACCGAAGTACACCAGCGACTCCAGCCCGGTCAGACGGTCGTACAGGCGCGTGTCTCCGGTGAGAAACCCGATCCGCGCCCGGGCCGCGGCCGGCGCGACGGTCACGTCGTGGCCGCCGATGATGGCCGTGCCGCTCGTGGGCGCGAGGACGGTCGCGAGGATTCGAAGCGTGGTCGTCTTGCCCGCGCCGTTGCGTCCGAGGAGCCCGAACACCGAGCCCGGGCGGCACGTGAAGCTGACCCCGCGGACCGCCGCGAGGCGGCGACCGCGCCGGTCCACGAAGACCTTCTCCAGGTCCCTGACCTCGACCAAGCCACCACCTCGGTTCCCGGTATGTCGTTTGGCGTTGGGCACGTGTATGATCGGAGGCTCGCGTCGGGCGGAGACTCCCCGCCTTCAGTTGTCGGTCGACGCCGGGCTACCTGAACCTCGGAGGCCGCGCCATGCCCCATGCAGCCACGCGTCGTGTCTTCCGCCGGGCATGCGCCCTGCTCGCTCTGGCGGTCGCGGTCGTGGGCGGGCTGGCCTCGGCCGGCGAGGTCCACGTCATCCGCATCGACGGGGTCATCAACCCCGTCTCCGCCCGGATGATCGCCGACGGCATCGTCGCCGCGAACGAGGCCGGGGCGGAGGCCGTGGTGATCGAGCTTGACACGCCCGGCGGCCTCCTGAAGTCGGTCCACGAGATCTCGAAGACCATCCTCGGCGCGCCGGTACCGGTGATCGTCCACGTGGCGCCCGAGGGCGCGCGCGCGACCAGCGCCGGGGTCCTCGTGACGATCTCGGCCCACGTCGCGGCGATGGCCCAGGGCACGCACATCGGCGCCGCGCACGTGGTCACCGCGCAGGGCTCGATTCAGGACTCGGTCGTGAACGAGAAGGCGATGAACGACTGGGTCGCGGAGCTCCAGTCGGTGGCGCGGCTGCGGGGACGCAACGAGGACTGGGTCACGCGCATGGCGCGCGAGAGCAAGTCGCTGGTGGCCGAGGACGCCATGAACGAGGGTGTCGTGGATCTCGTCGAGACCGACCTGGCCGAGGTTCTGTCCGAGATCGACGGGCGTGAGGTAGAGGTCGCCGGGGTCGCGACCACGCTGGCCACCGACGGTGCCGAGATCATCCGAATCCAGCCGAGCTTCCGGGATCGATTCCTGAGCGTGGTCACCGATCCGAGCGTGGCCTACATCCTGTTCATGATCGGGATCTACGGCCTTATCTTCGAGCTCTCGAATCCGGGCAGCCTCTTTCCGGGCATCGCCGGGGCGATCTGTATCATCCTCGCGCTGTACTCGCTTCACACGCTGCCGATCAACTACGCGGGGTTCGCGCTGATTCTGTTGGCGATCGTGATGTTCATCGCCGAGACTCAGGTGCCGAGCTTCGGATTGCTCACGCTGGGCGGGATCACGTCGCTCGTGTTCGGGTCGATCATGCTGCTCGACAAGGCGGGCCCGTTGTTCCAGATCTCGCTGTGGATCATCTTGCCGGCCGCGCTCGTGACGGCCGCGTTCTTCTCGGTCGCCGTCACCGCCGCGCTCCGGGCACAGCGGGGACGGGCGCGTACCGGCCAGCAAGGCCTCGTCGGCGAGACCGGATCGGCGCAGACAGATCTCGACCCGCGCGGCAAGGTCTTCATTCACGGTGAGATCTGGAATGCGACGAGCGAGGACGACGTGCGCCAGGGAGACACCGTTCGCGTCGTTCGCGTGAGCGGCATGACCCTCGAGGTGACGGTCGTCGAGCGCGCCCTGCCCGAGCCGTAAGGACCATCACACGACGTGGGTCGTGGTTTAGGAGGACCCCATGCCACAGCTGGTATTCGTGGGCACACTGGTGATCATCGGACTGAGCCTTCTGTCTTCGATGCTGAAGGTGCTGCGCGAGTACGAGCGCGGCGTCGTGTTTCGACTGGGGCGGGTCATCGGGGTCAAGGGGCCGGGACTGATCATCCTGTTTCCGCTCATCGACCGCATGGTCAAGGTGAGCCTCCGGACCGTGGCGATGGACGTGCCGCCACAGGACATCATCACGCGCGACAACGTGTCGGTGAAGGTCAACGCGGTGATCTACTTCCGCGTGATGGACCCGAACAGGGCCATTCTCGAGGTCGAGGACTTCCTGTTCGCGACGTCGCAGCTCGCGCAGACCACGCTCAGGAGCGTGCTCGGCGAGGTCGAGCTGGACGATCTCCTCTCCGAGCGCGAGCAGATCAACGAACGGCTCCAGGAGATTCTCGACAAGCACACCGATCCGTGGGGCATCAAGATCAGCACCGTCGAGGTGAAGCACGTGGACCTGCCCACCGAGATGCAGCGCGCGATGGCGCGACAGGCCGAGGCCGAGCGCGAGCGGCGGGCGAAGGTCATCAACGCCGAGGGCGAGTTCCAGGCGTCGGCCCGGCTGGCCGAGGCGGCGGCCGTGATCGGCAAGGAGCCCACGGCCATCCAGCTGCGGTTCCTTCAGACCGTGGCCGAGGTCGCAACCGAGAACAACTCCACGGTGCTGCTGCCGATTCCGGTGGATCTGATCAAGCCCTTCATGCGCCGGGACGAGCGTGCGGGCGCGTAGCCGGTGACGCTCGAGTCCCCGAAACGGCTGATCGACCGATTCGCCGAGGAGGGCTACGTCCTCGGCGAGGCCGCTGCGCGCACGCTCCAGCTGGCCGACGCGCTCGGCAAGCCGATCCTCGTCGAGGGCCCTCCCGGGGTCGGGAAGACCGACCTCGCGCGCCTGTGGGCGGAGATCCATCAGTGCCGTCTGATCCGTCTCCAGTGCTACGAGGGGCTGGACGAGGCACGCGCGCTCTACGAGTGGTCGTACGGCAAGCAGGTGCTGTACTCGCAGCTCCTGCGCGCGAAGATCGACGACGTCATCGGCGAGACGGCCACGCTGGCCGAGGCGATGGACCGGCTGCATCGTCACGCGGATGCGTTCTTCTCCGATGCGTTCCTGTTGCCGCGTCCGCTGGTCGAGGCGCTGCGATCGCCGTCGCCGGTGGTCCTCCTGATCGACGAGATCGACCGGAGCGACGAGGAGTTCGAGGCGTTCCTCCTGGAGATCCTCTCGGAGTTCCAGGTGACGATCCCCGAGCTGGGCACGATCACGGCACGGCACCGGCCGCGCGTGGTTCTGACGTCGAACGACACCCGCGACCTGGCCGACGCGCTGCGCCGGCGATGTCTCTACCTTCACATGGACTATCCGACCGTCGACGAAGAGGTCGCGATCCTGGCCGCGCGCGTGCCCGAGCTGGACGCGGTGTTCCGGGAGCGGCTGGCCGCCTTCGTCGCCCGTGTCCGCAAGTCCGATCTCCGGCGCGCCCCCGGCATCGCCGAGAGCATCGACTGGGCGATGGCGCTCCTGGCCGTCGGCGCCGAGGATCTCACCCGCCTCGAGGTCGAGACGACGCTCGGCGCCCTGATCAAGAACCGCGACGACCGGGATGTCATCCTGGCCGAGCTGTCGTCGCGTCGCCCCGTCCGGTGACACCGCGGCGCCGCCGATGACCCGTGCCGCGGGATTCTCGGAGGGAGCGATCCCATGAAGCGTGCCCTGAGCCGTTTCGCCGAGGTGCTCCGGGCGGAGGGCGTCGTGGTCTCTCCGGGCGAGCTCCTGGACGCCGCGGATGCGATCGCCCTGGTCGGGATGGACGACGCCGGCGCGCTTCGGGCCGCGCTCCGCATCACCCTGGCCAAGACGCGCGCGGACCAGGCGCGGGTGGACGCGGCGTTCGGCCGGTTCTTCACCGCGCCCCGATGGACGTCCTCGCCGCGACGCCGGCGGCGGGCGAGGCGCCGTCGGGAGGCCGGCGGCGGCGGAGCGTCGCCGCCGGTACCCACCGTCGGATCCGCGGCGGCGGGGCTCGTCCGGCACGGCCGAGCACGGGGCGCGCCGCCACGGGAGACGTCTCGCCGATCGCCCACTCGTCCCCTTTCGGCTCGCCGGGGCGCCGATCGGCGCGACCCGCCGCGGCGCGATCCGGATCGACCCGCGCCGGCGGGCGCGCGGCGCGAGGCACCGCTGGCCGCTCGCCCCGAACGGGTCCAGCGTACGGTCGTGATCCAGGCGCCTCACCGCCGGGGCGACGAAGCCGATCGCCGATCCGGGGTCCGCGGGGCCGCCCCTTCGCCCCTCGGCCCGCCGCGACCTTCGCCGGTCGGAGTGGCTCGCAAGGCGTTCCGGGAGCGCTGGTCGGCCGAGGAGGCCCATGCGCTGGAGGAGGCGCTCGTGCGCGCGCTGTCGAGCCTCCGGCTGAGGCGGCACCGTCGCCGGGCACGGTCTCGTCGCGGAGCCCTCTGGGTGCAGCGGCTCCTCCGGCAAAATGTCGCGTCGGGGGGCGTGCCGTTCCGGCTCGTCTACCGGCGTCCGGGTCGGCGACCGCCGCGGCTCCTGGTGCTGGTCGACGTGTCGTACTCGATGGTGCGGGCCGCCAGTGCGTTCCTGACGCTCGTGTCGCGTCTGGCCCGGGAGTTCTCCGGATCGAGGATCTACGCGTTCGTGGACCGCGCGGTGGACGTGACCGGGGACGTGCTCGCCGCTCGTTCGCTGGCCGGGCGACCCGACCGGCTGGAGGTGCTCCTCGACCGGCACGGGGATCTCAACCTGCTGGCGCCCAGCGACTATGCGCGGGCTCTGTTCGGGGTCTGCGAGGCCGAGGCGCGCGAGCTGGGACACGACACGATCGTGCTGGTGCTCGGCGATGCCCGGAACAACCGCGTGGATCCCGCGGCGTGGACGCTCGAGCGCCTCGCCGAGCGTGCGCGGGCCGTCGTGTGGCTCAACCCGGAGCCCGTCGGTGAGTGGAACACGGGGGACTCGGTCGTGTCGGCGTACGCGCCGGCGTGCGATCTGATGGCCGAGGTGGCGGACGTGGACGGTCTCGTCCACGCGCTCCGGCGTTCGCTGGGCTGACGCGCCGGGAGTCGTGCGGGAGCGTCCGGCGAACGCACGTGGCGCGATGCACGCTCGCGCCGCTCGGTCGATGGCTACCCGTTCGTCAGTACGATCACGACGCCGTCACCGGCAGGGCCGCTGGTGGCGTCGGTGCCGTAGCCCTCGATCGTGTAGATGCGAGTCGCCGCATCGAGCCCGTAGCCCACGTCGCCCTGCGAGTAGGCGCCCTGGACGTTGATGCTGACGGCCGCCCCAGTGTACGGGTTCTCCGGCCACACGCCGCCGGGGAACATCGAGGCGTCGAAGACCGTGTTGTCGGCGGGCAGCACGGCGTCGTGGGTGATCGAGTAGTCCTCGGTGGCCATGTGTACGGCATGCGCGACCGCGCGGACGGCGCCCTCGCGAGCACGATCCTGCATGCTCACGTAGTTCGGTATGGCGATCGCCGCGAGCACTCCGATGATCGAGACCACGATCATCAGCTCGATCAGTGAGAAGCCGCGGGCGTTCCGGACCATGGCGCGTTCCTCCTGGGCATGGAGTTCGTCTCCCGCGAAGCAACATACAAGAGCCGTGCCCCGAAGGCCTGGGGCCGCTAACTCCTTCATCGGTATGACGTTCAATCGACACCAGCCTGGCCAGTCGGCCGAGGTCGACCGGGCAGGATGCGAGACGACGTGCGAAATGCGTGGCGCTAGACCAGCACGAGCCCCACCAGGGAGGCGATCGGCTTCAGCGGATGGAGCGCCCCCGGGTACCGCGCCAGGGCCATCGCGGCCAGCACGACCCACGCCACCGCCCGCCATCTGTGGCCCGCGTCGAACGCCCGGAGCATGAAGAGCGCGAACGGCAGGATCGCCAGGTAGTAGTGGTGGTGCCAGGTGAGGGGAAACGCGAGGAGTCCGAACCAGACGAGCACGGCCCAGCTGGCGGCCGTGTCGCCGGCCGTGGTGAACGCCAGCAGCCGGCGTACGACGAGGACCAGGGCGGCGGTGAAGATCGTCAGGAACGCGACCAGCTTGGCCGCATTGTCCCAGCCGAAGGCCAGCCCGAGCGCGTCGACCCATCCCCGGATCGAGATCGGCGGATTGAACGGCAGCGGCTGGCGCGCGCGCTCCACGAACCAGGCCCACGGATCGGTGCCGACGAGCATGATCGAGATCCCGACGATGGCGGTGCCGCCGACCGCCGTGAACCCGATCGTTCGCCATCGGCCCCGGAGCAGGAGGTCGACCAGGAAGACCGCCGGGGTCAGCTTGACCAGGATCGCGCCCGCGAGGAGGAGCCCGGCCAGCGCCGGCCGATCACGCCGCTCGAGGTGCAGAGCCCCGAGGACGAGGGTCGCCAGCGCGACGTTCACCTGACCCAGCCGCAGCGAGCTCACCAGGGGACCCATCACCGTGTGCGCGCCGAGAAAGAGCACGAGCCACCCGGCGGCATCGGTCCGCGGGCGGACCAGCGACCACAGGAGGCTCGCGTTCAGCGTCGTCAACACGAGCCCGACTGCGATGGCGACGCGATGCGCGTCCTCGGGCGTCAGCGCCAGCAGCGGGCGCCACGCGAGGGCGAGCACGGGCGGGTACACGTACGGAAAGACGAACCCGAGGCGATCGGGTGCCAGCTCCTGGAGGACGGCCGTGTCGTAGGGGTTGGCGCCGTCGGCCAGCGCGCGCGCGCCGAAGTAGTACGAGTGGGAATCGACCGTGGCGTCGTCGGTCAGGGGTGCCCAGAACGCTTGCACCGCGAGCAGCACGAGGACCCCGAGCCACACGAGGACGGGACCGGTCCGGTGGCGTCCGATGGGCGTCAGCGCTCTGGCGAGCGCCGGAGCCGCACCGGCAATCGAGGCCATTCCGCCCGCCATCGTCTACTCCCCGCGTCGCGGCTCAGGGCCGCGCACGGTGCCGCGGGCGACGACCCGCGGTGCGACCCGGCGCGCGCTCCGCGGTGCGCCGCGGGCTACGACCGGTCATCGTACGTCCAGATCTCGAGCTGGGGAGGCGCCAGGTACTCGACGCCGTCGGCGCGAACGACGACGTCCTCCTCGAGGCCGACCCGCAGGAGTCCGTCCTCGCGCTCGATCGCCGCCGCGGGCTCGAGCGTCATGACCATCGACTCCTGGAGCTCCTGGTGCACGCGCTTGCCGTAGCGTCCCGGCCAGTTGGGCCCCAGCATCGGACCCACGTCGTGTACGTCGTAGCCGAGCGGGTGGCCGGTGGCGTGGATGTAGTCGACGTAGCCGCTCCGGTGGATGACCGAGCGGGCGGCCGCGTCCACCTCGAGGCCGGTGACGCCCGGACGCATCCGGCGAGCCGCCGCGTCGACGGCCGCCCGAGTCGTGCGCCAGAGGCCGGCGACGTCGTCGGGGATCGCGTCGCGCTCGCAGATCACCATCGTTCGCTGGAGGTCGGAGACGTATCCGTCGATCGAGAGTCCGAAGTCGATGCAGGCCAGCTCGCCGAACGAGACGGTCGCCGAGCCGGGCGCCGCATGTCCCCGCGTGGTCGCGAACTGGACGCTGGGACAGAACGAGCGCTCCCACGCGAAGCCGTACCCGTGCGACTCGACCCGCTGCGCGATGCGTTCGGCCAGCTCGGCCTCGGTGGTGTCGTCGGGTGTCAGGCACTCGGGGCTCAGCGCCCAGCGGAGAATGCGTTCCGCCTCGACCGCGGCCTGGCGGATGCGCTGGATTTCCCAGGACGTCTTGCGGCCGAAGAGCTCGCCCACCAGTGGCTCGGAGGACACCAGGCGGGCGCTCGGGTCTCCGCTGACCGAGGCCAGGAGCTCCTCGCGGAGCGTGTGCGAGAGGCCGTCACCGAGAGGTTCGTCGGCCGACGAGTTCACGGCGATCCGTCCGTCCGGGCACGCGCCGACCAGCGCGCCCAGGGGCTCGCCCCATCCCTTCTCGCCGTACGACTGGATCCCGGTGAACAGCCCCGAGTCCTCGAGCGGCGCCAGGTCGTAGGACGCGCAGACCGCGTGCAGCTCGACGCCGCCGGGGGTCGGCCGGATCGCGATGGCCATCCGGCCCACCGCGGTGCCGCCCGCCATGCGATCGGCGATCGGGTCGCGACTGCCTTCACGCGTGAGGACGAGCCACTGGGCGATTCCGTCGGCGCGCATCCTGGGCGCCACGAAGTCGATGAGCTTCTGCCGGAGGATCTCGGGCTTCACGGGGACTCCGATCTCGAGTGGCACGTGCCGAGGTCGTGGGAGCATAGCGATCACCCCGGCCCGGCTCAACCGGCACCGCACGGTGACATCGGGGACCCCCGGACACCCGGTCGCTCAAGTTGTGGGTTTCGGGGTCCGATCTTCGGAGAGAGGCCCACCCCGTCGCCATGGCGCGCCCGCGCGTGGAGGAGCACCGAATGTCCGAACCCGAGCCCCGCCCGGACTCGGCCGCCGACGTGGAACGCCTCGTCGACGCGCTCGTGGCCGCGACGACCCCGTCCGACCGGGATCGGTGCCTGCGTGCACTCCGCGAGAGAACGAGTGGCGTGGATCTCGACGCCGACACGCTTGCCCGGATGGAGACGCGACTCCGCGCACGGCCGGACGTCCTCTCCGGCGAAGCCGCCATCCTCTTCGCGGAGTGGTTCTTTGCCGCCGGTCGAGACGACGCGTGCCGGAGCGCGATCGACGGTGTGCTGTGCGCCGAATCGCCACCGGTTCCTGCCGCCTCGGTCACCGACGCGCTCCACATGCGGGCCCGGCTCGACGCGAGGGCCGGGGCGTGGGACCGGGCGGTCGCGGCCTGGGAAGAGGCGCTGCGTCTCGTGCCGGACGACCCCCCGCTGGAGATGGCCATTCGACGGTGTCTGGGCGAGGCCTGGGAGGCGCTCGGCGGTCACGAGCACGCGGCCCTGCACCTGTCCGAAGCGTTGAAGCTGGCGGCGCAGGCCGGGTCCGTGGACGCCGAGATCGAGGTGCTGTGCCTCCTCGGCCGCCAGAGCCTCGACGCGGGCGAGATGGATCACGCGGCACGGTACTTCGCGCACGCCCTGGAGCGCGCCCGACACGAAGGTGCTCGCGCCGGTGAGGCAATGGCGCTGATCGGGTACGGCACGGTCTGCCTCGAGCTGGGCGAGACCGATGATGCCGATCGCTGCCTGACCGAGGGCGCGTGCCTGGCCGCCGAGGCCGGGGATCAGCTTCTCCGCGTGAACGCGCTGGAGCGACTGGGCGATCTCCAGCTCCAGCGTGGCGACGTGGAAGGCGCCCGAGCCTCGCTGGAGGAGGCGATCTTCCTCGCGCGCGGGTCGGGTGTCGCGTCGGCGCTGGCGAGTCTCCACCACATGATGGCGATGCTGCACGAATCCACCGGCAAGATCACGCTGGCGCTGAGCGCATACGAGAAGGCGGTCGACGCGCGACGGAAGGCCGGCGATCAGGCCGGGCTCGGGGCCACGTACAACAACATCGGGTCGCTCTACCACCGGCTCGGTGACGCCGCTTCGGCACGGCGCTTCTTCCGGGAAGCGTTGCTCGCGTTCAACGATTGCCGCCAGGAGCGCCGCGAGCGCGAGGTCGTGCTCGCCAACCTCGCGCTCGTCGACCGCGAGCCCGCCGAGCGGCCGCGCCTCCCCGGTGTGGAGGAGCGCACCGGGATCGATCGCCGGCGGCGTCCGACGCGACTCGGGAGGACGGCCGATACCGGCGACCGATCGTGATCGACGCGCCGGCCCGGGTGCCCCCGTCGGTTGACGCATCCGAGGCTTCCCGCTAGCGTTTCACCTCGGCCCGATCGGCTCTCGACCCGTCGTCGATCGGAAACCCCGTCCATCCGTCATCCAGGGTGCGAGCTGCGCGCTCGCGCGGAGAGGACTCACGATGAGCGACTCGTCTCCGGACGTCTATCCACCGAAGGACTCTCTGGTCGCGCGCGCCCACGTCAGCGGGCTGGACGCGTACCGCGAACGCTACCGCCGGTCGATCGAGGATCCCGACGCGTTCTGGGCCGAGGAGGCCCGACGCCTGGACTGGATCCGACCGTTCGATCGGGTCTCCAGCGTCGACTACACGCCCGAGGACGTCGAGATCGCCTGGTTCATCGGCGGCACGCTCAACGCGTGCCTGAACTGCGTCGATCGGCACGCCGTCACCCGTCCCGACGACGTGGCCATCATCTGGGCCAAGGACGAGCCCGGCGAGTACGAGCGCATCACGTTCGCCACCCTGCGCCGTGAGGTCTGCCGCGTCGCCAACGTGCTCCGCCACCACGGCGTCCGGAAAGGCGACCGCGTCTGTCTGTACATGCCGATGATTCCCGAGCTCGCCTACACGATGCTCGCGTGCGCGCGGATCGGCGCGGTGCACTCGATCATCTTCGGAGGGTTCAGCGCCGACGCGATTCGCGACCGCATCCTCGACGCCGGATGCCGCGTGGTCGTGACCGCCGACGAGGGACGTCGCGGCGGGCGCGCGCTGCCGCTCAAGGAGACCGTCGACCATGCCGTCGACGGGCTCGGGCTCGTCGATACGGTGCTGGTGGCTCGCCGCACCGACACGCGCGTCCCGATGCGCGGGGGGCGCGACCACTGGCTCGACGTCGAGATGCAGAAGCAGCGTCCGTATGCGCCGGCCGAGGAGATGGACGCCGAGGACCCGCTGTTCATCCTGTACACGTCGGGATCCACCGGCCAGCCGAAGGGGGTCATGCACACGACCGGCGGTTACATGGTGTACGCGTCGCTCACCCACGAGGTCGTGTTCGACCATCACCCCGGGGACGTCTACTTCTGTGCCGCCGACATCGGCTGGATCACCGGGCACTCCTATATCATCTACGGACCGCTGGCCAACGGGGCCACGACGGTGATGTTCGAGTCGGTGCCGACGTATCCGGACGCGGGACGCTACTGGCAGATCGTGGACGATCTCGGCGTGAACATCTTCTACACCGCGCCCACCGCGATCCGCGCGATCGCGCGCGCGGGAGACGAGCCGGTCACGTCGCACTCGCGCGAGTCGCTGCGCGTGCTGGGCACGGTGGGCGAGCCCATCAACCCCGAGGTCTGGCGCTGGTATCACGACGTCGTCGGCGGCGGACGCTGCGCGGTCGTGGACACCTGGTGGCAGACCGAGACCGGCGGGATCATGATCACGCCGCTTCCGGGCGCGACGCCGGCCAAGCCGGGCTCGGCCACGCTACCGTTCTTCGGGGTCGAGCCGGTGATCGTGGACGCCGAGGGCGGGGTCCTGTCCGGGAACGGCGTCAGCGGCAACCTCTGCCTCGCGCGCTCGTGGCCCGGCCAGTCCCGCACCGTCTACGGCGATCACAAGCGCTTTCGTGAGACGTACTTCTACACCTATCCGGGACGTTACTTCACCGGGGACGGCTGCCGCCGCGACGAGGACGGCTACTACTGGATCACCGGACGCGTCGACGACGTGATCAACGTGTCGGGACACCGCATGGGCACCGCCGAGGTCGAGAGCGCGCTGGTCGCGCACGACGCGGTGGCCGAGGCGGCCGTGGTGGGCTACCCGCACGAGATCAAGGGGCAGGGCATCTTCGCCTACGTGATCGTCACGCCCGAGCACGAGGGGCGGGCGCCGGCCGAGCTGGTGGCCGAGCTGCGCGAGCAGGTCCGCCGCGTGATCGGACCGGTGGCCACGCCCGACATGATCCTCGTCGCTCCGGGCCTGCCGAAGACCCGGAGCGGGAAGATCATGCGGCGCATTCTGCGCAAGATCGCCGCGGGTGAGTACTCAGGCCTCGGCGACGTGACCACGCTGGCCGAGCCCCAGATCGTCGACGCGCTGATCGCCAGGCACCGGTCGATGTAGCGACCCGCGAGCTGGCCCTGGCGGGAGGCTGGCCGCGTCTTCATGCACGCGACAACGATGCCGGAGCCGGTCTCGGCGAGACCGTGGCCGATCGCACGACGCAGACGGTCACCGAGCTTCAGTTTGTCGTCGTCGCACCAGACCCGTGAACCAACCTCCTGGAGAGCACGAACGAAGGGCGCCACGACCGTCGCCTCGTCTCATGGGCTCCCGTCATACCCGGCTGTTCTCGGCGGCGTGTCGAGCGAACACACGCACGTGGCCGGGTGCCGCGCCTCCTCGATCGGTGCCGAGTTCGCTGACGCGGCACGTAGCCGTGGGTGCTGCCATTCGAGAAGGGGCGCATCCGGGCATCGCGGGGAGCGAGTTCGTCTCGAGACCTCGATGACGACATCGAGCCTCGTTCGTGCGTCGGCGCCTCCGGGCTCGCCGCTCGGTCGGATGCCGGAGCTGGTTCTTGCCCGGGTATGGCGGGGCGCGGAGGCGCTCGGCACGACGAGCGGTGAGCGCCCGGGTCTTCGGGACCCACCGGCGGGCTCTCCGACGTCTCGGATGCGGTCGATCGGAGCCCCCCCTCGAGCCTGTTAAAGTATTGTCACGTATTGATTTATGCTTGACTTCGCCCGGCCGTTCCGGTAGTCTTCTCACGTCGATCAGCCCCAGATCGACGGACCTCTCCCCCGCGGTGGATCGAGCAGTTGCCAGTTCCTTCGCCGCGCACGCCCCGGGCGATGGCGTTCACCGGTCGATCTCCGTCAGCGCCGATTGATGACGCGGCGCCGTGCGATCGGATCGGCCGGTCGTCCGAGGCTCAACACCGTCGACTGAGGGGTGCATCATGCGGGTATCCAGGTCCGAGCCATCGCGTGTCGCGAACGTGTCCCGCACGAACACGAGCCGTCTCCAGGGGGCGGACGTTCGGAGCGACGCGCGCTCCCGTCTTCAGGGGACGGACGTTCGGAACAACGCGCGCTCCCGTCTTCAGGGGACGGACGCTCGGCGCGAGGCGCGCTCGCGTCGCGCCTGCCGGCGGCTGGAGCGCGTGCGACGTCTGGAAGGCCGCGCCAGCGTCGCGGTCGCGCTGTCGTTCGCCGAGATCGACGCCGAGCACCACTACCGCGTGCTCGGCTTCACCTCGATGCTGGCGTACGCGACCGAGCGACTGGAGATGTCGGCGTCGCGGTGTCATCAGCTGCGGGGGCTGTCCGAGCGGATGCGGGAGTTCCCGGCGCTCCGCGACGCGATGGCGTCGGGCCGGCTGAGCTGGACGAAGGCGCGCGCGATCGCGCCGATCCTGACCGCCTCGTCCGCGGATGCGTGGATCGGGCTGGCGTCGCGTCTGTCGCGTCGGGAGCTGGAGCAGCGGATCGCGGACGCCCGGGCGGCGGCGCGGCGGGCGGTCGGTGGCGCGGCCCAGGAGACGATCCGGGTCGATCCGGCGGCGGTGGCCGACTCGGCGACGGTGGCGGACTCCACCGCGGTGGTCGATTCCGCCACCGTCGTCGAACCTGCCACGGTCGGCTCCACCGCGGTGGTCGACTCCGCCGCGGTGGTCGACCCTGCCGCGGTGGTCGACTGCGCTACCCCGGTCGACCCAGCCGGGGTGCTCGACGCCGCCGCGAAGGTCGGCGATGCCGCCGCGACATCGCCGCCGACGCTCGAGGTGACCCTCGAGCTGCGCGTCCGTCTCGATACCCTCTCCCATGCGCACGCCGAGGCCGCGTGGGAGCACGCCCGGAAGCACGGGTTCCGGGGCTCGAAGGCGGAGTTCGTCGTCGCGGCGATGGCGATGTTCGCGAACGCCCTGTCGTCGGGGTTGGCGGCTCGGTCGACGGCGTCGGGAGCGGCGGCTCGGTCGACGTCGGCGCCGTCCTCCTCATCCCCGTCGGCTTCCTCATCCCGCGTGCGTCCTGCGTCTCCGGCGTCTCCGTCGTCGTCGGCGTCCCCCTCGGGCGTCATGGCCCACGACGTCTTCCTCATCGACGGCGATGGTGGCAGGAGCGGGACCGCGGTCGTGCTATCAGATCGTCGTCCAGGACTGTCCGACCTGTCGACGGGCGCGCATCGGGGATCGTGCGCTTCCCGACGTCATGCGCCGGGCCATTCTTGCCGACGCGGACGTCGTCGATGCCCGGGGCCGGCGTCGCGCCAGCATCGCGCCGAGCCTGCGGCGACGCGTGCTCGCACGCGACGAGCACCGATGTCGTGTACCCGGGTGCAACAGCCGGCATCACCTCGCGGTGCATCATCGGCTGCCCGTGGAGCTCGGGGGTCGGAACACGCTGGAGACCTGGCCACGGTGTGCTGGCGCTGTCACGCCGCGTTGCACGCGATGCCGGTGGCCGCGGCGCGCGAGGTGTGGCTCGACGCGCGACGGCGCGAGTGACCGCGAGTCGCGAACGACGGCGAGGCGTGCTCGAGCGAGTCGAGCCAGGTGAATCGGCCGCGAGCGAACGGGCCACGCGCCGGGTGAGCCGCTTCCCGCGTCGTGACCTCGCAGGGACGCGACGGACGACGGGTATCATCCGGATCGCGAGGAGTCACGCGCGCCGAGAGGTTCACGACCGTCACGAGCTGATGCTGCATGATGGTCACGAGCGCCGAGAGCCAGAAGGGTCACCCGGTTGCACGAGGGTCAGTGGGCTCACCTCGGTCACCGGGGTCGGCGCCGCCGGGTCACCGCGTCACGGGGTCACCGGGTCACGGGTTCACCGGGTCACCGGATCACAGGGTCACGGGGTTGCCGGGTCACGGGGTCATCACCGGGTCACGGGGGATGCCTCGGGTCACGGAGGATGCCTCGGGGCACGGGGGATGCCTCGGGGCACGGGGGATGTGTCGGGGCATGGCACCGGGGAATCGCCGCGCGCCACGACCCGAGCGATCGTGAGTGTCACCGAGGTCGCGAGGACGGCAAGACGAGGACGATCACCGGTGACGCGAGCCCGGAGCGTCGCTCGTGCCGGGCGGATTTCCCGGGAGCCCGGATGAACCCAAAACGACGACGTCGACGCTCTCGTCATGGACAGGCGATCACGGGCTCGATCGCCCCGATCATGTTCGACCAAACCCGATGTCTCGGTCGAAGCATTCCGGCTCCGACTGCGATGTGGCCTGGCCCGGCGCCCGGGGACCAGAAGACACTCACCTTCCTCGGCTTCAACGGGGTCCGCAGGAGAGCCGACCGGTCCACGTCGAATCACCGACGCGCTAGTGTTCCGAGTCATAAGTCATGCTAATATGTGCCATGTACGCTTTCACCTGGAGGCTTCATGGCGAATCATGCTCGACCCATCCAGCTCGGAAAGCGAGAACGACACGAACTCGAGCGCATCGCCCGCTCCCAGCGCGGGCGTGCAGGGACCAGTCGGCGCGCCCGGGCCGTACTCCTGATGGCCGACGGCATCCCCAACGTCGATGTGGCGCGCGCGACCGGGTTCAATATCATTCACGTCAGTCGACTGCGGCGTCGGTATGCGGAACACGGGATCGAGGGTCTCGTGGATCGCCCGCGCTCGGGGCGCCCGAAGCTGATCACCACAAAGAAGATCTCCAAGGTCGTCGCGCTGACGTTGACTCCGCCGCCCAAGGGCCTCACGCAGTGGTCGAGTCGAGACATTGCCGAGCGGACTGGCGTCTCGCAGAGCTCGGTGACGCGCATCTGGCGCCAGGCCAACGTGAAGCCGCATCAGCTCGGGTCGTTCAAGTTCACGACCGACCCCAAGGCGGTCGAGAAGATCATCGACGTCGTGGGGCTGTACATGAACCCGCCCGACAATGCCATCGTGCTCTGCTTGGACGAGAAGACCCAGATCCAAGCGCTCGATCTCACCCAGCCGATCCTCCCCCTGCGCCCGGGACTGCCCGCTCGCATGACGCACGACTACCGTCGGCACGGGGTCACCAGTCTCTACGCCGCATTGGAGGTCGCCACCGGAGAGGTCGTCGGAGCGTGCCGCGAGCGACACACCAGCATCGACTTCATCACCTTCCTCGATCACCTCGCCCATCTGTACGAGGACGAGACGCTCCACATCGTCCTGGACAATGCGTCGACGCATCGAACGCCAGCGGTTCGGGAGTGGCTCGCGAGCCATCCGAACGTCCAGTTCCACTTCACGCCGACCGGCGCGTCGTGGTTGAACATGATCGAGGCGTGGTTCTCGATCCTGACCCGACGCTCGGTAAGACGAGCGACCAGTTCGAGCGTAAAGGCCCTCATCCGTCACATCGAGCAGTTCATCCGGTTGTGGAACCTCGAAGCCAAGCCGTTCGTCTGGACGAAGCCCGCCGATCAGATCATCAACAAGGCGGTTCGTAGTTAACATGACTTATGACTCGGCACGCTAGGTGTCAGGGGGCCCGTTTGGAACTGCTTCGCATGTCCTCGTACGCCGCCAGCGCCCGATTGCGACTCGGCCGGAGCTCTACGATGGGGTGCGGGTAGTCTCGCCCCAGCGTGACCCCCGCCTCGGCGAGCAGCGTCGGTGACGCCTCCCACGGCGCCGCGATCGCTCTCGCGGGCAGCTTCGCCAGCTCGGGCACCCACCGGCGCACGTACTCGCCGTCCGGGTCGAACCGGCGCGACTGCAGGATCGGGTTGAAGATCCGGAAGTAGGGCGCCGCGTCGGCGCCGCAGCCGCCGATCCACTGCCATCCGAACGTGTTGTTGGCGAGGTCGGCGTCCACCAGCGTGTCCCAGAACCACGCGGCTCCCTCCGTCCAGGACTGGAGGAGATTCTTCACCAGGAACGACCCCACGATCATCCGCACGCGGTTGTGCATCCAGCCCGTCGTCCAGAGCTCGCGCATGCCCGCGTCCACGATCGGGTATCCGGTCCGGCCGCGCTGCCAGTGCCGGAGCGCGGCCGCGTCCTCGGCCCACGGGAAGGCCGCGAACTCGTTGCGGAGAGGCGTGTCGGTCGTCGTCGGGAAGTGGAACAGGAGATGGTGGGCGAAGTCGCGCCACGCGAGCTGGCGGAGGTAGGGGAGCGCCTGCTTCCCGGGGACCTCGTCCGACACGCGCCTCCAGACGTCGGCCACGCTGACCTCGCCGAAGTGGAGATGTGCCGACAGGCGCGATGTCCCCCTGTGATCGGGTCGATCTCGCTCGTCGGCATAGTCGGGCACCACGTCGGCGATCGCACGGCCGAGGAGCGTCTCGGCGCCGACCTCTCCCGGTGTCCACGCGTCGCGGAGTCCGCCGGCCCAGTCGATGGACGGCAGCAGACCGAGCGCGTCGATGGACGTCGACTCGAGATCGCGGTCGAGTCCCCGGAGACGCGCCGGCACGTCGAGCCGCTTCGGGGGCGTGTACTCGCGCTGGAGCGCCTTCCAGAACGGAGTGTAGACGCGATAGGGACCGCCGGTGGTCGTCTTCAGCGCGTGCGGCTCCATCAGCACCGAGCCCGGCGTGCTCGTGACGTCGAGTCCGCCCTCCCCGAGCGCGGACCTGATCGATCGATCCCGCGCGATCGTGTCGGGATCGTAGAGACGGTTCCAGCGCACCGCGGCGGCACCGGTTTCCTCGGCGACGCGCTGGAGCGCGTCGAGGGCCGTTCCCCGGCGCACGACGAGCGTGAGCCCGCGATGGCGTAGCGCATCGTCCAGCGCCACGAGCGAGTGATGGAGCCACCAGCGGCTCGCCGATCCCGGCGCCCAGTCGCCGGCGCGCGCGTCGGTGGTGTCCTCCTCGGGCGACCACACGAACAGCGGCACGATCGGGCGTCCGCTCGCGTGGGCCGCGGCCAGCGCCGGATTGTCCGAGATCCGGAGATCCCGCCGGAGCCAGACGATGCAGGGTCGATCGGAGGACCTCGTCATGGGACGTCCGGCGGTCGAGGGAACTCGACCGCGCGTCCGCCGCTCCGGTGCCGCATCCACTCCCGGATGAAGAGATCGATCGATCCGGGCGCGAACCCCGCGTAGTGGTTGTTGAAGTACGTGTACACGTCCACCCCCCGGTCGACCAGAGCCGAGATCACCGGCACCGATCGGGACAGCTCCGCGGATCGGTCCACGATCACCGACTCCCACTCGCGCCGCCGGGTTCCATCGGCCATCGCCGCGTTCACGATGGCGTCCATGCGCCGGTGGTCGCCGAGATAGCGCACGTACGCGAAGTCGGCCGTGATCGGATCCAGCCTGGACACGAGCTCGTGGGGAGCGGGCATCGTGTAGTAGTCGGTCACCGCGAGCGCCACGCGGTGTGCCTCGAGGAGCTCGACCAGCGGCTCTCCCAGCCACCGCTCGTTTCGAACCTCGACGACGAATCGCCGGTCGCGCGGCAGCGTGGGAAGGAACGCGCCCAGGCGACGACGGAACTCGTCGCCGGTCTCCCACTCGTGTGGCTCGCGCTGGCGAGAGACGTACGGGAACTGCAGCAGCAGTGGACCCAGCCTTGGACCGAGGAGATCCATCGTGGTCAGGAACGCGGTCATCGCGGCCTGTGCGTCGACGAGGTAGGCCTCGTGTGTGATCGCCTTGGGCACCTTGGCCGAGATCACGAAGCTGTCGGGGGTCTTTCGCGCCCAGCCGGCGACGGTCGCGGGCGCGGGTGACGCGTAGAACGTCGCGTCGATCTCGACCGTGCGAAGGCGTGTCGCGTAGTGCGCGAGAAAGTCGCGAGGACGGGCATCGTGTGGGTAGAACGTGCCGCACCAGTCCGAGGTGCTGAACGACGACGTTCCGACGAACAGTCGATCGGGAAGCGCATCCACGTCGAGCACGAGCATGCGATACTACTCCTGGAGTGAAGACGCAACACGACGCGGACATGATACCTGGCGTGGATATGTTTCCGCGAACGCGGATATAATGGGGTCACGCGCCGCCGGGACGCGCCGCGTTCGATGCTCGGCGTCAGCTGCATCGTCGTCGGATTCAGGGTCTCGTCAACGAAAGAGGGGAGTGCATGCACCTTCGTCATCTCGCTAGCGTCTTCGCCGGACTCGTCCTTCTCGCGTCGGCCGCCTCGGCGGAGACGCACAACGTGATGGTCCAGAACTTCGAGTTCGTACCGGCGAACCTCGTGATCAACGAGGGCGACACCGTCCACTGGCAGCTCGTCAGCGGGACGCACACCGTGACGTCCGGGTCGGGCTGCACCGCCGACGGCGCGTTCGACAGTGGGGTGCTCGGCGGCTCGGGCTTCGATCAGACGTTCTCCACGACCGGGACCGTCGACTACCACTGCTCGATCTCCACGCACTGCGCGTCGCTGGGCATGGAGGGCAGCATCGAGGTGGTCGCGGCGAGCGGTGTGGCCGCTCCTGCCGGTGGCGCCGGTCTTGCGCTCGTCGTGGCCGTCGCCGCCGCCCTGGGCGGCGCCGTCATGCTCCGTCGTCGCGCATTGGCATAGCGCCCCGGAAGCTGCTAGCGTTCGCGGCCCGGCGGGTCTCCGCCGGGCCTTTTCGTTGCCCGTGCGCGAAGGCGCGCCTCCAACCGCAGATGACTTCGAGCGCGACGTGACCGCAGAGACCCAGCAACGACCGGACACCGGGGCCCCGGGGGGTCCCCCCGCCGGCGACGCGATCGCCGTGACCGCCGTGCGCAAGCGCTACGGTGACCTGCGCGTGCTCGAGGACGTGTCGTTCCGGGTCCGGGCGGGCGAGATCTTCGCGCTCCTGGGCCCCAACGGGGCCGGCAAGACGACGCTCGTGGAGATCCTGATCGGCTACGGGCGACGCGACGGCGGTGACGTGCGCGTGCTGGGTGTCGACCCGGCCGCCGGCGCCCGCCGGCTGGCGCCGCGGCTGGGGGTCATGCTCCAGGACGGGGGGATCAACCCCGGTCTGACCGTGCGCGAGGCGGTCGTGCTCTTCTCGAAGTTCGTCGCCCGGCCACTTCCCGTGGACGACGTGCTCGCGCGTGTCGGGCTCGACACGATGGGCAGACGACTCGTGCGACACCTGTCGGGTGGCGAGCGCCAGCGGCTCTCGCTCGGCGCTGCCCTGGTCGGCAATCCCGACCTGATCTTCCTGGACGAGCCCACCGTCGGCATGGACGCAGCGGTTCGTCGGGCCACGTGGGACACCGTGCGCGCGCTGGCTGCGGACGGTGTGACGGTGTTCCTGACCACGCATCTTCTGCACGAGGCCGAGGCCGTGGCCGACCGGGTGGCCATCCTCACCTGCGGGCGCATCCGCGCAATGGACACGCCGCGACGTCTTGCGGCCACGGTGACCGACGGCGCCATGTTCGCGTGCTCGGAGCCCATCGATGCGCCGGCTCTCGCCGCGCACCTCTGCGCGCACGTGATCACCGAGCCCGGTGCGCACTACCGGGTTGACGGCCCGTTGAGTCCGGAGGGGATCGCGTCGCTGGCGGCCTGGCTCTCCGAGCGCGACGTACTCCTGACCGAGCTCCGCTCGGGCGCGGGTACGCTCGAGGAGGCGTACCTCCGTCTGATCGACGAGGCGGGAGACCCCGAATGACGTCTCCCGATCACATGCGCGGCGGCGGTGCCAGCTCGTTCCTGCGGCGGGTGTCGGCGCAGACGAGCATCGAGACGCGCCTGGTGATCCGGAGGGGTGAGAACCTCCTGTTCACCTTGATCCTGCCCGTCCTGTTTCTCGTGCTCGCGACCCGGGTCGACGTCGTCCCGGGGACCCCCGCCGAACGCGTCCGATCGGTCATGCCGCTGATCCTGACCATGGCACTGATGTCGAGCGCGCTCGTGGGGCTGGCCATCTCGACCGGTTTCGAGCGAAAGTACCTGGTCCTGAAGCGGCTCGGCGTCTCGCCGCTGGGCCGGGGCGGGCTCATGGCGGCCAAGGTCGCGTCCACGGTCCTGGTGCTGGTGTTGCAGGTCGTCGTCCTGGTCGCGGTCGCCTCGATCGCGCTGGGATGGCGATTCCACGGAAACACACCGGCGGCGATCGGTACGATGGCGCTCGGCACGCTGGCGTTCGGCGCCATGGCGATGGCGCTGGCGGGCACGCTCCGCGCCGAGGGAACGCTGGCGGTGGCGAACACCGTGTACGTCGTCCTGCTCCTGTTCGGTGGCGTGGCGGTGCCGCTCGAGAAGCTGCCGTCGGCCGTCTCGGTCGTGGCGCGCTTTCTACCGTCCGCGGCGCTGGCCGGCGGGCTCGAGGCCGCGCTCCTGGACGGCGCGTGGGTCGGGCGCGCGCTCGTGGTGCTCGGCGCGTGGGCCGTCGTGATGAGCGTCCTCGCGGTGCGGACGTTCGAGTGGGAGTGATCGATGGACGGGAGGGCGCGCTCATGACCCGACGGACGATACTGGGCCTCTTCGCCCATCCCGACGACGAGTGCATGGGCCCCGGCGGAACGCTGGCGAAGTACGCCGCGCTCGGCCATCGCGTGGTGTTCGTGACGGCGACCGACGGCGGTGCCGGCCGGCTCCACGACACGCGGCCCGACGACCCGTCGGACCTGCGCCGCCGCCGCCGCGCCGAGACAGAGGCCGCGGCGGACATCCTCGGGATCGAGTTCGGCGGGTTCCTGGACTGGGAGGACGGCCGCCTGCGCGAGATGGACGCGCTCGAGGTCGAGGAGCGTCTGGCGAAGGTGATTCGCGAGACGATGCCCGACGTCGTCATCACGTTCCACGGATCGGGCATCTCGTATCACCCCGATCACCGGGTGATGACGCTGGCGACGGTGGGGGCGTTTCGCGGGGCGCGGGAGCGCTCCTGGTACCGATCCGACGACCTGCGCGCGCTCGCGCCGCACCGGCCGCGGAAGCTGTACGGGTTCACGGTGGCCGAGAGCCGCCTCCGCCGCGTCGACTGGCCGCGCGAGCTGTACGCGTCGTCCGACGACGAGGTCACGACCTGGATCGACACCGCCGACACCGCCGACGTCCGATGGCGGGCGATCCAGGCGCACGACACGCAGAAGAACGGCCCGCCGTTCCGGACCTTCTACGAGGCCGGCCTGTTCGCCGAGGAATGCTTCGTCCGGATCTTCCCGTCGCCCCGCCCCGGCGAGCCCATCGAGACCGACCTCCTCCAGGATCTGGACTGAATGCCCGTCTTCCCGCTGCTCGCCGATCCGGCGTCCTACTGGCCCGGACTCTGGGATCTTCGCAAGGACGCCGACGTGCGCGCCGAGTGGGTCCGTCGTCTCCGGGCCAACATCGGCGACGTGTGCACGCTCGTCGAGGAGACGCAGGGCGCCGCCGAGGCACGGGGCGCCCGCTCCGCCGCGGCCGCGTGGGTCTCGATGCTGCAGGCGCTGGATCATCCCGCCGTGCACGAGACGCATCCCACCGTGCACCATCTGGTCACCGTCCGCGACCGATTGCTCCGGGAGCACGGGGTGGCCGACGCCTTCGCGGTGGTCAAGGAGCGAGAGAACGGCCGCTGCCTCGATCGACTCCGTTCCGCTTCTCGCGATGGTGATCTCGACCCGATCGCCACCGGGGATCTCTTCGACGTGATCGAGGCCGGAGCCTGGCTCGTGCTCGCCGGAAACGTCTTCGACATGGCATCCCCCGAGGTGGCCGCCGCGTACGCCGAGGGCGGCGAGGGGCTGGCGCGACTCGCCGAGGAGGTGCGCGCGCGAGCCCCCGCGTTCGACGGGCGCCCGGATCTCCGGGCCTGGCTGAAGGGCCGCCGTCTCGGGCACGTGCTGATCCTCGTCGACAACGCGGGGATGGATTTCCTCGACGGCATCGTTCCGCTGGCCCGGACGCTGGCGATGCGCGACTGCCGGGTGACGCTGGCCGCCAACGAGCATCCCGCGCTGAACGACGTCACCGCGGCCGAGGCGGCGTCGCTCCTCGGCACGCGGAGCGAGCGCGACCGGACGCTGGCCGCCGCGCTCGAAGCCGGGACGATCCGGGTCGTGTCCACCGGTGGCGCGAGCCCCGGGCTGGATCTGCGCGAGGTGTCGCATGCGCTCGCCACGGTGTGCGCGGACGTCGACCTCGTCGTCGTCGACGGTCAGGGGCGCGCGGTGGAGACGTCCTGGAACGCGGTGCTGACGGTGCCCGTGCTGCGACTCGCGACGGTCAAGTCCCCCGTCGTGGCTGCGCGCCTGGGCGTCGAGGTGTTCGATCCGATCTTCGACTTCCGGCTGCCGGGATCCTCGTCGGGAGGGACCGCGTGACGTTCGGTCTGTTCGACACCGCGTCGGTCCTCATGGTCGTGGCGGCGGTCTTCGCACTGATCAACCACCATCTCCTGAAGCTGCCGTTCACGATCGGGCTCGTGGTCGCGGGCCTCGTCGCCTCGGCGATCGTCGTGGGCGCCGATGCGGCCTTCCCGTCGCTCGGCGTGGGGTCGCTCGTCCGATCGCTGATCACCGAGATCGACTTCACGCGGGCGCTGATGCACGGCATGCTGGGTTTCCTCCTGTTCGCGGGCGCCCTCCACGTGAACTTCGACGACCTGATGGCCCGGCGGACGCCGATCCTCACACTGGCCTCGGTGGGGCTCGTGGTGTCCACGGCCATCGTCGGCGCCGGCGCCTACGGGGTCTTTCGGCTGCTCGGCCTCGACGTGCCGGTGGCGTACTGCTTCGTGTTCGGGGCGCTGATCTCGCCGACCGATCCCATCGCGGTGCTCGGCATCATGAAGTCGGTCGGGGCGCCGGCGAGCCTCGAGACGAAGGTTGCGGGCGAGAGCCTCCTCAACGACGGGTTCGGCGTCGTGATCTTCTCGCTGCTCCTGGCCGCCGCCGGCGCCGGCGACGCGCACCACGCCGGTGCCCCCGGCGAGGCCGTCCACGCCGCCGGCGTCTCCGGGGGCGCCGTCCTCGCCGTCTTTCTGCGGGAGGTCGTCGGTGGCGTCGCCGTGGGCCTCGGCTTCGGGTTTCTGACTTACCTGGCCATGCGAGGGCTGGAGGAGCCGAACCTCGAGGTGTTCTTCAGCGTGGCCCTCGTGATGGCGGTCACGGTGACGGCCGCGCGGCTGCATGCGTCGGGCCCCCTCGCGTGCGTGATCGCCGGGCTCCTGATCGGAAACCGGGGACGCCGGCTGGCGATGCGCGACCGCACACGCCTGGCGCTGGACGTCGTCTGGTCGTTCATCGACGAGGCGCTGAACGCGGTGCTGTTCCTGCTCGTGGGTCTCGAGGTGCTAGCGATCTCGTTCGACCCTCGCTTCGTCGGGGCGGCGCTGATCCTAGTGCCCGTGGTGCTCGCGGCCCGGTTCCTGTCGGTGCTGGGCCCGATCTCGGTGCTCCGGCTTCGCCACGAGTTCTCGCCGGGCGTGGTGCGGATCCTGACCTGGGGAGGCCTCAAGGGCGCGATCTCGGTTGCGCTGGCCCTCTCGCTGCCGGCGTTTCCGGGACGCGAGGCCGTCCTGACCGCGACCTACGCGGTCGTGATCTTCTCGATCCTCGTGCAGGGACTGACCATCGGTCGGGTCATCCGGGTCATGCTTCTCGACCGGCAATAGGGCGACGCCGTAGCCGGCTGCCGATCCGTCCTTGCTGAGAGCCTCGCCGCATCGCCAGAACGTGCCTTCCGCCGACCGGGCGAACGAGTCGTCCACATGTGATCAGGTCCCTCCCCGAGGTCGAGAGTTCGTCTGCCTGAACGTCCCGTTTCCCGGCGTCAGCCTCGCTCTCGCAGGCGGCGACGCCAGGCGGCCACCCCCGCCATCGCCGCCACGAGCCCCAGCCATCCCAGGGGAACCCCGCCCCGGAGGACGAGTCGGAACTCGTCGTCGTTGGGGGCGCGCGCGACCGTGACCAGGCCCGTCATCGAATCGCCGCCCGCGAAGCGCCGCTCGAGACGGGTGATCATGCGTCCCGCCTTCGTGATCGGCGCCAGGCTCGGGTAGAACCTCGCGATCGACGCGGACTCGCTCGACGAGATCCGGTTGGCATACGTCGTGTCGAAGCCGGGCAGCGTGACGCGGTGATCGTCGACGACGATGAAGACCATCGTGTACGACGCGTCCCGGTTGATCCCGAGCAGATCGAACGGCACGTCGAGCCGATCGGCCTCGAACGTGACCGAGACCGGGTCGACGTTGGAGTTCCAGCCGAAGCCGGGCGGGTCCACGCCGTCTCGCAGCTTCATCGCCGTGAACACCCAGCCGCGATCCACGTAGGGCGAGAGCGCGGCGGCGTGCTCGGCGGTGACCGCGAAGCCGTTGGCGTCGAGCCAGTCGGTGAGCGCGTCGGGATCGTCCGATGAGAGCACGGTCACGTCGAAGCTCCCGACCTCGAGCTGGTCGATCACGATGACGTCCTCGAACGTTCCCCCGACCGCGTCCACGCTCGCGGGATCGAAGGTGACCGTCTCGACGCCGCACCCGGACCGTGTGTTGCGCGCATTCAAGGGTGCGGTGAGCCGCCCGAGGTCGGTCCAGGTGTCCAGCGACGCCGGCGCGAGCTCCGGCACCGCGGGGGTGGGGAGAATGAGCGCGAAGCTCTCGGCGTCGCCGACGATCCGGATGTTGGGGACGAGGGTGACCGTGCCCGCGGCTCGATCGATCACCGCCAGGTTGAGCTGGCCATCGATCGTGAGATTGCAGTCGGGGCAGGTCATCGGAAAGCACATCGTGCTCGCGGACGGGGCGTGGAGCACCGTCGCGCTCAGTGCCAGCAGCGCCGCTCCCATGGTCGATCGCATCAGTTCACCTCCCGGGAGACGCCGAGCGTCAGGTGGCCGTCGTTCAGATCCAGC
The DNA here is from genome assembly GCA_965224245.1 of Candidatus Eiseniibacteriota bacterium. Lineage (GTDB taxonomy): Bacteria > Eisenbacteria > RBG-16-71-46 > CAZAMP01 > CAZAMP01 > CBDCYW01. Next base: position 3,991,936 of record OZ245046.1, on the reverse strand, counting down.
TCGTCGGTGCGGGCCTCGGGCTTCCAGGTGCCGAGCAACGTGAAGCGCTGTCTGACGAACACGTGCCACGCGTCCCCCACGCGGAACTGCGGCTGGAGCTCCACGTACGGACCGACCCGGAACGAGCTGGATTCGGTGTCACCGAGCTCGGGCGAGCCCTCCCATCGGACGATCGCGGTCGCGAGCCCGGCGCCGAGGAGAATCGTCGCCGGCGGGGCGTCCTCGTCGAGACGGGAGAGATCCCACCGGAACCCGAAGCGAACCGGGATCACACGGATCGTCTCGTCGGACAGCTCGAAGGTGGGGTCGGGGGCGAGCTCGAGCCCCGAGTAGCGGTGGACACCGAGGTCCATCGCCATCCAGCGCCGCGCACCGGAGCGCGCGGCGATCCCGAGCCCGAAGCTGGGTGCCCAGTCGAACGCCGCCGCCACGTGATCGTCGGTCGGAAACGCGACGCCGCAGGTGAGCTCGGCGCGGACGCTCTGGTCTCCGCCGGACGAGTCGGCCCGACCCGAGGTCGCCAGGAGAGATCCGATGGCGAGAAGGGCAATCGACTGGAGTGAAAAGAGTTGGATGAAGCCTCGCGACATGGTCCGGCCCCGGGTTGTGGGCGCGCGTGCGCCGTGACGAGTCACGTCCGGGGCATCGAGAGCTCCGTGGACACCCGGCGGTCCACGTGGAAGTTCCAGCTCACTCGACGCCCAGTGAAACACCGTCGTCCGGGTCACGTACTCCGCGATCATAGCTCCTCACCGTCCCGGTAGCGCGCCCCCAAGCCGCTGTTCTGGAGTTCAGAGCGCAATGGCAACCTCGACCGATCGAACGGGAGGCCGGGCGCGCGCGAGCGGTCGGATCTTCGGCATCCTGACGCTCGTCGTGATCCTCGCGGCCGCCGGGTATCTCTTCGTCTTCCAGCGTGGAACCGAGTCTGCCGTTGCGCAGGCGATCATGGATGCCGACTCCACCTCGACGAGCGCCGTCGGCGCGGACGCCGACAGCACGGCCGGCGCGGCGCAGGCGGCGGACGCCGAGGAGGACGATCCGGTTCCCGTGGAGGTCGCCGCGGCGGACAGCCGCGACGTGCCCACGTACTTCAGCGGATCCGCCACGCTCGAGGCCGAGAACGAAGCCCGACTTCTCGCCCAGACGACGGGGCAGATCGTCCGGCTGCGTGTCGAGGAGGGCGACCGGGTCACCACCGGACAGGTGCTGCTCGAGCTCGACGGTCGCGAGCAGAAGATCCAGCTCGAGGAGCGACGCGCCGACGTCGAGAACCTCCGCCAGGAGATGAATCGCCAGTCCACGTTGCTGGAGCGCGAGCTGACCAGCCGGAGCGAGTTCGTGGCCGCGAAGTCCTCCTACGAGGCCGCCGCGGCCCGGCTCCGCGCGGCCGAGCTCACCGAGAGCCTCACCCGCGTGGAGGCGCCGTTCGACGGCATCGTCAGCCAGCGGCTGGTCGGCGTCGGGGATCACACCTCGCCCGGCACCGAGCTCTTCGTGCTCGCCGATCCCGAGCCGCTGCTCGCGCGGGTGTACATGCCCGAGGCGCATGTCGGGCGCGTGGCCATCGGCCAGCCGGTGGCGATCGAGTCCGACGCGGAGTCCCGCTCGTTCCCCGGTCGCGTGGTCCGGATCGCGCCGGTCGTGGACCGCCGAACCGGGACGGTCAAGGTCACCTGCGAGCTGGACCGCGACGCCGTGGGCGAGATCCGACCCGGATCGTTCGTGAAGGTCCGGATCGAGACCGATCGTCATCCGAACGCGATCACGGTGCCCGAGCGGGCGATCGTCGAGCAGGGCGGTGAGACGTTCGTCTATCGCGTGACGGACGATCGCGTCCGCCGAGTGCGCGTCGAGACCGGCTACGTGTACGACGACCGCATCGAGGTCCTCTCGGGCCTCGACCCCGACGCGGTCGTCGTCACGGCGGGCCAGTCCTCGCTGGAGAGCGACTCGCGGGTCCGCGTCATCGAGACCACACCCCACGACGACACCTAGGAGGCGACCATGCGCCTCGTGAACTTCGCCGTCACCCATCCGGTGACGATCTCGATGTGTGCCGCGGCGGCGGTGCTGTTCGGCTTCGTGGCCGCCGGCCGTCTGCCGATCACCCTCCTGCCCGACATCTCGTACCCGACACTGACCATCCAGACCGAGTTCCCCGACGCCGCACCCCAGGAGGTCGAGGCGCTGATCACGAACGAGATCGAGCAGTCGGTCTCGGTCGTGCGCGGTCTTCGCGCGATGCGATCGTCCAGCCGGCCCGGCTGGAGCACCATCACGCTGGAGTTCGCGTGGGAGACCGACATGGACTACGCGAGCCTCGACGTGCGTGAGAAGATCGACCTCGTCGATCTCCCCGACGACGCCGAGAGCCCGGTGCTGCTGCGCTACGACCCCAACCTCGATCCGATCCTCCGGATCGGCCTCCACGGGGATCTGGATCTGGTGCGCCTCCGGTATCTCGCCGACGAGGTCCTGCGAAAGGACCTCGAATCGCTCGACGGCGTGGCCAGCGTGCGCGTGACCGGTGGACTCGAGGAGGAGATCCAGGTGGACGTGGACGGAGCGCGCCTGGCCGCGCTCGGAATCCCGATCACGCGCGTCACCACGTTCCTCGACGAGCAGAACGTCAACACGTCCGGCGGACGTCTGCGCGACCGGGAATCGGAGTTCCTCGTGCGCGCCGTCAACGAGTTCGATCGCCTGGCCGACATCGAGTCCACCGTGCTCGACCAGGCCGACGGTCGCGTGGTGAAGCTGGGTGACGTGGCCGACGTCGCCCGCGGGTACAAGGATCGCGACGTCATCACGCGCGTGTCCGGCCAGGAGTCGGTGGAGCTGGCCATCTACCGCGAGGGAGACGCGAACACCGTGGCCGTCGCGGATCGCGTCGAGCGACGCCTCGCGGCGCTCGCCGAGCGGCTCCCCGAGGAGGTGACGACGTCGGTCCTGTTCGATCAGTCCGTCTTCATCCGACAGGCGATCTCCGAGGTGCGGCAGAACGCGATCCTGGGGGGCATCCTCGCCGTGCTCGTGCTGATGGCGTTCCTCCGCGACGTTCGCTCGACGGCCATCATCGGCGCGTCCATCCCCCTCTCGATCCTGGTCACGTTCGTCGTCATGGGTCAGCTCGGGATCTCGCTCAACATCATGTCCCTGGGCGGCCTCGCACTCGCGGTGGGGATGCTCGTGGACAACTCCGTGGTCGTGCTGGAGTCCATCGCCCGGCGGCGCGAGGAGGGCGACGATCTCTTCGAGGCCGCGCGTCGCGGCGCGTCTCAGGTGGGGCGGGCCGTGATCGCGTCCACGCTGACCACGATCGCGGTGTTCCTGCCGATCATCTTCGTCGAGGGCGTTGCCGGCGAGATCTTCGACGACCAGGCGAAGACCGTCACCTCGGCGCTCGCCGTCTCGCTCGTGATCGCGCTGACGCTGATCCCGATGCTGGCCGCGCTGGGCGGACGGACCGAGCGTGCGGACCTGGCGTTCACCGAGGTCCCCGGCGCCCTGCCACCGATCGCCCGGCCGCGCCGCAGGATCGGATGGGTGCCCTTCGTGCTTCGCCACGCGTTTCGGTTCGTTCTGTTCTCGTGCGCGTGGCGCGTGATCTGGGTCGTGCGTGGCGCGGCGCTCGGGCTCCGGCGGCTCGTCACGCGACGCGCCGCCGGAGGCGGCGATCGGCGCGCCGAGGCTTCGCGGCCCCTCGGTCGGATCGAGGCCCAGTATGCACGCGCGCTCACCGCGGTCCTGGGCCGACGCGGGCTCGTGGTCGGCGCCGCGCTCGCGGCCGCCGTCCTCGCGACCGTCGGCGCCCTCGGTCTCGGACGCGAGCTGATCCCCCAGTTCACGCAGGGCGAGTTCGCGCTGGAGCTGGAGATGCCGGCCGGCACGCCGCAGGCGGTGACCGACCGCGTGGTGGGCGACCTCGAGGAGTCGCTCGTGGGCGATCCCGAGATCGACGTGTTCTTCACCAAGGTCGGCGCGGCCGCCGACTTCGGCGGCGACGTCGCCGACCGGAAGGAGAACCTGGCGCAGATCGGCGTGAGGCTGGCCGACCCGTCCGACGAGAACGCCGAGAGCCGCGTCATCGAGCGGCTGCGCGGGCGCCTGTCGGACACCGACTTCACCGACGTGCGCTTCAGCCGTCCCTCGTACTTCACGTTCGACACGCCGATCGAGGTCGAGGTCATCGGGTACGACCTGGAGACCGTCGGCCGGGTCTCCGAGGAGATCGCGACCCGGCTCCGGGACGTTCCCGGCCTCCGGGACGTGACGAGCTCGGTCGAGCTCGGCAACCCGGAGGTGCAGGTCCGCTTCGATCGCGAGCGCATGGCCCTTCTCGGCATCGAGCTCACCGACGCCGCACGGGTCCTCCGCAATCAGATTCGCGGCCAGATCGCGACCACCTACCGCGAGCGGGACCGTCAGCTCGACGTGCGGGTGCGATCGGCGGGGGCCCGTCACGCCCGGATGGACGAGATCGCCGCGTCGGTCGTCTCCGAGGTCGAGGGGGTCCCGATCCTGCTATCCAGCATCGCCGAGGTGAGCGTGGGACGCGGACCGTCTGAGGTCACCCACGTGGACCACGAGCGCGCGGCGATCATCTCCGCGGACGTGATCGGGCGCGATCTCGGCAGCGTGACCGACGACATCCACGCCGCCCTGGCCGGAATGACGCTGCCCCCCGAGGTGCGCGTCGCGCTCGGCGGACAGAACGACGAGCTCGACGAGTCGTTCCGGAGCCTCGTGCTCGCCGTCCTCCTGGCGGCGTTCATGGTCTATCTCGTCATGGCCGCGCAGTTCGAGTCGTTCCTGCATCCGTTCGTGATCATGTTCACGGTGCCGCTGGGGCTGATCGGGGTGGTGGCCGCACTCGCGGTGACCTCGACCTCGGTCAGCGTGGTCGTGTTCATCGGCGTCATCCTGCTCTGCGGAATCGTCGTCAACAACGCGATCGTGCTGATCGACTACGTCAACCAGCTTCGCGCCGGCGGCCTGCCCCGGCGAGAGGCGCTGGTCCAGGCCGGACGGCATCGCCTGCGTCCGATCCTCATCACGAGCCTCACCACGATCCTGGGGCTGTTGCCGATGGCGCTCGGTCTCGGCGAAGGGGCCGAGATCCGAGCTCCGATGGCGATCGCCGTGATCGGGGGACTGACCATCGGCGCGCTGCTGACGCTGTTCTTGATCCCCGTGCTCTACGACCTCGCGGACGGGCTGCGGCTCGGCATCCTGCGATCGGTGCGGGGGCGCTCGGGCGCAACGGCGGCCGCGGACGCGACCGGAGGCGCCGCGTGAAGATCACCGAACTGTCCCTCGCGAGACCGGTCGGCGTCCTCGTCGGCGTGCTGCTGCTGACCGTTCTGGGCGCCGTCAGCGTCACCCGGCTGCCGCTGGAGTTCCTGCCCCGAAAGGACTTCCCGTTCATCGGGGTCTACGTGCCGTACCCGAACGCCGTACCCGCGCAGGTGGAGAAGGAGATCGCGCGCCCCGTGGAGGAGGTGCTGGCCACGCTCGGCGACGTGAAGGAGATGTTCTCGCGGTCGGAGTCCGACGGCGCCTTCGTGGGCGTGCGGTTCGAGTTCGGCCGCGACGTGGACGTGCTTCGCCTCGAGGTGAAGGAGAAGCTCGACCAGGTTCGCCCGCTTCTTCCGTCGGACGTCCAGAACCTCTTCATCTTCACGTTCAACACCAACGACATCCCGATCATGGTGGGCCGCATCTCGGCGCACGGCCGGGACCTCGCGTCCGCGTACGATCTTCTGGATCGTCACGTGATCAAGCCGCTGGAACGGGTCGACGGCGTCGGTCGGGTCCAGGTCGACGGCGTGCTTCCGGCCGACATCTCGATCTATCTCGACATCGACCGCGTGCTCGAGCACGGCGTGGACGTCCAGGCACTCTTCGACCGGATCGCGTCCGCCAATCTCGACCTGGGCCTGGGAAAGGTCCACCTCGACGGGAATCGCTACCGCATCCGTGCGATCGGCGAGTTCACCTCGGTCGACGAGCTGGAGAACCTCCTCGTGGACCAGAGGGGCGTGAGACTGCGGGACGTGGCCGACGTCGTGTACGACGAGCCGAACCCCACCTACCGACGTCGCCTGAACGGCGAGCCGGCGGTGGCGTTCGAGATCCAGCGTGCGTCGGGCGCCAACATCGTCGACGTCTCGCGGGGCGTGCACGAGACGCTCGACGCGATCCGCGAGGATCCGGCGCTCGACGGCATCGACGTCGTCCTGTTCTTCGATCAGGCCGAGCAGATCACGGGGGGGCTCGACGGTCTGCTGAAGTCGGGGATGATCGGGTCGGTGCTGGCGCTCGGGGTGATCTTCGTGTTCCTGCGCCGCTTCGTGACGACGGCCGTGATCTCGGTGGCGATCCCGTTCTCGATCGTCTCGGCCTGCGTGTTCCTGTACCTGTCGGATCGATCGCTGAACGTGCTGACGATGATGGGCCTGATGCTCGCGACGGGCATGCTCGTGGACAACGCCATCGTGGTGCTCGAGTCGATTCACCGGCGACAGGCGCACTCGGGCGACACGCCGGAGGCGGCGGCGCTGACCGGGACACGCAACGTCGCCCGCGCCGTCATCGCGGCCACGTTGACGTCGATCTGCGTCTTCGCGCCGGTCGTCCTCACGCCGTCGAGCGAGCTGGCGGTGTGGCTGGGCGAGGTCGGCTACACGATCATCGTCGCGCTGAGCTTCTCGCTCTTGATCTCGCTGACGCTGGTGCCCCTGATGATGGGGCGCGTGGTCCGGCACGCCCGCCGCGCCGCGTCGCGCGCACACGCCGGGGGCGGGGAACGAATGCCGCGGGCGCTGGAGGCGCTGAAGCGCGCGTACGTGAAGGCGCTCTCGTGGACCGCGATCCGCCATCCGATCGGAACGCTGGGGCTCGTGGCCGCCAGCGTCGTGCTCACGGTGGTGGTGGCCAAGGTCAGCGGGTTCAGCCCCGCGTCCGACGGCGATCGAGGCATCAAGCGGGACGCGCTCCCGATCGAGGTCGCGTTCGACGACAACGTGAACCTCTACGGAGTGGATCGCTATGCGGACCGTCTGGAGAGCTTCCTCCTGGCCAAGCGGGACAGCCTCGGCGTGGAGTCGGTCTACACGTTCTACACCGACAACTACCTGGTGAGCTGGCTCTACTTCAGCTCGGGCGACACCAGCGAGGACGAGCTCCGCGAGCTTCGCGAGTACCTTCGCGGCCGGCTCCCGACGATTCCCGGTACACGCTACACGATCGGCAGCGAGGACGCCGACGACGGCGCCAAGCAGCTCTCGGTGACGCTCTTCGGCGACGACACCGACTACCTGGCCGAGCTGGCCGCCGAGGCCAAGCGCCGCCTGGAGACCGTTGACGGCCTCGAGGACGTGCACTCGGACCTGGAGCGCGGGCGCGACGAGGTGCGCGTGTCGCTCCGTCCCGACGAGAGCGGACGCTTCGGCGTGACGCCGCGCACGATGGCCGAGATCCTGAACCTGACGTTCCGGGGCATGACGATCGGAACCTACAAGGGTCCCGACCGCGAGGTTCCGATCGGAATCGTGCTGGAGCCGGGCAGCCGCCGCAGCATCGAAAATCTCTCGGCGATGGTCGTCTCCCGTGTCGACGGCACCGACATCTCGCTGGGTCAGATCGCGAGCTTCGAGGTCGGCCGCGGGCCGTCGCAGATCTACCGCGAGTCGCGCCGCACCGCGGTGCCGGTCCGCGCCTCGTACGAGGGCGAGTCGTTCGAGGAGGCGCTCGAGGAGGTCGAGGCGCTGATGTCGTCGCTCGACATGCCCGAGGGCTACGGCTGGTCGTTCGGTCGCCGGTTCCGGGAGGCACAGGCCGAGAGCGATCAGATGGGCGTGAACGTGCTTCTCGCCCTGGCCTGCGTGTACTTCGTCATGGCGTCGCTGTTCGAGTCGTTCGTGCACCCGCTGGTGATCATGCTGTGCATTCCGTTCGCGATCATCGGCGTGATCTGGATGTGCATCCTGACCGGGACGCCCCTCAACATCCTGGGGATGATCGGCATCGTGATCCTGATCGGGATCGTCGTGAACAACGGGATCATCCTGATCGATCACATCAACCACCACCGGCGCGCGGGCCTGTCCCGCGGCGAGGCGATCCTCCGCGGCGGCGAGGAGCGGTTCCGACCGATCCTGATGACCGCGCTCACCACGATCCTCGGGCTCGTACCCCTGGCGTTCGGCAGCGCGTCGATCGGCGACGGCTACTACTACCCGATGGCGAGGGCGGTCATGGCGGGGCTCGCGGCGTCCACGGTGCTGACGTTGCTCGTGCTGCCGACGTTCTACGTCATCGCCGAGCGGATCACGCTGTGGAACCGGCGCGTGTGGTGGCGCGCCACCGGGCGGCTGGCGCTGCCGGACCGGGGCACGGATCGGATCGCGCTGACGCCGGACGCGTAGGGGACGAAGACGCGGGTACGTCGTGCTCAGCCCGGACCGAGTCCGAGCGTCGCGCGGAGGATGTGTCCCGCGATGCTCGGGTTCTCCTTCAGCCGCCGGAGCGAGTACGCGTACCACGCCTCGCCGAACGGCACGTAGACGCGCATGCGATGCCCGCACGCCTTCAGGATGTCGCGAAGGCGCTCGTCGACACCCAGGAGCATCTGGAACTCGTAGCGATCGGGAGGCAGATCGAGCTCACGCACGATCTGCTCGCACTCCCACGCGACCACCTCGTCGTGGGTGGCGATCCCGACGTAGGAGCCGCGTGAGAGGAGAGTGCGCACCGTCTCCACGAAGCTCCGGCGCACGAGCGTGCGATCCTGGAACGCGATGTCGCGCGGCTCCACGTAGATGCCCTTGCACACGCGCACGTTGGCACCGATCTCGGCCAGCGTCCGGGCGTCGTCGAGCGTCCTGCGCAGGTACGCCTGGACCACGCAGCCCACGTTCCCGAGCTCCTCCTCGAGTCGCCCGTGAATCTCGAGCGTGAGATCGGTGCACTTGGAGTCCTCCATGTCGAGGCGGACCCAGTTCCCGAGCGACTTCGCGTGACCGACGATCTCACGGACGTTTCGATAGCAGGCATCGGGGTCGACGAGGAGCCCCAGCGCGGTGAGCTTCACCGACACGTTCGCGTCTACACCCTCGTGGTGAATGCGGTCGAGCACCTCGACGTAGAGCGCGGTGGTCCGGGATGCCTGGTCGAGGTGGGTCGTGAACTCGCCCAGGATGTCGAGGGTTGCCATCGTGCCCTGGCGGTTGAGCGTCTCCACGACGCCCATCGCGTCGTCGAGGGTCTCGCCGGCGATGTAGGGCCGGCTGACGCGGCCCACGATCGGCTTGGGCACGATCGGGAGCGTTCGCGCGATGAGCTGGTTCAGGATCGACATCGACCTGGATCGTCCACGCGGTGACGGGTGCGGCGGCCCCGGGAGATCCCGAGGGGCTCTGTGAAACCGGCCGGGAATTCTGCCCCGCGGACTCGCACGGGGCAAGCGGTTCCGTCGCGCCCCGGGGGTTTGCCGCGCGGGCGCCGATCCGCCTACAGTTCCCGGCGCAACCGTCCACGAGGAGATCTCGATGTCCACATGGCGCCAGACGTCCTCGGTCATGAGCTGGAGCGTGCCCTACCACGTGCTCCCGGCCCCGTCCGACACGGGGACCGGGGAGTCCCGGTGGATCGTCGGGCTGCACGGCATGGGCGAGGACGCGGACCGCATGATCGAGCGGATCGAGCCGTTCGCGAGGGACGGCTGGTCGCTCCTGTGTCCACGCGCGCCGTTTCCCGTGGAGGTCCAGCGCCGACGGCGCCGCACGATCGGCCACACGTGGTACCAGTACGACGGCGACGCGGACCGGTTCGTGGCCGCGATGCGCGAGGCGGGCCGCTTCCTGTTCCAGGTACTGGACGGGGAGATCGTGGCCGGAACCCCGGTGGTTCTCCTCGGTTTCTCCCAGGGCGCCTACCTCGCGTACACGCTCGGGCTGTTGCATCCCGATCGGATCCGCGGCGTCGTGGGGATCGCCGGCCGCGCCAAGGTCGAGGCGCTCGGCCCGTCGCTCGACGCCGCCCGGTCGGTGCGGATCCTTCACGTACACGGCGATGGAGATCCCGTCGTCGAGTCCGAGCCGTGCCGCGTCGCCATCGCGGCGCTGGCGGAGCGGGGTCTCGACGCGAGGTTCGCCGAGGTCCGCGCCGGACACGAGTTCACCCCCGAGATGCGGCGGGTCATCCGATCCTGGCTCGCCGAGACGGATTGGAGCCGAGATGACGAGTGAGCGTACGATCCTCGCGGTCGTGGGAATCCTCCTGCTGGCGGGCTGCGGAGGCGGGGGCGGCGAGGCCTCGGACACACCGGCCGCCGACCGGAAGCCCGCGGGCCGTCTCGACTGGGGCCAGGCCTTCCCGGTCTCGACGGTCACCGATCTCGACGGCAACGCGGTCTCGATCCCCGTCGACGGGGGATGGACGGCCGCCGTCCTGTGCTCACGCGCGTGCGCCGCGTGCGAAGCGGACCTCATCGAGTACGACGCGCGGTCGATCGTGTGGCGCGAGATGGGCCTCACGTTCGGCGTCCTGTCCGAGCGGGATCCCGGGGTGCTCCGGGAGTCGGTCGTGGCCAACGGCCTCGAGATCCCGGTCTGGCACACGACGACGCCGCTGTTCCAGGTCACGCGCATCCTGAACGAGCCCGTGCTCACCCTCGTGGGGCCCGACGGGACCGTACGCTTCATCGGTCGCCGGGTCGGAACCACCGACGAGCGGCTCGTGAGCCTCCGCCGGAACTTCTACTACCTGAACGCGCCCGACTCGCTTCGCGTCGCGCTCGCCGCGCGCGCGCTGCCCGGCGCGGCGCGCGTCGAGATCGCGAGCACGCTGGAGACCGACTGGCTGGGGGTGTCCGCCTGCCAGCTCGGGCTCTCGCCCTGGTACGGCATCGGGTTCGCCGAGGACGGATCGCCGAGCGGGTTCGCGTTCCCGATCGAGCGGGACACGAACTGTGACACGTGCGAGCCTCTCTACCTGATGGTCGGCTTCGGTACCGACGGTCGCATCTCCGCGCTGGCCGAGATCGAGCCCGTCGTCTCGCTCGGGCAGCCCCAGGACACCGGTGCGTTCTTCCGCCGCTTCGTGGGCATCCGCACCCGAGAGCAGGTCGCGAGGGTGCCCGAGCGGCTCGTACAATCGCAGCGGGCCGACGAGGTCACGCGAGAGCTCGTGCTGGTCGCGTTCGCGTTGGCGGAGCGGATCCCCGAGACGGAGTCGAGCGCGCCGTGAGCGCCGGAGACCGGCGCCCCGCTAGCGGAGGACGGCGCCGAAGAAGATGCAGGTGGCGAGGACGCCGGCCAGCCAGAGGGCGGCCTTGTCGATCGTCTGGGTTCTCATCGTAGATCTCTCTCCGACCCGCCCGCCGGGGTGGGGGGTCGCTGCCGTTCGTCGAAACAACGCCGCGGATTTGGCGGCCGGAGAGTGTACGTCGGTTCTCCTCCCGCACCAAGCGGATTGTCGGGCGGTCGACGCGAGCGGAATCGGCCTGCCGGCGGGGGATTTTGCTTTACACCTAAAAGGTGAAATACATGTCCAATTAAAGGAATCTCCGGATCGGGACCGCACCCGCGCGAGCCTCGTTGCGCCTGAAAACGCAATCTGTTACACCTCTCGGTGCTTCTCGTCATCCCGTCTCCGGTTCCGCGAGCGAACGTGGTGAAGGCCACCGAGGGGTCGTATGTCACAGCTGACCACGAAGCTTCTCAGACTGCTGTCCGCGGGAACATTGGAACAGAGAACGGCGGCCGCGATCGTCGTCGGCGAGCTGGCGCCGAAGCACGCGTCGGTGGTGAAGCACCTCACCGAGGCGGCCGAGGGCTCCGAGCGCGCCCTGCGTCTGAAGGCCATCGAGGCGCTGGGCAAGATCGGGAGCACCGCCGCGCGCGACGCCCTCTACCCGCTGCTCGACAAGCCCGAGGAGACGCGCGAGGCCGCCGCGCGCGCGCTGGCGGCGATCGGGAACGCCGTGGTGCCGACGATCAAGCAGACCTTCCCGACGGCGTCGCTGGCCAAGCGGCGGACGCTGCTGCGGGTGCTCGCGCTCGTCCGCACCGACGACGCGATCTCGTTTCTGGTTCACGTGCTCGAAGAGCCCACGTCCGGCGTGTCGCGCGACGTCGTGCGGATCGTGAAGGACGAGACCACGACCCTGGACGACGACGCCCGCGCCGAGCTCTCCAAGCAGTTCAGGGCGCCGCTCCGCCGCAAGACGTTCGTGGAGAACCGCGTGGCGGTCGACTCGATCCTGGATGTCCTGACCCACCTCCGGGATCCCGCCTCCGCGCGCACGTTCCTCGACTTCTCGGGTCCCGAGCATCCAGCCGATCTCCGCCGGACCGCGCTCACCGGGCTCCGGTGGACGCTGCCGGGGTATCGTCACCGCGCGGCCGCGGTGACGAAGCTCCTGTCGTTCCTGGAGGAGGACGACTTTCCCAACGTCGTGTCCCCGGCCCTCGAGGCACTGGTGGCGATGACGATGCCCAAGAGCGCCGGCAAGCAGCTCATCCAGCTCGCCGAGAGCCGCCATCCGCTCGTGCGGAAGTTCGCGCTGACCAAGATGAGCGAGGTCGGAGACGACGCGGTCACCGGTGCGCTGGTCGATGCGCTGGGCGATTCCGATCCCATGATCCGACAGCTGGCCGCCCGGTCGATCCAGGCTCAATCGGGCGCGTGGAAGGTCATCGTGGCCGAGCTCGGAAAGGGACGTGACGTCGAGCACGCGTGGCGGATGGTGCGCGCCGTGAAGGCCGGCGCCTCGAAGGTGGATCCGGACGCCATGACCGGCGTCGCCAAGACGGCCATCGGGAAGCTCGAGTCCGGCGACGAGAACGCCGAGCCCATGCTGCACCTCGTGCAGACGCTGACGCCCGAGGTGCACTTCGAGACGCTCCACAAGCGCGCCCTCTACTGGAAGCGCAAGGGCTCGTTCGACGTCGCCGAGCGGTTGCTCGCGCAGCTGACCACCAACGAGCACCAGACCGACGCGGCCAGGTTCGATCTGGCGGTCGTCTCGTTGAGGAGCGCGAAAGCGCCCGCGGGATCCATCACGCGCGACAACGACACACCGCTCGCCATCGTGCGCTCGCTGGTGCGCGAGAAGGAGTTCCCCGTCTACAAGAAGCTGATGGCCGAGGGAGACGTGCTGGAGCTCAACGACCTGTACTACCTGGGCTTTCACCTCATCGAAGGCAACGAGGCCGAACGCGACATGGGCGAGCAGCTGCTTCGCCACATCGTCGAGCGGAGCCCCCGGTCCAAGATCGGACGGGCCGCCAAGAGCAAGCTCAGGATCGAGGGCCTGACGTGATCCCGGTGGGGGTCGCGGCAGGCGTTCCGGTCCACACGAACCCATCGGTCCCCGCGGGTGTATCACCAGAGGATTCGCCGATCCTGATAGACTGTGTCTCGGGCAAGTCCGCTCACGTGCTCGATCCAGCTACCTCGATCCCCGGCATCTCTGGAGCGGCCCGATGTTCCTCGAGAAGAACGACGTGACCAAGGCTCAGATTTACCGAAAAGGGTTCGGTCTGCGCGCGGAGATCCGCGACGACGTGGACACCGAGTATGGAAGCCGGCTCGTGGACTGGTTTCGTGCGAACGACTTCCGCCATCGATCGGGCCGGGTCGAGATCGTCCTCGCGCGCGAGTTCGGGTTCTGCTACGGCGTCGAGCGCGCGGTGGACTACGCGTACGAGACGGTCCGGATGTACCCCGATCGGCGCGTCTTCCTGGTAGGCGAGATCATCCACAACCCCAGCGTGAACCGGCGCCTCACGGACCTCGGAATCGAGATCCTGCCCGGGCACGACCTTCGCCACCTTTCCTACGACGCGGTGCGATCCGACGACGTCGTCATCATCCCGGCGTTCGGCACGACGAGCGAGCTGTTCACGACCCTCAAGGCCAGGGGCTGCATTCTCGTGGACACGACCTGCGGCTCGGTCATGAACGTCTGGAAGCGCGTTCGCCAGTACGCCACGCGCGGCTTCACGTCGATCGTTCACGGCAAGGCCCGACACGAGGAGACCCGCGCGACGTGCTCTCAGGCGACCGAGAAGGGGGGGCACTTTCTCGTGGTGCTGGACCGCGCCGAGGCCGAGTTCGTGGCCGACTACGTTCGCGGGCGCCACGACGACGCGGCGTTCATGGATCGCTTCGCGCGGTGCACGTCGCCCGGGTTCGTCCCCGCGCGCGACCTCCAGCGCGTCGGGCTCGCGAACCAGACCACGATGCTGTCCAGCGAGTCGCTCGAGGTGGCCGACATCGTGCGGGCCGCGATGCTCGATCGTGTGGGGGCGGACGCCATCGACGATCACTTCATGTCGTTCGACACCATCTGCGGCGCCACGCAGGAGCGTCAGGACGCGGTTCTCCGGATGCTCGACGATCCGTCCACCCGGCCCGATCTGATGGTGATCGTGGGCGGGTACAACTCGTCGAACACGATGCACCTGGTCGAGATCTCCGCCGCGTCGGTGCCGACGTACTTCATCCGGGACGCGTCGCTGATCGAGGGCGCCGGTCACATCCGCCATCGCGACCCCGCGACCGGAGAAGACGTTTTCGCGGCCGACTGGCTTCCTGCGGGGCCCGTCCGGGTGGGGGTCACCGCGGGCGCGTCGTGCCCCGACAACCAGATCGGCGAGGCCATCCTCCGGATCCTCGACGTCGTGGGCGAGCCGCCGCCCGAGCTCGCCGTGACGCGGCCGGAGTGCGGCTGAGCCGCCACCCCGGAGACGGGTGGAGGCCACCGGAGACGGGTTGAAGGCCGATCGCACCACCGCGGCGCGGCGGCTCGGCCGCTAGCGTTCCACCATGCCGTGCGACATGAGCACGAACGCGTAGACGAGCGCGACCTCCTCCAGCGCGACCAGCCGACCCGACGCGCCGCCGTGTCCGCCGCTCATGTGTGTGAAGAGCAGCGTGTGTCCGTCGTCCGTTCGGGTTTCGCGGAGCCGGGCCACCCACTTCGCCGGCTCCCAGTAGGTCACCCGCGGGTCGCTGAGCCCGGCGGTCACGATCAGATCCGGATAGGCCGCGGGCCGGACGTTGTCGTAGGGCGAGTAGGAACGGATGGTCTCGAACGCCTCGACATCGGCCACCGGATCGCCCCACTCGGGGTACTCGAGCGGAGTCAGCGGGAGGGAGTCGTCGCACATCGTCGTGAGCACGTCGACGAACGGCACGCGGGCGACCGCGGCGCGGAAGAGGTCGGGCGCCAGGTTGAGGACGGCCCCCACCAGGAGGCCGCCGGCGCTCCCGCCGTAGCAGCTGATGTTTCCCCGCGTCGTGTAGCCTGCCGTCGCCAGGTGCTCGGCGGCACAGATGAAGTCGGAGAACGTGTTGGGCTTGTGTGCGAGCTTGCCCGCGGTGTACCAGGCGTGGCCCATCTCGCGTCCGCCGCGTACGTGCGCGATCGCGTACACGAACCCGCGATCCACGAGGGGTAGGGCCGAGGAGCGGAAGTCCGCCGCCGTCGAGTTCCCGTACGATCCGTAGGCGTACAGCAAGCAGGGTGCAGATCCGTCGAGCGGCGTGTCGCGACGATGGAGAACTGTGATCGGCACGCGCGCGCCGTCGGCCGCGACCGCGAAGAGTCGCTGGGTGCGATAGTGGTCGGGGACGTGTCCGCTCGGGATCTCGCGTCGTTTCCGCAGCCGGCGGCGACGCGAGCGCATGTCGTAGTCGGTCGTCTCGTCGGGCGTGGTCATCGAGCTGTACGCGTAACGGAGTGTGGACGTCGCGTAGCGATGACCGGGCACGATCCGGAGGTCGTAGGCCGGCTCATCGAACGCGATCTCGTGCTCACCGCCGTCGGCGCGGTCGGTCACGACGATCCGGGGGAGCGCGTCGCGCATCTCCAGCCGGACATAGAACTCCTCGAAGACGAAGTGGTCGAGGATCAGCCGGCCTCCGACGGCGGGCACGACGTCGGTCCAGCGCGCCCGTCCCGGATCGTCGGGGGGAGCCGCCACGATCTTGAAGTCCACGGCGTCGTCCGCATTGGTCAGGATCACCAGGCGCTCGCCGTCGTCGTCCACGTCGTACTCGACGTCGGTCGTCCGGGGGGACACGAGTCTCGGCCTCTCCGACAGCGTGTCCGCACCCACGAGGTGACACTCGCTGGTGCCGTGGGTGTGAACGCGGATCACCGCGAACCGTCGGCTCGACGTGCGACCGAGGGCCACGAAGTAGCCGGGATCGGACTCCTCGTACACGAGCGCGTCGTCGTCCGGGTCGGTCCCGAGCACGTGGCGATGGACGCGGCAGGGCCGGTGGCTCTCGTCGAGCTTCGTGTACAGGAACGACCGGCTGTCGTTGGACCACACGATCTGTCCCGACGCATCCGGGATGACCTCTCCGAGCTCGCGGCCGCTCTCGATCTCGCGGATCCGGACCTCGTAGAACTCCGAGCCCTGGATGTCTCGTCCGTAGGCGACGAGCCGGTGATCGGGGCTGTGGCGATAGCCGACGAGCCTGAAGTAGGAATGGCCGGCGCTCTCGGCGTCCCCGTCGATGATGACCGTGGCATCGGCGGCCGCCGCGTCCGGATCGCCCCCGGCGCCGGTCGCCTCGACGTCGACGTCGTCGGCGTCGGACGGGACGCGGCAGAAGAGCGGGTGCTGGCCCCCGGTCCGGTATCGGTGGAAGTAGCTCCACTCGCCGTCGGGGGTGGGAACCGACGAATCGTCTTCCTTGATCCGACCCTTGAGCTCGGCCAGGAGCGTCTCGCGAAGCATGCCGGTCCTGGACAGGATGCGCTCCACGTGCTCGTTCTCGGCCACCAGATGCCGGGCGATCTCGGGGTCGAGGGACCCGGGGTCCTTCATGACCCGCTGCCAGTTCGGGTCCTTCATCCAGGCGTAGGGATCTTCCCACGAGACGCCGTGCAGCGTTCGCGTCACCGGGCGCCGCGGCGCACGGGGTCCTCGTTCGGACACGCAACCTCCGTCGACTGTCTTTTCGTCCACGTCGCGCGTCACCGCGCCCGCGCGTTTCGTCGGTGATCCGTCAGCGGATTCGGATGACGAGCTTGCCGAAGACGTCGCCACTCTCGAGTCGCTCGTGCGCCGACCGGATGTCTTCCAGCGCGATCACGCTGTCGACGACCGGGCGCACCTTTCCCTCGGCGAGCCAGCGCATGGCGGAGCGAAAGTCCGCGTGCGCCCCCATCGTGCTCCCGATGATCGAGAGCTGGCGCCAGAAGACGAGGTTGATGTTCGTCTCGCCGATCGGACCCGTCGTCGCGCCGAACGTCACCAGCCGACCGCCGCGGGCCAGCGCCCGCAGGCTGTCGGACCAGGTGGCCGCGCCCACGTTCTCGACCACGACGTCCACGCCGCGCTTTCCGGTCGCCGACCAGACCTCCCTGGCGAACGACGTCTCGGACCGATCGAACACGCGATGCGCGCCTAGCGCCGCCACCTGCTCCACCTTCCGGGCCCCTGACGTGACGGCGTACACGACGGCGCCCGCCTCGGCTGCCATCTGGATGGCGGCGACGGCCACGCCGCCGGACCCTCCGAGCACCAGCACCGACTCGCCGGGTCGCAGACGAGCCTGCGTGAACAGCGCACGCCAGGCCGTCTGGAACGTGAGCGGGGTCGTGGCCGCGTGGGTCGGATCGACGCCGGCCGGCAACGCCAGCAGGTTTCGTGCGGGCACGACGACGTACTCCGCCAGCCCGCCCCACGTGTGCTCTCCGAGCACGCCGAACCGATCACACAGCGGCTGGCGTCCGCGGAGACACTCCTCGCACGCACCGCAGAACAAGGTCGGGTTCACGATGACCGGATCGCCGACGACCCAGCCGGTCACCCCCGGCCCCAGCGCGTCGACGCGCCCGACCACCTCGGCCCCCCCCACGTGGGGGAGCGACGGCGGGACGCCGGGGATCCCGCGGCGCACGAAGAGATCGAGGTGATTGAGCCCGCAGGCGCGCACCGACACGCGGACCTCGCCCGCCTCCGGCTCGGGAGTGGGGACATCGTCGATGCGGAGAACCTCCGGCCCTCCGTGGGTATCGAAGACGGCGGCTTTCACGATGCGCGACCTTTCTGGTTATATGCGGCGGGACGGACCGAGAGAAGCTAGCGCACCGGCGGCGCGTGCGCCAACGGTGGAACGAGGTGAGCGACGATGAGCGTCACCAGAGCGATCATTCCGGCGGCCGGCCGCGGAACCCGCGTGGCGTCGGTCCGCGGCGATCTTCCCAAGGAGATGATCGACGTCGGCGGATTGCCGATGATCGCGCTCGCACTGATCGAGCTGGCCCTGTCGGGCATCACCGACGTGGCCGTCGTGGTCTCCCCGGACAAGCCCGAGCTGGCGGAGTTCCTCGATCATCCTCCCGCGTTCCCCGACCCGTCGCGTCTCGGGCGGCTCTACGATCCTGCGCGCATCCCGGCCGACGCCCTGCATCGGTGGCCCCAGTGGCGCCTCTTCGAGCAGCCGGAGCCTCGGGGGGTCGTGGATGCGCTCTCCCTCGCCGAGTCGTGGCTGGACGGTGAGCCGTTTGCGCTCGTCATGCCCGACAATCTCCTGCCCGGACACGCGCCACCGACGTCGGACGTCCGCCGGGTGTACGACGCGTACGGCATGCCGGTCATGGCGCTGGTCGAGGTCACGCGATCCGAGGCGGACCGGATGGGCAACTGCGGGCGGGTCGAGACGCAGCCGATCCAGAGGTCGGAAACGAGCGCACCCGGCCTTCCCGATGCGGTCCGGATAAGCCGGGTGAGCGACAAACGTAAGGGCCCTTTCGAGTTTCCGGCCGGAGCCCCGGTCATCTGGCGGGGGGTGGGCCGGTCGATCGTTCCCGCGGCGTTCGCACGGCTCGAGCCGGACGACGCGACGACCTCCGGTGAGCTGGACGACGTGCCCCGCTTCCAGGCGCTCGCGGAGGCGGGGCGCCTTCACGGGGTGCGGCTGGGGTCCCGACTATTCGATCTCGGACAGCCGGACGGCGTCCGGGAAGCCAGAAGACGATTGTCGGCGCCGTAAGTCCCTGTGGATTTAAGTCTTGGGATGGCGGTCGGTCCGCGCCACGATCCCTTCCCGGCGCGCGCTTCCGTTGACAAATCCGGACCGACCTCGCTATACTTCCTCTCGTGCGTTTGAAAGTAAGTCCTGGTCAAACGTACGCGCCTGAGTGCCTCGGCGACATTTTGCGCCGTCTCCGGGGTGCCGTTTCGCAACGTGGAGTCACATTTTTTTTGGGGGGTTGGTTCCACCGGAACCGCAACCACGAGGAGCATCCATGCAGAAGGTTACGGCCCTCTTTTCCGTGCTGGCAGCAGTCGCCATCTCGGCCAACGCTGAAGTGCAGTTGGAGCGCGGTCCGTTCACGCTCGAGTTCGATGGTCTCGATGCGACCGATTGCGAAGGCGAGATCAAGTGGGTTCAGGAGCCGGACGGCGCGAGCGGTCTCGCGGCTCAGGACGACCAGTGCTACCCGTTCCTGGCTCAGATCGCCGACAACTTCCTCGGTGACGGCAACGACATCGTGGGCGTTGGCTGGTACGGCGTGTACTGGAACGGTTCGCCGCTTCCTCCGGATGCGTTCCGCATCGAGATCTACACCTCGGACGCCGACGGCTGCCCGGGCGACCTGGTCTACTCGGACGAGACGAGCGACTACAACCAGACGCTCGGCGCTCCTGACGGCTACTGCTCGCAGGTCACGCCGTTCAACAAGGCAGACGGCGTCAGCTACCACATCTCGGTGACGGCCGTGTTCTGCTTCCCGCCGCAGTACGGTTCGGCGACGGGTGTCGGTGACGGTCAGCAGGCCTGCTTCCGTTCGGCTTTCTTCGGCTTTGCCGACTGGACGCCGGCGACGGACGTGTTCGGCGTTCCGTACGACCTGGCGTTCCTGCTCTACAACGAGCCGGGCACGCCGACCGAAGAGGCTTCGTGGTCGTCGATCAAGAAGCTGTATCAGTAAGCTCCTCCAAAGCTGACTGATTGGCCCCGAGGGCTTCGGCCCTCGGGGCTTTTTCGTGTGCGGCGGTCTGGGTCGCTCGAAGAATCCGTGGCGCGTGTCGGGAGCGCCGGGGGTGGTGTCGCCAGCGGTCCCTCGGGGGCGCGTGTCGGGAGCGCCGGGGGTGGTGTCGCCTGCGCTCCGGCTGGCGGTGTGGGCGTGAGATCGGGTGGGGGCATCATTTCGTGTCGGAGCGGCTCCGGGGGGTGTGGGTGTCGCATCAGTCGCTCCGGCGACACCACCCCCGTCGCTCCCTCACGCGGTGGGGGTCTCGGGAGTGTTTTCCGGGGGTCGGCGTCGCGGGTGTGATTGGGTGCGGGGTGCTCGTGGGGTGTTGCACCCGGGTGTTCCCGACGGCGGGGGCGCGTGTCGGGAGCGACGGGGGTGGTGTCGCCTGCGCTCCGGCTGGCGGTGTGGGCGTGAGATCGGGTGGGGGCATCATTTCGTGTCGGAGGGGCTCCGGGGGACGTGGGGGTCGCATCAGTCGCTCCGGCGACACCACCCCCGTCGCTCCCTCACGCGGTGGGGGTCTCGGGAGTGTTTTCCGGGGTCGGCGTCGGGGGTGTGATTGGGTGCGGGGTCCTCGTGGGGTGTTGCACCCGGGTGTTCCCGACGGCGGGGGCGCGTGTCGGGAGCGCCGGGGGTGGTGTCGCCAGCGCTCCGGCTGGCGGTGGGGGCGTGAGATCGGGTGGGGGCATCATTTCGTGTCGGAGGGGCTCCGGGGGACGTGGGGGTCGCATCAGTCGCTCCGGCGACACCACCCCCGTCGCCCCCTCACGCGGTGGGCGATACGGGGGCGTTCGGCTCGCATCGGTTTCTGCGGTGGTGACGCGCACCCGGGAGTTGCGCACCCGACGATGTGAGGGGCATAGGAGATCGCCCGTCGAGTGGGCTATCGGTCGCCGTGTACCCGGGTATACGTGCTCCGCAACGGCGGGCCATCGAGTGGCACGGCCTCCGGCGGTGCGCGACCGGTCACGACGCGCGTCGTGCGTCGGCGTCACCCGCTGAGCCGGGCCGCCGCGGTCGATGCCGGCGTCAGGCGTGACCGACCCCGTGCGATGGCCGCTCGGCCCCGGGCCCCCGACGTAGGGTCGGCGAGGGTGGGGCCGGAGTCGCGACTCGTGCGACACCGGTGCCTCGCAAAGCCGCTCCGACACGAAATGAGCTGACGGCGTGGCCGTGAGATCGGGTGGGGGGGAGCGACGGAGCGCCCCACCCTCGTCGACCCGGCACTTAGACCCCACGCCGTCAGCCGGAGCGACGCCGCCTCGCCGTGCCTCGAGTAGCCTGCTAAGCTGCCGCCCGTCTCGCCCGGACCGACGACTGCACGGATCGTCGACTCGATCCTCCAGGGAGGCCGCGACCGTGAACTTCCGCATGGTGTCCTGGCTCCTCGGGACACTGACGCTCGTCATCGGCATCTCGATGGTGTTCTCCCTTCTGTGGGCGTACGGGAACGGGGAGGAGGCGGCGAGGCGCGGGATTCTGGCCTCGATGGGGATCTCGCTCGCGCTCGGCCTCGTGCTGGTCATCGTGGGCCGCGGCGCGATGCGCCAGAACCTGCTGCTTCGCGAGAGCCTCGGGGTCGTCGCGCTGGGATGGATCGTGGCGGCCACGCTGGGCGCGCTGCCGTACCTCCTCTCCGGAGCGTTGACGAGTCCGGCCGACGCATTCTTCGAGAGCATGTCCGGGTTCACGACGACCGGTTCCAGCGTCATCACCGACATCGAGTCGCTCCCGGACAGCATCCTGTTCTGGCGCAGCTTCACGCACTGGCTCGGCGGCATCGGGATCGTCGTGCTGTTCATCGCGATCCTCCCCCAGATGGGCGTGGGGGCGCGGCATCTGTTTCGGTCCGAGATTCCGGGCGTGTCGAAGGAGGGCATCAGTCCGCGGATCAAGGACACCGCGGTGTACCTTCTCGCCATCTACGTCACGCTGACGGTCACCGAATCGACCGCGCTGATGGCTGCGGGCATGACGCTTCGGGACGCGCTGTGTCACACCTTCGGGACCGTGGCCAGCGGCGGCTTCTCCACCCGGAACGCGTCGGTCGGTGCGTACGAGAGCCTCGCGATCGAGATCATCATCACGTGCTTCATGATCCTCGCCGGCGTCAACTTCTCGCTCTACTTCCTGCTCTTTCGCGGTCCGCGACGGGGGCGCGTGTTCCGTGACCACGAGCTCCGGACCTACGTCTCGGTGTTCGCGGTGGCGGCGGTGCTGATCGCGGTCGATCTGGCGGCATCGGGGAGCGTTCCCAGGATCACGGACGCCGTCCGCAATGCGGTCTTCAACGTCGCATCCATCCTCACCACCACCGGGTTCGCGATCGGGAACTTCGATCAATGGCCCTCGTTCTCGAAGCTCCTGCTGGTGACGCTGATGTTCATCGGGGGGAGCGCCGGCTCGACGGCGGGGGGGATGAAGGTCATTCGCGTGATCGTTCTGGCGAAGTACGCGTACATCGCCGTGTACCGGTGGTTCCGTCCCCACGCCGTGCGCTCGATCCGCATCAGCCGGCGATCGCTGAAGGACGAGACCGTGGACGCCGTGCTGGGTTACTTCGTCCTGTTCATGCTGATCTACGGCGTGGTCACGCTGCTGATGGCGTTGATGGGTCTGGACCCGGTCACGGCCGCGACGTCGGTCATCGCGACGATGGGCAACATCGGGCCCGGCCTGGCCGACGTGGGGCCGGCTCGCAACTTCGCGGCCATTCCTCCGGCGGGCAAGTTCGTCCTGGCGACGTGCATGCTGCTCGGAAGGCTCGAGATCTACACGCTGATGGCCCTGTTCGTGCCCGCGTTCTGGAAGCGATGAGGGCGGCGAGACGGGATCCAGGAGTGCATCCAGCATCGCAACTCGGGGGGCACGGTTCCCGCCTCGCCTCGTGAAGCGCTCAGGCCAACGGACCATACTTTTGGTGCGACGGGCTGTCAAGACCAAAAAGGGCCATTGCGGCCAGGGATGGCCGGGTTGAGGAGCGAAGGCGTCAGCGCTTGCGCTCGTAGTAGTTGAAGTGCTGACCCGGCGCGATCTCGATGCTCTTGAACTCGTAGTGTCGAGGAAACTCCGGCGACCGGAAGATCTCGACGAAGCTCCGCTCGAACTCGGAGCGACCGGGGTTGGGACGTGGGGTCAGGATCGGCAGCGGGATCATGTACGTGGGGCGTCGTGACAGCACGTACGCGCCGTCACCCTTCTCGTGCCCGAAGGCGTCGGTGATCTCACCGGTGAACGGCGTTCGGGCGATGTGGCGATCGTTGAGCCCGAGCACGTCGATCGTCTCGAGCTCCGAGTAGTACGGGATGGCTCCGCAGGCGCCGACGGCCACCGACTCGCCCGGCGCGGCGATCTCGCCGAGCTTCTTTCCGATCGCGATGAACGCGTTGACCTGAGACCGATCCGGCGGATCGACGGGCGCCAGACCGAACGGTGCTCCCCCGAGACGATGCCTGGCGATCGCCCCCGAGAGGTTGCCCACCAGGATCATCGCCACGGCCAGGGCGACGAGAACGCGCGAGGGGGTGCGGGCGGTCCCCTCCGAGATCCGCGGCACGTTCCAGGCCAGCGAGAGGGCGGCGAACAGATCGATCGGCATCGTGTACCAGAGGCTCCAGTTGGGCAGGCCGATGCCGACGGCGACATACGCGATCCAGCCCGCGCACAGCAGCGCGAGCAGATTGCCCAGTCGCGTGCGCGGCGCGAGCGTCCACGACAGGAGCGCGAGCGCGGCCAGGAGGCCCCGGAACGTGCCCAGGAACTGCACCAGTCCGCCCGATTGCGAGAGGCCGGCCAGACCGCGCTCGACCACGGCGGGACCCCATCCGACCTTGGCGAAGTAGGTGTTCGGGACGAGAGCGCCGTAGTAGGCGAGCCGCCAGCCCAGGTGGGGAACGACCACCGCGAGGAGGCCGGCGAGCCGGATCAGCTCGATCCGGTCCAGGCGCGTGCCGCCGTGATCGCGTGGCGAGAGCGCGCGAACGGCGACCGCACCCAGGTAGACGAGGATGCCCTCGGGGCGGGTCAGCGCGACCAGGCCGAACACGGCCCCCGACACGATCGCGTCGACCGGACGGCGGCCGTCGCGCACGACGAGCCACAACGCCAGAACGATCAGGGCCGCGAACAGCATCGACTCCATGCCGTTGCGCGAGTACGCGGCGAGCTGGGAGCTCGTCGCGACGAGCAGGCCGGCCAGGATGGACGCCGGGGTCCAGCGACCGGCAGCCCCTCGCAGGAGCACCATCCCCAGAAGTGCGGTGGCCACGAACAGCGCCACGTTGAGCCGGTGACTGACCGTGGCCAGGTCGGCGCCGGCCGCCCGAAGCGGGGCCAGCGCCATCACGTAGAGGAAGCTCGAGTAGCCTTCGACGCGCTCGCCGCCGGGGTTCCAGGTGAGCCCGTGCCCACCCAGCATGTTGTCGACGTAGCGGAAGAAGATGAACGCGTCGTCCTCGATCTGGTTGCTCGTGCAGAACCCGAGCGCGTTGACCACGGCGAGCACGACCACGAGCGCCAGCGCCATGCCGACGATGGGCTTCGAGATGACGGCTGGTGTCGCGCCGGAGCCCGACTCGGTCATGGGTGACGGCCTTTCGTGAGCGGCGAAACGGGGGGCGCACGGACGGCTCCGCGCGCGCGGCGGAGGGGACCGTAGCGAAAACACCGGCCCGACGCCACCGTCGGGCGGCCCCGGGCCGGTTGCCTGGACGGCGCTCCCGAGGGTACGCTGGCGAGTCGCGCCGATGGACGGCAACCGCCGCCGGAGGTCGCGCTTCCCGTCGCCGCCGGCGCCGCCGCGCCGGCACGTTCCCTGGCCCCGAGGATCTCCCGTGACGACCACGCCCCGATCGATCCTGCCCCTCTTCACTCGCCGCCGCCCCCACGGCACCGGCGCGCTCGCCCTCGTGTGCGTCGCGATCCTGGCGATCGCCGGGCCGTCCTGCGATTCGGGGCCGCCGCCGATCGTCGTCCTGGGGCTCGACGGGCTGGAGTGGAGCATGCTGCGCCCGATGATGGAGCGCGGCGAGCTGCCCAACTTCGCCCGCTTCGTGAACGAGGGCGCGTCCGGGACGCTTCGCTCGGAGGCTCCTCTTCTGTCGCCGATCATCTGGACGACGATCGCGACCGGGCTGAGCCCGGATCGGCACCGGGTGCTCGACTTCACGGCCCCGGATCCGGACGGCGGGTCGCCCATCGTCATCACGTCGCTCCACCGCCAGTGCAAGGCGTGGTGGAACATCCTGGACGAGTCGAACGTCTCGACGGGCACCATCGGGTGGTGGGCCAGCTGGCCGGCGGAGATCCTCGAGCACGGCTTCGTCGTGTCCGATCGCATCGGCTACCACGCGTTCATCGGAGAGCACCGACCCGACCGCTCGCTGGTTTACCCGCCTGCTCTGACCGAGACCGCGCTCGAGGTGCTCCGTGCCCCCGAGACGGTCACCTACGCCGAGGCGGAGCCGTTCCTCGACGTGTCCGAGGCCGAGTTCGAGTCCGGCGGATCGCTGGACTTCTACGATCCCGTCCGCCACTTCCGGTACATCTACGCCAACATGGAGAACGTGGAGCGGCTCGCCCAGACGTTGTATGCCGAGGAGCATCCGCGCGTGCTGAGCGTCTACTTCGAGGGCGTCGACACCGCCGGGCACACCTACATGCGATTCACACCGCCGCTCCATCCGAGCGCGTCGCCGGAGGAGATGGCGCGATTCGGACGGACCGTAGAGGCGTTCTATCGCTACCAGGACGAGATCCTGGGACGGTTGATGAAGTCGATCGGCGAGGCCACGTACCTCATCGTCTCCGATCACGGGTTCCTGACCGGTTCCGACCGCCCGGCCCGCGTGACCGCCGGTCGCGAGTTCGTCGAGGCTCCCCGATGGCACCACGTGGACGGGGTGGTCATGGCCCTCGGACCGGGCGTGACTCCCGGCGCCCGGATCGAGGCGAGCATCCGGGACGTCGCCCCCACCGTGCTCGCGCTGGCCGGGGCTCCACCGTCCCAGGACATGACGGGACGGGTGATCGACGAGGTCGTTCCCGCCGACCGGCGTCCGGCGAGCCGCGTGCCGACCTACGAGAGCGCGGCGTGGCTCCGCGAGCGACAGACCACGCTGGCGGAGAGCGCGTTCGAGTCGGAGATCATGAGCCGACTCACCGCGCTGGGCTACATCGCGGCGGACGGCAGCGAGGCCTCGACCTCGGCCCGCTCGTGGGTGAACCTGGGGTCGTACCACTCGGGTCGTGGCGAGAAGGACGAGGCCCGGGAGGCCTACGCGCGCGCCCTCGCCGTCGATCCCGACAACCCGCAGGCCCACAGCAACCTGGGCCGGCTGCTGGCCCGCGAGGGTGATCTGACCGCCGCGCTCCCGCATCTCGAGGCGGCCTTCGCGGACGACAATGGACACCTCACGGTGGGATACTGGCTCATGCGAGCCCACTCGGCGGCCGGACGGCACGAGGATGCGATCCGGGTCGGCGAGACCACGCTGGCCGCGAACCCCGGGGAGCTCTCGATCACGGTCAACCTGGGGGTGGTCTACCGCCTCGCGGGTCGCCCGGACGACGCCCGGCGTCTGTTCGAGGCCGTGCTGGCCGAGCATCCCGATAACGCCGTGTCATGGTTTCACTTGGGCGAGATCCACCGGCGCCGCGGAGATGCCCCCGAGGCCGTCCGCTGCTATCGCGAGGCCCAGCGGCTGGATCCGGGGGACCAGATGACGCGCCGCCGACTCGAGGCGATGGGGGTCGACCCGAACGCCGTGGATGCGGCCGGGCGGCCCTGAGAGGCGGGGCGTCCTCCAGGCGCCGGTCGTCCCCGAGCCGCTCTCGCGGAACCGAGGCGAATTCACATCATCGGCTCATCCGCCAAGAGGCAACTCGACCGGTCGGTCGCGCGTACAACCGGGGGAGCCCCCCGGCTATGAACGCGCGCCGCGCTTCGCCGCGAGCCCGTGCCCGCCGATGCCGAGCCGCGTCAGACTTTCAGAAGAGAGCGAAGGACATGTCTGGTCGAACCTCACTGCTCATCCTGGCGCTCGCCGTGATCGTCGGATCGTTCGCCACCGACGCCGAGGCCCGCCGGCAGAAGAACAAGTGGAGCCGCTACCAGGATGCGGCCATGCGCGATTCACTGATGTCGCAGTTCGACGCGTCCGCGGTCGTCGTGCTGGACCGCGACCACGTCCGCCTCGGTCCCACCGGCGACGGCGTGGAGACCGAGGTCGGTCGCGACTGGATCCTCTTCGTACGCGATCCCGGTGATCTCGGTCAGCATTCTCGCCTGGTCGAGGAGTCGTTCCCGGGACACGAGATCAAGAAGCTCGAGGTCACCCGGATCCGGCCCGACGCGGTCGAGAAGCTCAAGGTCACGAAGACCTCGCACGAGTGTGACGGCTACGACGACTACGAGCTGTGGACGGCCGATCTCGACGACCTCGAGGCCGGCGACTTCGTGGCGATGCATCTCGAGCTGAAGATCGAGGGCGTCAATCCGCACTACACTCACACGTTCGACCGCGAGCTGCCGTCGCTGCAGTCGGACATCGTGATCGAGGTCTCCAGCGAGCTCATGGGTGGACGTCAGTCGCCGGGGTTCAACTGGTGGGCCGGCTCCTCTCACGGGAGCGTTCCGCACGAGCACTGGGAGAAGCCCACGAGCTGGCGCTTCCGCTGGGGCGAGGCCAACATCCCCGCGCTCTCGGACGGGCAGCATCCGCGCGTGGTCCAGACGACGTGGCTCTTCGAGCCGATGGCCATCCGCCGCGGACTCGCCGACACCGACGGTCGTGCCACCGGAGAGTCTTTCGGGGGTGGCGGGCCCATCGTCAGCGCGCAGGAGCTAACCGGCCGCTTCATGTCCGACCGCATCCAGGGCGAGCGCGCGGACCAGTCGACCAAGCCGACCCAGGCCGCGTACGGGCGGCTCGCGTGGGACTCGGTGGCGGCTCAGCTCATGCGGCAGTCCTTCCAGGAGCCCCTCGAGGACGAGAAGAGCGTGGGGCGCGAGGCCCGATCGGTGACCGCCGGCGCGCACGACGCGCGGGACAAGGCCAAACGCATCGCGGCCGCCGTTCTCGGACGCCAGGAGCAGGTACGGCTTCCGATGGCGATCAGTCTCGGGATGCTGATGGGGCCGAAGGAGACGCTGGGCGCATCGTGTGCCACCGCGCTGGATCAGGCGGTGCTGATCGCGGCCATGCTGCGAGCGGTGGACGTGGACGCCGGGCTCGTGCTGCTGGAGCGGGATCAGCTCGACGTGTCGTTCCCGACGGCCGACGCCTTCGACGCGGTCGGAGTGATCGTCGAGGGCAAGGACGGGTTCTGCGTGAGCACCGCCGACGGCGCGGTGACAGATCGCCTTCCGGCCGGGACGTGGGGAGCGGCGCTGACCATTCCGGTCGGCGGGCGCACCGCGCCCAGGCTCCTCCTCGGCGACGACCTGGCCGCTCTGGTCCAGTAGATCGCCGGCGGATCGGCCTCGATACACCGGTCACTCGGACGCGGCTTCGGTCTCGGAGCCGCGTTCGCGTTCAAGGGGAGAGGGGACGGCCGGTCGCCGGCCGTGACGGTCACTCCGTGTGCCAGCCGCTGGCCGAGCCCACCATGACGCCGATCTGTATCGAGTACGGATACCACTCGTTGACGCCGAACTCGGGCGCACCCTCGTCCGAGGTGGGATTCTCGAGCCCCGTGAGCTCCTCGGCCACGAACAGCGACACGTTCTCGAGCGGAATGCCGCCGAGGATGCCGCCCAGCACCGGCGTGCCCTGGAGCGACGGCAGGCGGAACTTGGCGCCGAAGTTCACGTACCAGCTCTCGTCCGAGCCGAAGTCGCTGTCGCCGCTGTTCGTGAAGTCCTGGATCCTGAGCACGCCGGCACCGCCGAACGCCGAGAATCGCATGAACTCCCGCGAGTCGCCCCGGGCGCCGATCTTGAGAAGGACGTAGTTCTTCCGCACCTCGAGACCCCCTTCGGGGCTCAGTCGCGCCAGGGGATCGACCTCGAGGAGCTTGTAGTTCACGCGAAACCCGAGGAGCACGTTCCCCAGGCTGTCCACGTCGCCTCCCGAGAAGAACGACGCGCCCCACTTGGTCTCGCTCGACTGCTCCTCGAAGGTCGTGAACTGCGCGAACGCGTCGGAGGTCGCGAACATCAACGAGATGGCGACGGCACCCAGCCACGTACCGATGGTCCTCATCTTCAGCCCTTCCTCACCCCTGATTGTGTGCCGGCTCCAGGTGCGGCTCTCGGCTCTCGATCGCCCGCTCGCGGCAGGCGCAAACGGTAGCAAACCGCGTCGCCACCCCGCAAGCGTCGGCCTCCGGCTTGAGGCCGCATAATTGACGTGATTACAATCCTTTCCGTTGGAGCCCGGAGCCGAGAGACGTCACGAACGGCGAGGAGGAGCCCTGAG
Source organism: Candidatus Eiseniibacteriota bacterium (assembly GCA_965224245.1). GTDB lineage: Bacteria > Eisenbacteria > RBG-16-71-46 > CAZAMP01 > CAZAMP01 > CBDCYW01. The sequence goes on along the minus strand of OZ245046.1, from coordinate 3,962,503 downwards.
TCCAGAGGTGGGGACCGTCGTGGAGGTGCATGCCCGTCGGAGCCGGGTGCGCCTCGAGCCGTCCGGCCGCGTGGTGGAGTGCGCGCATCGCGCGCGACTGGGACGCGGTGCCCGGCGCGAGACCAACGTGCTCGTGGTGGGGGATCGGGTGCGGGTGGACGAGCCGTCCGCCGGGGAGTGGGTCGTGCACGAGGTCCTTCCCCGGCGGAACGCGTTGACCCGCATGGCGACCAAGCGCCGGGGCGTGCGACACGTGTTCGCGGCCAATCTCGATCAGACGGTCATCGTGACGTCCACGCGTCGCCCGGCGCTGCGGACGGGGTTCATCGATCGATGCCTGGCCGCGTCTGCGAGTGCCGACATCACGCCGATCATCGTGATCAACAAGATCGACCTCGAGGACGGGCCGTCCGGTGACGCCGCCGTCCCTGACGGCGCTGCCGTCCCTGACGGCGCGGCCGTCCCCGACCCGGACGATGCGACCGTCGCCGAGGATGCGTCTTCGGCGGACGTCGCGTCGGTCTACCGCTCGGTCGGGTTCGCGTGCCACCGCGTCAGCGCGCACACCGGCGAGGGCCTCGACGCACTGGTCGGTGCGCTCGCGGGGAAGACGTCGGTCGTCGTCGGTCCCTCGGGCGCCGGAAAGTCGTCGCTCCTGAACGCGATACAGCCCGGGCTGCGGCTTCGCACCGGCGACGTCTCGGAGTACAGCCAGAAGGGAACGCACACGACGACGCGCTCGTCGTTGCTCGAGCTGGACGGCGGGGGCTTCATCGTCGACACGCCGGGGGTGCGCGCGTTCGGGCTGGAGCCGCTGGACGCGCACCAGCTCCGGCTGGCGTACCCCGAGTTCGAGGCGTGGATCGCGGACTGTCGCTTCAGTGCGTGCACGCACGACCACGAGCCTGACTGCGCCGTGCGCAGGGCGTGCGAGCGCGGGGACGTCACCGGATGGCGATACGCAAACTACGTGCGGATCCTCCGGTCGATGGACGAGGATGGCTAGCCCGTTCCGGGACTCACGGCGACAGCAGCACCCCGAGCTCCGGCGCCCAGTCCGTCGCCTTCGACGTGAGCCCGATCCCGTTGCTCAGCTTGACCACGACGCGTGGGCTGGCGTGCCACTGGAGCTCGGGGATCAGCTCGACCTCGTCCTGCGTGCCCTCCACCCCCAGGTACACCCGCCAGGATCCCGAGACGCGGCGGAGGTACTCGACCGCCAGCTCCCCGAGCTCGCCCTTGTCCTCGGCGCGATCGTACTCGACCGCCGCGCGCAGCGTGACGGTGCCGAACCCGAACCCGCGGACGACGCAGGTGCCGAGCTTGAACTCCCAGTCCGTGGTGCCGATCAGCGAGCCCGGGTCCTGTGTGGGGATCACCGTCTCGAGGTACGAAAAGAGGCCCGGTCCCCCCGCGTCCTCCTCGATCCAGCGGTAGCGGATCTGGCCCTCGACGTCGCCGAGCCCGGACTCCTCGATCTCGTCGGGCACGCCCGAGCGGTCCTCCGGGCTCCGCTCGAGCTCGGCCTGGATGATCGCCGCCTCGACCTCGACGGCGAGCCGCCTCGTGATGCCGTACGCCACGAAGATGAGCTCCTCGGTGGCCTCGTACTCGCCGCGGTAGTCGACGTCCTCTCCATAGCCGAGGTCGTTCGGCGCGTACTCGTGGTCGTGATCCCGGTAGAACTCGAAGAACGGGTAGACGAGGAGCTGACGCGGCTGCACGTAGGTGCCGAACATCGACAGAGGAGTTCCGTCCCCGCGGTCGCGCAGGTGTGCCGGTAGATCGAGCGTTTCCAGGTGACCGCGAACGGCTCCGGCGGGGAGCGCGGCGGCGACGGTCGTGACGAGCACGACCAGCGACGCGAGACCGGTGGCGATGGACTCCACGAAGGACCTCCTCGGTGGCGCCGTCCAGAAGCGTGCAGGACCGAGCGAGCCTCATTGTGCCTCGCCGCGCATGAGAGCCGCGTGAGAGCGATCGGGGTCAGGACCCGCAGAGCCGGCCCAGCCGGGCGCGGATCTCGTCCCGGTGCTCCGGAGACAGGGCGGCCGTCCGGAGTCGGCCGGCGGCTGCCTCGCACGTGCCGCTCCCCAGGACGAGTCGCCGGACGACGTCGTCGAGTCCGAGCTGCTCGGCGAAGCGAGACGCCGGCACGATCACGTCCCACTCGAGCCGCGGCGCGGTGGCCAGCGCCGCCAGCTCGGACGCCGCGGCGTCGGGCTGACCCAGCGTGAGGTAAGCACGGACGAGGTCCAGTCGCGCCTCGGCCAGCTCGGGCTCCAGCCCGACCGCTCGCCGGAGCGACTCCAGCGCGCCCGGTACGTCGCCCCCGCGCGCGAGCGCGCGCCCGAGATAGTGATGGCCCCGCGCCCAGCCGGGCCGGACCTCGGTCGCCTCGCGAAAGACCGGGACGGCGGCGTCGAGCCGATCGGCGCGGGCGAGCGTCGTCCCCAGGTTCGTCAGGATGATCCCGGCGTCGTCCCGGTCGGTGTCCTCGGCGGTCAGGACGAGGACGGCGATCAGCGCGACGCCGGCGGCGATCGCGGCGAGCGAGCGTCGATCTCCGAGCGCGGTCCGACCGGCCGACAGGCCCGCCGCCGCGAGCGGGAGAAGCAGCACGTCCAGCGGCGCCCGGTACCGGTTGCTGACGTAGAACACGAGCATCGTGATCGCGTGCGTGCAGAGAAGCCCCAGGTACCAGGGATCGATCTCCCGCCGCCGGCGAACGACCCCGAGCAAGACGAACGGGATCGTCCAGGGGAGCGACACCGCGAGCAGCCGGAAGGCGGCGGTGTAGCGCGCGCCCTCGAGACGCGCGGAGTAGATGTCGGGTGTCTCCTCGGCGCCGAGCATCAGCCGCGCCTTCTGGAGGATGAGCCATCCGGCGTGTGACGGATTCCCGGTCAGGAACGACATCCCGCGCCGGAGCCAGTACCGCTGGACGTCGGCGGTCGAGAGCGCACGGCCCTCCTCCGTTTCGGCCAGCTCGCGGGCCACGTCGGCCTGCCGGAGGATGTCGGCCCCGCGGAGCCCGGCCACCGGTGCGTAGCCGCCCCGTGCGGACGGGTTGTTGCCGTGTGAGAACGTCTCGCCCGCATTGGCCGAGATCAGAATCAGCCCCTCGCCCTGGCGGAGGTTGTGCAGCGTGACGGGGGCCACCACGAGCGCGGCCGCCACGAGCATCGTGCCCACCGCGCGCGGGCGGGCGCGTCCGGTCAGGATCAGCGCCACGCCCCAGGGGACGATCAGGAGCAGGTTGGGGCGCGCCAGGCACGCGACCCCCAGAACGACTCCCGGCAGGATCCACGCGCGGGCGCGCACGTTCTCGCCGGGGATCCGATCCAGCCACAGGAGCTGGAGTGCCAGGGCGGGGACCGTCGGCAGGAGGCGCGGTGCGAACAACGCGAGCGGTCCGGAGGCGAGCGCGAGCACGCCGGCGATCGTGGCCGCCCGCCGGCCGAACCACCGTCCGGCGACGCGGACGACCAGGAGCACCACGGCCGCGGCCACGAGGGCCTGCACCATGAACACGAACGGCAGGGACGGCGAGATCCGGTAGAGCGCCGCGAGCCAGTAGGGATAGAACGGCGCCTGATGATGTGGACCTTCGACCGAGAAGCCGTTCGCGACCAGCGCGCGCGCCAGGGTGTCGTAGCGGTACGCGTCCACGATCGGGCTCGCCGCGAACGGATCGGTGGCCCAGAACCAGGCGAGTACACAGAGGTGCAGCGCCGCGGCGGCCAGGACGAACGCGATCTGTCGACGCCGGGGCGGCATCGTGGCTACGACGCCTGTCGGATCCAGCGGACGATCTCACCGAGCGTCGGACGCTTGCCGGTCATCAGGATCCCGACCCGGTAGACGCGCGCGGCGCCGGTCAGGAGCAACGCGATCATCGCGGCCAGCAGAGCGTAGCTCACCGCCACCTGCCAGGCGGGAACGGACGAGACGAGCATGCGCGTCAGCATGATGAGGGGCGCGAAGAACGGGATCACCGACAGGACCACGTTCAGCGTCGAGGACGGCGCCGTGACCACACCCATCAGGATGAACGCACACGCCATCAGCGGCATCGATACCACCCAGACGTACTGCTGCGCCTCCTGGTCGTTCGTATGTGTGGCGCCCACCATCGCGAAGAGGCTCGCGTACAGGAGAAAGCCCATGACGAAGAACAGCACGAGGTGCACGAGCATCGACGGCGGGAGCGACGGCAGGGCCCCGATCGAGTCGGTCAGCGAGTCGGCCAGGAGCCGTCGGATGAGCGCCGCCGACGTGACCCACACGAAGAGCTGCGTGAGCGTGGCCCCGCTGACCCCGGCGATCTTGCCGAAGAGCAGCTCGGTCGGCTTGAGCGCCGTGATCAACACGTCCACGATCTTCGACGAGCGTTCCTCGATGATGCTGCGCATGATGTTCTGACCGTGAATGGCGATCATCAGGTACAGCATCATGAAGATGATGAACGCGAAGAAGAAACGCGTCTCGCCACCGCCGGCGTCTCCGTCCGCGCCCACGCCGACCGTATCGAGCCGGAGCCGCGTCGTGAGCTCGGCGATGCGCTCGGGGTCGAACCCGCCCGCGGTGAGCCGGTCCCTCGTGAACAGCCGGTCCAGCTCCTGGCGGATGATCTGCTGAATCTGGAAGTTCGTGGTGACCCTGGCGTGGTACGAGACCTCGCTGCCCTGGATCGAGGATTCGGTCACGACGATGTACGCGTCGACGTCGTCCCGGAGCACCCGGGCGTCGAGCGAGTCCGCGGCGGTGCCCGGCGGGAAGCTGACGATCTCCACGGGGAAGTTGCCCGCCCCGGCGAGCTCGGCTACGCGAGCACGAAATCCTCCCTCGATGCGGCCGGTCTCGTCGACGAACCCGAGGACGGTCTGCTCGCGCTGCTTCTCGGCGATCAGCGAGGGGCCGACGGTCATCGCCCCGAACAGGAGCGGAAACGCCGCGGTGGCGATCCAGAAGCCCTTCGTGCGAACGCGGGTCATGTACTCGCGCCGGACCACGGCGGCGAACCTATCGAGCCGCATGACTCACCGCCTCGATGAAGATCGATTCCAGATCGGGCTCGAGCGCTCGGAACTCGGTCAGGTCGGCCGCGGCCAGCGCGGCGGTCAGGAACGCGGCCCGCGCCGAGTCGTCCTCGAGCTCGACCCGTCGCGTGTCCTCACGCGTCGCCTCGATCGTGGCGTCCGACAGCTCGTCCGGTTCGTCTTCCCGCTGCTCCCGCGTGATCGACTTGACGCCGGGCAGCCCCTCGAGCCTCTCGAGTCCGGTCCCGCGTACCCGGTACAGGGGCAGCCGGAACTGCTCGCGCACGCGGTCCAGGTCGCCGTGCAGGATGATCCGGCCGTCCTTGATCAGGCAGATGTCGTCGCAGAGCTTCTCGGCCTGCTCGAGCACGTGCGTGGAGAAGATGATGGCCTTTCCGGCCTCGCGGGCGTGGATCAGCGTCTCCTTGAGCTGGATGACGTTGATCGGATCCAGCCCGCTGAACGGCTCGTCCAGGATGAGGATCGGGGGATCGGCCAGCATCGTGCCGATGAACTGGATCTTCTGCTGCATGCCCTTGGACAGCTCTTCGACCTTGTTCCCGGCCCACTCGACGAGGCCCATCCGCTCCAGCCACTCGTCGATCCGTGGCCCCGCCTTCTCCTTGCGAACGCCCCGGATCTCGCCGAGAAAGAGAAGATGGTCTCGGACGGTCATCTTCCGGTAGAGGCCGCGCTCCTCGGGAAGGAACCCGATCCGGTCGTTCTGGTTACCGTCCTGACGCTCGCCGAACACGCGAATCGAGCCCGAATCGGGCACGATGATGTTCATGATCATGCGAATCGTCGTACTCTTGCCGGCGCCGTTGGGGCCGAGCAGGCCGAAGATACGGCCGGCGCGCACCTGGAAGCTGACGCCGTCGACGGCGCGGTGCTTGCCGAACGTCTTGACGACGTCGGCGACCTCGAGAACGTGTGTCATGGCGGGCATCGTATAGGCGTCGTCGTGGCGGGGTCAAACGTCCGCTGGACCCGGTGGCGGCCCGCGAGGCTCGCGGACGGGCCGGCCAGGAGAGGTACCGAACACATGTGCATCGGGTTTCGACGGGTGGCCGGGGTGTTGATCACGGCGGCGTCGTCCGCGGCGGTCGCCGGCGCCGACGTCACCTTCGACTACCGGGTCACCACCGGGGACGAGCCGGCCACCGTGGTCTGCCGGGTGAGCCCCGATGCGTTCTCGCTGGAGTCGGGCGACCACGTCGTCCTGTTTCGTGCGTCCGAGGCCACCACCTGGCTGATCGATCGCGCGCGGGACGTGGCGCGGATCGTCACCGAAGAGACGGCGCTGGGGATGATCCGGCGGGCCGAGGCGTCGAGCGCGGCGGTCGACGAGGCCCTCGCCCGACTTCCGGCCGCCGAGCGGGATGCCGTTCGCGCGCAGCTCCCCCCGATCGCGCCGGTTCCGGGGGACGAGCGCAGCGCACGCCCCAACGGCCGCGATCGCACGTGGAGGTCCCTCGGCGCCACCGGCTACGACATCCTCGACGGAGAGGTGCTCGAGGCGCGGGTGTGGACGGTGGACCCCGACAGCGCCGGCGTTCTCGGCGAGGACGTCGCGGTCTTCTCGCACTACCGCCGATTCTGGGCGGGACATCCCCCGCTCGCGTGGGGTGTCGACGTCATGCGCGACCTCCGTCGTGATCCGCCGCCCGGCACGCCGCCGGGACTGATCGTACGGGTGGAGACTCTCGACGAGGACCGATCGATCGGGCGGACCGTGGAGCTGGTCGGAGTCGATCGGTCCGCGATCGCCCCCTCGGCCTTTCGGGCTCCCGAGGAGGCCGAGCCGATCACGCCGTCCGGACCGACCGGCTGAGGTGCGCTCAACGTCTGTACCCGTACAGATTTAGCTCCGATCTCGGGTTGTTTCGCGCAACACGGCCCGTGATAGACTCGTTCGATTTCGACGATCATCCGGACCCGCCGAGGCGGGCAACCCGGTGCCAATGAGACCGCCGAACCTGGAGGATCGACCGATGGCCAACACGACCACGGCCGGTAGCCGGACCCGAGACCACATCACGATGGCCGACGCCTATGGCGCACACAACTATCATCCGCTCCCGGTCGTGATCGAGCGCGCCGAGGGCGTGTGGGTCTGGGACGTCGACGGGAATCGGTACCTGGATTGTCTCTCGGCGTACAGCGCACTCAATCAAGGACACTGCCATCCGCGCCTCGTCGCGGCCCTGACCGAGCAGGCCCAGCGGGTCACGCTCACGTCGCGTGCCTTTCACAACGCTCAGCTGGGACCGTTCTGCAAGGAGCTCTGCGAGCTGACCGGCATGGACACGGTGCTGCCGATGAATTCCGGCGCCGAGGCCGTCGAGACCGCGATCAAGGCCGCGCGCAAGTGGGGATACACCGTCAAGGGCGTGCCGGACGGTGCGGCCGAGATCATCGTCTTCGAGAACAACTTCCACGGGCGCACGACGACGATCGTCGGCTTCTCGTCCGAGGAGCAGTACAAGGATGGCTTCGGGCCGTTCACGCCCGGGTTCGTGTGCGTTCCGTACGGCGACTCCGACGCGCTCGCCGGTGCGATCACGCCGAACACGGTGGCGATCCTGCTCGAGCCGATGCAGGGTGAGGGCGGTGTCATCGTGCCCCCCGACGGCTATCTGCGACGCGTGCGGGACCTCTGCGATGCCAACCTCGTGCTCCTGATCGACGACGAGATCCAGACCGGTCTCGGGCGCACCGGGAAGCTCTTCGCGGCCGATCACGAGGGTGTGCGCGGGGATCTCTACATCCTCGGAAAGGCGCTCAGCGGGGGCTTCTATCCCGTGTCCGCTGTCGTCGGTCGGCGCGACGTCATGGGTGTCTTCCAGCCCGGAGACCACGGCTCGACGTTCGGCGGCAATCCGCTGGCCTGCGCGGTCGCCCGCGAGGCGCTCCGGATCCTCGTCGACGAGAAGCTCGTCGAGAACGCGGCGACGCTCGGCGAGTACTTCATGTCCGAGCTGCGCGCGATCGCCTCGCCGCACGTGAAGGAGGTGCGCGGGCGTGGCCTCCTGATCGGCGTCGAGCTGACCGATGCGGCGAGCCCGGCGCGCCCGTACTGCGAGCGGCTGAAGGATCGCGGCATCCTGTGCAAGGAGACGCACGACAACGTGATCCGGTTCGCGCCGCCGCTCGTCATCGGCAAGGACGACATCGACTGGGCGCTCGGACACATTCGCGAGGTGCTCGCCTAGCCGGCCACGCGTCCGGGGGGCGAGCGCGGTCCGCGACTCGCCTCCTCGAGCTCCCGTCTCGCGGCCCGTTCCGCGCCGGGCGCGCCGCGCCGGGCGCGACCGCGCGCCCTCCGCCGCCCGTTCCGTCCCGGGCACGCCCGGCGCTCCCGGCGCCGCACGACCGCGCGACGCCAGCCGCTCCGTCCGTCTCGGCGTTCGGACGCCGGGACCGATCGCACGCCGGTGCGGTCCAAACGAGCCGCGCCCCGCACGCCCCGAACCAGTCGGGAACCCTCCCGATCGTTTTCGTCGAAGCCGCCATTCCCCGCGCTCGCGGTTCGGTCGATACCGAACTCGATGGGCCAACGCCCCTCGGCGATCCACGCCGAGCCCCGACGACTCAGCCGCGAAGGGAAGGCCAGAACGATGGAACGACGAAACCGCTCGCTGGCGGCCGGACTCGCCGCCACGGTCACGCTGATCGCGTCACCGGCACTCGCAGCCCCCGGGGGAGTCGAGGTGTCCGCCGACCTCGGTGTCTACTCCGCGCACGTCACGCGAGGGATGGTCATGAACGACGAGCCCGTGGTCGAGACGGGCATCGGCATGTCGTCCGGTGTCTTCGCGTTTCGCGCGGCCGGTTTCTCCGATCTCACCGATCGCCAGTCGCACTCGGGCGAGTTCACCGAGATCGACGTGGAAGCCGGCCTGCGTCGCGAGGTCGGTGCGGTCGAGCTGAACGGCGGCTATCTCCTGCGTCGCTATCCGGTGACCGACGTGGACTCGCACGAGCTGTTCGCATCGGCGTCGACCACGCGCCTGCCGGTCGAGGCATCGGCCGCGGTGTACCTGGGCGTCGGGGATACCGACGGCGCGTACGCCCGGCTCGGCGCCGGCTACGGCATGCCGGTGGCCCCGATCGCGGCGCTGAACCTGACCGCGCACGTCGCGGCCGCGACCGGGAGCTATCACGCCCAGACCTTCGCCGTCGACGAGGGCTCGCTGAGCGATGCCGGTCTTCGCGCCGCGGTCGACGTCTCGTTCCCGAACGGGATCCAGGTGTCGCCGTCGCTGTCGTACACGGCCGTCCTGAACTCGACGATCGGTGATGCCCTCTCGGCTGCGAGCGTGGACGAGGACCACGTCACGTTCGGGCTTCAGGCCAGGGTGAGCTTCTAGGTCGATCCGTCGCCCACCGTCGGCACGTGCGCCGGCGGTGGGACCCGACGCCCCCGGGGTCCGCGTGGGGATCGGTCTCGCAGAATCCGCTCGTGCGTGCGTATGCTCCAGGCATGGACGCCCGACGAGACGATGACGAGCACTCGCTGGTCGAGGGACTCCTCCGTGGGTCCGATCCCGCGGTGGACGATTTCCTCACCCGTACGCACCGTCCGGTCTATCGCATGGCGTGCCGTCTCACGCGCGACGACGGGCTACGCCAGGACTGGACACACGATACGCTTCTCGGTGTTCTGTCCGACCTCCGATCGGGTCGCTTCGTATACACGCGACCCGGCTGCTTCTGGGCCTGGTTTCGCAAGCGGGCCAACTATCGCCTCCTCGACTGCCTGCGTCGCGAGCGCATCCGGTCCGATCGCGAGCACGCACACGGCGACGCTCTCGACCCGCGTGCGCCGGTGTCGGCGAGCCGGAGCGCCGACGACCGCCTCGCGGACGTCGAGATCCGGGCCGCGTTCGACGCCTGCCTCTCGACGTTGACGAACGACCGGCACCGGCAGGCCATCGTTCATCTGCTCGATCACGAGATGTCCTACGATGAGATCGCGCGCCACATGGCGGCGCCCCTGAACACCGTCAGAGCGTGGATCCGGCGAGGCCGACTGGCGCTCAGGCGGTGCCTGGTGGAGCGGCTCGATCTCGCGCTTCCGGAGGAGGACTCGAGGTGAGGGGAGCGCCCGTGATCACGCCACGTGATCGGTCCGCGCATGGCGGACTGCAACTTCGGTGGGGTCGCGAGCAGTCTTTCGAGCTGAGGTGGAAGCCATGACCGACGAGGCCCGGACCATGCGCGAGCTCATTCTCGCCTACGACGACCTCGATGACGCCGAGCGTCGCCGTGTGGACGCGTTTCTGGACGGCCATCCGCGGTACCGCGAAACGCTGGAGCGACTCCGGGCCGTCGAGCGGGCACCCGATCCCGACGGGGACCTGGATCTTCGCCCCGGGCCGGCCGAGACCGACCCGATGTCGCCCGCAGAGCGTCGAGCCGAGGAGGCCAGCCTCGCGGCGCTCCGCCGGCAGCTGGGCCTTCGCGAGACGGGCGCTGCAGGCGAAGCGGCCGGCGGTGCCGGATGGCGGCAGGCGTGGGCCCGGGTCGTCTCGTGGCGAGTCTTCATGCCCGTCGTCGCGGCGGCCGCCGCCACAATCGTCCTGCTGCGTCCCTCGAACGAGGCCGGACCGTGGGAGAGCGTCTTCGTGACCCGACCGATCGGGGTGCGCGGCACCGGCGGAGCGTCGCCGGTGGAGGAGCTCCGAACCGGCGATCGGTTCGTGGTGGCGTTCGAGCTCACCGAGCCGGCGTTCGTCGTCGCCGTTCACGTCGACTCCGATGGACAGGTCGCGCTCCTGTGGCCGGACACCCCGGCCGGCGCGCAGGCGCCGTGGCCCGCCGGTCGGACCCACGTCGTCCCGCCGTCCGCGAGCGAGCATCGATGGTCGCTGTCCGGCGAGGCCGGCTCCGAACGCATCCTCGTGGCGGCGTTCTCTTCAGCGCCGGACCTCGAGTCGCTGGACCGCCGGCTGGACTCGGTGGCGCCCGAGCTGACGCTGTCGTCGGCGACGTCGGCCACGCGGGCCATCCTCGAGGCGGCGAGCGGAACGGTTCGCGTCGTGGACGTGCTCCACCGGCCGTGACCGCGCCCGGAGCCCATCGCCCCCCGTTCGCGACCGATCCTGCTGCAACTTCGAGCCTCCGATGATCCGTGTTCGCACTGGTCAGACACACGGAACAGGAGGTCGCCATGTCCGCTCGAAATCCCAGACGCGCTCTCGCCGCGTTGCTGATCACGGTGGTTGCCCTCGCGACCGCACCGCTGCCGGGCCACGGCGTCTCGCCGCCGGCGTCCGCGCCGAGCCCGGCCGCGGCCGGAGGATCGGACGCGACGAGCCTCTCGTCCACCGGCATCGACGGCGACTGGTGGTCAGCGGCTCGCGCCGCCATGATTGCCGCCGAGTACGCGGTGACACCGGGCCCGGGAGGCGTCCTCCAGGCGCCGAACCGCGAGCACGGTCTCAGGACGTTCTTCGATCCCGACGGCATCCGGGTGGTCAGCCGGACCGATCCGCGTTCCGACTGGGAGCTCGGGTGGACGACGACGCGCTGGGGTCGCACCGATCTCATGCGACCTGCCGAGGCCGTCTCGCCCGTCGCCGACGACCGGCGCGTCGTCTATGCCAGAGCGGGGATCGTCGAGTGGTACGAGAACACGCCCCGCGGGGTGGAGCAGGGATTCACGCTGCATCGCTCTCCGCCCGGCGCCGGCGCGCTCTGCATCGAGGGATCCCTGACCGAGTGCACGAACGAGCCGAGGAGGCTCCTCGCGGACCTCGACCCTTCGGGACGGTGGATCGACTTCTCTCACGACGGCGCGCACGTTCTCCGGTACCGAGATCTCGTGGTGGTGGACGCGTGCGGTCGCGAGCTCCCGTCCCGGCTCGAGCTCGGCGGTGACCACGTCCGCATCGTGGTCGACGACCGCGACGCGACGTATCCCGTGGTGGTCGATCCCCTGATCGTGACGCCGGACTGGATCTTCGAGAGCGAGCAGGGCGGAAGCCTCTTCGCGGCCGCGGTCGCGACCGCCGGTGACGTGAACGGAGACGGCTATTCCGACGTGATCGTCGGTGCCCCCGATTACGACTCCGGGACGACCGATCAGGGCAAGGTCTACCTGCATCTCGGATCACCGTCGGGTCCGTCTCCGACCCCGGACTGGACGAACGTGGGGGGATTGGCGAACACGTACCTCGGCTCGTCGGTGTCCAGCGCGGGCGACGTGAACGGCGACGGCTATGACGACGTGATCGTCGGGGCTCGTCTCTACTCCAACGGACAGACGGACGAGGGCGCGTGCTTCGTCTGGTACGGCGGTGCGGGGGGGCTGGGCCCCTCGGGTGCGCTCACCGGGATCGACTGGCTCTTCGAGAGCAACCAGGCGTTCGCGGAGCTGGGGAACTCGGTCGCCTGCGCGGGCGACGTGAACGGCGATGGGTTCGCCGACGTCGCGTTCGGGACCTGGCGCTGGGATGGCGCGGTGGCCGACGAGGGGCGACTGACCGTCTTCTACGGATCGGCCGCGGGGCTGGGCTTCGCGGGCTCGTGGGTCGTGACCGGGGGCGCCGCCGGTGCTCGTCTCGGCGCCTCGGTGTCGACGGCGGGGGACGTGAACGGTGACGGATACGACGACGTCATCGCCGGGGCGACCGGGTACGAATGGGCCGGCGCGCCGTGGGGGGCGGCCTTCGTGTGGGGCGGCGGCGCCTCCGGACTGCCGGCCGGCGCCACTCCCGCGAGCGCGATGTGGAGCGCGACCGACGGAATCGACGACACGAACTACGGCATCTCCGTGTCGAGCGCCGGCGACGTGAACGGTGACGGCTATGCCGACGTGCTCGTCGGATCGCCTCTGTGGTCCTCCACCGCACCCGCCGAGGGGGCCGCCTTCGCGTACCTCGGGACCGCCAGCGGTCCCACGCTGCTTCCCGTGTGGTCGTTCGGGCCGGCCCAGGAAGACGGCTACGCCGGTACGGTGGTGGCGAGCGCGGGGGATGTGAACGGCGACGGCTACGCCGACGTCGTGGTGGGGGCACCCGGCGTGGACGGTCCGACGGTGGCGAACGTCGGCGGTGCGTTCCTGTTCGAGGGAGGTGCGGCCGGGCTGTCGGGAACGGCGAGCGAGTCGCTCTACGGCACCGTTTCGCTCGGGAACTTCGGGATGGCGGTTGCCGCGGCGGGTGACGTGGACGGCGACGGCTTCGGCGACGTGCTCGTCGGCTCGCCGACGTCCGGCGACGGATTCGCCGCCTGCTATCGCGGCGTTCCCGAAGGGCTCGACACGTCCGCGGCATTCGGCGCCGGGACGACACAGAACGCCGCACTCTGGGGATCGTCCGTCGCCGGCGCCGGTGACGTGAACGGGGACGGCTACTCGGACGTCATCATCGGAAGTCCTCTCTACGACAGCGGTGAGGTCGACGAAGGCGCCGCGTTCGTCTACTTCGGCTCGCGCGATGGTCTGGATCTCACCGGCGTGTGGCGTGCGGAGAGCAATCAGGCAGGCGCCCGGCTCGGGGCTTCGGTGGCGATGGCGGGCGACGTCGACGGCGACGGATATGACGACGTCATCGTCGGCGCGCCGTACTACGACCAGGGCGGTGTCGCGGGGGCCGCGTTTGCGTGGTTCGGGAGCCCGACGGGTCTCGGGGCGTTCGGGGTCCCCACCAACGTGGACTGGCGGGAGTTCGGGGAGGCGGTCGGCGACCTGTTCGGCACCTCGGTTGCCTCGGCCGGAGACGTCGACGGGGATGGCTTCGCCGACGTGCTGATCGGGGCCAGCGGGTACGACGGGGAGCGCGGTCGCGTGTATCTGCATCACGGAGGCGAGAGCGGTCCGGGTGCGGTCGCCGCGTGGACCACCTCGGGCACGCTGCCGAACGCGACGTTCGGCGGCCGTGTCGCCACGGCCGGAGACGTGAACGCCGATGGGTTCTCGGACGTCATCGTCGGAGCGCCCGCATACTCGGACGTCGGTGGCGCGGAAGCGGGGGAGGGAACCGTGTTCGTGTGGCACGGGAGCCCCGGCGGTCTCGGCGCCTCGGGCGACGAGACGACCGCCGACTGGCACGCGGAGAGCAACCAGGGCGCGGCGGCGTTCGGGTGGTCGGCGGCCAGCGCGGGCGACGTGAACGGGGACGGCTACTCCGACGTGATCGTCGGCGCCTATCTGTACGACGCCGATCAGGTCGACGAGGGGCGCGCCTTCGTGTGGCTGGGTGGCGCCTCGGGCCTCGGAGCGCCCGGTGAGCCGGGCAACGCCGACTGGGCGGCCGGCTCCGGACTCTCGTCGGTGGCCTACGGACATGACGTGGCCGGCGCCGGTGACGTGAACGGGGACGGCTACTCCGACGTCATCGTCGGCAGCTACGCGTGGTCCGCCGGCGCTCCCTCGGAGGGGGCGGCCCTCGTCTACACCGGCAGCGTGTCCGGGCCGAGTCGTCGCGCCGGGTGGGCGACGACCGGCGGCCTCGCGTCCGCACGTCTCGGCTGGTCCGTCTGTGGGGCCGGCGACGTGAACGGGGATGGCTATGCCGACGTGCTGGTCGGTGCACCCGGCTGGTCGGATGCGACGATTCACGGCGGCCGCACCCTGGGGTTCCTGGGCAACGGTGGAGACGGCATGGACCGCCCCGTGCAGCAGAGGCGAATCGCGTCGACGACGCCCGTGAGCCTCCTCGGCGTCTCCGACGACGACACCGCCTTCCGGATCTCGGTGGCGGGGCGCACGCCGGCCGGCCGCGGCGACGTCCGCCTGGAGTGGGAGGTGAAGCCACTGGGCGTCCCCTTCGATGGCGCGGGCCTCGGACGGAGCCCGGCGTTCCTCGACACCGGCACTCCGGTGTCCGGCGCAGGCAGCCAGCTGCTCTTCATGGGCTTCGTGACCGGTCTCGAAGAGGCGACCTCGTACCACTGGCGAGCCCGGGTCGTCACGCGGTCACCGCTGTTTCCTCACTCGCCGTGGTTCTCCCTCCCTGGCAACGCCACGACCGAGAAGGACATCCGGACCGGAGGCACGATTCTGGCGCTCGCCGACGGGGAGGCGCCGGCCGGGCTGCCGCCGATCGTGTCGAGCGCGTTCCCCAACCCCACGCGATCGCACACGCGGCTGGAGGTCGTGCTCGATCGCCCCGGGCGAGTCGAGGTCACCGTCCACGACGTGGCCGGACGATACGTGACCTCGCTGCACGACCGTGACCTGCGGTCCCCACGACACACGATCAGGTGGGATGGTCGCGACGCGCGCGGTCACCCGGTGCCGAGCGGCGTCTACCTCGTTCGCCTGGTGACCGGCGAGGGCGTACGCTCGCGAAAGGTCCTGGTGACGAGATGAGCGCCCCCGATCGCCTCGATCCCGGTGCGATCGGCGCGGCGTGCGTGGCCGGGAGGTGCCGTCGCTGATACCATTGAGGCTCGACGTGTGACCCGATGATGAAACGACGCGCGCGCATGACACGATCGACACGACAACGCCTCGTGGGCACGCTCTGCGTGGCGCTGGCGGGTGCGGCGAGCGTACCCGTCGCGCCCGCATCGAGCGCCCCGGCCTCGCCGGACGTGCCGAGCCAAACGAGCGCCTCGCCCGCGTCAGGATCGCGCGCGCACGCCGATTCCACCGCGTGGGCCGACGTACCCGAGGCGCTCGAGACGGAGTATCGGGCGCTCGAAGCCGCGGTCGAGCGCTTCGAGCTGGACGAGGCGATCGACGGCCTGGACGCGCTACTGCCACGCATCGAAGCGGCGACCGGAGACGACTCTCCCGCCACCGCCAGCGTGATCGATCTCCTCGTCCTCGCCCACATCCGTACGCGCAACCCGACCGCCGAGACGCTCGAGCCCCTCGCCGATCGGGCGGTCGTGATCCGGGAAGCCCACGAGGCGGACCAGCCGGTGGCGCTGGCTCACAGCCTCGTCAATCGCGCGACGCTCCACCGCGTGGCGGCGGAGTACGATCGCGCCATCGATCTCGCCGAGCGCGCGGTGGCGTTGCGAGAGCGCGAGCTCGGACCCGACGCCCTGGAGACCGCGAAGGCCCTCTCGTTCCTGAACTACGTACTGCGCGACAGCGGACAGACGGCACGCGCGCTGGCCGTCGCCGAGCGCGTGCTCGACATCCGCCGGCGTGTGCTCGGCCCCGAGCATACGAAGGTCGCATCGGCTCTCAATCAGATCGGGTCCACGCTCGTCTTCGCGGGGCGATACGTCGAGGCGCGGGACGCGCTCGCGCGATCGTTGGCGATTCAGGAGAAGACACGGGGACCGGAGCACCTGACCACGGTGTCGGCGATGCACAACCTGGCCGTGATCCAGCAGCGTCTCGGCTATCACGCGGAGGCACGCGTTTTCCTGGAGCGCGCGCTGGTGGTCCGCCGCGCGCGACTGGCTCCCGACCACCCGACGCTGGCTCAGAACCTCAAGGTCCTCGGAGACGTTCTCGCGGCGACGGGAGATCACCAGGGCGCGATCGACTACCTCGAGGAGGCGCTCACGATCCGCGAGCGGGTGCTCGGCGCCGACCACGCCTACGTGGCGGCGGTCGCCGACGCGCTCGGCGCGGCGTGCATCCACCTCGGTCGGTACGACGACGCGGAGCGATACCTCCAACGAGCGCTCTCGATCTACCGCGCGAACGCATCGCTGGGCGAGCTGTCGGTCGCGTCCACGTTGAACAATCTGGCGATCGTGGAAGCCGAGCGCGGTCGTCCCGCCGCGGCGGAGTCGATCCACCGTGACGTCCTCTCGCTACGCGAGGCGCACCTGGACGCCCGGCATCCGGATGTCCTCACCTCGCGTCACAACCTCGCATCCGAGCTGAGGTGGGGGGGGCGCCCCACCGAGGCCCTCGCGCTCATCGAGGCCGCGGTCGAGGGTCGTGAAGAGGTGCTCGGGAGCGACCATCCCGATCTCGCGTCGAGCCTGGTGATGCGGGCCATGGTGCTCGCGGACCTGGGCGATCCCGGTCTCGCGATGACCAGCGCCGCCCGTGCGAACGGGATCAACCGGCGCCAGCTCCGCGAGACGATGTCCGTTCTGAGCGAGCGTCAGGCGCTGGAGTCCGCGGCGCGACTGCGCATGAGTCTCGATTGGCTTCTGTCGGTGGCGGTGGATCACGGCGAGGAGAAGGAGCTCGTGTCGCGGGCCCTGGACGAGCTGATCCGCTCGCGAGCCCTCGTGCTGGACGAGATGGGCCGGCGTCGTCGTCTCGGCGTCACGAGCTCCGACCCCGTCGTTCTGGAGCTCGCGGCGGAGCTGGGGGCGGCTCGGGACACCCTCGCCGAGCTCCTCGTGCTCGGACCGGCCGGCGAGCCCGAGGCGTATCGCGCCCGCCTCGAGCGGGCACGAGCGCGCCTCGAGCGAGCGGAGTTTGCCCAGGGTGAGGCGACCAGACGCGTCGCATCGCGAGGAGTCGATGCCGGCATCGCGGAGGTGCGTGCGGCGCTGCCGGACCGGAGCGCGATCGTGGCCTACGCGCGCTACTGGCACCAGCAGTCGCCCAGACCGGATCCGTTCGCATCGCGCTCGGGCGATGGCCGCTACCTCGCCTTCGTCCTGCGCGACGATCGTGTCGACGTGCCGGTGGTTCCGCTCGGGAGTGCCGCCAAGATCGATTCGCTGGTCGCGTCGTGGCGGCGCGAGGTGACCGGCATCGCGTCGACCGGCGATCGGACACGGGGGATTCGGCGTGATCGCGTCGACCCCGACGTGCTCGACCGCTATCGCCGGGCCGGAGACGCGCTCCGCTCACGCATCTGGGACCCCGTCGCGTCGGTGGTGGACGATCGCTCGCTCGCGCTCATCGTGCCGGCGGGTGCGCTCAATCTCGTGTCGTTCGCGTCGCTCCCGTCGGGAGCCGATTCCTACCTCGTCGAGGCGGCGCCGACGCTCCACGTGCTGTCGAGCGAGCGGCTCGTCGCGGCATCCCAAGGAGATCGGCACGGCCGGGGCCTGCTCGCGCTGGGTGGGGTCGCATTCGACGCGTCGCCGGCGAGCGGTGACGAGCCGCTCGTGGCCGGCCGGCTCCCCCCCGAGGTCGTCGACTACAGAGGATTCACGGCCGATTGCCTGGACTTCGGGGAGCTCGTGTTCGAGCCGCTGCCGCTCACGGCCGAGGAGGTCACCGAGGTCGCGACGGTGTTCCGTCACGGCCGCCGCCATGGGGGTGCATCACCCGCCGACCGCGCGGCGACGGAGGGCGATGACGGCCGGACACGCGTCCTGCTCGGGTCAGAGGCCACCGAGGCGGCGCTGCGTTCGCTGGCGCCGGCTCGAGAGGTCGTCCACGTCGCCACGCACGGCTTCTTCGTCGACCCCACGTGTGGCTGGGCTCTCGCCGCCTCGGGCGAGTCGACCCGGATGGACGGAGCCAAACGCTCGGTCACCGTCGATGCCAGCGCGCTTCGCCTGTCCGGGCTCGCGCTCGCGGGCGCGAACCGCCGCGCGGAGGAGAGAAGTTCACAGTACGACGGCGTTCTCACCGCCGAGGAAATCGTGGGCCTGGATCTCGAGGGTGTGGGCTGGGTCGTGCTCTCCGCCTGCAACACGGGGGTCGGGCGGGTATCGAGCTCGGAGGGCGTGTTTGGTCTCCGCCGGGCGGTCGAGATCGCGGGCGCCCGCACGCTCATCATGAGCCTGTGGCCGGTCAGCGACGAGGCCACCCGAGACTGGATGTCGGCGCTGTATGCCGCGCGCTTTCGCGACGGCCTGAGCACGGCCGAGGCGTGTCGCGCCGCGTGCCTCGTGAGGCTCGCGGCATTGCGAGAGGCCGGCTACTCCACGCATCCCCACCGCTGGGCGGGCTGCGTCGCGGCGGGCGACTGGCGCTGACGGGTCGCGAGCGCCGCGCCAGGCCCCCGTCGACTCCGCTACAGCTTCGCGATGACGGCGTCGGTCATCTGGCGCGTCGTCGCCGCCCCTTTCGAGACGACGTCGGGCCCGCCCCGGAGCTTCAGCATGTCGTACGTGCGGACCTCGCCCTCGGCCACGACGTCCCCGATCGCGGTGCGGATCCGGCGGGCGCGGTCGACCTCGCCCACGTGGTCCAGCATCATGCACGCCGACAGGATCATCGCGATCGGGTTCACGATGGAGGGATCGAGCGCCTCGTACTTCGGCGCCGAGCCGTGGGTCGGCTCGAACACGGCCACGTCGTCACCGACGTTGGCGCTGCACGCGAAGCCGAGACCGCCCACGAGGCCGGCGAACCCGTCGGAGATGATGTCCCCGAACATGTTTCCCGCGACGATGGGGCCGTAGTCCTCGGGGTTCTTGGTCAGCCACATCATCATCGCGTCGATGTTGGTGTCCCAGAGCTGGATGTCGGGGTAGTCGGCCTTCTGCATCGCCCGCGCCTCGGCCAGCATCATGCCGCTGGTCTCACGGATCACGTTCGGCTTCTCGCACACCGTCACGCTCGGGTAGCCGTACGTCTTCGCGTGCTCGAACGCAGCCCGACAGATGCGCCGGCATGCGTTACGGGTGAAGATTCGCGTGGACACCGCGAGGTCCTCGCCCGGAACGTCGGCGAAGGCCTTCATCTTGGGGTGCGTGTTCAGCGCGTCGCGGACCCGGGGGGGCGGATCCGTCCACTCGACGCCGCCGTAGAGCCCCTCGGTGTTCTGGCGGAAGATGACCGCGTTCACGCGCGGCTCGTCGAGGCCGCCGTCCGCGGCGCGCCGGACGAAGTTCAGGGGGTTGCCGGGGAACGACAGGCATGGTCGAACGCTGACGTCGAGGTCGAAGTGCTGGCGCAGACCGACGATCGGGCTGAAGTAGACGTATCCCTGGTCCGCGAGCGACGGGCTCAGCTCGCGCGCGGCCGCGTCCTTCGGCTTGGACGTGATGGCGCCGAAGAGCGCCACCCGGTGCTCGGCGATCAGATCGATCGTGCGCGCCGGCAGCGCGTTGCCCTCGGTGATCCAGAACTCCCAGCCGATGTCGCCGTGGACGTACTCGGCGTCGAAGCCGGCGGCGTCGAGGACGCGAACGGCCTCGGGGAGAACGACCTTGCCGATGCCGTCTCCGGGCATCGACACGATGGTGTGCTTCGCCATGGCTCGGGTCACCCTTTCGCAGATCTGCTAAGCGTAAAACAAGAAACGACTTGCGGGATTCGGAGCCGCGATCGCTCCCGTGCCCGCGTCGAGCCGGAACAGGGTAGCACAGCCGGGACGCGTTCGATCGCTCAGCTGCCGAACCGGACCAGGAACGCCGACCGCCAGAGCGATTCGTGCTGCCCCAGTCGCGACAGGGTGGGCCCGGCGCTCTCGGGGAGATCCTCGCCCCCCGCGTCGTCACGGCCCGGCGCGTCGTTCGGCTCGCGGTTTCGCCACAGGACGTTCTCGGTGATCTCGAAGTGCTCGGGCACCGCGTGTCGTGCGATCGCGGTCTGCTCGCAGTACGGCTCGCCCGAGTCGTAGCGTGGGTCGCGACCGGTCTCGATCACGATGTTGCCCTCGAGCGCTCCGGACGGGGCCTCGTCGCTCGCGCGCACGATGGAGATGCCGCATGCGCCGGTCCGGTAGACCGCGTTCCGCCGGATCCATCCCTGGGGCGTTCCCTTGCCCGCATCCCACAGCGAGATGCCCCAGGTGAGCACGTCCTCGACGATGTTCTCGCTGACCTCGCCGTACGCGTCGACGAAGAGGCCGATGCCCTTCCAGTAGTTCCGGACGAGGTTGCCCCTGATCACGGCATGCGCGTCCCACGTGACCCCGATGCCCACGCCGCGCCCGCCACCCACGTCGCCGCCCCGGGCGGCGTCGACGCCGTCGACGACGTTGTCGGTGATCTCGGCCAGCGCGCCCCGGTAGAGGGCGATGCCATCCCACGAGTTCCGTCGGATCACGTTGCCGTGAGCCCAGAGCTCGCCGCCCTCACGGACCGCGATGCCGATGATGCCGACGACGATCTCGCGCACGATCTCGGGGTCGCCGACGTTGTCCTCGATCCGGCAGCCGATCACCTCGATGCTGCCGTGCTTCACGACGATCGCGGCCGACGTGGCGTTGCCATCGGGGTCACGTCTCCCGCCGGTGATGGTCACGTTCTCGATCGCGCCGCCGTCGCATCCGTCGAACAGGAGACCGTACCCGGCGTTGGTCTCGATGGTGGAGCCCGCCTCGTCGCCCACCACGCGGATCGCGTCCGCGGACACGATCGCGCCCACAGTGACCGTCACCGGCGTGTCGGGGTCCTCGCAGTTCCCGCAGGTGGACTCGGTGAACGGATGCGGCCGTAGCCGATGCGTGCCGGGCGCCAGCTCGACACGTGTCCCCGCGGCCGCCTCGTCCAGGATGCGGGCCAGGTCGTTGCCGACCTCGACGCGCACGACGACGTCGTCGGCGCGCGCGAGGGGCGGTCCGGTTGCGAGGAGCACCGTCAGCGAGGCGAGGACGACGAGGCGGTCGCCGTGACGACGGCTCGAGCGAACGAGAGAGCGCGCGTTCATGTGGGAACCTCCGCGCGCGATCATAGCATCCCGGCGAGACGAAAACGGGCTCTCTCCCGCAGGGTGTCAACCGAGGTGAAGGGAGAGAGCCCCGAGCGGGCGCGACGCACGGTGTTCAGCAAGAGATGGAGGCGCCCAATCCGAACCGTCGTGCGTGCTCAGGCCTCCGGCAGCTTGAAGTCGAAACCCGGGTCGAGCGTCTTGAGCTCGGCCACCAGCTCCTCGAGCTGCGCCAGCGTCTCCCGGTCGGGTCGCTCGCGCCACGCGTTGTAGAGATCGAGCAGCGCGTCCTGCTTGAGCTTCACCTCTTCCTTTCGGGCGTCGTCGTTGACCGCGCGCTGGAGGTGAAAGACCTCTCCTTCCGAGAGTCGGTTCATCAGATCGAAGTACTCCCCGCGCATGTGGGCGAGGATCGTCGTGTAGCGGTCGAAGCCGACGGCCAGCTTCTCCAGCACGTCGCTGATGCCGGAGTTCTTGCGGGGCAGGCGCTGGCTGTACGTGTACGCGAAGCGGTAGTACGTGCGCCCGCGTCCCGCGTAGGCCTCTTCGGACGGATGCCGCCATGACTTCTCCCCGCCGCGGCGCCGGTCGGGCGCCATCGCGGTGGCGTCGTCGAACAGCCCCATCGAGATCAGGAGAAAGTCGGCGTTGGTCTTGTAGATCGTGTACTTCAGCCGCGCGTCGCTCGAGTCGGCGAGCTTGGCGAAGACGTCGGAATCGTACTGAGAGAGGTACGGGCGAACGCGCTCGATGTAGTCGGGGTTGATGAACGCCTGAAGCAGGTGCGCGACGTAGACGTTCACGTCCTCGTCGTAGTAGTCCCGGTTGGAGACGAGCCCGGTTTGCAGGCGCGAATAGAGCAGACACTTCAGCATGAACTGAAACGTCGGAGCCGCCTCGCGATCCTCGAGCGAGTAGGCCAGCGGTTCTCGCCGGCTGCCCTCCATCTTGTGCCTTCCTTCCCGAGGTCCTCCGCATCGTGCCACCGGTGACCACCGCCGCGGGCGGCGTCGCGTCGAGCGCATCGAGCGGAGCGTGTCGTTCGGTCCGTGCGTACGATCGCAACCGGTTTGAGCAAGTGGTGTGCCACGCGATCGGGCCGAGATGTGCCTCGGGCCACGCTCGACGTTGATGCCTGCCCCGGCGTGGGTTGCACCGACCGGCTTGCACGCGCCCGGGGGATCGCGGATGCTCCGGCTCACCGAACCGCGCAATGCGACCGGCGCCGACGCGTGCGCATTGCGCCGATCACCTGTCGACCCTTGCAAACTGCACGGGGGATCGATGAACGAGACGAGCCGAGACCGGTCGTCGCCGGATCTCGCGCGCGGGGGGATGCTGACGGCGCGCCTCGTGGCCCTCGCCACCGTTCCTGTCTGTTCAACCACGCTGGCGCTGACTTGCTTCGTCGTTTTTGCCGATCCCACGCAAACGGTCCTCTGGGTGACGTGCACGCTCGTTCTGGGACTCACCGGCGTGTGGACCGTGGCGTGGGCCCGTCACGTCGCGGGCGTGATTCGAACGCCGATCGACGAGATGTCCGAGGCGCTGGCCGCGGGTCGACCGCTTCGCCCGGGAGCCTCGCTCCACCGGCGCGCCGACTGGGAGGTTCGGCGGCTCTACACCGAGGTGATGGCGCTTCAGGCCAGCGCTGCGCTCGCCGACGAGGACAACACCGTCACCGAGGCCGACGTCCAGACCATCGTCCGGTGCCTGGACCGCATCGGTACGTCCGAGTCGGCGGGCGACGCGGCCGAGTGCACCGGCGCGCTGGCGCCCGTGGGGGCGGCGTTTCGCGCGCTCGTGGAGCGGCTCGCGCGCCACGAGCACCGCGTGGGGCGTGTGCTGGAGTCGATTCTCGCCGATGCGGAATCGATTGGAACCGACGCCGGGACAACGGCATCCGCTCGCGAACAGGCGTTCCTGACACTCCTCGAGGTGGCGGTCGCGGTGAAGGAGCTTCGCGGGTCGGTCACCGCGATCCTGGGAGAGATCGATCGCGCCGACCCGACCCAGCCCGCCGGACGGCGCGTGCGCGGCATCGTCGAGCGCCTCGGCGGACGACTGGACGATCTCCTGGACACGATCGCGAGCGTCAGCTCGGGCCTGGAGGCGCAGGCCACCGACGGGCGGCGGATCGTCTCGCGCAGCCGATCGGTTGCGTCCCTGGCCGCGGACGGCGCGGCCGACGTCGCCCGGTGGCCGACGCCCGAAACGACACCGCCGGATTCGCCGACGCCTGTTCCCGGCACCGGTGATCCGCCGCTATACTCGGAGACACGGCCAGAACCGCACGAGGCATCCACGTGACATCTCGTCTCATCCCGAGCGCCGCTCGTCTCATCCCGAGCGCCGCGATCGTGCTGGCCGCCCTGAGCGGCGGCGACCACGACGTCCGCGCAGAGATCGCCAGCACCGTCGACTACATCATGATCGCCGAGCAGGACGAGTCGCATCCCGGCGAGCGCCCGCCGGCCACGGTCGGGGGCACCTGGGTGCTCGCCGGCGGAGGCTGTCTCGCGATCCGGGGTCCGCTCGGCATCGGGGGGCTCGACGTTCGCAAGTCCCAGGACCTCGACGCCATCGGCTACTCGCGGGGGCCCAACGGCGTGACCGAGTGGGGGCTCGGCGACGACATCGAGATCGGTCCGGTCGCGGCCTCCTGGGCCATCTCGGATACGGCGTCCGACGCGCACTCGGGGCAATTCGCGCTCTGCGACAGCCCCGAGGGCATGTATCCCGAGTTCGACAGCTTCGCGGCCACGGTCGCCACGCCGCTGGCGATCCCGGCCGCCGAGTCGGTGGTCCTCCGGTTCTGGCACCACTGGAACTTCCGCTTCAACGCGTTCTCGGACACCGGCACCGTCGAGGTGCGCACGACGGGCGACTGGGAGGTGCTCGAGACGTACACGTTCGTGGCCGGCTTCGTCGGGTCGTTCTGGCCCGGCGAGGTCGATCTGTCCGCTTACGCCGGGCAGACGATCGAGCTGCGATTCGTGACCACGTCGAGCCCGGCCTACGAGGCCGAGGGCTGGACGATCGACGACGTGCTGCTTCTCGCCGACGGTGAGGTCGTGTTCATCGACGACTTCGAGTCCGGCACCGGGCAGTGGCTGCTCGAGGGCCTGTGGGGCCTGGTGGGACCGCGCACGACCTACGTCGTCGAGGACCGCAACTTCAACGACGTCGTCTATCCGATCAGCCGCGACCTCTTCGGCGTGCCGGTGGCCACGATCGACCCCGTCTCCGGGGTCGTCACGCCGAACACGGTGGGATTGCCGACGGCGGTCGACGAGGGAATCGGCTATCTCTGGGTCGTCGCGACGTACGGCGATCTTCGAGACGGCACGATGCTCCGGGTCATGCCGCCGAGCTTCGTCCAGGAATAGGCTCCTCTCAGCCGGCGCTCTGCGCCGGTCCAGCCACGCGTTCCCGCGACCGCGCAAGGCGCGGCGTCTGCCAGCCGATACGTCAGCCAACGGCCCACCGCGTCGCTTGCAAGGAGCATCCATGTCCAAGAGAGGGAAGGGCGCCTCCGGCCGCCTGGCCGCCCGTGAAGGCGAGAAGATCCTCGTCGTCGACGACGACTCCCGCGTGCTGGACCTCCTGCAGATCACGCTGTCGGGCCGCGGGTTCGACGTCGTCACCGCGAACAACGGCGACGAGGCCGTCCGGCGGGTCAGCGGCTCGAATCCAGACCTCGTCGTGCTCGACGACGAGCTGCCCCGGCGGAGCGGTCTCGAGGTGCTGGAGAGTCTCCGGGGAAGCCCCGCGTTCGAGCACCTGCCGGTGATCCTGATCTCCTCCAACGCGTCGTCGGAGGCCAAGCTCAAGGGGCTCCGCAACGGCGCGGACGACTACATCGCCAAGCCCTTCTCGCCCCGCGAGCTGATCCTGCGCATCCGCCGGATCCTGGACCGGGTTCACGAGAGCGAGAACCTGACCCGCCGCGTGAGCGCGCTCGAGCGGAAGCTCTCGCAGGGTGAACGTGCCCTCGAGGAGTCGCGTACCGAGATGCGGAGCCGGCTCTTCCGCATGGGCTCGATCGTCCGCGTGCTCCAGGAGCTGGGACAGTCGGACGCTCCCGACGAGCTGGTGACGAAGTTCGTGACGGTGGCGGTGGGATACCTCAATCTGGGTGTCACCGCGCTGTTCCTCCGCGACGAGGATGGACGGATCTCGCTCCGGGCCGGCCGCGGGTGGACGCGCGAGCCGGCGGAGGGGCTCGCGTTCGCGCCCGACGGCGTGCTCGCCGAGCTCGTCGGGCAGAACGACCGCCTGCTCAGCCTCGCGCCGCTGTCGGCGCGCCGCGAGACGCGGGCCGAGGTGGCGCCGCTGGAGGCCGCGGGCATCGCGTATCTGTTTCCGGTCCACGTCGACGGCGAGCTCGTGGGCGCGATCGCGCACGGGCCCCCCGAGTCACCCTCGGATCAGAACCTGGACCTGATCGCCGGGATCGCGCGCTCGGTCTCGGTCGCGATGTCGAAGCATTACGCCATCGCCGACATGCAGCGCTCGTTGCTCGAGACGTCGTCGTCGCTGATCCGGAGGCTCGAGAGCCGGCACACCGGCATGGCCGGTCACTCGGATCGGGTCTCGCGGCTCGCGGTCGCGCTCGCCCAGCGCATCGGTCTCGACACGAGCCAGGTCGATGCGATCCGGCTCGGGGGGCAGCTCCACGACCTCGGCCTGATCGAGATCTACGAGATGCTGGACGAGCCCCGGGAGATCGGCGACGTCGAGCGCGAGCATCTCGCCGAGGCGCCCCTGCGCGCGGCGGCGACGCTGTCGGACACCGGCCCCCTGAACGCGGTGGCCGAGATCGTGCGGTGTCACCACGAGCACTGGGACGGGACGGGCTATCCGCTCGGTTTCGGCGAGGAGTCGATCCCCATCGGGGCGCGAATCGTCGCGCTCGCGAACGCGTTCGACGCGCTCACCCACGAGCGTCCCCATCGCCCGGCGTACGAGGTGGACACCGCGCTGACGATCCTCTCGGACGACGCCGGCCGGGTCTTCGATCCGTCCCTCGTCCGGGCATTCGTGGAGATGATCGAGACGGGGACCGTCGCGGTGGCGTGACCCGTCACGCCCGCCCAGGGCGCCGTCCGATCCATCGACGCACGCGCGCGAGCGCGCCGTGACCGCGCCCGGTCACCGGTGTACCCCCTCCAACCCGGGACGTCAGCCGCCGCACGGCGTCATCGACGACCCGCGACCCGGTCACGCCGTCGGCCGGCGCACCCAGCACGCACGTGACGACGACGCGTCCGTCCGGCTCGATCCACACGTCATCGGTGCCGGGGACTCCGATCTCCCGCCCGGTCTCGCGGGCAAAGGCGATGGCGCTCCGGAGCGCGTGCTGCACGTCATCCGCGGACGCGGCCGGGAGGCTCTCTCGCACGGACCGGTCGAGCATCGAGGCGAGCGTCCGACCCGACAGGTACTCGGTGACGATCCCGATGCGATCGTCGTGAGACTCGACCGCGATCACGCCCACCACGTTTTCGTGTCCCGCCCCGAGCCAGGTCTCGGCCCGAGCCCGGATGGCGGCGACGTCCGGATGGCTCCGATCCACGAGCCGGAGCGCGACGTCCCGGCGCCGCGCGCGGTCGACGGCGAGATAGACGTCACCGAGCGGATCGCGCCGTACCCGGCTCACCACGAGGTAAGAGCCCCAGTACGACATCTCCGGGAGGAGGTGTCCGTCGAACGCGATCGTGTCGGCCCGTGTCGTGCTCCGGGCCGCGCCCGCGATCCGGGCGATGGTGGCCAGGGCGTCCACCACCCGGCGTTCGGGGGCATCCCGGGTCCGATCTCGCTCGGCGTCCCAGTCAGGCGTGCGCCCCAGCGAGACGTCGTTCGCCAGGCGCAGCAGATGATCATCGGTCGGCATCGCGTGACATCTCCTTCGCCAGCTTGATCATCGCTCGGTTCACGACCATCCGCGCCGCATCGGGTGACGCCTTCCCCAGCATGCCGGCGACGTCGGCGAACTCCAGCCCGAGCTCGACGCGTGCGACGATCGCCTCTCGCTCCTCGACGCGCAGCCGGGCCAGTGCGCTGTCGTAGCGGTCGAGGACCTCGCGCCCCAGCAAGTCCTCGAGTGGAGATGGGCCGGCGGTCATCACGTCGTCCGGCATCGGATCCCGATCGCCCTGTCGGCCGACGCGCCGTAGCTCGTCTCGCATGCGATTGAGCACGGCCTGGCGGAGGTACCCGAAGAACGCCCGGCTTCTGGCCGGCGCGAACGTCGGGATTCGCCGGACGCTGTTGACCAGCGCCTCCTGGACCAGGTCGCTCGTCTCCACCAGGTCGCGCGCGTGATCGGGAAGCCGTCCGCTCGCCCAGCGCGAGAGGCGCGGACCCAGATGTCGGATCAGGTGCTCGAGCGCGTGATCGTCGCCCGCCTGTGCGCGGCGGAGGAGCATCGTCGTGTCGCTGGCGGCGGCCCGATCCGACGGACCCGATGGGGATCCCATCATGTGCGCGCTCCGGGTGGACGCGCGCACGGAGGCGCGCGTCGGTTCGACGGCTGATGCTACCACGCTCGTTCGATTCAACGGATCGTTCCCCTGAGCCCGGAGGTTCAGCTCGGCTCGTCCTCGCCGCCGGACGGGCTACCCCATCCGAACGACAGGTAGAAGTAACCGCCGATGCTGGACGGGTCGAACCCCGAGTCCCGCGAGTTCGTCGCCGGCTTCTCGCTCCAGCTCGCGAAGCCCAGCGTCCCCAGTGCCTCGGCTCCGATCGCGAGCTGACGGCCGAGACGCAGAAGCGCGCCGATCCCACCGGACCCGCTGAGTCCGGTGTACGACAGGCTCCCGAGGGCGTCGTTCTCCATGTTGCCGGTCTCGAGGCTCGCACCGAGGATCCCGTAGGGACGGATCGTCGCACCCGGCATCAGGGAGTAGCGCACGCGTGCTCCGACCGTGGTGCTGGTGAAGTCGAGCTCGACCGGCTGGCTGGACATACCGTCGAACATGACGTAGTCGTCCAGCGTGGCCTCGTTCCCGATCACGTGAGCTCCCACGGCGAGCTGGTCGTCGAGGTTCTGGTAGTACGTGAGGAAGAACGCGTTGCCGCCCGGGATGCCGTCGTCGTCGGGTACGTTGAATACGTCCTTCTCGAACCCGTGCAGCGTGGCACCGCCGAGCCCGACCTCGTGCTTGACCGCGGCCGGGCCGACCTCGGTGTGCGCCACGCCGGCCAGCGCGGCCACGAGCGCGACGGCGAGCGTCGATGCGATCGAAGTCCGTCGTGTCCTGGACATGTTCGACTCCTCGTTGAACGTGGACCTCGCGCGCCGGGGGAGTCCCGTCGCGGATCGATCTCAGAACGACGGGAGCCCCGCCCGGCGAACGGAGTCTCTCGTGGGAGACCCCGGCGACAGGACGCCCGGCCAGGCGCGGGGTCACGCGCGCGCAGGACCGGGCATCGGCTCGGGCGCTCAGAAGAGGTAGGAGATCTCGAGGCCGGTGCTGACGAACCCGACGGGGGAGAAGAGGTCGTTCTGGAAGCGTTCGATCGTCTCGTCAGAGTAGAGCTTGACCCCGGTCGACACGTTTCCCCCGATGTGGACGCCGGACACCTGGGCGATCGAGAGGCCCAGTCCGACGTAAGGCTGGACGGTCAGAAGCGCGTCCGTGGTGACCGTGGTCCTCTCGTCGCCCTCGATCACCGTGACCGGGTTGGCGTAGGTCCAGGTCACGAGGCCGACCCGAGCACCCGCCAGGCCGTAGACGCCCATGAACGTGTGATCGTGGGTCAGATAGCCCCGCACGCACCCGTCCAGCAGAAGCTCTCCGACGCGGGTCGTGGCGCGGGCGATGGCGCTCCCGGGCACGACGTCCGGACGGCCGATCCGAACGCCGAGCCCGGCCCGGTAGCGCCGGCCCCGGATTCCGGCCTCGGCTCCACCGAGGAGCACCCCGTGGAGCTGGGGACCGCCCTGCGTGTCGAAGCCGAGCGTCGCCGACGCGTAGCCGAGTGACGTGGACTCCTCGGACTGGATCGCGGCGCCGCCCGAGGCCGCTCGCGTGTCGCCATC
The DNA here is from genome assembly GCA_965224245.1 of Candidatus Eiseniibacteriota bacterium. Taxonomy (GTDB): domain Bacteria; phylum Eisenbacteria; class RBG-16-71-46; order CAZAMP01; family CAZAMP01; genus CBDCYW01. Next base: position 3,932,976 of record OZ245046.1, on the reverse strand, counting down.
GCCGTCCGGGGAGTCCATCGAGTTCCCGGGGTCGTGCCCCTCGTGCACGTGGACGACGACGACGTCCGGCTCATCCTCGTCCTCCTCATCCTCGTTCACGACGATGGGCTTCTGTCGCCCCGCCGGCTTCTTCGCCTCCTCGGTGGCCTCGGTCAGGGACGGTCGCTTCGGGCGGGACACCGAGGACGTCGTCGCGCACCCAGTCACCACCGCCGCGATCGCCGCGGACGTGACCATCCATCTGAGAGTCGTCATGAGATCCTCCTCGTGGCCGATCTCAGAACGACCGCGGTGGCCCGAGCGAACGACGAAAGGGGTGGGCGCGTGGCGCCAGGAGGACGAACCGCGTCGCGCGGGTGGGCGACCGTCACACCGACCAGCAGCTCTCCGCATCCGACGGCAACCAGGAGGGGATGTCGCGCGCCTCGGAGAGCCGGCGTCGGATCGACGCGGCGTCCGGGGGACGCCGATCCGGATCCTTGGCCAGGCAGTCCATCACCAGCGATTCCAGCGAGGGCGGGATCGGCGTGGTCGTCCGTGAGGATGGCGGCGCCGGCACGCTCTCCACGTGATGCATCATGGCCCGCGCGGCGGGAGCGGCCTCGAACACGACATGACCGGTGAGCAGCCAGTACGCGACGCAGCCGAGCGCGTACAGATCGGACCGGCCGTCGACACGACGATCGCCGCCGATCTGCTCGGGCGACATGTAGGCCGGAGTGCCGCACACGACGTTCTCCGCGGTGCGGAACGACGCCGATCGATCTCCCTCTCGTGCGTCGAGCACGAGGCCGAAGTCGAGCACCTTCACCACGTCGTAGCGGTTTGCCTGTCGACACAGAAGAACGTTCGCGGGCTTCACGTCCCGGTGAACGAGCCCCAGCGCATGAGCTTCACCGAGGGAATCGCACGTCTGCGACACGATGTGCGCCACGCGCGCCGGCGCGAGAGGACCCGAGGTGCGCACGAGCGTCTGAAGGTCGATGCCGTCGAGAAGCTCCATCACGAGATAGAAGCATCCATCGTCGGTCACCCCGAAGTCGTACAGCTGGACCGTGTGAGGCGACCGGAGCCGGGCCGTCGCACGAGCCTCGCGCTCGAAGCGCGCGACGACGCGCTCGGCACTCTCCCCGTAGCTCGGCGCCAGCGCCTCGGGTCGGATCAGCTTGATGGCCGCGGGCCTGGCCAGGAGTCGGTGCGTTCCGGACCACACCTCACCCATGCCCCCTCGTCCGAGCGGCTCGTCGAGCCGGTAGCTTCCGACGTGGCTGGCGCGGGCGACGTCGAGCCCGATGCGGTACACGACGCGTGCGCCGACGAACGCGATGCCGACGGCGATGACGGGACTGACCGACGCGCGCAGCGCCTCCACCAAGGGTCCCCCCGCCGCGAGCACCGCGATCGGAACGGTGAGCGCCGCCGCAACCGAGGAGACGAGCGCGGCGCGCGGCGGAGCCGGGACGATCAGGGGCAGCGCGATGATGATCGGCGTGACCCAGCTCACGGTCGGGGCGCCGAGGCCGCCCTGAACGGGGACGAAGGCCGTCTCGGCCGCGATCGCCGCGCACACGAGTACCTCGGTGATGAGCGCCGAGCGCAGCACGGCGGTGAAGCCCACGCGCGGGTGCCGCCCGATCATGAACAGGGCCAGCGCGACCGCGACGCCGCCCGCGTCGACGATCACCGATGCGGCCGCGCCGGAGCCGGACGACGCCGGCGCGCCCGACAGGGCCCGTGTCCGTGACACGAGATCGACGGCGAGCGACAGCGCGAACGCGCCGGCGGCGAGGAGGGCGGTCAGGCGAATGCGCTGGCGGGCGCGGAGGAGGAGATCCGGCGGGAGCCCCGGGGGCTCGGGGGGGCGCGGATTCAGGATGCGTCGTCCGTCGGCTGACGAGAGCATGCGCGCGCTCCTCGTGTCGCGGCGTCGATCTTCCGATCGTCGCGAGAGGTGCATGCTATCATGTCGTCGCGACTGCGTGCCCGCCCCGGGTCCCCGTCGCTCCTCGACGCCGAGCGAGTACACGCAGCGCCGGTCCCGTCGTCCGCTCGGCGGGACTCGCGGGGAGCGATACTCGACGACGCCCGCAACGGCGAGCGGCGAGGGAACATGGACGGTACCGGCCCCACCGATCCAGCCGAGACCCAGGAGGTGCTCGCCGATCGTTTCCGGCTCCTGGAGCGAATCGGCACCGGGGGAATGGGCGTCGTCTACGCCGCCACCGACACTCTGCTCGATCGCAAGGTCGCGCTGAAGCGCGTCGCCCCGGAGCGCATGTCCGATGCGTCGTCTCGCCGGCGGCTGCTCCGCGAGGCCCGTCGCGCAGGAGCGCTCCAGGACCCGCGCATCGCATCCATCTTCGACGTCTTCGAGCACGACGGCGAGTTCGTGATCGTGATGGAGTACGTGGACGGCACGACGCTCCGCGACCGGATGGCGACGCCGCCCGCGCTCGCGGAGTTCCTGCCGGTGGCGATGCAGTGCGTGGATGCACTCGCGGTCGCTCACCGCGAGGGAGTCATCCATCGCGACATCAAGCCCGAGAACGTGATGATCACCCGCGCGGGGCAGGTGAAGATCCTCGACTTCGGGATCGCCCGGCGCATGACGACCTCGGGTGACGCCACGGCGACGCTCGAGACCGCGGCCGGCGACGCACTGCTCGGCACACCCGCCTACATGGCCCCCGAGACCATCCGCGGACACGAGCCGAGCGCGCGCGCGGACATCTTCTCGCTGGGCGTGGTGTTCTACGAGTGGCTGGCCGGCGCCCATCCGTTTCGCGGGGAGACCATCGGCACGACCCTCGCCAACGTGCTTCACGTCGACGCGGAGCCGCTTGGCCGCCTGCGGCCCGACCTCCCCGCAGAGCTGGCCGAGCTGGTGGGCGACATGCTGGCCAAGGACGTGCAGGATCGACCCGAGCACGCGCAGGACGTCGCCCCGCGGTTGGAGTCGGCCGCCGCCATCGGCGAGCGTGGTGGATCACGCCCGCGATCGCCACGGCGCGGGCCGCGCCGCAAGGGCGCCGTCGTGGTGTCGGTCACGCTCGTCCTGATCGCCGCGGTGTGGCTCGCACGGCTCCGATCACCACGACTGGGGGCGTCCGGTGGGACTCTGCCCGAGCACGCCCACGTCGCCGTGCTCCCGATCCGGACCACGGACGTCGATGCCGACGGCGAGGCGTTTGCGATGGGCCTCACCGACGCGCTGACCACCGTGCTCGCGCGTCGGACGTCGTCGAACGTTCTGCAGGTGGCCGATCTCTCCGACGTGCTCGACGATCACGTTGATGGAATCGAGTCGGGACACGAGGTGCTCGGCGTGAACCTGATCCTCGAGACCGACCTGGCGGTCGATGAGCGGGAATACGTCGGATCGGTGACGCTGGAGGCGGCCGGGACCGACGAGCCGCACCGGCGCGCGGCGTTCCGGGTGCCGATCTCGAGTCCCGCCGGGCTCCTGGACGCGATCGTCGCCGCGTCGGACGGTGTGCTGGGGCTCTCGGCGGCCGGCCGCGGCGTCGAGACGTTCGGTGTGTCGGACTGGGGAGCGGGGACGCTCCGATTCTACCTGCGCGGTCTCGGCCGACTGCATCAGCCCGACGCCACGGCGTGGCGCGCGGCGCTCGAGGAGTTCGACCTCGCGATGCGAACCGATCCGAGCCTGGCCTCGCCCCACGCGGCGGCGGCGCGCGCCTACTTCAAGCTGTACGGCGCCGAGCCGGCCGAGTCCCTGCTCGACCGGGCCCTCGAGGCGTGCGACCGTGCGATCTCGCTCGACTCGACCCGGGCCGCGGCGTTCCGGACCGCGGCCTTCGTGTACGAGACGCGTGGCGATCGTGCCCGGGCCACGGCGTCGTTGACCCGAGCCGCCGCGCTGGATCCCACCGATGACGACGCCGTTCACGAGCTGGCGCGCCTCCACGGTCGGGCCGGTGATGCCGCCGGGGAGGAGGCGACGTATCTCCGCGCCATCTCCGACCGACCCCACTACTGGCGACCCTACTGGTGGCTCGGCTCGTTTCTGTACCGGCAGGGACGCTTCACCGATGCTCGCGCGGCGTTCGCGTCGATGGCCGAGTGTGCGCCCGACTACTACCTCTCGTTCAGCAATCTGGGGGCGATCGACGTCCTGGAGGGCCACTACCGTGACGCGACGGCCGCCCTTGCGCGATCGATCGCGCTCCATCCCACCGAGACCGCGTTCTCGAACCTCGCGACCGCGCACTTCGCGCTGCGAGACTTCGATGCGGCGATCGACACCTACCAGACCGCCATCCAGACCGGGTTCGCCGAGTACGAGTTCTGGCTCAACCTGGGTGACGCCTACTTCTGGCATCCGGACAAGCGCTCCCTGGCCCGGGAGGCCTACGAGCAAGCCGTGCGGCTGGGCCGCGACGAGCTCACCCGCCGCCCGTACCATCTGGACGTGCTGTCGAACCTGGCCGTGCTGTATCCGAAGGTGGGTCTTCCCGACAGTGCACGAGCGTGCATCTCGCGAGCGCTCGTCCGCGGTGCCGAGAATCCGAGCGTTCAGTTCGGTGCCGCGCTGACGTTCTGGCAACTGGGAGAGCGCCGGGTCGCGCTCGACTGGATCGAACGGGCCGTCGGCGGCGGATACCCGGCCTCGTGGCTCAGGGACTCGGTGGTCTTCGACGACTGGCGCGGAGAGCCCCGGTTCGACGCGCTGGTGCACGGGGCTTCCGGAGAGCCGGCCGGTGATGCGCCGCTCGCCGGCGGCTGAGCCCACGGATCGCCGACTCCGCGGCCGGAGCCGGAACGACGCCCGTCACGACCGTCTGAGACGGGCGGTGACGAAGGAGACGACATGGCGAACACGATCACGGTGACCGTCGGACAGGAGAGCATCCAGGTGGCGCCCATGGTGCTGACGATCACGAACGAGGAGGAGGTCGTGTGGGCCTCCGGCAGCAGTGCTCGCTTCACGATCGCGTTCGAGGCGCCCGAGGGCAGTCCGTTCACCGAGTCCGAGCTCGACTACGAGACGGCCACGACGCCGCAGCAGCCACTGCCGAGCACCGTGGGGTCCTTCAAGTACACGGTGTACGCCGAGGCGGATCCGAGCGTGATGCTGGATCCCGTCATCGTCATCGAGGAGCCGATCAGCGGCCCCCACGAGAAGCCGTAGGTCCTGGATCGCTCCCCGGGCACCGTGCCCCGCCGGCTCTTGCGCGCCGGGCGGCGCGGTGCCTACCCTCTTCCACAAGCGCGCGTCCGCGCGCGATCCGCAACACATGGAGGTGGACATGCGGAAGACCATGGGTTTCGTGCTGGGGCTCGTGTTCTCGGTGGGTGTCGTCGCCGGATACGACACGACGCCCGTCACCGCCGCCGGGGGCGGTGGTGGGGGCAACTGCTTCTACATGTGCACGTGCGAGGGCACCCCGCTCGAGTGCTGCTCGACGCCGTGGGGGACCTGGTGCTTCGTCAGCGACGAGTTCGCATGCACGCAGCAGTACGATTGCTAGCTCCTGACGGTCACTTCCATTTCCAACCGTGACCGCATCCGACGGATGCGGTCCACATGAGGGCGCGGGGCGGCGGACCGCCCCGTGCCGGCGGAGGTCGCCATCATGACCTCGACGATGCGATCGGCCATCGGTCGCCACATAGTGTTCGGCCTGACCGTCTTCGTCGTCGGTCTGGCCGGTGTCTTCGTGGGGACGCGCCTGCGCGCGGTCCGATCGAGCGCGATCGGACCGCAAGCCGTCGGGGCCGCTCCCGCGCCGGCCGTCTTCGAGGTGGGAGATCGGCTGCCCGATGTGCTCGTCTCGGACGCCGACGGCGAATCGTCGAGCGTCCGCGATCGCCTGGCCGGCCACTCGGGAACGGTGGTGTTCCTGGATCCCGAGTGCGGGCCGTGTACCGAGCTGGGCGCGGCGTGGCAGGCGCTCATCGACGGCGGCGAGGTGTCGGCCGGGACGCTTCTCGGCGTCACGTACGCCGGGCCGGAGACGGCGCGCGAGCATCGTGACGAGAACGGGTTCACGTTCGAGGTGGTCTCCGACGTCGCGCGGCGTTTCCTGAGCGAGTACGACGTCCGCCGCTTTCCGTATCAGCTGAAGGTCGACGAGGCGGGAACGATCACGGCCACGTCGCTCGACTCGAGGACGCCGCTCCGATAGCACCGCCGCGGGCCGGCGCCCCCGTCCCGCGATGGAGCCGGTGCACGGTCGCCGGCGTCCGGTACACGAGGTGAGGATGGGACTCGACGACACGGCTCGGGCGGTCGCGATCGAGGCCGGGGATCGCGACCTGACCATCGAATGGTCGGACGGCTCGACCCGCGTACACTCGTACGTGGCGCTCCGACGCGACTGCCGCTGCGCGAGCTGCGTCGAGGAGATGACGCGGCGGCCGCTCCTGGATCCGGCGTCGGTGTCCGACGACATCCATCCCGTGGAGATCCGCCGGGTCGGACTCTACGCCATTCAGATCGTCTGGAGCGACGGGCACTCGACCGGGATCTACAGCTTCGATCACCTCCGCGCGATGCCCGAAGGCTGACCCTCACCGGGACGCCGGCGCGCCGGTGAGGGCTACGGCGACCGATCGCTCGCTCCGAGCTCCCGATAGAGCCAGGCCCTGGCGAACTGCCAGTACCGCTCGGCGGTACGCTGTCCGACGCCCAGGACCTCGCCGGTCTCGGCGTGGCTGAGGCCCGCGAAGTAGCGCATCTCGACCACGCGGGCCGGGCCCGGGTGATCGACGGCGAGGCGCGAGAGGGCGTCGTCCAGCCCGATCAGATCCACGAACGTCGGGGAGTCCGGCACGTTCATCGCGGCGTCCAGCTCCACCGACGCGTGTCCGCTCCCGCGCTTGGCACGGTTTCGGGCGCGGGCGTGGTCGATCAGGATCCGGCGAATGGACTGCGCGGCCACCGCGAAGAAGTGTGCTCGGTTCTGCCACGTCACGCGGTTCTGATCCACGAGCTTCGTGTAGGCCTCGTGGACGAGCGCGGTGGCCTGAAGGGTGTGGTCGGGGCGCTCGTCGTCGAGCATGTGCTGGGCGAGCCGCCTCAGCTCGTCGTATACACGCGGCATCAGCTGGTCCAGCGCCTCGCGGCGCCCCAGGCTCGCGTCCTGGAGGATGACGGTGATGTCGTCGGACTCTGACATGTCGGTTCGCTCGTCGGTTGGGGTGGCGACCGATCCGCCGCTGCAACGGATCGTCCACACCGGGCACCCACGACCCCGGAACGGCGGCCGATCCGGTCGGCTCGCCTCCGCAATCGGAGGCGTAAGTCACGTTTGACTTTAATCTTAGGCTGACGATCCCGGCAATCGCCCAGTGATGTTTTCTGGGTTGACGCCGCCGCACCCGGTTCCATACCCTACTGCGCTGTTCGAACAGACCAGCTTTTCTGAGCCCGGACTCGGGGCCGTCCCGAGGGAGACTGGGGACACGAAATCGCCAGCTGCAAATGGCATGCTCCGGCGATTTCCGCGTTTCCGGACACAACGTGACGGCGAACGAACCCGACAAGCGCGCGAACCTGAGACAGGTCGGGATGTACTCGCTCATCCCGACCGTGCTCTTGGTGACGCCCACCGTCGCCTACTTTCTCGGTGTCCTTCTGGCCCGCTGGCTGGGGGCCGGGGACTGGCTGAAGGTGGTCATGGCGCTTCTCGGCTTCGCCGCCGGCATTCGAGAAACCGTCCGCATCGTCAAGCGGGCCTCCGAGGAAAACTAGCCGGTGACCAATGCTGCCCGCGCGAGCACGCGCGCAACCGACGCGACCCCCGTCGCCGACGCGACGTCCGGCCGGACGGTGAGCCCCATTGCTCGAACGCAGATCGGCTCGCTCTTGCTGGGCGTCGTGGCGGCGTGCGTGCTGTGGGCGCTCGGCCGCACGCTGTGGGTCTGGCCGCTCCTGGGCGGTGTGGTGTGGGGCGTGGTCAACGTGTCGCTGATTCTCCAGCTCACCGATCACATCCGGCCCGACCGACCGACCCGGACCGGGTCACTCCTCGTGGGCGTCCTCCTCAAGGGGCCCGCGATGTACGCGATCGCGTTCGTGCTCCTCAGATCTCGCTCGCGCGAGGAGATTCTCGCCGCCGGCGCCGGCTTCGGACTGGTGCTGCTGGTCATGCTGCTGCGCGCGGTGGGGCTCCTCTTGACGGGCGGTCTCGTCCGCCGAGATCCCGGTCAGCCCGGGGCGGGGGCGCATCCGACCGAGGGAGAGTCTCGTGCAACGGTTCTTTAGCGGACGCGTGCTGCTGGTTCTCCTCGCGGCCTGGATCGTGCTCGCCGTCAACGTCGGGTCGCGCACCGGACGCGACGGGTCCGACCTGTACACGGTCGATCTGTCCTCTGCCACGTCCGCCGAGAGCGACCATGGAGCCGCCGACTCCGCGGACGCCCACGAGTCCGACGCCCACGAGTCCGACCCCCACGCGACCGACCCCCACGAGGTCGGGGCGCCGGGCGCCGATCACGGTGACGCCGGCGCACACGGCGAGGCCGGGCACGGCGATGGGGAGCACGGTGACGGAGAGCACCACGGCGCGCACCTTCCGTCGTTCCTGGACTTCGTCATCGGGGGATTGCCCGGCGGCTCCCACGGTCGCATCGGGTCGATGCTCAACCTCTTCGCCCCCGCCATCTTCGGGATCATCTGCGCGATCCTGATCGCGCTCATCGTCCAGGCCGCCACCCGCAACATGACGCTCGTACCGGGGCGTCTCCAGAACGGGGTCGAGATCGTCGTCGGCGGACTGTACGACTTCCTCCTCGGGATCCTCGGTCCCGAGGGCAAGCGGTTCATCCCGTTCCTGGGCACGCTCTTCGTCTACATCTGGTTCATGAACATGCTGGGCCTGGTCCCGTTCATGTTCGCGGCCACCTCGCGCATCCACATGACGGTCGCGCTGGCCATCTGCGTCTTTCTGTATCTTCAGTTCTCCGCGGTTCGCATGCAGGGCATCGGCGGATACGTCTACCATCTGGCCGGCGAGCCGCGCGACGCGCTGGGGTGGGGCATGTCGGTGCTGATGTTCCCGCTGCACATCATCGGCGAGATCGCCAAGCCGTTCTCGCTCTCGGTGCGTCTCTTCGGGAACATCTTCGGCGAGGAGACGCTGATCGCCGTGTTCGTCGGCCTCGGAGCCGCCATTCTGGCGTTCCTGCCCATTCCGCTCGGCATTCCGATCCACCTGCCGTTCGTGTTCCTGTCGCTCCTGATGGGCACGATCCAGGCCGGTGTGTTCATGATCCTGAGCACGATCTACTTTGCACTGGTCCTGCCCCACGGGCACGAGGACCACTAGCTCGAAACAGGTGGGCGCGGCTCCCCGTGCCCCACAAGGAGGAAGACGTTGGAGACTGCAAGCTGGCTCGGACTTGGCCTTCCGCTCGGCGTCGGCTTCGCCGCGCTCGGTTCGGGCATCGGACTCGGAACGGCCGTGGGTGGCGCCATGCAGGCGATGGGCCGTCAGCCCGAGGCCATTCCGCGCATTCAGACCGCGATGGTCATCGGCGCCGCGTTCATCGAGGCCCTCACGATCTACGCGCTTCTGGTCGTCTTCATTCTCCAGGGCAAGCTGTAGCCCGCAAACAACCGCCCCTCGAGGGGCGCGCTCCGGATACGGGGCGGGAGTGACGCTCGATGGAAGTGACCAGGCAAGACATTGCCGTCATCGTCACCAACATCATCGGATTCCTGATCGTGCTCGGCATCCTGCGCAAGTACGCGTGGGGACCGCTGATCGGATTCATGGAGGATCGCCGGCGCCACATCGCCGACGAGCTCTCCACGATCGATCGTCAGAAGTCCGAGGTCGACAAGCTGCGGGAAGAGTTCGCCGAGAAGCTCAACGAGATCGACGCGCTCAAGCGTGGCCGGATCCAGGAGGGCGCGGCCGAGGCCCAGCGCCTGGCCGACTCCATCAAGGGAGAGGCCCGACGCGACGCCCAGGACATCCGTGACCGCGCACAGGCCGACGCCGAGCGGGAGCTGGCGAAGGCGCGGGCGGAGCTGCGCAACAACATCGCCGACATGAGCGTGCGGGTCGCCGAGGTGCTGCTCGGCGAGCAGGTGGATGCGGCCAAGCATCGCGAGCTGATCGCGAGATCCATCGACGAGATGGGCAGGGCCTAGGCAGATGAACGACCCCCGCCTGGCGAGACGCTACGCGCACGCGCTGTTCACCGTCGCCGAGGAGCATGCCGTCGCCGACGAGATCGACCGGCAGCTCGTGCGGTTCGTCGAGCTCCTGGAGGAGAACCGGCGATTCCGCGATTTTCTGGCGTCTCCGCGCATTGCGGCCAGCGAGAAGGAGCGGTTCCTCAGATCCGTGCTGGACGGACTCGTCCACAAGGCGCTCGAGGAGTTCGTGATCCTGCTCCGCCGCAAGGGGCGTTTCGGCCTCATCGACGAGGTTCGCGGCGAGTACAAGAAGATCCTCGACGAGCGCTACAAGCGGACGTCGGCGACGGTGACCACGGCGGTTCCCCTCACCGACCCCGAGCGCACTCGCCTGCGATCCGTTCTTCAGACTCGGACCGGACAGGAGGTCGAGCTGAACGAGGTCGTCGACCCGCGCGTGATCGGCGGGGCGTCGGTCGTCGTGCTGGGGCAGATCACCGACGACACCGTCCGGCATCATCTGGACGAGCTCCGCGACAGTCTCCGTAGTATCCCGGTTCCCATGACCCCGCAAGAGGTGTGACGATGGCGACCATCCGTCCCGAAGAAGTCAGCTCCGTCATCTCACGGGAGCTGGAGAAGTACGAGAAGGACATCGACACGAAGTCGGTGGGTTCGGTCCTCCAGGTCGGCGACGGAATCGCCCGCGTCTGGGGTCTCGACGACGCCATGGCCGGCGAGCTCCTGAAGTTCCCCGGCGACGTGTACGGCGTGGCGCTGAACCTCGAAGAGGACAACATCGGCGTGGCGCTGTTCGGTGCCGACGATCAGATTCGTGAAGGCGACCCCGTTCACCGCACCGAGCGCATCCTGTCCATTCCCGTCGGGGAGGCGATGGTCGGCCGCGTGGTCAACGCGCTCGGCCAGCCGGTCGACGGCAAGGGGCCGATCGAGACGTCCGAGTTCGGCCTGGTCGAGGGACATGCTCCCAACGTCGTGGAGCGCAAGCCCGTACACGAGCCGCTCCAGACCGGCCTCAAGTCGGTCGACGGCATGATCCCGATCGGGCGCGGCCAGCGCGAGCTCATCATCGGCGACCGTCAGACCGGGAAGACGGCCATCGCGATCGATGCCATCATCAACCAGAAGAACAACCCGGCGGGCGACCGCGTGTACTGCGTGTACGTGGCCGTCGGACAGAAGGAGTCCACGGTCGCGCGCGTGATCGACCAGCTGGAGAAGCACGGCGCGATGGAGTACACGACCGTCGTCGTGGCGTCGGCGTCCGATCTGGCGCCGATGCTCTTCCTCGCGCCGTACGCGGGCTGCGCCATCGGCGAGTTCTTCCGGGACCGCGGCGACCACGCGCTGTGCGTGTACGACGATCTCTCCAAGCACGCCGTCGCGTACCGTCAGCTCTCGCTGTTGCTCCGCCGTCCCCCGGGCCGCGAGGCGTACCCGGGCGACGTCTTCTACCTGCACAGCCGCCTTCTGGAGCGCGCGGCCAAGCTCTCCGACGAGAAGGGCGCGGGCTCGCTCACCGCGCTTCCCATCATCGAGACGCAGGCCGGCGATGTGTCCGCGTACATCCCCACGAACGTGATCTCGATCACCGACGGCCAGATCTTCCTGGAGCCCGATCTCTTCTACGCGGGCGTGCGACCGGCCATCAACGTGGGAATCTCGGTGTCGCGCGTGGGGAGCGCGGCCCAGGTCAAGGCGATGAAGCAGGTGGCGGGACAGCTCCGTCTCGATCTCGCGCAGTATCGGGAGCTCGCGGCGTTCGCGCAGTTCGGCAGCGACCTCGACGCGGCGACCCAGGCCCAGCTCACCCGTGGCGAACGCATGGTCGAGCTCCTGAAGCAGGGCCAGTACATTCCCATGACCGTCGAGGATCAGGTCATCGCGATCTTCGCCGGCGTCGAAGGCTTCCTCGACGACGTGCCGGTGGAGAACGTCGCGAGGTTCGAGGGCGAGTTCATCCCGTACGTCCGTGAGAAGTATCCGGACGTCGTGCAGAAGCTCCGTGACGAGCAGAAGATCTCCGACGAGACCAAGGCCGAGCTCACCAAGGCCGTCGAGGCCTTAAAGGCCGAGTTCCTCACGAAGAAGGGCTAGGACGTGGCGACGCTCCGCGACCTGAACCGGCGAATCCGGTCGGTCAAGAACACGCAGCAGATCACCAAGGCCATGGAGATGGTCGCCGCGGCCAAGCTGCGAAAGGCGCAGGAGAAGGTGGGGGCGGCGGCGCCCTACGCCGAGAAGCTGACCGAGGTCCTGCGTCTCCTGTCGTCGTCCGAGGCCGCGCTCGAGCATCCGTTCTTCGAGACGCGCTCGGGCGGGCGCGAGGCCATCGTCGTGGTGACGTCCGACCGCGGGCTCTGCGGCGCCTACAACGCGACCGTCTGTCGCGAGGTCGAGCACTACGTGGGCCAGCGGGATCGATCGGAGATCCAGATCGTGGCCGTGGGCAAGAAGGCGGTCCAGTACTTCCGGCGGCGCGGATGGAACATCGTGGAGTCGTTCACGGCGTTCGGGGACCAGGTCGACTTCGCGCTCGTCCAGAAGATCACGCGCGCCGCCGTCGATCGCTTCGCGCGCCGCGAGGTGGATCGGGTCACCGTGGTGGCCACGCAGTTCGAGTCGGCGACCCGCCGGCACGTGGTGGCCACGCCGTTCCTGCCCGTGGTGAGCCCCGAGGGCGAGGCCACGACCACGAACCGCAACTACATCTTCGAACCGAGCGAGGAGGAGATCTTCGCCGAGCTCCTGCCTCGATTCACGAACGCGCTCTTCTACTCGGTGCTGGCGGGCAGCTTCGCCGCCGAGCACGCAGCGCGCATGCTCGCGATGGGCAACGCCACGCGCAACGCGGGTGATCTCATCGACTCGTTGACTTTGACGCGTAACAGACTGCGTCAGGCCGCGATCACGTCCGAGCTGGCCGACATCGTCGGTGCGGTCGAGGCGTTGGCGTAGGAGGAATCTGGGGATGAGTGAGAACTGGGGCAAGGTCGTTCAGGTCATCGGACCGACCGTCGACTTCGAGTTTCCGGCCGACAACCTGCCGGAGATCATGAGCGCGATCAAGGTCGTGGACGAGGCGAAGGGCATCAACCTCACCTGCGAGGTGGCGCTTCACATCGGCGACAACGTGGTGCGGACGGTGGCCATGGCATCCACCGACGGCCTGGTGCGCGGCACCAAGGCGCTCGACACCGGCGGCCCGATCAGCGTGCCCGTCGGCGAGCAGACGCTCGGCCGCATCTTCAACCTGATCGGCGACCCGATCGACGGCCTCGACAAGCCGCTCTCCGATCCCGACAAGCGCTACCCCATCCATCGCCCCGCGCCGTCGCTCTCCGACCAGGACACGCGCACCGAGATCCTGGAGACCGGCATCAAGGTCGTGGACCTGCTCGCACCGTACCCGAAAGGCGGCAAGATCGGGCTCTTCGGCGGCGCCGGCGTGGGCAAGACCGTCATCGTCAAGGAGCTCATCAACAACATCGCCACGTTCCACGGCGGATACTCGGTGTTCGCGGGCGTGGGCGAGCGCACGCGCGAGGGCAACGACCTCTGGCTCGAGATGAACGAGGAGGATGCCCAGGGCAACAAGGTCGTCGACAAGGCCGCGCTCGTGTTCGGTCAGATGAACGAGCCGCCGGGCGCACGCCTGCGCATCGGTCTCACCGGTGTGACGATGGCCGAGTACTTCCGCGACGAGATGGGTCAGGACGTGCTCTTCTTCGTGGACAACATCTTCCGGTTCACGCAGGCGGGCTCTGAGGTGTCGGCGCTTCTCGGACGCATGCCGTCCGCCGTGGGATACCAGCCCACGCTGTCCACCGAGATGGGGCAGCTCCAGGAGCGCATCACGTCGACCAAGAACGGATCGATCACGTCGGTGCAGGCGATCTACGTGCCCGCGGACGACCTGACCGACCCCGCGCCGGCCACGGCGTTCGCCCATCTCGACGCTACAACCGTGCTCTCCCGTCAGATCGCCGAGCTCGGGATCTACCCGGCCGTGGACCCGCTCGACTCGACGTCGCGGATCCTGGATCCGGCTGTGGTGGGTGACGAGCACTATGCGGTGGCCCGGGAAGTTCAGACGACGCTCCAGCGCTACAAGGACCTCCAGGACATCATCGCGATCCTCGGCATGGACGAGCTCTCCGAGGACGACAAGATCATCGTGACCCGCGCGCGCAAGATCCAGAAGTTCCTCTCGCAGCCGTTCTTCGTGGCCGAGGTGTTCACGGGTACCTCGGGCAAGTACGTGAAGCTCGAGGACTCGGTCCGTTCGTTCAAGGAGCTCTGCGAGGGCAAGTACGATCACCTGCCCGAGAACGCGTTCTACATGGTGGGCTCGATCGACGAGGCCGTGGAGAAGGCCGAGCGCATGGCGGCCGGCGCGCGGTAGCGCCGGTCGCGGGAACGCGCGCACGGGCGCGCGGTCGCCGCACGACGGCCCGCCCGGGCGGGCCGGATGGAGTAGCAGTCGATGGCTTCCCCGTTTCATCTGAGTGTCTTGACCCCCGAGAAGCAGATCTTCGATGCCGACGTCACGTATCTCGAGGCGCCCGGCATGGACGGCTATCTCGGCGTGCTCGCCCACCACGCCCCGCTGATCACCGCGCTCGTTCCGGGAAAGCTCGTGCTGCGTGACCTCCACAACATGGACAAGGCGTACGCGATTTCCGGCGGGTTCCTCGAGGTGTCCAACAACGACGCGGTGATTCTCGCCGACGCGATGGAGAGCCTCGACGAGATCGATCTGGGACGCGCGCAGTCGGCCGAGCGGCGTGCGCGCGAGCGGCTGGGAAAGGTCTCCGACGCGTCGATCGACGCGGCAAGGGCCGATGCCGCGCTCAAGCGGGCGGTCAACCGGATCAAGCTGGCGCAGAGCCGACGCTGAGGCATCGGCGCCCCTCACGGCCCCCGCGCGACGTCGGCGCGCCCGGGCCGGCCGCGGGTCGTGAGCGTCGCGTTCACGGCCGGGCTCCGGACGGGGGTGCCGCCTCCGTCCGCCCCTCAGGTTTCGCCGGGACACTCGTTCGCTGGACGCACCCGATGGAAGGAGAGCCAAACGTGACGCCCGAGAAGATTTCCAAGCCCCGATGCCTGGCCTGTGATCGCGACTCCGAGGAGACGCCGCTGGTGACGCTCGAGTACCTCGGCCGATCGCTCTGGATCTGCCCACAGCACCTGCCGGTCCTGATCCACGATCCGTCGCAACTCGTCGGCAGGCTGGAGGGCGCCGAGCGACTGAGACCGGCCGACCATCACGACTAGATCGCGGTGGATCTCACGGCAGGGGAGACGACGCATGTTCGGACGCGGAGGACGAGCATGAAACGGTCGGGCTACGGTGCAGTGCGAATCTCGAACGGCTCGCTGAACCCGATCGTGCCCTCGGCGTCCACGATCTGGATGCGATAGTCGGTCCCCGTGCCCCACGACACCGGAAACGTCCGCGTGGCGAACCCGCCGTTGCCGGCGCCGCGCCGGAACGTGTCGATCCGCACGTCGCCGTCGTACACGAAGATGTCCACCGCCACGCCGGCCGCACAGTGCCACTCCACGCGCAGCTCCTCACCCTGCATGACGACGGCCCCCGCGGCGGGCACGGTCACCTGCACGCCCTCGTCGGCCCCGCAGATCTGGAACGACTGTCCGAAGCCGGCGTCGCCCGAGCCCTGCTCGATCCGGATGCGGAACGCGTCGCCCGTCCCCCATGCGGTCCTCACCGAATCGATGCGGGCCACGCCCTCGGTCGCGTGCATCGTCTGAAGCGTGTCGACCAGCGTGTCGCCGTCGTAGAGGTAGACGGCGGCGGTGTCGGTCCGGGGTCCCCACCACTCGATCGGGCGCGAGCCGCCGTGCCGCCACACCACGTCGGACGTCGGATACTGGACCTGGATCGAGGCGGGGTACCGGATCGTCCACTCCACGCCGTGGCACTGGTAGCACGAGGGTGAACGCGCCTGGGGGGTGTCGGGGGATCCGGTCTCGTCGTAGCGGGCCCAGCCGCCGCGCAGGTTCACGTGATGACATCCGAACGTCGCGCAGTTCCCCGGTGAGCGATAGGGTTCCTCGGCGCCCGCCTTGTGGTAGGCGCCTCCTTTCCGGTCGTCGTGATCGGGGGGGACCGACTCCTTGCCGTCCGGGGCCACGAGCCCGCAGCCCCATCCGCCGGCGAGCACGCCGAGGACGAGCCACCCGAGACGCGGACGGCGGACCGCTGGTAGACTGGACCCGTCGTCCCTCGAACCCGGACGTGTCATGCGGCTCGCGTCGTTCATCGTCTCGTCGATCCTCATCGGCCCGGCTCTCGTCCCGGGTGTCGCGCGGGGCGTGCCCGAGCTGTACGAATCGGCCTGCGCGTCGTGCCACGTCGACGACACGCCGACCTGCGCCGGCTGTCACAACCACCATCTCGAGCTCGTCGCGACCCCGGACGCACTGGTACATCGTCCGGGGGAGCCGATCTCGGTGGCGCTGTCGGGCGCGCTCCTCCCGGGCTGGATCCGCGCGGTCCTGTACGACGACGCCGGCACCGAGCTCGATCGGGTCACCGGTCCCACGGGCACCGGCGACGACGGCACCGGCCCCGCGGTGGCGGACTCGATCGTCGTACCGGCCGTTCTCACCGCGACCGCGCCGCTGGAGCCCGGCACGTACACCTGGCGCGCCGCGTACTACGGTGTCTTCAACATCCAGGACGTGACCCACCAGGAGCAGTGGGTTTCGGTCGCGATCACGGTTGCCGACACGTCGCGCGTCACCGTCGGCACGACGTGGGGCGGCGTCAAGGGCCTCTACGACGAGCCGTCCCCCCGCCGGCCGCGGGGCACCCGACGGGAGTGATCCGGGCGCGGCGAATGGCGCCGCGATCGATCTACGAGAAACGTATTCGCACCCCCAGGCTCGTCACCAGCGCGTCGAGCGTCGCCCGTCGACTGAACCAGTTCGGCGCGGCCGTCCGGCGATGGTAGTAGCTCGCGCGCGCCTCCAGCTCGACGCCGTCGCGGTCCAGCCCCGGGACCCACCGAATCCGCGATCCGTCGACCCGCAGACGGAGCTGGTACTCGATCGAGTCGCTCTCGTCGAGGTTGCTGTCCACGCTCATGTAGCGCTCGGGCCGGGTGTACGCGGGCCGGAAGAAGCTCGCGCGCGTCTGCGTGTAGACCCGGAGCCCGACGCCGGCGGTCAAGAGCCGATCCTGGAAGTGGCGCTGGTAGAGCCCGTGGACGGTGCTCGACTCCACGCCCCAGGTATCCCAGTAGTATCGGTATCCGGCGCTGACCGACGAGCCGCCGGTGACCATGACGTTGGTCCGGACTCCGATCGCGCGGCGGATGCGTAGCTCGGGATGGCGCGGCTCGTACCGCACGGCCGCGAGCGACGCGGGGTCGACGATCGTGACCACCTGGTAGGCGTCCGACAGGAACCCCTCCATCGTCGCGTGGGAGAACTCCACCTGCGCGATGGCGCGTGTGCCCAGCGTCTGGGTGACCCCGGCGTTCAAGGTCAACACGTCCTTGTCGCGGTGCCAGGAACGCGTCTCGGGGAAGACGTCGTCCCAGCTGCGGACGACCGAGAGCTGGATGTCGGTGTTGCGCCGCGCGAGGGAGAGCACCCCCGACGTCGCCAGCGTCAGCGACGTGTAGTCGTGCTCGGTGCCGTAGAGGACGGTCGTGGACAGGGTGCTCTCGCCCACGACCTGCGATGCCCCGACGCCGAGCTCGTGGCGGAGCTCGTCGAAGGCGCCGTCCTTCCCACCGCTCGCGCGCCGGGTGGCCGACGTGATGCCATCCACCGGGATCCGGCTCTTCATCGAGGCCGACGTGATCGCGTCCACGAGGTAACGTCCGGACACCGACGTCGACGGCGCCACGCGTCGTGTCACCGAGACCGACGGATAGATGACGCTCACGTCGAAGCTGTCGACGTAGCCGTTCAGCGCGATCTGGAGCTCGTCCTCGGGGAGGACCTGGGCGCGTGCCGCCCCGGCGGCGAGTGCCGGCACTCCGAGGATCGGCGATACCCGGGGAAGTGCGAGGCCCCCGATGGGCGCTGTCGACCCGAGCGCGACCCAAGCGGTCGTGAGGCGCCGGGCCAGCGAGCTCATCCGCACCCGCAGCCTCCGCCCTGGGTGCCGGTGCCGCCGATCGATCCCTCGCGATACACGTGATGGTGCTCGAGGTGCCCTTTCTCGATCGGGTTCTCGTCGAAGATCATGATGGGGTCTGAGAGGACGTCCCGCTCCCACGGCTGAACGGTGGCGCAGCCGGTGAGCAGGGCGCCGAGGGCGGCGGCCAGACCGAGCGGAGACGGGCGTCGGATGCGCAAGCGGTCCTCCACGAGGCGGTGACCCGATACGGCGCGACGATGATAGGTACGAGCGTGACCGCTGTCGAGCCCCCGGACGGGCTCGAACGTGATCACCCCCTCCGCGTGATCGCGCGGGTCCGACCCCGCCCACGATCGGCCCACGCCGCCGAGGCCGGTGTCCGATCGTGGGTCGTGTTCAGGCAGAGGACAGCCTCGCCGGCGGTCGCCCCGCGCCGTGGGGACGCGGGGCGCATCATGTCGGGGTGAGGCCGGCTCCGACGTCACTTCAACAGCACGGCCCTCGCCTCCTCCGAGAATCCGGCGCCGCGCACCCGCACGTGGTACACCCCGGTCGCCACCGGCATCCCGCGATCGTCGAGCCCGTTCCACGGGATGACGTGCGCTCCGTGTTGGAGGTATGCGTCGGCCAGGGTGCGCACCCGCGTGCCCCGCGCGTCGAAGACCTCCACCGTCACCTGCGCCGACGCCGGCACGCTGAACACGACCCGGGTCGTCGGATTGAACGGGTTCGGATACAGGGCCAGCCCGAGCTCGCGTACACCCGGAGCCTCGTTCGCCGCCAGCGGCTCCGACGTCGTGAACGACCACACGTCCGACCACGCCGACGCGTCGTTCTGTCCCTCGGTCGCGACCCGCCAGTAGTAGGTCTGACCCGGCTCGGAGTCGAAGGCGTCGCTCGTGTCGAAGAGCGGTCCGGCGATCACCAGGGGATCGTCGAACGTCGGCTCGGACGCCACCTCTACTCGATAGGCGAACCCGCCCGGTACCTCGTTCCACTCCAGGAGCGTCGGGGTCGGAACGCCGGTCGCGCCGTCGGCCGGGCTCACGAGCTCGGGGATCGGCAGCTCGTCGATGACGTCGAACGTGACCGCATGGGATCCGGTCAGTCCCGAGACGTTCGTCACCGTCGCCTCGAGCAGGTAGAGCCCCGGCGCCAGGTCGAGCTCGATCGTGTCGCCCTCGCCCACGAAGCCACCGTCGAGCGACCACTCGACCAGGGTCTCTTCGAGATCCTGATCCGACATCTGGAGATCCCCGAACGCGGCGGTGGCCGCGAGCGGTCGATCGCTCGGATACGCCGAGCCGTCGCGCGGGCTCACGACCACGACGAGCGGTGGCTTGTCGACCGCCTGGCCCGAAGCGGGCTCCGAGAGGCCCGAGTCGAACCCGTCGCTGACCTCGACGTAGATCGTCCAGTTGCCGCCGCCGGGCAGCTCGTCGAGATCGAGCATGACGTCGTTGCCCATCTCGTCGCTGGCGAGCACGAGCGGGTCTCCGGCGATCCCGTCGGAGTCCTCGCGGATGCCGAGCACGCGATAGAAGAGATCGTCGCCGTCGGCGTCGAAGCCGCTCCAGGAGACCATCACCTCGCCGGATTGGGGCCACGCGAAGCCGTTCATGGGGCTCAGCATCTCGACCGTGGGCGGGGTGTTGGAGCGGGCGAGGGCCTCCCACACCTCCTCGCCGGCGGGGCCGAACGTCATCGTCGACCAGCCGGCCGGCACCCGGATCGGCGTCGCGATGAAGATCCAGTCACCTCCGTCGAGATCGTCCTGCACCTCGCCGCCGAGGACCGGCGCCTCACCGACGAGGTCGTCGAACGCATCGTAGAAGCGGACGACGTAGTCTCCGTCCTGCGGATCGAACCCCGACGGCGGGACGGTCTGGTACAGAGGACCGATCGTGAGCTCGAACGTGCTCGTGTTGAGATGGCCCGCGAAGACGCGCCAGTCCTCGAGACCTCGATCCTCCGGCGAGGCCCACTCGCGGCTCACGCCGACGCTGCCGCTCTCGAGATTGGCCGCCACGCGGTTCCACGTGTACGCGGAGATGAACGCGTCTGGACCGTAGGACATGTAATCGTGTCTGACGTACTCCGGAGCGTTCCCCGTCGTGGGCGGATAGGCGAGTCCACGATAGACGTTGTAGCCGAACGCGTCCGCCTCGACCTGTCCGTGCACGCCCGGGTAGCTCGGGTCGAACCCGCCGCCCTCGAGCTCGCCGTGCCCGTTGCCAGCGTGCTCACTGCCGATCGCATGCGTGATCTCATGCGCCACGACGACAAAAGGGCTCTCGCACGCGTACGCTTGAAAGTAGGCCGAGTTCACCCACGCCTTTCCGGCGCAGATGGCCGGCGTGAACAGCATCCCGAAGTAGGTGTTGTCGGGATGTCCCCACATCGAGCCGCCCGGCAGATAGCGCGGGACCGCCCAGCCGTTGAACAGATCGACGCCATCCAGATCCGTGTCCCCGTAGAACGTTCCGAAGCGCATCCCCCAGAGCCGAATGCCCTGACGTCCCTCGGCCAGCGGCATGTGCTCGAGCATGTTCCCGAGCGCGTCGGGCAGCATCTCGAACGGGTTGGCGAAGTAGGTGCCGTCGTCGGTGATGCGCGTGATGAAGTGCGGCCGGACGCGAAACGCCGACCCGTACGATCCGCCGGGCAGACCCTCGACGTGCGCGAAGTCGACGCCGGGCAGTGACGCGCCGTTGTTGGTGTCGAAGCCGGGGGCCTCGGCGGCCGACGAGAACGATGCGTCGAGGGAGAGCACGTGACCCGGCGTTCCGCTCGGAAGATCGACCCACTCCCGGGGGAGCGTGAACTGAAACGCGTGCTGGGGCGACGATCGCCGGTCGGTCAGCGTGCGCCGGACCGAGATCGTCCGGGTCTGGGACAGGGTGCCCAGCACCGTCGTACCGTCGGACACCGTGAGCATCGCGTCGAGCACGACGTCACTCGGTCCGGACGGTCCCATGTCGAAGTCCGGGTACACGCGGACGACGGTGCGCCGGTTCGCGACGTGCACGGTCGTCTCGGGAATCAGGATGAAGCTGCCTCCCCGGAGTGATCGGGTGGGGATGTCCTGCCGGACGCCCTGGGTGACCTCGATCCCGCGCACCTGCACGTCGAATGCACTCGACGTGAGCTCGCCGCTGATCACGGTCAGGCGCGCCCGGGCCGACTGCTCCTCGAAGCCGAGCGTGCACGTCTCGCACACGCCGAGCTCGAACGTCCCGTAGTCGAAGGTCTCCGGGACCGAGTACGTCATCGTGGCCGGTCCCCCGCCCGGGATCGAGTACACGACCGGGTTCTGGTCGTCCAGCGTGATCGTGACGTCGACGCCGGCGCCGAAGCCGATCAGCGTGAGCTCGACGTCGTCACCGGCCGCCACGATCCGCGGGGACGGGACGACGCGAGGAAAGGCGGACGCGATCGACGGTGTGGCGAGCGCCGCCAGGGTGCAGACGAGGAGCATGCCCCCCACGCGCAGGGCGCGGGGCATCGGGTGGGCTCGGTGGCATCGGTCGTTCATCGTGAGCATCTCCCAGGGTCCGCGTCGGTCCCGGATCGGACCCGGCCGGGGCCGACACAATTGGTTGTCGTTCGAAGTGCCGACCCGCGTCTCGCGGGCCGATCGGGCGGGCTACACTGGAGTACGAAATCCGTCCACGCGCTGTGACATGCGGCGGCTCAGGTCCGACATCGGAGCGGTGATGCCCCCGCCAGGGGCGAGGTCCGTTGCCCGGGAGGGCCAATCGGACTATGATATCGTTTCATGGCAAGGAGTTAGGACTGTGCCCGATCTGCCGCCCCCCGGCCCCGAGACCCCGGACGTGCCCGAGCTGCTGGCGCGCGTCACCGCCGCGCCGGACGATCGTGCGGCCGCCGAGCGCGTGTTCGCCGCGGTCCACGCCGAGCTCCAGGTCCGCGCGGCACGTCGGATGCGCGGGAACGTCCACGCGTCCTGGAGCGCCACCGATCTCGTGCACGAGACCTACCTGAAGATGATGGGGGCGGCCTCGCCTCCGGCCAGGAGCCGTAGCGTGTTCCTCGCCATCGCGTCGAACGCGATGCGCCAGGTCCTGATCGATCACGTCCGCGCGAAGGGGGCGCGAAAGCGTGGCGGAGATCGGCGGCAGGTCACGCTCTCGGGCCTCGCGGCCGACAGCGGCGACGTGGACGTCGAGCTCGTGGATCTGGAGCGGGCGCTCGGGGAGCTGGAGTCGCTCGATCCCCGGATGGCGCGGGTGGTCGAGCTGCGCTTCTTCGGCGGGCTGTCGATGGACGAGATCGCCACCGAGCTCGGCGTGACCCGCCGCACGGTGCAGCGCGACTGGCGCGTGGCCCGCTCGTGGCTCCTCCGGCGCCTCACGAGCGACGCGAGCTGATGGACCGACAGCGCTTCGCCAGGGCCAAGGCCCTCTATCTCGCGGTGGCCGACCTGGAATCGCGGGCCCGCGGCGGCTACCTCCTCGAGCACGCGAGCGACGACGCCGAGCTCCGGGCCGAGGTCGAGGCGTGGCTCGCGTTCGACGCAGGCGAGTCCACGGCCGACTCCGGGGCGGGCCTCTCGCTCGCCGCGGGGATCGAGGCCGCACTCGGCCGGGAGGACGACGCCGCGCCGTCGCTGTCCCCGGGTGAGCGTCTCGGCGACCGGTATCGCATCGAAGCGTTCATCGATCGCGGGGGCATGGGGGAGGTGTACCGCGCGACCGATCAGGATCTGGACGCGCCGGTGGCGCTGAAGGTGATCCGGCGCGACTTCGCGGCGGCGCCGGCATCCCTCCAGCGTCTGAAGCAGGAGGTGCTCTCGGCCCGGTCGGTCACGCATCCGAACGTCTGCCGCATCTTCGACTTCGGACGCGACACCGAGCGCGAGCTGTCGTTCCTGACGATGGAGCTGCTGCCGGGCGAGACGCTCGAGGCCCGGCTCCGTGCCGAGGGCCCGCTGACGCCCGAGGACGCCCGGACGCTGTTCGCTCAGCTGGCCGACGCGCTCGACTCCGCGCACGCGGCGGGCATCGTGCACCGGGACGTGAAGAGCGCAAACGTCATGCTGGTGCCGTCTCCGGGTGGCGTGCGGCCGGTGATCACCGACTTCGGACTCGCGCTACCGCGTCGGGTGGCGGGGGCGTCCGATGCCGCGCCCCGGCCGAGCGCCGAGCCCACCGCGGGGACGCCGGCCTACATGTCGCCCGAGCAGGTGCTGGGACATGCGCTCGGCCCGGCCAGCGATCTCTACTCGCTTGGCGTCGTTCTGTACGAGGCGCTCACCGGACGCCGTCCGTTCGACGGCGACACCCCGCTCGAGGTCGCGCGTGCGCGTCTGCATGAGACACCGCCTGTGCCGAGCCGGCTCGCGAGGCTGGATCCGGGCTGGGATCCGGTGATCCTCCGTCTCCTGGAACGGGAGCCGGCCGATCGCTACGCGACCGCCCGAGCGGCGTTCCGGGCGCTCGAGGGACGCGCCGGCGCCGAGCCGGTCGTGACCCCGCGTCACGCGCTCCCGGCCGAGCACGACGCGTTCGTGGGGCGTGCCGTCATGATCGAGCGCCTGACCGAGCAGCTGGAACGCGACTCGGCCTCGTCGGTGCTCGTCACGCTGGTCGGGCCCGCCGGCGTCGGCAAGACGCGTCTGGCCACCCACTACGCCCGGCGCCACCTCGAGCGCTGGCCCGGTGGCGCCTGGTGGTGCGATCTGACAGAGGCCCGTGACCCGGCCGACATCCTGGCGATCGCGGCCCGGTCGCTCGGCGTCGCGATCGGCGGGGCCGACCCCGCGATGCGACTCGGTCACGCGATCGCGGGACGCGGGCGGTGTCTCCTCGTTCTCGACAGCGTCGAGCAGGTCGTCTCGCACCTGCACCCGGTTCTCGATGCGTGGCTCGCGACGGCGCCCGAGGTGCGCGTTCTGGTGACGAGCCAGGAGCGACTTCGCATCCCGGCCGAGACCCCGCTGGAGGTCGAGCCGCTGGATCCGGGCACCGAGGCGGTCGAGCTGTTCGTGGCCCGCGCTCGGGCCGGACGGCCGCTCTTCCGGGTGGACGCGGCCGCGCGACCGCTCATCGAGGAGATCGTGGCCACGCTGGAGGGGCTGCCGCTGGCGATCGAGCTGGCGGCGGCGCGGCTCCGGATGCTGAGCCTGGAGCAGCTTCACGATCGCATTCAGGATCGCCTGCGGGTTCTCGTCGGCGGCCGGCGCGGACGGCACGAGACGCTGATGGCGGCGCTCGACTGGTCGTGGGACCTCCTGACCCCGACCGAGCGGTCGGTCGTCTCGCAGACGTCGGTGTTCGAGGGGGGCTTCCGGCTCGAGGCCGCCGAGGCCGTCGTCGACGTTCCCGAACGCACTGCTCCCGTCATCGACGTGCTCCAGTCGCTGGTGGACAAGAGCTGGCTCAGGGCGCGCGTCGTCGCCGGCGCTCCGCGGTTCGACACCTATACGACGGTGCATGCCTACGCGCGACGAGCGCTGGACACCGCTCGGGCCGATGGCGTGCCTCCGGTCGTCGAGGTCGAAGCGCGGCACGCACGCCACTTCGCGACCATGGACACGGCCGACGTGATGCGCGACCTCAATCGAGCCGGCGGCATCGACCGGCTCAGCCGCGAGCTCGGCAACCTGATCGCGGCCTGCCGCCGCTCGATGGCCCGGGGAGACGTCGGAACCGCGACCCGCGCGTTCGCGGTCGCGATGGCCGTGCTGAGGCGCACCGGTCCCGTCGACCTCGCCATCGATCTCGCGCACGAGATGCTCGCGGCCCCGGATCTCGCCGGCCGCGAGTTCGCACGCGATCGTGCGCGAGTGCAGCGCTACCTCGGGGTCGCGGCGGCGGCGGCCGGTCGCTGGGCCGAGGCGCAACGGCAGGGCGAGATCGCCCTCGAGGCCTATCGCGCGCTGGGCGAGCGGCACGACGAGGCGAAGGTCCTGAACGATCTCGGCGACGTGACGTCGGTGAACGGGGACGAGCCGCGGGCGCTCGAGCTCCACGGCGCCGCGCTCGACGCCTATCGCGAGGTCGGGGATCGGGACGGCGAAGGCTACTCGCTCTCGGGGCTCGGCTTCGTCTACTGGCGACTGGGCCGGGGCGACGAGTCGCTCGAGCACTTCGAGGCCGCGCTCGGGGTGCTTCGCGAGACCGGCAACCGGCGCATGCAGGGCTTCGCGCACTTCGGTCTCGGTGCGGTGCACTACAACGCCGGGCGCTACGCGCAGGCCAGACGACACTACGAGGCGGCGATCGAGCTGTTCCGCGAGGCGGGCGATCGCGCCCGCGAAGGAACGATGCTCTGCTCGCTGGGGGCGCTGTACCTCCAGAGTGGAGCGATGGAGCGCGCCCGGGATGGACTGGAGCGCGCGCGGGTGATCGCGAGGGAGGTCGGCTCGAGGAGCGGAGAAGGACACGCCCTCACGGCGCTCGGGCTCCTGCACGCGAATCAGGGCCGCTTCGACGAGGCGGAGCGTCATCTCGACGCCGCGCTGCAGCTCGTCCGGGAGATCGAGAACCGCTCGGGCGAGGGGCTGGTGCAGAGCTACCTCGGGCACGTCGAGCAGGGTCGAGGCAACACCGACGCCGCGCGGAGGCGGTACGAGAAGTCGCTGGCCATCCATCGAGACGTGGGCCCTCGCAGTCAGGAGGCGTACGCGCTCACCGCGCTCGGCGGCGTTCATCGTGATCAGGGACGCCTCGCGGATGCCAGATCCGCGTTCGACGACGCCCTCGCGATCTGCCGGGAGACCGACTGGCGCATGGGAGAGGGACCGATCCGGGTCGGACTCGGGGGAGTCGATCGTCTGGAGGGCCGGCTCGACGAGGCACACGCCAGCGTCGAGACGGGCATCGAGATCATGCGGCGGAGCGAGGGCGACACACATCGGCTGGGGCTGGCGCTCTGTGAGCTCGCCGAGGTGCGCCGGGCACGTGGCGAGATCGGCGCCGCGCACGAGGCGCTGGCCGAGGCCGAGGTCCTGGCCGAGAGCCTCGGGGTGATGCCCGCGTCGGCGCTCGCGTCGGCGGTGCGAGGTGTTCGGGATGTGCTGCTCCGCGACGACGGTCCGTGAGAGCTGCTAATACATTGATTCTTCGTGAGTTGTGGCGATATGATCTCGCCGCGCTCGATCCGGTCGATCCGGCTCGGGGACGGCGAATCCGGGGGTGCGCGTGGACGCAGACGATCTCGACATCCGCCCGTTCCGAGAAGCCGACGCCGACGCGGTGGTCGCGCTGTGGCGGCTGTGCTTCCCGAACGACCCGCCGCGCAACGAGCCGACCGCGGTGATTCGACGGAAGCTCGGCACCCAGCGCGAGCTGTTTCTGGTCGGCGTCGTACGAGGCCGCGTGGCCGCGACCGCCCTCGGTGGCTACGACGGCTTCCGCGGCTGGGTCTATCACCTGGCCGTGCACCCCGATCGCCGTCGCCTCGGCATTGGCCGCCGCCTGATGGACGAGATCGAGACACGTCTGAGGGCGCTCGGGTGCCCCAAGCTCAATCTGCAGGTGCGCGCGACCAACCAGGACGTCGTCGGGTTCTACCGGGCGCTCGGATACGCGATCGAGAACCACGTCAGCATGGGCAAGGAGCTGACGTCGTGAACGTCCACGTCGCCGATCTCCGGGCCGCCGTCGCAAACGCGGACGTGGTCGCGACGGACGTCTCGGCCTGGTCGGTGGGTATGCACGTTCACCACTGCGGCCGTGCGATGTCGCAGATCTGCGACGCACTCGGGGCGTCGAAACCACCCCCGCCGCCGTCGAAGATCGGGCTCGTTCCGTCGATGATCCTGCGCGCGGGACGGATTCCGCGCGGAAAGGGCAAGGCCTCGGCGTCGATCCTGCCCCGCGAGGACGTGACGCCGGTCGAGCTCGGGGCGCTCCTGGACGACTGCGAGCGGAAGCTGGCCGACGCCGTCCGCCTGGACCAGCAGGCGTGGTTCCGGCATCCGGTGTTCGGCACGCTGGATCGGGACGGCGCGCTTCGGTTCGTGGGCATTCACAACCGCCATCACGTGCGGATCATCGAGGACATTCTCGCGGCACGTCGTAGCCCGTAGGAGGCCATCGTGTCAGCCGTGTTCGGGAAGCTCAATCTGATGGACCACGACGAGATCGCCGCGCTGGGCGCGCCACCATCGCGACCGCGGAGGTAGCGCGGTGCACACGCTCCATCGTGGGCTCGAGAGGACGCGCGGCGATCGCCACCGGGCGTCGATGATCCTCGGTGCGGCGCTGCTGACGATGCTGGGCGCGATGCCGGCACCCGGGCAGGTGGACGCCGATCTGGCCGGAACCTACTTCGACGAGGTGGCCGCGCTCTGCGAGCGCGAGGGCGGCCGGCTGTGGGGCATCTCCCTGGCCGGGCCGATGGTCGTGGCCGATCCCGTCACGTCCACCATCGCGACCAGCGAGCCGGTCCCCGACGCGCCGCGGCCGCCGTCGCTGGGCTACGCCAACGCCGCGATGGAGTGGGGTGGCGTACGCTGGTCGACGTTCGTGTGGCCGATGCTCCCGCACGACGACGCTCAGGCCCGCCGGCGTCTGTTCATGCACGAGCTCTTCCATCGCGTCCAGCCCGAGCTGGGACTGTACGTGTCGAAGACGAGAGGGGAGTGTGACCACCTCGACACCCTCGACGGTCGGGTGTGGATACAGCTCGAGTGGCGCGCGCTGACCCGCGCTCTCGCGTCGCACGGAGACGACCGGCGTGAGGCGGTCGCTGACGCGCTCGCGTTCCGGAGCGCGCGTCACCGGGCGTTTCCGGGATCGGCGGAGATCGAGCGGGCGAGCGAGATCAACGAGGGACTGGCGCAGTACACGGGCACCGTGACTGCGGCCGACACGCACGAGCTCGCGATCGCCGACGCGGTCGAGCAGCTGCGACGCGCGCCCGAGAAGGAGAGCGTCGTCCGGACGTTCGCGTACCCGTCCGGGGCTGCGTACGGACTCCTGCTCGACGCCTGGTCACCGGGGTGGACACGGCGGATGACCGTGGACGGAGATCTCGGCCGGATGGTTCGAACCGCCGCGGACATCCCGCCGTCGGCCGACGTCGACGCGGCCGCGGATCGCTACGACGTGGGCGCGCTCCGCGCGGCCGAGATCGCGCGCGCCGAGGCCCACGAACGCCACGTGGCCGAGCTGCGGCGCCGGTTCGTGGAAGGCCCCGTGCTCTCGATGCCGCGGGGCCGTCGCGCGTCGTTCGTCACCAGCGGCGTGACACCGATCCCCGACGCCGGAACGGTCTACCCGAGCTATCGCGTGACCGCCCACTGGGGACGCCTCGAGGCCGACGAGGTGCTCGTGTCCCTGGACGGCAACACGCTGACGGTGCCCGGGCCGGCGACCGTCGCGGACACGTTGCTCTCGGGAGACGGCTGGACGATCCGGCTCGTCGATGGGTGGACGGTCCGCCCGGGCTCGCGCGCGGGGGATCTCGTCGTGACGGTGCCGGACGACTGATGTCACGTATCGATCGGGTCGCGTCGCGAGGCGCGTGATGCGGCCATCCTCGATGGGAGCCTGCGCATGGCCGTCTCGCTGGAGTCCCTGCCCGAGCGCCCGCGACGGACACTCGTCGCGCTGCGCGACGGGTTGAACGACCTTCTCGGCACGCGCCTCCGCGCGCTCTGGGCGTATGGCGCGGTCACGTTCGAGGACCGCCCCGCCCGGCTGGGAGACGTCGACGCACACGCCGTCGTGGCGGACGAGGTCGCGACGACCGTCACGGCGACCTCCGTGGGCGACGAGGCGGTGAGGAACGAGATCCGCGCGCTTCACGAGCGTATCGAACGGGCGGCGGGCCTCGAGCTGGATGCGTGGACCATCACCGAGAGCGCCGCTCGCGGATCCGTCCCGCCGTCACACGTGCTCGAGCCCGACATCGTGGACCGCGCGTGGGCGCTCCACCGGGCGCACTGGCTCGCCGGGAGAGTCGTCATCCTCGCCGGGTCCGCGCCCGCGAGCCTCCTCTGCCCTCCGTCGTGGAGCGAGCTCCGGGAAGGTCTGCGCCAGGAGGTCGCGTTTCTGGAGAGCGTCGTCTCCGAGCGCCGAACCGATCCCGGCTACACGGCGTTCGTGATCCTGAACGCGTGCCGGATCGTCTACAGCCGACGGACGCGCGACGTCGTGACGTCCAAGCGTGCGGCCGGTCGCTGGGCGCTCGAGCATCTGCCGAGCCGCTGGCACGCCGCGATCGAGGCGGCCGATCGCGTGTACGCGATGCGCGATCGGCCGACCGATGCGGGTGTCCTCGTCGAGGCGATGGCGCCGCTCGTGGCCGAGCTGGACGCGCTGGCGCCGGAAGGGGAGGAAGGCACGCCATGATCGACGGGCCCGGAGGCATCCGCGTCGTCGAGTACGATCCGGCCTGGCCGCGTCTGTTCGAGGCGCTCGCGGCGCGCGTCTCGACGGCCCTCGGCGACCTCCCGCACGCGGTCGAGCACGTGGGGAGCACGTCGGTGCCCGGACTGGCCGCGAAGCCCATCATCGACATGAGCGCCGTCGTCGACACCGAGGACGACGTGCCTCGTACCATCGAACGACTCGCGACGATCGGGTATCGGCACCTCGGTGACCTGGGGATCACCGGTCGTGAGGCGTTCCAGCGTCCCGAGGGCTCACCGCCGCACCATCTCTACGTGTGTCCACGGGGCAGCCTGGGGCTGCGCAACCATCTGACGTTTCGAGACCACCTGCGTGCACACCCCGACGATGCCGAGGCGTACGCACGAGTGAAGCAGCGTCTGGCCCGAGCCTACCCCGACGACATCGATGCGTACGTGGACGGCAAGACGACGTTCATCCTGTCGGTGCTGTCGGTCTACGACCTGACCGAGGGTGAGCTCGGTGCCATCGGCGCCGCGAATCGCCTCCCTCGGGCCGACGACGAGGAGGCCTCGTGACCCGCTCCGATCGACTGCGCCGGATCACGCTCCGCTGGATCGAGGAGGGGTGGCGGAACGGCAACCCCGCGGTCGTGGACGAGCTCCATGCGCCCGACTTCGTGGATCACGCCCCGGCGGGTCGCGATCCCGGGAACGACGGGTTCCGGCGAGGGATCGAGGAGCTGCACGCCGCGTTCCCGGACTTCTCGGCCGTCGTCGAGGATCTCGTCGTGGATGCTCTCTCCGGAACGGTCGCCGTGCGCTGGGTCGCGACCGGCACGCACCGCGGCTCGTACCTGGGAGCCCCGGCGTCCGGCAACGTCGTGACCTTCGCGGGGATCGAGATCGTTCGCATCCGCGACGATCGCATCACCGAACGCTGGGGCGAGTGGGACGGCATCGGGCTTCTTCGGCAGCTCGGTCGGATCTGAGGCGCGGCGCCGCGCGTCGCACCGGTCGCCGGAGGATCACGCCGACGCGGGCGGTGCGTCGTCCTCGAGCGTGAAGCGCACCGCCTCGTCGGCGGTCATCTCCTGGCCACGCCGCCACGCCCGGTCGAACGCGTCGGGCTCGAGCTGCGACCCGGCGTTCGTCAGCTCCCGCTCGCGGGCCTCCGCCTGCGACGAGTTCACCGGCATCCCCAGCTTCTCGCGCAGCGCGGTCGCGGCGGCGATGATCGTGACGCCCCGCTCGGGCCGACCCAGCCGCAGGGCGAGCGCTCCCATCGACTCCAGGGCGTGGAATACGCCGCGGACATCCCCCATCCGGTGCTTGATCTCCAGGCTCTCCCGGACGAGCGGGTGGGCGCGTTCGACGTGGCCGCGATCCATCACGATCGTGCCCAGGTTCAACAGGCTCGTGGCCACTCCCTGGAGGTTGCCGATCCGGCGGTTCAGCTCGAGCCCCTCCTCGTGCAGTGCCTGCGCCTCGGCCAGCTCGCCGAGCGTCCCGCGGGCGTTGGCCAGGTTGTCGATGAAGGTCGCCACGTAGTACGTGTTGCCGAGCTCGCGTCCGATCGCGAGCGCCTCCTCGAGATAGGCCACCGCCGTGTCGTGCCGATCGCTCTCGGAGCACACGAGGCTCAGGTTGTTCAGGTTAGTGGCCTCCCAGTCCCGATTCCCGATGCGCCGGTTGACGGCGAGCGCGGCCTCGAACAGGCGCCCCGCCTCGTCGTACTCGCCGGCACCGAGCGCGAGCAAGCCCTTGTTGTTGAGGATGCCGGCCTTCGCCTTCTCGATGCCGAGCGTGTCCCAGATCTCGAGCGCCTCGTCGAACCAGGCATGGGCGGCCGGCCTGTCGCCCTGGTTCTGCGCGAGCGCCCCGAGACGATGCACCAGCATGCCGTACGGCTCGTCGCGCACGTCGCCGACGCCGGGACGGGCGAGGACCTCCTCGCCGAGGCGACGTCCCTCGATCCAGCGTCCCCGCATCAGCGAGAACTGCACGAGGGTCGCGGCCATGCGTAGCGTCTCCGGCGCGACCGGGGCGCCGCCCTCGGGTCGGGTCGGTGTGCCCATCTCGATCGCCAGCCGGAAGTTCTCGTAGTCGTGATCGAGCCGCTCGAGCCAGTCGGCCTGATCGGGTCCCGAGAGCGCCGCGTCGGCCTGGGCCGCCACGCTCGCGAAGTAGGTCGCGTGCGCCTCGACCACCGGCGCGACGATCTCGAGCTTCTCGCGGGCGTACGCCCGGACCGTCTCGAGCATGCGGTAGCGGACACGCGCATTCGGCTCGTCCGACGGCACCATCTCGGCCAGTGACTTGTCGAGCAGTCTCGACAGGAGATCGAGCGCCTCCCATGGCTCGATGCCGCCTCCCGCGCACACGGCCTCGGCCGCGTCGAGCGTCCAGCCGCCGGCGAACACCGAGAGGCGGGTCAGGAACAGGCGCTCGTTCTCGTCGAGCTGGTCGTAGCTCCAGTCGATCAGTGCACGCAGCGTGCGATGGCGGGGCAGTGCGGTCCGGGAGCCCGCCGTGAGCAGCCGGAAGCGGTCGTCCAGACGTGCCGCGATCGCGCTCGGGGGAAGCACGCGCGTGCGCGCGGCGGCGAGCTCGATGGCGAGCGGAATCCCGTCGAGGCGGTCACAGATGGATGCGATCGCCTCGCGGTTTCCCTCATCCAGCGTGAAGCCCGGGGAGAGCGCCGCCGCTCGCTCGATGAACAGCTCGATGGCGCCCTCGCGCATCGGCGAGACGACGTGGGGGATCTCGCCGGTGACGCCGAGCGCCTCGCGGCTGGTGGCGAGGATGGTGAGTGGCTCGGCGGTGCGTCCCAGGGCCGAGACGAAGGCCGCCGCGGCATCGACCACGTGCTCGCAGTTGTCGAGGATCAGGAGCGCGCGCTTGCTCGACAGGAAGCGGGAGATCGCCCGCATCGAGTCCTCTCCGGCGTCGTCGCGAACGTCGAGCGTCGCCGCCACCGCTCGCTCCACGGCGGCGGCGCCGGCCGAGGGCGTCCCGCCCGACACGGCGGCGAGCTCGACCAGCCAGACGCCGTCCGGAAAGTCCGCGAGCCGGCGGCGCGCGACCTCGATCGCGAGCCGGGACTTGCCGGCGCCGCCCGGCCCCACCAGCGTGACCAGGGGGTGATCGCCGAGAAGGGCGCCGAGCGCGTCCAGCTCCCGGGTGCGGCCCACGAAGCTCGTCAGGGAGAGCGGGATGTTGTTCGGAACGTCCGAGTCCCTGAGCTCGTGTGCGTCGACGCCGGCCGGTCTGGAGCGGCGCGCGATCTCCTCCTCGACCTCCCTGCGGACGATCGCGATCGAGTCGACGCGCTCGTCGGGCGACTTGACGAGGCATCGCCGCAGCACGTTCAGGAACCGCTCGGAGAGACCGGAGGGCAGGGCGGTCCAGTCCGGCTCGGAGCGAAGCGTCCTGGCCAGCTGATCCGGCAGGGAATCCGCGGCGAACGCCTGCCGCCCGCTGAGGCACTCGTAGAGGACGCACCCGAACGCCCAGATGTCGGCCCGATGATCGCCGCGAGCGCCCTCGAGCTGCTCGGGGCTCACATATCCGGGCGTGCCGGAGATCGGCTCGTCGGCACCCGCCGACGGTGCGCGCACGAGCGTGGCCAGACCGAAGTCGAGTACCTTCACCAGGCCCTCGCGGGTCAGGATCACGTTGCCCGGCTTCAGGTCCCGGTGGGCCACGTCGCGGCGGTGGGCGGCCTCCAGTGCGGCCGCCAGCTGATCGGCGATCGCGAGCGTCCGGTCGAGGGTGAGCGTTCCGCTCGCGATCGCGGTCGCCAGGAGATCGCCCTCGAGGAGCTCCATCGTGATGAACGACGCGCCGCCCGATTCCTCGAGCGAGTGGATGGTCGCGATGTTCGGGTGGTTCACCGACGCCAGGAGGCGAGCCTCCCGCCGGATGCGCGCCTGCCACTCGGGATCTCGCGCGAGCGCGCTCGGTACGACCTTGATGGCGACGTCCCGCGCCAGCCGCGGGTCGTGGGCCCGATAGACCACCCCCATGCCGCCGCGCCCGATCTCGCCCCGGACCTCGTAGACGCCCAGCCGCGCCGGAGGTGGCTCGTCGTCGACGCGGTCACGACCCAGTGCGTCGGCGTGACGCGCGACCAGCGTGCGCAGAAAGTCGGTGCCCGCCGCCTCCATGTGCTCGAGCAGCTCCTCCACCGCATGGCGGAGACCGACGTCGTCCCCGGTCTCGGACTCCAGAAACGATGCCCGCCGGGACGCCGGTAGGTCCGCGGCGCGTTGAAACAGTGCTTCCACGCGATCGCGTCGGGCGTGTGACATTCCGGTCCTCGTCAGATCGCACACCGGCCCGGGGCTGGGTCGGCGATGTTCGACGAAGCGTACCGGAGAAATCTCCCCGGGGGTGCCCGAAACCGCGTACACTCTCGCGTCGCGTTTCCGCCCAGGTATCCCGCACGCGCTGGTGCTGAGGGCCGACTTCTTCGTCCACCTCGGGACCAGAGACCATGAATATCCAAGCGCCCGTGGCGCCATCGTTCGATGCGTTCGGCCTGTCCGAACCGCTCCTCTCCGCGCTGCGCGATGCCGGCTACGTGTCGCCCACCCCGATCCAGATCGAGACGATCCCGCCGCTCCTGGCCGGACGCGACGTCGTGGGCCAGGCTCAGACCGGGACCGGCAAGACGGCGGCCTTCGCACTGCCGCTGCTGGCAGGCATCGACGCGTCCCGGGCTTCGCCCCAGGTGCTGGTCCTGACCCCCACGCGCGAGCTGGCCGTCCAGGTCGCGGCGGCGTTCGAGCGGTATGCGGCGCACCTGGAGAACCTCCGCGTGCTCGCCGTGTACGGCGGGCAGGAGTACGGCGGGCAGATCCGAGCGCTCCGGCGGGGAGCGCACGTCGTCGTCGGAACGCCGGGACGCATCATGGACCACATGCGTCGCCAGCGGCTGGTGCTCGACGAGCTCCGAGCGGTGGTTCTCGACGAGGCCGACGAGATGCTCCAGATGGGGTTCGTCGAGGACATCGAGTGGGTGCTGCGCGAATCCCCGCCGGCACGGCAGACGGCCCTGTTCTCGGCCACCATTCCGGCCCCGATCCGCCGCATCGCCGAGCAGCACCTCCGCGAGCCGGTCGAGATCACCGTCGGCCAAAGGAGCGCTCCCGCCGTGACCATCCGGCAGCGCTACTGGATCGCCGACGACGCGCACAAGCTGGACGCGCTCTCACGGTTCCTCGAGACCGAGCCCGTCGACGGTGCGCTGGTCTTCGTGCGGACCAAGGCGGTCACGACGACGCTGGCGGCCTCGCTCGCCACGCGCGGGATCGTGTGTGCGCCCCTGAACGGTGACGTGCCGCAGAGCCAGCGGGAAGCCACGGTCGAGGATCTCAAGCGCGGCAAGATCGACGTGATCGTGGCGACCGACGTGGCGGCCAGGGGACTGGACGTCGAGCGCGTCAGCCACGTGTTCAACTACGACATGCCGGGCGACGCCGCGTCGTACGTCCACCGCATCGGTCGTACCGGCCGTGCCGGCCGGGCCGGCGATGCCATCTCGTTCGTCACGCGGCGCGAGCTCCCGAAGCTCCGCAGCCTCGAGCGCGGCGTCGGGGGACGGCTGATCGAGACCGAGCTCCCGCCCATCCATGCGGTCAACGCCAGGCGCGTGGAACGGTTCATGGATCGGATCACGTCCGCGCGCGAGGCGGGCGGCCTGACCACGTTCACCGAGCTGGTCGAGCGTTATCGGGTCGAGACCGGCGCGTCCGCGATGGAGATCGCCGCGGCGCTGGCCAGGCTCGTCCAGGGCGACACGCCGCTCCTCGTGTCCGAGCCGACGCATCGCCGGAGGGGGGCGAGGCCGACCCGACCGGCGGCGTCGCGCAAGCCGGAGCGGCGCGGGCGACTCCCCGGGGTCGCGTTCGAGCCCTATCGGGTCGAGGTCGGTCGCGCACACGGCGTGGAGCCGGGAAACCTGGTGGGCGCCATCGCGAACGTGGCCGATCTGGATCGGCGGTACATCGGCCGGATCGACATCCGTGAGGAGTGGAGCATCGTGGATCTGCCGGTCGACATGCCCGACCCCGTGCGCCGGACGCTGGGAAAGGTGTGGGTCTCGGGCCGACAGCTACGGATGACGCGGTGCACCGGTCGTCCGCGTCCGAGCCGACCCGAGCGGGGACGGGACCGAGGGCCCCGCGAGGGCGGCTTTCGAAAGCCCACCCGGAAGCCCCGCGGAGCACCGGGACGTGCCCCGGAGGGGCATCAGGCCGACGGATCGCGCTCGGGTCGCCCCCGGCGGGATCGGGCACCGGAGCGCTCGCGATCGGATCGGGCTCGTGGAGAGCGGCTGCGCCGACCGGACGATCGACGATGGGGACGGTAGCCTGCGCCGGGCCGGCCACGCACGTGATCGCCCTCGGTCTGGTCGGCCAGGGCCATCCGCGCGCTCCGTCGCCGCCGGTCGAGCGCGGCGCGTGGCGGACGTGACGGGATCAGGCAGTCACACCCGTCGCCGATCAGATCGGCGCGCCCCGCCTTGCGCAGCGCCTTCTGCACCTCGAACCAGTTCTCCGGCTTGAAGTACTGCATCAACGCGCGCTGCAGCTTCCGATCGCGGAGGTGCCTGGCCACGAACGTGGGCTTCATCGTCATCGGGTCGTAGCCGGTGTGGTACATGCACGCGGCGATGTCGAACGGGCTGGGGATGAAGTCCTGGACCTGGTCGGGCTTGTAGCCGTTTCGCTTCAGGAAGAGGGCGAGATCGATCATCGCCGCCAGGTCGCTTCCCGGGTGGCTGGCGATGTAGTACGGGATCAGGTACTGCTCCTTGCCGGCCTCTCGCGATGCCGCGTGGAACGCCTCGCCGAACTTCTCGAAGTCGTCGTTCGCGGGCTTCTTCATCAGATCGAGCACGCGCGGATCGGTGTGCTCGGGCGCGACCTTCAGGTATCCCCCCACGTGGTGCGTGACGAGCTCGCTCATGTACTCGGGGTCCCGGCGAGCCAGATCCATGCGGATGCCCGACGCGACCAGCACCTTCTTGACCCCCGGCACCGAGCGCGCCTCGCGCATCAGCGTCTTCAGCGGACCGTGGCTGGTGCCGAGGAGCTTGCAGACGGTGGGGTGCACACAGCTCAGACGGCGACAGATCTTCTCGACCTCGGGCTTGGTGCAGCGCATCTCGTACATGTTGGCGGTGGGGCCGCCGATGTCGCTGATGACGCCCTTGAACGCCCGGTCGGACGTCTTCTTCCGGATCTCGCGCAGCACCGACTCGCGCGATCGGCTCTGGATGATCCGTCCCTCGTGCGCGGTGATCGAGCAGAACGTGCAGCCCCCGAAGCAGCCGCGCATGATCTGTACCGAGTCGCGGATGACCTCGAACGCGGGGATCCTGGCATCGCCGTACGAGGGGTGCGGCCGACCCGTGTAGGGCAGGTCGTAGACGTGATCCATCTGAGGCTGGTCCAGTGGAAGCGCTGGCGGGTTCACGACGACCGAGCCGTTCCCGCAGCTCTGGACGAGCCCCTTCGCGTTGTACGGGTTCGTCTCGCGGTGAGCGATCCGCGTCATCCGGCAGAACGCGATCGGATCCCGGGCGACCTCCTCGTAGGCGGGCAGATGGATGAAGTCCTGGCCGTCGGGCGGGGGGGGCGCACTCGCCCCAAGGGGATACGCCACGCCGCGCATCCCGCGGAGATCGGCCACCGAGTCGCCCGATCGCAGCCGCTCGGCAATCTCGACGATGGCGCGCTCGCCCATGCCGAACACGAGGAGATCGGCCTTCGAGTCCATCAGGATCGGCCGGCGGACCGTGTCGCTCCAGTAGTCGTAGTGCGCGAGCCGTCGAAGGCTGGCCTCCACGCCGCCCGCGATGATCGGCACACCCTTGTACGCCTCGCGCGCGCGCTGACAGTAGGCCAGCGTGCAGCGATCGGGTCGGCGGCCGATGGCGCCGTCCGGGGAGTAGGCGTCGTCGTTGCGGACCTTCCGGCTCGCCGTGTAGTGGTTGATCATCGAGTCCATGTTGCCGGCGGAGATCGCGAAGAAGAGGCGAGGGCGCCCGAAACGCCGCCAGTCGTCGGCACTGTGCCAGTCGGGCTGGCTGAGGATCGCGACGCGGAAGCCGTCGGCCTCGAGCACGCGCCCCAGGAGCGCCATCGCGAAGCTCGGATGATCCACGTACGCGTCGCCGGTCACGAACACGACGTCGACGGCGTCCCAGCCGCGCGCGTCCATCTCCTCCCGGGTCATCGGAAGCGGCGGCGCGTCATGGACGACGCCCTCGTGCGTGGGGCGGGTCGTGCGCGATCCCCGGCGGAGGAGCTGGGCGCGAGAAGGCGTCATGTCGGCGATCTCTCCGGTCGGGGCCTCTGTGCGGTCGACGGTCGCATTCTACGTGCGCCGGCGGGACTCGGCCAGGCTCACGCCCGGATGGCCGACGGGATCATCCGGCCCCTCCGGTCAGGGGCCGAACAGGATCTCGTGCTCGTCGCCGTGCGGGGTCTCCAGCCGGATGACGATCTCCCCGGGCTCGCCGTACGCCGCCACGTAGGCGCGACGGAGCGGCGAGAGATCGAACGCCCGTGACGTCATCCAGGCCGCGTCGCAGTCGTCGGTCCGGTACGAGAGCACGGCTCTCGTCTGCACCGGCAACGACTCCATGAACGCCGTCGACACCACCATCCGGAACGGGAGGTCCGGTGAGCAGCCGCTCATCTCGATCCGCATCGACAGCACGTCGCCCTCGAGATGGAGGGACTCGAGACGGTACGGATCCTGCGCGACGTCGCCCAGGTCGCCGTCGACGAGGATCACGTGAGGCACGTCGCCGTCACCGCCGCCTCCGCATCGCGGGAGGATGCCGAAGTGAGCGCCGTCGAAGCTGGTCAGCCCCGTCGGTCGATCCGGGGGCAGCACGACCTCCAGCGGGTTCGGGGTCGTGAAGCACTCGCCCGGCAGGTGTGGCCGCGTGACGGTCAGCGTGTGGAGTCCGGGCCACGACGCCGCGTACCGGTAGAAGCCGCGCTCGTTCGTGGTGACCCGGACCACGTCGCCGAGCGGGCCCTCGACCTGGACGATGGCGCCGGCGATCGGGGGCTCGTCGTCGTCACGCCGGCCGTTCGCGTTGCCGTCGCCGAAGACGATGCCCGAGATGCGAGCGCGCTCGGGCTCCAGCGAGAGCTCGGCTCGCGCGTCGAACGAGAACGCGCCGAGCTCGGGGGATCGGAACACCCAGGCCTTGAACTCGGAGGTCTCGCCGGGGCTCAGGACGCCGTCGTCGCCGAGCGCGTCGGTGTAGTCGAAGCCGACCGCACCGGGGCCGGCGATGCCGGTCGAGTCGTCGGGCGATTCCACGATGTCGGGGTTCTGGACGTAGACCCCTCGGGGCACCAGACGCTCGAGCCAGACGATGGCGGGTCCGTGGAGCGGCTCGGTCCACGCGTTGGCGATGGCGACCTCGATCAAGACCGTGTCGTCGAGCGGGTTCGCCTCGATGCGGCGTCCGATCAGGTCGATCGCGATCGGCTCGCGGTCGGGAACCGGCTCGGTGATCCGTCGCAGGACGAACGTTGCGTCGCCGGGATCGATCGTCCCCGTATACTGATCGGCGCCGTCCTGCGCCGAGGGTGTCTCGGGATCGGTCGCCGGTGAGCACCCGATCGCGAGGACGGCGATCGCCGCCGCGAGGCCGACCAGCGTCGACCGACGTATGATCGGACGATTCATGGGGATCCTCCTGGGGCGATGGCGTTGCGAGGATTGCCATCGCAGCCGGACGGGGCGTGCCGGGAACGAAAGGATGATAGCATTCCCGGCGTTGCCGCGAGAGCCCGTTTCTCGTATACAAATCGTTGGCATGTAACGAATTGTGTCAATCGGCGCGCCGGGCGCGCCATGGATGGTCACCGAGAGCCGGGGAGGATGCCTCGTGCCCGACGTCTATCGCTACGAGCTGCCCGGGGGATGGGTCGTTCTGGCCGGCAAGGGGGACGCCGACAACGATCGGCTCAGCCTGAAGGTCGCACGCCCGAACGACTGGTGGTTTCACGTCCGCGGCATGCCCGGGAGTCACGTCGTCCTCCAGGTGGACGAGCTGGGCGAGCCCGATCGCGACGCGCTGAAGCGCGCGGCCGCGATCGCGGCCTACCACAGCAAGGCGCGCGGCGGTGGCACCGTCGCGGTCTCCGCGACGCGGGCGCGATACGTGACCAAGCCCCGGGGCGCCAGGCCCGGCACGGTCGAGATCCGCAAGGAGACGGTGATCAAGGTTCGACCCGCCCTGCCGGAATAGCCACCCTCGCGCGCCGTGGCGTACACTGGTGGGTCACGCATGCTTCACGGACTCGTACGTGCGGAGGAGGCATGACCCGCCTGGTGATCGTTCTGGCCCTGCTCGCCATCGTGCCCCGTGCCCGTGCCGACGATTGCTTCGATCTGGACGGCCCCGACACCCGGGACGCGGGATCGACCGCGGTGCCCGGCGAGATCGCGTGCGACGGCGTCGTCGTGTGGGAGCAGATTCCCGCCGACGGGCGAGCCCTCGTCTCGCAGGACGACGTCTGCTACCCGTTTCGGGCGGAGGTCGCGGACGACTTCGTCGGCTCCGGCGAGCCGCTGGTCGCGATCGAGTGGTGGGCCAGCTGGTGGTGCGGGACGTTCTGGCCACCCGATTCCATCTTCGTGTTCGTGCGCGAGGACCTGGGCGGCGTGCCCGGAGACGTCGTCCACCGGTTCGCCACCGCGGAGTACGACTTCGCGTACAACGACGACCCCGTGGCTCGCGGGGTGTTCTGCATCGACCTCGACGGTGATCTGGTACCCGCCGACGGCGTCTCGTACTTCCTGTCGATCGTGACCTACGCGT
Organism: Candidatus Eiseniibacteriota bacterium; assembly: GCA_965224245.1. Lineage (GTDB taxonomy): Bacteria > Eisenbacteria > RBG-16-71-46 > CAZAMP01 > CAZAMP01 > CBDCYW01. The sequence goes on along the minus strand of OZ245046.1, from coordinate 3,892,541 downwards.
GCATCTCGCCGGCGAGGGCCGTCGTGAGCGCCGAGCACACCCACGGCGCGGAGGCATGGTTCCGCTCGGACTACTTCGGGTACGTCGACTGGACTCCCGTCTCCGATCCTCACCTCTGGGGCGCACCGGGAGACGTCGCGTTCGTGCTGCGCGCCGCGAGTGCCACGCCGGTTCGCGAGAGCAGCTGGAGCCGGGTGAAGCTCCGATACGAGTCGCCCGGTCGAGGGGCGCCGCGATGACCTTCACGATCGCCGAGGCCCTCCCGGTTCTCGAGCGAACCCCGAAGGTGCTGTCGACGTGGCTTCGTGATCTGCCCGACGCGTGGGTGCGGGCCACCGAGGGGGGCGACACCTGGAGCGCGTACGACGTCGTCGGACATCTCATCCACGGCGAGCGCACCGACTGGATTCCGCGTCTGGAGCAGATCCTGTCCGGCGACGCGGATCGGCCGTTCGAGCCGTTCGATCGATTCGCGCAGCTCGCCGCGAGCGCCGGTCGCCCGCTAGGTGAGCTTCTCGACACGTTCGCCGAGCTGCGCCGCGCGAACGTGACCCGGCTAGGGAGCCTCGAGCTGGATGGGGACGCCCTCGCACGCACCGGCGTTCATCCGGAGTTCGGCCGGGTCACGCTGGCCCAGCTCCTGTCGACGTGGGTGGCCCACGACCTCGGCCACACGGCCCAGATCGCGCGCGTGATGGCCAAGCGCTACCGGGACGACGCCGGTCCCTGGCGTGCCTACCTCCGGATCCTCGACGCGTGACCGACCGGGTCCCCGACTTCGCGGCCATCGGCGAGCGCGCGCGGGCCGCCGCGTCGCCGGACGCGATCGTCGCGATGTTCGATCACCCCGCGGTGCCCGCGCTCGCCGCTGCGCTGGCCGCCGGCGGCGGCGTGGTGTTCCCCCACGCGAGCTTCGCCACGTGCGGTCACCAGATCGCGGCGACGGTCCGCGCCGCGTTCGACGCGGCACGCGAGAGGGGGGCGGATCGCGTCGTCGCGCTCGGTGTGATGCACGCGCTCACGCCGGAGCTGCGCGCCGCGCGCGAGGCGTTCCGGGCGGACGGGAGCGCGCATCCCTTGCGGGGCGTCCACGAGCCGGATGGCTCCGGCCACGCGACGACGAAGGCCACGGCGCCGGCCGTCTCGCCCGGCGAGTTCTCGCTCGATCACCTCCGGTTCCTGTGGGACGCGTACGCACGGCGTCACGCCGGTCCGGCGCCCGCATTGCTCCCCAGGTTCCCGTTTCTGACCGGGGCACGGCCGTCCACGCTTCCCGGGTGGGCGTCGCTTCGAGACGAGGCGCGGGATGCGGTCGTCGTCGCGACCGCCGACCTCGTTCACCACGGGTGCGGGTACGGGGATCCCGCCGAGACCGCCCGACCGATGGGCCCCGACGGCGAACGCGTCGCCCGGACGTCGATCGCCGGCGCGCTCGATCGCCTCGTCGGCGGCGACCACGCGGCGTTCATCGAGCACGCCGAGCGCGTGCGCAGCGACGGTCGCGACACGCTGCCGGTGGCCGCCGAGCTGATCGGGATCCGGCGCGCGGAACTCGTGGATCTTGTGCTGGACGACATGACCGGACCTTACGATGCGCCCGATCCCACGTGGGTTGCGTGCGCTCTAGTGACGCTTCATCGCGCGTGACACCTTGCGCCGCTCGCGCTCGACCGGCTCGCGCATCGCGCAATCGGGAAGGTGATCGTTCACGAGCCCCACGGACTGCATGAACGCGAACGCGGTCGTCGGCCCCACGAACGTCCAGCCCCGTCGTTTGAGATCCTTGCTCATGGCCGTGGAGGCGGGCGTCGTGGGAACCACGCCCGCGAACGGGTCGAACGACGCGTACTGCCAGAAGTACCGGGCCAGCGAGCCGAACTCGCGCCGGAGCTCCCGGGCGCGCTTTGCGTTGTTGATCGTGGACTCGATCTTGCCGCGGTGCCGGACGATGCCGGCGTCGCCGAGAAGTCGCTCGACGCTGCGCGCGTCGAACCGCGCCACCGACTCGACGTCGAAGTCGCGAAACGCCCGCCGGAACGCCGGGCGCTTGCGCAGGATCGTCAGCCAGCTGAGCCCGGACTGGAATCCCTCCAGGCAGATCTTCTCGTAGAGCCGGTGATCCTCGGTGACCGGACGGCCCCACTCCTCGTCGTGGTAGCGGACGTACTCGGCGTCGGTCCCGCACCACCAGCAGCGAGAGGTGCCGTCGCCGTGTCGGATGACGCGTTCGTCACTCACAGGTCGTCTCCGGGCGAGAGCTGTCGCTCGATCCAGGCCGCGGTCTCGGTGACGATCGCCGATCCGAACGGCCCCGTCCAGGGGGACGCGATGCTGCTCTGCAGGGAGTCGTGGAGATTGAACCCGTGAAACATGTGGGGGATCGAGATCGCCTCGCCGTTCCCGGGGTGGTATCGGTTCACGATCTCGGCGATCAGCACGTGCTCGTCCCAGGACGTCACCCAGTCGAACTCCCCGTGGATCGCGAGCGCGGAAGCCGTCACGCGCGACCACGCGGCGCTCAGCGAGGTCGCCGCGAGCTCCCGGAAGAAGTCCACGTGGCGCGTGTACTGGTGCACGCCGTCCGGGAACGACTCGGTCGCCACATCGGCCAGATCGGGATGCAGGGCGACGATGTCGGCGATGCCGAGCCCCTCGACGAACAGGTGGTGATGGAGGCGCGCGGTCCGCCGGAGCTCGTCCTCGAGCGCGACGTGGTCGACGTCGGGCTCGTGGCGCGCCTGGCGGCGGCGGTTCTCGATCAGGTACTCGGCCCACGGGCGGGCGACGGTGCCGAAGACGGCCACGCCCCGCACGAGGTCGTCCGTGGCGATGAGGGGTGCGATCACGCCTCCCATGCTGTGCCCGAAGAGGAACACCGCGTCGTCACGAACCACGTCGTAGGTGTGCAGCTTCTCCAGCGCGGCACGAAAGTCACGCGCCTCGTGCGAGAGGTCGATCTCCGAGCAGGGCTCGCCGGTGCTGTCGCCGAGGCCGCTCTTCTCGCATCGCATGACGACGAAGCCGGCGTCGGCCAGCGCGTCCACGAACGTCCGGGTGAGCCCGGGCGGGCCGATCGGCTGCTCGACCGACGAGCACTGGAGCCCCTGGATGTACAGGATCGCGGGGAAGGGGCCCTCGCCGGCTGGAATCGTCAGCATCGACCGCAGGCGCGCATCGCCGGACTCGACGACGTCGTACACGAGCCGGTGCTCACCCGACGGCTCGAGCGGCATGCCCGCCAGCGCCCCGCGGCGTTCCCGCGTCACGCCGTCGCGGCTCACCGTCAACGTGATCCCCTCGCCCTCGTGGCGTCCGGATACCGCGGCGCCGAACGCGCCCACGTCCGGAGTCGGGACGCCGCCGACGTGGGTGACGACGTCGCCGGCGCGCAGGTCGAGCGCGCGTGCGGAGCCGCCGGACAGCGTGTCGGCGATCGCGATGCCGCCGTCGCCGGGCTCGTACCGGATCCCCAGGAAGGCGCGGCGGGGGAGGTCCCCGTGCATCTCCGTATCGGCTCCGGAGCGCGCCGCGATGCCGATCGACGTCACGGCGAGGACGGCTCCGAGCAGGGCGTGACGTTGGACGAGGCGCGTCATGGGATCCTCGCTGTCTCGCGCGTCCGACGGATGCGCGGCTTGGGGGTGATGGGGCCACCGCGTACCATCGGGACGACCGCGAACCGACTCGCAACCGCTCGAACCGACGAGGAGGCTACGTTGCCATGCTGAACGAGCTGAGCGCGATCCTCACGCGCGATCTCTCGACCCTCGAACGCGAGCTCGAGGTCTATCCCGACGACGCATCGATCTGGCGGCTCGTGCCCGGGGTTCGGAACTCCGCGGGCACCCTCGCGCTGCATCTGTGCGGCAACCTCCAGCACTTCGTCGGCGCCGTGCTCGGGGGGACGGGCTTCCAGCGCCGGCGCGACGCCGAGTTCTCCACCCGGGACGTGCCCCGGGACCAGCTCTGCGCGGACGTTCGTGGGACTCGAGACACGGTCCGAGCCGTCCTCGGGAGCCTGCCCCCGGCGTCCCTGGACGCCCCGTATCCGCTCGAGATCGGTGAACACCGTATCCAGACCGGTGACTTCCTCCTGCACCTGGCGACGCACCTGACCTTTCACGTGGGGCAGGTCGACTATCATCGCCGCATTCTGACCGGCGACGATCGGTCGGTCTCGCCGGTGTCGATTGCCGAGCTGTCCACCGCGACGTCTACGGAATGACCGGCGTGAGGTTTCCACCCCTGGCGTGTGGTGCAAAGTCGGGCCGGTGCGTTAAGCTTCGCCGCGGTCCGGCCCACACCCGCGGGGAGCGCCCCGTTCATCGAGGGGAGCCTCGAGCGTGACCATCGCCTCACGTCGTCCATTCCTGGTGTTCCTGGCACTGGCGCTGTCGGTGCTGGCCGTCGAGTTCCTCGTGGTCTCGAGCGCGGCGTTTCGAGCCGGGAACCCCTGGCTGCCCGTGGCCGTGGCCGTCGACCTCGCGCTCGGGCTTCCGCTGCTCGCGTACGTGCTGCTCGTTCGCTCGAAGCGCGCGCCGGGGCTCGTCGTCGTGCCGGCCGGCATCGCGGGCATCCTGATCGCCGAGTGGCTCCTGCCGTCGGATCGACAGGGGGCGCTCGCGGTGCTCGAGCTCGTGCTGCCGCTCCTGGAGGTCATCCTCCTGGTGGCGCTGGTCCTGCGGCTGCGCGCGATCGTCGCCGCCCACCGGCGTCATCGTCGGGTCGAGACGTACGGGAGCGATGCGCTGCGCCTGGCGCTCTCGGAGCGTCTTCCGCCGTCGCTGGCCGCGATCGTGAGCGCCGAGATCACGCTCCTCACGCTGGGACTGGCCGGCTGGTTCCGGCGCGGACGTCCGAGCACCGACCGCGAGCGCGTCTTCACCGCGCACCGGGCGAGCGGATATCGGGAGCTCCTGATCGTCTGTGCGTTCCTCGTGCCGGTGGAGCTGGTCGTGGCGCACCTCCTGGTCATGCGGGCGGACGTCGTGGCGGCTTGGATCGTGACCGGTCTCGGTGTCTACGGGGTGCTCTGGCTCGCCGGGGACTTTCACGCGATGCGCGTGGAGCCCACGATCGTGGACGACGCGCACGTGCACGTGCGTCTGGGCCTCCGATGGCGGGCCCGCATCGCGCGCGAGGATCTCGTGGCCGTGGGACGCCATCAGCCCGACGGCGCGGACGGCGACACCGTCGAGATCGTCCCCGTCGGCGGCCCGAACGTGTGGATGACGGCGCGCCGTCCGGTCGAGGCCCGCGGGCTGTTCGGGATCACGCGTCGGGGGCGGCACGTCGCGCTGCACGTCGACGAGCCCGATGCCTTCTTGGCCCACCTCGCGGCGCCGACACCCGGAGCGAGCCGATGAAGCCGAGCCGGCAGGCCGATCTCCCCGCCAGCCCGTTCGAGCTGGTCAAGGACTGGTTCGAGCGCGCCAAGGCGTGCGAGGACATCCTGCGTCCGAACGCGATGTGTCTCTCGACGACGTCGCCCGACGGGCAGCCCGAGGCACGCTTCGTGATGGTCGACGAGGCGAGCGAGGGCGGCTTCGTGTTCCTGACCGACACCCGCTCGCCGAAGGTCGCGTCGATGACGGCCAACCCGAGGGTAGCCCTGACGGTCTACTGGGGCGCGGATCTGAACCTGCAGATCCGCGCCACCGGCGAGTCCGTCGTGGCCAGCGAGGGCATCGCGGATGCGATCTTCGAGGCGCGCGCCCGTCGCGCGCAGCTCGCGGCCTGGGTGCATCCCCAGAGCCAGGTCGTATCCGATCGCGAGCAGCTCGAGACCGAGATGGCCGGCGTCGAGTCCCGGTTCGAGGACTCGTCGTCGATTCCGCGTCCGCCGACCTGCCGGGCGTACCGCGTCGTGCCCGATCGTGTCGAGTTCTGGATCGAACGCGTGCGCGGACTCCACGATCGGTTCCTGTACGAGAAGACGATCGACGGCGAGTGGAGCCGCTGCCGCGTGGCACCCTGACATCCTCGCGCGCGACCGCGTCCACTACCGGTCGGCTTCCGCCAGACCCATCCCGCTTCGGTTGGGATACGCGGGTCGTCCCGGCCACCGGTAAGGGTTCGTCTCGAGCTCGTCGAGCATGACGTCGATCGCCCGGTCGAGCTGCGGATCGCCGCCGTCCACCATCAGGGCCGGGTCGTCCACGACCTCGATGTCGGGCTCGACCCCGTGGCCCTCGATGCCCCACGTCCCGTCGGTCTCGTAGAACGCGAAGTTGGGGATCGTCAGGTAGCCGCCGTCGATCAGCTCGGGGTTTCCGCTGATGCCGACGAGTCCGCCCCAGGTCCGCATGCCGATGATCTTGCCCAGACCCGCCTTGCGGAAGAGGTACGGGAAGTAGTCGCCCCCCGATCCGGCCGAGCCGTTGATCAGCATGCACTTGGGACCTTGATGGGAATCCGGTGGCCAGGGCGCGTCGGTCTCCGTGTAGCGACGGGCCCAGTAGTTCACGACCGGACGGTTCAGCAGCTCGATGAATCGCGTCGGAACCTGACCGCCGCCGTTCCAGCGCTCGTCGATGATCAGCGCGTCGCGATGGAGCTGTCCCACGAACTGACGGTTCAGCTCGTCCTGCCCGTCGATCCCCGTGTTGGGCACGTAGATGTACCCGACGCGACCGTCGGTGCGCTCGGCGACGTACTGGCGCTTGGCCTCGACCCAGTGACGGTGGCGAAGGTAGAACTCGCTGGATCCGGCCTCGACGACGACGTCGCGCGCGGCGTCGCTCATCTCGGGCTCCTCGCTGACGGTGAGCGTGATCGTCCGGTCGGCGAGGCCGATGAACGCCGCCCAGGGATCCTTCGAGACGTCCAGCGGCACGCCGTTGACGGCCAGGAGGTAGTCCCCCTCGCGCACGTCGACGCCCGGCTGCCCGAGCGGCCCCCGGGCGTCGGTGTCCCACGCCGCGCCGGAGTAGATCCGCGAGATCCGGTAGGCGCCGGAGTCGATCGCGAAGTCGCATCCGAGCATCCCGACGCTCACGTACGGCGGCGACTCGACGTCGCCGCCGCTCCAGAGGTACGCGTGTCCGACGTTCAGCTCGGAGATCATCTCCGCCAGCACGTACGAGACGTCCTCGCGCGAGACGCAATCGGCGAGCATCGCGCCGTACTGGCGCCGCACCGCCGGCCAGTCCACGCCGTGCAGGTTCGGGTCGTAGAAGAAGTCCCGGTACAGGCGCCACGCGTCCACGAACATCTGGTTCCACTCGGCGCGCGGATCGAGGGTCACGCGGAGGTTGTCGGTCGCGATCGGGTCCTCGAAGCTCTGGCCCTCGGCCGCCGAGAGCACGGCCATGCGCGATCCGTCCACCACGAGGATCTTCGCGCCGTCGTTCGAGATCTCGAACGCCCCGGCACCGTCGTACACCGACTTCTCGAGGTCGTCCGGGTCACCGTCCTCCACGTCGATCAGGTGGATCGTCCCCGACCCGCCGGATCCGGGCACCGGCGCCCGCGTGTAGAGAAGCTGGCCCCCGTCGTTGACCGCGAGGTTCCAGAACGCGCCGCGGTCCACGGGGATCTGGATCACACGTCGCTCGAAGCCGTCGATGTCGATGATCACCGGCTCGGGGTCGTCGTCCTCGTCGCCGTCATCCTCGGCGTCCTCATCCTCCGTCTCCTCATCCTCGGTCTCCTCATCATCGCCCTCGTCACTCTCTGTACCCTCGTCGTCGGTTGCGCTCTCGTCGTCCCAGCTCTCCTCGTCGTTCTCGGCCAGGAACGGTGAGGGCGTATCGGCCTGGAGCGGGACCACGTACAGGCGGTCGGTCCGGGTGTAGATCCACGTCGTGCCGTAGTCGGCGTAGCGCGGGGAGGAGATCTCGCGCTGGCTGGCGAAGTACATGTACTTGCCCTCGCGGTCGAAGGTCGGCCACGTGTCGGCGAACATGCCCTCGGTGAGCTGGTGCCGCGCGTCCTCGTCCGCGTCGTAGACCCAGATGGCCGGCGGCGTGTTCTCGTACGCGGACTTCCTGTAGGCGAGCCATCGCGAGTCGCTCGACCAGCTGACACGCTGGGGGAAGCCGCCGGGGACGCGATCGACCTCGGTGACCCGATCGGTCTCGAAGTCGTACACGAGCACGCGTCCGAGCTGATCCCAGAACGCGATGCGTTCGGAGTCGGGCGACCAGTGGATGCGGTAGTAGAAGCCGCCTGCGAGGTCGGTCTTCTGCTCGGGCTCGGTCCGGCCGTCGGACTGCATCAGCGTGAGCTCGTACTCGCCGCTGGCGTCGGAGAAGAACGCGATCCAGCGACCGTCGGGACTCCAGGCCGGATCGCGCTCGGCGACGCCGCTGGTCCGGGTCAGGTTGATCGGCGTACCGTCGCCCGCGGGCAGGGTCCAGACGTCACCGCGTGCCTCGACGACCACGCGCTTGCCGGTGGGGGAGACGGAGCGGTTCCGGATCATCGGGCCCACGAGCTCCTGCTGCTGGCGGAGCGCCGGCCGCGCGCCGGGCACGCGGATGTCGACCTCGCGGCTCTTCCCGGTCCCGAGGTCGAGGAGACGCAGGCGCGAGCCCAGCTGGTAGACGATCTCGCCCCCGCCGGAAGGACCGGGCCCGATGGACGGCCACTTCACGTCGTAGTCGCCGTGCGTCGTGACCTGACGGCGCTCGTGGGTCTCGGTGTCGTAGACCCAGATGTTCAGCCGGTGACGCGGGCCGGCGTCGCTGAGGTAGTAGACCTGTCGGTCGTGCCACATCGGGCGCGTGTCGGTGCCCTCCCAGTCGGTGACTTGCCTGGATTCGAGGGTCGTCAGGTCGAACAGCCAGACGTCGCTGGCGTCCCCACCGCGATAGCGCTTCCAGGTGGCGTAGTCGCGATTGTGGGGCGTGTAGGCCAGCCAGCGCCCGTCGTCGCTGATCGCGCCGGCGGCGCCGTAGGGCACCGGGAGCGGCGTCGGCAGGCCACCGTTGGCCGCGACGCGGAGCAGCCCGCTGGTGCGTGGGTTCGTCGTCATGCCCCAGGCCGACATCAGGATCTCGTCGTCGCCGATCCAGTCGCAGAGGCTCTCGTTCGTGGGATGGTGCGTGATCCGCGTGGGCACGCCTCCGACCGCCGGGATCGTATACAGATCGGTGTCGCCGTCGTAGTTGCCGACGAACGCGATCGTGCGGCCGGCCGGGTCGAACTTCGGATGCCGTTCGGTTCCGGGGGGCGAGGCGAGAGGTCGGGCGCTTCCCCCTTCCCGGGGCACGAGCCAGATGTCGTTCGAGTACACGAAGACGATCTCGGTCGAGCTGACGTCGGGATACCGGAGCATCGCGCCGTGAGGCACGGTGTCCGCGGCGCCGGCCGTGCCGGCGAAGGCGGCCGACGAGAGGAAGGCGAGCGGCAGGGCCGCCCGGGCGAGGATCGCAGTGGCCATCGGGAGCAACCTCGGAGTTCGGGTTGAGCCGGCGCGGGGGATCGCCGGGGACCGTGCGCCGTCTCCTGGAGGGCGCGAACGAGCAGAGAACCATACGCAATGACGGTGCTCGGCGGAAAGGGTTGCGCCAAGGTGAGTGCTCGGCCCAGTCGAGCGCCCGGCTCAGCGGCGGAGCCCATGCCAGCGGCCTCGCTCGCCCTCCCTGTCCGCTCACCGATCACCCGGCTCCGGCGGCGCGCGATGACCACTACGGCGACGTCGCACCCGCCAGCGTCGCTCGATCTCTTCTGACTCGACGATGATCAGCCGCACGTCTCGCAGCGCCCCCGTGTCGACCCGGATCTCGACGATGTGCACCCCGGGCGATGCTGGCTCCTCGTCTGCGTGCCGACGGTTCCGAGCTTTCGCGTGTCGGTGCCTCCGTGCTGACAGCGCCGCCGGAAGTCGGAGCGGGTGACGGTACCCGGGTGTTGCGGCACGCGGGGCGCGATCGAGGGTGAGCGCGGGGGTCGTGCCTCGAGACATCAGCGACGGGCCTTCGAACGCCTCTGGAGCGGCCTTGGCGTTGCGCCTCGATCTTGTTAACATGTTGTTGCGGTTTACTTTATGCTTGATTCTGCCCGGCGGTTCCGGTAGTCTTCTCACGTCGATCAGCCCCAGGTCGACGGACCTCTCCCCCCCGTTGGATCGAGCAGTTGCCCCGGTTCCTTCGCCGCGCGTGCTCCGGGCGATGGCGTTCGCCGGTCGATCTCCGTCGGCGCCGATTGATGACGCGGCGCCGTGCGTTCGGATCGCCGGCTCTCTGATGATCAACACCGTCGAATGAGGGGTGCATCATGCGGGTATCCGGGTCCGAGCCATCGCGTGTCGTGAGCATGTCCAGCACGAACACGAGCCGTCTCCAGGGGACGGACGTTCAGAGCGACGCTCGCTCCCGTCGTCAGGGCACGGACGCTCGGCGCGAGGCGCGTTCCCGTCACGCCTGCCGGCGGCTGGAGCGCGTGCGACGTCTGGAGGGGCGCGCGAGCGTCGCGGTCGCGCTGTCGTTCGCCGAGATCGACGCCGAGCACCACTATCGCGTGCTCGGGTTCACCTCGATGCTGGCGTACGCGATGGAGCGCTTGGAGATGTCGGCGTCGCGGTGTCATCAGCTGCGGGGGCTGTCCGAGCGGATGCGGGAGTTCCCGGCGCTTCGTGACGCGATGGCATCGGGCCGGCTGACCTGGACGAAGGCGCGCGCGATCGCGCCGATCCTGTCCGCCTCGTCCGCGGACGCGTGGATCGCCCTTGCGTCGCGTCTGTCGCGTCGGGAGCTGGAGCAGCGAATCGCGGACGCCCGGGGGGCGGCGCGGCGTGCGGTCGGTCGCGGGACGCAGGAGACGATCCGGGCCGATCCGACGCCGAGGCGACCGTCACGAGGGGACGCGGCGGCGGGGCCGACCATCGGCGCGGCCGACGTCGCACGGGCAGCCGACGCGGCAACCGTGACCGATCTCGCCGGCGTGCACCGCATCACCGGTGCCGAGACCGGCCCCGGCGCGGACGCGGTGGCCGACTCAGCCGCAGCGGTCGACTCCGCCGCGGGGACCGACTCCATCGTGGTGGCCGACTCCCCTGCCGTGGCCGACTCGGTCGCGGGCGTCGATTCGGTCGCGGGGATCGACTCGGTCGCTGGGGTCGGCGATGCCCCCGCGACGCTCTAGGTGACCCTCGAGCTGCGCGTGCGTCTCGATACCCTCTCCTACGCGCACGCCGAGGCCGCGTGGGAGCATGCGCAGAAGCACGGGTTCCGGGGCTCGAAGGCGGAGTTCGTCGTCGCAGCGATGGCGATGCTCGCGAACGCCCTGTCGTCGGGGTCGGCGGCTCGGTCGACGGCGGCGGGAGTGCCGGCACGGTCGACGTCGGCGCAGTCTTCCTCATCCCCGTCGGCTTCCTCATCCCGCGTGCGTCCTGCGTCTCCGGCATCCCCGTCGTCGGCGACGTCTTCCTCGTCGTCGGCGATGGTGGCAGAGGCGGGACCGCGGTCGTGCTACCAGGTCGTCGTCCAGGACTGTCCGACCTGTCGACGGGCGCGCGTCGGCGATCGTCCGCTCAACGATGTCATGCGCCGGGCCATTCTCGCCGATGCCGATGTCGTCGACGCCCGGGGCCGGCGGCGCGCCAGCATCGCCCCGAGCCTGCGGCGCCGGGTGCTCGCCCGCGACGAGAACCGATGCCGTGCACCCGGGTGCAACAGCCGGCATCACCTCGCGGTGCACCATCGGCTGCCCGTGGAGCTCGGGGGTCGGAACACGATGGAGAACCTGGCCACGGTGTGCTGGCGCTGTCACGCCGCGTTGCATGCGATGCCGGTGGCCGCGGCGCGCGAGGTGTGGCTCGTCGCGCGACGGCGCGAGTGAGGGCGAGCCCTGCGCAAGCCGAATGGTGACCGGCGATGACGGACAGACGGCGCACCGGGGAGACGGTCGAGACCGGAACACCCAGCCGAGACCGGAACCCCCAGCCGAGATCCGATCTCCCGGGCCGCGCGGCGCTTCCTCCGGAGAGCCTCGATCCGCCGAACAACGGCGGGGGCGCCTGGAACGGCGAACGGTGCGGTCGACACGATCGATCCTGCCGCCCCTCGAGTCCCTCCTCCCGGAAGCGCCGCAACCACTTGAACACCGTGCGAACGCTGATCCCCGCCGCGTCTGCGCTCTCCCGGATCGTCCAGCCTTCTCGAAGAACGCGATCCACGAGGATCTGCCTGCTCATCGGGGTCGTCTTGGCGTGGATGCGGTCTCATCCGGGGTCTCCTCTGGTGGTTGGAAGCTTTGGTAACTCCCGTTCTTCCAGAGGACCCTGGATGAGTCGTTCTCTGCCCTACCGAGCAACCTCTCTGGCAGACACGCTAGTCGTCGGACTCCAGCACCTTGGCCAGTTCCAGGAGCTCGCGCCGCTTCACCTCGTCGGTTTCGGGGTAGGAGAGGTTCATCCGATCGAAGGTCGCATCGAGGATCTCGGCGACCGTCAGGCGCATGTGCGGCTTGTCGTCGGCCGGGATCGCGAACCACGGCGCCCACGGGCGCGACGTCTCGGCGATCGCCACCTCGTACGCGCGCATGTAGTCGTCCCAGTACGCGCGCTCGGTGAGGTCGGCCTTGGAGAACTTCCACTGCTTGTGCGGCGTCTCCAGGCGGGAGAGGAAGCGCTTCTTCTGCTCGGCGCGCGAGACGTTGAGCCAGAACTTCAGGATCACCACGCCGTTTCGCGCGAGGTAGCGCTCGTGCTCGCGGATCGCCTGCAGGCGAGCCTTCCAGAAGCCGGCGTCGTTCGTCGGGAACGGCAGCCGCTGCGCATCGAGGTACTCGGGGTGCACCCGCACCACGAGCACCTCCTCGTAGTAGCTCCGGTTGAAGATCCCGATCCGACCGCGCTCGGGCAGTCGGCGGGCCGTCCGCCACAGGAAGTCGTGGTCCAGCTCCTCGGCCGACGGCTGCTTGAACGAGTAGACCTGAAAGCCGGCCGGGTTGACCCCGGTCATGACCGCCCGGATCGTCGAGTCCTTTCCCGCGGCATCCATCGCCTGGAAGATGCAGAGCACCGCGTACCGATTGTCGGCGTACAGCCGGCGTTGGTGGTGCTCGAGCTTCACGACCACGGCCCCGAGGGCTTCGCGCGCGGCCCTCTTGCGGGCTGCCCCCTTCGGCGGCGCGGTCGGCGCGCGAGGCACGCGGAACGATCCGTCGAACGGCACGCGGTACGCGTGATCGATCGGTGGGACGAAGCGCTCTTTCGGCGACATGCCATGTCCTCGTTGCGGGTGATCGATCACGCCGCGCCGCGCCCGGGTCTACGGACTCGAGAGACCCGTCACCGGCGTCAGTCCACTGGGAACGCGATCGGGGACCGTCAACAGCATCGGATCGACGCCGGAGCCCTCGTCGGTGAGCGCCTCCATGAACGCGACCAGGGCCTGGATCTCGGCGTCGGTGAGACCCAGGGGCTGGCGCAGGCGCGGATCGATGGCCGACTCGGGAACGGCCGGATGGCGCGGAAGTCCGCCGGAATCGTAGAAGCGCACGACCTCCTCCAGCGACGAGAAGACGCCGTCGTGCATGTACGGTGCCGTTCGCGCCACGTTGCGAAGCGTCGGCGTCCGGAACGCGTACTCATCACCGTCGGCGCGCGTGAACTCGAAACGACCGAGGTCGTCGCCCTCCACCGCGTCCTTGCCGGGTCCCTCCTGCGTGACCGCCCTGGACCACGAACGAGAAGTCCGAGAGCATCGGGCCCGAGTGACACTCCGCACACCGGGCCCTGGTGAAGAACAGCTCGAGCCCCGGAGCTCCATGTCGTCGAGGGCGTCGTCGTCGCCTCGCACGAAGCGGTCGTAGGGCGCCGTCGGCGAAGCCGAAGTCCGGATGGTGACAGGTGTGCACGAGACGTTGCGCTCGCCGCCCAGAATCGGATCGAAGAACAGAAGCCGCCCGAGCGCGATGCGCTCGCGGCGGGGGGGGTGTCCGCCGGGTGTACGACCGACGGGAGCGTCTCGAGTCCGAGCGACTCCCGGATGTCGGTCGAGGTGGCGGGGGCCGTCGGCTCGTCGTCGCCGCAGCCGACGGTCGTCGCGAGCGCCGCGCACGTCGTCAGGGCGAGGACGCGCGGGACCAGAACGTGCAGTCTCGACATGGGATCCCGACCTCGTTGAGAGTGACGTCGTCGAAAGCCCCTGACCTTCATCATTCGACGGCGCTCCGGACCGAATCTCAACCCCAAATCCGTTCGATCGCGTGGCCGGATCCAGCCGTCCGGGCGGGGCCCGGCCGATCTGCGGGCCACGCTCCGTCCTGCGGTGAACCTCGCGTCTGAAGGGGCGATACGTTCCGGGCGGTCCAACGCGCCCCGGGGGGCTCGGAGGCGGGCAGGCGCGTCGCGCGCCGGGTCTCCGCTGAACATAATTGGTTGTCGTGGCGTTAGATCCGGGGTGGGACAGGAGCCGTCCGTCGATCCGGCATCCCCGCCTGCCCGATCGGGCGTCCTTTTCGCGTTGCGCACCCGGGATGCACGCTTACACTCGGCAGCCCGCGCCGCGGCCAGCGTGGCTCGAACACAACCGAAACGGTTCCCGAAGAGCCGAGGAATGGACCATGACCGAGCAGACGACCGACCGATCCGCATCCCCGGTGGACCCCGCATCCGCCCCGGACACGCCGCTCGCCGCGGCGCTCCGGGCCTTCAACGTCGTGCCCAGCTTGCCGCCGCGCCTCGAGCGCCTTCGCGACGTCGCCACCAATCTCTGGTGGGTCTGGGAGCCGGCGGCCCGGGAGCTCTTCGTCCGCATCGATCGTGACGCCTGGGACGAGCACGCGCACAACCCGGTCTCGCTCCTGGCCGGCGTCTCTCAGGAGCGGCTCGAGGAGCTGGCCGGCGACGAGAGCTTTCTCGCCCACCTGGACAAGGTCACGCGAAAGCTCGATTACTACCTCGAGGGCGGTGGCTGGTTCGCCGAGGCGCACCAGGACTTCGCGGCCGGACCGATCGGGTACTTCTCGATGGAGTTCGGCCTGCATTCGAGCGTGCCGATCTACTCGGGGGGACTCGGCGTCCTGGCCGGTGATCACCTGAAGGCCGCCAGCGATCTCGGCGTTCCGCTCGTGGGCATCGGGCTCCTGTACCGCAACGGGTACTTCCGTCAGTACCTGAACAGCGACGGCTGGCAGCAGGAGCGCTACCCGACGGTCTCGCCCGACGAGCTTCCGGTGACGCTCGCCCGGATGCCCGACGACACGCCGGTGCGCACGAGCGTGGACCTGGGCGGTCGCCGCGTCACGATTCAGGTGTGGCGTCTCATGGTGGGCCGGGTCCGGCTGTTCCTCCTGGACACCGATCTGCACGAGAACGCGCCCGAGGATCGCGCGCTCACCGCGCGGCTGTACGGCGGCGATGACGTCATGCGCGTCCAGCAGGAGAAGGTGCTCGGCGTCGGAGGCATGCGCGCTCTGGAGCTGCTCGGCATCTCACCCAGCGTGTGTCACATGAACGAGGGGCACTCGGCGTTCCTGGCGCTGGAGTGGATCCGGATGCTGATGAAGGAGCACGGCGTCAGCTTCTCGGTGGCCCGCGAAGCGGTGACCGCGGGGACCGTGTTCACGACCCACACCCCGGTCCCGGCCGGGAACGACACGTTCGATCCGGCGCTGATCCGGCAGCACTTCGGCGAGTTCGTGGACTCGCTCGGGATCTCCATGGACGAGTTCGTCGCGCTCGGTCAGAACGGCCACGGCGGTGCCCGGTTCTCGATGACGATGCTGGCGCTCCGGCTGTCGCGCTGTCGCAACGGCGTCAGCCGGCTGCATGGATCGGTCTCCCGCAACATGTGGCACGACGTGTGGCGGGATCTGCCGGTCGACGAGGTGCCCATCCGCTCGATCACGAACGCCGTGCACCAGAGGACGTGGCTCTCGAGCGACCTCGAGGAGCTGTTCGATCGATACCTGGACCCGAAGTGGGTCACCAGCTCCGACGAACCGGGCATCTGGGAGCGCGTGGCCAAGATCCCCAACACCGAGCTCTGGTATGCGCACGAGCGGTGCCGCGAGCGCCTCGTCGGGTTCGCCCGCGCGCGGCTCCGCCGGCAGCTCATCCGCCGGGGTGCTCCGCCGCGCCATCTCGAGCGCGCCGACGACGTGCTGGATCCGAAGGCGCTGACCATCGGCTTCTCCCGCCGCTTCGCCACGTACAAGCGAGCGACGCTGCTGTTCGCGAATCCCGATCGTCTGGCGGAGATCCTGAACGACCCCGAGCGACCGGTGCAGGTCGTCTTCGCCGGCAAGGCGCATCCGCGGGACGACGCGGGCAAGGACTTCATCCGACGCATCGTGCACTTCGCCCGGGAGGAGCGGTTCCACCACCGGATCCTGTTCCTCGAGGACTACGAGATGACGCTGGCGCGCTATCTCGTGCAGGGCGTGGACGTCTGGCTGAACACCCCGCGTCGCCCCCTGGAGGCCAGCGGCACCAGCGGCATGAAGGCGGCCCTGAACGGCGTCCTCAACCTCTCGGTGCTGGACGGCTGGTGGGCGGAGGGCTACCGGCCCGAGCTCGGCTGGGCCATCGGCAGCGGTGAGGAGTACGAGGATCCCGACTACCAGGACAAGGTCGAGAGCGAGGCGCTCTACGACGTGCTCGAGCACGAGATCGTTCCCGAGTTCTACGATCGGGGCAAGACCGGTCTGCCGCGCACGTGGGTCGAGCGCATGAAGGCCTGCATCGAGACGCTCTCGCCCGAGTTCACGATGGACCGCATGGTCAAGGAGTACGCAGAGCGGTTCTACGTCCGGGCCAGCGCATCGTTCACGTCGCTCGGGGCCGACGGCATGAGCCGCGCCGCGGGGCTCAGCACGTGGCGCGCGCGGGTCGCCGAGGGCTGGGATGCGGTCGCCGTGGGGCGCGTGGAGGCCGATCGCGACGACGACCTCACGGTGGGCTCGGAGCTTCGGGTCCGTGCCGTGGTCGAGCTCGGGAACCTCCGACCCGAGGACGTGACCGTCGAGCTGTACCACGGCCGCCTCGAGGCCGAGGACCAGGTCACCGAAGGGGATACGAGCCCGATGGCGCTGGCCGGCGGCAACGGCGACGGTGGGGCGTTCCTGTACGAGGGTGCGATCCCGTGCGACGAGAGCGGCCGGCACGCCTTCGCCGTGCGCGTGATGCCGATGCACCCCGATCTGGGGCCGGCGATCGACTCGCACCTCGTCCGCTGGGGATAGGCCGGACCGCGCGCCGCTCCTCCTGAGGCAGCGGGAACTTGCCATCGCGCGGGGCGTTACCTAGGCTAGCACGTCGCCGTTTCGGGGGGCGTCGCCGGTCGGCGCGCGCTCCCCGGAACGAGGTCGAGGGGCCGGCGAGCCCGCCGCCCCGGAGCGCTCGGAGTCCATGGTGCGTACCCTGACCTTGATCGTGGTCTTCGCCGTCGGCGCGGGACTGGCCGTCCTGTGGACCCAGCTGGGTCGACCCGGTCGACCCGCCGAGGACCGGCCGGCGGTGGCCCTGGCCCCGGAGGCCGAGGCGGCCGTGCTCCGGACGGGCGTCGCGGACGCCCCCCGCCGCGTCCCGACGTCCACGACGCCCGGCGAGTTCATGCCGATGTCGCTGGCGCCGGTCGTCGAGGCCGCGCTTCCGGCCGTGGTCAACATCGCGTCCACGCGCACGGTCCGCAGCCGGCCCTCCCCGTTCGCGTCCGACCCGTTCTTTCAGTACTTCTTCGGACGCCGCGGGCTCGGCGCGCCCCAGGAGCGCCGCGAGCAGAGCCTCGGGTCGGGCGTCATCATCTCGGCGGACGGCTACGTCGTCACGAACAACCACGTGATCCAGAACGGCCAGGGCGAGGTTCAGGTGTACTGGGACGACGAGGTCTACGACGCCGAGATCATCGGCCGCGATGCCAAGACCGACGTCGCTCTCCTGAAGATCGACGCCGATCGCAAGCTCCCGTTCCTCCCGTTCGCGAACTCCGACGCGCTGCGCGCCGGCGACTTCGTGATCGCGATCGGCAACCCGTTCGGCCTCGACCGCACCGTCACCATGGGCATCGTGAGCGCCGTGGGCCGCGCCGACATTGGCGTCGCCGACTACGAGGACTTCATCCAGACCGACGCGGCCATCAACCCCGGCAACTCCGGCGGTGCGCTCCTGTCGCTGTCCGGCGAGCTCATCGGGGTCAACACGGCGATCCTGTCCCGGTCGGGCGGCTACCAGGGCATCGGGTTCGCGATCCCGAGCAACATGGCCGACGGCGTCGTCGAGAGCCTGATCGAGCACGGTGAGGTCCGCCGCGGCTGGACCGGGCTCGCCGTGCAGGAGCTCACGCGGGATCTGGCCCAGGCCATGGGAATCGATCGCAACGGGGGGGTCCTGGTCAGCGACGTGTTCGAGGGCAGCCCGGGCGATCGGGCCGGGCTCTCGCAAGGCGACGTCATCATCCGGGTCGGGGACCGCCCTGTGGGCACCATCGGGCAGTACCGCTCACGCACCGAGCGCCTCCTGCCCGGCATGGAGGTCGACTTCGGCATCATCCGGGGCGACCAGGAGATGTCGGTGACGCTCGCGGTGGAACGGGTCCCCGAGGAGGACGACGCTCAGCGTTTTGAGGCGTTCGAGAGCAGCGTGATTCCGGGGCTGTCGCTCGAGACGCTGACCGCCGATCAGGCGCAACGGCTCGGGTTCTCGTCGCGCGCACGCGGCGTGCTCGTGGTCGACGTCGCGGACGGAAGCGCGGCGGCAAGGGCGGGGCTCCGGCCCGGCGACGTGATCGCCCAGGCCCAGCGCGTGCGTGTGCGATCGCTCGAGGAGCTCGAGAGCGTCGTGTCGAAGGTCACCGGAAATCAGCTCCTCCTGCTGGTCCAGCGGGGCAGCCGGTCGTACTACGTGGCGCTGCCCAATCGCGGCTGAGAGCCGGAGGCGCGCCGACGATCACCGATCCACGTGTCCCGCGTTCGTTCGAGACACCCGGTGCACGCCCAGCTCCACGAAGTCGCGCCGGAACACGAGATCGGCCGTCCAGTCGAGCGCCACGCGCAGCCGCCGCGACCAGCCCGGCATCTTCATCAGGTACACCGTTCGCCACAGGAACCAGGCTGCGAACCCGCGCAGCTTGAAGGGCCCGACGCGAGCGACTCCCGTGCGACAGCCGAGCGCGGCGAGGGCGCCCTTCGAGGAGTAGTCGAACGGCTCGGGCTGCATGCCTCTGAGCACCCGGTCGACGTTCCGGGCCGCGTGGCGCCCCGCCTGTACCGCGTGCTGTGCGGTCGCGGGGTACGGATTGCCGTCCGCGTCGCGGTTCACCGCGGCGTCGCCGATCCCCCAGACGTTCGGATGCCCCTCCACGCGCAGATCGCGATCGCATCGGAGGTATCCCCGCTCGTCGAGCGGGAGCCCGAAGTCGGTGAGAATCGGCGGCGCCGCGATGCCGGCGGTCCAGATCACGGTGTGCGTGTCCAGGGTCTCGCCGGTGCTCAGCGTGGCCGACGTGGAATCGAGGCGGTTCACCGTCGTCCCGAGGCGAATGTCGATCCCGCGTCGGGTCAGGTCGTCGTGCGCGTACCGGCTGAGCTCCGGATCCAGCGCGGTCAGCACGCGATCGGCCAGCTCCACGATCGTCACCCGGCAGTGCGCCCGCTCGACGCGCCGGTAGTGCCGGGCCGCATCGCGGAGGAACACGAACAGCTCGCCGGCCACCTCGATCCCGGTGAAGTTCGAGCCCACGACCAGGAAGTGCAGGAGCGCCCGGCGCCGCTCGGGATCGTCGGTGGCATCGGCCTCCTCGAGGAGCTGGATGGCCCGATCGCGAAGCGCCACCGCGTCGGTCAGGCCCTTGAGCTGGTAGCCGTGCTCGGCGAGCCCCGGCACCGGCGGCAGTCGCGTGACGCTTCCCAGCGCGATCACGAGCTGATCGTACGCCACCGTCTTCGCGGCCTCGCCGTGCGGGGTCTCGATCGTCAGCGTCCGGCGGTCGGTGTCCAGCGCGACGACCTCTCCCATCAGGAAGCGCCCGCGTCTCTGGAACGACCGGATCGAGACGACCGCATGTCGCGGCTCGAGGCTTCCGGTGCCCGCCTCGACGAGGAGCGGGTAGAACACGAAGTAGTTGTGCCGATCGACGAGGAGGATGTCCGCCTCGCGACCGGACGGGGTTCGCTCGAGCGCCTGCGCGCAGTACGCGCCGGCGAAGCCGCCTCCCAGGATCACGATCTTCTGCACCGACCCGATCCCCTCTCGCCCCTCGAGAACACCCCCGTCGTCGCTCGCAGGGGCGCAGTGTACTGCCCGCGCGCACCGACGGCTCCGATTGTGAAACCCGCAGCCGATGTGTCAGTATTAGTAGCTATGACTACTATTCCAGATTCGATCGGGGTCCTCCGGACGCTCGGCTTCTCGGAGATCGAGGCGCTCGTGTACGTTGAGCTACTATCTTCATCTCCAACAACCGGTTACAAGGTCAGTCACGCCATCGGCAAGCCGACCGCGAACACCTACAAGGCCATCGCCTCTCTGGAGCGGAAGGGCGCGGTGCTCGTCGACGACGGGGAGAGCCGGCTGTGTCGTCCCGTGCCGCCCCGGGAGCTCGTGGCCCGGCTGGACCGCCAGTTCCGGGGCGACTGCCGCCGGGCCGAGCGGGTCCTGAGCGGGATCGCGACCGGCGCCGGCGATGACCGGATCTACCGGATCCGGTCGGTCGAGCAGGTCTTCGAGCGCGCGCACTCGATGCTCGATCGGGCCACGACGGTGGTCGTGATGGACGCGTTCCCCCGGCCCCTGGCCCGGCTGCGCGAGCCCCTCGAGCGCGCCGCCGAGCGCGGCGTCGCCGTGTCGGTGAAGACCTACGATCGCGTGGATGCCCGGGCGAGCCGTCCGGACGACCCCGACGACCCCGACGACCCCGACGACGCGGACGACGCGACGCGCACGACGCCCTGCCCGTCGTACGTCGAGTGGACGCAGGCCACCGACGCGGAGCGCGTGCTCGAACGCTGGCCCGGCCAGCAGCTGAGCCTGGTCGTGGACGCCGAGGAGCACCTGCTCGCACTGCTGTCGACCGGACTGGATCGCGTGCACCAGGCCGTCTGGAGCGCCAGCACGTTCCTGTCGTGCATGCACCACAACCACGTGGCCAGCGAGATCATGATGACGCGCCTCGAGCGCGCGTCGATGGAGGCGATCAGGCGGGATGTCGGCGATGCGACCGGCCACCCGCCCGGCGGCGCACCGCTTCTGCTACGAACCGATCCCCCGGGCCTGATCACCCTCCAGCGTCGATTCGGATCGACGGCGGGCGAGATGCACGGGGACGTTGACGACGGCACCTGATACCGGAGGATATGGTGACTCGACGAATCGCCGCGGCGTGTGCCGCGCTGTTGACCGCGATCCCCGTGCACCCCGCACGTTCCGAGGAGGCCCCCGTGCTCGACACGCTGATCGATCTCCACATCGAGTGGCTGGGTGGGCGTGATGCCCTGACCGCGCGCCGGGCGATGACGCTCACCGGCACGCTCTCGGTCGCCGGCATGAACGGCGAGGTGGCGGTGGAGATGACGAGGGACGGCCGCTACCACCAGCGCTACGACCTGGGCGTGATCGCCGGAAGTGAGGTCGTGGGCGCCGACGACGCGTGGGTGGTCAACCAGAGCGGCCAGATCGAGCCGATGGGGCGTGCGATGCGGACCCGCCGGGCGTCCGCGATCCGGAGGAGCTTCGGCGAGCATCTCCTCGATCCGACGTCCTTCGAACGATCGCTCCTGGGGACCGAGGAGCGCGAGGACGAGACGTGGACGGTGGTGCGTTTCCGTGCCCCCAACGGCGACACGTACGACGATTTCCTCTCGCCGGACGACGGCCGACTCGTGTGGTCGCGTTCGATCGAGGACGTGGACACGACGTACACGAAGAACGAGGACTGGCGCACCGTCGGCGGGGTCCGCACGCCCCATCGCGAGAGCACGTTTCACGCCGAGCCGATCCAGGACACGGTGACCGAGTGGGCGTCGATCGACGCGCCCGCGGAGATCGATCCGGCCCGGTTCGCACGGCCGGAGGCGGGCTCGCTGGTTCACTGGACATCCGGCGCGGGAGAGTGGATCGACGTGAACCTGGTCCACAAACGCTACCTGTACGTCCCGGGACGGATCAACGGCGCCGAGACCGAGATCGTGCTCGACAGCGGGGCCGGCATCACCGTCGTGGACCGGAGCTTCGCGGACGAGATCGGCCTCGGCGGCGGCGGCGCGATCGCGGCCACCGGGACGGGCGGCTCGGTCGAGGCGTCGCTGGCGTCCGACGTCACGATCGCGATCGGCGGAGCGGAGCTCCACGGTCTGACGGTCGCCATCGTCGACCTGAGCGCGCTGACCGAGCGCTATGGCGTCTCGATGCCCGTCATCCTGGGCAAGGAGCTCTTCAACAACGTCGTCGTCGACGTCGACTACCCGAACGCGCGGCTCGCGTTCGAGGATGCCGACACGTTCGCGTACGACGGCCCCGGACACGTCCTCGCGCTGGTGCCCGACGAGAACGGCCTGAAGCTCGTGCACGGCTCCATCGAGGGACGCGAGCCCGCGTTGTTCGCGCTCGACACCGGATCGGGCGGGACGCTGACGATCTTCTCGCATTACGCGACCGAGAACGACCTCCTCGCCGGCCGCCCGCGGATCTCCGACTCGATCAGCGGCGGCGTGGGCGGGACGACGGTTCAGAAGTGCTCCACGCTCCGCTCGTTCACGCTGGCGGGGTACGAGATGACCGACGTCCCCGCCGACTTCCACGTCGAGGCCAACCGGGGGGCGTTCGACACCAAGGACATCGCGGGCAATCTCGGCGCGGGGATCCTGAGCCGCTTCCGCGTGATCTTCGACTACCCCCGCGGGCGGCTCCTGCTCGAGAGGTCGCCGGACGCGCGCGACGAGCCGTTCCGGCGCAACCGCACCGGTCTCCTGGCCTACCCGGCCGACGGCGCGCTCGAGGTGCTGCACGTGCAGGCCGGGAGTCCCGCGGAGAAGGCCGGCTGGAAGGCGGGCGAGCGGATCGTCTCGGTGGATGGACGGACGCTCGGTGACGACGCGGCCCGGTGGCGTGAGCTGTGCAACCAAGCGCCCGGCACCGAGATCGTGATCGTCGACGGTTCCGGGACCGAGCGCGGGCTCGTGCTCGCCGACTTCTATTGAGCCTCGACGCGTTTCGCGGGGGGCGCTGCGAGGCCCGTCACGAGCCGGGCCGCAGGGTCTCCATCAGCCAGCGTCGCTCCTTCGGATCGAGTCCGGAGAGCCCCGCCAGCGCTCCCGCGTACAGCGCTGCCCCGAGCCCGATCACCGCGAGCGGCGGCCAGGCGGTGCGGGCCAGGGCCACGCCCAGCCCCATGATGCCCGACGCCAGGAGCGGCCCCCTCACGATCGAGGTCCAGCCCAGCGACAGTCCGTCCCGGCGGAGCTCGGCGAGCATGAGCGCCAGCGAGATGGTCTCGTAGACGAGGAGCGCGATCACGGCACCGACGAGACCCAGGCGAGGCACCAGGAGCACCATCAGCCCGACGTTCACGACCACGCCGACGAGCAGCAGCAGCGTGGCCCGGTTCTGCCGATGCACCGCCGTGAGGTAGATCGTCACCGGGCGACGCATCGAGCCCACGAGCAGCGCCCAGATCATCGGCGCGAAGATCGTCCCCGCGGTCTCGAAGCCGTCTCCCAGATAGGCGTGGATCAGCGGCATCGAGAGCAGCGAGCCGCCCACGACGATCGGAAGTGCGTACACGACCATCATCTTCTCGAACCGGGTGATCGCCGAGGCGAGGGCGGCGGTGCCCTCGGATACCTTGCGGCTGAGCACCGGATACAGCCCCGACGAGATCGCCAGCGGAATGCTGCGAAGGAACGTCAGCACCTGCCGGGCGCCGAGATAGAACCCGGTGGACGTGGGGCCCATCAGCGCATCCACGAGAAGCGCGTCGACGCGTCCATACAGGATGCTCACGGCCTTGAGCCCGGTGAACTCGAGTCCCAGCCGACCGAGTCGAGAGACGTCGTCGCGCGTGATCGCCCGCGGCCGCGTGGCCCGCAGCACCGACACGGCGAAGGGGGCGCCGATCAGCAGATAGAACGGAGCCAGGAGAGAGATGATCACGTCGACCGTGCCCCCGGCGAAGAGCACCCCGACGGTCAGGATCGCGATGCCGGCTCGCTCGGCGGCCTGCCAGAGCGAGAACGGGCGGAGGTTCTCGTCCGCGGCCGGAAACGCGAGCAGATACCGCGTCGGTGTCCTGACGATGGAGGCGAGGAGGAGCGCGACGAAGTCGATCCCGCGTCCGGCGTAGAAGAGTCCGAGCCCGAGCGTCGCGACCACGAGCACCGGCGTCACGAGCGCGAACACCGCGAAGCTGGCGGAGAGCAGCTCCCCGCGCCGGGCCGGCTCCTGTGCGGCGTTTCGTGGGATGACGTCCTCGAGGCTGAGCCCGTGCACGTCCGAGAGGACCTCGAGCCACAGAAGCGCGAGGAGGTACTGACCGAGCCCGTCGGGACCGAAGAGGCGCGCCAGGTACCCGTTGGAGAACAGCCGTACGCCGAGCAGCACGATCTGCAGGAACGCGAGCCACCGAACGTTGCGACCCAGCCGCGAGAGCGTGCTGCCGGCGAGCGGTGCGGTCGACATGGGGCTCGTCGAACTCCTGGGTTCGCGACGGCTAGAATCGGCTCAAGAGACGCACCTCGACACCCTCGAACTCGGGCTCGAAGCGGCAGACGCCGCCCACGCAGACGAAGCCCTCGAGTCGCCGGCCATACAGCACGCTGACGCTGTGGTTCTGCGACACCGTGTAGCTGACGACGCCGTAGCCCGCGTGCTTGGCCTCGTCCTCCTCGAGCTGGGCGTCCGATCGGTTCGACGTCTCGCCGACCAGGTTGATCGAGAGATCGGGAGAGCGAGACCACTCGAGCAGCCCGAAGAACGTGTCGTAGTCGCCCTCCAGGGTCGATTCGGCGTGCTGATGCTCGTACTGAAGCCGGAAGCTGTTGACGTCGTCGGCCACCACCCGGATTTCGGCTATGTCCGTGAAGAGCTCCAGAAACGCCGGGACGCTGAGAATGCCGGTGCGCGGATCGGGGAGAAGCCCCTCGAAGGACTTCTGCCAGTCGCCGGCCACGACGACGTCCACGTTCTCGGCGCCCAGCACCGAGCCCGCATGCAGGAAGAGCTCGCCGTACGCCTCGTCGAAGTGGTTCGTCTTCAGGTCGTCGTCGTGGTTGCGCGTCTCGCTGTAGTGTCCGGTGAGCTGGTGCTCGCCGGCGGTCACGACGCCCTCGACCTGGAAGCCGACCTCGTCGTCCGGGTCCAGCGTGTGCGGGTGCCGGTTCAGGAGCGTGTACGTCTGATCGCGCACCAGAGCCGGCGGGAGGTTGTACGTGGTGCCGCCGGACGCGCGCAGCGCGATCCGATCGTAGTCCTTGATCTCGCCCAGAAGCTGCATGGGGCCGAGGGCCAGCGACGCCGACGCGTAGAGACCGTCGCCGTCGTGTCCGGGTCTCTCGATCGCGACGTGCTCGGCCTCCAGCGTGATCGGCCCGGTGGCGATCGCCGCCCGGACGTTGCGCAGGTTCTGGGGCGGCGCCGCGTCGTTCTGGAGTCGAACCGCGGAGGCGCCGGCGCTCACGGAGAGCCCGTCGAACGACTCGAACCATCCATCCCAGCCCACGTCGGCACCGTGGAGGCGGTCGAGGCGCTCGCGAACGGCGTCCTCGGACGTGCCGCTCACGGTGGTGCCGCTGAGCAGATCCAGCGTGAAGGCGCGCCAGGCACCCTGGAGGCGCAGGCCCTCCAGATTCGTGTCCACGCGCACGTCCCGCTCCTCGTATGCGTTCAGCGCGAGGCCCTGTCCGAACAGCGCGTAGTAGTGGCCCGCCCGGAGCGAGCCGTTCTCGCTCGCGGCCTCCACGAACCGGAAGTTCTGCGAGAAGCTGCTCTCCTCGATGGAGATCGTGGGGTCGGGCGGCTGGAACGCGACGAGCCGGATGCCCGCGTTGAACGCGCCCTCGGTGTAACGCGCGTCGGTCCAGTTCTCCAGCGTGGGCTCACCGCCGTCGGACTCCCACGCGTACTCCATGTGATTCACGATCGAGAGACCGCGCGGCAACGTGAGACCCTGTCCCCACGCGGGCGCGAGCGGAGCGAGAGACGAGAGCGCGAGGGCCGCCGCGCCACACGCTCTCGAGGCTGTTCGAGCGTGCATCAGCCCTCGTCGCCTCCCGTCTCCACGGACGGGTCGGACGCCAGAAGCGTGGCGATCGCTTCCTCGAGCTTCTTCTCGTCGCCGGGCCGATAGCCGACCTTGACGTAGACGACCTCACCGGACCCGTCGAGAAGGAGCACGTACGGGACCGACTGGCCCTGAAGGCCGCGGTACGCATCCTGGTTGGGATCCAGCAGCGTGCGGAAGCCGTACTTCTTCGACTTGATGTAGGAGCGCACGCGGCTCTTGTTGCGAGGCTTGTCGATCGAGATCGCGAACGTGGTCAGGCCGTGCTCGTCGTACTTCGCCGCGATCTCGTCCAGATGCGGCATCTCCTGGAGACAGGGCTTGCACCACGTGGCCCAGAACGAGATCAGCACGGGCCCGGTGTCGAGGTTCTCGTATAGCGACGCGCTCTTGCCGTCGAGATCCTTGAGGGTGAAGTCGGCGACCGCCTTGGACTGCTCGGCGTCCGTCCTCGAGGAGCCGGCGACGGCGGCGCCCAGCAGAAGGGAGCCGGTCATCAGGACGGTGGCGGCTGTGCGGCACGCCAGGACACTCGCTCGCATCACGTCTCCTCCCGCACGTCGGCGGCTGGGGAATGCGTCATGGGATGGTCGATGCCGCCTGGACGATCGACCTCGTCGCAAATTCCTGAATGAAGGCCACGCAGATCAGCTTGTCGGGGTCGTCGGGCGGGTTGCCCGAGTCGATCAGATCGAACGAGAACGGGATCGTCTCGTCCATGCCGGCGCTGATCGTGATGGCCTGGCCATTGGTGTCGGGCACGTAGTCGCGGACGATGCGTACGAAGTGCGTCTGTCCGTTCGTGCCCGGTGGTGTCGGATACGAGATCTCGTCCTGCAGCGACAGGACGAGCAGCCGGTGATCGCCGGCCACGTCGCTCACCGCTCGCACACGCGTCTCGCCGGTGATCGTGGATCCGCTGCGCGAGTAGCGGATCTCGAGGTACACCGGTGAGCTGCCGTCCGCGTCGGACTGGAGCGCGGCCGCGACCTCGCCGGGATCGGGCTCCTGGAACCAGCGCGTGGTCCCGTTGATGATGATCGTCGGATTGCCGAGCAGCTCGTAGAACGCCGAGCGCTGGCTCAGCTCGAGCGGATTGGCTTGCCACAGAGGATCGCTCGTGGCGGGGATCCGGTTGTGGATGTGCAGCGTGACCACCTCGTCGCTCGGGAAACGCTCGGCCTCGGCGATGAGGACGTCCTCGGCCTCCGGGCAGCCGTCGCAGCTCGTGTTGGTGAAGTCCTCGGCGATCGTGACCCGGCGGTATCCCGGCTCGTACGTGAACGTCGCGGTCGCCGTCTCGCCTCGCACGGCCGAGACGCTCACCTCGGGCTCGGAGGTCAGGAAGAGACCGAGCGAGTCGCCGAGCGCGATCACGTGGTTGCCGGGCGTCACGTCCAGGGTGGCCGGTGTGACGAGCTCCGTCTGTGCCCCGTCGAGCCACACCGGCAGGCCGACGATGCCGTCGCCGCGGAGCGTGGACAGGTCGGCGACGACGTCGACGAGCGCGGGCACCGCCTCGCCGGGCTCCAGCGTGAAGCTCGCGACCGTGGTCGCGCGGCCGAACACGTCGACGGTTCGCTGGGTCGGCGTGGCGACGTAGCCCTCGAGGTCCACCGACACCGTGTAGCGGCCGGGTGGGAGGCTGACCGCGATCGGCGCGTCGCCCCACGCGGCGCCGGTCGGATCGTCGATCTCGCCGTCGATGCGAACGACCGCGCCGGAGACGTCGTCTCCGCCCGGAGTGCGTGCGGTGATCTCGAGGACGCCGTCGGGAACCTCGAAGAGGCTCAGATCGGGATCCTCCTGGCCGCACTTGAACGCGAGCGTCGAGCTGACCAGGGCGACGAAAGCGAGGGTCGACGAGCGCAAGTGATTCCTCCGGCGGCAATCGGCCGTGATGACGACGGGCGAGAGTCGGTGCGCAAATGACGGTTCCCGAGTATACACGAGCCGCCGGGTCGACGCACGGTGGCTACGCCGGTTCGAGAGACCGCCGAAGGCGTTCGAGCGCGGCCGTGACCCCGTCGCGGTAGGTGGCCGTCGAAGTGGCTTCCACAAAAGAAGATGAGCGCCGCGCGCTCGCGGCCGGATCGAACGGCGGCCACGTTCCCGCGCCGAGCCACGCGCCCAGCCCGGATGGACCGGGCAGGTCCGCGACCGTCACCTCCGACACGACCGCTCGCGCTGCGTCGTCCAGCGGCGCGTCGGGATCGGTGAAGAAGACGACCGCTCTCATCCGGCTCTCGGGCGAGAGGCAAAGGAGCGCCGCGGACGCCAGCGCGTAGAGCGCCACCTGCACGTCGTGGCCCTCCGAGCGCACGACGTCCGCCGGGGCGTCGTCGCCGAGTCGAGTCGTCTTGTAGTCGACGACGGTCCAGACACCGCCGGGGTCGCGGTAGAGCCGATCGATCATGCCCTCGAGCCGTGCCCGCCCGACCGGCAGCGCGAACGCCACCTCGGTGCGGGCGGTCTCCGCGGACTCCCGGCCCCATCGAGATCGCAGGAACGTCTCGGCGTGCCTCCGGACGCGCGCGTCGACGCCGGGATCGAGATCCTCGATCGATCGGGCCCGCGCGAGCACGTCGTGAACGCTCTCGCCCCGCTCCCGCGCACGCTGCCGGTCGGTCGATCGCACGCCGCGTGGGGCAGCGGGTTCGCTCGCCCGCGCGGCTTCCGGCGGCGCCGCGGCGGGCGCCGGTGCGTCGAAGTCGAACGTGAGCTGAGCCGACCCCGGATCGTCGCGGGTCGCGCTCGCGCTCGGCGTCGCGGCCGGTGTCGGGGCGGACGACTCGACGATCGGGGAGTGGGGTGGGGTCGGATGAACCGCGATCGCGGCCAGCGCGGTGACGGTCAGCGTCGGAGGCGACATCGTCACACGCCGCGTGGATGCATCCCCGGCGGCGCGTCCGGTCGGTTCGGTCGCGTGCGTGTTCGCCGGCGCGGCCGGCGGTCGCCCGATGGCCTCTCGCAGCGCGTGTCGGAGCGCGGCCACCCGCACCGGTACGGCATCCGCCGGCTCGGCCGCGGGGCCGGCGGCGCCGACCCGCACCGGCGTGACCCCGATCGTCACGTCCGTCTCGCCGCCCGCCGCGATCGCGCCGGCCAGCGCCTCGTCGGCGGCGGCGAGCCGGCCGAGCGCGGTCGACTCGGAGAGGGACTTCGGACGCTCTCCCGAGAGCACGAGATGATCGCGCGCACGCGTCAGCGCCACGTACAGGACGCGCCTCGACTCGGCCTCTCGCCGCCGGCGGTCCACGAGCTTCCAGAGCCGGTACCGCGCGCTCGGGGTCAGCTCGTCGCGCGGCCGTCCGTCCTCGTCGGGGGCGCACGGGACCTTCAGCGCCACCGTCACCCGATCCACGTCGTCCGAGACCACCAGCGGAACCGGATCGGGCGCGGTCGTGCGCTCGCCGAGACCGGCGACCACGAGCACCGGATGCTCGGTGCCCTTCGAGCGATGGATCGTCATCAGGGTCGCGCCCTCACCGGCGCCGGTGTCGGTGGCCTCGCCTTCGTCGAAGACGTTCTCGGCCTGCTGCCGGAGCCAGGCCGCGACGCGCGCGGGGCGGATGCCGTGATGCGACTCGAACTCGCGTACCAGGTCGAGGAGCTTGCGGAGGTTCGCGGCCGCGCGGCCGCCCCCGGGCACGATGGCGTTCACCGCCGAGTACGCGCTCTCGTCGAGCGCGCGCGACAGGATGGTGCTCGTGGGCACGCGCCCGAGAAGCCGACGCCAGCGGTACAGCCGGCTCCAGAGCCGTGCCAGCGTGCGCCGCGTGGCGCCGTCGAGGGCATCGGACTCGGGCGGAATGCGGTCGCCGGTCGCCCCGCGCACGTGTCGATCGGCCCCGTCCAGCTGCACGGCCGCCTCCAGCTTCGCGCGAAAGCCCGACTCCGGCCGCTCGGCGAGACGCCACAGGACCTCGTCCGAGACGTTCGCGAACGGCGACCGCAGAAAGGCCACGAGCGCGATGTCCTGGCGCGGGTCCGTCAGCGTCTCGAGGAGCGCGATCACGTCACCGACCTCGTTCGTCTGGAAGAACCCCATACCGCCCAGCACGTGGTAAGGGACGCCGCGCCGCGCGAAGGCATCCTCGAGGTACACGAAGTCGCGCCGATACGGGACGATGACGGCGACGTCCTCCCAGGCGGCCGGCCGCGCCTCACCGGTGGCGGGATCGAGGATGGGGAGGCCCCCCTCGAGCGCGTCGATCAGTGTGCGCGCGATCCGATCGGCCTCCGTCGCCCACCCGTCGCCGGGGTCGCTCACGAGCAGACGAACCGATCCGCTCGAGCCGTCGGGACGCCCGTGCTCGAGTATCTGTGGCGAGGCGTCGTAGGGTGCGCGTTCTCCCGCGTCACCGCCGAAGATCCGATCGAAGAGGTGGTTGACGACCGACAGCGGTGCCGTCGCGCTCCGGAAGTTCGTGCTCATCTCGACGACCGCGCCGCCCCGGGAGCGGATCCACGCCTCGGCCTCGCGGAACACCTCCACGCGCCCGCCCCGGAACTCGTAGATGGCCTGCTTGGCGTCGCCGACGATGAACACGTTCACCGGGACGGTGTCCTCGCCGGGCGGCTCCTCGTGCGCGGTGGGCGACGTGGCCGGGTCGGCCACGCCGGCGTGCTCACCGTCCCGTTCGTGCTCGACGAGTGCGCGGATCAGCGCCCACTGCTGCGGGTTCGTATCCTGGAACTCGTCCACGAGGAGGTAGTCGATCTCGGCACGCAGCCGGCGCCGGCAGCCGGCGTTCCCCAGGATGCGATCGGCCGCGATCGAGAGACCCGAGAAGTCGGTGCGGCGGCCGTGGCCGGTCGCCGCGACCAGCCGGTCCTCGCACGCCGCGCTCAGCGTCGCGAGATCGGTCGTGAGCGCGGCGGTGAGCCGTTCGCGTTCCTCGTCGAAGGGCTCGAACCACGCGAGATGCGCGTGAAGCGCCGGCGCGAGCCGTCCGAGCGCGTCGCGCCAGGGACCGATGCCACCCGGCCACGCGTCCTTTCGGCCCACACGGGTGAAACGACGCGGCCCGTCCCGGTGGCGCCGCGTCAGCGAGTCGATGGCCGCGGTGAGATCCGACGGGTGTGGCGGCTCGTCGGCGAGGAGCGCCTGGGCGAGGGGGGCGGCGGCGCGCACGTGATCGGCCAGGAGATCGACGGTCTTCAGATCGGCGCCCCGCGCGATCGACACCAGCAGGTCGGTGTCGACGTCGCGCCGGATCGCGGCCATCGACGCGGCGGTCCGTGCCTCGTGGTCCTGCCGGACCGACGCGATCCGGTCGGCCTCCGTCGTCATTGCGAGCGCGCGCCGCCATCGATGCGCCCGGTCGCGCGCGTTTCCGAGCCGGGCCAGCATGTTGCGCAGCTCGACGGGGCGATAGCTGCCGAGGAGGCGCGCCAGCGCGGCGGCCTCGCCGTCGTCCCCGGGGTCGCGCGTGGCGACGTCGCCGAGCGCCGCCTGGATCGACTCGGCCACCAGGAGCTGCGCGGTGGGCGCGTCCAGGATCTCGACGTCCGGGTCCAGCCCGGCCTCCAGCGGGAACATCCGGACGAGAGACGCCCAGAAGGCGTCGATGGTCAGGATGCGCGCCGTGTGGAGCTCGGACTCGATACGTCGCCAGAACGCCACGCGCTCGACGTCGCCCGCACGCCGCGCGTTCGGCAGTCGGGATCGCACACCGGCGCGGACGCGCTCGCGCATCTCGGTGGTGGCCTTCTCGGTGAAGGTCAGGGCGACCACGCGCGGGAGCGGAGCCCGCTCGTGGCGCACCCGATCCAGCGCGCGCAGATACCGCTCGGTCAGAACGCGCGTCTTGCCCGATCCCGCGCCGGCCACCACGGCCACGTCGCGCGTCAGATCCAGCGCGGCCTCCTGGGCCGGCGTGAAGCGGGGGCTTCCCGTCCGCTCGCTCATGTCGGCTCCGTGTCGGGCAGGTAGGCCGGCACTGAGGAGGCGCGCCAGGCGGCTGCGCGGATGCGCCCGCGCTCGATGTCCACGCGGCAAACGGCGCCGTACGCGCAGAACCGACACGGCGCCCGGCGCACGGACAACGTCGTCACCGGGAACGCTCCCGCGCCGGCGGCCTCGGCGATCCGTCCCGCGCGCTCGGCGATCGGCTGGATCCGGCGCGGCAGCTCCACGCTGGAGACGAACTGCTTCCCGCCGAACGCGAAGCCCGCGGGACGGAAGCCGTCGCGCGGTCGGAGCGAGTAGTAGGCGCCCTCCCAGCGTGCCCGCGGATCGGCCGTGGCCGATGCATACGCGAGCGCGTACAGCGGAAGCTGGAACCGCACCCCGCGTTCGGTGTCGCGTCCGCTGGGTACGCTCCCGCCCTTGTAGTCGATCACGAGACGCGAGCTGTCGTCGTGTCGATCCACGCGGTCGAGCTTCCCGCGCACACGCACCACGCCCGCCGGCGTGTCCAGCGCGAGCGCCGGGGGACCGCCCGCGAAGCCGAAGGCCCACTCGAGCGCCTCGGGCCGCCATCCCTCGGAGACACGGGCGATCTCGGCATCGATGAACGTGGCCAGCACGCCCGCGCGCAGGGGTGGTGGCGCCGCCGGGTCGAGACCGGCCACGATCGTTTCGCGCGTGGCATCGGCCAGGAGATCGCCCGACGGAAGCTCGGTGAGCACGCGCGCGGCCACGCGACGCATGTCGGCCATGAGCTCGTCGCGATGCGCGGCGTCCATGATCGGGTCGACGCCGGTCTCGAGCCGGGCGCGATGGAAGCGGTACAGGATCTCGTGCAGGAGCCGCCCGCGCGTCAGCGGTGACATGTCGTCCTCGACGTCGTCGAGCTCTCCCAGACGCAGCACGCGCTCGGCGAAGTAGGCGAAGCCGCACTGCGCGAAGCGCTCGAGCTCGGTGGCCGAGTACACGTGGCGGCCCCCCGGTCGGTACCGGGCGCCGCGCGTCGCAAGGAAGTCTCCGCCGCCCACGTATCCCGTCGTCTCGGACGGCATCTCGGCCCGTCGGGTGGTCGCCGCCAGCACACCGGCGAGGAGGTCGACCCGTCGCTCAGGCGACGTGGTCTGGTCGAGGGGGACGAGGTGTTCGGCGAGCCCTTCCGGCTCGGCGAGCGCCGCGCGAAACGCGGCCGCCTCGCCGGCGATCGCCCCGGGCCGCCTCGCGGGCGGAGGGCCCGGCGGGTGCACCGACGCCAGCCGTTCGAGGAGAACCGACGGAATCTGATCGGTGTCCCGATCCCGTGCGGGCCACGACAGGTGGATCGCGTCGCGTCGCACCAGCTCGCCGAAGAGCGCCGCGGAGTCCTCCGCGACGGTGTCGGGCACGTGGAGGAAGTCTCGCTCCGGATCTCGCAGCGGGGGATAGAAGACGTCGCGCCGCCGCGCGCGCGGGAGTCTGGACTCGGTCAGCCCGCCGATGAACACCACCGAGGCCGGCACGTGCCGCAGCTCGACCAGGCCGACCACCGGCACGCCGTGTCGCTCCTCTTCGATCGGTGTGATCGTCTCGGTGCCCAGGAGCGTGCGGAGGCGCGCGTGCCATTCGGCCAGCGTCAGCGCGCTTGCGCTCCGGCGGGGCAACGCGTCGAGCACGAGACCGATCTCGTCGAGTCGCGCGAAGAACGCCTCCTCCGCGGCCGCGTCGCGCCGGACCACGACCGAGAGCTCGGGATCTCGCGCGCCCACGCCCGCGTTCACGAAGTGCTCGTCTCCGCGAAGGCGGGCGCGGATCCCGAGGCGGTCCAGGGTGACGTCGAGCGCGGCCACCAGCTCGTCGAGGCGAACGGCGCGATCCCGGCATCGCTCCAGGTCGCCGAGCGCATCGAACAGCGCGGACGTGGCCCCGATGATCGTGTCCAGCTCGACCCGATCCCGCTCGGCGGACTCCGACGCGGCGTCTGCGTCGGGATCGGCTCCGGCCGCGTCGTCCTGGCGACGCCGGAGGCGATCGCGCACACGGACGAGCGGCTCGATCCACTCGGCTTCCAGGTGACCGCCGCCCCCGCGAACGCGGGCGCGGCGGGCCCAGGTGTCGATGCGCTCGGGACCGAGGCCGTCGAGTCCATCCACCCGGACGTAGGGCGACTTCAGGAGCGTCTCCATGTCGGATCGGCGATACCCGTTGGCCACCGCGTCGATCACGGCGAGCGTCAACGCGACCGGTGGGACGCTGAGAAGCGGGATGCCCCGCGACGCATGAAAAGGCACGCCGAAGCGGGGGAAGATCTCGCGCACGAGAGGGAGATACCGATCGGGGTCCGGAAACGCCACGGCCAGATCCGACGGACGGCGTTCGGCGAGCGCATGGGCCAGGGACTCGGCGATGGCGGTGACCTCGTCCGCCGGATCGACGGCGACCCGGGCGGTCACCGGCCGATCGGACGTCGCCGGCGCCTCGGAGCCCGACCCCGCAATCGAGGTCCCGTGGGTCTCTCCGACCAGCGAGAGGGCGGTCCGGGCCAGCGGGTCGGTCACCACCGGCTCGACCACGGCGCGGGCGCCGAGCCGACCGATCAGCTCGGCGGTGCCCGTGAGCGCCGGGATGTCCTCGGGCTCCGGCGCGGCGAGCGCCGGCTCGACCGCATCGACGGCCATGACGAACGCCGGCGCGGCCGATGCGATCCGCGCGAACAGTGCTGCCTCCAGAGGGCCCAGCTCGGCGAAGCCCAGCGCCACCACGAGCGAGGTTCGGGCCAGAGCCTCGACGAGAACCTCGGGGTGCGCGATCGCGGCCCGCTGGCGCTCGACGCGTGTGGCGAGCCGTGTCCCGCCCGGTGTGCCGTTGCCGTCGAGCTCGCCGGCGTGGGGCGGGACGTGCCGGCGAAACGCGGCGTAGAGCGACGCGATGTCCTCGTCGATGCGGCGTCCGCGGCCGGACCGGTATCCCCTGACGACCGCGCGGAGATGGTCGGCGTCCCAGATCTGCTGTCGCCCCAGGGCCTGGAAGAAGTGATCGATCGCCCCGATCAGGCCCGGCAGGTCGCGTCCCCCCGCGAGGCGCGGGAGCTCGCCTTCGGCCACGCGCGCCTGGACCAGCTCGGTCAGAAGCGCAAGCCGCGCGGCGTCGCCGATCGGCAACACGTCCACGTGGCGGCCGAGCGCCCGGGCCACGAACGCGTCGAGGGGCTGGATCTCGGGGAGCCACGCGCCGTCGGGGCGACGGGCGAGCAGGGCGGAGACGACGCGCTCGCGGGCGAGATCGGTGGGGGTCAGGACGAGGACCCGCCGGGTCGGATCGGCGTCCAGGGCACCGAGGATGTCACCCGCCAGCCGATCGTCGCGGGATCGGGCCGGCAGGCCGATGCGGAGCTCGGGGCGTGAAGCGGTGGCCATCGGTGGGACCTCGAGCACGGGGCCGGCGACCATGCGGAGCATCGAGGCCAGAATAGCCGCCCCGGGGAGACGGGTAAACGCACCATTCGGCGTGGCGCAAGAAGAGGCGACTCACTACGATACCCGCGACCCCAACCCGGAGCGCCCGATCGCCGTGATGCCATCCTCACCGGCCGCCCGTTGCCATGCCGACTGATGTCCCGGCGCGACCGCCCCTTCGCGAACGCCCGCTGACGACGGTCGCGTTGCTCGTCGGGTGCCTCCTCATGGCGCTCGTCGCCCGTCTCGCGAACGTGAGCGGCGTCTACGTCATCGACGACTTCAACTACCTGCGTCACGCCGCCGAGGTGGCCGACGGACGGTTCCATCTCAGCCAGGTGCTGTACTGGCATGGCATGCGGCCGGTCATCTTCGTGCCGATCGCCGTGCTGTTCCGGCTGTTCGGGGTGTCCGAGGCGACCGCGCTGGCGTGGCCGCTCATCGCATCGCTCTCCACGGTGGCGCTCGTCTACGGCATCGCGGCGACGCTCTACTCGCGGGCGGCGGGGCTCGCGGCGGCCGCCGTGGCGGCGCTCCTGCCGGTCCTCGTGGTCGAATCGACGCGGGTGTTGCCCGGCAGCATCATGAACGTCGTGCTCGCGACGTCGGCGTTCGCGTTCGTGCGATCGGAGGTGAGCCCGACGCGTCGGACGCTCTGGATGGCGACCTCCGGAGCCACCTTCGCGTTGATGCCGTGGACCGGACACCTGGGACTCGTGTTCGGCGTGTTCTTTCCGATCGCGGTACTCCTGTTTCGACGCCATCCGGTCCTGAGCTACTGGCCGCTCGCGGGCGGCGCGGCGGCCGTCGTCGCCTTCGTCACGCTCTATCAGGCTGTCTCCACCGGCAATCCGATGGCGAACGTCGACGTGGCCCAGAAGGTCCTGATGACAGAGGACTCTCCGCCCAAGCCGCTGTTCTACCTGTGGCTGCTCGCGAAGCCGGATGCGAGCCACGGAGGGCTCCTGTACTTCGCCGCCATCGGTGGACTCGCCGCCCTGCTCCGCCGGCACCGCGGGGCGCTGCTCGTGCTCGCGTGGTTCGTCTGCACGTACCTCGTGATCGAGTTCGGGTCGTCGAGCGCCACCGAGTACCGGCCGCTGTTCAAGCAGGTGCGCTACGTGACCGTGATCGCCGTGCCGGGAGCCATCCTGGCCGGGGTCGGCCTGGCCGAGCTGAATCGGCTGCTGGGACGCGTACTCCGGAACGGCACGCTCGCCGCCGCGCTGACGATCGCGGTGCTGGCCGCCGTGGGGGTCGGTGCCGTTCGCACCATGGCGAGCGTTCGAGAGTGGGGTCTCGAGCAGCGGGAAGACATCCGCGAGATCCGCGACGTCGTCCGGGAGCACGAGGGTCGCCCGATCTACGTCATGCACTGGCTCTGGAACACCCGCGTCGGGTACTTCCTCCGCTACACGAGCGGATACGAGCCGTCGGGGTACGATCCGTACCACGCGGTACGGCTGGATCGGGTCGATCGATCCTCGCTCAACCGCTACGTGCAATCCCTGGAGCCCGGAGAGCCGATGCCGGCCGGTCTCCTCATCGTCGACGAGCTGCTCCTGGACATGAGCCTCCGATCGGAGCGCGTGATCGGTCTGGTGGGACCCGGCGAGATCCCGCCCTGGCTCGCGCGGCCGCCCGCCGGCTGGCGGCTGCTCCGGCGGATCGGGTCGGTCGCGCTGTACGAGCTGCCCGACGGCGAGTGGCCGGGCCCGGACGGCCCGGACGGCGCGGGGGTCCGGTCTACGCGTAGTAGCGAAAGCGCTCCAGGCGATACGGAGCGACCGTCGCCGGAGTGACCTCGCCGAGCCGTGCTCGAAAGCGATCGATCTCGCGGCCCATCTGCATCGGCGAGAGCGATCCCTCGAGCGGCGAGACGAACACCCGGTCGTCGGCGTTCAGCGACATCGCCGCGATCGCGGCGGCCGATTCGCGGAGATGAAGGTCGCGGGCCCCGACCCCGCCCGCACCGACGAGGAGCGTCACCGCCGAACGCAGCCCGCCCTCGCGTTGCGCGACCACCGCGCGGATCACGCCCTCCACGTCGCCGCTCTTTCCCAACGCCTCGCGAAGCGGCGGCAGTCCCGTTTCCAGGCCCACGGTCACGTGACGGAGCCCGGCTCGCCGGAGCGCCTCGAAGTCTCCGGCCGCGCGACGCGGCGCGTGATCGGGGTCGTGAAACGCGGCCACGCCGCGCCGCCGCCGGCCGAGGACGTCCCGGACGCGACCGAGCACCGCCATCAGTCGCGACCGGGAGAGCGAGAGGGCGCTGGCCGACCCCAGGAACACGCCGTCCCGGGTCGCCAGGGAGTCTCCGAACAGCTCGACGACACGCTCGAGGTGTCGCTCGAACGCAGCCGACTCCAGCACCCGGAAGCCGCCCCGCGGAAAGAGCGTGCAGAAGTAACAGCGACCGTGGGGGCAGCCGAACGCCGGCAGGACCACCACGTCGCGATACCGATCGGGGGGGAGCACACCGATCGGCTCGGGATAGGCATCGTGGAAGAGCCGCCGATCGGCCGCGTACGCGGGGGCCGGCCAGGTCAGGCCTCGCTCCACGCGGTCGAGGACGTCACGCACCGTGCCGCGCTCGCCGTGCAACGACACGATCCCCGGATCGGCCTGGATCCGGGCGCGCACGTCGCGGAGGTGCGATTCGATCTCCTCCAGGATCCGTCCGCGGACCGATCGATCGACCGAGCGCACGCCGGAGCCGCTCCGCACGACCACGTCGTCGTCGAGCGACCGGCGATGAAGGACGGGGCCGCGGCGATACGAGCACCAGCGACCCTCGGCGTCCAGGCGAATCGACCAGTCCGGCGGCTGCTCGACGACGAGCGCTCGCTCGCTCACTCTGGCGCGGAGACGACCGGCGTCGATGTGATTCCCGGGTGTCAACGATCGACCTCCCGCGGCGCGCCCAGGATCGTGATCTCGGCCAGCTCCTCGGGCGTCGCGTCGATGCAGCGCTTCCCGCTTGCTTTGAATGGCCATGGACCCCCCACGGAGATCCGCCTGACGTGCACCGGCGAGGAGTCTGCGCGCAGATCGAGGCCACGTCCACGGCGTTGCCGGCGACACGAGCCGATCGTGTCGGCGCGCCGCTCGATCCATCGTGCCCGGCCACGACCCGTGGCGGACGGGGATGCTATACTCGGCCGGCCGAGAACAGGCCGGCGCGACGCGCCGTGTCGCCGCCACCCTCCACCGAGTGAGCGCTCGTCACGTCCATGACGCCATCCGACGTCCGACCCGACGCCCCCGGCATCCGCGACTCCAGCGACGCCGGCCGCGACGCTCCGCGCGACCGGCTGAGGATCCACGAGATCTACCTGAGCCTCCAGGGCGAAGGCAGCCGGGCCGGCCGGCGATGCACGCTTGTACGTCTGACGGCGTGCGACCTCCGGTGCCGCTGGTGTGACACCGAGTACGCATTCACCGGAGGCGAGTGGCGCACGCTCGACGACGTCGTCGCCGAGGTGTCGCGGCTCGGCTGTCGGCTCGTCGAGATCACCGGGGGCGAGCCGCTTCTCCAGACGCGGGTGCACGATCTGATCGCGAAGCTCCTGAGCGCCGGGTACGAGGTCTTGATCGAGACCGGCG
Source organism: Candidatus Eiseniibacteriota bacterium (assembly GCA_965224245.1). GTDB lineage: Bacteria > Eisenbacteria > RBG-16-71-46 > CAZAMP01 > CAZAMP01 > CBDCYW01. The sequence continues at coordinate 3,853,431 of OZ245046.1, read as the reverse complement.
GCCATCGCGACGTGTCGGTGCTGGATCCGCGCGTGGTCAAGATCATGGACCTGAAGGCGCCGGGCAGCGGCGAGTGCGCCGCGAACCGCTGGGAGAATCTCGCGCATCTCGGGGAGCGGGACGAGATCAAGATCGTCCTGGCCGATCGAACCGACTACGAGTGGGCGCGTGACGTCGTCACGCGCGAGCGTCTCGCCGAACGTCACGTGGTGCTGTTCGCGCCGGTACACGGCGAGCTCGACCCGCAGACGCTGGCGGCCTGGATCATCGACGATGCGCTCGAGGTGCGGCTCCAGCTCCAGCTGCACAAGCTCATCTGGGGCGCCGAGACGCGCGGCGTCTGAGGGAGGAGTTCCGATGGACCGCGCCGAGATCGTTCGAGAGTTCACGTTCGAGGCCGCACACCGGCTCCCGAACGTTCCCGACGGACATCCGTGCGGGCGCCTGCACGGGCACTCGTTTCGCGCCGAGGTCTCGGTCATCGGGCCGATCGACGAGTCGATGGGCTGGGTCGTCGACTTCGGGGAGATCGACGCCGCGATCGCACCGGTCCGGGCGCGGCTCGACCACCACTATCTGAACGAGATCGAGGGGCTCGAGAACCCGACGTCCGAGATGCTCGCGCGATGGCTGTGGCGCCAGCTCGCGCCGAGCGTGGCCGGACTCACGGCCGTCGTCATCCACGAGACGTGTGACGCGCGGTGCGTGTATCGGGGACCGTCGCGCTGACGAGCCTGCCCGGCACCGGTGCCCCGTGCCGCTCGACGAATGCGAAGTGCGCGAGCCCCGCGAGCGCCACCACGGCCGCGACCAGGTACGCCGGACCGTAGCCCGCGCGCTCGGCGATCTCTCCGAGGATGGGGCCGCACAGGAGCATTCCCACGTCGATCGACGCGGTGAAGAGGCTGATCGAGGATCCGCGGTGCTCGGGCGCGCAGCGGCTCGCCGCCAGCGATCCGAGGCTCGGGAAGACGAACCCGTGCCCGATGCCGCCGGCCACGCCGGCCAGGACCAGTCCCCACGACGAGGGGAACGCCACGCACAGGACCAGCGCCGCCGACGTGAACCCCATCAGCCGTCGCACGACGCGCTCGGCCCCGAAGCTGTCCACGCGGGCCGCGAACGCGAGCCGCAACGCGATCGACGTGGCGGAGTACGTGAGGAAGAACGTGCTGACCGGTCCGATCCCGCGAGCGTGCGCGTAGTCGGCGAGGAACGTCCCGAACGCGCCCACCGCGAACCCGAAGGCGATCGACAGGGGAAGAAGGCGCGTCAGGCCCGGATCGGTGAGGGCGTCCCGGAACCGCGTGAGCCGGTCTCCCGACCTCGCTCGATGCCGCGTGTCCCGGAGGGTCAGCGTGATCGCGAGGCTCATCGTCGCCATCAGCGTGAACACGACGAAGAGCCGGTCGAACCCACCCGATGCGAGCAGGCGCTCGCCCAGGAACGGCCCGATACCGCCCCCCGCCATGCCGCTGATGCCGAACAGCGCGAGCCCCTGTCCGCGCCGGTCCGAGGGCAAGAGGTCCGCCGCCACCGTGAAGAACGTCGCGAACATCGCGCCGGCGCCGATGCCGTGCACGAATCGGATCGCGTAGAAGAGCGGTCCGATGTCGCTCACGAGGAGATAGGCGGCGAGCGGGACCGCGTTGCAGAGACCCGCGATGACGAATGCGATCCGCCGCCCGCGCCGATCCATCAGGCGTCCGATGCCCGGGCGCGACACGATGCTGGAGATGGACGCGGTCGACATGACCAGCCCGATGTCGAGTGGCCGGCCGCCCAGCTCGCGCACGAACAGCGGGAGCAAGTTCAGTCCCAGGATCGGCAGCGCGGCCAGGAAGTGGGCGATGGACAGTCGCCACATCGGCCCGGTGAAGAGCGGTGCGCGTGCGGTGCGCGGCACGGCCGCCTGCGTCACGGGGCGACCAGGACGCGGCGCGAGACGGTCTCGCCGGCGGCCACCAGTCGGACCCAGTACGCGCCGGGCGAGACCCGCCGGCCCCGATCGTCACGTCCATCCCAGTCGAGGGTGACCGTGCTCTCGGTGACGGCCGGCAACGACGACGTGAGGGCGCGAACGTGCCGGCCGGCGGCGTCGAAGACGGCCACCTCGAACGGGTGTCCGTCCGCTCCGACCGGGACCGTGGCCGAGATCGCGACCGAGCCGCGGAAGGGATTCGGGCGGGCGGCGAGGGCCGGCCGGCCGGTCGGGTCCGCCGGGACCTCGGCGTCCAGCAACGTGGACACGTAGGCGAGCAGCCGCGGCGCGGCCGAGATCGCGACCGTGGCGGTGTCGCCGACGGCCTGGCTGGAGCGCGACCCGTCGAAGCCGATGATCACCAGCGAGTCGGTGTCGGTCGGCACCGGAAACGAGACGAGCTCGAAGCCGTTGCCGTGCCCGCCGTCATCCCACCACAGTGCGTCGAGCCGGGGCTCGCTCTCGTCGATCCGCTGGAACCGGAAGCGCTGGACGTTCTCGCCCAGCGTGTCGGCGTCGGCGAAGCGGAAGTCGCCACCGATCTCGGTGGCGAGCGTCACGTACGCATCGGCCTGAAGCGTCCACTCGCCGTTCTCGTCGTAGAGACCCCGGCGCGGCGTGTCGGTGACTTCGTTCGAGAGCGGAAACCACAGCGTCTGCTCGACGCCACCGGCGAGCCCGAGGATCACGATGCGAAAGAGGTTCATCGCCTCGTTCGCCGGTCCGCCGCGCGGCCAGTTCGAGGCCTCGTTGTTGACCTTGGTCAGCGGCGCGTGTCCGTGCTGGGCCATGCGGCGATCGATCCAGTCGAGCAGCGTCGGCAGCACCCACGAGTTCTGGGTGAACTTGAAGTTGAGGCCGTCGAGAAACGGCGGCACCGTGGCCAGCGTGAAGTCGACACGCTTGTTGTTCTCCTGGACGAACGGCTGCGAGAGCCAGAAGCGGAGATCGTGCACGCTCGACCAGGACAGCGGTGCGTAGACGTCGTGCTGATAGTAGTCGTTCGCGAAGCGCAGCACGTCGGCATCGGGAACGTCACCGGACTCGAGCATCCACTGGGCGACCGCGGCGCCCCAGGCGCCCGACCCGAGCCCGCTGTCGAACACGAGGATCGCCGGGGCGACGTCGTCCACCGCCTTCGCCGCGGTGACCACGACCCGCCAGTAGTCGTCCATGGAGCCCGCCCAGAACACGAACGTGTTGGCCTCGTTCTCGATCGTGATCCGGTCCAGGCGATCGCGGTAGTGCGTGACGAAGCTGGCCACGAAGTCGTAGTACGTCTCGCTGTACCCGTACGCGGGGTCGAACGTCGTGGACAGATCGGTCGGGGGATGAGACGGCGTGGAGGCCGGCGTCGAGAAGCCGCTGGCCCACATGCGTCCGATCGAGAGCACGGGCGTGGGGCGGATGCCGTTCTCGATGGCCTCGTCCGACCAGGCGTTGAAGCCGCTCGCCCAGTTGAAGACGTCGTCCTCGGGCTCGACGAAACGCCACTCCACCGGCATGCGCATCCACGCGGCCCGGACCGAGAGCGCGCCGGCCACGTCGTCACGCTCGACGATGCCGAGGGGAGAGATCTCGTCGCCGCCGATCGCGACGCCGGTGCTCAGGAGGCCGCCGACCAGCGGCCCGAGCACGGCGCGCCCATGCGCCGCGCGCCAACGCGCCGCACGCTCACGCGCCGCACGCCGACCCGCGGCGTGCAGGCATGCGGGCGGGCGGCGTGGTCGTGCCGAAGTCGGCGAATCGGGTATCATTCGGATGTTCCAGCGTGTGTGGCACTCACCGACGGCATTCGCGACCGCAGAGGCCGGTGCTCGGTGCGTTCGCGTCACGGACCGAGTCTCGAGCGTGCGGATGACCAGAGTATCAGAGTCCCCCGAATCGACCAATCCGCGCCCGGTCGGCCGCCTGCGCCCGGGGATCGTCGTGTCGCGCACGAAAGGCTCCCCGACACGCACGGCAGGGGTCGCACTGTGTGTGGCGCTCGCGTTCGCCGGCGCGTCGGGACGGCACGCCGTCGCCGACGAGCTGTCCGACGCCGCGTTCCGGTTCGAAGGCCCGGGTGCGGAAAAGGCCGTGGGTCGGGCCGTGGCCGACCTGGGCGAGCTCCACGTCCCGCTCGACGCCGCGCTCGTGATCGGCGCGGATCTGGCCGATCCGGAGGGCCTCTCGGCCGCGGGCGCTGCGTTTCTCGTGGAGCCTCCGGTGGCGCCCGGCGTCTACGATCTCGCCGGAGCGAATCGCACGTTCGTCGGAACGACCGCGGGCGATCGCCTGGCGTTCGACGTGTCCGCCGGCGACCTGGACGGGGATGGGCGGCGCGATCTCGTCCTCGGGGCACGGGGCGCCGATCCGGCGGGTGCGTTCGATGCCGGCGCGGTGTTCGTGTTCCTGGACGCGCGCGGCGGGCTCGACTCGCTGTCGGTCGACGGGGCGGACGTCCGCATCGACGGCGAGGAGTCCGTCGATCACACGGGCGCCGCGGTCGATCTGACCGCCGACCTGAACGACGACGGCCTCGACGACCTCGTGATCGGCGCACCGCTCGGCCAGGGCGGCGGCATCTCCACCGGCGAGGTGTTCGTGTTCTTCGGCGATGCCGGCTTCCTCCCCGGCACGTCGTTGACCACCGCCGACGCGGACGTGCACATCGTCTCGTCCGAGCCGGAGAGCGGATTCGGTCACGCCGTCTCGACCGGCGACTTCGACGGGGACGGCACCGACGATCTCGTGGTGGGGGCGCCGAGCGACAGCCCGCTCTCCCGGTTTCGCGCGGGCGCTGCGTACGTGTTTCGCGGGCGCGCCGGCCTCCCGTCTCACCTCTCGACGGGGGACGCCGACGTCACGATCGCCGGCGCGAACGACTTCGACGGGTTCGGTCACGCGCTGGCGATGGAGTCCGATCTGAACGGCGGAGGCGCCGCCGACCTGGCGGTCGGCGCCCCGTTCGTGGGCGCCGGGGGAACGTTCCGCGGCGCGGTGTACCTGTTCGCCGGTCGCGCCCTGGGCTCACCCATCTCGCTCGACGCACGCACCGGCGCCGCGACCCGGCTGACCGGCGCGATCGACGGCGACGTGCTCGGCTTCGGGGTGGCCGCCGGCGGCGACTTCGACGCGGACGGCCTCGAGGACCTGGCACTGGGCGCACCCGGCGCGAGCCCCGCCGGCCGCGAGGCGGCCGGCGTCGTCTACCTGGTCTTCGGCGGATCGTTCCCGGCCGGCGGTGGGGTGGGGACGGTGGCCGATCGACAGTACCGGGGCACCCGCGCCGGCGACGAGGCGGGCACCGCGCTCGCGTTCGTGACGAACGTCTCGCGCGTCGGCGCCACCGATCTCGCCGTGGGCGCACCGGGGTTCGACGGTGCCGCCGGCTCGGACACCGGAGCGGTCTACGTCGTGGAGGCGGAGGGCATCCTGGGCGCGCCGCCGTCGTCGTCGGGAGAGCCGCTCGCGCTTCGCGTTCATCCCAATCCGTCGCCGCGTGGGCGGGCGGTGACCATCGCGGTGCCCGGCGACGCCGCGGTCACCGCGGTCGTGTTCGACTCACGGGGGCGGCGTGTGTCGTCCGAGCTTCACTCGGCGGCGGGGCGTCCGCTGACCTGGGACGCGCGACCGCGCGACGATGCCGCGGCTGCCGGCGTCTACTTCGTTCGCGTGTGGTCCGCCGGGCACGAGTCGACCCGGAAGATCACGATCGCTCCCTGAGCCGCGCCGGTCCGCCCATCCGTCGTGGGCCGCTCCCTCCCGATCTCGTGACCGGGCGCTGCGCACCTTGCTCCGGGCGTCCCGTCACTCCGTCGGTTCGGGGGCGTCGCCGAAGAGCCGAAGTTGCGGGGGCTCGAGCGGGAGCGCGAGCGTCCGGAGCACCGTCGGGAGCCACGTGTCGGCATCGGTCGACGAGAGGCGGGTCACGGTCACGCCGAAGTCGGCCACCAGCGTGTCGATGACGCTCTCGATCTCCCGCTGATAGGCCGGCGACGTGTCGCGGACGCCGTCGAATCGCGGCCCCATCAACACGGGGATGTGGAACAGAGCGGTGTACGTGTCCATCCACTCGGATACGAGGGCGTCGAGCACGTCGAGCCGACCGACCCGGTGGACGAGGTACGCGTAGTTGTCGAGAGCCGATCGGTCACAGACGACCACGTCGTGGCCGTCGGTCGCCGCGATCTCGGCGGCGATCTGCGTGTGGAGGATCCACCGCTGCGCGTCGAGGGTCGTCTCACGGTTCAGCGGCAGCGGGGAGCGCCTCGCGACCTCCTTGACGAGCTCGACCCGGAGGTCGAGCATCTTCAGGTGCGCGGCCAGTCGAAAGCAGAGGGTGGTCTTGCCCGTGCCGTGCGTACCGATGAAGGCGATCTTCACGGACTCTCCCTCGCGACCGGGCGCGACGCCGGCACGGCGACCGCACAGGCGATCCGTGCGCCGCGTGATCGCGGCGGTTCGGACGGCGAGGGTGTGGCGCCCCGCCGGCGGGGGCGGGATCCACGCGCGAGGTGCGCGTGGACGCTAGGACTTCTCTTCGGTGTCGGCGGCGGGGGCCGTCGCGGGCTCGGACTTGGCCGGAGCCTTGGGCGCGGACTTGCGCTTGCTCTTGCGACCCTCGGCGATCAGCTGCTTCAAACGGCGCTTGAGCGCTTTCCGGCGACGGTGTCGGCGGCGGCGAATCTCACGCTGGCGTTCGGTCGACGGCATCGAGCATTCCTCCAGGAAGCCGGGTTGAGCCTGAATTTCAGGGTGGGGAGTATAGAGGCGACCCGCGGGCGGGTGACAGAACATTCTGGCGGCGCCGCTAACGCACCGAGTGCGAGCATGTTAGTCTCCCCGGTCACGCGCCGCCGGACCGATCGCACGCGGTCGGGCCGATCGCCCGCGCATGGCCGCCAAGGGGACTTGGGGGGAGACCGATGACGATCGCCGACTTCCGCAGCGACACGGTCACCAGACCGACCGGATCGATGATACGCGCGATGGCGTCGGCGGAGCTGGGAGACGACGTCTTCGGAGACGACCCCACGGTCATCAAGCTCGAGGAGTCCGCGGCGGTGCTCTTCGGCAAGGAGGCGGCGCTGTTCGTGCCGAGCGGCGTCATGGGGAACCTCGCGGCGATCCTCGTCCAGACCGAGCCCGGCGACGAGATCCTCCTCGAAGAGAACGCCCACTCGTTCCACTTCGAGACCGGCGGTGCCGGCGCGTTCGCGGGCGTGCAGACGCGCACGGTTCCCTCCGAGGCGGGCATCCCGGGCCTGGAAGCGCTCGAGAACACCATCCGCCCCGACAACATCCACTTCCCTCGCACCAAGCTCATCATCTACGAGAACACCAACAACATGGCGGGCGGCACGATCGTTCCGCTCGCGCTGATGACCGAGCTCTACGAGCTCGCACGGGACCGGGGCGTCAAGGTCCACCTGGACGGGGCGCGGCTCTGGCACGCGCACGTGGCGACCGGCACGCCCATCCGCGAGTTCGCGCGTCAGGCCGACACGGTGATGAGCTGTCTCTCCAAGGGACTGTCGGCTCCGGTGGGATCGCTTCTGTTCGGAACCCACGCGTTCATCGCCGAGGCGCGCCGCGCGCGCAAACGCCTGGGTGGCGGCATGCGGCAGGCTGGCGTCCTGGCCGCCGCGGGGCTGGTCGCCATCCACGAGATGATCGAGCGCCTGGCCGACGACCATGCGCGGGCGCGCCGGCTCGCCGAGGGTCTGGCCGGCATCAAGGGCGTCCAGATCGATCCCGAGCGCGTCGCGACCAACATCGTCGTGTTCAAGCTCGCCGGCATCCGGCCCGCGTACGAGGCGCTGGTGGCATTCCTGGCCGCGCGCGAGGTGCGCGTGATCGATCTGTGGGGGCGCGGCATCCGGCTGGTGACTCATCGCCACATCGACGACTCGCACGTGGATCGAGCGCTGAGCGCCATCTCCGCCGCCGCCGAGGAGCGGATCTTCTAGGCTCGCGACGCCGGCGAGGGTCGCGCTTCAGCGCGCCACGAAAAAGCGGCCGCGTCCGAGAGGGGGATCGGACGCGACCGCGCGAACCGGCAATCAGCCGGGAGTTGTCCGTCTTCGTCGGGCGGGCGCCGGCCGCGCCCGCACCCGGGGCCGACTACTTCACCTCGATCAGGCGGGCCTTGGCCGTCTCGGCCTTCGGCACCGACACCTCCAGCACGCCGTTCTCGAGCTTCGCGGTGATCTTGTCCGGATCCACGCGGTCTCCGAGGGTGAACGACCGCGCGAACTCGCCCCGGAAGCGCTCCAGCCGGACCTCGTTGTCACTGTCGCTCCGCTCCTCGCTGGCACGGGTGCCCTTGATCAAGAGCGACCCGTTCTCGACGGTGATGGTGATGTCGCCCTTCTGTACGCCCGGAAGGTCCATCCGGACGAGGTAGCGGTCCTCGCGCTCGACGACGTCGCTCGGCGGGGTCACCCAGCTCGACGAGCGGTGGGCCGGGGTCGAGAAGAAATCGTCGATGAAGCGGTCCACGTCGGTGAGGAGCGCGTTCGGACGGCGGTAGGTCGTGAGGCTGCGCATGTCTTATCTCCTGCGTTGCGGATCGACTCGCGATCCCGTTCGTTGACTCGTCTGGCTGATCTGAGCGGCCCCTCGTTCGAGCGCCGCGCATGCCCATCGGTAAAGCAGTACGCGTGCCAAGCGTCTCCGGCATCGGCCGTTCGGTGTAACCCATTGTGAAAAATGTGATTGCGTGATCAGGCGCTCGGGCAGGGAGCTCGGGGTCTCCCATCCAATGTTTCATAGTGAGTCACATGAAATGAACATACGTTTCATATTGATACGTGTAGGGCTTCCGGTTGCGCGTCGCGCATCCCGGGGCTCGACCCTCCGAGGAGGCGACCAGACATACAGTTTTCCCGCAGGGTCGCCGATCGATCGAGAGGACGGCACGTGTGAGTTTCGCTCGCACCGATTCCCACTCGAGGGTTCGACGAGAACCTCGGAGGTACTCTGATGAAGACATGGGTAACGCTCGGGCTGCTCGCCTCGTTCGCCGGCTCCGCGATGGCGGAGACCGACGTCGAGGCCAACTTCAACCTCGCGATCACCGGCGCCAGCTACTCGGGCTGCGGCGACCCGTTGTTCGACTTCATCGACGCGTCCGCATGCTCGGATCTGACGACGCCCGGCCTGGACGGGACCGCGTTCGTGTGGATCGTCGCCACCCACGAGGGTGGGTTCACCGGCGGCGGCATCGGCGGCGCGCAGTTCGGCATCGAGTACACCGGCGTGACGCAGAACGGCTGGACGCTCTGCACCGGCGGCTCGGAGATCCCCGACGGCACGTGGCCGGCGTCCGGCAGCGGGAACGCCGTCACGTGGTCGGAAGGCTGCTACGCGCCCAGCGGCGGCGCCGCGCGCGTCGGCTTCTTCTCGGTTGCCGACGGGGATGCGGGCGACATGGCGGTCACGACCGACCCGCGCATCGGTGAGGCTCAGTGGGCGGACTGCGCCGCGGCCCTGTACACGATCTGCGAGAACAACCTGGCCTCGGCCGCGCTCGTCGCGGGCACGGTCCCCGTGTGCGGCGATCGCTGCGAGGGCGAGGTTCCGACGATCGACGCCTCCTGGGCGCAGATCAAGGCGCTCTACTAGTCCCGGGTTCCCGCCCAGCGGGCGGGAACCTCACGAATCGGGCCGGCGTTCTGAACGGGGGCGCCGGCCGTCGACGTTTCGACGCGGCTGGCACGGCCCCCGGACGCATGGTATAGCTCCGCCGGACGCAGACGGGCGGCTCGGCGAGAGTGGGAGAGGACGAGAGCGGTGACGAGGTCGCTTCGGGAACACGACGTCGACGCGGTGCGTCTCGACGCCGCACCTCGAAGGCCGGTGCTCGGCGCCGTCGTCGCGCCGCTGGCCGCCGTGCTCCTCTCGGCCGCCCTCCCCGGTGCGGCCACCGCGGTCGAGCTGGGCGGCTACATCGGATACCACCAGCCGCTCGAGCAGGACGACGCCACCGACGACGTGACCGTCGGGGCTCGCGTTCGCGTTCCCGTCCACCCGCTCGCTGAGATCGAGGCCGAGTTCCTCTACGTCAACATGGACCGTGGGCCCTACCGTGTCCGGGGTGTCGCACAGGAGGTCCAGGAGTGGAGCATCACGGCCCCCCGCGTCGCCGTCGTCGTCGGGGGTGAGGTGGGGCACCGCCGCGCGTACGCGCCGTATGCCTCGCTCGGGGCCGGTCTGTACTTTCTTCGCAAGGACGAGAGCCCCGACGCGGACCGGATCGGTCTGGACCTCGGCCTCGGGGGCGTCGTCGAGATGCGCCCGGGGCTGCATCTGGACGTTCAGGCCCGGGCCACGCGGATCTCGCTCGAGCAAGGCGGATCACGCGCGAGCATCTCGGTGCTGGCCGGGCTCTCGTTCGATCTGGGTTACCGATGACGACGATCTCCACCAGGGGTCGCGCGCTGGCGACCACGATCCTCGTCGCCGTCCTCGTACCGGCGCTCGCCGGGTGCTTCGGCAGCGACCTCCAGCGTCACACCGTGGACCTGGCCGACTTCCGGGCGTGGGCGGGACAGAGCGCGGAGACGAACCCCGACACGCTCATCGCGTCGCTCGTGCCGATCCGCTCGCAGATTCCCGAGTTCCGCTCCGGGAGCGTCGTCGGCGTCGAGGAGGTCTCGCTGTTCGTGCAGCTTCAGAACGCAGACGACACGGTGGCCGACGTGACCGTCTACGCGCATCGCGAGCGGCTGGCCAACCGGGCGCGGCTGGTGCGCGAAGGCGTCCCGATCACCCAGGCGATCCGGGTCGCGCCGCTGTCGGCGGTTCAGATCGACGCGCGGAGCTACCCGATCGACGGCGCGAACTTCGACGCCTTCGTCGACCTGATCACCGCCAGCGACGTCTACCTCTTCGTCGTGGCCGACTCGGACGAGTTCAACGTGGCGGCCAACGTCCCCTCGCTGAGCCTTCTCGTCACGATCGACTGATCGCCCCGGCCGGTCGCCCCGGCCCACTCACCGTCTCCGGGACGTCCGGTCCGCCGGCTCGATCCGGTCACAGCCCCAGCGAGTCGGCCACCTCGGTCATTGCGTCCAGGCAGTGCTGGATGTGCGTGTCGAGGTCGATGCCGAGCTCCTCGGCACCGGTCCGGATGTCCTCGCGCGACACGTTTCGCGCGAACGCCGACGTCTTCAGCTTCTTCTTCACCGACGAGACCTTCACGTCGCGGACCTTCTTCGAAGGCCGTACGACCGCCACCGCGCTGATGAAGCCGCACAGCTCGTCCACCGCGAAGAGCGTTCGGGCCATCGCCGTGTCGCGCGCCACGCCCGTGTGCGGGGCGTGCCCCAGGATCGCGGTGACGAGCTCCTCGTCGTAGCCTCGCTCGCGCAGGATCTCGGCACCCTTCGTCGGGTGATCGGCCAGGTCGGGATGGCGCTCGTAGTCGAAATCGTGCAGGAGCCCGGTGACGCCCCAGCGCTCCTCGTCCTGGCCGAAGTGACGCGCGTAGTGTCGCATCGCGGCCTCGACCGACAGCGCATGTGCCCGCAGCGCGGGTGACTGCGTGTATTCGTGGAGCAGCTTCAACGCTTCGTCGCGATCGGGAAACGACATGGTCACCTCTCGGATCGGACCGCGGGCCGGGTCTTTTTCCGGCGAAACGCGCCGTGCGATGGCGTGAATGGCGCCTCGCGTCGCGCGGTCGAAGCGCCCTCCGAGGCCCGAATTGTCAAGCGATTTCTCCATCGGGCCCGCGCACGAACGCGGCGAGAGCCGCTCCCCGCCGCGTTCTCCCTTGACTCGATCGACCGACTTTGACAACACTTACCGGCGTGTTGCAAGAGTGTCGTGCTCGCGCGGCACCGACGCCCGCCGGACAAGGGACCTCGGCGGGCGTTTTTGTTGCCCTCGGGTGTCGCGTCAGGGCGCGAGGCACACCTCACGCGGGCTTCGCGCGAGGCACACCTCACGCGGGCTTCGCGCGAGGCACACCTCACGCGGGCTTCGCGCGAGGCACACCTCACGCGGGCTTTCCCGGTGTCAGCGCGTTGTGAATTCTGTACCATCGCCGGGCGTCGGTCGAGGCGAGGCACAACGTCGTGTGACAGGGGTCCCCAGTGTTCCGAATCGAATCGTCCGTCAAGCCATCGAGCGCGGAGTTCACGGAGAACTACGCGTTCCAGAAGGATCTCTCCGCGCGCTACCGCGAGCGGCTCGAACGCGTGAAGCAGGGGGGGGCTCCCCAGCACGTCGAGCGGCACCGGGCGCGCGGCAAGCTCACCGCGCGCGAGCGTCTCGACCGGCTCTTCGATCGCGGGTCCGCGTTCCTGGAGCTATCACCACTGGCGGCGAACGGCCAGTACGACGACGAGGCGCCGGCGGCCGGCGTGATCACCGGCATCGGAGCCGTGCACGGCCGCGAGGTGCTCGTGGTCGCGAACGACGCCACCGTCAAGGGCGGCACGTACTTCCCCATGACCGTGCTCAAGCACGTGCGCGCGCAGCAGGTCGCCCTCGAGAATCGGCTTCCCTGCGTCTACCTGGTCGACTCCGGCGGCATCTTCCTGCCGCTCCAGACCGGCACGTTCGCCGACAAGGACCACTTCGGACGCATCTTCAACAACCAGGCGCTCATGAGCGCGGCCGGCATTCCGCAGATCTGCGCGGTCATGGGATCGTGCACGGCCGGTGGCGCGTACGTGCCGGCGATGAGCGACGAGGTTGTCATCGTGCGCGAGCAGGGGACGATCTTCATCGGCGGACCGCCACTGGTGAAGGCCGCCACCGGCGCGAGCGTCACGCCCGAGGAGCTGGGCGGGGCCGACGTGCACACGCGCATATCGGGCGTGGCCGATCACTTCGCCGAGGACGACGAGCATGCCATCGCGCTCCTGCGGAACGTGATCGAGAACCTCGCTCCGCCGGCGCTCGCCCCCCTCGACCTGACCGAGCCCGAGGACCCGCACTACGACCCCGACGAGCTGCTCGGGATCGTGCCCCGCGACCTGAAGCGCCCCTTCGACCAGCGCGAGGTCGTGGCTCGCATCGTGGACGGCAGCCGCTGGCACGAGTTCAAGGCCCGTTACGGGACGACGCTGATCTGCGGGTTCGCCCGCATCATGGGCCATCCGGTCGGGATCGTCGCGAACAACGGCGTCCTGTTCCGGGAGAGCGCGCAGAAGGGCGCGCACTTCGTGTCGCTGTGCGCGCAGCGGCGGATCCCGCTGGTGTTTCTGCAGAACATCACCGGGTTCATCGTGGGCAAGGAGTACGAGCACGGCGGCATCGCCAAGGACGGCGCCAAGATGGTCCACGCGGTGGCCACGGCACAGGTGCCGAAGTTCACGATCATCACAGGGGGGTCGTACGGCGCCGGTAACTACGCGATGTGCGGCCGCGGCTACGCGCCGCGCCTGCTGTGGATGTGGCCGGGCTCGAAGATCTGCGTGATGGGGGGCGAGCAGGCCGCCGACGTCCTGGCCTCGGTGAAGGCGCGGCAGATGGGCACGACGCTCGAGGCCATGAGCGACGACGAGCGGGCCGCGATCCGCGCGCCCATCCTCGCGCGCTACGAGGAGGAGTCGAGCGCGATGTTCGCCACGTCACGGCTCTGGGACGACGGGATCATCGACATCACCGACACCCGCGCCGCCCTCGCGCTCGGGATCGCGATGTCCCGCAACGCGCCGATCGGGCCGCACCGGTTCGGCGTCTTTCGCATGTAGGCCGGCCGACGATGAAGAAGGTACTCGTTGCCAACCGCGGCGAGATCGCCGTACGGATCCTGCGGGCGTGTCGTGAGATGGGAGTGGCCACGGTCGCCGTGCACTCCGAGGTCGACGGGGCCGCGCTGCACGTGGCGATGGCCGATTCGGCGGTCTCGATCGGACCCGCGCCGCCTCGAGAGTCGTACCTGTCGATCGAGGCGCTGATCGATGCGGCCCGGCGGACCGGCGCTGACGCGGTCCACCCCGGCTACGGATTCCTGTCCGAGAACGCGGCCTTCGCCGAGGCGTGCGCCGAGGCCGGGCTCACGTTCATCGGACCGTCCGCCGACGCCATCCGGATCATGGGTGACAAGGTCGCCTCGCGCGCGCGCATGCGTGACGCCGGCGTCCCGCTGGCCCCTGGCACCGAGGGCGCGGACGCCAGCGGCGCGGACGCCAGCGGCGCGGACGCCAGCGGCGCGGACGCCACCGGCGCAGTCGAGGCCCTGGTGGCCGCCGCAGAGGCGATCCCGCTTCCGCTGATGGTCAAGGCGGCCGGTGGGGGCGGCGGCAAGGGCATGCGCATCGTGCGAGACCGCGGCGCGCTGGCCGGCGCGATCGCGTCCGCGAGTCGTGAGGCCACGTCGGCCTTCGGCAACGGCACGGTCTACGTCGAGCGCTTCGTGGAGAACCCGAGGCACGTCGAGGTCCAGGTGCTCGCCGACACTCACGGCAACGTCGTGCACGTGTTCGAGCGCGAGTGCTCGATTCAGCGGCGTCACCAGAAGCTCATCGAGGAGTCGCCGTCGCCGGCCGTGGATCCCGAGCTGCGCGCGCGGATGGGCGAGGCCGCCGTGCGTGTGGCCACGGCCGTCGACTACGTGAGCGCCGGGACCGTGGAGTTCCTGTTCGATCCGGCAGGCGAGTTCTACTTCCTGGAGATGAACACGCGCATCCAGGTCGAGCACCCGGTGACGGAGATGGTCGTGGGGCTGGATCTCGTGGCCTGGCAGATCCGGATCGCGCGCGGCGAGCGGCTCACGTTCGAGCAGTCCGATCTGGCGCAGCGCGGACACGCGATCGAGGCCCGCCTCTACGCCGAGGACGCGGCGGGCGGGTTCATGCCGTCCGCGGGACGCATCACGCGCCTGATCGACGCCGGCGGGCCGGGCGTTCGCGTCGACGAGGGCGTCACCGAGGGCGGCGAGGTGTCCACCCACTACGATCCGATCCTGTCCAAGGTCATCGCATGGGGCGAGACCCGCGAGGCCGCGCGGCGTCGTCTCGTGGAGGCGCTTCGCTCCACGGTCATCCTGGGCATCCGGAACTCGATCGCGTACCTGATCGACGTGCTCGAACATCCGGCGTTCCGGCGCGGCGAGATCGACACGTCGTTCCTGGAGCACCACGCCGGCGAGCTGGGAATCGGGTCGGACACGCACGATCCGGTCGAGGCGGACATGGACCTGATCTCCGCGGCCCTGATCGAGCATCTCGACGCGCACGCTCCGCGCGGGGCCGAGGCGCGGACCGACCACCCCTCGCCGTGGCGGACGCTCGGAGCCTGGCGCGTGGGAGGCGCCTGATGGAGTTCACGTACGAGTCGGGCGGCACGACGATATCGGTCGTCCTGGAGCGAACCGACGCCGGGCTGGTGGCCACGATCGGAGAGCGCCGGTACGTGATCACCGACGCCGCGGTCGCCGGTGGACGGCTCACGTTCGAGGTCGGCGGGCACCGGATGGTCGCGCACTACCATCGCACGCGCGACGTCATCGATCTCGCCCGCTCGGGTCGCCACGTCTCGTTCCAGTCACCGGACGAGACCCGGGCCGCGGACGGGGGAGGCGGGGGCCGCGACGGTCGCGTGACGACCCCGATGCCGGGCAAGGTCGTCTCGGTCGCGGTGGCCCGAGGAGATCGCGTCACCACCGGCGACACGCTGCTCGTACTCGAGTCGATGAAGATGCAGAACGACGTGTCGTCGCCGGTCGACGGCGTGGTGAGTGCCGTCCACCACGCGGAGGGGGACAATGTCGACTTCGGGGATCTCCTGGTCGAGATCGACCCGGACGCCGCATCCCCGGACGCGGGATGACCCCCGACGCCGGCGCGAGCCTTCCCGACGGCTACCACCTACCCGATTCCGACGAGGAGCTCCTGACGGAGTGCGATGTGACCACCTTCATGGCCTCGGGCCCCGGCGGTCAGCATCGCAATCGCACCGAGTCCGCGGTGCGGCTCAGGCACCGTCCGAGCGGCATCGTGGTCATCGGCCGTCGTGAGCGCTCGCAGCACCGGAACCGTGCCGAAGCGCTCGCGAGGCTCCGCGAGCGTGTCGCCGCGCTGCTCGTCCGGCCGACGCCGAGGCGGCCGACCCGCGCATCCGCCGCGTCGCGGCGAAAGCGCCTGGAGGACAAGCGCCGGCGCGGCGCCCTGAAACGCGAACGAGCGCGGCGCGACGACGACTGAGCCGGCGTCGTCGATGTCCGCGCCACCAACGCCTGGGGGTCCGGATATGCGGGCACTGGCATGCGGGCGGTACGCAGGTGGGCTGCTGGCCCTGGGGGTCGGGTCGATGGTGGTCGTCGGCGCGGCTCGCGCCGAGGCCTGGAGAGCGCCCCGCAACCTCGACTTCGAGAACGGCGTGGCCAGCGACGGCCAGCCGGTCGGATGGGACCACCCGGATCACCGGCCCCGGACCCGTGGCGACCTGTACGCCATCGGGGTGGACGATGCGGTCGCTCACGGGGGCCGCGCGTCGGCCCGGGTCGAGGGCGCACCCGGAGCCGACGCCGATGCGGACGCGTTCGGAACCGTGACCCAGGCGATCGACGCCGCACCGTTTCACGGCCAGCGCATCCGGCTCTCCGGCTTCCTGAAGACCGACTCGGTCGTGGGGGTCGGGTCGGGCCTCTGGATGCGGATCGACGGTCACGGCACGACCCTGGCCTTCGACAACATGCAGGATCGGGCGATCACGGGCACCACCGACTGGGCGCGCTACGAGGTGGTGCACGACGTCCCGGACGTGGCCACCCGGATCGCGTTCGGTGTGCTCCTCCATGCGTCGGGCACCGTGTGGGCCGATGATCTCGTGATCGACGTGGTCGGCGACGACGTTGCCGTCACGTCCACGTCTCTGGCGAGCCCCGAGGACCTGCTCCCGCACCGGACGGATGCTCCCGATCCCGTTGCGATCGGATGGCTCTCGGATCATGCGGTCGCGTTCGATCACGTGACCGCGGAACGCGACCTCGACGAGCTGGAGCCGTTCGGAGACATGATCGGCGACGCGCGCATCGTCGGGCTGGGCGAGCCCACGCATGGATCGCGTGAGGTGTTCCAGATGAAGCACCGGCTGCTCGAGTTCCTGGTCGAGCGAAAGGGCTTCACGATCTTCTCGATCGAGGCCAGCACCCCCGAGGCGTACCGGCTGAACGACTACGTGCGAGGCGAACCGGGCGACCCGAAGGCCCTGATCGGCGGCATGTACTTCTGGACCTGGAACACCGAGGAGGTCCTCGCGATGGTCGAGTGGATGCGCGAGGCCAACGCGACCCGTGACGTGCCGCTGCAGTTCACCGGCTTCGACATGCAGACGCCCACGGTGGCCGGCGACATCGTGGTCTCGTTCCTGAGAGAGACGGATCCGGGGCGTGCCGAGCGAGTCTCCGAGCTCTACGAGCGCGCGTACGCCGCCGGGCGGTCCGGAGCGGGGTTCGCATCGGCCACCGCGACGTTCCCGGTGGAGGACGCCCGCGGCAAGCACCTGCGTCTGTCGGGACTCATTCGCACCGAGCTCGCGGAGTCGGCGTGGGCGGCAATGTGGTGGCGTTGCGACGGCGAGTCCGGACCGCTGGCGTTCGACAACATGCAGGCGCGGGCGCCCCGCGGGACGACGGCCTGGACGCCGTACGTGATCGAGCTCGAGGTGCCGGACGAGACGATCGACATCAACTTCGGATGTCTCGTGTCCGGATCGGGCCGGGCCTGGTTCGACGATCTCCGGATCGAGCTGGACGGCGAGGCGGTCGCGGACAGCGACTCCCTCGAGCTCGGCTTCGACGGCCCCGAGCTGCGGGGCTTCTCGCTGCGGGCGGACGGATATCACGCCGAGCTCAGCGACGAGGCCGCCGGCAGGGGCGGTGGGAGCCTCCTGATCTCCCGCGTTGCGCCCGAGCCCGAGGCGGTGAGTGTGTCCGAGGTCGCCGCTCTGGTGACCGCCCTAACAGCGAGCTGATGGCCGACGCCGATCGCCTGCGCCGAGACGCGACGGCCGGCACCGACGTCGACTGGGTCCTCCACAACGCCCACGTCGTGTCCCAGTGCCTGCGCCAGCGCGCGTCGACGGACTTCGGCGTTCGCGACCGGAGCATGGCCGAGAACGTGGCCTGGATCCTCGAGCAGAATCCCGGTCAGAAGATCGTCCTGTGGGCGCACAACGGCCACGTGGCGCGCGACCCGGGGTGGATGGGTGCGCACCTCGCCGATCGTTTCGGGGCCGACTACTTCCCGGTCGGCTTCGCGACGCGCGCGGGATCGTACTTCGCATGGGCCAAGAGCGGTCTCGGCGAGAACCCGCTGGCCGAGCCACCGCCGGGCAGCATCGAGAGCTTCTTCTCCGCGGCCGACCTCCAGCGGGCGATCCTCGACCTCCGGCGTGCCCCGGCCGCGGCCTTCGTCAACCAGCGACGCCTGATGCGCTCCATCGGCGCGGTCGCCATGAGCGACCAGTTCGCGCCGATGGTCGTGTCGAGCCGCTTCGACGCCCTGATCTACATCGACGAGACCACCGCGGCCCGACAGCTCGACACCGCGCGCGCCCGGCCCCGCTGACCGTCGGCCTGCCCCATGCGAGGCTGGTCGCGGCCGGCCGACGGGGTGGAGCGACGTCGCCGCCCGGCGCCCCGTGGCGGCCCCGATGGACCAACGCTCTGCCGGGCAGCGGCTTCCCGCACCGCTGGCCTCTTTGCGCCCGCGTGCCAGGTACGGCTCCTGCATGACCCCCGGCCGCTCGGACGAAGCCTCGCCCCTCCGACCGAGGAGGTCACATGACGACCCGAACACTTCACGTCTCCGCGGTGGCCATGGCGGCCGCGCTCGTCCTCACGAGCTGCTCGGATGACGGTAACGGCCTCACGTCTCCGGACTCGGACGCCTCGGCGCGCGGGCGGGGACAGACCGACGTCCCGACGGTGTCCTCCGACGCGGACCTGGACCCGCCGGACACCGGTGGAACGAACGACGCAGGCGATCCGATCGCATACGCCGATCCGATCGACGCGGTGCGCGCGTTCGAGAGCGCCTACAACGACCGGGACGCGAGCGCCCTGGGTACGATCCTGGGCGGCGCGTTCGCGTTTCACACGCATCCGCCTCTCGGGCTGCCGCCCGAGTTCTCGCGGAGCGAGGTGATCTCGTCGCTGGACTACATGCTGGATCACCCGGACGTGCAGATGGTCTCGCTCTCGATGGAGCTCGCACCCGCGGAGCCGGCCGGCGATCTCGACCATCCGGACTGGGTGGCGGTTCCGGTCGTGGCGGCGACGCTGGAGGTGACCGTTCGTTCGGAGTTCGGTGGAACCGACACGTTCATCGTGCCCGGTGACCCGGCTCGCTTCGTCCTCGGCCGCGGCCCGTCGCTGTCGTCACAGGATGCCGGCTGGCAGATCATGTCGCAGTGGGATCTGCACGAGGCCGACTCCGGCGCACGTGACGTCCCGATGACGTGGACCGAGGTGCTCTACTACTTCATGGATCCCGGCGACGGCGTCACGTCGGACGACGGGTCGTCGCCGGGTCTGTAGGAGGATGTCGCTCGCCGTCGCTCCCCGGCGGTGGTGAGCTTGCCGTCGGCTCGACCGACATTCGGTGGCGGATCCGATCCGAGGATTCGCCCCGCGGAACCCGCCCCCCGGGGCATCTCACGGTCGCGTGTCCGTGCCAATCGACGTGGCGATCGCGTGCAGCCGGTGTGCCTTCATTCGCGCGACTCGACCGACCGTCCTTCCCCGGTCGCGTCTCGCCGGACCGGACGTTCGCGACGTCACGCCTCCCACGCCGTGAGGTGCCCCACTCTCCCCGCCCGGGCCCTGCCGGTCGCTCGCGATCGGCAGGGCCGCCGCCCTCCTCGTCTGCGCTCGCGTGAGCTGGACGGGCCTACTCGATGGGTAACGCCGGTGCGTCGGTGTCGCGAGGGGCCCGTCGGCTCGGACAGGTCCGCCCGTCGTGAGGGCCTGTCTGAGCCGGGATGACCTGCCCCGACCCGGAGCGAATCGAGACCCGCGTCTCCGCAGGCCTACGTCACACGAGACAGTCCGACCCAGATCCGCTCACCGCCGACGTCCCAGTCCTTGCAGACGTCGCAGCTCTCGTCCTCGCGGCCGAACGTGAGCTCGGTGGTGAGCGTCTCGCGCTCGAGGTAGTCGGCGTAGGTCTGGAGCGTGGCCTGCACCGCGTCCGACGACGAGATCCGGGTGCGGATCCGGTCGGTGACGTCGAACCCGGCCGCCTTGCGCATCGACTGGATGCGGTTCTTCATCTCCCGCGCGAGGCCTTCGGCCAGGAGCGCCTCGGAGAGCTGCGTGTTCAGGCTCACGGTGACCCCGTTCCCGGTCTCGGTGACGTGCCCGTCGTGCTCGGTGCGATCGATCAGGATGTCCTCGAGCGTGATCGCCTCGCCACAGACCTCGATCGTCCGACCCTCCTCGAGCGCCCGCAGGGACGCGAGATCGAGCTCGGCGATCGCGGCCGCGGCCTCCTTCATGCGCGGTCCCAGCCGCTTTCCGAGCACGCGGAAGTTCGCCTTGGGATGAAGCTCGACCAGCTCCTCCTCGCGATCGGTGAAGGCCAGCGCCTTCACGTTCAGCTCGTCGAGGATGATGGGCTCCATCAACCGGATGAGGTCGCGGTCCTGCTCGGTGCGTGCCACCACCGTGATGTCCGAGAGCGGCTGGCGGATCTTGAGGTTGTGCCGGGAGCGCAGCGTACGGCCGAGGTCGACGATCGTGCGGGCCAGCGACATCTCGCGTTCGAGGGTCTCGTCACGGCGCGCGTCGTCGGCCCGCGGGTAGTCGCACAGGTGCACCGACTCGGGGCCGTCGACGCCGGCCTCGACGGTGAGGTTCCGGTAGATCTCCTCGCACACGAACGGCAGCACCGGGGCCAGCACCTTCGCGTACGTGACCAGGACGTCGTAGAGCGTGCGGTACGCCGATGCCTTGTCGGCCGGGTCGTCATCGCTCCAGAAGCGCTGTCGGGATCGGCGGATGTACCAGTTCGTCAGGTCGTCGATGAACCCGTCCAGGCGCGGCACGACGCGATGGAGCTGGTAGCGGTCCATGTGCGTGTTCACGTCGGCGATCAGCGTCTGCAGCGACGAGAGGACCCACCGGTCCAGCTGATGGGTCACCGGGACCGAGGTGCTCGCGGCGGTGGGCGTCCATCCGTCGATGTTCGCGTAGGTCACGAAGAACGAGTAGGCGTTCCACAGCGGGAGCATCACCTTGCGCAGCACCTCGCGAACGCCGTTCTCGCTGAACCGGAGGGTCTCGGCCTTGACCGCCGGCGAGTTGATCAGATACGCGCGAAGCGCGTCGGCGCCGTACTCGTCCAGGATGTGCACCGGGTCAGGGTAGTTCTTCAGTCGCTTGGACATCTTCTTGCCGTCCTCGGCCAGGAGCATCCCGTTCACGATGACGTTCCGGAACGGGGGCCGGTCGAAGAGCGCGGTGGACAGGATCAACAGCGTGTAGAACCACCCGCGCGTCTGATCGAGCCCCTCGGCGATGAAGTCGCCGGGCAGCATCGTGTCGAGACGGTCGGCGTTCTCGAAGGGGTAGTGGATCTGCGCATACGGCATCGAGCCCGACTCGAACCAGCAGTCCATCACCTGCGGCACCCGGCGAAGCTCACCCCGGCCGGTCTGCGACGGGATCGTGATCTCGTCCACGAAGTGCTTGTGGAGGTCGGTGACGGTCTGGCCGCTCAGTCGCTCCAGCTCCTCGCGGCTCCCCACGCACACGGTCTCCTCGCCGTCCTCGCTGGTCCAGATCGGCAGCGGCGCGCCCCAGTAGCGATTGCGGGACAGGTTCCAGTCGTGTGCGTTCTCCAGCCAGCTCCCGAAGCGGCCGTCCCGGATGTGCTCGGGGACCCAGTTGATCGTGGCGTTGTTCGCGAGCATGCGCGCCTTGATGGGCTCGATCTTGCAGAACCACGACGGGATGCCGCGGTAGATGAGCGGGGACTCGCAGCGCCAGCAGTGCGGATACGCGTGATCGACCGTGGCCCGGTCGTGGAGGAAGCCGCGCGCATCGAGGTCCTTCATGATCGCGCGGTCGGCGTCCTTGACGTACTGACCGGCGAAATCGGACACCTCGTCGGTGAAGCGGCACTCGGCATCGAGCGGCAGCACGACCGGCCAGCCGTGCGCCTTGCCGACCGCCTGGTCGTCCTCGCCGAAGGCCGGAGCCATGTGCACGATGCCGCTGCCGTCCTCGGTCGATACGAAGTCGGCGGCCACCACGACGAACGTGTCGGTCGAGAGCGACGTGAAGTAGTCGAACGGCGGCGTGTAGCGGTGGCCGACGAGCTCGGCGCCCTTCACGCGCTCGACCACGGCCGCGTCGCCCGCCTCGTCGTACGCGCCGAGGCGGGCCTCGGCCAGCCAGAAGTGCTCGTCGCCGCGGCGGATCTTCACGTAGTCGATGTCGGCCCCGACGGCGAGGCCGAGGTTCGAGGGCAGCGTCCACGGGGTCGTCGTCCAGACCAGGAAGAACGTATCGGGCTCGTCCTGGACGGGAAGCCGGATCGTGATCGACGGATCCTGCACGTCCTGGTACGCCGAGTTGGCCTCGAAGTTCGAGAGCGGGGTCGCGCACCGCGGGCAGTAGGGCTGCACCGAGTGGCCGAGGTAGATCAGCCCCTTGTCCCAGAGCTGACGGAAGACCCACCACACCGACTCCATGTACCATGGTTCCATCGTCTTGTAGTCATGGTCGAAGTCCACCCAGCGGCCCAGACGCTCGACGGTCTCGCGCCACTCCTTGGTGTACCGGAGCACGGTCGACCGGCAGACCTCGTTGAAGTTCGCGACGCCGTAGGCCTCGATGTCCCGCTTGGAGTTGAGCCCCAGGTCCTTCTCGACCTCGTTCTCCACCGGGATGCCGTGGCAGTCCCAGCCGAATCGACGCTCGACCCGGTACCCCCGCATCGTCCAGTACCGGGGCACGATGTCCTTCAGGACGCCGGCGGTGAGGTGGCCGTAGTGCGGCAGGCCGGTCGCGAACGGAGGGCCGTCGTAGAACACGAAGTGCTCGGCGCCGTCGCGAATGGCGATGCTCTTCTCGAACGTGTGGTGCTCGCGCCAGAATTCGAGAATCGTCGCCTCGAGCCGTGGGAAGGCGACGTCACTGTCGACGGTCCGGAACATGGCTTCATCCCCGTGTCGTGCGTGACGTGCGCGCCGTTCGTAAACGAACGCCGGAAAACGAGTTGAGGGATGATACGGGGCGTCGTGGGGGGTGTCAATTCGACGCGGCGCCAGGGCCGGTGGGGGACGTCGGCCGCGCTCGGACGGGGGAACCCCGAGCGCGGGCTCGATCGATCGCGCGGGCCCGGTCGCCGGATCCGCGCGCGACGGTCAGCTGGAGGTGTCCCAGGTCCCGCCCACGCAGATCCGGAACGAGTCGATGTCCCCGATCTTGAACGTCACCTCGGCGAAGCCGTCGAGCTTCTCGCCGAAGCGCTTCTGGGCGCCGCCGCCGATCTTGAGGCCGATGTCGGTGTTCGTGTCCTCGAAGCTCTCGCCCTCGATGATGCCGAACCCGGTGTCGATGTCCTCGGTGGTGAACTCCGACTTGCCTCGGTAGAAGCCAATCCCGGCCGACCCGAAGAACTGTACGGCGTCCGGGGCCGCGCCTTCCTTCGTGAACATCCAGCGCGCGTCGCCCGAGAACCCCAGCTCGGAGATCGAGGCGTCCGACCGCGTGCCCGTGTCGTACGACTTCGACCAGTACGTGATCGACGGCACGAACAGGAGCTGGGGCACCTGCCGGGAGAACGTCCCGAGGTTGGCCTGCACACCGAACATGAAGCTGCTGTCGATCGGATCCTCGGGAGAGATGAACCCGAGCTGGCCCCCGATTCCGTGGAAGCCGAAGCCCATGCCTTCGCCGTCCTGTGCGTGCGCGACGGGGGCCGAGATCGCCAGTCCGACGGCGAAGGCCGCCAGAGTCATCCGCGTCATCTTCATCAGTGGTCTCCTCGATGGGTGAGTGTGTACTCAGGCGAGCCATGTTTAGCCGCTCCGGATGGGGGCGTCAATGCTTCGTTGGGGTGGCGAGAGCGCCGCTCGGATCAGGTGAGAGCGCGGGGCGTGCGGGTCAGGAGGATCAGTGCGAGGACGTAGATCGCTCCGGCGACGAGCAGCATCACCGAGAAGCTCCACGTGATCGCGCCGAGCACCGCGGCCACCGATCCGATCACGCTGGCGCAGCCGTTGGCGGCCCAGGCCCACGCGACGAGGCCGGAGTCCTCGGCGGCCGCAGCCCGGATGCCGATGGGGAACGGCATGCCCATGCAGAATGCAACCGGCGCGATCACGAGTGTCGCGATGGCCAGCCGGATGGGCAGGGACATGCCGATGAGCGCGCTCGTCAGCGGCGGCACGACGAAGGTCAGGAACACGATCGCGATCGGAAGCGCGATCGCGACCGGCCGGGCCACGTGTGCGAGCGCGCCCGAGCGCCGTCCCGACCACGCGCTGCCGAGCCCCGAGAAGAGGAGGATCGCGAACAGCACGACCGTGACCGAGTAGGTCGGATGGCCCAGGAAGAGCGCGAACCGCTGCATCAGCACCACCTCGACGATGATGAACGCGAGCCCGAGCCCCAGGAAGTACGTCAGCCACCGCCACCGCCCGCTGTGGGGCACCGTCCGGGACGCGAGCGCGATGGCCAGGAGCGTCACCGACAGGACGGCGCCCACTACGAGCGCGGCGGCCAGCGCGATCTGTCCGACCGGGACGACCAGCGGCTCGAGGAACGTGCTCGACCTCGGCACCCGCGACAGCGCGCCGAGGTCGATGTTCGACCAGCGCGCCATCAGGAAGAAGAACGGGTCGTCATCGCCGACCGGATCCAGCCGCTCGGGCATCGCCGCGAGCAGCTCCGCGGGATCGGGCTGGGCGAAGAACACGTCGTAGAACGACTCCATGCCGGGGCGCGTCGGGTCGTAGAGGACGTCCGCGCCGATCTCCGCGGCGAACGCGCGCGCGGACGCGACCTCGGCCGGCGTGAACGGCCGGCGCTTGAGCAGGAACGCGGTCGAGATCCCTCGCTCGATGACCAGCGCGCATCGCTGAGGCTCGGCCACACCCATCGATTCCAGCGCCGCGCGGCCGAGGGTCGCCAGGCGGGGCGCCTCGTAGTACCAGCGCGTGATGGCCAGCATCCCGTCGGGCGTCAGCCGATCGAGATAGGCGCGAAAGGCGTCGGTCGTGTAGAGGTAGTTCTCGGTCAGGCTGTACGCGCCGGACGCACCCGCCGCCCAGGTGTCGATCAGCGTCAGCTGCACGACGTCGAAGGCGTCGCGCGTGCGCTCGATGAAGCTCCGGCCCTCGTCGCGCACCAGGCTCACGCGCGGATCCTCGAAGATCGCGCCCACGTGCTCGCGATAGCGGGTCGTGACGAGGTCGATGATGATCGGGTTGATCTCCACGCAGGTGACGTGCCGGGCGCCCAGCGCGAGTGCGTTCTGGACGTCCATGCCGCCGCCGGACCCGATGATGGCCACCTTCGGTGCCTGGGCCACGCGGTACGCCAGCGTGCTGATGTCCCGCTGATACGGCCCGGACGCCCCGGCGGGTCTCGCGATGGACGTCTTGGCCGCCGAGTCGATCAGGATCATCGGATCCACTCCGGGCCGCTCGACGACGTCGATGCGCGAGAGGGCGTTCCACTTCGAGAACACCACCCGTCCCTGGTTGGCGATCTCCACGACGAGGGGCTTGCTCGCATCGATCCGAACGTCCGGAAGGACCGACGGCGCGGCCACCAGGATCGCCGACGCGCCGGCCAGCGCCGCCGCCGTGGTGCGTGCGCGGGCCCCGCGCGCGAACGTGCCCGCCGACGCGAAGCCCAGCATGGCCGCGACCGCGACCGCGCCTCGCGCGCCGGCCAGGGGCAGTGTGGCGAACACGAGGAGCGAGCCGAGCGCGGCGCCTACCAGATCCCAGGCGTAGAGACGGCCGGCGTGGACCGGCCACAGGCGGAGGATCAGCGCCACCGTGAGCCCCGCGAAGAAGAACGGCAGTGTCAGCAGGATGTCGACGGCGAGGAAGTACGCGAGCTGCACGGGCTCGGCGGCGATGCGGAACGGCTCGAACGGGATGGCGTTCGTTCCGACGTACGCGACCAGCGCACTGAGGCCGAAGCCCCCCGCGGTCCACGGCAGGTGCTCGGGGCTCAGCGCGTGACGCTGCCGGAGGGCCAGGAACGTCCCGCTGGCTCCGAATCCGAACAGCGCGACCGACACCACCAGGAACGCGAAGTGATACCAGATCGCGACGGAGAAGATCCGGGTCAGCGTGACCTGAAGCAACAGCGCGGCCGCCGAGATGAGAAAGATCCCGGCGGTGACCGATCGGCCCGGGTTTGGTGTATCGTGTGTCGTCATGCGGCGGGGAGCATACACCAACCGTCGTGACGGGGAAGCGCTCCGGGCGCGTGTTGACCTGGCGGATGCGCGTCCTGGGCCGATGATTCGCTGACAGAATGAGATCGTATCGCTATAATCCTGGGGTATCGATCGCGGACGGTCGTCTCGACCGGCGGCGGTCACCGTGACGGTACGCCCGCGCTCCATGCCCGCACGCATGCAAGGAGCCCGATCACATGCTCGCCCATCTCGTGCAGGACCGTCGCGCGCTTCCGTTCACCGTCGTCACCATGGCGCTCTCCCTGCCGCTCACGCCGATCGTCCACGCCTGTGACGATGCGTGCGAGATGATGGTGTTCGCCGGGGCCGGGTTCCGGCTCCCCATCGAGGAGGCCGCGGCCGCGTTCACCGCCGAGGAGGGCGTGCGCGTGGACGTGACCTTCGCCGGCAGCGGCTGCCTTCTCGCCCAGGCCGAGATGACCGGCAAGGGCGACGTCTTCATTCCCGGCGAGGTTCACTACCTCGATCAGGCGATCGAGCGTGGACTGGCCGACGCCGCGGTCTCCATCGCATATCTCCAGCCCGTGATCGCCGTGCCGTCGGGCAATCCCCTCGACATCCACGACCTCGTCGATCTGGCCGAGCCCGGGGTGCGGGTGGGACTCGGGGATCCGACGTCGGTGGCGGTCGGCGTCGCGAGCGAGCGATGGCTCGAGTCCGAGCTGGACGAGGCCACCCGCGCGCGGCTCGACGCGAACGTCCGGACCCGCGCGATCAACGTCAACGAGCTCGGGAGCCAGCTGGCGCTGGGCGCGCTGGACGCCGCGATCGTCTGGGACGTGACGGTCGAGCTCTTTCCAACGCTCGACGCGGTTGCCCCCGCGAGCGGGCGCCCGTTCCGGACGATCATCACCGGTGGCGTCCTCGGATGCTCGCGTGAGCCCCTGGCCGCCGGGCGCTTTCTGGAGTTCCTGACCAGCGAGGCCGGCGCGGCGATCTTCCGGCGCCACGGGTACGAGCCGGTGAGCGCGGAGTCCGATCAGCTCGCCTCCGAGACACCGTGAAGCGTCTCTCGTGGTTTCGGCTCACTCTCGCCGGCGCGCTCGTTCTGCTGGTGGCGTTCGTCGCGACGTTCCTGCTGGCGAACTTCCTCTACGCCGGGCCCGAGCGGCTGATGAATCTCTTGACCAGCGAGGCCGCGCGACGCTCGATCTGGCTCTCGGTGTGGACGAGCTCGCTGTCGACGTCACTGGCCATGCTGCTCGCGCTCCCGGCGGCCTACGCGCTGACACGGCATCGGGTGCCGCTCCGGGGCGCCATCGACGTCCTCCTGGATCTGCCCATCGTGCTCCCGCCGCTGGTCGCCGGCTTCAGCCTGCTCCTGGCCTATGCCATTCTCGAACGCGTCCTGGGGACGGGCCGGCTGGACGCCGCGGGGCTCGATCTGCGGTTCACGCGAGCGGGGATCGTGCTTGCGCAGTTCACCATCGCCGCGCCGCTGGCCGTCCGGGTCCTGCGCGCGACCTTCGCGGACGTTCCCGTCCGGCTGGAGACGATGTCGCGCTCGCTGGGTGCGAGCGAGGCCGCGACGTTCTGGCGCGTGTCACTGCCCCTGGCCCGGAACGGGATCATCGCGGGCACGATCCTCGTGTGGGCCCGCGCGATCGCCGAGTTCGGCCCGATCCTGATCTTCGCGGGCGCCGTCCGCGGAAAGACCGACGTGCTGCCGATCGCCATCTTCCTGTCGTTCTCGAACGGCGAGATCGAGAACGGTGTGGCGCTGAGCGTGCTCCTGGTCCTCCTGGGCGCGATCGCCCTCTCGGGCATCCGGCGGCTCGGCGGGAAGCTGGTGCTCGGATGATCGCGCCGAACGGCACGCCACGCCTGAGCTGGGAGTCGGTGTCGCTGGATCTCGGCGCGTTCAAGGTCGTGAACGTATCCATCGACGTGCGCGCGGGGGAGTGGCGGGCCCTGGTCGGCCCGACCGGAGCGGGCAAGACGCTGCTGCTCGAGATGGCCGCGGGGTTCCTGAGCCCCACCGAGGGCGACATTCGCCGCGACGGCCGGAGTCTGGCCGACGTTCCCCCCGAGGGGCGACGCCTCGGCTACGTGCCGCAGGACGATCTTCTGTTTCCGCACCTCTCGGTCCGCCGCAACGTGGCGTTCGGCGCCCGCGCCCGCGGTGCCGGTCCCGACCTGGACGCCCGGCTGGACCGCGCGATGGACGCGCTGGGGATTGCGCACCTCGAGTCGCGGTCCATCACGAGCATCTCGGGAGGGGAGGCGCAACGCGTCGCGCTGGCGCGGGCCCTCGTGACCGACGTGGACGTGCTGCTTCTGGACGAGTGCACGTCCGCGCTGGACGCCGACACGCGCCGCCTCGTGGGTGACGTGGTTTCCCGCTGGCGCGACGAGCGCGGAGCGGCCATCGTGCAGATCACGCACGATGCCCAGGAGGCCGCCGAGCGCGCAGACGCGGTGACCCGAATCGTCGAGGGCCGTATCGTGACCGCAACATGATCCGCGATCCGCAATGGGGAGGTGAGCCGACATGGTTCGATTCGAAATGACGCCCTGGCTGGCCGACATGCTCGGCGCGGCCGCCATCGACGTCGACGTCGACGTCGATGGCGGCATCACCGTGAACGAGGCGCTGGCGGCCTTGATCGCGCGGCTTCCGCGCGATCGATCCGGCCACATCATGCGCGAGGGGCGACTGCACCCGAGCGTGCTGGTCGTCGTGGACGGCGTCGTGTGTCACGATCGCGACGTCCCGGTGAACGGGACCACGACCATCCGGCTGATGCTGCCGGTGGCGGGAGGGTGATCATGACGCAACCGGATCGATACCGGCGTCAGAAGCTCCTCGACTGGCTCGGTGAGGCCGAGCAGGCCCGCCTGCAGGCGAGCTCGGTTCTGATCGCGCGCGTGGGAGGGCTGGGCGGCCCTCTGACGCAGAGCCTCGCGGTGGCCGGAGTCGGACGGATCACGTTCTATCACGAGGGCGATCTCCTCGACGAGGATCTGCACCGAATGATCCTGATGGACCCCGACGGGGTGGGACGGCCGAGGGCTCCCCAGGCCGAGGCTGCGTTGCGCCGCTACGGGCGCGACATCGACGTGCGCGGCGTGGATGGGCGCATCACGCCGGCCGAAGCGAGAGAGCTGATGGCCACGCACGACGTCGCGATCGGCGCGGCGCCGACGTACGAGGAGCGCCTGACGCTGAACGACGCCGCCCTGGCTGCCGGGAAGCCGTTCGTCGACGCGGCCATGTATGCCGACGAGGCCCATCTCGTGTGTGTGCGTCCGGGCCGGAGCGCGTGTCTTCGCTGCCTGACCCCCGAGCCGCCGCCCTGGCGGGCCGACTTCCCGGTGCTGGCCGCGGTCTCGGCCATCGTCGGCCACCTGGCCGCGCTCTCGGTCATTCGCATTCTGGCTGGCCGGGGGACGGTTCCGTGGGGCACGCTCGTGCACGTCGACACCGATCGGTTCGCGATCACGCGCATCCCGATCGAGCGCCGGCCCGACTGTCCCGCGTGCGCGGCGGTGCCGGCTCCAGCGCGTGCCGCGTTCGACGACGGACAGGACTGCGCCGGACGGGTGATCCATTGACGATCGCGTGCGACGACGTCAAGTCGAGGAGGCCACGATGCGGTACATGACGAGCTCTCGAGGACCCCGGCGCGCGCTCCTCATCGCGGGAGTCGCGGGCGTTCTGCTCGCGAACGGCGCGTGGGCGACCGCCAATCACGCGCATCACCACTACCACATGGGCATCCGCGCGTATGCGGGATCCAAGCACGCCACGATGCTTCATCACGAGCTGTCCGAGCCCGGCTGGAATCTCGTGCTCGCCCGCGACAACGCGCTCGAGATGGAGACGCTGGCCCACGAGATCGAGCGCCGGGCCGACGAGCTGACCCACGTGATCAGCGACGAGGAGGCGGTGCTGATCTCGGTCGACGTCGCGCGCATGTCGCTGACCGCCCGACAGGCCCGGCGCGATGCCGCCGAGCTCGGGGTGTGGCTGGACGACGCGATCGCGGAGGACGAGCGGTCGGCCGACGAGCAGGCCGAGCTCGACACGCGCGTCCGTGAGCGGACCCGCGTGCTGTTCGCGGCGTTCAAGACGATCTTGAAGGCGCACAAGACGGCCGAGACGAAGCTCGGCATCCCGGTGCCGGCCGATCCGCCCGAGCCCTCGCATCCGTGACGACCCGCCCCTCACCTGCGATCGGTGCGGCGCTCCTCGCGAGCGCCGTGCTGCTCGCCGCGTACGCGATCACGCTCGCGCCCGGCCTCGTGGGCGGTGACACGCCCGAGCTGATCACCGCGGCCCACACCGTCGGCATCCCGCACCAGCCGGGCTACCCGACCTACACGCTGATCGGCCGGGTCGCGTCGCTCGTGCCCGTGGGGGGGGCGGCGGCCCGGGTCACGTTCGTCTCGGCGCTCGCGGGTGCGCTGGCCGGCGGGTCCTTCGCACTGCTCCTGTCCGGGCTCGGTTCGAGCGCGGTCGCGGCGGGGCTCTGGTCGATCGCGGCGGGCCTCTCGATCGGCACGTGGTCGCAGGCACTCGTGGCCGAGGTCTACACCATGGGGCTCTTCCTGGGACTCGCGGCGCTGTCCCTCGTCGACCGCTGGCGCCGCACGGGCGCGCCGCGCTTGCTCGTGATCGGGGCGTACGTGGGAGGGCTGGCCGTCTCGCATCAGCCGTTGATGGTGTGGCTGTTGCCCGGGGTGGTGGCTCTCGTGTCCCGCCGCTTGCTCGCGCGGACGGTGCACCCGCGCCTCGTGATGGGGTCGATCGGAGCGTTCGTGCTTCCGTTCACCGCGTTCGCGCTGCTGCCCATCCGGAGCGCCGCGCGGCCCGCGGTGGACTACGCGCAGATCGGCGGGGTGGGGGACTTCTTCTATCACGCGCTCGGCATCGCCAGCCGGAGCGAGCTCCTGAGCGAGGGCGGCGCCGGAGTCCGCTCGACCTGGGAGCTGATCGGGTCGATCGCCCGCACCGACGTCGGACCGCTGACGCTCCTGGTGATGCTGCTCGCGATGGCCGGGCTCGTGCTGTCGTGGCGACGCGATCGGGAGCGACTCCTGCTCCTCGCGCTGCCGATCCCGTTGATTCTCGGGTTCGCGAGCGTGTACGCCATTCACGACGTCGAGAACTACCTCTTGATGCCGACGTGGCTCGCGGTAGCGCTGGGCGCGTCGGCGCTCGCCGATCCCGTGTTCGGTGAGCGCCGGCGGGCGATCGCGACCGTGCTCGGCCTCGCGTGCGTGGTGACCGCGGCCGTCGCGAACCGGCCCGAGTGCTCGCGCCGGCGCGATCACATCGTGGACGACTTCGTTCACAACGTGCTGCGGGACGTACCCGAGGGCGGCGCCCTGTTCCTTCTCACCGAGACGCTGGTGGGGCCGTTCGTCTTCCATCGAGACGTCCTCGGCGAGCGCGACGACGTGGCGATCGTCGACATGACCGGAAAGGTGCGTCGCCAGACCCTGGGCTTCCGCGAGCTCACCGGAGACTGGCGAACCGAGCGCTGGCGCCACATCCTGCGGCTGGCCGCCGATCCTCCGGCCGAGCTCCGGGGGCGCGCGTTCTGCACGATCCAGTACGACCCGCCGGTGACCGCCGGTCACGGACTGACGTACCGGCGCGAGGGGCTGACGTTCCGCCTGGTTCCCGATACCGGGGGCGCCGACGAGCCGGCGCCGGTGCGGTGGGACGCCTATCGGTTCCGACTCCCCGGGCACCAGCTCCTGCGCCGCGACCGGAGACCGTTCACGCTGGTTCCCATCGTGCGCCGGCTCTACGGGGAGCTCGGTCGGGCCGCCGCGCAGCGCGCCGTGGCCGACGGACGCGACGACGACGCCCTGGCCGTGATCCAAGACGCGTTCGACTTCGCGCCCCGCTCCAGCGCGCTGTTTCAGCTGAGGGCGCTGGTGTACACGCGTCGCGGCGACGTGACGCGCGCGGAGGAGGCGCTTCGGCACTCGCTGGCGATCGCGCCCGACGCGGTGCAGTCGCTCAACGCGCTGGCGGTCCTCCTGATGAACCGCGGAGAGGCGGCCGAGGCCGAGGCGCTGCTCGACCATGCGGTGGAGGTGGATCCCCGGGACGCGCTCACCCGACTCAACCTCGGCAACCTCCTGGCGCGTGACGCGGCGCGCATGTCCGAGGCGCTCTCGCATCTTCGCGCGTTCGTCGAGCTGGCGCCCGACGATCCCGACGCGGAGGGGGCTCGTGCGTTCATCCGGTCACGGGAAGCCGGGAACGCTCGCCCCTAGCCCGCGACCAGATAACGCTTGCGCCGGACCGGCGTCGTTCGTACCGTTCGCCGACGTGACAGCCCTCTTCTCCGATACCGTCCGGCGCGTCACCCTGGTCGCGTGCGCGGGCGCGTGTGTGGCCGTCCTGACGGCTCGTGCCCAGGACGCTCCTCCTCCCCGTTTCGTCGAGACCCCGTCCACGTCGATCGGCGCCGCCAGCGACGTCACCGCCGTCGATCGTCCCGGAGACGCCGGCGGCGCGCTCCGGGTGAGCTGGACGCTGCCTGATCCGGCCTCGGTCGACAGTGTGCAGGTGTTTCGCATGACCGGCGCGGGCACCGAGCTGGCGACCACGCTCATCGGACCGGCGAGCGAATACGACGACGCCGCCGCGGGCGAGGGCCCGGTTCGCTACGTGGTCGAGCTCTTCTCGGGACCGATCAGCGCTCGCTCGACGCCGAGCACCGCGATCACCGCGAGACCCAACTGGTTCAACACGACACGCACCAACCAGCTCATCATCCTGACCATCCTGGTGGGCGCGATCGGCTTCTTCACGGCCTGGGCGGCGCGGGGACGCCAGCTCTACATTCGCAAGATCGCGGGGCTGGAGGCGATCGACGAGGCGGTCGGCCGGGCCACCGAGATGGGTCGTGCGGTGCTGTTCATTCCCGGCATCAACGATCTCGACGACGTGCAGACGCTCGCGGGGCTCAACATCCTGTCGCAGATCGCATCGAAGGTCGCCCAGTACGAGACCACGCTCGACGTTCCGGTCGCACGCTCGCTGGTCATGTCCACCGGACGGGAGTCGGTGCGCGAGGCCTATCTCGCCGCGGGCCGCCCCGACCTCTACAACGAGGACATGGTGCACTACGTCACCGACGAGCAGTTCGGCTACGTGGCGGCCGTGGACGGGATCATGGTCCGCCAGAAGCCGGCCGCGTGCTTCTACCTCGGTGCCTTCTTCGCCGAGTCGCTCGTGCTCGCCGAGACCGGCAACTCCATCGGCGCCATCCAGGTCGCGGGTACGGCGATGCCGACGCAGCTGCCGTTCTTCGTGGCCGCCTGCGACTACACGCTGATCGGCGAGGAGCTCTTCGCCGCCAGCGCCTACCTGTCCGGAGACCAGCAGACGATCGGAAGTCTTCGTGGCCAGGACATCGGGAAGCTGGTCGCCATGACGGCGATCGTGGTGGGCGTGCTGGCGGTCCTGTTCCGGATCGAGCCGGTGAGCGCCGGCGTTCACTGGCTGTTCAAGGTCAACTAGGGCGATGCCATGCGCGCGTTGAAGCTCAACGTTCCCCTGATGATCGCCTTTGCGACCGGCGTCATCATGATCATCGCGCACTTCGTTCCTCGACAGCCCTTCAACGAGCTCGACAGCAAGCTCAGCGACTTCTTCAACATCATCGCCACGTTCGCGTTCGTCCTGGGTGGCGGCAACCTGCTGCGCGCGCACCTGATGAAGGTGCAGCGCCGGCACCCCGACGCGCTCTACAGCATCGTCACGCTGTTCGGCTTCTCGTTGATGCTGATCGTCGGCCTGTTCCGGATCGGAGTGGAGCCGGGTCAGGCGTTCGACGCCTCGGGCGGTCTCTTCGATCGGCTCTACGAGGCGACGTTCTACCCGCTGGGCGCGACGATGTTCTCGTTGCTCGCGTTCTTCGTGGCCTCGGCGGCGTTTCGCGCGTTCCGGGCTCGCACCGTGGAGTCGTCGCTGCTCCTGGGGGCCGCGTTCGTGATCCTGATCGGACGCACGCCGGTCGGCTACTACCTGACCTCGTGGCTGCCCGATTCGCTCAGCATGCTCGAGATCCCGAACCTGTCCGCGTTCATCATGTCCGCGTTCAACACGGCCGGCCAGCGTGCCATCCAGATGGGGATCGCGCTCGGCATCATCTCGACGTCGCTCAAGCTCATACTCGGGCTCGAGCGCTCGTACCTGGGGCAGGACTGACATGCAGTGGCTGGATCGCCTCGGAAAGCTCGATCGCCGCTGGATCTTTCTCTTCATCGGACTGTCGGTGTTCATCCCGGTGTGGCTGGGGATGCGCGCCGAGATGCCGACCACGCCGATCGTGCAGAGGCTGTACGACGCGGTGTCGGACCTCGAGGCAGGAGATCGCGTCCTGATCTCCTTCGATTTCGGTCCCGGCACCGTGCCCGAGAACCAGCCGATGGCCGATGCGCTGGTCCGGCACTGCATGGAGAAGGGCATCCGCGTGATCATGATGACGCTGTGGGCAACGGGCCCTCCGCAGATCGACGACACGATCGAGAGCGTCTTCCTGGGCGAGCTGGCCACGCATCCCGACAAGCGGTACGGCGTCGACTGGATCAACCTCGGGTATAAGGTCGGGAACCAGGGCGTGATCAACTCCCTGGTGACGGACTTCGGGTTCTTCACCGCCGACATCCGGGAGGGACGCCCGCTCTCGGAGTTCGCGATCACGCGCGACCTGACCAGGCTCGGTGATCTCGACTTCATCCTGGGCATCGGATCGGGCAAGCCGGGGCTCAAGGAGTGGGTCCAGTTCGGCGGCGACCAGGCGAACGTGCCGGTGGGCGGGGGCGTGACCGCCGTCGAGGCGCCGCTGCTCTACCCGTACTACCCGAGCCAGCTCGTCGGTCTGATGGGAGGACTCCAGGGAGCTGCGGAGTACGAGACCGCGCTCCTCGGCGAGTACGGGCGTCTGGCCGACTTCGACCGGGACCAGGTCAGTGCGGCCACGGCCAAGATGGGTCCTCAGACGATCGCGCACATCGTCATCCTGCTGTTCGTGCTGATCGGCAACATCTCGATGATCGCGGCGAAGCGACGGGAGCGGCGACATGGCTGATGCAATCTGGGCCGACCGCATCGTGGCCTGGACCGCGGCGGCGATGACGCTGATGATCTTCAGCTTCCTGTACAGGGACAATCCGTTCTACAAGTTCGCCGAGCACCTGTTCGTGGGGGTCTCGGCCGCGTACTGGATGGTGCTCGGATTCTGGAACACGCTGGTCCCGAACCTGTTCGGGAAGCTGGCGCCGGAGTGGACCGCGCGCACGTTCGCCGACATGGGAGTCGGCCTGGAGGCGGGGGCGGAGTCGGAGCCGGTCTACTGGCTGGCCGCGCTCCTCGGCGTTCTGATGCTGATGCGCCTCGTCCACCCGCTGGCCTGGCTGTCGCGGTGGGCGATGGCGTTCATCGTGGGCTGGGCCGCGGGGACCAACCTCACCCGGTTCCTCCAGTCTGACTTCCTGGCCCAGATCGACAACACCGTCGAGCTCGTGCAGACGACCTCGATGTCGTTGATGCCCGTCCTCACCGCGATCGTGGTCTGCGTGGGGACGGTGACGGGACTCGTCTACTTCTTCTTCTCGGCCCCGCACAAGGGGGCTCTCGGCGGCGCCAGCCGGATCGGGATCTGGGTGCTGATGATCACGTTCGGCGCCTCGTTCGGCTACACCGTGATGGCCCGCATCTCGCTCTTGACGGGACGCATGGGCGATCTCATCAACGTGATCCGGAACCCCCTCTCCGGGCCGTTCTGAGGCACTCGCCGTGGTCGACACGCCGGGCGAGGACGTCGCGGTCGACGCGACGCTCGCGGCGGATCGCCGGGGCCGGCGCGCGTCGTGGATCGCCGCCGCGCTGTTCGTTCTCGTGATCGCGGGCGTGCGGCTGGGGCTGGGCGACCGGCTCGCCCGCGAGCGCTACCTGACGTTGCGCGAGCACGAGTTTCGCCGCAACCGCTTCGAGATCGAGCGAATCCTCGACACGGTCACGCCCGGGCGGCCGTGCCCGATCGTCGTCTGGGAGGTCCAGGGGACGACGCTCGAGGAGCTGGAAGCGTCCCCCGAGTGGAACGCCGCACCGCTCACGGTCGAGGTCGTGCGGGACGACGGAGGCCCGTGCACCGCCGCCGATCTCCTCGCGACGCTGGTCGAGACGGTGCGCGACCGGTCGGCAGACGGCGATGCCGGAGCGCTCAGGCCACGCTGGCGGTGCGATCTGATCTCCTCGACGCCCGTGGATCCCGCGGGCGCCGTTCCGGCGTTCGTGGACGGCGTGCACGACGACGTCCCCGACGTCACGTCGTACCTCACCGAAGGGGACGCCTCGTGGGTCGGTCTGGAGACGGTCCGGATTCTGGAGCGGCCCGCCGACGAGCGGCGCCTCGTGTGGGCGCGACACACCGAGCCGACGCCGCCCCATCTCGCGCACGCGAGGTTCGGCGGGGGGGCGCGCGCATCCGAGCTGTCGGCCACCGCGTTCTACCTCGAGCGCGTCCGGGAGTACCTCCGCCGGCGCGGCTGCGAGCGCGCGGCGATCCTGATCGCGGTCGACGGTGCGTCGGGCCTCGGCGTCGGCGTGCTGGGTCCGCCCGGCGGCCTCTCGGCAGCCGGGCGTGTCGGGATCTCCGACGTCCTGGAGCGCGTGATCGAGTGATCCTTCGCGCGGCGTCAGGCGGCCAGCGCCGTCTCGTACGCGTCGCCGTAAGCCCGGCGGAGCCGCGGCCAGCTGAACTCCGCCATGCATCGATCGAACAGCTCGGACGTGACGGTGTCTTGCTCGACGGCCGGCATGGCCAGCACGGCCCCGAGGCGCTCGGCCAGCGCCCCGGGGTCGGTCACCGGATACGCGAACGCGTAGTCCTCGCCCACGACGGCGAGGTTCTCGGGGATGTCCGAGCAGACGACGGGTCGGCGGCAGGAGACCGCCTCCAGGAGCATCATCGACATCGCCTCGACCTCGGACGGGAACACGAACGCCAGGCAGTCGCGCACGATCGAGATCAGCTGCTCACGCGGCAAGAGCCTCTCCACGAGGACGATGCGATCGTCGGTGTCGCACCGCGTGCGGATCATGGCCGAGTAGGCCCGGTCGTGGGTGAAGTCCCCCACGACGACCAGCGGCGGCGCGCCGGCGAGGCGCGCGTGCGCATCCAGCAGGTGATGGAGCCCCTTGGTCGGGTCGAGCCGGCCGCACGCGAACAGGAGGTAGCCCCGAGGGCGCGTGCCGTGAGCCGCGTGGTCGAATGCATCCGAGAGGTCGAAGCCGCAGTCGTCGTCGACGCCGTTCGGGATGTAACGGACGGGCTTCTCCCGCCAGATTCCCGAGCCTCTGGCCTTGAGCCGGGACACCGAGGTCAGCACGTCGCCGCACTCCACGAACAGCCGCTCGCTCCAGTGGAGGATGTGACGAGCGAGCGGCCCCCACTTGGCCCGCCGGTACGGATCCCCGTGAAACGTGCCCACGATCCGCCGACCGGGGCACAGCCGCAGCAGCGGGCAGAAGAGGCCGAAGTCCGAGTTGTGCACGTGCAGGACGTCGTATCGGCCGATCAGCGTCGCGTGCAGCGCGCAGAGGAGAAAGTAGCTGGACGCCGCGAGGTGCTTCCCCGGCAGCGCCGGCAGGTACACGTGGCGCCGCGTGGGCGTGTCCGGGAGTCGCGGTCCGCGACGCGCCATCAGGTAGATCGTGTAGTGATGCGCGTCGGGCGGCGCACCGGGCTCGCCGGTGGCCTCGAGGAGCTTCTCCACCACGCGATCGGCGCCGGCCGAGGCCGGCTTCGTCTTGATGCCGAGAACGGCCACTCTCATCGATTGAAGAAGCCGGCGCCGAACTGCCCGTAGCGACGGCTCTCCTTCGGCTGGACCTGCCGCTTCTCGTTTCGGTCGAGAAAGCTGATGCGCTTCACCACGGGGTCGTCCGTCTTCACGTGGGCGTAGTCGATGTAACGGTGAAACGGGATCGGAATCCCCAGCGTCGCCCGGATCTTGTTTCGAAGCACCCAGGCCAGCGGTCCCCACTTCGGGATCCTCGCGTACTTCGGATGTCGCATCGCGGTCTTCGCCGAGGCCACCATCCAGCAGTTCTGCTCGCACGCCGCCACCTTCTCGCGCTGCTCGGAGGCGGTGCGGCCGTGCAGGATGTCCGTCCACTCCTGCTCCCGGAGGTTGCCCATCAGGAGATCCGGCCGGACGTTGCACGCGTACACGTCGCTCCACGGGTCCACGAAGATGAAGTCGGTCCCGGCGGTGCACGGCATGAGCCGGTCGTGGCCGAGGATCTTCTCGATCAGCCCCATGTTCAGGTAGCCGCGGAACCACGACTTCACCGAGCTCGACTTCAACATCTCGGTGATCAGGTCCTCCACGCGTCTGGCCACCGCCATGCGGTCGTACTGGTAGTTGTCGTTCTTGTGAAACTGAAAGCCGTTGTGGAGCGCCGAGGTCGCGAACTCGATGTTCAGCTTCTTCGTGAGCCGGTACATGTCCACGATCTCGTCGACGTTCTCGTCCTGGAACGTGGTCGCGAACCCGAGGTCGGTGCCGCCGGCGTCGATGAGCCGGTTCATCGTGTCGATCTTCTTCTCGAAGCCGCCCTTCTCGCCCCGGATCCGATCGTTGGTGCCCTCGAAGCCTTCCACGCTGATGCGGACCTTGACGTTCGGGTACTTCTCGACGATCGGAACCAGACGATCGGCGTGCAGCCCGTTGGAGCTGATCTCCAGCGTCATCGTCTTGGGATACAGGAGGTCGACGACGTCCATCAGATCCTTGCGGAGCGTGGGCTCGCCGCCGGTCACGTTCAGGTAGTCGAAGCCGCTCGGCAGCTTCGAGAGCGTCTCCAGCGAGACCTCGGCATCGGGGTGCGTGGGATTCTTCCAGATGTAGCACATCGAACACCTGGAATCGCACCGATAGGTCAGGATGACCGACAGATCCATGGATGCGTTCTCGTTTGCTCCCGACCCAACGACGTCGTGCGGGTCGATGGACCTGCACGTATCCGCCGCGTCGGGGTTCGAGTGAGTGGTCGCGACGCCTCGTCGACCGCCGCGCGTCGCTCCGCCGATGATGCTCCTGCCGGTATGACGACGGGCGAGGTGCGAGTCTAGCCGAGACCTCGCGACCCGACAACCGCGCCCCGGAGGCCCCGGGACGGCGTTCGTCCTCGGCCCAATTGTCGGAGCGCCATGGGCGTCCTTGATGCTTTTGTCGTCCCGCGCCGGCGCCCGCCCACTTCAGAAGGGGCGCGAGCAGCCGATTGAGAATGGACGCCGCGCGCCCACGAGCCGACGTGCCGTTCGACGGGGGAACGCGAGCGCGACCGAGGAGTTCCGGATGTTTCGCATCGACGGCCACTGCCACACGCGATTCTCGCCGGACTCGAGCGCCCGCGTGGGGCGCATCGTCTCCTGGGCGGTAGGCCGGGGCCTGGCGGCGCTGGCGATCACCGACCACGACACGATGGCCGGTGTGGACCCCGTGCGTCGCGAGGTGGATCGGGTACGCGCGGCGCTGGAGATCGTCCCCGGGATCGAGGTCACGACCGATCGCCGGACTCACGTCATCGGACTGTGGATCTCGCGGCCGCCTCGTTCGCGGTCGCTGCTCGATGTCATCGACGAGATCCACGACCTGGGGGGGCTGGTCGCGCTCCCGCATCCGTACCGGCGGGACACCGGTCTCCTGGCCAACGCCGAGGACGAGCACCGCCACGGCCCGCGCGAGGTCGAGGCGGCGCTGAGCGCAATCGACCTGATCGAGCTCTCGAACGCCAAGAGCGATCCCGCCGAGCTCGACCGTCTCCGGGTCCGTCTCCCGGACCTGCCCCGCGTTCCGCTGATCGCCGGCAGCGACGCGCACGCGCCCCACGAGGTCGGACGATCGGTGGTCGAGGTCGACGAGCCGAGTCCGGACGGCCTCCGGCGGGGCGGTGTCGTCGTGCGTCTGGCCGCGGCCGACGTCTCCCGCGGTGATCTCGGACGCCCGGCCGGGGCGATGACGTCGATTCGCCGCCGTCTGACGGCGTCGATCCCGGCTCCGGCCAGGGCTCCATGGCGCGCGATCAAGCGAGAGGTGCGCGAGTGGCTCGATGCCCGAATCGAGCTCGAACGCTCGCCGGCGAACGGCGAGCGGCGCTGGCGACGGGACCCCGCCACCGGGGTCGTCGAGCCGGTGACCGCCGCGACCGGCGGCCCCTCGACCGGCGCGCAGCCGCGCGGGGTGGCGGCATGAACGTGACTCCGCTCATTCGCATCGGCTCGCCGGTGCTGTCCTGGAGGAACCCGCGCGCGAACGTCGACCGCCTCGCCGCCCGCGCGCGCGAGCGCTGGGATCTCGAGCGCATGCGCGAGTACCAGATCGCGCGGCTTCGCGCGCTCTGTGCGCACGCGTTCGAGACGGTGCCGCTCCACCGCGAGCGCATGCTCGCGGCCGCGATGCGACCCGACGACATCCGCGATCTCACCGATCTCGCCTACCTGCCACCGCTGGCCAAGGACGAGCTCCGGGAGGCCCTGGCCGACGGGAGAGCGCTGTCCCGCGCGTTCGCGCCGCGCGAGCTCGTGATCGGCACGACGACCGGATCGACCGGGACCCCGCTCCGGTTCGCCGAGGATCGAAGGTGCCTGTGGCGGCGCCGGGCACTCCTGGCGCGTGGCGAGCGGTGGATCGGGCACGCCGGCTGGAAACGGACGACCCGTCTCTGGCGACGTTACGAGTCGCACGGCGCGGCCGACCGGCGCCGCATCGCACGGGGACTCCTTCAGTGGATTCCGGTGACCGAGGTCACCAGGCCGGTCGAGAGCGCGATGGGGAACGCGGCGCTGGCCGCCGTGGCCACCGAGGTGGCCCGCTTCGACCCACACATCGTCCGCGGATACGTGAGCGCGCTGGTGGCGCTGGCCCGTCACGTCGTTCGCGCCGGAGACGATCGCATCCGGCCCCAGCGCGTCGTGTGCTCGGCCGAGTACCTCGGCGATGCCGAGCGGGCGCTCCTGACCGAGGCGTTCGGGTGTCCGGTGCACAACCTCTACGGCGCGTCCGAGGCGCCCATGATCGCCGTCAACGCCGCCGGCGAGACGTCCTTGACCGCGTTCAGCGACTACTACCATCTCGAGATCCTGCCCTCGCGCGAGGGCGAGCCCGGACGGCTGCTCGTGACCGACCTCCTGAACCGCGCGATGCCGCTGATCCGCTACGAGATCGGCGACCTCGCGGAGCTGGACCCGATCGCACACGGGCCGTTTCCCCGGCTGCGCGCGGTGCACGGGCGCGTCAACGACGTGTTCGTCCTGCCCGACGGGCGCCGCGTCTTCTCGCACGTCTGGCACATCTACTTCCGCGATCTGCGCTCGGTGGATCGGTTCACGGTCGTCCAGACCGATCCGGATCGGATCGAGGTCACCTTCGTCATTCCGGACGGCCGGATGGATCCGGGCGAGCTGGCCCGCGTGCGGGCGCTGGTGACCGAACGCTTCCCCGGGATCCGCTTCTCGTGGCGGGAGACGCGGCGCGCGGCCGCCGAGATCGGCGACAAGCACCGCGCCGTCCGATCGCTCGTGACGAGTCAGGCTGCCTGAGGCGCCCCCATGAACATCATCGTGGTGAACAAGAGCCTCGCGATGATGCGGGGCGGCGGCGAGACCCGGACGCTGGCGTTCGCGGACGGGCTCCTCTCACGCGGGCACGCGATCACGCTCGTCTGCGCGCATCCCCTCCTGGGCCCGCCGCGGTACGCCTTTCCCGACGGCATCGAGGGCGTCGGGGTGAAGGCACCGTATCTCCGCGACTGGTCGTATCGCGTGGCGCGGGGGCGAGGTGTCCTGGTCCGCCTCGACGAGCGACTCTTCGAGCGCGCTGCGTTCCGCGCGGTCGATGCGTGTGCCGGGCGGGCCCGGTCGGGCGTCGACGCCGTGCTCACCTTCGGCCTGTTTCCCCTGGCCTGGCGCATCAAGCGCGGGCTGGGTATCCGGGTGGTCGTCGCGAGCTCGGGCGGATTGCCTCCCGGAGACGTGAAAGAGGCCGCCCGCGGGGTGGACGCGATCGTCGCGGACGGGTTCGACGTGCGCGCGATCCGCGAGCACCTGGGGGTCGACGTCGTCGAGGTGCGCAAGGGGGTCGACGCCGAGCGGTTCCGTCCCGATCCCGCACGCGAGTCGCGGTCGGGCCGGACGCGCCTCGTCTTCGTGGGCCGACTGGTTCCCGTCAAGTCGGTGCACCGGCTGCTGCCGATGCTGGAGAGCCTCCTGGCCGGCGGTCACGACGTCCGGCTGGACGTCGCCGGCGACGGTCCCCTTCGGGAGGGACTCGCCCGGGACGTGCGCCGCCGGGGACTCTCCGGGCGCGTACGGCTCTTCGGACACCTCTCCCCGGACGACGTTGCGGGGCGCCTTCGCGCCGCCGACGTGTTCGTGCTCCCATCGAGCTTCGACAACTATCCCAACGCCGTGCTGGAGGCCATGTCCTCGGGACTGCCCGTCGTCGCCTTCGACGTCGGCGGGCTCGCGGACCAGGTCCGCCACGGGGACACGGGCCTGCTCGCGCCGGCCGGCGACGAGGCCGCTTTCGCGGCACACGTCGCCTCCCTCGTGGCGAGCCCCGAACGCCGGCGCGCGATGGGGGGGCGCGCGCGCGCCGCCGTCATCACCT
This sequence comes from Candidatus Eiseniibacteriota bacterium, assembly GCA_965224245.1. Classification (GTDB taxonomy): domain Bacteria; phylum Eisenbacteria; class RBG-16-71-46; order CAZAMP01; family CAZAMP01; genus CBDCYW01. The sequence continues at coordinate 3,810,408 of OZ245046.1, read as the reverse complement.
CTCACGACTGGTCCGAAGCGGTGGATCGTCTCGAGGCCGTGCTCGGGGCTCAGGCGGCCGCGTAGTCGGGCTCGAAGAGATCGTCGACCGTCACGCCGATCGCGCCCCGCGCGTCGAGCCAGGCGAGGGCGCCGGCGAGCACGTCGCCCACCGTGACGCCCGGACCGCCGGGATGCGCGACGGATGGATCCACCGCGCGGTCCAGCTCCCAGTGATGGGTGGCCAGACACACCGTCCTCCGCCGTCGATCGAGCGCGTCACGGACGCTCTCGAACGGGGTGCGTGGCGTGATCGGGATGGCGGCGAGTTCCCGGTGCGTCGCCAGCTGGAGCACGTCGGGCATGTCGCTCCCGGCGAGGCGGGCCCCGATCCGGCGGGCGAGGGTGGGCCACGCCGACGGCGAGGCCGACGCCAGCGCGACGCGGAGCGCAGGGAGCTGGGTGAGGTTCAGCCCGTGCCGCCGGACCGCCGCGTAGGCCGCCGGCGACATCGCGTTGGAGGGGGGGACGAAGGTGCGGATCCGGACGTCGAGGAGGGACTCGAGGTACCGGCGTCCCTCACCGATCAGCCGATGGGGATCGTCCGCGGCCACGAACTCGGGGATCCACTCGCCGGCGCGAGTCCCCCTCCGGTACCGGTGCCGATGTCCGTGCAGCAGGATCGACACGTGGCCCGCCGCGATCGCGTCGCGGAGAAAGCGGACGAGCCGGCGATTGTGCCCGAGCGGAACCGCCTCGTCACCCTGCTCGAAGCGGGCGGGATCGCCGAGGTGGCGCGTCTCCACGGCGAACGGGATCACGGCCAGCGACACCGGATGCCGGTCCCACAGATGGCCATAGGCCGATTCGAGGCTCTCGGGCGTCGTGAACGCCGACGTGTCGTCGTCTCGGAGCGCGAAGCGGATCGGGTGCACCCTGTCGTCTTTCTCCCGCGGGAACGAGTTCCCCGTAAAGATCGGCGGACATCAGCCGACCTTCACTTCCGAAGGCGCCGGGCCGGGATGGCTCGTCGAGGGCCCCATGGATGGGGCCGCGCTGGCTCGCGCTCGCGTGAGAGAGAGGTCCCCATGGCCACGGCCCCATCGATCGTCGAACCCCGCACCGCCGTCCGGCCCGGAGCGGGCGCGCGCCTCTGGCGGGCGGCCGTCCAGGTGTTCAACCGGCGGACGTGGTCGGAGTACCGGGCCATCCGGCCCCGGGAATGGTGGCCGGCGAATCGGATTCGAGAGCTCCAGTGGCAACGCCTCCTTCGCATCACCACGTTCGCCTGGGAGCACAATCGCTTCTACCGGGAGCTCTGGACCGCGCACGGGGTCTCGCCGCGCGACCTTCGGCGGCCCGAGGACGTCCGCCGGCTTCCGATCGTCGACAAGTCGATGCTGCGCGAGGCGCTCGAGGCCGGAACCGCGCTCTCGGATCGCTACGAACGACCGGTGTACCCGATGGCGTCCACCGGGTCCACCGGCGAGCCGTTCCGGTTCCCGCTGGACGCGAAGTCGGCGCGCGAGCGTCGTGCACTCACGTTTCGCACGCGCGAGGCCGCCGGATACTACGACGGCGATCCGAACGTGAAGCTCTGGCGCACCGACGGCGCCGCCGGTCCGCGCGAGCGCGTGCGCAGGCGCCTCCACCGTCTGGTCGAGCTCTCGGTCTACGACGCCACCCGCCCCGAGCGCTCGCGGCTCGACGAGGCCCGGCTGGCCGAGATGTGTGACCGCATCCGCTCACACCGGCCGCGGGTGATCGAGGGATACGTCAGCGCGCTCTCGCTGCTGGCGCGCCACGTCGTGGCCAACGGGATCGAGGACGCCACGGCCGAGTCGGTCATCTGCGGCGGGGAGACGCTGAGCCCGGCCTTGCGCCGGCTGATCGCGCGGGCGTTTCGGGCCCGGGTGTTCAACCGCTACGGCGGTACCGAGGTCGGCGTGATCGCGCACGAGTGCGGCGCCGATCCGGCACACCGCCTCCACCTGCAGTCCGACGCGGCGCTCGTGGAGTTCCTGGCCGCCGACGGGAGACCCGTCCGACCCGGCGAGGTGGGCGAGCTCGTCGTCACGAGCTTCACGTCCCGGGCGCTGCCTCTCGTTCGGTATCGCGTGGGCGATCTCGGACGACCCGAGGATCCGGGCATGGGCTGTGCCTGCGGTCGCGGGCTGCCGCTCGTGCGCGAGATCATCGGACGCGTGAACGACGTGTTCGTGTTTCCCGGCGGCGAGACGCTGTCGTCGCACGTCTTCCACAAGATCTTCCGCGGCGCGGCCGGCGTGCGCCGCTTCCAGATCGTCCAGACCGACTGGACGCGCTTCGAGATCACGCTCGAGCGCGACGGCGCGGCGATCGCCCCGTCCGTGCTCGAGGCGCTCCGGTTCGAGGTCGGTCGCTATCTGTCGGACTGCTCGCTGACGTGGACCGTCGTGGACGAGATACCCCCCGGGCCCGGCGGCAAGCTGCGTCAGTGCGTCCGGGCGTTCTCGGCCGGGGAGTCCGTGACGCGGCGGCCGTTCCGGCGCGCCGTCAATGGCCTGGGAGATCATGGTGACCGCGAAGTCCATTCGTGACCCGCTCGACGGACGCATTCCCGCGACGCCGTGGGTCGAGGCAATCCGGCCCTATCCCGTCGTGAGCCAGGAGGCGCTTTCGCTGGTCGATCCGGCGCGCGCGATGAAGCTCGACTGGAACGAGTCGACGGTGTCCCCGCCGGCCCTCGTCATCCACGAGGTGCGCCGGTTTCTCGAGGGGCGACCGCTCAACTGGTATCCGGACGTGGCCGCGACGACGCTGACGACCGCGCTGTCGGGGTACACGGGTCTGCCGACGGAGTCCATTCTGACGTTCGCCGGATCCGACAGCGCGCTGGAGTACGTGACCCGGGCCTACCTGGAGCCGGGCGCACGGGTGACCACCGTGTCCCCGACGTACGACAACTTCCGCGTCTACGCCGAGGCCGCCGGCGCGCACGTCGAGGCCTTCACCTACACGTCGCCCCTGGATCCGGACCTGGCCGAGCTGGACGCGATCGTCCCCGGGTCGCGGCTGATCTACCTGGGGAGCCCGAACAACCCGACCGGCACCGAGTACGACGACACGGTGATTCGCCGCCTCGCCTCGCGGCATCGCTCCTCGCTCGTGGTCGTGGACGAGGCGTACCACGAGTACTCCGAACGCTCGGTGATCGATCTCGTGCGCGCGCATCCGAATCTCCTCGTGACCCGCACGTTCTCCAAGGCCTTCGGTCTCGCGGGATTCCGGATCGGCTACGTGGTCGCCCACCCGACGATCGTCGACGTGCTCGCTCGCATTCGCGTCGGCAAGAGCGTCAACGCGCTGGGTCAGGTGGCCGCGGTGGCCGCCCTCGACGCGTATCAGGACGTCCGCGAGTACTGCGCCGACGTGCGCTGGGGCATGAGTGAGCTCGAGAAGGGGCTCACCGAGATCGGCATCCAGTGCCATCCGACCCCGGCCAACTTCATGATCATCCGCCCCGACGATCCGGCGTCGTTGAGCGAGGCGCTCCGGGGAAAGAACGTCTTCGTGCGGAACCTGGCTCACCTGGCGGGGCTGTCGGGCTGCCTCCGGATCACGGTGGGAACCGCGATCCAGATGCACGAGCTCCTCACGATCGTGCGGCCGCTGGTCGAGGCCCCCGCCGCCGGTCTCGCTCGCTAGGGGCACGGCGGTGGATGCCAACCGAGCCACTCGCGCGATCCGCGACAGCGCGGGGCTTCTCTCGGCTCAGGGAATCATGGCCGTCGCCGGCGTCACCTGGCTGGCCGTGCTGACGCGCCGGGTCAGCCCGCTCGAGCTGGCCGCGTGGGCGCTCCTGGAGCCGTTTCTGGCCCTGACCGGCACCGTGTCGGCGTTCGGGCTGGTGGGCGTGCTGTACCAGCTGGGTCCCCCGGCGATGGCGCGGGGCGACGCCCCCAGCGCACGCTGGGTCGCTCGACGAACGCTCGTGCTCCCGTCGCTCGCGCTCGTACCGCTGGTGGCCGTGCTCGTCGTCCGGCCCGAGCCCGTGGCCGCGCTCTTTCTCCGCTCACCCGATCATGCGCCGCTCGTGCGTGCGCTCGCACTCGCGGTGGTGAGCGGTCGTCTCTACGAGCAGTCACTCCTCGTCGTCTCGGCTCTCGATCGGATCGCGAGCGTCAGCGTGATGCGCATCGTGCACGATCTACCGCTTCGCGCGCTCGCGCTCGCCACGCTGCTGTGGACCGGTCGGTTCGAGGAGATGGTGCTCGCGTACGCGATCGGCGAGCTCTTCCTGACGCTGGGTCTCGCGTTCTGGCACCGGCGGCTCTTGATCGGTCCCGCGCGGCGGCCCGACGTCGAGTCGATCGGTCGGCTGGCGCTGCCGTTCTACCTGAACGGATTCCTGCGGCTGGGCAGCATGCACGCCGACAAGCTCGTGGTCGGCATTCTCCTCGGACCCGCATCGCTCGCCGCGTACTACCTGGCGTGCCGGTTCTTCAACTACGTGACGGTCGTGATCGATGCGCTCGTCTCGCCGCTCCTGCCGAAGCTGTCGGCGGTGAAGGCGCTCGGGCGCGATCGGATCGGCGCAGCGCTTCGCCGCAGCTCCCGGTTCGTGCTCCTGGGCACGGTTCCGCTGGCGGCGTCGATCGCGGTCGCGTCGGGCTCGCTCGTCGACGTGATCGGCGGTGGCCGGTATCCGGCCGCCGCGCCGGTGCTCGCGGTGCTCTGCCTGGCCGCGACGCTGTATGCCCTCCACGCGCTCCTCGGTGGCGTCGTCTACGTCGCCGCCCCACCCGGCCAGACCGTTCGCCTGGAGCTCTGGGGCAGTCTCACGAACCTGGGGATGGTCTTCGTGCTCGGGAACCTGTTCGGTCTCGTGGGTATCGCGGGTGCCCGCGTGGCGGCCGGTCTGATGATGACGGGGCTGGGGCGGCTCCTGGCCCGTCGGATCTGTGACGGCGACGTGGACTGGCGATTCGCGGCGTCGGTGGCGGCTCGCGTGGGCGCGGCGCTGATCCCGGCGCTGGCGCTCTCGCTGCTCGTCGAGAGCCCGATCCCGGTGCTGCTGGCATCGGCGCTCGCCGGCGGCGTGTCGGTGGTGCGGCTCCTCGGCCGTCTCTCCGATCGCGATCTCGACGCGATGGAGGCGGCGACGCCGTCGGCCGTGCGTGGCGCCGTGCGTCGGCTCCGGTCTCGATCGTGGCCGGCCCGGGGCTCGCGCGCGGCGGCACTCGTCGCCGTCGTGTCGGCCGCGCTCCTGACCACGCTCGGGTCGTCGCACGCTCAGGATCTCAGCCACTCGGAGGTCGAGCAGCTGCGCCGCCACGCGGTCGGCTCGGTCGGCCGCATCGACGAGGTCGAGGCGCGGGCGATCCAGGACGCGCTGTCCAGCGCGCGTCGTGCGACGCTGGATTCCCTCCGGGATCGTGCCCGCTCGTCCGCGTCCGGTGTGGGGCTCGGCGACGCCGAGCTGGCCCCGACCCCGCCGCCGGTGCGTGATCCCGACGCGATCGGAGCGCGCCGCGACAGCACGGCGCTGACCCCGTTCGGCTACGACCTCTTCACCGATTCCCCCGACGGCTTCGCGCCGCTCGACTGGGGACGGGTTCCACCCGACTACCTCGTGGGGCCCGGGGACGAGCTGGTCCTGACCGTATGGGGCGACACCGAGCTCGTCGAGACCCTCCCCGTCGATCGCGAAGGGCGCGTGTTCATCAAGGACGTCGGGCTGGTGGCGGTGGCGGGGCGCGCCCTCGACGTGCTCGAGCACGAGCTCGAGATCCGTCTCGCCGACGTGTACTCGGGGCTTCGTGGACGCGACGGCGCCGATCCGACGACGTGGTTCGACCTGTCGGTGGCCAGGGTCCGCACGATCCAGGTGTTCGTGCTCGGAGAGGTCGGCCGCCCCGGCGCGTATCGCGTGACCGCCACCGCGTCGGTGCTCGACGTGCTGTTCCGCGCCGGAGGTCCGCGCGAGAGCGGCACGCTGCGCGCGATCGAGGTCGTGCGTGACGGCCGCGCGGTGGCCACGGTCGATCTCTACCGCGTGCTCCTCGCCGGTGATCTGTCGCACGACGTGGGGCTCGCGTCGGGAGATGCGATACACGTTCCGACCGCCGGCGCGCGCGTGCGGGTGGCCGGCGAGGTCTTTCGAGAGGCGGTGTACGAGGTGCGGGCGGGCGAGGGGCTCGCCGACGTGCTGGCCGCGGCCGGCGGGCTCACCGCCGAGGCCTATCTCGAGCGGGCGAACGTGCGCCGGGTGGCTCGGGGCGACGTCGCCACCGGCGAGCGCGACTATGGCTGGGAGCTGAAGACGGTCGGGCGGAACGAGCTCCTCGGCGTGGTGCCGTTCCCCCTCCGGGACGGTGATCAGATCACGATCGACGCGGTGCTCGAGGAGACCGGTCGCTACGTCGAGGTGACCGGACGCGGGGTGCGACGCCCCGGGCGCGTCGCGTGGCGATCGGGGATGACGCTCGGGACCGCGATCGGCCAGGCGGGCGGGCTGCGCCCGGATGCCCGGACGCACGACGTACAGCTCGTCCGGCGCGATCCCGATCGACGCGAGGCGATCATGAGGGTCGATCTCGGGGACGACACCGACATGCACATGGCGCTCGCGGATCGGGATCACGTCACGGTTCGCTCCCAGTGGGACTTCGTCGAGCGCGACTCGGTGCGCATCGTGGGGCCGGTTCGCGCCCCCGGCCGGTACGCGCTGCCGCGCGGCACGTCGCTCGCGGATCTGGTCCGGATGGCGGGGGGGCTTCGTGAGACCGCGTACGATCGGTTCGTGGAGGTCGCGCGCATGGACACCACCGCGTCGGCCGAGCGCCGGCGGTCCGACGTGTACCGGGTCGACGTCCTCGGCTGGGACGACGGTCGCGGCGAGGCACCAGGGTTCATGCTGGTCCGAAACGACGTCGTTTACGTGCGCGAGCGCGCGGGCTGGGAGCGCCAGCAGAACGTCAGCATCACCGGCGAGGTCCGATTCCCCGGCGTGTACAGCCTCTCGCGCCCCGGGGAGACGCTCTCCGAGCTGATCGAGCGAGCCGGCGGTCTGCTCGAGGGTGCGTACGTGCGGGCGGCCATCTTCACGCGCGAGCAGAACGAGGCCGGTCGCATCGGAATCGATCTGGCCCGGGCCCTGGCCGAGCCCGGCGGCCCCGAGGATCTGACGCTGGTGGACGGTGACGCGCTCCGGATCCCCGAGGCGCCGCAGACGGTCAAGGTCGTGGGGGAGGTCGGCTTTCCCACGAGCGTGATCTTCCGGGCCGGCGAGGGCGTGAAGTACTACCTCCGGCACGCCGGCGGGCTCACCGAGTTCGCGGACGGCGACCGCATTCTCGTTCAGCGTGCCAACGGAAGCGTCGACCACGGAACCGGCGGCTTTCTCCGTCACGGGCCAACTGTGGATCCGGGCACGACGATCGTGGTTCCCCGCAAGATCGAGTCGCCGCACGGCAGTCGCTGGAGAGACGTCGCCGACGTCATCAGCGTCCTCTCCGGCGCGGCAACGACGATCTTTCTCATCAACGAGGTCACGAAGTAGATGTCCCATGGAGAGCGGAGACCGCCGGTCCCGATCGCGATCCCGGGCACCGACGGGCAGGGCGGGATCGACGACGCGTGGTCGCTCGGCATCGACGTGCCGGAGGTGACCCGGATCCTGCGGCGCCACCTGCGGCTGATCGTGGCGACGGGGCTCCTGGCCGCCGGCGTCGCGGCCGGGGTGTCCCTGATGATTCCCAACGTCTACGACGCGTCCGTCACGCTGATGCCGAACGAGGCCGGGGGGGCGAGGGCGATGGACCTCGGCAAGGCCACCGACCTCGCACAGGCGGTCGGCATCTCGCTACCGGGCCGGGACGGCGCATCGGCCTACGCGACCGTCGTGACGAGCCGGCGCGTGCTCGAGCACGTGCTCGCGCGACCGTTCTTCCAGCCGAGACTCGGGATGCACGCGCCCCTGGATTCTCTGTTTCGCGCCGACGCGAAGACGCCGGCGCAAGGGCGGGCCTCGGCGCTCGCGTGGCTACACGAGAGCATCCGGACCGACTCGGATTCCCGCACCGGTATCTGGACGGTGACGGTCCGCCATCGAAGTCCCGAGACCGCCGCGGGCATCGCCAACGCGATCGTGGCCGAGGCCGAGCGTGTTCGGCGCATGCAGAGCACCGAGGAGGCCGCCTCCACGCGCGCATTCATCGAGACCCGGATGGACTCCACGCGCACCCGCCTCCGCGCGGCCGAGGAGGCGCTGAAAGCGTTCCGGGCGCAGAACGTCCGCATCAACAAGTCTCCCGAGCTGCTCCTGCGCGAGGGGCGTCTCCTGCGCGACGCACGCATCCAGGAGGAGATCTTCCTCACGCTCACCAGGCAGTACGAGCTGGCCAAGATCGACGAAGCCTATCACCAGCCCGAGCTCGTCGTGCTCGACCCGGCGGTGCCACCGGTGTTCAAGGCGGGGCCGATGCGCACGCGCAGCGCCCTGGGAGCGTTCGTGCTGGGCATGCTCGCCGCCGCGGCGGTGTCCGTGGTGCGGGCCTACCGGCCCGGGTCGCGTCCGGCGGCCGCGGACGCCCCGGGGACGGCCACCGCGGCGAGAGCATCGTGATCTCGAACCTCCGTCCGATGGCGCGGCAGCTCCGCCCGACGCCGTGGCGGGCAACCCGCACCCCGGAGCCGGATCCGCCGCTCGGGCGTCCCGCGCGCGTCGTCTTCGTCACGAACGCGCTCGGCGGCGGGGGAGCGGAGCGTCAGCTGACCCGGCTCGCGATTGCACTGGACCGGGATCGCTTCGCACCCGCGATCGTCACGCTGGACTCGGCGGAGGGCGCTCTCGCGGACGAGCTTCGCGACGCGGGCATCCACGTGACGTGTGTGGGTCGCCGCGGTCGCTTCGACGTCGCGTTCGTGCCGCGCCTGGTCTCGTGTCTGAGAGGAGCCGACGTGGTACACGGCTGGCTGACCCCGGGGGTCTGCTTCGGCCTCACGGCGGCCCGGCTGGCCCGCGTTCCGGTGGTGGTGGGGTCGGAGCGGGGATCGGCGTACCGGGCGCGTTCGCTGCTCCATCGGCTCCTCGTCGCGGCCGAGTCGCGGCTTCTCGATCGATGCGACGGCGTCGTCGCGAACTCCGAGGCCGGTCTGGAGCTTCTCCGGCGCCGGGGTGTCCGGCGTCCCGACGCACACGTCGTCTACAACGCGTTGCCCTCGAACTGGCCCCCGCCGGGGCGGCCGCGCGGCGTCGTCCGGGCCGAGCTGGGCGCCGCGCCGGGCGTTCCGGTCGTGCTGGTCGCCGCGAGCCTGACACCGAAGAAGGATCATGCGGGTCTCCTCGCGGCACTGGTCCGCCTGGCCGACCTGGACGTACGGCCGATGGTGCTCCTGGCCGGCACCGGTCCCCTGGAGGCGTCGCTCCGGATGGCGGCGGATCGGCTGGGGCTGGGGACGCAGGTGCGGTTTCTGGGTCATCGATCCGACGTGGCCGACCTCCTGTGCGCCAGCGATCTGGCCGTTCTCCCCTCGTGCGAGCGGGAGGGATGCTCGAACTTCCTGATGGAGGCCATGTCGCTGGCGGTGCCGGTGGTCACGACCGACGCGGGCGGCAGCGCCGAGCTGATCACGCACGGCATGACCGGCCTGGTCGTCCCGTGCCGCCGTCCGCGCGAGCTGGCCGACGCGATGGAGCGGGTGCTCGCGACGCCCGAGCTGGCGCGTCGCCTGGGCGAGAACGCGGCCCGTGTGGCCGCGTCCCGGTTCGCGCTCCGGCGCATGGTTGCCGAGACGGAATCGCTCGTCGATGCATGGCTCACCGCTCGTCACCCGGCCGCTCGCCGGCGTGACCGGATCGAGCGAACGGGAACATGCGGGTAGTCCTCGTCAACAACCGCTACCACGTGACCGGCGGCCCCGAGCGCTATCTGTTCGACGTGAAGGCGCTCCTGGAGGAGCACGGGCACGACGTGATCCCGTTCGCGGTTCGCTACGCCCAGAACGAGCCGTCGGAGTACGAGCCCTACTTCGTTCCGCCACCGGGCGACGCGGACGCGGTGTACCTCCGCGACGTGCGGGGACCGGTGGCCAGGGCGCGTCTGCTCGCCCGGTCGGTGTACTCGATGGAGGCCCGGCGCCGCCTGACCGCGCTGCTGCGTGACGTCCGGCCGGACGTCGTGTACGTGATCGTCGCCGCGAACGTCCTCTCGCCGAGCATCTTCCACGCGTGTCGAGACGCGGGGGTGCCGGTGGTCATGCGTCTCTCGGACTTCCATCTGATCGCGCCGTGCTATCTCTTCTTCGACGGCGAGCGCGCATGCGAGCGCTGTCTCGGGGGGAGTCGCCTGCACGCGGTTCGCAAGCGTTGCCTGCACGCGTCCGCCGCGGTGTCGCTGGCGCGGGTGGCCGGCATGGCCGTGCACGATCGGCTGCGGCTACACGACTCGATCGCGCGGTTCGTCGCGCCGTCGGCGTTTCTCCGCTACAAGATGATCGAGGGCGGGCTCGATCCGTCGCGGATCGTGCACGTCCCGAGCTTCATCGATCCCCGCGCGATCGACGCCGCTCCCTCGATCGCCGACACCGGACGGGAGCCGACGTTCGTGTACGCCGGTCGTCTGTCGCCGGAGAAGGGGGTGGATCGGCTGATCGACGCGTTCGTGCGGGCCGGCTCACCGGGCGTGCTGGAGATCGTCGGCCAGACCGACGCGCCCGAGGCACGTGCCCTCGTCGACCGCGCGCGGGACCTGGACCGCGTCCGCTTCCTGGGGCGGCGCGATCGGCCCGAGATCCTCGCGCGCATGCGCCGCGCGCGGGCGGTGGTGGTCCCGTCGATCTGCTACGAGAACTTGCCGCTGGTCGCGCTGGAGGCGATGCTGGTCGGCCGGCCCGTCGTCGCACACGACCTCGGCAGCCTGCCGGAGCTGGTCGAGCACGAGGAGACGGGGCTCCTGTGTCGGGCGAGAGTCCCCGCGGACCTGGCCGAGGCGCTGGCGCGCCTGGCGGACGACGAGCTCCTGGCCCGGCGGCTCGGCCATCGCGCGCGCGATCGCGTCCTGACGCGGCACACCCCGGACGCGCACCTCGAGGCCCTCGAACGTCTCTGGACCGAGGTGATCGACGGACCGGGGGCGATCAGTCGAGGAGGAAGGGATTGTGGGCGCGCTCGGTCCCGACGGTCGTCTCGGGACCGTGCCCGGGCCACAGCGTGACGGCGTCCGGCTTCGTGAGCACCTCGCGCCGGATGCTCTCGAGAAGCGTGTCGGTGTCGCCCATCGGCAGATCCGTCCGGCCGATCGATCCCTGAAACACCACGTCTCCCACGATCATCGTCTCGCCGAGATCGAAGATCAGGCTGCCCGGTGAGTGCCCGGGCGCGTGCCGGAGCGTGAACGAGACCTCGCCCACGGTGTACGTGTCGCCGGCCCGCAGCTCGGTATCCAGCCGCGGCGGCTCGAGCGGCGGCAGCCCATACATCGCACACGTGTCGGCCAGGGCGTCCAGGAACACCCGGTCGTCGGCGTGCATGCAGAAGGGGAGCTCCATCGCATCCTGGAAGTGCCTGGCCGAGGCCACGTGGTCGATGTGTCCGTGCGTGTTCACGATCGCGGTGTAGCGCAGCCTGCTCTCGGTCATGCGCCGGGAGATGCGGTCCTGCTCGTGCCCGGGATCGATCAGGACGGCCTCGCCGCTCCGGCGACAGCCGAGGAGGTACGTGTTCACGAAGAACGGACCGTTCTCGATGCGCTCGAGGAAGAGCGAGGACCTGTCGCCGGTCCGCGTCATCGCTCGCGCCCTTCGAGCCGCTCGACCGCGCGCGAGGCCGCATCGGCGGCGGCGTCGATGTCGGCCTCGGTTCCGCTCATGTACAGCCGCCCGAACGCCCCCACCGGGTTCACGTCGATCAGCGACACCCGGGCGGCCTTCTCGGCCTCGTTCGCGGCGAACACGACGTAGGCGGCCGGCTCGGTCTCGAAGATGAAGAGCGACTCGCCCGGCACCAGCATCGAGCCGTAGCGTACGCGGTTGATCAGCTGGGCCTGGTAGGGCTCGACGTTCCGGATGATCTCCCGGGCGACCACGCGGGGCTTCATCCGATCGGTCTCGGCGGCGCCGATCCGGTCGAGCACGGCCGCGCCGGCCGAGCGCACCTCGCCCTGGTCCTGGTGATGCACCTCCATGACGCCGTACGCGCGCTCCACGAACTGCACCGCCGGCTGCACCCGGGTGGCCTTCAGCGCCACGTCCATCAGGCGCACCACGTTCAGGGCCGGTGCGATCTCGATGAACAGCGACGCCATGCCGGCGACCGGCAGGAAGCCGCGTGAGGTGGTGCCGATGTGCGACGCGAGCTGGGGCTGCAGCGCGTCGAGAAAGATGTACGTCCGGAGCGTGACCACGACGTCCCCCGATTGATCGCGCCGACCGCTGGCCCGGCGCGGTTGTGGTTCGTGACCGGGAGGCCGGAACCGAGACGACGGGCACCTTAGGCGGGGCGTTGGGCGGGGTCAACCACGAGTGGAGTTTGGACTTGCCCGGACGTCGGGGGTAGGCTCGCACCCATGAGCAGGTTCGACGACATCTTCCCGCGCCGCCCGATCGTGATCGGCGTCGTGCACCTGTGGTCCCTGCCGGGCTCTCCGCGCTACGCGGGGAGTCTCGGGCCACTGCTGGATGCCGCACGGGCGGACGCGGCCGCGCTGGCCGGCGCCGGCGTCGATGGTCTGGTCGTGGAGAACTTCGGCGACGCGCCCTTCCACGCGGACCGCGTGCCGCCCGAGACGATTGCGGCCATGACGCGAGCCGTGACCACCGTCGCCGGCGAGACCGACTTGCCCGTGGGCGTGAACGTCCTCCGGAACGACGCACACGCGGCGCTCGCGGTGGCCGTGGCCGCGGGGGGACGGTTCGTCCGCGTGAACGTCCACGTGGGCGCCGCCTGGACCGACCAGGGGCTCATCCAGGGGCGCGCCGCGGCCACGGTGCGCGAGCGCGCGCGTTGGGCCCCCGGAGTGGCCGTGCTCGCCGACGTCGCGGTCAAGCATGCGGCCCCCGTGGCCGTGCGTCCGCTGGTCGAGGAGGTCGCCGAGTGTGTCGAGCGCGGCGGCGCCGACGCGGTCATCCTGACCGGTCCGGGCACCGGTTGCGCGGCCGACCTCGACGAGCTCTCGCGCGTCTGCTCGGCCTGCCCGGGTACCCGCGTGCTGGTAGGCAGCGGCGTGACCGCGGAGTCGGTCGGCGAGGTTCTCGCACTGGCCGACGGCGTGATCGTGGGGACGAGCCTCAAGCGGAACGGTGTCGTGACCCAGCCCGTCGATCCGGACCGTGTCCGCGCGCTGGTCGCCGCCGCCGGCGCGAGAGGGAGTTCCTGAGCGGTGCCGAAGATCCCCGATCCCATCCGCCGCGACGTGCTCGAGCACGCGTGGCTCGCCGAGGAGGACCGGGCCGTCGTCTCGCGCTTCCTCGACGCGTGCGAGGTGTACGCCGATCTCGAGGAGCACGTCCTGGGGGATCTCTCGTACGACCTGCCCGTGCATCAGGTTCCGACCATCGGTGGCGACGAGCGGCAGCTCCGCGAGGAGGCGGAGGCCCTGGCCGACGCGGCACGAGCGCTGCTCCACCGTGAATCGCCGGTGCGGGACATCGCCCACGCACTCGAGGAGCACGGCGCGCGCGTCTACGCGATGCCGCTCAGCCGCCACACTCGCGGTGTGTTCGTGTTCGCCGGGGAGACCGCCCCCGCGTTCCTGGTGAACAGTCACCTGAACCCGCGAGGCCGGTCGGTCGTCCTGGCCGAGCTGTACGGACACTACCTCGTGGACAACGATCCGTACCTGCCGAGGGTCATGTCGTCCGACGACGCGCTGGTGGACGAGGCGGCGGTCCGGGCCGGGTTCTTCGCCGAGGATCTCCTGTTGCCGTCCGCGATGCTCGATCCGCTCCTGGACGAGGGCGCCGGCGCGGACGTCATCGCCGACTACGCCGATCTGCCCCCGTCGTTCGTCGCGCGCCGCCTCACGTGGCTCGGCGTGGATGCGGGCGTCCGCGACGCGCGCGACATCTGGGGTGGAAGCGGCGAGACGCTCGTCCCCGAGCGGCTGGTCGGGCTGGCGCTGGAGGGGATCCACGAGGGACGGCTCAGCGTGGACGAGTTCGCCGGCGTGCTCGATCTACCCCGCGAGGCGGCGATCGACCTGCTGAGGCTCTCGTCACGCGAGGAGGACGCTCCCGACGACGTCACCCCCGCGAACGGGGGGCAGGCGCCGAGCTGAAGCCGGTTCCGGACCGCGACCGCCCTACGGCGCGGGAACCTGGACGCGGGCCATCAGATCCTCGAGCCACGTGTCGCGCTCGAGCACCTCGGCCCGCCACGACTGATCCGGCCACAGGTCCGACACGACGCCGGCGGTGAGCGCGCCCAGGATCACCAGGTCCTCGTAGCTGAGCGGATCGGACGTCGGCGTGCGGAACCGCTGGTAGCGCACGCGCATCGTCCGGCCCGTGTATTGCGCGTACGTGCTGAAGTCCTCGAAGCGCCGGATGTCGGCCGGTTGGTGCACCTGCTGCCGGCCGATCGAGTGCATGATCTCGTACGCCGCGAAGTGGGCCAGGCCGTCGGACCACTCGACGTAGCGGAGGAAGTCGTCGAGCCCGTGGTTCGTGGTGCGCTCGTCGAGGAGGCGAGCCAGGTTCGCGCGCTGGCCCGCGTACGCCGCAAGCAGCTCGGCACGCGGCTCGTCGATGCGGGTCCAGAAGACGTCGCTGACCGTCTTGGCCAGCTCGCGAAATGCCGCGATGACCTCGGGATCGTCGTAGGGAAACGGAAACGCGGCCTTCCACGCCTCGTTGGGATCGGGGAACGGCAGGTTCAGGCGCGAGACCTTCAGGAGTTCGTTGTGCTCGATCAGGTACCACCGGAACGCGCCGCGCACGTATTCGAAGAGCCAGTCGGTCGTCGTCTCGTCGTTGCACGCCGGCTCGCCCTTGATCACGGTCACCGCCCCGTAGAGGGGCCGTGCCGTCGCGATCGTGCAGTCGTGCCGGGTGTCCTGGCCGAAGACGTCGATGTGGAAGTCGTCGATCTGGGTCAGGAAGTAGCTGTCGGGGGGCGCCAGATGCGCGATCAGATACTCGCTGTCCTCCTTCACGAGAAGCGTGGGGATGAAGTTCTTCTCCTCGATGCGCGGCCAACGAAACCGGTGGGCCATCGCAAAGACCCGGTGTCCTTCCCGGATCAGCGACAGGTCGTCGTCGGTTGGAGGCGGATAGTTGCGGATCTTTCCCCGACGGATCTGATCCAGCGACGGGGTCGGAATGACCTGCGATACCGCGTCGAGGGTGGGCCAGCCGAGGACGAGAAGTCCCACCAGGGCGACCCGGAGTCTGAATCCGGTCACGAGCAACTCCTGAATTCTGTGCGCGCAGCGTCTCGTGGAGGCAGGCCGGCCGAAAGTCGCGCAACCCGGCACGTTTGGAATGCGGAAGAGGATACCGGAGTTCCGAAAAGTCGACAACCGGGCGATCCGGGCTCCCTCGAGCGGCGCCTTTCCGTAACCGAATAGAGCTGCTAGGGTTTGGCGTTTTCGCGGGGAACCCCGGCGACGGCTGCGGGTACGGGAGGCAGGAGGTTACATGAGCTACACGAACGAGGAAGCGGCCGGCGCCATCGCGCGCCTCGCCGAGGGCCGGGCGCGGATCTCAGCCGAGATCCGCAAGGTGATCGTCGGTCAGGAAGCCGTGGTCGACGAGCTGCTCGTCGCCCTGTTCGCCGGGGGACACTGCCTGCTGGTGGGGGTGCCCGGCCTGGCCAAGACGCTGCTCATCTCCAGCGTCGCCGAGGTCCTGGACCTCGAGTTCTCCCGCATCCAGTTCACCCCGGATCTGATGCCGACCGACATCACGGGCACCGAGATTCTCGAGGACGAGGTCGGCACGGGCCACCGGGTCTTCAAGTTCATCAAGGGGCCCGTGTTCGCGAACGTGATCCTCGCCGACGAGATCAACCGGACGCCGCCGAAGACGCAGGCCGCGCTATTGCAGGCGATGCAGGAGCGTCAGGTCACCGCCGGCAACCAGACGTTCGATCTGGACCTGCCGTTCTTCGTGCTGGCCACGCAGAACCCCATCGAGATGGAGGGAACGTATCCCCTCCCCGAGGCTCAGCTCGACCGCTTCATGCTGAACATCCGGATCGACTATCCCGGCCCCGGGGACGAGGTCGAGATCGTCCGGCGCACCACCGGGCCGGCGTCCGAGCCCCTCGAGAAGGTCTTGGCCGCCCAGGACATCCGGGAGTTTCAGGCGCTCGTGCGCAAGGTGCCCGCGTCGGACTACGTGATCGAGTACGCGGTGCGGCTCGTGGGAGCGACGCGTCCGGGACCGGACGCGCCCGAGCTGGTCCGGAACTACCTGTCGTGGGGAGCCGGACCGCGGGCCAGCCAGAACCTCGTGCTCGCCGCGAAGACGCGCGCGGCGCTCCGGGGCAGCGTCCAGCCCAATCACGAGGATGTCCAGGCGGTCGCGCCGGCGGTCCTGCGCCATCGGATGGTGCTGAACTTCAACGCGGACGCGGAGCGGGTCACGCCCGACGATCTGATCTCGCAGCTCGTCGAGCAGGTGGCGCCCGAGCCGGCCAGGGGGCGCTGACGTGGCCGAGGCGTCGAGTTATCTCGACCCGGCGTTCCTCTCGCGGCTGTCGGGAATGGACCTGATCGCCCGTCTCATGGTCGAGGGGTTCCTGACCGGTCTCCACAAGAGCCCCTATCACGGCTTCAGCGTGGAGTTCGCCCAGCATCGCCCTTACAACACCGGCGAGCCGTCGCGCTTCGTCGACTGGAAGCTGTACGCGAAGACCGATCGCTACTACATCAAGCAGTTCGAGGAGGAGACGAACCTCCGCGCGCAGCTCATCGTGGACACGAGCGCCTCCATGGGATACCGCTCGGCGGGCGCGGTCACGAAGCTCCGCTACGCGACGCTGCTGGCCGGCGGGCTGGCGTTCATGATGCAATCCCAGAACGACGCCGTCGGACTGATGATGTTCGACGAGACCGTCCAGACACTCCTGCCCGCGCGCTCGACCGGTGTCCACGTGCGGCGGATCCTGGCCGAGCTCGAGCGAGCGGAGGCCGGTCGCGGGACGTCGATCGCGCCGGCGCTGCGCCGGGTGGCCGAGCGGATTCACCGGCGTGGTCTGGTGATGGTCTTCTCCGACCTGATGGACTCGCCCGACGAGGTGCTCGCGTCGCTGGAGCGATTTCGCCACGGGCGGCACGAGCTGGTCGTCTTCCACGTGCTCGACGAGGCCGAGGAGACGTTCCCGTTCCGCGGCGAGACCGAGTTCGAGGACCTGGAGACCGGGCAGCGGCTGGCCACGCACGCCTGGGAGATCCGCGACGACTACCTCGAGCGGTTTCGCGCCTGGACCACGCGCTATCGCCGCGCGTGCGGTGAGATGGGCGCCGAGTACGTGGCCGTCAGCACGTCGACGCCGTTCGATCTGGCGCTCTTTCGATACCTCGAGAAGCGGAGCCGGCTCAACTGATGACGTTTCTGAACGCGATCTTCGGCTTCGCGATGGCAGCCGTCTCGCTGCCGATCCTGATTCACCTCCTGAATCGGCGCCGCTCCGGGCGCGAGTCGTTCTCGAGCCTGGAGTTTCTGCAGGAGGTCACGCGGCGGCAGCGGCGCCGGATCCAGATCCGGCAGTGGCTGCTGCTCGCGTTGCGCTGTCTGATCATCGCGCTGGTGGTGGGGGCGATGATGCGGCCGGCGCTGCGATCGGGCGGAAGCGGTGCGGGGACGACGACCGGCGTGATCGCGCTGGACACGTCCTTCAGCATGCAGGCCGCGACCGAGTCGGCGTCGCACGCGGAGGTGGCGCGCCACCGCCTGGCCGAGATCGGCGAGCTCCACCGACGAGGCGATCGGACGCAGCTCGTGTGGCCGACCGATCCCCCGCGCGCGGCGTTCGATGCGCCGGTCGAGGACTTCGGGCGCGTCATGGCCCGGGCCGAGCGGGCTCCGATCACGTACCGCCCGCTCCCGGTCGACGTGTTCATCGAGGATGCGGCTCGCCGGGCGGCCGGGTCGTCCACGTTGAATCGCGAGATCTACGTGATATCCGATTTCCAGGTGGACGACTGGGATCCGGATGCGTTGCCCGAGCTGCCCGAGAACGTCCGGGTCTACCTCGTGCCCGTCGCGAACGAGGCGTCTTTGCCCAACGTGGCCGTCACCAGCGCCTCGTTTCTGAAGGCGAGCGTGCAGAGCGGGACCTCGGGAGCGGTACGGGTCAGCCTGGCCAACTTCACCGACGGGGAGCTCTCGAACTATCCGGTACGCGTGTTCGCGGGCGACGACCTCGTGGGGGAGGGCTCGGTGCGCGTTCCCGCCGCCGATCTGGCCACCGCCGATCTCGCACTCAACCGATCGGTGGCGTCGGGAGAAGCGCTTCAGATTCAAATCTCCGAGGACGCGCTCTCGGCCGATGACGCGGCATGGGTGACCCCGAGCGAACGCCAGACGATTCGCGTCCTCCTCGTGCACGGCGGCACGCCCGACGACGTGGCGCGCGAGCCCTACGTGCGGCTGGCCCTGGATCCGCCGGGGCAGGTCGGCGAGCGCACGTTCACGGTCCAGGAGATCCCGCTTCGCGACTTCTCGGTGCAGGCCGACCTGGACTACGACGTGTTCGTCCTCAACAACGTCGAGCGCCTGAGCGAAGGCGTGCTCGAGCGCCTGCGCCTCGCACACCGAGACGGTGCCGGTGTCTTCGTGATTCTCGGAGACCGCGTCGACCTTCGCTACTACAACACCAACGTCCTCGACGGCTTCTGCCACGTGACGCTCGAGGACCCCGAGTCGGTGCCCGGGAGCTTCTTCTCGCTGGAGCCCGAGGTCCCGGGGCATCCCCTCTTCGAGGGGTTCGCGGTGGACTACGGCGAGGCGCTGACGCGGGCCCGCTTCACGAAGGTCGTGCGCACACGCGTCTCGAACGGCGATCGGGTGCTGGCACGGTTCGGCGAGCTGCCGGCCGTCGTGGAGGCCGATCGGTTCCTGCTGTTCACCTCGTCGGCCGACCTGCGCTGGGGCAACTTCCCGACCGGCGGCTCGTTCCTCCCATTCCTCCACCAGAGCATCCTGTCCCTGGCCTCGGGATCGGTCGACGCCCGTCAGTTCAGGGCCGGAGAGCCCATCGAGCTGCAGTTCGATCCCGACGTCCTCGACGGCGACATCCAGTGCCTGACGCCGTCGGGGCGCGAGCTGCCGCTGGGCACCGAGGTTGCATCGGGTCGCGTCGTGGTCCGGACCGACCCGACCGACGTGCCGGGCGTCTATCGCTTCACGATGAACGGCGAGCCGCTGCGATCGGTGGCCGTGCACCTGGACGGCGCCGAGGGGCATCTCCGCTATCGGGACGTGAGCGAGATCGCCGATCGCTGGGGCGATGGGGTACGGATCCTCGGCGTCGACACGCCGATCCGCGAGGCCGTGCTGGAGGCGCGCCACGGGCGCGAGATCTGGCGGGAGCTCCTGATGTCGGCGTTCGTCCTGCTGATCGCCGAGACCGTCATCGGCCGCGTGCGGCTCACGTGAGCGGGCCGGCGGTGGTCCAGCGTGCGCTCGTGATGCTGGTCGTGTTCGTCGCCGGCGCCACGTTGATGTCGACCGAGGTCCTCGCCTTCCGGATCATCGGCCGGACGTTCGGCACCGCGCTCCGCGAGACGTCGGCGGTCATCGCCGTGTTCCTGGGCGCGATGAGCGTCGGGTACGCGCTGGGAGGACGCCTCGGCGATCGACGTCCGGCGCTCTCCAGTCTGGCCGGGCCGCCGCTGGTGGCCGGTCTCCTGATCGCCGTCGTGCCCGTGGTCTCGCTCGGGCTCAGCGAGGCGGTCGCGACGTCGAGGCTGCCGCTCTCCACTCACGCGATCGTGGCCACGATCGCGCTGTTCGCGCTTCCGGTGGCGCTCCTGGCCGCGGTCACGCCGATCGCGATCCGCCTGTCCACGCACGACGTCGCGCGCGCCGGGCACGTGGCCGGCGGGATGTCCGCGCTGTCCACGCTCGGGAGCATCGCGGGGACGCTGACCACCGGGTTCTACCTCCTGG
The DNA here is from genome assembly GCA_965224245.1 of Candidatus Eiseniibacteriota bacterium. GTDB lineage: Bacteria > Eisenbacteria > RBG-16-71-46 > CAZAMP01 > CAZAMP01 > CBDCYW01. The sequence continues at coordinate 3,790,333 of OZ245046.1, read as the reverse complement.
GGCACGTCGCGATCAGCACCACGCTCCGGGGGATCGCCATCGCGCTGGTCGCGCTGGGGCTCGTGACCGCGATCGTCCACCGGAGGCGCGGCGTCGCCCTCATGGCCCTGTTCGGGGTCGCCGCGACGGCGGCGCTCGTGGGGCCGGCGGCGGCGCTCGGCGAGGTCCGGTACGAGCACGACAGCGCCTATCACCACATTCGCGTCGTGGATCGCGGACGATACCGCCACCTGATGTTCGACGACACTCGCCAGAGTCGCATGCTGATCGACAACCCGGCCAGCGGGGGATACGAGTACACCGAGCACTTCCATTCGGCGTGGCTCTTTCGCGACGAGATCGACGACGTCCTCTTCATCGGGCTCGGCGGTGCGACCGGCCCCAAGCAGTTCCTGGCCGACTACCCCCACGTGACGGTGCACGCGGTGGATGTGGATCCCGCAGTCGTGGACGTGGCCGAGCGGTTCTTCGGACTTCCGGTCTCGCCGCGGCTGGACGTGGAAGTGGCGGACGGACGTACGTACCTCCGGAGCACCGAGTCCACGTTCGACGTCATCGTGGTCGATGCGTACAACTCGGGCCGCTACGGCAACACGATTCCGTTTCAGCTGACGACGCGCGAGTTCTTCGAGATCGCGCGCGAGCGGCTCTCGCCCGGCGGTGTCCTGATGTACAACGTCATCGAGCCCGCCGACGAGCCGGACAGCGCCTTCCTCTTCGCGCTGGTCAAGACGATGTCGGCGGCCGGATTCCGGGAGTTCACGTTCTTCCTGTGTGACTGGTCGGGCAATACGGTCGTGGTCGGGCTCACCGAGCCCCGCCACCTGGACCGCGACGCGCTCACCGCGCGCGCGCAGGCGCTCGTCGACGCTGGACGCGTCCCGAGACCACAGTACGTCGACGAGGCCGCCCGCGTGTACGACGGCGAGGTGCCGTGGCCCCACGCGATCACCCTGACCGACGACTTCGCGCCGGTCGACCGTCTGCTCCGCGACTGACGTCGACCGCCAGCATCGCTGAATCCTGTATCCGTTCGGCGAATCGCCGGCCGGTCTCGCGATACGCTAGAATGCGGCGACTGGCGGAAGACGATCGAGCCCGGCGATCCCGGGCTCGGGGGATGAGGTGGGGTGTGTGACCGCACGCGGCGAGAGACACTCCCGGTGCGGTCGGTGAGGAGCGAACGAATGACGGTGAGATGTGACTCCCCGGATCTCGAGTTCCGGATCGGTACGGTGATGATGCTACTGGCGCTCACGACCACGACGGCGGGGGCGCTCTTGCCCCTCGAGGCGCTCGACGACGCATCGGCGGACGCGCTCGGCCGCCCGCCTTGCGGTGTCGGCGCCCCGGCCACCGCCGGGAGCGTCCCGGGCGTCACCGGCGTGGGCGATCGCATCGCTCGGGGCTACCCGGCCAGCGGCGTCGCGCTCCTCTCCAACGTGGACCTGGGCTCGTTCGGAGAGCTCCCTGCTTCCGCTGGAAACGACGTCTGGGGATACACGTCGCCCTCGGGACGCGAGTACGCGCTGATGGGGCTCAACAACCGGACGGCGTTCGTCGACATCACCGATCCGCGCAATCCGGTCGTGGTGGACGTGCTGGAGCATCCGAACACCGCCTGGAGCGACATCCGGACGTACCAGCACTACGCGTACGTCGTCACCGACCAGACCGCGTGGGGCCTCCAGATCGTCGACCTGGCCGAGATCGACGACGGCATCGTGCGCTACGTGGATACGTACACCGGCGACAGCGGGCTCCGGTTCACGACCGCACACAACATCGCGGTCAACGAGGAGAGTGGGTTTCTCTACATATCGGGCGCCCAGGACAACGGGTATCGCGACCTCGGGATCCTGGATCTATCCGATCCCGAGGTCCCCGTCTACGCCGGCAACTGGGTCGGCCGCGCCATCCACGACTGTCAGGTCGTGACGTACCACGGCGGCGAGTACGACGGACGCGAGATCGCGTTCCTGGCCGGGGAGGAGGGAGGCCTCTGGATCCTCGACGTCACCGACAAGGCCGCGATCGAGATCCTGACGCTGGGCGCGACCTACCCGGGACTCACGTACTGCCATCAGACCTGGCTCAGCGAGGATCGCCGCCACGTGTTCGTGAACGACGAGCTCGACGAGCCGTACGCCGGCATGCCGGGCGCGCGCACGTTCGTGTTCAACGTCGAGGACCTCGAGAACCCGGTCTACGTTCGCTACTGGACCAACGACGTCACCGCACGCGATCACAACTGCATGGTCCGGGGTGACTTCCTGTTCGAGGCGAACTACCAGAGTGGGCTCCGGGTCATCGACGTCTCGGACGTCGATCGCATGGCCGAGGTCGGCTTCTTCGACACGCATCCCGTCGGGCAGGGCTACTCGTTCGCCGGCGCCTGGGGCGTCTTCACCGACTACCCGAGCGGCGTCGTCGTGGTGTCGGACATGAACGAAGGACTGTTCGTCCTCGACCCGCTGGTGGCCCAGGTCCCGTTCTTCGCCCGTGACGAGCAGGTCGCGCTGGAAGCCGACGGGCCCTCGCGCGTGCCGTCCTGGGGCGACATCGACGGTGACGGCGACCCCGATCTGTACGTGCCCAGAGAGGGGGCGGCCAACCTCCTGTATCGGAACGACGACGCCACGTTCGTGGAGATCGGGGCCGAGACCCCGGTGGCGGACGAGGGGCCATCGCGATCGGCGCTGTTCGCCGACGTGGACGGCGACGAGCATCTCGACCTGTACGTGGTCGAGAGCGGGAGCGCCAACCGTCTGTTCATCAACGACGGAACCGGTGCGTTCACCGACGCGACCGTCGCGCCTCTGGATCACAGCGGAGCCGGTCGCGCCGCGTACGCGGTGGACATCGACGCCGATCGCGACGTCGACATCTACCTGACGAACTTCGGTCAGGCGAACCGGCTGTACCGGAACGACGGTGGTGGCGTCTGGGTCGAGATCTCGGCCGAGCTGGGCCTCGACGACGACGGGCGGTCCTCGGGCGCCGCGTTCGCCGACGTCGATCTGGACGGCGATCTGGATCTGGCGGTGGCCAACTTCGACGACGGCGAGCGGCTCTTCGTCAACGAGGGCGGCGTGTTCACCGCGGTCCAGCTCACGCCCGAGACCGGCAACGGCCGGTCGATCGGAGCCACGTTCGGAGACTACGACGGGGACGGGGATCCCGACCTGTTCGTGACGCGTCTCGACGTGGCCGACGCGCTGTACCGAAACGACGACGGAGAGCTCATCGACGTCGCACCCGACAGCCCCCTCGGCGAGCCACGTGGCTCGCTCGATGCCGCATGGCTCGACTACGACTCCGACGGGCGGCTCGATCTCGTCCTGACCGACGACGTGACCGGCGTGCGGCTGATCCGCAACGACGCGCTCGACGGCTTCATCGACGTCACCGGACTCAACTTCGAGGGCATGACCACGGCCCTGAGCCTGGCCGTGGCCGACGTCGACGCCGACGGTCGCCCGGACGTGTTCGTCGCGGACGACGGCGGGTCCAACCGTCTGTTCAAGAGCCAGGCGCCGCTCCGCCGGTGGCTGGGCGTCACGCTGATCGCCCCTGACGATCCGAGCGGTGGCGTGGGCGCCCGCGTCGAGGTCCAGGTGGAGGGCTCGGTACAGTCGCGCGTCGTCGGGTCCGGCTCGGGGCTGGGAGGGCACGACCCGTCCGCGGTTCGCTTCGGGCTGGATCAGGCGTCACTCGTCGATCGGGTCTCGGTGCGCTGGCCCGACGGCACCGGCACCGATCTCACGGACGTCGCGTCCGATCAGGTCCTGAACGTGACCCGATTCGACGGCACGCCCACCGAGCCCGAGACGCCTCCCGCCACGTCCGTTCCCCTCGCACACGCGCTCTACCCGAGTACCCCGAACCCCGCGACGAGCGGCACGTTCATCTCGTACGCGATCGCGCACCGCGCGCGCGTTCGCGTGACGATCTACGACACCGGCGGCCGCCGGGTGCGGTCGCTGGACGATGCCGTGCGGGACGCCGGGCGTTACACGGTGCGCTGGGACGGAAACGACGACCTCGCCCGACCGGTTGCGCCGGGTACGTACTTCTACCGGCTGGATGCCGGCGGGGTATCGCAGTCCCGCCGGGTGGTGCTTCTTCGCTGACGGGTGCGGCGGGCGTCCGAGGCGCCCGCCACCCCCCTTCGCCGCGCTCGCCGAATCCGAACAGTTCGCGCCGTCCGGTCAGCGTGCTACTGTCTTCCGGACGTCGTCCTGCCACGCCACGCCGCCCGCGCACGAGAGGCGATCAGCCCGGTGAGCGACCATCCACGCATCCTCCTCGTCGACGACGACGACGGTCTCCGGCGGGGCCTGGCCGGCCTCCTGTCCGGTCACGGCTACGCGGTCGACCAGGCACCCGACGCGGCCCGCGCGATCGAGCGGGCTCTGGCCACGCCGCCCGATCTCGTCGTCGTCGATCTGGATCTCCCCGATCGGTCGGGTCTCGAGCTTCTGGGTGACTTCGACAGTCGAGGCGTGGACGCCACGACGCTCGTCCTGACCGGCCACGGGTCGATCACGAGCGCCGTGGAGGCGACCCGACGCGGTGCGTTCGACTACCTCGTGAAGCCGATCGAGCCTCAACGTCTGTTCGTGGTCATCGAGCGCGGTCTGGAGCGCGCCCAGCTGCGGCGCGAGGTGCGCGAGCTCAGGCGACTGATGAGCCGCGAGGGACGGCTGGACGCGATGGTCGGCCAGTCGCCGGCGATGCTCGAGCTGTTCCGACTGGTCGAGCAGGTCGCTCCCACCCGTGCATCGGTGTTGATCCAGGGCGAGAGCGGAACCGGGAAGGAGCTCGTGGCCCGCGCGCTCCACCGGGAGAGCCCCCGCGCGCAGAAGCCCTTCGTCCCGATCAACTGCGGTGCCATTCCCGAGACGCTCCTGGAGAGCGAGCTCTTCGGCCATGAGCGGGGCGCGTTCACCGGCGCGACCGCCGCCCGCGCGGGATGCTTCGAGCAGGCCGACGGAGGCACGCTGTTCCTGGACGAGATCGGGGAGATGCCCGCGGACCTCCAGACCAAGCTCCTTCGCGTGCTCGAGGACGGCAAGGTGCGGCGCGTGGGGGGCTCGGGAGAGATCGAGGTCGACGTGCGCGTCATCGCCGCCACCAACGCCGACATCGCGGCCCGCATTCGCGACGGCGCCTTCCGCGAGGATCTCCTGTTCCGGCTGAACGTGTTCACGCTCCGGGTGCCGCCGCTCAGAGAGAGAAGGGACGACATCGCGCTCCTGGCCATGCACTTCCTGGAGCTGTTCCGCGAGTCGGACGGCGCGCGGGTCACGGGAATCTCTCCGCAGGCGCTCGAGCACCTGAAGGCGGAGGACTGGCCCGGGAATGCCCGCGAGCTTCGCAACGCCGTCCAGCACGCCGTCATCCTGTGCGGTGTCGGCGAGATCCTGCCCGAGCACTTGCCGTCCCATCGATCCGTGCACCGTCCGGAGCCCTCTCGGGATGACGGGAGCGTGCACGAGGTCGTGGTCCCGGTGGGGACGACGCTCGCCGACGCCGAGCGGGCGATCATCCTCGCCACGCTGGAGGCCAACGACGGCAACAAGACGCGGACCGCGGAGGTCGTGGGGATCAGCGTGAAGACCCTCTACACGCGTCTCCACGACTACGGTGTGCTCGAGCGGCGAGGGGCGGCCCGCGGTGGGACCTCGGGCGCACCGGACGAGGACGGGGCGCGATGACGCTCGGCTGGCGGGCGCGGCAGCTCACCGCGTTTGTCCTGCTCGCGGCGGTGCTGATCGCGGTCACGGGGTTTCTGGGTCTGACGAGCGCGGTGCAGCTCGGTGCCCGGCAGGCGTCGACGGAGGCCGATCTCGTCACCGGCGCCGTCCGGCGTGAGCTCGCTCGACTCACGTCCGCGGCGTCGGGCACCGATCTGAGCGGCGCCCGGCGCTCCGCCGGTCTCGCCGCGACCTTCGACGATGCCATCGTCCTCGCGCCGTCGATCATCAGCGTCGCGGTGACCGATCCCAACGGGTGGTACGTGGCGCACACCGACTCCGCGAGCATCGGCACCCGCTCGGAGGCGCATGCGCCCCTTCCCGACGTTCGCAGCATGCGCGCGGCGGTGGCCACGCTGTGGGAGCTCCATCGCCGCGCGCCCGACTACCAGCGCGAGACGAGCCTGCTCCACGACGGCCAGCCGTTCGCGACGGTCCAGGTCGTGATGTCGGGCACATTCCTGTGGACGTCGGTGGAGGATGCGATGTCCCGAGGGCTGGTCACGGCGGTGACCGCGGTCGTGCTCGCGCTGGTGTCGGGCATTCTGGTGTCGCGCGTCCTGACCGGTCGCGTGCGGGAGCTCGAGGCCGGCGTCCGGGCCCTCACCGAGGGACAGCTCGACGTTCGCCTCTCCGAGCGCGGCCACGACGAGTTCACTCGCCTGGCCCAGGCCCTCAACGTCCTCGGAGACCGGTTCCGGGAGTCCGCGGATGCCGAGCGCGGGGCCGTACCGGGGTCGCCGCAGGTGTCCACCGTGCTGGATCGCCTGGGTCGAATGGCGTCCGGTGTCGCCCACGAGCTCCGGAACCACCTGCAGCGCGCCAGCCTCGAGCTCGCGGTCGCGGCGTCACAGACAGGGGAAGAGCGGGATGCTACGCTCGACCGGGCGCGACGGGCCATCCAGAGCGTCGAGGGGTCCGTCACGGGCTTTCTGCGCATGGCGTCGGTCGGCGCGCTGAACGTCGAGACGACGAACGTTCACGCGCTGCTGCGTGACGTCGGCCACGACGTCGAGGCTCGGGCGCATCTGCAATCCGTCGAGCTGGTCGTGGAAGCCGACGCCCCGGGTGTGGTGGAGATGGACGCGCTGGTCGTGAAACAGGCACTCGGCAATGCGATCCAGAATGCCCTGGAGGCGCTCGAGGGACGCACGGACGGCCGCATCGTGCTGGCGGCGGCGCGGGACGCGACGTCGGTTCGGATGTGGGTGTCGGACAATGGTCCGGGGATGACGGCCGAGACCCGTCGACAGGCGTTCGATCCGTACTTCACCACGCGACCGAAGGGCAGCGGCATCGGGCTCGCGCTGATCGCCCAGACGGCCGAGCTGCACCGCGGCCAGGTCCGGCTGGAAACGGGCCCGACCGGGACGACGCTCATCATGGAGCTTCCATGCGCGCACGACGCGTGATGCTGACCGGACTGGTGGCCGTTCTGGCGATGGGAACGGCGTGCTCGGCCGTTCGACGGCAGACGGCGCCGGGCTCCGGAACGCCGGCCACGGACGCCTCCCGGCCGGTGGCCGCGCCCGACTCCACCGCGGCGACGAGTGAGGCCGCGCCGGCGGAGGTCCGGGAGTCACTGGAGTCGGTATCGGTGGCGCTGTCCGACGACGAGCAGGTCCGCCTCTTCGAGCAGGCGCGAAACGACCTCGCGCGCGTGGCCGAGGTGACGCGTGCGCTGGCCGGCATGACGCTCCCCGAGGAGAAGGCCGACAGGCGCCAGGTGCTGGAGCGTTTGGTGGCGTCGGCCCGTGATGCGCTCGCGGACGACGATCCGGCGGCCGCCGCGAGCCTGTCCCGCAAGGCGCGCTTGCTCGCCGAGGAGCTGATCGACGAGTAGCGTGCGGTGGCGCCCCCGGCGCGCCACCGCCACCCCGTCCTACTGCTGCGTCAGATCCGAGCGCTCCCCGGCCAGCTCGGCCTCCAGCAGCACGACGAGCGCCTGCCGCCGTCGTTCGTTCTCGGTGCCGAGCGACTCGCGCTCGCGCGCCGGGGCATCCTCGCCGAAGCTCAGCATCTGGTACCGGCGGAGTGCGTCACCCGTGTGGTCCACGAGGTAGCGCATCACGGCTTCGGCGCGCCGACGTCCCAGCTCCGCGTTGTACGCGGCCGAGCCGGTCGGATCGGTGAATCCGAACACGTTCACGACGAGTCGCGGATTCGCCTCGAGCGACGTGGCGACCCGGTCCAGCGCCGCCTTCTGGTCGGCCCGGATCTGGTCGCTGTCGAACGCGAAGTAGACCCGGCACCGATCGACCTCGGTCAGGTCGACATCCCCCAGCGCGAGGCGGCGGGCCTCGTCGATGCTGGCGTTCATCCGACCCGTGGAGGCCTCGAGCCCCGCGACCCGACCGTTCGCGTCCTGGACCTGCTGGGACAGGCTCTGCTCGACCCGATTCATGTCGTGCTCCATCGCGGCCACCTGCTCACGCACGTAGCCCTTGGTCGCGCAGCCCAGGAGCACGAGGGGGGCCACGAGCAGGATTGACCGCATGTCTTTGTTGCGCATCGGAATACTCCTCGGTTGTGTCGCGGTGTGCGCGGGTCACGCATGAGCGACTTCGACACCCCGAGGTTCATGCGAGATGCATGCCAGGCTCGACGGCGACTCGTATCGCCCGGATGGCGGATCCAGGCCCCGAGAACGTCTCGGTTCATCCGTGAAATCCTCACACGCTCTGGAGTTCCTACACGATCCCGGTCGGCCGCCGGCCGGTTCGAGCCGAACGGTCTCCCACGGTGCAGCCCGACCCATCCGCCGTCGCGACACGGCCTTGGCGTGGCCCAGGTCCCCGTTCAGGCGGTCGGCACGTCATTTGCGCTTCACGGGATCGACGAGGAGTCGGGAACGGCATCCCGAATCGAGGCCCGACGGCGGCTCGTGCCGCGCAGACCGAATCGAATCGGCGAGCGAGGGGCTGCCCACGATAGCAGAGGTGAGCGATGACGAACACGAGAGCCGTGCTGCTGCCGCTGGCAGCGCTGATTGCCATCGGGGTCTGCTCGATCGGCACGCCCTCCGAGGCCAAGCGACGCGAGTCCACCGCCGGCGTTCGAATGGACGACGAGGCGCCGGAGGTCACGCCGCCGGCGGCGGAGGAGCCCGCGACGACACCCGCCACGCCATCGGAGGATGCGCCGCCGGCTGACGCATCGTCGGCCGGTGCGCCGTCGGACGATGCCGTGACGACCGACCCATCGGCCGGCTCCGAGCCGGCCGAAGACGCACCCACGTCCGCGAACGTCAGCGACACCCCGAGCGCCGAGGACGCCCGCCGGGATTACGCCGACGCCATGGAGGCGCTCCACCGACCCGACGGTGCACGCGAGGCACAGCGACTCCTGGAGCCGCTCCTCGGGGCGTTCGCCGAGGACGTCGCGATGCAGCGGGATGTCCGGGTGAATCTGAGCCGCGCCCTCCTGGACGTCGAGCCGCCCGACGTGGACCGCGCGCTGGATCTGAGCGCCCAGGCCACGGCGTTCGACGACTCGTCGAGCATCGCCTGGAACGTCAGGGGCCGCGCTCTCCTGTCCGCCGAGCGCCTCGACGAGGCCGAGACCGCGTTTCGCCGGGCCTGCGAGCTCGATGGCGCCAACCTGTACGCCCGGAACAATCACGGGTACGTGCTGCTGATGCGCGGCGAGTACGAGCGGGCCGCGTCGAGCCTCGAGGAGGCACGAGCCACCGCCGCTCGGACCGGGCAGATGCTGCCGGCCTACGTGCTGAACAACCTCGGCGTCGCGCTGGAGCGGAGCGGCCGGGTCGACGAGGCGAGAGCCGTGTTCGAGGAGGCGGCCGCCGCAGGCAGCGAGCGAGCCCGAGCCAACCTCGAGAGCCTGAGCGAGCCCACCGGTGACGATCGCGTGGCCGCCGTCGATGAGACCACCGACGAAACCGATGACCCGGAATGACCGCGTGAGGAGGTGACGACGATGGTGACCCTCATCAGACGTGCGAGCCTCGTGGTGGCGCTCTGTGCCACCGCCGCGTGCGAATCGTCGACGACGGAGAAGGTCGTTCCGGCCGGAACGACGATGATCGTGATGCTCAGCGAGGACGTGACGTCCGAGGAACATCGCCCCGGAGACATCGTGCACGCGACGCTGATGGCCCCGCTGTACGACGACGCCTCGGACCTGCTCCTGCCCGCGGGGACGCGGCTGGACGCGCAGGTGGTGCACGTCGATCCGATCGGGACGCAGAAGATCACGCTCCTGTTCCGCGAGATCGACACGGATGCCGACCGGTCCAGCAAGATCGAGACGCGCCCGATCGCCTTCGTGGCCGCTTCGCCGGACGTGTCGCCGCCGGGTGACGCGACGACACGCACGGCGAGCGGCGTCGATGCCGGCGCCGCGGAGGCGGGTACGACGGAAGAGACCGCCGACGTGGTCATCGTCCCCGCCGCGGAGAGCGGAGCGGTCGAGCTTCCCCGCGGGCGAAGGCTCGCGGTTCACATCGTCGAGCCGGCGCGACTGTCGGTTCGAAGCTAGCTCGGGTTCGGCTCCCGCCGCGTCCGTTCGCGGGGTTGGGAGCCGGTCCAGCCCGCGCGGCCACCGGCAGACCGGCGGTCGCGCGGCGTCACCGGATCCGTTCCGGCCTCGTCACGCAAGATGTTCTGCATGTTCTGCGCCGCCCGGGCTTCACACGATCGCACGCCCGCACCGAGTCGGCTCGCTCGCCCGTGCCCACGCAGTCGGTCCACGAGGGTGTGACCGGTGCCGTCACGCGGGTGTCTACACGAACGGTCACTCGACGGGATGCGGTTTCCGGCGCCCGTACGCCACGTTCGACGCGCGGCGTACTCGGCGCGTCGCGCCGCCAGGACCGGCGAGGACCCGACGGACCGGTCGCCGGCGTGAGGCCCACACGACGTGCGGTTCACCCCCAAGCCATGGAGGCAATCATGACGCAACGACTGACGGCTACCGCACTCGTCCTGGCGATGGCCGCCGTACCCGCCGGCGCCGACGAGCCCGCCACGGGCCATTCCGGATGGGGCCCGCGCGTCGGGCTGCGCATCGATCCCGATCAGGTGACCGGTGGCGTGCACATCAATGCGGGGCGTCTGTTCGATCGGGTTCGCTACCAGCCCAGCGTGGAGCTCGGCGTCGGGGACGACGTGACCGTCATCTCGATCAACGCGCTCGAGGGCACGTACCGGTTCGCCGAGAACTGGGAGGCCTGGAGCCCGTATCTGGGGGGCGGCCTGGGGATCGTGGTGGTGAACCACGACGGCGGCCGCGATCGCGGCGACGACTCGCACACCGACGTGGGGTTGTCCGCCGTGGGAGGGATCGAGAAGGGGCTTCGGAGCGGTAGCTCGTTCTTCGTCGAGAGTCGGCTGGGACTCATCGATCAGCCCGACCTCGAGCTGACCGTGGGGTGGACGTTCCACTGACGCGACGCGACCTGGACGAGCAGGGTCGAGCCTCCGGTCGAGGACGAAACGAGCCCGCCGTCGCGCGGGACCGGCGAGGTGCCGGGGGCGGTTACGGAGCGGGAGCTCCGTTCCGCCTCCGGATGCAGGGTGGGACGCACGGTCGAGCGGGGTGGGTTCACCGCGGGCCGGGATGCGATCGGCGCCGACGCGGCGGTACGCATCGGCGCCGATGTGGGACGCTACATGACCGATCGTCCCCGCAGCGCACGCGCGATCATCGACACCACGAACAGCACGAGGAAGATGAAGAACAGGAGCTTCGCGATGCCCGCGGCGCCGGCGGCGATGCCGCCGAACCCGAACACCGCCGCCACGAGCGCGATCAGGAAGAAGGTGATCGAAAGTCCAAGCACGGGATCCTCCCATCCGTGTGGGGTACACACTCGTCCGTCGTTGCTCGGCTCCGATGATGTCGCAAGGAGCCTGCCACGCGCACCACGGATCTGGGTGTCCGGTCTAACTGCAGGCAATCGAATGCGTTGCGGAGTCTTCACCCGTGCCCCGGGGGGCCGTGCAGCGATCGGCTCACCCGGACGGGTCGGTTGATTTCACAGGTCCTGTAACAACTACACGTGCCGACCGGCGCACGGCGTGGCTCGGAACCGCCTCGGACGGACGACCTCGGGCGGTCGAGCAGGCGAGTGGCCCCGAGCGCGGGATCCGCCCGGAAAGCGTTCAAGTTCAGAGGTGAGCGTCCGATCCTCACTGGTGGCCGCCGGCTCGCCGCTCCGGCCGGATGTCCGTGGTGACGCTCCGTCACCGCATCCGTTCGTCGATCCTCGCCAACCATGGCCAGAGTGCGCATGACACCGTCGACTCGTCAGCTCGGACCGCTCGGTCTCACGATCCTCGTCGCCGCGTCCCTCGCGGCGGCGGCCGCCGCCGGTACGCCGGCCCCGGACGCCGAGGCGCGCGTGGCGACCCCGCGATCGGTGGCTCGTGCCCCGTCGAGCGGCCCGGTGGATCCCCCCGGATTCCGGTACGTGGCCGAGAGCGGGCGTCGCCGCGGCTGGCGAAGCCCGGATGAGCTCCGGACCGACGAGACCGCACTCGTCGTCGCGGGCTACGTGACCCAGATGGCGGCCGCCGTCGAGCGCGGCCGGCCGGAGATCCGGATCGGCGTGATCGGACGTGATGGTGTGTCCGACGCGCTCCGCGCCGTGGTCGCCGCGATCGACCCGATCGCCGCGATCGCCGCAAATGCCCCGCTCGCGGCGGCCGACGCGGTGAGTCCCGACGTCCCCGACGCGGCGACCGGCACGCGTGCCACGTGGTCCGTCTCGGACGTGCGGCCGGGAGACGATCTCGATGCCTTCGCCGTCGTGTACGTCGCACGATCGGAAGCCCGGCGCCTCGGGTCGGTGCTCGAGGCGCTTCATGCGCGTCCCGAGGATCACCCGACGCGAGCGATGTCGCAGGATGCCGATCGCGGGCGGCCGCTGAGCATCGCGGCGATCGGCGGGTTCGTGGACCTGGGGGGTGCGGTGGAGCTGTCGCTGGAAGACATCGCACGCGTTCGGATCGCACGCCGGGCCGCCGAGCCCGAGACGAGCTTCCGGGCTCGACTCTGGCCCTGCCACGAGCCGGCGCCGTGGCAGCTCGCGGAGCTCTCGCCCGACGAGTGACGTGCTGCGGGACGCGGCACGGTGAGGGCGGATGTCGCCCGGCGCTACTACTACTACTACTTCTTCTTCTTCTTTCCGAACAGCCCGTCCAGCGCGTCCTTCACCCGTCCCTTGACCTCGTCCTCGACGAGGGTCTCGACGCGCGTGGTGTCGGCGGTGTCACGCCCGAGCAGCTCGGCCGCGGCGGCCTCCGCGCGCGCCTTCGCCTCGGCCTCGAGACGCGCCTTCTCCTCGGCCAGGCGCGCGGCGGCGCGCCGTCTCGCATCTTCGCCGAGCTTCCCGGTGTCGATCGTGACCTCGGCGTTTCCGCCGCGTGATCCCGACACGGTCACCGGGAGCATGATGGTCGGATCGTCGCCGGCGAGCACGAGCCCGGACAGCTCCGGGGACAGCCTGGACCCCACTCCGGCGGCCATCGCGCGCGGCAGCAGGAGGTCGAGCGTCAGCGCGTACTTGCCGGTGATGTCGGTCCAGCCGCTTCCGCTCGCCGAGAGCGACTTCCCGGTGATCGAGAGCCCGTCGAACGTGAGGCGCCCGTCTTCGATCCGGAACGGCTGGAGGAGGTCGAGCCCGGAGAGCTGGCGCATCGCATCGGCGCCCAGGTATCGCGCGAGCTGCTCCTGGATCGGATAGCGCTGCAGCGTGGCCTGCGTGACCTCGACGTCACCGAGGCCGCTCAGCGCCGGACTGTCGAGCTGGAGCCCCGAGTCGAGTCGTCCCTGGAGCCGCGAGGTCGACGACATCGTGCCGTCCATGTGCTCGGCGATGCCGCTGAAGCGATCGAGCCCACGATTGAACGCCATGACCTGACGGAGGCTGCACCCGGTGACCGTCGTCTGGACGTCGAACGCCGGGGCCTCGCGCGCGGCGAGATCCACCGTGCCGCCGAGGGCGATCTTGCCCCCGAAGACGTCGCCGGTGGCGTTGTCGATGGTCAGCTCGTTGCCGGAGAGGTTCAGCGTGCCGCGGACGTTCTCCGCGTCGGCACGGTCGTAGTGCAGTCGCTGGATCGTCACGTCCGCGCGGCCGTCGAGCCTCGGTAGCTCCGGCAGGAGGGGCTCGGCGGGAGGCACGCGTTCGGTGGCTCCGCCGTCGCCTTCGGGGCGCGGCGGCATGAACTCGTCCACGTCGAGGAGCGCGGACGTGACGTCGAGCGTGGCCGTCGCGCGTCCGGCATCGGTGCGACGCGGGTCGAGCGCGAGGAAGTCGTCGATACGCCCGCGAACGGTCACGTCGCTCTTGCCGAGCCTGGCGCTGATGCCGTCGGTGGTGACCGTCCGCCCGTCGATCACGACGTCGCCGGTCACCGCGGTGACGGGCACCCGGAGCTGGGCCGCACGCATCGAGACGTCCTCGGCGCGCGCGGTGCCGCTGATGACGGCCGCGTCGGGATCCTGGCCCTGGCCCTCGACGACGATCTGTGCGGCCGTGCGCCCTCCCAGCGCGAGCGAGTCCAGCGCCGGGTTGAACGCGACCAGATCCGCGAGCGCCATGTCGCCGTCGATGGCGAGCGTGTACGCGGGGTCGTTCCGGTAGTCGTGGATGCTGGCGTGGCCGGCGATGCGGCTCGTGGCCACCTCGGCCCGGAACGACTGGATGGCGATGTCGGTGGGCGTCGCGTGGGCCTCGAGCGCGATCGACCGGATCGGGTCGGCGATACCCGGGTATCGCAGCTCGCCGTCGTCCAGGGTGAGCGTGAGGTCGAACGCCGGCCCGCCCGGCGTCTGCAGCGGTCCGGCCAGGAACCCCGTGACCTCCAAGCGTCCCGAAGACTCGACCCCGGCGATCTCCGGGAAGAGCTGACTCGGGACGAGGCCGAGGAGGCTCGCCACCTCCGCCGGGCCGCCCTCGAGCCGGAGGTCGGCCGTCGGGTTCTCGCGGACCTCGGTGACCCGGCCCCGGACGCCGATGGGGACGCCGGCCAGGCTCAGCGTGACCTCGTCGAGCTCGAGGACGTCGGTCGCCACGTCGTAGCTCAGCGTCTTCTGGAGCGTGAGCGAGAGCCCGTCGCCCAGCCGTCCGGCCGGCAGGTACACCAGGAGCGTGTCCAGCGTGGTGGTGCCGGTGAGGCTGATCATGCCCGCGCGCGACGCGGTGGCCGAGAGCTGCTCGGACAGCCCGCCGAGCGACGCCAGGAGCGTCCCGTCCGCGCGGCGGACCCGCACCGCGCCGCCGACGATGTCGAACTGACGGATCGCGACGTCGGCGGCTCCCTCGGCCTCGGGGGCGGTCGGCGTCGGCACCGCTCCATCGGTGGTCTCGGACAGGACGATGTCGACCACCGGGTTCACGATGCGGACGCCGTCGAGCACGACGTTCCGCTGGAGGAGGGGCCTCAGGGGAAGCCCGAACGAGATCTCGTCGGCGGCCAGGCGCGGCTTGTTGGGCTCGGCGCGCTCTCCGAAGCTCACGTCCCCGAGCGTGACCGCGACGTTCGGAAAGAGCCGCACGTTCTTCGTCCCGACCTCGATCTCGCGTCCCGTGGACGCGCGGACGCGATCGAGCGCCAGCTCCACGAGGCGGTCACGGGGGATCAGGAGGACGCCGGCGACCATGAGCAGCACCAGCACTGCCGGGATCGCCAGGAGGATGGTCAGAACACGCCGCTTCCGTTTCATCGAGGTCCCTCTCGACCGATGGGGTGACGCCGTCCGAGTCGACTCTGCGTGTTGTCCGATCCGTTTGCAACCTCCGCGCGCGGCCACCGGTTCCGGGGCGTCGTGGGTCCAGCGCGGGCCGCCGAGGCGTTGCCGGTGGGGGCCCCAACGGTCTTCGGACGGCGATCGGGCGGCGATCGGGCGGCTGCCGGGCGGCGGCCGGGTGCTGGCCGGGCACCGCCCCCGGTGGGCACCCCGGCGCTCGGATCGCCCGTGTGGGTATCCGGGTGTCTCTCTAAACAGCAATATGACAATATCTTACGCGGAACGGCGGGGCTCCCGGCCGGATCGGCGTCCAGCCGTGGACACCGTCCGCGGGATCGGTGTACACTCCTCGCCCTGATTCAGGTCGTCCGTGCCCAGCGCACGCCAACCATCGAGCCACGCGGCCGAAAGCGGATCGACTCGACCGCGGAGGAAGCCATGTCGAGAGTCTGTCAGGTAACCGGGAAGCGCCCGAGTGTGGGCAACAACGTCTCGCACGCGCACAACAAGACCAAGCGTCGCTTTCTGCCGAACCTGCAGTCGCGCCGCTTCTGGGTCGCGAACGAGCGTCGCTGGGTTCGGCTGCGCGTGAGCGCGCGGGGCATCAAGATCATCGACAAGGTCGGGATCGAGCGCGTGCTCTCCGACATGCGCGCGCGCGGCGAGAAGGTGTAGGGGGCGATCATGCGTGAGAAGATCAAGCTCGTCTCGACGGCCGGCACCGGCTACTTCTACATCGCGAAGAAGGACAAGCGGAAGCACCCGGACAAGATCGAGATCAAGAAGTACGATCCCCGGGCGCGCAAGCACGTGCTGTTCAAGGAAGCCAAGCTGTAGGCGCGGTCCTTCGCGTTCTCGCCCTTCCATCGAGCCCGTTCGACGGCCCGTTTGCGACGCGGGGAGCGGGCCGTTTCCATGTCCGAGTCGCTGAGATCCGGCATCAGTGGCGCGCGCGATGGATGCGGACGACGGTTCGATCGAGTCGGGGCTCCGCCTCGCCCCCCGATCCCCGTCTCCACCGGGGTCCACGACGCGCAGGCCTTCCCCCTCACCGACGTCGAAGCCGAAGATACCGCTCAGGTCGGCCTTGCGAGTCCCTCTGGCAGGATCTCGTACACCCCACCGCCATCGCCGAACATCCTCGCGAATGCCTGTCCCGGAGAGGGCGTCTGGTCGAGGAACCCGACGCACGGTGCAATCGAGGGTAGCCGAGCTTCACGAACTCCCATGTCGGGGGTTTCTCCCCGCCGGGCCACGCGACCCGGATGCCGGACCCGATGCCGGCCAGCTTTCGATGAGCTGCTCGGGTCCGCCGGTGCAGAGGGTCCAGCCCGTCACCATCACATCCCGCGTGGGATGCCCGTGTCATGGAGATGACGAGCCCCGTAGCCTGTCCGGTCGTCTAGTCGTCGGCGTTCAGTATTGACAAATCTTAAGTAACACCTTAGAAATGTCACATGAAGTACATTCGTCGTCGCCTCGAACTCGAGCTGCAAAGGGCACTTGGCGGCTTCCCCGCGCTCATCGTCACGGGTCCGCGGCGATCCGGAAAGACGACCCTCCTCCGGCACTGCCTGCCGAGCGCTCACTACGTGCTGCTCGAAGATCCCGACGTCGTCGACCGGGTTCGGAGTGACCCGAGGAGCTTTCTCGACGCGCTCTCCCGTCCCGTGATTCTGGACGAGATCCAGAACACCCCCGAGCTTCTGAACTACATCCGGAGCGAGATCGACGCATCGCCCGGGACGACCGGGGAGTGGATTCTCACCGGGTCGCAGGAGGCGGCCCTC
Organism: Candidatus Eiseniibacteriota bacterium; assembly: GCA_965224245.1. Classification (GTDB taxonomy): domain Bacteria; phylum Eisenbacteria; class RBG-16-71-46; order CAZAMP01; family CAZAMP01; genus CBDCYW01. The sequence continues at coordinate 3,773,070 of OZ245046.1, read as the reverse complement.
ATGAGGGGAGTCTCGGAGTCCATGGCCGGCAGGGCGGCGATCTTTCAGCTCTTGCCGTTCTCACATTCGGAACAGCCGCGGGTGTCACTCCTCGGGGGCGGCTACCCGGAGGTGATCGCACGGCCGTCCACCCGCGATCTGTGGTTTCGCTCCTATGTACAGACCTACCTCGAGCGCGACGTCCGATCGGTGCTCGCCGTGAAGGACCTGGCGACGTTTCGCCGGTTCCTGGCGCTCCTCGCGACCCGCATGGGGCAGCTGTTGAACAAGACCGCACTCGCCGGTCCGCTCGGGGTGTCGGTGCCGACGATCTCCGAGTGGATCGGCGTGCTGGAGATCACCGCGCAGATCATCGTCGTGCCGCCGTTCTTCGAGAACTTCGGCAAGCGAATCACGAAAGCACCCAAGCTCTACTTCGCCGACTCGGGCCTCGCCGCGCACCTGCTCGGGATCGATTCGGATGAAATACTCGAGCGCTCACCGTTCCTGGGGCCGCTCTTCGAGGGGTTGGTCGCGTCGGAGATCGTGAAATCGCAGATTCACTCGGGTCGGGCACGGGCGATCTACCACTTTCGCGACCGGCAGGGACTCGAGGTCGATTTCGTGATCCCGCATGGTGCGACGGGGCTGTCGCTTGTCGAGGCGAAGGCGACTCGGACGCCGACACCGAGCATGGCGAAGCCGATCGCCACGCTGTCGAGGGTGGTGGAGCGGTACGACGTATCGGCTGCCGTCGTTCATCGACCCGTGACGTCCGCCGTCCCCGGCGGGGGGCTGGCGCCGGGCGTGCAAGCGATCCCGTGGACTTCGATCGATCAGCTCGTGTGAGGCGCCACCGTCTCCGAAGCAATGCGGATCCTACGCGTGCAGCCGCCCGCACTCCGGTGCGATCACGGGTGGTCCGCGCCGACCGTCGCCGCCGACGAGCCCTCGCCGGCGGCCGTCGCGACCGCGGCCACCGCCCGCAACAGCCGTAGCGCCTCCGCCGGTGATCCCTCCCGGAACCGGCTGATCCGGAACCCGTGGCTCCCCGTCGCGCTGAACTCCACGGGCACGTTCGTCGCCGACAGGAGCGCGCGCACCTCCTCGCGCGTCATCTCCCGCTCGAACGTGACCTCGAAGAGACCCTTCCGCAAGACGATCGCCGACGCGCCGAGCGCCGTGCCCACGAGGCGCACGCGCCGGAGGTCCACGAGCCACTGCCCGGCCTCGGGCAACGGACCGAACCGGTCGCGCAGCTCCGCCTCGATCTCGTCGATCTCGCTCAGTTCCGAGGTGTCGGCCAGCGCCTTGTAGAGACGCACCTTCAGCGCCCGGTCGGGCACGTAGTCGTCGGACAGGTACGCCTCGACGTCGGTGGTGATCGGCGTCTTCTGACCGTCCTCCAGCGGCAGTCCCTTGAGCTCGCGGACCGCCTCGTCGAGGAGACGGCAGTACATGTCGAACCCGACGTTCACGATGAAGCCGCTCTGCTCCCCGCCGAGCATGTTGCCCGCGCCGCGGATCTCGAGGTCGCGCATCGCGAGCTGGAAGCCCGAGCCCAGCTCCTCCAGCTCGTCGATCACGCGGAGGCGCTTCTGCGCGGTCTCGGTCAGCGCCTGGTCGCGCGGGACGAGCAGAAACGCGTGCGCCTTCCGGGCCGAGCGCCCCACGCGGCCGCGGAGCTGGTAGAGCTGTCCGAGCCCGAACGCATCGGCGCGGTTGATCAGGATCGTGTTCACCGACGGGATATCGAGCCCGCTCTCGATGATCATCGTGGTCAGGAGGACGTCGTACTTGCGGGCGTGGAAGTCGAGCATGATGCGCTCGATCTGACGCTCGGGCATCTGTCCGTGCGCGATCCCGATCCGGAGCTCCGGCACGAGCTTCGACAGATAGATGCCCATCTCCTGGATCGTCTGCACGCGGTTGTGCACGAAGAACGCCTGGCCGCCGCGGTCGGCCTCGCCGAGGAGCGACTCCACGATCACGTCCTCGCCGAAGTTCACGATCTCGGTGTGCACCGGCAACCGGTCGCGGGGTGGCGTGTTGATGGTGGACATGTCCCGCGCACCCATCAGCGACATGTGGAGCGTGCGCGGGATCGGCGTGGCGGTCAGGGTCAGCACGTCGACCTGGGAGCGGAGCTTCTTCAGCACCTCCTTGTGCCGGACGCCGAAGCGCTGCTCCTCGTCGATCACGAGGAGGCCGAGGTCCTTGAAGTTGACGTCCTTGGACAGGATGCGGTGCGTGCCGATGAGAACGTCGACCTTGCCGGTGGCCACCAGCTCGGCGGTGGCGGCGAGCTGCCTGGTGGTGCGGAAGCGGCTCATCATGTCGATCTTGATCGGGAAGCTCTTCATGCGCTCCTGGAACGTCTCGAGGTGCTGCTCGGCCAGGAGCGTCGTCGGGACCAGGATGGCCACCTGCTTGCCGTCCATGACCGCCTTGAACGCGGCGCGGATGGCCACCTCGGTCTTCCCGAAGCCGACGTCGCCGCAGACCAGACGATCCATCGGACGCGACGACTCCATGTCCTTCTTGACGTCGGCGATGGCCGAGAGCTGATCGGGCGTCTCGTCGTACGGAAACGCCGCCTCCATCTCGTACTGCCAGCCGGTGTCCGGCGCGAACGCGTGGCCCGGATGCGCGCGGCGCTTCGCGTAGGTCTGGATCAGCTCCTCGGCCATGATCTTGATGCGCTTCTTGACCCGGCTCTTGAGCTTCTGCCAGCCGGTGCCGCCGATCGTGTTCACGGTGGGCTTGGCGCCCTCGCCCGCCGAGTAGCGCTGAATCAGGTCCAGCTGGTCGGCGGGGACGTAGAGCTTGTCGCCGCGCGCGTACTCGATCAGGAGACAGTCGGTCACGTGGCCGCCGAGGTCGAGGTGCTCGACGCCGCGATAGGTGCCGATGCCGTGCTCGATGTGGACGACGTAGTCGCCGGGCTTCAGCGACTGGAGCTCCTGCGGGAGCAGCCCGCGCTTGAACCGGCGCGAGCGCTGGCGGGATCGGCGCTGCCGGCCCCAGATCTCGTGGTCGACGATCACCGCGAAGCCGACGTCGGGGAGCGTGAACCCCTCGCCGAGGCTGCCCACGTCGACGTGAGCGGGGTTGTCTTCGAGGAGCTCGTCGAGCCGCTCGCGGTGCGCGTCGGACTCGCAGAGGATGTAGACGTCGCGCGAGGCCTTCCGATGCGCGTCGACGGACTCGCGGAGGAGGTTCATGTTGCGCCCGAAGCCCTCCGACGGAAGCGAGTTCACGGCGACGCCGGTGAGTCCCGCCTTGCCCACGCCCCGGTCCTTCTCGTCGGTCGGACCGGGCAGGATCAGCTGATCGAAGCGGATCAGCCGCGTCGTGAAGTCCTGGCGGAAGAGGAAGTTCGCCTCGGGGGCGGCGAAGAACCGCCCGCGGTTGACCTCGTCGTCGTAGGACTGCCGGTAGTCCGACTCGTGCCCGTCGATCGTGTCGAGAAGCGTCTTCGGTCCGTCCACCACGACGAGGGTGTCGTCGGGGAAGTAGTCGAAGAGCGTGCCCAGGTGATCGGGGAAGAGTCCGCCCAGCCAGTTCGCGCCCTCCACGTCGCGGCGCGACGCGAGGTCGTCGATCAGCCGGTCGGCACCCTCGGCTCCCTCGGGGTGCAGACCCTCCAGCCGCTCGCGCGCCTCCTCGAGCTCGGCCACCGTGAGCCGGATCTCGTCGGTGGGCAGGACCGTGATCGCATCCATCGTGGCCACCGAGCGCTGCGTGCCCACGTCGAACGCGCGGATACTGGCCACCTCGTCGCCGTCCAGCTCGATCCGGATCGGGTTGTCCTGTCCGAAGCTGTAGAAGTCGACGATCCCGCCGCGGCGGCTGTAGTCGCCGTGCTCCTCGACCATCGGCCGGTGCTGGTAGCCGAGGTCGTCCAGCGCGACGAGGATGTCGTCGAGCGGGGTCTCGGTTCCCACGGCCAGCGTGAGCTGGTGCCGCTCGACGTGCGCGGGCCGCGGCACGCGCAGGAGCACCGCCTCGAGCGGGGCCACGAGCACGCGGAGAGATCCCTTCGCCAGTGCGGAGAGCGCCTCCAGCCGCGCGGCGCGAACGCCCATGCCGGCGATGCCGTGCGTGTAGACGCCGATGTCGATCTCCGGGAAGAGCTCGACCGGGACGTCGTCGAGGAGATAGGTCAGGTCCTGCCGGAGCGACTGGGCGCGGGGCAGGTCCTGCGTGATCACGAGGTGCGGGCGCTCGGTCTCGCGAATGGAGAGGGCCACGCCGATCGAGCGCGAGCCGCCGCGGGCGCCGGCGAGAAGAATGGACTCCCCGGAAGCGCGCACGAGCTTCCGGAGCCGGCGAAAGCCGGGATCGTCGGCGGCGCGGGCCAGGATGTGATCGCGCGTCGATTGCGTCATCGAGGGCCTCGGTTGGAGCGGACCGAATGATAGCAGGGTCGGCGTGGGGGGCACCAACGAGCATTGCCCTGCCGGCGGGGGCCGCCAGTACGTTGGAGAGAGATACACCGGTCTTCTCCTCACGGTGCATTCGTGTGAGAATCCGTGCGCGCAGCGAGCACTTCGGACCGCGGCGTGTACCGACCGATCAGGCTCACGGTGCGACGATGCCCGACCTTGCGGGTCGAACGGCACCGAGGAGAGGGCACCATCACGAGATCGTCGCGGAAGCGGGCGCCAGACATCCGGAACGTGCTCGTCCGCGCCCGGCGCTCTCGGTGGTCTTCCGCCGCGGTGGCTGCGGCCTGTGTCTCCATCTACGCGCTGCTGCCCGACCAGCAGGTCATTCGGCACCGCTTGACCGCGCAATGTCGAGATCTCTCGGTCACGTCGATCGCCGATCAGTGGCGCGATCCGATCGCGTGGCGCGAGCGATACCTGGGGTTCAACGAGAGAGCCGCCCGCTTCGTGGGCACGCAGATCGACTCGTCCGAGACGCTGCTGCTCCCGCCGACTCCGTACCTGCGGCGGTGGTTTCCGTCCTCGGACGTGCTGTGGGCCACCCCGCGGTGGGTCTTCTACGTGGCGGGACCCGTGCGCTGCGTTCTTCTCCGAGGTCCTCGCACCGATACCGCCACAGCCGCCGTCGTCGTGGTGGCGGGCGACGGTCGTCCATCCCTGGCCATTGCCGAGCTGAGTGACGCCGACGACCGGGCCGCCGTCCGGCACGAGTACGCCGGCGAGGCGGCGAGACCGTGAGCCTCGTCATGCTGCTGCTCGCCATCGGGGTCTGTGGGGCGGCGGCGGTTCGCCGGCTGTGCCCCTCCGCTTCCCGGCTCGAACGACTGGGTCTGTCCGGAGCACTGGGCATGGGTGGCGTCTCGATCGGGATTCTCGGTCTGGATCTCATCGGGCTCTCGCTCGGACGACCGGATCAGGTCCTGGGCGCGTTGCTTCTCATGAGCGGTCTCGCCCTGTTGCTCGTCGCACGCGGGATTCCGTCGTGCCCCGATCGACGATCTCGGTCACCGCACCCGGCGGATGCAGTCGCCATGCTCGTGGTCGTCCCGATGATCGTTCTCAGTCTCCATCAGAACCTCGCCACGCCGGTGATCTTCCAGGACGCGATCCTGGGGATGGATCTCGTGGCCAAGCAAGCTCTGGCGGACGGGACCCTCGACTCACAGGTGTTCGGGCCGGCCCTGGACGGTTACCGGTCGAACCAGCCGTTCTACGCCCCGTTCAGCGCCCTCATGCAGGTCGCGTTCCGGCTCGCCGGGCTGCCGGAAGGGAAGCTGTGGCCGGGGCTGCTCTTCGCCGCCGCGGCGCTCTGGGGCTGGGGACGATTGAGAGACCGGAGTCATCCCGCGGTGGCAGCGGTTCTGGTGTCCGTTCTCGTGTCGGCGCCCCTCTGGTTCTCGAGCTCGTGGCTCGTGTCGACGGATCTGGCGAACGCCGTCTTCCTGGCGATGGGTGTCGGCTTCGTCCACGACTGGGCCGAGGGAGGTGCGACGCCCGATCGGCGGCTGGTCCTCGCGTCGCTGTTCTTCGGACTGGCGACGTGGACACGCTCCGAGACGATCGCCCTGGTCGTCGTCGGGGCGGCCGCGAGCGTGTCTCTCGCGCCCCGTGTCCAAGGCAAGTCCCCGCGTCTCCGTGCGTTTGGCGGGCTGCTCGTGGGACCGGCGATCGCGGTGGCCGTCTGGCACGGCCTCTACATTCCCCTCGTTCTCGACCAGCCGGGGACGACGACCCTCGACTGGACCTGGCTGCCTGCCGACTGGCTGCCGACAGGCGCTCGGCTTCTCCGGCTGGTGGGTGCCTCCGAGCTCTACGGCTCGGTCCCGATCCTTCTGGGAGTGGGCGTGGCCATTGGCGTCGTCGTGTTCCGAAGCGCACGCGCGATCACCTATCTCCTCTGGGTGCTGGTGGTGCTCGCGGGAATGTGGGCCATGGCGACGGTGGTGCCGGCGGCGAGCATCGACAACACCGCGAAACGCGGGCTGCTGAAGCTCCTACCTCTCGCCGTGCTCTATCTCGGCGAGGGACCGGTGGGCTGGTGGATGTCTCGCCGGCTGGACGGATGGACCACGCCGCCTCGCGATGCGCCCTCGCCACTCATTCCACCGCTCGACGGCTAACCTCGCGACGGCCCTACGCGCTCGCCCGGACGAACGCCCACATGCGCTCACGACCCTGTCGACCCTCGAGCGTCCGATCCTCGACGCCGAGCACCGCGAACCCGGCCGCACGCAGCGAATCCACGTACACGCTCGGCGACCAGGTGTTGAGCGCGAACGCAACCTTCTCGTCGCCGGAGTTCCCTCCGGCGTCCAGCCAGCGGAAGTCGTAGCGCAGCCGGATGCACTCGGCCCGCTCGTCGTGGCGCAGCGTCGTGCGGCGCCGGATGCACGTGCCGTCCTCGTGGGTCCAGGTCTCCCAGTCGAACGTCCTGGGCTCGGTGGAGAGATCGCCCGGGCGATGATCGGCCACGTCGAACAGCAGCGGGGCACCCGGCCGCAGCACGCGCCGGATCTCGGTGAACGCGGCCGCCAGCGAGGCTCGATCCAGAAGACACCCGAGCGAGTTGTACGCCGAGAACGCGCCCGACATCGGCTCGGCCGACGCCGCGGACCCGCCGCGAAACGGCAGGCGCCGGCAGTCGCCCGCGACGCGGACACACGCCAGCCCCCGCGCGGACAGGTGCTCCCCGAGGATCCGGAGCATCGGCACGCCCAGGTCGAGCGCGATCACCGACGCCCCGGCGGCCACGAGCGTTCGCGTGACGCGCCCGGTGCCGGCGCCGATCTCGAGCAGAGGTCCGCCGATCCCGGCGAGATGCGACGCGTACCACTCCCGATCGCCGAGGTGGGACGCGTCGCCCTCGCTGAGGTCGTACTGGCGCGCGAAGATCGAGTGCTGGTAGCGCCGGACCATCAGCCATCGGTCCGCGCGGCGCGCGCGCCCGAGCGGGAGGCGAGCCACTCGTAGATCACGAGCACGCTGTGCATCTGGGCTCGCCAGCTGTACCGCTCGGAGAGGAGCCGGTGAGCGTCGCGCTCGATGCGCGAGGCCCGGTCCGGATCCGCGTCGATGCGCCGGACGGCCTCCACGACCGCGTCGGCGCTCGCCGGATCCACGAGCTCGCCCAGGTCGCCTCCCTCGAACACGCGCCGCACCTCGGGGAAGTCGCTGGCCACGATGGGAAGCCCGGCCCGCATGAACTCGAACAGCTTGTTGGGTGCCGACAGGTAGTAGCTGAGGCTCGTGTTCTGGACCAGGCTGAGGCCGATGTCGGCCGAGGCGGTCACGTCGGCCAGGTCGTCGTGCGAGACCGGGTCCAGGACGAATGCGCGATCGGAGAGGCCGCGACGCTCGATCTCGCGCCGGAGCTCGGCCACGTCGCCGCCGGGGCCGATCGCCACGTAAACGTACGGCGGCCCCAGCCGCTCCAGCGCGTCCAGCGCGACGAACACACCGCGATCCCGGTGCACGAGACCCTGGTAGATCAGCACTCGCGCGTCGTCGCCGATCGGCAGGCGCTCGCAGAGCCAGCGCGTCCGCGGCGTCGGGGCGCCGTCCTGGCAGTTCATGACCACGATGGGATCGGTGCCGGGATACCACTGCCGGAACTGCTCGGCCCGTCCCTCGGTGGTCAGGATGATCGCGTCGACCCGCCCCACGAGCTCGGTCTCGAGGCGCTGCCAGCGCCGCCGGTACCTCCCGGGCAGCTTCTGGATGAAGTTGTTGGCCCGCCAGAGCTCGTGCGAGTCGTAGACGACGGGGGTCGGGAGCCGGCGTCCGAGATCGACGCCGGCTTCCAGCGTGTCGAGATCGTGTGCGTGCACGGCGTCCGGTCGCCACGCTGCCACGACCTCACGGGCGCCGTTCCCGAATCGCTTCCGGTTGCGATCGGCGACGATTCGGCGCCGCACGGGATTCTGCCTCACGGCGTCCACGGCCCGGCCCAACCAGGACGTCGGGCGGTCGGCCACGCGATCGAGGGGACCCCGGAGCTCGGTGCGCCAGCGCGCCGAGATCGGCACGCGGCGGACCTCGTAGCCTGCGGAGGTGACCTCGTGCTCGGGGAGGCTCGCCCGCGAGCGCGTCGCCACCACGAGGACCTCGTGGCCCGCGGCCGTCAGGTCGCGCGCTTCCTTGTGGACGCGGATGTCCGCGACGAAGTCGTTGTAGACGAGCATGGCGATCCGCACGGCGCACCTCCAGACGGGGCGCGTCGCGGCCGCGCCTCCGCCGAAACGGTGCCGCATTCTACGGGATCACGCGCCCTGGGGCACGAGCGGCCGTTCGGTCCGCGGGCCCAGCGCGCGTGCGGACCACCGGTCGGAACCCGGCGTGACCGCTGGCACCACGGGCCTGTGCCACGTATGCTACGGCCCGTCGGTGCGCGCCCGCGCCACGACGCCGGCCGCCGGGGGAAGGACCTTGGGAGAGGGGCGATGACCACACGCGCCATTCGATCGAGCATCGGGATCGGTCTCTTCGTGTCGGCCATTCTCGCCGGTGGGGGGCGCGAGGCCGCCGCGGCCGGGGGGAAGCTGCACGGGGTCGGCGGCGTCGGCTACCTGACGCTGACCGGCGACGCCCCGCAGGCCACGTCCCGGCGCGCCGGGCTCGACGTGTACGGCGGGCTCCGCTATCGCATCGGCGAGCGGCTCAGCATCGAGGGCTCGGTGGAGTACGCCGCCAACGACGTCGACGCGCGCGACTTCTTCGCGTCCCGCGAGATCATCCCCAGCGATCCGGATCGGTTCCTCCGAGGCGGCCAGATCGAGACGCTCGGCTTCACGGTCAGCGCGATCTGGGACTACCCGATCGATCGCTCGACGGTCGGGTACCTCAAAGGCGGTCTCGGTTACTACGACTGGGTCGTCGACGCCATCGTCATCACCGATCCCGGCGACACCGGGATCGCCGACCAGGTCGATCCGGCCGATCTCGTGATCCCCGACGACAGCGGGATCGGCGTGCATCTGGGGGCGGGCGCCCGGTTTCCACTTGGCGAGAACGCGGGGCTGTGGGGCGAGCTGATGTTCGTCGTGATCAACGCCGACGGTGGCTCCATGCGGATGATCCCCATCCGGGTCGGGATCTCGCTGCCCTAGCGCCGCGAGCAGACGGAAGAGAGACGCGTACGGCATGGTGGATCGGTATCCCGGCGAAGACAAGGACATCTCGGTACCCGACTTCGAGAAGACGCCGCTCTCGCGAGCGGAGTACATCTCGGCGCTCGTGCACTTCTATCGCGGAGAGCTTCACCGCGCCACGCTCTGGCGCATCCGGCTGGACACGACGACGAACTGGTCGATCATCTCGGTCATGGGTCTCGTCACGTTCAGCCTCTCCGACCCCACGCACTCGCATGCGGGCATCCTGGCCGGGATGGCGCTGGTGATGACGTACCTGTCGATCGAGGCCCGGCGATTCCGCTTCTTCGACGTCTGGCGTGCCCGCACGCGGATGCTGGAGGAGAACTTCATGGGACCCATCCTCAGGCGGGATCTCGAGAGCCCGATCTCCGCATGGGGCGCGCTCGTGGCCGAGGATCTCCTCCATCCGGCCTTCAAGATCACCTACCACGAGGCGCTCCGGGCGCGGCTGATGCGGAACTACGTCCCGCTGTTCGTCCTCCTAGCCGTCTGCTGGATCCTGAAGCTGACCATGCACCACGTGCCCACGCACGGTTCGCCCAGCGCATTGCTGGACGCGATGTGGCTGGGCCAGCTGCCGTGGTGGGTCTCGCTGTCCTTCGTGTGCGCGCTCTACGCGTACCTGATCGGCGTGGCGCTCTTCGTCTCGCGCTCGTCCTCGCCCGAAGAGGAGTACTGGGGCAAGGACCGTTCGCGCGAGATGCTGCACCGGATCGACCTGTGAGCGCGACCGACTTCACGTTCGTCCACGCCGCGGATCTGCACCTGGACAGCCCGTTCGTGGGGCTGGGGCGGCAGTCGAACCCTCACGTGCAGGCCGCGCTCGTCGACGCGACGTTCGCCGCGTTCGACGCCGTCGTGGCCCTCTGCGAGCGCGTCGGCGCCGATGCGCTCCTGATCGCCGGCGACGTGTTCGACGCCGACGACCGGAGCCTCCGGGCCGAGCACCGATTCCGGGAACGACTGAGTGCGCTGGCGGCGCGCGGCATCCCGTCGTTCGTCGTGCACGGCAACCACGATCCGCTCTCGCCGGGCTCCACCCGGGGATGGGGCGCCGGGGTTCACGTGTTCGGCGGCCGGGTCTCGTCGGTGCCGCTCCGCCGGGGCGGGCTCGAGGTCGCGCGGATCCACGGGATCTCGTTCACGCGGCGCGAGGTCGTCGACAACCTGGCGCTGCGCTTTCGCCGTGGGACCGAGCCGTTCGCGATCGGGCTCCTGCACACCAACGTGGACGGCGATACCGATCACCGTCCGTACGCGCCGTGCACGCTCTCGGACCTGACGACCTCGGGGTTCGACTACTGGGCGCTCGGACACGTGCACGCGCCGAGCGTCCTGCGCCGGGCCGATCCCCTCGTCGTGTACGCGGGTACGCCGCAGGGCCGGCATCGCAAGGAGCGGGGTCCCCGCGGGTGCCTCGTCGTGCGCGTCCGAGGCGGCGTACCCGAGCCCGAGTTCGTGCCGCTGGACGTCGTCCGCTGGGAGGCGGTCGAGGTCACGATCGAGGGGCTGGACGACGCGACGTTCCTCGTCGGGCGCATCACCGACGAGCTGCGCGCGCGCCGCCACGCGGCCGGCCGCTCGCTGGTCGCGTGCCTCCGGATCTCCGGCGAGGGGCCGGTGCACCGGGCACTGGCGGTCCCGGGATGTCTGGACGACGTGCTGCGCGACGTCGAGCGCGACCTCACCGACGAGGGCGGGTTCGTCGTCGTCGAGAGCGTGACCGTCGCGACCCGCCCGCCGGTGGCGGCGCGAGCGTCCCGGACGCCCACGATCGCCGGCGAGGTCCGGGAGATCGCGGGCGAGATCCTCGCCGGCGACGGTGTCGCCGATCGCGTGTCCGAGGCCATCCGCGACGTGGAACGCCCCCTGGCCGACGTGCGGCGCCGCTACGCCCCCACCGGGGCCGAGCTCGAGGTCGTGGTGTCCAAGGCGGCCGACCTGGCCGTCGAGCTTCTGGAGTCCGACGAGTGAGACTGCACGAGATCCACGTCGACGGGTTCGGAATCCACCACGACCGCCGGGTCGGGCCGTTCGCGCCGGGGCTGAACGTCCTGGTGGGACCCAACGAGGCGGGGAAGTCCACGCTGCGCGACTTCATCCGTGCCCTCTTCGTGGGGTTCGAGACGCGCCGCCGCGACCACCATCAGCGTCGCGAGCCGCTCGCCGGGGGCTGCCACGGCGGATGGGCGACGATCGAGGACGACGACGGCACCCGGGTGCGGCTCACGCTGACCGAGGGACGCACCCGCCGCGGCGAGCGCCACGTCGAGACCGAGGCCGGACATCCGGTGTCGCCCGAGTGGCTGGACGCGGTCGTCGGCGACGTCACACCCGCGTACGTCGAGCACGTGCACGCGTTCGGTCTCCGCGAGCTGAGCGATGCGAAGGCGCTCACGGGACGCGAGCTCGAGGACTATCTGTTCGGTGCCTCGGCCGGCATGGATCCCCGCCGGCTGGATCGCGTGCGCAAGACGCTGGAGTCGCGAGTGAAGGCACTCTTTCGCCCGCGATCGGGCGGGCGGTTGAACGACCTCGTGGACGAGCTCCATCGAGTGCGCGCCGAGCGCCGTCGGCTGGACGCGCAGGCGGCCAGCGTGTCGGCCTGGGAGGAGGAGCACCTCGCCACGCGCGGTCGCATCGGCGAGATCGACGCGCAGCTCGAATCGCGCCGTGCCGAGCTCGAGTCCTGCCGGCAGCTGGTGTCGATCGAGCCCGACTGGCGGCGATACCGCGAGCTCGATGCCGCTCGCGCGCGGCATGCGTCCGCCGGCGACGCCGAGCTACCCGACCCCGAGGTCGAGCGCGTGGCGGCGGCGCTCGTGGAGGCTCGTGCCGAGGCGCGCTCACGACTGGCGGCGGCCGAGGCCGAGCTCGCGCGGGCCACCGCCGAGCGTGACGCGATCGTCGTGCGGACGCCGCTGCTCGCTGCACGGGCGGACCGAGCCCGGCTCACCGGGCTTCGCGACGCCGTCGTGCGCGACCGCACGCGCGCGCTCGCGGTCGAGGACGAGATCCGCCAGGCCACGTCGGCTCTCGAGGCGCGACGACGGGCGCTGGCTCCCGTGCTCGGCGACCGGGATGCGGTGCTGACGAGCGAGCGGGCGCGCGAGGCCTGCCGGAGCCTCAACGCGCGCGCGGCCGCCACCGACATGGGGCGTCTCGGACGCCGTCGCCGCCGGACGCGTGCGGCACTGATCGGGATCGCGGTGGCGATGCTCGGAGGGGCGATCGTGGCGGCTCTGGTCGGTCACGTGGCCACCGTGCTCAGCGTCGTGCTCGCATTGATCCTCGCCGTGGGCGCGGGCTCGTGGATCGCCGACTGGTGGCGATCGAGGCGCGGGGACACCGACTGGCGGGCGGCGCTCGCGACGTTCGGTCTGGCCGAATCGCTCACGCCCGGCGAGGCGGGCGAGGTGCTGCGCGAGATCCTCGCCATCGAGTCCGCGGCGGAGGCGATGAGTGAGCGCGTGGACGAGCGCGCACGCCTGGAGCGTTCGCTGGCCCACGCCGCCGAGCGTGTCGGGACGTGGTGCCGGGACCACGACGCGGTCGGATGCCGGGTCGCGCATGCCGGCAGCGACGAGATCGACGTCGTCGCGACCGTCGATGCGATCGTGGACGCGATGCGCGACGCGGGCGCGGCCGAGGCCGCCCGCGACGAGGCGGAGCGAAGGGTGTCGGCGCGAGCACAGGATCTCGAGACGGTCCGCCGGCGGCTCGACCACGCCGATGGCGAGCTCGGGGAGCTGTGGGCGTCGTTCGGATGCGACTCCGACGAGGCGTTCCAGCGCTGCCTCGCCGCTGCTCGGGACGAGCGGGCCAGCCGGACCGAGCGGCTCGCGCTCGCGCGTCGCCTCGGCGACACCGTCGTCGATGCGCCCGACGACGCGGACCCCGCCGGCGGTCGTGTCGCCGTTCGTGCGGTCACCGAGCTGGCCGAGATCGACTTCGCCGCCGCACGGGAGCGGGTCGCGGCGCTGACGTCCGAGACCCTGGAGCTGACCGCGGCCCTCGATGCGGCCCGCGTGACCCTGGGCGAGCTGGCCGGCCGCATCGCTGCGGTGCGCGAGAGCGATCGCGCGTCCGAGCTCCGCCAGCGCGATGCACAGCTCGTGGCCGAGGTCGATCGTGTGGCGGCCGACTGGGCCATCCACAGGGCGGCCGCCGTGCTGCTCGACGAGGCGGCCGAGCGGTTCCAGGAGCGGCACCAGCCGGCCGTGATGCGCACGGCGAGCACGTACTTCCGCCGGCTGACCGAGGGGGCGTTCGACCGTGTGCTCCGGCCGGTCGAGCCCGGCGCCACCCGCTTCATCTGCGAGCGCGCGAACGGGGATCGGCTCGCGCCGGAGGCGCTGAGTCGCGGCACGCGCGAGCAGCTGTACCTGGCGCTTCGCCTCGCGGTCATCCGCGAGTCGGTGGCCACGCGCCCGGCGCTTCCGGTGGTGATGGACGACGTGCTGGTGAACTTCGATCCCGCGCGCCTGGAGCGGGCGCTGGAGGTGATCTCGGACGTCGCGGCGACCCATCAGATCCTGTACTTCACGTGCCACGAGAGCCTGCTCGACGCGACGTGCTTCTCGCGGGAGCCTCCCACCGTCATTCGCGTCTAGTCTGCGAGCGTGCGCTCGGTGGGTTTCCGCGTCGTTTACCGGGATCGCTCGCGGTGGCGAGGCGCTCGGCGGGACGTCTTCCGCGTCGATTCCGAGCGGGCCAGCACCCAGTGCTCGGTCCGCCGCTCGTTTCGTCCGCGGACGTTGTAGGTGTACGTCTTGGCGAACGTGGCGGACCGCACGTCCGGCCGCCCGGCCAGGTGACCGTACGTCTGCACCACCTCGGGCGTCTTCTTGATCACCAGCAGCCACCGGCACGGCAGGCCCCCGATGCTCGCGGCCAGGCGCTCGTGATCGGCCACGTCGAACGCGCGGTTCGAGTAGGCCGAGAAGTCCGAATCGTATGGCGGGTCGAGGAACACGAAGTCGGTGGGCGCGAGACGATCGCGAACCGCGTCGAAGAACGCGTCGAAGTCGCCCAGGTGGACGGCTGCCGACCCCAGAGCCCCCGCCAGTGCGTCCGACGTGACGAACGCGACCTTGGCGGCGAAGCCCTTCCGGTTGTAGGCGCGCCCGCCGTACGGGATGTTGAACTTCCCCTCGGCGTTGTAGCGGAACATCGATCCGTAGCAGAACTCACGCACGAAGAAGAACTCGGCGCTCCGGGCGCCCGGCGTGCCGGCCGGCTCGCCGTCGCGAAGGTGATAGTAGTACCCGGCGCGGACGGCGGTCTCGAGGTGCACGGCGAGCTGATCGGGTGAGAACGTCACGCGGTGCTTGTGCTCGAGGCGCGTCAGCCGTGCGAACTTGTCGGTGACCGAGGCGACGATCCGGGCATGAAGCGCGCCGACGGGATCGCGCGCGTGGAACGAGCCGAGGTCCCGGGCCGGAGCGTGCCGTGCGACCTCGTCCGCGGTCAGTGGCTCGCGTCGAAACGTCGAGAGGCGCTCTCCGAGGGAGCTACCCAGCGCGTGTGCCAGCTCGCCCAGGTGCGCCCAGTCGGAGACGAGCGCGCCGAGCGCCTCCACGAGCTCGGGGTCGCGCGACGCGATCGCCCGGTAGAACGCGATCAGATCCGGGTCGGCGTCGTTGACCAGCGCCTCGCGATCGGTTCCCAGCGCCAGGAAGACCGATCCCCCACCCACGAACGGCTCGACCCAGCGGCCTTCCAGCTCGCCGATGTATGGGCGGAGCACGGGTAGCTCCCGGTGCTTGCCGCCGGGCCACTTGATCACGCCGTGGTAGCGGGTGATCCGACCGACGCCGTCGGTGATGGGTGCGCCGATCACGAGATGCGCCGGACGAGCATGCGGGAGTCCTATTCGTGTCGCGCGGTCGTGACCTCGCGGAGGAACGCCGACAGCGCGCGGTTGAAGTCGGCGGGGGCCTGGATGTTCGTGACGTGTGAGACGCCCGGGATCACCACCTCCCGCGCGTTCGGAAGATGCGCGACGAGGAACTGCGACGGCCGGGCCACCGGCGTGTCGAGCGCGCCGCGAATGACGAGCACGGGCTGGGTCACCGTCGCGAGGCGGTCGCCCAGCTCGTAGATGGGCGCGCGGTCGGCCAGCACGCCCCGGATCGTGTACGCCATGCCGTGCGGGGACTGG
Organism: Candidatus Eiseniibacteriota bacterium; assembly: GCA_965224245.1. Classification (GTDB taxonomy): domain Bacteria; phylum Eisenbacteria; class RBG-16-71-46; order CAZAMP01; family CAZAMP01; genus CBDCYW01. The sequence continues at coordinate 3,757,327 of OZ245046.1, read as the reverse complement.
CTCTCGACCAGGAGCCGCATTCCCTCCACGGCCTTCCGGCGCGTCATGCCGAGCCCCGCGAGGAGATCGGTGTCGGCCAGGATGGCCTGATAGGTGCCCGCCGACCCCACCGTCAGGAACGACTCGGCGATCTCGTCGGCCCATGCCCGCATGCCCGCGGGGTTCTCCGAGCCGGTGCCGACGTCGGCCAGCACGGCGCTCTTCACGCGGGACGGATGACTCAGGATCGCGTGAAGGACCGTCTCCGCGCCCATGCTGAGCCCGCACAGGTGAGCGGACTCGACCTCGAGGGCGTCCAGCACGTCGATCAGGTCGTCGACGAAGCGCGTGAGGCTGTACGCCGCGGGGTCGTCGGGCGCGTCGGAGCGGCCGTGTCCGCGCGCGTCGAACGCGGCGATCCGCAGGCGCGAGGCCAGCGCGATGCGCTGTCCGGCCCACACGTCGGCCCGACCGAGATAGGCGTGTGCGAACAGGACGGTCTCGCCGCTGCCGGTGACCTCGTAGAAGAGTCGAACGCCGTCGGAGGTGCGAGTGAAGGGCATGAGCGCGCGCTGATCCTCGGCGAAGGGTGGTCGAGAACGGCATCGTCGGCGCCGGGCGGGCCCGACGGCGCGACCGGCGACGCCGCCGCCAGCGCCGCTCGCGACCGTATCAGGCTTTCGACGACGGCGGCAACGGCGACTTGGACACCGTGAGGTCCCGATCCCCGAGGCCCTTTCGCGCGCGGTGCTCGCGCACGGCCTGCTCGACGATGTCGACCTCCATGCGCTGGCGCCCCTCGATCGTGGGCACGTTCGCGCGCGCCCACTCGAGCGCCGCCCGTCCCACCTCCGCCACGCGGTCGGGATCGGCGAGGATCTCGAGCAGCATCGGCCCCAGCGCCTCGGGGTTGGCCTCGGGAACGAGCCAGCCGTTGACCCCGTGCGTGATCGCGCGACCGGTGCCGCCGGTGTTCAGCACCACGGGCGGCTTTCCGGACAGACACGCCTCGAACAGCGGGTTGGCCGCGTTCGTGCGGTCGGACATCGCGACGAAGACGTCGCACGCGTTGATGTAGTCGCCGAGGTTTTCTTGATCGATCGATCCCGTCCAGATGATCGCGTGATCCACGCCCAGACGATGGGCCTCGGTCTCGAGTCGGTCGCGGTCCTCGCCGCTTCCGATCAAGACGAGTCGCGTATCCGGATGGCGTTCTAGCACCATCGGCAGCGCGGCGATGATGCGGTCGTTTCGCTTCTCACGATGGAGGCGCGAGATGTTGAAGAGAAGCGTCCCCCGCTGCGGCAGCCCGAGGCGCTCGCGAAGCGCGCGCACGTCCACGTCCGGGTCGTACCGGGAGTGATCGGAGCCGTTTCGCCAGAACCGGAACCGCTCGGGGTCCACGCCGAGCGCGGCGGCCACCCGGTCGCCCTCGGAGCCGTCGTCGCAGAGGACGGTGTACGAGGCGGGCACCTTGAGCCCCAGCACCTGGATGTAGTGGTAGAGGAGCTTCAGCCGGGTGAAGGGTCCGCCCTCGAGGTAGCGGTTCAGGAACGTCCCGAACAGGCGGTTCACCGTCGGGGTTCCGAAGAGCTTCCCGAGGAGCCAGGTGACCGGCGTTGAGTGATCCCCGTAGGCGATCAGCGCGTCGGGCTTCTCGCGCCGGCACACGCGCACGCCGGCCACGAACGCGGCCACCTGATACTGCCAGTAGATCCAGTTGCGCGACACCACGCGGCGGAGCTTGCTCTGGGTGGTGTCCTCGATGATCGTGTACGGCCCGCCCCGGTAGCGGACCAGCTCGATCCCGCGGTACTCGGCCCGTCCCGGCGGATTGTCCCGCCGGGGCTGGACGATGATCATGCGGTGCCCGGCGTTCACGAATCCCTTGGGGGACAGGTAGAAGGACGGGCTGCCGCGGCCCTCGCCGAGCGCCCAGAACGTCCACCAGGGATAGATGCCGACCACGGTCAGTCGAGGGGATTCGGATGTCATGCGCCGGAGTCTAGCAAAGGTGATCGGGACCGGCGAAGTGCCCTCATCCGAGCGACTTCCACCTGCCGCTGCTCGGAGGGCAGTCGACCCGTCGGCGTGACCCGGGTGTCGTTCGACGTCGACTCGCCGCACGCCCCCCGATCCGAAGCCTGACTCCGCGCTTGTCGTTCGAGTCGATAATAGGTATTATACTAGTCGATAATGAATGGGCTCAATTCGCCGCCCACCCTATCGAGGTCGTCTCCACACCCCTCCAATGACGTTCGGCAATGCCGGGTCGATGTGACGACGGCGTCACGGGACCCCGGTCGATCCCCATGACCGGATCGGAGGAATGACGGATGAGCGGTCACTTGCGCCGGCCTCGGGTACCGGCTTCGCCACGACCTGGTCCACGACACAGTCCCCGACGTCGACCGACAGCCTCGTCACGGTCGGCTACTTCGTGATTCCGCCCCAGGCCACGGGGAGGATACGCCTGACCGGAGACCCGAGAGACTCCCTCCGGGCGTCGTTCTCGAGCGCGGGTGTCGTGGAGGAGTTCCCGAGCGGCACGCTCGCCATCGCGAGCGTGGACGGTGGCGGTGGTGGGTTCTCGATGTGTGGCGTATCCCGCACGCAGTCCGCCACCCACGACGTGGATCTGGCCTCGGTGCCCAGGTCCGAGCGCGTCGTGACCGAGATCGACCCGGAGGGCGTGATCCAGGTTCGATCGTGGCGATCGGCGCTGCCCGCTGTCTACGCGAACCGTGTGCTGTCGGGCAGCGTGGCGACGTATTCGCATCCCTCGTTCGGTGCCTTCGGCTCGACCAAGCACACGGTCTCGTTCACGGCGCCCGACGTGGATTCGCTCGAGGCGGTGTACGATCTCTACACGGACGCGGTCCAGGACCAGCGCACGTTCGTACTGAACACCGACGACTTCGCATGCACGGCGGACGCCGAGATCCTCGTCGGGGGCTCTCGACGACGGTCCGACGGCTCGATGACCGATGGCTTCGTCGGGCTCCTCGATCACGGTGGCATCCTGGCGCAGGGGTCGTTCAACATCGGGGCAATCACGGTCCTCGAGCACGAGACCTGGGTCGGTGCCGTCCTCCGGACGCCATCGGGCAATCACGTGGTCGGGTACTACCGGGATCTCTTCGACGCCACCGACGCGCTCCCGTTCTTCCTCACGTTTCCTCCCGCGTCGCTGGCGAGCTCGGACTGGGACGTGCCTGGCTTGCCGTCTCTGTCCTACCAGGTCGTCGTGACCGCTGCCGTGAACCCGGTCACGAGCGGCATCGTCGTTCTCTCGCTGAGCACCGACGACGACTTTCTGACCCTCTGGTCGTACGACACGTCGACCGATCGGGTGGAGTGGACCGAGCTGATCACGCGGCTCGGCGGTGACGTCGATCAGGTGGCGGGCTCCATCGGGGTCACGTCCGACTTCGGGATCGCCGTCTCGGTCGGCTACGTCCAGCACACGACCGGTACGGAGTACGTGCTGACCACGGCGCGCCATTCGGCCGCGACCGGCCACAGCGAGTGGCTGGTGAACGTCTACGATCCGGACCATCGATTCGTGCCACACGACGTCGAGACCGTCGGATGCGACGTGATCGTGGCGGGGCAGATCGGCAGGAAGCCCGGCGTTCTGAGATACCGCGGCGACATCGACGCCGGCACCGAGGAGCCGATCGTCTGGTGCGCCGTCTACGAGGATGCTCCTCGGTCGAACCAGACGGGCTCGGGCTACCAGGCAGTCACGGTGCACGACAGTTTCGTCTACGCCACCGGAAACTACGACGATGGTGGGCTCCAGCTGATGCTGACCACCGCGCTCGACTACTCGAGCGGTGACTTCCGGTGGTTCGACGTCCTCGAGACGAACGAGTGGGGTCCATACAACGGTCAGGGGGCGGGCCGGTCGATCCTCGCCGGCGCGGAGGGCGTGCTCGTCAGTGCCGATGCAGCCAGCCAGGAGTTCGGAAGCCAGGGCTACCCGATCTTCTGTCGCTATCCCCTCGGTAACGAGGTTCTTTCGGTGAGCGACGATGCTGGGTCGCAACCGCGGCACACGTGGTGGGCAATCGGTGGGCGAGAGGTCCGTGTGACCTTCGCCAGCACACTCGAGCGGCCCGTACGCGTCGAGGCCTATGACGTGACGGGGCGGGTGCGGGCCCGGTGGCTCGTCCCGGCAGGTGTCCGGAGCCACACATACGGCGGGCTGACGGGATCCGGCGTCGTGTTTCTACGGATTCCGGATCTTCCCGGGGAGGTCGAACGTGCGGTCGTACTGCGTTAGCGCGGCGTTCGTCGTTGCGACTACCGCCTGCGCGGCCTCTGCGGCCGCCGAAGCCGCGCAGTGCAGCTTCACCGCAGGACCCTTTGACCGACGCGCAGGTCGCGACCCGATCATATCTGTGTCGTCGCTCGGCGAGTTCGTTGCGTACGTTGCTTTCAGTGGGCTGACCTCACAGGTGGTCGTCGTCGAGCTGGATGAGGATTCGGTGGCGGCCGCGCCAATCGCACTGCACGAGCGCGTATGGAATCGCGCGCTCATCGCGCCAAGAGTGACGGCGACCGATGATCACCTCGTGGTCGCCTGGAACGACGTGGGGGGGTACGACAACTGGATCGACGCCGCCGCCGTGGACCCCCGCACGGGACACGTGCAGTACACGCCTCGTGTGCTGGACGCCGCGATCATCTCGGACATCGCGATGACGCCGGCCGGTCTGGTGGCCGTCGCCCCACTCGTGCCGGATCACACCGTGCACGTCTTCGAGGTCTCGGAGGACGCCTCGTCCTGGGTCGACATCGGACGCATCGGGACGGTGCCCTGGGGCGACAGCGGGGCCACCCGGCCGCGGCTCGCCTCTGCGGACGAGATCCTCTACTGCCTCTTCCGTGGGGTCCCGGAGGGCTCGACGTCGAACGTGTTCCTGTTCCGATCCTCCGACGAGGGTCGCAGCTGGACGGAGGTCCGGAGCTTCGAGTTCAGCGAGCTCGGATATTCCGAGACCCGCATCGCGACCTACCGCAAGGCGGTGCTGCTCGCCGCGTCGCCATATGACGACGTGGCTCTCCAGTACTCCGCGGACCATGGCGACCACTGGAGGCGACTGGACGTCAGTCCTCCGCACACGGACGTCTGGATTTACCCGGAGATCGCAATGGAGTCGGAGCGTCACTGGCACGTCCTCGGCAACACGGATCTTCGGGACGGTGGGGGGTCGATCATCGGTCGGGCGAAGCTCATTCGACTCACGACCGAGGATGCCGGGATGACATGGTCGGCTCCGGACACCCTCACCTGCGGACTCTCGCAACACTTCCTGCGGGACCCGAACACGCACACGAGCATCGCGCTGGCCCGCGACGGCGGCATCGTCGTCGGCTGGCAACGGACGTGGACCGGGCTGGACGCTCGCATCTGCCGGCGCCCCGCGCTCGTGGAGCTGCCCCCTGTCGAGCTCGGGCTGTCCACCATCGGCAACCCGACGCGGTCGAGGGTGGTGACCTTCCGGCTCGAGAGTCCGATCCGGACGACGGCCGTGGGGCGGATCGTGGCCCCGACCGGGCGCATCCTGCTCCAGCGGGAGTTGTCGGTGGACCGGGGAGTCAACCGGCTCGGGTTCGACCTGGCGGACCTGGCGAGCGGCGTCTATTTTTTCCAGGCGCGTCTGGCCGGCCGCGAGGCGAGCGTCAAGCTCGTGCTGTTCTGAGTGCGAGACGGACACTCGTCGATCGGTCCAAGTGATTGCAGTAGAATGATATAGGCCACTGCCGGCGCGCTGAGTGCCGAGGACGCGTCGCGCGGCGTCCATCGTCTGCCGTCAGGGCGTCGAGAAGCGGCATCTCGACCCGGGGTTCGAGCGCGGCCCGGACCACGGATCGGCCCCCGGGTTCGTTGACCACCTCGCGCGAGGATCTGTATTCTCCTCGGCGATCATTCTCCACACGCCGCGCCCGTCGCGGCCCCCATGAACCCGACCCTAGGACTCTCGATGATCCGTCGTTCACACCCGGTTCGAGTACTGTGCATCGCGCTCGTCACGACCGCCGTGGCCGCCCTCGTCGGCTGCAGCTCCCAGCCCCGCTACTCGGGTCCCCGATCGCTCACGATCCTCCACACCAACGACATTCACGGGAAGTTCACCACGACGCCGGCCACCTGGCGCGACGGCAACCCGCCCATCGGGGGCATGGCGAACCTGTCGGCGTACGTGGTCGAGGAGCGCGCCAAGGGACCGTCCATCCTCGTGGACGCCGGCGACTTCATGACCGGCAACCCCATCTGCGACTACGAGGTCGGCGGGGTCGAGGGCGGCGCGCTCGTGGACATGATGAACGCGCTCGACTACGACGCGATCTGCCTGGGCAACCACGAGTTCGATCACGGCCTGGAAGCGCTGGAGGAGCTCGCGGGTCGGATCGAGGCGCCGTTCCTGTGTGCCAACGTGTATCGACCGCGGGGCGGGCTCACGGCCGGGGCCCCGTACACCATCGTCGAGCGCGGTGGGGTGCGGGTCGGGATCGTGGGGCTGATGACCGAGGATCTCTACGGCGTGGCCGCGCCCCGGATGCTGGCGGGCACGAAGGTCACGTCGATGGTCGAGGAGGCCCGGAAGGCCGTGGCCGCCATCGACGATCGTACCGACCTGATCGTGCTCCTCACCCACATCGGCGTGGACGGGGACCGGCAGCTCGCGCGAGAGGTGGCCGGTGTCGACGTGATCGTCGGCGGGCACAGCCACACGCGACTCTCCGATCCGGCGGTCGAGAACGGCGTGATCATCGTGCAGGCCGGTGCGCACAACCGGAACCTGGGTCGGCTCGATCTCGTGGTCGAACAGGATCGGGTCATCTCGCACACCGGTGAGCTGATCGAGCTGTGGCCGCGCGACGGAGGGGATCCCGAGCTTCGCTCGCTCGTCGCGCGCTGGGAGGCGAAGATCACCGAGGACTTCGGCGCCGTGATCGGCCGCCTGGCCACCGCCTGGCGGCGCGAGTATCACGCCGAGTCCAACATCGGCAACTGGCTGGCCGAGCAGGTGCGCGTGTTCTCCGAGGCCGATTTTGGTGTGCTGAACTCCGGCGGGATCCGCAAGGACCTCTCCGTGGGGCCGATCACGCGGCTGGACGTGCAGGAGATCCTTCCGTTCGACAACGTGGTCACGACCTTCGGATGCACCGGGGCCGAGCTGATGCTGCTCGCCCGGGAGAACGCTCGCGCGGCGGCGTTCGAGACGCACGGGATCCTGCAGATCGCCGGGCTTCGCTACCGCTACGCGGTCGACGGCGACGACGTCGAGCTACTGGACGTGACGGTCGGCGGTGAGCCGGTGGATCCCGAGCGCGTGTACACCGGGGCCAGCGTGGACTACGTGGCCGTCGGCAACGCGGAGCGCTACCTCGGCTTCGTGCCGCGCCGGACGGAGAACCTCGGCGCGCGCGTGGCCGACGTGATCGAGGACGCCGTGCGGAAGGCCGGCACGATCGATGCGCGCGTCGACGGGCGCATGACGATGGACGCGCGCGATGGGATGGCCGGCTGACGAACGAGACGACGACCGTGCCCCGGTCGTCATCGGGGTGGCGACCGGATCGGGGTCCGCGACGAGGCGGGCGCTGGGTCCGGCGGTGCCGTCGGGAACCGCCGACGGGGGATGACATGACGAGGCACGCGGCACGGCTCCACCTCGGCGCGGCGATGGTCGCGGCCGGCATCACGGCATCGGCATCGGCGGCGACGTCCTCGGCGAGCGCGGGCGCCGACACGCTGGCCATCGTGGGCGAGCTTCCGATCACCGGCGGCCAGACGCTCGTGCTCTCCGGGGACTGCGTCACGGCCGCCGTCGGCACCGCCGACGGAATCGTGTTCGTCGACTGGACCGACCCCGCCGCCCCGGCCGACAGCGCGACGGTGGCGCTTCCGGCGTCCGATCGCCGGGTGGTCATCCCCTGCGAGGTCGGCTACTTCTCCGCGTCGTCCACGGGGGGCGGACTGGATCGTCTCGTGGGGTGCACGACCCCGGCGCTCGTCGACACCCTTCCCGACGGACTCCTCGAGTCGGCGACCGATCTGGCCTGCGATCCCTTCGGGTTCCTCTACGCTGCCACCCCCGAGGGGCTCCGCGCGTTCGCGGTGTTCGATCCCTCCGATCCCGTGGAGCAGGACCCGCCGGTGTTCGCGGAGGCCGCGATCACGCGGCTGGTGCAGACCGGCGCGCGGGCGCTCGGTCTCGCCGCGGGTGGGATCGCCGTCATCGACGTCGCGACGGGCTCCGATCGCCTGCGTCTGAACGGGTGGTGCACGTACCCATCGATGGCGCCGGTGGCGGTGCACCTGAACGCCGATCGCACCGCGTTCGTGGTCGACGGGGGCACCGATCCGGCCCGGCTGATGGTGCTCGACGCGACCTCCACCGAGGACTGGTCGATCATCCAGGCCCGGGTCGGACCGCCCGGCGCGACCGCCCTCGACGTCTCGGTGGTCGGGTCGCTCGCGTTCGTCTCGTGGGGCGCGGCCGGCGTGGAGGTTCTCGACGTATCCGATCCCGCCCATCCGGAGCGCGTCTCGAGCGTGGCGCTCCGGGATGGCCTGCCGGTGGTCGCGCTGGAGGCGGCCGTCACCCCGGCGGGCCGTCACGTGGTGTTGCTGGACGCGATGGGGCTGCGCATCGCCGAGGTGGGACCGCTCCGGGTGAGCGTCAGCGGCGTCGTCCGGAGCGATTCCGGGGAGCCGGTTCCCGATGCGCTCGTCCAGGTCGCCGGGAGCGAGCGGATGGCCACGACGAACCCGAACGGCGTGTATGCGATCTCGGTCTCGCCGGGCGCGTTCGCGTTCGACGTGGCCGCGTTCGGGCATCGATCGCGGCACGTCGAGTCCAGCGCACTGGACGACGTGGTCCTCGACATCACGCTCGAGCGGAGACCGACGGGGTCGTTCCACGGATCGATCGAGCTCGGCGCGCTCGCACCGGCCATGCCCGCGATGGCCGGGGAGAGGATCGGGGGCGCCTCCCGGGCACCCGACGGAACGTACGTCCGGCTTCTGGGCACCGGGGTCTCGGTGCCGTCCTTCGTGTCCTACGCGATCGAGGACGTGCCTGCCCGCGTGTGGGTGGTCGAGGTGGATCGGTTCGGGTGGACGCCGGTGCAGTTCGAGATCGCGGTCGAGGCCGGCCAGGACATGCGGCGCGACGTCACGCTGCCCGGCGCGGCGTTCTTCGACTCCTTCGAATCCGATCGCGGCTGGACCGTGGGCTCGCCGGGCGACGACGCGACCGCCGGCGTCTGGGAGCGTGCGGCACCGGTCGGGTCCGGTGCGGGCGACGTGCAGTCCGACCGCGACGACACGCCCGGACCCTTCGTGAACGCGTTCATCACCGGCAACGGCACCGAGGGCGACTGGCTCGACGCCGCCGACGTGGACGGCGGCCAGACCACGCTGACCAGCCCGGTCCTCGATCTCTCCGGCGTCGTCGATCCGATCTTCCGTTACTACCGCTGGCTGGAGCTGGAGGCGAGCGCGGCCGGAGAGTCGCCCGACGGCGACGCGCTGATCGTCAGCGTCTCCAGCGACGGGGGCGCGACGTGGTCGGAGATCGAGACGCGGTCGGAGGGTGACCGGACGTGGACGCAGATCAACTACGAGCTCTGGCGCTACGCCGACGTCACCAGCACGATGCAGGTGCGGTTCGTCGTGGCCGATCGCGGCGCGCCGTCGATCGTGGAGGCCGGAATCGACGACGTCGAGGTGTTCTCGGGGGCCGACCTCCTCGTGCCGATCGACTACACGCCGATCGACGGCGATCCCCCCGACGTCGCGCCCATCGAGCCTCCGAGCGTGCCGCGCCTGGGACCGGTCGCCCCCAATCCCTTCGGGGCGCGGGCCGTCATACCCTTCACCGTGCCCGAGGGCGCCGGCGCCGCACGCCTGACCGTGTACGACGTGGCCGGTCGCCGCGTGGCCGTGCTCGTGGATCGGGCGCTGCCCGGGGGAGCGTCCGTGCTGTCGTGGGACGGCCGGGACCACGCCGGTCGCGCGGTGGCACCGGGCCGATACGTGCTAGAGCTCCGCGTGGGGCGCGCATCGTCCCGGCGGTCGATCGTCATCCTGCGCTGATCGTCGAGTCGACGCGCCGAGGCTCCGCCGCGAATTCTGTCTCGTCTCGCGGGCGACTGGCGTAAGATGCGTCCGCGTGCGAGCAACGGCCGGCGGCGTTCCCATCTCGACACCGGACGCATGGGCTCGCGTGAACTGATCGCAGCATCGCCGCGTCATCCGAGCGACGGGACGCCCTCGGACGACGTGACCGCCGGATCCTCGAGGTGCGATCGCACCGGTATCCGGCCAACGCGGGGGAATTCGATGAACCACGTCACGCAATCGGGCATCGGCCTGGTACGTTCCTTCACCCTCGTCACGTTCGCGTCGCTCCTGGTCGTCGCGTGCTCGGACGACGACAAGCCCTCGGGCCCCGACACGCCCGCGGTGCCGCGCGGCACGGTCAGCGGCGTGGTGGAAACCACCTCCGGCGGGCTGGAGAACGCCGAGGTCCGCGTCGGCACGAAGAGCACGCGGACGAACGAGGAGGGGTACTTCGTGCTCGGCGACATCGGCGCCGGTGACGTGGTGGTGTCGGTCGAGAGCGACGGATACGCGCCCACGTACCGGTCGATCTCCGTGCTGGACGCGCAGACGACCCATCTCGAGCACGTCGTGCTCCTGCCGATCGAGACCGAGGTGTTCGATGCCGCGACCGGCGCCGAGGTCGCGACCGGCAACGGCGTCGGCACGGTCGTGTTCGGCGCGGGCACGCTGGTCACCGCGAGCGGAGCGGCGTTCGACGGCGACGCGGAGGTCTCGATGCTGGCGTCGCTGCCCGAGGAGGCCGGATTCCTCGACGGCTTCTCGGGCCGGTTCGAGGGGCGCCGCACCGACGGCTCGGTCGTGCCGTTCCAGTCGTTCGGGTACATGTCGGTCGCGATCACCGACGCGGCGACCGGCGCGGCGCTGGCGCTCGACGACGGTGCGTCCGCGGAGCTGCGACTGGACGTCGTGGACGGGCCCCTGGCCGGAATGCCCGAGAGCGTTCCAATGTGGTACTTCGACGAGACCGAGGGGGTCTGGATCGAGGAGGGCGCCGCCACGCTCGACGGGGGGGGCTACACCGCCGACGTCGAGCACTTCACGATCTGGAACTGGGACCTGCCGATCGAGGAGATCTGCTCGATCACGGGAACCGTCGTGAGCGCACAGGGGGCGCCCGTCATGGATGCCCGGGTGTTCTCGCGCGGGATCTCGGTGGCCTTCCTGGACGAGGCCTACACCGACGCGGCCGGCCGCTTCGACGTACGCGCCATGCTGAACTCCTCGGCCGAGGTGTACGCCATCAAGGGAAGCTACGCGAGCGATCCCGCGCAGGCGATCCTCGGCACCGAGTGTCCGGTCGAGCTGGCGAAGACGCTGACGCTGCTCGAGCCGGCCTTCACGATCACGCTGAGCTGGGGCGAGGTCCCCGACGATCTCGACGCCCACCTCTTCATCCCCGTCGACTGGTCGATCGATGGGCTGAACTACGACTACTATCACGTCTGCTACTACAACGAGGGTGATCTCGCCGACGATCCGTTCACGCTCATCGACACCGACGACACCGGATCGTTCGGCCCCGAGATCATCTCGAGCTTCCGTGCGTATCCGGGGAAGTACGAGTACTGGGTGCAGCGCTACTCCGACGAGGGCAGCATGAAGTCGTCACCCACGATCGTGCGGGCCGAGATCGGCGGTCAGACCCGGACGTTCGACGCGGCCACCGCCCGCGGGACCGAGACCGAGTACTGGCACGTGTTCGACTTCACGGTGACCTCGAGCGGGGCCGGCCTGACCAGCATCAACCGGTTCGAGACCCCGGGCACCAACGATGGCTGGGAGTCGTGGCACGACGGCGCCGACTCGTTCTACCCCGATACGGCGCCGGATCGCCGGGAGCGCCGCAAGAAGTAGGTCCGCACCGGCACGCGCGCGCACTGCTGGCGTGAACGTCCTCACGTTCAGGGTGCGCGCTCGGTCGCGTCCAGCATCGCGTCGATTAGCCAGAGGCGGGCGAAGCGCCAGTCCCGTTCGACGGTGCGGGTCGTCACGCCCAGCACCGCGCTCGCCTCGGCCTGCGTGAGCCCGACGAAGTAGAGCAGCTCCACGACGTGGCCCTGCCTCGGATGCGCGTCCGACAGGCGGATCAGGGCGTCCTCGAGCTCGGTGAACTGGAGGTTCGGATAGCCGAAGAACGAGCCTGCCTCCTCCTCGATGCGATCGAACGCGACCCGCTCGGCGGCCGGCCACCGCTTCCCGGCGTTTCGGCGCCGCGCGTAGTCGACGAGCACGCGGCGCATGACTCGTGCGGCCATCGCGAAGAACGCGCGGCGATCCGACGGCGCGACCTCGCGAAGGCGCAACATCCGAAGACAGGCTTCGTTCACGAGCCCGGTCGTCTGGAGGGTGTGGTCGTTTCGCTCGCCTCGCATCATCGAACGCGCCAGGCGCTTGAGCTCGTGGTAGAGATCCGGTACCAGATCCTCGACCGTCGGAGAGGGCGGCACCTCCGGCGGTCCCGCGCCCGGGTCGGCCGCTCCGGGCCCGGTGTCGTCGCGGCTCACAGCGCGAGCCCGTCCAGGAGCCAGACGTCCTCGCTGCGATTCGCGATCGCCGCGATGATGCGCCGTCCATCCGCGCTCATCGAGACGTTCCACCAGCCGGCCACCCGGCCGGGCAGCTCGAAGAGCGTCTCGCCGGCGCCGCCGTCCGCGGGGACGCTGAGGAACACCGACGCCGCCGACGACCGGAGGGCCGGATCGTCGGTCACCAGGTACACGCGGCGCCCGTCACTCGACCAGGCCACCGGAGCCGCCCATCCGTCGTAGAGTAGATGCTCGACGCCGTCCGACAGGTCGAGGCGCCACACGCGAAGGTCGCCCGACGCCGAGCGGTTGCCGGCCGCCGCGAGGACACGTCCGTCCGGCGACCAGGCATGCTGGAAGAGCGTCGCGCCGGTCGCGCCTTCGACGAGGGCGACCGGCTCGGATCCGGGGCGGTCAGGATCGATGGCGACGAGACCCCTGCCGCGAACCGATCGGGCCTGGTAGGCGACCCGTCCGTCCCGCGTCCACGTCACGTACTCGGCCCCGCCGTCGAGGGTGACGAGCCGCCGCGGACGCTCCCCGTCGATCGTCCACACGAGGACGCCGTCTCCGTCGGAGTACGCCAGCCGCACGCCGTCGGGTGACCAGGCCGGGCTGTGCTCGTCGGCATCGTCGTCGGTGAGCCGGGTGATCGCGCCCGACGCGAGCTCGATCTCGAACAGGTCGGGATGGCGGTCCGCACGCACGAACACCGCCCGGCGGCCGTCGGGGGAGAGCCGGCATCCTCGCTCGGACCAGGTGCCGCTCGTCAAGCGCGTCCAGCCGATCGGCGCCGATCCGTCGGCGTCGTCGCGCTCGGCCCACCAGAGATTGGCCGACGAGAACGTGCGCACGAACACCGCCCGCGCGGGGATCGACGACGACAGCGACACGGACTCGGGACACCGATCGAGAAGGACGCGCGCCCGACCCCGAGTGCGCCCGCTCCGGGGATCCACCGGGAGCGCCATCAACGCGTTCCCACCGGATCGATAGTAGATCTCGGTGCCGTCGCGCGACCACGCCCAGCCACGGCTTCCGTCGCCGGTCTCGACGCGCCGGCGCTCACCCCTGCCGACGGGAACGACCCAGGCCGCGGCCCGCACGCTGTCGGCGCCCGCGCCTCCCACCAGCAAGAGGTCGGCGGCCGGAGACCAGTGAACGTCCGGTCGGCCGCGCAGGCCGGGTGGATACGCGAGGCTCGTGATGACACCGGTGTCCCGATCCAGGAGCGCGATGTGGTCCGGATCCGCCGATCGCGTGTCGTAGCCGATGAATCGGCGTCGGTCCGGTGAGGCATCGCACGCGACGAAGCCCGGTGGCCCGACGCGACGGGCCACCGAATCGCCCCGCGAGACGACGTGCGTGACCAGCCGCCGCCCCCGGGTCTCCTCGTTGCCGACGACGACCAGCTCCCGCCCGTCGCGAGTCCAGAAGAGATCCCGGATCGATCCGAATCGAGCCGACCGCACCCGCGCATCCGTCTCGAGATCGAGGAACATCAGCTGGGTGCCGCCGGCGCTGAGGGCGACGAGGTCGCCGTCGGGCGAGATCGCGGCTCGCTTCGGGAGACCGTCGAAGGTGATCTGTCTCGTCGCGACCGCGCGCTCGACCGGAGGCGTGACCGGTCCCGGACGGCGAGACGACCACACGAGCACGCTCACCACCCCGATCACGACGAGTCCCACCGCCGTTGCGACGCGTGATGGCACGAGCGATCTGTGGCGAGGAGGCGGGCCGGGGGGCGAACCGGGGGTCCCTCGAAGCTCGCGCGCGACCTCGGCCGCGCTCGCCGGTCGGTCCTCGGGGGCCTTGGCCAGGCAACGTTCGAGAAGGGGGCGCCAGCACCGGGCCGCCGCCTCGGGCAAGGCCGCCCAGTCCGGCTCGTCGTACCAGACGGCCATCAGGCGCTCCAGCGCCACGTCTCCGGGAAACGCGGGCCGGCCGGCCAGACACTCGAACAGGACGCAGCCGAGCGACCACAGATCCGAGCGCGCGTCGATGGGCTGGCCGCGCAGCTGCTCGGGACTCGTGTATCCGGGGCTTCCGATCACGCCGGCCGACGCGGCCGGCCTCTCTCCGGTGGCCGTCTCGTCCGGCGCTTTCGCCAGACCGAAGTCCACGAGCTTGACCGAACTGTCCGGGCCCACGAGAACGTTGGCCGGCGTGACGTCGCGATGGACGACGCCGGCGTCGTGAGCCGCGGCGAGCGCATCCGCCGCCTGGGCCACGATCGCGATGGCCTCGTCGGGCTCGAGGCCGGCGGCGATTCGCTCCCCGAGCGTCTTGCCGGGAACGCACTCCATCACGAGGTAGGGATGCTCGCCGTCGACGCCGAAACGATGGATGATCGCGATGCCGGGATGACGAAGTCCGGCCAGCGTTCTCGCCTCGCGACGAAACCGCCGGATGCGATCGGGATCGCGGGCCAGCGCGTCGGGTAGCATCTTGATCGCGACCTCGCGGCCGAGCTCGGGATCCTCGGCCAGGAGCACCCGGCCCATGCCGCCGCGACCGAGCTCGCCGCGAATCACGTATCCGGCCACGGACGTGACGCGCGGCGCGCGCCGTGCCTGCCGATCCGGAGGCCGGGGTGGCTCGGGGAAGCGCGCGTGCAGGCCGATCAGGCGCTCGATCCGGCGACGCAGCTCGGAATCGTCGCCGCACCTCGACTCCACATACGCGGACCGTTCACCGGCCGGCAGGGCGAGTGCGGCGTCGAGAATGTCTTCGGGGGCAAGCGACAAGGTCGGGCTCCGGCGCGGGACGTGCACCTCCTGAAAGCCTCGCGAAGACGGCATTGTACCGCATGCACGACCGTCTGCCGTCCCCACGGTCTCGTCGCCGGCGCGTCGTCTTGCGAGCCGATGCCCACCGGCGGTAAATTGCGGTGTTACCGTCGACATATGAGGACGAGAGCCGGGGGGGCGCACGATGACACTGGCCGAAGAGCTGAGGGACGTCTTCTCACCACGGTTCAGGGCGCTTCGCACGATCTGGCTGGCGTTCTCGTCCGCGCCGCTGCTGTACACGCTGGTGGCCTACCTGGTCACGATGAACGTCTCGCCGGAGCGCCGCGAGGAGATCGCCGCCGGGCTTCCGCTTTCGCCGACGAGCATGCTGGGGATCGGGCTGGCGGCCGCGGCCGTGCTGGCGGTGGTTTCGATACGGCTCCGGAGCCGTCTCACCGACGACGAGGCACTGATTGCCGCGGTGTCGAGCCCGCCGAAGAGAGCGGATCTCACCGGCGTGTCCGAGGTCGCCCGCCCGATGGTCAGCGCGCTGGCACGGCTGCAGCAGTCGTTCGTGATCGTGTGGGCCGTCCAGGAGCTGGTCTCCGTGATCGGACTCGTGCTCGTGTTCATCACCTACGCGTTCATGGTGGTCGTACCGTTCGCCATGGTGTCGCTCGTGCTCCTCCTGACGTCGGGACCGAGCGAGGACACGCTCGCCGGACGCCTCGAATCGGTCGTTCGCCGCGCCGGGTCGACCGGGAGCACCGGCTGATGCACGGATTGGGCGCCGGGATCCCCACGCGATGAGATCCCGTGGCATGACGACACGGCTCGCGGGCGCGCTATCGGCCGTCGTTCTCGCGGGTCTCCCGTCGGGGCCCGTCTCCGCGTTTCACGACGGCGGGGTAGCCAGCTGTGCGGGCTGTCATACGATGCACGGGAGCGAGGACGGCCTTCCGGTCGATCCCGACGACCCCTTCGGCGCCCCGTTCCTGCTGCGTCACGCAACCAGCACGGACGTCTGTCTCGCCTGTCACGCCACCGAGAACGGTGCGGTGCTCGGTGTCGATCCCACCGCTCCTCCTCTGGAGCGCGGCGCGGGCAACTTCACGTTTCTCTACGAGGACAACCTGAACGACGGGATCGGTGGCGGCCTCTCGCCGATCGACGGAAGTCATGCCGGCCACAACGTGGCCAGCGCGAGCTGGGGGATCCCGGTCGATCCCCGGCATGCGACGGCCCCGGGAGGAACCTACGCGTCCGCCGACCTGACGTGCACGAGCTGTCACGACCCTCACGGCAACCCCCGGTTCCGGATGCTGCGCGATGCCGGCTCCACCGACGCCTCGGGGTTCGCCTTCACCGCCGGGGCGCCCGATGCGATCGGCATCGACCTGTACGCCGATCGAGAGTCCCCGACGAACCACACGGCCTACCGGCGCGGCGTCAGCGACTGGTGCGGGAACTGTCATGCGAGCGTTCACCGTGAAGGCGGCGGAGGGTTCGAACATCCGGTCTCGGCGCTGCTGGGCTCCGCGGTGCGTGACGCGTACAACGCCTACGCCGGCCCCACCGATCCCGGCGGGGGAGACGCCGCGACCGCCTACATCCCCGAGGTCGCGCTGGAGGATCCCGGAGCCACCGTGTCGGGCACGACCGGAGCGTCGTCGACGAGTCGACTGACCTGCCTGACCTGCCACCGGGCGCACGCCTCCAGCGGGCCGGCCGCCACCCGATGGGATCCCAACGTGCGATTCCTCGCCGACGACGGCGCGGCCTCGGGGTCATATCCGATTCCGAGTCCGTACCCGCATCCCGACCAGCGCGCGCTGTGCGTCAAGTGCCACTACAGCGAGGGCGCCGACCACGGCTTCGGGCGCGCCTGCATGTGGTGCCACCGGAACTCCGGGGCCCGCGCGCCCGGCGAGGTGCCGTCACCTCGGTAGGGGCTCGGACGGGGGGCGGGTCCGCGGCGGCGCGATCAGTCCCAGGAGCGCCACACCCGCCAGGACGAGCCACGCCCCGGCGTAGGACTCCGGACCGACGTCGCCGCCGAGCCCGGTCGCGATCCCGTTGACCTCGTCCAGCGGCGCCCCCGCGGCCCGAAGTCGCGTGGGAAGCGCCCACCAGAGCCACCCGATGGGTGCGCCCTCGGCGAAGTAGAGGAGCGCGAGAAGGAACGCGCGGCCGCGACGACTCTGGATGAGGTCCATGGCCCGCGCGACCGCTCAGTACTCGATCGGACCCAGCTCGGGGTCGGTGTAGCGGACGGCGTACACGTCCTTGATGCGATCGGTCCAGGGACGGACGGTTCCGGCCTGGCGATTGCGCCGGAGAAGCTCGAGATCGACGTCGTGCACGACGACGGTCTCGGTGTTCGGCATGCTCTCGCTGGCCACCACGTCCCGAGCGAACGGAAAGTCGCTGGGGGTGAAGATGCCGCACTGCGAGTGGTGAATGTCCGCATTGTCGACGAACGGCAGCATGCCGGCGCACCCGGCGATCGCGCGCTGTAGATCTGGTTCTCGATCGCGCGGGCGGGGACGCATGGGCGATCCCGGCGTCAGCGGGACCGGCAGGTCCCCTGTTCGATCCACGCGGCCATGTCGTCGATCACGCGGGCATCGACGGGGGCGGGGCGCTCGTAGTCGATGGGCTGCGACGGTCCTTCGCCGGCGTGGAACAGGTGGTCGAGATCCGGATACCGGACGAGGCATGCGAACGCCTCGCCCCGGAGCTCCTCCCAGCGCGAGAAGTCGGCCAGCGTCACCTGATAGTCCCGATCGCCCTGCAACACGAGCGTCGGCAGTCGGAGACGCCAGGCGAGATCGACCGGGTCGTGTGCGCCCAGATCCCGGTAGTAGCCGACCGGGGCGCCCAGGAGCGGCCCCTCGGGCTCGGGGATCTCGCCGTCCAGCGCGCGGCGGATCGTCTCGGCGGCCTGCCGGGTTGCGTCGTAGCTCCGCTGCTCGTGCTCGGTCACGACGCCGTCGACGTTGGCGATGTACCAGGTCTGTTCGACGATCTTCTCGGGCAGGGGAAGCGTGGCCCCGGCGAGCACGATGACGCCGGCGATCACGCCGTCCGTCGCGGCGATCCGGTGGGCCAGCGTGCCACCGAGGCTGTGTCCGCACAGGAACACACGCGTCGCGTCGATCCCCGGGGTCGCGCTGACGACGCGCACCGCGTCGAGCGCGTCGTCGATCACCTCCTCGGCCACGGTCAGGGAGGTGCCCAGCGGCTGCAGCGTCTCGGGCCTCGCGTACGATCGCTTGTCGTAGCGCAAGACGGCGACGCCGCGTGTGGCGAGCCCCCAGGCGAGGTCCCGAAACGGTTTGTTGGGCCCGATCGTCTCGTCCCGGTCGTTCGGCCCCGATCCGTGCACGAGCACCAGGGCCGGAAACGGACCGGGGCCGTCGGGCAACGACAGCGTTCCGCCGAGGCCGGTCTCCGGATCGCCGCCGATGATCACGTCCTCCTCGCGCACCGGTGCTTCCGGCTCGGGGCCGCTCGGCCGCGCGAGATGGGGGACGAAGAAGAGGCCCGCCACGTCGCCGGCGCCGTCGAAGACGAGGCGCATGTCCAGCGTGTCGGCGGCGAAGGCCAGGGGGATCCGATAGCGCTGGAAGCCCTGCACGTCGGACTCCGGCCAGGGCGCGCCGATCGACTCCAGCGCGCCGAGCTGGTCCGCGAGCGACGCCAGGAGCGATCGGTACTGTGCATCGTCGAGCGCGTCGGACATGTCCTCCGAGAGCCGGTCCGCGAACGCGACGCGATCGCCCCGGAAGAACGCCGACGCGAACGCCGACGCCGCGGCCTCGCCGGTGGTCGAGCCGCCTTCGGTCAGGTCGGCGGCCCCGGCGTCCCGGGCCATGGCGTCAGTCACCGGGGCCAGCGCGATCGCGGCCGGCAAGATCCAGGTCGTGATGGGGCGGATCGGTCGCATCGTGTCTCCCTCCAGCGAGCGCGGATCATCACACGGAGACGTCTCGGAAACCACCTACCTCCGTCATGACAACTGCATGACAACTCGACACCGCCGCCCTCATAGACTCTCCTGCTGCGGAAGAGACATCGAGCGTCGGAGGTCGGTGATGGAACGGTATGTGGTTGTCGGGACTAGCTTTAGAGAGAGTGACGGGGCGCTTCGCGACGTGTTTCATCTGCCGTCCGAAGACCCGGGGAGCCTCCGGGACCTCCACCGCGCGCTGGGTGTGGACGAGCTCGTGTACGTGCCGACCTGCAACCGGGTGGAGTTCGTCGTCGCCGACACCCGTCACACGCCCGACAGCGAGCTGCTCGGGCGCGTCTTCGGCTACTTCGCACGGCTGCGGGGCGTCCTGCCCGATCCGACGTGGCGCCGCGCGTTCCACGTGCACCGGGGGGACGCCGCGGTGCGCCACCTCTTCCGGGTGGCCTGCTCGCTCGACTCGATGGTCGTGGGCGAGGCGCAGATCCTCGGACAGGTGAAGCGGGCCTACCACGCGTCGCATGCCGCCGGCATCGCCTGCTCGTGGCTCGAGTGCATCTTCGAGGAGACCTTCCGCTGCGCGCGCGACGTGCGCCGGAAGACCTCGCTCGGAGCCGGCTCCGTCTCGATGGCGACGCTCGCCGTGGGCGTCGTGACCGCCGGCCACCGCGCGAGCGATTCGGCGATCGCGATCATCGGCAGCGGCGAGATGAGCTCGAAGATCGCGATGTTCCTTTCGGGCCGCGGCTACACGAACCTCCGTCTCGTGAATCGCACGCCGGCCAAGATCCGCGCGACCGCCGAGCGTCACGGCGCTCGCGTGATGTCGCTCGAGGCGTTCCTCGCCGATCCCCCGCCCACGGACGTGATCGTGACGGCTACCTCCGCGCCGCATGCGATCCTCGATCGGTCGTCGCTGGCGCCGCTCCTCGATGCGCCGCGTCCTGCGCCGCGGCTCGGGACCGCGCGCGCCGGCGACCCCGATCGGTTGCTGGTGGTCGACCTGGCCGCGCCGCGCGACACCGACCCCGACCTGGACGATCTGCCGGACGTGCGCGTGGTCACGATCGACGATCTGCGCGAGGAGTCGCGCAGCAACTCCGAGAAAGCCGTCGTGGCCGTCGACGCCGCCGAGCGGGCGGTCGCGGAGGCGGTGGTCACGTATCCGGCAGCCATGAGCCGCCGGCTCGTCGACGTGCTCTGCGTCGACCCCGTCGCGGCAGGCATGCTCTAGCTGGAAGAATCGGTGGCACGTCGTGAACACTCCCCTCGTCATCGGAAGTCGCGGGAGCGACCTCGCCCTGTGGCAGGCCCGCCACGTTCAGTCGCTCCTGCGCGAGCGCGCGGCGATGGAGTCGCGCATCGACATCATCCGCACCCAGGGCGACCGGATCGACGACCGTCCCTTCATCGAGATCGAGGGGAAGGGGTTCTTCACCGCCGAGCTCGAGCAGGCGCTGCGCGAACGGCGCATCGACATCGCCGTGCACTCGCTGAAGGACCTTCCGACCGAGATGCCACCGGACCTCGCGATCGCCGCGGTTCCGGAGCGCGCCGACCCGCGTGACCTCCTGCTCGTGGCCGAGGCGCACCACGATCCGAAGATGGCGCCGCTGCCGCTGGCGCCCGGCGCACGGGTCGGCACGAGCTCGGTGAGGCGTCGCGCACAGCTTCTGAACCTCCGCCCCGATCTCGCGGTGGAGTCGCTCCGCGGCAACGTGCCCACGCGCGTGCGTCGCCTCCGCGAGGGCGCGCACGACGCCATCCTGATCGCCCAGGCCGGCGTATCGCGCCTGGAGCTGGATCTCGGGGGCCTGATCGCGGTGCCGCTGGACGTCGACGTGTTCGTTCCCGCCCCGGGTCAGGGGGCGCTCGCGGTTCAGGTGCGGGCAGGCGACGACCGGGTGGTGGGGCCGGTCGCGATGCTGCACGATGCCGGCGTGGCGGCTGTCGTCGACGCGGAGCGCTCGCTCCTGGGCATGTTCGGCGGCGGATGCTCGCTTCCTCTCGGTGCGCACATCCTGACCGATCCCGACGACTCCGATCGCCACACGATCATGGTTTATCACTCCCACGACGACGGCACCCATGCGGTGCGCGTTCGCGCGAGCGCTCGTGACTCCTTGGCTCTCGCGCGACATGCCCACGAGCGCATCCGCGCCGCGTCTGTCGGTCCCGGTCGGAACCTCGCCGGCAAGCGCGTCGTCGTGACGCGCGAGGCTGCCGACGAGGATCCTCTGATCGCGGGTCTCGAGGCGCAGGGTGCCGTCGTCGTATCTTTCCCGGTGCTCGAGATCGTCCCCGACTCCGATCCCGATCTCGAGGCATCCACGCTGGCCGAGCTCGACGCCTACGACTGGATCCTGTTTCCGAGTGCGAACGCCGTCCGGCAGCTCGGTGAGCGACTCGCACGAGCGCGGCGGACACTGCCCGAGGGCGCCAGGATCGGCGTCGTCGGTCCCGGGACCGCGGCCGCCCTCCGGGAGCTGGGGCGTGAGCCCGACCTCGTGCCGGCCCAGGCGATCTCGGACGCGCTCCTCGACGCGATGCTCTCGCAGAACGGAACCGGGCGGTATCGCGTGCTCATCCCGTCCGCGCGTGAGGGACGCACGGTGCTGGCCGATGGACTGGCCACGGCGGGCCACGACGTGGTCACGCTGCCGGTCTATCGGACGCGAGCCACCGACCCGTCCACGCTGGACGTGGAGGCGCTCGCCGGCGCGGACTACGTCCTCTTCGCGTCGCCGTCGGCGGTCCGCCACTTCACGGACGTCACGGACGTTCCCGCCGGTGCCCGCGTCGTCACGATCGGACCGGTCACCTCGGCCGAGGCCCGTGCGCGCTCGGTGGATGTGTTCACCGAGGCGACACGCCACACGATGGAAGGTCTCATCGCATGCTTGACGAAGGACTGATCGCGAGGCCGCGGCGGCTTCGCGCGAGCGCCCGCATCCGGGATCTGGTCGCCGAGACCCGTCTCCATCCCGACCAGATGATGCAGCCGCACTTCGTGCGCGACGGCGCGCCCGGTCGCGGTGGGGATCGCCAGCCGATCCCGAGCATGCCCGGCATTCACCGGGAAACCCCCGACACGCTTCTCGAGACCGTCGAACGGGACCTCGAACGCGGCATCCGGCGCGTGCTCCTGTTCGGTCTCAGCGACCACAAGGACGCGGTCGCGAGCGCCGCCACGAAGGAGGACGCGCTGGTCTCCCGCGCCGTCGCCGCGGTGAAGAGCCGCTTCGGCGACGACGTCACGGTTGCCACCGACGTGTGTCTGTGTGCCTACACCGACCACGGGCACTGCGGTGTGCTCGACGGCGGCGTCATCGACAACGACGCGTCCCTGCCCCTTCTGGCGGACATGGCGCTCTCACACGCACGGGCAGGCGCCGACGTCGTCGCGCCGTCGGACATGATGGACGGGCGCGTGGCCGCCATCCGGACCGGGCTCGATCGGGAGGGGTTCACGAACACGGCGATCATGTCCTACGCGGTCAAGTACGCCTCCGCGTACTACGGCCCGTTCCGTGACGCCGCCGACTCCGCACCGGCGTCCGGCGATCGCCGCTCGTATCAGATGGACGCACGCAATGCGCGCGAGGCGCTCCATGAGGCGCTGATCGACGAGGAGGAGGGAGCGGACATCCTGATGGTCAAGCCGGCGCTCGCCTACCTGGACGTCATCCGGAGGGTGCGCGACGCGACGACGCTTCCCCTGGCCGCCTACAACGTCAGCGGCGAGTACTCGATGGTGAAGCTGGCTGCCCGCGAGGGGCTCGCGGACGAGCGCGCGATCGTGCTCGAGAACCTGACGGCCATCGCCCGCGCCGGGGCGGACATCTTGATCACGTATCACGCACGCGACGTACTGGAGAACCGATGGCTCTGAAGACCCCCGACACCGCGCGCTCGCAGCGGGGCGGTCCGACCCTGGACCGTTCGCGCGAGCTGATCGACCGGGCTCGCGCGCTGATGCCCGGTGGCGTGAACTCCCCGGTCCGCGCGTTCGGCGCGGTCGGCGGAACACCCATCTTCTTCCGCGAGGCGAAAGGGGCGACGTTCGTCGACGAGGACGGCAACACCTTCGTCGATTACTGCTGCTCCTGGGGCCCGCTGATCCTCGGGCACGCGCACGAGGCCGTGGTGAATGCGGTGACGTCCGCGGCCGCCGAGGGGCTCAGCTTCGGCGCCCCCTCGCGGCGCGAGGTCGAGCTGGCCGAACTCGTCACCGGAGCGGTGCCCGGGCTCGAACGCGTGCGGTTCGTCAACAGCGGCACCGAGGCCGTGATGTCGGCCGTGCGCCTGGCGCGCGGGGCGACCGGCCGCGATCTGATCGTGAAGTTCGAGGGCTGCTACCACGGACACGTGGATCACCTGCTCGTGAAGGGCGGATCGGGGCTCGCGACGTTCGGGACCCCGTCCTCCTCGGGTGTCCCGGCCGACATGACGCGGCAGACGATCGTGCTTCCTCTCGACGACGAGGACGCGGTCGCGCGCCTCTTCGCCGAGCGGGGCGCCGAGGTGGCCGCGGTCATCGTGGAGCCCATTCCGGCGAACGCGGGGCTGCTGCTTCAGCGGCCCGAGTTTCTCACGACCCTGGCCCGCTCGACGCGCGACGCGGGCGCGCTCCTGATCTTCGACGAGGTGATCAGTGGCTTCCGCGTGGGTCCCGCCGGCGCTGCCGGTTTGTACGGGATCGAGCCCGATCTCCGTACGTTCGGCAAGGTCATCGGCGGCGGCATGCCGATGGCGGCCTTCGGCGGCCGAGCGGACCTGATGGCGCTCCTGGCCCCGATGGGGCCGGTCTATCAGGCGGGCACGCTCTCGGGCAACCCGGTCGCGATGGCGGCCGGAACCGCGGCGCTGCGGGAGGTGCTCCGCGACGGGTTCTTCGAGGCGCTCGAGGAGAAGAGCGCGGCGTTCGAGCGAGGCGTGCGAGACGCGATCGTGACCCTGAACGTGCCCGTGACGCTCGTCCGGGCCGGCTCGATCTTCTGGCTCGCGTTCCAGCCCGCGCCGGCGCCGCGCTCGTTCCACGAGATCCAGACCGACGGCATCGATCGGTACGCGGCATTCCACGGTGCGCTCCTCGAGCGGGGCATCTACTTCGCGCCGTCGGGCTACGAGGTCGGGTTCATCTCCGCCGCGCACGACGCGGATACGCTGCGCCGCACGGTGACGGCCATCGGAGAGGCCCTCGCGATCGCGCACGGACGTCCATCGGGGGCCGCGATCGGAGGTGAGCGATGAGCACGACACCCGGCGACCGCCAGGCGAACGGCGACGTGAACGCACTGTTCCTCAGGGCGTGCCGCAACGAGCCGACCGAGCGCATCCCCCTGTGGCTCATGCGTCAGGCGGGGCGCTACCTGCCCGAGTATCGGGCCGTTCGCGAGCGCGCCTCGTTCCTGGAGATGTGCCGGACGCCGGAGCTGGCGGTGGAGGTGACGCTCCAGCCGATCCGGCGGTTCGGGTTCGATGCCGCGATCCTGTTCAGCGACATCCTGGTTCCCCTGGAGGCGATGGGCCTCGAGGTCGCCTATCCCGAGGGCGGACCCAGGATCGCCAACCCCGTCCGGACCGCGGCGGACGTCGAGCGTCTGCGTCGCGTCGACACGCGTCGCGACCTGGCCTACGTGACGGACGCGGTCGAGCTGGCGGTTCGGCGACTCGACGGCACGCCGCTGATCGTCTTCACCGGCGCCCCGTTCACTTTGGCCAGCTATGCGGTCGAGGGCGGCTCGTCGAAGCAGTTCGCGCGGCTGAAGGGTCTCATGTTCTCCGAGCCCGATCTCGCGCATGCGCTGTTCCGCCGCTTTGCCGACATGATCGTCGAGCACCTGAGCGCCCAGCTCGACGCGGGGGCATCCGCCTTTCAGGTCTTCGACAGCTGGGGCGGCATGCTCTCGGCCGAGGACTACCGCACGTTCGCGGCCCCGTACCTGGCGGACATCTTCTCGCGCCTGCGCGCCAAGGGTGCGCCGGGGATCCTGTTCGTGAACGGGGGGTCGCACCTTCTGGATGTGATCGCCGAGATCGATGCCGACGTCGTCGGCGTGGACTGGAGAACGCCGCTGACGGCCGCGCACCGCCGCCTTCCGGGCCGGGCGCTCCAGGGAAACCTGGATCCGACGATCCTGTTCGGCCACCCCGACACGATCCGCGATCGCGTGCGCGCGACGCTCGACGCAGGGGCGGCGACCGGCGGCGGCTACGTGTTCAACCTCGGACACGGGATCCTGCCCGGCGTTCCACCCGAGAACGTCGGCGTTCTGGTTTCGTGCGTCCGGGCCTACGAGCGCGGGAACGCACCCCTCGTGGCAGGGAGGCAGGGATGAGCACCGGAAGCTGGCTGGACGGTGTCGACGCGGCGCTTCTCCGTAGCTACGACCGGCCCGGACCGCGCTATACGAGCTATCCGACGGCGCCGGTATGGAAGCCCGATTTCGAGGAGGCGATCCACCGCCGCCACCTGGCCGCGGCCGACGAGCGACCCGACGCGCCGCTGTCGGTCTACGTGCACGTGCCGTTCTGCAAGGAGCGATGCACGTTCTGCGGCTGCAACGTGGTCGTGACCAAGCACCAGGGGGCCGCCGATCGCTACATCGACGCACTCGCCCGGGAGATGGATCTCGTCCAGCGGGATCTCCGTACCCGCCGGAACGTGATCCAGCTCCACATCGGCGGGGGAACGCCGACGTTTCTGAGCCCCGAGCAGCTCGAACGTCTGGGCGGCGTGATCCGCGAACGCTTCACGATGCTCGACGGAGCGGAGCTCTCGATCGAGATCGACCCCACGGTGACGACGCGCGATCACATCGCCACGCTCCGCGGGCTCGGATTCAACCGGGTCTCGCTCGGCGTGCAGGACTTCGACATGACCGTCCTCTCGTCGGTCAACCGGCCGCAGACGGTGGACGTGACCCGCGAGATCTACGATGCGTGTCGCGAGGCCGGTTTCACCGGCGTCAACTTCGATCTGATCTACGGGCTGCCCAACCAGAGCCCCGAGGCATTCCGGTACACGCGCGAGATCGTGCGCGAGATGCGCCCCGACCGTCTGGCCGTCTACAGCTATGCGCACGTGCCGTGGATCAAGGGCCATCAGCGCCGGATCGACGAGGCGACGTTGCCGTCGGTGGACGACAAGTTCCAGATCTACCTCGACACGATTCGCGACTTCGTGGACGCCGGGTACGAGCAGATCGGCATGGACCACTACGCGCTGCCCGAGGACGAGCTGGCCGTGGCCCGGCGCGAGAAGCGGCTCCACCGGAACTTCATGGGCTACACGACGCGCCCCGCCCAGGACATGCTGGCGTTCGGCATCTCGTCCATCAGCTACGTCCAGAACGCCTTCACCCAGAACGGTCTCGTGCTCAAGCGCTACTACGAGAGCCTCGATCGGGACGAGCTGCCCGTTCATCGGGGGTATGTGCTCGACGACGACGATCTCGTCCGCGCCGAGGTCATCCGCGAGCTGATGTGCAACTTCGAGGTTCGCTTCGACGCGATCCGCGAGCATCATGGCGTCCACTTCCTGGAGTACTTCGACGCGGAGCTCGAGGAGCTGGGGGACACGATCGACCCCGACTTCTTCGCCCTCGGGTCGGATCGGCTCGAGGTCACGCCGCGGGGCCGGCTGTTCGTGCGCAACCTCTGCATGCTCTTCGATCGCTACCTGACGGCGCGACCCGACGACAAGCCCATTTTCTCGAGGACGATATGAGCACGCACGCGCCGGCCCGCGAGATCACCGAGTGGGCGCCGAGGCGGCGCACGAGCGTCCCGCCCGGCGAGTCCGCGACGGGGGTGCTGCTGCTGAACATGGGGGGGCCCGATCGCATCGAGTCGATCCGGCCGTTCCTCCGGAATCTCTTCTCCGATCGGCAGATCATCCGGTTTCCGATGCCGGCGTGGAGCCAGATGTTGCTCGCGCGGCTGATCGCGAGGTCGCGCGCTCCGAAGGTGGCCCCGGGGTACCGGATGATGGGGGGCTGCTCGCCCCAGCTCACCTTCACGTTCGATCAGGCCGAGGCGCTCGAGGACTGCCTCGCCGAGCGCGGCGTGTCCACACGCGTCTACGTGGGCATGCGGTACTGGAAGCCGTTCGTGGACGAGGCGATCGAGGCGATGATGGCCGACGGCATCGAGCGGGCGGTCGTGCTGCCGCTGTACCCGCAGTACTCCAAGGCGACGACGGGCTCGTCACTGAACGCGCTCGACGACGCGACGCGCCGCCTCGGATCGACCCTCGACCTCCGCGTGGTCAAGTCCTGGGAGGCGTTTCCGCCGTACGTCGCGGCACTGGCCGAGACGGTGCGGGAGTCGATCGGGCGTGCGATGGCGACCGGGGGCGAGGAGCCCGTGCTCCTGTTCAGCGCGCACAGCCTGCCGGTCCGGTTCATCGAAGAGGGGGATCCGTACCTCGCACACGTGAAGCGCACGGTGCGCGCGGTGGTCGCCGAGCTCGCCTGGACGGGTGAGTGGCGCCTCGCGTTCCAGAGTCGCACCGGCCCGGTCCGCTGGCTCACGCCGTCGACGCCGAGCGCGCTGGAGGCGCTCGCGAAGGACGGTCATCACCGCGTCGTGGTCGTTCCGGTGAGCTTCGTGTCCGATCACATCGAGACGCTCGAGGAGCTCGACGTGCAGTACCGGGAGGTCGCGCACGAGCTCGGGATCACCGAGTACGAGCGCTCACCGGGTCTCAACGTGCGACCGAGCTTCGTTCGCGCCCTGGCCACGCTGGTGGCCGACGAGCTGGTCCCGGCATCGGGAGTGGGCGCATGAGAACGATCGTCGTCATCGGTGGCGGCATCAGCGGCCTCGCGTGCGCGTACCTGATCCGGCGCCGGCTGGCCGAAACCGAGGCCGACAGCCGTGTCCTCGTGCTGGAGAAGGCCCACCGGGCCGGCGGACACGTCCGGACCGACGCGGCCGACGGCTTCCGATGTGAGTGGGGACCCAACGGGTTCCTCGACAACGAGCCCCGGATGCTGGAGCTCGTCGAGATGCTCGGTCTCGGCTCCCGGCTCCTGCGGAGCGACGATCTCGCGCGGCGTCGCTTCATCCATCGCGGCGGCGCGCTCCACGCACTCCCCGAGTCCCCGGCCGGGTTCCTCCGCACCGGGCTTCTCGGCCCGCTGTCGAAGGCGCGTGTTCTGGCCGAGCCGATGGTCCCCGCCAGGCGCGATGGCGAGGACGAGACGGTGGCGAGCTTCGGGCGGCGCCGGCTCGGTCGGGGCTTCACGGCGTCGTTCCTGGATCCGATGGTCTCCGGCATCTTCGCCGGTGACATCGATCGCCTGAGCCTGCGCGCGGCGTTCCCGCGCATGGTCGAGCTCGAGCGCGATCACGGCGGGCTGTTCCGGGCGATGATCGCGTTGAAGCGGCAGCGAAAGGCCGCCGCCAGGACGGAAGCTCCGGACACGGCGGCCGGAAACGGCTCCGGTGCCCGTGGGCCCGCCGGGCCCGGCGGCGTGCTTCACAGCCTCGAGGGTGGCATGGAGACCCTGGTCCGGACGCTCGCCGATGCGCTCGGCGATGCGGTCCAGACCGGAGTCGACGTGGAGTCCGTGACGCCGCACGGGGACCGGGCGTTCGACGTTCGTGTCGACGGCGAGGTCGTCCCCGCCGACGCGGTGGTCATGGCCTCACCGGCACCGGCCCAGGCGCGCTGGCTCGCACCGTGGGAGGCCGAGGCGGCGTCGGCGCTCGGACGCATCACGGCCGCACCGATCTCGGTGGTGTGTCTCGGCTACCCGCGACACGCCCTCGCCCACCCGCTGGACGGCTTCGGCCTGCTGATCCCGCGCAGCGAGGGGATCCGCACGCTCGGCGTGCTCTTCACGTCGACCCTCTTTCCCGGTCGCGCCCCGGCGAACCACGTGCTCGTGCGCGCGCTGGTCGGGGGCGCCCACGATCCGGAGGTGGCGGATCTGTCCGAGGCAGAGACCCTCGCGGGCGTTCGCGCCGACGTCGAATCGATTCTCGGCGAGCGCGACGATCCGGTGTTCACCCGGGTCTTCCGCCATCGCATGGGAATCCCCCAGTACGACATCGGACATCCCGACGTCGTCGGGGCCGTGGACACGCTGGAGGCGCGCCGACCCACGCTCTCGCTGACGGGCAACTGGCTGCGCGGCATCTCGATGAATCTCTGCGTGAAGGACGCCTTCCGGGTAGCCGATCGGGTCTGCGACGACGTCCGCGAGCGATCCGGGAGGGATCGATGCATCTCCTGCGCATGATCGCCGTCGTGCTGAGCCTGTTGCTCCAGGGGGCGCATCTCCTCCGGGCCGGCATTCCGCTGCCGGCGATTGCGGTGGGGTTCGCGGGCGCCTTCGCGCTGCTCGCCGTACGCCGGCCGTGGAGCCGGAGAGCCGTGCAGGTCGTACTCGTGGTGGGTGCGGTCGAGTGGATGCGAACCGCGATCGTCCTGGCCCGGGAGCGGGCCGCGTTCGGTGAGCCCTACGCGCGGATGCTCGTGATCCTGGGGGGCGTGGCGCTGTTCACGCTCCTCGGTGCGCTGGCCGCGACCCCTCGAGGGACGGCGCGATCGAACGCGCTCGCGCGGCGAGGTGCGGGTCCGGCTCCTAGTCGAACAGGGACTTGACCGAGCCCCACGAGCGGTCGATCACCGGTGTCGCGAGCGTGCACGGCGGCGGGTCCTCGAACGTATCTGCGCACATGGCATCGCCGCAACCGGTGTGCCCACCGAGATCGGTGAACGCGGTCCACCGGTTGAACCCGCAGATGAAGAACGGCGAGCCGTCACAGTCCTTCCAGATCACGTCATCCACCGCCGGGTGGTCGGCCAGCTCGGCCGTCCGTGCCGCGGCGTCGGGGTCGATGACGAGGAACCCGACCGCGGTCAGGCGATCGGGCTCCGCGCATCCGGCCCACGTCACGTGATTGGCGCTTCCCGACTCCGGCCAGTCCGCCGTGGGGATCTCATCGCCGCCCGTGCACAGCGCCCAGGCGGGATTGCCCGTGCCGTCGGTGCGGATCAGGAGGTCGTGTTCGACCCCGAACCACAGCTCGGAGATGCCACGCCCGGTGTCGGCGAATCGATGTCCGATCACCACCCACGCAAACGAGGCTATCCCGGTGTCGGCACCGCCGAACGTGTGCGTCTCGCAGTCGTACGGATCGACGTACATCGCCGCGTCGTCGCACCCGGCGTAGGATGGCGGTGAGAAGATGAAGCCGCCGGACGCACAGCCGTAGCCGCCGCCCGCGCTCGCCGCGGCTGCGGCAATGCCGGTCGCCGCGAGGAGTGCGCCGCCGGTCAGGAGCGGTCTGATCGAGGAACGGGCCAAGAGGACACTCCCGGTGGATCGTACGCTGCGCCGCCCCAGGCGACGACATCGTAGCACGTCGTCAGATGAAGCTCCGCCCTGGCGCGATTGGACACCGCCGCACCGCTCGCACCGTGCCCAGCTCACTCCGTCGGTCTACCCGGGGCGCGCGATCGCGATGCAACGATTGATCGCGCGCGCCAGCGCCTCGTCGTCGCTGGTACCGATCGTGAAGTGGCCGCCGTCTTCGTACGTCAGGCGCACCCCGCGAAGTCCCGACACGCGCCAGAGCCACCCCTTGGGGGTCAGGCGGATCCCCCAGCCGTAGTACCAGGGGAGCCCGACCGCCTCGGCGGACACGATGCGCGCGATCGTGATCCGTCGCCGCGCGAAGAGCCCCAGTCGACAGCGCACGTCGTCGCGCGACACGACCACCCGCATCCATCCGGCGAGCAGGAGCACGAGCGGCAGCACGGGTACCATGACCACGAGCGTCGGCGTCGGGGGCTTCACCGCCGTGACCACCAGACCCACGAAGCCGATCACGACCAGTGGGATCCAGCCGATCTCCGTGTGCTCGTACTCGGGCAGGACGTCGCTCATGCACCGCCTCGTCGCCGCCACAGCGTATCGGTGATCGCCTGGAAGGCCGGTGCCCACGTCTCGAACGCATCGGTCACTTCGGGCTCGTTGTGCAGGACGCCGTAGGGGACGGCGATGCCTCCGACGTCGATCACCTCCGGATCGGAGCCGCGGAACGTCTCCCAGTCGACCTCGGTGTACATCTTGCGGAGCTTCTCGTCGGGGAGACCGTGCTCGAGGATCGAATCGGGACGCTCCGGGTTGTAGCGCCGGCGGTTCTTCCGGAGCGACTCCTCGAACGAGACGTCGATGTACACGATCCCGGCCGCGCGAAGGACCTCGGGGCTGAGATGGGAGTATGCCTCGCGGTAGCCGCCGTGCTCGGTGCCGCGAGAGAACTCGATCAGCGTCGTATGGCGGTCGTGGTAGCCGGGGTCGCGAAGACGCTTCTCGTACTCGAGGTTCATGCGCCGGATGAGGAGGTTCCACTGGTGCGGGTGCTTGAAGTAGCCCTCGTCGTCGGTGTGCACGCGCTCCACGCCGAGGAGCTTCGTGCGGATCGCGTCCTCCTCGAACCACGTCCAGAGCATCGGGAAGTCGTCGATCTCGTCCAGCTCGCCGATGTGGAAGCGCGCGCGGCGCTCGGCGGCCGGCATCTTCTTCAGGAAGTCGATCGTCTCGGACTTGCCCGATGCGGGGCGTCCGTTGAGGATCAGGATCTTGAACGCATCCGAAGCCATCGGTCCTCCTGGCGGGGCGTGGCGCCGCGTCCGGCGCGCGGTGGGCGCTGACGGAAACGCGCCCAGGATACGCCCCAACGCCCTTCTCGGCAACGCGTTGTGAGATCGGTTGGCGCGACGCAGGTGGCGGAGCGGGACGGCGTGCGCCGTACGCGATGTATCACGCGCAGCTCGGGCCGGGACTACCCCGGCGACGGACGCCTCGCGCTCGGTTCGGCGGCGCGTCGACGAGCGCGACGGGCGACGATGGCCTCGGGACCTCGATCCGAAGGAGCCGCCATGCATCCCCGTCCTCGCATCCGCGACGTCGTCATGTGGCTCGTCGCGCTCTGCGCGAGCGCCGTGCCCACGACCGGCCGCGCCGGGACGATCGAGCTGACCGGCCGGTGGCCCGATGGCCCCTGTAACGCGGCCACGCGCGTCGGAGACCTCGTCTACATGGGTCGAGGCGCCGAGCTCCTCGTCGTCGATGCGTCGACACCGGGTGCGCCGATCACGCTCGGGTCCACGATCCTGCCCTCGCTCGTGGTGGACGTCGAGATTCACGGAACGCTCGCCTACGTCGGAAACGACAGCCGCGGGCTGCGCATCGTGGATGTGTCCGACGCGGCAGCGCCGGTCGAGGTCGGTGCGTTCGACGACGTCTTGATCGCACACGACATCCGGGTGGTCGGGGATCGCGCGTACGTCGTGGACGGACACGGGCTACACGTTCTCGACGTCGCCGATCCGCATGATCCGGCGCCGCTGGGCTTCATCGAGACCGCCGGCGTCGCGCTGGGGGTCGACGTGGCCGGCGGTCTGGCGTACGTGTGCGACGATACCAACGGCCTCCGGGTGATCGACGTGTCCGATCCCTCCGCCCCGGTCGAGGTGGGGGCCTACGTCCCCGCGCTGGACTTCGCCGAGGCCGTCGTCGTCGACGGCGACGTCGCGTACGTGGCAGGCTGGTTCGCGCTCACGGTGATCGACGTCGGAGATCCCACGTCGCCGACGCCCATCTCGACGCTGAGCTCGGGGGGCTACCTCTTCTGGGACGTCGCGCTGGATGCGACGCGCGGTCTCGCCTTCGTTGCGTGCTACAGCGAGGACGGCCTCCGGGTCATCGACGTGTCCGATCCCGGCGCGCCGGTGCAGATCGGCTCGCTGCCCGGAAGCGGCGCCGACGGCGCCATCGGCGTCACCGTGGCCGGAAGCCAGCTCGCCGTGTCCGATGGGCCCGAGGGTCTCCGCCTCGTCGACGCGAGCGTCCCCGCCGCGCCCGCCGTGCACACGACGGTGCCCGGCGGCTACTTCGTGTACGACGTCGATCTGGTGGGCGATCACGCGTACGTGGCCAACTGGATCGCCGGGCTCCGCATCCTCGACCTCTCCATCCCCGAGGCGCCGGTGCTGGTCGCGGCCTCGGCACCGGGGCATGTCGCGTTCGGCGTGTCGGTGGTGGCCGATCGCGCGTACCTCGCCGACGGAGCGAGCGGACTCCGCATCCTGGACGTCGCCGACCCGACGGCCCCGGTCGAGCTGGGGTCGCTGGTCCTTCCCGACTGGGCCTACGACGTGCACGTGAGCGGGACCATCGCCTACGTGGCCAACGGTGGGTCGGGCTTCTCGTCGGTGAGCGTGGCCGATCCGTCGTCGCCGGTCTTCCTCGATCGCATCGACGCGGGGCTCGACAACTCCGTCACCGGCGTCACATCGGACGGGGCCGGCTTCGTGTTCACGGCCGAGCGCGCCGAGGGCCTGCGGGTCTACGACGTCTCGAACCCGACCGATCTGGTGCTCGTGGGCGGGCTCTCCACCGCCGGCTCCTCGGCGCGCGTCGCCTACCGGGACGACCGGACGTACGTCGCCGACGGAAACGTGGGCCTTCGCATCATCGACGTGACCGATCGGTCGAGCCCGTTCCTCGTGGGGCGCTTCGATACGCCGCACGCGGCCCAGGACGTCGCACTCGAGGGCGATCGTGCCTACGTGGCCGACGAGTGGGGCGGTCTCCGCGTGATCGACGTGACCGATCCGTCCGCGCTCGAGGAGGTCGGCTTCTACGACACCGGCCACTGGGCCCGCGGCGTGGCCGTCGAGGGCGATCGGGTGATCGTGGGCGATGGCTACGACGGGGTGTACGTCTTCACCGAGACCGAGGCGGTGTCCGTGCAGGAGGAGGCCGCGCCCGGGCCGGTCGTGGCCATGGCGGTGCGCCCGAACCCCTTCGCCTCGGCCACGCGGATCGGGTTCGTCCTCGCCCGCGCGGCGGACGTGCGCCTCGAGATCTTCGACACGGCCGGTCGCCGGGTTCGACGACTGATCGACGGACGCGCCGGCGCCGGCGCCCACTCGGTCGCCTGGACCGGCGAGACCGACGACGGGACCCCGGTCGCCGCGGGCGTCTACCACGCACGCCTCCGCGTGGACGGCCGGGTGACGGCCCGGCGGATCATCCTGACCCCGTGAGCGGCCGGGCGCGGCTCCCCGCCGCGCCACCTCCGTGTCACCCCGATCGTACCGCCGAGGCGTCCCCGCCGGACCCACCCCGACGGTGGAGCTGTCCAATCCCACGAGCCGGAGCCTCCGGCGTGACGCGGAGCGCCGCTCCCGGCACCCCGGAACGCGACCTCCGTCTGTTCGCGAGGGTCCGGGGCGAAGATAATGAGAAAACGTGCCGAGCGGGTAAACGAACCCGATCGCGATCACGACCGACTCTTTGAGACCGACCCTCGGGTGGCGCCTTCGGGGGTGGGTCGAGTCCGAACGATGCACGCGGCCAGGGACGCCGGGAGCGCGCCCCGCCGCGTGGACATCTGGCAACCGGGGGGCTGGGGACGACCGGATGGAAGCTTCTAACTTCAATTCCGACATGGCCTTGGCTCAGCAGGCAGCCGCGGGCGACGAGTCCGCGTGGCACGAGATCTACCGCGCCACCCGCGAGCGTCTCTTCGGGCTCCTGGTCTATCACCTCGGCGATCGCGAGGAGGCACTGGACGTGCTTCAGGACACCTATCTGCACGCGCTCAGAGGCATCGGCTCCTACGGAGGGCACGGGAGCCTCGAGAGCTGGCTCGTGGGGATCGCGATTCGGCGGGCAAAGGACTGGAAGCGGCGGCTGCTCGGTCGGCTCAAGCGCACCGTCTCCATGGAGGAGGCCCCGGACCCCGAGGACGTCGCCGCCGGCGGCGATCCCGAGGAGGCCCGGCGCCTCGGGCGCGCGCTCGGGGAGCTGCCCGACCGGCAACGGTCGGCGGTCCTGCTCCACGAGTGGATGGGCTACTCGTTCGAAGAGGTGGGCGAGATGCTCGGCATCTCGGCGTCGACCGCGCGCGTTCACGCGTTCCGCGGGCGCGATGCGCTCCGGGCGCGACTTCGCGGTGAGGTCGTTCTCGAGCCGACCGGCGAGCGTGCGATCGATTCCGGCGGCGGAGCCAGGGCGGGTGTTCAGGAGAAGCGGTCATGAAGGAGCAATTCGACAGCCACCGGGCCCGGCTGACGCGTGACGAGGACGAGAAGGTCTGGAGCGCGATCCAGTCGGCGAACGCGAAGAAGCGTCGCGGCTGGCGCTGGCTCGGGATCCCGGCCACGGCGATCTCGACGCTGGGCGTCGTGGCGCTCGTGGTGGTGATGTGGGACCGCGGCGTGACGCCCGGGAGCGTCCCGGTCGCGAACGAGATTCCGAGGGTCACCGAGCTCTCGAAGGTGCCGGGTGCGCCGGCTGGCAGCGCCCACGATCCGGCAGGACAGACCGGCGAGGGCCGTGTGGACGCGGACGTCCCCCCGCGTCGTGCGAGCGAGACCTCGGAGCAGGGAATGTCGGGGGACGCCGCGGCCGTGGAGGATGCGGTCGAGCTTCCCGCCGGGTCCGACGTCGCCGAAGTGAAGGACGAAGCCGACTCGGATGTGACCGATGCCTCGCCGCCGTCCGCACCGGTCGAGTCGCACGGCGACGTCGCCGGATCCGTCGACGCCCGGGAGGGGCGAGCGCAGAAGGAGTCGCCGACTCTCGTTCTCGATCCAGGCGAGGCCACGTTCTCGACGCAGCGCGTGGACGGGATGTCCGACGACGCCGGCGAGGTCACGTCGAGCCCCGGTACGGTCGCGGTGCGTGACCCGCTCCGTGTTCGAGGGGGTCGACCCGAAGAGGTGGCGGCCCTGGTGGCGGAGCAGGAACGTTCACGAAACGATCCCCTCTCCGGTCCGATGTCGGAGGCCGCCGGGAGCGCCTCGAAGCGCGGGGCTCGCTACCATTCCCCGCCACCGGCCGAGCCGGAGCTCAGGGAGGGGTCGTGGACCGCCACGAAGCAGCTGTACGGCAGCGGGAGCGGCGTGGCGGACGAAGGCGCGATCGGCACGGGTCCCATCGCCGTGGGGGGGACCGATCCCGTCAACGGCGAGGAGATCGACGCGATGTACTTCGAGCACTACGGCGTCAATCCGTTCGTCGAGACCAGGGAAGACGCGCTCGCGACCTTCGCGGTCGACGTGGACGCCGCATCGTACACGCTCGCCCGGAGCTACCTCCGCCGTGGCGTCCTGCCGCCGAGGGATGCGATCCGGGTCGAGGAGTTCGTCAACGCGTTCCGCCACGACTACGACCCCCCCGAGGGCTACGACGTGGCCAGCGGTGACCGATCCGGCTGGTTCGGCCGGAGCGAGCTCGCGGACGACGCGGATCAGTTCGCGATTCACCTCGACGCCGCGCCGTCGCGTTTCGGCGAGGGGCTGACGCTCTTGCGGGTAGGGCTGAAGGGGCGGGAGATCTCGACTGCCGATCGCAAGCCGCTGAACCTGACGTTCGTGATCGACGTGTCGGGCTCGATGGACCGCGAGAACAGGATCGGGCTGGTCAAGCGCGCGCTGGTCGATCTTCTGTACGAGCTGCACCCGGACGACGAGGTCGCGATCGTGGCCTACAACAACCGGGCGGGCACGGTCGCCGAGCCGACGTCGGTGCGTCATCGCTGGGCGCTCGAGGACGCGATCGGGCGCCTGGTGCCGTCGGGCGGCACCAACGCCGGCGCGGGGCTGGTCGAGGGGTACCGGCTGGCCGAGCGCATGTACGACCCCGACGAGAGCAACCGGGTCGTGCTGTGTTCGGACGGTGTGGCCAACGTCGGCAACACGGGCGCCGAGTCGATCCTGACCGACATCAAGCGCCAGGCGGGCCGCGGCATCTACCTGACGGCGATCGGCGTGGGCATGGGCAACTACAACGACGTGCTGCTCGAGAAGCTCGCGAACCAGGGCGACGGCAACTACTACTACGTGGACCGACCCGACGAGGCCGAGCGCGTCCTGAAGGAGAACTTCATGGGCACGCTCCAGGTGATCGCGCGCGACGCGAAGATCCAGGTCGAGTTCGACGAGGACGCGGTCGATCGGTATCGCCTCCTCGGCTACGAGAACCGCGACGTGGCCGATCGGGACTTCCGGAACGACGCCGTCGACGCGGGCGAGGTCGGCGCCGGGCACGAGGTGACCGCGCTGTTCGAGCTCGCGCTCGACGACCGCGTGCGGCGTGACGACGAGATCGCGACCGTACGCATCCGGTACGAGGATCCGGAGACCGGCCGGATCTCAGAGACTGCCCGGACGCTCCGGGCCCGCGACGTGGCCCGCGCGTTCGACCGCGCGCCGCAGTCGTTCCGGCGCGACGCGGTGGTGGCCGAGTTCGCGGAGATCCTCCGGGGCTCGTACTGGGCCAAGGACGCCGACCTCGGCGAGCTGGCATCTCTGGCCGACGACCTCGCCGGTGAGCGGGGATCGGATCCGGACACCATCGAGCTGGCCGAGCTCATCAGCCGGGCGCGGGACCTGTGGCCGTCGGACGAGCCGGTGCAGTGGAGAGATCGAGAGCGATGATCGCCAGGGGGCCGCTCGCGGCCTGCGAGCGGCCCCGGGTGTCATCCGACGAGCGAGATCCGTCCCACCGATTCCGCGGTCCCCATGCGGACCCGGTAGAAGTAGAGCCCCGCCGGAACGTCCAGACCGCGATCGTCCGCTCCGTCCCAGCTTACGTGTCCCCGTCCGCCGGCCAGCGAAACACGTCGCCACTCGCGGACGAGGCGACCGCGTGTGTCGAACACTGCGACGTCGGCTCCCATCGCGGACGCCGATCCGGTGAAGTCGATCCGGAGCGTACCCCGGGTGGGATTGGGGGCGGCCACGCTCGCCACCACGCGCGGCCGCGCGTCGGGTACCGAGATCGCCGAGCAGCCGACGTCGTACGCGCCGATCAGACCGCACACGGGGTCGTCGGCGGGGGACCCTGGCTGGAGCGCGTAGTCACCGTCGGGGATCGGGGCGGCGTCGCAGAGCTCCGGCGCGCAGAAGAGCGGATCGGCGTCGATGCTGTTCCCGTCGATCGTGATCGATCCGGTTCCGCTGACCGCCCCCGGCGAGATGTCGCTGCAGAAGAAGCCGGCCGCGGCGCCGGTGCCCATCGTGTGCATCTCGTCGCCCATCGCCGACGCACAGTCGCCCCAGAAGACGACGTGATCGAAGACCGCCGTCGATCCGTTCAGCGTCAACCCGCCGCCGCTGCCGGCGGTGTGGTTGCCGGAAACGGTGCACCGGACGAAGCTCGGATCCGAGTCGAAGAATAGCGCGCCTCCACCGTCGGAGACGCTGGCGCGGTTGCCGGTGAGGGAGGTGAGCGTGAAGGTCGGCGCCATGCCGATGCACAGGATCCCGCCGCCTTGCTCGGCGTCGTTTCCGGCGAGGGCCGATCGGGCCACCACGAGACTCGAGGGGGTGGCGAAGGTCCCGCTGCACCAGACGCCACCGCCCCAGCCGCCGGCCACGTTCGACGTCACGTGCGAGTCGGTCAGGATCACGCTCGCGCTGACGTTCATCCAGATGCCGGCGCCGTTGCCGTTGGACGTGTTGTCCGAGATCGTCGTCTCGACGATCTCGGCGCCGGCGGAGTAGCAGTAGACGCCGCCCCCCGCCTGCGCGTGGTTGTCGGTGATCAGACATCCGGTGATCAGTGGCATGGAGCTCAGTCGGCAGTGCACGCCGCCGCCGCGGTCGGTCGTGCCGTTGCCGGTCAGGACGCAGCCCTCGATCGTGGGGCTGGAGTGTTCGCAGTAGATCGCTCCCCCGTCGCCGATCCCGTTCGTGATCGTGACCGCGCCCAGCGTGGCGTCGCGACTCGACACCGAGACGAATGTCACACCGCGCCCGAGGTTCTCGCAGTCGATCGTACACGTGGCCGGGTCGCCGCTCTGCGAGCGCACGACGAGCGTCTTGGCCAGGTAGTTGAGGTCGCGATTGCCGGCTCCGGTGAAGACGCCGTCGCCGAGCAAGATCGAGTCGCCGCTGGCGGCGGCGGTGAGCGCGGCCTGGATGGTCGCGAAGTCACCGGAGCCGTCGGGGTGGACGACGAAGGTGGTCGCGTGCACCGCGGCCGGCAGACCGATCAGAAGGAACGCGGCGATCGCTCGCCACGACGCGTGCGGGTCACGAGACCGTCGATGCGGCATGGTCCTTCTCCCCGATGCCGACGTCGCGTGCGACGCCACGCGCGCGACGCCTGATGGTCGAGACGGATCCGGCGACGTTACGGTGACGCCGCCGCCTCTCTGACGCTCTGACGTCACGCGGAATCGTATCACGGAGCGTCGCGCCGATCCGGGCATGCAACCGCTCGAGGCCGTCGGCGCACCGGCGCTTGTGGCGGGCGTCCTCGAGGGCGTACGCTTCGATCGAGCATCGCGCACGGGTCCCATCGGCGACCGCCGGAGTCCTTGACGCGACGCGTGAAACGAAACGTTACAGGTTCGCTCGGCTTCTCGACGTGCCCGGGTCGTCGGTCGGCCGACGGACGTGTGACCCCAGCCGAGACTGACGTCTGATGGATGTCCGGATCGCACTCGCCAGCGTCGACGACTACGATGCCATCGCGGCGGTGACGAACGCGTGTGCGCTGTCCGGTGAGCCGCTCGTCTCGGGTGACGAGCTTCGTTCGTGGGATGAACGCCTTCCCGCCCGCTTTCCCCGGTCGCGCTATGTCGCCCGCAGCTCCGGCGTCGTCGTGGGAGCGGCTCTGCGGTCGACCCCGTTCGACTCGTTCGATCCCGAGACCTTCTGGATCGCCGTCGACGTGTGTCCGGAGGCGCGGCGTCGAGGGGTCGGGACCGCGCTGTACGAGAGAGTCGTCGCCGATCTTCCCGATTGTCGAGCCACGTGCCTGCGATCGGCGTGTCGGGAGGATCAGCTCGAGTCGGTTCGGTTTCTGCTCAGGCGTGGGTTCACCGAATGCAGCCGGTCGTACACGTCGACGCTGGACCTGATGGCGTTCGACGGCGGCCGGTTCGACGCGCGCCGAGCGCGTTTCCAGGCGCTCGGTCTCGAGGTCCGCTCGCTGGCATCCCTGGCCGGCGACGTCGACTGGCGCGAGAAGCTCTACGATCTGGCGACGAGCGTCGAGCGCGACGTTCCCATTCCACAGGCATACACCCGTCCCGGCTTCGAGGAGTGGCACCGGCTGCTCGAGACGATCGTGGCCGGCTTCACCGATGCGTTCCTCGTGGCAGTGGATGCCGACGAGTGCGTCGCGGCAACCTGGTTCGGGCGGCAGCCGAGCGATCCGACCGAGCTGTTCACGAGCTTCACCGGCGTGCGACGCGAGTACCGAGGACGTGGAATCGCGTGGGGCATGAAGCTCCTCGGCATCGAGTTCGCGAAGTCCAATGGATTCAAGAGAATCCGGGCGATCAACTCCTCACGCAACGCGCCGATGCTCGCGATCAACGACGGTCTCGGGTTCGTCAGGCAGCCGGCCACTCTGGAGTGGATGTGTCGGGAGATCGAAGCCCGTCCCCGCTCGGCGGGCGGCGCCCGGTGAGGGCGCCACACGCGCAGACTTCCGCAACACGTGGGCGAGGGTTACGTTACTGATCGAGGATCGTGGCAGCAGGCCCCCCTTCCGGAGACCCGGCGCCCGCCACGCGCCCGTGGATGGGACGACGGCGCCACCGGATTCCGCTCAGAAAGGACCTCGGCATGAGCACCGATCCCTCGCCGCATCCGGACGCCGTCCCCGAGGACGATGCCGATGCCCCGCCTGATCCGATCCCTCACGTGTCCGCCGCGGAACCCGAAGCCGACCCGATCCCCCATGCACCCGCCGCTCCGGTCCGGACGCTCGATCGCATCCGGACCCTCGACGTGCTGCGCGGGGTCGCGCTACTCGGCATCCTGATCATCAACGTCTATGCCTTCGCGATGCCCAAGGCCGCGCTGGACGATCCATCGGCGTACGGCGGTGCGAGCGGTCTGGACCTCGGGACGTGGTACGTCACGCACATCGCGGTCTACGGGAAGTTCATCTCGATCTTCGCCATGCTGTTCGGAGCGGGACTCGTCCTGATGGGGGATCGCCTCGAGCGCGAGGGATTCTCGTTCCGGCGGTTCTACTACCGCCGCACGTTCTGGCTGCTGGTCTTCGGCATCGTGCACGCGTACTTCATCTGGTGGGGCGACATCCTCGTCAACTACGCCCTGTGCGGGTTCCTGATCTACCTCTTCCGCAAGCGAGCGCCGCGCACGTTGATCACCTGGGGCGTCGCGTTCTTCCTGCTCGTCCCGGTCAGCGCCATGCTCGCGCAGCGTTTCTACGTCGCCCCTCTCCAGGAGCAGGCGACCGAGGCTCAGGCGCTGGTGGACGCCGGCCAGGAGATCGACGACGAGCAGCAGGCGGCCCTCGACAAGTGGACGGACGCCCAGAAGAGTCTCGCGCGACCGACCCCGGCCAAGATCGACTCGGTCGTCACCGTGTACCGGAGCGGAAGCTACATCGAGATCGTGACGAAGCGGGCACCGAGCGTTTTCCAGGAGCAGCTCGGGAACCAGCTCATTGCGCTGCTGTGGCTGGTGGGTGGGATCATGCTGATCGGCATGGGGCTCATGAAGACCGGAGTGCTCGCGGGCCGGCGGTCGACCCGGTTCTACGTGACCGTCATCGGAGTGGGCTACGCGATCGGGATTCCGCTGAGCGTCTGGAGCGCGTGGGACCACGCGCAGCACGGGTTCAGCATGGAGCACTACCTCGCACTCAATCTCCTGGTGAACGAGGTGGGCAATCTGTTCGCCGCACTGGGCCACGTGGGCGTGGTCGTGCTGATGGTCCGATACGGGATCCTGACCGGCCTCCAGCGGCGTCTGGCCGCGGTGGGGCGGACCGCGCTCAGCAACTATCTCCTGACGTCGATCGTGTTCACCGCGATCTTCTACGGGTGGGGGTTCGACGGGCTCTTCGGCCAGGTGAATCGCTTCCCGCAGATGGGCTTCGTCGTGGCCTGGTGGATCGTCCAGCTGACCCTCACGCCGATCTGGCTCCGGCACTTCCGGTACGGCCCGGCCGAGTGGCTGTGGCGGTCGTTGACCTACGGACGACGCGTGCCGCTCCGCCTCGGGGCCGAGGTTCTCCCGGCGGTCTCGCTGCGCTGATGCAGGGTGCGCGGGCTCTCGACCGGCTTCGTTCGCGGTATCGCTCCCGCTCGGCGCCGAGGCGCGTGGAGAGGAACGACATGACGATCGGGATCCTCACGCCACGTCGCGTAAGGCACGCGGTGCGGTGTGCGCTGACCCTGTCGCTCACGATGAACGTGACCGTGGGAGTCGGCACATCGGACGCCGCGTCCCTGGAGACACGGGTGGATCCGCGCGTCGAGCTCCTCTCGATCGTGTTTCGCCTGGCCGGGAATCCGGAGTACGCGATGGAGAGCTCCGCCTCTCCGTACGCCGACGCGGTCGAGGAGGTGTTCGGCCCGTTTCGTGAGCATCCGACCGTGCACATGGCGCGCGAGCTCCGGGAGGCGCGCGGCATCTCGTTCGACGCCGTGATGAGTCTGGCCGTTCACCTCGACGACGACGTCGCGCATCCCCGACCGCGAACGGCGCTCGATCCGCGCCCGCCGCTCCTCGAGCGACGCTGGACGATCGACGACGCG
Organism: Candidatus Eiseniibacteriota bacterium; assembly: GCA_965224245.1. GTDB lineage: Bacteria > Eisenbacteria > RBG-16-71-46 > CAZAMP01 > CAZAMP01 > CBDCYW01. The sequence continues at coordinate 3,714,403 of OZ245046.1, read as the reverse complement.
GAGCGCTTCATCGAGGCGCTCTCGGTGTTCGTGTCCGACACCGGCTTTGCCGGGTTCGTCGCGGACCACCGCGAGCTGTACGCAAAGGCGGCGGCGGCGTTCTCCCCGGTGGTCAACGCGCGCGACTACGTGGGTTGGTTCGATCGCTTCTTCGGCTCTCGGCCCCAGGGGCGCTTCCTCGTCGTCATCGGCATGCTGAACGGATGGGGCAACTACGGCGTGAGCATGCGCCACCAGGACGGCCGCGAGGAGATCACGCCCGTGATCGGCGTCAGCACCTGGGATGCCGACGGCGTGCCGGTCGCCGGCGCTGGGATCACGGGCACGATCGTGCACGAGTTCTGCCACGCCTACACGAACGCGCTCGTCGATGCGAACGCGTCGTCGCTTGCGACGGCGGGCGACGCCCTGTTCGAGCGGAATGCCGAGGTCATGCGGCGTCAGGCCTATGGCAGCGGGCAGACCGTGCTCTACGAGTCCCTGGTGCGAGCCGTGGTGGTTCACTTCATGCGAGCGATGGACGGCGATGCGGCCGGTGAGAGGCAGGCCCGGATGGAGATGGCCAGCGGATTCAAGTGGGTGAAGAGCCTCGGCGAGCTCGTGGCCGAGTACGACGTGGCGCGAGCGACCTACGAGACCTTCGACGCGTTCATGCCCCGCGTGGTCGCGTTCTTCGACGACACGGTCGCGCACTACGACGCGCTCGTGGCCCGGTTCCCCCGCGTGATCTCGATGACGCCCGCGAACGGGGCCGGTGACGTGGACCCCGATCTGAACGAGATCGTCGTCGTGTTCGATCGGCCCATGATCGACGGGAGCTGGTCGGTGACCGGCGGCGGTCCGGCGTTCCCCACGCTGGTCGGGGAGCCCCACTACGACACCGGGCGGCGCACGTTCTCGGTCGGTATCGCACTCGCACCGGGGAGGACCTATCGGTTCGGACTCAACGGGGGACGATACGTCGGATTTTCCAGCGCCGACGGGTACCCGCTCGAGCCGGTCGAGGTGACGTTCACCACCGCCGGCGGGTGACCGAGGGACGGGGTCGTGCGGGGCGCGGTGCTCAGTCCGCCCAGTCGAGCCCGAGAGCGCGCAGCTCGGTCCGTGTCCGCTCGATGTTCCACACGAGAATCGTCCGACCGGTCGTGATGGCGAAGATCCGTGAGCCATCCGGGTGAAACTCGACCTCGGTGATGATCCGGTGATCGGGATTCTCGAGCTCGGTGAGCGTCTCGCCGGTCTCGAGGTCGAGGAGTCGAATGGCATAGCGTGACGCGGTGAGCGCCGCGACCGGCTTGGTCGGATGGAACGCCCAGTGGGCGCGGAACGGATCGGTGGGGTGCTCGATCACGACCCGGTCCTCCCAGGTGTCCGTGGACACGATGCGAGACTGGTGCCGCTCGGTGACCAGCAACGTGCGAGAGTCCGGTGAGAACCCCATGCCGACGCTGGACCCCGGAAACTCGCGCACGAGGTCGCCGGTGGCCGCGTCGATGACGCGCCCGCCGGGGCCTTGCCAGGTTCCCATCCCCAGGTATCGACCGTCGGCCGAGCACGATGCGTGCTCGGTTCCGAACGGGGTCGACCACGTGCGTTCGATCTCGCCCGTGTCGCGATCGACCTGGACGAGACCTCCCCGACCGCAGGCCACGATGAGGTTCTCCTGCGGATCCGTGCAGACGCTGTTGCCGTGCTCGATCCGGAACCCCACGACCCGCGTGACGGTCGCGATCGATCCACTCCGCTCGATCTCCCACCCCTGCACGTTACCGCTCGACACCGTGTACAGACGGCGTCCGGGAGCCTCGAAGATGACGTCCGACGTTCCCGCCACCGGGAGCTTGCCCCGGCCGACGCCGGTCTCGAGGTCGAAGAGGCGGACCCCGGTGCGCGAGGAGACCGCCAGGAGGCTCCGGCCGGGATCCATGGCGACCTGCGCCGGTCCCACGAAGGCGGTGTCCGACTCCACGACCGTGATCACCGGCGAGGGCTCGAGTCTCGAGAGCCGATAAGCGCCTCCCGGCTGCCGAAGCGCGATGAGATCGCCGACCGCGCCGCAGAATCCGACGTTCCGGAGCGGATCGAAGATCAGGGCCTCGTGCGTCAGGTCCCAGAGCCGGGTGGTCCCGTCCCAGCTCTGAGACACCGCGCGTCCCGGCGCCGGTGCGGCCACGTCGACCACCTCGGCGTCGTGGCCTCGAAGCGTGCTCGAGATCGCGGCCGCGGCCACGTCCCACACGTGGACGCCCCGGTCGGCCCCTCCCAGGACGATCCTCGTGCCATCGGGGGTCCAGGCGAGCTGAAACAGGGACGTCGGAAGCGTCCAGGAGCCGAGCCGCCGATCCTCGATCAGATCCCAGATGGCCAGCGTCGCGCCATCCGCCAGGGCCAGGCGGGAGCCGTCGGCGTCGAACGCGAGGTGAGTGGCCGGCATTCCGACCGGCAGACGACGCGATGGAGCCCGATCCAGCGGGATCAGATGGACGCTCGAATCCCGCGCGGCGAACGCGACCCGCTCCTCGCGGGGATGGAACGTGCCCCGCGCGGAGTAGAACGTGACCGGATCGGCGTCGAACAGAAGCTCGGACGTCGTCAGATCCCACACACGACCGTGCTGCCCCTCCGGTGTGTGCTCGCGCACGAGCAGGTACCGCCCCCCGGGCGAGAAGACGTGGGCGAGGACCGGACCCGTCGTCGGGAGCCGCGCCAGCTCCACGAGGTCCTCCAGGCGCGTGACCACGCTGGTGTCGTTCCGGGTCCAGGCCACCCGATCGACGTGTGCCAGTCCGTCGGAGCTCAGGGTCTGTCCGGGCGCCTCGATCTCGCGCACGACGACCAGGTCCGACAGCGCGAGCGAGGCGACCGCCTCGTCCCGCAGGACGGGCTCGATGCGGATCTCGGCCGCCCGTGCGAGCGCCGCGAGGCTCTCGGTGCGGCGTCCGGGCAAGGGCGCCGAGCGCCCGAGCCTGGCCGACGCCACATACGAGGAGAACAGCCGGTCCGTGGCCTCGGCTCTCTGTCGATCCGCGATCGCCCGGGCCTCCTCAGCGGATCGGTACAGGGAGAACGCGATCGCCGCGAACGCGATCAGCGCCGCCACGAAGGCCGCACCCGTGATCACGGGGCCCAGATGGCGGCGGAGCTGCTTGCGCAGCACGTAGAACCCGCTGTCGGCCCGCGCCTCGATGGGATGCCCGGCCAGGAACCTCCGGATGTCGAGCGCGAGGGCGGCCGCGGACGCGTACCGGCGGTCGGGGTCTCGCTCGAGCGCGGTGGCGATGATGACCTCGATGTCGCCCCTGAGACGTCTGTCGAGCTGGCCGGGGCTGGGGTAGCGGTCGTCGGCGAGCCGCGCGGTGACCTCGGTGATCACACCCCGCGGGAACTCGAAGGGACGGCGTCCTGTCAGGAGCTCGTACAGCATGACCCCGAGCGCGTACACGTCGCTCCGGGTGTCGACGTCCTCACTGCGCAGCTGCTCGGGGCTCATGTAGGGCAGAGTCCCGATGAGCTCGCCCGCGTTCGTGCGCAGGGTCTCGTCCACGGCCTCGGATCGGCAGATGCGGGCCACGCCGAAGTCGAGGACCTTGGGGAGCCCCGTCGAGTCGACGAGGATGTTGGCCGGCTTCAGGTCGCGGTGGATGACGCCGTGCTGGTGGGCGGACTGGACGGCGTCGGCCACGCGGGCCACGAGCTCGAGCCGCTCGCGAAGCCCCAGCCCCGACCGGCGGGCGTGATCGTCCAGCGGCAGCCCGTCCACGAGCTCCATGGCCAGGAACGGCTGCTGCGTCGAGAGCCCTCCGGCGTAGTGGACGGTCTCGACGCCGGCCTCGTAGATGTGCGCGATCGAGGGATGACGGAGCTGGGCCAGGATCTCGCTCTCGACCTGAAAGCGCCGGAGCTGGGACGACGGCAGGAGCGGCTTCATGATCTTGAGCGCGACGCGCCGGAGCGGCTCGGGCTGCTCGGCCTCGTACACCAGACCCATGCCCCCCTCGCCGAGCTTCCGGATCACCCGATACCGCCCCACGATCTCCGGCTCGGGCGCGTCGAGCGAGGCGGCCACGTCCGCGGGCGGGGTCTCGAGAAAGCCGGTCTCCGCGGCCACGAGGTGCACGAGCAGCTCCTCGACCTCTCGCCGGACGGACGGCTCCAGCGCATGGAGGAACGCCTCGCGGGCGGTCTCGTCGAGACCGAGCGCCTCCTGAAACAGGCGCTCTACGTCGTTGGATGTGGGCATGGCGGATGGGCAGCGGGCTGGGGCACCGCCGGATCACGGGCCACCGGTGAGGTCGACCTCGGCTGGATGGATCGGATCGTGCATTCGGCGTTGCAGGTTCCGCGATGGGATTTCGAACTGAGCATCGGAGGAACCACCCATGACGCGAATTGAGGCCGCCGACCCCGACGGTACGAGCTGCGGGGAGCATAATACGAACCCCTCGGGGTGCGGACCGCGGAATGCGACCCGACTCAACGGACTCGACCCGGAGGTGCTCGGGGCGACCTCCGCCCGGTTGCCGGAACGCAACGGGGAGCGGGCCCGCAGCGCGGTCGTGACCCGCTGGCTCGGCGGCCTACGCTCGCGGAGCCGGCTCGCGCAGGGCGGTGGAAGCGATGCCGGAACGTCCATCTCCATCGAGAGCGACATGGGCGCGGAGTCCGGCGTGAACGCGAGCGCGCCCGATCCACTGGAGCTCCTCCTGTCCGGCCTCAACAGCTGTCTCGTGGCGACGTTCGTGATGGCGTGCACGGCGAGAGGCATCGAGATCGACTCCCTCGAGATCGGCACCGAGGGATCGATCGATCCGCGAACCGTGCTCGGGCTCGATCCGCGGGCTCGCGCGGGTTACGAGACGCTCTCGGTCACCGTTCGGGTGTCCTCGCCCGCGCCTCCGGCCGCCGTCCGGGCGGCCTTCCAGTCCGTGACCTCGCGATCCCCGGGCTTCGCCAGCATCGTCAACCCGACACAGGTTCGATCCCGGATCGTCGTGGATTCGCCATCCCGGATCGGTGACGCGTCGCCGGGACCCAGCGGGACGTCTCCGCATGCACGTCCCGAGAGGTGACCGGGCGACCGGCTGAACGCGACGCCACGTGCCGACCCGCTCGGGCCATCCGGGCCGCGAGTCGCCCCGCAGCTGGACGACCGGCGGGACGAGCGCGAGCCTCCCCGAAGAAGACGGCGCTTCCGCCGAGCACGATCGAGCCCACGACCCGGGTCACGCATCACCTCCTTCGCGCACGGGCCACTCGACGCTCAGGCACCGCCTGGGCGTGGTGGGCTCGAGAAGCCTGAACAGAACGAAGAGCAACCGCGTGCCGAAGCTCGGGCGGCCGGTCTCGATGACGCTCTTGAGCGTGTTCACGATCATCGTGCCGCCGCGCACCATCTGCTTGGCGGTCTTCGTTCCGAGGGGCAGGTCGTGGATCGTGAGCGTGAACCGGACGCCTCCCTCGACGGCCTCGAGGTCGTAGACGACGCGGCACGGGGGATCGTCGAGGTTCGTGAACCGAAACGTGTGACCGAACCGCGTCGGAGGGTCGTAGTCGGTGATCTCCCCGACGACACCCGTGTACTTGCCGCTGGGGGACCGCATCGCGAGCTTCGACCCCGGGGCGAGCCGGCCCACGTCCATCCGGGAGTTGAAGAACGCCGCGATCGGGGCGTCGGTACGCGTGATCTCCTGCCAGACGTCTTCGATCGTCCCCCGGATGAAGACCCGGAACTTGGATGGTTCAGGCACGCTTCGTCGTCTCCTTCTGGCGCGCTTCGACGCGGTCTCGAACGTCGGCCATCCGGCCGGCCCAGAACGCGGCGTAGTCGCTGGTCCACCGGTCGTAGATGAGCTGGATCGGAATGGCGTTGAAGTAGTGACGCCGTACGCGTCCCGTCTTCTCGCTGATGACCAGGTCGGCGGACTCGAGCGTCGCCAGGTGCTTCATGGTGGCGATCCGGGTGAACTCGAAGTGCGATGCGATGTCCTTCACGCTCGAGCCCGGCGAGCTCACCAGGAGGTCGAGGATCCGCCGGCGCGCGGGATGGGCCAGCGCGGAGAAGACGAGATCGGTCGTGTGGTCGTTCATAGGTAACAAGTAGGTTACATTATCGGTCGAAACGCGTCAAGCAGAGCCCCGGATCACCGTCGCGCCCGGGTGGAAACCTGGACAAATCGGTGTGCTGTCGGCTCCGAGGGTCGAGGCGGTTGAAGAACGGCGTTCGATCGCCGACAATACGGGCTGTCGGGGCCGTGTCCGCTCCCGGGCCGGGATTTGTGGAACCGGCGCCGCCTTCGACGACTCTAATCGGTGTCGCCCGGTCCGCCGGGCTTCGTCGTACTACGGGCTGGGTAAGTTCCCTTCGTCACAGGAGTTGAATGCACATGAAGCTCTTCCGCACCCTCGCGATGACCGCCGCGGCCGTCAGCATCGTGGCCTTCACTGCCGACGCCGGGCCCGGCTGCGGCTCCAAGGCCGAGACGAAGACGGCTGGCCTCACCAGCTCCTCCTGCGCCGCCAAGGCGGCCAGCGCGTCCGACCACTGCGCGTCCAAGGTCACGACGGCCTCGGCCCAGATGTCCGGATGCTCGGCCACGATGGCGGCCGCTTGCGCCACGAAGAACGCGTCCGACTGCTCGTACGAGGCCTGCCTGGAGAAGGGCGTGGACTGCAGCAAGACCACGCTCGTCTACATGGCGAAGGTCGACGGCCAGCCGACGTACACGATGAGCCGCGACGAGGCCGCGAGCTGGTCGAACGTCTCCTACATCGCCCGCGGAACGACCTACTCCGACGAGCACGAGGCCGCCAGCGCCCTGGTCCAGGGGCTCCGCGCCGACATGCAGGAGATGCTCACGGTCGCCTACGGCGTCGAGGGCAGCGACGAGACGCTCCACTGTGCCGCCACCGCCAGCGCGAAGGCCGCCGACGCCGGCTGCACGTCGAAGATGCGCTACAAGGTCGCCAACCGCACGTTCAAGACCGAGGCCGAGGCCCAGGCGTTCCTCACCAAGGTCACCGAGCGCGTCGAGGCCATCAAGCTCGCCACGGACAAGGGCGAGACCGTCGACGGGTGCGCCGTGGGCTACACGAAGTCGCACGGTACGTGCACGATGACCCTCGCCGACCAGAAGTTCGACGATCCGGTCATGGCCAACCTGGCCGTCATGCAGGCCCGCATTCGCGCCATCGCGAGCACCGACGCGTAGCGTCGGCTCCGTTCGGTTCCGACGCCGGCTCCTCCGCGGGGCCGGCGTTTTTTTGTGGTCGTCTCGACCACTTCAGTTCGCGCGTACCGGCCGGAGACGATCTCCGGCGGTGTCGTCCGGTGGATTCCGGGCCCGATGATGCTCTAGTGTCTCGTCATGCCGGGGAACGGCCGGGATCCTCTCCGCAACCCCATCCGTCGTGACGGAGTGCACGCCATGAAAGCGTCCGATCTGTTCCTTCGGTGCCTGGAAGAGGAGGGGGTCGAGTACATCTTCGGCGTTCCCGGCGAGGAGAACGCCGACCTGATGATGTCGCTGCTCGACTCCCCGATTCGGTTCGTGATCTGCCGCCACGAGCAGGGCGCCGCCTTCATGGCCGACGTCTACGGCCGCCTCACCGGGAAGCCCGGTACGTGCCTGGCCACGCTCGGACCCGGCGCGACGAACCTCGTGACCGGTGTCGCGAACGCCCACCTCGATCGATCGCCCGTGATGGCGATCACCGGTCAGGGCGCCCTCACGCGTCTCCACAAGGAGTCGCACCAGAACATGAACGTCGTCGAGATGTTCAGACCGATCACGAAGTGGGCGACCTCGGTCCATCGCGCCGACAACATCCCCGAGGTCGTCCGCAAGGCGAGCCGCCTCGCGCAGCTCGAGAAGCCGGGCGCGACCCACGTGGAGCTGCCCGAGGACGTGGCGAAGGACGACACCACCGAGACGCCGATCCCCGTTCGGGGACACAAGTTCCGGCGCGCGGCGCCCGACCACAAGGCCGTGCGGCAGGCCGTGGACCTGTTGCGCTCGGCCGAGCGGCCGCTGGTCATCGCGGGCAACGGCTGCGTTCGCAAGCGGGCGACGAAGCAGCTCCAGCGCCTCGTCGATCGCACGGGCGTGATGGTGGTTCACACGTTCATGGGCAAGGGGGTGATCTCGGATCGAGATCCGCATTCGCTCTTCGTGGCGGGGCTGGGCTCGAAGGACCACATCAACGAGGCCTTCGCAAAGGCCGACGTCGTGCTCGCGATCGGGTACGACATGATCGAGTGGCACCCCGATCGGTGGAATCCCGATCAGGACAAGAAGATCATCCACATCGACTTCGCGCCGGCGGAGGTGGACAACCACTACCGGACCGAGGTGGAGGTCGTCAGCGACGTGGCGTCGGCACTCTGGGAGATCAACGAGAAGCTCGGCGACGACGTTCGCTTCGACGTGCCCGAGTTCCGGCACGTGCGGCAGCACATGATCCACGAGCTGGGATGGGCGAGCCTCGCGGCCGACGAGATCCAGGGCGAGAACCCCGCGTTCCGGGAGGCGCGCGAGACCGCGCTGAGCGATTCGTTTCCGATGAAGCCGCAGCGCATCCTCCGCGACCTGCGCGCGTTCATGGACGACGACGACATCCTGATCTCGGACGTCGGCGCCCACAAGATGTGGATCGCCCGCTACTATCCCGCGTTCGTGCCCGGTACCGTGATCATCTCCAACGGGTTCTGCTCGATGGGCATTGCGCTTCCCGGCGCCGTCGCGGCAAAGCTGGTCCATCCGGAGCGGCGCGCCGTCGGCCTGTGCGGGGACGGCGGCTTCCTGATGAACGTCCAGGAGCTGGCCACCGCCGTCCAGTACGAGGTGCCCAGCATCACCCTCGTCTGGGAGGACGACGGGTACGGTCTGATCGCCTGGAAGCAGGAGGCCCAGTTCGGAACGACGTCTCACACGTCGTTCCGGAACCCGGATCTCGTGGCGCTGGCCCGTTCGTTCGGTGCGTTCGCAACGCGCGTGGAGAGCGCCGACGGATTCACCGCGGCGATGGAGGCCGCGGCGCGCGAGACCTCACGTCCGTCGGTGGTCGTGGTGCCCGTCGATTACTCCGAGAACCTGAAGCTCACACACCGTCTCGGGCGGCTCATCGCCCACTGAGTGTCTGGAGTCGAAACATGAAGAGCTACCGACTGAGCATCCCGGACTACGAGTCCACCGAGCCCGAGATGCTGCCCGTGGAGACGCCGTTCACACGTGAGGTCGTGGGCGAGGTCGAGCTCGCGCCACTCGCCGCGCTGCCGGTGGCGCTGGAGACCGCAAGACGGATCCAGGACGCGAGCTGGCGCAAGGTGCCGGCCTGGGAGCGTGCCGCGATCCTTCGGCGGACCGCGGTGCTCATCCGCGAGCGTCACGACGCGCTCTCCGCGCTGATCGCCGCCGAGGGCGGCAAGCCTCTGAAGGACGCGAAGGTCGAGGTGACACGGGCGGCCGTGACCCTGGACGAGTGCGCGGCGGTGGCCGAACGACTCGAGGGCCGCCAGTGGAGCATGCAGCGCGCCCCCGGCACCGAGAACCGCATCGCGTTCACGGTTCCCGAGCCGATCGGGGTCGTGCTGGCGATCTGCGCGTTCAACCATCCGCTGAACCTGGCCTGTCACCAGGCGGGAACCGCGATCGCGGCGGGGAACACGTGCATCCTGAAGCCGGCCTCGTCCACGCCGATGTGCTCGCTCGAGCTCGGCGAGATGATGCGCGAGGCGGGCTTGCCCGAGGGGGTCTTGCAGGTCCTGCCGGTGCCCGGTCGTCGCGCCGGTGCGCTGGTGTCGAGCCCGCTCGTGAACTTCATCACGTTCATCGGCTCGGCCGAGATGGGCTGGCGCATCCGTCGCGAGGCGGCGGACGGCACGCGCATGGCCGCCGAGCACGGTGGCAACGCGGCCAGCATCGTGCTCGCGGACGCCGATCTGGATCACGCGATGCCGCTGATCGCTCGCGGATCGTACTATCACGCGGGGCAGGTGTGCGTGTCGACCCAGCGGCTCTACGTGGAGCGGTCCATCGAGCCGGCGTTCACCGAGCGCCTCCGCGCGGCCGCGTCGGAGCTCGTGTGCGGTGACGCGCGCGACGCGGACACCGATGTCGGCGCGCTGATCGAGAAGGCCGAGGTGACCCGGGTCGACGAGTGGGTCGGCGAGGCGAAGAGCGCCGGCGCCGAGATCTTGCTCGGGGGCGCGCTGTCGTCCGAGACGCTCTATCCGACGACGATCCTCCGGGGCGTTCCCGAGGACGCCCGCGTGATCACCCACGAGATCTTCGGACCCGTCGTGGTCGTCCAGCCGGTCGACACGCTCGACGAGGCGATCGCGAAGGTCAACGCGTCGGAGAATCCGTTCCAGTCGTCGATCTTCACCCAGGACGTCGACCGCGCGTTCCACGCGGCCCGCGAGGTGCGGGCGGCCGCCTACATGATCAACGATCTGACCGCGTTTCGCGTGGACTGGATGCCGTTCGGCGGTCGGGGCAACGCGGGCCTGGCCATGGGCGGCGTCGAGAACGGCATCCACGACATGACCGAGGAGAAGCTGATCGTCCTGAAAGCGCGCTGACGAGCACCCGGACCTCGGCCCATGGAGGGAGCCGATGCGGGCCGGGCGCGAGCGACGAGGCGTCTACCGCACGACGACGCGGCGCGTCGTGTGCCCGTCGTCCGTGGTCAGACGGACCAGGTACGTGCCGGCCGCGATCCGGCGCCCGCCCGAGTCCTGCCGGTCCCACGTGATCGTGCCGCGCGCGGCGCCATCCAGCGTCATGCGGCGCACGAGCCGCCCGGCGACGTCGTGGATGTCCACGCGTCCCGCCTCGAGCGCCGACGCCGCGAAGCGGATCGTCACCCAGCCGTCGGCCGGGTTCGGTGCCACCATGAGCCCGGGCCGTCCCGGACTCGCGTCCGGCGGCGCGCCCACCGTGGTGAGGTCGATCATCCAGAGGTCGAAGCTTCCCGATCGGGTCGAGGTGAACGCGATCCGCTGCCCGTCGGGCATCCACGAGGGCTGAATGTCGTAGCCCGACGGCGGATCGGTGACGGTCTGCCACACGCCGGGGTCGGACCGCTGGACGAGCGTGATCGCAACCTGCGATTCGTTGCAGCACGAGACCGCGATCTGGGTTCCGTCGGCGGACCAGTCCGGTCCCCGGCATCCTCCACCAGGCACGTAGGGATGCCGCCGCCGGCCGGAATCACGTGAATGCCGCTACAAACGGACGTCGACCGGTACGCGATCCGACTCCCGTCCGTAGACCACGTTGCGCAACGCCCTCCGTCGGTCGTCAGCTGCACCGGCTCCCCGCCCGTCAGAGCAAGGAGGTCGAGACATCAGGTACGGCTCGCGTCGATGGTTCCATCACGGCGCCGTGCTCGCTTCGATCGCACGTGTCGCCGTTCACGCACGAGACCTAATGTCCGGGTGACGTTCCACCGACGTAGCGAGTCGGGGTGGGGGCATGGACCCCGGCGAGTTCCGCAGGGAATCAGGCCGGCCCTTCGAGGGGCCCGGCCGCGCGAGGACTGTTTGAGCAGAGGGGTTCATGCCCCCACCCCGGCTCGCGGACAGGAGGCACGAACATCGTTTGCGTTTGGCGAGCATCGCTCGCGAGTGGCGAGCGCCGCTCACACGGAGCTAGATCGGAAGCCAGTACGTCAGCTTCACCAGGAACGTGTTCTCCGGCTCGTTCGAGAACAGCGCGTCGCCGGTGAGTGCGTTGTCGAATGCCCCCGGCGACCCGTCGTGGAAGGCCGCCTGGTCGTACGACGACCGGCTGTGTGCCCAGACGAGGAACAGCGTGCTGCCCGGACGGTACTCCCAGCGGTAGACCGCGTTCACGTTGACCGCCGAGAACGAGAAGTCGTTGTCGGCGACGTCGAACCCATCGGCCTCGTAGGCCTCCAGATCGTACGTGTCGGCCTGGGCCAGACGCCTCGGCTGGGTGTAGTCGCCGACCGTGATGAAGGGCTGAGCGTACAGCTCGAGCGACTGGTTTCGCGTGAACAGCAGGTTCGTCCGGAGCGTCAGATCCACGGTGCGCTGGTCGATCTTGCCGAAGACGTGGTCGACGCCGCCGATGCCGCCGCCGTCGGTCGACTCGAAGTTGCCGACGTGCTGCGTGTCGTCGATCCGTTTCCGGTACGAGACGTGGGCCTCGTGGTTCATGGCCGCGGACTGCGTCCAGCCCACGCCGAGTCCGATCCGCGCACTGTAGTTGGACGCCACGTCCCAGTAGTCGCTGATCTCGATCGAGGCCTCGAGGTCCTTGCGCGTGTCGGTGTTGTAGCCGGCCCAGAACCCGTACGTGGTCGGCTCGGTCATGAGCGGTCCACCACCGGGGATCGACTCGAAGCTACCGTCGCTGCGCTCGACCCAGGAACGCGTCTCGTATCGCTGCGTGCCCTCGGCGATCGCGTCGAAGCCCCACCAGGCCTCCATGTAGTTCGTGAACTGCATCCAGCCGTTCACGTTTCCACTCGCGAACCCGCGATGACCCTTCGAGTACCGCCACGTCTGCTCGCCGGTTCGGATGTCGTAGCCGGTCCGGTCGCCGTAGATCCAGCTCTTGTACAGGTTGACGTTCAGGTTTCCCCGGTTGAGCCACGAGCTCTCGCCGTCGGGATTGATGCCGTACGAGACCCATGCTCCCGAGTTCATCTCGTCGGGCGCGCTCAGGAAGCCCATGTCATTGAGATCGAGACGATCGGACTCCCATCGGAACCAGGTGCCCGCCGAGAGATTGCCGCGCCGACGGAGGCCGATCTCGCCGCCCGTCCCGTATCGCTTGGACGGTGCGTCCTCGGCGGACGCGAGCTTCTCGGGGTCGATCACCGATCCCACGAACGATCCCTCCAGCCGGTACGTGCGGCCCGAGAAGTGCGACATGAAGTCGACGCCGGTCGTGTACGCCTCGCGCGAGCCGAAGTCTCCGACGTCCTCGCGCGATGCCGAGTTCGCAACCGCCGTCTGGGTGAGGCCGACGCGGTGACGTCCCGAGTCGAACTCCTTGGCCATGCGCCCCACGAAGTAGTTCGATTGCTGCTCGCCGCCCTTGATGAAGTTGTGGGCCTGCCCCTTCTGTGTCACGTCGGTGGATGCGAAGAGCGCGGCCAGAGACACGTCGCCGGCGGTCTTTCCCGTGAGCTTGCCCGCGTAGCGAATGCGTGCGCTCTCGCTGCCGGTGCCGATGCGGCGCGAGTAGAACAGATTGAAGTCGGGATGCTCGAAGTACCGGGAGCCCTCGATGAAGAACGGGCGCTTCTCGGAGTAGAACGTCTCGAACGGGGACAGGTTCAACGTCGCCGGATCGGCCTCGACCTGACCGAAGTCGGGCTGGAAGGTGGCGTTCAGCGTCAGATCCGACGTCACGCCGTACTTCATGTCGAGCCCCAGGTTCTCGAAGTCGTCCATCTCGTCCGACCCGGGAGCCGCGTAGTCCGTGCTGCGCAGCACCGTGTACGGCATCACCTCCAGCTGGCGCGGATTCGGAATGTCGCGGATGCCGGTCACGGTGCCGAACTGGCTCACGTATCCCGGGACGTCCCGATCCCACACCGTCCAGGCCGTGGACTCGCCGCGCGACTGCATGAACCGCTGAACCTGGAGACCCCAGGCGTCCACCGTCGTCCGGTACCGGATCGAGGCCAGCGGGATCCGGATCTCCGCGTACCAGCCGTCCCGATCCCGAGTGGTCCTGGCTTCCCAGACCGCGTCCCAGTCGAAGTCCGTGTCGCCGTCGTTGTAGTAGTACGCGTCCTGCTGCACGCCGCGCGGGTTCACGCGGAAGCTGAAGCCGGTGGTCTTGTCGTGGTAGGGATCGATGTGGACGCTGACGTAGTCGGAGTTCGAGAACCGGTCGCGCCGCGAGAGCGTGCTGGCGATCTGGTTCGGGTCGTGCTCGTAGCACGCGATGGCGAAGTAGACCGCGTGCTCGTCGTAGGCGACCTTGAACGCGGTCCGCTCCTTCTCGGGCTGACCGCGATCGGGATCCCAGGTCCGGAAGCCGCCGCCGGTCTCGGCGCGTGCCCAGGCCGCGTCGTCCAGCGCGCCGTCGATCTGGATGGTCTCGCCGCCGGAGAGCCGATAGGCCTTCACCGATGGCGGGGTGCTGGCCTGCCCGTTGGCGTGGGTGGGAATCCCACCTCCACCGTCGGGGCGCGCGAACGATGCATACCCCGCCAGAGCGGGGACGACCGAGGCGAGAGACACGGGTAGCGCGATGGCGATCCCGATGGCGAGCGTACGCGCCCGCGGCGAGGTTCTGGGGTCGAGACGCGTCGGGCGCATGTCGAATAGGCTCCTTGTCGTCATGTCCGCTGGTCTCCTGCGATCCGCGGGAGCGCCGTGCGAGGGGGACGGGTCGGCGTCATCTACTGGTGTAGTTGAACGTGGGTTGCGTTTCCTCCCGCGGTCATGATGTATACCGTTTGGTTCTGCACACGCGGAGGCAGGGCCGCTATAGTGGGCCGTGGCCGAGTGAGTTACGGCGACCGGACCGAGCGGGACCACCCGGAGCAGGGCGTGGACGTCACATCTCTCGAACGCGATCTTCACGCGGTGGTGCGCGGAGGTGTCCGCTTCGACGCCCTCACGCGGACCGCGTACGCGACCGACGCGAGCATCTACGAGATCGAGCCGATCGGCGTCGTGACCCCGCTGGACGACGACGACGTGCGGGCCGCCGTCGGCGCGGCCCGCCGCCACGGGGCGGCCATCCTGCCGCGGGGCGGCGGAACGAGTCTCGGCGGCCAGAGCGTCGGTCACGCCCTGGTCATCGACTTCTCCGCACACATGGACGGCATCCTGGAGATCGACGTCGGGGCGCGCCGCGCGCGGGTCCAGCCCGGAGTGGTGCGCGATCGACTGAACGCGGCGCTGGCCCCGACCGGGCTCCACCTCTCGCCGGACCCCGCCACCGGGAACCGGGCCAACGTCGGGGGGATGATCGGGAACAACTCGTCGGGAACGCGGAGCCTCGTCCACGGGAAGATGATCGACCACGTGCTGGGCGCGCGCGTGCTCCTCTACGACGGCACGGAGATGACGCTGGGGCCCGAGCCGTCCGACGCGTTTCGCGCGCCGGACGGAGCCGGTCGCGAGGCCGAGATCCGCGGCGCGTTCCATGCGCTGGTGACCGCGAACGCCGATGAGATCCGTTCGCGCTACCCCAAGGTCATGCGCCGGGTGGCCGGGTACCCGCTGGACGCGTTCGTCGACACCGACGAGTGGAACCTGGCCCGGCTCTTCACCGGCAGCGAGGGGACGCTCGGCGTGCTGCTCGAGGCGACCGTGAACCTGGATCCCGTCCCGGCCGCGAAGTCGCTCGTGATCGCGCACTTCGACTCGCGCGGGGATGCGATCGGTGCCGTGCCGGAGTTCCTGACGCACGGGCCGTCCGCGGTGGAGATCCTGGATTCACACTTCGTCGGTCTCGCGCTCTCGCACCCGACGATCGCGCCGCGGTGCGCGTTTCTCGAGGGCTCGCCCGATGCCGTGCTGATCGTCGAGTTCTACGCGGACTCGACGGCCGAGGCCGAGGCCAGGGCACACGACTTCGCGTCGGCCATCGGCGAGAGGATGCATTGCCGGCGTCTGATCCCCATCACCGACGCCGCTGGTCAGGCCGAGGTCTGGTCGGTCCGCAAGGACGGGCTCGGCATCATGCTCACCTACGAGGGCGAGCGGAAGCCCATCGCGTTCATCGAGGACTCCGCGGTGCCGGTCGACCACCTGGCCGCGTACGTAGACGAGGTGGTCGCGCTGTGCCGCCGGCTGGGCGTGGACGTGGCCATGTACGCACATGCGAGCGTGGGCGTGATCCACGTGCGACCGATCCTGGACCTGAAGGAGCCGGCCGACATCCAGCGCATGGTGACGATCTCCGAGGAGACACTGGCGCTGGTGATGAAGTACGGCGGCGCCTGGAGCGGAGAGCACGGCGACGGTCTCGTACGCAGCCCACGGCTGGAGGCGTTCTTCGGGCCCCGCGTCTACGGCCTCCTTCGCGACGTGAAGCGTCTGTTCGATCCCGACGGCAAGATGAACCCGGGCAAGATCGTCGACGCCGAACCCATGGACCGGCATCTCCGGTACGGCGCGGACTATCCGCGCGGCGAGATCGCGACGCACTTCCGGTTTCGTGACGGCGGCGGCGTGCGCGCCGCGGTCGAGCTCTGCACCGGGGTCGGTGCCTGCCGCAAGGTCGGCCCGGGGACAATGTGTCCGAGCTACATCGCGACCCGGAACGAGATCGACTCGACCCGCGGCCGCGCGAACGCGCTCCGGCGGGCGATGGTGGGACGGCTCGGCATGGCCGGGCTCGGCGACCCGAGCCTCGACGCGGCACTGGACCTGTGCCTGTCCTGCAAGGCGTGCAAGAGCGAGTGTCCCAGCCGGGTGGACATGGCTCGACTGAAGAGCGAGGCGCTTCAGGCCCGCTACGACGCACGCGGCGTGCCGCGACAGGTACGCGCCGTGGGGGCGTCGATGGACGTGGCCCGGATGCTGTCCGGGCCGTTCGCGTCGATCGCCAACGCGGCCATGGCCAACCCCGTCGGGCGACGCATGGCGACCTGGCTGGCCGGTGTGGATCCGCGCCGCCCGCTCCCGCGCTATGCATCGGAGACCCTGGAACGCTGGGTCGCGCGACGCGGACCCGGCTTCCTGTCGCCACGGCGGATCACCCTGTTCGGCGACTGCACGATCAACTACCACGAGCCGCACGTGGGGCGCGAGGCCGTGCACCTTCTCGAAGCGCTCGGCTTCGCGGTGGATCTTCTGGCCGGACACTGCTGCCAGCGTCCCCGGATCTCGAACGGGCTCCTTCGCGACGCCGCCGCCAGGGGGCGAGCGACGCTGAGCGCGATGGAGGCGGCGCTCGACTCCGACGGGACCATGATCGCGGTCTGCGAGCCGAGCTGTCTCTCGGCGCTCGTCGACGATCTGCCCGACCTGATGGACGACGTGGGGCTCGCGCGCCGACTCGCTGACCGTGTGCGTCCGATCGAGTCCATCGCCGCCGATTACGTGGCCTCGGCGCCGCGCGGATTCGTGACCGATGCCGACGAGATCCTGCTGCACGGGCACTGTCATCAGAAGGCGCTGTACGGGACCGGCGACCTGGTGCGGTTCTTCGCGAGCGTGTCGGCGGCGTCGGGTGAGGGCCCCGTGCGCGTTCGGGATCTGGACGCCGGCTGTTGCGGCATGGCGGGTGCGTTCGGCTACGATCACGTCGACATCTCGATGCGGATCGGTGAGGATCGGCTCTTCCCCGCGCTCCGCGAGCGCGCGCCGGGAGCCGTGGTCGTCGCCCCGGGCTTCAGCTGCCGCCATCAGATCGCCGACGGGGTCGGCGTCGAGTCCCGTCACTGGGTCACCTGCGTGCGGGAGCGCGACTGACGAGCCCGCTGCCGCCAGCCACCTCCCCCAGAGAGTCGTCTGAGCGGAAAGGAGACGAGCATGGCGTCACGCGTTCTCCTGGTCCACTGGAACCGGGCCGAGGCCCGCGAGCGCGCGACGCGCTTGCGAGACGCCGGGTATGTCGTGGTGATCCATCACGCCCAGGGTGGGGAGGGGCTCCGGGCGCACCGGGACGCGCCACCGGCCGCCATCGTGATCGACCTCGGCCGGCTTCCGTCTCACGGCCGCGAGTGCGGCATCTGGTTCCGCCAGCAGCGGGGGACCCGGCACGTGCCCCTGATCTTCGTGGATGGAGCCGAGGAGAAGGTCACGCGGGTGCGGGAACGGCTTCCCGATGCCACCTACACGTCGTGGCCACGCATTCGCGGCGCCCTCCGCCGTGCGATCGCATCGGGACCCCCCGCCGACCCCGTGGTGCCGGCCTCTCCGCACTTCGAGGGGAAGACGCCGCTCGTGAAGAAGCTCGGCATCCGGCCGGGCACGGTGCTCACCCTTCTCGGCGCACCCTCCGACTTCGAGGCGACGCTCGGCGAGCTGCCCGAGGGCGTCACCGTCCGGCGCCAGGCCCGTGGCCGGGCCGAGCGCGTCATCCTGTTCGCGAGGTCGCTGGCCGATCTCGTGGAGCGGTTTCCGGCCGCCGCGCGCGCGATGGCCGACGGCGGCGGCATCTGGATCGCGTGGCCGAAGCGCGCGTCCGGCGTGCCGACCGACGTGACCCAGGCCGACGTGCGTCGCTTCGGGTTGGACGCCGGATTCGTGGACTACAAGATCGCGGCCATCGACGCGACGTGGTCGGGGCTGCTGTTCGCGCGGCGCGACTGATCGCACCGCGAACACGGCCTCAGAACGCCTCGCTCAACGACAGGTAGAACCGGGGCGTCTCGAGCCCCATCGCGGCGTCGAAGCGCAGGTTCACCCGCTCGAGCCGGATCACCCCCACGCGTGCGCCGACCCCCACCATCGGGCGTAGCTGTTCGAGCTGGAAGTACCCGAAGTTCCGTCCCACCGCGGCGACGCCGCCGAACGCGACCAGACCGAATCGCGGCCGCCAGGCGAAACGGAGCTCGGCCTGCATGGCGAGGAGCGATCGATCGAGGTACCGATCGCGCCGGTAGCCGCGCGAGTGCGAGCGACCGCCGAGCGAGGCGAGCCGTTCGAAGGGCGCATACTTCGACACGTGGTACCAGAAGACCTGCGCGCCCAGCACGTTCCGCTCCGAGAGCGACCAGAAGCGCCGGACGTCCACGATGAAGTTCTGGAAGTCGTACTCGCTGCCCAGCGCGTCGTGGAACGCGTACGCGTGCGTCTCGACGTAGGTGCCCGTCGAGGGCGCGTAGCTCTGGTCACGAGTGTCCCAGGTGGTCAGGAAGCCCACGCCCGAGACCGTCATGCCGTCGCTTCCGCGAACGGACCCGGCCGCGAGCTGCCCACCGGGCTCGATCTCTGAGATGTCGACGTTCTCGAACTCGTATCGGAGCCCCGCCTCGAACTGAGGCGTCAGGCGGCGAAAGACCTCGACGTAGAAGCGCGTCTGGTCCGGAGTGTAGATCTCCTCGGCCTCGCCGGGCGTCTCGGGGCCGATCCCGTAGAAGCGCTGCGGCATGTTGCGATATCCGAAGCGTGTCTTCACCGAGAGGCGGCCGTCCGGCGTCGTCACGTCGGTCACCAGCGAGCCCGACACCTGATCCTCCTGGGTGACCACGATCGATCCACCCAGGCTCGACGTGTGCGCCCGCGGCGCGGCGTTCGCGCTCCGGAACAGGGCCAGCACCTTCACGCCGATCCCGTAGCCCGTCTCCGACGAGTGCCGGAACTGGGGAACGCCCACGATGCTCCGCTCGGGATGACCGACCTCGGCGTGGACCGCCGGAACGACGGCCAGGCTCACGAGGAGCAGGCACGTGGCCGCGAGGTGCCCCGGTCCCCCGAGCTCGGCGCCCGTGCGCGCCCCGGGACGCGGCACGCTCAGCATCGTCGTGCACCGCGCCGGCGGTCGACTGGTCGGCGGATCCTCACGACGCGTCCGGAAGGCGTGAGGCGACGACCTGGGCCACGTCCTCGACGGCCACGTCGTCTCGACCACGATCCGCCAGCCCGTCGGCCAGCATGATGCGGCAGAACGGACACCCCACGGCGACCGACGAGGCGCCGGTGCCGAGCAGCTCGTCGACCCGCTCGTGGTTGATGCGCTTGCCCTCGGTCTCCTCGGCGAAGAGCATCGCACCGCCCGCGCCGCAGCAGAACGAGCGCGTCCCGGTGCGTTCGGGCTCCTGCAGCTCGGCGCCGCTCTCGCGGAGCACCCGACGCGGGGCCGAGACGCCCTCGGGCTTGCGGTACCGGCTCAGGTAGCACGGGTCGTGGTAGGCGGTTTTCTGCCGCTCCGCGGACTCCTTCTGCGGGATGCGCCCGGCCGCCATCAGGTCGGCGATCAGCTCGGTGTGATGGCTGATCCGGATCGATGCGTCCAGCCCGAAGTCGCGGTACTCGTCGATGCTGCGAATGCAGTGCGGGCACGTCGAGACGATGTGCCTCGGCTTTGCCGTGTTCAGAAGCTCGATGTTCTGCTCGGCCTGCGCCGAGAAGATGAACTCGTTGCCCGCCCGCCGTGCGGCGTCACCGGTACAGCACTCGCTCTCCAGCACGCCCCACTTCACGCCCGCCGCGTCCAGGACACGCGTGAAGTCCCTGGAGATCTTGCGGTACGTGTCGTCGTACCGCGCCATGCATCCCATCCAGTAGAGGACCTCGACCTCCTCGGCGTCGAACGCGGGGTGCTTCTCGCTCTCCAGGTACTCCTCCGCCGAGTGGGCCGGATACGCCCATGGGTTGCCGGCCGTCTCCATGTTCTTGAAGAACGTCGTGAACGTGCTCGGGAACGCGCCGTTCGCCACCAGGCCGCGGCGCAGATCGAGGATCGGCACCACCTGATCGATTCCGACCGGGCACTGGTCGGTGCACGCGCCGCACGTCGTGCACTGCCACAGCGCGTCGGCCGACAGGATGCCCTCGGCGACCACCTCGCGTTCGCGGGCGGACGCCGGGTCCGATGCGGCCAGAAGGCCGTCCTCCAGATCCAGCATGATGCGCTTGGGGTTCAGCACCTTCCCGGTGTTGAAGGCCGGGCAGTGGTCCTGACAGCGGCCGCACTCGACGCACGTGAACGCGCCGAGAAGCGTGTGTCTGGAGAGGTCGCCGAGCTTCTCGGCGCCGAACTCCTCGTTCTCGAAGTCGAGGGGACGGATGCGCGCCAGCTCGAAGTCCTTCAGGAAGGTCGTGACCGGGGAGAGCACGAGGTGCAGATGCTTGCTGTGCACGATCAGGGGGAGAAACACGAGGATCACCAGCGCGTGCGTCCACCAGTTGATGCGCCCGGCCGCGGATGCCTCGTCCACGAGACCGAGCTGCGGCAGCAGATACGTGATCATCAGGATCGAGATGAACGTGGCCACGACCATCGATTCCATCGAGAACTTGCCCAGCGCCGCCGGGCGGATAACCGCGCGGCGGTAGGCGAGCGAGACGGTTCCCACGAGGACGAGGAGTGAGAACGGCACGAGCACGATCGACACCACCTGGTCGACCGCGCCGTGCCCGAGCACGGTGCCCCCGAAGCCCGAGACGAAGTGATCGAGCGTCTCGACGGCGAACGCGAGGAAGCCCCAGAAGACGAACGCATGCATGAGGCCCGCCGCGGGCCGCTCGCGGATGATCTTGGACTGGAAGAGCACCTCGGAGACGAACCGGCTGATTCGGTCGCCGGCGCGATCGATCGTCCACGGCCCCTTGCCGACGGCGACGAGCTGGTAGCGACGGAAGGTCGGAACCAAGAACGCGACAGCCGACGCGATCACGAGCACCGCCAGAACGATTCTCTCCATGTCTTCCTCCGCCGGACGTTCCGAGTCGGCTCCACGGGATGGCGCGAGCGCGGCCGGTGGAGGCTCATGGTCGGTTTCACGAGCCCCCTAGGATAGCGATCTCCATGTGTCGGGACAACGACTTACGGCGACGAGGAGCCCGGCGTTCGGCCGTCGTTCGAATGGTCGGCGAGGGCGGGACGCCCGCCTCTCGTCCGGGTCGGGCCGCGCGTCGACTCGCTCGCGGCGCAGGCGGCGAGGCCGCGTGCGATCTGGCCCGGCGTCGGTGTCTCTCTGTCGGATACCCACGCGGCAGCACAACCAGGAGGCCCAACGACATGACGATCCGACACTGCGCCGTCCTCGTGGTGCCCGTCGTTCTCGCGGCGGCGCTGGCGGGTGACGCCCCGGCGCTCACCAAGGAGCGCATCGCGACGCTCCTGCAGGGCTACTCGGAGTTCTCCGGCGACGTGGGCGATCCCGTCGACATCGACGGGGACGGCTACCTGGACATGGTTGCCGGCAACCCGCTCTACGGGGCGGGGGCGCTCGCGTACCGCGGGGCGATCTACATCTACTTCGGGGGATCCACGCTCCGGAACAGCCCCCAGCGGGTGATCTACGGATCGGTGGCGAACGAGAGCCTCGGATTCGACCTCGCCACGCTCGACTACGACGACGACGGCTACGGCGACATCGTGGCCACGAGCTACACCAGCGAGCAGGCCTACGTCTACCTGGGTGGGCCCGGCTTCGATGCCACGGCCGACATCGTCCTCGGTGGCTCCGGCGTCGGGATCAACAACGTCGAGGCCGCCGGCGACCTCGACGGGGACGGCGACGACGACCTGATCGCGAGGGATGCGACCAGCCAGGCGCTTCTCGTCTTTCGCGGTGGGCACAACGCCGACGGCAATGCGGATCTCACCCTCGCCACCACCGCGTCCCACGTGGGGGCCCGCCTCACCACCGGCGACTTCGACGGCGACGGCTTTCGCGACATCGCCGCCAGCGAGACCCAGGTCTACGGCGACTCGTTCGTCCAGTTCTTCATGGGGCGGCCCGCGGGGAACTTCGAGCACGTGCTCGGTCTCTCGACGTACGAGTACGGCGACGAGTTCGGCGATCCGCTCTACTGTCCCGGCGACCTGGACGGCGACGGCATCGACGATCTCCTCGTCGGTGCGAGAAGCTACGACTCCATCAACGGCGCGCTCTTCTTCTATCGCGGCGGGTCGATCTTCTCGGGTGCGTGGAGCAATCCGCAGATCCTCACCGAGTACGGATCGTTCTACCCCGACTACTTTCGCCATGCGGGCGACGTCAACCGCGATGGGTCTCCGGATGTCTGTGTGGAGGGGGGAATCCGCTTCGGCGGATCCTATCTGAGCTCGACGTCCGATCTTTCTCCGAGCCGGTATGACGTGTTCGGCGTGGGGGACATGAACGGCGACGGGTTCGTCGAGTTCGTGTGCCCGGAGCTGCCGCGCGGCGCCATCTACACGTACTACACGTACAAGATCGAGGGACCGCGGGCCGGCACGCACTGGATCGCCGGCCGTCCGGCCACCGTGTCCTGGCGGGGCCGCGACCACGCCGACGTGGACCTCTCGTTCGACGGGGGGGCGAGCTGGAGCCGCGTCGCGACCGACGTCGGCGGGGATCTCCGGAACTCCCTGACGATCGCGGTCCCGGGGATCCCGACCGCGAACGCACAGGTCCGGCTGACCTATCGTGGCTACACGCCGACCCCCGGAACCTCGGTGGTCAGCGAGCTCTTCACGATCCTGCCCGAGGGAGATCCGCCGTCGATCAGCACACGGCGCGCACTCGATCTGACCGCGGGCGTCGCCGGTGATCGACTCGGCGCCCGTCTGGTGATCCTCGGCGACGTGAACGCCGACGGCCACGAGGACGTGCTCGCCGGCGCGCCCGACGACGCCACCGGCGGCGCGAGCGCCGGCGCCGCCCACGTGTTCTTCGGGGGGCCGGCGATGGACGCGGCCCCCGACCTGAGCATCTTCGGCGCGACCGGCGACGAGCTCGGCTTCTCGGTCTGCGCCGTGGGCGACGTGAACGGGGACGGCCACGCCGACTTCGCCGCCGGCGCGCCGGGGAACGGCGAAGGCGTCGCGTACGTGTACTTCGGCGGTCCGGCCGTCGACGCCACACCCGACGTCACCCTGATGGTCGACGGGTCCTACCTGACCCGCTTCGGCGAGCTGGTCGTCTCGCTGGGGAACATCAACGGTGATGCGTATGACGACGTCGGGGTGACCAACCCGGGTGCCGAGGGCATCTACATCTTCCCCGGCGGGGACCCGATGAGCGGGGAGCCCGACGACTCTGGCCTCGAGGGGTCATCGTGCGGCGGCCCCATCGGGGATCTCCTCGGCATCGACGGTGCCGGCTATGCCATCGGCGATGCCGGACGCGACGAGGTCTCCCTGCGCGTGATCGAGACCAGCGGCTACTACCACTCCAGCCCCACGCTCCGCGGCGTGGCCGACAGCGACTTCGGCACCGCGATCGCGTCGGTGCGTGACGTCAACGGGGACGGCCTCGTCGACTTCGCCGTCGGCGCGCCCGCCGATGATCACGCGGGCGCGGACGCAGGGCGGGTTCACGTGTTCTTCGGGGGGCGAGCCTTCGACGACACGGCCGACCTCATCATCACCGGTGCCGCCGCCGGGGATCGGCTGGGGAGCGCCCTCGCGTTCGTTCCCGACGTCAACGGCGACGGCTTCGACGACGTCGCGATCGGGTCCCCGGGCGCCGGGGCCGGCGCGGGGCTCGTCGGGATCTACTTCGGGGGGCCGCTCCTCGATGCGCGCCCGGACGTGCTCGTCCCGGGCGATCCGGGCTCGGCGTTCGGGAGCAGCGTGGGCGGGCTCGACCGCGGTGCCGACGCGTTTGCGGCGGTGGTCGGCGGCGCTCCCGACGCGGCGGTGGGGTTGGTCCCGGTCATCGACGCGGCACGCTACCACGTCGATCCGCTGGATGGGCAGACGTGGACGGTCGGAACGAGCGCGGTCCTGAGCTGGAGCGGATCCGAGCCCGTCGACGTCTCGCTGTCGGTCGACGGCGGCTCCTCGTGGGAGCCACTCCTGGCCGACGCGGGCGGCTCCCCGCTGAACGCGACCGAGATCCAGGTGCCGCACCGGCCCACGCGGTTCGCCCGCCTCAGGCTCTCGCCGTCGAACCCCGACGTCTCGGGCGAGGTGATCACGGACGGGCTCTTCACGGTCGAGACGAACATCTCGCTGCTCTACTTCCGCACCAGCCACGAGGCCGACGGCGTTCACCTGGCGTGGGAGACGCGCCCCGGCCCCGACGCGGGCATCCGCTATCGCCTCGAGCGCCGCGACAGCGGGGGCGATGCGTGGCAGCCGATCACCGGCGATCTCCGCGAGAGCACGTACCTCGACCCGGACGGATCGGCGGGTGCGGGATACCGGCTCACCGCGGTCAACGGGCTCGACGAGCCGTACGTGCTCGCGGCCGAGACGCCGCGCCCGCGCGTCCTGCTCGGTGCATCGCCGCTGCCGCTCACCGCCGGAACGCTGCGCGTGCGGTTCGCCGCGTTCGGGCTCGACGCCGGTGGAGAGCTCGTGGATCTGGGGCTCTACGACGTCCGCGGCCGGCGACTCGCGTCGCTCGCGCACGGCACGTTCGGTGCGGGTGATCACGAGGTCGTGTGGGATGGGCGGGACGATCGCGGCCGGCGCGTCGCGGCGGGTGTCTACGTGCTTCGATTGACGCGCACCGACGGCGTTCGGACGCTGAAGGTCCCGATTCGGTAGGTGCGCGAGCCACGTGGACGCCGTCACGCCGACCGGGAGGAGGAGCCGATGAGACGCCGGACGCGCCTCGTGTCGACGCTCGTCGTCGTGGGGACGCTCGCCCCGATGGTCGCTCCCGCCGAGACCCTGTTCGCGCTGGTCGACACCGGCGAGGTCTTCGGCTCCGTCGACGACGGTGTCACCTGGAGTGCGGTCGGAACACTGCCCGTACACGACGCGGTCGCGCTCACGGCGGCCGCGTCCGCGAGCGAGCTGCTGGTGCTGACCGGGTCCGGGTCGGTGTATCGGTCGGACGACGGCGGGCTCAGCTGGAGCCCGATTCGGAGCGGTGACCGCATCGGACTGCGTGGACCTCGTCCACACGCCGTCCGGACCGGTCGCGCTCACCCGGTCGGGGAGCGTGTTCGCGTCGCTCGATGGTGGCGCGACGTTCTCTCTCGTCGGCGCCTCGATCGCGGCGGATCACGTGGCGCTGAACCGGGCGGGCTCCGGGTCGGGACTCCTCGCGCTCACGCGAACCGGTCTCCTCGTGGAGAGCGGCGACGCCGGGGTCACCTGGATCCCGATCGGCTCGATCACCGCGTTCGATCTGGTCGCGCTGGCCGGGGACGACACCGGGACCCTGCACGCGCTCACGTCGTCGGGCACGATCCACGGGAGCGACGACGCCGGCGCGACGTGGCCGGCCGTCGGTACGATCTCCCAGGTGGGCATGACGGACCTCGAGGTCGCGAGCGGCGGGACGCTGCTGGCGTGCGGCTCGACCGGCGAGGTCTACGCCTCGGACGACGACGGGGCGTCCTGGAACGTCGTGGGCGCCACCGGTCAGCTCTACACCGTGGCGCTGGGTACCGATCGACCGCTCCTCGCGACGAGCGATCCCGGACCGTCGGTCCCGGCGACGCCCCGCGCGTGGCCGAACCCGGCGCGTGCGGGGACGCCGGTGCTGCACGTCGACGTCCGCGGCGCCGGGTCCGCGGAGCCGATGACGCTCACTCTCCACGACGTCACCGGCCGCCTGTGCCGAGCCGGGACGGTCGTGATCGGGAAAGGGGGCATCGCACGCTGGGACGTCGGCCCGGGTCTGCCTCCGGGGGTGTACGTCGTCTCGATGCTCCACGAGTCCGGTCGCTCGATTCCGACCCGGTGGGTGCTCGTGCCCTGATCGCAGCGCCCGTGTCTCGCCCGGTGGGGAGGTCGCTCGCGGCAGGCGCCGCTGGCGCGGGCGCCGCTGGCGCTGCGCGCAGGCGGCTATCGCGAGGCGACGGCGACCGTGTCGACGCCGAGATCCCACGATGCCCGAGCGCCCGGGGCTCCGCTCGTGCCCCGGGTAGCCGGCGTCCGGGCGACCCCAGGTGTGCGGATCGTGTCGGCGGGATCGATGCGCTCGGGGACGTCGTGCAGCACCTCGGCGGCGGCCACGCTCAGCGTGTCGGAGAGCGTGCGCGCGCCGAGGATGTCCTCCCGGCCGGCCACCTCCAGCGACGCCCGCCCGAGCGTGAACATCACGAGCCCGGCGGTCAGGACGGCGAGGCGCCGCCGGGCCCGCCGCGGTGTCGATCGCGGGCTCGCGTCGCGCTCCGTGCGTGCGTTTCCCGGATCGGTGTCCCCGCACGAGCGGGCCGCCTCGCGTCGGGATCGGGCCGCGGCGACGATCCGACGGTACTCGCGAACCTCCCGCCGCACGTCGGGATCCGCGAGCGCGGCGGACACGTCGTCCCGTGCGGTCGGGTCCAGGTCGCCGAGCACGTAGCGGATGATCGCATCCTCGGTCACCGAGGGGCTCATGACGTCTCCTCCGTGGACGGTGCATGCCGCGCCGCGGGGCCCGCCTCCTCGACCATCGCCCGTCGTATGCGCTTGAGCGCGTGGTGGACGCGCGAACGGAGCGTTCCCTCGGGCTCGCCGGTCAGAGCGCTCATCTCGCGATAGGAGAGATCACGACCCACGCGCTGGCGGAATGCCTCGGCGTACGCGGGGGGAAGGTCGTCGAGCAGTGACTCGACGTGCCGGGCCAGCGCGTCGGCGTCGACCGAGGCCTCGGCGTCGATGGCGTCCGCGGGAGCGAGATCGGCCGCGTGTTCGGTGGTCAGATCGCGCCGCCGCGCGTGCTGGCGGCCCTGGTCGCGGGCCAGGCGGGAGGCGATCGTGAACAGCCAGGCCCTGAACCGTCCGCGTCCTCGATAGCGACCGCGTCCCTCGAACAGCCGGATGAACGTCTCGTGGACGAGATCGTCGGCGGCATCGCCGGCGAGATGCCGGAGGTGGCGTCGAAGAACCGGGGCGTGTCGCCGGTAGAGGATGGCGAGCGCGGCGGGGTCGCCCGAGCGGCTGCGCGCGCAGAGCTCGTCGTCGTCGGAGGTCGGGGTCAGATCGAACGGGATGTCGGACACGTGCGTCGTCTCCACGGTGATGTGTCGGAGTTCACCCGGGGGAGGCCGGTGCGGTTCCGAGGGTCCCGTGGGCAACGATCGAGCGCTCGGAAGCGTTGAGTTCTGGGCGCCGAGCCCTCACGATTGGGACCCGTGCGCTCGATTCCCGGCGCCGGCCGGGCCGAGCCACCCCCCGGGAGCGTTCCAGACGCCGGCGGTGCAGGCCCTCGACGTGAGAGCGGGAGACCTCGTGAATCCGTCTCAGCCCCGAATGCGCGTTCGCACGCGACGCTGGATCGGCCGCAACGCCAAGCTCCTGGTGGTGGCCGCGATTCTGATCCGGGTGTGGGATCTGACCCCGCTCGGGCCACTGGGCCGCCTGGGGGGCATCGGCGAGACGCTCTCGGTGCTGTCCACGATCGTGCTCGTCGTCGGTGCGCTCGCCCTCATCCGGTGGCTCGTCCGGCGGTACCTGTTCGCGGTGAGCCGGCGGCTCGGGGTCGCCTACTTCTTTCTGGGCGTGTTCCCGTTCGTGTGTCTGACACTGCTGGTGCTCATCGTGGCCGCGCTCGGGCTCGCGAGTCTCGTGAACTTCGAGGCCCAGCACGCGTTCGCCCGGATCCTGGACGACCTCGGTGACGAGGCCGCACGTTCGCGCGAGCTGATCGCCGAGGAGCTTCCGATCGGGGCGTCCTCGGCGTCCGGGTGGATCCAGCTGCCCGGCGATGCGGGCTCGTCGCTCCATCGGCTGGTCTGGGTCGGCGGACCCGACGGTCCTCCCGTTCCCGGAACCGAGGCCGCGATCGAGTGGGCACCCGTCGTGTTTCTGGGCGGACCGCGCGACGGTCGTCCGCCCGGCTGGCTTCTGGACACGCCGTTCCAGGGGTTGTGTGCGGTCGCGGACTCGCTGGTGATGATCGGCTCCCGTCCGGGTCGCCTCAACGATGGACGGGCGTATCTGTCGCTCGTGATGCGTCCGTTCGACGACTCCGTGGCCCGCGAGGTGGCCGACGCGACCGGCGCCCGGGCCTCGATCTGGCTGGGCGGCTACGACCTCGTGCGGCGGACCGGAGACGAGGAGCGCGAGCTCACGGTCGACATCGGCAGGGACCGGGACGTCGGCGTCTCGGTGCGGCGGCTCTCCGAGGACGAGCAAGACCCGGAATCCGACGTCGCGGAGACCGTCGAGGACTGGTCGCTGTTCAACTCGGCGATGTTCGTGAACATCGTCGACTTCCGTTCCGGGGGCGCGATCCTGGATGGGGGCGCGGTGCAGCAGATCCCGGTTCTGCGCCTGCACGTGGAGGGGATCGAGTTCCTGCGCGACCGGTTCCTCGGCGGAGAGAACGCCGACGTCGTGCGCATCGCCATCATCCTGACCGCCGCGTTGCTCCTGGGGCTCATGATCATCGCCGTGGTCATCGGTGTCACGCTGACCGCATCGGTGACGCGGGCGATCAACGCGCTGCATCGCGGTACGCGCCGCATCGCGGCCGGGGACCTCGATCACCGCATCCACGTGAAGTCCCGGGATCAGCTCGGGGCCCTGGCCCAGTCGTTCAACGAGATGACCGATTCGGTGACCAACCTCCTCGAGGAGCGAACCGAGCGCCAGGCGCTCGAGAACGAGATGTCCATCGCGGCCGACGTCCAGCGCACGATGCTGCCGAAGGCGTTTCCCTCCGTGCCGGGGCTCGAGGGCGCGGCCGCGTGCATCATGGCCAAGCACGTCGGTGGCGATCTCTACGACTTCATCCCGATCGGGCCCGGTCGCGTGGGGATCCTGATCGGCGACGTCAGCGGCAAGGGGGTGTCGGCCGCGCTCGTGATGTCCAACGCCGTCTCGGCGGTGCGGAGCTTCGTGACCCTCGACGAGCCGTCGAGCCCGGCCCGACTCCTCGAACGACTGAACGCGGTCCTGCACCGATCGACGGCGCCCGACTGCTTCGTGACGATGTTCTACGCCGAGTACGACATGCACACCGGCTGCCTCCGGTACGCGAACGCCGGTCACGACTGGCCCATCGTGTTCAACTCCCGCGGCGAGGTCACCGCCGAGCTCGAGGCGTCCGGCGTGATGCTCGGCGCGCTGCCCGGCGTGAGCCTCGAGGATCGCGAGATCGCGCTGGCGCCCGGCGACGTGGTCGTGGCGTACTCGGACGGGCTCGTGGACACCGTCAACCCGAAGGACGAGCCGTTCGCGATCGAGCGCGTCAAGGCCGCGCTCCGGCCGGTCATCCGGCAGACGCCGTCCCGGATGGTCGAGGCGCTCTCGGGCGCGCTCCGGGCGTTTCAGGGTGATGCCCCGGAGGTCGACGACGTCACGATGATCGTGCTGAAGCGGCTGGCTCTGCCCGGAACACCCGAGGACGGGGCCCGTGAGGGCCACATGCAGGACTCGACGCCCGAGCCGATCGGGAGTCGGACGTGAGCCCGATCCGCCTCGTCCTGGTCCGACACGGCGACACCACCGGCGGCTCCGCGACACGCTTCTACGGACGGACCGATCTGCCGCTCTCCGACCAGGGCCGCCGCCAGATGGAGCGCGCGAAGGCCGCGCTCGCGACCGAGCGGTTCGAGCGCGTGGTGACCAGCCCCCTGACGCGGGCCCGAACGGCGGCCGAGCTGATGGCGCCGCCGGGGGTCGAGCCGGTCGTGGAGCCCCGGTTCTCGGAGGTCGACTTCGGACACTGGGAGGGCTGGACACTCGACGAGATCCGCGATCGGGCGCCCGAGGACTACGCGCGCTGGCGCGGGTCGCCCGAGACGTTCGACTTCCCCGGGGCCGAGCCCCGCGAACGCTTCCGCGACCGCGTCGATCGCGCGATCCTGGAGCAGCTCCGCGACTCGGCGGCCGCGACGCTCGTGGTGGCGCACAAGGGCATCATCCGCCAGTGCTACCGGCTCCTCCTGTCGTTCCCGGTGCGCGAGCTGCGCCCGCTTCCGGTCGAGCTGGGGAGCATCCACCGCATGGAGCGGCACGCTTCGCGGTGGTATCTGACGTCCGCGCCGGACGTTCGGCACCTCGGCGCCGATCGCCAGCCCGGAACCTGAAACCGGGCCCGGGTCGCCGGGGTTCACCGGATCGGCCCGCCCGTCCGCCGCGAGGCGGGTTTGATCGGCTTTCGACGCGTGTGCTAGCGTCGCGGCCGCGCATGCGGAGCGCCCCGCCCGATGGGGGCTGCGTCCGGCGGAGCGACGACGGAGGGAACTCGAGGCGTGAACCGAACAGGACAGTGGATCGCGATCCTGGTCGCGGCCGTGCTGACGGCGACGGCCGCCCGCGCGGAGTACGAGGTCGTCGACGAGATCGTCGCCGTGGTCGAGAACGAGATCATCACGGTGTCGGACGTCGTCGAGCAGACGCAGCTTCTGATGATCGAGATGCAGGTGCCGCCCGATCGGGCCACGCCGGCGCTGGCCGACAGCCTCCAGACCGAGGTGCTCACGCAGCTCATCGACCAGATCCTGGTGGTCAAGGAGGCCGAGCGCCGCGGGATCGAGGTGCCCGCGACCGAGCTCGAGGCGTATCTCGATCAGCAGATCGAGGATCAGGTCGAGCGCTTCGGCGGCACCGACGCGTTCCTCTCCCAGCTCGAGCGCGAGGGCCTCACGCTGAAGCAGATGCGGGCGGTGTACCGCGAGGACATCCGGCGTCAGCTCCTGTCGCGCCGGCTGGTCGGGGCCGAGCTCGACACCGAGATCGAGATCGACGACGCTCAGGTGGTCGCTTACTTCGAGGCCAACCGTGACGCACTGCCGGCGAAGCCGGCCAGCGTGCGCCTCCGGCACCTCGTCGTCCGGCCCAAGCCCGAGGCCGAGACCGAGGCGGCGATTCTGGAGACGCTCCGGGCGGCCCGGCGCCGGCTCGACGCCGGCGAGGAGTTCGCCGCCGTGGCCGCCGACGTCTCCCAGGATCCGACGGCCTCTCGCGGCGGCGATCTGGGCTGGATCGCGCCGGGTGATCTGGCCGACGACCTCTTCTCGTCCGCCGCGTTCGCGCTGCCCGACTCGGCGATCAGCGACATCGTGCGCAGCCGTTACGGCTATCACATCATTCAGAGACTGGGCACGCGCGGCACGTCGGCGCACTTCCGTCACATCGTCATCCCCAACGTCCTGACCGACGCGGATCGTGCGCGCGCCCGAGCGCTGGTCGAGACCGCGCGCCGCCGGCTCGAGGAGGGCGTGGACTTCGTTGAGGTCGTCCGCGCGTACTCCGACGATCCCACCGGTGACGGCGACGTCGGCTACTTCCCGCTCGACCAGCTCTATCCGGCGTTCCGCGAGGCCATCGAGCCGTTGATGATCGGCGCGTACTCGGAGGTCGTCGAGGACGACGTGGGCTTTCACGTCTTCCAGCTCCTGGACCGCAAGGCGGCCCAGCCCTACACGCTGGACGAGGTGGCGCCGGACATCCGCGACGCGCTCCGGCGCGAGGCGATCGCCACGCGCTACAACGAGTGGGTCGACCAGCTTCGCGAACGATCCTACGTCGACATCCGAAAGCCCGGCATCGGCGAGCGCGGCTAGGTCCGAGGGGCGACGTTCCGGAGCGCGAGCCGGGTCGAGCCGCACGCCCGCGTCGAACGGCAGGACATGGTGAGACTCGACAAGTTCCTCGACGCCGTCTGCGTGTTCAAGACGCGGTCGGCGGCGTCCAAGGCCATCCGATCCGACCGCGTGCTCGTCGACGATCGGCCCGCCCGGGCCAGCCACGTCGTCCGAGCCGGTGATTGCATCACGCTGGTCGAGCCCACGGTCCGCCGGCGCGTGACGGTGCTGGAGGTGCCTGCGGGTAACGTCAGCAAGAAGGACCGCGACCGGTACTGCCGGATCGACGTGCTGCCGCCCGGCGAGAGCGCGCCGTGAGCGACGCGATCGTCTCGCTTCGTGGCGTGTCCAAGCGGTACCCCGGCGGATCGAAGCTCGACGTGCTCCCACGAGGTCGACCTCGAGATCGCCAAGGGCGAGTTCCTGATCGTGACCGGTCCCAGCGGCGCCGGAAAGCGCACGCTCGCGTGGCCGCATCCCGGCGAGATCCTGCGCGGCTTCGGCCGTGCTCTCCACCCCTGCACGGAACGTCGACCTGGAGCTCCGGGATCGACATTCGCGCGCCCGCCGGGGAGCCGGTCCGCGCGGTGGCCTCGGGCCGCGTGGAGTACGTCGACTGGGTGCGCGGCTACGGCAAGACCGTGATCTTGGCCCACGGGGACGACTACTATACGCTCTACGCGCACGCATCGAGGATCCTGGTGGCGCCGGGCGACCAGGTCGAGGCCGGGTCGGCGATCGCGCTCGCGGGCGCGACCGACTCTCTGGTCGGCTCGTGCGTGCACTTCGAGCCTAGGCGCGGCTCGGAGGCGCTCGACCCGCTGTCGTGGCTCCGGGCGCAATCCTCGTCGCCGTCGGAATCCCCATGACCAGTCCCGCGCCGTTCGTCTTCGATCGCGTCCGGGGGCAGTCCCGCGCGATCGGCGCGCTCCGCGACGCCGTCCGGCTCGATCGGGTCTCGCAGGCGTATCTGTTCCACGGCCCGTGGGGCGTCGGCAAGACGACCGCGGCCCTGGCCCTGGCCGCCGCGCTGAACTGCGAGGCGGACACCCCCCGGCGGCCCTGCGGGACGTGTCTGTCGTGCCGGAAGACGGCCTCGTTCAATCATCCCGACGTCCATCTGGTCATGCCGGTGTTTCCGGCGGCGCTGTGGAAGGAAGAGGCCGCCAAACGGGGCGACGACGCCGCACAGGGGGCGCTCTGCCGGCTGTACGCCGAGTGGGCCGCCGATCCGCTGCACGTGTACAGCTGGAGCAAGCGGCCGTCGATCGCCACCGAGTGGGTTCTGGAGGTGAAGCAGGAGGCCTCGCGCAAGACGTTCGAGGGCCGGAGCAAGGTCATCGTTCTCGCGGGCGTGGACTCCACCGGCGTCGAGGCGTCCAATCGCATGCTGAAGATGCTCGAGGAGCCCGGTCCCCGCACCGTCTTCGTGCTGACGACCAGTCGGCTGCACCGCGTGCTCCCGACCATTCGCTCGCGCTGCCAGCGCGTCGGCTTCGGGGACGTACCCGCCGACGACATCCGGGACCTCCTCGTGACCGGAGCCGGGATCCCCGAGAAGGACGCCGGACCCGTGGCGGCGCTCGCCGGCGGGAGCGTCGCGCGCGCCCTCGTCCTCGGAGGCGCCGGGGTCCTGGAGACCCGCGCGTGGGTTCTGGGACTCCTCGGGCTCTCCCCGGACGACCTCGTGGCGCGCCTGTCGACCGATGTGCTGGGCGATTCCCGGGCCTGGGACGCCCCGCGGGTGCGCCACGTGGCCGAGGTGCTGCTCACGTGGTATCGTGACGTATTACGTCTGAAGTGCGGCGTGTCGGAGTCCGGTGTCGTCAATCACGACGCACTGGTCGGGCTTCGCGCCGCATCGGAGACGCTGGACGTGCCCGGAATCGCCCGGCGCGTGCGTGCGCTCGAGGAGCTCGTCGGAGCCGTCGAAGGCTCCGTCACGCCATCCCTCGCGCTCTTTACGACGCTCACCGATGTCATCGCCGAGGACGCTCCGTCCCCGGCATGATGTTTTCGAAGGACATGCCCGCATGGCGGACGCCATCGAGGTCGAGTTCAAGGGCCAACGGCTCGACTACTTCGTGAATCCCGATCGTGTCGCGATCGCGTCCGGCGACAAGGTGCTCGTCGAGGCCGAGCGCGGCGTCGATCTCGGCGAGGTCCGCCACATCGCCGTGGCCCGACAGCCCAACGAGAAGCTGGGGCGCTTCCGATCGATCCTGCGTCGCGCGACATCTCGCGACCTGAAGACCCAGACCCGCCTCCGTGCCGAGGAGGCCGAGGCGGTTCGCATCTGCCGCGAGCGCGTCAAGCGGCTTCGCCTCGACATGAAGCTCATCGACGCCGAGAGCCAGCACGACGGCAACCTCATCACGTTCTTCTTCACCGCCGAGCAGCGGGTCGACTTCCGGGAGCTGGTCAAGGAGCTGGCCTCCATCTTCAAGACCCGCATCGAGCTGCGACAGATCGGGGCCAGGGACGCCGCCAAGCGGATCGGCGGAATCGGGCCCTGCGGTCGCGAGTACTGCTGCTCGACGTGGCTCAAGGACTTCTCGCCGGTCACGCTGAAGATGGCCAAGAACCAGGGGCTGGCGCTTGCCCCGACCAAGATCTCAGGCGGCTGCGGGCGGCTGATGTGCTGCCTGATGTACGAGGATCCGTTCTACAAGGAAGTCGTGAAGCTCTACCCGAAGCAGGGCGCCAAGTTCGAGATCGGCGGGGAGCTGGTCGTGGTCTCGGGCAACGACTACTTTCGCCAGGTCGTGAGGACGCGAAACGCCGAGGGCGTCGTCACCGAGTACGCGATCGAGGACTTTCCGGTGCCGCGGAGCCAGTGGCGCGGCGGCGCGGTGCGCCCGCGCGGGGCACCCGGGCGCGGCGGCGCCGGTAGCGGATGCCACAAGCCCGATCCCAGGCCCACCGGCATGAAGAACGCGCGAGGTCGCCGGGAGAACGACGACGCGCCGGCCGAGCGCTCCGATCCCGGGCGCCGCTCGGGACGCATTCCGATCACCAGGACGCGCGACTTCGAAGGGGCGCCGCTCCTGGCCAAGGGACGGGGCCGGCGCGGCCCGTCCGATCCCCCGTCAGGCGACGAGACGCCCTCGCCGGTCGAGATGGTCCGGCTCGAGGCCGAGGCGAGGCGCCGTGCCGACGCGGGCGACATCGGGAGCGGTCGATCGGGCAGCGACCGGAGCGATGCCGAGCTCGTCGCGTTCGCCGATGCCGAGGACGCCGGTCGTTCGGCGGAACGCGCTCGCCGGGACGACGATCGTGACGGCGAGCCCCGTCGCCGCCGATCCCGTCGCCGTCGCCGGCGGGGTGACGCACGGTCGGCCGAGGCCCGCGCCGGAGTGACCGGCCCCGGCGGGGCCGGACCCCGCGACGGCGATGCCGACCGGGAGCGGCCCGCGTCGCCGGCAGGCGCCCGATCGGCGCCCGATCGCGAGGGGCCCGATCGCTCCGACGCGCCCGGCGACCCTCCCCGGCGACGCCGGCGCCGGTCCCGGCGCCGCCGGGGTGGCAACGCGAGCCAGCCGGACACGCGCTCGCGGCCATGATCGACACGCACGCCCATCTCGGGACGAGTCCATTCGACGGGGACCGCGAGGCCACGCTCGCCCGCGCGTTCGCGGCCGGGTGCCGCCACGTCGTCGAGGTCGGGATCGAGGTCGCATCCAGTCGTCGCGCCCTCGAGCTCGCGCGCGCCAACCGGCGCGTGCACGCCGCCCTGGGCATCCATCCGCACGAGTCGGCCCGGCACGTTCCGGGAGACCTGGACGCGCTCGAGTCCCTCCTGACCGATCGCGACGTCGTCGCCGTGGGGGAGACCGGGCTCGACTTCCATCGTGACTACGCGCCCCACGACGCCCAGCGCGCGCTGTTCGCGTGCCACCTGGAGCTGGCGCTCGCCCACGATCTCCCGCTGATCGTTCACTCGCGCGGGGCCGAGGAGGCGGTGGTCGAGATGCTCGAGGCCATGGACGCCGGTCGGGTCGGCGGCGTGCTGCACTGCTACGGCGGGCCACCCGAGCTCGTGCCCCGCATCGTCGGCGCGGGCTTCCACCTCGGGTTCGGTGGCGCCGTCACCCGCAGCAAGGGGCGCTACCGGAAGATCCTTCCCCGCGTGCCCCACGATCGGCTGCTCCTCGAGACCGACTGTCCGTGGCTCGCGCCCGCGCCCGGGACCTCGCGTCGGAACGAGCCGGCGTTCATCGCGGAGGTCATCCCGGTGATGGCCGACCTGCTGGAGATGAATCCGGCGCGCCTGGAGGCGATCACCGACGAGAATGCGAACGCGCTGTTCGGTCTGGACGCACGCGTGGAGGCCGAGGCGCCCCCCGACGCTCGACGCGACCCATGAACGACCACGAGACGGGTCGGTCGTTCGAGCATCCCCGGCACGTCCTCGATCGTCTGGGCATCGCGGCTCGCAAGAGCCTCAGCCAGAACTTCCTGTGTCAGCCCGCGGTGGCCGCGCGCATCGCGACGAGCGTCTCGTGGCCGGCCGCCACGCCCATCGTCGAGGTCGGGGGAGGAACCGGTGTTCTCACCGACGCGATCCTCGGGCGCTTCGACGACGTGCTGGTGATCGACGTGGATCGCACGCTCGTCGGCCACCTCCGCGATCGCTACAGGGCCGAGCGGGTGACGGTCATGGAGGCCGACGCGCGAACGGTGGACCTCGCACTGGTGCGCAGCGCGCCGATGGGCGTGTTCGGAAACCTCCCCTACGCGATCACGACCGACCTGGTGATGTGGCTGATTCGCCAGCGACGGCTTCTCCGGGGTGCGGTGGTCATGGTGCAGCGTGAGTACGCCGATCGGCTCTTCGCGTCACCCCGCACGAAGGCGTACGGATCGCTGAGCGTGTTCGCGGCGTTTCATCTGGTGCGTCGCGGCCGCTTCAACGTGCCGAAGGGCGCGTTCTTTCCCGCCCCGGACGTGGGCTCGGCGGTCCTTTCACTGGAGTTCCGGGACCCTCCCGACGACGTGGACGCCGCGTTCCTCGAGCGCGTCGTGCGTGCGGCGTTCTCGCACCGGCGAAAGATGATGCGGACGAACCTCGTCTCGGAGCTCGGGCTCGATCCGGAGCGGGTGGCCGACGCCCTGACCGGGGTCGCCGGACACGCCCGTGCGCGGGCCGAGGAGCTGACTCCCGCCGACTTCGCGGCCCTGGTCCGACGGCTCCGCTGACATTCCGGACTACGGCGTCGATTCGGCTGCCTCGGTACGTCCCAGCTGAAACTGGAGCCGGTAGAGCTGCGAGTACAGCCCGTCCGCGGCGAGCAGCTCGTCGTGCGTTCCCTTCTCGCACACCCGACCGTGGTGCAGGACGAGGATCTGATCCGCGTTGCGAATCGTCGACAGGCGATGGGCGATGACGATCGCGGTGCGGTTGGTCAGGAGCGCGTTCAGCGCGTCCTGGATGAGCGCCTCGGTCTCGCTGTCGATGCTCGCGGTGGCCTCGTCGAGAATCAGGATGTCCGGGTCGAATGCGAGCGCGCGCGCGAACGCGATCAGCTGGCGCTCTCCGGTCGAGAGGCTCCCGCCTCGCTCGCCGACCGGGCTGGACAGGCCGCCCGGCAATCGGGCGACGACCTTGTCGGCGTGGCTCAGCTCCAGGGCCTTCGCCAGCCGCTCCGGCGAGAGATCGGTCTCGCCGAGGCGGATGTTCTCCTCGATGTCTCCCGAGAACAGGTAGACGTCCTGCTGAACGATGGCCATCGTGCGGCGCAGCTCGCGGCGCGGGATGTCGCGAATGTCCACGCCGCCGATCGTGATGCGACCCTCCTCGGGATCGTAGAACCGGGTCAACAGCCCGACGAGCGTGGTCTTGCCCGCGCCGGTCGAGCCGACGATCGCCGTGGTCTTGCCCGCGGGAATCTCGAAGGCGACGCCGCGCGTCACCGGGGTCTTGCCGTCGTAGGAGAAGTGCACGTTCTCGAAGCGGATGTCACCGCGCGCGTCGAACTCGGGGACGGTCGCCGCGTCCGGCTCCGGCGGCGTGTCCAGAAGCGAGAAGATCCGCTCCGACGACGCCATCGCGTCCTGGAGGATGTTGTACTTCTCGCTCAGATCACGGATCGGACGGAAGAACCGTCCCGCGTACTGGATGAACGCCACGAGCGCGCCGAACGTGACGGTGTCCCGGAGAATCTCGCCGCCGCCGTACCAGAGCACGAGGGCGATCGCCAGCGCCTCGATGATCTCCACCATCGGATAGTAGACCGAGAACGCGCGCACCGACCGGAGGAACGCGTCCTTGTGATCGTCCGCGAGATCGGCGAACTCCTGATCGTTGCGGTCCTCCCGGCGCAGGGACTTGATGACGGGAATGCCGCCGAGGCTCTCCTGGAGGTAGGCATTGATCCGCGCCAGGGCGATCCGGACGTCGCGGTAGGCGCCCCGGATGCGCCGGCGGAACTGGATCGTCACCAGGACCAGGAGCGGCAGCGAGGAGAACGTCACCAGGGCGAGCCGCCAGTCCATGACCGTCATGACCACCATGATGCCGAGCAGCGTGAACACGTCGCCGAAGATGGCCACGACGCCCTGCGTGAACATCTGGTTCAGGACCTCGACGTCGTTCGTGAGCCGGGTCATCAGGCGTCCCACCGGGTTGTGGTCGAAGAACCGCATCGGAAGGCGTCCCAGATGCGCGTAGATCTCGTCGCGCATCGCGAGCATCGCCCGCTGTCCGATGAGGTTCATCATGACGAGCTGCACGTACTGGAGGATCGCGCCGACCGCGATCAACCCGACCCAGAGCGCGGCGATGCGCAGGAGGCCGGTCGCGTCGCCGACGGCGATGTGGTCGTCGATCGCGCGCTGGGTCAGCCAGGGGCCGGCGAGCTGGGCCAGCGAGGACAGGATCAGGAACAGCATCGCGAACACGATCAGCACGATCGATGGACGCAGGTAGCTCAACAGTCGCGTCATCAGACGGTGGTCGTAGGCCTTGCCGAGCGATTGCTCCTCGAACTCGTGGCGGGCGCTCACGCGCGCCTCTCGATCTCGGCGGCCAGCTGCTGCCGCTCGTGGAGCCGGGCGTAGAGCCCGCCCGCCCCGACGAGATCCCCGTGACGTCCCTCCTCGATCACACGTCCGTCGTCGAGTACGAGGATCCAGTCGGCGTCCTCCACGGCGGAGATCCGGTGCGACACGATGATCGACGTGCGCTGGGACATGATCGCCCGGAGCTCGACGAGGATCTCCTCCTCGGTCTCGGCGTCGACGCTGGAGAGCGTGTCGTCGAGGAGGAGGATCTCGGGATCCAGGATCAGCGCCCGGGCCAGTGATGCGCGCTGGCGCTGCCCCCCCGAGAGGGTGACGCCCCGCTCACCGACGAGCGTGTCGTAGCCGTCAGGGAAGCCGGTCACGTCGGTGTGGAAGCGCGCGCGCGCGGATGCGTCGCGGATCCGGTCGGGCTCCGAGTCGGGGTCGCCGTACGCGATGTTCCCGGCCAGTGAGCGCGAGAACAGGAACGAGTCCTGAGGCGCATAGCCGATCGTGCGCCGGACGCTCTCGAGGTCGCGTTCGCGGAGGTCCACGTCGTCGAGGACGACCCGGCCACCGTCGGGATCGTAGAAGCGCAGGACGAGCTTCAGGAGCGTGCTCTTGCCCGATCCCGTGCGGCCGACGACCCCCAGCGTCTGGCCGGCCTCCAGGCGGAACGACACACCGGACAGCGCCGGCGTGTCGGCGCCGGGGTAGCGGAACGTGACGTCCTCGAACGCGATCCTGGGGCGGGGGGCGGACGTGTCCGGCCCCGACACGATGCTCGGGGTCGCCGACAGCACCTCGGACAGACGCGACATCGCGCTGGCCCCGCGCTGGAACATGCCGATGACCCATCCGACCGCGATCACGGGCCAGGTCATCTCGGCCAGATAGGCGGTGAACGCCACCAGCGAGCCCAGCGTCAGCGTCCCGTCGATGACCTGACGCCCGCCGATCCACAACGCGATCGCCAGGCCGAGACCGGTCAGCGCCGTCGTGACCGCGAAGAAGCTGCCGCGGAGCTTCGCGACGCGCATGTTGGCGGTCAGATAGTCGAACCCGAGGTCGTGGAAGCGGCGCTGCGACGGCTCCTCCTGCGCGTAGGCCCGGATGACCCGCATGCCGCCGAGATCCTCCTGGGCGCGCGAGGAGATCACGCCGAACTGATCCTGGACCGCCCGCGAGAAGGTGTACATGCGCTTGCCGTAGTAGTACGTGAACAGCGAGATCAGCGGGAACGGCAGGAAGGCCACCAGCGTCAGGCGCACGTCCAGGATCAGCATCAGCGTGATGGACGCGATCAGGAGCGTCGTCATCTGGGTGAAGTACATGATGCCCGGACCGCAAACGTCGCGCACCGCATTGAGGTCGTTCGTGAAGTGCGCCATCAGGTTGCCGGTCTGGCGGCGGCTGAAGAAGTCCAGGTCCAGCCGCTGGACGTGGGCGTAGAGGTCGGTGCGGAGGTCGTACTCGATCCGTCGCGACGTCCCGATCAGGAGCCACCGCTGGAGGTACAGGAAGAGTCCGCCCAGAAGCGCCGCACCGACCATCGCGGCGACGAACCGCAGGACCACCGACAGGGGCTCGTGCCGGCCCAGCGCATCGATGGCCAGCTTCATGAACCACGGGGTCAGCCGCGAGAATCCGATCGCGAGCAGCATCGACCCGATGCCGGCCACGATCGGCGTCCGATAGCGCCCGAGATACGGGCGGAGGGCGCGTAGCTGCTCGATGACTGCCTCCCGCGTGCAAACGAGGATCGGCGAGTATAGCAGGGGGCTCGCCTGCCCGAAAGCGACGGACGGGCGCGTCCGCCGGCCGACCTGGGGCGCGCGGCCCCGGCCGGGGAGGCCCGGCTGGGGCTGTCCAGAATCCCGGAGGGCAGGGGCCGGCCGAGGTTTGACGCCGATTCGGCGCCGGTGATAGATTCCCCCGCTCCGAGTCCGACAGGGGCGGGCGCGAGAGCGGCCGAGGGCCCAGGGAACCGTTCCGCGCGATCGCGAGTCGAGACGTGATACGCCGGGCGCCGCGCCCGCCGTTCCTGACGCGCATGAAGGGATTGAGCGCCATGTCCGCAAACAACGTCCACAACGTCGTCATCATCGGGTCGGGCCCGGCCGGCTACACGGCGGCCATCTACGCCGCACGGGCGAATCTCGCACCGGTCATGTTCCAGGGCCAGCAGCCGGGGGGGCAGCTCACGATCACGACCGACGTCGAGAACTACCCCGGGTTTCCCGAAGGCGTCATGGGCCCCGAGATGATGGAGCTCTTCTTCAAGCAGGCCAAGCGCTTCGAGACCGCCATCGAGCTGAAGACGATCACCCGGGTCGACCTCGGCTCCCATCCGTTCGAGCTCTGGGCCGGCGAGGAGCACTACCGGTCGAACGCGATCATCATCTCCACCGGCGCGTCGGCGAAGCTCCTGGGCATCGAGAGCGAGGAGCGGCTGATGGGCTATGGCGTCTCGGCCTGTGCCACCTGCGACGGGTTCTTCTTCAAGGGCAAGGAGATCATCATCGTGGGCGGCGGCGACACCGCGATGGAAGAGGCGACGTTCCTGACGAAGTTCGCCAGCAAGGTGACGGTCGTCCACCGCCGCGACGAGCTCCGAGCCTCGAAGAT
The DNA here is from genome assembly GCA_965224245.1 of Candidatus Eiseniibacteriota bacterium. Taxonomy (GTDB): domain Bacteria; phylum Eisenbacteria; class RBG-16-71-46; order CAZAMP01; family CAZAMP01; genus CBDCYW01. The sequence continues at coordinate 3,672,753 of OZ245046.1, read as the reverse complement.
CATGCAGGAGCGGGCGTTCGCCAACCCCAAGATCGAGTGGGCCTGGAACTCGACCGTCGCCGAGATCCACGGCGAGCCCGGCCCCGCCGGCGTGCACGCGGTGACGCTCGAGGACACGCGCACTGGCGACAAGCGCGAGTTCCCGTGTCAGGGCGTGTTCATCGCGATCGGCCACCGTCCGAACACCGATCTCTTCGTCGATCAGCTCGAGATGGATCCGAACGGGTACATCGTCACGAAGCCCGGCAGCACGTACACGAGCGTCGACGGCGTGTTCGCGTCCGGCGACGCCCAGGATCACGTGTACCGGCAGGCGGTGACGGCGGCCGGCTCGGGCTGCATGGCCGCGATCGACGCCGAGCGCTGGCTCGTGGCCAAGGGGCTCGCGGAGTAGTGCTCGCGGGCGCGACGGCGGACACGGGCCGCCGGTGACGCGCGCGGGGCGACCGGTCTCGCCGGTGCCGGGGTGCCTCCCCACGCGCGGGATCGTGGCACTGGCGCTGGTGCTCGCCGGCTTGCCCGGCTGCGCCAGGCCGCCCGAGTACCCGGCCGACGCCGATCACCTGTCGGCGACCGAGCCGCGCACGTGCTTCGACTGTCATCACCGTCCGACGTCGCCGCCGATGCATCGGTCGCACTTCGAGGAGGACGGCACGCTGAAGACCACGCGGCAGGTGTGCCACAACTGCCACCGGCCGGTCGGATTCGAGGAGCGCTACGATGCAGAGTGAGGGTGTGCAGGAGCCGATCGACTTGACCGGCGCGACCCGGGTCGGCGTGATCTCGGACACGCACGGAGAGATCCGCCCCGAGCTCTACGAGCGTCTCGCGGGCGTGGATGCCATCCTCCACGCGGGCGACCTCGGCCGCGACACGATCGCGATCGAGCTCTTGCCGATCGCGCCGTTCTACGCCGTGGCCGGCAACGTGGACGGGTTCTCGGCCAGCGAGCACCCCCGCTGGCGCGTGTTCCGGGTCGGCCCGACGCGCGTGGGGATGACGCACGTGGCGCTCGGCCCCGGCGGACTCCTCGACTCGGTGGCCGAGTGGGTCGACGCCAACGGGATCGATGTCCTCGTCTACGGCCACACGCACCGGCCCGAGGTGCGCACCGAGCCGTCGGGGCTCGTGCTGTTCAACCCGGGCTCGTGTGGGCCGCAGCGCTTCTCGTTGCCCGTCACCTACGGGATGCTCCGCGCCGACGGGGAGAGCGGCTGGATCCCGGAGCTCTTCGCCGTTGAGGACGGCCGGCCGTTCGTGCCCGCCACGGACTGATCGGCTACCCGCGGTGCCGGAGACGACGCCACTGCCGGGCGTGGCGGCCCGGCGCCGTCCGGGGACGCTGCCAGATCCGTGGCGTCGCGACTTGCGCCGTCCGGATTGGAGTGCGACGATTCCCTCGCCGTCCGTCACACATCCGCACGACGACGGGAGGGACCGATGTCACGCCTTCACCCCGGTATCGTCTCGTGCCTGGCGATCGGTCTGTCCGTGGTCGTCTCGCCGACACGCGCCGAGTTCGACGCCGACGCATACCATGAGTTTCTCGAGTCCGTCCGTGACCAGACGACGGGCGAGCTGATCGACGCCCACGCCCCGTTCGGCCCGTTCACATCCCAGGTCCCAGGCGATCCGCTATCCGCCGAGTACCTGGACGCCATCGACGATCGCTTCCACCTGACCGAGGGCGAGCTCGCACTCCTGGGGCGCAACGGCTTCATGGTCTCCGAACGCCTGAGGTTCCCGGCATACGGGACCGCCCTGGATTCGATCTGGCACGCCGATCTTCCGCTCTTCGTGTCCACCGACGCGATCCTGCACGCCATCCACCGATCGTACGTCGAGATCCTGGGGATCGTGGAACGAGATCACCTCCGCAGCGTGCTGCACGAGGCGCTCGAGGCCATTCACGACCGGTGGGACGCGGCCGACGCCGCGTACGGCGGCGTTCCCGAGCTGCGTGCCTCGCTCGACGACGTCGACGTGTATCTGACGGTGGCCCGGAGCCTCCTCGACGAGACGACGCTCGGATCCCGCGGCGACAACCAGCTGGTGGTGGAGGAGCTCCTCGCGTTCTGTGCCGCCGAGGCGCCGGCGGACTACCCGCTCTTCAACGACGTCCCGCGAACCTACGACTTCAGCCAGCTGAAGCCGCGGGGTCACTACACGGAGTCCGCGGCGCTGAGTAGCTACTTCCGGGCCATGATGTGGCTCGGGCGCACCGAGTTCCGGCTCACCCCGCCCGAAGGGGTGGATCCGCCGGTGCCGGACGTGAGTCGCGAGATCATGGGGGCGTTTCTCCTCCGCGAGATGATGCTGGGCCCCGGCGGGGACGGTCTCGACGAGATCGACTCCCTCGTACGTCAGCTCGTCGGCGATCCCGACAACGTCACCCTGGTCGAGCTGGATCGACTGGCGGCGGCGATCGGGCTGGGGAGCCCGGCCGACCTCGTCGATCCGGACGTCATGACCGCGTTCGAGGACGAGCTCGCGACCGGGGCGTACACGGCACAGGCCATCAACTCCCAGATCCTGATGGCCGACCCGATGAGCACGACCCCCATCACGCCGCCGTACGCGTTTCTGACGATGGGGCAGCGCTTCATCCTCGACTCGTTCATCAGCGGAAACGTGGTCTTCGACCGGATCCTCTTCCACGGACATCGGGTGTTCCGTGGTCTTCCGAAGCCTCTCGACGTTCTCTTCCCGCTCGGGAACGACAGCGTGATCCTGCTCCTCCAGGACGAGCTGGACGCGTACCACTACGCGTCGAACCTGAGCGCGCTCCGCTACCTGATCGACGGCTACGAGCCCGACATGTGGCATCGCAGCCTGTACACGTCGTGGCTGCAGGCCATTCGCACGCTGTCGAGCACCGGTCGACAGCCCGGTGTGCCGGACTTCATGAAGACGGGCGCCTGGGAGCAGCAGAAGATGAACACGCAGCTCGCGTCCTGGACCGAGCTGCGGCACGACAACCTCCTCTACGCGAAGCAGTCGTACACCGGTGGTGCGTTCTGCTCGTATCCGCGCACGTACGTCGAGCCGGTCCCGGACTTCTACCACGCGCTCGCCGAGCTCGCCGCCGACGCCGCGGTGACGTTCTCGCAGATCGGCGGCTACGGCGCGGCGGCGTACGTCGACACGTTCTTCGAGGGGGTGGAGGAGATCCTGACCACGCTGGCCACGATCGCCGAGAAGGAGCTGTCCGGCACGCTGCTCACGGAGTCCGAGCTCCTGTTCCTGGGGTGCTCGTACTTCATCGGGGGATGTGACGGGCAGACCGAGCAGGGCTGGTATCGCGATCTCTACTTCAGTGACCCGTGGGGTCTCGGCCGGCCGGTGAGCGACGAGGACCTCCTGGTCGCGGACGTGCACACCCAGCCCACGGACGAGTGGGGGAGTCCGATCGGCAAGATCCTGCACGGAGGGACGGGGTATCCCGAGCTCGGTGTGTACGTGGCGGCACCGCCGGGACAGCCGCTGACCGCGTTCGTGGGACCGACTTCCTCGTTTCACGAGTACGTCACGCTCGGCTTCGAGCGTCTGACCGACGAGGAGTGGGCGGACCTCTACGAGTCCGGGGCGCCGACCCGGCCCGACTGGACGTTTGCGTACCTCGCGGACGTGAACGGTGACGAGAGGGACGGGCCGCAGCTCGTCGACGAGGTGACGCCGACGCTCCCGCCGGACGCGCCGCCGCCGGGGAGCACGCCGTCGCCGACACCGCTGGTGATGGCGCCGAACCGTCCGAACCCCTTCAACGGATCGACGGTGATCGCGTTCCGGGTGGCGAACGCGGGACCGCGCGAGGTGACGTTGCGTGTCTACGACGTCCGGGGCCGCCGGGTGGCCGAGCTGATCACACGGCCGCTCGCGTCGGGCGCGTACGTCGTACGATGGGCCGGCACCGACGACAGGGGCACGTTGCTGGAGTCGGGCACGTACGTGGCGGAGCTCCGCATGGGGCGGGCGACGGCGACCCGGACGATGACGCTGGTCAGGTGACCCGGGCCGAGGCGGTATGAGACCCTTCGACGAGCTGATCGCCGAGGCACGGGACGCACCGTTCGAAGGCTGGGACTTCTCGTATCTCGCCGGACGTCTGGAGGAGACTGCACCCTCCTGGAGTCTCTCGGCGCGCATCCGGGCCCGGATGGCGTCACCGCTCCTCGACATGGGGACTGGTGGAGGCGAGTTCCTGTCCACGTTCGCGCCGTTCGGCGGCATGACGCTGGCGACCGAGGCCTGGCCGCCTAACGTGTCGGTCGCCGCCCGGCGGCTCCGCGCGCGGGGTGCGCACGTCGTCCAGGTCGAGCCCGCGCCCGACAACGACCTCTGGAGCGGGCGCGGCGGACGTCTTCCGTTCCGGGATCAGACGTTTCGTCTGATCACGAACCGCCACGAGGCGTTCTCACCCACCGAGGTGTTTCGCGTGCTCCGTCCCGGCGGGACGTTCCTGACGCAGCAGGTGGGGGCCGAGGACGACCGCGAGCTGCGCGAGCGCTACGAAGCGGGAGAGGGCCGTCGCTCCGCGGACTACGCCGGCCAGCTGCGTGCCGCCGGCTTCCACGTGATCGACGACCGGGAGGAGCTACTGCCCAAGACGTTCCGCGACGTGGGGGCGGTCGCCTGGTACATGAAGGCGATCTCGTGGGAGTTCCCGGGGTACGACGTGGAGGGATCGCGCGAGCTGCTCGCCGAGATCCACGCTCACATCCTCGAGCACGGCGGGCTGGTCGTGCACGATCACCGGATCCTCGTCGAGGCGCGACGGCCGTGACGTTCCCGCCCGCCGAGGCGGCGCTCACCTGAGGAGCGTCAGCGTCGTCGATCTCGTCTCGTCGCCGGTGGTCAGGCGTCCGTAGTACCGTCCAGAGGCCACGTTCCGTCCCACATCGTCGCGACCGTCCCACACGATCGCGTGATGGCCCGCGGTCTGCGTCGTGTTGACGAGCGTCCGGATCGATCGGCCGGTCGCGTCGAAGACCTCGAGGCGCACCGCGGAGGAGGTGCTCAGGCCATAGCGGATCGTGGTTCGCGGGTTGAACGGGTTCGGGCTCGCCCCGCCCAGATACGCCGCGCCCGGGACGCCGCCCGGCGCGGGCCCGATCTCCACGTTCACGATCGTGCCGAGGTCGGCCAGGATGGCGAAGTCGTCCACGAGGGCCTCGACGAGCGAGGCGCCTTGCTCGTCTGACGCCACGAACCGCACCTCGAGGTTCCCGGCGGCTGCGCCGAAGACCGCGAAGGCGTCGAACACGTGCTGATACCACCGGTTCTGGTCGTCCTGAGTCCGCTCGACGTCGACCCAGGGACCGCCGTCGTTTCGGACCTGAACGACCCACTCGTCGTTGTTCGGCTCGGCGCCGAGGCTGTTCGTGTAGTACCGCCAGTACTTGATCAGGATCAGCGACGAGCCCGAGACGTCGTAGCCCGGCGTCTGGAGCGTGGTCCGGCCCCCGTCGACGTCGTCGGCACCCGCCGATCCGGCGGCGTTGCCCGTGACCCAGCAGAACGATCCCGGCTCGGAGTGATCGTCACCGGGCTGCACGACGCCGTCGAGCATCGTCTCGTTGGGGTCGCCGTACTCCCAGAGCCCCGTGGTGGCGTCGTCGGCGCCGTCGGCATTCACGATCCACTCACCGTCGCCGGACTCGAAGGGCTCCCACACGGCGGCCACGTCGAACTCCAACGCGGCCTCCGACGTCCGGGGAAGCGTTCCCCGGGTGCCGGTCACGTCCTCGGCGGTGAACGAGTACCGGACCTCCGAGGGGATCGGCAGCTCCTCTCCGGGAATCGTGACCGCGTACTCGTCCGGGTTTCCGGTGGGGAGCAGCCCGACGTCGATCGGGGGGCCATCGTTTCGCCGGTACGTCAGCTGGACCGTCTCGGGATCGATCGGGCCCTCGGTCGAGACCACCGTGGCCACGAACGCCACGTCGCTCTCGACGTCGCGCGAGACCACCGGCGCGTGAGAGATGAACACGCCGGCCGAGATCTCCGGACACGTGAAGCCGTGGTTGGTCGCCGCGGCACAGATCGCATCGAAGTGCGGCGTGCCGTTGTCCAGGTTGCCGTCGCCGCCGTTGGCCGGGAGATCGTCGGCGATGAACGTGGCGATGACCTGGGCCGGCTGAAACGTCGGTGTCTCCAGCTTGCGCGCGAAGTGCCAGCGCCGAGCGGTCTCCAGTGCGCCCTGCTCGACGCCGTGGAGGGCCTGGAAGCCGACCATCATGTCCCACGAGAAGCCCGCGATGACCCGGCCGGCGTCGTGATCGTTCTGCCCCACGACGTCGTCCGGGTACTGAAGCGTGTTGTTGGAGTTCCGGAGTCCGCCGGCGCAGTCCCCCTCGAAGAACCCCCGGCCGACGATGGACTCCTGCGTCATCAGGTTCGCGAGCACGTCGGAGTTGCCCTCGCCGAGTCCCTCGTTTCCCTGCTCGCCGAGGAGGTTGTTCTGGACGCCGTGACCGAACTCGTGCTGCACGACGCCCTGAATCTCGCCGGTGTTGGCGCAGCCATCACCGGCCAGATAGAAGTTGATGCTGCCGTCCCAGAACGCGTTGCACGTGTTGTCGATGCTGACGTACGCGTCGATCGGGTCGTTGGAGTAGACGTAGCCCGGGTCGAACGTCTCGAAGAAGTCGTGGACGTCGTTGATGGCGTCGAAGACGTCCCGCTCGTCGGGCTGTGAGTTCGTGTCGTCCCACACGACCGCGAAGGGGGTCCCCGCGGTGGCGCTGCCGCTGAACACCGCATCGGGACCGCCGGCGTTGTATACGGCCCCGTACGGACCCGAGAGGTGCGACGTCACCGGTCGCGTGTCCTCGCCGCCCTCGCCGGCGTTCCACAGCCCCTCGCCGTCGGTGGTGACGGTGCCGATGCCGGCGACGTTCAGATCGAGATACGCCGAAGCCTGCGGAGTCGAGCCGTCGCAGTACGTGACGTCCGCGACGTCGCTCTCCGCGGACCCGGAGAACTCGAGAAAGTGAACGTCGTTGAAGCACCAGACGATCTCGCCCGAGTGTGCGTCGACGTGCGTGACCCAGATGCCGCGCGGGTCGGCGGTGTGGATCCGCGACCGCCACACGAGGTGATGGTCGACGTCGCTCGGGCCGGCCGGCACCGGCAGGATCCCGAGGGTCGTGCCGCGCTCGACGACGTCGGTGGAGGGATCGAACGGCAGCGCGTCTCGCGCCACGCGCTCCGCCTCGGGGGCCGACAGCCACGGGTCCACGCTGACGTCGACGTCGTCGTAGATCCGCGAGCCCATGGCGAAGAGGCGGCCGGATTCGGTGAACGTGAGATGCGCGGACGCGCCCCACACCGGGATGCCGTGGTGGGTCTGGACGACGTGCACGGCCACGGCGCCCAGCGCGCGGCGGACGTCGCGGAGCGTCAGCTCCGCCGCCTCGGCTCCGAAGACTTCCGGATGGGCCGCGATGATCGAGCGCGCGGAGGACTCGGCGTCCCGGTCGTTCGCGAGGGGCAGGCCCGTCTCCACGCCGCTACCCACGAGGTACGACGGCGTCCACGTGTGCGCGTCGACGCCGAATGCCTGCCAGCGTCCGCCGTTGACGCGAGCGAAGGCGGCCTCGATCTCCAGCGCGACCGTCTCGGTGAGCGCGCGTGGATGCACGTACGGACTGTGCGCGGCCGGCAGCGGGACGTCGATCATCCGGTCGGGCTCCGGCGAGACGAAGCCGCTGGCCGGCCCGGTCGCCGACAGCGCGATGCCGGCCGCCGCGAGCAAGGTCCTCCAAAGCTCTCTCATGCGGGGGTACCCCTTCCATGCGGCCGTGGTTGCCGTCGAGCATGCAACGCGATGATGCCTTGCCCCGTGGGCGACGTCGTGTGGCGGCAGCCGCATCGCCCCGAGGGCATCCCCCGGATTCACCGGAGTGGCAACGAGCGTGCACAGAATACCACGCGGGCGTGCGAGGCCGGACCGGGTGGGGCGTTCCGCCCACGCGCGTGACCGTCCCGGGCCGATCCGATCTCGGAGGGCGCCGAGGACGAACGTGCTTTCGCACGACGTGCGATGTGTCCGTGACCGGTGCTCGTGGACTACTGGTAGAGCCAGTAGTGAAAGCTCAGGTATCCGCCCTCGACGAGCGCGCCGTCGACGGCGTGGATCGTGACCGAAAGGGCGTCGGTCGGGATCGCCGATGCGGGGATGGGGACGAACGTCTCCGTCCAGGTCCGGTCGGGATCCGATGCGCGCACGTCGAGCGCAACCGGCTCGGCGGCGCCCGCCTGCACGCTCGCCCGAACGTGACCGTAGGCTCTGAGCACGAGCACGGCCGGTGCGTTGGGGACCGCGCGCAGCGAGAACGACTCGCTTCCGGTGACGAGCCTCCCGCCGTCGGTCGACCGGCCGGCGCCATCGGGCCCGGTCAGGGTCTTCACCGGTGATGCGCTCTCTCCGGGCTCGAGGTGGAGTGCGTATCCGTGCTCGTGCTCGCTCGCGAGGTCCGCGACGTCCAGACGATCCATGAGGCGCCCGGTGCCGCGGGCGTTCAGCTCGGCACCGGTGGCCGGGCTCGGCACGTTGCCCGAGCCGGCCAGCCGCCAGTCGGTCCGGTAGGCGACCAGCGGGCTGCCGGCGATCATCGCCTTGCGCAACGTCTGCGAGCGCACCGGCGCGTGCATCGAGAGGAAGTCCGAGCCGAACCATCCGGGGATCACCACGAGGAGATCGGGACGCTGGCCGGGATCCAGCGCCTCCAGGAACTCGTAGACCGCGCCCGAGCCGACCTGTTTGCACGCGGCCAGATCCCGCGACGTGAGCCCGTGGAGGTCCAGTACGGGACGGTGCCCGTAGTAGCGAATCGCCCCGACGTCGTTGGTTGCCACGTGGGTCCCGGGGGGCGTGCGCGCGTCGATCCACCGGGCCATGGCGACGTGCTGTCGATCGATCTCGCGGGCGTTCCACGCGTAGGCCGCGACGAAGAACGCGGTCGTGGGCAGCGACGCGAGGACGAAGAACACGACCAGCCCGCGGCGAACGTCGCCCGCGTCCGGCCGAGGGGGGAGCGCAGGGATGACGTCCGTCGGGCCGGGGTCTCTCGCGGCGAGCCCGCGGGCGACCGATTCGATGCCGGCCACCGTGAACAGGCTCAGGAGCGGGAGGTACGGCAGGAGGTACCGACTCCAGTGCAGCGTGATCGGCACGAGCGCCGCCCACGACGCGAGCACTCCGCAGAGGACGATCGTGCCGCCGCTCGCGAGCCCGGGCTGCCGCTCTCGCCACTCGCGCGCGACCGCGGGCCCCGCACCCAGCACGGCGAAGAGGAGCGTGAGCGGTGCCGCGAACGTGACCAGCGTCGTGTAGGCGCTCGGCCAGCCGGTCCCGCCGACGGCTCCCGATCCGAACAGGCCCTTGATCGCGTGCGACGCGAACTGGGCCGTCGTCATGAGCCACGTCACGAGGGTGGTGCCGGGAAGGAAGAGCGCGCCCTTGCTGGCCAGCGTGGTCGAGCTCGGGGTCCCGGTCAGGATCAGGTTCAGAACAAACGGAAGGCACGACGCGCCGGCCACGATCGCCAGGCGGCCCATGCCCAGCACGCCGGGGCCCCGAGCCGCGAGCACGTGAGCGCCGAGGACGAGCCAGGTCAGAGGCCCGCACTCGGGACGCGCGCACGCGAACAGCGATGCGAACACCGTGAACGCGCGCGTGGCCGGTGGATCGTCACGCAGCCGATCGAACGCGAGAAACATGCGGAGCGCCAGGAACGTGACGAGCGGCGTCTCCATGCCACTGAACGTTCCCCAGATGAAGGGTCCCGAGAGCAGGGTCAACGCCAGCGCGATCCTCGCCGACCCGGGACCGAGCCATCGCGTCGCGAGCGCGTGGAGCGCATCCAGCGACAGCGCGAGAAGAACGGTCGCCAGCACGTAGCCGCCGATCGCCAGGCCCGTTCCGGACAGCACCAGCGCCAGCGGGGTGAGGACGAGCGCGTACAGCGCGCTGGTCGCGCCGGTCGTCGTGGGATCGCCGTCGTTGTAGCGGAAGAGCTGCCCCTGCGCGTTCTGCTCGGCGTACTGGAGGTAGATGTACGGGTCGTCCAGGGGGAACGCGAAGCGGCCGCCGGTGGTGAGCAGCATCACTCCCGCGATCACGACGGCGAGCGCGAGCGCGATGCCCAGCCGGCTCCGTGAAGAGGCCAAGGTTCCCCCGAAGGTTCGAGATGCGCGATCGCGCGAGCCGCGCCGCGTGTCGTCCCGCGACCGATCCGTCCCGAGCCGGTGCGCGTTCGCGGGAGCATATCGACTCGACCGGCGATCGCCAAACCGAGTGCGATGCCGCCCGCGCGCCAGCATCCGCGCCGCCCGCCGGGCCACCGCCCGGCGACTTGAGCAAACGTCGGGCGGCTCGTAGAATGCGATGAATGGCGGTGAAACGTGTCGCGGAGGATCCATGGACGAGCGAGCCGGCCGAATCGGGGAGCGGGTACGTGCGTTCATCCGGGACCCGGCCGCCGACGACTTCGACGTGCTGGCCCTGGAGGTCTTCCGCTACCAGCACGAGACCAATCCCGCGTATCGATCGCTCTGTGAGGGACGGGGCATCGCTCCCGAGACCGTGACCGACTGGATGCGCATTCCTCCGGTTCCCGCCGACGCCTTCGCTCAGCTGGCGCTCACCTGCGCGAGCCCGGCGATCCTGTTCCGGACGAGCGGCACGACCCGGGGCGGAAGCGAGCGGGGCATTCACGGCGTCGTCGATGCGTCGCTCTACGAGCTGTCGGTCACCGAGACCTTTCGCCACTTCTTGCTGCCCGATCGGGAGCGACTTCGGATTCTCTCGCTGATACCCACGCTGGACGAGCAGCCCGACTCCTCGCTCAGCTACATGACCGACGTGGTGCTGGCCAGGTTCGGTGGCCCCGGCAGCGGAACGTACGTGCGCGACCGCCGCGCGCTGCTCGGCGCGTTCTTCGCTGCGCTCGCACGGGCCAGCTCCGAGGGCGAGCCGGTTCTCCTGATGGGGACGACTCTGGCGTTCATTCCGGTGCTCGAGGCGGCCTCCGAGGCCGGCATCCGGTGCATGCTGCCGCCACGGAGCCGTCTGATGGACACCGGCGGAACCAAGGGGCTCGGACGCGAGTTCGACGAGGAGCGCCTCGTCTCGCGCTACCGGGACGTGTTCGGACTGCATCCGGGCGCCTGCGTCAACGAGTACGGCATGACGGAGCTCTTCTCCCAGATGTACAACGACGACCTCCGCGCGCTCGCCCGTCACGACTGGTCCTCCGATGCGCTCACGACCCCGGTGCGACGTCGGGTGAAGCACGGCCCGCACTGGATGCGCTCGCGCGTCGTCGACCCCGAGACGCTCGCGGATGCCGACGCCGGCATCGTCTGCCACTACGACCTCGCCAACTGCCACTCCGTGATGGCGGTTCTGACCGACGACGTCGGAGAGCGCCGAGGCGACGCGTTCCGGCTCACCGGGCGCCGTCCGGGCGCCGCGGCCAGGGGATGCTCGATCTCGATGGACGAGTGGCTCCAGTGACCTCGCGTCGTCCGAGGTGCGCGACGGCGCTGCTCGTGACCGGTCTGTCGGCGACGCTGGGTCTCGTGGCCGCACCGGCGGCACGAGCCGGCTGGGACGCCGACCCGGCGCTCGACGTGGGTGTCTCGATCTGGCCCCAGCTCGAGCAACACGTCGGTGACGCCGCCGTCTTCGCCGAGACGATCGACGTCGGCGTCCTCCTGTCCGCGGGACGGCGAACCCGCGTGGGGATCGAGGTGCAGGCTCGACCCGACTTCGTCGTCGTCGGCGCCGCGTGGCACAGGGACCTGTCGGTGAGTAGCCGGCGCGAATGGCGGCTCCACGCCGGAATGGGCTACACGATCCCGGTCGACGAGACCGAGCCGCTGTTCGAGCGTCTGAACGGGCAGGGCTCCTCGACCGTGGATCGACTGCATCTGGACGTCGGTCTCGGACAGACGTTCGGTGTTCGTGGTGCACTGGGGTTTCGCGTCGGGTACCGCGCGCGCCTGATGCTCCCGGGGTCGCTCCTGTCGACGCTGGAGGCCCTCGACGACGAGATTGTCTCCGACGAGACGTTCGTGATGCACGCGTTCCAGGTCGGCATCGAGCTCCGAAGAGGAGCCGACTGATGCCGACGCCCGCCACGAGATCTCGCACCGCCCGCATCCGTGCCGCGTCGGTCGTCGTCCTCGCCGCCACGACCGTCTCCTGCGGGTCCATCGTCGAGGTGCCCTCGCGAGACACCGACACGCCGGCCTACACCGAGGTGGCGTTTCGGGTCCCGTCGTTCTGGACCGAGACGCGAGGTCCGGACGATCCCACCGTGGTCGTCCCGATCTTCGTTCGGGACGATGCGTTTCCCTCCGACGTCGACGCGGATGCGGTGCGCGAGGTCGTCGTGGCCGCGGTCGAGACGTGGCTGGACCCGCTGGAGTCGGACGGGCGCCCCGTGCGCCTGCCGGTCATCTGGTCCTCCACGAGCGAGCCCGAGCCCGAGCGTCGCGTCGACGTCCGGTTCGTCGCCCGTGGCCTCAACTGGCTCGGGCGAACGACGTACCACGACACGCACGTCGAGGTGGAGATCTCGCTCGGCTCGTTGTCGGTGGACCGCGCCCTCACGCGGCGCGAGCTCCTCGCGCTCTCGATCCACGAGTTCGGGCACGCCCTCGGGATCTCCCAGAGTGCGCCCGGATCGGACGAGGTGGGTCCTCCGGGTCACAGCCCCAATCCCAACGACGTCATGTACGGACACAACCTCGACAACACGTGGATCACGCTCTCGCGCGGCGATCGGGAGACGATCCTGGCGCTGTTCCCCGCGCCGTGAGCGACGACCCGGGTGAGGCGCTCTGGGCCGCTCTGGCCGAGGTCCCCGAGCTCTCGGGATGCGCCGGGCTGGAGCTCCGGTCCCTCCGTGGGCGGAGCCCCGCGGAGCTCGCCCGCGGCCTGTCCCGCCTGACCGCGATCCCGGGCACACCGCACGGTCGTCTGGAGCGGCTCTCGGACGCCTTGACCGAGTGGTCGGATCCGGACGGCGTGTCGCAGACTCTCGCGCGACGGCTCCTGCCCGAGTGGACCGGGTTCAGTCCGGGGGTCGTGGCCGAGGGCATCCGCTGCCAGGCGGCGCGCTGGTCGCCGCCGGCGATCGCACAGGCGATCTCGAGCGCGCATCCGCGCTTCGTCGGTGATCACCCGCGGCCGGCCGCCGTCATGGCCGCCGGCAACGTTCCGGGTCTGGCCGCGCTGGATCTCGTCCTGTCGCTCGTGGCGGGCGACCCGGTCTTCGTGAAGCTCCCGTCGCGCGAGCCGGTCACGGCCACGATGCTGGCGATCGCGATCACGCGCGCGCTCGGTGTCGCGGACGGCACGCGCCCGATGCTGCTGGCGAGCTGGCCCGGCGGTGATCCCGACCTCGAGCGGCCCGTGTTCACCTGGGCGAGCTACGCGCTGGTCTCGGGCACGGACGCCACCGTCCGTGCGCTCGTCGACCGGTGGGCGCACACCGGGGTTCGCATCTCGCCGATGGGACACCGGGTCTCGGCGGCGTACCTGCCCCGCGACGGCTTCGACCTCGACGAGAGCGCCTGGCGGCTCGCGGTCGACGTGGCGATCTGGGACCAGGAAGGGTGCCTATCGCCGCACGTCGTCTTCGTGGACCGAGCGCTCGACGCCCGCGCGTTCGCCGAGCGGCTGGCCGACCGGCTCGGACGGCTGGCCACCGAGCTGCCCCGCGGCGTGACGCCACTGGCGACCCGGGCCGCGATCCGGCATCGGATCTCGCGGGCGGAGACCGCGGCGCTGGGGACGGGCGAGCGCGCCGTGTGGCCGGTGGACGGCGGCGGCGCGGTGCTGGTCGAACGCGGACCGTTGATCCCGTCACCTCTCGGCCGCGCGGTGGTCGTGCGGCAGGTGGACTCGCCGACCGCGCTCTGGGAGTCGCTGGAGGCCTGGTCGGGGCGGCTGCAATCGCTCGGCGTGGGCGATGATCCCGGCGCGTGTCTCTCGCTCGTGCACGGACTCGAGTGCCTGGGTGCGACCCGCCTCTGCGCGATCGGGCGCATGCAGGAGCCCGGCCCCGGCTGGTTCGGCGAGGAGGTCCGTGCGAGCGCGGTGGGCGTTCAGGTGGAGCACGAGACCGACGGCCGCTGGCGCGAGGTCGTCACGCGAATCGGAGCCCGGATCGACGGTCCTCCGACCGATTGACGCGTGCCCACGCCACCGGCCGGACGACGACCGCCGGTGAGGCGCATGGTACGCTCGCCGCGCATCGTCGGGACCCGGCGACGCCGGTGGCCGTCCCCCCAGATCCTGGAAGGACTCATGACCGACGCCTCTCGACTGGAACGGATGCGCGCGGTGCTGGCTCCGACGTCGCCCGAGCCGATTGGTCTGTCGATCGCGTCCGCCGAGGGCGTGTACGTGCACACGCGCGATCGCCGCCGCTACCTGGATCTGACGGCCGGGATCGGGGTGGCCAACCTCGGGCACGGACGTCCCGAGATCGCCGAGGCGGTTGCTCGCCAGCTCGCGCGCCACACGCACGTGATGGTCTACGGCGAGTACGAGCAGGAGGCCCAGACCGCGTTCGCGGCCGCCCTGGTCGATCTCCTGCCCGAGCCGATCGAGCAGGTGTTCCCGTGCTGCACCGGCACCGAGGCGATCGAGGGAGCGATCAAGATCGCGCGCAAGCACACCGGGCGACGGGCGCTGGTCGCGTTCGAGCGGAGCTATCACGGGGACACGATGGGGGCGCTCTCGATCCAGGGAAGCGAGCGCTATCGGCGCCCATTCGCTCCGCTTCTGGAGGACGTGACGTTCCTTCCGTTCGACGCCGTCGATGCGCTGGATGCGATCACGACCGACTGCGCGGCCGTGATCGTCGAGCCGGTGCAGGGCGAGGGCGGGATCCGCGTCCCGGCGGCGGGGTTCCTGCCGGCGCTGCGGGCCCGGTGCGACGCGATGGGCGCGCTCCTCGTGTTCGACGAGGTGATCACGGGCTTCGGGCGCACCGGCCGCGACTTCGCCATGCAGCACTGGAGCGTCGTTCCCGATCTCGTGTGCCTGGCCAAGGCGATGGGCGGCGGACTTCCCCTCGGCGGCATCGCCGGCGCGCGTGAGGTCATGCGGACGATCTCGCACGATCCGCCGCTCAGTCACGTGACGACGTTCGGGGGACATCCGGTCTCCTGCGCCGCGGGCCTGGCCGGGCTTCGCCTCTTGCGCGAGGAGAATCTGTCCGAGCGCGCCGCCGTGACCGGGCGCGTGTTCCTGACCGGGCTCGAGGGCCTCGTGGGGAGCGGTGGTGTACGCGCCGCGCGCGGCATCGGGCTCTTGCTGGCGCTCGAGTTCGACGACGCCGCGCGAACGCGGCGCTTCGTCGAACGATCGCTCGAGCGCGGGCTCCTGCTCGGATGGACGCTCCACTGCGACGACGTCGTCCGGATCACGCCCCCGTTGGTGCTGGAGCGCGCGCACGTCGACGACGCGCTGGATCGCATGCGAGACGCGCTCGCGGACTGAACCGATCCGGGCGCGTCAGCGTCGGCCGGCGTCGAGCACCCGCTGCACGGCCAGGCCGTCGGCGAACGTGGCCGCGTAGGTCGGGGCCGGACCGCCGGACTCGATCGCCGTGCGGAGGTCACGCGCCAGGTAGACGAATCCGCGCGCCCACAGCGATCCGTCGATCGGTCCCGCCTCCTCGAGCGGATCGACGGGGCTCACGTCCTCGCGCGTGTCCCGGCTGCGCGCGGCGGCGAAGAGGCGCCCCCGGTCGTCCAGCCACTGCGATCCCTCGGTGCCGTGTATCTCCCAGCCGAATCCGTCGTACCGGTGCGCGACCGACGTCAACGAGATCGTGCCCACCGCGCCCGACGCGAACGTCAGGAACGCGTCGGCGCCATCGTCGGTCTCGACGGCGTGATGGACGCCGGCCTCGTCGGGCAGGGACGGAATCGACGTGCTGAGCCGGGCGGTCACCTCGGACACCTCGCCGAGAAACCAGCGCAGCGAATCGATCACGTGCGAGCCGATCGCGCCCCAGAGCCCACCGCCGGCGTCCGCGCGCGCCCACCAGCTCCACCGTGTACCCGGGCGCGCGCGTCCATGCGACCCGAACACCACCCGGGCCATGAGCGGGCGTCCGATGCCCCCGGCATCGAGTCGGGCCTTGAGCGCCTGCCGCGCCGGAAGCGCCCGGAGCTCGTGATCCACGATCGCCAGGTACGGGACCGCCGCCGCCGCCCGGGTCAGCTCCTCGGCCTCGGCCGCCGACATGGCCATCGGCTTCTCCAGCAGGCAGTGACAGCCCGCCTCGAGCGCCGCCAGGGCCATCTCGCGGTGGTGGACCGGTGGGGTCGTGACGCACATCAGATCGGGCGACCCGACCCGGAGCGCGTCCCGGAAGTCGGTGAGGGCGTGCGGGACGTCGTGCTGGTCCGCGAGCCGGGCCGTCTTGGCCGCGTCGCGTCCGGTCAGGCTGACGACGTCGTATCCCCCGGCGAGCCGGAAGCCGGGCAGCTGGGTGCTCACCCCGAAGCCGGTTCCCACGATCGCGACGCGGATCCCCACGATGCCTCCTCGCGGTCGTTCGATCGTCACCGATGCCGTCGATCAAGTTCTCGATCGGATCGGCCGACGTTTCACCCGTTGCCGACGCCCCCTCCGAAGGAGCACGCGATGGCCGATTATCGAGACATTCACGCCAAGTTTCATCACATCGCCGACGCGCTGCGGACCGCCGTCCAGACGCTCTCGGAGCTGGAGAGTGAGCTGACGTCACGGGGAGGCGCGGAAGATGCTGCAGAAGAGGCGTTTACGCCATCGGAAGGGCCCTGGGTGGAGCCCCCCGCGACACCGGGAATGCCCGGCGCAGCCGGCACGACCGCGCCCGGTGACGCGGGGGCCATGGCCGGATCCGCGGCGCCCACGGACTGGACGACGCCGACCTGGCCGATCGAGAGGGAACGGTCGTCCGGTCCGGAAGACGGCGAGGATCTCGCGGACGAGTCGCCGGACACGCCCGACGACTCGCCGTTCGATGCGTCACCCGGCGAGTCGAGCGCCGAAGGGCCGACCGGTTCGGGTACCGGGGGTGCGGCTGCCGACCGGTCCGCGGAGCCGGGCATGTCGACGCCGCCCTGGGGCGCCTCTCCGGGACCGGGAACGTGGCCCGGCGGGTGGCCGGGTGCCGTACCGCCGGGTGGCGAGATGCGGCTGCCGCCGCCGATGACCGCGGCCATGCCCTGGCCGTGGCCGATCTGGCATCCGATGTGGGGCGCGTTCTGGTGGACGTCGCCCTGGGCGCAACGGTCCGTCCCGGTCCCGACCGACTGGTCGTGGAACTGGACCACCAACGGTCCGCTGCACCCGACGCCTGCACCTGCGCCGCGGACGCGACCCGAGGGCCCGTCCGGCGGCTCCGGAGGGTGAGGCACCCGCGCAGGCCGTTCGTCCCATTCCGACCGCATCGTCGCGGCCCGGAATCCGACGGTCGACACGGCGCGCGCGTCGCGACCATCGTGCGTACGACCATGCTCGCGACAGCAATCGAGTCGGGCCCCCGAAACCGGGGGCGCCGGCTCATTCTGAACGTCGGCTGGCCCGAACGCCGCGGCTCGCGGTCGGCGCGACGGCTGCCGGCGGCGTCCGGTGAGCCCTACATGATCCGGTAGGACTTCACGTCCACGTGCTCGGGATCGCCTTCGGTGACGACGCCGACGACCGTGAGACTCTTCCCGTCCATGCGGTGCTGGAACAGGTCGGACTCCGCGTCCACGCCGTCGAGAACGTAGATGGTCCCATCCGCTGTCTTCATCGCCGCCGCGCAGGCCTTGCCGATGCCGAACGAGCAGTGACCGCAGCCGGTGGTGCCCACCAGCGTGACCGCGTCGGCGGGCATCTCGGCGTCGTCGGTCTTCATCATCGCGCCGGTGGCGCCTTCCAGCGCGTCACCCGCCTCGTCGGCCGCGTCGCGCATGGCGTCACCGGCCTCGGCCGCGGCATCGTGCACGGCCTCGCCCGCCTCGTCCGCGGCATCGCGCACGGCCTCGCCGGTCCGCTCGGCGGCGTCGTGCATCGCGTCACCGGTCTTCTCGGCGGCGTCGCGCATTGCGTCACCGGTCTTGTCGGCCACCTCGCGGGCCGTCGACCCGGCGTCGTCCGCGGCGGACCCGTCGTCGGAGCCGCCGCAGCCCATCGCGAGCGCGACCAGGCCGATCGTCAACCCGCTCAGAATCGTCCGGACCGATCCGCTGCTCGAAGCATGCATGTTCACGTTCTCCTTGGTCGAAAGGTATCGTCGGCGCGAGCATCCGTCTCGCGCACGGTGATCGGGCGCTGCGGCGGCCGGTCACGCCGCGCGCTCACGTGCGGCGAGCGTGCGGGACGGCCCCAGAGGCCGATCGAATCACGGCCGGCGCGGGATGACAAGGTCTCATCGCGAGCTTTTTCGGCCGTTGTCTTCCGGACGCCCCGCTCCCTACAATCCGCCTCATGGACGCACGACTGGACGAGAAGTCACCTCATCGATCGGGATACGTCGCGCTGGTGGGGCGCCCCAACGTCGGTAAGTCGACACTTCTCAACGCGTTACTCGGCCAGAAGCTCGCCATCGTTTCGCCGAAGCCCCAGACCACGCGGCACCGCGTGATGGGCGTGGTGAGCGACGCGGGCCACCAGATGATCTTCCTGGACACGCCCGGACTCCTGACGCCGCGCTACCGCCTGCAGCGCGCGATGCTCGCCGCGGCCCGTCGCGCGCTCATGGAGGCCGACGTCATCCTCGTGCTCCACGACGTGACCACGCCCATGGCGCACCTCGTCGAGTCGATGACCGAGGCGCGTCGAGGACGTGGACGGCTCATGGTAGCCCTGAACAAGGTGGACCGGATCGCGCGCCACGACGTCCTGCCCATGATCGACGCGGTCACCACCGACGCGCCCGACCTCGAGGTCGTGCCGATCTCGGCGCTCGAAGGGGAGAACCTCGACCGGCTCCTGAGTGTCGTGGGCGATGCGCTGCCGCCCGGGCCGCCTCTGTATCCGGAGGACACGCTGACCGAGCATCCCGAGCGGTTCTTCGTCTCGGAGATCATCCGGGAGAACGTGCTCGCCCAGTTCCGCGACGAGGTTCCGTACGCGGTTCAGGTCGAGATCGACGCCTTCACCGAGGGCGATGGCACACGGCGCGACGAGATCCACGCGACGGTCTGCGTCGAACGGCCGAGCCAGAAACGCATCCTGGTCGGCGCGCACGGCTCGGCCGTCAAGGAGCTGGGGATCCAGTCGCGACGGGCCATCGAGGAGTTCCTGGACCGGCCCGTCGTGCTGAAGCTCTTCGTCAAGGTCGTCCCCGACTGGCGGCAGGATCCGCGGCGGCTGCGCGAGATGGGATACGACGCGTGACCGCGACCCGGCTCCCTCGAGCGCGCAGCTCACCTCGCTCGGACCGACGATGAGCGAGCTCACGAACACGTTCGCGTGGTCACAGAGCCGCGATCGGGTCTTCGAGGAGTGTCACCGGCAGTACTTCTACCGCTACTACGGCTCGTGGGGCGGCTGGCGCGAGGACGCGCCGCCCGCGGTGCGAGAGCTCTACGTGCTGAAGAACGTCCAGAGCCGTCACATGTGGATCGGCGCGCTGGTGCACGAGGTGGTCGCGTTCGCACTCACGTTCGCGAGGCAGCAGCGAGCGCTCCCCCCGGTGGACGATCTGATCACGCGCTTCGACACGACGATGCGCGACGGGTTCCGCGACTCGCGAGACGACGCGTTCCGGACGGGGGGTGCCAAGACGACCCGCTTGTTCGAGCACGAGTTCCCATCCGACGTGCCCGATCGGGAGTGGAAGACGCTCCACGCGCGTGGCATCTCGGCGATCCGGAGCTTCGTCGCCTCCGACGTGACCGCCGCGATCATGAGCGTTCCGCCCGAGCGATGGATGGCACTCGAAGAGCTCTCGTCGTTCGTGCTCGACGACGTTCCGGTGAGCGTGAAGATGGACTTCGCGTACATGGACGCCGCCGACCTCCGCATCGTGGACTGGAAGACCGGGGCACGTCCGTCGCGCGCCAACACCACGCAGCTCGCCTGCTACGCGCTGTACGCCCGCGAGCGCTGGGGGATCACGCTCGGTCGCATCCGCACCGCCGAGGTGAACCTCGTCCGCGACGAGGTGACCGAGCGCACGGTTGACGAGTCGGACCTCGACGAAGCGGCGCGGCACGTCTGGCGCCGCGCGAGCGTGATGCGGGAGCGGCTCACCGACGTGGCCGCGAACGAGGCCGACGAGGCCGACTTCTCGAGGGTCGAGGAGCTCCGGGTCTGCCGCCGCTGCAGCTTCCAGCGGGTGTGCCTGGGCGGACTGGCCGACGAGGTCCTGGCGTCGCGTCCGCCCGACGGCGGCGATGCGCCCGCACCCTGGTAGCCGGTGATCGACCGTCTTCCGGAAACGCGAAACGCCTCCGGGCCGGAGGCCCGGAGGCGCGATCGGTCGCGTGCCCGCTCACGCACCCGCGCGCGTGAGCCTCGGCGATGCTAGTTGTACGGCGTGATCTCCACGTCCTCGATCGAGTTCACGAACGGAACGCGGAAGTCACCCGAGAGCTGCACCTCTTCGCCGTTCGGTCCGAAGACCTTGGTCGAGAACGTGCCCGCCAGCGTGCCCCCGACCTCGGGATACTCACCCTCGAGTGTGATCGTGCCGAGCTCGATGCGCTCGTCGGCGACCGTGCTGTACACGTCGGTGCCGAGCACGAACACGGCGCTGGCCTCGATGCGCTTGCCGTCGGTGCCGTAGATGTCGTGCGTGTCGGTCAGCGTGCCCGGGACGATCAGCTGCACGACGGCCAGACCGTCGAACGCGCGGAGCGCGATCGTCGTGTAGCCGGCGTCGGTCAGGAACGCGGCCTTGGCATCGCTCTCGGTGAACGCGATGTCGTAGGTGTCGTTCTCGAAGAGACCGTCGATCGTCATCGTGGCGTCGACGCGGCCGAAGCTGCTGCAGAAGCCGCAGCTGTAGACCGGACGTCCCATGAACCGCAGGATGCACTCCATGTCGCTGACGCTGATGCATCCATCACGCGTGCAGCAGGGCCCGAACTTGTAGTCGTCCGGATCCCAGCCGATGTCGCCGTCGAAGTCGAAGTCGTCGGGGCCGTTGCCCACGGCGTCGGCGGCCTGGTACCCGCCGATCGTCCAGCTCGTCAGAACCCCCGGGCCCGCGTAGAGGCTTCCCGGGTAGAAGTTGCCGTAGCCGTCGCTGACCAGAACGCTGCCGGGGCAGCTGCAGCCGCCACCGAACGCCAGCGCGGTTCCGATGGTCAGAAGCGCGCCATACTTCCAATGAGTCCGCATCTATTCCTCCCGCGTCTCGGAGACCGAGGTGCCGGTCCGGCCCGAGACGAGACTAGAAGTCACGCCTAGTTCCACGTTCCGTTGACCGAGACCTTCGCGAGCAGCGGGCCGGCGCCGGCGCCCGTCAGGAAGTCCGGACCGCCGAAGAAGTGCTGGTCGTTGAACACGCCGTTGACCATCCAGTTCTTGCCGATCTTGGCCCCGAGCCCGAACGAGATGTCGAAGTTGGAGTCCCAGTTCTCGGTCTCGACCGACACGGTCTCGCCGCCACCGGTCGCCTCGTCCTTGATGGTCGTGGTCGTGAAGACCTGCGCGACGCCCACGCGACCGGTCAGCCACTTGTTGACCGCCGCCTGCATGCCGAAGAAGAACGACGGCAGCTGCATCGTGGTGACCGTGACCTCCCGCTCGGTGTCGTCGCCGGCCGGGTTCTCCTGCTTGGACTTCGCGATGGAGATGCCGAACGGCTCGCAGACCATGACGACCTTGGCGCTGCCGGAGACCGGCGCGTGCCAGCCGAGGCCGGTGCCGGCGGCCAGCGCGTTCCGCTTGTTCTTGACGTCGGGATCGCCGTCGTCGTCGGCCGGATCGACCTCGCCGTTCATGAACGTGACGCCGGCCTGCGCGACCAGGTCGCCCTTGGAGCCGCGCGAGTACCAGTTGCGGAGCCCGGCGGCGATGGCGAGCGAGGACTCCTCGGAGTCGGTCTCGAAGCTGTCCTCGGCGTCCTCCGACTGGATCTCGCCCGAGCCGAGCGCGACCTGGACGCCCAGCTGCGACATGGCGCTGCCGAACCAGTTGCCCTCGGCGCCGAGGAGCAGCTGGTAGAGGTTGGCCTTCTCGTCGCGGCCGCCGCCGGTGTCCTCGAGCGTCGTGTCCTCGACGGAATCGCCGCCGAAGCCCAGCCCGATGGCCACGCTGCCCCGCTGGGCCATGATCGCGTGGTAGCGATCGATGTGGAGCGCACCGTCGTAGTCGTCCACGAGGAGCCCGGGCGGGGTCGGACGGTTGAGGTACACACCGAACGTCGTGTCCTCGAACTTCGGGACGGTGAAGGTCGCGCCCGCCGTCCGTGACGCGTTCGTGGTTCCCGGACCCTTCAGCTCGAGGTACGCGTTGCCCGCGTAGTCGGCGAGCGTGGTCGGGAACAGGAACTGGTTCGTATCATCCTTGATGTAGAGTCCGATTCCGCCCATCGAATCGACGGTGGACTCATCGGCCGAGACCGGCGCCGCGATGGCGAGGCACGCCAGACCCGAAATCCAGAGACGCTTCAAAGGGGCTCCTCCTGTGGTTCATGACCTGTTCGTTTGCAAGTCAACATCGTGTGACTAGAAACTACTTTGCCATTCGCCTCCTCGTGAGAGACCGATGAGCGTGCCCGATCGCCGAATCACAGGCAGCTTGCCACCCGCCGCTCTCCCAACAACGTGGCAGGGGTCGATCGTTCGAACTCTCTCCTGATTCGGCAACGTAGAAAAAACGATGTTACGCACGAGGTCAATGCCGAATCGGTTCTTTTTTTGAACTTGCGGCGTTTGTCGCGTGTTTTGCTAGGGTCGTGTGTTCGCGACGACCGAGGCGCGAGTCACGGGGTGACGGCCCATCGCTCCACCGCGTGGTCGGGGACGTCGGCGAGAAACCGCGTCGGCTGCGTCAGCACCTGGCCGGACGATGCGTGGAAGATGCCCACCGGGTACACCACGTACAGCTCGTCCTTCGCGCGCGTGGTCGCCACGTACATCAGCCGTCGCTCTTCCTCCAACGTGTCGACCTCGCGTGCGCTCCACAGCGATGGGAACTGACCATCGACGGCACCGACGAGAAAGACCGCTTTCCACTCCATCCCTTTTGCGGAATGTATCGTTGACAGTGTTAGCTTCTCGCCCTCGTCCAGCGGGCTGGCGAGCTGGTTGTCGACGGAGCGGTCCGGTGGATCCAGCGACATGTCCGACAGCATCGTGTCGAGTGAGCCGTAGCCCTCGGTCAGCACCTGGAAGTGCTCGAGGTCGGTCAGCCGGCGCGGGTGATCGTCGAAGCGGTCCCTCAGGTAGGGCTCGTAGTAGGCGAGGACGAGGCCGATCATGTCGACCGGCAGGATGTCGGACGCCCTCATCGCGGTGAAGAGGTCGGTCAACCCATCGAGGGCGCGGCGAGCTCCCCCTCGATACGGTAACTCTTTGAAATCAAATCGATTGCCACGCTCGGCGACGATCCTCTGGATGTCGGCCGCACGCTTCGGGCCGACGCCGGGCAGCAGGCACAGGAGCCGGTTCCAGGACACCGCGTCGTCCGGGTTGGCGACGACGCGCACGTGGGCCAGGACGTCCTTGACGTGCGCGGCCTCGAGGAAGCGAAAGCCGCCGTACTTCACGAACGGCACGTCGCGCCGCCCCAGCTCCAGCTCCAGCTCGTACGAGTGAAACGAGCTCCGGAACAGCACGGCGATGTCCGTCAACGGCACGCCCTCCTCGCGGAGCTCCAGCACGCGCTGCGCGACGAACGCGGCCTCGTCTTCACCGCTCCGGGTCATCACCACTCGCGGCAGGTCGCCGCCGGTGCGCTCGGTGTACAGGCGCTTGGGGAACCCGACCTCCGCGGCCGCGATGATCGCGTTGGTCACGTCGAGGATCTCCTGGGTCGAGCGGTAGTTCCGCTCGAGCTTGATCACACGCGCGTCCTCGTAGCGATCCGGGAACGCCACGATGTTCCGGTAGTCCGCCCCGCGAAACGCGTAGATCGACTGGGAGTCGTCGCCGACGACCATCAGGTTGCCGTGCTCCTCGACCAGGAGATCGGTGATCTCGGCCTGGAGGCGGTTCGTGTCCTGGTACTCGTCGACCATCACGTAGCGGAACCACGAGCACATGTCGCGATGTGCGCGCGAGTCCTCGCGGAGCTGGTGCGCCAGGAAGATCAGGAGATCGTCGTAGTCCATCAGCGCGTGGCGGGCCTTGAACGCGTCGTAGGCCCGCTGGATCTCCAGGATGATCTCGGTGTACCCGGCGAACTGCTCGTACTCGTCGGCGATCAGCTCGTCGAGGCGTCGGCCCAGGTTCACCGACTTCGAGAACATCTCGGCCAGGGTGCGTCGCTTGGGAAAGCGACGCTCGCGCGGGCCGAGTCCGCGCTCGCCGCGTACGAGCTGGATCGTGTCCTCGGCGTCGCTGCGATCGAGGATCGAGAACCGGTTCGTGAAGCCCTCGGGGGGATGTCGGCGCAGCATCCGGCTGGCGAAGCCGTGGTACGTGCCACCGACGATGTCGTGACAGTCGCCGCCCAGGAGCCGACCCACGCGACCGATCATCTCCTGCGCGGCACGCCGCGTGAACGTCAGCAGCACGATACGATCGGCCGCGGTGCCGGTCTCCAGGAGCCGCGCCACTCGATAGGTGAGCGTGCGCGTCTTCCCGGTTCCGGCCCCCGCGATCACGAGCACCGGTCCCTCGAGCGCCATCGCGGCCTCGCACTGCGAGGCGTTCAGATGCGACTCGTAGTCGAGGCGGCCACGGGCCCGAGTCGGGCGCGTGAGCTTGTACGTCCGGTACGTGGGGTCGGTCGCGCTCATCGCGGCGGCTCTCGGGGGATGTGGGTCAGGATGACGAAGTCTTCGACCTCGGCCGCCGGGCGGTACTCGGCGCGGATCAGACGCGCGAGATCGGGGAAGTACCCGAGGGCGGTCTCCGAGTCGAAGGGTACCCCGGTTACCCACGGAATGGCATCGTTCCTTACGACCACGATCGCGGCCGGTGGGTCCCGCCGGAGATCGGCGAGCGTGCGATCGATCCAGGGGTGGGGACACCACGGGCTCAGGAGCGGTGCATTGTAGATGAACCGGCTCGCCGGGGCCCGATCGGCCACCAGGTAGAGGAGGGGCTCGAAGCCCCAGACGAACACGCGATCGTCGGGGCGGGTCAGGGCCGCCAGCCGCTCTGCCGCAGCGTACGTCGCGCCGGGGGAGTAGTCGCCGCCGCCGAACGCGCCGAAGGCGGCGTCCCCGGCGATCTCGGAGCGGCTGGCCCGGCTCGCGAGCCCCTCGAGCGCCGCGCGCCGCTCCGGCCAGGTCGGGCGCGCCGAGAAAGCCGCCAGCACGGCCAGGAGCAAGCCTCCTCCGGCGAGCACGCCGGCTCCGGCCCGCGCGCCCGACCGGCCCGCCAGCATCGACTGCAGACCGAGCCCCGTGCCCATCGCCGCGAACGGGAGGAGCGGGATCCAGTGGTAGTGAAAGAACTTGCCCTGGAGCGCAGCGCCCACGAGCCCCAGTAGGACGCCGCCGGCGGGAAGCCAGCGGGTGCGGCCGAGACACCGGTTCCGCAGCAGCCAGGGCAACGTCACCACCGGTGGAATCCACACGAGGGGGCGAGCCCCGAGGAAGTCGGCGGCCAGCCGCACCGCGTCGGAGATCGCCCGGCCCGCGCCGGCGAGCTGGATGAGACGACTGTATCCGGGGAGATAGTCGGTCTGGATCTCGACGAAGTCCCCCAGCGCGCCCCGGAGGGCCAGCCAGATCACCACGCCGCCGATCGGGCACAGGAGGCCGACGCCCGTCCAGGCGATTCGAAGCCATCGCGGTGGTGCCGGTTCGCCGGCCGTCGCGCGCGGCACGAGCCACAGCAGCGCGAGCGCGCCCAGTGCCGGGTACTTGAGGAGCGTGGCGGCACCGATCGCGACCCCGGCCGTCAGCGCTCCCGCACGGTTCACGCGTCTCCAGGCGAGGAGAGCACCCAGAACGAGCGGGACCGACAGCCCCTCGGGCTGGGCCAGGTCCCAGTACCGCAGCTCGGTGGCGGAGACGACGACGTAGACCAACGCCGCGGTGATGGCGCCCGGCCGCCCCGATGGTTGGAGCAGGCGAAACAGGAAGAACGAGCCGATGAGAGTCGCGAGAGCGTCCAGGACGAGCGGGCTCCAGGGCGCGCGGCCGAACACGGCGAGCGCGGCGGCGTACGCGAGGTGGACCCCCGGCGGCTTGAAGTCGAACGCATCGCGATACGGCGCTCCGCCCTCCAGGATCGTCCGGCCCACCAGCGCGAAGATGGCCTGGTCACGACCGAGCGGCACGAGCAGGATCGGCAGGTAGAGACACGAGGCCACCACGAGGATCACCATGACGGTCATGACCGAAACCGATCGCACGAGCGCCTCCCCGTCATCGCGGCGTCGCGGCGCCGTTCGGCCCGTCCCGCGACGCATCCGAGCGCGCAGTGTAGCCGGACGGGGAACCCGGTGCGACGGCACCGCGCGCGGGCGCGTTCGGCGCTCGGTCGCCGCCCGGCTCGCGCTTGCCGGCATCGCGCCGATGGTCCTCGGCTCCCTGAGCCTCGCCCCCCTCCCCGCGTCCGCGGACGGGAGCGGCGTGCCCGACTGGTCGGACGCGTTCCTCCGGTACCGCGGGCTCGAGGCGCGCGCCCGATCGGGGCACCTCGTCGTGGACCGCGATCTCTCGACGATCGCCGCCGCCCTCGTGGACCGCCTCGTTCTCGCGCCGCGCGACCAGCGAGAAGGCATCCGCCGTCACGTCGCGGAGTTCGTCCGCGAGCGCGGCATCCCCGATCAGCCCCTGGTCTCGTTCACGATGAATGCCGCCTCGCTGCAAGAGGGGCTGTCGTTCGCGTCGGGCGATCTGGATCGGATCTTCTCCGATGGGCGACTGGATCGGGTCGGGCTGGCCCGAGAGCCCGATCCCGAGGTTCGAGGGACCGATCTCTACGTCGTCCTCGCCTCCGCGCGCCGCGTCCGTCTCGTCGGGTCACTGGATGCGATTCTGCCCGGCGAGTCGGTGACGATCGCGCTCGAGGCCATGACGGACCTCGACGCGCTGGAGCTCCTCGTCACGCAGCCGTCCGGTGCCGTCGTGGACGTCCCGCTCGAGGGCGCCAGGCCGATCTGGGGAGCCGAGATCGCGTTTCCGGACGCGGGCACCTACGACATCGAGGTCATGGGGTCGCTGGAGTTCGGCCCCGAGGTGCTCGCGCTGGCCCGGGTCCGCGTCGGCGGGACGCCGTCGGCGCCTCGGGACGCCGGGCGGAACGCCGATGCGACGCGGGACCGCACCGAGATCGCTCGCGTTCTGCACGCACTTCTGAACGACGCACGGCAGGACGCGGGCGTGGGCATCGTCCGGTGGGACACCGACCTCGCGGAGTGCTCGCGTCGCTACGCCGACACCATGCAGCGCCTGGACCACCTGGCGCACATCGACCGCGCCGGGCGTGACGTGCGCGATCGATGGGCGGCGTGCGGGGGAGGGGACCTGGTGATGGGCGAGAACCTCGCCCGGGGCTCGAGCGCGCGGTCGGTGCACGAGCAGTTCCTGGCCAGCCCGGCCCATCGTCGCAACATGCTCCACGAGGACTGGACGGACGTCGGCATCGGCGTGCACGTGGATCGCGCCGGCGACGTGTGGACGGCGATGACGTTCGTGAGTCGTCCGCTCGTACTGGGCGAGGTGCGGTGGACGTCGCTCGCGGTACGGCTGCGAGGCACGCTGGAGCGAGGCCGCTTCCTCGGCGTCCTCGCCGATGGCGAGCTGGCGAGCTGGATCGATGCGGGGCCCGAGGGCGAGTTCGACGCGTGGGTGGAGTATCCGGCGGGATACCCATCCCGGATCGAGCTCGTGCTCGTCGAGGCCGGCTCGGACCCGCGTGCCGACCAGAGCGTGCGCTATCGAAAGGTGACCGAGATTCGACCCTTCCCGTAACCCATTTTGAAACATTGGCTTGCATCGACATCGGCTCGGGCCTCCCTAGCGCCCGGGGGTTACGGGTGAAACCGGGGCTTGCGCCGTCCGTATCTACTGTATATACTTGCTGAATACAGTAAGGAACCAAGTCGATGCTGCTGTCCCTGTCCGAGATGTCTCCGTTCCCCCTTCGGGAGCAGATCGTCCGCCGAGTCCGGCAGATGATCCTCAGCGGAGAGCTTCCCGAACACTTCCAGCTCCCATCCATCAGAAGCCTCGCGATGACGCAGCGAGTCGGCGTGATCACCGTGCAGCGCGCCTACGAAGAGCTCGAGCGTCAGGGAGTGATCTACGCGCGGCAAGGAAAAGGCTTCTACGTCGCGCCTCTCGATCAGTCGGATCGCCGGGAACGTGCGATCCAGCGGGTCATCGAGGCCCTCGGTGATCCACTCGAGGAGGCGCAGCTCCTGGGGCTGTCGAAGGAACAGATCCTCGAAATCGTCCGTCGCGCGCTCGAGTCCAGACCCGACGATCCCGAGCGCGACCGGGAGGAGGTCGCACCATGATCCATGCTCTCGACATGACCGACGTGAGGCTCGAGCTGGGGGACTTCACGCTCGGTCCTCTCGATCTGCAGCTCGACTCGGGGAAGGTCGTCGGCTTGGTCGGACCGAACGGCTCGGGCAAGACGACGACGATGCGAACGATCATGGGGGTCCTGGATCGCGACCGGGGGGCAATCCGTGTCTGTGGGCTTTCGGCCGACCCGTGGAAAGGCGCGTGGAAGGAGGTCGTCGGGTACGTTCCCGATCGACCCGTCTTCTACGACTGGATGACCGGCCACTCGTTCTCGACGCTCGTCTCTCGATTCTACCCGAAGTGGGATCACGAGCAGGCCGCACGCCTGGCCGCGCGTTTTCAGCTGGATCTATCGAAGCCGATCAAGCGCCTCTCGACCGGGAATCGCGTGAAGCTGTCGCTCGTCATCGCCCTCGCACACCATCCCGGGCTCGCGCTCTTCGACGAACCGACCGCGGGACTCGATCCGGTCGTCCGCACGGAGGTGTTCGACGTTCTCGCAGAGATGCTGGAGACCGGATCGATGACCATCCTCTACTCCACCCACATCCTGGACGATCTGCACCGCCTGGCGGACGAGCTCGTGTTCTTGCGGGAAGGCCGGATCCAGCTGCACGTGGGCAAGGACGAGCTGATCGATCGATGGCGACGGGTTCAGTTTCGGCTCGAGGGCGAGGTCGAGGACATCCGGGGGCTGGTGGAGCACACCCGACAGGGACGATTCCATCAGATCGTCTCGTCCAGCGGCGAGGAGACCGCCCAGGACCTGGCCGCCAAGGGGGCCGAGTCGGTCAGGGCCTCGGCGATGACCCTCGAGGAGATCGCCGTACAGATCATGAAGGGAGGCGTCCATGGCCGGCACGACCGAACTCCTGCACATGATCGGCGCTGATTGGCGACGCGTCGTCTACTACCTGATCGGGGGGTGGGCGATGTTTGCCGTGATCGCGGTCATCGCGTTGTACGATCTCGGCTGCAAGGACTGTCCCGAGCTCGCCGTGGATCGCTTCGTCGGGCTCAAGCTGCTGCTGCTGCTGCTGTTCTACGCGATGGCACCCTGGGTCATCTTCACACTCGGAGTCACCCACAACACGGCCCTGCGATTCGTGCTGCCGCTCAGCCGCCGGCAGATCAACGAGTCCATGCTCCTCAACGGCATCACGGTGTTCCTGTGCTGCCTGCCGGCGTGGCTGCTCCTGGCCTGGCTGCTACCGCGCCACGGCATCCAGCTACACGGCTGGATGTTCGTCTTCACCGGTCTGGCGCTCATCGCGTACCAGATGTACAGCATGCGCGTGAACGTATTCTGGCGAGCTCTCGTGCCGGCGATCTTCCCGCTCCTGATCTTTCCGCCCCACAGTCA
Organism: Candidatus Eiseniibacteriota bacterium; assembly: GCA_965224245.1. Lineage (GTDB taxonomy): Bacteria > Eisenbacteria > RBG-16-71-46 > CAZAMP01 > CAZAMP01 > CBDCYW01. The sequence goes on along the minus strand of OZ245046.1, from coordinate 3,642,774 downwards.
CGAGACGTTTCGGCGACCGCTGGAGATGGTGACCACTCCGTGGCCCTCGCTGGTCATGATCATCCTGATCCTGCTGTGGATGCCGAGCGTCCTCGCGGCTCGTGTTCGTCTCCAGGATAGGTGCCCGAGATGACGACGGTATCTTCGATCCGCTCGCATGAAGACACCCCGAGGTTGCCCCTGGCGTGTTCGCTGGTCCGAGCCGAAGCTCGGCAGCTTTGGTGGTTGCAGCTTGCCGTGCTCGCCTCGGGATCGGGGACCCTGGCGCTGCTGGGAGCCGTGACGTCACGAGTCCCCACCGATGCCGAGCCCTCCGGCGTCACGTTCAACTACATGGCCAGTCTCGTCCTCAGCGTGTTCCCCGTACTGCTGGTGGGATCCGGTCTGGCGGGCAGCACGCTTCCGAATCGCTTCGAGTGCTGGTCGAGCCTTCCCTTGGGTCGGGTGTCGCTGAACCTCGTCAGGATGGCGACGCTCGCCATCGCGCTCTGGCCGGCGATGCTCGCCTGGCCGCTGATCGTCATCTTGCTGTGGAACGTGTACGGACCGGTCTCCGTCTGGGCCCTCACCAACGCATCCGCGATCGTGTGGCTGGGCCTGCTGCTGTCGTTGCGGATCAGGTTCGCGGCCGTGCTCGTGTACGCGGTGCTGCCCGTTCAGACGCTCTTTCTGCACGTTCTCCCGGGCGCGGCCGGGATCGGACGGATCTGGGCCGATCTTTCGAGCTCGTTTCCTGCCTTCGTGACGATGCTGGTCCTGATGGTGGGAATCGGAGTCTGGACCGTGCGGGCGCCGCTTCCTCGGTCGTGAGCCGCCTCGTCCGAAGGCGGCTTCCCGCATGTTCGGCGAGCGCACCACCGTCCAGTCGGCACTGCGCGTCGCGCAGGCCCTCCCGCGCCAGGCTGGCTGCCGCGGGGATCCGCCCGCCCTTCGTTCCGTCGGGACTCGGACCCCCGGTCTTCGATGTCCACCCGAGACACCCCGACACCGGTTCCGACGACCGCGCAGTGCCACTGGCGCCGCCGCAACCGACGTGGCATCGTAGCGTGGGACGTGATCGAGCTCGACGCCAGCGACCGAGCCGGCCCCTTCGAACCGAGGAGGAACGTGTGGCACGCATACTCGTCGTCGACGACGAGCCGCACCTCCGTCGCATTCTGGAGAAGCAGCTCACGAACGAGGGCTACGACGTGCTCGTCGCCGAGGGTGGACGCGAGGCGATCGCGCGGCTCGAGTCCGAGTCGGTCGATCTGGTGCTGCTCGACATCATGATGCCCGAGATGGACGGCATCGAGGTGCTGCGTCGCATGAAGGCGCACTACCGGACCTCGTCGGTTCCGGTGATCTTCCTGACGGCCCGGAGCCGCCAGGAGGACAAGCTGGCCGGCCTGATCGAGGGCGCCAACGACTACCTGACCAAGCCCTACGAGCAGGACGAGCTGATCGCCCGCGTTCGCAACACGCTGGCCTTCGCGCGTCTCCAGCGCCAGGCGAGCCCGCTGACCGGGCTTCCCGGCAATCAGGTGATTCAGGACGAGACGCTTCGTCGCATCACCGAGCGCGAGCCCTTCGCGTTCCTCCACATCGACCTGGACGGATTCAAGAGCTACAACGACTACTACGGCTACCAGCGCGGGGATCAGGTGATCTCGCGCACGGCCGCGCTCCTCTGTGACACGCTGGAGGAGGTCGGCGAGAAGGAGGGGTTCGTCGGCCACGTCGGTGGTGACGACTTCGTGATGATGCTCGCGCTGGAGCGCGGGATCCCCGTGGCCAACGCGGTTCTGGAGCGCTTCGACGCCATGATCCGCGAGCTGTACGATCCGATCGACCGGGAGCGTGGCTACATCGCGGTCACCAACCGGCAGGGCGAGCGCCAGGAGTTCCCGTTCGTCGCGATCACGATCGCGGTCGCGCTCGACGAGGGTGGACGTTACGGGCACGTCGGCTCGCTCGGAGCCGTCGTCAGCGAGCTGAAGCGCTTCGGCAAGGAGCAGCCGGGCAGCATCGTCGTCCACGATCGCCGCGTGCCGGGCGTGGAGGGTGAGGTCTCCGACGCGGGGTAGCGCGGGAGCGTCAGTCCTCGCTCTCGCCCGCCGCGTCCCTGGGGGCCTCGTCGGGGGGGCAGCCGCACCGACCGGGGTGCACGCCGTGCACGCGGACCATGCCCTGCTCCTCGGGAGACAGGATGGGGATCGTGGGCGTCGCGGAGTCCTGGCAGATCATGGCACTGGCGTCCACCGCGGCCATGTAGTGCGTGAACCACACGCGCCCCCACGCGGTCGGCGGCACGTCGATGTACCCGAGCACGATCATGCCGTCGGGTCCCCGCGGCTCGAGGCAGCGTGTCCAGATCATGCCCAGCCCCGACTTCCGCTCGGGCCATGACTCGGTTGCCTGCTCGAGCCCCGAGATGCACGGCGTCCAGCGTCCGAGCGTCACGCCGTCGTCGTAGTCGATGCCGAACTGCACGCTGTAGAGCGAGGGTACCCCGGTGACGATCACGTACAGCCGCTGCGCGGTGCCCGCGTGTCCCATCGTGCGGATGTCGGCGCACGTCAGGTGATCGCCGGTGACCTCACACTCGGGCGTGGAGGCGTCGACGATGTGGAACGACAGGCGAGGCTCGGGCTCGGCGGGCTCATCCCCGAGCGCGGGCGAGAGGGCGATGGCGACCAGCGCGGCCGCGGCCGCGATGGGTGCGGCGGCTCGGAACCGCCGCCGCGCGAGGTGCTGCATGGGTATCCTCCGACCGGGGAGCCTAGCACGGCCCACGCCGCGGGCATGCACAGGCAAACTCGACCGCGCCGGCATCGGTTCCCTATACTGGCCGTCGCCCGCGCCGCGCCCGCACGGACGCCGTCCCTGACGGGCGCCAACCGGCGGCCGGGCGCCCCGAGCGCCGTCCCCGGCTCCTGCGTCGATCGAGGTCCATCTTGTCGAAGACCGATCGGATGTCCGCCACCGCCACCGGCGGCGACGAGTGTGGTCCGGAGGCGACCGCGGACGTGGACGCCCCGTTCGCCGAGGTCGCGGTTCCGAGGCCGCTGCCGCAGCTCTTCACGTACCGGATTCCCGCCGACCTCCGGGGCCGCGTGGCCCAGGGAAGTCAGGTCGAGGTGCCTTTCGGACGCGGCCGGAGCCCCGGGTTCGTCGTCGGGTTTCGTCACGAGACCGACATCCCGAGCGCCCGGCTGAAGGCGATCGCGGCGGTCACGTATCCCGAGCCCGTGTTCGACGCCGCCATCCTGAAGCTCGCGCGCTGGGTGGCCGAGTACTACGTCGCCTCGCTGGGGGACGTGCTGATGACGGCTCTGCCGGGCGGCCTGCGGACCGAGTCGCGTCGCGCCCGTCCGTACCGGGCGCCCGAGACGCTCGGACTCGCGACCGAGCCGGCTCGCCTGACGTCCGATCAGACGAGCGCGGTGGACGCGATCACCGACACGATCGCGTCCCGCACCTTCGCCACCCACCTCCTGTACGGCGTCACCGGCAGCGGGAAGACCGAGGTCTACGTCCGCGCCTCCGAGCATGCGGTGGCCGAGGGTGGCCAGGTCCTGATCCTCGTGCCCGAGATCGCGCTGTCGTTTCAGGTCGTCGAGCGTTTCCGTCTCGCCTTCGGCGATCGGGTGGGCGTCTTCCACAGCGGGCTCACCAAGCGGGCTCGACAGGACGCCTGGCGACACGCCCGCACCGGCGAGCTGGCCGTTGCCGTGGGGGCGCGCTCGGCGGTGTTCACGCCGCTCCCCGATCTCCGTCTGGTCATCGTGGACGAGGAGAACGAGGGGACGTACAAGCAGTCCGACACGCCCCGCTACCACGCGCGCGAGGTCGCCATCGTGCGTGCGTCTCACGCCGGCGCCACCGTCGTGCTGGGGAGCGCCACGCCGTCGCTGGAGAGCTTCGCGAACGCCAAGCGCGGCAAGTACCGACTCCTGACGCTGCCCGAGCGCATCGACAACCGAGCGCGCGCGACCGTGCGCTGCGAGGACCTCCGGCTGGACGAGAAGCGGGACGCCCACGGACCGTTCGGACTGGGCGATTCGGGGCGCGTCGAGAAGCGGCGACCCATCCTGTGTCGATCGCTGGCCAAGAAGGTCGCGGACCGGCTGTGGCAGGGCGATCAGGTGATCCTGTTCCTGAACCGGAGGGGGTACGCGCCGTTCGTGCAGTGCCGGCACTGCGGGGTCACGATGACGTGCACGCAGTGCGACGTGTCGCTCACGTACCATCGTCGCACGAGCGCGCTCGTGTGCCACTACTGCGGGACGACGCGGGAGCACGTGAGCGCCTGCGAGACCTGCGGCTCGCTCCGGCTCAACTTCGGCGGCATCGGAACCGAACGGGTCGAGGACGAGCTCGGCGTGCTGTTCCCGCGAGCACGCGTCTTGCGGCTCGACACCGACACCACGCGCACGCGCGGCAGCTATCAGAAGATCCTCAAGGCGTTCGGAAAGGGCGAGGCCGACATCCTCCTGGGGACCCAGATGGTCGCCAAGGGGCTGGACTTTCCCAACGTCACGCTGGTGGGCGTCATCAACGCCGACTCCGGTCTCAACATGCCGGACTTCCGCAGCGCCGAGCGCACGTTCCAGCTCCTGACCCAGGTCGCCGGCCGCGCCGGCCGGGGCGACAAGCCCGGCGAGGTCGTCCTGCAGTCGTACTATCCCGAGCACTACGCGCTGACGTCGGCGGCCGCGCAGGACTTCGAGGAGTTCTTCGCGATGGAGTTGCGCGTCCGTCGCGAGCTCGGGTATCCACCGTTCACGCGCATGGCCAACCTGCTCTTCGACGGCGCGAACGAGGAGCGCGTGATGGCGGCCGCGGACGCGATCGATCACGTGCTGGCCACGGTCGGTGGCGAGGGCGGCTCGGTCGGACGGCTCGGCCCGGCGCCCCAGCCGTTGAGCCGATTGAAGGGGAAGTACCGATGGCACCTGGCGCTCCAGGCGCCCAAGCACGCGAGGCTCGCGGCGGCGGCGTCCACCGCGATGGCGTGGTTCGAGGGCGAGAAGCGACGCTTCGCCGGGGTCCGGCTGACGGTCGACATGGATCCGATCGATCTCCTGTGAGAGCCGGAGTCCTGGCGATCCTCACGATCGCGATCGCGGGCCTCGGTGCCGGATGCGGCGGGAACGCGGCTCTCCGGTCGGCGTCGCTCGATCTGGACCGCGGAGAGGATCAGCGCGCATTCGAGCGCGTGGACGCCGAGCTGCGCGAGCACCCGAACGACGACTCGGTGCTGCGGCTCTACGCGCGCGCGGCGGTGCGCGTGGGCCGCGACGACGAGGCGCTCCGGGCGCTCGAGAAGGCCGAGGCCAAGGGTAAGAAGGAGGCGGCCCGGGCGGCGACGATGCGGCGCACGATCTGGCGGGATCTCTTCGTCCCGGTCCAGGCCGTCCTCGACACGCTCGATCGCGCGAGCGACACGGATCGTCGCCTGGCCACGGACCTCCTCTCGAGAGCCGAGCGAGTGGATCCGGCGTCCGCCGGCACGTACGCGGCGCGGGCCACGCTGATGCTCCACGAGGGCGAGCCGGAGGGCACCATCGAGCTCTTCGCGCGAGCGGTCGCGCTTGCCCGCGAGGACTCCCGCCAGAAGGGCGCCGTGGTCGCGGCGCTGGTGCGCGGGGCCGAGGAGAACGCGTCCGGAGGACGCCAGGCCGAGGCGGTGGCCCTCGCCCGCGACGCCGTGTCCCTGGCGCCCGACGACGTGCGCGCCCAGTACCAGCTCGGGGTGAGCCTCCATCGGCTGGGCGAGGCCACCGGCGATCGCGCGGCGTTCGAGGAGGCCGGCGCTCGTTTCGCGACGATTCTCGAGAAGCTGCCGACCGACGCCGAGGCGCTCTACAACTTCGCCCTCGCCCATTACCGCCTCGGCGACCGGGACGTCGCCGAACGGGCGGCGCGCGAGGCGATCGCGGTCACGCCGTGGCAGGCGCCCGCGCTGGAGCTCCTCGCGCGCATCCGGCTCGAGGCCGGCGATCGCGCCGGTGCCACGCTGACCATCACCGCCGCCCGCGCCGCGCGGGGGACGTCGGTTCCGGTGCCACGATCGGTACTGGATCTCTCGGGTCAGGTCGGACGCGAGGGACGAAAGCGCTTCGTCCTCGACGGTCCCCCGGCGAGGATCCAGCGGTACGTCGAGAAGAGCGGAAGCACGATCGAGGTGTGGTTCCATCGCGACCCGTCGCGGATCGCGTCCTTCTCCGACGGACGCCTGATCGGCGAGGACACGTTCGAGCACACCACCGAGCCGATCGTGGCGGCCGGTCCCCCGACGAGCGAGGTCGCACCATGACGGACCGGATCCTCCGAGACGACGCGATCTCCGCCGCGCCTCTGGCGGATGCCGTGGTCGCGATCGTCGGCTACGGGAATCAGGGTCGCGCTCAGGCGTTGAATCTCCGCGACTCGGGGCTCCGGGTGCGCGTGGGGGCGCGCCCCGGCCGCGGCCGCGACCGGGCGGTCGCCGACGGCTTCGCGCCGCTCGATCTCCAGGAGGCGGGCCGCGGAGCCGATCTCGTGATGCTGCTGGTCCCCGACGAGCACGTCGGCCGCGTGTTCGACGAGCACGTCACCGGCGGTCTCGATCCCGGCACCACCATCGGTCTCGCGCACGCGTCGGCATTCGTGTTCGGCTCGCTGGACGTCCCGGCCGGTCACGATGCCGTCGTCATCGCGCCGGTGGGGCCGGGGGTGGAGCTGCGCGGCCGCTACGTGGCCGGCGACGGGATTCCGGCCGTGGTCGGTGTGTACGCCGACGCCGGTGGGCGCGCGCTGGAGACGGCGCTGGCCTACGCGAAGGGCATCGGATGCGCCCGCGCGGGGGTCCTCGTCGCGACGGCGACCGACGAGGCCGTCGTCGACCTGTTCGGCGAGCAGGCCGTCCTCTGCGGAGGACTGGCGGCGCTGGTGACCGCGGGCTACGAGACGCTCGTGGCGGCGGGCCATCCGCCGGAGATGGCCTACCTCGAGTGCGTCCAGCAGATCCAGCTGACCGCGGGGTTGATCACGCGCTACGGCGTCGACGGCATGTGGGACGCCATCTCGCCGACGGCGCGCTACGGCTCACTCCGGGCGGGGATGGACGTGGTCGGCGCGGAGTCCCGCCGAGCGATGGAGCGGATCCTCGAGGAGATCCGTTCCGGGCGCTTCTGGGAACGTGTGCTTGCCGACGCGAAGACCGGAGGAGCGGAGGCCGAGCAGCTCCGGAAACGACTGCGACGCGACGACATGGAGCGTCACGGAGCATCGCTCCGGAGGCTGTTCGGGCGTCCAGAAAATCGTTGACGCTCGCCGAGAACGCTCCCTATCATCCGGACATTCGCTCAGCGGGCGCTCCCGCGTGTCTCCCGCCGCTGTTTCCACGACTCTCTCGGGGTTCTCGCAACCCACCGTGGATCACGACGGGCAGCGCCGCGCCACGCTGGGACGACCGCTCCAAGACGACACCGCCGCGCCCCGTTCAGACGGCACATGCAGAATACCGTGAGACGTTACCGGTTTCGTTGGTCGATACTCGATTGCGCGTGATCCCGAGGCACCGTGCCGGTGTTCTCCCGAACCCTCGGCCCGAGCTCGACTCCGACCACGCGTGAACTCCAGGAGACCGTCATTCCCCGCCCCAATCGCTCAACCAGTCCCGCCGCGCCCGACGAGGTGCCCGCGGAGTCCGAACCAACCACACCTACCTCAGGACGACGCCACATGAAGAACGTCGAGGAGCAAGCCGCCGAGCCCAAGGATCGGCCCGCCCAGCTCGACATCGCCGAGATGAAGTCGCGAACGATCTCCGATCTGATGGACGTCGCGACCGATCTCGGAGTCCAGGGCGCCTCCGGCCTCCGCAAGCAGGAGCTCATCTTCAAGATCCTCGAGGCCCAGACCAATCTGAACGGTCTCATCTTCGCCAAGGGCGTGCTGGAGATCCTGCCCGAGGGGTACGGCTTCCTGCGCTCGCCCGACTACAACTACCTGCCGGGCCCGGACGACATCTACGTCTCGCCGTCGCAGATCAAGCGCTTCGACCTGCGCACCGGCGACACCGTCAACGGCCAGGTGCGCCCGCCGAAGGACGGCGAGCGCTACTTCGCGCTCCTTCGTGTCGAGGCGGTCAACTTCGAGCCACCGGAGAAGGCCAAGTCGAAGACCATCTTCGACAACCTGACCCCGCTCTACCCCGAGCAGAAGCTGAAGCTCGAGTGCAAGGACCGCGACTTCACCACGCGCATCATCGATCTCCTGGCGCCGGTCGGGCTCGGGCAGCGCGGCCTCATCGTGTCGCCCCCCAAGGCCGGTAAGACGATCATTCTCCAGAAGATCGCCAACGCCATCACCGAGAACCACCCGGAGATCGACCTCATCGTGCTGCTCATCGACGAGCGCCCCGAGGAGGTCACCGACATGGAGCGCTCGGTCGTCGGCGAGGTGGTCAGCTCCACGTTCGACGAGCCGCCGGAGCGTCACGTGCAGGTGGCCGAGATGGTCATCGAGAAGGCGCGTCGCCTGGTCGAGCACGGCCGCGACGTGGTCATCCTCCTGGACTCGATCACGCGTCTCGCCCGCGCCCACAACACCGTGGTGCCGCACTCGGGCAAGATCCTCTCCGGTGGCGTCGACGCCAACGCCCTTCAGCGCCCCAAGCGGTTCTTCGGGGCCGCGCGCAACATCGAGGAGGGCGGCTCCCTGACCATCGTGGCCACCGCGCTCGTCGAGACCGGCAGCCGCATGGACGACGTCATCTTCGAGGAGTTCAAGGGCACCGGTAACTGCGAGCTCGTCCTGGATCGCAAGCTCGCCGACCGGCGCATCTTCCCGGCCATCGACATCAACCGCTCGGGCACCCGCCGCGAGGAGCTGCTCCTCGACAAGGACGTCCTGAACAAGATCTGGATCCTCCGGAAGTTCCTCTCGGAGCTCAATCCGATCGAGGCCATGGAGTTCCTGACCAACAAGATGGCCGAGACGAAGACGAACAAGAAGTTCTTGGAGCTGATGAACACGTAGGGTGGCGGGGCGGTGGCTCGTTTCGTCTAATGTGTTGTGCGGCAGTCGTTTGTCGGTGACGATCGCGATGCCCCCGAACCGCTCGGACCTTCTGGCGCATCTGAGGGCGAAGTGGGCCCCGGCGCCCGACCCGCCTGCCCTGATTGCCGATCCGTGCGTCAATGCTCACTCTGGTGAGCATGACGACGCATGAGGGCAAGTCGCCGGTCGAGGGATCCGCCGGTGGCCCTCGTTCGGTCGCTTGATCGCGCCTCGAAGGGCTTGCTACACTCGCCGCCCTGAAAACCGTACCCCCGCGCCGGACCGGCGCTACCAGAAGGACCGACCGATGAAGGCAGACATCCATCCGACGTACGGCGTCATCACCGTGACCTGCGTCTGCGGAAACAGCTTCCAGACGCAGTCGACGCTGGGCAAGGACCTCACGATCGAGATCTGCTCGGCCTGTCACCCGTTCTTCACCGGCAAGCAGAAGCTCGTCGACACCGCCGGTCGCGTCGAGCGCTTCCGAAAGAAGTACAGCCTCGAAGAGGAAGACGCGCCGACACCGGCCACCGCCGGAGCCGACACCAAGGAGACGCCGGCTGCCGGCTAGCGTCCTCGTGTCCCGATCGTTTCGACCCCAGCTGCGCGTGGCCGCGGCTGGGGTCTCGTGGTATGTGAGCATGGAGGGGGCACCGGCTCTGCCGGCGCCGGCGGCGACTCGAGGTGGAGGTCGGTCGTGCTGAACATGTCGCGTGTCCTGGGCTCGGTGGAGAAGTACGAGGCGCGCCTCTCGGAGCTGACCACGCGGATGAGCGCCCCCGAGGTGCTGGCCGACCACTCGGCGCTGCGCGAGATCGGACGCGAGGTGCGGCGGCTGGAGTCGCTGATCCAGTCGATCAACGCCTACCGCTCGCTCGAGACCCAGCTCGCCGAGGCGAGAGAGCTCGCCGACGGTGACGACGCGGAGATGGCCGAACTCGCCGCGGCCGAGATCCCCGAGCTCGAGGCCCGGCGGCCCGAGCTCGAGAAGACCCTCCAGCTTCTGTTGATCCCGGCCGACCCCAACGACGACAAGAACGTGATCCTGGAGATCCGCGCGGGCACCGGTGGGGAAGAGGCCGCGCTGTTCGCGGGCGACCTCCTGCGGATGTACACGCGCCACGCCGAGCGCCGCGGCTGGAGGACCGAGCTCATCGCCCTCAGCGAGAGCGGAGCGGGCGGCGTCAAGGAAGCGCTGATGCGCGTCAGCGGCGAGGAGGTGCACTCCCGTCTCAAGTTCGAGAGCGGCGTGCACCGCGTGCAGCGGGTCCCCGAGACCGAGGCGTCCGGACGCATCCACACGTCGGCGGCCAGCGTCGTCGTGCTGCCCGAGGCCGAGGACGTGGACGTCAGCATCAGCCCGGACGACATCCGGGTCGACGTGTTCCGGGCATCGGGTGCGGGCGGACAGCACGTCAACAAGACCGAGTCCGCCGTCCGCCTCACGCACGTCCCGACCGGGCTCGTCGTGTCGTGTCAGGACGAGAAGAGCCAGCACAAGAACCGCGCCCGGGCGATGGTCGTCCTCCGGTCGCGACTCTACGACCTCGAGCAACGCAAGAAGCAGGAGGCCGAGGCCGCGATGCGCCGCTCGCAGGTCTCCTCGGGCGATCGCAGCGCGAAGATCCGCACGTACAACTTCCCGCAGGGTCGCGTGACCGACCATCGGATCAAGATGACGTTGCACCGGCTGCCCGAGTTCCTGGACGGCGACCTCGACGAGATGTCCGATGCGCTGATGCTCGTCGATGCCCAGGAGCGGCTGGAGGCCGCGTCCCTGGCCGAGTGACGCCCGTCCGGCACCGCCGACACGCCGGTCGGATCCTCCTCTCCGCAGTCCGAAGCCGCCGCTCGGACCGGGCCGCGGCGGAGATCGTGTCCCGAGTTGCGCCCCGGCACCCCCGATGCCAGACTCGTACTCGTCGATGGCGACCCGTGTCGTCTCATCTTCATCCGCTGCCCAGCTCCACGCCCGCCCCAGCATCGGTCGCCCGCTCGCTCGGCTCCCGCCGGGCGCTCGATCGTTGACCAGCCGTCGCCTGTCCGCGCGACCGCGCCGACCGCGCGGCGGCCCAGACCGTGGAGGGCCCGATGAACCTACGTGAGTGGATCGCCGATCGTCGATGGGGGGCGCCGCTCGGCGTGATGTCGGTCGCCGCGGTGGCGGCCGGCCTCGTCCCGCCGGCCGACGCCTGCGGGCCGGTCCCGACGCCGGGCGCACCGGCCGACCCGGACGCGAGCTGCGGGCTCTTCGGCAAGATGCCCGAGTACCCGGGATGGGTCGACGAGATGCGCGCGGCCGCCGGCCTGCCGCCCCTCGCCGACAGCCGTACCGTCGGGGTGTCGTCCGCCGGCGGTGATGCGTCGTCGGTCGTGGCGCCCCCCGGCCGCGCGCACGGGATCGTCAGCATGGGGGCCGTCGCGCAGCTCTTCATGGAGGCCAACTACGTCGGGTCGGACACCTACTGGAAGGGTGCGCTCGACTGGATGGCGACGCGGGCGGTGCCTCAGACCGGGGGTGGCGTCGCCTGGTACGCCTGGGAGAACGTCGACCCCACGCTGGACAAGATCGCCAAGGTCTCGACTGCGTGGAACGCGATGGCGTTCGCCGAGGGCTATCTGCGGACCGGCAACACGGCCTACCGCGACCTCGCGAACGACGCGATGCTGTGGCTGGACAACGTCAAGCTCCCCCTCTCGTGGTTCGGAACCTGGCTTCCCGGGTGGGTGAACGCGCCGGGGTGCTTCTACTTCGAGGAGCTCCCGTATCCGCACGACTACAGCTTCGCGGCCTACGGGAACACCGGCATCGCGCGCGGGGCGGTCGAGGTCTATCGCGCCACCGGAAGCACGCATGCGTTGAACGTCGCCCTATGCACCGTCGACGCCCTCGAGTTCATCGCCGACGACGACGGCGCCGGAGGCAAGAGCTGGGCCGCCCGTCGCCCGCTCGACTACAACCTGACGTACACCGGGTTCTGTGGCGGCACCTCGGGCATCGCCGAGCTGTTCATCGACATGGCCCGCACGTGGCCGACCAACATGCGCTACGAACAGCTCGCGAGGGCGGCGCTCACGCACATGATCAACATCGCGGTTTCCGAGCCGGCGGCGCCGCGGCAGCCGGCGTACAAGTGGCCGGGCCGCGAGGGGGTCCCGCCGTCGTACTCGGTGATCGCGGGGGGTGGAGCCGCGGGCATCGGACGCCTGTTCCTCCAGGCCCACGCGCTGTGGGGGGATCAGGCGTTCCTCGACCACGCCGTGGGGGCGGGCAACTACGTCCTCTACCAGGGCAACGAAGACGTCGTTCAGAACACGCTGGACTGGACCGCGCACTTCGGGGACACGAACTGGTGCGTCGGTCACATCGGCCCCATGAACTACCTCGGCGAGCTCTACGACGTGACCGCCGATCTCACGTACGGCGTCGCCTATCTGCGCGCGGCCAACTGGCTGTCCGGTCAGCTCCTGACATTCCCGACCACGCCGGGGGGCATGTTCCCGGCACACATCGCCAGCACGATTCAAACGACGGACTTCATCTGGGGATACACCGGCCTGATGAACTCGTTCTATCAAGGGCTCCCGTCGGCGGGCTATCTCGAGCCGGCGCTGTCGATGTACGTGCAGGTGTTGCAGTGGACCGAGGCGCTGGCCGTGCCGGAGGCGGGGGGTCTGGTGTGGCAGTGGACGTACGACCTGGCCACGATCCCTCGGTTGTCCGAGCCGCGGGCCGACGTGCTCCGGGCCACGGTGCGGCCGAACCCCTCGCGGTACGGGGTCGAGGTCACCATCGGCGGGCTGTCGAGCGAGGAGGCCGGGTCCGACGGCGAGCTCTCACTCCGGGTGTACGACGTCTCGGGACGGCTCGTCCGCGTGCTGACCGGGGCTCCCCACAGGAGCGGGGGCGCCGCCCGCTGGCACTGGGACGGCAACGACGACGGCGGACGCCGCGTGCCGCAGGGTGCATACTACGCGGTGGCGGCGACGGCGACGGGGCGTGAGCTCACCGGGTCGTCCGCGCGCGTGACGATCCTGGACTGAGGCGACGCCGGATCCGGGGAGGAGCCGTGCGGTGCGGTCACCGGACGCTCGTCGGCTCCTCCGCGGACTCGCTCGAGACCGCGCGGCAGGCTCTCATCCACCCACACGAGGCCGACCTCGGATGCGGAACGACACCCTCATGCGTCTCCTGGCCGACGGGGCCCAGCGGCTCCGAGGTGTGGTGGACGATCCGAAGCGCGAGGCCGAGGTTCTCCTGGCCGATGCGCTCGGCCTCGAGGATCGACTGGATCTCGTCACCGGCGACGTCACGGTCTCGGCCGAGTCGCGCCGCCGCTACGACGCCTCGCTGGCCGCCCGCGCGTCCGGCGTCCCGCGGCAGTACGTGGTGGGCTACGCCGACTTCTACGAGGACCGCTTCGTCGTCGGTCCCGGCGTGTTCATTCCCCGACCCGAGACCGAGCTCCTCGTGGAGGCCGTCGTCGACGCCTGGCCGGACCGCGGACGCGGCGGGCTGATCGTGGAGGTGGGTACCGGATCGGGCGCCGTCGTGGTGAGCCTCCTGCGCGCCCTCCCCGTCGCGCGGGCGATCGGGATCGACCGCTCGTCGGTCGCGGCCCGGACGACACGCGCGAACGCCCAGCGCCTCGGGGTCATCGATCGGCTCGCGATCATCGTCGGCGATGGGCTCTCGGCCCTCGACGTCCGGAACGCCGACGTGCTCGTGTCGAACCCGCCCTACGTCGCGACCGACGAGACGCTGCCGCCGATCGTGCACGACCACGAGCCGCACCTCGCCCTCTACGCCGGCACGGACGGCCTAAAGGTGGTGAAGACGCTCGTCCGCGCGGCACCCGGCGTGCTTCGCGCCGGCGGCCTCTGCGCGTTCGAGATCGGCGCCGCTCAGGGTCGCTCGGCCACCGACGTCGTGCGGGGCGAGCCCGAGCTCTCGTTCCTCGAGTGCCGGCGAGACCTCGCCGGGCTCGATCGGGTCGTGCTCGCCACGCGGCGCTGAGTGGACGTCGCGCGAGCACGCGGGCCCGCGTCAATCGATCACGCGGGCTCGCGTCAATCGAGCACGCGCGCCCGCATCACGCGGGCACGGTGTGCTTGCGGCGCTCGGCGATTCGCGACGGCAGCGTGAGGAGCTTGATGAACCCGGCGGCGTCTTTCTGATCGAACACGTCGTCCTCGCCGAACGTGGCGTAGTCGGCCGCGTAGCGCGAGTTCACGCTCTCGCGTCCCTCCACCAGCGCCACGCCCTTGTAGAGCTTCAACGTGACCCGACCCGAGAGCGGCTGGGCCATGGCATCGACGCAGGTGGCCAGAGCGGTGCGAAGCGGCGTGAACCACTGGCCGTCGTAGACCAGGTGCGCCAGCTGGATCCCGACCTCCTCGCGGAACCGCCGCGTGGGCCGGTCGTACACGATGTCCTCGAGCCCGCGGAGCGCGGCGTGGAGAACGGTCCCGGCCGGCGTCTCGTAGCAGCCCCGGCACTTGATCCCGATGAGCCGGTTCTCCACCAGATCGATCCGACCGACGCCGTGGGCGCCCGCGATCCGGTTCAGCGAGGCCACCAGCGTCGCGGGGGACATCGCGACCCCGTCGATCTCGGTCGGCGTTCCCGAATCGAACGTGATCGTCACGTGCCGGGGCGTGTTCGGGGCGTCCTCGGGTGAGACCGTGAGCGTCCACACGTCGTCCGGCGGCGCCATCGCCGGATCCTCGAGAACGCCGCCCTCGTGCGACATGTGCCAGAGGTTGGCGTCCCGGCTGTAGATCTTGGTCGCCGACGCCGTCGTGGGCACCGACTTCTCCCGGAGGTAGGACAGGAGGTCCTCGCGTGAGCGGAACGACCACTCGCGCCAGGGGGCGATCACGGTCATGTGGGGAGCGAAGTGCGCGTACACGGTCTCGAACCGCACCTGATCGTTGCCCTTCCCGGTGCAGCCGTGGCAGAGCGCCTCGCAGCCGTGCGTCATCGCGACCTCGACCTGGGCGCGGGCCAGGCTCGGACGCGCCAGCGCCGTGCCCAGGAGGTACTGCCCCTCGTACACGGCACCGGCCTTGAGGGCGAGAAACGCGTAGTCGGAGATGAAGGTCTCCTTCAGGTCGACGATCTCGCAGGCCGACGCTCCCGAGGCGAGCGCCTTCGCCTCGATGCCCAGGAGCTCGTCCGGATCCTGCCCCACGTCGCCCACGACGGCGACGACCTCCGCGTCGTAGTTCTCGATCAGCCAGGGGATGATCGCGGAGGTGTCGAGCCCTCCGGAGTATGCGAGTGCGACCTTCATGTCCGATTCTCCTGCGAGTGGAAGTGCGAGATGACGTGTTCGCAAAAACGGGTGACCGGGCTCGTGCGCGGCTCGGCTCAGCGCGTCACGAGGGCGTCGAACCGTGAGAGGAGGCGTCGCGCGTGTCGGGGAGACGGCGTGGCGACGAAGACCGTGTCGTCGCCCGCGATCGTCCCGAGGATCTCCTTCGTCGGCGAGGTGTCCAGATCGATGGCGAGGGCGTTGGCGTGGCCGGGCTCGGTGCGCAGCACGACGAGCGCGCCGGTCGCGGCGGCCGACACGAGCTCGCGGCGGATCGCGTCTTCGAGGACGTCGGCCGGGACGGAGACCGGTTTGCCGGGCAGGCGGTAGCCGCCGGGGCCCTTCACGACTCCGATCTCCCGGAGGTCCCGCGAGAGTGTGGCCTGTGTCACGTCGATTCCCTGGGTCTCGAGCGAGTCCCGGAGGTCGCCCTGGCTTCGGATCGGGCCCCGGGCGAGAAGCGCCCGGATGGCCCGGTGTCGGCGTGTGCGTGTCATGTGCATAAATATTCGTCATGACGCATAAAAAGTCAAGCCGCGAGATGCGACGGGAGGGAGGTTTTTCGGTCCGCGGGTGCCGCCCGGCAAGCGGCGTCAGCACCACCCTCGGGCGCGGCAGGCCTCGGCCACCCGTTCGATCCCGCACATCCAGGCCGCCGTGCGCAGTGAGCAGCCCTCGGCGTGCGCCATCTCGTGGATCGCCGAGAAGGCCGCGTGGATGCCGGCGTCGAGCCGGTGGTGGACGTCCTCGAGGGGCCAGCGGTCGTTCTGTGCATTCTGGACGGTCTCCAGGTGGGCGATCAGGAGTCGCCCGCCGCCGGCCAGGAGATCGGGGATCGCGACGACGCCCTTGTCCAGCAGGATCGGATCCGCTTCCTTGGTCGTGGGGGCATCGGAGAGCTCGCACAGGATCTTGCCGCCGACCGAGGCGGCCACCTCCGCGGTGATGGGCTGCGCGGGACAGGCGATGTAGAGCACGTCCACCTCCGCGGCGAGCACGTCGGCGTTCGAGACGTTCTCGGCGCCGTCCAGGTCGACCACGCGTCCGGTCTGGACCTTGTGCCGGACGAGCGAATCGGGTTCGAACCCGCCGGTGCCGGTGGCCCGGACGCCGCCTCGTGAGTCGCTGGCCGTCACGAACCGGCCGCCGACTCGCTCCATGTGGTACCGCGCGGCCGCTCGCCCGACCGGTCCGAACCCGACGACGCCGTAGGTGGCGGTGGCCGGATCGAGGTCGGCCTCCTCCAGAGCGGCGACCACGGCCGCCACACCCCCCCGCGCGATGCTCTCCGACTCGGGCAGCGTGCCCCCGAGGGCGGCCGGCTTGCCGACCGTGCTGCCCGACGTGGCGACCTTTGCGAAGAGCTCGTAGGCGGCGGTCATCCAGCCGAGGATCTGGGGGGTGACGTACGTGTCGGCCAGAAGCACGTCGTGCCCGGGGCCGATGACGTCGCGGAACACGCTGACGAACCGCCGGGCCAGGCGCTCCTTCTCGACCGTGGAGAGCTCCTTCGGGTTGCAGTCGACGGCGCCGGCCGAGCCGCCGTGTGGAATGTCCAGGAGGGCGGCCTGCCAGGTGTTCCACGCGGCACCGTCACGCGAGGCCGTGAGGCTCGCGGCCGGGTGCCAGCGTATGCCCCCGAGTGTGGGGCCGTACGCGGAGTTGTGCCGCACGCGATGCGCCCCGAAGATCCGGTGGCTCCCGTCATCCATGCGAATGGAGATGTGACAGAGGATCTCCCGCTCGGGCGCCGCGAGCAGCTGGCGCGCGGCGGGCTCGAGCCCGAGCCGGTCGGCGGCGTCTTCGAACAGTGCGGTCGTGTCGCCCAGCGTGTAGTCGATCGAGTTCATCCTAGTGTTCCGATCCGGAGGTCATGTCGCCTTCTCGCCGAGTGATCGTGGCTCCCGGCACGACGGGGCGACGCAGGCGTATCCGAAGATCCGTCGAGGAGTCGCAGCGCGGCCGGGAGCCGCGAGCGTCGGCGAGAAGGTAGCACGACTTCCGGGTCGGGACACCAGGACCTCCGCGGGCAGTGAGATCGAATCCGGAACGCCCTGTGGTATTCTCTTCGCGGTCGTTTCGCAACACCCGCCGGGGCAGGGGGCGCCCTTGGAAAAGCCGACAGACGTCCACCCGATCGACCCGGGGGGACGGCCCGACGGGCCCACCGTGACCGCATCGGACACGCCGCCCGACCGCCGTGACCTGATCGAGGGGTATCTCGCCTATTTCCCCGAGCTCCGCTCGAAGATCATCCGACATCTCCTGCTGATGCTCCACAACCGGGGCGTCAAGGACGTCGACGCGATCTACGACGAGGCGCGCGAGGCCCTGTCGGGCGAGGCCCCGTCACCCGACGATGGGCTCGAGGACGACGACGAGGAGGACGACGCCGGGGACGCACCCGACGGGGAGACCGGCGATCATCCCGGAATCAACCGCGGCATGGCCCATCGCTGGAACGCCGACGAGCGCCGCGAGATCGACCGGCTCGTCACGCAGTACGCGGCCGACTCCTTCACCGCCGGCGAGCTGGACGCGGTCGTTCTCCTGACCCGGAAGCGACGCGAGGCCGAGAACCTCAACCTGTTCGCGAACGACGCCGGGCTGCCGGTGAACGAGCTGGCCGAGAAGGTGGCCGAGTACTGCGAGCTGCCGGGCCGGTGGGTGCGACTCCCCAAGGCCGAGGCGTTCGGCCTGCGGGTCACGTTGCTGCGGCGCGTGATCTCCGAGCAGCTCGACTTCCTCGGCGTGGCCAAGCACCACATGACCGTACGTGACGCGAACCGCATCCTGACCAACTCGGTGGGCACCGAGGGCGGGTCGGGTCGCGTGGGCGGGAAGGCCGCAGGCATGGTGCTCGCGGCCGCGATCCTGCGCGACGCCGCGGCCGCCGGGCACGAGGAGTGGCCGTTCAGGACGCCCGAGTCGCTGTTCGTGCGCACCGACGTCTTCCAGCGCTTCCTCCGCGTGAACGACCTGATCGAGTACACCGACCAGAAGTACAAGGACATCGATCAGGTCCGGTCCGAGTTCGGCGCCGTGCGCGAGGTGTTCAAGAACGCCGAGTTCCCCGAGGACGTGGTCAAGCAGATCCGCGCGTTCCTGGAGCGCATCGGGCCGCATCCGTTGATCGTGCGGTCGTCGAGCCTGCTCGAGGACAACTTCAACTACGCGTTCTCGGGCAAGTACGCCAGCATCTTCCTGGGCAACCAGGGTGATCTCGAGGACCGGCTGCACCAGCTTCTCGGGGCCATCGCCGAGGTGTTCGCCAGCACGCTGGGTCCCGATCCGATCGCCTACCGGCGGGCCAAGAACCTGATCGACTACGACGAGCTGATGGGCGTGATCATCCAGAAGGTCGTCGGGAAGCGGCACGGCCGGTTCTTCTTTCCCGCGTGGGCGGGCGTCGCGTTCTCACACAACGAGTATCGGTGGAACCCGCGCATCCGGAAGGAAGACGGTCTCGTGCGGCTGGTGATGGGTCTCGGGTCGCGCGCGGTGGATCGCGTTGGCGGCGACTATCCCCGGATGATCGCGCTGGGCATGCCCACGCTGCGACCCGAGGGCAACGTCCAGGACGCCTGCCGATACTCGCAGCGCTACCTCGACGTGATCGACCTGAAGCGGAACGAGTTCCGGTGCGTGTCGCTGGATCGAATCCTCGCCGAGGGTCCGTACCCGTTGCTGCACGACATCGTGTCCATCCACCGCGACGGCGACCTCATTCCGCCGGTGACCAAGCGGATCACCGAGTCGCCGGAGAACCTGATCGTCACGTTCGACAACCTCCTGGCACGCTCGGAGTTCGTGCCGCGTCTCCGGTGGATGCTCGAGTCCATCGCCAGGGCGTACGATCGCCCGGTGGACGTGGAGTTCGCGTTCGACGGCCAGGACTTCTACGTGCTCCAGTGCCGGCCGCTCTCCTCGCGGATCGAGATGTCCGACGTGCAGATCCCGGCCAACGTTCCCGAGACCGATCAGATCTTCTCGGCCCGGAGCGACGTGGCCACCGCCGACCTCGCCCAGGTGGAGTACATCGTCTACGTGGACCCGGTGCGCTACACGGCGCTGGCGTCGGCCGCCGACTGTCACACGGTGACGGCGGCGGTGGGGCATCTGAATGCGGCACTGGAGGGCAAGCGGTACATCCTGATGGGCCCCGGCCGATGGGGGAGCTCGGATCACCGCCTGGGCGTCCGCGTCACCTACGCCGACATCAACCACACGCTCCTGTTGATCGAGATCGCACGCGCGCGCGAGGGATACGAGCCCGACGTGTCGTTCGGAACGCACTTCTTCCAGGACCTCGTCGAGGCGGGGATCCAGCACCTGCCGCTCTATCCCGACCGCGCCGAGGTCGTGTTCAACGAGGCGTTCCTCCGGGACTCCGAGAACCGGCTCACGTCGCTCGTGCCGTCGGCGAGCGACCTGACCGACATCGTGCGGGTGATCCACGTCCCGTCGGCGTCGGGCGGGCGATCGCTCCGGATCATGATGGACGGCAAGAAGGACGAGGCGCTGGCGTTCCTGGAGAGCCCCGCCTGACACCGGTCTCGTTCGCCGCCGGCACGCCCGGTGGGGTCGGCCGGGCGCTCGCGGGCGCCGGTGCCCCGGGGCCGACCCATGCGTGCGCCTCGTCCGCCCGGCGCCGGCGCCACGGCGCCGGGCCCGGCCTCGGTGCTGGACCCGGCCTCGGTGCTGGACCCGGCCTCGGTGCTGGACCCGGCCTCGGTGCTGGACCCGGTCTCGGTGCGGGATCCGGCCTCGGTGCCAGACCCCCGCCGATCCCCGCATGCCGGGGGCGCCCGTCTGCCTTCGGATAGTCCCTACATACGATGGGTGTTCAACGACCCGCAGCCAGGTGTAAACTCCCAGGTCTTTTCGACTAACCCCGGCAATCCGCCGGATCGTCCGCCCGCCGGGCCGGGAGGCCTCACGGCCGCCGGATGCGCGGGTCTGGGCATCGTTTCCGCCGGCCTCCAGTCAACCGGCGATCAGGGAGATCTGAGTCATGGCCTTCGACGTCAACGAGTTCATGGAGCAGGTGGCCGCCAAGAACCCCGGCGAGCGGGAGTTTCATCAGGCCGTGCACGAGGTGGTCGAGTCCCTGGTTCCCGTCGTCGAGGAGCACCCCGAGTACCTCCACGCGAACATCCTCGACCGCATCGTGGAGCCCGAGCGGGTGATCATGTTCCGCGTCCCGTGGCGCGACGATCACGGCCGCGCCCACGTCAGCCGCGGCTTCCGGATCGAGATGAACAGCGCCATCGGACCGTACAAGGGCGGGCTCCGCTTCCATCCCAGCGTGTACCTGGGCATCCTGAAGTTCCTCGCGTTCGAGCAGGTCTTCAAGAACAGCTTGACCACGCTCCCGATGGGCGGCGGCAAGGGCGGCTCGGACTTCGATCCGAAGGGCCGTTCCGACAACGAGGTCATGTCGTTCTGCCAGTCCTTCATGACCGAGCTCTTCCGGCACATCGGCCCGAACACGGACGTTCCCGCCGGGGACATCGGCGTGGGCGGCCGCGAGATCGGCTACCTGTTCGGCCAGTACAAGCGGCTCGCGAACGAGTTCACCGGCGTGCTGACCGGCAAGGGGCTCAACTGGGGCGGCAGCCTGATCCGACCCGAGGCCACCGGCTACGGCCAGGTGTACTTCGCGCAGGAGATGCTCCACACCAAGGGCAAGAGCTTCGACGGCCTCACGTGCCTCGTGTCGGGCTCGGGCAACGTGGCGCAGTACGCGACCGAGAAGGTCATCCAGCTCGGGGGACGTGTGGTCACGCTCTCCGACTCGTCGGGCTTCATCTACGATCCCGAGGGCATCGGCAGCGAGAAGCTCGCGTACGTCATGCGCCTGAAGAACATCGAGCGCGGGCGCATCAAGGAGTATGCCGAGAAGTTCCCCGGCGTCACCTACACCGCCATCGATCCCAACGCCGACCACAACCCGCTGTGGACGGTGAAGGCGGACGTCGCGCTCCCGGCAGCCACGCAGAACGAGATCAACGGCCGGGACGCGAAGAACCTCGTCTCCAACGGCATCTTCTGCGTCAGCGAGGGCTCCAACATGCCCTCGACGCCCGAGGCGATCGAGTGCTTCCTCGAGAAGAAGATCCTGTACGGACCGGGGAAGGCCGCCAACGCGGGCGGCGTGGCCACGTCGGGCCTGGAGATGTCGCAGAACAGCATGCGGATGTCGTGGACCCGCGAGGAGGTGGACGGGCACCTGCATCGCATCATGAAGAACATCCACCAGAACTGCCTGGAGACGGCCGACCGTTTCGGCACGCCCGGCAACTACGTGAACGGCGCCAACATCGCCGGCTTCCTGAAGGTGGCCGACGCGATGCTCGATCAGGGCGTCGTGTAGGACGTCGACCCGCGCGCGGGTCGTGTCTCGGCACGATCCGCGCGGACCTCCGGCGCCTCGCTCGGTCCCGTGTCTCCTCTTCCATCGCGAAACCTGCCCCGCAGTCCCCTCCTCGAATCTCGGTCGATTTCATATCAAATGATGCGCTTGCATCATTGTCTCATTCATTTGAACACGCCATCGTGATCTCTTGAATCGGGTATTTGGAGCCCGCCATTCGCGATCGGCGATCGGTGTCGGCCCCATCCGGGGCGCGACCCCGGGCGTCCGGGCCGCTCGAGCGAGTCGCCGATCGAGCTCCGCAGAGAGGAGGGAGTCTCAATGGTTCAGCGATTGATGAGGGTGTTCGCGCTGTTCGGGCTCGCGCTGCTCGTCGGCGCGGCGATCGCGGACGCCAATCGGATCTATCTCGATTTCGACGACGACGATGATCCCTGAACGATCTCGAGCGTGGCGCCCGTCGGCGTCACGTCCGCGAAGGTGCGATGGGTGCTCGAGGTCAGCGACGACTTGCGCGGAGTGCCCTTCGAGCTCTGGATCACCGAAGACTGCTGCGAGGCCGGCTACGACGGAGCGGCTCGCTATGGAACCCGCGGTCGGTGGTGGGACGGCTGCGTGTTCGACCCGGCGC
The DNA here is from genome assembly GCA_965224245.1 of Candidatus Eiseniibacteriota bacterium. Classification (GTDB taxonomy): domain Bacteria; phylum Eisenbacteria; class RBG-16-71-46; order CAZAMP01; family CAZAMP01; genus CBDCYW01. Next base: position 3,620,417 of record OZ245046.1, on the reverse strand, counting down.
TCGTGGAGATCTACGAGATCAACTCCTTCGCGTGTACGTGCTGTGTGCCGTGGTACGTCGACGGGATGTTCATCGGCGACTTCCTGCCGGGCTTTCGTTACTTCATCGGAACGACGGAGTGGACCGCCGAGTGCTCGAAGCCGCCGTGCTTTCCCGGCACCGAGGTGCACGTGGAGGTCGCGATCGGTGATGTCGAGAGCACCGCGGACCTCGCGTTCACGTGCGCGCCGACGATCGAGGTTCCTCTCGACGTCGAGCCGCAGGTCTGCCCGAACCTCGTGGGCGACGGGCCGTTCGCGTCATCCACGGTGCCGGTCGGCATCCTGGGAACCGACGGCTTCGACGTCCGGACGATCGATCCGTCCACGGTGGTGCTGTACACGCCCGAGCACCACGAGAGCTTCTCGCTGACGCTGCCGCCGACGTTCTCGAACGTGACCGACCTCGCCACGCCGGTCGACGATGGTGTTCCATGCGAGTGCATCACCGACGGGCCGGACGGATGGGAGGACCTGATCCTGCACTTCGGCCGGCGCCGGGTCGATCTGATCCTCGGGGCTCTGGAGTGGGAAGGCATGCACGAGCTCGGCGTGGCCGGACTGCTCCACGACGGGACACCGTTCATCGCGATCGACTGCGTGGGCTCGGACGGCGTCCCGCGCGCATCGACGTCGACACCCTTCGAGCCGGCCGTGCCGACCCTGGGACCGGCGGACCCGAACCCGGCTCGGGGGCCGACGGTCGTGTCCTATCAGATTCCGACGGACACGTTCGTCGACGTCACCGTGTTCGACACGGGGGGACGAAAGGTCGCGTCGCTCGTTCACGGCGAGAAGACCGCGGGACGTCACGCTGTCACGTGGGACGCGCGGGCCGTGGCGCCCGGTGTGTACTTCTATCGTCTCGAGGCCGGTGCCGTGACGCTGTCGCGGCAGTTCGTCGTTCTCAGATGACGTCGAGCGGCACGAGTGGATGGCACTCTCATCGTGCGGTGGCCGCCGCGCGCCGAAACGCCGACGCTTGGAGATTGACGCCACTCGTGCCGCGGGCCACTATCGCGAGCATGTTTTGGATCGGAGCGATGCCGCCGTCCCAAGATCGTTCTCGAGGTCCCGATGCCAAAGAAGAAGAAGAAGGCGATCCGGCACAAGGATCGGCAATCGAACCGCGACGCTGAGGCGACGCCTCGCGCGAAGAAGTCCCCGTCGAAGAAGAAGACGACGAGGCGCTCCGCCGGAAAGAAGAAGGCGGCGAAGGCTCGAACATCCGCGACGAAGCCACCTGTTATCAAGGCGACTACCGGGTCCGTGCCTCCGCGATCGGTGATCGGAACCGAGATCGTCTTTCGAAGCTCGGATGGCCAGACGGCGACGATCGCCAGCGATCGAACGTTGCAGGACCTCGCGATGCGCTGGCGCTACCGCTTGACCAAACGCATTCGTTGGACGGAGCAGGCCGATCGCCGGCGGCAGCACGAGGAGCTCCACAGGGAAGTGGAAACGCTGTCCGGGGGGGAGGACCTTCTCGCCTGGCTCGGCAGGCGCGGTTCGTCGAGGTCTGCGTGCCGTACTCGGTCGAGTCCGAGGCGTGGGAAGCGCGGATCGCGCCGTGGGAGTACGTGCTGAGCACCACGAGCAAGCTCCTGGGTCGGACCGGGGAACTCACGGTGATCCGCCACCTGGCCCGGGACGAGTCCCCCGACCGGAAGTCTCGCGCCAGCCGGACCCGATCGGCGCTGTACGTGCAGGCCTGTCCGGGCGGACTCGACGACTACTTCACGTTCGATCTGGAGCGGCAGCGCGTACGCGACAGCCTCGGACTCGAGCTGGACGAGCTCATCAATCCGACGCTGGAGCAGCTCCGAGCCCACGTGGCCGATACGAGCCCCGCCCTGATCCACATCGCCGGACTGGACGCGCATCAGGCCGCCCAGGTGATCGAGCGCGAGCGCGAGGATCTGGACCCCGACGGATCGCTCCTGACGGGCTGGTCCAGCCGCGATGGTGTCGTGCTGACCGGGTCGAAGGGCGAGCCCGCTCAGATCGATGCGGAGCACCTCGCGTTGGCGCTGACCGCGGGCGGTGCTCCGCCCGAGCTGGTCTACGCGAACGTCTACAACTCCGCCTCTCGGGTCTGTGCGATGGTGGTGGCGGACGGGGCACGCCACGCGATCGGGTTTCAGGACACGATCGACGACGAGCTCGCCGAGCGGCTCCTATCGGGCTTCTACTCCGACTATCAAAACGCCGACTGGCAAGCGCTCCCCGCGTTCGACGAGGCGATCCGCTCGCTGCGGCGCGCGCCGCAGCGCATGGTCGGTACGGGCATCGTGCTCTGGTCCGATCACGCTCTGCTCCAGGCCGAGGTCGGCGAGGCACAGACGTACGCGACGCGACAGTCCCAGGTGCGTGCGGCGCCGATCGAGGTTGCCAAGAACGACACGTACGATTGGCTGAAGCTCGACATCCGCGCGCGGCGGGAGATCAACTACTCGCTGATGCACAACCGCCTCGGGTGTCTGTTCGACAGCTTCAAGCTCCACAAGAACCGGTCGGGCATGCTTCGCGGACTCGAGATCGAGGTGAACCTCCACGTCGGAGCCGACAGCTTCCCCTACCGCGGACGGTGGGACCTGGCCGACACGACGCCCCTGAACCTTGCGAGCGAGATCAGCGTCCCGCTGACGTCGGATCTCATTCGGACCGTGCAGGAGCCGATCCGGACGTCGCTCTTCATCGAGATCCGGCACGAGGATCGCTTGGTTTGCCGAGAGACGCAACGCGTGACGTTGCTTCCGGCCGACGAGTGGAAGGACACCGACGCCGATCGGCTCTGGCTGCCGTCTTTCGTTCTTCCGGGCGATCCGGGTGTCGCGCGAGTCATCGACCAGGCCCAGTGGCACCTGATGACGCTCACGGACGATCGGACCGCGGGCTTCGACGGCTATCAGAGCGTGGACGTGAGCGATCTCGACGGAACGATGGAGAACGTCGATCTCCAGGTACAGGCGATGTGGGCGGCGATCGTTCACCACTTCCAGGTTCGCTACATCAACCCTCCGCCGACGTACTCGGTCGACGGACAACGTCTCCGGACACCGACGCAGGTGCTGGCCGGCGGCCGAGGCACGTGTATCGATCTCGCGCTGCTCATCGCGGCTTGTCTCGAATACGTGGACATCCATCCCGTCGTGTTTCTCCTAGAAGGACATGCGTTTGCCGGGTACTGGCGTTGGGAGGAGCACCGCAAGGAGTTCTTCGAGGTGACATACACGAAGTCCGTCGACGAGGAAGAGCTCCGCACCTCGACGGGCACGACGCAAGGGACCCGGCGGTGGGTCGTCGGCAAGCCGGACTATCGAGACGTGCTCCACCGAATGCGTGAGAACAAGCTGTTCCCGATCGAGGCGGTCGGGCTGACCACGCACGGCAGCTTCTGGGAGGCGATCGACGAAGGGTTCGAGAACCTCCGCAGTCCGGGGGAGTTTCATTCGATGATCGATGTCCGTACGGCGCGCGACGCATCCGTCACGCCGCTTCCGATCAAGGAGGGGCCGTTCGATGACCACCGGTGAAGCGGATCGGTTGAGTCCGATCGAGGTGGAGAAGACCATCGAGAGGGCCATCGACGGACTGGACATCTACTCCGCCGACGAGACCATTCCCGACTTCAAACCGACTCCGATCCACCACGTGAGGCGCGCGGGGGGGCGGGTATCGGACAACGTCGACTCGATGTCGCTCGTGGACGAGGACGGTGTCCTCCGTTGGCGAAGCGGATTCGGCGGTCGGCAGCACGCCGGTCGCCGGCGGGGCCGCCGAGGGCAGCGCGTCGGCGGACGCGTCGTCGCGCAGCTCAAGTTCGAGTCGCTCGAGAAGAACCGCATCGGCGACGCCCTCACGAAGCTGGACAAGAGGCTGACGCCGAACCAGGGCATGCGTCGATGGACCCCGGGCGGGTCCGTTTCCGTGGACCGCGCGGCGAACGACGGACGCATCTTGCTCTTCGTCCACGGTACGTTCAGCAAGACCGAGGCGCTCGTCGACGGCATCCATGCGAGCGATGGGGGCAGCGCCTTCCTCCAGGCGGCCTTCGCGCACTACGACGAGGTTCTGAGCTTCGATCACCCGACGGTCTCGGTGAACCCATACCTGAACGCCGTGGATCTGAAGAGAGCCTTCGAGGGCTCCGAGGCCGAGGTCGATGTGATCTGCCACAGCCGGGGCGGGCTCGTGACGCGCTGGTGGGCCGAGGTGCTGAACGACGATCCGTCGCGGCTCGGAAAGCTCGTGCTCGTGGGCTCACCGCTCGCGGGAACGAGCCTCGCGTCCGCTCCGAAGCTCCGAGCGTCGATGGACTATCTGACGAACCTCGGCACGTGGCTCGAGCGGGGCGCCGCCGCCCTTTCGGGAGGGTTGCCGATCTTGACGGCCGTCACCGGCATCATGCGCGTGATCACGACCGTGACGAAGGTCGCGGCGAAGACGCCCATCTTCGATGCGACCATCTCGGCGATTCCGGGACTGGTCGGCCAGGGACGTACGAGCGACAACCCGGGCATTCGACGGCTTCGCGAAGGGCTCGAGCAGGGGAGGCGACCGCCGGAGTACTACGTCGTGAGGGGCGAGTTCGAGCCTCCGCCGATCGGCTGGCGGTTCTGGCGCGTGTTCCAGGATCCGAAGGAGCGGCTCGCGGACCTCGGGGCGGATCTCTTGTTCCGGGCTCCGAACGATCTCGTCGTCGATACCGACTCGATGACCGACCTGGCAAAGGAGCTCCGGATCTCGGACGTCGATCGTATCTGCACGTTTCACGAGACCGAGGGCGTGCATCACACGAACTACTTCGAGCAGCCTCGAACGATCGAGTTCTTCCGGCGCGTGCTCCTCGAGGGCTGAGCGGAGAGGACCGCACCGACACCGGACGGGCCGGCGGAAGTCAGCGCAGGCGACTGCACCGAGAGGTCTCGTCCGTGGAGTCCGCGGCCCGCGGCTCGGGCGCACGGGTCGGCAGAACGATCGTGAACGAGCTCCCGCGACCGGGCGCACTCTGCACGTCCATCCGCCCCCCGTGCTTGCGTACGATGTTCGCACTGGCGAACAGGCCCAGTCCGGCCTTCACGCGTCCTCCCGTGGCGGCGAAGGCGGGCTCGAACAGCGTCTCCCGCGTCACCTCGGGGATTCCGACGCCGGTGTCGGTGATCCGGACCGAGACCTCGTCGCCGGTCGCCGAGGTCTCGATCGTGATCGTGCCCTCGGCATCGATCGCCGCGATCGCGTTGGTCAGGAGGTTCATGAACACCTGATTGACCTCGCCCCGGTCGCAGGTCACCTTCGGGATCTCTCCGTACTCCCTGCAGATCCGGATCCCGTCGGGGATGTCGTGCTCGAGCAGAGCCAGCGTGTCCTCGAGGCCCTGGTGAAGATCCGTCGGGCGTCGGGGCGCACCGTCGAGGTGAGCGAAGCTCCGGAGGGCCGCGAAGATCCGACGGATCCGCTCGGCGGCGGCTTGCGCGGTCGGGCCCCCCTCGCGTACGGCCTCGAGCGATCTGCGAAGCTGCCGACCCGAACCCTTGGCGTCGAGCGACGCGCCACCGTCGAGCTCGGCGGCGATGCGCGCGGCGGCGCGGTTCAGCGTGTCGGCCGCGCTCTCGAGCACGCCGATGGGTGTGTTCACCTCGTGGACGAGTCCGGCCACGAGTCTCCCGAGTGCCGCCATCTTCTCCGATTGAACGAGCTGGGCCTGCGTTCGCTCCAGCTCGTCCAGCAATCGCTGCAGCTCGCCCTTCTCTTGCCTCAGCTTGACGATCTGACCCACGTAGTGCGCGGCCTCCCCCTTGATGAACAGCGCCGCGTCGAGTATCGATTCGATCTCGTCGTCCTGAACGCCGAGCGCCCTGGCCGCCGCGACGTGCCGCGTCACGTTCGTGGTGCAGTTGACCGCGAACGCAGCGGCGATGCAGACGAGCTCCGTGATGCGGATGGTCGCTTCGGGGTGGGGCCGCCGGGGGCTCGACCGGGACGCGCCGAGCGTCTCGAGCCCGTGACGCTCCATGATCTCGCGCGCATCGTCGCGAACCGCCATCGCGTCCGAAATGGCGCGCTTCATCTCGGCGTCGGACGCACCGGCCCTGCGAGCCGCGTTCACGTGGAAGTCCGTGCACGGCTTGCAGCCGGTGGCGACTGATGCACCGATGTTCGCGAGCTCTTTCTCGCGGCGTGTCAGCGGCATCGCCTCGTTCCTCGCGGGACATCCCACGGGCCGGGAGCACATCGGGCGGCGTCCGAGGTCGAGCATCGCCCATGCGCGTCCCCGGCGGCCATGATGCATGCGCACCATTCCCCTTCGCCCGCGGCCGCGAGTGCGACGTCCACGTGGGCTCGGGAGCCGCACGCCGACCCACGGACTCGCTCCACGGATGCGATCGGAGCGGATCGCACCCGGGTGCGGTCCGATCCCACGTCTTGCCGGGCCTCGGTCCGATCCGGGTGGGCTCGCGGACCACAACGGCGTTATCCTGATGGGGTCAACGCTCGCCGAACGAGGGGTGGTCGACCACGGGAGGTGCGCTCATGCATCACCGGACTCGCCGCGCGATCCTGATCTGGCTCCTCGGCTCTCTCCTCGTCGTATCCGCGGCGGCCGACGTGATCGAGGAGTGGGTCGAGCTCTACGACAACATCGGCGGTCACGACACCGGCCGCGCGGTCACCGTCGACTCCGGCGGTCACGTCATCGTCACGGGCCAGAGCCTGGGCTTTCTCCCGGGATTCGACTACACGTACGAGTACGCCACGCTGAAGCTCGACGGCAACGGTGAGCTCGTGTGGGTCGCCCGGTACAACGGTCCGGGGCTGTCGTTCAACGACGAGCCGGTCGGCGTCGCGGTCGACGCCGACGACAACGTGTACGTGAGCGGCTCCAGCCCCGGCCCCACGACCGATCTCGACGTCGCCACCGTGAAGTACGACCCGGATGGCATCGAGCTCTGGGCGCGACGCTGGAACGGTCCCGCCGACCGGACAGACGGTGCGGCCGCCATGGCGGTTGGCGCCGACGGGACCGTTCACGTGGTCGGCGGGAGCTACAGTCCCGGCACCGTGACCGACATGATCACGCTGACCTACGACCGCGAGGGAACCCTCGCCTGGAGTGCGACCTACCACGGGGGCTACGGGACCGATTCCGCCGGCGACGTTGCGCTGGGGCCCGCCGGCAGCGTCTACGTGACGGGTCAGAGCATCCGATCCTCGGGCTTCTACGACTGGGTCACGATCAAGTACGACGTCGCCGGCAACCAGGAGTGGGTCGCCTTCGTGGACGGCAGCCTCCACTCCCACGATCACGCGCACGCGCTGGCCGTCGACACGGACGGGAACGCCTACGTGACGGGCTACACCGTCGGTGCCGGCAGCACGTATGTCCTGACCACGGTCTCCTACGACGCCGACGGCACCGAGCGGTGGTCGAGCTTCTCCCACGCGGGCGAGGTCGGGAGCACGATTGCGCTCGACGCGTCCGGGAACACGGTCGTCGGATGCTGGAGCGGCCTCGTGGTCAGCTACGACCCCAATGGGGTCGAGCGGTGGGCCTACGACTTCGGCGGGGGCGGAAACGCGCGGCCGCAAGCGTCGGCCGTGGACGCCGCCGGGAACTGGTATCTGACCGGCTACCGGTTCCTGGGCGACCAGGACATTCTCACCGTCGGGCTGGATCCGGACGGCCAGGAGGTCTGGTCGGCGACCTACGAGGGTCCCGGCGGCGACGACTCGGCGACGGCGATCGCGCTCACCGGGGGCGGTGACGTGATCGTCGCCGGCGCCAGCGATCTCGGCGTACCCCGAAACCTCGACATCTGCACGATCCGCTACGATGCGGCGACGGTCGCCGTCCCACCGGCCGGCGGAGCGTCCGGAGAGCGTATCGCGCTCCGGGTCTCGCCGAGTCCGGTTCGCGACGTGGCCCGGCTCACGTTCCATGCGCTACCCACGGGCGCCGGCACGTTGAGCGTCTTCGACGCGACGGGCCGTCGCGTGGACCGATTCGCGGTGACCGGGGGCGAACCGATCCTCTGGGACGTGCCCCACGGGGCGAGTGGCGTCTACTGGGCCACGCTCGACGCCGGAGGCGCACGCTCGAGGGTCGGGATGGTCGTCGTCAGATGAGACGCGCCGTGCGGGGCGGGCACGACTAGAACCGGACGTCCACCGACAGCCGCGGCTCCGTCGCGACGTGGATGGCGACGTGCCCGTCCCGGGCGGGATCCACGAGCCCCGTCAGGGCCGACCCCAGGAGGTGGCCAATCGCGGCGCCCACCAGCACGTCCGATGGGTAGTGCTTTCGGGCCTCAACCCGTGCCCACGCCGCGCCGGCCGCCGACAGCCCGCAGCCGGCCCGCACGAGCACCCCGATGGGCGGGGACAGGCCCAGATGCGACGCGTTGGCGGAGGCCAGGGTCACGAACACGGTCGCACTGGCCGCGTGTCCCGACGGCAGGCTCCGGTCGTTGCTGCCGTCGGGTCGCTCGCGTCCGGTGTTGCGCTTGAGGATCTCCACGCTGGTGGTGGTGAGGGCGCTGGCACCGGCACCGACGGCGGCGAGCTCGGTCTTCGAGATGAGCCAGCCTCCGATGCCGCGCCTCGGGGATGGCATCGCGATCGCACTGGCGATCCACAGCGCGCCGGCCGTCGTCCTCAGCGTCTCGCTGGCATCGGCGGCCCGCCGTCGCGAGCCGAAGACCGGCGTCGCGCGGTCGGCCCACCGCCCGATGCGGTGATCCGCGTTGTCGATCTGGAGCGCGAGCGCGAGTCCGATGGGAAGCCACGTGGTGGGGCTCGTGAGCGCCGAGACCACTGGCGAGCCCTGCTCGCGCCGGCCCGGATCGGGCTCGAGCGTCCGATCCCGGGTCGTCGTGAGCCCGGCGCAGCCGGCCATCGACGCGAGCGCCAGCGCCGCGGCTACCAGCAGCGCGGCGACGGCGACGCCGGATCGGCGTGCGCGTGAGGTGGGGGTTTCGAGGGGTGGCGGCCTGAGCCGCCTCGGAATCGGGATGTTCGTACGCGGCGTCACGACCCGCCGAGCGCGATGAGCGCGCGCCCAGCGACGCCGTCCGCCCGGACCACGAGCGGCGCCTCGAGGCGCGCGTGACGCACGCCGGCCCCCAGGTCCCGGGCGCCCAGGGCCTCGAGTCGATCCCACGCGACCCCGTCGTCGCGGCCCGAGCGGCTGACGTGGACGAAACCCACGTGGTTCACGACCATCTGCCGGAAGAAGTGCGTTCCGCGAGAGGCGTCCACGTTGAAGTCCTCCAGAGCGACCTCCACCTGCACGGCCGCCGAGGAGACGTCGGCCCAGTCCAGCGGGATCCCCAGCCACTCGTCGGTGGACCCGAGACGACCGGAGACGATCAGCACGTACCGGCGTCCGTCGTCCTGACAGGTCCGGTTGGCCTCGGCGATCGCGGCGCCCATCTCGCGGGATCGCGCGATGTCGAACCCGGATGGCGTGACGAACACGACGTCGCGGATGTCGCGGTACGCTCCGACCCCGAGCGCCGTGGCCGAGCGCACGAGCACCGCGTCCTCGTCGACCGCGATGTCCTCGTCGGCCGTGACGTCCCGATCGGTCTGGGCGACGGCGGATCCGCGCGGCGATGCGGGTGCCTCGAACAGGCTCTCGACCACGAGCGGCGGATCCGCCGCGATCGCGAAGCCCACCGAGGCCGCGGTGGTGAGCGTCGCGTGCAGCTCCGTGAGCAGCAGCGGAAGGGAGAACGGCGTGCCCTGCCGCATCATCGCGAACGTGACCACCGGCATCCCGGGCCGTCGAATACCCGGGTACACGGTGCCGGTCTCCCACGACACGACGCCGCCGACCCTGGCCAGCGTGCCGTCTCCCCTGGCGACCTCCAGCTCGTGTGCGGTCGGCCGCGGGCCCTCCGGGGTGAACGCCTCGAAGCGTCGTTGACTGTGCCTGGCCACGTCGGCCGGCGTGCTGAAGTCGGGCATCAGGTCGGGGTGCTTCGGCGAGAACCGCAGCGCGTCGGCCCGCGTGTCGTGCGCCTGTCCGAGGCCCAGCACGACGTGCGCGACCCCGTCGGCGGGCGACATGTAGGAGATCGGGTAGGCATTCGTGCTCAGCAGGGTGCCCGAGACTAGGGGGTAGACGCGATCCCCGTGAGCGCGGGCCGTGATCCCCTGCACGAGCCACTCCTCGCCCGCATCCGGGGTCGGGCTCTCGATGAGCGTGCCGGGCGCCGGCGCGTCCGAGGCGGCCTGCGCTAGAATCGCCGGCCAGGCGTCCCGAGCGGCGGGGAGTGCGACATCCACGCCGGGAGCGCCGCCGCGCCGGACACGCAGATGACGTCGCTCGCCGAGGACCGGCAGCCGCGATGCCGCCTCGACGAGGTCCTCGGGTGTCGGACGTCCGCCCGCCGCGCTCGCGACGACGATCGTGGGCGTGACGCGCATCGGAGGCGTCGCGGCGCGGGTCGAGGTCGTCGGGTCACCCGAAGCCGCGCGCTCGTCGAGACGTCCGGCGAGAGCGCGGAGCCGTCGCGCCTCGGCACCCTCGGGGGCGTTCGCGAGGCGGGCGACGCGGACTGCATCCGGGAACGCGACGTCGTCGACGATCGGAAGAGACATGTCGGTGAGCCTCGATGGGAGGACGTGAAGCGCCAGTCTAGCACTCGCCGCGCCGAGGATCCCGCTCGACGTCGCGCAGGACCGCGTGCCGCCACTGATTGCGGGACCCGAGGCGACCGGTCGGGTAGACTCCACGGGCTCGTTCCGAATCCCCAAGCCCGCGGAGGCGCGTCGTGCAGAAGGCCACGCTCGAGTTTCTCAGACGATTGGTGGAGGCCCCCGGACCCGTCGGCGCCGAGGGCGCCGTCCAGGAGGTGTTTCGCGACCACGTCGAGCCCGTCGCGGACCAGATCGTCGAGCTCGCGCACGGCTCGGTGGCCGCCGTTCGCAATCCGGCCGGATCGCCTCGCGTCATCGTCACCGGCCACGCCGACGAGATCGGTCTCATCGTGCACCACGTGAACGATGCCGGGTACGTCTACGTCCGCGCGCTCGGGGGGATCGACGTGGGCGTCGTGCTGGGGCAGGTCGTGGAGATCCACACGAAGAAGGGGCTGGTCCACGGCGTCGTGGGACGCAAGCCCGTGCACCTGCAAGCCGAGCGCGGCAAGGTCCCCAAGATCGAGGAGATCTACGTCGACATCGGCGCCGCGTCGCGGTCCGAGGCCGAGAAGCGCGTGCGCGCGGGCGATCCGATCACGTTCCGGCGCGGGCTCACCCAGCTGAGCCGCGATCGGGTCAGCTCGAAGGCGATGGACAACCGCACCGGCGTGTTCTGTGCGGCCGAGGCGCTCCGGCGGCTCGGATCGCGTGACCCGAAGGCCTGCGTGATCGCCCTGTCCACGGTGGGTGAGGAGATCGGCGGCGACGGCGCGGCCACCGCGGCGTTCGAGCTCGAGCCCGACGTCGCGATCGCGATCGACGTCACGTTCGCGACCGATCAGCCCGACGTGGACGCCAAGGAGTCGAGCTCGATCGCGCTCGGCAAGGGGCCCGCCGTGGCGCGCGGACCCCGGCTCAACGAGAGCGTGGTGGCACTGCTGGAGAGGGCGGCCGGGAAGAAGAAGATCCCGCTCCAGTACGAGATCCTCGAGGGGCGCACGGGAACCGACGGCGATCCGATCTACCGGTCGCGCGGCGGCGTTCCGCTGGGGATCGTGAGCGTGCCCAGCCGCTACATGCACTCGCCGGTCGAGGTCGTCTCGTTGAAGGACCTGGAGCAGATCGCCGACCTCCTGGCGACGTTCGCGAAGGGCCTCCGGCCGGACACGCCATTCGATCCATTCGGCTAGCCGATCGCCGTGAACGTCGTCGAGACGAGCGACCGCGATCGGATCGAGCGGATCCTGAACGCCGATCGAATCTGGGGCGCCTACGCCCTCGGCGATCTGGACGAGCCGTACTTCTCGCGTTGCCGGTGGTTCGTGACCGAGCCGGGCGATCGCGCGCTCGCCCTCGCGTTTCGCATCGACGACTGGGCGTCCGTGCTGCTCTTCGGCGACCCCGACCCGGCGCCCGGGCTCCTCCGCACGCTGCCCGCGATCGCGTCCCGGACCGACCTCCACCTTCCGGACACCCATCGCGCGGGCGTGGCGCCGCTCGTGACCGGCGACCTCGTACCGCACGTCCGGATGTGGCTCGCCACCGGGCCGGCTCCACTCGCCCCCGGGGTGACCGCGACCCCGGACCTGAGCCTCGAGATCCCGGCGCTCCCGCACGGCGTGACGCTCCGCCGCCTCGGACCGTCGGACACCGCCGCCGCCCGGGTGCTCTACCGCGAGTACGCCGAGAACGCATTCTCCGAGCATCGCCTGGCCGAGAGCCTCTACGTGGGCGCCGAGCACCGTCCTGCGACCGCCGGCGATCTCGCGGCCGGGTCCGCCGCCGGGTCGGAGATCGTCGCGATCGGGGGAACCCACGTGGTCTCCGAGGCCCGGCGCGTGGCCGCGCTGGGCGACATCGTGACCCTGTCCGCGTGTCGAGGCCGGGGGCTGGGGACGGCGGTCACCGCCGAGCTCTGCAGGAGGCTGGCGGATCGGGTCGACCTCGTCGTGCTGAACGTGGCCGCGGACAACCATGCGGCCCGGCGCGCGTACGAGAAGGTCGGCTTCCGCACGCACACCTTGCACTACGAGGGCGCCGACGTGTCGTGGGCTCGGAGCGACCGCCCCGCGCGCGAATCGAGCTCATGAAACCTCCCGATCCCTCCGACTGTACAACTGAGTACTTGCCAGCGCTCGAGTGCTCCTCGTTTCTCCGGGGCACACACCCGCTCCACGTCCGCGTCCTCAACGACGGAGCGAGAATTCCCTTGCGATCGACGAAGCCTGTGGGTATTCACTCCAGCGTGAGTTCCCCCTACGATGCCCATCACGCACCGGAGACGCTCGCCCTGTCGCGCGACCCGGAGCAGCCGATGGAAAAGATCGTCATACGAGGTGGCCGCACCCTCGACGGTACGGTACACGTCGCCGGCGCGAAGAACGCGGTCCTGCCGATCATGACCGCATTCCTTCTGGCGCCGGGAACGAGCACGCTGACCCGCGTGCCATGCCTCAACGACGTCGAGACGATGGCCGAGCTGCTGCGATCGCTCGGTGTCGACGTGCATCGGGACGCCGCGTCTCTCACGGTCGACGCCTCGTCGATCACCGCTCACGAGGCCCACTACAAGCTGGTGAGCCGGATGCGGGCCTCGTTCTACGTGCTGGGGCCGCTCCTGGCCCGGCTCGGGCGGGCGCGCGTGTCGCTGCCCGGCGGATGCGCGTGGGGACCGCGGCCGGTGGATCTGCATCTCCGGGGCCTCGAGGCGCTGGGGGCCACGATCGACGTGGATCACGGCTACGTCGTGGCCGAGGCCGAGCGATTGCGGGGCACGCACTTTCACTTCGAGACCTCGAGCGTCGGGGCCACCGCCCAGCTCCTGATGGCCTCGGTTCTCGCCGAGGGCCAGACGGTGCTGACGAACTGCGCCATCGAGCCCGAGGTCGTCGCCCTCGGCCAGTGTCTGCGCGCGATGGGCGGCGAGATCCGCGGCCTGGGGACGAAGACGCTGACCATCGACGGTGTGGCCGAGCTCCGGCCGGTGACCTTTCAGAACATCCCCGATCGGATCGAGGCCGGCACCTACGTGATCGCGGGGGCCATGGCCGGTGGCCGCGTGCGCGTGGCCGACGTCAACCCCGAGCACCTGGCGGCGCTGGTCGCCCTCCTGCGCTCGATGGACGTTCAGATCACCGAGTCCGACGATGCGATCGAGGTCCGGGGATGCGGCCGCCCTCGCGCCCACGACGTGATCACGGAGGTCTTCCCGGGCTTTCCGACCGATCTCCAGGCGCAGATCATGGCGTTCCTGACCCGCGCCGACGGCACCAGCGTCATCACCGAGACGATCTACAGCGATCGCTTTGCGCACGTCGACGAGCTCGTGCGCCTCGGCGCCGACATCACGATCGACGGCTCGTCGGCGGTGGTGGTCGGCGTTCCCGAGCTGTCCGGGGCCTACGTGCGCTCCAAGGATCTCCGGGCCAGCGCGTCGCTGGTGCTGGCGGCGCTGGTGGCCGAGGGCGAGACGCACGTGACGCACGTGCACCACCTCGATCGCGGCTACGAGGGCATGGTCGACAAGCTGTGCGGGCTGGGCGCCGAGATCCGGCGCGAAGAGGACCCGAACGGCGACGACTAGCCGTCATCGTTCCGCGCCTCTCGTTTCCCGACGGCCGTGCTCCCGCGACGGCCCCGACCTCCCCGGATCGGGGATGACCGCACGCGCGCGCGTCCAGGCGGCGCCGGTGCGTCGCCGCCTGCCACGCTGGCTCAGGCTCGTGCCGGCCGGTAGAATGCCCTCCCATGAGCTCCGCCACCGTCGCCAGAGCCGCCATCGTCGGCACCGCCGGGCACATCGACCACGGGAAGAGCGCGCTCATCGAGCGCCTGACCGGCATCCACACCGATCGGCTCCCCGAGGAGAAGAAGCGCGGGATCTCGATCGAGCTGGGCTTCGCGTTTCTGGATCTTCCGTCCGGGCGCCGCGTGGGCATCGTCGACGTGCCCGGACACGAGCGCTTCGTCAAGCAGATGCTCGCCGGCGCCGGCGGCATGGATCTGGTGCTGCTGGTGGTGGCCGCCGACGAGGGCGTCATGCCCCAGACGCGCGAGCACCTCGAGATCGTGAACCTCCTCGACATCCCCGACGGCTTCGTCGTGGTCACGAAGACCGACCTCGTCCCCGACGACGAGTGGCTCGACATCGTGGACGCCGACATCACCAACGTGATCGCCGGCACCGTCTTCGAGGGAAAGCCGATCGTGCGGTGCTCGGCCAAGACCGGCGAGGGCGTCGCCGACGTGCGGCGTGAGATCGAGAGCCGGCTCGCAGACGAGGCGTTCGTCGCGCGGGGGCGCGAGACGCGGCTTCCCGTGGATCGGATCTTCACGCTTCAGGGGTTCGGCACCGTGGTCACGGGTACGCTCTGGAACGGGAGCCTCGGCGTGGGGGATCCCGTCGTCGTCCTCCCCGAGGGCATCGAGACCCGCGTGAAGACGGTGCAGGTGCACGACACCGAGGTCGAGCGCGCGAGCGCCGGGCAGCGGGTCGCCCTGAGCCTGCATCGGGTGGAGAAGGATCGCCTCCATCGCGGCGCGTGGGTGGTCAAGTCCGACGTGCTGACGAGCTCGCACATGATGGACGCGTGGTTCCGGCTCCTGCCGAGCGCGCCCAAGGCGCTGGCCAATCGGGCTCGCGTGAGGGTCCACATCGGGGCCTCGGAGCTCCTGGCCCGATTGGTGCTGCTCGACCGGGACGAGATCGAGCCCGGCCAGCGCGCGCCGGTGCAGCTGCGCCTGGAATCGCCGGGCGTGGCCGAGGCCGGCGACCGGTTCGTCGTGCGTTCGTACTCCCCGATGCGCACGATCGGCGGCGGCACCATCGTGGTCCCGGTGGCGGCCAAGCGGCGCCGCCACCACGGAGATCCGGCCGCCGAGCTGCGACGGCTCGAGGAGGGCACCCCGGTGGATCGGCTGTGCGATCTGCTGGGGGTCGCCGGGCTCGACGGGGAGAGCGCCAAGAACCTCCGGGCCTCGCTCGGGATGCCGGCACCCGAGTTCGCGGCGCTGGCCGCCGAGGCACGCGACGCCGGACGCGTCGTGGGAGAGAATCGGCTGTTCCTCCAGTCCGCGCTCGACGAGGCGGTGGATCGGGTGGCGGCCGAGATCGCCCTCCACCACCGGGAGCACCCTTACCGCTGGGGGATCGGCATCGGAGAGCTGAAGGGGCGTCTGGGCAGGGACATGAACCCGGCCCTGTTCGACGCGGCCCGGCGCCGCGCGGTCGAAGCCGGCCGCGTGCGGGAGCGTGGCGAGCAGATCGCCGACGTCGACCAGTCCGACGCGTTGCCCGACGAGGTCGCCTCGCTGGCCGGGGCGATCGACGAGCGGCTGGAGGCCGAGGGGTTCGCGGTGTCGCTGCTGTCGCACGTCATCAAGACCCTCGGCGTGGAGCAAGGACCCGACCTGATCGCACGGCTCGTGTTCGAGGGGCGGCTGGTCCAGATCTCCAACGAGTACGCGTTCACGTCGGCGCGGGTCCTCGAGCTGCGCGAGCGGCTCCGCCGGTTCTTCACCGAGCACGAGACCCTATCGGTCGGCGACGCGAAGGATGTCCTGGACGGCGTGTCGCGAAAGCATGCGGTGCCGATCCTCGAGTACTGCGATCGGGTCGGGTGGACCCGCCGGGCCGGGGACGGGCGAGTCGCGGGGGCCGGGCTCTCTGGCGGGTGACGCGTCGCGGACCCTGCGGCCGCGGGCGTGGGGCCGCGTGAGGTGGAGGCCTCGGCGACGCGCACGAACGCCGAGGCGGCACGGACGGATCTTCAACCCTCGAGCTCGGCGGGTAGCGTGAACGTCCCGTCGTCGTTACACGGAAACGGGTAGACCGACACGACGGCCGACCATGGAAGTGATCCGTAGACGTGGGGGAATAGCTCGTCGCCGCCTTCGAGATTCTCGTCGCGTACCTCACTCGTCAGCGCCGTCCGATCGATCGTCAACAGGACGAGATCGTTCCGGCCGGCGAACAGGAAGTTCGCCACCCGGATCACCTGATCGCGTGTCGAGCAGTGGATGAACCCGTCGGCATCGTACGTGCGGGGTCTGTAGCTGCCAGTGCGGGCCGCTTCCTCGGCCTCCTTCGATGTCGTGATGTGATGGATGATCACTCGCGCCTCCCGCGGTCCACGGGCTCGACTACACCGGGTGCGTCATCACGCTGGTGACGACGGTGTAGGATAAGCGGGCCGAAAGCGAAGATCGAGTCGATGCGTGCAAGAGGACGGCAGACATCGGCCCGGCTGGCCCGCGCAGGCGCGTAACCTCAAGCGCGTCAACGTCCAGGGGGCTCTGGGGACGGACCGTGGCCGCGGGTGACCCTGTGAGTCCACGCCGCCGTGACCACGGGCGCGTAGCGCGTCCCTCGACGACCGCGAGAGCAGACGGACAGGAGCCGGGCCCACCGTGACATAATGAACGCGACGCGGGGGAGCTACACTCGAGGTGACCGATGTCGATGCGTTCGATCCACTTCATGCTTCTGGCCACCGTGGCCGGGACGTCGGCGGCGGATGCTGCCACCATCACCGTTCGCCAGAACGGTACCGGGGACTTCACGACCATCACCGACGCCGTTGCGGCCGCAAGTCCCGGCGATACGATCGAGATCGGACCCGGGACGTACGCCGAAGGGGCGGCGGTGCTCGTCGACAAACCGCTCGGCTTCACCTCGACGGATGGTGCCGAAGCCACGATCGTGAGCGGCGCCGACAGCCATCGCATCTTCCGACTGTCATCGGTGACCGTGAGCATGTCCGGTCTCACCCTCGATCGCGGCGACGCGATGAGTGAGGCGTTCGCGGTCGGATCCGGAGGCGCCGTCGTCGTCGAGCCCGGGTCGATCGCCGAGTTCGACGAGTGCGTCTTCAGCCGGAATGCAGGTACGAGCGGTGGCGCAGTCTACATCTCCGACAGCTCGATGGGGCTGGGGACATCGATGGTCGTGGCCGGGTGCACGTTCCGGCTCAACGATGCAGCGAACACGGGGGAGCCGTTTCGGTCGTGCTCGGCACGAATGCGCTCTTCACGGAGTGCCGGTTCTGGAACAACACGAGCGGCGTCAAGGGAGGCGCCGTCTGGGCCTTTCAGAGTACGGTCGACAGCGAGCGTTGTCTGTACGTCGAGAACACGAGCGGAGACGTGGCTGGCGCCTTCTATCTGGACGTATCGAGCGGCGCAGTGCTGAACAACACGTTCGCCGGCAACTCGTCGCCCGGCGCCTTGTCGGGCACCGTGACCGTCGTGAGCAGCCCCTCGAACGAGGTGAGTCGGAACATCTTCCACGGTGACGCGAGTGGATACGGTCTCCGTTACGTGAGCACGCCGATTGGACCGCACGAGTGCAACGTCTACTGGATCAATGCCGATGGCGCAATCGGTGGATCCGAGCTCGCCGACACCGAGGTCGTTGCCGATCCACTCTTCTGCGATCTCGAGGACGGCGACTTCTCCGTCGATGAGACCTCTCCCGCCGCACCGCTGATGAACCCTTGTGGGGTCCTCGCGGGTGCGTTTCCCGATGGATGTCCTGGCGGTGTCCCCACCGTCCGGGCGAGCTGGGGGGCCCTGAAGGGTGTGTACGCACGGTAATGCTGGGCGTGATGGCGAAGCCCCCTGGAGTCGATCAGACTCGACCGGGCCTTCCGTCGGTGCGGCAGACGTGAGGTGAGGCTCGTCGGCGGGTCGGCGCGGTGTGCTCGTGTCAGGATCGATCGCCGGTTGTCCTGGCGCATCGGTTGCCCACGCGTATGATCACCGGTTTCACAGAAACGCCGCCGGACGATCACGTCGTCCGGCGGCGTCGATCACCAGCCGAGAGTAGAGACCGGGACTACCGCACGATGAACAGCTTCTTCGCCGCGTTCATGATGTTGTTCTCGAAGCGCACGAAGTAGCCGCCCGCCGGCAGAACGCGGCCCCGCTCGTCCTTGCCGTCGAACGCGTAGTCGTTCTCGCCGGCCGCGAAGAACCCCTCGGCGATCGTGCGGACCCGCTGGCCCTGCGAGTTGTACACGCGGATGGCCCCGGTCACGTCGCGATCGGTCGAGTAGCTGATCCGCGTGGTCGCCTGGATCGGGTTCGGCCGCGCGCCGACCAGAATCTGCGGGAACGGGTTGTCGCCCATCACCAGCGGCTCGTCCTCGTCCACGCCGACCACTGCGCACTCACCCACGCGCGTCTTCGTGCTGAGGGTCAGATCGCCGCCGGCGAAGGACGCGCTCGCGTCCTGCTCCATGGGCAGCGCGCAGGGCAGGCTCCCCAGGCCGAGCGAGACCGTGCCGCTGACCGAGAACACCAGGTTGCCCGCGATGCGCTGGAACGTGACCGAGCCCGCCATCGTGGCCGAGCCGAACCCCGCGGGGCTCACCGTGATGTCGGTGGTGAAGTCGTTTGGAAGCACCACGCTGCCCAGCGCGGCGTCGGCGTCGGCGTCGAACCCGAAGTTGATCGTGTTGGCGCCGGTCCGGCTCAGCGTGCCCGAGCCGACCACGTTGCCCTCGGCCGAGGCGAGCGTCACGTCGAAGCTGAGGTTGTTGCCGCCGAACTGGAAGACGCCGTTCTCCTCGGCCGGGGAGCCCAGGAGCCCGGCCCCGATCGCGGCCACCGCCAGCTGCGCGTTCGAGTCGACCGCCGGCGCGGGGCTCGCGGTCCACTCGGTGACGTCGGGGATGAACCACGACGTTCCGGATGCCGTGAACGGTGCGATCGTCGCGAGATCGCCCGAGACCGACAGCAGGTGGCGGTCGTCCTTGCGCGAGAAGACGACGTCGGGGTCACCCTCGCGGGCGTCGGCCCAGACGCCGAAGACCGCCCGGTCGTCGACGAAGATGGCGATGTAGTCGCCGAAGTTCGGCTGAATGTCGGCGGGCACGCCGCACCAGGCGACCGACGTGTCGCTGAGACGCCGGTTCGGGCCCCAGTAGGCGCCGCCGTCCACCGAGCTGGCCACGTAGTAGTCGCACAGGCTGCCGCCGCCGTCGTTGTTGCGGCGATCGTACCAGCCGATCACCACCCGGCCGTCCGCCTCGCTGACGCGCAGCTGCGGCATGAACTGCTCGGTCGTGCCGGCGTTGTCGTTGTCGTTGATCTGGATCGGCGTCGACCAGGTCGCGCCCTTGTCGTCCGAGTACGACAGGTAGACGTTGAACGTGTTGGCCTGTCCGTCGGCCCAGCACATGTAGGCGCGACCTCGGAACGGACCGTTCGACCTGTCCACGTCGAGACTCGGGAACGTGATGTTGGCGCCGCGATTGAAGCACTGCGGGGAGTCGTCCGAGCGGGGACCGAGCTGCTCGACGTCGCGGACCGGGTCGGGGAACGTGTTGCCGCCGTCGGGCGAGTAGCGCATCCGGACCCACCCGTTGCCCTGGAAGAGCGGTGCCACCCAGGACACGTAGACCTCACCGTCGATGCCGGGGGCCGGGTAGGCGCCGTTGCCGCCGCCGGAGCTGGCGACCGTGCGCGGCGTCGTCCACGTGAGGCCGTCGTCCGTGGAGCGCGTGATCCGGAACAGGCTGCCGGTGATGTAGGTGAGGTACGTGCGACCGGTCGCCGAGTCGTAGTACATGAACTCCTTGTCGATGAAGCTGCCGCCGTCGCTGTACCGAACCGGCGGGTTCCAGCTCAGCATGCCGCCGGAGAACTGACCGCGATGGATCGTGAGGCCGCCCCCACCCGTGCCGAGATCGAGCGAGCTGTAGAGCCACCAGTCGCCGGCCTTCACGATCGACGGGTCACCGAACGTATCGGAGCCCCCGCCGTCCATCAGCTCGCCGCCGTCGGTGAACGAGGCGCCGCGGTTCGACGAGTAGCCGAACCCGGATACCGACGCGCCCCCGAAGAAGCCGTCCGCGTCGTTCCAGCCGACCACGATCTCGTCGCCGGAGACCCAGATCGCAGTCTCGGACTGGACGAGGCCGGCCCCCTGGTCGGGGTCGTTGACGACGCGGTTCGCCGGCGGAGTGAACCGTTCCGATCCGGCGGGGCGCTGGAGGACGGGGTCGAACGGTCCTTCGGGAACGTCGATGCGCTTCAGGATGGCGCTCTCGGAGTCGTCGCTGTCGGGTGTGACCTGCGCCGCATTCTGCGAGTCGGAGCCGCCGAGTGCGCTCCAGACGAGCGCGCCGGCGCCGCCGATCAGCAGCGTCGACAAGGCCATGACAAGGCGCTTGGACATTCGTGTCCTCCATGGATCGAGAGCTGAGGGGGAAGCCAACCGACAAAGTATACCAGCGAGCGTGGGTCGGGCCCGCGCCAATCTCACGCCCCGAGCGCCCCGGCCGGCTCATCCGAGACCCACGGGCGAGGTTGCTCTCGGCCGTTCCATCCGGTGGGCGACCTCGGAAGGCCCTCGGGCGTCCGGTCCCGGGCAACGTTCGAACGCCCGGACGCCGCCCGGAGGCGACGCCGGGCGTCGGAGCCGTTCGATCGTCGTTCGCCGGCCCTAGCGCGTGACCACCAGCCGCTCGGCCGCCACCGGGCGTCCGTCCACCAGCACGCGCGCCACGTAGACGCCGTTCGCCACGGCCGATCCGGCGTCGTTCCGGCCGTCCCACTGGATCGAGTGCGCCGTGGCGTCACGCGCGCCCAGCTCGAGCGAGCGCACCGTGCGCCCGGACACGTCGTAGATCTCGATCGCCGTGGATCCCGCGACCGGAAGCTCGAACCCGAAGCGGGTCGGTCCCGACGTCGGCGTCGGAGCGATGTCCAGCGTACCCACCAGTCCATCCGGGATCTCGGGCACCGCGACCACCGGCCCCAGCGTCTCGCACGCGATCCACGTGCGCCACTGGCCGCCGCCCGGCGTGTACTCGTGATGCGACCAGAACTTGTCGGGCACGAACGGATCCTGAACGACGCCGCTGTAGTCGCCCCAGCGGGTGCTGCCGTAGGCCGCCATCGACTGCTTGACGAACGCCGGCGGCGACATGAAGCCGAGCGCATCGCCGGCCTGCCGGTACGTGCGGGAGATCGACCAGAACTCGCTCAGCGACGACCGCGCGAACACCATGTACGCATTCCCCGCGTCGTCGGCGAAGATCGAGTTGAACGACAGGTACGTGTTCTCGCCCAGATCCACCGTGCCCGACTGGCGAAGCGTCGGCGGATTGCCCGACGTCGGCCAGCCGTTCATCTCGATCTCGTACCACCGGCCCCGGGCGTAGCGCGGGGAGAGCGTGGTCGACGTGTGATGGCAGGCCCAGAGCGACCCGTCGCGATACATGCAGCTCCAGAAGCGGTCCTCGAAGAGCTCGACGACGGCGCCCGTACCCTGGGACCGAGCGTTGCCCGGGTTGTAGTACGTGGGCACGGTCAGCATCGTCGACTGGATGTTGATGGGACCGCCCGGGTTGTTGATGGCCCAGAGGCGCAGCTGGGACGACGGCTCGGAGTCGAAGTGCTCGATCATGTACATCCGCGGGGCGTCGATCGAGTACATCGACGGAAGCCCGAACGACTGTGTGCCCGTACGCAGGAAGCTCGCCGAGGAGAGCGGGAGGCCCGCGTAGGCCGTCGCCTTCGTCACGGTGTAGATGAGGTACTTGTCCGGGCTGAAGAAGTCGGCCGTCATGTACACGTAGTC
Organism: Candidatus Eiseniibacteriota bacterium; assembly: GCA_965224245.1. Classification (GTDB taxonomy): domain Bacteria; phylum Eisenbacteria; class RBG-16-71-46; order CAZAMP01; family CAZAMP01; genus CBDCYW01. The sequence continues at coordinate 3,598,145 of OZ245046.1, read as the reverse complement.
GCCGTCGACGGCGAAGTTCGGGGAGTCGATGTCGCCGCCGGCGAGAGCGGTCACGTCGATCCGGTAGAGCCACCAGTTCGACGGGCTGCTCGGGTCGCTGGTCATCGAGACACCGAGCAGGAAGTACGACCGACCGCCCGAGCGCTCGTTGGCCATCACCAGATAGCGGTCCTCCAGCGTGTCGTAGAGGGCCTCGGGGTCGAACACGAAGCCGCCGGCATCGCCCGCGCCCACGGGACCCCAGAACCCGCCCGCGCCGTTGATGTCGAGCTGCCAGTTGAACGTGCCGTCCTTGCCCACCACGCGGATCGCGCCGTTGGCGGTCATGACGATGTGCTCGGCGCCCACGGCCAGGTGCGGATCCGGTGGCACCCAGCCCGTGGTGGTGATGCCGTCGAACGCGATGTCCCCTCCGCCGCGCGAGACCACCTCGACCTCGGTCGGGATCTCGGCCACGAGCTCGGGATCGAAGACCGGTGGCTGATGCGGCGCGGCCGCTCGATCGAACGCGAGCCCGGCGTCGCCGGCGCTCCGCCGGGACGCGAGCCGGTTGCGAGAGTCCCGAACCAGGGTGGCGAGCTCGCCGAGCACCCCACGCCGCGCGGGCAGGAGCAGCGTCACGTTGGCCGCGGACGCGTCACCCAGACCGGAGTCTCCCTGCCAGGCCACGGCGAGCCGGCCGTCGTCGCCGATCGCGACGCGTCCGGTGCCGCGGGCCTCGGTCATGTACTGGCGCCCGTCGGTGTGGCGGTTCACGCGCACGTCACCCGAGGTGGGCCGGGCATCGGCGTCGAACGTGCGAACGTACACGTCCGAGTCGCGACCCGCGTCGGTGTTCGTGTTCCAGGCCACCACGAAGTCGCCGCGCCGGCTGGCGTCGACGGCCGCGCCGGCCTGCCAACCGGTGGGATCGGCCGACGCGAGGAACGCGTCGCCCATCGGTCGAGCGTCCTGGCCGTAACGGCGGACGTGGATGTCGTAGTCGTTCACGTCGTCCAGGTGCAGCCACGCGATCACGTAGCGCCCCCGGCCGTCACCGGCGATCGCGGGCTCGATGTCGGTGGCGTCGGTCTCGCTGACGCGCTGGACGTCGCCGACGGCACGGCCGTCGCGGTCGAAGCGTTGCGCGAGCACGTCGAAGACGGCGCCCCCCCTGGCGGAGCGTCCCCAGGTGACCATGAACGAGCCGTCCCCGGCGGTGGCGATGCTGGGAACGCGGTCGTTCCACTCAGCGTCGTCGGCGACCGTGATCTCGCCGGTCGTCGGGTTGCCGTCGGCGTCGAACACGCGGCACGCGACCCGGGAGCGTCCGTCCACGTCGCTCGTCGTCCAGGCGGCGACCGTCTCCCCGCCGGGCCACGCGGCCAGCACGACGTCGGTCTGATCGCCGATGCGGACCTCGTTCGCCAGCGACTCGTCGCCGAGCCGTCGGGCCACGATGCCGCCGAGATGGCCATCTTGCCGAAACGATCGCCATGCGAACGCCGGGCGCTGGCCCGCGAACGCGACCGCCGGCGACTCCTGCATCGACGCGGTGAGCACGTTGACCTGCTGCTCGCGATCGCTCAGCACGCCGCTCGCGTCGATCGCGCGGGCGTAGACGCCGTAGGTCCCGTCCTGCTGCCGGCGGCTGTCCCACGCGGCGACGACGTTCCCCGACGCATCCATGTCGAGCGAGACGTTGCCCTGCCTGCTCCCGGTGTGGTCGTTGAGACGCAGCTCGGTCCGGTCGAAGGACCGATCCCCGATCGCGATGCGGTCGGTCGCGTGCGGCGCGAGCACGGCGACGGCGACGGCGACGGCCAGGGTAGCGGCTCCGGCCGCTGCTCCGACCCCGAACTTCGTGGGCGTCGACAGTCTGGACAGCATCTGTACCTCATGGTTGAGAGTGTGGGATCGGCGCGACCAGCTCGAACACGACAGGGGGATGTCGCACGCCGGCGGATCATGAATTGGGCTCGGAACCGTGTGAGAATAGCACGGTCATCCAGTTTCGGCGAGCGGGGGGCGCGCCGGGCGAGCGGCGCGACGGGCGCGATCCGGCGTACGGGTACGGTCTCCGCGTGCGTTTTGGGGACCGCGCGCCGGCCAGGGCGCTATCATCGGGCGTCGTGATGACCCGACGTCGCAAACCCCGGAGAGTGCCTCGTGTCATCCAGACCCGCGCCGGACTCGACCGCGCATCTGCTGAGCCTCTACCGCGGCGGCGACGAGGCGGCTCGCGATCGACTGCTGGCCCGCTACCTGCCGATTCTCCGGCGTTGGGCACACGGTCGGCTACCGGCCGCCGGGCGCGGCATGACGGACACCGACGACCTCGTCCAGGTGACCCTCGTCCGCGTCCTGAAGCAGATCGAGTCGTTCCGGGCCGAGCGGGAGGGTGCGTTTCTGGCCTACCTGCGCCAGACGCTCCTGAACGCGCTTCGGGACGAGCTGCGCCGCGCATCGAGCCGGACGCAGCGTGACGCGATCTCCGAGGAGATCCCGGACGCGCAGGCATCGCTTCTGGAGCAGGCGATCGGGCGCGACACGCTGGATGCCTACGAGGAGGCACTGGCGACACTGCCGGAGGCCGCGCGGGAGGCGGTCATCCTTCGCCTGGAGTTTCAGATGTCCTACCAGGAGATCGCCGACGCGATCGGGAGCCCCTCGGCCAACGCGGCCCGCATGGCCGTGTCGCGATCCATCGCGCACCTCTCGACCCTGCTCGGGAAGCACCGGTGATCGTCCGGCGGCGCGCTCTCCTGTGCGATTCCGCGCCCTCGACCCGTCGATCGAGAGGGGAGAGGAGGTCGTCATGACCCGGGAGCACGACGGTCGGCGGGCCCGTCTGGCCGAGTGGATCGCGGACGAACGACCCATCGACTGGGACACGGTGGAGGACGAGGATCTCGGCGGTCTCCGGATCGTCGAGGCGGTCGCGGCCGGCTTCCGGCGCGTCGCCTCGCCGGCGCCGCGCGAGGAGCCGCAGTTCTCGTGGGGTCCGCTCCGGGTGTTCGAGGAGGTCGGCCGGGGGAGCTTCGGGGACGTGTACCGGGCGATCGATCCCCGGCTCGACCGCGAGGTGGCCCTCAAGCTGCGGCGCGTCGGCGCGACCGACGACATCACGGCCGCCCGGTCCTTCCTGGAGGAGGCCCGCCGGCACGCCCGCGTCCGGCATCCGAACGTGCTGACGATCCACGGTGCGGACATCCACGGCGGCCGGGTCGGGCTCTGGACCGACTTCGTGCGCGGTACCGACCTGGAGGCGCGGCTGGAGACCGAGGGACCGCTCTCGGTATCCGAGGCGTGCCGGATCGGTGGCGCGCTGGCGAGCGCGCTCGCGGCCGTGCACGAGGCGGGGCTGGTCCACGGCGACGTGAAGGCCGCAAACGTCCTGTGTGATCGCGACGGCCGGGTGCTTCTGTCGGACTTCGGGGCGGTCTCGGACCTGCCGCGAGACGGGTCGGCGTCCTTGCGTCCGCTCGTGGGAACACCGGTCGCGATGCCGCCCGAGGCGTTCGAGGGCGCGCCGACCAGCGTGGCCGGCGACGTGTACGCACTGGGCGTGCTGCTGTTCCGGCTCGTCACCCGCACGCATCCGGTCGCCGGACGCACCGTCGACGAGATCCGCGATCGGCACCGTCGCGGAGGGCCGCCGTCGCTCCGCGACCGGCGGCCCGACGTGCCCGCGCCGTTCGTCCGGGTCGTCGAACGCGCGATGGCCCCCGATCCCCGCGACCGATTCGAGGCGATGACCGAGATGGCCGAGGCGCTGGTGGGGGCCGACCGGGCCCCGCACAACCTCCCCGCCACCGCCACCAGCTTCGTCGGTCGCGAGGCCGAGATCGCGCACATCTCCGATCTCGTGCATCGAGAACGCGTCGTGACCGTGACCGGAACCGGCGGCTCCGGCAAGTCTCGTCTGTGCCTGGAGCTGGCGCGCGACGCGCTGGCCGGATTCGGCGACGGCGTCTTCTGGATCGAGCTCTCGCCACTCGGCCCGGCGGGGGACGTGGCCGGCCGCGTCGTCGAGGCGCTGGATGTCGGCGTCGAGCCGGGTCGGGACCCGCTGGACGCGCTGGTCGCGGCGGTGCGCGGCCGGCGGGTGCTCGTGATCCTCGACAACTGCGAGCACGTGCTGGACCCGGTCGCCGTCCTCGTGACGCGGCTCCTGGAGACGTGCGCAGGGGTGAACGTGCTCGCCACGAGCCGGGAGCCCCTTCGCGTGCCCGGCGAGCACGTGGTCGGGATCGATCCGCTTCGTGTACCGGAGCCCGACGTGACGGACACCGAGGCGCTCGGCGCCAACGAGGCGGTCCGCCTGTTCCGGGATCGCGCGCGCGCGGTCACGCCCGCATTCGAGCTGCGCGCGGACACGGCGCCGGTCGTGGCCGCCATCTGCCGCGAGCTCGACGGGATCCCGCTCGCGATCGAGCTGGCGGCGGCGAAGCTCCGCCTGCTCACCGCGCACGAGGTTCTGGACCGGCTGCAGGATCGCTTCCGATTGCTCGTGTCCCGCCAGCGCACGGGGCTCCCCCACCATCGCACGCTGGTCGGTCTGATCGAGTGGTCCGTCGAGCAGCTCACCGACGCCGATCGGGTCCTGTTCGAGAACCTCTCCGTGTTTGCGGGGAGCTTCGATCTGGCCGCGGTGGAGGCGATCGCCGCCGCGGCCGGCGACCTGCCCGGTCCGGACGACGCGACCGCCGCGCTGGAAGCCCTCGTGGACAAGTCCCTCGTCGAGCGACTCCCCGACGGCGGCTCGCCGGCGAGCCGGTACCGCATGCTGGAGACGATACGCCAGTTCGCCCGCCGAGCGCTCTCGCGATCCGGTCGCGAGGACGTGGTGGCGGTTCGTCACCGCGACCACTTCATCGCGCGCATCGTCTCGGTGGCGCCCGACATCCGATCCCCCGATCCAGGGCCCGCGCTGGAGCTGCTGGACCGGGATCGGGAGAACGTGGACGTCGTGGTGGATCGCTGCCTCGCACGCGAGAACGAGATCGCGACGCTGATGCCGGTGGCCGCGCTGCTGATCCTGTACTGGGATCGCCGGAACCGCTTCCGGCGCGCGCGCGAGGTGTCCGAGGCACTCGCGGCGCGTCCCGATCTCCGGACCGAGACCCGGGAGTGGGCGCGCACGTGGACCGCGGTCGGGAACATCTTCTGGAACTTCCACGAGTTCGAGCGCGCACGGCGCCACCACCGGGACGCCCTCGAGGTGTATCGCGCGATCGGGGAGGTCCGCGGCGAGGCGATCGCGTTGAGCAACCTGGCCCTGGTCTCCATGGAGCTCGGGGACAGCCGATCCGCGATCGGGTACGCCGAGGCGTGCATCGCGCTCGCGAGGCGCGAGGGCGACGTGGCCACCGTGGCCACGGGACTCTTGAACCGGGGGGCGGCGGCGCAGCGTCTTCGCGACCGCGAGACCGCGAGGGCGTGCTACACCGAGGCGCTGGCCCTGGACATGTCCGAGCTCACCGGCGGACACGTCGTCCGGTCGCTCCTGAACCTCGGACTTCTCGCCGAGATGGAGCGCCGGTACGACGAGGCCAGGGTGCACTACGAGCGATGTCTCCGGGTGGCGCGTGAGAACGGTGCGTTACAGGCGATCGCGATCACGCTGTGCCGGATGAGCGCGCCGGAGCTCTACCCCGAGGAGCTCGACGTCGCCGCGACGCGCGCCGAGGAGGCGCTCGCGCTCGCGCGACGGGCCGGGGATCCCCAGTCTCGCTCGTACGCGCTCGAGATGCTCACGCGCGTGCACATCGTGCGCGGGGATCGGCGGGCCATGCTGGACGCCGCCCGGGCCGGTCTGACGTTCGCGATGGGTGACGGACGTACGAGCGCAGGCGTGCAGGTCCGCGAGTGCGGGCTCGCACTGGCGAGCCTCGGCGATCACGAGGGCGCGACGGGGTTTCTCGCCTGGTCCGAGAAGCACCGGCGCCGGACGCGCACCGAGCTGGTGCCCGCGCGCGCCGAGGTGCTGTCCAGGGCGCGGCAGCGCTGTCGCAGGGCGCTGGGCGACGCGGCGTTCGGACGCGTCTGGGCGGGATCGGTCGGTCTGACCGAGGACGAGATCCTGAGCGCCGCGATGTCTCGCCTTCGATCCCACGCCCACGCGTGAGGGTTGTCCCCTCTCCGAGTGCGCCGATACACTGACGCGCCACGATGGGCGCGCTCACCGGCGAGCCACACCTTCCTCTTCCGGGTCAGGAGCGACGTTGACACGATCGATGGCACTGCGCTGGCTGGTCGCCGCCGGCTCGATCGCGTTCTTCGCCATCGCGTGCGAGGGTCTCGTCCGGCTGATCGATCCCGAGATCGCGCTGCCGGGAGACGAGCGGCGGTTCCGGTTCGACCAGCGACACCAGCGATCGGTCCTCTACCACGAGCGCGACGATGAGCTGGGTTGGCGTCTCGTCCGCAACCAGCTCGTTCGGTCCGCCGTGGTGCCCGAGGACGGGTCGTCCGCCGAGGCGGCGACCGAGACGCCGCCGATGCGCACGAATCGCGAGGGATTTCGCGGGCCCGACTTCGAGATCCAGAAAGGCCCGGGCGTGTTCCGGGTCCTGGTGGCCGGCGATAGCAACGCCATGGGATTCGGTGTCGCGCACGACGATCGCATCTACTCGGCCGGCCTCGAGTACCTCCTCGATCGCCGGGTCGCGAGCGACGGCATTCGCGTCGAGGTGGTGAACCTGGGCGTCGACGGCTTCTCCAGCCATCAGGTGCGCCTCGTCCTCCAGCGCTACGCGCCGGCCATGGAGCCCGATGCGGTGTGCGTTCAGGTCGGCTTCAACGACATGTGCCTGGCCCCCCTCGCCGACGCCGATCAGCGGTACGCCCGCCCGCGCTTGCTGAACGTCCTGGAGCGATCGCACGCCTACCGCTGGCTGCGACGACGGATCCTGCTCGTCGCGGGAACGCGTGGAGCCGATCGGGATCCCGTACCACGGGTATCGCCGGAGCAGCACCAGGCGAACGTGGCGGCCATCGCCGAGCTCTGCCGGGACGTCGGCGCGCCGCTCTACCTGTTGACGACGCCGCCCAAGCCGGACATTCCGGTCGTGCTGAACGAGGTTCCGATCGAGGAGAACGGGGTGCGCATCTGGATGACGCAGAGCGCGTGGCTGGATCGCGAGCTCGAGCGCGCCGGCGTTCCCTCGCCCCGGCCGCCCGACGATCCCAGGTGCCTGTCGGTCGTCGAGGACGCGATCGCGCGTCACCCGGACTGGGCCATGCTGCACTTCATGCACTCGCGCTTCCTCCTGGCGGCCGGTGACCGTGACGGTGCGATCGCCGCTCACCGGCAGGCCATGTCGCACGACACCCAGCGCGCCCAGCTTCGCGGCTACATGGATCGGCAGCTGAGGGTCGCCGAGTCGCACCCCCACGTGACGCAGGTCGACGTGGGTGCGGCGATCGATCGCTGGGTGCGCGAGAACCGGATCACCACCGCGGGCGAGCTTTACTTCGACTTCGTTCATCTCGGAGAACGGGGACACGCGGTGATCGCGACCGAGCTGGCATCCCGACTCGAGGCCACGATCCGCGAGCGCACACGGGCCGCATCTCGACGTGGGCGGCGGGTGACACGGCGGAGAGGGCGCGGCCCGGTCCAGGTTCCGCCGTTCAGTGCTCGTCGATGACGTCGGAGCGAGGCTCGTCGAGGAGGCCCGCACGATCCTGCGTGTCGAGAGACTCCACGAGCCCGAGCCGCCGGACGTCCGCCGGAACCGCCCCGCGGAGGTCGGCGCCGGCGACGTATTCCTCGCGGTGCTCGGCCACGAGCGCGGTGACCACCGTCAGCTGACCGAAGAACGGCCACCGGCCGGCCAGGACCTCGTCGCGGAGCGAACGCGCGATCGCGTCGTCCCGGATCGCATCCAGCTCCGGCGGCACCTCCTCCCGCGGATCGTCGTGGCCGCACCGATCGGGAGCGTGCCAGACGTGAAGGGTCCGGCACGGGATCGGACGGCTCTGGTAGACCGAGCAGCGATCGTCGACGAGGAGCGGGCACGGCCCGATCGCCCCGATGCGCCGGCGAGCCTCGAGAGGCGTCGGCGCGCGGCGGGCGATCGCTCGCACGTCGGCGGCGTGGGCGACCAGGGCGTCGAGGCGTGAGCCCGCCGCGGAGGACGTGGGACCTGCCGTGCGTCGCGAGCAAACCGATGGGTGCGCGTCGACCCGCTCGATGGCATCGAGGATGGCCAGGGCCTCGGCCGACGTGGCGGTCACCGCCTGGCGGCAGCATCGCGCGCACCCGACCGTGCAGCTCGGAGGGCCGGCGGTCGCGACACGTTCGCCGATCCACGCGGCGACCCGCCGGTCGCAGTCGAGATGTCGCGGGATGGGTGTCGACATGACGTCCGTGGCGCTCAGGGTCCGGTCGTCGATGCGCCCGGGCGACGTCCGTCGCCCGGGCCGCACCGCGCTCGGGTCTAGTCGGTCTTGACGAGCTTCGTCGTCGCCTGGCCGTTCGGACCGTGAGCGTGCATGAAGTACGTACCGGGCGCAACCGGCCGGCCGGTGGCATCGGCCCCGTCCCAGCGCAGCTCGCCGGTCTCCGAGGCGAGCGAGCGGACCTCGCGGCCGCGAGCGTCGAAGATCCGTACGGCCACGCTTCGGCCCAGATCGCGGAGCGGTACCGAGATCGCCATTCCGCTCCGGAACGGGTTCGGGCTCACGCGGGTCCCGAGCTCCGCGGGCGTCGTGGGAACGCCGACCACCGCGGCCGCCGTCTCGTCGGCGAACGTGCCGAACACCCATGCATCCGGATCCAGCCGGATCGAGTCGGCCGGTGCCGGTGTCGCGATCGTCGCGACCGTCGTCCGCTGGTCGATCCAGATCGTCTCGTTCACCTCACCGGCGGCCGTGAACACGCGGACGTCCATCGGTACCGCGAAGGGTGCCCACGGCTGCGTCTGCTCGATGGTCAGCTCGACGCCCGAGTCGCCGCGCGGATTCGTCGACGTGAGACCGGGGCCTCCGCCGTCCGGTGTGGCCGGAACGTCGGCCCAGCTGTAGGCGAAGCTCGGGTGACCCTCGCCCGTGATCCACTGATCGAAGAACCACGAGAGGTCGCGTCCGGCCACCTGTTCGACCGTGTCCTGGAAGTCACGGGTGACGACGTTGCCGCCCGCGTGCTCGGCGACGTGCATACGGAGCGCGGCGAAGAAATCGGTCTCTCCCAGCTCGCGACGGAGCATGTGCAGGATGAACGACGCCTTGTAGTACTCGGCCACGCAGAAGAGATGACCGTCCGGTGGGCTCCAGATCGCGTGGTCGGGCCCCTCGTGGAAGAGAAAGTACACCTGGCGGAAGATGTCCATGACGATCGGCAGCACGGGCGGTCCGTAGGCACCCTCGAACATCAACGCCTCGGAGTAGGTCGCGAACCCCTCGTTGAGCCAGATGTCCCGCCAGGTGCCGGGTGTGACGTGGTCGCCGAACCACTGGTGCGCGAGCTCGTGAAACAGGATGTTGTCGAAGTCGTGCGTACCCGTGATCAGGCCCGCCCCGTAGCTCGTGTTGGTCTGGTGCTCCATGGCGCCGCCCCACGGGAAGATCGTGTGGCCGTAGCCGTCGGCGGTGAACGGATACTCGCCGAACCAGCTCGAGCACCAGTCGAGCGCGAGCGGCGTGATCGAGAAGTCCTCGGTGGCGGCCGCGACGTAATCCGGATCCGAGTACACGTAGTGCCGGATCGGCATCGGAGGTTCACCCGGTCGCTCCCAGGTGTCCTCGATCACGGTGAACGGAGCCGCGTTCAGCACCACGAGGTACGTGGCGATCGGGGAGTCGTGCTCGAACGTCCATCGCGCAGTGCCGTCGCCCAGGTCCGTGACCGACGTGCGGCGACCGTTGGCGCTGACCACGAAGTCGTCACGGACCGTGACCGCCATCGACACCGGCGCCTTGTCGCTGGGGCGATCCACGCACGGCCACCAGAGCCGGGCGCCGTCGGGCTCCACGAACGTCCAGATGCTGGGGCCGGACAGCGAGCTCTCCTGGAACATCAGGCCGAAGTCGTCGAACACGTTGCCGGTACCGTGGTAGTCGATCGTCATGGTGAACGGCTCGCCCGCGCCCAGCGGGTCGTCGAGCAGGATCGTGACCGTGTCGGCGGTCCGCTCGGTGCTGGCCGTGCCGACGCCCGAAACGGCGTCGATCGTCAGGTTCTCGCCCGCGTTCACGTACAGCTGGTCGGTGGCGACGGTGGTCACGCCCGAGATGGCCACGCTGCCCGCGATGCCGGCGTCCTCGTAGTCGAGGGTGACGTCCAGCACGTAGGCGGTGACGTCGAAGGGCGTGGAGAGGACCTGCGGGGATCGTGACAGTCCGCGCTTGGACTCCAACGGGTGGGAGAGCGATTCCGGCTCCAGCCGGGGGAGGGTGTCGGCGAGTACGGTGCCGCCTGCGGACGCGAGAGTGATGCAGGCGAGCGCGGCTCGCCGGCCAAGGGGGTGCCGGGACCACAACACGTTCGGCCTCCTTGTCGAGACGATGTGAGTCGAGCGTCGGCGGGTGGGAGCCCGGGAATCGGCTACGAACGGCGCCGTCGCCGAGTTGCCTTCGTTCGGCCACGCGAACGCCGGTGGGCGACGCCATCGCGCGGCCGGCCCTCGGACCCGCGCGGGTGCGGGGCTGCGTCGCCGTCGCCTCCGATGCCGGGCGGCCGCTTCCGCGACGCGCGCCCGCCACCGCGGCGCGGCGTCAGCACCTCGACGAGGTCGAAGTCGATCTGACGGCGCGCCAGATCCGCCCGGGACACCTCGACCGTGACGCGGTCGCCGATGCGGAACTGCCGCGCGGTGTGCTCGCCCACCAGCGCCAGCGTGTCCTCGGTGAACGCGTAGTAGTCGTCGCCCAGGCGGTTCACGTGCACCAGACCGTTCACGTGGTAGGCGTCCAGCTCGACGAAGAAGCCGAACACGGTCACGCTGACGATGCGTCCCTCGAAGACGTCGCCGATGCGCTCGGCCATGAACTGGACCTTCTTCAGCTCGACCGATTGCCGCTCGGCGTCCTCGGCGTTGCGCTCGCGCGTCGAACAGTGTTCGGCGATCATCTGCATGTCGAGCTCGCGCTCGACCGGGGGCTCTCCGTGAGTCAACGCGGCCCGCAGCACGCGGTGCACGATCAGGTCCGGGTAGCGCCGGATCGGGCTGGTGAAGTGCGTGTAGTGGCGCGCCGCCAGCCCGAAGTGTCCGTGCGGGGTGGCATCGTAGAGCGCCCGCTTCATCGATCGCAGCACGAGCGTGTTGACCACCTCGGCCTCTGGTCGGTCGGCCACCTCGGCCAGCGCCCGCTGAAGCGCGCGCGGGGTGACCGACTTGTCCTTCGTCAGGCGAAGCGTGACGCCGAACCGTGCCAGGGCCGCGCGCAGCTCGCTCACCGCGAGCGCGTCGGGGCCCTGGTGCACGCGATGCAGCCCCGGCATCTCGAGGGTGGCCAGTCGCTTCGCGACGGCTTCGTTCGCCAGCAGCATGAACGACTCCACGAGACGGTGCGCCATCAGGCGCTCGACCTTCTGGATGTCGATCGGCATGCCGTGCTCGTCGAGGATCACCCGGCTGGCCGGGAGGTCGAAGTCGAGGCTGCCGCGCGCCGTTCGCCTGGCGATGAGACGGTCCGAGAGGGCGGCGAGCCGCTGGAGCGGCTCCACGAACTCGGCGTCGCCGGGGGCGGGCGGCCCGCCATCGAGCAACGCCTGCACCTCCTGATACGCGAAGCGCCGCCGGCTGTGGATGATCGACGGCGTGAAGCGCACCGACGAGACCTCGCCGTCGGACGTCATCCGGAACAGCGCGCTGAACGCGAGACGATCCTCGTTCGGGATCAGCGAGCAGAGGCGGTTGCTGAGCGCCTCGGGCAGCATCGGGACCACGCGGTCGACCAGATAGACGCTGGTCGCGCGCGCGTGGGCCTCCCGATCGAGCACGCTGCCCGGCGTCACGTAGTGGCTCACGTCGGCGATGTGCACCCCCACCTCGACCCGACCGCCGCCGAGGGAGCGGATCGACAGGGCGTCGTCGAAGTCCTTGGCATCGACCGGGTCGATCGTGATCGCGACGCGATCCGTGAGATCCATGCGGTCGGCCAGATCCCGCGGGCGGGGGCTCGCCGGAAGCCGCTCGGCGGCGGCCTCCACGGCGTCGGGAAAGCGGAGCGGGAGATCGAACTCCTTCATGACGATCAGCACGTCGACGCCCGGGTCGCCGCGCTGACCGAGGACCTCGGAGACCGCGCCCACCATCATGGTGCGCGCGTCGCCGAAGGACTCGATGCGCACCGTGACGAGGTCGCCGTCCTTCGCGTCTGCGAGCCCATCGGGTGGGATCAACACGTCGCGTGGGATCTTGGGGTTCTCCGGTCGCACCGACGCGACGCGCCCGTCGATCGAGAGCGTGCCCACGATCTCGGTGTGCGCGTGCTCCATCACGCGGATGACCTCCGCCTCGGGGAGCGGCTTGGCCTTCGGATCGATCACTCGGACCGCGACGCGGTCCCCGTCGAGCGCGTTGCCGACGCCGGCGGCGGCCACGAACAGGGTCTCACCGCCATCGGTGACCACGGTCGCGTTTCGGCGGCTGCGCGTGGCGAGCCGCCCCACGAGGACGTTGATCCGCTCGGGCGGGGCGTAGCGGCCGCGCTTCACCTTGTAGATGTCTCCCGTGGCCGTCATCTCGCGGAGCAGGGTCTTGAGCTTGCGGTAGTCGGAGGTCGAGACGCCGAGCTCGCGTGCGATCTCCTTGGCCTTGAGCGGCCGGGCGGAGTCTTCGAGGAGCGCGCGCACGCGCGCCGGATCGAGGGTCTGTCGGTTCATGTTCGGTCCAAACGCCGCTGGCCTCCCTCGCGAGAGCGGAGCCTGACGGCCGTCATGAGTGTCGAGAGCGAGACCTTCAGCATGTAGAAGATCGCGCGCCGGGTCGTGATGTGCGACGTGCCTCCTTGCCGATCGCGCATCGCCACGGCCACCTCGGTCACGCGGAAGCCGTGCTGGCAGAGGGCGACCAGCGCATTGACCTCCGGATAGTCGCGCGAGTAGCTCGTGGCCAGGAACGAGAACGCCGGTCGCGAGTACGCGCGAAAGCCGCTCGTGGTGTCCGTGAAGCGCTGCGCGGTGAGCCCGCTCACGAGCCTCGAGAAGAAGCGCTGGCCGGCGCGCCGCCCGGCCGGCGTCACGTATCCGAGGGGGTCGAGGTACCGGCTTCCCACCGCGACGTCGACGCGTCCGGTCGCGACCGGCTCCAGCACGGTCGGGAGCTCCTCGGCCGGGTGCTGGCCGTCCCCATCGAGCTGCACCGCGATGTCGTAGCCGTCCCGCACGGCCATGCGAAACCCCGTCTGCATCGCGGCGCCGACCCCGAGGTTGAACGGTAGCCGGAGCACCGCCGCGCCGGCGTCCGCGGCCACCGCGGCGGTTCGATCGGTGGAGCCGTCGTCCACGACCACGACGTCGGCCGCGGGCACGTGGTGGCGCACGTCCGCCACCACGCGTCCCACGTTGGCGGCCTCCTGGTGCGCGGGGACGATCACCAGCACGCACGGATCGGCGGGGGGCGGGCTCACGGGCGACCGTCGCGCGGATCCGGACCGATCGGCCGACTCCGGGGCCGCCCCAGGGCCGCCGGAGGCTTGTCGAAGGCTGGCGAATGGGTTCGCACGAGCGGGTCCCGGAGCGAAGATTGATTTGTCGTCGACTAGCGTTTCGTTATACTCGCGCTCGTCTCGAACTCGGATGCCCATCCGCCCAAGACGACTCCAGGCCTAAGTCATTGTCTGAACGCCACTTGACGCCAGTCAATCGGCCCCCGGCCCGTTCGCCACTGGGTGGCGCGTTGCTCTGAATCGCGGCCGTCCGAGCGCCGGACGGACGACCGAGCAACCTTTCGAGCGGCTACGTCCGGCCTCGCGCCGGCTTCTCTGTCCAAGGAGGAAAGATGGCGGAACTCGCCAAGAAGCGCAATATCGTCCTCGCTGGGCATGGTCACGCGGGCAAGACCTCGCTCGCGGACGCCCTCCTTCACAAGGCCAAGATCACCAACCGCCAGGGCAAGGTCGACGAGGGCACGTCGCACTTCGACTACGAGGACAACGAGAAGGAGCGCAAGAGCTCGATCTACGCGGCGGTCGCGTCCTTCACCCACGGCGGTCACGACATCACGCTCATCGACACGCCCGGCTTCCCCGACTTCATCGGCGAGGTCTACAACTGCATCCCGGTCGCCGAGACGGTCTGCGTGACGATCTCCGCGAGCGACGGAATCGGCGTGAACACGCGCAAGGTCTGGGAGATGGCCGAGGAGTTCGGCAAGGGCCGCGTGATCGTCGTCACCAAGATCGACACCGAGCACACGACGTTCGAGGACACGATGGAGAAGATCCGCTCGGTGTTCGGGGATCGCTGCATTCCGATCGAGATGCCGGTGGGGTGGGGCCCCGCCATCGAGGGCGTGGCGAGCGTGTTCGACGTCGCGAACGCGCCCGCCGCGGTGAAGGACCAGGTCGAGCAGTACCGCATGGAGGCGGTCGAGGCCGCGGTCGAGGCCGACGACGCCCTGATGGAGCAGTACCTCGAGGAGGGCGACATCGGCATGGACGCGATCCATCGCATCATGCCCAAGGCGATCGCCCGCCGGACGTTCACCCCGATCCTGTTCACCGGCCTCAACGCCGACTTCGGGTTCAACAAGTTCCTGGAGAGCGTCTGCGAGTACTTCCCGTCCCCGCTCGACGCCGAGCGTCTCCCGAAGGGATCGAAGGGCGACGACGCGGTCGAGGTAAAGCCGGACGCGCCCTTCGCGGGGCAGGTGTTCCGCGTCCAGCACGGCGCCGTCGGCAAGCAGGCGTTCCTGCGCGTGTGGTCGGGCTCGTGCGAGCCCGGCGCCAACGTCATGAACGTCGAGATCGGCAAGTCCCAGAAGGTCGGCGATTTCCAGAAGGTGGTGGGCAAGGACGCGAAGCCCGCGGGCAAGGCCGAGGCCGGCGACGTGCTGATGCTGGCGAAGGTGGACAACCTCAGCTTCGGCGACACGATCACGGCCAGCGACAAGATGGCCTTCGACCGCGTCCAGTACCCCAGGCCCATGGTCGTCCGTGCCATCACCCCGAAGTCTCGAAACGACGAGACGAAGATGGGAGAGGCGCTCCACAAGCTCGCGGAGTCCGATCCCACGTTCGTGGCCGAGCACGATCCGGACACCAAGGAGCTCGTGGTCCGTGGTATCTCCGAGCTGCATCTCGAGCTCATGCTCAAGCAGCTCAAGGAGCGGTTCAAGGTCGAGGTCGACACGGCGCTGCCCCGGATCCCGTATCGCGAGACCATCACGCTGCCCGTTCAGGCCCACCACCGGCACAAGAAGCAGACCGGCGGGGCCGGGCAGTTCGGCGAGATCTACATCAAGGTCGAGCCACGGGAGCGGGGCGCCGGGTTCGAGTTCGTCAACGAGATCGTCGGCGGCGTGATCCCCGGCGTGTTCATCCCGGCGGTCGAGAAGGGCGTTCGCGAGAAGATGGACAACGGGATCATCGCCGGGTATCCGGTCGTCGATCTCTGCGTCCGGCTCTACGACGGCAAGCATCACCCGGTCGACTCGAAGGAGGTCGCATTCAAGACCGCCGGCCGCGAGGCGATCAAGAAGGCCGTGAAGGAGGCCAAGCCCAAGCTCCTGGAGCCCATCGTGAACCTCACGGTCGCCGTGCCGGCCCAGTACATGGGCGACATCACCGGTGACCTGAACGGCCGTCGCGGTCGTGTCATGGGCATGGACACCCAGGGTGATCTCCAGATCATCAAGGCGCAGATTCCGATGGGCGAGGTGCAGACCTACCCCGCGGCGCTCCGCTCGATGACGGCCGGCGAGGGCAGCTACACGATCGAGTTCTCGCACTACGATCTCGTTCCCGGCGACGTGCAGGAGCAGATCGTGGCCAAGTTCGAGGACAAGGACGAGGAGTAGCCTCCGCCGCCCGCGGCGCGCGACGCCGCGACCTGCATGCGCCCCGACCGCCCGGCGGCTCGGGGCGTCTTGCTGTCCGCTGCCGCCGGCGTGTCCGCGAGCGTCAGGTATTTTTCGCCGCCGCCCCCGCATCCACTCGATGGAGCCGTGCCGCCACCCGCCGGATGCGGGTACCGTCGAGGGATGGCCGAGGAGCGACGACAGTGATCGAGACTCGTCGAAGGGCACGTGCCGTGCGGCCCGGGCTCGGCGCGCTCGCCGTGGCCGGGCTGGTCGGCTGTGGCGACCTGGGATCCGCGCCGACGCCGGCGCCCGACTCGCCGGCGGGGCCGGCGGGGGTTCTCTCGTCCGGCGTGCCGGCGCGCACCGTGGTCGGGGACACGGTGCGGGTCGTCGGGCGTGACCTCGGCGACGCACGGAGGGATCGGCGGGTGGCGTTCTCCGGCGCGGCCGGGCGCGTCGACGCGCAGGTGGTCTCGTGGTCCGATGACGAGATCCGGGTCATCGTTCCCGAGGGCGCGATCTCGGGCGACATCGTCGTCGTGGGGGACGGCGGTGCCACCGACGGGCTACCGTTCGAGGTGGCGCCCGCGCTCGTGTCCTACGAAGCGGACGTGGAGCCGCTCTTTTTCAGCGCGCGCTACGGATGCTACGCCTGCCACACGGGAGTCGGCAGCGGCAACTTCGTTCTCGGGACACGCGAAGAGCTGCTCCGCGGCGACAGCGATCACGGTCCGGTGGTGACGCGGCGTGACGGACCGGGAAGCGTGATCGTCCGGAAGCTCCTGGGGACGGCCGGGTTCGGGGAGCAGATGCCGTTCGGTGGCGCGCCCATGGACCCCGCGGACATTCTCCTGATCTCGGACTGGATCGATCAGGGGACCCGCGACAACTAGCCGTCGCGGCTCGTTGCGCTCCCGGTCGGCGACACCGTGCCCCGGACGTCGCCCGTCAGAAGAACAGGTGCAGCTGGAGATCGCCCTCGGCGACGTCCGGGACCGCATCGTCGGTCGGCCGCCGCAGCCGAACGTTCCCGATGAGCTGCAGGTAGCCCCGGGGCACAATCTCGGCTCCCAGCACCCACATGTTGTCGGCCCCGGACGTCTCGTCGACGTCGCGGTCGTGAAAGTCGTACTCGGCTCGAATGGTGACGCCTCGGGAGACGAGCGCGGCCAGCTCGACGAACGTGACCAGCGCGTCGGTGCGGAACCGTCGGAACGCGACCTCGCCGAGCACGGTGACCGGGCCCGCGGCGAGGCCTCCGTACCCTCCGGCGATCCGGTCGTCGGGCAGATCGGGATGTCCGTTCCACCGGCCGGTGACACCGATCCACAGGTTCGCACCGAGCGCGGACGTGCGCACGTCGCCTCGCGCGGTCACCGCCTTCATCTCGTCGCCGTCCAGGAGCAACGTGTTGCCGTTGGTCACCGCGACTGCGACGTCGATCGGCTCGGGGTGGAAGCCGATCTCGAGCCCGGTCTCCTTCCAGGCGTAATCGAAGCCCAGCCGCTCGCGGACGAACGCGGTGTGGTCGGCGATCCGCATGCCGTAGGGCGGCACGAAGCGTCCGGCCTTCACGTACCCGTTGGCGGGGAGCACGTGTCCGGTGGCCATGACCTCGTAGTCGTCTCGCAGGCCCTCGTCGAACTGCGCGAACCACGTCTCGCTGAGCTGCACCGACAGGTAGACGTCGCCCTGCATGGCCAGGAAGGTGTTCGTGCCGGGCTCGTCGGCGCCCGTGTACAGCGTCCGCAGATCGAACCCGATCTGTACCTGATCGGTGAGCTCGGGATCGACGCGATCGAGCTCGTCGAACGACAGCGTCTTCATCGCGAGATCGGTGTAAGAGAAGAACTGTGCGCCGAAGAGGGATCGTTGACCGCCCCCGGTCGGGTTGACGTGGCAGAGGTGGCAGCTCTGCCCGTACCGGACCGAGTACCGAGGTGTCGCGACCGCCGCCTGTGACACGAGCGCGGTGAGCGCGGTCGCGACGAGGAGCGCACGGCCGCCGGGGCGGCACGACGCGATGAGGATCTCAATCGTGGACGATGACGTGTGCGTCTGCATGCTGGGATCTCCCGTGACGCGATCGTAGATGGACGTTCGGACGGCGGTCAACGCGGGAACGAAACGTGAGAACAAAACGTCGACACCAGGTATCAAACGAGGCGGCCGCGGGCTCTTCATCTCGAACGGCGCGTCTCGACGCGCGCCGCCGTTTTCGACTGCCCGGGAGACGGCCGGAGAAGGAGCGATGCGCCGTGCACGTGCCGGCCCGATCGCGGCGGTGGGCGATCCATGCGCTCACGATGCTGACCGTGATCACGTTCGCGATTCCCACCCACGCCGAGCGGTTCGTCATCGCCGCCGGTGACGAATCGCGGGTGCAGTTCGAGTCTCACGCTCCGCTCGAGTCTTTCACCGGGAAGACGACCGCCGTCAGCGGCGTGATCGAGTGCGACCCCGCCGCGCTCGGCGACTCCATCACGGTGGTCGTCGAGGTCGACATGGCGAGTCTCGACACCGGCATCGGCAAGCGGAACGCGGACATGCGGGAGAACCACCTCGAGACCGATCGCCATCCCACCGCGACGTTCCGCGGCGCGTCGCTGCTCGGCGAGCCGCCATCGTCGCTCGCGGCCGGCCAGCCGACCGACGTGCGCATGGCGGGGACCCTGACGCTGCACGGCGTCTCGCGCCGGATCGAGGTCCTCGTGACGCTGACCCTGGCCGCCGACGCCTCGACGCTGCGCGCCGTCACCGCGTTTCCGGTCCGGCTCGACGACTACTCGATCTCACGTCCGAAGTTCCTGTTCCTGAAGCTGGGCGAGGTCCAGGACGCATCGCTGGACGTGGTCGCGACCGCGGAGCGGTGAGACGCACCGCGGTGAAGCCGGCCGCGGCGTGGGCGGAGGGATCCACGAGGAGCGAGTCGGCTCGTGCGACCGCGTGTCGCGAGGCGGGTCAGCGAACGACCTGGAGCCGTGACGATGCCGTCGTCGATCCGCTCGTGACCTTCACGACGTAGATGCCGGGCGCCGCCAGGAGCCCGGATCCGGTCCGGCCGTCCCACCCGATCGTGCTCGCCGGACCCTCGAGGACGACGACGCGCCGTCCGGCGAGGTCGTAGACCTCGGCCCGGTCGATCGATCGGCCCCCGAGGCCGCGGATGCGCACGACGCCTCGCGTCGGATTGGGACCGAGGGAGAAGAGCCGCGAGCCGGGGCCGCCGCGGGGATCGTCCACCGCCACCGTCCCCGGGAGCGAGCCCGGAACGTAGATGCGACCGGTCCCCAGCTGTCCCACGTACGGGGCGTTCCCCGGGAGGTGATCGATCGGGACGACGCCGCCCCGGACGGCGGAACGGATCTCCCAGGTCGACGCGAGCGGGCTCGTGCTCCGGACCAGCGCGGCCTCGGCGGCCACGAACGGCGTCGCGAACGAGCAGCCGCTGCCGAGCGCCCAGCCGTTGCCGGGATAGGCGCTGCGAACGCCGGTGCCCGGCGCGGAGACGTCCACCAGCACGTTCCAGTCGGCGAAGTCGGCCTTGACGTCGGTGGAGTCGAGCGCCGTCACCATCAGCACGCTGGAGTGCCGGGCCGGGAAGTAGGCGGGCTCCTCCGACGAGCCGTTACCCGCCCCGGCCACCATGACGATGCCGGCGACGTCGGCCTGGACGACGAGTGCCGCCAGCGACTCGACGTGGTCGGGAACGCCGAAGCTCATGTTGATCACGTCCACGTCGCCGGCCGAGATCACGTGGGCGAGGCCCTCCAGGATGTCCCAGGTGGACCCGCGTCCCTCGTCGTCGAGCACGCGGACGGGCAGGATCTCGGCGTCGGGGGCGGTCAGGGCGAGGATGCCGCCCACCATGGATCCGTGGCCGAAGCCCCCGTCGATCGTGCCGTCGAGGTCGTCGTCGATGCCGTTCGACACCTCCCAGGGCGTCGTGTCGTCGTCGACGGTGTCCAGCCCGTCGGGACGCAGCCGACCCACGAACGCGTCGTGCATCGGATCGACCCCCGTGTCGAGGAGGGCGATGGTGGTGCCGGCGCCCGTGCTGAGAGCGTGCGCGGGGTCCAGACCGATCCGCTCGCCGAGCCCCTGGTCCTCGAAGTCCACGTAGTCGCCGCCCACCGCGATCAGCACCATCTGGCGCACGCTCTCGGGGGTGCCCTGGGTCCAGTTGGGCTCGGCCGTCATGATGGCGACGTCCTCGGCCTCCATGAGGTCCGTGTAGCCCTCGAGGTCCTTGGGGTAGGTGGGCGTCTGAACGACGTAGAGATCGGTGCCCGGAATCGACGAGAGCGTGGTGGTCATCCACCGCTCGTTGACCTCGCTGATGTCGTAGTCCGGGTAGAGGTGGAGAATCACCTGATCCGGCGGATAGGGCTCGTGGTGGTCCGCCGATGCGGAACCTGCCACCAGCAGCGACGATGTGGCGATCGAACGGATGAACCGGGACATGGCGTGGCTCCCCCCACCGAGGCAGATGCCGGGCATGCCGTGAATGATACCAGGGACGACGAGAAACCCCGATCTCTGCCGGCTGGTTTGACCCGTTTTCGGTCGCTCACGTAGAGTCGACGGAGCGCGTGCGTCACCAACCAGGCGGGGACCGGGGGACTCGTGGAGCGACGGGACGTCGACATCGAATCGTTGATCGCCGGCGACGAGGCGTCCTGGCGGACGATCATGGAGGACTACGGTGGGCTCGTGCGCGTGGCCTGCCGGCGGGTCCGGCTCTCGGCGGACGACCGGGAGGACGCCGAGCAGAACGCCTGGCTGGCCGCGTTTCGCGCCATCGATCGCCTCCGCGACCTCGACAAGCTCCCCTCGTGGATCTACAGCATCGCCTACCGGGCCGCCCTCGACATCGCCACCCGCCGCCGGCCCGACCTGGCCGCGGACGACGCGGACCGTGACGTGGGCGACATGCCCGACGAGGCCCCGGACGTCGAGGAGGTCATCATGGCCGTCGAGGACGCGAAGCGACTCCGGTCGCTCGTGACCTCTCTCGATCCACGATGTCGCGAGCTCCTGAGCGCGCTCTTTCTCGAGGAGCCGCGGCCCAGCTACGAGGAGATCGTCGCGCGCACCGAGATCCCGATCGGCAGCATCGGGCCCAGCCGCGGCCGGTGCCTCAAGAAGCTCCAAAAACGCTTCGGGGAGGTATCATCGCCGCCCGGCCGAGGGTCCACACGCGCGAAGGACGAGAGACCTTCCGGGTCTCCCACTCTGGCGGCGCGGCCGACCGAGGAGCGGACATGAGTCACGACACGCACATCACCTGGGACGAGCTGTTCGCGGTCGCGTGGCACCGGCTGGAGGCCGGCGGCTGGACCGGGCCGACCCGCGTGATGGACACGGCCGAGGCGTCCATGGAGCGGGTCGCGGCGGCGACGACCGATCACCTGGCCGGCTGTGCGCGATGCCGCGCCGAGCTCGCCGAGCTGGTGCGGTTCGCCCGCGGCCTCGTGGTCGCCGGAGACGTGTCGCCCGACGTCGCCGCCATCAACCGCGCCCTCTCCCAGCTGCGCGGAGCGCGGTCGTCGTCCGACCGTGCCGCCGCCGGTCTCGGTGCGCGCATCGCCGACGGGTTGCGCGAGATCGTGGCCACGCTGGTCGCCGATTCGCTCCGGCCGTCCGCCGCGGTCCGCGGAGCCGTGTCGGCATCACCGCGGCTCCTCGTCTACGACACCGACGCCTATGCGATCTCCGTGTCGGCCGACCGCGAGGCCGATCGCTGCGTCCTGCGCGGTCAGGTGACGCCCACCGCCGCGGACGAGCTGCCGCCGCGCCGCACGGTCACGGTTCGCGCGAGCGCATCCTCGACCCCGACCGAGGCCGACCTGAACGAGTTTGGCGAGTTCGTCTTCGATGCCCTACCCTGGGGCGAGTTCGAGCTCACGTTCACGCTCGGGTCCGATCGGGTCCACATCCCACCGTTCCGGATCGACGAGCAGGCATGACCGGCGTGTCCGCGTAGTCGCGCCACGCCTCAGAGAGGCTCGCGATCCCGGTGACGTCATCCGGCATCGACCCTGCCGCCCTCGCGCCGGGCGCGCTGATCGCGCACCTCGGCACCGGACCTCCGCCAACCCTCGACGTTGCCACATCGGTTCGGGATCGTGTGGCGTCGCTTCTCGGAAAGGACCCGGCGGCGGCCCTGGCCATTGCCGACGCCCTCACCGCCGCCACCGACGGTCTCGACGACGCTCACGTCCGGGCGATCGCGGCCCGGGCTCGCGCCGAGGCCTCCATCTACGCCGGACACCTCGCGGATGCGAACGCCGCCTACCGCGACGCCAGCGCGCACGCTGAGCGCGCGGGCGCCGATCGCCTGCTCGGCGAGATCCTCGTGGGCTGGGTCGGTGTGCTGGGGGTGCTGGGCGATACGCGGGCGTCCAACCGCGCGGCGCGTCGAGCGGAGCGACTGCTTCGGAGCGCGGGCGACCGGGTGTATCTGGCCAAGCTCTACATGAACCTCGGCAACCTGGCCTATCACCAGGAGCGCCATGCCGACGCGGACGGTCTCTACCGGCGCGCCCGAGCCGAGTTCGAGAAGGCCGGGATCGCCGACGCCACCACCGTCTCGCTCCTGGTCAACCGCGGGGTGGCGGCGACCAATCTCGATCGGGTGCGCGAGGCGCGCGAGCGGTTTCGCGAAGCCGAGGAGGAGAGCGAGCGCCTCGGGCTGTCGCGCATCCGCGCACAGGCCCTGTACAACCGATCCCACCTCGAGCGCGTGCTCGGCGACTACCGAGCCGCCCTCGGCTGTCTGGAAGCATGCAGCGATCTCTTCGAGTCGATGGACGCGCGCGACATGGTCGCGGCGGCACGGCTGCAGCGCGCCAACACCTTTCTGGATCTGGGCATGCCGCGCGACGCGATCGAGGAGGCCCGGGCGGGGACGACCGCGTTCGACGACGAGGGCCTGGTCGTCGATGCCATGCTCGCCCGCGTCACCGAGGCGCGGGCGCTGGTCCGTGCCGGCCACGCGCGGCGGGCCGCCGAGCGGCTGGAGGTCCCGCTTGCGTACTTCCGTCACGAGCGATACTGGTCGCGGCTGGCGACGTGTCGCCTGGCGGCCGCCCGGGCGCGGCTCGAGGCCGGGGACCTCACCCCCGCGCTCGAGCTGGCCGGTCTCGCGCGGGTGCGGTTCGCGAAGACCGGGGACGTTCGCGCGGAGCTCGAGGCGCGCGAGGTCGTCTCGGCGTGCCGGCTCGCACAGGGACGCGCCGACCTCGCGGCGAGGACGCTCGCCGGAGGACGTGATGCCGTATCCCGACTTCCCGCTGGCGCGCAGGCGAGCTACTGGCTGGCCGTGGGGAGCGTGGCCCGACGCCGGCACGACGATCGCGAGGCCCGCCGGGCGCTGAAGCGGGCCATCACCGCGGCGGAGTCCGAGCGCTTGACGATCCCCGGCATCGCCTATCGCGCGCACGCGTTCGCGACCCATGCGCGCGCCTATCGTGAGCTCGCGGCGCTGCTGGCGGAGCGGCGCCGCGTGGATCCGGCCGTGCTCCTGGACGTCGTCGAGGAGGTCCGAGGACGCGCCCACCGCGAGCGCCTTCACGCGCGGCGGACACGGGGCGGCACGAGCGCGGCGCACGACGACGCACGCGTGCGACTCGGTGCGTTGACACGCCGGCTCGAGAGCTGGGAGTACGACGAGCCGGAGCGCGCACTCGGGCGGGAGGGGGAGCGCCTGCGCCGTCGGATCACGCGACTCGAGCGCCGGATCGCATCCGCGGAGCGACGGCGAGACGCGGGAGCCCACGACTCCGGGCCGCGCACCGTGCGGCGGCGCGATCTGGACCAGGTTCGACGACGGTTGCCCGCGGACACCCTGGTCCTGTCCTACACCGTCCTGCCAGAGTCCCTGCTCGTGATCGGGATCTCACGCAACGACGTGTGGCACCGGACGATCGAGGAGAGCACCTCGACGCTCGTCGATCTCGTGGGGCGTGTTCGCCATCAGCTCGACACGATGGCCCTGGCCGCCGATCGGATGGGCAACGTGGCGTTCCAGCGTCGCGCCGCCGACGAGGTCCTGCGCCGTCTCTACGACACGCTCCTCCGACCGATCGAGGACCGTCTCACGTGTGGTCGTCTCGTGATCGTGCCCGACGGTCCGACCCACCACGTTCCGTTCGAATGTCTTCACGATGGGCGATGCTATGCGGACGAGCGCTGGACGATCGCGCGCTCGCCCACGGTGGATCTGGTCCGTCCCAGGCGCCGCCGGGCGGCGTCGCGTCGCGTGACGATCGCGGGGCTCGTCGACGGAGGGCCCGCATCGGTGCCGCGTGAGCTTCGGGCGGTGGCCGCGCGCCTGGAGGCGCTGGGGCCGTCGGTGCTCGTGGATCCGACGACCGACGACGTGCTCGCCGTGGCCGAGCGCGACGGCCTGCTGCACCTGTCCACGCACGGCGTCTTCCGGGACGACAACCCGCTGTTCTCCCGGCTGAGCACGCTGGACGGCGCCCTCTTCGTGGCCGACCTGATGGATCGCCGGATCGCATGCGATCTGGTCGTCCTGAGCGCGTGCGCGAGCGGGCAGACGTTCACCGGCGACGGCGACGATCTATCGGGAGTCACGCACGCATTCCTCGCGGCCGGCGCACGGCAGCTCGTGGCCAGCCACTGGCGTGTGCACGATCGGGCCACCGCGGCGCTGATGGATGCGTTCTACGACGGCCTCTCCGCCGGGTCGCCGGGTGCCGACACCGCCCTCGTCCTCCGGCGGGCGCGCGAGCGGGTCCGCGAGTCCTGGACGCACCCGTTCTACTGGGGTGCGTTCGCCGTGCACGGGGCCTGACCGGCACGCGTCGGGCCCCGCGAAGGGCGCGGGGCCGAAGCGGAACGAGCTCGACCCCGCCGGCTAGCCCCCGCCGGCCAGGCTCGACCCGAAGCTCGCCCGGACGAAGTCCGCGTTCATCCGCGAGATGTTCGTCATCTTGATCTCCTTCGGGCACACCGCTTCGCACTCGCCCTGGTTCGTGCATCCGCCGAACCCCTCGGCGTCCATCTGTGCGACCATGGCCTGGGCACGGCGAGCCCGCTCGGGCTGTCCCTGGGGGAGGTGTCCGAGGTGAGAGATCTTGGCGCTGACGAACAGCATCGCGCTCGCGTTCTTGCAGCTCGCGACACATGCCCCGCAGCCGATGCACGCCGCGGCGTCGAACGCATCGTCGGCGCTCTCCTTGCCGATGGGGATCAGGTTGGCGTCCTGGGCCGCCCCGGTGTTCACGCTGACGTACCCGCCTGCTTCGATGATGCGATCGAACGCGCTGCGGTCCACCACGAGGTCCTTCACCGGCGGGAACGCACGGGCCCGCCACGGCTCGACCACGATCGTGTCGCCGTCGCGGAACGTGCGCATGTGGAGCTGGCAGGCCGTCGTGCCGCGTTGCGGACCGTGGGCGACGCCGTCGATCATCAACGAGCAGGCGCCGCAGATGCCCTCGCGGCAGTCGTGATCGAACGCGATGGGCTCCTGTCCCTGAGCCTCGAGCCCCTCGTTGACGACGTCGAGCATCTCCAGGAACGAGCTGTCGGGGCTGACGTCGCGCGCCTCGTAGGTCTCGAGTCGCCCCGGTGCGTCCGCGTTCTTCTGGCGCCACACCTTGAGTGTCAGGTTCATTTGTAGCTCCTCTGCGTCGGCTTCACGTGCTCGAACGTCAAGGGCTCTTTGTGAAGCGTCGGGGTGGAGCCGACCCCGGTGAACTCCCACACGGCTCCGTACGAGTAGTTCGCGTCGTCGCGCTTGGCCTCCCCTTCGTCGGTCTGGTACTCCTCGCGGAAGTGACCGCCGCAGGACTCCTCGCGGTTGAGCGCGTCGTGGGCCATCAGCTCGGCGAACTCCAGGAAGTCGGCCAGTCGACCGGCTCGCTCGAGCGTCTGATTGAGGTCGTCGCCGTCACCGGGCACGATGACGTTCTCCCAGAACTCGGCGCGCAGCTCCGGAATGCGCTCGAGAGTCTTCTGGAGGCCCGCCCGGTTGCGGCTCATGCCGACCTCGTTCCACATCAGGCGACCGAGCTCGCGGTGGAACGAGTCGATCGTGCGCTTGCCGTTCACCGAGAGGAGCGTCTCGGTGCGCTGGCGCACGTCGCGCTCGACCTCGCCGAACGCCGGGTGCGACGTGTCGACCGGCGGCACGTCGTGTGTGGCCAGGTAGTTGCCGATGGTGTACGGCAGCACGAAATAGCCGTCGGCCAGTCCCTGCATCAACGCGCTCGCGCCGAGGCGGTTCGCGCCGTGGTCGGAGAAGTTGGCCTCGCCGATCACGTGCAAGCCGGGGATCGTGCTCATCAGGTCGTAGTCGACCCACAGCCCGCCCATCGTGTAGTGAGGCGCCGGGAAGATCTTCATCGGCACCTCGTACGGATCGTCGCCGGTGATCTTCTCGTACATCTGGAACAGGTTGCCGTAGCGGTCGGAGATGGCCTGGCGGCCGAGTCGCTGGATCGCGTCACGGAAGTCCAGGTACACCCCGAGCCCGGTGTCGCCCACGCCGTAGCCCGCGTCGCACCGCTCCTTGGCCGCCCGCGAGGCCACGTCGCGCGGGACGAGGTTGCCGAACGCCGGATAGCGGCGCTCCAGGTAGTAGTCCCGGTCGGACTCGGGGATCTCGTTCGGGCGGCGCGTCTCGTCGGGTGACCCGGGCACCCAGATGCGTCCGTCGTTCCGCAGCGACTCCGACATCAGGGTGAGCTTGGATTGAGTCTCGCCGTGCACCGTGATGCAGGTCGGGTGGATCTGGGTGAAGCACGGGTTGGCGAAGCCGGCGCCGCGCTTGTGGGCGCGCCAGGTGGCGGTGACGTTGCACCCCTTGGCGTTCGTGCTCAGGAAGTACACGTTGCTGTAGCCGCCGGTGGCCAGGACCACGGCATGCGCGGCGTGGCTGGAGACCTCGCCCGTGATCAGGTTGCGCACGACGATGCCGCGGGCCTGCCCGTCCACCACCACCAGGTCCAGCATCTCGGTGCGCGGGTACATCGTGACCGTCCCCGCGCCGATCTGGCGCGCCATGGCCTGGTAGGCGCCCAGGAGAAGCTGCTGGCCGGTCTGGCCGCGTGCGTAGAACGTCCTCGAGACCTGCGCGCCGCCGAACGAGCGGTTGTCGAGCAGTCCTCCGTACTCGCGCGCGAACGGCACGCCCTGGGCGACGCACTGGTCGATGATGCTCACGCTGACCTGCGCGAGCCGATACACGTTGGCCTCGCGCGCGCGGTAGTCGCCGCCCTTGACCGTGTCGTAGAAGAGGCGCCAGATGCTGTCGCCGTCGTTCCGGTAGTTCTTGGCCGCGTTGATGCCGCCCTGCGCGGCGATCGAGTGCGCGCGCCGGGGACTGTCCTGGAAGCAGAAGGCCTTCACCGCGTAGCCCAGCTCCGCGAGCGACGCGGCGGCCGATGCGCCGGCGAGCCCGGTTCCGACCACGATGATCTCGAACTTCCGCTTGTTGGCCGGGTTCACCAGCTTCATCTCGAAGCGGTGCCTGTCCCAGACGGTCCGGACGTCGCCGGAGGGGATCTTGGCGTCGAGGTTCACGGCGATCCTCCTCTACTTCACGACCCCGGTGAGCACGGCCACCGGGATGGAGATGAAGCCGACCACGATGATGAACGACAGTGCGCGCCCCCCGTGTCGGACCAGGTCGACGTACCTCGGGTGGGAGACGCCGAGCGTTCGGAAGGCGCTCTGGATGCCGTGCGAGAGGTGAAAGAAGAGGGCAACCTGAGCGAGGATGTACACGCCGCTGATCAGCGGTCTCTGGAAGCTCGCGACGACGTTGTCGTAGACGTGCTCCGCGCCGTGCGTCACCATGCCGGTGTGGACCTCGGCCAGCGTCAGATGAAGAACGTGGTAGATCACGTACAGGAGGATCGTGACCCCCCCGACGACCATCGTGCGTGACGCGCCGCTGGCCTCGGACGTGGCCATGGACGCGTAGCTGACGGGCCGGGCCGCCGCGTTCCGGCGGGTGAGCTGGAGGATCGTCGTGACGTGCAGAACGAGGAAGGCCAGCAGTCCCAGACGAAATGCCCACAGGATCACCGGCTCCCACCGGAGAAGCTCGGCATACTCGATCATGGCGTCACGGCCCTCGTAGACCTTCAGGTTCCCCACGAGGTGCGCGATCAGGAACAGCACCATGCCGAGACCCGTGATCCCCACGATGAACTTCTTGCCGATCGTCGACCCGTAGAATCTCGAGATCCATCCCATCGCGACATCGCTTTCCGGGCGCGTCGGACGAGCGTCGGCGGTCTTGGGGCGCGCGGCGCCGGTCCGAGCCCAAACCTGAAGATGATCGCCCACACGGCCGTCGCCGATCGTGTGCCTCCGGTGGCCCCGTTCCGACCAAAGCGAACGAGGCTACCACACACCGACGGAGTCGGAAACCGGAACGGTGGCCGGCGGCGACCGAGACGGCGGAGGCCGGGCGCCCAGGCCGGCGCCGGATGGGGTCACGGCGGGTGGACACCGGGTCGGGGCACCGGGCCGCGGCCCCGGTGCCCCGCCCCGTCATCGTGCGAACAGCGCGTCGTCGACGCCGGCGTTGACGTCGATCTCGCTCGTGGTCATCGAGAAGAACGGCTCGCCGTTCACGAACATGTTCGTCTCGGTGGGGAAGACGACGCCGTCCACGACCGTCCAGTCGACGACGTCGACGCTCAGCTCGGCCGGCGCCTGGGTCATCGGGTCCTTGCCCTGCTGGACGATGTGGACGATCCGGCGCGTCTCGGGGTGGATGTAGAACCGCACGAGGTCCTCACCGGTGCTGACGACGTGCAGGACGTCACACGTCGCGCCGTCCACGTCGGCGGGATCGAGGGCCTGGACGTCGACCTCCTCGGCGTGCTGGAAGAGATACACGCTGCCGTCCGCGAGCTCGTCCGTCCACTGGCTCGCGGCGTCCTCGGCGGGCAGGTCCTGGCTTCCCATCGGGCTGACCATCCAGCCCTCGTCGCCCACCACGATCTGCTTGCTGACCTGGCCCATGACGCTCTGCTCGTTGTAGAGCCGCCGGCCGGCCAGATCCAGCACCGACTTCAGCCCGATCTGGAGCTCCATTCCCTGAACCCTGGCCACGCCGCTCGAGACCTGCGTCACGTCACGGATCCCGTCGATCCTGGCCGATCCGCCGTAGGCCTCGATGACCGCGTCCAGGAGCGCCCGCCCGGCGGCTCGGCTCGCGGACGTGGGCGTGGGGATCGACGCCGTGGCCGGCGGCGGCGGGATCGTGATGTCCACCGGCGTCACCGGAGCGAACGCGCTCAGGGGCTCGGCGAAATCCTCCCCGGGACCCACCACGAGGATTTTCCAGCTCTCGGGACGCAAGAGGCGCTGCGCCACACGCTGCACGTCGGCCGCGGTGACCGCCGCGACTGCGTCCTGGTAGCCGGCGAGGAAGTCCGGCGGATAGCCGAAGAACTCGAAGCGCGCCCTCCGGAGCGCCAGCTCGCCCCGCGACTCGAACTGAAACACGAACGCGTTCAGGAGCGCGTCCTTCGCGCGGTCGAGCTCGTCGCCGGTGATGGGTGCG
The DNA here is from genome assembly GCA_965224245.1 of Candidatus Eiseniibacteriota bacterium. Classification (GTDB taxonomy): domain Bacteria; phylum Eisenbacteria; class RBG-16-71-46; order CAZAMP01; family CAZAMP01; genus CBDCYW01. The sequence continues at coordinate 3,568,637 of OZ245046.1, read as the reverse complement.
TCGCGGATGCGCTCGAACTCGTGGACCAGGAGCCGCAGCGTGGTGACGGTCGAGTCGACCTGCGTCATGACGTAGCCGGCCACGATCCCGGGGCGGGACAGCGGCGCCTGGACCGCGCTGCCCGCGCTGTACGCGAGGCCGCGCCGCGTGCGGATCTCGCCGAAGATGCGGGAGCTGAACCCGCCTCCGAGGGCCTCCTGAAGGACCATCGCCGCGGCGTAGTCCGGGTCGTCGCGCCGGATGCCGATGTCTCCGATCAGGATGACCGAGTTGGTGACGTCGGGCTTCTCGGCGTGGAAGAGACCCGCCGGCGCATCGGTGGGCACGGCCGGGGGATCGGGGACCTCGATGTCCGAGCGCGCCCAGTCGCCGAACGTCTCGCGGATCCGCCCCAGCATCTCGTCGGACTGGAAGTCGCCCCAGGCGACCAGCATCGTCGTGTTGGGATGAAAGAACGTCTCGTGCATCATCGCCATGGCGCCCGCGTCGATCGCGGCGATGGTCGCGTACTCGGTGTGCCAGCCGTAGGGGCTGTCCGAGCCGTAGACCACGGTGGCGAGCTCGCGAAACGCGATGTCGAGGGCCTCGTCGTTGCGCGAGGCGATGGCGGTCCGTTCCTGCGACTTGGCCAGCTCGATCTTCTCGTCCGGGAAGCTCGGGTGCCGCACGACGTCCGAGAGCATGTCGAGGCCACCGTCCAGGTTCTCGGTGAGCGTCGAGAGGCTGGTGACGAACGTGCGCTCGCCGGCCGAGACGTTCAACGTGGTGCCCGTGTTCTCGAGCGCGAGATCCAGCTCGTCGCCGGGAAAGCGCTCGGTGCCGCCGGTGCGCATGACCTCCGCGGTCATCTCGGCCAGACCGACGATCGGCCGGGGGTCCCACGCGCTGCCGCCCGCGGTCAACAGGCGCACCTCGATCATCGGGAACTCGCGATCCTCGAGCAGGAACACGATCATTCCGTTGTCGAGCTCGAAGCGCCGGGGCTCCGGTACGTCGATGTCGGCCAGCGGTGGGATCGGTATCGACAGTGGGTCGACGAGGTCGGTCCCGGCCGTGAGCGAGGCGACGTCCCGGGCGCCGGAAGGATGGCCTCCGGCGCATCCGAGCACGAGGGCGCCGGCGGTGGCGACGCCCATGACGACTCGTTGATCGACGTGGCTGATCATGTCACTCGCCTCCTTCGTCACTGGAGTTGACGAGCATGGCGACGTTGCGTTGCGCCCGGGTGAACGTCTTGCGGGCGACCCGGTTCAGGTCGTCGACGCTCACGGCGTCGAGACGCTCCTCGATGTGGAAGAACTCGCGCCAGTCGCCGACGAGGCTCTGCATCATCGCGAGGTTCTGCGCGAGGCCCAGATTCGTCCGGGAGCCGCGGATCTGCGACGCCTTCACCTCGGTAAGCATGCGGTCCAGCTCGGCCTCGGTGATCGGGTTCTCGGCGATGTCCTCCTCGAGGAGCCGGTAGATCTCGTGCTCCACGTCGTAGGGGTCCTTACCGGCGGACACGATCGCGTACACCAGAAGCGCGTTGGCGTACCGCTCGCCCGGGAAGCCCGCGGTGGCGAAGATCTGGGCGCAGAGCCCCTGCTCCTTCACGAGCGCGGTGTAGAGCCGGCTCGTGCGTCCGCCTCCGAGAATGCCCCCGAGGAGTTCGTAGGCGGTGTAGTCGGGGTCGGTGTTGGCCGGAATCGGGTAGTTCAGCATGACCGTCGGCTGAGCGTCGTCGATCATCGTGATGCGACGCTCGGCGGTCTGTTCGGGCTCGATCGTGTCGACCGGGGACGGGCGCGGCCCCGCCGGCACGTCCGAGAAGTACGTCCGGGCCATCTGCTTCACGTCGTCGACGGTGATCCCGCCCACGACGACGACGCACATGTTGGACGCCACGTAGTAGCGCTCCCAGAACCGCCGGGCGTCGTCTCGCGAGAACGTCTCCAGGTCGGATCGATGCCCGATGACGCCGTCGCCGTACGGATGAGCCGGGAACGTCAGCCCGAACAACGCCCCCATGAGCCGGCCCTGGGGGCTGGACTCGAAGCGCGTCCGCCGCTCTTCGATGACGACGTTGCGCTCGACGTTGAACTCTCGCAGCACCGGGCGAGAGAGTCGATCGCCCTCCAGCCTGGCCCACAGCTCGAGCCGGTTGGCGGGGAGGCTGTAGAAATAGCGGGTCCAGTCGAGCGCGGTCTGGGCGTTCAGGCCGGACACGCCGTTTCGCTCCAGGATCTCGGTGAACTCGTTGGTCTTCACGAACGTCTGGGCGGTCGCGATCGACGCGTCGAGCGTGGCCCGCAGCTCCGCCAGTTGCTCGGCGTCGGCATCGGGACCCTTGCGGCGCTCGTCGAGCCAGGCGTCGAAGTCGGCGTCGACCCTGGCCAGGGCCTCGACCTCCGATGCGAAGTCGGTGGTCCCGATCGTGCGCGTCCCCTTGAACGCCATGTGCTCGAACATGTGGGCGACGCCGGTCACGCCGGGGACCTCGTCGACCCCGCCCGCGTCGATCTGGGTGCAGAACGAGAAGACGGGCGCGGTGGGACGCTCGAGGACGATGAACCTGAGGCCGTTGTCCAGCGTGAACTCGACGACCTGTGACTCGAGATCGGCGAGCCCCGCCGACGTGGGGCCGACGATGCCGCTCGCGATCCAAAGAGCGATACCGAGCGCACTCGCGCGGCCGGCTCGCGGTTTGCACTTCATCGGGATCTCCTGGTGGAGGTGCGCCGTGCAATGGGAACGGGCGAGTCTATCGCGCACCGAGCTCACGCGCCAGCCACGCGCGACAGAACGGCCAACGGAGTTCGACCGTGCGGAGGGGCCGGCCCACGACGTCCGCGGCGGCTCGCGACCGACCGTTCGGAGAATCGCCTCGTGGGCGACGGCGGTGGTTGCGAACGTCTCACCCGGGGAGACGCGTCGTCGCTGGATCGGGGCCGGCCGCTCGAGCTCCGCGTACGGGTGCCGCCTGCCCGAGGTTTGCCAGCGTGGCCGGTCGTCGGTACCCTCACCGGCGCGGAGGGAGCATGAAGATCTACACCAGAACCGGGGACGGGGGCGAGACGGGGCTCTTCGGCGGGCAGCGCGTGCCGAAGGACCACGCCCGCGTCGAGGCGTACGGCACCGTCGACGAGGCGAACGCCGTGATCGGCAGCGCCATCGCCGCCCTCGGCGATCCCGAGCTCGGGGAGCGGCTGATCGAGATTCAGCGACGGCTGTTCGAGCTCGGCGCCGCGCTGGCCACGCCGGGCGATCGGCGACCCGATTCGATTCGGGATCGTGTGGACGAGGCGGACATTTCGCTCCTCGAGACGTGGATCGACGAGGCCGACGCCGAGCTGCCGCCGTTGAAGACGTTCATCCTGCCCGGGGGCGGTGTGGCCGCGGCCGCGCTCCAGCATGCGCGTGCGGTCATCCGGCGGGCCGAGCGGCGGGTGCTCGTGCTCGTCCGTGCCGACGATACGCACGAGTCGGCGCTCCGCTATCTGAACCGCCTCTCCGACTACCTCTTCATGGCGGCGCGTCTCGCGAATCGCCGCGCGGGGATCGCCGATCAGCCCTGGACGCCGCGCGAGAGGTGACGTGGGGCCGGCGGTCAACGGGTCGTCGACCGCTCCGGAAAGCGCTTGGCCGCCCGGGCGCGCGCCTTGGCGGCCTCTTCGTCCCGGTTCTTCGACGGGGCGGACGTCACGAGCGAGTCGAGCAGCCGGGACGTGGCCCGCGCCACGTCGGTCACCGCGCGATCGAAGGCGGCCGCGTTGGCCTGCGACGGCTTCGTGGAGCCGCTCACCTTGCGCACGTACTGCAGCGACGCGGCCCGGATCTCCTCGTCGGTGGCCGGGGGATCGAAGTTGAACAGCGGGCGGATGTTCCGGCACATCGAGAATCTCCTCTCGTCGGGCACCCTCGGGTCAGAAGGTCGCGCGGGTGCGTCCGCCGTCGACCGGCAGATTGGTGCCGGTCAGATAGTCGCACGCGTCGGAGGCCAGGAACGCCACCATGCGTCCGAACGCCGCCGTGTCGCCGATGCGGCCCACCGGAACGGCCCGACGCCAGCCCTCGTAGGCGGCCTCGGCGTCGGGTACCGCGCCCTGCTCGACGAGCTTGGCGACCAGGCGGTCCAGCGCCGGGGTGTCGTGGAATCCGGGCGCGATCGTGTTCACGAGCACGCCGTTCGCACCGACCTCGCGGCTGAGGCTTTTGGCCAGCCCGGTCACCCCGGCGCGGATCGCGTTGGACAGGACCAGGTTCTCCACGGGCTCCTTGGCCGCCACCGACGTGATGCAGACGATGCGACCCCAGCCGCGCGCGAGCATGCCGGGAAGCACCCCGTGGACGAGTCGCACGGTGCTCATCAACATCAGGTCGACCGCCTGCTGCCAGTCCTCGGGCGTGGTCTCCAGGAAGAGCTTCGCCGGGGGACCCCCGGAGTTCGTGACCAGGATGTCGACGGGGCCGCCGGCCTCGACGGCCGCGATCGCGGCCCCGAGAGCGTCGCCGTTCGCCACGTCGACCGAGTGCGTCTCGGGCCGGCGACCGGCGGCCTCCGCGATGCGATCGGCGGCGGCGGCCAGCCGACCCGGGTCACGCGCGAGCAGGACGACGGCGGCGCCCTCGGCGGCCAGCGCCTCGGCCGAGGCCAGCCCCAGCCCCGAGCTGGCGGCCGCCACGAGCGCGCGACGTCCCTCGATGCCGAGATCCATGACAGTCCTCGCTATTCGGCCTCCGAGTCCTTCAGGTACCGAAAGAACTCACCGTCGGTGGACATCAGCAGTGTCGTCCCCGGGTCGATGGCCCGGCTGTAGGACTCCATCGTCTTCAGGAACGAGTAGAACTCCCTCGCCTGCGGTGACTGATCGTACGCGGCCGCGTAGATGCGCGTGGCCTCGGAGTCCGCGCGCCCGACGATCTCCTGGGCCTGCCGGTACGCGTCGGACCGGATCTGCTTCAGGTCGCGGTCCTTGTCGCCCTGGATGCGCGAGGCCTCGCCCTGGCCCTCGGAGCGGAACCGATCGGCGATGCGCTTGCGCTCGGTGATCATGCGCTCGTACACCTTGCGGCGCACCTCGGGGACGTAGTTGATCCGCTTGAACTGGAAGTCGAGGATCTCGATGCCGAGATCCTCGGTGCGCTCCTGCGCCTTGGCCAGGATCTCCTGTCGGATCTTGTCCCGCCCCACGGAGATCGGATCCAGCACGAGCAGGCCTTCGCCCTCCTCGGTGAGATCGGGAAGCGCCTCGCGGTTCGACGTGCGGATGACCTCGATCAGGTCGTGGTTGGCGATCGCGTTTCGCGTCTCTCCGTCCAGGATGTCGGCCAGCCGCGTCTGCGCGCCGCGCTCGTCGCGGAGCCGCTGGAAGTACAGGAGCGGATCGGTGATGTGCCAGCGCGCGTACGCGTCGACGAAGATGAAGCGCTTGTCGCGCGTGGGGAGCTGGTTGCGGTCGCCGTCCCAGGCCAGGTAGCGCTTCTCGAAGCGATGGACCTCCTGGATGAACGGCACCTTGAACTTGAGCCCGGGCGTGTTGATCTGCCGGTCCACGGGCTTGCGGAACTGCGTGAGCATGATCTGCTCGGTTTCCTGTACGACGAAGACCGAGCCGCGAAGCGTGATGAACGCGATGAACGCCAGCGCGATCAGGACTCCGGTTCGGGCGTTCATCGGTCGGCCTCCTTGGCGGTGCGATCCAGCGTACCGAGCTTGTCCAGGTTCATCAGCGGCAGCACGCCTTCGACGCCGTCGTCCAGGATGACCTTGCGATCGACGCTCTCCAGCACGTCGGTCATCGTCTCCAGGAAGAGCCGCTTGCGCGTGACCGCAGGGGCGGCCCGGTAGGCCTCGAAGAGCGCCACGAAGCGGGCGGAGTCGCCGCGCGCCTCGTTCACGCGCTCCAGGTAGTAGCCCTCGGCCTCCTGGATCGTCTTCAGCGCGTCACCGCGCGCTTTGGGGATGATGCGGTTGTACTCGCCCAGCGCCTGGTTGATGAGCCGCTCGCGCTCCTGCTGGGCCTCGTTGACCTCGTTGAACGACGGCTTCACCTCCTCGGGCGGGTTCACGTCCTGGAGCACGACCTGCTCCACGCGGATCCCGGTCTCGTACTGGTCGCACAGCTCCTGCAGCTCCTGCTCGACCGTGCTCGCCAGCTCCTGGCGTCCGATGGTCAGCACCTCGTTGACGGTGCGGTCTCCGACGACGCGCCGCATCACGGCCTCGGTCATGTCGCGGAACGTCTCGCGGACGCCGCGCACCTTGAAGAGCCACGCGTACGGGTCGAGGATGCGGTACTGCACGACCCACTCGACCGACGCGGCGTTGAGGTCGCCGGTGAGCATCAGCGATTCGTCCGCGAAGTCGCGATCGGAGTACCGCGCGCGGCTGCCCACGATGCGCTCGGTGGCGAAGCCGAACTCCGCCTTCTGCTGGCGCTCGACCTCGACCTTCGCCACGCGTTCGATCCCGAAGGGGAGTCTGAAGTTCAGGCCGGGGTCGGTCACCCGCTGGTACGCGCCGAAGCGCGTCACGACGCCGATCTCCTCCGGTCCGACGGTGTAGAACGACGACAGCACGGCGCCGAGCACGATCATCACCAGGAGGACCATGCGGACGAGCCGCGCGGAGTTCTCCGGGAGCTTGATCTCCCGGAATTCTCCGAACTCGCCAAAGTCTCCTCTGGCCATCCCAACTCCTTGGTTCGTGAAGTCGGCCTCCTGGCCGACGTGTCGTGAACCCGTCACTGTAGGCATTGGGGGAGGCGCTGGCAAATCGGCCGAAGCGGTTTCGCCCATCGGGGCGCGCCCGACCACGAGCGCGCCAGCGGCGGCTCAGTTGATGTAGCCGAGGCTTCGGAGCTGCTCGATCAGCTCCTCGCTCGGCGTGACGGGCACGATCAGGGAGTCCTCGGAGGTGCCGAACGTGGGGACCGTGCGCGCCAGATGGCTCGCGCGCCAGCGTCCGTCGAACGCATCCTCGAGGAACCGTCCGTCCAGATCCTCGGCGATCGGCAGGCCGAGCGCCCGCAGCGCCGTCGGCGCGACGTCGGTGATCACCGCCCCGTCGAGTCGGGCGCCTCTGCGCACGCCGGGCCCGAGCATGGCCAGGATGCCGTCGATGCGGTGGGTACCCGACACCTCCACGAGCTGGATGATTCTCTCGGCGGGGAGCGTTCGCCCGTCGATGCGGACCGGTGTCCGGTCCGAGAGCCGCTCGGGGTCGCGAACCCGCACCTTCAGATCCACCTTGCGAAGGTCACCGACCTCGACCTCGAAGAGCGGCTCGCCGGTATCGGCGCGTGTGACGGACGCGATCCGCTCGGCCGCGCGCTCGACGACCGCGGCCTGCTGGTCGGGGGTCACCGACCAGGGCTCGGTGCGTCCCTCCATCCGGCAGTTCAGGAACATCTCGGCGTGGGGGTTCTCCACGTAGACGTCGTCGTCGAGCCCGAGAGCGGCCAGCAGACGGGCGCCCCGCGAGTAGCCCGTGATGCGAACGGCCTCGGTCGGACCCATGCCGTGATCGGACATCACGATGAAGAGCGTGTGGCCGTCGTCGAGCGCCGAGATCACGCGGCCGAGCGCGGTGTCTGCGGCACGGTAGTAGGCGGGGATCGTGTCGCGATACCGGTCTCCCGACGTGCCGTCGGTCCCTTTGGGGCGGTCGTCGGCGAACCACTCGGGCTCGAAGTAACGCCACATCTTGTGCCCGAGTCGATCGGTGCCGTACCAGATACAGGCGGCCAGATCGGGACGGTAGCGCTGGTGCAGGATCGTGAACGCGGTCGCCTTCAGCACCGACTGCATGCGCGCGCGCTCGCCGGTGCGTGGATCGGGCGCCAGGCGGTGGAGCGCGTAGCGGGCCACCGCCCACGGATGGTGCATCGCGGCGACGAGGCGAACGCGCCGCACGAGACCGGGTGGATGGGTCGCCGTTGGGTTGTTCGCCCACCATCCCGGGAGCGAGAAACCGTTCACCTCGAGCGGTGGCTCGGTCACGAGGTATTCGAAGATGCCCACGCGCCCGTCCCGGGCGTCCACGAGATCCCAGATCGTGGGCACCCGGATGAGCCGCCGATCGAAGAAGAAGTCGGTGATGCCGTGGCGATCGGGGGTGACGCCGGTCGCGGCGCTGGTCCAGACGCGATTGGACAGCGTGGGCTCGAGCGAGCGGAGGGGGCCCGACGCGCCGCGCGCGCGCAGGCCCGCCAGCGTCGGCAGCTCTCCATCGGCGATCATGGGATCGATGATCGCCCACGTCGCGCCGTCGAGACCCAGGAGGACGACGCGCAGCCCGTCGGCCGAGGCCAGCGGGCGCCCGGGAATGGGCGTCGTCGACGCCAGGCGCGGGGCCGCGAGAACGAACGTCGCGGCGAGCACGACGTGTGCGGCGGCGATCGCGGGCCGACGGGCCCGGGACGCGATCCACCCGATGGTGATCGCCAGGATCGCCGCCCCGACGAGCGCGCCGGCCGCGGCGCCGGTCGCGAGACGCTGTCCGACCCACAGGACGACGATCGGCGGCGCCGCCAGCGCGAACGTCAGCCCGGTCGCCTCGATCCGTGCCGGGCCGCGGCGGAGGCGGGCGAAGATCCGGCGCCCGAGGATGAGCGCGACCAGCACGAGCGCGGACACCGGCGCGTAGCGGAGAGCCGACGACAGGAGCCGGGGCGCGACCTCGCCGAGGCGGACAGGGGGTAGCTCGGGAAACAGGAACGTCTCGGCGGTCGTGACCCCGGTGGCCGTGGCGACCAGCGTGATGCAGACGGCCGCCGTCGCGATCGCCACCGCGTCCGGTGCCGCGTTCGTCGCCGCGTTCGTCGCCGCGTTCGTCGCCGAGCGACCTGACCGGGTCGTGTCGTCAGAGCTCATCGGCTGGATCGATCCCCGTGCGATGGAGGCGTCGGCACGTCCGGTGAGGCGATCGATCAGGGATCGAGAACCAGCTTCGCCGAAGCATGCCACTCACCGGCCGAGAGCGTGGCCACGTACGTGCCCGGCGCCTGCCGCCGACCGTGTCGATCGCGACCGTCCCACGAGATGGCGCCGGTACGGGGAGCGCTTCGATACCCCCGCACGAACGTGCCGTCCGGCCGCCGGATCTCGACGGTCACCGGCACCAGGCGCGCGTCCGGCAGATCATAGGTCAGCCGCGCGCGGCACCGGAAGGGATTCGGCCCCGCGTCAAACGCCTCGCCGTGGTCGCCGTCCGCGAGCGCGGTCGGACACGTGTTGGCGACCGCGGCGGCCACGTCGGGAAGGGTCACGCCGCCGCCGAGCAGATCGGTGAGCTCGAGCGCGTCACGGACCGCGGCCGCCGGCCACGTGGGGTGCGCATCCATCACGAGCGCGGCCGCACCCGCGACGAGCGCGGCCTCGATCGCGGGGCCGGCCATCCAGCCGTACTCGGGAGAGGTGCCGTCGGCGTCGCCGTCGGCGAGCGCGCAGACGGTGCCGGTGCGCGGGGTCGTCGGGTCGGCGTCGTCGCGATCGGCGCTCCGGGTGTAGCCGTCGCTCACGACACGGAACACCGAGCTCGCGTCGTGCCGGCCGTGTCCGACCACGACCGGCGATGCCGGCGTCCGCTTTGCCGCCGTCCTCGGGCCGACCACGAGCAGCCCGCGGTCGTTCGCCAGGCGAAGGACGGTCTCCACGGACTCGCCGAACTCCGGATCCCCGATCGCGGTCCGGGTGTCGACCGACGTCACCACGACGTCGGCGCCGGATGCCTCCGCCCACTCCAGCGCGGCGACCCACGCGTCGGCAGCGGTCCCGCACTCGCGGGCCGGGTCGTCCACGCACGCCAGTAGGAACGACGCGCCGAACGCCGGGCCCACGAGCATCCCGTCGGCGTACCCGGCCAGCGCGGACAGGATCGCCGTGCCGTGCGCGTCGCGGGCATCGGAGCCGGTCGCGGGCGACACGAACGCGCGGCGGGCCAGGATCCGGTCCGAGGCGACCAGATGCCGGAGGGCGAGGTGATCGAGATCCACGTCGGTGTCGAGGAGGGCGACGACGACTCCCTCGCCGTCGAGGCCGGACGCATGCGCGGCCACGGCATTGATCGACTGGATCTGCCCGCGCGAGGCTCCGTAGTCGATGCCGTCCGCTCCGGTCGCGACGGTATCGGCCACGACCTTCGGAGGCCGCCCCACGCGCCAGGTCGGCGTGCTCTGCCAGGACGCCACCCTCTCCAGCGACGCGACGAAGGGCAGCTCCGCGAGGGTCGCGAACGTCTCGAGGTCGGCGCGCACGCTGACCGCGTTGAGCCAGCGGCTCTCGTGGACGACGACCGCGCCGGTCGCCTCGATCGCGGCGACGTACGCGGCGGGGATCGGCAGGTCGTCGAAGTCGTCGGCGTGCCGCGCCTGCCGGCGCCGGTCGGAGGCGCTACGGCTCACGGCCGGCTCGAGCGCGGCCAGCGCCCGGGCGCAGTCCTCGGAGCTCTCCACCGCCTTGTCCACGAAGCGGACCCACAGCGTCGGCGTGCCCGTCTCCGAGACGGCCGAGATCGCGGTCAGCGTGGATGTCGTGCGCGCCGGGTCGCGCTCGGCGCGACGATAGGCCGGCAGGGCGATCGTCGTCAGGACCAGGACGGCGGCCAGGAGAGCGAAACGGTGTCGGTGGGGGGACCGCGATCTCTGGTGTCGGCTCATGGAGCACTCCTCGGATCGGGCGGTGGGGTCCGGGGGCCTCGGGATCGTCGGGTCCGAGAAGTATAGCAGTGGGTCTATGTCTGATCGTGGCGGGACGGCCCGCGCCGGCCCGGACGGCCGAACGCCGCCGCCGACCGCGGCGGGCATGGCTGACGGCGGCCCTCGGCGAGATCTTCCGCTCCGCCGGCGGGTGCGGTCTGCTCGGGATCAGCCGACCCGGGTCCGCTCCGCGATGATCGGATCCAGCCGCACGTCGAGCGTGTCGCCGGGGGAGAGCGGTCCCACGCCGGCCGGAGTCCCGGTGAAGATCAGGTCGCCGTCGGCCAGCGGAAACGCGCGCGCGACCGCGGCCACCGTGGCCGCCGGGGAGAGTGTCATGTCGGACAGAGGGGCCGACTGGCGCGGCGCGCCGTTCACCGAGAGCGACAGCGACAGATCCGACCACGGTAGATGGCCCCGCGCCCGGAGCGCCGACACCGGCGCCGATCCCGTGAAGCCCTTCGAAGCGGCCCACGGCTCGCCGGCGGACTTGGCCGCGGACTGGACGTCGCGCAGCGTCAGGTCCAGGCCCACCGCGAGGGTCGCGATCGCCGACTCGGCGTCGTCGGGCGTCACGTCGGCGGGCACGCGTCCGGCGAGCCACCTCACCCCGATCACCAGCTCGATCTCGTGGTGGACCGGACCGCGGTCGGTGGGGATCGCCACGGGCTCGGAGAGGGGCACGAGCGTGGTCGCCGGCTTCAGAAAGATCACCGGTGGCTTCGGCGTCGCCTGACCCATCTCGACCGCGTGGGCCCGGTAGTTCTTCCCCAGGCAGTAGACCGTTCCCACCGACCAGGGCTCGGCGTCGACGACGGGCACGCGGTGCATCGCTCTCTCCTCGTTCAACGGGGCCGTCGGCGTCAGCGCTCCCGGCACGCCGCGAGCAGCTCGTCCACCGTGGAGAGCCCGAGGCACATGCAGGTGTCCGCGCCGCCGTAGTAGATCTTCACCTCGCCATCGTCCTCGACGATCGCGCCGCACGTGAACACGACGTTCGGGACGTCGCCGACTCGCTCGTAGAGCTCCCGGGGCGACAGGATGTAGCCCCGCGAGCGCGCGAGGACCACGGTCGGATCCTCGCGATCCAGGAGGATCGCCCCCAGCCGGTAGATGGACCCGCTCGCGGTCTTGCAGACGCCGTGGATGATGCACAGCCACCCGTCGGGCGTCGCGATGGGTACCGCGCCGGCGCCGAGCTTCCACTGGTCCCACGAGTGCTGGCGCGTCTCCGCGATGCAGTGGTAGTCGCCCCAGTGCACGAGGTCCGGCGAGTAGGAGAGCCAGAGATCGCCGCGGTCCTTGATGGTCTGCGGTCGCTCGAGTCGCGCGTACCGGGCTCCGATGCGCTCGGGAAACAGCACGCCGTTCCGGTTGTCGACGGCCGATCCGAACGGGAGGCGCTCGAAGGTCTGGAAGTCCTCCGTGCGGGCCATGCCGATCCGGACGCCGCGGTAGCTGTGCGCCGCGTAGCAGATCACGTAGCGCCCCTCGAGCGGGGTGATCCTGGGGTCGTAGATCGTGCCCTCGTACGCCTCGGCCGCGGGATCCGGCGGAAACCGGACCGGCTCGGACGACACCGAGAAGTGCACGCCGTCGGTGCTCTCGGCCATCCGGAAGTGCTGGAACCGGTCCTCGTCCTCGATCCGGAGCATCATCCGGATCGCGCCGGCATGGCGGACGACCCCGCTGTTGAACACCGTGTGGCCGGCGGGCAGATCGGCTGCGGTCAGAATCGGATTGTCCGGATGGCGTCGGATCACCTCGCGACGCGGCAGGATCATGCCGTCCCCTCTCAATTCATTTCAACAATACCACTTACGATCACCGCCGCCCGATGCCGCGGGTGCCGATCCGACTGCCGACGAGCGGCCGGAGACGCTCACGCGGTCCGGGACGCCCGCCAAGTCCGTGCTCGCGTGGGCATTGCACATTCGTGCACTTTTCGCCTTGTGACTGCACGTCTGTTCATGTAGATTTCCGGCGTGGTCGTGCTCGTGCGGGCAATTCGACCCGGCGCGGTCATCCTACGAGAGGGAGCCAGTCATGGGTAGTGCGTTGACGGACAAAGAGCGCGAGCTTCTCGCCCATCTCCGGAACGCGATCGACGTCGATGGGCTTCCGCCGTCGATCCGCGAGATCGGTGAGGCATTCGGGATCCAGTCGACCAACGGCGTCCGCTACTACCTGAAGCGACTCGAGGAGAAGGGCTACATCCGGCGCAATCCGCGGATCTCGCGGGGCATCCAGCTGATCGACGCGGCGGTGGCCGCCGCCCTCGGCTCGTCCGACGTGCACGTCGACGACGCCGGCGCCGACCTCGATACGATCTACGCCCGCGGAGGGATCCCTCTGGTCGGCCGTGTGGCCGCGGGCGCCCCGATCCTCGCCGAGGAGAACGTCGAGGACGTGCTGCATCTGGACGGCTTCGTCGCCCATCATCGAGATCTCTTCGCATTGCGAGTGCACGGCGACAGCATGATGAACGCGGGCATCCTGGACGGCGACATCGTCGTCGTGCGCTCTCAGTCCGACGCCCGCAACGGCGAGATCGTCGTCGCTCTGCTCGAGGACGAGGCCACGGTCAAGCGGCTGCATCGCTCGCGCGACGGCATCGCGCTGCTGCCCGAAAACCCGGCCTTCACACCGATCATCCTGAGCCCCGAGGCCTTTGCCGACGTGAGGGTTCTGGGACGGGTGACCGCCGTGCTGAGGCGCTACGACTGACACTTGGTACGACGCTAGGGGCGTGACCTGGCGGGCCGACTCGATCGGGGACGAGTCGACCGCCGGGTCACGCGTTTTCATCACTGGACGGACGCACCGGGGTGACGACGTTGGTCGAGTCGGTGAACGAACCCATCGAGGTGCTCACGTGGTTTCGCAACGGACGGATGGAGCCGCTTCGCTTTCGCTGGAGGCGTCGCGTCGTTCGCGTCTCGCGCGTCACGGGCGACTGGACCCAGAAGATCGGCTCGGAGCGCGTGCACTACTTCTCGGTGCTCGGCGAGAGTACCGACAGCTTCGAGCTCTCGTTTCACTCCGGGACGATGGCATGGAGGCTCACGCGCGTCTGGCTGGATGGATAGGGAGGTCACGAGCATGAGCGTCGCCATGTCCCAGACTGTCGTGGACGTCGACCGGCGGTCGGCGCCGACGCTGCTCGCGCTCGATTCGGCGTCGGTCGTCCGGCCACCCTCGAACCGGACGACGATGGTGCTTCACGTGACCATGCCCGGACTGCTCGAGGCTCTGTCGGCGCTCGCGCAGCCGGAGGGCGCGAAGAGGCCCATCGTTCTCGTGTCCCGCAAAGGTCCGATCATCCGAGCGAGCTCGCGCTCGGCGCGCAACCACGGCGTACGGCGAGGAATGTCGCTGACCCGAGCGAAGCGACGATGCCCGGCCCTCGAGGTCTTCTACGCGGATCTCGATGCCCGGCGCCGAGGGATCGAGCGATGGCTCGATCCCATCGCGACATTCTCGCCCGCCGTGGGACGCGTGGAGCGTGATTCGATCGCGCTGAGCATCCGGGTGATCGGCGGGGCCATGGCCCAGCGCGTCGCGCTGCGGCTTCGATCGGCGCTCGACGCGCTCTTTCCCGGCGACGCGCGCATCGGGATCGGTCCGAACGACATCGTGGCCCGCGGTGCCGCGGCGAGCGCGCTCGGCCCGGAGATTGTCTCGCTTCGCGAGTCGACGTACCGCGACTGGGTGAACGATCGCCCGGTCGGTGCGCTCCCGGGGATCTCCGACCTGACCGCCGCACGTCTGGCCGCGCTCGGTGTGCACTCGGGCGGACAGCTCGCCCGTGCGAGCATCGCGACGCTCACCGATCACTTCGGATGCAAGGCCGACGTTCTCGTGGGGATCGCTCGCGGCGAGCATCGCGTCGGCCTCGGCGACGGCGTCGACGCGGCCGCGGACGACCCGCCGGCGCGACGGTCGGCTCCCCGCATGGAGCTCGTGACATGAGCATCCGAATCGGCACGTCGGGCTTCAGCTTCCGGGACTGGGTGGGTCCGTTCTACCCGGAGCGGCTCCGGCCGCGTGACATGCTCGCGTACTACGCGTCGCAGTTCTCGGCGGTCGAGATCAACAGCACCTACTACCGCATCCCCCCGCCCGAGACCTTCGCTCGGATGGTCGACGTCACCGGCCCCGAGTTCGAGTTCATGGTGAAGGCACACCGCTCGGCCACGCACGATCGACGCGAGATGGCGGGCACGATGCCGCAGTTCCTCGAGTCGATCTCGCCGTTGATCGATGCCGGGAGCCTGCGGGGTGTGCTCTTCCAGTTTCCGTGGGCGTTTCGCCATGGGAAGCCCGCTCTCGAGCATCTGGCTCGCGCCCGGGCGGCGCTCGGCGAGCTGCCGATGTTCGTCGAGTTCCGACACGCGGGCTGGGCGCGCGACGACGTCTTCGCGTTTCTGGAGCGCCACGAGATCGGGTACTGCGTCGTGGACGAGCCCGACCTGGACGGTCTGATGCCGCCGGTCGTTCGGACCACCACGCCGGTGGGCTACCTCCGCTTTCACGGACGCAATCGAGCCAACTGGTGGGGTGGCGGCGGTGACCGATACGACTACGCGTACTCGCGCGACGAGCTCGCCGCCTGGACCGATCGGATCCGCGCCATGGTGGCCGACACCGAGCGCGTCTATGCGTTCTTCAACAATTGCCACGCGGGTCACGCGGTGGCCGGTGCCCGACTCCTGGCGGCGCTGTGGATCGATCCGAAGACGCCACTACCGTCCGGTCTCGTCGAGCGACACCCGAACACCGGACCGGTGTCGCTGGTCCCCCCCCGCTCGGCGCGGAGCCTGCAGCTCGAGTTCGATCTTCCCGAGATGGATCGGAGCGCGTGAGGTGACGGCCGCCGGTGCCGGCGATCGACCGGGGCGGTTCGATGCGCTCATCGCCCGCCTCACCGACGGCGCGCGTGAGGGGGCCCACCTCCACACGGTCCGCATCCCCGAGCGCGGCGCGCGCCATCGCGACCTGGATCCTCCACTCCCTCCGCCGGTGCGAGACGCGCTCTCGCGACGCGGGATCGATCGGCTCTACTGTCACCAGGCGACGGCGATCGAGCACGTCCGCGAGGCCCGCCACACGGTCGTCGTGAGTCGTACCGCCAGCGGCAAGTCGCTCTGCTACCTCGTTCCCATCTTCGAGACGCTCCAGGAGGATCCCGACGCCACGGCACTCCTGTTGTTTCCAACCAAGGCCCTGGCTCAGGACCAGCTCCGGAGCCTCACACGTTTGCGTGACGACGTGCCCGGCGGAGAGCGCCTCGTCGTCGCGGGTACCTACGACGGCGACACGACGCCGCACACGCGCCGAAAGCTGCGCGACCACGGCAACGTCATCCTGACCAACCCCGACATGCTCCATCGCGGCATCCTGCCGTACCACGGGCGCTGGTACCGCTTCCTCGAGCACCTCCGCTTCGTCGTGATCGACGAGGCCCACACCTACAGGGGGATCTTCGGGTCCCACGTCGCCCAGGTGATCAGGAGGCTCCGCCGGATCCTGGACCACTACGAGGTCTCACCGACCTTCGTGCTCAGCTCGGCCACGATCGGCAATCCGGGCGAGCTCGCCGAGCGGCTGATCGGGCAGCCGGTCCAGGTCGTGGACGAGGACGGTGCGCCGTCGGGCGCGAAGACGTTCGTGTTCTGGAATCCACCACACGAGGACGAGACCCGTCTCGAACGCCGGAGCAGCCATCTCGAGGCCGAGCGCTGGCTCGCCGAGCTGGTCGTCTCGGGCCATCCCACGATCGCCTTCACGCGCACGCGCGTCGTGGCCGAGCTCATCTACCGGTACGCGCGCGAACGGCTCGGCCGGGTCGGACGCGGGCTGAGCGAGCGTCTGAGTCCCTACCGCGGCGGATATCTCCCGAAGGAGCGCCGCGCCATCGAGAAGCGGCTCTTCGACGGCGATCTGCTCGGCGTCGTCAGCACGAACGCCCTCGAGCTCGGCATCGACGTCGGGGGGCTCGACGCCGTGGTCATGGCGGGGTTTCCGGGATCGGTCGCCTCGACCCTGCAGAGAGCGGGGCGGGCAGGACGCAGCGGGGAGGAGAGCCTGGTCGTCATCGTGGCCTACAACGAGCCGATCGATCAGTACCTCGTCCGGCGGCCGGACGACGTCCTCGGCAAGAACCCCGAGCACGCGGTCATCGATCTGGACAATCCCTACATTCTCGCCGCGCAGCTCGCGTGTGCCGCATCCGAGCTGCCCCTGGTCACCGAGGACGCGCGCTACTTCGGCGACACGCTGGAGCCGGTCGCCGACGCACTCGCCGCCGACGAGCGCCTTCGCCGGCTGGAGGACGCCTGGTATTGGTCCGGCGACGAGTTCCCGGCCGGCACCGTCAGCCTCCGGAACATGTCCGACGACACGTACACGATCATGGATACGACGCGCGAGAACGCCGTCATCGGCAACGTCGACTCGATCAGCGCGCTCGAGCTCCTGTACCCCGAGGCCATCTATCTCCACGAGGGGCGGACCTTCTACGTGCGCGAGCTGGATCTCGAGCAGAAGGTCGCGTTCGTGGAGCCGCGCGAGGTCGACTACTACACGCAGGCCCTGGTCGACGACCGGGTCCGCGTCGTGGACGTCCACGAGCGCCGTGTCGCGGCTCCGGGCGAGACCGTGTTCTTCGGCGACGTCGACGTTCACTGGGCGACCACGGCGTTCAAGAAGATCCAGTTTCATCGGCAGGACGCCATCGGGTATCACGCGCTGGATCTGCCGTATCAGGAGCTCTCCACCGCGGCGCTCTGGTACGCGCCGTCCGCCACGGCGGCCGGACGCGCGAAGCGCGCCGGCTTCTCGGTGCGCGACGCGATGTCGGGGCTGCGAAACGTCGTGCAGCACCTGGCGCCGCGGCTCGTCATGTGCGATCGGCACGACCTCGGCACGGCCCTCGAGGCCTCGAACGGGGGTCTCCTGACGCTCTTCATCTATGATCGTTACCCCGGCGGGCTCGGCTTCGCCGAGAAGGTCTTCGAGCGCTTCCCGGCCGTCGCGTCGGCCGGGCTCCAGCTCGTCGAGACGTGTCCGTGCGCCAGCGGGTGTCCATCGTGCGTGGGTCTTCCGCCGCTGGACGCGTCGCTCCACGACGACCCGGAGGTTCAGCTCCGCCCCGGCATCCCGAGCAAGACGGCCACGCTGGCGTTGCTGCGTGTGCTGAGCGCGGAGGACGTAGAGCACGGCGGACGGGGTGGGCGCGAGGCGCACCACGGTGCCGAGGCGCGGATGCCGGCCTGAGCGCCCGGTGCCAAGTCAGGCCGGGACGTGGGGCCCGAGGGCGCCGGGCAGGGCGGTGAGGGATTCGATCACGCCGACACCGCTCCCCTCCGCGCGGGCGCGCGTCGACGAACGGGTGTCGGCATCGCCCCGGACGACCACGAACGACCGGAGCCCCGCGTTGCGCGCGCCCAGGCCGTCGAGCGGGAGCGAGTCGCCGACGTACGCACACGCGGCCGGTGGCGTCTCCGCCCGTCTCGCAGCCGCGCGGAAGATCTCGGGGTTCGGCTTCTCGATGCCTTCCTCGATCGATACCAGAATCGGATCGAGCCAGCGGGTGAGGTCGAGCGCGTCGAGGAGTGGGCGAAGGCGCGAGTCCCAGTTCGAGACGAGGCCGAGGCGGAAGCCGGCGTCCGCCAGCAAGGCGAGCGTGGGCGAGACGTCGTCGAAGAGCGACCACGCGTCCGGGCGTGCGAGGTCGTCCCAGATGCGGTCGAAGGCGGCGTCGGCGTCCACGACCGCCGAGAGATCGGCGTATCCCACCACGCGGCCCACGAACGCCCGCCAGAACCCGCGGTCCCCACCGGGGTGCGAGCGGTAGCGGTCGTGGACCCCATCCAGGTCGACGTTCACGTCGGCCCGGGCCGCGGCGAATGCGCGGGCGATCTCGGAGATGCCGACGTCCGGGGCGCCGAGCTCCCGGAAGTGCGCCGCGTAGGTGGCCTCGAACACACGCGCGGGGTGCACGAGCGTCCCCAGCGCGTCGAAGAGCACCGTGCGAACGGGACCGGGCGTCACGCTCGGCGTTCCGGATCTCACACCGGCTCGACGGCGTTCCGGTTGATCTCGATCGCCTCTCGCTGGGCGTCCGACAGCGGCGCCGGATACTCGCCCGTGAAGCACGCCGAGCAGAGGGGCCAGCTCGCGACCTCGTGGAGGCCCTCGTTCGAGAGGTGGGTCAGCGAGTCCAGGAGCAGCTCGTCGGCGAGCTCCGCCTCGTACCGCCGCTGCCATTCCAGCGTGGGACGGGAGAGCCCCGACCGATCCAGGTGACGCCGCGCGATCAGCTCCTCGGGGCGCGACATGTCGATGCCGTAGTAGCACGGGTGCGTCACCGGCGGCGCGTAGATCGCCAGGTGGACGGCCGCCGGGTTCATGTCGCGAACGAGCGCGATGATGCTTCGCACCGTGTTGCCGCGCACGATGCTGTCGTCGACGAGCAGCACTCGCTTCCCCTCGATCTCGGTCCGGATCGGGTTCAGCTTCAGTCGGAGCGCCGTGTTGCGCGTCGTCTGGTCGGGCATGATGAACGTGCGACCCGAGTATCGGTTCTTGATGAACCCCTCGCGCATCGGCTTGCCGAGCGCTTCCGCGATCGCTGTGGCCGCCGGTCGCGACGTGTCCGGGACCGGGATCACCGTGTCGATCTCGTGGCCGTGCTGCCGCAGCTCGTCCGCGAGACGGCGGCCCAGACTGAGCCGCACCTCGTACACCGTGCGCTCGTCGATGACCGAGTCGGGACGCGCGAAGTAGATGTGCTCGAAGATGCAGGGCGCCCGCCGGGAGCTGGCGCTCAGCTCCCTCGTGATGGGCTCACGCCCGGCGCGCAGGAAGAGCGCCTCGCCCGGGTCGATCTCGCGTGCGCACTCGTACCCGAGCGCGTCCAGAGCGACCGATTCCGAGCTGACCATGAACGCATCGCCGCGCCGGCCCCAGACGCCCGGGCGAATGCCCAGGCGATCGCGGAACACCACCAGCGTATCCTCGCCGTCCAGCTCCAGCACCGTCGCCACCGTGTACGCGCCGGTGACCCGCGCCTGGACCTCTCGCAGTGCGATCACCGCATCCTCGATCGTGTGGCCGCGCGGGCGCTGAGCCATCAGCGCGGTGGCGAACAGACACAGCACCGGCTCGATGTCGCACGACGAGAGCAGGTGGATGCTGCTCTCGGCCAGCGCGGCCTTCAGCTCGTGGTAGTTCGTGACGTTCCCGTTGTGTGCCATCAGCACGCCGGGCTGGCGATAGAAGAACGGCTGTGCGTCGTCGCGGACCGGGCGGCCGAACGTCGGGTAGCGGACGTGACCGAGCCCCACGCGACCGTTCAGGCTGCCGAGCTCGTGCTCGCGGAGGGCCAGGGGAACGGTGCCCATCTCCTTCAGCACGGGGAACCGGTCGCCGTCCTTGGTGGCGATGCCGGCCGAGTCCTGTCCGCGATGCTGCAACGTCTGGAGCGCGATGAACAGCTCGCGTGCCGCATGGGGAACGCCGATCACACCGACAAATCCGCACATCGTAGGGGTGAACTCCGTTGAGGGCGTTTCGACGGACAGAGGCCCGTACCTTACAGGGCGGGCCGCGCTCGTTCCAGAGACTAACCCGTACCGCCGCCGGCCAGGGCCTCGTCGACGAGGCGCTTGACGAGGCCCGGCTCGACTCGGCCCTTGTTGGCCTTCATCACCGCGCCCATGACCTGTCCGGCCCGCCTGGGATCGGTGACGCCGAGCTCCGCGACCGTCGCGGCGACGATGGCACGCGTGGCGTCCTCGTCCAGCATCGACGGCAGGAACTCCGAGAGATAGTCGACCTCGAAGCGGAGCTTCTCGGCCATCTCGTGTCCGGACTCGCCGGCTCGTTCGTAGTCCGGGAGGGACTTCTTGAGCTGCTTGGAGTAGGCGGCGATCACGTCGCGCACGACGTCGTCGGTCAGCTCTCCGGAGAAGTCGGCGGCGTTCTGAACCTCGATGACGCGCGATCGCACCATGCGGATCGTGTCGAGCACGCGCTGGTCCTTGGCCTTCATGGCCGCCTTCATGCGGGCGGTGAGCTCGTCCATCAATGCCATCTCGGCATCTCCGTGAGGGATGGGTCGAAACGAGCGCGGAGGGTACCACGCGTGCTCCGTCGCGCGAAAGTGGCCGCGGTGGCGTGACGACCACACGCGAGGAGATGGCGGCGGCGTGGCGCGACCCGATGCGTGCCCCGGGCGTCGAATCCTGCTAGCGTGCGTGGACGGCCTCTCCCCGGGAGCACTGACGCGTGAGACTCTCCTCGACCCTCCGGCGCCGCCTGTCCGCGATCGCGCGCGGCGCGCGGCCGGAGGTCCGCGCGCCGGCGGGTCCGTCGTCGAGGTTCCACGCCGTGCGAGACGAGCCGACACGGGACGCCGCGCCGCACGCCACCACGGCGCGAGACGTCGCGGCGGGAGCGACCTCGGCGCGCGACGCCTCGGCACCCGACACCGTGGCATCCGACACCGTGGCACCCGCCGCCGCTCGCCGTGCCGGCCCGGACGCCGAGCCGTGGTGGCGCCGCCGGTTCACGTCGCGGTTCGGGCCCGCGCGCCCGGCGGAATCTGTCTCGTCACGAACCACTCCCGTGTCTCCGGTGCCGACGACCGGCGGGACGCCGCCGGATCCGGAGCCGCCGGCCGCCCGTCCCGCTGGTGATGCGCTCGGGACCTCGGCGCGTCCTTCGCGCCCCGACTGGACCGATCATCCGCGGCTCTTCGCGCCATCCCCGTTCCGGAGCCGCGAGACGTCCAGGGGCTCGATCCTCGCCCGTGAGCTGGAGATCCCGTGCCCGCCCTCGTTGCTCGCGAGCTTGCCCGCCGACGTTCCGGAGACCACGCTGTTCCTCGACACCGAGACCCTGGGGCTCGGGTCGCAGATGATCTTCCTGGTCGGGCTGGCGAGCGTGACGGGCGAGCGCGTCGTGGTGGAGCAGATCTTCGCCGCGGACATCGATCGCGAGGGGGCTCTCCTGGCCGGACTCGCCGACCGTCTCTCCCGCGCGCAACGGGTGGTGACCTACAACGGCCGGAGCTACGACCTGCCGCTGCTGCGCGATCGTGCCGCCCGCCACCGCATCCGTCCCTGGCCCCGGCCTTCCGACGTGGACCTTCTGCACGCGGCACGCCGAGCGTGGAAGACCCGGCTTCCGAACTGTCGTCTGGTCAGCATCGAGAGGCACGTGTTCGGGCGGGAACGATCAGGCGACGTGCCGGGGGGCGACGTTCCCCGGCTCTACCGGCAGGCGATCCGGGGCGGGGACCGGCGAATCCTGGCGCCGGTGTTTCTGCACAACGCTCTCGATCTCCTGTCGCTGGTGGAGCTGTGCGCGGCGCTGGGTGATCAGCCGGTCTGGAGGCCGCCCGCGTCTAGTTGATCTCGCGCGTCTCGGCGACGTCGTAATACGTCTCGAGCACGCAGCTCTCGAGCCGTGCGCGCGTCTCCTGATTGATGGGATGCACGATGTCCTGGAACGACCCGTCGGTCTTGGAGCGACTCGGCATCGCGACGAACAGCCGCTGTCGACCCTCGATGATCTTGATTCCACGAATGACGAGGCTGCGCTCGAGCGTGACGCTGACGAACGCCTTCAATTTGTCTTCGCCGCGAAGCGCGATGCGGATCTCGGTCACACGCAGACCACCGTCGGTGAGCGCGTGATTGCACTCGACGGTGATCGTGCTTCCCCCCGGATGCGAGGGCGATGCCAGCGAATCCTGGCGATCATCCATGGGACCCCCTCGTAAGTACCCGATGCAGGGCTAGATCCGCTCATGGGGTGCTGGACGGTAATCGAGGTCGCCGGATCAATCCCGATGGCTGTGTATGTTATGTCATTTCATAGAGTTGGATCAATGGTTTTGTTCGGGGCGACCCGGCGCGCCGCCGATCCCGTGGGGGCCCGGACCGTCGAGAACCCGACGATGTGTCGGCGCGGCGACGCCACGCGGTGCGCGGCCGGCGATCAGCGGACCGTCGGGGCGTCGGTTACGTCGTCGTGGCCGATGGCACCGCGCTTGCAATCCGCTCTCTCGTCGCGTGAGGAGCGTGGCGCGCTCCCGCCGAGCGGACGTGATGAGGGGAGAGGCACGGCCGATCGGTTACGCGGGGCTCTTCGCACACAAACGAACTGAGCGTCGTTTGGGCCGGCAACGGTGCGAAGGGAATGTGGGAACGTCCTCGTTCCTCACGCGACGGCTCGGTCCGCCCGGTCGCGCGGTGACGTCGACCAACGAAACGACCCGGCCTCCGTGTCCTCCGCGCTTGCGATGAGGCGTCCCGGTTCGTCACCATCGGGGTGGGAGCGCGTTCGACGTCGAGCGCGACCCGGTGGCACGAGTCCGGAGAAGGTCCATGCCGGCGAACCTCACCCCGCAGTACAAGGCGGCCGAAGCCCGCATGCGCGAGGCGTCGACCCCCGACGAGAAGCTGTCGTGTCTTCAGGAGATGCTCCGGCTGATCCCGAAGCACAAGGGAACCGAGAAGCTCCAGGCCGATCTCAAGAAGCGCATCGCAAAGCTGCAGGGGGCCGAGACCCGGAAGTCCGGCGGCCGGGTCCCCGGCGAGTACGTCGATCGCGACGGGCACAAGCAGGTCGTGCTGGTGGGGGGTCCCAACGCGGGCAAGTCCGCGCTGATGGACCGACTCACGGCCGCCGAGCCCGAGGTCGCGCCGTACCCTTACACCACCACCCGCTTCCATCCCGGCATGATGCCGATCGACGACGTCCAGGTGCAGCTGGTCGACGCACCGGCGGTGTCGTCCGAGTTCGTGCGGGCGTGGATGCAGAGCCAGGTCCGGGCCTGTGATCTGATCCTCTGGGTCGTGAGCCTCGGCGACGACGACATTCTCACCACGACCGAGGACACGCTCGGCGTGCTGGAGCACTGGCACACGATGCTCGTTCCGGCCCGCGAGCTTGCGCCGCAGGACGTCGACCGCGCGGGGGCGGGGCCCGTGCTCGAGCGCCCCACTCTACTCGTGGCCACGCATGCCGATGACGACGGTGCGGACCTCCGGGAGGAGATCTTCCGGG
Organism: Candidatus Eiseniibacteriota bacterium; assembly: GCA_965224245.1. Classification (GTDB taxonomy): domain Bacteria; phylum Eisenbacteria; class RBG-16-71-46; order CAZAMP01; family CAZAMP01; genus CBDCYW01. The sequence continues at coordinate 3,544,878 of OZ245046.1, read as the reverse complement.
AGTCCCTCTCACGACCCTGGGAGATCCTGCGCACGTCGGTCGAGACCGGCGAGGGCCTCGAAGCCCTTCGGCAGGCCATCTTCGAGAGCCTCCGGGTCGTCCGCGTCTACACGAAGCAGCCGGGCAAGAAGGCCGACATGGAGAGTCCGTTCCTCCTCGATCGGGGAAGCACCGTGCTGGATCTGGCCGAGGCGGTTCACCGGGAGCTCGCCGAGGGGCTCTCGTTCGCACGGATCTGGGGCGCCGGCGCATTCGACGGACAGCACGTTCAGCGCGATCACGTGCTGAGCGATGGCGACGTCGTGGAGCTGCATGCCTGACCGGCGCCCAGTGCGTGGACGCCCGGATCCAGACCACCGCCCGCCCTCGCCCCCGATCTACGCCAGCGACGACGGGCACGACGACGACGCGGCGTTCATGACCCAGGTCGAGGCGCTCGATCCGGCGACCCGCTGGCTCGTCGTGGACGCCGCCAGGCTCTCGCGCCTCGCCGGAGACCGGCACTGGCTGGAGAGGCGCGGTGTCCTGGAGGCGCTCGGGATCGTCATCCTCGTGCGCGGCGACCTGGAGTGCGCCCTCGAAGCCGATGGCATCGAGATCGTCGACCGGGGACGACGGGCCGAGGCGGCGCGGCGGCTCCTCGGACCCGAGCGCTGGATCGCGGTCACGCCCGGTCCCGGCCCCGGCGCGCCACCCGATCCGATGCTCGTCGATGTGGTAGTTTCCACCGATCCGCCGGGCGTCACGGACCGGGTGTGGTGGGTGCGGGTCGAGTCGACCGGGTCCGGCCGTCCGTCCGCACCGGACTCCCGCGCCGAGGCGACGGGCGCCGGAGTCGCACGACCCGATACGCCGGACGCGCGCCCGGCCACGCGCGTGCACGGGGTCTTCCGCTGGCTCCGTCACGCCGGTGAGGAGGGAGGCGGATCCGGATGACAGACATCTCCGACACGTCGGGCGGGAGCGGCGCCATCCCGCTCCGGCCCCGGCTACGGCCGGTGCAGCACCATCTGGTCGGGCAGGGCGACGATGCACAGCTCGTCCTGGAGGATCCGACCGGGATCGTCGACGCTCCGATCGCGATGACGCCGATGTCGTCGGTGCTGCTCGAGTGCTTCGACGGCACGCGGACGCTCGACGACGTCGTCCGCGCCATCCGGGAACGGCATGCCATCGACGCGAGCCGCGACGTGGTCGAGGGGTTCGTGCGAGGCCTCGACGAGCACGGCTTCCTCGACTCGCCTCGCTTCGAGGCACGCCGCCGCGCGGCGAACGCCGGCTACCGGGAGCAGGGACGGCGCGCACCGGCGTTCGCCGGGGTGAGCTACTCCGCGGATGCATCGGAGCTCTCGCGCGAGCTGGCCTCGTCGTTCCGAGCGATCCCGCTCGCCGTTCGCCGAGATCCGCCGCTCGGCCTGATCGTGCCGCACATCGATCTCCGCGTGGCCGAGACGACGTACGCCGCGGCCTACGCCGCGTTCGCGAACGGACACGCGCGTCCCGACGTGGTCGTGCTGTTCGGCACCGCCCACGCGCTCACGCACGAGCTGTTCATCGCCAGCTCGATCGGGTACGACACGCCGCTGGGCCCGTGTCCGGTGGCCGAGGAGGTGCTCGAGGACATCGTGCGTCGATACCCCGGCGAGCTCTTCGCGGACGAGTGTCTGCACCGGACCGAGCACTCCCTGGAGTTCCAGGCCGTCTACCTGCGGCACGTGTTCGGTGAGCGCGTGCCTCCGATCCTCCCCTTTCTGTGCGGATCGCTGGTGCCGTCCGACACCGACCCGACGCGACCGGAACGCCAAGACGAGGTGGACGCGATGGTCACCGCCATCGCCGAGACCGCGCGCGAGCGCCACCTGACGGTCACGGTCATCGCCGGAGCCGACATGGCTCACGTCGGTCCGCGGTTCGAGGATCCCGAGCCGGTCGACGAGGAGCAGCTCGAGGCGCTCGAGGGCCTCGATCGCGAGACGCTCGAGACGGTGGCGGCCGGCGACTCGGGCGCGTTCTTCCGGTCGGTCTCTGAGGACGGCAACCCGCGGCGCATCTGCGGGCTGAGCGCCGTCTACGCGACGATGGCCTGGACCGGCCAGCGGGAGGCCGACGTGGTCGCCTATCACCAGTGGGTCGAGGACGGCTCGGTCGTCTCGTTCGCATCGGCGATCATCGATGGGTGACGGGGCGTGGTACGCCGAGGGCGTGCGGTTCGGCTGCCGGGAGGGCGGTGACTGCTGCCACAACCACGGTGAGTACGATCGCGTCTACTTCACGCGGCGCGAGGCCCGCGCGCTGGCCCGTCACCTCGGCCTGTCGCTGACGGCACTGCGCCGGCGACACCTCCGCGACGAGGACGGTTACCTGATCGCGCGCTCGCGGGGAGGGGCCTGCGAGTTCCTCTCCGACTGCCGGTGCACGATCTACCCGGTTCGGCCGGTCCCGTGTCGCACGTGGCCCTTCTGGCCCGAGACGATGGAGCGGGCCGCCTGGAACGCCGAGGTCCGCTCGTTCTGCAGCGGCATCGGTCGGGGCCGCCTCCATGCGCGGGAGGAGATCGAGGCCGCGATGCGGCAGAAGGACGCGCACGACCGCGAGCTGGACTCGGAATGACGTTCCGGGCCGACGAGCTGCGATCGCGACTCGCCGACGAGGCACGCGCGCTCGGCTTCGACGCGTTCGGGGTCGCGGCCGCCGTGCCGCTGGACGCCGAGGCCGCCCGGCTCGACGAGTGGCTCGCACGTGGCCGTCACGGGACGATGGACTACCTCGCCCGCCTGCGGGCGCTTCGTGCCGACGTGCGGCACCTCCTCGACGGTGCCCGGAGCGTCATCTGCGTCGCGCACGGCTACGGTCACGAGACCGGTCGCAGACGCGAGACGGCGGCGCAGGCCGGTCCCGACCGTCCCGACGCGAGCGGCTCCCGGGGGTCGGTGGCGGCGGCCGGTGGCGACGCGCCGCCTCGCATCGCACGTTACGCCCGCGGCCGCGACTACCACCGTGTTCTGAGGCGCAAGCTGACCACGCTGGCCACTCGTGTGGCCGAGCTCGTGCCCGGGGCCCGCACGCGCGTAGCCGTGGACACCGCCCCGATTCTCGAGAAGGCATGGGCCGAGCGAGCCGGGCTCGGCTGGCGGGGCAAGCACACGAACCTCGTCAGCCGCTCGCTCGGAAGCTGGACGTTTCTCGGCGAGATCCTGACCGATGTCGAGCTCCCGGGCGACGCGGCACACCTCGACTTCTGCGGGTCGTGCACGCGTTGCCTCGACGCGTGTCCGACCGGCGCGTTTCCCGAGCCCTACGTGATGGACGCGCGCCGCTGCATCTCGTACCTGACCATCGAGCACCGGGGCGAGCTCGGGCCCGCCGACGCCGAGCGCATCGGGGAGCACCTCTTCGGCTGTGACATCTGCCTCGAGGTGTGCCCGTGGAACGCGTTCGCCGCCCCGACCCGCGAGCCCGACTTCGCCGAACGCGCGCACGTCACCTCGCGGCCGCTCTCGGAGTGGATCGACGCGTCCGACGAGGACCTCGACGCGCGCATCGCCGGGAGCGCGATGCGGCGCGCGGGGGTCGACGGTCTGCGCCGGAACGCCCGCGCGGTGGCGCACAACCGGGCTCGCCGGACGTGACGGTCGACGGGAACCGGAACGCGGCCGACGACGTTACTCACCCGCTGGTTGCCCGTCGTCGAACGACGCGGCTAGAATGACGGGCTCCGAGCTCGTGAGCACCGCATGACATGCACGGGACCGCGCACGGCCGTCACGCCGTCGTCTCCCTTTCCTCGATCCACCTGGAGTATCCGATGACCACCGCCACGAAGACGCTCGAGTTCAAGGTCGCCGATCTCTCGCTGGCCGAGTGGGGCCGCAAGGAGATCCGCCTCGCCGAGCAGGAGATGCCCGGTCTGATGGCCCTGCGCGAGGAGTTCGGCCCCCAGCAACCGCTGGCCGGCAAGAAGATCATGGGCTCGCTCCACATGACCATCCAGACGGCGGTGCTGATCGAGACGCTGGTCGATCTGGGCGCCGACGTACGCTGGTGCTCGTGCAACATCTTCTCCACGCAGGATCACGCCGCGGCGGCCGCGGTCGTCGGACGCGAGGGGACACCGACCGATCCGCGCGGCGCGGCGGTGTTCGCCTGGAAGGGCGAGACGCTCGACGAGTACTGGTGGTGCACCGAGCGCGCGCTCGACTTCGGCGGCGGGAGCGGGCCCGATCTGATCGTGGACGATGGCGGTGACGCCACGATGCTCATCCACAAGGGCGTCGAGTTCGAGAAGGCCGGCCGCATCCCGGATCCGGCCACCGCCGATTCCGAGGACTACGCCAGCCTCCTGAAGACGCTCGCGCGCACCATCGGGGAGTCACCCACGCGCTGGCAGGGCGTGGCCGAGGGCTGCGGAGGCGTCAGCGAGGAGACGACCACCGGCGTGCACCGACTCTACGAGATGGAGAAGGCCGGTGAGCTCCTGTTCCCGGCCATCAACGTCAACGACAGCGTGACCAAGAGCAAGTTCGACAACCTCTACGGCTGCCGGCATTCGCTCACCGACGGACTCATGCGGGCCTCGGACGTCATGCTCTCGGGCAAGACCTGTCTCGTGGCGGGCTACGGTGAGGTCGGGAAGGGCTGTGCGCAGTCCCTGCGCGGGCAGGGCGCCCGCGTGCTGATCACCGAGATCGATCCGATCTGCGCACTCCAGGCCGCGATGGAGGGCTACGAGGTCGTCCGTCTCGACGACGTGATCGGGGAGGTCGACGTCTTCGTGACGGCCACCGGCAACAAGGACGTCATCACCGCCGACCACATGTCCCGGATGAAGGACAAGGCGATCGTGGGCAACATCGGCCACTTCGACAACGAGATCGACATGGCCGGCCTGGCCCGCACGCCGGGCATCGAGCGCACCAACATCAAGCCGCAGTACGACATGTGGACGTTCCCGGACGGGCACAGCGTCATGATTCTCGCCGAGGGACGCCTTCTGAACCTCGGGTGCGCCACCGGCCATCCGAGCTTCGTGATGTCGACCAGCTTCACGAACCAGGTCATCGCGCAGATCGACCTGGCGCAGAATCCCGAGCAGTACGAGAAGAAGGTCTACGTGCTCCCGAAGCACCTCGACGAGAAGGTCGCGCGTCTGCACCTGGACAAGCTCGGGGTGACGCTCACCGAGCTGACCGAAGAGCAGGCCGCCTACATCAACGTGCCCCCGATGGGGCCGTACAAGCCGGACCACTACCGCTACTAGCGTCCGGCTCGGACCGATCGGGTCGCCGGCCGATCTCGGCCGGCGGCCCCGCCTCGAACGCCTCTCCGAGTCCCGAAGCGCCCCCTGCCCAGTGAACCTCCGCCTCCGGATCGCCGATACCCCACTCAGAGGGTGACACGACCGGGAGCCCGTGCGGCCGAGCGGAGACCCGTCTGCCCGCCGCGGCCAGCACTCAGACGGTCAGCGTGAGGATTCCAGCTGCATGTCAGGTGACCCCACCGATCACAGCCCCGAGACGCATCTCCAGCTCGTGGCCGTGCTCTCCCGGACGATCCGCACGGGAGCGCTCTACGGTGAGAACCACGCCAGCCGGCGGGCGCTGGTGGAGCAGCTGCTGGGCGCGTTCGGGGCGGTCTCGAACGGAGAGCCCGTCGTTCTCAGAAGCGCCGCCGGCGGGCTCGAGCTCGGCGGGACGACCCTGTCGACGGAGGACGCCGCGGATCTCGGCCGCCGTCTGGCCGCGGGCGGCCTCGCGTTCCTGGAGCTGGGTCCGGCGATCACGGAGGAGGAGCTGAGCGGGCTCGTCTCGCTGATCGCCGTCGACTTCGAGAGCATGCGCCTGGACGCGGATCTGGCCACGATGCTGTGGGAGCGGGACTGGCCGAACGTCCGCTGGGAAGCGGTCGAGGTGCCCTCGCAGCCCAAGGAGGAGGAGCCGAGCCACTTCAACAGCACCCTCCCGGAGAACCGGATGCCCGAGCCGCTCTCGCCGGCGGAGTGGACCCAGCGCGACTTCACCCACAACGACCAGGAGAGCGCCGTGCTCTCCTCCGAGGTCGCGGCTCTGGCCACCGCGCCCACACCGATCCAGGTCGGCGGCATTCTCTGCCAGCTCTTCGGACTGGAGAGCGAGCGCGATCACTTCTCCACCGCGCTCGAGCTTCTCCGGTCGGTCGTGGACCAGTGCATCCGCGACGGCCAGTTCTCGGGCGCCCGCGAGACGATCCAGCTGCTCGATCACTTCCGCGCCGAGCCCCAGGGCCTGACCGAGGAGAAGATGCGGGCGATCGTCGAGTGCCAGGAGAGCTTCGCGTCTTCCGAGGCCGTGGGCGCCATCACGCACGCGCTGGCGTCGGGTACCTGGGACAGCGCGGACGCCGCGGTGACGCTGATCGCCGAGCTCCGCCGATCGGCGACGCCGCACCTGTTCGACGCGTTCCTGTCGATGCCGGACGGTGACGGCCGGGCCATCGTGCATGCGGGGCTGGCCGATCAGCTCCGCCGGAGCCCCGAGGCGGTGACCGATCGCCTGTCCCAGCTCGAAGGCGACCCCCTGATCGCGGCGATCCGGCTTCTGAAAGAGGTCAAGACGAAGGAGGTCGTCGCCCCTCTCGGCGAGATTCTCCGCACGGCCCCCACGGCCGCCCGGGTCGAGGTCGTCGAGGCGCTGGAGTCGATCGGCGGTGCGCATGCGCGGTCGGTGCTCGCGCGTCTCCTGTCGGACCCGTCCACCGACGTGCGCTGTCGCGCCGCGTGGGCTCTGCCGCGGCTCGGTGTGCGCGAGGCGCTGGAGCCGCTCTTGAAGGAGATGCTCCGCTCCAATTTCCGAGATCGCGACATCGACGAGCGGAGGGTCTTCTTCCAGGCGCTCGGCAGCACGAACGTGCCGGAGGTGCTTCCGTTTCTCCGGAAGCTCCTCACCCAGAAGGGCTGGCTGCGTCGCAAGCAGGCCGACGACGACCGGCTGTGTGCGGCGGGTGCGCTGGCCCTGATGACACATCCCGAGGCCGAGGTGCTCAAGGCCGAGCTCATGTCGTCCGGGCCTCGTGCGGTGCAGGACTATCTGGCCGAGGCCACTCACCAACGGGGGATGTCGTGAGCTGGAGCCCCGACGCCGAGATCGTCGGCATGGCCCTGAACTTCCAGGTGGCCCTGAACATCCTGAAGGTGCACGACAGCGCGAACGACGCCGCGCAGCGCGCGCTCCGGCGCCTCCTGGAGAGCATTCACGCCGCGTTCCTGAACGACGGGGAGTGCGTGCTGACCGTCACCACCGATCAGATGTTCGTCAACCGCGAGCGCGTGCGGCACGTCCACGAGGTCGCCGACCTCCGGGCACGTCTGGAGCGGATGGGAATTGGCGGGTTCGCCTTCACGTCCCCGCCCGAGCCGGCGGCGCTGGCCGCGTTCGTGACCGCCATGTCACAGCGTGATGCCTGGGAGGCGCCGGAGGACTGCTACGCCGAGCCGGTCTCCCCCGATCTGGAGTCTCATGGTCCGGGCTCACGCACCCGGACGCCCGAACGCGTCTACAAGCGCGCGATCGGCGAGATCCGCGACATCTATCACGATGCCCGCGATCGCGGCGAGCTCAGCGTCCGCCGGGGTCGCCGGCTGGTGGGAGACATCGTCGAGACGCTCGTCACCGACGAGCAGGTGCTGTTCGCGGCGATGACGATCCGGGACTACGACCTCTACACGTTCCAGCACTCGGTGAACGTGTGCATCCTGGCCTCCGCGCTCGGAACGCGCATCGGGCTGAACCGGCTTCGTGCCCGCGAGCTCGGCGTGGCCGCACTCTTCCACGACGTCGGCAAGATCAAGATCTCTCTCCGCATCCTGAACAAGCCGGGGAAGTTCACGCCGCAGGAGTGGGAGGTCATGAAGACGCATCCGCTCCTCGGTGCCCGGATCCTCCTGGAGCGCCGGGGGCTCGAGCCCACGATGATCCGCGCGGTGCAGGTGGCGCTCGAGCATCACATCCGCTACGACGGCTCGGGCTATCCCGAGCTCCGCGTGCCCGCGGCCCCCGCGATGTACTCGCGGATCGTGACCCTCTGCGACTGCTACGACGCGATGACGTCGGTGCGCGCGTACCGCCAGGTCCCGATCACGCCGGCGGTCGCCATGAGCTACATCTGGCACCAGCGTGGCAGGGCCTTCGATCCGACGCTCACGAAGGTGTTCGTGAGCATGATCGGCGCGTACCCGCCGGGAAGCCTCGTCCGCCTCTCGGACGAGACGCTGGCCGTCGTCGTGGAGGGGCCACGCAAGGAAGACGTGTTCCGGCCCGTGGTCCGGCGCTGGGGTGGGCGAGAGACGCTCGATCTGGCCGCGGTGCCGGAGCTCGGCGTCGTGGCGTCGCTGGATCCAGCCGGACTCAACCTCTCGGACGAGGATCTCCAGGCGCACATGCAGCCGGCGTCCTGAGGACGATCCCGCCAGCAGCCCGTTGCCATCAGGGCATTTGTGCGTCTCTCCGATCCCGGTGGGCGGTCCCCGCGACCGCCTGCGCGGGCGTCGGGCCGCCGGGCGCCCACCCTTGACACCCCCAGGCCACCTTCCTATAGTTCGCCCACTCTCAGTCACTTAGCGTGACCGAGAGCCACCGGCCGAACACGGCGCGTGACGGGCAGGAAGTCCGCGGCGGCGCCTCGCTTGCCGGCGCGTCGCGCGGTGGTGGCGTCCCCTCTCCCACATGCACGGCGTGTCGTCGCGCTCACTCTCTCGCCGGGGCGACAATCAGACAACGGGAGGACCCTCGATGGGTACCAAATGGGTGGCTGGGTGGATGTGTCTTCCGACCCTCCTCGTCCTCTTCGGATGCACGATGCGCGTGCCGGTCGACGGCGTCGACTTCTCTCGCGAGGAGAAGGTCGTCCTGACCTTCCAGGACGGCTCTTCGATGGTCGGTCGCATCGACAACGGTGAGACCGTCACCTACTCGAGCGCCGGCCGGACGTTCCGCGGTGCGGTGGAATCGGTCGACGAGACCGAGATCGTCGTGGCCGATCTGGTCACGCTCGACGACACCGCATCCAACCGGTATCAAGCCGAGCGCATCCGCGACTTTCGCCTGTACGTCGACGAGGAGGATCTCGACCGGCTCATCGTCGAGCGCGATCAGATCCTCTCGGTGGAGCGGATGGCCACGGACAAGGCCCAGACGATCCGTCGGGTCGTGTTCTGGTCCATGGGGGTCGGAGCCGCGTTGTTGGCTGCCAGAGATCGGAACTTCTAGGAGGCTTCCATGTCCGCACGCGCGCGTGTCCTCACCGCGTTCGGCCTTCTCGCGATCCTGGCGACCACGGCCGATGCCCAGGAAATCATTCGTCGCACCGTCAATCTCGATTACTACCTCCTGAACTACTTCAACCGCCTGGCCCCGCTGCCGCGCGGCGTCGACGCCGAGAGCGATCCCTACGGGCTCGAGTACGCGACGCTGTCCACGCTGGCCCCCCAGTTCTACTACCTGAACCACGACCTGGACTTCGCCGGGGCCAGTCGCTCGGCCCGCTCCGACGCGCTCGGCGGCGCCGCCGTCGCGACGGCCAGCGGCGCCGAGGCGCTGGTCATCAACCCGGCCGGTCTGGCCTGGCGTCCGGACGGGTCGGCGGGCGACGTCCGGGTGGGGATCGGCAACTTCTTCGGATCCAGCCAGAGCGAGCTGACCGACTTCTTGATCTTCGACACGGGCATCGTCGGGCGCATCGATCCGCTCGAGGTCGCGGTGGAGCCCCGCTACGCGCTCGTGCACGACGGGCTCATGATGTCCGGCCTACCGTTCTACGATCCCGACGCCGACAGCGGTTTCGGGCGCTTCCTCGGGCGAACCGCGCTCGCGGTCGGCTACCGGGAGTTCGTCGACATCAAGAACTCCACCAACGCGATCACGCGCTGGCTCCCCGAGGGTGGCGTCCAGGGGCTCACCGGCGAGCTGAAGTCGGCCGGGCAGTCGCGGGAGGAGGGCGGCATCGGCGCGCTCGTGTTCGGTCTGGCCACGACGCTCGGCGATCGCGACGGCAACGCGTGGCTCAACCTCGGCGGCGCGGCCAACCTCGCCAGCGGCCGCGTCCGTGCCGAGCAGGTGTTCACGGTCTCCCAGCTCACGCAGCTCGTCGTCGAGTACCCGGGCCCGCTCCTGAACGACGCGTCCATCACCCAGAAGTTCACGGGGACCGCGTTCGACCTGGGGGCCCAGATCGGTCTGCGCGGCGGTGCGGTCACCGCCGGCGCGGTCTTCCGGCCCGAGTACACGCTCGAGATGCGCAGCGGCAAGTACCAGCTGGTGCAGGACGGGTTCTCGGTCGGCAACCCCACGGTCGCGCTGGTCGTCGATGGTCGCATCGCGGACTACGACATGACGATCCCGGCCACGCTGACGGTCGGAGGCTCCGTTCATCTCACGAATCTGCTCGGCGACGGCGTCGATCGGGGCGGCATCATGGGCTACGTGCACCGTTTCTTCGGGCGCGGCCGCGTCGACGTCGACTACTCGTCCACGACGCTCTCCGACGCGACCGTCGACCACGTCGACGAGTTCCTGACCAACGACGAGCTCTCCGAGGAGTTCGAGTTCATCAACCAGGCTCTCCAGGACGAGCTCGGCGACGACACCGACATCTCGGTCGACACCAACCTGAAGCTGCACGACGGGAGCGCCAACCTGTACGACAAGACGTCCATCCACGTCGGCTTCGAGACCCCGCTGTTCGACCGGGCGGGCTTCGGCCTGGATCTTCGTCTGGGATGGGAGGAGGTCCCGTTCGCGTTCCCGTCGCTCGTCCTGGGAGACGAGGAGGTCAACGACCAGGGAGTCACAGAGCGCCCGGTCCTACTGGACGCGGACGGCTTCCCCCAGCTCGAAGAGGCCACGGGCAACGCGGTCTCGTTCGGGCTCGGCTTCCACTCCGGCCGGGTCGGGTTCGACATGTCGTTCCGCCGGGCCACCACCGACTACGTGACGTGGTGGGGCGGCACGCCGCCGTTCAGCCTATACGATCCGTTCTCCGGCGACTACGAGTTCGCCGCCGGCGCGACCGACGCCGACTACGCCGCGCAGGACGTGTCGCTGGTTCAGAGCTCGCTCCGGTTCGCCGCCACGCTGCACTTCTGATCGTGTGATCCCCGGCCGCGGATCGACTCGCCCGGACGCGGCCGGGGCCACCCGGATCGGCGGACCTCGACCTCGGGTGGGAAGAAAATCCACGAGATCGGGGTTGAATCTGTCGAACGTTCAGTGAGGCCGCGCGGCCTCGGCGGCGCATCACCACGGGATCGTGCATGAGACCCATTCACATTGGACTGGCCCTCTCGGGGGGCACGGCCAAGAGCGTGGCTCACATCGGCGTGCTGAAGGCGCTGGACGAGGCGGGTATCGTCATCGATCGGGTGGCGGCCACCAGCGGCGGATCGATCGTGGCCGCGTACTACTGCGCCGGGATCCCGATCGAGGAGATCGCGGCCAAGGCGTCCAGCATGAAGCTGACCGACCTGGGCCGCATCGGCTTTCGGCGGCTGGGCTTCCTGTCCTCCGACAAGCTGTACCGGATGGTCGTCGACGCGATCGGAGACGTCACCTTCGAGCAGCTGCGGATCCCGCTCTCGATCATCGTCACGAACCTGCAGGACGGCCGCGAGGAGGCGCTCGACTCGGGCCCCGTGGCCAAGGCCGCCCAGGCCTCGTCGTGCATTCCGCAGATCTATGCTCCGGTCGAGATGAACGGCTCGCTGTACGTCGACGGCGGCCTCGTCGAGTACATGCCGACCCGCGCGCTCGAGGCCTACGAGCCGCCCCTCGTGGTCGGCGTGAACCTCGGCTTTCACCGCAAGCGCGCCAATCCACCCCGCCACATGCTCGCGCTGATCATGCATACGATGGGGCTCGTCGCACAGCAGAACGCCGCGGTGTCCGAGCGGGCCGCCGACGTGTGCATCAAGCCCGACCTGAGCGAGTTCAACTCGTTCGAGATCCGCGAGGCCGAGGCGATGATCGAGGTCGGGTACCGCGAGGCGATGCGGTGCCTTCCGGACATCGAGCGCGCCTGGGAACGTCACTACTCGCTGCGCGGGCGTGTCGGCTCGTGGTGGCGCCGGGTTCGTGGCCCCGGCTCCCCGAACGCGCGCCTGGCCCTCCCGAGCACCGCCGGTCGCGTGTCGAGCTGACCCGTCCCCGGACCCACCCCGCCGAACCACGCACCGGCCTCACCGCCCTGCCGGCATGGATGGCGGGCACGGGGTCCAGTATCCTGTCCCGTCATGGTTCACGTCGCACACGTGGTGGCCGTTCGCTGGTGGAGCGCGATCGCCGCCTACGCGATCGATCTCGCCACCGCCCAGCACCGGACCGGACGTCGGGTGACGGTCTGCGCGCTGGCCGACAGCCCGTCCGCCGAGCGCGCACGGGCCGCCGGCGTGCCCCTGGCCGTCCCGATCTCGCGCGGCGTGACCGGCCAGCTCCGGCTGGCCCGCGATCTCGCGCGCCATCTCGCCCGGGAGAGGCCGGACGTCGTGCACGTACACACGGGGGCGGGGCATGCAGCGGCCGAGATCGCGAGGAGCGCCGGAGCGCCGGCGGTCGCGCTGGTGCGGACCAAGGGCGAGGTCCGCCGCCCACAGCCCAGTCCGTGGAACCGATGGCTGTATCGCCGCGCGGACGCGGTCGCGGTGCCCGCGCGTTTCCTGGCGCCGCCGGTCCGCACGATGACCGGACGGGACCCGGCCGTCATCCCGGGCGCGATCGACGCGGCCCGTTTCGTCCCGTTCACGCCCGGCCAGCGCGCCGAGGCGCGTCGGTCGCTCGGGCTGCCGGACGACGCGTTCGTGGCCGGCATCGTCGCCCGCCTCTCCCCGGTGAAGGGGCACCGCGTTCTCCTCGAGGCGTGGGCTCGTCTCGTCGCGGGACCGATCCCGAAGGTGCTGGTCATCGCCGGAGAGCCGGCTCAGCTGACCGAGCGGGACGTCCGGGAGTGGACCGGCGAGCTCGGGATCGCCGACCGGGTTCGTTTCGTGGGGCGTCTCGAGGACGTTCGGACCGTCCTCGCGGCGCTCGACGTGGGGGTCGTCGCATCCACCGGATCCGAGGCGATCTGTCGGATCGGCGGCGAGCTGATGGCGTCGGGGCTCCCGGTCGTCGCGAGCGACGTGAGCGTGCTTCCGGACATGATCACCGACGGAGAGACGGGACGACTGGTGCCACCGGGCGACTCCACCGCGCTGGCGGCCGCACTGTCCGAGCTCGCCCGCGATCCGGACGCCCGCGCGTCTCTCGGAAACGCCGCTCGCCGGTGGGCGGTGACCGCGCTCGCCCGTGACGTGATCGTCGCGCGGCACGACGAGCTGTACGCCTCGGCGCTCGCGAGGCGCGGCGCCCCGATTCCCGCGGGGTCCGCCCCATGATGCCGTCGACCGGGGCGTCGGCGCCCGAGACGCTGGGCGTGATCGTGATCACGCTGAACGAGGCCGACAACATCACCCGCTGCCTCGAGAGCGTCCGGTTCGCCGATCGCACGGTGGTGGTCGACAGCGAGTCCACCGACGACACGGTCCGGCTCGCCCGCGAGCTGGGCGCCGAGGTCCACGTGCAACCGTGGAGTGGATACTCCGCGCAGAAGACGTTCGCCATGTCGCTCCTCGACACCGACTGGGTGCTCTGGGTGGACGCCGACGAGGAGGTCTCGCCGGAGCTCCGCGAGTCGATCCGGCGGGTGCTAGCCGAACGATCCGACGCGGCGGGGTTCCGCGTCTCGCGAATGGTGTCCTATCTGGGACGCTGGATTCGCCACGGCGGCTGGTATCCCGATCCGAAGCTCCGCCTCTTCCGGCGGTGTCGGGCCGTCTTCGACGGCCGCCTCGTGCACGAAGGGGTCTCGGTCGACGGACGCGTGGGGTCGCTGACCGGTCCGCTCCATCACTATCCGTATCGCGACCGTGTGCATCACGCCGAGAAGATCGAGCGGTACGCGCGACTGGCCGCCCGCCAGCTCGCGCGGGACGGCCGTCGGGCGCACGTCTGGGACGAGTGGCTTCGCCCGGTGGCCCGCTTCCTGCGCATGTGGCTACTCAAGCGAGGGCTCCTGGACGGTCGCGCGGGGCTCACGGCGGCGGTGATGGGCGCGCGCTACGTGCGACTCAAGTACCGCTATGCCCGCGCCGGGGAGCCGGACCCGTGACGGGGCCGATCTCGGTGGCCCACCTCGACACCGAGCTCACCTGGCGGGGCGGTGAGCAGCAGGTCCGCTACCTCGTCGAGGGGCTCCTGGAGCACGGACACGCGCCGTTCCTGATCGCGCCGCCCGGCTCGGCGATCGCCGAGCGGTTTCGTGGTGACGGCCTCGACGTCGAGACGGTGCCGATGCGGGGAGAGCTCGACCCGCTCGCGCTGTGGCGCCTCGTCCGCGTCCTCAATCGGCGTTGCCCGGACGTCGTGCACATGCACACCTCGCATGCCCACTCGCTGGGTGTCGTCGCCTCGCGGCTGGCGCGGGTCGGGCGGCGGGTCGTGTCGCGGCGTGTCGACTTCGTGCCCACCGGGCTCTCGGCGGCGGTGAAGTATCGCGTCGGTGTGGATCGATACCTCGCGATCACCGATGCCGTCCGCGACGTGCTGATCGGGGCGGGCGTCGAGCCCGATCGAATCTCCCTGGCGCCGAGCGGCATCGATCCCGCGCGGGTCGAGGGGGGAGACGGCGCACGGGCGCGCGCGTCGTGGGCGCTCGGCCACGACGTTCCCGTCGTGGGCACGATCGCGCACTTCGCCTGGCACAAGGGGCTCGAGTACCTCGTGCGGGCGTGGCCGTTCGTGCTGGCCGACCGGCCCGACGCACGTCTGGTCCTGGTGGGCCGCGGTGAGGACGAGCCGAAGCTCCGGGCCGAGGTGGAGCGTCTCGGCATCGGCGACCGCGTCGCGTTCGCGGGCTTCCGGGACGACGTGGCCGACGTCCTGGCCGGGTTCGACGTGTTCGCGCTCCCGTCGGTGATGGAAGGGCTCGGTACGAGCATTCTCGATGCGCTCGCGGCCCATCGCCCGGTGGTCGCGTCGCGGGTGGGGGGCATTCCGGAGATCATCCGGGACGGGGAGACGGGGCTGCTCGTGGAGCCCCGCGACAGTGACGGGCTGGGGCGCGCACTGGGGCGGCTCCTGTCCGACCCGGAGCTCCGCCGGAGCCTGGCCCGAGCGGGGCGGCAGCGGGTGCTGGAGCGGTTCACGGCACGCGCGATGGTGACGGCCACGCTGGCGGCCTACACGGACGTGCTGCGACGGTCGTGAGCCCCGAGGCGCGGTGCACCGGATCGACGCTCGCGGTCCGTCTGCCGTCGTTCACTCGATGATCTCGACGAGCGCCTTTCTCTGGAGCTTCGAGCCGACCGCGGTGATGATCGTGCGGAGTGAGCGCAACGTGCGCCCGTCCTTGCCGATCAGCTTGCCCACGTCCGTCTTGGCCACGCGGATCTCGAAGACGCTCATCGATCGTCCTGCGACGACGCGGACGTCGACCGAGTCCGGGTCGTCGACGAGTGCGCGGGACAGGGTCGTCAGGAGGTCGAGGAGCTCGTCCGGCACGCGATCGCTCGGGGTCGCGCCAGCAGCGGGTTCGTTCATCCGTTTCTCTCGTTCTCGATCGCGTGGCGCGGGAGCGACACGCGCGGATGGGCCCGTGGGCGGCGAGCCGGACGGGGGGCGATGCAGAGGTGTCTCGGCGCTCTGAACGCCCGATGGTCGAGAGGTGCCGTCGCGGGAGCGCGAGCGAGGTTCGGAGACGAGATCATGCACCCGAGCTGTCGGACCGGCCGGGACGGTATCAACCCCCGTTCGGTCTTGTCAAACGCGTCCCGTCGCGGCGGTGGATCCGGCGACACGTGAATCGGACCGCGCCCGGCTCGGGCGCGGTCCATGGGTGTCGCGTCGGATCGGGGTCAGCGGTCGCCGGCGACCTCGGCGCTGGCGATCGGGGACTCGGTGACGGCCGCGCCCTCCTCGACGGCGTCCGACGCGGCCGCGGCATCACCGTCGGGGACATCTCCGGAGCCGGGATCGCCCGCCGACGCGTTCGCCTCGAGCGTGACCGGTGCGCCGATCGACGCGAGATACGCGATCGCCTCGGTCACCCGATCGCGCGAGGTGCCCGCGTGCGCGTGTCCGCGGTTGACGGCCTCGACATAGGCCAGCTCGGCGCCGGCCAGGTCGCCGACGCGCTCCGACGCGATGCCGAGGTTGTTGAACACGTAGGCCGGCGCGTCGGGAAGCGTCGCCGCGGTCTCGAGCGGCGCGACCGCGCCCTCGAAGTCACCGAGGCGGATCCGCGTGAGTCCGAGGTTGTTCCACGCGTACACGTTGGTCGGGTCGAGCGCGGTCGCCTCCTCGAACGCCGCCGTCGCCTCGTCCAGCCGGCCCAGATCCATGTACGCGAGGCCGCGGACGTTCGACGCCGCGTCCGAGTCGCCCTCCACACGCGTCAGGCCGTCCAGCGCATCGGCCGGTCGACCCAGGTCGATCATCACGCGCGCCCGGTTCACGTGCGCGCGCTCCAGCCCCGGCGCCAGCGCGATCGCGTCGTCGAAGGCATCGAGCGACGACTCGAGGTGACCGAGCTTCCGCTCGGTCAGACCGAGGAGGTAGTGCGCCGGCGCGAAGTCGTCGCGCGCCGCGATCGACGACAGCAGCTGCTCGCGCGACGCATCGTACTCGTGGCGGTAGTAGTCGCGCTCGGCGCCGAGGTAGGCCGCGTGCGGATCGGCCGCCGGCTCGATCACGTCCTCGACGATGCCGCCGAGCATCGTGTCGGGCGCCGACGCGAGGTCGGTGACCGCGTCAGGCGTCGTCTCGACCGCGGGCGCCTCGGGCATCACCGTCGCCTCCGCGTGCGGGGTCGTGTCCCGATCGCGCGCGACGGTCCGGGGGGAGTCGCCGCGGTCGTTCGAGACCGAATCGGAAGGGGGGTCGTAGTCGGTTCCACAGCCCAGCGCACCGCAAGTGGCGACGAGGATCGCCGCGCCGAGCCGGATCCACGTGGACGGAGTGTCGTGCCGCATGATGGTCCTCCTTCGCGCCGTGTCGGGCGCGGGTTGTTGCCGTGTCGCGACGACACCAACGCAGGCCACGTGCCAGACCCGCCGCGGGCGGACCCGCGACCGTCTAACGTGATGGTGTGAGACCGACAGCGGGATGGCACCGAGGCGCGCGGCGACCCGGGGAACGGAGCGGCGCGGCGGGGGGAACGTGGAAGGCGAGACACACGACGTGTCCTCGCCGACACGTGGCGACCGCGGCGCCGTCCCGGGCGGACGGGGACGCCGTCGCCCGCTCGCCGGCGGAGGGGAGCCGTCTTCGGGACTCGGCGCGTGCGGGTCGGCTACTCCCGCTCGATGTCCAGCTCGCGGAGCTTGCGGTAGAGGTGGCTCCGCTCGAGCCCGAGCCGCCGCGCGGTCTGCGCCATGTTCCCGTCCAGCGTGTCGAGCGTCTCGACGACCAGCCGGCGCTCGACGAGCCGGAGCGTGTTCCGGAGCGCGTGCTCACCGTCCACGAGCGGCGGGGGCTGCCACTCCGGCGTGGATCCCGACGGTGTGCCACCGATCGCGCGCAGCCGGGCCGCGTCCACGGCGCCCGTGGGACACAGGATCGTCAGGCGCTCCATCAGATTCCGGAGCTCGCGCACGTTGCCCGAGAACGGCTGGCGTACGAGCGCGGCGACCGCGTCGTCGGTCAGCTGGATCGGCTCGCGCGCGTATCGTTCGGCGTAGAATCGCAGGAAGTGATCGGCGAGCACGGGCACGTCCTCGGGGCGCTCGCGAAGCGGCGGCAGGTGGATCTCGACCACGTTCAGCCGGTGAAACAGATCCTCGCGAAACTCACCGGCCACGTATGCCTTTCGGAGGTCGCGGTTCGTCGCCGCGATCACGCGGACGTCCACCGGGATCGTGCGTTCGGCGCCGACGCGCTGCACCTCGCCGCTCTCCAGCGTGCGCAGGAGCTTCGGCTGAGCCGCCAGCGGCATGTCGCCGATCTCGTCCAGGAGGAGCGTACCCCCGCCGGCCGACTCGAACACACCGCGACGCGTGTGCGTCGCGCCGGTGAAGGCGCCCTTCTGGTGTCCGAAGAGCTCGCTCTCCACGAGGTCCTTCGGGATCGCCGAGCAGTTGACGGCGACGAACGGCTCGCGTGCGCGGCCGGAGGCGTCGTGAATGGCGCGCGCGACCAGCTCCTTGCCGGTGCCGCTCTCGCCGGTGACGAGGACCGGAGCGGGGGCGCTCGCGACCAGGGCCACTGTCTCCAGCACCTCGCGGATCGCCGCGCTCTCGCCGATGATGCCGGTGCTGATGCCGGCCGCGCTGCGCAGCGTGTCGTTGTCGGCGCGAAGGCGCAGGTTCTCGAGCAGGCGGCCCACGCGATGCGTCACCTGCTCGCCGCTGAGCGGCTTCTCGATGAAGTCCAGCGCACCCCGATGCACGGCGTCGACGGCGTCGGCGATCGTCCCCTCCCCGGAGATCATGACCACCGGCGGCGGGGATCCCTTGAGCGCCTGCAGCCGATCGAGGACGTCGAGACCGCTCTCGCGCCCGAGACGGAGGTCCAGGAGGACGACGTCGGGTGGATCCAGCTCGGCGGTCGAGACCGCCTCGTCGCCGGTGCGCGCGGTGCTCACGCGAAACCCTCGCGCGCCCAGATCCGCGGAGAGCGAGCCCAGGATGGCGAGGTCGTCGTCGACGATGAGGACGTGTCTAGACATGTCGGTCGGGCGTCCGCGGCCATCGGATCGTGATCGTGGTGCCGTGACCGGGCGCGCTCGTGACGTCGACGTGTCCGTGATGTGCGTCCACGATGCGCTCCACGATCGAGAGACCGAGGCCGGTGCCGCTGTCGCGGGTGGTGAAGTACGGCGTGAACATTCCCGAGATCGTGTCCTCGCTCATGCCCGGCCCGTCGTCGGCCACGGACAATAGCACGCTCGGTTCGGCGAGTCTCACGCTCACCACGATGCGGCCGCGGTCGGACGTCGCGTCGAGCGCGTTCTGGATCAGGTTGGCCAGCGCGCGCGTGAGCTGGCCCGCGTCCGCGAAGGCGCGGACCGGCTCGTTCGCGTCGAGCACCAGGGACGCGCGCGCGTTGCCGCGGTAGAGGTCGACCGTCGAGCGTGCGAGGTCGGTGATGTCGATCTCGACCAGGGTCGCCTCGGGCCACCTGGCCAGCTCGGAGAACTCTCCGAGGAACCGACGCAGGATCGAGAGCTGCCGGGAGATGCTCTCCGAGCTGGCCTGGAGCACGTCGGGCTGGATGTCCCCCTCGGCCGTCATCGTGCGCAGTCGCTCCCAGTTCAGCTGGAGCGGCGTCAGCGCGTTCTTGATCTCGTGCGCGATGCGTCTGGCGGCGTCGCGCCACGCGGCCGCCCGCTCGGCTCGGCGAAGCTCGGTCTGCTGGCGCAGGAGGTCGCGCTGCATGCGGTCGAAGGCCCGCTGGAGCGAGCGGACCTCGGCCACCGAGCCCGACACCCGGATGGGCTTGTCCCACTGGCCGGCCGCGACGCGAGCCGTCGCGACCGTCAGCTCGCGCAGGGGCTCGCTCAGGCTCCGGGTCAGCACCAGCGCGACCAGCCAGGCCACGAGAAGGCCCACGCCCCCGATCAGGAGCGCCGAGCGCGTGAGCCGCCGCCGGAGATCGGGCAGCACGTCGTCGGTGCGTGCGATCCACAGCCGTCCGCCGCCGACCACGAGCGTCGACGCGATCACCCGATCGCGCGCGACGGTGAGGGGAGCCCCGTCGGATGCGGTGGTGTCTCCTGCCGCGATGGCCCGCCGCTCGTCCTCCGCGACCGGCCCGATCACGCTGTCGGCGCCGAGCTCCACGAAGGCGCGACCGCCCAGCGCCGTCCGTAGCTCCTCGAAGAACGCGTCGTCCAGGACGCGCGCCGCGACAACGAAGAGATCCTCGGTGGGTCGGGCATCCACGAGCGCGGGCACGTCCCGGCCGAGCACCCGTACCGAACGGATCCAGGGCCCGGTCTCCCGGATCGTGGCCAGCGAGGCGAGATCCCGCTCGTGGCTGCCGAAACGTTCGGGGTCGGGGCTGGAGCTCAGCACGATGCCGGAGCGATCGAGGATCCGGAGCATCGACACGTCGTCCGGCTTGAGCCGGGTGGCGGCGTTCACGACGTCGTGGCGATCGCGCCGGCGGACGCCCCGGGCCGCGTCGCGCAGGAGCCCGACCTCGGCGTCGCCGGCCAGGATGCGATCGAGGGTCCCGGCCAGGGCGGAGGCCTCGTTCAGGAAGGCGGATCGTCCGGCGACCAGGCCGGCCCCGAGCGCCTCGCGGCCGGCCTCGGCGAAGCTCTCGTCGATCCGGCGTGACGCGACGACCCACAGGAGGATCGTGTGGCCGATCAGGACGGCGGAGAACACGCCGATCAAACGGGATTTGAACGTCATGGACCGATGGTACGCGCTCGGGACGTCCGGTCGAAGCGCGAAGGCGATCCGGTCTGGTATGCTCGGTCCGCTCAAACCTGAGGTCGTCGTTACCCTTTAGCCAAGAGTCATCGGGAGGTTCGTCACATGCGTGAGCTCGGCGTCGTACGTCGTCTGGGAATTGGGTTCGCGATCGCGTCGATCGGCGTGGCGGCGCTGGCGCTCGGGTCGCCGTCACCGGTGCACGCGCGCGATCGCGTGGTCGTCCTGGGGTTCGACGGGGCCGACGCGGCGCTGACCGAGCAGTGGATGGACGAGGGGCATCTCCCGAACCTCGCCGCGCTCCGCGACCGGGGCGCATTCCGTCCGCTGATGCCGACGAACCCGCCGCAGACGCCGGTCTCATGGTCGACCTTCGCGACGGGGATGGATCCGGGCCACACCGAGATCTTCGACTTCCTCAAGCGCGTCCCGGACACGTACCTGCCCGACTTCGCCCTCCAGACGCCGGTGAAGACGACGTTCCTCTGGGGCGACCGCAACCCCATGCTGACCGCGATGATCGGGTTAGCGGTCGGGTTCGTGGTGCTGCTCGTACTGCTGGCGCTCCTCCGGCTGCGCGGTCGCCGCCTGGTCGGCGGCGCGGCGGTTCTGGGGCTCCTCGCGGGCGGTGCCGGCTGGTGGTTCGGCGCCACGTATCTGCCCGAGGCGATGCCGATCCCGGTCAATCACCGGCAGGGGCAGACGTTCTGGGACTACGCGGCCGAGCGTGGCGTGACCACCCGGACCATCCGCGTCCCGGCTACGTTCCCGGCGTCGGAGGTGGCGCACGGCACGATGATCTCGGGGCTCGGCGTTCCCGACATCCGGGGACGCATCGGCACCCCGGCCATGTACACGTCCGAGGAGATCGACGAGAACGCCTACGCCGACTTCAGCGTCGAGGTCGTGAACATCCCCCGGCGCGGCGCGGTCAACGTGGACGTGTTCGGTCCGCCCAACATCCCGTTCTACGACTACGCCGTGGACGCCGCCGAGGACGAGGCGGTCGCGAAGGGCAAGAACCCCGCGCTGGCCCGACAGATCGCCGAGGACGAGCTCCGGCGGTCCGGGGTCCCCGAGACGCTGACCCTCCCGATGGAGCTGGAGATCGGCGACGACGCCGTCCGCATCCGCGTGGGCGATCACGACCTGACGCTGGCCGAGGGCGAGTGGTCCGACTGGCTGGACATGCGGTTCGCGTTCAACCGGTTCGTGAAGGTCACGGGCATCGGCCGGTTCAAGGTGGAGTCGCTCTCGCCGGACACCAAGCTCTACCTGAGCCCGTTGCACTTCGATCCCCGGGCCGTGCCGCCGTTCGTCCACATCAGCCACCCGCACGGGTTCCTGGCCGAGCTCGCGGCCGAGCTGGGGCCGTTCAAGACGATGGGCTGGTCGATCGACACCTGGTCGCTGGAGGAGGAGCGGATCTCCGACGACACGTTCCTGGAGGACGTGGACGAGTCCATCCGGCACTTCGAGAGCATGTTCGACGCGTTCATCGAGGACGACGGGGTCGAGCTCTACACGCAGGTGTTCAACTTCACCGATCGCGTGCAGCACATGCTCTGGCACTATCGCGATCCGGGCCACGCGCGCTACGACGCGGAGCGCGCGAAGATCTACGAGCCGAAGATCCTCGATGCCTACGTGAAGATGGACCGGATCGTCGGGGACGCGATGGCGAAGCTGGACGAGGACACGCACCTGATCGTCCTCTCCGACCACGGCTTCGCGACCTGGCGGCGCGCGGTGAACCTCAACACCTGGCTGGCCAAGAACGGGTTCATGACCCTGACCGGCGAGGGGACGCGCCAGGATCTCGAGGCGCTCTTCGATCGCGGCTCGTTCTGGCCCAACGTGGATTGGTCGCGCACGGAGGCCTTCGCGCTGGGACTGGGCTACGTGTACATCAACGTGCTCGGCCGAGAGCCCGAGGGAACCGTTCTGCCGGGCGACGAGTACGATCGCGTGTGTCGGGAGATCAGCGAGGGCCTGGAGAACCTCGTGGATCCCGAGACCGGGCT
Organism: Candidatus Eiseniibacteriota bacterium; assembly: GCA_965224245.1. Classification (GTDB taxonomy): domain Bacteria; phylum Eisenbacteria; class RBG-16-71-46; order CAZAMP01; family CAZAMP01; genus CBDCYW01. Next base: position 3,522,417 of record OZ245046.1, on the reverse strand, counting down.
CCACCCGGTCAGCAAGGTCTACCGGCGCGACGAGATCTATCGTGAGGGATACGATCCGAAGCTCATCCCCGATCTCCGCGTGTGCAACACGCCGGGGTACCGCGTCTCGTGGCAGTCGTCGCTCGGCAACACGCCGGCCGAGGTCTTCTACACCAAGGACAAGAACTGGAGCGGCGACCACTGCTCGCTGGATCCGGCGTTCGTGAAGGGGATCCTGTTCACGTCGTTCCCGATCGACTCGGACGAGCCGTGGATCGGCGACATGTTTGCGACGATCTGTGCGCTCCTGGAGCTGGACGCCCCCGAGCACGTGCACGGTCGGTCCCTGGTGGATTGAGATCGCGCGCGCATCTGCGGTGATGCGCGCCGATCAGCGGGCCAGCCAGAGCCGATCCGGCGATCCGATCGGACCGATCACGCCCGAGCCGCGAGCCACGTGGTACGCGACGGCCAGGATCGGCCACCGGGTCGACGGCGGACCGGCCGCGCACGCCGCGGCCAGGCTGATCGGTCCGGTGTCGAGCACGACGTCGCGCCCGATCGTGACCTCGATCGTCTGTCCGGCGCCGTTGCCGGCTCCGGCCTCGGTGGCCTCGCGCGTCCGATCGGCCAGGACGACGTCCGCGCGCCGCCGGAGCAGATCCCCGCGCTCCCCGTCCGGCGCGGTCACCGTCACGTGGCCGGCCGTCACCGGCGTCACCTCGGCCGACGCGGCCTCCCGACTCGCGCAGCCGGGGAGGGCGACGGCCTCGTGAGGCGCCACGAGCGGCTCGAACGCCGCCGGCGACAGGATACGCTCCAGCCACCGGCGCTCCGCCACCGGCACCGATGGATCGAGGGCGATCCAGTACACGACGGCCAGCCCGTCCTCGCCGAGCGCGCCGAGGTCGGTCGAGTCGTCGTCGTCGGATCGTCCGGGCAGCACGGTCAGCTCTGCGCGCCGCGGCCGGGCGAACGGCGGCTCGGCCAGGATGATCTCGAGACGATCCAGTCGCGGGGTGAAGAGCGCGCGGTCGTTCCGGGCGAAGTCCCCCGATCCGGATGCGAGTCGAAACGACCCGCGCCCCGCCGGCCGGAACGGCCACCGTGCGAGGCGGTCGAGAGGCGCGCAGACCGCGTCGGCGAACGCCAGGACGAGCCGCCGCTCGTCGAGCGCGCGCGCGGTCGTCAGGTCGGTCCATGGGCCGGGCGCCGGGTCCGCCGATCGCGCCTCGAGGAGCGCGGTGAGACGGTCGGCGACGTCAACGGCGTTGGGGCTCGAGGCATCCGGAAACACCAGGGTCCAGGACCGACGGAGCGGCGTGCCGCCCGTCAGCCCAGGATCGGGCGTGACGTGGGAGCCGGAGCCGTCGGGTCGGGTGAGGTAGGTCTCCGCCGCGCGATCGCCCAGGGCGGCCGCGATCGCGACGCCCTCGTCCGAGTCCGGGATCAGGACCGTCACGCGTCCGCCCCGCTCGGGCAGGCGCGCCCCGACCGACAGGACCGCCGCCAGCGCCGCCACCCCGAGAACGCCGCGCCGCGTCACGCGGGCGCCTCCGAGACCAGCACGACGATCTGCGTGCCACCGGGCACGTCGAGGGCCAGCACCACGTCCAGCGCGTCGTCGCCGTCGGTGTCCACCTCGGCCAGCGCGACCGCCCCGTGGACGCCGATGGGGATCCGCGCCGTCTCGATCAGCCGCCGGTCGGGCCCGATCACGAGAACGACGAGTGCGTCGGGACGACCCGGCGGCGCGTCGGTCGCGGTCAGGATGCCGGTGCCGATCGGGGCGAGGCCCGCTCCGTATCCGGGCTCCGGGGCGCCCCAGAGTCCCAGAGGCGCGCCGTAGACGATGCGTCCGTCACCGGTCAGCGCCGCGAACGCGTCGGGCTCCCGCGCGAGCGGGATGCTCGCGCGCACGGGCACGTCACGCCGCTCTCCGGATCGCTCGTCGACGAGGGATAGCGGCTGCCATTCCCACGGAACGTCGTCGGTCGGGGACACGTCGACGCGCACGTCGTCACCACCACCCGTCCGCACGCGGAGTCGAAGCGTTCCCGACGACGTCGCGGCCAGGACGTCGGACGTCGAGCGCTCGCCCGACGCCGCGTCGTCGGGGACCAGCGCGCTCACGCGAACCGGCAGCGTCGGACCGGCGATCCAGCGGTGACCGGGAACCGCCGGTCGCTCGACGTCCTTCAACGGGGGAGGGATCGACGCGTAGCTCGCCCGGCAGACGACATCGCCCCGACCCGCTCGCCGGCGGCCGGCGGTGACCGGTGGCACGCGCTCGACGGATGCGGTCACCCGCTCGTCCTCGACCCGTAGCCACAAGGTCAGCGGATCGGTCACCGCCACCGCCGATGGTGTCGTCGACACGTCGAATCCGAGGCGTGACAGCTCGCCGGCCACGTCCCGGCACAGGGGCTTTGCGACCGACCAGAGAGCCGGGCGGTCCACGCCGGGGTACAGGGTGACCCGGGTGCACGGGTCCACCTCGAGCTCGCGCGCCAGCGCCTGGGCGAGCACGGTGGCGGCGTTTCCGGCGTTCACCGCGAGCGGGGCCGGCGACCGGACCCAGGCGCACCCCGCGAACGCGACCACGACCGCCCCGATCCACGACGAGAGGACGAGACGGGATGATCGATCGGATTGACGCACCTGTCCTCCGAGCCCCGATGCCGGACGGTTGTGGGCGGTGGTCGCGATCTCTACCATGCCGCGCATGAACTCGCTACCGCGTTCCCGGCAGAGGGGTTCCGATCGATCCCGGCTCGCGGCGGCGTGGCGCGCGCTCGGGGTGGTGACCGCGTGTGCCGCCTTGCTCCTGCCGACGTCGTGTGCGAAGCGGCCGATTCCGCAGTGGGACGCGGGGACTCCACCCGACCTCGAGCGCATCCTCGATGCCCTGGACGAGGGTGACCCGATGGCGTCCTACACGACCGGTCGCCTCGACCTCACGTTCACCGGCGGGTTCCTCGGCGACCGGCGCCTCACGCTGGGCGGACAGGTCGCGATCGCCCAGCCCGACCGCTTCCGTCTCGTGGGAGCGTACGGTGCGTTCAAGAAGGTGTTCGACCTCGTCGTGGACGGTTTCTCGTTCGACCTGTTCGACCACCGGGAGCGAGTCTGGTACTCCGCGCCGGCGGACGACGCGGGGGCGGCGGCCCGTCTGGGGCTGGCCGCACGCCCGGGCGACCTGAACCGGCTGCTGATCGTCGGGGGGCACGGGCCGCTGGAAGGCGCCACCGACCTCGCGCTCCTGGACGCGTCGGCGGACTCGGTGTCGATCGGCTTCCGGGTGCCCGGCCGCGACGGGCGATGGCGCGCCACGTTCGACGGCGGGCTGCGGCTGTCGACGCTCGAGCACACCGTCGACGGACGCGTGCGGCTGCGTGTCACGTACGGGCGCTACCGCGCGATGGACGGACGCACGATCCCCCAGCGCATCGCGGTGAGCCACCCGGGCGGCGATCAACGCGTCGCGATCGAGATTCGTCGGCTGGACCTGCCCGACGAGCTGCCGGCCGACGCGTTCGTCCCGAGCTGGCCCTCCGACGCCGAGCACGTGGACGTGTCCACGCGGCCCGAGGACCCGTGAGCGCCCGGCATTCGGCAAAACCCTTGCCCGGACCGGGGTGACCCGTTAGCGTAGTCGGGCTCGAATTCTCACCCCGACCCGATCTCTCGAGCTCGCACGCCTCGGTGGCCGCGAGACGTCTCGGCCCCTCCGGCCGGACGCGCGGCACGACCGGCGGCGAACGGCGAGGCGCCGGCGAGCGGCGGCGAACGGGCGAAGGAAGGATACGTCCCGTGAAGATCCTGGTTTGCATCAAGCGCGTTCCCGACACGTCGGCGCGCATCAAGGTGGCGGCGGACGGAACGTCGGCCGACCTCACCGGCGTCGAGCACATCATCGCGCCGTACGACGAGTTCGCGATGGAGGACGCGCTCACGCTCACCGACGCGCACGGGGGCGAGGTCGTCGCCGTCACCATCGGCGGGCCCGAGTGCGAGGCTCAGCTCCGCTCGTGCCTGGCGGTCGGCGCCGCGCGCGCGCTCCACGTGAACGACCCGGCCGCCCAGGCGTCCGACTCCCTCGGCGTGGCCCGCATCCTCGCCGCGGTGGTCGAGAAGGAATCGCCCGACGTCGTGTATCTCGGCAAGCAGGCCACCGACGACGACCTGCACGCCGTCGGCGCCCAGCTGGCGACACTGACGGGGCGCCCGTTCGTGGGGGCGACCTATCCCATCGCCGTGGACGGATCGACGGCGAGGTGCGAGCGGGCCGTGGAGGGCGGCATCGAGGTGGTCACGGCCTCGCTGCCCGCGGTGTTCAGCGCAGAGAAGGCGCGCGGCAAGGAGCCGCGGTACGCCAATCTCAAGGGCATCATGATGGCGAAGAAGAAGCCGATCGAGGCGCTCACGCTGTCCGACCTGGGTGTGGACCCCGCCACCGTCGGTGCGACCGGTCGATCGCTCGTCGTGGACGAGCTGTCGCCGCCACCGGAGCGAGCCAGCGGCACGATCCTCGCCGACATGCCCGTCGACGAGGCGGTGGACAAACTGATGACGCTTCTTCGCGACGACGCGAAGGTTCTGTAGGAGACGACGCACGATGGCCAACGTCCTGTTCTTCGCGGAGGCACGCGACGGCGAGCTGCGTCGCACCGCGTTCGAGGCGGCCACCGCCGCCCGGGCCCTGGCGACCGCGCTCGGCGGCGAGTCGCACGCGGTCCTGATCGGAGAGAACGTCATGTCCTCGGCGAGCGCACTCGCCGAGTGCGGGACCGATCACGTGCACGTGGCCGACGGCGCCGCGTTCGCGCGGCCGCACGGCGGCGTCGTGGCCGAGGCGCTGCGAGAGGCGTGCGGCGCCGTCTCGCCGGCCGCCGTGGTGGTGGCGGGCAGTGCGCTCGGCAAGGACGCCGCGCCCCGTCTGGCCGCGATGCTCGGCGTCGGCTACGTCTCCGACGCGATCGAGATCACCGTGGACGGGGGACGTCCCCGCGTCCGCCGGCCGATGTACGCGAGCAAGGTCCGCGCGAGCTGCCGGTTCGAGGGAGACGGCCCGCACGTGATCGGCATCCGGCCGAACGTGTTCACCCCGGCGCCCGCTAGCGGCGCGGCGGCCGTCGCGACGCTGGCGGTGACACCGACCGAGCTCGCGGGGCGGGCCACGATCACCGAGTTCCGCACCGCCGAGGGCGACAAGGTGGATCTCGGTGAGGCGCGCACGATCGTCAGCGGGGGGCGCGGCGTGAAGGGGCCGGAGAACTTCCCGATCATCCAGGCACTCGCCGATGCACTCGGCGGCGCGATGGGCGCGTCCCGGGCGGCCGTGGACGCGGGGTGGATCGATCACTCGCATCAGGTCGGTCAGACCGGTCGCACGGTCTCGCCCGATCTGTACATCGCGTGCGGGATCTCCGGCGCGATCCAGCACCTGGCCGGCATGAGCTCCTCGCGGGTGATCGTCGCGATCAACAAGGACCCCGAGGCGCCGATCTTCAAGGTGGCCGACTATGGCATCGTCGGAGATCTGTTCGAGATCGTGCCGAAGATGACCGAGAAGGCCAAGGCGATGGCGGGGTGACCCCGTCCACGCCGGCGCCCAAGCCGGTCTCCGCCTCCCGCGTGGAGATGACCGAGCTCGTGCTGCCGAACGACACCAACCACCAGGGCAACATCCTCGGTGGGCGCGTGATGCACCTCATCGACCTGGCGGCGGCCATGTCGGCCATGCGCCACTGCCGCCGTCCGGTCAACACCGTGCACGTCGACCAGATCACGTTCCGCAGTCCGATCCCGCAGGGGTACGCCGTGATCCTGAGGGCGCAGGTGAACTACGTCGGGCGCACGTCGATGGAGGTGGGCGTAAAGGTCTGGTCGGAGAACCCGATGACGGGGGATCAGACGCACACGTCCAGCGCGTATCTCACGTTCGTGGCGCTCGACGAGCAGCGCCGGCCCGTCCCGGTCCCGCCGCTCGAGCTGGAGACCGACGAGGACCGCCGCCGCGCCGCCGAGGCCAAGGCGCGCCGCGACGCCAACCTGGCCTCGCGCGGGTGATCACGGCCCGGCCCGCCGCGCGCCACCGGCGAGCCCGCCGGAGCGCAGGGGGCCGGGGACGTTCGGCGGGCCCCGGCCGCCGGATCCAACGAAGCGAGCGCTGATGGGACGCGTCGAGTCGACGTTCTCTCGCCGGGTCCGGCGCCGGAGCGACCGGCGGGCCAGGCGCATCCTCGTCTTCTTCTTCGTGTTCGCGTCGATCCTGGCCGTGGTGAACGTGGCGGGCTGGCGGTTCTATCGCGCGACCCGGGGCGCCCTCGACTCCGAGCTGGGGGCGCGGCTGGCCGCGATCTCCATCGCGGCCACGCGTCCGATCGACGTGAGCGACGTCGAGGACATCCGGCGCGATCCGGAGGGATCGCTCGGCGCGCTCTCGGTGCGCCTGCACTTCGAAGAGCTCGCCTCGGATCTGGATCTGGCGAACGTCAGCCTGCTGGACGTCGGCGGGCGATCACTCGTGGACCTGAACGGCGGCGTGCCCGCGGGTGAGCCGCATCCCGTCGCGAGCCTCCACCGGGCCGCGTTTACCGCGGCCCGCAGCGGCCTCGACGCCACCAGCGACCTCTACGCGTCGCACGGCGCGTACTACAAGAACGGCTACGCGCCGCTCCGCGACGGCGAGGACGTGATCGCCGTGGTGGCGGTGGAGGCGGGCGCCGGCTACTTCGGCGCGCTCGATCGCGTGCGCCACGCGGCGCTGCTGGCCGGAGGCGCCAGCGCGATCGCGATCGTGCTTCTGGGCGTGACGCTTTTTCGCACCGTCCGGATGCAGTGGCAGCTGGACGAGACGCTTCAGCGCACCGAGACCCTGTCGATGATGGGTGAGATGGCGGCGTCGGTCGCGCACGAGATCAAGAATCCGCTCGGGATCATCCGCGCCACGGCCGAGCGGCTGCGCAAGCGTCACGGTACCGGCGAGGAGCTCTTCGACTACATCCCGGCCGAGGTGGATCGGCTGACCACGATCGTCGACGCGTACCTGGCATTCGCGCGACGCGGTGGCGCCGGGGATGCCGGCGCGGTGGCCGACGTCGGTGAGGTGGCCGGCGTCGTGCTCGGACTCGTCCGCGCCGACCTCGACCACGCGGGCGTGGACGTGACCGTCGACGTCCCGACCGGCCTGGGGGTCGCGCTGGACGCCGGCGCCCTCCAGCAGGTGATCCTGAATCTCGTGCTGAACGCGAGACAGGCGATGCCCGAAGGCGGTACGTTGCGCGTGTCCGCCGAGCTGGACGGGGACGAGGCGGTCGTCTGCGTGACGGACACCGGGGTCGGGATCGCGGCCGATGACCTCGACGCGATCTTCCGGCCGTTCCACTCCGGACGCGAGACGGGCAGCGGGCTCGGGCTGGCCATCTCCCAGCGCGTCGTGTCCGACGCCGGTGGACGGATCGACGTGACCAGCGCGGTCGGATCGGGAACCGAGTTCCGGGTCCGCCTGCCGCGGGTCCCCTTCGATGGGAAGACGTGATGCGCATACTCGTGTGTGACGACGAGACCCGGATGGCGAGGCTGGTCGCCGACACGCTCGCCGACGACGGTCACGCCGTGGACACCGCCGACAGCGGACGCGCCGCGCTCGAACACCTGGCGGCGCACGCCTACGATCTGGTGATCACCGACCTGCGGATGCCGCCACCCGATGGGATGGCCGTCCTCCACGCGTGCCGGGAGCTCGAGGGCGCGCCCGAGGTCGTGATCATGACCGCGCACGGTACGGTGTCCAACGCGGTCGATGCCATGCGCGCCGGCGCCTACGACTATCTCACCAAGCCGTTCGAGCTGGACGAGGTGTCGGCACTGGCGACGCGCGTGGCCGAGCTCCGATCGGTCCGTGCCGATCGCGACGCGCTGCGCGCCGAGAACGAGCGCCTGGTCACGAGACTCGGGGACGCCGGCGCCGCGTTCGACGGCATCATCGGCGAGTCCGCGGCGATGTCCGACGTGTTCACGCTCGCCCGGAAGGTCGCCGACTCCGACGCGACGGTTCTCGTCCGGGGAGAGAGCGGCACCGGCAAGGGGCGGATCGCGCGAGCGATCCACGCCGCGAGCAAGCGGAGCGCCCGGTCGTTCGTGAAGATCAACTGCGGGGCGCTGCCCGAGACGCTGCTCGAGAGCGAGCTGTTCGGCCACGAGAAGGGTGCGTTCACCGGCGCGATCCGGGACAAGCCGGGGCGGTTCGAGGTCGCCGACGGGGGGACGGTCTTCCTGGACGAGATCGGCGAGCTCACCGCGGCGACGCAGGTGAAGCTCCTCCAGGTGCTCGAGGAGAAGAGCTTCGTGCGCGTGGGGGGAACCGAGACGCTCACCACCGACGTTCGCATCATCGCCGCCACGCATCGGGAGCTCGAGGCGATGATCAGCGCCGGCGAGTTCCGCGAGGACCTCTTCTACCGCCTGAACGTGTTCCCGATCGAGATGCCGCCCCTGCGGGCGCGGGACAACGACCTGACCCTTCTGGTGCGGCACTACCTCGCGTCCCGGGGACGCGACGAGACGGCCGTCACCTCCGACGCGATGCGGGCGCTGATGGCACATCCCTTTCCCGGGAACGTCCGCGAGCTCGAGAACGTCCTCGAGCGCGCGTTGATCCTGGCCGGTGCGGGGCCGATCACGCCAGCGGAGCTGCCGTCGCTGGCCGACTCCGCCGGTGCCGATTCCAGGGGGCCCGCCGGTGGGGGCGGCCCCAGGGGTGCGGTCGTCCGGATTCCCGAGGACGGGCTCTCGCTGGAGGCCGTCGAGCGCGACCTGATCCTGGCGGCGCTCGAGCGCGCGGGCGGCAACAAGAGCCAGGCCGCGCGGCTCCTGGGGCTGACCCGCCGCACGCTCTACTCGCGGATGGAGAAGCACGGCCTCATGCCCGGGCCGGGCGAGCCCGCATAGGCGGTCGAGACGGGCCCGTGTACCGGGGCGAGCAGCGCGCGGCGTCGGTGTCCCCCCTCGGGCACCTCCCGCGCCCGGCCACGGAGACCCGGCGGTCCCCCGGCTGTCGGTATCGTGTTGTGGTAGAATGGGTTTCGGCGGCCGATGCGGCGCCCGGCCGTTGGCACGATGACTGCTAAACTCTGGGGCACTGCTCCCGTCGGAGCACCCAGGAGTGATCGACGATGACGAACGCCATTCGACACCTCATGCTCGCGCTGGTCGCCGCCGCCACGCTGACGGCGCTGGTCACCGTCCCGGCGACGGCTCAGCCCAACGCCGACCGGCTGCTCGCCGAGCTGCGGCGAACCGACGAGATCCTGATGGAGGCTCGCGACGTCGTCACGCATGCGCTCGGTCCGCGCCCGTCCAACGTGCTCTCGCTGGCGGCCGAGATGCAGGACGAAGCCTGGTCGGCGTTCCGCAACGACAGCCGCGTCCGCGCGTTCTCGCTCACGAAGGAGGCGCGTCGCAGCGCCATCCGTGCCGTCGACATCACCCGATCTCAGCTCCGGCTGCTCGACGAGGTCCGGGTCACCCTGGCCGCCAACGAGGATCTCGTGGCCCGGATTCGCGACGCGCTCACGTCGGCCCCCAATCCCGAGGCCGAGCGACTGATGGAGGCGGGCCTCCAGCAGCTCTCGCGCGGCCGGCGCGCGTTCGACGATGGGCTGTATCGCCAGGCCGTTCGTTTCGCGCTCTTCGGACGCGACCTCTTGCTGCGCTCCCTGCATGCGGCGCAGGGTGATGGTCGTGTGGACGCGGCGCGCATCGAGACCGAGATCGACCGCACTGAAGAGTTCTTGCGCGAGGCCCGACTGGCCGTGAATGATGCTCCCGCCCTGGACCCGATGTTCGACGAGGCGCGTCGCCTGCAGGACGATGCGCGCGCGCGGCTGCGCGATCGCCAGCTGGAGCCCGCCCGCAAGCTGACGCTTCGCGCCCGGCAGCGCGCGCTGGACATCCTGCGTCAGGAGGCCGGAGAGCCGGACGCGGACGAGGTTCGAGCCGTGATCGTCCGCGTGACCGACCGATTGACCCTGCTCCAGGCCCAGCTGCGGGAGAGCTCCGATCGTAACGTCGAGATGCTTCTGGAGCGCGCTGCGTCGCACGTCGAACGCGGACGGCGCGCACTCCAGGACGGAAACCCGAAGCAAGCGCTGGCCGAGGCGCAGCTGGCGTCGTCGCTCCTGGGGCAGGTCGAGTCCGTTCGCGACTAGCCTCCGGCGCGGCGTCGCCGGCCTCGGCGTCGTCGGGTTGCTCGGGATCGCCCTCGCGGGCGCGGCGCCCGCCCAGGGGCTCGACCCCTTCCGCCTCGAGCTCGGATTCCAGCTCGACGTGTTCAGCGAGTCGTACGGACAGGGTGATCTCTTCTTCGATCTCGAGGACAGTCCCTCGCTCGACGACGAGGTGCCCGACGTCGTGCTGGAGAGCATCCGCTCGGACGAGACGCTCGCCGGCGGCTTCGTCGACGTGAGCTGGCGCTCGGCGACGGACTACGAGCGGCGGCTCGACGCCGAGTACGAGCAGGACGCCGAGCGCTCGTCGCTGACCTTCGCCGGTGCGTATCGAGTACGACCCGCCGACGGCTGGTCGGTCGGCGCGGGCTCGGATCTGCGTCTGAACCACGGGCTCACCGGCGACGACCGGAGCCGCGATCTCGTCCACGACGTCGACGTCTGGACCGAGCGCGCCCTCGCGCCGCGCGCGAGGCTCCGACTGACCGCGCGGCACACGTTCTCACGCGTCTCGGGCGACAGCCTGTACGATCACGACCGCGCCGGCATCCGCGCCAGGCTCACCGCGCCGTGGGGCGACACGACCGTGCGGGCCGTCGCCGACGTCTCTCATCGAAACGACTACAGCGGGTACTTCGGCGACCGCACGCGCTGGTTCGGGGAGGTCGGCGGCTACACGCTCCTGGCCACGCCCTGGCGCTACGACGCGACGCTGTCGGTGACCCGGTACGACTACCAGGCGGGTGTCGTGTCTCCCAGCAACACCGACCTCGACCTGCGGAGCGCGTTCACGCGCGAGCTCTCGTGGACCTGGAGCGCTCGCGTCGAGGTCGACGGTCAGCTCGTGCACTACGACGATCCGAACGAGGCCTACTCGAGCTACCGACTGGCGCGTTGCCGGCTCTTCGGGGCGTGGTCCACCCTGAGCGGTGCATCGGCGGAGCTGGGGATCGGCGGGGAGTGGGTCCGGTCGCCGGACGATCCCACCGATGGCGACACCACGACCATCCCCGACCTGAGCGGGGAAGGGGACTACGACGAGTCGCGGCTGATCGCGCGGGTGGGCTATCTCGGGGCGGGGGATCTGGATCTGTGGGTCGACCTGGAGAACGCCGTCGGCTACCGGAACTACCTCGGGTCGGGCTCCACCCTGGACTTCGCGACCACCGACGCGCTCACGCTGGAGTCGTCGGACTTCCTCTTCGACGAGCTGACGCTCCTGTTCGGCGGAGCCTGGTCGGTCCTCGTCGTGGACGCGTTCGCGCAGTACACGGTCGAGGCGCACGACACCGACGCCGACGACGTGTCGTTCTTCCTGATGAACGTCCGCTGCGGGATCCGGTTTCGCTGACGTCGACCGCTCCGGTCCCGCCCGGGCCCTCGGTGTCGGCCCGGCTGCGCTCCTCGCGCGCCACGCCGGCGGCTCCCGGCCGGTGGCTTCCCCGGACATGCAGGGCGCGCTATGATCCACGCCGTTTGGACGAGTTCCCCTGGAGGTTCGTGGGTGTGGCGTAGCGTTCCGTCCGTTCCCGTCGAGGACCCGGCGCCCCGGGTCTCGCCGTGGCTGTCGATCCTCGTGCCGGTCGCGGTCGCCGCGCTCCTGTGGTTCCTCGGGCACCATCCCATGGCGATCGTCGTGCTGGTCGTGGGGGGCGCCCTGGCGATCTCGGCTCGTGTCTCGCGCGCGGCGGAGCGGGCGATCGCTCGCGCCGGCGCGTGGCTGGGCCACGTCGTGTCCGGGATCCTCAGCGTCGTGCTCCTCGGGGCCGTGTTCTACACGCTCTTCACGCTGGTGTCGGTGATCCTCCGACTGATCGGTCGCGATCCGACCCGCTCGGAGCCCTCGCCGTCCCGGAGCAGCTACTGGGTTCGCCTGCATCCGTCGGCCGAGCGTTCGATGCCGCGCTGGCAGTTCGGGCGCGAGTCCGAGGACGTGGACGCGCGGGGTGCCAGCGTCTGGCGGGCGGCGGTCACGTTCGCCATCGCCGTCGTCGGGATCAATCTCGCGGCCGGGGTCGCACTGCGAGCGATCGGCGCCGATGGATGGCGGCGGGGGGACGCGCGGGCCGACGCGGCCGCCTACGACGACGCGAGCTGGACCGCCGACTACTTCCGCGAGCTCGAGCAGAGCCGGGCTCAGCGCTACGCCGGGTTCGCGGGATGGCGCCGCAAGGACTTCTCGGGCGAGTACATTCGCGTGGCCGGCGGTCTGCGAGCGACGCCGACCTCGCGCGATGCCGCCGTCGCGACCGTCTTCTTCTTCGGCGGGTCGACGATGTGGGGCGAGGGAAACCGGGACGCCCACACGATCCCGTCCGCGTTCGCGGAGCTGGCCGCCGCCGACGCGTTGCCGGTGCGGGCGGTGAACTACGGCGAGTCCGCCTACGTGAGCTGGCAGGAGGCGATGCTCCTGGCCGAGCGCTGCGCGGCCGGCGACGTTCCCGATCTGGCGATCTTCTACGACGGCGTCAACGACGTCTTCGCCCAGCTCCAGCGCCCGAGTCCCGAGCCCGCGCCGCAGAACTACCGCCAGCTCGAGGCCAGCTTCGAGGATCGCGGCTTCCTTCCGGTCCTGAAGCGGTTCAGCGGGCTCCACGTGCTGGCGAACGCGTTCAGGCCGGCGACCCCCCGGACCTGGTACTACGGCGAGGCGGATCTTCCCGCGCCGGCCGACACGCTCGCCGGCCACGCGGTCGACATCTACGAGGCGGCGATCGCGCACGCCGGGTCGATCGGGGCGCGCTACGGCTTCGACGTCGCGGCGTTCTGGCAGCCCTGTGTCTACACCAAGGTCCGCCTCGTGGAGGACGAGCCGCACATTCGCGACGGCTTCGGCCCCGGCCTGGGCACGGTCTACGCGGCCGCGACGGCGCGACTGCGCGGGGGCACGCACGTGATCACCGGCGCCCTCGACGAGCTCGACGGTCCCACGATGATCGACTGGTGTCACACCGACGAGGACGGGGCCCGCGCGGTGGCCACGGCGATCTACGAGCGCGTGCGCCCGCTCCTTCAGGCACGCGGGACCGGATCGGGGACGCGACCGTGATCATCCTCGGGATCAGCGCCTACTACCACGACTCGGCCGCCTGCCTCGTTCGGGACGGCGAGATCGTCGCCGCGGCGCAGGAGGAGCGGTTCACGCGCAGGAAGCACGACTTCCGCTTTCCGCGCCACGCGGTGGCGTACTGTCTCCGCGAGGCCGGCGCGTCGCCGTCGGACGATCTCGTGGTCGTGTTCTACGACAAGCCGCTGACGAAGTTCATGCGGCTGGCGGCCACGTACTTTCGTGTCGCGCCCCGGGGGTTCTCGTCGTTCCGCAAGGCGATCAGCCTCTGGATGCGACAGAAGCTCTGGATCCCCTACGAGATCGAGCGCGAGCTGGGCCGACTGGGGTACCCGCGCCCGGTCGAGCTGTACTTCACCGAGCACCACGAGAGCCACGCGGCCAGCGCGTTCTTCCCGTCACCGTTTCCCTCGGCGGCCATCCTGACCCTGGATGCCGTCGGCGAGTGGGCGACGAGCACGATCGGGGTGGGTCGTGAGAACCACGTGGAGCTCGTGCGTGAGCTGCGGTTTCCGCACTCGCTGGGACTCCTGTACTCGGCGTTCACGTACTTCACCGGGTTCCGGGTGAACTCGGGCGAGTACAAGCTGATGGGCCTCGCGCCGTACGGTGAGCCGACGTACGTCGACCGCATCCTCGAGCATCTGGTGGATCTCCGCGAGGACGGCTCGTTCCGGATGAACCAGCGCTACTTCGACTACATGGGCGGGCTCACGATGACGAACGGTGCGTTCGCCGAGCTGTTCGACGGCCCACCCCGAACGCCGGAGAGCGAGATCACCGAGCGCGAGCGCAACCTGGCGCGCTCGATCCAGGTGGTCACCGAGGAGATCGTGCTCCGGATGGCGCGCTTCGCCCGGCTCGTCACCGGCGAGCGCCGCGTGGTCATGGCCGGTGGCGTCGCCCTGAACTGCGTCGCGAACGGACGGCTGCTCCGCGACGGAATCTTCGACGAGCTGTGGATCCAGCCCGCGGCCGGGGACGCGGGCGGCGCGCTCGGTGCGGCCCTCTACGCGTGGCACCAGATCGCGGGCAAGCCGCGGTCCCCCGACGGGGTGCACGACGCGATGCAGGGCGCGTACCTCGGACCGCGCTTCGATCCCGACGAGATCCGGGCCTACCTCGACGCCAACGGGTACCCGTACCGCGTGTTCGAATCACCGGAGGCCCGCGCCGAGCACGTGGCCGAGCTGATCGCGGACCAGAACGTGGTCGGGCTCTGCCAGGGACGCATGGAGTTCGGACCTCGCGCGCTCGGCCACCGTTCGATCGTCGGAGACGCGCGGTCGCCGAAGATGCAGTCGATCATGAACCTCAAGATCAAGTACCGGGAGTCGTTCCGGCCGTTCGCGCCGTCGGTGCTGTACGAGACGATCGACGAGTACTTCGACCTGGACGTGGAGTCGCCGTACATGCTGCTGGTGGCCGACGTGCGCGAGAAGCGGCGGCTCGACCCCGGCACCGGGCCCCAGACGGGCGATCTCCGCCAGTGGGTCAACGAGGTCCGTTCGGACATCCCGGCGATCACGCACGTCGACTACTCCGCGCGCGTACAGTCGGTGACGGCCGAGCGGAACCCGGACTATCATGCGATCATCCGGGCGTTCGAGCGCCTGACCGGATGCGGGGTCATCATAAACACGTCGTTCAACGTCCGCGGCGAGCCGATCGTCTGCACGCCCGAGGACGCGTATCGCTGCTTCATGCGCACGGAGATGGACCATCTCGTGCTCGAGAACTGCGTGCTCGAGAAGTCCCGGCAGCCCGAGTTCGCCGACCGGGACGACTGGCGCGAGGACTACGTGCTCGACTGATCCCGGCGAGAGCCGCTGGGTCCTCTGGAACCCGATCGAGGTCGTCATGATGCGCGTTCGACATCTGGGCCGGCTCTTCCTCGAGCTCTGCGCCTACTCGGTGGTGAACCGGGTCTGGTGGCCGGTTCCCCTGGTGCTGCTGCTGTTGACGCTCGGGCTCGTGGTCGTGATCGGGCAGAGCGCGGCGCCGTTCATCTACACGCTCTTCTGATGATCGCCGTGCGCCCCACCCGACCCGACGCGCGCGTGCTGGCCGTGTGCGTCGTGTGGCTTCTCGTCTGGGTGATCTACGGCCGGCTCTCGCCCGGAACGTTCAACGACGACGACATCGCCCACTACTTCCTGGCCAAGCAGAGCATCCACGATCCCTCCAAGCTGATCAGCCTGTGGGGCCGGCCGCTCTTCACGCTCGTGTACGCGCTGCCGTCGCAGCTCGGGTACGGGGCGGTCGAGATCACGACGGCGCTCGTGTCGGCGGCGACGCTGCTGGTGACCTGGAGCGTCGCCGGCGCGCTGGGGCTCGGTGCGGTCCGATTGCCGGTGGCGGTGGCGGTGGCGGCGCAGCCCTTCGCGTTCAAGCTCGGGTACAGCGGGCTGGTCGAGCCGCTGGCGGCGTTGCTCCTGACGGCCGCGCTCTGGTCCCTGATGAGAGGCCGGGCGATGCTGTCAGGTTTCCTGATCGGGCTCGTGCCCCTGACGCGGCTGGAGCTGGTTCTCGTCCTGCCGTGGCTGCTCGTGCCGCTCGTACGCCGGTACGGACCACGACCGCTGCCACTCGCCGCGCTCGGTCTGATCGTGTGGAACGTCGGGGGATGGATCGTCGACGGCGAGCCGCTGTGGCTCCTGAACCAGCTCCTCGGGAACGAGTTCGGACGCTCCTTCGCCGGGGGGCAGCCGCTCGTCCATCACGTCCGGACGTTTCCGATGGTCACCGGCGGTGCGCTGTACGCGTTCGTGCTGTGCGGTCTCGTCCGCGCCCGCGACGCGGATCCCACCGACGCGGCGCCGCGGGGGTCCACGCGCGTTGGAGCGCGGACCGGTCGCACGATCGTGGCGGGGAGCGTGCTCACACTGCTCGCGGGGCTGAGCCTCCTGGCCTGGAACGCTCACGACATCGGGGGCAGCGTCGGCTATCTGCGTCACTTCGTGGCCATCGGTCCGTTCATCGCGCTCGTGGCCGGCTTTGCCTGGGAGCCCGCGGGAGCCGGTCGCGGTGGGCGCGGGGCGTGGGTCGATCGGGTCGCCGTGGCGCTCGCGCTCGCGCACACGCTCGCGATCGCGGTGTTCGGCGTGCACGAGCTCGTGTGGGAGCACCCGGTCAACCGGGGTGTCGAGCCGTGGATCTGGTTCGGGAGCGCGGTGGCGGCTGCCGCCGCGTTCGCCCTCGTCCGCGACGTGGCACGCCGGGCGTGGGCCGTCGTCGCCGTCCTCGTGGTGACCACGGCGGTGGCCGAGCCGCCGATCGGGCTCAATCCCGAGCGACGCGCGGTCGCCGACATCGTGCGCTGGATCGATGCGAACGCCCGCGGTCGACCGGTGGCCGTCAATCACCCGTGGTTCTTCTTCCTGGGAGACCACGATCGGTTCGATCGCACGCGGTACCCGCTGGTCACGATCGAGACGCTGCGCCGCCTTCCCGCCGGCAGCTTCGTGGTCTGGGAGAGTCACTTCAGCCACCGTCTGGAGGGCAACGTGCCGGCCGAGTACTTCGCGCGGCGCCCGGAACGCTACCGGCCGATGGCCAAGGACATGCCGATCCCGACGTTCTGGTACGTGATCTTCCAGGTGGTCGGCGAGGATGGCGTCACGCCGGGGAATCCTCGATGACGTACTGGGCCGAGCGACTGCGCCCCACGCTGTCCGAGGCCGACCTCGCGCGTCTGGGACCGGACGTGCCGCGCTGGAAGGTCGCGTACTGGGAGTTCCAGGGGGCGATCACACGCGACCACATCCTGCCCTACCTCGACGCGCATGGGGCGCGGCCCTCGTCGGGGCGACTGCTCGAGGTGGGCGCCGGCGAGGGCGGCTGTCTGGCCGCGCTCCACGTGGCGACCGGCCTCGACGCCGACGGTCTGGAGCTCTCGGCGCCGCGGACCGAGCTCGCGCGCGCGATCAACGAGCCCCTCGGATTCGGCGCGATCCGGTTCGCGGTCGGTGACGTGACCGACCAGGCGACCCTCGGAGAGCTCCGTCCGCCGTACGCGCTCGTTCTCCTTCGCGACGTGATCGAACACGTCGAGGCGCTGGATCGCGCGCTCGGGGTGCTGGCGCGACTCCTGGCACCCGGCGGGCACGTGCTGTTCACCTTTCCGCCCTATGCGTCGCCGTTCGGCGCGCACCAGCAGCTCCTGTCACGGCCGATCCTGAAGCTCCCCTGGATCCAGCACGTGCCGGGCTTCCTGGGTCTGGCGCGGCGTCTCGACCCCGACCACTCGGCCGAGGTCCTGCACCTGGGACGCTGCCGCCTCGGCCGGCGCCGCATGCGAGCCGCGATCGCATCGAGTCCGCTGACCCTCGTGGACGAAACGGCGTTTGTGTTGCGCCCCGCGTTTCGGTATCGGTATCGCGTTCCCGTCGTCCGGGCCGGGCTCCTCGGCCGGTTGCCGGGACTCGGAGAGCTCTTGACGACGGGTGCGTGGTTCCTGGCGACGCGCGCCTGACCGGCGCGACCGGGCGGCGCGCGCGACGGCGCGCGCCCGAAGCGAGGTGGGGATGACACCGATCCGGAGGCGGCTGACCGAGAACCTGGGCGCCAAGCTCCTGGCCCTGGGGCTCGCCCTCGTCGTGTTCGGGGGGGTGTACCTCGACACCGAGCACGAGCTGGATCTGGATGTTCGGCTCGTCGTGGAGCGCCCGCCCGACATGGTGCTCGTGAGTCAGCCGCCGCCGCTGGCGACGATTCGCGTCTCGGCCAAGGGACGGCTGGCGCTGAAGCTCCGCTCCACGCCGCCCGCCGAGAGCGGGGTGTTCGTCGCGGTCCGTCTCGATGGAGACGAGACCGACGTCCGCCGGGTCCTCGCCCGGGGCGACGTGGTGGTTCCGCTCGATCTTCCGGTCAACGTGCTGGCGATCATCGAGCCGAAGGCGTTGACGCTGAGTCTCGACGAGCGGCTCACCCGCGAGGTGGACGTCGAGGCCGCGCTGGTCGGGTCGCCGCCGGAGGGGTTCGACATCAGCGGCGAGGTCACCATCGCTCCGTCGGCGGTCGCGATCACCGGGCCCGAGCGAATCGTCGAGGGACTCGAAGGGGTCCGGACGCGCCCCATCGACACGTCGACCTGGGATCGTCCGGTCTCCGAGCGCGTCGAGATATCGCTTCCGCGCGGGCTCACCGCGCACCCGGGCACCGTGGCCGTCCACGCCGACGTCGAGCCCGTCTCCCAGCTGAAGCTCGACGCGATCCCGGTCGCGGTCCGGAACGCGCGCCGCTACCTCGTGGACGTGACCCCGGACTCGGGCGCGGTCACGCTCTTCGGCCCCCGGAGCCGGCTCGATCGGCTCGGGGAGCGAGCCGCGCGCGGCGAGCCGACGGGCATCACGATCCACGTCGACGCGGCCGGTCTCGGCCCCGGCACGCACACCGTGACGCCGTCGGTCGACCTCGCGGGAGGGCTCCGGATCATCGGAATCCACCCCGCCGAGTTCCAGCTCCACATTCGAGACGCAAACGAATCGTCGCCGGGTTCTCGGTAGCTTCAAGCGAGTCAAAGAGTTAGACACCTCTTTTTTCTTGACCCTCCCAAAAGCCCGTGCTAGCGTCGATCCGGTTAAGATGTTGCGGCGCTTCATGATGTGCCCCGGCGCCAAGTCGACACACCCCTCGCCGCATGGGTCACCCATCGGGCGAGGAGCAGGAGGGAAGCGATGACCAAGGCGGATCTGGTCGACGAGATCGCTGAACGGACGGGACTCACGAAGAAGGACGTGGCGGAAACCGTCGACGAGTTTCTGACCGCGGTCGCTCGGGCCTTGGAGTCGGGTAAGCACATCGAGATTCGCGGCTTCGGGACGTTCAAGGTGAAGGACCGCAAGGCGCGCATCGCGCGCAACCCGCGCACCGGCGAGGCCGTCGAGGTGCCCGCGCGGCGCGTGCCCGTGTTCAAGGTATCCAAGGAGCTCAAAGACAAGGTCGCGATGCCCTGATACATCGCGCGTGCATCCCCGTCGTCCCCGACCACCCGCTCATGTCGTTGCGGGATGATGGGATGAGGCGTCCCCCGCGGCTCTTCGCCGCACAGCCGCCGGGGCGACCCGCCGCGCCCGCACGCCGGGCGCGGCGATCGACGGGCGGTCGCGGTGCCGCGATCGCCGACACTCCTGCCGAGGCTCTGGGATGACCGACTCCACTTCGCGCGCCGTCGCGCCCCGCGGCCCGGTCGTCTCCGCGCTGATCGTGATCGGGTTCATCGCGCTGACCGTCTTCGTGTTCCGCGCGATGGTCTTCGACGGACGCGAGCCCCTCGCGGCGGACACCGCGTCCGCCGAGGCTCACAAGGCGTGGGCCGAGCGGAACATGGCCGAGACCGGTCACGTTCCGCTCTGGTACCCCGACATCTTCCTCGGCATGCCGTCCTACGGGAGCTTCATCTTCACGCCGGGGAGTCCGCTCAGCTGGGCCCACCGCACGTTCGACATGAACCGCGGCTCGCGCTACTGCCTGTGGTTCGCGATCGGTGCGATCGCGCTCTTCGCTCTGTTCCGGGGACGCGGTGCGAGCCGTCCGGCCGCTCTCGCGGGCACGGCCGCGTATCTGTTCACGCCGTACATGCTGGGAAACCTGGGCGCCGGTCACAGCTCGAAGATGATGGCGCTGATGTTCCTGCCGCTGGTGTTCTGGGGCCTCGAGTTTCTGCTCGCGCGCGGGGGCGCGCTCGGCATCGGGGTCGCCGCGATCGCGATCGCGCTCCAGTTCTGGGCCAACCACCCGCAGATCATCTACTACAGCTGGATGATCGCCGGTCCCTACGTCGTGGTGCGGCTGTGGCGCGAGGGGAGCGGCGTTCGAGGTCGTCGCGCGGCCGAGCTGGCCGCCGCTCTCGTTCTCGCCGGGTTGATGGTCACGCTGCCGTACGTGCCGGTCGCGCACTACATCGGCGAATCGATCCGCGGGGCGCCGAGCGTCCTGCCCGAGGCCGGCGGAGGCGGCGCGCTGCCGTGGGCGTACGCGACCAACTGGTCGTTCCACCCACGAGAGCTGATCTCGCTGGTGTTCCCGTCCTACTACGGATTGCAGACCGCCACGTACTTCGGCTGGATGCCGTTCACGCAATCGACGCACGCGCTGGGCATCGTCCCGCTCGTGCTGGCCGCGCTCGGCATGGCGCTGCTGACCGGCTGGCGGCGGTGGTTCGTGACGGTGTCGGTCGTCGTGGTGCTGTCCATCGGGTTCGGGCGCCACGCCTCGGCGGTGTATCGAACGCTCTACGACGTGCTGCCGCTCTTCGATCGGTTTCGTGTGCCCTCGATGATCTACGGGCTGCTGCCGTTCCTGGCGTTGTGGCCGATGATGCGCGCGGCGGACTGGCTGGGATCCCGGCGCGCGGACGCCGACGTGGAGCCCCCATCGGACGATGCGGTCGCGACCGACCGCCGGGCCGATCGCGTTCTCGTCGGGCTGGCGATCGTGTTCGCCCTCACGGCGCTGGCCGGTCTGCTGGGCGGGCTGTCCGGCGCGGAGCCAGGCGCCGGGTACACCAAGCCGGGCGAGTCGCTGGCGCTGGTCCCCCCCGAGATTCTCGAGGCGCGTCGAGACATGCGGTACTCGGATCTTCTCGTCACCTCGCTCCTGGCGCTGGGCGTCCTCGGCCTCGGCTGGCTCCGCCGGCGGGGGACCGTCCCCGTCGCGGCGTTCTGGGGTGGGCTCTTCGTGTTGCTCGCGGTCGATCTGGTTCGACTCGACCGTCAGTTCTACGCGCCCATGGCGCCCGCGCGCATCCAGGAGACCATCGGCCTTCCTCCAGACGTCGAGCGGATCCTGCGTGCGGAGCCCGAGCCGCGGCGCGTGCTGGTGTTCGATCTCTTCGTGGGTGAGAGCTCGGCGGAGCTGAAGCTGCACAAGGGAAACGAGTACGGCCAGATCGACGTGCAGACGGTCGGCGGCTACCACGTCGCCGGTCTCCGGCGCTTCCGCGACTTTGTCGACGTCGGGGCCTGGAACAACCACTCGCTCTGGCCGATGTTCGACGTGTCGCACGTCATCATCCACGTTCCCGGCGTGCGTCTGCATCCCGAGGATCGTCAGTCGCTCGCGGAGCAGATGGGGCTGCCCCTGATCACGACGTCTCCGTCCCCGGTGGGCGACATCCTCGTGCTCGAGTACGACGGTCCGAGCCAGCGGGCTTGGGTGGTGCCGACCGCCGAGGTGATCGAGGACCCGCTCGCGATGTTCGATCGGCTGGCCGAGCCGGACTTCGATCCCACGTCCACCGTTCTGCTGGAGTCTCCGCATCCGTTGCCGGCGGGGGCGGGCGCCCCGTCCGACTCCACCGCGTGGCACGCGACCGCGCGTCTGACGCACTACGCCGACGAGCGCGTCGACGTGCGCACGTCCGGTGACGGAGGCTACTTGGTGCTCGCCGACGCCTACTACACGGACTGGCGAGCCACGCTGGACGGCGAGCCGGTTCCGATCGTCCCCGCCGACTACGTGGCACGCGCGGTCGCCGTGCCTCCGGGCGAGCACGACGTCGTGTTCGAGTTTCACGACGCCTCGCAGGTGCTGGCGTCGCGTCTCTCGAACGGCGGGCGCCTCCTGGCCCTGGGCTCGATCGCCTTCGGGCTCGTCGGATGGTGGCGCCGGAGATCGTCGTGAGCGACCGCGCCGGAACGCTGTTCGTGGTGTCGACCCCGATCGGAAACGTGGCCGACCTGTCCCCGAGAGCCGAGGAGACGCTCCGCACCGCCGACCAGGTCGTGTGCGAGGACACTCGCCACACCGGCCGTCTCCTCGAGCGCCTGGGCATTCGCGCGCGCCTGGTGAGTCATCACGAGCACAACGAGGCCGCCACGACGCCCGGCCTCGTCGGTGCGCTCGTCGACGGGCGGACCCTGGCGCTCGTGACGGATGCCGGAACGCCGTCGGTCAGTGATCCGGGCTACCGGCTGGTGGTGGCCGCGGTGGAGGCCGGCGTGCGGGTGGTTCCGGTTCCGGGACCCTCGGCCGCGCTGGCGGCACTGGCGGCGTCGGGCTTGCCGACCGATCGGTTTTGCTTTATCGGGTACCTGCCGCCCCGACGCATTCGGCGCCGCCGCGTGCTCGAGGAGTTCGGAGCGCTCCACGCGACGCTCATCGTCTACGAGGCACCGCCCCGGCTGGCGAAGACGCTCGGCGATCTGGTCGCGGCGCTCGGCGATCGCCCGGCGGTGCTCGCGCGCGAGCTGACCAAGCGTCACGAGGAGTTCGTGCGCGGGCGGCTCTCCGAGCTCGTCACATGGGCGGAGACCGAGCGGGTGCGTGGGGAGCTCACGATCGTCGTGGCAGGAGCGAGGGACGAGGCGGACGACGACCCGACGTTTCACGGCGAGGCGCTGGCCACGTACGAGCGGCTTCTCGCGGAAGGTCTTTCACCGGCAGAGGCCAGGGCACGAACGCGCGAGGTCTTCGGCTAGCCCCCGCACGTCAGCGAGCCGCGACTTCGCGGCGGAATCGAGGTCGGTTCATGGTTCACGAGTTCAAGGAGAACGTCCGCAGCGTGTTCGATCCCGTGGTGGCGTTTCTCGCCTCGGCGAACGTGCACCCCAACGTCCTGACGATCGTGGGGCTCGCCTGCGCGATCGTGGCCGGCGTGACGGCCGCACGTGGGGGTATTCGCGAGAGCGGCGTGTGGCTCCTCTTCTCGGGCATCTTCGACATGATGGACGGCGCGGTCGCCCGCAAGAGCGGGCGCACGTCGGCCCGCGGCGCGTTTCTCGACTCGACGCTCGACCGGTACGCGGAGGGGTTCTTTCTCGCCGGACTCGCCTGGTACTTCGCCGGGCGTGGGGGCGCCGACTGGACGCTCCTGGCGATCGTGCTCGTGCTGCTCGGATCGCTCCTGGTCAGCTACGTGCGCGCGCGCGCCGAGGGCGTCGGCACCACCTGCACGGTGGGTCTGATGGAGCGCCCCGAACGTCTGGTGCTGATGATCGCGATGTGTCTGATCGGGGGGCCCGCGGTCTCGATCGTGTTGTGGGTCCTGGTCGTGCTCGTACACGCGACCGCGCTCCACCGACTGGTCCACGTGTACGGCAAGCTCGCGGACGAATGAGCACCGGGGTCCTCATCACGTTCGAGGGAGGCGAGGGCGCGGGCAAGACGACGCAGATCGGACGGCTCGCCGAGCGCCTCACCGGGATCGGTCGCGAGCCGGCGATCTTCCGGGAGCCCGGCGCCACACCGCTCGGCGAGCGCGTGCGCGCGATTCTCCTGGATGCGGGGAGCGGGCCGGTGTCGGCCCGGGCCGAGCTCCTTCTCTACCTCGCCGCGCGGGCCGAGCTCGTCGATCGCGAGCTGGAGCCGGCGCTCTCGGCGGGCCGCGTCGTGATCTGCGACCGCTACGTGGATGCCAGCACGGCCTACCAGGGCGGCGGCCGTGAGCTCGGCGTGGACCTCGTGACCGAGCTCAACACCTTCGCGACGCGATCGCGCTGGCCCGATCGCACGTTCCTGCTGGACCTGGATCCGCGAGAGGGCCTCGCGCGAGTTCGAGGACGCGGCGGCCTGGATCGGCTCGAGCGCGAAGCGATCGCGTTTCACGACCGGGTGCGCGAGACGTATCTGTCGCTCGCCACCGAGCCGCGGGTGGTGGTCCTGGATGCGACCCGGTCCGCGGACGAGATCGCGGCGCGCGTCTGGGAGAGCACGCGGGACCTGATCGGCGCCGGCCCGGACTAGCCGCGCGGCCCACCGGCGCGGCCGACCTCGACCGGAGTCGCGCGTCCGCGTCGTTTCCGGCTCGAGGCGGCGCAGGGGGCTTCCCCGAAAACATAGCGCAGTTGATATACTTCGTGCAGCACCGCGCCCCGGCGCCAGCACGAAGGATCATCATCGTGAAGCATCACCGCCGCCTCGTCTGGACCCCGCTGCTGCTCGTCTCGACCGCGATCGGCGTCGCCGCCGGCGACCCCGGCTCTGCCGGCTCGGACGACGCGGACATCTACCAGCACTTTCATCTTTTCTTCGAGACCATCGAGCGCGTGCAGGACCACTACGTCACGCGCTTCTCCACCGAGGAGCTGATCGGCCTCGCCATCGAGGGCGTGATGACGGGCCTGGACGACCACTCGCGATTCCTCGAGCCCGACGCCTACACGACCATGCAGTCCACGACGCGAGGCCGGTTTCACGGGGTCGGGGTCGTGATGGCCGAGCGCGGGGGATTCCCGACCGTGGTGAGCCCGATGGACGCGACGCCGGCCGCCAGGGCCGGGATCCGACCCGGGGACCGCGTCCTGGCCATCGACGGGACCGAGACCGAGGGGATGCCGCTCGGGGACGTCGTCCACCTCCTCCGGGGGGACCTCGGCTCCGAGGTGGAGCTCTCGATCGATCGCCCCGGCGCCTCGAGTTTCTCGATCTCGCTGACGCGGTCGGAGATCCGCGTGGAGAGCGTGATCGGGCCGCTGTGGTTCGACGACGTGGCCTACCTTCGTCTGCGCCGGTTCTCCGAGACGACGGGGCAGGACGTGGCGAGGGCGCTGTCCGAGATCGAGGATGCGGGCGCCACGGGACTGGTCTTCGACATGCGCGGCAATCCCGGCGGTCTCCTGACGCAGGCCGTGGAGGTGGCCGAGCTGTTCCTCGACGCCGGCGAGGCGATCGTGGAGGTGCGAAGCCGTCAGACCTCCGAGAACCGACTCTACCGCGCCGGGCTCGTGCACACCTGCACGCTGCCCATGGCCATCCTCGTGGACGAGGGCAGCGCGAGCGCCGCCGAGATCGTCGCGGGTGCGCTCCAGGATCACGGCCGGGCCGTCCTGGTGGGCTCGCGCACGTTCGGCAAGGGGTCGGTGCAGTCGGTGTTCGGCTTCACCGGCGGCCATGCCCTGAAGCTGACCACCGCCCACTACTACACGCCCTCGGGGCGCAGCGTGGAAGCGATCGCGTCGGACGACCCGGCCCTCGCCCACGAGGGAGGCATCGCGCCAGACGTCCACGTCGCCGCCGCCGGGGCCGATTCGCTCGTCGTCGACCTGGTCGTGGACGGGCTCGTCACGGGCTTCCTGGACACCGGCACCGAGCACGCGCCGGACTTGTCTCACGCGTTCGATGAGTCCACACTGACGGCGTTCAGAGACTTCGTGTCGCGCGAACGACCCGGAGCCGCCGACGGGATCTCCGACCAGGCGCTCGGCGCCGCGCTGGCCGAAGAGATCGCCTATCGAACCGGCGGCGAGGGCGCGGCACTGCGCGTGAAGCTCCCTTCCGATCCGCAGTTCGCCGCGGCGGCCGAGGAGGTCCACGCGAAGCGAGCGGCGGTGGTCGCCGCGAGCGAGTCCTCACACTAGCCTGGTCCGCCCGCCGGGACGACGAGCCGCCGGTCGATCGGGCTCGCGGCGACGCGCGGGCGGAGATCGACGACATGGACCCTGTCAGGCTGACCGAGCTACTGGAGGCCGTCCGAGCGGGCTCGCTGACCGCCGACCGCGCGGCCGACGAGCTCCTGCCTCATCTGGGCGGCGCACACCCGAACGCGACCGTGGACGCCGCACGCGAGGCCCGATGCGGCTATCCCGAGGTGGTCTTCTGCGCGGCCAAGACCACCGAGGAGGTCGTGGCGATCGCATCCACGATTCTCGCCACCTCGTCGCGCGTGCTGCTGACGCGTGTGACCGACGAGCAGGTCGCCGCGCTGTCACGGACGTTTCCGGACGGTGACGTGCATCGTCGCGCGCGCGTCTTTCACGTGGATCGCGAGCCGGCCGACCCGATCGGCGCCGTCAGCGTGATCAGCGCGGGGACGTCCGACGCTCCGGTCGCCGAGGAGGCGGCGGTGACGGCGAGCGCGCTGGGCGCGGCCGTCGATCGCATCGCCGACGTCGGCGTGGCCGGCGTTCATCGCGTGCTCTCGCGCCGCGACCGCTTCACGCACGCGAACGCGATCGTCGTCGTGGCGGGCATGGAGGGCGCGCTGCCGTCGCTGGTGGCCGGGCTCGTGGATCGTCCGGTGATCGCCGTTCCGACGAGTACGGGGTATGGCGCGGCGTTCGGCGGCGTCGCCGCGCTGCTCGGCATGCTCACCTCGTGCGCCTCGGGCGTGACCGTCGTGAACATCGACAACGGCTTCGGTGCGGGATACGCCGCGGCCACCATCAACCGGCTCGTGGTACGGGGACGCGACCGGTCATGAGCGGGCTCTTCGTGGATCCGGTGGGCGGAATCGCCGGCGACATGCTGCTGGCGGCGCTGATCGACGCCGGCGCTCCCGAGGAGGCGATCCGGTCCCAGCTCGCCACGCTCCGCCTCGAGGGGTGGGAGCTGACCGTGGTCGAGGAGGTCCGGAGGGGCTTTCGGGGGCGACGGGTCGACGTCACGATCGGCGAGTCGCACGCGCACCGGGGCCTCGAGGACGTTCTGGCCATCCTGCGCCGCGGCTCGCTGGCCCCGGGCGCTCTGGAGCGGGCCGAGCACGTGTTTCGCCGGCTCGCCGAGGCCGAGGCGTTCGTGCACGGGATCGCGCTCGAGCGGGTGCACTTCCACGAGGTCGGCGCGGTCGATTCCATCGTGGACGTCGCCGGCGTCTCGATCGCGCTGGAGCTTCTCGGCGCGCACGACCTCTTCGCCGGACCACTGCCGCTGGGGACCGGCAACACGACGGGGGCGCACGGCGTGTTCCCGCTGCCGTCACCGGCCACCGCCCACCTCCTGGACGGACGGGCAGTGCACTTCACGGGCCGGCCCGGCGAGCACACGACGCCGACGGGGGCGGCCATCGTGTCGGCGCTGGCGCGCGAGGACACGTGGCCGGGCCGGGTCACGCTGGGGCCGATCGGGGTCGGGTTCGGAGCGCGCCAGGACGAGGTCGGACCGCCGAACATGGTCCGCGTGATGCGGCTGGACGCCGCGGCGCCCCGCGGCGCGGTCGACGTGATCGAGGCCAACCTCGACGACATGACCCCCGAGTGGCTCTCCGACGTCACCGAGCGTCTCATCGACGACGGGGCGCTGGACGTGTTCGTGACACCGGTGCAGATGAAGAAGGGGCGATCGGGCCACCTCCTGACCGTGCTCGCCCCGGTGGGGCGGGCCGACGCGCTGGCGAGCCTCGTCCTCGCGCACTCCACCACGATCGGGCTTCGCGTGCGACGCGAGGCGCGTCACGAGCTGGACCGCCGGATCGAGACGGTCGAGACCGACTACGGGACGATCCGGGTGAAGGTCGTCGTCCGGCCCGGCGGCCGGGAGACCGCGGCGCCAGAGTACGACGACTGCCGCCGCGCGGCCCGGAGCTCGAACGTCCCGGTCCGTGAGGTGTACCGGGAGGCCGAGGCGGCATGGTGGGCGCGCGCGGCGAACCGCTAGCATCGATGAGCGACGCCTCGGTCACGCTGAGCGCGGGCGCACCGCCGGCGCTCGCCGGGGTCACGCTCTCGGTCTGGCCCGGCGACCGGATGGTCCTTCTCGGTGCGAACGGATCGGGCAAGAGCACCCTGCTGAACGTGCTGGCCGGGGTCCTGGAGCCGCAATCGGGCCGGGCCGATCGTGCGTGCGACGTGGGACTGGTCCGGCAGTCCCCGGCGGGCGCCTGGGCCTCTCACACCGTCGCCGACGAGGTTCGGTTCGCCCTCGCGTGTCGGGGGATGACCGGAGACGCGGCCGAGAGTCGACTGGCCGAGACCGTCTCGCGGCTCGGGCTCTTAGACCTGGAACGTCGCGATCCTCGCATGCTGTCGGCCGGCGAGCAGCAGCGCGTGCATCTGGCCGCGGCGCTGGCGCCCGGACCGCCGCTCGTCCTCCTGGACGAGCCCACGACTCACGCCGACGTGGACGCGACCGGGCTTCTGACCCGCTTCCTGTCCGGCGATCCCACGGCCGGTCCGCCGCCGGACGCGATCGTGGTCGCCACTCATCGGATCGACCTCGTCCTCCTGGCGACCCGCGTCGTGGTGCTCGATTCCGGCCGGATCGTCGACGAGCACACCGCGGGCGAGGTGCTCCGGACGCGCCGGTGGCGCCGCTGGGATCTCGGAGAGCCGTCCCTGCTGACGGTGATGGACCAGCTCGGCGAGCTGCCCGGACCGCATGCGCCCCACGAGGGCGATGCCGCCCACGCCGGGCCGGATGCAGCGGCGGTGCGGCGGTGTCCGCGGTCCTGGGCCGAACTGGAGGCCCGATGGCCGGCGCGCTAGCCGGCCCCGCCGCCGAGCCGATCCTGGTGGCCCGACGGCTTCGCGCCGGCCATGGACGAGGGCCGGGCGCCTCCGACCCCGATCCGGGGCCCCGCCAGGAGCCGGCCCGATCGGCGTTCACCGTCCTGTCGGACGTCTCGCTGACCGTGCGCGCCGGCGACGTCGTGGCCGTCCTCGGGGCGTCGGGGTCGGGCAAGACGACGCTGCTCCGCGTGCTGGCCGGGGTCCATCCCCGATGGGGAGGCGAGCTGACGGTGGCCGGGCGGGCCCTGGCGCCCGGACAGGTGGCGTTCCCCGACGTCGGGCTGGCGCGGTCGTTCCCCGAGCGGCAGTTCTTCGCGTCCACGGTGCTGTCGGAGGTCGCGTTCGGTGCGCAGGGGGCCCACGATCGGGCCGGCGATCGGGCCCGCGATCAGGCCCGCGATCAGGCCCGGGCGGCGCTGGCCACGATGGGCTTCGCCGGCGACCGCGGCATCGAGGATCGGGGCCCCTGGCAGCTCAGCGCCGGGGAGCAGCGCCGCGTCGCGATCGCGTCGGTCCTGGTCTTCGCCCCGCGGCTGCTCCTTCTGGACGAGCCGGTGGCCGGTCTGGACGTCCGCGGACGCGCCGACCTCGCGGCGGCCGTCTCCAGGATCGCGAGCAGAGGGGGCGGCATCGTGCTGGCAGGACACGACCTGGAATGGATCACGCCGGTCGTGAGCCGGGTCCTGATCCTCGACGGAGGGAGGCTCGTCGAGCGGACCCACCGGGGTGATCGGGGCGCCGGCGCCGGCCTTCCCGTACCCGGACCGGGGGAGTGGCGGTTCTTCGAATCGCGAGTCCCGGAGTTCTGGAGGTCGGGCGCGTGGCGGCGTCCTCCCGGGGTGCTGGCGAGGTTCGTCAGACGGATCGCCAGAGCGCGAAAACCCTGACTGTACGGGCTCTTGACGCCCTTTACGCGCGCGCGTATACTTCCGGCTGTCTCAGAATGCACTCGTCGCTCGACGCGGTTCCCATCCCCCGCGTCGTGACGTCGGCCCTGTGCAGAGCGTGCACGGCCAGCGACGAGACACAGCGAGGACTGCAACACGGCGAGACGGTCGACTGGACTCTCCCACTGGTCAACGAAGGACTTTGACGCGTAGTTGCGTTTTTCAGCAGGGCATCGGTATCAAGGGCACACCCGGAAAAGGAGGTCGCAGAGCCAGGGGTTGACATCTCCGCAGGTGAACCTCCCGTCGGCGACCCCATCTCGCCCCGGCGCGCAACCCACCTGCAAGCCTGGGATGTTCTTTCAGCAACGATGGAGGCATTTTGGTAATGGCTAAGCGCTCAGTTGTGCTGGCGTCGGTACTCGTCGTCGGTCTCAGCACCACCGCTCTCGCGGGTGGCAAGCTGGAGGTCCGCACCGACCTGTTGCCGCGCGGCCAGCAGGACCTTCTGAATGATCCGCCGGTCCGCGAGGATAGCTACACGCAGCGTGGCATCGCGGATACGGTCTGGTTCGGCGGTGAGGATGTCGACGGCCTCGCGTTCAAGGGCGACCGTTCGGGTGGTGAGTCCACCGGCATCTGGGACTTCGAGGACGGCACGCTTCAGGGCTGGTCCTCCGAAGACAAGACCGACGTCGGCCAGGCGGACCCCCCGGGTGACCCGTCGACTGGCGGCGACACGTACTTCCGTCGCATCACGGCGGCCGACTTCTCCGGTGCCACGACGATCCCGGTGATGTCCGGCGTCGGCTCCCTGTGGGCCGGTGCGAACGACGAAGAGGCGGCGGCCGGCTGCTGGCCGGGTGGACTCGGCTACGACAACGGCTGGGGCGTCAACGCGACGAAGACGTTCATCTACGGCGGCACGTCCACCGTCACGCTCCAGTTCGACTACTTCACGGACTGCGAGACCCAGTTCGACTACGTCTACGTGTACACGGACGTGGCGGGTGTGCGTTCGACGCCGCTGAACGGCTCGGCGTGGTCGACCCCCGAGGGCTGGGGCTACTCCGGCGCGCAGGAAGAGGGCACGTGGATCGGTGATCCGACAAACCCGGCCACCGACACCATCGTCATCGACCTCGCGTTCCTTCCGCCGGACAACGGTGACCCGTTCCAGGTCATCTTCAACTTCGACTCCGACCCGCTGTACTCGGACGGCCTGGACTCGTTCTCGGGCTTCCTGAACTCGTTCTGGGGTCCGTTCGGCATGGACAACTTCGTGATCAACGGAGTCGGCCTCTCCGATACGGACAACTTCGAGGTGGACGAAGAGGGCTGGACGTTCTCCACCGATCCCGCGATCGGTAACTTCCAGCAGGTCGTCGCGCTGGCGAGTCTGGATCCCATCGCCGACGATTGCGCCTGCCCCATCACGCTCGACGTCGAGAATGACTTCGTCATGGTCGCGGCGGACTGGGACGGCAGCATCGCCGGTGGGTTCCCGCACCCGCAGAAGCAGCGTGAGCTCCTGATCTCGAACCCCGCGGTCGTCACCGGTGAGGACGATGCTCGCGCGATCTACCTGCTCGACTGGGATGTCTGGGAAGACACCCCGACGTCGAACGGTGTCGGCTACCGTGCGTCGATGGGCTACTGGCCCTGGACCTGCCCGGAGACCGACGAGGTCGGCTGGACGATCGAGCCCGCCGGTGACGGTGGCTTCATCTTCTCCGGTCTCGGCGGCGCGCGTTGCGTCTCGCTCCGCGCCGACAACTCGGAGTTCATGACCACCGCGTTCGATAACGGCGTGGACTCGCTGAAGATCGTGTTCGAGCTCCTCGGTGACTGCGACGACTTCGGAACCGCGAACTGCACGGGTCCGGATCAGACCAACCAGTCGCCGTACTGGGACAACCTCTCGATCGGCCTCGCCGGCGATCCTGTGGATGCGCCCCAGATCTCGACCGAGATCATCTGGCAGGACCAGTTCCCGGACGAGAACTCGCTGCTCCCGACCGCCACGGCGTCCGTGCACTCGTACTACGACAACAACCGTGCGGACACCGATCAGACGAACGCCAACATGGGTGACTCCGCGACCGTTCTCACGGCGAGCGGCGCAGAGGTCTACCTGAACTACCGTCTGTATCGCGGTCCCGCGATGTCGGACGGGGACGTCAATGCCTTCCTCGGCGAGTCCGGTGCCGGTCCGAACGGCATCGTGGGCGCGCAGGGTGGCATCGGTGACGCGGTCGCCGATCAGGGCAACGGTGAGGACGGCAACGGTCGCTTCGCGTCCTGCGAGATGACCGAGCTCGATCCGGGCGTCAACCCGGGTCTGTTCTCGACGTACAGCTCGGCGAACGGCAACAAGATCCTGCCGGACGGCGAACTGACGCCGGGCTCGACGGTGGAGTACTTCTTCTCCGTCGTCGGCTCCTCGTTCCCGGATCAGGTCCGCGTGACCCCGGACACGACGAACAACGACACCGACCCGGATACGTTCTTCTTCCTCGAGTTCGAGGTGCTTCCGGGCAACGTCGCGATCGGTCCGGACGATGGCGGCCAGGACAACCTGGGCTACCTCTCGTCCTGTGTCCTGTACGTGGATGCGTTCAACTTCGGCGCGCAGGTGCCGCTCGAGGACGAGGGCCTTCGCCCGCGTCTCGGGACGACCACCGACCGCGACGGCATCGTGCACGACAACTGGGATCGCTACGACTACATCGCCGCGTCGTCCAACGTGCCGGCCCCGCTCGCTCGCGAGTCGTCCGGTGACAACGGCATGACGAAGTACCAGTCGCTGATCTACCGGACGATGCTGTACAACACGGGCACGTTCGCGCAGGAGGGTCTCCGTGACGGTGACGCCGACCTGATCGCGACGTGGCTGACGGTGGCCCGTCCGGGCGGCAGCGACTTCACGCGCGGTCTGTGGCTCAGCGGCAACGGGATCGCCTCGATCCTGAACCGCACCGACCGCACCGACAACAACGCGCTGCTGAACCAGTTCGCACAGACGAGCTTCATCGCCGCGCCGTACCGTGAGAACCGGACCGGTGGTGTGGAGGATCCGTCGCTGTGCGTCCGTCTCGACGCGGATCCGTCCAGTGACGTCAGTGCGGCCGGCAGCTACTCGTCCGCTCGCGGAAACGGCTGCCCGACCGAGTTCGCCTTCGACGTCATCGGCGCGGTCGGCGACGGTCAGGGCGACCTGATCTGGGTCGATCAGGACAACGGTGAGGTCCAGACTCCGTACGCGTCGGTCTCCAACGACCAGTCGCCGACGAGCACGGGCTACCGTACCGTTCTCGATGCGTTCTCGATCCACTACCTCCGTGCGACCCCGGCCGGCTGGACCGGTGACGGCGATCCGCTCGACGCCCCTGGCGACGGCACGCCGTGCGCGGACTACGCGATCCTGGCGCGTCTGAACGACGTCTTCGACTACCTGGAGGCTCCGACCAACACGACGGTCATGAAGTCGTTCGACGGGCTGATCGTCGGTGCTGACGAAGTCGTGTCCCCGGGTGTCCGGACGGCGCTGTACCAGAACAGCCCGAACCCGTTCAACCCGCGCACGACGGTCCGTTACGTGGTCGGTCGCGAGGCTCACGTGAGCCTGGGGATCTACGACGTCAACGGTCGCCTCGTCCGCACGCTCGTGAACGAGGTGCAGGCGCCCAACACGTACAGCCTCCAGTGGGACGGTCTCACCGACGCCGGTGCGAAGGTCTCCAGTGGCGTGTACTGGGCCCGCATGTCGACGTCCGACGGCTTCGACGCCTCCACGAAGATGGTGGTGCTGAAGTAGCTCGGACCGACCTGA
Source organism: Candidatus Eiseniibacteriota bacterium (assembly GCA_965224245.1). GTDB lineage: Bacteria > Eisenbacteria > RBG-16-71-46 > CAZAMP01 > CAZAMP01 > CBDCYW01. The sequence continues at coordinate 3,489,256 of OZ245046.1, read as the reverse complement.
CATAGGTCGACTCGGGGCCTCACCCCTTCCGGGTGGGGCCCTTTTTCGTGCCCACCGTCGCGGGTCGCCCGGTGCTCCGGCCAACGGTGTCCGGGTTCGAGTGCCGGCTCGGCCAGCGTGGGGCGCTCCGTCGCTCGTTTGGGGCTGGGTGCCGGCTCGACAACCGTGGGGCGCTCCGTCGCTCCGGCTGCCGGCGTCACCCTGAGACCGGTCCGGGCATCATTTGGTGCCGGAGCGGCTCTGCGGCGCTCTTGTGTCGCACGAGTCGCGACTCCGGCCCCACGCTTGCCGAGCCTGCGCCGAGTTCACGAAGCTCGCTCCGGGGAGACGTGCTCGCCGGTCCGGGGATCGGCAGTGGTTACCGAGCGTCACACTGAGCCCGGAACACCCACGTGAGGAGGTAGACGGACCCCTGCACGCCGGCACGCTTCGTCACTGGCGCCGGGTGAACCCACGTGCTCCCTGTTCCCTGCGCATGGCCAGGCGCCCGACGGCGTGATCGAGGTTGCTCGGTGCCCACGGCCTCGACGCCCACGAGGGCTCCAGCGCTACGACCCCGGCCCCGACTGCTGCCACGGCCACCGTCCGGCTGCGCCCGGGTAATCTTCGCGTCATCCGCCAGTGTTCACGCCCATCGCCGGAGGGCCCCGTCTCCGCTCGACGGGAACGCTCTCAGGGAGTGGAGTCAGAGAGCTGGCCACCGCGCCACGAACCCCCGATTCGAGGTTCGTCTGGCCCCGGAGGCGGCGGCTGCCGAACCCAGACTCACGCGGAAGCGGTACCGTCGTGGCGCGTGCCTGCCGGTCAGTCGGTCGGTCTCCTCACGTCGGCGTCCCGGGCGCGGTGTGACGCTCGTTCACTCCGCGGGTCGCCCCGCGGGGGCGAGCACGTCATCCCCGGAGCGAGCTTCGGGGAGCTCGGCACAGGCTCGACAAGCGTGGGGCCGGAGTCGCGACTCGTGCGACACACGAGTGCCGCAGAGCCGCTCCGGCACTAAATGATGCCCGGACCGGTCTCGGGGTGACGCCGGCAGCCGGAGCGACGTAGCGCCCCACGTTTGACGAGCCGGCACGCAGCCCCCAAACGAGCGACGTAGCGCCCCACGCTTGTCGAGCCGGCACCCAGCCCCATGCGAGCGAGCCGGAACCGATCCTGACCGATCGACGGGTGCTACCATTGGCGCCCGGATGCACACGTCGGGTAGCGTTGGTCCAAACGAACGGCGGCGGCACATGCGGCAGGTTCTGGTGAAGCTGGGTCTCGCCACGGCCTCCCTCCTCATCTTCGTGGGCGGCGTCGAGATCGTGCTCGCCCTGCTCGGCCTCCCGCGCACCGAGAGCGACCCCACGTTCCATGAGCTCGTCCATCAAATCGACGCTCAGGAGCTGTTCTACGACACGGATCCCGATCTCTTCTGGGTCCTGCGTCCCGGACTCGACGTCGTCGGCGAGCGCACGCGCTTTCGAACGAACTCGCTCGGGTTGCGTGGCCCGGAGCCCGTGCGCTCCGGCGGGGATCGTCCACTGGTGCTCTTCCTCGGCGATTCGGTGACGTTCGGCTACGGTCTCTCGTGGGATGAGACGTTCCCCGAGCTCGTCCGGAAACGCCTCGCGCAACAGGGCCTGCACGTGGACGTCGTGAACGCCGGCATCCCCGGATACACGGCATTTCAGGGCCGCCGACAGTGGCGCCGGCTCTCGAAACGTCTCCGCCCCGACCTCGTCGTCGTCTCCTACGGTTTCAACGACGCGCGCGAGATGTTCGCCTCGGACCTCGACGTCCATCGCGCGGGCGCGCGTCTACTCGGGGTCCGCGCCCTGCTCCACGAACGCCGCTTCTACCGACTCATGCGGGGCCTGCTGGCGTCTCCGCCGTGGGCGAGAGCGGGGGGCGCTCCGGTCGCGCGCCTGGGGCCGGCGGACTACGCCACCACGCTCGAGGGCCTCCTGGCGGACATCCGGGCGACCGGTGCGCAGGGGATCGTCCTCGGAACCCCGTTTCAAACCGAGACACTGACACCCTACGGCCCGACCTGGTTCACGCTTCGGACCCCCGTCTCCGGGTATCGCGACCTGGCGGCCCGGATCGCGGAGCGGGAGGGGGTACCGTTCGTGCGGATTCCGGAACTCTGCGAGGCCGATCCGACTACCAACGGCGAGTGGTTTCTCGATCCCGCGCACCCCAACGCCGCCGGGAACGGGTTCATCGCCGCGAGGCTGGCCGGTCCGATCGCGCGGGCTCTCGCGTCGCCCCCGCCCGCCCGGCACGCCGGTGGCTGACGAGCGGTCCGCACCGATGGAGACGCCCCTCCGGCGGGAAGGACGGGCGGAAACCGAGGCGCGCGGGCCGTCTCGGGGCATTGTTGACCGTGGATTAGGCTGCTGATAGGGTATTCACGCTGGGGTGGATGACGACGAAGGGGCGGGGTTGCACCCTCTTACCACTTGGGAATTCCTACCATGACGAACACGAGTCGCTCCCGGCTGGTGATGGCGGTCGGGGCCGTCTGCGTTCTCTGGGCCGGTTGTCGCGACCAGGATCCGGTCGGCGACGAGAAGAACCGGGCGCCCGAGACGTATCTCGTTCAATCGCCCGAGTACAACGAAGCCGGGTTCTACATCAATCAGCTCTACTGGGACGGGTACGACCCCGACGGCCAGGTGGCGTTCTTCGAGGTGACCGTGACCGACTCGGCCGGCAACCTCGACGACGTCGTGTGGCACCAGACGTTTCGCACCGACAGCCTGGTGCGGTTTCCCGTCGGCGGCGACGACGGCACCGCACAGCTCCTTCACAACCGGTTCTACGTGCGTGCCGTGGACAACCTCGGCCGCCGCGATCTGGACCCCGCGTACGTGCTCTTCCAGGCCAAGGACTTCGAGCCGCCGACGGTCGTGTTCACCGCCGACCGCGGCTACCGGGCCGACTGGCCGGACACGATCGACATGCACGTGCCCGCCCGGTGCGAGGTCGGCTTCCCGCCCGACACGCTTCCGATCGGCGCGACCGCGGAGTTCCGCTGGCGCGGCGTCGACGCCGACTCGCTGTTCGGGACCGGTGTCGGATCGGTCGTGGCGTTCGAGTACAAGCTCGCGGGCGTGGACAGCGACTTCCGGGGCGGGTCGATCTCCGACACGTCCGTCGTGTACCCCGATCTCTCGCCCGGGTCGTACTCGTTCTTCGTGAAGCCGATCGACGACGCGGGCTGGGAGGGCGAGGCCTGCCGCTACTTCCACGTGAACATCGACGCCGAGGCCGACGTCCAGTGTCCCCCGGGCGCCGATCCCCAGGACTGTGCGTTCCGCATCTCGAACCTCCGGGTCGTGGACCCGGACTTCGACTGCGATCTCGGGCCGGAGACCGCGCCCTACGACTACACGGCGCAGAATCTGCCCGAGCCTCCCTGGGATCCCGACATCGGCAACGGCATGACCTGGGTCAGCACGGCCGACACCCTCGGTGTCGAATCCCCGTCGAGCAGCTGGTGGGTCCAGTTCGAGGTCGAGGTGAACGACCCCGACGGCGAGGTCCAGGGACTGGACATCACCGTGCTCGAGTGCTCGCCGCGGTACGCGCCGTGGGCGCCGCCGGGCGAGGAGCAGGTTCCGGGCGATCTGACCTGCGTGAACACGGGCTGGAACTGCGCCGCGTACGCACCCGACACCCCGAACACCGTCATCGCCGGCCCGCTCACGTCGGGGGACTGGCGCATCATCGTGGCCGGCGTCGACGACACCGGTCAGCGCGGAACCGCGTATGCGGATACGCTCGAGATCCACGTCGACAGGTCGCCGCGCCTCATTCTGGACAAGCCCGGATTCGACATGGGCGCATGCGGGTGTCTGACCGGGGCCCCCGGCGACACCGTCACGGTCTGCGGCAACGACACCACGTACGTCGTGGATCGGACCCAGGGCAGCGCTGCCGAGTCCGACACGCCGTGCGCGGTGACCACCCTATACGCCGACAGCGGCGAGGACGCGCCGATCAGCGCGCTGGACTTCGCCGCGTTCCCACAGCCCGGCCAGACGTTCTCGCTGGAGTTCGAGGACCTCGATCCCGATGCCGGCACGCGCGTGGCCTCGTTCTGCGCCCTCCTGTTCGCGCGCGACACCGACACCGGCATGTCCGCGGGCATTCGCCCGTTCTCGGCCGGGTGGGTCACGCACGTACGCTGGGGTGTCGACGTGGCGCCGGGACGGACCGCCGGCTGGGACCGGATCATGCTGCCCGGCCGCCCGATCCGGGAGAACGAGATCGTGCCCATCTGCTTCAAGCCGCTGATCATCCAGGACCGTCGCGTGCAGGAGCACTATCTCTACGTCGAGATCCGCGATTGGCTGGAGCAGACCCTCGATGCCGGGACCGATGTGGCCGAGCGCACGAGTCGGTACGTGATTCCATTCACCGTCATCGACGAGGGGGTGCCGGCGGGCGACCGGGCCAGTGCCGACGCCGACCCGCACGCCACAGGGAGGCACTAGTCATGCGATCCCGACCTCTGCTTCTGGCGACGCTGACGACCGCACTCGTCATGGGGTGCGGCTGGGATGGTCTCCGAGAGAACCCGCAGCCGAACGAGTCGCCTTCGGTCCGCATCACCGGTGGCGCCGCCAACGGCAGCGAGGCCGACTACCGCGTCGAGTTCTACTGGTTCGGGTCCGACCCGGACGGCACCGTCTCACATTTCCTGTACGCCATCGACGACACGTGCCTGTGTCGGTTCACCGAGACCGTGGACGTGATCGACGAGGAGACGGGCGAGACCACGACGATCGAGGTGCCGGGCAAGTCCAACGACCCGGCCGTCTGCATCGCCAACGGCGTCGAGCCCCTGTACGACAGCCCCGACTCGCTCTGGCGGCGCATCGACACCTTCTCCGGTAGCTTCGCGTTCGAGGCGGCCGACGACGAGCGACCGGGCGTGCCGCCGACGGCGTCGCAGTGGCACTCGTTCTTCATCAAGGCCATCGACAACCGCGGAGCCGAGTCACCGTCCGACATGCGCTTCTTCAACGCCGTGACGATCGCTCCGACCGCACGCATCCTGCAGCCGGTGGGCAGCGGATCGGAGAAGCTCGCCTCGGTCAGCACGTTCCTGAACGTGCGCTGGTCGGGACGCGACGAGGACGCGGTCAATCCGGACAAGCTGCCGGTCGGCTACCAGCTCAAGCTGATCGGCATCAGCGAGACCGAGGGGCTCAGCAGTGACGACGCCCCGATCCTGCGCAAGCTCATCCACTCGCTGCCGCCGACCGGCTGGTCCGCCATCCGCGAGAGGAACCTCCTGATCCCCGACTCACTCGCCGTGCCGGAGCCCCAGGAGGCGGGGGTCGAGTTCCCGCCACTACCGACGCCCGAGCACTACTACGAGACCGACTGGTGGCCGAAGCTCGACGCTCCGTATCCGAGCGACCGGATTCAGCTCCGCAACCTCGCGGGCCCGCGCTTCTACGCGATCGCCATCCGTGCCGTGGATCAGGCCGGCGCGGTCAGTCCGGATCGCGTGCTCCTGGTACGCGACGAGGAGAACATCGGCAACGTGCTGAAGCTGTTCGTCGACCCGCTCCGGCCGGTCAATCCGCACCTGACCGTCCGCGAGCGTAACTTCCTGGGGATCAGGCGGTTCACCGCGCCCGGGGAGGAGTGGCGCGTGGAGGTGCCGGTCAACGTCGAGCTCGACTTCGAGTGGACGCAGGACGCGTCCTGGTACGGTGCCGAAGAGGGCAACATGAACTTCGCCCTCGACATCCCCGACCCCGAGTGCGAGGTCTGCGGATCGGACAACGGCATCGGCGGATGGATCGGCTGGGGAAACTCGACCGGCTTCAAGTACACGTTCACCGAGGAGGACGCGGGGCAGTCGCACGTCCTGTACATCAAGGCGCGCGACGAGAGCGATCGCGCCGACCGCGAGATCATCGCGTCGATCATCATGGAGGTCATCCCGTTCTCGTTCGACCGCACGGCCGTGCTGATCGACGACTTCACCGCGTCCGGCATCAACGACTGCGACCACGACAACTTCATCCGTCCCATCGTGCGCCACGCGGTCGAGGATCACCTCGAGCTCGGCGAGGAGCTCTTCCTGTTCGACGCGGCGCTGACGCCCCGGGAGTGCGTCGAAAGCACGAACCGGCGCGAGATGGAGCTGTCCTACCTCAGCCGGTTCAAGACGCTCTACTGGAACGTGGCCCCGGGCGGGCTGGACGGCTCGCTCCTGGGCAACCTGACCGACCAGAGCCCGACCGCGGAGTTCGGCAAGTACCTGTCGATCTACGTTCGGGCGGGCGGCAACCTGATCGTGTGGGGGCGCCAGACGATCGGCGCGCTCCTCGGCGACTTCTACCTGACATCCGACGCCTACGTTCCCGAGCTCCCGCAGTTCGACAACCCGAACTTCGGCCCCGGGTCGTTCGTGTGGGACATCATGCGATTCAGAACGAAGTTCGACCGGGCTCCGCGTGGCACCGTGACCTCGCTGCTGCTGCCGTGCAGCGGCATCGTCGCCCTGCGCCCGTCGGCCCGGGCGATCGCCGAGGAGTACCCGCTCGGCATCCCCGACCCGACCGGCTACGATCCCGAGCGCGTCGCGATCTGGCACGACAGCTGGAATCTCGGGCGCAAGAACACGAACGGCGGCCTCATCTCGGCTCCCGACGGAGCGCCGCCCCTGATCACCGCCGGCCTCGACACGCTGTACACGATGACCGCGAACGCGTGGGCGTGGGAGCGGGCCGAGCTCAACCCCGACTACGATCCGGACGATCCGGACAGCCCGCAGTGGCTGAACCTCGTGCAAGACGTGTGCTTGACGCCCTTCGGCTCCAAGCTCGAGAACCAGCCGGTCGTCATGCGGTATCGCAACCCCGATCCCGAGTCGGCCCAGGGGCGTATCGTGTGGCTCGGGTTCCAGCTCTACGCCTTCCGCGAGGCCGAGGCCGAGGATGGATCGATGTCGAGGCTGATGAAGGAAGCCACGGACTGGGTCTTCGGAGTGTCGCCGTAGTCCGGATCTCTCCCATTCGACGATGTGGCGCCCGGTCCCCGGGCCGGCGCCGCATCGACCCCCTCCAGAGAGCCGAGAGCGCAGGACCGAGCCGATCCCGGACACCGCGGGGCCGGTCCCGTCCGGCTCGCCGCGGAGCGCGGCGCGAGCCTTCTCGCTTGTTGTGAGACCGATGGCGCCCTTCTATAATGGGCCGCCTGACGTGTGGAGGATGAGGATGATTGATCGACGCTTTTCGGCTCACGCGCGGCTCGTGGCCCTCACGCTCGCGGCGACGTGCGCGATCGCACCGCGGCCCCAGGCCGCCGTGACCATGCCCGCGGGCGGGACGAGCCTGCTCGTCGGCGACACCATTCAGGTGACCTGGGACACGTTCTCCGAGTGCTCCCTCGTGGACATCGAGCTCTACGCCGGCCGCGACTACATCGACACGATCGCGGACGACATTCCCAACGGTGGTCGGTACGAGTGGACCGTGTCGGACCTGGGCATGGGGGCGGCGTGCAACCTGTCGCTCCGGATCGGGTGCGCCACCGGCAGCGTGCGGAGCGGTCGCTTCGCGATCGACGGTCTGCTGCTCACGATCGCCGAGGTCGGCAGCCGGACGGTCGACCTCGAGTGGCGACGCGACCCGGCCGACACGCTCGGCGCGACGCGCGTCAGCATCCCCGACCCCGGCGATCGCGCATTCGGCGGCTACAACGTCTGGCGCGCGGCGTACGACAACCAGCTGGATCCGAAGCTGCGCGGCTTCCGCAAGATCCGCACCTACGACGTCACGCGGCCCCTCGACGAGGAGTCCTCGAAGTCGTGGGACTTCGACATCGGCTCCATCGGTTTCGGCCCCATCGTGGTGGGACAGGACGAGTTCACCGGCGAGGACATCATCGAGACATTCTCGCTCGCGCAGACCCTCACGATGCCCGCCGGCGGCGACGTGGAGCTCCATCGCGTACGGCTGTTTCTCGGGCCGGCCGAGTCGATCTGGGTCACCGAGCTCGACATCGTGGAGGCACCGGGCGGCGTTCCCAACGTGGAAGCCGTGATCGGATCCACCACCCGGCGGTTCGGCAGCGGCGGTGCGACCTCGGGCATCGCGTGGGCGTCCTGGGAGTTCCCGGACTCGCTGCCGCGGCCCATCCTCACCGCCGGCTCCGAGATCGCGATGGTGCTGCGCGGCACGCCCCAGCTGGTCGGGCAGCAGGCCTCGGTGTCGTGGGCCAGCGCATTCTTCGACGCCGTTCCCGGCGGCCAGCGCCTCCTCACCACAGACGAGACGGAGTGGTCCGTGCCCGACGACGTGGAGGGAGACTTCGCGTTCGTCATGGTCGGCTCCGACACGCCAGGCGGCACGGCCCGCGTTCTCCTGCAGCAACGCAAGGGCGGCGTCGAGTCCCGGTCGTTCAACGACCCCGAGTCGATCCGGGCCCTGACCCTCGGCGAGACCGAGGACGACCTGGGCGGCGGCGAGGACGAGCAGCCGCCGGTGATCGTGCTGGACGCTCCCGGTCCGTACAACGGTTTCGAGCTCCGCTACGCGGTCACGACGTTCTCCCGGTACCGCAACCGATCCCGAAACGTGGAGTTTCCCTCGGCGTGCGAGGACACCGTGTTCGTGGACGGCGTGCCCGATCGCGTCGTGCCCAACACGGCCGCGGTGTGGCCGGAGACGCTCTACGCGCGATCGCAGGCGGCCAACAGGACCTCACTCCTCGCGGACGTGTACCCGGTTCCGAACCCGTACGTCCGCGACGTCGACAGCGCGAGCTTCCCACGATGGGAGCTTCCCGGCCAGCGCAAGATCCAGTTCGTGAATCTCCCCACCGAGGCGACGATCAAGATCTACACGCTGGCGGGGGACTTCGTCCGCCGGCTCGAGCACGCAGAGGTGCATGGCACGCACGACTGGAACCTTCGGAACGAGTCCGGCGAGATCGTCGTCAGCGGCGTCTATCTCTGGCTCGTCGAAGCGCCCACCGGTGAACGCAAGACTGGACAGCTCGTCATCGTTCGATGAGGAGCCCTCCGGCGCTCTCGGCGCCGTGACGTCCGCGACCACCGACCACAGCGAGGACATCGATGACATCACGACACGTGTACCACTTTGGCGGCGGATCGGCCGACGGCCACGCCAAGATGCGGGACGTCCTGGGCGGCAAAGGGGCCAATCTCGCCGAGATGAGCCGCATCGGCCTTCCGGTGCCTCCGGGGTTCACGATCGCCACGAACGTCTGCACGTACTACCACGCGCACGACGGCTCCTACCCGGCCGAGCTCCGCGCCGAGGTCGAGGCCGGCCTGCGGCACATCGAGACCATCGTCGGACGCAAGTTCGGCGACCGTGAGCGCCCGCTCCTGGTGTCGGTGCGCTCGGGCGCGCGCGATTCCATGCCGGGCATGATGGACACCGTGCTCAACCTCGGTCTCTGCGAGGCCACGCTGCCCGGACTCATCGAGGACTCCGGTGATCGTCGCTTCGCGTTCGACTCGTATCGGCGCTTGCTCCAGATGTACGGCAACGTGGTCATGGGTGTGGACGGCGACGTGATGGAGGGGCTCCTGCACGCGACCAAGGAGCGCCGGGGCGTGGAGCGCGACAACGAGCTCACCGCCGAGGACTGGGAGTCGCTGATTCCCCGGTTCAAGGCCGCGATCCGCGAGCACACCGGACGCGACTTCCCCGACGATCCGATGGAGCAGCTCTGGGGCGGGATCGGCGCGGTGTTCAAGTCCTGGGAGATCCCACGGGCCCGCGAGTATCGCCGCATCCATCGTATCCCCGGAGACTGGGGGACCGCCGTCAACGTGCAGGCCATGGTCTTCGGCAACCTGGGGGACGACTGCGCGACCGGGGTCGCGTTCTCGCGCGACCCGTCGTCCGGGGAGAACGTCTTCTACGGTGAGTACCTGATCAACGCGCAGGGCGAGGACGTCGTCGCCGGCATCCGTACGCCGGCCCCGATCAACCGCGCGGGCGCCGGCTCGAACCCCGAGCGTCCCCTCGAAGAGGCGATGCCCGAGGCGTATCGCCAGCTCGACGACATCCGGCGGCGGCTCGAGGCACACTATCAGGACATGCAGGACATCGAGTTCACCGTCGAGCGTGACAAGCTCTGGATGCTCCAGACGCGATCGGGCAAGCGCACCGGATTCGCCGCGCTCCGCATCGCCACGGACATGGTGGACGAGGGGCTCATCGACTCGACGACGGCCATCCGGCGCGTCCAGCCCGAGCAGATCGTGCAGCTCCTGAGCCCGATCTTCGACGCGGACGAGAAGCGGCGCGCGATCGCCGAGGAGCGCGTGGTGGCCACCGGACTCAACGCCGGGCCCGGCGCGGCCACCGGGAAGATCGTCTTCACCGCCGACCACGCGGTCGAGTGGGCGCGGCGCGGCGAGCCGGTGGTCCTGGTGCGCGTCGAGACCAGTCCCGAGGACATCCACGGCATGCACGTCGCCGAGGGCGTCCTGACCGCGCGTGGCGGCATGACGTCGCACGCGGCCGTCGTCGCCCGTGGCATGGGTAAGCCCTGCGTCGTCGGCTGTGGCGCGCTCGCGATCGACTACGCCGCGGCCGAGATCAAGGTCGGCGGGCGAGTCCTCCGTGAGGGCGACTCGATCTCGATCGACGGGCTCACCGGCGAGGTCATCGTCGGGGCGCTCACGACCCGCCCGTCGGAGATCCTCCAGGTGCTGATCGAGAAGTCGCTGGCGCCGGACGAGGCTCCCGTGTACCAGCAGTACGCCCGCCTGATGAGCTGGGCCGACGAGGCGAGACGGCTCCGCGTGCGTACGAACGCCGACACCCCCGAGGACGCCGCCCACGCGGTCGCGTTCGGGGCCGAGGGGATCGGTCTGTGTCGCACCGAGCACATGTTCTTCGACGCCGATCGCATTCTCCAGGTGCGGCGCATGATTCTCGCGAAGGACGCGGAGGGTCGGCGCGAGGCGCTGGCCAAGCTCCTTCCGATGCAGCGAGAGGATTTCATCGGGATCTTCCGCGCGATGGAGGGTCGCCCGGTCACGATCCGGACGCTGGATCCGCCGCTTCACGAGTTCCTGCCCCACGGCGAGGCCGAGCTGACCGGCGTGGCCGACTCCATGGGCATCTCGGTTCAAGAGATCCAGGACCTCGTGGCGAACCTCTCCGAGGCCAACCCGATGCTCGGGCACCGCGGCTGCCGGCTGGGCATCCAGTACCCGGAGATCACCGAGATGCAGGCTCGCGCGATCTTCGAGGCGGCCGTGAACGTCGCCAGGGAGGGGATCCCGGTCCATCCCGAGGTCATGATTCCGCTGGTGTCCCACGCCAACGAGCTCGCGCTCCAGCGCGCGGTCGTGGAGCGCGTGGCCGCGGAGGTCATCGGCGAGAGCGGCCTCGAGATTCCCTATCTCATCGGCACGATGATCGAGCTGCCCCGCGCGGCACTGACCGCCGATCGCGTGGCCGAGCACGCCGACTTCTTCTCGTTCGGCACGAACGATCTGACGCAGACCACGTTTGGCCTGAGTCGCGACGACGCCGGCAAGTTCCTTCCCGACTATGTCACTAAGCGCATCCTCGACGAGGATCCGTTCGTCAGCATCGACGCCGAGGGTGTCGGCGCGCTGGTCGGGATCGCGGTCGAGAAGGGACGGGCCGCCGATCCGGGCATCAAGCTGGGCATCTGCGGTGAGCACGGAGGCGATCCGAGATCGGTGGTGTTCTGCCACTCGCTCGGCCTGGACTACGTGTCGTGCTCACCGTTCCGCGTCCCGGTGGCGCGGCTCGCGGCGGCCCGCGCCGTGCTCGACGCGTAGCTCGGGCCCCATCCGGGCGGCCGTACCCCGGCCGCCCCCGCAGGGGCGATGGATGTTCGTAGAGCCGTATCTGAAGGTGCTGAGGCGCCGAAGATACACGCCCCCGGCGTTCGCCGAGTACGTCGGGCGGTGCATCGGCCTGGCCAGGCGCCGGGCCGAGGCGAACCCCGACGCCGTCCGATCGGTGCTCGTGAACGCTCTCGGCTTCCACGCCCTGTTCCTGGCCGGCGCGCTGGGCCTGGCGTTTCGCGTCGAGGGCGGCGTCGCGATCCGCTTCATCCTCCACCAGAGCGTCTGGGTGCTGGCCGGCACGGTATGGCTGCTCGCGCATCTGGGGCTCCTGCGCGACGCGGACGGCCAGCCCCGATCGCGGATCGGGCTGCCGAACCAGCTCAGCGTGTTCCGGCTCCTCCTGATCCCGGCGATCCACCTGTTCATCGTGGAGGGGTATCTGGTGCTGGCCACGCTCGCGTATGCCGTCGCGGGGCTCTCGGACGTGCTGGACGGCTTCATCGCGCGACGCTGGTCGATGGGGACGCGGCTGGGGCTCATCCTGGATCCCCTCGTCGACGTCGGCTACATCGTGGCGATCTACTCCGGCTTCTACGCGAGCGGCTGGATCCCGGGGTGGCTGATGGGTCTCGTGGCGGCGCGGTATGTCCTCTTGTTCGGCGGGGTGACGATCCTGTATCTCCGAAACGGGCGGGTGGCGATCCAGCCCACGGCCTACGGGCGCTCGTCGGGGCTGGTGATGACGGGGATCAACCTCGTCCTCCTCGCGCTGGTCGGGGGTGGGCTGATCGACGAGAACGACGACGTGCTGCACGTGCTCTTCCTCGGGCTGGGCGCGCTGTTCGTGGCGGGCATCCTCCAGCTGATCGTGATGGGGCTCCACAACCTGAGGGTCGGCGGCGGAGACACCGCGCCGGGTACGCCGGACCTGCCGGCCGGAGGACGGGAATGAACCAGCTGGCCGCGGTCCGGGGCATGCTCGAGATCGCCGAGCGGGTGGTCGTGATCACCGGAGCCGGGATGTCGGCCGAGAGCGGCGTCCCCACGTTTCGCGGCCCTGACGGGCTCTGGCGGGGATTCCGGGCCGAGGAGCTGGCCAGTCCCCAGGCGTTCGCCAGCCATCCCGAGCGCGTGTGGGAGTGGTACCAGTGGCGCGCCGGCCTGGTGCGCGACGCCTCGCCCCACGACGGGCACACCGCGATCGCGGCCCTGGGCCGCCGGAAGCGGGTCGTCGTGGTGACCCAGAACGTCGATGGTCTGCACCAGCGCGCGGGGTCGGACGACGTGATCGAGCTGCACGGTTCGATCCTCAAAACTCGTTGTAGCGACTTGAGTTGTGTCAATGGGGGCGGCGACATGCCGACCCGCACCGGCCCCCCGGGGCGGTGCTCGTGCGGGGAACTGATCCGACCCGCGGTGGTTTGGTTTGGAGAGGCCCTTCCGGGGGAGGCGCTGAGACGGGCCGAAGAGGTCACCGTCCAGAGCGATGTCGTGCTGGTGGTGGGAACGTCGAGCCTCGTCTATCCGGCGGCGGCGCTGCCCGAGCTGGCGCTCGGTACCGGTGCCGAGGTGATCGAGGTCAACCCGGTCCCGACGCCTCTGACCGAGCACGTCGCGATCCACCTCGGGGGAAAGGCGGGCGCCATCCTGCCCCGGCTGATCGGCGCCTGACGGCGGCCCGGGCGGTCCCGCGGGTCGTCGGGCTCGCCGGATGAGATCGCGGGAGCGGCAGAATCCCGGGAAACGACGCGGCCCGAGCTGTTACAGTTCTCAGCCGATCAACTCGTGGTCTCCCGTCGTCCGGAGGAAGAACCGAACATGAAGACACGCTCGATCGCCATCGGACTCACCGCCGCGCTCCTGACGGCGCTCGCCATCCCCGGATCGGTGCTCGCCCAGAGCGAGGATGCCGTGACCGAGGCCCTGAAGAAGGTCGACGATCTGACCGCCGAGCTCGAGCAGCTCCAGGCGCAGAGTGCCGACCGGGCGGACGATCCCACGTACTACTTCGAGCTCGGCAACGTCTACAGTGAGCTCTCGCGGCGCGCGGACGCGGTCGCGTCGTACGAGGCCGCGCTCAGCCTGAAGCCGGATTACGTCGAGGTCCTGGTCAACCTCGGGGCCCTCCTCAACGAGCAGGGTGAGACGCCCAGGGCCATCGAGTACCTGCGCGAGGCGCTCGAGGTGCGTCCGGACGACACGCGCGCCCACGTGAACCTCGGGAGCGCGTTCTACAGCACCGGGAACTACTACGACGCGATGACCGAGTTCCGCCGAGCGCTCGAGCTCGATCCGACGTCCTACGAGGCCTACTATCAGATCGCGGTCGCGTTCGCGGACGCGGGCATCTACCGCGAGGCCATCCGGAAGTGGCAGAAGGTCATCGAGCTGGCTCCGGGCACCGACGCGGCCGAGGCCGCCGAGGAGAACATCGGCGTGGTCGAGACGATCCTCTCTCGTCGTTCGTAGCGAGCGGCTCGTGCGAGCGTGAAAGGAGTGTGGTGATGGGTTGGTGCCAGAGCAAGCGGGTGGGGACGGGGGTCGTCGCGCTGGTGGCGCTTCTCGGGTCGGGCGCCATGGCGCAGGACGAGTCGTTCGACATCGAGGAGAAGTGCAATCGCGACTTCCGCGCGGGTGTGGAGTACTGGCGCAGCCAGCAGGTGCCCGACGCGCTCGAGCTGTTCACCACGGTCGTCGAAGCCTGCCCCGACTTCGTGGAGGGCTACTTCTACAAGGGCCGCTGCGAGACCAAGATGCAGCAGTATGCGGACGCCGTGAAGACGCTCAAGGCCGGCAACGAGCGGGACCCCGCCAACCTCGGCATCCGTGAGCTCCTGGCCAACGCGCTGGTCCGCTCCGAGCAGTTCGACGAGGGGATCAACGTCTACAAGGAGCTCATTCGCGAGAACCCCGACGACATCAACTACTGGGGACAGCTCGCGCGGGCGGCGTACTCGGTCGACCAGAATCCGGACGCGATCATGGCGTCGGCCCAGGCCTTCGAGATCCGCCCCGACTCTCTGCGGCTCATCAGCGAGCTCAACAGCTACATGGCACAGGTGCCGAGGATGCGGCTGCCGCGGCTCACGGTCGCCGAACGCCTCCTGCTGCGCGACCCCGACGACGAGGTCTCGATGTCGTTCGTGGCTCGAACCTATGGCATGGCAAAGGTTTACAGCCGGTGCCTGCCCGTGTACCAGCGCATGTTCGAGCTCCTGTGGCCGCCCGACGGCACCGAGGGCATCGAGTACACGGCCAGACGGGCCAGCGACATGTGGCGCTACGCGAACTACCTGAAGGCGATCAAGCAGTTCGACGAGGCGACGGCCGTCATGGAGAAGGTGGTCGAGCACGAGCAGTACGCCGACGACGTCGGCCTGTGGATCTCGCTGGCCTTCATCTACAAGGATGCACAGGACTACACCAAGTGCGTCACGGCGGCCCAGCGCGCGCTGGAGATCGAGCCCGCCAACTGCGGCGCCAAGGCCGCGCTCGGCAAGGGCCTGGAAGGCCAGGGAATCGAGATGGAGAAGGCCGGCAACTTCGACGGTGCGGCCCAGAAGTACATGAGCGCCAAGGCCGAGTTCGAGAGCGTGGTCGCCAATCCCTGCACGGACAAGTGGAAGCGATACGTCGGATACTGTACCGAGGAGGTCGGCCGGATGGACGACCGCATCAAGGCCGCCCGCGCCCGCAAGGTCGCCTCGCAGCAGTGAGGTGCGTCGGATGCGGCCGCGTAGCCCATGTGAGCACCGTCGCCGCCCTCATGACGGCGATGGTGCTCGGATGGGTGGCGACGGCTGCGCCGCAGCCCCAGCCCGCGCCGGACGAGATCCCCGGTCACCCCGACCCCCCCGTGTCCGGCACGCGCGTCTCGATCGACACGCCGCCGGGATCGATCGTGATCGAGATGATGCCCGATCTCGCACCGCGTCACGTGGAGCGCTTCCTCGAGCTCGTGCGGCAGGGCTTCTACGACGGCACGACGTTCCACCGCACGCTGAGCGGCTTCGTCCTGCAGGGGGGCGATCCCAACTCGCGTGACGAGGACCCGGCCAACGACGGCTACGGGGGGATCGAGGACGCGCGGCTCCCGCTCGAGCCGTCAGGGCGCCCGTTCACGCGCGGCTCGGTCGGCATGGCCCGCGACTACCGCCTCGATGGCGCGAGCTGTCAGTTCTTCATCACGCTCGGGCGCGCGGCGCACCTGGACGGCATGTACACCCAGTTCGCCCGCGTCGTGCGTGGATACGAGATCGCCGATCTGATCGCGAGCGAGCCCGCGGACGTGGCCGGGCATCCGGAGAGCCCGGTGCCGATGACGCTCCGGGTGATCGACCCGGCCGACGTCGGGTCCTGAGCGTCCTCGGGCGCTCCCGACCTCAGCCGGAGCGACCACGATGATCTACGCCGATCACAACGCCACCACGCCGGTGCGCGACGAGGTGCGCGAGGCCGTCGCCTCGGCCGCGGTCGCCGGAGCGGGTAACCCCGCGAGCCTTCACCGGCTCGGACAGGACGCGCGCCGGCTCCTGGAGGTGGCCCGGCGCCGGGTGGCATCGGCGGTGGGCGCGGAGCCCCGCGACGTGATCTTCACGTCCGGCGGGACCGAATCCGACAACCTGGCCGTCCTCGGCGGCGCGCTGGGCGCCGCGGACGAGCGCGCGGACGAGGGCCGGCGACACGTCGTGGCCTCGAGCGTGGAGCACCACGCCGTGCTCGCGGCCGTCGACGTGCTGGCCCGATCCGGCTGGCGTGGCACGCACGCGCCGGTGGATCCCGAGGGACGCGTGGATCTCGGGGCGCTCGACCGGCTCGTGACGCCCGATACGGTCCTCGTCTCGGTCATGACCGCCAACAACGAGACCGGAGTCGTCCAGGACGTGGCCGAGGTGGTCCGGATCGCGCACGCGGCGGGGGCGCGCGCACACACCGACGCCGTGCAGGCGCTGGGCCGGATGCCGGTGGACGTGGGGTCCACCGGCGTCGACTATCTGTCGCTGTCGGGGCACAAGATTTACGGACCCCGGGGGATCGGGGCCCTGGTCGCGCGCCGGGGCGCTCCGTTGACGCCGCTCGTCGTGGGGGGCGGACAGGAGGCGGGCCGTCGCGGCGGCACGCCCGACGTCGCGGCGGCCGTGGGGCTGGGCGTGGCGTGCGAGCTGGCTGCGACCGAGCAGGCCACGTATGCTTCTCGACTCGCAGACCTCACCCGGGCATTCGAGGAGGCGGTTCGCGATGCATGCCCCGGCCTCGTCGTGGCGGGCGGCGGGGCGCCGCGCGTGCCCGGAACGAGCGCGGTGCTCATCCCGGACACCGACGCCGCGGCGACCCTGATCGCGCTCGACCTGGCCGACGTCGCGGTGTCGAGTGGGGCGGCGTGCACGACCGGCGCCCTCGAGCCATCGCACGTGCTGGCGGCGATGGGCGTCGATCCGGCGCTCGCTCGGTCGGCGATCCGGGTGAGCTTCGGTCGCCAGAACACCCGAGACGAGGCGCTGGCGATCGCGACCCGACTGGGCGCGATCGCGCGCCGACGCGAGGATACGCCGTGAGCCCGAGCACCCCGAGTCGATCCGCCCGGTCCGGACGCGTCGCGGTGGCGATGAGCGGCGGCGTGGATTCCGCGGTCGCCGCGCAGCTCCTGGTGGAGGCGGGCCACGACGTCTTCGGTGTGACGCTCAAGCTCTGGTGCTACGGGGACCGCGACGCCGGCCCCCGCAGCTGCTGCTCGCTGTCGGCGATCGAGGATGCCCGCGCCACGTGCGACGTGCTCGGCATCCGCCACTACGTGCTGGACTTCGAGGATCGCTTCACCGAGCGGGTGGTGGACCGGTTCGTCGACGAGTACCTCGCCGGGCGGACCCCGAACCCGTGCGTGCTCTGCAACCAGCACGTGAAGTTCGGCGCGCTGCTCGAGAAGGCGCGGGCGGCGGGGGCCGACCGCGTGGCCACGGGGCACTACGCGCGTCTCTTTGAGACGCCGGACGGTGTCGAGCTCCGGCGCGGCGTGGACCCCGACAAGGACCAGTCGTACGCGCTCTGGTCGGTCGAGCGCGACGTGCTCCGCCACACCATGCTTCCGATCGGTGCGTACACCAAGGACGAGATCCGGGCGCACGCGCGTCGCGGTGGCATTCCCGTGGCGGAGAAGATCGACAGCCAGGACATCTGCTTCGTGCCCGACGGCGACTACGCGCGCTTCGTCGAGCTTCGCGCCGGGGAGCGTACGGGGCGGTCGGCCGCACGGCCGGTGGCCCTTCGCGCGGGTTCGATCCGGCACGTCGACGGGTCGACGCTCGGGGAGCACCGGGGCGTCGCGCACTACACCATCGGCCAGCGCCGCGGTCTCGGCATCTCGCACGACGAGCCGCTGTACGTGGTCGGCCTCGACGCCTCGGACAACGTGGTCACGGTCGGGCCGCGCGATGCGCTGGCGTCCGCGGGGTTCGTCGGTCGCGACGTGAACTGGGTCTCGTGCGAGCCACCGTCTGAGCCGCTACGGGTGAGCGCGAAGATCCGATATCGCCACGCCGGCGCTCCGGGCACGCTCGAACTCCGGTCGGATGGTCGCGTCGCGTTCCGCTTCGATTCGCCCGGAGATTCGGTGACGCCGGGTCAGTCCGCGGCCTTCTACGACGGCGATCGTGTCGTCGGGGGCGCCGTCATCGCCTCCGCGATCCCCGAAAACGCCCGGGACGCAGCCCGATCGGGGCACGCGAACGGTACGCCGAATCCCGCATAGCGGTTCTCGCAACTTCCGCTACGGAAACCCCTTATGGTTCCGGGGGACTCGATCACCGAGTCTTGTCCGGTGCGAACGCTGCGGGCATCTCGGATCCGAGCCCCCCTTGGGACACGGACCTCCAACATACAGCCCTCCGAGGTGCCCGCCCTCGACCCCGAACCTCTCGCCTGGGACATCGTCATGGCTCGCGCACAATCCATCACCGTGGACGGCAACGAGGCCGCCGCGCTCGTCGCGCATCGCGTCAACGATGTGATGGCGATCTACCCGATCACCCCATCGTCGGCGATGGGAGAGCTCGCCGACGAGTGGAGCTCGGCGGGTCGGCGGAACATCTGGGGCATCGTCCCTCAGGTCGTCGAGATGCAGTCCGAGGGGGGTGCGGCGGGGGCGGTCCACGGCGCGTTGCAGGCCGGTGCGCTGACCTCGACGTTCACCGCGTCACAGGGCCTGCTCCTGATGATCCCCAACATGTACAAGATCGCCGGCGAGCTGACGCCGTTCGTCATGCACGTCGCGGCGCGCACGATTGCCACGCACGCGCTGTCGATCTTCGGCGATCACTCAGACGTGATGGCCTGCCGCCAGACCGGCTTCGCGCTGCTCGCGTCGGGATCGGTGCAGGAGACGCACGACTTCGCGCTGATCGCGCAGGCGGCCACGCTCGAGTCGCGCATCCCGTTCATCCACTTCTTCGACGGCTTCCGGACCTCGCACGAGGTCACGAAGATCGACTACCTGGACGACGAGCACCTCGGCCGGATGATCGACGACCGGCTGGTGAGCGCGCACCGCGAGCGGGCGCTGACGCCGGACCGTCCCGTGCTTCGCGGCACCGCGCAGAATCCCGACGTGTTCTTCCAGGCTCGCGAGGCGTGCAATCCGTTCTACCTCGCGTGCCCCGAGATCGTGCGGGGCGTCATGGACCGCTTCGCCGACGTCACCGGGCGACGGTACCGGCTCTTCGACTACGTCGGGCATCCCCAGGCCGAGCGCGTGATCGTGCTGATGGGGTCGGGGGCCGAGACCGCGCACGAGGCGGTCGAGGCACTGGTCGCCGCCGGCGAGCGGGTGGGGCTGGTCAAGGTGCGGCTCTACCGTCCGTTCTCCGGGGCGGCGTTCGTGGGCGCGCTTCCCGAGACCGTGCGCGCCGTCGTCGTCCTGGATCGCACGAAGGAGCCAGGCGCGCCGGGCGAGCCGTTGCACCTGGACGTGCTGGCGGCGCTCCGATCCGCCCGGGCCCAGGGCGCGATCGCCGAGGAGCCCTCGGTCATCGGGGGGCGCTACGGTCTCTCCTCGAAGGAGTTCACACCGGCCATGGTGAAGGCCGCGCTCGACGAGAGCGCGAAGGCGGAGCCGCGGGATCTCTTCACGGTGGGCATCGTGGACGACGTCACCCACTGCTCGCTGGACGTCGACCCGTCGTTCGTCACCGAGCCAGCCGACGTGGTCCGCGCGGTCTTCTACGGCCTCGGATCCGACGGCACCGTGGGCGCGAACAAGAACTCGATCAAGATCATCGGGCAGGGGACCGACCACGCCGCGCAGGGCTACTTCGTCTACGACTCCAAGAAGGCCGGCGCGGTCACCGTCTCGCACCTCCGGTTCGGACCGAAGACCATCCGGTCCACGTATCTCGTCTCCCGGGCCGACTTCGTGGCCTGCCACCAGTTCGAGTTCCTGCAGAAGCTGGACGTGCTGTCGGTGGCGTCGCCGGGGGGCGTGTTCCTGCTGAACGCGCCGTACGGCCCCGACGAGGTCTGGGAGCATCTCCCGCGCGAGGTCCAGAGCACCATCGTCGAGAAGAAGCTTCGCTTCCACGTGATCGACGCGTTCGCGGTGGCCCGTGAGGCCGGGCTCGGCCGGCGCATCAACACGATCATGCAGGTGTGCTTCTTCAAGCTGTCCGGCGTGCTGCCGCCCGACGAGGCCATCTCCAGCATCAAGGAGTCGATCGAGAAGTCGTACGGCCGCAAGGGCCACGAGATCGTCGAGCGCAACCTGGCCGCGGTGGACCACGCGCTGGCCCACCTGCACGCGGTCGACGTCTCGGGACAGGCGATCGCCGGTGCGCCGCGACCGCCGGTCGTTCCGGCCGAGGCGCCCGACTTCGTCTCGCGCGTGACGGCCACGATGCTGGCGGGGCACGGCGACGATCTTCCCGTGAGTGCGTTCCCGGTCGACGGCACCTGGCCGACGGGCACGAGCCGTTGGGAGAAGCGATCGATCGCGCTGGAGCTGCCGGTTTGGGACGAGTCGATCTGCATCCAGTGCAACAAGTGCGCGCTGATGTGCCCGCACGCGGCGATCCGCGTGAAGACGTTCGAGCCGGCGCTCGCGGCGTCGGCGCCGCCCACGTTCAAGACGACCGCGCTGCGCGGCGCAGGCGAGCGGCACTACACGATCCAGGTCGCGCCGGAGGACTGCACGGGCTGCAAGCTCTGCGCGGCCGTGTGTCCGGCCAAGGACAAGTCGAACCCGCGCCACAAGGCGCTCGACATGGTGGCAAAGACGCCCGAGCTCGTCGAGACGGAGCGCACGTGCTACGACTTCTTCCTGGATCTGCCCGATCCCGATCGGCTGACGGTCACGCGTGACAACAAGGGCTCCCAGCTCCTGGAGCCGCTGTTCGAGTACTCCGGAGCGTGCGCGGGCTGCGGCGAGACGCCGTACATCAAGCTCCTCACGCAGCTCTTCGGCGATCGCCTCCTGATCGCCAACGCCACCGGTTGCTCGTCGATCTTCGGGGGCAACCTGCCCACGACGCCGTACACGAAGAACGCCGATGGGCGCGGGCCGGCCTGGTCGAACTCGCTCTTCGAGGACAACGCCGAGTTCGGGCTGGGACTCCGGCTCGGGATCGACGGGCATCGCGCACAGGCGCTCGAGCTCCTGGCGGCGCTCGCGCCGCGGGTCGGGGAGGCCCTCGTCGGGGCGCTCGTCTCGGCCGATCAATCGGACGAGGCCGGCATCGTCGAGCAGCGACACCGCGTCGAGACGCTCCGCGCGGCGTTGACCACGATCGACGATCCGAAGGCCGCACGGCTGGACGCGCTCGCGGACTATCTCGTCGACAAGAGCGTCTGGCTGGTCGGGGGTGACGGCTGGGCGTACGACATCGGCTTCGGCGGCCTCGATCACGTGCTCGCGAGCCATCGCAACGTGAACGTGCTCGTGCTCGACACCGAGGTCTACTCGAACACCGGGGGTCAGCAGTCCAAGGCGACGCCGCTCGGAGCCTCGGCCAAGTTCGCCGCGGCGGGCAAGTCGGTCTCCAAGAAGGACCTCGGCCTGGAGGCGATGAGCTACGGCCATGTGTTCGTGGCCCGGATCGCGATGGGAGCGAAGGACAATCAGGCCGTCCGGGCGATCCTGGAGGCGGAGTCGTACCCGGGACCGTCGCTGGTGATCGCGTACTCGCACTGCATCGCGCACGGCTACGATCTGGCGTTCGGTGCCGACCAGCAGAAGCTCGCGGTCGACACCGGCGTGTGGCCCTTGTACCGGTTCGATCCCCGTCGCGCGACCGAGGGACTGCCACCGTTGAAGCTGGACTCGGGCGCGCCCAAGAAGCCGGTCCGCGCCTACACGCAGAACGAGGCCCGATTCCGCATGATCGAGAAGCTCGACCCGAAGCGCTTCGCGAGCCTGGCGGCCCGCGCGCAGCGAGACGCCGAGCAGCGGATCACCATCTACCAGCAGCTCGCCGGCATCGCGGTGCCGGCCGCCACGCACGATGGTGACGACGACCACGACCGCGAGGGCGAGGGCGCCGCCGCACCCACCGCATCCACCACGAGCCCGACCGCCGGGGGGGAACACAATGGACCTGTCCACGACGTACCTGGGGCTTGAGCTCGAAAACCCGCTGATGCCCGGCGCGTCCCCGCTGGCCGACGAGCTGGACTCGGTGCGGGCGCTCGAGGACGCCGGCGCGGGCGCCATCGTGTTGCGGTCGCTGTTCGAGGAGCAGATCGTGGCCGACCAGCTCGGCGCGCTCGCCCACCTCGACAGCCACAGCGAGGGTTTCGCCGAGGCGATGAGCTTCTTCCCGTCCACGCCCACGTTCGCGATGGGCATCGACGAGTACCTCGCGCACCTGCGCCGGGTGAAGGACGCGGTGGACGTCCCGGTGATCGCCTCGCTCAACGGCACCAGCATGGGGGGATGGCTGCGCTTCGCCAAGCAGCTCGCCGAGGCCGGAGCCGACGCGCTCGAGCTGAACGTGTACTTCCTGGCCACCGATCCCGCCGAGGACGCCGCGAGCATCGAGCGCCGGCTGGTGCAGATGGTGCACGCGACGAGCGCGCAGATTCACATTCCCATCGCGGTGAAGATCTCGCCGTTCTTCACCGCGCTGCCGCACCTCTCGCGGGAGCTGTTCCGCGCCGGCGCCGCGGGGCTCGTCGTCTTCAATCGCTTCTACCAGCCCGACCTCGACATCGAGGAGCTGACGGTCACGCGATCGCTACGACTCAGCACGTCCGACGAGCTGCTCCTGCGACTTCGCTGGCTGGCCATTCTCTCGGAGCAGACCGAGCTCTCACTGGCGATCACCGGGGGCGTCCACTCCAGCGCCGACGTCGTCAAGTCGATCATGTGCGGGGCGCACGCGGTCCAGATGGTGTCGTCGTTGCTGCGTCGGGGGCCCGATCACCTGAGCGCGGTCAAGTCCGAGCTCACGACGTGGCTCGAGGCGCACGAGTACGAGTCGCTGCGGCAGATGCAGGGGAGCATGAACCTGAGCCGCTCCCCGGATCCGGGCGCGTACGAGCGCGGGAACTACATGGAGCTCCTGCAGAGCTGGAGCACCTGACCGAGCCGGCCCCGTCGGGGCGCGCGCGGTCCGAGGAAAATGCCCGGCTCCGGGTATCAGCGCGGTCCGGGGACCCACTCTCGAACGAGAGGTGGCCCGCCCGCGCGGCCGGTTCGGGGAACCCGCGATTGCGCGCGGGGCGCGCAGGCCCGATGATCGGACCCTCGGAGGCGGGCCGTCCGCCGCCGTCTTTGTTTTGAGGAGTTATGCAAGAAAAATTGCATATACCGGACCGCCGGGCGGGACGGAAGAGACGATCGCCATGAAGGACTTCGAGCTCCTGCGCATGTCGCAGATCTGGGCGATCGCGCGCGAGGAGCGGCTTCGAATGCTGAACCTCCTGACGCGCGAGCCCCTGACCGTCACCGGGGTCGCCAGGAAGCTCGAGATGCCCGCCAACCGCGCTCACTACCACGTCCGGCAGCTTCTCGAGCACGGTCTCCTCGAGGTCGTGGGAACGGGCCGCAAGCGGCGTCGCGAGGAGCGCTACTACCGCGCGGTGGCGCGCAACTTCCTGATGGATCCGGCACTGGCCTGTGGTGACGGCAGCACGTCGGCCGCGCTCCGGCAGTCGGCCGAGGCGGCGTTCCTGGACTGGCGTCGCAAGGAGATCCTCGACATCGACCTGGGAGAGGTCGCGCGCACCGTCGTGGCGACGTGTCTCGGCGTGCACGAGGACGAGACCGTCCTCGTGATGTTCGGCCCCATGGGGCTCGAGCTCGCCGAGGCGTGCGTCGTCGAGATCGAGGCACTCGGAGCGCGACCGCGACCGAAGCTGTGGTCGCGCAACGTCGTTCTCCGGACCCTCGATCGTCACGATGCCGCGTCGCTGGCGCGGCTCCCGTTCCTGGACGCGCATCTGGACGGGACCCTGGACGCGGTGCTCTTCATCAGCACCCACATGCCGCAGGGCGCGCCGCCCAGCGGGGCGCAGCGCGAGAAGCTTCCGATCGTGCTGGACGCGGTCTCGGGCTGGCAGCAACGAATCCGGGAGCGGGGCGCACGCTACCTCGAGGTCGACCTGCCGCACCGCGGGCACTTCGAGACCGGAAACGTCACGCCCGAGGCGGCGATCGATCTGTACTGGCGGTGCGTACACACCGACTACGAGCGGCTCGCCGAACGCGCGCAGTCGGTTCGATCTCGGATCCGCGACGGCGCGTCACTGTCGCTCGGCTGCACGCGTGGCACCGACCTGACGGTGACGGTGGACCTCGCGTCGGCGCACGTGAACGACGGCGTCGTCTCCCGCGAGGACCTGGGGTCGGGCTTCGGCTTCGACGTCCTTCCGGCCGGCTCGTTGACGATCCTCCCGGCGACCCCGAGGGCGAGCGGCACGTGGGTCGCCGACTACGGACTGGTGGGCGGCCGTCACGTCTGGAACGTCGCGCTCGAGCTGCGCGACGGCCGCATCACCGACGTGCGCGGGGACAGCGGCGCCGAGCTGATCCGTGGCGCGATCGCGCACGCCGCCGGGGACGCCGACCTTCTCGCCAGCGTCCGCATCGGGATCAATCCGGCCGGAGCGGGACCGACCGGCCTGCCGGTTCTCGACGGATGTCTGGCCGGCACCGTCACGCTCGGGTTCGGAAACAACGAGCTGCTGGGCGGGACGACCCGCGCCACGCTGGATCTGGAGTTCCCCTCGACGCAGGTCACGGTCCGCGCCGGGGAGGCGACGCTCGTGGGCGAGGGGACCCTCCGATGAGGGTCGACCGCGCAACGAGTCGACGTGGAGAGAATCGAGAGCAGAACACCGTGTGACCAGCCGGGAGGCACGGCGGATGGAACGAGGCATCTCGTCCGATGGGACGTCGGACGGGCGCGCAACCTGGAGGATTGCATGAGCACGATGAGCCGAACGGCCGTCGGCCCGGCTGTGATGGCGGCGCTGATCCTGGCGCCGGCCGTCCTCGCGTTCGAGCCCGGCTTCGACACGTGGTACGGCTTCGACACCGGCTTCTACGGCGACGCGCACTTCCCGTACGCGGGCGCCGTCGCCGATCTCGACGGGGATGGAGACCCGGACGCCGTCACCTCGCACTGGTTCTTTCCCCGCATCGTGAGCGTGCTGATCAACGAGAACGGGCGCTACGCCGAGGCGGTCTACTACACGATCCAGGGCAGCTCCTTCGAGGTCCAGGTGGCCGACGTTGACGGCGACGGCTTCGGCGACATCGTCGCCGCCAACACCGGGAGCTCGATGCTGGGTACGTCGATCTCGGTGCTGCTGAACCAGGGCGACGGGACGTTCGCTCCCCGCCAGGACTACGCGGCCGTGGAGGGTCCGGTGGGGATCGCCCCGGCGGACTTCGACGGCGACGGACACGTCGACCTCGCGGTCGCCGGCTACGGCCGCATCGGCCTCGGAAGCACCGTCGTGCTGCTTCTGAACGACGGCAGCGGCGGCTTCGGACCCCCTCGGGTGTTCCCCGCGCTGCCCGCGCCCTACAAGCTCGTCGCCGGAGACCTCGACGGCGACGACCGTCCGGACGTGGTCGCCGCGTGCGAGGGCACGCAGGTGGCGGTGCTGATGAACACCGGAGGTGCCTTCGCAGCTCCGGTCGCGCTGAACGCCGGGTTCGGCGTGAACGACGTGTTCCCGTGCGTGCGGCTCGCCGACTCCGACAACGACGGCGACCTGGACATCTTCTACGGAAGCACGCGATCCCAGATCGACACCGACGACTACGCGGTGGCCACGTTCGCCAACGCGGGCGACGGCACGTTCGCGCCCGTGTCGTTCGTCCCGATCGTGGACTTCCTGGCCGGACCGGTCGACATGGCGGTCACGGACGTCACCGGTGACGGATGGGTCGATCTGATGACGGTGCACATCGACACCGGGAGCTGGACCTTCGCCCGCGGCGACGGCTCGGGGGGCTTCCTGCCGGGCACCGAGCTCCCGGCCGGCGACTCCCCGGTGGCCATCGACACCGCCGACGTGGACGGGGACGCCCACGCCGACGTGGTCATCGTCAGCCGCAACTCGCTCGAGATCACCGTGCATCCCAACCCCGGCGACGGGGCGTTCCGGTCGCCGCCGTCCACACCGGCCGGTGCGTTTCACGAGCACATGGACGCCGCGGACGTCGACGGTGACGGCGATCTGGACGTCGCGACGTCCGGCTACTACTCCACCAGCGGCGTGATCGGCGTGCTCCGCAATCAGGGCGACGGCACGCTGGCGCCGATCGAGATCTATCCCGCGCCGCGCGCCGCGCTGGACGTGAAGCTGCGCGACCTGGACGGGGACGGGATGGTCGATCTTCTGTGGGCCACCGCCCCGACGTCGCCGCCGTACGACTTCCACACGCGGACGAACCTCGGCGACGGCACGTTCGGTCCGACGGTGACCTGGCCCGTTGGCACCTGCGGGACCGGCGGCATCGAGGCGTTCGACATGGACAACGACGGCGATCTCGACGTGTTCCTGACCGACTATCTCGGCTGCGCCGGGGGCGGGGACAGCAACTTCATCTACATCTGCGAGAACGCGGGCGACGGGACGTTCATGGCGCCGTACGTCCACCCGACGTTCATCGCGGCCGAGATCGTCCGGGGCGTCGACCTCGACGGGGACGGCAACCGCGACCTCGTCTGGACCGAGGCCGACGCGATCGCGGTCTCGATGGGGAACGGCGACGGCACGTTCGGGCCGTTCACCCGCTTCGTCACCGACTGGGGGCCGAAGGACGTGGTCGGCGCCGACCTGAACGGTGACGGGTTCGCCGATCTCCTGACCTGCAACATGGCCGGCGATCCCCAGCAGTCGATGTGCGTCCTGATCGGTCACGGTGACGGGACGTTCGAGCCGTATTCCCGCTACGTCGCGTCGTACTCGACGAT
The DNA here is from genome assembly GCA_965224245.1 of Candidatus Eiseniibacteriota bacterium. GTDB lineage: Bacteria > Eisenbacteria > RBG-16-71-46 > CAZAMP01 > CAZAMP01 > CBDCYW01. The sequence continues at coordinate 3,462,022 of OZ245046.1, read as the reverse complement.
CGGCGGCGTCCGGAGCCTCACCGTCGGGGACGCCGACGCGGACGGCGACGTGGACGCGATGCTCCTGAACTTCGGGTCGAACGACTTCTCGTTCTACCGCAACCGGGGCGACGGCACGTTCGAGCCGCACGTGCGCTACGGCGTCGGCTTCAGTCCGACCGATCTCGCCTTCGGCGACTTCACCGGCGACGGGGTCGGCGACGTGGCCGCCGTCATCGGGTACCCGCCGTACGACCTGGACCGCGGGGTGTCACTGGTGCGCGGGACGGGCGCCGCCACCGTCGGGGTGTCCGAGCCGACGGCGTCGGTCACCATCGGCCTCGGACCGGCGGTCCCGAACCCGTTCACGCGGGCCTCCCGCGTGGACTTCACGCTCGAGTCCGCGCGACCCATCCGGGTCACCGTGCACGACGTCGTGGGACGCCGGATCGCCACGGTGCTCGATGGACTCGCCCCGGCGGGCGGCGGCACGGTCACGTGGGACGGGCAGGACGAGGTCGGGCGCCCGGTGACGGCCGGCGTGTACTTCTTCCGGCTGAGCGCCCCGGGCCTCGTCAGAACGTCGAAGGTCGTGCGGATCGAGTGACGCGGGCGGCTCCGATCATCGGGTCAGCCGCACCGGACGCACGACCTGGTGGGATCCGGACCGAACGCGCAGGAAGTAGACGCCGGGCGCGACCGGATGTCCCGCCGAGTCCCGGCCATCCCAGGACGCCGTCGTGACTCCGTCGGCTCCGGGAGGGCGAACGGCCAGCGACACGACCCGGCGTCCCGCCGCGTCGTGGACGTCGGCCCGGACGGCCTCCTCCGCTCGCCCGTCGCCCGGGACCGCGATCTCCACGGTCGTGATCGACGAGAACGGGTTCGGGGTCACCCGCCCGACCGAGAGCGCGCTCGGGGTGCCCCCCGAGGGATCGGAGCCGTCGCCCGGCGGCAGGATCGGCGTGCCGACGTCGGTCTGCGACAGCCAGTCGGCCGGGATCACCTGTCGCTCGAGCCCGTCACTTTCGATCCGGGCGATGAGCCCGTGCGCGTCACGCTTCTGGAAGTAGTCCACCCGGATCGGGTGCGCGCCCGCTTCGAGGGCCATCCAGCCGCCGCGATCTCGCATCAGATGACCACCGTCGTTCACGACGATCCGGCGGTCGTGTATCCACAGCGCCGAGCCGTCGTCCGACTCCAACCACACGCGGTAGACACCCCGGACGGGCACCTCCAGGAACCCGACGTACTGGGCGGCCACGAGGTCCGCGCGTCCGCTGGTGCCCAGCTCTCCGGTCTGCGAGACCCGGAACAGCGAGGGGACCGTCTCCGACGCGAGCGGGACGAGGGTCGTGAAGTCGGGCAGCCAGGCCGCGTCGGGCAGTGCGTAGTAGCTCACCGCGAAGTCCGCGCCGCCGGTGAGATCGGTGGCCACGACGGCGCGAGGACGCGAGGGGCCCTCCAGCTCCACGCTGAGGCCGGAGGCCGCGTCGATCTCGTAGTACTCGACGACGAGCGCGTGCTCGCCGGCCTCGAGATCGAGGCTCCCGGACGCCTCCGAGAACGAGCTCTCCACGATCGGCACGCCATCCACGCTCACGCGGGCACCGTCGTCGGCGGTCACGAACCACGTGTAGGTCCCCGGCTCGTCGAGGACGATCGTCCCCGCGATGCGGGCGCCCACCTCGTCCATCCGTCCGCTGGTCCCGACCTCGCGGAGGGTCCGCCGGAAGAACAGCTCGGGCAGCGCGTCGGACGCGTAGGCCGTGAACGCGTCGAGGTCCGGCGCGGAGAACGGGCGCGGATAGGCGTAGTACGTGGCGGCCAGACCTGGCGCACGCTCCGTCGCCGCGTCGGGATCCCGGAACTCGAGCACGTCCACGCGCACGCGGGCGGTCGCCTCCAGGGCCTGGTCGTCGACGATGACGTAGCCGAACCTGTCGGTCCCCTCATAGCCCGCCGGCGGCACGTAGGTGAGAACGTCGCGACCGCCCTCGCCTCCACCGGCGTGACGGGCGACCGTTCCGCCGGCCTCGGTCGTCACGTCGAACGCGGTGATCGTGAGCTCCGCGCAGGTCACGCTGAAGTCGTTCGCCAGCACGTCGACGTCGACGGGCTCGCCGATGAGCGTGACCGTGTCGTCGTCCCTCGACGAGGGCGCCACCGGGCCGCCGTCGTCCAGGCACGTCCGCGTGGCCCGGTGAGCGGCGATCGCGCTCAGCGACCGGCGCCCGAAGTGCTCCTTCTCGCTCGTGCAGCCGGAGACGCTCGCGCACATGATCTGGCAGTCGGCATCGCCGTTGCAGTGGAGGGCGCTCCAGTTGTGTCCGAGCTCGTGCGTGGTGACGGTGACCCGCTGTGCGTAGTTGCCGCCGAAGAACGACTGCGAGATGCCGTAGCCCTCGTCGGTGCAGATCGCCGCCACCTGGGCGATCCCGATCACGGCGCCCGACAGCTCGCGACCCGTGAAGAGGTGCGCCACGTCGCGCACGACGTCGGCGTACTCGGTGTTCCAGAGCGCGGCGAACTGATCCAGGAGCGCGTACGGGTCGTTCGTCGAGTACGGTGTCTCGTCGGCCCCGTGGATGTGGATCGTCGTGATCTCGTAGGTGATGCCGAGATCGTCGGCGTAGATCGCGTCGACGACGTTCAGGAGCCCCTCGATGTCGGCCACGACCTCGTCCAGGGTGTCGAAGATCCCCGCGTACTGGGGATCCACGTCGATCGCGATCTGGCAGAGGCTGCCGCACCCGGGGTCCCCGCCGATCGCGTCCGGGTCGGCATCCGGGCCCGCCGCCGGCGCGGACGCGACACCGTCGGGGAGCACACACACGCCGGGAAGGGGAAGGACCTCCTCGGATCGATACACGAGGTGCTCGGTGGATCCGTCTCCGACCGGCTCCAGCCACCACGTCTCGGTGCCATCGGTGAGTCGCGCCCGGAGCTCGCCGCCGTCGACGGTGGCGGCGGCGCGCACCTCGGGCCGCCCGAGCACGTGGCCGCGGTACGTGCGCGGCGGGGCCACCGGTACCGGTCGCGCACCCGAGGCCGACTCCGCGAGCACCGTGAAGCCGGGTGCCCGGACGTCGTGGGGCTCGAGGTGGATGACCACCGGCGACCCCGCGAGGCTGACGGTGACGTCGATCGCGCCGTCGGCCGCGCGTGGCTCCGCACCGGGCGTGTCGGCGACCCGGATCGTGATCGACTGACGGGTACCGGACTCGAGCTGATGGCGCCGGGCCAGCGCGGGATCGAGGGCCACGGGCTCGCTCGCGAGCGCGGCCGCGGCGCTCGTGGCCAGAGCGAGCGTGAGTGTGAAACGTGCCAGCCAGGCGGCGGAATGCGACATGACGATCCCTCCGAGACTGCATCACCGCGTCGCGGCGACGGGCGGGTCGCCAACCCCGGGCAACCGAGCGCCGTCATCATACCGCCCGCGAGGCGGGAGCACTCGTCCTTCGCACGGGGATTCCGGGCGACAATGTACAAGGTGAACGGTCGGGTCAGCCGCCGGCGTCGATGCGGGCCGCGATGCGGGCCGCGATCCGGGTCGCGTGACGCATCCAGTCGTCGGCGAGCGATCGGCCGTCCGCCGCCCCCGCGCGCGTCGCGAGCTCGGCGAAAGACATGGTGTTGCCCAGCACGGGCGCCTCGTACGCCTCGCCGTCGTAGGACCGGAGGGTCTCGCTGCCGCGCACGTCGACCACGCGCCCTCCCAGCACGAGGCTCGTGTGACGATCGAGGGCAGAGAGGGCCAGCGCGTCTCCCAGGGAACGGAACGCGATCGCACCCTCGCCCTCGGCGCGTGCGTCGCCGAGGACGCACTCGATGAGGGCGCCGCCACGCGGCATGTCGACCCGTCCGATCCGGCTGCCCAGGATGACGCCGCGGTGCACGCGCGATCGGCCGTCGGCGATCGTCGATCCGATGATGATGCTGTCGCGAACGTCGGCATCGGGAGCCACGAGCCCGTCGACGACGATGTTGCCCCGCGCGTCGCGGCGCTCGCCGATGCGGTGCAGGCGCCGGAGGGCGGCCCCGTGATCGTCGTGCGCGAGCAGCGCTTCCATGTGCTCGCGCAGCGCCGTCTGCTGGCCCAGGTCGATCCACAGGGGCTCGCCGAACGCCAGCGCCCGCTGGCGGATGGGTCGCCCCAGGCGATCCCGGAAGAGATCGCGGACGCGGTGGACGCGATCCACGAAGTCCGGCACGCGTGCCTCCAGCGTGTCGAGGTCCGACTTGCCGATGGCGCGCTCGCGGGCGCCCTCGGCGCGCCACCGGTCACGCGTCTCGCAGGCCAGCGCGATCCAGAAGTAGGGATCCCAGTCGATCCACACGCCGGGCCGCTCCAGTGCGTCGGCGAAGGCCTCGTGGATGATCGTGATCAGGTCGTGCCCGATGGCGAGGCTTCCCAGGTTGATCCCGACGCGCCGATCGGCGCCGCCGAGCTCGTCGAGGCGCGCGATCAGCGAGCGGTGCGGCTGTCGGGCCACCACGCCGGCCACGTCGCCGGTCCGGGAGTCGGTGACGATCCACTCCTTCTGCCGCGCGAGCTCGTCGGTGGGCTCGGCGTCGCCGACGAGCCGCACCACGTCCACGTCGCCGAACGCCGATGCGGAGGCGGTCAAGGGGACGCCGGGCACCACCGCCTCGTCGCCCCACTTGACGATGACGCCGCGAAAGCCCGCGTCTCGGAGCACGTCCGCCCACGGGCAGACCGAGAAGTTCGCGACCTCGCACATGGTCAGAAACGCGCCGTCCGAGCCACGCCGGGGTGTGGGAAAGGCGGCCTTGCGGTTGCCGAGGGCCTGGGTGAACGGGCTCAGTCGCTTCCCCTGGCCGACCACCATGCTGATCAGCGCGACGTCGCGGCGGTCGATGGGGCCGGCCTCCGACCACGCCGCGAGGGTTCCCAGGAGGTTGCCGAGGCGACGCGTCTCGACCGCCGGCGCGACCGCGACCCGGCCGTCGGCGTTCTGGACCTCCGGCGCGGACCGCGTGAGGGCGGACTTCCAGAACGCGGCGTCGGATCGGCTGCCCACCACGGGGATCAGGACGCGTGGGCCGCGGTTACCCGCGACGACGGCCTCGCAGCGGTCGATGTTGGCGATCCAGCTCGATGACATGGGACCTCGGTCGTGTCGTGCATGGCCCGCCGGGATGGCGGTCACCCGCGGCGGGCCGTCGTCGTGTCGGACCCGGAACACTAGCCCGAGCCGGCGCGCGATGAAACTCCCGTGAGCATCCACCCGCGCCGCCCCCATGCATGGGCCGGCCGACGCGATGCGCGATGGGGCGGATGCGTCGCGCCTGGTATGCTCTCGCCCATGACCGATCTCAATCCCCACGCCAGGCAGATGGCGGACGAGTCCATGGTGCGGACGCTCGACGCGCAGGCGCGCGCGATCTGGCCGCAGGAGTCCGAGCTCATCCGGCGCTACGGACTGACCGACGAGATCCGCGTGATCGACGTGGGCTGCGGCACGGGAGAGATCTCCTCGCGGCTCGCCGAGACGTTCCCGCGCGCGACCGTGCTGGGCGTCGACATCCTCGACGAGAGCCTCGCGTTCGCCCGATCGCGCTACGCGCCGCTCGCGCCGCGCCTCAGCTTTGGCAACCAGAGCGTCTACGCGCTGGACGCGCCCGACGACACGTACGACCTGACCGTGAACCGTCACGTGCTGCACTCCATTCCGTACCCCGAGCGCGCCATCGCCGAGCTCGTCCGCGTGACGCGGCCGGGAGGACGGCTGCACCTCATCCCCGAGGACTACGGGATGCTGCACTTCGAGCGGGGAACCCCCGATCCGAGGGACTTCTGGCACCACGGGCCGGTTCAGTTCGGGGCCGCGACCGGAACCGACCTCTTCGTGGGTCGGCACACGCACGCGATCCTCGTGGATCTGGGGATCACCGACATCACGATCGACTACGTGGTGGCCGATACGCTCCGCGTTCCGCGCGAGACGCTGGCGGCCATCTTCACCGCCTGGCGCGATGGATACGTCGACCCCGTCGCCGAGCACACCCACTTCACGCGCGAGCAGGCGATCGCGTACTTCGACGGCATGATCGCGAGCGTCCGCGACCCCCGAGCCTATGCCGTGTGGATGGTGCCCGTGATCGGCGCACGCATCCCCTAGCGCCGCCGCGGCGGGCGGTCGAAACGCGATGCACCTGCCGGCGGGACGTCCTACACTCCCGGTCCGGCGTTTCTCCGGGAACGAATCGTGCGTCGGGGGGTACCGAGGAGTCACCGGTACGCGCACTCGTGGCGGCGCTCGCGTCTCCCGAGCCGTGACGGTCATGCCGATCATCCCCGCGCGCCGGTCGGCGTGCGCCGAGACGACTCTCGAGGAGGGACGAGCCGCGTGCGATTGCCGCTTCGATACCACCGTCTTGCATGCCGGTGCCTCGCTCCGGCGCTCGCGTGGGCGCTCTCGGCGGACCCCACCTCCGCGCAGGACGGGCCGCGCGTGGTCGTCGCCGATGCGCGCCTCGTGCCGTTTCCGAGCGTCGTCGAGGGGCTCGGCACCGCGCGGGCGAACGAGTCGGTCGAGATCCGACCTCAGATCACCGAGACCCTCACCGCCATTCACTTCACCGAGGGGGCCCGCGTGGATGCCGGGCAGATCCTCGTGGAGCTGGAGGATGCTCAGGCGCTGGCCGCGGTGGCCGCCGCGAAGGCCGCGCTGGTCGACTCCGAGAGCAAGTACGCGCGGGCACAGGAGCTCTTCCGCTCCGAGCTCGTGTCCGAGGCGGAGCTCGAGCCGCTGGCCGCCCGGCGCGACGCGGACCGGGCCGCCCTGGACGCGGCCGAGGCGAGACTGGCCGAGACGGTGGTGCGCGCGCCCTTCGCGGGGCGGGTGGGGCTCCGCCGGGTCAGCCTGGGGAGCCTCGTCGGTCCCTCGGTCGTGATCACGACGCTCGACGACACCGAGACGATGAACGTCGACTTCGACGTGCCCGAGACGGCGCTGTCACGGCTCGCTCCCGGGCTCCCGATCGAGGCCACGAGCGCCGCCTGGCCGGACACGGTCTTCGCGGGACGGGTCGAGACCGTGGACACGCGCGTGGATCGCGTCAGCCGGACGGTCGCCGTTCGCGCCCGGATGCCGAACCCGAAGGGCCTGTTGCGCCCGGGCATGTTCCTGAGCGTCCGCGTGCGTGGGGAGGACGCCGAGGTCCTCGTGGTACCCGAGCAGGCACTGGTGCCCGAGCAGAGCCGGCAGTTCGTGTTCGTCGTCGGCCAGGGCAACGCGGTCGAGAAGCGCGAGGTCCGGGTCGGTCGGCGGCGCGTGGGCCAGGTCGAGATCGTGCACGGGCTGGGGGCCGATGAGCGCGTCGTGATCGAGGGCACGCAGAAGGTCCGCCCGGGCATGGTCGTGCGCGTGCTCGGGGACGCCGGGACCGGCGGATGATCCTCTCCGATCTGTCCGTCCGCCGACCGGTCTTCGCCACCGTGATCTCGCTTCTCCTGGTGATCCTCGGGCTGGCGGCTCTCGTGGGGCTGCCGGTTCGGCAGTACCCGGACATCGATCCACCGGTCGTCTCGATCGAGACGAGCTACCGCGGCGCGTCCGCGGAGGTGGTCGAGACGAAGGTCACGCAGGTGATCGAGGACCGGATCGCCGGCCTGGAGGGCATCGAGAAGCTCACGTCCTCGTCGAGCGACGAGCAGTCGGAGATCCGCATCGAGTTCAGCCTCTCGCGCGACGTCGACGAGGCCGCGAACGACATCCGCGATCGCGTCTCGCGGGTGCTCGATCAGCTCCCACCCGAGGCCGATCCGCCCCAGATCGCCAAGGTGGACAACGACACGCGGGCGGTGATGTACCTCAATCTCACGTCCGACGTGATGTCCGGGCTCGAGATCACCGACCATGCCGAGCGCTTCCTGACCGATCGCTTCTCCAGCGTGCCCGGCGTGGCACGCGTGCGCATCTCGGGGGCGCGGCAATACGCCATGCGCATCTGGCTCGATCGCGAGCTCCTGGCCGCGCACGGCCTCACCGTCGGGGACGTCGAGTCGGCGCTCCGGGCCGAGAACGTCGAGCTTCCGGCGGGCCGTCTCGAGTCCCGCGAGCGCGAGTTCACGCTCCGGACCGACACCGGGTTCTCGTCTCCCGAGGACTTCCGCCGGCTGGTGGTGGGACGGGGGGCCGACGGTCAGCTCGTGCGGCTGGCCGCGGTCGCCGACGTGCGCCTGGGTGCCGAGAACGAGCGCAACCTGGCCCGCGCGAACGGCATCCCGGCGGTGTCGCTGGCCATCGAGCAGCTCTCGACCGCGAACACGGTGGACGTGTCGCACGGCGTCCGGGAGGAGATGGCGCGGGTCAACGCCGATCTGCCCGAGGATATGCGCCTGGAGCTGAACTACGATCGCGCCGAGTTCATCGAGGCGTCGATGATCGAGGTCTACAAGGCGCTCGCGTTCTCGATCTTCCTCGTGCTCGTGGTGATCTGGCTGTTCCTGGGAAACGTCCGCGCGACGCTCGTCCCGGCCGTGGTGGTGCCGGTCTCGGTGGTGGCGACGTTCATCGTCATGGCGGCCCTCGGATACACCGTGAACACGCTCACGCTCCTGGGGCTCGTGCTGGCGATCGGGCTCGTCGTCGACGATGCGATCGTGGTCCTCGAGAACATCTACCGCCGGATCGAGGACGGCCGGCCACCGCTCCTGGCCGCGCTCGAGGGGTCCCAGGAGATCGGCTTCGCCGTCATCGCGACGACGGCGGTTCTCATCGCCGTGTTCGTGCCGATCTCGTTCATCAAGGGAGACGTGGGACGCCTCTTCAACGAGTTCGGGCTGTCGCTGGCGGCCGCGGTCATGTTCTCGAGCCTCGTCGCGCTGACGCTCTCGCCGATGATGTGCTCGCGGCTCTTCGAGGGGCACGAGCGTCCCGCGGGCCTGACGCTGCGTATCGACCGGTTCTTCCGGTGGCTGACCGGCCGCTATCGGGCGGCGGTCGCGCGCGTCGTGCGGCGGCCGGGGTGGGTGCTCGCCGGAAGCCTGGTGATGACGGGGCTGGCCGTCGTGGGCGTACGCCTCCTGCCGTCCGAGTACGCGCCGAAGGAGGACCGCGGCGTCTTCTTCATGTCGATTCGCGGGCCGGAGGGCGCGAGCTTCGAGTACACCGATCGCTACGCCCGCCGGATGGAAGACATCGTCATGGAGGAGGCGGGGCCCGACGGGCCGGTCCTGCGCACGCTCGTGCGCGTGCCGGCCAGCTTCGGCTCTACCGGGGCGGTCAACACCGCCCGCTGCATCGTCATCCTGAAGCCCTGGGGCGAGCGCCGCGAGAGCGCCGAGGAGATCGCGGGGAGGATCCGGCGGAAGCTCGGCGAGCTGCCCGGCGTTCGTGCCAACGTGGTGACGCCCCAGAGCCTGGGAATCCGTGGTGACGGACGTCCGGTGGAGCTCGTGCTCGGGGGCCCCGACTACGCCCAGCTCGCCGAGTGGCGCGATCTCCTCGTGGCCGCGATGGAGGAGATGCCCGAGCTCGTGAACGTCGACAGCGACTACCAGGAGCGGAAGCCGCAGATGCAGGTGCGTGTCGATCGCGACCGCGCGGCCGCGCTCGGGGTCTCGCTGGGGACCGTCGGCCGGACGCTGGAGACGATGCTCGGCTCGCGGACGGTCACGACGTACGTGGATCGCGGTCGCGAGTACGACGTGATCCTCCAGGGCGAGAGCCAGGATCGCCAGAGCCCGGACGACCTCACGAACCTGTACGTCCGCTCGTCGGCAGGGGAGCTCGTGCCGCTGGCCAACCTGGTGACGCTCGACGAGCGGGCCGGGCCCGATCAGCTCGGGCGCTTCGATCGCATGCGCGCGATCAAGGTGGAGGCCGCTCTCGGCGAGGGCGTGAGCCTGGGGACGGCCGTCGATCGGCTGGGGGCGCGCGCACACGAGGTGCTGCCCGCCAGCGCCCGCATCGACTGGGACGGGGAGGCCCGCGAGTTCCGGAGCTCCGGCAGCAACCTCTACTTCACGTTCGGGCTGGCGCTGGTGATCGTGTTCCTGGTGCTGGCGGCACAGTTCGAGAGCTTCGTACACCCCGTGGTCATCCTGGTCACGGTGCCCCTGGCGCTGACGGGGGCGCTCGCGGGGCTCTGGATCCTCGGCGCCACCGTGAACGTCTTCACCCAGATCGGCGCCATCCTGCTGATCGGGCTCGCGGCCAAGAACGGGGTCCTGATCGTGGAGTTCGCGAACCAGCTCCGCGATCGCGGACTGCCGTTCGAGGACGCGATCGCGGATGCCGCGTCGGTGCGGCTCCGCCCGATCCTGATGACGAGCGCGTGCACGACGTTCGGGGCGCTCCCGCTCCTGCTGGCCACCGGGGCGGGGGCGGAGTCGCGACAGCCGATCGGGATCGTGGTCGTGTTCGGCGTGGCGATCTCGGCGGCCCTGACGGTGTTCTCGGTGCCGGCGGTGTACGCCGTCCTGGCCCGACGGACACGGTCGCCACAGCACGTCTCCCGGCTGGTCGCGAGGCTGCGACGGGCCGAGGTGGCTGCCCCGGGCGGCCCCGCCGACGCGTGAGCCGGGAACCGAACGATTGTCGATTCACCGCTTTACAAGCCCATCCGCGACCCATATCGTAAACTGTACGTTACAAATCCCATCCGCGCAGGGCGACATGGATGATGGATGCCCGGCTCGTGCGACTCCCCGGTGACGGTGCGCACGCACGGGGCTCGGCGCCTGCACGGAGACCGGGTGCCCCGAGCACGTCTCGGCGGTGACCCCTTCGACGGAGCACCACGATGAACGGACTCACGCGGCTCGCGGCCGTCTCGGCTCTGATCCTGACGTCGTCCACGACGGCGGATGCGACCCAGTACTTCTTTCAGCTCGCGAACCATCCGGACGGCTCGCTGGCACCCCCGATCTACGGCATGCGGCTCGACGAGCTCTACGACGTCACGCCGTACATCGACCGGTTCACGTTCGACTTCAACGAGCGCGCCGGCACCGACATGAAGCTGCGATACGACGACGGCGGCACGGCGGGCGACGGCTCGCTCGGCGACGACACCGTCCGGATCTTCGGAACGGTGTACGGCGGGCTCGACCGCGGGCTCGGCTACTTCGGAGACCCGTGGCTGGGATACTGGAGCGTCGACTTCACGTACCGGGTCAACATCGTGTCGGGCGACGACGGGGCCAACGTCCGGATCGGGGCCGAGGATGCCGCGAACAACGGCTCGATCACACCCCTGTTCGACGTGGGCGGGAACACCGCTCGCATGCCGATCCTGTTGACCGACAAGCAGGGCGACCATCCGTACTCGTTCCGGTTCGCCGACAACGGCTACCGTCTGGAGGACTTCCCGGAGTACGCCGGGGCCCTCGTCGCCGACGGCTGGCTCGACTTCGACGGCGCCGAGCGCGGGGACTTCCTGTTCACCGGTACGCCGATCGGAGAGCCGGTTCCCGAGCCGGGGACGGTCGCGCTCTTCGGTCTGGGGCTGGCCGGTATCGGCGTGCTGCGCCGCCGGTCGCGACGCTCCAGCTAGACCGCCCCCAGGCTGATCGGATCCCCCCGGCCGGGCCCACCGTCGAGGCGTCCGCGAACTCGGTCCCGGAGGACGAGGCGGCCGCGCGGCACGGCGACGCACCGGGCCACGCGGCGCATCACGCGTCGGGGTCTCCGATCACGGGCACGCGTGCAGGAAGTGCGTCTGGAAGACGACGAAGTCGGCCAGCGCCACGAAGTCGTCGCACCCGTAGTAGTCGTGACAGGTGTCGGTGCTCAGGAACGCCATCTGGAAGACGACGAAGTCGGCCAGCCCGACGACTCCGTCCAGCGGATAGTGCGAGTCGACCGACCCGATCGAGTCGTAGCTGACGCACACCACCGCGCCCGGATCCACCTCCATCGAGACGGCGCCCGATCCGCTGCAGCACCCGCTCCACGGAAGCGAGAAGTCGACCCGACCCGAGGCATCGGTCACGCCGGTCACGACCGGATAGGCCGCGCCGGGGCACGGCAGCACCCCGTCAGTTCCCGTGTACGTGCACATCGCGGACACGATCAGGCGAACCACGGCACCCGCGATCGGGTTGCCGCTCGTACCGACCAGCGTGACCGGCAGGTCCACGTCGCCCTCGGGACAGACGCGGATGCAGTCGGGGAACGTGCTGGCGGCACAGTCGATCACTTCCCCGCGCGGCGCCGATGCCGCAACGAGCGTGAGCGCGCCGACCAGCGCGCCCGCGGTCACGAGACGTCTCATGGCGTACCTCCCACATTCGAGACGGGCGAGTCTGGCGGAACGCGGGGCGGCAGCGGAACGGGCGCGCAGCCGGACGGGATGGACTGCTCACGTTGCTCGGGCCGCGATCGACGCCGATTCAACCAGAGGAAGGAGCGGTTTCGCCATGGTGCAACTGCATCATTCCGGTCGGATTCGGTCGGAACGCGAGGATTTCGGAGTCGATCGCGGTGTCCGCTCGACCGGTCGTTCGTCAGCCGACGCGACCGATCACGCAGTGCACGTTTCCGCTGGCCAGAAAGAAGTAGTCCCGCACGAGCCGAACGTCGGGATGAAGCGTTCGGAACAGCTCCAGCGCGGCCAGGTTCCCCCCCTCCAGCGCGAACGCGCTGTCGCGCAGCCCGAGCTCGAGGTCGACACGATCGCGCCCACCACGCCCGGGAACGACCCACCCGTGAACCCGGTCGATCGACGGGTAAATCGGAACGATCAGCCGATCCCGCGACGGGATGACGTTCACGTACGACTGGAAGCGCCTCGCGCGCTCGGGCTCGGTGTCGAGCCGATGGACCCGGTAGCCCCGATCGGACAGGCGCGTGGCCGTGTCCTCGAGGTGCGCGGCCGCGTCCGCGAGCGCGCGGCGTTCCTCGAGCTCGCGCGCGGCCACGACCGAGTCCGTGGCGGCCGCGGCGGGCACCGCCGCGAGCGAGTCGATCGGGACCCCGAGACGCCGGCGGCGCTCGAGCGCCTCACGCGTCCGGGCGAGCTCGGCCGCGATCAGCTCGCGATGCGCGCTCGGCCAGGGGGCCTCGGGGTCCATCCGTGCGACGACGGCGGTGCCCGGCGCCACGAGGGTCATGCCCATGTCGACGTGAAAGAGGAGACGAGGCTGGCGAGCGAGGTGTCCGGATCGATCGCGAGGACCGATCCAGACCACCTCGTCCACTCCCAGGCCGTCCGCGAGCACGCGTGCCACGTCGGCCGAGCCGATCGTCGAGTCGTACCAGCGTTGGTAGAGCGCTCTCGTCTCGACGGCGATCGTCGAGCCGGCGAAGAGCACCCGGCGGCCCTCCGAGGTGCGATCGGCCATCAGATTCCCGCCCTCGAACGCCGCGGGCAGCAGGCGGACGTCGAGGTCGTCGTGGGCGAGGGGAGCCAGCCGGACCTCGGACTCGCGGAGCTCCTCGCGCGTGGTCGCCTGCTTGTGCCACGGTACGTGCGCGATCCGGCGCCCGCGCCCCGACCGCGTCACCTGCAGGATGTCGCGGCCCCAGCTACCCGACAGGGACTCGGCCTCGATGGGCACGATGCGGAGATTGCCGACGCCGTGCGCCGAGAAGCGGGCCTCGGCCTCGTCCCGCAGCGCGGGCGAGACCAGAACGTGAAGGCGCGTGGCGTCGGACGCGTGGCGGACGATCTCGACGATCTCGCGCAGGAGGTGCGAGGCGCGCACCTGATCGTAGACGCAGAGCAGCTCGTCGAGGGCAGCGGCGTACTCCGGCTCCGGCCCCGCGAGATCCCGCGGGTCGCCGGGCGTTCCCGCGCCGGCGGCCGTCCGCGCGGAGGCTTCTGGCTCGCCGTTCGCGCGGCCCCCCACCCCGAGTCCCCGCGCGTTCACACCGGACACGCCGGCGAGCGAGAGGCCCAGCGCCGCGCGCACGCCCGCGGCCAGGAAGCCGCGGCGAGAGCGCGCGGTCACCGGGTCAGCACGACGCGTCGCTCGGAGGATCGATCGCCGGCCCGCAGCCGAACCCAGTACACGCCGTTGGGCGCGGCGGTGCCGTCGGCGAGCGCGCCGTCCCAGGCGACGTCGTGGCCGCCCGCCCCGAGGTGGTCGTCGAGGAGCTCTCGCACGCGCCGTCCCGTCACGTCGAACACGTCGATGCGCACGCGGGTCCCGGAGGCGAGCGTGAACGGGAGCGTCGTGTGCGCGCTCGCGGGGTTCGGCTCGGGTCGGCCCAGCGCGGTGGCCAGGCCCGCTGTCCCCGCATCGCCGGAGTCGGCGGCGAGCACGTCGTCGAAGCGGACGACGAGCGCATCGACGTCCTCGAGCGCGATCCCCGCGGTGGCGACGCCACTCTCGCGGGCCATTACGCCCACCTGCGTGCGTCCCGGGCGCACGAACGCGAACGTGCGCCGCGCAAAGCGATCGGTGAACTCGACGCCCTCACCGAACCAGCGGACCGAGATCGGGTCCCCGTTCGCGTCACGCGGACGGGCGCGCAGACGGACGCGAGACTCCGTGGTCCGGAAGTCGGCTCCGGCATCCACGATCGGCGGGAGATTGGTCCCGGCGGCGAGGCCGTTCGTGACGAACCGCACCTGCCCGCCGCCGCGCGGGTCGGTGCCCACGAGCCAGGCGTGCTCGCGGCGCCCCGATGCTCGATAGTGCCGCGCGGCGACCTCGGGCAGGCTGCCGAGCGCACGTGCCACGAGGGCTCCGCCGTCGACCGCGTAGCGGATCAGGTCGGTGCCGCCCCGGCCGTCGGGACCGCCGATGAGGAAGCTCTGACGCGCCAGCGCCACGCCGGTTCCGGCCGCGGTGCTTCCGATGCTCTCGCGCCCCAGACGCGTCCAGCTCCCCGGCTCGTTCACCGAGAGGACCCGGAGCTCCTGCCGCGGCACGATCACGCGTACCCGCGCCGGCAGCCCGGCGGATCCGACCCGCCGGGACGGGAGCCGGGTCAGCCGTACGTCCGGCAGCACCGATGGATCGCCGACCTCGAGGGCATGGCGCACGCGACCCGCGATCGTGGCGCCGTTGCGGGCGAGCTCGACGAGCCGGAGCTGGCCGCTCTCGGTCCCGACCCCGACCAGGAGCCGCTCGTGAAGTCGCGCGCCCAGGCGGTAACGGATGGGCGCGAGGTCGCCGACGAACAGCTGGGGTCGCCCGAGAAGCTCCTGCAGCGACGGTTCGTACCGGGTGCCGCGCAGCTCGGTGCCGCCGGGACTCTGCCGTGCCCGGAAGCTGGCCAGGAACCACTCGCCACCGCCGTCGCCGGTGATGGCGAAGACGCGGTTGCGCGCGAGCCGACTGGAGCACGCCGCGCCCAGACGCGCGAGAAGCGGGTCGGTGTGACGCGCGACGAGACCCTCGATCGGATCGAACACCGCCGCCTGTCCGGGGCTGAGCGTCAGCAAGCGCGAGCCGGTGACGTCGCCGCCGAGGTGTCGGAGGCGGGACAGGTGCACGCGATCGGTGGGCGATGGGCCCTCGGCGACGTCGAAGAACCCGCGTGTCGTCAGCTGCAGGCCCTCCGGGTCGGCCGTCGCGGCGAGGATCCGCAGCAGCCTCATGTCGCCACGGCGTCCCAGGATGCCCACCCGAGCGGCGTAGCGGGAGCCGAGGAGGCGCTCCTCGATGGGCCTCACCCGGCGCGGCACGAAGCCGGTGGCGAGCGATGCGCCCCCGAGCACCGTGATCGACTCGAGGAGCGACACGTGCACCGGCACCGCGACCGGCCCCCGCGCGTCGGTGCCGCGCAGGACGCCGTCGCACTCGCCGACGCCGCTCTGGAGCTGGACGCGGACGTGGAGCCACCCGGCGTCGTCGTCGGCGGGACCGGTCGTCGCGGACGCCGCGCTCACGGTCGCGATCCGGGCGCGCGCCAGGTCGATCCGGTCGATCCGAGCGTCGCCGGGCCGGAGGTAGCGTTCGATGACGTCGCCCGGCTCGGTCCCGCGGAGCAGGAGCCCGTCGAACTCGGAGACGTCGGCCACGTCCGCGGCCACCGCGATCGCGCGCACGCCACCGTCCGCGTCCCGGACGCGAAGGAGGCCGCTGGCCGGACCGACCCCGTTCGCGGTGAACACGAGCCACGCGCGATCGTCCACGGGCGAGGGTCGCACGGCCAGACGGACGTCGGACGCGTCGAACGCCACGACGACGTCGTCGATCGGGACCGCGATCCGCCAGGGCGCCTCACCGGCCCGGTGGGGAAGGGTGCCCAGCTGGAGGCTCGGGCTCGGATCGGCCTCCGACACGGCAGCCGCGAGGAGCGACGCCAGCACGACGACGAACGGGGCTCGGCTCATGATCCCTCCACGTCCGCACGCAATGGCACGTGCGGGATGCGACCGGGGAGCCAGGAGCGATCCCCGAACGAATGGTGAGCTGCCATTCTACCGCAGCGACGGACGAGGCTCGAAGAGGTAGTGCGAGACCAGCCACGCGCGCCCGCCCTCGTAGCCCCAGAGCTCGGCACAGGCCATGAAGAAGATGCGCCAGCGAACCCACCATTGGCGGGCGTTCGATGCGCCGTACACGTCCGCCAGCACCGCCATGGCCTCCGCGCGGCGCGAATCGAGGTTCGCGAGCCACGCCTCGGCCGTCTTCGCGTAGTGCGTCCCGTCCAGGCGCCAGTGGTCCTCGAGCAGGAGGTCACGCTGGAAGTACATGAGGAGCGAATCCGACGGCATCATCCCGCCAGTGAAGAAGTGCCGGGCCATCCAGTCGTTCGGTCCCTCCTCCTGGAATGGATACGCCGTCTCCCGGTGGCTGAAGATGTGTACGAAGAGCTTGCCGTCGGGAACGAGCAGATCGGCGAGGCGGCGCATCAGTGCCTCGTAGTTGCGTACGTGCTCGAACATCTCCACCGAGACGATGCGGTCGAAGGTGCGATCCAGCTCCAGCGCGTTGACGTCGCAGGTGACGACGCGCACGTTGTCGAGCCCGCGGCGCCGGGCCTCGGCCTCGATGTGGAGGCGCTGGGGGGTGGAGTTGCTGACTGCCGTGATCCGGCAGCCACGGTGACGGCCGGCCAGCCAGAGCGTGAACGAGCCCCATCCGCAGCCGAGATCGAGCACGCGCATCCCGTCCTGGATGCGGGCCCGCTCCTCGTAGCGCCGGAGCATCTCGGCCTCCGCGTCGTCGAGATCCTGGGTGCCGGGTCCGAAGTATGCGGAGCTGTACTTCAGGTGCTTGCCCAGGATCAGCTCGAAGAAGCGGGGCGGGATCTCGTAGTGCTGTGCGTTGGCGTCCTCGGTGTGGATCGCGATCGGACTCTCGCGCAGCGAGCCGATCAGCTCGCGCAGGCGGTCGTGGGCCTCTTCCACCGATCCCCGGCGGCTCCGGAGCAGGCGATCGGCCAGCCGGCGGCGAATGCCCATCCGGATGAGCCGATCGGGAACGACGTCGCGCTCCAGTATGCGCTCGATCCAGGTCATGAGAGCGCCCGGCGGGTGGGCCACGGCACGAACGGGCTGACGGTCTCCTGATACGCGCGGTAGGCTGCGCCACGGCTACGCAGCGCCTGGGCCTCGGTCGGCGGGATCCCGGTGACCTTCAGGATGAGCACCAGCATGACCGCGGCGGCGACGAGGCCCGTCCAGCCGCCCGGGGCGCCCCACGCCATCACCGCGTAGCCACACCACACCAGCCACTCGAAGAAGTAGTTGGGGTGTCGCGATACCTTCCAGAGGCCCTCCCGGCAGACCTGACCGTCGGTCCCCGGCCGCCGCTTGAACCGGCTCAGCTGGCGATCGGCGATGGACTCGCCGACGACGCCGATCCCGACGAGCACGACGCCGATGATCTCGCCGACCACGAGCGACTCGCTGACACGCGAGGCGACCGCCAGCATCGGCAGCGAGAGCCCCGCGGCCAGGAGCGCCTGCGCCTGGAAGAACGCGAGGAGCCACGCATCCGCTCGGTCGCCCCAGCGCGCGCGGAGCGCGGCGTAACGTCCTTCCTCCGGCGCATTCTGCACGCGATCGCGAAGGAGATGCCACGCGAGCCTGAGCCCCCAGGACCCGGCGACGGCGGCGATCAGCGCGCGATGCACGGCGCCACCGCCGGCGCCGAGCCCGTAGCCCACCGCGATCAGGCCGAGGCTGGCGGCCCAACCCACGTCGACGATCGCGGCGTTGCGCGTCCGGAGCTGAACGAGCCAGAGGATTCCCATCAGGGCCGCCGATCCCAGCCAGGCCCACGCCGCGAGGGTCCAGTCGATCACGACGGGCCCCACGATGGCTTGGTGAGGAGGATCTGGGCGTCTCCGATCCGGCGTTCACGGAATCCGGCCTCGCAGTAGGCCAGGTAGAACTCCCAGAGCCGAACGAACGTCTCGTCGAACCCGAGTGCCACGACGCGCTCCGCGTTCGCGAGGAGCGCGCGACGCCAGCGCGCGAGCGTCTCGGCGTAGTGAGCGGTCATCTCGAACAGATCGGACACGACGAGATCCGACACGCGCGACATGCTCCGCGTGATCGCGGTCAGCGACGGCATGAACGTGCCGGGGAAGATCTCGGACTTGATGAAGTCGATCGACGAGAGCGCGCGCGCATACAGGTGGTCGCGAATGAGGATCGCCTGGAGCAGCATCGCACCGTGTGGACGAAGAAGCGACGAGCAGGTGCCGATGTAGGCGTCCAGGTGCCGGGCGCCCACGGCCTCGATCATCTCGATGGACACGAGCTTGTCGTAGCGCCCGCGGAGATCGCGGTAGTCGTCGAGTCGGACGTCGACGCGATCGGACAGCCCGGCCTCGGCGACGCGCCGCCGGGCCACGGCGTGCTGCTCGCGCGAGATCGTGGTCGTGGTGACGCGACAGCCCCGGGTGCGGGCCGCATGGATCGCGAAGCTGCCCCAGCCCGAGCCGATCTCCAGCACGTGGTCGGACGAGCCGATCGCCAGCGTCTCGCAGACGCGATCCAGCTTCGCGATCGAGGCCGCTTCCAGCGTCGCTTCCGGCGTCTCGAAGAGCGCGCAGGAGTAGGTCATCGTCGGATCCAGGAAGAGCTCGAAGAACGCGTTGCCGAGATCGTAGTGAGAACGGACGTTGCGCCGGCTCCCGGACCGGCTGTTGCGGCGACGCCATGCGGCGATCCGACGTATCGGATCCCCGACCCAGCGCGCGATCGGCGTCAGCGACGAGAGCGCGGCGTCGTTCCGGGCGAAGAGAGCGATCACGGCAGGCAGGTCGTCGGTCGTCCACCAGCCGCGGGCATAGGCACGGCCGATGCCAGCGCTCCCGTGCGCGAGCGCGGCGCCGAACAGGCGGTCGTCGTGCACGACGACGCGCGCGTGCAGGTCGGAATCCTCGTCGCCGTAGGATCGCGAGTCCGACCCCGTTCTCACGTCGAGTCGTCCATGCCCGATACGCGCGAACGCCCGGCGAACGACGCGGGCGGCGACGCCGTCGATGGACAGGCGGCCGCTCCGGTGCGGGCGGGTCAATGTGGAGGTGTTCATGGCTCCTCGACCTCTCGGGTGTCCTTCGACGGGTGGGGGTGGAACGGGCAGCGCTTCAGCCACAGTCGCAGGGCCTGCCAGTGGATGGCACCCACGACCTGGAGCGTCATGAACGGGTTTCTCACGAGCAAGAGGTTCAGGTTGAGGCTCGTCATGGGCTCCCGCTCCAGTGCCAGCGTCGCGTCGAAGGTGGGGCGACCGGCATCCAGATTCGACATGTGAACGTGGAGACGATCGCCCGGCGTCGTGAAGCGCCAGACGTGCTCCACCGTCATGGGCATGAACGGCGACACGTGGAGCCGCTTCGCGGTGCGGAACCGAAGGCGCGCGTCGCCTCCGACCGTCTCGGGCTCGCTGAGCACGTACGCGTGTCGTTCCCGCCACGGCGTGTTCGTGACCTCGGCGACGACGGCTTCGACCCGCACGCCGTCGGCGTCGAAGCAGTAGTAGAACGTCACCGGATTGAAACAGTAGCCGAACATGCGCACGTACGTCAGCATCCGGATGGGGCCGGTCGGTGCCTCGCCGGTGCTCGACGCCACCGCGTCCCGAACCGCCGTGCTCAGCGGGATCCTGGGATCGCCGAGATAGTCGGCCCGTACGAAGCGTCCCGGTGCGGAGCGGGTGCGCGACCACATCGCCCGGTGATCGAACACCGCGCCCAGCTCGTCCAGGTCGAGGTACAGCATCGCGACCGGATGGCCGAACCGGTGCCGGACCGGCCCCCGGCGGTGGTGGACGAGGCGTCCGCGGTAGATCGCGCTGGCCAGGCTCACGCGATCGCCCCGGCCGGCACCTTCGACTCGATCTCACGCACCACGCGGATCGCGCTCTGGACGCCGTCCTCGTGGAACCCGAACCCCCAGTAGGCGCCGCAGAACGACGTGCGGTTGGCGGCCACAACCTCCCGATGTCGTGCCTGGGCTCCCGCGCTGGCATGCGTGAACACCGGGTGGTCGTACACGAACCGCGCGATGACGCGAGCCGGGTCGATCTCGCCCGGCGACGGATTGAGCGTGACGCAGTAGTCGGTGGGCGAGTCGAGGTTCTGGAGCGTGTTCATGTGATACGTCAGGGTCACCTGGTCGCTCGTGCGTTCGGGGACACGGTAGTTCCAGCTCGACCAGAGGCGGACGTTCCTCGGGAGCACGCGTGCGTCGGTGTGCAGCCACACCTGGTTGGGGCGGTACTCGGTCGCCGAGAGCAGCGCCCGCTCGGTCTCGGTCGCGTCGGCGAGAAGCCGGAGGGCCTGATCGGCGTGACAGGCGATGACGACGTGGTCGAACGTCTCGGTCCCGAAGCGCTCACTGTGCACGCTCACCCCCATGGGACCCCGCCGGACGGCGCTCACCGCGGTCGCGGTGCGGATGCGATCGCGAAACGGCCGGGTCAGCGCCTCGACGTAGCGGGCCGAGCCTCCGGTCACCACGCGCCACACGGGCCGATCCCGGAGCTGGATCATGCCGTGATTGTCGAAGAACCGCAGCACGAAGCGGGTGGGAAAGTCGAGTACCTGCGCGGGGCTGACCGACCAGATCGCGGCCGCCATCGGGAGGATGTGTCGGTCCCGGAAGCTCGCCGAGTACCCGGCCGCGTCCAGGAACTCCCCGAGCGTCCTCCGGTCGTCGATCGCCTCCAGCGCCCGCCGGGCGTCCCGGTAGAACCTCAGGAGATCAATCACCATCCGGTGGTGGCCGGCACGGAGCAGATTGCGACGTTGCGCGTACAGCGTCGACAGGGAAGCGCCCGCGTACTCGATGCCGGTGCGGTCGCACCGTACGGAGAAGCCCATGCTCGACGGCTCGCTGGCCACGCCCAGCTCGTCCAGAAGCGCCGTGAAGGCCGGATACGTGCGGTGGTTGAACACGATGAAGCCGGTGTCCACCGAGACCGGCGGACCGTCGCGGGTGGGCACGTCGACGGTATGAGAGTGGCCGCCCACGTGCTCCTCTCGCTCGTAGAGCGTGACGTCGTGTCGCGGGTGCAGGAGGTGGGCGGCCACGAGCCCGGAAACCCCGGTCCCGACCACGGCGATCCTCAAGGCTTCTCCTCGTGTCTCAATAAAATCATCGACATATTGTACCCAGATCGGACATCCCGGGGTTCGTCCAAAATCTGGACAAACGTGCGGCGGGGACCGGGGCGGGATCGATGCGATCCGCCCGGGAGCCCGGCGAGGAGAGGGCCGCACGGGCGGTCCGGGCCGGCAACGTGTTGCCGAGGGAGATCCCCGATCCGCCGGCCGACTGCCCGGCGCCGGCGGACCCGGGGATCCCGCAGGCCTAGCCAGCCAGCTTCGACGCCTTGTGAAGCTTGTGGCGCAGCCTGTGGAGCTGGCGGCGGGTATCGTGCAGCTTCTGGCGATCGCGGGCGGCCAGCGCCTCCTCGCGCACCTTCTTCAGCGCCCGGATCTCCCGTTTGATCGAGGCCTTGTCGATGCCGACCACGACCTTGTGCGGCTTCTCGATGCCCATCTTGTCGGCGAGGACGTCGCACAGCGTGTCCTTGGTCATGCCGGTGACACCCTCGAGGTCGTCGTACTCCTTGGCCATCTCGCGGAGCTTGACGACGGTCAGCTTGTGAAGGTCGTGATAGTCCATGTACGTCCTCCTCGTCTCGGGCGGGTGGCCGGTCCCGCCGCGGTCGGCCCGGTCGCGCGGGTCGCTCGGCGGGACCGATCGTGGAAGCTCCGAAGAGGAGCATTCTACACGTCCACGAAGCCCCGTTCCCAGGCGCAGTCGTGATCCGATGGTCGCGACGTCCAGTCCGTTGCTATGATGACCGATGCGAAGTTCGTCCTGTTCGTCGATCGGAGTGAGGCCGGGCTGTTCCGAATGAGCGAGCGCGCAACGATGACGACCGACCTGATCGACCGCCTCGCGGCACATCGGACCCTCGGCGGCGCGTCCCGCCGGGAACTGGAGTGGCTGGTCGCGCGGGGCACCCTCGAGCGCCTGGAGACCGGCGAGGTCCTGGCCGCGAAGGGTGAGAGCGCCGAGAGCCTGGCCATCGTGCTCTCGGGTTGCATCGTGATCTACGTCGATCGCGGTGCCGGGCTCCACAAGGGCATGGAGTGGCG
Organism: Candidatus Eiseniibacteriota bacterium; assembly: GCA_965224245.1. Taxonomy (GTDB): domain Bacteria; phylum Eisenbacteria; class RBG-16-71-46; order CAZAMP01; family CAZAMP01; genus CBDCYW01. Next base: position 3,439,544 of record OZ245046.1, on the reverse strand, counting down.
GGCCGGCGACGTCACCGGTCAGCTCCCGTACTCGCGCATGGTCGGTCCGCCCGGTGACACGGTCGCCCGGGAGCCGACGGAGGTCCTCGCCATTCATCGCGACCACCTGCCCGCGTTGATTCGCGAGTGTCACGAGGTCACCTCGATACTCGTCCACAACATGGTCGATCGGGCGAGAGCCTTCACGTCGGGCGACCTGCACGACGAGAAGATGGTCTCGCTCGGGCGGCTGTCCGCCGGGCTGGCGCACGAGCTGAACAACCCCGCGTCGGCGATCGAGCGCAACGCGGCCATGCTCGGGGAGCGGCTCGAAGAGGCCGAACGAGCGTCTCGAGCCCTGGGGGCGGCCCGACTCTCCGACGCCCAGCTCGCCGCCGTCGACGCGGTGCGCGAGTCCTGTCTCGCGACACCGGCGCAGGGCGTCCGATCCCCGATCGAGCAGGCCGAGCACGAGGCCGCCATCGCCGACTGGCTCGACGACGCGGGGCTGGACTCCACGCTGGCCGATGCGCTGGCGGAGACGGCCGTGACGTTCGACGCGCTCGAGCGCGTCGCCGCGGCGGTTCCCGGCCCCTCGCTGGAGCCCGTGCTGCGATGGGCGGCGGCCGGATGCTCGGTGCGGAGCCTGTCCCACGACATCCAGCAAGCGGCCCTGCGCATCTCGGGCCTGGTCACGGCCGTGAAGGGGTTCACGCACATGGACCAGGGAACGGGCGCGGTACCGGTCGACGTCGCGCGGGGCATCCACGACACGATCGCGGTGCTCCGCTCGAAGGCGCAGCGGAAGTCGGCTTCCGTGACGGTGGAGGTCGAGCCGGATCTGCCCCCGGTGCGGGGACTCCCCGGCGAGCTCAACCAGATCTGGGCCAACCTCGTGGACAATGCGCTCGATGCGATCGCCTCTTCGGGTCGGGTCGACGTGCGGGTCGGCCGTGAGGACGCACGCGTGGTGGTCCGCGTCGTCGACGATGGCGCGGGCATTGCGCCCGCGATCCGCGAGCAGCTGTTCGATCCGTTCTTCACCACCAAGCCGGTGGGACAGGGCACCGGCCTCGGACTCGACATCGTGCGCCGCCTGGTCCGGCAGAACGACGGCGAGATCTCGTTCGAATCGCGGCCGGGGCGAACGGAGTTCCGGGTCGAGCTACCCATCGCCGAGACCGGCGGCGACGAAGGCAAACCGTGAGCAACCCGTACCTCCTGGTCGTCGACGACGATCCTCAGGTGCTCGCGGCGGTGCGCCGCGACCTCCGCGCGCGCTACCGCGAGCACTACACCACGCTGAGCGCGAGCTCGGGACGAGAGGCGCTGGACTCCATCCAGGAGCTCAAGCGCCGCGGCGAGAGCCTCGCGCTCGTGATCAGCGATCAACGCATGCCGGGAATGCTAGGAAACGAGCTGCTCGCGCAGTCGCGCGAGGTGTATCCCCTGGCGCGGCGTGTCCTGTTGACGGCCTACTCCGACATCGAGGCCGCCGTGAAGGCCATCAACGACGCGCATCTCGATCACTATCTGTCCAAGCCGTGGGATCCACCCGAGGAGCGACTGTATCCGGTGATCGATGATCTCCTCGACACCTGGCAAGCCGAGTACCTTCCCGAGACGAGCGGACTGCGACTCATCGGACACCAGTGGTCGCCGCGCTCCCACGCGTTCAAGCAGTTCCTGGGGGGCAGCCTGGTGCCCTATCGATGGCTCGACGTCGAACGGGACCCGGGCGCGCGTACGCTCCTGGAGACGGCCGGACTCGGTCGCGAGAACCTCCCCGTGCTGTTCTTCGAGGACGGCTCGTTTCTCTGCAATCCCGAGCCGCGGGAGGTGGCCGAGCGGCTCGGCCGTTCGCTCTCGGCCGCCTCGGACCTCTACGACCTCGTGATCGTGGGGGCCGGCCCGGCGGGACTGGCCGCGGCCGTGTACGGCGCCTCTGAGGGGCTACAGACCCTACTCCTCGATCGGCACGCCCCCGGTGGCCAGGCGGGCACGAGCTCGCGCATCGAGAACTACCTCGGGTTTCCCGCCGGCGTGAGCGGCGCCGAGCTGACGCGCCGCGCTCTGACCCAGGCGCAGCGGCTCGGTGCGGAGTTCCTGGCTCCGGTCGAGGTCACCGGACTCGTCGTCGACGGCGGATACAAGCGCCTGACGCTCAACGACGGTCGCGAGCTGGTCACGCGGACGATGCTGATCGCCACCGGCATGATCTACCGTGAGCATCCGGCACCGGGCATCCGCGAGCACACGGGGGCCGGCGTGTACTACGGAGCGGCGACCACCGAAGCTCCGGCGTGCAGGGGACGGCGCGTGCTCGTGGTCGGTGGCGGCAACTCGGCCGGCCAGGGTGCCATGTACCTCGCGCGCTACGCGGACGACGTGCAGATCGTGGTGCGCCGCGAGAGTCTCGTCGAGACGATGTCGCACTACCTGATCGAGCAGATCGACCGGACGCCCAACATCCGGCTGCGTGCCCGGACGGTGATCGAACGCGTCGAAGGCGACGAACGCGTGAAACGGGTCGCGCTCCGCTCGGTCGACGGCGGAACGAGCCAGGTGGAGGACGCGGACGCGGTGTTCGTGTTCATCGGCACCCGCCCCCAGACGGACTGGCTGCCGGCGGACGTGCTGCGAGACGCCCGTGGCTTCGTGATCACCGGCCGGGATCTGATCTCGACCGACGGGTACACGCGCACCTGGAAGGAGCCGCGCGACCCGCTGCCGCTGGAGACCAGCGTCGCGGGGGTGTTCGCCGCCGGCGACGCTCGCGCGGGCGCCATGAATCGCGTCGCATCGGCCGTGGGTGAGGGCTCGATGGTGGTGCGGCTCGCCCACGAGTACCTGTCGTCGACCTGATCTCCGGCGTTCGCGCCGCACCCGGGTCGAACGCCCGCCCGGTTGTGGCGGTGCCGGCTTCCGTGGTTGAATCGCGTGGCTCTCGATCGATCGGCGGAATGCCGGACGAGACGACAGGGATGGAGGTAATCGACGATGGCCAGGTTCCTCATCGAGGTTCCACACGAATCGGAAGCCGTCGCGTGCGCGAACGCCGTCAGGGTGCTGCTCGAGACCGGATCGCACTTCATGACGAACGCGGACTTCGGCTGCTTCGACGACGTTCACAAGGCCTGGATCACGGTCGAGGCCGACGACAAGGACGAGGCGAGAGCGATCCTGCCACCGGCATACCGCGCGGGGGCCACGATCGTGAAGCTGAACAAGTTCTCGCTGGAGGATCTGGAGAAGTACCGCTCCCATCACGAGTGAGCCGGTCGCAGGCCGGCGCCGGGCGAGAGGCGGGGACGCCGCTCGACGCGAGCGGCGTCCGATGACCTAGACCGAGACCGCGAAGCGGATGATCTTCGGCGTCACCAGTCGGGCGTAGTCGCCGAACTTCATGCGCACGACCTCGGTGTGCGTGCCCGCGGCGAACGCGATCTCGTCCTCGTCGCGGAGTCCGGTCGCCATGTAGACGTCCATCCCGTACAGGTTGCCGAACGGCGGCATCGCCCCGACCTCGCAACCGGGGCACAGATTCTCGAACTCCTTCTCGGTCGCGAGCTGGACGTCGTCGGCGCCGATCGCATCTCGCAGCAGGTCGAAGTCCACCTTGTACGCGGCGGGCACGACCGCCATGGCCATCTTTCCCTTCACCTTGACCATGACCGTCTTGGCGAGCTCGTTGCCGCTGACGTGAGCGGCCGCCGCCACCTCTTGGGCGGTGTACGCCTTCGAGTGCTGAACGGTGACGTACTTGACGCCGTTCTGATCGAGGAACTCACGGAGCTTCTTGGCCGGCATGATCGCCTCCTTGTGGTTGGAGCGAGTCGAGCACAGTCACTCCCGACGATCGCGATCAGTATACGCCCGCGTGAACCTCGACCAAAGAACGCCGATCAGCGTGCGATCAGGATGCGGCCGCGCTCACCGGAATCGGCGTGCCAGAAGTACGCGCCGGGGGCGACCGGTCGACCCCCACTCGAGAGTCCGTCCCAGCTCGCCGAGCGATGGGCGTCGAGCGCGAGGACGCGGACGAGGGCGCCGGACGCATCGTAGACGCGAACGCGATCGCCGTCGCCGCCCGAGGAGGCGCCCGTCAGCCGAATCCGGGTCGCCCCGCGGGTCGGGTTCGGGACGGTCAGCGACGTTCCGTCACCCTCCACCGCCGCGGGAACCGCGACCGTCCCGCTGCCCTCGACGACGACGAGCGACTGGCCGACGGCCACGCCCGTCAGATCGTCCACGATTCGACTCCCCGCCGAGCCCGGCCACGTCACGCGCACGTCGACCGTTTCGACCCCCGGCACCCCGAAGTGGGCGACCCGCTCGTTCTGCGACGAGAAGCCGCCGTGCGCGGACATCTCACGGAACCCCAGGAGCGCGGCGGGATCGCCCAGCTGCCCCGCGGTGTACACGGCGACCGTCGCCCCGATCCCGTCGCGGTTCGAGTAGCCGGCGCCGGACGCGTGGAGCCGCCCCTCGAGCGCGATGCGCAGGTAGTCGGTGTCGTTTGCCTGATTCAGGTAGAGGTAGTTCTGCGGCGGGGTGTGCTCGTTTCCGGCGGCCCCGTCGAGGTCGCCGTCGCCGTCGACGTCGGCGAAGGCGATCGAGTCGGTGCTGCCCAGACCGAACGCGGGCATCTCGGTGAACGTCCCACCGCCGTCGTTGCGGTAGAGGTAGTTCTGATCGGCGCTCATGAAGTCGCCGTTGCCGACGGCCAGATCCAGGTCGCCGTCGTCGTCGACGTCGGCCCACGCCATCGTGTTCGGATCGCGGGCTCCGAACTGATCCTCGCCGGTGAACGTGCCGTCACCGGCGTTCACGTAGAGCCGGTTCTGCCCGCCGTTCCAGTTCGCGACGGCGAGGTCCAGATCGCCGTCGCCGTCGGCGTCGCCCCAGACGAGGCTGGACGTGTCGCCCTCGCCGAAGTCGAGCTGCTCGGTGAACGAGGCCGTCCCACCGTTCACGTAGAGCACGTTCTGCCCGGTGAAGCCGAACCCGCCGTTGCCGACGGCCAGGTCGAGGTCGCCGTCGCCGTCGGCATCGCCCCAGGCGAGCGTCGCGGACTGGCCGACGCCGAACGCCGGCACCTCGGTGAACGTCCCGTCGCCGTCGTTCAGGTACAGGTAGTTCTGCTGGGCGACGCCGAGCAGGCCGTTGCCCACCGCGAGATCCAGATCGCCGTCACCGTCGGCGTCGCCCCAGGCCATCGCGTTCGTCCGGGACGCGCCGAACTGAGCCTCGGGGGTGAATCCTCCGAGCCCGTCGTTGACGTAGAGCGCGTTGGCCTGCCCGTTGCCGTTTCCGACGGCGAGATCCGGGTCGCCGTCGTCGTCCACGTCGGCCCACACGACGGCGAAGGTGGCGCCTGCGCCGAACTCGGCCAGCGCGACGAAGACGCCGTCGTCGTTGCGAAAGAGCTGATTGGGCTGATTGAAGTTGCCGACGGCGAGATCCAGATCGCCATCTCCGTCCGCGTCGGCCCAGGCCACCGGGATCGTGGCTCCGGCGCCGAACTCGGGCTGCTCGACGAAGGCGGCATGCGCCGCGAGCGGCAATGCCGCGATCAGGCCCGCCGCGATCCAGGATCGAATTCCCATGATGACCTCCTTGTGTGAAGCTAGAAGCGTTGCTAGCATCACAACCATACCGCCCGCGGCCGGGGCCGTCAACCGATCCGTGAGGTCGATGCGGACCGGTGAGATCGAGCGGGGCGCGGTGTTAGTCTGCACCCGCCGTCACCGGCGGGAGCCAGGGGGAGGATCGCACGTGGCAGCCAACAGACCGCCGGCGTCGCTGCCGCCGGCGTTCATGCCGCTCTGGTCCGTGCTGCGGCACGAGGACGAGCGCCTCGGGTCCCGGCGGACGCTCGCGCGCCGCCTGGGCATCTCCACGCACACGATTCAGCGGATCCTGGTGGACGGCGACGTGCCGGCGCTGTCCGGGAGCCGCAACCTGAGGCTCGTGCGCTCGTGGACGCGCATCGTCGTCGCCATCGCGACCTACGCCGGCGAGGATCCCGCGGAGTGGGTCCGTGGGGTCGGCATCGACTGGGACGAGGAGACGGCGGCGTTCGTGGACACGCTGGTGTCCGGGCCGCCGGCTCGCCGCGGACGGCGCCGGCGGGAGGGCCGGGAGGTCGGGCGCGCGTCGGGTCCGCTCCGGATCCGGATCGGCGTGCATCCGTCCCACCCGGGCGGGACCGGCGACGGCCCGGCGATCCTCGGGGTCGAGCTGGTGCGGCGGGCGCTGGAATCGGCACGACCCGACGTGGCGGTTGCCTGGGAGCTCACCGATGGCGACCCGGCGTGGTTCGAGCCGACGGGCTCTGGCGTGCCGCCGGATCTCGTCGTCGGCGTGCCCGGGGACGTGGTGACCGAGCGCCGCGAGTCGACCGCCGTGACGATCCCGGGATGGCGCGCGCCTCTGGAGGCGCTGGCGGTGGAGGGGACGACCGGGGAGCTCCCGCGAGACTGGGACGGGGTGATGGGATCCGGCGCGTCGGCCCCGATCGTCGTCGGCACCGGCGATGCGGCGGAGGACATCCTGCGGATCCACCACCGCGTGCCGTCGGATCGCATTCGCCGCGGTGCGATCGATGGCGGTGTCGGCCTGGCCGCCACCGTCCTCGACGCGCGCGAGGCCGCCGATGGCGGCCTGGTGGTCGTCGCGCGGCGCGCGGTCGTGTCCCGAACCCATGCCGAGCTGAAGGCCCGGGGGGTCGCGACCGCCCTCATCCCGGAGGCCGCCGACGAGCTGCCGGCACGCCCGCTGGTGGTGACCTGGCCCCCGGGCGACCGGATGGCCGAGGTCGGGGAAATCCTGATCCGGGATCTCCCGGCGCTCCCCGGAAGCGCGCCCGGTGCCACCGCACGGCTCTATGCGGGCGCGCTCGTATCCGGCGCGGAAGATGGATGGCGGCTCGAGGACGTCCCCTCTGCCAGGATCGGGTTCCGCCGCGCCCTCTGCCGGCATCTGTTCCGCGAGCTCGTCGATCGGGCGCGCGCCGACCACGCGCCGGGCGCCACGGCGCCGGTGATCGTGGCCATGGAACGCGCGATCGGGCTCTTGCCGGTCTCCTGGATGGACGTCCTGGCGGACGTCACCGGTGTCGTCCCGACGCGCGGTACGGGGGGGCTGACGCTCGCTCCCGCGCGGCACTGCCAGTCCTGCTCGGCCACGCTCAGCGCCGAGCTGAACCGGGGCTCCTCCGATCGCTACTGCCGATTCTGCTCCGACGAGCACGGCGCGCTCCGCCCCCGCTCGCAGGTCCTCGACGTCCTGACCCGATGGATCGAGGAGTGGCAGGGCGTTCCTCCCGACGACGCGCGCCGGCGGGCCGATCTCCTGATGCGCGCGATGCCGGCCTGGGGTCCTTCCCGCTGACGGCGTTCTGGCGGCCGGGCCCGCGAGGCGGCGCACGGCACCGCGCGGCGCTCGGTCGGGCTCGGGATGCGATCGCGTGATACACTTCCCTGTCCGACCACCATCCCCGAGCATCTCGCAGGAACGTCCTCGAGGCGGTTCGCGTTCTCGCACCGGTCGCCCGCCGGCCAACCGTCGCGTCTCGAGACCCCGCGCCATGGAGGTCCCATCGTGTTCGATCGACCGTCCCGCCGCCGCCCCCGCGCACAGTCGCGCGAGCTCTGGTTGTCGTGCCTGGTCGCGTCGGTGATCGTCGCTGCCCCGCCGGCCACCGCCGAGAACATCTGGTCCCCGGTGAGCGAGGCGACCATCACGACCACCGGCGATCGTCTGATCGTGCCCGCCGCGTACGTGACCGTGGCCGCCGACGTCGATCGGCTGCGCGACGCGCTCGATCGGGCGCCGCTCGAGTCGCCGGACGCGTGGTCCGCGGCCGCCGAGCTGTCGCTGCCGATGCCCGATGGGACGCTGGCGAGGTTCCATGTGGTCGAGTCTCCGATCATGGCGCCCGAGCTCGCGGCGGAGTTCCCGGAGATGCGCACGTACGTGGCCCAGGGTATCGACGATCGCACGGCCACGGTGCGACTCGACATGACGCCCCACGGCTTTCACGCGATGATCCTCCGGGCGGCGGGGACGGTGTTCATCGATCCCTACCAGCGCGGCGACGTCGTCCACTACGTCGTGTACCACCGTGCGGATGCCCGCCGGGTGACCTCATCCTGGTCGTGTGTCCTCGACGCCACGCAGGACGAGATCCGGGCCGCCGAGGCCACGCGGGACGGGGTGAGCCGCATTCCGAGCGGGAGCGAGCTCCGGACGTACCGGACCGCGGTGGCGGCGACCGGCGAGTACACGCAGTTCCACGGGGGCACCGTCACCGACGGCATGAACGCGATCATCGTCGCCATCAATCGCGTCACCGGAATCTACGAGCGGGACGTGGCGGTGCGGCTGGAGCTGATTCCGAACAACAACCTGATCGTCTACACGAATCCGGCCACCGACCCGTACACGAACAATGACGGCTTCGCGATGCTGAGCCAGAACCAGAGCAACCTGGACTCGGTGATCGGCGCGGCCAACTACGACATCGGTCACGTGTTCAGCACCGGCGGCGGCGGGATCGCGTCACTGGGGGTCGTGTGTGTCGGGGGCCAGAAGGCGCGCGGGGTCACCGGTCTGTCGAGCCCCGTCGGCGACCGGTTCTACGTGGACTACGTGGCGCACGAGATCGGACATCAGTTCAACGCGACGCACAGCTTCAACGGAACCGCCGGGTCGTGCGGCGGTGGCAACCGCACCGCGATCACCGCATACGAGCCGGGAAGCGGCTCGACGATCATGGCCTACGCGGGACTCTGCGGGAGCCACAACATCCAGACGTACAGCGACGACTACTTCAACGCGCGCAGCCTGGATCTCATCATCATCTACACCACGAACTTCAGCTCGTGCGCCGCGGTCACGAGCACCGGCAACAACGCGCCCGTGCCCGACGCCACGCCGCCGATCCCGTTCGACGCCATCCCGATCTCGACCCCGTTCACGCTCACCGGCAGCGCGACCGATCCCGACGGTGACGAGCTGACCTACTGCTGGGAGGAGTTCGACCTGGGCCCCGGCGGGCATCCGGACTTCCCGATGGACAACGCGCCGATCTTCCGCTCGTTCCTGCCCGTGACGAGCCCGTCGCGCACGTTCCCGGCCTGGTCGGACATCGTGAACGGCACCCAGACGCGTGGCGAGATCCTCCCCAGCTACGCGCGCGGTCTCCGGTTCCGACTCGTCGCGCGCGACAACCGCGCCGACGGCGGTGGCAGCGACTTCGACCTGATGAGCTTCGACGTCGACGACACCGCCGGTCCGTTCCTCGTGAGCGCCCCGAACGGCGGCGAGACGCTGAGCTCGACGGTGCCCCACGAGATCACCTGGGACGTGGCGGGCACCGACAACGCCACCGTGAACTGCCAGAGCGTCGACATCCGACTCTCGACCGACGGCGGCTACACGTATCCTACGACCCTCCTGGCCGGGACAGCCAACGACGGCTCGGAGCTCGTGACGTTGCCCGACATCGACACGCCCGATGCGCGCGTGATGGTGGCCGCGGCCGACAACGTGTTCTTCGACATCTCCGATGACGACTTCACGATCACGACCACGGTCGCGGTCGGCGACGTGAGCGCGGGGGGCGGACCGCACCTGCTCGGCAACCGTCCGAACCCCGCCAACCCGGCCACCGTGATCTCGTTCGAGGTGGCCGAGGCGGGCGACGCGTCGCTTCGGATCTACGACAGCGCGGGGCGGCTCGTGGCGGTGCTGGTCGACGGCTTCACCGAGGCGGGCGCCCACCGGGTCACCTGGGACGGTCGTGACGCGGATGGCCGACGGGCCTCGCCGGGCGTGTACTTCGGACGGCTGCGCGCCGGGCAGGTCACCAGCCAGCGGAAGATGATCCTCACCCGGTGACGGTCGCCTCCGAGTACGGGACGGCAGCGGCCGGGACGGCAGCGGCCGGGACGGCAGCGGCCGGGACGGCAGCGGCCGGGACGGCCGGCACGTCCCGGCGATCACGGGTCGACCGGGTCGCCGACGCCACGCTCCCGTCACCGCGGCGTCCACGATCACCGGTCGACTTCGCGGTTCCGGCCCCGAGCCGGGCTCGATAGACTCCGGCGACCGAGTCCCGGAGAGCTGGCCGATACCGAGGATCGCGATGTCGCCGACCACCGACCTGACCGACCTGCGTTCGCGGGCCAGGGCGGAGCTGCACACCCTTCTTCGCCACTGGCGGCCGGCGCTCACCCACGTCGTCCTGGTCACGGTGGCCGGCCTCGCGTACGCGCTCCTCGCCACGCCGCAGTACGTCGCGCGGGCGCTCGTTCGCCCGTCCGACGGCGCCGCGGTGTCCGGCGCCCGCGGCCTCGCCGCGCTGGTGCCGGGCGCGCTCGCCGCCGAGCCGACGCTGCCGGGGCCACTGACGCCGGATCTCGTCTCCAGCCTGCTGCGATCGCGGCGCATCGTGGATCCGATCATCGTCGAGCACGGGCTCGTATCTCACTACCGCGCCGACAACGCGGACGGCGCGTACCTGACGCTCCTCGATCGCCTTCAGAGCGATGTGAACCCGTACGACGATCTCGTCCGGATCCGGCTCCGTGACCGGGACCCCGAGCTGGCGGCGTCGATCGTGAATGGCATGGTGAACGAGCTGGACGCGTTCCTGACCGAGGTCGCGGCCGACCGGGCGCGCCGGCAGCGCGAGTTTCTCGACGCGCGGCTGGTGGCGGTCGGGGAGGTGCTCGACCACGTCGAGGCCGACTGGGCGACCCTTCAGGCCGCAAGCGGTCTTCCGGGCACGCCGCGGTCGACCGGAGACGCGTGGACCGCGCTCTCGGCCATCAGGCTCGAGCTCGAGGTCGAGCTCGAGGCGATGGCGCGGACGCTCGCGCCCGACTCCGATCCCATCCGGCGTCGGCGAAGCCAGCTGGCCGCGATCGACGCCGTGCTGTCGAGCCAGCCCGAGCCGGTCGCCGAGAGCGAACGGATGTACCGGGGGGTCGTGGTCGCGCGCGCGCTCCACGAGTATCTGACGACCCGGCGGGCCGACGCCGTGCTCGCCGAAGCGGGACGGTCGCGTCCGCTTCAGATCGTGGACGCCGCGGCCGTTCCGGAGCGTCGCGCGCTTCCCCGCCGTACGCAGGTCGTTCTGTGCGCGTTCGCGATCGCGGTCGTCTTCGCGGTCGCGATCGCCCGTACGCTCGCGTTCTTCGAGCGGGACGGCGGCGGGATTCTCGCCGTGGCCGCCACGTTGTCCCCCTCGCGCACGCGCGATCGCCCGTCATGACCCCGCAGGCCGTCACCACGTGGGTCGACCGCGGACTTCGCACCACGCTGGACGCGGTCGTGCGACATGCCCGGCGATGGGTGCCCGCCGCGTACGCCGCCGCGGCGGCCGCCGCCATCTACGGGATGTCGCGTCTGGACCCGCTCCTGGTGGTGATCGCGGCGCTGCTCGCCGTCGTGGCTCCGGTCGTGTGCCGCTCGGCGGCCCGCACGCTGTCACTGATGATCGTGCTGTTGATGGCGACACAGCTCGAGCGCCTCCGGTTCGAGTTCGTACCCCTCGCCTACCATCCGTTGATGGCGTACGGGCTCATCGGGGTGGCGGCGTTTCACGTGCTCAAGGACGCACTCGATCGCGGACGCCTCAGCGGTGGTGCGCGGTCGCTCCCCTGGGCGTGGGGACTCGTCACGGCCTGGATGTTCGTGTCGGTCCTGCGCGGCGTCTGGCTCGGCCACGAGCCCGGCGCCCTCAGGACCGAGGCCATGCTGCTGGCGCTCTACGTGACCTACCCGATCGCGGCCGACGCCCTCCGCACCCCGGGAGACCTCCTGTGGGTGCTCGTCGCGATGTTCGCGGGGGTGGGGCTGGTGTTCGTCGAGTACGTCCTGGCCGCAGTCGGTGGAATCACGTGGGACGTGACGTTCGGTCGCATCGTGACCCGACAGGCGAACCTGGTCGTGGCGATCGCCCCGTTTCTGCTCGCTGCGTTCCTGGTCGCGCGCCGCGGCAGCGCGTGGTGGTGGCTGATTGGCTTCGTTCCGTGCGTGTTGGTGACGCTCCTCTCGCAGCAACGGGCCCTGTTCGTCGCGCTCCCGGTCTCGATCATCGCGGCGGGCGTGGTGGCGCTTCGCGCCGTGCACGTTCGGCGCTCGCGTTTGGTGGGCGGGGTGCTGACCCTGATCCTGTCGGGGGTCGTCGGGTGGGGACTGCTGGGCACGATCGGCGGGGGACGTGGCGCGGCGGACGTGTCCCAGGGCGTCGCCGAGCGCGCGGCCGAGGCCACGGACGCGGCCGGATCCGCCGCGATCGTGATTCGCCTCGTCTCCTTCGCCTACGTCTGGAAGGAGAAGGTCGCCGTTCATCCGTTCGTCGGATGGGGGATCGGCGACGAGGAGGACATCCCGATCCTCCGGGGCCAGAACACGACGGTCCTCCGCGTCGACAACAGCTACCTCACGCTGTGGTGGAAGTCGGGCATCATCGGTCTTCTCTTGTTCACGGGCTTCCTCGTCCTCGTGCTGTGGCGGTGCTGGGTGCTGGCCCGACATCCCCATCGGGACGTCCAGTTGCTCGCCATGAGCGTGGCGGGAACGATGGTGGGCGTACTCGTGCTGTCGCTGGCCAGCTCGATCGTCACGCACTATCGCTTCAACGCGATCTGGGGCGTGATGATGGGTGCGGTGGCGGCGGCGGAGCGGATATACGGGCCGGTGTCCGCGCCGTCGATCGCCGCAGAGTCCCCCACGTCATCGAACGTCTGACGGAACGTCACTCGTCGATCCCCGTGCCGACTCGATCACGCGTTCATCTCGGTGACCGACCGCGAATTGATGTCCATGCATCATGGCGGGTGAGGTGGTGGAGCGCGATCGTTCTCGACGATCGCGCGAGGATCCGCGCCCGCGCCCGCCTCGCGCACACACCAAAGGACTGGGGGTAGAGTCATGAGCTTCTGCTCGAAGCTCCTCGTGCCGATCGCGAGCGTGGCGTTCGCGGTGGGTTGCGAGGACAATGCCCTCGCGCCGGTCGATGACGATCCGGCATCGCTGGATCGACACGCGCCGATGCGGTACCAAGCCACCGTGTCGATGGCGGTCGACTTCGAGGTGACCGGCTCGGTCGTGCACGAAGGCACCGGCCGGTGTGAAGGCATGGACATCCGGGCGGACTTCAACTGCACCAGGGGCGCATGTGTGTTCCAGCTCCAGGGACTGATGACGATGTGACCGGGCCGATGCCCCTTCGGCGCCCGGTCTCTCCCCGGGTCCGACTCGCGTGGCCGCCATGACGTGACTGCGTACCGGCATGATGCAATTGCATCATGGCGGCTTCCCACCGGATCGTGCTGTGCTCTGGGCTCCTGGCAGGCCGTGCGGCGCTCGCCGCTCGCGGGGATCCCGGCGGTCCTCGCACCTCGATCTTCACCGACGTCGCGGGAGGAGCCATCATGCGCTGGGCCGTCCGTTCATGCCGCCGACTACTCGGTCATCCGACCGTCCTCGCGATCGGTGCGCTCGTCTGGCTTCTTCTGCGCTCGGGACGGAAGCCGTCGCGTCTGGCCTATCCGTGCCAGCGGGCGGCGCTCGCGAGCTCGACGCTGGTGCTCGGGCTCCCCCTGCTCCACGCGATCGACCGGGCGCATCCCCTCGCCGGTGAACGCTCGCGCGCGGCGCGCCTTCTCCCCGCGGGTGCGCTCGTCCTCGCGCTGGTGCTGTCCGCGGGCCCGCCCGAGGGGTCTCGCCCGGGCGTCTCGGCCCGCGCCGCGATCGACACGTCCTCGCGGTTCGCCGACTATCGCGCGTCGGTGTTCGCGATCGAGAACGCCGGCGGGCCCGCGGGCGATCATCATCTGGGCGTGGACGAGCTGATCTCCTGCATGCACGCCGGTGGGCTCTCGTTCTATCGATCGGGCTCGGGGGCGCCGGAGAGCGCTCCGGAGGGCATCGTCGGGTACGACGACGTCGTGCTGATCAAGATCAACCAGCAATGGCCCGAGCGGGGCGGCACCAACACCGACGTCCTTCGCGGTCTGATCGCACGCATCGTCGAGCACCCCGACGGCTTCACGGGTGAGGTCGTCGTGGTGGAGAACACACAGGGGCGGGGCACGTTCGACTGGGCCGAGAGCAACGCCGAGGACCACTCGCAGTCGGCCCTGGACGTCGTCACGGACTTCGCCGACGCCGGCTGGCCGGTATCGACGTACTTGTGGGATGCGATCCGCTCCACCTCGGTCGCAGAGTACACCGACGGCGATCTCACCGACGGCTACGTGGTGGGCGAGTACGACGCGATCGCGCGGATTCGTGTCTCGTATCCCAAGTTCCGCACGGCCCAGGGACGTTACGTCAGCCTGAAGCACGGGGTCTTCGACCCGGGGAGCCAGACCTACTCGGACGACGCATTCACGTTTCTGAACGTACCGGTGCTGAAGTGCCACGGTGCGGTGTACGGCGTCACGGCCAGCGTCAAGCACCACGTGGGCACGATGACCACGCAGCTCTCGACGAACACACACGCGGCGGTCCGTTACGGGGGCCTCGGGCGTTTCCTGGCGGACGTGCGCCGGCCCGATCTGAATCTCGTCGATGCCATCTACGTGCTGGCCCACCCGTCGGGGGGGCCGTGGTGCAGCTACGAGGAGGCGACGCGGCTCGATCGGCTCGTGGCCGGTCTGGATCCGGTGGCGCTGGATCTCTGGGCCACCGCCCACATCCTGGTGCCCGCGATCGTGGACAATGGATACACGGACTACCCGATGCAGGACCCGGACGATCCCTCGAGCATCTTCCGGATCTACCTGAACGCCACCACGGCCGTGCTCGCGGACGCGGGCGTGCCCGTCACGAACGACCTCGCGTACGTGGACGCGACGACGTGCACGATCATCGGGGCCGAGCCGGGATCCTCGAGCGGCTCGGGGATCATGGGACCTGTCCCGAATCCGACCCGCGGCGCGACGACCATCCCGCTGCTCGGCGCCACGCCCGGTCCGACGCGCGTGCGGATCTACGACGCGGCGGGCCGGCTCGTGAGAACGCTCGTCGGGAACGCCGGGGCCGGCGCCGGCGCCGGGGTCCGCTGGGACGGCCGATCCGACGACGGCCGCCCGGTGCCCGCCGGCTCGTACACGTATCGCGTGTCCGGTCCGCCGGATGACGACGGACGTGTGCGTGACGGAACGGGCAAGCTCGTTCGCGTGCGCTGACCCGTCACTCGAAGTCGAGCGACACGCCCAGCTCGCGGGCGGAGCGCGTCATCTCGCTCTCCCACGTGTCACCCCAGGAGCCACGCTCCCCACCGGCGTCCGCGTGCATCGTGCGCGGATGGCGCACGAGCTCGGCAAGGCGCGCCTTGACGTCCGCCTCCTCGAGGTCGTGAATGACCACCTCGTCGAGCTGGGTCGCCACCGCGTTGCCGATGAAGGCGCGCACCATGGCGTTCGCGCCCGCGAGGTAGGTTCCCAGGAGCGGGATGCCGGTTTCCTCGGCGTGCAGCGTCGAGATGCCCCACAGAAAGGTCTGTGCGAGGTAGGCGTCGTCCAGAAGACCGTAGACGCCGAGGTGATCGGGGATGAGATCGGACTCCTCGATGAAGTAGGAGGCGCACCGCGCGAGCAGCGGCTCGATCGTATCGAGGATCTCGAAGTCGCGTGCCTCGTGCGCGGCGGCAAAGAGCAGCTCGGGCGTTCCGGTCACGTATCGTTCCAGCTGGTCCACGACCCCGGATACGGCGTCCGGCGCCGCCGGGTCGCCTTCCCGATCGAACAGCTCGGTGACGCGCGCGACGATCGCATCACGGCTGTCGGGCTTCGCGAGGATCGCGTCGATGTGCTCTCGTAGGGCGTTGGTCCACACGCCGTGTTCTCCTGTCGAGCGTGCGCGCACGCCGTGAGAGTGAAGCGAGAGCGCCGCGTCGGTCGCCGTGGGCCCTCGAGGGTGGCTACTCTAGAGGGGTCGACGTCGTGTTGTCCAGAGTACGGGTGCGGGAGCCGACGGGGGCCGGCTCGCAGATGACGCGGTGGGCTCGCTCGACTACGATCGGCGTGCCCAGGAGGACGAGCCACGTACGCGGCGAGTCCTCGGGGCGCGCGTGAGCGGAGGGAGGAGCCGGTGCCCAAGAACATCGTGATCTGCTGTGACGGGACGGGAAACGAGGTCAAGAAGGGCGCGATCAGCAACGTCCTCGAGCTCTACCTGCGACTGGACAAGCGCGACCCGGCGAGGCAGGTCGTGTACTACGACCCGGGGCTCGGCATCCTGCCCGCCGCGGGCGTCCAGACGCGCACCGCCAAGGCCATCACACGGCTCCTGGGGCTGGCCTTCGCGTACGGACTCACCGCGAACATCCGGGAAGCCTACACGTTCCTGATGCGGAACTACGCGGAGGGGGATCGCATCTTTCTCTACGGGTTCAGCCGCGGCGCCTACACCGTTCGCGCGCTGGCCGGGCTCGTGTTCATGTGCGGGCTGCTCGATCCCAACTGTGACAACCTCGTGGACTACGCGATTCATCTTCATCGCAGCCGCGAGCACGGCGAGCCCCCCTGGAAGAAGGCGGCACGGTTCCGCAAGTACTTTCCGCGACAGTGGCCCACCGAGCGCGGCGAGGGGCGCATTCACTTCCTGGGCGTCTGGGACACGGTGAAGTCCGTGGGGCTGTTTCGGCGCTCTCTGGTCCTCCCGTACACGGCACGGCTGGAGGCGGTGTCGCACGGACGCCACGCGCTCGCGATCCACGAGCGACGGACGAAGTTCCCGCCGAACGTGTGGAGCCCCGGAAATGCGGACGAGATCAGTCCCCTGACCGGCGAGCCCCGGTTTCGTCAGGTATGGTTCGCGGGGGTCCACTCGGACGTGGGGGGCGGCTACGAGGAGAACGGTCTCTCCGACATCGCACTCCAGTGGATGCTGCGGGAGTCCGAGCGCCACGGGCTTCTCGTCGATCCCGCGGCGGAGGTACGGACCCTCGCGCCCGATCCGATGGGTGAGCTCCACAACTCGCTGATCCCGATCTGGTGGCTCCTCGGCTGGCGCCGGCGACGGGCCGCGCGCCCGGTGCTCGCGCACGTGAGCGTTCGGGCGCGACGCGAGCGAGACGCGAGGTTCGACAGGACCTGCGCCGCCGTTCTCGGTGACGACGTGACCTACGTGTCGTAGCTCCCGGGGCAACGCCGGCTGCACGCGGGTGTTGCCCGAGGCCCCACACGGCGAGCTGAAGGATCACGACTACGTGGAGTCGACGCTCGGCACGAGCGACCTCTGCGCCACCTCGACGGGTCGGGTGTCGTGGATCCCGGCGACGTGGCGATCGTCTCGCGACGCTCGGCGATCACCGTCCATCGGTCGACACGCTGCCGGTGAACGAGGTTCCGACCGCGGGACGTCGCGTCGCTCCCTCCGGGCTCAGGGCGTCCGCGTGCTGCGGGGAGTCGGTGATCGGCCCGCCACGGTGCCGGCGGCGGAGAGCGCCGTGACGTGCACCTCGAACCAGCGGATGTACGTGCGTCGTCCCGACGCGCGCTCGTCGATGGCGCGCCGCGCCGACTCGTAGAGAACCGTCGGCCATCCGGTCCGGGTGTAGTAGCCGCGCTCGTCGAACAGGTCGTCCGGGATGTCGAGGTAGTTGGGCCGTGAGTCGTTCAACGACGGGTGTCGTGCGAGCGCGAAGAGATCGCACGAGCGCTCGCCTCCGGGCACGCGGCCGTCCGCCTGGAGCAAGTGCGTGAGCTCGTGCGCGATCGTGTGCAACGTGAGGCGGTGTGGGTTGAGCCAGATCGCGAAGTCGTCGAGGCTCGCCAGACCCTGCGCCTGCCGCGTGACGCCGACCCCGAACCGGCGCTCGCGCAGCTCGGGAAAGAAGTTCAGGCAGTAGCGGATCTTCGCCTCGACGTCGCGCCGCCGGCGGTGGCGCCTGAGCGCCGAGGTGAGCACGAACGGCTCGGGCTCGAGTCGTTCGTCCGGCTCGCGGTCGAGCGACGACGCGGGCCGCGTCGACCCTCGACCGCCGAGCCGGAAGCTCAGCTGCGCACCGGAGGTCGTCAACTCGTCTCCCGCCTCGCCGTCAGTTCGTCGGGTGACGCATGTCCCGGAGCGTCATCGCGTACAAGAGGCTCATGCGGTTGAACTGCTCCACCCGCTCGCGATGTCGCTGAGCCTCGTCGCGAAGACCGCGCGCGTCGCACGCCTGACCGGTCAGATAGATGACGCGGGGGTTCTCCGCCGGGGCGTGGATCAGATGCGCGAGCGCGCTCTTGTAGTCCTCCTCGACGAAGCGAATCTCGCCCATGAGCCAGTTGAAGTCCTCCCACTCGGCGATGTCCTCGCTCAGATCCACGAGCCGATGGAGTCGGTCGGCCACGCTGTGGGCGCCCTCGGTGTCGCCGCTCCTGGCCAGAACGATGCCGTGCACGACGTGGTGGCGTCGCGCGTAGTTCTTCTTGGCCACCTCCGGGAGGTCGCCCGAGGACATGACGTACTGCCAGCCGTCCTCCATGGCCGCGATCGCCGCGTCGTGGCCGCCGGCGGCCAGGTGCAGCCAGCCCAGGTCGATCGCCCGGTTCCCCGCCGAGATGATCTCACCGGCGGATCGGGCCTCGCCGCGAACCTCCTCGAGCGTCGCGGCCGCGAGATCGAAGTCGTCGAAGTAGGCCTGGGCGATCCCCTCCCAGCGAAGCGCGTCGCGGGCGACGCCCGCGGTCGGGGCGACCTCGCGCATCTTGCGATACTCGACGAGGGCGCGGTCGCGCTGATCCATCAGGAGGTACGCGTGCCCGCGGCCCAGATACGAGCTGTAGAACGCGGGGTCCAGCTCGAGCGCACGCGTGTATCGCGCGATCGCCTCGTCGAACTGGCCGGCCATCAGGTACACCTCGCCCAGCGAGTCGTGCGGGTTCGGCTCGTCGGGGATCAGGCTGGCGTAGGCCTTCAGCGTCGTGATCGCCGCGTCGAAGTTGCCCATGAACGCATAGCAGTAGCCGAGCTGGTTGTACGCGGGCGGGAACTCGTCGTCGAGGAGGATCGCCGCCTCGAGCTGCTCGGCGGCCGCGTGGTAGTCGCCGGTGCCGAACGACGAGAGCGAGATCTGCAGGTGCGTCTGCACGTCGCCGGGGTAGAGCGCCTGCAGCCGCCGGAACAGGCGTTCGGCGTCGGCCGGCCGGTTCTCGTCCCGGGCCTGATGGGCCGAGATCAGCAGACGCTCGCCCTCGGTCACCTCGCCCGTCATCGCGATCGCCTGATCCAGGTGGGTCCGGTAGTCGGCGTAGCTGTCGTTGGCCCGCCCCAGGGCGTAATACAGGTGGGCCATGGCGAATCGCGGATCGATGGCCAGGGCACGCTCGAACTGCTCGGCCGCGGCCTCCTGGTACAGGTTGTTGTCGAGCTCGATACCCGCCCGAAACAGCGCCAGCGCATCCCGGGAGCTGGTCGTGTAGGACATGTTCTGGGCGCTGCTCGCGACCGCGAGGGCGAGGGATCCGAAGACGGCGAGCGCGGCGACGACGAGTCGCGTGCCGCGGTCGGTGGGAGCTGCGGGAGTTCGCATGGTCCGCCTCCTTGGAAGATGTCGTTGCACGGGATCGTCGAAAACGCTATCACCGGCGCCGGGGGCCGTCAAGTCAGGGTTTCCCGTAAGTCTCTACCCTTCAATGTGTTGTGATCGTGTTGGCGGTATGCGGCCGGAGTCTGCGCCGTGTGGCTTGTTCCGGCCGTGTCGCGTGGCTAGAATGGGGTGTGCTCGTGAATCGAGCCGCACATCAACCGCCCTACCGCGAGGATTCCGAAGGGACCGGACCTCTCGACCCGGGGTCGAGACCATCAGGTGGCGGGGATTCTCATGGCGATACTCTGACTCGTTGGAGGTCACATGAGTTTCCGGCGTGGCGAGACCGTCGTCTGCCCCCGATACGGGGTCGGCCGGGTCGTGAAGTCCGAAGAACGGCCCGTGTTCGGACGCACGCAGCGGTGCCTCGAGATCCGCTTCGCTTCCGACAACCGGACGGTCTTTCTCCATGAGGAGGACTTCACGAAGGTCCATCTCCGTAACGTCATGGGCAGTAATGTTTTGCGCCATGTGTACAAGACGCTTCGCGAGCCGGACCAGTACACGCGAACCCGCCCTGCCGGTCGCCGGATGGAGCGCTACCGGGCGAAAGCCGTCATCGGAGACCCGATGAGCCTCGCCGAGGTCGTGCGGGACCTCGGACGCCGCTCACAGAGCCACCGGCTCAACGAGGACGAGCAGCAGATCGCCGACTCCGCCGTGGATCTCTTGAAGCAGGAGATCGCCGTGGTCGAGAATCGCGAGGAAGAGGCGATCCTGACCAAGATCAACCGGATCCTGAGCCGCTGAGACGTGCGATCGGCGCGTCCGACTACGTGAGGGTCCGCCCCGAGATCGATCGCATCTCCTCGAGCACCGACGCCAGGTTGGTCCGGGCGTCCTCGTTCTCGGGATCCAGCTCCAGCGCACGCTCCAGCGCATGCCGGGCCTCGTCCGGACGCTCGGCCATGTAGTAGGCGACCCCGAGGTTGTTGTAGCCCTCGGAGAACCCGGGCTCCAGCTGGATCGCCCGCGTGAGCGGCGCGATGGCGTCCTCGTAGGCACCGAGACGGCAGAGCGCCAGGCCCAGTCCCATCTGCGCGAGCACCATCTCGGGCATCAGCTCCAGCGTCCACTCGAACAGCTCGCGGGCCTCCTCGAGCCGACCCTCTTCCAGCCGCGTGTTCGCGAGCCGATGGAGATCGTCGGCGGTCGGCGCGCAGGTCGCCTCGTCGCTCGACGACGTCTCGCTCCTCTCCTGCGGGCGATCCCAGAGGGACGGGTCGCTCTCGTTCGCGATCATCGGGATCCAGCCCCAGTCCGAAGAGGCGGCGGGGCTCGACGCCGCGGAGGCCGGAGACGATCCCCGTTCCGGGGGCTGCGCCACACCGGTGGCGGAGGCGCCCGCCAGGACGTCGGAGCCGCCGAGCGCGCCGATCACGTCTCGCCACTTGGCGAGGAAGCGAGCGTGGTTGGCACGCATGATCTCGGTGGGGCTCACACCGCTGCCCTGGAACGTGGCCGATCCGACGTGGTGCAGGAACACGCCCTCGGCGATGCCGGCCCGGAAGCCGGCCAGTGCCGCGCGCGTGCAGAAGTCGGTGTCCTCGAAGCCGCCGATACCGAAGCGCTCGTCGAACTCCCCGATCGTGTCCACGACCTCGCGGCGGATCAGCATCGCCATCCCGGTCACCATCGGGGAGCGACGCACTCGCGAGCCGTGCTCGGCCCAGCGCTCGTCAGCGAAGTCCTCCACGCCGGCGAGGTCGGTGTACGGCACGGCGACGCGTTGAGGGGGGGCGCACGCGTTGGCGACCGCGCCGACGATGGCATACGCCGGGTTCGACTCGACCGCGGCCGAGAGGCGCTCGAGGAACCGCGACGGCAGTGCGACGTCGTTGTTCAGGATCAGAAGGCACCGACCCTTCGCGGCCCGCATGCCTCGATTCACGGCGGCGGCGAAGCCCACGTTGGTGTCGCTCCCGATCACGCGCACCTCGGGGCGCGTCTCCAGGAACTCGCGCGTGGCGGCGTCGGACCCGTTGTCGAACACGATGATCTCGATGTCGGACACGCCGTGCTGCCCGCGTAGCGTGTCGAGACATCTCCGCGTGTGGTCGAGCTGATCGTGAACCGGAATGATCACCGACAGCGCCTCCCCGCGGGGCAGGAGCGTGGACCAGTTGACGCCCCACACGTTGGAGTTCCGCGTCTCCGGCGTTCCGGCCACGCGGTCGACGAGAAGCTCGCGATCGGCGGTCGTGACCAGCTCCATCGTCTCGCGCTCCGAGGCGCTGAGCTCGGTCCCCGGTGACGGTGTCGCGAGCCCGAGCTCGCGCGCGGTGGCGGGCACCTGGCGAAGTCCGCCCGCGCGGCCCACGTAGGAGCGCGGCACGACGACGATCTCGAGACCGAGCTGCCGGATCGCGTACGCGAGATGCAGATGGACCGTCGACGCCAGCTGGAACGCGGGATCGGGAAGGCCGTTCTGCCGCACGACGTCCGCTCGGATGCTCACGGCCAGCGGCTGGATGATCCCCGTGGTCTCGATCGCCTCGACCGAGGCCAGCTCTCGCGCGAGACGCTCGGGGTCCGCGAGGCTCCGGAGGTCGTCGATCCAGCGCATCGCGTGCTGATCGCCGCAGAGACCCAGCGACGCAGGCAGGGCGACCGCGACGGCGTCGTTCGTGGCGTCGCAGAGGGGCGTGAGCCAGCCCTCGGCGACGATCGCGTCGGCCGTGATGAACACGATGTGAGAGGCACGCGCCCGCCGAGACGCCAGGGTCGCGGCCTCGGCGTAGCCGACCGGGTCGGACAGCGGGATCACCGTGTCCACGACCGGGGATGCGTTCGCGATCTCGTTGCATCCGTCGTCCGACGCGTTGTCGACGACGAACACCTCGATCGGCTCGGGCGTGTTGCGAGAGATCGCATCCAGGCACCGGGGAAGATCGGCCGCATCGTTGCGGGTGACGATGACGAGGCTGGCCACCACGCGCCGGGTCGACGGGGCGGCCGCGGCCGGCGCGTCGTCGACGCGCGGGGTCGCGGTCACGGTCGATGGGTGGCGCAGTGGGGTCGAGCCGGCGGCGTAGGACGAGACGATCGCCTCGAACGGGTCGAGGTCCGGAGACCCGTTGCTCGCGTCCGGATCGTCGTCGCCGGCGCCGTTCTGCGTGACGGCGCTGCCCGAGTCGGAGTCGTCGGTGGTGGCCGCGCGCGCGGCCGGGTCGGGCGCATCGCCGTCGTCGAGTGAGCCGGCGGTGTCCGGGAGCTCGGGGCACACGTCGTGCTCACCGGGCACCGCCGGGTCGGTCTCGGTCGCAATCGCCGGGATGCCTTCTTCCGCCCGCGCCGGCGACACGTGACCGGCCGGGGGAGTCACGCTGCCGTCTCCTGCGCAGGCCCTCATCCAGCCGTGCCAGCGGGCCGCGTGCACGAGGTCGGTGATCACGCGCCGCGATGTGTCACGCAGGACGTCGAGTGCGCCCGGGTCCACCTCGTCGGCATCACCGAAGCGCCGGACGTCGACGCGGCTCAGCTCGTCGGCGGCGACCGCGAGGTGCCGGACGCGCCGCGCGACGCGGTCCTCGGACTGGGCATGCACGGCGTCGATCGACGGGAGGTTCAGCTCGCCGATCAGGTCCGATCGCGCGAGGCCGAGGCGGAGCGTTCGCTCGTTCTCGTCGCGAAGCGCGTTCACGGCTTCGCGGATCGAGATCGGTCGGCCGAGATACGCGCGCAGACGGGGCTCGCGATACGGGACGATCGACGCGTCGCGCAGCTTCAGCGAGAGTGAGAGCGGCGAGCGCGTCGAATCCGCCACGTAGTCGCCGATGCCGGCGCGCGCGCGCGCGAACGCGTTTCGGGTCAGTACGAGACAGCGCGGGTCGAGCCCCCCCAGCGGGATCTCGGTTCCGCGCCGTGACGTCGCCGCGAGCCAGGCTTCCGAGGCGAGGTCCCACCCGCCCGTTCGTGGGGCGACGACCTCGCCCATCGCGACCGTGTGGTCGTCGAGGACGGCATCGGCCAGCTCGAGCGCGACGCGTGCGAGATCGGCCGCGGGGATGAGCGTGACGTCCAGGAGCACGATCACCGATCCCGCGGGAGTCTGGACCGACTGCACGGCCCCGGCCGGAAGGTGCATGACCTCGATCTCGCACCCGCCGGCATCCTGCCGGAGATCACCGGCCGACAGATACGAGAATGCGCCCTGGCTCGGGTCCATCAGAAGGAAGCTCACGATTGTCGCCACGTCTGTCACTCCTTGGAGCCGTGCCGCGCGCGGTGCGACCGGGGACCGGCGGTGCGAGCTCGCCGTCTCGCCCGCGTGAACGTGTGGAGTCACGCCACGGAGTCGCAAGCCATGTGCCGCCCGACGCCGGCGATCCCCCGGGTCGCGTAACCCTTTTCATGGGCGTGGATTGTGGCGTCACGAGGCGCGGCGGCGGCCGCCTCCGAGAAGGCGGCGCGGGGGCCTGCCGCGGGGAACGGCCAAGGGCTTGCCGAGGACGGCGTTCGCGCGGTCGAGTTCTTACCGGCGGGCTTCCCGGTGCGGGGGCTCGTTGTCGGCGTTGCCGCGCCAGAGCGGGGCCAGCAGCTCGGTCAGAACGTAGGTCTCGACCGCGAACGGCGGGAAGCCGACGAACCCGATGATCGGCATCTCGAAGATGCGGACGTCGACGAGGAGCGGAAACGTGTAGATCCACTTCGCGCTCGCCCAGTAGTTCCAGAACTCCCACAGCGCGCCGGTGACGACACCGGCCGCGAGCAGCGTCCAGAGCCGTCGCGACCGGCCCTCCAGCGCGTCCACCCACACCGACTGCCGACCGGCGTGCGCGTTGAACGGATCGGCGAGGAAGATGAACCCGCCCCACACGGCGGCCCAGAGATGCGGCACGACGTGATCGGGCGCCACCAGCGGTGCGGCGAGCGCGAGCGATCCCAGCGCCACGCTGAACGCCGTGATGCCTGCCGGCAGCGGGGCGGGGCGCTGGCGGGACGCCGGCTCCCCGGGCAGCATCGCGTCGATCAGCTCGCGCGTGAACAGGATGCCCGGGCCGATCGTCGCGAAGGCCCACACGTACCCGATCAGTCGCACGACCACGTCGTCCGGGAGGCCGACGTAGATCCAGCCGTGCATCCGGAGGTTGTACAGCTCGAACACGGTCCAGATGGCGACGGACCCGAGGGCCATGCACACCACGTCCCGCGGGCGCCGCGTCATCGGAGAGTGCCCACGCCGGGCCTCGATCGCGCCGTCGACCAGCAGGATGTAGAACGTCCACATCAACGGCGTGCAGTAGGTGCGGACGAACGGCTGCCCGAGGGCGAGAAGCAGCTCGGTCGTGACGAGGCCGGCGACGCCGACGAGCATCCGGAGACGGGCGCGGAAGCGCGGTGGGGCGGGTCGTTCGGCTCGGCGGGTCATCGGGCACCTCCGGGCTGCATGGTGCCCGACGCGCTGGCCGATCGCCAATCGGAACCCGCCAAGCGGCTCTCCTGGGCTCTTTTTAGATCCAATCTATAGCGACACTAAGAATAAATTGGACCTTGTTGGGTCCATATTGGTACTAGATAATCTCCGCACGTACCGGCTCCCGGTCCGACCCGCACGAGCGCGAGTGCGCGAGTGCGCGAGAGGTGAGCATGCTCGTTCTGTCCGTCGATCGAACGGGGCCCGAGCCCCTCCACGCCCAGCTGGCGTCGCAGATTCGGCGCCGCATTCGCGAGGGACACCTTCCACCCGGGACCCGACTGCCGTCGACGCGCACGCTGGCCCACGACGCCGGTGTCGGTCGCAACACGGTGGTATCGGCCTACGATCGCCTGGTGGCCGAGGGATGGCTCGACTCGGGTGTGGGGCAAGGTACCTTCGTGGCGGATCACCCTCCCGACTCGGGCGGTACGCCGCGTGGGGCCGAGGCGCGACACGAGGATGGCCCGCTCCGTCCGCCCCAGTTCGCCTGGTCGTCGCTGGTCGCGCGGCACGCGACCGACTCGGCCTCGGGAGCGCTCCTGGCCCCGGCCGGAGCCGAGGACGGCTATCGCTTCGCCGGGGCGGTTCCCGACGCGGCCAGCTACCCGACGGAGTCGCTCCAGCGGATCGCCCGCGACGTCTTTCGAGATGCCGGGCCCGACGCGCTCGGCTACGGGCCCGCGGACGGCCACCGCCCGCTCCGCGAGTTCATCGCGGCGCGCGCCACGCGCGAGGGCGCGCCGGCCCGCCCGGACGACGTCATGATCGTCGGTGGCATGCAACAGGGGCTGGATCTTCTGGCCCGCCTGTTCGTCACCGACGGCGACGTCGTGGTCGTCGAGTCACCGACCTACGCGAACGCGATCGAGATCTGGCGCCTGTACGGGGCGCGCGTCGTGGGCGTGCCGCTCGACGAGGACGGCGTGGATCCGATCGCGCTCGCGCGCACGTTGGCCGACACACGGCCCAAGCTCGTGTATCTGATGCCGTCGTTCCAGAATCCGACCGGTCTGACGATGTCGCTGTCGCGCCGACGCGAGGTGCTCGACGTGGCCCGGGACGCCAGCGTCGCGATCGTCGAGAACCACTTCGACACCGAGCTGCGGTACGACGGCCGGGCGTTGCCGCCGCTCCGCGCGTTCGACACGTGCGGTCAGGTCATCCTGGTGGGGACGTTCTCGAAGATGCTGTGTCCGGGGTTTCGTCTGGGCTGGATCCTGGCGCCACCGGCGGTTCGGGATCGCCTGCTCGCCCTGAAACGAGTCGGCGATCTCAGCACGAGCCTGCCCTCCCAGATGATCGTCTCGGAGTTCTGCCGGCGCGGCGAGCTGGATCGGCACATCGCTCGCGTACGAAAGCACCACGCCGCCCGTCGCGACGCCATGCTCGACGCGCTCTCACGCTCGTTTCCCTCGACGGTGGCCGTCACGCGACCCGAGGGGGGGATGACGATCTGGTGCACGCTGCCGCCGCCGGGCCGCGCGCGCGTCGTGGCCGAGCGAGCCCTCGAACGAGGCGTCTCGATCGCGCCCGGTGAGTGGTTTCACCCCGATGGAGGTGGCGAGCGGAGCTTTCGCCTGTCGTTCGTCGGAGAGACGCCCGAGCGCATCCGGTCGGGCATCGAGATTCTCGCGCGGGTCGTCCGCGAGCATCTGGCGACGGCCTCCGACCGACCTCCTCGGCGTCGGAGCGAGACGCCGTTCCTGTGAGTGAACACGAAGACGCGTGGAAGCGCCCGGTGCGCGCCACGCCACCTCGTACGATGGGAGACCGAACGATGGAGAACGGAAACCTCCGGCTGAAGACCGGACTGGCCGAGATGCTCAAGGGCGGCGTCATCATGGACGTCACGAACGCCGAGCAGGCTCGCATCGCCGAGGATGCCGGGGCGGTGGCCGTCATGGCACTCGAGCGTGTGCCGTCGGACATTCGCACCGAGGGCGGCGTCTCACGGATGTCGAACCCCAAGATGATCCGCGCGATCATGGAGACGGTCTCGATCCCGGTCATGGCCAAGTGCCGCATCGGCCACTTCGTGGAGGCTCAGATCCTTCAGAGCCTCGGCGTGGACTACATCGACGAGAGCGAGGTGCTCACGCCGGCCGACGATCGCTTCCACGTGGACAAGTTCGCGTTCGACGTGCCGTTCGTGTGCGGGGCCCGGAACCTCGGCGAGGCGCTCCGGCGGATCGGCGAGGGCGCGGCGATGATTCGCACGAAGGGCGAGGCCGGATCCGGCGACATCGTGGAGGCGGTGCGGCACATCCGTGCGATCGTCTCGGGGATCCGGCGCCTCACGCAGCTCCGCGAGGACGAGCTGATGACCGAGGCCAAGGAGCTCGGCGCGCCGTTCGAGCTCGTGCGCTGGGTCGCGTCCAAGGGATCGCTTCCGGTGCCGAACTTCTCGGCCGGCGGCATCGCGACCCCGGCCGACGCGGCGCTGGTGATGCAGCTGGGCGCCGAGGCTGTCTTCGTCGGTAGCGGCATCTTCAAGAGCGAGGATCCCCCGGCCCACGCGCGCGCGATCGTGCAGGCGGCGACCCACTACCGCGACGCGGCCGTGCTGGCCGAGGTCTCGGCCACCGTCGGTGAGCCGATGCGTGGGCTCGACACGGCCAAGATGCCCGAGGGCGAGCTCCTGCAGACGCGGGGCTGGTAGGCGTGCACGCGACGTCCGGAAACGGCGCCGCGCCCGCAGCGCCGCGGACGCCCGAAGTCGGCGTCCTGGCGCTGCAGGGCGGGTTCACGGCGCACGTCCGGGCGCTCGCACGACTCGGGGTGGCCGCATCGGAGGTACGCCGACCCGCCGAGCTCCCACGGCTCGACGGGCTGATCGTGCCCGGAGGAGAGAGCTCGACGCTGCTGAAGCTGATGGCGTACGAGCCGGCGTGGTGGCCGTCGCTCGAGGCGTTCCGGTCGAGCGGTGGCGCCATCCTCGGCACCTGTGCGGGGCTCATCCTCGTCGCGAGACAGGTGACCAACCCGCCCCAGCGCTCGCTCGGCTTCCTGGACGTGGCGGTGTCCCGGAACGCGTATGGCCGCCAGATCGACTCGTTCACCGGCCACGGGAGCTGGCACGACGGCTCCTCCCTGGAGATGGTGTTCATTCGCGCTCCCCGGATCACGGACGTCGGGCCGGGGGTCTCGACGCTCGCGGTGCTCGACGGTGAGCCGGTGCTGGTTGGGGATGAGCGGGTGCTCGGCGCCACGTTTCACCCCGAGCTGACCGAGGACGATCGGGTCCACCGGGCATTTCTCGCGATGGTGGCCCCGCGTCCGGGGGAGGGACCCGGACCTCCCACGGACGTCCCGAGGCCGAACGATGGTTCGGTTTTCCTTGAACGGACGTCACTTTAGGCGCACAATCGATCGTACGGCGCCCGACAAGTAAATCGGTCCCTCGATCGCCCAGCGCCATCGTGCGCGCACCTCACGCGGGGCGACCTGGGGTCGGAGACGATGGTGCAGCCGCCACGCAACGACGACCGCACCATCCCGAGGTTCCAAGCGACCCGATACGATTGCTCGCCACGACTGCGATTGTGTCGACAAGGAGGCGAAGGGTGGACGTGCAAGACTTCGTTGCGCCGGCGAACGGATCCCCGAGTGAGACGTCGTCCCACGAACCGAAGACGGCGCGCGCGCGGCAGAAGCGTCGTCGCGTGATGGACGCGGCGGCCGAGCTCATCGCGGACAAGGGCTATCACGAGACGTCGATGCGCGACATCGCCGCCGCGCTGAACATGAGCGCGGCGTCCCTGTACCATTACTTCCCCGGTAAGGAAGACCTGGTCGTCGCGTTGCAGCGCGAGTACTTCGACGAGCTGCTCCACGCGGCACGAAGCCGGATCGACACGCTGTCCGACCCGATCGAGAGGCTCTACGGATTCGTCCAGACCCACATGGACTTCTTCGTTCAGAACATCTCGCTCATCCGCGTGCTGCTGCACGAGGACATGGGGCTGACGCGGGCCAATCGCGACGAGCTGCGACGCTACAAGCAGGAGTACATCCAGCTCTGTGAGTCGTTGGTCACCGAGGTGCCGAGAGATCCCGGCGCCCCGCGGATCGACACGCGACTCGTCGTGTTCTCGCTGTTCGGGATGATGAACTGGTTCTACACCTGGCAGCACGCGGTGCCCGACGTGAAGGGCGAGGATCTCGCGTTCACGATCACGCAGCTGTTCCTGCGCGGGTTCCAGGGGAACCAGCAGGCCGTGCCCCAGCTCGTCTGGTAGGCCGCCCACCGCCGAGCCGCTCGAAGGCGGAGCCCCCCGAGAGCGGCTCGACCGTCCCTACGCGCCGTCGATCGCGCGCTCGATCCACTCCGACTCCACGGCCTTCGGCCGCACGATCGGCGCCAGGAGCGCGCGGTTCAGCGTGAGCTGCGAGACGATCCCGATCGACCGGCTCACGGCGAAGAGCACCGTGTAGAACTCGAACTCTCGAAGACCGAAGTGGTACAGAAGCGCCCCGGAGCCGGCGTCCACGTTGGGCCACGGGTTCTTGGCCTTGCCGTGTTCGGTCAGCACGCCGGGGATCGTCTCGTAGGCCACCGCGACGGTGCGGAACACCGGGTCGTCGCCGACGTGTGCCGCTCCCCATTCGTACAGGCCAACGAAGCGTGGATCGGTTCCGCGCAGAACGCCGTGGCCGTAGCCGGGAATGACGCGACCGCGCTCGAGGGTGTCCCAGGCGGCCTGTCGCATCTGATCGGGCGTGGGCGTGCCGCCGAACCGATCCATCACGGCCAGGATCCAGCGCAGGCACTCCTGGTTGGCCAGCCCGTGCAGCGGCCCGGCGAGCCCGTTGAGCCCCGCGGCGATCGCGTAGTACGCGTCCGAGAGCGCCGACCCGACGGTCAGCGCGGCGAAGTTGGAGACGTTCCCGCCCCCGTGATCGGAGTGGAAGGTCAGGTAGATGCGCATCAGCGACGCGAACGTCTCGGAAGCGCCGGCGACGCCGAGCATGCGCGCGAAGTTGGCGCCCAGGTCCAGCCCTTCGGTCCAGCCGATGGGGTCGCCCTGGTCGTAGCGGATCCGGTAGACCCCGGCCGCCAGCTCGGCCACGCGCGGGATGAACGCCATGGCGTCGGCCAGCATCGGACGCCACAGCTCGTCACGACCGAGCCCCCGATCGTACTCGGCCCGGAAGGTCGATTCGCGCTCCATGGCCAGGATGCCCACCCCGAGCATCGCCATGGGGTGCGCGTCGTCCGGTAGCGCCCGGAGCACGTCCCACACGTAGTCGGGCACGCCGGCGTGCGCGTCGAATGCGCCGCGGACGTCGGCGAGCTCGTCGTCGGTCGGCTCTTCTCCGGTCAGGAGCAGGAAGAACGTCGCTTCCGGAGGCGTGTCCACGAGTGTACGGATGGGGTGCCCGCGGATGACCAGCCCATCCACGGGCTCGACCCGCGAGGTGTCGCACACGAGGGCCCTGACGCCGCGCATGCCGCCGAGCACCTGCGCGACGGTCACCTCGTCGATGGGGGTGGCCCCGTGCTCGGCCAGGCGGCGCGCTCGATCACGCATCGCCGGGATGGATCGCTCGAGTCTCTCTTCCAAGACGGACATGCTGGGCTCTCCTGGGGTCTCGTGATTGCGCCGGCATCGGGCCCGTCGAGACACGTCACGGTGGCGGGGGCGCGATGGACGGCCCCGATGGTCGCATCGCCGGCCGCCCGGCGGCCACCGCGAAAAGGGGGAAAGAGCGTCGCCCACGAAAAGGCGCTCCCGCGGGGAGCGGGAGCGCCGTGCGTTCGGTCGATGCAAGGCCTCCACGGCCGCCGCAGCGAGCCGTGGGGTGAGGCCGGATCAAGTCCGGCCGTCGGTCCGTCCTAGTACGTCGACTTCAGCGTGCCCCAGCTGATCTCCTCGACCGGCGTGCTGCCACCCGAGCAACGGCAGCTGTTCGCGACCCAGTCCGCGATCTGGCCGGTGCCGAGGACCGGGCTTCCGCCCGAGCCGTTCGCGTAGATTACGCTGTACGACGGGTTGTGCGGGCCCGCCATCTCGCCATCGGTGAACGTGCCGTTGGGCACGCCATCGCCCTGGAGCGACAGGATGTCACGGAACGTCGCGCTGAAGGCGCTGATGCCGTCAAACTCGCAGCCGGAGCCGTCACCCGCGTACGCCGCATCGAAGAACCAGTTCGAGCCACCGGTGACCGGGCTGTAGCCAGGATCCATGATGCGACCATCGAGGAAGTTGCCGGACGTGTAGGCGCAGAACGCACCGAGAACCACGTTGCCGCCGGCGTCCACGAAGTCCGCGAGGACGTTTCCGTACGCTACGTTGTCGAAGAACGCGAAGTTGGCCCACACGTGGACGCACGTGTAAGTCAACAGCAGGTCGAGCGACGGGACGCCGGCCCGCGCATCGTAGTAGTCGCACGTGCCTGCGACCGCCGCCGCGATGGCGGCGCGATAGGCCGGATCATCACCTTCGGACGGACCATAGAGAACGGCGGGACCGGGGCCGTAACCATCGTCGCCGATCACGTGACCGGTGAAGACGTTGTCACGCTCGACCCCGAGGTTCGTCATTTCCTTCGCAGCATGGGCCGGAACGACGACGAGACCAAGCGCCAGTGCACCGAGGAGCGCTTTCTTCATTGGGAACCCCTTCGTGTTGTGGAACGTGTTCTGTGGCCGAAGGGTGGCCCTGCGGCCCCAAAACCTTGCCTAACCGTGTCGAGACGCGTAGCTGCCGATGTCCCTGCTACTTAGGACATCATCCGAACGCACGGAGAATGATACCGCGTCCGGGCGGCTGCACTCAAGCGGTATCGGCCTGAAGCAGCCTCCGGCGGGCGATTTGCGGCGCTTCGAGCCGCCCGTTTCGGCGGCGGGGCGGCAGTCCTCGATCGACTCCGGTCCGCCTGCCCCGCGAGCGGCGAAGGACCCGGCCGACGCAGGCTCGCCCCCCTGTCGGCATTCGTAATCCCCTGAAAACACTGCCGATATGTCACGGCGGGGCTCCGCCGACCGGGGTGGCCCGTCTCATGCATCGTTCCCGGCGCGCGCCGGTGTCCGGGTTCGTGGCCCTCGCATGGCCCCTGGCCCCAGCTCGGCGCCGAGAAGGCACGGCGCTCGTCGCACTCGATCGGAGGTCTCGGGATGGCACAGGCTCGCTCGGCGATGGGATCCAGCCGTTGAACACGTCTCCGGTCATGGACGTCCTGATCCTCATGTCCATCGTGACGGTGATGTTCGCGCTGGAACGCGCGTGGTTCCTTGCGCGGACCGGCGGCGGCTCCCGGCTGATCACGTCATTGAGCGCACACATCCGGAACGACGACGGTGCCGCCGCGCTGGAGGCGTGTCGGACGGACGGCTCGTATCTCGGCCGGGTCGGCGAGGCGCTCCTTCGCACGTGCTCGCTGAACCGGAACGAGATGGACCGCGCCGTCGATGCCACGATCGAGCGCGAGAAGGTGTCGATGGAGAAGCACCTGACCATCCTGGGCACGATGAGCAACATCGCGCCGGCGATGGGGCTCTTCGGCACCATCGTCGGGATCATCCGGCTGTCTCGGGACGTCGCGGCCAGCGGGTCCGGCGGCACGTCCGTGATCGCCACGGGGGTCTCCGAGGCGCTCCTGACCACCGCGGTCGGCATCCTCGTCGCCGTGATCGCGACCGTCTGCCACGACCTGTGCATGCGGCGGGTACGCGTGCGCAGCGTGGCGATGGACGGCTTCCGGGAGGAGCTGATCACGCTCCTGGCCGAGCGCTCCCGGGCGCGTGCGAACCACTGGGCCACGTCCCGCGCCGTCATCCGGCGGGCCGCCTAGAGGGCACCCGGATGCGTGGTGGATGGGGCCAGGGCACGACGCGCGGCGCCGGGCGCGAGAAAGCCGCGCCTCACGCGACCGTGAGACGCGGCTCCCATGCGACCCGGGCGACACGGCCTGAACCGTGACTCCCGTTGGATGTCGGCTCGACTACTTCAGCAGCGTGACCGCGCGCGTCTCCGAGTGCGTGAGGCTCTCGAGACGGACGTAATACACACCGCTACCCACCGCCTTGCCCGCGAAGTCGTTGCCGTCCCAGCGAAGCGAGGTCGCGCCGGTGGGAAGGACGCCGTTGGCCAGCGTGCGCACGAACGACCCGTCGGCGGAGTAGACGCGAACGACCGCCTGGCCGGACTCGTCCATCACGAGCGGGATCGTCGTGGTCGGGTTGAACGGGTTCGGGTAGTTCTGCCCGAGGCCCGGCGTGCTCGCGCCGACGGTCTCGTTGACCGCGATCGTCACGAGGTCGGTCACGGCGATGCTCTCGGAGTTGAAGATCTCACCCGAGTCGCCGTCCTGGAGCCAGGCCACGATCACGAAGTTGCTGTCGTCCCACGCCGGACCCGCGAGATCGTCCGGATCGGCCGCGGCCCAGAAGTAGTTGAACTGGGCCGGCGAGCCGCCCGTGAGCGGATCCACCGGCTCGCCACCGGCGGGGTTGATCATGTCGCGCATCACGAAGTCGTGCAGGTCGTACGCGCCGACGCCGTTCCAGACCACGTCGCGCTCGAGGAGTCCGACGTACAGACGGAGCCCTTCGGGCTCGACCGCCGTGATGTCGACCTCGGGCGTGATGTCGATCGTGATCGTGCCCGAGCCCGAGCCGGCCGTCCAAAGACCGCTCAGCTCGATTCCGACCTCGCACGGCACCACCATCGCGGTGTTGTATGCGGCCTCGAGCACGGCTGGATCGTACGGATAGCTCGGGGGCTCGATGGAATCGAAACGAATGTGCGGGACCGCGTTCACGTTGTAGTCGAAGCGGCGCTCGTTGTTCTCGCTCGGGTTGTTGGCATAGAACGGATCGTAGCCCGGCCAGCTCATGTGATACGTGATGACGCTGATGTCGCCTCGGATGTCGTAATGGTTCTCGAAGAACGCGCGGAACCAGGGATCGTGAGTCGCGCACGGCGGGCACTGGACGTTCGAGAATTCCTCGATCATCGGCTTGCGCACAGCTGCATCCGCGCCGACGGCCACGAGGGATGCGAGACAGAGCGCAGCTCCTGCACGCTTGAACATGAATGCCTCCTGACGATTGACGAATCGACCCGACTTCGCTCCGCGGGCACGCGTTGACCCCTGACGCGAGGTCCCGACGAGGCGAGAGTCGGACACCACACCTGTTGAACAGTGGTTGATTGTAGCCCAGAACGTGCGTTCGACCAATGATTCGCCTGCACCCTGTCGGCCGGTCCGGGAGCTCCGGTTCGGCCTCGGGCTCAGGCGATGCCGTGCGCCTTCTTGTAGGCCGCCCAGTTGAGCTTCAGGTCGAGGAAGGCATCGAAGTCGGGCTGGCACAGAAACGGATTCGTGCGCCGCTCGTCGCCGATCGTGGAATGGGGACTCACCCCCACGTCGTGCCCCGGGAAAACGCGGGTGGCGTCGGGCAGGCGCATCAGAACGCCGTGCAGGCTCGCGAATTGCGTTCGCGCGTCGTCCCGGGTGCGGGTCCCGCCGATCTTGCCCACGAACAGCGTGTCGCCGGTGAGGACGACGTCCTCGACGAGGACCACGAGGCTGTCCGGTGAATGACCAGGTGTATATCTGAACGAAACGGTCAGCTCACCGACGTCGAGTGTGCCGCCGTCGGGCACCCCGACGTCAGGACCGATCGGGCAGCCGGGGTGGGCCACGACCCTGGCGCCGGTCGCCGAGACGATGGTGTCGTTCCCCGCGACGTGGTCGGCATGGCCGTGGGTGGCGATCACCCATCGCACGTCGAGACCGGCGTCACGCGCCGCGCCGAGGCTCACGTCGGGCTCGGTGGAGGGGTCGACGATCGCGCACACGCGCGCGACGTCGCAGCCGATCACGTAGCCGAAGTTCCGATCACCGCCGACACGCAGCTGCTCGAAGAACATGGGCGTCCTTTCTCGGGGGCTCGAGCGGCAGTATAGTCGATGCGTCCGATCCGCAACCAATTCCCGAGAACGCGTGGAGTGTGACAGGTCATGCATCCGGTACCGTTCGACCGGCGCGCCATCGCCGCGATCCTCGAGAGCGAGGGAATCGACGTGGGGCGCGCCTCGATTCGCGAGACGAACCGCGTCGTCCGCGCGATCGAGCAGAAGCTCGGCGTGCGGTTCATCCACATGGAGTTCGGCATCCCCGGATTCCAGACCGACGACATCGCCATCGACGCCGAGATCCAGGCCCTTCGCGAGCGTCGGGTCACGAACCAGTACGGCCCCTACGACGGCATCCCCGAGCTGAAGGCCGAGGCCGCCCGGTTCGTGAAGCTCTACATGGGGCTCGACGTCCCGCCGTCGTCGTGCTTTCCGACGGTGGGCGCGATGCAGGGGTGCTTCATCTCGTTCATTCTCGCCAACCGGCTCGACCCCTCGCGGGACACCATCGTCTTCCTGGAGCCCGGCTTCCCGTCGAACAAGATGCAGACCCGGCTCCTCGGTCTCCGCACGGTCTCGGTCGACCTGTACGATCATCGCGGTGAACGGCTGGTGGCGGCGCTCGAGGAGCTGGCGGCCGGCGGCAACGTGGCCGCGGTGTTCTGGTCGAGCCCCAACAACCCGACGTGGGTGTGCCTGAAGGAGAGCGAGCTCCAGGGCATCGCGCGGGTGTGCGACGATCATCGCCTGCTCGCGATCGAGGATCTCGCCTACTTCGGGATGGACACGCGAGAGAACTACTACCGGCCCGGCGAGCCGCCTCATCAGCCCACGATTCTCCGGTACACGCCGCGATCGGTGTCGATCATCTCCAGCTCGAAGGTGTTCAGCTACGCGGGGCAGCGGTGTGCGCTCGCGGTCGGACATCCCGAGCTGATGGCCTCACGCGAGCCGAACCTCATCGCGTCCTGCGGGACCGAGCACGTGGGCCACGCGTTCGTGCACGGCATCCTGTACGCGATCATGTCGTGCGTTCCTCAGAGCCCGCAGTACGGGCTCCTGGCGCTCCTCAAAGCGGCCAACCGAGGAGAGACGCGGATCTTCGACGCGGCCCGGCAATACGCCCAGCGCGCACAGGCGATGAAGCGTCTGTTCACGGCGAACGGGTTTCAGCTCGTCTACGACAACGACCTCGGCGAGCCGCTGGCCGACGGGTTCTACTTCACGATCGCGTACCCGACGTTCGACTCCGGCGCGGACCTGATCCGGGAGCTCGTCCACTACGGCATCAGCTCGATCTCGCTGGAGATGAGCGGAAGCTCGCGGCGCGAGGGACTTCGTGCGTGCGTCTCGCTGGTCGGCGAGGAGCTGTTCGACACGCTGGCGTTCCGCCTCCAGCGCTTCCACGAAGACCACCCGATACCGTGACGGTCGACGTGACGCCGGTGCGCGCGGCGCCCGTTGCGGGCGCATCCCTCCCGACGCGCCGGCGCACGGTGGGGTGGGTGTTCGCTCTGACCGTCACCTTCCTCGCGATCGCCCGGACCGCGGACGCGCGAGGTGTCGCGCTGTCGGCGCTCGAAGCACCGAGGCTCGTGGCGGTCCCGGACCCGACGACGATCGCGGTTGCCGACCTCGACGGCGAGGGTCGGTCGGAGGTCCTCGTGGGCGACCGGAGCGGGCTCTCGGTGCTCGGCGGTCCGGATACCGGGCCGCTCGCCTTGCTGTGGGAGGCCCGTGGGCTCTACCCGGTCCGGCGACTGCTCGTGGGTGACGTCACCGGCGATGGACGGCTCGACGTGATCGCACTCCAGCGTCAGGGTGGCCGCGCCAGCGTCTTCGCCGGGCGCGGCGACGGGACGTTCGACTTCGTCACGCACGTGAACGCCGGACGAGGACCCAACGACGCCGTGCTCGCCGACGTGAACGGTGACGGGGCGGTGGACCTGATCGCCGCCGATCAGACCGGAGCCGCGATCGTGGTGTGTGTCGGAGGCGGCGACGGCACGTTCGCGGCGGCCGAGGCCGTTGCCATCGTCCCCGTCCCCTGGTCCGTGGAGGCGGCGCTCGTCGACCGGGACGACGAGGTGGATCTCCTGGTCACCGACTACCTCGGCAACGCGGTGCGCGTGCTGATCGGGGACGGCGCGGGCGGGTTCCACGAGGACCGGCGAGTGGTCGTGCCATCGGGACCGCTCGACATCGAGACCCTCGACGGGGGCGCCCGCTGGGCCGTCGTCTGTCGCGGCACCGACGAGATCGTCACCGTCGATCGCACCTTCGCCGTATCCGCGCTGACGGCCACCGGTCCCGAGCCGTCGGCGCTCCGTGTGTTCGACGTGGACGAGGACGGGTGGTCCGATCTCCTGGTGGTGGACGCGAACACGCCGATCGCGACGCTGTGGCGGCGGCCCGACGGAGAACCGTCCGATCCGATCAGGATCCCGCTTCCGCGCCCGGCGACCGACGCGGGGGTGGAGCTCACCCAGGCCGACGTACGTGTCCACGCGACCCTCCCGCCGCCGGGCGAGACGGCCGCGAGCGGCTGGGTGTGGTCGGCGCGCGTGCGCTCCCTCGATGCGATCGACCCCATCGTGCTGCCGCTGCGCTCCCCGGTGGGCGTGACCCCGGCGACCTTCGCGCGCGGGGATCTGAATGCCGACGGGATCGAGGATCTGCTCGTCGCCGACCAGGACGAGCCCGAGGCGCGACCCATCTTCGGCACCGGCGCGGGGACGTACGTGTCCCACGGCTCGATCCCGCTCGTGGATCGTCCCACGGCGATCGCCGTCGACGACCTCGACGGCGACGGACTCACCGATCTGGTCGTCACGCACACGCGCGCGCGACAGCTCGGGGTCTACTGGGGCGCACCGGACGGAGAGCGCGAGGCGAGCCTGATCGATCTGCCCCGCGATCCCCGGGACGTGGCGGTGGGGGACGTCGACGGCGACGGGCGGGCCGACGTCGTCGTCGCGTGCACGAGCGTGGACACGCTGGTCGTCGTGGGCGCGCACGGCACGCGAACGCTCGAGATCCTCGCCCGGCTCGGAACCGAGCCGCGCCCGACCGCGCCGCTCCTCGACGACGTGACCGGTGACGGAACCCGGGACCTGCTCGTGGCATCACGCCAGATGGGTGCCGTCCTCGTGTATCCGGGGCTGATGCGCACCTCGCGGAGCGCCGCGGCCGGCGGGCTCTTCGGAGCTCCGGCGTCGTACGCGGTCTCACCATCTCCGATCGCACTGGCCGTCGCCGACGCGACCGGCGACGGGATCGGGGACGTGGTCACGATCGGGTCGGCCACGTCGGTGCTGTCGGTGCTCCCCGGTCGATCCGACGGGTCGTTCGACCCGGTCGTGACCTCGGACCTGTCGGTCCGGGCGC
The DNA here is from genome assembly GCA_965224245.1 of Candidatus Eiseniibacteriota bacterium. Lineage (GTDB taxonomy): Bacteria > Eisenbacteria > RBG-16-71-46 > CAZAMP01 > CAZAMP01 > CBDCYW01. The sequence goes on along the minus strand of OZ245046.1, from coordinate 3,401,293 downwards.
GCACGTTCGATCTCCGCGACCTGGACGGCGACGGCTGGAGCGACCTCGTCCTGACCGATGAGGCCGGTGGCGCCGTGCTCGTGCATCCCGGGGCGGGCGGCGGCTTCGGTCCGCCGCTGCGCTTCGACCTCGGCGCCGCTCCGCTGGCGGCCTTCGTCGCCGACGTCGACGCCGACGAGCGCAGGGACGTGGTCGCGCTGGTGGCGGCGGGCGAGGTGGCGGTGGCCCGGCAGATGGGAGCATTCCCGATCGTACGCCTGCTCGACGCGAGCGCCGAGCCCCGTGCCGACGGGGTCGTCGTCGGCTGGCGCGCGTACGTCGAGACACCCGATGTCGGCGTCGTGCTGCGGCGGACGGACGAGCTCGGCGGGGACCCGATCGCGACCTGGGACGCCCTCACGCCCGGCCTTCGGATGGGTGATGCGCTGGACACCGGCGTCGCGGCGCCGGGGAGGGTCGAGTACGTGCTCGTGCTGGTCTCCACGCTGGGCCAGCGCGTCCTGGGCACCGTGAGCACGTCGGTGTCGCTTGCGGCGCCGACGTTGCACGTGCTTCGAAACCCGGCGCACCCGCGCGCGCGCGTCGGGGTCCGGGTGCCCACGCTCCGCCGATCGGTCCGTCTCGACGTGCTGGACGTCCGGGGGCGACGCGTCCGGACACTCGTGGATGGGGTCCTCGCGCCGGGGACGACCGTCGTCGAGTGGGCGCTCGACGGTCGGGACGGCATCGCGGTCGGCGCCGGGATCTACTACCTGATGCTGCGCTCGGGCGCGGGAGTCCGGACCGAGCGCGTGGTCGTCTTGCGCTGACGGACGGCGGTGGCCGTGTCGAGAAAGGACGCCGACCCGATGACGTTTCGAAACCCGACCGACGCCGACGTCGACCGCATGGTGGAGATCGGCATTCGATCCTATCCGGTTCCCCAGCGCGCGCCGGACGACGTCCGGCGCTGGGTGGCCGAGAATCCCCGCGCCTCGCTCGGTGACATGTGGATCGACGACTCGCAGCCGCACGTGGCGCAGGCCATCGTGTATCCGTTCGAGATGGTCGCGTGGGGTCGCACCTGGAAGGTCGGCGGTCTGGGTGGGGTCGCCGTGGCTGCCGATGCGCGTCGGGCCGGATGGGGGCGGCGCCTGGTCGCGCACACCGAATCGGTCCTGCGCGAACGGGGCTGCGCATGGCAGATCCTGTATCCGTTTCGCGCCGACTTCTACCGGCGGCTGGGGTACGGCACCGTGGACGTGCGCGACGTCCACCGCTTCCCGACGACCTCGATCCCGGACGACGAGGGGGCCGACCGCGTACGCACCGGCACCCTGGCGGACCTGGAGACGCTGATGCCGGTGTACGAACGGTTCATCAACCGGCGCGACGGGTTCCTTCGACGCCGTGTGGAGAGTCACGCCGCGCGGCTGGCCGAAGAGCCCCCGTTCGTCGCGGTCTCCGAGGGACCCGGCGGTCACGTGGACGGCTACCTGCTCTACCGCATCGAGGGGGCGTCGGACCACTTCCTCCATCAGCGGCTGGTGGTGCGCGAGCTCGTCTGGACGAGCGACGGCGCCTGGCGTGCGCTGTGGGGCTTCGTGTCCCGACTTCGCGACCAGGTGGTCGAGGTGGTCCACGTGGCTCACGAGGACGACGCGCTCCTCCATCATCTCTCGCATCCGTCCGTCGCGGGCGGCCCGATGCTTCCGGGTGGGATCCACAAGGTCGGCGATCGGATGCTGGGCGCGATGGCGAAGATCCTCGACGTCGAGGAGGTGGCGGCCGCCCGGCCGTACGGACCGGGTCGGGCCCGGTTCTCGGTGACCGTGACCGATCCCGTGGCCGAGCCGGTGACGGTGACGCTGGATGTCCGCGACGGTCGTGCCGCGGTGGAGCCGGGAGATCACGCCGAGGAGTCACTCGAGACCGACATCGCCACCTGGACGCAGCTGGAGTGCGGCGTCATCGGCGTGCGGGCCGCCCGGCGACTCGGCGTCCTGACGACGACGGCCGACGTATCGGTGCTGGAGTCGATCTTCAACCGGCGGAGCTGGGGAATCTTCGACGGGTTCTGATCGTCGTCTCCGACTTCGATCGATGCGTATCACCCGAGTCGACCCCGAGCGAGACCCGACCCGGGAGTGACGCCAAACGAAATGGCGCCGGCCCCGGGAGGCCAGCGCCGAACGTCACGAGGATCGAGGTGGTGTCTAGTGATATGACCCGTTACCCATCCCCTCGATCATGTCGAGGTCGGGCACGTCCTCGGAGAAGTGCTGCACCAGGTACACCATCGCCTCGATGTCGAAGTCACCGACGATGTTCACGAAGACGGCCTGACGCGAGGCCCGGCGACCGCCGTCACCCAGGACCAGCACCACGACCCCGGAGATCAGGTCGACTTCCTCGCCGTCCCGCTCGCGGACCTCGGGCAGGATGTACAGGTACACGCTCTGCTCGTCGTCGCGCACCTTGACCAGGCGCTGCCAGCCGTCGTTGGTCAGCTTCCTGGACAGATCCGCGAAGGACGTCTCGAGTCCCTCTTCGTTGTCGACGTCGTACTCGAAGACGTTCACGTGCACGAGATGGAGTGCGATCGGAAGCGCCGCCAGCTCCGGATCCTCGTCGATCATCTGCTGCCGGATGATCTCCTCGGCGAGCTTCAGGAGCGGCTGCGTGAGGTGCACCTCGACCGTGGCCTCGCCCTCCATGTAGCGGTCGAGATCGTCGAACTCGACGTAGCCGGGCTCCTTGGTCGGGTCGACCTTGCGTGAGCTCTTCTTGCCCGCGTCGGCCGGTATGGCCACCGCCAGCATCAAGAGCGCGATGAGTAGCCGTTTCACGTGTCACCCCTTTTGCAGAGAGATGGCTGGGGAGCCATTAGTCTTTTCAGGTTCGGCCAGGATCGTGTTCGGACTCGTCGTCGAGCGCCGCGCCATCCTGTGACTTCTCTTCCGAGTCGAGCGGGGCGGGCAAGTGATCCACGCTCTGCTCGACGCCTCTCATGACCGGCGTGCTCAGGTGGTCGCGCACCTCGCTCCCAACCGAACGCGCGGTGTGGTTCATGGCCCGGGCCACGATCCCGAGCGCGAACTTGACTTCCTCGGTGGCGCTGGCCAGCTCGCTGGGGCTCATCTCGTCGATCGACTTCTCGGACGCGTCGGTGGCGACCTCGTCACCTCCCCACGGCGGGCGGATCGCGACGATCACGACAGCCACGACCGCTGCCGCCGCCAGCGCGAACCGCGGCTGCCAGATCCAGCGTCCCCAGGCCGCAGGTGACCACGGCGCCGGATGGTGTGCCGTCTCGGCTCGCGGCGGCGGTGCCATGGCGGCGCGGGCCGACGCCTCCTCGGCGTCGACGGCGGCCATGATCCGGTCCACCACCGTGTCCGGGCACGTCGGTCGCTCGGTGGCACCGAGCGTGTCGCGGGCCCAGATGGCGTTGTCGAGCGCCTCTCGACACCCGTCGCAGCCGGCCAGGTGCGCGTCGAATCGCTCTCGCGCCGACTCGGCCAGCTCTCCCCGGACGACGGACTCGATCCAGTCGAGTGCGTCGTCACACTTGATCGGGCGAACGTTCATGACGCCGTCCCTCTCTCGGTCAGCAGCGCCCTGAGGCGCTTGCGCGCCCGATGGAGCGTGACCTTCACCGAACTCATCGGAAGCTCGAGGGCCGAAGCGATCTCGTCGTACGGCAGCCCGTAGACCTCGCGGAGCACCAGGATCGATCGGCCCGGTTCCGAAAGGGTGGAGATCACGTCGCTCACCTCGTCGAGTGCGAGAGTGGCCTCGATGCGGGCCACCTCTCGTCCTTGATCGGTCGGTTCGGGAGGTTGGTCTTCGGCGGCCCCTCGCACGGCAGCGGGCCCCCAAGCCTTTTCATGCGCCACGCGAGTGGCCGCCGTCGACCGAACCCGAACTTGGTTGCGTCGATGCAAATCGATGCACGCGTTCCGGCAGACCCGGATGAGCCAGGCCCGGATCGCGTGGGACGGAACGGAGTCGCCGTCGCGCCAGAACGAGAGGAACACGTCCTGGGTGACGTCCTCGGCGTCGTGTCGCGACCCGAGGAGATACACCGCGTAACCGAAGACCGCATCCTTGTGTTCGACGATGGCGTCGTTGAAACTCGTGCGGTCCATGGTTCTCCATTCCGCCGTCGAGGAGGGGACGGCCGACGAGCCGGGATTGTTACAGGCCCGAGACGTTTTTAGCCAGCGCCGGCACCGGGTGAGGGGGTGTCACCTTCTTCTTCGTCATCGCAGGTGCCCGGCGGCGGCTCAAGTCGTTGGGATCGTGTCACTTCCAGTGCACGACGTGCGGCCGCCCTCGGATCGGCCGACGGTGCCGGGTCCGCGAGGTCGTGCACCTGTACGGGGTGCCGCTGTTCCCGGTGCGGGACCTCGGGGAGGTGATCGTCTGCGGCGAGTGCCGAACCGAGTTCGATCCCCGGGAGATCGGCCGGCCGTGAGCGCGACGGACACCAAGCACGAGCGCATCTTCGCGGTCGTCCGGCGTATCCCGAAGGGGCGCGTGGCCACCTACGGACAGGTGGCCGCACTCGCGGGGCTGCCCGCGCACGCCCGGCTCGTGGGTTACGCGCTGCACGCACTGCCGGGCGACACGCGCGTGCCGTGGCACCGGGTGCTGAATGCGCGGGGGACGATCTCGCTCGACGTGCGTGCCGGTGCCGGGGCGCTCCAGCGCGCACTTCTGATCGCCGAGGGTGTCGACGTGGACGAGCAGGGCCGGTTGAACCTGGAGCGCCATCGATGGCGCCCGCGGGGAGGTGCGTGGTGAGTGGCAATGCATTCCACGAGCACGTCCTTTTCATTCGAGAAGCGCTCGACGCGTGGCAGGACTCGTGGTCGGCGCTTCCGGCGGATGCGTCGGTACCCTCGGATCCGCTCGCGGTCGACACCGACGCCGTCGCCGCGGCGCTCGGTGAGCTGATGGAGCGGCTCGGGGACAACTACCCGTTCTTTCATCCGCGCTATGCCGGTCAGATGCTGAAGCCTCCGCATCCGGTGGCGGTTCTCGGCTACCTCGCGGCGATGCACATCAACCCGAACAACCACGCACTGGACGGCGGCCCCGCGACGGCGCGGATGGAGCAAGAGGTGGTGGCCGACATCGCGCGACGTGTGGCCGGGTGGTCCCGACACCTCGGGCATCTCACGAGCGGAGGGACGGTCGCGAATCTCGAGGCGCTCTGGGTCGCGCGGCGTGAGCGTCCGGGCCGGGCGATCGCGGCGAGCCGGGATGCGCACTACACGCATGCGCGCATGTGCGAGGTGCTGGGCGTTCCCTTCGTGACGATCGAGTCCGACGATGCCGGGCGCATGCGCGTGGACGCGCTACGTGACCAGCTCGAGGCCGGCCGCGTCGGCAGCGCGGGCCGCATCGGCACCGTGGTCGCGACGCTGGGCACGACCGCACTGGGCGCGCTGGATCCCGTGCACGAGATCGCCGCTCTCTGTCGTGAGCGCGACGTCCGGCTTCACGTCGACGCCGCGTACGGGGGCTTCTACGCGCTGATCGCCGACGACGCCCCCGACGGGGTCGCGTCCGCACCGTTTCGGGCCGCCTCCCTGGCCGACAGTCTCGTCGTGGATCCCCACAAGCACGGTCTCCAGCCGTACGGCTGCGGCGCGGTGCTCTTCTCGAACCCGGCCGTCCACCGGCACTACCGGCACGACTCGCCGTACAACTATTTCACGTCCGACGATCTGCACCTGGGTGAGATCTCCCTGGAGTGTTCCCGTCCCGGAGCGGCGGCGGCGGCCCTCTGGCTGACGCTGCGCTGTCTTCCGCTCGAAGCGCATCGCGGGCTCGGCGCGGGGCTGCGCGCGTGCCGCCGGGCCGCTCGTGCGTTCGCCGATCGTATCCACGGTCCCGATCGGGGTGATCGAGGCGATACCGTCGCCGCGGGTGACCCCGGGGCCGGGACCGGCGGGTTCCACCTGGTAGCGGATCCCGAGCTGGACATCGTCGCCTACGCGCCGGCCGTGGAGCCGTTCACGTCCGCGACGGTGAGCGCCGCCTCCGAGCGCGTGTTCGCCGCGGCGATGGCGTCGCCGGACGATCCGGTGTATCTGAGCACGCTCCGCGTTCCGAGTCGTATCCTGGCGGCGCGATACACGCACTTCGTGGCCGAGGCGCCGGAGACCGTCGTGCTCCGGAGCTGCCTGATGAAGCCCGAGCACGAGGCCGTCGCGGCCGCGCTCGTCGATCGCGTCGCGCGACACGCGGACGTCGCTCTCGATTCCGGATAGAGCCGGCTCTGAGGTACGATGCGTCGACCGCTGCGTGACCGAGTCGACCGCTCGCAGGAGAACACGATGCCACGAACTCGCACCGTCCTCGTCTCGGCGCTGGCGCTTCTCGTCATGCTCTCGATCGTCGTTCTGATCGACGGCGTGCAGCCTTCGGCCGGGGCGTCGGTCACCCTCTCCGATGCGCGTGAACGCCTGCGGCGTGCGGTCACGGCCACGCCGTTCGTTCACGCACGCACCGACGCCGACACGTACGTGGTCGTGTTCGACGCCAACGAGGCGATCTCCCGCTCCAACTGGCCGGTCACGATCTCGCTGGTCGCCGGCGGCGAGTGGGTGCTGATCTACACGACCCTTCTCGATCGCGAGCCGGGGTTCGTCTATCCGCCGGCCCTGCTCCGGCGGGCGCTCGCCTACAACGCCACCAGCGCCGGCGCGAAGTTCGCGCTCGACCTCGAGAACGGCGACCTCGACGTGCAGTACGAGGTACCGGTCCGTGCCGTGTCGGGGGACGTTCTCCGGATCGCGGCTCTGGACGTCGCGGCCGCCTGCGACGAGCACTTCGAGTCGTTCGTCTCGGCCGTGGCGCCGCAGATTCTCCAAAAGTAACCGGACGCACAGGGCCTCCACGCGAGGACACGGACCGGGCGCCCCACGTTCCCGGGGGACTCCGCGCGGCCGGCACTGAGGGTTTGGTGAACAACTGGCGATTCGGTTAGGTTAAACGCGTGAGAAGGCGATGACGACGGACGTGATCGAGTGCGGTGGCGGAGGCCCGTCCGCACTTCCACGGGTCGTCGGAACCGGCACCGGGCTCGACGCGTTTGTGCGGAGAGCCCGGGGCGGCTCGATACGTTCGCGGCATCTTTGGGGGCCGCCCTGGTAGTGTGAATGTGATCTGGAATGCGAGAATGAGACGACCCCATTTTCGCGAACCGCTTCCGAGGAGATCGAGGCATGAAACGGGCGTTGGCCTATGTGGATGGCAGCAATCTGCACAATCAGTTGAAGAACGTCGGGCTTCTCGAGAAAGACATCCACTGGCGCGCGTTCTTCGAGTTCGCGCTGCCCGAGCAGTACGAGCTCATCCGGGCGTCCTGGTATCACGTGAACCGCCTGGCGCCGCACCAATGGTATCCGTCGCTGACCCGTCGCTATTGCCCGCCGGGCGTGGACGAGAACGCGTTCGAGAACCGATGTCGGCACTGGTACGAGACCGAGAGCATCCGGCTTCAGAAGCTGCACGACGAGGTTCACAGTCGCATCGCGATCGAGAACGACTTCGTCGACTACCGCTACAGCGGTGTGCTGCGTGTGAACCCGTACAACCAGGAGCGCATGGAAGAGAAGGGCGTCGACGTCGGACTGGCCGTCGATCTGGTCACGCAGATGGAGTCGTACGACGTGGCCGTGCTCGTCTCCGGTGATTACGACTTCGCCGAGGCCATCCGGCACGTGAAGTCACAGGGACGTCAGGTGCATCTCCTGACGATCGAGCCGGGGTATCGATCGGAGCTGCGCGGGCAGGCGTGGGGGCTGCGCGTGCTCGTGGACATGGTCACCCCCGTCTTCGAGTCGGATCTGAAGAACCCCGAGAACAACATCCTCCGCGATCCGAGCCGGGCCAAGATGGATGATCAGGAGTCTCGGCACGGCTCGTCGCAGGATGACGACGATCGCCAGCCGACGCGCGACTCCGCCGACCTCCCGCTCGGCTACCGGCGAGAGCGGACCGAGCGGAGCCGCTCCTAGGCGGATGGCCGCTAACCGTCAGAACGCTCCGGCGAAGCGCTGCCTTCGTCGGGGCCTCCCCGGGTATCGTCCTCGAAGTCGTGCGGATCGTCGATCTCATCCAGCCAGGCGTGCGGATCGTGCGGCGTCGGCGTCTTGCCGCGGGGAACGTGAGTGGAGGGGCGCCGTTTCTTCATGCTCTCTCCTTCCCGGAAGTGACGAGGATCACACGAGAACTCGAGTCACGATGCGGCACGAGGATGCCCCGTCAAAATAGGTCCTCGCGGGGCGGTATGTCAAAGGCCCAGGCGGGAGGGCGACGCCGCGTGGGCGGCGTCCGAAGGATCAGGCCGGTAACGTGATCCTGCTCTCGATCCTGGCGTCGGCGTCGGCCGGCCGGTACAGGAGCGCGGTCTTGCCGAGCACCTGAACGAGCGCCGTGCCGGTCCGCTGGGCGAGTTCCTGCGCCAGGTCGCGGCGCGCCGACGGGTCGTCGACGCGCAGGCGTATCTTCACGAGCTCCCGCGTGTTGAAGCACTCCAGCACCGCGACCAGCACGGCATCGGTGAGGCCGCTCCGACCGATGGTCAGCGCGACCTCGATGCCGTTGCCGAGCGAGCGCAGGTGGCGTACCTGACGGCCGTTCAACTCCGGGGGCGCCTCAGACATCGAACTTCACGCCCTGCGCCAGCGGGAGCTCGGCGCCCCAGTTGACCGTGTTCGTCTGGCGGCGCATGTAGGCCTTCCATGCGTCGCTGCCCGACTCCCGTCCGCCGCCGGTCTCCTTCTCGCCTCCGAAGGCCCCGCCGATCTCGGCGCCCGACGTGCCGAGATTCACGTTGGCGATTCCGCAGTCGCTGCCGCGCGCGCTGACGAACGTCTCGGCCGCACGCACGCTGTCGGTGAAGATGGCCGACGACAGGCCCTGCGGGACCTCGTTGTGCCACTCCAGTACCTCGTCCAGCGTGTCGAACTCGATCACGTACAGGATCGGCGCGAACGTCTCCTGGTGCACGATCGGCATGTCGTGCCGGGCCTTGACGACCGTGGGCTCGACGAAGTTGCCCGGGCGATCCAGGACGTTCCCCCCGCAGAGGATTTCGCCTCCCTGCTCGCGAATCGCGGCCAGCGCGTTCGTGTAGTCGGTCACGGCCTCGGGGGTCACGAGCGGACCCATCAGCGTCTCCGGGTCGAGCGGATCGCCGATCGTGACCGACCGGTACGCCTTCAGCATGCGCTCGGTGAACCCGGCGGCGATGGATCGTTGCAGGAACAGGCGTCGGGTCGACGTGCAGCGCTGACCCGCGGTGCCCACGGCCCCGAAGACGCACGCCCGGAGCGCGAGATCCTGGTCGGCGTCGTCCATGACGATCACGGCGTTGTTGCCGCCCAGCTCGAGGATGGTCTTCCCGTAGCGCTTGGCCGCGGCCATGGCGACCTTCTCGCCGAGCGCGCACGATCCGGTCGCGCTGATCAGGGGAACCCGCCGGTCGTCGAGAAGCCGCTGGCCGATCGTCGAGCCGCGGCCCACGACGAGGGTGAACACGGCCTCGAAGCCGGAGCCCTTCATGACGCGGTCCACGATCTTGTGAACCGCGATCGCCGTGAGCGGCGTCGAACTGGACGGCTTCCAGACGACGGTGTCGCCGCACGCCGCGGCGATGCACGCGTTCCAGGCCCAGACGGCGACGGGGAAGTTGAATGCGGTCACGACGCCGACCGGTCCCAGGGGGTGCCACTGCTCCATCATCCGGTGCTGGGGGCGCTCGCTCTGGATCGTCAGGCCGTAGAGCTGGCGCGAGAGGCCGACCGCGAAGTCGGCGATGTCGATCATCTCCTGGACCTCACCCTCGCCCTCGGTGCGGATCTTGCCCATCTCCAGCGCGACGAGCATGCCCAGCTCGCGCTTGTGGTCGCGCAGCGCGTTGCCAATCCGGCGCACGTACTCGCCGCGCTCGGGTGCGGGCAGCATGCGCCAGCGCCGGAACGTCTCCGCCGAGGCGGAGACCACGCGCTCGTAGTCGTCGGGGGCGGCCTGCTGAACGTGCGCGATCGGCTCGCCCGTGGTGGGATTGAGAGACGTGAGGGTGTCGCCGCCCGGCGAGGGCACCCAGGTGCCGTCGTACACGCCGGAGTTCACGTCCTGGATTTCGAGAGCGGTCAGAAGGTCGGTCATGGTCGTGATCCTTGTCGGTGAGCGGGCGCGTGAGCGTACATCGGGGCTCGAACGCCGTCTCGTTTCGGAGCCCGAGGATTGTACAGGTGACGATCGAAGGGTCGCAACGGGCCGTGCTACACTGCGTCCCTCCGAAACGGGATGGAGGTCTCTCGGAAGCATGGAACGCACGTCCAAGAGCGCGCAGTCCGACGTCGCCGGCCGGTTCAGCCTGGGCGTCGAGGTGGTCATCGCGGTTCCGCCGATCCGTGTGTGGAAGGCGCTGATCGAGCCCGAGGACATGCGGAACTGGTTCTGCGAGTTCGCCGACGTGGATACCAAGCCGAGCGGCCACTACACGTTCGGCGGCCGATACTCGTACCGGCTGGACGGCCTGGAGTCCGCAGGGCAGGCGCTCCTGGGGTACGAGACGGGCCGGAACGTCCGTTTCGCCTGGGACGTGGACGGCCAGCCGTCGGTCGTGCGCTACGCCCTCAGCGACGAGCGGGGTGACTGCCGGCTCCGCGTGGTCCACGAGCTGACCGGCCGCCCGCACGAAGATGCGCGTGGCGAGAGCGCAGACCACTACCCGTGGGAGAACTACCTCCTCAACCTCAAGATGTACCTCGAGCGCGGCAACCCGGGCATCCGCGTCGACTACGAGAACGTGCCCGGCGGCCGGCAGGTGATCACGGGTGAGGTGCGATGCGCGTCCGAGCGGATCTGGCGCGTCCTGACCGATCCGTCCGAGTGCTCGCGCCGGGCCGCCCAGCGCGTCGACTTCGATCCCTCCGCCGACGAGGGGTGGACCGAGCCCTTCGGGATCGTTCGCATCGTCGACTCGGCGCCGGGGAAGATGCTCCACCAGCGCTGGGAGGCGCGAAGCGGCGGGTCGGTGGACGTGCGATGGGCGCTCGTCTCCAAGGGCGTGTCGTCGCGCGTCGAGCTCGCGTCGTGGGGCGAGGGGGCGCTGGAGTCCTGGCACACGGGCCGGGACGGGCTCTGGACGTACCTGAGCTGGTGCCGCATCTTCAACACGCTGAAGTTCTACTCGGAGACAGGAAGCCTCACCGGTCTTCGCCGGGTCACCGGCGAGCTCTGAGCCCCCGGGCCCTCGGTCCCGGCGTCAACGCCGTGCTCGGGGCCGCCCCGGGTCCGTCTCGGGCTCAACCGGGAAGGCGAGCGGCCAGCGCCACCCCGGCGATGCGGGAGAGGACCCCGAAGCCCACGTGACGACCGACCACGGTGGCGTAGCCGGCGCACGCGCCGATCGCCGTTCGGCGGCCGAGGTCCACGAGGTCCGGGTGCGCCGGCGATCCATCGAGCGGCACCGAGAGCCCGAACGCGAGCGACGAGACCACGATCGCCGTGGTGCCGCCGGCACGCTCCCGGACGGCCGCGAGCACGAACCCCCGGAACAGGATCTCCTCGACGCCGATGCCGAGGAGGTGTGGGGGTGGAGCCCCCGCGGGTGCCCTGGCCGTGAGCGCGAGCCCCAGGGCGGCGACCGAGGAGACCACGACGGTCCACGTCGGGCGCGGTCGCGTGGAGAGCCGGAGCTCGCGTCCCCCGAATCCGAGGAGCCACCGGGCCAGGGCGAGGACGAGCGCCACCGGGACGATCCATGCGACGGGACGGACCACGCCACTCCGGCCGAAGGGCTCGACCATCCATCGCTCGGCCGCGAGGCTCATCAGGGCGACCAGCCACACCACCGTGACCGCGTGACCGATCCGGTCCATCGGCTCGACACCGGGCCCGCTACGAGCGCACCACGCCAGCGCCCCGATCGCGCCCGTCATCGCTGCGATCGCGATCGGCGCCATGTCCCAGCCGCGCGCCACGGCGAACGCGGCCGCCGCACCCCCGGTCAGGACCGCGGACACCAACCCGTGTGTTAAACGCAACTAACGCCCCAAGTTACGGTTGACCCCGTTTCGTGCCATCCACTAGCATCCGGCGGATCTTTCTGGAACCCCTCCCCGGAGGGGCGGTTGTACTGGATGTCGTCAGCCGATGCCATCCTCGCGCGCGCGGCACTCGTGCCGTTGCGTCAGCCTTCACCTCGGCGAGTAAACCGTGCACGCACGATCATCCGGACGCGCACTCGTACGCGGCGTCCTCGTCGTCGCCGTCCTGGCCGCTCTCGGCTGGATGGCCACCGTCCCCGACGCCAGCGTGGCCGATGCTCGCGGCGCGGGCGATCGACTTGCCTCCCCCGAGCTCCGGCTTCGACCCGGACGCCCGTCGCAACGGGCGGCGGATCCCGCGCGCCATGCCTCGGCGTTTCGAGCGGGGCAGCGCATACCCGCCGGCGACGCCGAGACGGCACGGCTCCTCGTCTTGCTCGTCGAGTTTCCCGAGGATACCGACCCGAACACGACCGGAGACGGACGCTTCCAGCTCGAGCCCGACGACACCTACGAGACCAACCGCCCCCCGCATGATCACCCGTACTTCGATCGCCAGTGTCAGGCCCTCGACCACTACCTCGACGCGGCGTCGGGCGGTCGGCTCCGGATCACGTGGGATCTCTCCCCGACGGCCACCGCAACGCCGCGCTTCTACGAGATGCCCCGGCCGATGCGCTACTACAACCCCGACACGACCGATGCCGCGCTGAACCTCCGCCTCGCCGAGTTCTTTCGCGACGCGATCACGGTGGCCGACGAGTCCGGGGTCGCCTTCGACGCGTACGACTACTACACGATCTTCCACGCCGGGGTAGGGCAGGATCTCCTGATCGACGACTCGACGCCGAGCGACATCGTCTCCGCGTTCCTGTCCTTCGAGGAGCTGCGCGACTATCTCGGGGAGGACGAGGACTGGCCGGGCATCGCGGTGCAGGGCGGCGCGCATCACGTGACCGAGGGCCTGTGGCTGCCCGAGACCGAGAACCAGGAAGGCTTCGAGTTCGCCCTCACCGGCGTGTTCGCGCAGCTGATGGGGAGCCAGCTCGGGCTGCCCGTGCTGTTCAATCCGGATTCCGGGGCTCCGGGCATCGGTCGCTTCGGGCTGATGGATCAGGGGGGCGGGAACCTCCTCGGCAAGTCGCCCGCGCTCGTGTGCGGCTGGTCGCGTTTCGATCTCGGCTGGGGCGACGCGGTGGTGGTCACCAACGGCGAGGACGTCGGCGTGCGCGCCCGCGGCGTGCTCGACGGCGGCGCCGATCTGGTGATCGTTCCGGTGGACGATCGCGAGTACTTCCTGATCGAGACCCGCAAGAAGGAGCTCGACGGGAACGGGACGTTCACCATCCTCCTGGACGAGACGGTGCCGATCGCGGTCGAGGGCGACGAGTACGACTACGGGATTCCCGGGTCGGGACTGTTGATCTGGCACATCGATCAGGACGTCATCGACGCCACGCGCGACGACAACCGCGTGAACGCCGACTTCCGTCGGCGGGGCGTGAAGCTCCTGGAGGCCGACGGACTGGACGAGATCGGGCTTTACCCCGAGGGAGGCTTCGGCCTGCCCGAGGACGCATTCTTCGCCGGGAACAACGACGCGCTGACCCCCGAGTCGACGCCGTCGAGCCGATCGAACCAGGGCCGGGCCGACACCGGCGTCTTCGTGACCGCCATCGGTGACACGGGCGGCGTCATGACATGCACGATCAGAAGCGCGCTCTCGCTGCCGGGATGGCCCGACGACGGCGGTGACGTCTACACGGCGATCTCGCCGGTCTCCGGCGACGTCGACGGCGACGGCTCCATCGAGGTCGTGCTGGTGGACGAGACGACCGTCCGCATCGTCGACCAGTCCGGGTCGGGGCGTGTGATCGATGCCGAGTGGAGTCGCAACGGCGAGAACGACGTGCTCGTCGCCGACGTGATCGCCGGGGACGACGCCGCCCAGGAGATCCTCACCGCGTTCGAGGACGGCTCGCTGGCCGTGCGGGCGGCCGACGGCGGGGACGCGTGGAGCGTCACCGCGCTGCTCCTGCCACCCCGACCGGGCCGCGCCGGCACCGCCCCGCTCCGGGTCGCGGTGGCCGACATCGACGATGACGGCGCCGGCGACGTCTTCGCCGCCACCGGTGAACGGCTTCATCACTGGCAATGGAGCGTGGCGCTCGGTCGCTTCGTCGCCGAGAGCGTCGAGCTCGGCGTGACGTCCGCGGTGACGGGACTCGCGGTGGATTCCGATCGCCTGATCGTCTCGCACGGATCCGGAGAGATCGAGTCGTTCGTGTTCGGGCCCGGCGACGGGCTGGTCACACGCGCGCTGGAGGCGGAGTTCGTGGCCGCGATCGGCGGGGAGTCCGGGGTTCCGGCCCGTCTCGGACGCACGAGCGCCGCCGGCGAGGCCGTACTGGTCACGCTGACCTCGAACGGGACGCTGGCCATGCATCGCTTCGAGCCGGCCGCGCCGGGATCGGCGAACGAGCTCCGGATGCTGCCGGGCTGGCCGGTCGCGCTGGAGTCGGCCGAGAGCCGGCCCGCGCTGGGGGACGTGAACCGCGACGGTCGTCTCGACGTGGTCGTGGGCGACGTGAACCGCGCACGTGCGCTCGGCGTCAACGGGGTCCGTCTCGACGGCTGGCCGGTGACGCTCTCGGCCTTCGATCCCCTGGAGGATCCGGTCGCGACCGAGCCGCTGATCGCGGACCTGGATCGCAACGGCACGCAGGACGTGCTGGTCGCGTGCCCCGACGGCCTGCTCCGCGCGTTCGACGGCGAGGGCAGGGTGCTGGACGGGTGGCCGCGTCCGGCGGGGCGGACGCACGGCAGCACGCCGGTGGTGAGCGGACTCGGCGGAGGCGCGGTCGTGGCGGCGAACGTGGGCCGAAGATGGTCGTATGCCGCCTTCGCCCCCGACGCTCATGCCGATGCCCACTGGGGCGCCGCCGGCGGATCCAGCGCGCGCGGCAATGCGCTCGACGCGTCGGGCTTCGTGGACGTGGTCGACGTCGACTCGTTCTTCGCCGAGGACGACCTGGTCGTGTACCCGACGCCCGCCTACGACGACGTGACGTTTCGCTACGTGCTCGGATCCGACGCCGAGGTCACGATCACCGTGTACGACGTGACCGGCCTGCGCGTGGCCGAGCTCTCGGCACCGGGCCTGGGCGGCGTTCCGAACGAACGGTCCTGGGATCTCCGGTCCGATGAGGGCGACCGCGTGGCGCCGGGGCTCTACCTCGTTCGCGTGACGGCCCGCGGCGCCGAGAGCGTCGTGCACGAGACGAAGATGGCGGTGGCCCGGTGAGGGGAGCGGCTCGCGCGCTCGCCGTGGCGCTGCTCGCTCTGGCCGCGTGCCATCTCGCGCGCCCGGCGCGCGCGCAGAACCACAGCGAGCTCGACTGGCTCACGTTCGAGACCGACCACTTCATCGTGCACTACCACGACGGCGTGGACGAGACCGCCCGCCAGGCCGCCATCATCGCCGAGACGATCTACCCCCGCATCACGGGGCTCTACGACTGGGAGCCCGCCAAGAAGACGCACCTCATCCTGGGGGACTACGAGGACTACGCCAACGGCTCGGCCTACTTCTTCGACGGCAAGATGGCCATCTGGGCCACGAACCTCGAGTTCGATCTGCGAGGCACGACGCAGTGGCTCTGGAACGTGATCACCCACGAGTTCACGCACATGGTCAACATCCAGGCATCGCAGCGCACGCCGACCAACGTGCCGGCGGTGTACCTCCAGTGGTTCGACTACGAGGACGAGCGCCGCACCGACGTCCTGACGGGCTATCCCAACCGCATCGCCTCGTATCCGTACAGCGGCGTACAGGTGCCGGCGTGGTTCGCCGAGGGCAGCGCGCAGTACATGACGTCGGACACCCACCTCGACCAGTGGGACGCGCACCGCGACATGATCGTCCGGGTGGCGGCTCTCGACGGAACGCTCCTGACGTACGACGAGATGTCGCTGTTCAAGGGCACCCTCTGCAGCGAGATGGTGTACGACCACGGGTTCAGCATGACGCGCTACATCGCGCGAGAGTACGGGGAAGCCTCGCTTCGCGAGATCATCGAGGGACTCCGGAGTCCGTTCCGGCTGACCCCGGAGGGGGCGTTCGAGAAGGCCACGGGCAAGTCCGGGGCGGAGCTGTACCGGGAGTGGCGGGCCGAAGTCGAGGCCACGGCGGAGGCGCAGGCGGCGCGGGTGCGCCCCACCGAGCGCTCGGGCACCCCCTTCGAGGGTGACCAGGCCGGCACGTACAACATCCACCCGCTGTTCTCTCCGGACGGAAGGCGCCTGGCCTGGATCAGCAACGGCGGAAGCCCCTTCCACCGGGGATCGCTGGTCGTTCGCGACGTCGCGCCGGCCGACGGCGAGGATGCCCCGACCGAGCTGCTGGCGCCCGGCGTGGCCGGCGGCTTCGACTGGGCGCCCGACGGGAAGTCGGTGTACTACGCGAAGCGTGCCGAGAAGGACCGCTTCGGCTCCCTCTACTTCGACCTCTACCGGTACGACCTCGAGAGCGAGGAGGAGACGCGCCTCACGCGCGGCGCCCGGCTTCGCGATCCGGCGGTCTCTCCGGACGGGACGAAGATCGCGGCCGTGTACAACGCCGACGGCACCAACGACGTCGTGCTGGTCGATCTTCCGGCCGAGGAGGAGAACGCGAACGTGACCGTCATCACCGACTCGCCGTTCGGCCGCCAGTACTACGCGCCGAAGTGGTCGGTCGACGGCCTCTCGCTGATCGTCGACGCGTTCGACTCGGGAGGGTCGGTGCGTCAGGGCGAGACGCGCGACATCGTGCGCCTGGAGGCGTTCGCGCCGGTGCCGGTCGAGCCGGAGCCCCTGTTCGCGAGTCCCGCCGACGACCGGATGCCTTTCGTGCATCCCTCCGACGCGGCGATCCTGTTCACGTCCGACACGCCCGCGAGCGGGTTCAGCAAGTTCGACGTCTACCGGCTCGACTTCGAGACGATGCGGACGACCCGGCTCACCAACGTCGTCGGCGGCGCCCTGTACCCGGCACTCAGCCCGGACGGGCGCTTGCTCGCGTTCGCGAGCTTCACGTCGGACGGCTACAAGATTCACGTGATGCCGATCGACGACGCGCTGAACGAGCCCATCGAGCGCTTCGAGCCGCTGGAGCGGGACGTGGCCCGGATCACCCCGGTCACGATCGACGTGGATCCGCATCCGTACCGCGGACAGTTCTCGCGCTTCCTCGTCTCGCCACGGGTCGTCGTGGACGAGGGCCGCGTTAAGCTCGGCCTGTACGCCAGCACGAACGACGTTCTCGACAAGCAGTCCATCTTCGGGGGGCTCGCGGCGGGTACCAACGGCGACTTCGATCTGTTCGCGATCTACGAGAACCGGCTGTTCTGGCCGACGCTCTTCGCCGAGGGCTTCTGGATCCGAAAGCACCGAGAGGACGCGATCGACGCCAAGCTCGAGGGCCTCGAGCGGAGGTGGGATCTGGACCTCCGCTACGACGCGCTCGAGGTCGACGTGGGTCTGCGGCTGGAGAACGGCAGCCTCTACTCGCCGTACTTCTACTCGGAGCTCTCCGCGCGCTTCCGGTACTCGAAGAGCCACCTGAACCTCGCGGTCACCAAGCTCACACCGGTGGACGATCTCCTCGACGACGGTCAGTTCCTGATCCTGCCCAAGGACGGCTGGGACTACTACCGGGGACGGGACGTGGTCGTGTCGTGGACGCGGCGCCAGGCGGCGCGGCGACTGGACGCGGAGATCAACCCCGTCGGATCGTCGTACGCGCTCCAGTACGTGTTCTCGAACAACGACCTGTCTCCGAGCGGCAACCGCGAGGTGGACGACGCGGGCATCGTGACCACGCTGTACGACGACAACACGTTCCACCAGATCTCGGGCGTCATGCAGCAATCGCGTGGGCTGCCCTACGGGTCGCACGCGTTCGAGGCACGCCTCCAGGGCGGGTGGATCTCCGAGCGCGTCGACGACTTCTTCTGGTTCCGTGTCGGGTCGCGGCCGGGGCTCCGCGGCTACACGTACTACACGCTGGAGGGGCGGGCCTACGGGCTGGGTCGCGCGACGTATCGCTTCCCCGTGCTCCCGAAGATCGATCGCCGGCTTCTGCAGTTTCACCTGGAACGACTCTACGCCGGAGTGTTCTACGAGGCGGGTCTGGTCTGGGAGCGTCCGATCTGGGACGACATCAAGCGCCAGAAGCTGGCCCGCGATCTCGTGCGGGACGTCGGCTTCGAGCTGCGCCTGGACATGGTCAACTTCAACACCTTCCCGGCGCGCCTGTACGTCGAGGGGGCCTATTCCTTGGATCGCGTCCCGATCCCGAATACGATCACCGACGAGAGCGGCGACGCCGGTGGCGAGCTGACCACCAAGGACTGGAAGTTCTACTTCGGGTTCCTGTTCGGGTACTGATCGCGGACCGGCTCACATCGTCCAATCCGAGGGCTGTGAGAATCTCCTGTTTCCTGAGAGCCATGCTCGATCACGCCGGCGCGCCTCGCCGGGCGGCGGCCGTGCTCGTGGTCGCGGCCCTCGCGCCGTGGATCGCGGAGCCGGCCGGCGCCCGCGACCCGCTCTCGCTCAGCCGGGAGGTCGGTGCCGGAACGTTCCTGATCGACGGACGCTGGATCGATGCCCCCGCCACCCTGCGCTACACGGTCGATCCGCCGTCGGTGACGGTGGGCGCGTTCGTCGTTCGCCGGGACCCCGAGCTGGTGACGATGTTCGGCTTCGCGTCGACGCCCGAGAGCATCGAGCTCGGATCCGGTCCGCTCGACGGCCGGTCGGTCTTCGTGAGCGGCCCCGCCGGCGCGCACGCCGCGCGGGGGCTCGCGTTCCGCGTGGTCGCGTTCGTGCTGAGCGAGCTGGGCGACGGCGGTGACGCCGCGACGCTCGAGCGCAAGCTCGGACACTTCCTTCTGAACGATCCCGCCGTGCTGTCCGCGGCCATCACCGGCGGACGCGTCGTGGCCACGTTGCCCGACGACTGGACGCTGTCGTTTCCGGCGCCGGATGGGCCGCGCATCGAACGTATCGCCGCGCACGTCGGCGGACGGCTCGCCGAGGCCGCTCGCGCCATGGGCGCCGTCGCCGCGGGGGACCCGGGCGGGTACACCCTTCGCACGCTCTCGGCCGGAGAGGGCGCCCTCGTCGTGGCGCTCGCGGAGCGTCTGGGGCAGCCCGGCATCGCGGGGTGGCTCCGGCGTGTTCTCGTGGATGCGTTTCCTCTGGCGCACATTCCGTCGGCGGTGGCCGATCGCGTGTCGCGCGCGGGGCTCGATCCCGCGTCATCGGACACGTGGGCGCTCGCACGCCGAGCCGGCGATGCACCGGTTCTCGCCGATGGTGAAGGGAGAGTGGCGACCGCGTTCGAGTCGGTGCCGCTGTCCGAGGTCACCGACCGGCTCACCGACGTGCTCGGGGCGGCCGTGAAGGCGGCGTTCGTGGATCGGGAGGCCCCGTGCTCGATTGTGTCGTCACGACATCAGACCCCCGGCGCGCTGGTGGATGCGCTCGCGCTCGACAACGGGCTCCACGTCGATCGCCGCGACGACGACGTGACACTGTCTCGGGTCGAATCGCTCGACCCGGAGCGCGTGAGGGAGCGCGGTCGGATCCTGTGGACGGTGGAGGGCGCGCATGCCCGGCGACCGTTCTCCAGCGTGCGGTCGCGAATCGTCTACGCCGTCGACGACGGCCTCCTCGGGCGAAGCTGGCAGTCGGGCTCGATCGCGTGGAGGCGCCCCGAGCTCACGGCGGTGTCCGCGACGTACGCAAGCGGCGAGGCGGACATCGTCGTGGGGACGCTCGATGGGGGCGGTGTGTTCGCCGTCGACGTGAAGGGAAAGCGGCTGTGGTCGCGTCTGCTGCCCGATCGCGTGCCGGGCTGGCGCCCCGATCGGCGCGTCTGGACGCCGCTGGCCGTGACCCGCGAGTCCGCCGTCCTCGGGATCGACGGGAGCGAGATCGTTCGGGTCGATCTCGGAACCGGGGGCCGGCTCTCGGCGACCCGGCTCGACACCGTGGGCACCACGCGAACGCGCCCGGACGAGAGCTGGATCCTGGTCGGCACCGGTGACCGGCTCGTGGCCGTCGATCCCCGGTCGGGCGAGATCGGGGCGGCGCGTGGCGGCGCGTTCCCGCCGCGATCGCGTGGCGTTCGCGGTCACGATCGCTGGATCGCCGCCACCGCCGACTCGCTCGTGGTGCTCGACGACCGGCTCGCGGTGCTGGAGCGGCGGCCGCTGCCCCCGCGCACGCACTGGGGGGTCGTGGGCGACGCGCTGGTCCTGGCCGGACCCGATGCGATGGCGCGGGTCGTTCGTCCCGGGGAGGCCGATGCGCTCGTGCGGCTCGGCGGCCGCCCGCACGCGGTGTGGACCACCGACGCGGCCGCCTTCATCCCGTGTCGCGACGGCCGGGTCTATCGGCTCTCGCCTTCACGCGCGCGTGTGGACGGATGGCTCGGCGCGTGGGTACCCGCGGACCCGGCGTACGTGCAGTCGGGGGTGGCGGTCGTGTTCCAGGGATACGGCGGCGAGCTCACCGCACTGCACCTGGACTAGCGTACGGGGGCGCTCACGCGATCCGGCGCTCAGATGACCGCGTCGGGATACGTCTCGCGCAACAGCTCCACCGACAGGATCGAGCCGCAGTTGGGGCAGCCGTACTCGGAATCGTCCTCGGTGAGCAGGTTCGGCTCGAGCCCGCCCTCGTGCCCGCACTTCGGACAGGCCACGAAGATCGGGCGCTTGCCGAGCTTGTCCTCGATGACCTTGGCCCACTCGTGCATGACGTTCTCCTCGAGCTCGTCGAGGATCTCGTGGTCCTTGCGCATCTCGGCCAGATGCGACTGGATCGACGTGACCGCCGACTGCACGTCGTTGAGCCGTGAGCGGAGTGCATTCAACTCCTCGGGTCGGATGGCGGAGGGCGGGGCCTGGGCCGAGGCACCCAGACGCTGGATGAGCGTGTCCGTCGACTTGCGGAGACTGTGGAGGTGGAACAGGATCAGCACCGCCACGACGACGATCAGAAAGAGCTCCATTTCGGCGAAAGCCTCCGGTGGGGGAAGGGTCGGACACGACTCCCGGTCGACACTCGCATCCGTGTTCGCCGGTTCTGCTGGGATCCACCGACGCCGCCATAGTTAATCGCCCGCGGGAAAGCGTGTCAAGGCGACGACGCCCGTGCCGGTACCGGAGCGTGTCCGGGGAGGCGACGCCCGTTTCGTTCTCGGCGCTCTTGGACCGCCTCCGGGGTGAATTGCCGCTGCCGAGACACAGTGGCTATACTGTTGAACGACCCAACCGGATCGACCAGCAACGCAGGCGACGAGCTAACGGGGTCCCGGTGCGACATCCCGTCGAGGCGACCGCCGCCGTGTCCGCGGCCCGGGCCCAGCGCCGCGCGACACCCGTGCGTGACTTCCCCGGGCCCACGACGGTGATGCGCGATGGCGGCGGATCTGACGAACAGCGACGAGTCACACTTCGGCAAGGGCGGCCCCAGCTTCCGTCCGGCCGTGGGCGCGCTCGTGTTCGACGCCGCGGGTCGGCTCCTCGTCGGGCGGCGCAACGACTCCGAGTCCCCGCACTGGCAGTTCCCCCAGGGGGGGATGGACGAGAACGAGAATGCCGAGGAGGCCGTGCTCCGCGAGCTGTACGAGGAGCTGGGCACGCGGCGGGTGAAGATCCTCGGCCTGCTTCCCCGGCGCACGCGCTACGTCTGGGCCGGCGGGTCGGAGACCGGCCTCTACGACGGCCAATCCCACATCTGGTTCGTTCTGAGGCTCGAGGGTGAGATTGAGGAAGACGCCGTCTCCGAGGAGTTCGACGAGTTCTCGTGGATCGATCCGAAGGCGCTCCTCGACCACACCCACCCCGTCCGCCGTGCGACCTACTTCGAGGTCTACACGATGCTGATGGAGTGGCTCGAGACGCACGGTCCCGTCGAGGAGATACCCTGACGCGGACCCGGGTCCCTCAAGTGGCCCGCTCGGAGTTGACGTTCCCGGGGGGCCGCCCTATTCTCCTCCGCTCCAAAACCCCACGGATCGACGGGGCCGCGAACCGGACGGGGTCGGCCCCGGGGCCGGTCAACCGGAGCGAACCGACGTGAGCAAGGTGAAGCCCCTCCTGGCGGGAGGGTTCCGCGACTACCTGCCGGACCGACAGGTCCAGCGGATGGCGATCATCGATCGCGTCCGGCGCGTGTACGAGCGATTCGGGTTCGATCCGCTGGAGACGCCGGCCGTCGAGCGACTGGGCGTCCTGATGGGCGGCGAGACCGACACCCAGAAGCTGATCTACCGGACATTCGTCTCGCGCGGCGGCGGGTGGCTGGGCCGCGAGCCGAAGGAGGCCAACCAGAAGGTCGCGCTCCGGTTCGATCTGACGGTGCCGCTGGCCCGCGTGGTGGCCGCGAACCCGGACGTGCCGAAGCCGTTCAAGCGTTACCAGATCGGTGCGGTGTGGCGTGGCGAGAAGCCGCAGCTCGGACGCTTCCGCGAGTTCCTGCAGTTCGACGCGGACGTGGTGGGGACGAGCGACATGCTCGCCGACGCCGAGATGATCGTGATCATGAGCACCGTGCTCCGCGAGCTCGGTTTCACGAGCTTCACGATTCGCGTCAACAACCGGAAGATCCTGAACGGGCTCGCCACCAAGGGCGGCTTCGACCGTTCGCCCGACGAGGTCGCGGCGGTGATCCGCGTGCTCGACAAGATCGACAAGGATGGTCTCGAGGGCGTCCTGGCCGAGCTGGCCCGACCCGCGAGCTCGGGCGACCCCGGGGGTGACGGCGGAGGACTCGGGCTGAGCCCGGAACAGATTGGGCTCGTCGAGCGCTACCTCGGGATCGAGGGCGACATCGGTGCCGTGCTCGACGGCCTCGAGACGTTTCTCGGCGACGTTCCGCTGGGGCGTGAGGGGCTCGACGAGCTGCGGCGCATCGCCGCGTACGTACGGGACGCGGGCGTTCCGGACTCGGACTGGCGGATCGACCCGACGATCGCGCGCGGGCTCGACTACTACACCGGTCCCATCTGGGAGGCGGTGCTCGACGACTGCCGCGAGATCGGGACGGTGTACTCGGGCGGACGGTACGACACGCTGATCGGCCGGTTCATGCCCGACGCCGCCGTGCCGTGCACGGGAACGTCGGTCGGGGTGGATCGGCTTTTCGCGGGAATGGAAGCCCTCGGTATGCTAGATTCCGCCCGCACCGTAACCGAGGTGATGATCGTCAACTTCGCCTCGGAGCTCGTTCCGGGGTACCAACGACTCGCGGGCGAGCTGCGGCGCGCGGGTGTTGCCACGTCGATCTACGTGGGCGAAGACACCTCCTTCAAGGCACAGATCTCGTACGCCGCGCGGCAGGGCGTCCCGGTGGTCGTGATCATCGGACCCGACGACGCCGAAGCGGGACAGGTGCAGGTGAAGGACATGCGTGCGCGCACGCAGTCGACGGTCGCACCGGGCGCGGTCGTCGACGCGGTCAGATCGATCTTGGGGACT
The DNA here is from genome assembly GCA_965224245.1 of Candidatus Eiseniibacteriota bacterium. Lineage (GTDB taxonomy): Bacteria > Eisenbacteria > RBG-16-71-46 > CAZAMP01 > CAZAMP01 > CBDCYW01. The sequence goes on along the minus strand of OZ245046.1, from coordinate 3,377,697 downwards.
TAGCTCAGCTGGTTAGAGCGCCAGATTGTGGATCTGGAGGTCCCGGGTTCAACCCCCGGAGTCCCCTCCATCTCAACGCCTGCCAGTCAGTCGAAGCCGTCCGCTGCCGTTTGCTTTCGTCCGACCTGCTCTTACTACCATCGCGAGGCGGCCCGATGGTTCCGTCCTGCATCGCTTCACCCTGCGGGTGGACTCGAAGTGGATGTGCGCGATGCAACGTGTGCCGGCATGCTCCGACACTTGATGACCAGGCTCGCGGTTGGGACGCCAGCGAACCTCGACGGCCATGCGGCTCTCTCCGTCGGCGGCCCTTCTGATCCTACCGAAATGGCAACGGGTGATTCCGGAGGGCCGATCTTTCACTTTCCTGACGGTTGCGATGCAACCCACCATTCTGGTGGCGTTTGATGCTGATCGAACGTGTACCCGGGTACACGTTCGCCGATGAGAACGCCACGTCGATGCTCGCCGGAAGCGGACCGAGAATGCAGAGACCGGCCCTTCCCCCGGAGAATGCGTTCTGACCCCGGCATGTACAGCCGGGAACCCGATCAGCTCGAGCGGCTGTACCACCGGTAGTTGAAGGCCGTGTACGTCTGGTAGACCTCGCTGCCGAGCACGTCGGCCATCCAGCCCGCGAAGCTGTCCGCGCGCTCGAAGACCATCTCTCCGATGTTGGGGTCGTAGAACCTGACCATGCCGTAGTTCATCGCCTCGGCGGCGACCGAGTGTCCGGACGCTCCGTCGGCGTGCATGTTGAACAGGGCATAGGCCTGGGCCGGAGGTCGCTTGTCCCGGACGACGGCGCCGAGCGCCGCGGGGACTTCGCCCGCCGGAGGGTTTCCGAACCCGCTGGCGCCGCCCGGAATGACCAGCTTGGACGACTCGAGCTGACCGTAGAACGCGAGGAACTGCGCATCGGTGGTCCCGGAGTGGCTCGGCGCCCGCTGACCCGAGGTCGTCTCGGGGACGTCGGCCCGTCCCTTGTCGACGTGCTGGATCGTGATGCTCGCGGCCGCGGCCGCGTTCAGCTGACCTCCGGGCATCATCCAGTCCCAGAAGTCGCGTCCGTTGCTCAGCTCGCACATCCACTTCTTCGCCAGCGTCAGGCAGATTCCCGAGGAGCTCCGCACGTGCGATCGCAGGACGCTGAGCATCGGCTCGTTGCCCTGACCGCAGAAGATGACGAGCCGCCCCCCGTACGTTGGTAGCTGGCGAATCACCTTCTTCTGCCACGGCTTCTGTCTCACGGTGTTCCCCCCGCTCGTCGCGGCGATTCGGACGACCCGTTCTCGCCAGTCGTACGTGGAGAGTGGCTCGAAGTCGCGATCGACGACGACGTGCTGGCGATCACGTTCTCGATGGGCTCGACGGCGAGGATGTTCGACGAGCCGCCTCGCGGGGTCAAGGCTCTGGTGACACGGGCGCCTGCGCCGGGTACGCGGGTGAGGCCTCGCACGCGATCGACGCGAGCACGACCGCGCTCGCTACCTCACGAATCGTGCACCGCGCCACAACGTCTTCTCCATCTCGGCTCCAGCGGCGGCTTCTTCACGCAGCAATCCCCACGCATCCTCGCAGGCGTAGTACGAGCCATCCGCCGCCCGGCACAGCGACAGCAGAACGAACTGTCCGCGCTCCACGTCGGGTGAGATCCCGCACGGCAGGAGTCCGATCGGGTTCCTCGTCAGTCGAGAGAACAGCACGTCCAGCGGGGACGGGACGTCGAACGCGCCGTCGCGAGCATGCACGTCGTCGAGCGTCATCGTGTACGACGCACCTCGTTCGGGCTCGTACGACTTCACGAAGCCGGTGACGGACCCCTCGATCCACCCCAGCCGTTCCCGGCTGGATCGCTGTGCGAAGGCGTTCGCACTGGCATCCGCCAGGGCCTCGATTCGATCCCGCACGAGCGTCTCGGACGCCTCGTCGGCCACGCGATCGAGGCGACGGTGGGTGGTACTACAGACGTGCCAGGCATCCGGGTACTCGGCGACCTCGATCGGGCGAGCGAAGGCCAGGATCCGGTCGCCCGGCGCCAAAGACTTGGGATTCGTCACGGTGATGAGGGCGAGGCCGTCGAGGTAATACGTGCCCGCGAGGCTCACCAGCAGAATCACCTCCGCGTCGTCGTGCGGCACGCTCCAGTCGACACGCAGCTCCACGACCTGGACGAGGTCCTCGAGTATCCCCGCGCCGTGGATCGGGGTGCGTCGCCCCCAGCGGATCTGCGAGTCGATCGCCTCCCGGGCCATCTCGTCGAGCGGGCTCACGTGCACCAGCTCGGACGAGAGTACGGTGCCGGCGTAGGTCGCCGTCGAGCCGAGAAAGAGCCTCGTGAGGCTGCACAGCGCGTCGTCTTCCTCGAGGATCCCCGCCGCGCCGGGCGTCGGTGTGGGGTCCGAGTACCGGCGCTCGGTCGTTGCGTATGCTGGATACTCCGTCGGAACGCCGGTAGCGTCCATCGTCGCCGGAGGCGGGGCTACAGGCGGGTCATCCTTCGAGTCCGCGGGTACCGGCAGGCAGCCGACACCGATCGCGATCAGACGCAACGATGCGCGCCCACGCATGGTCGACCTCCTGGTGGCTCCGTCGAACACGCTTCACATCGCCCCGGCGCGCCTGTCTCCATCCTAGCAGCACTCGCCTGACGTGGGCGACGTCGGTCGCGCTGGCGATCGATGGACTCCTCCGGGTACACTCGAACACGGACTTGTCCGGGGGCCATCATCGGGTTCACCCACGTGGGAGCCGTCCATGCAAGCGCCCCTTCCGACTGCCGTGCTGCTCACGCTCCTCGTGTCGATGCCATCGGCCTCGCACGCGAAGGACATCCGCTTCGCCGATTCGCGACCGATCGACTCGCCAGCGATCGACGCCCGAGTGCTCGACTCGCGATTGGTCGTCGTCGATGCCGACACGCCGAGCACGCTCGCCGACCTCGTCGACCGTGGCATCGTCGTCGTGTGGAACGCGGGCGACTTTCTCCTCGCGGTCGCGAGCGAGGACGACGTCGATCGTCTGCGCGCCGCCGGACATCCATCGCTCGAGATCGATCGACACCTGGAGGAGGCCACGTACTACGTCGTCTCTCCCGTCCCGCCGTGGCGGGTCGACGAGCTCGCCTCACGCTCACGTGTCTTGTGGGCCGATCGTGGACGAGCAGTCGTCGACGTTCCGGAATCGCGCCTGCGAGACGTACTCGACGCCGGCTTCGAGGTCGCTCGCCTGACGCTGGCACCGTGTCGACCGCCTCGTGACATGCCGCCGTCCTGGCCGGCACGCGTCGCGCTCGTTCCCGCGATCGAGGCGATGACCGACTCGGTCTCCGGTGCACGGATCGACTCCCACGTCGCGCGCCTCCAGGACTTCGGGACTCGCTACGCTCCCTCCGAGGGCGGCTTCGCCGCGGCCGAGTACGTCCGCGCGGAGCTGGCCTCCTACGGCATCGACAGCGTCGGAGTCCACGACTGGACGGACGGCGTGTACGCGCCCAACGTGGTTGCCGTGATCCCCGGCGTCACCCGTCCCGACGAGATCGTGATCGTGGGCGCGCACTACGACTCGTACGCGGCGGGCTCGACCGCCGACGCCCCCGGGGCCGACGACAACGCGTCGGGAACCGCGCTCGTCCTCGAGGCCGCGCGCGTGCTCTCGCGCGAGCAGTACGCGCGCACGCTCGTCTTCATCGCGTTCGGAGCCGAGGAGCTGGGTCTTCTCGGAAGCCAGGCGTGGGTGCACGAGATCGCGATCGGCCGGGACCTCGACGTCGTGGCCATGCTGAACGCCGACATGATCGGCTACTCCGAGACGTCCGATCTCGACATGACGATCATCTCCGACGCGCTCCATCCCGCGCTGCGCGATCTGATGGTCGAGGTCGGCGCGACGTACGTGCCGGGCCTTCCTCTCGAGGACGGGCACATCCCGGCCGGCACGAGCGACCATGCGTCGTTCTGGCAGGGCGGGTATCCCGCGGTCATGTTCTTCGAGGACGGCCAGAGGCCCTCGCCCTTCATCCACACGAACCGGGACCGGGTGGGGCCGAGCTACAACCAGCCGCTCCTCGCCCACCAGACGGTGCGGCTCGGCGTGGCGTTCCTGGCCACGCTGGCCGACCTGCTCCGCCTGTCGATCGGACACGAGCCCCTTCCGGACACCGAGGACACGTCGGCACCGTATCGAGTGGTGGCACGCATCCGGTCCCCGGAGCCGCTGGATGCGGACTCGCTCCACGTCCACTACGCGGTCGACGGAGTGAGCGAACGGTCGGCGCTGACCGCCACCGGAGCCGGCGACGTGTACGAGGCCTTCATCCCCGCAAAGCCGGCCGGACGCTGGGTCGAGTACTACCTCGTCGCGGTCGACGTCGAGAGCAACCGGACGACCGATCCACCGGGCGCACCCGGGGAGACGCACGCGTTCTTCGTGGGCACGATCACGACGCTCTTCGAGGACGACTTCGAGTCGACGTACGGCTGGCGCGCGCGGGTTCCCGGCGACGGTGCGACGTCGGGGCTCTGGACGCTCGCGGATCCCATCGCCACCGGGCAGGAGCTCGGGCGACCGGTGCAGCCCGAGTTCGATCACACGCCGGGCGACGACGCCGTTCTGTGCTACGTCACCGGCAACGCGCCCGCCGGATCGCCGATCGGCGAGGCGGACGTCGACGGCGGACGAACGACGCTCGAGAGCCCGCCGCTCGACCTGAGCGGCCAGCCGAACGCGCGGCTCACCTACCATCGCTGGTTTTCGAACAGCGCCTTCGCGGGGTCCGGAAGCGACGAGTGGGTCGTGAGCGCCTCTCCGGACGGCGGCGCGACGTGGATCGAGATCGAGCGTCTGGGGGAGAACCGGCGCTGGTGGGAGCGCGTGGATCGCGAGCTCTCCGACATGATCTCGCTCACGAGCCAGGTCCGGCTGCGTTTCGCGGCGTCCGACGATGGCGGCGAGGACATCGTCGAGGCGGCGCTCGACGACGTGTCGGTTCGCGCCTACCAGGAGCCCGTCACGCCGATCGATCCCCCGCCGTCGACGAGCGCACCCGGCGGCGCGCGGCTCGTCGGTGTCGTACCGAATCCCTTCGGTCCGTCCGATGCGATTCGCGTCCACGTTCCCGAGCCGCCGCGGCCGGTGACGGTGAGCATCTACGACGTCGCCGGACGCGCCGTGGCCACGCTCGTCGACGGGCGTGTCCTCGCGGGCGCGCGGACGCTCGGATGGGACGGACGGGACGCTCGTGGCCGGCCGACCCCGGCGGGCGTGTACGTCGTCCGGATCCAGGCGGGCTCGGAGTCGACGACGACGTCGTTCGTACGGGTGCCCTGATCGACGCGATCCCCGGACCGGACGATGCCCATTGAGGATCGAAGCGGCGCGGCCAGACTGACAACCGCGTCGATCGGGTGCGGCGTCCGTGGGGAGGCAGACCGCCGTGATCGGCTTCATCTCGCTGAGCGACGGGCTCGGCGCCTTCCGGGTCACCGGTGATCCGCGCATCCGGCGTGGCGGTCTACGCGGACTGTGAACGGCGCGCACTCACATGCCGCTTGGCCAAAGAGGACTCCGATATGCGAGTCCCGTTCATTCTGGCGCGTGAAACCGTCGACGTGTCCAGGAGTCGGGTTTCGTGTGGGACGGATCGGTATGAGAGCGTCTTCTCCGAACATGGCGTGGGCTTCCCGCGCGTCGTCGAGATGGAGAGAGTCGCCTTCTCGATGCGTCTGGTCGGCACGGTGGGCGACGTCACGACACGAGGCTGCTAGACTGCGCCGATCCGTATCATGTCGCTGACCCTCGCCATCGTCGTTCTCGGACGGGTGAGCGTTTCACCGAGCCGCATGCGTGTCGCCCGAGCGCGAGTGCGCGCGTCGAGATGGAGTCAAGATGCCGAACGTCGCCAAGGTCCTGAAGGAAGAGATCAGCCGTCTCTCGCGCAAGGAAGCACGCAACGCGACCGCTCGCCTCGAGAAGAGCAATGCGACGTTGCGGGGTACGGTTGCCAGTCTGCGAAAAGAGGTGTCCGGACTCAAGGCGGAGCAGAAGCGCATGGCCTCGGCGCTGACGCGCCTGGCGAAGGCGGCGGGAGAGCCTCCTCCGGCCGAGGAGTTCCGCATGACCTCTCGCAGCGTCCGGTCGCTACGCAAGAAGCTGTCCCTCACGCAGGCGGAGTTTGGCGAGTTGCTGGGCGTGTCCGCACAGGCGGTGTTCCTGTGGGAGAGCAAGGGCGGGCGCCTCACGTTTCGCGGGAACAGCGAGGCGGCGTTGAAGGACGCACTGCAGCTCGACGCGCCGGCGGCCCGCGAGCGGCTCTCCGGCAAGTCCCGGCGAAAGAAGGCCGGCAGCAAACGGCGAGGCAAGGCGGGATCGAGAAGGGCGTCATCCCGACGGTCGCGCAAGGCGCGGTCGCGCTAGCCGCGATCGTGCAAGGCTCGTCGCGATGAGGCCGGCCTCGCCGGGGGATGGCCGAATGGCTCACGACGCCTCTGACAGGCTGCCGTCGGATGGGTCCAGGAGTGTCGCGGTCACCGCGTCGGATCGGGGCGTCGTGAGCGTTCCCGACTCCAGCAGATCCTCCGCGAACCGCACCACGCCGGCCGGTGCACGGCCGCACGCGTGCGTCGTCGTGCGGGTCGCATGGATCCCGATCCCCTCGAACGAGCCGGCATCGGTCCCCCGCAACCGGGCCTCGAGAGCCCAGGAGCCCGAGGATGCGCATCACTCGCATTGACGTTCATCAGGTCGATCTGCCGCTCCACGAGGGGCGATATGCCTGGTCGGAGGGGAAGAGCGTGGACGTCTTCGACTCCACGGTCGTCGTCGTGAGCACCGACGCCGGCATCGCCGGCGTCGGCGAGGTGTGTCCCCTGGGACCGGTGTACCTGCCGGCCTACGCCGCCGGGGTCCGCGCCGGTCTCGCCGAGATCGCCCCCTCGCTCATCGGCGCCGATCCCACACGGCTCGACGTCCTCGTCCGGCGAATGGACGCGTGTCTCGAGGGGCACGCCTACGTGAAGTCCGCCGTCGACGTGGCGTGCTGGGACATCCTGGGAAGGGTCGCCGGGCTCCCCGTGTGCGACCTCCTCGGCGGGCGCGATGGCGGGGACGTCCTCTTGTATCGCGCGATCTCCCAGGATACGCCCTCGGCGATGGCGGCCAGCGTGGAACGCTACCGCCGGGAGGGGTATCGCCGATTCCAGCTGAAGGTCGGCGGCGATCCGGCCGACGACGTGGCGCGCATCCGGGCCGTTCGCGACGTGCTCGACGCCGGCGACGTGCTGGTCGCCGACGCGAATCGGGGATGGCTGCCCCACGAGGCCGCACGCGTGGTCAGTGCGGTGTCCGACCTCGACGTGTACATCGAGCAGCCGTGCGCCTCGTACGACGAGTGTCTCTCGATACGTCGGCGCACCTCGCGGCCGTTCATCCTGGACGAGTCGATCGACTCGCTCGGGATGCTGACGCGGGCGATCGCCGATCGCGCGATGGACGTCGTGAACGTCAAAATCAGCAAGCTCGGCGGGCTCACCAAGGCTCGCCGGGCACGCGATCTCTGCGTTGAGCACGGGATCGCGATGACGATCGAGGACAGCTGGGGCGGGGACGTGGTCACCGCGGCCATCGCGCATCTGGCCCACAGCACACCCGAGCGACATCGCTTCTCCAGCACCGACTTCAACAGCTACGTCACGCGGTCGATCGCCACCGGTGCTCCCCGCCGCGTCGACGGCCGGTTCTCAGCGCCGTCGGCGCCCGGCCTCGGTGTCGAGCCCCGACTCGACGAGCTCGGCGATCCGGTTCGCTTCCCGTGATCGAACACCGATCGAGATGAGCCGCCCCCTGCGTCGGGGCTCCCCTCCGGGGCGCAGATCCGCGCGCCCCGAAGTCCTTCGCTGTCCAGAGTTTCGGGGCACGCGCGGGATCGCGACGAGGTAGAATCCCGTAGCGTCTCGCGGACCGGGTTCGAGCGCTGACCACGTGATCGAAAACACCGGCCTGTGCGATAATCGTCCGGTCGTCGCTGTCGAGGCGACCTTCCTCGTTTGCTCAACCTTGGACACCACGTCGTCGGAGGATCCCCATGCAGATCGTTACCAGGTTCACGCTCGTGTCGACCGCGTCGATCGTGTGCGCCGCGTCCGCGCTCGCGTTCTCCAGCGGCCCGCCGGACGACTATGCCGGCAACCCGCCCTTCGACGACACGTGCGTGCTGTGCCACAGCTCGTTTCCTCTGAACTCCGGCGACGGCACGCTGACCATCGAGGGACTGCCGGAGGCGTACGATGCCGGTGTGACCTACGACCTGAGCGTCGTTCTCGACGATCCGGGGCAGATGCGCTGGGGCTTCGAGATCACCGCGGTCGGTCCCGACGACAACCGCATCGGCTCGTTCGCGATCACCGACGCGACCAACACGCAGCTCTCCGACTTCGGCGACCGTGACTTCGTCAAGCAGACGTCCGAGGGGACGTTCGCGGGCACGTCGGACGGCCCGGTGTCGTGGAGCTTCCAGTGGACGGCGCCGGCGGAGGGGACGGTCCGGTTCTTTGTCGCCGGCAACGCGGCCAACTTCGACGGTGGCACGCCCGGCGACTACGTCTACACCACGGACGTCGAGGTCGTCCGGAACGACGCGGTACCGGTCCGCAACGCGTCGTGGTCGACGATCAAGGACCTGTACCGGTAATCTCCTCGGAGCCGGTCGGATCGGTGGAGTCGCCCGCCCGGCGGTGTCCCGCGGGGCGGGCGTTCTCGTTGCGGAAAGCCGACGATGCAGCTCATCGAACTGGTCGAGATCCACGAGGCGGTGGGGAGCCGGTCCGGCCGTCTGGAGAAGATCGACCGTCTGGCCTCGCTTCTTCGCCGGGCCGCGCCCCACGAGCTCGGGCAGGTGGTCTCGTACCTGAGCGCACGTCTTCCGCAGGGTCGGATCGGGCTGGGTCCGGCCACGCTGGCCGGGGCGCGCGAGGTGCCGGCCGCGGAGTCGCCCTCGCTCTCGATCACCGAGCTCCATCAGGCGTTCGACGCGATCACCTCGGTCTCGGGGAAAGGGTCGTCGGCTGAACGTGTCCGACTGGTCCACGCCCTGTTCCGGCAGGCCACGACCCGCGAGCAGGAGTTCGTGACGCGCCTCGTCCTCGGTGAGCTGAGGCAGGGCGCGCTCGACGGGATCATGGTGGAAGCGGTCGCGAGAGCCTGCGGCACGGACGCATCTCGCATTCGCCGGGCGGTGTCGGTCACCGGCGACGTGGCCACCGTCGCGCACGCGGCGCTCACGCGTGGCGTGGCGGCGCTGGGTGCGTTCGGGCTCGAGCTCTTCCGTCCGATCCAGCCGATGCTGGCCCAGCCCGCCGAGGCGCTGGACACGGCGCTGGACGACGCCGCTGATGCGCTCCTCGAGTACAAGCTGGACGGCGCGCGGATCCAGGTGCACAAGGACGGCGACGAGGTCCGGGTGTACTCGCGCCGCCTGCGCGAGGTGACGGCGGCGGTCCCGGAGGTCGTGACCGCGGCGCGAGCGTTGCCGCTCCGGCGCGCGCTGCTCGACGGCGAGGTGCTCGCGCTGGGCGCGGGGGGCGCGCCCGAGCCGTTTCAGGTGACGATGCGGCGTTTCGGCCGGCGCCTCGATGTGGACGAGATGGCCAGGACCCTTCCATTGACGCCGTTCTTCTTCGACCTCCTTCACGCCGACGGCACCGACCTCCTGGACGAGCCGCTCGCGCGGCGCGAGCGGGCGCTTGCCGACGTCGCGGGGTCCTGTCTGGTGCCACGGGTGCGAGCCGGCTCGCCGGCGGAGGCCGACGCGTTCCTGTCGCGGGCAATGGCCGACGGACACGAGGGGATCATGGTCAAGTCTCTCGCCGCGGTCTACGAGGCGGGCAGTCGTGGCGGTGCGTGGCGAAAGCTCAAGCCGGTTCACACGCTCGACCTCGTCGTGCTCGCGGCCGAGTGGGGACACGGCCGCCGCAGGGGCCTGCTCTCGAACCTGCATCTCGGCGCCCGCGATCCCGATCACGGTGGCTTCGTCATGCTGGGGAAGACGTTCAAGGGCTTGACGGACGCCGTTCTCCGGTGGCAGACCGAGGCGCTGCTCGCGCGCGAGATCGGACGCGAGGGGCACGTCGTGCACGTTCGGCCCGAGCTCGTGGTGGAGGTCGCGTTCAACGACGTGCAGGCCAGCCCGCAGTACGCCGGCGGTGTGGCCTTGAGGTTCGCGCGCGTCCGTCGCTACCGGGACGACAAGAGCGCCGACGAGGCCGACACGATCGAGACGGTTCGCCGGATCCACACCGCGGGCTTCCGCTCCGACGCGCGAAGGGCCTGACGCCGCCCAACGCGCCTGAACGTGACCACGGGCAGGTGGGGGATGCCACCTCTGTGTCGGGCCGTGTTCCGCATCGAGCACCGGTCCGCAGAAACCGCTTGGGCATCACGGATCAGAGCACTTTGCTTTTCTCCACGTCGTGTGACAGTCGCCACACAAAACGGTCTTGCAGTCCGGTTGGGTCCTGCATCCGGAGGGCCCCGCCGAGGCGTCACCGACCGTTCACACGGTGACATTCCCCCAAGCGGGTCGAGGTAGGTCGTTCGAGTAGGAGTGCTCGAACCATAGACCCCAAATGGCCGGTTTGCAACTTCAAACTGACGGTGACGCCCGACGGCGACCGGCGTCCGATCGGTCGCGGCGCGCCCGTCAGCCTCCGAGGCCGCTCAGACGGACGACGACGAGATGCCGCGGCAGCGACTCGTCGCGCTCGTACGCGAAGCCGTGGCGCGGATTGCGGAACCGATACTCCACGACGACGCGGTCGGCGGCGCGGGATCGGATGGCCAGCGCGATGCCGGCCTCGACGTAGAGCGCGCGACGCGCGCCCGGCTCGGGGCGATCGCTCGTTCCCTGGTGGTACCGATGCCCGCGCGAGTCGACGAACAGCTCGGCCCGAAGCCCCACCGACCGGGTCAGCGCGCGCACGAGGCGGAGGCGACCGCTCTTCGCATCCCCGCCCAGATCGGTGCCCAGAAAGTCGCCGCGGTTGGTGTAGCCGGCCGGGTACTCGTCGTTCCAGTACCAGGTCCCACCGGCGACGTTCTCGAGAAACTCCACGGTAAACCGGGTCCGGTCGAGATGAAACGCCGCACCGTAATGGTGCGACACGCGTGTCGGCAGCCACCCGTCGAGCCCGTCGTCTCCCGCGTATCGAAAGAAGACGCGGGAGCCCCGGAGGCCGGGCACCAGTCGCGTCAGGATCGGCAGCCGAAGCGTGATGTCGAGACCGAGCTTCTGATCGGTGTCGCGATGGCCCTCGTAGTCGACCCGGTTCTCGTCTCGTCCGGCCAGGATGTCGAGGACGTCACCCGGCGTGTAGCGCTCGGACCGGCCGGCGCCACCCAGCATGATCGTGCGCTCGACTCCGAGCTCGACCACGCCTCGCGGTCTCCAGGCGACACGATGCCCGAACAGGAGAGGGTATGGCGTCGGACGCGCGCCGTCGTCGAGGTAGCTGAGAAACACCGCCGACCGGATCGCGCCCGCGGCCCCGATCGAGAGCGCGCCGTCGGTGGCCAGCTCGATGCCGTCGCCGGCGCGCGCATTGGTGGTGAGGAGCACCTCGTTGAGTCGTCCCGGTCCCCACCAGCGCGGCTGGCGCCCCAGCGTCACGCGGAGCCCCCGGCCGCGCAGCGTCAGGGCCGCGCGCGTGACGAGAAGCCGCGTGGCGCTCCGACCCGCTCCCCCGACGAGCTCCGCGCTCGCGTGAGACCACGATGTCGGCTCCAGCACGACGCTTCCTCGCGTGCGCGCGTGAAGACCCTCCTCGATCTCGTCGCCGTCGGCGAACCGGCGCGTCCCGGTTTCCCCGGCGAAGAGATGCGCACCCCGTAGCTCGACCTCCGTGGGTCCGAGACGCGCGAGACGCACCGGGTCCGGCGGGGCCGCGCGAGTGCCGGCGCCCGCGTGGGCCGCGTGCGGTGTCCGCCCGGCGGTCCCGGCCGTGACCGCGCCGGACGTGGTCGGGGCGGTCGTGTGGCCCGATCCGCGAACGGTGGGAACGAGCCCGTCGGCATCGGGGCACCCGATGAGGAAGCCCGCCGCGAGAGACTCCAGCTCGGCCCACTCGCGCGCGGTGGTGCCCGAGATCGACGGAACGGCCTCGGGGAGGAAGCCGCAGTCGATTGCCGCCTCGAGCTGTCGCAGCCGGGGATCCGAGAGCGGGAGGTCCGCGAGCCCCACGTAGCCGGTGCCGCTCGAGACGGGGATCCCGGGCGCCGGGACGGCTGGCGGTGGGGCGAGCACGCGGATGGGACCGCCGGCCTGGGCCGGCGCCCCCCCGGCCAGGGCGAGGACGAGCAGGAATCCGATCGGCGTTCGGGTCCGGGGTCCGGGGAGGAGGTGCATGACTCTCTCGGTCGGTCGTCGACGGGCCTTTCGGAAGTCACCAGTGGGCAAGTACCATCCCCAGTCGCCTTCAACCGGAGGAACGTCGTGACGCCGACCGAACGCCCGTACGGGAGCTGGCCGTCTCCGATCATGCCCGATCTGATCGCCACGCACGAGGTGAGGCTGTCCCTGCCCCGGCTGGTCGGCGGCTCGCTCTACTGGCGCGAGACGCGGGCGGCGGAGTCCGGGCGGGGCGTGGTCTGGCGCCGGACCCCCGATGGCACCGTGGAGTCGGTGACCCCCGACGGCGTCCGCGTGAAGTCGCGCTGCCACGAGTACGGCGGTGGCGACTACTGCGTGATCGACGGCGTTCCGTTCGTGGTCGAGGACACCGATCAGCGGGTCTACCGGCTCGACGCGGGCGCCGCGGTCCCGATCACGCCGGCCCCGCCGTCACCACGTGCCGATCGGTTCGCGGATCTGGTCCCGGTCGATGGCGCCTCGCTGGTCGCGGTGTGCGAGACGCATCGCACGCGCGACGGCGCTCCCGACGTACGGAATGCCCTCGTGGAGGTGCCGGCCGACGGCGGTGAGCCGCCCCGGGTGCTGTGGGCGGAGAACGACTTCGTGGCGGCCCCGGCGGTCAGCCCGTCGGGCGGGGCGATCGCGTGGATCGTCTGGGATCATCCGTACATGCCGTGGGACGCGAGCGAGCTGTGGGTCGCCGAGCGGACCGGCCGAGGGACGCTGCGCGGCGCCCGCCGCGTGGCCGGAGGCACCGGCGAGTCGATCCTCCAGCCGTCGTGGATCACCGACGACACGCTCGTCTTCGTCTCGGACCGAACCGGGTACTGGAACCTCCATCGTCTGACCCTGGACCGCGGTGAGATCGAGCCGATCGCGCCCCGGGCGGCCGACCACGGGTATCCGCCTTGGGTCTTCGGTCTGTCGCAGCTCGCCTTCGTGGGCGAGGGGCGCATCGCGGCCGTGCGCTACGACGTCGACCGGGAGCGCATCGTGGTGATCGATCCCGACGGCGCCACCGAGGACCTGGACCTGCCGTACACGAACTTCGGCTACGGCCCGACCCTCACCAGTGACGGGGGCGGTCGACTCGCGTTCGTCGGGGCGGCGCCCGATCGTCCGCCGACCGTCGTGCTCCTCGACCTGCGAGAGCGGGAGATCATCGAGGTGCGCCGGGGTCTCTCGGTCTCGATCGATGCCGGCTACGTGTCGGTTCCCGAGGCGGTGGAGTTCCCCACCGACGGCGGCCAGAGCGCGTACGCCTGGTTCTACCGGCCCACTAATCGCGACGCGATCGGTCCCGCCGACGAGAAGCCACCGCTCATCGTGCTCAGTCACGGCGGTCCCACTGCGCGGGCGAGCTCGGGGTTCGATCTCGGGGTTCAGTTCTGGACCAGCCGCGGCTTCGCCGTGATCGACGTCAACTACGGGGGAAGCGTCGGGTACGGGCGCGCCTACCGGGAACGGCTCACCGGACGGTGGGGAACCGTCGACACCGCCGACTGCGTGAACGCCGCGCTCGACATGGTGCGGCGCGGACTCGTGGACGGCGCGCGCCTCGTCATCAAGGGCGGCAGCGCCGGAGGGTTCACCACGCTGTCGGCACTGGTCTCGAGCGACGTGTTCGCGGCCGGCGCGAGCGCGTACGGCGTGGCCGACCTCGAGCGACTCGCCCGCGACACGCACAAGTTCGAGTCGCGCTACCTGGAGTCGCTCGTCGGGCCGTACCCCGAGACGCGAGACCGATACGTGGCGCGATCGCCCGTGCACCGGGCCGGCGAGATCCGCTGTCCGGTGATCCTGTTGCAGGGTCTCGAGGATCGGGTGGTGCCTCCCGAGCAGTCCGAGACGATCGTGGCCGCGCTGGCCGAGAGCGGCCTGCCGCACGCGTACGTGACCTTCGACGACGAGGGCCACGGATTCGAACGAGGACCCAACATCCGCCGCGCCCTCGCGGCCCAGCTGACGTTCTTCGGACGCGTGCTGGGCTTCGAGCCGGCCGACGGCTTCGAACCCCTGGAGATCCACAACCGATGACCCTACGGATCGGCATCCGACGCGAGACCAAGAGTGACTGGGAGCGCCGAGCGCCGCTGACCCCTCGCCACGTCAAGGCGCTCGTACAGGACCACGGGCTCTCGATCGCGATCGAGCCGTCCGTCAAGCGCGCGTTCGACGACGAGGCATACGTCCGCGCCGGCGCGACGCTCTCCGAGCGACTCGACGGCTGCGCACTCGTGCTGGGGGTGAAGGAGATCCCGCCCGACGCGTTCCGATCCGACACCACGTACGCGTTCTTCTCCCACACCATCAAGGGGCAGCCCACGAGCATGCCGATGCTGCGCGCGTTGCTCGATCGCGGCGCGTCCCTGATCGACTACGAGCGCATCGTGGACGCGGCCGATCGGCGGCTGATCGGGTTCAGTCGTTTCGCCGGCCTCGCGGGCACGATCGACTCGCTGTGGGCGCTCGGGCGGCGACTCGCGTCGGAGGGAACGCCGAACCCGTTCGAGCGAATCCGGCAGGCCCATCAGTACGACGACCTCGCCGATGCGCTGCACGCGATCCGCGACGCGGGCGAACGCATCGCCCGGGATGGACTGCCGCCCGAGCTGTGCCCGCTCGTCATCGGCATCGCCGGCGCCGGCGGCGTGTCCGGCGGCGCGCAGGAGATCCTGAATGCGCTGGGTGCGCGCACCCTGACGCCGGCCCAGCTCCTCGCGGGACCGGGCTCGGTGCCGATCGACCGTCGCGTCTATCAGGTCGTGTTCGACGGCGGAGACTGGCTCGCGCCCGGCGACGGCGGTCCGTTCACGTGGGAGCGCTACCTGGCCGATCCCGCCGGCCACGAGTCCACGTTCGAGCGCTACCTTCCCTGGCTGACGGTTCTCATCACCGCGCTGTACTGGGAGCCCGGTTGTCCGAGGCTCATGACGCGCGAATCCGCGGCGCGGCTGTACTCGGGAGACACGCCCCGCCTCCGCGTCATCGGAGACGTCTCGCTCGACATCGAGGGGGCGATCGAGTTCACGGTGAAGGCGACCGAGCCCGATGCCCCAGTCTACGTGTACGACGTGGACACCGAGATGATCGAGGAGGGGATCGACGGGAACGGTCCGGTGATCCTGGCCGTGGACTTCCTGCCCGCCGAGCTTCCCGTGGACGCGTCGCGCGCCTTCGGAGACGCCCTGGCGCCGTTCATGCCCGACCTGGCGCGCGCTCTGGAGGATCCCGCCTTCGCCGGGCCCGGTGGTGTCTCCACGCTGCCGCCCGAGATCGCCGGCGCGATGATCGTGCACCGGGGTGAGCTGACCGAGCCCTATCGCCACCTCGAGGACGCGCTACGCGAACGTCGCTGACCCGGCCGGCCGAGGGCCGGCCGGGCCGATGGACGATCAGCGAACCACGAGCACGGATGCGTGGTCAACGCCGTCGGGTCCGACGAGGCGAACGCGATACGAGCCCGCGGCCACCGGCTCGCCGTGACGGTCGCGACCGTCCCAGGTCACCGTGTGCGGTCCTGCCGACAGCACCTCGCTGGTGAGCGTCCGGACGTGGCGTCCCGCGACGTCGAAGACGCGGACCGCCACGCGCCCCGGCGTCGCGGTCAGGAACGAGATCGTCGTCGCACCGAACGCGGGGTTCGGGACCGGTGCATCCACGCCCCAGGGCGCGGCCGGTCCGGTGGCGACGCCGACCGGCTCCTCGACGAACGAGCCCAGGATCCAGCGGCCCGGGTCGAGCGTCACCGCGATCGGCGTATCCCCGACCGGGATCGAGAACGACTGCGATCGCATGTCGTTCATGATCACGTGCTGCTCGGTGCCCGACGCGGTCTGGATCTCGACGTCGATCGGCATCGTGTACGTGGGCTGATCCAGCGACTGGACCTGATCCAGCGTCAGCGACACCGCGAGCCCGGCGGTCGTCTCGGGGATCCAGCTGTACGCGTACGACGGACGGCCTTCCTCGTACACCCAGGGATCGAAGAACCAGGAGAGGCTGCTGCCGTGGACGCCCTCGGCCACGGCGATGAAGTCGGTCGTGACCACGTTGCCGCCGGCGTGCGCGGCGCGATAGTCGGCGATGAGCTGGTCGAACCCGGCGTCGCCGAGGACGTGCCGGAGCATGTGCAGGACCCATGCGCCCTTGTCGTACACGATGGCGTGCCACACGTAGGGCGGGTCGTACATCGTGCCCGCGTAGGGTCCCGCGTCCATGGCCATCATGTAGTCGCGGAGCGCGGTCGCACCGCCCACCGACTCCTCGTAGATCGCCTCCCCGTACGACGCAAAGCCCTCGGAGAGCCAGACGTCCTTCCAGTCGGCGACCGTGATCTCGTCGCCGAACCACATGTGCACCAGCTCGTGCGCGACGATGTACTCGAAGTCGCCCGAGCCGTCCACGATGTTGCGCGGGTACGACACCATGGTCTGGTGCTCCACCGCCGGACCCGGCTCGATCATGTACATGCCGTAGCGCTCACCGGTGAACGGAAACGTCCCGAACCGATCCTCGAACGCGGCCAGATGCGACGTGACGGGCGCCCAGTCGGACGTGGCCTGGGTCACGAGTTCCGGATACGCGTAGTGCGAGATCGGGAGCGTGTGGGTGTCGCCGACGTACGTGTCGGTGATCTCGACGTAGTTCGTGATCCCGATCGTGATCAGATAGGGCGCGATCGGATAGCCGTGCTCCCAGACGAAGGTCTTGGTGCCGTCGAGGTTGTCGGTCTCGCTGATCATGACGCCGTTCGTGACGCCGGTCATCGTGTCGGGCACCGTGAGCGAGGCCGAGTACGTGCTCTTGTCGGTGGGGTCGTCCTTGCAGGGACGCCAGTAGTGGCTGATCGGGATCACGGTCACGCTCGCGTTGGAGAACGGCGTGCTGAGGGTGTAGACCACCGGGATCCCGCCGTGTGTCCGGAATCGCATCGACTTGGTCCCGACCTCGGACGGGCGGCCTCGATACGAGACCGCGACCACCAGCTCGGCGCCGATCGCGGGTGCCGAGGGGAGCGTGATCGAGATCGTCTCCTCGGCCGTGGTGTAGAAACGCGACAGACCGTCCACCGTGACGCCGGTGACCGTCATCATGTCGTTCAGGTCGACGGTGAGCGACGTGAGGTCGGCCTCGGTGATGGTGACCGTCATCGTGCCGGTCGCAATGATCTCGGGGACGCCGAAGTCGACCGCGAGGTCGAGGTCGTAGTGCGTGACGTCGTACCCGTACGAGGCGCCGCGCGCGGCGCTCCAGTCCGTCGATCCTCCGGACCACGTGTACGCGTGGTCCGAGTCGACGAGTACGCTCCGGTCGAGCACGCGAGGAGCCGCGGCCACGACGTGCGGCGCCACCGAGGAGACGCCGACCGAGAGTGCCACAAGGGTCAGGACCGAGCCGAGCTGCATGACGCCCTCCGACTTTCTTCGCGTGATCAACGCACGACCGTGAGCTTTCGATGATGATCGACACCGTCGACCGAGAGCCGCACGACGTACGAACCGCTGGCAATCGGGCTTCCCGCGTCGCCCGTGCCGTCCCAACGAACGGCGTAGTACCCCGCCGCCTGGGACGTGTTGACGAGCGTTCGAACGTGACGGCCCCCGACGTCGTACACGTCGAGCCGGACCCGGCCGGGTCGACCGAGCTCGTACGCGACGCGCGTGCCCCGAACCGCGGGGTTGGGGAGGATCGGAGACAGGCGCGTCACCGCCGGAATGCCGGGGTGCACCGGATCGACTCCCACCGAGCCGCCGCCGAGATCCGACTGGATCCAGACGTCGTCGACGCCCGCCTCCACGAGGTTGTTCGTCGGCGGCAGGTCGGTTGCCAGGAACCGGACCTGCACGAGACCGATCTCCGGTGCGCCGAACAGGGAGATCAGGTCGAACGACTGGAGGACCCAGTCGTTCTCGCTGTCGGTCGTGTTCTCGAGCTCGACCCACGCGCCGAGCGTCCCGTTCTTCACCTCGACCACCCAGTACTCCTCCTGGGGCGACGTGTTCGAGTCGTCGGTGTACCAGCGGTGGTAGTTCAGAACGGCCTCGGTCGCGCCGGACAGGTTCCAGGCGGGGGAGAGGAGGAGCGCGGTCCCCCCGTCGACGTCGTTCTCGGCGGCGGTCTCGCCCTCGACGTTCTGCTCGGTGACGAAGCAGAACGTGCCCGGGACGCTGTGATCCTCGTCCACGGCGACCGGGTTCATCCCGATGTAGCTGCCGACCGGCTCCACGCGCTCCCAGAGCCCCTCGGTGGCGTCGCCGCCGCTGGTCCATCCGGCTGCCGACGCCTCGAAGTCGTTCCACACGGTCGGCGCGACGAGCACCGTGAAGACGTCGGTCGGCGCGGTGCGAGGAAGCGTTTCGACGTTGCCGGCGTCGTCGGCCCCGACGAGGTAGTACGTCAACGTGCTGCCCGCCGGCTGCCCGGGCAGCGCGACCGAGTACAGGCTGTCGGCGGGGCTGCCGGACATCTCGGTCTCGGTGAACGGGCCGTCGTCGATCGCGAACCGAACGCGGGCAGAGTCGGCCGGGATGGATCCCAGCGTCGAGTACACCTTTGCGGTCACGTCGACCGGTGTATCGGCGGCCCAGAGCGGACCGACCGCCGTGTGGCGGATCTCGACGCCGAAGTCCGGACATGGGAAACAGTGTGCGTCGGCGGCCGAGCACAGCTCCCCGTAGTGCGGGGTCCCGTCGTCGAGATCGCCGTTGTCGTCGTCGTAGACGAAGGCGAAGAACACCTGATCGTCGAGATCGGTCGGCAGTCCGAGCTTCCGCGCGAAGTGCCAGTTCTGGGCCGTGCGGGCGATGCCGTCGCTCTCGCCGTAGAGATCCACGAAGCGCTGGCGCAGCTCCCAGTAAAAGCCCGAGAGCATCTGTCCGTCGGTGTGACCGGAGCCACCGAAGAGGTCGTCGGGCCAGCACAGCGTGTTGTCGGCGTTCCGGAGCCCGGCCTCGCAGTCGAGATGGAATCCGGCCGCGAGAAGGGCGTTGCCGGAGATCAGAAAGGCGAAGACGTCCGAGTTCCCCTCGTGGATCCGTCCGAACGGCTGATCTTCGGGAGCGCCGTAGAGATACCAGGTCACGCCGTGCCCGTACTCGTGATACACGACGTCGCCGATCCGACCGGAGTTCGCGCAGCCCCCCAGCTCCTGGAAGAAGTTGATCCCCACGCCGTCGTAGAACGCGTTGCAGGCGTCCGCGATGCCGACGGTCGACGCCATCTGGTAGTCGAGATCGCCGTAGCTCGGATCGACGTCCACGATGAACTCGTGCGAGAGGTCGCCGTGAAAGTAGACGTCGCGCTCGTCCCAGCGGGAGCTGGGTTCATCCCAGACGATGTCGACGGGGACACCGGGCGTGGCGATCAGCGTCTGCTCGGGGTCGGCGCTCTCGAGGTCGTCGCTGCGGTTCACGTCGATCCAGCGGCCGGCCAGCTCGGTACGCAGCGTGACCGGGTCCGCGCCCGCCGGGATCGAGAACGCGCCGTCGACGTCGGTGTAGGCGAAGTCCCCGGTCTCGTCGATCTCCACGCGGATGTTGGCGAGCGGGCGGTCGAACGCACCCGTGCAGAAGTCGAGGTCCTCGACGACGGCGCGGACCGTACCGGTGACGTCCGCGTGATAGACGGCGCTCTGGAGCCAGCGGATCGCGCCCGTGTGCGCGTCGACGTACGTGTACCAGTGTCCGGTGGGGTCGTCCGTCCACTGCTCGACCTGCCAGACGAGATGATGCGTCACCCTGCCGCCGTCGTGAACCGGCAGGATGCGCAGCGTGGGCTCCTGGACGCCCGAACGCGTCTCGGCGTCGAGATGCTTCGAGGCCAGCGTCACCGCCGCGCTCGCCGTGATCGCCGGTGTCGTGGACACCTCGACTCCGGGGTAGACGTCCGAGCCGATCACGAACACACGTCCCGCGTCGGTCATCGTGACGTGGACGCGTCCGCCGAGCACGCGAATCCCGCGGTGGAGCTGGTGAAACGTCACGCCCCACTTCCCGCTTGCGTGAGCGGCCTGCCAGAGCTCGAGGTGCTCGGCGTTGGTGCCGAAGACGTCGGCCTGCGCGTCGATGAAGTCGCGAGCCAATCGCTCGGCGTCGGCCCCGCTCGCCGCAGGCGCGCCGGTCTCGATGCCCGACCCGAACGCCAGATGCGGCGTGCCGGTCGCGCCGTTCACAGCGTGTACACGCCACCTCGTGCCCGTTCTGATCGAGAGGGCATCGATCGCCCGCTCGGACGCGCTCGTGGACGCGGCGCTGGGCTCGATGGCGACCTGTGGCCGGTCGGTGGCCACCGGTGTGGCCGTCGCCGATGTCACGACGGTCACGACCGCGAGAAGTACGGACGCACACGGATGTGTGTGTCTTGCGCGCATGATGCCTCCCCCGACAGACCCACAGCTCGGCACCGACGCCGGGCGTTCCGGTGCACGGACGAGGGGTCAGTCTACCATGAGGGTCCGGCCGAGTCGGGGGGCCGGATCCTGGGGTGGCGATCGGGTTTGCGGTGCCCCGAGCGGGTCACGCGCGGGGCGGGATCGGGCGGCTGAGCGCCGGGCTCTCGGCGTCCACGAAGCGCCACGGCCACCTCGCGGCCTCCCCCGCGTAGTCCACGCCGATGCGCGGCGTCGCCCGGACGATGCGTGGCCGGCGCCCCGGGCGCACGGTGAGCGGCGGCCGTGTCAGATCGGCGCCGGAATGAGTGCGATCCAGCCCGAAGGCCCGGCACAGACGACCCGGCCCCGACGTGTCGGTTCCCGCCAGCCCGCGCTCGGGCTCCAGGGCGCGAATGAGCACCGCGGCGGGGTAGTCGACCTCGTCGGTGACGACGTTCATGCAGTGGTGCATGCCGTAGATCAGATACACGTACGCGTGACCGGCCGGTCCGTACATCGGTGCGTTCCGGGCCGTGCGGCCGCGCCATCCGTGAGAGGCTCGATCCTCGAAGCCAGCGTAGGCCTCGGTCTCGACGATGCGGCCGCTGACGAAGCGGCCGTCCGGGCGCCGGAAGCAGAGTCGGCAGCCCAGGAGCTCACGCGCGACCACGAGCGCGGGGCGCGCGAAGAAGCCGCGCCCCAGCGGTCGGCTCACTCGGCCGACCCGTCCGGGCGTTCGAGCTTGAACACGATCAGCCACTCGGTCGTCGCAGCCGTGACGACGCCGGATGCGATCGCGGGGTCGGTGGCGAGGAGCTCGGAGGCCGGATCCGGCGTGTAGCCGGGCATGAACACGATGATCTCGCGATCGTCCCCGTCGGGAGCCACCAGGGCGAAGTGGCCGGCCTCGATCTGCTGTCGACAGAAGGCCACGTGGGCGTCCATGTCGGCCTGCTCCAGGCGCGGGGTGTCCGGCGACCAGCCCTCGCCGGGCGAGAGCCACGCGACGACGCGGATGTCGGGCTTCGACTGCTCGACGCGAACCGGATCGGCGGCCCGAACGGGGTGCGAGATCGACAGGACCCGCATCCCCAGAACCCCGGCCTCGACTGCCGGATCGGACATCGCGATCCCGCGAATCGTGTCCAGGGAGTCCCGGGCCCTGAGGATCATCATGCCGCCCGAGTCGTCCAGGAACGGACCGCCCATCAGGATCCGCCCGTCGGCGTCGAGGGTCTCGTAGTACCGAACGTGGTCACGGATCCCGGGCTGATCACGGAATCCGGCCTCGATGTCCCAGCGCGGTCCGCGGGAATGGTGAACGATGACGAGGCCCTCCGCCGAGGCGGCGGTCGCGGCGGTCGCGGCCGGGAGCGCGCTCGCGACCAGGAGCACCGAGGCGACGAGCCCCCGTGCCGGAGCCGCCGACGATCGAGATCGATGGACGCACATGCGCGTGACCTCCTGTAGAATGCGAGGCTCGTCCCCAGGCCGTCTCGGGGGACGATCGTGGCGTCGCTCGCGCCGCGAACACTAGCAGACCTTCCGGACTTCCCACGAGAACATGGAGTGTTCAGTGCGACATTCGACCCCGCCGCCGCGCTCGTTGGCGGGCGCGGTGCTCGTCGTCGCCCTCGTCGGCCTCGGGTGCGGCGGCGCCACGCCCCCGGCACCGCTCGACGAGGACGCGACCCCGTTGACGCTGGTGGCCAGCGAGAGCTTCGAGTTCGACCCACTCGACTGTGCCGCGGCGATCTTGATCGAGGCCGAGACCGGCTCCGTCTTGTTCGAGCAGAACGCCGACGCCGAACGCGCGCCGGCGTCGCTGGCCAAGATGATGCTGGAGCTGCTCGTGATGGACCTGGTCGCTCGCGGCGACTTCTCGCTGGACGACGAGATTCGCGCGTCCGCCCACGCGTCGCGCATGGGCGGCTCGCAGGTCTTCCTCAGAGAGGGGGAGGTGTTCCCGCTCGAGGCGATGATGGAGGCCATCGCGATCGCGTCCGCGAACGATGCGTGCGTCGCCGTGGCCGAGCACGTGGCCGGTCAGACCGACGTCTTCGTGGACATGATGAACCGGCGCGCCGAGGACCTCGGCATGTCGAGGACACACTACGTCAACGTTCACGGGCTGGACGACGATCCGGAGCGGCTGAACGTGACCACGGCGCGCGACGTCGTGGCCCTCGGCCGGGCACTCCTGGCCCATGCGCACATCCTCGAGTGGTCGTCGAAGGAGCGGGCGCCGTTTCGCGGCGGCGAGTTCATCCTCGAGAACACCAACACGCTGATCGGGCGGTTCTCGGGCATGGACGGCATCAAGACCGGCTACACCGAGCGCGCCGGATACAACCTCTGCGCGACCGCCGAACGCAAGGGCACCCGCTACGTCTCGGTGGTCATGGGCGCCGAGTCCCGAAGCGAGTGTGCCGCGATCACGGCCCGCATCCTCTCCCGAGCGTTCAACGAGTGCCGCCTCGTGGCCGTGGCGACCAAGGGTGAGGCGATCTCCGACGAGCCGGTGGTCGTCGAGCAGAGCCAGGCCGCGACGATCGCGCCGCTGGCGTCGCGCGACGTTCGGGTGCTGGTTCCGACCCTCCACCGCGACGAGCTCGTGGTCACGACCGAGATTCGCGATCCGCTCCGCGCCCCCCTCGTCACGGGGAGCCCGGTCGGGAACGCGGTCGTGACCTATCGAGGCGAGTTCCTGACCAACGTTCCCATCGTGTCCGACCGTGCGGTGGCCGCGAAGGGGATGAAGGCCTGGTTCCGGGGCGTCTTCGGCGGCTGATCCGGGCGCCCCGGTCGGATCAACGGACGTCCGGTATCGGGGCGAGGAGCGCGCTCTCGGCCGCATCACCGACGAGCCCCAGCGCGGCCAGGGCGGCCAGCGTCGGATGCAACGGCGCGAGCGCACGCTCGATCGAGACACTCGCGACGGCCGCCGCGCCCTCGTCTCCGCGGCCGAGAACCGCCTGCAGGAGCGAGTGCTTCCTGGGGAACGTCTCGACGCGGACCTGGGCCTCCGCGTTCAGACCGGCCAGCTCCTTGGCCTGGGCGAGCGCGGTCAGGTAGCCGCCGAACTCGTCCACGAACCCGAATGTGCGGGCCTCGGCACCGGTCCACACGCGTCCGCGCGCGTGTTCCCGGACCCGCTCGATCGGCATCTCTCGACCCTCGGCCACCCGGCCGGTGAAGTCGCTGTACACCCGATCCAGCCACGCCTCGAGCCGCTCCCGGCCGGTGGCGCCGAACGGCTCCTTGTCCGACCACATGGTCGCGTTGGCGCTCGTGGTGGCGATGTCCCAGGTCAGACCGAGCTTCTCGAAGAGGCCACGCGTGACGAGCTTGCCCCCGAGCACGCCGATCGAGCAGGTCAGCGTCGTGGGGTGCGCGACGATCCGATCGGCGTGGGTGGCCACGAAGTAGCCGCCGGACGCCGCCACGCCGCCCATCGACACGACGACCGGCTTGCCGGCGTCACGGGCCTCGACGACCTCGCGCCACACCGCGTCGGACGCCACGTAGGAGCCGCCCGGGCAGTCGACGCGGAACACGATGGCGCGGACGTGGGGATCGTCCACGGCGGCCCGAAACGCCTCGGCCACCGTGTCGGCGCCCATGACGAAGCGACTCGTGGCCGGGTTGAAGGTGCTCGGACCCCGGTGGATCTGTCCGACACCGTAGATCAGGGCAATGGTCTCGCCCTTGCGGAACGCGCTCCCGGCGCGGCGGAGGTAGTCGGTGACCGGGATGAACGCAGCTTCCGACCCGATCCGGGTCTCGATCGCGTCGTACACCTCGTCGCGGTACGCGAGCCGATCGACGAGCCCGGCTTCGACGGCCTCGGCGCCGAGCAGTGGCCCACGATCGCACACCGCGCGAACCGCCTCGGGCGTCATGTCGCGGGCCCCGGCGATCGCGTCGACGATCACCTGAAACGCCGACGAGAG
Organism: Candidatus Eiseniibacteriota bacterium; assembly: GCA_965224245.1. Taxonomy (GTDB): domain Bacteria; phylum Eisenbacteria; class RBG-16-71-46; order CAZAMP01; family CAZAMP01; genus CBDCYW01. Next base: position 3,352,973 of record OZ245046.1, on the reverse strand, counting down.
GATGGCCGTCGTGGCCTCGCGGTGGGCATCGGTGAACTCGGTCTCGGTATAGAGGTTCATCGCGTTCTTGTACTCGTACCGCCGGTCCATGTCGGGCACCACGTCGAGCTTGTCGAACGCGCCGCGAACGAAGGGGTGCTCGACCGACAGGCCCACGAGCCCGAGATCGCCCGCCGGCAACATCGTGATCTCCTCGCAGGCGGTCGCGACGAAGTACGGCGCATGCCCGGCACGCGCCTCACCGAACGTCTGGGCCCACGCGACGGCGAACTTGCCGCTCTCGCGAAAGTGCGCGATCGCATCCCGGATCTCCTCGGCGATCGCGAGGCTGCCGATCGGTCCCTCGGCGCGCACCACGAGGCCGTCCACACGGTCGTCGTCGGCGCCTCGGACGAGGGCGTCGACGACGTCCCGGAGGACCATGCGGTGGCGGAGCGTGATCCTCGCAATGGGATCGTCGGGGACGTCCTCCACGACCGGCCGGGTGAGATCCAGCACGAGTACCGTGTGCTCGGAGATTCCACCACCGGAGCGGCGCAGAGCGGCGGCGCCGAGCGTCGCCAGCCCGACGGCGGCAGCGATGAGCGCCAGCCCCCCGAGAACCGCCAGAATCGTCACCACGACACGCTTCATCGATCACCCCTTCGATGACGGGAGCCCTGATGGACCCCGTCGGTCAGACGCGCCCGCGTCACTCCTAACATCGAGAGCGCGCCGGGGGAACTCAAGCCTCCCGCCGGCCGCGACCACGGTTGGAACATCTCGAATGCTGAATGCACTCGGCCCGAACCGGGTTCGAGTCATCGAGAAAAAACAGCATGAATTGAAACCAATCGTGATACATTACGAATACTTCGAAAGTAGGGAGAAGTCAACGATGGTTGGAGACGACCACATCCTAGTCCCGGAGGAGATCTGCGACTACCTCCGGATCACGAAGGCCAAGTTCTACTATCTGGCCTCGCGCGGGCGCCTGGACTTCCTGTTCAAGGTCGGCAACGCCTGGCGGGCCCGGCAGTCGGACCTGGAGGAGTGGATCGAGGCCAACACGGCTCTGGTGTTGTCGGTCGCAGAAAGGAGTATCCCCGTGGTCAAGGAAACCGACGTGGCGGATCGCGTTTCCGTCGATGACATCCACGCGTTCCTCGGACAGGAGGGCTACGACGTCAAGGTCGTCAATCCGAACCTGTTGAACGTGAAGGATCCCGAGAGCGGGATCGTGATGCACACGGTGCTTCAGGACAACGTCCTGTACTGCACGGTGTCGCTTCTGGTGGTTCCCGAGGCGTCGATCACGCCCGATCTGATGCGCAAGATGCTCACCGCGGACAACGGCATCTCGACCTCCGCGTTCCAGCTCTACACGCGCGACGACGGCCGGGTCGCGATCACGCTCAACAACTTTTGCAAGCTCCAGGCCATGGGTGACGACGACTGCGACGACATCGCGTCGTGTCTCGAGTTCCTGGTCATCGACGTCGTCGCGGCGCACGAGCTGCTCGGCGCGCTCGTGAGCTAGAGAAGGGAGGTGACGACATGGGGTTCTTCTCCAATCTGTTCGGTCGCGCCGGCCGCGTCGCTCGGGGCCAGGCCAACAAGGGGATGTCGAAGGTGGAAGACGCGACGTTCGAGTCGACCATCCAGCAGACGGTTCGTGACATGAAGACCGAGCTGAATCGCGTGGTGCGCGCATCGGCCGAGGCCATGAGCAACCACAACCGGCTCGAAGCCGAGTACCAGAAATACGTGCGGCAGAGCGCCGACTGGAAGGAGCGAGCGAGGAAGGCGCTGGAGGCCGGCAACGAGGACCTGGCCAAGAAGGCGCTGGCCAAGAAGGCCGACTGCGATCGTCTGGTGACGAGCATGGAGACCTCCGTGACCCAAGCCCGTGCGGCCAGCGAGCGGCTCAAGAGCCAGGTCGACGAGCTCAAGCAGAAGATCCACGAGGCCGAGCGCAACGCGAGCACGCTCATCGCCCGCAAGAACGCCGCCAAGGCCCAGCGCAAGGTGGCCGAGGCCATGAGCGGGGTCGGAGAGGCCGACAACGCGTTCGCCGCGCTGGCCACCTTCGAGGAGTCCGTGGCTCGCGAAGAGGCTACCGCGCAGGCGTTCGAATCGCTCGGCGTGGATGAGTCGAAGTCGCTGGAGGAGGAGTTCCAGGCCCTGGAGGGTGGCAGCGTCGACGACGAGCTGGCCGAACTCAAGAAGGAACTCGAAGGCGACAAGTAACCGGCGAGGCGCGAGATGTTCCGACTGCTCGTCCTCGCGGTGCTGGGTGTCATCTTGATCGGATTGGTGGTGGCGATGTTTCGACGACGGCCGAAGGCCCGGCCCGAGCGGAGCGTCGCCGACCTGACGGACGTGAGGCTTCCCGATGCGCGCATCGGGGACACGGTCTCGATCGTCGGGCTCGGCGACGACTTCGACGACCTCGACTTCGTGGTGGATCGCCGCCACCGGTACGAGGCCGGCGGTGAGAGCTGGTATGAGGTCTCCGGTGAGTATCGCGGACGCCGCGTGCACGTGGAGTTCGTCGAGGACGACGATCTCGAGATCACCGTCGTGCGCGACCCGTCTCCGCGCTCGCTCGACGACGTCGGGCTGGACGAGGAGACCCTCATCCGGATGGACGAGGAAGAGCGCGAGTCCAATTCCTTCGACTGGGATGGACGGCGCTGGCACTATCACGAGAGCGGCGAGGTCGGCTTCTTCGCCAACGAGCGCGGAGCCGGCGAAGGCTACTACGGCTGGGACTTCAGGGGCGACGACGGGCGCCGGCTCTCGGTCGAGAAGTGGGAGGGCGAGCCGTTTCAGGTCCACGTCGCCGACGTGGTCCGCGAGGGCGACGTTCGTGTCTTTCGCCGCTGACGACCATTCTCCTACACGCGAGAGCCGACGATGCAAAGACGAACCCTGGGATACCTGATCGCCATCGTCGCCGTCGTCATGGTGCTCGTCGCCGTCACCGGCGAGCGCGGACTTCCCAAGGCCACGCGCGCCGCGGTGTCCGCCGAAGAGGCCAATCTCGACGACGCGACCGCCGAGTTCGCGCGCTCCGACGCCGATGCACGTTCGGCGCTCGAGAGCGATCCGGAGCTGTTCCCACCCGCGACGGTGGGCGCGTCCGTCTCCGGGCGGCTCGATGCCGCGCGGGAACGGCTCGACGAGGCAGAGACCGAGCTCCGCCGCGCGACCGACCTCGTCGAGCGCAACCAGAAGGACGACGCGGCGGCGGTGGACGACGCGCTCGCACGCGTGCGCGCGCTCCGGGCCGCGGCGATGACCGACGTGGCCGAGGCCGGTCGCGTGGTGGACGAGCGCCTCGACTTCCGGCGGAACCTCGCCGACCACGCGAGCCGCCTCCGATCCGAGCGCGACGCGCTCGCCGCCACGGACCTCGCGTCGATCGCGGGCACGGTCGAGAAGGCCGCGTCCGACTGGCCGGCGAAGCGCGCCGAGCTCGAGGCGCGGACGAGTGCCCTCTCGGACGCTCGTTCGCGGGGCCTCGCCGCCGGAGACGAGGTGGAGCGTCTGCTCGCCGCCGGCGACCAGCCCGACTTCGACCGTCTCATCACGACCGCCGCCGTACTCGACGAGGCTTCCGGGGAGGTCACGGCGCTGACCGAAGGGCTTCCCGGGCTAGTCGATCAGCTCTACTGGTCGTGGGAGCGCGTCCTCACCGACATGGAGATCCGCGAAGGCGCCGAGGTGCAGTTCCGACACCGGATCGACCTGATCAGGACGCACATCACCGACGTGGCGTCTCGTGCGAACGAGACCGCACACGAGACGAGCTGGGTGCCCGTCTCCGAGAAGACCTACCTCGCGCACGAGGATCACCTCGGCATGACGCTCGAACGCAAGGCCGCCGGCGAGTTCGACCACGAGGCGGTGAGCGTGGTTCAGCCGGCCGGGCTCGGATACGTCGCTCCCCCCGAAGAGAAGCGCAATCAGTACGGCTACTGGAACACGACGTCCGGCGGGAGCTTCTGGGTCTGGTACGGCCAGTACGCGCTCATGCGCGACCTGTTCTGGGGCGTCGGAGGATACCGCCCCATCTCGACCGGTCACTGGCGCGACTACGACACCTCGCGCCGGGCCGGGCGCACGTTCTACGGACGCGACGACTCGGGTCGCCCGACCTACGGGAGCAAGGGGCGGTACACGTCCTCGCGGTACGCGGGCAGCCGCTACGTGAAGTCCGGCGGCTACGCGTCGTCGCGCTACAAGCGCTCGGGAGGCAGCTACCGCGGCAGCCGATACGCCTCGGGCTCCGGTGGGCGCGGCACGTCGCGAGGCGGACGCTCGGGAAGCCGATTCGGCGGGGGGAAGTGACACATGTGGCAGGACGCCGCGTCCGGAGTGGTATACGTGCTGGGCGGCCTCGTGGTGCTGCTCATCGCGAAGCTCGTGAACGATCTGACCACGCCCTATCGACTCGACGAGGAGCTCACGGTCAAGGACAACCCCGCGCTGGGTCTCACGCTCACCGGCTACTTCGCCGGTGTGATCATCGTGTACGTCGGCGCGATCTGGGGACCCGACCTGGGCGACACGATCCTGGGGCGAGAGCTCGGCACGTCGCTGGCCCGCGACGTCGGCTACGCGCTGGGCGGCGTCGCGCTTCTCAACGTGAGTCGCTTTCTCGTGGACCGGTTGATGCTACCTGGCTTCAGCACCTCGCGCGAGATCGTCGAGGACCGGAACGTCGGGACCGGGGCCGTCGAGGCCGGAGCCTACGTGGCGACCGCGCTCGTCCTGGCCGGATCCATCACCGGGACCGGAGGAGGACCGCTCACGGCGCTCGCGTTCTTCGTGCTGGGACAGCTCGCGCTCGCGCTCTTCGCCCGCGTCTATCAGCTCGTGACCCGGTACGACATCCACGCCGAGATCGAGCGCGACAACGTGGCCGCGGGCGTGGCCCTCGGCATGAGCCTGGTCGCGGTCGGCATCATCCTGCTGAAGGCGACCGCCGGCGACTTCGTCGACTGGCCGACGAACCTGACCGCGTTCGCCTGGAACGCGGGCATCGGGTTCGTCGTCCTCTCGGTGCTCCGGCGCGTCGCGGACGGTGTGTTCCTGCCCCGGTCGACGATCGCGCACGAGATCGCCGTCGACCGCAACCTGAACGCGGCCTGGATCGAGGGCATCGTGGCCATCGGGGTTGCGACGATCATCCTCGTGGCCCTCTGATGCCAGCCGACCGGACCAGGCGGTATCGCCACGCGAGATGGGTGCTCGCGCTCTCGATGCTGGTCATGGGGGCGTGCGGGATCATCTACGAGTACACGCTCGGCGTTCTCGGCAACCACCTGATGGGCAGCTCGTACGAGCAGGTCTTCGTGATCATCGGGATCATGATGTTCGCGATGGGGGTGGGTGCCGTCGCGCAGCGGCAGCTCGTGGGCGACCTGATAGACGTCTTCCTGGGGATCGAGATCCTGCTCGGCGTGTTCGGGGGACTCAGCACGCTGGCCATCTACGCGGTGTTCGTGGCGTCCCCCGCCTACGAGGTGGTGCTGTACGGGTTCGCGTTCATCGTGGGCGCCCTGATCGGGCTCGAGATCCCGGTGCTGCTGCGTGTGAACACGCAGTACTCCCGCACGCTCAGGGCCAACCTCTCCGAGATCCTCAGCATGGACTACGTGGGAGCCCTCGTCGGCGCACTCCTGTTCGCGTACGTGCTGATCCGGCACGTGTCGATCCCCGAGATCGCCGCCGCGCTCGGCATCGTCAACGTCCTCCTCGCGGTGGGTGGGCTGGCCTACTTCTGGCCGCTCGTACGGCGGCGGACGCCCCTGGCCGCGGCGACGGTGGCGGCCGTGGGCACCCTCGGGGTTGCCTTCGTGAACGCCGACCGCGTGATGGCGACGCTGGAGCAGCGCTGCTACCGGGATCCGATCGTGGTCTCGACGACGTCGCCCTACCAGCATCTCGTGATCACCAAGCGCGCCGACGACGTGCGGTTCTACATCAACGGCCATCTCCAGTTCTCCTCACGCGACGAGGCCATCTACCACGAGCTGCTCGTACACGTCCCGATGGCGATCGCGCCCCGTCGCGAGCGGGTGCTGATCCTGGGGGGCGGCGACGGGCTGGCCCTCCGAGAGGTGCTGCGCTACGGTGACGTGCGCGAGGTCACGCTCGTGGATCTGGATCCGGCGGTGACCGAGCTGTTCGCGACGCATCCCGAGCTCGTGACCCTGAACCGGCACGCGCTGGTCGACGCGCGCGTACGGGAGGTCGCCGCATCGGGGATCACGCCGGGCGCGAGCGTCACGCTCCGCCAGCCGTCTCACCTGGCCCACTCGCTCCTGGACGACTCCACGTACGACACGGCAGAGGTTCACGTCGTGAACGTGGACGCGGATCGCTTCGTGGCCGATGCAGCGGTTCCGGCCGACGTCGTCATCATCGACTTCCCAGATCCCGACACCGTCGAGCTGGCCAAGCTCTACTCGGCCGAGTTCTATCGCGCGCTCGGCGCGCGCATGGGCGCCGGGACGGTCGTGTCGGTGCAGTCGACGAGCCCGTACGAGGCCAAGGACGCCTTCGTCTGCATCGGTCGCACGCTCGACGCGGCGGGTTTCCGGACGCTGCCCTATCACGACCACGTGCCGAGCTTCGGCGAGTGGGGGTGGCATCTGGCCTGGCTCGCCGGACCGTCGGCCGAGGAGATGCGCGAACGTCTTCGCGACGTGCGCCGGCTTCCGGTGGGGGTCCGGTACGTGACCCCCGACGTGATCGACGCCGCATTCACGTTCGGGCGAGACGCGCTGGTGGCGAGCGCCGACGTGCCGGTGAACACCAAGATGCGGCCGGTCCTCGTGGACGCCTACCGTCGGGGATGGCGCCAGTGAGCCGCGCGGCCGAGCGTGGGCTCGACCCGTCGCGCTGCGCCGATCGACCGGGCTATACTGGTTGCATGCTTCTCTCCGCGCACAGGATGCCGGCTCGTGTCAGTCGCGCGATCGCGACGCTCCTCCTCGTGACCCCGATCGTGCCCGCCGCGGCGGGAGTGATCTCGGTGCGTCAGGACGGCGGCGGGGACGCCGAGACGATCGCAGCCGGCCTGGCGCTGGCGACGCCGGGGGACACCGTGTCGGTCGCCTGCGGCACCTACCTCGAGCACGACCTCGAGATGAAGTCCGGGGTCACCCTGCGCAGCGTGGACGGCGAACCGGACTGCGTGACGATCGACGCCGAGCTGGCCGGGCGCGGGATCGCCTGCGAGTACGTCGAGGACGCGGTCATAGAGGGGCTGCGCATCACGCGCGGCCGGCCGTTCGGAAGCGGCGGCGGCATCTACTGCTATCAGTCCTCGCCGGTGATCCGCCGCTGTCATCTGGTGGACAACGCCACGCAGGGCGAGTACGCGAAGGGCGGCGGTCTGCGCTCGGACGTCTCGTCGCCGGTGATCGTGGACTGCGTGTTCGAGGACAACCGCTCCACGTTCGGGGGTGCGGTCTATGCGGCCTACATCGAGCCCGAGCTTCGCGGCTGCCGCTTCGAACGGAACGCGGCCGACTCGTCGGGAGGCGCCCTCTTCCTGTACCGGATGTCGCCAGAGGTGCGGGACTGCGAGTTCGTCGAGAACACCGCGATCACCGGCGCGGCCGTCTCCGCTTGGTGGCTCGCGCTGCCCACCATCTCGCACTGCTCGTTCGTCGGCAACGTCGCCTCGACGGGGGCCGGCGTCCGGCTGGCCCGGCTCTCGCACGCCCGGATCGAGAGCTGCACGTTCCACCGCAACGAGGCGGCCGACGGGTCGGCGTTCGAGTTCGAGCGGTCCGACCCCGTCGTCGTATCGACGCTGGTGACCGACGGGCTCGGGGGACCGGCGGTGGCGCTCACCGAGTCGGCACCGGCGTTCGCGTGCACCGACATCCATGGCAATGCGGGTGGCGACTGGGTCGGGCCGATCGCCGCTCAGCTGGGCGTCGACGGCAACTTCTCGACCGATCCCCGCTACTGCGATCCCGACGCCGGGCTGGGGCTCCGGGTCGACTCCCCGTGCCTGCCGGGCTTCCACCCGGACGGCGCCTACTGCGGCATCGTGGGGGGCGTCGGCTACGGGGGGTGTGACGCGGTCGGGGTCCCGCCGGTCGCCGACTCGCCACGCGTGATCCGCGTCTCTCCGAATCCGTCGACGACGTCGATCCGGGTCACGTTGCCCGATGCCGGTGCCGTCGATCGCGCGGAGGTGGTCGACGCGGCCGGACGGCACGTGCGCTGGCTCCAGGTCTCCGACGACCGACGCGCCCGCTGGGACGGGATGCTGGCCGCGGGGCGGCCCGCGCCTGCCGGGCTCTACTGGATCCGGGCCGGCGATGCCAGCGCGCGCGTGCTCTGGCTGGGCGGGAGGGGCGTGCGTTGACCCCCGGACGCCGGCCGCGAGAGCCCGTTCGGTTGCTCGTGGCCGACCGCGAGGGCCGCATCTACGACCACGACCGGCTCCTGGTGGCGGGGGAGCGGGGCGCCGGCCCCCGGCCGCTGCCGGTCGAGGAGCTGATCGAGCTGCCGCGCGGGAGCGATCTCTTCGCGCTGCCGGCCCGCCGCCCGGTCGGCGTGGACCCCGTCAGCGGCGATCCGGTTCGCGTCGACCGCTGGATGGGCGGCGAGGCGCGGGCGGTGGCGGCGTTTCTGTCGCCGGCCCACACGTCGTGTCACAGCGTCGCGTTCGTGACCGCCGGCGAGGCGCCGACGCTGCCCACGTACGCGTACACGGCGATCGGCTTCGCGGACGAGCGCTACTGGGTCAGCGCGGTGCGCGTGGATCCCGATCCCCGGCAGGAGCCGTGGCGCTTCGACGACGGCGCGATTCGCCGCGGCGTGGCCGCCCGTCGCAGGGAGCTCGGATCCAATCGCGTCGTGGAGCAGCTCGAGCGCTGTGCGCTGGAGTACGCGTGTCGCGCATCCCAGAACTACTTCCTCGGACGACACGAGGCGCCCCTGCCGGTGAGCGTCGCGTGCAACGCGCAGTGCGTGGGCTGCATCTCGCTACAGCCCGACGGGCAGTTCCGGGCGAGCCACGAGCGGCTGGACGTGGCCCCGCGACCGGACGAGGTCGCGGCGGTCGCGCTCGGACATCTCTCGCGCGTGCCGGATGGCGTCGTGAGCTTCGGTCAGGGGTGCGAAGGCGAGCCGCTTCTCCTCGGTGACGTGCTGGTGGAGGCCACGCGCCAGATCCGGGCCGCGACGTCGCGCGGCACGATCAACCTGAACTCGAACGCCAGTCGACCCGACGTGGTCCGTCGCCTGTGCGAGGCCGGGCTGGACGCGATGCGCGCGAGCCTGAACTCGCCGCGCCCCGACGTCTATCGTGCGTACTATCAGCCCCGCGGCTACGACGGCGGCGACGTGGTCGAAAGCCTGCGCATCGTTCACGATCACGGCGGGCACACGTCGATCAACCTCCTGTGCTTCCCCGGGGTGACGGACACCGAGGCCGAGCGCGACGCGCTCCTGCGCCTGATCGCGGAGGTCGGGCTCGACATGATCCAGATGCGCAATCTGAACATCGATCCCGAGCTGTATGCACGGATCCTCCCGGCAGGGGCCGTCCGTCCCGGGCGCGGCATGCGCTGGCTGATGGCCGAGCTCCGTGCCGTGCATCCCGCGCTCCGCTACGGGTACTTCAATCCGGAGCTCGCCGGCGGGTGACGACGCGCACTGGGCTCTCCGCGCATCACCCGGACGCGTGACGGGTCAGGACCCACATGATCGAGACGTCGGCGGCCATGTGACTGGCCACGGCCGGAGCGAGCCCGCCAGTATGCACCCGTGCCCGGCGCCAGAGCCAGGCCGCCGCGGTCAGCGAGACGAGGCTGACCCCGAGCCAGATCGGCTCGATGAACGGTGCCAGCACGACGAGATGATAGCCGGCGAACGCGACGTCCTCGATCCGGAGGCCGCGCGCCGGCGAGCCGAGCCAGCCCCGCCAGTACGCCTCCTCCACGACGGGGTTCACGATCCCATGGTAGGCGGCGAACGCGATCCAGGACCGCTCCCCGAAACCGTACGTGGCGAGTGCGTCCTGCATCATGGCGTGAAGGGACCGGTTCGCGTCCAGCCACGGGGCGAGCGCGTGCATCAGGAGCCCGCCGATCGCGCCGAAGACGATCGCGACGGCGAGGAACCTGGCGTCGCGTCCGGCGGTGAGTAGGCGGAAGACCCGGCCGCGGGAGCGGCCCATCCATACGACCGCGATCGCGTGGTAGGCGAGCATCGCGCCCCACGCGCTGCCGATGCCGTGAAGGCCGACCAGCATCACCGCGTAGGGCATGATCAGCGGGCCCAGGCGCCGCATGGCGCCCGGGGGTGCCATCGCCTGGGGTGATCGGGTTCTCATGGTCGTCCCGGGTCGGTTAGAATGCGCCGCGACTCGAACCCCGACGAGAGGCTGCCGTGCACCGAAACCACAACCGGCTCCGGCGCGCCGGATGCCGCCCTGCCGCCGGCACGCGCTCGTGGATCGCGGTCCTCTGCGGACTCGCCGGCGCCGCCGCGGACGCTGCCGACGCCGCCGACACCATGACCGGCCGTGCCACCGATTTCAATCTGCTCGTGATCACGCTCGACACCGTGCGCGCCGACCGGCTCGGCACGTACGGCTACGAGCGTGGCAGCACGCGGACGCTGGATCGTTTCGCGGCGCCGGGCATCGTCTTCGAGCAGGCGATCGCGCCGACCCCGACGACCCTTCCGTCCCACGCGACGATCTTCACCGGGCTCGAGCCCCCCGATCACGGGGTGCGCAACAACGGGAGCTACGTCGTCGCGGACGACGTGGTGACGATGGCGGAGGTTCTCCGCGACGCCGGCTACGAGACCGCCGCGTTCGTGGCGAGCTACGTCCTCGACTCGCGCTACGGGCTCGCACAGGGGTTTCACACCTACGACGACGCAATCGAGGCGACGGCGGGCAAGACCCGCGCAGGGCACCTGAATCAGCGTCGTGCGGACGTCGTGACCCGGTCGGCGGTCGACTGGTTCGACGCGTACCGCGATCGCGCGTCCGGCCAGCCGTTCTTCATGTGGGTCCACTACTTCGACGCCCATCAGCCGTACGAGCTCGGTCCCGGCTTCTTCGAGGAGTACGAGAACGAGCCGTACGACGGCGAGATCGCCTTCATCGACGCGAACGTGGATGGCCTGATGACGCATCTCTACCTGGCGGACGTGCTACCCACCACGCTCGTCGTCCTGACCGCCGATCACGGTGAGGGGCTGGGGGATCACGGAGAGGCGACGCACTCACGCCTCGTCTACGACACCACGCAGCGCGTCCCCCTGGTCCTGCATGCACCGGCGCTGTTTCCCGAAGCGGTGCGCGTATCCGACCGCGTCGTGGGGCTCGTCGACGTGATGCCGACCGTCCTGGACCTCCTGGGCATCGCGGGCGCACCGCCGAGCCCGACGGCCCGCCATCTCCTGGCCCGGGGAGATCGATCACGCGCGATCTACGTGGAGACGCTGGTGCCGCTGGAGAACCACGGCTGGGCGCCCCTGTTCGGCCTGCGCCGCCTCCACGACAAGTACATCCGAGCCCCGGAGCCCGAGTACTACGTCGTCGAGGAGGATCCCGGCGAGCTGACGAACCGATATCGGGAGTATCCGGATGCGCTGGATGTGCTCGTGACCGAGCTGGACCGGCGGCTCTCGGCGTGGCCGCCGGTCGAGCCGTCGGCCGACCGGGCGGCGTCCGTCACGCCCGAGCAGCGACGGCGCCTGGCCGCGCTGGGCTACGTCGGGGCCGGAAGCCGGCCGGCGTCGTCGTCCGACGCGCGACCCGACCCGAAGGACATGATCGGAGCCTGGGAACGCGCATCCCGGGCGATGGAGCGGAGCGCCGCCGGGCACCACGACGAGGCCCTGGCCGAGATCGAGGCCGCGCTCGAGGAGAACCCGCGCGACGCGCAGGCGTGGCACTACGCCTCGACCATCCACCAGCGTCTCCAGCGACCGGACCGGGCCGCGGAGGCGATCAGGAAGGCGATCGCGCTCCAGCCCACCGCCGAGCGCTGGGTGCGGCTCGGACAGCTGCTGACGCTGGCCGGCGCCTACGACGATGCGCTGGCGGCGATCGACGAGGCCGAGGCCCTGGATCCTCGAGAGGGCGGGATCTACATCTCTCGAGGACAGATCTACTGTGTTCGCGGCGATCTCGAAGCGGGACGCCGGCAGTTCGAGCGCGCGCTGGAGATCGATCCGGTCATGTCCGGACCGGTTGCACGCAGCATGCTCGAGCAGGTCGATCGACTGGAGAACCGCTGAGTGACCATCATGCACGACGACTCGCGGACGAGGTGACCATGAACGTGAAGACGGTTTGCATCGCAGCGCTCGCGGGAGCGCTCACGCTGCCCGGCTCGACTCCGGCGGCACCCGCATCCCCCGGATCGGACGCCACGTCCGGGTTCGAGGTAGTCGTGCTCGACAACGGGCTCACCGTGCTGCTCGCCGAACGACACGCCCATCCGATCATCGCCTGCGATCTCTACGTGACGACGGGGGGGCGGACCGAGGACGAGTATTACCAGGGCTCGCTGCACTACATCGAGCACCTCGTGTTCAAGGGGGGAACCCCGAACCTCGCGCCGACCGAGTTTCGCAAGCGCATGAGCACGCTGGGACGGGAGAGCGGCGGCTGGACCTGGGACGACGAGATCAACTTCGGCTTCGAGGCGCCGGTGGAGACGTTCTCCGAGGCGTTCCGGACGTTTCGAGAGGGGCTCCTGGATCTCCAGTTCGAGCAGGAGTGGTTCGAGGCCGAGAAGAAGGTCGTGTTCCAGGAGATGGAGAGGGGCTTCGAGCGCCCAGGGAACCTCCTGTACAACGCGTGGGATGCCACGGCGTTCACGGTGCACCCGTACGGCCGTCCGGTCATCGGATCGGAGAAGGCGGTCCGGGAGCTCGACATGCACCTGACCGAGGCGTACTACCGCGAGCGCTTCACGCCCAACCACATGATTCTCTGCCTGGCGGGCGACTTCGAGCGAGACGAGATCCTGCGCGAGGTAGGTGAGGTCTTCGGGGGGCTCTCGCCGGGACCGGCGTCGTTCGAGCTGGGCCTCCCCGAGCCCGAGCAGCTCGGACCCCGGACGCGCGTGGACCACCTCACGCAGGCCACGAGCACCGAGCTCCTGACCGGCGTTCTGACCCCCGGCGGCTCCGATCCCGACGTCCTGGCGCTCGACGTGCTCGCCGCGCTCCTGAACGATTCGACGGCCGGGCTGCCCCAGTACCTCGTGGAGCAGGAGAAGTGGGTGACTGGGGTGTTCGCGGGGCACTACGTGATGCGCGACCACGGCGCGTTCCGGATCTGGGCCCGCTTCGCGCCCGAGAACACCGAGGCCGTGCGCGCGTTCATCCAGGACTTCGTGATGTCCTTCGACGCGACCGCCATCCCGCGGTCGGTGTTCGACGAGACGCTGCGCTCGATGATCGCCGACGAGGCGCGTCAGCGGGAGACGCTCTCGGATCTCAGCTCGCGCATCGGGGTCCTGGCCAGCCGCCGCGGCCTCGACCGCGCGCGCGCCTACCTCGACGAGCTCCGCGCGGTCACCCCCGAGGACGTTCAGGCGGCCAAGGAGCGCTGGCTGCGCCCCCGCCGCGTGACGACCGCGATCGTCCATCCCCAGGACGTCCAGCCCGGCGACGTTCTCGCGGTTCGAGTCGAGCCGGAGGCCCCGCCGCCGATCGACGTCCCGGATCTCGACGCGGCGGGGGCGCTCGTGCCGCCGTCCGGTGAGCCCCTGGCGTTCACCCCGGCGTCACCCGTGGATGGCGTGTACCGCTACGACTACGAGAACGGATTGACGCTCATCGTGCGCCCCAGGGACGCCTCGGAGCTTCTGGCCGCGTCGGCGCGGGTGCTGGGCGGACAGTGGGTCGAGCCGCCCGAGAAGGCGGGGATCAATCGCTTCGTGGCCGAGCTCGGCATGCGCGAGACGCGGCGATGGGACCGCGAGGGCTTCGACCGCCTGACCGCGTCGCTGGCCATCGAGACCAGCGCGCACATCTCGGTGGGGAGCCGCGCGAACACGTCTCGCCAGCAGGACTACCGGGATTCCGGCGCGCATCACGTCGTGGCGCTCCGCTCGCAGGCCCCCGAGATCCTCGCGATCCTGAAGGAGACGCTCTTCTTTCCGTCGTTCGAGGAGACCGTGGTCGAGAAGCTCCGATCCGACCTCCTGGACGAGGTCCGTCGCTTGCCCGAGAACAACCTCGAGTACATCAAGCAGGAGTTCTACGCGCGGGCCTACCGGGGCCATCCGTACGGGCGTCCCACGGCCGGCACCGAGGAGACGCTCGCGTCCATCACCGCCCAGGATCTGCGCGCGTTTCACGACGCGCACTGGACGCCCGATCGGACCGTGGTGAGCCTGGTCGGGAACGTGGAGCCGGCGGAGATGGCCGACTGGATCGCGTCGCACTGGAGCGACGTTCCGGCCGAGCCGGCCGGGCCGGTGGTCCGGCCGGAGCTGCCCGCCTGGTCGCCACCGGCGGCCCTGGAAGCGCTCGAGATGGGCAAGGACCAGTGGACCGTCAACTGGGGTCGACCCGGCGTGAGCTTCGACGACGACCACGCCTTCGCGGTGTCCACGGTCCTCTCCAGACTCGCGGGGGACGACCACTTCTACAAGTACGTCTACGACATGGGGGTCTCCTACCGGTCGTGGATCCGGTTCTGGCCCAACTGGGGGGCCGGCACCTGGATCCTGGAGAACGACGTCCAGCGGGAGCGGTTCGACGAGACCCTCGCGGCCTTCGAGTCCGATCTCTCGCGGTACGTCGAGGAGGGCTTCGGGGAGGACGTCTTCGGCGACGCCATCCAGAAGCTCCGCAACGCGTGGGTACTGGGAGCGCAGGACAACTCGGTCATGGCGTGGCGGCTGGCGGTCGCGGTGGGCAACGGCGCCAACATCGAGCGGGTCACGCGCGCGGTGGACGCGATCGAGGGGGTGGGTCTGGACGAGGTCAACGCGCTGGCCCGGGACGTGTTCCGGCCGGATGGAATCTACCGGCTCGCCCAGAAGTAGACACGTGAATCCCGAATACGCGCCGCTCCCGGGAGTTCGAGCAACGGGCCCGCCCGCGATGTAGTATGCGGAAGTAGCGTCTCCAGCGACCGGGAAGCCGCGCCGGTCAGGATGGGTGAATGGAAGGTCGAAGACTCTCCCACTTCGAGATCACGTCCGAGCTCGGCAAGGGCGGCATGGGCGTCGTGTATCTGGCCCGCGACCTCGCCCTCGAGCGCCAGGTCGCGCTCAAGGTGCTGCACTCGGACGTCGCGGACGATCCCGAACGCCTCGCGCGCTTCGTCCGCGAGGCGCGCACGGCCGCCGCCATCACCCATCCCAACATCGCCACCGTGCACGAGATCGACAACGCGGACGGCGTGGCGTTCATCGCCATGGAGTACGTGGACGGGCGGACCCTCCGGCAGGTCCTGGCCACCGGTGCGATGTCGACGTCCGAGATCGTCCGGATCGCCACCGAGATCGCGTCCGGGCTGACGAAGGCGCACGAGTCCGGGGTGGTCCACCGGGATCTGAAGCCGGACAACGTCATGATCACCGGCGACGGACACGTCAAGATACTCGACTTCGGGCTGGCCAAGCTCGTCGAGCCCGAGGGCGAGTCGGCGGCGGAGTCCTCGGGCGACGTGTCGGACATGGCCACGGTCGCGCAGACGCTGACCCGGGAAGGCAAGGTGTTCGGCACCGCGGCTTTCATGTCTCCCGAGCAAGCCAGGGGGAAGCCCCTGGACGCCCGCTCGGACATCTTCTCGTTCGGCGTCATGCTCTACCAGATGTGCACCGGGGCGCTTCCGTTTCGCGGTGAGACGACGACCGACACGATCACGGCGATCCTCAGGGACCCGGCCACGCCGGCGATCGCGCTCAACCCGGACGTTCCGATCGAGCTGGATCGCATCGTCGCGCGCTGCCTCGGGAAGCGGCGCCGCGACCGGTATCAGTCCAGCCGGGATCTGCTGCACGATCTTCGCCAGCTCCAGGGGTCCGGCGAGACGTCCTCGCTCTCGTCCACACCGGCGTACGCGACCGGCCGGCACCACCACGAGGGCTACACGTCGGGGTCGACGGGGGGGGGCCCGGCCGCGCCGAGCGACTCCCTGACACCGGCGCCTCCGGCGGCGCCGGCGCGGAGCGTCCCCGGCGCGCGGGTCCTGATGCTGGCCGTACTGCTGGTCGCCCTGCTGGGCGCGCTCGCCATCGGCTGGCGCTCTCGTGCGGGCGGCGGCCGGGTCGCCGACGCGGGACCGAACGCGCTGGCCGTTCACCTGATCGACAACCTGAAGGACCCCGGCGATCCGGAGCGGTACGGGCAGATCCTGCAGGAGCTGATCATCACCGACCTGGCCGACGTTCCGGACCTGCGCGTCCTGTCCAGCCAGCGGCTGTACGACCTCCAGAAGCAGCTGACCGGGGACGATCGCCGCGTGTACCAGGCCGACGTCGCCACCGCCGTGGCCCGGCGGGCGGGCGCCCAGTCGATGATCACCGGCTCGCTCAGCCGACTCGGCGAGCGGTGGCTGCTCACCTGCCAGCTCGTCGACATCGAGACCGGGGCGATCCGCGTGTCCCGTCGGATCGACGGAGAGGACCTGTTCGCGATGGTCGACGAGCTGACCGACGGTGTCCGGGACCGACTCGCGCTCGAGGCGGGCGTCTCGCCATCGGCCCCCGTGCGCGACAAGACGACCGCATCCCTGGTCGCCTACCAGCTCTACCTGGAAGGGCGCGAGAAGCTCAACGACAACGAGTTCGCGGTGGCGGTGGCCTTGCTGGACTCCGCGCTGACCATCGATCCCTCGTTTGCGAAGGCCCGATACTCCTCGGCACTCGCGCACTGGTGGGCCGGCGACGATCCCTCGTCGGCCCGGCGCCCGCTGGCCGCGCTGCTCGAGGGGGACGCCCACGTGTCCGCCCGCGAACGCGGCTTCGCCGAGGCCACGCTCGCGCTCGTCGAACGTGACTACGAGCGTGCCGAGGAGGCGTTCTCCACGCTGGTCGAGGAGTATCCCGACCAGAAGGACGCGTGGTACGGGCTCGGCGAGGCCCAGTTCCACAAGCCCGACCCCGACCACGCCGCCGCCCATGCCACGTTCACCCGGGCGGCCGAGCTGGATCCGGACTTCCTCCTGGCGTACCGCCACCTGTACGACATCTACGATCGGTGGAAGGAGCCCGAGAAGGCCCTGTCGCTCGCACGTTCGCTCTTCGAGCGCGACACGACGAGCGTCGAACGCTTCGAGACCTGGCTCTCACGCGCGACCGCGACCGGCGACACGGCCACCGTCACCCGGTCCATCCGCGAGGCCGTCGAGCGCTTCCCGGCGAGCTTCACCGACACGATCCTCGTCGCGATCCGGGCCGACGTAGCCCGCCGCATCGGCGACTACCCCCGGGCGGTGGCGCTGTACGAGCACTTCCTCGACGACTACCCGGATCACCCGAGAGCGACCGGGATCCGCCGCAGCCTCGGAGCGCTCTACGTGACCCTCCGCGACGAGCGGCGTGGCGAGGTGCTCTTGCGTCAGGCCATGCGCGAGGACAGGGGAACCGACGCCCGCCAGCGCATGATCCAGCTGCTGGGCCAGGAGGGTCGATTCGCCGACGGCTACGCGTTCGTGGACTCGTTCGGGCTGGGGCCGAACCTCCCCGCGAAGACGGTCCGGCCGTACGTGGATCTGTTCGAGGGATACTTCCTGACCGGACTGGGCCGACTCGATTCGGCCCGGGTGCACCTCGAGCGCGGGCTCCGGACGATCCCGGACGACCAGTCCCGCTGGGAGCTGACGGCCCTTGTGGGCTGGGGCTATCTGTCGATCGGCCATCACGCCGTGGCGGACAGCATCTTCGCGTCCGCGACGGAGCACCGGAGCGCTCGCCAGGGCGAAGCACTGGCCGGCCGGGCCTGGTCGCAAATCCTCCTCCAGAACTACGCGGAGGCGGAGCGAGTGCTGACGAGCCCGTCGGCGGAGTGGACCGACGCGCACGGGGCACTGCCCCTCCTCTACGAGCGCGTCGAGCGGTTCGACGACGCCGTGACCGCCGCGCGGGAGGCGGTCGAGAACGATCCCAACGATCTCGGCTCGTACGTGTCGCTCTACAAGGCCCTCCGGGCTCGAGGAGACGAGGCCGCGGCCGACTCCGTCGCCGAGGTCGCGCTCGACCGGTTCGATCATCCTCCCAGCCGCCGGTGGCTCATGGTGGGCCAGAGCGCCGCCATCCCGGTGGGCTTTGCCTGGGCCGAGCTCTTCGCCGGTCATGCCGACCGCGCCGCCGCGTGGATCGACGAGGCGGGCGCGCTGGATCCCACCGGCGACGACCCCGACGTCTGGCTCGCACGGGGCTCGCTGGCGCTGTCACGTCGCGCGTTCGACGAGGCGGACGTGGCATACGAGACGGCGGCCCGCAGCGCCTTGCCGGTCTCGTACGACTCGTATCGAGCGGCGGTCGGTCGGGTTCTGGTGGCGCTCGAGACCGAGCGCTTCGCCGATGCGGAGTCGATCGTGCGGTTGCAGCTCGAGCACGGCCCGTATCACGTCCGGCTGTACCAGCTCCTGGCGTATGCGCTGGCCGGTCAGCAGCGGTACGACGATGCCGAGCGCGCCGCCCGCAGGGCGCTGGCCCACGACGCCGACCGCACGAACCTGTCCCTTCTGGCCTGGATCCTGATCGCCGGCGACATCGACGTGGACGGCGGGACCGACCTCGCCGCGCGCGCGCTCGAGCGCGATCCGACGCTGCCCGGCCTGCCGGGCACGACCTACGCGGCGCCGGCCGAGCAGGCGCTGGGTCTGGCTGCGTTGAAGCGCCGGCGATTCGCCGAAGCGGTGGAGCTGCTGGAGACCGCCAGGGATCGGGTCCCCGCCCGGGCGTCCATCTCCGACGACCTGGAACGCGCCAGGAAGGCGCTGGCCGCGTCGCAGGGCTGATCGGGGTGTCGTCCTTTCTGGCCAGGATCGCCGCCGCCGTCGCCGAGCGTCCGGATGCCCCGATCCCGACCGCGCTCCTGATCTCGTGGGCCACGCCGATGTCGGTCGGTGACGACGATCGCCCCGTGCTCCCGGGCGTGCGCGACGCGATGGCGGCCGGTGCACCCGACACCGCCGAAGCGACCGACCTCGCGCGCCGCGTGCTCGACGACGTCGAGCACGGGCGCGTCACGTCCTGGCGCGCCATCGACCAGCGACTGCGCGAGGTCCGCATCGCCGGCGCGCTTCGACCGTTCCTGGAGGCGTTGGAGCCCGACCAGGTCCGCGTCGAGACGTCGGCGCGATTCTGGGAGACCGCCCGCGCGAGCGCGAACGAGGAGTCGGTCAAGTGGGGCATCCTCCTCGGATGTCTGCACCCGACCGAGGCGCAGATCGCCGACCTGCTCCTCTTTGCGCGGCATCCCGAGTTCACGCGCTATGCCGTGCCGCCGCTCCGTGCGATCGCCGAGCGCGTGCCGGACGTGATCGACGACCTCTACGGGCTCGTACCGAGGGTGTCGGGCTATGCCCTGGGCCACCTCGTGCGTGGGCTCCTGGCCGAGTCCGAGCACGCCGGGTCGACCGATCGCAGCACGCTCCTGGTCGTGCACGCGATGGAGCGCGGCATCAAGGCCGAGCTCGGCGTGCCCCTCGCGCTCGACGCCGATCTCGCCGCGGTGTGCGAGACGGCCGAACACGATCCCCGGGTCCGGGACGCGGTCATCATGCTGATGAACACGCTGCTCTACGACAGCGACGGCTATCCAGCCGAGCGCTGGGGCTCGGCGGTGGAGAACCTCTACCGGCGCTACGTTCGTCTGCTCAGACGATCCGCGCCGAGCATCCAGGTCGCGTCGGCGCTGCAGGCACTGGTGGAGTTCCTGGAGGACGCCTCGTCGGAGGGGATGCCCGATCGGGACTGGCGGCGGGACGAGATCGGACGACTCGCCGCCGAACGCGTCGACCCCGACACGGTCGCACGCGCGCTGGCGGATCCGCACACGCGCTCGCTCGCCCTCCACGTGATCGAGGGACAGCGTCTGACCGTGTTCGTCCCCCGGATCGTGGAGCTCGTGGCGGAGACCGGTGACGTACACGCCGCCCACGTCGCGGCCGCGCTCGGGGCGCCGGAGGGCCTCGATGCGCTCCGCGAGCTGCTTCCGTCGCTCGTGGATCTCGAGGCCCGTCGCGAGGCTCCGATGCGGCGCGAGAGCCGCGCCGGCCTGGACGACCGGGAGCATCGGCTCTATGCGATCGTGGTGGCCGCGATGGGACGCCTGGCCACGCCCGAGGCGGTCGAGCTGGTCAAGCGCGCGGCCCGCGACGTGCATCCCTGGGGACGAGCCGCGGCCTGTGAGGCGATCGCCGATCTTCCGGCATCGGCAGTGGACGCCGAGCTGCGCGCGCTCGTCCGGGAACGGGCAGGCGACAACCCGGACTTCGTCGCCGCCGAGGCCCGCCGCGCCGCCGATGCACACGGCATCGAGGTGAGCCGCGCCGCCGACGGCGCGGACGCCGGGGGCCACGCCGATGCGTGATGGAGCCCTCCGGCCTATTTCAACAGCACCATCTTCCGGCGACCGCTGACCGACGAGCCGCGCACCTCGTAGAAATACACCCCGGTGGGCAGCACACGCCCCGCGTCGTCGCGTCCGTTCCAGCTGACCCGGTGCTTCCCGGGTGCGTCGTGTGAGCGCGTGATGTGCCGGACCTCGCGTCCGCCCGCGTCCAGGATCACGAGCGTCACCGTCTCGGCCGACGCGAGCGTGTACGAGATCGTGGTCCGGGGATTGAACGGGTTCGGGCTGTTCGGGTTCACGACGATGTCGGGGGCGCCCGCGGCGGCATCGTCCACGCCCACGACCGTTCCCGTCTCGTAGATGATCAGCTGACTCGCGATGGCCTGATGGGGCTCGGTGTGGCCGGTGAAGTTGTAGTCGCAGTCGGCGCACGTGACGCCGTCCACGCAGTCCGGGTTGGTGGGTCGGCAGAAGTTCTCGTACGGCTCGAGGTCGTAGTCGAACGTCACCGTCCCGCCCGGCACGATCGAACCGGACACGTCGATCTCCCAGGGACGCACCCCATCCCCGGGACACCAGCCCGCGCGATCCAGCGCCCACGTGCCGCCTTGCGGGCTGCACGTGTTGAGCTCACAGTCCGAGCGCCAGTTGTCCCGGCTGAAGCTGTCGGCGCCGGCCACGATGGTGTGCTCTCGACTGCAGAACTCGGCGCAGTTGGCCGTGTTGCCCTGCCCGTGTCCGGTCGTGATCACGCGTACCTTGGCCGCCGCGGCGCCGGCGGGAATGTCGACGTCGAGGGGCTGGAGGTGATCCTCGATCGGCCGATCCGGATCCCCGTAGACGGCGTAGTACTGATTCCACAGGTTGACGATCTCGACCGGCTCCACGACCCACTCGCCTTCCACGAACTCGAAGTCGATCGTGACCAGCCACCCGCGCTCGTCACCGATCCAGCTCTCGATGTAGTTCCGGAGCGTGACCGTCCCCTGGAGCAACGGCTCGTAGTCGCTGACGTCCAGCGTCCACGTGCACGTGCCCGGCCGGGATCCCCCGGTGATGTCGTACGGCGTGATGATGCGCGCGATCTCGACGTTGTCAAACACGTCCGGCTCGGTCTCGCGGACCACCTGAAGGTAGCCGATCCGATCCCAGGGATCGCAGTCGGCCGGGGCGCCCGGACACGCGATCGTGTAGTGAAGGAGGATGCGCGAGTAGTTGACCGAGCCGTCGGGGAACTCGAACGTCGCCTCGTGCGGCGTTGCCCAGTTGTAGAAGTCCTCCTCGAACGTTCGCAGCCACGTGCGGTCACCCGGCGCACCGAGGGCCGACGTGAGGGGTATGGCGGCGATGGCGACGGCCAGAAACAGGGCAAAGCGGCGAAGGCGCACGTGAGACCTCCCGGGATAGACGCCGATGATCGTCGAAGACGCGCTCGATTCTGGGGCCTCGGCCCGGTTCTGGCAACCCCCTCGCGTCCCGCCCCGCGAGCGCTCCGTCGGAGGACACGCGTGGCCACGATGCGCGGGATATCGGGAGCGGCCCGGTGTGGTAGAGTCTCCGGTCGCGACCGGCCTCTCGATCCCGGAGTGTCCGCATGAAGCTCGTGTTCGATCTGTTCCCGCTCATCCTGTTCTTCGTCGCCTTTCGGATCTTCGACATCTACGTCGCGACCGGCGTGGCGATCGCGGCCTCGCTGGCGCAGGTGACGGTCCATCGGGCGAAGCACGGGCGCAACGAGCCCATGCACCTGATCACGCTCGGCGTGATCGTGGTCTTCGGGGGGCTGACCCTCGCCCTGCACGACGACACGTTCATCAAGTGGAAGCCCACGATCGTGAACTGGCTGTTCGCGGCGGTGCTCCTCGGCAGTCAGCTGTTCGGGACGCGTCCGGCGGTCCAGCGTCTCCTGGGATCTCAGATGAACCTGACCGACGCCGTCTGGAGGCGCCTGAACACGAACTGGGCGCTCTTCTTCCTGGTCCTCGGCGCGCTCAACGTGTACGTCGCGTTCTACTACGGCGCGGATCTGGACCCCGAGGTACGGACGAGTCGCTGGGTCACGTTCAAGGTCGTCGGACTGACCAGCCTGACGCTGCTGTTCTCGCTGGCCCAGGTACCCTACATCGCGCGCCACCTGCGCGAGGAATCCGAGCCGGTCTCCGAGCGCGGGTGATCGGGGGCCGCACGACCCGATCGCGTCAGTCGGTGTCCGCCGGATCCACCTCGTCGACGAGCGTGCGGTAGATCTGGAAGTGCTTCAGCGCATGTCGGCGGTGGCCCATCTGCTCGTGCAGCCGGGCCAGGTTGTAGTGCGCGTCCGCGTAGTCGGGGTCGATCTCCAGCGTCTCGATGTAGGCGGCGAGTGCGTCCTTCTTGCGCCCCAGGTCCTGAAACAGCACCGCGAGGTTGAACGCCGCCACGACGTCGTCGGGGGTCGTGGCGAGCGCGAAGCGGTAGTGTCGCTCGGCTTCCCTGACCTCGCCGGCCTCGTGAAACAGGCGCCCCAGGTTCACGTGCGCGTCGGACAGGGACGGATCGGACTTGATCGCCTGCAGGTAGAGACGCCTCGCGGCGCGGGGATCGTCGGCCTCGGCCTCGCAGGCGAGCGCGAAGCACTCGAGTGCCTGGTCGCTCGTGCCGTCGCGATCCGTGACGCCCGTGCCCGCGGGCTCGCGCTCGGCGTCGGGGAAGAGCGGCGTGATCTTGGCCAGCGGGGGGCGGGGAGCGACGGCGCCCCTCGCGGCCCCGGATCGGGAGGCGGCGGGCCCGGCCTCGCCGGCCCGCGCCCCGCGAAGCCCACGCCCCGGGACGGCGTCCGCCGTATCGCCCGCGCCGGAGCCCTGAGCCGGCGAGATCGGTGAGATCGGCGTGAGAGCGGGGGCATGGGCCGGATCGCGCGGGGCGTCGTCGTCGTGGAGCGGGAGCAACGTCTGGCCGGACTCGGGGAGCCACCGGGCATCGCCCTCGCGCGCGACGACGGTCTCGCCGTCCGCGTCCACGTCCACGTCCGAGGGATCGCCGAGCTGCTCGACGAGATTCCGGATGGCGCGCCGGATCCGGTGCCGCGGCATGTGGCCCGACAACGTCGCGGCCAGCCGGAGGATGTTCAGCTCGGCCGGCGACAGCGTCGTGCCGGCGCGAGCGCCCAGCGCGTCGCCGAGATGCTCGCGGACGAGCTCGCGCACCGCGTCCGGCGGCAGCGACAGTGCGCGCGCGGCCTCGGCAAGCGTCACGTCCGAAGATGCGGGCGTGGGGTGAAGATCGGCGTCGGACACCGCGCCATCCTTGGCATCGCCGGGAGTCGGGGGTCTGGATCGAGGCGCAGTCTACGGAAGCACCGAGCCGCTGTCCACACGTGGGGGGCGGCGGGAGGGTCAGCCCGAGGATGCCTTCTTCCTGGCTCGAGGGGCGGCCTTCTTCTTGGCCGCCTTCTTCTTGGCCGGCTTCTTCTCCGCGGCCGGCTTGCCGGCGGAGGCGGAGTCGTCGTCCGCGCCGAGGCTGGCCTTGAGGGCCGCCATCAGGTCGATGACCTGCGCCTTGGGGGACTCGGCGGCCGGCATCACGATCTCCTGGCCCTCGACCTTCTGCTGGATGAACTCCTGCATGCGGACGTGGACGTCGTCGAAGTAGTTCTCGGGCTTGAACTCCTGGGAGACCGATTGTGAGATGAGCTGCAGCGCGAGCTGGAGCTCGGCGTCCTTGATGCCCGTGGCCTCGTCGATCTCGACCTCGGAGATGTCGCGCACCTCGTGCCGGTAGCGGAGCTGCTGCATGACGAGCCCGCCCTCGACCGGGCGCAGCACGACGAGGTACGCCTTGCCGCGCGCGGCGTAGCGGGCCAGCCCGCCGAGGCCCTCCTGGGCCAGCGCCGTGGCCAGGAGCTGATACGCGCGTGCGCCGCCCTTGTCGGGGGCGACGTAGTAGGCCTTGTCGTAGTAGACCCCGTCGATGGCCGATACCGGGACGAACTCCTCGATCGCGATCGCCTTGGTCGCGGCCTCCTCCATCGCCTTCAGCTCGTCGGCCGTCACGACGACATACTGATCCTTGGCGTACTCGTACCCCTTGACGATGTCGTCGCGGGCGACCACCTCGTCGTCGACGGGACAGTAGTACTGGTACTTGACGGGGCCTTTGCACGTGTCGTGCAGCATCCGGAACGAGATCGCGTCGGCCGTCTTCGTGGACGTGAAGAGCTTCACCGGGATCGACACGAGCCCGAACGAGATCGTGGCCGTTGCAACGGGTCTTGGCGCCATGCGGCCGAGTATAGCAAGATCCCTTTCGAGATGAGCAAGCGCAAACCCGACACGTCGAGATCGACCGCGTCCGGACCGTCCGGCGCCCGCGCGTCAGGCCGGCTCGATCGCTACCACGAGAAGCGATCCGAGGATCGTTCTCCCGAGCCGTTTGGCCGAGGGCGGGCCGAGCGTCCCCGGATCTTCGTGGTGCAGAAGCACGATGCGACCCGGCTCCACTACGACCTGCGACTCGAATGGGGCGGCACGCTCCTGTGCTGGGCTGTTCCCAAGGGGTTCTCGTGGAACACCAAGGAGAATCGCCTGGCGGTCCAGACCGAGGACCATCCGGTCGAGTACGCCGACTTCGAGGGCGTCATCCCCGACGGGAACTACGGCGCGGGCGCGATGATCGTCTGGGATCGCGGCCAGTGGATGCCCCTGGACGATCCCGAGGAGGCGATCGAGTCGACCGGTGTCCTGCACTTCGAGCTGCGTGGATACAAGCTCCGCGGCGGGTGGGTGCTCGTGCGCCCGGACAAGAACGACCCCAGGAGCCGAGACTGGCTCCTGAAGAAGCGGCCGGACGACTGGGCCAGCGAGAGCGCCGAGCCCTTCGGGGAGGAGTCGATCCTCTCGGGGCTGACCGTGGAAGAGCTGGCCACGCTCGATGCCCGTACCGACGAGGTGCGCCGGGAGCTGAACGAGCTCGGCGCGCCGCGGCGTGCGGTGTCGCCGAGGAAGGTCTCGTTCATGCTGGCCAAGACGGGGGACAAGCCCTTCACGTCCTCCGACTGGCTCTTCGAGCTGAAGTACGACGGCTACCGCCTCCTGGCCTCGCGGGGCGCCGACGGCGAGCCGCTGCTCCTGTCCCGGAACGGGCACGACATCACCTCCACGTTCCCCGAGATCGCCCGCGCGGTGAAGTCGACGCCGTACGACGGCCTGATCCTCGACGGGGAGCTGGTCGTCCTCGACGACGCGGGACGGCCCGACTTCCAGGCGCTCCAGAAGCGGGCCCAGACGCGGCGGCGCCTGGACGTCGAGCGGGCGGCGGTCGCGTCGCCGGCGACGCTGTACGCGTTCGATCTCCTGGCGTTCGACGGGTTCGATCTGCGCCCGCTCCCCCTGGCGGCGCGAAAGGCGCTCCTGTCCCGGCTGGCGCCGCGAACGGGCCCGGTCCGCTTCACCGATCACATCGAGGCGCACGGCGAGGCCATGTACGAGAAGGTCCGGGAGATGGGCCTGGAGGGAATCATGGCCAAGCACCGGGACGCACCGTACCGGGGCGGCCGTTCCGAGCGCTGGCTGAAGCTGCCCGCCGACCGCGAGGGAGACTTCGTCGTCTGCGGGTACACGCGACCCAAGGGCTCGCGCGCGGGGTTCGGGGCGCTTCACCTCGGCGCCTATCGCGGGGACGTCCTGGAGTACGTGGGTCGCGTGGGGTCGGGGTTCTCCGAGGATCAGCTCGACGCGTTCCGCGCCGCGCTCGAGTCGATGGAGCGCGAGGATCCCCCGTGCCGCGGGACGCTGCCCACGTCCGCCGAGCATCGCTGGGTGCAGCCGCGGATGGTGGTCAACGTCCGGTACAAGACGTGGACCGAGAGCGGGTTTCTCCGGCACCCGGTCTTTCTGCGGCTTCGCGACGACAAGCCCCCGCGCGAGTGTCTCCATCCGGTGGAGGATCGGGTCGAGATCGAGCCCGCCGCCGTCGAGGACGAGCCCGTGGACCGGCACGTGAAGCTGACTCGCCTTCCGAAGGTCTTCTGGCCCGAGGACGGGTACACGAAGGGCGATCTGATCGACTACTACCGCGCCGTGTGGCCGTGGCTCCGCACGTTCCTCTCGAACCGCCCGCTGGTGCTGACGCGTTATCCGGACGGAATCGACGGGAAGAGCTTCTACCAGAAGAACGTGCCGGACTTCGTCCCCGACTGGGTCGAGACCGTGACCATCTGGAGCGGAAGCTCCGAGAAGGAGATCGGCTACTACGTCTGCAACGATCTCGAGACGCTCGTGTACGTGGTCAACTCCGGGGCGATCCCGCTCCACATCTGGTCGAGCCGGGTGAGCTCGCTCCAGAATCCCGACTGGTGCATCCTCGACCTGGACCCGAAGGGCGCGCCGTTCACCCACGTCGTCACGCTCGCGAAGGCGATCCGGGCCCTGTGTCGCTCGATCGGGCTGGAGAGCTTCGTCAAGACCAGCGGCTCCACCGGCCTTCACGTGTTGCTGCCGCTGGGCGGGCAGTGCACGTACGACCAGTCCCGCATGCTGGGAGAGCTCCTGGCCCGGGCCGTCGAGGCGGATCACCCCGACATCGCGACCACGGCCCGCGCGCTGGACGCGCGCCAGGGGAAGGTCTACTTGGACTACCTCCAGAACCGGCACGGACAGCTGCTGGTGGCGCCCTACAGCGTCCGGCCGCTCCCGGGGGCGCCGGTGTCGGCACCCGTTCGCTGGCGGGAGGTCACCGGATCCCTGACCGCTCAGGCATACACGATGAAGACGATCGTCCCGCGTCTCTCCCGGCAGAAGCAGGATCCGTTCGCGGCGCTGATGACCGTGAAGCCGGATCTGGTGGGTGCGCTGGCGCGCCTGAGCGAGCGCTTCTGAACGACTCGCGCGCCGCGAGCCGCGGGCGCGGGAGCCGAGCGCTTGGGGCGTGCGGCGCCGTCAGCCGTCGAGACCGGCCTTCCGGAGTGCTTCCCGCAACGCGGACTCGGGACGCAGCCCCACGAGGTGCGAGCTGATCGTGCCCTCGCGGTCGACCACGAACAGCGTGGGGTACGCCGTCACCCCGTAGCGGCGCGTGACCTCGGCGCCCTCGTCGACGAGAGTCGGGAAGGTGTAGTTCTTCGAGTCGATGTAGCGGCGGATGGTGGCTTCCTTCTCGTTGGAGATGGCCAGCACGACGAGACCATCGTCCGACAGGTCCTCGAAGAGCTTCTGGATGTGCGGCATCTCGCGCTTGCAGGGGCCGCACCAGGTGGCCCAGAAATCGACCAGCACGACCTTGCCGCGCAGCTCCGACATCGTGATCGTCTCGCCGGTGAGCGTGGTCAGCGTCAGATCGGGCGCGGCCTTGCCCTCCATCGGTCCCGGGGCGGGGCCGGCCTGCAGCGGCGTGGCCCCGGCGGGCGGCTCGAACGCGAACAGGGCGTCGTCCACCGGGGTGTCCACGTTGACGTCGTCGTACGAGACGGTCACGTGGATCGTCGTGGGGGCGGGCTGCGTCCGCGAGATGACGAACTCCTCGCGGACGATCGTGTGAGAATCGGGCGCGACCCACACCGTGTAGCTGTCCACTGACGCGCCGGGCCGCACCTGGCCGGACGCCTCGGCGGGGAGCGCGATCTTGCGTGCGACCACGTCGATCGCCTCTCCGTCGGGGTCGAGGGTGAGCGGCTCCTCGCCGAGATCGGTGGCGCGATCGGCGAAGGTGTCCAGCTCGGCGAACTTCGTGAGGTTCACGGTGGTGGCCGGGGCGTCACCGGCCTTGATGTCCTGTTTCTCGTACTTGTTGGCCGATGGGAGAAAGATCCAGCGGGTCTCCGCGTTCTGGACCATCAGATGACCGCGTGCGCCCACGAGCTCCTCTCGGATCAGCTCCGGCGGGCGCCCGGCCAGGTGCATCTCGGACGTCAGCGTCTGCGAGCGTCCGCCGCTCTCGAACCGGGCGTCGAACGACCCGCGCACGTCGTAGCTCTCGAGGGACTCGTAGCGGGCGGCGACGCCCTCGAGGATCGAGGTGAGAGGTGCGGGGTCGGCGCTGGCGGAGACGGTGACGAGTATCGAGAGCGCCAGGGCGCCGGTGATCGGGGTTCGGGACGGCGGCACGTGCAGGTCCTTTCGACGACGATGATCTCGGGAGCGGTTCGGGAGAACGATACCACAGGGCTCGGGGCCGGCTCCCGGGTGGCCGGGGAGCGCCTCCGCCCGGGGGCGGTCGGGCGGTCGGGCGCTCGGCAGCGACGACCCCTGGGAGCCGCGGGCACCGTTCCCCGTCCAACCGTGGCCGCCTGCCCGGGGTTCCCTGGACCGGCCCGAGCATCGCGAGATCGCGGTCCGGGAGGCTCCGGGAAGCGAGGAGCCGATCCGGTGAGAGCACCGAGCCCGTCCCGGAGCGAGAAGCTGACGGCGGAGCCGGCACCTGTGGGCCGACTCCGCCGCGACTGACCGATGATCTGGAGAGCCGCGTTCGACGCGGCCCGATGAACGGAGCGAGGACGTCTAGAAGCCGCCCATGCCGCCCATACCGCCCATGTCGTCCATGCCGCCGCCGCCACCGGGCGCCGGCTTCTCCTTCTCGGGGACCTCGGTGATGAGGGCCTCGGTGGTGAGCATGAGCCCGGCGATGGACGCCGCGTGCTGGAGCGCCGACCGGGTCACCTTGGTGGGATCGATGATGCCGGCCTCGAGCATGTCGACGTACGTGGCGCCGGCCACGTCGTAGCCGTAGGACTTCTTGCCCTTCTTGACCTCCTGCACCACGATCGAGCCCTCGATGCCCGCGTTGTAGGCCAGCGTCCGGAGCGGCTGCTCGATCGCCCGCAGCACGATCTGCACGCCGATCTTCTCGTCGCCGCCGGCCGCGAGCTTCTCCAGCGCGCTCGCGCACCGGATCAGCGCCACGCCGCCCCCGGGCACGATCCCTTCCTCGACCGCCGCCCGCGTCGCGTGAAGCGCATCCTCCACCCGCGCCTTCTTCTCCTTCATCTCCGTCTCGGTCGCCGCGCCCACGTTGATCACCGCCACACCGCCGGCCAGCTTCGCCAGACGCTCCTGGAGCTTCTCGCGGTCGTAGTCACTGGTCGTCTTCTCGATCTGGGCGCGGATCTCGCTCACGCGACCGGTGATGTCGGCCTTCTTGCCGCCACCCTCGATGATCGTCGTGTTGTCCTTGTCGATCGTCACCCGCTTCGCCTGACCCAGGTCGTTCAGCGTGATGTTCTCCAGCTTGATCCCCAGATCCTCCGACACCACCGTGCCGCCGGTCAGGATCGCGATGTCCTGAAGCATCGCCTTGCGACGATCCCCGAACCCCGGGGCCTTCACCGCACACGTCTGCAGCGTCCCCCGCAGCTTGTTCACCACCAGCGTGGCCAGCGCCTCGCCGTCCACGTCCTCGGCAATGATCAACAGCGGACGCCCCGACTGCGCGATCTGCTCCAGGACCGGAAGAAGATCCTTCATGTTCGAGATCTTCTTCTCGTGAAGCAACAGGTACGCGTTCTCCAGCGAGACCTCCATCGCCTCCTTGTCCGTCACGAAGTACGGCGACAGATACCCGTTGTCGAACTGCATCCCCTCGACCACGTCGAGCGTCGTGTCCATCGACTTCGCTTCCTCGACCGTGATCGTCCCGTCGCGTCCCACCTTGTCCATCGCCTCGGCGATGATCTCCCCGATCGTCAGATCTCCGTTCGCCGAAATCGACGCCACGTTCTTGATCTGCTCCGACTCCCGCACGTTCTTCGACAGCTTCTGAAGCTCGACGGTGATCGCCTCCACCGCCTGGTCGATCCCCCGCTTCAGCGCCATCGGGTTCGCGCCCGCCGTCACGTTGCGAAGGCCCTCGCGGAAGATCGCCTCCGCCAGAACCGTCGCCGTCGTCGTCCCGTCACCGGCCACGTCCGACGTCTTCGACGCCACCTCGCGCACCATCTGCGCGCCCATGTTCCGGTACGGCTCTTCCAGCTCGATCTCCTTGGCCACCGTCACCCCGTCCTTGGTGATCGTGGGAGAGCCCCACTTCTTGTCGATCACCACGTTGCGGCCGCGCGGGCCAAGCGTCACCTTCACCGCCTTCGCCAGCATCTCCACGCCTTCGAGAATCGCGTGGCGAGCTTCTTCCTTGAACAGGAGTTGCTTTGCACTCATCGGTTCTAGGTCTCCTCGGTCGTCGTTCTGAGAAAGTGATGGACTACCTGTCGGCGATGATGCCGAGGATGTCGTCCTCGCGGAGGATCACGTAGTCCTCGCCGTCGATCGTCACGTCGGTGCCCGAGTACTTGCTCATCAGCACCTGGTCGCCCGCGGCGACGGAGACCGGAACGCGCGTGCCGTCGTCCTTGCGGCGACCGGCACCGACCGCGATGATCTCGGCGCGCTGGGGCTTCTCCTTGGCGGTGTCGGGAATGATGATCCCGCCGCGGCTCGTCTCGGTCTCTTCCAGTCGGCGCGCGAGCACGCGATCGGCGAGCGGAGTGACCTTGGTCTTGGTTCGAGTAGCCATCGTGGCAACGTCTCCAGGATTGCTCGGGCGCCGAGGCACACCGAGGTAGGGGTGAGTCCAGCCGACGGACGCGCGGAGCCCACACGAGCCCCGCGGCACTTCCCCGTCATGCACGACGGGTGCCAACCTCGACCCACGCTGGCGCGACCTCGACCTGTTGCCGTGGAATGATTTACGAGACTCGAGGCCCTCGCTCGACGAGCGGGGCGGGTCCCGTTGTCAAAATGGCACTGCAGCGCCGGCCGGGTCGCAAGGCGACTGTCAGATTGACGCGATCGACCCTGCTGGCGCCCGGCTGCAGCCGGTACAGCAACTCGATCGATCGACTTCGATTGCAATTGGTTTCAATTAGGCAAGTTAGAGGCGATGTCTCGTTGTGCGACGCTTTGCCCAAATGGCACGCGACTGGCCGTTTCCCGGGGAGCCACCCCTGCCGACACGCTCAGGCCGCCGCGTTTGCGGCGGTCTCGAACAGCGCGGCCATCTCGGGGCGTAGTGCCGACAGGTCGGCGTCGCTCAGCGACTCCCGGACCCGCACCGGGCTCCCGAGGTCGCTCCAGCCCGATCCCGCGACCTCGGCCACGGCCAGCGAGGACGCGCGCTCGAGCACGTCGTGACTGAAGCTGGCCGGGGACATCGCGTCGTACAGGCGATCGAGCACCCGCGGATCGTCGAGATCGTGCTCCGCGGCCAGCACCGCGTCGAAGCGCGCCGCGTGGCACGGCAGCGTCTCCTCGCACGCCCGCCAGAACGCGGACACCCGGCCGACCGACGCGAACGTGTTCCAGAGCGCGCCCTGCCGCAACAGGTGCCGGGCAACGTCGAGGGCCGGCTTCTCCACGAACGCCGCGACGGCGCGGAGCGGCCCGGCGTCCCGGATCGGTGGGCCCGGCGTGATCCACCCGTACTCTGTCTCGGGACGCTCGGGCGCGGCCCCGAGAAGGGTCACGAGCTCCGGATGCGTCGCGGTCGCCGCCAGCGCCTCGCGAACCGCTGCGAGGAAGGGGGCCGGCTCGGGAACGTGATGGTCGGACGGGAAGAACGCGACCGGTGCGTCGGGGTCGACGCGGCGGATTGCCGAGAGCGGCAGCATGAGGCCGGGGCCGGTGTCGAGGTTCCGGGGCTGTCGG
Source organism: Candidatus Eiseniibacteriota bacterium (assembly GCA_965224245.1). GTDB lineage: Bacteria > Eisenbacteria > RBG-16-71-46 > CAZAMP01 > CAZAMP01 > CBDCYW01. Next base: position 3,320,838 of record OZ245046.1, on the reverse strand, counting down.
AGCACCCGGACTCCGCGCCCGCCGAGCTGCTCGTCGGCGAATCGGGCGTGATGACGTCCGACGACCACGATCGTGCGCTCGGGAGGGGCCAGCTCGGCCACGCGATCCAGGGTGATCTGCAGAAGCGATCGGGCGCCATCCAGCATCGCGAACTGCTTCGGTCGTGCCTCGCCGTGGAGGGCCCGCGTGAGCGAGGAGAGCCGCGAGCCTTCGCCGGCGGCCAGGATGACGGTCCAGAGGGACGATGGCGGGCTGGGCACGGGAGACTCCTTGCCGGGTGTCGCGCGTGCGACGTGCCTGGCGACTGGATGATCGAGACGGTGGCCCCCGCGATCACTCGCAGGATCGGCAGGCGCCCGAACGATCATTAGCGAGCCTCGGGCACGGTTCGAGCCTGGCGTCGCCGGCGGCGCGGACGAGAGCGTGGGCGGGTGAGGGCGTCGCGATCAGCCGCCGCCGAGCAGCGCGGACGCACGCTCGGCGAGCGACCAGAGAGGAGCCGGATAGATGCCGGCGATCAGCGTGACCGCCATCGCCACCAGCGCGGGCACGCGGTGGCGCCACGGAAACGTCACCACGCCCAGGCCGCCGCTGTCGGTCAGGTAGGCCGAGCGGACGAGCTGGAGGTAGTAGTAGAGGGCGATCGTGCTGTTCACCGCGGCCACGAGCACCAGGAAGAACTGATCGCGCTCGAGCGCGGCGGAGAACAGGAACCACTTGCCGGCGAACCCCGCAGTGGGAGGAATGCCGGCCAGACCGAACATCGCGACCAGCAGCACGAACGCCAGGAACGGGTTTCGCGAATGCAGTCCCCGCAGGCCCTCGATGGTGGGGTTGACGCCGTCTCGTCCGACGGTGATCACGATCACGAAGGCCAGGATCGAGATCGCCACGTAGACGATCCCGTAGAAGAGCGCCGACGCCAGACCGATCTCGCTCAGCGCGCCGAATCCGAGCAGGAGGTAGCCGGCGTGGGCGACGGCCGAGTAGGCCAGGAGTCGCTTCACGTCCCGCTGCGCGATCGCGGCCAGGTTCCCCACCGTCATCGACACGATCGCCAGCACGGCGAACAGGTCCACCAGGCGCTGGCCCGACGGCTCGAGCATCGCCACGAAACGGGCCAGAACACCCACCGCCGCCAGCTTGGACGCGGACGCGACGAACGTGACGATCTCGTGCGGCGCGCCTTCGTAGACGTCGGGAGCCCAGAAGTGGAAGGGCACCACGGCCAGCTTGAAGAGGATGCCGGCGAGCACCAGGACACCCCCCACGACCAGGATCGGTGGGGCGCCCGCCGCGAACGCGGCCGCGATCTGGGACAGGTACGTGGATCCGACGGCGCCGACCACCAGGCTCGCGCCGTAGATGGTGATCGCCGACGCCACTCCGCCGAAGATCACGTACTTGGCGGCCGCCTCTCCGCCGGTCTCGCGATCGCGGTGCAGCGCCACGGCGATGTAGAGCGCGTACGCGGAGAACTCGAGCGCGACGTAGAACGTCAGGAGCTCGGTCGCGCTGGCCAGGATCATCATGCCGATCGTCGCGAGGACGAGGAACATCGGCACGTCCACCCGCGCGTCGCGCCTGACGCCGACCGGCGCGTCGGTGAGCATCAAGACGAGCCCGAGACCGCCGATCAGCCCCAGCTTCACGAGCTGCGAGAACAGGTCGACCCGGAAGATGCCCGGCGAGAACGGGTCTCCGGACAGGGTCAGCGTGGCCAGCGTGGCCACGAACATGGCCGCGGACGTGATGAGCGCAGAGGCGCGGGTGCGCGAGATGTCGCGGGAGCCGAGTCCGACGAGAAACACGATCAAGCCGCCCACCAGCCCGAGCGTCTCCGGGAGGAACAACTGTGCGCCGTGCGGCATGGCTCAAAAACTCCCCATGAGGGTCCTGGCGGCCGGCGTGATCAGATCCAGTATGAGGAACGGGAAGAACCCGAAGAACACCAGCACGGCCACGAGGACGGCTCGCGGCACGCTCAGCCAGGGGGTGATCTCGGGCAGCCCGCTCCACCGATCGTTGGCCGGACCGAAGAACGCGTGATAGAAGACGCGCAGCATGAACAGAGCCGAGATCACCAGCCCGGCCACGGCCAGGATACCGAGGACCGGGTAGATCCGGACCGCCGACACGAAGACCAGGAGCTCGGCCCAGAAGCTGGCGAACCCGGGCACGCCGATCCCGCACAGCCCGGCCACGATGAAGAAGCTGCCCGCGACCGGAACCTGTCGGGCGAGCCCGCCGAACGCGTGGATGTCCCGGATGTGCGCCTGGTCGTAGATGTAGCCGACGGCGGAGAAGAAGAGCGCCGTCATGATCCCGTGCGCGAACATCTGGAACACCGCGCCGTTGATCCCGTCGAGGGAGAGGAGATTCAGCCCCAGGAGCACGATGCCCATGTGCGACACGCTGGAGAATCCGATCACGAACTTGAAGTCGTCCTGGCGAAGCGCCACGAACGCTCCGTAGACGATGTTGACCGTGGCGAGCCCGGCGAACAGCGGCGCCCAGGTGTGCGCGCCCTCGGGGAGGAGCGGCATCGCGATGCGGAGGATGCCGAACGCGCCGAGCTTCATCAGGACGCCCGCGTGCAGCATGGAGACCGCGGTGGGGGCCGCCACGTGTCCGGTGGGCGACCAGCCGTGGAACGGGAACATGCCGGCCAGGATTCCGAAGCCCACATACAGGAACGGGTAGACGAAGCGCTGGAAGCTCGGATCGTAGGCGTGCGATGCGAGGACGGTCAGGTCCCACGTGCCGAGCCCACTCGCCCAGTAGAGCGCGATCAGCGCCGGGAAGAGCAGTGCCGATCCCAGCATCAGGAACAGCGTGAGCTTCATCGCCGCGTAGCCCTTGCGCGTGCTCCCCCAGACACCGATGAGGGGGTACATCGGCAGCACGGCGACCTCGTAGAACAGAAAGAAGAAGAAGAGATCCAGGCTCAGGAACACGCCGAACACGCCGACCACCAGGAGCAGCATGAAGGCGAAGTACTCCTTGACGCGCTCGGTGAGCGTCCACATCGACAGGACGCCGGTGGCGAACACGAGGGCGGTGAGCACGGTCATCAGCACGCCGACGCCGTCGGCGCCCACGTGGTAGCCGATCCCGAAGCTCGGCACCCAGTCGATCTTCTCGACGAACTGGTACTGTGCCCCGCCGGTGTCGTACCGGCGCCACATCACGAGTGACAGGGCCACCGTGATCGCGCCCGCAACCGCCGAGACGATCTTGATCAGGCGCTCTTGCGCCCCGGGTAGCGCGACGACCACCGCGAGCGCGGCTACCGGAGTGAGGATGATCGTCGTCAGGAGCGGGAACGTGTCCATCTCGTCAACATTCTCCTCGGCGCCCGGCGCCGTCGACGCGGGGCCCGGTGGGGACGCGCAGGCGCGCCCCCGGGTTCGACCGTCTCATCGCGCGAGCACGTAGCCGAGCCACGAGAGCGCAACGACGGCGATGGCGACGTAGAGCTGCAGGCGCCCGGTCTGGAGCGACGCGGCGCCCTGTCCCGATTGCACGGTGCCGCCGGCCACCCTGTCGGCCGACGCATCCAGCCCCTTCTGCTCGAAGAACGCCGCGGCCCGCGAGACCACGGCGACCGCGGAGACCACGACGGTCCGGTAGAGGTCGTCCACGAGCCACTGCCTCCGGAACAGGCGCTCGAGCGGCGGGAGCCGGGCCACGAACCCGGTCTGGCTCACGCCGGTGCGCCCGAAGTCGAGCCACGCGACCACGACCCCGGCGAGCGCGACGGCGATGGCCGGACCCGCGACCCCCAGCGAGGGGAAGCGCGCGACGTGGCCGCCGTGGTCGGTCGACAGCAGGTGCTCGATCTCGGGTCCCAGCCAGCCCACGATCAGCGTCACCGCCGCCAGCCCCAGGATCGGTCCGCGCATGACCCACGGGGCGTCGTGAAAGTCCGCGGGCGCGTGCCCGGGCTCATCGGGCTCGAGTGCCCCGCCGGGGTTTGGCCGGAGGAGCAGGAAGACCATCCGGAAGCTGTAGTACGCGGTCAGAAAGGCGGCGACGTAGACGCCCCACGTGAACGCCGCCGGTCGGCCCTCGAGCGCGTGGATGATCGCCTCCTTGCTGAAGAAGCCGCCGAACGGGGGAATGCCGGCCAGCGCGGCGGCTCCGATCACCAGCGCCGCCGAGGTGGTCCCGAGGCGGCGGCCGCCGAGCCGGCCCATCGCGATCATGTCGTTGGTGTGGAAGTGATGGATGTACGCGCCGGCGGTCAGGAACAGCATCGCCTTGAACGCCGCGTGGGTCGTGAGGTGGAAGAGCCCGGCGAAGACGCTGCCGCCGGCGAGCCCGAACAGCATGAAGCTGAGCTGCGAGATGGACGAGTAGGCGAGCACGCGCTTGAGGTCCTTCACCACCATCGCGATCGTCGCCGACAGGATCGCCGTGCCGAGCGCGATGCCCAGCGTCCAGGTGACGACCGTGTCCGACGCCGTCACCAGCGGCTCCAGGCGCGCGAACAGGAACACCCCGGCCGCGACCATCGTGGCCGAGTGCAGGAGCGCGCTCACGGGCGTGGGGCCCTCCATCGCGTCGGGCAGCCACGTGTGGAGCGGGAACTGCGCGCTCTTGCCGACCACCCCGGCCAGCACCAGGAAGCCGATCGTGGTCAGCGTGGCGGGGGCCAGGACGCCGAACACCGCGGGATCGGTCAGGCGCGCGATGTCCAGCGTGCCCAGATGGTGCAGGAGCAGGATCACACCGATGAAGAGGCCGACGTCGCCGACGCGCGTCATGATGAAGGCCTTGCGGGCGGCCGCGGCGGCACTCGGCTTCTCGTACCAGAAGCCGATCAGAAGGAACGACGCGAGCCCCACCAGCTCCCAGAAGATGAAGAGCTGCAGGAGGTTCGCCGCGTACACGAGCGACATCATGGTCCACGTGAACAGGGCAAGCAGCGCGAAGTAGCGTCCCCGCTCGCGATCACCGGCCATGTACCCCACCGAGTACACCTGGATGAGGAGAGCGATCACCGAGACGACGACGCCCATCAGGAGGTTCGGTCCGTCGAGAAGGAACCCGAAGCTCATGCTCGCGAACTCGCTCTCGAACCAGCGGCGCGTGAGCGGCGCCTCGAGCGCGCCGCGCGACAGGAGCGTGACCGCCGCCACCGCCGACACGATGCCCGACAGGATGGTCACGCTGGCCGCGGCGGTGTGGCGGCGTCGCAGCGCGAGAATCGCGATCGCGAAGCCGGCGAGCGGCGCGAGCGTGGCGACCAGCGCCAGGGAGGAGGCCGTCATCGTCACCCTTTCAGTCGCGACAGGTCGCCGACGTCGACGGTGCGCCGAGCGCGGTGCACGGCGAGCACGATGGACAGTGCGATCGCGACCTCGGCGGCGGCCAGGCCGATCACGAACAGCACCACGACCTGCCCCACGATCGCGTCGGACACCACGAAGTAGTTGAACGCGATGAAGTTCACGCTGGCCGCGGCCAGCATCAGCTCGATGCCGATCAGGATCCCGATCAGGTGCTGCCGGGACAGGACGGCGAACAGCCCGATCGAGAACAGGGCGAGGCCCAGCACCAGGAACAGCTCGAGCGTCATGAGTCCGGCTCCTTGCGGGCGATCACGATGGCGCCCATGATGGCGAGCAGGAGGATGATGGACAGCGCCTCGAAGACGACGTTGTACTCGCCGAGGAGCGCACGCCCGATGGCCGGGACCGAGAAGTCGCGACCGGGTGCGGCCACGGCGAACGTCGAGTCGCGAATGATGACCAGCATCACCACGAAGAACGCCAGCGACGGCAAGGCGGCCAGGAGAAAGTCGCCGACCCCGGTCTTCCGGAAGCGTGACGTGTACGCGAACATGACCGCGAACACCATCGCGACGCTGATGCCGCCGACGTAGACGACGACCTCCATCGCGGCGACGAACGGCGCGGCCAGGTACACGAAGAGTACCGCGACGGCGACGATGGTGATCGCGAGCCCGAAGATCGCGTGCAGGATGTTGCGGAACGCGACCGCGAAGATCGCGCCCACGATGGCCATCCCGGCGAAGATCATGGCGGTCGGATGAACCGACAGCGTCCCGGCGTCCATGTCCTAGCCCAACCCTTCTCGAGCGGTCGCGGCCCCTCGCGCTAGCGGGTGCCCTCGTCCGACTTCGCGCCCTCTTGGGGGCGCGGCGCGCCGTCTCCGGCGGCACTGCCCGTGCCGGAGGCGCTCGGGGCGCCGTCTCCGGCCGCTTCGGCCTTCTCGGCGGCGGCCTTCTCCGCGGCCGCCTTCTTCGCCGCGGCGGCGTCGGCCTTGACCCGGGCTTCCTGCTGAAGACGCGCGATGTACCGCGCCTCGTCCTCGCGGAAGCCGTCCAGGAGGTCGTAGGTGAAGCCGTGCCGGTCGAAGCCGACGACGTCGTAGATCTTGGAGTAGCCGAGCGTGTCCGTCGGGCACACGTCGATGCAGAGCCCGCACAGGCTGCAGAGCGAGTAGTCGACATCGAACTTCTCGGCGCGCTTGCCCTTGACGCCCTCGTAGCGCGTCCCGTCGACCGTGATGCAGAACGACGGGCAGATGTTGACGCACTGCATGCACGCAATGCAGTCGTGTGTCGACGTCTCGTCGAACCGGACGAGCTCGATGGCGCTGCGAAAGGCGGGGCTCAGCTCCGGCTTCACGCGCGGGTACTCGCGCGTGACCGGCTTCTTGAACATGTGCTTGATGGTAATGGCCATGCCGCCGAGGAGCGTTCCGAGCCCGCCGACCAGGGTGTGCGCGATGGACATCAGGTCACCACCTTCAGAACGATCCCGGTTACGAGCAGGTTGAGGATCGACAGCGGGATCAGGACGGCCCAGGCGAAGCTCATCAGCTGATCGAAGCGGAGCCGGGGGAACGTCCAGCGGAACCACATCATCAGGAAGATCACCGCGTACACCTTCAGGAAGAACCACACCGGCCCCGGCAGGAGCGGCCCCTGGAAGCCCCCGAGGAACACCGTGGCCGCCACCATGCTGACGATGATCATGTTGGTGTACTCGGACAGGAAGAACATCGCGAAGCGCATGCCCGAGTACTCGGTGTGGAAGCCCGCGATCAGCTCGCTCTCGGCCTCGGGGATGTCGAACGGTGCCCGGTTCGTCTCCGCGGTGGCCGAGATCAGGTAGATGATGGCGGCGATCGGCTGGAACACGACGAACCAGACGTTCTTCTGGGCCGCGGCGATGTCGTGCAGATTGAGCGACCGTGCGATCAGGACGACCGACAGCGTGGACAGGATGAGCGGGATCTCGTACGCGATGTTCTGCGACACCGAGCGCATCGCACCCAGGAGCGCATACTTGTTGTTGGATCCCCAGCCGGCCATGAACATCCCGAGCACCCCGATGCCGGCGAAGCTGAACACCAGGATCAGGCCGACGTTGGTGTTCGAGAGCGCCCAGCCGTGTGAGACCGGGAACAGCGCGAGGCCGGCGATGACCGGGATGAACACGAGCGCCGGCGCGAGATGATAGAGCGGCTTGTCCACGTGGCTGGGCGTGATCAGCTGCTTGCCCAGGAGCTTCAGCACGTCGTTGGCGGTCTGCGCGAGGCCGAACTTGCCCACCTCGGTGGGACCGAGCCGGCGCTGCATGCGCGCGGAGACCTTGCGCTCCATCCAGATCAGGAAGAGCGCGTTGACGGTGACGTAGCCCATGATGATGCCGACGCCGATCAGCGCGCCGAGCCACGGGCTCGAGTAGCCGTTCGCGAGCGTCCAGGGCATCAGCGGTCCACCTCCGGCAGCACGATGTCGATGCTGCCCAGGATCGCGATCGTGTCGGCCACCATCGTCCCCTCGAAGACCTCCGGCATGGCCGACAGATTCGAGAACGACGGCGTGCGGAGCTTGATGCGGACCGGCACGTCGGTGCCGTCGCTGACCATGTAGGTTCCGAACTGCCCGCGCCCCGACTCCACGGCGAAGTAGATGTCACCGGCCGGGGGCCTGAACTTCTTCGGGGATTTCTCGGGCATGATCGGGCCCTCGCTGATCCCCTCCAGGGCCTGGTCGATCAGACGACACGCTTCTTCCATCTCGCGTACGCGGACCCAGTAGCGATCGAGGAGGTCGCCGCGCTCACCGAGGGGCACGTCGAACTCCATCCGGTCGTAGTAGCCGTACGGCTCGGCCTTGCGGACGTCGTACGGGACGCCGGACGCCCTGAGGCAGGGTCCGGTGACGCCGTAGCGCTTCGCGACGTCCACGGCGATCTCGCCGACGCCCACGCAACGCTTCTGGAAGATGATGTTCTTGGTCACGAGCTGGTGGTACTCGGGCAGGCGTCCGCGAAGGTGCGCGACGAAGTCGCGCGTCTGGCGCAGAAACACGTCGTCGACGTCCATCGTGACCCCGCCGAAGCGCCCGTAGCAATACGTGAGCCGCGACCCGGTCACCCGGTCGAGGATCTCGAGAATCTGCTCGCGATCCTCGAAGCAGTAGAGAAACGGCGTGATGCCGCCCAGATCCAACAGAAACGTCCCGAACCACAGAAGGTGGCTCGAGATGCGATTCAGCTCGGCGGTGATGATGCGGATGTACTCGGCGCGCGGCGGTACCTCGATGGACATCCACTTCTCCATCGCCTGACAGAAGGCCAGGTTGTAGATCATGCCGCACAGGTAGTCGACGCGCGAGGTGTTGGGGAGGAACATCATGTAGTTGCGGTTCTCGGCCATCTTCTCGTGGGCGCGATGCGCGTAGCCGATGATGCACTCGGCGCTCAGGATGCGTTCGCCCTGGAGATGGAGCAGAAGCCGGAGCACGCCGTGCATGCTCGGGTGCTGCGGGCCCATGTTGAGCCAGTAGGTGCCGTCGTCGTCCTGGGGCAGCAGTGACGGCGCGGGCGGGGCTCCGAAGACCGCATCGGCGGTCCGCGTGCTCATGACGCGGGCTCCTTCTCGGCGTCCTCGATGCGTCCGAAGTCCTTCAGAAGGGCATGGAAGTCGGCGTCGTCGGGGAGGAGGATCCGCTTCAGGTCGGGATGACCCCGGAACGAGACCCCGTACATGTCGTAGATCTCGCGCTCGTACCAGTCGGCCGCGGAGAACACGTCGGTGATGCTGACCCCCTCGGTCTCCGAGGGGGCGTCCGCCTCGGTGGCGTCGGCCTCGTCGGTCTTCCGCGCGGGCTTGGCCGGCGGACCGGTCCACTCCCGGGTGGGGGCCAGATCGACCGTGACGAGGTGCCGGTCGGCCGCGTCGAAGCGATTGAACGTGTAGACCAGGCGCATGCGGGAGTCGGTCTGTCGCAGGTCCAGGCAGGTGATCATCTCGAGGAAGTACTCGTGAGCCGAGAACCGCGAGGCGATCTCGGGCAGGGCGCTCGGCGTTGCGACATGGCGGTGGTGGACACCGGACGCGGCGTAGTCGCCGGGCTCGCTCGCGGTGGTCAGCGAGGCCGAGCTCAGCTCGGCGGCGATGGCGGTGGTCATCCCTCGAACTTCCTGCCCGCGCGGATCTTCTCCTGGAGCTTCAGGATCCCGGCGATGAGGGCCTCGGGGCGGGGCGGGCATCCGGGGATGTAGACGTCCACGGGGACCAGCTCGTCGGCGCCCTCGTAGATCGCGTACTGATTCGGATACTTGAATGGACCGCCGTCGATCGTGCAGCCGCCCATCGAGATGGCCCACTTGGGGCTCGGCATCTGATCCCACAGCGTCTTGATGACCGGCCCCATCTTCCGGGAGATCGTGCCCGCGAAGATCATCACGTCGGCCTGCCGGGCGCTGGGACGAAAGACCCCGGCCCCGAAACGATCCAGGTCGTGGCGCGCGGCGCCGGCCGCCATCATCTCGATCGCACAGCACGCGAGCCCGAACGTCAGGGGCCACAGAGAGTTCGCTCGTGCGGCGTTGATCAGGTCCTCGAGCATGTGGAAGCGGACGAACGGCTCGGCCTCGGCCATGAGGCGCTTCTCCTCCGACTCGCTGAGCGTGTCCGAGGCGGCCTTGACGATGGAGGGTCCGACGCTGGCGGTCGTCATGTCGCCGTCCGGGCGGCGGTCGTCGCCGGTGTCTACGTCCACTTGAAGACCCCGCGTTTCCAGGCGAACAGGATCGCGAGCGAGAGGATTCCGAGGAACATGCTCAGCTCGACGACGTCGCGGATTCCCATTCCGGCCTCGTCGAACACGAGCGCGACCGGGAACAGGTAGAGGATGTCCACCTCGAACGCGACGAAGATCAGCGCGAAGAGGTAGAATGCGATCGAGAATCGCCCCCAGGCCGACCCGATCGTGTCGATTCCGCACTCGTAGGTGGACCGGGTCTTCTCGCCCCGGTAGCGCGGGCTCAGGAGCAACGGTAGCGCCAGCGGCACGACGGCGACGAGAGCCCCCAGCACGAACAGGGCCCCCAGGACCGCGTAGTCTTTCGGCACACCCATGACCGAGCCTCCTCGGCGAGACGCCGGTGGACGGGATCGCCCACCACGGCCGGCAATGACGAGCGGAGGATACTACTCAGTTTCGAGGGTCATGTGAAGGGCGACGGCCACCCGGGGCCGGCAGGCCCCGGGCAGCGTCGCGGACGGATCAGGGGGCGACCACCTCGGCCTGCTGGCCGGCGCCGGCGAAGTCGCCGGCCCGGATGATCGTGATCTTGCCCAGGTCCACGTGCCGGCGGAACGCATCCTGAAGGTCCTGGGGCGTGAGCTCGGCGATGCGGGACTCGAGCCCGGCGTCCCAGACGAGGGTCCGGTCCACGTCGGCCCGGTCGGTCAGCCGGGCCGCCAGCTCGGACTCGTTCGCGCGCGAGAGCTCCTGCTGCTGGAGCCAGCCCCGGCGGGCCTCCTCGAGCTCGGTCTCGGTGAACCCCTCGTCGAGAACCCGCTGGATCTCCTCCCAGAACGCCTGCACGAGCCTGGCGTCGTTCTGCGGCGCGTAGATCGCGAACGTCGTGAACGTGCCGTTCTCGTCGCGCGAGGACGCGCGGAAGCGCGAGCCGACGCCGTAGCTGAGGCCGTCGGTGCGCCTGATGCGCGTGGCGAGCCGCGAGTTCAGAAAGCCCCCGCCGGTGATGTAGTTCGCCATCGTCATGGCCGGGTAATCCTCGTCGTCGTCGCGCATCTTCACGCGAAGTCCGCCGAAGAAGACCGCGCTCTCCTTGTCGGGGGTCTCGACGGTCTCGGCGATCGCCGGGCTCTCGACGTACGGGGACGGAACGTGCGCGTAGGGCGTCGGGTTCGTCCACTCGCCGAGCGCGCGGGTCAAGAGCGCCTCGACCGCCGCGGCGTCGAAGTCGCCGACCACGGCCACCTCGGCCGACGACGCGCCGTAGAACGCGTCGTGGAAGCGGACGAGATCCTCGCGCTCGACCTCGGAGATCGCGGCCATGGCCTCGTCGGGCGTCATCGTGTAGCGGACGTGATCGCTCGGCCAGCTGGACACGTGCCGCCAGAACACGTTGAAGGCCCGGCTGCGCGGGTTGCTCTTGGCCTCCTCCTGGTCGAGGAGCGCCTCGTCACGAAGCTGGGCGAACTCGCTCTCGGGGAAGCTCGGCTCCTTGACGACCTCGAGCATCAGCTCCAGGAGCGGCTCGATCGTGGTGCGCGTCGCCTGGGCACTGCCCCAGATGCCGGTGGCCGAGCCGCCGACCCGGAGCGTCCCGCGCAGGCGGTCGATGTCGTCCTGGATCTCCTCGCGCGAGCGCATCTTCGTGCCCCGCATCAGCATGTCGCCGGTGAGCGCGCCCACCTGCTGGAGTCCGGTGAGCGCCTCCTCGTTGCCGATGCCCATCTGCAGTGACACCGCCACCGTCTCTCCCCGCGTCTTCTTCGGCACGAGGACGAGCTTGGCGCCGCTCGGCAGCGTGACGCGGTGCGCGCGGCTCTCGATGTTCTCGGGCGTCGGCTCGAACACCTCGCCCATCGCCATGGCCTCGCCGCCCTCGTAGTCCGTGAGCATCTCGGCTACGTCGGGTGTGGGCGGGATCGTGGCCCGGCTCGGGTCGTCCGTCGGCACGTACAGGCCGACGGTGCGATTGGCCGCGACCAGATAGTCGGTGGCCACGCGCTGGACGTCCTCGATGGTGACCGCCGCGGCGCGATCGCGGTGCAGGAAGCGCAGGCGCCAGTCGCCCATCGCGGCCCACTCGCTGAGTCCGATCGCGGCCCAGGACGTGTTCCGCATCGCCAGCTCCCAGCCGCGCGCGTAGTTCTCCTTGGCTCGCTCGAGCTCCTCCTCGGTCGGCGGCGTCGATGCCACGTCCTCGACGATCCGCAGCAGCTCGTCGCGAACGGCGTCCAGATCGCCGTCCTTGCGCACCTCGGCCGAGATGTACAAGAGACCCGGGTCGCGGAACCGATCGGCATGCGCGCGGATGCGCGTCGCCATCTGCGTCTCGATCAGCGCCTCGTGGAGGCGCCCCGACGGGGTGTCGCCGAGGATGAACGTGAGCAGCTCGACCGCGGGATGGTCCGGGTGCGACGTGGCGGGAACGTGATAGGCCACCGACGCGACCTGCACGTCACCGACGCGCCGGAGCGTGACCATCCGCTCGCCGTCCTGCGCGGGCTCCTCGGTGTAGAGCGTGGGGAGCGGCGTGTCCGGGTTCTGGAGCCCGGCGAACTTCTCGTGGATCAGTCCCAGCGCCTCGACCTCGTCGAACCGTCCCGCCACCACGAGCATCGCGTTGGCCGGCCGATACCACCGCTGGTAGAACGCCTTCAGGTTCTCGATGGGCACGTTCTCGATGTCCGAGCGCGCGCCGATCGTCGTGTTCCCGTAGTTGTGCCAGAGATACGCGGTCGAGTAGACGCGCTCCTCCAGGATGCGCGTGGGCTGGTTCTCGCCGACCTCGAACTCGTTGCGCACGACCGTCATCTCCGAGGCCAGGTCCTCGGCGCTGATGAAGCTGTTGAGCATGCGGTCGGCTTCCAGGTCGAGCGCCCACTCGAGGTTCTCGCGCGAGGACGCGAACGTCTCGAAGTAGTTCGTCCGATCCGTCCACGTCGTTCCGTTGGGACGGCAGCCGTGGGCGGTCAGCTCCTGAGGGATGTCGGGATGGTTGGTCGAGCCCTTGAACACGAGGTGTTCGAGCAGGTGGGCCATGCCGGTCTCGCCGTAGCCCTCGTGACCCGAGCCGACCATGTACGTGATGTTGACGGTGGTCTGCTCCTTCGACGGATCGGGGAAGAGCAGGACCTTCAGGCCGTTCTCGAGCACGTACTCGTCGATTCCCTCCACCGACGTGATGTGCCTCACTCCGTCGGGGAGTGCGCTCTCGTCGACCAGCGCCCGGGCGGGGGTGGCGAGAAGAGCAGCGGTGGTCGCGCTCGTGGCGAAGAGGCCGATCACGCGGGCCGTGAGTGCGAGATTGGGTCGGGGTTGCAACGGGACCTCCTTCGTACATGGGTCGGTCGCAATGGTGCGTGTATTGGCGAACCGCAGATTTTACGCCAGTGGGGGCATCCTGACCACGCCCGGATCCGCCGGTTTGCCACTGTATTCACACGGCATTCACGCGTCCGCGGCGGGCGGTTTGGGGGGTGCCCGCGGGCCGCGAGGCCGTCGCTCGCGTCGACGAGCACAAACATGGACGAAACGCGCAACCTGATCGCGTCGTACTCCGTTTGAGGTCGAAAGCCATTGCCCAGAAGGTGCGCGATCGACTACCATGGCGCGACCTTCGAAAGCCGGAGTCCAGCAAGGAGGGCGAGATGAAGTTCAGCTTCACGTTCGATCCCGCGTCGTTCCCCCGGTGGAACGTCGTAGCGGGCGGGCCGAAGACGCGCTGAACGTCGCTCTCCGAACCCGCCGCGCTCCCCGCGGGCGGGTTTGGACCGGATCGTCACCACTCTTTCGCATCGGCATCGGTCTTCTCATCCCGCTCGTGACGCTTCAGCGCGGTCGCGCGTAAGTAGTTGTACTTGAGCGAATTACAATGGATGAGGGCTAGTCTCGATGCGATCCCGTTCTACGCTTCGACTCACCTGGCAGCTTCTCGAGGGCCAGCGCCTTCGCTACGGAGCGGCGATCGCGGCGCTCTCGGTGGCGTCGTGCTTCCTGTATCTGGTTCCCCTCGTGCCCCAGATCGTGATCGACGGCGCGCTGACCGACGATCCCGAGGCGGGCTCGGCGTTCGTGCGGCGAGCCGTCGACGTGCTCGGGGGGCGCGAGGCCATCGCGGGCGGGCTGCACTGGGCGCTGGTCGCGGTCGCCGGTCTGACCGCGATCTCGGGGGTGTTCACGTACCTGCGCGCCCGCTGGTCGGCGGTGGCGTCGGAGCGCATCGCCGAGCGCGTGCGCAATCGACTGTACGAGCATCTGCAGCACCTGCCGATGTCGTTCTTCGACGATGCCGAGACCGGTGATCTCGTCCAGCGCTGCACGTCGGACGTGGAGACGCTCCGGCAGTTCCTGGCCAGCCAGGTGGTGGAGCTCGGACGCGCCACGTTCATGATGCTGGTGCCAATCCCGTTGATGATGATGCTCGACGTCCGGATGACGCTCGTGTCGATCGTCCTGCTGCCGGTGGTGTTCGTGTTCTCGCTGCTCTTCTTCCGGCGGGTCCGCGCCTCGTTCCAGGAGGTCGACGAGGCCGAGGGTCGTCTGACCAGCCGGCTGCAGGAGAACCTCACCGGGATCCGCGTGGTCCGCGCGTTCGCGCGACAGGACCACGAGATCGATCGCTTCGCCGAGCGCAACGCCGAGCACCGCGACCTCGACTTCGTCCTGTACCGGTTGATGGCCTGGTACTGGTCGGTGTCGGACGTCCTGTGCATGGGTCAGAAGGCGCTCGTGGTCGGTGTGGGCGCGTTCTGGCTGATGAACGGCAGCCTCCAGGTCGGGACGTTCTACTTCTTTCTGGCCGCGGTGAGCATGTTCGTGTGGCCGATCCGCATGATGGGGCGGATCCTGACCCAGCTCGGCAAGGCGCTGGTCGCGATCGGCCGGATCGACGACATCCTGTCCGCCCCGCGCGAGCGGGATCCCGAGGCGCCGGTCTCGATCGGCGACGTCACCGATGGAGCGCCGCTGGGCGCGCTCGTGTTCGAGGACGTCAGCTTCCGCTACGGCGAGGGGCCGTGGGCGCTCGAGGACGTCTCGTTCTCGATCCGACCGGGTGAGACGGTCGCGCTGCTGGGTCCGTCGGGTGCGGGTAAGTCGACGATCGTGCGGCTCGCCCTCCGGCTCTACGACCCGACGCGAGGCCGGGTGATCCTCGACGGGGTCGATCTCGGGCTCGTGCCGCGCAAGCGAGCCCGATCGGAGATCGCCGTGATCATGCAGGAGCCGTTCCTGTACTCGAAGACGCTTCGCGAGAACGTCCGTCTGGGCCGCAAGGGAGCGAGCGACTCCGAGATCGAGGACGCCGCGCGCGTGGCGTGCGTGCACGACTCGATCATGGAGTTCGACCTGGGCTACGAGACGGTCGTCGGCGAGCGTGGGGTGACGCTCTCGGGTGGACAGCGACAGCGTGTCGCGCTGGCCAGGGCGCTTCTGGATCGCCCGCGCGTGCTCATTCTCGACGATGCGCTCAGTGCGGTGGACACCGAGACCGAGAAGCTCATCCTCGAGGCGCTGGAGAGCCGTCGCGGCGAGCGGACGACGCTCCTGATCGCACACCGGCTCTCGACGTTGATGCACGCGGATCGGATTCTCGTGATCGAGAACGGACGGATCGTGCAGGAGGGACCGCATCGCGATCTGATCGCCGAACGCGGTCTCTACCGGCGACTCTGGACGATCCAGTCGACGCTGGAGACCGAGGTGGGCATCGAGGACGAAGCGCTTCACGAGCTGGATGCCGACCACGCGGCCATGACCGGCGCGGCTCACGACGCTGCGATGGACGACGCGACCGACGCCGCGGTGATGGACGACACGACGACCGACGCCCGGATGTCGGTGGCGAGGACGAACCCATGAGTGACGCACTGGACTTGCACGAAGACGTCGACGAGCCGGCGCGGCTGGATCCGCGACTGTGGGGTCGCGTGCTGTCGCTGGCGGCGCCGTATCGCCGTCAGCTCGTGGCGCTCGGCGCGTCGGGGGCCGTCATGGCGGCCTTCGACGCCGTTCTGCCCTGGCTGACCGGCGTCATCATCGACGGGGCGACCGGCGGCGACACCGGTCTGATCGTCCGGGGCGTCGCCGGTTACACGGTGGCGGTCGTCGGCATCGGCGTTCTCATCTGGACCTTCATCGTGATCGCCGGCCGCGTGGCGACCGGCTACGCGCACGACGTGCGGCGAGACGGCTTCGGCCGGCTGCAGGAGCTGTCGTTCTCGTTCTTCGACACGCGACCGGTGGGTTGGCTGATGGCCCGCATGACGTCCGACTGCGCGAAGCTGTCGAACGTCATTCCGTGGTCGACGCTCGATCTGGTCTGGGGAACGAGCCTGATCGTCGGGATCAGCGTGATGATGCTGAGCCTGGACGTGCGGCTCGCGCTGTACGTGATGCTGATCGTGCCTCCGCTGGCGCTGGTGAGCGTCTTCTTCCAGCGCCGGCTCCTGGAGAGCCAGCGCCTGGTGCGGCGGACGAACTCCCGGATCACCGCGTCGTTCAACGAGGGGATCATGGGCGTCCCGACCACGAAGACGCTCGTGCGAGAGGTCGACAACCAGGCCGAGTTCGACACCCTGACCGGCACCATGTTCGCCGCGTCGGTGCGGAACGCGCTCCAGGCCGCCGTGTACCTGCCGATCGTGATCACGCTGGGCAGCTTCGGCGTGGGGATCGCGTTGTGGAAGGGCGGGCTGGACGTGCAGGTGGGCGGGCTGAGCTACGGCACGCTGGTCGCGTTCATGCAGTACGCCGCGCTCTTCTACATGCCGATCCAGGAGCTGGCACAGCGGTTCACCGAGCTCCAGGCGGCGCAGGCGTCGGCGGAGCGGCTGATCGGGCTTCTCGAGACCGAGCCCGCGATCCGCGACGCGCCGGACGTGCTGGGGCGCCTCGCGGCCGATCGGCCCCACCAGCGCGCCGCCGGCCTGGCCGAGGACGGTCACGACGCGGTGATCGAGACGATCGCGTTCCGCGACGTCGGGTTCGAGTACGTGCCCGGCGAGCCGGTGCTTCGCCGGGTGGACCTGACCGTGAACGCCGGCGACACGATCGCGCTGGTCGGTGCGACCGGCGGGGGAAAGAGCACGATCGTGAACCTCGTGTGCCGGTTCTACGAGCCGACGTCGGGGCGGATCGAGATCAACGGCGTCGACTATCGGCGGCGGGGCCTCCGCTGGCTGCAGTCGAACCTGGGCATGGTGCTGCAGACGCCGCACCTGTTCTCGGGCTCGATCCTCGACAACATTCGGTACGGTCGACTGGACGCGACCGAGGCCGAGGTCCGGGCGGCGGCCGAGGTGGCCAACGCGCACGCGTTCATCGACGGGATGCCGGAGGGCTACCTGACCGAGGTCGGGGAGGGCGGCAGCCGTCTCTCGACCGGGCAGAAGCAGCTCGTGTCGCTGGCGCGAGCGGTGCTCGCGGACCCGCAGATCTTCGTGATGGACGAAGCGACCTCGTCGGTGGACACCGAGACCGAGCAGCTGATCCAGGCGGGGATCGACGCGGTGCTCCGCGGGCGAATCTCGTTCGTGATCGCGCATCGACTCTCGACGATCCGTGCCGCCGACCGCATCCTGGTGATCGACGGGGGCGAGATCGTGGAGGCGGGCAGCCATGAGGAGCTGCTCGCCGCGCGCGGCCGCTACCACGCGCTTTACACGAACCAGTTCGTGCGCGGTGCCGACGCGCGGTTCGTCAAGGCGCGGGCGGGGTGACGTCGAGCGGGATCTCGAGCAGGCGGAAGTCGAGATGATCGGCGCTCGCCAGCACGTAGCGCACGCCGTGCAGCCGGCCGTCGAAGGTGACGCCGGCGCGCACGCCGTGCAGGTGCCCGAAGACGCAGACGTCGACCCGATGCGCGTCGAGCAGCTCGGTGACCGGGGTCGCCTCGAACGACGGACTTGTGGGTGGGAAGTGCGTCATGACCACGCGGCGTTCGGCCCGCGCGGGGATCGCCGACAGCGACGCCTCCAGACGGGACAGCTCGCGGCGGAAGATTCTCACGTCGTTCGCGCCGTCGTCCCCGGACGCGGAGCCCGCGGAGTCTCCGGCGTCACCGGCGTCCTCCGCGCGGGAGGTGCCCGGCTCGAAGATGTCCCCGAGGAGGAGGTCGGGGACGTCCCACAGGCGAGATCCCGCCACGGCCAGTCGGCCGTCCTCGGAGCACCACGCGTCGTTCTGGATGGCGTGGCAGCGAGGCGGCAACGCGTTGCGCACCTTGCCGATGGACTGCCACCAGTAGTCGTGGTTTCCGCGGATCAGGATCGTCGTCCCCGGCCGGGCGCCGAGCCAGGCCAGATCGGTCTCGACGTCGCGCAGGCGGAGTGCCCACGAGACGTCGCCGGGCACCAGGACCACGTCCTCGTCCCCGACCCGGCGATCCCAGTCGGCGGCGATGCGGTCGAGGTGATCGATCCACTGATCCCCGAAAACGTCCATGGTCTTCCCGAGGGGGCCCGGCATGTGGAGATCCCCGATGGCGAACAGGCGCACGGTGGTGGTTCCTTCAAGTAGCGGTATCGTCGGACGGGACGGGTCCGCGCGGTGGAGTGGACCACGCCCGGGGGGGCCGGCTCAACCCACGGCCCCGGGGCAAGGGGTGCTGCTTGCGCGCGAAGCCCCTGCCATGCTACGACTTATGACGCCCCGGACGATTCCCGGGCCCCACCCGGCGCCGGGCACGGTGCACGAAGGCAACGGCGAGACGACGGGAGTCAGGATGCTGCTCCGATTGTCGACGACGACCTCACCGGCGGTCCGGCCGTGACGTGGCACGCAGAGCCACCGCGTCCACTGTCCGCGCTTCTCGAGTCGGTCAGCCGCGAGCTGGAGGCGACCCGGCAGGTCGTGAACGCCATGGCCGACACGCCACGCTTCGCGGCGCTCAGCCACGCGCATGCCGCGCTGGTGTGCGGCTCGGTTCCGACGCCCGCCGTCCTGGACGAGATCGCGTCGGCGTTCTATCGCGAGGGCAACTTCGAGAGCGGACTCCGCTTCCTGCGCATCGCGCGCCAGACCGAGCCGCTGTGTGACGAGGTCCTGCATCTGGCCCATCTCCAGCGATGGATCGGCGTGTTCCTGCTCCGCATCGGTCACACCCACGAGGCGATCGACGAGCTGAAGGAGGCGCTGCGGCTGTTCGGTGACGCCCGCGATCCGCGTGGGCTCTCCAAGACGCAGAACGACATCGGTACCGCCAACGCGATGCTGTCGAACTGGAGCACGGCGCGACGGGCGTTCCACGTCGGACAGCTCTGGGCACGCGAGGCCGGCGAGTCCGATCTCGCGCAGGCCGCCTGGCTGAATCTGTCGATCTGCCAGCACAAGCAGGGGCTGTTCGTGGACGCGCTGCGTCGCATCCACCGGGTGGCCCGCGAGCTCGACGGCACACAGCGAGCCAACTTCGTGACCAACGTGTGGCTGGTCCGGGCTCAGATCTACCGCAACCTCGGACTGGCGCACCACGCCCGCAAGGTCGCGGCCGAGGCGCTGCGCCGCTCCCGGTCCACCGAGTTCCGGCGGGGCGAGGCGCTGGCGAACGAGTTCATCGGAGATGCCCTCCTCGATCTGGGACACCCGGAGCCGGCGCTCGTTCACTTCAAGGAGGCGCTTCGGATCGGGCTCGAGATCGCGCCGGAAGGGGATGTCGTTCTCGAGTGCTACCGGCGGCTCGCCGAGGCGCATGCCGCGCGGGGAGAGCTCGAGCACGCCGAGCGCGATGCGCATGAGGGGCTCAGGCTCACCCACGCCCTGAACGACGACTTCGAGCGCGTCGCCCTGCTGCGCGTGTCGGGCGTGATCGCGTTCGAGCGCGGCCGGCGCGATCTCGCCGCGCAGCTCTTTGCCGAGGCGGTCGCGATCGCGGATCGGCGGGGCTATCGGTTCGAGGCGGCGCTCACCCGCGAGTACCAGGCGCGCCTGTGGTCCAGCGTCGGGCACTCCCGCATCGGCGAGCGAAACCTCGAACGGGCGACGCGGCGATATCGGCGACTGGGGCTGGGGCGCCTCCTGCGCCGGCTGGAGCGGGGTGAACGTGCGCTGTCGCGGCCGCGCTCGCGGCGAGCGGTCTGGGAACGCATGGGCGTTCGGGCATCCAGCCCACGGATGCTGGCCACGCTGGATCAGCTCGTCGAGGCGGCCGGTGATCAGATTCCCACGATGCTCGTCGGCGAGCCCGGCGTGGGCAAGCGCCTGATCGCCGCGGCGGTACACAAGCTCGGGCGCCGGGGCCGGCTGTGCGTGAACCTCGCCTGCGAGACGCTCCCGGATCTGTCGGCCGCCGGAAACGTCGGCGACGACTGGACGTTGTCGGGGTACTTCGCGATGGCCGACGGCGGAAGTGCGATCCTGGAGGACGTCACGTCCATGCCACGGGGCATGCAGCGCGAGCTCGTGCGGTTCCTGCGATCGCGCGGCGACGACGACCCCGAGAACGCGCTCCGGCTGATCAGCACCGCCACCGAGGATCCGAGACCGCTGATCGAGCGCGGAGCCTTCGATGCGGAGCTCTTCGAGCTGCTTTCCGGCCGTGTGGTGACGGTGCCGGCGTTGCGTGACCGACCCGAGGAGATCGAGCCGCTGGCGTTGCTGTTCCTCTCGCAGCGGCTCCCCGAAGCGGCCGATGCTCCACGCCTGGATCCGGCGACGGTGGATCGTCTGGTCGCGCACGGGTGGAGCCGCGGGAACGTTCGTGAGCTTCGCGACGTGTGCAGCGCGCTCGCCCACGTGGCGTCGAGCGGGGGGTGCATCTCTCCCGAGATGCTGCCGTGGCCGTTTCGTGGACCGAGCCGTGTGGCACGAGCCGAGCGGCCCGGTGTGTGACATCGACCGGCACGGCTTCTCGGCGCGGACGGGATGATGGAGTCGCCGCACGGCGCGGCGACCCCGGCCTCGGATCAGCGTATCGCGAGAGTCAACCAGGCCGTGCTCTCCATGAGCGTTCCGGCGAGTCGCTCGTTCTCCCAGGGATCTCCGGCGTCGTCGAGGTCGCTCGTCGTCCCCGCGCTCGCGGTCAGCGTGGTGTCGGTCGGGGGGTCGGCCGGCTCGCCGAGTCGCTCGTTCTCCCACGGGTCTCCGTCGGAGGTGACGTCCGCCTGCGCGGATGGCGCCAGCGTCATCGAGAAGACCGTGGCCGACAGGGCGAGGGTTACGGCCGTGCGGGCGAGGCGGGTGAGGATCGTCATCGGGGATCTCCGATCATCGTTTGGGTCGATATCGCGTCGTCTGGATGGGGGCCGGCAAGGCCCGGATGCGCGGCGTGGGATGCAGAGCGAATGAGGGGGCGGACGGGGGGCGGATGTGCCGTCGCTCGCCGTGGCGTGCCGGAGCAGGAGTTGGCGGGCGCGCGAACGTCGTCCCATGGCGTGGCCGTTCATCCGTGTAGGGCCGTCCTGTGTCGGGCGCCGAGAACATAGCCGCCGCCGGAGGGTGGCGGCAAGCGGCGAGGGCTTTTACGCGCAATTGACCGCGCCGCCTCCACGCTCGTGACATAGTGTCGGCAGAGATGTGTTCGCCGAGGTCGGTCACGCCGCGTGCAGGCGCAGCCGGCCGGCCCGATCCCGCAGGAGTCCCGTCATGCACGTTCTGGTGGTCGAGGACGAGCCGGCGCTGAACGCGGCGCTCGTCGATCTCCTCGAGGGCGACGGCCACACCGTGACGTCCGCGCTGGACGGAGACGCGGCCCTCCTCGCAGGCCGGAATCGATCCGTCGACCTGGTGCTCCTGGACTTGATGCTTCCGGGCACGGACGGTCTCGAGGTGTGCCGGCGCCTGCGAGACGAGCGGCCGGACCTGTTCATCCTGATCCTGACCGCACGTGGGGACGAGGACGACAAGGTGGTCGGGCTCGGGGTGGGCGCGGACGACTACGTGACCAAGCCATTCGGCGCGAGGGAGCTATTGGCCCGCGTGGAGGCGTTCTCGCGGCGCAACCGGGCCCCGGCCGAGTCCGAGGTCGTGATGATCCCGGACGGGTCGATCGATCTGGGGCGCTGCGAGGTGTCCCGGTCGGGGAGCGTCACCGAACTCACGCCCCGCGAGGTGTCGATCATCCGACTGCTCCACACGAACCGGAAGCGGGCGGTCCCACGCTCGGAGCTGCTCGAGAAGGTCTGGAACGCGCCCGGCAATCTCAACACGCGCACGGTCGACATGACGATCGCGAACCTGCGGCAGAAGGTGGAGCCGGATCCGAAGGCGCCGAGCCTGATCGTGACGGTCAAGGGCGTCGGGTACGCCTGGGGAGAGCCCTAGCCGATGGCATTCTCGAAACGGATCATGCTCGCATCGGCGCTCACGTTCACGGCGATCGCCGCCCCGCTCGGGGCCTGGTACGTGGTCGGCAACGCGGCCGTCTCCCGCGAGACCGATCGCATCCGGAGCCTGAGCCTGGTCCAGGCGCAGCGGGTGGCGGAGGGAGAGGCCGAGCGGATCGGAGGCCGGCTGGAGACCATCCGCCAGGCCGAGGCGACGCGTCCGGTGTACCACTACGCGCTGACGTTTCACGACCCGGCCAGCGACTGCGCGTGCCACTCGTCGACCACGTCACCGCTGTCGCAGAGGCCGACCGACCCGTTCATCCGCGCCTACTTCCAGTTCGACGGCGCGGGCCGGGTCTCGATGCCGCGGCTCTCCTACGGACGGAGCCTCCAGCATCACGTGGGGCCCATCGACTGGCTGGCCGCCGAGGAGCGGCTCTCGGCCGCGCTCGCAAACGTCCGTCCCTCCCTGGTCGAGCTGTGCGAGAGCACGTCCGGCACGCGGGTTGCGTCGTGGTCCGAGCCGATCGTGGCGCCCGAGGACGGTTCACTCGACGACCCGGCCGACGGACTCCCCCCCGACCTCGCGATGTCGCTGGCGACGGAGGACTTCGTGTCGCTGTGTCCCATCCAGTGGCAGACGGTGACGCTGAACGGTGCCGATGCCCTGGTCGCGGTCCGGTTCGTGCAGCTGGGAGGGTCGAACGTCGTGCAGGGGTTCCTCGTCGACGTCGCGGAGCTGCGGGCGTCCCTCTCGGACGTGTACTACCCGGCCGATCTGGTGGCGACCCGTCCCACCGGGAACACGGTGGTCGGTGCCCCGCTCGAGCTGGCCGGGGCGTCGTGGCACGTGGCCCTCGATGCCGCCCAGGCCTTCCAGGCGTCCGATCTGGAAGCCCGGGCGCTCGTCACGCGCTTCCGGCGGACCTTCGCCGCCGTCGCGGCGGCGGCGCTCCTGGCCGGCGCGATTCTGGTGGGGCTCGTGCTCCAGACCGATCGTCTCGGACGTGAGCGCGCGCAGTTCGCCGCCTCGGCGGCCCACGAGCTCCGGACGCCGCTGGCGGGCATGCGTCTCTACGCGGACATGCTGGCCGACGGGTTGGGCAAGCCGGGGCGAGCCGAGGAGTATGCCGGGAAGATCCGATCCGAGGCCGAGCGCCTCGGGCGTGTCGTGTCCAACGTGCTCGGGTACACGCGCCTGGAGCGGGGTGGGCTCGACATCTCCGCGGCCGACGGCGACTTCGGCGCCGCGGTGGCCGAGCACGTCGAGCGGGTCCGGCCCGCGCTGGAGGCGCGCGGGGCCACGCTGGACGTCCGGATCGCCGAGGACCTCCCCGAGGTCGCGTTCGACGCCGACGCGGTCCTCCACATCCTCCAGAACCTCCTCGACAACGCGGAGAAGTACGCCCGGGGCTCTCGCGACCGGCGGATCCACGTCGTGGTCGAGCCCGAGGCGGCCGGCCAGGGCGGCGTCCGGCTCTCGGTGGTCGACCACGGGCCCGGCGTTCCCGTGCGGATGGGGCGGCGCCTCTTTGCGCCGTTCGTGCGCGGCGACGATCGGGCCAACGTCGAGGGCCTGGGTCTGGGGCTGACGCTGGTGGACGGGCTGGTCCGGGCTCACGGGGGCCGGATCGATGCGCGCTCCGGCCCGGACGGCGGCGCGATCTTCGACGTTCACCTCCCGCGCGGGGTGCCCGCCTGACCCGTAACTGAAAGATATTGAGTGACTTGACAGGAAGTTCGGCGACCATTGAATGTTTTCACGTAAGTTGTCTTGACAAAGATTGTTTAAACAGATAATCTCTCCGCATGTCACCGCTTAGAAACGAGCTCAAGCAGTCGCGGCCGTTCGAGTCGGTGGCTCAGGAGGCATTCCTGAGCATCGTCCGGACGGCGGGCCTCCTGACGCATCAGGCGGCGGGCTTCCTCCGGACCGCCGACCTCTCGATGCCCCTCTACAACATCCTCCGCATCCTGCGGGGGGCGGGCGGGACGGGGCTGACGTGTCGGGAGATCGGGGAGCGCCTGGTGAGCCCCGGCCCCGACGTCACGCGGCTCCTGGATCGACTGGAGAGCCACGGCTGGATCCGCCGCGAGCGCGGAGCCGACGACCGGCGGTGCGTGACGGCGAGGATCACCCCCGAGGGACGGGCGCTCGTCGACCGGCTGCACGGGCCGCTGCTCGCCTTCCACGAGGAGCAGCTCCGGGGCATCGGGGTTGACCGACTGAGGACGCTGATTGCGCTCCTGGAGGACATCCGGCTCGCGATGCGCGAGCCGGGGGCAGAGGACGAAACATCCTGAACACCGCAAACGTGCGCGCGGGCGTGACCGCGTCGCGCGCGTGGGAGGAACCGATGAGGAACGTCATTCTGGCGCTGGTGGTATCGATGGCGACGGCTCCGGCGGTCGTGTCGGCCAATACGTACGAGATCGACACGGCTCACTCGGTCATGTCGTTCAAGATCCGGCACCTCGGGATCAGCAACGTGCAGGGCTCGTTCACGGATTTCTCGGGCACGATCACGGCGGACCCGGAGAAGCTCGGCGAAACGACCGCCGAGGTCACGGTGAGCGTGGCCAGCATCACGACCGGCAACGACCAGCGTGACGACCATCTCAGGTCGCCAGAGTTCTTCGACGTCGAGAGCCACCCCACGTTGACCTTCAAGTCGACCGGGGCCAACGTCACCGGGGATGGAGAGTTCACGCTGACCGGCGATCTGACCATGGCCGGCGTCACGAAGGCCGTCACGCTGGACGCGGCGTTCAGCGGGGCCGCGGTCGATCCCTGGGGCAACCAGAAGGTCGCGTTCTCCGCGTCGACCAAGATCGATCGCAGGGACTTCGGACTCACCTGGAACAAGGCGCTCGAGGCAGGGGGCTTCCTGGTCGGAGACGACGTGGAGATCACGATCGCCGTCGAAGGGATCCACAAGCAGGACGCTTAGCCTCCCGTGCACGATCTGCAGAGACCCCGGAGGCAGAGGCTCGCGCGTGCGGACGCGCGGGCCTCCTTTGTTGTGCCCACGCCCACCGCGCCTCACCGGGGCGACATCCGGTCGGCGCGATCATCTGATCGGGCTCGATCGGGTCGGGCGGAGGCACATCGCTACCGCTTCAGGTTCTTGAACGGCAGGAACGTCATGAAGTCCGCGTGGTGGACGACGTACGCCTCCGTCGTGCGCGCGACGAGATCACCTTCGGCCGCGTGCGCGGCGATGATGTGGCAGACGGCGTCCGGCACGCCGCACTCCATGGCCAGCGCGACCCCGGTGAAGGGGTGCCGCACGTAGCGACCTCTCGTGCTCTGCCGGGCCTCTCCGTCGACCATCTCGTACTCGAGCAGCTTTCCGACGTCGGCGAGGATCGCGCCCGCGATCACGACGTCGTGGTCGATGGGGAGCGCGCGCCCCAGGAACGTCTCCATGGCCCGCGCCGCGTCGCGGGCCACGTGAACGACGCAGCGCTTGTGCTCCATGAAGGTCGCGGGGCAGTCGGGCACCAGGAGTGTGAACGGGATGCGCTCCAGGTCCTCGGGTGTGAGGGGACTCCGCTCCAGGGCGCGCTGCCAGGTCAGCGCGACCTGCTCACGGAGCTTCTCGTCGGTGATCCATTCCAGCTCGGGCCAGAGGCGGTTGACCGCGTCCCGCATGGTTCCTCCTCGCGCGCGTCGCGCGCTCTCCGGTGGCGTCGGCGTCGGGAGCCGCACGCCGGGGTGGCGCCGCCGCCGGTGCTGCGGCCGCTGCCGGCGCGGCGGAGGATTCTCGAAGGCGCCCGGAACGCTGTCAAGACGTGGTGCATCCGGGGAGACCATGCCGCGGCGCGGACGCCGCCCGGGGGCGACGTCCGCGACCGCGGGCATGACCCGAGCCCCTAGGACCCGGCCCCCCGCAGCTCCGATAGATCGAGGCCCATCTCCTCGATCCGGCGGTAGATCTGCTGGCGGCTCAGGCCGAGACGACGCGCGGACTCGGCAACACTGCCGCGCGTGTCGACCAAGGTCGACGTGAGCGTCTCATGATCGAGGGGATCGGAGGGGGGCGAGCACACCCGCGTTCGGATGCGCTCGGGCACGAGGTCGAGACCGATTTCCACCGGACCGGACGCACTCCACACCATCTGCTGGATCACGTGCTTCAGCTCGCGCACGTTGCCCGGCCACGCGTATCCGCGCAGCGCGCTCCGGACGGACGCCGAGAGCGCCGCGGGATTCCCGCCCGAGGTCTGCACGAAGTGATCGGTCAACACATCGATGTCCGTCGGTCGATCCCTGAGTGCGGGGATCGTGACCACCACTCCGGCGATCCGGTGAAAGAGATCGTCCCGGAAGGCGCCGCTACGGACGCGGTCCTCGAGGTTCGAGTTGGTCGCACTCACCAGCCGGGTGTTCACCGAATGCGGCGTGCGGCCGCCGACGCGGCGGTAGCGCGACGTCTCGAGGAACCTGAGGAGCTTCGACTGGAGCCCCAGCGGCATGTCGCCGATCTCGTCCAGGAACAGCGTGCCGCCGTCGGCGGACGACACGAGCCCGGGCCGGTCCTCGGCGCCGGTGAACGCCCCGCGCCGGCAACCGAACAGCTCGCTCTCGAGCATCGTCTCGGGGATGGCCGGGCAGTTGATGTCGACGAGGACGCCCTGGCGGCCGCTCAGCTCGTGTATCGCCCCGGCCACGAGCTCCTTGCCCACGCCGCTCTCGCCGCAGATCAGGATCGGCAACGGAGTCTCGGCGATGAGGGCGGTGCGCTCCAGCTCGTCCAGGAACGTCTTGTCCCGGGTGACCAGTCCGAACGCCTCCCAGCGCTCGGCTCGCGCATCGGCCGCGACGACGCGGCGGCGATGAGGGATGCCCCGTGAGAGGGCGCGTCGGCCTCGTTCGAGCTGGCGAGCCAGCCGGGGAGCGCCGATGCGGCGATAGGCGTACGCGGCGTCCGCCATCAGGGAGTCGGCCAGCGGTGCCTCGCCGGCCTCGCGCCGCAGGAACGCCTCGGTCTCGAGACAGAGCGCCAGGTCGAGCTGGAAGTCACACCGCGCGGCGATCGAGCGGGCCTCGCGGAGGTCGCGATCGGCCGCGGCGACGTCACCGTCGTTGAACGCCAGCATGCCGCGGACGGAGAGCAATCCCACCCGGGTCTGATCGTCCTGGATCTCGTCCGAGATGCGGAGCCCTTCCTCGATCGCGCGCCGGGTCCGCGTCGTGTCGCCACGGGCCGCGTACGAGCGGGCCAGGCCCAGGTAGGCCTCCGAGACGACGTCGGACACGGGCGCCATGTCGAGCCCGAGCTGGAGCTCGCGCTTGAACAGCGCGATCGCGCGGTCGACGTCCCCCATGTCGAGTACGCACTGCCCCACCACGTGAAGCACGTACGCCTCGGTCCGTCGAAACCCGCCCTGCTCGGCCCCCTCGAGCGCGCGCTCGGCCACCCGGCGCCCGAAGGCGGGGAATCCGCGCGTCCGCATCAAACGCGCCAGCGTGATCGCTCCAGACAGCGGGTAGGGATCGTCGACGGCGTCCATCGGGGGCAGCGCGCGGCTCTCGTGCCAGAGCGCACTCACCTCGACGAGACGCCCCTGGCGCAGGTAGGCGAACTCGAGGTTCCGGCTGGCCTTCCGCTGAATCGACACCATGCCGATCTCGCGACCGAGCTGGCGTGCGGCGGTGAAGCACTCCTCGGCGATCGTCCACTGGTAGAGGCTTCCGTAGAGGCTTCCCAGCGCGTTCAACGACATCGCGACACCGTGGCGGTCGTGCGCGAACTCGTACAGGACCTTCGCCTTCATCAGCTCGTCGGCGGCCAGCATCGGTCGTCCATCCAGACGGTATGTCACGCCCAGCAACCGGTGCAGCGTGGCGGCCAGCCGGCAGGACCGGGTCGCGTCGGGACAGCACCGGGCGATCAGCCCCGTGAGCCGCTGTCGGGCCTCGTCGACCCGACCCTGGTGATGGAGCCAGCGAATCGCGATGCGGGCGCGTCGGATCAGCTCGTCCTCGTCGATCTCCGGCGTGTCGTCGTGCTCGGTCGCATCATCGGAGGCCGGCGTGTCGTCGCTTCCGACGACGTTCAGGTACGCCAGTGCGAGTCGGACCTCCTCCGGGGCGCCGCCATCGACGTGCGTATGTTCGAATGAATCGTACATGTCGTTTCGGCTCCCTGGCTATCGGATGAAGAGACGCAACGTGGTGAGCATGAGCTGGAGCACGGAACGTTCGTCCGCGATCGGATCGGTGTCGGCCGATCGTTCGGTGGACGACACCGTCGGGTCGGAGGTCGTCTCGTGCGAGATGTAGTCCTCCTGCCAGTCGTCGCCCATCGGGATGAAGTCGCTCGAGATCGTGACCATCGGATACGGGTCTTCTGGGATGGCCACGGCCACCTGTGTGGCCGAGACGCCGAGCGCGAACGCCACGGCGATCGCGCAGCCTCGCGCGCCGAGCCGCGCGAAGGGGGACACGAGGGACCGCATTACGAACCTCCTTTTGGGTGACGCGCATCGAGACGATGAGATGTCGCGTCAATCGACATCGGGCACGGCCAGTCGTGCCGGTGCGACGGCTGGTCGGTACGAACGGCGCGAATACGATGACGGGCTCGCCGTCGACGACGGCGGCGCTCCCGATCGGATGGGTCGAGCGGAGCGGTGTGCGGAGTTGTCGAAGGCTAGCACGACGCGTCGATCGGGTCAACGCGAGCGAGCGATCGGCGAGACCGCGAGTGCGGTCTCACGCCACGTCGGCCGGGAAAGCGCTTGCCGCCCGTTCCATCGATCCAGTAACAGTTAGCGGGCGCGTGACGTCCGCGCGGCCTCGGGACTCAACGTCGGCAACGACAGGAAGAGCGCATGGACGCACTGACCGGAATCGCGACGAATCTGGCCGATTGGATCTGGGCGCGTCCGGAGACGTTCCCGTTGATGGTGGCGGTGCTGCTGGTCACCGGGCTGATCACGACGGTGGCGCTCCGCTTCATACAGGTGCGCCGCCTCGAGCACAGCCTCGACGTCACACGCGGCAAGTACGACGACCCCTCTCACGAAGGGGACATCTCTCACTTCCAGGCCCTGTCCACGGCGCTCTCGGCGACCGTCGGGATCGGCAACATCGGCGGCGTGGCCACCGCCATTCACTACGGTGGACCCGGTGCGCTGTTCTGGATGTGGGTCACCGCGGTGTTCGGCATGGCGCTCAAGTTCTCCGAGTGCACCCTCGCCATGAAGTACCGGGTGATCCGACCGGACGGGACGGCGGCCGGCGGGCCCATGTACTACATCGAGCGCGGCCTCGGGCCGGCCTGGAAGCCGCTCGCGGTCCTGTTCGCGTTCTGCGCGATCCTGTCCAGCTTCGGCTCGGGGAACGGCATCCAGGCGAACACAGTCGCCGACGCGATGCGTGCGGATCTGGGGCTTCCGACGGTTCTGACCGGCAGCATCATGACGGCGCTGGTGGCCTCGGTCATCCTGGGCGGCATCAAGCGCATCGGGGCGGTCACGAGCAAGCTGGCGCCCTGGATGGCCGCCACGTACGTGACGGGTGGCCTGATCGTGCTGATCCTGAACATCGAGCACATCCCGGGCACGCTGGCCGCGATCGTGTCGTCGGCGTTCGAGCCGGCGGCCCAGATCGGAGGGTTCGCCGGCGGCAGCTTCATCTTCATGCTCACCTGGGGCGTCAAGCGGGGGCTCTTCTCGAACGAGTCCGGCCAGGGGTCGGCCCCCATCGCCCACGCCGCCGCCAAGACCGACGAGCCCGTGCGAGAAGGCGTCGTGGCCATGATGGGGCCCCTGATCGACACCCTCATCATCTGCTCGATCACGGGGCTCGTGATCCTGACCACCGACGTCTGGCACGAGCGGCGGGCCGAGTCCGTCGTGCTGTCCACGCAGTCCGACATCACCGTCGTGGACGCGGGCGCGGGGGTCCAGGCCGAGGGCGAGGTCGCCGACGCCGATCTCTTCGACGGAACGCTGAGCGTCGTCGACGGCCGGGTCGAGGGCGCGACGTTCGTCCGCAACCACGCCACGGTGGAGGAGGCACGGCTGGAGTCCGGCGGGGCTCCGTGGACGGGGACCGTGACCGTCGAGGCCGGAGTGATCGACTTCACCGGGCTGGACGACGTCTGGCTCTCGGGCAACATGGTACAGAACGGCGCGCCCCTCACCGCGTGGGGCTTCGAGCGCGGCCTCGCACCCATCGCCGGCACGTATGGGCGCTACATCGTGACGCTGGCCGTGTTCCTGTTCGGGCTGTCCACGGCGATCAGCTGGTCGTACTACGGCGATCGCTGCGCGGTCTACCTGTTCGGGGACGGCGCCGTGCTGCCGTACCGGCTGCTCTTCTGCGCCATGCATTTCATCGGGGCGGTGGCGGCGCTGGAGTTCGTGTGGCAGCTCGGGGACGCCGCGCTGGGAATGATGGCGTTCCCGAACCTGATCGCGATCCTGCTCCTCTTGCCGAGGACGGTGGAGATGACGCGCGAGTACTTCTCTCGCGAGCACCGCCCGTTCCGCTGAGGGCGGCCCGTCAGGAGAGAGCTCGACCCGCGTCGTCGACCAGGCCGGCCGCGCGGGCCGAGCGGCACACCATCCAGTGCACGCGCGGGGCGAGGTCGGGATGGGCCTCGGCGAACGCGGAAGCGGCGCATTCGCCGATCGCCTCGGCGTCGGCGGGGCGCACCAGCGCCATCGCATAGCCCCGGAAGCCCGCTCCCGAGAACCGCGCGCCGATGACGCCGTCGGTCTCCACGAGCTGCCGGAACAGCGCGGTGAGCTCGGGGGACCCGCACTCGTAGTGGGTCACCGAGCTCTCTCCGGTCGCGGTGACCAGCCGTCCGAGCTCGGCCAGATCGCCCCGCCGCCAGGCCTCCACGCCCAGGCGCACCCGCTCGACCTCGCCGAAGTAGTGGGTCGCTCGCTTGCGGAGCGGGTCGGGGAGCGCGTTCCCGTGGGCGTCGAAGTGTGCGCGCGGTACGTCGCCGAGGGTGGGTGCCGAGGAGGCGTCGCTCGCGTGCCCGGCCACCGTGCCGGCTCCGGACGCAGGGCCGAGATCGCCCCCCATCGCGAGCAACGCGGCGGCGGCATCGCGGCACTCGGCGACCCGGCGGTTGTAGCCGGTTCCCGCCAGCGCGACCGTGATGCCCGAGTACACCGCCACCAGCGCCAGGTCGTTCGCGACCGGCGAGCGCACCACCTCGAACGCGCCGGTGCCGCAGTCGAGGTGCACGAGCGCGCCCTCGACCGCACGGAGGATGATCGACGGATCGAGGATCCCGTTCGCCAGCCCCAGGTAGTCGTTCTCGATCCGCCGGTCCAGCTCGACGTTCTCGACCACGGACACGTCGAGGCCATTCACGTCCTCGAGCGCGAGGAGGCAGGCCACGCCGAGCGCCGCCGACGAGCTGACGCCGCCGGGTGACATCTCGCCGGCGACGATCCCGCTGAGCCCCCGCGAGAGCGGTCGTTCGGCCCCGAGCGCCCGCGCGGCGCCGCGCACGTAGTTTCCCCAGTCGCCGGCGATCGCGTCGGGGACGGCGTCCAGCGCGAAGTCGACGAGGCCGCTCGCGTCGTCCGAGCGAAGTCGCACGCGCAGATCCTCGGAGCCGACGTAGGCGAGGTGCGTCGCGCGGTCGAGCGCCACACCGGTGACCGGTCCGCCCTGGTGGTCGACGTGGGCCCCGAGCGGACAGAATCGATAGGGTGCGCGCACGACGCGCACTTCGGACGAGTGTGCCCCGGTCATCGCGGCCACGCGGTCTCGCAGCGCGCCGACGTCGACGCGGTCCTCACGCCGGTACGCGGTCATCCGGAGGCCTCCGGTCCCACGAGGAACGGCGGCGCGCCGTCGTCGGGCCGCCGGCGCCGGAGCGCCTCCTCGACGGCCCACACCGCCAGCGGTCGCACGTAGAGCGCGCCGCGGAATCGACCGTCAGGCTCCCACGCCTCGGGCACGCCGAACGCGAACGGACAGTCCACACCGATCACGCGATCGAGCGCCTCGACCAGACGGGCCGCCGGATCGTCGAGGCCCGCCAGGACGAGCTGGGACACGACGGCGTAGTTGATGCCGGACCAGATCTCCTTCGCGTGTCGATTGTCGGGAGCGGGTCCGACCCGCTGGCCGTCGGGCGCGACGTATGCCGCGCCGTTGTGGAGTCCCCAGAGCACGCCGTTCCGCTCGGCCCTGCAGGATCGCCAGATCGTGTCCAGCGTGTCGCGCGTCTGGGTCTCCGAGAGCACCGTGGGAAAGCCCGCGAGCGCGCACGCCCAGTCGCCGGAGAGCTGCCCGCACATGACCATCTCGGCGTTCTCGGGTGCCGCGTCGTACGCGAGATGGTCCCCGCGCCACAGCGCGCTCACGAACCGGCCGGTCGCGCGGCGTCGCCAGCGCTCGTACTCGCGAGCCTGGCCCGGCCGGCCGCACCACTCGGCCAGCGTCTCGGCGGCCCGGAGGGCGGCGAGCGCCAGCCCTCCGCAGTAGGCGCTGAGCCCGGTCATCGGCCACTTGTCGAAGGTCTGATCGGGGATGCCTTCGTTGTCGGGCAGCCCGTCGCCGTCGCGGTCCTGCGAGGCCAGGTGGGCCATCGCGGCCTCCACCGCGGGCCAGACGGCCCGGAGGAATCCCCGATCCTCCCAGCGGACGCGCCCCATGTACCGAACGATCAGGAGCACGAACTTGGAGCCGAGGTCCTTCCAGCGATTCGGATCGATGTCGTCGTACGCGTTGATCTTCACCCAGGGGTCCTCGTCCGCGCGGCCGAGGTCGTGCGGGAGCGTTCCCCGGCGCTTGCGGACCGCGCGCTCCTCCACGTGGACCATGTCGCGCGTCTCCACGTCCTCGGCGAGGGCGGCCTGGGCGAACTGGAGCAGCACCTGCCGCTCGAGCTCCGGCCAGAAGAACAGGAGCGGCAGGGAGCCGTAGTAGCGCACGTCGAGCGTCGCGTAGTAGGGGTACGTGAAGCACTCCAGCACCGCGAAGCGTCCCACGTCGCGACACCCCGGCACCGCGGGCGCCGCGCCCGCCGGCGCACCGTCGCCGGCGTGCTCGGTGGCCTCCGGACCCGACTGCCAGATCGTTCCGCCGTCGGCGAGGATGTAGAGCGTGTTGAAGAGCGCGCGGGTCAGCTCGGGCGAGCGACGCTCGAGATACGGCCGTTGCCAGGCTGCGATCGCGGTCATCCACGTCGTGGCCGACGTCAGAGCCTCGCGGGCGAGGCGGACGGCGGGGTCGGTCGGATCGGACGGTCCGCCACCGACGTGTCGGCCCACGAACGCGGTGTGACGCCGGTACCAGGCGCGGCCGGCGCCGAACCGCATCACCGGGAAGTGCCAGGCGATCGCGCACGTGACGTCGCGGCGCTCCCCGGGGGCGAGCCGGATCCGGGCCCCGATGGCCCCCGCGCGCCGGACCCCACCGGGCCGATGGTCGGTGGTGTCCCCGCCCGGCTCCCGATGGCCCGGCTCCCGATCCGGGCCGACGCCCGTGAGGCCGCTCCAGACCGCGTGTCCATCGCCGTCGGCGGGGAAGTCCGCGATCGCGAAGGCGTCGCCTCCGGTCACGGCCATCGCGACCGCGCCCGAGTCGTTGGGGTCCTCCGAGGCGCGTCCGAGCCAGAGGATGCCGTCCTCCGGCGCGACCGCGTGCGTCGGGCGGCCGCCGGTCGCGACCCCGGGGCTCGGCGGGGCGAGGTTCTCCCAGGACGTCAGGAACGACACGATCATGGCGTCGTCTCCGTCGTTCCGGAACGTGACGCGAAAGACGCCGACCGGATAGCTGGTCTCGACGTAGTTGCCGGGGAGGACCGGCGAGAGCTGGGTCAGCCTCCACCGGATCCGCCCGCCGGCGGCCGTTCCGTCGAACCACGAGCGGGGATACAGCGCAGCGTACCGGAAGCCGGCGTGGCGGAACGACCACGTTCCCAGGGTGCCGTCGTCCGGAGGCGTGCCCAGCGCGAACGCGTCGATGCACGCGCGGGTGTCGTCGTCCCGATGCACGGCGATGGCCTGGGCGCACGCGGGCAGTCGGTGATAGCGGTGCACGCCGGGTGCGAGATGCCAGCGCACGAAGTCGCCGCGGTGGCTCCGGGTCACCGTGCCCGCGCCGAGACCGCCCAGCGGTGCCCCGGCGTAGGGCGGGTCCACGACCTCGGACTTGTCGTGATTGGGAACGAACTCCCGGGGGGCCGTGCGATCACACGGCACCGACCACGCCGCGGCCGGCAACGGCTCGAACGGCGGGCCGCTCATCGTCGTCGCATCTCGTGACCCGGCGTCAAGTCGTGACCCGTGTGGTCACGGGGTGCGACGCACGACGCGCTCGGGCCGTCCGGAGCGGACCGAGCGGTACGCCGCCTCGACGACCTCCACCGTGCGAAGCCCGTCGACGCCGGTCACGGCAGGCTCGCCGTCGTCACGCACACACTCGACGAACGCCCGCACGAGGCCGCGATCCATGTCGTCGCCCCAGTTCTCGTGCGCCACGCGGCGATCGCGCTCGGTGACCACGGTGAGCTCCTGGGCGAAGAGGTCCATCGACAGGACGCCGCCGTCCCCGATGACCTCGAGCGTCACGTCGCCCCACACCGGGTTGGATGGCGGACGCGACCACGACGCGTCGAGCGTGGCGATGAAGTCCTGGAAGCGCAGCGACAGGATCGCGCCGTCCTCACAGGGGAGCGACGCGTCGAAGCTGGTGGACTCGGCGTAGACGTCCTCGACGTCCTGCCCGGTCATCCAGCGCAGGAGATCGACCACGTGCACGGTGTGGTCGGTGATCGCGCCGCCACCCGAGAGCGCCGGATCCACGAACCACCCGCCGGGGTTCTTCCCGTGGTTCGTGCCGTTCACGGCCAGGACGCGGCCCACCGAGCCGGACTCGATCGCGGCATGCGTGCGCCGGGCCGCGGGATGGAACCGGCACGGGAACGCCGTCATCAGCCGTACATCCCGAGCCGCCGCGGCGGCCACCATCCGTGCCGCATCGTCGGCGTTCGTGGCCAGCGGCTTCTCGCACAGGATGTGCTTGCCGGCCTCGGCTGCGGCCACCGCGTGCTCGGCATGATGCGCGTTCTCGGAGCAGATGATCACGGCATCGACGTCGGGGCGCGCGAGGAGCTCGTGAGGATCCGGCGTGGCAAGCGGCGGTTCGTGCTTGGCCCGGGCCTTCTCGAGGCGGCCGGCGTCGGGGTCGGCGACCGCCACCAGCGTCGTGTCCGGGCCGCGCGACACCGCGCTCGCGTACGACCAGCCGTGCATGTGGGCGAACGAGATGATGCCGATGCCGATCACGACGCACCTCCCTCGGCGAGCACGACCGGCTCGCCGGTGCGAATGGACTCGTTCACCGCCAGGGCCACCCGGAGCGCGTCGCGCGCGTCCGCCGGCGTCACGAGGAGCTCCGCCTTGCCGCGCACGACGGACAGGAAGTGGTTCATCTCCTGAAGGTACGGGCTCTCCTCCACCGGTGATTCGGGGACGGCCACGCTCGGGGCGTCTCCTTGCTCCCGGCGCCGCGAGAGCGCGAACGGAACCGCACGGCGGCTGTCGAAGCTGACGAGTCCCTCGGTGCCGGCGATCTCGGCTCGTGTGAAGAACGTGCCCGACGGATGAGCCCAGGACCCCTCCACGTGCGCGATGACGCCCGAACGGAAGCGAAGGAGCACCAGACAGTAGTCGAGATGGTCGAGCGACCGCGTGGCCAGACCGCGCGCCATCACGCGCGCCACGTCGCCGAAGCACCAGCGGAGAAAGTCGTAGTCGTGGGTGATCATGTCCATCGCGAGGCCGCCCGAACGCGCGAAGTCGGCGTACCAGTCGTCACGACCCCGCGGAAACCCCGCCGCTCGCGTGGTCCGGACCACCCGCGTCTCCCCGATGGCGCCGGAGACGACGACGTCCCGGAGCTTTCGGAACTCGTGGAACCACCGGAGGACGAGCCCGATCATCAGCGTGTGTCCGGATGCCTCGGCGGCCCGGCACATCCGGTCGGCGTCGGCCAGCGTGAGCGCCATCGGCTTCTCGCAGAAGACGTGCTTGCCGGCTTCGAGGGCCCGGACGGTGTAGTCCGCATGAGACTCGGTGGGGGTACAGACGAGCACGACGTCGATCTCGTCCGAGGACAGGATCGCGTCGGCGTCGGCCACGGCCTCCGCGCCGCGCTTGTGGGCCAGCGCGTTGCGATCGGCCTCGGACGTCGCGAAGATCCTCGTGACCCGGGCGTCGGGTCGGTTCTTGAAGCTCGCCGTGTGGATGTCCGCGATGACACCCGCGCCGATCAGCCCCACGCGCAGCATGATTCCTCCGTGGACGGACGCCGGACACTCAAGAGAACCCGGCGAGTCTAGCACAGCGACCCCACGCGAACGCGGGGAGGGACGCGCACGTGTCGCTCCCGATCCGGTCGCGGATCGGCGTGAGGAGTAGGCGACACTTGACAGGAGCACCGCCGGTCGTCGGACAATGCGTGGGACGAACGCCGATCGGATCGGACCGACGCCAGCCACGAACGAGGGAGACGCACACGTGAGGACCCGCTCCGGAGCACGCGCGATCCGGTCCCGGCTGCTCGTGTCGGGCTTCGTCACGGCGATCGCGCTGCTCCGGCCGCTCCACTCGGCGATCACACCCACCGCGCTCGCCGACGGCGCGATCGCCGACACTGACACGCTCTTCGTCGACGACGAGGCGGACGAGCTCGACGCGATCTCCCAGGGATCCAGCCTCCGGGCGGTCGGCATCAGCGCCTACATCGCGGGCGATCTCAGGCGCGCCGAGCGCGTCCTCAAGCGTGCGGTCATGTTCGACCGGTCCGACGAGATCGCGCGACTGTATCTGGCGGAGGCCTACCGCGCACGCGGCACTCCGGTGGGACGCGAGGCCGCAGAGGACGTCCTTCTCGATCTGACGCTGGTGGCGCCGGACAATCCCGAGTACCAGCGCAATCTGGGCGAGGTCCGGAGCGAGCGCCGATTCTACAGCGAGGCGCGCAACGCATATCAGGAGGCGCTGGCGCGGCTCCCGGACGACCGGGATCTCCTGCGGGAGCTGGCCGTCCTGGCCGAACGCGACTGGTGGCGGCACTATCGCCTGGAGGATCTCGAACGCGCCCGTTCGCTCTACGGACGTCTCCTCGGCGTGCAGCCGACCGACGCGCGCTCGCATCTGCGAATGGCCGTGCTCGCGCTGGACGCCGACTCCGTCGACGTGGCGGCCCCCCACGTGCAGGCGCTCCTCACGCACCATCCGAACGACGTCGAGACCCAGCTCATCGCCGGTGTGTTCCACGAGTACCGTGACGACTTCGGGCGGGCCGAGGCCCACTTCCGCTCCGCGCTGGCCATGATGCCGGGGTTCGATCGGGCGGCGTACGAGGAGCCGATCTACCTCGACGCCGATGCCGCGATGCTCTTCACGTCGGTCGGGGACGCGCTCTCGAAGCTCGACCTGTATCCCCCCGAGAAGGGCTTCTGGGCCGAGCGGGATCCGACGCCCGGGACCCCCGTCAACGAGCGGTTCGTGATCCACGCATCCCGCGTGGCGATGGCGGACTTCTCGTACGGCCGACCCGATCTCGGCTTCCGGGGCTGGGAGATCGCGCCCGGCGAGTTCTACATCCGCTACGGAAAGCCGCTCGAGCGACGTTACGAGACGATGGCCTGGCTGCACTGGTTCAACGTCAACGGTCAGGCGCAGGGATTCGGCTTCGTCGACGAGTTCCACAACGGTCGCTTCGAGTTCCCGATCGAGCGGGGCATGAAGCAGCACCACTGGCTGCGCGCGAACCTCCCGGATGACCCGCACCTCGGCGGACGTGTCGACACCGCGCCGTTCCGATGCGCCGCGGCGTGGTTCCGCGAGGAATCGGGGGCGCCCCGCCTGGAGGTCACGTTCGCCGGGGAGCGCAGGTCGCACGTCGCCGAGGTGGTCGTCTCGGACACGTCGTGGGTGCCCGTGTACGAGAGCGTCGGCGTGATCGCGCCCACGACCGTTCCCCGCGGGCTCCCGATCGTCGAGCCGGGTCTCTTCCGCACGACGTACTTCCCCGGGCCGACGGCGGCCACCCTCCGCGCCACCATCGGCCGCCGGGGCAGCGCGTCGCTGGAGCTGAACCGGCCCGTGGCCGAGACCGGGTTCGCGGTCTCGGATCTCTGGCTGGGCTATCGGACCGATGACGGTTTCCTGTCGAACCCGGGGGCGGGCTACCGGCCGGACACGCCGCTCGTGGTGCGCTTCGAGGTGTACGCGTATCACACCGACGCCGTGGGTCTCGGCTACCTCGAGCTCCGGCTGTCGGTGGTGCCCGAGGAGGGCGAGCGCCGCGGCTTCGGCCGTGCGATCGTGGGACGCGGCGCCAAGCCGTTCGTGGCCGCCGAGCTGACCGAGGAGGCCACGGGCTGGGTGTGGGAGCGCGAGCTCGAGATCGATCTGACCGATCTCCGCGAGGGCACGTACAGCCTCGTCCTCGAGGCGCGGGACACCATCACGCGGGAGTCGGACTGGCGGGACGTTCGGTTCGAGGTTCTTCCTGAGCGTTGACGTCTCCCTGTCGTTCCGCGAGCCGCGATGGGGGCATGAACCCCTCTGCTCGGACAGTCCTCGGGCGGCCGGCCCCTCGAAGGGCCGGCCTGATTCCCTGCGGAACTCGCCGGGGTCCATGCCCCCATCCCGGCTCGCTGCGTCGGGGGCATCTCCATCGCTGAACGAGAACCTCGGGGTGGGGGAACGGGGATCGGTCGGCGTAGAGGGCCTTGAGGGCGGCCCACGTCGTGTCGATGATCGGGATGCTGGCGGCGTTCGCCTGCGTGTGCTCGACCGGATTCGAGTCCGCGGTCGGTGACGTCCCGACCGGGTCGGGCGGGAACTCCTCGTGGAGGACGATCGTGAAGGTGGGGGGAGACCGGGACGAGTCGGGCTCGAACACGAACCGGGACGAGATGCCGGGGACGTGGTAGGTGATGGGGTCGCCCGAATCC
Organism: Candidatus Eiseniibacteriota bacterium; assembly: GCA_965224245.1. GTDB lineage: Bacteria > Eisenbacteria > RBG-16-71-46 > CAZAMP01 > CAZAMP01 > CBDCYW01. The sequence goes on along the minus strand of OZ245046.1, from coordinate 3,281,584 downwards.
TCGTCGATGAAGCGGGAGAGGACGTCGAGGCGGACGTGTGGGACCAGGATCATCCGGTAGCCCGCAGATCCGGGGAAGGCGGCAAGTTCCGATGGCACCGACCCATCGTGGTTGATCGTGGTCGATCGTGGTCGCCACGTCGTCGACGTTCTCGAGCATGTTCTGCGTCGCGCCCAGATCCTCGTGCCTCGTCAGCGCATCGAACTCCACAGAGTCCTCGTCGGCCGGCACGAACGTGTACCCGGGTGCAAGGCACGACGCAATCCGATCGAGCATGCGATCGCGGTAGGCCTCCTCGAGGTTGGCAGCACGTTCTCGGGACTGGTGGGGGGCAGGAAGACGGGGCCACCGAAGGGTTGATGCTCTTCGCGAGTCGGCTCACGATCGGCACACGAGACCGCCCCGGTCATCAGCAGGCACACGAGCATGATCGCCTTCAGATCCCCGGGTGAAGTCGACCAACGGCGTCGGAGCTCTCGTCAGCCGAGGCTCGCGCTCGGAAGCATCCATGTACACGCATGACCTCGCTTGCCACCATCGAGTCGCGGCACGACGCCAGGTGTTCGCCGTGCCCGGGCCGCGACACTCGAAGAAGTCGATACCTCACGCGGAAGTTCCGAGAGAGTGCCGACCGGGAGTCAGGACGTCTTCGCCCCGGCGTGCATCTCGACGAACCGCCGCAAGCTCGCACTCGTCTTCGCGAGAAACGCATCCGGATCGGCGCCCTTCGACGGAAACAGCTCCGCGGTGAGCCATCGGTCGTACCCGACGCGCGCGAGCGCGCCCATGGTCGCCGGCCAGTCGATCTCGCCTTCCTCGAGATCGCGAAACCCGTCCGCGGTGCCCACGCTCCGGCTGAAGTCCTTCACGTGGACCCGGGAGATCCGCGCGTCCAGGATCGAGATCCAGTCGGCCGGCTGGCCGAACGCGAACACGTTGCCGACGTCGAAGTACGCGCGCACCAGGAGCGAATCGATCTCATCCACGAAGCGGCGGAACTCGAGCGGGCTCAGAAGGAACCGGTTCCAGACGTTCTCCAGGCAGAGGACGATCTTCCGGGCCTCCGCCTCGGCGGTCAGGATCCGGAGCGACTCCTGCGCCCGGCTGTACGCGATCTCGTAGGGGACCGCCTGCTTGTCCGGAAGAAAGAACACGTCCACGGCCCCCGGCACCACCAGAAGGTGATCGACGTCCATCGCGTCGGCGAGGCGCATCTGCGCCCGGGCCAGGTTCAGTCCCGCGCGGCGCTCGGCGTCGTCCGGAGACGAGAGCGAGCGCGTCCAGTAGAGACCGGTGGCGAGCGCCGGGATGTCGAGTCCGGCCTCCCGGACCCTCGCCGCGACCCGCCTGACATCGTCGAGGTCGGTGTCCACGGCGACGTCGCCCTTCTCCTCGAGGTTCAGCTCCAGGCCGTCGAAGCCGTGACGCACGGTGGCCTCGATGACCTCGTCGAGCGACCACTTGCCCGGAAACGCCCATCGGTTGATCGCCGTTCGCATGGCGTCAGCTCCTCATCCTTTGATTCCGCTCATCACGAACCCCCGGGTCACGTGACGCTGCCCGATCAAGTAAACGACCAATACCGGGACCAGCGCAATCACCGTCGCCGGCAGGAGTCGCGTCCAGTCCGTTCCGTACTGTCCCAGGTAGTGGTTCAGCATGACCGGCAACGTCATCTTGCCCGGGGAGCTGATGACGATCAGCGGCCACATGAAGTCGTTCCAGGTGGCCAGGAACGCCAGGATCCCGAACGTGGCCAGCGCCGGCCTGGCCAGGGGCAGGAACACGTGCCGGAACACGCCGAGATGCCCGCAGCCATCGATCACGGCCGCGTCGACCAGGTCGCGCGGGATGGTCAGGAAGTACTGCCGCAGGAGAAACGTCCCGTAGGCCGACGAGACGAACGGCACGATCAGCGCCTGATACGAGTCGAGCCACCCGAGCTGCCGGAGGATGATGAACACCGGGATGATCGTGACCTGCGCGGGGATCATCATCGTGGCCAGGTACCCGAGAAAGAGCTTGTCCCGGATCGGAAACCGGAGGTGCGCGAACGCGAAGGCGGCTGCCGAGGACGTCAGAAGCTGGAGCGCGGTGACCGACAACGTCACGAAGAGGCTGTTCAGGTAGGCGGCGAGAAGTGGACCGGTCACCCCGAGTGGACCGTCGTCCACGCCGGAGCCTTCCCACACGGTCGCGTAGTTCGACCACCTCGGATCGTCGGGGATCCAGTCCGGCGGGAGGGCCAGGATGTCGGCCGGTCCCTTCAGCGAGGACGAGACGAGCCACACGAACGGCAACACCATCAGCACCGCGCCCACCAGGACGAACGCCGTGGCCAGGATGCGCCGGGTCGTCACAGGGCCTCCTCTGACGCGCCGCCCCGAGCGCGGCTGCCCGCGGCCCGCCACTGCAGAAGCGTGGCCGCCATCATCAACAGGAAGAGGATCCACGCGATCGCCGACGCGTAGCCCATCTCGAACCACACGAACGCGTTCTGATACAGGTACAGGAGCACCGGCTCGGTCGAGCCCGCCGGTCCGCCGCCCGTCATCAGGAACACGGTGTCGAACGTCTGGAAGCCCCAGATGACGCCGATCACGGCGAGGAAGAAGTGCGTCGGGGCCAGGAGCGGGAACGTGATCCTCCAGAACCGACTCCAGGGGCCGGCGCCGTCGATTCGCGCGGCCTCGTGGAGGTCGTCGGGCACCGTCTGGAGGCCGGCCAGGTACACCATCACGCTGTAGCCGAGCCCCTTCCACAGCATCACGAGCATGATCGCGGGCTTGGCCCACGCGCGGCTCAGCAGCCAGGCGGGCCCGTCGATGCCGACCGTGGACAGCGCCCAGTTGAAGAGTCCGTAGTTGGGATTGAAGATCCACCGCCAGAGGATCGCCACCGCCACCAGCGTGCAGACCACGGGCAGGAAGTAGAGCGTCCGGAAGAGCGACTTCATCGGGACCACGGTGTTGATCAGGAGCGCCACGAACAGCGCCAGCATCAGGTTCACCGGGATCGTGAGCATGTAGAAGAGCGTGTTGCCCATGCTGGACCAGAACTCCGGGTCCCGCGCCGCCCATGCGCCGCCGTCGCGGGTGAAGCCGAGGAGCCGCTCGAAGTTCGCGAGCCCGACGAAGCGCGGCGACGAGAGGAGGTCCCACTCGGTGAGGCTGAGCCCGAGGGACGCAAGCACCGGCAGCAGCACGAACGCGGTGAACGTGACCAGCCCCGGGCTCAGGAAGACCAGGGCGGCGGCGAGCTCGCGTCGCTCGGAGGCTCTCATCGCGCGAGGGCTCTCACGGAGCGGGAGTCCGCTCGTCGTCGCCGGCGCGGGCGCGCTCCCGGGCCAGGATCGCATCGACCGTGGGCTGGATCTCGCGCATGGCCCCCTGGGGCGTGCGCTCCTGGAGCCAGACCCGGTCGAGGGCCTGGATCACCTCACCGCCCCAGCGCGCCAGGCCGGGCGTGAACGGCAGCGTGCGGGCGAACTCCATGCTCCACAGGAAGACCGATCGGTCCACTCCCGGCCGGCCGGCGCCGAGGAAGTCCTCGGACTCGGCCACCGAGCGTCGAGCCGGGATGGACGTGCCCGATCGCGCCAGGAGGCGCTGGCCCTCGGGGCCGGACAGGAACGCGATGAGCCGCCAGGCCGCGTCCCGGTGGGCCGTGCTCGCCGACATCGCGTGGGCCACGCCGTTGGCGACCGCCGCGCGCCGGCGTCCCTTCGGGAGGGCGGCCACGCCGTAGGTGAAGCCCTCGGTCGCGTCGAGGGTGCCCAGCGTCCACGAGCCGCTCGTGATCATCGCGATGCGGCCGTTGCGGAACGGCGTCCCCGAGAGCGACTCCATGTCGAGCGGCGACGGCGAGACGTGATCCTCGTAGATGAGCGACGTCAGGAAGTCGAGCGCCTCGACCGCGGGCGGCTCGGACAGCGCGAAGCGGCGGCGGTCCTCGGTCAGGATGCGGCCGCCGTTCTGGTACACGTAGTTCCCCCAGGAGACCTCCATGTCGTTCGAGACCTGAAGCCCCCACTGATCGGTGCGACCGTCACCGTCGGCGTCGCGCGTCAGCGCGCGCGCCGCGCGGCGGAGGTCGTCCCAGTCCCACGTCGAGTCCGGGTAATCGACGCCGGCGGCGTCGAAGAGCGCGGTGTTGTAGAACAGCGCGACCACGTTGAAGTCGCGCGGGAGCCCGTAGAGCCCGTCGCCGATCTGAAACACCGTCACCGGTGCCCGGTAGAAGTCGAGGAGATCCACCGAGGCGTCGGCGTCCACGAACGGACCCAGATCCGCGAGCACGCCGCGCGCGTGGAGGTCGTGGAGCCACGCACCGGACAGGGCGAACACGTCGGGGGCCTCGCGTCCGGCGATCAGTGTCTGGAGCTTCGAGCCGTATCCGCCGAAGTTCGTGTACTCGAGCGTGACCTTCACGTCGGGGTTCGCCGCCTGGAACGCATCGAGCGCGGCGCGTGTCGCGTCCAGCTCGGAGGGGTCGGCCCATCGGAAGTAGCGGATGGCCACCTGATCGCCCGCCGAGGTGCCGCCCCCCGATCGGTCGCCCTCCGCGGAGGAGCCCCCCGTGTCGTTCGATCCGCGGCATCCACCGCCGAGGGCGAGAGCCGCGACGAGAGCGGTCAGGACGTGCGCGCAGGAGGCGCGGCCGGCGGAGCAGGGACGGGTCAACATGTCGTCATTCCCAGGAACTCGAGGTGATTGAGGCCGAACACGCGAGACTGCACCGCCGACGGAACGCCGATCCGATCGAGGAGATCGCGATCGAACGCCAGCACGCGAGACGCCTTCTCGAACGTCTCGGGCTCGGCGTCGTCGCTTCCCCAGAGGATCCGGTTCGTCTCGCCGATCAGGAAGACCTTCCGGAACGCCTCCTCCCGGACCTCCATCGGCGTACCCGGCGACAGGTCGATGTACATCGTGTTCGGCCCCCCGGTCAGCTTCTCGATGCCGTCACGCATGCGCGCGGCCACGGCCAGGCACTCGTCCACCCAGGGCCAGGCGACGTGCGCCAGGCAGAATCGCGTCGTGGGGTAGTGCAGCATGACCTCGAAGTCGACCGGACGGCAGAAGCGCGAGGAGTCCATGTGGCTCCAGAGAATGCCGGCGTGGAAGAGGATCGGCATCCCGGTCCTCGCGATCGCGTCGAGCGTGCGCCGGACGCCCGGGTCGTGGGGGTACCAGTGGTCGCTCATCAGCTTGAACGCGCGGATGCCGTCGGTCGCCGCGGCCTCGGCGACGAGCTCGGGTGCCCGGTCCACGAGGGGGTTGAGCCAGAAGTAGCCGAGCAGCCGATCGGGGGCGGTGCGCGTGAGCGAGGCCATCCATCGGAGGGCGTCGCGCTGCGCCTCGGTCGAGGCCAGCTCCGGGGGCGACAGGAGACACGTGTGCGTCAGGCCGATCCGGTCCATCGCGGCCATGATCGCGTCGGCCCGCTCGTGCCCGAGCGTGTGGACGTGCGCGTCGGAGACCACATCACCTCGATTCGTCGATCGCGCCCCGGCGCGATGCCGCTCTCTAGAACGCGTCGAGCTCCAGGAAGCCCGAGAACAGCGACGCGTCGACCTGGTCGTGCGTGGCGGCCGCGCCGTCTCCGACGGCCGCGGCACCGTCCATGACGGCGGCCATGATACCCGTTCGCTCGCGCGTGGACACATCGGCGTCCGCGGAGGCGAGCACCGCACGACACACCGAGTCGTCGGGCATCTTCCACAGCACCGCGCGGCCCGCGTGCGCCCTGACGAGGGCGAGGACGGCCGCCGGGTCGCCGCCCGCCTCGAAGACCCGGTAGTGTCGGCCCTCATTCTCGGGTCTGCCGATCAGGTACGCACCCTCGCCGTGGACGGCGTCGAGCGACGTCCCGGCCACCTTGAAGTCGAGGATCCATCGCGTCCAGAGCGCCTCGGAGCGTACGACCCGTCCCGACGTCTCGGCCACGAGCCGGGCGTGCCACCGGTCGACCTCGTCGGCGACCGGGGCCCGGAGGCGCCGGGCGGCGACCGGGGTCTCGCGCTCGGGGACGACGGTACCCCGGAGCTCCGGCTGTCGCACGGTCTCGTAGCCGAGACGCCGGTAGAAGTCGGGGATGTCGGTGACGAGGAGCGCCGCACGGCAGCCGCGCTCGAGAATCCGGTCGTGTGCGGCGCGCATCACGGTCGAGCCGAGGCCGCGGCCGCCGGCGTCCGGGTCGGTGCCCACGTTGCCGATGCCCCCGATCTCGAGATCACCGATCGACGTGTGGATCGTCCGGAAGAACAACCGAAGCGCCGCCAGCGGGCGGTCGTCGTCGAACGCGACGACCCAGTTCGCGGGGCCGCCGCCGGGATCGTGGGCCCCGTAGGCGCCGAGCACGCGGGGATCGTCCGGGAAGTCGGCGCGTGCGGCGCGGTAGGCTCGTGTCAACATGGCCAGGATCGCGTCGAGCTCGTGGAGACCGGGGGTGCGGATATCCACCTGTTCACCCTCCCGGCAGCAGGCGCCACGCGGCCAGCGTGCGCGGCGGCACGCGGACCTCGAAGCGGGACCCGGCATCGTCGGCGTTCGAACGCGTGTCGAGCGCGCGCACCTCGCCGGTGTCGGTCACGAACAGGCTCGCCTCGACGCGGGCGGCAGCGGGGGCGCCGGCCACGAGAAGCCGCAAGCGCGCCGCACGGTCGAGCCGGTTCACCACGAGCACGTGTAACGGGTCGGCGTCGGAGACGGCCGTCGCCGCGTCGCCGCGGCGACCGACCGGTCCGCGCGTCGCGAGCACGTCCAGTCCGTCGTGGTCGATCTCGGCCCCGATCACGTGGGTGCCCAGATGGGACGTCACGAACGCGGTCGCGTGCGCGACCGGCTTTCGCCGCCAGTCGCCGTGAAGGAGACCCTTTCGCCGGGCGCCGTGATCGATCAGGAAGAAGTAGTTGATCAGCCGGCAACGCCCGGTGCCGAGCGTCTGGCACAGCACCGACGGCCACCACAGCGCCGAGTAGGGTCCGTCCTGACGCTCGTTCTGAAGCACGATGCCGCCGCGCAGGTTCGTCGCGCCGATGAGGATCTCCTCGCGCTGGCCGTCGCTGTCGAGCGCGCGGATCAGCGAATCGGCGCGCGCCACGTGGGCACGATAGCGCCACGTGTCCTCGAGCCTGGGCAGCCGGTACTGATTCCACACGACGAAGTCCGTGACGTCGTCGGCATGGCGGAGAAGCGACTCGATCCACGACCACGGGACGGCGCGCGTGTCCCCGGCCGCGTTGCCGGTGGCCGGCCCCCCGAAGTGCACGGGAACGCCACCGGCCTCGATCCGCTCGGCGAGGCGCCGTCCCACGCTCTGGTACGCGAGGACGTAGTCGCGTTCGTGCACGTCGTGGTTGGGCTCGTTCAGGAACTGCCAGTAGAGCGCGTCGGGCGAGAGGTCGCGGTCGATCTGGTGGTAGGACACCGCGGCCTCGGCGAACTCGGCGATCTCCTCCAGGTTCTTCGTGGCCCACGCGGTGGGGCGCGTGATCGCCATCAGCGCCGTGAGCGGGATGCGCTGATCGGCGTACGCGTCCAGCCGCGAGACGTACGGCGCGAAATCGAACCCGGCCGGATCGATGTGACGCGGGTCGTCGTCGTCGTTGATGGCCTCCATGTCGATCTGCGGATAGAAGTGCTTGCTGGCCGACAACCCCATCTCGCGATACGCGGCCTCCGACTCGGCCTCGTGAACCGTCCAGCCCCAGACCGTGCCGACGTCGCCGGTGGGGCCCACGACGCGGGCCGCATCCACGGTCGCACTCACGTCCACGTCGGTCCAGCCCGGAAGCTCGGGGGACTCGCCGACCGGGGCGATCAGGTTGTCGATGCCCTCGAGCCAGAACCCGACGTCGTCGGCCTCCAGCCCCGTCGTTCCCGCCTCCACCCGCCAGGAGCCGGGCGCGGGGTCGGTCGCGGTCCACCGCTCGATCACGAGCCGGAACTCCGGCACGACGGCGGTGTCGCCCTGGGCGCGGTAGAACGCCAGCTGCTCGGCCGAGACGCCGACGCGCTCGAGGATCGTCGCCTCGTCGAGATCGTCCAGCTCGAAGGTGTGCGCGAGTCGACCGTCCGGATCGAAGATCCGCACGCGAGCGGCGGATCCCGACCAGTCGTGCTGATTGGTGGCCGCCACCGTCATCCGTTCCGTTCCCTCGGGAACCCGGAACGTGTACCCGGCCCCGCCGTCGCGCTGGTGGAGCGACGGGAACTCGGTCTCCGGCCGATACACGAGTCGGGCTCCGTCCGCCCGCAGACGCATGCGATGCGACGGGCTCGGGACGACCGTGTAGACGCCGGGGGTCGTGAGCCGCCTGACCACGGTGCCGGCGTAGTCGGGAGACAGCCGGCGGCGCACGAGCGTGCGACCGTCGGGGCCGTAGAGATAGGCGTAGTCGGCCCCCCCGTGGGTCGGCTCGACGCTGATCCGGAGCTCGACGGGGTCGGTCACGACCACATAGGCGGTTCCTCGCCGGAGCCATTCCAGCGTCGGGGCATCCGGGGATCGGGCGCACCCGAGGCCCACCGAGAGGAGGGCGAGCACGGAGGCGAGAATGGCGGCCGGGCGGGCCTCGAGCGGCACCGGCGGGCGTCCGGAACAGCAGCCGCGATGGCCACGGCGAGTCATGGTATGCTCGTCTCTCAGCGGACTTCCCCCGGACTGTGGTCACTCCCGGATCGTTCACACGACGGCCTCGCGGCTTCGGCGCCCCGCATGTGAAGGGCGTCGGCGACTCTACGGAGCGCCCCGCGACGAAGTCAACGATCCAGCGGTGTGGCCGGTCTCGGCCAACGGGCGCGCTCGGTCGGATGCGCCCGACACACGACCATCGACCGTCACCCGCGGTGACGGTCTCTCAGTGGCGCGCGTGATCGCACGCGCGCCCTGCATCAGGAGGACGACCGTATGCGCTCGTCGAGAGTAGCGATTCGCACCCTCGTGTGCCGTGTGACCGTGTTGGGGCTGATCGGGTGTGCGCTCGGCGCCGCGACGGCGAACGCCTTCGAGCTTCGTCTCCGGTCGCGAACGCTCACGCCCGAGCCGGGCACCGCGGAGGCCGAACGGTATCTCGAGTCGCTTCCCACCGAGCGCGGGCACGTGCTCCTGCAGATGGCGCGGCCGGACGACGCGGTCGAGCGCGATCTACTCGAGCAACGGGGTGTCCGCTTCCTCCAGTATCTGCCCGAGGACACGTGGATGGTCTCGGTGCCGCGCGACGTGTTCGCGCGCCCGACCACCGGCCTGCTCGTGCGCTGGGCCGGTCCGATCCTGACCGACGATCGCGTGCACCCTCGTCTCCGGGACGCCGGGCCGCGAGGCTGGGCCGTCACCCCCGAGGGGCACTGGCGGCTGTTCGTGCGCTTCTTCGAGGACGTCGAGCTGTCCGACGCCCGATCGGTTCTGGAGGCCGCCGGCGCGACGGTGCTGGAGGAGACCGGCTTCCTGCGGGCGTTCGAGATCCAGACCGATGCGGCCGGGCTGGCGGCGATCGGTGCGGACGACCGCGTCTACTGGGTGCGCGAGACCGCTCCACCGAAGGTCGGAGACAACGACGGATGCCGCGCGAACACCGGAGCCGACGTCGTCAACGACGCGCCGTACGGCCTGACCGGCAACGGGATCACCGTGGCGGTCTGGGACGGCGGTGCGGTGGCCGACCACGTCGACTTCGGGGCACGACTCAGCATCGGCGACGGTGCGACGCCCGACTTCCACGCCACGCACGTCGGCGGCACGGTGGCGGGCAACGGCACCGGCAGCTCGGGCGAGGGGGGCTCCGCGCTCCAGTGGGCCGGAATGGCGCCCCAGGCCGGTCTCGCGAGCTACGACTGGGACGTGACGTACGACGAGCATGCGTTGGCGATCGCGACCTACGGAGCGTCGATCTCGCAGAACTCGTGGAGCAGCCAGATCTCCGAGGAGCTCGGCAACTGCGACGCCTACGGCGACTACGACTTCGGGAGTGCCGAGTACGACGACATCATCAACGGCGCCGCGGGCGGCATCATCCTGGTCGCGCACTCCGCGGGCAACGAGCGCCAGGACAGCGACTGCGGCAACCCCGACTACGGCACGATCACGCCGCCGTCCGCGTCGAAGAACACGATCACGGTGGGGGCGATCAACTCCAACAACGACTCGATGACGAGCTTCTCGGGCTGGGGGCCGGTGGACGACGGGCGTCTGAAGCCCGAGCTGGTCGGCCCCGGGTGCCAGAGCGGCGGCGACGGCGGCGTCACGTCCACGCAGGCCGGCGACACGTACGGCACATTCTGCGGGACGTCCATGGCGACGCCGGCCGTCTCGGGCTGCGTGGCGCTCGTCCAGGGGGCCTATCTCGACGACCACGGCACCCTGCCCGAGGTGTCGCTGGTGCGCGCGCTCCTGTTCAACACGGCGCGCGATCTCGGAAACGTCGGACCGGACTACTCGTTCGGCTTCGGCGCGATCGACGTTCACGCGGCCGTCGACCAGTACCTGGACGGTGCGTGGGGCGAGGGCACGCTGGACGACGCGAGCGACACGGCCGAGTTCGCGTTCGACGTGCCGTCCGGCGCAGCGGTCGCGCAGGTCACGATCGCCTGGAACGATCCGGCGGCGAGCCCGGGGGCGCTCACGACGCTCATCAACGACCTCGACCTCGTGCTCGTCTCGCCGATCGGAACCGAGTACTCCCCGTGGGATCTGACCCCCAGCATCCCCACGCTTGATGCCGTCCAACGTCCGAACCACCGCGATCCGATGGAGCAGGTGACCGTCACGTCCCCGATGGCGGGGCTGTGGACGGCCAGGGTCAGCGCGACCGCGCTTCCGGAGGGACCCCAGACGTTTCACATCGCGGGCACGTCGCCCGAGCCGCCGTGCGTGGGCATCACGCTGAACGTGCCCGGTGAGTACGCGACGATCCAGGCCGCCGTGAACGCGGCCAACTTCTGCGACACGGTGTTCGTGGGGCCGGGGACGTTCCAGGAGCAGGTGACGATCTCCGAGCGCATCTTCCTGATCGGCTCGGGTCCGGGCTTGACCACGCTGCAGGCGCCCTCGTTCCAGCGCGCGATGGAGGTCCAGGCCGACGCGAACATCGAGAACCTGACGATCTATCAGGGCATCTCGTTCGGTAGCTTCCCGAACGGGTACGGCGGCGGCATCTTCGCCCAGAACGTCTCGCCCACGATCCGCAACGTCACGTTTCGCGAGTGCGTGGCCCAGAATGCCGGTGGAGCGGTGTACGGTCTGCAGTCGCGCATGACGCTGGAGTCCTGCGTGTTCGACAGCTGCTTCTCGCAGATCCGCGGGGGCGCCATCGGACTGGATCAGCCCCTGGGTGCCGACATCACCGGCTCGGTCTTCTTCGCGAACGAGGCCGTGGTGTCGGGGGGCGCGATCTCGATCGATTCCGGGGACGCCGACGTGACGAGCAACACGTTCCACGACAACGAGGCGGGAACGGCGGGTGGCGCGATCGAGATCACGGGCTCGGCCACGGTCTCGTTGCTCAACAACATCGTCGCGTCGGGCCTGGCCCCGAGCGCGGGCGGAATCTGGTGCGACGGGGGCACGGTCACGCTCGACTGCAACGACCTCTGGAACAACACCGAGGACACTGCGGGGTGTACCGGCGGACCGAACGACTTCTCGGCCGACCCCGAGTTCTGTGACGTGGCCGCCGACGACTTCCGGATCGCGCTCACCTCACCGTGTGCGCCGGACCAGTCGCCCGCCGGATGCGGACTGGTCGGGGCTCGCGACGCGGTCGACTGCTCGGTGGTGGCCGTGGAGACGGTCGACCCGACGCGGCCGCGCACGTTCGCGGTCCACGGTGCGAAGCCCAACCCGCTCCGCGCGGGAACGGTCATCGGGTTCGACCTGCCGTCCGACGAGAACGTACGCCTCGGGATCTTCGACGTCTCGGGACGTCTCGTGCGCGTCGTCGTGAACGAGAAGGTGACCGCCGGCCGCCACACGGCCGCGTGGGACGGTCGCGACGGCGGCGGCAAGCGCGTGCCGAGCGGCGTCTACTTCTACGACCTGCGGGCCGGTGAGCACCACGCGACCCGCAAGCTCGTGGTTCTGCCGTAGCGGGGCGAGTCGAGGGACGGCCCCGGCGGTGATGGCCGCGGGGTGATCGAGGGATCACCCCGCGGAGCGTCCCTTCGGGATGTGCTTGCGACGTTTCGAGGTCGCGTCCCGCCCACGTTCCGACGCCGGACCTCCGTCGGAGTCGCCGGGGCGGACCGCTCGCCCGTCACGTCCTTCGCGCGAGGACCAGCGGGACGATCTCGTTCTTCTGGATCTTGCCCGTGGGTGTCTTCGGAAAGGCGTCGAAGCGTTCCACGCGCTCGGGCACCTTGTAGTCGGCGAGATGCTCCGCGCAGAGCGACACCAGCTCCTCGTCGGAGACGCCGGCTCCCGGCTTGGGGACCACGCACGCGCACACCGTCTCGCCCCAGACGTCGTCGGGGAGCCCGACCACGGCGGCCTCCTGCACCGACGGGTGGCGGTAGAGGACCTCCTCGATCTCCTTCGGGTAGATGTTCACTCCGCCGCGGATGATCATCTCCTTCTTGCGCCCGACGATGAAGTAGAAGCCGTCGGCGTCGCGATACCCGAGGTCGCCGGTGCGGAGCCAGTCGCCGGTGAACGCGGCTGAGGTCGCCTTCGGGTTGTTGAAGTACCCCTGCATCAGCGCGTCCCCGCCCACGACGATCTCGCCCACGGTCTCGTCGGGCTGCTCGCGACCCTCGTCGTCCAGGATGGCCATGCGCTGTCCGGGCAGCGGCACCCCGATCGACCCGATCTTCCTCTGCGCGCCCTCGCCGAGCGGATTGACGCAGTTGCCGCACGTGGCCTCGGAGAGCCCGTATCCTTCACAGATCTTCGCGCCGAACGTCTCCTCGAACGTGTTGAACACCTCCACCGGCATCGGCGCCGCCCCGCAGACGCAGTATCGGAGCGAGGAGAGGTCGTACCGCTCCACGTCGGGCAGCGTGTTCAGGATCGCGTACACGGTGGGGACGGCGCTGAACGTCGTGGCGCGGTAGCGTGCGACGTTCTCGAAGAACGTCTGGGGCTTGAACTCCCGGAGGAGCGCGAGGGCGCCGCCGACGTAGAAGGCGCTCAGCACCGACACCACCTGCGCGTTCACGTGATACAGCGGCAGAAAGCACAGGAACCGATCGGATGCCGTGGCCCCGATGTGGGTGACGAGGCTCCACGTGTCGAAGAGGTAGTTGCGGTGCGAAAGGACGACGCCCTTCGGCCGACCGGTGGTCCCGCTGGTGTAGATGATGGCGGCCGGGTCGCCCGGACCGGCGTCCGGCGGCCAGTCGGCATCGGTGTCTCCCGAGAGGTCGGCGAACGGGGTCCAGCCCCTCGCGTGGCCGTCGGTCACGAAGCGCGCCGAGAGCTCCGGGAGCTGGACGGAGACCGACTCGACGTCTCCGACGCGCCCCTCGACGGTGACGAGACCCGCCGCGGCGGAGTCGGACAGGATGTACCGGATCTCGTCGGGCTTGTACGCGGGGTTGATCGGGACGGTGACCAGCCCCGCCGCGGCTGCGCCCAGCCACGCCCGGAGGAAGTCGGGCGTGTTGGGCAGGAGCAGACCGACCCGATCCCCGGGACGGAGCCCCGCGGCCAGGAAGCCGCTGGCCACGCTCCGGACGGAGTCGGCGAGTTCGGCGTACGAGATGACCTCGTCCTCGAAGAAGACGGCGGGCTCGGAGCCCGAGTCCACGCCTCGATCGGCGACGAGACGTCCGAGCGTGGTCTGCGAAGGTACCATCTGGGATCCACTCCGTCGGCGGAAGCGCCGTTCAGTTCACGTATCCGAGCGCGCGGAGCCGCGCGCGTGACTCCTCCGAGAGCTGCTCGATCGGGCGGGCGCGCCGCGACACCGGGGCCGCGGCGTGGGCGTCGAGGAGCGCGTCGAGCGCCTCCGCGACGTCCGGCCGTTCGGCCCCGAGGTCGTGTCGCTCGAGTCGATCGTGCGTCCAATCATACAGCTCGAACGCGTCGGTGTCGGGGTTGACGACGGCGTGATGATCCTCGGCCACCACCGAGCGCAGCCGGCGCTTCCACACGAGCTCGCTGAAGCGGGGCGTGTCCGGCGCCGGCGCATCCGGCCCGAACAGCGCGTGTCCTTCGAAGGGCGCCTCGGTGCGCACACCGACGAGGTCGAGGATCGTCGGGGTGAGATCCACGAGTCCGGCCGACCGAGCTTCCCGGGCGGGTGAGAGGCCGGGCGCGACGACGATCAGGGGGATCTCGACGAGCTCGCGGTAGAGCGAGCGCTCGTGACCGATCTGCCCGTGCTCGCCGAACTCCTCGCCGTGATCGGACGTGATGATGACGATCGTGTCCTCGAGACGCCCGGTGTTCGACAGAAACGCGAGGAACGGCTCGAGATCCCGGTCCGCCTCCTGGATCTCGGCGTCGTACATGTCCGAGACGTGGCGCACCTGTCCCGGTGAAAGGTGCATCGAGTTGTACTCGGGGTTGCCGCAACGTCCCTCGGTGGTGATGGGGATCGCGCCCTCGGACCGGAACGCCGCGGCCGCTTCCGGTCCGGGAGTGTACGGGCAGTGGATGTCGTAGGTGTGCAGGAACAGGAAGAACCGCTCGTCGGGCGGCAACGAGTCCACGAAGGCACGGGCCAGGTCGAGCGTCGCGGCCAGACCCTTCTCGGTGTCGTCGAACACGTCGAAGCCTCGATCGAACCCGTAGTGTCCGGCCACGTAGCCCCCGTCGGTCAGCCCCAGCGTGGCGTATCCCGCGTCGTCGAGGATCTCGGCGAGCAGCCGCGTCTCGACCGAGGGCCGGAGCGTGGGCAGGACGACGCCGTGCGAGCGGGGGGACAGTCCGGAGAGCATCGTCACGTGCGAGGGGAGCGTCCACGAGCACTCGGCGATCGCCGTCTCGAACACGACGCCCCGCTCGGCGAACGCGTCGAGCGAGGGGCTCGTGCCGCGCGGGTAGCCGTAGGTCCCGAGCCGATCGGCGCGGAGGGTGTCCAGCGAGATCAGGATGACGTTGCAGGTGCCCGGCGGGCGGGGTGAGCACGCAACCAGTGCCCCCAGCCCGAGAGCCACGCCGACGAGCACGGGAACGAGGATCCGACGACGGGCCACCATCCCTCCGAGCATGCCTCTGGACGCACCGAACTCCACGAGGCGCAGTGTACGGGCGGATTCCGGCGGTCCACAAGGGGGGTGACGCGCCGCGGGCGGACCGGTAAGGTCCGCCGGTCCGACGCGGCGCCCGCGGCCGCCGTCCCTGCGGGTGACCGGCCGGTACGAGATTCCGGGTGAAAGGGAGCGCGATGGCGCGCGAACGTCAGCATCTCCTGCCGGCCGAGCGGCGCGCGGTCACCGCGCTGGCCGCGATTCTGTCGCTTCGCATGCTCGGATTCTACGCGGTGCTCCCGATCCTCAGCACGTACGCGGCGAGCCTGCCCGGCGCCACGTCCATCCTGATCGGCATGTCGGTCGGCGTGTACGCGCTGACCCAGTCGATCTTCCAGATTCCGCTGGGACTGATGTCCGATCGGCTCGGGCGCCCCCGGGCCATCGTGGTCGGGCTCCTCGTCTTCGCCGCGGGATCGTTCACCGCCGCGGCGGCCAGCAACATCTGGTGGCTCCTGGTGGGCCGCCTGCTCCAGGGATCGGGCGCGGTGGCGTCGGTGCTGATCGCGTTCGCGGCCGACCTGACCCGGCCGGTGGCCCGGACGCGCGCGATGGGCTTTCTGGGGCTGGCGATCGGTGGCTCGCTGGCCCTCGGGATGGGCTTCGGGCCGCTGGTGGCCTCCCACGTCGGCGTGTCGCGGCTCTTCGCACTGACCGGTGTGCTGTCGATGATCGGCATCGTGTACGTACTGGTCTTCTTCCGGCATCCGCCGCCGCCCGGCGACACCCGCGACCTCACGCTCGCGCGTGCATGGGACGTCCTGCGCCGGCGAGAGCTGGTCATCGTCGACGTCGGCGTCTTCGTCGTGCACCTGGCGATCACGTGCGTGTTCGTCGTGCTTCCGTTCGAGATCGAGCGCCACCTCGGCTGGGGTCAGCTGTGGCGGCTCTATCCACCGGTAATCGTGGGCGCTCTCCTGGTCATGTTCGCCACCGTGCGCCGTGCCGATCATCCGGGATGGGCGCGCCCGATCATGCGCGCAGGGGGCATGGCGCTGGCGACCGCCTGCTTCATCCTGGCCGTCTTCGGCACCACGCGGCTGACCCCGCTGGTTCTCGGCATCGCGCTGTTCATCATCGGCATCGCCGCCATCGAGCCGATCCTGCCCGCGCTCGTCACGCGCTTCGCACCTCCGGACATGAGGGGAACCGCCACCGGCGTGTTCAACGTGCACCAGTTCGCGGGCTCGTTCGCGGGGGGGTTCCTCGGAGGCAACGCGCTCGACTTCGGGCTCGTGACGCTGTTCGCGATCCTGACCGCGGCGCTCACGCTGTGGACGCTCTGGTCGCTCTGGCTTCCCAGTCCGTTCCGGGTCGAGATCGCCCGCCGGCGCGAGGAGCGCTCGGAGCGAAAGGCCCGGGTGCTGCGCGATCGACTGCTACGCGGCCGGTCGGGTCGGAACCACCGGGCGCAGGCGCCAGAGGCGGCGGCCGAGCGGGTTCACGAGCAGGGCGAGCACGAACCCACATAGCGCATCGATCCCGTAGTGGAAGCCGCCGTACACGGCCCCGAGAGCCAGCGCGGGCACGATGACCGTCAGCACCAGCGCCGCCGGCCGATCGTGCCGCCACGCCTGGATCCAGACCGCCGTGGCAATCGCCACGTGAGAGCTCGGAAACGCCGTGCCCGGCGACGATCCCGCGTGGAGGATCCGGTGCACGAGCGGCGGGAACACCGCCCCGAGCGAGGTCGGGTCCGGCGGCGTCAGGTAGTGGAACGGCCCCACCACCGGGAAGCCGATGAAGAACACGTAGCAGGTCATGAACGTCACCGTCACCACGGTGACCGTCTCGCCGATGGCGTCGATGCGAAACCCGCGCAGCAGCATCACGAGGAGAAACGTCGGAATCGCGTAGTACGAGACGTATGCGAAGTGCAGGAACTCCGAGAGCGGCGTCCAGGACCACGCGTCGCGAAGCGTGACGCTGGGCATCGTACCGAAGACCGCCCGCTCCCACCCGACCACGATGGAATCGAAACGCTTGCTGGTGAACATCGTGTTCAGGTCCGACAGCTCGGCGTAGAACATCCCGTAGAACGTCACCGGATACGCCAGCCGCAGAAAGAGCCAGAATCGATTGCGTGGCCGCGGTAGCCGGGCCAGCGCGACCATCACCACGAACACCGACGCCCGGATCAGGAGCAACGTGGGGCTGTGCGCCGGCCGCGTGACGAGGATCAGGATCCCGGTCACGGCCAGATACACGATGACGGCCCAGTCCATCGCGAACAGGCCGCGCTCTCGCCGCGCGAACGCGGGTCCCACGCGCTCGGGGGTCGGCCCCGCGTGCGTGGTCACCGGAGCCACTCCGCTTCGCGATACCACCTGGCGACCTCGCGCATGCCGTCCTCCAGGCGGATCCGGCTGCGGTATCCGAGCTCGGCTCTCGCCCGCGCGTCGCTGCAGATCCAGTCGGTGGCCACGGCGTCGCGGGCACGGTCGTACGTCATCGGCGGCCGCGCGCCGGCCACCGCGGCCAGGCGCTCCACGATCCACGCGATGCCGACGAACAGCCCGGCCGGAATGCGCACGAAGCGAACGCGTCGTCCCACGGCGCTCGCGATGGCGCCGAGCACCTCGGCGAGCGGGCGGGTCTCGCCGTCGGTCAGGTAGTAGGTTCCCCGGCCGCGGTGGGCCACGTCGAGAAGCCCCTCGACGAGATCCGACACGTGAACGATCGAGAGCCCGCGGGCCCCGGTTGGAAGCGGAAGCCAGCCCCGGGCCGCGCAGCGAAAGAGGGCCAGAAACGCGTCGTCGCGGGGTCCGTAGACCGACGGCGGACGGACGCATGCGACCTCGAGCCGATCGGCGTGCGCGTTCACCAGTGCTTCCGCGGCGAGCTTGCTCCTTCCGTACCACGACGTGGGCCGGGGGGCGGAGGTCTCGGTCATCGGGCGCCCGTCCGGGCTCGGGCCGGCCGCGGCCTGGCTGGAGACGAACACGAGCTTGGGCGGTGTCGTGGGCGCCAGACACGCCGCGATCATCCGCCGGGTCCCCTCCACGTTGACCGCATTCATCTCGGCCTCGCTGGGGGCGCGGGTCAGGGCCGCGCCGTGAAAGACCACGTCGGCGGACCGAGCACCCACCGAGAGCGCGTCGGGGTCCGCGAGGTCGCCGGGGATGACGTCGACCAGATGGGTCGGAAGAAAGCGCGTGCTGGCCGGGTCGCGCACCAGCGCGGACACCGAGTAGCCCGATTCCACGAGCCGCTCGATGAGGTGCGAGCCGATGAACCCGTTGCCGCCCGTCACGAATGCGGTCGGCATCAGCGTAGCGAGCGGTCGTAGATGCGATACGTGCGGAAGAGCCGGCCGCCCAGGCGTTCCAGCCCCCGGCGGATCGGGAGGTTGTCCTCGAGGATCCAGGACATCTCCGCCGCTTCGTACCCCTTCGCCAGCCCGGTCTTCACCATGTGGAAGTACAGGAGCGTGTCGTAGCCGAGCCCGCGATACTCGGGAAGCAGGCCGAGGATGGGGACGCGAAACCGCTTGATCCCGCGAGCGGCGATCAGGATCTTGATGAGCCCGAACGGGAACAGCCGGCCGTTCGCCTTGCGGATGGCCAGGTTCATGTCGGGCAGGCCCAACACGAAGCCGGCCGTCTGTCCGTCGACCTCGAGGATGCCCACGAGATCGGGGTCGACGACGGGCTTCATCTCCTTGGCCATGTGATCGAACTCGGCCTCCGTGAACGGAACGAAGCCCCAATTTCGCTCCCAGGCGTTGTTGTACACGTGACGGATGAGCTCGACCTCTTCGTCCCAGCACTTCTTGACCATCGTGCGCATGCGCACGTCGGCGCGAATGCGACGGGTCAGGACCTTCTCGACGCGCGTGAGGCGCTCGTGATCCACGTCGTCGCCGGTGATGATGAAGGCGATCAGGTCCTTCGCCTTGCCGAACCCCGCCGACTCGACGAGCGCCGGGTAGTAAGGCGGGTTGTGCGTCATCATGATGAACGGCGGCCCGGGCTCGCCGTCGACCAGTAGGCCGCAGGTGTCGTTGGTGGAGTAGTTCATCGGGCCGCGCATCGTGGTCAGACCGCGGGCGCCGAGCCAGTCGGCCACGGCATCGAAGAGTGCTCGGGCCACCTCGGGATCGTCGATGCTCTCGAAGAGGCCGAAGAACCCGACGCGATCGTCGTGGAACTCGTTGTGCAGATGGTTGTGGATGGCCGCGATCCGTCCGACCGGCGTCCCGTCGCGCCAGGCCAGGAAGTGCTCGACGTTGCCATGATGGAAGAACGGGTTGTGGTCGGGATCGATGAACTTTTTCTCGTCGGCGATCAAGGGCGGGATCCAGTGAGGATCGGCCCGGTAGATCGTCCAGGGGAGCTTGACGAACGCGTCGCGGTCCCGGCGTGTCGAGACCGGTCGGATGTCCGTTGCCGCCGTGACGGTCACGAGGACCCTCCGCGATCAGATGAGGCCGAGCGCCTTGCCGGCCTTCCGGGTCGTGTCGAGCACGTAGTCGAGCTGATCGTCGGTGTGCGTGGCGATGTAGCTCGTTCGCAGCCGGCACGCGGCCTCGGGCACCGCGGGCGACACCACGGGATTGGTGAAGATGCCCGCGTCGAACAGGGCGCGCCAGAGCGCGAAGGTCTTCTCCCGGTGTCCGATGACGAGCGGCACGATGGGGGTCTCGGCCGGACCGAGATCGTAGCCCATCGACTGGAAACCGCTGATCATGCGCTCGGTGATGTCCCACAGTCGCTTGCGCCGATCGGGCTCCGACCGGATGATCTCCAGCGCGGCGTGCACGGTGGCCACCGCGTAGGGCGGCATGCTGGCCGAGAACATCAACGGGCGCGAGTGATGCTTCATGAAGTCGATCACGTCGGCGTCGGCGGCGACGAAGCCGCCGATGGACGCGAAGGACTTCGAGAACGTCCCGGTGATGAGGTCGGTCTCCTTCTGCACGCCGAAGTGCTCGGCCGTGCCGGCACCGGTCTCTCCGAGCACGCCGAAGCTGTGCGCGTCGTCGCAGAGCACGCGGGCCCCGTAGCGGTGTGCGACCTCCAGGAGACCGGGCAGATCCACGATGTCGCCTTCCATGCTGAACACGCCGTCCACGGCGACCAGCGTGCCGCGCGACTTCTCGGTGAGACGGGCCAGGATGCGATCGAGGTCCGCCAGGTCGGCGTGCCGGTAGCGGAGCGCGTGTCCGGCCGCCATCCGGCAGCCGTCGAAGATGCTGGCGTGGTCGTACTTGTCGATCACGACGTGGTCACCGCGCCCGACCAGGCTCGCGATGCAGCCAACGTTGGCCGTGTACCCGGTAGAGAAGACGAGGGCGGCCTCCTTGCGGGTGAACTCCGCCAGATCCGCCTCTAGCTTCTCGTGAAGATCGAGGGTGCCGTTGAGGAACCGACTGCCGGTGCACCCCGAGCCGTAGCGACGGCTGGCGGCCTCCGCGGCCTCGATGATTCTCGGGTCGTGAGTCAGGCCCAGGTAGTTGTTCGAACCGATCATGATCAGCTTGCGACCCCGGATGGATACCTCGGTGTCGTTCGATCCCTCGATCGGTTGGAAGTACGGATACAGCCCTGCCGCGCGCGCGGCGCGCGCTTCGTTATACTCACGACACTTCTTGAAGAGATCCATGAATGTCGGTTGGCTCGTTTCGTGGGGAGTCGGATCTACCCGTAAGCGCGGAATGCTAGCCGTCGGCCACCTTGGGTGTCAACCTCGGGCACCAGCCCGGATGGCGCTGGAACCGGCGTTCCCCACGTGGCTTGCCGGCTCGAAACGATGAGAGCTCACCGGCGGACGAGCCGAGAAGGAGCGAACGATGAGCGATCGGGACGAGACACGAGACGAGACCACGGCGGCCGGAGGCGCCATCACGTGCCGCCGCTGCGGCAACGCGGGCACCCCGCCTCCGGCGTCGACCGTGACCTGGGGAGGTGAGCTCGGCTCGGTGATCACACGGGAGATCTGCTCCACGTGCTGGGCGGAGTGGCAGGACGTGAGCGTGAAGATCGTGAACGAGTATCGCCTCAGCATGGCGAACCGCGAACACTATGCCCTGTTCGTGAGCCAGCTGAGAATGTTCCTGGGGCTCGAGGATCCGGGATCCTCGCCGTCCTGATCGAGCGGCGGCCGCCCGGGCAGAGGACGCCCACCCGTCCGTCTCGCGACGGGCGAGTGGGCGTGCGCGTTCATCGGGCCAGCGTGAGCTTCTGGACGAAGGCCTCCGATCCAATCTCGACGCGGGCGAAGTACACCCCGGGCGCCAGGCGCTGACCGGTGGACGTGCGGCCGTCCCAGTTGATCTGGAACTGACCGGACGGGAACGTGCCGTCGGCCAGCACGCGCACCTCGCGGCCCTTGACGTCGAACACCCGCACGGAGACCGGAGCCCCGCCGTCCGGAACGTCGAACGGCAACGTCGTGCGCGGCGTGAACGGGTTCGGACGGGCCGCGTGGACCGCCGCCACGACCGGGGTCCTGCCGGGCCCGCCACCGGTGTCGAGCGGATTCGGCGGGGTGTAGAGACCGTTCTTGCGCCGGTTGTTCCGGAACATCGGCCACGGATACTGCGTGTGATCGAACGTGACGTTGGTGAAGTCGTAGACGGACAGCTCCGGCGCGTTGGTCTGGACGATCAGATTGACGCTGCCGT
This sequence comes from Candidatus Eiseniibacteriota bacterium, assembly GCA_965224245.1. GTDB lineage: Bacteria > Eisenbacteria > RBG-16-71-46 > CAZAMP01 > CAZAMP01 > CBDCYW01. Next base: position 3,259,768 of record OZ245046.1, on the reverse strand, counting down.
CCTGGTCCAGGTCCCACATCGCCGCCGACCCGAACACGATTCCGCCGGTCGAGATGGGGAAGCCGCCGACGACGGTTCCGTCGTGGTTGACCGCGTGCAGTCGAGCATCACCGCCCGAGATCACCACCTCGAGCTCGGGATCCGCGTCGATGTTGCCGACGATCGGGCTCCTCAGGTAGTCGTCGAACTCGGTGCCCGTGTTCGACACGTCGGCGGGGAAGCCGGGCAGCAGCGTCGCGGTGGACGCCGTCCACGCATAGACGAGTCCGTCGAGCCATCCCACCACGACCTCCACGTTCGTGTCACCGTCGAGGTCGCCGACGGCCGGCGAGCTCATGAAGTCGCGCAGCCCGCCGCCGGACGACGGCAGCGCGGTCAGGGTCTTCGGCCAGCCCGGGTACACCGACCCGTCGTGGTTCAGAACGAAGACCTGAGTCTCGGTCACCGCGATGATCTCCAGGTCGCCGTTGCCGTCGATGTCGGCGATGGCGGGGCTGGACGTCGTCGCGCGCGTCGTGGAATCGCCGACCGGGAACCCGGGCATCACCGAGCCGTCTCCCTCGAAGGCGTAGATCGTGCTCTGGCTCGGACCCTGGTGACTCGTCTTCTCATGGAAGACGATCTCGTCCTTCCCGTCGTCGTCGAGGTCGGCGATCGCGGGCGAGCTGTACATGAACTTCGCCTCGGTCGACGCGGACTTGTAGAAGATCCCGTGCGTGGCGGGGTTCGAGTCGCCGTCCCGGACCTCGCTGCCGTGGTCGTTGAATCCGAAGAGCACACCCTGGTAGGCGCCGCTTCCGGCTCCCGAGCCCACGAAGATCTCGAAGTACGGATCCCCGTCGACGTCGCCGATCGCCGGGCTGGACCACGGTGCCTTGCCGATCTCTTGCGGCCAGCCCGATTCGATGGCGCCGGTGGCGTCGATCACGTAGAGGTGGCCCTCGTCGGTCGTGTGCCAGGCCGCGAAGATCGTCTCGTTCACGCCGTCGCGATCGATGTCGAACACGACGGGCGAGTTCCAGAACTGCGAGTTGCCGCCCTCGGGGGTGGCGAAGATGCCGGACGTGAGCCCGTCGCCGTCGCCGTCCACGAAGTCGCCGCCGTCGGCGCGGAACACCATCGGGTTCGTCCAGCCCAGGACGACCTCGTAGTTGCTGTCGTAGTCGACGTCCGCGAACGTGGGTGAGCCCTTGCTCTCGCCCGGGGGCAGCGGAACCGGCCATCCCTCGAGCACCGGTGGTGACGTCGTCGCCGCGACCGGTGCCGAGTACGTGCCCACGTTGCCCGACGAGTCGACGCTGGCGACCTTGTAGTAGTACGACGTCAAGGGGGTCAGGTTCTCGTCCACGTAGAACGACCCGTCCTCGATGATGTCGCCCGACACCTCGGTGTACGGCCCGCCGACGTCGTCGGCCCGCTGCACGAGATAGCCGCGGACGTCCAGGGACGTCACCGGCGGCCACGTCAGCTTGATCGACGTCGCCTCGGGGTCGGACACGAGGGTGTCGGGCTTGGGGGGCGCGAGCACGTCGACGCGGCGCGACAGGAGCGAGCTCGCGTAGAGGTCGGACACCGTCACGTCGACCTTGAGGGTGAGCCGGTTGCCGCCGGTCGAGAGCACGGCGAGCGGCGAGCCGGTCACCGTCGCGCCGGGGGCGAGCGTCCCGAACGTGATGTTCGGGTCGGCGATGAAGAACTCCGTACCGGTGTACGTGCCGACCCCGACCAGATCCTGTGCCTCGGCCTCGCCGCGATTGAACAGCGTCATCACCAGCTCGGCCGTCTCGCCGGCTTCCAGCGTGCCGTTTCCGTCGTCGTCCACGATGCTCCAGCTCATGTCGACCAGATCGATCAGGCGCTGATAGAGCGAGAACGGGACGTCCTCGGTCCAGCTGCCCTGGTCGCAGGACAGATCGAGCGTGGCCGGGGCGACGACGTGCCGGGTGGTGTCGGGGAGCGCCGCGGTGATGTCCCCCGCGAACGCCGTGGGAAGCGTCATCATCCCGCCTGCGGGGATGTCGGATGAGGCCTCGGTGTCGTCGGAGAGCACGATGAACGGGCTGTTGGCGTTCAGGGTGGCGGCCACGTTCGTCGCCGTCACCGCGCCGTCGTTCCGGATCGTCAGGTCGATCAGGATGGACTCGCCGGCGTCGGGGCGGTTGTCACCGTTGCCCGTGCCGCCCATGCCGTCGCCGTCGTGTACGACCCATCCATCCACGCGGAGTGCCGCGCTGGTGGGTGCCACGACCTGGGCCGTCTGCACGACGGGGGCCCGGTCCACGCCCACCACGGTCACGTCGAACTCGCCGGTGCTGCCCGGCAGGAAGTCGATGGTGGCCACGCCCGAGGCGTCGGTGGTCCCGATGGCGTAGCCGTCGTCCTTGCGCAGGCACACGGTGGCGCCTTCGAACGGGGAGCCCCCGAGCGAGTTGGTCACGGTCACCGTGAACGTTCCCGCCCCGAGCTCCATCGTGGCGGGATGGGTGGCCGTGAGGAAGCGCGGCGTGTTCTGCCACATGCGGAGCGAGGGGTCGCCGAACAGGATCAGCGTCATGATCGTCCAGCGGTAGGAGTTCTCCGAGAGCTCCGCGACCGGGATCCAGGGGAGGTCGGCCGCGTAGAAGCACTCGCCGATCGTCGTGAGACCCTCGTCGAAGTGCAAGCGGAAGAACTCGAACTTGAAGTTGTCCGAGATGGACGGGTAGTCGAGGTCGGTCGACGCCATGCCGCCCACGATTCCGCCCGAGCAGTTGAGCATGGCGTGCTCGATGATGCAGTCGTAGAGCACGGCGCCCGAGGTGCAGTTCACCGCGTAGATGAGCGAGTAGGCGTTCGTGTTGTTGAATTGATCCGCGTCGAGGTTGACCAGCTTGCCGTCACCGACCGACATGTTGGTCCGGAATCCGTGACCCACGTGATCGACCCAGCCGTAGCCCTCGTTGATCTCGACGACGACCGAGTCCTTGATCTCCGGGACGGCGGTCGGATACTCCGGGTTCTCCGAGTACTGGTACATCCGGTACTTCAAGAAGTGCGGCGGGAAGTACGTGAGCGTCGACTCGCAGAGATCGGCTCCGTCCTGCACGATGAGCGCCGGATCCTGATCGGGTGTCCAGTCGTCGGGAAACAGCACCTCACCGAGCGCGAGAACGCGCGCCTGGTAGTCGGTGCGGAAGTTGGCCACGTCGTAGCCGGTGTAGCTCTTCCACTTGTCCAGCCAGCAGGTGGCCTCGGCGGCGGTACCCGTGGGTACGCGACCCACCAGCACCTCGGAGTACAGGTCCGCGTCGTCTCCCTCGATCTCCAGGATCGTGTTCGGTGCTTCGCCCCGCTCGGCGTCGCCATCGCCGTTCCAGTTGCCGTCGAGGCACGCGTAGTACTTGTCCGTCATGACTTCCTGGCCGGCCGGGAACTGGAAGCGGTTCACCGCGAGCGGGATCGGCACGACGTCGGCGTCACCGGCCATCATCACGAACCTCAGGCCCTGGTACAGATACAGGTCGCGGATGTACGCGCGGCACCGCGCGGGCAGGTCGATCCCCTCGTAGTTGGCCAGGATCCAGTCGATCGTGGTCACGACGGTCGGGATGCCCTCGCGCGTCTTGATGTCGGCGAAGTCCTCGAACACCGGCGCCTGGCTGGCGCTCGTGATCACGACGTACTCGGTGGTCTCGGTGCCGAACTCCGGGGGCACCGAGAGTCGACCGGCGTCCACCGCGGGGTAGAACATCGGCTCGGCGTCGAGCGTTTGGCGAAGGCGCCGCGCGTCGGACGCGTCGGCCGACGGGGTGGATCTGATCCGCCGGAGGGGAGGCTGTCCGCCCCCCGTGGTCTCGATCTCGAGATCGAATGACGCCAGGAACCGCGCCTCTCCGTCGACGCTCCGGAACGGTGCGACGGCGATCTGCGCGAAGCGATACCCGACGACGCTGCCCTCGGGGAGGATCCAGTACGCGTAGCCGCCCGACACGCCGTCGGGCTCGCCCAGGTCGACCTCGTCTCCGTCGAACCGGTAGCTGTGGGCCGGGTGGTCCAGCACGTCCTCGCGCAGCGCGTGGATCGCGACCTCCGACACGCGAGCATCTCCGGGGATCTCGACGCGGGCGACGCGCACCGGCCAGCTCGAGCCGGTCGCCAGGACGCCGCCGCGGACATCCAGCGTGGGGCCGGTGGCCGTGAGGTGCTCGCCGAAGGTGGCGGAAGCCGGCCAGTCGACTCGATGCATCGTCGCGTCCGCAGGAGCAGCCGCGATCGAGGACACTACCGCCAGGATACGGATCAAAGTCGCCTTCATGGTCGTTCCCGTGGAAAGAAGAGAGTGCCAGCTCGCGCACGCTCCCGGCGGCGCGTGCAACTCGAGATGATGCGAGGGTCTGGGACGTTGCCAACTGCGGAATCGTACACTAGAGTCGCGAAGCTGGCAACCGGGCGCGAAGTGGCTGAAGTCGTTGATTTTGGTGGTTTTCGGGGTATGTGAGGAGATGATGCGCGTGGCGTCCTGGAGTCTCCTCGCGACGACCCTGGCCGTGCTCGCGGTCGAGCCCTCCGCGACCTCGGGCGCCACGCCCCAGATCGAGACCCCCCGGCCGATCACGGCCATCCGGATCGAACGTGCGCCCGTGTTCGACCCGTCCGAGCTCGGTCCGCTGGCTCCGCTGGGACGCGCCGCGAACTGGGTGCACGTCGACACGCGCGCCGGCGTCATCCGCGATCTCCTCCTGTTCCGAGAGGGCGATCTCGCCACCCCGGCGCTGGCCGCCGAGAGCGCACGCGTGCTGCGCGAGAGCGGTCTCTTCGTGGATGCCGACGTGCGGCTGATCGCGCGGGGCGACAGCGTCGACGTCGTCGTGACCACGCGTGACGCGTGGTCCACGCAGCTGATCGTCAGCTACAGCCGCGACGCCGACAACGACACGTTCGTTCTCGGCGGCGTGGAGACCAACTTCCTGGGCCGGGGCGATGCGCTCGCGGGAAGCCACACCTGGTCCGACGAGGAGGATCGCTTCGCATTCGCGTTGACGCGCCGGCGGTTCCTGGGACCCCGGGGCCGATTGTCGGTCTCCTACTTCGAGGGCGACGACGGCTACGGGCGAGGCGCATCGTTATCGCGGGGCTACTACTCGGATCTCACACGCTGGAGCGGCGGTGTCTTCGGCAGCTCGTACGACGGCGACGTGTACTTCTACGTCGGCGGCGACAAGAGCGCGCGCTACGACACGAACTCGGATTACGCCTACGGCTATCTATCGATCTACGGGGACGTGGCCACGTCACTCCGGATCTCCGAGGGTGCCCCGACCGGCGCCGCGCGAGCAGGTTCACGTCGGATTCGACGCTGGGGGCTCGGAGCGTCGCTGTTTCTCGACGACCGGCGCTCACGAGCCATCGCCGATTCCCTGGCGCTCGAGGACATCACCGGGCTCGCACTCCGTCACGACCGCCGGCGTCAGGTGTCGGTCGGCGCCACGTGGCTCGCGCGCCGCTTCACGCGCACGCGCGGCATCGACCGAAGCGGCACGATCGAGGACGTTCCGCTGGGCACGCGTGCCGGCGTTGTCGTCGGCATGGAGCTGGAGGCGCTGGGATCGACCCGGGATCGGCCCTACGCGGCGGTGACGTTGCTCCGCACCACGCCCTGGCGGGATGGCGTGGTCAGCGCACGATTGCACGCCGCCGGACACTTCCGACACGGCGCTCCCTCGGGCCGCGAGGCCAGCGCGGTGCTCAAGACGTTCATGCGACCCAGTCGGGGCACGGTGACCGTCGCGCGCGCGTTGTGGCATGCGGGATGGGACTTCGCGCCCGAGGAGATCCTCTACCTCGGCGCCCGGTCCGCGCTCCGCGGGCACCGGTTCCGGGCGCTCCGGGGCACCCGCGCGGTGGTCGTGAATCTCGAGCAGCGATGGAACACCGGCCTCCGGCTCGGCGTGGTGAATCTGGGCCTGGTCGGCTTCGTGGACGCAGGCAACGTGTGGCCGGCGGACGATCCGGTCCGGCTCGCCGACGTCGAGGTCGACGTGGGGTTCGGGCTGCGACTATCCGATCCGAATCTGCTGCCGATCCCCCTTCGCATCGACCTCGCCCGCGACACGACGCGCGGCGACCCGTGGCGCCTGTCCATCACGAGCGGCCAGTTTTTCTCGGCGATCCCGTCGCTCGACTTCACGGTGCCGATCCCCGGGCGCTTCGGCTCGAGCCTCGAGTAGCGCCCGACGGCATCGCGGTTTGTGCGCGGACGCGCACCCGTCTACACTGACCCGCGTGAGAGACGCGGAACGTCCATGCGCCGCGCACGGGAGGAAGCGCCATGTTCGAGGGAATGTACGTCGCGATCGTGACGCCGTTCACGGCGTCCGGTGAGATCGACGAGGCCGGACTGCGGAAGCTGGTTGAGTTTCACGTCGCACGTGGCACCGACGGACTCGTGCCCTGCGGCACGACGGGCGAGAACCCGACGTTCACACCCGAAGAGCACGAACGTGTGCTGTCGATCGTCGTCGAGGCGGCGGCCGGTCGCCTGACGGTCATCGGCGGCGCGGGCAGCAACGCGACCTCGAAGGCCGTCTCGCTGGCCGAGGGCGCCGAGCGCGCCGGCTGCGACGGGCTCCTCGTCATCACCCCGTTCTACAACAAGCCGCAGCCGGACGGTCTCGTCGCGCACTTCCGCGCGGTGGCCGGCGCGACGTCTCTTCCGCTGGTGATGTACAACGTTCCCGGTCGGACCGGCGTGAACATGCGCCCGGAGACGGTCGCGCGGCTCGCCGACGTGCCGAACATCGTCGCGATCAAGGAAGCGTCCGGAGACGTCAACCAGAGCTCGGAGATCGTCGCGAGCGTGGGGGATCGGATCGGGGTGCTCGCCGGTGACGACGCGTTGACGTTGCCGATCATGGCCGTGGGCGGCAAGGGGGTCGTGTCGGTGCTGGGCAACGTCGTGCCCGAGCGCATGTGCGCGCTCGTCCGGGCCGCGGCGGCCGGCGACATGACGGCCGCACGCTGCGAGCACCTCGCGCTCTACGAGCTGGCCCAGGCCATGTTCGTCGAGAGCAACCCCGTGCCCGTCAAGCACGTGATGTCGAGGCTCGGTCTGCCCGCGGGCCCGGTGCGGCCCCCGCTCGCGCCGCTTCGACCCGAGAGCGCGGCCCGGCTGGATCGTCTGATCGAGCGTCTCGGTCTCACGGCCGCGTCGTCGGCGACGCTTCCGGCATGAGCGCCGGGCCTTCCGGCGATGCCTCGCCGCGGACACCGCGCGTCGCGCTCGTCGGCGGGCTCGGCAGGCTGGGCCGGGAGATCGTCGCGTGCGCTCGAGCGGACGGACGCGTGGCGATCACGGTGATCGTTCACCGCCGGGCCGCCGATCCATTCGGCGGCGTCCCCGTGGTGGCGGAGATTCCGGCCCGCGACGTGGACGTGGTCGTCGACGTCTCGACGCCCGAGGCCGTCCTCGACACGGTCTCCGTCGCGGCCGACGCGGGGCGCGGTCTCGTGATCGGGGTCACCGGGCTGTCCGGCGAGGCGGACTCCTGGATTCACGATGCGTCCCGCCGCATCCCGATCGTTCTCGCCCCGAACCTGTCCCGTGGCGCGACCGCCCTGATGGCGCTCGCGCGAGCCGCGACGCGTTTCTGCCCCGACGCCGACGTGGAGATCGTCGAGATGCATCACCGTCACAAGCGCGACGCGCCCAGCGGCACCGCCCACGCGATCGTGCGCGCGATCCGCGACGAGCGAGCCGATCTGGTCGCGCGCGTCGGCCGCGACGCGGCCGCCGGCGCGCGCGCGGCCGACGAGATCGGCGTGCATGCGGTGCGAGGTGGGGACGTCGTGGGTGAGCACACGGTCGTGTTCGCGGGGGATGGAGAGCGCATCGAGCTGACGCACCGCGCGGGGAATCGATCCGCCTTCGCGCGGGGTGCGATCGATGCCGCTCGTTTCGTGATCGACCGCGCGCCCGGTCTCTTCACGATGGCCGACGTGCTCGATGCGGGCACGTGAGGCCGCCCGGCGAGAGCGGCGACGCACGAACGAAGAAGCTCCCAGCCCCGGCTACCTGCCCTAGACCCCGGACACGTTTGTAAACGGTAACCATTGAGGCCGGGAGCCATATCCCGAACTTGCTCGGCGTCATCGGTCGTTAGAACACTGTCGATTGCATGCGGTTCCAGAAAGGTTGCGTCTTGCCGGGGCAAACGTCGGACCCGGACGCACGGCGTGGAGCCGGCTCGTTTCGAGACGGCGGCGTTTCATCGTGAAACCAAGTGGGGTTCCGCCACGACGCCGGCGATGCCGCTGGCGGAAGATGGAACGTCCCACGCACGAACGACTTGTGATGCCCGACAGACGGCCGCGGCAAGGGGGTGTACTCCCCCGTCGGGAGCTGGAATCGCCTTTGCATGGACTGAACGTGCGTTGTACGGTTTCTCGTTCGTCGAGTCGACTCGCCAGGAGGTCGGGAAGGTGCCGACATACGACTACGTCTGCGACGACTGCGGCTACTCGTTCGAGATGTTCCAGGGCATGCTCGAGAAGAAGCTCGAGCGCTGTCCGGAGTGCGCGGGCAAGGTGCGCCGCCTGATCGGTACGGGGGCGGGGATCGTCTTCAAGGGAAGCGGCTTCTACGAGACGGACTACCGCAGCGACGACTACCGCAAGAAGGCAAAGTCCGAGAAGGGCGGAGACGAGAAGCCCGCGGGCGCGAGCAAGTCCGAGAAGTCGTCATCCTCGTCCAGCGAAGGGGAGGCGGCACCGAAGAAGGCGACCGGCTCCAAGCCGACTCCCGATGCGTGAGCGACCGGAGCCTCGGGTCCGGGACACGGGGCCGAGTGCCGCGACCGGCAGTCACCGGCTCGTGACACCGCCGCGCTAGCCCGCGGAGCGTCGATCCCTACTCGTCGTCGTCGATGAAGTCGTCGTCGTCCTCGTCGATGTCGTCTTCGTCGAAGTCCTCGAGATCCAGATCCTCGTCCAGATCCTCCTCGTCGAAGTCATCGAAGTCGTCGTCATCGTCGTCGTCGTCTCCACGGAGCATCATCCGATCCACGAGGCCGCTCGGGTCGCCGAACGACACGCGTTCCGGATGGCCGACGCCCGCGTCGGCCGCGTCGAACACGCTTGCGGCTATCAGCATCGTACGTCCCCTGCGCACTTGAACTTGCCGGGACCGGCTCCTATGCTCGTCCCCGTCTGTCGAACCGAATCCGCCGAAAACGGGCGCGATCTTACCGATCCGTGAATCGGGCCGTCAACCGTGGAAGCGTACGCCACCACGGTCGCGCGGTTCCACGTAAGTTAGTTCTGGCGTTCGAGTTAGAAAGTCCGTCCGGTGCCGCCCCCCCGAGGCCCTCCGACGGAACCGGCTCGGGAGCGTGAAATCCCCACGCGGACGTCTCCCTGCCTGACGGTCGGGAGACCACTGGTTGCGGCGCATGAACAACTTCTTGGCCTCGCTGCACTTCGTGATCGCCGGGCTCGTGTTCATCCTGGGCCTCGTGCTGCTCCGCGAGAACCCTCGCGGTCGCCTGAACCGGATCGTGGCGTCGATGCTGCTGTTCGTGGGCCTGGGCGCCACGCTGGGATCATCGGACTTCCTGATCCCGCAGGTCGACCCGAAACGCGCGACGCGCGTGGATCTGGTCCGAGACTTCGGCTACCTGTGGGAGTTCTACTTCCCGACGCTGCTTCTGTTCGCGATGTCCTATCCGACGCCCTGGCGCGGGTTCGCGCGCCGGGGCGCGGTGATCTTCGCCCTGTTCCTTCCGCACGTCGCCCACGCGATCCTCCTGGCCGCGAACGCAGCCCTCGGGGACACCTTCGGCATCCCCACCGAGTCCCGGCAGAGCGTGGCCTGGGCGGTGCCGCGCGCGATCGTGCCGCTGGCCTACGGGCTGCACCAGCAGCTCTTCGCGTGGGTGAACCTGATCTACGCGGTGTCGGCGGTGGGCGTGATCATGGACCGCGCCCGCCGGGAGGTGGCCGGCCTGCACCGCGAGCAGCTGCGGGTGCTCGGATGGGGCACGTCGATCGCCGCCGGGTTCTTTCTCGTCTCGATCCTGTACGCCGACGACGGCGCCACAGATGCCGACGCGGGTCTCCTTCCGGCCGCCGCGCGTCTCCTCTCACTCCTGGCGGGGTCGGGTACGATCGCGTTCGCGATGGTCAGGTACCGCTTCCTGGACGCCACGCTGATCGCGCGGCGAGCCATCCTCTACGCGATCAGCACCGCGGTGATCGTGGGGGTGTACCTCTTCCTCGTGGTTCGCCTCGATCAGCTCGTCCAGCGGGCGACCGGAATCGACACGCCGGTCTTCCAGGCGCTGATCCTGGTGGTGGCGCTGGTCCTGTACCAGCCGCTCCTGGCCAAGACCGAGGAGCTCCTCGAGGGCGTGCTTCTGGCCGAACGCACCGACTACCGGAGCGCGCTGCGATCGCTCTCCGAGCAGATCGTCACGCGTCTCGACAGCACCGAGCTCGGCCAGCTCGTGGTGACCGCGCTTCGGGAGTGCCTGTTGACCGATCGTCTCGCGCTCGTGCGGCTCGACGATTCGTCCGGCGCGCAGGTGGCCGTGTCGGAAGGACTGCCCATCGCCAACGCCGATCTGGCGAGCGAGATGCCCGACGAATCGACGATACGTGACGCGGAGCCGCTGTCGCCGATCGTCACGTCCGCCGGGACGCTGTTCCTGCTCCCCCTCCGCGACGGGGATCGGGTGCGGGGCGCGCTGGTGCTCGGCCCCAAGGTGACCGGCAGCCGGTACACCCGCGAAGATCAGGTGCTCCTCTCGACGATCGCCAATCAGGTCTCGGTGGCGCTCCACAACGCCGAGCTGCACGAGCAGGCGATGGCCCGGGTCGGACTCGAACGTGATCTCGAGAACGCGCGCCGCATCCAGGAGTCGTTCCTGCCGGCGACGTTTCCGCAGCGCGGTGACGTGGACATCTTCGGCGAGAACGTGCCCAGCCGCGAGGTCGGCGGCGACTACTACGACGTGGTCGAGTGCGGAGACGACACCGTCATCGTCGCGGTGGCCGACGTCTCCGGAAAGGGCATCCCCGCCGCGCTCCTGGCCTCGATGCTGCAAGCGTCCCTGCGCACCCAGGTCAGCTCGGAATCCAGCCCGGGGCGGATCGTGGATCGGCTGAACCGACTCGTCTGCGCCGGCACCGCCGACGACCAGTTCGCCACATTGCTCGTGGGACGCTACGACATCGCGCAGCGCCGGTTCACGTTCGCCAACGCGGGACACGAGTTCCCGATCGTGGTCAATCGCTCGCGAGAAGCACGCAGCATCCAGCACTCCGATCTCATCCTCGGCGTCTCACCCGCGGTCGAGTACCGGGAGATCTCGGTGGATCTGTGCGAGGGCGATCGGATCATGCTGTTCACCGACGGGATCAGCGAAGCCACCCTCCGGGGATCACGTGCCGGCGAGCGCATGCTGGGGGCGGACGGCCTCATCGAGCTGTTCCGGTCGGTCAGTCCCGACGAGACCGCGCTCAGCCAGATCGGCTCGCTCCGCCGCCGCATCGAGCGCGTCGTGGACGCGGAGCTCGAGGCCGACGACATGACGCTCCTGCTGCTGCGAGTGCCCGCATCGGAGACCGTCTCCCAGGAGGTCGCATCTCCGCCGCTGTCGTGATGGCACGAGCGACGTTCGATGCCGCCCCACGCCCGCAGGTCCGGCGGTCTCGGAGCGGCGTGACGCCGCCCTCAACAACCGACGAAAGTTCGGGACGGGGCGCGCCGAAGCTTCCAGTAGCGCGATCACGACGGCACCACGGAGGACGCCATGTCTCGCACGATTCTCGTCATCGATGACCTCGCCTTCTACCGGGCCCGCATCCGGAACCTGCTCAGGCAGATGGGGTATGTCGTGTTCGAGGCGGGCAGCGGCGTCGAGGGGTGTCGGATCGCGAGCGACGTGCGTCCCGATGCGGTTCTTCTCGACCAGGTCATGCCCGACTGGAGTGGACCGGAGACCTACGCTCGATTGCGCGAGGCGGGATACGACGGAACCGTCATCATGCTCTCGCCGAGACCGGACTCCGCCGAGCTGCGGAAGCTCCTCGCGGACGGTGTGCACTGTCTTCTGCCCAAGACCGTCACCCCGGGGCGTATCGACACCGAGCTGCGCGGCGCGCTGGGGACGGCCACGGCCGCCTGATCGCTCGCCAGGGCGACGATGGCCTTGAAGCGCCCTCCGACTTCCTCCACGCTACCCCCGCTTCGTCTCGGCCGTGCCGTTCGCGGCGCGTGCTGCCCGATTCCGTGTTTTCGTCTGGAGGCGCCGGCATGACCATCTCGGGGACGCACCTCGACCCCATTCGACGCGCGTGTGCGCTCCTCGCCACCGGCCTCGTGGCCGGTTCCGCGGGCGCGGCCACGCTGAGCTACGAGATCACCGTGTCCGACCCCGCGTCGGGCGTCGTCGACGTCTCGTTCACGATGGACGAGTACCCATACGACACCTGCGAGCTGCTCCTGGCCGATCCGCCGATGGATGCCACCGAGTACTTCACGTTCGTCGAAGGAGAGCGGTTCGCCGGCCGGGACGGAGCACCCCTCGTGCCGTCGCGGAGCGGCAACGGTCTGGTCGCCCTGACGGGCATCGACGGGACCGTCACCGGCTCCTTCCGGGTGCTCGCCGGCGAGCTGGTGGCGGCCTTCGGTCACCGCACGTCGTTTCCGGTCGTGACCGACGATCACCTGGTGATCCCGATCGCCGCGGTCCTGCCGTTTCCAACCGAGATCGGACGCAAGGGCCTCGAGCTCACCCGTCTCGAGGCGCGCTTCCGGATGCCGGAGGGCTGGGAGCTGCTGTCCCCGTGGCAATCGTACGACGGCCTGGTGACGTTCGACACCGAAGACGGCATGAAGCGGCTCCGCGTGGGCATGATCGCCGCGGGTGCCTTCGACGTCCGGAACGACCTCGAGCTCACGTCTCCGATGCTGCGCTTGTTCACCGGCGGGGAGACGGCGGCCGCCGACGCCCTGGGGCGGGTGTTCGACACGTTGACACGCTACTACATGAGCGTCTTCTCCACCGCGGGGGACGAGGCGCTCTGCATGATCGTGGAGTTCGAGGACGGTCCGGCCGACGTCGACGCGTCGGGGCCCTTCCTGCGCGTGCGCTGTCCCGAGCGCTTCGCGCTGGCCGACCCGTCCGAGCGGGTCTTCGGAAGCGACGTGTACGCGTTTCATCACAAGCTCGCGCACGAGCTGTTCCACCGCTGGATGGGTGTCGACGGGCTCGTCGTGCCTCTGGGCGCCGAGGTGTACTGGCTCAACGAGGGCGCGGCGGACTACGTCGGTGCGCTGGCGCTGGCCGCCACCGGGCTCGCGCCCGCCGAGAGCGTGCTCTCGTATCTGGGGGACACGATCCGCCGATACCACGGGCTGGAGAACCGGGCCGAGTCGGTCTCCGTGGACGCGTCGACGTACTACGGCGACGCCGACGTTCGCCGGCTCGTCCTGGCCAAGGGGCCCCTGATCTGCTTTCTCCTCGACACGCAGCTCCTGCGCGCGCCGGACGGCGGCCATGACATCGGAACCGCGCTCCGGCGGATGTTCTTCGCGGCGTTCATGCGGGATCGAACGCTGGGGGCGTTCTACAGCGAGGCGGAGCTCGCCGATGCGCTCAACACCGTGCTCGGGCTGCGGGGACGACTGCTGGTCAGCGCGTTCGTGCGGGGAGATCTCACCGATCAGCTTCCGGAGCGAGCCGGTCAGGTGGGCATCGCCTTCGAGGACGGAGAAGACGGCGCCGTCGCGGTGACGCTCGGCGACGGGCCCGACGCGCTGTTCCGGCGACGCCTCGCCTTCGACTGACACGTGCGTCGCCGGGTGGACCGGCGCTCGGGATCAGCGACCCCAGAGGGGCGGCATGTCACCCGGATACAGCGTGATCCCCCACAGCTCCGGATGCGTGGGTGCCGCCTCGTTGAAGTGCTCGAACGAGTGCTCGGGGTCGGTCTCGTAGTGCACGCGGTACTTGCCCTTCGGGAGCTCGATGAGCTCTTCGAGATAGCGGTTCTTCGCCGCGCCACCCCCGTGCTGGGTTCGGCCGTACGTCATGTCCCAGACCGTCCGTCCGGTGTCGGCGTTCTCGATCCAGCCGCGGTCGTACATCCGGCCGCGGAAGCCCTCGCCCAGTGCGACGACGCGGAAGTGGTAGGTGCGGGGGAGCTCCATGACCTGGCTTCGGTGCGTGTCGTCTCCGGTCGGAGCCAGCGAGATGAGAGCGGGATCGGCCCGACTCACGTCGACCGGCCGAACCACGCCCTCGGGCAGATCCGGGTCCGTGGGGTAGACGGCGATGCCCCACGCGCGGGGGTCGTCGGGCTCCGCCACGTTCCAGCGGGGGAAGCTGTGGCTGCTGTCGGTGATGTAGCACACGATGTAGGTGCCCGGCTCCAGCGTATAGGCATCCACGACGCGCTGGTTCTTGATGTGACCACCCGCGGGTGAGCTGTCTCGATCGCGCATCGACCACGCGATGCGCTTCGAGGGTGCGCGCTCGATCCAGCCATAGTCCACGAAAGGCCGCCCGGGAAGCCGTTCGCCGAGGCCCACGATGCGAACCGGCAGCGAGCGGGTGACCTCGAAGGCGACGCGCTCGTAGCGGGAATCGCCGACCCGATCGATGACCGCGATCGACCGCGACGTGATCGCGTCCCGCAGCACGATGCGACCCCGCTCCGCCGGGTCCACGGCCTGGAGCTCGACGCCCCAGCGCTTGGGATCGAACGGGGGCGTCTCGTTCCAGATCGGATAGGAGTGCGAATCGTCGGTCTGTGCGATCAACACGTACTGCCCGGGGTCCAGATCGATCAGGCGGCGATAGCGCTGGTTCTTCAGCGCGCCGCCGGCGGGGTCGGCGTCGCCCGGGGTCAGACGCCAGATGGGCTCGCGCGTGGTCGCGTCGGCCAGCCACGCGTTGTCGACGAACCGCTCTCCGTCGTAGTCCAGCTCGCCGGCCCCCGACAGCTCGACGGTGACCGGCGCGGTGACCTCGAACGGCTGCTCGCGATACTCGAGATCGCCGAGAGGCACCATCGAGATCGCGGCGTCCG
Organism: Candidatus Eiseniibacteriota bacterium; assembly: GCA_965224245.1. GTDB lineage: Bacteria > Eisenbacteria > RBG-16-71-46 > CAZAMP01 > CAZAMP01 > CBDCYW01. The sequence continues at coordinate 3,244,699 of OZ245046.1, read as the reverse complement.
ACGGATGCTCGCCGCCGAGCACGAGTCCGCTCGCGGGAAAGTCGGCGTCCACGATCCGGAGCCGGCAGCGCCACCTCTCGGGAGATCCGAACGCGTCCCACGGGACGTACCGTCCCGCACGCGAGCGGAACTTGCCGATGTCGTAGCCGAAGATCTTCAGGCGGGTCGCGGTGCCGAAGTGAAGTCCCATCGCGGTGAAGTACGCCGTGTACGCGCCGGACGGAAGATCGATCCGGCCCTCGAAGACGCGGTCCTCGCTCTCGCGGCGAAACGGCTGCGTGTTGGCCGGCGTCATCATCCAGGCCACCTCGCGACGGTCGTCGTCGACGATCCACGCGTACACGTGCATGACCGGATCGGGCTCGTCCTCGCCGGCGGTGCGGGGATCGGCCGTCAGCACGCCGGCGCCCACCGCGAGAACGGCCACGGTGGCGTCCTCGTTCAGCGTGAACGCACGCTCGTAGCACCCGGGCTCGTCGACGTCCCGGAGATCCCAGATCGTGACGGGCTCCCCGGACGCGACGCCGATCGCCATCGCGCACAGGATGACGGCGGTCCCCGGGACGAGGCCGTGCGGCGCTATCGAGGAGAGGATCGCGTACATCAGACGTCCCGTCGTTGGTGACCGAGCTCCGAGGAGCCCGGACCGACTGCGGAGGATCCGACCGGTGTGGACTCTGATCTTTCGACGCTCGCGCGAGACGTCCGGTTTCGCAAACCCACTCGTGACAGGCATTTTGACGAGATTTTGACCAGCGCGGCCCTCTCCTCGGCGGACGGGACCCGCAGCAGGACGACCCCGACCGGAAACGCGCAGATGCCGAGCGCGGCGCCGAACCACGTTCGAAGGGCGTCAAGCTCGCCCGAGACGGCGCGGCTCAGACCGACCGCCGCCGCCGCCGCGATCGAGAGCCGGCAGAGTCGCGACCACTCGAGCCGGACCGGAAACACCATCTGGGCGAACGCGTACGTCAGCCCCACCAGCACGCCGTAGGCGAGGAGCGTGGCCCATGCGGCGCCGAGCATGCCGTGCCGGGGGATCCAGGACAGGTTCGCCACCAGGTTCGCCCCGGTGGCCGCCACCAGCGCCAGCGCCAGGAGCCAGGTCCGGTTCTTCTGATAGAGCGCGTTTCCCAGCACGGCGTGGATGCCGTGCAGCACGTACGCCGCGACCACGAGCGGGATCACCACCGTTCCGGGCCAGTACTCGCGGGGGGTCAGGAGCGCGACCAGCGGCGGCGATACGACCGTCAACGCCACGCCGATCCACAGGAAGCCGCCGATGAGCGTCGTGTACAGCACGGCGAACCGGGCGGGTGCGTCCTCGCGTTCCGCCGCGGCGTACATGATCGGCGGCCATGCGGTCTGGATCGCGCTGACCAGGAGATACAGCAGGAACCCGAATCGATACGCCATCGCGTAGAGCCCGAGCTGCTCGTGAAAGCCGAGCGCGTTCAGCACGTAGCGATCCATGGCGGAGAGCGCCGTCATGGCCAGCGTCGCGGGGACCAGCGGAAGTCCGAAGCGGAGGAGCGGGGACAGCGTTGCGAACACCACGCCGTCGCGCAGCCCGTCCCGGGTGACGATCGCGTGCGCGATGAACGCCGCGAGCCCGACCGCGAGCTCGTTCGCGAGGAGTGCGGTGATCCCGGCGTCGAACACGACGAGCGCGACGACGTTCGCGCCCCCGAGGCCGGCGAACTGGAGCACGCGAATGACCGAGTACGCCCTGGAGCGCTCGCGGTGCCGCAGGTACGACCCCGGCGTGAGATTGAGCACGGTCACGATCGACGTGGCGGCGGCCAGTCGCACCCACACCGCGCGCGCGGGGTCCCCGACGAGCGCGGCCGCGATCGCCGGCGCCAGCACCCACGCGAGCGCGAGCACGGCGACGCCGGTGACCGCGTGCCAGGCCAGGGACGTCGCGTAGAAGCTGCCGGGGGACGCGTCGTTCCGGAGCACGGCGTGACGCGCGACGGCGCTCCCCAGGCCGAGGCTGACCACGCCGGTGAGCACGGCCACGCTCGTCAGGAGCAGGCTGTAGATGCCGTACTCCGACACCGAGAGCTGTCGCGAGTAGACCGGCAGCAGCAAGAGCACCAGGGACTTGCTGAGGATCAGCGCGGCCCCGTACACCGACGAGTGGCGGAGGAGACGCTTCAGGGGATTCATGCGCCTACGAGTCGACCAGTTTTCGCAACGTCTCCCTCTCGCGTTCGAGGAAGTCGAGCAGGTGCACCAGCAACACGCCGAGGGCGAGGCTCAGCGCGAACGCCGACACCACGATCAGCTTTCGCTTGGGCCAGTACCGGAGCTCGGGGGGGATGGCCCGGTCGATGACCTGCACGCGCGGCAGGTCGCGGTTCTCGTCGATGCGGGCCTGCTCGAGCTGCGCGCTCAGAAGCAGGTACAGCTGCTCCTGCACCTTCAGGTCGCGATAGAGCCGCACCGCCTCGATGCCGATCGCCGGCAGCGAGCCGATCTCGCGATCCAGCGCCTCGAGCTCCGCGCGGCGCTGCACGATCGGAGGGCTCTCTCGATTGAGGAACTGCGACAGCGCATCCAGCTCGATCTGCAGCGTCAGCTTTCGCGCGATGAGCCCACCCACGGACTCGGCGGACGCCATCTGCTCGGGACCGATCGGAATCGCGTTCGTCTTCTGGTACTCGGTCAGCGCGTCCTCCGAGCGGCGCAGTGCGTTGAGAGTCTCCGCCACCCGGCTCTCCAGGAACTCCCGGTGCCGGCGGCCGTTCGTGGTGGCCACCATGACGTTGTACGCGTCGAGCGCGTCGATGAGCGCGTTCAGGAGGGTCGCGGCGAACTCGGGATCCCGATCGCGAAACCGGACGTGCAGGATGCCCTCGTCGCCGACGCCGGTGACGAGCTGCTCGTCGAGGGTGTACAGCGCCTCGTCCATCGTATCGGCGTCGTAGCGCGCCACGAGATCGAACTCCTCGACGATCGGCTGCAGAAGCCTCCGGCTGCGGAGCAGCCCGGCGAGGAGGTCGGTCGTCGTCGAGACGCCGGGGAGGTTGGCGCCCTGGAGGGGGACGCTCGACAGGAGGGCGGCGAGCCCGCCGAACCCGGCGGCGGACTCGTCCCCGGCCGGGAGAACGGTGGTGTGGGCCTCGAAACGCTTCTGGGCGACCAGGCTGTACACGATCGCGGCCGCGGTGAGGCATGCCACCGTTGCCACGAACGCACGGCGATGGCGGACCAGGAGCGCGATCTCCCGAACGAGTCCGGACGGTTTCGATTCGGTCGATGGGTCCATCGGTACTCTCGGCCCGTGTGTGCACGCCGTCGGCGGATGATGACGCGCGACCGCGTCCCGAGCGCCGGAGAGGCGGGAGACGAACGTCGCGTAGCATAGAAACGCCCCCGCGAGTGCGCAAGTCTTTGTCCGATCACCCACTGGCGGCCGGTTGACGCCCTGGTGGCGGCTTGCCTATAGTGGCCGCGCTTCGCTTCCGGTTCAATCGACCAGCCGTGCCTCGAGGATGTCATCCGCGGAGGATCGCCTGAACGCGCTCGTCCTCGCGCTCGTCGGCGTGCTCGCAGTCGCGAGCGCGGCGTCGGCGCAGCTCACCGACGGCAACGCCACAGGTGACGCCGGCCTCCGCCATCGCATGTTCGCCACCGACGACGATCGCGACCGGGATCGCGATCCCGACGGCGCCGAGCGCCGGCGCCGGGAGGCCGAGGCGCGGGCCGTGGCCGAGCGCGCGGTGGAGCTGCCGGAAGGTCCCGTGGACCCGCACGAGTACCGGGTCGGACCCGGAGACGTGCTGCTGTTCGTGGTGTCGGGCGCGGCCGAGGTGCTCGAGGAGATCCCGATCGATCCCGAGGGACGCGTCTTCGTCCCGAACGTGGGTGTCGTCGACGTCGCGCACCGCACGCTGGAGTCCACGCGGGAGACCATCCGCGGCCGCGCGGGAGAAATCTACTCGAACGTCACCATCGACGTGCTTCTGGCCCGGATGCGTCAGTTCAAGGTGCACGTGGTCGGAGCGACGTCGGTGATGTTCCCGGGGAGCTACCCGGCCACCGCCACCACCCGCGTGTCCGAGGCGGTGGCCATGGCCGGAGGGCTCACCGAGGGCGCGTCGGGTCGCCGCGTGCGCATGCACACCGCGTCCGGCACCGTGGAGGCCGACATCGTCGGCTTCGTGCTGACCGGACGACTCGACTTGAACCCGCACGTCGTCGACGGAGCCGTGATCGAGGTCGTACCCCGGACCGAGTCGGTCCTGCTGTCCGGTGAGGTTCAGCATCCCGGCAACTACGAGCCGTTGCCCGGCGAACGACTCAGCGAGATGCTGAGCGCCGTCGGCGGGTTCACCGCGGCGGCCGACTCCCATCGTGTCGTGCTCTCGCGATTCGTCTCGCACCGTGAGACCGAGGAGCGAACGTTCGCGTACGTGCCCGGCGGCGACGACGCGTCCGACCCGATCCTCCTGGACGGGGATCGGGTCTACGTCCGCCCGATCCCCGACTGGCACCGGGGCGCCGAGGTCTTCGTCTACGGGGCCGTCCAGCGTCCGGGGCGCTATCCGATCTCACCGGCGGGCACGCCGCTGTCGACCGTCGTCGCGATGGCCGGCGGCGTGACCGTGCGCGCGAACCTCGACCAGGGGCACGTCATGCGCCCGCGTGAGAAGCCGACGCCGCCGTCGGTGGAGCTCTCGGACATTCTCGAGAACCGCGACGACGTCGAGCTGCAGACCGCGGTGGATTCCATCCTCGTCGCCAGCGACTTTCGTGCCGCGCTGATGGGCCGAGACGACGACGAGGACGTGATGCTGTACGACGGGGACGTCGTCCAGATTCCCGAGGATCGCGCCGAGGTGCGGGTGATCGGTCGGGTGCGGGCGCCCGGATCCTACGCCTACGTGCCGGGACGAGACGTCGGCGACTACGTGGCGTTGGCCGGCGGCTACGACAAGGACGCCGACAAGGGTCGCACGCGCGTGGCGCCGTTCTTCGGAGGACCGCTCCGCAAGGCGCGCGACGACGACGACGTGCGCTCGGGCACGGTGATCCACGTGCCCACGAAGGAGAAGATCAGCACCTGGCAGCGCGCGCGCGAGGCCACGGCGCTGGTCGTGCAGATCGCATCACTCGTCGTCCTCGTGGACCGACTGGTCGGCAACTAGCCGCGCGCTCGCGCCGGGCGCTCACGAGGGAACGGACGTGACGACGGACGCACCACCGGGAAGGAGCCGAGCATGACCGATCACGACTCGCGCATCGTCTACCAGGTGACACTCGAGGTTGACGCCGCCATCGCGGCCGACTACCGCACGTGGCTCCGGGGCCACGTGGCCGAGATGCTGGAGATCGACGGGTTCCTCGGGGCCGAGTGGCTCGAACGCGAGCCGGACGCCGACCCCGGCGAGAGCGACCACGTGTCGTGGACGGTTCAGTACCGCGTGCGCGATCGCGCCGCCCTCCAGACGTACTTCGACGAGCACGCCGCCCGGATGCGCGCCGAGGGCATCGAGCGCTTCCAGGGGCGCTTCGTCGCGCACCGGGCCATCTACCGCGTGGTGAGCTGACGATGACGGTGACCCGGACCATCCGACTCCATCACACCGACGCCGCCGGCGTCGTCTTCTTCGAGCGGTTCTTCGAGCTGGCCCACGACGTGTACGAGGAGTGGCTGGACGCGGTGGGCATGTCTCTGTCCCCGGACCTCTCTCGCGTCGACGTCATGACGCCCGTCGTTCACGCCGAGGCGGACTTCCGCGCGCCGCTGCGTCTGGGAGACCGCGTCACGATCGACGTCGCGGTCGAGGCGGTGGGGGAGAAGAGCTACACGATGCGTTACGACATGACGCAGGCCGATGGACGCCCGGCGGCCGAGGTCCGGATCGTGCACGCCTCAATGCAGCCGGTCACGGGTCGCGGGGTCCCGATCCCCGACGAGTGGCGGGCGATCCTCGTGCGCGCCCGTGACGCGGGCGGCGCTCGCGACGGGGACTGAGCGCACCGCGCGCCGGCCGGCTCAGGCCGTCTTCCGCACCATCGCCCGGACGACCTCCTCGAACGCCTCCAGGGACTCGACGTACTCCACGTCCCGCGGACCGCGGCGCACGCCGCGCGCGCCGTGTCCGCCGACGATCACGCGAACCGAATCGGGGAGCCGCGTGCGCAGCTCGGCGATGTGACGGTCGGTCTCCACGCCGCCGGTGGCCAGCGACACGCTGATGCCCACCGCGGTCGCGCCGACGTCCCGGGCGGCCGCGTCGACCTCGTAGATGGGCACGTCGATTCCGAGGACGTGCGCGCGGGCTCCGGACATCACCGCGCACAGGGCGGCGATCTGGATGCCGAGGCCGTGCAGCTCGCCGCTCAGCGAGGCGAAGCAGATCGCCGGCCCCTCGGTGTTGGGTGACAGCGACGTGCGCAGGCGGCGGAGCTCGTCGTCGATGATCTCCGAGACGAAGTGCTCGTGCCGGATGTGGATCTCGCCATCCGCCCAGGCGCGTCCGATGCGCTCGAGCGTGGGGCCGAGGAGCTCCATCAGGAAGCGCCTCGCCCCCAGCTCGACCTGGGCCGAGCTCAGGAACCCCCGGAGCTTGACCGAGTCCTGCTCCAGCGCCAGCTCGATGACGCGCTCCACGTTGGCGTCGGGTGTGGACAGGGTCGACGTGTCCTCCAGGAGGCGCATCATCTCCGACGGGGAGAGGTGCACGACCTTGGACGGGCGATAGCCCCGCGACAACGCCTCGGCGACCTGCCGGAGCCAGCGAATCTGGTCGACCGTGTATCGCCGGTGGCCCGAGTCCAGACGGACGGGCACCGGGCGTCCGTACCGTCGCTCCCAGATGCGAATCGTATCCGACGAGATCCCCGACAGCTCGGCCGCGTGACCGATGCTGTAGTACTCCCGCTGGTTGGCGAGGAGCTCCTTGTACCGCTGGCGCTTCGATTTCCGTGGCATGGCGGTCTCCTTGGTAGCGTGAATGTCTTGATTAATTTCTAGACATGATAGCGCATCGGATCGGCGGTGTCGAGGGGGCAGGAAGAGAAGCCGCGGGCGTCAACCCCGGTCGTGGCGCTCCAGCCAGCGCTCGAGCGCCCGTCGGCCGGGCTTCAGGCCCCGTGCCTCCGGGTGCGCGAGGAACGCGACCGGCAGCTTGAACGCCGGGAGCACCCCGGCGAGCTCCGCGCGGAGCTCGGACGCGGCCGAAGGGGGGAGGGGCTCGCCCGGCCGAACCTCGATCGGGGGGATGGCGGATGTCGAGGGCGCCGGAGCCGAGAGCGTGACGAACGCCACCGGGCGCCGGCCGAACTCGGGGTCGGGTCGACCGATGACCGTCGCGCGCTCCACGCGGCTCGAGGCCAGCAGGGCCATCTCGATCTCCTCGGGGTGAACGTTCTCGCCACCGGAGACGAACATCTCGTCGCGCCGGCCGAGCACCGTCAGGAGCCCATCGGGCGAGAGCGACCCCAGGTCGTCCGTCACGAGATCGTCGCCGGTGTGCGCCACGAAGCCCGACGTCGAGAGCGCACCCGGGCTCAGCATGGCCCCTCCCACGACGATCGAGCCGTCGGGCGAGATCGCGACCCGCCGGCCGCCGAGCGCCCGGCCCGAGTGGCGCGGCGCGTCGGGGGACGCGGTCGCGTCGGCGTCCACCCGGGCGGCCGTCACCGTCGACGCCATCTCGGTCAGGCCGTAGGTCACCGAGACCGGCAGCCCGGCTCGCGCGGCGTCGCCGACCAGCCTGGGCGGACAGGGGCCACCGCCGACCAGCACGTGGCGCGGGCGTGCCCCCGACGACGGCTCGCGGAGGAGGCGCTTCAGCTGGGTCGCCACCACCGAGGCGTGCGTGGCCCCGCTGTGGGCGAGCGCGCTCGAGAGCGACGCGCCGGCTCGCGGCAGCGCAAGCGTGACGCCGGCGCGCATCACCCGGATCAGGATCGCCAGACCGCTGACGTGATGGAGCGGAAGCGACAGAAGCCACCGATCCTCGGCCGACATCGGGGCGTACGCGAGAACCCCGTCGGCGCTCGTGACGTGGTTGTCGACGGTGTGGACGACGCGCGTGGGAGCGCCGGCCGATCCCGACGTCGCGATGACGGTCGCCGCGCCCGCCGGCATCGCCGGCGAGCCGCGGGTGTCGGCACTCGCGTCCGATGCCCCGATGACGGCGCCGTCGCCAAGGACGGTGACTCCCGGCACGCCGGCCAGGAGTCCCTTGCGGGCGGCGTCGGGCAGGCGCGGGTCGAGCGGCCACGCGATCGCGCCACGCTCCCAGGTTGCCAGAAGCGTGACGATCGTGTCGGCGTCGGCCGTCGCGTCGAACGCGAGGATCGCCCCGGGGCCGCTGACGCGCGCGGCATCACGCGATGGGGACCGCACCGCGTCTCGCACGCGCGCGGCGACGTCGGTCGGCTCGATCACGCCCTCGGGCGTCAGGATCCTCGGATAGGCGAGTCGGGTGTCGACACCGAGCGCGGGCCGGGTGGTCATGCGATCCAGGTGACCGCGAACGCCACCGAGTAGAGCACGAGGAGTCGCCCGGTGGCCGCGAGCGTGTCGAGGAGTCGATCTCCCGGCCGGGCGCGTACGACCCTCCCGACGATCGGGACCGCCCCGATCATCGTCCCCGCGGTCAGCGCCGCCGCGGGCGGAGCGGCGCCGGACGCCGCGAGCACGATCGGGACGGCCGCGGCGATCGCGATCATGGCCAGGATCTCGGTCTTCGCGAACCGCGGCCCGAGCCTCACCGCGAGCGTGCCCTTGCCGGCGGCCCGATCGGTGTCCACGTCGCGCAGGTTGTTCACCGCGAGCAGGGCCGTGGACAGGCATCCGGGTCCCAGACCGGCGACGATGGCCACCGTGCTCAGCGACTGAGCCTGCACGCCGTACGTCGCGGCCACCGCGATCGGGCCGAAGAACGCGAGCACCAGAGCGTCGCCGAGCCCGAGATAGCCCAGTGGCCTCGGTCCGCCGGTGTAGAGGATGCCCGCGGCGATGGCCGAGAGCCCGATCAGCGCGATGGGCCAGCCGCCCCGGACGATGAGCGCCACGCCGATCGCGAACGCGATCGCGAACGCGCCGACGAAGGCGCGTCGCATGGCGGCCGGCGAGACCAGGCCGGCCTGGGTCGCGCGCGTGGGGCCGAGCCGGGCCTCGGTGTCGGCGCCGTTGACGTAGTCGAAATAGTCGTTCGCGAAGTTCGTCCCGATCTGGATGAAGATGGCCGCCGTGAACGCGGCGAGCGCCGATGGCACGTGGAGGGCACCGTCCCGCATCGCGATCGCCGTGCCCATGAGAACCGGAGCGGCCGCTGCGGGCAGCGTGCGGGGTCGCGTCGCCGCGATCCACACGCGGGCCCCCGACGGCGTCGCCGGCGCCCGGGAGCTCTCCGCCGGCGATGCCGGCTTCGACGGCGAGGCGGCGGGCTCGGCCACGGCTAGGGCCGCCGCGGGAACGTGTCGAACCGGGGACGCCGCTTCTCGAGGAACGCGTTGCGTCCCTCCTGGCCTTCCTCGCTCATGTAATAGAGCATCGTCGCGTTGCCGGCCAGCTCCACCAGACCGGCCTGTCCGTCGCAGTCCGCGTTGAACGCCGCCTTCAGACAGCGGATGGCCAGGGGCGAGTTCGCCAGGATCTCGCGACACCATCGGATCGTCTCCGCCTCGAGATCGGCCAGCGGGACGACCGCGTTCACGAGCCCCATCTCCAGCGCCTGCGCGGCCGAGTACTGGCGGCACAGGTACCAGATCTCGCGCGCCTTCTTCTGACCGACGATGCGCGCCATGTAGCTCGCGCCGTAGCCGCCGTCGAACGAGCCCACCTTCGGTCCCGTCTGGCCGAACACCGCGTTGTCGGCCGCAATCGTCAGATCACAGACCAGATGGAGCACGTGCCCGCCCCCGATTGCGTACCCGGCCACCATCGCGATCACGGGCTTGGGGCACACGCGAATGTCGCGCTGGAAGTCGAGCACGTTCAGTCGATGCGTGCCGTCGGCGTCGGTGTAGCCGGCCTCGCCCCGGACGCGCTGGTCGCCGCCCGAGCAGAAGGCCTTCTCGCCTTCGCCGGTGAGGATCACCACACCGATGGTCGCGTCGTCGCGCGCGTCGTTCAGCGCGTGCCGCATCTCGGTGACCGTCTGCGGACGGAACGCGTTGCGGACCTCGGGTCGGTTGATCGTGATCTTCGCGATGCCGTCGGCCTTCTCGTATCGGATGTCGGCGTACGAGGCCGCCGGCGTCCACGTGAGGTCATGGCCGGTCGTGGTCATGTGTCCTCCAGCGCCCGTGATCGGGGCGGCGCGGTTGGAGTGGTCAGGAACTCGTCGATGTGGGCGCGCGTCGCGCGCGGGTTCGCCACGTGTACCGCGTGGTGCGCGCCGGCGACGACGCGCGCGGTGATCCCCGGGCGCCCCGCCGCGATCTCGCGGTGCAGCGCCACGTAGTGTCGATCGCGATCTCCGGCGACGAGGAGCACCGGGACGTCCCGCCGGGCCAGAAGCGGCGCGACGTACGGCTGGCGCCCGGGCGTCAGCACGTCGAGCGCGTCGGCCAGGCGCCCCGGCGAGCCCGACAGCCGCCGGCGGACCAGCGCGTCGAAGCCCGCATCGTCTCGAATGCCGGAGAACAGCGGCAGAGCGTACCAGGCCGCGACGAAGGCCGGAAAGTCCCACGCACGGAGCCGGTCGGCCAGGCGCCGGTCCCGGCCGGCCCGCCGGGCGCGCGCCTCGGCGTCGGGGATGCCGGCCGACGCCGAGATCGCGACGACCCGATCCACGCTCGCGGGATGCCGCGCCGCCAGCGCCAGCGCGAGGCGACCCCCCATCGAGTAGCCGATCACGCATGGCGGCGCCTCCGAGAGCCGGGCCAGCTCGCCGGCGAGGGCATCCACGACGTCGTCGAACGCGATGTCGATGCGGGGGCCGGGAGTCGCGCCGCCCTCGAACCCGATCGGGGCGGCCCCGGGACCGTGTCCGGGGAGCGTCAGGGCGTGAGCCGGACGCCGCGCGCCGAGGCGCTCGACGTCCTCGCGGAAGTCCTCGGCCGACCCCAGAAAGCCGTGGAGGTAGACGACCGCGGGTCCGGGCGCGCGCATCGACGGATCGGGCACTCGGGACAGCGTCGCATCCCGCGACCAGATCACGCCCGCGAGTCCCGGGCTCGCGCGAGCGCGCTCTCCAGTCGCTCGCGCGCACCGACACCCGCCGCGCCGTCGGCGACGACCTCGATCATCGTCGATCGACCCGAGGCGCACGCACGGCCGTAGGCGTCCGCGAAGGCGTCGGTGTCCGTCACGCGCGCGTAGTCGAGGCCCACGTCGCGCGCGGCGCCCTCGAATCGCCTGGAGTGCGCCGCGTCGAACCACGGCGAGAAGATCGACCGGTGCGCGGCGATCGGGAGTCCGTGGAAGATCGCGCCGCCCCCGTTGTTGACGACGACGACGGTGATCGGGACCGGGCACGCGGCGGCGAGGGTCAGGCTTCCGAGGTCGTGGTGCATGGCCTGATCACCGATGAGCACGGTCGCCGGTGCATCCGCGCCGATCGCCACGCCGACCCCGGTGGCCAGGATGCCGTCGATGCCGCTGGCCCCGCGGCTGGTGGCGACGAGCGCGTGATCGCCGTCGGTGGCGCCGTAGGCATCCACGTCGCGCACGGGCAGGCTGTTGGAGACGACGAGGGCCCGGCCGCCCGCGGCGTGTCGGGTGAGGGCATGTGCGACGCGGACCTCGAGCGCATCCGGATCTTCCGAGAGCGCCGTGGACATCGCGGCCCCCAGACGTCGATCGAGCTCCACGAGCTTGGCCGTGGCGGAGGCGACCTCCCGCGATGGCGGACCGGATCGCGCGATCCTGTCGGCGAGGGCGGGGCCGACGGCGCGGGTCGACGCCCGGACCCGGTGTGTCAGCCGATGCTCGGGGTCCAGTCGTTCGTCGGACGGCGCGATCAGAACGTGAGTCGCCGGCGGCGCGGCCGCGAGCGCCCGCGAGAGACGGGGCGACGTCGTGCGGGAGCCGAGCTGCAGCACGACGTCCGGCCGCCACCGGTCCGGTCCGCCATGCGGATCGGGTGCGCGCCCGATCAGTCGATCGCCGAAGAGGAGCCGGCCCGACACCTCTCGCCGGAGCCGGAGACCCGAGCGGACGTCCGTCAGGAGGGGCCACCCGAGGGCCGACGCGATCGCGCACACCGCATCGCGATCCTCCTCGGAGGCCAGGGTTCCGGCGATCACGAGGCCCCGACGAGCGGTGCCGACGACGCCGGCGATCTCGTCGACCTCCCGGGCGTCGGGTGTGGGCCGGGGCGTCACGATGCGCGTGAACGGGCGTTCGCCCGCCTGCCAGGCCTCGGTTCCCGCCAGACACGCGCGATCCCAGGCCGCCGGGATCGGCGCCAGGGGCTCGCGGAATGCGCAGTTCAGGTGAACCGGTCCCGCGTGGGGCGCCCGGGCCCGGGAGACCGCCTGGTCCAGCGTCGTCAGCACGACGCGCGCCGGCATCGCGTCGGTCGGGCAGGGCAGAGCCGCCGCCCACCGGGTCCGGGATCCGAAGATGCCGGGCTGGTGAATGGCCTGGTTCGCGCCGGTGGCGGTGAACTCGGGCGGGCGATCGGCGGTCAGCAGCACCAGCGGCACGCCGTCCGCGTCGGCCTCGGTGACGGCGGGCAGGAGGTTCGCCACCGCGGTCCCCGACGTCGTGATGACGGCGGCGGGTACGCCAGAGCCCCGTGCGATGCCGAGCGCGAGAAAGCCGCCGGCCCGCTCGTCGGTCGCCAGGTGGCACGCGAGCCCGGGGTGTGTCACCGCCGCCTCGACGAGGGGTGCCGAACGCGAGCCGGGCGCGATGACGACGTGGCGTCCGCCGGTGCGATGGAGCTCGTCGAGGAGAAGGCGGGACCAGAGCGCGTTGACGTTCGGAGCCTCGGGCGGCGTCCGTCGCTCAGCCATGATCCAGTGCGCGTGCCGGCACGCCGAAGACGCACGCGAACACGTCCAGCTTGTTGGCGACCTCGTCCCACTCGGCGGCCGCGGTCGAGCCGTCCACGATGCCCGCGCCGGCGAACAGGCGCAGGCGCCGGCCGGTCACCAGCCCCGAGCGGATCGCGACCGCGCACTCGGACCGATCGTCGCCGAACCAGCCCACGACGCCGCCGTACAGACCGCGGTCGAAGCCCTCGAGCCGGGCGATGAGGCGGCGTGCGTCGGCGACCGGAAGTCCGCACACCGCGGGCGTGGGATGGAGCGCCGCCAGGAGGTCGGCGTCGGTGGTGCCGGGTGACAGCTCGGCCCGGATGCCGCTCCGGAGATGCTGCACGTAGGGCAACGCGCGGATGTACGGATCGGCGTCGAACTCGACGGTTCGCGACAGGCCGGCCAGCCGCTCGCGGATGTAGTCCCGCACGTGCTGATGCTCGCGATGGTCCTTGGCGCTGGCCCGGAGCTCGTCGGCGAGCGCCTCGTCGGCGCCGGGCGTCTCGCCTCGCGGACGCGTCCCCGCCAGTGCCTCGCTCTCGAGCAGGCGGCCCTCGCGCGTGAACAGCACCTCGGGCGATGCCCCGAGGAACGCCCGGGTCCGATCGTGTCGGATGCAGAAGAGGTACGTGCCGGTGTGCGTCGCGAGCAGCCGATCGGTCACCGCGAGCGGATCGAGCGCGTCGGCCGCGTCGAAGTCCCGCACGTCGGCGAGGACGGCCTTGCGGAGGCGCCGGTCGGCCACGCGCTCGAGGATCGCGTCGATGGCCGCGCCCCAGCGATCGGTCTGGTGGGACGCGGACGTGACCGGCTCCAGCGTGGGAAGCGCGGCGCGTTCGGTCCGGGGCGAGATCGTCCTCGGAACGTCGGCCGCGACGCGCCCCGAGGGCGTTCCCGGACCGACGGGCACGTTGATGGCGAGCGAGAAGCGATCGCCCGATCGGACGACCTCGATGAGCGGGAGCCATGCGCGCACCGTTCCGAACGGCGCCCAGTCGGCGTCGGGGTCGGTCGTGCCGTCGAAGCGGCCGGTCAGGAGCGCGCGTGCGCCGGAGCCGCGGAGGATCCTCGCGGCGTCGGCCAGCGCAGCGGCCGAGCGGGCGTTGACCTCGAGCGCGACGCCGCTTCCGGCGACCGCGTCGCGATCACCCCGGCTCTGCCAGAGGGCGGCGCGATCGGCGGGCAACGCGCGAACCAGCCCGATCGGATCGACCGGACGAACCGAGTGGACCAGCCGCACGATGGTCGGCGACGGGAACGCCGAGCGGCGCTCGAGGAGTGCGTGCGCGCGGGTCGCGAGACGTGCGTAGGCCTCGGTCACCGGCAGCGCGGTCGGGTCGGTCTCGACCTCCATGCGTGCCGACGAGATGTCGCAGACGTCGAGCAAGCGTCGTCCCCCAGAAAGGACCCTCGGACCGGCCGGCCCCGGGGGGCGGCCTTCGCGGATGATGCGAGATCCGTCAGACGAGCGCCGGACTATATCGACTCGCTCGACCGAGGCGCAAGCCGGTCCCGGCGCCGAGGGGATTGTCCAGATCTCGGTGCGCCTCCCGGACCGGGGAGCCCCGTCCTGGCCCATCGGGGACGACTCCGATAAGATGACCCGCCGCCACGCCGAGGGAGGTGTCTTGGACGACTCGACCCCGCTCCGCACGACAGATCCGGGACCGCTCACCCTGAGCAAGGACGGGCGGGCGATCGCGTCGATGTTCGATCGGATCGCCCCCCGGTACGACCTCCTGAATCACCTGCTGTCGCTCGGCATCGATCGGCGGTGGCGCCGCGCGCTCGTGGAGGCGCTGGCGAACGTGCGCACGACCGTCCTCGACGTGTGTACGGGAACCGGAGACGTCGCGCTGACGATCCGGCGCCAGCGTCCCGACCTCCGGATCGTCGGACTGGACTTCGCGAAGGAGATGGTGCGCCTCGGCGACCGCAAGGCCCGGGCCGAGGACGACCGAACGGGCGCCGGACCGCCGGTGCGGTTCGGCGTCGCCGACGCCATGCGGCTGTCCGTTCGCGACGCGTCGGTGGGAGCGGTCACGGTGGCGTTCGGCATTCGCAACGTGTCGGACGCGGCCGGTACGCTGGCCGAGTTTCATCGCGTGCTGGAGCCGGGTGGCCGGGTCGCGGTGCTGGAGTTCTCCCGGCCACGGGCCCCGGTGGTGCGCCAGGCGTACTGGCTCTACTTCCGCCACGTCCTGCCGCGCGTGGGGCGCATCGTGTCCGGCGTGGGAGGCGCGTACCGGTATCTGCCGGAGTCGGTGATGGCGTTCCCGGAGGGAGAGGACTTCCTGGATCTCCTCGGCCGGGTCGGCTTCCGAAACGTCGCCGAGCGGCGGCTGACGCTCGGGATCGCCACCCTCTACACCGGAGATCGCTAGGTCTCCGCGTCGCGAGCCGGGCACCGGGCCGCGCATCGCGTTGCGAAACCGTGACGCGGCGGCGCCCGCGTCCGGCGGACCGCCACCACGAGTGGCCGACGTGGGCCACCACGCGCGGAATCCCACATCGAGGGCCGCCGGTGCTCTCCCCGCGGTCCGCGACTTCGCGCTAGTCTCTCGGAGGTCGAGCGGCCCCGTACGGTGCCTCTAGGCCGATCCGGCTGCGCGAACCGCGCCAATCGGGCCGTCGCCGCTCGGCGCTTGAGCCGCGCGCGGCTTCCACCGATACGACTCTGAGTGCTACATCGCCCAGGAGCCGCACGTGAGCGACCTTTCCCTCGTCGAGTTCCCGAAGCCCGAGGACGACGAGCCACGCCGCAAGACCGAGGATCGGCGCCGCCAGGCGACGCCGATGATCTCCCGCTACACGTTCCGGGGCCGCCGGCGGGCGGTTCGCCGCCTCGAGGAGACCCGCGGCGGCTACTACGTGGATCGGTATCACACCGTCGAGGTCACCGCCGTGCTCGCGCTCCTGTTGCTCACGGTGACCGACGCGCTGGCCACGCTCCACATCCTGGGCAAGGGGGGCACCGAGCTGAACCCGCTGATGCGGAGCGCGCTCGAGGTCGGCAACGGGTACTTCCTGCTCTCGAAGCTCGGGATCTCGCTGGTCGGCGCCACGCTGATCCTGATGCACGCGCGGTTTCCGGGGGTGCGGAAGGCGCTGGCCGGCCTGCTGCTGCTGTACGGGGGCGTGGTCGTCTACCACACGTATCTGATCTCGCGCACGATCATGTAGCCCTGCGGCGGCGCCGCGCCCTTCGCGGCCGGGCGCCGCTCCCGGGTCCATCCTCAGGACTCGTTCGATCCCTCGCGATAGTGGAGCGCCTCGGCCACGTGCCCGGGCTCGATCGCGTCACGTCCCGCCAGCGACGCGATCGTGGACGCGATGACCACCGTGCGATCGTGCCCGCGCATCGTCAGCCGATCGGCGTCCACCGCGTCGACCAGGAGCCGGGCCGCGCCGGCGGTGAGACGGCGCCGGGCGCGGCGGATCCGCGCGCGGAGATCCAGCCGGGAGACGTCGCCGCCGGCGGCGCGTGCGCCGATGACGCGCGTCCGGATCGCGGCGGACGGCTCGCCGCGCGTCTCGGCGGTGAGGTCCACCCTCGCCGGTGTGAGTCGGACCACCAGATCGATCCGATCCCACACGGGCCCCGACACGCGGCCCAGGTAGCGCATGACGGCGCTCGGGGTGCAGACGCACTCGCGCGTGGGGTGTCCGAGATACCCGCACGGGCACGCGTTCATCGCGGCGACGAGCTGGAACCGGGCTGGAAACGCCAGGCGATAGCGGCCCCGCGTGAGTCGGATGACGCCCTCCTCCAGCGGCTCGCGAAGCGCGTCGATCGCGAGGCGACGGAACTCGGTCAGCTCGTCCAGGAACAGGACGCCACCGTGCGCCAGCGACACCTCGCCGGCCACCGGCGGCCAGCCTCCACCGATGAGACCGGCCACCGTGGTCGTGTGATGCGGTGCGCGGAACGGGCGGGTGGTCACGCGGGGTCGCGACGGGGAGAGGAGCCCGGCGGCGGAGTGGATGCGCGACACGTCCAGGCGCACGTCGGCCGACATCGGGGGCAGGATGCCGGCGAGCCGGCGCGCGAGCATCGTCTTGCCCACGCCGGGGGGACCGACGAGGGCCACGTGGTGTCCGCCCGCGGCGGCGATCTCGAGCGCGCGGCGGGCCAGGGGCTGTCCGGCCACGTCGGCGAAGTCGGGCTCGGCCTCCGGCGTGCGTGCGCCGGCCGATCCGGTCGCGCCGGCCGGAGGGGCGTCCGGTGCCGGCATCGCCCGGGACCCGCGGGACGGACCAATCGTGCGGGCCACGCCGGCTCCCGTCGTCGCGTGCCGTCGCTCGAACGCCGCGCCGCTCAGCACCTCGCGGAGGTGTCGCACCGGATGGAGGTCCAGACCGTCGAGCCCGTCGGCCTCGCGCACGTTGGCGGCGGGCAGGACGACACGCGCCGCGTGGCGCCGGAGCGCCAGCAGCATCGGCAACATGCCGCGCACCGGGCGCACCTGGGCATCGAGCGAGAGCTCCCCTACGAACGCCGTGCGCTCCAGACGATCGGGGGGAAGACGCTCGAACGCGGCGAGGATGGCCACGGCCATGGGCAGGTCGAAGCTCGCGCCCTCCTTGCGGACGTCGGCGGGGGCCAGGTTCACCACGACGCGCTCGAGCAGCACGTCGACGCCGGCGTTCCTGATGGCCGAGACCACGCGCTCCTTGCTCTCGCGGATGGCGGCATCGGGCAGCCCCACGACCAGGAAGCGGGGCATGCCGGTGCCCACGTCGGCCTCGACGTGGACGCGATACCCATCCACTCCGAAGACGGCGGCGCTCAGGACACGTGCGAGCACGGACGGTGCTTTCTGGGGAGCGTCTTGCCGTGGCGGGTGGGAATCTCGGTCCGGGGACGTCAGACTACCGCATCGCGAGGACGTGGGCCAGCGGGGTGTACGCCGCGGCGGCGCGCCGCCCGAGACGGCGCGCCGTTTGCGTTCCGGCTACGAGAAGTCGCGTCCCAGGATCACCGCGATGATGATCGCGGCCACCGCCGCCGGCGCCACGAAGCGAATGAAGAACAGCCACGCCGAGTAGTTGAAGAAGCCCGGCGGCGCGGGCTCGGTCAGCTCCTCGCGCGACACCGCCGACGAGATCGCCCATCCCGCAGCGAGCGTGATGAAGAGGCCGCCCACGGGCAGCATCCAGTTCGCGGCCAGGTGATCGAGCGTGTCGAACATGCCGTTCTTCCCGGCGAACACGCTGAAGTCCGAGAGGCCGGAGACCGCGCCGAACGAGAGGGCACACAGCACCGAGATCCCGAAGATCACGATCGTGCACAGGATCGTGGACTGGCGGCGCGGCCAGCCCTGCTCGTCGATGCAGTAGGACACGACCACCTCGAGGAGCGAGATCGTCGAGGTGAGGGCGGCGAACCCGACCAGCACGTAGAAGAGCGGGGCCACGATCTGTCCCATGGGTACGTTGGTGTAGAAGATCTCCGGCAGGGTCACGAACAGCATGCCGGCGGTGGACTTGCCGATGGTCTCGCGCACGCCGGGCACCGAGAAGATGACCGAGAACATGATCACGGTCGCGACCAGCGCGATCAGGGTGTCGAGCGCGACCACGACTCCGGACGCGCGCGTGACCGAGTCGGTGCGGCGCATGTACGACCCGTAGGTGATCATCGCGCCCATGCCGAGCGACAGCGTGAAGAACGAGTGACCGAGCGCCTCGAGCACTCCCGCGGCCGGGAGCTCGGAGAAGTTCGGCCGGAAGATGAACGCGACCGCCTCGGACGCGCCCGGCATCCGGAGCGCGGTGATCAGGAGGAGGAGCAGGATCAGGAACAGGAGCGGCATCAGCTGGCGGGTGATGCGCTCGATCCCGCGGCCGATCCCCGCCAGCACGACCACCGCGGTCACGGCGAGGAACGCGGCGGCCAGGAGGATCTGGCGACCGCCGTCGGTGACGAAGCCGCCGAAGCCGTCCCCGGCGGCGCCCGCGGTGTATCCGTTCATCGACCAGCCGACGCACTGCGCGAAGTACTGGATCGCCCAGCCGGCGACCACCGCGTAGTAGCTGAGAATCACGAATCCGGTCACGACACCGAGGCCGCCCACGAACGCCCAGGGCTTGCCCGCGGCGTCGCGCATCGCGCCGACGGGGCTCTTCTGGGTGCGGCGGCCGATCATGATCTCGGCGACCATGATCGGGAGCCCCACGATCGCGATGCAGATCAGGTACACCAGCACGAACGCGCCGCCGTTGTTGTGCCAGGTGATGTAGGGGAACTTCCAGAGGTTGCCGAGCCCGATCGCACTTCCGGCGGCGGCGAAGATGAATCCCACCGACGATTTCCAGTGTCCTCGATCGGTCGTCATCGGCTCCCTCCCGTGGCGATCGGCTTCTGGTGGCGGCCGGGTCGCGGCCGCGGGCAGCGGTCCTCCGAGACCGCGCGCACTATAGGTCGGGGGCGACGTGCGGTCAAGTAAGTCACGGAGAGAGAAACGGTTAGAGGCGGGGCCGCCGGTGCCCGCACCCGCCTGCGGTCAGCCGGACGGCGCGGCCCAGACGCCTCCGCGGATCGGGTCGACCCGCCGTGGGGTCACGTAGATCTCGTCGCCGATCTCGACGGGGAAATCCTCGGGCATGATGAGCCCGAACTCCGAGAGCAGCTGGGGGAAGAAGACCGCCGGCCGGCCGCCGGGACGGATCTGGCTGACGATGCCCTCGATTCGCGTGCCGCGAAGCTGCGAGAGGCGGCGAAGCACCCAGTATCGCCGTCGCCGCCGCTCGACCTGACGGACCTCGGACGCGCGCGTGTCGAGCTGCGGGTACAGGAGCGTCAGCGCGTCACGGGTGTACGGGGGCGGCTCGCCGGCCAGGAGCGCGGCCAGCTGTCGCTGGTGCACGAGGTCGGCGTAGCGGCGGATGGGGCTGGTGGCCTGACAGTATGCGTCGACGCCCATGAACGTGTGCCGTCCCGGCTCGAGGCCCGTGACCGACGGGCGCAGGAGCCGGACGATCTTCGAGAAGTACAGCGGGTCCTCGCGATCGGGGAACTCGGTGTCGGGAGACCCCTCCGGCTGCGTCTTGAAGATGGCGGGCACGTCGGCGTTCCGGAACGCGAGCCCCACCTGCTCGTTGAAGAACACCATGAGCTCGGAGATCAGACGATGCGCGGGCGTGTCGGTGATGACGACGCGGGTCTGGATGCCGTCGGGGCCGGGCTTGATCTCGAGGTCGGGCAGGAGCGTGACGCGCGCGCCGCGCGACTCCCGCCGGCGCTGGAGCACCTCGATCAGGGGAAGCCAGGACCGCCACGTGGGATCGGACCCAAAGCGCTCGTCGGCGGTCTCGTAGTCGACGCGCTCGTCGGATCGCACGCGTGTGCGCGCGAACCGGAGATCGGTCACGTCGCCGCAATCCCGGACGAGCACGCCGAGCGAGAACGCGTGCCGGTCCACGCCGGGATCCAGCGAGACCCGTTCCACCAGCGCCCTCGGGAAGAGATGGCAGATGCGCTCGGGGAGGTACAGCGACTCGGCGGTCTCGGCGCCCCATCGGTCGAGCGCGGTTCCCGGTCGCACCCAGCGCTCGACGTCCGCGATGTGTACGTCGACCCGAAAGCCGTCGTCCACCCGCCGGATCGAGATCGCGTCGTCGAGATCCTGCGTGCTCGCGCTGTCGATCGTGAACGTGGGCAGATCGGTCCGGTCCTCGGCGTGAACGTCGCGAGGCCGGAGCGCTCCGGCCTCGGCCACGACGTCGTCGGGAATGGGCGATCCGAGCGCCGTGCGGATGGCCACGAGGTCCTCGACGTCGGGATCCCACAGGCCCGCCCGGGCCAGGAGCTGCACGGCGTGGTTCTCGTCCTGGATGCGGATGAGGCCCTCGCCGTAGGCGCCGTCCCCGTTGCGTGACGCGTCCCGTCGCGTGACGCGCTCTCGCAGATCACGAAGCCAGTCGAGCGTCACCGGGCTCAGCCGGGCGGGATCGGCGCGGCCCGTGACCAGGAGCTTCAGCTCCGGGACGAGCGTGTCGGCCCGGAGGCGCTTCTGGAGCTTCTCGCGGCGCTGCCGCTCGTGACGCTCGATCGCACGCTGGTGCGCGGCCTCGCGTTCCCGCTCGCGCTCGGCCAGCACGTCGTCGGACACCGGCGTGAAGCCCTTCTCGGTGACGTCGAAGCCGTTCTCGGGATCGAAGAGCGCGACCAGGAGCGCGCCGAGTCGTTCGGGCGTCGCGGCCTCCTCGTACAAGAGACCCGAGAGCTCCTCCAGCGAGTACGGGCGCACCTCGTCCAGCGTGATCGCCCGGAGCACCTCGACGTCGAGCGCGGCCGCCGTGGCTCGAAGCGTCGCGTCCCGTTCGGTGAGCGTGCGCTTCATCTCGACCGGGTTCTCGGACACCGACATCGTGCCGATCGGTCCGAAACGGGGCAGTGTCTCGGGAAAGCGGCTCGTCTTGCCGTCCAGCGTGAACGCACGGAACACGCCATGCTCGGGCCGGGACACCACGACCGCCAGGTCCACGGTTCCCCGGCGTGCGAGCAGGATGAGCTGTCCGGACCGAAGGCTCATGACGCAGCACTCTCCGTCGTACCGGGCTCGGGCCCGGAACCAAACCCGCGACGGGGGGTGGACAAGCTCGTCACCCGGCTCGACGATCGGACGACCGGGAGCACACGGGAAACGGGTTGCCGGTGGCGGATTCCGTCAGATACCCTCGTCCGCCGACGACTCGACGCTCGACCACGGTGCTCGAGATCGCCCCGACGCGACGTCGGGCGGGCACGCCGCGCGCGATGCGCCGGCCGATGTCGGCTCACCAGCCGTACCGTGATCGACATCTACCGTGATTGAAGAGGTGGGCCGGGGTTTTGGACTCGCCAGTCCTCGAGTCGGCCACCGCTCACGTCATCGACCTGACCGAGGAGCACGTCTCATGTCGGACCCGACACGGTATCACACCCCGATTCGCCGTCTCACGCTTTTTTCCGCGGCCGCCCTCTCTGCCACCGCCGCCGCGCTCGTCTTCACGAACGGCGCCCTCGCGCTGGAAGAGCGGAAGATCGAAGAGGTGTGGCCGGTGGGGCAGAAGCAGCAGTACTTCTACTACGCCAACGGCAACGACGCCGGCGAGAGCTGGCTCACGATCGAACGCATCCCGCGCACCCGCGATCGCTACCTGATGATGAACACGATCGACGTCGACGGTGTTCCGTACGGGTCCTCGATGAAGCTGAAGGGGCACGCCATCGCCGAGCTGGACGCATGGGGGCGTCCCGTGTCGTACGACCTCGAGCTCGAGCGGCCCCAGGGCGTGACCACGATCAACGTGACGATGAACTTCCCGTACGCCGAGATGCAGATCGAGCAGCCCGGGGCCGAGCCACGGGAGATCTCGCCGCGGTACAACGAGAACAGCCGCCTGCTCGACTTCGTGTTCATCGGTCCGTTCGATCTGGCGTTCCGGCTCCAGCCGGTGAACCCCGCCGTGGAGAAGGTGCGGCGCAACTACTTTGTGCCGCAGCTCGAGGTGAACGTGCTCACCGACTTCCTCGTGCAGTACGAGGAGACGATCCAGCTCCTGGACGGCACCGAGGTCCCGACGGTGAAGCTGGACCTGCCGGCGCTCCTGACCAACGTGTGGCTCGATCCGAAGGGGCGTGTGGTCAAGGCCGAGGTACCGAGCGAGCGACTCGTCATCCACATCGGCGAGACGGTCACGCCGTGATCGCGGGGCGGCGTAGCCTCCTCGTCGGGTTGTGTCTCGTCGCCGGCGCCGGGAGCGCGCGCGCCGTTCCGACCGAGATTCACGTTCGCGAGCTCGGGGGATGGGACCTGGTCGCGGTGTCGGCCCGCGTGACCGGGTACACCGCGTGCCTGGTGGATCCTCCCGACCTGCCGCTCTCCGGCGAGACACCGCCGATGGCGGCGCCGGTCCGGGCTCGCGAGCTGGCCGGGCACCGCGTGCTCCGGGCGGATGCGGCGGACGCCGACGTGGCGCTGGCGTCGCTCCTCTCCTCCGCGCACGCCCCCGGTCCGCGCGACGGCCGGTCCGATCCGCCCGGATCGGCGCCGTTGCGTCATCTGCTCTATCTCGCCGGCGCGCGCTGGCCGAGCCTCCTTCGGGATCGGGAGCCCGACCGCCCGCGTCTGATCCTCGCCGCCGACGCACCGGCCGCGGCGCTGATGGAGGCCCTGGTGACCGCCGGACGCGCGCTGCCCGACCACGACCGTGGGGGCGCGGATCCCGAGCCCGACGAGGTGATGCCGCTCGGCGGCTGGTGGCGGCATCTTCCGGACGACGAGCCGGTGGCGAGCGTGGTCGGCGTCCCGATCGACACCGACCTCGGCGAGGACCCGGAGGCCGCGCGCGTGCTGGCGCGTGATCTGGCGCTCGAGCTGGGCGCCGAGGGGGCGGACGTCACGACGGTTCCGATGCGGAGCCGGCGGCTGGTGGTCGCGCGCTGGCCGATGTCGGCCGACTCGCTTCCGGCGCTGCGCGCGCGGGTCGAGGCGCGGCTGGCGCGCTATCGCACCGAGCTCCTGGCCGGGGGACTCGTGGATGCGCATCGGCAGTGGCTCCTGGCCGAGGACACCCAGTCCTACAGCCAGCCCGATCGCTGGTTCCCGACCGCCGTGCTCCTGTCCGAGTGGTCGCGCCGGCCCCGGCTGGCCATCGAGGTCCGCCGCGCCTGGGACGCGGTCACGCCCGAGAGCATCCGGGAGGCCGCGTTGGCCGGGCTCGGCGAGAGCGTGGTGGCGGTCACCACCGGAGCCGCGCCGGCGGCCGGATTCGGGCCGACCGAGCTCTGGAGCGGCGACCCGGTCACCGCGGACGCGCTCAGCGGGCCCGAGTCGCTTGCCCTCGTCGCGGCGGTGGGCCGGCGGGCGCGCCGCAACGTGGTCGTGGACTCCCCCGCCGTTGACGCGACCCCGTTCGAGGGCGCTGCCCGTGTCGTCGTCGAGTCGGACTGGTGGTGGTGGCGAGATGGAGCCGTGCTGGCCGGGGCGCTCACCGAGCGGATCGACCCGCTCGGCCGCGCGATCCGCCGCGAGTTCGTCCCCGACGGGACCGAGATGCACGTGGCGGAGTGGCTCGACGCGAGCGGCGCCGGGCGGACGCTGGACGGGGAATCCGAGCCGTTCGACGACGCCGACCGGCGGCGTCTCCGTGTCCGCGGCGCCGCCGACCCGGTGGGGCTGGCCGCGCGATTCGGCGACGAGGTCACGTCAATTCGTTACGAAGGGGGAGCGTTTCGGGACGGTCGGTGGTTTCAGCGGGTGATGGTCACCGATTCGGTGGACGTCGTCACGATCGACCTGGACGTGGAGACCGGCCTTCCCACGCGTGTGACCCTCGACGGCCGGGCAGGGTCCAACGAGTTGGAGGAGCTTCGGTTCGGGAAGTACCGACGATTCGAGGGCGTGCGGTATCCGGCGCGCCTCGAGTGGTTTCGGGGCCCCACCCGCGTCGAATCGTCCGAGGTCCGTCACGCGTCCCTGGAGCGCTTGCAGGCGCCCGGACCCTAAAGTAGGCTTCCGCGCGCTCACCCTCGACTGACGACGGAGCCGTCGGCACGGCGGATTCGTCGGCACGACGGACCCCGTCGCGAGCCCGCGCTCTCGTCCCGCGCGTGGCGGGCGGTTAGGAGGACTCACATGCGTGTCTCATACTCGAAGGTCCTCGCGGCCCTCGTTCTCGTGTCGGCCGTCTCGGTCCCGGCGCTCCGCGCCCAGACCGAAGAGGAAGAGCCGTTCGACTGCGCGACCGACGTCGGACACCTCTGGGAGGATGCAACGCGCGAGGAGCTGCGCGACGCGAAGCTCCACCTCCGAAGCACGAAGCTGTACTTCAATCAGGGTCTGTTCCGGAAGGCGGCTCGCGAGGCGGAGCTGGCCGTTCATCTCGACAACACCGAGCCCGAGTACTTCATGCGGCTGGCCATGGCCTACGGGCAGCTCGGGTGCTACGAGGCGGCAGGTGATGCGTTCCGGGCCGCGCTCCCGCTGGCCAAGGCCGACGAGCAGAAGTACAAGAAGCTCATCCCCGACATCGAGAACAACCAGCAGTTCTACTGGACCGAGCGGTTCATGGCCGGCAGCGAGCACTTCGACGAGCAGAACTACGAGATGGCCGCCGCCGAGTTCAGCAACGCGATCGCCGTCGACTCGACCGACGTCCGGGCCTGGCGGAACCTGGGGAGCGCGTACCGCGGCCTCGAGAAGACCGTCGAGGGGCTCCGTGCGTATCGTGCGGCGTACGACCTCGAGCCCGACAACGAGACCACGCTGAAGCTCCTGCGACAGCAGCTCGAGATTCGCGCCACCGAGCTCTACAACGACGGATCCACCACCGCGGCGAGCTCGGATGCGGCCGAGCGCGAGTCGGGCATCGCGATGCTGGACGAGTCCGCCCATCTCTTCAACGAGGCGATCTCGCTCGATGCACCCGACGCCGAGCTCTACACGTACAGCCGCAACGTATCGCTGGTGACCCGCGCCAAGGCCGAGGCCGAGCTCGCGGCCGGCTCCGGGCAGGCCGCCGCGGACTTCCGCACCGCGATACAGCTCAGCCGATCCGCGGAGAACGCGCGTCGCCGGCTGGTCGAGTCGGGCGAGTTCAGTGACGAGGACTCCGCCGAGCGACGTCGCGAGCACCTCATGTTCGTGATCGCGTGCTTCTTCTCGGTCGAGGAGCACGACTCGACGCTGGCCTACGCGCGCCAGGTCATCGACCTCGCGCCGAAGAGCGCCGAGGGCTATCGCTACGTGGCCCAGGTGCTTCGTCTCAAGGGTGACACCGAGGGCGCGCTCAAGTACCTCCTGATGTGGCAGTGCCTGGCCGAGGGCAAGCAGGTCGACGACATCAACACGCACTTCGCGTCGATGCTCTCGAGCTACGGACCGAACGACGACATCATCATGGCGTCCATCACCAACGACGAGAACCCCGAGGAGATCATCGTCTACGCCGACGGCCAGAGTACCTACGAGGCATGGTGCTGGTGGAGTCAGGGCAAGGCGCAGTGCTTCTACGACGGACGAGATCTCGGGCTCGTCGAGTTCGCGCCCCTTGTGCCCTGACGGGCGAGACGCCGGCCGGCGGCGCGCGCGGTCGGGCCGGCCGGTACCGACGCGCGCGGCTCTCTGGGTTCTGGGTGCGCTCGTCGGGGTGACGGCGTCGCCGGCGACGGCTCAGCGCTACCTCGTCGTCGGCGAGACCGAGATCGGGCACTTCGGGGGCGGTCTCTTCACCGAGTCGCTGATTCCGTCCGACGAGACGACGCCCCTGTCGAGCCGTGACCAGTACCTGCTCCCGACGACCGAGCTCCGCGTCACGGACGGGACCACGCTCGGTGTGCGGCTGACCCGCAACGTGTCGCAGCACGTCAGCTGGGAGCTCAGCTGGGCGTACACGTTCGCCGAGCTGCGCCGTCGCGGGCCGGCCGACGCACCCGGCGACGAGTCGACGTTCTTCGACGACCTCGGGATCGTCACCTACGACGCGAGCCTGCTCGTCTTTCCGGTCTGGCTGGCCGATGAGCGCCTGGGGCCGTTCGTGCGCGCGGGCGTCGGCGGTGTGAGCTGGCGTCCGGCCGACGACTTCCCCGACGAGTGGCGCCCGATCGGCACGGGCCGCACCGCCGGCTTCGCCGGACGGTTCGGCGCCGGCGTCGTGTCGTACGTGACCGACGACCTCTCCATCCGCGCCGAGTACGGGCTTGTCCTGACGCGCGTGGAGCGCGACGAGCTGCTCCGCCTGGCGTATCCGTTTCCGTCGATCGGAAGCTGCTCGGTCACCTCGCAGCGGCTGGAGATCGGTCTCGACCTGATGCTCTTCGACTCGGAGCTCTGACCGGCCACCCCTCGGCGAGCGGGCGCCGGACCGCCACCCGTCGACCGGGTGCCCCGCGAGAAGTGGCCGGCTCGAGTCCGTACCCGGTCAGAGCGTCCAGCCCCGCCGAACCTGACGCCGTACCTCGTCCGGATCCCCGGTGGGGGCGAGACACGTGCCGTGCTCGCAGACGAACGCGCGCGGTGCGCCGGGCGCGTCCTTGACCGCGGTGGTGGGAAGTCGCGTGATCAGGGCCTCGGGCGCGCCCGCGGCCGGGATCGCGATGCTCACGACGTACGGCGCGTCGAGCCCGGCGAGCGACCGCCGGAGCGATGCCGTGGCCGGGTCGTCGGCGTCGCCGGCGATGACGACCTCGTAGAATGGGCCCTGGAACATCAGACCCGCATCCAGCCACGCCCCCATCTCCAGCGGCGCCTTCTCGACGATCCGCCAGTACGCGGCGAGCGCGCTCTCGGCGGCGTCCCTGAGATCCGGACGCCCGGTCAGCGCGGCGGCGCGAACGAGCGCCGAGATCGCGGCCGCGTTGCCGCTGGGCTCGACGCTGTCGAACAATTCGACGCGCGCCCCCAGCGGCGTCGCGGCGGTCGCCTGCGTCAGCGTGAAACCCCCGCCGTCGGTCCGGTGGTGCTCGAGAATCCACTCGCACAGCTCGATGGCCCAGTCGAGGTGCGCCGGATCCGACGTGGTCTGAAACAGCTCGATCAGCGCGCCGGCCAGGAACGCGTAGTCGTCCAGCACCGCATCGCCCGACGTGCGCCCGCCGGTCGACGCGCGGGCCAGCGAGCCGTCGGGGCGCCGGTGTGTGTCGAACAGGAAGCGGGCGGCCCCGGTGGCCGCCTCGGCGAACGGCGGCTCGTCGAGCGCGCGCGCGGCCCCGGCCAGCGCCGCGATGGCCAGCGCGTTCCATGACGTCACCACCTTGTCGTCGCGGGCCGGCGCCACGCGCGTGCGGCGCCGGTCGGCGAGTGCGTCACGGTGCGCGTCGAAGAGTCCCGCGAGCGAGACCTCGTCCCGTCCCGTGCGCCGGGCGATCGACGCGGGATCCGCGCGGCGGGTCAGGACCGAGCGGCCGCCCTCGAAGTTGCCGGCGTCGGTCACGCCGAGGAGCGCCGAGAGCGCCGGCGCGTCGGCCGCGCCGACCACGTCGGTGATCTCGTCGGGCGTCCACACGTAGTACGTCCCCTCCTCGCCGCCGGAGTCGGCGTCGATGCTGGCCGCGAACGCGCCACCGTCGAGCCGCAGGTCGCGCAGCAGAAACCCGAGCGTGTCGCGCGCGATCCACTCGTAGCGCGACGCGCCGAACACCCTCCCGGCCTCGGTGTAGAGCGAGGCGAGCTGCGCGCTGTCGTAGAGCATCTTCTCGAAGTGCGGGACCGTCCAGGTCGGGTCGACGGTGTAGCGGTGGAATCCGCCGCCGACGTGGTCGTAGATCCCGCCGCCGGCCATCGCGTCGAGGGTCGTCTCGAGCATGCGGCGCACGTCGGCGTCGCCGGTCTTCCGGTGCTGGTGCAGCAGAAACCGCCATCGCGGCGGCGTCGGGAACTTCATCGGGGACTGAAAGCCCCCGTGCTCGGGATCGAACTGGGATCGCGCGCGATCGACCGCGCCGTCGATGACGCCGGCTCGCAGCTCCGTCGCGCGCGCCTCCGGCCGGCGACCGACCGCCGCCGTCAGCTGGTCGGCGTAGTCCTCGAGCTCACCGCGCTGCGTCGCGTACGTGTGCACGATCTGCTGCAGGACCCGGACGAACTGCTGGTGCGGGAAGTACGTGCCGCCGAAGAACGGCCGCAGATCCGGCGTCAGGAACACCGACAGCGGCCAGCCCCCGCTGCCCGTCATGGCCTGGACGGCCGACATGTAGGTGGCGTCCACGTCGGGACGTTCCTCGCGGTCGACCTTGATCGGAACGAAGTGCCGGTTCAGGAGCTCGGCCACGTCGTCGTGCTCGAACACCTCGCGCTCCATCACGTGGCACCAGTGACACGACGAGTATCCGATGGACAGGAAGATCGGCGTGTCGGTCTCGGCCGCGGCGGCCAGGGCCTCGTCGTTCCAGGGGCGCCAGTCGATCGGGTTGTGCGCGTGCTGGCGCAGGTACAGCGAGGACTCTCCGGCCAGTCGGTTGCCGGCGGCGCGGATCTCGTCCGGCGTGCGGGGTTCGTGTGTCATGCGTCGCGTGCTCTCCGGTTGGAGGAGTGTCCACGGGGACGTGACGGTTTCCGGATCGGTCAGCGGCGGTGGAACGCGAGCGAGTACTTGGCCGCCTTGCGCGTGCCGGTCAGCTCGATGATGTTGCGTTCGACGAGACCTCGCAAGTGGTGCTTGACGCGCCCGGGCGTCAGCTGGAACTCCTCGGCGTAGTGCTTGAACTGGAAGTAGTCGCCGGCGAAGAGCATCAGGAAGTCGCAGATCTCGTCGGGTGGTGGTGAGCTCGGGCCGGGCACTCCCGCGCCGATGCGAGAGAGCAGGAGGTCGCGGAACTCGTTCTCGTCGGGCGTGCCCATCGCGGCCTCCAGTGCGCGCCGCGCGGAGTCCGGCGCCAGCGGTGCGTCGGGGGACGGCGAGGCGACGCCGGCCCTCAGGGGAACGCCCATCAGGGCCAGCTCGCCGACGACGCGCGCGTAACGCCGGAGCCCTTCGCGCGTGAGGTCGGACGCGTGGGCCTCCAGGATCTCCTGACAGCGCGCCACCTCTGCGGCGACGTTCTCGACGCCGATCCGGCGGTCGGCCATGATCTGCATCGCGGCCGCCCGCGCCCGGATCTCGGCGTCGAACGCGTCGATCCGGCGGGCGTATGCGATCGATCGTTCGCAGGCGGCCAGCGCGAGCGCATCCTGGCCCTGTTGCAGGAAGACGTTGTTGAGGTTCCGGTACGTGACCGAGAGCTGCCCGTGCCGTCCGGTCGCCGAGAGATAGCGTGCCGCCTGACGGTAAGCGTCGCGCGCGCGATCCCAGTCCTTCCGGCGCTCCTCGACGACACCCAGGTTGTGATAGGCCTGACCGGCCGAGTTCAGGTCGAGCAGCTCCACGTGCTTCGCGATGACCTCCTCGAGTACCTCGAGCGCGTCGTCGAGACGACCGGTCTGCATGTAGAAGACCGCCAGGTCGGTGTCGGCGAGTTGAGTGCCCAGCCGCTGACCGTCTTCGAGCATCGCCGCGCGCGCGCGACGGTTCAGCGCGATCGCCTCCTCGTGCTCGCCGCGATGCATGTGGAGAATGCTCAGGTAGTGCATCGCCAGCGGCCGGAACGCCAGGACGCCGACGGTCAGGACCTGCCGGTACGCCCGCTCGGCGCTGTCGTAGTCGTCGGTCTGTCGCGCGACGCGACCGAGGACGAGGAGCGCCCGTGACTTGAGGTCCCGATGCGTCTCGGTGCGGTCGACGGCCTCCAGCATGTGCCGGCGCGCGAGCGCATAGTCGCCGCGGCGAAAGTGCACGTGATGTCCGACCAGATACTCGAACCGCGCTCGCTCGGTCGGCTCCTCGGCCCGCCGGCGGGCCCCGTCGAGCAGCTCGTGCCCGCGCTCGTCGTGGCCGCACACGGCATCGGCGATTCCGGTCAGCTCGATCAGCGTCGCGCGGTGCTCGGATCGGCGAACGTCCGGATCCGCGAGCACCCGGTGCGCGTACTCGAGCAGCGGCTCGGTCTCGAACGTGTGGGGCAGCGCTTCGACGGGGCGAGATCGTTCTCGTTCGAGCGTGAGCAGCCGGAACCGGAGGTTGCGGCGCGCGAGATTGTGATCGAATGCGCGGAGGAAATCGTCCACGGGTCGTGTCGCTCCAGTGAGCCGAGCGCGGAGAGGTGAGGCGACCGTGCGCTGGGGAGTCTACGCTTCACCACCGCTTCCTGCAACCGACGCCGCGCGGGGGGTTTGACCGCCAGACGGGTGCTGGAATATAGTTTCCGTCCCGAAACCGGGCAGGACCTCGAACACGATCTGAAGGAGTGGCGCGTCACGATGATCCGACTTCGATCCGCACGGCGACCTCCGTGCCGGCTTGCGCATCGCGCGCGGCGCGTGCTGCCCGCGGCGATGCTCTCGAGCGCCGTCGTGGCCGCCTCGCTCGTCGCCTCGGTCACGACGCCGGCCGCCGTCGCCGACGTTCCAGGCGTCGGCCTCACGACGGAGGACGGTCTGACGATCCACGGCACCTTTCATGCGACCGACACCCAGATGCCGCCGGCCGTGGTGCTGGTTCACGACTGGGGACACGACCGCACCGTGTGGTCGGAGTTCGCGGCCGAGCTGAACGCGCGGGGAATAGCGGCCATCGCGATCGACCTGCGCGGGCACGGCGAGAGCCTCTCCGCCGGCGACCTCGAGTCGCTCTCGGACGAGGACGTCTCGGCCTTCCCCAACGACGTCCGGGCGGCCATCCGTTTCCTGCGTGAACGGGAGGACATCGACGGCGTTCGGGTGGCCGTGATCGGTGCCGGGCTCGGTGCCAACGTCGCGGCCGCCTATGCCACCGACGATCACCTTCTCGTCGGGCTGGGACTGCTGTCACCGACGCTGGAGGATCGCGGCTACGAGGCGGCCGACGCCATTCACGCGTTCGGCAATCGGTCATCCCTGGTCATCACGGCCAAAGGTGATCGCGGCTCCGCCGAGTCGGTCGCCGTCATTCGCTCGAAGGCGGCCGGCGAGTGCGAGGTGCTGGAGGTGGACGGTGCCGATCACGGGTCGTCGCTCCTGTCCAGCTTCCGGGTGCGTGCCGCCATCATGTCCTGGCTCGACGGTGTCTTCGCGGCCGGCTGATCGCCGGCCGAAGGGCCGAAAGACCTCGCCGAGGACGGGCAGCCGGAAGACGTCGCGCAAGGCGGGCGGGCGCAAGGTGTCGCCCGGGACCCGCGCGCGGCGCGTGGTCCGGACGCTCACCGACGAGTTCCCGGCACCCCGCTGCGCGCTCGATCACCGGACGCCGCTTCAGCTCCTCGTGGCCACGATCCTGTCCGCGCAGTGCACCGACGAGCGCGTGAACATGGTCACGCCCGCGCTCTTCGCGCGCTTCCCGGACGCCGAGTCGCTCGCCGCGTCCGATCCGACCGAGGTCGAGGAGCTGATTCGATCCACCGGATTCTTCCGAAACAAGGCGAGGAACATCCGGGGCGCGGCGGCGCGCCTGGTCGAGGCGTTCGACGGAGAGGTCCCTCGCACGATGGACGAGCTCCTGACGCTTCCCGGTGTGGCCCGAAAGACGGCGAACGTGGTTCTCGGGGTTGCCTACGGCACCGCTGCCGGCGTGGTCGTGGACACGCACGTCGGCCGGATCTCACGCCTGCTCGGGTTGACCACCGAGACCGATCCGGTGAAGGTCGAGCGCGACCTGATGGCCCTCTTGCCCCGGAGCGAGTGGATCGACTTCTCGCATCGGCTCATCCTCCACGGTCGCAAGACGTGCATCGCCCGCCGGCCGCGCTGCGCGGATTGTGTCCTCGCCCCCGACTGTCCATCGGCCAGCCCCGCCGGGGCGGCCTGACGCGTCGCACGCCGAGACCGAGGCGGCGCGCTCCCGCGGCGTGGCGTGCGCTCCCGCGACGCGGCCCGCGCTCCCGCGGCGCGGCGTGCGCTCGCGGGGATCGTCTCTAGGGTGCGGCCTCTACGAGCGTCCGGCTCGCGGTGGCGAGCGCGACGTCGATCCCGTCCGGCCGCGTGCCCCCGCCCTGCACGCGACCCGGACCCCCGCCGCCCCGTCCGTCGACGTGAGGGAGCGCGGCGGCGAGCGCGGGGCGGAGATCCCGCTCGACGTCGGGGCTCCGCACGAAGAACAGGTTCGCCTTGTCGCCCGCGGCCCAGCCGGCGAGGAGGATCAGCGCGCGCTCGCCGGCGATCGCGTCGGCGAGTGCGGCGACGACGGCGGCGGGCGACGACACGTACGGCGCGGCGACCTCGGGGTCGAGGCGTCTCGTGATCACGCGGACACCGCCGGCGGACGCGGCCTCGCGGTCGGCCCACGCGGCCAGTCGCTCCCTGGCCAGCGCGGTGTTTGCGGCCTCGAGCCGCCGGGCCCCGGCGCGGACGTCCTCCTGGAGCTTCGTCCAGGCGGGCTCGACGTCCTCCAGGCGAGCCGAGATCGACAGGGCCATGCGTTCGAGCGTGCGACGGACCGTCCGGTGGTCGCCGCGAGCCCGCGCGCCGGCCAGGAACGTAAGCCGCGTGCGCTTGCCCATGTTCTCGGTCCCGGTGATGACGATCGGCGACAGCTCCGCCGTGCTCGCGACGTGCGTGCCGCCGCACGACGTCCGGTCGAGCCCCTCGATCGACACGATCCGGACGGGATCCACGTCGGGGGGCAGCTTCCGGAGGTCCATGCGCTCGGCGTCCGCGCGAGACACCGTCTCGACGCGGACCGGACGCGCCCGGGCGATCTCGGTCGCCGCGAGCTCCTCCAGATCGGCCCAGGTGGACGGCGGCCAGTCCGTGCCGGGGAAGTCCACGGTGCTGACCTCGGGGCCGATCGCGACGCCGACCGTCGGGGCGGCGTGGTGATCGAGCATGAGCCGGCTCAGGAGATGCTGAGCGGTGTGCTGCTGCATGTGATCGCGTCGCCGCGGCCAGTCGATCTCGCCGGCCACGCTCTCCCGGTCGATCGGCCCCGAGACGCGGTGCCACACGAGCCCGTCGGCGTCGCGCCGCACGTCGAGAACCGATCGGCCGTCCAGAACGCCGGTATCGTGTGGCTGTCCGCCCGCGGTGGCGTAGAATGCGGACCGGTCGAGCGCGACCCAGGGGTGGCCCTCGCGCGTGTCGCGCCCGATCACGCGCGCGCGGAAGCGGATCAGCGTCTGATCGTCTCGATACAGGGGGAGCGTCATCGTCGAAGTCTCCACTTCACGGAACGAAAAGGTGTTACGACGGTACACCATTCCGTTGGGGATTTGATGCTTGACCGTCGGCGCGACGCGCAGTACACCACGCATCGCCTCGCACGCGGTGCCGTGCACGCTCTCCCGCCGTTGCCGTCCCCCGACTCGCCGTCGGGGCACATGAACCTGGACGCCCATGTCTGACCTGGATCTGCAACGAATCGCATTCGAGCCCTGGGGCGGATGGATCGTCTTCCTCTCGCTCGTGGCGATCGCGCTGGCGCTGGCCGCCTGGGCGTACGGCACGACGGCGGCCCCCCTCACGCGGCCCCGCCGGGTCGCGCTCTGGGGTCTCCGCGGCATCGCGCTCCTGGTCGTGCTCGTGCTGCTGTCCCGCCCGTCGGCCCTGGTCGACGAGACCTCGAACGAGCGGCCCGAGGTGGCCATCCTGGTCGATGCCTCATCGAGCATGTCGCTGGCCGACGAGGGCGGCGTCACCCGCGCCGAGGCCGCCACGCGAGTCGCCACCGAGCTCGCGTCCGCACTCGACGATCGCTACGCCGTCACCATCCGGCCGTTCGATCATGCCCTGCACGCGCCGGTGACCGCGGGAGTGCCCATCGAGGTCGGTCCGTCCACGGCCTCGGCTCCGGGCGATGCGCTCGAGGGCCTGATGCGTGCCGCACGTCAGGGGCCGCTGGCGGCGGCGGTCCTGATCTCGGACGGTGTGGCCACGCGCGGGCGTGACCTCGTGACCGTCGCTCGCGACGGTGGAGTGCCCGTGTTTACCGTGGCCCTCGGCGACAGCGTCACGGCGGCGGACGTCCGCGTCGTCGGAGCCGAGGCGCCGCCGGCGGCGTTCGTCGGGCAGCCCCTGACCATCCGTGCGCGCGTGCGCACCACCGGCGCGGACGCCGTCGAGCGCATCGTGCAGCTCGTGGACGAGGCCGGCGAGCCGATCGCCTCCGACACGGTACGGATCGCCGGATCCGGTGGCGCCAGCGAGGCCGCGTTCCGGGTCACCCCCGAGCGGGCCGGCGTTCGCTTCTACCGGGTGGTCGCCGAGGGCGCCGGCGGCGACGCGTTCTCGGTGAACGACTCCATGCACGTCGCCGTGGACGTTCGAAAGGACCGGCTTCAGGTGCTGGTCCTCGACGAGTTCCTGAGCTGGGACTTCATGTTCCTGCGTCATACGCTCGAGCGCGACACCACGCTCGCCTATCGATACCTCGTCAAGCCCACCGACGCGGCGCCGAGGCCGCTGTCGCCCGACGGGCCGCACGTGTTCCCGCGAACGGCGTCCGATCTGGCCGAGTACAAGGCCGTCATCCTCGGCGATCTCTCGCCGGGCTTCCTGTCCGACGCGGACTGGCGGCGTCTGGTCGACTACGTCGAGGCCGGCGGCGGGCTGCTGGTGCTCGGGGGCAACCGCGCCGGGGGACTGTCACGGCTGGCGGGAACGCCGCTGTCCACGGTGCTTCCGGTGGCTCCCGTGGGGCCTCCGCTTCGCGGCGAGGGCAGCGCCGGCACGCCGCCACTCTCGCCGGAGGTGACGCCGCTCGGCGACGCGCATCCCCTGGTCGCGATCCACGGCGACGTCTACGGCAACCGAGATCTGTGGGCCGATCTTCCACCGGTGCGTCCCGCGATCGGCGCCGGGGCCGAGAAGCCCGGCGGCGAGGTGCTCGTGGCGCTACGCGGTCCCTCGACGAGATTCCCGATCCTCACCGTCGGTCGGGCGGGGTCGGGTCGCGTCGTCGTGTTCGCGGCCCGCACCCCGTGGAAGTGGAAGTTCGTGCGCGAGGGGGTCGGGGCCGACGACGCATTCTTCGATCGCTTCTGGGTCGGTGTCATGCGCTGGCTGGCCGATCCCGAGCCGACGGCACGCTTCTATGTTCGCGCCGACCGCGACGTGTTCCGCCCCGGCGATGCCGTCACGTTCTCCGGAAGGGCCCTCGCTCCCGATCTGTCTCCGCTGTCGGACGGGTCCATCACGGCCACGCTCACGTCGGGCGACACCGAGACTCGCCTCGCCGTCGAGCGACTGGACG
Organism: Candidatus Eiseniibacteriota bacterium; assembly: GCA_965224245.1. Lineage (GTDB taxonomy): Bacteria > Eisenbacteria > RBG-16-71-46 > CAZAMP01 > CAZAMP01 > CBDCYW01. Next base: position 3,209,062 of record OZ245046.1, on the reverse strand, counting down.
GCGGCGCGATACGCGTGAGCGCCGGCGAGCTGCCTCCGGGTCGCTACGCGTACCGGGTCGAGATGACCGAGAACGACGGGGCTCTCCGGCAGGAAGGCGAGATCCGCGTCGACGCGAACGGTCCGGAGTGGTGGGAGCTGTCGCCGGACCCGTCATTGCTCGCGAGTGCGGCCCGTGCGTCGGGTGGCGTCGCGGTGGATGCGGCCGACGTGTCCGAGCTCGCACGCCGGATCACCCCTCCGCTGCGAGCGGCGTCGGTCCGCGAGATCGCGCTGTGGAACCACCCGATTCCGCTGGCGGTGTTCCTGGTCGCGCTCGCACTGGAGTGGTGGCTTCGCCGGCGAGGAGGGCTCGCCTAGGTCGTTCGATCCGTTCCGCTCCGCGTGCATTCTCCCCGTTTCGTTCCCCCCGGTCCCGTCCTTCCCCGGCTGGAGACGATCGTGTCGATCGACACTCACTCGCGCGTACGCGTGGCTCTCACGCGCGCCGGCGGCCGGTCGTTCGTGGCCGCCGTCACCCTGGCCGCTCTCGCGGCGTCGGCGATGGGCGCCGTCGTCCTGAACGAGGTCGCCTACGATCCCGACGGCCCCGACGCCGGTGCCGAGTACGTCGAGCTCATGAACACCGGGTTCGATGCGGCCGTCCTGGACGGCCGCTGGCAGCTCGAGCGCGGCAACGGGGCCGCTCCCGACGACTGGTCCGTGGTCTGGGAGGGCTCGGGCGAGCGCCTGCCGGCCGGCGGCCGTCTCGTGATCGGAGACGATCCGCGAAGCGACATTCCGCGGACCCTCGGGCTCCAGAACGGACCGGACGCGTGCCGGCTACGGGTCGACGGCCGCGTGGTGGATCTCCTGGGATGGGGCGCGCACACGCACGGCGGGTACGCCGAGGGTCGACCCGCGCCCGATCCGTCGCCGGGGCTCCTGGCCCGGCGCCCCGACGGCGCGGACACCGACGACAACGCCGCGGACTGGGTCCCGGCCGATCGCGCGACGCCCGGCGCGACCAACTTCCCCGACCGGTTCGTGTCGTTGATGCCGAGCTTTCCGGCGACGGCGCCGGTGCTCGCGGAGCCGGGGCGCGCGCTCGCCGTGCGCCTCGTCGCGCGAAACGGTGGGCTCGGCGCCCTCGGCGCGGACGTTCGCATCGAGGCTCGCCTCGGCACCGACGTCGTCGGATCGGCGGCGCTCCCCGAGCTCGTTCCCGGTGCCGATCGCACGCTCGAGCTCCCGATCGACCCGCTCGGTCCCGGATCGCACGCCGTGCCGGTGACCGCGGTCGGCGTCGAGCACGAGGGCGCGAGCGTCGCGATCCGGATCGGGCTGCCCGAGGTGGTCGTGACCGAGGTCCGCGCGCGCCCCCGTCCCGACGAGCCCGAGTGGATCGAGCTCCTGTGGCGCTCGGACGTGGAGACGCCGGCGGTCGTCACGATCCGCGATGCCGCCGGTGCCGCCGTCGCCGTTCCGGTGTCGGGACCCCGGGGCTCGCGCGTCGTGCTGACGACCGACTCCGCTCGGCTCCTCGGCACGTACCCGGCACTCGACGCCACCGACGTCCGGGAGGTCGGGCTCCCGTCGCTGAACGACACCGGCGACGTCCTGTACCTGGTCGACGCGGCCGGCGCCGTGATCGACGCGGTGTCCTGGAGCGGCGCCTCCGAGGGCGCGTCGCTCGAGCGCGTGAGCCCCGACGAGATCGGGTCGGACCCGTCGATGTGGGTCGACTCACCGCTCGGCCCCACGCCCGGTCGCACGAACGGCGCGCGGGCCGATCCCCCGCGCGCGTCGGGGCTCGGGGTCGAGCCTCGCGTCGTGACCGGCACGTCCGACGTCGCCATCGTCTATGCGTTTCGCGAGGCAGCCGGCCGCGTCCGTCTCGAGCTCTTCCGACTCGACGGGCGCGGGCGTGGACTCATCGCCGAGCGTCGCGGACATCGGGGAGTCGTCCGCTGGAACGGCACGATCGACGGGCGATCGCTGTCGCCGGGGCTGTACGTCGTCGTCGCGACACACCTCGTCGACGACCGCGTGCGGGGGCGTGAGCGCGCATCGCTCGCGGTGAGCTGGCGATGACGCGACCGCTTCGGTCGATCGGACCAGCGATGGCGAGCGCGCTCGCGTGGGGTGCGCTGATGTCGGGTGGTGTCCGGGCCGATTCGTTTCACGCGGTTCCGGAGCTCGCGGGTCCCGACACGCCATCGCCCGTCGGCGCGAGCGTCGAGCGGGGGCCGACGTCGCCGGCGACGGTACTTCTCGATCGCGGTGCCCGCTGGGGCGTGGCGTCCTGGTCGGGACCCCGCGGGACCGGGATCACGTCGCAGGCCGCCGCCGTCGTCATCGCCGGCGTGCAGCTCGGTGTCGGCCGAGTCGGGACGACGTTCTACGACGAGACCCGGACTTCGCTCGGCTGGCGGCCTCGCGGACGCGGCTTCGGGCTGGTCGTCGACGGGCGACGTCAGCGCGCCGGGGAGGACGCGCGGCACGGCGCCGGTGTCGGCGCCCACTGGCGCGCGAGGATCGGGCGCGTGTCGGTGCTCCTGACGCAGCCAGCCGTGCCGGTCACGGGCGCTCACGCCCTGTACCCCGACCGCTGGCGCGCCGAAGCGCGGGTCTCCGAGCGAGGCTGGTTCACCGAGATCGGTCTGGCCAGCGAGCGGGATGCGGCGACCGCGCTGATCACGCGCATCGGCGCCGGTGGAGAGCGGCTCGCCTGGTCGGTTCGGGTGGATCTGTCCAGCGCGGTCGTCACGCTCCGGGTCGACCTGGCCGAGCCGGTCGTCGTGAGCGTCGGTTCGGCGGTACATCTCGAGCTCGGCGTGACGTCGGGGCTCCAGGTGATCGGGGGCGGACCGTGATCGCCGGCGATCGGGCGGACCCCCGGGCACGGTGCGCGTCCGGGCGCCGTGGCCAGGGGGGAGGTCGCGCCAGGATCGTCCGCGCCGCGAGACCGGCGGCGGCCTGCCTGGCGGCGCTCGTCGCGGCGGCGGGCGCGGGTGCGGAGGTCAGGCTCGCCTCGGTGTGGCAGCGCGACCGCCCGGGCCGCACCGCTGCCGAGGTCCGCGGCCCGATCACCGGCTGGGTCGCCGTCGAGCCGGGACGGGCGCCGCTCGGAACCCTCGTGGCGAGCTTCCGGGGCACGCGCCTCCTGGTCGGGGGTGTCCGGCTCCTGGGACGACTCCCGCTGGACGAGGCCGCCGCCCCGACGTCGACCCGGCCGTGGCGCGGCGGGCGCGCTCTCGAGAGCTCCGACGCGCGCAGCCGACGCGACAACCTGGGCGTCGAGGCCTCGCTCGGCGGTGTGCGGATCGCGATCCTGCGCGGCGCCGGTGCGGCGGGCGTCCAGCACGTTCTGGTCGGGTCGCGCCGATCCGGATCCACGTGGGAGGTGCAGGCTCGCTCGGGGACCGACGGCACGGCTGCGGGCGCCCCTGACTGGGGGATCGCGCTGGGTCGATCGAGCCTCCACCGCGGAGTGGTGCTCGGCGCGTCGCGGATCGGCGGCGACCCGCGCGTCCGGGCGGGAGCCCGTGCCGGTACGGCGGGCATCACGACCGACCTCGTCTGGTGGGCGTCACGCGGGGCGGGGCGGGTCGCCGCGTGGTCGGCCCGCGGGAGGCACGCCTCGGTCCGCCACGTCGTCCGGGTCCAGGGCGACGGGACGAGCCACCACTCGAGTTTGCGATGGCGCGCACGGCGAGCCGGCTGGTCGGTGGCTCTCGAGGCCGGTCACCGCGTGCCGCACGCGCGTCCGGTCTGGGTCCGGGCCACGCTCCGGCCTCCGCCACCACCGGCGACGACCCCGGCGGCCTGGCGCTGGGAGTGCCGTGTGGATGCCGCGGAGCAGGACGGGCACGTGCGGGTCGGTCTGCGTGCGCGCGCGTGGTGCACGCGCGGTGCCACGCGACTCGACGTCTCGACGGTGCTCGCCGATGTCGGGGCGTCGTCGCTTTCGATCCGTCTCGCGCCCGGGGCGACCCGCTCGCTGTCGCTCGGCGAGCGCGCGCGTGCGTGGCGCATCGGCGTCCGGCATCGCGACCTCGATCTGACGCTCGCCGTCCGGGCGCGCGACGGCCGCACGGACGCCGTTCTCGGAACCCGCGTGACGTGGCGATGAGCCCGTCACGCCACGCCTTCCCCGGGGCACCAACACCCGATGCGCGAGAAGCGCGCATGAAAGGCAGCAACACAATGGACATCGTGCTCGCAGTGGGCTCACTCGCCGTCGCGGTCGCCGCGCCGGAGATGGCGATCAACGAGGTGCTGGCCGACCCGGCCCGCGACTGGAACGGGGACGCCGTGGTGCACAGCCGCGACGACGAGTGGGCCGAGATCATCAACCTGTCGGGTGCCGCCGTCGACCTGACCGGGTGGCGCCTCGCATCGGCCGACACGACGTGGCGCTACGAGTTCTCGGGCACGCTGCCGGCAGGGGAGGTCCGCGTCGTGTACGGCAGCCAGTCGTACGACTGGGAGCGCGAGACGGGCAATCCGGCGTTCGGGCTGCGGCTGGCCAACGGAGGCGGCGTCCTCGGGCTGTGGCAGCTGACGGCGACCGACACCGTCATGGTCGATCAGATCACCTACCTCGACGAGGAGGCCGAAGACGATCGGTCCGGCGGTCGGCTGGCATCCGATCCCGACGTCTGGGTGGTCTTCGACGGCCTCAATCCGTACGACGGAGAGGCTCCGCCGATCGCGACCGGCTGTCCGCCCACGCCGGGGGCCACGAACGAGTGCCTGGCCCCGGTTCGAGACGAGCCCTGGTCGACGATCAAGTCGCTCTACCTGACCCCCGGTCGAGGAGGCGGACCCTCCGATGGACGCGAAGTAGGGAGGTAGAAGTAGGTGTAGGGAAGTAGGTACAGGTGCTCGAGAGGGGCGCAACATCGAGGCGACTCGATCGAGGCAACTCGATGCTGTGAGCGGCGCGCCGGTGCGCTACCATCCGCCGACGCGGAAGGGTGCGCCGGCGCGTCGATGTCGTGGCGGCGCCGACCGTCGTTCGACGCGCCGCTGATCGGGCCGAGCCGGGACCGATCGGTGGGGCGAGGGAACGACGGGGACGTCGATGGTGCGGAAGGGGGGACTCGAACCCCCATGAGCTTGCGCTCACTAGACCCTGAACCTAGCGCGTCTACCAATTCCGCCACTTCCGCAACCGGGCGGGGAGTGTACGTACCGGTGTCCGGAGGTGTCAACGAATGTCGCGACGGTGCGGCTGGGAGATCGGGTGGCCGAGACCGGGACCAGAGAAAAGCGGGTCATCGCGAGCAATCGCAAGGTACGCCACGATTACGAGATCCTGGAGACGATCGAGGCCGGGCTCGTCCTGACCGGCACCGAGGTCAAGTCGCTCCGGGGCGGCAAGGCGTCGCTCGTGGACGCCTACGCCGACGTCGATCGGGGCGAGGTCTTCCTGATCGGCGTGCACATCAACCCGTACGAGATGGGAAACCGGGTCAACCACGAGCCCCGCCGCAAGCGCAAGCTCCTCTTGCACCGGCGCGAGATCGACCGGCTGCGTGGAAAGATCCAGGAGAAGGGACTGACCCTGGTACCCACCGAGCTCTACTTCAAGGGGTCGCACGTGAAGGTCCTCCTGGCGCTCGTGCGAGGCAAGCGCCAGTACGATCGGCGGCAGGAGATCGCGAAGCGGGATGCCGATCGCGAGATCCGTCGCAGTCTGCGGAGGGACGTCGAGTGAGCGCGAGGCGGTCCATCGCGCGGATGCCGGGCCGCTCGGTGCCGGCGCTTCTGGCGGCGCTCGTCCTGGTCGCATCGTCGACGTGGGGTCGCGGGGGAAGCGCGTCGGCCGAGCCGGTGTCGATCACCTCGCTTCGCGTCGACGAGGGTGTCTATCTCGCCCTCAACGACCTGCTCCGGCCGCTCGGCGCGAGCCGTCGCACCGACAGGGGAACCGGTGTCACCTCGGTCTGGGTGCAGGGGCAGGAGGTCCGGCTGCTCGCCGACTCGCGTCTGGTGCACGGGGCCACGACCACCTGGCAGCTGGCCCGGCCCGTTCGCGTGCGCGAGGGGGGCGTGTGGGTTCCCGAGGAGTTCGTCCGCGACGTGCTCGCCCGGGTGGCCACGATCGGGCTGACGTACCAGGGGGGATACCTCTTCGTCGGCGAGAGCGCGGCGCGCGTCGACTCGCTCACCGTTCGCCGGCACGGGGACGGCGCCGAGATCATCTTTCACGGTTTCTTTCCCGACAGGCCCACGGCCACCGCGGCCGGGGGCGCGCTCGACGTGCTCCTGACCGGCTGCTTCGCCACCGACGTCCGGGTCCCCGCGGGGGCCGAGAACGTGATCGAGAGCGTCGACACGCACCGCCGCGAGGACGGGACGCTCGTCATCTTGCACCTCACCGACGACGTCGACGGCTACGCGTGGCGCGAACGGGCCGAATCGCGCCTGAGGCTCCTCGTCGGCGATCGTCGCGACGGACTGGCGCCGCTCCGCGGCGAGCCGCCGACCGCGCGCCGACCGGTCATGCGCATCGTGGTGGACGCCGGTCACGGAGGCCGTGACGTCGGGGTGCCCACGCCCGGCCGCGGCGGCCGCGGCGAGAAGTGGTTCACGCTCGACCTCGCCCGCGCCCTGGCCGATCGGCTGCTGGACGCCGGATTCGAGGTCACCCTCACGCGCAACGAGGATCGTGATCTCGCGCTGGCGGACCGGGCCGCGGTGGCGAATGCGGTCGGCGGCGACCTCTTCATCAGTCTGGAGCTGGACGCGTACCCGTCGTCGACCTTCGTCCCGGTGCGGTGCGCGGTGCATCGCCCGCTGAACACGCCGCGGGCCGAGGTCGTGGCCGGCTACCGCCTCGTCCCGTGGACGGCCGTGCAGGCCGAGTACCTCGACCAGAGCCGGGCGTTCGGCCAGTGGATCCTGCGCGAGACCACGCGCGGCGATCGAGCGGGCGAGGACGTGCGTCAGGTCCCGCTGAAGCTGCTCGAGGGCGTCGACATGCCGGCGGTCGCGGTGCTCGTGGCCGCGCGGCTCACCGAGACCCGCTGGGAGCGAACGCGCGACCGCCTGGCCGACGAGATCGGCGACGCGGTCGAGGCGTTCGCGGGTACGGAGGTGGGCCGGTGAGGTGGCGCGTGGGGATCGCCTTTCTCGTGGGTCTGGTCGTCGTCGCGGGGTCCGTCGCGCTTCTGGTCCGGTACTTCCGCTCGGCGCCCACCGTGACGAGTCCCTGGATCGTGGAGGCCGGGCACGCCGCGCCCCGCACGCGACCGGTCGCGCTGTTCTTCGGCGACCCGGCGGCACCGGAGCTCGTCCGGGAGTCCCGCGAGATCCTCGACGATCCCGCGCTCGCCGATCGCATCGAGCGTCTGGTGACCGAGCTCCTTCGGGGCTCGTCGGCGGGCAACGTGTCCCTGTTCGATCGCCGGTGTCGGGTCCGGTCCGTGTTCCTGTCGGACGACGCCCTGGTCATCGATCTGCAGGGGATGCCGTTCGCCCGCGAGGCCGGCGACACCACGCGGTGGCTGGCCATCCGCGCACTCGTCGAGTCGATCACGATCAACGTGGCCGAGGTCTCCACGCTGACGTTGCTCGTCGACGGGGAGCCGCTGTCGAGTCGCGAGCCACGCCTCGCGCTCAGCGACGTGATCGTGCTGCGAGATCTGGCGCCGGACGAGATCGGGTAGCGAGGCGATGCGATGAACGAGCGTCCGATCGGCGTGTTCGACTCCGGCATCGGCGGCCTGACGGTGGTGGCGGCCATCCGTCGTACGCTGCCGAACGAGCGCGTTCTCTACTTCGGCGACACCGCGCGTCTGCCGTACGGCAACAAGTCGGTGGACACGGTCACCCGTTTCTCGCGCGAGATCACGCGGTTCCTGGTCCGGCGCGACGTCAAGGCGCTCGTGGTCGCGTGCAACTCGGCGTCGGCGATGGCGCTGGGGACGCTCGCGCGCGAGCTGACGATCCCGGTCCTCGGCGTCATCGAGCCCGGCGCCACCGCCGCGCTGGCCCGGACGCGAACGGGTCGCGTGGGCGTCATCGGAACGTCGGCCACGGTGCGATCGAACGCGTATCGTGAGGCGCTGACGGCCCGACGTGCCGACGTCGCGGTCGTCCAGGTGGCGACGCCGCTCCTGGTGCATCTCGTCGAGGAGGGCTGGGTGGACGGTGACGTTCCCCGGCGCGTCGTGGAGCACTATCTGACCCCGTTCGGCGAGGGACGGGTCGACACGGTCATCCTCGGGTGCACGCACTATCCGCTCCTGACGGGCACGATCGCGTCGGTCCTGGACGCGAACGTCGAGCTCGTCGACTCGGCCGGCGAGACCGCCAACGCGCTCGAGCGACTGGTGCGTGAGCACGATCTCGCGGCGCCGGACCGGGTCGGGGGCGGCGAGCTCGAGTGCTTCGCCAGTGACGCCGCCACCGACTTCGCGCGGCTCGGCGAACGATTCCTGGGACATCCCCTCCACTCGGTCCGAACGGTGGAGCAGAGCGACGTTCCGTGGTACGAACGCTAGCGGCTCGCGACGCGCCGAGAGCCCCGAGCCCCGACGTCACCGGTCGACGTCCCCGGAGGAAGCCATGTCCGTGAGAGCGCGGCACGACGGCCGCACGCCCGGTCAGCTCCGACCGATCACCATGACGACGAGCTACCTTCGACACGCGGAGGGCTCGTGTCTGGTGTCCTTCGGTGAGACCCGGGTGCTCTGCGCGGCCAGCTTCTCCGAAGGGGTCCCCGGCTGGCGCCGTGGCACCGGCGCCGGATGGGTCACCGCCGAGTACAACATGCTGCCTCGATCGGGTCTGGAGCGCACCCCGCGCTCGGCCCAGCAGGGGGGACGATCGACGGAGATCCAGCGGCTGGTCAGCCGCTGCCTGCGCGGGGCCGTCGACCTCGATGCGCTGGGCGAGAACACGATCATCGTGGACTGTGACGTCATCGAGGCGGACGGCGGTACGCGGACCGCGGCGATCTCCGGCGCGATGGTGGCGCTGGCCGAGGCCATGCGGACGCTTCGCGAGCGCCGCGTCCTGCGTCGCGACCCGATCGTCGAGCTCGTGGCGGCGGTCAGCGTCGGCATCGTCGAGACCGTGCCGGTGCTGGATCTCGACTACGCCGAGGACTCCAAGGCGGAGACCGACATGAACCTCGTCATGACCGAGAGCGGGCGTTTCGTCGAGATCCAGGGCACGGCCGAGGGGGTCGCATTCTCGCGCCGCGAGCTCGGGCAGCTGCTGACGCTCGGCTCGCGCGGCATCCGCCGGATCGTGAAGAAGCAGCGGACCACGCTGGCCAGGGCGGCGTCGTGACGAGCGAGGGAGACGCCGTGCGGCGCGTCGTCCTCGCGACGCGCAATCGGGACAAGGTCACCGAGATCCGGGCCGTACTCTCGGTGCTGCCGATCACGCTCGTGTTGGTCGACGAGTGGGGAGAGCTTCCCGAGGTCGAGGAGACCGGCTCCACGCTGGAGGCGAACGCCATCCTGAAGGCGGCCACGATCGCCCGCCTCACCGGAGAGCCGGCGCTGGCCGACGACACGGGCCTCGAGGTGGACGCGCTGGATGGGGCGCCCGGCGTGTACTCGTCGCGCTTCGCCGGCGCGGACGCGACCTACGCCCAGAACGTGGCCAGGCTCCTCGACGTGATGGCAGACGTGCCCGCGCCCGAGCGCACGGCACGCTTCCGGGCGGTGATGGCGTTCGTGGATCCCCGTTCGGGGACGACGCGCACGGTGGACGGCGTCAGCGAGGGCGTCATCCTGTCCGAGGCGCGCGGCGAAGGCGGCTTCGGCTACGACCCGGTGTTCCGTCCCCTCGACGCGGAGCGCACGTTCGCCGAGATGTCGCTCGACGAGAAGAACCGCCAGAGCCACCGGGCGCGGGCGCTCCGGGCGGTGGTTCCGCTCCTGGAGGCGTGGCTGTCGGCCCGGGCCTGAGCCGGGGCGGCCGGCTCGGGGGTGTCTGGCGCGCCCGCCGCGATTCGAACGCGGGACCTGCGGATTAGAAGTCCGCTGCTCTATCCAGCTGAGCTACGGGCGCGCACGTCGGAAGGCGAGTGGTCGGGGCGAGAGGATTTGAACCTCCGACATCCTGCTCCCAAAGCAGGTGCGCTACCAGGCTGCGCCACGCCCCGACGAGGTGCGAACCCCCTGGAACGGGCCCACACGGCTGGCGGAAGACGGTAGATAGCCGCCGATGGGGTGTCAACCCTTTGCCCGGGCCCGCCCGGGCGGTAGACTCCTGGGCGCGGAGACGCGCCGCACCCGGCAACCGCTCTCAGCCGGCCCGAACCCGACGTTCGACGATCCTCGAGGAGCAATCTCATGGCACGCGGAGTGAACAAAGTCATCCTGGTCGGCAATCTCGGGTTCGATCCCGAAGTGCGGCACACGCAGTCCGGCGTGTCGGTCGCCAACCTGCGCCTGGCCACGACCGAGTCGGTCAAGGTCGGCGACTCGTGGGAAGAGCGCACCGAGTGGCACCGCGTCGTCCTCTTCGGCCGCACGGCCGACACCGCGGGGCAGTACCTGCGCAAGGGCAGCCAGGTCTACATCGAGGGACGCCTCCAGACGCGCAAGTGGCAGGATCAGCAGGGCAACGACAAGTACACCACCGAGGTCGTGGGCCGGAACATGCTGATGCTCGGCGGACGCGGAGGCGGTGGGGGCGGCGGAGATCGCGACTCGGTCCCCGCGGGCTCCGTCCCCGAGGCCAACGATCTGGGCGGCGACGACGACCTTCCGTTCTGACCGATCGCTCGTGATCGATCGCTCGTGATCGATCGTCGCGAACGATCACGAGCGGTCTCTTCCCGCCGGGAGTCGTACACCGCCGCCGAGGCTTGACGCGACCTCGGCGGATCGGTATGGTCCTCCGCCTGCCGTCCTGCACGTGCGCCATTAGCTCAACTGGTAGAGCAACTGACTCTTAATCAGTGGGTTCGGGGTTCGAGTCCCTGATGGCGCACCACTCGTCTCCGAGGCTCCCGCGCGCGATCATCTGCTCGACGTAGCTGGTCATGCGCTTCGACTCGTAACCGGGCTCGTCCTCGAGGTACCGCACGAGGTGCCCGAACTCGTGAATCAGGATCATGAATCCGTCGTCTTGCCCTTCACGAGCGTGCTCTCGCCGAGGTCCTCGAAGGCCTCGGGCTCGTGCCGGTGACCGTCTTGACCGGCCGGTTCGACGTGCCGACCGAGCCTATCGGAGATCGCGGCGGGCTGCCGGGGGATGACCCGCGTCGCGGCGATCGGTCACGTGACCCTTCCGTACCCAGGTGAACGATGGTGGGTGAAGCACCGCATCCGCTGGTTCCCCGTGGGCGCGCCGGCGCGGTTCCCGAATGGCCGATCGAGCTCGGTCCGCCGCCGTGTACACCAGGACCATGCGAGGCGCGTGTAAGGAAGACGCTCATCGGCTCACCAACCCTTCGAGCGACCTGTCCGCACGGTGCGGCAGGGGCGTTGACGGCCGGGCGAGGATCCCACCGAGGAGGAGACATGCTTCGGACCGTACGTGCTCTGTTGACCGCCGGCGCGGTTGCTTCGGTCGCCGGCGCCGCGATGGCGGAAGAGGTCGAGATGGGTGAGCCCGCCCTCCACGGGTACTGCCCGGTCGCATACGTGGCCATGGGACAGGCGGTGAAGGGCGACCCCGAGCTTTTGCTGGAGTATCGCGGTCACCACTACCTGTTCGCCAATGCGGACGCCCGCCGGATGTTCGAGGCCGATCCTGCCGCGTATGACGTGGCGTACGATGGCTGGTGCGCGACCGCCGCGGCCGTGAACCAGCGAGTCGAGAGCGACCCGACGCTCTTCGTCGTCCGGGACGGCGTCACGTACCTCTTCTCCTCGGCCGAGGCCAGGAAGATGTTCGAGGCTGATCCCGCTGCCCACGCCTACGACGTGGTCTACGGGGGGCTGTGTGCGACCGCCCTGTCCATGGGGCAAGAGGTTCAGGGAGACCCGGGTATCTTCACCGTCACCGACGGCAAGACGTTCTTCTTCTCGTCGGAAGACGCGAAGCAGGCGTTCGACGCCGATCCGGAGAGCATCCGTGCAAAGGCCGACGCGCACTGGGTGGCCCCGGACGAGTCCTGATCGGCTCCGAACGAGGGGGATGCAGGAAGACGGATCATCGGGCGCCTCGCGTCGGCGCCGGGGATCCGGTCGGGACTCCGTCGGGCGAGTTTCGGAACACTTTCCACCCGTTTGGCGTTACCATGGCTGCGCCCGGGCTCGCCCCGGGCGGACGCCGTCGATGACGGCTCCCGCCGACAACACGTTGGGGGCGCTTGGTTTCGACGGGGGTGACGAAGCGTGAATCGCGTGCCGAGGTCCCCGCAGGCCTCGTTAAACAGGCGGGAAAACTCAACTGCCAACTCTCACGAGATGGCCCTCGCGGCTTAACTAGTCCGCGACGTTCACCTTCGGCTCGGCCTGTCGGTCGGGGGATGAACGCCATATAGATAGGCTGGCGTCGGTGTCCGCTCGGTGCACCGGCGCGAGATTTCAGACGAGCTGGCCGAAGCGGATCCTGTCTACCAGAGCCGCCTAGGCGAGATCAAACGGTAGACTACGCACGTAGGGGTTCACGGGGACGCACTCTCGGACGCGGGTTCGATTCCCGCCGCCTCCACCACTTCTCTTGTTGCGAGTGGCTGACCGAAGAATCCGTTTCCTCCGTCTCCAGTATGTCTCCACTCTCGAGCAGCCGGATCGCGCTGTCGAGCGCGGCCGGGCTGAGGTGCATGTACCGCTGGGTCGTCGTGAGATCCCGGTGTCCGGCGAGCTCCTGGATCGCCCGGGCCGGGGCCCCCCGCATGGCCAGGTGGGAACAGAACGTGTGCCTGAGGACGTGTACGCCCCTGTGACGCAGGTTTGCGCGTCGAGCCGCGCTCTTGACGTAGACCTGGATGATCTTCATCGAGAGCGGCGCTCCGTCCTCGCGGCAGAGCACCTTCTCGCTCCGGAGGTGCCGATGCGCCTGCAGCGCATCGAGAAGCCGCTGGGTCATCGGGACTGAGCGGCTCCGCCCACTCTTCGTGGACTCCTCTGCGTGCTTCCAGGTCGCCCGCTCCACGCGGATCCGGTTGCGTCCGAAGTCGATGTCCGTCCACTCGAGCGCGAGCATCTCCCCGAGCCGCAGGCCCGCATCACCGCCAAGCAGCACGACGATGTACGCCTGGGGATCGATGCTCCGTGCCGCCGTGACGAGTTGCTCGTACTCGTGAAAGTCGTGGAACGCCGCCTCTTTCTGCGGGACCTTCACGAGCCTGATCGTGCACGGTACGTGAGTGATCACGTCCCACTCCTTGGCCACCTTGAGCAAGGTGCTGAGCACCGAGAGCACGTTGTTCACGGTCTTCGGTGCACGCTTGCCGAGCTTGACCTTGAGGCGCTGGACGTCCTCCGTCCGGATCCGATCGAGCTCTCGTCCGCCGAGTGCTGGGATCAGATGGACCCGGAGCACGGACTCTTTTGCTGCAACGCCGCTCGGCTTCTGACGGTTCGCTCGCGCATAGCCATCCAGGAACCGCGGAGCGAACTCGGCGAGTGTGGGAACCTCCTTTCGTGGCTGCGTACCGTTGCGCAAGAGCTCTTGTGCACGGGCTTCCGCCCAGCGCTTGGCTCCTGATTTCGAGGGGACCGGTGCCTTTCGACGCTCGCGCATCACCGTCCCGTCGGGACGGGTCACGCGGATGTCGGCCTCCCAGCCCCCCGATCGGTATCGTCGGATTCTGACGCTCATCGCCGCTCCTTCGGCGATGGCGCACGACCTCCATCGAGCCAGGCTAGCAGCTCGTCCCGACGGATCAAAAGCCTCCGGCCGACCCGAACGACCCCAGGGACCGAGCCCCGCTCGACGAGGGCGTAAACGGCTCGTCGCGACGTACGTAGCAATTCCGCTACTTCATCCGCGGTCAGGAGGTATGGGAGGGTAGCCGGTCTCACAAGCCCCTCGAATACGTTCTGTTTCCCGGTCGGACTTCTATCCCCAACATCCAAGAAACAAAGACATCAGGCCGGTAGGCCCCAACGCCAACGGCGGCACGCCGCCAGCCCGAAGGGCCATCACCAAAGAACATCGGCCATGGGCCGGCCCACAAAAGGACCCGATATCAATCGGGGCCGGCCCCCAAAAAAAGAAAGAGAAAGAACACGAACACGAACGAACACAGCAACCAACCAGCAAGCCACCGCACCAACCACCACACCACCGCACCCCCACACCCACACGGCCACGCCACACTCACCGGAAAGTCCCCAAGCAGCTCCATGCCTATGGGACCCACTCAGGACGCAACGCCTCAGGCAAGCTCACGACACGAACACGAACGTCCGAAGCCAACAACGGCTCCGCCACGAAGCGCTGCTTCACAACACGCAACACATCACCAGACAAGCAAACCACCACGTGAAGCCGCACACGCTCGACCGCCCGCAACACAAACAGAGCGTTATGACACTCGTGCGCAGCAGTACCCGCCACCTCGCACGAAACAGCAACGCCATCAAGATCACGCAAGAGCAGATCGACCTGCTTCGCAGCACCATCAGCCGCGCGCAGCACGCCCTCACGCACCACGACCCAGCTCAACGCCTCAAACTTCTCAACCAACAAACTAGTCGCCGCACGCGTTGAACCGTACCGGGTTCTCCGGAGAGCTGGTTAGTTGACGACCACCGCCTCGGCGGCGTCGTCGTGCACGGGCTTCTTCTCTCTTCTTGAATCGTCCTTCAGTCGCGCTGATACAGAAAGCGAGCGAAGCTCGCGGTCCGGGTGGTCTTCCTCGGTCCTGCCACCTGCGTAGAACATCTCCTCGTACTCGACCGGCGGGATGTCGCCAATCGGCTCGAGGAGTCGTTGGGTGTTGAACCAGGATACCCACTCGAGTGTGGCGAACTCGACTTGTTCGAGGCTGCGCCACGGACCGAGCCGGTGGATCACCTCCGTCTTGAACAGGCCGATGATCGTCTCGGCCAGGGCGTTGTCATACGAATCTCCCTTGCTGCCCACCGACGGCTCGATGCCGGCATCGGACAACCGCTCGGTGTAGCGAATCGACAGGTACTGACTGCCGCGATCGCTGTGGTGAACCAGAGAGCCGTCGAGGCGGCTCCCACGGTCGTAGATCGCCTGCTCCAGCGCATCCAGCGCCAGATCGGTGCGAAGCGAGTTCGATGCTCTCCATCCCACGATCCGACGCGAGAACGCGTCAATCACGAACGCCACGTACGCGAACCCTCGCCAGGTCGCCACGTACGTCAGGTCCGCCACCCAGAGCTGGTTGGGTCCCGAGGCCTTGAAGTTCCGGTCCACCAGATCAGCGGGTCGCGAGAGCGAGTCATCGCCGACGGTCGTCTTGAACTTACGCCCACGAACCGCCCCGCGAAGCCCCATCGCACGCATCAGACGCGCGACCGTACAGCGAGCGACCGCGATGCCACGACGCGTCAGCTCCTTCCACGTCTTCCGGACGCCGTAGACGGCGTTGAAGCCCTCACCGCGAACCCGGAGGATCTCCTCGCGCAGCTCATCATCGCGTCGGCGTCGGGCTGAGCGGCGTCCAGGATCGCGCTCCTGGGCCTTCTGGTCGTAGTAAGTCGACGGAGCGATCGGCACCACCGCGCAGATCGGCTCGACTCCGTACTCATCTCGGTGTTCGTCGATGAACGACACCATCACTTCGCTCGGCGGTCGAGCTCCGCCTGAGCGAAATACGCCGACGCCTTCTTCAGGATCTCGTTCGCGCGCTTCAGCTCGCGGTTCTCCCGCTCGAGCTCCTTCAGGCGCTTCTGTTCGTCCGTCGTCAGACCGGGGCGAAGGCCCTGGTCTCGTTCGGCCTGACGGACCCACTTCCGGAGCGTCTCGGCCGTACAGCCGATCTTCGAGGCGATCGAGCGGATCGCCGACCATTGCGAGTCGTGCTCGCTCTCATGCTCCCGCACCAGCCGCACCGCTCGCTCACGCACCTCGGGGGAGTACTTGCTTGGTCTTGCCATGGAGGTATCCTCTCAAGGAATACACCCTCCGGCAAACCCGGCGTGGTTCAGCAGGACCTCTTCGACTTGGCACTGCATGCCCTCAAGCTAACTGCACACGATCCGCAGGATGAGAGGGGCCCAGAGGTCAAAGCGATTGCATTCGAGTCGCTGTCCGATGTCTGTGACGCACTTGATGGGCATGATTACCTTCGGGGCCGGTACATTCTGCTGCCGAACGTCGGAGACGAGAATAGGGAGCATTCACTGCTCCGACGGAAGATGTATGCAAAGTACAAGAACATGCCGTGCGTGGGCGGCTTCGTCGATGGCGGGATCAGTAAGCTGAAAGAGGGCACGCGAAACATCCATGCAGGGCGCGACGCAAACTGGGGCAGCAAGCGCATCGCCGTCTTCCAAACATCAGACACACGAAGCAGTACGCACGACGAACTCGGTAAGTGGTCGACCTGGGTGAAGTGGGCAGAGCCCACAGCCGAGGCACTGCGGCAGGCGTGCCTAGCCCAGGAGTCACGAATCAGTCATCAAGCGCCTGAGTTGCCCAGCGCGACCATCACCGAAGTCACAGTGAAGAACAGCCAGTTCCTCGGTCCCGTCAATCTAGTGATGAACCCGCAGTACTCGGCGCTCATCGGTGGCCGCGGAACCGGAAAGTCGACACTGCTTGAATATCTGCGATGGGCCCTATGCGATCAGCCGCCGGAGATACCCACTGAACTTGGTGCAGAGGTGCCCAACTACGTAGCACGGCGGCAGACTCTGATCCAGAAGACGCTAGTTCCGCTCAATGCTACGGTCGACGTACGGTTTGTGGCAAATGGACTCCCGCATCACGTCCGACGTCAATCAAGTACGGGCGAGACGCTCCTTCGCATTGGAGACGAGGAGTTCCGCGACTGCTCAGAAGCTGATATTCGAGCGCTCTTGCCTGTTCAGGCCTTCAGTCAGAAGCAACTGAGCAATGTCGCGATCCGCATCGAGGAGCTTGCACGTTTCGTAGAGGCACCGATTCGAGAGAAGCTTGCCAAGAGCGACGCGGAGCTCGAGAAGATCGCAGAGGCGATCCGGGAGATCCTCGTGCACGTAGAGAAGGCACGCAGTCTCGGTCGCTACATTGCTCGAGACGAGTTGGCAGTTCAATCGTTGACGAAGCAAGTACGGACGATACGCGAGTCATTCAAGAATCTGACTCCGGACGACCAAGCTACTATCGAGAGCAAGCAACCGCACGACGATGCGGCCGCTATTGTCGATGTCTGGGACGCGGATCTCAGTGGCACACAAGAGGCCCTTGGGGCGCTCAATGATGCACTAGAGAGTCTCCCAACGAAGCCAGAAGAGGCGATTGGCGACCTCCCAGGGAGCGAAGATCTCGCAACCATCGAAAGAGCCATGACAGCCCTGTACGAGCAGTTGCGAACTGACCTGCAAGAAATGACGACGCGGTTTGAAGAAGCTCGGGATGGCTCCATCAGCGCCGCGAAGCAGCACTGGTCGGAGACGAAAGAAGCGTTCGAAAAGCGGTACGAGGAAGCGAAGAAGCGGGCCTCGGCGCACGAGACACAGTTGAACGAACTTTCGAAACTCGAGAAGCGACTAGCGGAAACGCGCAGAACCCTGCAAGAGCACAAACAAGAGCTTCAGGAGCTGGGCGATCCGGTGGGGGCCTACGGCGAGCTGAGAAAGAGTTGGAAAGACATACACAAGAGGCGAACAAAGCTCCTCAAGGATCAGTGCAAGGCACTGACCGAGGCATCGCAAAGGACCATTCGAGCCGGACTTGAAGAGGGCGCAGGATTCAGTTCGATCGCAGAGAAACTCCGCACTGCAGTGGCTGGAGCAAGGCTCGGTCGGGCAAAAGTCGACGCCCTTACCGAGCGAATACAGAAGGTCAAAGACCCACTTGAGGAATGGGAAGCAGTGCTAGCAGAGCTGGAACTGCTGGCATTGCACGATGCCGAGGAAGCAACAGAACTACCCGAGACACCGAAGCTGAAGCTGCTCGAGTGGACTGAGCCGGAGCGGAAGCGCATCGCCGCCAAGCTAACGATAAGTGCATGGCGCGAACTCGCAGTAACGCCCTTCGAGGACCGACCCGCATTCGAGTACAAGGTCCGCGAGGACGAACATATTCCCTTCGTCGATGCGTCGGCGGGCCAACAGGCGACGGCGCTCCTTAAGACCCTGTTGAATCAGGAGGGCCCGCCACTCATCATTGACCAACCGGAGGACGACCTCGACAACCAAGTAGTCCTTGATGTAGTCGAGCAGGTCTGGAAGGCGAAAAGACGGAGGCAGCTCATATTTGCTAGCCACAACGCCAACCTGGTCGTAAACGGCGACGCCGAGCTCGTCGCATGCTTTGGCTACCGACAATCGGGCGATCATTCGATGGGAAGAATCGCAGGAACGGGCGCGATCGACGTGAACGAAATCCGGGGGAGGATCACTCAGGTCATGGAGGGAGGAGAGAAGGCATTCATCTTGAGAAAGGACAAGTACGGCTTCTGAGACTGGGCCAGCACGGGGACCGGTCGTTCTTCGTCTCCACTATTTCTCCATGACTGGGGTCGACTGTTGGGGACTCGTGTGGACTCCTGCGGACTCGATTCGCTATCCTAAGTTGTTGGTTGCTGGGCGGCTGCGTTGGAAGTCGTGCGCCATCAACCAGTTAGTGTTTCATGGATGCGCGGGTTCGATTCCCGCCGCCTCCACCACTTCTCTTGTTGCGAGTGGCTGACCGAAGAATCCGTTTCCTCCGTCTCCAGTATGTCTCCACTCTCGAGCAGCCGGATCGCGCTGTCGAGCGCGGCCGGGCTGAGGTGCATGTACCGCTGGGTCGTCGTGAGATCCCGGTGTCCGGCGAGCTCCTGGATCGTAACCGTTCGGGCATCCCATCCGGGTGATCAGCCCGTGTCCCGGCGCGCTGTCGGGTGAGGCCTACCTGGGGTCTGCTTCGTAGCAGGGAACGTGGTTCTCGGGCAGCAGCTCGTCGATCTTGGCGTCGGGCCACCCATCGGCGATGCGCTCGAGAACGCGGATGAGATACGCGTAGACGTCGATCTTCGCCAGCGCGGCGGTGCGCACGACGGAGTAGAGGATCGCCGCGCGCTGGGCGGCCCGGTCGGATCCCGCGAACAGGTAGTTCTTCCGACCGACGGCGACCGCTCTCAACTGCCGCTCGCACAGGTTGTTGTCCAACGGCAGATGTCCGTCGTCGAGGAAGCACCAGAGCGCGTCGTGTTGATTCACGACGTACCCGCACGCCTTCGACAGCGCGCTCTCGGGCGGCTCGGACTCTTCGGTTCGCACGATCCATCGATCGAGCCGATCCAGGATCGCTCGGCTGCGCTCGGTGCGGAGCTCCTGGCGTTCGGGGGGATCGAGCCCACGCCGATCGGCCAGCGTCTCCACTCGATACAGCTGCGCGATCAGCTTCAGCGGATACGCCACGCGAGAGTCCGTGTCGCGCAACGCCTCGAAGCCCCGCCTGGCATGCGCCCAGCAGCCGACCTCGATCGCGCTGGCCACCTCGCCGTTGTACACCCGATCGTAGACCGTCGCCGCGTCCGCCTGGTGATAGCCCTCGCGGCCCGCCAGGAAGCGCCACGGGCCGTCCTCGCCCGTGCCGGTCTTCGCGTAGTGGAACGCCGCGTACGTCCCATCCCCGATGGCGCACCACATCGTGCCCATCCGCACCCCGTTCGGGTCGTCACGATCGAGCACCCGCAGCCCGGTCGCGTCGCTCTGCAGCGTGTGCGCGTGGAACGCCTTCTCCCAGATCCGCTCGGCGATGGGCCGTAGCTCCTCGGCCACGCGCGCCGTCCAGTCGCAGAGCGTGGAGCGCGCGATCGCGACCCCGCCGCGGGCGTAGATCTCGCTCAGCCGCGCCAGCGGGATGTGGTCCTGGTACTTCGCTTGAACGACGTGCGCCAAGAGGCTCGGCGCCGCACGACCCTTGTCGATGAACTTGGCGGGCCCCGGCGCGGTGACCACCGCGTCCTTGCACGTCGAACACGCGTACTTCGTGCGACGGTGCTCCTCGACCTCGAACCGGGCGGGGACCAGGCGCAGGATCTCGCTCACGTCCTCGCCGATCGCCTTCATCGGAACGCCACACGTGCCGCAAGGCAGATCCTGCTCCGGCAGCGTGTGGGTCACGATCTCGCGTGGGAGTGTCTCGGGGAGCCGTTGCCGGCGGGGCCGCCGCGTCGGCGGACTCGGCAACGCCGCTTCGGCCGCCGCGATCTCCTCCGTCAGCTGCGCATCGTCGGTCTCGGTGTCGTCGAGATCGTTCTCGGGATCGACGTTGTTCTCGGGCATCTTGGCCAACATCAACAACAGCTGAGCCGGGTCCACCTTCTCGCTCCGGATCCCCGCGCGCTTGCGACGCTCGGCGAACAGCGCCAGCTCGAGATGGAGGTTCCGGTGCAGGAGCAGGCGCATGCGCTCGAACGCCTTCTCGATCGCGTCATCGGTACGGCCGTTGGCGGCCAGCGTCTGGAGCTCGGAGCGGAAGCGCTCGAGTTCACGAGTGAGTTGCGCGAAGGTCATGCACTCTTTGAATCACATCGTCGCGCGCCAGGCAAGTCCCTTCTTCGGCGACCAGCGACTCCGGCGCTGGGAGCCGCGAAGATCGATCCCATCCAGGAGCAACGTCAGCTCCGACGACTCGATCTCGACGTGCGAGGACCCGACCTCGGGGTGGCGCGGGAGCGTGAAGCGGCCGCGTTCGAGGCGCTTGTAGACGAGGAGATAGCCCGAGGGCTGCCAGACGAGGATCTTCATCCGGTTCGCGCGCCGGTTGATGAACACGAACAGGTGTCCCGAGAGGGGATCGGCGGAGATGATCTCGCGCGTGGCCGCCGAGAGCCCGTCGAAGCCCTTGCGGAGATCGACGGGCTCAGCGGCGATGTAGATGCGCACGGTGTGCGGCAGGGTCAGCACGGATCGAGCGCCTCGATGAGCTCGTGTAGCAGCGTGCGATCGAAGCCGCGGCGGACGACGATCCGGTGGCGCTGTCCGACGATGAGCTCGATACCGGCGTCGGAGTCGGCCACGTCGGCGTCAGCCGTCTCCACGATCTCGACCGGGTGGAAGCGGGGGCTGCCGTCGGCCTCGAGCTTGGACTTCCAGCGGCGCAGTCGCGACACACTGAGGCCACACTGTCGCGCAAAGGCGTTCAGTGTGAGCCCACTCTGGCTCCAGATGGCAAGTGCGCGTTCCGCGTCCGACTCCCGCCAGTAGCGGTTGTCGGAGATCGGGGCGAGCGCGGTCGTGATCGACTTCGAGAGCATGCGGCACCTCCTCGGGTGCGCACGTTCTCAGGACCGGCCGATGGGCTCAACATGGGTTCACCGAACGGATACCCTGGATCGCCCGGGCCGGGGCCCCCCGCATGGCCAGGTGGGAACAGAACGTGTGCCTGAGGACGTGCACTGTAGAGAGACACCCCAGAGTTGAGCTAAGGCGACACCCAGATTTACGCACTATCGCGTAAGTCCTATGTCTGTGACGCTCTCGATCGAGGAGGGCGTCATGGCCAAGCTCGATCGAGGGGATCGCATGAGCATCATCTCGTTGTCGGACCGGGGTCACTCGTCTCGCCGGATCGCCCGCATGCTGGGCGTGACCGAGGGCACGGTTCGCTACCATCTCCGACGCCACCGCCAGGGCGACCACGACGGCCGGGCCGATCAGCCGCATCTGGCGAGCGCGCACGCCGAGGCCATCACGCGGTGGATCGAGTCCCGTGGCACCGGTCCGCTCAACGTGGCCGCCCTTCACGATCATCTCCAGGAGGAGCATCGCTACACGGGGAGCCTGCGCTCGGTACAGCGCTTCGTTCGCACGCACTACCCCACGCCCGCGCGCCGCGCCCGCCGACGCGTGGAGACCCCGCCGGGCGCGCAAGCGCAGGCGGACTGGAGCGAGTGGCGGGACGTGTGGATCGGCGGCCGGCGCGAGCGTCTGTACGCGTTCGAGCTTCAGCTGAGCTACAGCCGGTACGCGGTTCGGGTGTGGTCGCGGCGCAAGGACCAGCTCTCGTGGCATCACGTGCACAACGAGGCGCTGCGGCGTCTGGAGGGCGTGCCGGCCACGATCCGCGTGGACAACGAGCGGACGGCGGTCTCGCGCGGTGCGGGGTGCTGGGGCGAGCTCAACCCGTCGTACCGGCAGTACGCCCGCGTGGTGCGCTTCCACATCGACGCCTGCCCGCCGCGTGAGCCGTGGACGAAGGGGAAGATCGAACGCCGCATCCGTGACGGTCGTTTCTGGAGCGACCCTCGCGACCGTCACTGGGACTCGCTGGTGGAGCTTCAGAGCTGGACCGACGAGAGGAGCGTTCGCTCGGCACACCGCCGCCGGTGTCCGCGCACGGGAACGAGCGTGATGAGCGCGTACGCGAGCGAGCAGCCGCTGCTGGGCGCACTGCCGATCCAGCCCGAACCGTTCGACGTGGTGGTGATGCGGGCGGTGAGCCACGACTGTCTGGTGTCGTTCGAGGGGCGACAGTACTCGGTGCCGTTCCGGTTCGTGGGTCGCCGGGTCGAGGTGCGTGGCTGCGCCGAGCGGGTGCAGATGCTGGGCGAGGGTGCGATCGTGGCGATGCATCCGCGCTACGGGGAGGAGCGGATCGTGATCGATCCGGCCCATTACGAGGGCGAGGACACCGCCACGGTGCGTGCTCCACGCCCGCTGGGGAAGATGGGCCGACGTCTGGAGGAGATCGCCCAGATGGTGCCCGAGGCGCGTCCGGTCGATCTGTACGCGGCGATCGCCGAGGTGGCCCGATGAGCAGCACCCCCAAGACCAAGAAGATCACGCCCCGACTCGATCTGGACACGACGCGGGAACGGCTCGAGCAGCTCGGACTGGCGCGTGCGGCCGAGTCGCTCGATCACCTGATCGCCGAGGCGGTCAAGGAGGAGATGCCGCCGCAACGGTTCCTCGATCAGCTGCTCGGTGAAGAGCTCTCGTTCCGCGATGAGCGTCGCGTACGGACCTCGCTGAAGCTCTCCGGTCTGCCCACTGGACAGACGCTGGGGAACTTCGACTTCGCGTTCCAGCCGTCGATCGAGCGCTCGCGGATCGAGACGCTGGCCACGTGTCAGTGGATCCGAGAGAACCGGACACTCTTGATCCAGGGACCGCCAGGAGTCGGGAAGACGCATCTGGCGGTGGCGCTCGGCATCCGAGCGGTCGAAGCCGGGTTCGGCGTCACGTTCATGCGACTCGAAGAACTGCTGGCCGCACTACGGCGCGATGCCGATCTGCCACCGGCGAGGATCCGGCGACGCAAGTATGCGAACGTGTCGCTGCTCGTGATCGACGAAGTCGGGTTCGAGCCGATGAACCGGCACGAGGCGAGTCTGTTCTTCCGGCTCGTCAGCTATCGCTATCAGCGCGGCGCGATCCTCATCACCACGAACAAGGGCATCCGAGACTGGCCGGAGATCCTCGCCGGAGACGAGATCCTGGCCACGGCCATCCTCGATCGCCTGCTTCATCGCAGTCACGTGCTGAACATCGCCGGGCGGAGCTACCGGCTCCGGGACCTGGAACGAGCCGCGACGGCCGCTCACACGACCTCAACTGCGCGCGACACCTGACGGTGTCGCTTGCTGACTCCCGAGGGCCTGTAAGACGATGAAAGGAGAACCACTTATCCCGAACTCAGGTGCGTAAGACTCGGTGTCGCCTAAGTGCGTAACACTGGGTGTCGCTTGACAGTGCACGCCCCTGTGACGCAGGTTTACGCGTCGAGCGGCGCTCTCGACGTAGACCTGGATGATCTTCATCGAGAGCGACGCTCGGTCCTCGCGGTAGAGCACCGTCTCGCTCCGGAGGTGTCGATGCGCCTGCAGCGCATCGAGAAGCCGCTGCGTCATCGGAGCTGAGCGGCTTCGACACGCTCGCCACCCGCCAGATGCGGGCGCGAATGTAGACGCAGGTACCGGTCATGGGCTCGACTCACCGCGCAGCTTCTCGAGCATGTTCCACCCGTTCGTGTTTCCGGGGTCGAGCGCGACAGACCTCTCGTAGTTACGGACTGCGAGCTCGATCTCGTTCGCCATCATGTAGGCTTCACCCAGGCTGTCGTAGGCATTCGACGACTCCGGGTGCAGATGGACGTTGAAGCGGAACACTCCGATCGCATCCGGGATTCGGTTGGCTGTAAGGAGACTGTATCCGAACTGGTTGACTCTCCTCTCCGAGACCGTACCGACACCCTTTCTTTCCTCGTAGAGCTGGATACCGGCGTGGTACCCGCGCTCGGCGATCCGTTCCAGGATCGTTTCGGTCAGCTCGCGATCTTTGATCCACTGCGTTTTCCCAATCAACTGGACCAGGATGAACTCCTCGACCTCGGTTGCCCCCCTGTCGAGGTTCGACATGACGACCACGGTGTAATCCAGGTCGACGTACATGTCGAGATGGGCGTTGATGCCAGGGAAGCCACCGGAATGCCCGACGATCAGATGACCGTTCTCGAGGAGACGGCTGAAGCCGTATCCGTAGCCGGGACCGACCCGGGTCGTGTCGCTACGCCCCGCGAAGATCCGATCGGTCATCTCCTGACTCACGAGTCGATGGTCCAGAAGGGCGTTGCTGAAGCTCAGGAGATCCTCGACCGTGGAGTACCCGCCGCCGGCGGGCCCTCCCTTCACGACGTGCATGAAGAGGTTGTTCTTCAGTTCCCCCTCCCTTTCACCCGATCGGGTGTATCCGACCGCCACGTTGCGGATGACATGGTCGACCTCGTAGGCGTCGGTGTTCGTCATGCCGGCAGGCTCGTAGATGTTCTCCCGGACGTAGTCGAAGTAGCTCTGTCCGGACACGCGCTCGATGATGAGACCGAGGACGATGAAGCCCGCGTTGCTGTAGGACCAGCGTGCACCCGGCTCGAAGAGGAGAGGCTGATCGACGAAGAGCGGAAGGTAGTCCTCGACGGAGCGAAAGCGGTCCTTCGACGTCCTCTCGTACTCCTCGCTCCAGTAGTTCCCCAGGCCCGAGGTGTGGGAGAGCAGGTGGTGGATCGTGACCTGTCTGGCGACCTCGACGTTCGGGTAGTCGGGGAGATGGTCGACGATCCGGTCATCAAAGGAGAGCCTTCCGAGCTCGGCCAGCTGCGCGATGGCAACACTCGTGAACATCTTGTTCATCGAGCCGAGGTTGAACTTGGTGTCGATCCGGTTCGGGACCTCGTAATCCAGGCTTGCAAAGCCATGCGCGGCCTCGAACACCGGGACTCCCTGCTTCGCGACGAGGACGGCGCCCGAGAACTTCCCCTCGTCGGCTTGGCGCTGAACGAATGCAGCGACTTCTTCGACCAGCTCTTGGGAGTCGGAAAGCTCGTCCGTCGAATCCGGGACCGCCGTGTCGGTCGTCGAGGATCGAAGGTTGCCCACCGGGACAGTGACGGGCTCGTGTGACCGCTGCTTCGGCTCGAGGATGAGTCGTTTTCGGACGTAGTCGAAGGTCGTGTTGAATCGCCTGAGCGTCGCGTTCCCCAGGATGCCATGCTCGCCGCAGGGCGGGATTCCCGGGTCGCCCTTTCGGTAGAACGCAACCGGGATGTCGGGAAGGGTGAGCTTCCCCAGCCGCAAGGCCGCAATCGTTCCGAGTCGACCTTCCACCTCGCCCCACGCGCTGTAGGCTGTGACGGAGTCGTGACTACCGGCGGGCAGCCGGAGATCCTCGTGAGTACCCAGGGTCAGCGACAGAGCAAGGGCAGCACCCGTATCGACGGCGATCGTCACCGGTACCCTTTCGCCCGGATCGATCTCCACCTCACAGTTGATCTCGGGGATGTTCGTCGGCCCGAGTGTGATCGGGATCTCGTGTCCCCGTCCGTCGTGACGGAACTGATCGGGCTCGACGAGCGTCACGAGCGACCGATCATGATCGATCCTCACCACGAATCGCTCGAAGATGGACAGCCCGATCACACCCTCGACGCGGGGGTCGTTCGGGTGATCCTGTCCGTCATTCCCGCCGCAGGCCGGAAGAGACGTGACGGCCACGAGCTGGTCGGAGATCTGGACGCCCGGCAAGGTGAGGGTGACACCGGTCCCTACCCGGGAGTCGCGACTATCGCTGCCTTCACCGGCCACGCGGAGTCCGTGCGGATTCTCGAGCTCAAGCGCGTCGGTTCGCGGGCCGGGAGTGAGGATCAAGCCCCGGATGGGCATGCCCGTGTCGAGCACGACGAGGAAGGGCTCACCATCGTTCACGCTGACCGGGACGAGAACATGATGACCTGACATCTGGAAGGGAATCTCGGCTCTGCCCGAGGGATCCACGATACGGTGGTCACCCTGGGCGAGCTGCGCGGACGGACTGCCGCAGCCATCGGGTTGTGGCGTGCAGCCGCTTGTACCTACGGGGGCCGCTCCTACGCTGTTGACCGAGATGGCCACCTGTACGAGCACGACCCCGAGACGGCGAGGCGAGATGTACGTCCTCATGAGCGAACCTCTCTCTTCGGTTTCTCCTACCTCCTGCCCGGGGTCGCTTTCCGCTCTGCCTGCTGCCGTCGAGCTTCGACCATGGCATCCACGAGTGTGCGAACCGACTCCAGGATGTCCGGATGCCGATCCGGATCGATGAGATCGAAGATGGCTCTCACCGCGTCATCGTTCGACCGGTGGATTCGAGTGGCTTTGCGACGGCCCGCCCGAGTGAGTGCGATCTGGGCATACCGGCGGTCGTGTGGATCGGTATCGCGCGAGACCAGCCCCATACCCACCAGGCCGTCAACGGTCCGACTCACCGTGCTCTTGTCCAGTCCGAGGCGGGCCGCAAGGGTGCCGGGCGCCGTCGTGCCGGCCTCCTCCAGGTCCAGCAGGACGTGACACTGGGCGAGGGTCACCCCGCAGCACGTGTAATCCCCCACGACCGTGCCCGTCGCCCGATACAGTGTCCTGAGCAGCCGACGGAAGAGCCGGATGTCCGAAGTCCTCATGTCGAGTCCCTCTTTTCAGATAGTTGACGATCGCAACTGTTGCTTAGTTCCATTATTTGCTCTGTGGACTGGGAAGGCAAGGAGCACGCCGCGAGAAGGTGAATCCCCGGAGCGCGACCGGAGCGGGTCCAACGCGGGCGGCTGATCGGACGCCATGTCCGAGACTTCCGTCAGCGTCGTCGAGAACGGGGAGGAGATGCGTCCTGGACGGGGCCGGACTCGAGCGGGGCAAGCCGCAGAGACGCGGGCGCGCTGACGGCGATGCGAGCGTGATGGGGAGACGAAGGCGGGCTGCGTGGAAAGCGGACCCAACGTCGGGTCAGTCGCAGTGGCAGAGAGGCTCTCTGGCGCTGACTCGACTTCGCCGTGTGCCTGAGCCGTCCGTCGTCTTTCCAGAGCCAAGACCTTCCAGAATGCTCGGCGTCACCCCGTCCAGTTACGACCGGCGTGCGAGCGGAAGAGGCTCGTCAGGCACGGGTCCGCCTGTCGTGGCGCGTGAGTGACGATCCGATCGAGGTCGCGGGCCGTCGGAGCGAGGTCGCCCACGACGGCGCATCGCTGTTCGGCGTGAGGTCGAGCGCCGGCGCTCGGGGTACCGCTGCTTCGAGAGCTCTCTGCTACGGGCGCAGAGTGGACCGTGCTCGTCCCCCGACGGGCAATGCCACTCCTCTCTTGCCGCACCGGAGATGCCGGGTATCCTGCCAGCATCGAATGAAGCGGCGGATGTTGCCGGCCCGGACCAGGCTCGGCATGCCGATCCCGGTCGCTCATCACAGCACGTGAGAGAACGACGATGCATCGACGCTGGATCGTGCTCAAGTTCGGGGGCACCTCGGTCTCCACCGCCTCCCGGTGGCACGACATCGCCGCGCGGGTTCGCCTCCACCTGCCCACCCATCGGGTCTGGATCGTCGTCTCCGCCCTCGCCGGCGTCTCGGATCGGCTCGAGGATACGATCGCCGAGGCGACCGACGGCGAGGCGTCGAGTCTCCCCGAGTCGATCCGCGCGACGCATCGGGCGCTGGCCGACGCGCTCGCGCTCGAGAGCCCGCCGCGATCCTCCGTGGAGGCGTCGTTCGACGAGCTCGACACGCTCCTCGGCGGGATCCGCACGACGCGCGAGGCGTCACCCCGCCTCCGGGCGCGCATCCTGGCCATCGGAGAGCTGGCCTCCTCGACCCTCGGCGCCGCGGCCCTCGACGCGATGGGCATCCCGACCCGCTGGCTGGATGCGAGAACGCTGCTCGAGGCCGAGTCCGAGCCTCGTCGCCAGGAGCACGATTCCTTCCTGAGCGCGACCGTGCCGATTCGCCAGGACGTCGAGGCGGCGGACCGTGCGGCCGGCGACGCCGAGGTCGTCCTCACCCAGGGGTTCATCGCGCGCACGCCCCAGGGCGACACGTGCCTCCTGGGCCGCGGCGGAAGCGACACCTCGGCTGCGCTCTTCGCCGCGCTCGTGGACGCGTCGTCGCTCGAGATCCACACGGACGTTCCCGGACTCTTCACCGCCGACCCGCGGCTCGTTCCGTCCGCCCGACTCGTCCGGCGCATCGGATACCGCGAGGCGCGGGAGATCGCCGCGATGGGCGCCAAGGTCATCCATCCCCGCTCGATCGAGCCAGTCGCGCGTGCGGGGATCCCGCTCAGCATCCACAGCGCCGAGGATCCCGACGGGGACGGGACGCTGATCGATCGGGGCGCAGACGATCAGCCCGCCGTCATGGCCGTGACGTGCCGGCTCGGCGTCACGATGCTCACGCTATCGACGATCCGGATGTGGGGCGCCTCGGGGTTTCTCGCCCGCGCGTTCGCGCCGTTCGAGGCGCTCGGCATCTCGATCGATCTGGTCGCGACCTCGCAGGCCGCCGTCAGCGTGACGCTGGACCGCATCCCTGGTGGCGTTCACGGAAGCGCGTTCGCCGCCCTCGTGGCCGAGCTCCAGGAGATCGGCGAGGTGAAGGTGATCCACCCGTGCGCGGTCGTCTCGATCGTCGGACGCCGCATCCGGACCGCGCTCCACGAGATCGGTCCGGCGCTCGAGGTGTTTCAGGAGCGGCGCGTCCACATGCTGAGCGACTCGTCGGCGGATCTGAATCTCTCCTTCGTCGTGGACGAGGAGGATGCCCGACCGCTGGTCGCGCGGCTTCACGACTGCCTCTTCACGTCCACCGGAACCGGGCTCCGGCATGGCCCGAGCTGGGAGCAGCTCCGCGCGAGGACCGTGCCCCCACCGCCGTCACGCCCCTGGTGGGCGAGCCGGCGCGACGCGCTCCTCGAACTCGCGACCGACGGCGCGGCGCGTTACGTCTACGACCTCCCGACCGTCCGCGCGCGTGCGGAGAGTCTCGTCCGGACACTCGAGTCGGTCGAGCGGGCCTACTACTCGATGAAGGCGAACGCGCACCCCGCGGTGATCGCCGCGGTCGCCGAGGCGGGGCTCGGGATCGAGTGCGTCTCGGCGGCCGAGGTCCGGCGCGCGATCGACGTGGTGGGCTCGGACACGCCGATCACGTTCACGCCCAACTTCTGTCCGGTCGACGAGGTCCGCGCCGCGTTCGACGCCGGCGTCGAGGTGGTGATCGACGGCCCGGAGATCCTCTCGGGGCAGGGCGATCTCTTCGCCGGGCGTGAGATCGGCGTCCGCCTGGATCCCGGGAAGGGGCTCGGTCACCACGAGAAGGTCCGTACCGCGGGGGCCCGCTCCAAGTTCGGACATCCGATCGAGGAGGTCGACGCGCTCGCCGAGGCGGCCGCGCGCGCCGGGGCGCGCATCGTGGGGCTCCACGCACACGTCGGGAGCGGCGTCCTCGACCCGTCGGCGTGGGCGACGACGTGCCGCCGCCTCGCCGCGTTCCTGGATCGGTTCCCGGACGTCCGGTGGATCAACGCGGGCGGTGGGCTCGGCGTCCCCGAACGCGCAGGGCAGCCGTCGCTCGCGCTTCCGGAGCTGGAGCATCTCCTCGCGGAGGTGCGGCGCGAGTTGCGGCGCGAGATCGGATCGGTGTCGCTCCGTCTGGAGCCGGGGCGCTACCTGGTCAGCGAGGCGGGCGTTCTTCTGGCACCGGTCACGCAGGTTCGACGCAAGCGCAACGCCACGTTCATCGGGGTCGCGACCGGCATGAACTCGCTCCTCCGCCCGGCGCTCTACGGAGCCTGGCACGGGATACACAACCTCACCCGGCTCGACGAGCCGCCGGGGGGCCATGCGCACGTGGTCGGCCCGATCTGCGAGACCGGTGACGTGCTCGGACGCGATCGGCTGCTGCCGGAGACTCGCCCCGGCGACGTGCTCCTCGTCGAGAACGCCGGCGCGTACGGCGCGGTGATGAGCTCACGCTACAACCTGCGCGAGCCGGCACGGGAGATCGTGCTCGACTGACGTCGACGAACGCAGCCAGCCGAGTGATGCGTGTACGCGAGGGATCCCGCTACGCAGCGATCGGGCGCGGCACCCGGCCGAACAAGCGGTAGATGGCCGGCAGCAACACCAGCGTCAACGCGTTGGCCGTGATGACTCCACCGATCACCACCGTTGCGAGCGGTCGCTGAACCTCGGCGCCGACGCCCGTGTTGACGGCCATCGGCACGAAGCCCAGCGCGGCGACCAGGGTCGTCATCAGGATCGGGCGGAGGCGGGTCAGCGCGCTCTCCTCGATCGCCTCGGTCAGCGCGACTCCACGTCGTAGGTGACGCGTGATCGTGGAGACGAGAACCAGTCCGGCCAGCATGGCCACGCCCGACACGGCCACGAAGCCGACGCCCGCCGAGACCGTGAACGGCATGCCGCGCGCCCACAGCGTCACCATGCCCCCAAGAGCGGCAAACGGGGCTCCGGTGAAGATGATCAGCGCGTCCCGGAGGGTCCCCGTGCTGGAGTAGAGCAGGAAGAAGACGAGAAGGAGCGCGACCGGCACCACGATCATGAGACGCTGCCGGGCTCGCTCCATGTGCTCGAACTGGCCGGCGAAGCTCACGAAGTAGCCCCGCGGAAGCTCGACCTCCTCGGCGATCCGCTGGCGGGCCTCCTCGACGAAGCTCCCGACGTCGCGACCTCTCACGTTGCACTGGACCACGATGCGTCGCCGTTGCCACTCACGCGTGATCGTCGACGGTCCCTCGGCGTGGACGATGTCCGCCAGACGGTGCAGCGGTACGCGTCCGCCGGTCGCCGTGGGAACGAGGATCCGCGCGACCGCGGCGGGGTCGCTCCGGTACTGCTCGGGGAGCCGCACCACGAGGTCGAAGCGGCGCTGCCCCTCGCGGATCTCGCCCACCGTCACACCCCCGATCGCCTCGACGAGCTCGAGGACGTGCTGTGCGGAGACGCCGTGTCGCGCAATGGCTGCCTGGTTCACGCGCACCTGAAGAACGGGCTGCCCGGTGATCTGCTCGACGTAGGCGTCCGCGTTTCCGGGGACGGTGCCGATGATCTCGCCGACCTGCGCGGCGATACCGCGCAGTGCGTTCAGGTCGTCGCCGAAGATCTTGATCCCGAGATCTGTCCGGATCCCGGCGATCATCTCGTTGACCCGCATCTCGATCGGCTGGGTGAAGATGAGCCGCATGCCGGGGAGCCCGGAGAGCTCGTCACTCATCAGTGCCACCAGCTCATCCTGGGTGCTGGCGCGCGTCCAGTCGCCGCGGGGGTGGAGTGTGACGAAGACGTCTGAGAGCTCGATCCCCATCGGGTCCGTCGCGACCTCGGCCGTCCCCGTTCGCACCCAGACGTCCTCGACCTCGTGTGGATAGCGCTCGAGAATCGCCTTCTCGATCTGGGTTCCGTAACGAACCGATTCCTCCAGGGACACGCCGGAGAGCCGCACCGTGTTGATGACGATCCCACCCTCGGAGAGGCGCGGAATGAACTCCGATCCGATGAACGGGATCATGCATGCGCCGGCGACGAGCAGCACCGCGGCGCCGGCCAGGACCGAGCGCGGCCGTCGGAGCGCCAGTGCGACGACCGGGGCGTAGGCACGCTTCGCGACACGGACGACGCGGTTCTCTCTCTCCTGCTCTCGCCGCTTCAGGAACAGGCTCGCGAGGACGGGCATGAGCGTCAGCGAGAGAACGAGGGACCCGCCCAGCGCAAAGAGCAGCGTGAGGGCCATCGGACGGAACAGCTTACCCTCGATCCCCTCGAGCGTGAGGACGGGAAGGAACACGATCGCGATGATGAGCTCGCCGTACATCGTCGGCTTTCGCACCTCGATCGCGGCGTCACGGACGGTGTCGAGCACCGGCGTCGCGCGGTCGGAGGTGGCGAGCCGACGGACGCTGTTCTCGACCATGATCACCGAGCTGTCCACGATCAAACCGAAGTCGATGGCGCCGAGGCTCATGAGACTTCCCGCGATCCCGAACCACATCATCCCCTGAGCCGCGAAGAGCATCGAGAGCGGAATCGCGGACGCGACGATCAATCCCGCGCGCAGGTTGCCCAGGAACGCGAACAGCACGCCGACGACGAGCAGAGCCCCCTCGAAGAGATTCTCGCGCACGGTGTCGAGCACGTGGTCCACGAGCTCGGTCCGCTCGTAGACCGGCGTCACCTCGACGCCGTCGGGCAGGGCCTCGCGGATCTCGGCCATCCGTTCGTCGAGGAGCTCGGTGACCTCGTGACTGTTCTCGCCCATCAGCATGAAGCCGAGTCCCAGCACCACCTCTCCGGTCCCGTTGGCGGTGGCGGCGCCGCGCCGGATCTCATGCCCCTCCCGAACCTGACCGACGTCCTGGACCCGGATCGGAACGCCGTCGTGGGCGGCGATGACCACGTTCCGGATCTCCTCGAGGTTGGTGGTGAGGCTGATCCCCTGGACCAGGTGTAGCTCACCTGCCTGCACGATGTACCCACCGCCCACGTTGAGGTTGTTCGTCTCGAGCGCCCGGAAGACGTCGTCCATCGTGAGGTCGTACTTCACCAGCCGCGCGGGGTCGGCCAGTACGTGGTACTGCTTGCGTTCGCCACCCCAGGTATTCACCTCCGCGACGCCGGGCACCGAGCGCAGGCGCGGTTTGATCACCCAGTCGTGGAGGGTGGTCAGCTCCGCCAGTGAGTGGCTCGGACTCGTCACGAGGTAGTGGTAGATCTCCCCGAGACCGGTGGCCACGGGGCCCATGCTCGGCGGGTCGATCCCCTCGGGTAGCTCCACGGTCTGGAGCCGCTCCATGACCAGCTGCCGGGCGAAGTAGATGTCCGTTCCGTCCTCGAAGGTGACGGTGACCTGTGAGAGGCCGAACTTGGAGATCGAGCGAACCTCGTCCAGGTCGGGAAGACCCGCGATGGATTGCTCGACGGGAAACGTGATCTGCTGCTCGATCTCGACGGGGGAGAGCGCGGGCGCCGTGGTGTTGATCTGCACCTGGACGGGCGTGGTGTCCGGAAAGGCATCGATCGGAAGGCGCAGCAGGGTACCGAGCCCGGTCGCGATCAGGATGAGCGTGAACGCGACGACGAGGAGCCGGTGGCTCAAGGACCACGTGATGACGGCGTTGAGCAAGCGCTTCCTCCGATCAGGCTCCGGGGTCCACCTCGCAGCAACCGGCTCCGATGCTTCCCTTCAGGATCTCGGTCTTCAAGAGAAAGCTCCCTTCCGTCACGATCTCCTCGCCTGTTTGGAGGCCGGCCAGCACCTCGTACAGCCTGCCGGTCGAGATGCCGAGGTGGACCTTCCGCGGCTCGAACACCGCCTCCGACCTCCGCACGAAGACGACGTTGCAGCAGCCCTCCCACTGCACCGCCGCCGCCGGAACCACCAGGCTGGGTGTGCTCTTCCGTACCGCGATGCTCGCGCGCGCAAACATGTTCGCGCGGAGGATACCCGCGGAGTTGGCGAGCTCCGCTCGGGCCCGCAGGGTTCGCGTGCGCGGATCGACACGCGAGCTGACCCAGGTGATGCGTCCCGCGACCGGCTCGCCCGGAAGCCCCTCGACACTCAGGACCACGGGCTGCCCGACGCGCACGTCGCGGAGGTCGGATTCGTAGACGTCGATCAGCGCCCACATGCTCGAGACGTCGGCGATCGACATGAGGGTCTTCGATCCGTCGACGACCTCGCCGATCGTCGCGAGCCGATCCACGACGATCGCATCGAAGGGTGCGGTGACGACGTAGCGGCCGGTCGTGTCCTCGTTTCGCCGAACGGCTTCGATCTCCGTGCTCGTGAGGCCGAGGACGAGCAGTGTCTGCTCCGTCTCGGAGAGCGCGATCCGACTCTCCGCGAGATGACTCTCCGCCTCCAGGAGGTCCTTCTCGGTCGACACGCCCCGTTCGAAGAGATCCGCCTCCCGGGCGTGGTTGCGCTCCCAGAGCTGCACCTTGGCTCCAGCCTGGAGGTACGCCGCCTTGGCGGCGCCCAGGTGTGGGGAGGTGATCGTCAGGAGCGCTTCACCGGCCGCGACCGGGTCGCCGAGGTCGTGCAGGACCTCGGAGACGATTCCGGGCACCAGCGAGGCGAGCTGGGCGTGGCGCAGGCCGTCGTACGCGATCTCCGCGTTGCACTCGATCGTCTTGCTGATCGGTCGCACGTCGGCGGTCGCGAGCTCGAGGCCCGCCTGCCGGACGACGTCCGTGCTCTCGAGGCGCACGAGGAGCCCCTGCGTCGAGCAGTGCACGACCGGCGGTCGCTCGGTCCGGGACGCGAAGGCGCCGCTGGAGGCCGGAGGATCGGTCACGCCCTCCAGCAGGGTCGCGCCCGGGTCAGGGGGTGCGTCACCGGATTTCCGGGCGGGATCGAGCTCGGGATTGCAGATGTAGCACTGCGACTCGGGGCGATCGTGCCCGGCGCACCAGTCGCCGACCGCCTTGAAGGCGGGGATGAGCGCGGGGGTGCACTGGTAGCAGTAGGCCTCGGGGATGCCGCCGTGTCCGGCGCACGCACCCATCGACTCGACCAGCTCGGGATTGCAGAACGGGCAGCGAGCCTCGGACATGTCGTGCTCGCACATCGTCACCGTGACCTCCGAGCTCTCGGTGGTCGCGGCGCTCTCGTCGTCGCTTCCGCTCTCTCCGCCGCCGCAGCCCAGGAGGACGGCGAACGGCAGCAACAGAGCGATCATCAGGGACGTGTCTGTCTTCATCGTGGGTAATCTCCTGTCTTCACACGGGCGCTCGACCCGTCAGGCTCGGGGCACCGGAAGCGAGCAGGCATGAAGGTTCCTCCCCAACATCGGACGGAGTGTGAACGTGGATCGAGACGAACGGAATCTGGGGTTCGTTCTCGGTTCCGCGGGGCGGAGCTAGCGCTTGGGGGGGCGCTCGATGACCCCGCGAGGCGCGGAGGCCGGGACGCGGCAGGCCTCGAGGACGGCCGCGCTGGAGGTGACGTCGGGGAGTGCCAACACCGGTGCCGGACGCAGGCTGAGAAGGCCCATGCAGCACTTCAGAAAACAACCGTGACAGCCTGACGGGCAGCAGTCGTCGCCGGACGGCGGCTCCGCCGCGCTCGACGGATCGGTCGCGTCGTCCGCCGGCTGCTCACCGCAACATGTGTCCCCGTCGGTGGCGGGGACGAGAGAGCTCAGCCCCTCGATCGGCGTGGAGGCGAGGAGGATCGCGAGCAAGCCCAGGATGAGGGCCACGCGTCGAGAGGTGCTCGATCTCGTGTCCGGACGGTATCGTGTCATGGCTTTCGGGAGTGTGGACCGGTGGCCGGCGTTCCGTCAAGTCGACCTAACTTCCAATCGAATAATGAGTTGATCAGGGTCGAGGTTTTCCTTCAGAAAAGGCTTGATTGGACCGACTAGTTGGTCTAGAGTTCGACCCATGAGCAACACGACGAGAGACAAGATCATCCAGGCCGCCGAGGAGCTGATGCTGACCCGCGGCTACCCGGCCACCCGGGTGGACGAGATCTGCGAGGCCGCCGGCGTGAGCAAGGGGAGCTTCTATCACTTCTTCTCGACGAAGGAGGATCTCGGCCTGGCCGTTCTGGAGGCCTTCGCGATGCGCAACGACCGCCTGATCGCCGGGGGGCCGCAGGGCGCGATCGCCGACCCCGTGGAGCGGGCGCTCGTGCTCGTGGATCACATCGCCGGGATCGCCGGGGAGCTGTGGGGCAGGGGCTGCCTGCTCGGGAACTTCGCACTGGATCTCGGGGACACGAACCCCAGGATCCACCGGGCGGTGTCGCACCTGTTCAAGAGGGTCGCCGCAAACCTGGCCGGGGGCATGGAGCCGCTGGCATCGGGCGAAGGGATCGCCGCCGCCAGCACGAGCCAGGACCTGGCCGAGCACTTCATCATCGTCGTGGAGGGCGCATTGATCCTGGCAAAGGCGCACGACGATTGGAGCTACGTCGTTCGGGCGCTGGATCGTTTCCGCCGCGACGTTCGCGGGCCGGTCGGGCAGTCCGCGTGATCGCGTTCTATTTGTCTGTGAATTGGACCAACTAGTCGGTCCAATTCCGAACCGAGGAGGAGCACGTTGTTCATCCAGAGCACTCGGACCACTCCTACCGCGCCCGGCGTCCGTCGGGCCAAGCGTCGCCCGCAGGCCGTGGCCAGGGCGGACTTCGTCGACGCGATGGCGAGCGCCGTGAGCGGGGTGGGCATTCTGACCACGGACGGGTCCGGCGGACGGTTCGGGATCACCGTGAGCTCGGTCGCATCGGTGTCTGCCGATCCTCCGATGATCCTGGTCTGCGTCAACCGGCGAAGCCCCGCACACGACGCGATCGTCGAGAACGGCGTCTACTCGGTGAACCTCCTCGCCGCGCGCCATCGTGAGCTGGCGGACACGTTCGCGGGTCACCCGTCCAGCGGCGACGCGTACGGGTTCACACCCGGCGACTGGTCGCGCGGCGCGACCGGCTCGCCTCGACTGCGCGATGCCGTCGCCGCCTTCGACTGCGTGCTCGAGCAATCCCACGCGGCCGGGTCGCACACGGTGTTCATCGGTCGCGTGGTGGCGGTGAGCGGCCGTGGGGGAGACCCGCTCCTCTACACCGCCCGTTCCTACGGGGTACCCCACCCCATGAAACCGACCCCGAAGGCGGCCGCGCCGGCGACCTCGGGTGTCCAGTCCATGACGAGATCGGCCGCGAGGCCGGAAGGAGAATCGAGATGAGCACGGCGAGCCTGAAGCAGACGGAAGATCGTACCCGCTGGGTGAGCGTGGCCCGGGATCTGAGCGAACGATTCGGGGAGCGCGCACCGGAGCACGACGCGAGCGGCGAGTTCGTCCACGAGAACTACCGGGATCTCCGGGAGGCGGGTCTGTTCTGGGCCGGCATTCCCGCGGAGCTGGGAGGCGGTGGGGCCACGTTCGAGGAGACGTGCGACGTGATCCGCACCCTCGCGCGGGGGTGCGGATCCACGTCCCTCGCGTTCGCCATGCACGCGCACCCGGTGGGCGCCAACGTCTTCAAGCACGCACAGGGCGACGAAGGTGCCGCCAGGACGCTCCGCCGGATCGCGGACGAACAGCTGGTCATCGCGACCACCGGAGCCAACGACTGGCTCTCGTCGTCGGGGACGGCCGAACGGGTGCCCGGCGGCTTCCGCATCACGGCGCACAAGCGGTTCGTCAGCGGCTCGCCCGGGGCGCAGCTGTTCGTGACGAGCGTCCATCACGAGACCGAGGACGGCGGGGAGGTGCTGCACGTCGCCCTGCCCTTCACCCACGAGGGCGTCGAGCGGGTCGACACCTGGGACGCGCTCGGCATGCGGGGAACCGGCTCGCACGACGTCATCCTCGACGGGATCTTCGTCCCCGAGGCCGCGATCCTGTTGCGCCGTCCGGCCGGCGTGTGGCACCCGGTCTGGGATGTGATCATTCCCACCGCCCTGCCGTTGATTGCCTCGACCTACGTCGGTCTGGCCGAGGTCGCCGCCGAGCGCGCGATCGAGGCCGCACGGTTCCGGGGACACGAGCTGGCGACGGTCGTGGGTGAGATGACGAATGCACTCACCATCGCGAGGATGGGCCTGGCCGACATGATCCGCGC
The DNA here is from genome assembly GCA_965224245.1 of Candidatus Eiseniibacteriota bacterium. Classification (GTDB taxonomy): domain Bacteria; phylum Eisenbacteria; class RBG-16-71-46; order CAZAMP01; family CAZAMP01; genus CBDCYW01. The sequence continues at coordinate 3,171,165 of OZ245046.1, read as the reverse complement.
GAACGGGAATCACGGATTCACGCCGTCGATGGCGCTCAGCAGCGAGATGTTGACCCGGAAGTCGATCGTGACCGACGCCGTCAATGCGACCGTCGACCTGGCGGTCGAGCTCGTCGGCGGTCCGGGTTTCATGCGCGGGCACGTCGTGGAGCGGATCGCGCGTGACGTTCGTGCCATGCACTTTCACCCGTTGCCGAAGCGGCGCCAGATGGTCCTCAGCGGACGCCTGGCCCTGGGCGTCGATCCGGTCGCGCCGGAGCGCCCACGGTGACGCCGGAGCGACAATATTGTGAACCATTTGGTTCCGAATTCGCGTATCGTCCGGCAACCCGTCAGCCGGATGCGAGGAGACGAGATGGCTCGCCCGCGAGAGTTCGACATCGACGAGGCGCTGGACGCCGCGATGCAGCCGTTCTGGGAGCATGGATACGAAGCCACGTCGCTTGCCGACCTGATGAAGGCCACGGGGCTCCAGAAAGGGAGCATCTACAAGGCCTTCGGAAGCAAGCACGCGCTCTTCGTCCGCGTGCTGACCCGCTATCTGGATCAGCTGCACGGGGAGATGCGGGCGGCGATCGAGGGAGCGTCCTCACCGGTGGAGGCGATCCGGCGGTACCTGGAGCTCGTGCAGCGACTGGGAAGCGATGGCGCCGTCCAGCAGGGGTGTCTCGCTGTGAACACCCTGGTCGAGCTCGCACCGCACGACGAGGAGGTTCGCGAGACGCTGCGACACCACCAGATGCGCGTCGCGCGGGCGCTGACGGCGACCCTCGAGGAGGGACAGGTGGCGGGCGACTTCCGGCAGGATGCGACGGCGGGGGAGCTGGCGACCTACCTGATGACGACGTCCGCGGGTCTGGTGGCGGTCTCGAAGTCGTCTCCGGCGTTCACGAGCTCGTCCATCGTCGATCTGATGCTGTCCGCGCTTCGGGCGTGACGGTTTCATGCAGCAGTATTGTTGACTGATTGGTTCCGAATTAGCCACGAAGGCCGTCTCGGGGCGTCGAGCCAATAGTTGTTGACCGAATGGTTTCTAACCTGGAACGGAGGAGAGGGTCATGGCAGACGAGAGAGAACGCGCCCCGATCGAGCGCTACACCCGCTGGATCGTGCGGCACCGGAGGTGGGTGATCCTGGCGAGCGTGCTCCTCGCGGTGCTCGTGGGGAGTGGCATCACGCGGCTCGGCCTGTCCAGCGACTACCGCGTCTTCTTCAGCGAGGACAATCCCGATCTCCTGGCCTTCGAGGCGATGGAGAAGACGTACACCAAGAACGACAACGTTCTCTTCGTCCTGCATCCGGAGGGCGAGGACGTGTTCACGCCCCGCGTCCTCGACGCGGTCCGGTCGCTGACCGACGACGCATGGCGGATTCCGTACGCGACGCGCGTGGACGCCATCACGAACTTCCAGCACACGTGGGCGAACGACGACGAGCTCGTCGTCGAGGATCTCGTCCCCGGGGGGGGCATCACACCCGCGATCGTCGCGCGCGCGCGGGAGGTCTCGCTGGCCGAGCCCCTCCTGGTTCGACGCATCGTGGCGCCCGACGGCTCGGCCACCGGGGTGAACGTCCGGATCGTGCTGCCCGGCAAGTCGCAGCAGGAGCTCAGGGACACGGTGGCGCGCGTGCGAGAGCTCGAGCGGCGCTACCGGGATGCGTATCCGGAGATCGAGCTCCACGTCTCGGGGATCTCGATGATGAACGACGCGTTCGCCGACTCGCCGCGGCGCGACATGTCCCTGGCGATGCCGCTGATGTTCGGGATGCTGGTTCTGGCCACGTTCCTGTTCCTCCGCACCGGCACCGGCACGGTGGCGACGCTGCTCGTGATCGTGCTCTCGACGACGGTCGCGCTCGGCATCGCGGGCCGGATGGGGCTCCTGCTCGACCCGGCGTCGGCGGCGGCGCCGGTGATCATCCTGACCCTGGCGATCGCGGATTCCGTTCACGTTCTGGTGTCCTATCTGAACGCGCTGCGGCGGGGGCGACCTCGAGAAGACGCGCTCGTCGAGGCCATGCAGGTGAACGTTCAGCCCGTGTTCCTGACGAGCCTGACCACGGTCATCGGGTTCCTGAGCCTGAACTTCTCGGATGCACCGCCGTTCCGGTTGCTCGGCAACCTCACCGCCCTGGGCGTCGTGGTGGCCTGGGTGTACGCGATGACCCTGCTTCCCGCCGTGGTCGCGAGCCTCCCGGCTCCCCGCGTGACCGGGGGACGGCTCCCGCTAACGGCGCGGCTCTCGGAGTGGGTCGCCAGGCTGACCGTCCGCCACCGGCGGAACGTCCTCGTCGTTTCGAGCCTCGTGACGGTGGTTCTCGGAAGCTCGATCTCGCTGTTGAACATCAACGATCAGTTCTTCGAGTACTTCGCGCGCTCGCTTCCGTTCCGGCAGGCCACCGAGTTCACGTTCGATCATCTGACCGGCCAGTACGTCGCCAGCTTCTCGCTGGATTCGGGCGAGACGCAGGGGGTCAGCGATCCGGCGTTTCTGGATCGAGTGGAGGCGTTCACCGACTGGCTGCGCGGTCGCGGGGCCGTGATCCACGTGCGTAGCTTCACCGACACGATGAAGCGCCTGAACATGAACATGCACGGTGACGACCCGGCCTACCACCGGTTGCCCGAGACCCGCGACCTCGGGGCGCAGTACCTGCTTCTCTACGAGCTCTCGCTGCCCTACGGGCTCGACGTGAACGACGAGATCAACGTCGACAAGCGCGCGTTGCGCGTCGACGTCACGTACGACGAGATCGACACCGACGAGATCGAGCACGAGGTCGAGCTCGCCGAGGCGTGGCTGCGTGAGAACGGAGCTCCGAGCATGGCCTCGGCGAGAGGCGTCGGTCCCGCGCTCATGTTCGCCAGGATCACCGATCGAAACGTCCAGTCCATGCTGAAGGGAACCGCGATCGGGTTCGGCGCGATCGCGATCATCCTCATGATCGCGCTCCGGAGCGTGCGTCTGGGCCTGATCAGTCTCGTGCCCAACGTGCTGCCGGCGGCGATGGCGTTCGGTATCTGGGCACTGACGATCGGAGAGGTCGGGTTCGCGGTGTCGATCGTCGCGGGTCTCTCGATCGGGATCATCGTGGACGACACGGTGCACTTCCTCGCGAAGTACCGGCGCGCGCGTCGTGACGAGAGCGCGGCGCGAGCGGTGGAGGCCGCGTTTCGCCAGGTCGGGAGCGCCATTCTCGGGACGACCCTCATCGTGTCCACGGGCTTCGCGATGCTGGGACTGAGCACGTTCCGGGTCACGTCTTACATGGGGCTGCTGACCGCGCTCACCGTGGTGTGCGCGATGGCGGTGGACTTTCTTCTGCTCCCGACGCTGTTGATGGCGCTCGATCGCCGGCGCGTGCGCGTGCGCGAGCGTCTCCAGAAGCCCCTTCGGTCGGTTACCCCCCTGCTTGCAAAAGGAGAAGTTGCCATGCGAACGATGCTGTTTCTGATCTTCACGACGGCGGTCGGCGCCTCTGCCGTCCTGGCGCAGCCGAGCCCGTCGGCCGGCGACGCGTCGATCGGCGCGGTCGATCCGGCTCGGAGAGGACACGCGATCGCCGTCGAGGCGTTCAGGCGGGACAGCGGGTGGCACGACACCGAGAGCACGCTCCGGATGGTGCTCCGCAACGGGAACGGCGACGAGAGCCGCCGTGAGCTGCGCCGGCGAGCGCTCGAGGACCCCGAGCCCGGGCACGGTGAGAAGAGCGTCGTGATCTTCGACTCGCCCCGGGACGTGAAGGGCACGGCGTTCCTGTCTCACACCCGTGTTCTCGAACCCGACGATCAATGGCTGTATCTGCCCGCGATCGAGCGCGTGAAGCGAATCTCGTCGGCCAACAAGTCCGGCCCTTTCGTGGGGAGCGAGTTCGCCTACGAGGACCTGCTCTCGCAGGAGGTGGAGAAGTACGAGTATCGCTGGCTGCGTGACGAGCGCCTCGACGGCGTCGACTGCTTCGTCGTGGAGCGCATACCGCGCTACGAGAACTCCGGCTACACCAGACAGGTGGTCTGGTTCGACGCGGCGGAGTATCGGTACCAGCGGATCGACTTCTACGACCGCAAGAACGATCTCCTGAAGACGCTGACGTACGCCGGATACGTGCAGTACCTGGATCGGTTCTGGCGGCCGCACCTCCTGGAGATGGTCAATCATCAGACCGGCAAGTCGACGCTCCTGTCGTTCGAGGACTGGACGTTCGAGATCGGGCTCGGCGAGGAGGACTTCACCGCCTCTCGTCTCAAGAGAGTGAGGTAGTCATGTTCGGCAGGGCATTCGACGAGCGGACCCGGACTTCGCGAGGCGCGTCGCTCGCGCGTCTCGCGCGAGCGGGCATGGGCCTGGCTCTGACGGCGCTGATCGGAGCGAGCATCGCCCCGGCGCTGGAGATCACGGGAGAGGTCGCGCTGGAGACGCGGCAGTTTCCGGCGGACCCCGGCTTCGCGGGGCAGAGCGCGGCGAGCGTCTCACCGTCGGTCGAGCTGGAGCCGGAGATCGTGCACGAGTGGTCACGAGGCGCTCACGTGCTCACGCTCCGGCCCTTTCTCCGGGTCGATGCACACGACCCGGAGCGAACGCATCTGGACCTGCGAGAGGCGAGCTGGCTGACCACGGGGTCACGGTGGTCGCTGCTCGCCGGCGTCGGGAAGGTGTTCTGGGGGGTGACGGAGGCGCGTCACCTCGTGGACGTCGTCAACCAGACGGACGGCGTGGAGGACGTCGACGGGGAGGACAAGCTGGGCCAGCCGATGGTGAACCTCACGCTGGACGGCTCGTGGGGGTCGGTGGATTTCTTCTATCTGCCGGTCTTCCGCGCGCGCACGTTCCCGGGCTCCGACGGCAGGCTGCGTGGGCCGCTTCGCGTAAGCGGCCCGTCCGTCTACGAATCGTCGAGGGGTCGATGGCACCCCGATGTCGCGATCCGGTGGTCGAGCACGCGGGGCGATCTGGACGTCGCACTCTCGCACTTCTCCGGCACGAGTCGCGAGCCCCGGCTCGTGGCCGAGCGCGGAGCGGACGGCGGACTCTTCCGGCCGCACTACGATCTGATCGAGCAGAGCGGACTCGAGGCGCAGCTCACGACCGGGCCCTGGCTCGTCAAGCTCGAGGCGATCCGCCGCGCCGGGCACGGCGAGACGTTCGCGGCGGCCGTGGCGGGTGTCGAGCACACGTTCTTCGGTCTGGGGCCCGGTCCGGCCGATCTGGGGGTCGTGGGAGAGCTCATGGTCGACGGTCGGGGGCGCCGGTCGCCCGCCACCGCGTTCGATCACGACGTCTTCGTGGGCCTTCGCTGGGCACTGAACGACGTCGACGACACGTCGATTCTCGGGGGACCGATCGTCGACTACGAGACGGGCGAGACGATCGTCCTCGTCGAGGCCGAGCGCCGGCTCCGTCATGGCTTCACGATGGAGGTCGAGGCGAGATGGTTCATGAACACCGAGCCGGGCGGCCTCGTCGACGTGCTGCGACGGGACCGACACGTGACGCTTCGACTCACCCGGTATTTCTGACCGCGTGACGGTGCGGCTCGAGCCGCACCGTCTCGGACTCCCGGTGCCGGTTCGACCTGTCGCCGCGTGGCCTTCGCCCCGGCGAGCACGACCACCCGGCGCCCATGTCAGATCGCACCGCCCGAGCCAGCGATGGCGCCAGCTCGGATCGGAGCCGCGAGCCGGCGAAGCGCGATCGTCAGACCCACACCGGTGATCACCGCGACCGCCGCCGTACCCACGAGTCCGCCGTCGACGCCCGAGTCTCGCAGCATCGGTGGGTGCCACAGCCATCGAGGGCCGATCTCGAACGCGCTCCCCACGAACGCGATGGTGTCCGCCACGGCATGGGCGACGATGGCGGGCACGATGGACCTGACGACGTACGTGAGCGCCCCGAGTGTGATCCCGATGGTCAGGAGCGAGGGGAAGCGCGCCGGGCCCGATGGGTGGTTCAGGTGTGCCACCCAGAACAGCACGGCCGTCACGGTGATGGCGAGGCCGGGTCCGTACCGGCTCTCCAGCGGTCCCTGCATGTACCCGCGGAAGCCGGACTCCTCGGAGACTCCCGCCACGATCGACACCATGATCAGCATCGGGAGGAGCGTCCACCACGGCAGGGAGGGCAGCACGTCGGGATCCTCGGGGACGGCGATGATCCGGTAGTTGAGCATCGCCACCGCGAGGATGAACACCACCAGGAGCGCCACCACCTGACTCACGTCTCTCCATCCGGCCGCGCCGATGCCCCGTGCGCGCAGGCCGTTGCGCCTCGCGTCGGCCGTGGACGACGGTGCCCACCGCCCTCCGAGCCATCGGAACACGATCCAGAGGTAGAAGAGGCTGATCGGGACGCTCCACGGCACGTGGGGGAGCGCGTGCACGTTCAGAACGAGCAGGGAGCTCGCGCCCGCCTGGAGGACCAGAAACACGAGCAGCCCGTTGATGGGCGCGCGGATCGGGAGCGGAACCCGTCGCCAGAGATCGAGTAGCTTCGGAGGCCGGGACGTCATCGCGAGCCCTCCTCGGTAGGGGACCGGGATCGGAGTCACCTTGACAAACATAGTGTTATTGATTATCAATAACAGCGTTATTGTACGTGGGGACGCCGTCGCCGTTTCACGAATCCCGACAAGGCCGTTCCGATGAGCGACACTCGCCAGCGCATTCGCCAGGCCGCCCTCGAGCTGATGATCGAGAAGGGCTACGCCGGCACGTCCATCGCCGACATCGAACGCGCCGCGGGGCTCGCGCCGCGTGCGGGTGGGTTCTACAGGCACTTCGCCAGCAAGGCCGATCTCGTCGCGGAGATCGGGGAGACCTCGATCATCGAGAGTCGCAAGGAGCTGGGGTTCGAGGACGTGCTTCCGCTCGAGGACACGCGATCCGAGCTGCTGGTGATCGCCCGAGGCTATCTGCGGGCCGCCGAGCGGCAGGCGCCACTGGCGGATCTCATCGCCGAGACGCGCAATCTCCCGCAGGTCCAGGACCTCGAGCGACGCGTGAGCGTGGATCTTCTTCGCGCCCTCTCGGACTGGCTGCGCCGCAAGCCCCACGCACGCCGGATGTCACGGGCTCGACGGGATGCGCTGGCGGTGACGGTGTTCGGCGGATGGCTCTTCTACTTGACGAAGCGCGGGACGCCTTCGCTGCCGCCGAGGCTCGACGATCGGGTGATGCTGCGCGAGTGGTCGAGCTACTGGGCGGACGTGCTGGACGGGGAGCCGTCCGACGACTGACGGAGACGGTGGCCTTCACCGAGTCCGACGACTCGATCGGAGCCTCGTCGAGCGTCACCGCGAGAGGATGAGCTTCGTCACCGTAGCCGCCGCGCCACGCTGCGTGCGCACGAAGTAGACGCCGGGCGAGAGCCGCCGTCCCGCGTCGTCGCGTCCATCCCAGAAGACTCGCACCTCGCGTTCGGTCGAGGGGGTCGACTCGAGCGTGCGGACGCGGCGTCCGGTCGCATCGAAGACCGCGATGACCAGCGGCCCGGCTCCTTCGCCGCGGATCGTGATCACCGACTCGAAACGGAACGGATTCGGGTACACGCTCACCGGGACTCTTCGAGCGCTCGGCGTTCCGTCCGACACCGCTACGACCTCCGAAGGAGCCGCCTGGATCAACGCCTCGCTCCCATCGCCGAACTCGAGCTCGAGCGTGATCTGGCCCCCGTCTCCGATCCCGGCTCCACGATTGATGGTGCCCACGGTCCGAACGTCGCCCGGGCGCACCTCGTAGCCCAGTCCGGTCGCCGCGACGAGCTGCACCTCGCCGGTCGGGAGGACGAGGAAGACCCCCGCGCGCGTGCCTGAAGGAGTGTCGAGGCTCGAGGACACGTACATGTAGCCCGGATCCGTGACCCCGATCAGGACCGGCAGCGTGAGCGTCCAGCCCGCCGGGAGGCCCGTGGCTCCGTCGCCGGTCGTGACCACGCGCTCGAGCGCGCCGTGGAGATCCCACCAGATCGCGAGCGCGCCCGACGTCGTCCCGCCGTTGATGGCGACCACGCCGGCATCCGTGATGCGCGCGGCCAGGAACGTGGTGAACGTCACGCCGGCGGGAAAGCCCGGCGCCTCCTCGCCGTCGGGCGATTCCGCCGCGGGACGTCCCAGCGCGATGCGCTCGACGGTACCGGTGCGATCGCTGTAGATCCCGGCACCGGGGTAGGTGTTGCCGGGCACGTCGGTCTGTGCGCCGAAGACGGTGTAACCCGTACCGGAACGCAGGACGCCGGGGACGTTGCCGTGACCGAAGGTTCGAAAGCCCTGATAGCCGAGGTAGACCGCGCCGGGATCTCCGGGCGCGGGGTCGCCTTCGCGCGCGAGCAGCGAGAGTCCCGCCGCCCCTTCCGACCAGATCCCCTCGTCGTTCAGGTCACCCACGCCCGATCCCATGATCATCGCGTGGAACGCGATCCGCGCGGCGTCGTCGAGGTCCCAGTTCTGGAAGGCGCCGAGCGCCAGCTCGGTCCCGTTGCCGAACACCACGCCTTCGGGCGTCCCCGGTGCATGGGTCATCGTGAGCGCGATCGTCTCGAAGCCGGTCCCGGGATCACGCCAGAAGCCGTGCTCGTTGATGTGTGTTCCGTACCGCGCGTTGACCACGATGGCGTCGCCGCGCAGCGCGTGCACCCACTGGAAGAATCCGTACCCCGGTGGCGTGTCCGGGGGATGATCGGTGTCGAGGAAGACGAGCTCGAGGGAGCCGGTCCGGTCCGACCAGAGCCCCGAGATCGGCGTCGTGTCGGGTGTGACTCCACCGGCAAAGGCAACCCGCCCGCCGCTCGGGTGAGGCGACGCGGGAAAGATCCCCGGGAAGAAGTCGAACGGGACGGCGGTCCCCGGGGCCATCTCCCCGCGCTCCGCGATCCGCCGCACGAGGCCACCTTCGTCCACGAACACGCCGTGAGGCTCGAACACGCTGGCGCCCCAGCCCGCGACGAACCCCACGTCGCCCCGGTCGCCGGTGATGGCCAGCGCGTCTCCGGTGGAGGGCGGGCTGCCGATCCACCGGATCGTCTCCCCTTCGGGACCGCCGGGAACCGGATCGCCGGTGACCAGGATCGTGCGGAGATCGGGCGCGGCCCGGAGCGGGGCGGATCCGAACGCGAGCGCCCCGGAGGTGACGAGGAGCGCACGGAGCACGGCGTACCTCCTGACGTACGGGCTCGAGCGCCGGTCGCCTCGGGACGTCGCGTGGATCTCCGTTGCGTGCCGGCGCGCCGATGAGGACGTTTCGAGGGCAGACCCCGCGCGCTCGCGAGGTGATACACGCGCCGCCGCCGGCAGCCGGACCGTCTCCTTGCCGGCGGGCGACCGTCCCGCATGTGCCGCTCCGCTACCGGGGCCGGGGCGCCAGGGCGGCGTACACCCGCTCCTCGAACGCGTCCAGGAGCGCTTTGTCCCCGGGGGGCATCAGCGGGACGTTCAGGTACGCGATCAGGCGTTCGCGCGGGTCGATCCAGAGCTTGGCGAACCCGCCGCCGACCCAGCCGTACTGCTCGACCACGGGCGAGCCATCGGCGCTTTCCGAGACCTTCACGGCCGCTCCGTATCCCCAGCTGAGGCCGAGCGCTCGCCACTCGTCGGGTGCCAGGTCTCCGAGCTGGTCCGTCATCATCATCTCGACGCTCGCGGGCTCGAGAATCCGCACGCCGTCCACCGATCCCTCGTCCAGGAAGAGCCGCGCGAAGTGAAAGACGTCGTCGGGTGAGGAACGCACACCTCCGCCGCCGTGGAAGAACGTCGAGCGCGGGAAGTCCCGGCCGGCCGCTCGGTCCAGCTGCAAGGCGCCGTCGACTCTCCGGTAGACGGCGGGCAGTCGATTCGACTTCTCCTCCGGCAGGTAGAAGTAGCTGTCGGACAGACCGAGCGGCTCGAAGACGTTCTCGGTCATGAACGCCTCGAGCGACCGCCCACTGGCGATCTCGATGACCGCCCCGAGCACCTCGTACGACGCACCGGTGGGCCCATACATGAACGCGTCTCCGGGCGCCGCGAACAGCGGTCGCGCGGCCAGCGCCCGGGCGAGGTGTGTCGTCGTGGTCTTGCCCACGTTGGCGTCCCAGTCCGCCCAGAACGCGTCGCCGGTCACCGAGAGGCCGCCCGTGTGCGTGAGCAGGTGGTACACGGTGATCGGGCGTTCGGGCGCAACGACGGATGTCCCGCCGCTCTCGCCTCCGGTCTCGATCCTCACGTTCGCGAGCTCCGGGATGTACGTGCTCACGGGATCGTCGAGAGCGATCACGCCCCGTTCGACGAGGATCATCGCGGCGGTCGCGGTGAACATCTTCCCCACCGACGCGAGCGGGAGGATGGCGTCCGCGCGCATGGGAACCCCGGGAGACATCTCGCCGGCGACTCCCCGCCAGATCACCTCGTCATCGCGAGCGACCAGCGCGACGGCCGCGGTGATGCGCCCGTCGTTGACGGCGGTCTCCAGCAGGCGCTGGACGGGGTCGAGTCGTTCCGGCGAGAGCTCACTCCCGGAGGAGTCCGCCGCGGCGGACCGACCGCTCAGCACGACGACTCCGACGAGCACGATGCGTGTAAGGACCGACGAGGCCACGGGCAGACCCTCCTCCACCAAATGCCACCGATCGGTGAGACGTTGCGGGTGGTGGAAGGGTTTGAACGCGCATCGCCGGTCGGCCCGGAGTCGGCGGATGCCGGTGGGCCTCCGTGTCTGGCGCGCCATTGCCCGTCGTCAGCGCGGCGGTCGGCGCGCCAGCGCCTCGAGGGGTCGGGGATCGTCGAGCCAGTAGTCGGGGAACATCCCCACGCCCTCGCGCGTGGGGCGGATGCACTCGGGAACGAACCGGGTTCGCCCGAACGAGAGCGAGATCCGGCTGTTCGCGAGCGGGCCATGGGTGCCCACGTTGCCGTAGCTCGTGCAGCCCGCGGTGTTCTCGCCCACGATCACGGCTCCCTCGATCTGACCGGCCAGCATCGCGAACGTCTCACCCGACGAGGCGACCCCGTTGTCGATGATCACGAGGAGCCGGCCGCCGTACGGCTCGGGGGCCCGTGGCTCGATGCCAGTGAGCCAGCCGTCCAGGTGAGACGTCCAGCGCCGTCGGGGGTCCGGCTCGGCCACGTTCATCGACGCGCCGCACTCCCAGCGGAACGGCTGCCCGCTGAGGCGGGAGCACCACTGCATGGCGGGGGTATCCGATCCGCCACCGTTCGCGCGGAGGTCGAGCACGAGCTCGGACAGCACGCGCAGCGAGTCGGCGGATCCGGGAAGCCCGGCCAGGCTCGGAGCGTGCATCGTGCGCACCGAGAGCGTCGGCAGCGGGGCATCCGGGGGAACCTGGACGCTCCAGGCGGTGCGCTGCCGCGGCAAGCGCACGCGACCGCGATGCAGGGGGATCGCCCACGATTGGGCGTCGCCCTCGCGGGAGAGCGCGACCTCTACCGTCGCCGGCGGATCCTCCTCGACCGGAGCCAGCACGCCGAGCAGGAAGGTCGCGTCGTCGGGCTCTCCCGGGGCGGGGAGCGTGGGGAACAGATAGGGCCGAAGAGGCGCGACCTCGATCGGCGTTCCCACCACCTCCACGTCCGGCAGCGTCGATCCGATGACGGCGGCGAGCGAGTCGGGAGCGACCGCGACGCGGGCCGTGCCATCCACCACGTGGACCCGGAGGTCCGTGAACCGGGCGACGAACGAGCGGACCCGATGCGCATCCCGCTCGACCACGCCGCGGTCGGAATCGCCGGTGCCGCGCATGTGGAAGTGATAGTCCTGCACGGGGTCGAGATAGGCCTCGAGCCGGTCGAACACCTCGGTCCAGCTCCAGCGATCGCGCGTGGCGAGGTCCTCTCGGAAGGTGTCGGTGCGGGCCGTCCAGGAGGAGCCGGCGGAGCGCAGCTGCCAGGCGATGTCGTCGTACCCCGCGTAGCTGGCCCGAAGGAGCTCGTGGAGCTGTGCGAGATCCGCGATCGCCTCGCCGGCGGACAGCGTTCGCGGACCGATGGCGAGGGCGGTCACCCGGCCGTCGGCATCGAGCGTGACGTTCGCGGACAGGACGGCACCCGGACGCCCGGACGCGCCGGAGCCCACGAACACGGCCGTCGGACCGTGGAAGATCCGGTTGAGCCCGTGCGCGGCGGAGTCGGCATGACCCGCATAGAGAACGAGCGGAAGTGTTCGGTTCCACGGCGAGGGCAGTGCCGCGATCAGCGACGCCGACGGGGCGTGAACGGTCTGATCCCCGAACGAGACGTGGTCCGCCTCCAGCACGATGCCATGATGATCGAGCACCTCACGCATCACCGGGTTCGATCCGGGTGTTCCGTAGAGGACGAGCACGCGCTCCTCGCGATCGACCATGGACAGCTCGGCGGCTCCGGTGACCGGGACGCCGTCGAAGAGCCGCGACGTCAGGGCCTGGATCTCCTCGTCCCAGGCCGCGCGTTCGGTGGAATCCCCGGGGGCCGGACGAACGATCGTCATCGACGTCGCTTTCTCGAACGCGTCGAACACGAGGTTGATGGAGCCCGTCCACGCTGACGGTGCCTCGGGAGTCTCCGGCGTCGCGCTCGGGGGATCGGGCTCCAGCCCAAGCTCGGCGGCATAGGCCCGCAACGTGGCCGAGAGCTCGGCCTCGACCGGCTGCCCGCGCGACAGCGCGACCGCTCGACTCTGGATCTCGTGTGCCCGTGAGAGATCGCCCGTCTCGTACACCGCGCGGGCATGGGTGTCGATGACGAGCGGATCGGAGTCGGCGCCGAACCTCATCGCCAGCTCGATGGCGCGGAGCCCCGCGGCAACATCCTCGGGCGATCGCCCCTCGGAGGTGACGAGGCTCCAGGCGACGCCGTTCAGCGCCGAGATGGCCTCGCGCGAGAGGTCGCGCGGCGGCGCCGGGAACGCGCCGCGAAGAGCCTCGACCGCGGCGTCGACGTCGGATGCCTCGTGAGCCTGTTCGAGGGACGCGATCGCATCGCGGAACGCCGCCCGACGCTCCGCGTCGGAGATGGCGGCGTCGAGGTCGTAGCGACCCGAGAGCACCCGCTCGATCACGTCGAGAAAGGCCTCGTCGGGATCGGGATCGTCGGGCCGGCGGAGCGGACCGTGCCACAGGAGACGGGACTCCGCGCGCTCGATGACGAAGCCGAACGGCAGTGGTCCGTCGTGGCCGGCGGCGTCCATCAGTGTTCGGCGAAGGACGCCATCGTCGTCGACGGTCACGTCGAGCCGTGACCACGGGGCCGTCGAGAGAAAGGTGCGAACGACGGACTCGGGCTCGGTGGCCACCGCCAGGATCCGTGCGCCCGACAGCTCCGCCCGACGGGCGTCGAGCTGCGTGAGCACGTCGCGGCTGTTGGGACACCAGGAGGCCCAGAAGACGACGACGTCGATCGTCGCCGGCTCGTCGACGGACTCCGACGTCACGTGAGCGAGGAGACGGTCGACGGCGGGAACCCGGCCCCCGAGGCGCAGCGTGGACTCGTCCGCCGAGGCGGATCGGATCGGGACGAGCATGGCCGAGAGGAGCAGCCAGCGGACGTGCCGGTTCATGGCGATCTCCAACGATGGCGGTCGAACCGGAACGGGGCTCAGGACGGTACCCGTGGTGACCGGCGGGCGCCAGCGGTTTCTTCGACGCCCTTCGCGCGTCGCGTTCGGCGACACGAGCGACGATCGGCTTCGGACCGCCGGTCTCGTCGCGATGCGCGGCTGCAACCGCGCCGCAATCGAAACCCGGCAAGAACCGGCTTGAAGCGGCTGGTTTCCGGGGAATAGAGTCGCCGGTATCGTTCAACAGATCCGCGGCGGGCCACGCCCGCCGGATGGATCGGAGGCCGGGGCGATTGCCGAGAGGAGCACGTGATGAAGCCCATCGCCGTTTTTTTCTCTGTCGTGTTGCTGATGGTCGCGGTTGCCGGCTCGTCGATCGCCGCCGACGAGAACCCCGAGGAAGCCGTTCTCGCGCAAACGTACGAGCACCTCGCGAGGTCGCTGATCGAGCTCCGCGAGGCCGAGAACGGACTGGTCGCGACTATTCTGACGAACCACCACATGATGGCCGTCCACTACTTCGCCCGGGCGACGGCGGGTCAGGACGTCGCCAAGAACCTCGAAGCGGCGGCCGGTGAGATCACGAAGGTCGCCACCGAAGGAGGGAAGGCCGTGCAGGCCGTGCGGCAGGCCCTGACGGAGGCGGGGCACCATCATCACCACCATCACCACAGCGACGCAGAGAGCGAGGCGGACTACGTCTTCGTCGACCCCGACGAGAAGAAAGCGCTGCTCGACCATGCCGGCGCCGTGGCTCGGCTCGGGGCCTCCGCCACCGCCGAGCAGATCGCCGAAGCCCGGAGCACACTCGACGCCCTGGTCGAGGCCGCCCTCGCTCCGGAAGAGTAGGCGAGGCCTTGCGGCATCGACGGCGCGGGCCGATCCGCGTTCCGGATACCCGTGCGGCATCGTGGGTGGGCGCCCCTCTCGTCGTCGGGGCGCTGCTCTCCATCTCCTGCGCGCGCGACGAGCCGTCCCCGATCCCCGCGGGGACGGGGGGTTTCGTCGAGATCGCCGAGCCGATGGGTCTCGAGGTGACGACCTGGGCCGGAGGTCGGGACAAGGACCACATCCTGGAGTCCGTCGGCACCGGGGTCGCGTTCGTGGACTACGACGCCGACGGCTGGCTCGACCTCTACGTGGTCAACGCGTGGCGTCTCGACGAGTCCCCCTCCGGTGTCGCGATCCGGGGCGAGAACCGGTTGTTTCGAAACTGGGAGGGGCATCTGTTCGAGGACGTGACCGCGGAGGCCGGGGTCGGTGACGATCTCTGGGGCGCGGGCGTGTGCGCCGGCGACTACGACGGCGACGGTCACGTCGACCTCTACGTGACCAACTTCGGACCCAATCGCCTCTATCGCAACCGCGGTGACGGGAGCTTCGAGGAGCGTGCAGCCGGCGCCGGCGTCGACGAGCCCGGATGGGGCGCAGGGGCCTCGTTCTTCGATGCCGACGGCGACGGGGATCTCGATCTCTACGTGGCCAACTACATCGACTGCTCCGAGGACGACGTCCACGGCGCGGAACGAACGGGACGTTGGAAAGGAAAGGTCGACGTCATGATCGGCCCGTTCGGGCTCCGTGGCGGACGCGACCGGTTCTTCCGGAACGAGGGAGACGGCTCGTTCACCGACGCCACCGACGAGAGCGGGTTCACCGACGACGCCGAGGCGTACGGCCTCGGCGTGCTCACCTCGGACCTCGATGCCGACGGAGACGTGGACGTGTACGTGGCCAACGACTCCAACCAGAACTTCCTCTATCGGAACGACGGTTCGGGGCATTTCGCCGACGTCGGCGCCTGGAGCGGAGCGGGCTTCAGCGACCATGGATCCGCTCAGGCGGGGATGGGCGTCGACGCCGGGGACGTGGACGGCGACGGTCTGCAGGAGATCTTCGTCACGAACTTCGCATTCGATCACTCCACGCTCTACCACAACGCCGGAGGTCTGTTCTTCCAGGACGTGACGGCCGGACACGACATCGATCGCGTCTCCTACCGTCCGCTGAGCTGGGGCTGCGCGTTCTTCGACTACGACAACGACGCGGACCTGGACCTGTTGATCATCAACGGCCACATCTTCCCTCAGGTCGACGACGTCGCCGAGCTGGACGAGACCTATGCACAGGCGCCGCTCCTGTTCCGGAACGACGCGGGGGCGTTCGTCGATGCCTCGGACGTTCCGGGACTCGGACTCCCCATCTCCGGCCGCGGGCTCGCGATGGGCGACTACGACAACGACGGCGACGTCGATGCCGTGGTGACCGGAATGGACTGCCGCCCGCTCCTGTTTCGCAACGATGCGTCGGGATCGGGGCGCTGGCTCGTCCTCGACCTCGTCGACGCGCGGGGGAGCGCGGCGATCGGCGCGCTCGCGACGCTTCACGCCGCCGGGAGGCAGCAGGTCCGGGAGGTTCGGAGCGGCTCGACGTATCAGTCGCAGAGCTCGTTTCGGCTCCACTTCGGGCTCGGCGACTGCGCGGTCGTCGACTCCGTGCGGGTCCGGTGGCCGGACGGCGCGTCGACCCTGCACACCGATCTGGAGACGAATAGACGGCATCGCTGGGTCGCGCCCTGACCGCCACCAAGCTCCGGCGCACGGCGGGCGGAGCGGACGGGATCAGCCGGTGATGGTCACGGCCGATCCTGCGCGTAGCGCTGCGTGACGTTCACGCCCCAGACGTCCTTCACGGAGTCGGCCCAGGCGATGGGGAAGGGCGTGTCGGTGCGAGCGTAGCTCGTCGCGTAGATGGCGTGCCCGGGCACGTCCTCCGGACACGTCCGGGCTCGCTCCACGAACCAGGCGCTGTCGAGCACCGCGCCCGTCGGCTCGGCGGCGCCGGTGAAGTGCCACTCTCCGTCCCAGATCTCGACCCAGGTGTGGTTGCCGCTGCTGTCGGGCCACATCGGTGTCCCGGCCAGCCGAGCCGGCACCCCGACCGAGCGACAGGCGCTCGCGAGCAGCACCGAGAGCCCGGTGCAGGTGGCCAAGCCCTCGTCCAGCACCTGGCGCACGTTCTGGTCGGTCCGGGACCGCTCCTGGGAGTACGTCACGCCGAACGCCGGGAACATCTCCCGGTTGAGCCGGGCGGCGGCCTCCGAGGGTGAGGTGGCGCCGGCCACCAGCGGGCGGCAACGCTCGGCCAGCTCGGCTCGCCAGGGGGCCCGTTCCTCGGTCACGAAGCAGTAGGGCAGGATCTCGTTCAGGAAGATCTCCTGAGGGATCTCGTTCCGCCACGGTGCGCTGTCGTACGCCGCATAGGCGAGGCGGACGTTCTCCTCCAGAAAGGCCGCCGGGAGTGACGTGATGTCCCGGCGCGGCATGTGCCGGAGGAGGAACTCCACTCCAGGGCGATGGGCCGGGGAGGTCTCGCGCCACACCCGTTCGATGGCCGCGGCGTTCGTTCCGGCTCGATCGGTCGCCTCGCGGACCGCGAGAGGGGTCTCGTGGGGGTCGGCCGCCGCGGCGAGCACTGCCGCCAGCGGAATCCACCCGAGGGACGTGGTCGGTCGCATGGGTCTCCTCTCTCCGGCTCGTCGACGGCTGGAGAGTGTAGCCGGCATGGACACTCGAGACGAGAGCGCCGATGGGCCGGGGGGTGACGAGCAACGGCACCAGCCGCCGGGGCCGATGAGCCGGCGCGGCACGGCCGGGAGGGTGTCACACCTCGGTCCCGCCGGCATTGGGGAGGGTGACGCCAGATCTCAGGAGGATCCCCATGCTTCGAGCTCGCTCCGTCTCCCAACCGATCGTCGCGGCCCTCGTCGCGGTGCCGCTCTCTTCCAGTGCCGACTCCTGGAACACGCTGCTGGATGCCCCGCCCTCGGGGCTCGGGATCGACGGCTCGGTCTACGCCATGATCGAGTACGGCGACGGCTTCGCCGTGGGCGGGGACTTCACGATGGCGGGATCCGAGTCGATCCGCAGCATCGCGGTGTGGGCGGGTGGAAGCTGGCGCGACCTCGGCGATGCCGGTGGAGGGTCCAGCCCCGCGGTCTTCGACCTGATGATGTACGGCGATCTCCTCGTCGCCGCGGGCGAGTTCACGAGCATTGGAGGCGTGTCCGCGAACGGCATCGCAGCCTGGGACGGAACGACGTGGAGTGCGTTCGGATCCGGCCTCACCGGAGGCTCTCCCACGCAGGGGCTGGCCCTCGCCACCTACGGTGGTGATCTGATCGTGGGCGGGTTCTTCTCCTCGGCGGGTGGTGTCGCGGTGGGCAACATCGCCCGGTGGGACGGCGCCGTCTGGTCGTCGATCGGCAGCGTGACCGGCGACGTGCTCGCGCTCCTCCCCTGGGACGGCGACCTGATCGTGGGCGGCGGGTTCGGGACCGACCTGCGGCGCTGGGACGGGACCAGCTGGAGCTTCCTCGGAACCCTTCTCGACAACGGCTTCGAGCCGACCATCTGGTCGCTGGCCGAGCTCGCCGGAGATCTCGTCGTGGGTGGAACCTTCGACGAGGTAAACGGGCAGCCCATCGAGGGTATCGTGCGCTTCGACGGGATCGACTGGCACGCGATGGGGGACGGTCTCGAGGGTGGGTTCGGTCCGGTCGGCCTCACCAGCGACGGCACCGAGCTTCTCGCCGCCGGGACCTTCACCGGCTCTGGAGGCACCTCGCTCGACGGTCTCGCGCGATGGGACGGCGTGGCCTGGGCCGAAGAGGCGTCGGTGTCCGGTCTGCCATGGCACGTGGTCGTGCGCGGAGGGGATCTCTTCGTGGGCGGCCAGTTCTCCTCGGTCGACGGCGTGGCGTCGCAGGGACTCGCCTGGCGGAGCCCGCTTCCCTTCTGGACCGACGTCACCAATGCCGCGGTGGCCAGTCAGGATCGAAGCGTGGCGGTGTCCGCCGGCGACTACGACGGAGACGGCGACGCCGACGTGTACCTCTCGGGGGGCGGCGCGACGCCGAACCAGCTTCTGCGCAACGACGCCGGCACCTTCGTGGACGCGACCGTGGCCCCGCTCGACGACGGTCTGTTCAGCTGGGGCTCGCTCTGGGTGGACCTCGACGACGACGGCGACCTGGATCTCTACGTCTCGAACGCAGGAACGAACCACTACTTCCGCAACGACGGCGCCACGTTCGTCGATGCCACGGTCGCCCCTCTCGACGATCCGAGCGAGACCGTGGGCACCGCCGCGGCGGACTACGACGGGGACGGTGACGTCGATCTGTTCCTCGCCAATCACGACGCCGACAATCGCCTGCTCCGCAACGACGGCGGTACGTTCGTCGACGCGACCCCCGCGATCATGAACACGATCGTCGAGGGATACCGGGCCGCCTGGACGGACGTCGACCTCGACGGCGACCCCGACCTCTACCTCACGAACGAGCTGTCACCGAACCAGCTCTTTCGAAACGACGGCGGAACGTTCGTGGACGTGACCACTCCGCCACTCGACGACGTGGGCTCGGGCGACGGGATCGCGTGGGGCGACCCGGATGGTGACGGGGATCTCGATCTCGCGCTGGCCAACGTCGTCCTCGCGAGCACCACCGTCCTGCGGAACGACGGCGGTGGGGCGTTCGCGGCGTACCCGGGCTTCGGGACGACGCTCTCCGCGGTGAGCCCCGCCTGGGCCGACTTCGATCTCGACGGGGACGCCGACCTGGCGATCAGCGGATACGACGAGCGGAACGCCATCTACCGCAACGACGGTGGCACGTTCGTCGATCTCTCCCGCTTCCCGCTCGACGACCCCGACCAGTCCGAGTCCATCGTCCCGATCGACTACGACGGGGACGGTGACCTCGATCTCTTCCAGGCCTCGTACGGGGACGTCAACCGTCTCTTCCGGAACGACGAGAGCCCGGGGAATCACTGGCTTCAGGTCGATCTGGTGGGTGTGCTCTCGAATCACTTCGGTGTGGGGGCGCGACTGGAGCTGACCGCCGGTGGGGTGATGCAGGTCGGCGAGGTGCGCGCCGACACCGGCGCCCACGGTCAATCTCCCTACACCGTCAGCTTCGGGCTGGGGAGCGCCACGACGGTCGACCTCCTGCGCGTCAGGTGGCCCTCGGGGCTCGTGCAGGACCTGACCCCCTCGGTGGATCAGCGGATCGTCGTCACCGAGGCGATGGAGGTCACCGACTGGACGGACGCCACCGCGGCACCGATCGACGACGCGTCCTCGGCGCGCGGCGTCGCGTGGGGAGACACCGACGGTGACGGTGACGCCGATCTCTACGTGACGAACCTGTCGAGCTCCAACCTGCTCTTCCGCAACGATGGCGGCTCGTTCGTCGACGTCACCAGCGGCCCCGCAGGAGATGCCGGCGAGGGAAGCGGCACCACCCTGGCCGACTACGACAACGACGGCGATCTCGATCTCTACCTCGTGAACTTCAATGAGCCCAGCAAGCTTCTTCGTAACGACGGAAGTCACGTCTTCGCCGACGTGACGGTGGCCCCGCTCGACGACTCCGGTCCCTCCCGCTTCGCGCCGTGGGGGGATTACGACGACGACGGGTACGTCGATCTCTACGTACTCCGGACCGGTGCCAACCTGCTCCTCCGGAACGACGCGGGGACGTTCAGCGACGTCACCGCCGGACCGATCGGTGACACGCGATCGGCCCGCGGCGGGGCGTGGGGCGACTACGACGACGACGGTGACCTCGACTTCTACGTCGGAAACAACAGCACCTCGACGAACGTGCTCCTGCGAAACGACGGAGGCGGCAGCTTCGCCGACGCGACCGGGGGCCCGCTCGACGACACCGACGGCACGCGCGGCGTCAGCTGGATCGACTACGACAACGACGGCGATCTCGACCTGCACGTCGTGAACAGCCTCGCAGCCGATCGGCTGTTCCGAAACGACGGGTACGGCATCTTCAGGGACGTCACGGCGGGGTTGCTGCAGGGAACGATGGGAAACGGAAACCGCGGCGGGGTCTGGCTGGACTTCGACAACGACGGCGACCTCGACGTCCTTCTGCTCGACGCGTCCGACAGCCAGCTCTTCGAGAACGAGGGTGGAGGCGTGTTCGTTCCCGTTCAGATGGGGAGCATCGCGTTCAGCGGCGTTCCGGTTGCCGCTGCGGTGAGCGACTACGACCTGGACGGGGACGTCGACGTCTACGTGGGGTCGATCGGGGCCAACCAGCTTCTCCGGAACGACACCGACACCGGTGCGCACTGGCTGCAGGTCTCACTGGAGGGTGTCACCTCGAACAGGGCCGCCATCGGGGCGCGCGTCGAGCTCACCGCGGGGGGCGTGACCCAGACGCGAATGGTGTCCGCGGGAGAGGGGTATCTCGCCCAGAACGACCTCGTGGCGCATTTCGGACTGGGAGCGAACACGACGATCGACGAGGTGCGCGTGCGGTGGCCGTCGGGGGCGATCAGCGTGGAGACCCCGACCGTGGATCAGCGCATCGCGCTCGTCGAGCCGCCCGCGGTCATGACGTTCGGTCCCGACTCGCTGGAGGCGGAGCTGCCCGAGGGCTTCGTCTCGGCGCTGGCGCTCGAGCTCGAAAACGCGCCCGACTCGCCGCCTCTCGGCTGGGCGGTGGCGGTGGACGCGGCCTGCCCGTGGATCTCGGTCTCCCCGCCCGCCGGCACCATCGTCGGGGGCGACTCCGAGACCCTCACCGTGACCCTCGACGCGGCCGGAGTGACGACGGGCGTGTACGAGTGCCCGCTCACCATCACCAGCAGCGACCCGATGCAGCCCGAGGTCGCGGTGCCACTCACCGTCACGGTCGGCGACGTCGTGGGCCCCGCGCCGATCGACGGCGCGATCGCCACTCGATCCACCGCGATCGGCGTCGAGCTCGTGGTGGTGGACTTCGCGAGCATTCCGCGGCTCGGGGGCGAGATCGCCGACCCGATCGGCCACACGGGGGTCCCGGGGTATCTCCCGGGGCTGGCGATCGACCCCACCGGCGCCATCTTCGCGTCGAGCAACGCGAACGATCACCTCTACCGGCTCGATGGCGAATCGGGTGCCTCGATGGACCTGGGCTCCCTCGGCACCGGCAGTCCCCTGGGGTCGCTGGCGTTCGATGACACGGGGACGCTCTGGGGCGTGGGCATTACCGGCGGCACGCTCTACCAGGTGGATCCGGTCACGCTCGTGGTTACGGTCCCCTTCGAAGGGCTCATGTACCTCGCCACGGGGCTCGTCTACGACCCGGCGCTCGATCGTCTGCTGAGCGTGGCCGCCCTCACCAGTACGTACGTGTTCGAGATCGATCGAGAGACGGGAGCCTTCACGCTGATCGCGCAGTTCTCCACCGAGATCGTGGATCTCGCGGCGGCGTCGGATGGAACGATCTACGGTGTGGACGGCGTCGGGTTCTACGAAGTGAACGTCGTGGGCGAGTACACCACGTTCCTCGGTTACCTTCATGGCGGAGTCGGCCTGGCGTCGTGGCCCGTGGTCCTCGCGTCGTCCGACCCGCCCACCTTGGCGC
This sequence comes from Candidatus Eiseniibacteriota bacterium, assembly GCA_965224245.1. Taxonomy (GTDB): domain Bacteria; phylum Eisenbacteria; class RBG-16-71-46; order CAZAMP01; family CAZAMP01; genus CBDCYW01. The sequence goes on along the minus strand of OZ245046.1, from coordinate 3,149,209 downwards.
CGGTCGTGGCTGCCGTACGTCCGGCCGCGCCGAACCCGCTTCGCGGCACAACGTGGATCGGGCTGGAGCTTCCCGTGGCGGGCCGGGTGACCGTCGATCTCTACGACGCGGGGGGACGGTTCGTCCGCACGCTGAGCCGCGCACACCACGCGGCGGGCACGCACCGGATCCGGGTGGACGGCCACGGACTCTCGAGCGGCCTGTACTTCTACCAGGTCACGGTGCCCGGGCTCCGATCGACCCACAAGCTCACCGTGCTCCGTTGACGGCCGAGCGTCTCCGCGGCTGATCCGCGAGCCGGGGGTCCACCCCAAGCTCGCCCGCGCCTTCCGGCGCGCGGCGGGCTCGACCGGTCACATGTGCCGACCCGACAGCCCCCTGCCGCCCCCCAAAAGAGCGTCCCGCGCCGTGATCGCGGCAAACGGCGGTGCCGGCACCGTTCTTTGATATAGTCATGTCGTCATGCAGCGGCCGAGGAGGCGCCCACCACGGCGACGTGCGCGAACGGCGTGCGCGACACGGGAGCAGCCATGCAGGTCGAGAGCGGCAACCCGCGAGAGCATGCCTCACGACGCACCAGGACTCGCACCGAGTCGTCGGTCGAGCTCCTGCACAAGGCCCAGCTCGGCGACGCCGCGGCCCTCGACCGGCTCTGCAACCGATATCTGCCCATGCTCCAGCGCTGGGCGCGGGGTCGGGTGCCGGCGGGCGCGCGGGGCATGCTGGAGACCGACGATCTCGTCCAGGAGACGATCGTCCGGACGCTGAAGAACCTCTCCGGATTCGAGCACCGGCGCGACGGCGCGCTCCTCGCCTACCTCCGCACGACACTCCACAACCGGGTGAGGGAGGAGGCCCGTCGACTCGGACGCCGCCCGACCTCTTTGCCGCTCGCGGACGACGCAGCGGGTCCGTCCGTGCCGAACGCGCTCGACCACGTCGTCACGCAGGACGAGATGGCCCGGTACGAGAAGGCGCTCCGCGCGCTCCGCGACGTCGATCGCGAGGCGATCATCGCCCGCCTCGAGATGGGTCTTCCCTACGAGCACGTGGCCGACATACTGGGAAAGCCGTCCACCATCGCGGCACGCAAGGCCGTGAGTCGCGCGGTGTCCCGGCTCGCCAGGGCGCTCCATGACCGCGCGTAGCGAGGCGTCGCGTCGCGACGAACCGGTCGATCCACTCGCGGAGTCCGTTGCGGACGGGGTGAACGTCGACTGGCCGCGCGAACGATCGTCGAGGTCGGAGGACGCGGGGGTCGTCGACGCATTGGAGCTCATCGCCCGCGTCTCGAGGCTCGCCGAGGCATCACCGGATGCGTCCCTCGACGTGCTCGCGGACGGCACACCCGTACCGGCGGCCTGGGGCTCGCTTCGACTGGAGTCGACGATCGGTCGCGGGACGTTCGGCACGGTCTATCGTGCCAGGGACCTGCTCCTCGACGAGCACGTCGCGGTCAAGGTCCTTCGGCCCGGGAGCGGCGGCGTCGTCGGTCGTCTCGTCGAGGAGGGACGCCGGCTCGCACGCCTGCGACACCCCAACATCGTGCGCGTCATCTGCATCGACGAGCACGAGGACCTCATCGGACTGCGCATGGAGCTCATCCGGGGACGGACCCTGGCCGAGCTTCTCGAGACGGACGGGACGTTCTCGGAGAGCGTCGCCGTCGAGGTCGGGCTGGCGATCTGCCACGCGCTGACGGCCACGCACGAGGCCGGACTCCTGCACCGCGACGTGAAGGCGACGAACGTCATGCGCGACGCCGACGGACGGATCGTGCTCATGGACCTCGGGGCCGGCATCGATCACGCGAGCGACGGCGGATCCGGTCCGCAGGGGGTCGTCGGTACCCCGCTCTACGTCGCGCCGGAGGTTCTCGAACGTGGCGTGGCGACTCCGGGCTCCGACCTCTACAGCCTGGGCGTCCTTCTTCACCTGCTCGTGACCGGCGAGTACCCGGTGCGAGCGTCGAGCATGGAGGAGCTGCGCTCGGCGCTGGCGACCCGCACCACGACGAGCGTCCGGGAGCGCCGGCCCGAGCTCTCGGAAGCGTTCGCGCACACCATCGATCGCGCACTCGCCCACGATCCGACGGCTCGCTGGGAGAGCGCGGGGGAGATGGCGGCGGCGCTCGAGAAGGCGCGTGAGATCGCGGGCTCGGACACGAGGGTCGAGCCGTTTCTTCCGCGGTTTCTGACCCGCTACGTCGGACGTGAGCGGCTGCACCGGGACGTCGGAGCGACGATCCGCGAGCGTCGACTCGTGACCTTGACCGGAACGGGCGGGTGCGGAAAGACGCGGACGGCCGTCGAGATCGCGCGATCCGCCGCCTCCTGGTTTCCCGGCGGCGTCTGGTTCGTCGAGCTCACCCACGTCGCGGATCCGCGTCTCGTGTCATCGGTGATCGCGGGCGCCATCGGAGCGAAGCCGGTCGCGACGGAGTCCTTGCTGGATGCCGTCATCACGTTCCTCGCCGATCGCCGGGCGCTCCTGGTTCTGGACGGCTGCGAGCACGTCACCGCCGCCTGCGCCGACGCGGTCGGACGGATCGTGCACGCGACGCAAAACGTCAGCATCCTCGCCACGAGCCGCGAGGCGCTGCGCGTGCCGGGCGAGGTATCCGCCGTCGTTCCGCCGCTCGAGCTCCCGCATCCCGAGCGTCCACGGCTCGGTGACGTGCGAACGGTGGAGTCGGTCCGTCTCTTTACCGATCGCGCGCGAGCTGCGGACGGTCGCTTCGCACTCTCGGAGGCGAACGCGACGAGCACGGCGCAGATCTGTCGCCGCGTCGATGGGATACCGCTGGCGATCGAGCTGGTTGCCGTGTACACGGCGACGCTGCCGATCGACGAGATCGCCCGCCTGATCGACGAGTGCCTTCTGGATCTCGGCCATCCCGGCACGGGGACGCTGCCACACCACGGGACGCTGCGCGCGCTGGTCGGCTGGAGCTACGACTTCCTGAGTCGTGCCGAGCGCACGTTGTTGCGTCGACTCTCGGTCTTCTCGGGCGGGTGGACGGTGGAATCGGCGACCGACGTGTGCTCGGACGATACGCTGGACGCATCGGATGTCCCCAGCCTGCACTATCAGCTCGTGGCTCGCTCTCTGATCACGCTGGACACCACCTCGCGGTGGACGCGCTACCACATGCTCGACACGATCCGGAGCTTCGCCGCCGAGCGGTTGACCGAGGAGGAGCCTCGCTCCGCGGTGGACCGTCGGCACGTGACGCACTTTCTGGATCGGGCGCGGAACGTGGCGCACCGTGGGCCGGGCGGCTACGAGCCCGATCTTCTCGACCGCATGGATCGCGATCTCGACAACATCCGAGCCGCGCTCCGGCGCTGCCGCGCATCCGGGGACGTGGGCACGGCCCTCGAAATGGTCGCGAATCTCGCCGGGTACTTCGAGCGGCGTGGCCACTGGCACGAGGCCCGTACGCTCGGGAGTGAGCTGGCCGATCATCCCGACGCCGCGCGCTATCCGAGGCATCACGCGCCCGTTCTGCGCACGGTGGGAAACCTCGCGGCGGCTCAGGGGGATCGAGAGGAGGCGCAGCGCCGCCTCGGCGCCAGCCTCACGCTGTTTCGAGAGCTCGGCGACGACTCGGCCACCGCACAGACACTCAACAACGTCGCGATTCTGGCCATCGACCGGGGCGACACGAAGACAGCGCAGGAGCTCCTGACCGAGGCACTGGCGGTCCGGCGGCGGCTGGGTACACCGCACGGCATCGTGCAGACCCTGGTGAATCTGGCGGTTCTGGCCGTGGGGCGAGAGAGCTACCCGGAGGCGACAGGGTACCTGGAGGAAGGGCTGGCGCTGGCGCGCGAGGCGGATCTCCGGGAGCTGGTGAAGTACTGCCTGAGGAACCTGGCGGCGACATCGGAGGCCGAGGGACGACTCGACGAAGCGCGACGGTTGCTCGAGGAGGCCATCGGTGACGACGAGCAGTTCGAGAGCCCCTACGTGCAGGCCCTGTGCGCGACCGACCTGGGCGGCCTCGCGCGCCGGCAGGGACGCCTGGACGACGCGCGCGCGCTTCTCATGCGCGCCCTTCGCGTGCAGTACGAGCTGGGCGATGCTCGCGCCTGCCCCATCACGCTCGTGGAGCTCGGATTCGTGGCCGAGGCGAGCGGAGACCTGACGGGCGCCGTTCAGCACTTCGCCGCCGCCGACGAACGATGGCCCCACCCTCGGCAGCGAAGGCGCCACGCCGACGAGCTCGACCCGTTGCTGGCGCGCGTGCGGCGGACCCTCGGGGACACGACGTACGAGACGGCGTGGGAGAGTGGGCGACGTCGTTCACTGGAGTCGTTTCTCCACCCGTGACGGGGGCGCCTCGGTGCCCGGCTCGTCGGCCGGCGCCGCCGGTCGCGCGAACAGGCGCGCCAGCGCGGGAGTCCGTGGAGGAGCGGTCGCACGGCGTCCCGCTTCGACCTGGCTCCGGGAACGCGGCGCGTCGTCATCCGGCGGGCCTCCTCGGTCGCATGGTGCGAGATGCACGGGATCATCGGCGCGATCGAAGACGGCGGACGACGAGGTCGGCGAGCTCGGTCGCGAGCGACGGCACGCTCTCGGCGCCGGTCACGTTGCTCGCCACGGCAACCGCGACGTCGTGCTCGGGGACGAGGATGAGCGATGCCGTGCTCCCGGCGACCTGGCCGCCCGTGGTCTGGACCGAGAGCGGTCTCCTGAGAACGACCTCCCCGAGGCCCTGGCCCACGATCCGCGTGGCGATCGAGTCCGTGCCCATCGGGATCGTGCGCACGATCCAGCCGAGCGCCTGCTCGGCCGGTGCGTCCGACTCGAGCCGCGACGGTTCCTCCAGCTGCGCCACCGTCTCTCGACTCAGCAGTCGATCACGCATCATCGCGGCGCCGAAGCGCACGAGGTCGGAAGGCGTGGACAGGAAGCCGACCGCCGGCAGGTGACAGGATAGATCCACCACCGGCGCGTCCTGCAGGCCGTAGCGCGGACTGAGCATCATCCGGGGGTAGTAGAACCGCGCGCGGTCGGACTCGGTCCCGCCGGCGGCGTCGGGACCGGTGCTCTCCATGCCCAGCGGCTCGAGGATCTCACGTCGGACGAAGCCGAGATAGGACTCGTCCGCCGCCGCGGCAACCACGGCGCCCACCAGCACCCAGCCGTACGTCGAGTAGCGACGATCCGTTCCGGGCCGGAATCGCAACGAATCGCCGGCGAAGATCGCGATGCGGTCCGCATCGTTCTCGCAGCCGGGTCCCCGGATGATCCCGCCTTCACCGCGGAAGGGCGTGATGCCGCCGGTGTGCGACATGAGCTGGCGTGTGGTGACCGGCCATCGCTTCTCGGGGAAGCTCGGAACGTAGTGCCGCACGGGGGCGTCTGGATCGAGGAGGTCCCGCTCGGACAGGAGCCCGACGGCGGCGGCGGTGAGGGTGGCGGAGATACCGCCGATCCGGAACCGCGTCGCGGGCGTCACCGGCGTCTGGCTCTCCATGTCGGCCCAGCGAAACCCCTCCGCCCAGACGATCGCGCCATCCACCGCGACCGCCACCGAGAGCCCCGGCAGCTTCTCCTCGGCGACGGCCGCGCGGGCGAGGGATCGCCCCTCCTCCACGGCGTCTCGCCATGCCGGCGAGGGGGGCTCGAGCACGCGTGCGGGCAGCGCGTCCGGATCGAGCGCGGGCGGCATCGTGATCCACACCCACGTCACGATCACGATGACGACAAGCGGCACGCCGGCGACGACCGCGATCAGCAGCGGAGCTCTCATGCGTGCGACGGCCCGATGTGCGTCGTCATCCGGTCGGTCCTCACCATTCGTCGGGACTTTGCGCTGCAAAGCAAAGAGTCAAAAAAGTAAAGTGAACGGCGTCGCTAGGCCGGTGACCAGCCTTCCGGCAACCGGCGCCGGCGCGTGGCGGTTGCCTCGTCCGCCTGTGCATCCGTCACCACCCTCTCCAGCACGCCGATGTAGGCGGCGAACCGGCGCCGGCCATCGGCGGTCAGGCGATACAGGGTCCGGGGTCGCGATCCCGCCGCGCGCTTCCAGACGTCGACCAGCCCCGCATCGCTCAGAACCGCCAGATGGCGGCTGAGATTCCCATCCGTCAGCGCACACAGCTCTTTCAGGTCGGTGAACAGGAGTCCCTCGACGTTGGCGGCGAGGGAGGCCAGGATGCTCAACCGGGCCTTCTCGTGCATGACACGATCGAGGCCGTCGTACGAGAACCGGCCCGCCCGGGCCGCGGCGTTCCGGGCGCCATCGATCTCACCCGCTCGGTTACGCGGCATCGGCCCGCTCCAGAATCCAGTACAGGATCACCGCGCCCAGCAGCTGGCCGCCGCCGAAGCTGATGCCCATCAACCACGGAGACAGGACGTTGTCACCGCGTCCCCACAACAGGCAACCACCTCCGCACAGGACGTAGAACGTGCCGACCCAGCGGACCTGCCGCGGCAGCAGCCGGCGCGAGGCGAAGATCCCCAGCCCGAAGATCGACGACCACAGACCCGGCAGCATCCAGGCCACGTCGGGTGCCCGGCCATGGATGATCAGCGTCAGGAGAGCCCCCACGACGACGCTGGGCGCAAACTGTTCGACCGCGTGCATCGTCCGCTGACGGGCCACGTCCGATCCGTCGTCTCGGGCGCGCCGGTACAGCTCGAGACAGGCGGCGAGCAAGCTGATCAGCGCGACGGCGAGCCACAGTCCGAGGTATCGCCCGAGGTTGGTCTCCGGCGTCGCGACCCAGTGCGGCTGGAGCGCGGCGGCTGCCAGCCCCATCGCGCCGGAGAAGGCGACGGTCATCGAGCGATAGCCGCGGAACGCGCGAGTTCGCGCCATCTGCTCGCGAATGTCGGAGATTTGACGGAGCGCCTCGTCGAGCTGCATGGGCCCTCTCTCCGGGTGGCATGACTTTACGATACAAAGTATCTCGACCCGGCGCCGCGAGTCAAGTGTCCGTCGTCCGCGTGGTGTCGGCGAACGGCGCGGGCCTGGTAGACTCACGCGGTGGCCGTCCAGCGACCGTGCCCGTCCCGGCGCACGGGACTGCCCGACCCTTCTGGAGGCTCCGGCATGACGGTGAACGAGCCCCGCGCCGCAACGTCCCCGGGAGTGAATCCCAGGTCCATGTGGTTGCGCCCGCGCTGGCTGCCGGCGATGTGCGTCGTTCTCCTGGCTGTCCCCGCGGAGGCCGGCTGGCGAACCGAACTCGTCGACGTCGAGCCGTACACGGGCGAGTACTCGTCCATCGTCCTCGATTCCAGCGATCAGCCGCACGTCGCGTACCGCTCCACGCTCGAGCAGGCGCTCAAGCACGCCTGGAAGACCCCGGGGGGAACCTGGCAGACGGAGATCGTCGACGTCTCGCCGGTCGGCTTCGGGATCTCGCTGGCCATCGACGCGAACGACGGACTGCACGTGGCCTACCACGCGGACGGCCTGTGGTACGCGCATTTCGACGGCGTCGACTGGAGCATCGAGACCGTGGACTCGTCGTCCGACTGGACGCTGGGCGAGTTTCCCTCCATCGCCGTCGACACAGACGGACGTCCCCACATCTCCTACGCGGACGTCGAGAGCGAGGGCGACCTCCGGTACGCGACCCGGGACGGCGCCACGTGGCACGTCACGGAGGTCGACTTCGGGTTCACGGGGTGGTCGTCGATCGCCGTGGATGGCGACGGGATGCCGCACATCGCGTACTGCAACTACTCCACCTACGACTTCTGGTATGCCGTTCTCGGCTCCGACGGGTTCTGGGACCTCGAGCTGCTCGAGTCCGTGAGCGCCGGCCACTGGCCGCAGATCGCGATCGATTCGGACGACAACCCGCACGTGGCCTGCGGGAAGTTCTACCCCGACCGACGGATCGTGTACCTCCGATGGACCGGCTCGGACTGGGAGGACGTCTCGATCGACGCCGGAAGCAGCGACATCGGGGCGTACAACGCGCTGGCGCTCGACGGGGACGATCGGCCGCACATCTCCACCTACGACGAGGGCGCCGCCGACCTGGTCTACCTCCGGCACGACGGTACGGTCTGGCACGAGACGCGCGTCGCCACCGTGGGGACGGTCGGGAAGCACTCGTCCCTCGGTCTGGACTCGGCGGGGCGTCCACACGTCTCGTATGTGGACGAGAGGAGCGGCTCGAGACTCTACTACTCCTGGCTGGCGCCACCCGCGATCGGTGTCGGCGACCCTGTGATCGAACCCGTCGTCAGCCGGCTCGATCCGCCGATGCCCAATCCGTTCCACACGTCGACGCTGTTCACCGGCTCGGTCTCGCCGGGGCCGGTCAGTCTGGCGGTCTTCGACGTGACCGGGAGGCGCGTCCGGCTCGTTCACTCGAGGTCGACCGGAGGAGCGCTGGTGGTGGGCTGGGATGGTCACGACGACGCCGGCCGGCGGCTCCCCGCCGGAACCTACGTCGTGACGCTCTCCACCGCGACCGGCGTCCGGTCGCGGAAGGCCGTTCTCGCGCGCTGACGCCGTCGTGGGCCTCGCTCTCCGTCTCTCGCGAGACGGGAGCGAGGCCCCGATCGGACTCGTTCAGATCATCGGACGAGCAACATGCGACCGGTGGTGCTGGCCTGGCGCGCCTCCAGCCGGTAGAAGTACACGCCCGGAGACACGCGTCCCCCTGCCTGGTTCGTGCCGTCCCACGTCTCCGAGTGCGCGCCGGGGGTCACGACGCCGTCGACGAGCGTGCGCACCAGGCGCCCCGACGCATCGAAGACGCGAAGCCGAGCGTGCACGTCGTCGACGCCGTTGACCGAGTACGTCACCTGCGTGGACGCCCGGAACGGGTTCGGAGTGCTCGGACCGAGCGTGAGGAAGCCGGGCCCGGTGCCGGCGTCGCCGACGGAGACGATGGCCGGCATGCCCAGCTTCGCGATGTAGATGTCGTACGGGACACCGAGCGCGCCGGTGAAGTAGACGTCGCCGGTCGCGTCGAGTGCGATCCCGTGGCCGGCCCCGGCGCTGGGAGAGGCCTTCGTGACGACGTACTCCACGGCGCTTCCGCCGGCGTCGAGCCCGGCCACGAAGATGGACGCCGAGCTGCTACCCGATCCCAGGTAGTCGGGGGAGCCGGAGTAGCCGACGACGTGGGCGGCTCCCGACGGGTCGACCACCACCGTGGACGGCTCGTCGTGGAGGCTGCCACCGAGATAGGTCCCGTACTGGAGGCCGCTGCCGTCGGTGGCCAGCTTGGCCAGGAATCCGTCGAAGCAGTTCACGGGATGTCCGGGGAAGCCCTCCTCGCAGCCGTTGATCTCGCCGACGAAGTCCTCCTGGAACGCGCCGGCGGTCGTGGGGAAGGAGACCGACCGGGTGGTGCCCGTGAGGTACACGTTGCCCAGGGGATCGAGGTCCATGCCGCGCAGGTAGTCGATGTTCTCCCCGCCGAAGTAGGTGCCGAAGAGCACCTCGCTGCCGTCCGCGGAGAGCTTGGAGACGAAGATGCGGTCCGGGGTGGACTGGATCGGGTTGGCCAGCGGGAAGTCCTCGGCGTCGGTGGTTCCGGAGATCACGATGTTCCCGTCGGCGTCGACGGCGATGTTCTCGCCCCAGTCGTCCTCGAACCCGCCGAAGTACGTGCTGTAGAGGAGCGTCCGGCCGTCCGGCGAGAGCTTGACGACGAATGCGTCCTGGAAGATGTACAGCGGCGCGCTCGGCTCGGGCTGATAGGCATCGGGTGTGGTGGGGAAGTCCGTGGAGCCGGTGAACCCCGTCACGTAGATCGCGCCCGCGTCGTCGATGCAGATGTCGTAGCCGCGGTCGACGTAGTCGCCGCCGATGAGCGTGCTGTAGAGAATGGAGCCGTCCGCGGACGCGAGCTTCATGACGAAGACGTCACCCGCGAACGACGGCGTGTCGTCGAGGGCGTCGGGCGTGGTGGGAAAGCTCTCGGACGAGGTCCACCCCGCGACCCAGAGGTCGCCCGCCGCATCGAGGCAGATGCCACCCGCGTGGTCGTGAACCGAGTTGTCCGCCCCGACGGGGACGCTCCAGAGCGGCGTTCCGTCGGCATCGAGCTTGGCGATCAGGATGTCGAGCGTGTGCTCGTCCGCGTAGTACGACCCGCTCACGAACGCGTCGCCGGCATCGTCCACGACGACGTCCAGACCCCGACCGAGGTAGTAGCCGGGCAGGGTGGTCTCGTAGTCGTACTCGACGGCCGCCTGCGTTGCTGCCGGCGTAAAGACCGCGGGCGACAGGCTCGCCATCAGAACGGCCACGATCGTGCGAGACATGTGGTACCTCCTGGGATCGGTTGAACGACGGCAAAGCACGGGTCTCGTTTCAAGACCGCTTCGCAGCCTAGAGATCGAATGGCGTCAGTTCCTCACGGAGGGGTCACATTTCGATCATCGGGGGCGGCTTGTCTCGACGGTAGGGAGGCCCGGGCTCCGGGCCATTCGACCGAACAGCGGTTTGGGGTCGAGGCACACCGGCCTCGACCCGATCCCGTCGGCCTGTATACCACGTGCGACGTGACAGGCTCACTCGGTCCGAGCCGTGACGTCGAACTCGCATCTCACCCGGACGCGTCGATCTCCGACCGGCATGCAGCCTCCGGCACCGTCGATCTCCGCGGCGTCGAACTCCGACCAGCCGGTGTACCGACCGTCCTCCACCGACTCGATCGTGATCGAGCCCGGATCGGGGAGCGCACAGGTCGAGTAGAGCACGCGCGGTGCGTCCTCCCCGGGCTCGATGATCCCGAGTCCCCCGACCAGCGAGTCGGTGTCGAACACGTAGGTGCCGGGCTCGATCAGGGGGGTGAAGAACCCGAACTGTGCAAAGTCGTCGGCGAGCCGGATCACACCGGACACCTGGAACCCACCGTAGACGCCCACTTCGCGGTGGACGATGTCGGCTCGCTCGCCGTCGACCCAGATCCGAAACGACTCGGGATCGGGCTCGGCGATCCTCGGCTTCTTCTCACAGCTGCAGAGTGCGATCGCGACGAGCAAGACCACCGGGCCGAGTCGGCGGACGCGGCGTGAGGGGCCCGAGGAGATCGGTGGATGTGTGCGGGTCATGTGTGACACTCCGTGGAAACGTGGTGATGGTTTGCGAGATCCGATTCTCGCTGCTCCTGCCGAACAGAGCGCCGCGCCGGGCTCCTGGCGCCGGGGCGCCGCGTGACCGGCCGTCATCTGTAGCTGGACTTGAGCCGACCCCAGGACACGCTCTCGATCGGAACGACGCAGCTCGACGCCGGCCAGGCGCCCATGGCGCACCCGTCGACCTGGGTGGGCGAGGCCTCGTCCACGCTCCAGTCCTCCGCCCCGTGCGGGTCCTCGCGGCAGAACATCGGATCCGACGAGACGTTTCCGTGCGCGCCCAGCTGGGCGGCCAGGGACGCGCTGCAGCCGGTCCAGTCGTGTCCGTTCTCGATCCCGTAGATGTCCGTGCAGGAGACGTCGACCGCACCCTCGCCGGTCGCGACGCTGCAGGTTCCCGTGCCCCCGTAGACGACACACTCCGACATGACGAGCTCGGCGTCTCGGGCGTTGATGTGTGCGACGCCGTACTGGCTGTTGGCCGCGTTCTCGAAGAACGTCGATTCCTCGATCCGGATCCGACCACCCGCCAGTCCGTACCATCCGTTGGCGATGGCGCCCGCTGAGCCGACGTTGCGGGAGAACGTACAGCCGACGAAGGACGCCTCACCGGTCGCCCCCAGCCCGAGGTGGACGGCGCCCCGATCGCTCTCCAGGAACACGCAGGATCGGAGCTGAACGGGCTGCAACGGAGAGAAGATCTGCAGTGCTTCACCGTTGCCGACGAAACGACAGGAGTCGAGCTGCACCGGGTGCCTCGCCCTGTCGATCCTCACCGCGACCCCGGCGTTGCCGAGGAACGAGCAGTCCTCGAAGACGGCTCCGACGTACGTCGCATGGATCGCACGACGCCCCTGTCTCCCGTCCTCGAACGTGCATCCGCGGAAGGTGATCACGGGGGCGTCAGAGCTCGTGTCCGGGTTGATCTGCACCGTGGAGTGCTGGAAGTGACAGTCGGAGATCTCGAACGTGCCCTCGGGGTCCAGGCCCATGTAGGACTGGCAGAGGGTCCGACCATCTCCGAACGTGCTGTTCTCGATCGTTAGCGAGCTCAGCGACGGCGCCATGACGCCGTGCGTGATGAACGTGCTCCCGGAGATCCGGACACGACCCGCCTGGATCGTGAGCCCGCCCTGATCGACGACCACGTCGGTCAGGTCGACGTCGGCCGAGCCGACCCAGATCGGTTGCGGAGCGCCCGTGAAGCGCGTCCGACGGATCCGGAGCTCGATCGGCTCCATCGATCCGTCGTGAAAGACGTCTCCGGCGTCGAACAGGAGGCCTTCGATGGTGACGGAAGACTCGAGCTCGAGCCGACCGGTGTACGTGGCACACCCGTCGGTGGCGGCGCGGATGATCACGCCGTCCCGGTCGGGACCGAGAACGGCCGGTCCCACGTGCTCCTGGCAGGCCAGGACGATCTCGTCACCGGCCTGCGCGGCGAGCAGCGCGCCGGCCACGGTCGGGTAGTCCGCCGGGACGTGGATGATCTCGGCGCGCCCTCGCGTGGGCACGGCCGCGGCGAGCGCGATCGCACTCAGGACGAGGCCGACCCGCACGCCGCCGGCACGGATGAGAGATCTCGAGGCTTCCGGGGCGCTCGTCGGGCGCTGGATGGCCGAAGCGGGTGATGAGCTCGCGTTCTGCATCGGTGTCCTCCTGGAAAGGGTCGCGTGTCGTTACTCGGGCCTCATCTGACACGTCTCCTCGCCCGCCCGGGTGTGACACGGCAGCCGGGCGAGAACCGCGGATGCGCGGGCCATGACTCCGTGGATCGGGTGCTCGATCCACGCCTCGGCGAACAGCAGCCGGCGGCCGCCGTCGGTGATGCGTCCGACGGCGACGCTGCGACGCGCCGGAACCGGACGTGCGATCTGCGCGTTCAGCTGGACCGTCCCGCACCGTCCTCGACCCACGTGGACGAGAGCCGCCGACGCGACGACCGCGTCGAGCAGAGACAGCACGATGCCGCCGTTCAGCACCGCTTCCTCGAGTCCGCCCAGGTGAAAGGGCTCGACGCTCGACAGCCACGCCCTCGCGGTGCCGGTGTCGTCGAGCCCGATCTCGAGCCCGAGGTGCTTCACGATCGGCAGCGCCTCGATGCGAGCGAGCGCCTGCGTGCCGGGGGACCGGACGCTTTCTCGGGTCGGGGACGTGTCATGTCTCCTCATGCGCCACACTCCGGGACGAGCTGCGGGACGCGAACGACGTGATCTCGGTGGTGTGGGCTCCACGGGCTCCACACGAACTGGCTCCAGTAGGACTCCGCCAGCTCCACCCACGTCCGGAGAGTGGAGAGGTCATCGAGAAAGTGACGGCTGCTCACGAGGAGCCAGCTCTGAACCGCCTGGCTGTCCCGGCAGCCGTCGCAATGTCCCGACGTGCAGCACGTCTTGAGGGTCTCCAGATCGGCCCCCCACGTGGCAAAACGGGGGAGGACCGGGTTGCCGTTCCGGATGCGTTCGGCGTGCGCCGGGTGGTCGACGCTGATCGAGGGACAGGTCTCGTAGCCGAAAGTCCCCCATGAGGTGCGACCGGTGATGAGCGCACGTATGTACGTGGGGTGGCTCATGACCACGTCCGGGTACGCCGATCGCACGCGCAGCAGCTCGTCGAGAAGTCGCGCTTGCTGGGTCATCGCCAGCGGGTCGTCCGTCCCGTAGGCGCTGTAGAAGTTGAACGTGACCCGGTTGCCGTTGTCGGCGATGCGCGCGACGGTGTCCTCGACGTGGTCGATGCCGTTCTCGGTGACGGCGTAGATGAACCCCACGCGCGGATCGTCGCGATAGCTCGTGAGCGCGCGATCGAACAGGCCGCGGAAGCGGCGTCCTCCGGGTCGGATCGCTCGGAGCTCGTCGTCGAGCGGACCACCTCCGAACAACGTCACCCCGATCGCGACGTCCTCGTATCCGTCGTACGGAAGGGGATGCAGCCCATTGGTGGAGATCGTCACGTGGGTCATGTGCCGCCTGAACACGTCGATTCGCTCGGGGACCAGGGTCGGCTCGCCCCCGATCAGGAGCGCGGTGTTGATGCGACGCTCGCGCTCGGAGCGCACGAACGCGTCGAGGCGTCCCAGATCGGTCACCTCGCGGCTGTCGCGGTCGTGGCCGAACTCGAAGAACCAGCAGCCGCGGCACCGCAGGTTGCAGGCGTTGGTCAAGTGGTACTCCGAGACGCGAACGCGCGCCGAGAAGCGCCGGAGCCGGCGGAAGCGAGCGCCGAGCGCCGGATCCTCGGCCATGAGGCGCGAGAGCCGGGCGGTCTGGGACGGTTCGACGACGGGGACTGACATGACGGCCTCCGATGTTGGTGCGTGGGTCGAGTCGCCGCTCCCGGCCGGGGCAGCGCGTTGGCCGAAACGACGCGAGGAGGAGGACGGTGTGACACCGGGAGATCGCGTCACACCGGGAGCGGCGGAGCGTCGTTGGAGATGAGTTTCGGGTGGAGCAAGATCCTCCCCGGTTGCTAAGCTGCGCCACGACAGCTCGTTGCGGCCGCCAGCCGGAGGTACCTCATGCTCCCCATCGATCCGTCATCCGGCCCTCGGAGGCATCCGGAGCCCGAAATCGACTGGGCCTGGGCACGGCGGTTCATTCGTGACGTCGTGGCCCGGACGCTGCGGGGGCGGGATCCGGCGGAGATCGAGGACGTGACCCAGCAAGCACTGATCGGGGTCTACCGAAGCATGGACACGCAGGCGATCGAGAACCACGAGGCCTTCATGACGACGGTCGCCAAGCGTCAGGCCCTTTCGTTCCTCCGTCATTCGAAGGTGGTGTCGAAGTACACGTCGCCCCTGACCGAGCACGAGAGCGCGACGGCGAGTGCGAGGCCGGCGAACGACCTGGATGCGATCGCCTGGGTCCGCTTCCTCGTCGCCGAAGCGCTCGGTCGCGGGACCGAGTGTCACCGCCTGGCCGAGGCGTACTTCGCGAAGCGCACCTGGAAGGACGTGGCGACGGAGCTCGACTCGACCCACGCGGCGCTCCGACAGCGCTGGTCCCGGTGTCTGAGCACGCTGCGTACGAGGATCGATCGCGACGACGAGCTCACGATGCTCTCGGAGATTCTCAGGGAGGCGCTGGCGTGAGCGACCGCGAGTGGTTCCGTGATCACGTGATCGGGTACGAGAGCGGTCTTCTCTCCGATCGCGACCACGAGCGATTCCAGGCCCTGCTGCTCGAGGACGACGACTGCCGCGAGCTCTACGATCGTGTGCTCGCCGCGCAGGCGGCCGAGCCTCACGCGTTCTCCGGCGAGCATCTCCCCGTCGCGTTCCTCGCGTCCTGGCCACGCATCCGGGATCGTCTGGGTCGAGTCGAGCGAGAGATCGCCGAGCGCCATCTCGAGCGCTGTGCCCTGTGCCGTGGCGCCCTGGAGCTCCCGACCGGACCCACTCACACGGCATCGGACGCGGTCGTCACGGCTCTCGGTACGACCGGCGATGCGCGTTACCCGGCCGCCACCGGGCACGTGCGTCGCCGCCGGTGGCCGGCGCTGGGATCGCGTCTGGCGGCCGGATGGGCCCTGGTCGCGACGGCCGCCTGTGCCGTGCTCCTGGTGGTGCGGCTCGGTGAGGAGTCGCCGGCACCGGAGGCGAGCGTGGTGCCCTGGGTCCGGCTGGACTCGGTCCGGGGGCAGGTCGCCGAGGTCACGGCGTCCGAGAGCGACCCGGAGATCGTGATCGTGCTTCCGGCCGAGCTCGTTCCGAGGCGAGCCGACTGGACGCTGGCCCTCGTGACGGACCGCGACGCGGTGGTGATCGAGACGCCTCACCTGGAGGAGCCGGACGTGCTGGTCGTGCGCGTTCCCCGCCCCGACGCCGACACGGACGCGGAGCTCCAGATCTGGGTGGGCACACCACCGGATCGTGCTCGCCCGGCGGCCCGACTCCCGTTCAGGATCAAGATCGGTGATGGCTGAGCGTCGGCGACGTCCGATCGTGATGACCGTCCTGGCGGGGCTCGTGCTCATCGGCTGCGACGTGAAGGACGCGGAGTTCTCCGAGCCGACCGGATCCGGTGGCGGCCGCGACGCCATCGTGGCCGTGTCGCCGGCCGACACGCTCGATGGCACGATCCGACGACTGAGGATCGAGGGACGCTACGTCGAGGCACGCGAGCTCGTCTCCCGGGCCCGGTCCAACCTCTCCGACGACACGCCGACGTGGCGGCGTCTCGAGCTCGCCGATCTCGACGAGACGCTGGGCACGATCGCGGCACTGCCCGACTCGATCCGAGCTGACGTCGTCCGGGCCGAGCTGACCGAGGACGAGCTCTGGCCCGGGGAGTACGACGCTCCCGAGGTCCTCGTGGCGCGACTCGCCCGTGCCGCGGAGGTGTGGAGGGAGCACCTCGGCTCCGATCACCGAGAGCTCTCACGCATTCTGTGCGCGCTGGGCCAGGCACTCATCGCTCGCGATCGGGCGGACCTGGCCGTCGAGCCGGTGAGCGAGGCGCTGCGCATCGACGAGGTCGCGGTGCACCCCGAGCACCCCCAGCACGCGAGGACGCTCAGGCTCTACGGAGCGCTGCTCAACATCGAGCGCCGGTTCGACGCGGCGCTTCCGGTCCTGATGCGTGCACGGGAGATCTTCGAGGCCGCCGGCGGCCACGTCATCGACCTGACGACCACGTGCAACGAGCTCGCGGTCAGCTATCGGTGGAAAGGGGACGTCACCACCGGTGCGGCGCTACTTCGGGAGGCGGTTCGCCACTTCGAGGAGAACACGGGTCCGAGCAGTCCCCAGACGCTCGCGGCTCTCCACAACGTCGGGATGATCTATCACCTCGGGGGCCGCCGCGACGACGCGCGGGACGTCGTGGCCGAGATCATGCGGCGCGCGGAATCCGACACCGATGAGGGACGCACGGCCTACATCAATGCGGTCGGGCTGCACGCGGCGACCCTCTACTATGACGTCGGTGCGGACTCCGCGATGGCGTATGCCACCGCCAGGCTGCCGGTGGATGAATGGCACGAGTATCCCGTGGACGTCCAGCTCGACCTCCTGCTGATGCGTGCAGGGGCTCTTCGCGACACCGATCCCGACGGCGCCGTCGCCGTCATGCAGAGCCGGATCGAGCTCGTGGAGCGTGAGCAACCCGGGAGCCTCGTGTCGCGCATCCGGCTCATGCGCTCTCTGGCACAGCACTGCTCCAACAACCACCGGATCGATCTGGCGATCGCCACCCTCCGGGACGCCGCCCGGCTCGCCAGAGATTCCCTCGACGCCGATCACCCGGTGCTGATCGAGCTACTGGACGGTCTGAGCATGATGGTCGCCGCGATCCCGCCCGACTACGAGGCCTGCCGGGCGGCCGCGGTCGAGGCGGTTCTTCACGCGGAGAGGATCCTCCGGGAGACGTCGGGCGATGAGCGCTGGCGAGCGCGACGGGCGGGCCGGCTGAGGCACGACGCGATGTGCCGCCGTGCGGCGCTGTCGTCGTACCACCTGGACGATCCGGCCGCGTGTTTTCACTACCGTGAGCGCGGCCGTTCCCGTGCGTTTCTCGACTTCCTGCGCGCCGGCGCCGAGGCGGCCGGCGCCGACAGTCTCCAGCGTCGGGTGAGATCGCGTCGCCAGCAGCTCGTGCAGGCCGAGTCCGAGCTGATGCGTCTCGTGGATCCGGATGACGGATTGGACGGCTCGAGCGACGAGGCGATCGCTCGTCAGCGCGATCGCGTCACCGACCTTCGAGCGCAGCTCAGGGCCGAGGAGGCGGAGCTCCGCGGCAGCAGTCACGCCGGGGAATACGAGATCGCGTCGGCGATCTCGTTCGACGACCTGCGTGCCGCGCTGGAGCCGGGGGAGGTGTACCTCGACTACCTCTGGGGCGGGACGATCATCGTGGCGACGCTGGTCACCCCCGAGTCCGCGCAGCCGATCACCACCGCGTCGATCCGGGCGCGGGATGAGATGCGGGTGCTTCGCGAGCGTCTGACCCGGCTGCGCGGGCAGCTCGAGCGGCGCCCCGATCCGTTCGCGCCCGGGACGATGTCGTCCGAGCTGTCGCGAGCCCTCCGCGAGGCGTTCGACCTCGCGCTGCTGCCGGAGATCCGCGATCGCGCGATGGCAGCGGACCGGTTGATCCTCGCGCGCGATGGCGTGCTCCGCGACATACCGTTCGAAGCACTGATTCCCACGGAGAGCCCGGTGGACACGACGGTCGCCCGACCCGAGGAGTTCTGGCTCTTCGAGGGGCCCGACGTCGTGTACGTGGAGAGCGCGACCGAGTTCGTCCATCAGCGGGGTCGAGCCGGGTCGAAGCTCGACGCGGCGGCCGGGGCACGCGATCTCGTCATCGTGGCCGATCCCGACTTTGGTCGCGCGTCGGCCGGCGAGGACCTGCTCGCCTCGACCGTGCCCTCCGAGCGTGCAGGTCTGTCCGAGGTCGAGCTGCTCTCGCTCGACGACATCCGGCTCTACGGGGGGCGGCTCGCGCCGCTGCCCGGCTCCCGCGAGGAGGCGACCCGGATCCGCCGCGTCGCGGAGACGGCGGGGCTGCCCACGACGCTCCTCCTCGGTGCGCGCGCCACCGTGCCCGCGGTCGAAGCGGCGGCGCCGGGTGCGCGCTTCCTGCACATCGCCACGCACGGGATCGCAGGCTCGAGCACGCAGCCCTACGATGCCAGCCTGGCACTGACCCCGCCCGAGCTCCCGTCGGTGGACGACATCGGATTCCTGCGGCTGGAGGATCTCCTCCGCAGCTGGGTCGGCCGGCTCTCCGGATGCGAGCTCGTCGTCCTGTCGGCGTGCCACTCCGGACACGGCGTTCGGGTCGGTGACACGGTCATGAGTCTGCCGTGGGGGTTCCTTCACGCCGGGGCGGACGCGGTGCTGGCCAGTCAGTGGCAGGTCGACGACAGCCGAAACGCCGAGCTCATGGGCGAGATCTACGAAGCGGTGCTGTCTGGCGAGCGCGACGTCCTCGGGACGATCGCGAGCGCGAAGCGACGCTTCGCGACGATCCACCCTCACCCCTACTACTGGGCCCCCTTCATCTACCTCGGCGATCCGCGGCGTGCCCGAGGATCCGATCGTGGCGCCGGGGAGTAGACCGTCGACTCGCTGGGCGGCCGACGGCACGAGTGATGTCGGCCGCGCGCCGAACCGACTGGGGTCACCCCGGAAGTGCCAGGCGCGGGAGGCATCCCCCGCGTCGGCCGTCGTGTCGAGCCGGAACGGCTCGGCGGAGATACGGTCGTGGCGCCCGTGCCGATCCGACGGGTCTCGCCGTACGAAGAGTCGGCAAGGGTCGTCACCCGGAAGCCGATGCCGCGCACGGGCCGATGTCCACGAACACGAGCGTGAGGGGACGCTGCATTAGTACCGCGGGGTTCGAGCCTGTACTGTATCAGCCTGCGATCTCCATCGGCACGACAGGCGGCCAGGGCAGGGTTGCCGTGACGTCGGCGACGCGTGCGGCACCCTCCGGCGATCGAGAGGACCCGACGGACACGCGGGCTCCGCCGGTCGCACGCTCGTGGGCACGGCCGGGGACCGCTCACGAATGGCCGATCATCGAATGCAGGAGGCCTCGTTGCACGGCAGTCTGATCGCCGATCTCGCGGTGGTGACCGTCGTCGCCGCGATCACCGGCATGCTCACCCGGCGCATGGGTCAGCCCAGCATCCTGGGCTATCTCTTTGCCGGGCTCATCGTGGGGCCGTACATCCCGATCCCGCTGTTCGCGGATCCGCACCGGATGGAAGAGCTCGCCGAGGTCGGCGTCGTCCTCGTCATGTTCGCGGTGGGGCTCGAGTTCCGGATTCAGCGCTTTCTGGACATTCTCCCGGTATCCGGATTGACCGCGGTGGTTCAGATCGCGACGCTCGGGTGGGCCGGCTTCACCGTGGGGTCCTTCCTGCAGTGGTCCACCACCGCGAGCGTGTGTCTCGGGACGACGCTGGCGATCTCGAGCACGATGGTGGTCAGCGCCGTGCTCCGCGCACGGCCGGTCGATCCAGACGTGCGCTCCCACGTGTTCGGCATCCTGATCGTGCAGGACGTCGTCGCCATCGTGCTGATGGCCGTCGTGACCGCACTCGCGGCGGGGGAGGCCGTCGCCGCGCGGTCTCTGGGGCTCCTGATCGGGCAGCTCGCCGCCGCCGTCGTGGGGATGCTCGTGATCGGCCTCCTGATCCTGCCGCGCCTGGTCAGGGTCGCGCTGGCCGAGGCGGACACCGAGGTGCTGGTCGTGCTGGTCGGAGGAGCGGCCTTCGGTCTCGCGCTGGCGGCGAACCAGTTCGGCTACTCGGTGGCGCTCGGCGCGTTCATCTCGGGGATGGCCGTCGCCGAGTCGGGCCGCGGCCACGACATCGAGAAGGCCATCGAGCCGTTGCGGGCGCTGTTCTCGGCCATCTTCTTCGTCTCGATCGGTATGACGGTCGATCCGGTCGTGGCCTGGCGAAGCATGCCGCTCGCGCTGGTGCTGTGTGCAGTGGTGGTCGGGATGCAGTTCGCCTCGGTCACGGTGTCCACCGTGCTCACGGGGAGCTCGTTGCGGCGCGGGGTCTACTCCGGTCTGGCGCTGGGGCAGGTCGGCGAGCTCTCGTTCATCCTGGCCACGATCGCGATCGCCGGCGGAATCGTCCCCGAGGAGACGCTTCCCGTGCTGGTCACGGTCGCCACGATCACGGCGTTCACGACCCCGTTGCTGCTCGGCCGAGCGCTGAGGATCGTCGATACCATCGATCGCCGGCTACCCGATCGGATCCAGCAGGTGCTCGCCGCGTACCAGGCCTTCTTGCGGGGCGCGCGCGAACCGGGCGAACGCCCGTCGCTTCGGCGCCCGGCGACCGCGGTTCTCCTGGACTGGTCGGCGCTGATCGTCACCTTCGTGGTTCGACATACGGTCCTGCCGCGTGTGGAGGCGAACATGGTGCTGGCCGTGAACGTCGTGTCCGTGGTGATCGCGGCGCCGTTCGTGGTCGGCCTCCTTCGCAGCGGATCGCACCTGGCGGCCGGCATCCGCACGCGCAGTCGCGGTCGCGGCGGCCCCACACCACGTGCCAAGGCCGTGGAGGCCGTGGCCCTCCTCACCGTCGTGCTCGGCATCGGCCTGCCGACGCTCGCGCTGATGCGACCCGTCGTCGAAGGACCGTGGGTCGAGGCCGCGTTGGTGGCGGCACTCCTGATCGCACTCGTCGTACTGGGAATGCGTCTCGGGAGCGTCCACGGTAGGCACACGTCGGGCGTCGCCCGCATCGCGCTGGACATCGCCGGTCACGTCCGCGGCGGTTCGGACGATGCCGACCTGCTCGCGAGCCTGGACGCAGGACCGTTGGCGGGGCTCGACTACCACCCGATACCCGTTCTCCCGGGGGGCCCGGCCGACGGCCGTACCCTGGCCGAGCTCGATCTCCGCTGTCGCACCGGCGCGACCGTGGTGGCGATCTGCCGCGACGACACGACCACGACGCTTCCCACGGGACACGAGCGGCTCTGCGCCGACGACGTGCTGGCGGTGTCGGGTTCACCGGATGCGCTCGGCCGGGCGAGGGCCATGCTCGAAGGGATCGAGCCCGCGGAGGAGGCGGGTGGGTCCGAGCCGACGGCCGCTCTACAACGTTCCGGAGGAGATCCCGCATGATCGGCGGACGGCTCCTGCACTACCACATCCTCGGGCGCCTCGGTCGCGGAGGCATGGGCGAGGTCTACCTCGCCCGGGACGAGAAGCTCGGACGCGAGGTCGCACTGAAGGTGCTTTCCGCCGACTTCGTGAGCGATCCCGACCGCCGCCGGCGACTCGAGCGCGAGGCGCGAGCGCTCGCGGGGCTGAGCCATCCCAACGTCGTCACCGTGTACGCCATCGAGGAGGACGACGACGTTCTCTTCATCACGATGGAGCGGGTCGACGGGATCTCGCTACGACAGCGCATTCCCTCCGACGGGCTCCCGCCGCGCGAGCTCCTGTCGCTGGCGATCCCGCTCGCCTCCGGACTCGCCGCCGCGCACCGGAGCGGCGTGACCCATCGCGATCTCAAGCCCGAGAACGTGATGGTGACCCGCGACGGCAACGTCAAGGTACTCGACTTCGGGCTGGCCAAGCGCGACGACGGCCGCGGTGGCACCGATGCCGTCGACTCGCAGTCGCCGACGCGCCCGGCCACCGACGACACGACGGTGGACCACGCCACTAGGGAGGGACGCGTTCTCGGAACCCTGGCCTACATGTCGCCCGAGCAGGCCGAGGGCAAGCGGCTCGACGCTCGCTCGGACATCTTCTCGTTCGGAACCGTGCTCTACGAGATGGCCACGGGCATGAACCCGTTCCACGGCGACACCACCGCATCGCGCGTCGCGTCCATTCTCCGCGACGAGCCGCGATCGCTGGCCGACGTGCGGTCGGCGCTCCCGCGTCAGCTGGGCCGGATCGTCGAGCGCTGCCTGGCCAAGCGCCCCGAGGAGCGGTTCCAGTCCGCCGCCGACGTCGAGGCCGCGCTTCGCGACCTCGAGGAGGAGGTGACGCACTCGCACTCGGGCACGTCGGCCGACATCGAGCCGGTACCGCCGGCTCGCGCCACCGCGCGCGCCGCTGCCGTGACCGCGATCTTCCTGGTCGCCAGTGCCGTCATCCTCGGGGGCGTCTGGCTCGTCGACGACCGCGTGGGGCTCCCGGCATGGGCATTGCCCGCCGCGATCGTGCTCCTCGGGGTCGGGCTGCCGATCGTGCTCACCACGGCGGTCGTACAGTCCCGACCGCGCGACCCCCGGGGTGGAGGCGGTCGCTCGCTCTTCACGTGGCGCCGTGCGCTGTCGGGTGGGGTCGGCGCGTTCGGCGCCCTGGCCCTGACGGTCGGTGCCATGCTCTGGATGCGCGCCAGCGGAGTCGGACCCGGCGCCACGCTCGTCTCGGCCGGGGTCCTCGACGCGGACGCGCGCGTTCTCATCGCCGAGATCGAGAACGCCACCGACGATCCGATGCTGGGCGCCGTGATCGCCGAGGCGCTCGCGATCGATCTCGCACAGTCATCCATCGTGCACGTCGTCCCTCCTGGTCGCGTCCGCTATCTCCTCGCGCGCATGCGTCGCGATCCGGCCACGCCGCTCACGCCCGAGACCGCCCGCGAGGTCGCCCTGCGCGACGGGATCCCGGCGGTGCTCTCGGGGCTCGTGAGCCCGGCGGGATCGGGGTTCGTGCTCTCGCTCCGGCTGTCCGATCCGACCGACGACGAGGTCCTGCTGGCCGAGCGCGAGAGCGCGCGTTCGGAGGACGACGTGATCGTCGCGCTGGACCGGCTCTCGCGTCGTGTCCGGGAGGGGATCGGGGAGTCGCTCCGGTCGATACGTCAAGACGCCCGCCTCGAGGACGTCACGACGCGATCGCTCGCGTCGCTGCGTGCGTACACCCAGGCGGTCCAGCTGGCGGAGGACGGCGAGGACGACGAAGCCCTGGTGCTCCTCGACGAGGCGATCGCGGCGGACACCACGTTCGCGATGGCCTACCGGAAGAAGGGCGTCATCCTGAGCAACCGGGGCAGCGATCACGCAGGAGGTGCGCTGGAGGCTGCGTTCCGCCATCGCGATCGCCTGACCCAGCGAGAGCGACTCCTGACCGAGGCCTCCTGCTACACCTTCCGGGACGACGTCGACCGCGCCATCCTCACCTACGAGCGCCTGATCGAGCTGAACCCACGCGACAACTGGGCGCTCAACAACTGCGCGCTGCTGCTCGCCGAGCACGGCGACGCCGAGCGCGCCATGACGTACTTCGAGCGCGCGGCCGCCGAGCAGCCGACGGCGCTGAACGTCGGCAATCTCGCCTGGTGGCAGATGTCGCAGGGCGAGACCGCCCTGGCGGAGTCCACGATGGTCCGCTACTCCCGGGCAACCGGGCACGAGTGGCACTGGTGGTTGACGATGGGACTCGCGCTGCGGAACGAGGACTTCGCCAGCGTCGAGTCCATCGCACGCGAGCACCGCCGGGAGGCCCGCGAGGACGCGATGGACGACGCGGACTGGACCCTGTGGGCGAGCCTCGTGGTTCGGGGAAAGCTGGAGGAGGCATTCCGGCACGTCGAGACCGTGCTCGATCGATACGAGCGAGGCGACGAGAAGGAGGCGATGCTGGATCTTCTCCTCGACAAGGCGATCGTGCAGGTGATGACGCTGGGAGACGTCGACGGCGCCAGCGCGACGCTCGAGCGTGCCCTCCGCGAGTGCACGCCAGCGGAGCTACCTGCGTCCGAGCGACACTACGCGAAGCGCGTGGCCGTTCGCGGACTGCTCGGGGACGTCGACCAGGCGCGAGCGCTTCTGGCGGCGCGGAGCTCGCTCCCGGACTCGCTGCGCGACTCGCGAGACCTCGACGACGTTCTGCCGTCGTGGGTCGCGTTCTTCGACGGCCGATACGAGGATGCGGTCCCGGCGTTCCGTCGCGCCGTCGTCGAGCAGGGGCGAACCGTGGTGTGGCCCCTGGCCTGGCTGGGGCTAACCTACGACGCGATGGCGATGCCCGACTCGGCGATTGCGATCTACGAGCGCTATCTTCGCGCTCCGGCCTCGCGCCGTCTCTTCACCGACCACTTCTGGCGAGGCCTCATCCTCCAGCGTCTCGTCGAGCTCCACGAGGACCGCGGAGATCTCGACGCGGCCGCCGCCTGGCGCCGGCGGCTCGCGGACCAGTGGGCCGAGGCGGACGCGCCGTTCCGCGCCGGTTTTCCGGGAAGGCTCACGCGCGTCGAACGCGGTGGCGACTAGGCGGGGTCGCGCCTCGGTACATCGGCGATCCCCGACGTCGCCTCTCCGCGAAACACGAAACCACTATGTCTCGATTCCTGATTGTGCTCGAGCCTCGCCGAGGTCCGTGCGGATCGTGGCGGCGACCGGTGGCGTCAGATGATAGTCTCCGGGTCGGCGCGCCACGTGCGCGCAACGTCGCCCACGCGTGGACCGGAGGTCCGATCGTCGCACCGGCGTCACGGACCTCGGTCGTAAACATGGAGGTCACCGTGCACGCATCGAGATCGACGTTCGTCCTCGCCCTCGTCCTCGTGACGACCGCATCGCTCCTGTCTCCACCCGAGTGCGCGCGTGCGTGCGATCCCTACCGGAAGCCGAGCCTCTTCCAGGAGCGGTTCAGCGCCACCTGGGGCTCGGTGTCGTGGGAGACGGCCCGGGGGAGCTGTCCCGAGCCACCCTGCACGCCGATCACCGATTGCGAGACGTTCGAAGAGAACACTGTGTTCGTCCGGCCTGCCGCCTATTCATCGATGCCGATCTTCGATCCGCAGGTGCCAGGGTCCTACTGCTTCTCCATAGCCAAGTTCACCGATACGCTCTACTACCATCTGCACGCGGCACCGGCCAACCAGCAGACCGGCGAGCCCGCCGGCTTCCGGAACGCCATATCCCAGAACGGCATCGACTGGACCCCGGGCAATCTCGCGTTCCCGTCTTCCGGCACCTGGTATCCGAGCATCATCTGCCCCGACGTGCATCGGGACGCCGACACCGGCGAGACGTACCTGTTCTTCCAGGGGGCGGGGAACGGCATCGGCTACGCGACGTCGCCCGACAACGGACGCACGTTCGTGGACTCCGGCGCGCCGGTGCTGACCAGCGAGACGCCCGGCTACAACGTCCGGACCCCGTCGGTGGCGAAGGTGGGCAGTCGATACTACATGGTCTACAACCTCACGTGTGTCGGAGCGGGTGCGCCGTTTCAGCTCGCCACGCTCAACCTGGCCACGTCCGCCGATCGCATCCACTGGCGCAAGAGCGTGAACAACCCCATCGTCGTTCCCGGTCCCTGCGGATCGTTCGACGTGGGGACCACCGCGCTCGGCCAGCTCGTGGCCGATCCGGACGGGGTGACGCTGCATCTCTTCTACACCGGGACCGGATGGTTCGAGACGCCCAGCGGAGGCGGCACCACGCGGGGCTGCGCGAAGGTCGCGCACGCGGTCTCGACCGACGGCGGCAAGACGTGGTGCAAGACCGGGAGTCCCGTGCTCGATCACCCGCCGGCGGGAAGCGGAGCCTGGGACGACAAGAACTACTACGTCACGTCCTACACCTGGGAGGAGAGCGCCGAGGGCGAGGACGTCCTGCGCATGTACTACTGGGGCGAGGGTGAGACGTACGACAAGGGCCTCGGGGTCGCGGAGGCGCTCGCCACCGATCTCCCGGCGTGTCCCGACGGGGGAGGTCTCGGATCGCGCGAGCGCACCGTCGTCGGGCCGGTGCACCTGGGCGTCCAGCCGAACCCCACGCACGGGCGACTGTCGATCTCGGTTCCGTCCGACGTGGATCTCCAGGGGGCGGTCACGCTGCGAGTGTACGATCTCTCCGGACGCCGGGTGCGCGACCTCTGGTCCGGGCGGATCGAGTCGCTTCCCGTCGAGCTGGACTGGGACGGACGCGCCGAGAGCGGGCAGGTCGTCGGTGCGGGACGCTACCTCGTACGGCTGGAGCGAGAAGACGGCCAGGCGGCCGCCGCGGCCTGGATGACGTACCTGCGCTGATCGATCGAGCGGGAGCTGGAACGAGGGAGATCCCCGGGCCAGCTCCCGATCCTCTCCGGTCCCGGCCGGGTCCGCCCGACGTCAGGGTGCGACCGCGATGAACCGAGGAGGCCCGCCCCTCACGCCCGCGCGCGCGAGCGCCGATAGAAGCTCCGCGCCTTGTTCCGGTTTCCACAATCCGCCATCGAGCACCAGCGGCGGCTGCGGTTCTTCGACGTGTCCATGAACAGCCACCCACATGCATCGTCGTCGCACAGCCGGAGCCGATCCAGGGACCCCGACGACAGGAGATCGGCGGCATCGAGGGCGGCGGCCCAGGTCGGGCGCTCGAGCTCGGGGACGTCGCGCCTCCATCCCCACCCGACCGCGGCGGCGTCGGGCTGCAGCTCCCGGGCCGCCACCGCGGCGATGCAGGTGTCGCTCACGCGCTTCAGGGAGCGCGGCGGAATGGGCTCGTCCCGGCACAGGGCCAGGAAGACCGCGGCCATGGCCTCACGGACCTCGACGGCCTCGGCCAACATGCGTGCCGCGCGCCGGGGATGAGCGGCGACCTCCCGGCGAAGAAGGCGGGCCTCCGGGCCGGTCAGTGCGCCGGCGGTCCGCGCCCAGCGCAGCAGGTCCTCGGCCGAGTGGAGAAGCTCTTCGGGCGACTCGCGAAGTCGCCAGTCGAGCGTGTTCACGAAGCTCAGGCAGAGTCGACCGGCGGTCTCGACGCCGTGCCAGGGGGTTTCGAACGTGACGGCCATGTGAGGCTCCCGTTGCTCATCTAACCATCAAAATACACTTGACTGGACGATTGGGCAAGCCCTAAGCTCCTAACCATCATAGTTGTTTTTGATGGTCAAGAGGAGGTGCCCCATGAACGAGTGTGAGCGGCTGGCCGAGCAGTACGAGCGCGCGCTGAACGGAGGGGCCTGGCATGGTCCGTCGTTCCGGGACGTGCTGGACGACGTGTCGGTGACGGTGGCGGTTCAGCGTGCGAGCGGGGGCGCGCACTCGATCGCCGAGATCGTGCTCCACACCGTGACGTGGCTGGAGGTGGTGCGGCAGCGACTCGCCGGCGAGACGCCCCAGGTGTCCGACGCGGAGGACTGGGCGGAGGCCTCGTTCGCCGACGCCGCGGCCTGGAACGCGGCGCGGGATCGACTGTTCCAGAGCGGCCGCGCGCTGTGCGACGCCATCTCGGCGTTTCCGGTCGCACAGCTGACCGAGCGCCGTCCCGGCCTCGAGGACACATGGTATGGTCTCGTGACGGGGGAGCTTCAGCACCTCGTCTACCATGCCGGACAGATCGCCATCCTGCGCCGCGTCGCGACCGCGACCGCGACGTCGGCCTGATGCGGCCGGGAGGATCGATCATGGACACCACCGTACGCACCGAGCTTCGCCGACGGCTCGAGGATCGTCGCGCACGGCTGCATGACGCGATCTCCACCGGCGGCGCCGACGAGCTCGTCACCCAGCTCCTGGACCAGGTCGATCAGGTGCTCTCGAGCTTCGACACCGGTGCGTATGGCACGTGTCTGATCTGCAACGAGTCGGTGACCGATCACGACCTCGTGGCGAACCCGCTGCTCGAGTACTGCCTGTGCGGACTCACGGCATCCCAGCAGCGTGCCCTCGAACACGACCTCGGACTGGCCCGTCGGCTGCAGGCGGGCCTGCTCCCTCCGCTGGATCTCGCGATTCCGGGCTGGACGTCCCACTACCGGTACGAGCCCGCGGGCGTGGTGAGCGGAGACTACTGCGATCTGTGGATCCACCCCGACGATCCGGACGCGATGTTCTTCGCCGTGGCCGACGTGTCCGGCAAGGGGGTCGCCGCCTCGCTCTTGATGGCGCACATCCAGGCCGCGTTTCGCTCGCTGCTGGGCGCCGGCGTGCCCCTCGACGAGGTGGTCGAGCGGGTGAACCGTCAGCTGCTCGAGGCGAGCCTCCCCACACACTACGCCACGCTCGCCTGCGGCCGAGCCACGGCCGGGGGCAGGATCGAGCTCGTGAATGCGGGCCACTGTCCGCCTCTCATCGTGCGAGACGCTGGCGTCGAGACGCTCGGGGCCACTGGGCTTCCGGTCGGCGTGCTGGACGGTCGCCTGTACGGTGTCACGACGCATCGGCTGGGTGACGGCGACACGCTGCTCCTGTACACCGACGGCCTCACCGAGGCGCGTGGACCGAACGACGACGAGTACGCGTGCGAACGACTCGAGCGGGCGGTAGCCGGCTGGGCCAGCCGGGATCCGCGTACGATCCTCCGGTCGATTCGCGAGGACCTGGCGGAGTTCGTCGGAGCGCCCCGGCTTCAGGACGATCTGACCATGCTGGCCCTTCGCTGCACCCGGTGACGTGAGACCGGTGTGCACGGAACGACGGCACGGAGCGCCGTCGATGAACGTGAAAACGCCCCCCGGACCGTGAGGTCCGGGGGGTGTCCGTGGTCGGTGGCGTTCAGCGGACGAGCGTCAGCTTCCCTCGCGCGAGCCGGTCTCCGGCCGTCACCCGATAGAAGTACACACCGGCTCCGGAAGGTCGCCCGTCGGCGCCACGACCGTCCCACACCAGGGGGGTGACGCCGGGCCCCGCCTGGTCGACCTGCTCGTGAACCAGGCGTCCCGCCGCGTCGTGGATCGACAGCCGGTACGCCGTGACCTCGGGCAGCATCAGCCGGAAGGTCGCGCGTGCCGGAGTCGGATTGGCGACCAGCGCCACCGCGAATCTCGCCGGCGCCACGCCCGGCCGGTACGCGACGTCGCCGTACGAGAGATCGATCACGCCGGCGGCGACCTGCGTCGCGTTGTTGATCGTGTCCGCGATGTCCTTGGCCAGCTCGTCGTTGCTGGTATCACCGTCCTCGAGGTAGGCCGCGATCTGCTGCAGCGCCTGGCTCGCGGTGCCGCCATCGTCGGAGATCACCGATGACGTCAGGAGCTTGCCCGACGCGATGTTGAGCAGGAGAGCCATGTACTGCTGGCGGGCGCGATCGAGCATGTCCTGCTTCTCGATCAGCGTGGCGTGGACGGTCTCCAGGCTGAGCGGAACGTGGTCCGCTCCGTCCAGCTCGTAGGTGATCCCTTCCACGACCACCGCGCTGAGCTCGTTGTCGTGGAAGTGGTCGAAGATGAGACCCGGATAGGTCGTGGCCATGTCGGTCTCGGACTCCTGGGCGCTGCCGTGGTTCTTCAGGTACACCTTGGCCTGGTGCTTCCAGTAGCCCTTCGAGCGAACCGATCCCGTGGGGTCGAGGCAGGCGAGCGAGAAGTCCACGACGGCGTCGGACGTTCGCGACACGAGCAGGTCGGCGTCCGACGGGTCGATCGCCTGGTAGCCGAGTGGAACCACGGCGGTGATCTCGACGTCGTCCGCGCCGACGCGGACGTCCTCGAACGCATAGGCGCCCGTCTCGTCGGTCGCGACGGTCCAGAAGGTCACGCCGGGGTTCACGGGATCGAAGTCGAGGTCGACGGTGACTCCGAGCAGCGGGCCACCACAGTCCGAGGTGATCACGCCCGAGACGTCCACGTACTGGCAGGCCAGGTCGAAGTCGACACCGGCCTGATCCGCGTCGAGCACCACCACGGCGGGGACGGCGGGGTCGAAGCCGAACGGGGCCACGACGGACACCGTGCCGTTCGCGGTGGTTTGCGTGACGTCGTCGAACGCGTAGCTCCCGTCGGCCGCGGTCTGGATCGTCGTCGACACCCCGTCTCCGTCCACCAGCGTCACGTCGACCCCGGCCAGCGGACCCTCGCCGCATCCCGAGCGGACGACGCCGGACACCGTGATCGCGCCCGCGGGGATGCACTCGATGACGGCGACGTTGTCGAAGTACGGGCCCTGCTGGGGCTCGGTGTTCTCGGGAATCCCGCGACTCGCCAGGATCGGCGTTGCGTCGAACAGGCACAGCTCGATCTGGAACTCGGTGGCACCGGGCGCAATCCGCGAGGTGATGTCGTGTGATCGATGCAGCCAGCCGGTGAGTCCGTTGTAGTAGACGAAGCCGTCGCTCGCGGCCCGGGCGCAGCCGTCGGAGCCCGTCGAGAGGATGCGATAGAGATAGAACGTGTCGTGCAGCGTTCCGGCGTCCGGGTAGGTGTCCGAGAACACGTCCATCTCCAGCAGGAGCTGCGTCGCGTCCGTGGGCACGGCGATCGGCGGGGACGTGATCGAGGCCAGGATCGGCGAGCGGGTCACGGTGTCGTCGATGATCTCCGGGACCCGATCGAGGACGGCGTTCCGCGCGGTCCATGCATGGTCGGTGTCGAAGCAGTTCAGGAACATGCCCGAATCGCACGGCGGGTCGAGCTCGAGCGCGAACTGGATCGGCGCCTCCGTGGGGAGCGAGGGACGCGAGGCGGTCCAGCCGTCACCACCGGAGTCGAACGTGTCGGTCCCCACCCCCGAGATCCCGACCGAGTCGACCCGCCAGGGACCGTTCGTGTCGAGGAAGCCGTCCTCGTCGGACCAGCCGCCGTCGGAGGTGAAGTCCAGGCGGATCTCGATCGTCTGCCCCGCGAAGGCGGAGAGATCGATCGAGTCGGCGACGTAGCCGCCCGAGTTTCCACTGTAGTACGAAGACTGAAGGACGTTGCCGGAGAGATCGGTCACGGTGATCGCGCAGATGTCGTAGCCGGCTTCGGTGTCGTACTGGTGCACGACGTCGAGCTGGATCGGCGCCGTGCCGAGCGAGAAGGCCTTGGCCAGGCGCTGGAACCAGTAGTTGCCGTAGCCGTCTCCGCCGGCGAAGCACGGGTTGTCCTGGCCGAGGCGCCATACCGCGCGGGGTCCGTCGCCGAGGTCCTCGGTGGTGGGAAACCACCGGACGCCCTCGGTGGGCGTGGACGCGATCCAGCCCCCGGGCCCCGCCTCGAAGTCCTCGAAGTAGATCGTCTGCTCGATCGTCCCGCCGCCGCTCCGCGCCTCGATCCCGTCGGTGATCGTGGGGTCCAGCGCGTGGCAGGGGAGGCTCCAGGTGACCGCGAGGATCGCCAGCGCCGGACCGGTCCGGCGGGCTCGATCCACGAGGCGATCTGCAGTTGAGGGTCGCATGGGCATGTGCGTCGTCCTTTCCCGGGCAGTTCAGCCTCGGATGGATGGGCTCAACGGTCCACGCGGCGACGGAGGGCGGCCCTCCCGGTGCGTGGACCCTCTCGGGGGAAGAGACGAGAAACGCGGCCGGAGTGAGCACCCAGACCGTCAGAACGATCCCGGTGCGGCGGTCGTCTCGGGATATGCCCATCCCCGAGCGAGCTCCATGCGCCGCTCGGCGTTCGGGTGTGGCGGTGCGCGCGACCGCTCGCCGGGGGCCGAGGCGGAGTCGGTGGGTCGTGACGTGCCGCCGCCGGACGCGGGAGGTCCGGCGGCGGCTGGCTCGTCTACCAGAGCAACGTCAGCTTGCGGAAGAGTGTGTCTCGTCCGGTTTCCAGTCGAACGACGTACACGCCGGATGCCAGTCGCAGGCCGCTCTCGCCGTGACCGTCCCAGCTCGTCGCGTGAGGACCGGCCTCGTGGTCGCGGTCGACCAGGGTGCGCACCCGGCGTCCGACCACGTCGTACACGGCGAGGACGACGCGCTCGGAGGCGGGAAGCACGAACTCGACGCGGACCCGTCCACCGCTCTTCGCCAGCACCCGCAGCGATGCCGCCGTCGGCGTGGCGCCATCCAGCGTGCCGGCGGCGATGGACGTGATCAGTGGAACGAGCTCGATCGCGCCGCCCTCCAGGACGCCATCCCGATCGGTGATGCCGACGCGGGCCACCGGAACGTAGCCCGCCGGTGTGGGCGCGTAGCCGATGCGCATGTCCAGGTGCACGTCGACACCGGTCTCCACCTGCCAGATCCGCTGGGCGATCTCCTGCACGACCTCGTCTCGCGTCATGAGCTCGGGATCCTCGACGAGGCGGAACATCGGCCATCGGACGAGCGCGCGCGCGGCCTCGGCTCGGTTCGAGACGGCCATCCGCGCCATGGATCCGAACACGGGATACCCGTTCACCTCCCGCGGCAGCGTGACGAGCCGCTCGACCTCGAGCGTCGACTCCTCGGCGGTATCGTCGTCGAATCCGGTCTCGAGCACGAGATCGACCCGTGGGGCGCTCCACTCCTGGCCTGGGAGCCCCAGTGCGTCCATCGCTTCCGAGAAGACGTTCAGAGCAACGTCGTCGGGGACGCTCATCTCCGGATCGCCCCACTCGAACTGGCGTGGCTCGCTCAGGTATCGGACGTAGCCCCGCTGGAAGTCGAGCTTCACGTAGCGCGTGTTGGTGCTGTCGGGCGTGTCGTAGGCGATCCAGACCGGGTCCTCGGTCAGGATCGTTCCCGGCACCTCGTCGTTCATGCTCGCCGAGACCCGCTCCACGCTCATGTCCTCCATCCAGTCCGGCCCCGGCGGCGCGTCCAGGATCATGGAGTCGAACGGGGGCAGCCCGCGGTCGACCTGCACGACGTAGTCCTCCAGCGTCTGGTCCCGGGGGAGGTCGGGTATCTCGCCCTCGACGTCGGCCGTCGTCTCGCAGGAGGCGACGTTCCCGTCGTCGTCGGCCACGCCCAGCACGACCGTGTAGATGCCGGCCGTGGCATAGATGTGCATGACCACGGCGCCGCTGCCGCCGGTGCCGTCTCCGAAGTCCCACACGTACTCGACGATCTCGCCGTCCGGGTCCATCGACCCGGTCGCGTCGAACAGGATCTCCTCGCCCTCGGCGGCGAGGTAGGGTCCTCCCGCGTCGCAGACGGGCGGTATCCCGGCGGCCGCCGCCATCGAGGTCCAGATCTGGCAGATGGCCGTCGTGATCCACCCGCCCGTGCATCGGATGCTCATAGTGGCCCCTTTGCCTGTGGATCGCAGCCGCTGACGTATCGCACCCGATGTCGCCGGCTCTGGCCCAGACCCGGCGGATCGGGGAAGACGAGGTTGTAGCGCTCGTAGCTCATGCGGAGCGAGGCATCGCCCGAGGTGACGCCGACGTTGCGAGCGACCGGGCACTGATCGAACGATCCGCTGACCTCGGGCCGGTACATGTTGTCGATCCACGCGCTCGACATGCTGACCCAGAATGCGTCGTCGGCGAAGTCGCCGTAGTCATCCACGAGACCCGAACCGATCCACATCAACCCGTGAAAGCCGTCGATCTGGTGCGCGCCGTCGAACGAGCGGCTCCAGTCGCTCCACCAGTCCTCGCGATCCATGCTGAGGCAGGACGACAGGTGGAGAAACTCCAGATCGCCGTCCCCGAACTGCATCGCCGCCTGATAGGCATTGCAGTTGCCCCAGCCGGGCTCGTCGACCCGTACGCGGCCCATCCAGCGCTGGGTCGGAGACTGCTCGACCCCGTGCATGCCCAGCATGAATGCGTCGACCGCGTCGGGCCGACCGGAGCCGCCGTCGTTGCCCCACCACACCGCGTTGGCGTCGACGAAATCGCTGTCGACGATGGTGCCGTTCACCTTCAGCCCTGCCCGACCGTACGCCTGGGAGCCGTGGCCGAAGATCACGGACCCGTCGCTGATCGCGTCGTACCACTCCCGAACCATGTCGTCCCACCAGAGCCGGGTCCCGCCGCTACATCCGGCGTCCCAGCGGGTGATGACGCGTCCAGAGGCCTCTCGTGACGACGCGCCGGCAGGAGCCAGGCAGAGCGTGACTCCGACCAGCAGGATCGTCGTGACCGTTCGCACGCCGATGTCGTGGTTACCGTCCATCCGCTTCCTTCCTCGTTTTCACGCAGACACGGTCGAGTCGGTAGCGACGTGACGAGGAGTCAGGAACCGGCCCTCGTCGGTCACGGCTGGCGGGCGAGATCACCGCGACCTACCGGGAGACCGCGTGCGCTGCAGGCAACACGCTCTACCGATGGACATCGCGATCGGGCGCCGGAACCCGCCAGGGTTTCTGATACCCTCGGAGGATTGCGACCCGCCGCGACCGACCCTTCCGGGGGCAGCCGAATGCCGAGCACGGACGAGACCCGACAGCTCCTGGACGGGATCCGGGAGGGGCGGCACGAGGCGTGGAGCCGCCTCTTCGAGATCGTCTACGACGATCTCCGCCGCGCCGCGCGCTCGAGTCTGCGCAGCCAGCCCGAGGCCACCCTGAGCACCACCGCAATGGTCAACGAGGCCTATCTCCGCCTGGCCGGGCGCTCGCTCTCCGTGAACGACCGGGTTCATTTCATGGCGGTCGCCGCGCGTGCGATGCGATGTGTTTTGGTGGATGCGGCACGGCGCAAGCACGCGCAGAAGCGGGGTGCCGGCGTGGACCCGATGCCGATCGAGGGTCCGGGGGACGTGGGCACTCCGGAGGACCTGGACGTGCTGCGTGTGCTGGAGCTCGATGCGGCGCTGGGACGGCTCGCCGACGTGAGCGAGCGACTGGCCCGGGTCGTGGAGCTGAGGTTCTTCGGGGGGCTCACGGTGGACGAGACGGCCGAGGTGCTCGAGGTGGGGGTCCGGACCGTCGAGCGAGACTGGTTCAAGGCGCGCGCGTTTCTCCACCGCGAGCTGAGCAGGTCATGACGTCGCGGGAGCGCTGGGCGCGCATCGAACGGATCCTCGACGAGCTGCTGGAGCGCCCACCGGAGGAGAGGTCGTCGGCGCTCCGCGCGCTCGCCGGCGAGGATGCCGAGCTTCGAGACGACGTGCAGGCCCTCCTCGCCGCCGGCGCCGACGAGGGGGTGCTCGATCGCTCGCTGGAGAGCCTGGCCAGTCCCGTCCTAGCGACCGACGAGGACCCGGCCGGCGCCCATCCAGGCCTTCGCATCGGGCCCTATCGGGTTCTCGAACGTCTGGGCCGTGGCGGGATGGGCGAGGTCTACCTCGCGGAGCGCGCCGACGGTGAGTTCGAGCAGCGCGTCGCGCTGAAGATCATCCGCGCCGGACGCGGCGGAGACGCCGTTCACCTCCGGTTCCGGCACGAACGGCAGATTCTCGCCCGTCTTCGTCACCCGAACATCGCATCGCTGTACGATGGCGGCTCCACGGCCGACGGTGCCCCGTACTTCGTCATGGAGTACGTGGAGGGACGTCCCATCACCGAGTACGCCGACGCCCGTCGTCTCGACGTGGACGCCCGGCTCGCGCTGTTCGACGCGGTGTGTGCCGGGGTCTCCCACGCCCATCGGAATCTCGTCATCCACCGGGACCTCAAGCCGGGGAACGTGCTCGTCACGCACGACGGCACGGTCAAGCTCCTCGACTTCGGCGTCTCGAAGATCCTGGCGCCCGAGACCTGGACTGCCGAGGATGAATCCGAGGCCGCCGGGTCGGGCCCCCCATCATCCCCCGACTCGTTCTCGTCGTCGCCCGACCCGGCCTCGTCGCGGGCTCACGCGGCCACGCGCGGCTTCCTCACACCGGCCTACGCGTCGCCCGAGCAGGTCCGCGGCCGACCCACGACGACCGCGACCGACGTCTACTCGCTCGGAGCGCTCCTGTTCGAGCTCCTGGCCGGATGCCCCCCGAGAGGCGACGGCGCGCGCGCGTCCGATGTCGCGGCGCCGGCGGCGGAGGAGGATCCGCCGACCCCGAGCGCGACCGTGAACGCCGCCGACCCGCGTGGCGAGGGGATCGCGCGGGCACGTGACACGACGCCACGTCGTCTCGCGCGCCGACTTCGCGGAGACCTCGACGCGATCGTGAGAAAGGCCATGCACACCGATCCCGAGGATCGATACGCATCGGTGCACGAACTTCGAGCGGACGTGTCGCGCCATCGCCGGGGGCTCGCGGTGCTCGCGCGGTCCGCGACGCTCGGCTATCGTGCTCGCCGGTTTGCCGCCCGGAACGTCGTTCCGGTCGCCACCGGGGTGGTTCTGCTCGTGTCACTGGCTGCGTTCGCGGTCTCGATGAGCGTTCTCTACCGTCGCTCACAGCGGAATCTCGCGCGGGCGACGGAGGCGGAAGCCATCGCGCAGGCCGAGGCCGAGGCCGCCGACGAGGTGTCGGAGTTCATGATGACGCTGTTTCGCGTGTCGAACCCCGAGCACGCCGAGGCGGCGCCGCTGACCGCGCGCGAGGTTCTGGATCGTGCGGTCGAGCGTGTCGACACGGAGCTGGCCGACCAGCCGCTCGTCCGATCCCGGCTTCTCGGGACGCTCGGTGACACGTATGCGGGACTCGGGCTCTACGCGGAGTCCCGGCGCCTGCACGAGGCCGGCCTCCGGCTGAAGCGCGAGACGCCCGGCGAGAGCGATCACAACCTCGCGGTGGCACTGAACAACTACGCGTCCATGCTGGGGGCCGCCGGCGATCCCCGGGCGGCCCTCGAGGCACACCGCGAAGCGCTCGCGATTCGCGAGCGGGCCTTCGCGCCCGACGCCCCCGAGGTCGCACAGAGCCTGACCAACATCGGGCTCGGGCTGAGAGCCATCGGGGAGCTGGACTCGAGCCGGGCCGCGTTCGAGCGAGCGCTCGCCATCAAGACCGCGGCCTACGGGCCGGATCACGCAGAGCTCGGGTCGACCGTGTTCAACCTGGGCGGTCTCCACCTTCACCTCCGGGAGCCGGAGACCGCGCTCACGTACCTTCGCGACGCGCATCGGATCTTCAGCCGCGAGTACGGCCCCGATCACCTACGCACGATTCAGGTGCTGGCCGCGGAGGCCGGCGCGCTGAATCAGGCCGGCGATCTCGCGGGCGCGCGCGAGATCCAGGCTCGTGTCGTGCAGCGGCTCGAGGCGACGCTGGGGCCCGATCACCCCGAGGTCGGGGTTGCGGTGAGAAACCTGTCGATGCTCGAGGCCGCCGCCGGTGATACGACGCGCGCCCTGACCCTGGCGGAACGCGCGCTCGGGATCTACAGGGTGGCGTACGGAGATCGGCACGAGCGCGTGGCGCAGGCACTCACCGCGATCTCGGAGCTCACGCTGGCGAGGGGCGGGGTCGACCGCGCGCGGGAGCTCTCGGAGCGCGGGCTGGCGATTCTGGATTCGCTCGGGCTGGAGAACCGGACGACGATCTGGCAGCTGGACGTGCTCGGCCAGATCGAGCGCGCCGGCGGGCATGAGCCGGCCGCGGTCGCCTGCTTCACGCGCGCGCTGGCGATCGCCGAGCGGGTCTTCGGACCGACCCACGGCATCACGGCGGAGGTGCGCGCCCGCCTCGCGATCGAGCCGGGTGGGGACTGAGCCAGCCGCTTCCCGAGGGCGGGCGCGTCAGCGGCCGAGGTGATCGGCGTGTCCGGACCCGGGTGCACGTCGCGGGTCAGGACGACCGATCGCGTCGCTTTCGCATCGACACCTGTCGGCCCTCGTCGGTGAACTCCACCGTGTCCATCAGCCGGTTGATCAGGAACACCCCGCGTCCGCCGGGCTTCGTCACGTTGTCCGGCGTGCGCGGATCGGGTACCCGGGTCGGGTCGAATCCGGCCCCCGGGTCGCGGACCACGATGACGACCTCTCCGCCGGCGTCGAGCGTCACGAGGCACTGCACGCTCTTCGTCACGTCGCCCTTGCAGCCGTGCTTGATCGCGTTCGACAGCGCCTCCTGAGTGGCGAGCTCGACCTGACGCACGTCGTCGTCGGCCCATCCCTTGCTGAGCAGGAGCTCGCTCAGCCCGTCACTGATCGACGGGATGGCGTCCACGTCGGCGGGGATCACGATGTCGAGCTCGCATGTGGAGCAGAGCGGCACCAGGCCCTCCAGTCGCTCGATGCCGGTCAGCGCGAGACGCAGCTCGGCCAGATTCCGACGCAGCTCGAGCTGCGCCTGCGTCTGTCGGCGGAGCGCGCTGAGCGCTTCGAGCTGATCGTTGGTGAGGTGCCGCGGCCGGCGATCGATGACGCACAGCGTGCCGATCGCGTCGCCGTCGCGGGTCACCAGCGGCGCGCCGGCGTAGAAGCGCAGGTAGGGCTCTCCGACGACCAGTGGGTTGTCCCGGAAGCGCTCGTCGAAGCGCGTGTCGGGCACGACGAAGAGGCCGGTTTGCCGGATGGCGTGCGCGCAGAGGGACACGCTTCTCGTGGTCTCGTGCGCCTCGATTCCCACGCGCGACTTGAACCACTGTCGATCCTCGTCCACGAGGCTGATCAGCGCGATCGGGCACCCGCAGATCTGCGAGGCGAGCAGGGTGAGATCGTCGAACGCCTGCTCGGGGTCGGTGTCGAGGATCCGGTACTTCCGAAGGCCCTCCAGGCGGGCCGTCTCGTCCGTGGCCAAGGCTCCTCCTCACGCGCACCGGACCGACGCCGTGACGGGTCTACTCGAAGACCTCGGCGAAGAAGGTCTGCATGGCCTGCCACGATCGGCGATCGGCGGCGGCGTCGTAGGCCGCGCCCTTCGACGGGTCGTCGCCGGCGGCCTTCTGCGTGAACGAGTGAACCGCACCCGAGTACATGATGAGCTGGTAGTCGACCTCGGCCGCCTCCATCTCGTCGATGAACCCGCGCACGGCCTCGGGCTTCACATACGGGTCGGCCGCGCCGTGACATACCAGGAGCTTCGCCCGGATGTCGCCCTCCCGGGCGGGAAGCGGCGTGTCGAGGCTCCCGTGAAAGCTGACGACGCCGACGATGTCGGCTCCCGAGCGTGCCAGCTCGAGGGCGCCCCCGCCCCCGAAGCAGTAACCGATCGCGGCCACGCGCGATCCGTCCACGTCGGGACGGCCCTTCAGCCTGGCCAGCCCGGCGGCGATCCGGGACCGGAACAGAGCGCGGTCACCGTAGTACTTTCCGGCCTCGGCCGACGCCTCCGCCGCGTCGGCCGGTCGGACGCCGCGCCCGTAGACGTCGACGGCGAACGCCACGTAGCCCATCGCGGCGAGCATGTCGGCCCGCATGCGCTCGTTGTCGGTGAGTCCCAGCCACTGGTGGACGATGAGGACGCCGGGGCGCGGCCCGGTGAGCGCGTCGTCCCACGCCGCGTACCCTTCGAAGGTCACGCCGTCGTGCTCGTACGTGACGACCTCGTGCACGACCGCGGCCGGAGCGGTCGATGCCAGGGCCAGGAGCAGAACGGCGAGCGACGTGACGACGGTCAGCATGAGGGTCTCCTCGGCGGGGTTGGGACTACCTGTCGAACGCTCGAAGTCTCCGACGTTCGCTCGCCGAGTGCAAGTGCCCGGTTTCGCCGGACGCGTGAGTGCGTTCGGCGCTGGTCCTGGCGTCGAGTTCGGCGGATAATGAAGATGTGCCGCCCGACCTCGAGTCCGTCCCCGGAAGGCGGAGCGGGCGCGCGTCGCGGCGTCGGGTGGACGGTATTGGAGCCGAACCGGCTTCCATGACCCGAGGACCGGAGGTGTCCCATGACGCCCGAACGCACCCTGACGGCCGTGAACGCCTATCTGGCCGCCCAGGCCATCTCACCCACTCGCCCCTCGCGCCGACGCGGCGCCGACCACCCACGCTTCGTGACGATCTCGCGACAGGCGGGGGCCGGTGGCACGTCCGTCGGTCAGCGCGTCGTGGATCTCCTGAACGCGGAGCGCGACGACGTGCCGTGGACGCTCTTCGATCGCTCGCTCGTCGATGCGGTCCTGGAGAAGCACAACCTACCCCAGGAGCTGTCCCGCTACATGACCGAGGCGGGGATCCGCGCGTTTCAGGAGACCGTTCAGACCGTGCTCGGACGGCATCCCTCGTCGTTCGAGCTGGTCCAGAAGACCAACGAGACCATCCTGACTCTCGGACAGCTGGGCAACGCCGTCCTCCTGGGGCGCGGCGCCAACCTGCTCACGCGACAGCTCACCGGCGGCTTCCACGTCCGGCTGGTGGCGGATCACGACACCCGGCTCGAGCGCATCAAGGCGCTGCATCGACTCGACGATCGGAGAGCCGAGGAGCACCTGAGGCGTGTGGACAAGGACCGGGCGGCGTACGTGCGCGAGCACTTCGGCACCGACATCGAGGACGTGCTGACGTACGACTGCGTCCTCAACACGGCGCGGATGTCGCACGACGAGGCGGCCCGGATGATCGCCCATCGATTCCGGCTGGGTTGACGCCGTCGATCTCCACCGGCTCGGGGCGACCCTCGCGTCGGTTGTCTGCTCATCGGAATGGGGATAGGATGGCGCGCGATCGCAGGACGCGGTCACGACCAACCCGCTTCACGGAGGGCGCGATGCGTGGATCGATCCGGGCGAGGGCCGCGGTGGCCGTCATCCTGTTCCTTTTGGTCGTCGGGCTCGTGCCGCTTCCGTCCGCGGTCACGGCGGACCCGGTGACGTTCTCCGGCACGATCTCGTACACCGGGGCGCACGCCGGCGACACGCTGTACGTGGCCGTCCTCGATACCGTCGGCGTCGAGGACGTGACCCTTCTCGACGTCGCGGCGATCGCGGCGGATCCGCCTCCGTTCAGTCATGCCTACTCGCTCGACTTCGACAACTCCGGCGCCAGCGCCGAGCTCCTGATCGCGTCGTTCCTGGATGTGGACGGCGGCGGCCTCGACGACGTCGGCGGAGCGGACGTGTTCGGGTGGTACGGTGAGGGCATGATGCCGGCGGCCGTCTCGTCGGCGTCGTCGCAGTCCGGGCTCGACTTCTCGCTGCCGCGAGGGGAGATTCGCGGCACGATCACCTTCGTCTTCGAACAGGTCGAGGCGCGCGTGGACGTCTCGTCCGATCTCGCGTGCATG
The DNA here is from genome assembly GCA_965224245.1 of Candidatus Eiseniibacteriota bacterium. Lineage (GTDB taxonomy): Bacteria > Eisenbacteria > RBG-16-71-46 > CAZAMP01 > CAZAMP01 > CBDCYW01. Next base: position 3,108,096 of record OZ245046.1, on the reverse strand, counting down.
ATGGAGGGGTTCCGTCCCGGCACCTATCTGCTCGCGGGCGGTCCCTACGCGATCAACGGCGTCTATGCGGGAACCTACTGCGTGAGTGCCGACGGGAACACGATGAGCGGCTCGCTCCGGATCTGCCATGGAGATCCGACGTGCAAGTCGCCCACGACGATCACGCTCACCGAGGGTGAGGTCGTGGAGAACGTCGATCTGGACTTCAACGACGCCGTACCGGTCGAGACCACGTCCTGGGGCAGCGTGAAGGCGCTGTACCGCTAGCGGGCGCCTCGTCCAGTCGAGCTGCCGGGTCGAGCCGTGATGAGGTCTGAACCACCGCGCGTTCCTCGAGGGTCGTCCGCCCGCCCGATGGGGTGGTTCGTCCGAGGGGACGTGGACGGCTTCTTCGGGCTGGCGCTGGACAACCTGGTCCAGCTGCTCCTGATCGACGTTCTCTGCCGGACCGTCCTCGGGTTCGACGGCGCGCTGCTGTACGGCCGCGTGCTGCCCGGCGTCGCCATCTCGCTCCTGGTCGGGAACCTCTACTACGCGCGCCAGGCCGTGCGCCTGGGCCGGGCCGAAGGGCGATCCGACGCGTGTGCGCTGCCGTACGGCATCAACACCGTCTCGTTGTTCGCACACGTCTTCCTGGTCATGCTGCCGGCCAAGCTGGCCGCCGAGAGCGCGGGCGCCGCCGATCCGGCCCGCGTGGCCTGGCAGGCCGGGCTCGTGGCGACGCTCGGTTCGGGGGCGATCGAGTTCGGGGGCGCGTTCGTCGCCGAGAGGCTGCGTCGCGTCGCACCGCGCGCCGCGTTGCTCTCGACGCTGTCGGGCATCGCCCTCGGCTTCATCTCGCTCGGGTTCCTGTTCCGGACGTTCGCGCACCCGATCGTGGGCTTCGCCACGCTCGGCATCGTGCTCATCACGTACTTCGGGCGCGTGCGATTCCGGGGCAACCTTCCCGGTGGGCTGGTCGCGGTGGCGCTGGGCGTGATCCTGGCGTGGCTCCTCGGGCTGGCCCCGACGACCGTGTCGGTCCAGTCTCCGGATCTGTTCCCGCCGGTTCCCGTGATCGGCGATCTCGTCGAGGCCTTTCGCGGCGGCGGCGGGCTCACGTACCTCAGCGTGATCCTGCCCATGGGGCTCTTCAACGTCGTGGGCTCGCTCCAGAACATCGAGTCGGCCGAGGCCGCCGGTGACCGCTACCGGACCCGACCGTCGCTGGCCATGAACGGCGCCGGCACGCTGGCCGCGGGGCTGTTCGGCTCGTGCTTTCCGACGACGATCTACATCGGCCACCCCGGATGGAAGGCGCTCGGCGCGCGCGCCGGCTACTCGGTGCTGAACGCGGTCTTCTTCACCATCGTGGCGCTGAGCGGCACGCTGAGCCTCGTCGCGTGGGCGGTGCCCATCGAGGCCGGCATGGCCATCGTGCTCTGGATCGGGATCGTGATCGCGTCGCAGGCGTTCGAGGCGACACCGACGCGGCATGCACCGGCGGTCGTGGTGGGGATGCTGCCCGGGGTCGCCGCCTGGGGAACGCTAATGCTCAAGAACGGCCTCCGGACGGCCGGGATGGGAACGCCCGATGCGCCGTTCTCGGCGGACCTCCTCGGCGTCCTCGCGCGGTTGGACGTGGCCGCGCACGGGGCCTTCGCACTCGAGCAGGGGTTCATCTTCTCGGCGATGATCTGGTCGACGATCACCGTCTACGTGATCGAGCGCGACTTCGTGAAGGCGGGACTGTGGGCGCTGGGCGGCGCCGCCCTGTCCGCGGTGGGTCTGATGCACGCCTACCGGTTCACGCCGGGCGACACCGTGATGGACCTCGGCCCGACAGGCCCGTGGGCGGCCGCGTACCTCGTCATCGGGCTGCTGCTGCTGCTGGCGCCCCGGCTGACGCGACCAGGGAGCGACGCGGCCGGGTGATGCGGCGCCGGACGCCTCACGTCAGGGTCGGGGGGACCTGCCGTGGAGAGGGGTCCGTCAACGCGCTCTCGGCCCCGAACGCCCCCGACGTGCGCCGGCAGACCTGCACCAGCATCAGCATCACGGGCACCTCGATCAGCACCCCCACCACGGTCGCCAGCGCCGCGCCCGACGAGAGCCCGTACAGCATCACCGCGGTGGCGATCGCGACCTCGAAGTGGTTGGACGCGCCGATCAGCGCCGAGGGGGCTGCATCCCGGTAGGGGAGCCGCCAGGCGCGTGCCAGCGCGTAGGTGACGGCGAAGATGAGTACGGTCTGGATGAACAGCGGCACCGCGATCCAGACGATCGTCAGCGGGTTCGCCAGGATCACATCGCCCTTGAACGAGAACAACAGCACCAGCGTCACGAGCAACGCACCGATCGTGATCGGCGTCAGCAGATGGAGGAACCGCTCGCGAAACCACGCCTCGCCCTTCGTGGTCACGATCCAGCGGCGTGAGAGGTAGCCGGCCACCAGCGGCAACGCGACGTAGATCGCGATCGACGTTCCCAGCGCCTGCCAGGGCACCGGAAGTCGGCCGACTCCCAGTAGAACCCCGCCCAGCACGCCGTAGAGCACCAGCATCGTCAGCGAGTTGATCGCGACCATGACCAGCGTGTGTCCGTCGTTGCCGCGCGCGAGATAGCCCCACACGAGCACCATCGCCGTGCACGGCGCGATGCCCAGCAGGATGCAGCCCGCGAGATAGCTTCGCCAGAGCGGGACCGCGAGCATCGGGACGCCGTCGTGAAGGACCACCGTCCCGGCGCCGTGGCTGGCCCCGATCGGCAGGTCCAGCCCGAGCGGCAGCCTGACGTGGTCGATCGCCTCGGGGCCGATCGCGTGCAGGAACACGACGCCGAGGAACACGTAGGAGATCCCGACCATCGTGAACGGCTTGATGGCCCAGTTCACCACGAGCGTGAGCGTGACCGGCTTGACGTTCTGGCCGGCGCGCACGACCTCGGCGAAGTCGATCTTCACCATGATCGGATACATCATGAAGAAGAGACAGACCGCGATCGGGATCGAGACGATCGGTGCGCCGTCCACGGTCAGTGCCATGCCATCGAGCGCGCGCGCCACCCCGGGCGCGAGCTCGCCCAGGAGCACCCCGAGGCCGATGCACAGGAGAACCCAGACCGTCAGGTAGCGCTCGAAGAAGCCGAGGCCCTTGGTGCTCGTCATGTCCGTGGACCCGGCGGGATCGGTCATCCTCACGAGTGAATCCTCCGATGGCTCGTGCGCCGGGGCGGTCCCGGTCTCGGCATGCGCGTGGTCACGGCAGGATCACCGCGGCGCCGTCGAAGCGACCGTGCCGAAGGTCGTCCAGCGCGCGATTGGCATCCTCGAGCGCGTACGTGTGAACGGTGGTCTCGATGGGAACGGTGGGTGCGAGCGCGAGGAGCTCCACGCCGTCGGCCCGCGTCAGGTTCGCGACCGAGTGGATCGAGCGCTCGCCCCACAGGATCGAGTACGGAAACGACGGAATGTCGCTCATGTGGATCCCGCCGCAGACGACGCGGCCTCCCGGGCGAACCGCACGGAGCGCCCTCGGCACCAGATCGCCGACCGGAGCGAACAGGATCGCAGCGTCGAGCGGATGCGGCGGGGACTCGTCGGATCCACCGGCCCAGACCGCGCCGAGCTCACGGGCGAAACGCCCGGCCGCATCATCCCCCGGTCGCGTGAACGCGTAGACGTCGCGCCCCTGGTGACGCGCCACCTGAGTGAGGATGTGAGCGGCCGCGCCGAACCCGTAGAGGCCCAGATGGCTCGCGTCCTCGCCGGCGAACCGCAGCGCACGGTACCCGATCAGTCCGGCACACAGAAGCGGTGCGGCGCTTGCCGCCGGGAGATCGTCCCGGACCCCGAACGCGAACCGCGCGTCGGCCACGCAGCGCTCGGCGAACCCGCCGTCCACGTCGTAGCCGGTGAAGCGGGCGTTCGCGCACAGGTTCTCGCGTCCCTGCCGGCAGTGCTCGCAGTGGCCGCAGGTGCTGCCGAGCCAGGGGACGCCGACCCGATCGCCGACGGCGGCGCCCGTGGCGCCGGGACCGAGCGAGAGCACGCGCCCGACGATCTGGTGGCCCGGCACGAGCGGCAGCGCAGGGCGGTCGAGCTCTCCGTCGAGGATGTGGAGATCGGTCCGGCAGATCCCACATGCCTCGACCGCGATCTCGACCTGTCCGGCGGCGGGGCGCGGGGCGTCGATCCGACGGGGCCGGAGCGGTGTGCCGGCCGATTCCAAAACCATGGCACGCATGGCGCGGAGGGTACGTCCGCGGCTCGACCACGACAATTGCGAACGACGTTCACGAGCCATGTTCTGATCGTCGCGGGACGAATGCGCCGAGGGTCGGATTCGTCGTGGATCGCACGGCCGACGTGCTCGGCGCTCATGATGCCGCGTCGCGACTCCGCACGGGGGTCAGCGCCGGCGGCGGGCGGACGTCCTTCGCCCGAGCTTCGAGCGTTGACCGGTCCCGAGCCCCCCAACATAATGCCGCTGAGCGCGCGGGTGACGAGCCGCGCGCCCGATCCGACGAACTCCGGGGAGTCCACGTGAAGCCGACACCGACACTGTGGCGAGAGGGCGTTCCGCGCGATCCGACGTTCGAGCGGTTCAATTGTTCGCTCGCGGAGGACTGGTTCCTCCTCCCCCACGAGCTCGCGCTGCAGCGCGCGCACGCCGAGACCCTTCACGCGGCCGGCATCTACGACGACGGTGAGCTCGACGCGGTGATCGGCGCCCTGTCGGCGATCGAAACGGAGACCCGGGGGCGAGGCTGCCCCGAGTCCGACGCCGAGGACATCCACTCGTGGATCGAGCATGCGCTGACCGAGCGCGCGGGAGCCGCCGGGCGAAAGATCCACACCGCGCGATCCCGCAACGATCAGGTCGCGACGCTGCTCGTCATGTACGCGATCGACCGCGGCGAGCACCTGGCGGATCTCCTCGACGGCGTGGTACGCACGATGTGCGGGCGCGCCAAGGAGTGGAGCGAGCTGGCATTTCCGATCCAGACGCACTCGCAGTTCGCGATGCCCGGGAGCGTCGGGTTCTGGATGCTGCGCCACGCGTCCGCGCTCGCCCGGTCGGGACGCGTCCTTCGCGCCCTGACCGACGACTGGCGCGAGGAGTGCCCGCTCGGAAGCGGCGCCGTCGCCGGGTCGACGATTCCCATCGATCGGACGATTCAAGCCCGGCGGCTGGGGTTTCGCCGGCCGTCGCCGAACGCGATGGATGCCACCACGTCGCGCGATGCGTGCCTCGACCTGCTGTACGCCTCGAGCAAGACCGCGCTCGGGCTCCAGGGCTTCGCCACCGACGTGGTGCTGTTCGCGCAGACGCCCTTCGGATGGGTCGACTATCCCCTGGCGTTCGGAACCGGATCGTCGATGATGCCGAACAAGCGCAATCCCGACGCCATGGAGCTGATGCGCGGCGAGTGCGCGGCGCTGCACGCCGCGCTCGTGCACGGCATCGTGCTCCTGAAGGGACTTCCCAGCGGATACCAGCGGGATCTTCAGTGCATCAAGCCGACCGTGCGGGACGCCGCCGAGCGGTCGGCGGCACTGCTCGAGCTGGCGGCGGCGTTCGTGCGGGCGCTCGCGTTCGATCCCGAACGTCTCGCCGACAGCATGCAGTCCGGTGACATCCTGGCCACGCACCAGATGGAGGCGCTCGTGCGTGGCGGGGTCCCGCTCCGGGATGCCCACCACGAGATCGCGGGCGATCTCGCGGGCGGTACCGGAATCGGTGATGCGCCGCTGTCGGCGTACGCGACCCTCGGCAGCCCCGCGCCGGACGAGACGCGCCGGGTGGCCGATCGGATCCTGGAGACGCTCACGGGGCGGCGTTGACGCCACCCCGACGCGCCGGCCGAGACCCGTTCAGGGTCGCTCGGCCATCCGCCACTCCCGGCCCACCTCCGCCGCGTCGCTCCGTACACGGGCCAGCGTCCGGATGTACGTGTCCTTCGGATCCAGAGCGATCGCGTGCTCGATCTCGCCCGCGGCGGCGCGATAGTCGCCCGCGGCGTACCAGGCGAGCCCGAGGTTGTACCGGGCCGTGGGCTCGGACGGATGCGTCGCGACCGCCTGCCGGAACGCGTCACCCGCGTCGTCCCACAGCCCGCTCTGCGCGTACCGGATGCCGACCTCGGTCTCGGGGATGTCGTTCTTCTCGAAGGCCACGTGACGGGCGACCCACCGCGGCTGGATCTGGCGCAGAAAGCGTCCGCACACGTCCCGGGCCAGCCGGTCGAGGATGACGTCCTTGGCCGGAAGCGAGCGCCGATCTTCGGCCCAGGCACGCTCCGAGAAGTGCGCGGTCTCGGCCTTGATCGCGACGATCTCCCCGGTGTGAATGTCGGCCATCCGGAACGTCACGCCCATCGTGCCCTCGCGGAGCACGTACTTGCGGTCGACGTAGACGGTCTTCGTGACGTCGCGCGTCACCTCGTGTAGCTCGCCGTCCTCACCCTCCTCGACAACGGTCTCGGTCTCCCCGGTGGAGACCACGGTCTCCACCTGCGTGATGCCGGTCTGATCGTCGACGCCGTACGCGTCGACGACCCCGAAGATGAGCGCGTCCACGCCCACGAGCAGGAGCTCGCTCGCCGTCTCCGGATCCACGACCGCGCTGTGGCTGAAGTCCCGCTCGTCCAGGATCTCCTCGAGCTTCTCCCGCTCGAAGATCCGGAAGCGACCCGCCTCGACGATGCCTTCGGTGAGCGTCGCGCTCACCAGCCGTCCCGTGTCGTGCAGTCCGTCGAACTCCGCGACCGCCACGCGATCGATGTCACCGACGTCGATCTCGGCGGGAAGTCGGATCTGGAACGCGGCGCGGGGCGACGCGCAGCCGACGAGGAGCACACCGAGCGCGACCGCGGTGAGGCGTGTCGAGATCATGAAAACCGTCCTGGGCCGGGGCCAATCGTGGCGACGACGAGTCGAGATGCTCGACGCCACCGAGGCGCCACGGGCCGACGCCCGGGCATGCACCCCGTCCATCGGTCACCCGACGGTGTAACTGAAGCCTCGGGCGGACGTGCGGGGGAGGGGAGCGGGCGCGATCAGCCCGCGTCGGCGAACGCCATGATCGCCGGGATACGTCCGGTGGCGCCGCCGTCCCTCAAGGGGCTCCGCCGCTCCGATGGACCGCCGGGTCGGCGCCGGTCCGATCGGCTCCGAAGCGCTCGTCCGAGTCGCTCGCGCGTGCCACGCGACGACAGCTCAGGTCCGCCACGAGGGGCAGGTGATCCGACGCCACGCGCGAGAGGCGGGTCTGCGGTGCGTGAACGGCGTGAACCGAGAACTCCCGGCTGACGTAGACGTGATCGATGCGCCGGAGCGGGAGACGGCCGCTCCACGTGGCGAGCACCGCCTCGCCCTCGCGATGGTCCTCCACGTTGCGAAGCCGGCGAGCGAGTCGCCGGGCCGTTGGCGAGTTCGGCGACGCGTTGAAGTCCCCCACGAGCACCGTGGGACCATCGAGCCCGGGATGTCCCAGCCAGTCGTCGCCGACGAGCGCGTCACACTGCAGGTGCCGCTCGCGCCGGTGCACGCTGAGATGCGTGTTGATGACGTGGATGTCCTGGCCCTGGACCGTCACCCGCACCCAGATCGCGCCCCGGTCCTCGAGCGCGAGCCGGCTGGAGATGCGCGGGAGCGGTCCGGACACGACCAGCTGCATCGGATGGGCGGTCAGAACCGCGTTGCCGAACCGTCCGTCGTCCACCTCGGCGACGGCGTGGAACTCGTAGTCCGCGCGCAGCCGGCGCGCGATCTCCTCAACCTGATCGATCCCGCCCGATCGCGTGCGCACCTGGTCGAGCTCCTGGAGGCAGACGATGTCCGGCTGGAGCCGCGTGATGACCCTGGCGATGCGAAGCGGGGAGTACTTTCCGTCCATGCCGCGACAGCCGTGCACGTTGTAGGTGACGATCCGCAGACGCACCGGCTCCCCGGCGTCGGGCCCCGCGTCACCCGACGCCCGGGTTCGCACCGCCGCCGCGCCGCGGGCGGCCGCGTCCGGAGATCGCTCCAGGAGTCCGCGCGCCAGGTCGCGAAGATCGAGGGGACGGATCACCGCCCGATCGGCCACCAGTGCTCCGATCTCGCTCGGCAAGAGCACGAACGCCGAGGTCTCGCGCGGGCCGGGACCGCCGTGCGCCCCGTGCTCGAACTGGAGCGACTCGGGCCGCCCGCGGTTCCAGCCGAGGAGGGTCAGCGTGCCCGCGTTCTCGTGGTGAACGACGCGGAGCATGTCCTCGGTGACGTCCTCGAGGTACGGATGGTCGGGTCCGAAGACCTCGGCGGCCTGCACCGGCAGCGACAGGCGTCGCCCCGACGCCAGCCAGACGTGCGCACCGCCCATCGCGTCGGGGGCCATCACGATCGGAATCCGGGCCGACGTCGCCACGTGATGCGCGAGCCGGTCCCGGTCGGCGACGTCGACGTCGGTCTGGAGATACACGAACCCCACCGGTCCCTCGGCCACGACGATGGGATCCTCCCGGGCGTCGCGGTCGCCGCGTTCCCGGGCATCGGCGAGTGTGTCGACCGCGCCCACCGGATGAGCCGCGGGGAGGGATCGGCCGGGCCTCATCCACTCGGTGGCCCTCGGGCCGAGCCACTCCGATCGCCGCGTGCCGATCGGCTCCCGCGCGATGCGTCGCCGCGACGGCTCGAGCACCGGCATCTCGCGTAGCTCGCGGTACGCCCGGGTCACCGCGTCGCCGATCTTCTCGCCGGTGCGCGTGGGATAGGGCAGTGTCGCCTCCTGCCCGTGGTCGGAGTAGATCCACACGTGATAGTCCCGACGCCGGGACCGGTGAGCCGCGAGCCACACGCGCCGAATCGAGCGATCGATGCCGCGGAGGGTCCAGCGCGCGAAACGCGAATCGGGTCCCCGCCGGTGCGCGTGCTCGTCGTACCCGAGGTAGTTCAGGTGGATGATGGGGAGACCACGCTCGGTGTCCGCGGCCGCGCCCGCGGTCACGATCTCACGCATCCCGGCGGTCACGGCCACCCTGAGGGGCACGAAGCGGAGCTCCTGGAGCAGCTCCGCGCCGGCCATCGTGCCCCTCACGACGTCCCACACGGCCAGACCCGTCTCGATGACCAGGTTGCCGAGGATTCTGAGGATGCTCCACCCGTGCCACAGCACGAGCGCCGCCACCCGCGCGGGGGCCATGACCCGGAGCGCGAAGCGCAGCCCGGTGGTGGTCGCGCAGAGGTGCGGGAACGCCGCTCCCCCGGTGAAGATGTCCGACCACGCGGCACCGCCGTGGAGAAGACCGCGATCTCGGGCCTCGCACTGCGCCTCGAGCGTTTGGGCCGCCGACGCCTCGGCCAGCCGCATGACGCGATCCTCTTCGCGGTCGTAGTACGCGAACGCCGGGACCGCCGTGCGGACGCCGTACAGCAGCTCCGCCTGCACGCCCGGTGTGCTGGACGGAAGGCCCGAGTACAGGTCGCGCGCGACGTACTGCTCGTCCTCGATCAGGTGCGCGACGAACGGCATGTGGCCGCGACGGAGCGCGTCCCGGAAGGCGCCGTGGCCGAGCCCGTCGACCTGGATCAGCACCAGTCCGGGCTCGTCGCCGGCGCTGTCGGGAACGGGGCCGTGGATGTGGGCGGACAGCCACCGGTTTCGACTGAGCGTTCGGCGGATCCGACTGGCCAGGATCTCGACACGATCCATCATGACGTGGGTCCTAGAGAAGGCGACGGTTGCGACCGACGAGTGTATCCGAGTCTCCGCGTGCCGACTACCGGGGCCTCGCCGACCCTGCGGCCGTGGACCCGAACCGGGGTGGCTCCTCGGCGCGTCGCGCAACACGACGCGACGCGGACCGGGCCGCCCGGCCTGGGCCGGATCGCCCGGAGCTCGGTCGGAGCGGCTCCGGTGGGGAGTTCGGTGAGCGGGTCTCGCTGGTGTATCATCGGACGATCTCGAAAACGAACCGCCATCGACGTCGGATCGCCGGCGCGTCACCCGGGAGAACACGTTGGCGTCACGATCGTCGGGCAGCGCCCGGAAATCAGGAACGGTCCTCGCGATTCTGGGAGCGTTGCTCCTCGTCCAGAGCGCGTATCTCGCCGTCGACTCGTCACCGGACGTCTTCTACGTCGGCAACGTGCTCTTGCACGCCTTCGGCGGCCTCGCCATCGCGATCGCGGTCCTGGTTCTGGCGCCGCGTGCGATCGCGCGCATCTCGAGCGCCGGAGCGCGGGCCGCGTCCCGGGTGGGGCTCGTGTGCTTCACCTCGTCGGCGGTCGCCGCGATCGTCCTCGGCGTGGTCGAGAACGTCCGGCCGAATCGCTGGATTCTGGATGTTCACATCGCCCTGGCCGTGATCGCGAGCCTGGCCGCGCTGACGGCGCTCGTGCTCGCCAGGCACCGGATGCGCGGGGTCGTCGGCCTGGGGGCCGCGCTCGCGCTCGCGGTGTTCGCCGCGGCATCGCTCCGGGACGGCGATGCGCGCTACCGGGTCGTCAATCCCGACCGGCCGCCGGCCGTCATGGCGGACGAGGCCATGGGCGGGGACTCGGGACCGTTCTTCCCGTCGTCGGCGAACACGTCGACCGGGGGACGGATCCCGTCCGACTTCTTCATGACGTCGCAGTCGTGCGCGCGCTGCCACCAGGACATCTACGATCAGTGGAACGGGTCCGCGCATCACTTCTCGTCGTTCAACAACCAGTGGTATCGCAAGTCCATCGAGTACATGCAGGAGGTCAACAGCGTCCAGTCCTCGAAGTGGTGTGCGGGATGTCACGACCACGCGGTGCTCTTCAACGGGGTCATGGACGAGCCGGTGGAGACGTTCATCGCCACCGAGGAGGCGCACACGGGGCTCGGATGCAACTCCTGTCACGCGATCACGCGTGTCCAGGACACGATGGGAAACGGTGGGTTCTTCATCGAGTATCCGCCGCTGCACGATCTGGCCGTGAGCGAGAACCCGCTGCTGAGGGGGTTGCACGACCTGGTCCTGCGTCTCGACCCGGGACCGCACCGGGACACGTTCCTGAAGCCGTTCCACCGCGAGCAGACGGCCGAGTTCTGCGCGAGCTGCCACAAGGTGCACCTGGACGTGCCGGTCAACAACTACCGATGGATCCGGGGGTTCAACGAGTACGACAACTGGCAGGCGTCGGGCGTCTCCGGGCACGGTGCGCGGAGCTTCTACTACCCGGCCGAGCCGATGGATTGCGCCGACTGTCACATGCCGCGCGTCGAGTCCGACGACAAGGGCAACATCGCGGGGATGGTTCACGACCACAGCTTCCTGGCCGCCAACACCGCGGTGCCCTCGGCCAACCTGCACGAGAAACAGCTCGCCAACACGATCGCGTTCCTCCAGCGCAATCAGGTCACGGTGGACATCTTCGCGGCCACGCCGGCGGTCGAGCGCGTCGGTCAGGGAGACCAGCCCCTGGCGGAGGTGGGAGCGGGCACCCTCAGCTCCACGTTCGCGGTGGGCGAAGAAGCGGCGGCCCCGGTGGGGCGTCCGGGTGGCGGTGCGGCCGACCGCGAGCTGGAGCCGATCTGGGGACCGCTGGACGCGGACGAGGTCTTCGAGATCCGGCGCGGCGAGGAGGTGCGAGTCGACGTCGTCGTGCGCACCCGGGGCGTCGGCCACTTCTTCCCGGGCGGCACGATCGACGGGTTCGAGGTCTGGCTGGAGCTACGCGCCGAGGACGAGACCGGACGCACGATCTTCTGGAGCGGCGTGGCCGAGAACGGCGGGCGAGGCGAGATCGATCCGGGTGCGCAGTTCTACGGCGTGCGCATGGTGGACGCCCGGGGCAACCCGATCAACAAGCGCAACGCCTGGGCGACCCGGGCCGTTGCATGGGTCAACCTGATCCCGCCCGGAGCGGCCGACGTGGCTCGGTACCGGCTGGCCATTCCGGAGGACTGCGGGGACGAGATCACGCTCGAAGCGCGGCTCAACTACCGCAAGTTCGCGCACGAGCTGACCGAGTTCTCGTTCGCGGGCATACCCGCCGACGGAGAGCCCGCCGCGCCGGGCGCCGGGATCGAGCGCGTGACCAGGCACCACGACGATCGCGAGTTCGTCACGGGATCCGTTCCCATGAACGTCTCCGCCGTGCTGCGCGAGATCCCGGAGCTGCCGACCGTGGTCGTGCACCGGGATACGGCCACGCTGCACGTGATCGATCCGGGCGCCGAGCCGACCGGTCTTCGCGCACGCGCGCAGGACGAGGCCCCGAGGCCGGGTGACTTCGGCCGCTGGAACGACTACGGAATCGGGCTCCTCCGCCAGGGAGATCTTCAGGGCGCGCGCCGCGCCTTTGGGCGGGTCGTCGCGGCCGCGCCGGACTACGCCGACGGGTTCGTGAACCTGGCGCGGGTCGCGCTGCGCGAGGGACTCGTCGACGACGCCGAGGATGCGCTCGGGCACGCGCTCGCGCTGGAGCCGGACCTGGCCAAGTCGCACTACTTCACCGGCGTCGTGCTCAAGGAGCGCGGCCGCTACGCCGAGGCGCTCGCGTCGTTCCGCCGCGCGGCCGAGCAGTACCCGCGCGACCGCGTCGTGCGCAACGCGATCGGGCGCGTGCTGTTCCTGACGCGCGAGTTCGAGGCCGCGGTCGAGGAGTTCGAGGCGGTGCTCGCGATCGATCCCGAGGATCTCACCGCGCACTTCAACCTGATGCTGTGCTATCGGGGTCTCGGACGGGATGCGGATGCCGAGCGCGCGCGGACCCTCTACGAGCGCTTCAAGGCCGACGAGGACGCGGACGCGATACTGGGGCCCTACCTGCGCGAGAACCCCCAGGACAACCGGATGCGACAGCCGATCCACGAGCAGGTGTCGGTGTCGAGCGACGTCATCGATCGCGAGGCCCGGATCCGCGCCGAGGGCGGTGAGCCCACCACGGTGCTGCCCGGGGAGGCCGAGACCTACGCCGCGCGCGTGATCGCGCGCGGCCGGCGCCTGGAGGCCGAGGGGAAGAAGGCCGCGCGCTTCCGCGGCCCCACCGAGCGAGCCGCGGCCGATGCCCGGGCCGACACGCGCGGGGCGGCCGAGTCCGACCAGGCGAACGGAGGCGCACGATGACGCGCCGCGATCGGATCGCCGCCCTGACGTACGCGAGCGTGCTGTGCATTCTCCTGACGTCCTGCGAGACGCGCGACACGGACGGAGACCTCGCCCACGACCAACCGGGGGCGGCCGCGTCCCCATCGGCGGCGTCGACGGAACGCTCGGGGGCGGATGCGCCGCCGATGCCGGCGTCCGACGCGTTCGTCGAGGTCGCCGGTGCGCTCGGAATCGACTTCGTGCACAACACCGGCGCGTTCGGCCAGAAGTGGCTGCCCGAGACCATGGGCTCCGGCTGCGCCTGGCTGGATGCCGACGGCGACGGTGATCAGGATCTCCTGCTCCTGTCCGGGAAGGACTTCGACGGACACCCCTCGGCGCGGCGCCAGACCCCGGCGCTCTATCGGAACGAGGGCGGCACGGCCTTCACGGACGTCACGGTCGCGCTGGGCCTCGATCAGCCCACGTACGCGATCGGCGCCACCTGCGGCGACTACGACGCCGACGGCGACACCGACGTCTACGTGACCGCGGTCGGACCGAACCGGCTGTATCGCAACGACGGCGCGCGGTTCGTAGACGTGGCCGCCGCGACCGGGGTGGACGACAACGGCTTCGGATCCTCGGCGGCGTGGCTCGACTTCGATCGGGACGGCGATCTGGATCTCTTCGCGTTGAACTACGTGCCGTGGACGCCCGAGACCGACATCTTCTGCTCGCTCGACGGCAAGACGAAGTCGTACTGCACGCCGCAGGCCTACGAGGGCGCGCCACCGCGGCTCTTCCGCAACGACGGGGACGCCTTCACCGACGTCAGCGTCGAGGCCGGCGTCTACGACCCGACGTCCAAGGGGCTCGGCATCGCGTGCTTCGACTACGACGACGACGGCTGGGAGGACGTCTTCGTGGCGAACGACACCCAGCCGGACTTCCTGTTCAGGAACCTCGGCGACGGCACGTTTCGCGACGAGGGCGTCATGGCCGGGGTCGCGTACGACGAGACCGGACGGGCGCGCGGCGGCATGGGGGTCGACGTCGCCGACTTCGATCACACCGGACGCCCGAGCTTCGCGGTCGGCAACTTCTCCAACGAGATGCTCGGTCTCTATCACAACGAGGGGAACGGGCTCTTCATCGACGTGGCCTCACCCACCGCGGTGGGGCACGAGTCGCTCCTGACGCTCGCGTTCGGCGTCTTCTTCTTCGACTTCGATCTCGACGGCCGGGTGGATCTCTTCGCGGCCAACGGGCACGTCGAGGACGAGATCCAGCGTGTCCAGTCGCGCGTCGCCTACGCGCAGCCACCGCATCTGTTCCAGAACCTCGGCGAGGATGGCTTTCGGGACGTGGCGCCCGCGGTTCCGGCGCTCGCCGAGCCGATCGTGGCCCGGGGCTGCGCCTACGGCGACTACGACGGGGACGGAGATCTCGACGTGGCCGTGGTCACCTCGGGCGGACCGGTCCGGCTGTACCGCAACGACGGCGCCGACGGTGCTCGCTCGGTGCGCATCACCCTGGAGGGAGGCGCCGGATCCAACCGGGAGGGCTTCGGCGCCCGTGTCAGAGCCCACGTCGGGGAGCGGATCCAGACGGTCTGGTTCGGCTCGGGTCGGTCGTACGCGTCCCAGTCCGAACCCGTGATCACGTTCGGTCTCGGATCGGCATCGGCGATCGACGAGCTCGAGGTGCGATGGCCGTCGGGCAAGGTGGGCACCCTCCGAGACGTGGCCGCCGGATCGCGGATCACGATGCACGAGCGCGATGCGTCCTGAAGAGGCCCGGTCTCCCGCCGACCCGCATGACGGGAGACGGGGTCAGGTGGTGGCGGGCGGCGTCATCGCGCACACGACCTGCCCCAGCGCGCGGACGGCCCGGTCGGCGCTCCGGAACGTGGGGACGCCCCGTGCCTCCAGCCGGCGCGCCATGGGATCGTAGCGGGCGCCGCCCTCCACGACGGCCACCCACGGCTTGGTGCCGCGCCGGTGCTCCTCGACCATGCGCGAGACGACCGAGTCGGGAGCGGTGAGATCCTCGCGATGGGCGTCGGACGCGGGCAACGTCGCCAGCGCCGGCGTCAGCGGGACGCACCCGACGACGCCGACGTCAACGCCCGGGTCGGCCATCAGGATCTCGATCGCGGAGCGGTAGGCGGCGTCGTCCAGCATGGGCGTCAGGTCGAGCGGGTTCTGCACGTCCACGATGTCGTCCACGCCGTTCTCGGCCAGGAGCGTCGCCAGTCGTGCGCGGGTGTCCGCGGCGAGGTCGGCCAGTGCGAGCGGCCCGAGCGCGTCCGCGATGGCCACACACTCGAACCCGGCGTTGGAGAGGGCGCCCAGCCGGCGTCCACGAGGCGGCCGGTCCCGAAGCGCGAGAACGAGCGCGGTCACCTCCGCGAAGTCGGAGAGGGCGTCGACGACGATGACGCCTGCCTGTTCGGCCAGCGCGCGCGTGACGCGATGGTCGCCGGCGATCGACGCGGTGTGGCTCGCGGTGGCCCGTGCGCCGGCGGCGCTGCGTCCGGCGCGATAGAGAACCACGTGCCCGCCCCGGGCGCGCATGCGCTCGGCCGCGGCGACGAACGCGCGTCCGTCCCCGGGCCGGAACCCCTCCACGTAGGTGGCCACGACGGCGACCTCGGGGTCGTCGGCCAGCGCGGTCAGGTAGTCGCCGACGGTCAGATCGGTCTGGTTCCCCACCGAGATGGCGTATCGCGGCTCCAGGTGCGCGAGACGATCCAGACAGGCGACCAGGTGCGCACCGCTCTGCGAGATCAGGGCCAGGGGCGTCGGGCCACCCGGCCCGCCGGCAGTCGAGCGCGGCGCCGGCATCTTGTGGTGCGGAATGAACAGCGTGTCGTATCGGCCGGGAATCGAGCGCACCCCGAGGCAGTTCCCGCCGTTCACGATCGGCCCGCCGCCGGGCGCCGATCGGGACTTCCGGATGGCGGCGTGAACGCGCGCTACGATGGCGCCGGTGCCGCGCTTCTCTTCGAGCCCACCGGAGATCACGATCACCGATCGCGCGCGGTTCCCGTCGATGATCGAGAGCAGGGTCGGGGCCACGTCGGCGGCCGAGATGCTCAGGACCGCGAGATCCACCGGCTCGGGCAGCGCCGCGAAGCTCTCGACGCATGCGCAGCCGTCGATCGGCTCGCCGCCGCCGGGCTTGACGACGTGAACGCGCGCCGGATCGAAGCCGGATGCGAGCACGTTGCGCAGGATGGCTCGTCCGGTGTTGATGCGCCGCGACACCCCGGCGATGGCGATGCGCTCGGGCTCGAGGAGACAACGGATCGCGTGTGTAGGCCGCGGGGGCGCCGGCTCGGCGGCCGGGCCGCCCGGCCGGGCCAGCGCGTCGAGCGCCACCAGCGAGCCGTTCCGAACGACCAGGGGATTGACCTCGAGCTCGGTCAAGGACTCGGGAAACCAGGACGAGGCCGCTCCGGCCAGCGCCGCCAGCACGCCCACGATCGCGTCCACGTCGATCCGGGGCGGAGCGCCGCGCTGGGGCTCGGTGGCGAGAGCCCCGGCGAGGATGGCGGCGACGATCCGGGCGACGGACGCCCGGTCGGGAAAGGGGTCCGCCCGCAAGATGGCGGTCGCCCGCTCGGGTCGCAGCCCGCGGGCCAGGGCCTCCGCCGACGTGCCGCCCGAGCCGAAGACCACGACCGGACCGAAGTCGTCCGTCCAGCGGGCGCCGACTAGGAGCTCGCCGCCGAGCGAGCCGTCGTGGACCACGCGTTCGGCGATCAGGAAGCCGTCGATCGGATGCCCGCCGAGCCGCCGCTGCATGTCCTCGATCGCCTCGCCGATCGCACGCGCGGTCTTCGCCGCGCGGACCACGCCGCCCACGTCGCTCTTGTGGCCGATGGCCGACGACTGGACCTTCACCATCACGTCGTCGCCGGGCAGCTGCGAGAGCGCGACGGAGTCGAGCTCCGACGCGTCGCGAACGAGGACGGAGCGGGGAACGGCGATGCCGATCGCGTCGAGCAGCACCATCGCGTCGGACTCGAGGAGGAGGGCCCGACGACGCGTCGCGGCGGCGTCGAGGATGCGCTGGGCCGCCGCCGACGCGGTCGCGTTCATTTCATCCGCCCGCCCTGCTCTTCCTCCGCGAAGATCCAGCCCGCGATCTTGCCCGGGAGGATGAGGTTCTCGTCGTGCCAGAACCGGTGGTTCCGGAGATAGCGGCTGGAGGTCTCGCTGGCGTCGAGCGCGGCGAGATCGTCGTGAATCCGGGCGAACCGCTGCACCCAGCGCCGGCAGTTCTCCATGCGAAGGTCCACCCAGCCGTCACGCACCCACGCCTCGAGCCGTTCGTCGGTGATCTCGACGTCCTCGGCTTCGGCGGGAATGATGACCTTCGGTCCACGGATGATCTCCCCGGAGTCCAGAAGAACCGGGAGCCCGACCGACGCGATCGTCGAGGCCACCTCGGGCTTCTCCAGGACGAGCGCGTTGAGCGCTCGGGTGACCTCGTCGACCGGCGTGTCCCGCACGGCGTTCATCGTGCTGAACGCCAGGCGCAGGAGGTGCGCCTCGTACAGGAGCTTCGAGAGCCTCGGGGGGCCGAGCATCTCGAAGGCGACGCTCTCGGTGCCGTGCTGGGTCTCGAGCTCCACCATCTTCTCGAGCGCCCAGTGCCGCATCAGTCCGGCGCGGTACGACGGCCCGATGATCACGTTGTCGAGGGCGTTGATGACGTCGTGGCCGCTGTTGCCGCCCTGTACCTCGAAGACCAGGTAGCGCGCGATCTCCTCGGGGCTCACGAACTCCATCTGCTCGCTCGTGGTCAGCGCCGAGAACTCCTCCAGGCTGAAGATGCCGTTCTCGCCGGTGTCGATGAAGACGCTCTCCAGCACGCGATCGGTGGGCGATGCGGCGTCGGCGTCGTGCGTCGAGAACGTCCGGCCCAGAGGGCGGGGACGGGCGTCGACGAGCCGGATCGGCTCGCCCCCGCGCGAGATCGGCCCGTAGCCGATCTTCTTCCACGCGATGGCGGCCGCCGGCTTCAGCTCCTTGGTGATGGGGGCCCCCGGCGTTCGCGCCATCAGGAACAGGAGCATCGAGTGCGCACCGGCCAGGGCGCTCTTCGAGAGAAGGACGCGGCTGGGCTTCTCCTCGGAGTGGGTATAGGGGACGTTCAGCCCCATGCCGCCGGTTCCGGTGGTTCCCACCTTGATGTACATCGACGTACCGAGCGAGGCCATGGATCGGTACAGCACCTGGATGTGCCGGATCAGGCGCGGAATGTAGAGCGCGTCCAGGAGCTCTTCGGCGGCCTGGGTCGAAACGGCGTCCCCGGCCAGCTCCTCGAGGAGCTTCTCGGCCGCGCGGAAGATGTTCCGGTACGCGATGCCGGTGGCCGTGTTCACGCAATCGATGACGATGTCGGGGCGGCTCTCGTCGATCAGGCGGTGCAGCACGAACGTGGGGAGATCGTCGTCGGTCAACGCGACGAGCTGTCCGTTCAGTCGCTCCATCATCGAGTCGCGGCCGATCTGGGCGAAGATGTCACCCCACGCCGCGACGATCTCGGTCTCCCCGGCCTCACGGGCCAGTCGATCCCGTGCGTCCTCGGCTTCCTCCCGCCGGAGGCTGTGTATGATGATGCGCCCCGGCCGGTGCGGGAGCAGCTCGCGACACACCGCCATCCCCACCAGTCCGAAGCCGCCGATGGCCAGTACCGTCTTGCCTTCGATGTTCATGACCTGCCTCACTGACTCCCTGATCGAGGATCTCTCGCCGCCGGTGCGGCTGCTCGCCCGGCGCGACGGCGCGGCCGCCCGCCGCGGCGCACACATCCCAGCGTCACGCCCGTCAATCGAAGTGTGTGATCGATTCGCGAACCGCCCGCACGCCCCAGCGGAATGCCTCCTCGTTGATCGGGATCATGGCACACTTGTCGGAGAGGCTCCGTCGGACCGCGTCGAGGAACGTCTCCTCGGTGAACAGCGTCGTGGCCTCCTGGAGCGCCCCGAGCGCGACGACGTTCTTGACCAGCACCTTGCCCAGGCTCCGGGCGATCTCGGCGCACGGCACGGGGTACACGCGAACGTCGGCGTTCAGCTCCGGTACGTCCGTGATGACGCTGGAATCGTAGATCACCACACCGCCCGGACGGACCGTCGGTCCGAACTTGGCCAGACTCGGGGCGTTGAAGGCCACCAGGATGTCGGGCTCCGGCGACGCCGGCGAGAGCACCTCGTCGCTGGCCACGTGCACGTCGGCGTAGGACGTGCCCCCGCGCGACTCGGGCCCGTAGCTCGGGATGTGCGTGGCGTCGAAGCCCTCGTTGATTCCGGAGTGCGCGATCAGCATCGCGGCGGTCTGGGCGCCGTCGCCGCCGGCGCCGGCCAGCTTCAGCGAGACGTCGGTCGGATCGAGATGCGTCGGGAACCCCGAGCAGTGGCGGATCGGCGTCTCCGAGGTGGCGTTGATGAGTCGCATCACGCGTTCGGGCTGGAACTCCGGGGCTTCGGGATGAAACCACGGCTCCCGCGCCTCGTCCTTGAGGACGCCCAGCGGGAACGTCTTGGTCATCTCGTCCCGGACCCACGCCTCGGCCTCGATCGGCGTCATCTTCAGGTGCGTCGGGCACTCGGCCAGGACCTCGACGAAGCCGAAGCCGCGTCCTTCCATCTGGAGCGTGAGGATCTTCTCGATCGCCTTGCGCGCGCGCTTGCGCGTCTTCTGGTCGTACAGCGCCGTGCGTTCGACGTAGCAGGGACCGTCGAGCTGGGCGATGACCTCGGCCACCTTCATCGGCGGGCCCTCGAACGCGCCGCGCCCCGTGGGGCACGTGGTCGAGGTCTGACCGACGAGCGTGGTCGGCGCCATCTGCCCGCCCGTCATGCCGTAGATCGCGTTGTTCACGAAGATCACGCTGATCGGGAGCCCGAGCTGGGCGGCGTGGATGATCTCGGCGAGACCGATCGACGCGAGATCGCCGTCCCCCTGATAGCTGACCACGATCGAGTTCGGATTGGCGAGCTTGTGCCCGAGCGCCACCGCCGGGGCCCGGCCATGCGCGGCCTGCGTGTTGCCCATGTCCATGTAGTAGTACAGGAACACGCTGCACCCGACCGGCGAGATCGCCACCGTCCGATCCTGGATGCCGAACTCGGCCACCGTCTCGGCCAGGAACTTGTGAACCAGTCCGTGTCCGCATCCGGGGCAGTAGTGCGTCGTGGCGCCCTTGAGGCCCTTGCCGTCCGCATGCCGGTCGAACGTCTTGAAGAACGCGGTGCTGGTCGTCATGACGCCACCCCTCCCTCGGCGAGGACGCCGATCTCGCGGATCTTCTCCGCGATCGCGGGCTCCTGCGGGAGCACGCCGCCCATCCGGCGTAGATGATGGATGCGGGGGCCGTGCACGCCGGCGTGGCTCAGCGCCAGCCGGAGCTCGTCCTCCAGCTGACCGGCGCTGGCCTCGACCACCAGGAGATCGGTCACGTGGTCGAGGAGCGGGGTCAGGTGATCGATCGGGAACGGCCACAGCGTCACGGGATGGAACAGCCCCACCTCGATCCCCTCGCGACGGAGGCTCTCCACCGCGCCCTTGGCCATGCGGGCCGGCGTGTTGCACGAGACCACCAGGATCCTGGCGTCGTCGGCGCGGAACGTGTTGGCGCGCTGCTCCTCCTGAACGATGTAGTCGAACTTGGCGTTCAGGTGCTCGTTGTGCCTCTCCAGGAGCGGCTCGGACAGGTAGATCGAGTTGATCAGGTTGTGCCGGTGCTCGGCGTCGCCGTGGACGGCCCAGTCGGGGAGTCCCGGCTGCACCATCTCGGACGGCAGCGTGACGCGGCCGGTCATCTGGCCCAGATAACCGTCGGCGGCGATGATGACGGGGTTCCGGTACTTGAACGCGAGCCGGAACGCGTCCATGGTCATGTCGAGCATCTCTTGCGGCGTCGTCGGCGCGAGCACGATGCCGTGCGTGTTCCCGTGGCCGAGGCCGCGGCAGACGAGCTTGATGTCGGCCTGCTCGGGTCCGATGTTGCCGAGCCCGGGGCCGCCGCGCATCACGTTGACGAAGACGGCGGGCACCTCGGCGCCCACCATGTACGAGATGCCCTCGAGCATCAGGCTGAAGCCCGGTGAGCTGGTGAACGTCATGCAGGGGAGCCCCGCACCGCCGCATCCGTACATGTGATTGACGGTCGCGACCTCGCTCACCGCCTGGAGGAAGACACCGTGCATCCGGGGCTGGAGCTTCGCCATCAGCTCGGCCCCCTCGGTCGACGGTGTGATCGGATAGCCGAAGACGTGACGGCACCCGGCCAGAACGGCGCCGAGCGCCGAGGCGTAGGTGCCCTTCAGCACCATCGGCTCGTGGGCGGCCAGCGGGATGCGCCGCGCGGGCACGGTCTTCGGTGTCGTCTGCTCTCGCCGGCGTTCGCCGTAGAGATCGGTGGGGTCTTCGAGCTCGTAGCCGGTGGCGGTGAGCCCGTAGGGCTCCGGACACGCGGTGATGCAGAGACCGCATCCGTTACAGATGTCCAGATCGATGACGACCGGTATCAGCCCGGACGCCTGATTGATGTCCTCGCCGAGCGTGATGCAGTGCTTCGGGCAGGCATCGATGCAGCGACCGCAGCCCTTGCACAGCTCGGGGAGCAGAACCGGTTTCGGTCGTGCCGCCTTGGCCATGGCGACCCCCTTCCAACCGTCGATGGACGTCCTCGACCTCCGGGGCGTGTCGGCGAGAAGCGCGAGTCTCTCGGCGGGCCGGCCACCGCGGGCGACCTGACGGTCGTGGGGGCGGACCCGTGCAACGCTCAGGCGGGCCGGGTGTTACAGCAAATCGTGGACAGGCGCCTCCGTCGTTCGCCCGAGAATGGGCGTCACGGAGGATGCCGTCTCGACCGGACCCAGAGTATCGGTTGTCAGGAGCGATCCGCCTTAAGTAGTTTCCGAACCATCGTTTCGGGGCACGCGTGTTGCGGTGGGATCGCGGCGGATCCGCGATGGAACAGGGAGCACGAGCCGTGAATGAGCTGACGTGGCCGTCGCCGGCCGGGCGTGGAGACCGGGGCAAGAAGGTCCGGCGCGTACAGGAGTGGCTGTCGCTTCGCGGGTACGGACTGGTCGTGGACGGGGACTTCGGAGCGGCCACGGACTTCGCCGTGCGGGAGTTCCAGGAGCGCGAGGGGCTGCCGGTCACCGGACATGTCGACGAGACCACGTTCGGAAGCCTGGCGCGTCCGATCCGGGAGATCGTGGATGCGCGTCCGAGCTCGGGCAACCTCGGATCGCGAATGGTGTTCTATGCGCGCCGTCACGTGCGCGCGCATCCGCGCGAGATCGGGGGACAGAACCGCGGGCCCTGGGTTCGGCACTACATGGACGGCAACGAGGGACCCGACTGGCCGTGGTGCGCGGGCTTCGTGTGCACGGTGATGCGGCAGGCGTGCGACAGCCTCGGAGTCCAGCCGCCCATCGTTCCGTCGGTGTCGTGCGACACGCTCGCGGCGAGCGGCAAGACCGAGCAGCGGTTCATCCCCGGCACGCCCGCCAACCGGACGCACGTGCGGCGCGGCGACCTCTTTCTCGTGCGGCGAACGTCGACCGACTGGACTCACGTGGGCATCGTGGTCAAGACCGCCCCCGACGTGATGCTGACGATCGAGGGAAACACGAACGACGTGGGCGACCGGGAGGGGTACGAGGCCTGTCAGCGCATCCGGGGCTACTCGGGGAAGGACTTCATCAGCCTGGCATGACCCGATGGCCGGGCTGCGTCCCGGAGTGTGGACAACGTCCCCGCCGCACCGCATGCTAGCTCGTCATGGACAACGCCCGATTCTCCCAGATCAAGGCCCTGCTCCTGGCCGCCCGTGCCCGTGACCGCGCCGATCGCGACGCCTTCGTGCGCGAGCGCGCCGGTGACGACACCGCGCTCGCCGACGAGGTCCTCTCGCTCCTCGCCCACGAGGAGTCCGGCGCGCGACTGGTGGAGCGGAGCGCGCTCGGTCGCGAGGAGCATCCGAGCGCGATCGGTCCGTATCGCATCGAGGAGGTGCTCGGCGAGGGTGGCATGGGCGTCGTCTACCGCGCGCGCCAGGACCAGCCCGTGCGCCGGGTGGTCGCGCTGAAGCTCGTTCAGCACGGGCTCCACAGCGAGCGCGTGCTGCGCCGCTTCGCGTGGGAGCGACAGAGCCTGGCCCGCATGCAGCACCCCCACATCGCGACGGTGCTCGATGCGGGCACCGACGAGCGCGGCCGCCCGTGGTTCGTGATGCCGCTGGTCGAGGGCTCACCGATCACCCGGTACGGCGATGATCACCGGCTCGACGTGGCGGCACGCGTGGATCTGTTCGTCGAGGTCTGCCGCGCGGTCGAGCACGCGCACCAGCGCGGTGTACTCCACCGCGACCTCAAGCCGTCGAACGTGCTGGTGCGCGAGCTGGACGGCCGCCACGTCCCCACGGTGATCGACTTCGGCATCTCCAAGGCGCTTCAGCCGGAAGCCGAGTCACAGGGTTTGACGCTCGAGGGTCAGATCGTCGGAACGCCCGCCTACATGAGCCCCGAGCAGCTCCGGGGCGACGAGGCGGCGATCGACACCCGCAGCGACGTCTACGCGCTCGGGGTGCTGCTGTACGAGCTCCTGGCCGGCCGCCATCCGTGGGCCGACGACGGCGGGCGCGTTCCCCTCGACGATGCGACCGCCAGCGTATCGTCGCCCAGCACGGCCGTCAGCCGGCAGGCGGACCACGCGGTCGCCGGCGCCCGCGGCGGCACGCCGCGCACGCTGGCCCGCCGGCTGCGCGGTGATCTCGACACGATTTGTCTGAAGGCGCTCCGGAGCGAGCCCGAGCGGCGCTACCCCGGTGTCGCGCAGCTCGCCGACGACCTGGACCGGTGGCGGGACGGCAGGCCGGTGACGGCCAGACCGGACACCCTCGGGTATCGCGCCGGCAAGCTCGCGCGTCGCCATCCGCTCCGGGTGGGCGCGGGGCTGGCGATCGTCGCGTCGCTGATCGTGGGGACGGTGTTTCTGGTGTGGCACGGCGAGCGGCTGGCCGCGGAGCGCGATCGCGCCGTCGAGGCCGAGCGGCGCGCGCGGGCCGAGGCCGAGGCCACGCGGCGGGTGGCCGGATTCCTGGAGAGCCTGTTCACGCTCGCCGAGGACGTCAGCGGCGCCGAGGAGCTGAGCGCGCTCGACATGCTGCGCCGTGGCACCGCGCGCATCCCGATCGATCTGGAGGGCGAGCCGTATCTACAGGCCCGCATGCTCGCGTCACTCGGCGGCGTGCATCACACGCTGGCCTTGCACGCCGATGCGGAGAGCCTTCTGGTGGCGTCGCTCGACCAGCTCGAGCTGGCGCGTCCGGAGATCGATCCCGACGACTACGTCGAGAACGCGGCCACGACGCGCGCCGTGCTCGCGACCGTACTCCACGATCTCGGGCGCCCGGCGGAGGCGGTACACCAGGACAGCCTCACGCTGCGGCTCCTCCACGACGCGGGGCGTGGAGACGATCCGCTCGTGGTCCAGGCGCTGGCCTCGCTCGGGATCGACCTCCAGGTGCAGGGCTACGTCGCCGAGGCGGTGGGACCCGTTCGCGAGTCGCTCGAGATGAAGCAGCGCCTCGGCGACGAGCCCGACGACGATCTCGCGTGGGGATGGGGCACGCTCGGCTACCTCAACTTCAAGCTGGGGCGTCTGGACGAGGCCGAGGCGCAGTTCGTGATCGCGCTGGACATCGCGCGCGAGGTCTTCGCGGGAGAAGATCACTTCGACCTGATCCACGCGCTCAATAACTATGGGGGGCTTCTGTTGACGCTCGACCGTCTGGACCAGGCGCAGCCGATCCTGGAGGAGGCGCTGGCGATGTCCGAACGACTCTACGCGCGATCGGAGCATCCGGCCGTGGCGCGGCAGCTGGCGAACCTGGCCAGCGTCCACACCGAGCGCGGAGACCTCGTCTTGGCTCGCGATCTCTTCGAACGCGCGATCGCGATCGACCAGCGGACGCTGGGCCCGACCCACCCGCGAACCACCGGGGCCGAGGTCGGGCTCGCGCGCGTCGCCGCCAGGGACGGGTCGGTCGCCGAGGCCGAGAGCCTGTTCACGGCGGTGCGCACGGTGCGTCGCGAGACGCTCGCCGCGGACCATCCGCTGGTCGCCGCCTCCGATCACGCCCTCGGACGATTCTGGCTGGACCGGGGTCGCCCGGAGCGAGCGCTGCCGTATCTCGAGGCCTTCGCGGCGTGGTGCGAGGCGAACGACGCGCCCGAGCACTACCGGCGCGGGCGGGCCGACAGCGATATCGGGACGTGCCTGGCCGCGCTGGGGCGATCCGACGAAGCTCGGGTCCGGCTCGAAGCCGCCGTTCACGTGCTGACCCGATCGCTGGGCGCTGATCACGGCGACACGCGAGAGGCGATCGCGCGACGGGCCGAGCTCGGCCACGGTGCGGACGGGGGACCCTGACCGGTCGGTCCCGGACGGCCTCGGCGTGGGCCGCGTATCGGAATCCACGGATTACGGCGCGGGTCGCCACGGCTGATATGCTGACCTGCGGGCGACCCACCGGACCGACGATCCCGCGATGGGGTCCGGGATGACCGGTACCCGAACTCGCATCGGGACCTTCCATCCGGCCCCTCCGGCGGCGTAGACTGTCCGGCTTGCAAACAGGAGCGTGTGTCGCGTGTTGAACGACCGAGTCCCCCTCAGCGATCTCCGGCCCCGGGAGTGCGGACGGGTCCAGGAGGTCCAGGCCCCCGACGGAGATCTCCAGCGGCTGATGGCCATGGGGGTCTGCGGCGGGCGCGTCGTGGAGGTGATCCAGCGGGGTGATCCGCTGATCCTGAAGGTGTACGGCACGTGCGTGGGGGTATCCGCCCGCCTCGCCGCACAAATCGAGGTCGTGATCTGCGACCGATCCGAGAACGGCTGACCGTTCGAACCTGAGCGCCGTCCCGGCGGCGTCGGAGACGATCTCCCATGGCTTTCGGCACGCGCATGCACATCGGCATCGGGACGGGGAGCGGTGCCCGCGCGCCCATCGGGAACGGCCGGACGTCTCCGCGGCCGCTCATGGTCGCGCTCGCGGGCAGCCCGAACGCGGGCAAGACCACGCTGTTCAATGCCCTGACCGGCCTCCGAGCCCAGACGGCCAACTTCCCCGGCACGACCGTCGAGCGTCGCATGGGGCGCATGGCCTCCGGCGAGGTCGCGGTGGACGTGATCGACCTCCCGGGCGTCTACAGCCTCGACGCGGCCACGCCCGAGGAGCGGATCGCCCGGGACGTCCTGATGGGCGAGATGCCGGGGGTGGCGAAGCCGGACGCCGTCGTCGTGATCGTCGATGCGGGGAACATCGAGCGCAGCCTCTTCATCGCCAGCCAGCTCCTCGAGCGCGATTGCAACGTGATCGTCGCGCTCAACATGCTGGACGTCGCGGAGCGGCACGGCATCCACGTGGACCCGCACAAGCTGAGCCTCGAGCTCGGGTGTCCCGTGGTGCCGGTCCTGGCCCGAGTCGGTCGCGGCATCGACGATCTCAAGCGCGAGATCGTACGTCGCGTGGGAGCCGAGGCGCAGCCGGAGGCCGCCTCGATCCGGCCGGCGCTCGAGCAGACCGGATGCGCCTCGTGTCCGTACCAGTCACGCTATACGTGGTCGGATCGGATCGCATCCCGGTGCGTCGAGTCGCCGAGGGTCGCGCCGGCGCGGCGCACCGAGAAGATCGACCGGCTCCTGACGCATCCGGTCGGGGGCGTGGTCGCGTTCGTGGCCGTGATGCTGTCCGTCTTCTACCTGATCTTCAGCGTGGCCACGATCCCGATGGATCTGATCGACGCCCTGTTCGCGGGGCTCGGCGCACGCGTCGCCGAGATCGTGCCCGAGGGCGATCTCCGGAGCCTTCTCGTGGACGGCATCATCGGGGGCGTCGGCGGGGTCCTCGTGTTCCTGCCCCAGATCTGCATCCTGTTCTTCTTCCTGGCGCTGCTCGAGGACAGCGGCTATCTCGCGCGGGCGGCCTTCGTGATGGACCGGCTCATGCGCCGCGTGGGGCTTCCGGGAACCGCGTTCGTGCCGCTCCTGGCGGCCCACGCGTGCGCCATCCCGGCGATCATGGCCACCCGCGTCATCGGCGACACCCGCGACCGGCTGGTCACGATCCTGGTGGCGCCCCTGATGACGTGCTCGGCGCGGATCCCCGTCTACGCGATGGTCACCGCGCTTCTCTTTCCCGATCACCCCGGGCGGGCCGCGCTCCTGTTCGCGGGCGCCTACGTGCTGGGGATCGCGGCCGCGCTGACGATGGCGTTCATCTTCAAGAAGACGATCCTCCCCGGCGAGAGCCGGCCGCTGGTGCTCGAGCTGCCCGGCTATCGCATTCCGGCGCTCCGGACCGCGCTCTTCCACACGTTCGATCGCGCCACCGTGTTCGTGCGGCAGGCGGGCACGATCATCCTGTTGATCTCGGTGGCGCTGTGGGCGCTGGCCACGTATCCGAAGACCGACCCGCCACCCGAGGCCGTCGACCTCTCCACCCAGGCCGAGGTGCTGGCCGCGACCGGGGCGGTCGAGGAGGCGTCGACCGCCCGTCTCCGCGCCGAGAGCCTGACCAACCGGCACGCGCTCTCGCACTCGATGGCGGGCCGCCTCGGAAAGCTGATCGAGCCGATCGTCCGGCCGCTCGGATACGACTGGCAGATCGGGATCGGCGTGATCTCGTCCTTCGCGGCCCGCGAGGTCATCGTGTCCACGCTGGCCGTCGTGTACGGTCTGGGCGAGGACGCGGTGGACGATCAGCCCGACGGGCTCTACGCGACGCTGCGTGCCGCCCGTCACCCCGACGGCCGCCCGGTGTTCACGACCGCGGCCAGCGTGAGCCTCCTGATCTTCTACGTGCTCGCGATGCAGTGCCTGCCCACCCAGGCGGCGACGCGGCGCGAGACCAACAGCTGGCGCTGGCCGCTGTTCCAGCTCGGCTACATGACCGTGCTGGCATACGGGGCGGCGTTCGTCGCCTACCAGACGCTGCGCTTCCTGGGCGCCTGATCCGGTGGATCCGATCGCCCGCGTCCGGTTCAGCGGCCGGGCGCTGAGCCGATCTCCCGGGCCCAGTCCGGAAGCGCCGACAGGTCGATGTCGAACACGACGCGCGCGATCCACCACGTCGCGGCCGTGACCACGATCACCCCGATGAGGTTCAGCCACACCCCGATGCGCGCCATGTCGGCGATTCGCAGGCGGCCGGTGCCGAAGATGATCGCGTTCGGCGGGGTGGCGACCGGCAGCATGAACGCCAGCGAGCAGCTCAGCGTGGCCGGGATCATGATCAGAAGCGGATTCACTCCGATGCTGACCCCGAGCGCGGCCAGGATCGGCAGGAACATCTCCGCGGTCGCGGTGTTCGAGGTCAGCTCGGTCAGAAACGTCGCGCCCAGGCTCACCACGGCGACGATCGCGGGCGGCGGGTAGCGTCCGGCGCCCTCCAGCGTCCTGCCGAACCACGCCGACAGGCCCGACTCCACGAATCCGGTCGCCAGCGCGAATCCACCCCCGAACAGCAGCACGACGTTCCACGGAAGCTTCTCGGCGACGCGCCAGTCCATCACCCGCCGATCCGGCTCGCTCCGCGACGGGACCAGGAACAGCACCGACGCGAACGCGATCGCGACCGTGCCGTCGTTCAGGAAGCCGGGCTCGGGGAAGAGGCGTGCCCAGCCCGGGAGCACCGCGAATCCGAGGCTCAGATCGGACCGGGTCAGCCACGCGGCCACCAGCGCGAGAAAGACCGCGAAGACCACCCGCTCCTCGAACCGCATCGGGCCCAGGCGGGCGGACTGCTCCTGGAGCACGCGCCGGGGAAGCGTGACCGCCGCGCCCCGCAGGAACGACGCGGACAGGACCGCCCACACGACCACCAGGAGCAGGAGCGAGACCGGGAGCCCGAACCGGAACCACGTGGAGAACGCGATCTCCGGGGCGTCGGGAAAGCTGATCTCGAAGATGCGGGCCAGCGAGAGGTTCGGCGGTGTCCCGACCAGCGTGGCGATCCCCCCGAGCGAGGCGCCGTAGGCGACGCCGAGGAGCAGCGCGGTCGACGTCCGGCGATCGAGCGGGGATCCACCGGCCCGCTCGAGTCCATCGAGCACCGCGACCGCGATCGGCACCATCATCATCGTGGTGGCCGTGTTCGAGATCCACATGGACAGGAACGCGCTCGCGCCCATGAAGGCCGCCAGCAGACGGCGCGGGGTCGTCCCCGACCGGCGAAGCACGCCCAGCGCGATGCGACGGTGGAGCTGCCAGCGCTCCATGGCGAGCGCGACCAGGAAGCCCCCGATGAACAGGAAGATCACGTGATTGAAGTAGGTCGGGGCGACCGCCTTGCCGCTCATGATGCCGAGCGTCGGAAACAGCACGATCGGCAGGAGCGCGGTCACGGCCAGCGGGACGGCCTCGCCGATCCACCAGATCGACATCCAGAGCGCCACCGCGGCCGTGCGCGTCACCTCGGGGCGCCCGGGCTCGAGGTCACCGAAGATCGCGAGTGCGGCGGCCAGCACCGGCCCGAGGACCAGCGCTCGCATGCCGGCGCGAGAGCCGCCCGCGTGGTTCCCGTTCCCGGCCGAAGACGGTGCTACCATGCGTCCTCCACGCATCCATACTCGCACATTCGGACGGTGCCGTGACCCCCGGACTCAGCCAGCGTCGACTCTGGAGCTTCTTCTGGCCGCTGTCGCTGATGGGCACGATGATGCTCGCCGGTCCGCTGGCCCAGAACGCGGCGCTCGCACGGTATCCGGACGCGGTGACCGAGCTGGCCGTGTTCGCCCGAGCCTGGGGCACGTTCGCGTTCTTCAACGCGACGCTGGTGTTTCTGCCGCACACGGCCAACGTGCTGGCGCGAGACGCGGTCGATCGGCGCGTGCTGTATCGCTTCGCGCTCGTCGTGTGCGCGCTGGTCAGCCTACCGCTGCTGGTGCTCGCGTTCACGCCGTTGGGCGCCCGGGTGGTCGGCGAGATGTACGGCGTCTCGGACGTCACGCTCGAACGGGTCGTCCGGTACCTCCGGTGGCTCTCGCCCTTGATCCTGGGGAACGGGCTCCGTCACGTGCAGACGGGGCTTCTCGTCCAGGCGGCCCGCACGCGGACCGCGTCGGCTCTGAACGTCGCGCACACGGTGATGCTGGTGGCGCTGCTGGCCGCGGGCTTCGATCGGGGGTGGGAGCCGTTCCGGATCATCGTCACCGCGCAGCTCACCGCCACCGCGGTGACGCTGGCGCTGGTGTCTGCGATCGTGGCGCGCCTCGATCGGCCCGATGCGCCCCGTCCGGCGCCGGCGCCTCTCGCGGACGCCCGCGCCGGGGCCTCACCGCCCCTGACGCTCGGACGTGCGATGGCGTTCTTCTGGCCGGTGGCGGTCACGAGCGGACTGTTCGCCTTCAGCCGACCGATCCTGTACTCGTTCGCCGGTCGCGCCCACGACGGAGACGCACTGATCGCGGCGCTGAAGGTCGCGTTCGACGTCTCGATGCTCTTTCACGTGCCGCTGAACCAGTTCCGCCACGTCTTCGCGACCTTCGGCCGGCAGGATCTCCGTGCCGTGCGGCGTTTCCTGATCACCGTTACCGCGGGGACGACGCTCGGCGCGATCGGGATGCTCGTGAGCCCCCTGGCCGAGCTCCTTCTCTCGCACGTCATCGGGGTGGGGCCCGAGCTCCTGCCGGGCGCGATCCGGGCCGTGTGGGTGCTCAGCGCGATCCCGATCGTGGTGGGGCTCCGGAACTACCATCACGGCCTGTCGCTGGCCGATCGGCGGACGCGGCCGATGGCGCTCGGCAGTGTTCTCCGGAACGTCGCGATCGGCGCGGGCGCGGCCACGCTGCAGCTCACCGGTCACCTCGGCCATCGCGGCGGCGCGGCGATCCTGCTCGTGGGGTTCGTCGTCGAAGCCCTCACGGTGACCCTCGCCGGCCGCCGCGCACGATCGCCGGGGGTCAGAACGCGGTCAGCCCCGTGAGCTCGCGGCCGATCACCAGCTCGTGGATGGTCTCGGTGCCCTCGTAGGTGATCACGCTCTCGAGGTTGAGCATGTGGCGTATGCTGTGGAACTCGATGCTGATCCCGCCGGCGCCGAGGAGGTCGCGCGCGTCCCGCGCCACGTCGAGCGCCATGCGAACGTTGTTCCACTTGGCCAGCGAGACCTGCGAGTGGTGCATCTCCCCGGCGTCCTTCAGGCGGCCGAGGCGAAGCGACAGGAGCTGCGCGGTCGTGATGCGGCGGCACATGTCCGCCAGGCGGCGCTGGATGGTCTGCGTGGACGCGATGGGCCGGCCGAACGTGACGCGCGACGCGGCGAACTCGCGAGCTTCCTCGAAGCACGCAACGGCCGCACCGATGGCGCCCCAGGTGATGCCGTACCGTGCCTGCGTCAGGCAGCCCAGCGGCGCCGCGAGCCCGGCGGCGTCCGGCAGTCGATTGGCCTCGGGCACCTCGACGTTGTCGAAGAACAGCTCCGAGGTGATGGACGCCCGCAGGGAGTACTTCTTCAGGATGTCGCGCGTCGTGAAGCCCGGCATGCCCTTCTCGACCAGGAATCCGCGTACCCCGTCGGGCGTGCGGGCCCACACGATGGCGACGTCGGCGACCGATCCGTTCGTGATCCACATCTTGGCCCCGTTGAGGACCCAGGTATCCCCGTTGCGCTCGGCGTGCGTCTTCATCGTGCCGGGATCCGAGCCGCCGTCGGGCTCGGTCAGCCCGAAGCAGCCGATGGCCTCGCCGCGAGCCATGCGCGGGAGCCATCGCTCCTTCTGGGCTTCCGAGCCCCACTTCCAGATCGGGTACATGCAGAGGCTGCCCTGCACCGACACGAAGCTCCGGAGCCCGGAGTCGCCGCGCTCGAGCTCCTGGCAGGCCACGCCGTAGGCGACGTTGCTGACGCCGGCGCACTCGTAGCCCTCGAGGTTGCAGCCGAGCAGACCCAGCTCCACGAGCCCGGGTACGAGCTCGGACGGGAAGCGGTGCTCGTCGAACGCACGCCCGATGATCGGGATCACCTCGCGGTCGACGAAGGCGCGGACGGCGTCTCGGATCTGTCGTTCGTCCTCGGTCAGCTCGGCTCGGACGTCGTAGAAATCGGTCGGGTTCATGCTGGCTTTCCGTGATCGCGCGTGCGCGCGGGATGGAGAGGGGTCCTGACGTCCGGTGCGGCCGGCGCCGGACGGTTGGGCTCTGTTGGATCGGACGCCCGAGAGGGTGCCACACCCGGCTCGGTCCGCGCCACCGCCGGCTGCGCCCGGCCCGGCGATTCGGTCCCGCGGCCGGCGGCTACCGCTAGGGCGGCGGCTCCAGGAGCGCCTGCTCGGCCAGGTAGATCAGGAGCGTCCCGGGCTCGATCGTGTGAGCCTTGGGTGGATTGATGACCTCGTCGCCCGCGGGTGTCCGGATTCCGATCACGAGGCCGCCTCGCTTGGAGAGCTGCATCCGGGCCAGGAGATCGCCGAACCGCGGCTCGTCGCGGAACTCGTCGGGGATCCGGCCGATGTAGGCGTTGTGCGAGCCCGAGATCAGGACCCGGCTCATCGTGCTGGCGGTGCCGTGATAGCCCACCGCGTGCGCGATCATCGAGTAGCCGATCTTCCGGGTCTCGATGACCTCGTCGGCGCCGGCCGTGATCGCGTGGTCGACGTTCTCGGAGTCCAGGATCTCGGCCACGAGGTACAGGCGCGCGCGGCGCGTCTCCACGTGCCCGGGGTGGCGGGCCAGAAACGAGCGGATCGTGAACGTGATCAGGATCGTCCGGGCGTCGGCGTGCTGCGGCGAGGTGTCGCGGGCTCCGGAGATGATGACGGCCGCCGCGTGCGTGAGCCGGACCTTGTCCAGCTCGCTCTCCTTGGTGGGGTCACCTTCCACCCACAGAAACGACGGAGGGAGATCCCGCGGGCGTTCGTGGTCGTCGAACACCACGACGCGGGTCTCGTCCAGATCCAGCTCGCGATCGAGCGCGTCCAGCAGCAAATGGGAGCTCTCGTCGTAGCCGCAGACGACGACGTGGTTGACGTAGTCGCTCATTCGAAACTGCTCCTCCCGGATGCTCAGCATCCCCCTCACCAGGCTGGATCCCACGATACCCGCGAACAGGGCCAGCGTGAACATCCCGCCGAGCATCATGACGCTGCCCACGATGCGTCCGAGCGGCGACACCGGCGTGATGTCGCCGTACCCGACCGTCGTGATCGTCACCAGCGCCCACCAGAAGCCGTCGAAGATCGAGTGGATCTCGGGGTTCACCTTCGATTCGACGAGGTAGATGCTGATGCCGCCGAGGAGCGTGGTCACCCCGAGCACCGTGAACGCGAACGCGAACAGGAGCCCGTTCTCTTCCAGGGCCCCCACGACGATCGCGAAGGGGTTCCGGTACCGGAACACGCGGGTCGTGCGGAGCAGCCGCAGGAGCCGGAGCGCGCGGAGCCCGCGGAGCTCCGGAAAGAACGCGAGCACGGCCAGGATGTCCACGAGGATGATCGGACGGGTCGCATATCGGAGACGCGCGACCAGGTGAGCGCGAACGCGGCCCATCGGCGGGCGTTCGAACACGCGCAGCGACGGCGGCTGATGCGATGCGATCCGGAGAATCACCTCGACGGCGAAGATCGAGAGCAGGATCCGGTCGAGCCCACGCAGGACCGAGGCGGCGGGGCTCGCCTCGGGCAAGACCGCCTCGATCGCCAGGAGCGTGATCGACAGCACGATCAGGCCCCATACGGTGCCCTGGACGATGCGGTAGACCCGGGTGCGCGGCTCGTGAAAGGCGGCGTGAATGGTCGACAGAAGTGTGCTCATCGAGTGAGACCGTATCCCCCGCGCGTGGCACTCGTGTCAAGCGCCTCGATCGTCAGTCCCACGGCCGGGCGGTCAGGCCGGCCCGGAGGTCGGTGGCGTCGTGGGGGCGGCAGCGGCCGTTGGCGAGGACGTAGGAAGACCCGACCAGCGGCGACACGTCGTCGATCCGGTGGTCGGACAGGAGGATCCCCGCGCCGCCGGCCGCGAGCCGGCCGAGGCGCGAGAGGATCTCCTCGACGAGCGTCGGCTGGAGGCCGACGATGGGCTCGTCGAGGACGTAGTAGTCACGCCGGAGGCTCGTCACCAGGGCGATGCGCAGGGTCTGGCGCTCACCGGTCGAGAGCTGGCCCACGCGCCGGCCGCGAAGCGGAGCCACCAGCTCGTCGGCCAGCCGTGCCGCGCCACCGGGGAACGCCCGGGCCACCACGCTCACCGGGGCTTCGGACGGCAGCATGCGCTCCTGCGGCAGATAGGCGATCCGGCCGAACCAGCGCCGGCGCCCGCCCCGCGCCAGCGGCACGCCGTCGGCGAGGACGGCACCCGAGTCCGGCCGGAGCTGGGCCGCGGCAATCCGCATCAGCGTGGACTTGCCCGACGCGTTCCGGCCGAAGAGACCGGTGATGCTGCCGGGCCGCACCGTCAGCGACGCCCCCTCCAGCACGCGCTGTCGGCCGAACGCGTGGCGGAGCGTGTCCAGGACCAGGGTCATCGTCGCGTGCCCAGCGCGAGCAGGAGGTTGGCGAGCTGTGAGAGTCCGAAGAGCCCGGCCAGGAACGCGCCCCGGGGGACGCGAAGATTGTCCAGGAGCACCCAGACGCCGCGATGCCGGAGGTCCCGCCACAGAAGATAGGTCGCGGCGGCGCCGGCTCCGAACACGGCCAGAGCGAGGTCGATCCGGAAGACCGCCACGGCCGCGGCCGTGAGGAGAGCGGTGGCGAGCAGGTGCTCGGCCGCGAGCATCGCGAGCAGCATCGGGCGAGTCTAGGGGGCCGGGGATTCGACGGTCAAGCCGTGGCGAGCACGAGTCCCGCCGGGCGGCCCGGGATCCCCCTCGATGATCGGTCGTGCCTCGGACACCCGATCCGGTCAGGCGCGGGATAGACTCCAGATGATCTGTGCGACCCGTCCGTCCGGCGGGCTCCCCGCGGGCCGGATCGAGTCGTACTCGTGAGGTTCCCTTCCCCGGGAGCGATCTCCTGCACGGGGTGGTCGGTCCGATGAGCCGCGCACTCGTCGTCAGCATTCTCGTCCAGGCACTCGTCTGGGGGATGGCGTACGGTGCCACGTACCACGTCGCCGCCGACGGCTCGGGCGACTTCGCCACGGTCCAGGAGGCCATCGACGCGGCCACGCATCTCGACACCATCGAGCTCGGTGACGGCGTGTTTCGCGGGAAGGGCAACCACGACATCCGGTTCGATGGGAAGGCGGTGCTCCTGGGGTCGGGATCGCCGTCCGCCGACGCCGGTGTCATCGATTGTGTCGGGGCTCCGCAGGCGCCAGCAACCGGTTCTCCCGCGATTCGCGGTGGGATCTACGTTGTCACCGCCGACCTCGCGGATGGGACCTTCACACAGAAGGTGGCTCACCTTGGTGCGCGGTAGCACTCCGCAGCTCGCCGCGGTCGTCTTCGTTCTGGCGATGTTTGGAGCCTCGGGGGCGGCGACCCACGACGACTTCGGCCGGACCGGCGAACTCATCAGCACGGGTGCACCCGTTGTCAGTACACCCTCGCGTTCCGCGATGGAGTGGCCGCTGCTCCTCGGCGCGCGTGCCGTGCTCGCGACAAGCCTGAGAGGTGGGTACAGCAGTCCGATTCTGTTGCGGGACGCAGGTCGCGTCCTTCGACTCATTGCCATCCGTGGCCACGCAGGAGGCGGGGACGGCGAGTTGCTGTTCGGACCTACGAGTCTTCGGAGCGTCGATCGCGGTGGGGCATGGGTCGATGATGACGCACCGTACGCACCTGGACAGCTCGCGGAGTCCTCGAGCGCGGTGCTCGATCCGTATGCGCGTCCAGTCGTGGTCTGGCGAAGTAACGAAACCACCGATCAGGGCGTTCGGCAGAGGCTTCTCTTTGCGGTGCTCGACCCCGGGACACGAACACTTTCATGCGGGCGGGTTGCCGCGGACGATAGCGTCGGTTCCTCGGAGTCCAGCCTGACCTGGACTGCCTCCGGAGCCGTTTGCGTGGTTGCCGTGTCCCGGGATCCGCGAACCGGTTTCGACCTGAGGACTTTCGTGTCTGGCGATCCACGCATCGGTTGGTCGGAGGATGAGCGACTCGACATCGGCGAAACCTTCACGCCGTCATTCATGTCGCAGCTCCAGCGATGGCAGGGCGCCGCGGTGTTTCTGACCGTTGCCGAGTCGTACCGACCTGACGGGGCAACCGACGTTACCCTGCGGGTATGGGAGACGTCTACGGGCTGGTCTGCGAGAACGTTCGTGCTCGATCGAGCCACACGACTCGATCCGTGGATCCAGGTCGATCGAGAACGGGGGTGCCTCTGGGCCGCTTGGAACCGGCATGAGGCCCGCGCGTTCGTGGAGATAGTCGAGTTCACGCAGGAAGGGAATGAGTGGACGTACTCGAAAGACCACGAGATCGCGTTACCAGATCGGAACGTATACTTACCCCACCTTGCTATCGACGAAGCCGGGAACCTCCACCTCGCGGCGCTGACGAACCACCCGTTCGGGTCGGTCGACATCGTGTACACGTACCGGGATCACATCACGGGACTCTGGTCCCCTCTCCAGCAGGTGAACGACGTCCCGAATGAGGTCGCACCCGAGGGGAAGCTCTCCATCGCGATGACAGCGGACGGTGATGGCAATGTCTGGATTGCCTATCGGGCGTACGGCGGCGAGGGCGCTGTGAGCACTGTCGTCAAGCTCGTCTCGGTGGCCGACGACGCACCCACATACGACGTCTTCTCGTGGGGCGCTCCGCGGGCCGTGGCGATGCCCATGATCATCGGATCGGATCGTGTGGGGTTCTTCAGTCCGAGCGCAGGCAAGGTCTCGGTGACACTGTTCGATGTGACGGGCCGGCGACTCGGGCAGCTCGTTCGTTCATTCGGGAGTGGGATGGTTCTCGTGTCGCTGTCGGATGTGACCGATCGGCCGCTCCCCGGTGTGTACTGGTGGCGAGTCGAGACCGATCGCGGGGCACGGCACGTCCTGAAGACGGTCCTCCTGCGTTAGGGGTGATGTACGAAACGTGCTACGGCTCGGGTACTCGGGTCGAGATTATCGCGAAGATCGTGTGGGTTCCTTAGTTGTCGTTGCTGAACTCCCATGATCACAGTGCGTGCGCCGCGAGGAGGCGACGACATCCGGCGGCTACAAGTCGGATGTGGCGTCGTGAGCGTTCCGGACGAGACGTGGCCGCCGATCAATACCCGGGTGCAACCGAACGCGTCCCGCGGCGCGGTGTGGATCTCCCTCGGGGACTCCCCGTCGGGGTTCACGTTTGTCTCTCGGTGTTCGACGCGTCGGGCCGTCGCCGTGCGATGCGGGTGACGGCGGTGTCGCCGGGGGCGTGGTGAGCTGGGATGGCCGGGACCGCTACGGGGAGCACGTGCCGCCGGGGGGGCTTCGTCGAGGTGCGCGCGATCACCGGGGAGCGCGTCGGGGCGGGACGAGTGACGATCGTCGACGGCGTCG
The DNA here is from genome assembly GCA_965224245.1 of Candidatus Eiseniibacteriota bacterium. Classification (GTDB taxonomy): domain Bacteria; phylum Eisenbacteria; class RBG-16-71-46; order CAZAMP01; family CAZAMP01; genus CBDCYW01. The sequence continues at coordinate 3,070,558 of OZ245046.1, read as the reverse complement.
CACCGTAGTCCGACCCGGTGTCGGACCGGGCGCACCCCATTCAGTCGGTGGACAGGATCGGGACTGCGCGGCCATCGGGCGACCCCGTCACCGCGGTGGGGGCAGTCTCCAGGATCGACGTCTTCCCCGACTCCCCGATCGTGAGCCAGCGCGAGAACCCGAGGCCGGGGAGCGGCGCGCTCGCCCTCGGATACGTCCCGGTCCAGCTGTGCGACGAATCGAAGAGCCCCACGAGATCGTTCAGGACCGCCGTCGCGACCGGCAACGTCCCCGCGCCCGCCCCGAAGTACGCGAGCTCTCCGTCGGCCGTCTCCAGGAGCACGACGTGATCGGTCCCGCGCACGCTGCCCAGGTGACCGTCGGCGCGCACCGCCATCGGGCTCACCGCCGCCCGGGACTCATCGCCCCGGCACTCGGCCGCGGCCACGAGCTTGATGCGATAGCCGCGCTCGCCCGCGCCGCGGACGAGGCGCACGTCGAGATCGGCGACGCCGCGCACCGAGAGGTCGTCTCCGTGGTAGCGGCGCTCGAGCGCGTGGGCGAGGAGGATGGCCAGCTTCTGGGCCGAGTCCCAGCCCACGACGTCCAGCTCCGGATCGGGCTCGGTGAGCCCGCGCGACACGACGTCGACCATCGCGTCCTCGAATGAGGCGCCGCTCTCGATCGCCTCCAGAGCGACGTTCATCGAGCTGGACAGCATGGCCCGGATCCCCGTGATGCGACCCTCGTCCAGCGGTCGCTCGACCGTGTAGATCAAGGGCCAGCCCGCGGCGATGGAGTCGTGAAACGCGATGCGGACGCCGCTCTGAAGGGCCAGCCGCTCCAGCTCGTCGCCGAACGCGCGCACCAGCGGCTTGTTGGGGGTGACCACGGGTCGTTGGCTCCGGAGGGCGCGCTCGATGAACGGCTTCGCGCCGAGACCCCGGGTCAGGTCGACGATCACGTCCACGTCCTCGCGATCGACCAGCGCGTCCGGATCCCGGACGCGGTCGAGTCCGTCGAACGCCGGATCCGACAGGGCGGCTTCCTCCAGGTCGGCCACCGCGGTCAGCTCGAGGGCCAGGCCGTTGCGATCGGCGATGCCGTCGCGGCGCTCGCGGCAGAGCCCCACGAACGAGCGAGCCACCCGCCCGGCGCCGAGGATCGCGACGCGCACGCCACGCAGGCGCTCGGACGCCACGACCGGTCTCGCGTGTCCGCGGTCGTCGCCCGCGCGGAGGATCGCGTCGATCTGCTCGGTCTCCAGGAGGAACGCGTCGTGACCATGCGGCGAGCGGATCTCCGAGTAGTGCACGTCGCGCCCCAGGTGCCCGAGCACGTGCGCGCCGAAGTGGACCTCCTCTGGGGAGTAGAGCGCGTCGGTGCTGATCCCCACGACCTCGACGCGTGTCCGCACGCGGTCCAGCACGGCGATGACGTCTCCGCGTCCGTCCGACACGTCGTGGAGATCCATGGCGCGGCTGAACAGCAGGTACGTGTAGGGATCGAAGCGCTTCGCGATGCGCTTGCCGTGATGGCGGAGCCACGACTCCACGTTGAACATGCCGCGCTCACCGAGGGTCGAGCCGGGCTCGGTGAACCACTCCCGGCCGAACTTCGCCTCGAGACCCGCCGGGGATCGGTAGCTGAGCATGCCCACGCCCCGCGCGAGGAGCTGCCCGACCTTGGCCACGACCTCGTTGCCGTCGAGGTCGGTCTCGATTCCGCGCCGCTGGAGCCAGTTCAGCCCGATCTGATGGGCGCTGGTCCGGAGCGGCGCCGCCACCACGACGACGCGATCGACCCAGTCCGACGCCTCGATCGCCCACTCCCAGGCGATCATGCCGCCCATGGACGGGCCGATCACCATCCGGAGGTGGCGCACGCCGATCGCGTCGAGGAAGAGCCGCTGCACGCGCATCATGTCGCGCGGTGTCAACAGCGGGAAGCGATCGAAGTAGGGGGATCCGTCAGGCGCGGGGAAGCGCGGTCCCGTGGTGCCGTAGCAGCCGCCGATGAGGTTGGGGCACACCACGAAGTGCCGGTCGGTATCGATGGCGCGGCCGGGACCCACGAGGGGCTCCCACCAGCCGGGATCGTGTCCGAAGGCCTCCCCGGTGACGTGGCAGTCGGCCGTCATCGGATGTACGACGAGGACCGTGTCCTCGGCGGCGGCCGCCGAGGGGCCCCAGCTCTGATAGCTCACCTGGATGTCGGTGAGCGTTCCGCCGTGGTGCGCCGTGAACGGCTCGGACAGGTCCAGGCGGACGGCCTGGCCGTGGGTGATCGTCGGAGACGGCCACCAGAGATCGCGATGATCGTTCACCGTCGACGCGTCCTCGGGCTCGGAGTCGTGGCGCACCTGGCCGCGCCCGCCGGCCCCGCGCGTGCTCCCGCGCGAGGCGAGGGGTCGCTCGCCGCGCGGGTCCACCCGTGCGGCAGGGCAGTGTAGCATCTCGACTCCGGGCCCCCGGTACCGGTCATGCGCCGAACGTCTCGATGATCTCCTTCTTGCTCAGCCCGAGGATGCCGTACCTCTCGCCGACCTTGCGGAACGCGGCCAGCGCGCGCTCCAGCGTCGGGATGTCGTGGTCGGCCGAGAGCTGCGTCCGGATCCGCGCCTGGCCCTGGGCCACCACCGGGAAGAAGAACCCGATGACGTAGACACCCTCGGCGTAGAGGTCGCGCGCCACGTCCTGGCTGAGCTTGGCGTTGAACAGCATCACGGGGACGATCGGGCTGTCGCCCTCCTTCAGGACGAAGCCGGCCTCCGCGAGCCCCTTGCGCCAGAAGCGCGTGTTCTCCTCCAGCTTGTCGCGGCGCTCGGTCGTGTGCGACAGGATATCCAGCACCTTCAGCGTTCCCGCGACCACCGGCGGCGCCATCGTGTTCGAGAAGAGGTACGGGCGCGCCCGCTGGCGACACAGGTCGACGACCGCCTGGCGACCCGAGACGCATCCGCCCGACGCGCCGCCGAGGCCCTTGCCGAACGTGGTGGTGATCACGTCGAGCTTGCCGTGGACGCCGAAGTGCTCGGGCACGCCGCGACCCGTCTTGCCGATGAAGCCCGAGGAGTGGCACTCGTCGCTGAACACGAGCGCGTCGTACTTCTCGCCGAGCGCGACGATCTGGTCCATCGGAGCCAGGTCGCCGTCCATCGAGAAGACGCCGTCGGTGACGATCATCCGCATGCGCTTGTCCTGGTGCTCCTCGAGCTTCTGCTCGAGGTGCGCCATGTTCGCGTGCTTGTAGGTGTCCGTCTGCGCCTTGCACAGGCGGATGCCGTCCACGATCGAGGCGTGCACCAGGCGATCGGAGATGATGATGTCCTCTGGGCCCAGGATGGCCTCGAAGACGCCGGCGTTCGCGTCGAGACAGCTCGGGAACAGGATCGTGTCCTCGGTGCCCAGGAACTCGGTGACCGCGTTCTCGAGCTTGCGATGGATGTCCTGCGTGCCGCAGATGAAGCGGACGCTGGACAGCCCGAAGCCGCGCTCGTCCAGCCCCTCGTGGGCGGCCCGAACGACGTCGGGGTGGCTCGAGAGCCCGAGGTAGTTGTTCGAGCAGAGGTTGATGACCTCCTTCAGCTCGGATCCCGCCGGATACTCCACACGAATGCCCGCGGCCTGGGGCGAGTGGATGAAGCGCTCTTCCTTGTAGATGCCCTTCTCGCGCATGTCGGCCAGCTCGGATTCCCAGGCCTTCTTGAACGCGGCCGGGTAGGCCATGGCGCTATCCCTCCTTCTGGAATCGCTCGACGAGGACGACGATCTTCTCGACCGTGTCGAAGGCGTCCGGCGTGGCCTCGGCATCGGGAATCGTGATGTCGTACTTCTTCTCCAGGAAGCGCTTTAGGCTCACCATCGAGAAGCTGTCCACGATGCCGCTCGAGATGAGCGGCGTGTTCTCGTTCAGCTCGATGTCGTCGTCGTCGTCCTCGTCGAGGTATTCGTTGCGAACGTACTCGAGGATCACGTCCTTCATGTCGACCAGTCTCCTTCGGGATTGGACCGGGCCGCATCGTGCGGCTCGACGCTCGATCCTGACGCCATCAGTCCTCGAGCGTGCTCGTGTCTCCGGCGTCCTCGCCCCATTCGCGGGCCCGCAGGAGCCGGCGCATGATCTTACCACTGCGCGTCTTCGGAAGCGCGTCGACGAACTCGATCTCCTGGGGCATGGCCAGCGGTGACAGCCGCTTCCGGATGAAGTTCATGATCGAGAGCTCGAGGTCGGGCCCGGGCTCCAAGCCGGGCTTGAGGGCCACGAATGCCTTCACGACCTCCATGTTCACCTGGTCGGGCTTGCCGATCGCCGCGGACTCCGCGACCGCCTCGTGCTCGAGGAGCGCGCTCTCGATCTCGAACGGTCCCACGAGGTGGCCGCCGGTGTTGATCACGTCGTCGTCGCGTCCGGAGAACCAGAAGTAGCCGTCGGCGTCGATCGATCCCCGGTCCCCGCAGACGTACCAGCCGTTCTTGAACTTCGAGTAGTACGTGGCGGAGTTGTTCCAGTAGGTGCGCATCATCGACGGCCACGGCGGCCGGATCGCGATCATGCCCACCTCGCCGGGCGTCTGGATCGGCTCGAACGTCTCGGGATCGAGGACGGTCGCCTCCAGGGCCGGGAACGGACGTCCCATCGACCCCGGCTTCACGGGCAGGCCGGGCAGGTTCACGATGACGTGGGCGCCGGTCTCGGTCTGCCAGAACGTGTCGTGAAAGTCGAGCCCGAAGGCCTCGCGGCCCCAGAGCACGGCCTCGGCGTTGAGGGGCTCGCCGACGCTGCACATGTGCCGGAGCGCGGACAGATCGAACGAGCAGGCCAGCTCGGCGCCGTCCTTCATCAGCATCCGGATCGCCGTGGGCGCCGTGTACCACACGGTGACGCGGTGCGTCTGGAGCGTTCGGTACCAGCTCTCCGACGAGAAACCGGCGTCCAGGACGACCTGGGTGACGCCCATCGACCACGGTCCGATGATGCCGTAGCTCGTGCCGGTGACCCAGCCGGGGTCGGCGGTGCACCAGTAGACGTCGTCCTCGCGGAGATCGAGCACGAGGCGGCTCGAGAGATGCTGAGCCAGGACCGAGCCGTGCACGTGGAGCGCCCCCTTGGGCTTTCCGGTGGTCCCGCTGGTGTAGTGGAGCACGCTCGGCGACTCGGCGAACGTCCGCGCCACGTCGAACGCGTCGACGCGATGAGCGCTCTGGTCGAACGCGATCTCTCCGTCGCGGAGCGGCTTGTCCTCGCCGGCGTCGATCACGACGATCAGCGCCAGCGACTCCAGCCGGTCACGAATGCGCCGCACGCGCCCCAGGAGCTTGCGCTGCGTGACGACCACGGTGGCCCCGCTGTCCGCGAGTCGCTGCAGGAGCGCATCCTCTCCGAACGCCGAGAAGAGGGGCTGCACGACCGCCCCGGCCTTCAGGATCCCCGGGACGCTCACGTACAGCTCGGGCACCCGCTCCAGGAACAGCGCCACCCGGTCCTGCTCCCGGAGCCCGTGCGCGGTCAGGAACGACGCCCATCCGTTCGACAGCACGCGCAGATCCTCGAACGTGAACGAGCGCACGCGTCCGTCGTGGTCCTCGTGGATGAGCGCGGTGCGCGCGCCGTGACCGAGTCCGACGATGCGGTCGGCGCAGATCTCACCGATGTTCACGCGGCCGCCGGGCGTGAGGCCCAGCGCCTCGGCCGACGACGACCACCGCGTCGTCTCCCGGAGCGTCTCGTAGTCCGGCGTCGTGATGCTCACGCGTCACCTCCTCTCCGGCGGGGTCCGCGAGGACCCGCCGTCAACCGGGGCGACGATGGTAGCAACGCGGCCCTCGCGCACAACTGCGGATTCCCCGTAGGACCCGGCGGGAGCCGGTGCGTCAGAGCTGGAGCTGGAACAGGATCATCGCCCCCAGCGTGAGGCTGACCAGTAGCCCGACCTCGGACTTCCGGGCCACGCGGTAGGCGTCGGGCAGAATCTCCAGGAAGACCATGTACACCATCGCGCCGGCCGCGAAGCCGAGGCCGTAGGGGAGGACGGCGCGAAAGTGCTCGACGAACAGGAACGCCGGCACGGCCATCAGCGGCTGCGGGAGAGACGAGAAGATGCTCCAGCCCGCGCACGCGAGCACGCTCGCTCCCTTGGGGCGCATGACCGCGCTGATCGCCAGCCCCTCGGGAACGTTGTGGATCGCGATCGCGACCGTGATCAGCGCCGCGAGCGTCTGACCACCCCCGAACGCGACGCCCACCGCGACGCCCTCGGCGAACGAGTGGACGGTCATGGCCACGAGGATCAGCACGGTCTGACGGGCCCCCGCGCCGCCGAGGCCGCCGAACTCGATCTCCTGATGACCCAGCACCGCCTGACCGACCTGGATGAACACCACGCCGACGGCGGCGCCGGCGATCGTCTGCCACGTCGCGTAGGCGGAGCCCTCGACGATCAGACCGAAGCTCGCGCCCAGCATCAGGCCGGCGGCGATGGCCTGTGCCTGGGCCGTCGTCCGCGGGCTCACGTTGCGCATGAACGCGAACGGGACGGCGCCGAGCCCGGTGGCCAGCGCCGTGATCAGCCCGAACACGAACACCAGCAGGATCGTGGCTTCCATCCTCGGACCTACCTGACGAAGAAGTCGCGCAGAAACACGACGCCCCCGGCGGTCACGCTGACCATCACCGCGATCGCGGTGCGTCCGCTGCGTTCGTACGCGGACGGAAGGAGCTCGGTCATGACCAGGTACAGAAGGGCCCCCGCGTTCACCCCCAGCAGCCACGGCAACACACCGGGAACGGCGGGGACCAGCGCGAACGTCACGATGGCCATCAGCACCATCGGGATGTTCGTGATGATCGAGAGCGGAGCGGCCTGGCGGACCCGCATGTCGTGGCGCCTCAGCACGTCGGTGAGCACCAGCGCCTCGGCCACGTTGTGCACCGCGAGGCTCAGGGCCACGAACGCCCCGAGCGTCAGGTTCACCGCCATCGCGACTCCGATGGCGACGCCTTCCGACGCCGAGTGGAGGGCGTTCAGGAGCACGAACTTCACGATGTACCCGGAGTCGAGCGCGGCGTCGGGGCTCGTCTCGAGCTCGCGCGTGCCCGTGTAGGACTGCATGGCGAACGTGAACCCGACCCCCGCGAGCGCGCCGAGGGCCACGGGCCACACCGCCCGGTGGAGTCCCTCGGTCATCAGCACGTAGCCGGCGCCGATCATCAGACCCGAGGCGAGCGCGTAGGCCCAGCCGACCCAGCGAACCGGGACGTGGTCGCGGACGATGAAGGGGAGCGTGCCGAACGCCGCGATGATGGCCGCGAGCGACGCGTAGCCGAGCACCGTCAGGATGGCCGGGTCGGGGATGGTCTCCATGGCGCGCACGATACTATTTCGGGCTCTCGGGTCGAGCGAAATCGATGCCGTACCGGGAGCGTGCGGCCCGCGCTCGACCCGCGTACGACCCGTGCCCGATCAGCGCCAGTCTCCGGAGGCCACGAAGCCGGCCCAGTAGTACGGGTGCGTGCTGGCGCCCGCCGCCCGCCGTCGTTCGAGGCTCGCGCGAGAGGCGGCCTTCACCGCCTCTGCGGTGCCGAGGCCTTCGGCGAGCCGTGCGCGGTAGAGTGCGATCATCCAGTCACGCGCGAACCGATCGTCGATCGGCCACAGGCTCATGACGACGGTGCGGGCGCCCGCGACCTGGAACGCGCGTCGCAGGCCGAGGACGCCTTCGGCGTCGTGTATCTCGCCGCGACCGGTCTCGCACGCCGACAGCACGGCCCACTCGACCCCGCGGAGGTCGAGCGCCGAGATCTCCTCGGCGGTCAAGAGGCCGTCCTCGTCGTCCGGCCCGGAGGCATCGCGCGCATTCGCGCCGGCGAACACGAGCCCCGAGAGCGTCAGCGGATTGGTCGACGAGATCCGAGCGGATCCGGTGGACGCGGTCGCGTGCGTCAGTCCGCCGAGGCCGCGCGTACCCCCGGCGTCGGCGGCACACAATCGTCCCGCGAAGAAGCCGTGCGTCGCGACGTGCAGGACGCGGTGCCCGGGGGCGAGAGCCTTGAACGCGGCCTCGCTCGCGGCGGCACCGGTGCGCGCGGTGACGTCGTCGGTCCGGTCGAAGGCGCTCCAGAGCCCTTCGATGTCCTCGACCTCGGTCGCCGCGGCCGGAAGCGACTCGAAGCGCACGTCGCGAAACTCGGGACATCCCGGCGCCGACCCGCGATAGACCGCGGGCCCCGCGCCGGCGCTCGCCGGATCCGCCGCCGCGACGAGGGCGTCCTGTCGATCGAACTCGGGGGCGCCGAACGCCAGGAGCCCGTGTCCGAGCGGGTCGGGCTCGTCGCGCACGAGGTCGCGTTCGGCGCTGACGAGATGGACGAGCAGAGGCTCGTCGATCACGTAGTCTCCGTCGCCGGTGGGGAGCGCCGCCACGTCGATCAGGCTGGTGAGTCCGTCGGGGACGATGAACACGCGCGCGGCCGCGCCGAGGTGGGACCGCACGGGCGTCCACACGAGCGCCGCCAGCTCGCCGGCCGCCGCGACGTACGCCGCCTCGGCCTCGGCGTCCGAGCGACCGGGGACGAGCGCACCGAGGCCGGCCTCGTCGTGGCAGCGGCGGATCGCGGCGTCGACGTCGTCCGCGTCGCCCAGCGGCACGAGGGTGACACGATCGGCCGTCGTGACGAACGCCGCATAGCGACCGCGCTCGTCGATGGCGTCGTCGTAGCGAACGAGCGAGACCAGCGCCTGCGACGGATCGAGGTGCCGGCGCACGTCGTCGAGCCCGACCACGGGGCTGGCAGAGAGCTCGCCGGCGGCCGCCAGCGCGCGCTCGGCGGCGTCGCGCTCGTCCCGTGCCTCGTCCAGGAGTCGGCGATGGTGCTCGGAGTCGATGTTCTCGGGACCCAGGAGGACGAGGTTGGCCAGCCGAGCCCGGGCTCGCCGCTCGCGTTCGCGCAGGGCGATCAGCTCGACGTTGGCGTCGCCCGAGATCGCGCGATGGCGCGACGCCATCTCGTCGAGCACGACCGCGCGGGAGTGAATGACCGCGTCCAGGGCTCGCTCGTCACGTCCGCCGGCGTTCGACGGGCCGGCGCGAGACGCCAGCGTCAGGGCGATGTCGCGTCCGGACGCGCGCACGGCCGCGTAGCGGATCGCCACGCCCTCGGGCAGCGCCCGCGTGACGATGCGCTGGTGCTCGCGCACGATGCCCTCGGCGTCGAGCGCCAGCTCGAACGCGCGCTCGGGGTCGATCTCGATCTCGGCCCGGGCGAGGGCGATCAACGTCTGCCCGACTTCCGGGTGATCGGGGCCGAGCATGTCCTCGAAGCCGGACACCACGCGCTCGAGCTCGGCGACGGCCCGGTCGTGGTGGCCGCCGCGATCCTCGAGAACGGCCAGATTCCGGAGCGCCGTGAGCGTGATCACGTTGCGCTCACCGGTGGCCTCGGCGTACGTCTCGACCGCCCGTGCCGCGTAGTCGATGGCCGCGTCGAGCTGACCTCGTGCGTCGGCGAGATCGCTGAGCGTCGCGAGGATCCCGCCCTCGTCGTCGCGCGCCGCCCCGGGGTTCTTCTCGGCGATGGCGAGCGCCTCGGTCAGGACCGTCTCCGCCTCGTCGAGCCGACCGGCACGCAGGTGCACGCGGCCGAGCGACTTCAGCGCGGATGCGACGTCCGGGTGGGTCGGATCGATGGAGCGGGCGAGGTCCAGCGCGTCCGAGAACCACCGCTCGGCCCGATCCACGTCGCCCAGCTCGAGCGACAGATCTCCCATGAACGTCATCGGGTTGAACAGGATGGGATGGTCCGGACCGAGCGCGCGATGAAAGACGTCCAGCCCCTTCTGTGCGTAGTCGTAGGCGGCCGCGTAATCTCCGTTGATCTCGTTCACCACCGCGATGTTGTGATAGGCCTTTCCGGTCTCGCGATGATCGGGCCCGAGCGACTCGAGGAGCGCGGCCAGCACGCCCCGGAACTCGGACAGCGCGGACTCGTGGTCACCGAACCCGAGCAGTGCGACCGCGGTGTTGCTGCGCAGGCCCAGGACCATCGGGTGCATCGGGCCCTCGATCTTCTCCATGATCGAGAGCGCCCGGCGGCTGTACGCGATCGACTTCGGGTACTCCGCCGACTCGTTGTACAGCCAGCCGAGGTTGCCGAGGGTCTCGGCGAGCTCACGGTGGCCGGGCGGAAGGATCTCCTCGCGGATGGCGAGCGTGCGCTCGAGGTACGTGGCCGCGCGCGCGTGTTCGCCCCGTCGCCCGGCCAGGATCCCGAGATCGTTCAGGGTACCGGCAACGCGCTCGTGCGTGGGACCCAGCGCGGCCTCCCGGATGGCCAGCGCGCGAGTGAGCCGCGTCTCGGCCTCCTCGTACTCGCCACGCCGGCTGAAGAGATTGCCCGCCGTCTGCAGGGTCTGAGCCACCTCGGGGTGGTCGGGTCCGAGGACGCGCTCCTGGATGGCCTGGGCACGGTCGGCGTAGCCGACCACGTCGGGATCGGCCGCTTTGCCGGCCCGCCACAGCGCCTCGACCAGCCGATCCAGGACGAGCGCGGTCTCCAGGCTCTCGGGCCCGTACTCGCTCTCCACCTCCGAGAGCAGCTCTCGTCCGCGGGTGACCGCGTCGGTCCACTCGCCGTCTCGGAGGAGGTCCGAGACCTCCGAGAGGCCCGTAGGTCCGTGCTCGACCTCGAACGGGCGCGGCGCGAACGCGTGTCCGGGAAAGGGAATCGCCAGCGTCCACAGCGCGAGGAGTGCCGCGAGAGCGCCTGGCCCGAGGATCGCGGCCGCGCGGCGCACGCGGGCGAGGCCGGATCGGCGGCGCCGCGCCGAGCGTCGATCACGTCGATGATGGCCCGGATCGCGCACGAAACACCTCGGAGTCGGAAGTGAACAGCGTGCCGGCAGCGTACCGTCGAGGTGCGGCCGCGCGCAATCCCGGCCGCGCTCGCCGGCGCATGCCGCGGCGGGACCGAGCTCGCGGATTTCGGCGAAACATCGTGCGCCCCGAGCGCGTCTGTGTTTGGAATACCCGATGATCCGAAGTGCCGGAGGCGACGATGGCGGCGGTGGTCACGGTCGACGGGCTCGTGAAGACGTTCGAGCGGCGAATCCGGCGCCCGGGTCTGAGCGGCATCCTGTCGTCGTATCTGCGGCCGCAATACGAGTGCATCGAGGCGGTGTCGGGTCTCCGCTTCGAGCTGGACGCCGGCGCGTCCCTCGCGCTCATCGGCCCCAACGGCGCCGGCAAGAGCACGACGATCAAGATCCTCACCGGCATCCTGCACCCGACCGCGGGCACGGTGAGCGTGCTCGGTCTCGTCCCCTGGCGGCGGCGCACGACGCTCGCGATGAACGTGGCCACGGTGTTCGGTCAGCGCTCACAGCTGTGGTTCCACCTGCCGGCCGGCGAGACGTTCGAGCTTCTGTCGAGAATCTACGAGATCCCCCGCGACGAGTACCGAGCCCGTCGGGCCGCGCTCGTGGAGCGGTTCGACCTCGGTCCGCTGCTGGGGACGTCGGTGCGCAAGCTGAGTCTCGGCCAGCGCATGCGGTGCGAGATCGTGGCGTCGCTCCTGCACCGTCCGCGCGTCCTGTTCCTGGACGAGCCGACGATCGGGCTCGACGTGGTCGCCAAGCAGCAGATTCGCGAGCTCGTGCGCGAGCTGAACCGCGAGGAGGGCGTGACGGTGCTCCTGACCTCGCACGACGCGGGAGACATCGAGCAGCTGTGCAAGCGCGTGATCGTGATCAACCACGGTCGTAGCGTGTTCGACGATCGGGTGAGCGCGCTCCGACGGCGATACCTTCGCCGCAAGATCGTCCGGCTGCGCTTCAAGCGTTCGGTGGAGCCTCCCGCACGGCTGGAGGGGGTGCGGGTGCTGCGCGCCACCGAGTACGGGCTGAAGCTCGAGATCGACACCGACGTGCGCCCGATCGCCGACGTCGTGGGCCACCTCGGCGCCCTTCCGCTGGCGGACGTGACGATCGAGGATCCGCCCACCGAGGAGATCATCGCCGCGATCTACGAGGATCGAGGGGAGCGCCCGCCACCGGCGCCGGAGCGCGACGCGGAGAGCCGGACATGACCGGCCACGACCCATCGCCCGGGCGGCCACGGCTCCGGACGTTCGACGCGCCGCTCCGCGAGCCGGGGGGGCTCGGCGCGACGGTGTCCAAGCTGGTGGCGATCATCCGGGTGACGCTGGCGTCCCGTCTGACGTACCTGGGCGAGTTCGTGACCCGCACGATCTTCCTCGGCCTGATCCTGTACACGTTCACGCAGCTCTGGAGCGCCACCAACCGATCACAGGACGTGACGGCGCTCACGGGCTTCTCGATCGCGCAGCTGATCTGGTACCTCGCGTTCACCGAGGCGATCGTCCTGTCCGGGCCGAGCGTGGGAGAGGTCGGCGTGGATCGAGAGGTCCGCTCCGGCGAGCTGGCGTATCGGCTGGCCCGACCGATCGCGTACCCGCTCTTTCACCTGGGGACCTACCTCGGTGAGCGGCTCGTGCGCTTCGGTCTGAACCTGGCGATCGGCTGTGCGGTGGCCGCGCTCGTCGTCGGCGGCGTCCCGCTGTCCCCGATCGGCGTCGCGGCGGCGCTGGCGGCCGCGCTCCTGGCGTTCGTGGTCGACTGGCTCTGGACGTTCTCGGTCTCGCTGACGTCGTTCTGGATCGAGGACACCTTCGGACTCCATCTGCTGCTCCGCCGCTTCATCATGCTGCTCGGCGGGCTGATGATCCCGCTCGATGCCTACCCCGAGTGGCTGGAGCGCGTCGCGAGGGCGCTGCCGTTCCAGTACATCCTGTACCAGCCCAGCCGCCTGTTCCTGAGCACCGACGCGAGCGGCGCACCGTCCGTGTTCGCGATGCAGGCTCTCTTCGGCGGCGTCGGTCTCGTGCTGCTGCTCGCGATCTACTCGCGGGGATCGAGGAGGGTCAGTGCGCAAGGCGGGTGATCTCCTCCGGTTCGCTGGCGCGTACCTCAGGGCCAACGTCCAGAGCGCGCTCGAGTATCGCGTGTCGTTCTTCACCCAGGTGTTCGCGATGATGCTGAACGACGCGATGTGGCTCGTGTTCTGGCTGGCGTACTTCGATCGGTTCCCGCTGGTCGAGGGCTGGGGGCGGGACGAGATCGTCACGCTGTGGGCCGTCGTCGCCGCGGGCTTCGGCGTGGCCACCACGCTCTGCGGGAACCTGTTTCGGGTGGCGACGGCCATCATGCGCGGGGAGCTCGACTTCTATCTCGCGCAGCCGAAGCCGGTGCTGCCTCACCTGCTGATCAGCCGCATGAGCATCACCGCTCCCGGCGACGTGCTGTTCGGCGTGATCGGCTTCGCCTGGATCGTGCGCCCCGATCCGCAAGGCTGGATCCTGTTCGGGGTCACCGTGCTGACGACGGCCACGATCTTCGTGTCGTTCGGCGTGGCCACTCAGAGCCTCGCGTTCTTCCTCGGAAACGCCGAGGCCCTGGCGGCGCAGCTCTCGGGGGCGCTCATCAACTTCTCGACCTATCCCACCGTGATCTTCCGGGGCGCGATCAAGGTCGTGCTCTTCACCGTGATCCCGGCCGGGTTCGTGGCCTACGTGCCGGTCACCCTGATTCACGAGTTCTCGTGGCCGACGTTTGCGCTGCTCGCCGTGTTCACGATGGTCTCGGTCGGGCTGGCCGGGCTGCTGTTTCGTGCGGGGCTCCGGCGATACGAGTCGGGAAACCTGGTACTGACCCGGGAGTAGCGGCGCCGTTGCGGACGGGCCGTCCTCGGGTGCCGCGCGTGGCCGCGGCCCCGTGCGGGCGCGGCCGGCGTGAGCCACCGATCTTTCCCTTGCTGGGCTCGAACGCGGGCCGATATCCTTCCGCCGCTCGACCGACGGCCGCTCGTCTCGACGTCGTCGTCCGGACGATGCAGGGCACCTCTCGGATCGTGGACGATCATGTCCCACATCGCCGACAATCTGGGTCGCGTGCGCGATCGGATGCACCGGGCGTGTCGCCGTGCGAGACGCGACCCCCACGACGTGCGCCTGATCGTCGTGACCAAGGGGTTCGACGTCTCGGTCGCGGTCGAGGCGATCGGGGCGGGAGCCGTCGACGTCGGCGAGAGCCGGGTGCAGGAGGCGCGCGAGAAGTGGCCCGTGCTGCGGGGTCGCGCCACGCTGCATCTGATCGGCCACCTGCAGACGAACAAGGCGGGTCGGGCGGTCGAGATGTTCGACCTCATCCACTCGATCGACTCCGCGCGCCTCGCCGAGGCCGTGGATCGTCGGGCGGAGGCGGCGGGCAAGATTCAGCGGGTGCTGCTCGAGGTCAACACGTCCGGTGACGCGACCAAGCACGGCACGTCCGTCGACGCGTTCGACGCGCTCGCGGCCGCCGCCGGACGATGCTCGCACCTGTCGGTCGACGGGCTGATGACGATCGGTCCACTCGAGGGGGGCGACGAGGGCGCCCGGCGTTCGTTCGTGACGCTGCGCGAGCTGCTCCCGCGGGCTCGCGCCGCGCTGCCCGGGGCGCCGCTCCGCGAGCTCAGCATGGGAATGAGCGGCGACTTCGAGATCGCCATCGAAGAGGGAGCCACGATGGTGCGCGTGGGATCGGCGATCTGCGGGCCGCGCGCGTCTCGTCAGGCATAGGGCAAGGAGTATCTCGGTGAGACTCACGCCGCTGGAAATCCGAAAGCACACGTTCGCGCGAAAGCGCCTCGGGGGCGTGGATCCCGAGGAGGTTCAGGATTTCCTCAATCTCGTCGCCAACGAGATGGAGGAGATCAAGCGCGAGAACACGGCACTGAAGGACCGCGTGAACTCCAGTGATCGGGACCTCACCGAGTACAAGGCGATGGAGGAGACGCTGCGGCGAACGCTCGTCCACGCCGAGAAGATCAGCACCGAGAGCGAGGATCACGCGCACCGCGAGAGCGAGCTGATCATCCACAAGGCGCACCTCCGCGCCGAGCGCGTGCTCGACGACGCGCGTGCGCGTCTGCGGCAGCTCTCCGAGGAGATCGACGAGCTTCAGAAGCGAAAGGACGTCTTCGTTCACCGCTTCCGGTCGCTGGTCAACATGCAGCTCGAGCTGCTCTCCCAGCACGATGGCGACGACGACATCGGCGAGCTGGCCCAGTCCGCCCACCAGATCGCCGATCGGTACGCCCCGATCGATCGCGGGGACGACGCCACACCATCGCTGGCCGAGGTCTCGGGGTCTCGCGCGGTCCGGGCGGTGGGCGAGGGCGCGACCGATGCCCCGCTGGCCGAGGACTTCCTCGGCCTCGGGTCGGAGGAATCCGATCGATGAGCGCGACGTCCGACCGCCGGTACGGCCGTGCCGGCTGGAGCGACGCATCCACCACCCGTCACGAGGTCCGGATCCGATGACTGCTCTGCGAGCCCAGATCGACGACGCGGTCGCCGCCGTGCGCCGCGTCACCGACGTGAAACCGGTCGCCGCGATTGTGCTCGGAACGGGTCTGGGTGATCTGTCCGGCGTGATCGAGGATCCGGTGGCCATCGACTACGCGGACATCCCGCACCTGCCGACGACCGGGGTCGAGAGCCACGCGGGGCAGATGATCATCGGGCGTGTGTCCGATCGCCCGGTCGTCGTGATGCGCGGTCGCGTGCACTACTACGAGGGTCATTCGATGGCCGAGGTCACGTTCGGCGTGCGCGTGATGCACGCGCTCGGCGCCGAGACGCTGATCCTCAACAGCGCGGTCGGAGGGATGAACCCGCTCCATCCGCTGGGCAGCATCGTCCTGATCGACGACCACATCAACCTGATGGGCGACAATCCGCTCATCGGCCCGAACGACGACTCGCTGGGGCCGCGCTTCCCGGACATGTCCGACGCGTACTGCGCGGAGCTCAAGGCCAAGGTCCGGGACATCGCGATCGAGGAGAAGATCCGCATCGAGAACGGCGTGCTGGTGGCCGTGGCCGGTCCCAACCTCGAGACGCGTGCCGAGTACCGGTTCCTCCGCGCGATCGGCGCCGACATCGTGGGCATGTCCACGGTGCCCGAGTGCATCGTCGCGGCTCATGCGGGCATGCGTGTGCTGGCGTTCGGGGTGGTCACGGACGTGTGCCTGCCCGATACGCTCGAGCCGGTCGACATCGCGCGCATCCTGGCGGTCGCCGCGGGCGCGGAGCCGAAGCTCACGCGTCTGGTCGCCCGCGCGATCGCGGAGCTGTGACCGAGGCTCCCGGGTCTCGCCCCGCTGCGGCCTCCGACGCCGCGGCATCTCGCGCCGCGCCCCCGCGAGACGGGCCAGTCGGCGGAGCGCCCGCGCTCGTCTTCTGGCTGGCCGCGGTGCTCGTGGTCGGGCTGGACCTGGTGACGAAGGCGGTCGTCAACACGAACCTCGAGCCCGGCGGCCCCGGCATCCAGGTCCTCGGCGACGGCCTCCGGTTCCGGCACATCCGAAACTCGGGCGGTCTCTTCGGGCTGTTGCCGGGAAACGCGACGTACTTCGCGGTCGTGTCCACGATCGCGGTGGTCGCGATCCTGATCCTGGCCTTTCGCTCTCGCCGGCGCCGGTCGGACGCGCTGGCGCTCGGCCTGGTGCTGGGCGGTGCGCTCGGCAACCTCCACGACCGCGTGCGGCTGGGCGAGGTCGTCGACTTCATCGACGTCGGCGTGGGGATCCATCGGTGGCCGACGTTCAACGTGGCCGACGCGGGGGTCACCGGGGGCGTGATCCTGCTGCTTCTGTCGGTGAACCGGCGCCCGGCCGCGCTCGACGGCGACGCGTCGGCCCAGGGGGACACCGATGACCCGGGGTGAGCGGGGAGGCGAGTCGAGACGGGTCGAGGTCCCGGCCGACCGGCACGGTGATCGGCTGGACCGGGTGCTGACCGATGCGCTCGGGATCACGCGGTCCCGGATCCGGAGGCTCGTCGACGAGGGACACGTGCTCGTGGACGGGCGGCGCCGAAAGGCGAGCTACGCCGTCTCGGCCGGATCCGTGGTCGAGATCGAGCTGCCGGAGCCGGCCCCCAGCCACATCGAGCCCGAGGATCTGAACCTGGCGGTCCTGTACGAGGACGACGCGCTGATCGTCGTCGACAAGCCTGCGGGGCTGGTGGTGCACCCCGGCGCCGGCGTTCGGCGAGGGACGCTGGTCAACGGGCTCGTGCACCACTGCCCGTCGATCCGGGGCGTCGGTGGCGTGGCGCGACCCGGTCTGGTTCACCGGCTGGACAGGGGAACCAGCGGGCTCATCGTGGCGGCGAAGGTGCACGAGGCCTATCTCGGACTCGTGGCCGCGCTGAAGGCGCGAACGCTGGTCCGCCGCTACCGCGCGATCGCCTGGGGGCATCTCGAGCGCGAGGGCATCGTCGATGCGCCGATCGGCCGCGATCGGCACCACCGGACGCGAATGGCGGTGCGAACGGACGTGGGGAAACCCGCGATCACGCACTACCGTACAATTCAGTGGTTTGACTTCGTTTCCGACGTTGAACTAACATTGGAAACCGGTCGAACGCACCAGATTCGTGTGCATTTGGCCAGCGAGGGACGCCCCGTCTTCGGGGATCCGACGTATGGGGGACGGTCGACTCAGCTCCAGAAGGTGTCCGGTCCGGCGCGACGCGAGGGTCGTCGGCTGTTGTCCCGCATGACACGGCAGGCGCTCCACGCCTGGAGCCTCACGTTCGAGCATCCCCTCACGAACGAGCACGTGCACGTCGAAGCGCCGCTTCCGGCCGACTTCTCGGCCCTGGTGGCGGCGCTCGGGGAATCGGGTGCGATCGCCGACGACCGCGCGAACACCGACCGCGGTGCCGGCGTCCATGGAGGGTCGAATGAAGATCAAGCGTGACGAGCAGGACGGCGTCGTGATCCTGCGCCTCGAGGGCAAGCTGATGGGCGGCCCCGATGCGGACTCGATTCACACCGCCATTCGCGAGTCGATCGATGCCGGGCAGAAGAACGTGCTCGTCGATCTCGGGAAGGTGTCGTGGGTGAACTCCACCGGGCTCGGAATCCTGATCGCGAACTACACCACGCTCAAGCGCGAGGGTGGGATGCTGCGCCTGCTCAACGTCTCGAAACGCATCGAGAGTATCCTCATGGTCACCAAGCTGAACACGATCTTCGAGTCGTACAACGACGAGGCCGAAGCGCTGGGGCGCTTCGGCGACTGAGCGACATGCCCGGTACCGCCGAGTCGATCAGCATCACGGTGCCGAGTCGCCTCGACTTTCTCGGCATCCTCAACCACACGATCTCCGAGCTCGGAGATTATCTGGATCTCGAGGAGGAGGTCGTCGACGCGCTCGCGATCGCCGTCATCGAGGCCGGCACGAATGCCATCCAGCACGGATCGGGGGGCAACGGCAGCGCGCCGGTCGAGTTCCACTTCGAGATCCGCTCCGACGAGGTGTGCGTTCGGGTTCGTGACGGCGGACCGGGCTTCGACCTCGACACCACCGAGACGATCGACGAGGGGCCCGATCTCCTGGACTCGCGCGGCCGGGGAATCTTCCTGATGCGCAGCTTCATGGACGACGTGCAGTTCGAGTTCGGGCCGGACGGCGGGACCGAGGTACGACTCTTCAAGAAACGCCCCGGTCAGGAGGCCGAGGGCTCCTGAGCGTGAAGATCCTGGGCGTGGACTTCGGGCGCCGCCGCGTCGGGCTGGCCAGGGCCACCGACGACGGGCGGCTGGCGGACGCCTGGCGCACGCTCGCGGTCTCCGGTCGAGACGATGCGCTGCGCCGGCTCACGGCTCTCGTCCGCGACCACGCGTTCGAGCTCGTCGTCCTGGGACATCCCCTTTCCGAGACCGGCGAGGTCACCGACGCCGCCCGGCGCGTCGAGCGCTTCGCCGGGGTGCTGTCCCGGCGAACCGGTGTTACCGTGATCCTCCAGGACGAGTTCGCCACCACCCTCGAGGCCGAATCCCTGATGAACACCGTTCCCGGCTCCGGCGCCAAGGCCGGCATCGATGCCGTCGCGGCTGCCGTCATCCTCCAGGCCTACCTGGATGGACCCCGTGCCACCGGGCCGAGCGACTGATGCCGAGGCCAATCGCCGTCTGGGGCGGTCTCGCGCTCCTCGTGGGGGTGCTGGCGCTGGGGGGGTGGCGGCTCTCGCCGGTGGACCGCGGCAGCGACGTCCATCGCGACGTGCTGGTGCCGGCCGGGTCCTCGTCGGGCCGCATCGCGCGGCTCCTGGCCGATGATGGACTCGTGCGAGACGCGCGGGCGTTCCAGGCGTGGGCCCGGCTCACCGGTCGTGCGCAGTCGTTGCGGGCCGGTCGCTACCGCCTGAGTCCGTCGTACTCGACGCCCCGGGTGATCGAGATGCTGGCCGGGGGCGAGACGTTTCCGGTGCGGGTCGTCATTCCCGAGGGGCTCTGGCTGACCGAGATCGCCCAGGTGATCGCCGATTCGCTGGACGTCACGGCGGACGAGGTCGTCGCGGCGGCGGCCGACCGGCACCGTCTGTCCCGGTTCGGGATCCCGGCGACCGACCCGGAGGGATACCTTCACCCCGACACGTACGACTTCGAGGGATCGGAGTCCGCGGGCGACGTGGTCGAGCGCCTCCTCGAGGCCTCGGAGCAACGCTGGACGCCCGAGCGGGCCGCGCGCGCGGACAGCCTCGGCCTGAGCCGCCACGAGGTCCTCACGCTGGCCAGCATCGTGGAGGCGGAGACCCGCGTGCCGTCGGAGCGACCGCTGGTGAGTGCCGTCTACCACCGTCGCTTGAAGCGAGGCATGATGCTCCAGGCGGACCCCACGCTCCTGTACGGGCGGCGCGTCCGGGGCCGAGGCCCATCGCGCGAGGAGCTGACCGACCCGGGGCCTTACAATACCTACACGTCGTACGGGCTGCCGCCCGGTCCGATCGGGAACCCCGGCGACGCCGCCGTGGATGCGGCGCTGTGGCCGGACCCCGATTCGCGGGCGCTGTTCTTCGTCGCATCGACCGACGGAACCCACATCTTCACCGAGACGTTCGACGAGCACGTCGCCGCCCGGCGACGCCTTCGCCGGGCTCGCTCGGAGTGACCCTCGGAGAGGAACGGACGCACGTGACCTCGACCGTCTCGAGGGCCCTTTCGGCAGCGGAGATCGCCGCCGCGGGGGCCAAGTACACGGCCCTCAAGGCGCGACTCGCCGAGCTGGCGCCGGTCGTGGTGGCCCTCTCCGGTGGGGTCGATTCCAGCTTCCTGCTCGCGGCCGCGGCCGAAGCGGTCGGCCCGGATGCCGTGACGCGTGAGCCGCCGCCGGTCGTCGGTGCCATCGGCGTCTCGGCGAGCCTCGCCGCCGCCGAGCTCGCCGAAGCCACCGCGTTCGCCGAGCGCCTCGGTGTGCCCGCGCGACGGGTCGCCACCCACGAGCTCGACGTGGACGGGTACGTGCGCAACGCGGGCGACCGCTGCTTCTTTTGCAAGACGGAGCTGTACGAGCGGATCCGCGAGGCGACCCGGGACGTTCCCGGCGCCACGGTCGTGGACGGAACCAACGCGTCGGACGTCGGGGACGACCGCCCCGGGATGACCGCGGCTTCGAACCTGGACGTCCGGAGCCCGCTTCGCGAGGTCGGGCTCACCAAGCGCGAGATCCGGCACCTCTCGCGAGAGATGACGCTCTCGACGTGGGACAAGCCGGAGGCGGCGTGCCTGGCCTCTCGCATCGCCACCGGGATCCCCGTGACCGCCGAGCGGCTCGGTCGGGTCGAGGCGGCCGAGGCGGTGTTGAAGCGGATCGGGGTCCGACACGTCCGGGTCCGTCACCACGACCGGACCGCGCGAATCGAGGCCGATCCGGCCGAGATGTCCCGGATCCTGGCCGCGCGCGAGGAGGTCGTTGCCGAGCTGACCCGGCTCGGGTACGATTGGGTGACGCTGGATCTCGGCGGGTATCGTAAAGGTGGGAGAGCACTTAGCCATGACGAAGACGCGACCGGCCGCACCTGAGGCGGCCGCCACCGGTCCGGAGCCGCGCTCACCCCAGGCGGCGGCGCGGACGATCGAAGGCCCCGCCTTCGCGCGGAAGAACTACGTGCTCTTCGGGGTCGCGCTGGCCGTGATCGCGCTCGGGTTCGTGCTGCTGTCGCAGAACGACATCACCCTCGCGCCGATTCTCCTCGTGGCCGGGTACCTGGTGCTGGTTCCGCTGGCCATTCTGAAACGGTGATCATCTTCCCCTGGGGCCCGGGGCCCCGGGAAGCGGCCCCGGCTCATCCGACACGTGACGCATTCGGGCGAATAGCTCAGCTGGTCAGAGCACCTGCCTTACAAGCAGGGGGTCACAGGTTCGAGCCCTGTTTCGCCCACCAGCATCGTCCGTCGCGGCCGGCGGAGGGCGTCCCCGGGGCGCCCCCCCCCCCCCCCCGGATCTCGTCGCAATAATCGCCATATTTTACAGTTGACCGATTTCGAGTCTGATTTGTCGATATAGCTGCCGGTGGGCGCGCGGCGTGGGACGCCGCCATCTCCTCCGTAGGCCAGGAGGACGTGCCTCGCTCCGATCGCTCTTGTTGCCCGCGCCTGACCAGCTTGGGGTTGTCGGTTCCGGCGCGCGCTGGTATACTGCGGCTCGATTGATAGGGTCATCGGTCTACACTACAAGGAGGGCGTCGGGAGCATTACGCTTCGGAGGCATCAACGGTAATCCCGGCCTGAGGCTGGGGTATTCATCTCGTTCGAAGTTGTGGAGGTTTCATCACATGACTCGCTTCATGCGCGGTCTTGGCGCCGTCGTTTGTACGGCCGCTCTCGTCAGCTCGGCGGGTGCCGTCGTTCCGGATCCGGCGAACTCGATCACCCCGCAGTGTGTCCGCCTGGATCCCTCGGGTGCGCTCACGCTCGATGGCCAGGTCCGGGGTACCGATGGCAACCCTCTGGGTGGCGAAGAGGTTCGCGTCATCTTCAACGGTGGCTGCACGGCCCTCGTCCAGGACTCTGATCTGGCGGATTGCTCGCAGCCGACAGTCCTCGCCCAGACGACCGCGGGCGACGGCACGTTCTCGTTCGCGCCGGCCGTCGGTGGCTGCTGCGCCGTCCCGTCCTCGGTCACCATCGAGGCCGATCCCGGTGCCGTGACGCTTCTTCCGGTGTACGACTCCGTCGGCTCGAACGACAACAACGGCTCGGGCGAGTCCAACCTGTCCGACTTCGTCAACTTCCAGACGGCGTTCCTGACGGCCAGCGACTGCCACGACCTGAAGGCCGGTCCTGACCCGGTTAATGACTGCGACGGGTTCGTCTCGCTTCCGGACTTCGTCGTGTTCCAGAGCCTGTTCCTGAACGGAACGGAGTGCCCGTAAGCACGGCATTCGGTTCGCTCGTTCGCTCACGCCCCGGAGCCTCGCCGCTCCGGGGCGTTTTCGTACCCACGCTCCGACCCGCCGCCCTCCAACGGTGTTCGGAGCACACACCCTTTCCTGACGGGAAAGGTGTTGCCGGTCCTCCGGGAATCTGATACTCCTCCGCCCGTTGGCAGACGCCTCTATCAGCCGGAATTCCCGGCCAACAACGTGAACGGCGACGGCCCAGGCGCCGTTCGATGGGAGCCGCCGAGACCCGCGGCCCCGAGGAGGGACTCTAAGCATGCAGAAGTTGGTAAGGATCTGTGGCGCCGGGCTGTTGAGTATCGGCGTCGCCGCCGGCGCGCAGGCGGGTGGAAGCCCGTACGGATTCCTGCTGCACATGGAAGCGCCCGACTACGCGAACTGCGGAATCGTGAACGACAACACGGTCACGTGCGACGACATCATGCCCGACGGAGCCGACATCGGACTCCAGTTCGCGTTCGTCCTGGCCTACGGGTGGGAGGATATCCCGGGCTGGCCGGCCTCCCGCGGCATCGGCGCCTGCCAGTTCGGCATCGTGTACGACGAGGACGTCGTCGTGTCGGGGTGGACGCTCTGCACGGGCGGCTCGGAGATCCCGCAGAACGATCCGCTTCTCGGCTCCTGGCCCGAGTCCGAGACCGGAAACGCGATCACGTGGGAGAGCGGCGAGTACTTCCAGTCGAACGGCTTCGCCAAGGTCGGGTTCTTCGTGGTGGCCGCCGACAGCTTCGGCCGGATGACGGTCAACCCCGATCCGCGCATCGGCGACGCACTGATCGCGGCCGGTGATGCCACGGTGTACCCGATCGGGGGCGAGGGCTGGTCCAGCGCCGACATCGCCGGCGACGGGGCCGGCGACGGACGGCGCGCCTGTGACGAAGCCACTCCGGTTCAGAATGCGAGCTGGAGCGCGATCAAGTCTCTCTACTAGTCCTCGGCCAGACATCTCGAACGCCTCGGCGCACGGCCGCGTCCGGAACCCTCGGACGCGGCCGTTTCTCGTGTTCGGGGGACCCTCGCCCGGGGCCGGCGTCCCCGATCGCCGGGAGCAACCGCGACCGCGCGGGGTAGTACCCCGTCGACACCACGGACCGAGAGCCGGAAGTCCCCGGCCCCTGAGGCCGCAATCATCAGCGGCTGAATTACTTAGGACCCGCAGTGGCGGTTGAAGGCGGCGCGGGGCCGGTGGTATCCTCGCTCGGTTCGAAAAGCCCCTCGAGCCGTCCGAGCGACGCGCCG
Source organism: Candidatus Eiseniibacteriota bacterium (assembly GCA_965224245.1). Taxonomy (GTDB): domain Bacteria; phylum Eisenbacteria; class RBG-16-71-46; order CAZAMP01; family CAZAMP01; genus CBDCYW01. The sequence goes on along the minus strand of OZ245046.1, from coordinate 3,047,031 downwards.
GACCGTCCGCACTCATTGGAGGTAGCGTCTTGAGTCCTCGTAACACCCGGCATGCCGCGCTGGTGGCCGCCATGGTGGCCGGCGCGATCGGCTGCTCCTCGGAAGAGAAGTCGGAGATCGCGCTTCGATACGCCGGGCAGACCGTACCTCTGTCCGTGATCGAGGAGGAGTTCGCGCGGCGGGGGCCGGCCGACTTCACGCCGGAGACGCGTGACTCGGTCCTGCTCGACTTCGCGAGCGGCCTCCTGGACAAGTACGTGATGGCTCACGAAGCCACTCACTACCCGCGCGGCGACACCACCGGCATGACCCAGGCCATCGCCCACCGGCGCGACCAGCTGATCATCCAGATCTACATGGAGGACGAGCTGTCCAAGGTGGATCTGAGCCCGGCGAAGATGGACCAGATCTACGAGTGGCTCGGCGAGGAGGTCCGCGCCAGCAGCGTGATGCTCGCCACGCGCGAGGAGGCCGAGTCGGTTCACGCGGAGATCGAAGGTGGTCTGGCCTTCGGGGAGGCGGTCGAGACGTACTCCATCGACGCGTTCTCGAAGGCCAACGGCGGCGACCTGGGATGGTTCGGCTACGGCACGCTGGCCGGCATCGACGAGGCGGCCTTCCCGCTCGAGGTGGGCGAGGTCTCCGGGCCCACGTGGACCCAGCGGGGCTGGCACATCCTGAAGGTCGAGGGGCGGCGGCCGCGCGAGCGCACGACCGTCGAGCAGGATCCGCGGCTGTTCCACCGCCATTACGGCGAGAAGCTGGGACGTCAGCGGTGGGCGCAGTTCCTGGACGGGTTCTGGAGCAAGCTCGACGTCCGCTGGAACCAGGAGGGCTACGAGACCGCGTTGGCCCTCCAGACCGACTACCGCGATCGCTACCTGGCGAAGATGCGCGACGCGAAGCGGATCCAGGCCGAGGGCAAGCCGCTCGGCGAGGACTTCCTGAACTTCCCGCGCGGGCCCGAGCCCACCGACGAGCAGGCGGCGCTCGTGGTCGCCACGGTGGGTGAGGTCCAGTATCGCGTCGGCGATGCGGCGAGCGACATCTGGGAGACCGCGCTCAGCGACCGCCCCGACATCACTCAGCCGAACGCCTATCGGAAGTGGCTGCAGGAGAAGATCACGTTGCAGGCGCTCGTGGCCCATGCCGAGTCGTCCGGTCTCACCGAGGATCCCGACAAGGCCCGCCGCGTGCAGGAAGGAGTCGAGTTCGCGCTGGTCGAGCGGCTCTACAGCACCGAGGTCGTCCAGAAGGTGGAGCCGACGCCCGAGGACCTGCAGGCGTTCTTCGAGGAGTATCACGACTACTACCAGCACCCCCCCGATCTGGACCTGTGCGTGGTGCGTGCCACGGCCGCGCCCACGTTCAATGCGCTCATCGAGGCGTTGCGTGCCGGTGAGAGCGCCGAGGAGCTGAACGCGCGTCACGCGAGTGACGAGGACGTCGAGGTCATCGCACGCACGGGCATGCAGCGCGACTTCCCGCAACACGACGGTCTCGACGACCTGGTGCGGGGCGTCAACCCCGAGGTCGGTGCCGTGACGGCCAGTGCGTCCATCGACGGGAAGCTCACCGCGGCGCGGATCGAGGCGGTCGGCGATCCGATCCCGATGACGTTCGACGAGGCGAAGATGCACGTGCTCCAGCACTGCTCGATCGATCAGCGCGAGAAGCGGACACGAGCGCTGCTGGACGAGCTCAGGGACAAGTTCTCGGCCTCGATGGACACGTCGGTCGTGCTGCGGGCGAGGGTCGAACCGGGGGAGCGTGAGCATGGCTGACGGGCGCCTCGACATCCGGCTCCGCGTGTCGTCGGCGCTCATGCGGGTGCGGGTGGTCTGCGCGAGCGGCGCGTTCCTGGCCGGCCCGGTCATGGCCGCCGCGACCCCGATGCCCTCCGACGTTCTGGCCACGGTGGGCGACGAGCCGATCACGCGGACCGCGTTCGACGTGGAACTCCCCGAGGTCACCGATCCGACGCTTCCCGACGAGGCCGCGCGCCAGGAGCAGGCCCTCGGCAATCTGATCGATCGTCGCCTGCTCTGGCTCGGCGCCCGGGCCCACCTGGAAGGTGCCGTGGCGCTCGAGGACAGCGCGCGTCGGTACGACGAGATCGCCGAGATCTGGGAGTCGGTCCGGACGTCCTTCCACCCCGACGAGGAGGCCCTCACCGACGAGGCGATCGAGTCGTTCCGGGACGATCGCTCGCTGCTCTGGATGGGCCGTCAGATCGTCGTCGAGAGCGAGGACGAGATCCCGGGGATCATGAAGCGTCTCGAGGACGGCGAGGACTTCGGCGAGCTCGCCAAGGAGGTCTCGATCGACATCGGAACGCGCGCGGCCGGCGGGCGGCTCATGCCGACCCGGTACGGCGACACGTTTCCATCGCTGTACCGGCTGATGGCCAGCCTCCTCGACCAGGGCGAGGTCGGCGGCCCGGTGCGCACGCGACTGGGCTACCACATCGCACGTTGCGACAGCGTGCTCTACTCCATCGAGGATCCGGTCACGATTCCGAACGATCGCCTGCGGAGCGTCCGGCGGCGGCTGCCGTATCTGGAGGCCGTCGACGCGTGGACCGACGAACGGGTGGCGCACTACGGGCTCGCGGTGCACGATCAGGGCGTCGAGGAGATCGTCGCGCACCTCCGCCCCACGCCCTCGATGATCCGGCCGCCGCACCGCGATCCCGCGTGGGAGGCGACCGACACGCCGGTCGTGTCGACCGAGGACGGCCCGGTGGTCACGGTCGAGGAGTTCTTCGAGCTCTTCCCGGCGCTCCAGATCGAGGACTGGCCCAAGCCGCGCAACCGCTTCAGCATCCGCGTGGCCGCGACGCGGCTGGCCATCGCGATGATGCTGCATCGCGAGTACCGGGCCGGCACGTACGCGCTCTCCGACGAGGCGCTGTGTCGGGTGGACGCGACGCTCGGCCGTTTCATGGGACAGACGTACCTCGACTCCGAGACCGACCTGAGCGGGCTGGATTCCCTGGTCGCCGAGCGCATGTTCGAGGAACGTCCCGAGGCCTTCATGCTACCCGAGCAGGTCAGCATCGCCGCCATCGTCGTGTCGGACGAGGCGTACGCCGAGGAGATCCACGCCATGCTCATGGACGGCGAGGACTTCAAGGACGTCGCGTTCCGCGCGCGCGACGTGGATCCCGAGGCTCAGTACGCCCCGCGCACGCCGTTCATTCCTCGGGGAGCGTTCCCCGAGTCCGACGAGCTTCTCTTCGGGAGCGAGATCGGGTCGATCTCCGAGCCCGTCCCGGTCTCCGACGGATACCAGATCTACAAGGTCCTCGAGCGACGTCCACCGCGACCGATGCGTCGGATCGAGCTCTCGGACGAGACGTTGCTCTCGCGCTGCGAGGCGGTGATCCGGTCCGAGGTGCAGGCCGCGCTGCTCGAGGAGCTGCGGACGGAGTTCCCGGTTCGACGGAACGAAACGCTCATTGGTGAGCTGATCGGGGCGTCCGGAAGCGCGAACGGCTCCCACGACTGACGGGCGAGCCTCGAAGCGAGAGACGCCTCGAGCGCCCAGACCATGCGCGCGCGGACGATCCCAGCGCCCGGGAGGATCTTGTGACGAGACGGCTTCGACAGCTCGCGATCACGTCGCTCGCGATGGCGGCCGCGATGACCGGCCTGGGATGTCCCGGGGACGACGAGCCCGTGGCAACGTACGGCGACCACGAGATCACCGCCGACGAGATCGTCGCGGAGCTGGATTTCCTGCTCGAAGACGGGCAGACGATGGCCGACCTCCAGCTCACGCCCGATGCGTTCCTGCGGCGCGTCGTCCAGATGCGCATGCTGGTCGAGGCGGCCAAGCGACGCGTGCCGGCCCTGTCCGAGGGCGACGATGCGCGGCTGGCGCTCTATCGCGAGACGCTCTACAAGGAGGCCCTGCTCGACACGCGGTACCCCGAGCCGCCGGTGTTCGACGAGGCCACGCTGCGTGCCCGACACGAGGAGACGTACGCCGAGAAGCCGACCCTGCTTCACTTTCGAGGAGACGAGACCGCGACCGCCGCGATGCAGGCGGCACTCGCCCGGGGTGAGAGCTTCACCGATGCCGCGCGCGCCCTCGCGGAGACCGACTCCACGATCGTCGCCCAGAGCCTCGGTGGGATCGGCGTGGGCGAGCTACCCCCCACGCTGGAGCAGGCCGCGCTGTCGTTGCCCGTCGGCTCGACCAGCGACCCGGTGCGCGCCAGCGACGGCACCCACCTGTTCCACTGCGTCTCACGCGAGCGTGAGCCGTTCCAGAGCGTGCGGGACGACATCGTGGCCGCACTGCGCGTGGACGTTCGCCGGAGTCAGATGGCCGATCTCGAGTCCGAGCTCCTGCTGCAGGGCATGTTCCGGCCCGACTCGTCGACCATCGGATTCCTCGCCGACAGGATCGCCGGCCACCGCGACAGCCTGGAGGCGTCGGGGCTGCAGTCCAGTCGCATGCGGCTCCCGCGCCTGTCCGAGGAGGATCGACGCCGCACCTTCTTCGACGTGCTGGGGCGCTCGTTCACCGCGGCCGAGCTCTGGGCCGAGCTCGGTGGCGTGGAGCAGTCGGCACTGAAGAAAGGTCAGGAGATCGATCAGCTCCACGTGCTGGCGCGTCGGCGGGCCCTGTCGGCCATCGTCCAGGAGGTCGCCGCGCAGCGGGGTCTCGTGCAGCGCCCGGACATCGTGGAGCGGGTCGAGCGCAAGCGGGACGAGTTCTTCACGAACACCCTCCTGCGCGAGCTCTGGCGCGGACTCGAGCCCACGCCGGAGGAGGTCGCCGCGGAGATGGAGCGGCAGGGGATGGAGGTCCCGGGCGAGGCCGGGCTTCGGCGGATCGTGGACCAGACGACCCGGCAGCGCCAGGGCGCGCGGCTCGATCAGTTCCTGCAGCAGCTCGAGGTGCAGGAGAACGTCCGTTACTATCCCGAGCGACTGCCCGATCTCGGCGCGATCGTGGGTCAGCCGAGCACACCCGCCCAGCTCTGAAGCAGATGGCGCCAGGGCTCCGCCAGCGTCCACTTCAGGACGACGTCGGCCAGGACCAACGCCACGCTCACGAGCATCCAGCGGCGAAAGCCACGCGCATCCCAGGTGCCCCGCCGGAGCACCCGCGTCACGAAGAGGTGCGCGATCGCGGTTCCGGCCGCGATGAAGCCGATCACGCGCACGATCGCCCAGACGGGCCACCCGATCAGGTATGCCAGGGCCGGCGTGGTCGATGCCGCGGCCAGGCTCGCCACGTAGAAGTTCATGTAGTCCAGGAGGATGGAGCCGAACACGAGGCCGGCCGCGCCGCCGGTGAGCGCGCTGGCGATCACGAACCCACCGAAGTGGCGCGCGTGCAGCGGGAGAAACTGCGCCGGACTTCCCTCGGCACCCTCGCCGGTGGCGACCCAGTGCAGCATCTCGTCGGCGTAGGCCGGGCCCCGGATCACGTCGGGACCGATCGCCTCCAGGCCGCGCCAGGCACAGACCAGCCAGAACGTCGCCGTGACCGACAGCGCCCACACGCACATCCGCGCCACGGTCGCCCCGAGGCGCCCGTCGCGCACGCCGGCGTAGAAGAGCGGATAGACCGCCGTGGCCACCAGCACCGGCCAGAGCCATGCGTTCGACACGAGCGCGGCGACGAGCGTGCCGGCCACGCCGGCGCCGATCGCGATCGCGACCTCCGGGATGCGAGGCATCAGACTCTCCTCGTCAGATCAGGTACGCGATCGCGAAGCCGATCTGGCACACGAACATCATCGCGTACATGTGCGTCCACGAGACGTGATTCTCGGTGGTGGCCAGCTCCTCGGGCCGGCGCACGATCAGATGCGCGACGTAGAGCCCCCAGGCCGCGCATCCGAGGCCGAGGACCGTCAATGCGGTCGCGTTTCCGGTCAGGAATCCGAGCCTGGCGCCCAGCGGCATGAACAGGAACGGCACGACGAAGAAGGGGGCGGTGATCCAGGCGGCCTTCCGCACGCCGAAGACCACCGGCAGGGTCCGGCATCCGGCCGCCCGATCCCCTTCCATGTCGGCGAAGTCCTTCGTCGTCGTCGCGCCCAGCAAGAAGATCCCGAAGATGGCCCCCACGGTCCACGCCTCGTGGACCCAGATCGTCTTCACGGTGGACCACCCGGCCACCTTCAGCAGGACGCCCCGGGGGACGGCGATGGTCAGGTTGGCGCCCAGGGCGGTCCGCTTCGTGCGAAGCGGCGGCGCCGAGTAGATGTACGTCAGAACCGCCGCCGTGGCGGCCAGCAAGAGGCACTGGGCCGAGACGATGGCCGCCAGCGCCAGAGCCGCCGCGTAGAGGACGGCCGAGACCCAGGCCGCCTCGCGGACCGAGACGATCCCGCTGGGGATCATCCGGCCCGGCTTGTTGATACGGTCGTTTTCGAGATCGTAGATCTGATTTAGAGTGTTCGACGCGCCGTTGAGCAGCGCGGCCATCAGGGTGCCGAGCGCGATCTTGATCGCGACCGCGGCCGAGAAGGGCGTGTGGGGCTCGGCGCCGAGCCCCGTGACGCCGCCGGAGAACATTCCCAGCGCCGGGGCGATCAGGGTGAACGGGCGCGTGAACGCCCAGTAAACGCGGAGCCGTGACGACACGATGACTGGATCCTCGATGAGAGACCGAAAGCGCGAGAATGTAGCAGTTTGCCGGTTGGCGGACAATCGGGGGTCCCGGCCCGGGGCTCCCGGGCGCCGCGGGGGGAACTGCCCCGATGCCGGGCGTGTAGACACCAACAGCCCCGAACGGCCGAGAAGCCTCACGTTTGTGCCGAGTCACCAGACCACCGACAAAACGGGGGTTTTCATGCGCGGTTGGATATCGTTCTTGCTGCTCCAGTGTGCGGCCGTGACGTCCGCGCTGGCCGCGGGCTTCTCGGTGATCGAGAGTGACGAGACGCACGTGCGCGTCGCGTTCGAGCTGGGCGCATACGAGCTCGTCCCGGGCGCCCTCGAGGGCTACGTCGACATCGAGAGCGGCCACATCGCACGGACCCGCGAAGAGGGACGCCCGCGACTCCCGGTCTTCACCACCGTGATCGGGCTTCCGGCCAACACGCTCGCCCGCGTCCGCGTGCTCGAGACCGACCTCGCGGAGATCGACGGCGTCCGGGTGACGCCGTTTCCGTCCGAACGCTTCCTGCCGGCCGACGATCCGGCCGGCATGCCGACCCCCGTGCAGTCCTTCGATCCCGATCTCGCCACGTACGACCGGTCCGATCTCTACCCGGCCTCGGTGGCCATGCTCGGCGAGGCGGGCAACATCCGCAACCAAGCGGTGGCGAGCGTCCGGGTGACGCCGTTCCGGACGAGAGGCGGGGCGAATCCCGCTCTCGTGGTGACGCGTCGCGTGGTGTTCGAGGTGCGGTTCGAGCCCGATCCCACGCGCCGCGTCGCGGTCACCTCGGTTCCGTCCGGAGGGGGTGACGAGCGGTTCTATCGGGGTCGCATCCTGAACGACGAGGACGCCAGGCACTGGCGTCACCGCCGCGCGCAGGTGGTGTCTCCGGCGCTCCGGCGGCACGGGCGGCTCGGGAGCGCCCCCGAGGTGAAGATCCGCATCGACGACAACGCGCTGGTCCGGGTATCCCACGCGTCGCTCCGCGCGATCGGCTGGACCGAGACGCCGGCGCTCTCCGATCTCCAGATGACCTCCCGGTCCTACGACCCCGCCGAGCTGGACGAGGTGGACGGAAACCCGTTCCTGAGGGAACCCATCGGGATCCGCGTGACCGACGTCGACTCCGACGGGATGTTCGATGCCGACGATTTCCTCGTGTTCTACGGTCGCGACGCGTCCACGCAGCGGAACTTCACCGAGGCGGAGGCGCGCTACGGCACGGAGAACGTCTACTGGCTCACGGTGGCCCCCGGCGAGGGGTCGGTCATGCCCAGCCGGTCGGTCGCGCCCAGCGGCACCCCGGACGCCGAGCCCACGTCGTTCGCGCACTGGACGCACCACGAGGAGAACGAACACTACTACTGGTACTCGTTCCGCGACGACGACCTCATCCGGCTGCGCCAGCGCGTCGATCACGTGCTGATGAGCTACTGGAACCTGGTCTTCATCGACGCCGACGAGTACGGACTGCGCCTCCCGTTCGACGTCCACGATCCCGAGCCGGGCACGCTCTTCGGATTCCGCGCCGAGTACCGCGGGTTGTTTCAGAACGCCAAGACGTATCAGACGTTCATCGTCATCGGAGACAGCCCGACCGACATGGGCCGGCCCCTCGACCCCACGCCGCGCTCGTTCCTGGGCGACACGCGGCAGACGTACGACAGCGGCGGGCTCACGCTGAGACCGGAGTTCATCGGCAGCGGACGCCATCAGCTGGTCATGACGCTCACCGATCCGGCCAACATGAACATGTCCGTGAACTGGTTCGAGACCGGCTATCGCCGGCTCTATCGCATGCACGACGGGTACCTCGACTTCACGAACGACATCGCCACCGGCCACGTGCGCTTTCAGATCGGCAACGTGCCGACGACGAACCCGGCCGACGTCGTGCTCCTGGACACGACCAACCCCGATCTGCCGGTGTCCCTCTTCGGGTTCGACATCGAGGCGGGCGCGGGGAACACGCTCGTGTTCGACGACCCCAGTGTCGGCGGACGGCGCGACTACGTCGTCCAGCCCGTGGCGGGGATCCCCGAGATCGACGACGAGGCGCTCGAGCTGGACACGCCGTCGTCGCTCTCCGATCTGGTCTCGGGCGCACTCGATGCCGACTACCTCGTCGTGGTCCACGACGCGTTCGCTCCGGGGATCGACGACCTGGTTCAGCATCGCCAGAGCCTGGGACACCGGTGCGAGGTGGCCAACGTCAGCGACGTCTACGACGAGTTCGCGGGCGGGCTCTTCACGCCCGAGGCGATCCGGGAGTACGTGCGGTTCGCCTATCGAATGCGGCCCGCCGTGGGGGGCGTGGCGCCCCAGTACCTCCTCCTGGTCGGCGACGCGTCGGAGGACTACTACGGGGTCTCGCGCATCGCGGGGACCGGCGCCTTCACCGCCGAGCCCAACTACGTCCCGAGCTTCAGCGTGCTCGGCAACGTGTCGGACACGGGCATCTCCAAGCCCTTCATCCAGTCGGACAACTGGTTCATCCAGGATCCCGACGGGGTCGAGGACGACGACACGTTCAACTCGATGATGGTGGGGCGGCTCCCGGCGGGATCGTTGGCCGAGGCCGAGACCATGTCCGAGAAGATCATCCGCTACGAGACCGATCTCCAGGCGTCACCCGAGAGCCAGGAGTGGCGTAACCGGGGGCTCTTCTTCGCCGACGACTTCTACTCGGGCGGACTGGGCGGCACCGGCGGCACCGACGGCTACACTTGCAAGCGGAGCGAGCTCGAGTTTGTCCGCACCCACGAGGCCGCGATCGACACGATTCGCGCCGCCGGGTTCACCGACTTCGGCATCGAGCGCTTCTATCTGACCGACCTGATCGACCGGCTACCGGCACTGGGTCGCGACACCAGCGGATTCGGGACGCCGGGCTATCCCGAGAACTGCGTGACTCCCGGCTGCGACTGGGCCTGCACGCGCCGCCACCTCCGCAACGACTTCAACCTCGACAGCCTGTTCGTGGATACGGTCAACCGCGGGCACCTGTTCGTTGCGTTCTCCGGCCACGGGAACCGGAAGGTGACCGCCCACGAGTGGGTGCTGATCGTCAATCAGTTCGTGAGCGGAGGAGACGGGTTCGCCCAGGACGTGAACCGTCTCCAGAACTACGCCAGGCTCCCGGTGTGGTTCTTCTTCGCCTGTCACCTGGCGGAGTTCGGAAGCCGCCTGGAAGGACAGAACGGCGACGGCGACTGCATCGCCGAGCAGCTACTGACCAAGCCGGAGGTCGGAGGCGTGGCCAGCGTGGCCAGCAGCGGGTTCGAGTGGCTCTCGTCGAACCCACCCATCGAACGGGCCGTGTTCTCGTCGTGGTTCTCGCGTCCGTATCTGGCCGACGAATACACCGGGTATCCGGGCCTGACTATCGGGGAGATCATGCTGGGGACCAAGAACCTCCTGGCGGCCGAAGGCGAGGGCACGCTGGACGGCATGGTCGAGTCGTACGTGACGCTCGGTGATCCGGCCACGCGCATCGACTTCGCGCCGCCGCGGCTGCGCGTCTGGCAGGACGCCGGGGATGCGCCGTGGGACGACCTCGGTGCGCCCGACCCGGTCACCAGCGGGAGCGAGCTGGTCGGTCCCGACGCCGACACACGGCTCCGGCACTTCGCGGCCCACGTGTTCGACGAGGCGCCGATCGACTCCGCGGACGTGCGCGTCGGGGAGCGTGCCGGCGGAGTCGTCGACTGGCTCGATCCGAGCGAGTACACGGTGACGCGGCGCGAGAGCGGCGTCGATCCGCTCTCGGGGCTCGTGCGCGAGTGGACGTTCGCCTACGACGCCCCGCTCCGGGCCGACGACTACGAGCTCGTGTTCGAGGTGTCCGACTTCTACGGTCGCCCTCGCGAGGTGACGCTCTCGTCCGTGGTCGACGTTCGCTTCTACGAGGTCGTCGACGGCAACGAGCGCGAGATCGTGCCCGGGTCCTTCATCGAGCCCACGGCCGTCATTCGCGCCCGGCTGGACAGCCCGGTGGGGCTGGGCGCCGACGAGGTCGACCTGACGCTGAACGGCGACCCGATGGACGCGATCAAGCTCCCCGCGGACGACGGGATCGTCGCGGGCGCGGCCAGCTTCGGCTGGGTCGTCGAGGCCGGCCTGGGGTCCGAGGTCCTCAACCACGGCAGCAACGCGATCGGGCTCCGCTGGTCGACCGGCTCCTCGGAACGCGCCGAGTCGATCGAGGTGCAGAGTGTCGGCGCGTTCTCGCTCGAGCGGTACTTCGTCTTCCCGAATCCGTTCGATCGCCACACCGACGTGTTCTACCGGGTGACGCGCGCGGCGCGGTCCGCGTCGGTCAAGATCTACACGCTGTCGGGGCGCCTGATCCGCCGTCTCGAGCAACCCGATCCCGTTGTGGACCTGAACCGCATCGCGTGGGATGGTCGGGACGAGGACGGCGATCTGGTGGCGAGCGGCGTCTACTTCTATCGGTTGGAGATCGTGAAGCCCGACGGCGCCCGGGTCGTCGAGCAAGGCAAGATCGCCCGCGTGGCGGAGTCGAACTGACCTCTCCCGGGGGGCGGCTCGACGCGCCGCTCCCCGGAGGAGCCCCGTTGCTGATGGACCGCACGTGCCGCGATGCTCCCCCGGTGCTCGCCCGCGCGACGCGAGCAGGTCTCGGGCTCGTCGTCGCCCTGGTCTGTGCCTGCCAGGCGCCGTCGGACCTCGAGCGAATCGCCAGGATCGAGCGATCGGGATGGGGACACGATGCCGGCCTCGCCGCGTTCGTCGACCATCCGTCCGGTGGTGTTCGCGTGCGCGCGTGCCGTGCCGCCGCCCGCATGGGGGGCGAGGACGCCCTGGATGCCATGATCGCGCTCGTGGGCGACCGAGATCCCGAGGTCGCCGCGGCGGCTGCCTACGCGCTCGAGCGCATCGGGACGCGCGAGCCGCGTCGGCGGCGCCAGATCGGGCTCGTGCTGGCCGATCGCCTGGATCGCCCGTTCGGTGACGGCTCACCCGGGGCCGCTGTGATCTACGGGGCGGCGCGTGCCGCCGTGCTCCGCGCGCTCGCGGCCTCCCCGGACGTGGGGCCCGCCGGAGACGGCCTCGAGAGTCGGATCGTCGCCCACCTGACGGCCGCGCTCTCGGACCGAGACGCGGGGGTTCGCGCCGAGGCCGTCCTCGGACTCGTCCGACACTGGGACGACGCGTCGCGTGAAGCCGTGCTGGCGCGGCTCGGGGATCCCGATCCGATCGTCCGGGCCCACGCCGTCGAGACGCTCGGTGCCCACGGAGGGTCCTCGTCGGATCTGGTCCCGGCCCTCTCCGACCCCGATCCCCGGGTGCGTGCGGAGGCGTGCCGCGCGCTGGGCGCGTCGCCGGACCCCGCTGCGTTGCGCGCGCTCACCGATCGTATCGGAGGGGCCGAGTGGGAGCCCTCGGTGCTGGTTCCCGCGATCCTCGCGGCCGGGCGCGCGGCAGGCGCCGCCGCGTCGGGCTCGCTGCTGCCGTACGTCCACTCCCCGTCCCCCGCCGTCCGCCTGGCGCTCGCCACCGTCGCGGCGCACGACGGCGTCGTCGTCCCGCTGGACGATCTCCTGAGCCTCTCCCACGATCCCCGGGGGGTCGTGCGGGCCGCGGTCGTCCCCGCGCTCCGGCGTGCGGGGTCGGCCGGCGCTCGGGCCCGTCTGGGCGAGATGCGCGCGGACTCCGCGGCGATCGTTCGTGCGGAGGTCCTCGTGGACGAGGCGCCGAGCGCCGATCTGGTGGAGCGGCTCGCGGCCGACGATCCCGCTGCGCTCCCCCTCTGCGTGACCCGACTCCGGTTCGAGGGCCCCGACGGCGACCCGGCGCTCGTGGAGGCGCTGATCGATCGTCTTCGGGATGCGGACGGTCGTGTCGTCGTGGCCACGATCGAGGCGTTGGGACGCGCACAGGGATCCGGCCCGGCGAGCGAGGTTCTCGCGACCCTCTATCGAGATCGGCTGGAGCCCCGGGTCGCCGCGGCGCTCGTCCGCGCGCTCGCCGACCGGGCGGATGGGCTGTGCGAGCTGCCGCGTTTTCTGGATCACGAGAGCCTCGCCGTGCGCCGGCTCGCGTTCGCGCGGCTGTGGCATGCTCGAGACCTCGCGGGGACACGCGGCCCACTGGGGTGCGAGGTGCCCGATCGCGTGTCGCTCGACGGCGTGCGGCTACGCCGTACGCGCACGATGCCGGCCACCGATCAACTCCCGCGGGTCGCCAGCATCCACACGACGCACGGCGACGTTCAGCTTCGCCTGCTGGGGGCCGACGCGCCCCACACGGTCGCCGGCTTCGCGTCCCGGGTCGCGGCGGGTGATCTGGACGGTACCCCGTTCGTGGGCGCCTTCCTCGATTCCGTCGTGATCGGCGGGGGAGGCGTCGAGCCGCTCGCTCCCGCGCACGTCGACGACACGAGCGTCACGCGGACGGCCCGGGGCAGCGTGCTCGCGCTGGATCCCACCGCCGCCGGGCCGGGCGGGGCTTTCCTGATCACGCTCCGGTCGGTCTCCGCGCTGGACGGCCGATATCCCGTGTTCGCCCGCGTCGAGGGCGGGATGGCCGTGGTGGACGGCCTGGACGTCGGCGACCGGATTCTCGGAATCACCATCCGCTGACAGCCGCCACCGGGACGGGTTTCGCCGATCACGTTCCGTGAAACGCCCTGTTTTCCGGTCTCTCCGCCCTTTTCGCCTTGACGACCTCTCGTGGCAGTGGTAACTCCCAACGCGGCAGTTCTCTCACGTGTCCGAGTGACACACTCACCAGGAGGTTTCCGTGAACAAGGCAGAGCTCATCGACGCCGTTGCCGACAAGTGCCAGATGACCAAGAAGGATGCGTCGACGGCCATCGACACCACGTTCGACCTCATCCGCCGTCACACGAAGAAGGGTGGCGTCAACATCGTGGGCTTCGGCTCGTGGCAGGTCAGCAAGCGCAAGGCCCGCACCGGTCGTAATCCCCAGACGGGCGAGGCGATCAAGATCAAGGCCTCGAAGACCGTCCGCTTCCGTCCGGGCAAGGCGTTCAAAGAGAGCCTGTAGAGCCGGTCGAGTCGGTTCTCGAGGGCCCCTCGCGCCGATGGCGAGAGGGGCTCTCGTCTGTCCGGCCCGCTCGCCCCGGCCGCCCTCAGGCGACCTCACCCCGCGAGGAGGCGGCGACGACCCGGTTCTTGCCCCGGCGCTTGGCCTGTCCGAGCGCCGCGTTGGCCGTGGCCCAGAGCTCCTCGGGCGCGCTCGCGTCGGATGGAAACACCGAGACGCCCACCGAGATCGTGATCGGCACGACGTGGGTAGTCTGCTCCAGGTCGGTCACGGCGAACGACGTGGCCTTGACCGACTCGCGGATCCGGTTGCTGACCGCGATCGCGCCCTGCTCGTCGATGGGGGCGGTCAGGACCAGGGCGAACTCCTCGCCGCCCCAGCGTGCGGCCACGTCGAACGGCCGCACCGACGCGCGGACGAGGCGCCCCACCTGCTCGAGAACGTCGTTCCCGCCGTGGTACCCGTACCGGGTGTTGATCCCCTTGAAGTCGTCGATGTCGGCGATCGCGAGCGCGAAGCTCTGGCCCGCACGGCGCGCGCGTGCGACCTCCTTGGCGATCTGCTGGTTGAAGTAGCTGCGATTGTGGAGCCCGGTCAGCGCGTCGTGGTACACGAGCAGCTCGAGCACCGAGGCCTTGCGCAGCGTGGCCGAGAGGCGATCGGCGAACAGCGCGAACGCCGTCAGCCCGTCGGCATCCAGGAAGTCGCGCGAGCGGCTCCACGCCTCCAGGTACCCATCGATGGAGGTCGCATCGCGTCCGACCCCGGCGAACGCGACCGAGGCGAAGTCCGCCGCCGGCGCGATCGCGACGAGATCATCGTCGTACGCGACGTCCGGGACGTATACCGCCGACCGTTCGGCCGGGGGGGCCAGTCGCCTGAGCGGCGCAACGCGTTCCGGCGGGGTCTCGGGGAGGCCGAAGTCCGGCGTCCCCGGGTGTGAGAGGCGCTCTGCGGGCACGAACGTGACGAAGTCCGCTCCCGTGAGCTGAGTGACCCGCGCCAGCGCGGCCCGGACGATCTCGCCGTACGGGTTCGGGGACCGGCCGTCGGCCTGGAACAGGTGCTGATCGATGTCGAGTATCTCGCGGACCGATTCCAGATCGAGCGCGTGGCGTCCGGCGTCGGGGGGGATCGCCACGCGCACGATCCGCTCGGCCCGGGTGGCCACCGTCCACTGGACGGTGATCGTGTCACCGGTCGCCGTATCGACGTAGCGCTCGACCGCGCGCTGCGGGTCGGGGTCGTCGAGACGTTCGAGGCGCCCCACCGCGACCAGGGAGTCGATGGCCAGCCGGGCGACACGCTCGCACGCCGGCTCGGTCGGGGACGCCAGCGCCGTATCCACGGCCACCCGAACGTCGTCCGGCAGGGGACCGCGCGGGATCACCTCGGCAAGCAGGCGGCGATAATCGATGCGCTGACGACTCATGCTGGGTCGATCCATATCGCGGGCTGTTGCCGGAAGTGATGACTGGATGGGAGTTTATCACACAGCCGGGGCCGGTGGCGCGCGTGTTCCGGTGGGTACCTTGGACTCACCTCGCGAGATTCGGGGTGGTTACCGTGGATACATCTGCAAAACCTTTGGAATGAATGATGTTCTCGGCTACACTGCGAGAGTGGTTAGGAAGTAACCACCCCGGTTGCCCGTCGCGGTCCCGGTGACGACGTGGGAGCCAGATCGCCAAACGTCACGTTCGCTCCCACTTCCACGATCGCGTCCGGAACGGCCGCCGTTGGCCCGGAACTTGTTATGCAATGGGGACGTGTGATGCTCACGTGTCGCCGCAGCCCAGCCCGCCACACCTGGCGGCCCGCTGTGAATGGCGACGATCCTGGAGGTAGGTGCGATGTGGAAGGTGTGTAAGGTCGGGCTCGTCATGGCGCTCCTCGGAGCGACATTGCTTGCCGTGCCCAGCGCGCACGCCGAGTGGGAGCAGGTGAAGCCGAACGACGGCGGCGGGACGTACATGGGGCCCGGCGATCCCGAGCCGGAGCTCAACTGCCAGGGAGAGCCCGACGAGCCGTTCGATCGTGTCGGTCAGTTCACGGTGCTCGAGGACGAGTCCACTCCGGTCCGGCAGCGGTCGCTGTCGCTCTCGAGACTCGTCGCATTGATCACGCTCAGCGTCTTGCGTTGGACGGCCCCGTAGAAGGCTAGTCGTCCGATTCTCGTGCGTCCCGGGGGGACTTGTCGAAATGGCTACGCATGAGGCTCGAAACGTCGACCGGACCGCCCAGGCGCCGTCCGCCGGCGATCCCAACGACACCGACCGATCGCGACCGACCGGCGCGCGGCTGATCGAGCTCGGCGACCTCTCCGCAGAGAGCGCCGACTTCGCCGGCGCCGTCCAGCACTATCGCGAAGCACTCGCGACGTTGAACGGTGACGGCGCCCGGCTGCGCGCGTCCGTGCTGCGTCGCATCAGCGACTGCCAGCTTCGTCTGGGAGAGGCCGTCGACGCGCAGTCGACGGCGCTCGAGGCCGCTCACGCGATGACCGAGGCCACGCCGCTGATCGAGCGCGTGCGGATCGAGCTTCAGCTCGCGCGGGTTCGCACCCGCCGCGGCCAGCTGGGCGAGGCGACCCGGAACGTCGACGCGGCCATGCACCTCCTCGTCGACACCGAGCCGTGCCTCGAGCTGGGCCAGGCACTCCAGCTGCGTGGCAGCATCGCCCACCGCGGCGACGACGTCGACACGGCCATGCGCATGTACCAGGACGCCCTGACCGTCTTCAAGGATCTCGGGAGCCTGTCCAACGTCGCGCGCATCTACCGAAACATCGGCATGCTTCACCGCCGCGCGTGCAACTGGAGCCGCGCGCTCGAGTGTTGCCAGGTCTCCCAGAACCTCATGTCGATCGAGGGGGACTACTCCGGGCTGCCGGCCGTGCTCCAGACCCAGGGCATCCTGCACACCATGCTGGGTCAGCTCGACGAGGCCCTCGACGACTTCGAGCAATCGCACCGCAAGTCCCGCGAGATCGGCGACGCGGCGAGCTCCGCGCTCGCGCTGGCGGGCAAGGCCGACGTTCATCTGATGCGCGAGGAATACGATCGCGCGCGCGAGCTGTTCTGGAGCGCGCTCGAGCTGAGCGCCCTGCAGCAGCACCTCTACGGCATGCTGTCCGCGTATCTCGGTCTCACCGAGTCGGCGCTGGGCGCCGGCAACGCGGCGGACGCAGCCGGTTTCGCGGCCAAGGCGGCCGACATCTCGGCGCGCCTGGGGCGCAACCGTCTCGAGGGCGAGCTGGACCGCGTCATCGCACGGGTCAGGGCGCTGGAGGGACGCGAGGGCGAGGCGTTCACGGTGGCGTCCCGCGGGCTCGAGTCCGCCAGGACCACCAGCAACCGGCTTCTGGAAGCGCGCCTCCTCCTGACGATCGGTGAGCTGCACGCCGGAGCCGGAGATCACGCGCGGGCCGATGAGGCCGCTCGCCAGGCGGTCGAGATCCTGCGCCGCGCCGGCGAGTCGTTCTGGCTCACCCGCGTCATCGAGTTCCGGGGACGCCTGGAGCTCGAGTCCACCGACGACCGCACCCGCATCAGCGGCGTCCAGCACCTCCAGGACGCGCTCGACGGGTACCGCGCGCTGCGTCACCCGCGGGCCGAGTTCCGCACCCTCCTGGCGATCGCCGACGAGGACATCCGGCACCGCGCCGTCGATCGCGCGGCCGAGCGTCTCGGACGGGCACGTGAGCTCCTGGGCACGCTCGACGGGGCCCGAGCGCTCGACGATCAGCTGAGCGAGGTGCAGCAGCGTCTGGAGTGCACGTTCGTCGAGAACGCCGTGTCGACGAAGGACAGCCTCGACGCGCACCAGAAGATGGAGCGCGTGCTGAAGTCCGATCGGTCCTTCGACGACAAGATCTCCGAGTTCCTCGGCGTGCTCACCGCCACGATCCCGTGTGCCGGTGCGAGCATGCTCGACGTGGCGAGCACGGACGTGAGAGTGATCGGCGCCCACGGCATCCCGGCGCTCTCCATCGGCAGGTCGTTCGCCCGCCCGTCGGCGTTCACGGCCGGCTGGCCGGCCAGCGACCGTCCGGCGGTGTTCCTGGGCATGGCCAGTGGGAACAAGCGACGCAGCCTGGGCCCCCTGGCCAGCGGGCGTGAGGTCGAGTCCGCGATCGCGGTACCCCTGCGCGAGAGCGCCGGCGTGTGGAGCGTGCTCTACGTCGACCGCGTGCTGGACGCCGGCAATCCGGAGTTCCATCAGGCCGAGGTCAGCTACTGCATGACGCTGGCCCGGCAGCTGGCGGGGTTCCTGGAGGAAGCGAGCATTCGAAACCGTCGCGGCCTGCGGGAGCTCGATCGCATCGACCGGTCCATCGCGCTGGCGGACATCGTCACCGAGAACGCCGAGATGCGCTCGATCCTCGGCCTCGTCAGCCGCGTGGCCGACAGCGACCTCAGCGTGCTGCTCCAGGGCGAGACCGGGACCGGCAAGAAGCTGATCGCGCGCGCGCTTCATCTCTGCAGCTCGCGCGCGGACGCCGCGCTGACGACCGTGGACTGCGCGGCTCTGTCGGAATCGGTGCTCGAGAGCGAGCTCTTCGGTCACGTGAAGGGCGCGTTCACCGGCGCCACACACGATCGCAAGGGCATCCTGGAGGAGGCCGAGGGCGGCACGGTGTTCATCGACGAGATCGACAAGACCACGCTCGAGGTCCAGCGGCGCTTCCTGCACCTGCTCGACTCGGGCGAGGTCCGGGCCGTGGGCGGCCACGCCTACCGTCCCCTGGACATCCGGATCGTCTGCGCGACGTCCGCCGATCTCCGGCGTGAGGTGGCCGAGGGACGGTTCCTGAAGGACCTCTACTTCCGCCTGAACGACATCACGATCCACGTCCCGTCGCTGCGTCGTCGCAAGGACGACATTCCGCTCCTGGCCGAGTTCTTCTCGGACGTCTTCGCCCAGAAGCTGGACAAGACAATCAAGGGCATCTCCCGCATCGCCATGCAGAAGCTCGTCGAGTACGACTGGCCCGGAAACGTGCGCGAGCTGGAGAAGGTCATGCGTCGGGCGGTGACGCTCGCCGACGAGAACGAGACCATCGGAATCGACCTGCTGCCGTCGCGTCTTCTGGAAAGCGAGGTGACGCTCGCCCCCGAGCCGCCGGCTCGCACTGGAGTCTCGCTCCGCGAGCAGCTCGACGGCATCGAGCGCCAGATCGTCCAGCGTGCGCTCGAGGACAACGCCTGGAACAAGAGCCGGGCCGCGGTGGCGCTGGGTCTCAGTCGCAAGGGACTCAAGAACAAGATCGCGCGCTACGGGTTGGACCGCCGCGCCTGACCCGATCATGCGCCGGCGACCGCCTCGTCGACACCGGATCGCATCGACGGCGGCGGCCTGCGTGATCCACGGTGCCGTGCTCTGGCTCGTTCCCGCCGACCTCGTCCGCTCGCTCGGCGACACCGATCGGGGCGCCATCGGCGCTGCATCGGTGTCGTTCGCCTCGCACGATCCCATTCACGTCGTCGCGATCGCCCGCGAATCCATCCCGTCCGCCGATGGCGCACCCACCGGGGCGGATGATCTCGCACACCCTCCGGATCTCCCGGACGTGGCCGAGCCTCCGCCCGAGCCCCGCCCCGAGCCGGCGGACACCCCGCTCCAGACCCCTCCGGAGGTGACCGGTCCGTCCGAGCGGTCCGAAGGGCCGGCCGCCCGCGCCGCGTGGGAGCGGCTCGACGGAACACGATCGTCCGCGGCGCGCCCGGCCCTGTCGTCCGTCACCGAATCGGGCGGCCAGGGCGACGCCACGCGCCCGGTCGTCGTCGCCCTTCCGGCGGCCCACTACCCCGAGGCCTCGCGGTCGCGGGGCGTGGTCGTGGTCGAGGTTCGCGTGAGGGTCGATGCCGACGGCCGGGTCTCCGACGCCGAGATTCCCGACGATGCGGTCGCGGTCCCGGACGAGTTCCGGGCCCCGGCACTGGCCGTGGCGTCGCGCGCGCGCTTCGAGCCGGCCCGTCGGGGCGGTCGCCCACATGCGGCCTGGACGTCGATCCGCGTCGTGTTCGATCCCGATTAGCCGTCAAAAGCCGTATGTGGGGCCGGAATCCGGCTTGGACCGCTCCCGTGAGCGTGCTAAATTCGCTGCCTTCGATTTCGAACGTCGCACCGGATGGACTCTTAGCCGAGTGCCTCGACGAGGGCACGGGGACTGCAACGTGATCACACTCAAGCTCGTGGACCTCATCGACGAGCGCTGCGTGTCCCTGGGGGCGAGCGTTCGAACGAAAGAAGCGCTCATCCACGACTCCATCGAGCTCTTTCGCGAGGCGGATCTGACCACCGACGCCGCGGCCGCGCTGGAGGCGGTGATGAAGCGTGAGCGGGTCATGTCCACCGGGATCGGCGGCGGCGTGGCCATTCCGCACGCCCAGTGCTCGGCGGTCAAGCGGCTCGCGGTGGGGCTCGTCCGACCCTCGACGCCGATCGAATTCGAGGCGCTGGACGGCCGCCCGGTCAACCTGGTCTTCATGATTCTGGGTCCGGAAGAGCGGGGCGGCTTCGTCCGGGTGCTCGCCCGCGTTTCGAAGTTGCTCTACGATGGCGAGTTGCAAAGCCGGCTGCTGTCGGTCCGGACGCCCCAGGATGCGATTGCCGCGATCGCCCGAAAGGAAGAGGCGTCACGCGCGTGATGTCCGAGGGCGCGAGTCGCACCGGGTGGCTCTCCCGACGAGGCCCGGCGATCGCCTACGCGGCGCTCCTCCTGGTCGCCTCCTCCCGGCCGTCGGCGGCGGGCCCCGACGTCTACGGGCTGGACAAGGTCCTTCATGCGACCGCATACGGCGTCCTGGGTCTTCTGCTGTGGCGGGCATCCGGACCGCGCACGGGGACGGGAATCACGGCGGCGACGATCGCGATCGCGATCGGGATCGCGGTGGGCCTGACCGACGAATGGATACAGAGCCACGTGCCGGGCCGGGACGCATCGGTCGGGGACCTTCTCGCCGATGCGGTGGGTGTCGTCTCGGGCGTGGTCTTCGGGAAGTCGTTCTGGTCGCACGGGTGGCCGGGACGTTTCGCGGGTTGAAGGAGAGGGACTCGATGGGCACGGGGACTCGGTCGCGAACACATACGTGCGGCGAGCTGCGCCGCGAGCACGAGGGACAGCGCGTCCGCCTCAACGGCTGGGTGCATCGTCATCGCGACAAAGGTGGCGTCGTGTTCGTGGACCTCAGAGACCGGTACGGGTTGACGCAGGTCACGTTCGATGCGACCGAGGTGCCCGAGACGGTCATGCAGACGGCCGCCAAGCTCCGGAGCGAGTTCGTGGTGGCCGTCGAGGGCGTGGTCGCGGCACGGCCGGGCGAGATGCAGAACGCCGAGCTGGCGACCGGCGCGATCGAGCTGCGGGCCGAGGCGCTGGAGATCCTGAACGCCTCCGAGGTGCCGCCGTTCGGACTGGACGAGCACGACTCCGCGTCCGAGGACCTGCGCCTCAAGTACCGCTACCTCGACCTCCGGCGGCCCGCGCTGCAGGCGATCCTCATGCGGCGTCACGAGGTCTGCCAGGCCACGCGACGCTACCTGAATCGCGAATCGTTCGCCGAGATCGAGACGCCGATGCTCGTCCGCCCGACGCCGGAAGGGGCACGGGACTACGTCGTGCCCAGCCGGATCAGGCCGGGATCGTTCTACGCGCTGCCGCAGTCGCCCCAGCTCTACAAGCAGATCCTGATGGTCGCGGGCTTCGATCGCTACTACCAGATCGCCCGGTGCATGCGCGACGAGGACCTGCGGGCCGACCGGCAGCCCGAGTTCAGCCAGATCGACCTCGAGATGAGCTTCGTCCAGGAGGAGGACGTCTACGCGCTGGTCGAAGGACTGATGGCGGCCATCTTCTCCGAGGCGGCCGGCCTCGAGCTCGAGACGCCGTTTCCGCGACTCGGCTATCACGATGCGATGAACACGTACGGATCCGACAAGCCGGACATCCGGTTCGAGCTGCACCTGGCGGACGTGACCGACGCGGTTCGCGGCACCGAGTTCCGGGCGTTCGCGGGCGCGATCGAGGCGGGTGGAGTCGTCAAGGGGCTCCGCGTGCCCGCCGAGCACACGCTGTCCCGGAAGGCGCTCGACGAGCTCGAGGCAACCGCCAAGCGCTACGGCGCCAAGGGTCTCGCGCGGACGAAGGTCGCGGGCGACACGCTCGACTCGGGCATCGCCAAGTTCCTCTCGCTCAGCGAGCAGCGCGCGATCCTGGGCGCGTGCGGGGCCTCCGACGGGGACACGCTCCTGTTCGTGGCCGATGCCTGGTCCACCGCGTGCACGGCTCTGGGGGCGGTGCGCCTGGACCTCGGGCGCGCGTTCCATCCACCGGCGCCGGGCGATCACCGGATCCTGTGGGTGAACGATTTCCCGCTGCTGGAGCGGGATCCGGTGACCGGCGCGCTTGCGCCGTGCCATCACATCTTCACGATGCCGAGGGCCGACCACATCGCGATGCTGGACTCCGAGCCCGACGCGGTGCGCGCCCAGCTCTACGATCTGGTGCTGGATGGTGTCGAGCTGGGCTCGGGTAGCATCCGGATCCACGAGCGCACGCTGCAGGAGAAGATCCTGGGGCTCATCGGCATGGACATCGAGGAGGCCCACCGCCGCTTCGGGTTCCTCTTGAGAGCATTCGACTACGGCGCACCGCCGCACGGGGGTATTGCGCTGGGGCTCGAGCGTATTATCATGATTCTATCCGGGTCGACGTCCATTCGAGACACCGTCGCGTTCCCGAAGACCACGAGCGCGGCGTCCCTGATGGATGGATCGCCGGCGCCGGTCGACGCCGCGGAGCTCCACGAGCTTCGCGTCCGGATCGAGCTCGACGACGGCCCGTCGAGCCGATCGCCCAACTCGGGGAGCTGATGCACGAAGATCGATCGGAACCCGCCTCGCGCACGATCGCGCTGGACGGCGCCGACTCGCTGACGCTGCTCGGCCAGCGCGACCAGAATCTCCGTGCCATCGAGAAGACCTTCGACGTCTCCGTCGTCGTCCGGAACGGGACGCTCCGGGTGTTCGGGCACGGAGATTCGCTCGATCGTGCCGAGCGCTTCATCGTCGGGCTGCTCGAGCGCGTCCGATCCGGACGCCCGCTCTCCGAGACCGACTTCCAGGACTTCCTGACCGGACGCCGGGACGTCGGTGGGGCGCCGGACGCCGACGACGATCTCGTCCTCCATTTCGACCGCAAGGTCGTCAAGCCCCGCACCTCGATGCAGGCGGAGTACCTGCGACGGATCGCGTCCAACGACATCGTGTTCGGGATCGGGCCGGCCGGCACCGGGAAGACCTATCTCGCGGTGGCGATGGCGGTCTCGGCGCTCAAGGCTCGTCAAGTGGATCGCCTCGTCCTGGCGCGTCCCGCCGTCGAGGCCGGAGAGAAGCTCGGGTACCTGCCGGGCGATCTCCAGGAGAAGATCGATCCTTACCTGCGTCCGCTCTACGACGCACTCGAGGACGTGATCACGTACGAACGACTGCAGAAGCTCCTGACCACGAACGTGATCGAGATCGTGCCGCTGGCCTTCATGCGCGGCCGCACGCTCGCGCGCTCGTTCGTGATTCTCGACGAGGCCCAGAACAGCACGCTCCGGCAGATGAAGATGTTCCTGACCCGGCTGGGGCTGGGATCGCGCGCGGTCGTCACCGGCGACGTGACGCAGGTGGACCTCCCCGTTCGGTCGGACTCGGGCCTGATCCAGATCGAGCCGATCCTGTCCGAGGTCGACGGTGTCTCGTTCGTGCACTTCACCGACGTCGACGTGGTGCGCCACCAGCTGGTCAAGGACATCATCCGGGCGTTCGACACGGCCGCGGCGGACGGCGTCGCGGGCGACGAGCCATGAGGTCGGGCACCGGCGGCAAGGGGCTCCGGTCGCGCTGGCTCCAGCTGCGCCGGTTCGCGCTGGCGGTGGTGGTTCTGGCCGCGGCCATCTTCCTGTTTCCCGATCAGACCGAGGTCTCTCACTTCGAGGGGTTTCACGAGGGTGGCATCGCGCCCGAGACGATCGTGGCGCCCTTCGAGTTCGACGTCCCCAAGAGCGACGCCCAGCTGGCCGCCGAACGCAAGCGCGCCCTGGAAGACGTCCCCGCCTACTTCCAGCGCTCGGAGCCGGTGAAGGCGCGCGTCCTGGCCAGGTTCGACGACTATCGCGCGCGCGCGGACGCGATCGCGACCGAGTCGAGGTCGGACACGCTCACCGCGCTGATCCACCTGGGCGAGGCCGGCGTGGATCTGCCGGACCGCTCCCGCCGCGCGCTACTCGACGACGAGCGCCGCGCCGAGGTCATGCGCGTGGCCCGGAGCTTCATCGACGACGTGCTCCGTGCCGGCTACGCCGACGAGGTGGCCGCGCAGAAGGTCCGCACCTCGATGCGTCACATGCTGTGGTCCGAGGGACGCTACTCACTGGTGAACCTGCGCGGCGAGATCTACAACGACAGCCGCATCGCGCGCGATGCCCAGGCGCTCGCGCGCCTGGAGTTCCGGGACGACGATCTCGCCGGCGCCGCCTTCCGCGCGCTGGTGACCGCGTTCCTGGAGCCCAATCTGGTCTACGACCGGGTCACGACCGAGCGGGCCGAGGCCACCGAGATCGCGTCGGTGTCTCCGGTCGCGCGCCGCGTGCTGCCCAACGAGAACATCGTCGAGGGTGGACATCGCATCACGCCCGACGTCGTACAGATGCTCGGAGCGCTCCAGGCCGAGCTCGAGTCCCGGCGTGGGATGGACGCGCGCTGGAAGTCCGGGATCGCCGTCGCCGGCCGGGTGCTCCTGAGTGCCGCCATTCTGGTGTTCTGCATCGTCTACATCCGACTGCACCGCCCGCGCGTGTACGCCGACACCGGCAAGCTGATGCTCCTGGCGATCACGGCGCTGGTGGTGTTCGGCAGCGCGGCGGTGGTGCTGAACGCGATCCAGCTACCGTGGCTCCTGATCCCGGTTGCCGCGGGGTCGATGGTGGTGAGCCTTCTGATCGACGCTCAGCTGGGAGTGTTCTTCACCCTCGTGTCGGTCGTGATGCTCGCGCTCAACGCGGGGCTCGGGCTCGACTTCGTGGCCGGCTCCCTGGTCGGCGGGTTCACCGGCGTGTACGCGGTTCAGCGGGTCCGTCATCGCTCCGAGGTGTTCCGGGCGCTCCTCCTGGTGTCGATGGCGTACGTGTTCACGGTGTCCGCCCTGGCCATGATGCGCGGGGATCTGGGTCTCGACATGGTCACCGACAGCGGCTGGGCGCTCGTGAACGCCGCGCTCTCGACCGTGATCGCCATCACGCTGATGCCGATCCTGGAGGTCGTGTGCGGCGTCACCACCGATCTCCGGCTGCTGGAGCTCTCCGATCTCAATCGACCCCTCTTGAAGCGACTGATGCTGGAGGCGCCGGGGACGTACCACCACAGCATGGTCATGGGGACGCTCGTCGAGGCCGGATGCGAGCAGGTGGGCGCGAACTCGTTGCTCGGACGGGTCATGTGCTACTACCACGACATCGGCAAGGTGCAGAAGCCGGAGTACTTCATCGAGAACATCGCGATGAACCCGAGGGCCAGAAACCCGCACGATCGGCTCACGCCGTCGATGAGCTGTCTCATTCTCGAGAGCCACGTGCGCGAGGGCGTACAGCTCGCCAAGGAGCACAAGCTCCCCGAGGTTCTGATCGACGCGATTCGCGAGCATCACGGCACCTCGGAGATGGCGTTCTTCTACCAGAAGGCCAAGGCCGCCGATCCGAACGTGGATCGCGACGACTTCCGTTACCCCGGGCCACGTCCCCGAAGCAAGGAGACCGCGACCGTGATGCTGGCCGACGGCGTGGAGGCGGCCAGCCGCGTGCTGACCGATCCCAAGCCGTCGCGCATTCGCGGGCTCGTGACGCGGATCATCGAGTCGCGTGTCGAGGCCGGCGAGCTCGAGGAGTGCGGTCTCACGCTGGCCGACCTCGCCCGGATCCGGGAGGCGTTCGTACTGGTCCTGACGGGGATGTTCCACGGTCGCGTCCGCTACCCGACCGATTCCGACGGCGGGACCTCGCCGCCGGAGGTCGAGACGCTGGATCGTGACGCGATCTCGCCCGACGCGGCGCTGGCCAACGCCGAGCCGGTGGACGTGCGCAGCGGATCGGACGTGGACACGCTGGCGGCCCGGCCCCCGCGGACGTCGGATCTCGAGGTGGTCGGCGGCGACGGCGACGGGGCCGATGCCCGGCGCTCGGCGACCAGGACTCGGGGAGCCGCCCGTGGACGTCTCGGTCGCTGATCGCCAGAAACGCCTGCCCCGATCGGGCCGCATCGTCGGTGCGATGACGCGGCGCATCGTGGTTGCCGAGGCGCCCGACGTCGACGAGGTGAGTGTCGTGCTCGGAGACGATGCGCTGCTCGCATCCTTGAACGAGATGTATCGCGGAAAGCCGCGCCCCACGGACGTGCTGGCGTTCCCGAGCGACTCGCTCGGCCCGCATCGCCACATCGGTGAGGTGATCATCAGCACCGACCGCGCCATCGCCCAGGCGCCGCGCTATCGCCACGACGTGGCCGACGAGCTGACGCGGCTTCTCGTGCACGGCCTCCTGCACCTTCTCGGCTACGAGCACGACACGTCGGCGGGACGCCGGAGGATGCGACTGGCCGAGCGTGCGCACGTCGAGCGCCTTCGGGCCTGGATCGAGCGTCTGCGCGGGCGCCTGACGGAGATCACATGAACGTCCTGATCGCCGTGTACGCCATGCTCGCGGTCGCGCTGGTGATCTCGCTGGTCCTTCATGCCCGGCTCACCGCCAACGTCCGCCTCCTCCTGAACGAGGCGCCTCTGGTGCCTTCGCAGCTGGACCTGCCGTCGGGTGTCGACCTGAGGCCCGTCTTGACCACGCCGAGGCTGTCCTACTTCGCGCTCGCGCTGCTGGGCACGGTGATCCGGATCGTGCTGACGATGGTGCTGGTCCTGGCCGCCGACGCGACGTCGGCCCACCTCGCCTGGCCGATCGTGGGAGTCGGCACGCTCGCCGTGCTGGCGCTGCCCGAGATCTTCACGCGACTGACCTCGCGGCAGTCTCCGCGCATGTCGCGCGTCGACGCCGAGGTGCTCCGGGCCGTGGCCCGGGGCGCCGCCCGCATCGGCGGTGCGTCCGGCGACGTGCCCGACGAGGACGCCGACGGGTTCGAGGAGACCATCGTCACCAGCGTGGATGGACACGAGCTGTTCGATCCCGAGCTGAAGCGCTACATGCGCGGGCTCTTGGCCCTGAAGCGATTGACGGCGGGCCGGGCAATGGTGCCCCGCAAGGAGCTCTGCGCCGTGCGCGAGGACTGGTCGGTCAGCCGGGCAGTCTCGGCGATCGCGCGGCAGGCATATGCGCGAATCCCGGTCGTGGGACGCACCGGCGACGTCGTGGGGCTCGTGCACACGAAGGACCTGCTGCTCTTGATGCGGTCCCGCCAGAGCGGTGTGTTCGTGAAGAGCGTGATGCGGGACGTCCTGTACATACCGGCCAACCAGCGGCTCGACAGGCTGCTTCATCAGTTCCAGAGCCAGCGGCTGCACGTCGCGGTGGTACTCGACGAGTACGGCCGGAGCGCCGGGCTGATCACGATGGACGATCTCCTGCGTCGCGCGCTCTCGGAGACCGACTCATGACGCTCTGGGTGCTCACCACGCTCGGGATCGTGGTCCTGACGATCGTGCGACGACAGGCGGCCGCGCGCATGCTGGTCGTGGACCCCGATGCCGAGGGCGGGCTCCTGATCGAGGCCGAGCATGCCCGCCCCGCGTTCGTGGTGTCCGAGCTGCTGTTGTTGTCGGCGTTCGCGACGCTCGCGCTGGCCATGGGAACGGGGGGCGTCGTGCTGTGGATCACGCTGGGAGCGCTGGTCCTGACGTTGACGCTGGTGCTGCCGGTGCCGTTGCCCCGGGACACCCCCGGGCGCGCCCCGGTCGGCGTCCGCATGCTCGGGCGCCTGCTGGGACGACGCGCACACACGCCGGTCGGGACCGCCGCCGCCACGCCGCGCCGGGAGACGGTGGACCCCCTGGACGAGCGGGTCCTGGCCGACCGGATGCTGCGCTTCGGTGAGACCGAGATCACCGAGATCATGGTGCCACGCTCGGACATGGTCGCCATCAGTCGCGACGCGGATCTCGACGAGCTTCTCGCGATCGTCGAGGAGCATCGTCACTCGCGCTATCCGGTCTACGTGGGGGACGAGGATCGGATCACGGGATACGTGAGCGTGTTCGATCTCCTGGCCCTCGACGACGACGAGCGGAGCTTCGCCGCCCACGTCCGTCCGGTCCTGATGGTGCCGGAAGGCAAGCAGGGTCCGGAGCTCCTGACCGAGATGGTCGAGGGGGGACACGAGTTCGCCGTCGTCGTGGACGAGTACGGCGGTACGTCGGGGGTGGTCACCACCGAGGACCTGGTCGAGGAGATGATCGGCGAGATCTGGGACGAGCACGAGCGCGAGGCGGTACGTGTGCGCCGCATCGGGCGAGACGTGTACGTGTCCGACGCGACGATCCCGCTGGACGAGCTCTCGGAGCGGATCGGGCTCACGCTCCCCGAGGGAGACTACGAGACGCTGGCCGGGTTCCTCCTGGAGGAGTTCGGGCGCATTCCCACGCGGGGAGATCGGGTGGCCTGGGACGGTGCCGAGTTCGAGGTGTTGACCGCCTCTCGACGGCGGATCGAATCGGTGCAGATCGTCGTGAACCGAAAGGTCGTGCGATGAACTTCAGACGTTACTTCCTGGCGGGGCTCGTGGTCGTGGTGCCGCCGGTGGTCACGTTCTACGTGCTGTACGTGATCGGCGACCAGCTCGACGGCATCCTGGGCGGCGTGTTCCGCGGCGAGTGGATTCGCCCCGGCGGCGTGCCCGGTCTGGGGCTCGTGAGCCTGCTCCTGATCATCCTCCTCGTGGGGATGCTGGCGTCGAAGACGCTGGGTCGCAAGGCGGTCGAGCTCTACGAGCGCGTGCTGGCCCGGATCCCCATCCTGAACCGGGTGTTCATCGGCACCAAGCAGATCGCCGAGGCGGTCTTCGCCAGCGACACACACAAGTTCCGCAAGGTGGTCCTGATCGAGTTTCCGAGGCGGGGATGCCATGTGCTCGCGTTTCGCACCGAGCGCGCGGCGGAGGAGATGTGCCAGCGGGTCGGCGAGGATCTCGTCTCGGTCTTCCTGCCCACGACGCCCAATCCCACGTCCGGATACCTGCTCCTCGTGCCCGAGTCGGACATCATCGAGCTGAGCATCTCGGTCGAGGACGGCCTGAAGATGGTGATCTCGGCCGGGTCGGTGGTGCCGGAGGGGCCGGCCCGACCGGTACGGATGGCACCGCCGGGCGAAGAGCCGGCCTCGGAGCGTCGCCCCGGCTGACCGGGCCGACGCCTCCGACGCCCGGCCTCAGACGTCGTCCTCGCTCACGCCGCGTTGCACCTCGGTCGGGAGGTAGGCGGCCAGGTGCTTCAGCTCGCCGACCGACTTGATCAGGTTTCGCGCCACCACCATCAGTTGCACTTGGTTGGTTCCCTCGTAGATCTGCGTGATCTTGGCGTCGCGCATGTACTTCTCGATCGGGTAGTCGCGCATGTAGCCGTAGCCGCCGAACAGCTGCACGGCCTTCGTGGTGACCTCCATCGCCACCTCGGTGGCCACGTACTTGCACTGCGCGGCCAGGCGGTTCGACGCCGGGTCGCCCTCGTCGATCGCGGTCGCGGCCGTGTAGACGAGAGCGCGCGCGGCCTCCACCTTGCACGCCATCTCCGCCAGCATGCCCTGGATCATCTGAAAGCTGGAGATGGACTGTCCGAACTGCCGGCGACGGTTCGTGTACACCAGTGCGTAGTCGAGCGCACCCTGCGCGAGGCCCAGGGCCTGCGCCGCGACGCCGGGACGCGCCTTGTCGAGGGTGGCCATCGCGTGCTTGAAGCCGTATCCGGGCTGTCCACCGAGGAGCGCGTCGGCCCCGACCCGCACGCCCTCGAAGCAGGTCTCGACGACCGGGACGCAGCGAATGCCCATCTTGTCCTCGACCTTGCCGATCGAGAACCCCGGTGCCCCCTTCTCGACGATGAACGCCGAGATGCGCCGGCTCCGCGACGAGGGATCGGTCACCGCGAAGACCGTGTAGAGGTCGGCCGCGCCGCCGTTCGTGGTCCATTTCTTCTCGCCGGTGATGACGTAGTGGTCGCCGTCACGAACCGCCGGCGTGCGGAGGCTCGCCGCGTCGGAGCCCGCGAACTTCTCGGACAGGCAGAACGCGATCAGCTTCTCGCCCGATGCGATGCGGGGCAGGTACGCCTTCTTCTGTTCCTCGGTGCCGGCGACGAGAATCGGGAACGAGCCGAGCGCGTTCACGCAGTACATGACCCCGACGCCGCCGCAGGCGCGCGAGAGCTCCTCGACGCACAGGCAGAGGTCGAGCACCGTGCCACCGGCACCGCCGTACTCCTCGGGAATCCACACACCCAGGAGCCCCGCCCCCTGGAGCGCATCTTTGATCTCCCACGGATACTCCTGGGCCTCGTCGTACTTGCGTGCGAGCGGACGCACGACCTCCTCGGCGATCGAGCGGGCTTTGTCGCGCCACATCCGGTTCTGCTCGGTGAGAAGCCCCACGACGCACTCCTCTCGGTTCGGAACGCCGGCTCGGGCTCCGTCGTTACGGATCCGCGAGCGTGGAAATCATTGTTACAGAAAGAGATAACCCGTTGAGGCTAGCAGCGGGACCGATCGGCGTCAAGCGATGTCCCCACCGTCCCGCGCACCGGGCCCCGGCGATTTGATACTGTCACCGGGCGCGAACCCCATCGAGGAGAAGCTCACGATGTCCTACGTCGACGTGATCCGATCGCTTCGCGACCCGGACGGCCCGTCGATCGTGCTCCTCGTCCTGGACGGTCTGGCGGACGTCCCGGCGGCGAGCACATCGTATCGCACACCGCTGGAGGCGGCGCGAACACCGAACCTGGACCGGCTCGCACCCGAATCTTCCCTGGGGCGGCTCATCCCGGTGGCGCCCGCGATCACGCCGGGGAGCGGCCCCGGGCACCTCGGGCTGTTCGGCTACGATCCGCTCGAGGTCGAGGTCGGGCGCGGTGTCATCGAGGCGCTGGGCGTGGACCTCGACGTGGCACCGGGGGACGTCGCCGCGCGGGCCAACTTCGCCACCCTCGACGCCGACGGGCGCGTGGTGGATCGACGGGCGGGCCGGATCTCGGACGCCGAGAACGTGGCGCGGTGCGAGCTGCTGGCCGACATCCGGGAGATCGAGGGGGTGGGGGTGACGGTTCGTCCGGGCAAGGGGCACCGGTTCGTGGTGCGTTTCCGGGGTCCGGGGCTCGAGGGACCGCTCTGCGACTCCGATCCCGGGCGCGAGGGGGTCGAGCCCAGGCCGGTGCAGCCCGTGTCCGACTCGCCCGCGACGCGCCACACCGCGTCGATCGTCACGCGCTTCCTCGCCGAGGCGGGTGCCCGCCTCGCCGGTCACGAGCCCGCGAACGGGATGCTGATGCGGGGCATCGGCGGACTGCCGGAGCTCGACTCGTTCCCGGCGCGATTCGGTCTGACGCCGGTCGCGATCGCCGCGTATCCGATGTACCGGGGTCTCGCGCAGCTGGTCGGCATGACCACGCTCCGGACCGAGAACGGACCCGAGGCCGAGTTCGCGACCTACGCGTCGGTGCGAACGCGCTACGACTTCGCGTTCATCCACATCAAGGCCACGGACATGTACGGCGAGGACGGCAACTTCGACGCCAAGACGGCCGCGATCGAGGAGGTCGATGCGGCCCTGCCGGCTCTCCTCGACACCGCGCCGGGGGTGCTGGCGATCACGGGCGACCACTCGACCCCCGTCGCGTACGCGGCGCACGGGTGGCAGCCGGTGCCGGTGCTCGTCCACGCCGAGCGTGCCGGCGGCGACGGTCTGGCGCGGTTCACCGAGCGGAACGCGGTCTCCGGTCTTCTCGGCACGATGCCGAGCCGGTACCTGATGCCGGTGCTGCTCGCCTCGGCGGGGCGCCTGGCGAAGTTCGGGGCCTGACCCGCTCGCGGTCGATGGTCCGAAACCCCGGATTCCCACGATGGCGCTACGCCGGACGAGAGCCTATCTCCTGAAGCGGATCCCGTTCGGCGACACGAGCCGAATCGCGGTGCTCTTCGGCGAGGACGTCGGCAAGCTCAGGGTCATCTCGAAGGGCTATCGCACCCCGAGGAACCCGTGCACGGGTGCGCTGGAGCCGTTTCGCGAGATCGAGCTGATTTACTACCATCGCCCCGATCGCGAGCTCCAGCTCGCCGCGCACGCCGACGTGCTGCACTACCACGACGGCCTCGAGAGCGATCTCACGCGCTACTTCTACGCGTCCGCCGCGCTCGAGCTGTGTGACCTGCTCCTGGCCGAGGACGATGCCGAGCCCGCCGTCTACGCCGATCTCGCCGAGACGCTGTCGGTGCTGGCCGCGACCACCGGAGCGCGCGCCGCGGTGACGTTTCGCGGGTTTCAGGCGCGTGCATGCGCGCGCTTCGGGATCCTGCCCGAGCTCGAGAGCTGTGCCGTGTGCGAGGGCGATGCCGGCGCCGCGCGCCTGTTCTCGGCCGCCGCCGGCGGCTTCGTGTGCGCGGCCTGCGTGTCCAGTGGAACGCCCGCCGACGCGATGTCGTCCGAGGCCGCCGGCGTGTTCCGGTTTCTCCTGCGTGCTCGCGCCCTCGAGGTGGCCCGGGCGTACTCGGCCGAGATGCGTCCGGCAGCCACGGAGGTGGCCGGCGTTCTGGAGCGTTTCATTGCCCACCACGTGGAGCGGTATCGGGGCCTCAAGTCCTTGAAGACACTGGGACGGACGATGGCGGCGCCCGCGGCGAGGCCGGGCTCGTGACGTGCGTGAGAGTCGGCGTGACGCGCGGTGGTGGCGGTGATGGCGGCGAGAGTCGGACGGCGTCGGTGGTGAGTTCGGGGAAAAGAAGGTGAAGGCCGGCCCCCAAGACCGCCCCTCCCAAAACATCAGCCCGAGAGGTCGGCCCCACCTTCAACTCGAAAGGGAAAGCTCTCGCGTTCGCGGACGCCTGGTCGCGAGATCGACGTGTCGAGCGAGAGTGACATCCCGGCAACCAGGCGGAGTCGGACTGGGCACCATCCAGCAGTCGGGGGAGCCTCACAGAACCGGGCAGCCACTCGTCGGGTGTCGTAGTCGCCGTGCGAGAGCTTTCCGCACATCCGTCAGAGAAGGCGCCGCCACCGGAATGGAAACGACTGGAACATCGAGCGCGGAACTCCCTCGACCCGTGCTCTTTTCTCCCACTCGCGCCCGGCGCTCCATCCGCGTCCATTCCGGGGCTTTGCCTAACACATCCACACCACCCATCCACACGCGCCTGTCATAACGCAATGCGTGTGCCAGATTCGTCGCCGCCGGTAACTTGCTCGCGGGGCACGTCATAGCCGGTCGACCGTATTCACGCATCCGGGCGCCCTCGCCGGACGAGGGGATACACGCGTACCCGCCACCCCCGCCGATCGTCGTATGTGGTGCTGTCGAAATCGATTACGGGTGGGAACCTCGTATCCACCGACCGGTGGCGCCTCGGTCCCAGCTGTGTGTCGGAACATCGCGACAGTCCGGTCCGTGGGTGACGGAACCCCCCGTCGCTGGCCACACGGTGACGAAAACGGATCGCCGGGACGGCGCGCGACTGTGATAGAGTCGTCGCGTCATCGAACGACGGTCCTTTAACCCGATCCGGTGAGGTCGGAAAGGACGCACGTCGGCGCCGACGGGAGATCCCCGCCGCGCCGGCGCGGGACCCGGCTCGGCCCCGCGCGTCCTCTGGCATCCCACCGGTCCGAGGACGGAGACCCCACGTGCACCTGAAAGAGAAGGCCCTGATCATCGACGCCAAGGAGATGGCGCGCATGACCGTGCGCATCGCGCACGAGATCGTCGAGCGGAACAAGGGCACCGATCGGGTCGCGCTCGTCGGGATCCGGCGGCGCGGTGTTCCGCTGGCCGAGCGGCTTCGCGATCAGATCGCGAAGTTCGAGGGCGTCGAGCTTCCGATCGGAAGCCTCGACATCACCTTCTATCGCGACGACCTGGAGAAGATCGCGCACCAGCCGGTGCTGAGCACCACCGACATCATGTTCGATCTCGAGGACATGGTCGTGGTCCTGGTCGACGACGTCCTGTACACGGGGCGCACGGTGCGTTCGGCGCTCGACGCGATCATCGACTACGGCCGTCCGCAGGCCATTCAGCTCGCGGTCCTGGTCGACCGCGGCCATCGCGAGCTGCCGATCAAGGCCGACTTCGTGGGCAAGAACGTGCCGACGGCGCGACGCGAGGTCATCTCGGTCAAGCTCGAGGAGATCGACGGACAGGACGCGGTCTACATCCGGGAGATGGACTAGTCATGGAGCAGAAGCACCTCTTGGGGCTGGAGGATCTGACTCGGGAGGACATCCTGAGCATCCTCAACTCCGCGCAAGCATTTCGAGAGGTTCTGGATCGTCCGGTGAAGAAGGTGCCCGCGCTGCGCAATCGCACCGTGGTGAACCTCTTCTACGAGTCCTCCACGCGCACCCGGATCTCGTTCGAGCTGGCCGAGAAGCGACTGTCGGCCGACGTCGTGAACTTCAGCTCCACGATGTCGTCGGTCTCCAAGGGCGAGACGCTGCGCGACACCGTGCGCAACCTGGAGGCCATGGAGATCGACATGGTCGTGATCCGCCACGGAATGAGCGGCGCGCCGCACTACCTCGCGCGCCATCTCCGATCGGCGGTCGTGAACGCCGGTGACGGAACGCACGAGCACCCCACGCAGGGCCTGCTGGATCTGTTCACGATCGGGGAGCGCGTCGGCGAGTTCGAGGGGTTGAACGTGACGATCATCGGCGACATCCTCCACAGCCGGGTCGCGCGTTCGAACATCTGGGGGCTCACGAAGCTCGGGGCCAACGTCACCGTGTGCGGTCCCGCCACGCTCCTGCCCCGCGAGATCGAGTCGATGGGCGTGGAACGGGTCACCGACCTCGACGCGGCGATCGCCGGGGCGGACGTCATCATGACGCTCCGCATCCAGTTCGAGCGCATGCACGGCGGATACGTCCCGACCGTGCGGGAGTACGCGCGCTCCTACGGGATCACGCGTGCCCGTCTGGCCAAGCTCTCGCACTCGCCGGTCATCATGCATCCCGGCCCGATCAATCGCGGCGTCGAGCTGGAGCCCGAGGTGGCCGACGGTCCGTACTCGGTCATTCTCGATCAGGTCCGAAACGGCGTGGCGGTTCGGATGGCGGTGCTGTATCTCCTGAGCGGACTGAAGGCCGAGGAAACCAAGCGCGTCGTGGCCGAGGTCGAGGCGTCGTGAAAGGACATGAAGCGATGAACGAATGGCAGGGCCGGACGACGTTCGTACTGCGCGGCGGTCGCGTGGTGGATCCCCTCGGTCTGGGTGAAGGCCCGTGCGACGTCTACGTCGAGGACGGACGCCTGCGCGCGGCGTCCCCGACGCTCTCGATCAACGCCGACGTACCTACGCTGGACATCTCCGGGTGCATCATCAGTCCCGGGTTCGTCGACATGCACGTGCACCTGCGCGAGCCCGGCCAGGAGCACAAGGAGACGATCGAGACCGGAACGCTGGCCGCGGCGTCGGGCGGCTTCACCGCGGTGGCGTGCATGCCGAACACGGTTCCACCGATCGACACCATCGGGGGGCTGGAGCGCGTCCTGACGCTGGCCGAGCGCGCGCACACCGACGTGCACGTGATCGCGGCGATCACCAAGGGCCAGAAGGGCGAGGCGCTCTCGGAGATGGCCGAGCTGGTCGAGGGCGGCGCCGTCGGCTTCTCCGACGACGGCTTTCCGGTCAGCGACTCGAACCTGCTCCGGCGCGCGATGGAGTACGCCGCATCGCTGGACAGGCCGATCATCTCACACGCCGAGGATCTGTCGCTCTCCGACGGCGGCGTCATGAACGAGGGCGCACTGTCGCTGCGCCTGGGACTGAAGGGCGTGCCGGGCGAGGCCGAGGAGCTCGGCGTGGTGCGCGACATCCTCGTCTCGCGCCTGACCGGATGCGCGCTCCACATCTGCCACGTCTCGACGCGCGGGTCGGTCGAGGCGATCCGGCGGGCGAAGACCCGAGGGGTGCGCGTGACCGCCGAGGCGACGCCGCATCACTTCACGCTGACCGAGGACGCGGTGATCGGCTACCGGACCGACGCCAAGATGAACCCTCCGCTCCGGACGGCCGACGACGTCGCCGCCGTCATCGAGGGGCTCGCCGACGGCACGCTGGATGCGATCGCCACCGACCACGCCCCGCACACCCCCGAGGAGAAGGAGGCGGAGTTCGATCGGGCACCGTTCGGCATCCTGGGTCTCGAGACCGCCCTGGGGCTGACGGTCACCGAGCTGATGGAGCGCGGCGTGCTGAGCGAGGCCGACGTGGTCCGAAAGCTGTCGATCCACCCGCGCCGGATCCTGGGCCTGGGTGGGGACCGGCTGGCCATCGACGAGAGCTGCTCGGTGACCGTGTGGAACCCGACGCTGGGCTGGGTGGTGTCCCCCGAGGACGTGTTCTCGCGCTCCTCGAACACGCCGTTCTACGGGCGCTCGCTCCGGGGCCGCGCCATCCTGACGGTCGTCAACGGAAAGGTCACGTTCGCACGTGAGCAGCACGCGATGGTCTGATCTCGTCGTCGGAGCGCTCGGCCTGATCGCGCTCGTGTCCGGCTGCGCGTACTTCAACACGTTCTACAACGCGCAGGCGCACTTCGACAAGGCCGAGCGCATCCAGGAGTCGCGCCCCCCCGGCGACGAGACGGTCGCCGGCTCCGCGGTCACCGAGTACGACCTGACGATCGAGAAGTGCAACAAGGTCATCCAGCGTCACGCCGGATCGCGGTGGGTGGACGACGCCATCCTCCTGATGGGACGCGCGTACTTCGGCAAGCGCGTCTATCCCGAGGCGCTCGACAAGTTCCGCGCCCTCGTCGAGCGCTATCCCGACACCAACCTCCGACAGGAGGCGACGTTCTGGGCGGGCGTGACGTACTACCGCATGGGTCGCATCGAGGAGGGCAAGCGGACCTTCCAGCAGCTCCGCGCCGAAGGCATTCCCCCCTCGCGCGAGGCCGAGATCCTTCGCGTCGAGGCGAAGGCCTTCATGGATGCCGATCAGATCGACGAGGCCCTCGTCACGTACCGGCGTCTGATCGAGCGCCACCCCGGCAACCGCGAGCGGGTGGAGACGCTTCTGGAGCTCGGCGAGCTCTACATGCAGGCCGAGCGGTTCGACAGCGCGTACGTGGCCTTCGACGAGGTCACGCGCACGGCCGATGCCTTCGAGGTCCGTCTCGACGCGCGCGTGCTGTCCGGGGACGCGCTGTTCCGAGCCGGCCGGATCGCCGATGGGCTCGAGACCTATCGCACGGCGCTCGACGTGGGGCGGGATCTCTCGCGGGAGAAGCGGGCGCCGATCGAGCTCAAGATCGCCGAGTGTCGGAGCGAGCTCGGTGATCACGAGGCGGCGATCGCGGACTACCGGGTGATCGCGGAGACCTACGCGGGCACCGTGTACGCGGGCGAGGCGCTCTTCCGCATCGGCTTCATCCAGGAGATGCGCTACGGCGAGTACGAGACGGCGCTGGCCACCTACGACGAGATGCTGGCCCTGCGCGGGGCGCGATCGGTCTTCGCGGAGCAGGCGGAGTCGCGCGTGGCTCGCCTCCGACCGCTCGTGTCGGCCGGCATCACGACCCGGGACGCCCAGGGCGGCGTCGACGTGGATGCAGAGGGCGCGTTCCTGCTGGCCGAGCAGTTTCTCTTCCAGGACGCCGACACGCTGCGGTCGCTTCAGCAGTACGCGCGCGTCGAGAGCCTGTTCGCCGGCTCGGATGTGGCGGCGCGTGCCGCGTTCGCGCGCGCGTGGATCCATCGCGCCCGGGACGCGGCGCCCGACTCGATCGTGGCGTCCTTCGAGCGCATCCTCCACGTGTATCCCGGCACCGAGCAGGCCGTGCAGGCCGGCGAGTACCTGATCGCGCAGGGGCTCGCGGACCGGATCCCCGAGGGGGCCATGGACCTGATCGAGCCCGTGCCGGACGCCTCCGACCCCGGCGACCCGACCGAAGGAGCCGATGGACCGGCCGGGGCCACGGGGTCTCCGGTGGACGACGCGGCGCGCGAGACCGCGGGAGCCCGGGCCACCGTACCCGGACGGAGCGACAGCGCCGGCGTCGTGCCACGGGTGCCCGATCCTCGCGATCCGGATGCGATCCAGGCGTTCCTGAGGGCGCGCGCCGCACGGGACTCCGCCGGCGTCCAGTCGACCCCCGTTCGGGTGGACGACTGAGGCCGGACCCGACGCCCGGCGTCTCGGGGCCGGCTCCCACGCCGCCGCCGGCGGGACCGAAGCCCGATCGAGGGGTTTGGATCACCTCGCGGTGCGCCGATG
Organism: Candidatus Eiseniibacteriota bacterium; assembly: GCA_965224245.1. Lineage (GTDB taxonomy): Bacteria > Eisenbacteria > RBG-16-71-46 > CAZAMP01 > CAZAMP01 > CBDCYW01. Next base: position 3,008,905 of record OZ245046.1, on the reverse strand, counting down.
ACAGAAAAGGGCACGCGCGCGCACCGTCCGGCGCCGGGGAAGTTTTGACCGCCCCGAGCCCGGGGAAGTAAAGTCCCCGGGTTCGTTTCCTCCGCGCAATCCCGCGCGGCGGGACAAAGTGGAGCTCCAGCGCCATGCAAAAAGTCTGTGTAGTCGGCACGGGGTATGTGGGACTCGTGACGGGGGCTTGCCTGGCTGACTTCGGAAACCAGGTGACGTGCGTCGACAACGACGTGGACAAGCTCGAGGTCCTGCGCGCCGGCAAGGTCCCGTTCTACGAGTTCGGCCTCGAAGGGTTGCTGCGAAAGGGGCTGGCCGAGGGACGGCTACACTTCACGAACGAGCTGGACCAGGCCGTTCGTGACAACGACATCGTGTTCATCACGGTGGGTACGCCGATGACCGACTCCGGCGAGGCCGATCTCTCTCAGGTCCTCGGAGTCGCCGCCCAGGTGGCCAGGAACATCACGCGGTACAAGGTCGTCGTTCAGAAGAGCACGGTGCCCGTCGGCACCGGGCAGCGCGTGAAGAAGATCATCGAGGAGAATCTGCCCTCGCCGGTCCCGTTCGACGTCGCCTCCAATCCGGAGTTCCTGCGCGAGGGGTCGGCGGTCGAGAACTTCATGCGCCCCGATCGGGTGGTCATCGGAACGTGGAGCCCGCGGGCCGAGGAGCGGCTCTCGGACCTGTACCGGCCGCTGTTCCTGAACGAGACCCCGATGATCCGCACCACCGTGCAGAGCGCCGAGCTGATCAAGTACGCGGCCAACGCGTTTCTCGCCACGAAGATCTCGTTCATCAACAGCATCGCCAACCTCTGCGACGTGGTGGGCGCCGACATCAAGGTCGTCGAGCGTGGGATGGGCCTGGATCGGCGCATCGGCAACAAGTTCCTGCACGCCGGCGCCGGCTACGGCGGTTCGTGCTTTCCCAAGGACACCCGGGCGCTCGCCTTCTTCAGCCGCCAGTACGGCTACCCGATGGAGCTGGTCGAGGCCACCATCCGGGTCAACGTGGAGCAGCGGCGGCGGGTCATCGCGCGGCTCAAGGAGGCGCTCGGCGCGGCGAAGGGCAAGGTGGTCGGCGTCCTGGGACTGTCGTTCAAGCCGGGCACCGACGACGTGCGCGAGTCGGTCGCGCTGGACGTGATCCGGGCCATGCACGCGGACGGCGCCGAGGTGAAGGCGTTCGATCCGGTGGCCACCGAGAACGCGGCGCTCGAGCTCGGCTCCATCTTCTCCGCGTGTCGCCGGGCCGAGGACGTGGCCGTGGGCGCCGATGCGCTGGTGATCGCCACCGAGTGGAACGAGTTCCGCCACCTCGACCTTCAGGCGATCCACCGCATCATGAGAACGCCCATTCTCGTCGACTGCAAGAACATCTACGAGCCCTCGGTGATGGCCGAGCTCGGCTTCACGCACATCGGCATCGGACGCGGAGTGCCGCGCGGTGATTGACGGCGTCAATACGAAACGACTCAAGGTGATCCCCGACGAGCGGGGGTTCCTGATGGAGATGCTGCGCTGCGACGATCCGTTCTTCCAGAAGTTCGGGCAGGTATACCTGAGCGTCGTCAACCCCGGGGTCGTCAAGGGGTGGCACTATCACACGATCCAGACCGATCACTTCGTGATCGTCAAGGGAATGGCCAAGGTGGTGCTGTACGATCGCCGCCCCGACTCCCCGACGCACGGGGACGTCGCCGAGTTCTTTCTCGGCGAGCAGAACCCGACGCTGGTCACGATCCCTCCTCTCGTGCTGCATGGCATGAAGGGCATCTCGGCCGAGCCGGCGTACCTGATCAACATCCCGACCGAGCCCTACAACTACGACGAGCCCGACGAGTTCCGGGTGGCGCCGAGGTCCGACGAGGTCCCCTACGACTGGTCACTGCGTGAGGGATAGGGTCGTGTCCGATCACAACGTCCGCATCGTGCTCGTCGCCGGCGCGCGACCGAACTTCATGAAGATCGCGCCCATCCATGCCGAGCTCTCGCGCCTGGACCGAGTCCAGCCCATCGTCGTGCATACCGGTCAGCACTACGATCGCCGGATGTCCCAGGTGTTCCTGGACCAGCTGGGCCTGCCAGAGCCCGACCTGAACCTCGAGGTCGGATCCGACACGCACGCGCGGCAGACGGCGGCGATCATGGTCGCGTTCGAATCCGCTCTGACCCGTTTCGCCCCCGACGTCGTGCTGGTGGTCGGGGACGTCAACTCGACCCTCGCGTGCGCACTGGTCGCCCAGCGCGCCGGAATCGACGTCGTTCACGTCGAGGCCGGGCTCCGCAGCGGCGACCGCTCGATGCCCGAGGAGATCAACCGCGTCCTGACCGACCAGATCTCGGACTGGCTCTACACGTCCTGCGAGGACGCGGCCCCGAACCTCCTGGCCGAGGGCATCGACGCCGCGCGGATCGCGTTCGTGGGCAACGTCATGATCGACTCCCTGATCCGGCACCTCCCGGCCGCCGAGGCGGACGACGTGCTGACGCGTCTGGGCCTCGAGGCCGGACGCTACGCGCTCTGCACGCTCCATCGACCGTCGAACGTGGACGATCCGGACGTGCTGGCCGGAATCCTGGGAGAGCTCGCGCGGCTGTCCGCCGAGCTTCCGGTGCTGCTGCCGGTGCACCCGCGGACGCGCGCGCGCCTCGCGCCGTTCGACGACCTGATCGAGGCCGCCGGCGACCTCCGGGTGGTGGAGCCGGAGGGCTATCACAGCTTTCTCAGGCTCACCCGTGACGCACGACTGGTGATCACCGACTCCGGCGGCATCCAGGAGGAGACCACGTATCTCCGGGTTCCGTGCGTAACGGTCAGGGAAAGCACCGAACGGCCGATCACCATATACGAAGGGACCAATCAGCTCGTGGGGACCGACCCGTCTCGCATCCGGCAGGGGATCGAGCGGGCAGTGGTTCATCCCGGCGTCGAAACCCCGATGCCCCGGTTGTGGGATGGGAAGGCCTCGTCACGCATCGCCGGGCATTTGCGCGAAAGATATGTTGCGAACGTCTCCCGCGTCGGCTAAAAGAGGCTCGTGTCGACGCATGTGACTGTAACTTCGTAGGTTTCACGCGATTGATTGGAAACTTGACACTCGACTCCGGGTTACATAGGTTCCCGGGGTTGATTCGCCGAACCTGGACGAGCTTTCGGCGCTTTACCTCGGTTGGACCTGCCTCCGCCGGAATTGCGCGGGAGAAACCTAAGATGAAGGTACTCGTCACTGGGGGCGCCGGCTTCATCGGATCCCACCTGGTCGATGATCTGGTCAACCTGGGGCACGACGTGACCATCCTGGACGACCTCTCCACCGGCCGCCTCTCGAACATCCAGCACCTGCTAGACGCGAACAGCGTTCGATTCATCGAAGGCAGCGTCCTCGATGCCCCGCTCGTCGACGAGGTCGTCGCGTCGATGGATCGCGTGTTTCACCTGGCGGCGGCCGTCGGGGTCAAGCGCATCGTCGAGAGATCCCTGGAATCCCTGCTCAACAACGTCTCGGGGGCCGAGATCGTCCTTCGGGCGTGCTCGGAGGCCGGTGTCCGGAAGGTCGTCTTGTTCTCGAGCTCCGAGGTGTACGGCAAGGGGTCGGATCGGCCGCTTCGCGAGTCCGACGACTCGGTGCTCGGTGCATCCAGCGTGTCGCGGTGGGCGTACGCCGCGGGCAAGGCCGTCGACGAGTTCCTGGCCATGGCCTACTACCGCGAAAAGAGCCTCCCGGTCGTCGTGGTCCGGTGCTTCAACACGTGCGGTCCCCGGCAGGTGGGGCAGTACGGCATGGTCATCCCGCGCTTCGTGAAGCAGGCGCTCTCGGGCGAGTCCATCACGGTGTTCGGTGACGGCGGGCAGTCTCGCTGCTTCTCGTACGTCGGCGACGTCGTGCGGGGCGTGCAGATGCTGGCCGACTGCGACGAGGCCGTGGGCGAGGTCTTCAACATCGGCACCGACCAAGAGGTCACGATCGTCGGGTTGGCCGAGCGCATCCGCGACATCGTCCAGTCCGATTCCATCATCGAGCGGATGCCGCTCGACGCCGTCTACGACCAGCCTTTCGAGGATGTGCGGCGCCGGGTACCCGACCTCACCAAGATCAACCGCATGGTCGGGTATCGCCCCCGGGTCGATCTGGACACGCTGCTGCGGCGCACCGTCGAGCACGTTCTCCTGGAGAACGGCGACACGTCGCACACGCTGCTCACGTCGCTGAGCACGGACATGGACATCGACTCCCAGCGCGCGACCGATCCGTCGATCGCCGATCCATCTGCGTACGCCGCGCAGGCGGCATCGGCCAGCGTCCGCGACTGACCTGCCGGCGACCGTCGTGAGCGACGCCGCTCGCGCGTTTCCCGGTCCGTTCGGATCGCTCGTCGTGTGGTCGTCGCTCGCTCTGGCCCTGGTCCTGACTCCCCTCGTCCGACGCCTCGCCCCGACGCTCGGTCTCGTCGACCGGCCACGTCCCGATCGCTTCCATCGCGTCGTCACGCCCAAGATGGGGGGCGTCGCCATCGCCGTGGCATCGCTTCCCGCCGTGGTCGCCGCCACGCAGGGGGTCACCGCGTGGCTGGCCGTCCTCGGCCTCGCGGTCGCGTTCATCGTCGGCTTCGTGGACGACCGAACACCGCTCTCCCCCCGGCAGAAGTTCGTCGGTCAGCTGATCGCGTCCGCACTGGGTGCGTGTGCCGTGGTCGCCGGCACCGGGTGGCTGGAGACCGGCGGCGGCCCGGGGGCACCGGGCGCGCCCGTGGGGCTCGGATCCCGGCTACCGGCCCCGCTCGTCATCGCGCTCGGCACGATCTGGATCGCGGCGTTTCAGAACGCCGTGAACTTCCTCGACAACATCGACGGCGTCTCGCCCGGGACCGCCGCGATCGCGCTGGCCGGACTGTCTCTCTTCTGGGCCGGCGATCCCGCCGCGGCCGTGGCGGGTGCGCTCGCGCTGGGCACGATCGGATTCCTGCCGTACAACGTCACGTCCAGGGCCAAGCTCTTTCTGGGAGACGCCGGCTCCCTGATGCTGGGGCAGGCCGTCGGGTACTTCTCTCTGGGTGCGATCGCGCTGTCCGGTGGGCTCTGGGATGCATGCGCGATCGCAGTGGTGGTCCTCGTTCCGGTCGCCGACATCACGTTCGTCGTCGTCACGCGCCTCGCGTCCGGCCGGAGTCCGGCCCAGGGGGGGCGCGACCACACGACGCATCGCCTGTTCGCCAGGCAGGGCTCGGTCACCGCGACGTTCGTGACGTTCTGGGTCGTGGGGATCGTGCTCGCGGTGACGGGACTGGTCTTGACCGGTCCGGCCGCCGCGGCCGCGCTGTGCGTGCTCGTGATCGCCGGGCTCGAGCTGGGGCGGCGGATGGCTCGCTGGCCGACGCCGGGATAGCGCGGCGGCGAGCGCCGCAACGCCGTCGAAGCGGCGAATTGACCTCTCTCGGAGGGCTGTGCTAGCTTCGCGGTAACACGAAGTCTTGCGGAGTTTTAGGCCACCCACTGCGCCGCCTCCGGCGGCTCTGGAGCATCTCGATCCATGACATCAGCCCGAATCCGTCTCGGCATCGGCACCGGTGACCTCGGGATCGAGCAGTGGCGGTTCCTGGCCGAGCGTATCGCGCCGATCGACGTGGAGACCGAGGTCCTCGGTCGCCCGAACACCATGGACCACAGCGAGGTCCTGCTGGATCGACTGGTGCGCGGCAGCCACGACGGCGTCGTGATGCCGACGCGCCATCTTCCACTCACGCTCCCCGAGGGCGTGGCGCTCTTCGCGGTCGCGCCGCGCCGCACGCCGCTCTCGGCCGTCGTGGCCGACGACGCGATCCTCCTGGACGAGTTCGGCGCGGGGGCGGTCATCGGTGTCGACGGCCCGCTCCAGGCCGCACAGATCCTGTTCTACCGGCCCGACCTTCGCGTCGTCACCGTCTCGGGGGCGGTTCGGGATCGTCTCGAGGTGCTCGAGAACGAGGAGATCGACGCGCTCATCATGCCGGCCTCATACGCCGAGTGGCTGGGCATCCAGGATCGCGTCAGCGAGATTCTCCCGAGTGACCTGATGATGCCGGTCGCGGGCCAGGGAACCCTGTCGCTGGTCGGGCGGGAGGGAGACGACAACTTGAAGGCGCTGGCCCACAAGCTCGACGATCGACTGGCCCGGCGCGAGGTCGAGGCCGAGCGCCTGTGTGTGCGCATGCTCAAAGAGGGACGTCCCACGCTGGCCGCCGCGCTGATGACGCAGCAGGGAGAGACCCTCCACCTGGAGGCGACCGTCGTCGACTTCGGCGGGCGACGCCGCTTCCATCACGCGATCGACGGCCCGCGCGACGAGTCGCTGATGCTGGCCCGCTCGCTCGCGGAAGAGCTTCTGGCTCAGCGAAAGGCCGCGCTCGTCGAGCAGTAGGTCGCGGGGTGTCATGCAGAAGTCACAGCTGCTCCGCAACTATCTCTTCATCGGCGGGATCGTCCTCATCGCCGGACTCCTGATCGTCACCGATCGCATCGTGCGTCGTCTCGAGGAGGAGTCGCGGGCGGTCTCGTTCATCTTCGCGCAGTTCGCCGCGAACACCGCGTCGACCACGGGAAGCGGCGAGACCGACCCCAAGGTCCAGCAGACGTACCGGGACGTGATCTCGCAGATCGACTTCCCGTTGATCCTGACCGATCGCAGCGGCACGCCGCGCGTGTGGCGCCACGTCGGGGTCGAGATGGACGAGGTCACCGACTTCGAGATCTCCGCGCTCGACCCCGAGAACCCTCCCGAGACGGGCGCGCTGCGCGTCGTGCTGGACAAGCTCGCCGATCTGGACGCGCAGAACGATCCGATTCCGATCCAGCGGCCCGGCGATCTCAACGACTTCGGCCACGTGCACTACGGCACCTCGCCGCTGCTCCGGCAGCTCCGGTTCTTCCCGCTGATCGAGCTCTCGATGGTCTCGATCTTCATGCTGCTGGCTGTGCTCGGCTACCGCTCGATCAAGGAGAACGAGCAACGCAGCGTGTGGGTCGGCATGGCCAAGGAGACCGCGCACCAGCTCGGGACCCCGATCTCGTCGCTGATGGGCTGGCTGGAGGTGCTGCGCGAGCAGGTCCGGTCGGCCGAGGAGGGGCAGCAGTCACCGGCGGCGGTCGCCCTGGACCGGACGTTCCTCGACGACGTGCTGTCGGAGATGGACAACGACGCGGCACGGCTGGAGAAGATCGCCGCCCGGTTCTCCAACGTCGGGTCGGCGCCGCGACTCCTGCAACAGGACATCGTTCCCGTGGTCGGGGAGGCCACGCACTATCTCATGCGCCGTCTCCCGCACATGAAGTCGTCGGTCGAGATCACCGAGCACCTGGAAGAGGTTCCGCCGGTCAACATCAACCGCGAGCTCATGGAGTGGGTGATGGAGAACCTGCTCAAGAACGCGCTGGATTCGGTCGACCGCGAGGACGGTCACATCCACGTCGAGGTGAAGCGTGAGCCCCACACCGAGACCGTCGACATCCGCATCACCGACAACGGGCGCGGGATGACCGCGGCCGAGCAGCGGCGCGTGTTCGAGCCGGGATACTCGACCAAGCGACGCGGATGGGGGTTGGGGCTGTCGCTGAGCCGGCGCATCGTCGAGGAGTACCACGGCGGCCGGCTCCTCCTGGAGCGGTCGGCCCCGGGCGAGGGCACGACGTTCGTGGTGCAGTTCCCCGTGTGACATCCGGCGGCGGGTACGACGAAGCGGGTGCCATCCGCGCTCCGGGCGGCGGCTAGCGGTACGCGGACGCGATGTCCTCGGCCGACGGGATCGTGTCGTGCCAGGCGGCGAGAATCTCACCGTCGCGAAGCGCGAGCACGACCGGAAGCTCGCGGTAGAAGCGTCGGAGCTGTGATCGTGACGCGTGTCCCATGTGATCGAACGCGGGCGCGTGCTCGAACAGCACACCCACCATGTCCTCGTTCGTGCCCTGGAACACCCCCACCACCGGCGGCACGCCGTCCAGGCCGACGAGATCGCCGACCGGGCCGAGCGCCGCGATCGACTCGTCGCCGGCCGGATCGAGAAGAGCAAGCACCAGATCCCCGTGATCGATCCTGGCGTCGACCTCCTCCACCACCACGTGATCGAACCGTCCCCCGGTTACGCCGGCGGTCGCCCAGCCCGGAGGCGCGATGGCCGGCGCCACTCGCGGTGCCGAGAGTCCGAGCACCACGGCGAGAAGGACCGCGACCGCCTGCCACCGGTGGCCACCGTGCCGCGTCGAGCCGCGTTCACGCCGGATGGCCCCGAGGTAGGCGAGGCCGGCGAGCCCGAGGAACAGCACGTCCTCGAGCAACGTCGCGGCGGGGGTCCGGTACACCGCGCCACCGAAGCAGCCGCAGCCTCCGGTGTAGCCCCGGGACCAGGCGATGGAGATCGCGCCGATGAAGACGAGCATCAGCGCGGCGGCCGCCGGAACCGTCAGGCGCGGCCGGAAGTTCACCACGAGCGCGACGCCGATGACGAGCTCCAGCGCCAGCAGCAACGGCGCCTGCCAGACCGCCCACGCGGCCGGGGTGACACCGTACTCGGCGATCTGCTCGGCGAAGTACGAGACGTCGACGGACTTGGTGGCGACGGCGGCCAGGTACACGAGGGCCAGCGCGAGGCGGGCCAGATGCCCGATCCACACGACGGCGACACCGGTCATCGACGGCGTCGTGCTCGTCGGGTCAGCTGCCGGTGATGATGTCGGCAAGGCTCTGCTCCAGCACCGCGTCCGGATCCTCCTCGAGGTCCTCGCCCGTCACGCGACCGATCTCCTGGCCGTCGCGGCGAACCGAGAAGATGGGGACGCCGTCGAATGCGTACGTCTTCATCAGATCGGCCGGCTGGTCGAGATCCTCGTTGACCGACACGTAGGTCACGCGCAGGTTGGGATTGTCCGCACTCTGGACGGTCTTGATGAAGTGGGGCAACCAGTGTGCGCAAACCGAGCACCACGTGCCGAAGGCCACGGCGATGTCGACCGGCGTCTCGACGCCGGCCAGCGCCGATAGTGCTGCCGCGCGTGGCTCGTACGTCTCGATGTCGAAGTCGTACTTCTTGGTGTGAGCGAGGAGCTCCTCGAGCGTGACGCGACCGATCAGCGGCGGCTTGGCCGACAGCGAGTAGCGCTGCTCGCCGTCGCTCCACTTCATGGCATCCGCGTCCTTCTCGAGCACGCCGACCGAGGTGAACCCGCTCTTGTCGTCGATGTCCAGTGCGGGGCCCTTCTCGGTGGTCTCGAGGGCGGAGCGCGGGACACGGTGGACCGTGTACTCCTTGGGCGCGAGGACGTAGACGTGCTCCGACCCGCTGGGTGCCGCGAGGAAGTGCCCACGCGCCACGTAGACCTGCCCCTCGGTGTCGACGCTGTCGCCGACGATGATCTTGAGTCCGCCGAACTCGCGCCAGGTGGTGGCGGCGTCGGCCTCGGTCGTCGTGGTCCAGGCCACGACGGAGATCACGCTCACGGTTGCCCACGTACGAAACACGCTACACCCCCGATGGGAAGAATCCGATGGAAAGTGCCGCGCGAGGCTCCGGTCGATGCCTGGAGCAAACTCGCGCGGGTCGAAGTATACGCATCGTGACCGAGCGCCCCAAATCCGGGTTTCGGTTGACCGCCGAACCCGGTCTCCCTACTCTGGCGCCCGCGACCAGACATCAGTAACCCCGCGCGCCCCGGTCAGTTCCACCGGCGCGGGCGAAGCCCGGCGGTGGTATGAAACCTGTAAAAAAGATCCTCTGGGCCGACGACGAGATCGATCTCCTCCGGCCCCACATCCTGTTCCTGGAGGGCAAGGGCTACGAGGTCACGCCGGTCTCCAACGGCGACGACGCGATCTCGTCCGTCGAGGCTCAGGAATTCGATGCGGTGCTCCTGGACGAGATGATGCCCGGCAAGGACGGGCTGGAGACGCTCTCGGTCATCAAGGAGTCCAACCCCACGCTGCCCGTCATCATGATCACCAAGAGCGAGGAAGAGCAGATCATGGACGAGGCGATCGGGCAGCAGATCCGCGACTACCTGATCAAGCCGGTCAATCCCAGCCAGATCCTGCTGGCGCTCAAGCGCATCTTCGAGGGCGAGGGGATCCGGCGCGACACGCTCACGCGCGACTTCGTGCGGCACCTGGCCGACGTCTCGTCCGCGATCGCGGACGCGCACACGCCCGAGGCGTGGCTCACCATCGGCGCCCGCCTGGCCGCCTGGGATCTGGAGATGACACGCATCGCCGACGCCGGTCTGCGCGACAGCCACCTCGATCAGAAGCGCGAGGCCAACGACCTGTTCTGCCGCTACGTCGAGGAGCACTACGCGGGCTGGGTGCAGTCGCACGAGCGTCCGCTGATGAGTCCCGACCTGATGAGCGAGGTCGTGTTCCCCATGCTGCGAGACGGCGAGCGCGTGGTGTTCGTCCTGATCGATTGCATGCGGCTCGATCACTGGCTGGCCATGAGGCCCCTGATCGAGCGGCACTTCACGATCGACGAGCGCCTGTACTACTCCATCCTGCCCACGGCGACCCCGTACTCCCGCAACTCGATCTTCGCGGGGCTGTTCCCGCGCGACATCGTGGCCCATCACCCCGACTACTGGGTGGAGGATCCGCACACCGAGGGCAGTCGCAATCGGCACGAGCGAGAGCTCCTCGAGGCCAACATGGGGCGGCAGGGCGTGTCGCTCGGATCGTGGAAGTACCAGCGGGCGTTCTCGCAGGAGGAGTCCGCGCTGGTGCGCCGGCAGGCCGCGTCCTTCGGGTCGCTGGACTTCGTGGCGCTCGTGTACAACTTCTTCGACATCATGGCGCACGGGCGCTCGGAGTCCGACATCCTCCAGGAGCTGGCGCCCGACGAGACCGCCTTCCGCAAGATGCTGGTGACCTGGCTGGAGCACTCGGCGCTCTACGACACCCTGCGCACGATCGCGTCGGTCGGCGCGAAGGTCGTCGTCACGACCGATCACGGCGCGATCCTCGTGAACAAGGGGTCGCTGGTGAACGCCGGACGCGAGGCCTCGTCGAACCTCCGGTACAAGTACGGATCCAACCTGAAGGTGGACGCCAAGGGAGCGATACACGTGCGCCGGCCCGGCGACTACATGCTTCCGGACGACTCGCCGACCAAGCACTACATCCTGGCCAAGAACAGCAACTTCTTCGTTTATCCGAACAACTTCAACCGCTACGAGCGGCAGTTCCGCGACACGTTCCAGCACGGTGGGGTGTCGCTGGAGGAGATGGTGCTGCCGATCAGCGTGCTCACGCCGCGGTGACGCCGTTCCCGGCATCCGGCGTCCGGGTTCGCACGATGCGCGAGAGTGACCTGCCCGAGGTGGCGGCCATCGAGTCCGCCGTGTTCAGGTCGCCGTGGAGCCTGGCCGCACTCCGCAGCGAGGCGCTGAAGCCCCCGTCCACGGCCTCCTGTCTGGTCGCCGCCGACGCCGATGGTGTGGCCGGATACGCCATCGCCTGGCACGTCCTGGACGAGACCCAGCTCGCCAAGGTGGCCGTGGCCGACGCCCGTCGCCGGGCGGGAATCGGCCGGCACCTGGTCGCCGCGATCGTCTCGACGGCACGGACACGGGGTCAGCGCCGGGTCACGCTCGAGGTGCGACGCTCCAACGTGGCCGCGGTCGCGCTCTACCGGGCGTTCGGATTCGTCGAGGTCGGGGTGCGGCGAGGCTACTACACCGAGCCGTCCCGCGAGGACGCGCTGCTGTTCGATCTCCTGCTGGGAGACGGCTGAGCCTCGTCGGCGGCGCGCGGGCCGCGCGGCCGGAATTTCCACACACGGCGGCGGCCGCTCTAGTAAGATGCGCCGCGTCGGGATGGGGGGCGCGCGCGGCGCGCGCAACCGCGGAGGTCAGCGTGGTACCGAGCCGAAACGGCAGCGATGCGACCAGCGACGCCTGGGTCAAGTGCGACGGGTGCGGCGAGATCCAGTATCGCAAGGAGCTGGCGCGCCAGTCGTGGGTGTGTCCGGTCTGCGCGCATCACTTCCGCATCGGATCGACCGAGTTCGTCGCGATCCTCACCGACCCCGACTCCTTCGAGCCGCGCCACGACGAGCTGCGCTCCACCGACCCGCTCAAGTTCAAGGACTCCAAGAAGTACTCCGAACGGCTGAAGCTGGCCCTCGAAAAGTCACCGGCCACCGATGCCGTGGTCACCGGGATGGCGACCATCGGCGGTCACCGCACGGCGATGGCCGTGATGGACTTCAGCTTCATGGGCGGATCGATGGGGTCGGTCGTCGGCGAGCGCATCGCGCGGGCCATCGACGACGCGCTGACCGAGCGATGCCCGATCGTCATCGTGTCGGCGTCGGGTGGTGCCAGGATGCAGGAGGGCGTCCTCTCGCTGATGCAGATGGCCAAGACCTCCGCGATGCTCGGACGTCTGCGCGACGTAGGCCTTCCGTACATCTCGGTCCTGACGCACCCGACCACCGGTGGGGTCACCGCGAGCTACGCCACGCTCGGGGACGTGATCCTGGCCGAGCCGCGGGCGCTCGTCGGCTTCGCGGGGCCGCGCGTGATCCGCGAGACGATCAACCAGGAGCTGCCCGAGGGATTCCAGCGCTCGGAGTTCCTCCTGGAGCACGGACACGTGGATCAGATCGTCGACCGGCGTCAGATGCACGACAACCTCGCGCGACTGCTCGGGTTCTTCGCGTCCGCGCGCGAGCGAGCGAACCCGACGACCGGGGGCGGTGGAGCCACGGTCGAGGGATGAGTCTCACCGAGTTCGAGCGCGCGATCACGTCGCTGCGCCGCCAGGGAATCAAGTACGACCTCGAGCGCATGGTGGCGCTCTGCGACCGGCTCGGCCATCCCGAGCGACGCTACGCGAGCCTCCACGTGGCCGGGACCAACGGCAAGGGCTCCACCGCCGCGTTCCTGGCGGCCATGCTCGAGGCGGCGGGCTTTCGCGTCGGCCTCAACACGTCGCCGCACCTGGTGTCGTTCGCCGAGCGCGTTCGCGTGAACGGCGATCCGGCGGACGAGGGAATGCTGGCCGTCGTCCTCGACGAGATCCGCCCCGCGCTGGAGAGCGTCGACGCCTCGTTCTTCGAGGCCACGACGATGCTGGCGTTCGAGGCGTTCGCGCGGACCGGCGTCGACGTGGCGGTCTTCGAGGTCGGACTCGGGGGGCGCCTCGACGCCACCAACGTGATCGAGCCGATCGGCTCGGCCATCGCCTCGCTGGGTCTCGAGCACACGCGCATCCTCGGGGACACGATCGCGGACATCGCGCGCGAGAAGGGCGGCATCATCAAGCGGGCGCCGGTCGTGTCCACCGCCACGCAGCCCGCGGCGCGGGCGGTCCTGCAGGCGATCGCGCTGGCACGGGGCGCCGATCTTACGTTCGTGGATCGCGGATCGGACTTCGAGCCCACCGACACCGGCCTCGTCTTCGGTCCCGATCGGCGCCGGTACGCGCTCTCGCTCCCCGGCGACCACCAGGCCGAGAACGCCGCGCTGGCTCTCTCGCTGATCGATCGCCTCGGCGACACCGCGTTCGAGGTACCCGACGAGGCCCGTCGGATCGGGCTGGCCACCGCGCGCTGGCCCGGCCGGTTCGACCGGCGCCCGGTCGACGGCCGCGACGTCATCTTCGACGTCGCGCACAACGCGGCGGGCATTGCGGCCATCCAGCGGCTGTGGAGGGCCCGGTACGGCGACCTCCGTCCGGTGATGGTGTTCGGCATGCTCGCCGACAAGCCGCACGATCCCGTCCTGGACGTGCTCTCGGGCTGGGCCGAGCTCCTCGTGGTCACCACGCCCGGGCACCCCGAGCGCCGTCTCGAGGCCGCGGACATGGCCGAGCTCTGCCGGGCGCGCGGGTTTCGCTGTCTCGTCGAGCCCGTGCCGGGCCGAGCGGTCCGGACGGCGATCGCGGAGTCGCCGACGACGATGCCGGTGCTCGTGACGGGATCGCTGTTCACGGTCGGGCAGGCGATGTCGGATCTGGGCATCGCGCCGATCATCCCGCGGGCGACGCCGATCGCCGCGGGCGCTCGCCGGACGCCGTCGGGGGCCGCGTCGTGAGCCTCGTCGTCGGCATGGACGTCGGCGGCACGCACGTGAAGCTGGTCGCCATGGCGCCGGCGGACGGGGTCCGGCTGACCCGTAGCGTGCCCACCGGCTCCGGCGAGGACGTCGACCGGCTGATCGCCGAGCTGGCCGCCGCCGTGGCCGAGGTCGCCGAGCTCGCCGGCTCCGAGGCCACCGCGATCGGGGTCGGGTGCGCCGGGCTCATCGACGTCGAGCGCGGCATCGTCGGCCTCTCCCCGAATCTCCCGAGCTGGCGCGACGTGCCGCTGCGCGATCTCCTGGCCGAGGCCGCCGGCCTGCCGGTCACCCTGATCAACGACGCCGACGCGTTCGCGTTCGGCGAGGCCGCGCTGGGCGCCGGGCACGGCGCGCGGTGCGGGCTGTACGTCACGCTCGGCACCGGCGTCGGCGGCGCCATCGTGGCCGGCGGTCGACTCTTCGGGGGTGCGTTCGGCACCGCGGGCGAGATCGGTCACATGTGCGTCGACGTGGACGGGCCGCGCTGCCCGTGCGGTGGACGGGGGTGTCTCGAGATGTTCGTGGGCAACGCGCGGATCGTGGAGCGGGCGCGGCGTCTCGTCGAGAGCGGCGCCGAGAGCATTCTCGGGTCGGAGATCGACGCGCTGACCCCCAAGCGCATCGCCGAGGCCGCCGCCGGCGGCGACTGGGCCGCGCGGAGGGCGTTCGACGAGACCGGGCGCATCCTCGGCATCGCGCTCGCCGGGGTCTGCAATCTCCTGAGCGTCGATCGCGTGGTGATCGGTGGGGGTGTGGCCCGCGCGGGGGACGTGCTGCTCGGGCCGGTCGCCGAGGCGGTGCACGCGCACACGATGGCGCCCACCGATCAGAAGCCGCGTGTGGTGCCGTCCGCGTTCGGAGCCGAGGCCGGCGCGATCGGCGCGGCGATGTACGCGAACGAGTTCGCGGTCCGCTGAGGCGGCCCGGCGGAGCGGGCCGCGCCTTCGACGGTGCGGAACCGGCAGCGGGATCGACGCGTCTCACCGGTGCGGTGTCGAGGAGGGTCGCGCTCTGGGCCCCGGCCGGGTATCGTCCCAGCGCTCGCGCTCCGTCCGACGGCGCGGACCCCCGCGTCTCGATCGACCGACACCTCGAAGCGTAGATGGCCGCATGATCCAGCGTCTTCGTTCGACCGACCGCCGCCACCCCGAGCGCGACCGTGCCCGGAGGGCCGCGTGTGCGAGGCGTCGCGCGCGCGCGACGCTCCTCGGCGTGGTGGCGGCGCTCTGGATCGGCGCGATCGGCGATGTGTTCGCCGCCCAGCGCTCGGAACGATCCTGGACGATCGAGGCCGACACGTTCAGGGGCTCCCGCGGCGCTGCGGACGTCGGCGAGCTCGTCGACGTCCGGATCACGCACGACTCCCTCACCGTCACCGCCGATCGCGGGCGCTGGGACAACCGGCGCGAGATCGCCACGCTCGTGGGGCACGTCCTCCTGGTCGAGGGCTCCTCGACCGTCCGCTGCGACAGCCTCGTCTACCACCGCCGGAACGCGTTCGCGGTGCTGGTCGGCGACGTGCGCGCTCACGACGGCCTCTTCCGGGCGGAGGCCGACACCGCCCACGTGTGGCGCGACGAGGAGCGTGTCAGGATGTGGGGGCACGTGACGGTGGCCGACACGGTGGGCACGATCACGGCGCGTCGCCTGGACTACGACCGAGCGTCGGGGGTGGCGGTGGCGCGCGTGGACGTCGTGGCCCGGGACGTCGAGTCCGGCTCCCGCGTGACCGGCGAGCGCATGGTCTACAACGCCGACACCGACCTGACCATCGTCACCGGCGACCCCATCCTCCAGACCACGAGCGACGGCACCACCCGGCCGCTCCGCGTGCGGGCCGAGGAGCTCCGGCTGGCCCGTCAGGCGGCCCGGGCCGAGGCGCTCCGCACCGTCCGGATCTGGCAGGGCGACGTGCAGGCGCGGGCCGACCACGCGCTCCTCGACGAGGACGCCGGCTACGTCCGGCTCACCGGATCGCCCGAGGCCTGGGACCCCGTGGCGAACATCCGCGCCGACACGCTCGTCGTGTTCCACCGGAATCAGGAGATCGAGCGCCTCGAGGCGCACGGACGCGTGATCGTCCGTCAGGAGCCCAAGACCGGGCAGAAGCGCGGCGAGCGCACGATCGCCTACGGTGACGACGCCGTCGCGCACTTCTCGGAGGGCGTGATGGACAGCCTCCAGCTCGAGGGGAACGCGACGAGCGACTACACGCCGTCCCCGTTCGACCTGGCCCTCGGCACGGGCGCCAATCACGCGGACGCCGATCGCATCCGGCTCCTGTTCCACGAGGGGCAGGTGTCGACGGTGATCCTGGAGGGGAACGCGACCGGCCGCTACTGGTTCGCGGCGGAGAACGGCACGGCCCCGGCGGTACCCGACACGGCGGCGACGGCAGAACCCGCGCGCGATCGCGCGCGGGATCGCGCGCGGGATCGCGGCGCCGCGGATGGGATCGAGCCCGGCGAGGAGGAAGGATCTCCGGCGACGGACGAGCAGCGCGACACGCCGCCGCCCGACACCGACGCCGGCGCGACGCCCGACACCGACGCCGGCACGCCGCCCGATGCCGACACCGGCGCAATGCCCGGCACGGACGCCGGCGCAATGTCCGGCACGGATGCCGGCGAGACGGCCGACGCCGGGTCCGGCGCCGCCCCGCCGGGCGACGCCGGCCCGCCGCTGGGCCGGGAGGCGTCCGGCCCGGGAGCTGCGCCCGATTCGGTCTCGATCGGAGATGCGTTGGAGCCCGGCCGCCAGAGCGCCGGAGCGGACTCGGTGAGCGTGCTGCGACTCGGCGACGTCTTCGCGGCGAAGCCGGAGCCGGTCGTCGCCACGCCCGATTCCGCGGTCTCGGACTCGGTGGCCTGGGCGGCCCGCATCGCGCCCCTCGAGTCGGTCGTCCCGCCCGACTCGTTGTTTCCCGGGGGCATGGACGAGGTCACGTACGCGGCCGAGGAGGTCACCTACGACATGACCACTCGCGACCTGATGCTGAGCGACGCCGCGTCCGTGCAGTACCAGGACGCGTGGCTGCGCGCCGGCCGCGTCGTCTTCGACACCCGGAACCAGACCATCGTCGCCTCGGAGGAGCCGTCGCTCGAGGATCCCGGCGGCGTGGTCACCGGCGTCGCCATGGACTACGACGTCGAGGCCAAGCAGGGGGTGGTGCATCACGGCAAGACGGAGCTCGACGGCGGCTACTTCCAGGGACGTCGCATCAAGAAGATCGACGACGAGACACTCTACGTCGAGAGCTGCAAGTACTCCACCTGCGATCGTGACGACCCGCACTTCCACTTCCTGATCCCCCAGGTGCGCATCCGGCTGAAGGACAAGGTCGTGGGACGGCCGGTGGTGCTGCACGTCGCCGACATTCCCATTCTCGCCGTTCCGTACTTCCTGTTTCCGATCGAGCGCGGACGGCGCTCGGGCTGGCTGCGCTTCGGCTACGAGATCGGCATCGACGACCGGCGTCGCTATCTCCGGAACGTCGGCTACTACTGGGCGTTCAGCGACTACGCGGATCTCAGTGCGTGGGTCGACTTCGAGGCGCCCGGCTTCTCGGGCTCCCGCGCCCAGGGCCCCCGCTGGATCGGGTACCTGGACACGCGCTACAAGCTCACGCACGCCTTCGAAGGCGCCGTGTACACCTCGCTGTCGGCCGAGGGCCCCCCGCGCGAGCGGTTCTACACCGACGCCGAGCCGCGCAGCCGGGACTGGGAGTTCCGCGCCCGGCACGCGCAGGATCTCGGACCGGATCAAACGCTGACCGTGGACGCGAACTTCGTCAGCAGCAGCCGGTTTCTTCTGGACCAGGGCCTCGGCGAGAACATCGAGCAGCAGGTGGATCGCGTGCTCACGTCCAACCTCGCCTATTCACGCCGGTGGACCGGTGCGTCGCTGGGGCTGAACCTGTCGCGCACGCAGGACCTCGAGGCCGACTCCGGCCGCGTCGCGGTCACGAACACGCTCCCGACGGTGTCGTTCAGCCTCAGCCAGCGTCCGATCGGGCGCGAGGCTTCGGGACGCGACGGCGGCTTCCTGCCGCTGCTGAGCACGATGCGCTGGGGATACGCGTTCCGGGCGTCGCGCATCGAGCAGGAGATCGAGGAGGGCCCCGCCTCCGCGGCGTTCGCCGCCCGTCACAACGTCGACGTCTCCGACAACCGCAGCCTGGGACCGCTCGCGGTGTCGCCTCGCTTCAGCTACTCGGAGTTCCTGTTCGATGAGGACAACCGGGGCGAGAAGTGGCAACGCGCCGGACGCTGGTCCGCGGGCGCGCGCACCAGCACGACCGTCTACGGCACGTTCAACCGCCGAGTGGGGCCCATCGTGGCGCTTCGTCACGTGATGCAGCCGGCCGCCACGTTCACGTACACGCCCGAGAACACCGCCGGCTCCTACGTCGACGACGACGGAATCCGCCGGAGCCGGTTCCCGTCCGTGGGCGGCATCTCGTTCGGCGGCTCGTCACTGTCGCGCCGGCTCTCGCTGACGCTGAACAACAGCTTCGATGCGAGGCTCGCCTCCGGCGAGGACGAGCCCCGGACGGTGAAGGACTTCATGTCGATCAACCTGTCCTCGGGCTACGACTTCGAGGACGACGAGCAGCCCTGGTCCCCGATCACGGCCAGCGGACGTCTGCGGCCACACCGGCTGTTCAACCTCGACTTCTCGGGGACCCAGGGTGTCTACGGCGAAGGACTCACCAGCCTGTCGATCTCGGGCAACCTGAGCCTCAGCGGCAAGACCGCGGGTGCGCTCCCCGCCGGATCGGACTTCCTGGCCGAGGACGTGTCGGACGTGCCGGAGCGCCGTCGCGATCTCCTCGGCGATCGCGAACGCGCGCAGCCCGGACTGCCCTGGGCGGCCACGCTCCGCGCCACGTACCGGCGAGGCGCCGATCCCAGCAACTACACGAGCACGGCCAACGGGAGCTTCACCGTTCCCGTCACCCCGAAGTGGAGCGTGCGCTACAACCTGTCGGCCGATCTGCGAGAGACGGAGGTCACGAGCTCGACGCTGTCGATCGTGCGCGATCTCCACTGCTGGGAGGCGCGCTTCTCGCGACAGCTCCTGGGGTCGGCGGTGAGCTACCAGTTCTGGATCGGTGTCAAGGCGCTGCCGGAGATCTTCTATGAGCAGGAGGGCTGAGTCGCGCGCCGGCGCGCCCGCAACGGCCCGCCTGGCGAGGATCACGGCGGTCGTGGTCGCGTGCTCGTGGCTCGCGTGTGCCGCCCGCACGCCGCCGGGTGCCGGTCGATATCGCGAGGCGCGTTTCGCGGTCACGGCGGCCGTCGCGGGCGAGATCGCCGAGTGCGGGTGCCGGTCCGGCCCGCAGGGCGGGCTCGCGCGGCGCTCGGCGCTCGTGGACTCGCTGCGACTCCGGGGCGAGCTCGTCCTGCTCGACGCCGGCGACTTCAGCGTGCGCGGGGACGATGCGATCGGTGTCTCCGATTCCATCCGGGTGTACCTGGCCCGCGAAGGCTACCGGGCAGCCGGCGTGGGCCCGCTCGAGCTCGCCCGCGGCGCCGCCGAGGACCCGGCCGGACCTCCCTTCGTGAACGCGAACCTGTTCCGGGAGTCCGGCGACAGCGTCCGGGCGGCCTTCCGTCCGTACGTGCTGGTTCCCATGGGGGACCTCGTGGTCGGGGTCTCGTCGGTGATCGCCCCCCGGCTCGTCGACGAGCTCCCGCCGCCGGTCGGTGGGTTCCTGGTCCGGGATCCGGCCGAGGCCGCTCGGGCCGTGGCGACCGACATGCGCGCCGCGGGCGCGGATGCGCTCGTCCTGTTCGCCCACGTGCCGCACCGCGACGTGCGACCGCTCGGCCGCCGTGCCGGATTCGACGTGGTGGTGTCGAGCCACTCGCCCCCCGCCGATCCGACGCATGGGGTCGCGGACGGCACCGTGTACGTTCATCCGGGCGATCGCGGTCGCTACCTGGCCGAGGTGGTCCTGCGCATGGACGCCGCCGGCCTGGCCGAGGTCGCGGGGCGGACGCACGGTCTCCTGGAGAGCTTTCCCCAGGATGTGGCCGTGTACCGCTGGGTACGCGAGATCGAGGCCCGGCGGGCCGCCGCCCACCGACGGGAGCTGCTCGAAGCGGCGGCGCGCGCCCGGGGAGCCGGTTCCGAGCGGTCGCCCGCCGGGTCCGGGGACGCGGCCTGTGCGTCGTGCCACGAGACGGAGCACGCCCACTGGCGCACCACGCGGCATGCCCGCGCATTCGAGACGCTCGTGGACGCAGGATTCCCCGACGAGGCGGCCTGTGTGAGCTGTCACGATACCTCGCCCGGGCCACCGGATCACGCCGGCGCGGGCGAGGTGACCGATGAGCCGGACGGTGCCAGCGCCTCGGAGCGACGCTCGCGGGCGCGAGGCGTCGCGTGTGCGGCGTGTCACGCCGTGCCGGATGGTCATCCGGATCGGGGCGCCGTTCCGCCGGTGGAGCCGTCGCGATGCCGGCGGTGTCACGACGCGGAGAACTCCCCGGCGTTCGACCCGGCGTCGTACTGGACGAGGATCCTGCACCGACCGGCCGGCGGAGACGAGCCGGTCCGGTCCGAGTGACCCGCGGTCGTCGTAAAGGCCATGTAAATACGCCCGAGCGGGCGATCCAGGAGCCGATCTGGATTGTTAACGTTCGGCGTCGGCGTCGGCGGCGGATGTCGGCGCACCACCGGGTGGTGGCGCTCGACTCGCACGCCCGCGCTCTGATAGGGTATCGCACGCTTCGAACCACCCGGGAAGATGATCCGGATCGTTCGTCTCTCACGAAGGAGCTCAACTCGTGCAGAAGCCACACGCGCTGCTGAGTGCGATCGCGCTCGGCGGCCTCGCGATCGGAACGCTCGCGATCGGCCCTCACTTCGCCCAGGCGGCACAGCCCACCGGCAAGGTCACCAAGATGTACGTTCTCGCCACGGCCTCGAACAACGGCGAGATCGAAGAGTGCGGGTGAAAGAAGAACCAGAAAGGTGGGTTGGCCCGGCGGGCTACCTTCGTCGATTCGATTCGCGCGATCACCGAGAACACCCTCGTCGTGGATGCGGGGAACTGGGGTGATCTGAACCCCACGTGGGGCGAGCTCAAGTCCGACTTCATCTTCAAGACGATGAAGCGCATCGGCTACGACGCCGTGTCTCCCGGCGAGCGCGAGCTCCGCCGCGACGTGCAACACTTCGCGGAGCTGGCCGAGGGGCAGCCGGCGGTGCTCCTGAGCAACGTCTACACGGAGAGGAACGGCGTGCGGGCCCCCGTGTCCGAGCCGTACACGATTCGTGAGATGGACGGCCACAAGGTCGGGATCTTCAGCCTGATGCACAGCGACGTCGTCGAACGCGCGGTCCAGGCGCCTCAGCCCCTGGTCGCCGACGACGTGTTCACCAGCGCCGACCGCATCGTGAGCGACCTCAAGGACGCGGGCTGCGACGTGCTCGTGCTGCTCTCGCAGATGGAGCTGGCGTTCACCGACTCGGTCGTGCGCCGTCAACCCGACATCGACGTGGCCGTGCTCGGTCACCGGGGCGGGCTGCGCGCCACGCACACGACCGTCGGCAGCACGATCATCGTGCGGCCGGGTACGCGAGGGCAGTACATCGCGTGGCTGGAGATGGAGGTCGATGAGACCGGCACCGTCGTGCAGTACGACGGACGCTCGCAGCAGCTCGACGAGAAGGCCGCGCGCAAGGATCCGCACGTCCAGACGCTCGTCAACGAGATGGACGCCGAGATCAAGCGGATTCAGAAGGAAGAGCGCCTGGCGAAGCAGGCCGAGTTCCAGAACCAGCAGGAGGTCGATCGGTTCCTCGGGGCCGACACGTGCGCGCGGTGCCACCAGACCGAGTTCGAGAAGTGGCAGCAGGGACCGCACGCGAGGGCCTGGGCCACGCTGGTCGACATGGGCATGGAGTCCAACGACGACTGCGTGTCCTGTCACGTCACCGGCAAGGGCGCCAAGACCGGCTTCCAGAGCGCCACGATGAAGCCCGATCTCACCGCCGTGCAGTGCGAGGCGTGTCACCAGATGGGGACGCTCCATCCGGGCGACAAGACGCTGCTCACCGCCAACACCTGCACGAGCTGCCACGATCAGGCGAACTCGCCCGACTTCGATGCGAAGACATACATGGAGATGATCCGCCACTGGTAGATCGACTCCACCCCGAACGGCCGTGTCCCCGCCCATGGGGCGCGGCCGTCTTGCGTTCGGCGTGGCTAAGGGGGCGATCCGCCGGGCGTCGTCGGGTTGGAGACGATCCGGATACCGCCGGCGCGGGACACCTCCATGTCGAGCCGCATGCGCTCCCCGGCGTCCACGCGAAAGCCCTGCCAGGTGACGCCGATCGACTCGCCGCCGTCGTCTCGGATCGTCATCAGGCCGTACTGCCCGCCTTCGAGCTCCGGTCCCCACGTGTACGTGCCGTTCCCCTTGAACGAGCCCTCGCGATCCAGCGGGGCGGCGTTGAAGACCGGGCAGCCCGGTCGACCCGATGACGCATAGCGATTGTGCGATCCGTCGTCGATGGCCAGCATGTGCGCGTCGCCGCAGAGCATGACCAGGTTCCGGACACCGTCGTTCTCGAACGCGTCGGCGATCAGCCGACGCTCCTCGGCGTACTTCCCCCAGTGATCCTGAAAGAGGCCACCGTCGGCGATCCACGGCGAGGTGTTCACCCACACCACCAGCGCCGCGGTGCGGCTCGCCTCGCGCACGGTTCCCAGGAACCACTCGCGCTGAGCCTCTCCCATCGTCGAGCGCGGCGGGCGCATGACCGCGCGGTCGGGCGCATCGCGCCGCGAGCGGAGATCGGTCACGACGAACGTGACCCGCCCGATCGTGAACGCCCGGTGGATGGGCCCCCTCTCCTCGACGAGGGGGGCGTGCGGCACGAAGGCGCGAAACGTCTCCTGCGCCGCCGGGGCCGACGGGGATCTCCCGGACGCGTTGTTGGGGCCGAAGTCGTGATCGTCGAACACGTAGGCGATCGGGACGTGACGGTACAGGGACGCCTGCGCCGGCGCGGTGAGGACCTCGGTGTACGCGTCGCGAAACCACTCGGGTCGATTGACGGTGAAGTCGCCGTAGAAGAGATCGCCGGTGGCGATGTAGAGGATCGGATCGTGCGAGGCGATCTCGTCGAAGACGGCGCCGTTGCTGCCGGTGCGGGCGCAGGCCGAGAACGCGACCGTGAAGTCGAACGCACCGGCTGCCGGCGTGCGGAACCCGCCCATCCGGGCGGCGTCGATCTGTCCGTCCACCTCCACGGCGTACGTGTACCGCGTATCCGGTGTGAGCGCGTCCACGTCGAAGGTGGCCACCCGGAGCGAGGCGTCGTCGGCCACCGCGCTGACCGCGCGCACAGGTACCCCCGGGGCGCCATCGGTCGTCGTCGGGGTGAGGATCAGCCGGACGCTCGCCGAGGGACGCGAGACCCGCGCCCGAACCCGGATCGATCGGGGGGTCAGCGCCCCCGACCACACCCACTCGACGGGGTTGTCGATCTCGCTGACCTCGAACGTGCGTTCGGATTCTCGGTGGGTCGGGAGGTGGGGCGACGCACAGGCCAGGCCCAGGAGCCACGTGAGGCCGACGACGGTGTCCACCGATCGACGTCGTAAGACGTTGTATTTGATTCCCTTGGAGTTCGGTCCGGCGTCCTCGAGCCCGACGCCGGGGCCCCGTCTCGACCGGCCGGGCGCGGTGGGGCCCGCGTGGCCGCGGATCTCGCGGCGGCGTGTAATGAACGCGCCGCTCGCGTCACTCATCGATGTCCCGGAGCGACAGGCCGGCTGCTGGATCCCACCCGCGGGTAGGGGTGGATCCGGGGACCGACGCACGGGAGCGCCAGTGCAGCCGGCCGGGGCCGTCGTTCCAAGGCTGGGCCCCGACAAATCGGACGAAAGGTGACTTCTTTCCATGACTTCCTCATCTCAGCTCGCGCACGTGCGCACGTCGTTCGAGACGGCGACCGACGCCGAGCTCGTCGAGCGATACGTCGCCGGTGAGGATCGTGCGTTTCTGGAGATCCTGCACCGCTATCGGAGCATGGTCTACAACCTCGCATACAAGATCACCGGCAATCGAGAAGATGCCGAGGACGCGACACAGGATGCGTTCCTGAACCTGGCGCGCAAGCTGGATCGGTTCCAGGGCCGCTCGGCCCTGAAGACGTGGATCTACCGGGTGGCCGTCAACTCGGCGCTGATGCTGGTCCGTGGCTCGAAGAAGCACCAGCACCAGGACCTCGACGTCACCGGCGCCGACACCGACGACGGTCACGTCGCGCACGTCGCGCCCGACTGGTCGAAGGTGCCGGATGCGGTATTTCTCTCCGAGGAGGGACACGGGGTCATCCGCCGAGCGATCCAGAAGCTGCCAGAGAAGTTCCGCCCCGTCCTGGTGCTGGCCGACGTCGAGGGCTTGCCGAACAAGGACATCGGTGAGCTCCTCGGTCTGTCGCTGCCGGCGGTCAAGAGCCGGCTGCACCGGGCGCGGCTGTTTCTCCGCAAGGAGCTGGCGCTGTACTTCGATCGGCGCGTGACCGACGACGGGAAGCTCGCACCGGCGACCAAGCGACCGCTCGCCCACGTGGCGTAGCGGTCGCGCGCGGTCGCCGGAGCCCACGCGAGGCCATTGAACGGTTGATCCGCTCGGTCCTCTCCCCGCATCATGCCGGACGGTTCACCGACGCGTGTTCGTTCCCGCCGACGTCAGGACACGAGCGATCATGGCCGAACTCTCCCCGGACGCTCTCGAGGACGTGCTCGGACTCGTCGAGCAGCGGGCTTCCGCATGGCTCCGCAATCTCTTTCCGAACATGCACTCGGCCGACATCGCCGACGTGCTGGATCTCCTCGACGCCGACGATCGCGCCTTCGTGTTCGAGCTGCTCGGCAACGAGCAGCGCTCGGACGTGCTCCTCGAGGTCCACGAGCGCCACCGCGACGAGCTCGTCGAGGAGATGGAGCCCGGCGAGATCTCCGAGCTCGTCGAGCACCTCGACTCCGACGACGCCGCCGATCTGGTGGGAACGCTCGACGAGCCGGTGCAGGAGCAGGTGCTCGGACGTCTCGACGCCGAGGACGCGGCCGAGCTGCGACTGCTCCTCGAGTACCCCGAGGACACCGCCGGCGGCATCATGGCCTCGGAGTACCTCGAGCTCTCGCCACGGGCCACCGTCGAGGATGCGATCGACGAGATCCGGGCCTCCGCCGACGACATCCCCGATCCGCACGTCGTGTACGTGTCCGAGCCCGATGGGCCGCTGACCGGTCTGGTCACGCTCCGTCAGCTCCTCGTCTCGGCGGCGGGGACCCCGCTGTCCACGATCGCCACCGATCCCGTTCTCGTGGTTCAGCCCGATCTGGACCAGGAGGAGGTCGCGCGGCGGTTCCGGCAGTACGACGTGCTCGAGGCGCCGGTCGTGGATGCGTCCGGTCGCATGCTCGGGGTGATCACCGTCGACGACGTCGTCGACGTGCTCGAGGAGGAAGCCGAGGAGGACATCGGTCGCTTCGCGGGGACCGGCGACGAGGATCCGGCGGACACGGTGCTGCATGCCACCGGGCGCCGCCTCCCGTGGCTTCTCGTGGGACTGGCCGGGGGTCTCCTGGCGGCCCGGGTGCTCAGTCGCTTCGAGCTGAGCCTGACCCAGATCGTCAGCCTCGCGTTCTTCGTGCCCGTGATCAACGCGATGGGAGGAAACGTCGCGATGCAGTCCGCATCCATCGCCGTGCGGGGCCTCGCGACCGGCCCCGGCGCCTACCGGGCTCTGGGGCGCCGGGTCTGGAAGGAGTTCCTGGTCAGCGTCCTCAACGGGCTCGTGTGCGGGACCCTGATCGCGGTCGTGGTCGGGCTGTGGCTACACGGGTTCTGGCTGGCGTTCCTGGTCGGGGTCGCGCTGTTCTCGGTGATCCTGCTCTCCACCACCGTCGGCTCGCTGGTCCCGGTGCTGCTGGATCGCATGAACGTGGATCCGGCGCTGGCCGCCGGTCCGTTCGTGACCACCGCGAACGACGTGCTCGGGATCCTGGTCTACCTGTCCCTGGCCGAGCTGATCCTGCCGCTGGTGACCTGACGTGTGGGAATCCATTGGTGCCGTCCTGGCGACGGTCGTGCTGATCGCCGTCTACGTCGTCGGGCTCGTGGCCATTCCCCTGGGGCTCGGCGGCACGTTCATCATCCTCGGCGCGACCGTGCTCTACGACTGGATCCACGGGTTCGACGTGGTCGGGTGGGTCTGGCTCGGCATCTTCGCCGGGCTCGTCGTGATCGGCGAGATCCTGGAGTCGATCCTGGGGGCCGCGATGGCGGGCCGGTACGGCGCGGGACGCTGGGGGATCGCCGGCGCGTTCGTGGGCGGCATCGCCGGGGCCACGCTCGGGAGCGGTGTGGTCCCGATCGTGGGCACGCTCCTGGGGTCGTTCGCCGGGGCGTTTCTGGGGGCCTTCGCGTTGGAGTGGGCTCGCCGCCGCCGGGACACCGGCGGGCTCGGGGAGAGCGCGCGTGCCGGCTGGGGTGCCTTCGTGGGCAAGCTCGGTGCGGTCTGGATCAAGCTCCTGATCGGCGCGACCATCTCGGGTGTCTCACTGACCCGCATCCTCTGACCGCCGTGGGCGGAAGATCTCGCGCGCGGTCGCCCGGGGACGCGCAGTACACTGGCGCATGACCGAGATCACACGCCTGCTCGCGCGTCTCGACACCGACGCCCCGGCCCGGTCGGTCCTGTCCGATGCGTTCGCCGCGGCCTACGACGAGCTGCTGTCCATCGCGCGGCGACAGATGATCGGCGAACGCCGCGATCATACGCTCGATCCCGCGGGCCTCGTGAACGAGCTGTTCATCCGGGTCAGCGCCGGCGCGGACGTGTCGGCCCGGTCGCGGCGGCAGTTCCTGGCGCTCAGCGCGAAGGCGATGCGACGGCTGCTGGTGGATCACGCGCGCGGCAAGGGACGGCGCAAGCGGGGCGGCAACGTCACGCACGTGTCGCTGTCGTCGATCGGGGGCACGCCGCCGGGCGACGTGTGCGACGCGATCGCGCTGGAGGACGCGCTCGCCGAGCTCGGGCGGCTGTCCCCGCGCCAGGCGCGCGTCGTGGAGCTGATCGGTCTGGGCGGGCTCCGTGCGGCGGACGCCGCCGAGCTCCTGGGTGTCACCTCGCGCACGATCGAGCGCGACTGGGCGCGTGCGCGGGAGTTCCTGAGCGAGCGTCTGGGTGAGCCGACCGAAGGTGACCGAGACGACGAGGCCGCCGGGGAGCCGACCCCCTCGCGGGGGCGGATCCCGGGCGCGCGCTCGGGCAGCTACGTGCTCGTCGAACGTCTCGGCGCGGGCGGCGCCGGAGAAGTGTGGCTGGCAACCGGGCACGAGTCCGGTCGCCGCGTTGCGCTGAAGTTCCTCGACGAGCCGCGTGCCCGGTCGGCCCGGCGCCGACTGGCCCGCGAGGCCCGAGTGCTGGCGTCGCTCGACCATCCGGCGATCGCGCGCGTGCTGGCGCTCGAGGTGTCCGACCCCGAGCCCCGGCTCGTCGTGGAGTACGTGGAGGGGCGCACGCTCCGCGCGGTCCTGGACGCGGGGCTGATGTCGCTCGAGCGGGCGCTCGCCGTCGGACACGACGTCGCGCTCGCGCTGGCCGAAGCCCACGCCCGGGGGCTCGTGCACCGCGATCTGAAGCCGTCCAACGTGGTGGTCACACCGGCCGGCACCGCGAAGGTCCTCGACTTCGGGATCGCGCAGCTCGGCGGCGAGTCGGCGCTGCCGGTGGGCACGCCCGGGTACGTGAGCCCCGAGGCGCGCCGCGGCGACGAGATCGACACCCGCGCCGACGTGTGGTCGCTCGGGGTCGTGCTCTTCGAGTGCCTGACCGGATCCCGCTGGGCCGACGTGACGGGGCAAGGCCCCGCGCGCCCGCCCTGGCCGGCGTCCCTCGACGGGGTCCCGGCCGTCACGGACATGATCGATCGAGCGCTGGACGAGGATCCGTCGAACCGCCCCCGAAGCGCCGACGCGTGCCGCCGGATCCTCTCGGAGGCGCTCGCCCTGGCGCGGCAGCCGCCGGGGACCGGCGCGGACGCGGGTGTGCCGCCGATGGATCCCGCGGTGGACGGCGCTCGCACGCCGACGCGGGGGCGGGCGCACGAGATCGCGATGGTATCCGCGCTTCTGGTGACGCATCGGTGCGTCGCGCTGGTCGGGCCCGGCGGGGTCGGCAAGACGCGCGTGGCCCTAGAGGTGGCCCGCGCCGTGCACGGGGACCGGTCGGTCGCGCCCGGCGGGTCGGTGGTCGTCGATCTCGCCGGCGCACGGGACCGGTCGGATGTGCTGCTGCGGGTGGCCCGCGCTCTCGCCGTGGGCGAGGGGCGCGATCGCTCGCTCGAGGGCGCCGTGCGCGATGCGATCGAGGCCACCGGCCGGCTCGTCGTCCTCGACCAGGCCGATGCGCTCCTCGAGGATGTCGCCCGACTCGTCACCGATCTCGCGGATGGTCCCCGGGCCCGTCTTCTCGTCACGTCGCGCGCGCCGCTCGATTCGGCGACCACGGTGCGTGTGCGCGCGCTGCCGGTGCCGCCCCCGGGCGGGGATGCGGCCACGCTCGCGCGCTCGCCCGCGATCGCGCTGTTTCTCGACGTGGCATCGCGCGACGCGAGTGGAGCCGAGCCGGCGCGGTCCCCCGACGACGGAAGCGTCCTCGATCCGGCCGATCCCGTCGAGCTGGCCGAGGTGGCCGAGGTCTGCCGCCGCGTGGGTGGGTTCCCGCTCGCGATCGAGCTGGCGGCGGCGGCACGGTCGCGCGTGCAGGCCGCGCTCCACACCCTCGCACCGCCGGACGCCGAGGACGCCGTGACCCGCGCCATCGCCTGGAGCCTCGACCGTCTGTCGGCCGGCGCACGATGCCTGGTGTCGCGCATGCCGATCTTCGCGTCCCCGGCGGGGGCCGACGCCCTGGTCCGCGTCTGCGCCGACGACGCGCTGCCGCCCGAGCGGCTGATGCCGGCGCTCCTCGAGCTCTGCGACATGGCGCTGGTCGACGCGGTTCCGGCCAGCGGGCGGAACGAGCCCTCACCCGATGCGTCGGGTCTCCGTTATCGCGTGGTCGCGCGCGTCGCGGACGCCGTCCGCACGTCGACCCCCGACGCCGCGCTCGTGGAGCGGCACCGTGCGGTCGTCGTGGATCTCGTCTCGCGGGCGGCCGACGGGGTGCGTGGCCCCGAGCAGGCGGCCTGGCTGAGCCGGATCGACGAGGCGCTTCCCGACGTGGTGGTCGCGATGGAGCGGGCGCTCGCCGACGATCCGGTCGTCGCGCTGCGCGTGGCCACGTGGATGGGCCAGTACTGGCACGTCCGCGGCCTCTGGTCCGAGGGACGTCGCCGTCTCAGCGAGGCCATCGCGGCCGTTCCCGACGACGCGGCGCCCACGGTCCTGGGGAACGCCCTCAACTGGGAGGGCAACCTGGCGCTGGATCAGGGCGACGTCGACGCGGCCGCCGCGCGCTATCGGGCGTGCATCGCACGTGGACGCCGGCTGGACGACGAGCTCCTGGTGGCCCGGGCGATGGGGAACCTCGGCGTCGTGCACATCTTCGCGGGCCGCCACGACGAGGCTCGGCGCGCGTTCGAGACGACGCTCGCGATGCATCGCGAGGCCGGACGCGACGGCGAGGTCGCGACGTCGCTCCTGAACCTCGGCGTCGTCGCCGAGCGCGAGCGCGACTACGCGACCGCCGAGCGACACTATCTCGAGAGCCTCGAGCTGCGCAGGCACCTCGGCGACCGGGTCGCGGAGGCCAACTCGTTGAACAACCTGGGCACGGTGGCCGAGCGCCTGGGTGACCTGGATCGGGCGTGGCAGTACCACGAGGAGGCGCTGTCGGTACGGCGCACGCTCGACGACCGCCGCGGCACCGCGGAGACCCATCACAACCTGGGGGCGATCGCGTTCGCCCGTGGCGACCGAGACGCCGCCCGCGCGCATCTCTTCGAGAGCCTCCGCCAGCGGCGCGACATCGGGGACACGGTCGGGGAGGCCGATACGCTGGAGGCGGTGGCGGAGCTCCTCGCGGACTCCCATCCGCGGCTGGCCGCCCGGTTTCTCGGCGCCGCGGATGCCCGGCGGGACCGCGTCGGCCTTCCGCCGGCCACGAGCGCCGCGCAGCGGAGGCAGCGCGTGGCGGACCTCCTGGCCGGCCGCCTGGACGAGGCCCGGTTCGCGCGCCTCCGGGCCGGGGGGCGTCGCGCGTGAGCACTTGAGGCCGGCCCCGGCTCCGCCTAGAATGACCCGCCCTCGGGACCCATGCGAATGCCGCGAGCGACCGCGACGGGCGGCCGGGCGGCGAGTCACCGTTCTTCCCAACAATGCCCCACGAGGAGCCGACATGGCCTCCGGTTTGTTCTCCGACGTGACCAAGACGACCCTCCCCAATGGAATGACGGTCCTGATCAAGGAAGATTTCTCGTGCCCGGTGGTCTGCTGCAACTTCTACGTCGGGGTCGGTTCGAACACCGAGACGGACGACGTGTGGGGGTGGTCACACGGAATCGAGCACATGCTCTTCAAGGGCACGAAACGGCGCGGCGTCGGTGACATCGCCCGCGAGGTGAAGCGGCTGGGCGGCGAGCTGAACGCCGCCACGGGCTACGAGAGCACCCACTACTACGTGTGCCTGCCGGTCGAGGGCTTCGAGCAGGCACTCGACATCCACGCCGACGCGTTGATGAACTCCCGCTTCGACCCCGACGCTCTCGATGCCGAGCGCAACGTCATCATCGAGGAGCTCCAGATGTACCAGGACGTGCCCGAGGGCTTCGGGTTCACCTGGGACATCCTGATGAGCGTCGCGTTCACGCGGCACCGGTACGGCCGGTCCATCATCGGCACCGAGGACACGCTGCGGGAGACGCCACGCGATCGGATCGTCGACTACTTCCATCGCGGCTACGCGCCGGGCAACATCATCTACACGGTCGCCGGGGCCGTCGACACCCAGGAGGCCATCGCCGCGCTGACCCGCACCGTGGGTCGGATTCCCGAGCGACCGGTCGACCTGCCACGCTCGGAGCCCGAGCCCGCGCAGGACCGGTTCCGGCACGTGGCCATCACCGGCGACGTCGAGCTCGGATACTTCAAGATCGGCTTTCACGTACCGGCCGAGCTTCACGCCGATTCGGCGCCGCTGGGCGTGCTGGCCCATCTTCTCGGCGTCGGGCGCTCCTCGCGCCTGCAGCAGCGGGTCCTCGAGGAGAAGGCGCTCGTGTCGCAGATCAGCGTCTCGGCCGAGTCCGGGCGGGATCCGGGGATCTTGCTGGTGGACGCGGTGAGCAAGCCCGAGAACGTCGAGGCCGCCATCGCCGCCGTCTACGAGGAGATCGGACGCTTCAGCCTGGAGCCGGTCACCGACCGCGAGCTCGAGAAGGCGGTCACGAACGTCATCGTCGACTTCGTCTCGGCGCTCGAGACCGTGCAGGGCCAGACCAACGTCATGGGGCGATTCGAGCACCTGGGCGGCTACCATCTCGCCGAGGAGCACGTCGAGCGCATGCGGCACGTCACCGCCGCCGACGTCCTTCGCGTGGCGCGAGAGTACCTGACGTTCGACGGCAGCACCGTGATGACGTACCTGCCCGGCCCCAAGACCGGGCCGGATCGGTCGGGAGAGGCCGCGTACGCGGCCCGCCTCGAGGCCCGGCTCGCCGACGTGACCGCCGCGGCGTCGGACGCGGCCGCGACCGCCCCGAAGCACGCCTCGAAGAAGCTCTCGATCCCCCGCGTGCGCGCCAACGGGCGCGCGGAACGGCCCGGCGCCGTCTCCGAGACCAAGCTCGCCGGTGGCAGCCGCTTCGTGTTCCGCGAGAACCGCAAGACACCGATGGTGGCGCTGGCGGCTTACGGTCGGGCCGGAATCCGCTTCGAGCCTCGCGACCGACGGGGCGTGGGCATCCTGACCAGCCGCACGCTGGTGAAGGGGACCACCCGGCACTCTTACGCTGCGCTGGCCGAGGAGATCGACCGTCACGGCATCACGCTCTATCCGTTCACCGATCGCGACACCATCGGCTTCTACCTGGAGGCGCTCACCGATCGCCTGGATCAGGCGCTCGATCTGTTCGCCGACATCCTGCTTGACGCGTCGTTCCCCGAGGACGAGGTCGAGCGCGAGCGCCGGATGCTCCTGATCGACATCGAGCAGGAGCGTGACGACACGATGGCGATCACGATGGACGCGCTCCGCGCCGAGCTCTACGGAGACCATCCATACGGGGCGAACCCGCTCGGCACCCCCGAGACGGTGGCGTCGATCACCCGGGACGATCTGATCGCCTGGCACCGGCGGTTCTTCGTGGCCGAGAACCTCACGTTCGCTGCCGTCGGCGACGTCGACGGGTCCGCGCTCGCGGCCACGCTCTCCGAGCGGCTCGAACGACTGCCGCGCGGCGAGATGGCGGCGGCGCCGCCGTGGGTGTTCACACCGCCGGCCGAGCCCGTGCTCACCCGCATCGAGAAGGACAAGGCGCAGAGCGTCCTCGTGCTCGCCGTGCCGGCCCCCGACGTGCACTCGCCCACCCGGTTCGCGCACGCGGTGCTGAACTCGGTGCTCTCGGGCATGGGCGCACGCCTGTTCACCGTGCTCCGCGACGAGCGCCACCTCTGCTACTACACCGGGAGCTTCTACTCGTCGCTCGACGGCGCCGGGAGCTTCGGCGCCTACGTGGGGACGAGCCCCGATCTCGTCGACGGTGCGCTCGAGGCGCTGCGCGCGGAGCTCACCCGCGTGGTGACCGATCCCCCCACGTCCGAGGAGATGGAGCGGGCCATCAACTCGTTGACCGGCGCGCACCTGATCGGTCTCCAGCGCAGCGGCAGTCAGGCCGCCGCGTTCGCCCGGGCCGACGCGCTGGGGCTCGGACATGCGAACGTCCTGGCCTATCCGGACCGGATCCGGGCGGTCACCGTGGAGCAGGTCGTGGCCGCGGCGGCGGAGACGCTCGATCTGAAACGCTCGGTCACGGCGATCCTGTCGCCGGCGCCGACCGCGACGGGATGACGGTCGACACCGGCGGGCCCGACCCGAACGCGAGCGCGATCCAGGTCACCCGGCGCGTGCTCGACTCCGGGCTCACCGTGATCGTCGTGCGCCGGCCGCACGTGCACTCGGTGGCCCTGGGTGCGTTCCTCCGGATCGGGTCGCGCTACGAGACCCGGGCCGAGCTCGGGCTCGCCCACTTCCTCGAGCATCTTCTGTTTCGGGGATCCAGCCGCCATGCCGACTCCATCGACCTCTCGCGGGCGGTGGAGCGGCTCGGCGGCTACGTGGACGCCGGCGTCCATCAGGAGCTGACCGACTACATCGTGGACGTGCATCGCGACCACTGGCGAGACGGTATCGGGCTCCTGGGCGAGCTCCTGCTGGAGCCCACGTTCACCGACGAGCAGGTCGAGATCGAGCGCGCGATCCTCGTCGAGGAGATGGGGCAGTACACCGACTCCCGTGGTGACAACGTGAACCTGCACGAGCTGGCCTACCAGCTCCTGTGGGGCGACGAGCTGGCGCAGGTCGACATGGGGGTCCTGTTCCGGAACCTCTCGTCGTTCGATCGGGCGCGCGTGCTCGACTTCTACGAGCACTACTACACCGCCGGCAACACCGTGGTGGTCGTGGTCGGGGATCTCGAGACCGAGGCGGCCGTCGAGCGGGTGGCCGAGGTGTTCGCCGGGCTGACGGGCCCGCGCGTCGGCGAGTACCGCCCGATCGATCCGCGCGACGATCGCCCCGCGTCCATCGTGCGCTACTTCGACGGCACCCAGGTCGACCTGTGCGTCGCCATGCGCTCGTACGCGCTGGGACACGCCGACTATCCGGCGTCGGCCGTGCTGGCCGGCGTCCTCGGCGGCGGCGCGGCGAGCCGGCTGTTTCAGCGCGTGCGCGAGGAGCGTGGCCTCGTGTACGACGTCCGGGCCGACGTCGAGACGTTCCGTGACGTCGGCGCGATCACGATCTCCACGTACTGCGGCGAGCAGAACACCGAGCCCACGCTGATCGCACTGTTCGACACGCTGGACGAGATCCGGGAGTCCGGGGTCACCGGGGAGGAGCTCGAGCGCGCGCGCTGCGTGTCGCGCGCGACGGCCGACTTCCTCCTGGACAACCCGCTGGAGATCTGTGACTGGTTCGGCCGCGTGGAGGCCCTGGACTCGCCGGCCGAGCTGCCCGACCCGCGCCGCGAGGCCGAGCGCTACCTCGCGGTCGACATGGGCGACCTCGAGCGCGTGGTGGCCGACGTGTTCCGTCCCGCCAATCGCTACCTGGCGGTGATCGGACCGGTACGCGCGCGTCAGAAGCGGCGAGTCGAGGACATCTTCCGGCGCCGCGTGGGCAAGCGGGCGGCCCGGTTGCCCTGATGCGCCCGCGGGATCGCCCGCGGGATCGCCCGCGGAACCGCTAGGACGGCGTGCGCTGGAGTCGATACGACGCGAGCGTGGTCCCGTGCACCGAGCCGCGATCCCGGAACGTCCCGGTGTCGACCCCCACGACGGTGATCCCCAGCGCGGCCCGCGAGACGTCCAGCCGGACGTATCCGAACGACGAGCTCGAGAACAGGAGCTCGTCGCCACCCCGGGCGATCGGCTCCAGCTTGGACGCCGAGCCCGAGACGATCTGCAGGAGACGTCCGTCCTCGACGCGGTCGTCGGGCGTCCCGAGGTGCACGAGCTGGAGGTTGTGATCGTGCCCCGACGCGTACACGTCCACGTCGTGCTCGACCAGGATCCGGTGGAGCCGCTCTCGGAACGCGCGATTGGCCCCGTGATCCAGGTCCTGGAGATCGTCCACGCACACGTCGTACACGTTCGTGACCACGGCCCACAGCACCGGCGGCAGCACGCGCAGGTACCACGGCAAGGAGTCGCGCGCACCGCTCCAGAGCCACTGCTTGGGGCCGGAGAGGCCGCCGTGCCAGCCGTACGTGCGAACCGGATGGTGGCCGATCACGATCGTCCATGCCGCCCGGCTCCCGGGGTCGCCTCGCCACCGCTCGTCGAGGAGACGCGCCAGCTCGGCCCAGTGCCGCTCGGCCGCGGGGACCTCGCGCCGGGGCGGCCCCGCCTGCTCGTAGAGGTTCAGGATCAGCTGCGTGTCCAGCGCGATCACGCACACGCGATCGTCCCCGACGTCGATCCGCTCGGGCAGCATCAGGTCGGTCAATCGCACCGACGGATCGGACAGCGCCTCGAACTCGGCGCGGTCGTTCGAGTCCGACAGGCCCACCCGCGCGTGCGGAAGCGGGTAGTGCCGGTAGTTGACCCACAGGCTCTCGGCCAGCGTCTCGTGTGGGACGACGTCGCCCCAGTCGTCCTTCTCCCGGACGGGAAACATGCGCCCGTGATCGTGGTTGCCGGCCACGACGCCGAACCGTACCGGCTCGCCGTGAAAGCGCACGTCGCCGTAGACGTCGCCGAACGTGCGGTCGAGGAGCGCGCGCGTTTCCGGCGCGTTCCAGGGGCGTCCCCGGGGGAGCCCGTGCTCGTAGACGTTGTCGCCCAGCTCGAGCACGACCGGCGGGCGAGCCCACGACGGTAGCTCGGCCACCTCGGCCGCGAGGGCGGAGGCCACCGCGCGCTGGTGATCGTCACCGGTTCCCCAGTCGCCCAGCGCGAAGATCGTGAAGGGCGGATCGCCGGTGACGGCGATCGAGGAATCGGGGGTCAGGGAATCCAGCGCGACGAGTCCGGGCGAGGAGGCGCGGTAGCGCGCGCATCCGGACACGAGCACGAGACCGATCGAGAGCGCGACGACCGCGCACGAGGTGGCGGCGCCGGCGGTACGAGCACAACGACGCGTTCGCATCCGACGACGTTACCAGTCGTGATCAGCGGCGGAAAGACCCGCGTCGTCTCGTCGATTGAGCCCGGATGGTCGAGGTGCTAGTGTCCCGCATCCGAACGCCGAACGCCGGTTCCCTCCCGGTCGTTTGTCGAACGTGCGTCACCCGGAGGTCGGCCATCAGTCCGAGAGCCACCCAGGCCCGAGAGCCGCGCTCGCGTGGGCCGCGCCGCACCGGGTGGCTGCTCGACGTCGTGCTCCAGGCCTCGGTCCTCCTCACGCTGGCGATCGGCGGCGTCACCCTCGTTCGCGCCCAGGGCATCCCACCGGCCACCCTCGACGACGACATGGAGTCCGTGGCCGAACCCGAGCCCGGGCTGCCCCTGACCCGCATCGGCGTGCTCGCGATGCCGGTCACGCTGGAGACGCCGCCGGTCACGTTCCTCGGCGCACCGATCACGATCTCGGTCACCCCCGCGGTCGA
This sequence comes from Candidatus Eiseniibacteriota bacterium, assembly GCA_965224245.1. Classification (GTDB taxonomy): domain Bacteria; phylum Eisenbacteria; class RBG-16-71-46; order CAZAMP01; family CAZAMP01; genus CBDCYW01. Next base: position 2,972,526 of record OZ245046.1, on the reverse strand, counting down.
CGAGGAGGAGGTGGGCGGCCTGCCCGTCCGCGTACCGATCGAGGCGGGCGGAGAGGTCACGAACGTCGTGCTGCGCGTCGGCGAGAGCACCAACGTCTCCTACACGCCCCGCCATCCTGCAGACGTATCGATCTCGGTCGACGGCGCGCGCTACACCCTCGACGTGCGCGTGTGGCCGGGATGGCTGACGCTCCTGCCGTCGCTGATCGCGATCGGGATGGCGCTGATCACGCGACAGGTCGTCGTGTCGCTCCTGTCGGGAATCTTCATCGGGGCGCTGCTCCTCTCCGGGCTCCAGCCGGTCACGGCGTTCAGCCGCACGCTGAGCACGTACGTGGTGGGCGCGATGTTCGACGACGACCACGTGACGATCGCGTTCATCGCGCTGATCCTCGGGGGCATGAGCGGCGTGGTCTCCCGGGGAGGCGGTGGGCAGGCCATGGTGCGCGCGCTCGCCGCGCGGGTGCGCACCGCCACCGGCGGGCAGCTCGGGACGTGGTTCATGGGCCTCGTCGTGTTCTTCGACGACTACGCCAACACGCTGATCGTGGGCAACACGATGCGGGCGCTCACCGACAAGCTCCGCGTCTCGCGCGAGAAGCTGTCGTTCCTCGTCGACAGCACCGCGGCGCCGGTCGCCAGCATCGCGCCCATCTCCACCTGGATCGGCTTCGAGGTGGGGCTCATCGCCGGCGCGCTCTCGGGCATCGGTGTCGAGCGGGACGCGTACGGCGTGTTCGTGGCCTCGATCCCGTACCGGTTCTATCCGATCTTCGCGCTCATCCTGGGCCTCGGGGTCATCCTGACCGGGCGCGACTTCGGACCGATGCTCACCGCCGAGCGCCGCGCCCGCCGGGGCCACGGCGTCGTGCGCGAGGGCGCCGATCCCATGGCCGACACGATGGAGGGAGCGGTCCCGCCGCACGTGCTCGAGCACGCACACGCGTCGAACGCGCTCGCGCCGATCGTCGTGGTCATCCTGGTCACGCTGCTGGGGATCGCGATGACGGGGTGGAACGCGCTGCCCGAGGGCGGCCGCACGATCTCGGCCGCGTTCGGCGAGGGTGACTCGTACACCGCGCTGCTGTGGGCGGGGGCCTGGGGATCGATCGTGGCCATCGTCCTCGGCGTGGGCCGGCGCGCGCTCTCGCTCGCCCAGGCGATGTCGGCCTGGGTCGACGGCGTGCGGGCGATGACGACCGCGATGGTGATCCTCGTCCTGGCCTGGGGCATCGGCGCGGTCTGCGGCGCGATGGGCACCGCCGACGTGCTGGTCGGCGCGCTCGGGGATCGCTTTCCGGCGGCGCTGCTCCCGGCCGCGGTGTTCCTGATGAGCGCGCTCGTGTCGTTCGCGACCGGAACCAGCTGGGGGACGATGGCGATCCTGGTGCCGATCGTGGTGCCGCTCGGCTACCAGGTCGGGAACGGCTCCGAGCACATTCTCCTCGGCGCGGTGTCGGGCGTGCTCGCCGGGTCGGTGTTCGGTGACCACTGCTCGCCGATCTCCGATACGACGGTGCTCTCGTCGCTCGCCACCGGAGCCGATCACATGGATCACGTACGGACACAGCTCCCGTACGCGCTGACCGCCGCCGCGATCGCGATCCTCGTCGGGGACCTGCCGTCGGCGGTCGGGCTCCCGGCGTGGATGTCGATCGGGATCGGCGTCGCGGCGGTGATCGCCGTCGTGCGGCTGGTGGGGCGTCCGGTCGACGCACGGCCGGAGACGTAGCCGCCGTGCCGTCCTCCTCGCGTCTCGGCCCGCTGGTCTTGCTCGTGGGGGCGGCGGCCGCGGGGTTCCGGATCGTCCGGCACTACCGCTTCGACGGCTGGCCCGATGCCATCCCGATCGCGGCGATCACGGTGGTGCTCGCGCTGTTCGCGTGGCGCGCGGTCGCGGGCGCCCTCGCCCGGCGGGGCTCCCGACGAACGCGATTCGTCGACCTCGTCCTGGTGGCCGGCGTGCTGGCGCTGGTGGGGGTCGGCCGCGGACATCACGTCGCGCTCGTCGTGGCGCAGGCGGTGGCCACGGCCCGCGCGTGGCTCACCTGGCCCGAGTTCTCGCGTCCGGCCGACGCGGTGGGTCGCCGGCCGTCGGTCCTGATCGTGGTCACGTTCGGGGCGTTGATCCTCCTCGGCTGGGCGCTCCTGGCATCCCCGGTGATGACGGTCGGGGGCACCGGGACGCGCGCGCTCGACGCGCTCTTCACCGCCACGAGCGCGGTCTGCGTGACCGGGCTGATCGTCGTGGACACCGCCACGCACTGGAGCCCGCTCGGTCAGACGGTGATCCTGGTCCTGATCCAAGTGGGTGGGCTCGGCATCATGACGCTGTGGGCCGGCATCCTGATCCTCGTCGGGGGGCGCATGGGCTTTCGCGAGGAGGCCGCGCTGAGCGGCGTGTGGGAGCCCGAGTCGCTCGGCGTGCTGCGGCGACTGATCCGTCACGTGGTGGTCTGGACGCTCGTGACCGAGGCCATCGGCGCGGTGTGCCTGTGGGGCGTGCTGTCGCGATACGCGCCGCCGGTGGAGGCGCTGTGGTCGGCGGTGTTCCACGCGATCTCCGCGTTCTGCAACGCGGGGTTCTCGCTCTACTCCGACAGCCTCCGGGCGTTCGCCGGCGACCCGGGCGTGTCGATCGTGATGATGGCGCTCATCGTCGCGGGCGGTCTCGGGTTCCCGGTTCTCGACGAGCTCGGGGAACGCGTGCGAGCCCGCGCCCACGGGAGGCGGACGCGGCGGCTGTCGTTTCACGCGAGGCTGACGCTGACGGTGTCCGCGGTGCTGGTCGTGGCCGGCGCCGCGGTCGTGTACTTTCTCGAGTTCGACCACGCGCTGGCCGAGCTGTCGCCGGGAGCCAAGGTGCTCGCCGCCACGTTCCAGTCGGTGACGGCGCGTACGGCGGGGTTCGAGACCCTGCCCACCGAGCGGCTCGGCCCGGCGGCGCTCCTGGTCGTGATCGCGCTGATGTTCGTGGGGGCCGGCCCTGCGTCCACTGGGGGCGGGGTGAAGGTGACCACGCTGGGCGTGCTCGTCCTGACCGTGAGGAGCTACCTCCACGAGCGCCCCGAGGTGGAGGCGTTCGGTCGACGCGTGTCGGGGATGATCGTGCAGAAGGTGATCGCGCTGACGCTCCTGGCGGTGGCGCTCGCGCTGGTGTCGCTGGTCGTGCTCGCGCGGACCGAGTCGGCGCCGTTCCTGGGGCTGTTCTTCGAGACGATCAGCGCGATCGGCACCGTGGGACTCTCCACCGGCGTGACCGGCACGTTGACCGACCCCGGACGCGTTCTTATCATCGCACTGATGTTTCTCGGTCGTGTGGGGCCCCTCACGCTCGTCCTGGCCGTCGGCGCGCGTGCGCGATCGGTTCGTTTCCAGTACCCCGAAGGGCACGTGATCGTCGGCTAGTCCGCGCCGAGGACGGCGGCCGGCTCGGTGCCGAGGAGCGACTCGATGAGCAAGATCGCGGTGCTGGGGCTCGGACAGTTCGGGAGTCGGGTGGCGCTGGAGCTGGCCGATCGGGGTCAGGACGTGCTCGCGGTCGACCACGACACCGACGTCGTGGCGCGTCTCCGCGACCGGGTCGCGCTCGCGGTGACCGCCGACGTGACCGACGAGGACGCCATGCGCGGGATCGCCCTGGACGAGGTCGACGCGGCCGTCGTGGCCATCGGGGAGCAGCAGCTGGTGACGATCCTGGGCACGGCGATCCTCCGGCAGATCGGCGTGCCGCGCATCGTCGCCCGGGCGACCACGCCGATCCAGGCCCGCATCCTGACCCTGATCGGCGCCAACGAGGTCGTGTTTCCGGAGGACGAGATCGGCGTTCAGGTGGCCAACCGGCTGGTGGCGCCCGACTTCAGCGAGATCATCACGCTGCGATCGGGGCGCAAGGTGGTCGAGATCGGCGTGCAGCCCGACTGGGTGGGCCGGACGATCGGCGAGGTCGGCTTCCGCCGCGAGCTGGGCGTGAACGTCATCGGGGTCAAGCGTGTGGAGCCGGCGGTCTCCGAGGACGGCAGCAACGTCACCGAGAACGTCGTCAACGATCTGCCCGGCGCCGAGGACACGCTCGCCGAGGGCGACGTGCTCATCGTCATGGGCCCGGCCGAGCGGATCGACGCGCTCGGCGCCACCGGGTCCTGACCGCGCGATGGCCCGCCGACGCCACGAGCAGAACGACCCGGCGGCCGCGACCGCGGCCGCGGCGCCCCGCAAGCGGGTGCTGGCCTCGGTCTCGCGCATCCTCGCGCTGAGCCTCGGCGTGGTGTTCGGGGTGGCGGCGCTCCCGTCGCTGATGGGACTCCTGTACCTGCGCGAGCTGGCGCGCTCGCCCGAGAGCGCCGAGCATGCTCGCGCCGAGCGAATCCAGCACGACCTGACCCGCATCCATGCTCTCGGGCTCGAGCTGGCCGCGGTGGCCCGGACGTGCGACGACGCCGCGCGCGTGGGCGAGATCATCACCGCGCTCGGCGAGCGGCGCGTGTCGCTTCTGGGACTGGTCACGCATCCAGCCACGAGCGGCCCCGGCGACGCGGCGGGCGCGCCGGCGACGAGCAGCCCGGTGCGGGCGCTCGCCGACGCGAACCCGTACCTCGCCGACGTGGTACAACGCATCGGGACGCTCCGCTACCTGGCGCCCGAGGCGGGCGCCGTCACGGGCGGCGACCTGCCGGCGGGCCGGTGCGAGGCGCTTCGGTCCGAAGTGGCTTCGCTGAACCAGGTTGCAGGCCTGGGCGCCGGTGCGTTCACCCGGGCTGCGGAGATGGCGGGGCGGGAGGCCGCACTCCGTGCGCTCCGGAATACGGCGCTGGGTCTCGTGCTGGCCCTCGTCGTGGCGATCGCCGTCGGGGTGTGGGCCACGCGGCGCATCCGCCGGCCGCTCGGGGTGCTCGGCCGCATCCTCCACCAGGCGGCCGACGGCAACTACAACGTCGCCGTCGTCCGCACCGGGCTCCACGAGGCCGACGCGCTGGCCGGCGGCCTGGGACGGACCCTCGGACGACTCCGGGTGTTCGACACCCTCAAGACCAAGCGCGTGCGCGAGGAGCGACGGATGGTCGACGCGCTCCTGGCCGCGAGCGACGGGGAGATCGGCGTCGCGCTGGTGAACCCGGCCGCGATCGTGTCGCAGGCGAACGCGACGTTCCGATCGCAGCTCGGGATCGAGTCCGACGACTGCGAGGGCCACCGGATCGACGAGGTGCTCGGGCCCGACGCCCTCGAGCTCCTCAAGCGCGTGCAGCACGAGAAGACAGACGACCAGTTCACATGGACGAATGGGTCCGGACCGGAGGGGGACCCGCTCTCCGTTCGTCTCATCCCGGTCAAGGACGAGGGACACGGCCTGCCGCGAGTCATCGTGCTCGTCTCGGCGCCGTCCCGGTCCTGATCGGAGCACGGCACGGAGGTTCGACATGAACATGGACCGACTCACCCAGCGCGCGCGCGAAGCGCTGTCCAGTGCGCAGGCGATTGCGCTTCGACGCAACCATACCCACCTCGAGCCCGAGCAGCTGATGCTCGCGCTGATCACCGCGGAGGGCGGCATCAGCCGCCCCGTCCTCGAGGCGACCGGGGCGCCGGTGGACACGATCACCCAGGAGGTCGAGCGCGCGGTCGAGGCGCTGCCCACGTTCTCGAGCACGCCAGGCGATCTCGTGATGGGACAGCGCACACTGCGCCTCCTGGCCAAGGCCGAGGACGAGGCGAAGGCGCTCAAGGACGAGTACGTCAGCGTGGAGCACCTGCTCCTGGCCGCCACCGCCGAGGGCCGGAACACGCCGCTCGGCCGCATTCTCGCGGAGACCGGCGTCACTCGCGACGCTCTCCTGAGGGCGCTCGCGAGCGTGCGGGGCAACCAGCGCGTGACCAGCGACAACCCCGAGAGCACGTACCAGTCGCTCGAGAAGTACGGCCGCGACCTGACCGCGCTGGCGCGGGACGGCAAGCTGGACCCGGTCATCGGACGCGACGACGAGATCCGCCGGGTCATGCAGATCCTTTCGCGGCGCACGAAGAACAACCCCGTGCTGATCGGCGAGCCCGGCGTGGGCAAGACCGCGATCGCCGAGGGGCTGGCGCTCCGCATCGTGAACGGCGACGTGCCCGAGGGGCTGAAGGACAAGCGCCTGACCGCGCTCGACATGGGCGCGCTGATCGCCGGCGCGAAGTTCCGCGGTGAGTTCGAGGAGCGGCTGAAGGCGGTGCTGAAGGAGATCCAGGCCGCCGAGGGTCGCGTGATCCTGTTCATCGACGAGCTGCACACGGTCGTCGGCGCCGGCGCCGCCGAGGGCGCGATGGACGCGTCGAACCTCCTCAAGCCGATGCTGGCCCGCGGTGAGCTGCACGCGATCGGCGCGACCACGCTCGACGAGTACCGCAAGCACATCGAGAAGGACCCGGCGCTGGAGCGACGCTTCCAGACCGTGGTGGTGGACGAGCCCTCGGTGACCGACACGATCTCGATCCTCCGCGGGCTGAAGGAGCGCTACGAGGCGCACCACGGCGTCCGCATCGCCGACGCCGCGCTCGTGGCCGCGGCCACGCTGAGCCACCGGTACATCGCCGACCGGTTCCTGCCCGACAAGGCGATCGACCTCGTGGACGAGTCGGCGGCGCGGCTTCGCACCGAGATCGACTCGATGCCCACCGAGCTCGACGAGGTGAGCCGCAAGGTGATGCGCCTCGAGATCGAGCGCGAGGCGCTCCGAAAGGAGAAGGACGCCGCGTCGAAGGAGCGGCTGAAGGCGCTCGAGTCCGAGCTGGCCGATCTCCGGGAGACCGCCGAGACGCTGACCGCGCGCTGGAAGGCCGAGAAGGCCAAGCTGGCCGAGGTCGGCGAGCTGAAGAAGGCGATCGACGACGTGCGCCGCCAGATCGAGCAGGCCGAGCGCGCGTACGATCTCGGCAAGGTGGCCGAGCTGCGCTACGGGCGCCTGGCCGAGCTGGAGAAGCGTCTGGCCGAGTCCGAGCACGAGACCGAGGCGGGAGCCGCCGACGGCGATGGGTCCGGTGAGGCCGGGGCCGACGGCGCCGCCGGGACCGGCGGCGCCGAGGGCCGCGGACGGCTTCTTCACGAGGTCGTGACCGCCACCGACATCGCGGAGGTGGTCTCGCGCTGGACGAAGATCCCGGTGTCGAAGCTCGTGGAGGGTGAGGCCGAGAAGCTCCTCGGTCTGGAGGCGATCCTCCACGAGCGCGTCGTCGGTCAGGACGATGCGGTGCGCGCGGTGGCCGACGCCGTGCTGCGCTCGCGTGCGGGCATCCAGGATCCCGATCGACCGGTGGGATCGTTCATCTTCCTCGGGCCGACCGGGGTGGGGAAGACCGAGGTGGCCAAGGCGCTGGCCGCGCATCTGTTCGACGACGAGCGAAACCTGATTCGCATCGACATGTCCGAGTACCAGGAGCGCCACACGGTCTCGCGCCTCGTGGGTGCGCCACCCGGGTACGTCGGCTACGACGAGGGCGGACAGCTCACCGAGGCGGTGCGGCGGCGCCCGTACAGCGTGGTGCTGTTCGACGAGATCGAGAAGGCGCACCCGGACGTGTTCAACACGTTCCTCCAGATCCTCGACGACGGTCGCCTCACTGACTCGCAGGGTCGCACCGTGGACTTCCGGAACACCGTGCTGATCATGACCTCGAACATCGGGAGTCACGAGATCCTGGCGCACTCCTCGCGCGGGGATGAGGACTACGAGGCGATGCGCGAGAAGATCATGGCCGAGCTGCGGGTTCACTTCCGTCCGGAGTTTCTGAACCGCGTGGACGAGACGGTGGTGTTCCACACGCTGGCGCGTGCGGAGATCGGCGGGATCGTCGACATCCAGATCGGCCATCTGGCTCGGCGTCTGGCGGAGCGGCGGATCGTGCTCGAGATCACGCCCGAGGCGCGGGAGCTTCTCGCGGAGCGGGGGTATGACCCGCAGTACGGGGCGCGGCCGCTACGGCGGGTGATCCAGACGCAGGTGGAGACGCCGATCAGTAGGAAGATCATCGCGGGGGAGATCCGGGATGGATCGCGGGTGCGGCTGGACCGCGATGAAGAAGGGCTGGTGTTCCGGGTCTCCGCGGCGACGTCGGCACCATCCTAGCCGGCAGCGCCGGTTTGGGCACGGTGCCCAGTAACATGTGTTCGGCCCCCTGTGGCGCGTACGCCCCGCCTCGGTGCTCCGGTGGCACTCCGGCTCGAGGCGGTACTCTGATTCTCTCTCCTCTTCGTCGATTCACGATGCCTCCGGGCATCGGGAGAGGAGAGCTTCGCGACACGTCGGTGTGAGGCGCGCCTCGCAGGTGAGCCTCGATACGTTAGGCGGCGACAATTGAGGAGCTGAACATTGACAAGAATCGGACAGCCATCAGAATTCGTCGGCTGGTGGGAGCTCGTCTCCTATGTGCGTGGCGGCAAGGCCGAGGACCTGGGCGGAACCATCGAGCGCATTCATTCCGACGGGCGTTTTGAGGCGTATCGGAACGGGGTGCGAATCGCCGCCGGCAGGCACAAGGACTTTCAGACTGACCCACCCGGCTTCACGAACGTGCAGGAAGATCACCACGTGCTCGGGGTTCGAGGTCGTGAACTGACCATCTATCGCTTCGCTGGGGAAACGCTGGAGGTGTGCAAGGCACCCGAGAGTGACGGTCGGCCCAAGCAATTCGGATCTCCTGAGGGAACCTGCATCGTGCATGCGAAGATCCGACGGATTCCGGACTCAGATCCACGTATTCCTAGGTAGACGTGCAGTTGCGAACGCAGCGTCCCGCAAGAATCAGAGGTGTCGTGGGGAGTCGCCTAACAAGCGTCTGCAGCGGACGGATCACCTCTGTCACGGCCCTGGCAGAGCCAGGGCCGCGCCAGAGGCGCCCGCTGCTGAAACGCAACGTTAGGCTGAGACTGTAAATAAGCCATTGACGTAGTAAGCCAATGGCGTATATTGTTGCACACGGAAGTCACATGGGATGAGGAGAAGAACCGCGCCAACGTCACCAAGCACGGGCTCTCCTTCGAGGAGGCGAGCCGGCTCTTCACGTCCGGGGTGGACTATCTGGAACTCTTCGACGAGCGTCATTCGGAGGATGAGGAGCGGTTCATCGCGCTCGGCCCGAGAACCGAGGTGTCGTACTGGTCGTGTGGACCGAAGAAGACGAGGATGTTCTGCGAATCATCAGCGTTCGGCCTGCGACCAGACGTGAGCGTGAGCATTATGAGGCATTCCTGGGAAAACGAAGATGAGTGACATTCCTGAGCTTAGTGCAAAACAGCTGGCGCGAGCCATTCCGGCGCGGGTTAGGAAGCGCCTGGTGGCTGGCAAGTTCGAGTCCGGTGCGGATGTTCTAGCACTTCGTCGTTTCGTAGGGTTGACGCAGGTGCGGTTCGCGGAGGCGATGGGGATCAGCGTTCACACGCTGCGCAATTGGGAGCAAGATCGCCGCTTGCCCGAAGGGCCGGCGATTGCGCTTCTGCGCATCGCGGCAAGGCATCCTCGGATCATCCGCGAGTACCTCGACTCGGCTGCGTAACTCGCCAGCCTAACTGCGCAATGGAGCCGTCGGTCGCCTTCGGCGCCCGCGGCTCATCGCGTGGAATGTTTAGGCGTCACTCCGCGAGAGCCTCATGCCACACATCCGACCTGCAAGAGAAGCCGATGTCGAGTTGGTGGCGCAGCTACAGGCCAGCTACTATCAGAACGATCGCTACTCCTTCGATCCACAGTCTGCCGTTACCGCACTAAAGGAACTGCAGTCCAACGACAACCTTGGACGTCTCTGGGTTATCGCCAACTCGGATGGCACCTTGGCAGGGTACTTCGCTGTGACCTTTGGTTTCAGCCTCGAGTATGGTGGCCGCGACGCCTTCCTCGATGAACTGTATGTTTCAGCGCCTTTCCGTTCGCTCGGCATCGGGTCCCAGGCACTCGAAGTGGCGGAGGCTTTCTGCCGCGAATGTGGTGTCCGGGCTCTTCATCTCGAAGTGGAGCCGCACAGGCCTCGAGCACAGGCGCTCTACGAACGATCCGGCTTCAGTCCTCTTTCGCGCCGTCGTTTAACCAAGAGTCTCAGCTGATTGGAAGCTGGGGACGCGCCGCCTAACAAGTCATTGCAGCGGGCCCGACCGCGCTTCGCGCCCGGCCGGGCCGCTGGATTCCAGTCGTTGGGCGCACAGGAAGGCTCCCTCGGCGGAGTCGTGGCAATTGACATATGTATATGTTAGCAATATACTTTACCCATGGCCGAGCCACGGGATGAACTCGCACGGTGTACCGGGTTCCGGTGGGGCCAGGGGAACGCCGAGAAGAACTGGCATCGCCACGAAGTATCAAGGGCCGAGTGCGAGCAAGCGTTCTTCAACCTGCCCCTGGTAACGGTGGTAGACGACAAGCACTCCATGCAGGAGCGTCGGTATCTTGCTCTGGGGCAGACAGACGGAGGGCGCAGGCTGTTCCTGGTCTTCACCCTTCGGGATGGTCTCATTCGAGTCATCTCTGCCCGCGACATGAGCCGGCGCGAACGAAAGGCATACGAAAGTGCCCAAGAAGAAGATACCGCGTCACCGGAGTGAGGAACGCGAACGCGAGTTCTGGTCGGAGAACGACTCCACGGACTACGTGGACTGGTCGAAGGGGAAGCGTGTTCGGTTCTCTGGCCTCAAGCCCTCAACAAAGACCATCTCCCTCCGGCTGCCAGAATCACTTCTCGAGGAGCTCAAGCTTCTGGCGAACAAGCGGGATGTTCCGTATCAGTCTTTGCTCAAGATCTTCCTCGCCGAGCGCATTCGCGAGGAGCTTGACAAGGCATCGTAGCGCCTAACGGCGGCATGCAGCTGACGGCCGGCTGCGCCGGCCGCAGTTGATGCGCTGGGCACTAGACGAACTTGAAGAGGATGTGACCGGATGATCATTCGGGTTTTCCGAGCAACGGTGCATGATGGCAAGCAAGAAGCGTTCGAGGCGTTCTTTGTCAACAAGGCACTCCCCATGCTTCAAGCTCAACATGGAGTGCTTGAGGCGCGGATCGGCACGCCCCTCCCTTCGTCACCGAATGAGTTTCTCATGATCACGATGTGGCGTGATCTGGAAGCACTTGAGGATTTCGCCGGTACCAGCTGGTGGGAGGCAGTGATTGATCCCGATGAAGCACACCTTCTCAAGCACACCGTCGTCCATCATTACGATGGCGCGTGAAGCGCGGGGGTCGTCTAACACTACCTCGAACCTGTCGGTCACGCCCTTGCTTGCGCTAGGGTCGCGCCCGCAGGTTAAGGCAACGTCAGACTGAGGACAGTCATGTCGTTCTTCAATAACGAGGACTTCAGCGATCTGCGGCGCTGGTACGAGTACGCCCCTCCCTACGAGCACCCGCCAGCTCTCTGGCTCGCTGACCAGCCGTTCCTCGTAGGAGAGCGCTACTACTTCGAGCGTTTTGGAATGGCAGGGGGCGTTACACAGGCTGGTAGACCGCACGTGGCCGCCCGTGGCCACGGTCTTTCGTAGTGCTCCTAGTATCGCACGGACATGATGAGCCGTTGCACCTGACGGCCCGCTCCCCGGCCCGCAGGTGAACGAGAAGACGTTATGTGGAGTAGGAGCAAAGGTCGACAAGCCATGAACCCCGCGACGCCTTTCTCTCCCCAGACTGCTTGGGGAGTCCGTGCCGAGGGTTTTGGAGTTCTATGGCATTGCGATCTACATGTACTGGCGAGACCAGGCGCCGCCTCACTTCCACGCGATCTACGCTCAGTACGAGGCCGAGGTGGCGATCGTGTCAGCACGCGTTGTGGCCGGGCGGTTGCCACGCCGTGCGCACCGACTGGTTCGTACGTGGGCACGTCATCACCAGGCGGAGCTTGCCGCCAACTGGCAGCGGGCGCAGAACGGCGAACTACTCGCTGTGATCGCGCCTCTGGAGTAGAAGCAGATGAGTAGCATTCCACATGTTGTCAAGGCGACGCCTCGTGGCGGGCGGGTGCTCGAAGTGGTTTTCGATAACGGCGTACGCCGAATCGTCGACCTGACCGAGTTGCTCACGGGTCCGATGTTTGCCGCCGTGCGGGAGCCTGAGTTCTTTGCACAGGTGGCTATTGACCCCGGGTCACGGACGGTCGTTTGGCCGAACGGCGCGGATCTCGCGCCGGAAGCGCTGCTTGCTCTTCCAGATGTGCCCGGGAGGCAAGGGCGACAGAGTCGGCCACCCACATAACGACGCGGCTCATCGCTTCATCGTTCGCTAGACGGCGGAACGCCGAGCGGGTAGGCATTGGCCGGGGGGAGGGACAAATGCCGTTCGTCAATCACAACTCGCATGCGGCGATTGAACGCCTCAAAGAACGGTCCGACGCGGCGCGGCTAAGGATACGGAAACTCCGACATGCGATCGAGCACGGAGCCGTAGAGCCGCTTGAAGGTACGCTAGCAGAGTTGGGGCGGGAGTTGGCACTGCTCGACGCGTCAATAAGAACCTACACCATTCGCCACGACTACTTGCACGCGGACGACTCGGTCGCATTCAGCACCTACGAGGACCCTCTTGCATTCATAGGCGCCCAGATTGCGGGCGCCCCTGGACTGGCGCTGACGAAGGTGGAGCACGAGGAGGAGATCTATCGGGAACTCGGATACACCAAGCAGGAGTTCGACGACCTGATGGCCTGGAAGGAGGCGCTTGACCTAAACGGCCTCAACGTGCGCGCCGCTTACGACCATTTCGTCTCGCACGTCCTCCGCGACCTTCAGGCGGCCCAGTACAAGATCAGCATCCGAGACATCGCCCCTGGTGTCGCCGGAATGGTAGGGATCGCGGCAAACGTCACATTCTTCGTCGCCTCGGGCAGCGTGCCGACGCTAGTGTCCTCATGCACCACCGGTCTCGCGGCAATCGCTGCTCGCTTCCCCGACGTGCGGGATCGGCTTCACGCAGGCTGGGGGTAGGACACGGTAATCTGGGCCGACCGTCTAACAAGCCGTTTAAGCTGACGGCTCGCGTTTCTAAGGAGTGCAAGCCGTTCCGGCTTGCACTCGATTGAGTTGCGTCCGCAGCCTAACGGCAGATCCGTTCGGTGATAGATCCCAGCAGACCTCCGGACTCTCACATGTTGCTGCCGACAACCTGTTGAGACGGTGTGAAAGGAGCATGCTGCGATGGACCACGTTGCCCTCTTGGTTGCGAACGTGCAGACGGTTCTCTCGCGGCTCGAGCCGCTCGGCCTCTCAGTCGGACCCGTTGAGGAGTTTCCTGCTGAAGGTACGCGCGAAGCGTACGTCGGCGCACCAGAGAGCGGGGGGCGGTTGCTTCTCATGCAGGCCCTTGGAACCGAGGGGCCGTACGCGCGTGCTCTCGCCTCCCGTGGGCCGGGCCTGCACCATGTCGCAGTCAACGTCACGGCCCTCGAGGAGCATCTTGCCCGGGTTAGCGGCTGGTTCCTCCATCCGAGGAGCCTCGAGAGCGTTGCGAAGCATCGCACGGCATGGCTTGCAAGGCCCGGGGTCGGTACATTGCTGGAAATCCGCGAGGCTGCCCCGGTCACTGGGCATCCCCTCGTCCAGGCGCTTGAAGTTCCCGTAGAGCCGGGTTTGGAGCCGCTACTCGAGCCGTATGGCCTTCTACCATCTACCGACCGCCGCGCTCACCTCGTGCTTGCAGGGCGACGCTTCGAGGCGACGCACTTGGCCGGGTAGTCTCAGGCGACCCCGCTCCGAGCGGAAGCCGAATGACGGCTTGCACCCGCCAACGCTTCGCGTTGCAGCTGAAGCCAAGCGTTGGGCCGCCCACACGCAACTGGGTAGACATACCATATTGAGTATAGTACATTTGGGTCATGTGGGAGGTCCTCGAGCATCGGCGTCTTGGACGGCGCCTGTCGCGACTGCCTGTCGAGGTCCTCGAGCGGTACGAGAAGTGGAAGGACATCGTGCGTCTGTCGGGCCCCAAGGGCCTTCGCCTCATCAAGGGGTTCCATGGCGAGGCGCTTCGGGGAGAGTGGGCTGGACACCGGTCATCTCGCCTTGGAGGTCAGTACGGAGTCATCTACCGGGTAGAGGCGGACCGGGTTCTCGTCCTCGTTCTGGATATCACCCCTCACGACTATCGGAGGAAGTAGGGAATGAGTGGCAAGGACCTTCGCCGCGCGAGGAAGACAGTCGATGTCTCCGTTGGGGAGTCGGTTCGGATCATCCGTGAGCTGCAGGATCTGAGTCAGAACGCGCTTGCGGAACTCACGGGCATTCCGCAGTCGACGATTTCGGCCATCGAGAACGATCGGGTCAACCTCGGGGTCGAGCGGGCGAAGATCATCGCTCGCGCGCTCAAGTGTCACCCCGCGGTACTGGTGTTCCCGAACTGGGATGTCAACAAGGAGTCCGCTGCCTGATGTCTGAACCGCCCCGGGTTTGCCGGAGGGCCGATTCCTCGAGAGGATGGAGCCCATGGGACGTTCAATCAGGTTCTCCCCCGAGGTCCACGAGCGGGCGGTTTGGCTGGTTCGGTGTCAACCAGGATGCAAACCCATGAGTGACCCCTTCGTCCCACGCGTCGGCGGAATCCTCAGCGCCGACATTGCCGTTCCCGAACACGAGCGTGAGATGCGCTTCTACTCACGTGTACTCTGCACGGGCGCCAATCCGCTCTGGCGCGAAGATCTGCTGAACAACCGAGGCATGCCGATCATCGGCCTGGGCGCGCGTACCGCGGAGCATGTGGACCTCCCGCTGCAATGGATGCCGCACATTCTGGTCGCGGATGTCGCAGCGAGTGCCGAACGCGCGCTCGAGCTGGGTGGGAGCGAGCTCATGCATGGCAAAGACGACGATGGAGAGAGCCAGTGGGCGGCTCTGTTCGATCCGAATGGCGCGGCGTTCGGGATCATCCCGGTCGTTTCCGCCGAGGCACATTCCCCGACCGAGGGTGCCGTATCGTGCGACGCCGGGGCGCGTGTGGGTTGCATCTCCTGGCTCGACGTGACGGTCTCCGACGCCTCGGCGACCCGTGACTTCTATCGCCAGGTCATTGGCTGGTCGGTGCAGGATGTCGAGATGGAGGAAGCAAGCGAGCGCTACGCCGACTACAACATGCTGGGTGGTGATGGAAACCCGGCGGCGGGCGTCTGTCATGCACGCGGCGTGAACCAGGATCTGCCGCCTGTCTGGATGATCTACCTTCCCGTTGGCGACCTCGCCGAGAGTCTCCGTCGCGTACGAGAGGAAGGGGGCAAGGTCATCGAGGCGTCACGGGGGACGGATGGAGAGCACGCGTATGCGGCTGTCCAGGATCCGGTCGGGGCGTGCCTGGCGCTGGTGCCGGGATAGAGAAAGGTGCAGCGGCCTAGCAAGGCGTCTCACCTGACGAGCGCGCTTCGCGCGCTGCAGGTGAATGCCAGAACGTTAGATTGAGGGTTACGTCGAGTGACTGGCCGGAGCTTACGGAAGCGTTGCGGGCGCAACATCTCGTGTTGGGGCGAGCTCGGAGTCCGATCAGGTGATCTCGGCGCTGCCGCCGAGGTATGCGATGCGGCCACCTGGAGGTCGAGTCTGTTACCGCACCGGGGAGTACAAAGACCCTCTTGACGCTGGCGACCAGGGATGTCCGTCCGGTCGATTACGGTGATATCATCGCCGTGCGTCGGTTCCGGCTTACGGCATAGGTCACGGCAAGCAACGTCGGGTTGCCGCGGTCGGTTCGCTCCGCGGCCTGCCGTACCTCGGGACGTCGGTCGGACGAAGGAAAACGTGCTGCGTGGGCAGGTACTACGCGGAAAAGCTGTCGGGGGAGCGGTTGCGACGCTGCTACGAGGTCGCCCCCGAGAGAGTATGTCAGTACCTCGAAGCAGAGATTCTCCACGCTCTCGGGCGCCTTCGACCAGCGGACCAGGTCCTCGAGCTCGGATGTGGCTATGGGCGGATCATGGAGCGGCTTGCGCGTGTCGCCCACCGTGTGGTCGGCATTGACACCGCCCCGCAAAACCTCGAGCTCGCGCGCCGTCTGTCCCGGGGCGATGATCGTTGCGAGTACCTGTGCATGGACGCCATCGACTTGCGGTTCCCGGCCGGTTCGTTCGACGTGGTCCTTTGCTTGCAAAACGGCATCTGCTCATTCGGAGTCGATCAGGTATGCCTTCTGGAGGAGGCGCTGCGGGTCACCCGACCGGGCGGGCTCGTGCTGTTGTCCTCGTACTCGGATAGGTTCTGGTCGGATCGGCTGGCCTGGTTCGACGTCCAGGCGGCGGAGGGTCTCATCGGGCGCGTCGATCGCGTGGCGTCCACCCACGGTGTCATCGTCTGCGAGGATGGCTTCCGGGCGGGACGAATGACTCCCGACATGTTTCGCACGCTCTGTGCGAAGGTTGAAGTGAAAGCCCACGTCTGCGAAGTCGATGCCTCCAGCGTCTTTTGTGAGATCATCAAGCCAGACGCCGTCCAGCGACAGCGTGCGGCGGACGGCGCGGTGCGCCGCCGATGATGCTGATCATGCGTCAGGCGACGATCGATCGGCATGAGCAATCGCACGATCCTGTGGACTTCTAGCTAGCGAAAGGCGGTCAGGCCAATGGCGGATCGGCTTCCGACCGGGCGCGCCGAGAGTGGCGAGTTCGCGGACTACGCGGCGCCGGACATCGATGCGGTCCGGGGCGACGATGCGGTGGAGGCCCTCGTCGAGCTCGAGCCCAGGACACGAGAGCTCTTCGAATCCCTGCGGGTCCTGGTGGAGAGCGGGGCCACGTACGCCCCCGGGAAGTGGACGCTCAAGGAGATCCTGGGCCACCTCATCGACGACGAGCGAATCTTCTCGTACCGGATCCTGTGTCTGGCCCGCGGGGAGACGCTCGATCTCCCCGGCTTCGACGAGAAGCTCTACGTCGCGTCGGCGGACTTCGAGAGCCGTACGGTCCCCAGTCTTCTGAACGAGTACGCCGCGGTCCGCGCGGCGACGATCTCGATGCTGCTGCACCTGCCCGAGGGCGCGTGGACACGCCGTGGTCGGGTGAACGGGTACTCCGCCTCGGCCAGAGGGCTCGCCTTCCATGTCGCGGGGCACGAGCTCCACCATCACCGCGTCATCGAGGAGCGCTATCGGCCGCTGATGGACCGGGCCACTTGACGCATGAGCGGGGGGCGCCGTCTGACATGCGCTTGCTACTGACATGCGTTGGTGGCACGGGGCGTGTCTTGCGCAGAGTGCTGATGAGGCCGCGAACCCGAAGCGCGGGTCGCTAGCCCGGCGAGAGGTCGGTGGGTCATCATTCCGTTCTTCGTCATGCTCATCGCAATCGCCGCGGCGAGAGTAGCCGGCGTTCTCGGCGTAGATGCCACGGATTCCTGGCGGCCACGCGTGCGGGCATGTCCGTCATGTTCATGTTCACCGCGACCGCGCACTTCAATCGGATGCGACCGGATCTCATCCGGATGGTGCCCCCGGGTCTTCCAGATCCGGCGCTACTGGTCACGCTGACGGGCATCGCTGAGATCGTCGGCGGACTCGGCTTGCTGGTACCGCCTCTTTCGCGCTGGTCAGCCTTCGGGCTGGCGCTTCTCCTGGTTGCGCTGTTTCCCGCGAACGTTCATGCTGCGCGGACGAGTGGAACCCTCGGGGGACGGCCGGCAACGCCACTGGCTCTTCGGCTGCCGTTGCAGGTGGTCTGGATAGCGTTGCTTTGCTGGATCGCTTTGTAGTTCCTCGTCCGGCTGCTTGGAAGGCTGGCGTACCAGCAGAGGATGCGAGCTGCCCGGCGCTTGCAGTCGACGGAGGTGCCCGCGGGTGCAGCGCAACGCGTTTTGACGCACCTGGAGGTTCTTGATGAGCGACAGTCGCGGGAAGAGCTCGGATCCTCCCATCGCGTGCACACTCACTCCAGGCGAGCTCGCGGCCAGGCGTGATCAGCTCCTTCCGGGCCTCCTGGCCGCGGCGACCGAAAGGGAGCCCGTTCCGGGTGGGTTTCGCTGGCGATTCGATGCGAGCGAAGATCTACTGAGCCGGGTCGCGACGGTCATCGAAGCGGAGCGGCACTGCTGCCGGTTCCTCAGGTTCGTCCTGTCCGTGGAGCCCAGCGGGGGCCCGATCTGGCTCGAGGTGACCGGCCCGCCGGGCACCGAAGACTTTCTGAACACCCTGCTCGAGACGTGACCCCGGACGGCTGAACCGCTACTCGGCCAGGCGGCTGTGAGATGTCATCCCGTATCCATGTCTTCGGTGCGTCCGGCGTGGGATCATCCACTCTGGGACATCGGCTCGCCACCGCGACCGGCGCGCTCCATCTGGACACCGACGACTACTACTGGATCGACACCGATCCACCATTCACGACGAAGCGTGATCCGGAAGCTCGCGTCGCCCTCATCGAACGAGACATCGAAGGGGTCTCGAGCTGGGTCCTGTCCGGGTCCATCTGCAGCTGGGGAGACCCCCTGCTCGATCGCTTCACGCTCGCCGTGTTCCTGTACCTCGACCCGGGTATACGAATGGCCAGGCTCCTCGCGCGCGAGAGGCGGCGCTACGGATCCCGGATTCTACCTGGAGGGGACATGCACCCCCAGCACCTCGACTTCATGGCCTGGGCGCGGAGCTACGACGACGCCCGACCTCCCATCCGGAGCCTGGAGCTGCACGAGCGCTGGATGAGCTGCCTGGAATGTCCCATCATGCGGATGGACTCGGAGAGGCCGGCGGGAGAGCTCGTGGACGAGATCCTGGGATCGACAACCAGCTAGCAGAGGTGAGGCGGACCGACGCCGGCCGTCACAATCGAGGTCTGAAGATGACACGGGTCCGAGTGGAGAGCTTCATCATCTCACTCGACGGATACGTAGCCGCGCCGGGTCAGGACATCGACAATCCCGGGTCGGGAGCGGCGCTGGTGGGTAGCTCGAGCGCGCCGCTCGACGAGCGCATGCAGCTGACGCCGCCACGCGCCGGTTGATGCTCGTTGTCGGGACGCGACACAGCCGGGCGTGGGACCGCGAGGAGTGAGGCATGCTAATCCGACGGATCTTCGGGCGGATCAAAGGCTACTCCTGGTTCGGTGTTCTCATCGAGCTCGTCGTCGTGATCGTCGGAATCCTGCTGGCACTTCAGCTCGATGCGTGGGCCAAGCACCGAGAAGAGCTCAGGCTCGAGGATCTGTACCTGGAGCGCCTGGCAGAGGACCTGATGGCTGAGCGCACACGAATGGACGATGCAGAGGAGTATGCCCGCGACCGGATCGAGGCCGCTCGCCTCCTCGAGCGCATGGCGGTAGATCCGGCGCTGGCCTCCGACCAGCCTGCCCGAGTGCCGTGGGCCATCGAAACGGTGAGCTGGCGCTCGTTTCCCCGGATCAACGCATTCGTCTACCACGAGCTTCAGAGTACAGGGAGGTTGGCGCTGATACGTTCCGAGCCGTTGCGTCGCAGGTTGGCCGCGCACTACACGGCCCTGCAACACGACGCCAGGGTCGGTGAAGACCTGATGGCACAGCAACGCTTCGACGCTGCAGTGGCAGGCTTGCTGAGTATCGACGAGCTGGAAGCAGTGGAGCTCGCCGGAGGAGACTACGGCAAGTTGACCCTCGAACCCGATCGCGCGGTGGAGATTGCCGGGGCCTTTGCCGCGAGGCGTGCCGCTCGTGACGAACTGCCTGCGATCGTTCAGCATCACACCTTCAACCTTCGCGTGATCGACCAGATGCGTACCAGGGCCGACGACATCATCGCCTTCATCCGGTCGGGTTCCGCGAGCGATGGTCGGTGACTGGGCGTGGGTCGCATTCTGACACGCGTTTGCTGCCGCCCCGCAGGGCTGCTAACCGCGCGTGTGGCCGATGGGCGGCTACGCCGCCCGCAGCTGAGCCGGGGAACGTCAGGGAGCGCGGCAACCGGAGCGAGTACCATGACGGAACCGCTGGGACTCAGGCGCGGCGAGGTAGTCGGCGTACGCCGAGCTCGAGGAGGAGCTGGCGAGCCGTTTTCCTCGTGATCGTCCTTTCTACATCGAAGGGAAGTCACGGTTCATCCGAGGCGTTCTCTCGAGCGAGGGGTTCGTCGGGACGGCGCCCCCTGACACAGGTTGCGGCGCCGCAGTACGCCGTGAGGTCCGGAGCCACTCACCTTGCAGCTCGCGGCCCCGCGGGGGCATCATGGTCGCGCAACAGAGGCCCGGATCCGTTGGTCAGGTGTCTCTCGAGAGTCGGAAGGGTGCCCATGGACTTCATCATCCGAGACTATCGGCCAGAGGACTGGCCGGCCGTTTGCCGCGTGCATGACCGCTCGCGACCCGACGAGCTGCGTGGATCCTTCGATGTGCGGGCGTTCATTCCTCTGGCCGATGATCCTGAGGGCGAGTACGTCGAGTCCTGTACCATGTTCGTCGCTCAGCAGGGCGACGAGATTCTGGGATTCGCGGGCATCGACGAGCCGTACCTGGCCTGGCTCTACGTCGATCCCGCCTACTACAGGCGCGGAGTGGGTCGGGCGCTCCTGAGGCACTGCCTCGCTCGCCTGGACGAGGATGCCTGGACGCTTGCGTGCGGCAACAACGACGCGGCCCTCGGTCTGTACGAGAGTGAGGGCTTCGTCGTCGAGAGCCGGTTCACGGGGGACAACGCCGGCTACGAGGGTGACTCGGCGAGGCTCGCGCTTCATCCGGAACGGCGAGGCTGGCTGAAGCCCAGGAGGAGCGACGCGCCCGGTCGCCAGGAAACCGGCTAGCAGCGGGCGCTCCAGCCGACGGGCGACCACTCCGCCCGCGGCTGAGCAAGGGGGACGTTGGACATGTCTGGGTGAGGTCGTTGGGCTCATGAAGAAGCAGGAAACGAGATCCAGGTTCGACGCGCGACTGCTTCGCCCGAAGGAGCCGGGAGGCGGTGGCGAGTGGGCATTCGTCGTCTTGCCCGATGATGCAAGCAGGAGACTGCCGCGGCGCGGCCGCACGACGGTGTCGGGGACCCTCAACGGCCACCCGTTCGAGGTCTTGCTCGAGCCGGATGGCCAGAAGAGTCACTGGTTGCGGATCGAGCCGAAGCTGCTCGCGGCATCGGGCGCGAGGATCGGCGACATCGCCCATTTCGAGATCATGGCCACCGAGGAGCCCGAGCCGGAGGTTCCAGATGATCTCGCTCTGGCGCTGGCCTCCGCTCCCGGGGCCCGAGCCACCTGGGACGCGACGACGACCATTGCCCGCGTCGATTGGGTCCATTGGATCACGTCAGCGAAACGGGCGACGACCCGCAGCGAGAGAATCGATGACGCATGTGACATGCTCGCCTCGGGGAAGAAGCGAGTGTGCTGCTTCGATCCATCGGGCTTCTACAGCAAGGCCTTCAGTGCACCGAAGGCTGATGAGTGAGCAGATCCCGGGATGGTGGAGCTGAGCTCGCTGCCGTCAGTCCACACCACGAGGTCAGGAGTGAGAATGGTACGTGACGATTCGCCACGCGATGTCTGGGAGAGCGGGAGCGCATACGAGCGCTTCATGGGGCGATGGAGCCGGGAGCTGGCACGCGTCTTCGTCACCTGGCTGGACGTGCCTCGGGGCCGCCACTGGCTCGAGGTCGGCTGCGGCACGGGGGCGTTGACGTCGAAGATACTCGAGATCGGGGACCCCGCTTCCGTGGTGGCGACGGACTCCTCGGAGCAGTTCGTCGCACACACGCGCGCCGCGCTCGACGATCACCGGGTCGAGCTCCTCACCGCGAGCGCGGACGAGCTACCGACCCGGGCGGATGGCTACGACGTGGTGATCTCCTCTCTCGTCTTGAACTTCATTCCGGAGCCGGTGGCGGCCCTCCGTGCAATGAGGTCGCTCGCCGCCGACCGCGCCGTGGTAGCCGCGTGTGTCTGGGATTATGCCGGAGGCATGGAGTTCCTCCGCCGGTTCTGGGATGCCGCGGTCGAGCTCGACCCTGCCGCTCGTCAGTACGATGAGGGTGAGCGCTTCCCGATCTGCTCCCCTTCCGGGCTGGAAGCCGCATTCCGAGAGGCGGGCTTTTCCCGGATCGGAGTCGAGGCGATCGAGGTCACGACACGCTTCCAGGACTTCGATGACTACTGGAGCCCATTTGTGGGCGGCCCCGGTCCGGCTCCGGGCTATCTGTCCTCACTCTCCGCCCGGAGACAGGAGGAGCTCGCGAGCCGTCTGGCGGCAACGTTGCCCCGGAACGAGGACGGGGCGATACCATTGACCGCGAGAGCCTGGGCAGCACGAGCTGGGGCGTAGCGTGCCGCCAGCCAGCGCTCGCACCGGACGAGCTCGCGCTGGACGCAGAAGCGTGGGGTCGTCGGGCCGCAGGGAGCCGACGCATCGCGTGTCGACCGGCGAGAAGAGGGCGAGGAACATGTTGGACGTGCACTACGTCACCCCTCGTCTCTGCGCCCTCTACGACACGAGCTGCCCGTGGTCGAGAGACCGACAGTTCTATCTCGACGTTTCACGAGGGCCAGGCATACGCGTGCTGGACATGGGATGCGGAACGGGTCTGGTCGCGTCGGCCATTGCCCGTTGCGGCAATCGGGTCACGGGCGTTGATCCTGCCAGGGAGATGCTCGACGTGGCCCGGGCCCGACCTGGCGGGGACAGGGTGGAGTGGGTGCAATCCTCGGCCGAGGAGTACGAGAGTGCCACCCGGTACGACCTGATCATCATGACCGGGAATGCGTTCCAGGCTCTGGTGCGGGACGATCAGGTACTCGCGTTCTTTCGGCACTCTCGGAATCACCTCCAGCGGGGTGGTAGGGTGGTCTTCGAGGCCCGGAATCCAGCGTTGAGCTGGCCCGCGATGTGGAACTACAGCGTCGACCTCGAGACAGAAGAGGGAGTGGTTCGGGAGACCCGGGAGTTCGTGGGAATGGAGGGCAGCCTGATGCTGTTCGACCTGCACTACGAGTTTCCTGATGAGGCTCTGACGTCGCGAAGCCGCATTCGATTCTGGCAGGTCGATGAGGTCGCGCGTCTCGCCGGAGAGGCGGGCCTGAGGCATCTGTCGCTCTACGGGGACTGGGACCGCCGGGACTTCGATCACCGGCAGGCGAGAGAGATGGTCTTCGTCTTCGGGGTGGACGATCCGGGGGTGTGTGAGCGGTCCGATGTTGGAGACAGCTCGCAGGTGAACATGAAGAGCGGGATTGGAGACGGCGATGGGAGGCGACCGCCTGAACGTCACTCGGAGCACCGTGGTTCGTGCCACGACACTGCTGCTGCTCGGACTCGCCACGCACGTGATCGGTAGCGCGGACCCGAGTCCTCGAGAGGGCGGAGTCACGGTCGCGGATGATGCCGGGAGAGCGGATGGGCCCATGCTCGAGGTGAACCACCTGTTTGTTGCTCTGGAGAAGGAGGACTACGAGGCGGTCCTGGAGTCGGAGTTCCTCGGGGAGCAATTCTCCGTCCTGCTCGAGCTGACTCAGACGATCGAGAGCGGCCCGTTCACCGCCATCTACCTCATGGGGCGAAATGCCTACGTGGAGCTGCTGGGCTCGAATGCCCCGAAGGACGTCCAGGTCGGCTTCGCCGGCGTCGCCTTGAGCAGCCAGACCCTGGGCGAGCTCGATGTGGTGTATGAACGCCTGCACAAGGTACATGGTGAGGCGGTCACTCGACGTCTGGAGGCGATACCCGGCGAAGATCACGACACACCGCTGTACTGGGAAGTGTCGATGGCGGAGGGCTGGCCGAGGCTCTACTCGTGGTTGATGGAGGATCACCAGGACCGGCCGGCGGACTACCTCGGGGTCGAGCGGGACGCCGCGGGCTTCGCGCCGCGCAGTCACCAGATGGTGGCGACGGTCGAGATGCTGAAGCCGGATGCCTCGCTAGGCGACGTACTGTTCGACGACATCGCCGGTATCGAGGTGGTCGCCTCGTTGTCGGACGCCGATGCGTTGGCGGTGCTTCTGATGGCGGCCGGGTTTGATCGCACGATTCGTGGTGCTGTCGAGCAGTTCCAGGGGCCCAACTGCACGATCGCCGTTCGGAGGTCCGAGCAACCGAGGTATGGGATCACCTCCATTCAGTTCTCTCTGTCGAGACCCGTCGATCATGAGCTGCGTCTCGAGCTCGGAGAGAACCTCGAGCTCACGATCGCGTCCGGATCCGATCAGGCCGAGCTCCACGTTGGCGGCACGTGATCTGGCTCCGCCTCCGAGAGCATGCAGCGGGTGGCGTTGCGCGCGGTCGAGGCTCTTCGGGCGGATTCGACCTCCCATGACCGGAGTTCTCCGGACCGCTCCTGAACGCTGGACCCGGCCTGATCGCACCGACATCATCACCAGCAAGATGGATCGGACGAGTCACCCACGGAGGGACCATGGAGCTGCAGAGGTTTGCACCACGCGAGACCCGCTTTCGGGGCATCCGGAGCCGCGGAGGCTGGTCTCTCAAGCTCTTCAGCGTGGTCTACGGCGGCGCAGCCTTCGACGTCGAGGACTTCGAGCTGCCCATGGGCATGGCATCGGACGGCCTGCCAGGTCCCGACCCCGACCGGGGACGACCGGGTCTCGGCTTTCTCGTCGCCCACCAGGGTCGCGCGGAGAACTACCTGATCCTCGCGTGGTGGAGTAACGAGAACGAGCTGCCCATCAGGGTGTGGGTGCGTCGCGAAGGCGAGGAGTGGCGACCGGCCGTCGACGGCGAGTCGGTCTGTGTGTGGGACCTGGAGGTGGTGTGGGAGGAGCGACAGGCGTGGATCGCGACGATGATGTCCGGCCCCGCACGCCCGGAGGACTACCTGGCGCACGTCCCCGGGCGCTTCCGGGAAGCGGGGGCGTAGACGCTCCCTGCCGGGCGTCGAGGTGCCGACGAGTGCGCAGAGCGGATCGGTCACCGCCCTCATCGACGGCTGCGATGGGTATCTGGTACGGTCGAGTCACTCGTCGAGGTGTTCGTGTGTCACGACTGAGGGATACCCGCTGATCTCCAACAGCGCAGGGAGCCATGCGGTCGTTCTCCGGGGTTTCGATTTCCACCGAGCGGCTGAGTCTTCGACCGCTGTGCATCCCGGACGCCGAGGCGCTCTTCGGCATCTTCTCCGATCCCGAGTTCATGCGGTTCTGGAGCTCGGAGCCGTGGACGTCCGTGGATCGAGCAGTCGCGCTCATCGAAGACGATCGCCGCGCGCTCGCCGCGGGCGAGCACCTTCGCCTGGGCGTCTTTCTCCGGGAGGAGCCGCGACTGGTGGGCACGAGCTCCCTGTTCAACTTCAACGAGCAGTGTCGTCGTGCGGAGCTGGGCTACGGTATTGCCCGCGATCACTGGCGCAAGGGCTACATGTTCGAAGCCGTCAGCTCCCTGATCACGTTCGCGTTCGTCGAGCTTTCGCTCAACCGATTGGAAGCCGACATCGACCCGAGAAACGTCGGCTCGGCGCGCAGCCTGGAGAAGCTCGGCTTTCGGCGCGAAGGCCTGCTACGCGAGCGCTGGATCGTGGGCGAGGAGGTCTCGGACTCGGCTCTCTACGGTCTCCTCTCGCGGGAGTGGCCACCCGGAGGGCGAACCGCTTGACCGACCGCCTCACCCGACGCGGGAGCCGAGAATGAACATCCGTCGTGCAACCGCCGATGACGCAGACGCCATTGCCCGGCTGCACATCGACTCGTGGCGTTCCGCGTACCGAGGTCTCGTGCCGGATGCTCACCTGGACGGCCTGGACTGCGAGCGGCGTGCGCGGCGCTTCCGCGAATCCCTGGCGGAGAATGCCGAGGAGACCTACCTCGCAGAGCGAGACGGGGAGATCCTCGGCTTCCTCACACTCGGCGCATGCCGCGATGCGGACGTGGACAGGAAGGCAACCGGGGAGATCTGGGGTATCTACCTCGCACCGGAGCACTGGCGGAAAGGGATCGGCACCGCCCTCTGCCGGTACGGGGAACGCTTGCTCGAGGCACGCGGATATCGCGTGACGACCCTATGGGTGTTTGCCGGCAACCCACAGGCGAGACGCTTCTACGAGGCCATGGGCTTCGAAGCGGATGGCGCCACGACGACACACGAGCCTGGTGCACCCCTGGAGGCCGTTCGCTACCGCAAGGAGTTGGACGACGCCGAGCACGACAGCCTCGGTTGACCGGGAAGGGCGTGGCTCCGTCCCCGGCAGCGGGTCGCCGTCGTCCGTCATGAGCGGAGGAGGTGAGTGCATGGATCCCCGGCGGATCGACGGTTTCTTCTACGGCTTGTTCATGGACGTTCAGGTACTTCGCCAGGCGGGAACGAGGCCGTCCAACTTCCGTCGTGCGTATGTGGCCGACTTCGCGCTGCGGATCGGCCAGCGCGCCACGTTGGTGCCGTCCCCGGGCGCTCGTGCATACGGAATGCTGATCGCGCTGACGCACGCGGAGCTTGAACACCTCTATGGTGCGCCGGGCCTGGACGCCTATCGTCCGGAAGCGGTGGTCGCGCATCCCCTCGAGGGCAAGGCCGTTCCCGCACTGTGCTACAACCTGGTTCGAGCGCCCGAGCCGCATGAGCGGAACCCCGAGTATGCGACGCGTCTTCGGAACGTCCTCGCGGACCTGAAGTTCCCGGTCGAGTATGTCGACTCCGTCAGGTAGGACCGCTGGGCACGAGCAGGTGCTCGACCGGACGACGGACGTCTCTTGCACGTGGCTTGCGCCGGTACTCCGCGCACCGGCTGCCGACGCCGGTGAGCGCGAGCATCGGACAGCGAGGCGGTCGCTTGCTCTCTGAACGCAGGACTCTCAGGGGCTTCTTCGTCCTGACGTTTGCCCTGTCGGCTCCCCTCTGGGCGCTGGGAAGTCTCCTCGAGATCCAGCTGCTGCCGGGCCTTCCCATCGGTGCGCTGGCCGCGTTCACTCCCGCCGTCGCCGCCGTCATACTCGTCCACCGAGAGGGTCGAGTCGCCGCCGTCAGGAGCCTGCTACGCCGGTCGTTCGATGCCGGGCACGTCCGGGACGAGAGGTGGTACGTCCTCCTCGTGCTGTTCAACCCGGCCGTTGCCGTCCTCTCCTTCTACATCATGCGCAGCATGGGCACCGCGATCCCTCATCCCCCATCGTTGACGCTTGCCGTTGTGCCTCTGCTTGCCGTCTTCTTCACGGCGGCACTCGGAGAAGAGATGGGCTGGACGGGCTACGCCACGGAGCCGCTGCTTCGGCGTCGTGGAGTCCTGACGGGGGGCGTACTGCTCGGGTCGGTGTGGGTGGCGTTCCACGTCGTCCCTCTCCTCCAGATGGGTCGCTCGATCGAGTGGATCGCGTGGTGGTCCCTGGGTACGCTCTGCCTCAGAGTCATCATGGTGTGGCTCTATGTCCGTGCCGGCGACAGCGTCTTTGCCGCGTCGGTGTTCCACGCCATGATCAACGTGTCGTGGCAGCTGTTTCCGATCGACGGATCGTTCTACGATCCACGGACGTTCAGCCTGGTGACCGCGGCGTTGGGTGTGCTCCTCGGTGTCTCGTTGCATCTGGCGTCCCGGGTCGCGCGCAAGACGGTCTGACCGGCCGCAGCCGTCAGCATCGGCTCCAGTCTTTCCAGGGAGAGCCCGGATGGATCTCACGACTTGCAGGTTCGAGACGCCGCGCCTCATGGTCGGGGAGTGGCACTCGCTGTCGTCTCATGACCCGGGTGAAGGCGATCTCGAGCACGCGGTCATGTCGATCCTCACCGAGGAGGTCACGCGCGCTCTGCCGCCGGAGTGGCACGGTGCCTACTCGGTCGCCCGCGCGAGAGACTGGATCCGGGCACGCGACGAGGAGGGCGTCACGCTTCTCGTGGTCGAGCGGTCCTCGCGACGCGCCGTCGGCCTCGTCATCTTGCTTCAGGACGGGGAGAGGGGGGACGGAGTGGTGCTCCGTCTCGGCTACCTGCTGGCCGAGGCGGCCTGGGGACGCGGCCTGGCCAGCGAGCTGATTCGGGGGTTCGTGGACTGGTGCCGCGGCGTGGGCGTGACCCGGATCATCGGCGGAGTGGCCACGAACAACCCGCCTTCGCGTCGCGTGCTCGAGAAGTGCGGGTTCGTTCGGGCCGTGTCGACCGGTGCGTCGACCGACGCGGCGACAGACGACGTGTTCACGCTGGAGGTAAGGTCCCGGTAGCTGAGCCGGAATGTGTGGCCGGTCAGAGCTCCGGCATCGAGAGGGGTGCGTGGACCGACGGACCGGCCCTCACGAGGTGGGTGTGACGGAGATTCACGAGATTCCACTGGGCTTCGACACGTGCTGGGTGCTGCGAGCTCGGGGCGTGGTCGCGATCGACGCGGGGCAGCCCAGCCGTGCGCCGGCCTTCCTCCGGGGCCTCGAGCGAGCTGGAGTTCGGCCGGACGAGGTGGGGCTCGTGTTGTTGACGCACGCCCACTGGGACCACATGGGCTCGGCCGCCGCGATCCGCTCCCTCACGGGTGCGCCGCTGGCGGTGCACGAGCGAGAGGCGAGCTGGGTCGAGGAGGGAAACCCACCGCTCCCGCCCGGACTGACGACATGGGGCCGCGTCTTCATGGCGATGCACCGCCTCGCCCGTCCGCTGATCCGTCTGTCGCCGGCGGAGGTCGATCTTCGGCTCGGCGACGATCCCTGGTCCCTGGAGGACTTCGGGATCCCCGGGGTCGCGATCCCGACTCCCGGACACTCGCCGGGGTCGATCTCCGTGGTTCTCGAATCCGGAGAGGCGTTCGTCGGTGATCTCGCGATGAACCGCCTTCCGCTCACGCTCGGTCCTCGGCTGGCCATCCTGGGCGACGACGTGGAGGCGCTGGAACGGAGCTGGGCGCGCGTCGTCGATCGCGGCGCCACCATGATCTATCCCGCCCATGGGCCACCGTTTCCGGTCGAAGCGATACGGCGTACGCACGGGGCCTAGCAACGCGATCGCGGCGTGACGGGAAGCGCCGCACTCGTCATCGGCGAACGGGTTGCGTCGCAGACCCGGAAGGTACCTGGTGCGCTGTTACGTGGATGCATCTAAGATGCGGCTTCAGGCGGACCGGCCCTCGGTCGGCCACCGATCAGCGGCATACGCCATACTGCTGAAGACACCAGGGGGCCGAGGACGCTCGACCTCCCAACCACGCACGTGAAAGGAATACCATGAGCCGGTCCAAAGGGCGCTTCGTCGCCGTTCTCGTCGTGACGTGTCTGGCTCTCGGAGCGGGTGCTGGACTCACTCAGGACGAAGGTGATTCCCTCTACCCTCAGATCGTCGATACGAGCCACGCATCGGATGAGGTGAGCACCTTCTTCGCCTCGTTCTTCACCGCGAAGAGTCGTCATGATGTCGACGGGACGATGGAGCACTTCGCTCCGAGCCTGGTGACCTACACCGATGCCACTCTCGGCTGGTCACTGAACAGCTTCGATGCCCTCGAGGGCATCTTTGCCCAGTACATGCCGGCCTGGCCCGAGACGGGTCTGTCCTATCCCACACGCATCATCGGGGGATCGGGGAGCGCCGTCGTAGCGTTCACCGACACACCCGAGCTGTTCGGTGGGGAGCTGCGCATACTGGGCGCGGTCGATTTCGAGGACGGCACGGTCGTTCGCTGGGTCGACTACTGGGACAGCAGAAGCTTCGATGCCGATCTCTACGGCAAGATGCGAACGCCGGAGGAGACGTTCCCGACCGACTTCAAAGAGAGCTCCATCGATCCGAGGGCGTCACAGAAGATCCGTTCGGTCGCCACCGATCTCCAGCGTGCCTTCGCGGCCGCGGATGCCGAGGCGGCCTCGAGTCTGTTCAGCTACGACGCGGTCTACGAGGACATGACCCTTCGCGCTCAGCTGCTGGGTCAGTCCGAGATCCGGCAATACCTGAGTCGAGTGCTCCCGGAGGCACCATTCGGAGAAGGCGCGAAGCTGAGGCATGTCGTGGGTAGCGATTCCGGTGGCGGGTTCGAATGGATCGGGAGTCCGAGGATGGGCGTCAAGTCGGGCATCACCGCGCTGGAGCTGGATGCGCAGGGACGAATCACCCGGCTGACGTCGGTGTATGACGGCAGGGAGCTTCTGGATGCCGAGCTTCAGACCCTGGTCTTGCTGTCGCTCGGCGGCTGACGTCGAGATGCATCTGCAGTCGAGTGCGGGGATCGGTGGCAAACGTGGCGGCGCGAGCGCGGGGTGATACACCCGGGACGAAGCCCCTGGGAGGAGGTGTGCATCATGGCTGGCCGGACCGTTGGACCGTGTCCCCGCTGCCGCTCCGAGCTCGAGCCCGGCTACCTCGGCTTCTCGTCCGGTCTCTTCTGGAGTCGTGACCGCCTCGCGTGGTGGCAGAGCCTCTTCTCCCGGCCTCGCCGCACGGACGCTACGTCGTCGGTAATCTGGGCTCGACCCCCTGGCTCAGAGGTCGCCGCCGGCCATCGGTGCACGGGCCGTGGTGCCCTGCCGATCCCCGGCGATGACTCGTCTCGTACTGCGGCGTGGCCAGCAAGCCGTGAGTCGGAGAGCAAGGAGTCGAGATGATCCGCTACCGGGATGACGTCGAGGGGGTGTGTGCCGAGCAGCTCATCGGCTTCTTCGAGGGCTGGCCCCGGAGACCCAGCCCCGAGACGCACCTTCATCTGCTGCGGAAGAGCACGCACGTGGTCGTTGCCGTCGACGACGAGTCCGGTCGCGTCGTGGGGTTCATCACCGCGATCACCGATGGCGTGCTGGCGGCGTACATTCCATTCCTGGAGGTGCTGCCGGACCACCAGGGACGAGGGATCGGGCGTGGACTCGTCTCGCGGATGCTGGGGCGGCTCTCCTCCCTCTACATGGTGGATCTCTTTTGCGACCCGGAACTCCAGGTGTTCTACTCGGGCCTGGGCATGAAGCCGGCAACCGGGATGATGATCCGAAACTATGCGAGGCAGTCCGGATAGCGGTCGCCGATCGCGCCGGCATCAATGAACGGACGACGGAGGCATCATGCGAGACGACAATCTCGACGAGCAAATCGCCGGAGCGCGAGCCTACGAGAACCTACATGTGCCGGCACTGTTCGCGCAGTGGTGCCCTCGCGTACTCGACGCGGCCAGGGTCGGCGTCGGGGATCGGGTACTCGACGTCGCCTGTGGCACCGGTGTTCTGGCCCGGGAGGCCGCGGGCCGCGTCGGCCCCGGCGGCTCGGTCGCGGGGATCGACCCCGGGCCGGGGATGCTGGCGGTCGCGAAGGAGCTGGCGCCGCACGTCGAGTGGAGAGAGGGTGTCGCCGAGGCGCTTCCGTATCCCGATCGGTCCTTCGACGCGGTGTGCTGCCAGTTCGGTCTGATGTTCTTCGGTGATCGCTCACGGGCCCTCGGAGAGATGATCCGGGTCCTCAAGCCGGGCGGGAGGCTGGCCGTCGCGGTCTGGGACAGCCTGGAGAACTCGGAGGCCTATCCCATCGAAGTGGAGCTGCTGGAGCGTCTTGCGGGCACCGACGCCGCCGACGCGCTACGCGCGCCTTTCGTGCTCGGAGACACGGACGCGCTGGGCGCCCTGTTCGAGGACTCGGGTGTCGGGTCGGTGGCCGTCGCGACCCATGACGGAACCGCCCGCTTTCCCAGCGTCGAGGCGATGGTCGAGGCCGATCTCCGGGGCTGGCTGCCGGTCATGGGAGTCCTGTTGAACGAGGAGCTGATTCAGGACATTCTGAAGGAGGCCAGCGGCGCCCTCGCGGAGTACGTGACCGACGGCGGACAGGTCGTGTTCCGCGCACCGGCCCACGTCGTCACGGGAACCGCCACCGCCTAGCCACGGCGGCCGCCGGACGACGAGCCAGGAGTCAGGTCGGCCCCACGTCGGGCGCTGGACGCACACCATGATGACTCTGGTCGCCGCAGCCTTGCTCGCAACCACGATGCCGTACGCCGCGGAACGTGCCCTGCCGAACGATGCCGGCGAGGTCATCCGGCTCACGCGTGGAGGTGACGGTCAGCGGTTCACTCTGGAGTTCAAGAGCGATGGCATTGCCAGGCTCGACGCTCGCCGGTTCGATGACCTCGTCGGATGCTTCAGTGGTCGCATCGGCTCCGCACAGATGCGACGTGCGGTGAGGAGCATCACCGGAACCGAGTACGTCGATCTTCCGAGCAAGGTGGGAATGCAGTGTCCGCTCGAGATCGTCATCGGCTGCTTCGGGACTCCGCCGCCCTGGCCCGTCTACGAGGGCGTCGAGCTCTCCGTGCAGCTGGCCCGGCGCTCCCATTCGGTTGTGTCGCGACCGGGATGCTCGCGGGTGCTGGACACGGTGTCCGATTCGCTGATCACGATCGCGCGCGAGATCGACTGGGAGCCGGACGGGTGTCTGTGGGAGACCACCCTGCCGAGGGTGCGCTGAGGCCCGCGACCATTGCGGTCGACGGTGCGTGGCGGGTAGGCTGATCAGAGGCTGCCGGGGTTCGGACAACCGAGACGGGACCCTCTCCCGCCGTTTCGTCGATCGGAGGAGAGTCCGATGAGAACGAGGTTGCTCCTGGCCGGGGTCTCGTGTGCGGCACTGTACGCCGCCCACGCGTTCGCTGGACCACAGCTGGTCCTCCACGTTGCACGATGGGTTCCCGAGGTCGACGATCCGCCGTGCGAGAGGTCCGCCATCCAGGGTATGGGCTGTGGCTCGGTGGTCGTCGAGGGCTACCGCGAGGTCGTCCAGGGGGCGTTCCTCTATCTCACGGGCGTCGAGTCCGTGAGCGACGTCAGCTTCGGCTTCGACTGCTCGGCCGCGCTTCACGTCGGCCGCTGGCAAGCCTGTCGCTCGGGGGTGACGCTCGTGTGGCCCCTGACTTTCGAGCCGAGCTGCATGTCGTTTCAGACGATCCGGTGGGATCCCCCCCTCGAGACCGGAGGCATCGACGAGCTGGTGCTCGTGGGCTACATCCGGGCGACCATGGAGGGCCCCGGGACTCTCGGCATCCGCGGCGACGACCTCACGGGCGAGGTATCGGTGTTCGCCGACGGAGCGCTTCACGACCTGTCGTCCGACGATCTCGGCGTCATCGACTTCGGTGCGGAGGGGGCGGGGTTCAATCCCTGTGCGATGAACACGCCGGTCGCCAGCCGAAGCTGGGCGGCCATCAAGGCGATCCATCACTGATGGCGCCCGTCGACGGGCCAGCGATCGATCCGCATGGGACGATGCCCGGCATCGCCGCGAACTCGCGCGTGGATGGCATGGGAGAGACCGCTTGCCCGTCGTCGAGGTCCAGGACGGTTCGTCGGCTCGGCGGCACCCGACGCGGCGCCATGGGGAGTCCATGTACTACTTCTCCTACGGCTCGAACATGTCCACGGCCAGGATGCGTCTGAGGGCGCCTTCCGCGACCGTCGTCACCGTGGCGGGCCTGATCGAGCACGAGCTGCGGTTCCACAAGGTAGGCCGGGATGGATCCGGCAAGTGCGACATCGTGGAGACGAGGAGCCCCGCGGACGTCGTGTACGGAGTCGTGTTCGAGATCGGCGAAGGCGAGAAGATCGATCTCGATCGGACGGAGGGGCTGGGCATCGGGTACGCGCAAAGGCAGGTGGTGGTCGCGAGCATCGAGGGTCGGCTCCTGTCGGCCACGACGTACTACGCGACGAACGTCGACCGGCGACTGAAGCCGTTCCACTGGTACAAGGAGCACGTGGTGAGAGGAGCCCGAGAGCACGGGTTCCCTCTCGGCTACGTGATGCGGATCGAGGGCGTCGAGACGGAGCGCGACCCGGACGGGGAGCGCCATGAGCGGGAGATCGCGATCTACCGCTGATCGGGGATCGGCCGCCGTGAAGACGGAAACGGGCTGTCTGCAAAGGACCGCCGGTCGTCCGGGGAGCTGGATCGTGGCACTCGAACGGCAGCTCGTACGCAGCGAACGCGGACGCTACGCGCGTGACGTGTGGCTACTCGACGGGCCGACGCAGCGTAAGCATCGGCTGTGTCTCTTTCTCGATGCGGAGTTCTACCTCGAGCAGATGGGCACGGTCGACGTCCTCGATCGTCTCGTGGAGACCGGAACGATTCCACCGACGTCGTTCGCGTTCGTGTCTCAACTCGACATGGCGTCCCGCCACGAGGACTTCCTCTGGAACCCGTCCTACGCCGAGTTCATCGCCGGGGACGTCGTCCCGTGGATCCGAGCGCGGCGTCCGATGATCATGGAGTCCGACAACGTGATCTGTGGCATGAGCCTGAGCGGCCTGGCCAGCGCCCACGTCTCGCTCAGCTACCCGACGGTCTTCACGCGCTGCCTGAGTCAGTCAGGGTCGTTCTGGTGGCTTCTGGCGAACGAGGTGAGCGTTCCGCGCGCCGACGTGAAGCTCTGGCTGAGCGTCGGTGACCGGGAGACCGACACCCTCGTCTCTCATCCGCCGACGGGGCTCTTTCAGGAGCTCTCGCAGATCGAAGGCGTCGAGGCGGCGGTGGCCAGATTCAGAGCAATCGGAGCGACCGTCACGTACAATCTCTACCCGGGTGATCACGGGTGGGCGTCGTGGCGAGACGAGCTCGAGCCCGCTCTGACCTGGCTTCTGCACCCGAACGACTAGTGTGCGACGACTCGACGACCCGGCGGTCTGGCTCGAGTCTGCGTCACGAGTGACGGCCCCATTCGAGGAGGCATGATGTCGGATCGTTCCGTGGTGTCGAGGCCGGAGTGGATCGAGGCACGCAAGGCACTCCTCGCCAGGGAGAAGGAGCTCACCCGCCTGCGTGACGAGCTGTCCAGACAGCGACGGAGCCTGCCCTGGGTGAAGGTCACCAAGCCGTACGTGTTCGAGGGCGCAGAGGGTCGGCGATCGCTGAGCGATCTGTTTGCCGATCGAAGCCAGCTCGTCGTGTATCACTTCATGTACGGCCCCGACTGGGACGAGGGCTGCCCCAGCTGCTCGTTCTGGGCGGACAACTTCGAGGGCATCCCCATTCATCTCGCGCACCGCGACGCAACGCTGGTGGCCGTCTCCCGTGCCCCATACGAGAAGCTCGCGGCCTATCGCCGGCGAATGGGCTGGACCTTCCCCTGGTACTCGTCTCACGAGAGCGACTTCAACTTCGACTTCCAGGTGTCGTACACCGACGAGCAGGTCGAGTCGGGGAGCGCCGAGCACAACTACCGGCCGAGGAAGGTGATCGCGGAGCTGCCGGGCGTCAGCGTGTTCTACCGTGACGAGACGGACACGGTGTACCACACCTACTCCACGTACGAGCGTGGGCTGGACATGCTCAACGGCGCGTACCAGTACATGGATCTGCTGCCCAGGGGCCGTGACGAGGACGAGCTGCCCTGGACCATGGACTGGCTGCGCCGCCACGACCAGTACGAGGACTGAGCCCCTGGTCTAGCGCGTATCGATCCGCACGACCTTCCGCGTCGACGTCGTGGACCCCTCGTGCACCCGGACCGCGTAGACTCCCGGAACGACCGCGCGCCCGCGTCCGTCTCGGCCGTCCCACGTGATCTCGTGTCGCCCCGCGGAGAGGACGTGATCCGCGAGCGTGCACACCCGCCGGCCGGAGACGTCGACGATGGTGACGGTCACCTTCCTCGCGGAAGAGAGATCGAGCCTGACCGCGGTGCGTGCCTGGAACGGATTCGGATGCGCCGCGCCGACGATCCGGTCGTGCCCGATCGCCGCGTCATCGATCCCGACGATCTCGTGTCCGAGCTGCGCCAGGAACATGTCGGAGCCCCCCACGCTCGTCAGCGCACCGCCGCCGAAGTCCACCGAGTCGTAGTAGCGGCCCGTCAGCACGATGGTCGTCGGGTCGACGAGAACGGCACTCTCCACGAAGTCCTGTCCGTACCCACCGAACGATTCGCTCCAGAGATGATGTCCATGGGTGTCGAACTCCGCCAGAAAGATGTCGTCGCCGCTCACCGAGCCGAGCTCACCGCCGCCGAAGTCGATCGTTCGAGTGAACGACCCCGCGAGCAGGATCCGCCCCGCGGCGTCGGTGTCCAGGCTCCGGCCGCTCTCCCACCCCACGTCTCCGAATCGCTGGCTCCACAGGTGCGCGCCGACCGGATCGTACATGGCCAGGAAGACGTCCCGGCTCCCGTCGCTGGTGAGGACCCCGCCTCCAAAGTCCGCCGCCCCTCGGAAGTTGCCGGTGACGATGGTGTTCCCGGCCGCATCCACGGCGATCGCGCCGATCTCGTCGCGCTCGACGGATCCGAAGCCGCGACTCCAGACGTACTCGCCGTCGGAGGTGTAGTGCGAGACGAAGAGGTCCTGATCGCCGAAGCCGAGTATCTCGCCGCCTCCGAGATCCACCGAGGTCTCGAAGACCCCTGCGACCGTGACGTTCCCGGCGGCATCCATCGCCACCGCATGCGCGGCCGAGAGTCCCGTTGAGGAGGCCGCTCCGCTCCAGAGGTGCGTGCCGTAAGGATCGAAGACGGCGACGAACCCGTCGACGGCGCCGGTGATGGCCAGGGGTCCGCCACCGAAGTCGACCGCGCTGTGGATCGACCCGATCAGGCACACGTTGCCCGAGCCGTCGACGGCCACGCCGTATCCGCGATCGCCCTGGGGGCCGCCGAAGCTTCGGCTCCAGAGATGATGGCCCGCGCCGTCGAACTCGGCGAGATAGATGTCGCGTGCGTCGACCGCGGTTCGCGGTCCGCCGCCGAAGTCGACGGTGCCCTCGAACCATCCGGTGATCACGACGTTCCCGTCGGTGTCGACGGCCAGGCCGCGCGCCTCGTCCGCCGGGATCTCTCCGGGCCCCGGTGCGGGGACGCTCGAGGCGAAGCTCTGGCTCCAGAGATGGTTGCCGGAAGGGTCGTACTTGGCGAGGAAGATGTCCCGTGTACCCGAGCTGATGAGGACGTCGCCGCCGAATCCCACCGAGCCGCAGAACACGCCGGTGACGAAGACGTTTCCATCCGCGTCGCTGGCCGCGTCATTGCCGGACTCGAAGCCGAGGCTGCCCGCGCCGTCGCTCCATCGATGCACGCCGGTCGCGTCGTACGACGCCAGGAAGATGTCGAGCGTGCCCCGACTGTAGATGAGGTCGCCCCCGAAGTCGGCCGGGCGACTCCGGAACGAGCCCGTCGTGAAGACGGTCCCCGCGGCGTCCACTGCCAGACTCGTTCCGTATTCCTCGGTGACGCCTCCGAACGCGTGGCTCCACAGATGCGCTCCGCCGTTCTCGAACTTCGCGAGGAAGATGTCGGTCACTCCGGCGGTGGTGAGCACGCCGCCACCGAAGTCCACACCGTCCCCGCCGTATCCGGTGACGTGGATCTCCTTGTCCGGGTTGACGGCGACCGCCGTGCCGACGTCGGCGTCGGGGCCGCCGAAGCTCTGGCTCCAGTCGTGGATGCCGTTCGTGTCGTAACGGGCCAGGAAGATGTCGGTGTCGCCGTGACTCGAGAGGGCGCCTCCGCCGAAGTCCGCCGAGGACTCGAAGCTGCCGGTGACGACGACGAAGCCGGACGGATCCACGGCCACGCCGCCCGCCACGTCGGTCTTGGTTCCACCGACCGCGCGGCTCCAGACGTGGGCGCCCACGCCGGTCAGCTCGACCAGGCACACGTCGGTGAGCCCACTGCTCGAGACGGGAGGCCCGCCGAAGTCGACGGTCCCCTCGAACTCGCCGGTGGCGATCACGTCGTGGGCCCCGTCGACGACGACGCCCACGCCGACGTCGGTCCCACCGTCGCCGTACGCGTGGCTCCACTGGAATGCACCGGAGGTCTTGAACTTCGCCACGAACATGTCGAGCCCGCCCGCACTCGAGAGGGGGCCGCCGCCGAGGTCCAGCGTGCCCCCGAACGTGCCGGTCAGGTACAGGTACGCATCGCCGTCGATGGCCACGTCGAGGCCGAGGTCCCGGCCGGCGTCGCCGAAGCTCAGGCTCCAGACGTGACTACCGCCGGCGTCGAGCTTCACGAGGTAGATGTCGTCTTGCCCGGCCGGGAGCAGTGCGCCGCCGCCGAAGTCGACCGCGCTCTGGAATGCGCCCGTGACGTAGATCGCGCCGTCGGTGTCCACCGCGAGTCCGCCGGCCCGCTCGCTCGCGGTGCTTCCGAATCGACGGCTCCAGAGGTAGTTGCCGTCGGCGTCGAGCTTGGTCACGACGAGATCGCGCTCCCCGGCACTCACCAGAGCGGTGCCGCCGAGAACCAACGTACCCCGGAACTCTCCGAACGCGACCGTGTTGCCGGTGGCGTCCACGGCGATGTCGACGCCCTCATCGACCCCGGAGGAGCCGAAGCGGCGGCTCCACTCGTGCGACGAGGCCTGAGCGAGCGTCGTGATGGTGACGGCGAGTGCGGGAACGGCGACGCCGATCACGCCGATGAGACGATGGCCACTCATGGTCGATCCCCTTCCTGATGTCGGCGTGACGGTGTCGAGCGCGAGCGCGGAGCATCGCCGCCGGTCTCGACTCGCGTGCCGCCGCGGCAGGGCGGGGCTCGCCCGTACGCCCACCAACCACATGTGACGCGCGGGTGGGTCGCGAATCACAGCCGAGCGGGAGTTCCGGGGCCTCGACGGGAGGAGCCCGTTTCCCCGAGCCGGGTGGCCGGCTCGCGGGCCGGTCACCCCGGTGGTCACGGGGTCGGACGGGGCACGTGCTTGGCAAGTGGGGGCGGACGCGCGATCATGTGCGCAGCGGACGAGGGCTTCCTGAACGGCACTCGGGAGCCCGCAGCCGACACGCGAGGGGGGGCCTGCGAGCACGTCACCGCATCGACGGCGTCGCATGACGACGTTCCCGAAGGCCCGACGAGCCGGCCGGCTCGCGGTGGGTGACGAGGTGGCGAGCGGGGAGCCCCGGGGAGGCATCCGATGACCACCCTGCGCTGGCTTCGGGCCTCCACTCTCGGCTGGCTCCTCGGCTTCGTGGTGATGCTGGCGCTGACGCCCGTGGGGGAGCTCATGGGCGGCGTGCAGTTCATCATCGGCGTGGGCATCGGCGCCGGCGTCGGCTACCTGCAGGGGCGGGCGCTGTCCCCGTGGCTCGGCGGACCGGGGCCGTGGACGGTGGCGTCGGCGGCCGGCATGGGAGGGCTCTTCCTCGTTCACGACGTGCTGCGCCTCCTGGGGACCCCGACCCCGTACGCGCTACCGGCCTACGTCGCCGTGGGCGGCCTCGTGGTCGGGACCTGGCAGTCGCGACTGCTCCGCCCGGTATCGGCGCGCGCCGCCTGGTGGATTCCGGCGTCGGCCGTGGGCTGGATGTTGCCGGTCGCCTGCATCGCGGTCGGGGACGCCGGCCGCGGCGCCGTCAAGGACGTGGCCGGCCTCGTGGGCATGTTCCTCGGCGGCGCCATGCTGGGCGCGGCGACGGCGAGACCCCTCCGCTGGATTCTCGACGCAGGCGACCGACGACTCAGCGCGGATCGATGAAGGTCCCGTTCTGAAGATCCTGGAACGCCTGACGCAGCTCGGCCCGGGTGTTCATGACGATCGGGCCGTGCCAGGCCACCGGCTCGCCGAGCGGCTTTCCCGACACGAGGAGAAACCGGATTCCCTCGGGGCCGGCCTGGACGACGACCTCGTCGCCGTTGTCGAACAGCACCAGCGACCGGTTGTCGGCGTCGTGCGGCGTGTTGTACGACTCGACGCCGTCGACCTCCGTGAGAACGGGCTTCGGCCCCGACGCGTCCCGGAACGAGCCCGACCCCTCGAACACGTACGCGAACGCGTGGCGCGACGTCGCGACCGGAAGGCGCTTGTGCGTTCCCGGAGGCACCGACACGTCGAGGTAGCGCGGGTCGGCCGCGATCCCGTCCACCGGGCCGGTCTTGCCCCAGAACTCACCGCACACGACGCGCACGCGGGTGCCGTCGTCGTCGGTCACCTCGGGGATGTCGGCCGCCCCGACGTCCTGGTAGCGCGGCGTGGTCATCTTCAGCGACGACGGCAGGTTCGCCCACAGCTGGAATCCGTGCATGCGCCCCGCGTCGTCGCCGGTGGGCATCTCCTGATGCAGGATGCCGCGGCCGGCCGTCATCCACTGGACGTCCCCCGCGCCGAGGTCGCCGCTGTTCCCCAGGCTGTCTCCGTGACGGACGCTGCCCTTCAGCACGTACGTGATCGTCTCGATGCCCCGGTGCGGGTGCCACGGGAACCCGGCGATGTAGTCCTCGGGACGGTCGTTGCGAAAGTCGTCGAGCAGCAGGAACGGATCGGTCTCCGTGGGATCTCCGAGGCCGAACGCGCGGTACAGATTGACACCGGCGCCCTCGACGGCCGGCTGGGCGCGGCTGATGCGTTTGATGGGTCGAAGGGACATGTCGCACCTCGTCGTGTGTTGACGTCGTATGGATGAGCCTCGTAACGGTAACGCATCCGGTCGGGGACCGGCTGGATCCACGTGACGTGGCGTGTAGAATGGATGCAGCTCGGGGCACGGGAGGTTCGACCGGCGTTGGACCTCCGGCGCGCCGGGGCCCCGGTGAGCCGACCCGGGGACGACCGGGAGGTACGGATGTCACGGAGACGGCGGGCCGGCGAGCGATCCGAGCCCGCTCACGGGAGGAGCCACGGCGCGGACTCCGATCCCGATCGCACGCGCTCGCTGCCGGGTGTGTTCGACGTGGACTCGGCCGACGAGGAATCGGCATTGCCGGAACGGATCGGCTCCTATCCGATCCTGGGCGAGGCCGGACGCGGCGGCATGGGCCGGGTGTTCATCGCCGAGGATCCCAAGCTCAAGCGCCGGATCGCGCTCAAGGCCCTGCCGAGCGCCGTGTCACGCAACCGGTCCGCGCTCGCCCGGCTCGAGCGCGAGGCACGCCTGCTCGCCTCGATCAATCACGCGAACATCGCCACCGTGTACTCGCTCGAGACAGCGGGCGGCACGTCGTTTCTGACCATGGAGCTGGTTCCCGGCGAGACGCTGGCCGAGTCCCTGGAGCGCGAGCCACCGGCCGTCGACCGGGCGCTCTCGATCTGCCTCCAGATCGCCAAGGCCCTGGAAGCGGCCCACAAGAGCGACGTCATCCATCGGGATCTGAAGCCGCCCAACGTGATGCTCACGCCCGACGGTCTGGTGAAGATTCTCGACTTCGGGCTGGCCAAGGCGCTGGCGGGACAGGATGCGCGCGAGCGCGCGCCGCGCGTGGTCGGAACACCCGGCTACATGAGCCCCGAGCAGATCCGCGATCGACCGGTCGACGTTCGCACCGACGTCTGGTCGTTCGGCTGCGTCGCTTACGAGTGCTTCAGCGGTCACCGGGCGTTTCCCGGTGACGATCACCCGGCGCGCATGGCCGCCACGCTGGAGGTCGATCCCGACTGGGACGTCCTGTCGGCCGGCGTCTCCGATCAGCTTCGCGTGCTCCTGGCGCGCTGCCTGGTGAAGGATCCCGAGCACCGACTCGACTCGATCGTGGTCGCCCGCCGCGAGATCGAGGAGGAGGTCGCTCGCCGCATGTTCGCGAGAGCCCGTGCCGCGGGGCGCGATCGCCGCAGCGATCCGGTTCACGATCTGCCCCAGCAGCTCACGAGCTTCGTGGGGCGCGAGCGCGAGCTCGGCGACGTCGTCGACGCGCTGTCGGCGCACCGGCTCGTCACGCTGACGGGCGTAGGCGGGGGCGGAAAGACCCGTCTGGCGGTGGAAGTCGCGCACCGGATGGTCGAGTCGTTTCCCGACGGAGCGGCCGTCGTGCCGCTGGCCTCCTCGACGGCGCCGGATCTGGTCGCCGGAGCGGTGGCAAAGGCGCTGGCGGTCGAGACCGATCCCGGCCAGCGGGTGATCGAGGCGATCGTGGAGTCGATCGCCGGA
This sequence comes from Candidatus Eiseniibacteriota bacterium, assembly GCA_965224245.1. Classification (GTDB taxonomy): domain Bacteria; phylum Eisenbacteria; class RBG-16-71-46; order CAZAMP01; family CAZAMP01; genus CBDCYW01. The sequence goes on along the minus strand of OZ245046.1, from coordinate 2,930,943 downwards.
CGGGCGATGCTCCTGGTGATGGACAACTGCGAGCACGTCGCCGCCGGGGTCGCCGAGGTGACCGACGCGCTCTTGCGCCGGTGCACGCGGGTCCGGATCCTGGCCACGTCGCGCGAGCCGCTGGGGCTCGACGGTGAGTGCATCTACCGGCTGCCGATGCTGGCGCTCCCGCGGTCCAACGGGGCCACGTCCCTGGACGAGCTCGCGGGCGTCGACGCGGTGCGTCTGTTCGTCGAGCGGGCGGGTGCGGCTCGCCGCGACTTCCGACTCACCACCGAGAACGCCCCCTGGATCTCGCAGATCTGTCGCCGCCTCGACGGGCTTCCGCTCGCGCTGGAGCTGGCCGCCGCCCGCACGACCGCGCTGGACGTGACCGACGTGGCCGCGCGGCTCGACGACCGGTTCCGGCTGCTGGGCGAGGAGCGCAAGGTGGTCATCCCTCAGCACCGCACGCTCCGGACGCTGATCGACTGGAGCTACGATCACCTCGACGCGCGCGAGCAGGTCCTGTTCTGCCGCCTGGCCGTGCTGGTCGGAGGGTGGACGCTGCGCACGGCGGAGGCCGTGTGCGCCGGCGACGGGATCGACGAGTGGGACGTCGTCGACCTGCACTCGCATCTCGTGGACAAGTCCCTGGTCGAGTTCGAGCCGGGCACCCGCACGCGCGGCGGCTTCGTCCGGTACCGGATGCTCGAGACCGTGCGCGAGTACGCGCGCGAGCGCCTGCAGGAGCGCGGCGAGGACGCCGATCGTCGGCGCCGCCACGCGTGTCACTTCGCCGAGATCGCCACCGAGGCCTCGGCCGCGCTGAAGGGTCAGGACGAGGCCGCGTGGCTGGACCGGCTGACCGCGGACGCCGAGAACCTCCGGGCCGCGCTCGACTGGGCCGTGACCGAGGATCCGTCGGTGGGCGTCACCCTTCTCGGACCGCTGGCCCGGTTCTGGTTCCTCGAGGGCCAGTGGCGCGAGATTCGCGAGCGCTGCGAGGCGATGCTGACCGCGGCCGAGAACACCCAGCCGACGCTCGACCTCGCGACGACCGAGAATCTCGCGGGCAACCTGGCGTTCTGGCAAGGCGACCTGGATCGTGCCGAGGCGCTCCACACCCGGGCGCTGGAGACGAGACGCGCGATGGACCACCGGCGCGGCATCGCGGGATCGCTGAACAACCTCGGCAACGTGGCCGAGCGCCGCGGCGACTACGCGCGCGCGCAGACGTTCTACGAGGAGAGCCTGGCGATCAACCGCGAGCTGGGCGAGGACGGGGCGGCGTCCACGGCGCTTCACAACCTCGGCTTCGTGGCGGAGAACCGACAGGACTACGCGGCGGCGCGTGCGCTGGTCCAGGAAAGCCTCGAGATCCGGCGGGGCACCGGCGACCGCACCGCCGTGGGCATGTCGCTCAACAGCCTCGGCAACGTCGCGCACTGGTCGGGCGATCCCGAGGGAGCGCGGCGCTTTCACCGGGAGAGCCTCGAGGTGCTCGAGGAGGTCGGCGACCGGTACGGCGTGTCGCTGGCGCTCGTGGGGCTCGCTCGGGTGGCGCTCGGTCTCGGAGAGATCGACGAGGCGGCGAGGCTGCTCGGGCGATCCACCCGCATTCGACACGAGCTTCGCGATCGCACCGGGCTGGTCGAGTCGCTCGAGGTGATCGTGGCGCTCTGCGGCGCGCGCGGCGATGCGGCTCGGGGAGCGAGGCTCTTGGGCGCCGCGGCCGCGCTCCGCGAGCGACTGGCGACGCCTCCCAGCCCCAACGAGCGCGGAGCGATGGACGCCGAGGAGAGCAAGCTCCGCGAGCGGCTCGGCGAGTCGGCTTTCGCCCGGGAGGTCGCCGAGGGGCACCGCCTGACGCTCGCGGATGCCGTCGCGACGGCTCTCGCCGCCACCGAGTCGGATCCCGGGGGAGCCGAGACCGGTCCGGATCCTGCCTAGAGACCCGAGGCGAAGCGACTTGTAACCCATCGGGCATTTGCTATATTCTGATTCCATTGGGACACACCGCGGCCGCGCGACGAGCGCGCGCGCCGCCCAATCGAACGGGGGGCTGGAATGACACGTTGGTTACGCACGGCGGGCCTGGCCGCGATCGCCTCGGTCGGCCTCGCTCAGGTCGGCGCGGCGGGAGACCTCGTCTTCCCGCTGGCCTGGGAAGGCGTCTGGGACTACGAGGAGATCACGCGCGTCTGCGGTGAGAGCGGCGGGACGCCCGAGCCGGGCACCGACGACTTCTGCGAGGGCGAGTCGATCCTGGGAGGTGACGGCGACGGCATGGAGTGCTCGGGGACCGTCACCGACACCGAGATCCACATCACGTGCGTGAGCGAGACGCCCATCGAGGGGCTGCCGGGCTGCACGACCCTCGTGACGACGCTCACCATCGACGCCGTTCGCTCCGGCGACACGGCCACGGGCGGGTCGACGTTCACGTTCGACTACAACGACGGATGCTCGATTCCGGACAGCTGCACCGAGACGGTCTCCACGCTCACGCGTACCGGAGCCGACCCGGACTGCTCGAGCCCCGTCGAGTCCGCGACCTGGGCCAAGATCAAGAGCGTCTATCGCTGACGAGCCCCCGTCCGCCGGGAACACGAGCCCCGTCGAGGCAGGCGCCCTCGCGGGGGCTCGTCGCATCCCGGGGCCCCGGCCGTCAGCGGGCGAGAACGAGCGTGCGTGAGGCACGTCCCCGGCTCGTGGACAGGTCGTACACGTACACGCCCGGCGCCACCGCGTGGCCGTCGTCGTCACGCCCATCCCAGCGTGCGCGTCCAGAGGGCACCGGTGCGCCATCGAGGAGGGTCCGGACGAGACGTCCTCGCGCGTCGTAGATCCGGAGCGACGCCGGCTCGCCGCCCGCGATCTCGAATCCGATCTCGGTGCCCGTGCGCATCGGATTGGGGCTGGCCGCCGCGAGACGGAGAGCGCCGGGCTCGCCGCTCGCCGTCGCGACGCCGACTCCGGTGGAGCGATAGGCCCGCACGTCGTCCCCGATTCCACAGACGATCAGCGTTCCGTCGTCGGTGAGGACGGGACCGCCCACGTTCACACTCGGCACGTCCACCGACCACCGCGGCGTCAGATCGGCGGTGAACGCGAACAGCGCCCCCGTCGAGAAGCCGCCGTTCGTCAGATACACGCTGCCCGTGGTGTCGATGGCGATGCGCGCCGAGAACGTGCCGTCGCTCGGGATCGGCGACGACGTGTCGAGCACGGCGCCGGTCGCCGGGTCCAGGCGAAGGATCTCCAGGCTGCGCGAATAGGTGTACACCGAGCCGTCGGGTCCGATGCCGAACGAGGCGAAGGGCGCGTACCCCATCGGCACCCGCCACTTCTCGGTGAACCCCGATCCGGTGTCCTCGAGCGCGACGAAGAAGTCGGTGGCGGGGTTGTTCTGCGCGCGCGGCGCGTACACGGTTCCGTCGGGGCCGCACAGCGGCCCGATCTGCTCGATGAAGCCCCCGCCGATCCCGGCGCTCGAGTACAGACGCGCCCCGGTCGTCAGATCGAACGCGGTGATCATCGGGCCCGCGCCGCCGGCCTCCCAGACGTACACGTGATCGCCGAAGATCGCCGCCTCACAGCCCCCGGACGTGGGACACGTGCGCGGCGTCTCCCACACCGTCGTGCCGTCGACGCGCGAGATCCGGAGCAGCGACGAGAAGTTGCCCGCCACGAGGTCGCCGTTCGGTGCGAAGGCGAGGCTCTCGGTCGTGCTCTCGTCGATCAGGTCCACCGATCGCCACAGGATCGAGCCGTCCACCGGCGAGAGCGCGTAGAGATAGTCCTCGTTCGTGTTGCCCGAGCGCGTGGCGTAGACCTGCCCGTCACGGATCGCGCTGACGCGGCTTCGCCAGGACGTGGCAGGGAAGTCGAACGGGAGCTGTACCGCCCATCGCTCGGCGCCGTCGGCCAGCTCGTGGGCCACGATCCAGGTTCCGGTCGGGATCGTGAAGCTCTGGATCCGGTTCACGACGACGAGGTCGCCGTCGGCGACGCCCTGCTGGGCGACGATGCCGGGGCGGCTGCCCTCCCAGCGGATCTCGGGGGTGGCCGGCCCCACCGACGTGCCGAGCGAGCTGCGCGCCGCGTTGCCCCCCACGCCGGTGTTCCACGCCGCGGTCGCCGGAACGACCGAGGTGACAGCGAGCGCGAGGACGGCGGTCACACCGGGGCGGACGGCCGGGTACCGGCGACGCGAATGGGGCATCGGACTACCTCCAGGCTGATGGGACGTCGCGTGCGGAAACCCCGGGATTCTAGGCCATGTGGCGCTCCCGAGGGGACCCCGCTCCACCGAGGACCAAAGGGGGGCGTCCCGGCGCCACGGGCGCGCCGCGGGACCCGGGACGCCGACGTTACAGAGGTGTTACCGGGTGAGCGTCCGGCGCGACGTATACCGGAGTGACGCCTCGCGAACGGGTCCGGGGCGGTGAGGAGGTGTCCGATGATGAAGGCAATCCGCCGAGGGTCACGTCCGATGCTGCTGGCCGCCGGCGCGGCCGTTCACGTGATCGGCTCCGCGGGGGCCGTCGTCGACGACCCCGTTCGAGCGCTCGGGGGGGCGTCGCACGTGGTGATTCCGCAGGTGCGGGGATTCGCGATCTCGGAGCGACCCGGCACCGTCGAGGTTCGCGCGGTCGCGGTCCGGGTCGACATCCGGGATCGGGTCGCTCGAACCACGCTCGACGTCGAGGTCGAGAACGCCGGGCCGCGGCTGGACGAGGCCGCGCTCCTGGTCCCGCTCCCCCGTGGCGCCGTGGTCAGTGGGTTCGCGTTCGAAGGGAACGCGGACGACGCGACGGCCGTCGTGATGCGCGATCGCGCCGCGCGAGATCTCTACGACGCCATCGTCGCCCGCGTCCTGGATCCGGCGCTGCTCGAGTTCGCGGGGCACGACCTCGTCCGTTCCAGCGTATTCCCGATCGCGCCGTCGGGGACGCGACGCGTCCGCATCATGTACGAGCATCTCCTGGCCGGGGACGGGGATCGAATCGACTACGTGCTGCCGCGGAGCGAGTCGCTGGAGTCGCACGCCGCGTGGACGATCGACGTGGACGTCCGCACGGAGGATCCGATCGCCGCGGTCTACTCGCCGACTCACCACGTGGATCGCGACCGCGTGTCGCCCCGCCACGTCGCGGTACGGCTGGACGGCGCGCCGGCCCCCGGTCCGTTTCGGCTGGCGATCCTCTCGGCCCGTGATCGCGACGACGACGATGCCGGGCTCGCGGCGTCGGTCTTCGCGTACCCCGATCCCGACGGTGCCGGCGGGTACTTCCTCCTGATGGCGGGGGCCGCGCGCTCGTCAGAGCGATCCCGACCGGCCATCGCGCGCGAGGTGACGATCGTTCTCGACCGGTCGGGCAGCATGGCCGGCCACGCGATGGATCAAGCCCGAGCCGCAGCGCTCGCGTTCGTGAACGAGCTCGAGGTGGGGGAGGCGTTCAACGTCGTGGACTACGCGTCGTCCGTGTCCATGTTCGCGCCGGAGCCCGTCACGCGTCGCGCACGGAGCGCGAACGCGGCCCGGGAGTACCTCCGCTCGCTCCGGCCGAGCGGGGGCACGAACATCCACGACGCCCTCCTGGAGGCGCTCGGGCAGCCGCCGACCCCGTCGACGTTGCCGATCGTGGTGTTCCTCACCGACGGTCTCCCGACGATCGGCCGCACCGGGGAGCGGTCGATTCGAGAGATGGTGGCATCGGCGAACCCTCACGGCCGGCGGGTCTTCACCGTCGGCGTCGGCGCGGACGTGAACGCGCCGCTCCTGGACCGCATCGCCGAGGTCACGCGGGGATCCGCGACCTACGTTCCGAGCGCCGACGCGCTGGACGAGACGCTCTCCCGCGTGTTTCACCGTCTGCACGGGCCGCTGCTCGCCGGGCCGACGCTGGACGTGCTCGACTCCCGGGGACGGGCCTCGTCGTCGCGTGTCCGGCAGCTCGAGCCGAGCGTGCTGCCCGATCTCTTCGAAGACGAGCAGCTGATCGTGCTCGGTCGCTACCGGGGGAGGACGCCGATCACGTTCGTGCTCGCGGGCGATACCGGCGATCGGCGCGGGGACGTCCGCGAGCGGCGGGTCACGCTCGATCCGGACCGGGCGACCACGCGACACGCGTTCGTGCCCAGGCTCTGGGCGAGCCGACGGATCGCGACGCTCGTGGACGAGATTCGTCAGTCGGGCGCGGACGACGACCGTACCCGCTTCGCCGCCGTCGGGCGCGCCGACGATCCTCGCCGCCGCGAGATCGTGGGCGAGATCGTGCGCCTGTCCACCGAGTTCGGAATCCTGACCGAGTACACCGCGTTTCTGGCCACCGAGGGCACCGTCCTCGGCGATCCGGACGCACTGGCCGCCAGCTGCGAGCGCGAGCTCGACCGGCGCGCGGTGCGCGAGCGCACGGGGCTCGGCGCGCTGAGCCAGGCCGTCAATCAGGGAATCCGGAAGAGACAGGCCGTTCTGAACCCCCTGAACCGGTTCCTGGACGGGACGTTCGATGTGGTCGACTTCGCCTCGGTGCGGCAGATCGGCGACCGCACGTTCTTCCGGAGCAATGCTCGGTGGATCGACTCGCGCCTCCTCGATCCTCTGGTTCGAGCTCTGCCCGAGCCCCACCGGGTGATCGCGATCGGATCGGACGAGCACGCCGAGCTGACCCGCCGACTCGCAGCCGAGGGACGTCAGGGCGTCCTGTCGCTGCCGGGCCAGGTCCTGCTGAGCCTGGACGGTCTCGCGGTGCTGGTCACGAAGGGATGTTGATCGCGCACGCGAGTCCGCGTGCGCCGCTTCGAGGAGGAGACGACATGCTTGGAAGTTCCACCCCGCGCGGCCGGACGACCGCGCTCTCGCTGGGCGCCGTCCTCCTGGCGGCGCTCGCCGGCGGCCCGATCGCGGGCACACCCGTCGCGGACGCCGCGCCTCCGTCCGTGGAGCGCCGCGAGATCGACCTGGCCATCTGCCTCGACACCAGCGGCAGCATGAGCGGCCTCATCGACGCGGCGAGACAGAAGCTCTGGGCCATCGTGAACGACCTCGCGCTCGCCGATCCCATGCCGGAGCTGCGCGTGGCCGTGGTCACGTTCGGCAACGACGGCCATCTGCCCGAGAACGGATGGGTCGCGGTCGACGTGCCGTTCACGGACGATCTGGATCGCGTGTCGGAGCGGCTCTTCGCGCTGACCACGAACGGTGGCACCGAGTACGTGGGGCGCGTCCTGCGCATCGCCGGACAGCTCGACTGGACGCCGTCGCCGGATGCGCTCAGGCTGGCGATCGTGGCCGGCAACGAATCGGCGCACCAGGACGCCGAGATGCCGTACGAGGACGTCTGTCGGGATCTGATCGGGCGGGGTATCCTGGTGAACGCGATCTACTGCGGCCGTCCGACGGACACCGAGGCGCCGGGCTGGCGCGACGTGGCGCTCCTGGCCGACGGTCATTTCGCGACCATCGACCAGAACGACGGAACCGTGGTCGTGGAATCGCCGTTCGACGAGGAGCTCACGCAGCTGAGCGCGGCCCTCAACGAGACGTACGTGCCATTCGGCGACGCGGGCGCGGCCGGGCTCGAGAACCAGCGCGCGCAGGACGCGAACGCGACCGGACTGAACTCGGCCGCGGCCGCCTGTCGGGCGAAGACGAAGGCCTCGGCGCTGTACGCGTGCAGCTGGGATCTCGTGGATGCGTGCAGCTCGGGGCAGGTGACGCTGGCGGATCTCGAGGCCGACGTCCTGCCCGAGTTCATGCGCGAGATGACGCCTGAGGAGAGGGCCGCGTACGTGGCCGACCGGAAGCGCGCGCGGGAGGACATCCAGGCCGAGATCGCCGAGCTCGGCGCGAAGCGCGATGCGTTCGTGGCCGACGAGCTGGCGCGGGCGGCCCTGGACCGGTCACGGTCGTTCGACCACGCGGTCCTCGCGGCCGTCCGGTCTCAGGCCGAGTCCAGGGGGTTCGAGTTCGAGACCGAGACCGCCGCCGCCCGCTAGCGTGGCGGCACAGCCAGTCGGGGATGTCGATGGCGACACCGCTCATACTCGTGGTGGAGGACGACGCCGCGATCCGGCGCGGGCTCGTCGACGCACTGAGGTTCGCCGGGTACGACCTCCTCGAGTGCGCCCACGGCGACCGTGCCGTCGACGCGGCGACCGAGTCACCGGTCGACCTGGTTCTCCTGGACGTGATGCTGCCCGGCAAGGACGGGTTCGCGGTGCTCGAGGAGCTGCGCCGCGCCCGGCCCACGCTGGCCGTCATCATGGTGACGGCACGGGGTGCCGAGGAGGAGCGCGTCCGCGGACTCACCGCGGGCGCGGACGACTACGTCGTCAAGCCGTTCAGTGCGAGGGAGGTCATCGCACGCGTGGAGGCCGTGCTCCGCCGATCGCCCGAGCGCCCCACCGACGTTCGCGTCCTCGTCGCCGGCGACCGGCGGATCGATCTGGAGCGCCGGCGCGTGTCGGGTCCGCGCGCGGGAGCGGTGTCCCTGACCGAACGCGACGTGGCCATTCTCCGCTACCTGGCGGCCAGCGGCGGGCGCACGGTGGATCGGGACGAGCTTCTGCACCGCGTCTGGTCCATCAACCCCAGCGGGATCCAGACACGGACCGTCGACATGCACGTGGCGAGGCTGCGCGAGAAGGTCGAGGACGACCCGGCGAGGCCGACGATCGTGCTGACGGTCCGGGGCAAGGGCTATCGCCTCGGCGATGCGGTCACCACGGAGCCGGCATGAGCACCCGACGGCGCTGGTGGGGAATCTACGCCGCGTGCGCGGCCGTCGTCGTGGCGGCGCTGGTGTGGACGACGTGGACCGTGCTCCGGCTCGAGCGCGCCGAGTCCGCGGCGCGTGCCGACGCCGTTCGCCAGGAGACGCTGAGGCTCGCGCTGTGGCGCATGGACTCCGACCTCGCACCCGAGCTCGCGCGCGAGGCCGCCCGGCCGTACTTCGACTACGCACCGTTCTTCGCCCCGCGGCGGGCGTACACGCGTCTCCTGGCCGCGATCGAGCCCGGCGACGTGCTGACGCCGTCACCACTCCTGTCGTTCCGCTCGGAGATCCTCAGGATCCACTTCCAGGTCTCGCCCGACGGCGAGGTCACCTCGCCCCAGGCCCCGAGGGCCAACCTGCGCGATCTCGCCGAGGCCGGCTACCTCGACGGGAGCCGGATCGACGCCAATCGCGCGGTGCTCGACTCGGTCGCGGCCGTTCTGACGGGGACCGATCTGGCGAGCTGCGTCGCGGAGTCCGAGTCCGCCGAGCCCCGCATCGCGGTCGGCGAACGCGTTCACGCGCAGGTCCCCGCTCTCGACGACTCGCCACCGGCCGAGTTCCAGATGCTCCGCAACGCGCAGGAGTGGACGACGCGGCGCGGAACGTACGAGAAGACGCTCGAGCAGGCGGCCGAACGGTCCCAGTCGACCGCGCCGAGCCTCCTGGACGCGGGACGTCCCGCGGACGTGCGCGTGGGCACGCTGGTTCCGATCTGGCTCGGCGACGGCGGCGTTCGCGACCCGCGGCTCGTGTTCATCCGGCGGGTCCGCGTCGAGGATCGCGAGTACTTCCAGGGCTTTCTCTGCGACTGGCCCGTGCTGCGCGAATCGCTTCTCTCCCGAATCGAGGACCTGGTGACCGGCGCGTCGCTGACCCCGGCTCCCCTCGCATCACGGGACCGCCGGGATACCGGATCGATGCTCGCGACGATCCCGGCCTACCTGGAGCTGCCGGCCCTGTCGGGTGTCGGACCGACCGTCGGCAGCCCATCGCACACCATCCTGGCCTCGACCTGGCTCGGGGTGCTCGCCGGATTGATCGCGGTGGCGGTGACGCTGCGATCGAGCATCCACTTCGGCGAGCGACGCAGTCGGTTCGCATCGGCGGTGACGCACGAGCTCCGCACCCCGTTGACGACCTTCCAGCTCTACACCGACATGCTCGCCGGAAACATGATCACCGACGCCGATCAGCGACGGGAGTACCTGGAGACGCTGCGCACCGAGTCGGGTCGGCTGGCGACCCTGGTCGAGAACGTCCTGTCGTACGCCCGGCTGGAGGAGGGCCGGTCCCCGCGTCGGACCGAGGTCCTCGACGTCGATTCGCTGGTGGCCCGGGTCGCGGCTCCGCTCCGGCGCCGGGCCGAGGAGGCGGAAATGGCGCTCGAGGTCGAGTGCGACGCGGGCGGGAACACGCGCATCGAGACCGACGTCGAGGCGGTCGGCCAGATCCTGATGAACCTCGTGGACAACGCGTGCAAGTACGCGCGACGGCCGGGCGAGGCAGGTGTTCGTCTCGTGGTCGAGCAGAGACGACGGACGCTCCGGCTCTCGGTGTGTGATCGCGGTCCCGGCGTGTCGCCCTCGTGCGCGCGCGCGATCTTCGCGCCCTTCGACCGGGGAGCCAACGGACAGAGCGACAAGCCCGGCATCGGGCTGGGGCTGGCCCTGGCGCGCGGTCTGGCTCGCCATCTGGGGGGCGATCTCGCGCTGGCGGGCGGTCACCCGAGCGGCGCCTGCTTCGTGCTGACGCTACCGGTCTGACCGCCGTGGCGGGACGGCGGGACGGCCCTCGGGCCGCGCGCGCCGCGTCACGGCGTCGGCTTCGATCCGGTCCGGTCGACCGTGCCGGAACCGCCCTCGGGTGACGTCTCGGGCGTTCCGTCGCCGCCCAGGATGTCGAAGGCGCCGCCCCACACGAGGTCCAGACGTCCGGTCCGCCACCCGCGAATCGCGTCGCGCGCCAGCGGCGCCGGCTCCTCGCGATACCGACGCACGATGCGGTGGTCCTCGGGTCGCGCGACCCCGAGACGCTCGCGTGCCACCGAGAGCGACGCGGACCGCCCGTCACGGGCCTCGAGAACCGGCTCGTCCGGCTGCGCGGCGACCCGCACGCGGGCCTGGTGCCGTGGACCGGACCGCGTCCGCCGGTCGTCATCGGGATCGCCGGGCTCGTCCAGCACGTGAAGGCCGTGCTCGGGCTCCAGGAGCGAGTGTGCGCCGAAGCCCCCGATGGCGAAGACGGCGACGGTCTCGCTGGCCGACGGACCGTCGGCACGCCCTCTGTTGCCGGGTGTCAGCTCGGTCAGGGTCATGCCGCGCCGCTCGCTCCAGCGTCGGTACATGTCGGCCAGTCGCGTCGCAAAGCGAAGCGTGGTCATGGGATCGCTACCCCGGCCGACGAACGTGCTCACCGACAGGTAGGCGGCATCGGGGCGGCCGTTCCACACGTCGTCGATCGCGACCCCGATCAGATAGAGGCGCTCGCCCAGACGCTGGAGCATCTCGGCGGGCCATCGGTCCCGCTTCCGGGCGCCGCCGACCAGTCGTTCGGCGAGTGACTCGGCCGTGCGGAGCCCCGACTCGATTCGATCCATGTACTCGATGCGCCCCAGCACCGAGAAGCGATCCTCGCGCGACCAGAAGGCCGGATCGTACGTCGACGTCATCAGCGCCTGCTTCGTGTCCGTCCACGTGCTCCCGGAGAGCGCGTCCCGGAGCGACTCCAGGCGTTCGGTGAGGAACGCGAGCTCGGTGCGGCTGCCGGTCGGATTGAGCATGATGCGCGAGAGGGTCGCGCGCTCCCCGTCGCCGGCCCCGACGGTCTCGATCGCATCGACCGGCGCGGGCCGGTCGGGATCGATGAACGTGACCGTCAGCGCGTCCCGACCGCGCCCGACGTACAGGAACTGATCGCCCCCGGGATACTGGCGTCGAATGATGACCGAGGCCAGGGGTGCCAGCAGGTACCGATCGATCGCGCGCTTGAGGGGGCGTGCGCCCAGTCGCTCGGAGAAGCCGCGCTCGAGCAGGAAGCTCAGCGCCGCGTCGTCCCACTCCACGGCCCACTGTCGATGTCGGAGGCCGCGCCGGGCGAAGACCGCGTCGATCTCGCGCTTCAACACATCCTCCATCGTCCGCCGCGAGAGCGGCCGGAACACCACGGTGCGATCGATCCGGTTCAGGAACTCCGGCCGAAACGCGGACTCCATCGCGCGCGTGACGTCGCCGGCGTGGAAGCCGCGGTCGGCGGCGGTGAACCCCGGCGTGGCCCCACGGCTGGCCAGCGCGCCGAGGTTGGACGTCATGATGATGATGGCGTGCCGGAAGTCGGCGGTGATGCCGCGCCGGCTCGTCAGGCGTCCGTCGTCGAAGACCTGAAGGAAGAGGTCCCAGACGAGATGATGGGCCTTCTCGAACTCGTCGAGCAGCACCACGCTGAACGGCTCGCGCCGCGCGCGCGTCACCAGCGACTCGGTCGTGTCCAGCCCGTCGTGACTCGACTCTCCGACGAGCCGGTCCAGGGAGTCGGGGGTCTGGAGCTCGCTCATGTCGACCCGGATCATCCGATCGGCCGAGCCGAACAGATACTCGGCCAGGGCCTTGGCGATCTCGGTCTTGCCGGTGCCGGTGGGGCCCACGAAGAAGAAGACCCCGAGCGGTCGGGTGGGGTCGGTGAGCCCGGCCTTCACCATCGCGACGCGCTCGACGAGCGCGTCCACGGCCTCGCCCTGTCCCATCACGCGGCTCTCGAAGAACCCGCGCAGCTCGTCCAGGTCCAGCTCCATGCGGTCGTCCAGCATCCGGCGAGGCAGGCCGGTGAGATCGACGAGCGTCATCACGACGTCGTCCACGTCGATCGGCGTCCCGGTGCGCCCGGGATCTCCGTCCACGCGGCGAACCGACAGACGCAGCAGCTCGATGACGTTTCCCGGCGCGGACAGCCCCGTGACGTACTGCGTGCCGAGCTCCACCGCCGCCGCCACGGCGTGGGGCCCGAACCGGTCGGGTGCGTGACACGACGTCCAGCTCTCGGCGATCGACGCCAGGTTGGCCTCGGGAGGCGGCGCCAGTCGCACGACCTGGAACACCGTGCCCACGCGCGCCATGCTGCGCGTCAAGCGTTCGAACGGCGTGGCGCCCGCGGTGGCCACGACGACGATCTCGCCGCGCTCGATCAGGGGCAGGATGTGATCCAGGAGGCCGGTCGGGTTCTGCTGATGGCGGCCCGCCCACAGGAAGTCGGGCAGATCGGGGGCGTACCAGAGGATCCGGCGCGCCACACCGATCTGATCGATGAGCGCGCGCAGCCGCTCCTCGAGCTGCCCGATGTAGACCTGGCCGGCCATCACGTCGCGCGCACGCGCCTCGAACACGGTCCAGCCCTCGGCCCGTAGCGTGCTCAGGGTCTCCTCGGCGGCCGTGCGCTTTCCGACCCCGGGCGGTCCCACGAACACGACCGGACGTGGGGGGGCGGCGGCCAGGACCCCGGTGGCTTCCGCGACGGCGTCGTCGAAGGCACGGTGCGCGATCGGCGCCGGCCGGTCGTCGCGTGCCGGCCAGACGCGCCCGATCGGCTCCAGCGCCGAACGGTCGACCCGCTCGGCGGCCCACTTCTCGAACCGCGCCCGGAGGGGCGCGAGAGCGGCGACGTCGTCGAGCTTCTCGAACAGGCGGCGCAGTCCGTCGACGCGGTCGGCGCTCAGCCCGTCGAGCGCCTGCGCGAACGGCGCGAGCCCCGAGTCCAGCCGCTCGCCGCCCTCGACGCGCTCGACGATCCACCGGCGAAGATCGCCCAGGGAGCCCGGGAAGTCGTCGTGCCAGTCGCTCGGACGCTGGTGTCCGATCGTGGCCAGGACCCATCCCACGCACACGACGTCGCCGCCGACGTGACGTCGGATCGCGTCGAGCAGAAACCACTGCACCAGGGGACCGGCCTTGCCCATGTACGCGAGCAGAGCCTGGCCGAGCCGTGCGGACGGCGGCTCCTCGGCGAGAGCGTGAAGCGCGAGTGCGATGAGGCTCTGGTCGTTGCCGTTGGCCAACGCGAGAAGCGCGTCGGCGCCCGGACGACGCTCGTGAAGTCGCGCACGCGCGGCCAGAAACGCGGAGTCGCGCAGGAGGTCGCTCGGGAGCGAGAAGCCCCACTGGACGTCGGCCAGGATCGTGCCGAGCTCGGTCGCCAGCGAGCCGGGCGCCTCGTCGGTTGCGGGAGACCCGGCGGGTGACCCGGCGGAAGACCCGGCGGAAGACCCCGGGTCGCGCCGGCGCCCGCGCAGCCCGACGAGCGCGGCGACGATGGCGGCGACGATGACGGAGACGATCAGATCCACGAGCACTCCAGTCGTGAGCGTCCCACACGTCGCGCGGTCGCGCCGTCCCGCGACGCGACCTCGCTCAGAGCTCCTCGGACAGCGCGCGCCGATCCGGCGAGAGCTGGAAGTCGACGCGGGCGCGACAGTATCCCCGTCCCCCCATGCGACCGATGGCCATCAGACGCTGGGGGTCGAGTCGAAGCCGCTCGTCCACGAGGGTGTCGTCCACGTGAACGTACACGACCTCTCCGACCACGACCGTTCCGCCGCCGGGGCGACCGGGCGACGTGCGATACACGTGTCGCGTCTCGCACTCGAAGGACACGGGCGCCTCGGCCACGCGCGGCGCGGACACCCGAACCGACGCCGCCGGCGTGAGACCGACGAGCTCGAACTCGCTCTCGCTCTCGGGCAAGGGCTCGCCGGCGGCGGCGACCTGTCGGGCGTAGCCTTCCACGGCCGCGTTCACCACGAACACGCCGGTGCCGTGCTCCTCGGGCGGAAGCAGGTTGCGAAGCGTGTCCTTGTCCGAGCCTTCCGCGTTTCCGCCGGGGCAGACGACGAGGCACATCGGATCGGAGCCGACGCCGTTGAAGAACGAGAACGGCGCGAGGTTGTCGACGCCGGTCGCCGAGCGCGTCGATACCAACGCGATCGGGCGCGGCACGATCGCACCGATCAGAAGCTTGTACCGCTCGGCGACGGTGAGCCGCCGCGGGTCGAGCTCCAAGGGGACCTCCTCGGTGTGTCACGCCGATCACGGCTCTCCGACCCGATCGCGGCGACCCGTCGCGGGGCGCCGCGAGGTCGGGGATCGCAACCGTCGCGCCCCGTCACGAGCGATCATTCGAGCACGCGGCGCGGACGAACATCAAGTCCTGTGCTACTGTCGTGAGCGGTGCCGGCTGCTCCGCCCCGATCGGCGACGTCACGACCGGGAGATCTCACGATGCGCCTTGCCGCCCTCACGCTCTGCGTCCTCGCGTGCTCGAACGCCCTCGCCCAGGATGCGATCGTGTTCACCGAGTACAAGTTCGAGGAGCCCACGCTGCAGACCATGGCGCTCGACGGCTCGGGGGTCGCGCCGCTGTTCGACGCGGGCCAGGAGATTCCGGCATCGGACTGGCTTCTGGTGGGCGTCGGGGTGGATCCCGACGCCGGAAAGGTCTACTGGACTCACGGCTCGACGCCAGGGCTCGTCCGTCGGGCGAACCTCGACGGCAGCGCCCGGGAGCTGCTCGTGTCGGGACTGAAGAACCCGCGCGGACTGGCTCTCGATCCCTCGGCCGGCATGCTGTACTGGGCGGCGTCACCCCCGACCGGCACGGCCGGCGGCATGATCCAGCGGGCGCCCGCCGGCGGCGGGACCCCCGAGACGGTCTATCTGGATCCCGACTACGATCCGGTCCTGTCGAAGATCGGCCGACCCACGGTCGATGTCGTCAACGGGTGGGTCTACTTCGCATCGAACGATCGGATCCTCCGGGTCAACCTCGACGGGCCACCGTTCCTCCCGCGCGTGGTCGTCACCGGTGTCAGCACGGCCAGGGCCGTCGCACTGGACGTGGCCGCCGGCCACGTGTACTGGATCGGCGCCGACACGATCGAGGACGTCGTGTGCCGCGCCGGGCTCGACGACTCCGACTTCACGGTGGTGACCGACTTCTCGCCCGACGATGGCGGATCCAACGGACTCGGCGACATCGCGCTGGATCTCGCGGGGTCCACCTACGTGGTCTGCGACGATCTCCGCGACGTCGTGATGCGCGGCGCCCTCGACGGCTCGGGCGTGAGCACGATCTACACCGCACCGGTCGGCTTCTCACCGAGCGCGCTGGTGCTGGACGCGGACGTTCCCCAGCCCGTCGCCGACTGCAACGGCAACGGTGTCCGTGACCTCGACGACGTCGAATCGGGATTCAGCGACGACTGCAACGCGAACGGCATTCCCGACGAGTGCGAGACCGATCCCTGTACCGACCCGGACTACCTTCTGGATCAGAGCCTCGACGTCACGAACCCCGGGCTGCAGCTCGGCGGCGCCCCCGAGAACCAGCGGTGGATCGTGTTCCAGCCGTTCGACGTTCCCCCGGGGGGCTGGGACGTGGCCGAGGTCCGGCTCGACGGCGTCACGTGGACGTATCGCGCCGAGGGCTTCACGGCCACGCTCCTGCCCGACGACGGGACGAGCTATCCCGACGAGACGGCGCCGCTGGCCTCGGGAGACACTTTCTTCCGGTTCGCGTCGCGATGGGTCACGATCCAGATCGAGGTCGCCCTGCCCGAGGGTCGCCACTGGGTGCGTCTGACCGCGAACGACGACAATCACTATCTCGCGAGCGTGAGCACGGTCTCCGACGGCTTGCCGTCGATGTCGCGATCGGGACTGGGCAACGACTTCCCGGGCCGGCCGCCGATCGCGCTCCGGATCGTCTCCGGGGACGGCACGATCGGCGTCGCCGACACCGACGCGACGGACGCGCACGCCGCGACGACGCGGCTGCCGACACTGCGTGCCCTCACCGCCAGCCCCGCGCCGGGGCCGGTCGAGATCGTGTACACGCTCGGCGTCCCCGGTCGGATCGAGCTGGCGGCCTTCGACGTGCGCGGTCGCCGCGTGCACACACTCGATCGCGGCGATCGAGCCGCCGGTCACCATCGAGTCCGATGGAGCGGGACGGCCGGCCCCGGCGGTGCGCCGCCTCCGGGACTGTACGTCGTGCGACTCGAGACACCCCTCGGCCGGCGCTCGATCAAGATCGTTCGTGCCCCGTAGCCGCCGTGTCGCCCGGAGGGGCGATCTCTCCCGACGATCACGTCGCGTCGTGGCCTACCCCGGACCGCGCGCGCCCACCGATGGGAGCACTCGTTGGACATCGCCATCCGGCTCACGAATCTGACCCGCCGCTTCGGCGCGACCACCGCCGTCGACGACGTGTCGCTGGACGTTCCGGCCGGCTCGTTCTTCGCCTTTCTCGGACCGAACGGCGCGGGCAAGACCACCACCGTCCGGATGATGACCGGCCTCCTGGAGCCCACGGCCGGTGACGTCGAGATCCTCGGGCACTCGATCGGATCGTCGCTCGTGGACGTGAAGCGTTGCATCGGTGTCGTGCCGGACGACCTCGCGCTCTTCGAGCGACTCTCGCTGATCGAGCACCTGGAGCTGGCGGGTCGCGCGACCGATCTCGACGACGCGGAGACGGCGCTCCGCTCCGAGGATCTCCTCCGGTTTCTCGAGCTCTGGGACGATCGCGGCACCCATGCCGTGGACGCGTCGACGGGCATGAAGAAGAAGCTGGCCCTCGCGCTGGCGCTGATCCACAACCCGCGCGTCTTGTTTCTGGACGAGCCCTTCGAGGGGATCGATCCGGTGGCGGGCCGGAGGATCCGCGACCTGCTGCTGGACCTGAACCGGCGCGGGGTGACGATCTTCCTGACGTCGCACATCCTGGAGATCGTCGAACGCCTGGCCACGCGCGTCGCGATCATCTCCGCCGGCCGCGTCGTCCGCGACACGACGCTCGACGCGCTGGCCTCCGAGGGCCACACGCTGGAGGACGCCTTCGTGGCGGCCGTCGGTCGGTCCGCGCCCACGTCGGGAGAGCTGTCGTGGCTCGGGTGAGGCGGCTTGCGCCCTACATCTGGCGTGCACAGTGGCGCGTGCTGACGGGCAAGGGACGGGCGAGAGCGGGCAATCTCGTGTTCGTCGCCGTGATGGGGGTCATGACGTGCCTCGTTCTGGCCGGGGTGGACGCCGTCGCGATCGGATTCCTCCGCCGCGACCTCCTCGATCCCGCCAGGGCCGGCGTGGCCATGGTCCTCGGAGTTGCGGCCGCGGGGCTCTTCCTCGTGCCGATGTTCAGCCAGGCCGCCGGCGTCGCCGGCGAGGGCGTCACCGCGAGCCGCTTCGTACGGTTTCCGATCACCCACGGTGGCCTCCTCGGGATCCTCGGCGTGGCGCGGCTCTTCCATCCCGTGTACTGGGCGCTCACCTTGGTGGCGGTCACGGCCCTCGTTCCGATCGCGTCGGCTCCCCGACCGATCGTGGGCGCGATCGGCGCGCTCGCCTTCCTGTCGTCGGCGGCGCTGGGCGGGCTCGCGCTCCAGCTGGCCGCGGGGGCCGTGGTGACCAGCCGCCGGGCGAACGTGGTCGGTCGCGTGCTCGGCGCCGTGCTCGCCGTCGCGCTGTATGTGGCCGTGGTCAGCGTCAAGCTCGTCCATCACGAGGACACGTTCGTGATTCGACTCTGGGATCACGAACGCCTCCTCATCGACGCGGCGGGCCGGGAGGGGCTCCTGCTGTCGCTCCGGGGGTGGTCGCCGGCGTCCCTGGCAGCGAGGGCCGCGATCGACGGTGACGTGATCCTCGGGGTTCTTCCGTTCGCCGCGCTCACGCTCGCGTGTGCCGCGCTCGCGCGCTGGTCGCTACGCCGGTCTCTGGTCGTGCCCGAGATCGGTCGCGCGTCTCCGGGACGAGGCATGCGGCTCCCGCTTCCGCTGGTGCAGCCCCGGACGGCCGCTCTCGTCAGAAAGGAGATCGCGTACGCATTCCGCAATCACGATTTGTACGTGTCGCTCCTGGCCGCCTGGGGCGCCGCGGCGTACTACGCGATCCGGGGAGCGCCCGAGTGGGCGGTCTGGCTGGCGATCGGATACGCGGTCCTGGTGCTCTCGCCGGCGCAGTTCAACGCGTTCGGCTTCGATCGGGCCGGGGTGGCGAGGTATTTCCTCCTGCCCGTCACCGGCGAGGACGTCCTCCGGGCCAAGAACCTCACGGTGGCCATCCAGCTCGGCGCCATGTTGCTGCCCGGCATCGCGGTGATCGCGATCGGGGCCGGACCCGTGCCGGCGCTCGGTGTCGTGGCCACGGCCGCCTACATGCTGATGAGCGCCGCGACCCTCGCCAATGCGTTCTCGATTCGCAACCCGGTTCCACGGCGATTCGGCGCGTTCGGCGGCGAGCGCTACGCGAGCAGCTTCGCGCTCTCGATGCTCTTCCTGGTCATCATCGGGGTACCGATCGGACTGCACGTGCTTCTCGGCGCGTGGAGTCCGATCGCGGCCGTTGTCGTCGAGTGGGGCCTGGCCGCCCTGGTCGCGCTCGCGTACCGCCGATCGCTTCGGAGCGCCGGAGCGCTCTTCGATCGATCGGCCGCGTCGCTCTGCGAGCGGCTGTCCGATTGACGAGCGCGCGCGAGACGAGGGGCAGAAACTCGAGCCCCGCCACGTACCCGAAGCCGGGGAGGAACACCGCGCTCAGGAGCAGGAGATCGTATCGGCCGTGCCCGAGCGCGACGTCGAGCCACACCAGGTGATACACGAACAGCGCGAGCTCGACCCACGCCGAGGGTGGCCGGTCCGAGTCGTAGTCGGTGAGGGTCACCGGGCGCGTGCCTACCTGCGCATACTTCGGGGTCCGATCGAACGGAGAGGACCCGCCGATCCAGCCGCTCACCGCGCCGATCGCCCCCGTGACCGCCATGCCGGCGCTGATGGGCAGCGTGACCATCGTGCGGAGGACGCTCGACCCGAGCCGTGTGCGAGCCGTGTACTCGCCCACGCACAGGAACGCCCCGATCGCGGCCACGTTCGTGACCAGCACGCCGGCCGAGACGAACGGCCACCAGGGCTGTGCGCGCAGGTACGACGAGTACGTGAACAGCACCGGATGGAGCACGACCGCCATCGCGCACACGAACACGTAGCCCGCGTTCGACAGCAGATGGAACGTGGCGTCGATCTTCACGCGAAGCGGGAGAGGTGCGCGGAGGACGCGAGGGAGGAGCTTCCGGGCGACCTGCGACATCCCCTTGCTCCAGCGGAGCTGCTGTAGCTTCACGGCCCGGATGGTCGGCGGCACCTCGGAGGGCACCCGGACGTCGTCGGCGTAGCGGAAGCGCCAGCCCGCGAGCTGGGCGCGATAGCTGAGGTCGAGATCCTCGGTGAGCGTGTCGGCCGACCAGCCTCCCGAGAGCCGGATCGCCTCGCGTCGCCAGATGCCGGCGGTGCCGTTGAAGTTGAAGAACGATCCATCGGCGGCGTACACGACGTGCTCGATCCCGAAGTGGGCGTTGATCGAGACCGCCTGCGCGCGCGTCAGCGCCGACGCCTCGCCGTTCAGGAACGACCACCGGCACTGCACCATCCCGATCCGCGGGTCGTCGAAGCGCGGGACCACGCGCTCCAGGAAGTCCGGCCCCGGGACGAAGTCGGCGTCGAACACGGCGAGCAGCTCGCCGGTCGCGAGCTCGGCGGCGTGCGCCAGTGCCCCGGCCTTGTAGCCGGCCCGCGAGGGGCGGCGGACGTGGGTGACGTGGAGGTCCGCCGGGCGATCGCGCAGCCAGGCACGAACGATGGCCGACGTGTCGTCGGTCGAGTCGTCGACGATCTGGATCTCCAGCCGGTCCCGGGGGTAGCGGAGCGCGGCGACCGCATTCAGGAGCCGGCGCACCACGTGACGCTCGTCGTAGATCGGGAGCTGGACGGTGACCGACGGAGCCACCGGTCCGGGCGCACCGCTCGACGGGAGGGTGTCCGCCCCGCGCGCCGGCGCTCCGTCGGCGGGAGCCGGCGCGGTGGCGCTGGTCCGGGACGCCCGAAGCAGACGGACCAGGAGCCAGACCCGGTAGAGCCCGAAGATCACGAACGGGCCGGTGACGAGCGCCGAGACGACGAGCCAGACGATCATGCGCACATCCGGGACGGCTCCCTCACGAGGACTCGGAGATCGGGTCGAGCCGAGCATCGTACGGCCAATCGGGCCGACGTACGACGTCTGGGATGCGGCGGCGGCCACTTCGGATCGAGCGAGTCGTCCGCTGGCGTACGTAGTCCTCGCAACCCCATCAGGGGAATCGCGGATGTTGCGGCGGGCTCCCGTGAGGGACCATCACAGGTGTTGCATGCTGTCGATTTTCGTTTTACGACGCCGACCGCGTGGCGGAGCCGCACGCGGGGTGGCTCCAGTCCGGCCGGCGCCGCGCGACCACACTCTCGGACCACGGCGGTGCCCCCATGTCATCCCATTTACACCGAGCGGCCGGAGCGATCACGATCGCGATCGGCGGCGTTCTCGTCGTCGGGTCGTTCCACGTCGCCGACGCGCGACCCACGATCAAGCGCGCCTTCATCGACGCCTACCCGTCGGCGGAGGGGAGCCGTCTCGATGATCTGATCAGCAACGCAAATCATTGTGGTGTTTGTCATTACGACTTCGACGGGGGCGGTCCGCGCAACCCCTACGGGCTCGCGGTGGAGGTCGCGCGGGACTCCGGCGTGTACGCGGACGACATCGAGGCGATCCTCTCGCTCGCGGATCTGGACTCCGACAGCGACGGCTTCACGAACGAGGTCGAGATCACCGACACGGTGCATTTCGGCAACACGCCCACGTTTCCGGGGCTCACGGCCGCCGCGCTCGGAAGCGTGGACCACGTGGACACCTCCGAGATCGAAGGTCACCTGACGCCCTCGGGGGGCAGCGACACGACGCCGCCGACGGTGACCGTGCTCGCCCCGGACGGGGGAGAGATGGTCGCCGCCAACACGGTGGTGTCGGTCAGCTGGACGGCATCCGATGCCAGCGGGGTCTCGTTCGTGGACCTCTTCCTCTCCGACGACGGCGGCACGACGTTCCGGCCGGTTGCGCTCGGGGTGGATCCCGTGGGTCCGTATGACTGGTTCGTGCCCAACCGCCCGGGCGGGAGCAACCTCATCCGCGTGACCGCACAGGACGCCGCCGGGAACCGGGGCAGCGACGACAGCAACGGGGTCTTCACGATCCAGCCCCTGACGGCGGGGACGGTCCCGACCACGCTCCGGGACTTCGACCTCCCGGGAAGCCAGCCGCTGACGGCGGGGACGTTCGACGATCCCTCGGTCACCTGCGTCGCCTGCCACGGCAACTACGACACCGCCGTCGAGCCCTGGTCCAACTGGCAAGGCAGCATGATGGGACACGCAATGCGCGATCCCCTGTTCCTGGCCGCGCTGGCGATCGCCGAGCAGGACGCGCCTTCGTCCGGCGACCTGTGTCTCCGGTGTCACACGCCGACGGGATGGCTGGAGGGCCGGTCCGTCGACACGAGCGGATCGATGACGACCGCCAAGGACCGCCATTCGGTGCAGTGCGACTTCTGCCACCGCATGGTGGATCCGGACTACGAGGAGGGCGTGAGCCCGGCCGAGGACGAGGACGTGCTGGAGGACCTGGCCGCGATCCCCGACTACTACGCCAACGGGCAGTTCGTGATCGATCCCGCGCCGATCCGCCGGGGTCCGTACGCCGACGCCGTGGCCAGTCACGCCTTCATCGACTCCCCGTTCTTCAACAGCTCGGACATGTGCGGCACGTGCCACGACGTGAGCAACCCGGCCTTCGTCGGCGGGGGGTCGCCCGGCGACTACGTGCCCGGGGCGTTCGATGCCCCGCACCCCGACGGCAACCCGGCCAACATGTTCCCGGTGGAGCGCACGTTCAGCGAGTGGTCGGCCAGCGAGTACGCGTCGACGGGCGTGTACGCGCCCGAGTTCGCGGGTGACCGGCCGGACGGGATGGTATCCACGTGCCAGGACTGCCACATGCGGGACGTCACCGGGGAGGGGTGCAATCAGCCCGGCGCCCCCACGCGCTCCGATCTCGGCCTGCACGACCTGACCGGCGGCAACACGTTCGTGCCGGACATCCTCCCGTTGTTCTTCCCCGGTGAGGTGGATCCGGTCCAGCTCGCCGACGGAAAGGCGCGCGCCACCGCCATGCTCCAGCTGGCCGCCACGCTGACGCTGGCCGAGGTGGCCGGCGAGGGTGGGCGCGCGCTCGAGGTCACGGTCACCAACCAGACCGGTCACAAGCTGCCGTCGGGCTACCCCGAGGGCCGGCGCGCGTGGGTCCACGTGGTGGCCACGGACGAGCTCGAGCAGGTCGTCTACGAGTCCGGGGCGTACGACGACGCGACCGGAACGCTCACCCACGACGAGGACCTCCGCATCTACGAGATCGAGCCCGGGATCTCGGTCGGGCTGTCGCCCGTCGTCGGGCATCCGGCGGGGCCGTCGTTCCACTTCGTGCTGAACGACACGATCTGGCTCGACACGCGCATTCCGCCGCGCGGCTTCACGAACGCGGCGTTCGAGGCGATCCAGTCGCCGCCGGTCGGCACTACGTATGCGGACGGCCAGCACTGGGACACGGTGCTGTATCCGATGCCAGCGTCGGCCACGAACGCCGTCGTCACGGTGTACTACCAGTCGACGTCGCGCGAGTACATCGAGTTCCTGCGGGACGAGAACACGACGAACGACGCGGGGCAGGATCTGTACGACGCGTGGGTGGCCAGCGGACGCTCGGCTCCGGTCGCGATGGTGAGCGAGACGATTCCGCTGGGTCTCCTGGCCATCGACGACGGCGCGCCGCGCCCGGGGCGCCGCTTCGTGCCGAGCCCGAACCCGTTCTCGAAGCAGGTCCAGATCGCGTTGACGCTCCCCGGTTCGGGGATGTCTCGGGTCCGCGTGTACGACCCGGCCAGCCGCCTGGTGCGGACCGTGTTCGAGGGGGTGGCCGACGCGGGCGATCTGAACCTGTCGTGGGACGGTCGTGACCAGCGGGGTGAGCGGGTGGCGCCGGGCGCCTACTTCGTGCGCCTCGATGCGCCGTCGTTCCACCGGGTCGAGAAGGTCCTCCTGGTCGAGTGACCGGTGCCGGCGCGACGTGCGATCGCCGCGCGTCGCGCCAGGCGACCCCGATGCCCGCGAGTCAGCGTTCCGCCGAGCGGAAGCCCGGCGGAACGCAGAGGCACTCGTTCGAGCCGCAGGTCCTCAGCCACGACGAACGATCGATCCGCGCCCGATCTCGCCGTCGGAGCGCCCGCGAGACTTCGCTACGCTGCCGGATCGACATGTCCGAACCTCTCGCTTCATTGTCCGGATCACCCGACGGTCCCGCCATGATGCGTTCGCTTCATTCTTTCGCACGTCGTTCGCGCATGCGCTTTTCACGAGTCCCGTTGCAGCCTGGGACACGGTTTCACGAACTGTCGGGCGAAAGGGGCACGCGGCGTGACCCCTCGTCGAGGTCCGACCCGGCGGAGCCCCCGCCCGAGGAGAATGAACCGTGTCCACCACCCGCACCGATCTTCGAATCCGTCCCGAGAACGAGCTCGCCGCCGGCGTCTGGAACGCCGGGGGAGCCCGCTACGAACGCATCACCCGTCAGATCGCCGATGCCATCGAGCACTGTGTCGATCGGCTCGATCCCCGGCCCGGTCAGAGGATCCTGGACGTGGCGACCGGCACCGGCCTGGCGGCGCGCCGGGCTCGCGCGCGCGGCGCCGAGGTGATCGGCACCGACTTCGCGGCCGACGTCATCGCGGCCGCCCGTGAGCTCGACCCCGGCGGCGACTTCCGCGTCGCCGACGCCGAGGCGCTGCCGTTCGACGATGCCGAGTTCGACGGCGTGACCTCGACCTTCGGTGTGATGTTCTGCATGAACCCCGAGCGGGCGGCTGCCGAGCTGGCCCGCGTCACCAGGCCCGGGGGGCGGGTCGCGCTGGCCACGTGGCAGGAGACCGGCGGGGTGTTCGACATGTTCACCGTGATCCAGAAGTACGCGCCGAAGCCGACCGCTCCGAAGCCGTCGCCCTTCGCATGGGGGCGGAGGGCCCGCATCGAGGAGCTCCTCGGCGACCACTTCGATCTCGGCTTCGAGGATGCGGTCTCGTATTACCGGGAGGCCGACGGCGAGGCGGCCTGGGATGCGTTCTCCACGGGCTACGGGCCGACCAAGACGCTCGTCGCGTCGCTCGACCCCGAGACCGCGGGCGCGTTCCGCGAGGACTTCGTGGCGTATCACGAGCGTCATCGTACCGGTGCCGGAATCCTCGTGCCGCGTCCGTACCTGATCACGCTCGCGCGTCGCAAGCACTGAGCGCGGAAGCGCACCATCGGCCGGAGCCCGCGGGCGGCGATACGCGTCGCACGCGGCTCACCTCTCTCTTTCTCGAAGCGATCGAATGAGGGATCATTCCCGGGTCACTCATTGCGGAGGAGGTCCCGTGTCCGACGACAAGTGGCGGTCGTGCAGCATCTGCAAGAAGCCCATCGCTCACGGCGCGATCTACTACCTGTGCAACGTGAGCACGTGCAATCGCAAGCGAACCGGTCTTCGGTTCTGCTCGGTGGACTGCTGGGACGCACACCTACCCGATGCGAACCACCGGAGCGCCTGGGCCGTCGAGGAGCGCGCGCCGAAGACCGGTGACGGGTGATGCATCGAGACGAGCCGGTTCGGGCAACGTCGGAACGCGGAGCCTGACCGTACCGGAACGCCGATCGACTGGATGATGCGCATGCATCATTCCGCCGCCGTGCATCCACCCCCTACAGTAGCTCGTGCGCGGCATCCCCAACCGCGTCTCAGCTGCGAAGTGGGAGGGCGAGCATGCACATTCACCCGGCGTTGAAGCAGTACGAGCAGTCCAGGCACCTTCGAGCGTTCAGCGTGCTGTACACGAAGCTGGTGAAAGACCTCGAGAAGCTCGGCTGCACCACGATCGAGGCCGAGATCATCGACTACGTGTCCCAGCCGATCTCCCGGTTTCGTCGCTTCTTCTCGGGACCGGGCTACGGAGACACCGAGGAGCTACTGCTCGTCGAGACTCGGCTCCAGGGCTGCTCGATCGAGATCATCGTTCCCATCGGGCGCGGCGACGTCGAGCCGCCGTACGCGATCCGGACCCAGCTTCCCGAGCCCATGACCGGTCGGGCCGAGTATCGGCGCGCGCGGCGAGATGGCCGGTGGCACTGCGATCCCGAGAGTGACCCGCGCGAGCGCGAGCTCGAGCGGACGATCCCGCGCGTGCAGCTCCGACAGCGCACCACGAGCAAGAAGGTGCCCGTGACCTGCACGTACGAGATCGAGGTCGGCCACCGTCTGGTGCCCACGACCGACGGGACCGAGTGGACCGTCGAGGCCGCCTACGAGGGCAGCGTGATCACCGGTGGCCACCGACCGATGGTATCCCGGTATCTGGAGGTGCTTCCAGACGTTCGCGCGATGCTCCGTCGCTGGCGCGCGACCGAGCCGGCGCCCGCCTGACGCGTCGCGGTCTCCTCGGGCGATCTGCTAGACTCGCTCGAGCTCGACGTCACCGAGGAGACCCGGGAATGCACAGTCACCGACCCTGCCCGGCGCTCGCCACGATCGTGCTGGCCACCGGTACCATCGTCCTCGCCGCGCTCGTCCCCGGCCCCGCCAGGGCGGAGCGGGACGTCGACGGGATCGAGGAGCTCCTGCCCCACCACGAGACGCGCGAGGAGATCGCGTGGCGCTCGGCCCGAGGTGCCCGGCGACGGCTCGGTGGTGATCCGGCCACCCGTGTCGCCGCCGATCCACCCCCGGCGTCTCCGATTCGTGGCTGCGCCGAGTGGGAGCCGATGACGGGGGTCCTGGTTCGGTTCCCCCTCGGTCTGCCGTACGCACTCCTTCGCGACATGGACGATCAGGTCACGCTGCACGTCATCGTCACCAACAGCCTCCTGGCCACGGCTCAGGCGAACCTCGCGGCCAACGGCGTCGACATGGATCGCGTGGAGTTCCTCGTGGAGCCCAACAACTCGATCTGGGTTCGCGACTACGGCCCGTGGTTCGTCTTCGACGGCGCGGGCCGGCTCGTCATCGTCGATCACGTGTACAACCGTCCGTCGCGTCCGGCCGACGACCTGATCCCGGTGCGATTCGGTGCTCAGCAGGGCATTCCGGTGGTCCGGCACGACATGTGGCACACCGGGGGCAACTACATGACCGACGGCGAGCACATCGCCTCGTCGACCGATCTGGTCTACACCGAAGCCGCTTACGCGAACGGCATGACGCCCGCCGAGGTCGATCAGCTGATGGCGGACTATTACGGGATCGCGGTGTACGCCGTCGTGGAGGACATCGAGGCCGGCGGCATCCACCACATCGACACGTGGGGCAAGTTCCTGGACGAGGAGACCGTCCTCGTCAAGGAGGTGTGGCCCTCGCATCACACCTACGACGATCTGGAGCAACGCGCCACGCTCCTGGCCTCGCTCGACTCCTCGACCGGACGCCCGTATCGCGTGATGCGCGTGTACTGCCACGACATCGGATCCGGACGACCCGCCTCGTACACGAACAGCCTGATCCTGAACGATCAGATCTACGTCCCCACGTTCGGGAGCCCGGCCGAGGACGCGGCCGCGCTCATGGCCTACCAGTCGGCGGCGCCGGGGTACGGTGTCCGGGGCTATGACCACACGGGATGGCTGACCGACGACGCGCTCCACTGCCGTGCGAAGGGCGTCGCCGACCGCGGCATGCTCCGCGTCGCGCACGTGCCGATCGTCGCGCCCGCGGGAGGTGACGTGCCGATCGAGGCGACGGTGGTGGCGCATGCAGGGGCCGCGGTCACGTCCGTCGAGCTCGTCCACCGTCAAGGGGGTGACCCGTGGGAGGACGTCGCGATGGTGCCGATCGGCGACGATCGCTACCGGGCGACCATTCCCGCCCCCGCCGTGGTCACCACGACCGAGTACTACCTCCACGCTGAGGACGCCTCGGGTCGATCCGAGGGCATGCCGCGTACCGAGCCCGCCGCGTGGTACGCGTTCACACACGCCCCGACCGGGGTCGCCGTGGGTGACGCGACCGGCGCCGACGACCGCACGGCGGAGGCACTGGTCGAGAGCCCGTTCCTCCGGTCGACCCGCATCTCGTTCCAGCTCCGCCGAGCCGATCGCGTGACCGTCACCGTGGTGGACGTTCGGGGCCGGGTCGTGCGGCGACTGGCCGACGAGACGATGGCAGCGGGGCGCCGGGAGGTGCGATGGGACGGCCGGGACCGGGCGGATCGACCGGTGGCGCCAGGTGTCTACCGGATCCTCGTCCGGACCGCCGGAATCGTGTACGCGAAGACCGTCGTCAAGCTGGAGTGACCGGGCGGCTCGAGATCCGAAGCACGGCGCGAACACGGTCGGAGGACGACCGGAGACGCGTCAGACGCGCGGGTTCAAGCAGCGCGACATCCGCTCGCGCAGCACGTGCCGGTCGAACGGCTTGGCCACGTACTCGTTCATGCCGGCCGACATGCAGCGCTGGCGATCACCGTCGAGTGCGTTGGCGGTCAGTGCGATGATCGGGGGCTGCGGCGAGTCCGGGTTGGAGCGGATCCTCGTGGTGGCCTCGTAGCCGTCCATGTGCGGCATCTGACAGTCCATCAGGACGACGTCGAACGACCCGGCCAGGACCTTCTCCACCGCTTCCAGTCCGTTGTAGGCGTAGTCGATCTCGCACTCGAAGCCGCGGAGGATCTTGGACGCGAGCAGCCGGTTGATCTCGTTGTCCTCGACCAGGAGCACGCGCGCACCGGCCAGCGGGACCCCCTGAGTCTCGGCCGAGTCGGGGATCGGGGGCCGGCGCATCGGGAGTGGCGTGTCCGGGCGCGTGATCGTCTGGGTGGCCAGCCGCTCGTTAGCCTGCTCCAGTGCTTCGATCAGGCGTGCCTGGCGGACGGGGACCGTCAGCGCGGCATCGAACCCGAGCTCGGCCAGACGCGCGGAGTCCACGCGGTCGCTGAGGCGACCCAGCGAGATGAGTGCCGTCGGCTCGAGCGCAGGAGTGGATCGGATCTCGGTCGCCGTCACCGCGGTCGCGCTCGGCCTTCTCCCCCCGAGGATCGCCGCATGATACGGCTCGCCCCGGCGGTGCGCGCGCTGGAGCTCCGTCAGGGCGTCGACGAGCGGCACTCGCGATACGTATCCGACGCCGAGGGCTCGAGCGGTCTCGGCGATGCTGGCGCCGAGCCGCTCCCCGTCGATGGCGGCGAGCACGCGAAGACCGTCCAGGTGCGCGACCGACGACAAGGCCACGCCCGGGTTCGAGTCGAGCCCGAGCTCCACGGTGAACCAGAACGTGGATCCCACGCCGGGCTCGCTCTCGACACCGATCGCGCCTCCCATGAGCTCGACCAGTCGCTTGCTGATGGTCAGTCCGAGCCCGGTGCCCCCGTATCGTCGGGTCGTCGATGGGTCGGCCTGCGTGAACTGCTCGAACAGCCGCCCGATGGCATCGGGTGCGATGCCGATGCCGGTATCGCTCACCTCGACCCGCAGGCGAACGCCGTCGGTCCGCCGCTCGTCGAGCGTGACGTCGATGCACACGTGTCCGTCGTGTGTGAACTTGATCGCGTTGGACGTCAGGTTGATGAGCACCTGGCGCAGCCGGCCGGAGTCGCCGACGTACAGGCGCGGGATCCGGGGGCCCAGCCGGGTGACCAGATCCAGCTCGCGTTCGTCTCCCTGGACCGCGAGCGTCTCCACGATGTCCTCGATCAGCTCCACGAGGTCGAACGGGTGAGGATCGACGGACAGCTTGCCGGCTTCGATCTTCGAGAAGTCGAGGATGTCGTTGATGAGTGCCAGCAGGGCGCGAGCCGACCGCTGGGCCGTCTCGACGTACTCGCGCTGGGCACCGGTCAGGCCGAGGTCCATCAGGAGATCGAGCATGCCGAGGACGCCGTTCATCGGCGTGCGGATCTCGTGGCTCATGTTCGCCACGAACTCGCCCTTCGAGCGGCTGGCGGCCAGTGCCTCCTCCGTGGCCAGCTTGAGCGCCTCGTTCGCCCGCGCGAGCTGCTGGTTCGCGCGCTCGAGATCGAACGCCTTGGCCGCCAGGTCGAGCGTGAGCTGCCGCTTCTCGTCGGTGAGGCGGACCTTCTCGACCGCCCGCTTGACCGTGGCCGAGACGACGTCAAGGTCGTCGAACGGCATCTGAAGGTAGTCGTACGCACCCAGGCGGAGGACCTCGGTGACCGACTCCAGCGACGCGTGGCTGGTCAGGATGATCACGAGCGTCTCGGGGCTCGTGGCCATCACCGATTGCAGGAGCTCGAGACCGGTCATCGCGGGCATGGCGATCCCGGTCACGACGATGGGGAAGGGCGCGGTCTGGAAGAGCGTCCAGGCGTGCTCGGCGCGTTCGGCTTCGGTGACGTCGTACCCGTCGTCCCTGAGGACCTCGGTGATGACGCTCCGGATCGACTCGTCGTGGTCGACGACGAGGATTCGCTCGGCCAACGCGCGGATCTCCTGTGCTCGACGGAAGCTCGGTCGGGTGCGGCCCCGGTGGACGGCGTTCGGTCTCGCCGATCCCGGCGCTCGTCGTGGGCGCCGGAGCAGCACGGGTGTTCCTATCAGTTTCGTCTCGGGCGAAGGCGATGTTGACGTATGCATGCGGGAGGTCGGCCCTGGTCGATGCACGGTTCGAGACCCGGCGGCGCCCGGGCGCACCGGCCGCCGCGCCACCGAGGGCGTGCGCGCGCGGGACTGCTCGCGGGGAGTAAGTCATTGCTGCTGAGTGGCTTAAGTGACGAGGCGCTCCGGCCCGTCAGCGGGCTCCGCGCTCGATCAGCTTCAGGTCGGTTGGGGGGCCCCCGTCTGGATCGTCCACGATGACCGTGCGGAGCCGGGGGAGGATCCGCTCGAGGCGCTCGAGGAGCAGTCGTTCGCGCACGACCTCGGGCTCGAGCCGGTACTCGGCCAGGAGGCTCTGGAACCGCGCGGCCTCGCCTCTGGCGCGGGCGAGGCGGGCGGTGCGGTAGCCGCGCGCCGCCTCCTCGCTCTCGACCGCCAGTCCACGCGCCTCGGCCACCCTCCGGTTTCCGTCGGCGACCGCCTCGTCCACGAGTCGTTCGGCGTCTTTCTGCGCGCTGACCACGTCCTGGAACGCGTCCACGATCGCACGCGGCGGTGCGATGGCATCGAGATTCGCCGAGATCAGACGGATGCCGGCGCCGAAGCGATCGAGCGTCTCCTGCGAGCGCTCGAGCACCCGGGTCTGCAGCCGCGCCTTCTCCGCGGTCAAGGCCTCGTCCACCGGGCGTCCGGCTAGCTCCTCGACCAGGAGCGACTCGACGACTCGCCGGATCAGCGCGTCCGGCGCCTCGGTCGTGAACAGGTAGGCGCGCGGATCGTCCACGTGATACTGAACGATCAGCGTGGCCTTGAGGATGTTCACGTCTCCGGTCAGGAGATCCGTCCCGCTCGTGCGGACGATGGCCTCCATGTCGCCGCGCGTGATCGCCTGGCGGTCGGCGGGCGGGAGGCCGGCGTGGACGCGGCGCAGCTCCTCGGTGCGGGGCCGGTCGACCCGGCAGAACGGACGCGGGAGCGCGTAGTGCAGACCCGGTGGCACCACGCGGCCCGGACGTCCGAACCAGCGCACGACCCCACGCTCGTCCGGACGCACGAAGAAGAGCCCGCTGGCCAGGTAGGCGAGCACGATCCCGGCGACCAGCAACGGACCCCAGCGCCGGAGCCGCCGGAGCGAACGGCGCGTGCTCACGGCGCGTCCTCCCGCGCGCGCGGGGCGGGTGACCCCCCTGAGCGCGTGCCCGAGCCGTCGGCGCCGGCGGGCGGGTTCAGGAGCTCGAGGAACTCGCCGCTGCCGGACAGGATGGCGACCGATCCGTCCTGGAACGCGTTCTCGTAGGCGTCCAGCGTCCGGATGAAGCGATAGAACTCCGGGTCCTGCCCGTGTGCCTCGGCGTAGATCCGTGCCGCCTCGGCGTCGGCCTCGCCCCGGGTGCGTTCGGCCGCCTCGTTGGCCGCGGCGAGGATCTCCTCGCGCTGGCGGTTCGCACGCGCGCGGATCCCGGTGGCCTCTTCCTCGCCCTCGGATCGGTACTTCGCGGCGATCGTCTGCCGCTCGGCCCGCATGCGGTCGAACACGTTCCGGCGGTTCTGGTCGGGGAAGTTGAGACGCTGGATGCGCACGTCGACGACGTCGATGCCGTAGTCGTCGAGCCGCGACGCGCAGCGCTCACGAAGGTCGTCCATGAATCCCGACCAGCGGCGCACCGCCGGATCGGTCGAGACGAGCACCGTGAAGTCGGAGCTCCCCAGTGCCGAGCCGAGCTCGGCCACCACGACGTCGCCGATGCGGGCCTCGGCGCCCGCGCGCTCGCGCATCGTCTCCAGGAACCGGAGCACGGCGGCCTCGTCCCGGCGGATGCGCCAGCACGTGTACGCGGTCACGACGACGTTCTTGCCGATGCCCGACTGCGCGTCGTGCGTCAGGTACTCCTTGTCCGGCTCGTCGCCTCGGGGGTTCTGCAGCACCATCAGGCGGTTGTCGAGGCGAGCAACCGTGTCGATCGGCCACGGGAACTTCGCCCGGAGGCCCGGCTCCAGATGGATGGCGACCGGCTCGCCGAAGCGGAGCTGCACGGCGTACTCGGTTCGATCCACGACGAAGAGCGCGGATCCGAGCCACCAGAGCGCGACCAGCGCGAGGATGGCAGGGAGGAGGCGTCGGCTCATGGTTCGGTGTCCTCCATCGGCGGGACGGGGATCTCGGCGCCCGGCTCGGTGAGCCAGATCTCGAGCGATCCGTCCCCGGCCTTGGACGCGGGGGTCAGGTACGTCTTGAGTCGTGGAAGCGTCTTCTCCAGCGCCTCGAGGCGCAGGCGCCGGCGCGTCACGTCGGGCCATCGCCGGCCGACCGCCGAGAGCGCGGGGAAGCCCGCGACGTCTCCGCGCGCCTCGGCCACGGTCCGGGCCCGGTAGGCGGCGGCCTCCAGCTCGATCTCGGTGGCCCGTGCGCGGGCCCCGGGCAGGATCGCGGCCTCGTCCGCGCGCGCCAGGTCGATGACGGTGGCCCGGTCCTCGGTCGCGCTCGCGACGTCGCGAAACGCGTCGTGGACGGCCGCGGGAGCGTGCACGTCCAGGAGACGGACGTCGTGAACGCGAATGCCGCTCCGATACGCCGCGAGCCGCTCGCCGGCCCGCGAGGAGATGGTGCTCTCGACGTCGTGCCGGGCGACCGTGAACAGCTCGTTGATCGATCGACCCGCCACCACCTCGCGAAGCGTGGCCAGTACCACGTTGCGAACCAGGACCTCGGGCTGGCGCACGCCGTACCCGAAGTCGAGGATGTGTGACGCGTCGGCCCCCCAGTGCACCGACACGACCAGGTTCGCGATGTTCTCGTCGCCGACGAGGTGCCGCGTGTCCTCGATGTTGTCCCGCCAGCGTCCGGCACCGTCCGGCAGGCGGCTCTCGCCGTCGGAGATGCCGAGCACGAGGCGGCGGACCTCGGAGCGGGGCAAGACGTCGATCGATCCGATCGGGGGTGGCCACGAGACGTGCAAGCCCGGTCCGAGGTCGGCGGCCACGATCGCGCCGAACACGCGCGCCACGCCCAGCTCACCGGGCGCGATCCGTGCGATCCCGGTGGTGAGCCACGCGGCGACGAGTCCCGCGCCGAGCGCGATCATCGTCGGCGTGCGGCCGACGTCGAACGGCAGGCGCGCGTTCAGCCAGCCCGCGAGGCGATCCAGCATGCGTCGGCGGCGGAGGGTCCCGATGCCGAGGGCCAGGAAGACCACGCCGGCCAGGCGGTTGAGCCACACCGGACCGGTGCTCGCGTCGAGCGCGCGGGCGTCCATCGCGTATCCGGTGGAGGTGACCAGCGCGTCCAGGGCCGCTCCCATGATCAACGCCACGAGGGCGATGGCGGCGAGATAGGCGATCACGAGCCGCCGTCCGAGGAGATTGCGCAGGATCCCGATCGAGCCCGCGTTGGTGGCCGGGCCCACCAGGAGGAACACGAGCGCGGCTCCGGGCCCGAGCCCCTGGGCGATGAAGGCCGCCGCCACCGGGGTCGATGCCTCGGCGCAGACGTAGAGCGGCAGCCCGACGAGCAGCATGATCAGCATCGACTGCAGCGGTCCCCCGGTCAGTCGGGTCAACGTGTCGGCCGGGAGCCAGGTCTGGATGATCGCGGCCGCGACGACGCCCAGCACCACCCACCCGAAGATGTCGTCGAACAGGTCCACGAACGCGTACCGGAGCGCGACCCGCCCGCGGGCGAGGATGCCGGGCGCGGGGGTCGCGGCCGGTGTCGGCCCCGCGACATCGACCGGCTCCGCCGTCGCGACGTCGGCATCGCATCCACAGTCGGGGTCGATCCCGGCCGGGGGCGCCGGCGCGGGCGTGACCCCGACGTCACCGTCGGGCGTGCGGTCGAGCGCGTTCGTGGCGATGCCCGCGAGGATGGCGGTCACGCACGCCGCGATCGGGCGGAAGATCGCCATCACCGGACCCAGGAGCCCGTACGTCAACAGGATCGACGTCACGCTGGTCTCGGGAGTGGAGATCAGAAAGGAGCTGACCGCACCCGCACTGGCGCCCTTTCGCCGCAGCGTGACCGCGGTCGGCAGCACGCTGCAGGAGCACAGCGGGAGAGGCAGCCCGATCAGCGTGGCCACGAACACCGAGCGGGTGCCGCGTCGCCTGAGCGGTCCGAGGATCGACTCGCGGGCGATCACGACGTGCAGAAGACCCGCGACCGCGAATCCCACGAGTATGAAGACGGCCGAATCGCACAGGATCGACCAGGCGTGCTGCAGCACGGCTCCGTCCTTCGCTGATGAGGCCGGGTGGTCGGCGGCGGCCGGTCGCCGCGCGAGCACCAGAGACCCGGCAGACCACTATACGGCCCGGGGGAACCGGGAACCAAGCACGGCTGCGGCGGGCGCGTCACGCGCCGGGGCACGCCGGGGGGTGTCCGGAAGGGGGCCTAGACCGACCTCCGGCTCCAGTCGATGCCGAGCTCACCGGTGCGCGCGAGGATCGCCTCCCACCAGGCGCGATTGTCCACGTACCAGCGCACGACGTCGACGATGCCGGTCTCGAACGCGATCCGGGCCCGGAAGCCGTGCTCGGTCTCGATCTTCGTCGGGTCGATGGTGTAGCGCCGGTCGTGGTTCGGTCGGTCGGCGACGAACTCGACCCAGTCGTCGAACGGCCTGTCCAGCGCGCCCAGAACGTGCGAGATGACCTGCCGGTTGGAGAGCTCCTCACGAGCCGACACGTCGAAGATGGGCAGGAGCTCGGGGCGGGTGGCGGCGTCGTCGGGGATGGAGTAGGGCCTCGAGCTCGTCAGGAGCGTTGCGATGGCCCGGCAGTGATCGGACACGTGTATCCAGTCGCGTCGCTGCATGCCGTCACCGTACAGCGGCACCCGCCGTCCGCGAAGCACGTTCGTGATGGCCAGCGGGATGAGCTTCTCCGGGAACTGATGAGGACCGTAGTTGTTCGCGCAGTGGGTCATGAAGATCTGCATGTCACGGTACGTGTGCATGTACGCGCGCACGAGCATGTCGCCGGCGGCCTTGGCGGCCGAGTACGGGGTCTTGGCGTTGAGCGCGCTGCCCTCGGTGAAGAAAGGGGTGCCCTCGGCCTGTTCACCGTACACCTCGATCGTCGACACGTGGACGTGGCGCCGCGTGCCGTGCTTGCGGGACGCGTCGAGCAGCCGCTGTGCGCCGAGCGCGTTCGTCCACGCGAAGAGCCCCGGATCCAGGAGCGCGCGATCGTTGTGAGATTCGGCCGCGAAGTTGACCACGTCGGTGATCGCGTGCTCCGACATCACGCGCTCGACCGTGGGCTGATCGGTGATGTCGGCCTCCACGAACCGGATCGTGCCGCTCTCCTCGAGCGGGGCGAGGCTCGCACGGCAGGAATACGGCGTCAGGCTGTCGAGCGCGACGACGGTGCACGTCGGATGGTGCTCGACCAGGTGCTGGACGAAGTTGCTGCCGATGAAGCCGGCCGCACCGGTCACGAGAACGGTACCGTCGTATCTCACGTGTGATCACTCCCCGGTGGCGTCGCGTCTCGTGCGGGGGCTACACGCCCGCCCGCCGGTGGCGCGGCCGTCGATCGTAGCACATCCCCCCGACGTGCCGCGGGGATCCGGCCGGGCACGCGAGCGTTCGTTCAACGCCATTCGATGTCCTTGACGCGGCTCCAGCTGGCTCTACGTACGGGGGTCGAGCCGCAGGCCACGGCCCCTGCGCCGATGACGCCGCACGGGCCGGCCGCGCACGGGGAATCGTCCTGGAGGGTCCAGTTGCCGTCGGCCGCCGGATCGGTCGAGCAGAACTGCGGATCCTCGGAGCGGTTGCCGTCGATCGCGGCCTGATCGGCGATACAGCCGGTCCAGTCGCCGCCGCCGTTGTCGAACACGTCCGTGCAGGTCAGGACCGGCAGGCTGATCCCCGGGTCGTCGCAGGCCACCGCTCCGCCGTAGAGCGTGGAGACGATGATCGACGCGTTCAGCGTGAGCGAGGACGCCGACCTCAGGAAGATCGCACCGCCGGTGGTGGCGCGGTTGCGGTGGAACGTGGAGCGCTCCACCGCCGGTGAGGACGCATCGCACGCGATGGCGCCTCCCTCGCTGGAGAGGTTGTTTACGAACACGCAGTCGCGAACGGTCACGCTCGAGCTCGACGAGCAGTAGAGCGCGCCGCCCGACGTGAACGCGGTGTTTCCGATGAACACGCATCTCTCGATCACCGCGCCGGACTCCGACGAGCAGCGAATCGCGCCTCCGTACACGTTGGCGGTGTTGGTCTCGAAGACGCAGTCCCGGATCGACGCCTCGGAGCCGGACGAGCAGTAGACCGCGCCGGCCATGTCGGCCCCCTGATTGTCACGGAACGTGCACCCGTCGATCGTCGAGCGGGACGCGATGAGATAGAGTGCACCTCCGAAGACGTTTCCGTGGTTCGAGTCGAACACGCAGCCCGCGATGGCGGGCGAGGTGGACTGGCACAGGATCGCGCCTCCAGAACCGGTGGGGCCGGCCCCGGCCGCGTGCCCGCCCCGGATCGTGAGCCGCTCGATCCGGGTGGTGCCGGTCTCGGCGTTCTGGACATGAAAGCCGCGATGGGGCTCGAGTGCGGTTCCGTCGCAGCGGATCACGCATGCGGCAGCGTCCCCGGAGCGGGAGCGGATCGTGATCGCCCGGCCACCGGGGTCGAGGTCGCGGTTGCCGGGGCCCGAGAACACGCCGTCGCCCAGCTCGATCACATCCCCGTCGGACGAGGCGTCGATCGCGGCCTGGATGGTGGCGTGGTCTCCGGTGCCGTCGGGGTCGACGAGGATCGTGTCGGCGGCCGCCGTGACGACGACGAGCGTGATCGCCGCCACGAGACCGGTCGAGCGCGCCAGCGCTCGCGTGACGTCGGGACGCATGGGATCCCCCTGGGTCCGGGTTGGTCGCGGCGCGGCGGTGTCGGTCGACATTAGCAGTCCATCGCCGGCGGCGCGACCGGCGTCGCGGCGCGACTGGAGTCGCGAGCCCGGGGGCGTTCACGAGGAGGCGTCATGTTCGTGGTTCTGTTGCACTACGTCGAGCCACTCGACACGATCGATGCGCTGATGCCCGCACACGTGCGGTTCCTGCACGAGTGCTAACGGAGAGGCGTATTCGTCGCGTCCGGGCGACGCGTGCCGCGCGAGGGCGGGGTCATCCTCGCCAGGGCCCCCGGTCGCGCCGAGCTGGAGGAGATCATGGCGCTCGACCCGTTCGTGCGCGCCGGTGCGGCTCGCGTGGAGATCGTGGAGTTCCGGACCAGCTTCCATCATGCGTGCTTGGCCGAGTTCGCCGATCCCGGAACCCGCGTGGTGGCCGGCGCGCCGCCGGGGTGAGGCGCGGGCGCCACCGTTCGCACCGGTTCCTTCACGCCGTCGTCAGTCGACCCGCTCGTACGTGTCGCCGTCGAGCTGGATGCGCTCCACGGGACCGGTCTCCGGCTCGAACCGAAGGACGCGCCCACTGCCCGGCACGAGCTCGACGCGCATCGTCTCGGGCCTCTCGTACGGCTCGGAGACACAGGAGAGGTTCCCGAGGCGGACGTTCAGGCGACCCTCGTGCTCGCCGATCTCGACCGTCCCGTACAGCGAGTTCGCGTAGCGCCCGACGTAGTCGCCCAGCGGGCGTGAGAGCGCCCAGGTACGCGCGGCCCGCTTGGCTCGATCGGCGGCCACGCGCTCGACGAGCTGGGCACGTCGAGCCACGAGCGCGTCGGCGTCGCCGGACGCCGTCCGTTCCCCGGCCGGTACGTCGAGCCACCACTCGTAGGCCCAGACGCCGACCACGTCCGCGAGCCGGAAGCCGATGGATCCCTCGTTGACGAGAACCGCGACCCCCACGCGATCGTCCGGCATGAACGACACCAGCGAGCGGAAGCCGGGAAATCCGCCGGAGTGGTGCAGGACCCGGTGGTCGTGAAGCGCGCCGTGTGACCAGCCCAGCCCGTACGCGGTCTGGCCGAACGGCGGGCGGCCCTCTTCGCCGGTGGCCACCAGGGGCTCGTGGGTTCTCCGGACCACGTCGGCGTCGACGATCGGTCGCCCGTCGAGCCGACCGAGGTTGATCTGAAACGTGAGCCACCGCGCGAGGTCCCGGGCCGTCGTCATCATGCCCCCGGCCGACTGCATGGTCTCGTCGGCCTTCTCGAGCGGAATGCGTTCCGGCCCCCCGGGAACGACGCCGACGTAGGGCATGGCCCGCGGCCATCCC
Source organism: Candidatus Eiseniibacteriota bacterium (assembly GCA_965224245.1). Lineage (GTDB taxonomy): Bacteria > Eisenbacteria > RBG-16-71-46 > CAZAMP01 > CAZAMP01 > CBDCYW01. The sequence goes on along the minus strand of OZ245046.1, from coordinate 2,892,470 downwards.
CCGGCGACGGGCCGGGATGCGTACGCGGTCGTGCGCGCCATGCCGAGCGGCTCGAAGATCGTCGCCGCCAGCTGATCCTGCCAGCGCATGCCGGTCTCCCGGTCGAGGATCATCCCGAGGATGTTGTACCCCACGTTCGTGTAGCGGAACGTCCCCAGCGGTGCATCCTCGGTGGGCGTGCTGGACGCCAGGAGTCGCCACAGGAGGTCGGGGTCGTGCTGGCCGGTGTACGCGAGCCGGAACGCGATCGGCGAGTTGTCGATACCCGACGTGTGCGTCAGGAGATCGGTCAGCGTCACCCGATCCGGGACGAGCTCGGGAGCCATCTCCACGCCGTCGAGGTGGCTCGCCAGCGACGACGCGAGGTCGATCTCGCCGCGCGCGTCGAGGATGGCCGCCGCCAGGGCCGTGAACGACTTCGTGGCGGATGCGATGTAGTACACGGTGTCCGAGGTGGCGTCGACATCGTGCTCGAGGTCGGCGAGCCCGAAGCCCTGCGCGAGCACGGTCTGGTCGTCGACGACCACCGCGAGGACCAGCCCGGGCACGACCTCGAGGCGGGTCAGTGCATCGGTGATCCAGGCGTCCGCATCGGCGGCGAACCGCGCGGCGTCCGACGGCGGTCGGTGAGCGCCGGACGCGGCGGCGGTCACGAGCATCGACGCGGTACAAAGGGCGACGAGCACACGAAGGGGCGCGGTGGCCGGAGACGGTATCGAGTTCATGGAGATCCCCGCGGGTCGCATGGATGGAGACCGGCTTCAGGTCGGTTCGATCTGGCCTACGCTCGCGATACCTTAGATCGCGAGCGCCCACTCGGTCTTGAACGAATCGAACCGACCGGCGTCGGCCAGCGCGCGGCGGAAGGCGCCGGGCGGAAACCCCAGCTCGCGCCGGAACACGCGCGTCAGATGGCTCAGGTCCGAGAAGCCCAGATCGAACGCGACGTCCACCAGCGCACGGCCCGCGATCAGCTCGCGTGCCGCGGCCGCAACGCGGCGGCGCTGACGATAGCGGGTGATCGAGCATCCCACGTGACGGTGGAAGGCCCGGCACAGCGAGACGGGGTGGACGTCCTCGTGCCGCGCCATCTCCGCCACGCTCGGCGCGGCCAGGGGATCGGTGCGTAGCGAGTCCCGAACACGCCGCACGACGGCGGGGACCGGCGCCGAGGCGGGCGAGGGCGAGGAAGCGGACCGGGCGAACGTCGAGAGCACGGCGTGGAGCGCGCTGGCGGCGGTGCGTGTGTCACCCAGCCTGAGGGCGGCGGCGAGCCGGAGCCCCAGGAGCCGGGCCTCGCCGGAGTGGTGCCACCGCCAGTCCGCCAGGGTACCGGCCCGATGTCCGAGCCGCGCGACCGCACCGTCGGGAAGCACGGCGGACACGACGATCGCCCCCTCGTGGCCGAACCGGTTGTGGTGGACGAAGCCCGGCGCCTTCAGTGCGGTGCTGCCGACGGTGGCGTGCTCGACCCGGGCGGAGTCCGACTCGGAGAGCGAGCCCGCGACCACGACGCTGAGGCGCCGGCACCCATCCACGTGAGGGGTCATGTGCTCGTGGGGTTCGTACCGGATGAGATTGGCGACGAGCTCGGGCATGCGTCCTCGCGTCGGCTCTGGGGATCGCGACCAGCCACGGGGTACGGTACCGCCGGCCGCCGGGTTGCGCGAGCGGCGGGCGCCGGCCGGTGCGTGTTCGGATCGCGGCGCTCCGCCTCGGGCACGGATTGGCCTACAATGCGCGACACGACATCCGCGAGCCCGGCTCCTCGACTCTCGCGCCGCGGCCGATTCCGGCACCGGCGGACGGAGGCGTATCTGACACGACCCACCGTACGTGCGCCCGGACTCGGGGATCGCCAGCGCACGCTGATCGTCATCTTCGCGGCGCTCTACTTCATCCAGGGTACCGCGGAGCCGACGGCCGGACTCGTGTCTCAGCCGGTTCGCTCGCTCCTTCGCTCCTGGGGGCACGGTGCCGACCAGATCGCGGCCACCATGTTCGTCGTGGCCATGCCGTGGAACGTCAAGCCGCTCTTCGGTCTCCTGACCGACTTCCTGCCCATCGCGGGCTACCGCCGCAAGAGCTACTTCATCCTGGCCAGCACGCTGTCACTGCTCGGGCTGGTCGGCGCCGCGCTCCTGCCGCTGCCGCCGGGCGCGGCCACGCTCCTGGCGCTGCTGCTGGTGCTCCCGAGCATCGGGATCGCGTTCACCGACGTCGTGACCGACGCCTACATGGTCGACACCGGACAGCCGCTGGGGATCACGGGCCGGCTACAGTCGGCGCAGTGGACGGCGATGTACACGGCCGGTCTCCTGACCGGGGTCGCCGGCGGGTTCCTGAGCGAACACGGACTCCAGCGCGTGGGGTTTCTGATCTGCGCCGCGCTGAGCGTGGGCACGCTCTACATCGCGTTCCGGCACGTGGGCGAGGCACCCGTGCATCGCGTGCGCCGCGACGGGATCGCGCGCTCGCTGAGCGCTCTGCGCGAGGCGGCACGGACGCGAGCCGTGCTCGTCGTGGCCGGGTTTCTGTTCCTGATCAACTTCAATCCGTTCTCGGCGGACGTGCTCTACGTGCACATGACGAGCACGCTGGGCTACAGCGAGCAGTTCGTGGGGACGACGTACACGCTGAGCTCGGTGGGATCGATCGTGGCCTGCGTCCTCTACGGCATCTACGCGCCGCGCATCCCGCTGCGGATCCTCGTGCACGGGTCGATCTCGCTGATGATCGCGTCGTCGCTCGTGTACCTCACGCTCTCGGGTCCGGTCTCGGCGGTCGTCATCAGCGTGGCGTACGGGTTCTTCTACCTGCTCGCCTCGCTGGTGCAGCTGGACCTCGCGGCCCGGAGCTGTCCGTCGGCCTCGGCGGGAACCGTGTTCGCGGCGTTGATGTCGCTGATCAACCTGAGCGTCTCGGCCTCGAGCGTCGTCGGAGGTCGCCTGTACGCGTCCTGGTCCGAGTCGCTGGGGGCGGCCGGGGCCTTTGCGCCGCTGGTCCTGATCGGCAGCGGGTTCACGGCGCTGTGCTGGCTGTTCTTTCGTTTCGTTCCGGTCGCCCGGCCCGCGCCGGCGGGCGGCGAGTCGGTCGGCTGAGCGCGCCGGGCGCGGTCCCGTCGGAGGGAGCCGACGCCCGCGAGCGTGTGGGGTGGAACTCAGGGCCGGGGCCGCGGTTGTCAGGGCAGTCGGGTCGGCGATCGCCTCGGACGTCCGTTCGATGGATCTCCGACGAATCCGTGGAGGAGTCATGGAGCATGGTCGTCCACACGGGATCACCCGCGGGTGGCGGATCGCGGCGCTGGCCTCGCTGATCGCGATCTCGACCTCGACGCGCGGCGAGGAGTCGCCCGAGCCCGCGGCGGTCACGATGTCGACCGATCGGACACACTACGCGTATGGCGATTCGGCGAGGGTCGTCGTGGCCAACGACTCCGAGACCCTGCTCCTGTACTCGATCGCGTGCGGTCTCGTCGTCGACGGACGACGCGGCGAGACCTGGCGAGCTGTCCAGGAGCCCGACTGCTCGCGCATCCGCGTGCTGCCGACGCGGCTGGCGCCCGGTGGCCGCGACACGACGTGGGTCCCGATGGCGCCGTGCGCGCCGGAGGAGCTGGCCGAGTTCGACGCGTTTCGGCTTCGACTCCGTGTGCAGAGCGACGCCGGCGACTCGTGGCTCGTGCACGCCGGGCCGCTCGAGGTCACACCGCCCGACGCGCCCGCTCGCCCGGATCGGGATGCCGGCGACTGAGACGATCCGGTGACGCGCGATTTGTGAGGACAGCGCGGGGCGGGTGGCCTTAGAGTCCCGCGCATGTTGCTTCATCAGTGGATTCTGCCGGCGTCTCTGGCCCTCCTCTGCCTTCCGCTCGCCAGCACCGCGGACACCGACGGACCGGCCCCGGCCCCCGGGGGCGCCGCGTCGGAGGACGCCGGGGTCAGCGTCCGGGAGCTGGCCCCGGGCGACGGGTCCCCGGTGTCGGCGGTCCGTCCGCCCGCGGGCGAGAAGCCCTACTTCTTTTACGACGCGCGGCCCTATGGAAGCGAGTCGCTGGTTCACCCGCTCCGCATCATCGTCAACGGCGGCTTCGGGATCACGAGCTTCGACAACCGGGACAACCGCCTCTCGGCCGTCGACTACGAGACGGGGCTGGAGAACGTCTGGCGAAACCTGACCGATCCCATCTCCGCGATCGAGGCGAACGGGTGGGGCGACTTCGTCGAGCGCGAGATCCTGCCCGTCAGCGTCAGCACGAAGAAGGCCCACTACTGGCCCAACTACACCCTGCACGTGATCGGCGGAGGCATGAGCTATCGCCTGATCGAGGAGTGGTTTCGGTACCACGGGTACCCGCACTCGAAGTCCCTGTCCGTCCTGACGATGGTGGCCTATCACGGGGTGAACGAGGTCGTGGAGAACGACGACTACGTGGGCTGGACGACCGACCCGATCGCCGACCTCTACATCTTCGATCCGCTCGGGATCCTCCTGTTCAGCCACGACCCGGTGGCTCGCTTCTTCGGCCGGACGTTGAACATGGCCGAGTGGTCGTATCAGGCCTCGTACGATCCGCGGACGAACGCGCTGGAGAACCACGGGCAGAACTTCGCGCTCAAGTACCCGATCGGACGCTCCTGGAGCATCTTCTACCATCTCGGGACGCACGGCGAACTCGGCTTCTCGCGCCGGTGGGAGAACGGTGACGCGTTCTCGTTCGGCTTCGGCGGGCAGGCCAAGGACATCTTCGACCTGACCGACGGCATCCGATCACTGGACCTCGCCCCGTCGGCCGGGCTCTTCTACGACCGGAACAACTCGCTCCTGGCGTCTCTGGTCCTGTCCCGCCGCGAGGACGCGCACGTGCGCCTGAACGTCTACCCGGGGCTCGTGTCGATCGGGGACGTCTCGCCCGGCTTCTTCCTGTCGCTCGATCGCGACCGGCACGTGCAGGTCGGCCTCAGCTTCGACGCCACGCCGTTCTTCCCCCTGGGACTCTCCACCGGGCTCTAGTGCCCCGCGAATCACGCCGCGTGCCAGGCGTCGTCCAGCGCGTCCAGGAGCGGGAGCAGCCGACGGGCGGTCGCGGTCGGCGCGTACTCGGTGTGGGGTGGATCCGCGTCGACGAGGTAGCGGTCGAGGAGTCCCGCGTCCTGGAGGTCGCGAAGCGACGTCGCGAGCGCCCGGGGACTCACGCGGGGCAGGGCGTCGCGCAGCCGATTGAACCGTCGCTGTCCCGCTGCGACCGCCCCGAGCACCGTGAGGGACCACTTCCGGAGACCGACGTCCTCGAGGTCGGTGTCGGCGAGGACGTTCGCCAGCGCGGCGGCCGCCGGGGCGATCGTGCGTCCCGCCGGGGTCAGCACGTATTCGGGGCGCATGGGGTGCCCGTAACCGGGATTCGGGGCGACCAGACCGATCGCGACGAGTCCGGCCAGCGTGCGCCGGATCGCGTCGCGGCTCGCGCCGAGCGACCTGTGGAGCGTGACGAGCTTCGCCCCGCCGCCCCGGGCGGCGAGCGCGGCGAGCACCGGCAGGCTCCAGCGATGATGGAACAGCGCCTCCAGAGCGCCCCCTCGTGGACGGGCACGGGCGATTGACGAGTGTAAGTATATCAAGTATACTTTCAGTCTCAAGGGCCGATTCCACCGTGCCGAAAGGAGTCATGGATGAGCGCGGATCTCGGGTTCAAGGGCGACGTCACGTGCGCGATGCAGTGCGCCGATCTCCAGCGTTCGATCGAGTGGTATCGAAACGTCCTGGGCTTCACGCTGCTGTACTCGGTCGACGAGATGGGCTGGTGCGAGCTGTCCTCCCCGGTGGCCGACGTGTCGATCGGGCTCTCCCAGGTGGAGACCCCCGAGGTGAAGGGCGGCGCGACCCTGACCTGGGGCGTGACCGACATCGACGCCACGCGTCGCGCGCTCGAGGCGAAGGACGTCCGGTTCGACGGGGACACGATGACGATCCCCGAGATGGTCCGACTGGCCACGTTCTTCGACCCGGATGGGAACACGTTCATGCTGGCGCAGTCACTGGCCGCGCCGAGCTGATCCCGTTCGCCCGCCGTCCCATTCGGGAATCCCTGATGGTCACGATCTGGACGCGTGCGTAGCCTCGATCGGCTGATTCCAAAACCGGCCGGGGCTCGCCGCGCCCGTGGCGGGACTCCTCCCGGTCATCCCCGGAGGTTTACATGTCGAGCAAGGTGGCCGACCTCGCCGGGCCGGGCGTGAGCACGTACGAGGCCGTCGACGCGATCCTGCCCACGAGCTACGAGGCGCTCCTGACCCCGCGCGAGACGATGCGGGCGCTCTACGCGGTCAAGTCGTACATCGAGGAGAACCTGTCCGCCGAGCTGAACCTGATGATGGTGCAGTGCCCGCTGATCGTGGAGCGGGACAGTGGCATGAACGACTACCTCGATCGAGACGGCTCGCGCACGCCGATCGACTTCACGGCCGGCCTGGGGCTCGACAGGCGCATCGACGCCCAGATCGTTCAGGCCGTCACGAAGTGGAAACGGTGGGCGCTCGAGCAGTACGGATGCGGTGTCGGCGAGGGCCTCTGCACCGACATGCGCGCGGTGCGCAAGGACTACTTCCTGGATCACGATCACAGCTCCTACGTGGATCAGTGGGACTGGGAGAAGGTCATCACCGCCGACCAGCGCAACCTGGGCTTTCTCACCGACACCGTGAAGGCGATCTGGCGCGTCCTGACCGGGGCCGAGAAGCTGGCGCTCGAGATGTACCCCCAGCTGGCCGGCTTCCCGTCGCTTCCCGAGGAGCTCACGTTCATTCACGCCGAGGATCTCCTCGCGCGATTCCCGGATCTGCCGCGCAAGCAGCGGGAGACCGCGATCCTGCAGGAGCACCCCGCGGTCTTCATCTACGGCATCGGGTGGACGCTCGCCGACGGCTATCCCCACGAGATGCGCGCCGCCGACTACGACGACTGGGTCACCGAGACGCGCTCGGTCGACGGACGCCCGATGCACGGGCTGAACGGGGACATTCTCGTCTGGAACCCGGTCACGAAGCGGCGCCACGAGCTGACGTCCATGGGCATCCGGGTCACCAAGGAGACGCTGCGAAAGCAGCTCGAGATCACCGAGCAGATGCACTTCCTGGACATGCCGTATCACCAGATGATCCTGAACGACGAGATCCCGCTCAGCATCGGCGGGGGGATCGGACAGTCGCGCGTGTACATGCAGCTCCTGCGCAAGGCCCATCTGGGCGAGGTCAGTGTCACGATCTGGCCCGAGCGCCTGCGGGAAATCTGCGCGGCGAAGAACATCCACGTGCTCCGGTGACGCACGACCGCCCGTCCCGCATTGACGGCGCTCGGCACAGCCCGGATAATGCCGAGCGTCGTCGCTCCCTCATTCCCAACACCCTCGAGCGCCGCCTCGCGTGAGCGCTCCATCTGGAGTCGAGATGCGTTGGAGCCGCGTCGTGCGGGATCCGGCCGTGCTCGTCGTGCTCGCGTACATGGCCGTCCTCGGGATCGTCCTGCTCGCCTGGCCGAGCCCCGAGCTGGCCTGGGGCTCGGAGGTCTATCTCGAGCTGCCGGTGGCCGTGTTCGTGGTCATCGTCATCGCGCGCCGGACGGCACGGCTGCGGCTGCACCGCGAGGGCAACACGTTCTGGGCGCTCGTTCTGGGGGCGCTGGTGGCGCTCGTGGGGGCGTCCATCGTGTTCGCGATCGACGGCGGTCCCTCGATGCCCTCCAAGCTGTTCGGCGACGGCCTGTACGCGCTGTTCTACCTGGGTCTGCTCCTGGCGCCCGAGGAGCGCCCGCACGGCCGACCCGGCTGGACCGAGACGTCGGTGTCGCATCGCTACTGGCGTCTGGGAACGGCCGTGTTCGTGTTCTCGCTCATCGGGTACTTCGCGGTGGTGCCGGCGATCGTATCTCCGGGGACCGACGAGCTGTGCATCCCGGCGTTCGCCTCGTTCGTCGCGCTGGACATCATCATCGCCGTGCGCTTCATCGGACTCGGACGGCGCGTGACCGATCCCGCGTGGGTTCGACCGTACCGGGGCATCGGCACCGCGGCCGCATGCTGGTGCGTGCTGGATGCCCTCGATGGTCTCTGGTACGCCACGGGGATCGGCTTTCCCGGGGGGACGCTTCTGGACCTGGCGTACTATGTGCCGCACCTCGCGCTGTTGATGTCGGTGCCGACCACGTCGCCCCGCCAGGTGCCGGAACCGTCGCCGGCCGACGCCTGGAGCGAGCTCGACGACACGCAAGCCTGGGTCGTCCGCTCGGGGATGCTGCACCTCTACGCCGTGCTCCTGCCCGCCGCGGCGCTCGCGAGCTGGTCGCTGGGCATCTTCCGGGGCGCGGGGGACACGATCGGGATGGCCGTCGTGTGCGCGGGCGTGCTCGCCCTCGTGGGCCTTCTGATCGCCCGCGATGCGGCGGTCCGGCGCCGCCTGGGGGCGGTCTCCGATCGCGTCGCGGTGCTCATGTCCAGCCAGCAGCTGGCCGACAAGCAGCGGATGGAGGCGCTCGGGCGCATGGCGGTGGGGGTCGCGCAGGACTTCAGCAACGTGATGACGGTGATCCGGAGCGGGGCCGAGCTCGCGCTGAGCCGTCCCGACGTCGGCGATGACGTGCGCGCGGACCTCGAGCCCGTCCTGGCCGCCGCGGAGAACGCGGGAACGCTGACGGCGCGGCTGCTGGCGTTCGGGCAGCGACAGCGGCTACACCGCGAACGGATCGATCTGAATGCGCTGGTGCGCGAGGCGCGCCCGGTTCTGAAGCGGCTGGTTCCCGACGACTGCCGTCTCGAGCTCGAGCTGGACGACGCGCTGCCGGCCGTGTCGGGGGACTGGCGCGAGCTCACGCATGCGGTCGTGAATCTCGTGATCAATGCCGGCGAGGCCATGCCCGACGGCGGCACCATCACGATCCGGACCGCGGTCGTCCGCGAGCACGTCGACCGCTCGCGTGGATCCGCCGAGCGTGTCGTGCTCGACGTCTCCGACACGGGCGAGGGGATTCCGGCGGATCTCCTGGCCCGGGTGTTCGAGCCCTTCCACACCAGCCGGCCCGGAGGGGCCGGTCTCGGGCTCTCGATCGTACACGGGATCGTGCTCCAGAGCGGTGGTCGCATCACGGTCACGAGCCACCCGGGAACCGGCACCACGTTCCGGATCTCGCTTCCCACGACGGAGATCGACGCGCCCCCGAGCCGCCGTGCCGAGGCGCCGACCGTCTCGCGACCCCGGAAGTGCGTCCTGCTCGTCGAGGACGATCGCGTGGTCCGATCGATCACGCGGCGTCTTCTGCTCGACCTGTCGTACGACGTGATCGATGCCGGCTCGGTGGATCAGGCGCGCGCGATCGCCGACGAGGGAATCGACGGAATCGACATCCTGATCTCGGACGTGCGGCTGACGCCGTCGAGCGGCCTGGATCTCGTCGAGGAGCTGAGGGCGCGGCGGGAGGGACTTCCCGCCGTGCTCATCTCGGGGGATCCCAGCCACGCCGCCGACGCGAGCCGGGCCAACGCGGTCTTCCTGGCCAAGCCGTTCGCCCGCGACGCGCTCGGTGTCGCGATCCGTCAGGCCACCGGGGCCGGCGCCGGTGAGCCCAGCGAGAACTGACGCCCTCGGCGCTGAGCGCCGCATGCCCCCGGTTTCCCGAACTATCACACCAACGCTATAATCAAGCCCGCCTCTCTCGGGGGCGCGGCAGGGGATAGCGCCGCTCGTGCGGGACGTGCGAGACCGCCGGGACGCTCATCACGCGATGCAGGAAGCGAGGCCCACCTGTGAGATTGCAGCGGCTCGATCGTCACCATGCGTCCTCGCTCGCCCGGGCGGCGCTCACGCTGACGGTGAGCGCATCGCTGTCCCATGCCGCCGACCCGGTCTTCGTGGACGTGACGCCGGCTCTCCTGGCCGCACCCGATGCGAGCTACGGCGTCTCGTGGGCGGACGTCGACGGCGACGGAGATCCCGATCTCTACGTCTCCAACGACAACCAGGCCAACAACCTGTTCCGGAACGACGCCGGCACGTTCGTGGACGTGACCACCGGTCCTCTCGGGAACACCGGCCGCACCCGCGTCGCCTCGTGGTGCGACATCGACAACGACGGTGATCTCGACGTGTACCTCGTCAACCGCGGACCCGGGAACCGTCTCATCCGCAATGACGACGGCGACTTCGTCGACGTCACCGCACCACCGCTCGACGACGTCGGGCTCGGGTACTCGGGCTCGTGGCTGGACTACGACGGGGACGGCCGGGTGGACTTCTATCTCGGCAACATCGGATCGCCCGACATCAACCACCTGTTCCGCAACGAGGGCGGCGACGTCTTCGTCGACGTCACCGTTCCCCCGCTCGACGACGACGAGCAGACGCGCGGCGTGGCCATCGCCGACTACGACAACGACGGCGACCTCGACATCTACCTCGCCAACCGATCGGCCGGGAACCGGCTCCATCGCAACGACGGCGGCGTCTTCGTCGAGGTCACCGCCGGTCCGATCGACGACCCCTCCCCGAGCTACGGCGGATCCTGGGCCGACGTCGAGAACGACGGAGATCTGGATCTCTACGTGACCAACGGCGGTGCCGCCAACCGCTTCTTCCGGAACGACGGGGACGTGTTCGTCGACATCACGACGCCGGCGCTGGCCGACACCGCGCTCAGCCGCAGCGGCGCGTGGGGCGACTTCGACTACGACGGCGATCTCGACCTGTACTCGTCGAACGCGCTGTTGACCGCCAACAAGCTCTTCCGGAACGACGACGGCGTGCTCGTCGACGTGACGGTGCCACCCCTGGGCGACGCGAGCTCGGGCGAAGGTGCGGCCTGGGCCGACTACGACGGCGACGGCGATCTCGACCTGTACCTGGCCAACGAGCTCCAGCCCAACAAGCTCTTTCGCAACGACGGCGAGACCGGCGGCTGGCTCCAGGTCGACGTCGTGGGGACGGTGTCGAATCGCTCGGGCGTGGGGACACGCCTCCGGGCGGTGACCGGGGAGACGAGCCAGATCCGCGACGTCGTGCCGGGAACCTCGTACGTGTCTCAGAGCTTCATGACGCAGTCGTTCGGCCTCGGCACGGCGGCGACAGTCGACTCGCTGATCGTGACCTGGCCGTCGGGCATCGTCGACGTGCACGTCGACCTGCCCGCGAACCAGCGGATCACGGTCGTGGAAGGCGAGCCGCTGGCCGTGCCGGCGCCGCCCGTCGCCATCGCCGTCGCGCTGTCGAGCCGCCCGAACCCGTTCAATCCCCGGACCACGATCACGATCCGGACGGCGGCGGCCGCACCGGCGTCACTGCGCGTGTTCGACGCGGCCGGGCGCCTGGTGCGCGTGCTGGCCGAGGACCGTTGGATCGGAGGGGGCGAGCACGCGGTGGAGTGGGACGGCGTCGACGACGCGGGCAGCGCCGTCGCGTCGGGGACGTACGTGATCGAGCTCCGGTCGGGGCCGTCGAGGGCCGCTCGCCGGATCGTGCTGGTGCGATAGCGTCGTCAGCGGATGCGCCAGGTGCCGTCGTCGTGTGCCCGGAGAGTCGCCTGGAAGAGCGCTTCGGCACGCTGTCGGAACGTCTCCACGTCGTCCACCGCCGGGGGCAGCGCCAGGCGCTCGATCTCCGCACGAAGGGCGTCCGGCAGGTCGCGGTCCAGATAGCGAAGGCCGAAGTCGTACATGTCCGGCGCGTGGCGCATCCGGAGCAGCTCCACCAGGGGCCGCAGCGTGAAGCTCAGATACGACTGAACGGCATCCGCGGCCGCTCCCCGGCGGACGGCCTTCGTCACGAGGTTCTGGAGCAGCGGAAACGTGGTCCGCAGGACCTCCAGCCGGGCCGCCATCTTCTCGCAGTGCGCGTCGCGGTCGAACGGCGCCGGCTTCACGAGCTCGGCCTTGTCGAACAGGACGACCGCCGCTCCGTGGCGCTCAGGCTCCAGGAACCAGCTCCGGCTCGATCGTGCGATCAGCACGAGATCGAGGAAGTGACACGGATCGGCATCACGAAGCGCGACCAGCTCCTGCTCGTGGCCGTGCCACGTGGGCGTCGGCATCCGGTGCCGGTGCCGGATGGGTGACAGGCTCTCCAGCGCCCGATGCACGGCGTCGTACGCGTCCTCGATTCGATCGTCGTCCACGACCACCTGAAGGTCGATGTCGGACCACTCGTCGGAGCGGCCGGACGCGGCGCTTCCCCCGAGCCAGGCGGCGTGTACGTACGGAAGCGGCTCGAGCGCGGACGAAAGCGTCGAGATGATCGTGTCTCGGGGTATCACGTTCATGGAATCCTCGCGTCGGAACGGACCGGGGGCACGCACGCATGTTCGATGGAGGCCGACTACGAGGGACGTCGCGGGGGCGTTGCCCGTATTGCGTCGTTTCGTCGCGCGGTGTCCGGGTCGGACGGCCGGTCCGAGGCGTCGCTAGGGCCGGCGGCGACGGCGCCTGCGGGCGCGTCCCGCCGGGTTGCGTCCGGCCGCGAGGCGGGCGGACTCGAGGAGCCAGGAGCGGCGTTCATCGGAGGTCTGGTCGAGGATCTCCAGGATCTCCTCGGCCACGTGATCCATGCGATCGGCCAGCTCGCTGGGCCGGCGGCCCGCGATCAGGTAGTCGAGGGTCTCGCGCAGCTCCCGCGAGATCGCGGTGAGGTGATCGAGGTTGAACGAGTCGCTCTTGTCGCCGACGAGGCGCGAGATGAAGCTCTGAGGGACGCCGGTGGCCCTCGACAGCGACGACTGATCGTACCCGCGCTCCCGCATGACCCGTTCGACACGCTGGCCGCGGGTCGGACGGGACTTCGATGCGCGATCCCTCGTGGGCACGTGACACTCCAGGTTTGATCGGGGCCGGGGTTACGGACCGGCCGCGAGGGTAGGAGACGGTCCTGTCAGCGTCAAGACACCCCGCGAGAGGCTCGATCCGGTGTGACGGCTCATGCGCATCCGGCAGGCCCAGATCCCGGCGTGACGCCGGGCGACGGCCGGGAGTGAGGTCTTGAACCTCCATCCAATATCGGTTACTAATGAATCCGATATCGATTTGGGCAGGCGACGACGTCACGCAGCGTCGCGAGAAGCCGACGCTGGCGGGTGCGCCGGAGGCACGACCGGAGGGCGGGTGCCGAGCTGGACGCGATCGATGCGGATCGGATAGTGTCGCGCTCCCCGGCTGGTGCCCGATCCCGGCGCCCCACCTTCCCCGAGAGAATCGACGACATCGAGACCCGAGTAGCCGCAGGCGATGCGGCCATCGCGTCGAGGGACGTTCGTGGACCTTCTTCGTACGAACGAGCCGGGCCATCAGTGTCGCCGGCTCCGACAGCTCCTCGTGGACGAGACCGATCGAGCGGTTCCACACAGCTTCGAGGTCAGCGCACTGGTCGATCACGCGTGGCGGGAAGGGCTCGATGGCGGTGTCTCGTTTCCGATCCGCGCCGTCCCGGGGCTTCTCGAGCGACTCCATCTCGTTCTGTCGTCCACCCGGGACTCCCGTCAGGATGCCCTTCTCGACATCGGACTGGCGCGTGATCCGGCTCGCTTCCAGTTCCTGGAGGCCGTCGCCGAGGTCGAGCGCGGCGACGTCGAGCGAGCCGAGTCGCTTCTCCTGGACGCCCATCGCCAGGTCGGAGCGCGCGTCTTGTGGCGGGCGAGGATCGAGCTCGTGCTCGCCGACGTCTTCTCACGTACGGGGCAGCACGAGCGAGCCCTCATGCTGCTGCCGGCCATCGGACGCCGCGGCCCGGAGGGCCTCCGGCCGCTGGCGATGCTGCGGCTGGGGGAGGTGCTGCTGCGTTCCGGGGAGTCCGCGTTCGCGTTTGCGGTGAACCGGCGGGCGCGGTCGCTGTTTGCGCATGCCGGGGATCCGCGCGGCACCCTCGCGACGGACGAGGCACTGGCCGAGGTGCTGGCCGCACGCCGAAGCCCCGCGCTCGCCGTCGAGATGATGGAGGCGGTGATCGCCGAACGTACGCGCCGCCTCGACGTCACGCGCCTCGGCGCGTCGTACGACCGGCTCGCTCGCCTGGCCGCCGACGATCCGGAGCGACGTCGCCGCGCGCTGGCCATGGCGGTTGCCGCCCATCGCGACGGATCTCGCTGGATCGCGCTGGCGCTCGCCCTCGGCGAGCTCGCCGATGCGTGTGCGCGCACCGGCCACGTCGAGGAGTCGGTGGCGGCGTCCAACGCCGGATGGAACGTTGCGCGCGCGATCGGAGATCGCGCGCTGGAATGCGACATGCTCGCCGCCTACGTTGCCAGGAGCCGGGCCGACGCCCGCTACGGCCGCGCCGCGTCCGCACCGGCCCGGCGGCGTCTCGCTCATCTGACCTCGGATCGACCCACCACCCGCGGTCACGACCTCGCGCGCCCTCCGGTCGATGCACCCAGTCCCGAGCCGGGTTCGCGCGCGCTCGTGGCCACCCCGCGGGACAAGGCCGCGCTGGCGGAGCTGGTGCCGGCCGATCCGTTCGGCGACGCGGCGCTCACCGACCGTCTCGACGGCTGGCCGGCCCGTCGGTTCGGCATCCCCGAGGAGCACGTCCGCGAGTTCCTGCGGACCCATCGCGGTGACGCCTTCCGGGCCTCGGACGTGATCGACGAGTTCCTGGTCGGGTCAGGGGCGGCCGTGCGCATCGTGCGCTGGCTCGCCCGGCGCGGCGTCGTCGAGAGTGCGGACGGCGAGGATCTCGACGGCCGACGGGACGCCCGGGTGATCGTGGCCTATCACCGTGCGCGGACGTCGCGCTCGGTCGAGCCGATCGACGGGGCGTGACCGCGGCCGCACCCCGAACCCGATGTCGGAGAGGGCTCAGCGCCAGGCCGCGTCCTCACCGACGTCCCAGTCCGCCGTGAAGAAGCCGGCGCCGCGCACACCGGCGACGCCGCGCTCGAGCATGTCGGCGCCGATCACGATCCAGTCCGGGAATCCGACTCCGGACACGAACACGGGCAGGAACGTCGCCGCCCACGCGCCCGGAAGACCGGTGGCGGCCACGACCGCGACGCTGGCCACGTCGCTGTCGCGCCGCGGCCGGACGAACAGGCAAGCGAGATCGTCGCCGCTCACCCGGTGGCCGCCGACCCGGACCGATCCCCGGCGCACGCGCACCGGGCAGTCGTCGAGCACCTGGTCCCAGGCGCCGTTGACGTCCTCGTGGCCGTAGAGCACGACGTTGCGGTCGCGCGTCTCGTCGGGATCGAAGTCGGAGTCGAGCAGGACCTCGATCGCGCCGTTGCCCCGATAGGCGAACGTCTCGGCGTCGTAGCGCGCCTTGGCCATCGCCCAGGCCGTCTCCTCGTCGGTTCCCCGGGTCCCCACCACGAAGAGCATCCCGTTGCGGAACGCCTCCTTGAGGGGGCCGCTGCGGCCCGGCGACTTTCCGCCGCGATCGAAGCGCACGACGCGCGACGGCTCGTCGTCCACGTCGTCGATCCGGAGCGTCGGACCGTCCTCGATCCACGGAACGTCCCCCAGCGACGTTCCGTTCAGCACGACGTCGATCGCCGCGGCATCGTCGCTGGGACGCGCGTCGAGGTGCGCGAGGTCGACCGTGAGCCGGCGGACGTTCTCGGTGGTCAGGACGAGCGTCGACGAATCGGGATCGAGAGCCGCCTCCACCCGGCTCGGCAGAAGCGACCGCACCTGGGCCTCGATCGTCAGCCAGTCGCAGCGAGCCGACACCCCCGGGTTCACGGTGATGAAGCGCACGTCGCGGACGCCGGCGGGGTCGGGGATGACGTTGCCCCTGAGGAACTCGAGGAGCGGCGGCCAGTCCGTGGACTCGTCGCCCCACCAGTGGCTGCCTCCGGGGTACTCGCGGTAGGCGAAGTTGGGGTGGAACTGCCCGAGCCGCTCGCGCATCGCCCGGGCCTCGGTGACCGGCACGTTGTCGTCGGCGTCCCCGTGGAACACGTAGACGCCGACGTGCGAGAGATTCTCGTCCACGAGCCCGAGCCGGCTCCCGTTGGCGCTCCGCGAGAGGAGGTCGGCCACGGGATCGTCGGGGTCCCACTCGGCGCCGGACCCGTAGGACCAGAAGTCCCGCCAGCCGGCGCAGGGCCCGATCGCGGCGAAGCGATCGGGCAGGAGCGCTCCGAGGTGCCAGGTTCCGTGCCCGCCCATCGAGTGGCCCGTCAGCCAGGTGCGCGAGGGGTCGGTCCGGAACGTCCGGCGCGCGATCTCCAGCACCTCGAGCGCATCCATCCGGCCCCAGTCCTCCCAGTCGAACCCGAAGGGTCGGCGGTTGGTCGGCGCCACGATGTACGCCCAGTCCCTCGGCTCGTAGACGTTCGCCTGACGCGGGCCGAAGACGCCCGCGCCGTGACAGGTGATGACCAGGCCGAGATCGGCGACCGGTGCGCCGGGCGGCGGCGTGACGCCGTACAGCTGCACGCCGCCGTCGATGGCGCTGACGAACGTACGCGTGTGCTTCTGGTCGGGCTCCCGAACCCGCAGATCGAACGTCCGGGTGTGAAGCGGCATGGCGGCGTCGCCGTGAGCGGCCAGGAGCCGCACGCCGAGCTGGACCGTATCGGTGTGGGCTGGCGCCGGGTCGACCCGGAAGCCCGCCGGGATCTTGCGACTGGACGCCGGCGGGAGCGTGAACGGACGGGAGGACCCGCTCGACGAGATCCCGACCGCAGGAGCGTCGGCCACCAGCACGAGACCGCGGCGCCACTCGTCGGTCGTGTTCACGACCACGAGCCCGGCGACGGTCTCGGGGACGCCACCGACCACGTCGGGCAGGACCGGGTCGCGCGAATCGACGAAGACGGGGGCCGGTGGGCGCACGAACGTCGCCCGGAGGGCGCCGCGACCCCGCCGGAACAGGAGCTCGATCCGACCGGCGCGGAGATGCACCGGCGTCACCAGGAAGCCGAGGTTGTACGGATCCCCGGCGCGAGGCTCGCCGTCGATGATCACCCAGCGATGGCCCCGGGCCTCGAGCACGTAGCGCCCGCCGCGTGGGACGTCGAGGGTGGCGAACACGTATCCGCCCGCCGATTCGTCGTCATCGATCCAGCCGTCGGCGTTTGCGGTGACGCGGCGCCACACGCGTTCCTCGCCCTCGGGCGTGAGAAACGTGTCACCCTCGCGGGGCGGCACGAAGTCGCCGGCGGCGATCCGCGCCAGCACCGCGTCGGTGAAGACCGGCGACCGGCCGCCGGAGGCCCCCCGGGCCGCCACCAGGACCGACGTCACCCGCAGCGTGTCGTCGTTCGCGGGCGCGTCCGGCCGATCGGGTGCGGTCCGGAGGGATGTGTCGTCGTCGGCCAGCGTCGGCCGCGGGATGCCGGTGGCCAGGGTGAGCCCCGCCGCCAGCGCCAGGAGCGCGGCGCGGCCGTCGTGGCGAAGCCGTCGTGGCGGCATGTCGGAAACTCCCGGCGGGGGTCGAGTCGAGCACCGACCGGGCCCGACGCCGGTGGACCGGCGACCCGGCGCGGCCCCGTTCCGGTGCCGCATCCGCTCGAGCCGGACCACGTCACGTGCACGCTGAGAGTAGACCCGATCCCCGGACCTCGCCAGCCCCGAACCGCCGCGGCTCGGTCAATCGGCGGCGACGAGGTCTCCGAAGAAGCCCACGTCGTCTCGCACGCGCTCGGGATCGCCGTGATAGGTGACCGACCCGATTCCGTGCACGTCCACGTCCAGCTCCTTCTCCACGTACACGACGACGTCTCCGACTCCCCCAACGTTCACGTCGGCATACTGGGCCACCAGATCCTCGAGGTCGATCTCGCCGACGCCGCCGGCGTCGACGTCGAGCGATCGGGTCCGACCCGAGAGCCGGATGTCGCCCACCCCGTCGACCTCGACGCGCGTCTCGTCGTTGTCCAGACCCTCGGCGGTCAGCGTGCAGACCCCGTCCACGCGAATCTCGACCAGCGCCGGCATCGTGATCGTGAACCGGATGCCCTCGTCGGTGTCGATGTCGTGGATGTCGTCGGTGTCGATGATCAGCCGACCGCGAGAGACCCGTGCGTCGACGTGGTCGATCACGTTGTCCTCGGCCTCGAGCTCGACGCGGAAGTCGTCCCCGATCGACACGTCGATCTCGGCGATCCCGTCCACCCGGATGGTGTCGAAACCCTCGAGGTCGAGAACACGCGTCTCGAGGTCTCCGGATCCCTGAATGCGGGCATGCCGATCGTGGCTCGCCCGCCAGCCGCCCGCGACCGCCACCGACGCGGTGGTCGAGACGATGGCGACGGCGGCGACGCCGATCGCCAGCCGGTTGAGGTAGCTCGAGATGGGGCTCATGCGGGACACTCCTTCGGTTCGAGGACGTGAAGGCGGCTCGGGGGCCATGATGTTCGACGACCGGGAGGGCTCGAGGGTTTGAATCCAGAGGTCGAGTTTGTGCCGGACCGCGGCCGCCGGCGCGCCGGATCGAATCCTGAATACCGAGGGCCCGGCCGCCCCACGAGGCTCGCCCGGCGCCGGCGGCCGGCCGGCGCGTCGACCTGGGCCCGCGCGACGCAGGGGTCGAGCTGATGCGAGGGGGCACCCGGCTGTGGCCGCGAGAGCACGGCGCGTACGTGGAATGTCTCGCCCCGCTCGTCACGGCGCTCGTCGTGTCGCCGTCGTGGATCGGCGTCGTCTTCGCGCTGGGGGTCGTGGCCGCGTTCGCGGCCAGCGAGCCCGTGCGGATCCTCCTCGGGCGACGCGGCGCGCGGGCCGCGGGACAGCTCCAGCGGCCCGCGCTCGTGCAGGGCGTGTTCCTCTCGGTCGCGGCGCTGGGCGCCTGGATCGTCTGGCTGGTCCAGGTCTCGTCGGCCGAGCGGGCGGCCGCGGGTGCGACCCTCGTTCTCGGCGTGGCCGTGGCCGCCGCGGTTGCGCGGCGCGCCGACAAGTCCCTCGCCGGCGAACTCCTGATCGCGACCGCGCTCGCGTCCGCGCTGGTGCCCACCGGGATCGCCGGCTCGTTGGGGCTCGCCGACCTCACCGCCGGCGCGGTCGCCTGGGCGATCGTGTTCGCGCTCCAGACGCTGACCGTCCACGCCGTCAAATCGCGCCGCCGGGTGTCGTCGCCGGGCGTCGCGGTGTGGGCGGTCGGCACGCTCGCGCTGACCGCCGCTGCGCCGTCGGGGGCGTTCGGCGCATACCCCTGGATCTCGGTTGGCGTCGTCGTCGCCGGCGTCCTGTCGATCGGCGTCGCGTCCCGGCGTCCCCATCCCCGGGCACTGCGCCGGGTCGGATGGAGCTTCGCCGTCCTCGACGTGCTCGTCCTCGGGCTCGTAGCGGTGGATCTGCTGGGGGGGCGGCCATAGCGGCGACACGCGCACGGTCGAGAATCGTGAATGGGTGGTCGAGAAAGCCGCCCGGACACGAGCCCCCCGACCGCGGCGACCCGGCACCCACCCGCGTCGGCGGCTGGCCGGCGCCGTAAGTCGCTACGATCGCGAGCACAACGACGTGCCGGGACGACCCCGCACGCCGATCCTGGCGGGGGTGACGGGGCGTGCAGAGGGCTCAGGAGGCGCGACGCGCTCGCCGACACCGAAAGGTGACTCGGCGCGCGGGGCGGGTGTCCGGGCTTGCGGCGTTGTGCCACTCCCACTCGCGACCTAACATCCCCCCTCACGACGTTCACCTGCCAGCGCCTCGCGTTGCACCAAGGATTGGAGCCGACATGGTCACTCTCGCGTCACGACGACGTGTCGCGATCGCGTTCGCCGGGCTGATCGGGCTGGCGCTCGCCGCCGCCGACGACGCCGGGGCGAGCGACATCGTCCGGATCTACGATCGATGGCAGCTGACCGTCACCAACGACGGCGTCTACACGAATCCCTTCGACTTCACCGAAATCGAGCTCCGGATTCACCTCGTGTCCCCCAGCGGGCGCGAGATCGACTTCTTCGGCGTGTACGACGGCGACGGCCTCGGCGGACAGCTCGGCAACGTCTGGCGCGTGTGGTTCATGCCCGACGAGACCGGTACGTGGCGTTACACGTACTCGTGGACCGACGGCACCCCGGGGGGATCAGGCGTGTTCGGCGTCACCTACGCCACGAACCGCGGGCCGCTCGGGATCGACCCGGACCATCCGCATCACCTGACGTACGCCAACGGTGAGCGTTACTTCTGGAACGGCGACAGCGAGTGGAACTTCCTGTCGGAGTCGTTCACCGACGCCGAGCGATCGGACGCGATCGCCTACATGGCCGAGCACCGCGTCAACAACTTCCTGATGGCCCTGGTGGACGACCACGTGTACGACGTCTTTCCGTGGGAAGGCACGCGATCCTCGCACGACAAGAGCCGCTATCAGCTCTCGAAGATGAACGCCTGGGACGCGGTGATCCAGGAGCTCCTGGATCACGGGATCGTGGCGGACCTCTGGGTGTACTCGGACGATTCGACGTCGTTGATCGCGCCCGCGTACAGCCAGGACGAGGAGCAGTTCTATACGTACATCGTGGGTCGGTTCGGCGCGTTCTCGAACGTCACGTGGAACGTCGCGCTCGAGCACGACGAGTACCGCGACAACGACTGGGCCGCCCACCGCGCGGCGCACCTCTCCTCGGTGGACGTCTTTCAGCACCTGGTCTCCGCGCACCAGCTGCAGGGGCCCTACCCGTTCGCGGGAAACCCCGACTTCGATCACACCGCGCTGCAGAGCTTCACCGACGGCTTCTCGCTGAACCAGCTCGTGCTGGATGCTCGCGAGGCCACCATCGACGCCGGTCATCCCATTCCGATCATGATGGAGGAGTACGTCATAGAGGGATGGCGGGGCACCGAGAACATGATCTCCGGGATCTGGGGCGTCATCACCGCCGGCGGATACTACAAGGGCGCGTCGCTGGGATGGAAGTGGGGCGAGCACTACACCACCGCGCTTCACTTCGACTACAACCGCCTCGCGTACGAGTTCATGACGCAGCTCCCGTACTGGGAGATGGTGCCGGCCAACGCGCTCACGTCGCACGGGCTGGCGCTGGCCAAGGACGGCGCGGAGTTCGTCGTCTACGTTCCCGACGACACCGAGTTCACGCTCGACCTCAGCTCGGTCCTCCCCACCGAGACGCTCATCGCCGAGTGGTTCGATCCGCGCGTCGGGGGATACACGACGATCGCCCCGGTCGCCGGCGGCGGTCCCGTGGCCTTCGTGCCCCCGACGAACGACGACTGGGTGTTGCACGTGGGTGGGGAGCCGGGTCAGCTCCTGGAGGCGCCGGCGACGATCGACGGTCCGCGAGGGCTCGTCCTCGCCCCGAACCCGGCACCCGGGCAAACCGCTCACGTCCGGCTCGAGCTGGAGGCGTCGTCGCGCCTCACCGCGCGACTGTTCGACGTCTCGGGTCGAGAGGTGCGCTCGCTGTTCGAGCGCCGCCGTCTCGGTGCGGGGGTGCACGACGTTCCTCTCGACACCCGGAGGCTGCCGGCCGGGGTGTACGTGCTCGCGCTGGCGTCGGAGCGCTGGAACGTGTCTCGAAAGCTCGTCGTCGGCGACACCGGCCGCTAGGATCGCCATCAGAACCGCGTCCATCCAGCGGAGGACGACGGGACGTTCGTCGACGTCGCGTTCGAGGCGCGCGTCGACGACCGCGGCTACGGGCACCCGGCGTCATTCGCCGAACCTCGAGGCGGCGGCAGCCCCGCTTCTCGATGAGGCATGTGTGGCGCCCGGAGCGAGGAGTCTCGGTCGAGCCTCGGGCGAGGACGCGAGGAGGGTGCCATGCGAGCACGGGCGGTCGCCGTGTTCCTCTACGGCTCGTACATCAACCTCGAGGTTCTGACCGGTGTCGACATCCATCCGGAGCCGTTTCACGTCGCGGTGCTGCCGGGATACGCCCTGACCGTGCGGCCACTCGCCAATCTCGTACCGCTCGACCGGGGCACGACCTACGGCATCGTGACCGCCCTCACCCACGGCGAGCTCGATCGCCTGTACGCGCACGCGCGCGACGTCCTGGGCGGCGTGTACGTGCCCGAAGCCGTCCTGACGCGGCGGCTCGACGGCACGCACGTTCCCGCGCTGTCGTACGTCGCGCACGATCTGGCGCCGGGCGATCCGGATCCCGCGTACGTGGATCGGATCCTCGGCGCGGCCCGCGAGCACCGGTTCCCGGGCTGGTATCTGTCACACATCGCGTCGTTTCTTCCCGGCGCGAGTCGAGCATGAGCGAGGGCGATGGCGAGATTCGCGAAGCGTCTGATCGTGGTCGGCGACCGGATCGTCGTGCGGCCCGAGTCGGGCGAGGAGAAGACCGGAGCCGGCCTCTACGTGCCGCAGTCCGCCGTGAGCGCCCGGTCGGTCCGTGGCGGTACCGTGGTCGCGGTCGGTCCCGGGTATCCCGTGGCCGATCCGACAGACGTGGACGACGAGCCGTGGAAGCCGCGCCACGATCGCGGCGCGCGCTACGTCCCGCTCCAGGCCCAGGAGGGGGACTATGTCCTCTTTCTGCGCAGCGGCGCCGTCGAGTTCACGTTCGAGGGCTCGCACTACCTGATCGTGCCGAACTCGGCCGTGCTCGTCCTCGCGCGCGACGAGATCGACCTGGAAGACCTCGGAAACGCCTGAGCCGTTCCGTGTGGAATCTCCGACCGTGAACGACGCCGACGACCCGCGACGCGGCCGGTCGGCGCGTGACGTCGTGCTGGCGGTGCTCGTTCCCGCGTGCGTTGCCCTGGCACTCCACCTGCCGTCGCTCGGCCATGGGTTCGTCTACGACGACACGCAAACGATCGCCGAGCTGGATTCCGGCGCGCCGGTGCTCCGTGCCTATCGCGGCCTGACATGGCTCAGCTACTGGCTCGATCATCGCCTCTGGGGCGATCAGGCGGTCGGCTATCACCTGACGAACGTCATGCTGCACACCGCCGTGGTGGGGCTGGTCGGGCTCCTGCTCCTTCGGACCGGGCTCGGCGCGGTCGCGGCGCTGATGGGCGGGCTCGTGTTCGCCGTCCATCCCGTGCACGTGGACGCGGTCGCGTCGTTCGTGCACCGCAAGGACATCCTGCCGCTCGGGTGGCTCGTGGCCGGCCTTCTCGCGTGGATGCGGGCCGGTCGGTCACGGTGGGGCGTGGTGATCCTGACGCTGTGCCTCGGGCTCGCGCTCTGGAGCAAGGAGACCTCCGCCGCGGCGTTCCCGATCGCCCTCGTGCTGTTGCCGGCCGGTCTGCGCCCGGGAGCTGCGTCCCGGCGGCTGCGCATCTCCATCGCGGTTGGGGCCGTGGTGCTCGTCGGCGCGGGCGCGATCTGGTCGCTGGGCCTGATCGATCCCTTCTCGCCGGCGCGGGTGGCCGAGACGCACGCGTATCAGCTCGTGTCGTATCGCCAGGTGCTCGCGCACGCGGCGGCTGCGGTGCCGCGGACGATCGAGGTGCTGGTGTTCCCGACCACGCTCGTGGTCGACCGTGGGCTGGATCGCACCCTCGCCCTCTCGAGTCCGGCCGCCCTGGGCGGCATCGCGCTCCTCGCCGCCGGGCTCGCAATCGCCGCGTGGGCGTACCGCCGGGCCCCGCTCGCGGGGTTCGCGCTCCTGTGGTGTCTCGTGATGCCCGTGCCGTACGCGAACCTGATCCCGCTGACGCACTTCTACTTCGCCGAGCGATACCTGTACGTCGCCTCGTTCGGGGTCGCGCTCGCGGTCGCGTGGGCCGTGCACGCGTCGGCTCGACACGGTGGGCGGGGCTTCCGCCGAGCCACGATCGTCGTGGTCGGGGCGCTCGTGATTCTCGGGGCGGCCCGCTCCACGACCCGCCTTCGAGACTGGCGCTCCGACCGTGCGCTCTGGGAGTCGGCGCGGGATGCGGGGGTGGTGGCCTGCCGGGTCGAGCAGGCGCTGGCCCGCCTCGCGATGCGCGATGGCGACGCCGCCCGCGGGGCGGCGCACTTCGGGCGTGCCGCGGCCCTCGTCCCGCTCGACTCGGTGCGGGTCGCGCTCGGCTACGACGGCCAGCATCAGCGCGACCACGCGATCGCGCTCCACCGAAGCGGGGACCGCTCCCCCGCGGGCGCCGTGGCCCGGTCGCTGCTGGCGTGGTTCCCCGGGGATGCGACGAGTGCGTTCATCGCCGGTGAGGCGTCCTGGTACGACGGTGATCAGGCGGCCGCCGCCCGGGCGTTCGAGGTCGCGCTCCTGGGGCGTCCCGATGACGTCGATCTGCTCACGCGGCTCGCCTGGATCCGCGCGACCAGCGTCGATCCCGACGTGCGCCGACCCGAGCTGGCCCGCTCGCTCGCCGAGCGCGCGGTCTCGGTCACGCGCCCCGCGCGCGCGGCGTCGCTACGAGCGCTGGCCGTCGCCGAGGGGGAGCTCGAGCACTTCGAGCGGGCGATCGAGCTTCTGGACGCCGCCCGATCTCGCGCGACGGAGGAGGGGCTGACCGACCTCCTCGACCGAATTGCGTTCGAGCGCCGCGCATTCGAGAGAGGGGTGCCGTTGACGCGGCTCGAGGCGCCCGAGGCACCGTGACGGGTGCCGGTTGCGTCCCCGAGGGCGGGATGAGAGAATTCCGGTCCAAGGCATTGTGTCTGCCAGCTTCTCGTTCTGGAGCTTCATCCCATGCGTTTCAGCACCGTCCTCACCACGACGTTCGTCGTGGCAGTGACCGTCACCAGCCTGGCGTCGGCCCAGATCGACGAGGCGACGACGCTGCACCCGGTGCTCACGGGGCCGTCGTACGCCGGCTGCACGGATCCCGCGTTCGACTTCATCGACGCCGCCGACTGCGGTCCACTCGGCAGCGCGTCGATCGCCGGCCCGAGCTTTCTGTGGTTCACGGTGGTCCGAACCGGTGGCTTCCCGAACGGCATCGGGGGCACGCAGTTCGGGATCGAGCACGATCTCGGCTCGGGACTGGGCTGGGCGCTCTGCACCGGGGGCTCGGAGATCCCCGAGGATTTATGGCCCGATTCCGGGACCGGCAACGCGATGACGTGGGCGGACGGGTGCTTCGTCTCACCCGGTGAACACGCGCGCGTCGGATTCCTTTCGCTGACGACCGGCGATGCCGGCTACCTCCGGTTCACCGGGGATCCACGGATCGAAGAGGCCGTGTACGCGGACTGCGATGCCGCGCTCTTCGAGATCTGTGCCGGCGCGCTCGAGGAGTACGATCTCGCGAGCGGGATCGACGTCGAGTGCTCGAGTGACTACTGCGCGGTCATCCCGGTCGAGGAGATGAGCTGGGGCCGCGTCAAGGCAGCCTACACCGACTGAAGTCGCGCACGGGGTCCACGCGCGTCGGGAGCCAGGGCGTGCGTCGACGGGCGGTATGGGTGTCCTCCGATCCTCCGCGAGGCACGCCGTCGATCGCGTGGTGCCACGCGTGTACCGCCGACCCGGCGTGTCGTCCCCAGGATCTCCGGCCGAGGCTGGAGCACACGATTCGCGTCAGCGGATGAGATGGCTGACCGACCTCCCGCTTGCTTCGCACTGTTGGATGGACCCCGAGGCCATGGCACCATGCATTACCCGAGTATTCCACGATACGTTCACGTGGAGCGTGATCGTGGGGGCGATCGCCACCTCCGCACTCGTCGCGCTCGTCTCGTGGTGGTGGGCGATGACGCTGGTGGTGTTCCTGTCCTACGCGACGATCGGCGTCCGGGACATGCCGCAGACCCGCCAGAGCGTCCGACCAGACTTCCCGGTGATCGGCGACGTTCGCTTCATGCTGGAGTCCATCCGGCCCGAGATCCGCCAGTACTTCATCGAGTCCGATTCCGAGGAGACGCCGCTCAGCCGCGAGCGGCGCACGATCGTCTACCGGCGCTCGAAGGACCAGCTGGACTCGCTCCCGTTCGGGACACGGCACGACGTCAACGCGCCGGGCTACGAGTGGATCGGTCACTCCCTGGCAGCCCGGGTCCCGTCCCACGACGAGGAGCGCGCGCGGATCGGCAGCGTCGGCGTCACGAAGCCCGATGAGGCGTCGATCCTGAACGTCTCGGCGATGAGCTTCGGATCCCTGAGTCCGAGCGCCATCCGGGCCTCGAACCGCGGGGCGGGGAAGGGCGGCTTCCATCACGACACCGGTGAGGGCGGCATCAGCCCCTACCACTTGGAGGCCGGGGGTCTCGTGTGGCCGGTCGGCACCGGGTACGTCGGCTGTCGAAGCGAGAGCGGCGACTTCGACGCCGATAGCTTCACCGAGAACGCGCGTCGCGAGAGTGTGCGGATGATCGAGCTCGAGCTCTCGCAGGGCGCGAAGCCCGGTCACGGCGGCATGGCGCCGAGGGCGGAACGGGGGCGGCGCCGCTCGAGTTCTCCAACTCGGTGGGGGCGCTCCTGACCGAGGGGCTGTCGTTCGTGCACAACGCGCTCGTGGGCACCGGGCTCCGCGATCGGGTCCGCGTGATCTCCGCGGGGAAGATCACCACGGGGTTTCACATCGTGCGCCAGCTGGCCCTGGGCGCCGATCTCTGCAACTCGGCACGCGGCACGATGCTCGCGCTCGGGTGCATCCAGGCCGCGAAGTGCAACACGAGGCGATCCGGCGGTTCGACGAGATCTATCCCCCGGTCGAGCCCGGTGCGCTCCTGGCCGGCGGCGGGCCGCGTGACCTCGCGGAGCTCTGGTCGCTGAGTCGTCCCGACCGTTTCTGACCTCTGAATACACGCCCCCGTGCCGCGCACGGCGCCGCGCGCGGCTACACCTCGATGGTAGACTGACCGTCGCTGCCGCCGTTCATACCGGACGAACCTCCGACGAAACGGACTCCACATGACCCATCGACTCTCGCTGGCGGCGGCGCTGGCGCTCGCGATCGGCTCCATCGCGGACGCGCAGCCGTTCGTCCGCATCGTCACCGGCCCTCTCGTCACCGACGGGCGCTACTCCGAGGGCTGTCTCTGGAACGACGTGGACGGTGACGGCTCGCCCGACCTCGCGGTCACGAACATCATCTCGCAGAACAACCTCCTCTATCTGAACGACGGCGCGGGATCGTTCACCCAGGAGCTGTCCGGGGATCCGGTGGTGGATGGCGGCTTCTCGTACGGAGGCTCGTTCGCCGACTTCACCGGGGATGGATGGCCCGATCTGGTGGTCGTGAACGGTGGCGGCAGCCTCGTCGTGCCGAACTTCTTCTACGTGAACGACGGCGCGGGCATCCTCGAGCGCGTGACCACCGGCGTGCTCGTGACCGACGCCGCCGGATCCTGGAGCGCCTGCCCGGCCGACGTGGACGGCGACGGGCATCTGGATCTCTTCGTGGCCAACTTCGGCCAGAACAACGCGCTCTACCGGAACCTGGGCGGCGGGGTCTTCGAGAAGATCCTCGCCGGTGACGCCGTCACCGCCGGCGGCGCGTCGCTCGGCTCGGCCTTCGGGGACTACGACGACGACGGGGATCCGGATCTCTTCGTGGCCAACGCGAACTTCGGCGCCGGGGCGAACAACTTCCTCTATCGAAACGACGGAGGCTCGCTCGTCGCCGTCGTCGGCACACCCGTCACCACCGACGGCGGCAACTCGGTCGGCGGAAGCTGGGGGGACCTCGACGGAGATCTGGATCTCGATCTCTTCGTGACGAACTACTCCGGCGAGAACGACTTCCTGTACCGGAACGAGGGCGCCGGCGTCTTCGTCCGGATCGTCACGGGTCCGGTGGTCACGTCCGGTGGCGCGTCGGTCTGCGGGGCGTTCGGCGACAGCGACAACGACGGCGATCTCGACCTCTTCGTCTCACGAGATCTGAACGAGAGCAACGCGTTCTTCCTGAACGACGGATCCGGCGGTTTCACGGCGGTCGTGTCGGGCCCGCCGGTGGGCGACGGCGGGCGATCGAATGGATCCACCTGGTGTGACGTGGACGCGGACGGCGATCTGGATCTCTTCGTCACCAACGGCGATCAGCCCGTCGCACAGAGCAACTATCTCTACCGAAACGACCTCGGTCCCGCGAACGCCTGGCTCTCGGTCACCTGCGTCGGCACCGTGTCGAACCCGTCCGCCATCGGGACGCGGGTCGAGGTCGAGGCGACGATCGGGGGCACGTCGCGCACGCAGATGCGCGAGGTGTCCGGTCAGACCGGGTACAACGCGCAGAGCTCGCTTGCGGCCGACTTCGGACTGGGTGATGCCTCGGTGGTCACGAGCCTCTCGGTTCGCTGGCCGTCCGGGCTCGAGGAGACGTACACGAACCTGCCGGTGCGCCAGCACCTGACGATCGTCGAGGGAGACGTCCTGGCGGTTTCGACGCCGGCGTCGTGGCCCGGGCCTCGTCTGGCACCGCCGGCCCCGAACCCGTCGCGCGGCGTGTCCCGACTCGGGTTCACGCTGGCGCGCGCGGGTGAGGTCCGACTGGCGCTCTTCGACGCCCGGGGGCGCGAGGTCCGGACCATCGCGGCCCGACCGGCGCCCCCGGGAGCGAACGAGATCCTCGTGGATACGTCGGGTCTGCCGCCGGGGATCTACGGTGTTCGATTGACGACGCCCGACGGCGCGTCGACGCGGCGGCTCACGGTTCTCCGGTGATCGACCGGCTCAGACCGGCTCGAGGATGTCGGGCATCGAGACCGATCCCACGGCGGCCGTGATCGTCCCCGATTCAATCAGCGCGGCCGCCGCGTCGATGTCGGGAGCCATCAGGCGATCGGAGTCGAGCGGCGGAACACGCTCACGGAGTACGGCCAGGACCGACGCCAGCGGCGCGCTCGTGACCAGCGGTGCGCGAAGGTGCACGCCCTGTGCGGCGACCAGGAGCTCGACGGCCAGCACGCTCCGGAGGTTCGCCACCATGTCGAGCAGCCGGCGAGCCCCGTGCGTGGCCATCGACACGTGGTCCTCCTGGTTGGCGCTGGTCGGAATGCTGTCCACCGACGCGGGGTGGCTGCGTTGTCTGTTCTCGGACACGAGGGCCGCCGCGGTCACCTGCGCGATCATGTAGCCGGAGTTGACGCCGGCGTCCGGCGTCAGGAACGGAGGCAGCCCGCTCAGCGCCGGATCCACGAGGAGGGCCACGCGCCGCTCGGAGAGTGAGCCGATCTCCGCGATCGCAATCGCCATCTGATCGGCCACGAGCGCGACGGGCTCGGCGTGGAAGTTGCCGCCGGATACGATCGCGCGATCCTCGACGAGGACGAGCGGGTTGTCGGTCACGGCGGTGGACTCGATCGCCAGCACCGAGGCCGCGTGTCGCAGCTGGTCGAGACACGCGCCCATCACCTGCGGCATGCAGCGAAGCGAGTAGGGATCCTGCACGCGCGTGCACGCACGATGGGACTCTCGAATCTGGCTCCCCGCGATCAGCCGGGTGAGCGCGGCGGCCACGTCGATCTGGCCCCGATGGCCTCGCAGGCGATGAACTGTAGGACCGAACGGCCCGTCCGAGCCGAGTGCGGCGTCGATGCTGAGAGCGCCGGTGACGAGCGCGGTGTGAAACAGCCGTTCGGTGTCGACGAGCGCCTCGATGGCCAGCGCGGTGGAGACCTGCGTCCCGTTGATGAGAGCGAGGCCTTCCTTCGGGTGGAGGGTCACGGGCTCGAGGCCGACCGAAGCCAGGGCCTCACGGGCGGGAAGCCGACGGCCCGCCACCTCGGCCTCGCCGTGTCCGATCAGCACCGACGCCAGATGGGCGAGCGGCGCCAGATCGCCCGACGCGCCCACCGAGCCCTGCGACGGCACGACGGGAACGACGTCCCGCTCGAGCATGGCCTCGAGAAGCTCCAGGATCTCCCAGCGGACCCCCGATGCGCCTCGCGCGAGACTCGATAGCTTCAGCGCCAGGACCAGCCGGACCGTGCGCGCGCCGAGCGGGGCGCCGACGCCGGAGGCATGCGAGAGGACCAGGTTTCGCTGGAGCGTCTCCAGCTCGTCGCGCGAGATCGAGCGGTCGGCGAGCTTGCCGAACCCGGTGTTCACGCCGTAGACGGCGACATCCTCGGTCAGGATCTCCTCGACGAGCCGGCGCGACGCGTCGACCGCGTCACGACACGGGGGTGGCACCGAGATTCCCGCCGATCCGCGTGCGAGCGACGCGAGGGTGCGAAGGGGGTGAGGGCCGAGGACACGGGACATGGACGTCTCTCACGGGGTGGATGTTGACGCGAGCATGACGATCCCCGGGATCGTCGGATCGCCGGGCGAGAGCGACTGTCGCCCCGGATCGATCACGTGAGATCTTCGATGCGGGCGCCACGGGCGTTGCGTTTGACCGAAGAGGTTCCCTTCTCGCACACCGACTTCGACGAGTACATCTCGCTCCGACCGATGATCTCGCCGTTGGGATCCGATGGCACGACGTACGGAGCGTCGCTCCGGGCCATGCGGCGTCCTGGCATGGCGAGACCTCCTCATGAGCGAAACGACATGGATGGACCGCGAGTCTAAACGGCGATGGTTCCGCGCCGCAAGCGTGGTCGGGGGCGCGTGTCCGTGGCGCGTGTCGGGAGCGCCGGGGGTGGTGTCGCCAGCGTTCCCTCGGGGGCGCGTGTCGGGAGCGTCGGGGGTGGTGTCGCCTGCGCTCCGGCTGGCGGTGTGGGCGTGAGATCGGGTGGGGGCATCATTTCGTGTCGGAGCGGCTCCGGGGGGACGTGGGGGTCGCATCAGTCGCTCCGGCGACACCACCCCCGCCGCTCCCTCACGCGGGGGGGGGTCTCGGGAGTGTTTTCCGGGGGGTGCGTCGGGGGTGCCGATTGGCCGCGGGGGTGCTCGTGGCGTGTTGCACCCGGGTGTTCCCGACGGCGGGGGCGCGTGTCGGGAGCGACGGGGGTGGTGTCGCCTGCGCTCCGGCTGGCGGTGTGGGCGTGAGATCGGTTGGGGGCATCATTTCGTGTCGGAGCGGCTCCGGGGGGACGTGGGGTCGCATCAGTCGCTCCGGCGACACCACCCCCGCCGCTCCCTCACGCGGGGGGGGTCTCGGGAGTGTTTCCGGGGGGTGCGTCGGGGGTGCCGATTGGCCGCGGGGGTGCTCGTGGCGTGTTGCACCCGGGTGTTCCCGACGGCGGGGGCGCGTGTCGGGAGCGTCGGGGGTGGTGTCGCCTGCGCTCCGGCTGGCGGTGTGGGCGTGAGATCGGGTGGGGGCATCATTTCGTGTCGGAGGGGCTCCGGGGGACGTGGGGGTCGCATCAGTCGCTCCGGCGACACCACCCCCGTCGCTCCCTCACGCGGTGGGGGTCTCGGGAGTGTTTTCCGGGGTCGGCGTCGGGGGTGCCGATTGGGTGCGGGGGTCCTCGTGGGGTGTTGCACCCGGGTGTTCCCGACGGCGGGGGCGCGTGTCGGGAGCGCCGGGGGGGCGTTCGGCTCGCATCGGTTTCTGCGGCGGGTGACAGGTACGCCGGAGTTGCGCATCCGACGATGTGAGGGGCACGGAGATCGCCCCGTCCAGTCGGCTTTCGGTCGCCGTGTACTCGGGTACACGTGCTCCGCTGGCGGGCCACGGGTCGCACGGTGTCCAGCGGTGAGCGGTCACGACCGCGCATCGTGCGTCCGCCGCAGCCATGCGTGGTGACGTCACCCGCTGAGCCGGACCGCCGCGGTCGATGCCGGCGTCAGGCGTGACCGACCCCGTGCGATGGCCGCTCGGCCCCGGGCCCCCGACGTAGGGTCGGCGAGGGTGGGGCCGGAGTCGCGACTCGTGCGACACCGGTGTCTCGCAAAGCCGCTCCGACACGAAGTGATGCCCCCACCCGATCTCACGGCCACGCCGTCAGCCGGAGCGACGGAGCGCCCCACCCTCGTCGACCCGGCACTGGAACCCCACGCCGTCAGCCGGAGCGACGCCGCCGGAGCGACGCCGCCGGAGCGACGCGCGTCTAGGTGTGTCTAAGGGCTTGTGATACATTCGTTTGCAATCAGGGGCGAGGAGGCAGCCGTGCCAGGCCCGGCGAGGAGTCGGAGCCCGAAGGAAGCCCACGTGACGAATGACCCTCACGCGCCACTTCGCGACGACGTGCGCATGCTCGGCGTCATCCTGGGCGAGACGTTGCGCGCGCATGGCGGAGACATGCTCCTCGAGACCGTGGAACGGGTGCGGGAGCTCTCGAAGACCGCGGCCACCGGGGATGACCGAGCCTGGGAGCGGCTTCGCGACTTCATGGCGGCGCTTCCGATCGGCGAGACCGTGCCGATTGCTCGTGCGTTCTCCCACTTCCTGTCGCTGGCCAACATCGCCGAGCAGCATCATCGCATTCGCCGCCGCCGAGACTATCGGCTGGCATCCGACGGGCGACCCCAGCGCGGCTCGATCGAGGAGTCCGTGCGCCGGCTCATCGATGCCGGCATCGAGATCGACGTCGTGCGAGAGACGATCCGCTCGATGCGGGTCGAACTGGTCCTGACCGCACACCCGACGGAGATCAACCGGCGCACGCTGCTGCAGCAGTACGCGGAGATCGGCCGGCTCCTGGCCGAGCGTGATCGCTCCGATCTCCTGCCCGAGGAGCGAGACGCCGTTCGCGAGTCGCTCGAGCGCGTCATCACGTCGATATGGTGCACCGACGAGGTACGGCACGAACGACCGGATCCGCTCGACGAGGCGCGGTCGGGCCTTCTGGTCTTCGAGCAATCGCTCTGGGCCACGGTGCCGAAGCTGCTCGCGCTGCTGAATCGCGTGCTGGTCGCACACGGGGCGGAGCCGCTGGAGCTCGACGCGGTCCCGGTCACGTTCGGCTCGTGGATGGGCGGAGACCGCGACGGCAATCCCAACGTCACCGCCGAGGTGACGCGGCGCACCTGCTTTCTCACGCGCTGGATGGCGGCCTCGCTGTACCGGGACGAGGTCGCGGCGCTTCGCATGGAGCTCTCGCTGGATCGCGCCACCCCCGAGGTGATCACGCGGGCCGGCGGTGCGCGCGAGCCCTACCGGGTGATCCTGCGCGAGGTCCAGGACCGACTGGAGCGAACGATCGCGTGGTGCGACGCGCGCTACCGGGGAGTCGAGCCACCACCCGGCCCGATCTACCGCGAAGCGAACGAGCTGCGCGAGCCGCTCGACGCGTGCTGGCGTTCGCTCCACGCGCGTGGCGCCGGTGTCTTGGCGCACGGCCGGCTCCGTGACCTCCTCTGGAGGCTCGAGGCCTTCGGGCTGGTCCTGGCGCGGCTCGACGTGCGCCAGGATGCCTCGCGCCACCACGCGGCGATAGCCGCGCTCGCGCGAGCGCAGGGGCACGGGGACTACGGGTCGCTCGACGAGGCCGGCCGCCGGGCCTACCTCGTGGACGTGCTGTCGGATCGGCGTCCGTTGACGCTGGAGGCCGGGAACGCCGGCGAGGACGTGCGCGAGGTGCTCGACACGTTCGCGATGATCGCCGCCCAGGAGCCCGAGTCGTTCGGGGCGTACGTCATCTCGCACGCGGCGGCGACGTCCGACGTGCTGGCGGTGATGGCACTTCAGCATGCCGCGCGCGTGACGTCTCCGCTCCGCATCGTCCCGCTGTTCGAGACGCTGGACGACCTCGATGCCGCTCCGGTCACGATGACCGATCTCCTCGGGATCGACGAGGCACGCACCCGCATCGGGGATCGGATCGAGGTGATGCTGGGCTACTCGGACTCGGCCAAGGACTGCGGGCGGCTCGCCGCGGCCTGGGCGCTCTACGGCGCCCAGGAGTCGCTCCTCTCGGTGGCCGGGAGTGCCGGCGTGCGGCTGACCCTGTTCCACGGTCGGGGAGGCTCGATCGGCCGCGGCGGAGGACCGACGCATCACGCGATCCGATCCCAGCCGCCGGGGACGGTGGCGGGGCGGCTTCGCGTCACGGAGCAGGGCGAGGCCATACAGGGCAAGTTCGGGCTCACGGACATCGCGCTCCGGACGCTCGAGCTCTACGTGACCGCGACGCTGGAGGCGACGCTGATTCCGCCGGCGGCCCCGAAGCCCACGTGGCGCGCGTGCATGGACGAGATCGCGGCCGCCGGGGCAGGGGCGTATCGCGAGACCCTGGCGCGACCGGGCTTCGTTCGCTTCTTCCGGCAGGCGACGCCGGAGCCCGAGCTGGGTCTGATCAACATCGGGAGTCGGCCGGCCCGCCGCGCGCCCACCGACGATCTCGAGTCGCTGCGCGCGATCCCGTGGGTGTTCGCGTGGATGCAGATGCGGCTCCTGCTTCCGGGCTGGCTGGGAACCGATCGGGCACTCGCGGCCGCGGGGCACGGCGGTGAAGACTCGCCGCGCGACGCGGTGAGCGGCGCCTCCGACCTGGGCGAGATGGCTCGCGAGTGGCCGTTCTTCGCCACGACCCTGGATCTCGTCGAGATGGTGCTGGCCAAGGTGGAGACACGGATCAGCGCTCACTACCAGTCCGTCCTCGTGGACGAGGCGCTCCGACCGATCGGACGGGACCTGCACGAGGCGTTCGAGCGAACGCGGCGCGCGGTCCTGTCCTGTCGCCGGCGGGACGCGCTTCTCCAGGACAGCGCGGTCCTGACCCGGTCCATCGGCGTGCGCAATCCCTACGTGGATCCGATCAACCTCGTGCAGGTCGAGGTGCTGCGCCGGCTGCGCGCCGGCGACGATCCGCGCGCTCGTGAGACGCTCGCCGCGGCGTTCGTCGTGACCGCGAACGGCATCGCGGCCGGGATGCGAAACACCGGATGAACGCCGCGGGTGACGGGCGTGGACTCACGGCACGCGACGTGCTCATCGTGATTCTGGTGGCGATCGCGGTGCGTGCGGTCCACCTCGCGTTCATCTGGCGCTCGCCGATCACCGAGGTGCTCCTGATCGATTCGGACACCTACCAGCGATTCGCGGCCCGGATCCTCGACGGCACGTTCCGGGGCGAGGACGTCTACTCCCTGAACGTGCTCTACCCGTACGTGCTGGCGTCGATCCAGCGCGTCTTCAGTCCGGGTGTGCATCCGGTGCTCGTGACCCAATCGCTCGTGGACACGATCGCGTGCGCGCTGGTCGCGGCGATCGGAGCTCGTGCGTTCGACCGGCGCGTCGGCCTCTGGGCCGGGATCGTGGCCGCGGTGTACGGGCCGCTCGTGTTCTACGCGGGGACGCTCTTGACGCCCACGTTCATCGGTACGTTCACGCTGATCGGGCTGTTCGCGATGATGCGCGTCGGGAGCCCCGGCCGCTCCCGGGAGACCGGCCACGCGAGCACCCCGCACGGTGAGGATCGGGCCGCGCTCGGATGGGCGGCCCTGGCCGGGGTGGGCTTCGGGCTCGCGGCGCTCATGCGCGGAAACGCGATCCTGATCCTCTTCGCCGCCCCGATCGTGTACCGGGTGCAGACCGGTTCTTGGCGGCGCGCCGGGCCGGCCGCGCTCGCGACCTCGCTGACCTGCCTCTCGCTGACCGGGGTCGTGATCGCGCGAAACTACGCGGTCGAGGGTCGCTTCGTGCCGATCGCGGCCAACTACGCCGCGTTCTACATCGGTCACAACCCCGGTGCCACCGGTCTCTACGCGATGCCGAGCTTCACCGAGAGCGCGAGCTTCGAGGGCGAGGTGGAGGGAACACGAGATGTCGTCTCGAAGCGGCTCGGGCGTGAGGTCACGCTGGCGGAGAGCTCGCAGTACCTCTTCCGCGAGGGGCTCCGCTACCTCGGCACACATCCGTGGGACGAGCTGCGACTCACGCTGGTGAAGCTCCACTACGTCTGGAACCGCACCGAATCGCCGACGAACCTGAGCTACTACTTCACGTCGGACTTCTCGCCGATCCTGCGGTGGCTGCCGCACCTCGGATGGCTGGTGCCGCTGGTGGGAGTCGGCGTCGTCGCCCATCGCCGGCGGTGGCGTGCGCAGCTCGCGTTGCTGGCGGTGGGGGCGGTGCCCGTCGTGACGTGCCTGGTGTTCTTCGTGTCCGCCGAGTATCGCCTTCCCCTGGTGCCGGTCGTGATCGTGTACGCGGTGGCCGGCGTGGCCGCGGGGGTGGAGACGGCGCGGCGGGCACGCACCTGGTCGCGAGGCGAGATCGCGGTAACGGCCACCATCACGATCGTGATGTCCGTCCTGGCATTTCACCGTACGCCGCTCCTCGAGGCGCAGTCGCTGAAGCGTGTGGACTATCTGAACTTCGGCACCCTGTACCGCCAGCGGGGCGACCTCGACGAGGCCCGTCGCATGCTGACCCGGTCGCTGGAGATCGACCCCGGCTACCCGCTCGCGCACGCCGGCCTGGCCGAGGTGGCCGCGCAGCAGGGCGACCTGGACGGCGCACGGCGGCACCGGAGCGAGGCGGCGCGCCTGAGGGATGCCGCGCGTCGGGTAGACCCGTCGCCTCGGGGCGGGCGGCCGGGCACCGCGGCGGCGCCGGTCGACACCTGGACGCTGGAGGCGGCCACCCTGTACCAGGACGGTCGCTACGCCGAGGCGCTCGCGGCGTTCCGGCGCGTGCACCGGGCCCACGTCGAGACGGGGCGCCTCGGCGACGCGATCCGGGCGCTCAACAACGTCGGGCTGTGTGCGTACAAGCTTGGGGATCTCGACGCCGCCGAGGCGGCGTTCCGCTCGATACTGGCGGACGACAGCACGTACGCATACGCCTGGTCCAACCTGGCGCGGGTCGCGGCCGCCCGAGGCGACTCGGCGGCGGCGATCGCGCGCTTCGATCACGCGCTGGAGCTGGAACCGGGGAACCCGCGGCTCGTCCGGGGGCGACAGGCGCTCCTGGATCGACTCGGGAACGATGGCGACGTCTCGGACGTGCCCTCGTCTCCGGAGTGATCGGCGTTCAGCCCTCGATCGGCGGGATCACCCGTCTCCGCGCTCCGAGCCCTTCATCGGACGATCGTCACCGCCCGACGATCTCGGTGCCCGTCCAGCTCGACGTCGACGAAATAGCGTCCGGCCCCCGCTGCGGTGCCGTTGTCGTGGGTGCCGTCCCATCGCCAGCGATGCGTTCCCACGGCCGGTGACAGGTCGGCCCGGGTGACCAGGCGGCCGCGGACGTCGAAGACGCGTACGTGGGCCGAGGTGATCCTCGACGCGATCTCGTAGATGACCTCGACGCCACCGGCGCCCGCCACCGATGGCGTGACCGCGCGCACCCCGCCCACCGCACTCGAGACGAGGGGTCCGGTCCAGGGCCGATCGTCCACGAGCAGCATCACGTCACGTGTGCCCGCGGGCAGCGTCGTGCGGGTCTCCGCGACCAGATCGATCGCGGCACCGGACTCGAGCACCAGGTACGCGTACTGGCCCGGGCGCAGCCGGCCGACGTCCCACGTGACCGCGACCGGTGCGGGGCTGACCAGCGCGAGACGGCACCGGCTCGATCGCGTCCCGGACGGTACCGCCGAGCGCACGAAGCGGCCGGCGTGAATGCCCCAGTCGTCGTGCACGAGCTCGGCACGAAGTCCCGTCGTCCAGTCCGGGGGGGCCGAGACGTCGTACACGTCCCAGGAGGCGCTGGCTCCCTCCAGTGCCGCCAGGGCGACCCGCCGGGTCGCCCCTCCGGCGCTCGCGGTGACCGTGAGCTCCCAGTCGCGAGTCTCCACCAGCGGCTCCGAATCGCGCGTGACGACGCCGTACGTCAGCGTGAGCGGGACGAACGCCTCCAGGATGCGGCCCGCGAACGGCGCCAGCGTCGCGCTCGTGTTTCGAACCGACTCCGGCACCCAGACCCCGTTGTTGATGAGGTCGGGTGACGAGTCGACGTACCGGTACAGCGTGCTCCCGATGAGGCCGCGGTCGTTGGCCTCGGCCAGCGACAGCCGCTCGCCCGGTGCGTCGAGGGTACGCACCGACAGGTTGCCCAGCGGCATCGGCGTCGGAGAGGGACAGCCGATCGCGTTCCATCCCCGAACGAGGTCGACGTCGACCGGCCTCGTGATCGTGCCGCGTATGGTGCGCGCGGCCGGCATCGGGAACCGCGTGCTGACCCAGTAGGCGCGACCGAGCGCCAGCGCCGGATCGGATTCGACCTCGCCGGCCAGGCCGTAGGCCAGCCACGTCGTCTCCGAGCGCGGTCGCTCGAAGAGATCGGTCAGGAGTACCGCGACCGACGGCGGCGTGCCGGCATCGGGCTCCAGCAGGTTCAGCGGGATCGAGAACAGCGTGTAGCGGCCCAGCGGGAACGAGGGCACGTCGAGCACCGGCACCGTGTCGGTGAGGACGAGCAGCGTGACCTCGAACTCGGCCGGTCGTCCGTCTCCGTTCGGATCGGGATCCCGGCCGGCGGTGGAGAGATCGGACGTCTCGACGCCCGCGCCGCTGGCGAACACGGTCACCTGATTGTCGTACACGCCGCCGGTCAGGATGACGACGGCGAGGGTGATGGTCGCGCTCTGGCCGGTGTCGAGGACCGAGCTCGTCGGATCCAGCAGCGCGTCGCGTCCGGCCGTGCCATCGAAGTCCTCGGCCACCGTCAGCATCGTGCCCGAGGCGCTCGGCGGCTCGGTCATCGTCCAGTTGCCCGTTCCGAACACCTCGTCCAGATCGTTCGACACCGCGACGTTCGTGACGTCGATCTCGCCCAGGTTCTCGATCGTGTAGACGATCGTCGCGCCGAAGCCGCCGCGCCGCGCGGTCACCGACGTCATGTCGAGCGCGATGCCCACGGTCGGGCTCACCAGCTCGAGGAACAGCGTCGTCTCGCCCGCCTCGTCGGGGATGCCGTCTCCGTTCGGGTCGGGATCGCTGCCCGCCACCGACGCGTCGCTCACGAGCACGCCCGCGCCGTCGGCCTCGACCGTGACCTCATGGGTGAAGATGCCGTCCGGGGTGACGGTCAGGTCGAGCAGGATCTGGGAGATCGCGCCCACCGCGAGCGTCGACGCGGGGTCGAGAATCTCGGTGTCCGTGCGTCCATCGTAGCCCGCGTTGGAAACGAGCCCCGGGGCGCCGCCGAACGTGGGCGCGCCCACGAGCGCCCACGCCCCGCCGCCGAACACGTCGTCGAAGCCGGAGGCGACCGACACCGCGTCCAGCGCCACGTTGCCGAGGTTCTCGA
Source organism: Candidatus Eiseniibacteriota bacterium (assembly GCA_965224245.1). Classification (GTDB taxonomy): domain Bacteria; phylum Eisenbacteria; class RBG-16-71-46; order CAZAMP01; family CAZAMP01; genus CBDCYW01. The sequence continues at coordinate 2,853,661 of OZ245046.1, read as the reverse complement.
GCGTGATCACGACCCGCACGTCGAACGGATTCTGAGACGAGCCGACGCGCTCCATGTCGAGCGCGGCGCCGACCCGCGCCTCGGTGCTGGACAGCGTGAGCGTCGTCGTGACCGCTTCGCTCGGGTCGCCGTCGCCGTCGGGGTCCGGATCGAGCCCCGCAGTGGAGTCGTCGAACAGCGCGATGGCGTCGGGGTCGGTGGCGTCCACCCTGAGCTGACCCGAATAGGTGCCGTCGTCGGTCACCGACAGCACGAGACCGATGGTGGACACCTCGCCGATGGCGAGACGGGACTCGATCGGGTCGAGGAGCGCCGGTGCACTCGACGTGCCGTCGTAGCCGGCGGCGAGCACCAGGCTCGAGGGAGCGGAGAGCGACGGTGGCTCGAGGAGCGCCCAGTTGCCGGCCCCGAACACGGCATCCAGGTCGGCGTCGAGCGCCACCCCGGACAGCTCCACGTTGCCGAAGTTCTCCAGCGTGACGGTCGCGGTCACGCGGAACGGATCGACCGCGTTTCCGTCCCGGCCGAGGTCGAGCGCAGCGCCCACGCGGGCGTCGGTCAGGAAGAGCGTGATCGCGGTCTCGGCCTCCTCGTCGGGCACGTCGTCCCCGTCGGGGTCGGGCTCGAGTCCTTCGGTGGAGAGATCGGTCGCGAGCGCTCCGGACGGCGCCAGTCCGCTGGCGGCGATCCGGTTCGCATACGTTCCCGGCGCGAACACGTCGAGCGACAGCGTGACGGTGCCGCGGGCCCCGATGTCGAGCGACGACGCCGGATCCAGGAGGTCGACCGACGCGCCGCGACCGGTGAAGTCCGCGTTGGCGACCAGATCGCCCCCCGAGGCGAACGGCGGCGACACGATCGACCAGTTGGCCACGCCGAATACGGCGTCCAGGTCGTTCGGTGCCGAGACCTCGGCCAGCGCCACGTTCCCGAAGTTCTCCAGCGTGACCGTGAGGTCGACCCGGAAAGGCGGAGCGTCGACGTTCTCACGCATGTCGAGTGCCGCCCCGAGGACGGCCATCTCACGGAAGAGAACGAGCGTCGTCGTCACCGACTCGTCGGGCACGCCATCACCATCGGGGTCGGGATCGAGCCCATCGGTGGACAGATCGGTGACGGGCGTCTCCGCCGCGTCGACGGCGGCGGCGCTCACCTGATTCAGGTAGGTGCCGGCGCCGAGCACGCGGATTCCCATCGTCACCGTGGCCGACTCGCCGACGGCCAGCGTCGACGCCGGATCCAGGAGCGCCGCCCCCTCGGTCGTGCCGTCGAAGCCGGTGTCGACGACGAGACCCGAGCCGAGCTGGGCGCTGGGGAACGCGATGAGCGTCCAGTTGGCCGGCCCGAACACGGCGTCCAGGTCGTTCGACAGCGCCACGCTCTCGAGCGCGACGTTGCCGAAGTTCTCGAGCGTGTACCGGACGTCGATCTCGAACGGCGGCGCCGCCAGGTCCTCGATCATCGAGAGCGCGACGCCGATGCCGGGCGCGGGTCGGAAGAGGGTGACCGGCGTCACGGCCGCCTCGCCGGGCGCCCCGTCACCGTTCGGGTCGGGGTCGAGACCGCGCGTGGACACGTCGGACACGAAGTTCTCGAACGCATCGAACGCGGACGCGGTCACCTGGTTCGTGAAGGTGCCCTCGGGCGTGACCGAGACCTCGAGCGTGATCGTCTCCACCGCCTCGATCGGGAGCGTCGACGCGCCCGCGTCGAGAAGCTCGGCGCCGGTCGGGGTCCCGTCGAACGCCGGGTTCACGGTCAGGCTGGATCCGAAGGGCGTCGACGGCGGAGAGGCGAGCGCCCAGCTGCCGGCGCCGAACACCGCGTCCAGATCGTTGGAGAGCCCGACGTCCAGGAGATCGGTGTTGCCGAAGTTCTCGAGCGTGTAGGTCACGAGCACGCGGAAGGGATCGGTGATCTCGAGGACCTCCATGTCGAGCGCGGCCCCGATGATCGGGCCGGGCAGGAACAGGACGATCGAGGTGACCTCGCTCTCGTCCGGGATGCCGTTGCCGTCGGGATCGGGGTCGGATCCCGACGTGGACGCGTCCATGACCAGCGTGCCCTTGGGATCGCGACCGCCGGCGGTGACCTGATCGTCGTACGCCCCGTCCGCGGTGACCGCGACCGTGATCGACACCGTCGCGAGCTCTCCGATCGCCAGCGTGGAGGCCACGGGATCGATCAGATCGACGTCCGTCCCCGAGCCGGTGAACGCGGGGTTCGCGACCAGCCCCGAGCCGGGCGAGGTCTCCGGAGACGTCTCGAGCGCCCAGTTGCCGGCGCCGAACACCGTGTCGAGGCTGTCGGCCACCGTGACCTCGGTGAGGCCGGCGTTCCCGAAGTTCTCCAGCGTGTAGACCAGCGTGACCAGGAACGGGCCGGTCACGCCGCCGTCGAGCATCTCCAGCGCGGCGCCGAGGCCGGGGATCGAGCGGAACAGCGTGATCTCCGAGACCGACGCCTCGTCGGCGACGCCGTCGCCGTCGGGGTCGGGCTCGAGCCCGTCCACCGAGACGTCGGACACGACGGTCGCGTCGGGATCCTCGGCGAAGACGGACACCTGGTTCTGAAACGTGCCGTCCACGTCGACGCCGAGGACCAGGCGCACGCTCGTGCGCTCCCCGATCGCGAGCACCGAGGAGGCCGAGTCCAGCAGATTCGCGCGGGCCAGCGTGCCGTCGAAGTCGGGGTTCGGAACGAGCCCCGAGCCGATGGGCACCGTCGGCGCCTCCACGATCGCCCAGCTGCCCGGAGGGAACACGTCGTCCAGCACGTTCGACAGCGAGAGCGCGGACAGCGGCACGTTGCCGAGGTTCTCCAGCGTGTACGTGAGCGCAACGCGATACGGGAACTCGTCGCCCTCCTCGATCATCTCCAGTGCGACGCCGATCGCCGGCTCCGGGCGGAACAGCACGACGCTCGTGATGGACGCCTCGTCGGGAGAGCCGTTGCCGTCCGGATCGGGATCGAAGCCCGCGACCGAGCTGTCGGTGGTCGGCTGACCGAAGGCGTCCTCGGCCGATGCGGTGAGCTGGCCCTGGTACGTGCCGTCGGCGGTGACGGTCACGTCGAAGTCGATGGTGCCGGCGTCTCCGATGGGGAGCGTCGACGTCGGGGAGAGGACGTCGGTGACCGTCGACCCGTCGTATGCGGGGTTCACGTCGAGCGCGTCGGTGCCCGTCACCAGCGGCGAGGTCGCGAACGACCAGTTCCCGGCCCCGAAGATCGCGTCGAGGTTGACCGGAAGCGACACCGCCTGGAGGTCGACGTTGCCGAAGCTCTCCAGGTTCAGCGTGATCGCGACCCGGAACGGGTCGAGCGACCCGACCTCGGACAGGTCGAACGCGACCCCGACGACCGGGTCGGGTGCCACCAGGTTCAGCGTCGAGACGATCGATTCGTCGGGCACGTCGTCGCCGTTCGGGTCCGGATCCAGCCCGGCGGTGGAGAAATCGGTGGTCTGTGTCGCCTCGGCGTCCTCGGCGGAGACGTTGACCTGGTTGGCGTAGGGTCCGGCGCTCGTGACGTCCACCTCGAGCGTGATCGCGCCGCTCGCGCCGACGTCCAGCACCGAGCTCGGATCGAGCAGCTCGGCGCCGCCGCCGGCTCCCGTGAACCCGGCGTTCGCCACCAGCGTCGAGACCCCGTCGTCGGCGGGAGGGCCGGCGAGCGCCCAGTTGCCGGCGCCGAAGACCGCATCGAGGTCGTTGCCCATCGAGATCTGCTCGAGCGCGACGTTCCCGAAGTTCTCCAGCGTGTAGGTGAGCGTGACGCGGAAGGGGATCGCCGGGCCGGCGTCCACCATCTCCAGCGCGGCGCCGATCACGGGCGCGGAGTAGAACAGGATCACGGTCGTGACCGAGGCCTCGTCGGGCACGCCGTCGCCGTTCGGGTCCGGGTCGAGTCCCGCGACCGACAGATCCGCCGTCGGCTGGGCGAACGCGTCCTCGGCGGCCGCGACGAGCTGGCCCTGGTACGTGCCCTCGGCGCCCAGGAGCACGTCGAACGCGATCGTGCCCGCATCTCCGATCGGCAGCGTCGAGGCGGGGTCGAGGAGCTCGGTGGCGCCCGAGCCGTCGAAGCCGGGGTCGAGAACCAGCGCCTCGGTTCCCGACACCTCCGGCGAGGTGGCGAACGACCAGTTCTCCGCTCCGAAGACGGCGTCGAGATCGATCGGCAGCGAGATGCCGAGGAGATCGACGTTGCCGAAGTTCTCCAGCGTGGCCGCCACCGATACGCGGAAGGCGTCGACCTCGATCATCTCGAACGCGACGCCGATCACGGGCGCGGGCGCCACGAGCGTGACCGACGAGATCACGGCCTCGTCGGGAACGTCGTCGCCGTTCGGATCGGGGTCGAGCCCGCTGGTCGACGCGTCCAGGGTCGGCGTCCCCTCGGCATCCGTGGCGGCGGCGACGATCTGGCTGGTGTAGGTGCCGGCGTCGTTCACGTCGACCCCGAGCGTGATCGTGTCGCTCTCGCCGATGGCCAGGACCGAGCTCGGATCCAGGAGCTCGGAGCCGGACCCGACACCGGTGTAGGCGCCGTTCGCCACGAGCCCCGAGCCGCCGCCGGTCGCGGGCGGTACGGCGAGGGTCCAGTTCCCGGGACCGAAGACGTCGTCGAGGTCACTCGGGGCCGAGACCTGCTCCAGCCCGCCGTTGCCGAAGTTCTCCAGCGTGACCGTGAGGGTGACGCGGAACGGAATCGCGGGGCCGTCGTCGACCATCTGGAGCGCGGCGCCGATCACCGGCACCGATCGGAAGAGCACGAGCGACGTGATACCCGCCTCGTCGGGAACGTCGTCACCGTCGGGATCGGGCTCGAGCCCCGCCACCGAGAGGTCCGAGACCAGCGTGGGCACGAGATCCTCGGCGAACGCGGTGACCTGGTTCTCGTACGTTCCTTCGGCGATCACGTCCACGAGCACCGACACCGTCGTCTGCTCGCCGACGGCCAGCACCGATCCGACCGGATCGAGGAGCGCGGGGTCGGACGAGCCGTCGAACCCGGGATTGGGCACGAGCCCCGAGCCGCCGGGAACGCTGGGCGGTCCCACGAGCGACCAGTTCCCGAGGCCGAACACCACGTCGAGGTCGTTCTCCAGCGTGACGGCGAGGAGCTCGACGTTGCCGAAGTTCTCCAGCGTGTAGGTCAGCCCGACCCGGAACGGATCGGCCTCGCCGATCTCCGCCATGTCCAGCGCGATCCCGATCGCCGGAGCCGGCGTCGTCAGCGTGATCGACGTGATCGACTCCTCGTCGGGCACGTCGTCACCGTTCGGATCGGGCTCCAGGCCCGCCACCGAGACGTCGACGGTCGGATTGCCGTCGAGATCCTCGGCAAAGACCGCCACCTGGTTCGTGTACGTACCCTCGGAGGAGATCAGCACCTCGAGCGAGACGGTTCCCACCTCGCCGGGGTCCAGCACCGAGGAGAAGGGATCCAGGATGTCGGGATCGCTGATTCCGTCGTAGAACGGGTTTGCCACCAGACCCGACCCGCCCGGCACCGTGGGGCCCGACGCGATCGACCAGTTGCCCATCCCGAACGTGAGGTCCAGCTCGTCGGCCAGCTCGATGAACTCGAGGGGGACGTTGCCGAAGTTCTCGATCGTGTAGGTGATCTCCACGCGGAACGGATCCTCGGCGCCGATCTCCACCATGTCCAGCGCGATGCCGATCGAGGGTTCCGGGCGCGGGCCGCCGTAGATCGCGTACGTGCGCCCCGCGTCCGCGCCGCCGGGTCCGTCGTACCCGTACGCGCCGATGATCACGTCGTCGTAGCCGTCGTCGTTCAGTTCGCCGCGCTCGACCGAGCACCCGAAGAACGAGCCCGACTGCTCGCCGTCGGCGATCCACAAGGGGTCCAGCTCGGCGCCGCTCGGGGAGCCGGCGTACGCGTACGCCCGACCGGCATCGAAGAGCGTGTCGGGCGGGGCCCCGGCGTAGATGACGTCGTGGAGCAGCGCGCCCACGACCACGTCGTCGAAGCCGTCACCGTCGGTATCGCCGGCGGTGGCGACCCAGCGCCCGTACAGGTCGCCGGCGGCCTCGCCCTCGCCGGTCCAGTCGGGGATGAGGGAGAGGCCGGACGGGGAGCCGTGGTAGATGTGGGCCCGGCCGGCGTCCACGCCAGCGGGGCCGTCGAAGAGATAGGCGCCGACGATGACGTCGTCGAACGTGTCGCCGTTGACGTCGCCGGCCGTGCCCGCGGAGACGCCGAAGTTGGCGTCCGGCTGGGTACCCGCGGCGGACCAGTCCGGCGTGAACGAGAGTCCGCCGGGTCCGCCGTGATACACGTACGCGGCACCCGAGCCGTCTCCGTTGCCCATCCAGGCGGTGACGATGACGTCGTCGTAGGTGTCGCCGTTCACGTCCCCGGCACTGGCGACCTTGAAGCCGAGCTCGCCGCCGGTGTCGACGCCGATGATGCCCCAGTCGGGAAACGCGCCGAGGCCGGACTTGACGTCTCCGAGATAGAGATAGACCGCGCCGACGTCGGTGGAGTCGGAGTCGTAGCGGACCGCGCCGACCAGGAGGTCGTCCGCGCCGTCGCCGTTCACGTCGCCGGCGCCGGCCACCGATCGTCCGAACCACGAGCCCCCCTGCTGGCTCTGCAACGTCAGCGACGGCGTGAGCTCGGGACCGCTGGGCGTCCCGTAGTAGACCTCGACCGATCCGTCCTGGGCGAACGCGTGCGGCATTCCCACGACGACGTCGGCGTAGCCGTCCCCGTCGAAGTCGCCGACGCCGACCGATCGCCCCAGCCGCTCGTCGACGTCGAACGTGCCCTCGACGCGCCAGTCCCAGGCCGTCGACGGCCCGAACACGCTGCCGAGGTACGCGTAGGCGGCGCCGCTCTGGGCACCGGATCCGGTCTGGAAGAGCGGCGCGCCGACGATCACGTCGTCGATCAGATCTCCGTCGGTGTCGCCGGCCTTCACGCCCCAGCCGAACACCGAGACCGACGACTCTCCGTCGACGTACCAGTCGGGCAGCACGACGCGCGGCTGTGCCGGTGCGCGGCCGATGACCAGCGAGGATGCGAAGCCGATGGTCAGGGTGACGAAACTGACACGATCGATCGCGCGACGGGCGCGCACGCGGGGACGGAGGGGGGATGCTCGCAAGTCGGACCTCGTCTGAACTCACCCGCGCAGGTCGACGCGATCGAACGACTTGCCCGATCGTGGCCTCACGCACGCTGGAATCGGATCGGCCCATGCCGCGCGCCGACCTTCAGGACGTCGCGAAACGGAGTGTAGTCCGAAAGACCGCGCATGCCCATTGAGATTAGGTGGCGCCGTAAGTGGTTGCGGGGCTTTTATCGGCGCGCATCGGATCGAGTGGATTCCTCGGTGGGCGTTGCTCCGAGGCGCATGCGAGGCGGGACGACCGGCGGTGTCGCGATGGAGGGCGACACCGCCGGCGTGCGGAGTGACTATCGGGTCCAGACGAGACGCGCGGTCGCGCGATCGGCTCCGGACGCGAGGCTCAGGAAGTACAGGCCCGGCGCGACCGGCGCACCGGCCACGTTACGCCCGTCCCACGACACGGCGAAGCGTCCCGCGGGAAGCGCGGCGTCGACGAGCACGCGCACGAGTCGACCCGATGCGTCGTACACGCGCACGCGCGTGCGACCGGGCTCGGCGATGGAGAACTCGGTGCGGGCTCCCGCACGGGCCGGGTTCGGCGCCGGCGCTCCGAGCGCGAACACCGCCGGCGTGGTGTCGAGCGTCTCGACCCCCACGGCCGTTCCGGTGGTCCCGCTCGTGTAGGCCGGGGCCGAGTAGTTGTGCCAGTCGTCGAACGTGTAGGCCGCGTAGTTGTAGGTGACCCCGGTGGCCAGCCCGGCGTCGGTGTACGGGGTCGACGAGTGATCGGTGTCCCCGACGAACGCGACGGTCACGCCGGGACCCACGATCTGTCCCACGGTGTAGGTCGTGCCCTGAGCGGGACCCGCCCAGAAGAGCGGACCCGCGGCCCGCACGATGAACGTCCCCTTGCGGTCGGCGTCGGATGCGCGCGTCCAGGTCAGGTCGATGGACGTATCGGTCGTCTCGCCGGACTCGAAGCTGCCCGGGAGCGCCGGCCGGTTCAGATCCAGCCCCGCGAGGCTGACGGTCTGCGGGCCGTCCGGCACGTTCGTACCGGAGATCTGGAGCGTCCACGATCCGGCGGCGGGAGCATCCACCGTGATGTGCTCGACGTTGTTCAGATGATCCTCGCCGCGCGTTGCGGGTGCGCTCGGATCGGAGGGGTCCAGGACCCAGGGCCGCACGACGGTGCCGCCGGGCCCGTCCAGCACGATGTCGATGTCGTTGACGAGCGCGGGGTCGGCCAGCGTGGACCCGGCCGGGTCGTCCCACGCCGCCACGAACCGAAGGCTCGAAAGACCCGCCGGTACGCGGAACGTGCGATCGACGGTGGATCCGTCGGAGATCGAGATGTCCTCTTGCGTGTCGTCGATCATCGCGTCGGCGGCCGCGTGCACGTCGAGACGTCCGTGGCCGAAGATGTAGTCGGGACCCTCGTTGCCCAGGTCCACGGCCGTGCCCAGCATGATGGCCTTGGCGTGCGAGGGTACCGGACGGGCGCCTCCGTTCTGGGCCGCGTACAGCTGGCGCAGGAGCGCGCCGGCGCCGGTGGTGGTGGGCGCCGCCATGGACGTTCCGCAGTACGTGCCGTAGTCGTTGCCGGGGAACGTGGAGGTCACGCCGCCGTCGCCGTTGGACTGACAACCCGGGGAGGCGATGTCGGGCTTGATGCGCCCGTCGTCGGTCGGCCCCCAGGACGAGAACCCGGTGATCGTGTCGTTGTTCGAGTTGGTCGCGCCGCACGTGACGAGGTTCTTGGCCGTCGCGGGCGGGTTGATGCACTCGTAGCCGCCGTCCACGAGCGGACAGTCGCCGTCGTCACGCTCGTTGCCGGCCGAGTGATAGATGCTGAACGTCCGACCCGACACGCCGCGAACCAGTGCGTCCAGCTCGGGCGCCCAGAAGTCGTAGTCGCCGTGGATGCCGCAGCTGCCGCCGTCGGCGGCGAAGTTCCACGAGTTGTTCTCCACGTCCAGTTCCCATTCGGTCGAGCCCTGGTCCATCTCGTCGGGGATGTAGTCGTCGAAGTACCAGCAGAAGATGTCGACCCCGGGTGCCATGCCGCGCCACTGATCGGGAGATCCGCCCTCCAGCGCCGACCGGGATCCGTCGCCGCCCACGGTGCCCGCCACGTGCGTGGCGTGGGTTCCGACCCCCGCGGCCTCCACGACGGTCAGACGGCTGCCGAAGTCCTGGTGAGCGTCTACGCGGCCGTTGTCCCAGATCCCGAAGTTCACGCCGACGCCCGTGAGGTCGTACGGCGCGCTCGCGACCACGTCGACGCCGATGTTGCTGCGGTTCGAGTCGTTGTCGATCACGACCTGCCCGCGCTCGCGGAGGCTCGACACCGCGTCCAGCGCCGCGACGGCATCGATCAGACCGGCGCCGATGCGGAACGTGAATCCCGGGAGGATGTGTCGCCTCGTCACGTCGACGGCGCCCAGCGCCACGAGCGCGGCCTCGGCCGCGTCGACGTCCGCATCGGCATGCAGCCGGGCCCAGATCTCGACGCGACCGTCCGGTGCGATCGCCCGCGCGTCGATGCCGTCGGTCTCCCAGCGGACGGGGACCTTGTCGCGCACGTCGATCTCACCGACCCAGCGCAGGCGCGCCCGCACGTCCGCGTCCGTCATCGCGGCCGGCGAGAGATGAACGATCCAGGTGTCGTCGGGGATGTATTGCACGAGCGAGATTCCGAGGGACGCCAGCGCCGAGCGGTCCGCCGTCGTCACCGGTGTCACGAACTGCGCGAGGAAGTGCCGTCCGCGTCCCTCGCTCACGGCCTCGTCCAGCGCGGTGACTTCCGGCTCGGGCGAGAACGTCCGGGACTTCAGCCGAACGGTCGCCGCGTCGGCGGGCCCGGCCATCGATGCGGCGCCGGCGATCGCGAGGGTGAACCAGATAACCGATCGCATGTAGACAAACTCCCTTTCGGTGGCAGGCGAAGCGAGCCCCGTCGTGCGAGACGACGGCCGCCTGACGCGACACGTCTCGCCGATCGCTTCCGGACGGCGCCGACGCGCAAAGCCGCGCGCTCCCGGAGAAGAGCCGCGCGGCCGGCGGTCGGAGCCGAATGTCGTCGAGCGTCCAGCTGAGAGCGTACCATGTCGGCCGGGCCCCGGGGGGAAAGCGGCTCCGATCGGCGGGAATCGCGATCGTGCCTCGCACGGCGCCGCCTCGCCCGGCGCTGCCTCGCCCGGCCCCGCGCGATCAGCCGTCGACGGGCGGTGTGGCCGGGCCGCTCGTCATCAGCTGGCGCAGCTGGAACGAGTGCCGCAGAGGGTGCATGACCGCGTGCTCCAGCATCGCGTCCACGCAGTACCTGACGCCCCAGCGGCTCACGAACTCGGGCCGGTGAAGGCGCTCGTCGGCGACCCCGGCCAGCGGCGCTCGCCAGCCGGCGAGCGTGTGGGCGAGGAGTGCATCGGTCTCGTCGGCCACCGTGTCCGGCGACGGCCGCGGCGGCAGGTCGGGCTCGGGCAGCTCCAGCATCTCGCAGCACCAGCGCATGTACCCCGACGCGGCGCCGAGGACGTGGGCCAGGAGCGCGTGCATCGACGCGTAGTCCGGATCGTCGGTCTCCGGAAGCACGATCGCGGCCCGCTCGGCATCGCGCCAGACCGACACGAACTCCGTGAGTGCCTGGTCGTGCAGGAGAACGAGAGCGCGCGCGCCACGTGACGCGTACGGCGGCAGGTGATCGGACGAGGTCACGGCTACCTCCTCGGTTGGGTCCGGGTGTCGGTACGGTCGCCGATTGTAGCAGTCACGTGTGGCCGGCCGCGGCATCCACCCGGCGCACGCCGCCGGCGTGCGGTTTGACGCGGGCGCGAGCCGCGGGGCATCATCCGCACGCCGCCACCACCGCGCGTGTGCGCCCGCGAATCCGGCGGCGCACCGACCCCAACACGGAGCCGCGAGTGTTTCGACTTCCGACCCGGGTCGTCGTGGAGCCGGGATGTCGCCGATCGATCGGTGGCGAGCTGCGAGCGCTCGGGGCCACACGCGTGTTGCTCGTGTGTGACCGAGGTCTCGCGTCCACCGTGTGGCCCTCGGACATCGCGCGCGGGATCGCGGCGAGCGGCGCGCGCGTGACCCGGTTCGACGAGGTGGAGATCAATCCCCGCCACGACACGGTCGATCGGCTGGCCGAGCTCGCGCGGCGCGAGGGAACGGACGTGGTCGTCGGCCTCGGCGGCGGGAGCGTGCTGGACGCGGCCAAGGCCGCGGCCATGCTCGCGACCAACGACGGTGGCGTGGTGGAGTTCGAGGGCGCGGACCGCTTCGCACGGGATCCGCTTCCGTTCGTGGCGATCCCGACCACGTGCGGCACCGGATCCGAGGTCACGTGGGTGTCGGTCGTCACTCACGCCGGGCGAGGTCGAAAGCTGAGCGTGAAGGGGGTCGGGATGTTCCCCACGCTCGCGCTGGTCGACGCGGACGTCCTGGCCACGCTGCCGGCTCCCCTCGTGGCCACGACCGCGATGGATGCGCTCACGCACGCCGTCGAAGCGTACACGTGTCGCCGGGCGAACCCGGTGTCGGACGCGCTGGCCGAGAAGGCGGTGGCGCTGATCCTCGAGCACTTGTTCGGCGCGACCGCCGACATCGGAGAGGACGCGCTCGCCCGAGCGCAGATCATGCGTGCCTCCACCCTGGCCGGGATGGCGTTCGGCAACGCCGACGTGGCCGGCGTGCACTGCCTGTCCGAGTCCATCGGCGGTCTCCTGGATCTTCCCCACGGTCTCCTGAACGCCACGTTGCTCGCGCCGGTGCTCCGACATCACGGAGCCGCCGTGGCCGACCGCCTGGGCGTCCTGGCTTCGGTGGCGGGCGTGCCGGGGATGGGGGAGGTCGCCGTCGCCGATCGCGCGGACGCGTTTCTCCGCGCGATCGAGTCGCTCGGCGAGCGGATCGGCATCCCGTCGTTCGCATCGCTCGGAATCGACCCGGGTGACTTTCCCCGGATCGCCGAGCGTGCGGTGACGAACGGATCCAACGTGTCCAATCCCACGCCGATGAGCGCGCAGTCGTACCGGACCGTGCTCGAGGCCGCCGCTCGGTGACCGGTACCGAGCCCGCCCTTGGCGCGTCCGCCCGGTGCGCGGGTTGACTCGGGACCGGGATCGGGCTAGCGTGATCTCGACGCGCACCCGACCCGTGCGTCATCCCCGGGGCCGTCCATGAACTCGCAAAGCGCCCGCTCGTTCGCCAGGCCATCCGTGCTCGTGCTGACGCTCGTGCTCGCGGTCTCCTGCGAGGAGAGCACACCCAGCGAGCCCGACGTCAACATGATGCTCGTCGAGCCCACCGACGGAGCCTTCGAGCAGCCTCTGAACGTGCGGCTCACCTGGGAGACCCTCGCCGGCGCCGTCACGTACGGGGTTCATCTCGGCTCGTCGGCCGAGTCGCTCTCCCGCGTCGCGTCCGGCCTCGAGGAGAGCACCTTTCGCTTCGACGAGCAGCTGGCCGCCAACCACGAGTACTTCTGGCGGGTCACCGCCGAGTCGGGCGACCGGCGGTGGCGCTCGCCCGTCTGGCGATTCATCACGATCAATCCCGACTATCCCGAGCCGACCTCCCCGGACGCGATCCGTCTGACGCTGATGAAGCTCTGGAAGGCCCGTCACGTGGTGGCATTCGATTCGCTTCTCGCCGACGACTACGTGTACGTGGCCAGCACCGACGAGCGTGACGAGATGCGTCAGGAGACGCTCACGCGTGAGGAGCACCTGCGCGCCGTGTCCGCGCTGTTTCGATCGCCGTCGACCCTTCTCACCGACCTCGGGACCTGCAACGACGACCTGAGCGAGTTCGTCTCGCGTCCGTCGGAGGACCCCCGCTATCCCGCGTCCGCGGGGTACCACGAGATCATCTACGGCTGCGTGTCGTTCGATCTCATGCGACAGGAGGATCCGTGGCGTCGGTTCTACATTCAGCCGACACGGCGAGATCCCACCGGTAACTCGGGCATGGTGTTCTTTCTCCAGCCTCGCTGGCGGACACGAACGGGCGAGGACGTGTGGAAGATCACCCGGATCGAGAGCTACTACCTGCCGGGATCGTTCACGCCTCCCGGCTTCGAGGACGTTCGCTATCTCGTGCGGTCGTTCGGATACCTGATGAGGGTGGGGCTCGTGGAGGCCGGCGCGGACGGATCCCGATCGCCGGCGGGGAGGTGAGATGCGATGGATGAGTCTCGACCGTGGCGGCGCATGCGCGGCGATGGTGGCGGCGCTGACCGTGGCCGGGTGGACGGACGCGGTCGCGACCGTCGAGCTCGAGGTGCTCGTCCGTGACGCGGAGACGAGCGAGCCGGTACCGCTGGCGGCGGCGTCGGTCGACGGCTCGTCGCGCGAGTTCCTGACCGGACAGAACGGGGTCGTCGTGATTCCGGACCTCCGCGTGGGAACGCATCGCGTCAGGATCTCACACGTCGCGTACGAGCCGAGGACGGTTCGCGACGTCGTGCTCGGCGAGGATCGAAACGTGATCCGCGTGTCGCTTCGACCGCTCGTGCGCGTCGTGGAAGAGGTCGGTGTCCGGGGGACACGCGAGACGCCTCTGGTCGCGACGACGTCCACGCGCTACCGGCTCTCCACGCGGGATCTCACCGAGCTACCGCTGGACGTGATCACCGACGCCATCCGACTCCTGCCCGGCGTCGTCGTGAACGGTGATCGGCTCTACTTCCGAGGCGTCGGCACCGAGAACGTGACACCGCTCATCGATGGCGTCGTCGCGCGCGATCCCCTGAAGGGCGAGTGGATCACGCCCCCGCCCGATGCGCTGGTGACCGCCGACTTCGTGGCCGGTGCCTTCAGCTCGGAGTACGGTCGATCCCTGGGCGGCGTCATGGACATGTCGCTCGCGTCCGGCGGTCCGACCCACCACGCGCGCGTGTCGTACACCATGGATCATCTGGCCCTGAAGGACGCCGAGGACTTCGACGTGGACTACGTCACCGTGTCCGGGTCGGGCCCATTCCCGGGGGCCGGGTTCGGCTACGCGGTCGCCTGGACCGGGCGCCTGCAGGACGGACACCGCCGATACGATCGCGGACGCGCCGAGCAGGATCTCCTGGATCTCGTTCACGTGACCGACCGCATGCAGGGCGATCAGACCGGCTCGGTCAAGCTGTCGTACCGGCCGGTGGCCCGGCCCTGGTCGGCGTCGCTGTCGGTCGTGCACGCGTCGTCGCGCCGCAAGCCGTACGCACACCACTACTCGCGGTCGGGGCTGGTGGAGTACGACTTCATCGCCGGGCGGCGCATCTACCGGCGCTTCATCACCGACGCGGACACCGAGTTCGTGGACAACTACGAGATGTACGAGGGGCCGCTTCGGGTGCCGATGCGCTATCGGGGCTCCACGCTGGTGATGGCCACGCACTCCCGACTCTTCGGCGACGGGCTGATCCGATCCAACGTGCGCGTCGCGCGTCACCGCTACGACACCTCGCTCGACGGGGCCGCGTTCGACGCGCAGTCGTACACGCGCTTCCAGTGGCAGAACGAGCCCTACTTCGCGCTGTACGGTGACTTTCCCGAATTCGAGGACGGTCTGAGCTACGAGGTCGCCGCGTCCACCCGGGCCCAGTGGCGATGGGCCGACGGTCACGAGCTGAGCGCCGGCCTCGGCGGCACCCTGGGCAAGCACCGCTACATGGGCGTGGACCGCATCTCCGAGGGCGTGCTGTTGCCGGTGGGCTCGACGTCCAAGTGGATGCGGACGTTCGACGGCTACGCATACGTCGAGGACGAGTGGTGGACCGACGCGCTCTCGTCGCTGTTCATGAGCGTCCGGTACGACCGGCAGGACATCCGGGACTATCCTGGAAGCGCCGGCGCCGGCCGCGTCTCGCCTCGCCTCGGATTCCGGCACCCGATGACCGACGTGGATGCGCTCCACGTGCACGCGGGGCTCTGGTACACGTTTCCCACGCTGTCGCGACACTTCATCAACGAGCGGCTGGAGGGCGTCACCCAGACCGCGCAACGCACGCGACTGGTCGAGGTCGGGGTGCAGCATCACTACTCCGAGAAGGTGGTCGCCTACGTGACGGGGTACGTGCGGCGCTACGCCGACGTGGTGCTGAGCGAGCGCGAGCCGGGCGAGTATGACTTCCTGATCGGCTGGCTCGGTGGCGACACGCGACTCCCTCCGCCCCCGAGCGAGATCGACACCGAGGGGCTCGAGGTCAGCGTCAGTGTCCGTCCGACCAGGGCCCTCGACATCTTCGCCAGCGCCAGTACGGCGCGGGTGAAGCTGGGCGATCGACTGCTGCCCTGGGATCGCAATCTGACCCTGCAGGGATGGGCGCACTACCGACCGGCGTCGTGGTTCTCGGCCACCACGTCGTGGTCGTGGACCGGCGGGGCTCCATACTACTCGGCGGTCGATGCAAAGGTCGACCGGGATCGCGACGATCCCGCTCTCGAGGCCGGCCGGCTACCCGCGACGTTTCTGATCAATCTCCGGATGAAGGTGACGCCTCGCGGCTCGCGTCTCGCCCTGATCGTGGACGCGCGGAACCTCATCGATCGCGTGATCCCAGGGTTCTCCTTCTCGACCTATCCGGCATCCACCGTGCCGTGGGGGATCAATGCGAACCACTTCCTGGACTACTACCTCGTGACCGGCGAGACGGGGGGCTACGCGCTCCGTCAGGACGATGGAACCTACTGGCTGCGAGATGTCCAGAATCCCGAGACGCGCTCGGCGGGACGTAACGTCCGCCTCGGGGTTGAGCTGTCCTGGTGATCACATGACGTACCGGCGACCGGCACTGGCGCCACGGCGCGACTGCCGGTATGCTCGCTCGCCTTCGGAAGGACCGGGGCGCCGGACGATCGCTCTCCGCGATCGCGAGGCTCGGTGGCAAGCCCAGGGAGGATGCGATGCGAGACTTTCCCCGACGGCTCACGATCGCGGCGTTCGTCGCGCTGACGGTGGGTGCGGGTTGTGACGACGACGAGACCACGGATCCGACGACCGGCAGCCTAGAGGGCCGCGTATCGTTCGAGGGCACGTGGCCGACGAGCGGCGAGGTTCAGGTCTCGCTGTATGCGACGCTGTCGCCGCCGTGGGTGCCCATGGGCCCACCGGAGCAGGCAACTGGGGTGATCACAGGCGAGCCGTCCACGTACGACTTCCGATTCGACGGGCTCGAGTTCGCCGAGTATGCGGGGATCTACGTGAGCTGGCGGGATCCGGCTGACGTGACGAGCGCGCAGCTGATCGGCATGTACTGGGAGTGGCCCGACAGTGTCGGCGTCAGCGAACTCGGTCTGCCGCTGGAGATGCCGAGCGGCGTCGCGATCGATCGCGAGGCCCCGATGCGAACCGGGCTCGACTTCACCGCCGACCTCGACCTTCTTGCCCCGTGACGCACCGGTGTCCGGGCCGCCGGCGCGTGCCGCCGGCGGTCGGCTTCGTGCTCGCCGTGGTCACGCTCGTCGCGTCGACGGCGCGCGCCGAGCCCGTGCCGCCCGTCGTCGACACCGGCGGGACGGTCTCGGGGTACGTGCTCGCGGAAGGGACGTCGGATCCGATTCCCGACGCGCGCGTTCGGCTGGAGCCGCTGGGGCGAGCCGTCTTCACCGACGCCGAAGGCCGATTCGTGATCCGCCTGGTGCCGCCGGGGTCGTACACGATCCGCGCCGACGCGTCCGGCTACGATGCCGCGGGCGCCGACGGCGTTCGCGTCCTCGCCGGCCGGCTGATCACGCAGTCGATCCGGCTCGCGCCCCGGATCGTGGACGCCGGGCCCGTCGTGGTCACCGCGACCCGCCGCGAGCAGACCGCGAAGTCCGCGCCGGCCAGCGTGGTCATCATGAGCCGCGACGAGATCGCGGCCCGGCAGGTCACGACGTTCGACCAGGCACTGGAACAGGTGCCCGGCGTGGCGGCGTTTCGATCGACCCCGATCTCGGTCCAGTCCATGTCGATTCGCGGCGCGTCGGACGTGGCGGGAGGCGGGGTGGGTAACCGCGTGCTCCTCCTCGTGGATGGTCGTCCCGCGCTCACCAGTGACTCGGGCGGTGCGTTCTGGAGCCTCGTTCCCACGGGGTTCGTGGACCGGGTGGAGATCGTCAAGGGTGCGTTCTCGAGCCTCTACGGCTCGACCGCGATGGGCGGCGTCGTGAACGTGATCACGCGCCGCCCCGACGCCCCTTCGCGCCTCGTGGTCGACGCGAGCGCCGGCTTCTACGAGAAAGCCCCGTCGGAGATCCGCTACACCGAGGACACGCCGCTGCAATCCCAGGTCTCGTTCAACTACTCGGGCACGCGGGACTGGGTGAGCTACCTCGTCAGCGCCAGTCGGAAGCAGTCCGACGGCCACGCGCAGGGTACCTCGTACGCGTTCGTCGATCTCTTCGCGAAGATGCTGTTCGATCTGCCCGACAACCGGAACCTCGAGGTAACCCTCGGGGGAGGATCGGCCGACGCGGACTATCCGCACGCGTGGCTCAACTCGTCCCGGCCCCTGTCGATCCGTCCGGAGTACGCCGACGATGAACAGAGCAAGGACTACTTCAGCGCCGACGTCCATTACTGGGCGGTCCCCAGCGCACGACAGAAGTACTCCTCGCGTTTCTACTACTACGACCATCGGCAGCGGTCGTTCTTCAACGAGGACGATCCGGACGGGGAGATTCCCGGCAACGAGCCGTACGGCTTTCGGACCCGCATCGACGGCGCCAAGCTCGGGAACATCACGCAGGTCGACGCCTACCTGAGCGATCGGAACTACCTCGTGGCCGGCGTCGACGTCCAGATCGACGACGTGCGGTCCTCGCCCGACTCGACGCTCTACGGCGATCATCGGACCAGCAACGTGGCCCTCTTCGCGCAGGACGAGCTGCGGCTCTCCGAGCGCTGGTCCGCCACGCTCGGGCTGCGGTACGACGTCAACCACCTGGTGTCCGGACGGACGCTCCGCCAGCTCAGCCCGAAGGTCTCGGTGGTCTGGAACCCGACGCCGGACGTCGCGGTGCGGGCGTTGTACGGCCGGGCGTTCCGGGCGCCCACGATCGCCGAGCGGTTTCTCCGGCGCGAGATCGGCGGCGGCATCGAGTTCGTCCCCAACCCGTCGCTGGACGCCGAGCGGATGACGGCATCCTGGGAGGCGGGGGTGCGTCTCGAGCCGGTGTCCTCGGTCGAGCTGGACGTCGCGCTGTTCCGGTACGACTACGAGGATCTCATCTACTGGGTCGACGTCGCCGGAGAGTTCGGTGTCGACTATCCGCTGTTTCAGGTCCGGAATCTGAATCGCGCGCGCATGCGAGGTGTCGATGCGTCGGTGACGGCGCGCTGGATCGACGCGGTGAGTGCGTCGGTCGGCTACACGTATCTCGACGCCGAGGATCGCTCGCCGGGCCGGGTCGACGACGTTCTGGCCTATCGTCCGAAACACTCTCTCCAGGCATCCCTGGGCGGCACGTGGCGGCGAACGCAGGTGATCGCCGATGCCCGGTACCGTAGCGACGTCGAGGAGGTGTTCCTGTTTCCGCTGCAGCGACCGAGTGCCTTCTGGGTGTTCGGCGCGGCGGTTCGACAGCGAATCACGGACCGGGTGGGGCTCTCGGCGCGCGTCAACAACCTCTTCGACGCACGGTACGAGGAGCTCGCACGCTATCGGATGCCGGGACGCAACTGGCTCTTCGGGACGTCGGTCGAGCTCTGAGCGCCTGGGGGACTAGGGGCAGTCGGGCGGCCCCGACAGCGTTCCGTCGAAGGCGCGGGTCAGGCACGTGGTCTCCACCCCGCAGTCCGACGTCGACGCGGCGCCGTACGCGGCGGCGCCCTCGAAGGTGGTCTCCGACGTGCGAACGACGCTGAGCGAGACGCTCTGCACCTCCACGCACGGGGTGCCGGAGCCGCGCGTTCCGGTGCAGGTGATCCGGATCTCCGTGTCGGAGAGCACGGCTTCCTCGCACGCCCACTCGTAGCCGGGCGGGATGGTCGTGGGGAAGAAGACGTCGGTCAGCGCGGCGGACGGGCACCAGGTCTCGGCGAGGGTGCCCGAGAACAGCACGTCGTCGGCGCGGCAGTCGATCACCGTGTTGCTCACCGACCACCGACCGGCCCAGGCGACCGGAAGCACGAACGTCGTGAGCACCTCGTCGCCACCACCGTCGGGCGGACAGGCCGAGACGTCGGTGCTCGTTCGCGTGGCCTCGACCCACGACCCGGTGCAGATCACCTCGTCCACGCAGCCGCCGTCGCCCCCGATCGTGCGTGTGGACCGGCGCAGCGTTCCCGACAGCGCGCCGCCCGAGGCCGAGCCCTCCACCGTCAGCTCGAACGTCGTGATGACCGTGCAGGGACCGTCATCGTCGGTGAGCGACCAGAAGGCCTCGCCCCGGACGTCGTCCCCGTCCACGAGGAAGCCGCCGAGCGCGTCGGGGCTTCCGGTCGCCCCGAAGACCTCGTGGATCGGCGCCCCCGTGCAGACGAGCCGGTCGGACCACACCGTCGGGTCGCCCACCCCCGTGACGTCGTCGCAGCTCGCGCTCGGGGTCCAGGTGATCGTCCACCGTCCGGCGAGCACGGCGGGTACGTCGCCGAACGCGATGCCGTCCTCGGGTTGGTCGCACCCGGGGGTTCCCGCGTCGAGTCGGCGGGCCTCGATCACGGACGTCGCAACGACCGGCTCGAGCGTGCACGCGTCGTCCACGTCGATCGACCGGGTGACGACGCCGGAGAACACGTCGCCGGAGAGAACGAGATCGACCTCCAGCGTCAGCACGGCGGCACACGGTCCGATGGACACCGGGCCGGTGCACACGAAGTCGGCGACCGCGTCGTTCCACACGCCCGTGCACGAGAGCCTGCCCAGCGTGCCGATCGACTCCAGGCCGAAGGCCGCCGCGACGTCCGCACCCGCGCAGAGCGGTGAGATCTCGACGTCCTCGCCGCCGCGTCCGGTGCCCGGCGTCGAGCGTCTCTGCCACGTGCCCGCCCACGCGTCGGGCGCGCGCAGCATCGGGTCCGTGGGTGGGCCCGGGGACGTGCCGCCGTCGTCGCCACAGCCCGCCAGCACGACAAGCCCGAGCGCACACAGCGCGCACGCCGCGGGCAGAACGGCTCCGGCGATACGAGACGTCGACGAGCCCATGTGTGCATCTCCGAGGTCGAGCAACGTTCCCGGCGCCGAGCGCACCCGCGAGGTGGGAACGACGCGGACGGTATCACACCGGTGGGGGCTCCACTACCGGGACGGAGATCGCGGACGGGGTGGCGCGGGTCGAACGCGTCGCGCGCACGTGGATGATGGGCTAGGCTCTTGCGGGAAGTGACGAGCGGAACGGCGGCCGCCCGCAATCTACCTGGGGGCCGCGCACCACGGCACCGACCATGGCGATCCGCTCGTCCTGTTGCCGCCGTCCGGCGACGGCGACGGTGACATCGCCGCCGGAGAGTGGTATCCGTTCGCGCTGAACGCGCTGGAGGTCGGCGACGTGCCCCCACCGGTGCTCCGGCGGCTCGACGCGTTGCCCAATCCGGCACACGCGGCGCTGCACGTCGCGGCGCCACCGGACGTCACCTCGATCGCCGTCGTCGACGCGCGCGGGCGACGAGCTCGGGAGATCAGGACCGATGACGGCAATCGACCCTCGATCACGTGGGATCTCCGGGATGCATCGGGCCGGGCCGTGCCCGCCGGGATCCACTTCCTCTCGGTTCCGCATGGAGCCCCCGTCGCGGTCGAGAGGGTACACGTGGCTCGCCAGCCTGCGGCCCGGACGGACGCCGCCGCGGGGTGCGACCCGTTCGGTGGCGGCGCACGTTCGCGTCGTGATCACGGGCACCCTCCTGGTCGCGATGCTCGGGGGGACGCTCGCCTGTGCGTCGAACATGGCCGCCGCACGCGGCATCGGCTCGGCCGACGTCCGGGATGCCGGCGAGCGTCACGAGCTCGAGCGTCGGCTCGCGACGCTGGAAGGATACGTCGAGGCCTGGCGGGGAACGCCCCATCGGCTGGGTGGCCAGACCGAGACCGGCATCGATTGTTCCGGCTTCGTCCAGCGCCTCTACATCGAGCTCTTCCGGCGCGAGCTTCCGAGAACGGTCGCGCGCCAGACCGGGGCCGGATGGCGGGTGGGCCTGGACGCGCTGCGCCCCGGTGATCTCGTGTTCTTCGCGATCGACGGCGCGAGCGCCGGGCCCGACCACGTGGGCGTGTATCTCGACCGCACGCGCTTCGCGCATGCGTCCAGCCGCGAGGGGGTCGTCGTGTCGCGCCTGGATGCGCCGTACTGGCGATCGCGCTGCACCGAGGCGCGGCGTCTCCTGCCGTGACCCATCGTGCTCCTCTGAAGACGCTCGCGTGCCTCGCGCTCGCCTGGCCGCTCCTCGGCTGCGTGGTCTCGCCATGGTGCCGCGATCGCCTCTTCGACACGCTGCTGTCCGAGGGACGCGTCGATCCGTCGGCGCTGTGGCCGATGCCGTCGCTGGTGCTCGCGGCGTCGATCGTCGCGGTCACGTGTCTGATCGTGGCCGCGATCAGCGTGCTGGCGACGGTTCGCGGGCTGGGGGCCGGTGCGGAGGCCGCCACGAGCGCACGGGCGACCGGCGAGACGCGCCCGTCGCCGATCACCACCGGAGGCGCGCTGACGCCGATCGCGTGGGTCGTCGCGGGCACGCTCCTGGCCACGGTGGCGCTCCTGGCCGGCGGAGAGATGACGCTCGCGGACTCGAAGACGCACGTCGCGCGCGGCTGGTACTGGTCGGAGGAGCTCGCGCGGCTGCGCGTGCCGGTGTGGACGGATCTCTGGTACGGCGGGTATCCGATCGGACAGGAGTACCCGCCGCTCGCCCACGCGTGCCTCGGCGTCTGGATCGATCTCGGGCTCTCTGCGTCGAGCGCGGCGAAGGTGCTGGTGTGGACCGCGCGGGCGATCGGCGCGGCCGGACTCGCGCTGCTGGCGTGGCGCCTTCACCGCTCGCGCGTGGCGAGCATCGTGAGCGGGCTCGTGTTCGGGCTTCTGCCGACGGTGCACGCGTGCGCGATGTGGCGCGGCCGGCTGCCCGAGTCGCTGACCATCGCCGCCATGCCGTGGATCCTCGTGGGCGTCGAGGAGATCGTGCGGGGCAGACGTCCCATCGCCGGCGCGGCGCTGAGCGCGGTCGCGGCCTGGCTGGCGTTCGAGGCCCATGCGGGGGCCGCGCTCGTCGCTTTCGGCATCGGCGCCTCGTTCGGTGCCGTGCGCACGGTCCGGGTGGCGAGCGCGCTCGGAGGGGCCGCGCGGCGCAGATGGCTCGCGGAGCGGACCCTGGGCATCCTCGTGGCGGCCCTCGGCGCCGCCGTCCTCGTGGGGACGAGCGCGGGGCGGTTCCTGTGGTCCAGCGAGTTCGCGCGCGAGGCGGGACGCGGAGGTGGGGTCGGGCTGTCGCTCCCCCCGGCGGACACGCTCCTGGCCGCGGTCCGCTGGCATCCGCTCTCGACGACGTACGTGGGGCTCAGCGTCGTGATCCTCGCCGCCTCCGGCGTGCTCCGCTCGCGTCGAGCGCGAAGCGGCGGCGCGCCGGGGAGTCTGGACGCGGCGGTGATGGCGCTCGTCCCGTTCGCACTGACCGCGCCCGGCCGTCCCGGAGCCGATCTGGCCGCCGTCGGTCTCGTGCTGGGTGTCGCCGCGTGCATGGCGTCGCTCTCGAAACGGCCACGCTGGGTCGCCGCCGCGTGTCTCGTCCTCTTGCTGGACGTCGCCCCGTTCAGCCTGCTCGCGCCGTACGTACACCCGGACGCCGGTCGAGCCGCCACGCTGGATCGCGTGGAGACGCTCGTCGGAGACGGGCGCTGGCTCGAGCTGCCGGTCGACGCGCGCGGGCGCGCGCAAGCCAGCTCCTGGCACTACGCGCCCACGCGGCGCATTCCCAGCGTCGGAGGTCCGTTCATCCAGGGGTCGCCGCCCGCGTACAAGCACCAGCTCGCGCTGATCGACACGGTGGCCGCGTCGCTCGGCGAGCGCGCGCTGCCGGCCGACGTCGCCGGACTCCTGGCGTTTCACGACGTTCGATGCGTGACGCTGACCACGCGCACCGGCCACGTCCGCCCCGACGTCCCGGAGCTGCCTCCGGGAGTGACGCGTGCGCCGGATGCCCCGGTGCTGGTGATCACCGGGGCCTCGCCGGTGCACGTGCTCGATCCCGGCGACCCGCATCCGCCGCCGACGCCGGAGCCGGGCACCGTGCCGCCCCGCGGACTGTCGCCGGAGGAATCCGCGCGGCTCACGACCGAGGGGCTCGCCTGGTGGCGTGACGCGCGACCACGACCCGTGCCCGGTGCCACGAGGCGCTTCGAGGGGCCGACGTCGATCTTCGCGCTTCCCGACCTCGGGTCCGCGCGCGTGCGACTGTCGCGCAATCCGTCCCGTCATGCCGTCGTGCACGTCGACGGGGAGCCCGTCACCTGGAGCGCGGGGCCGCTCGGCGGCATCGTGGTGGACGTGGCGCCCGGCGCGCACGAGATCCGGATCGACGAGCGTCTGCCGGCGTGGATCGCGCTCTCCCGGCTCGCCCAGCTACTGGTGGCGCTGGGGCTCGTCGGCGCCGGGGTTCGCGCCCGGTCGCTCCAGCACGTAGGCCGCGCGCAGCCTCGCGGCTCCGTCGACCGCGTACCCTGACGGTCCGCGGTATCGGTGGGCGAGAAACGTCGCGGTCGACACGATCGTTCCCGCCACGAGGACCGACGCCAGCGCCACGCGGGCGCGGCGGGACCGCTCGCGCCCGGCGGGTCGAGGGCGCCACATCCCCGATCCGATCCCACCGACCGCGAGACACTCGAACGGCAGGTACCAGAACTGTCCGTAGGCGTGAACGGTCGTCTGCCGCAGGAACGAGATGACCCACAGGGCGCACCCGGCCGAGCCCAGGACGAGGAGCCGCGCGTCGCTCGTGAGTCGGACGCGACGCACGACGTCGCGCGCGCGTGCCGCCAGCCACACCACGTAGAGCACGAACGGTACGTTCGCGAAGTACACGCGGTGAAAGTCCACCGCCTTGCCGACGCGTCTGACCGCCTCATGCGGGTCGAGTGCCAGGAGCCCCCAGTGTCTCGCAGCGTCGCCGAGCGTGGCGTGCTCGGCCGTGGTCGAGTCCCGGACCCGGTGTGCGACCCACGCCAGGTGCCCGGCGGTCGACCCGCACGTGGCCAGGGCCAGGACGGCGAGAGCGAGCGCCGCCCGCCGCGCGTGACGGATCGTGCCCGGGTCGGGATCGCGGAGATCGGAGAGCGTCCAGATCCACGCCGCGAACCAGAGCACGTACGCGGTCCAGCTCGTCAGACCGGCGAGCACCCAGCAGGCGAGGCTCGCGGCGAGATCGGCCCGGCGCCCGGACGCGCGATGCCGGTGGAGCCACAGAAACGCCCAGGTCAGAAGCGCGAGGCCCATCGGCTCGTTGAACGGCATCTTGCCGAAGTAGGTGCTCATCGGAACGACCGCGTACGTGACGAGCGCGATCCGGTACGCGACGAGGTCACGCGCCCACACACGCGCGGCCAGCATCGCGAAGCCGGCGAACCCGACGAGATGCCAGAGATACGGCAGGAGTCGAACCCCGAGGGGCGAGTCCACTCCGGCGAGCGCGATCCACGCCGCCGCGCATGCGCCGTACAGCGGCGGGTGATGGAGGTACGGGACGAGCGTGCCGTCCTGGCGACTCAGAAAGAAGTCCTGACCGTACGTGGCCGCCCACCCCGCATGGAGCCGGGCCGCGGCCACCCCCTGCGTCCAAGCGCCGTTGTCGTCGTGGATGTACTGCCACGGTGCGCCGAGCCGGATCGCCATCAGGGCCGCGAGCACCGCGCCGGCGACGAGAGCGCTCACGAGCGACGCGCGGGTGGGCATGGGTCACGTCCCGTGCGGAGGGTGTCGTGGCGCGACCACGCCGCGCCACGACGAGGAGTCGGTCAGAAGCTGATGTAGTCGGGCAGCGTCTGATAGGCCCAGTTCAGCTGTACCTGACGCGAGCCGGGATCACCGCTGATGCCCGTGACCTCGACCTTCCCGTAGTGGTACTGACCTTCCTCCAGCGGCGTGCGCACCGCGAAGACCTTCGGGAGGTCGGCGGGATCCAGGATGATCTGATCGGTCCAGTTGTCGTCGGTGGTGGTGGGCTCGTCGAAGCTCAGGAGCACCTTGATGCTCGCCGAGCGCTCGGCCCACGCGGGCGATCCATTCAGGACCAGGCTCGGGCTCTTGAGCGCGAGCGAGTAGACGGTGCTCTCGTCGAGGGGATCGGTGGGCAGATCGTTCTCGTCGGTCGTGCCCAGGTACAGGTCGATCATCGGACGGTTGTCGGGACTGGAGCTGCTCATCGCGAACGATGCGCCCTCGGACAGGCCGAGACCGCTGGTGCCCTTCGAGTCGAACTCGAACAGGGCGACCGGGCCTCCGTCCGGACGCGGTGCCACGTCGATCTCGTTCGAGGGGGCGCTCACGCTGCCATTGGAGTCCACCGCGCGCACGGCATAGAAATAGCGATTGCCGTTGGTCACGCCGGTGTCGGTGAACTCGGTCCCATCGTCGAACAGCCGGGTGCCGACCACGTACTCGACGAGGTCGTCGAGGGCCATCCCGACCATGCTCGACGGCGCGCGGTAGATGTTGTAGCTCTCGAAGGCCGCCAGGCGGGCGTCGACTGCCGCATCCCACACGAGCGTGACCTGGCCGTCACCGTTGACCACGGCCAGGTTCGAGGGGGGCGTGTCCTCGGGGCTGACGCCGTCGTCGGAGTCGTCGCCGCAACCCGCGGCGAGAAGTCCCGCGGCCGCGATCGTCGAGAGCAGTCGCCACCAGGGCATCGGGGCGCTGAGACCAGTCATTGGCAGAGCCTCCTCCAGGTTCGGGATCCGCCACATCGTATGGCGAATTGACTATGCGTGATCGATGCCGCGCACGATACGCGGTCGGTTGCCGTCGAGCAACGGACAATCGACGGGCCCGCCGAGTCACAAATCCGCTCGGCGCGCGGATCATCACGAGAAGCCGAAGGCCGGTTCCGGGGATCGACGCACGCGTCTTCAGAGACGCCCGGCGGCCGCGAGCCGCCGGGGTCTCGACGACGCCCGGCCGGGTCGGCGTCGTCGTCATCGTGGAAAGAGCAGCCAGACGGTACAGGCGTTGACGAGCCCGGCGGCGAAGAGAACGTGTGGCGAGACCCGCCCGTCGCCGAGGGGCGAGATCTCCCGGAGGCCCCGCGCGCTGGCAACGACGTGGAGGACGGCGGCACCGACCATCGGGAGCGTCCAGAGAACCGACCACAGCCACGCGGTCCCGATCACGACCGCGAGCGCGATCGAGCGCGGAGAGAGCGCGAGCGAGACGCCTGCCGCGTCGCCGAGCAGGAGTGCGGCGTCGGTCGCGAACGAGACGATCGCGAACGCGGCGGCCGAGCGGGCGCCGAGGGCGCGAGGGCCGATCGGGGAGGGGATCATGCCCGGGCCGCCGGGTCGACGGGGTGTGCGGCGAGCGGGTCGGCGTGTCCCCGTGCACGTCCGGAGAGGGCATTCCGTCGGGCCGCGCGGACCGCGAGGCCGGCGAACAGCCAGAAGAAGTACGCCAGCACCTGAACCTCGAACACGGGCGCGGCCAGGCATCCCAGCACCGCGAACAGCACGATCGCGCCCATGCCGGCGCCCAGCGCACGATCCTCCGGCCGCCGGGCGGATCGCTCCAGCGCCCGGGCCATGCCGAACACCCGGGCCAGGATCCACGCGAAGGCGGTGAGACCCAGGACCCCGTACGGCGTCACGATCGGCAGGATCCCCGAGTCCACCGATCCGAAACGCAGCGTGGCGGGGTCCATCCCGAACACGTCGTAGACGAGCCGCGTCGCCGGCACCATGAAGTGGTGCGCGGTCGGACCGACGTACATGCCCGGCCCCAGCCCCAGCCACGGGCTGGCCGCCATGTCGGTGAGCATCGTCCAGGCCATCGGATAGTGAACGGCCCTGCCCACGTAGTGAGCGTCCACCGTGAACTGGGACGCGACGATGGTGCGGGGGTCGAACACCATCCGCATCAGCGCGGGGTCGTTTCGGTAGTAGAGTGCGAGCCCGGCCAGCGCGATCCCGATCACGGCGGTGGGAACCACGAGTCGGCGCGGGTGGGAGAGAACCTGTCGGCGGAAGAGCCAGAGCGCGCACGGCGGGAACGCGAGAAAGCACAGCCGCGACGTCGACGCGACGAACGGGATGATCAACGCCGGGAACACCAGCGCGTTCACCGGACGGCCGTATCGCGCGCGCGCCAGAAGGAGGAGAAACAGGAACGTCACGTAGTACGCGACGAAGTCGCCACCGCTGGGGCCGAACGTGCCCACGGTCATGTCGTAGTTCCCTTCGAGCAGGCGATCCCCGGCGCCCCGGAACAGCAAGGCGGCCTGCACGAGCGCGACCGGCGCCTGGAGCAGGCCGACGCCGACCGCGAGCCGAATGCACGCGCGATCCAGTCGGGGGGACAGAGGGAGCCACGCGAGCGCGTAGAACACGACCAGGTACTGCAGGAGATCGCGCAATCCCAGTATGGCGACGATCGGACGGACCTCGTTGGCGATCGCCGACGCCGCGGCCACCAGGAGGAACGCGAGGAGCGGGCGATCGATCGGCGTCGGGCCGAACGGCGTGCTCAGCCGTACCCGGCGCAGGACGAGGGCCGCCGCCAGACCCACCAGGGTCGCCTCGTCCAGCCAGACCGCGGCGCGGGGCAGGAGCGCCAGGTCCTTCGTCACCGCGTACTGGATGGGGACCCAGAGCGTGAGCGCGTGGATCGCCAGCGGAAGCCGGCGCCAGAGCCCGATGCTCGCCGCGGCGGCCAGCGCAGCCACGACCCAGATCGGTTGCCGGAGACCGGCGGCCAGCCCGGCGAGTGCCCCGGCGGCGAGGACGGGCGCGACAAGTCGTTTCGTCGAAACGTGTTCGATCGTCGATGCGACCGACGACATCGGCATCCGCCGGGGCTCGGGTCTTCGAGGAAGGGCTGGCGCGTCGCGTTCCTTGTTCGACGGCACCGCCCGGTTTCTCAACGGCGGTCTCTGGACCGGGCGTGGCCTGGATTAGAGCGTTTCCGCTATACTCCGCGTGGAGGGCCGGCCCGGCCTGGTTCGGCCGGCACACACGAGCTCACCACCCGAGGAGGACACCGTGTCGCGAACGACCTGGTCCCACCGTTTCGCGCCCATCGCGTCTCGCCGAGCCGGACGACGCGCCGCCGCCGCCGTCGCGGTTGCCGCCGCGCTCGTGGCGTCGGCGACGAGCGCCCGGAGCGAGATCGAACCCCCCCGGACGGGAGAGCCCATCCGGATCGTCATTCACGCCGACGACGTCACGCCGCCGACCCCCGCGCCGGAGACGGCCTCCGCCCCGTCGTCCGCGTCACCAGCGTCGCCGGCATCGCCCACATCCATCGTCTCGGTATCGACCGCGGCGTCGCGGGTCATGGCCGGCGACACCCGCTACATCGAGGTGAAGCCGGGCATCCTCCTGACGGTGAAGGGGAAGCGCGCGCGGAAGAACCTGCGCTTCATGAACCTCCGCGCGGCGTGGGGCGGTGATCGCTCGCGCATCTACGAGACGTACGGCTTCCCGCGATACCGTCACCGCGAGAACGACCAGGGGATCATCAGCGAGTTCTGGACGTACCCCGAGGCCTACGTCACGTTCGTGTTCCGCGGGGATCGCCTGCTGCGGTCGGTCGCGTACTGAGCGAGCCTCGCCGCCCGGTCACGAGGCGGCGTCGATCTGCACGACCAGCGGAGCGTGATCGGAGGGCTTGGGTCCTTTTCGGAACGGACGCTCGATCCCGCACGCCGACAGGCGCGACGCGACGTCGGCCGAGACCAGCGCGAGGTCGATGCGAAGGCCCATGCCCCGATGGAAATGGCCCATGCGGTAGTCCCACCACGTGTACTGCACCTCCTCGGGGTGAAGGTGCCGGTACGCGTCCACGAACCCGGAGTCGAGAAGCGCTCTCAGCCGCTCGCGCTCGGCGTCCGACGTGTGTGTGGTGCCCACGAACTTCTCGGGATCGTAGACGTCCACGTCCGCCGGCGCGATGTTGTAGTCACCGACGATCACCGACGGGGTCGCGGCCAGCGCACCCGCGCGCGCGATCATCCGATCGAGGAACTCGAGCTTCGTCCGGTACATCGGATCGTCCAGCGTGCGGCCGTTGACCACGTAGACGCTCACGACGCGCAGGCCCTCGACGGTGGCCTCGATCCAGCGAGCCTCGTCGGGTAGCGGCGTTCCCGCGAGCCCGCGCTCGGGATCCCGCACGTCGAGCCCCTCGCGCGTGATGATCGCCACCCCGGTCCAGCGGCCGCTGCTGTGCTCGACCGCGCGGTAACCCTTCTCCGCGAGCGCGAGGTGAGGGAAGTCCTCCGACGTGGTCTTCGTCTCCTGCACGCACAGGACGTCGGGCGCGTGCGTGTCCAGGAACTCCAGCACGCGCGGGAGCCGGGCCTTGATCGAGTTCACGTTCCACGTGACGAGCTTCATGTGACGGCTTTCCGGACGCAGAGGAGCTGGAGACCGATCCGGGTCGACGGCAGGCGCGCATGGTACGTGCTGTCCCCCGGCGTGTCACGTCCGAGTTGGGATCGCCGCCGCTCAGTTGATGTAGCCGAGCGAGCGGAGCGCGTCTTCCATGGTCGGATCGACGGGTAGATCGCGCGCGGAGCCACCATGGGCGCCGGCGACGCGTTCCCACTCGTAGAGCCCGCGCAGGAGCGAGTCCCGTGTGGCCGGTAGCGTGGGTGCGAGGTCGTGCTCCTCGGTCGGGTCCGATCGGCGGTCGAACAGCATCACGGTGTCGCGATCGCCGGCCCGCACCCGCACGACCTTGTAGGCATTGGTCACCAGCGCCGCGACCGATCCGTCGGACGGGCGGCGAACGCAGGCGTCCACGAATGCCGGCGGCGCGTCCTGGGGGGCGGGCGATCCGGTGAGCCGTCCCGCGAGGCTGTGTCCGGCAAAGGGAGCGTTCGTGACGAGACCGGCGAGCTCCACCAGCGTCGGCGCCACGTCGATCGTCCGGACGCGATCGCCGATGACCTCGCCGCGCGCCCGGATGCCGGCTCCCGCGACGATCAGTGGCACGTCGGTGATCTCCCGGAACGCGCTCGCCCCGTGGTTCCACCCCGAGTGCTCGAAGAACTCCTCGCCGTGGTCGCTCGTGAACAGGATCAGCGTGTCGTCCAGGAGATTCCGTCGGCGCAGGGTGTCCACGATCCTGGCCACCGCGCTGTCCACGTAGCGCACGTCCGCCGCGTACATCGTGGTGATGAACGCGCGCTCGTCGTCGGAGACCGGTGCGCCGGGCGTCCCCAGCGGGAACGCCTCGCCGATGGACTTCGGATGATCGGCGAGACGGACGCGGGGCGCCGCGCCGGGCAGCAGGTACTCCGGCGGTCCGTAGGGTCCATGCGGACCCATGAAGTGCACGTAGACGAAGAAGCGCTCGCTCGCGTGTTCGTCGATCCAGGCCGAGACGCGCTCGGCGGTCACCCGCGCGTCCCAGCGAAGGTCGCGCGGGTCCTCGAAGCTCTCGGGATACTCGCGCTTCTCGGTGAACGACAGCCACGGGAGACCCGCGCGCGCGTGCACGCGATGGGCGAGCGCGCTCTGGGTGACCCACGGAAACCAGAAGCTCCAGTAGTGATCGAAGCCGTCGCCGAATCCGTAGCGCGGGATGATCATCGCGTTCTCGCTGAACGCGGCGGTCCGAAACCCGGCCCCGGCGAAGATCGAGGCCAGGCGTGGAGCGCCGGGCCGGATCGCGGCGAACGGACGATCGGCCCCGTGGCTGGCCGGAAACCATCCGGTCATCAGTGATGCGGTCGACGGCAACGTCCACGACGCCGCTCCGATCGCGTCGGTGAACCGCGCGCCGGCCACCGCCAGCGAGTCGATCGTGGGACTGGTGGGCAGCGCTTGCCCGTAGCAGCCGAGATAGTCGGACCGGAGCGTGTCGGTCAGGATCACGAGCACGTTGCGGGGGGCGGCGGTGAGTCGCGCGTGCGCCACCTCGACGCCGGACGCGGTGTCCCCGCGCCGGAGCGGATTGATCAGCATCGCGGCGCCGACGTAGAGAGCGAGCCCGATGCGCACCGTCGCCGCCCGCTTCGGTGTGGCGCGGGCGAACGCGATGGCGGCCAGCGTCACCAGCACGAGCACGAGGACGGCCAGAAGCGCGGCACCGAGCGATGCGTGTCGACCCCCGAGACGGAACGCCACGGTGGCGTTCCAGAGCACCGCGCCGAGGAGCCCGATGCCGAGGCACGCCTCGATCACGCGACCGGCCGGAGCCCCGCCGCGCGATCGTCGAGCGAGCCGGGTCGCCGCGGCGACCACGAGCCCGACCACGAGGACCCCGATCGCGTAGTTCGCGACCAGCTCCAGACTGTCGGTGGCCCGTCGGAGGCGCACGAAGAAGATCCGCTCGAGTATCGCCGCCTCGGTTAGGGCGGCGGCCGCCGCCCAGAGCACGAGCATGAGTGCCGGTCGAATCACGGGGGCCTTCCGCCGCGGTGGTCGGGGTCAGGGACTCGGGTCGGCGGGCAGTGTAGCGAAGAGCCGCGCGCCGGTGAAACGTCGCGAGGCGGCCGCGGTCAGTAGCCGCGCTCGACCTTCACCTCGCGCGGCGGACGTCCGGCCGAGATCGCGTCGAACAGCGCGGCGAGGGCCTCGACGCGGAGCCGCTCGGTCTCGCGAACGTGACCCGCGCGGTGTGGGCTCAGCACCACGTTCGGGAGCTCGTGGAACGCGTGCCGCGACGGGAACACGCGCTCGGTCACGTCCTCGCGCGGATACCGGTACCAGACGTCGAGCCCGGCCCCGAAGATGCGGTCGGTCCTGAGCGCCTCGTAGAGCGCATCCTCGTCGACGATGGGGCCGCGCGCCACGTTCACCACGACGGCGTCGGGCGCGAGACGGGTGAGCGCCGCGGCGTCGACCAGTCCCTCGGTCTCGCGTGTGAACGGAACGCACACCACGAGCACCGTCGCCCCGTCCAGCGGGTCGGGCCAGTCGCGGGTGTCGCGGACCGCGATCGCGGGGGATCTCGCATCGTCGTCGGCGCGATCTCGTGCGTCGTCCGGCGCGGCCGCCCGGTGGGACGCCGATCCTCGGCGAAGCGCGGTGACGCGCATGCCGAGAGCGGCCAGCGCCGGCGCCACACGCGATCCGATGGCGCCGTGCCCGAGCACCACCGCGTCGCGATCGCGGAGCGAGATCGCCTGATCGCGCGCCGAGCGGGAGCGCCAGTCACCGGCCCGGAGCGCGGCGTCGTGCGGGACCAGGCGCTTGGCCGCGGCGATGACCAGCCCGACGGCCATCTCGGCCGTGGCTGCCGCGTTGTGGTGCACGTTGTAGACGCGGAGGTGGGGCCGCGCGGCCAGCCGGGCCGCCGTCGTCGAGGGAAGGCCGGCCCACGGAATCACCACCCGGGCGAGCCGATCGGAGCCGTCGAGGAGGGCCTCGGTCGGCACGCCGGCCACCAGGGTGTCGTAGGCCGCGTCGGGGGGCGGCTCGGGGCCCTCGGTGATGGCCGGGTCGGTCCGGCACGCGGTCTCCAGCCACCGGCGTTCGTCCGGACCCAGAGGCTCCTGGAGGTGGATCTTCCTCAGAGCCAATCGATTGCTGCCCTTCGGGTTCGTTGAACTCATGTGACCCACCGAGCGCCCGGCGGGTCCAACTGGACGCAGGGAATCCCCGGCCGGCGACGGACACGTCCCCGCGCCGTTCCACACGGATTGCACGCGACCTCGAACGGAGGCGTCATGAAACGGTTCACTCCCGCACTCTGCGTCATGCTGCTGGCCGGGACGGCGGCGATCGGGCATGCACAGCTCACTCCCCCGGCCGCCGCCCGGACCACCGGTCCGGACGCGCTTCGCCTGACCACCGGCATCGTCAACCCGGCCAACGCGGACGCCGGTGTGCGATGGGGCGCGACGGTCGGGCTCGGGACGCTCGGGGATCCGAACTTCCGTCTGACCGCGGGGCTCGACTACTGGGCGGCCGACATCGATCGCGGCGATCTCGGCAGCCGCGCGAAGGGTAGCATCCGCGATCTGGGCCTGCACGGCGACCTCCGATGGCACGTAGCGGCCGTCAAGAGTGTCGTGCCGTACGCGGTGACCGGCCTCGGGGTGCATCTCGTGAACGCGCACATCGCCCACGACGCGAGCCTCGAGGACGCACTCACCGGACTGAACCTCGGCCTCGATCTCGGTCTCGGTGTAGAGAGCGCGAATCCGGGGCTCGGGTGGATGGTCGAGCTCCGGCGACAGTTCGTCGACGACATCGACAACTGGAACCTGTCGGTCGGGGCGACGTGGCGGTTCGATCCGCCCGCGCGGGTGGAGACCCCGTATCCCACGCGGATGGCGGATCCCGCGGGCGTCGGGCAGCCCGGGTCGCCGGTACGTGCGGCGTCCTTCACGATGCCCGCCCCCGACGTCGACGCCATGGATCAGGAGCTGAGCCCGCGGGAGATCGCCGAGCTGAAGGCGCGTGCCATCGGCGTGCCGCCGCGCGGTGCGGTCATCGCCGGTGAGTCGTATGCGGACGTGCCGGTCATGCTCGGACCCGGCCCCATGGGAGCCTCTCCGATGGCGCCTCCCGCGACGATGAGCGGCGCCGCGACGGGCGCGACCGGGGTCACCGCGAACGACGTGGACCGGCTCGAGCGACTCCTGGACACGCTGCTGGCCCAGAACGACGCGCTGGCCCGCCGGCTCAGCTCGCTGGAGGCCCAGCGTGGCGACGCGATCGGCGATCCGGTGGCGACGGACCCGGGGCGTGACGGTCGCACGACGTGGAGCCCGGGGGCGCGCGTCGGGTCGTCCGAGGCCGAGACCATCGCCTCGGCCGCGGCGCGGCGATCGGGTGGCGTTCCGGCCTCGACGGTCGGGGTGTTCGGAGGTCGGTACGCGACCGATCCGATGCCGGCCGTCGAGACACCGCAGCTCCCGGCCGGTCGGCCGCACGCGGATGCGCTCGCGATCGCGCTGAGTGACTGGACGGCTCAGTGTCGCGGTGCGGTGGATGCCCGACGGACGCTCGACGGCTACACCCTGAGCTTCCCGAGCGCGTACCTGTTCGATCCGAGCCACGGGCATCTGCGACCCGAGGCCGAGGGATGTCTCGCCTCGCTGGCGTCGATCGTGGTCGGCGAGCGCGACGTGCAGGTGATCGTCGACGGCCACGCCGTGGACCCGTGGGGGGATCCCCGCAACGGGCTGGAGCTGGCGCGTGCGTATGCGGCGTCGGTGCAGCGCAGCCTCGTACAGATGGGCGTCGGGGTCGCGCGCATCCATGCCCGCGCGTTCGTGGGCCAGGTCACGTCCGTGGCGACCGCGTTCCGTGCGCCCGACGACACCTCGCACCGGGTCGACATCCATCTGATGACGCCGGGCCTTCACTAGTCGACCTCGTCGACCCCTGCGCGTCCGACGACGGCCGTCCGAGACCTCTCGGGCGGCCGTCTCGCGTTGCTTGCGCGTCGCCGTCGGCCTGCTACTCTGGTTCGCCAACGCGTGGGATGGACGTGGCCATGACAGGATCCGCCTGGAGGGTCGCGTCCGCCCGACGAAAGGATGACGAAACATGCGACGGATACTCGGGATCGCACTTCTCGTGGGCGCGCTGGCCGGGGTGCGCGACGTCGATGCCCACTGTCAGGTGCCCTGCGGAATCTACGACGACGAGGCGCGCTTTACCCTGATGAACGAGCACGTCACGACGATCGAGAAAGCGATGACCCAGATCACGGCCGAGGGGCAGCCCCAGAATCAGGTCGTGCGCTGGGTGGCGAACAAGGATCAGCACGCGGACAATCTCTCGCAGATCGCGACGTACTACTTCCTGGCCCAGCGCATCGCGCCGGTGGATCCGTCCGACGCCGAGGCCTACACCGCGTACACCGCCAAGCTGGCCCTGCTTCACGGGATCGTCCATCACGCGATGAAGTGCAAGCAGACCACCGATGGCACGCACGTCGAGAGCCTCCGGACGCTGATCACCGCCTTTCACGAGGCCTACGGCCACGGACACTGATCGCGGTCGCCGGGATCCACCCGGCGGCACGCACGGACGTGCTGCCGGGTGTCCTGCCCGAAGCGGCCGGACCCGGGTGCTCAGAGCTCGGCCGCCGCGTCGTCCCGGCGGAGCTGGAGGACGCGGCAGTCCGGATCCACGACGATCCGCTCGGGCTCGAAGCCCGAGACAATCGTGAACGTCTCGCGGTCGCCGGCCGCGAGACGCACCGTCGTCCGAACCTCCTCAAAACGCTCGGGTCCGTCGCCGGTGTCGTCTTCTTCCGGTCCCTCGCCGGCGGTGCCGTCCTCCCGAAACCGCGCACCGCGGGTGAGCGCGATCTCCGGCTCGACGATTCCGGTGCCGACGTTCTCGATGGTCGCGGTGACGCTCCATCGGTCCTCGGGCGCCTCGGACACGTCCTCGACCTCGAGCCGGAACTCCGGGACCACCACCTGGAAGAACCACTGGTCCACGAATGCGTCGTAAGCCGCCGCGTCCGGCGCGTAGGCTCGCATGTGGCGGACGAAGTCCTGCAGTACGGGGTGATCGGGATCGCGTGAGTAGTGATCGATGAAGGCCCGGAGGCCGGCGAACCCGGCCTCGCGTCCGATCAGCTCGTGCAGCATCAAGAAGACCCAGCCGCCCTTGTCGTAGGTGACCGTCGTGTCGCCACCCTTGGATCCGTCGACCCACACGAGGGGCTTCTCGGAGTCGATGCGGCGGTTGTCGCCGTAGCTCTCCTCGATGCGCGACAGAAAGCCCACGCGTCCCTCGAGCCCGTGCACCTGCTCGACGAGAAGCGCGGTCGAGAAGTGAGCCATGCCTTCGGACAGCACGTTGCCGCCCGGGCCGTCGCCGGGCAGGAGGAGGTTGCCCCACCACTGGTGCGCCGCCTCGTGCGCGGTCACCGTGAATGCGGCGCGGGCATCCTCTCGACTCCGGGTCAGGAATCCGATGTTCTCCGAGAACGTGATGTTGGTGGCGAAGCCCTGCGCGTAGTTCGCCAGCGCGGGAAACTCGCTCAGCCGGAGCGTCTTCCAGGGAAACGGATGGAACCACTCCGAGTAGTACCTCCGCGCCGCGTCGAGGGCGTCGCCGATCTCCTGGATGTTGTAGTCGTGCGTCGGGAGGTAGTAGACCTCGGTCCCGTCGCCCTCGTGCCGAGCCCAGTGGCGGTTGCCGACGACGTTGAAGAAGTTCACCGGGTACTCGGTCTCGAAGGTGACCGTGCGGAGATCTCCGTCGATGACGTCGGACGTCTTCTCTCCCACCCCGTGAAACACGTAGTCGATCGGGCCGGTGATGACCGTGCGCACGGGGTAGCGAGAGCCGCCGCCGAACCCGGGCAGCGTGACCCCCTCGTAGAAGTCGTCGTCGTAGTCCCTGGGGTCGTAGTGGTTGTCCTCGTCAACGCCGCGACCGTCCTCGAAGTACGGGACCGGGACGAACGTCGATCCGAACGACGTGAGCACGATCCCGCTGGGCAGCACGAACTCCCCCATGCCACCGCCGTTCCTGGTGATGCCGGGCGGGAAGCGAGCCTCGTACGCGAACCCGATCCGGATGGTGTCGCCGTTCGCGAGCGCCGGCTCGAGCTCGAACACGAAGAGCTTCGATCGGTCCTCGGGCTCGGCGGGCGCTCCGTCCAGCGTCCAGGTGACGTCCCCGAAGTGCGCCCCGACCGACATCGGCACGTGAGACAGCGGCTCGTCGTGGGGGTTGGTGAGACCGTACGTGCCGTCCACCTCGAAGGCCGAGCTCGCCGGGTCGAACGTCGCGTGGACGTCCGCGGACGTGATGTGCGGGCTCTTGCCGTTCAGCCACGTGGCCACGTTGCGGCCCCAGTACTCCTTGGCCCGGTTCTCGGCCGCCTCGCTCTGCGGTCCGCGCGCCAGCTGAAACGCGAGGAAGGTGCCCACCACGGCGGCCGGGATCGCGAACGGGCTCAGGCGCATCGCGGCACGGAAGAAGCGAGGCGCTCCCAGACGGTCGACGGTTCTCGACGGGTCGTGCTCTCGTCGCGGAAACACGCGCGTCGTCACCGCGATCAGGACGACCGTGATCCCGAGGTAGAACAGCCGGTTCAACGCGAGCGCGAAGGCGTTGGGGTCGACGCTGCCGAAATCGGTCCAGCCGACGCTGCCCCAGAGCGTCCAGTTGCCGAGCCAGTCGACCTCGCCCCGGAGCTGCTTCCAGCCCGTGAACGCGATGGTGGCCAGCGCCAGCCCGTAGGTTCCGTAGCGGCTCCCGGTGACGGCGAAGAGCGCGAGGACGTAGGCCGACCACGCGAGAAACGTCGGAAACAGGAGCAACCCCCAGACGATCGCGAACGGTCTCAGCGTGGGAGCGACCTGTCCCTGTACGAGCATCACGATGATCGCACCCACAAGCGCGGTCAGCAGCACGACGAGCGCCACGATGCCGTTGGCCAGCGCCTTTCCCAGCAGGAAGGCCGGCGTGGAGACGGGGGTGGAGTAGGCGATGGGGAGCAGCTTCGTGTTCCGCTCACGCATCGTGGACTCGACGATGTAGAACATCATGAGCACGCACACCCAGAACGACAGCGTGTTCATGGCCATCGTGGCCGCGAGGCCCGAGGTGAGCAGGATCGGCGTGTCGAAGGCGCCGGTCTGGAACGTCATGTTGGAGATCGTCTGCAGGAGCAGCAGTGGCACGAAGATGTACAGGCCGGGCTGGCTCCGGAGGTTCCGGGCCTCCGCGCGCATGACGGTCACCACCGTTCCCAGGAACGACGGGGGACGGGTCGTCATGCCCAGGTCGCGAACCGACGGCGCGCCGGCGCCGACGGGGCGTGACGCCGCGGGGGGCTCGGCGATCCGCGGCCCGGTCAGCCGGGCGCTCGCGCTGCCTCGAAGCGCCCTGGCGAAGTGCCGCTCGGAGCCCACCACCGCGGCCAGTGCGATCGCCGCGAACCCGAGCCGACTCAGGAGGAACGGTAGATCGTAGGGAATGGCGGTCGTGTTGTAGAAGTCGACGCCCCGGTCGAGCTTCAACCACGTCTCGTTGAGCCAGCGAAAGCCCGACGGCTCGATCCACATGAGGATCCGGTTCACCGATGGATCGAGCCAGCTCGGCGACCACTCGAAGAGAAAGAACACACAGATCGACAGTACGATCACCGGAAAGCTGAACACCACGATCGGCCGGCGCGCGGTCTCGCCGATCATGAACGACACGCCGCAGAAGAACACCACACAGGGCAGCGCCATGAAGACGAGCGGCCTCAGGTAGGCCGCCAGGAGGAAGCCGCCGCGAATCTCGTCGGCGTCCGGGTTCGGCAGGACGTGATTACAGAACATCAAGATGCACAGGTGTACGATCAGCACGATCACGAACGCCGCCAGTACGGCGCCGAACTTCGACCAGACGTACTCGCGCGCGGTCAGCGGCGTGGCGTGCTGGAGCTCGCCGATTCCCACCTCCAGGTCCCGGGGCACGGACATGCCGGCGCCGACGGCGACGAAGAACGCGTAGATCAGCGTCGTGATGACCGGGAACATGAACGCGATCGCGAACTCGGAGGTGATCCAGGCCTGTGTGCCGCCGATCGTGGTGTCGCCCGAGCTGATCTGGACGAAGCCACGCGAGAGCCCCCAGCTCATGATCGCGACGATGACGACCAGCACCCAGACCAGCGGCCGCGTCAGGTGATGGCGAAGATCGGTTGCGAACAGCGTCATGAACCGCTCGCGGCTCATCGGATGCTCCCGGTCTCGACGGTTGCGTCCGGCGCGTCCTGGGCTCCGCGAACGAGTGCCATGTAGGCATCTTCCAGGGACGGTGCGACCGGGTCGAAGCCGTGGGGCGGATCGCCGCCGGGGGCGTGAATGCGGACGCGGTTGCGTCCCTCGACCAGCACCGCCTGCGTGACGCGATACCGCCGGCCGAGCTGCAGGACCTCCTCGTCGGTGGCGTGTCCCTCGAACATGCCTCCCGCCAGCGCGTCGCGCGCCTCGGTGGGCGTGGTCGTGGTCACCAGGCGCCCGCCGGAGATCACGGCGAATCGCGAGCACAGCACGGCGACGTCCTCCACGATGTGCGTCGACAACAGCACGATGCGATCGGTCGCGAGCTCGGCCAGGAGTCGATAGAAGCGGTGGCGCTCCTCGGGGTCGAGGCCCGCCGTCGGCTCGTCCACGATGATGATCCGGGGGTCGCCCGCAATGGCCTGCGCGATCCCCAGGCGCTGCCGCATGCCTCCCGAGTAACCCTTCAGCTTGCGCCTGGCTGCATGGCTCAGGTTGACGCGTTCCAGCAGGCTCCCGACCAGGGACCGGTACCCGGACGGCGCGACGACGCCCTTGAGGCGCAGCAGATACGCCAGCATGGCCTCGCCGGTCAGGTTCGGGTAGAAGCCAAAATCCTGGGGCAGGTATCCGAGGCACCGGCGGACGTACGCGGGATCCGTGAGAATGTCGTGGCCGTCGAGCTCGACCTCGCCCGACGTGGCCTCCAGGAGGCCCGCCAGGATCCGCATCGTGGTCGACTTGCCGGCCCCGTTGGGCCCGAGGAGTCCGAACATCCCCGGCTCGACGTCGAGGTCGATGCCTTCCAGCGCCGTCACCGGGCCGGGATAGACCTTCACGAGCTTTCGAACACGCAGCATGGCAAGACCTCGTTTTGGGAGCGGGCACCGCCCACGGAGCGGCTGAAACCGATCGCAGGATGAAGATCCGCCCCTCTGCCGGCATTGCGACTGGCCCGGGGCGTGGCTTGGGGTTGTCCAGCCATACCGTCTGCGGCGGCGATGGTTACGTTTTGTCGCGTCGGGAGGACTCGATCGGCGGTCGACGGAAGCGTCCGGCCGGCGACGCCTCGGCCCGCCAGGTGAGACATTTGACCGTTTTTCCGGCGACTCGGTACACTAGTGATCGTTGCGTCGGGGGAGCTGCGGGAGACGCTGCCTTTTCTGCCGGGCCTGGGGGGCTACCCGAGCGCCGCGCGAACAGCCGGCTTCCGATTCGGTGCTGGTGCGCCGGTCGACGGCCGAGCCTGCTCGCCTGGGGTCGTTCGTGCCCACCACCGAGCCGCCGGCCGGGAATCCACCGTGATGCCTCGCACACACGTCGCAAGAACGAAACGCCTCTGCGTGTACAGCAAGGTCGCCGACGCCGGAGCCGCGTCGGGGGCGCGCTTTTCAACGGTGGACGTCGTCGATCGGCGTCCGCATCGCCGTCGACCGATCGCGTGGCACGATCGGCCGGGATCGAAGGAGCCCATCACATGAACCTACTCAATCGAAGGACCCTCGGAGCCGTCTCGGTGATCGCGACGCTGGCGGCGCCGCTGTCGGCGAGCGCCATCGTGATCAACTGGGATGCGTCGGTCAACGGCAACTGGTCCGACGCGACGAAATGGGACCCGATGCAGGTGCCCGGCGCCTCCGACATCGCGTTCGTTCAGGTCGGTGGAACCTACAACGTGACGGTCGACGCTCCGGTGACGGTGATCCGCGTGACCGCCGGCTCGGCGATCGGCCAGCAGCAGGTGCTCGTCGACGCGACCTCGCTCACGATCACGTCGGCCACGCCGTCGGTCTTCAATCAGGGTGGCGTGCTCTCGATCAGCAACGGCGGAGACGTGACCGGTTCCGGCGTCCTGTCGAACCTGGCGCTGGTCACGCTGGACGGATCCACGATCTCGGTCTCCAGCATGGCGAACAGCGGCCAGCTCGAGGTGTCGGGAGTGAGCACGATCAGCGCGCCGATCACGTCCAACACGGGCTCGACGATCATGCTGACCCCGACCGCGTCCCTCACGCTGTCGTCGGCGCTGACGAACAACGGGGACGTCGTTCTCGGCCCCGGCTCGTCCCTCGACGTGCCGACGCTGACGAACACATCTGACGGCGAGGTCACGGGCGAGGGCACGGTGACCACCGCGTCGCTCGGCAACGACGGCACCGTGAGCCCGGGCTCGGGCGCGGGCACGCTGTCCGTGACCGGGGACTTCGACCAGGGCTCGGGTGGCTCGCTGGCCATCGAGCTCGGCGGCACGCTCGCCGGCGAGTACGACGTGCTGGCCGTGAGCGGCACGGCCACGCTCGACGGCGCCATCGACGTGTCGCTGATCGGCGGCTTCTTCCCGACCGACGGTGACATGTTCACGGTCGCGACCTACGGGTCGGCGTCCGGCACGTTCTCGGACACGGCGAGCCTCGACCTCGGGGGCGGCATGCTGCTCGTTCCCACGTACGGCGCGACCGAGCTCGTCCTCACCGCGACCTTCGTGGGCGTGGACGAGGTGCAGCCACAGGGTACGGGCGACTGCATCACAGAGGTCGAGCCCTGCCAGACGATCGACTTCTACTTCGAGCGCACGAACACAGACCCCGTTCGCGCGTACTCGGTCACGTTCACGCTCAGTCCCGAGCTGGCGCTGTGCGCCGGCACCAGCAGCGTCATCGAAGGATCGTATCTGTCCGGGTTCTGCGGCGGCGGCTGCACCGCGTTCCAGGTGGCCGATCTGGGCGGTGGCTCCTATACCGTGGACGCCACGATCCTCGGCGGCAACTGCGGCCCGACCGATCCCGGGGTCCTGTTCACGGTCGACGTCACCGACACCGGCACCGACGGCGTGGGCACCCTCACCGTCGACGCGGTGACGATCCGGGACTGCGACAACCAGCCGATCCCCGGCGATCCCGGTCCCGTGCTCGAGATCGGGATCGACGTGGCGGCTCCGGTCGCCATCGTCGACCTCGCGGCCACGCAGGTGGTCGCCGGCAACGACACCGACGGCACCACGGGCATCACGATCTCCTTCACCGAACCCGGCGTGGGCAACGCGGTCGAGGTCTACCGCAAGGGCTTCGGCAGCTATCCCGAGTACGACGACCTCGGAGGCGCCGTGCCCGCACTGCCGACCGATCCGGCCGATGCGCTCGTGAACGGCTGGACGCTCACCGGCGTCACGGCGTCGGGTCAGGTCGACGAGACGCTCGCCCGCGACTACTACTACTACGTCGCGTTCGTGACCTCGGCCTGCGGCGAGGTCTCGCCGGCGTCGAACGGGACCACGGGCACCCTGAACTATCACCTCGGCGACGTCTCGGACGGCCTGGCCGCGTGTGACGGCGACAACGCGGTCTCCACGGCCGACATCAGCCTTCTGGGAGCGAACTACTTCCAGACCATCACCGACGGCGATCCGATCGCGTGCCTCGACGTGGGCCCGACCGACGACTTCTCGGCGACCGGCCTGCCCACGACCGACAACGAGATCAACTTCGAGGATCTCGTCGTGTTCGGAATCAACTTCGGCGAGGTCAGCCGCGAGCAGCCGACCGCCGGTGATCCTGCGGTCGGAGCCGACGCGCCGGCCCTGAGCCTGGTCGTCGACCCGGTCGACGGCGGCACGCTGGTGGCGCGCCTGGTGCTCGAGGGCAACACGTCGATCACGAAGGCCGTACACGCCGTGCTCGACTACGATCGCGACGCGCTGCGGCTCGTCGGCGTCGGTCGGGGAGCGCTCCTGGGTGATCAGTCGGCGCGTGCGTTCCAGGCCCACGACGACGCGCCGGACGGGCTCGTCATCGACAGCGCGATCCTCGGTCGGGGCCGCACGATCGTCGGATCCGGCGATCTGGCCACGCTCCGCTTCGAGGTCGTGCGGCCGAGGTCGGCGCCGTCCATCGTGCTCGGCGACCTCCGCGACGACGCCAATCGTCGCCTCGGTGCGCCGATCTCCGGCGATCAGCCCGACGTCGGTCCATCGGTGGTGACGCACCTCATCGGCGCGCGCCCCAACCCGTTCCGCACGACGACCCACATCTCGTTCGATCTGGCCCGCGGCGCTCACGTCGAGCTCGAGGTCTACGACGTGACCGGACGCTCGGTGCGCACGCTCAGTGAGGGTATGCTCACGGCCGGTCGACACGCGATCGCGTGGGACGGACGTTCGGACGCCGGCCACCTCGTTCCGGCGGGTGTGTACATGTACCGGCTCCGGACGAACGGTCTCGAGGAGACCCGAAAGGTCTTCCTGTCTCGATAGCGCCCCGAGCGCGCGATCGCGTGCCCAGGACGTGGCACACGATCCAAGTCAGTCGGCCGGGAGCCGGAGCCCGCTCCGCTCCCGGCCACAACCGATGGGGCAACTTCACATGAGCAAGCGACGGATCCTCGCGAGCGTCGTCTGGGGCCTTTTCGTGACCGCGGACGCGTCGCACGCGACGTCCGACGGCGTGCCCGAGTTCCATGCCTTCCTGCTTCCCGCGTTCAACGACGTGGCCGCGGACAGCCTGGTCGAGATCACCTTCGAGGTGGACGAGACTGCGCTTCAGTTCAACGGATACGAGATCGAGATCACGTTCGATCCGGCGGTCGTCTCGTTCGATTCGGTCGAAGAGGGGGCCCTGATGACCTCGGCCTGCGGGACGCGCTTCACCGACGTCGCGACGACCGCGTCCACGGTGACGTACTCGCACGTGCTCCTGTGCAGCGGCGTCTCGGTCGATGGGCCGGGCGTCCTGTCGACGTTCCGATTCCGCGCCGAGGCGCTGGGGACGAGTGCGATCGCGCCCACGTCGGATCCCGATCGCACGTTCTTCGACGACGGGCTGTTCATCTTTCCGGGACACGCGACGTTTCCGCGACAGGTCGTTCTGAGCGGCGCGGTGATCGACGTGACCGACGCGCCCCTGTCGGCCGGCGAGCCCGGCTCGGCCGACGCGCCGTCGCGCGTCGCGTTTCTGCCGCACCCCGTCGTGGGATCGGCGCGCATCCGGGTGACGTTGCCGCCGGACGCGGGCGGCGGGCTCCTGTCCCTGTTCGACGTGGCCGGTCGCGAGGTTCGCCGCTGGCGCCTCGGTGACGCCGATCGCTCGCTGAGCTGGGATGTCCGGGATGCCGCGGGTCGGACGGTACCGGCGGGCGTGTACCTGTACCGCGTGGACTCCGGGGGGGCGCCCATCGTGTCGGGCACGGTGCGCGTGCTGCGCTGACGGGGGCTGAGCCCGGGCGAGGACGCGTCACCCCCGCGGCGGGGGTGACGATCGCGGACGTGCTGGCCGCGGCGGCGAGCGCCGGTGCCCCGGGGGATCGGGCCCCTGCCGGCCACGGTGCCCGGGCCGGCGAGCCGGCGGGCCGGGTGATCGGCCGCTCCCGCGAGGGACGAGCGATCGTGGCCCATCGGCTGGGCAGCGGTCCCGTGCACGTGAGTCTCATTGCCGGCTGCCACGCCGACGAGCCCGTGGGACCGATGTTCCTGCGCGCGTTCGTCGTGTTCCTGGCCGGTGCCCCGCGCGCCACCGGCCTCCTCGGCGCCGCCACCTGGTGGATCGTCCCGCACGTAAACCCCGACGGCGCGGAGCGGAACCGGACATGGACCGACTCCGTGCCCGCGCCTCACGATCGTCGACCCGAGCGCGTGGATGCCGGCTTCGACGTGGCGCATTACCTCCGTCACGTCGTCCGCGAGCGCCCGGGCGACGACCTCGAGTTCGGGTTCCCCGCCCACGACGGCGATTCCGGAGCGAGACCCGAGACGACGGCGATCCTCCGGTGGTGGCGAGC
The DNA here is from genome assembly GCA_965224245.1 of Candidatus Eiseniibacteriota bacterium. Lineage (GTDB taxonomy): Bacteria > Eisenbacteria > RBG-16-71-46 > CAZAMP01 > CAZAMP01 > CBDCYW01. The sequence continues at coordinate 2,808,972 of OZ245046.1, read as the reverse complement.
CGAGGACGTGCGTCCCCGTCTGCACGCGTCGCTCCATGGCATGGGCACCGCCGGTGGTCCCTGGTTCCTCGTCGAGGATGCCTGGCGCGATCGCATCGAGCCCGTACGCCGGGCGTGCCTGAGCGCCTGTCAGCGACTGGGCTACACGCCGCACGACGTCGACCGCCGGGGAGAGAAGGGCTTCCACCGGCTGGGTCGGGGCTTCGCGACACGCCCCAGCGCCGACGCGATGCGGGCGCACTTCGATGCGCTCGGTGAGCCCGAGGTCGCGGCGCGATTCCGGCCGAGCTCGATGGACGTGGCCCGCCGGCTCGGACGCGACACGCTCACCCTCGTGTCCGAGATGCCCCTCTTCATCACGCCGGGACTCGGCGCGGACCTGGATCCGGACGCCGAGCCCAGGAGACGCTGGGCCGAGCGCCTCGCGCGGTGGCGCGCGCGTCTCGACGTCGTGCCCGACGATCGGCGGAGCTCGCCCGAGACGATCGCCGCCATGGCGTCGGTGCGGGAGGAGGCCTCTCGAGCGGGGCTCGTGGCGATGCCGGTCGCCGATCAGCTCGATCTGATCTGGACGTTCCTGTCGTCCGCCTTCTCGTGCGTGTCGGCGCGTACCCCGCGGAATAGCGGTTGAGGCGACGCGCCGACGCTGACATCATCAGTCGTCGGCGCCGACGAAGGAGGCAATCGTGACGCGCGAGGCCCCGAACTACTGGAGCTATCTCCGGCTTCCCGATCTCCTGAACCTGCAGGGGGGGCTGGAGGTCGACGAATCGCGCCTCGCCTCCGACGAGATCCACTTCATCATCGTGCATCAGGTCTTCGAGCTCTGGTTCAAGCTCACGATCCACGAGCTGCGGCTGGCCCGCGACGAGCTGTCGCGACCGGTCGTGCCCGAGGAGAAGATCCCGTACGTCGTGCACCATCTCCGGCGGGTGAACGTGATTCTCGGTCACGCCAACGCCCAGTTCGACGTCGTGGAGACGCTCACCCCGCAGGACTTCATCGACTTCCGGGATAAGCTGGTCCCGGCCAGCGGCTTTCAGTCGTTCCAGTACCGGCAGCTCGAGATCTTGCTCGGCATCGAGGACGATCCGTCCTCCCGGTACGGCGAGGACATCCTGCCGCTGCTGAGACGGGCGACGGAGTCGGCGTCGGACGGCGCGGCCATCTGGGCCGACATCGAGCGTGTTCGCGGCGAGATGTCGCTGCGCCAGGCGCTGCACGAGTGGCTGGGGCGCACGCCGATCGACGGCTCCCGCCCGACCGATCCCGACGACATCGATCGTGTCCGCCGATTCCTGACCGCCTATTTCGAGGCGTACCGCGACGTGCAGGAGGCGGCCCTGTCACGGTATCCGGCGCCCACCGCCGGTGGCGACCCCCGCGCCCGGCTCGAGGCGATGATCGCGCACGCGCGGCAGTTCCTGTTCGCCGAGGACGTTCCCGAGGCCGACCGGGCACGTACGCTCCGCACGCGGGCGGCGCTCTTGTTCATCGAGTCGTATCGGACGCTGCCGCTCCTGGCCTGGCCCCGGCTGCTGATCGACACCATCGTGGAGGTGGAGGAGCGCCTGCTCCTGTGGCGAACACGGCATGCCCGCATGGTGGAGCGCGTGATCGGCCAGCGGCCCGGCACCGGGGGCTCCCCCGGAGCCTCTTACCTGCACGCGCGCGCACACGAGCACATCTTCACCGAGCTGTGGGAGGTGCGGTCGATCCTGTTGCCGCGCGATCGCGTGCCGAGGCTGGAGAACGCGGCGTACTACGCGTTCGAGACGTCCGGTCACACGCTCGTGGATTCGCCGGACACGATGCGCTGAGTCGGTGCGCACGCATCCCTCCGACGCCGGGTCCCGCGACGCCCGGCCTCGTGCCGCCGTGATCTCACCCGTGGCGGGGCTAGGACGCTCTCCGCGGGGACGAGCCGCGTAGCTTGCCGCGATCCACCTTGCCCAGGTGCGTGCGCGGCAGATCGTCGAGAAACACGATCTCCCGCGGGTACTTGTACGACTCGAGGCGCGAGCGCACGTACTCCTTCAGCGTGTCGGACAGAGTGTCGTCATGCGCATGCGGCACCACGAACGCATGGGGCTTCGTGAGCCCATCGGCGTCGACGACGCCGATCACGGCCGCTTCCTTCACCGACGGGTGCGTGGCCAGACACTCCTCGACCTCGCGCGTGGCGAGCCACTTGCCCGAGACCTTCAGCATGTCGTCGCCGCGTCCGGCGTACGTGAACGTGCCGTCGGCGTTGCGGGTGACCATGTCGCCGGTCACGTACCAGTGACCCTGGAAGCCGTCGCACGTCTTCTCCAGCTGGTGCCAGTACCCGAGCCCGCGGGACTCGCCCTTCACGCGGAGCCAGCCGGTCTCCCCGTCGGCCACCGGCCGACCGTCGTCGTCGCACACCTGGACCTCGAAGCCGTCGACGGCGCGGCCCAGCGTGCCGGGCGTCACGTGGCCGGGACGGTTGGAGATGAAGATGTGCCACATCTCGGCCGTGCCCAGACCATCCAGAAGGTCCACGCCGAATGCCTCGTTCCACCGGGCGTGGAGCTCGGGCGGAAGTGCCTCGCCGGCCGACGTGGCGATGCGGAGCGACGAGAGATCCCGGCTGGCGGCGCTCTCGTGTGAGATCAAATTGCGGATCATCGTGGGGACGGCCACGAGGATCGTCGGCCGGTGCCGCTCGATGGCATCGAACAGCCGCTCGGCGGTGCACCGCTCGGGGAACAGCACCGTCTTTGCTCCGACCGAGAACGGGAAGAACAGGTTCGACCCGGTGGCGTAGCCGAAGAAGAGCTTCGGGGCCGAGATCGTCACGTCGTCGGCGGTGTACCCGATCGTGCGCTTCCCGTAGAGCTCGGTCGTGTTCGCGAACGACCGGTGCGTCTGGATCACGGCCTTGGGTCGTCCGGTGGTGCCCCCGGAGAAGAGCCAGATGGCCGGATCGTCGCGGTGCGTGTCGAAGACGGGCGACGCGGCCGAGGCGGATGCGAGCGCCTCGTCGACGTCGGCGGTGCCGACGAGGCATACCTGCTCCAGGAGAGGGGCCGAGCGCGCCGCCCGGCGCCAGGGATCGGCCCGGGACACCTCGCAGAACGCGTACCGTGCGCGCGTGTACCGGTAGAAGTACGAGATGGCGTCGGGCTTGAGCTCCGGATTCAGCATCACGACGACGGCGCCGACCTTCAGGATGCCGAAGAGCGCGCCCACGAACGCGGGCCCGTCCTCGAGCGCCACCACCACGCGCTCCTCGGGTCGAATGCCCATCTCGCGGAGCAGGTTGGCGAACCGGTTCGACAGGTGATCCACGTCCCGATACGTGAGCGCGGCCTCGTCGGTGACGATCGCGACCCGCTCGCCGTCTCCGGCGTCGAGCCGCGCGCCCAGGAGGTACGTGGCGAGATTGAATTCTTCCGGTGGACGGAACGTCATGGGACGGTATGATACGTGAGTTTTGCAAGCGGTCAACTACCGACGTGGACGGGACTTGGCGCGCCCGATGGCGCGCAGCAGCCGAGAGATCTGGCGATGCCCCTCGAGCGACTCGACGAGATGACCTACGAAGACGTCGAGCGACTCGATCGGAGCCGCGCGGTGGCGATCCTGCCGATCGGCGCGATCGAGGCACACGGCCCGCACCTCCCGCTGGGTACCGACGTCGTCATCTCCGAGGCGATGGCCCGCCGGGGCGGCGAGCGACTGGCGGACGAGGGCTACCACGTCGTGCTCCTCCCGGTGCTCGCGTACTCGCCCGCCCCGTTCGCCGAAGCGTTCGCGGGGACGATCTCGGTCGCGGCGGACACGTTCGTCTCGCTCGTGACGGACGTCGCCCGTGGGCTCGCCCGTCACGGCCTCGCGCGACTGGTCGTGGCGAACGCGCACGTCGATCCGGCCAACCTGTCGGCCATCGATGCGGCGGTGGCCGCGTGCCGCGACGAGCACGGGATCGACGTCGCGTTTCCGAACGTGACGCGCCGGCCGTGGGCGCTGCGTCTCACCGACGAGTTCAAGAGCGGCGCCTGCCACGCCGGGCGTTACGAGGGGTCGATCGTCATGAGCGAGCGGTCGGATCTGGTCCGGCACGACGTACAGCGGGAGCTGGCGCCCAACCCCGCGTCGCTGTCGGTCGCCGTGCGCGAGGGAAAGCGCACGTTTCACGAGGCGGGCGGGCCGCGCGCGTACTTCGGTGCGCCTGCCGAGGCCACCGCCGAGGAGGGACGGGCGACCGTCGAGACACTCGGCGACGTCGTGTACGACGCGGCGATCACGCTCTTCGGCGAGCGGAGAGATCGGACGTGACGGGCCACGATCGCCGATCCTCGGCGAGCGGCCGCCCGGCGGACCGGGTGCCGGCGGCGTCGGGCGCGGTGGTCACGGGCGCCGGACGCGGGATCGGCCGCGCGGTGGCCGAGGCGCTGGCATCGCGCGGGCACCACGTCGTGCTCGCGGCGCGCACGACCCACGAGATCGAGTCCGTGGCGACGGCCATCGGCGCCAGCGGGGGGCGGGCGACAGCGGTTCCGGCCGACGTCTCCGACGCCGACAGCGTCCTGGCCCTCGCCCGGGCGGCCGAGGACGCGGCCGGACCCATCGAGGTCCTGGTGAACAACGCGGGCATCGGATCCTCGGCGCCGCTGGCCCGGATCGAGCTGGACGAGTGGAACCGCGTGATGGCCGTCAACGCCACCGGTGCGTTCCTGTGCATTCGCGCGTTCGCGCCGTCGATGGCGGCGAGGGGCTACGGCCGCATCGTCAACGTGGCCTCGGTCGCCGCACTCACCGGCGCGCCGTACACCGCCACCTATGCGGCGTCCAAGCACGCCGTGATGGGCGTCACGCGCTCGGTGGCGGCCGAGCTGGCGCCCAGGGGCGTGACCGTGAACGCCGTGTGTCCCGGATACGTGGACACCGCGATGACCGACGAGACACTGGACCGCATCGTCGAGAAGACCGACCTCTCGCGCGAGGCGGCGCTGGAGTCGATCCTCTCGAGTGCGAGACACCGCCGGCTGGTCACGGTCACCGAGGTCGCGCACGTGGTGACCATGCTCGCGCACGAGAACGCGGGCAGCGTGATCGGCCAGGCGATCGTCGTGGACGGAGGAGGGCTGCTCTCGTGAGCTTCGACATCATCAATCCCGAGAGCCTCGGCCAGCCGAGCGGGTGGAACAACGGCCTCGTCGCTCCGCCCGGCGGACGTCTGCTCTTCGTGGCCGGACAGGCGGCATCCGACGAGAACGGGCGCATCATCGACGGGGATCTCGTGGATCAGTTCGCGCGCGCGCTCGACCGCATACTCGAGGTCGTGTCGGAGGCCGGCGGCGCGCCGTCCGACATCGGACGCATGACCGTGTACGTGGCCGATCTGGACGCCTATCTGTCCGGACGCGAGCGTCTGGGTCGCGCCTGGCGCGAGCGCCTGGGGCGGCACTACCCGGCGATGGCCCTCGTTGAGGTCTCCCGCCTCGTGGACGAGGGTGCGCTCGTGGAGATCGAGGCCACGGCCGTACTGCCCCCGCATCAGGAGTGACGCCAATGCCGCCGACCCCCCGCTCGTTTCGGTACGAACTCGACACCGAGCACGACGTCGCGACGATCACGCTCGATCGACCCGACCGGCTCAATGCCCTGACGTTCGAGGTCTACGAGGAGCTGCGCGACACGTTCCGGGCGCTCGACACCGAGCCGGGCGTGCGGACGATACTGTTGACCGGGGCCGGGCGCGCGTTCTGCTCCGGCGGCGACGTGAACGACATCATCGGACGTCTGTTCGAGAAGACGTACGAGGAGCTACTCGACTTCACGCGGCTCACCTGCGACCTGATCCTGGCCATGCGACGGTGCCGGCGGCCCGTCGTGGCCGGCCTGAACGGAACCGTGGCCGGCGCGGGGGCCGTGATGGCGGCGGCCAGCGACGTTCGGATCGCGTCGGAAGCGGCGAAGATCGCGTTCCTGTTCACGAAGGTCGGTCTCTCCGGGGCCGACATGGGGGCGGCGTGGCTCCTGCCTCGCATCGTGGGCCTCGGTCACGCGACCGAGCTCCTGATGACCGGCGATTTCATCTCGGCCGCCGAGGCCCACCGCATCGGGCTCTACAACCGGGTCGTCCCGAACGACGCGCTCGCCGCCGAGGCCACCGCGTTCGCCCGCAAGCTGGCGGCGGGTCCGTCCTTCGCGCTCGAGGTCACCAAGGCGTACCTGAACCGGGAGGCCCACATGGATCTCGAGAGCGCGTTCGCGGCCGAGGGCGAGATCCAGGCCGCGTGCATGCTGAACCCGAACTTCCGCGAGGCGCACGATGCGTTCGTGGCCAAGCGGCCGGCGCGGTTCTCGTGAGCGCGTTCATGCTGGACGCGGCGCCCGTCCGCGCCTTTCTCGAGCCGCGGCACGTCGAGTGGATGGATCGGGTGCACGCGTCGGCCCCCGAGCTGACCGCGCGCCCGCTACCCGAGTCCGACGCGGACGCCCGCGCCCAGGCGCCCGGGATCGCCATCCGCCTCGCCCGGGGCGGCTGGCTCGAGGCCATCGGAGCCCAGGACCTGCGCCGGGTCGCCATCGCGCGCGAGGCGCTCGGCTACCACTCTCCGCTGGCGGACGCGGTGTTCGCGATCCAGGCGCTCGCGGCGACGTCCCTGATCGTCTCAGGGAACGCGGCCATGCGGGATCGGTGGCTCGGCCCGCTCCTGGAGGGTACGGCGATCGGTGGCTTCGCGATGACCGAGCGGGAGGCGGGATCGGACGTGGGGGCGCTGCGCACGACGGCGCGGCGTGACGGCGATCAATACGTGATCGAGGGTGAGAAGGCGTTCATCTCCAACGCCGGCATCGCCGACGTCTACGTCGTGTTCGCGACCGTGGAGGGCGCGGGCATCTCCGCGTTCGTCGTGCCCGCGTCGACATCGGGCTGCCGCTTCGCGGGCGCGCAGGTCATGAGCGCGCCGCACCCGCTGGGCGAGGTGTCGTTCGGCGGGTGTCGCATCCCACTCGATCATCGCCTGATGGAGGAGGGAAAGGGGCTCCGCGTCGGGCTCGGGGTGCTGGATCGGCTGCGCGGCTCGGTCGGCGCGACCGCGTGCGGGATGGCCGCCCGGGCACTGGACGAGGCGCTCGCGCACGCGCGCACGCGCCGGCAGTTCGGTCAGCCGCTGGTCGAGTTTCAGCTCGTTCAGGACAAGCTGGCGCGCATGGCGACCGAGCTCGTGGCGAGCCGCCTGCTCGTGTACCGCACGGCGTGGGCGAAGGACGGGGGTGCCTCCCGGGTGACGCTGGAGGCGGCGATGGCGAAGTCGTACGCGACCGAGGCCGCCGGACGCATCGTCGACGGCGCGGTGCAGATTCTCGGGGGACGCGGCGTGATGGCCGACCATGTCGTCGATCATCTTCAGCGAGCCGTGCGGGCGCTCCGGATCTACGAGGGCACGACCGAGATCCAGCGACTCCTGATCGCCGGTCAGCTGATCGGCATGCACGGGGAGAGCGGCTCGTGAAGATCCACGTCGTGGGCGGAGGGCCCGGCGGCCTCTACTCGGCGATCCTGTTCAAGCTGGCCGATCCGTCCCGAGACGTGACGGTGTTCGAACGCAACCGGATCGACGACACGTTCGGCTTCGGCGTGGTGTTCTCGGACGCCACGATGGACAACCTCCGCGAGGCGGACGAGCCGTCCTGGCGCGCCATCACCGATCGCTTCACTCACTGGGACGACATCGACATCCACTACCGGGGCCGCGTCCTCAGATCCACCGGACACGGCTTCGCGGGTCTCTCGCGCCTCGGTCTTCTGTCGATCCTGGCCGAGCGGGCCCGGGAGGTCGGGGTCGACGTTCGGTTCGAGACCGACGTGCATGCTCTGGACGCTCACCGCGAGGCGGATCTCGTGATCGCGGCGGACGGCATCAACAGCCGCATCCGTGACGACCGGCGTGAGCACTTCGAGACGACCATCGACCTGCGGCCGAATCGGTTCGTCTGGCTGGGGACCACCCGTCCGTTTCCGGCGTTCACGTTCTACTTCAAAGAGGACGAGCACGGGCTGTGGCGTGGCCACGCGTATCAGTACGAGAACGGGCTCTCGACGTTCATCGTCGAAGCCACCGGCCAGACGTTCGACCGCGCCGGGCTCGATCCCGACGACGAATCGGCGGCGGTCTCGTTTTGCGAGGCGCTCTTCGCCGAGGAGCTGGACGGACACCGGCTCGTGGGCAACCGCTCGATCTGGCGCCGCTTTCCGACGGTGCGAAACGGACGATGGAGTCACGAGAACGTCGTCCTGGTCGGGGACGCCGCCCATACCGCCCACTTCTCGGTGGGATCGGGGACGAAGCTCGCGCTCGAGGACGCCATCGCGCTCCGCGAGGCCTTCGGCGCGCTGGGAGGGGGGCGCGGCGTTCCCGGCGACCGGCGGACGATGCAGGACGGCGTCCGGAAGGCCCTCGACGCCTACGAGGCCGAGCGACGTCCGCCGGTCGAGAGCCTCCAGCGAGCCGCGCAGGCGAGTCTCGTCTGGTTCGAGGAGGTCGAGCGGTACCATGACCTCGAGCCCGTGCAGTTCGGCTTCACGCTCCTGACCCGGAGTCTCCGCATCACGCACGAGGATCTGCGGGCGCGCGACCCCGGGTACGTTCGCGAGGTCGATGCGTGGTTTCACGCCCAGGCCGATGCCGCCAGCGGCCGGCCCACTCCTCTGTCCCCGGCCGGCGCGCCGCCTCCTCCGTGCATGACCGCGTTCCGCCTGCGCGATCTCCGCCTCGAGAACCGCGTCGTCGTGTCGGCCATGTGCCAGTACAGCGCGCGCGAGGGACTCCCGAACGACTGGCACCTCGTTCACCTGGGAAGCCGCGCGATCGGCGGCGCGGGGCTGGTGATGACCGAGATGACCGACGTGAGCGCCGAGGGCCGTATCTCGCCGGGGTGCACCGGGCTCTACGAGGGTGCCCACGTCCCGGCGTGGCGCCGCATCGTGGACTTCGTGCACGCGCACACCGACGCGAAGATCGGGGTGCAGCTCTCCCACGCCGGCCGGAAGGGCGCCACCCGCGTGCCCTGGGAGGGCGCCGACGAGCCGCTCCCGGAGGGGGACTGGCCGCTCGTGGCGCCGTCGCCGATCCCGTGGTTCTCCTACAGTCAGGTGCCGAGGCAGATGACGCGGGCCGACATGGATGCCGTACGGGACGACTTCGTGCGCGCGACGCACCTGGCCGGGGAGGCGGGCTTCGATCTGGTCGAGCTGCACTTCGCCCATGGGTACCTCCTGGCGAGCTTCATCTCTCCCCTCACGAACCGGCGCACCGATGACTACGGCGGCCCGCTTTCGAACCGGATGCGCTATCCACTGGAGGTGCTGGACGCCGTCCGCGAGGTGTGGCCGGCACACAAGCCGATCTCGGTGCGGATCTCGGCCACCGACTGGTACCCCGGCGGCATGGAGGCGGACGACGCCGTGAACGTGGCGCGCATGCTGGCCATGCACGGATGCGATCTCACCGACGTGTCGGCCGGACAGACCGTCCCCGATCAGCGGCCCGTGTACGGGCGGCTGTTCCAGACGCCGTTCTCGGATCGCATCCGGCACGAGGTCGGCATTCCGACGATGGCGGTCGGGAACATCTCGTCGTTCACGGACGTGAACACGATCCTGGCCGCCGGCCGTGCGGATCTCTGCGCGCTGGCCCGCATGCATCTGTGGAACCCGTACTGGACGCGGCACGCCGCCTACGAGCTCGGGTACCCCATGCCGTGGCCGGCGCCGTACGCATCCATCGACCGCTTCACCCCGAGGTTCAAGTAATGGGTCTGACGCCGTCTCCGGCAAACGTGAGCGTGATCGGCGCCGGCACGATGGGGCGCGGCATCGCCCAGGTGGCGGCCACCGCCGGGCACAACGTGACCCTGATCGACGCCGACGCCGCGGCGCTCGATGCCGCCACCGGGGCCATCGATGCGAGCCTCGAGCGGCAGCTCGCCAGGGATCGCATCGACGCCGACCACGCCGCCTCCATCCGGGCACGGCTCACCACCGACGCCGACGTCGGATCGGCCCGCCATGCCGGTCTCGTGGTGGAGGCGATCGTGGAGGACCTCGCGGCCAAGCAGTCGCTGTTCGCGGCGCTGGAGCATGCAGTGGGCGAGTCCTGCATTCTCGCCACCAACACGTCGTCGCTGTCGGTGACGGCACTGGCGTCGGCCTGTCGCGTACCCGGGCGCGTCATCGGCACGCACTTCTTCAACCCTGCCACGCGGATGAAGCTGGTCGAGGTCGTACCCGGCCTCCGGACGGACGAGTGGGTCGTGAACGAGGCCCGCTCGATCGTGGACCGCTGGGAGAAGGCGACCGTGCTCGCGAAGGACACGCCCGGCTTCATCGTCAATCGCGTCGCCCGGCCGTTCTACGGCGAGGCACTCCGGATCCTGGAAGAGGGGATCGCGGACGTGCCCACGATCGACTGGGCCATGCGCGAGCGGGGCGGCTTCAAGATGGGGCCGTTCGAGCTGATGGATCTCGTCGGCACCGACGTGAGCCTGGCCACCACGCGCGGCATGTACGAGTCGTCCTTTCACGAGCCCCGCTACCGGCCGGCGATCACGCAGCTCCGGATGGTCGAAGCGGGACGTCTAGGACGGAAGTCCGGCCACGGGTACTACGATCACACCGACGGCGCGCCCGCGCCGGTGGCCAAGCGCGACGGCAAGCTGGCCAAAGGCATCTTCGTGCGGATCCTGGCCCTCCTGATCAACGAGGCGGCCGACGCCGTGCTGTACGGGATCGGCGACGCCACCGACATCGATCGTGCGGTCACGCTGGGGCTGAACTTCCCGAAGGGGCTCCTGCGCTGGTGCGACGATCTCGGCGTGCGTCAGGTGCTGAAGTGGCTGACCGCGCTCCACCACGAGTACGGCGAGGACCGCTACCGCCCCAGCGCGCAGCTGCGGCGCATGTCGCGCGAGAAGCGCCGGTTCTTCCCATGAGAGAGTCCACGATCCCCGTGCGCGCTCGGCGTGGGGGCGAGGCAGGGGATGGCCGTCGTCCTCGACCGAGCGGACCGAGAAGGAAGGCATCGAGTCGACCATGAGATCCCCGTCCGCGATTCTCCTCGTCCACTGTCCGGACCGGCCGGGGATCGTCGCCAACATCGCGACGTTCCTCCAGGAGAACGGCGGCAACATCCTGGACGTCGACGAGCACGTGGACGATCGGCGGAGCCGGTTCTTCATGCGCGTCGAGTGGGACCTGTCGTCCTTCGGGATCCCGCGTGAGAAGATCGCGGAGTTCTTCCGCATCCTGGTCGCCGAGAAGTACGGGATGGACTGGTCGCTGCATTTCTCCGACGACCGCCCCCGGATCGCCATCTTCGCATCCCGGCGTCATCACTGTCTCTACGACATGCTCTCGCGATGGCAGTCCCGGGGGTGGCGCTGCGAGATCGCGCTCATCATCAGCAATCACGAGGAGACGCGGCGCGTGGCCGACGCGTTCGGCGTGCCCTGTCACGTGTTTCCGATCACGACCGAGAACAAGGCCCAGCAGGAGGCGGAGGAGATCGCCCTCATCGAGCGCGAGAACGTCGAGCTGATCGTGCTCGCGCGCTACATGCAGGTGCTCTCGACCGAGTTCGTCTCACGCTACCCGAATCGCATCATCAACATTCACCACTCGTTCCTCCCGGCCTTTCCCGGGGCCCGGCCGTACCACTCGGCGCACGAGCGGGGCGTCAAGATCATCGGCGCGACCAGCCACTACGTCACCGCCGATCTCGACGAGGGGCCGATCATCGAGCAGGACGTCACGCACGTGACGCACCGGGACTCCATCGCGGACCTGATCCGCAAGGGACGCGACCTGGAGAAGGTCGTGCTGGCCAGGGGCGTGTTCTCGCACCTGACCCGGCGCACGATCGTCTGCGACAACCGCACCGTCGTGTTCCGCTAGCCCGGAGGCGCGAGGGCGCGCCGGCACTGGGATTCCCGGCCGTGCGCGCCGCGGCGCGACGCCGATCGGTGTTCGGGCCGGGGGGCCTCCCGATGGTTCCCGCCCTCGATCGAGCGCTCGGTCGGGCGCCGCGGTGCCGGACCACGAACTCAACGAACGTGTTCCCAAGGTCTTCGGCGATCGGCCGCCACTCCCGGTTGCGTCGGAGGTCGGCCGGGATCCGCCCGACCCGGGGTCGACTCCCGCGTGTGCACACGTGCATTTAGAACGCGGGAAGCGGTCGAGATGGACCGATCCATGTAGGTGGATACGGTGCGCGAGGCGATGGGTGTTCGCGGAAAGCGAGATTCCGGGCACGGGGCGGTTGAACTGCGAGCCCGATGTCTGATACAAACCCTCGCCAGCGATCGGCGCAAACCCGCCTCCAGAGCGGCAGAGCCGTTGCACCGAATCCGAACTACCCATACCGAGTCCTGGATCCGTGCGCAGTGGCACACCACCGGGAGGCAGCGTCGATGCTGAGAACAGTGCGGAGTGCGATCCTCGTTACGCTCGTCACCTCTTCCCTCCTACCCGGAGACGCGGCCGCAGAAGACGTCGGCAAGTGGAAGCGCTTCGAAGCGGTCTACACGAACACGAGCTACAGCGGCAATCCGTTCCACATCGATTTTACCGGCACGTTCACGCACACGTCCTCGGGGCGAACGCTGACGCAGTTCGGCTTCTACGCGGGCGACGACACGTGGAAGATCTACTTCATGCCCGATCGCACCGGTGAGTGGACGTTCGTCACCTCGTCGCCGGACTCCGATCTGAACGCCAAGACGGGCTCGTTCACCTGTGTCTCGTCGGGGCTGCCGGGAAGCCTCGAGCCGTACGCCACTCGCCGCTGGAAGCTCGCGGACGGCGAGGCGACCCAGCCGGTGTGGATCCCCACGCGCGAGTACTTCCGCACGACCGATCTCGACGCCGGCATCCGCGACTTCATCGACTGGGCCGACGAGACCGTCGGCGCGAGGATGATCGGCACCACGCTCGTGTACTTCCGCCAGCCACAGGCCTGGAACGTGCTCGTCTCCGGGACGCTCGACGAGTACTACCTGCCGGTCTGGGATCGCATGAACGAGCACTACGACTATCTTCGGGACCGGGGCATGGGGCACTACATCATGATGTACACCGACGACGGTGATGCCCCGAGCGCCAACGGCATGGCGGAGTACTCCGAGGAGGAGATCCAGCTCTTCAAGTACACCGTGGCCCGCTTCGGCGCCTATCCGATCGTGGTCTGGGACACGGCGATCGACGTCGTCGAGCACCGCTCCGAGGACTGGGTCAACTGGTTCATCGACTGGTTCCGCGACAACGACCCGTGGGATCACCCGGTCGGCAGCCGTACGGGCTTCAACACCTCCGGTGGCCAGACCGGCTGGATCCCCGAGAACCCCGACTACTACTCGGATGGTGACCGCCACCGGAGCGAGGTCACCCGCAATCTCATCGTCGAGAAGTGGACCGGTCGCGACGTCCCGATGGCGTTCTGCGATCGCTTTCGCGAGGACGACTCCGGGCGCGGCTGGACGCGCGAGCTGCTGCGTGAGGTTGTCTGGGAGGCCGGTCTGACCGGGGGTACCGGTGTGTACTTCACCGCCGTCCAGAATGCCGGCTATCTCGACCGGGACTACGCGTCCGACCTGGCAGTGGCTCCCGACGTGGGTGTCGCGCAGCGGTTCTTCCGCGACGACGTCGAGAACTTCGGCGCGCTCGTGCCGCACGACGAGCTGGTCTCGGGCAGCCGGGCCGCCCTGTCGGCGGTGCCCGGCGTCGAGTACGTCGTCTACATGCCCAGCGGGGGCACCGTTTCGGTGAACCTGTCGGCGGTGTCGGGAAGCGTCAGCGGCACGTGGCTCAACTGCATCACCGGCGCCACGCAGAGCGCGGGCACCACCACCGGCGGTGGATCCCGCTCGTTCTCGGCGCCGAGCTCCGGCGACTGGACGCTGCATCTCCTGACGGGCGAGGGCGGCGGCGACGGCAACGATCCGCCGAGCCCGCCGTCCAACCTGTCGGCGGTGGCCGACGGGCCGACGTCGATCACCGTGTCCTGGGATGCGGTCACCGACGACCGGACGTCGCCCGGCGACATCCGATACGACGTCCGCGAGTACGCCCACGCCGGCGGGGGCGTCGTGGGCTCGGTGACCGGCGGCACCGGTCGCATCTCGTTCACGGACATCGGCCTGGATCCGGGCACACGATATACGTATCGAATCCAGGCCTGTGACGACGGCGTACCCGAGCGCTGCGCGCTCAGCTCCACCGACGCGTCGGCCACCACGGACGCGACGTCCTCGCCGCCGAACGATCCCTCCGCGGCGGTGGCCGTGAGCCTGGGACCGACCTCCGTCCGCGTGAGCTGGGTCGACAACGGCGATCCCGACGGAGATCCCGTCGAGTTCTACGTCGAGGAGATCGGCGACGCGTCGATCGCCAGCGGATGGCTGCCGCCGGGCACCACGAGCTGGGAGGCCACCGGGCTCCAGCCGGCGACCGAGTATCAGTTCCGGGTCCGCGGCCGGGACGACGGTGATCCGCCGCTCTACTCCGGCTGGGCCACGACCAACACCGTGGCGACCGGCGAGGCATTCAACCAGCCCCCATACGAGCCGATCGACGTCGTGGCCACGGTTCTCGGCGATTCCGAGGTTCGCATCGACTGGACGGCCACCGGCGACCCGGACGGCGATGCGGTCCAGTACTACGTCCGTGACGTCGACGACGCCGAGATCGCCAGCGATTGGCTGCCGGTGGGCACCACCTCCTGGACCGCCACCGGGCTCGAGCCGTCCACGACCTACCGGTTCCTCGTGCGCGCGCGGGACGACGGCGACCCGCCGGCGCAGTCCGGCTGGGCCGGCTCCAACGAGGTCACGACCGACGATCCGCCGAACCGACCGCCCAACGCGCCGATCGACGTGACGGCCACCGTGATCGGGGAGACCGCCGTACGCGTCACCTGGATCGACAAGGGAGATCCCGACGGGGATCCGGTCGAGTTCTACCTCGAGGACACCACCGATCCCGGTCTGAGCAGCGGCTGGCTCCCGCCCGGCACGATGGACTGGCTCGCGTCGGACCTGACGTCCGGCACGCGGTACGAGTTCCGCATCGTCGCCCGCGACGACGCCGACCCGCCGCTCCAGTCCGACTGGGTCGTGTCCAACGCCGTCGAGACCGGCGTCGTGGACAACCAGCCCCCGAGCGAGCCCACGAACGTCGTGGCGACCGCGCTCGGATCCACCGAGGTCGAGATCACCTGGAGCGAGGCGACCGACCCGGACGGCGACCCGATCGAGTACTTCGTCCGCGACGTCGACGACGCGACCATCACCAGCGACTGGCTGCCGGCGGGCACGACGTCGTGGCGGGCCACCGGTCTGGAGCCGGCCACCACGTACAAGTTCCTCGTGCGCGCCCGCGACGACGCCGATCCCCCGGCACGCTCCGGGTGGGCCGGGTCCAACTTCGTCACGACCGACGCGCCGGGCAACCGGCCGCCGGCCGTCCCCGGCGAGCCCACGGCCACCGTGCTGGGTCCCACGTCCATCCGCGTCACGTGGATCGACCTCGGTGATCCGGATGGAGATGCGGTCGAGTTCTACGTCGAGGCCGTGGGGTCCCCGTCGATCACGAGCGGGTGGCTTCCCGCGGGAACCACCCGCTGGGACGCGACCGACCTCACGTCCCACACGACGTACACGTTCCGCGTGCGCGCGCGCGACGACGCGTCACCGCCGCTCGAGTCCGACTGGGCGACCACGAACGAGGCCACGACCGCCGACACGCCGAACCGTCCGCCGAGCGAGCCCTCGAACGTACGTGCCACCGTGGAAGGCCAGCGCGAGGTCCTCATCACCTGGGATCCGGCGGTCGATCCCGATGGCGACCCGATCGAGTATCTCGTCCGCGAGGTCGACGACGCCGAGCTGACCAGCGGCTGGCTCCCGGCCTCGACCACGTCCTGGCTGGTGACCGATCTGGCGCCGTTCACGACGTATCGCTTCCTCGTCCGGGCGCGCGACGACGCCGACCCGCCCGCGCAGTCCGGCTGGGCCGGCTCGAACGAGGTCGTCACCGATCCCGGCCCGAACCAGGGCCCCACCGAGCCCCGCGACGTCGTGGCCCAGGCCACGTCCGCGACGACGATCCACATCACCTGGACCGGGGCCACCGATCCCGACGGCGATCAGATCGAGTACTACGTCCGCGAGGCCACCGATGCCACGATCCAGTCCGGATGGCTCTCCGGCGGGATCACGAGCTGGGAGGCCACCGAACTCCAGCCCGAGACCACGTACAAGTTCCTCGTGCGGGCGCGCGACGATGGAACACCGCCGGCGCAGTCCGGCTGGGCGGGGTCGGCGTACGTCACCACGCCACCGGAGAACCAGACGCCGAGCGCGCCACCGGTCCTGAGCGCCCTGGCCATGGGCCACGACGTCATCCGGCTCACCTGGGAGCCGGCGGTCGATCCGAACGGGGAGGAGCTCGCGTATCGGGTCGAGAGCGTCTCCGAGCCGTCGATCGCGTCGGGCTGGCTCGAGATCGGCGTCAGGACGTGGGATGCCACCGGGCTGTCGGCCGACTCCGCGTATCGCTTCCGCGTGCAGGCGCGGAACGAGCGAGGCTTCGAGTCCGGGTGGCTCGTCGGCGACGAGGTCCGCACGCTGCCCGAGGACGTCGACACGACGCCGCCGCTGGCCCCGGAGGTCCCCGCGGCGACCGTGGGGACCGGCGGGGTTGCCCTCAGCTGGACACCCAGTGCCGAGGGGCGCATCCAGGGCTACCACGTCTACCGGCGCCCTCAGGGCGGGATTCTCGACCGTCTGACCCCGACGCCGATCCCCGAGACGCGGTTCGTCGACGAGACGGCCGAGACCGGTCTCGCCTACTACTACACGGTCACCGCCGTGAGTACGGCGGGGATCGAGTCGGCGCCCAGCCTCGAGCTCTGGGTGCGCGCGTCCGTGTCGCTGCCGAGGAGCATCGCGCTCGATCGGGTGTATCCGAACCCGTTCCGCTCCGAGGCGACGTTCCGGTTCTCGATCCCCGAAGTGGGCGAGGGCCGGCCCGAGGGGGCTCGGGTCACGATCGACCTCTACGACGTCGCGGGTCGCCGGGTCGGCCGGGTGCTGGACGACTACTTCCAGCCCGGTGTCCGGCAGGTGGCCTGGAGCGTGTCAGACGTGCAGGGGCGACTCTCCCCGGGGATCTACATCGCGGTCCTGCGGTCGGAAGGCGTGGTCTCGACCGAGCGGTTGGCCCTCACACGCTGAGGGCCGACCGGGCTCCCGGTCACCCTGACGCGCGAAAGATCCCGTACGAGTGTGCCACGCCGGGCCGTCGTCCCAGGGCGAAGACCGAGTGCCAGCACACGCGGTCCCGGTCGTGGGACGGCAGCAGCAGGACGTCGCCGGGCCGGAGCACGATCAACGCGTTCTCCTCGACGAGCCGCCGCGTGAAGCGCGGACTGCGGTTCAGAAGGCGATCGAGTGCGGGCAGATCGTGTCGCTCGAGCGCACGGAGCGCTCGAGCCGGGGTCGACACCGTCTCGGCCAGGGCGCCTCTCGCGCACGCGTGGACCAGCGTCGCCAGGCGTGTCTTCGGGAGCGCCAGCCACGCCGTGCGACCGGTCAGCTGTCCGTACACGACGCCGAGCTGGTCGGTCTCGGCATCGTGGTGGAAGACCGCGCCGCCGCCGGGCGCGTTCGAGAACACGATTCGCTCCGAGAGCCGGGCCGGTCCGCCGGTCAGCGCACGCAGGAGGCGGAACAGCCTCCGATGGCGCGAGAGCGAGCGGCACTCCGGAAACACGGCCTCTGCGTAGAGGTCCGCGGCGCGGGCACGCCTCGGGTCGGTCTTCCAGTCGTCGAGCGACTCCGATCCGAACGAGAACCGGATCCGCATCGACGGGTCGCGCTCATCGGTCGAGATCCAGGAGAGCTTCGCGTAGAGATCCTCGGCGCGGGGCGAGCGCGCGTGGTCGGCGTGCACCTTCTCGATCTCGCGGGGATCGCCCAGATCCACCGTGCTGCCCATGGGACGGAACGGTGAAGCCGCCCCGAGACGGCGGACCACGTCCGCCGCGAAATCGCTCCCCTCGCGGAGCCGGTCGAAGAGGGCGGCCGTTCGCCGCACCGGACCGGACAGGGATCGAAGCTCCGCGGTGATCATCCCCGGGACGTGAACCGGCTCGGCCGCGCGCCAGCGTTCGCTCGCCGAGCGCGTCTCGACCCGTGCCCCTCCCCGCCGAACGCCTCCCAGACGAACGCCCCGCCGCTCGAGCACCCAGACGGCGCGGCGGCCCGCGGGAGCCCGGCTCTGGTCCGGGTGGGCCTCCCCGGGCAACGAGGCGTCGGCGGGGGACACCCAGGCCCACGTCGGCACTCGGGCGGTCGGTCCGGACACGGGGACATCCTCTCGACGTCACGGGGTCGGAACGCGCCCCGCGTTCGAGCGCGGGGTCGGAGCGCGCGAGATCGTAGCAGCTCACGGCCGGGTGCGTCGGATCTGTTCGGGGCTCGGTTTCGCGGCCGCGACCGGCGTGCTAGCCTATCTCGCTCGTCCCGGGATCCGGGTGTGACTTCACGCGCGTCGATCGGTCAATCCACGTGGACCCGACGTTCATCGCCACCCAATCCCCGACATCACGGAGGGACAGGTCTCATGAGCTACGAGATCGACGAGATCGAGGGCATCGGACCGGCGTTCGCCGAGAAGCTCGCGACCGCGGACATCACCACCACCGAGGAGCTGCTCGACCGATGCGGCGCGCCGGCCGGCCGCAAGTCCGTTGCCGAGGCCACCGGAATCAGCGAGTCACGGATCCTCGACTGGACGAACATGGCCGACATGATGCGAGTCAGCGGTATCGGCGGACAGTACGCCGAGCTTCTGAAGGCGTCCGGTGTCGATACGGTGAAGGAGCTGCGCACGCGCAACGCCGAGAACCTGGCCCGGACGCTCGACGCGGTCAACAGCGAGAAGAAGCTGACCCGGGGCCACACCTCGGTGGAGACGGTCGAGGACTGGATCGCGAAGGCGGCGACGCTCGACCCGAAGATCACGTACTAGTCACCGCGCTCGCATGAAACACCGTGTCGCTCGCCTCGCGAGCGGCGCGGTCGGGTCCACCGTCGGGCGGTCGCGCCCGCATCCTCGAGTCGAAGCCGTGTGACCGAGTCCACGCCTCACAGAGGCCGTCTGACCACCGGGCCCGTGCGTGAACATCTGGTGGCGATGACGTTGCCGATGATCGTGGGCCTGGTGGCCGTCATCGGGTTCAACGCCGTCGACACGTACTTCATCGGGCAGCTCGGTCTCGAATCCCTGGCCGCCATCACGTACACGTTCCCCGTCGTGTTCGTGCTGGCCACGGTCGCGCTCGGGCTCGGTACGGGCGCCACGTCCATCGTCTCCCGCGCGGTGGGCGAAGGGGACCAGGACCGCGTCCGCGCGCTGGCCACCGACAGCCTCACGCTCGCGGTCGCGATCGTGGGCGTCCTCGTCGTCGTGGGCGTGCTGACCATCGAGCCGGTGTTTCGCCTCCTCGGCGCCGAGGGCGCCGAGCTGGAGCGGATCCGCCAGTACATGCTCATCTGGTACCTGGGGATGCCCTTCCTGGTGGTGCCGATGGTCGGCAACGGCGTCATTCGCGCGATCGGAGACGCGAAGGTCCCCGGTGCGGTCATGGTCGTGGCCGCGGTCGCGAACGTGATCCTCGATCCGCTGCTGATCTTCGGTGTGGGCCCGTTTCCCCGGATGGAGATGCGAGGGGCCGCGCTGGCCACGGTGCTCGCGCGGGCCACGACGCTGGCGGCGGCGCTGTACGTGCTCTCGGTTCGGGAACGGCTGATCGTGTGGCGCCCGCGACCGTTCTCCGCCGTGCTCGCGTCCTGGCGTGAGATCCTCCGCGTGGGCGGGCCGGCCGCCGCGACGCAGGCGATCAATCCCATCTCGATCGCGGTCGTCACGCGTCTGGTGGCCTCGCACGGCTCGGTCGCCGTCGCGGCGTTCGGTGCCGCGACGCGCGTCGACGCGCTGGCGATGATCCCGTTCTCGGCGCTCGCCGCCGGCATGGCACCGGTCGCGGGCCAGAACTGGGGTGCCGGGCTCCGTGACCGCGTTCGAGAGGGCCTCCACTGGTCGGGGGTCTACTCGCTCGCGTGGGCCGTCGTGACCGTCGTGGGGCTCGCGCTTCTCGGCCCCGCGATCGTTGGCCGCTTCTCGGACGACCCGGACGTTCGATCGCTGGCCGCGACGTACCTCCGGATCGTGCCGGCCAGCCACGTGCTGTACGGCGTGATGATCATCACAAGCGCCACGTTCAACGCGATCGGGCGGCCGCTGTCGGCGTCGGTGATCATGATCACCCGGATGGTCGTCCTGTACGTGCCGATCGCGTACGCCGGGAGCCGGCTCGTGGGTCCGGTGGGGATCTTCGCGGCGGCGGCGATCTCGAACGCCGGGGCCGGGATCCTGGCGTTCGTCTGGTCGCGTCGCGTGTGCGCGGCGGATCCGTCGCCGGCTCAGTCCAGTACGCGGTGACCGACCTGACCGAAGCCCCAGAAGGCCGGTTCGGGCATCAGCGTGACGCCCGTGCGCGCGTGAACGGTCCGACGAATCGTGCGGGCCAGGCGCACGACGTCGGCGGCGCGCGCCCCTCCACGATTGACGATGGCCAGGGCATGGCGGCTCGAGAGCCCGGCGGCACCATCGGCGTGTCCTCGCCGGAACCCGGACGACTCGATCAGCCACGCCGCGGAGAGCTTCACGCGCCCGTCGGGCTCGGGGTACGCCGGCATCGTGCCCGCGGTGTCGAGTCGCGACCGCACGGCGTCGGCCGCGTCGGCGGTCAAGACCGGGTTCACGAAGAAGGATCCGCAGCTCCGGGCGTTAGGGTCCTCGGGGTCGAGCACCATCGACTTTCGCGCCCGGATCTCGAGGACGGCCCGGCGGATCTCGGCGATCGGGGGCCCGGACCCGTCCGCCCGGTGCGCACCGCCGAGCGCGTCGGCCAGCTCGCGATAGCGGACCACGCCGTCGGTCCGGCGGGCCAGACGAAACGCGACGTCGGTCACGACGTACCGTCCGGCCTCGCGCGTCTTGAACACGCTCGTGCGGTAGCCGAAGCCGCAGGCGCCGGCCTCCAGGCGCGACGGCTCGCCGGTCGACCGCTCGACGAGGCCCACCGATTCGATCACCGCGGACACGTCCTGTCCGTAGGCGCCGACGTTCTGGATCGGTGAGGCACCGACGTAGCCCGGGATGCCGCTCAGGCACTCGAGCCCGGCCAGGCCCTCGGCGACCATCCGTTCGACGAGTGTGTCCCAGGGGACGCCGGCGTCGGCGACGACCCGCGCGGTGTCCGTATCGATGGAGTCGATCTGGATGCGCGTGGCGGCCGGCGAGATCACCAGGCCGTCGAGTCCGTCGTCGGCGATCACGACGTTGCTGCCCTGCCCGAGGATCCAGGTATCGACACCGGTCCGACGCGCCCACTCGAGCGCCCCGGCCAGCACGTCGTCGGTCGGGCACCGGACGAGCCAGCGCGCGTTTCCACCGACACCGATCGTCGTCATCGGCGCCAGCGGCACGTTCGCCTCGGCGTGCGGCGGGAAGTTCATCGGGGCTCCCGTCGGGTGGATGGTGGAACTCGAGGCCGGTCCCGCTAGTTAAGCCCTGCGTGGCGAGGGAGGCAAGCTGTTATCCTCGCCCGGCTTCCGTGGGTAGACGTGTCGCCGTCGCCCACGCGCCGCGGCACGCGGACGGCCGGGGCCCGGCGCCCGGAACCGTCGCGCTCGGGACGCTTCGGGGTTTCGCGCGGTCGCCACTCCGCGTTAGGGTACTCGGCGCGCGCACGGCCCGTGCCCGCCAACCATGGATCGACCCACTGCCGCCGGCAGTTTCCTCTGCGAAGGAGGCTCATGCCATGTCCACCGCCAGCCACTCGAAGGCCGGTGCCGCCGCCACCGGCGCCGACCCGCTCGATCTCGTCGACGTCGACCACGTTCGCTTCTACGTGGGAAACGCCAAGCAGGCCGCGACGTTCTACGCGCACACGTTCGGGTTCCACCTCGCGCAGGTCGCCGACCTCACCACCGGAAGTCGCGAGGAGGCGAGCTACCTGATGACGCAGGGCAACATCCGCCTCCTGTTGACCAGCGGCCTCGGACCGGGCCCGATCAACGACGAGGTGGCGCGGTACGGTGACGGCGTCAAGGACGTCGCCCTGACCGTCGCCGACGCCGAGGCCGCCTACCGCAAGGCGGTTGCCAACGGCGGAGAGTCTGCATACGAGCCCGTCACATACTCCGACGAGCGCGGCTCGGTGACCATGGCCGGCATCCAGTCCTATGGCCGCGCGATCCACAGCTTCGTCAGCCGCCGCGGCGACTACGCACTGGACTCAGTGAAGGAAGGCGGACCGTTCGCGCCGAAGTTCGATCGCGTCGAGCGGTTCGCCCTGAACGACTACAACCGCAAGCACCCCTGCGGGCTGAAGTTCGTCGATCATTGCGTGGGCAACGTCGAGGAAGGGCGGATGAACTACTGGGTCCAGTGGTACGAGAACGTCATGGGGTTCTCGATGTTCAAGCACTTCGACGACAAGGACATCTCCACGGACTACTCCGCGCTCATGTCCAAGGTCATGGCGTCGGGGAACCATCTGATCAAGATGCCGATCAACGAGCCGGCGGAGGGCAAGAAGAAGAGCCAGATCCTCGAGTATCTCGAGTGGCACGACATGACGCCGGGCGTCCAGCATCTCGCGCTCCGCACCGACGACGAGCTCTCGTCGGTCTCCGAGCTCCGCGCGCGCGGCGTGGACTTCCTGCACATCCCCGACGCGTACTACGAGGAGGTCTGGAAGCGCGTCGAGGCCCTGGGCTGGGAGGTCAAGGAGGACCACGACCGCATCAAGGACCTCGGCATCCTGGTGGACGCCGACGACGAGGGCTATCTCCTCCAGCTCTTCACCAAGCCTCTCCAGGATCGGCCGACGCTCTTCTTCGAGATCATCTGCCGGCGCGGATCTCAGTCCTTCGGGAAGGGCAACTTCAAGGCGCTCTTCGAGTCGCTCGAGCGTGAGCAGGATCGGCGCGGGAATCTCTAGCGGCGCACGCGGTGGTGCGCCCGGCGAGGACTGTGGGCGACCAACGCCGCGCGAGCCCGAGCGGTACGACCTCTCCTGCACGGTCGATCCGTATCGCTCGGGCTGGACGCTCGCGCGGTTTCTCTCGCAGCGCTTCCGCTATCATCCTCCCGATCTCTGGGCCGAGCGCATCGCCGACGGCTCGGTGACCCTGAACGGCGAGCGCGCGTACGCCGACACGTGTGTCACGCACGGTGATCGCATTGCGTACTCGTTTCTTCACCTCGAGCCCGAGGTCGACACCCGCTACGACGTCCTTCACGAGGACGAGCACGTCCTGGCCGTATCGAAGTCCGGCAACCTGCCGGTGCACGCCGGCGGCCGGTACATTCGACACACGCTGGTGTCCACGCTCGCGCGCGATGGGCGCGCCGGGCTGCGACTGGTCCATCGGCTGGATCGCGAGACGTCCGGCGTCGTGCTGCTGGCCAAGAGTGCCGACGTGGCGCGACGGCTGGAGACGCAGTTCCGGTCCGGCGTCGTGGAGAAGCGCTACCTGGCCGTCCTGAGCGGCGCCTTCGGGGGGGAGCGCACCATCGAGGCGCCGATCGGGCGAAAGGCGCCGAGGCGACCCCCGTACTTCCACGTGGTCGAGGCGGGTGGCAAGGCGGCGGTGACCACGTTCCGTGCGCTCGGGCACGCGTCGAAGGCGGCGGGCGAGGTCACGGCGGTCGCCGTGTCGCCGAGAACCGGGCGGACGCACCAGATCCGGGTGCACGCGGCGCACGCCGGGCACCCGATCGTGGGCGACAAGCTGTATGCGGTGCCCGAGGCCCGGGCACGCGAGCTGGTGCTGCTCGACGATCCGGAGCTGGCCGAGACCGAGACGGGCGCGAGACGCCATCTCCTCCACGCCGTGGCCATCGCGCTGCCGCATCCGATCACCGGGGAGCGCCTGTCGATCACCGCGCCGGTGCCCATCGACGTGACCACGTTCTGGGGTGACTCACCGCCGCTTCCGACGGACGCCGCCGCCGGGTGATCGTCACGATGATCGGACGACCCCGCACCGGAGCGTCGGAGCGCGTGCATCCGTCGGACCGATCCGCCCGCCCGCGCCCTAGCGGTACGTGATCACGTCGCCGGTCACGGTGACCGTCCGCGTCTGGTAGGCACCCCAGGTCACGATGCGGGTGAGGATGTCGATCGGGTCGTTCTGGGCCCGGATGTGGACGTTGATGGCCGCGTCGCCGCCGGCCTTGCGCACCTCGCCGTCGATCATCGTGGTCAGGTAGTCGTGGTTGTCACCGGCCGGCTTGTTCACCGGGACGAGTCCCAGAATCCACCCGCCCTTGTCCTCGATCGTGAACGAGCCGACGACGTCGTACGCGGGCTCGCCGGGTGTGTTCAGCGCGACGGGCGACGGCATGCTCGTGGCGTTCAGGTCGATCGTCGCGCAGGACGAGAGAGCCGCGACGCTCGCGGCGATCAGGAGTCCGGCCAGCGTCTTCATCGGGGCACCTCCAGAGAGTGACGTCCACACCAGGAGGCACCATACGTCACCGGTGTATCGGCCTCACGTGCTTTCTCGATCGGGGAGTGCCGTCGTCCGTCAGCGGCGTGGCGCCGGGACGTCCGAGAAGACCTTCTCGCCGTCGAACCGGCCGTTCTCGATGAACACGTCCGAGAGCTTCAGGCCGCGTGTGATGGAGCCGACCATGTGCACGCCAGGAACGTTGGTCTCGAGCGTCTCGGGGTCGAGGTCGGGCACGCCGGTCACCGGATCGAGCGAGATCCCGATCCGACGGAACAGATCCTGATCCGGCAGAAAGCCGATCAGAGCGAACGCGCGGTCGGCGCGGAGCGTGGTCTCATCGCCGCTCGCGCCGCGTACGACGACCGCGCCCGGCTCGAAGCGGACCACGCGCGACGACATCCGCGCGGCGATCTCGCCGGCCGCGATGCGATTGTCGATGTCGGGGCGCACCCAGTACTTGATCGTGCGCTTGAAGTCGTCGCGGCGGTGCACGATCGTCACCCGCGCACCGGCCCGAAACAGCTCGAGGGCCGCCTCGACCGCCGAGTTTCCGCCGCCGATCACGACCACGTCCCGGTCGTAGTGGCGATGGGCCTCGTCGAAGTAGTGACTCACGTGGGGCGAGCTCTCTCCCGGTACATCCAGGCGCCGGGGCGTCTCGAAGTAGCCCGTGGCGAGCACGAGGCGACGGCACCGGATCTGGACGGTCCCCGTCTCGGTGGCCAGATCGGCGTGAACGGGGCGCGAGCCGGCGTCGTCGGTCCGGTGGGCACCGAGCAGCCGCGTGTACGTACGGACCCGGAGCCCCTCGGCTCGGGCGACGCCCCGGTAGTACATCAGGGCGTCCTCGCGCGTCGGCTTCTGGGCGGGGCAGACGAGGGGATGTCCCCCGATCTCGAGGAGGTCGGGGGTGGTGAAGAACGTCATGCCGATCGGATATCCGACGATCGACTGGGCGATCGCGCCGGCGTCCACCACGAGCGGATCGATGCCCCGGCGCCTGGCCGATACCGCGCATGCGAGTCCGATCGGACCGGCGCCCACGATGAGCGTGTCCTCGTTTTGCATGGTTGGCGAGTCTACCCGAGCGTGTCCACGCCGTCGACCGGCAGGATCGGCTCGGGACGGCCGTCGTTTCGGCCGTCATCGACCGGTGGCGACGGAACGTCTTCTGCATCCCCGAACGGGCGTCTCGATGTGTCGAGAGCGACCAGTCGCACCACCCCAACCGCTGCGAGGGTTCCGATCATGGCAACGACGCGCGCACTTCGGAAGGACGTCCCTCATTCGCACTCGAACGGTGTGAATCCGGACGATCCGATCACGCTCGCCGCGGCCGGACGCGTTCTCCTGGACAAGAAGAACGATCCGCGCGAGGCCCTGCGGCTGTTCCGGCGTGCGGCGACGCTGGATCCGAAGAGCGCCGAGATCGAGTCGTACTACGGGCTGTGCCTCGCGCGCGCCGAGCGACGATTTGACGAGGGAACACGGCTCTGCGAGAACGCGGTGGGCCGGGAATCCTTCAACGCCCAGCTCTACTGCAATCTCGGGCGGGTCTATCTGCTCAGCGGACGTCGGGGTGACGCCTACGAGGCGCTGGCGCGGGGGCTCTCGATCGAGCCCAACCACGGGCTCATCGTGGCCACGATCGCACGCATGGGCCGGCGCTCGTCACCGGTGATCAAGTTCCTCTCGCGTGACCACCAGATCAACCGCGTGCTCGGGCGGTGGCGTCACCGGCTGAACCGGGCATCGGCGTAGGCGCGCGGCGGCTCCTACCGGATCCCGACCTCGTCGGCGAACACCCAGCACGGCCGGCCGGCGCCACGATGCCATGCCGGGCACGTTCCCACGTTCCGGGCGCGGACGCGGACGTAGCGCGCCTCGCGTCCATCGAAGTCCGCGCGGAACTCGTGGGTGAACACGTCCCGCCGGTCCTGGGGCTCGGTGTGGGTCACGTGGGCCACGTCGGTGAAGATCGCGCCGTCCTGCGACAGCGCCACGTCCACGAACTCGGGCAGGAAGATCCACACGCCCACGTCCTGCAGGCACCCGAGCGTGATCGAGTGGATCGGCGTCGGCGCCTCGAGGTCGACGAGCACGTCCAGGTCGTGGTGCTCGTAGCCCTGCCATCGGCCGTCGGCGTAGTCGGTGGAGCCGGAGAGGCCGTCCACGAGACCGCGATCCCCGCCCGCGGTGTACAGCTCGCTGTACGGGTGCGTGATCTCGACGATCTGGCGCCCGGGCACGCGCACGAACCGCCGCCACACGGTCCGGCTCGGGCGGGCTCCCGGCTCGACCGCCCGCGCGCGAACCAGCGTGTCCTCCACGAGCGCGAGCGGACCCGTATGGCGCGTGGCCGGCGGACCGGGCGCCGTGCCGTCGAGCGTGACGAATGCATCGGTGCCCGGGGGCGTATCCAGCGTCACGCGAAGCGAATCGACGAACGACTCGGCCTCGGCCACGATCACGGGGGGCATCGTCACGTCCGCCGGCGCCGGACTCGGGGGACGGTCGTCGGGCTCGCGACCGCGCGACAGATCGGGCTCACGCCCACGGGTCACGCGTAGCGTGCCCCCGCCGGTGATCTCGGCATGGGTCAGGACCGTCCGCCGGAACGGACGCCCGCCGAGCGACGCGTCGCGCACGTACGCACCATCGCCCCCCGCCTCGATCACGAACGGCCTCCGGGTGTCCGAGCCCTCGCCGGTCCCGCCGGGGCCGAAGCGGATCTCGGCGCGATCGAAGCGCGGCGTGCACGTCACGTACGTGGGCTGTCCGGGACACACGGGGTAGAGCCCGAGCATCGCGAAGACGATCCAGGCCGACATCTGTCCGCAGTCCTCGTTTCCGGGCAGGCCCGCGCGCGTGTCGTCGTGAAGCGTGTCGAGGATCTCGCCCACGATCGCCTCGGTGCGATGCGGGGCCCCCGCGTACGCGTACAGGAACGCGACGTGATGGCTCGGCTCGTTGCCGTGGGCGTACTGGCCGATCAGCCCGGTCACGTCGGGGGCCGTGTGCTCGCCGGTCACCGGGGGGGCGGCGAACAGCGAGTCCAGCCTGGCCACGAACGCGGCGTCGCCGCCCATCCGGTCGATGAGCCCCGCCACGTCGTGGGGGACGAACCAGGTGTACTGCCACGCGTTGGCCTCGGTGTAGTGCCGCCGGCGCGTCAGGTCGAAGCGCGGATCGAACGGTTCGAGCCACCGCCCGGCGAGCGTTCGCGGACGCATGAACCTCGATTCCGGATCGAAGCTCGTCCACGGCGCGCTCGCGCGGGCGGCGAACGCGTCGGCCACCCGGATCCTGCGCGCGCGATCAGACGGCGAGCCCGCGTCCGCGACCCGGCGGGCCATCGCGGACACGCACCAGTCGTCGTACGCGTACTCCAGGAGCTTGGAGACCGACTCGGGCTCGCGGTCGCAGGGAATGTAGCCGAGTGCGTCGAGGAGATCGCGACCCCGGTCGCGCGCGTCGCAGGCCCGCACGCAGGCGTCCAGCGCCGCGGCAGGATCCTCGATGGGAATGCCCTTGGCCATCGCGTCGGCGATCACCGACACCGCATGATCCCCGATCATGGTGCCCGTCTCGTTGGCGGCCAGCGACCAGATGGGGAGGCGACCGGTGGCGGCATCGCCGGCCAGGAGCGCGCGCACGAAGTCCGCCGCACGCTCGGGGTCGAGCAGCGCGTGCAGGGGATGCAGGGCGCGAAACGTGTCCCAGAGCGAGAAGACGGTGTAGTGCGGTCGATCGAACGACGTCACGCGTCCGTCCATGGTGCGGGTGCGCCCGTCCACGTCGGAGTAGAGGTTGGGCGCGATCATCGTGTGGTAGAGGGCCGTGTGGAACACGCGGCGATCGCGGTCCGAGCCGCCGCTGACCCGGATCCGACCCAGCGCGCGCTCCCACGCCGCATCGGCCTCGCGTCTCACGCGATCGAAGTCGAAGCCGGAGCCCTCGGCGTCGAGGTTGGCGCGGGCGCCCTCCGCCCCGACCGGGGAGAGCGCGACCTCGACCACGAGCGGCTCGGCGCTGGGGGCGAAGGTGAACACGGCGCGCACCGCGTCACCGTGACGCACGCGACCGAGCAGCGCGGCGGGGGCGGCGAGCACCTCCTCGTCGCCGACGCGGATCCGGACGGACACCACCGGGCGTGAGAACTCCGCGACCGCGAACACCCGCTGGTCGGCCGCCCATCCCGCCGAACGTCGGTGTGCGGCCCACGACGTCGCGCTGGCGACGCGGAGCCACGACTCGACGACGCGATCGGGCCCGAGGCCGTGGATCAGATCCACGAGCACGCGCAGGCTCTCGGTGGCCGCGGCGTGATAGCGGTGAGCCCCGACGCGTGGAGTCGCGGTCAGCTCGACGTCGATCGCGTCGTCGTCCAGGTGCACCCGGTAGTATCCGGGCGCGGCCCGCTCGGTCTCGTGTCGGAATCGCGTGCGGTAGCCGCCGTCGGGATCCTCCGGGGCGCCGGGCTCCCAGGCGATCTCGCCGGTGAACGGGAGGAGGAGGATGTCCCCGTAGTCCGCGATGCCCGTGCCGGACAGGTGCGTGTGGCTGAACCCGAGGAGCGTCGAGTCAGAGGCGTGGTACCCCGAGCACCGGTCCCAGCCCGAGGTGCCCGTATCCGGACTCAGCTGCACCATCCCGAACGGGCGGGTCGCCCCCGGGAACGTGTGACCGTGCCCGCCGGTGCCGATGAACGGGTCCACCCACGAGGTGAGCGGCCGGTGGTCTCGAGGATCGCGCCCGCTCGCGTCGCCCGGATTCGCGTTCGTGATCGCGGCCGAGAGGGCGGACGCGGCCAGGACCGTCGCCGCGACCCCGAGGACCCCGCGCGCGGCGAGGACCGGGGCGGGACGGTATGAGATCGGCACCTGCTCGCTCCCCGTCGATTGCCACCGGACGTGACGTCGGACCCGGGACACTAGCACGCGGGGCGCGCCGACGGGTTCTCGCCGCAATGGCCGGTGGCGCCATTGCCCGCCCACGACGGCGGCGCGTCGCCTACGTGTCGATGCCTTGCCAGATCTCCAGCGAGCCCGTGCCCAGAGGGACCGGTGCCGACGGGATGTGGTCGTGGCGGAACGGGGTCGCGGGCATGAGGACCTCCGAGGCTGGTGACGGACGCGACGTCGCGCGACGGGAGGGATGCCCCTGGAGAACAGCAAGGGTGGGGCCAAGGGATCGGTCGGGGCTGCGAGATTCGATTTAAGTCTTTCTATATTAATATCTTAGGGGATGGGGGTGGCCGCTTCTCTGTGTCCGGCAGTGCGCGCGCGGCCCGACGCGAGCGTGCGATTGCGTACGATGTGCCCGGGCCGGACGTCCGGGTCCGGGCGGCGAGCTTCCGCGACGCCGCACGCGCACCGGGACTCGCGACGCCCGGTCGCGGGGCGCACCGGGGACATGTACACTCGGCGCCGGAGTCAGCTGCCGCGTCACGCAATCCGTGAAAGGACGGGATCCGACCGATGGCGATCTCACCCGAGCTCCTGGAGATCCTCGTCTGCCCCGAGAGCAAGGCGCCTCTCGTCGTGGACGGTGACACGCTCGTCTCGACCGATCCGGCCACGCGGCGCCGCTATCGCGTGGAGGACGACATCCCGATCATGCTGATCGAGGAGTCGGAGGTTCTCGACGAGGAGACCTGGCGGGCCGTTCTCGAGCGCCACGGGGCGCAGCCCTTCCAGCCCTAGGCCGGCCGCGGCCGGCCCCGCGCCGCTCTCCGGGGGGAGTCCGAGCGGTCGTGGTCAGCCGTCCCTCGGGGTCTAGGTAATTGTCGTGCAACATACTACGCCTCCAGATAGGGCCCGCTGAAGCGGTCGACGCGCGGTGTCGATAGGAGTGTTCGACAGGCCGTTTCGACTCCGGTGCCCAGCTCGGCCGCGCTCTCCACGGGGGCCGTCCGATGGAAGCGAAAGTCATGCACGTCCTCAGAGCTCGCGACGGGCTCACGCTCGTCGAGCTCCTCATCGTCGTCACGGTCGTATCGGTCCTGGCCGCGGTGGCGATCCCGCGATTCGCGACGAGCTCGGCCGACGCGAAGACCGCCGCGCTCCGGCGCGATCTCCGCGCGCTCAATTCGGCCGTCGAGCTCTACCGACACCAGCATCGCGGCGTCTACCCGGGGCTGAAGAAGGCGTCGGACGGCACCGACGTCGCATCGGCCGCGGAGGCCCGGATCGCGTTCGAGCGCCAGCTCTTGTTTCCGTCGAATGCGTCGGGGATCACGAGCACCGAGCGTGACGCCGCCCATCCGTACGGGCCCTATCTGAAGGCGATCCCCGAGAACCCGGTGAACGGTCTGGCCACGGTCGTCGTGGACTTCGCCGAGACCGACCTGAACCTGGTGGTACCCGACGCCACGAACAGCGGCTGGAAGGCGTTCGCCCGGCTCGGACTCGTGATCGCGAACGACGAAGGGGCGGCCGATCGCGGCACGGACTTCAAGGACATCTTCGGGGGGGCGATCGAGGAGTCCGCGTTCCTCAGGACGCCGTAGCGTCGCCGTCGCGGGCGCCGGTCGCGATCGAGACCAGCGTCCCCACGACGACGACGGTCACGGTCCCGATCGCGTTCAGGAACAGGAACGCGAGGTCGGTCTCGGCGGCCACGCCGACCACCAGCATCCCGCACAGAAGGCCCACGAATGCGCCGTGGCCGGTCGCCCGGGGCACGAGCCACGCGAGAACGAACGCGCCCAGGAGCGAGCCGTACACGTACGACCCCACCCGGTTGACCGCCTCGATCAACGAGCCCATGTGCCCCGCGTACAGCGCGAACGCGGTGGCGCCGGTGCCCACGACGAGCGTCGCCATGCGCGAGACCGCGACGATCGACGCCGAGCCGGGTCGGATGCGCTGGTAGACGTCCACCACCGCCACCGTCGCCATCGCGTTCAGCTCCGAGTCGATGCTGGAGAGCGCCGCCGCGAAGATCGCGGCCAGGAGGAGTCCCGCCAGTCCGACCGGCATCCACCCGAGGATGAAGTCCAGGAACACGTAGTTCGTGTCGGAGCCGCCGCCGCGAGCATCCGTGGCTGCCGCCCGCTCCGCGCGCGCGGTGTCCAGCGCGTCGCGGAACGCGGCCGCGCTCGCCGCGTCTCGGGGGTCCTCCAGCACCCGCTCGGCCGCCGCCCGCGCCGCGACCTGCGCTTCCGAGTAGGCGGTCACGGTGTCGTCGTACGTCTGACGCTCGGTCTCGACCAGCGCCGAGCGCTCGGACGGCTCGGCCGGATCGAAGCTCACACGCGGCTCCGCGTACAGGTAGTGCACGAACAGAAGCGTTCCCGTCAGGAGCACCAGGAGCTGGAACGGGATCTTGAACACGCCGTTCAGGAGCAACGCGAGCCGGGTGTCGCGCATCGAGCGCGACGCGAGCAGTCGCTGCGCCTGGCTCTGGTCGGTTCCAAAGTACGACAGAAACAGGAACAGGCCGCCGAGCAGGCTCGACCAGATCGTGTACTTCTCGGCCGGGTCCCAGCGGGTGTCCGCGAGCACGAGATGTCCGCTGGCGCGCGCGAGCGTCAACGCCCCGTCGAACCCCACGTGATCGGGAAGCGTCGCGATCGCGCAGCCGAACGCGACCGCCAGGCCGACCGACATGACGATCATCTGCTTGACGTCGGTGGAGATGACGGCGCCGAGGCCTCCCACGACCGTGTAGGCGATCGCCACCCCGCCGGTCGCGACCACGGTCGCACCCAGCGGCAGCGCGAAGATCTTGGCCAGGACGAGGGCGGGCGCGTGAATCACGAACCCCACCGACAGCCCGCGCAGCACCAGGAACAGCACCGCCGACAGCGTGCGCGTCTTCGCGTCGAAGCGGCGCCCCAGGTACTCGTAGGCGGTGGTGACGCCCGTACGGTGATAGGCGGGCACGGCCGTGTACGCGAGGATCAGCATCGCGATCGGAAGCCCGAAGTAGAACTGGACGAATCGCGTACCGTCCAGCCATCCCTGCCCGGTGGTTCCGACCATCGTGATCGCCGAGGCCTGCGTGGCCATGATCGAGAGCCACACGCCCCACCACCTCACGCCGCGCCCGGCCAGGAAGTAATCCTCGGAGGTTCGCTGGCCCCGACCGCGGCGGAGCCCGTCGATCACCACGTAGGCCAGAAAACCGACGAAGATCATCCAGTCGAACGGGCGCACAGGCTTCCCTCCCGGACACGAGCGGTACCACGACGACACGAGGACGTTCGAGAATACCCGATCGAGCGTGCGACCGCCCTCATGTATGATCGCCCCGTCCCTCGCCACGAACACCGGGAGGAATCGGATGCACGCACCTCGCTCGCGACGACAGACGCGTCTCTGGACCGCGACGAGTGCCCCCCCGAGCCGGCGGCGCGGGCTCGCTCCGTCGTGCCTGCGTGCCACGGCGGTGAGCGTCGTGTCCGCGATCGCGATCGGCGGCACGGCCTCGGTGACGAACGCCCTCGCGCCGGCGATCGACGACGCCCGCGAGCTGGCGCTCGTCCTGCGCAAGCTGGATCAGACGCGGCGCGTTCTCTACGTGACCGCTCATCCCGACGACGAGGACGCCGGTCTCCTCGCGCGGCTGGTTCATCGCGACGGCGCCGAGGTGGCGCTCCTGACGCTGACGCGCGGCGAAGGCGGTCAGAACGAGATCGGCACCGAGCTCTTCGATGCGCTCGGCGTGCTGCGCGGGCGGGAGCTCGAATCGGCGGCCGCGTACACCGGTGTCACGCAGTTCTTCTCGCGTGCGTTCGAGTTCGGCTACTCGTTCTCGGTCGAGGAGACCTACGAGAAGTGGGACGAGGAGTCCATCCTCCGGGACGTGGTCGCCGTCGTGCGCGAGTGGCGTCCGGACGTCGTGTTGACGATGCTCGACGACGGGCCGGGCGGCGGCCAGCACCACCAGGCGAGCGCGCGTCTCGCGCGTCGCGCGTTCGACGTCGCAGCCACGCCCCAGTGGCCCGAGCTCGGCGAGCCGCACGCCGCGGCCCGCCTGTTCCGTCAGGAGTGGGATCCCGAGGCCGAGATCGAGAACGAGGTCCGCATTCCGCTGGGGGTCGTGGACCCCATTCTCGGCGCGAGCTACGCGCGCGTCGGCCTCGCGTCCCGCGCGCAACACAAGTGCCAGGGCATGGCCGCAACGTTCGAGCCTCTGGCTTCGCGCGAGTCGCGCTGGCGATGGGCGGCCTCGCGCGGTGAGCCCCTGGGGGATCTGCCGGCCTTCTGGGCCGGCCTCCCCGAGCCGCTGGTCGAGGACGAGCAGGGTCCGACCGCATTCGGCCGCGAGCTGGCGGCTCGGGTCGCCGACGTGCGCGCGGCGTACGACCCGGAGACGCCGGAGGATCTCGTCGACCCTCTGATCTCGCTGTGGCGCGTGATCCACGCGGCACGCGCCGGAGCCGAGGACGCCACCGATCGGTGTCGGCTGGACACGCTCGCGGAGCGAGCCGCGCATGCGATCGGGATCGCGATGGGGCTCGACGTCGTCGTCCGCGCCGACCGTGCGAGCGTCGGTCCCGACGCGGAGCTGACGCTCGACGTCGCGATGCGGCATCGTCTCGCACGTCCGGTCGAGGTCGGTCTGACGCTGTCGGGTGACGTGGCCCGTGCGCTCGCCGGGTCGGCCGACGGGGACGCGACCGGCGCGGATCCGGGCGACGCGCTGGCACGCGGCACCTGGCGGCGGTCGCTCGCGCCCGGCGAGACGCGGCGGGAGCGCGTGACGCTGGGAACCCGGGCCGATGCCGAGCCGACCTGTGCCCGCGCGGTGCCGCGCCGGGGAAATGCCATCGCCGAGGCGGAGGCCGCCCGGTTCCGTCGCCCGCGCTGGACGGCGTTCGTGGCCCGTCCCACGCTGTTCCACGGTGACGACGCGATCGCGCTGCCCGAGGTGCGAGTGGTCCACCAGACGATCGACGCCGAGCTCCCGACCGTGCGCGAGGTCGACGTTCACGTCGTGCCCGATCCGGGAGTCCGGATCCTGGCCGATGCGCTCGCGGTTCCGCTGTCCGGCGACGCGGACGGCGTGGCCGAGATCGACGTCGAGGTCACGAGCCTCGCGGGCGGAGTCGTCGCCGCCGGGCTCGACGTGCCGGCAGGCTGGTCGGTGTCGCCCGGTGAGCTCACGTTCGCGCTCGAGCCGGGGGAGGTCGAGCGGGGACGCTTCACGCTCGAGGTGCCGCGCTCGAGCGCCACGACGACGACGATCGGCGCATGGGTCCGATCGGAGGCGAGCGGCGCCGTTCGTCGGGACGGCGTCCAGGCGATCGACTACCCGCACGTGCGGCGGGCCTGGCTCGTTCGCCCCGCGGTGTCGAACGTGAGCACGTTCCCCTGTGCGCGCGCGAGCGGTCTCCGGGTGGGCTACGTCGACGGCGCGGGTGATCGCACGCGCGAGGCGATCGAGACACTGGGCCATGCGGTGGACCGACTCGACTCGACGACGCTCCTCGAAGGGGATCTCTCCGACTACGACGTCATCGTGACCGGCGTCCGCGCGTACAAGGTGCGCGCCGACCTGGCCGCCGCCCAGGACCGGCTCGTGCGCTGGATGGACGCGGGCGGCGTGCTCGTCGTTCAGTACAACAAGTTCGAGTTCAACGACGGCCGCCACGACAGCCCGTTCACCCCGTACGGCGCGGCCCGCGTCGGGCGGGGCCGGGTGACGGTGGAGGAATCACCGGTTCAGGTGAACGTGCCCGATCACCCGGTCTTCATCACGCCGAACCGTCTGGGCGAGGCGGACTGGAGCGGATGGGTGCAGGAACGCGGCCTGTACTTCCTGGAGACCGACGACCCACGCTACGTGGATCTTCTGACCCTCGAGGATCCGTGGCCGTACAACGCCGGACCCCGGACCGGCGGCCTCGTGCACGCGCGCGTCGGCCACGGACACTGGGTATACGTCGGGGTCGGACTCTTCCGCCAGCTTCCATCCGGCGTGCCCGGCGCGTACCGGCTTCTCGCCAATCTCCTCGCGCTGGGGCGTGGTGAGGGGAAGGGCCTGTGATGAGCACGGCGCCTCGAGGAGTTCGTCGGGTCTCGCGCGCCCTCGCTCTCGCGCTGGGGATCGCCGCCGCCGCCATGGCGATCGGATGCGCGACGACGCAGATCGCCGAACGCGACCGGATCGCCGACGAGCTGATGCAGTTCGACGCCGACCCGACCCTCATGTATCTACGCACGAAGGTCGAGGCGGCGCGCGAGGGGCACCTCGGCGGGTTCGGGACCAGCACGGCCGGCGGATGCGGGTGTCAGTGACCGATCGGGACCGGCGCGAACGCCGGTCCGTCGACTCCCGATCCCGCGACGTCCGGCCGCGGCGGCTCCTGCGGTGGCTCGTCTGGGAGACCGCCCTCTTGATGATCGCGTCCGTTGCCGGCGCGCAGGCGCCGATCGAGCGGGCCGCGACGTTCGATGTGTTCGCGTTCTCCCAGGACGACGATCCCGGTCAGCGGCTCAAGGCCGAGGGCTTCGTGTATGGTGGCGCGCGGGCGAGCCTGACGCTCCCCACCGGCGCCGGGCGCGCGCTGCGTGCGAACGCGTCTCTGGGATGGATCGACAACGATCCGCCGGAGACGTTGCCGGCGACCATCGGGGCGGTGAACGTGACGTCGGCCTCGGCAGAGCTCCTGACGCTCGACGCCGGGCTCGCGCTCGACGTGGACAGCGCCGACGGTCGGTGGACCGTGAGCCCCGGGCTCTTCTATCACCATCAGTACGGGTACATCGTCGGCGGCATCGATCTCGACGTCGTGCATCGACCGAACGGTGGCGACACGTCGCTCAGCGCATCCTGGCGCGTCCGGGTCGCGTTCCCGAAGCTCCAGTACTGGGACTTCACCACGCGGGGACGCTCGCATCGCGCGTCGTCGAACCTCGTGCTCGGCTGGGCGCAGACGATCTCGCCGCGCGCCGTCACGAACGTCAGCCTGCAGCTCACGCGCGAGATCGGGCTCCTGTCGGATCCGTACAACTACGTCGTGCGTTTCGAGGACGGGATCCCGGTGGACATCGAGGACGAGCGCCTCCCGCGGCGTCGGGATCGTGTGCAGCTCAACGCCCGCGTCAGGCTCTCGCTGAGCCGAAGCACGTTCGTCGGGCTGGACGCCAGCACCTACACCGATTCGTGGGATCTCGGGCACGTGGCCGTCGAGCCCAGCGTCTCGGCTCGCCTCGGTCGCGTGGTCCTCCGCGGCTGGGTGCGGCACTCGGATCAGTCCGGCGCTCGCTACGTGGACAGCACGGCCGAGCGGCCGGCGGCGTATCGGACGCAGGACTCCGATCTCGGGTCGTTTCGTACGAACGGGGGCGGGATCTCGGTCGACGTGGCCATCGGCAACCGGTGGACGCGCCCGCCGCGGGTGAAGCTGTCCGCGTTCGGTCTGGATCGCACCGATGGGCTCCGCGTGGCCGGAGGCAGCCTCGGCATGGAGGTGCCGTGGTGACGGAGTGGATCGGGCGACCGGCCGCTCTCGGCCTGACGGGAGCGCTCACGCTGGCGCTCGGGGGATCGACGCCGTCGGGGGGCGCGATCACGCACACCGACTACGGCGACGTCGAGGTCATCGTCGATCGGGGCGAGGAGCTGGGAACGACGTACGAGGTTCGCATCGTCGTTCCCCGGCTGGCCGACGGCGACGCCGCGATCGACGCCGACGCGGTCGTGGGAGACGCACGCGACCTCGTGCGCGCGCTGGAATCGCGCTTCTCGGAGTGGATCCCCGACAGCGAGATCTCGTTCATCAACGCCAACGCCGGTCGCCGGCCGGTGCCGGTCTCGTCCGACGTGCGGACGCTGCTCGAGGGGTCCAGGCGCGTGTCGGAGCTGACCGAGGGCGCGTTCGACGTGACGTGGAAGCCCCTCGACGCGGTGTGGAGCGCGGCCCGGGCCGTGGGACGTGCGGCATCGACCGCGGAGGTCGCGAGCGTCCTCGGCGCGGTCGACTACCGGAACGTCGTCATCGCGGATGGGATCGCGTTCCGCGACCCGCGCACCGAGATCGGCGTCGCGGGCGTCGCGAAGGGCTGGATCATCGACGCCGTCTTCGCCGAGCTCGTGGCGCACGGACTCACCGACGTGATCGTGAACATCGGCGGAGACCTCCGCACGATCGGCGGTGAGACCGACGGGCGCCGGACCCTTCTCGTGACCGACCCCTACGCGCCGTCGCGCACGGTGGCCGTGCTGACGGTCGGCGAGAGCGCAGTGGCCACCTCGGGCAACTACCTGCGCGCGTCACCGGCCGGGGCCACTCCGATCGGTCACATCCTGGATCCCCGCACCGGGTTTCCGCCCGAGTTCGACGGTTCGGTCACCGTGCTCACCCGGGATGCCGCGATGGCCGATGCGCTCGCCACCGGGTTCTTCGTGATGGGACGCGACGCGACGCTCGAGCTGGCGCGCGCGCTCGTCGGGGTCGACGTGGTGGTGGTGGATCGGACGGGCGTGCACGCCACGCTCGACGCGGACGACGGGACGGCGTCGCTCAGCCCCGTGCTAGACTCCGACCCCTGATCACCCGGCCCAGGACCGACACGCGGGCGGCGACATGACACTCTACGTCGGAACCAGCGGTTACCAGTACACCGAGTGGAGAGGCCACTTCTATCCCGAGGATCTCGCGACCGCGGGAATGCTCGCGTACTACGCGTCCCGCCTTCCGTCGGTCGAGATCAACAACACGTTCTACCGGCTTCCCCGACCGTCGGTGCTCGAGAAGTGGGCGGCCGACGTACCCGACGACTTCCGCTTCGTGATCAAGGCATCGCGCCGGATCACGCACATGTCCCGGCTCGCGGAGAGCTGCCGGGACGCGCTCGCTTACCTGTACGAGACGCTCGAGGTGCTGGGACCCAAGCGCGGGCCGATCCTGTTCCAGCTTCCGCCGTTCCTGCGCGCCGACCTCGAGCGGCTCCAAGCCTTTCTGGAGTGGCTTCCGCCCGCGCCGCGGGCCGCGTTCGAGTTCCGGCACGACTCGTGGAACACCGCCGAGGTTCACCGCACGCTCTCGGAGAAAGGATGCGCCTGGTGCAGCGCGGACGTTGGCGACGAGGAGCCGGCGATCATCTCCACCGCCGACTTCGGCTATCTGCGGCTGCGTCGCCAGGACTACACCGACGCCGATCTGGCGACGTGGGCCTCGCTCGTTCGCGAGTCCGGATGGGACGACGCCTACGTGTTCTTCAAGCACGAGGACGAGGGAGCGGGGCCCGCGCTGGCCGAGCGGTTCCGCGAACTGCTCGCCGGGTAGACGGCGCCGCGGGCGCGCGGCCCGATGACGAGGGGCCCGCCGGTGCGCCGGACTATGCGGCGCGCCGGGCGTCCGGATCGATGCGCAGCACCGAGATGTCGCGCTGGTCGTGAACGGCGATGCGTCCCGGGCCCATGCGTGCCGCCTCGCGAAGCGCGAGCCGTGCCCGCAGGACGAGATCGCTCCCGTTGGACACCGGGACGGTCGGCCAGGTCGCGATCCCGAGGTTTACCCGCGGCTCGATCCGCCGTCCGCGGACCAGCACGGGGTGGCGCGCGATGATGCGTTCCAGACGCTCGGCCATGAGCTCGAGGTCGCTGGGAGCGGTGCCCGACGACACGATCGCGAACACGTCCGACTCCAGTCGGAATGCCACGTCACCGGAGCGGAGGTTCTGGAGGAGCCGCTCGCCGATCTGGGCCTCGAACGCGTCGGACCCGGCCGGGCGCCTCGACGTCGCGGCATCGCCGGTCACGTCCGCGGCGGTCGTCGCGGTGAGGAGAACCACGCTGATCGGCAGGCGGTGCCGCTCGGCCACCGCGAACTGCTCGTCGAGGTGGCGCTCGCCGAACCGGCGATTCCAGGTGCCCGTCAGCTCGTCGAGTGTCGAGAGGCGCGAGAGCTGATCACGCAGGATCGCGTTCTCGAGCACGATGGCCAGGGCGGCCGAGGGGAGCGTGAGCTCGGAGATGCGCGCCTGCTGCTCCGCCGAGCCCGCGGCGGCCACCACGAGGCCGATCACGCGCGTGTCCCAGCACAGGGGGACGATGGCGAGGGCGCGCGGGCGCAGCGTCCCCAGCGGCGTGGACACGCGGATCCAGTCGAGGCCGTCGTTCTCCGGCACGATCAGGACGGGGGCCTGCGACGTGATCGCACGCGCCACCGGACCCTGGCTCACGTCCAGCACGGCGGGGACGTCCTCGGAGTCGTCGGCGCCGATCATCGCCATGCGTCGGAGGATGCCGCCCGGACCGCCGTACACGATGCCGGCCGGAACGTCCCACCTCGACAGCATGAGCCCGAGGATGGTCTCGGCCTGCTCGCACGGTCCCAGGGCGGGGTCGGCGTCGATCCGCGTCGCGTCGTCCATGGAGGTCCTCCGATCGATCACGTCTCTTCGATGATCGAGATCGGCGCGCGTGAACCTTAGAGCAAACCGGTCAGGAGGGCTGGCCGACCCATCGTCTGGACAGGTGAAAGCGGGCCTGGCGTCGCCACCAGACCCACTCGTGGGCCACGTCGTGTCCCCAGATGTCGCGATCGTGGCTGATGCCCTTGGACGCGAGGATGTCCGCCATCCGGTGGGTGTCTTCGATGTTGCCGTCCTCCCACTTGCCCTGTCCGCAGACCAGCGAGAGGTGCACGTGCGCCCGGACGGCGTCCAGCAGCTCGCCGTTCAGGTTCGGAACGTAGGCGACGGGGTTGTTGAAGTAGACGTCGTTGTTGGAGAACCCTCCGGTGAAGTGGGTCGCGTCGTAGCGGCCGCTCAGACACAACGCGTAGCGGAACACGGCGGGGAACTTCAGCGCGAAGTTCGCCGCGAACAGGGCCCCCATGCTGACGCCGGTGACGCCGATCGGGATGTCGTCGGTCTCGCAGTCCTTCCGGACGAGCGGCACGAACTCCCGGGCCACGAACTGCTCGTAGGCCATGTGACGCCGGATCCGCCAGGCCGGGTCTCCCTCGCGTCGTGTCCACGCCTCGGCCACGTTGCTCTCGAGACAGTAGAGCTTGAGCCGTCCCGCCTCCAGGAAGTCACCCAGCGCCTCGATCATGCCGTGAGCGTCCCACTCGTGCGCCATGCCCGACGCCGACGGGAACACGACCATCGGCGGACCAAAGTGTCCGAATCGCCAGCAGTGGATGCGGCGTCCCATCGCGTCGCTCGGAACGAGATCGTGCTGACGAAACATGCGACTTGCCCCATGGCTCGAGGTGAGGGGTGACCGTGACGGAACGACCCGGAATGGTAGCGAACGACCGGGGTCCACGGCCAGCCCGTCGCCGTGGCGCCGCCTAGTGGCCGAACGGCCCCGGCAGCTCCATCTGAACGCCCAGGAACACGCTGCGGCCCGGCATCGGGCGGAAGTACGTGTCCCAGTAGTCCGCGTCGGTCACGTTCTCCACGTCCAGGCTCACCGTCACCTGTCCGGGGGCGTGCCACGTGGCCCCGATCGCCCCGATCGCGCGCCCGTCGATGCGCTGCTCGGGAAGATTGGCCGGGTCCACGTAGTACCCGTCGACGGCGTCGACGGAGGTCCTCAGGACCAGCGCCCCGAACACGATCGAGATCCGCGCGAACAGCTCGCGCGGCGAGACGTGAGGCATCCACCGCCCCTCCCAGTGCGGACGCCGGCCGTGCAGGCGCACGTCCTGGGTGACGAACGTCGATTCCAGACGGAGCCGATCTCGCCACCGGAGCTCTCCGGAGAGCTCCAGCCCCTCGGCGCGCGCCGATTCCAGGTTCTCGGCCTTGATGCCCCGGACGCCGTTCTCCCGGAAGAAGATCAGCGAGTCGCGATCCGCCCGGAACACGGTCAGCTCGATCCATCCGTGTCCCCCGAACTCGGCCCGGCAGCCGAGGTCGCGAGTCGATCCGTGCTCGGGCACGAGCTCGGTGTTGGCGGCCACGTCGTCCCCGGTTCCGAAGAGCTCGAACAGCGTCGGAGGCCGCACGTACTCGGCGATGTTCGCCCTGAGCGTCACCCCGCTCGCGAGCGTCACCCGCGCGCCGGCGCTCGGTCCGTGAAACGTCGACCAGTGAGGGTCGGGGCGAGCCTCCGGCGGTCGGCCGAACGGGGCCGGACCGAAGAAGTTGTCCTCGCTCTCCCGGTAGCGGTAGCCGAGAGCGGTCCACGCGCGCGAGGGGATCAACGCGACGTCGGCGCCGGCGGACGCGGTGAACGTGCGTCGTTCCCGGCGGAAGCCCTCGCGCGGCGGATCCCGCTCCTCGACCGGCTCGAAGCGATCGCGGTGCGAGTCGAGGGCCAGCGTGATCCGATCCACCGTGCGTGGACCGGTCACCGACACGATGCCCTTGAGGCCGCGCGTTCGCGTCCGGTGTGTCGAGTCGTAGCGCGGCAACGCGATCTCCCCGCCCGGCCGGTACCGATCTCGCCGGTACAGGGTGTACGCCTCGAGCTCGGTCGCGACCCGATCTCCGAGCGCCCGGGGGAGCTCGATCCCCGCCGCCAGTCCGTGCCGGCGGTTCTCGACCCGGGCGTTCTCGAACTCGATGTGGCGCCGGCCCGGATTGCCTGCCTCCCGGAGGAACCACTCGTCGCGCAGCGAGACGTGACCGCCGAGGAGCGGTGCCCGGAGCCGCACCAGGAGACCGTGCTCGGCGAGGTCGTTGTTGCTCCGGGGGGCGATCGTGTCGTCGTCGGGATTGCGGGGCGTGCTCTGGGTGTTGCGGAAGTCGAAGTCCCCCCGCGATCGGAGGGTGTACGTGGTGAGCCGGTGCTCGACACCGGCGATCGTGCCGGAGCCGGTGATCGAGGTCTTCCACGTCCCATGGCTGCCCCCGACGGCCCCGACCCGCCACTCGGTCGCGCCGGGAGGGCGGGTCACGAGGTTCACCACGCCACCGATCCCCGCGGTCGTGAACCGCGCGGGAATGCCGCTCCGATAGACCTCGACGCGCTCCAGGT
The DNA here is from genome assembly GCA_965224245.1 of Candidatus Eiseniibacteriota bacterium. Taxonomy (GTDB): domain Bacteria; phylum Eisenbacteria; class RBG-16-71-46; order CAZAMP01; family CAZAMP01; genus CBDCYW01. The sequence goes on along the minus strand of OZ245046.1, from coordinate 2,766,456 downwards.
GATCCACGCCGACCTCCGACAGGTTCGCACCGCCCCATTGCGGCGAGTTCAGCGGGAGACCGTCGAGATACACCTCCACCTGCTGGCTGGAGCTGCCACGGATGGAGACGGTCTCGAGCGCGCCGAGACCGCCGTAGCGCCGGATGCGAACGCCGGGCATCTCGTCGAGGATTCCGGACACCGTGAGCAGTCGGTGGCCGGCGTCGTCGATGGTGCGGACGGCGCCGACGCCCGCGCCGTCGAGGTCGGTGGTCGTGCCGAGACGACGCCGCACGACGGAGACCGTGTCGGCCGTGGCCATGGGTCGAGGGATACCGTCGATCGCGGTGGAGTCGGGCCTCGTCGTCGCGTGGCGTGCGTCCGGGGCGGGACCCGGCTTCGTGGCGGCGTGTCCGGCAACGTCCGGCGCCGGCAGCGATCCGAAAAGGATCGTCGCCACGACCGTGACCCGCGATCGTGCGATCTGCGATCGTGCGATCTTCGATCGTCGGTGGACGAGAGCGGATGCGAATCGAGACGAACCCCGCATGGCCATCCCCGAGCCCTGGGTCGTCGTGAACGTCGCGCGATCGGGCGGTCCGACGCGGCGAGTCGTCACGGGCTCTCGGGAGGTCTTCTGGCTTCCGGGTCGATCGAACGACAGACGAGTCTGCCGGCGCGTCGTGCGCCCTCTCGCGCCTTCCCATCGGAGTTCCCGCGTGCGGTGAGCACACGAGACGCGACCGACAGTGGCGGGCCCCACGGGCCCGGGCGAGGGTCGTCACCGGTCACAGCGGCGGGTCCGCGACGGTCTCTCACCGTCTTCCCTGTCCGAGAACGATGTGAGAGTCACGGTACGCCCCGGGAACGGGAAGGTCAACGAGGGGAAGACGATACGGTGAGTGAACATTTGAGCATTGAACATGTGAGCACCTTCGCGGTACGCTCTCCCCATGAACGTCGACGCTCGATCCATCACGGCGGCCGAGTCCACCGCGTCCCGCCTCTCGCGCGTGTCCCGCATTCAGGGTGTGCGCTCGGCGCGTGCGTTCGCGGTCGAGACGGGCGAGGGGCAGTGGTCCCTCGACGATCTGGCGGGCACGCTGGTGGAGCTTCGGGCCACGTACACCACCGCGGCCATGACCGCGAGCGCGCGTCTCTTGCGCGAGGCGCAGGAGCGTGGCGAGCCGGTCGCCTGGATCACCTGCCGTCCGTCGGCGTTTCATCCACCCGACCTGGTGCGCTGGGGCATCGATCTCGCGGCGTTGCCGGTGGTCAGAGCGCCGGACGTGCGGGGGCTCCTGCGAGCCTCCGACGAGATCCTCCGCTCGGGCGCGTTCGGTCTGGTGATTCTGGATTTTCCCCCCGACGCCATGGCGCCGACCGCACTGATGACGCGACTCGGTGGGCTGGCCACCCGACATCACGCCGTCGTTCTGTGTCTGACGGAGTCTCGCCGCGACGGCGCCTCGCTGGGGTCGATCATCGGCGTTCGAACGGCCGGCGTGTTTCGGCGCGAATCGCACGGCCGGTTCACGTGGACGCTGACGGCGCTCAAGGACAAGCGCCGCGGACCCCGGTGGCGTCATTCGGAGAGCTGCGATGGACCGGATGGCCTGTGTTGAGCTGCCCGCCTTTCCGCTTCAGCTGCTGGTCGCCCGACATCCGGACTGGGTCGAGCATCCGGTCGTCGTCGTCGATCAGGACAAGCCGCAAGGAAAGGTGCTGTGGCTGAACGAGGCGGCCCGCCGATCCCGCATCCTGCCCGGCATGCGCTACGCGACCGGGCTCTCGCTCACCCGGCAGCTGCGGGCCGGAGTCGTGCCGGACGACGAGATCGCCTCCGCAATACGGGCGCTCCGGGTGCGGCTCTCGGCACTCACCCCCGAGGTCGAGGCGTTCGGGCACGAGCCGGGCGTGTTCTGGCTCGGTGGTCGGGGGCTCGAGCAGCTGTTCACGTCCTGGCGACGCTGGGGAGACGAGATCCGACGGAGCATCCTCGGCGCCGGGTTTCAGGTGTCGGTGGCCGTCGGGTTCACGCGCTTCGGAACGTACGCCTCGGTGAAGACGCGGCCGGCCGATCCCATCGTGTTCGAGAGCCGCGATGCCGAGGCGATGCACGTTCAGCGCGTCCCGATCGTGCGGCTGAGCCTGGACCCCGAGCTCCGCGATCATCTGCTGAGGCTCGGCGTGACGACACTCGGACGCTTCCTGTCACTGCCTCCGAACGGCATCCGGCGCCGCTTCGGCGTCCACGCGTACCGGCTCCAGCAGCTGGCGAACGACGAGATCTGGTCGCCGGTCCGCGCCGATCCCATCGAGATCCCCACACGTGAGACGTGGAGTCTCTCCTCACCGGAGTGCGACCGCGAGCGCCTGATTCTCGTCGTCGAGCGACTTCTCGAGAAGCTCCTCACGCAGCTCGATCATCGCGGACACGTGCTCGAGTCGCTCGCGATGACGTTGCGCCTGGACGACGGCACCGACGTCCACGAGGCGCTCCGTCCCGCCGAGCCCACGCTGGATCTCCGTCAGGTCGTGCACCTCGTGCGGCTGCGACTCGAGGGGCTCACGCTCGAGGTCGGGGTCGTCGACGTGGCGATCACCGTGCGCGGCGTCGCACAGGTGGCGCGCCAGCTCCCGCTCTACGTGGAGAGCCCGCCCCGGGATCTCGATGCGGCCAATCGGGCGCTCGCGCGCGTACGGGCCCAGCTCGGCGACGACGCGATCACGGTGGCCGTCACCCGTGACGGCCACCTGCCCGAGGCCGTCTTCGACTGGACGCCGCTGGGGCAGCTCGTGGGAGCGGCTCCCGCGAGCGCGCGCGGATGTCTGGTGCGCCGACTCCACGACCGCCCGCGCGTGCTTCCGTTTCGCACCCGTCACGAGTCCGACGGATGGCGGGTCGCCGGCATCGAGTGCGGCCCGGTGGAAGAGGTCCTCGGCCCACACGTGATCTCGGGCGGATGGTGGATCCGGCGCGTCGAGCGGGCCTACCACTACGTCCGGACCGCGAAGGGATGCTGGCTCTGGGTGTTCGAGGATCGGGAACGCGGGCGCTGGTACGAGCACGGAGTGGTGGGATGAGCGTGCTCTCGCGCGGCGAGCCCATCGGGGAGCGCGGGTACGCGTCGCTGTGGTGCAAGAGCAACTTCTCGTTCCTCGACGGCGCGAGCCATCCCGACGAGCTCGTCACCGAGGCGGCGCGACTGGGACTTCGCGCACTGGCACTGACCGATCGGGACGGCGTGTACGGCGCCGTGCGCGCGCACGTGAAGGCACGCGAGCTGGGCGTGCACCTCGTCCAGGGGGCCGAGATCACGCGGACCGACGGCGGACGCGTCATCCTCCTCGCGACCGATCGGCGAGGCTACGCCAATCTCTGCCGGCTCATCACGATCGGCCGGCGGCGTTCCCCCAAGGGCGAGTCTTCCAGCACGATCGACGAGATCGCCCGCCACGCCGGGGGGCTCGTCGCGCTGTGGCCGGGCGAGCCGATCGCGGCGCCCGACGCACCCGCCTCGAACGGCGAGGCCTCACCGGTCGGCGCCGGCGACACGCTGATCCCGAGCGCGCCGCGCGAGGCGTTCGGGGACCGGCAGTACGCGCTCGTCACCCGTCACCGCCGGGCCTCCGACGACCGGATCGAGGCGTGGGTGCGATCCTGCGCGAGACGTCTGGACGTTCCCGTGGTCGCGGGGACCGAGGTGCTCTATCACGTACGGGCCCGCCGCGAGCTCCACGACGTGCTCACGTGTGTTCGCCACGGGGTGACGCTCGCGACCGCCGGATCGCGGACTCGCGCCAACGACGAGCACGCGCTCCGATCGGTTCATGCATTCGGGTCGCTGTTCGCGGACGATCCCGACGCGGTCACGCGCACGTGCGAGATCGCCGAGCGATGTGAGTTCTCGCTGAGCGACATCCGCTACCGGTATCCGTCGGAGCGGCTACCCGACGGAACCACCTCGAGCGAGCGGCTGGCGGCGTTGACCGCCGAGGGCGCGCGGCGGCGTTACCCGGACGGCATCCCCGACGACGTGTCCCGCCAGCTCCGTGACGAGCTGTCGCTCGTGCGCGAGCTGGAGTACGACGGGTACTTCCTGACCATGTGGGACATCGTCCGGTTCTGCCGAGAGAACGACATCCTCTGCCAGGGCCGGGGCTCGGCCGCGAACTCCGCGGTCTGCTTCGTGCTCGGGATCACGGCGGTGGACCCGGTCCGCATGGGGCTTCTCTTCGAGCGCTTTCTCTCGCGCGAACGGGGCGAGCCGCCCGACATCGATCTCGACATCGAGCACGATCGTCGCGAGGAGGTCATCCAGCACGTTTACGACACCTACGGCCGCACGCACGCGGCGATGGTGGCCAACGTGGTCCGCTATCGATCGCGCTCGGCGTTGCGTGAGGTGGGCAAGGCGCTGGGATTGCCGGAGACCACGCTGGATCGATTCGCCCGGATGTCGTCTCACTACGACATCCCACGCGACGAGGTGCTCGCGGAGGTGGGCTTCTCGTCCGAGTCTCCCGGACACCGACATCTCCTGCGCCTGGCCCTCGAGATCCAGGACTTCCCGCGGCATCTGTCCATCCATCCCGGCGGGTTTCTCCTGGGACACGAGCGCGTGGACGAGCTCGTCCCCGTCGAGAACGCCACGATGCCGGGTCGCACGATCATCCAGTGGGACAAGCACGATCTCGAGGATCTGGGGCTGTTCAAGGTGGATCTCCTGGGACTCGGTGCCCTGAACGTCGTGCACCGGGCGTTCGACCTGATCGAGCAGCACGAGGGACGCCGCGAGAGCATGGCCACGCTGCCGGCGGCCGATCCCGATGCGTTCGAGATGATCCAGCGCGCGGACACCGTCGGAGTCTTCCAGATCGAGAGTCGCGCCCAGATGGCGATGCTGCCGCGACTGCGCCCGGCGAGCTACTACGATCTCGTGATCGAGGTGAGCATCGTACGCCCGGGTCCCATCACCGGCGGCATGGTGCATCCGTATCTGCGCCGTCGAAACGGGGAAGAGGCCGTCACGTACGCGCACCCGTCCCTCGAGCCCATTCTCCGGAAGACGCTCGGAGTGCCGATCTTCCAGGAGCAGGTGATGCAGCTGGCGATCGTCGCGGCCGACTACTCGCCCGGCGAAGCCGACCAGCTGCGCCGGGACATGGCGGCCTGGCAACGATCGGGGCGCATCGAGCGGCACCGCGAACGGCTCATCTCGCGGATGCGGCACAAGGGGATCGACGAGGAGTTCGCCGAGCGGGTCTTCGAGCAGATCCGGGGCTTCGGCGAGTACGGCTTCCCCGAGAGCCACGCCGCCAGCTTCGCGTTGATCGCGTACGCGACCGCCTGGCTGAAGTGTCATCATCCCGCGGCGTTCCTGTGTGCGCTCCTGAACGCCCAGCCGATGGGCTTCTACTCACCGGCCACGCTGATCGGCGACGCACGACGACACGGTGTCGTCGTGTTGCCGGTGGACGTGACGGTCAGCGACGACGACTGCGTGCTCGAAAAGCACGGCGTGCTCGAAAAGCACTGCGTGCTCGAAAAGCACGGCGTGAGCGAGGGCGGTGCGCGGTGGCCACGCGGTGGGGAGATCGAGACGCGCGAGCATCTGGCCGTGAGAATGGGGCTTCGCTACGTCAAGGGGCTCTCGGAACGCGATCGGACTCGAATCCTCGACGCGCGGCGACACGGCGGGTTCGGGTCGCTGGAGGACTTTCGGTCGAGATGCCGACTCGACCGCGCAACCATGGTCCGGCTGGCCAAGGCCGGTACCCTGGCGACCTTCACCGGCGATCGGCGCGAGGCGATGTGGCGCGGTCTCATGCTGGATCGGACCGCCACCCCCCAGATTGCATCCGACGTGGACGAGCGGGTCGATTTCGATCCCCTGACGACGCTCGAAACGGTGGACTGGGATTACGACGGCGTCGGTCACAGCGCGCGTGATCATCCGCTCGGCCCGCTGCGCGGAGAGCTGACGGCCCAGGGGCTCCCGAGCGCAGAGGAGGTCCGCGCGGGTCGCGACGGACAGCGCGTGCGATACGCGGGCCTGGTCATCTGTCGCCAGCGCCCGGGAACCGCGGGGGGCGTGGTCTTCATGACGCTGGAGGACGAGACCGGCTTCGTGAACGTGGTGCTGTGGGAGCGCGTGTACGAGGCTCATCGCCTCACGGCGAAGACCACGAGCTTTCTCGGTGTGACCGGTCGTCTGCAGGTGCAGTCCGGCGTCGTGCATCTCGTGGCCGAGACGCTGTGGCGTCCTCGCGTTCGCCGGCAGCCCCAGGATGTCTCCAGCCGTGACTTCCACTAGAAACCCCAATCCCGGCCTGGAAGCCCCGTTTAGGTCTTGGATATGGGTCGTGGATTCTAGTAAGCTCCAAATACCGTATACGACTGTTCCTGCTCGTTCGCTCGGTCTCACGCCGAGCCAGCTCACCAGACCGGGGGCTACGACTGCCATGAACCTGCTCCGCCCGCGCGATGCGAACGCCGCTCGTCGTCAGCTCCGTGCCGTCCTGTTGAAGCGGCTCCCGGACGGGGGGCCGTCATCCGACGTCCCGCCGTCGTTCGACAGCGGACCGCTGCTCGCCTACGCGAACGAGGCGCTCGACGAGGAGCGACAGTCCGGCGGTGCCTCGGCGCGTCTGCTCTCCGGCACGGGGCGCGTGATGGCCACCCTGGGCGACATCGACGGCGCGGAGACCCTCCTCCGCGAGGCGCTCGATCGCGCGGCGGACGACGGTGAGCGGTCCGGCGCGCTCTACGATCTGGCCCTACACGTGCACATGCCACGCCAGGAACGTGATGCGGCCCGGGAGCATCTCGAGCGCGCGCGTCGCATCGTGCCCGGTGAGCGCCGCCGCCGGGCGCTCACGTACTTCGCCGAGGCCGAGATCTTCATGGCGCTCGGCGCGCACGATCGCGGGCTCCGTGCGCTCGCGCTGGCGTCACGGCTCCGGATACGCGAGTTCGCCGCTGCGCTCGAGCTGCGTGAGGCCACCCTCCGCGCCGACCGAGGCGATCTGGATTCTGCGATCGAGATCGGCCGGGCGGCCGCCGACCACTTCCGCGAGCAGGGTGACGAGGTCGGACGACTCACCGCCGAGGCCGACGTCGCGATCTTCCACTTCCAGGCCGGTCGATACGACGACGCGCTGGCGCTCTTCGACGCCGTCGACACGCAGGCGTTCGACGCGCTGGACCTCCAGATCCTGGGGCGTGTCGCCAACACCCGCGGTGCGCTCCACCGGCGTCGCGGAGACTATGCGAGCGCCGAGACCGCGTATGCCAGGGCCGCCCGCTGCCACACCGAGGCCGGACGACTGAACGAGGTTCCGGTCGTGCTCCGAAACCTCGTGCTCTGTCGGGCGTGCGAGGGGGATGTGGAAGGCGCCGCCGCTCTGCTCTCGGAGACCGCCGACTACTGCGCGACTCGGGGCTTTCGGGCCGACGAGCTCCGGTGCTGGCTCCGATTGGTGGAGCTGGCGGACGACGGCGCATTGCCCGCCTCGGTGGCATCGGTCGCGGTACGGCGCTGCCGACCGCTGCTCGAGGACACGTCGGTCGAGCACGATCGCGCCACGCTCGCCCGGTTCACCGGTACGCTGCTCCGGCTCGCCGATCGGGGGGTGTCCCTTCGCGCGGCGCCCAGCGACATGCCCCTCGTGCCGTCGGTGGAGGTGCGCGATCGCGCGCGTGAGACGATGGACGCCACCGTGGTGCCGCACCTCGAGACCCGGCTCGAGACGATGCTTTTGCCCATCTCGAGCGCGCGGTGGCCGGCGAGTCGGCGGCTGTCGCGGTTCCTTTTGAGCTGGGCAGGGCGGCGCTTCCGGAGCGAGCACTTCCAGCGCGAGTTCGCCATTCCCCAGGAGTCGGCGAAGTACCGCCTCCGCGGCCTGCGGGATCTGGGGGCGATCGCACAGGAGGGGCGCCGGAAGGGATCGAGCTACGTGCTGGCCTTTCAGCACCGGATCTGGGAGGGCGTCCGCTAGGACGCCCCGATCACATCGGGCCGGTCAGCCGGCCGACGCGTACGTGATCTCCTCCTCGCATCCGGCACCGTCCCGGTACACGACGGTGACGCTCCCGGACTGAAACCGAACCGCCGTGCCGGACGTCGTGCCGTTGCCGGTCACCGACGTCCAGGTCGAGCCGTCGTAGAACTGAATCATGGTCCCGGCCTCGAGGCTCACGAACTCGAGCTCCACCTCCACCGGCGTGCCCGCCGACGGGTCCTGGAACTCGTCCACGGTCCAGCTGGCGATGGTCGTCGTGGAGCGCACCACTGCGGGACACGCGAGAACGGCGCCGGCCAGCGCGAGGAAAGAGATCACGAGCAGCCAGATGGGTACGCTTCGCATGGCTTGTCTCCCTTCACGATCGCAGGAACGATCCCGGCCGGATCGCATTCGATAGCCGACGAGGTCGATGACGAGGCGAGAAGGGATCGACCATCGTCATTGGTAGTTAACGGAGAGCGCCGGCCGGGCCGTGAGCGCGGCATGCGATCGTCGCGCGAGAAGCGCGCTTCAGCGCGTCATTGGAGCCGGTCGGTGCGGGTGCCGAGATGCGAAGGGCGGATGTCAGCCGCGGCGGCGGCCCGATCGAGATGAGCCACCCGAGCGTCCGGATCGGCGTGCGCCGGCGGACCTCGCCGAGCCGGAGCCGCGGGACGAACGCCGGTCCTCGCGCGATCGATCGCTCGATGCGGATCCGGATCCGGCACCCGATGCACGATCCTTGGATGCCGACGGGTTGACCACGCCCTGGTAGTGGCGATCCAGGAGCATCGCGAGCAGAAGGGCGTCTTCGTCGTCCTCGAGAAGCCGGCGCGCGATCGGGATCATGCGAGGAAGTCGGTCGCGCCCCAGCTTGTCGGTCTCGCGCAGCTCTGCGGCCAGCGCCCGCGTGGCACGCGTGCCGACGGCGCGCTCGACGTCCTCGGGTCGCGGCAGCTCGCGTCGAGTGATCGTGACGTTGAACTGGCGCTCGACCTCCTTCAGTCGCATCAGCTCCAGCACGTCCACCAGCGAGATCGCCGTGCCGCTGGCTCCGGCGCGTCCGGTTCGGCCCGTGCGATGGATGTACGACTCGGGGTCCTCGGGGAAGTCGTAGAGAAAGACGTGAGACAGGTTCGAGATGTCGATGCCGCGCGCGGCGACGTCCGTGGCCACCAGGACGCGCAGCTCCTTGTTGTAGACGCGTGACAGCACGTTCTCGCGCGCCGACTGTGTGAGGTTCGCGCTCAGCTGGTCGGCGTCGATGCCGCAGCGCTGCAGCACGACGCTGACGAAGTTCACCGCATCGCGGGTGTTCGTGAAGATGATGGCGGATTCGGGATCCTCGATCTCGATCAGGTCGACGAGGATCTTGTGCTTCTCCATCTTCGGCACTTCGTAGTAGACGTGCTCGGTCTCGGCCACGTGCTCGTGCCCGTGGCTGAGGCTCACGAACTCGGGGTCGCTCAGGAACTGATGCGCGAGGTTCTTCACGCGCCCCGGGTACGTGGCCGAGAACATGTGGGAGGATCGCCGCACAGGCAGGTAGCGTCGAATGGCCACCATGTCGGGGTAGAACCCCATCGACAGCATACGATCGGCCTCGTCCATGACGAACACGCGCAGCTGCGCCAGTTCCAGGCGGCCGCGCATCAGGTGATCGAGTATCCGACCCGGGGTTCCGACGACGATGTGCGCGCCGCGCTCGAGCATGGCCAGCTGCGGGCCGTACGCGACGCCGCCGTAGACGGCGAGGGTCGTGACGTCGAGCCCGCTCCCCAGCTTCTCGGCCTCTTCGCCGACCTGCCGTGCGAGCTCCCGCGTGGGTACGAGGACGAGCGCCTGGCAGGCCTTCACCGACGTATCGATCTCTTCGAGCATCGGGATGATGAACGCGCCGGTCTTTCCGCTGCCGGTGCGGGACTGCACCATCACGTCGCGCCGGTTCCGGAGGTACGGAATGGCACGTGACTGAACCGGCATGAGCTCACTCCAGCCCATCGACTGCGCCGCGGCCCGGACCCGTGGATCGAGGTCGCTCATCGTGATGTCCTCGAGGGGGACCGGCTCGGGGGCGCCCTGGGGAGTCTCACGCGCGGCGTCGGGCTCGCGGCGGCCGTCGGGGCCCTCCCGGGACGATTCCGGGCCGGGATCGCCGGAGGCGCTCGGCTCCGCGGGGTCGCCGGCACGCGCGCCGGCCGCGGGGCGCTCGGCGGAGTCGCGGCCTTCGCGCGCCGTCTCGTGGGGACGGGGGTCGGCGTCGTCCTCGCGCTGCTCGGCGCGAGCGGGGCCGTCCGGGCGCCCGCCGGCCTCGGTCGCGGCTTCCGCGTCGCCGGTCCGCGCACCGCGCCGGCGCCGCCGGCGGCGTCGCTTGCGCGTCGCGCCGCCGGAGTCGCCGGTCGGGTCGGCGGTCCGGGCGTCGGATCGTGTGTCCTCCGCGCGTCCGCCCGACGAACGCCGGTCACGCGCGGGCCTCGCCGCACGCGGGGGAGCGGACCGGGGGGAGTCGTCCGGAGAGGTGTCCTCGCGGCCGAGGAGCTTCTTCAGTGAGGTCTTGATGAACCGGATGGTCGGATCCTTCACGCGTGCGCGAGGGCACGGGGTGGACGAACGTCACGCGAAACTGCGCGGGACAGCCTAGCGGGGGCGATGGGCCAGGGAAAGCCCTTTTTCGGGGAACGGGGACCGAGAGAGCCCGGCCGCCATCGGGGCGCGCTCACTTCCGGTAGAGGGACTTGATCGTTCCCCAGGAGGTCGTGACCTCCGGAGGTACGCCGACCAGCTCACAGCGCTCGCCGCAGACGGAGTTTCCGGACGTGCCACCGGCGGTGACGTCGCCCCATCCGAGCAGGTTCTTGCAGATGTCGGCCGGCATCGCGCTGCAGTCCCAGACCCATGCGCGATCGCCGTCGCGCGGATCGCCCACGACGTTGAGGACGCCGGATGCGTCCTGTCCGAGCGTGAGGAACCCCAGTCGCACGAGGCCGTGCTCGGTGCCGTCGAGACACCCGCCGGTCATGACCACGCGATTGCCGGTGCCGCTGTGGGGCCAGTCGAGATCGGGGGCCTCGGCCCCGCCCGTGCAGAGCGTCCAGGCCGCCGAGCCCAGCGAGACGTCGTAGCGCAGGCCGAACTGGATGGCCCCGAGACCGTAGGCCCCGTCGGCCTGCCGATCACGGACGCCACCGAGCACGATGCTGGCGATGCGAGGTCCGGTGGGGTCGGCGGGTGCGTTCTCCACGAGGTCCCCGCAGGCGGCGTCCGCGACCACCGAGCCGTCGCCGCATCCGCCGTAATCGGCCCACGCGAAGTCGATGTCGAGGGTGTAGTGCGGGAGCTCGTCCGCGTGCGCATTTGCGTCCGCGGCCGCATCTGCGGCCGGCATGCACGCGAGCCAGAGACTGCCGATGATCGCGAGCCGCGCACGGAGCCCGGGGCCCTCGGAGGGGAGGAGGGCCCGCCGCCGGTCTCGGGGACGATCCCACGTGCCGAACATCGTCGATGACCTCGCGTTTCGACGTCGCCCGGGGTCGAGCTGATCACAGTCTAGCGCGCATCGGTTCGGCTGGAAAAGCGATTCCGTGCCCGCGGCGGGTCCGTGAGCCGCGCTAGCGGATCATGACCGCCCGCTTGGGGGAGGATGTTCCGTCCACGTGCTGCAGCCTATAGAAGTACGTTCCGCTCGGCAGCGCATGGCCGGCGCCGTCGCGGCCGTCCCACGCCACGGTGTGCGCGCCCGCGCCGAGCGGATCGGCCAGCGGGATCGAGCGCACCTCGCGACCGCGCGCATCGGCGATGATCAGGCTCGCCGACCGCACGGGAGATTGCACGCGAATCTCGATCGTCGTGCGGGGATTGAACGGGTTGGGCTGGTTCTGTCCGACGCTGGCGCGGGTGATGCCGGGCACGTCGGGCGTGCTGGCCCCGGCCTGCTCGTACACGTAGATGCGTCCGATGTGGCTGACCTGCGTGGTCAAGGAGTCTCCGGTCACGTCGATCGTCGTCCACGCGCCGTCGTAATCGAACCGCGTGATGGACTCGGTGCCTTCAGGCAGCGCGTACGTGACCGTCTGGGTTCCCGGACCATGCCCGCCGTCGTCCCACCACATGACGTCCATCGTGGGCTCGGTATCGGACTCCCGCGCGAACCGGTAGCGCAGCACGTTGGCGTCGAGCGAGTCGTGTGCGGTGAACCGATACTCGGTGCCCAGTCGCAGGCAGAGGTTCTCGAACGCGTCGGCCTGCTTGGTCCGGGCGCCCGTCTCGTCGTAGAGGCCGCGTCGCGGCGTGGATGTCGTCTCGTTGGAGTACGGAAACCACAGCGTCTGCTCGACGCCCTTGGACAGCGACATGACGACCAGCTTGAACAGGTTGCGACCCTCGTCGAACTCCGTGGCGCGCGGCCAGTTCGATCCCTCGTTGTTGATCTTCAATGGCACGCTGTACCCGAAGTCGGCGAGCTGCGCGTCCATCCAGTCGACGAGGGGCGGCAGGAGCCAGTGGCTCTCGGTGAACTTGAAGTTCATGCCGTCGATGTACGGAGGCACGGTGGCCAGGATGTACCTGACGTGCTTGTTGTTGTGCTGCACGAACGGCTGCTGCAGCCAGAAGATGAGCTCCTGGTAGTCGTTGAACTGGAACGGCGCGAAGACGTCGTACTCGTAGTACTCGTTCACGAACGCGAGGACCTCGTCCTCGGTGTAGTCGCCGCTCCGGTGCATCCACTCCGCCGCCGCCGCGCCCCACGAGCCGCTACCGAGACCGCTGTCGAACACGAGGATCTCCGGCGCGGCGTCCTCGACCGCCTTGGCCGCGGTGGCGAGCACGCGACGGTACTCGTCCATGGTTCCCACCCAGAACTCCTGGGTGTTGACCTCGTTCTCGATCGTCAGGCGATCGATTCGATCGCGGTAGAACGTGCAGACGTTGAAGATGAAGTCGTAGTATGTCTCGCTGTAGCCGAACACGGGGTCGAACGTGGTTTGGAGATCGACCGGCGGTGACGACGGCCACTCGCCCTTGCCGTCGGGGTATCCGCTGGCCCACATCTGCCCGATGGCGACCACGCACGACGCGTTGATGCTGCGCGCGTCCATCTCGTCCAGCCACGTCGTGAGCGCGCTGTTCCAGTTGAACTCGTCGTCGACCGGCTCGATGTAGCGCCAGTCGAGCGGAACGCGCATCCAGTGCCCTCCGAGCTCGGCCACGCCGTCGAACTCCCGGAGATCCACGATTCCGAGGGGATGCGTGGCGTACTCGGGATCGAACGCGGATGCGGGTGCGATGGCACCAAAAAACGAGATGGTCGAAACGAGCCAGGCTGCTCTGAAACGCATCGGATGCTCCGTGGTCGGCTTCCCACGTGTCGCGTCCCGCGCACGTGGTGTATGATTCGTCGCAGTGCAACGCAGCTTACGTCGTGCGTCACATCCCGTGGAGGCCCGGTGATTCTAGCAAAGATGCCGATGGTGTCCAACGTCGCCGGGGGCGGCGCCGGACGGTCGGTTCTCGCAGTGGCGCTGATGCTCACCGTCGGCGCCGCCCGCGCCGACGTCGTGGACGTCGTCGGCGCCGACAGTCGGTACGAGAGCGGCGAGGACGGCGCCAGCGCCGGGTCGTCGCTGGCCGCGGTGGACGGCTTTTTCGGCGCGGGACGATCCGCGCTCGTCATTGGGGCCTACCTGGCCGATCCCCTCGGGTCCCAGGAAGCGGGCACCGCGTTCGTCTTCGACGCGAACGTGACCACGGGCGTCTTCCCGATGAACCTGGCGGACTACCAGGTGTACGGCTCGGAGACCGAAGGGTCGATGGCGTTCGGGCTCTCGGGGCGCGGCGACGTCAACGACGACGGCATACCCGACCTGGCCATCGGCGGCTGGTCGGTGGACGGCGGCGGGTTGTTCGACGCGGGCCAGGTTCGGATCTTCTTCGGGGACGAGACGCGCTCCGGCACCGACATGGTGTCCGATGCCGATCTGACGATCGACGGGCAGGACGTCGAGGATCACCTCGGCTGGGCCGTGGACATCTCGGGCGACTTCAACGACGACGGCATCGAGGACATCGTCGTCGGTGCGCCTCTCGGTCAGACGCCCGTGGTCTCGTCCGGTGAGGTCTTCGTGTTCTTCGGAAGCGCGTCATTGACCAGCGGCCTCACCCTCGATCCCGCCGACGCCGACGTGCACATCCGCGGCACGCAGGTGGCGTCGGGCTTCGGACAGAGCATCGCGATGGGTGACATCAACGGCGACTTCATCGACGACCTCCTCGTGGGTGCGCCGGGGCAGGACACCGCGGGCCGGTTCAACAACGGCACCGTGTACGGCTTCCTGGGCGCCGCCTCGTGGGGACCGTCCGACGTGATCGACGGACCGAACGACTTCGACTTCGCACTCCTGGGCGCCACCAGCAACGACGGCTTCGGTCACAGTGTGATCGTGCTGCCCGACATGGACGACGACGGTGACGGCGACATCGTGGTCGGTGCGCCGTACAACGACGAGGACGGCGGCTATGCCGGTCGCGTCTACGTGTTCGGCGGAGGCGAGGTCACGATGCCGGTCGTGCTCGACGCGCTCACCGATGCGGCGAGCATTCTCACCGGTGACAGCGCCGGTGACTTCGCGGGCTTCGCGGTCGGGTACGCCGGCGACTTCGACGGCGACACGATCGCCGACCTGCTGGTCGGAGCCCCGGGGGATGATCCGGCGGGACGCAGCGGCGCGGGTTCGGCGTATCTCGTGCTCGGCCAGAACGGTGCGCTCCCGCCCAGCGGCACGCTCACGTCCGTGGCCACGCGGCAGTACATCGGATCCGACGCCGGCGACGAGCTGGGGACCGCGGTGGGATCGGTTCGCGACCTGACCCTCGACTCGAGCTTCGATCTCGTGCTCGGGGCGCCCGGTCGCGACGTCGACGCCGAGATCACCAACGCGGGCGCCGTCTACCTGTACGCAGGGGCGGAGATCGTGTCCGTCCCCTCCGGCGGTGAGCCGGTGATCGTGGGCGCGCCGTTCCCGAACCCGCTCTCGGGCAGCGTCGTGGTTCCGATCGCGCCCGGCGTCTCGATCACGCGGGCGATCGTGACCGACGTCCGCGGTCGGCGGGTGCGCGTGCTCGACGTCGCATCGGTGTCCGGTGGTGACGGGGGACCGCACGCCCTCCGGTGGGACGGGCGCGACGCGCGCGGTCATCGCGTGGCCAACGGGCCGTACTTCCTGCGCGTGGACGGCGAGGACGGACACCAGGTCACGCGCCTGGACGTGATTCGCTGACCCGGCACGCCGCGACCTCGGTCCGGCGTGCTCGGTGTCAGTCGGTGACGCGCCCGCCCAGATGCTCGCCGAGGAAGCGCTCGATCTCGCGGTACAGCTCGAACCGGTTCTCCTCGTTCTGGAAGCCGTGCCCCTCGTCGTCCTTGACGATGTACGTCACGTCGACGTTCCGGGCCCGGAGCGCGGCCACGATCTGATCCGACTCCGATTGCTTGACGCGCGGATCGTTGGCGCCCTGTGCAACCAGGAGCGGCGATCGGATCGCGTCGGCGTGGAACACCGGTGACACCGCCCGCAGGAGCTCGCTGTCCTTCTCGGGGTGGCCGATCATCTCGTACATCATGTCCCGAAGCGGCTCCCAGTACGGGGGCAGCGTGGCGAGCAACGTGAAGAGGTTCGAGACGCCCACGTAGTCCACACCGCACGCGTAGAGCTCCGGCGTGAACGCGAGGCCGGCCAGGACGACGTAACCACCGTACGAGGCGCCGTATATCCCGATGCGAGTCGGGTCGGCGACTCCCTCGTCGACGAGCCACCGCACGCCGTCGGTCACGTCGTCCTGCATCGCGCGCCCCCACTGCCGGAATCCGGCCTCCCAGAAGTCGCGACCGTAGCCGATCGAGCCCCGGAAGTTGACCTGCAGGACCGCGTAGCCCCGGTTGGCCAGGAACTGCACGTCGGCCGAGAAGCCCCAGACGTCGCGGGCCCAGGGACCGCCGTGCGGGTTCACGACCACGGGCACGGGGCGCGCGACGTCTCGCGGCAGCGTCAGGTAGCCGTGAATGCGGCGCCCGTCCCGGGCGTCGTACGCGACCGGTGTCATCTCGCACAGCTCGTCGCGCCGGAGCCAGGGCGCGACGTCCACGAGCTTCACCGGCGTCGCGCTTCCCGTGCCGTCCCGATCGTCGAGCGTGTAATACGTACCCAGGGACCGATCGCCGGCCGACCGGAGCACGTATCGTGTCTCGTCCCGGGACTTGCTCACCACGTGCACGTCGTCGCCGGGCAGCGCGCTCGCGATGCGCCGATGGAGGGCGGCGCGTTCGTCGTCGAAGAAGTGGTAATGCAGCCGATCGGTGACGAACCACACGCCCAGCAGCCGCTTCCGCCTCTTCGATCGCAGGATGTTCTCGACGTCCACCTCGTCGTGCTCGAAGATGAGCTCTCCCGGCGTCGCCGTCTCCGGATCGAACAGGCTGATGGTCCTCCGGTCGCGGCCGAGGTTCGACGACACCACCAGGGCTCGATCGTCGAACGTGAACGCGAGCGGGGTGATGCTGTCCTTGAAGTCGGTGCGAACGATCTCGCGAAAGTCACCGGTCTCGTCGGACCGGTACAGCAGTGCCGTGGAGACGCCGTCCGTCTGGATCGCAACGCGGACACGACCGGCATTGTCGGTCAGCCAGTCCACGACCCCGCCCGGGTTCTCGGCCACCCGTGTGAGCTCGCCGGTGGTGACGTGAAGACGGTACACGTCGAAGTGCTGAGGATCGCGCCGGTTCATCGAGATCAGCACGTGATCCTCGTCGTCCTCGAGGATGTCGACGATCGAGACCTTGACCCCGTCGAACGGCGTCAGATGGCGCTCGACACGCTCGTTGACGTCCACGGCGTATGCGTGGAAGTTCTCGTCTCCGCCGGTGTCGCGCGTGTACACGACGCATCGGTCGTTCGCCCACACGCATCCGGGCACGTCGCGATCGGTGACCGACGACAGACGGATCTCGTCCCCGCCCTCGAACGGACGGACGTGAACGTTCAGGCGGCTCTTCCACGGTGCGAGATACGCGAGATGGCGGCCGTCTGGCGAGAGGCGCATCGACGCGCGTTCGGGATTGCGAAAGAAGTCGTCGAGCGGAATGAGTCTCATCGTCAGTCCCCCGTCACGGCGATGGGTCGACCAGCGACGGTCGGCGTCGTTGGTCCGAGACGTCCAAGAGAGTATCCTGTCCGGGTTCGAAGTGCGAAGCGTGTGCGTCATCGCGCAGACGGCGAGGGACGAACACCCGGGATCGCCACACGAGCGGAGAGGGCCGCCATGTCATCGCGTCGCGTTCTGTTCGGAGTCCTGGCGCTGGCCATCTGGGTCGGCTGCGAGCGCGGAGACGGCGCGGACGAGAGCGACGGCGACGCCGCCGGCGCCGACTCGACCACCGCCGAAGACGTGGAGGCGGTGCCGGTCGAGGTCGCCGTGATCACCCGCGGCCCACTGGAGAAGGTGCTGAGAGCGTCGGCCACCCTCGAGGCCGAGGCTCAGGTGCGCGTCCACGCCGAGGCCGCGCGGCGCGTGACCGCCGTGCTCGTGGAGGAGGGCGATCACGTGGCCGCCGGCGATCTGCTCCTCCGGCTCCAGGACGACGAGCAGCAGAGCGCGCTGGCCCAGGCCGAGACGCAGCTGGCCAAGCTCGAGAGCGAGTACCAGCGACAGAAGCGCCTGCACGCCGACGGGCTGACGAGCGATCGTGCCTACACCGATGCGCGGTACGCGTTCGAGCAGCAGAGGCTCGCCGTGGACGACGCCGCGCGTGCGCTCTCGTACACCGAGGTGCGGGCGCCGATCGGCGGCACCATCACCCAGCGCTTCGTTCGTCTGGGCGACCAGGTCCAGGTGGGCCAGGAGCTGTTCGAGATCATCGACTTCGAATCCCTGGTGGCCAGGGTCTACGTGCCCGAGCGCCACCTGCCGGAGCTGCGGCAAGGCCTCGATGCCCGCGTCCGGGCCCGGGTGGCCGCCGACGCGCCGGTGAGGGGGTCGGTGCTCCGTATCTCGCCGATCGTCGATCCATCCAGTGGAACGATCAAGATCACGGTGGCGGTCGGCGCGCAGGGCGCGCTCCGTCCCGGCATGTTCGTCGACGTGGGCATCGTCACCGCCGTGAACGACGCGGCGCTCCTCGTTCCCAAGCGTGCCCTCGTCTACGAGAACGACCTGACGTTCGTGTACCGCCTCACCGGCGAGGACACCGTCGAGCGCGTCCGGGTGGAGCCGGTTCTCTCCGACACCGACAACGTGGAGCCGCGTGCCGGATTCGAGGCGGGGCAACGAGTCGTGGTCGCCGGACAGGCGGGGCTGAAGGAGGGAGCGCGCGTGGAGGTCGTGGATCTCGATGCGGTCCCCGGGGCCGACGCCACGACCGGCGATGCCCCGGTGACCGACGGTGGGGACCGGGAGGATGCGACTGCCGGCGTCACGGCCGAGAGCGCGTCGCCGTGAGCGACGCCACACCGATGTCGTTCGACCCGCGGGATCCGCGCGCCCCCGACCCAGAGCCGCGCGCCGCTCGGAGCTTCGTCACCGGCCGGCCCGTCGCGGTGCTGATGCTGTTCATCGCCGCTGTCGTGTTCGGGTACTTCTCCTACGGCCGCCTCCCGGTGGCCCTGATGCCCGAGCTGACCTACCCGACGCTGACCGTTCGCACCGAGTACGAGGGGGCCGCGCCCGAGGAGGTCGAGAACGACATCAGTCGCCCGATCGAGGAAGCTCTCGGCGTCATCGGCGGCCTCCGCCGCATCAGCAGCATCAGCCGCGCCGAGGTCTCGGACGTCGTCCTCGAGTTCGCGTGGGACGTTGACATCTCCGACGCCACGCAGGACGTGCTGGAGCGCCTGGACCTGGTGTTCCTGCCGGAGGAGGCGGCACGGCCGCTGATCCTGCACTTCGACCCCTCGCTGGATCCGGTGCTGGCACTGAGCCTGTCGGGTCTCGACGATCGGTTCGAGGGTGAGGAAGGGCTCCGTCGCCTGCGCCGGATCGCCGACCGGCAGGTCAAGCGCGCCCTGGAGCCGATCTCGGGAGTGGCCGCGGTGCGTGTGATGGGTGGCCTGGAAGAGGAGATCCACGTGCTCCTCGACGAGGGCGAGATGCGACGAACCGGCATCTCGATCGGCGAGGTGTTGACCCGGCTCCGGCAGGAGAACGTCAACGTCGCGGGCGGGATGATCCAGGAGGGCCGCACCGAGTACCTGGTCCGGACGCTCAACGAGTTCGAGGATCACCGCCAGATCGAGGACACGATCGTTCGTCGCATGGGCGACCGACCGGTGCGCGTCCGCGATCTCGGACGGGTCGAGTGGGGCCACAAGGAGCGCCAGATCATCACGCGCACCGACGGCGCGGAGAGCGTGCAGATCGAGATCTTCAAGGAGGGTGACGCGAACATCGTGGCCCTGGCCGACCGCGTGGAGGAGGCCCTGGGAACGCTCACGATCCCGGCCGGCGCCGAGGAGCGCGGCGCCGAGGCGAGCGATGCCGAGGCGAGCAATGGCGCGATGTCGGCCCCGGCCGGCGGTCTTCGCGGCGATCGCGGCCTCGCCCAGCAGCTGTACGAGGACGAGGGCGTTCGCCTGGAGCTGACCGCCGATCGGTCTGTGTTCATCGAGAGCAGCATCCGCGAGGTGCGATCCACCGCCATCATCGGAGGGCTCCTGGCCGTCCTGATGCTGTTCCTGTTTCTCCGGGACGTCCGGGCGACCACCATCGTCGCGGTGAGCATTCCGATCTCGCTCCTGGTGACGTTCGCGCCGCTGAATCTGGCCGGTGTCTCGCTGAACATCATGTCGCTGGGTGGGCTCGCGCTCGGCATTGGCATGCTCGTGGATTCCTCCATCGTGGTGCTGGAGTCCATCCACCGGTGCCGCGAGGAGGGGGACGGCCTCGTGGGCGCGGCCGTGCGCGGCGTGAACGAGGTCCGGGGCGCGGTCTGGGCGTCGACGCTCACGTCGATCGCGGTGTTCTTCCCGATGGTCTTCGTGGAGGGGGTCGCCGGTCAGGCGTTCGGGGATCTGGGGATAGCGGTCGTGGTGTCGCTTCTGGCGTCGGCGTCGGTGGCGCTGTACTTCATCCCGATGCTCGCAAGCCGCGGGGCGCCCGGCGGCGGCCTGCCGGAGCGGCGTGCGCTCTTTCGCCTCCGCGCCTGGCGCGCTCTCCGTTCCGAGTGGGTCCGCTCGCGGCGCCGCACGAAGCTCCTCGTGTTGACGCCCGCGTTCTGGCTCGTCCGCTTCGTCGTCGAGCAGGTGCTCGAGCTTCTGGGACTCCTGGTGACGATGATCGCCGTCGGGCTCGGCTGGCTTCTCGTCCGCGGGGTCTCGCCGGTCGTCCGCTTCCTGTTCCGGTTCCTGGTCGCCGGCCCGCTGTGGATCACCGACCGGCTCCTCGGGGCCGTCACGCGCGGGTATCCGGTGCTCCTCGGCTGGGTCCTCCGCAGCGGTGCGATCGTGCTCGTGATCACCGCCGCGATCGTGACCGTCAGCGTTCTGATGGTCAGGAGTCTGGACAGCGAGCTTCTGCCCGAGGTGAGACAGGGCGAGTTCACGCTCGAGGTCTCGCTGCCGGTGGGAACGCCGCTGGAGACCACCGACGAGGTGCTGTCGCGGGCCGAGGACGCGCTGCTCGACGTCGGCGCGAACGTGCGCACGCTGCTCCTGACGCTGGGGTACGATCCGGCGCAGTCGGATCGGTCCGACGAGGGGGAGCACACGGCCCGGTTCCGCGTCCTCGTGGGCGGTGGCGTGACGGACGGCGGCTCGTGGCTCTCGCGCGCGGTGGGTCGGCTCTCGGGGCGCGGCGATGCCCGTGACGCGGGCGCGATCGAGGACCACGTGATCGATCGCATGCGCGACGTCTTCGCGCGCGTACCCGATCTGGAGCTGAACGTCTCTCGTCCCGTGCTGTTCTCGTCGCGGACGCCCATCGAGGTCGAGGTTCACGGTGACGACCTCGGCGCGCTCCGCGATCAGGCCGAGCGGGTCGAGGCGGCGCTGGCCGGGCTTCCCGAGCTGGCCGACGTTCAGTCCACGCTCCAGCCCGGTGCTCCCGAGATTCAGGTCGTCTACGACCGCGAACGACTGATGGCCTACGACCTCAACGTCTCCGCGGTCGCGCGTCAGGTTCGCGACGGGGTGCAGGGAGCCGAGGCCACCCGCCTCAACCGGTTCGATCGACGGATCCCGATCATGGTGCAGCTCGATCGGAGCTTCCGCGAGACCGTCGACGACATCCAGGCGCTCGTTGTCAACCCGGGCGCCGATCGGCCGGTCCGGCTCTCGCAGGTGGCCGACGTTCGTGTGGGCGAGGGTCCGAGCGAGGTACGGCGCGTGGACGGTCAGCGCGTGGCCTTGATCCGCGCGAACATCGGCGACGCGTCGCTGGGCTCGGCGGTGGCGGCGATCGAGCGCATGCTCGGGCGGGCGATCGAATGGCCGCCCGAGCTGACCTACTACATCTCGGGCCAGAACGAGGAGTGGGAGCGCAGTCGCGGCAGCCTCGTCCTCGCGCTCGGTCTGTCGGTGTTCCTGGTCTACGTGATCATGGCCGTGCAGTTCGAGTCGCTGCTGCATCCGCTCGTGATCATGCTCGCGATCCCCATGGCGTTCGTGGGGACGTTCGCCGGCCTGTGGCTGTTCGGGATTCCGCTGTCGGTGGTGGCGTTTCTCGGGATGATCATGCTGGCGGGCATCGTCGTGAACAACGCGATCGTGCTCGTGGACTACGTCAACCAGCTCCGCCGGCGCGGGCTCTCGCGCGAGGAGGCGATCCTCGCCGCCGGCCGCGTCCGGCTGCGTCCGATCCTCATGACGACGGCCACCACCGTCCTCGGGCTCCTGCCCATGGCGATCGGGATCGGTGACGGCGCCGAGATCCGGACCCCGATGGCGATCGCGGTCATCTCCGGACTCCTGACGTCGACGGTGCTCACGCTGGTCGTCGTGCCGTGGATCTACGCGATCGTGGACGGTCTGGCCGAGCGACTCTGGCCATCCAGGGCCGGCGCCGACGTCGACGGCGAGGGACGACCCGTTCCGGAGGTGACGACGTGAGGGCGCGCACCGGACGGGGTGGTCTGGCCAGCTTCGCGCTCTCGCGTCCCATCACGGTCATCGTCCTCGTGGCGACGGTGATCGTGGTGGGGCTGGTCGCCCTGGCCACGATCCCGATCGAGCTGATCCCGCGTGGCTTCGACTCGCCGTTCCTGAGCGTGTGGGTCCCCTGGCGCGATGCCCCGCCGCGCGAGGTGCTGGACAAGATCTCGACGCCGCTGGAAGAGGAGCTCTCCACCGTGAAGGGGCTCCGGCGCATCACGTCCGTCTCGATCACCGGGCAGGCGCGCCAGTTCATGAGCTTCAAGCAGGGCACGGACATGGACCTCGCGTATCGAGAGGTCCGAGATCGGGTCCAGCGCGCGCGGCGGCTCTTCCCAGAGGACGTGGATCGCGTCTTCATCTACAAGGACGATGCCTCGGGCATTCCGGTGCTGGTGCTCGGGGTCGCCGTCGATCCGTCGGTGACCGACGTCTACAACCTCATCCACAAGCAGATCGTGGTTCCGCTCGAGCGCGTCCCCGGTGTGGCGTCGGTCAACGTCCAGGGGCTCGAGGAGAAGGAGATCCTGATCGAGATCGACCGCACCCGTGCGGACGCACACGGGATCAACATCTACGAGCTGAGCCAGACGCTGGGCCAGGACAGCTTCACCCTCGCCTCGGGCCACGTGCGTGACGGCGGGCGCAAGCTCCTCTTGCGATCGGACGCCCGCTACCACCGTCTCGAGGATCTCGAGAACCGGCCAATCACGCCGTCGGTGCGGCTGCGCGACATCGCGGCCGTCCGCTACGACGAGCCCGAGAAGCAGTATCGCGTGCGCGCGATGAGCAAGCCTGCGTACGCCATCATCGTCATGAAGGAGGGCGAGACGAACGCCCGGGAGGTGTGCGGCCGCCTGCGCGACGTCTGTGCGGAGTTCGACGAGAACCCCCGGCTCGACGCCGCCGAGCAGATCGTGCTGTTCGACCAGGGCGAGATGATCGACGAGTCGCTGTCCACGCTCCTGAACAGCGGGCTCATCGGCGGTGCGATCGCGGCCTGCGTGCTGTTCTTCTTCCTGCGCCGCTTCCGGGTCACGCTGATCGCGAACGCGGCCGTTCCGCTGAGCCTCCTGGTGTCGCTCAGCGTGATGCTCTTCATCGGTCAGTCGCTGAACATCCTGTCGCTGCTGGGGCTGATGGTGTGCGTCGGGCTGCTGGTGGACAATGCGATCGTCGTGTCCGAGAACATCGACCGCATGCACCGGCGGGGGCTCTCGCGCCGGGAGGCCGCCATCCGCGGCGCAGGTGAGATCGGACTGGCGATCACGATGTCGACGCTGACCACGGTGATCGTCTTCCTGCCGATCGCGCTCGTGGAGGGGCCGGCCCAGTTCTTCCTGCTCCGGCTGTCGGTTCCGATCAGCGTGTCGCTGATCGCGTCGCTGGCGGTGGCGCTCGTCTGCATCCCGCTGGGAGTTCATGCGACGTTGCCGGCGCGGGGTGGACACACCCCGCCCCGCGCACGCTCCTACCTCCGCCTGTCGTCGGCGATGGCGCGTGCCTACGACGTGTCGTTCGGGCGGCTGGGGCGGGCCTACTCTCGGCTTCTCGATGTGTCGCTGAGCCGGCGACTCGACGTGGTGCTTGCGATGGCGGTGGTCTTCGGCGTCACGATCGGCGTCGCGACGAAGACGATCCGGTTCGTGGACGTGCAGGAGAACGAGGACGCCGGCTTCTCGGTCGACGTGGAGATGCCCGACAACGCGTCTCTGGAGGAGACCGAGGCCTGGTTCCTGGAGGCCGAGAAGATCGTCGAGGACCACGCCGGGGAGCTGGGTCTCGAAGGCTGGTTTCTCTACCACCAGAAGACGCGAGGCGAGCTCCAGGGCTGGTTCACGACGCCGCGCACCAGCGACCTCACGGCGAAGGAGACGACCGCGCGCGTGCTCGAGCTCCTGCCGCACCGCCCCGGGATCGTGTTCACCACCGGCGACGAGAGCCAGGTGGAGGCCGACGAGGACGTCTACCGGGTCACGCTTCACGGCGAGGATCCGCGGGTGCTGGAGGACGTCGCCGAGGAGCTCACGGACGTACTCGCGAAGGTGGAGGGCGTGCTGGGTGCTCGACGCGACTCCGATCGGGTGCCCAACGAGCTCGGCCTCGTGATCGACCGCGAGCTCACCGAGGCGTACGGCGTCGATCCCACGATCGTGGCCGGCGTCGTCGGCTACGCCCTCCGCGGTCAGAGCCTGCCGAAGTACCGGGATGCGTCGCGCGAGATTCCGGTCCGCGTGCGCTATCGGGAGGAGGACCGAGAGAGCGTGGCGGATCTCTCCTCCTTCTACGTGCCGACGGCCTCCGGAGGCGTCCTCCCGGTCTCGGCGCTGACGGACGTGAGCATGCTCGACAGCCCGCCGGCGATCGTCAGACGGAACAAGCGCACGTCACGCACGGTGTCGCTGGATCTCCTGGACGCCCGGCGGGAGGAGACGCGGGATCGCCTGGACGCGGTCTGTGCCCGCATCGACCTCCCCGAGGGCGTCACGTTCGGGGATCCGGCCGAGGTGAACGAGTCGCGGGAGGACTTCGCGTCGCTTCTGTTCGCGCTCTACGTGTCGATCGTGTTCATCTACCTCCTGATGGGGCTGCTCTTCGAGAGCTTCGTGCTGCCGCTGTCGATCATCTTCACCATTCCGCTGGCCTCGCTGGGCGTGGTCTGGATCCACGTGATCGCGTCGCGGGACATCGACTTCCTGGGCGCGGTGGGGGGCGTCCTCCTGGTCGGCGTGGTGGTGAACAACGGGATCGTGCTGATCGACTTCGTGAACCGCCTCCGGGTCGACGGGCTCGATCGCCGCTCGGCCATCCTGGAGGCCGCGCGAGGGCGGTTCCGCCCGATCATGATGACCGCCATCACCACGATCGGCGGCATGGTGCCGCTGGCCCTCTGGGGACGGATGGACTCGGGTCTGAGCTACACCTCGTTCGCGCTGACGCTGATCGGGGGGATGACGACGGCGACGCTGCTCACGCTCCTGGTGGTCCCGGTGTTCTACTCGTTCTTCGACGACGTGCGAGAGCACACGTCGGCGATCTGGGCGCGAGTGCGACCCCGTGGAGGTCGTCCGACGCCGGCCTCCCCGACGGCGGGTCCGGCTCGCCCGTAACTCAATACAGTACAACGCATTCTGGTCTGGCCGAATCTACCGCAACTTTTCCCCTGGTGCAATCGTTATGATATCATATCAACATCATGGCGCTATCGCCGGAAAGGAGCTTCCGATGCGGGAGAACACGAAGCGATACCCGAACGGTTTGCCGCACCTGCTGATCGGGATCCTGGGCATCGTGGCGTCGATCGTCTCGTTCATCAACTTCGTGCGGCTCGCCAAGGACGAGGTCGGGGGGGCGCCCCTGGGGATCATCGTCTCGCTGATCGTGCTGGCGGGGTTCATCCTGTTCCTGTCCGGTCTGTTCGTCGTGAACCCCAACGAGTCCAAGGTGCTGCAGCTCTTCGGCAAGTACGTGGGCACGGCTAAGGACGAGGGGCTCCGCTGGGCCAACCCGTTCAACTCGAAGCGCAAGGTGTCGGTCCGTATCCGGAACTTCGAGACCGACAAGCTCAAGGTGAATGACGCGAGCGGCAATCCGATCGAGATCGCGGCGATCGTCGTGTGGCGAGTCGTGGACACGGCCGAGGCCCTGTTCAACGTGAACGACTTCGAGGACTTCGTGCACGTGCAGAGCGAGTCCGCGCTCCGCAATCTGGCGTCGAACTACCCGTACGTGGCACACGACGAGGAGCGGGCGCTGAGCAGCCATGCGGCGGAGATCTCCGAGCAGCTCAGCGTCGAGGTTCGCGACCGGCTGGACGAGGCGGGCGTGGACGTGCTCGAGACCCGCATCAGCCACCTCGCGTACTCGCCCGAGATTGCCGCCGCGATGCTACAGCGCCAGCAGGCCAGCGCGGTGGTGGCCGCCCGCCAGCAGATCGTGGAGGGTGCGGTGGGAATGGTCGAGAGCGCCCTCGATCAGCTGGCGGCCCGAAACGTCATGGAGCTCGACGAGGAGCGCAAGGCCGCGATGGTCAGCAACCTCCTGGTCGTGCTCTGCAGCGACCGGCACACGCAGCCGGTCGTGAACACGGGGTCGCTGTACCATTGAGCGTTCGCCATGTCGAAACGTAAGGCGTTCGCGCTTCGCATCGATCCGGAGGTCTTCGACGCGGTGAGGGCCTGGGCCGACGACGAGCTCAGGAGCGTCAACGCACAGATCGAGTTCATCCTCACGCGCGCGCTCCGGGAAGCCGGTCGCGCGCGTGAGCCCTCGGGGCGCGACCGCGGCGCGCCCGGCGGTGATGGCGATGACGGTGCGGGCGGCGGCTCCGGCTGACGTGGCGATCGCTCACGAGCCGGGCGGGGTGCCCGGGCTCGGCAGCGCGCGCAGGCGCGCGCGCACGAGCTCCCGGAGGGACGGATCGGGCCCCGCCTCGGCGAGCACGCGCGCCCGTTCCAGCGCCTCGCGCGCCCCGTCCAAGGACCCCATCGCGGCCAGCGCACCCGCCTTCCCGACCATCGCGAGCACGTGGTCGGGCTCCCGATCCAGAACCGCCTCGAACTCCTGACGGGCGCGACCGTGCCGGCCGAGCGCGAGGAGCACGCCGGCCAGGTTGTACCGGACGTCCAGACGCTCGGGATCGAGTCGGAGCGCGGCCTCGAGATGTTCGGCGCCGCCGGTGAGGTCCCCCTGGCCGAGGAGCAGCGTGGCCAGGCTCGTGTGTGCGTCCAGGTAGCCGGGGACCGACGAGATCGCGGCCTCGAAGGCGAGGCGCGCGTCGTCGGGCCGGCCGGACTCCGCGTACAGTCGCCCGAGGTTCCACTGGGCCTTCGCGTCGTCGGGACGGAGGCCGACCGCGGTCCGCAACGCCGGCTCGGCGTCGGCCGGGCGGCGGGCATCGAGGAACGCCAGGCCCAGCTCGTTCCATCCTCTCGCGTTCCGGGGAGCGTTGGCGACCACGTCCGACCACATGGCCACCGCGCTCCGGTACGTCGCGTTGCGCCGCACGGTGGCCGCACCCAGGAGGATCGCGATCACCGCCGCCACGACGGTGAACGCTCGCGCCGCGGCTGCGGGGGAGGCGACGATCCTCCGTGCGCCCAGGTACAGCGCCACCATCGCCAGCGTGATCGGCGCCGCGGACGCGAGGTACGTGCGGTGCTCGACCGCCAGATCCAGGATCGGGACGACCGACGACGTCGGTGCGAGCAGGAGAAGGAACCACGCACCGCCGAACCCGAGAGACGGCCGGCGGGCGAGGCTCCACCCGGTTGCCACGACGAGCGCGACCCCGGCGACCAGCCCCGGCGCTGCCGCAACCGCGTCGGTGGCCGGTGGCCACGCGTAGTCAAACGTGAGGCCCGCGGGCCACACGACGAGCCGGAGGTAGTGCACGAGGATCGCGCCCTGCGACATCGCGTACGTCCACGGGTCGGCGGCGTCGCTGCCGAAGCCCATCGACTGACGGGGCGTATCGCCCAGCAAGAGCAGCGCCGGGACGACCCACGTCAGGCCGAGTCCGATCCAGAGCCGACGCCCCGCCGGGTCGGAGGCGACCCGTTCGTCGGACGTTCGCGCCCGGTGGAAGAAGACGCGGACGTACACCCAGGCCAGGAGCGGGGTGGCGACCGCGATCTCCTTGGTTCCCATCGCGAGCGCACACGCCGCGACGGCGGCGGCGTGCCAGCGCCCGGGCCGTGTGCTCGACTGCGCGCGAGCCACGGCGTAGATCGTCAGGAGCACGAAGAGAGACGCGAGGGACTCGGTGCGCTGGACGACGTACGTCACCGCCTGGGTCAGGAGCGGATGGACGGCCCATGCCGCGGCCGCCGCGAAGGCCAGGGCGTCGGCGTGCTCGCCGAGCCGGCCGGCGAGCCGTGGTGCCCGGAACGTTCGGCGGAGGAGCGCGAGCACCGTCAGCGCCGCGAGCACGTGCACGGCGACGTTGAGCGCGTGGTAGCCGCGCGGATCGAGACCGCCGAGGGCGTAGCTGATCGCGAACGAGAGCGCGGCGACCGGCCGCCGATCGAGCGTCGAGTCCGGGGGAGCAGTGGGCGGCCACAGCTGGCGGACGTGCGGGTTGTCCACGATGGCACCGTGGTCGTCGAGCAGCCACACGCCCTGGAGGCTGTTCGCGTACACGAGCATCGTGGCCGCGACCAGGACGAACGGCGCGAGCCGCCGCCATGGGGAACGGGCCGGGGCGATTAGTGACGCGTCGCGTCGTCTCCGGCGCCGGCGCCGAGTGGTCATTCGAGGCTCCCGATGAGTCGACGTCACGCTCCGTGCGCGCGGATGGGGCCCCATCCGGTCCGCGACACGGGCGTCGAACCGTAGCGCGTCGTCGAGGACGCCGTCACGGGCCGGTTGCGTTTTTCTTTCCGCCCGCACGCGGCGTGCGAGGTCGACCCCCCGCGGCGGTCGGGACCCCGGGACCGAGAGTCGGGTCAGCGAATGATCGTGAACCGCCCGACCTGGTTGCCGCGCCCCTCGGTCCGCACCGAGAACAGGTACACGCCGGCGGTGACGTCCTGGCCGTTTCGGCTGACGAGGTTCCAGAACGCCGTACCGTGCTCTCCCCAGGAGGTGTGCTCGATCGTCTGCACGCGCTCGCCGGCCAGCGTGAAGATCGTGATCACGTTGTGTCCTTCGGGCAGGCCGGCGAACGCGATCCGGGTGCCGGTGGGGTCGGCGTCGGAGGGCGTCAGCTGCCATCCCCACGGCGTGACCGAGAGGTCGTTCTGGACGAACGGGTTCGGGACCACGAAGACGCCGCTCTGCCGCTCCGAGGCGCCCCAGGTGGGAACGACCATCTGTGTCTCTCGCGCGGAGGGTCGGCCGGCCAGCTCGAAATGCTGGACGATCGTGTCGGGTACCGAGCCGGTGTATCGGATGATCACCTCGTCCCAGGCGCTGAATGCCGTGACGTCGTAGAAGTACACCATTCCGTTCTTCAGCGAGGCGTCGTCGACGAACGTGTAGCGCCCGACGGGATAGAGGTCGGCGAACTCGTGTCCCGCCGTGGTGTCGCCGGTCGCGATCCCGGACTCGATCGGAAGGAGCGTGTCGTCGACACGGAAGTGCCGGTTCGGCCAGCAGAAGTCGGGACAGGCCGCGCACGGGTCCTCGGGCAGCAGATCGGAGGGACCCGGATCCCAGTTGCCCAGCACCGCGTCGCCGAAGACGACGGGAACGTGCTCGCCGGCCATGACCGGCGAGGGAACCCAGCAGGTGTCGGGGGCGTCGATCGGATGATGGCGAAACTCCGCGATGAGCTGCCAGTCGTCGGGCGCGGGACCGGTGGAGCCGACCGGTCGGCGCCATCCCTCGACCCGCCAGACGCGATAGCCCTCGAAGAGGTTCCGCCGCTTGACCGGGTCGGCGCGCAGCTCGGACTGGTTGTCCCACTCGAGAACGACGCGGCCATCGCCCGCGGGCGGGCGTCCGCCGAGCGGTGGACGCACGGCCCCGGACTGGGATCCCGGCGACAGCACGCTGACCGTGAGCCCGTCGGTGTTCGTCACCGGCGGGGCCGGCGCGACGGTGCCGACCCAGCGGACCCGGGTCTCGGCTCCGGGCTCGCTGGCCAGCGGCGTCGGCGTACAGGGCTCGCAGTCGGCGTCCACGTAGAGCTCGGGCGCGCAGTAGCCGGGCCAGTCGATCAGCTGAGGGGGACCGCCCGAGGTCGTGTCGCACGGATCGCTCCAGAACACGACGCCCGCGTCGCCGTCGGGCCGGAGGCAGACCTCGCGGCCGTCCACGCCGGTTGCGGGGTTCTGGTCGACGTCGCGCCACGTGCCCTCGAACACGCGCTTCGCCTCGACGGCGTTCCGGACGAGCCCCCGGCGTCCGTCACCGATCACGAACGCGGTCTGGAACGTGAGCGTGGTGTCCGGCGGGAGCACGCGAAACGGGCCCGCCGAGAACACGTATCGGTAGTCGCCCTCCTCGAGCGTCTCGCGGGTGGGGACACCGCTCTGCGAGATGAGGTCGTATCGCTCGATGTCGTTGACGGGATCTCCATCGGGGTAGGGCTCGCGGCTGTTGAAGAACACCGCGCGGCGAATGCCGATCGTACGCGGCGCGTCGACTCCGAACGGGTCGGTGGTGTGGCCGAGGAACATGCCGCCGAAGAACCCCGGGGCGTCGCCGCCGCGAACCCCGTCCACGATCTCGGCGTCCGGCTTGTCGAACATGTATGCGATGTCGAGCGTCATCGAACGCCGTGCGCAGCCACCGACGGCGTCGTCGTCGGACAGCGTCGTGTCGATGTGGACGAAGCCGCCGAGGTCGTCGACCCAGTATCCGGGATCGGTGAGCGGGCCGACGTCGCTGTCTACGTAGAACGCGAGGTAGACGTCGTTCAGGGTCTCGCGTCCGATGTTGCGCACGGTGAAGTCGAAGCCGATGAACTCGTCGATGCCGGGCGTCGACCACGCAAAGCTCCGTTGCTGCACGAGGAGCCCCAGAGGCTCGTGATCGGGGCTCTCGTTCTGCGCGATGGGCGACATGTCCCAGTACTGCGTCGAGAGCATCTCCTGACCGATGGCCTCGAAGTCCTCGTCGACGAGCCCGTCGCCATCGTCGTCGAAGCCGTTCAGGAAGTCCTCGTCGATGCGATGGTCCACGCCGCCGTACCAGTCGTCGTTCGCCCCGGACGTGACGACGTTGCCCGTGCCGTCGTGGAACTGCTGGGCGGGCGCGGAGGAGAACCCGAGCCGGTTACCGCCACGTGCGCCCTCGTAGGACGGGTACACGGTCCAGACGGGATCGGGCGGGGGCAGAAACTCCCAGTCGTGGACCGTCGTGCTCACCGCGGGTGTTCCGTCCGATCGTCGGGCGCCGACCCAGAGACCGGCCTCGTACAGGTACTCGTGGCCCCGCCACCCGGCGCTGAGGGCGTCGATCTCGGTGTTGCCGATCATGCCGACGTTCGTGATCTGGAGCTGCAACAGGCCGACCGTGTGCGCGAACAGGTTCGGCGGGTAGAGCGCGTACAGCCCGGCCGCGCCGCGATCGTCGATCGTGAACGCGTGCGGCCGGTCGTTGAACGCGTGCGCGGGCGCGGCGGCGAGCCCGACGGGAAGAGCGACCCCCGCGAGTCGAACGAGGCTCCGGAGGGGGTGGCGTGACGGTCGTACGGTCGGTCGGCTCCTCTGCATCGGTCGCCTCCCCATGTGGTCGTCCCGGGGTGCCGGACCCCGAGGCGAGACCCCGGCGAGAGGCGGCGGAGAGGAACCGCGTCGCGCCGTTCACCCAATTGCGTCGCCACGATGCCGAAACCCGGGTGCTGCACGTCACGTGCCAAACGGCGTTCGATCACGGGACCTCATAAGACGTTGAACCAGATCGAGTTGATGGCGTCGGTGGTCGCCCGGGCCGCGTCCGCGGACGTCCGGGTCCGGACACCGCCGACCCTGACGCGACACGCCGCGCGGGGCCGGAACGCCCGCGCGGTGACGCGACCGCGGAATCCCAGGTACAATCACCTGCTGTGAAACACGGACGTCCGCTTCATTCATGCCCGCGTGCGGCCGGCCCCGCGCACGCGACGGGAGGTTCGACATGTCCAGAGCCGCCGCCCCGGTCCCGTTGCTCGTCCTCGTCACCCTCACGATCGGCTGCTGGACGGTGGCCTCCGCCCAGGACGATCACGCCGGAGGACGACTGGGGTGCCGGTTCGCGACGGAGGTTCCGCCCGGGGCCGTCTTCGACGAGCTGGACGAGGTCCACCCACGCGTCGCGTTCAGCCCGCTCGTGGACGAGATCGTCGAGGCGATGTCCGAGGAGAGCTTCACCACGTGGCTCCGTGCGCTCTCGGGAGAGGACGAGATCACGGTCGACGGGCTGCCGCTGACGCTCGAGACGCGATACTCACCGTCGAGCCAGGGGTACTCGTCCCGGGCCTGGGCCTACGAGCAGCTGGTCGCGATGGGCTACACGGTGTCGTTCCACGAGTACACGCGCAGCGGATACACGCTCGAGAACGTCGTCGCGACACTTCCCGGAACCCTCACTCCCTGGCGAATCTACGTTCTCGGTGGCCACATCGATTCCATCTCCGAGCAGCCGTCGACACTGGCGCCCGGCGCCGAGGACAACGGCAGCGGAAGCGCGGCCATCCTGAGCGCGGCCGCCGCGCTGGCGGAGTACGCCTTCGAGTCCACGATCGAGATCGTCCTGTTCTCCGGCGAGGAGCAGGGGCTCTGGGGGAGCACCGCGTACGTCGCCGACGCGCTGGCGGCGGGACGTGATCTGCGCGCCGCGGTCACGTTCGACATGATCGCGTACTACAACGACAACTACGGCGTGCTGATCGAGGGCGAGCCGGCCTGGTCGGATCTGATGAGCGCGATGGCCGACGCCGTCGACGCCTACACGACGCTTGAGCGCCAGTTCTCGTACTATTCGTTCGGGAGCGACCACGTCCCGTTCCAGGATCGCGGCGTGCCCGCGATCCTCTGCATCGATCTGGACTGGGACGAGTACGCCGCCTATCACCGGTCGTGGGACCGGTTCTCGGAGACGACGCCGGACCTGGGGACCCAGATCGCGCGAGCCGGAACGGCCACGATCGCACAGCTGGCGCGCCCGGTCGGCGCGGCCGTCGACGTGCCCGACTCGGTGGAGCCCGGCCCGATGCTCGCGGTGGGCCCGAACCCGGCCACCCTGTATGCCAGCATCGCGTTCTCCGGCCTCGCCGAGGGCGAGAGGATCGGCATCTTCGACGCGGCCGGACGCCTCGTCCGACACCTTCCACCCGCGGCGCGCGAGCGTCGCCGCGTCGTGTGGGACCTTCTGACCGACGCCGGGTCGCGCGTGTCGTCCGGGATCTACTGGGTTCGGGCCGGCTCGCTGTCACGTCGTCTCGTCGTTCTCTGACCCGTCTCCGCCCGCGATCGCCGATCGAGCGGCACGATCGACGCGATTGGAACGAAACCCGCCGGGACTCCACGCGTTACCCACGTGACGGGGATGCGTATACTCCTGCCGTCCTCGTTGCCGGATCGTGTGACGCGAGTCGACCCAACCGATCGTGAGGCGATCGCACCGTGGCTGCCATCCCGCAAAGACTCCGCCGGGATCTCGCCGGCCTGGCCACCGCCGGCCTGGGCCTCGTCCCGATGGCGGGCTGCGCCTCCGACGCCGCGGAGCTGCCGGTGGCCGAGTCACGGCGGACCACGCTGATCGTCACGCTCCGGGAATCGGGCGACGTCGAGGCCGTCCGGTCCACCGACGTCAAGGCGCCGCGCGACTTCCGAGACGACCTGGTGCTCGTCGAGCTGCTCCCCGAGGGAACGCGCGTGGACTCGGGCGAGGTCGTGGCCCGTCTCGACGCGGCCTGGTTCGCCGACGAGCTGGCCAGGTCCCGCGTCGCGTTGAGCGACGCGCGCGCCGAGCTGGTCGGCGTCCGGGCCCGCGTCGCCGCGAACGCCCAGACCCTCGACAATGCGGTCGAGAAGGCGGAGCTGGCGCTCGAGCTGGCGAGGATCGAGCTGGAGAACCGTCGCTTCGAGTCGGAGACGGCGCGAGAAGAGGCGCGGCTCCAGGTGGACGAGGCCGTGCTCGCCGTGACCGAGGCCGAATCCAAGAAGGAGTCCGGCGGCGTCGCCGACGCGCTGAAGATTCGCGGCAAGGAGCTCGACATCGCCAAGCTCGAACGCGAGCTCTCCGGGCTGGAGCGCGACTTCGAGGGACTGACGCTCCGCGCGCCCACGAGCGGAATCGTCGTGTACGAGGAGATGCAGATCATGGACGGGGTTCGAGAGCCCCGTCCCGGCGACACGGTCTTCCCGGGGTCGGTGCTCCTGTCGATTCCCGACCTGTCCCGCATGCAGGTCGTGTTCGGCGTGGCGGAGGTGGATCGACCGAAGGTCGCACCGGGCACGCCGGTGCGCCTCCGGCTGGAGGCCGATGCGAGCGCTCGGTTCGAGGGCCGCATCGTCGCGATCTCGGGGCTCGCGCTCCCGACGCTGGTCGACGAGCGCGTGCGCGCATTCCAGGTCACCGCCGAGATCGACGGCACCGATCCGCGGCTGCGGCCCGGCATGACCGCCGTCGTCGAGGTCGTGCTGTCCGAGCGTGTCGACGTCGTGGCCGCGCCGCGAGGGGCCGTGTTCGAGCGCGATGGTGAGCCGGTCGTGTTCCCCGAGGACACCTGGCCCGAGCCCACGGCCGTGACGCTGGGCGCCGGGACGGATCAGGAGATCGAGATCACGAGCGGGCTGCCCGCGCGAACGGCGCTCGTGACCCGTACGCCGTCCGACGACGTCTTCCGGCCGCTCGGATACGCACGGTTCCTCGCGGGAGGCACCAGATGACGCGTCGCCGGCTGCTCGTTCTCGCTCTCGTGCTCGTGGTGACGCTGGTGCTGGTGATGCGCAGCGGTTTCTCGGGCGCGGCGACCGAGCGGATCTGGGTGACGACCGAGCGCGGGACGTTCGTGGTCGACGTGGAGACGATCGGCGAGCTGGACGCCGTCAACGCACGAATGGTCACCCGTCCCCGGATTCGCGGGTCGCGAGGACAGATCGTCGAGCTCGTTCCCGAAGGCACCGAGGTCGAGGCGGGAGACTTCCTGATCCAGTTCGACACGAGCGACATCGATCGCCAGATCGAAGAACGCGAGCAGTCGCTCCAGGAAGCGCGGATGGAGCTCGAACGCCAGCGAGCGGATGCCGAGGCGCGTCGCACCGAGCTGGTCGCGTCGTACCAGAAGCAGCTCTACGCGCACGAGCACAAGAAGATCGCGTTGGAGCGCATGGCCTACGAGGCCGAGGTTCGCCGCCGCATGGTGGAGCTGGAGCTGAAGCAATCCGAGCTGTCGCTGATCGAGGCGCGCGAGCAGATCAGCGCCGACAGCACGATCGCGCTGGCCGAGATCACGCGGGCCGAGCGTCGCGTCGAGCAGGCGGAGTCCGACCTCGAGGAGTCGCGTCACAACCGCGAGCTGCACACGATGACGGCGCCGGTGGCCGGTCTCGTCGTCTACAAGAACATGTGGCGGCCCGGAGGGTCGCCCACGAAGATCCGGGTGGGCGACGCGCCCTGGTCCGGCATGGACCTCATCCAGCTCCCGGATCTGTCGCGGATGCAGGTGCTCACGAAGGTGGGCGAAGTCGACGTCGATCGCGTGGAGGCGGGACAGCACGTCGACATCGCCGTGGACGCGCTGCCGGGTCGCGCGTTCACCGGCGCGGTCTCCCGCGTGGCCAAGCTCGCGTCGCGTGAGCCGAACACCGACGTCAAGACCTTCGAGGTCACCGTGCTCGTCGACAGCACGGCGGTGGAGGGTCTGCGCCCCGGGATGAGCGCACGGTGCCGAATCGTGACCTCCTCGCTGGACGACGTGATCCACGTTCCCATCGACGCGGTCATCGATCGGGACGGCACCACCGTCGTCCTCGTCGACGACGGGCACGAGCGACCAGTGACGCTCGGCCCCACGAACACGACGTCGGTCGTGGTCGAGGAGGGACTCTCCGCCGGCGAGCGCGTGGCGCTCGTGACGGGATCGTCGTCCGGGGCCGCATCCGAGCCGGGCGCGAAGGAGTCGAGGCGGTGAGACGATCGGACCTGGCTCGACTCGGAGCGGGCGGGCTCGGCGCCCACAAGCTGCGCACGCTCCTGACCACGCTCGGGATCATCTTCGGGGTGGCGTCGGTGATCGCGATGCTGTCCATCGGCGAAGGTGCGAAGGAGGAGGCGCTCGAGCAGTTCGCACTCCTCGGGGTCCGCAACCTGTTCGTCCGCCACGTCGAGCCCGCCGCCGACGCCGACGAGGAGCCGAGGCTGTCCCCCAAGCTGACGCTGGGCGACGCGAGGTCGCTGAGCGCGGAGAGCCCCGTGGTCGAGGTGGCGGTGCCCGAGCGCGACGTGCGGGCCGACGTGCGGGCCGGACGCCGTCGCGTGCCGGCGACGATCGTGGGTACCACCCCCGAGCTCGCCGACGTGATGAACCTCGAGATCGCGCGCGGCCGCTTCTTCGCCCACGCCGACATCCTCGAGACCCGTCGCGTGTGCGTCCTGGGCAACGCGATCGCGCGCGACCTCTTCGCGTGGGGAGGGGGTGTCGGAGAGAGCGTCAAGATCTCGGGCAACTGGTACACCGTGATCGGCGTCCTCGCACCACGTGGCGGGGTGTCCGACGACGTCTCGGGCTACGTGAACGACGCCAACCGCAACGTGTACGTTCCGGTGTCCAACGCCGTGCACCGCCTGGGTCGCGACGCCGACGCCCCCGAGATCGATCGGATCGTGGTCAACGTGCCCGAGCACGCCGACGTGCGGATGGCCGCCGACCTGATCACGCGTGCGCTCGAGCGGCGCCACCGGGACGTCGACGACTTCGACATCCTCGTGCCCGAGGAGCTCCTGCGCCAGCGCCAGGCCACACAGCGGATCTTCAACGTGGTGATGGGCGCGATCGCGGGGATCTCGCTTCTGGTCGGAGGCATCGGGATCATGAACATCATGCTGGCCAGCATCCTGGAGCGAACGCGCGAGATCGGAATCCGCCGCGCAGTGGGCGCGACGCGTCACGACGTGATGTGGCAGTTCCTCGTGGAGGCGGTCGCGGTCAGCGTGCTCGGGGGCGTACTGGGCCTCGCCCTCGGCGTCGGGCTCACCGAAGCGATCGCCCACTACGCCGGCTGGCGTACGGTCGTGTCCATGCGTGCGGTGATCCTCGCGGTCACGGTCGCCGGCACGGTCGGCATCGTGTTCGGCTTCTATCCGGCGCGGCGAGCGGCCACGCTCGACCCGATCGAGTGCTTGCGATATGAGTGAGCGACCTCGCGGACTCCGGAGCCCGCGCCGCCCCGGCACCGTCGCCGCGAGAGCGACCCGCGCGGCGATCACGGTGAGCCTGACCATCGTGGCCGGCGTCGCGGTCGGGGTGACCGGGATGTCGCCGCCGGCGAAGGCCCAGCCGGCCGAGATCGACGTGGAGCCGGGTGCCACGCTCCAGCTCTCGCTCGCCGACGCGATCTCGATCGCGCTCGCGCGCAGCCCGGCGGCCCGGCAGCGGGAGCTCGCATACCTCCGGGCTCGCCGCGGCGCCGACGCAGCCCGGGGACGTCAGCGCCTCAACGCATCGCTGGCCCTGGACGCGCCCAGCATCAGCTCCTCGGTCGGCAGCAGCGAGGACTCGTTGGGCCTCCCGATCTACACGACGTACGGCGCGACCGACTGGCGGAGCATGCTGGAGCTGGCACAGCCGCTCCCCACCGGCGGCCGCCTCAGCCTGAGCGCGTCCGCATCCGACCGCACCGACACGGTATTCGACGACATCATCGAGACCACGAGCAAGACGCGCACGTCGTTCAACAGCGTGGGCATCCGGCTCGTGCAGCCGCTCCTGGTGCCCAACTCCCGCCGCCTGGCGCTCGAGCGCGCCCGGCTGGAGCTCGAGCGCGCCGAGCGGCGCTACACCCAGTCGGAGCTGGATCTGGTTCACGACGTGACGGATCGGTTCTACGCGCTCTATCGCGCGCGGCGAGAGCTCGAGCTGGCACGCGGCGATGCCCGGCGCAAGGAGGCGTCGCTGGCCACGGCCCGCGCGAAGTTCGAGGCGGGGCTGATTCCCGAGGTGGAGGCGCTCCAGCTCGACGTCGACCACGCGCAGAGTCAGAACACGGTCCTCACGCGGGAGGCCGAGGAGCGCCGCGTCGCCGACGAGTTCAAGAGCACGATCGGCGTTCCGAACGAGCGTGACGTCGTCGTGCGCGTCGAGCTCGACGTGCGGCCGATCACCGTGGAGGAGACCGACGCCGTCGCGCGCGCGCTGGCCAATCGACCCGAGCTCCGTGATCTCGACACCGACGTGCGCCTCGCCGAGCTGAGCGCCGAGGAGAGCGGTGCCGACGGCCGGATCTCCGCCGAGCTCCAGCTGTCGTACGGGCTCCGGGGAATCAGCGATGGAGCGCTCGACACCGGCTCCTCGCTCTGGGACCGCCTCGACTCGAGCTTCGAGGATCTCCGCCGGCGGCCGGCCGAGCAGGGGCTCGTGCTCCGGATCAACGTGCCGCTGTGGGACTCGGGGATCAGCGATGCCGAGCGGGCGATCGCCGACGCTCAGCTCCAGTCGCGCCTGATCGATCGTGAGGATCGTATCCGGACGATCGCCCGCGAGGCGCGGGATGCGGTCACGCGCGTGAACGAATCGAAGCGGCGCATCGAGCTCCTGGCGCGGAGCCAGGCCGTCGCCGAGCGGGCGTTCGAGATCAGCTCCACGCGATTCGAGAACGGCGACATCACCGCCCAGGACCTGGCCGACGACCGGGATCGCCTCACACGCGCGGAGACCGATCACCTGGACGCGATCATCTCGTATCAGCTCGCCCTGAGCGATCTCCGGCGCCGCACGCTCCACGACTTCGAGCGGGACCGGTCCCTGGTCGCCCCGCCGCGCACGGTCGAGCGGTGAGGGGGCGGGAGCGCCCCCGGTCCGAGGAAACTCGCGGCCGCCGATGGGGTACACCCTCGCATGCCACCGTCGACCCCGGAGAACGACCGTGACGATTCGCCGCCTTCTCGCCTCCTCCATGCGTGCCGCCGCCGGCGTCTCACTGGCCGCCGCCGCGGTCCCCGCGGCCACCATCGAGGGACACATCCTCGACGCCGAGTCCGGCGAGCCGATGGGCTACGCGGCGGTGAAGGTCGACGGCGAGCTGGCACGCAAGGGTGTCCTGTCGGATGTCGACGGGTCCTACGCCATCGAGGGGCTCCGCCGGGGCCGGTACACGCTGTCGGTCTCGTTCGTGGGCTACGAGACCCTGGAGCGCCCGTTCGTGATCACCGACGGCCGGGCGGCCCTCCGCGTCGACGTGCGACTCCGGCCCGAGCCGATCGAGGTGGATGGCGTCACGGTGGAGGCGAATCGGCTCGGCGAGGACCTGGGACTCACCGGGGTCGTGAACGTCGACCGCCAGCTCCTGTCGAGCGTGCCCGGCGTCGCGGAAGCCGATCCCATCCGCGCGCTTCAGCTCCTTCCAGGCGTGCAGGCGGCGTCGGACATCTCCAGCGGGCTGTACGTTCGCGGCGGTGGCCCCGATCAGACGCTGATCCTCCTCGACCGGGTGCCGATCTACAACCCGACACACGCGTTCGGGTTCTTCTCGACGTTCAACGGTGACGCGGTCGACGACGTCACGCTCTACAAGGGTGGCTACCCGGCGGCATACGGCGGCCGGCTCGGCGCGGTACTGGACGTGCGCGGTCGGGAAGGCAGTCGGACCCGCGCCAAGGGCAACCTCGGCGTCAGCCTGGTCACCGGTCGGCTGACGCTGGAGGGGCCGCTCGACGAATCGGGCTCGTGGATCATCGGCCTCCGTCGCACGTACCTGGATCCGATCCTCGACGCCATCCGGTCCGGCGGTACCGACGTTCCCGCCTACTACTTCTACGACGTCAACGCCAAGATCAACTTCACGCCGGCCGGTGGGGATCGGCTCGTGTGGTCGGTCTACTCCGGGCGCGACGATCTCCGGTTCGACTTCGACGAGGCCACGTACGTGGATCTTCGCTGGGGCAACACCGCGATGAGCGGCGAGTACACGCACAGCTTCTCCGACGACCTCGTGGGCACCGCGCGTCTGTCGGGCACCGAGTACGAGAGCGTGAGCGTTTTCAGCATCGCGACCACGGGGGCCCGGTTCGAGAACGGACTCCGCGACCTCACCGCCCAGGCCGAGCTGTCCTGGGAGGCCTCGCACGCGCACCGGCTCCGGGTCGGTGTGGAGGCGACCCAGTACGACTTCCGCCTTCGCCAGCGATTCAACGAGGACGAGACGCTCGACTTCGCGGCCGATCCGATCTCGTACGTGCTCTTCGGAGAAGACGTCTGGCGTGCCAGCGCGGGTACGGTCCTCCGAGCGGGGCTCAGGAGTCGCTACATCAGCGACGGCCGCCGGACGTTCATCGAGCCCCGCGCCACGCTGACGCAGGAGCTCGGCGCCAGATGGACCGGCAAGCTCGCGGCCGGCGTCTACAACCAGTACCTGCAGCTCGTGGCGACCGAGGGGTTCGCCGCGGCCGATTTCTACGTTCCGATCGACGAGTTCACCGAGC
Organism: Candidatus Eiseniibacteriota bacterium; assembly: GCA_965224245.1. Classification (GTDB taxonomy): domain Bacteria; phylum Eisenbacteria; class RBG-16-71-46; order CAZAMP01; family CAZAMP01; genus CBDCYW01. The sequence continues at coordinate 2,726,266 of OZ245046.1, read as the reverse complement.
CCGGACGGTCGCGTCAGCTCGTGGCCGGACTCGAGTGGCGGCCGTCGCGCCGGTATCGGGTGTCCGTCGAGGCCTACGACACCGATCTCCGGAACCTCGTCGAGCTCGACAGCCGCAACCCGGCCGACGACGAGAGCACGGCCACGTCGGACGTCTTCGTGACCGGAGGGGAGGGGTACACCCGTGGCGTGGAGCTGTTCGCCGAGCGGCGGGTGGGTCCGGTGACCGGCTGGATCGGATACTCGCTCGGATGGTCGCGGCGCCGGTACACCGAGCTGAACGATGGGCGCTCGTTTCCTCCGAAGTACGATCGACGTCACGACGTGAGCGTCGTCGCCCGCGTCGAGCGCGGTCGCTGGACGTTCGGGGGCGCGTTCGTGGCTGCCACCGGGCAAGCCTTCACGCCGGCCGCGGCACGCTACTCGTTGACCGATCCCGCCACCGGGGTGCCGGTCGAATCGGGCCTGATCCTCAGTGCGGATCGGAACTCGAAGCGGCTGTTGCCGTACCACCGGCTGGACGTGAGCGTGACCCGCGACTTCGGCTTCTTCGGGTACGACGCGGAGTGGTTCGTTCAGGTGTTCAACCTGTACAGCCGGCGCAACGAGTGGTTCGTCCAGTACGACGTCACCGACACGTCCGTCGATCCGGTGGTCGCGAAGATGCTCCCCATCATTCCATCGTTCGGCATCAACGTCTCGTTTTGAGAGGGCATCACGACATGCACGTCCAGCGACATCGGGACTCGCACCCGCCATGCATCCGCTCGCGCGACCTCCCGGCACGCCTGACGCTCGTCGTGTCGGCGGTGATGCTGGCGCTGCCGACCGCGTGCTCAACCGATCGGGACCCCGCCGACCTGCTGGCCCCGATCGGAGACCCGCTCCTCGTGGTCGATGCCGTGCTCCTGGTGAACCACCGGTTCCCGATCGTCCGGGTCACCGAGACGTCCGCGGTGAACGAGCCCTACTCGGCCGACGCGTCGGCGATCGTGGGGGCGACCGTGCACGTGGAGGGCGGAGGCGAGCGCATCGCGTACTTCGACACCGAGACGCCGGGTGTGTACCGCAACCGCAACGGGACCGCGCGGGTCCTCGCCGAGACCACGTACACGCTCACCGTCGAGGCGCCCGACGGACGCGTCGCGCGGGCGGAGACCCGGACACCGGCGCCGTTTCGCGTGGACTCGTGGCTGATTCTCGACGACACCGGATCGACGGTGGAGGACGAGCTGGCGAGCTTCTCGGACGGACAGGTCTACATCGAGAACGAGCTCGTGTACGGCGAGGGGCTCCTCGAGGCGCGCTTCGAGCGCCCGGACGTCCCGGCGTTCCAGGTGGGCATCCGGAGCCTCGACCCCGACAGCGAGCTCGTCACGCCGCTCGACGAGTTCGGCGACGAGGACGACTTCGATCGCGAGGGCAGCTCGCCCGCGCTCGAGGGGCTGGGCGGATCGGTCCGCCTGCCCTGGTTCGCGATCTTCTACGCGGGACGCCACCTGATCCGGATCAATGCACTCGATCGCAACTGGTACGACCTCATCCGCTCGGTGCCCGAGCTCAACGGGGGAGCGGGGTTCGGCCAGACGCAGGGCGACGGGGTCGAGCGCCCCATCTTCCACGTGGACGGCGGGATCGGCCTCTTCGGGTCGGCCGCGGTCGACTCCATCGGATTCGTCGTTCTTCCGCCCGACTGACCGGCAACCGGTGACTAAAGGCACGGCCACGCGCTGCCGACGTTCGAGAGGTACCCGCCCGGCGCCGCGGATCGGCCCGGCGTCGATCGGGTCCTCGCGGAGGGTGCCGTGCGGCTGGTCGCGTGTCCCGACTGTCATCGCCAGTACGACGTGGAGGGGATCCGGGGCGACCGCGTCGGCTGCCCGTGCGGGGCGCTCGTTCCGACGTCCGAGGTCACCGCGCGCAGCCTGGACGTTCCGAATACGCGCTGCGGGGGCTGCGGTGCCGGCGTGCCACCCGATGCGGGTGCGTGCACCTACTGCGGATCGGAGATCGTTCGCGAGCACGCGCGACTGCGACTGATCTGCCCCGAGTGCTTCGCCCGCAACGCCGATCATCATCGTTTCTGCACCGCGTGCGGCGTGGCGTTTCGCCCCGAGCGTCCGCTGGAGTGCGGCAGCCGCTTCGACTGCCCCGTCTGCGAGGAGGCACTCGAGATCGTACCCGCCGGTGACTCCTACGTCCACCGATGCCCGCGCTGCGAGGGGCTGTGGATCGCACGGGAGACGTTCTCGAGGCTGGTCGCCCGCGCAGGTGAGCTCGTCGACGACACCCCCTCACGCGCGGGCGAGGACGGACCGTTCCGCGACGCCGCGCGTCGCGCGGCGTTCGATCGCCACGTGGCCTACCGGCGGTGTCCGGTCTGCCGGTCGATGATGCAGCGGCGGAACTTCGGGGTGCGATCGGGGATCATCATCGACCGCTGCCGGGCGCACGGGACGTGGTGTGACGCCGACGAGCTGGCCGACATCGCCGCGTTCGTCATGGCCGCCGGCGTGCCGGGCAGCGAGCGCCCGCGCCCCGCGTACGTGCGGGACGACGACGTGTCCACCGCCGCCGATCCGACCGTGCCCACCGGGAGCGAGATCCGCGAATCGGTGGTGGAGCTCGTCAAGGCGATGTTCGGCCGCGGCTCCCGGTAGCGTCGCCGCTCCCCACCGCGACGCGCACGCTCACGCCGTGTCGAACGTGTCGATGTCGCCCGCGGACTCGAACACGTGCGTCGGGCGGTACGGGTACAGATCGAGATCGGCGATCCGGCTCACCCCGGTCAGGACGAGGATCGTCGTCATGCCCGCCTGGATGCCGGCCAGGATGTCCGTGGCGAGGTTGTCCCCGACCATCGTCGTGTCCTCGGAGTGGGCGTCGAGCCGGTTCAACGCCGCGCGCATCATCCATGCGTTCGGCTTCCCGATGTAGTACGGCTGCTTGCCGGTGATCCGCTCGATCGGGGCACAGAGTGCGCCACACGCCGGATGACCGTCGGGTCCCGCGACGTCGGGATTCGTGGCGATGAACCGGGCGCCGCGCATGATGAGCTGCGACGCCTTTCGGATCATGTCCCAGTTGTAGGCCCGGGTCTCGCCGATGACGACCACGTCGGGGTCGACGTCGGTGATCGTGAAGCCCGAGGCGTACAGCTCGTGCGTCAACGCGCCCTCTCCGATGACGAACGCCTTGCGTCCCTCCTGGCGGGCCAGGAACGCCCCCGTGGCCATGGCCGACGTGTAGAAGCGATCGGGCTCGACGTCGAGCCCCGCCGAGACGACCCGGTTGTGGAGGTCCTGGGCGGTCTGCGACGGGTAGTTCGTCAGGAGCAGATAGGGGATCTCCCGCTCCCGAACGCGTCGGATGAACGTGTCGGCCCCCGGAATCAACGTGTTGTCCCGGAGGAGGACGCCGTCGATGTCGCAGATGAGGTGCTTCATGGCGACGGAGATTAGCCGTCCGGTCGCCTCGAGGGCAAGCGGCCCGGGTGCCCGCGCTGGCTCGCCGGGCCCGCCCGCCCCGTCATCGGATCACGCGCAGCTTGGCCGTACGTTGCGCCCGACCGGTGGCCACGCGGACGACGTAAACCCCCGTCTCCAGCGGTCGACCCGCCGACGTGACGAGATCGAATCGGATCGTGTGATCACCCGCCGGTCGAACACCCGTGAACGGGGTCGCCAGCCGCCGTCCCGTGACGTCGTACACCTCCACGTCGATCGAGGCCTCCCGGTCCAGCGAGAAGCCGATGCCGGCCGCCGACGAGGCGGGGTTCGGCGTCACCGATACCGCCAGGCCGGCGAACGGATCCACCGCGTCCGCCACCGCGACCGGCGACAGCGCGTCGAAGTCCCAGATGCCACGGCCGTACGTGCCGAAGCGCACGACGTCGATCGCGGGCACGCCTTCGACGCACCAGTACGTGGTCAGGGGCGCGGTCCCGAGGATCGAGACCCACTGCCCGGCACCAGACAGGTACGCGTACGGACCCGCCTCGGTGGCGGCGAAGAGTGTCTGATCCACGTCGTCGTCGAACGCGAGGCCGAACACGAGCGTCGACGGCAGCCCGTCACCCATCGCCTGCCAGGTGACGCCGCCGTCGATCGTGCGATACACCGCCGGACCGGAGTAGCCGCTGCCGCCGGCGTACGCGATCAGGGGGTCGGTCGGCGAGACGAGGATGTCGGTGCCGTAGAAGTAGTGTGCGCCGGGACCGCCGTCGGCCGACGCGGTCCACGAGGCGCCGCCGTCGTGCGAGTACCAGGGCTTGCCCGAGTTCGTGATCGCGTAGCGGTAGGCGGGGTTGCCGGGCGAGATGCCGAGCGCGGTCAGGAACGCGCCGCCCGCGACCGTGAAGTCCTGTGGGAGCTGGGTCTGTGACCAGGTCGCGCCCGACACGTGCTCGTAGCGCCACAGATGGTCGGCGCAGAAGTAGAACACCTCCGGATCGGTGGGATCGGCCTCGATGTTCGGCATCCAGCTGTACGAGGCGCCGGCCGGGAAGTCCACCTGGATGAGGCCCTGCGGCGCCGTTTCCCGGTTCTGGACCAGCACGAACCCGGGATAGACGCTGAACAGGAGGTTGTGATCGCGCACGGTCGACGTCAGGTGCCCGTAGTCGCCGGAGATGAGCTGCGCGAAGTCGAGGAACGGGGCGGCTCCCGGTACGGACTGCTGATAGCCCTGGTCCTGAGCGCCGGCCACGATGAGATACGGGTTCGAGTCGCTGGTGAACACCGAGTAGTACTGGCTGATTCCGAGCCCGTCGAGCGAGAGGTTCGTCACCGACGCGACGCCGTCGATCGACTTGAACGTACCGCCGTCGGTGTTCAGGAAGAACGTCTCCTGGCCGTCCACCATCACGCAGTCCATGCCGGGAAAGTCCGCGTGCAGCTTCGTGACCGGATCGCCGTAGTAGTCCCACCAGTTGTTGACCTTGGCGAACGAGCCGCCGCCGTTCGTGGACCGCCAGCACTCGACGCCGGCGAAGAGGACGAGGTTCGGATTCGTGATCGACGCGGCCAGCGTCTCCCACCAGTCGTGGATGTCGTACCCGTAGGCCCAGCTCGTCCCGCCGTCCGTCGAGCGCCAGAGCTCCCACTGTGAGCCGTTCAGGAACGCCGCGTAGAACGTGGGCGCACCCGCCTCGGAGCCCGTGAGGATCACGCGGTCGGTGGTCAGGGCGGCGGTGCCGACGGTCGAGAAGGACGCGGCCCCGTCCGTGGAGACGGACATCGTGCTGCCGGCCATCAGATACAGATCGCCCCCGGCGACGCGATCGATCCACACGTCGCAGATGGGCCAGTAGCCCTCGATGTGCATCCGCGTGTACGACTGCCCGCCGTCGTCGGAGCGGAGGACGAAGTTCCCATAGGTCAGGACGTCGTCGACGTAGTCGTTGCCTCGGACCAGCAGATACACGCGGCCGGGCACGGCCGCGTCGGCGATCACGCGCCGGCACTCGTTGATCCGGTTGGGAAGCCCGGAGGGGACGAACCACGACACGCCGTCGTTCACCGACGCGTGCACGGTACCGCCGTCGGTGACCGACGTGATGACCTCCGGCGAGCCGGACGAGACCACGAGCCCGTGCGATCCGAGTCCGAGCCCGTCCGAGAGCGGCGTCCAGTCGGTGCCGTCGATCGTGCCGCGCCACACGCCGCCGAGCGACGTGCCCACGTAGAGGGCGCCCGAGGCCGGCGAGACGGCGGCGGCGTGTGTGCGACCGGCCTGGTTGCGGCTTCCGATCTCGGTCCACGCACCCGCCCCGACACGGTCCGAGCGATCGTGCGCCGCGCGCTCGACACGGAGGCGAGCGCGATTCTCGGCCTCGATCTCTCGCCAGTCGACCCCGGGCGCGGCGAGGTGGAGGCTCTCGTACCACGCGTCGCGTGCCTCCCGATGATCGCGGCGCTCCTCGGCGATGCGGGCGATCTCGGTGGGGGCGGGAACCCCGTCCGGGGCGACGGGAGCCTCTCGGCCGGGGGTGATCATGAGGACACCGGCGCCGATCGCGCCGGCGCCGAGGGTCATGAGACCCAGAGCCCGAGGTATCCGTGAGGTGCGGGATCGGAGCGACATGGGACGACGACCTCCTGCGGTGTGTCGGAGAGGCGGATCGCGATCGATCGATTCTACCACGTGGCTGCCGGCGCCGATCGGCCATCCGCGGCGGGCCTACCAGTACCAGTTGAACGCGGCGGTCAGGTTCGCGAAGTCGACCTTCAGGTCCGACGTGCTCCCGTCCTCGGAGGTGACCTCGCCCACGTCGATCGCGCCGAGATCCGCCTGTACGCCCAGCGCGAATCGCCGAGTCAGGCGCCACTCGTAGCCCCCGGCGATGGCGGCGCCCAGACCGTGGTCCTCGCCCACGATCGAGATGCCGTCGCCGGAGAACTCGACGCGGACGCGACCGGAGCCGATCGTCCCCCGTACGAAGAACCCGCCGGCCTCGGGATACCAGGTCAGGGACGGGCCGACCACGCTGAACGAGGTCGTCACCTCGAACGCCGTTCCCTCGACGTCGTAGGTCCGCGTCCAGCCGGTCGCCTCGAGCGCGATGGCCAGATCCGGACGCGTCGCGTAGCCGATCCGGAAGTTGCCGGCGCCCCCCGACTCCCGATCGCTCGACAGCGTGACGTCGTCGACCTCCCAGTCGACCTGCGCGCTTCCGCCGCCCAGATCGAACCCGATCAGAAACCCGGTCCGCTCGTGAGGATGCGCCGCGAGTGCGCCATCCCAGCCCAGAGCCGACGTCAAGAGCGCCACGATCCAGATGCACGATCGCATCAGACACCTCCCTCGAGTCCGCGGACGCCACGAAGCGACGATCGATCTCGAACCGGATACAGTAATCACGGACTCGCCAAAAGCCAAGGCCGGCTCTCGCGACGCCGGGCACCGGTGCGACGTTGCAGGCTCGCGACGCCGGACGCGTCGAGGCGTCATCCAAACCCGCAGTAGAACGAGCATTGTCTTGATGGAACGGAATGCATGATCTCCGGCGGTGGGAATCGTCGACGCACGCGATGCAGCGCGGCGACCGCCGACGTCCACCGCGTCACACACGGCGAATCGTTGCGTCGACGCCGGGCTTCCGACTACAGTGACCCGCCTCTCGGATCGGTCACCTGCCAGCGTTCGATGCCGAAACGTAGGATTCATCGACATGATTGAGAATCTCGCGCCGTTCGATGTCAATCTTCACCGCCGTCGACTCCACGACCGCATCTTCGAGATCCACGACGAGCTCGGCCTGGAGACGGCCTCCATTCCCCACACGTTCGACACCGACGCGTTGCTGGCGCACGCCGATCGACTGCTCCGGCGGCGTGAGCTGCGCGACACCGATGCCCGTCTCTCGCTCCTCTACCGGACCGCGATCGTGCACGCGATCGCCGGGGATCCCGAGGCGGGGCTCGCGCACTTCGAGCGCGGCATGAAGGCGACCGAGGGCTACCCGTTCCAGTCGCGATTCCACTTCGGAATCGGCATGTGGCATCACTTCCGCTGCGGCCGGCTCACCGAGGCCAAGGAGATCCTCCTGGACGGACACCGGATCTCGGAGAAGGAGCGACGCATCCGCACCGAGATCGAGCTCCTGCTGGGGCGCACGTATCGTCAGCTCGGCGAGCATGCCGCCGCCGAGCGCGTGTACGCCGACGTGCTCGAACGCGGTGTGCTCGAGTATCGCGCGGTGGCGCTCCTGTGGATGGCCAACGCGCAGCTGGAGCAGGGTCAGACGGCGCAGGCCCGCCGCTCGAACGCATCCGCCCGTCAGGTCATCGACGAGTCGCCGGACTGGGCGCTCCGGCGCCTGTACCTCGGCAACGTGGCGAATCTCGCGTTCGAGGAGTCGAAGCTGGACAAGGCCCGCAAAATCCACGACGAGCTGATCGCCGAGGACCTGCGTCGCCTCGACATCCCCGTGCTCGGGCGCCACTACAACAATCTCGCGCTGACCTGTCGCCGCCTCGGGGACGTCGAGGCCGCACGCGAATCGTACGCGCAGGCCATCCGCTTTCACGCCGCGGCCGGACGTCCGGGTCTGATGACCGAGAGTGCCCGCAACCTGGCGATCCTGTACTTCACCGAGGGCGACCTCGAAGCCGGCCTGGCCGCCATCGACCGTGCGCGCGACTTCGCGCGGCAGGGGGCCGCGGCGGCCCAGGAGTTCACGTCGCTGGCCCTGGCCGCCCGCAGCCTGGCCGACGCAGGCGAGCATCGCCGGGTGCCTCCGATTCTCAATCGATGCCGCGAGATCCTGCCCGCGGTCGAGGACGGCATCGATCGTCGGGCGCTGGTGGAGTTCGTGCTGGCCACCGCGGCGTACGCCGACCCGTCGGCCCGCAAGGCCGCCACCGTGACGCTGCCCCGGAAGCTGGCCTCGCCGGACGGCACGCGCCGACTGGGACAGCTCCTCGGTCCGATCGATCCCAACGAGTTCGAGGACACGCTGGAACGGCGACTGGGCGACGGCATGAGCTTCTTCGACGCGCCGGCGCCCGCGTTGCTGCGTGAGTTCCTGCTCCTGTTCGCCGGGGCCGTGTTCAAGAACACGAGCTACCAGCGCGAGTTCGGCTGCGGGCAGGCGCGGGCCAAGTATCATCTCCAGTGGCTGGTCGGTCGCCGGATCCTCGAGATGATCGGCCGGCGCAAGGCCGCGGTGTACATGCTCGCGTTCCATCGCGCCGAGGCGTGAGACCGTCGGGCGCGCCGGCCGAGCCGATCCGGTCACTCCCCGATGACGTGCGCGACCACGCGTCGCCGGTGCGGCGCGGCGCGGTGCTCGTACAGGAAGATGCCCTGCCAGGTGCCGAGCGCGAGGCGACCCTGCACGATGGGGATCGAGAGCGACGTGGCCGTGAGCGCGGAGCGGATGTGCGCGGGCATGTCGTCGGGTCCCTCGGCGTCGTGGCGGAACTCGGGGTCGCCCCAGGGCACGAGCCTCCGGAAGAAGCGCTCGAAGTCCGCCATCACGTCGGGGTCGGCGTTCTCCTGGATCATCAGGCTGGCCGACGTATGGGCCACGTGCAGCGTCAACAGGCCGGACACGATGCCCACGCTCGCGACGTACCGGCGGACGGGCTCGGTGACGTTGGTCGTCCCGGGGCCGGGCGTCTCGAACGTGAACGTCTCGGTGGACTGGCGCATGGAGCCTCCCGGTCGGGTCCGGCAGTGACGTGCGGCGAGTCCGAGCCGCCGCTCGGGCGAGACTAGCAGCGGCGCATCTTCATGGCCACCCGCGTGTTGCGCGTCCGGCCGGGGCGGCGGGTGTCGTTTGGGCTTGTCACGAAAGCACTTAGCAAGATAGACATGAATGCCTGTTCCATCGAGGGGCCAGCCGCGATCCGGCCGACATCCGGCCGCACTTCCGCGCGACACGTCCTGGGGGCCGATTGGACGCCGTGACGCTCGACCAGCGCTGCATCATCATCGGGGCGGGACCCGCCGGGCTGACGGCCGCGTACGAGCTGGCCGGGTCGGGCACGCCGACGGTCGTGTTCGAGGCGGATGCGCTCGTGGGCGGCATCTCCCGCACCGACGAGTACGCGGGCTATCGCTTCGACGTCGGCGGACACCGGTTCTTCACGAAGGTTCCACGCGTGGAGTCGCTCTGGCACGAGGTGCTGGGGGACGAGTTTCTGGTGCGACCCCGTCTCTCGCGCATCTACTACAACGATCGCTTCTTCGACTACCCGCTGAAGCCGATGAACGCCCTCCGCGGACTGGGTCTCCTGGAATCGCTCCGCGTCGGTCTCAGCTATGCCCGCGCGCAGCTGGCCCCCTCACCCGAGGAACGCAGCTTCGAGCAGTGGGTCACCAACCGGTTCGGACGGCGTCTCTACGAGATCTTCTTCAAGACCTACACCGAGAAGGTGTGGGGCATCCCGTGCTCGGAGATCGGCGCGGACTGGGCGGCCCAGCGAATCAAGAACCTCGACCTGAAGGCGGCGGTGCGGAACGCGCTCGTCGGATCCAGCCGGGACGGAACGGTCATCACCACGCTGATCGATCGCTTCCACTACCCGAGGCTCGGACCGGGAATGATGTGGGAGCGCGTCCGGGACGTCGTGGCCGCGGCCGGCGTCGAGACCCACCTCGAGACGACGGTGGTGCGCGTGCACCACGCCGACGGGCGCGTGACCGGTGTGACCGTGCGGGATCGGGACGGACGCGAGCGTTTCGAGCCGGGATCGCACGTGCTCTCGTCGATGCCGCTCCGCACGCTGATGAACGTGCTCGACCCGGCGCCCCCGGCGGCGGTCCTCGAGGCGGCGAACGCGCTTCGCTACCGCGACTTCCTGACCATCGTGCTGATCGTGGATCGTGAGGACGTGTTTCCGGACAACTGGATCTACATCCACTCGGACAAGGTGCAGCTGGGTCGGATCCAGAACTTCAAGAACTGGAGCCCCGAGATGGTGCCCGATCCGACGAAGACGTCGCTCGGGCTGGAGTACTTCGTCCAGGAGAACGACGATCTCTGGGCGATGGCCGACGCCGACCTGGTGGCGCTGGGGCGCCGGGAGTGCGCGGCGCTAGGGCTGATCGAGGCATCGGAGGTGCTGGACGGCACGGTGATCCGGATGCCGAAGGCCTACCCGGTCTACGACGCGGCGTACAAGGCCTCGCTGGCCACCCTCCGCGAGTGGCTCGGGTCGATGCCGACGCTCCAGTGCGTCGGGCGAAACGGCCAGCACCGGTACAACAACCAGGACCACTCGATGCTGACGGCCATGCTGGCCGCCGAGCGCGTCCACGGAGCCGCGCACGACATCTGGAACGTGAACGTCGAGGCCGACTATCACGAGGCGGTGACCGAGTCGCGCGAGGGCGGCGATCGGCTCGTGCCGGGCGCCGTGCCCGACGTCGTGACCGCGGAGCTGGTCCGGAGCATCTTCGCACGATACGATCCGGTGGCGCTCGGCGCCGCGCTCGGCCTCGTCTCGAGCCTGACGCTCGCTCTGGCGACACTGTGGCTCGTCGTGAAGGGAGGGCCCGTGGTCGGTCCGACGCTCGGGCTCCTGTCACACTACCTCGTGGGCTACTCGGTCACGGCTACCGGTGCCCTCGTGGGGGCGGCCGAGCTGCTCGCCCTGGGCTTCGCGTTCGGGTACGGGCTGGCCCGGACGATCAACGTCGTCGTGGGATGGCAGGAGTCGGCCTTTCGCCGCCAGCTGGAGCTGATGAACGCGTTCGAGTAGCGCTCGCGGGAGTCCGTCGAGTCCGAGAGGTCCGAGAGGTCTGAGAAGTCCGAGAGGTCTGAGAAGTCCGAGAGGTCTGAGAGGTCCGAGGAGGTCGAGGTCCATGGACGTGTCGAAGTCGGAAGCCGACACGCCACGCGGTGACGCTGCGCCCCGGGCCGGTTCGCGTGGGGCCGAGACGCTCGCGGCGCGTCCGTCCTCGGAGCTGTCCCGAGACGAGTGGGCGCTCCTGGGGGCTGCGGTGGCACGTCTGCGCGCGGGCGTCATGGCCGTGGTGTTCGGGTTCACCGGCGGCGTCGGGCTCTTCGTGGCCACCGTGTGGCTTCTCGTCCGCGGGGGCACGAACGTCGGCAAGCACCTGAACCTGCTCGGCAACTACTTCCCCGGCTACAGCGTCACGTGGCTGGGGTCGGTGCTGGGCTTCCTGTACGGCGCGATCGTGGGTGCGCTCCTGGGCTGGCTGATCGCGTGGGTCTACAACCGGATCGCGATGCGCAACCGCTGACCTCCCGAGGCCCCTCGATCCACCCGCCCGCCCGTCACCACGTGTAAGCGTGTATACACCAACCGATTGCCATGCCGTGCTAGATTGGGACCCCGTGCTCTCCCGAACGGCTCGAGCCATGGAGAGGCCATGCGTGCTCAGCGACTCGCCGTCACGTGTCTCGTCGTCACCGCTCTCGTCTTCACGCGCGCCTCCACGGCCGAGACGTTTCGCCTGCGACCCGACGGGCTCGGTGACGCGCCCAACATCCAGGCCGCGATCGATCTCGCGCACGACTGGTCCGTGATCGAGCTCGAGGACGGCGTCTACTCCGGCGAAGGCAACCGGAACATCAGCTTCCGGGGAAAGAACATCGTCCTCCGGTCGCGGAGCGAGGATCCGACGGCGTGCATCATCGACGCCATGGGCAGCGATGCGGACCCGGCGCGCGTGATCCTGATCACGAACGAGGAGCCGTCCACCACGAAGGTCGAGTTCCTGACCATCCGGGGCGGATACCTCCGCAACGAGGGCGGCTGGCAGAACCAGATCGGCGCCGGCATCTACATCAAGCGTTCCGATCCCACGATCCGGGGCTGCATCATCACCGGCAACACGTCCCCGTCTGGCGGCGCCCTGATGTGCTACTACGACCGATCGCGCGTCATCCAGTGCGAGGTCGTGGACAACACCGGCGTGGGCATCTCAGGACACGTCGGCAACACGCTGATCACGTTGACCACCGTCTCCGGCAACACGTGGCACGGCGTGGTCAACCTCCACTCGAACATGACGCTGACCCGGTGCACGATCACGGACAACGGGCTCCGCGGCATGTGGACGCAGGAGGTGTCACGCTCGGATCTCACCGAGTGTACGATCACGAGCAACCTCACCGGTGGGCTCGTCTGGACCTACGACTGCACGGGCACGCTCGATCGATGCCTGGTGGCCGGCAACGTCACCCTGGCGAACGGCGCGGGCATCTCGGTCAGCGACGCGTCCGCCATCACGCTCGTGAACACGCGCGTCGTGGGCAACCGCGCCGAGGGAGACGGGATCGCGTCCGGCCTCGGTGGCGGCGTCTACGTGGTCGACTCGAGCGTCATCATGGCATCGACGACGGTCGCCGGGAACGCGGCGGCGAGCGGGGGCGGGATCGCGGTCACCGGCACCGGTGCCGTCGACCTGACGACCACCCTGATCGGCGCGAACTGCGCGGACGCGGGGGTGGACGGCTGGCTCTCGGGCGAGAGCGCCCGCGGAACGGCCACCTGCTCCTCGATCGACGAGGGTGGGGTCGTGATTCTCGGCGACGCCTCGTTCGAGGCCACGAACGGCACCGCCGCGGGGGCCGAGTGCTTCTGCGCGCGGCCGTCCTGCGTGAGCGCGCCCACCGACGACGTGGACGTGGGCGTCACCGAAGGAGGACCCTGCGCCGCGGGCGTCACCTGCGACCAGACGATCGGGGCGGGTGACGAGTCGTGTCTCGACACGCCGGTCACACGGTCGTCGTGGGGGGGCGTGAAGGCGCGTTATGCACCGGAGGCCGACGCGCGGTAGCCGGCCCCCGGGGCCCGGGCGATCGGCGACACCGAGGCGGCTCGGCGTTCGGCGATCGCGTCGGGAAGGCGGCGCTAGAAGATCACGCTGTCGAGGAGGAACATGTAGTAGTTGTCCTTGTCCTCGAACGGCACCATCGTCACGTCGACTCCGGCCGCGGTCTCGAACTCCGCGGTCAGCGCCGCCTGATCGTTCACCTTCACCTCGCCGCGGACGCCCTTGATCGCGAGCTCGGTCAGCGCGGCGATCCCGACCATGCCCACGGACTCGGGCCAGGTGGCCATGCGTCCGTTCTGATCCGCGGCGGTCACCTTCTCCTCGATCGCATCCCGGATGGCCGCCATGTTGCCGGCGTCTTCGTCCGAGATCGCGATGCCGAGCGCACCCGGGTATCCGTGCGTGGGGGACGGACAGCACTGCTCGGGGAAGATCGCCCCGCCGTCGAGCGCGGCGCGGATCAGCGGCTCCTGCATGCCGCAGTTCGTGGCGAAGAAGGCCGTGCTCTTCCCGTGCTGCGCGATCTGCCGCGGCACGTCCTCCAGGATGAACTTCTGTGCGCCCGGTAGCCCCTGATCGCCGGTGGGATCGGGAGCGTTGACGTAGATGAACTCCATTCCGTGCGTCTCGGCGTAGCCCTGCATGATGTCCTTGCGGCGCGCCAGGAGCTCCTGGCTCATGTGGCGGGGGAACGAGTAGTGGATGAACGTGGTCGCCCCCATCTTCTGCGAGAGCTCCATGATCGTCTCGCCGCGCTTCAGGTCGTCGGGGATCACGCACACGTCGGCGTACTGACTGATCTGATGCGGATCCTCGTGCGGGTTGTCGATCAGGAAGAGCATGTCGGGCCGGAGCTCCTTGACCTTCTTGATCGCCGCCATCGATCCCGGGACGCCCTGGGCGAGGACGATCGCCTTCACCTCGGAGTCGGCCGCGAGGTTCAGGATCTGCGCGATCATCGTCTCCTGCTCGGTCATGAAGTTGTCGGGATATGTGACGTGGCGGATCTGGTCCGAGCCGTACTTCCGGATCACGCGTTCGGCACCGCGGTACTCGTCCTCGCCCTGGGAGACGGTGCCGGTCATGATCCCGACCTTGAAGTCGAGGTCGTGGGTGCCCTCCGCACCGGCGGTGGTCATGCCGGCGCGGTGGCCGTCGGCCATGGCGGCGTCGCCGGCCCCCGACGTCGCGGCGGCGTCGGAGCCGGGAGTGGTCCTCTGCGTGTCGCCGCTTCCGTCTCCGGAGCAGCCGGCGGCGAGCGCGAGCGTGACGGTGAGCGCGATGGGACTCAGCCAGCGAAGCCCTCGGATGGGGCGCATTCGATCCTCCTGGGTTCGAGCGTGTTGCTGAGAGCCTAGCCTGCGGGTCTGGGGTTGGCAACACGGGGGCGGAACGGCTCGGTATGCAATTCCCGGGCGGGGACCGGCGTTCCGGTCCCCTCGTCCGGCGCGCCCGGGATGTCCCGCCGACGAGTCCGGTGGAGAACGGCGAATCCGCTGGAGAGCGGTCCAGCACGGCCCGTCGCGATGACCAGGGTGTCGGTCCGTCGTGTCGCACCCGGTCCGGGTCGGCCGATCGCCGTGCCGTGCGTCATGGCGAGTCCGCAGCGTGACGATGGGGTCGGCATGGGGCGTCGGATGCCAGCGAGGCGGCGTGCGCAGCCGTGGTCGAGCGGGGCGCGGTGTCATTCCTCGGGACCGTCGATGTGAACCCGCACTCGAGGAGTCGGCTCATGAGGGCGCGCACGGTTCTTCTCACGACCTCCCTGATCGTCGGGCGCCCCCGCGCTCGCCGGCGCCCTGGATCTGTTCGACATCGATACCGGGAAAGTGTTCGAGTCCGGTGATCCGTACACGGTGCCCGTCGAGTTCTTCGGCGACGCGACGACCTTCTCCGGACCCTCGCCGCGCGTGCCGCCGAGATGCCCGACGCGATCTTCACGTTCGCGGTGGAGGAGATGGTCCAGACCGGCGAAGGCGTCGCCGACGACTTCGAGTCGTGTTCGTGGCTCATCTCCGAGTATGCGTCGGGCATTCTCCGCGTGTACGCACGCGTCGACGCGATGGATCCCGTCGCGGACTGTCCTCATCCCTTCACCATCGCCGGTACGTTCTCCAGCGCGGATGCGACGCCGGTACGCCGCGTGTCCTGGGGGCGGGTGAAGAGCCTCCACCGCCAGGGCATCACCGCGGCGATCGCCCGCCGTGCGTGCGGCTCAGAACCGTCCCCGCTTCCACGCATGCAGCGCCAGCGTGACCCCGATCACCGCGTAGGCGATGAACTCCCGGAAGTACTCGCCGATCTGTGCGCTGCCGAGCAGCCGCTGGCCGGCCAGCGGCGACACGATGAACAGCGTGTGGAAGAGGAACGTGCCCACGATCGCGTGCCGGATGGTCGCGCGCGCGACGGTCGCGCCGCCGACGAGGAGCGCCGCGATCGCGTAGGGCCCGACTTGCTCGTGGCTCTGGTAGGTGTTCATGGCGCCGATGTTGGAGAGCCAGATGATGTGACCGATCGACCCGAGAACGGTGGACAGCACGATCGCCCGCACGCGGTTCGCGTTCACCGCGATTCCGGCGATCTCGGCCACGTGCGTGTCCTGTCCCACGGCGCGCAGATCCTGTCCCGCCTTCGTGCGCAGGAACCACCTGAGGCCCACGTTCAGGAGCGCGATCACCCCGAACGTGGCCAGCGGCAGGAACAGCCGGGACCCCAGGAACGGGATCGAGGGTCGGAGAAGCTCGTCGAGCTGCTGCTTGGTCGCGATCAGATCGATCGTGTTGCGAAGCCCGACGCCGGTGGGGAGGAGGATCCGCTCGTTCCGGATCGGGATGATCGGCCCCGCCATCAACAGGAACGCGAGCTGATAGATGCCGTTCGCGAAGAACCCGAGGATCATCCCGGTGATCATCTCGCGGCCCTTCGCCTTGTTCAGGAGCAGGCCCGTGAGCCATCCGAAGACGAGGCTCAGGGGAAACGCCACCAGGATCGCCAGCCCCATCGCGTCGAGGCCGTGCAGGCCGCCGGTCACCCCACGCTCGAGGGTGGCCATGTTCTCGACCACGATGAGCCCCACCTGACCGCACATCGCGCCGACCACGATCCCGAAGTTGAGCCCCATTCCGGCGACCACCGGGATGATCAGCGAGAGCACGAGGAAGAGGTTCCGCGCCAGCCGGGTCAGGATCTCGTTGGCCAGGAACGGCCAGGGAATGCCGGCCGCGACCACGCCGAACACGCACAGCACGCCGAAGAGCAGGGGCACGAGGTTCGGCAGGACGAAGCGCGCGATCATGACCGCTCCCGCCGCGTGAGCGCGTAGAGGATGATGCCGTTCGAGATGATGAGCCGCGCGATCTCGGGGATGTTGCCGAGCTCGGCTCCACCGCTGCCGCGCGTCGCCACGAGCTCGTTGACGAGCGGCAGCGACGTGGTCAGAACGCTCTGGAACAGGAACGTGCCCACGATCACGTGCGCGATGGACGCCCGCTGCACGCTGGCGCCCCCGATCAGGAGTGCCGCCACGGTCGGGAACGCCATCAGGAGCGGTGCCTTGTAGAGCTGCACGAACCCGTACGACTGGCTGAACACGACGATGCCGACCGCCGCCATCGACGTCGACAGGATGATCCCGAGCGCGCGCATCCGCCGGACGTTCACGCCGCTGGCCTCGGCGAAGCGCGGGTTGGCGCCGGCCGACGACAGCGCCACGCCGATCCGGGTGCGCAGAAACAGGGCGAAGAGCCCGCACGCCCCCAGCCAGAACACGAGAAGCCCCGTGGGGAACGTCCCGTTGCCCAGCGGAAACGAGCCGAAGGCGTCGAGCACGCGCTCGAAGTAGTCGGCGAGCACGAGCGTGTTCCGCAGCCCCACGCCGCCGAGCGGCCAGACCAGCTCGGGGTTCGCCACCGGCACCACGAGCCAGAAGATCGACGCACCGGCCACCGACGCGAAGCCTACGTAGATGCCGACCATCATCTCCTGGCCCTTCACGCGCTCGAGGAGGAGCGCGTAGAGATACCCCGCGATCGCACCCACCGCGGCGCCGAGCGCCATCGAGCCGAAGAGGCCCACCGGCCCGCGGATGTCTCGATCCATCAAGACGACCATGCCGAAGAGACCGCACACGATCCCCAGCGGGATCCCGAAGTTGAGCCCGACGCCGGCGCGCACGGCGGGCACCAGCGCTAGCACGAGGATCCCGTTCATGCCCGCGCGCACCAGGCAGTCGGTGAACAGGATGCCGAAGTCGAGATCGGTGCCGAGATAGCTCGCGCCCCACAAGACGAGCAGAAACGCCGAGAGCGTCAGCCGCGTGAGCCCGATCCGGGCGAGCAGACGAATCACGCGCCGCCTCCGCCGAACAGGAGCCCGAACTCCACGTCGCGGGCATCGGGGGGCAGGATGCCGACCACGCGACCGCCGTCCACGACCGCGATCCGATCGGCCACCTGCCGGAGCTCGCCGAGCTCGCTCGAGGTCAGGACGATCGTCGTGCCCCGGGAGCGGTTCATGTCCACGAGGAGGTTCAGCACGCGTTCCTTCGCGCCCACGTCGACGCCGCGCGTGGGCTCGGAGACGAACAGGAGCTCGGGCTCCAGCGTGATCGCCCGCGCCAGGCAGACCTTCTGCTGGTTGCCGCCGGAGAGTCGCCGCACGATGTCGCGGGGGCCGCGGCAGCGGATGTCGAAGTCACCGACCATCTTCTCGGCATGGGCCCGAACCGACGTCTCGTCGACCATTGCGAGCGGTCCGGCGCCCCGGAGGAAGCGCCCCTGTGCGGTGATCGCGGTGGCGGCGATGTTCCGCTCGATCGACTCGTCGAGGAGAAGCCCCACGCGCCGCCGGTCCTCGCTGACGAACGCGAGCCCCGCGTCGATCGCGTCGATGGGGCTGCCCAGCGGTACGTCGCGTCCCCGGAACGTCACGCGCCCGCGCGCGGGCTGAAGGCCCATGACGCCGTTCGCGATCCCGAGCTTCCCTTGACCGGCCAGACCGGCGATGCCGAGGATCTCGCCGGCTCCGATCGACAGCGAGAGTCCGTGGACGCCCTCACCCGGCATCTCCACGTGAAGATCCTCGATGACCAGGAGCGGCTCGGCCGTCTGGTCGCCCCGCGTCGACGTCGTCCGTGGCTTCAGCTCCCGTCCGATCATGAGCTCGGCGATGCGCTCCGGTGCGGCCTCGCCGCGATCGAGTCGCCCCACACACGCGCCGTCCCGGAGCACCGTGATCCGATCGGCGATCGCGCACACCTCGTCCAGACGGTGCGTGATGAAGAGAATGGCGATGCCGCTCTCGGCGAGTCGTCGCATGACGCCCAGGAGCTCGTCGGCCTCGGACTCGGTGAGCACGGCCGTCGGCTCGTCGAACACGAGCACCCGTGCGTTCTCCTTGTCCACCTCGCGTGCGATCTCCACGAACTGCAGGTGACCCACCGGAAGCGCGCCGATGGGCAGCCCCTCGTCGAGCGACATGCCGATCTGGTCCAGCGCCCGGCGCGTGTCGGCGTTCATCCGTGGATAGTCGAGCGTCTCCAGCGCGTTCCGGGTACGGCCGCCGATGGGCGCGAGGACGCGCGACGCGATCGTGGGTCGCGTGCGCTCCCGGTTGAGCTTGATGTTCTCGGTGATCGTGAAGCCCGGCAGCAGCATGAACTCCTGATGCACCATGCCGACGCCGTGGGCCATCGCGTGTGCGGGGGCGGTGGGGCGCACGAGTCGGCCGCCGAGCTCGATCTCACCCTCGTATCCGCCGGTCTCGTGGATGACCGGCATGCCGAACAGGATGTTCATCAGCGTGGACTTGCCGGCGCCGTTCTCGCCGACCAGCGCGTGAATCTCGCCAGGCGCGACGTCGAGGTCGACGTCTCTGAGCACCTGATTGCCGAAGTACGACTTCGAGATCCCTCGGAGCACGAGGGCCGGGGTGACGCTCACGCGTGGCTCCTGCCTGGAGGATCCGATCCGGAAACTCCGGAGTATCGCGATCGGGCGCCGTCACGTCCACCGCGCAGCCGCCCGGACCGCAAGTGCTTGCGCGCGTCGCAGAATCGTGTTCCCATAGTTGAATTATCGGCGCTACTTCATTTGGAATTGGTACATGTCGACCACGCGCTCCTCTCGCGTGGAGAGCTCGATCCGATGGAGGCACATGATGGCGAAGGACTACGTCCGCACCGACACGGCAACGCTCAGGTACGTCTCGGGAGGAAAGACCCGGAAGATCGAGCTCTTGTGGGGCGATCAGGTCGAGGTCGTGAGCGCGAGCGGCGGCAAGACCACGGTGAAGGCGCGAGGCCGTACGGGAACGGTCGACACGAGCGCACTCGGCGGCGAGGCGCTGTGTGAGGTCTACTTCATCGACGTCGGCCAAGGGGATGGCGTTCTGATCTGCACACCCGATCGCAGGCACATCCTGATCGACGGCGGGTACATCCGAGAGCGCCAGGCGACGGGCAAGAACGCAGCCGACTTCGTGGACTGGAAGTTCGCCAAGGACTACCGAAAGACCCGAATCAAGCTCGACGCGATGATTGCCTCGCACTGTGACTCCGACCACTACGGTGGGCTCTGGGACCTGCTGAGCACGACCCCGGAGGCGACCGCGGAGCTCGACGCCAAGGGCGTCGACGTCGACGTCCTGTACCACGCGGGGGTGTCGTGGTGGCGGAAGCCCGGCGGCGGGAGATGGCTCGGTCCGATCCGGAAGATCGGTGGCACGAAGTTCCTGGTTCAGCTCCTCGGCAATCGCACCGCGGTCAAGGACGCGCTGGATCCATCGAAGCCCGGCCCTAAGCTCCAGGGAGAGTGGGCGAACTTCATGACCGCCGCGATCGCCAACGGCTGCGACATCCGGCGCCTGAGCCATCACGACGGCTGGGTGCCGGGCTTCGAGCCCCGTTCGGGGAAGCCGCGGGCGACGTTGAAGATCCTCGCGCCGGTGGAGTTCGACGACGGCGCGGGAGGACCCGCGTACCGCGCTTACACGTCGTCGACCAGCCAGAACACCAACGGGCACAGCCTTCTCTTGCGACTCGACTACAAGAACACGCGCATCCTTCTCACCGGCGACCTGAACAAGCGATCGATGGCCGCTCTCCTCGAGGATGTGGACAGTCGGCTGGATCTCGCGTGTGACGTGGCCAAGGGGTGCCACCACGGCAGCGAGGACGTCTCGTATACATTTCTCCAGGCGATGGGCGCCGCGGCGACCGTGATCTCGTCCGGCGACAACGAGGGACACTCCCATCCGCGCCCCTCCATCGTGGCGACGGCGGGCCAGGTGGGCCACGTGACGATCGCCAACGACGAGATGAAGACGCCGCTCGTGTACTCCACCGAGATCTCGCGCAGCATCGACATCGGTCGGCTGACGTCCATCCAGGACGCCGACTACCCGGGAACGGCGCCGGCCGGTGTGACGTTGACGCCGGCCGAGAAGGCGACCCTTCGCTACGAGGTACAGCGTTCGGGAGACCTGAACCCGGAGAAGGTCTCCCGCTCGTATCATCGCGGCACCCGGGTGGTCGACTCGGTGACGTACGGGCTCGTGAACGTCCGGACCGATGGCAAGAAGATCCTCTGCGCCACGCTCAACGAGAAGAAGGACAAGTGGGAGCTGGAGACCTTCCAGTCTCGTTTCTAGTGCTCCCGGTCCAACGGGCGCGGAGCGCGGATGGGGCCCGAGGGACGGCGTCCGCCGGGCGGCTCCGCGGGGGAGCAGGGCTCTTCGGGGATTGGTCAGGACCGGGTTTTGAGGCACACTATCCGGTCGGAAACCCTGGAGGATCCATCTGATGAGTGCATGTCCCTGCGGAGCCGGCCCGGCGTACGAGACGTGCTGCGGTCGCTTCATCTCGGGCGCCGAGACGCCCGAGACCGCCGTCGAGCTGATGCGCTCGCGGTACTCGGCCTACGTGAAGAAGGCGTACGACTACCTCGGCGAGACCCTGCATCCCAGCGCCCGGACCGACTACGACCCGAAGGAGACCGAGCAGTGGGGCGAGGCCGCCACGTGGCTCGGCTTCGAGGTCAAGTCGACCGAGGCCGGCGGGAAGGACGACGATCAGGGGTCCGTCGAGTTCACGGCCACGTACAAGGTCGGAGACAAGGTGGCCACGCACCACGAGCTCGCCAGGTTCGAACGCGTGGACGGGACCTGGGTCTTCTCGGAGGGCGAGATGGTGAAGCAATCGCCCATTCACCGGGACGAGCCCAAGGTCGGCCGGAACGACCCCTGTCCGTGTGGGAGCGGCAAGAAGTACAAGAAGTGCTGTCTGGCGGCCGAGGTCTGAACCGATTCGGGCCGATGACGCATCGAAACACCGTCAATCCAGACCCTCGACGTCACCCGGCTCAGCCGGGACCGGCTCTCACCGACCGTACGCTGGAGACACCATGTTCAGCCGACTCGCGCTCGCGGCCCTGCTCGCCATCCCGACCCTCGCTTCGTCCGCGCCGCGGTCGGTGCTGATCGAGCACTTCACGAACTACGCCTGAGGGATCTGCGGGTCGGTGGATCCGACCCTCAAGTCCTGGATCTTCGATCACCCCGACGTGGTGGCCATCGAGTACCACGTGCCGTTTCCATACGCCGGTGATCCGTTCTTCCTGGAGAACCAGGACGAGAACCTCGCGCGCCGCTCGTTCTACGGCGTCGGATCGGCGCCGTCCATCCGCGTCGCGGGCCGCACGGCGTCGACGTCCGGCTATCCCTCGGTCTACGCCAGCGAGGTCGCGGTGCCGGCGCCGGTGACGCTCGCCCTCTCGGGCTCGGTGAACGAAACCGACGGCGCGGGCACGGTGAACGTGCGCATCGGTGTCGAGACGCCGATCGAGGGCGACGTCCGCGTGATGCTGGCGCTGACCGAGAGCGACATCCACCAGGCGTTTCCCAACGGGATCGACGTGCACCACCACGTGTTCCGGCGCTTCCATCCGAGCGCCGACGGTGTGTCGGTCTCGCTGGCCCGGATGGCCGGCGACGTGGTGGACGTGCCGATCGCCGTAGACGCCGAGGACGGCTGGGACCTCGCCAACGTGGACGTCGTCGTGTTCGTCCAGGACGCGGCGACCCGGACGGTGTACCAGGCGGCCACCGAGCAACTCCTGATGCTTCCGCCGGCCACGCCGGTCTCGACCGTTAGCTGGAGCGGGATCAAGTCGGTGTACGCCGACTGACGCTCCGGGTCGGCGGATCGAGGGACCCGCTCATCGGGATGACTCGCGCTCGAGCATCTCGAGCAGCCTCGACAGCGCCGGGTCGTCGGGGTGGCGCGAGAGCGCCCGGCGGAGCTGTGAGATCGCGAGGGACGTCCGCCCCGCGGCGTTCATCACGTGCACCAGGTCCAGGATCGACTCGACGTCGTCCGGCGCGGCGACGCTCGCCCGCTGCATCAGCTGGATCGCCGAGTCCGGCCTCCCCACCCGGAGATAGAGCTCGGCGAGCCGCCGCCGATCCTCGCGGGTGAGGGGCTCGGTCGTCTCCTCGTATACGTGCACCGCCGCCTCCGGATTCCCCGAGTCCAGGTAGAGCCGCGCGAGCGCCGCACGCGCCTCGGAACTCGGCACGGCCGTGATCGCCGCCTCGAGCGCCGCGATCGCGCCGTCCGTGTCGCCCGTCAGCGCTCGCACGCGCGCCAGGTCCGCGGTGAGCTCGGGCGTCTCCCCGTGGCGGCGGCGGTGTGCGTCGAGTCGAGGCAGCGCATCCTCGGGGTCCCCGGCCACCAGGCTCAGCCAGGCCAGACGCAGATCCAGCCCCGGCGTCGCGATCAGCCCGGCGCCGCCGGACCAGAGCGGCGCGGCCAGCCCGAGCAGCCGTCGGGCGCGCGCTGCACGCTCTCGCATCGCCGACGGAACCTCGGACCGGTCACCCGAGAACACCGCCTCGCGTGACACGGCGATGCTCCGGTCGAGCGCCTCTCCGCGCAGTCGCAGCACGTTGACGGCCGAGGTGTGCACCACGAGCAGCAGCCACCCCCCGGCGATCGCGAGGAACACGCGACCCGAACGGGTGAGCCGACCGTCGCGCGCGAGCTCGAAGCGATGGAGCCGCGCACGGCGCTCCCGGACGACGCGCACGAGCTTCCAGGCCAGGAACACCGTCGTGAGCCCCACCCCGACCGACATCAGCATCGGCACGAGACCATAGGCTCCGCGCAGGCCGAGGAAGGCCGCCAGGAACAGCGCCAGGAGCAGGGCGTCTGCGCCGAGGCTCACGTCGTACCGCCGGCGCTTCGGCGGGCGCCGGGGCGAGCCCGCGAAGAGCGTCGGCCGTGCGAAGCGATAGGAGAGCGCGTCGTTCGGGCACACGCTGACGCAGTCCATGCACTTCATGCACCCGGTGTCGACGACCATTCCGTGGGTCTGGATCTCCTCGTGAACCCGCACGTTCGACGTGCAGCGCGCGGTGCAGTGGCCGCACCCCTCGCAGGCATCCAGATCGACGACGATCTTGCCCGCGGCCAGCTTGTCCACCGGCCCGAAGACGCCGCCGTAGGGGCACCCGTAGGCACAGAAGCCCTTGGCGCCGAGCACGTACACGACGGCGAACCCGCAGATCAGGAGAAACGGGATCGCCACCGCGATCGGCGGAAACGTGGCCCAGAAGTCCGACTTGACCAGGTGGTTCTCGAAGCCGGGGAAGGGAGCGACGTCGGTCAGCCATCGGGCCTGGCCGGGCCAGGCACGCGCGACCAGCGGGGCGATCACCTCGCGACGGAGCGTGGGCCAGACGAACATGTAGAACGCCAGCCCGACCGGCACCCATGCGAGGAGTCGCGAGCGGAACAGGACCGGCCGGATGCCGGCCCGCTTCATCAGCGCGCCGCACAGATCCTGGAGCGCCACGATGTGGCAGCCCCAGCCGCAGAAGATCCGCCCGAACACGAGCGTGGCCAGGATCGCCGCCGCGAAGAAGATGAAGCCCGCGTTGACGCGCCCGGTCTCCAGCGTCTCCATCGACTCGGAGGGCTCGATCGGCGAGAGCGTGGTGCCGGTCATCCACCAGTGCGTCAGATGGATCGCGAACACCACGTGGACGCTGACGAGAACCGCCGTCCGGCGCCGGCTCATCCGCGACGGGCGAATGCGCGAGGGGCCGGGGTCGCCGCCGCCGCGGTGGAGCGGGCGCGTCCCGTGGCGCGTGCCGGTGCATCCCCCCGGCGCTCGGCGCGAGGCAGGAGCCGGGACCGCAGGGTCTCTCGGGGGCGCCGGGCTCATCTCGGGAGGATCGGTCGGCATGGGCTCCTCGGGTCCGGTCCACGTCGGAATGCCGTCACTTCGAGTTCCAGTCTAAGCTCTTTCGTGGTAGAAGGTTGAGCATTCTGGATCGCGAACTCGTGGGTGGCGGGCCGCTCGCCGGCTAGGCTACCGGCTCGTCCGGCCGCGAGCCAGCCGGATCTCGGTCGAGGCGTTCGGAGGGACTCGTGGCCGACATCGTGATCATCCACGTGTTGATCGTGGCGTCCATCGTGCTGTTTGGCACCGAGCGGGTGCGCGCGGATCTCGTGTCCGTGCTCGTCCTGGCCTCGCTGATGGTGCTCGGGCTCTTCCGCGACCGCTTCCCGCCGGCCAACGACGTCTTCGTCGGCTTCAGCAACCCCGCGACCGTGACCGTGGCGTCGATGTTCATCCTGTCCGGCGGACTGGTCCGGACCGGCGCGGTGAACTGGATCAGTGGCAAGATCGTGGGCGCCGCCAAGGACGACAAGCGGAGCGTCGTGGTCATCCTCCTGATCACGGTGGGGGCGTTGTCGGCGTTCGTGAACAACACCGCCACCATCGCCGTGTTCCTGCCCATCGCGCTGACCATCTCCCGCCAGTACGACATCGGCGCGTCGAAGATCCTGATGCCGCTCTCGTTCATCGCCATCGTGGGCGGCACCTGCACGCTGATCGGGACGTCCACCAACGTCATCGTGAGCGAGATCTCGGCCGAGCACGGGATCGGTCAGTTCCCGATGTTCGAGATGGCCAAGCTCGGCCTGCCGTTCTTCGTGGTGGCGCTGGCCTACCTCATCTGGGTCGCGCCGAGAATCCTGCCCGTTCGCGAGCACATCTCGGCCCTCACCCGGAAGTACCGGATGAGCGATTACCTGTCGGGTCTGATGGTCACGCCGAACTCGACCCTTCTCGGTCGGACCCTCGTGCAGGCGCGCCTCAGCGAGCGTTACGATGTGAACGTGCTCCAGATCACGCGCGGGGAAGAGGTGCGCTGGTTCGGTCTGCGCGACACGCCGCTGGAGACCGGAGACCGGCTCCTGGTGCGCGGCGACGCCGACGACATCGTGCGCCTGGCCGACATGGAGAACCTCTCGCTGGTGGCCGAGGCCAAGTTCGCCGACGAGAACCTGGCCTCGGACATGACCGCGCTCGTGGAGTGCGTCATCTCGCCGAGCTCGTCGCTCGTGGGCTCGTCGCTGAAGGAGGCCGACTTTCGGCGGCGCTACGGCGTGTTCGCGCTCGCGGTGCGAAAGCACGGCCGCACGATCCGCCGGAAGATCGCCGAGATCCGTCTGGAGCCGGGCGACACGCTCCTGCTACAAGGTCGCCGAGCGGTCATCGACACGTTGTTCGACACGCCGGACTTTCTCGTGCTCCGCGAGATCGACGTGCCGCGGATCCGGCGCAAGCGGTCCCTCTTGGCCATCGGCATCGTGGCGCTGGTCGTGATCGCGGCCGCGCTGCACGTCTTTCCGATCATGGTCGCGGCGGTGCTCGGCGCGCTGGCCATGGTGGGGACCGGATGCGTCTCGCTCAAGGAGGCCTACGAGACCATCGACTGGATGGTGATCTTCCTCCTCGCGGGCATGATCCCCCTGGGGCTGGCCATGGAGACCACGGGCACAGCGGGGTTCCTCGTCGGTGCGATGATGTCGCTGTCGGACGTGCTGGGGCCCACGTTCCTGGTCTCGCTGTTCTATCTCCTGGCGTCGCTGCTGACCGCGGTGATGTCCAACAACGCGACCGCGGTGCTCCTGGCCCCGATCGGCATCGGCGCGGCGGCCGAGCTCGGAGCGAGCCCGTGGCCGTTCATGATGGCCATCGCGTTCGGCGCGTCCGCGGCGTTCGCCACCCCGGTGGGATACCAGACGAACCTGATGGTCTACGGTCCGGGCCGGTATCGCTACACGGACTTCCTCAGGGCCGGGATCCCGCTCAACGTGCTGTTCTGGGTGATCGCGACGCTGGCGATTCCGAGGATCTGGCCGCTGTAGAGCCAGCGCGGGGTCGCGGAGCCGTCTTCCGGCGCATGCATCGGCTCGGGCGCGGATCACGCGGCGGCTCATTCACATTCGCAGATCTCCCACCTCGCGAACGCAGCGGGGAACTCGTTGCCGTCGCAGGCCACGTTCTCGACGCTGAGCTCGGGCGACGGACGGATGACGACCTGTCGGACGTTCTCGACGTTTTCGGTGATTCGTCGACGCTCGCAGCTCACGACGAACGAGATCGGTTCGGCGTCGGGCGAGTCGGGGAACACGATCACGCGGATCGCCCTCCCCACGTCCACGTCGGGATCGCAGTCCGCCGTCGGACACCACTCGACGTCCAGTCGAAGCGAGGTGGCGTCGAAGTCGACGCCGCGCGTGTAGATTGTTTCCGATGCTCCGCTATGCACCTCTTGCACACAGACTTCTCCGCCGGGGCGACGCTCGCACCGTCCCTCGGTGGATGGCGATTCGACCGATCGCAGGCAGGTGCTTCCTGCGCACGGGATGGCCGTGTACGTCCGATCCTTCACGACGGTCCCGCCGGGTACTCCGCAGAGCCGAGGGATCCTGTACGTCGCCTCGATGTCACCGGCAAAGTGCGATGGGCTCGCCGTGGCGGGGTCGTCGGGCACGGCCACGTGGAAATGCAGATGCCGGCCCTGGTTGTCACCGTCCGCCATGCCGACGTTGCCCTCGTTGCCGAGGTACTGCCCTGCGCAGACCCGATCGCCGCTCTGAAGGCCCGCCCCGAACGGAGGCGGGCTGGTGACGGTTCCCGTGGCGAGGTGGACGTACATGGTCCACTCGTCGCCGGGCTCGTGCTGGATCCAGACGAAGTTGTTCTCGCACTTGCCGGTCGGGCAGTTGAGCTCGTTGTCGTCTTCGAGGAAGCGGACGATGCCGGGTCGGGCCGCGACGACCTGGTACGGCGCCTCACCGTCGGTGCCGGCCAGATCGAGCCAGTTGTCGTGCGTCTCGTGGTCCTGCCACACCAGGACGCGAGTGCCCGTCTCGTACGGCAGGCGATACACGAACGTGGATCGGTTGGAGGCGCATCCGAGGACCAAGAGCCAGGCCGTCACGACGAATGCAGCGCCCATGCGCGCCGGGGAAACGTCCTGCACGAGGCACCTCCCGGTTCTGCGCGGCCATCCACGTCTCGGCGCGTCCGGCGCGCCATCAATGCCGCGCGGTGGCTCCCGGCGACGTCGAGCCCGCGGTGAGGATGCCCCGGACCGGCAACGTGCCGTCGTCGGACCGGATTGTACTATATCTGAGCACCAGGTCCTGATGTTTCGATTTGGTGTCATCGCGGCGGCGGCGGCGGCGGCGGCGGCGACCGCGAGGCGAGCTACTCGTAGTCCATCCACAGCGGGCCCGGGAAGAGCCACGAGAGACCCTCCCGGAGCCGATCCCGCCAGTTCTCCCAGTTGTGCCCGTCCCGCGCCTCGACGTAGCGGATCTCCATCCCCGTCGTCTGGAGCAGTGGCATCAGCGAGCGGTTCTCGTAGATCAAGGACTCGTAGATGCCGCAGCTCTGGAACAGCCGGTTGGTGATCTTCACCGGCTCGTCGCGGTACGCGTTCATGAACGTGACGATCGGCTCGAACACCGGCCCGCGCCGGTTGGGACCGATGTCGGTGAACGCCAGCGAGCCGGACTGGATCAGGAGCCGGCCGAAGTGCCCGGGCGTCTTCCATGCGGTGTAGAACGATGCCACACCGCCCAGGCTCGCCCCCATGAGACCACGGGACGACGGCTCGGGGATCAGGGGGTAGCTCTTCTCCAGCCAGGGCCCGAGCTCGCGGGTGATGAACGTCGCATGGGCGTCGTTGATGACGTACTCGTCGTTCCGGGCCACCGGGTGGGTCAGCGCCACCACCATCGGCGGGATCTCGAGCCGGTGGATCAGGTTGTCGAGCACGGTCTTCATCGAGGCGTAGCGGAGAAAGTCACCCCCGTCGTGCACGATCAAGAGCGGGTAGCGTCGCGTCCGGCGGAACCGCGCGGGGAAGTACAGCGTCACCCGACGCCGGCCGCCGAACGACGGGCTTCTGACAGCGTGATCCTCGAGGGCGCCCTCTCGTGCCTCGGGATCGGGGGCGATCCAGTCGGGCGTCTCGTAGCCCGCCCCGTGACAGACCGAGTTGGCCCCGAACGGATCGTGTGCGAGCGCCGGGTTCAACGGATCGCGGATCAGCCGGTGCTCGTCACCGTTGACCACCTCGAACTTGTACTCCACGCGCGAGTGGGCCGGGATGTCCTCGAAGCGATACCACAGGTCGGACTCGCCGGCCCGGTGGAACGCCTTGGCCGACTCCAGGCCGTAGATCCAGTGGTGGAGGTACACCGCGTCCGCCGCGCCCCGGTAGATGAACGTGACGCCGGCATCCTCGGCGATCGGGGGTGGATTCTCGGCCAGGAACGCATCGATCGCCGCGTCGTCGAGCGGCGTCTCGGTCAGGAGCCGGTGGATCTTCCGGGTGCCGACGGGATTCACGACAGCCCCCCGAACGGCTCGGTCAGGGGATCCACGTGCCCGTCGACCGTGAGCCGGTGCACGTCGTCGTGGGGGACGTATCGGTCGTCGATCCAGTCGATGCGGCCGCCGTCGTCCATGACGACGCACATCGACGGGCGAAAGCGTCGGGCGAAGAGCGAGACCCGCATCTCGTCACCGAGCCGGAGGCGGCGCCGGGCATGGGGGAGCGGCACGATCTTCGGACACAGGTTGAACCCGCGCTCGAACACCTCGGCATTGCCGGCCCCCTGAGGCGGGCTGTCGTGGAACAGCACCACTCGCTCCGAGAGCACCATCGCGCCGGCCGACCAGGCCAGGATGGGGCGATCGGAGATCCGACCGAGGACGTCGAAGAGCCACAGCCGGTTGCGGAGCACGCCCACATGACCGCCGGGGATGACCAGCCCCGTGCAGCCGTCCAGCACCTCGCCCACCGCGGCGCGCTCCGCGGCCACGATGTCGCGCTGCAGGATGTCGAACTCCCTGAGCACGGCCTCGTGATCGAGCGACTTCCGGTCCTCGTGCTCGGCGTCCACGCGCCGGATGATGTCGATCGCCGACTCGCGCACCGCCTCCGCGTGTGGACCGGACTCCGGTCGGCCGAGCAGCGTTCGGGCGCTCTCCAGCGCCCCCGCCAGCTGGATCCGGTAGATCCTCTGGATCTCTCTCGCGCGGTCGTGCCACTTGCGCAGGATCTCGAGCAGCTCGGGGTCGCGCCGGACCATGTCCTCGAGCCGATGGTAGAGACGCAGGTTCACGGTGGGGACGCCGAGGGCGTCGTCCAGCTCGGCGACCTCGTCCTCTCGCTCCCGCCATCCGGCGGTCACGGTGGCCAGCGGCCCCTCGAGCTCGAGGTCGGTGATGGCCAGACCGACGGTGGTCGAGAGGCGCTGGGGACCCAGTAGCACGATGTGTTGCATCCGAATCGACTCGCTACGCTGGGGACCCTATCTCGCCCGGACCTGCACCGTCTGCCCGATGTGATCGAGGATCGCACGGAGCTGATCATAGTCCGGGTGCTTGACGCGGATCCACGCGTTGGCCATGTAGCCCGCCGACACCGGCTGCGTCCGGGAGCCGACCGGGGGAACGTGCTCGTCGATGAACCACTTGCCCGCGTCGCGACGCACCGCCTCCAGACCCTCGTAGCCGACGATGTGACCGTCCTGGTCGGGCCGGAGGTTCACGATGCCGGCCGCGTACCCGCGGCTCAGCGTCTGGCTCGGCCGGCCGTGCACGATGGCCATGGCCCACTCCCGATAGATGTCGGCATCGTTGCTCGCGCAGTAGAGATCCCAGGCGCCGACGCCCGGCGGACGACAGCCGATCTCGGAGAACTTGAGCCCTTTGGGGCCGTAGAACCACTCCATGTGCGTGGCCGACGTGGTGATGCCGAGCGCCTCGATCACGCGCGCGCCCATGGCCTTGACCTCGTCGTAGCCGGGGGCGTCGACGCGGTTGGTGGTGACGAACTGCGGCGAGATCCACCGCGTGCGCATCGCCTCCAGCACGCCGGGATAGTAGTGCGACACGAACTCGTGCATCACGCGGCCGTCCACGGTGATCGTGTCGTAGAACGCCTCGTGTCCCTCGATGAACTCCTCCACGGCGATCGAGTGGCCGTGCTCCAGGCCGGAGTCGGCCAGAACGGCGTTCAGCTCGGTGTCGGACCCGACCTTGTGCGTGCCCGCGGCTCCCGCAGCGTCGCGCGGCTTCAGGATCAGGGGGTATCCGATCCGCCTGGCGAAGTCGCGGATCTCCTCGGCGTCCGAGGATCCGAGTGACGCCGCACAGGGGACGCCCGCCTTGCGAAGCGCCTCCTTCATCGCCGGCTTGTCGCGACACAGGAACGTCGTCTCGACGGTCGTGCCCGGAATGCCGCACGCGTCGCGCACGTGCGCCGCCGCCATCTGATGCGCCTCCACGGTGGACTCGAGTCGATCCACTCCCTCGCGAGCCTGGATGTGCTGGACGATCTCGAGCACGGCGCCGGTGTTGACCACCGATCCGACCTGATAGTACTTGTACAGCCAGTGTCGGAGGCGGTCCGGAAGCGCGTCCTGCGGCAGCTCGCCGATCCCCGTCACCCGGGCGCCGACCTCGCGGAGCGCGCGCACGAACTCTTGCTGGTTGTTCGGAAACGCGGGCTCGATGAACACGACGTGCATGACCGTGGCTCCTTTACCTGGGCTCCGTGACGTGGGCTCCTCTACCCGTCGCGTGCGATTCCCGTGAGATGTGCGTAGACCTCTTCGTAGATCCGACCCTGCCGGGTCCACGAGAAGTCCTCTGCCATCGCGTTCCGGACGATCCGCTCCCAGTGCGGCGTACGATGGAGGTCGAGCCCGGTGGTCATCGCCCAGGACAGCCCGTCGGCCGTGTAGTGATCGAAGACGATGCCGGTGCCCTCGCCGGTGCGCGAGCGGTACAGGGTGACCGTATCGGCGAGGCCGCCCGTACGTCTGACGATGGGGATGGTGCCGTATCGGAGGCTGTACATCTGGTTCAGCCCGCACGGCTCGTACAGCGACGGCATCACGAACATGTCGGCCCCGGCCTCGATCATCGCGGCCAGCTTGGCGCTGAAGCCGCGGTAGAAGCACACGCGTCCGGGAAACGCGGCCTGCAGCTCCATGAAGAACGACTCGTATCCGGGCTCGCCGCTTCCGAGCACGGCGATACGCACGTCGTTTCGCCCCACGAACGACGGCAGGGTCTCCTGGAGAAGATCGATGCCCTTCTGGTGCACAAGCCGCGAGACGATGCCGTACAGCGGCGCTTCCTCGGTGGGCTCGAGGCCGAGCTCGGACAGGAGGTGGGCCTTGTTCCTGGCCTTGCCGCCCAGGTCGTCGGGGCCGTAGTGGAACGGGATCCTCGGGTCTCGCGACGGATCCCAGACGTCGTCGTCGATCCCGTTGACGATCCCGATCAGGTCGGACCGCCTGTGGCGCAGCTCCTCGTGCAGGCCGAACCCCTGCGCCTCGGTCTGGATCTCCTGGGCGTACGTGCGGCTGACGGTGGTCAGCGCGTCGACCGAGATGATCCCCGTCTTCAGGAAGTTGACGCGCCCCGCCCGGAGGTCGTCCTGATGGAGCCGGTATGTGAACTCGCGGAGGTCGATGTGGTCGGCGATCTCGGCCCCGAACACACCCTGGTACCCGAGGTTGTGGATGGTCAGGAGCGTGCGCGTCCGGTGAAACAGCTGGTCCCAGGCGTAGATGGTCCGGAGATACAGCGGGATCAGCGCCGCGTGCCAGTCGTGACAGTGGAACACGTGCGGAGACCACCCCATGCGCTGGCACGAGGCGATGCTCGCCCGATTGAGGAGGAGAAACCGCAGGTGCTCGTCGGGTCCGCTGGTGTACAGGCCGTCGCGCGCGTACAGCTCGGGGCAGTGAACGAAGTACGCGTCCGGACCGTCGTCGCCGAGCGGCGCCGTGAACAGCGAGTACTCGACCGCCCGTGGCCCCAAGTGGATCGTGACGTTCTGGGCGAAGTCGACCGGAACGAGCTCGACCGAGCCCGTGTCGGTCGTCTGGTACAGGGGAAGGAACACGCGGACGTCGTGACCCGCCCGGGTGAGGTGACGCGCGAGGGCCGCGGTCACGTCTCCGAGGCCGCCGGTCTTGGCGAACGGCGTGACCTCGGCGGAAGCGAAGGCGACGTTCAGCCGCGTCATGAGACGATCCCCGGTGGTCGTTGGATGGCGCGCGTCGCCCAGGTAGGCCGGAGCTTCCGGCGCCGGCGGACTCCGCGAGGCCGAGGAGCGTACCACCGCGATCCCCGGGCTCCAAGCGCCCGCCCTCCACGCCGGCCCGCCCAGAATACCCGAGACGACGCCCGGGCACGGCGGCTACACTCCTCGCTTTCCGCCGCCCCGCCGGGCTGCCCCCCGCGCACGCCGGCACCGTGGAATCCGCGTCCCGAGGGTGTTCATGCTCAACGTCGTGTTCGTCGCGCCCTTCTTCATGACCACGACGCTCCGGTTCGTGAAGGCGGTCGCCACGGAGCCGGATGTCCGGCTCGTCCTGGTCAGTCAGGATCCGATCGAGAAGCTTCCCCCCGACGTGCGCGGCCCGATCGCGGCCCACGTGCGCGTGGATGACGGGCTCGATCCGCGGTCGCTCGTCCAGACGATCTCGGAGATCTGCGAGCACCTCGGTCGCGTCCATCGCCTGTTCGGCGCGCTGGAAGAGCTCCAGGTTCCGCTGGCCGAGGTCCGCGAGCGCTTCGACATCCCGGGCATGGACGTCGAGGCGGCCCGGAACTTCCGGGACAAATCACGCATGAAGGGCGTGCTCCGCGAGTCGGGTCTTCCGTGCGCGCGGTCCCGGCTGGCCGCCACCGCGCGAGAGGCCGTCGACTTCGTGGAAGAGGTGGGCTATCCGGTCGTCGTGAAGCCGCCCGAGGGATCGGGCGCTCGTGGCACGCATCGGCTGGAGGACGAGCGCGCGTTCGCGGACTACCTCGCCCGCTTCGCGCCGACGCCGCGCGTCCCCACGCTGTTCGAGGAGTTCGTCGTCGGCGACGAGCACTCGTTCGATTCCGTGTCGATCCAGGGGCGGGCGGTCTGGCACTCGATCAGTCGGTACTACCCGAGCCCTCTGGCCGTGCTCGAGAACCCGTGGATCCAGTGGTGCGTGGTTCTGCCGCGTGACGTGTCCGGCCCCGAGTTCGACGGCATCCGCGCCGCGGGAACGCAGGCGCTGGAGGCGCTCGGCATGGGTACGGGGCTCACCCACATGGAGTGGTTCCGCCGGCGCGACGGGAGCGTGGCCATCTCCGAGGTGGCGGCGCGTCCGCCGGGCGCGCAGTTCACGACGCTGATGTCCTATGCGCACGACCTCGACATGTACCGCGCGTGGGCGCGGCTCATGGTGCACGATCGCTTCGAGCCGCCGGCGCGCGAGTTCGCGGTCGCGTGCGTCTTCCTCCGGGGCCAGGGACGGGGCCGGGTGACCGGCATCCACGGGCTGGACGTGGCCGGTCGCGACGTGGGAGACGTCGTCGTCGAGGCGAAGCTGCCGCGTCCGGGGCAGGCCCGCTCGGATCACTACGAAGGCGACGGCTACGTGATCCTCCGGCACGCGGAGACCGCCGTCGTGGAGGCGGCGGCCAGACGCGTGCTCGAGGTCATCCAGGTCGAGGTCGGCTGATGCGGGACCATGCGCGGACCCCGGACGCGAGCCGCCGGTCGGAGGATCGATGAACGTCTTGATGCTGTCGCCGGCCTATCCGAACGAGATGCGCTTCTTCACCCGCGGGCTGGCCGCGGTCGGTGCCAACGTGATCGGTATCGGCGACACGCCGGGAGCCATGCTGCCCCCGGAGATGGGCGAGGTGCTCGCCGACTACGTGCACGTGCCGTCCCTGTGGGACGAGCCGGAGATGGTGGCGACCGTGCGGGGGCTGGCCCGGCGCGTGCGCATCGATCGGATCGAGTGTCTGTGGGAGCCCGGTGTGTCGCTCGCGGGAGCGCTGCGCGACGCGCTCGGCGTGCCGGGCATGAGCGAGCGCGCGGCGTTGCCGTTCCGGGACAAGATCCTGATGAAAGAGGTGCTCGACGCCGCCGGCATCCGGACGCCCCGCCACGCGCGCGTGGGAACGATCGACGCGCTCCGGAGCGCCGCCGAGGAGATCGGCTATCCGCTGATCGTCAAGCCGATCGCCGGCGCGGGCTCCGCCGACACGTACAAGATCGAGAACGCGGGGGACCTCGAGCGCGTGATCCCGCTCGTCCGGCACGTGCCCGAGCTGAACGTCGAGGAGTTCATCACCGGCGACGAGTACACCTACGACACGGTCTGTGCGAACGGCCGGCCGCTGTACGAGAACGTGTCGAACTACCGTCCTCCACCGCTGATCGGCCGCACGTGCGAGTGGATCAGCCCGCAGACGATCTGCCGCCGGGATCTGGACGATCCGACCATCCGGCCGGGGATCGAGATGGGGCGACGCGTCCTGCAGGCGCTCGAGTTCGAGGCCGGGTTCACGCACATGGAGTGGTTCCTGACCGCGGACGGCGAGGCCGTGTTCGGCGAGATCGGCGGCCGGCCGCCGGGTGCCCGCAGCGTGGACGTGATGAACTACACGTCCGACGCCGACCTCTTCGTGGGCTGGGCCGAGGCGGTCTGTCACGGTCGCATCTCGCAGTCGCTCGAGCGCAAGTACAACTCGGCGGTGATCTTCAAGCGTGCGCAGGGTCAAGGACGCATCCAGCGCATCGAGGGGCTCGAGGGGTACCTCCAGCGATTCGGCGAGCACGTGGTGTCGGTGGATCTGCTGCCGATCGGGGCCCCGCGGCGCAACTGGAAGCAGACGCTCCTGTCGGACGGGTCGCTCGTTCTCCGGCACCCGGATCTCGCGATCTGTCACGAGCTGGCCGACCGGTTCGGGATCGACGTGCAGATCTACGCCGGGTGACGTCGCGGTGACCGTGCGAGACGCGCGACGTCGACCCGTCGTGGCCGCTCCCCGGGCGGTCCGGGTCGTCCTGGTCGGCATCACCGTCGGAGCTCTCCTCGAATCCGTGCCGGCGCGCGCGTGCGCCGAGGACGTCGTGCTGTGGGGGCTCCACGACGTCGACGGCGAGACGGTCGACGCCGTCGTGCGCGAGCGCATGCAGCGCGAGCACGTCCCGGGCGCGACCGTCGCCGTCTGCCATCGCGGAATCCCGCGCTACGTCGGCACGTACGGTCTGGCGAGCCTCGAGCTGGACGCGCCGGTGACCGAGCGCAGCGTGTTCGATCTCGGTTCGCTGACGACCACCTTCACCGCCGCTCTCGTCCAGCTTCTGGTCGAGGACGGCGCGCTCCGGCTCTCGGACGAGCTGGTGACCTACGTGGACGACCCGCCGGACGCGTGGCGAGGGATCACGATCGCCGACCTCCTGTCGCACACCTCGGGCCTGGCCGCCCGACTCGAGACGACGAGCGGCGTCTCCGGCTCGGGCACGGTGCCGGTCGAGCGGCTGCTCGAGGAGGCCCGCCGAACGCCTCGGGTCGGTGTGCCCGGCGAGCGGGTGGTGTACAGCGAGATCGGCTACCTCCTTCTGGGTGTCGTGATCGAGCGCGTGACGGGACGCGCCTTCGCGGACGTGCTCGGCCAGCGGATCCTCGAGCCCCTTCGCCTGCACGAGACGACGGTCGGCGACCCCGAGCGGATCGTTCCGGGGCGCGTGCAGACCTACCACTGGAACGGCACCGCGTTCGTGAACGCGCCGCGAGCCCGGGGGATGGGCCTGCCGTCGCATGGGGGGCTCGTGTCGACGCTGGCGGACCTCGTGCGCTGGGAGCGCGAGCTGGTCGAGCGCAACGTGCTGCCCGCGCGAGTGGTCGACGGGCTCTTCGAGGGACTCCACGTCGTCCGCGACGACGACGACTACGTCGCCGTCGCCTCGGGCTGGTGGCGAACCGGGTCCCTGGCCTCACACGCGCCGACCCCCGGCGCCCAGCACGTTCGGGATCTGTTCGAGGAGGTCAGCGTCATCGTGCTCTCGAACCGCGTCTCCCGGACCGGCGACGAGTCCGGCGGCGCG
Source organism: Candidatus Eiseniibacteriota bacterium (assembly GCA_965224245.1). Classification (GTDB taxonomy): domain Bacteria; phylum Eisenbacteria; class RBG-16-71-46; order CAZAMP01; family CAZAMP01; genus CBDCYW01. The sequence continues at coordinate 2,689,739 of OZ245046.1, read as the reverse complement.
GCCGCCATCGCCAACGCGGTACTGGCCAGGCTCCGGGTCCAGTAGGGGAGCTCGGCGCGCGGCCCGGCCGGCCCTCGGGGTGCGCTCGGATGCGTCCGCCGGCAGAATCCCGTGCAGCGGCTAGATCGCATCCTTGCGGATGCAGGCCGCCACGTGGGCCGAGTCCGACGAGCCGCCCACGCGCTCCAGCGGCGGCACCGCCTTCTTGCACTCCTCGATCGCGAACGGGCATCGGGGGTGAAATGCGCAACCCGCCGGCGGGTTCACCGCGCTCGGGATCTCTCCCTTGATGAGCTGCGGCTCGGTCCGCGCGCGCGGATCCGGCCTCGGCACCGCCGAGATGAGCGCCCGGGTGTACGGGTGCGCCGGCTTGGCGAAGATCGTCGCCTTGTCGCCCATCTCCACGATGCGGCCCAGATACATGATCGCGATGCGATCGGAGATGTACTCGACCACCGACAGATCGTGCGAGATGAAGATGTACGTCAGGTTGAGGCGCCGCTGGAGCTCCACCATCAGGTTGATCACCTGAGCCTGCACGGACACGTCGAGCGCGGACACGGGCTCGTCGGCGATCACCAGCTTCGGGCCGAGCGCCATCGTGCGCGCGATGCCGATGCGCTGGCGCTGTCCCCCGGAGAACTCGTGCGGATACCGGTCCACCATCTCGGGCTTGAGACCCACGGCGATCAGGAGCTCCTCCACCTTGGCGTCGCGCTCGGCCCGCGTCCCGACCTTGTGGATGTCGAGGGGCTCCCGGACGATCTCACCCACCGTCATGCGCGGGTTCAACGACGAGTACGGGTCCTGGAAGATCATCGAGATGTCGCGCCGGAGCTTGAAGAGCTTCTTCTTGCCCGCGGTCATGATGTCGACGTCCTCGAACTGCACGTGGCCGGCGGTGGGCTCCTCGAGACGCATGATCGTGCGTCCCAGGGTGGACTTTCCACAGCCGCTCTCGCCCACGAGGCCGACGGTCTCGCCGGCGTTCACGTGAAACGTGACGTCGTTGACCGCCTTCACGTCCCCGATGTGCTTCGAGAAGAGCCCCCCACGTAGCGGGAAGTACTTCTTCAGGCTCTGAACGTTCAGGAGGCGCGTCATGACGAGCCTCCCAGCGGGAAGTGGCAGGCCACGTCGTGATGGGGCGCCGCCTGGCGCAGGGGGGGCTCCTCCTCGACGCAGCGCCGCTCCGCCTTGAAGCACCGATCGGCGAACCGGCAGCCCACCGGCGGCGAGATCAGCGAGGGCACGACGCCCTCGATGGTCTCCAGCGTCGACTCCTTGGTGACCTCGGGACGCGGGATGCTGTCGAGGAGCCCGCGCGAGTACGGGTGCCGCGTCCTCTCGAAGAGATCGTAGATCGATGCCCGCTCGACCACCTTGCCCGCGTACATGACCACGACGTCGTCGCACGTCTCGGCCACGACGCCCATGTCGTGGGTGATGAGGATGATCGCGGTGCCCATCTTGGCCTGGAGGTCCTTCATCAGCCGGAGGATCTGGGCCTGGACGGTCACGTCGAGGGCCGTGGTCGGCTCGTCGGCGATGAGGAGATCGGGCTCACACATGAGCGCCATCGCGATCATGATGCGCTGCTTCATGCCGCCCGACAGCTCGTGCGGGTAGGCCGTGATCCGGGACGCGGGGTCGGAGATGCCGACCATCTCCAGCGACTCCACGGCGCGCTTCCTGGCGGCGTCGCCGATCAGGTCGAAGCGCTTCTCGAGGACCTCGAGGATCTGCTTCTCGACCGTGAACACCGGGTTCAGCGACGTCATCGGATCCTGGAAGATCATCGCGATCTCTTTGCCGCGGATGTCCGGCAGCTTGTCGGGATCCATCTGGAGGATATCGGTGCCCTTCCAGAGGACCCGGCCGCCGGCGATTCGTCCGGGCGGGCACGGCACCAGTCGCATGATCGACATGGACGTGACGCTCTTGCCGCACCCGGACTCGCCGACGATGCCCAGGATCTTGCCGGGCTCGACGCCAAACGACACGCCGTCCACGGCCTTGACCACACCCGCCTCGGTGTCGAACACCGTCTGCAGGTCGATGACCTCGAGAAGTGACACCCGGGACGCCCTCTCTAGAGTCCGCTGTCGACCACGACGCCCTGCTCCAGGCGCGCCTTGATGCCGTAGGGATCGACGTCCACCTCGGTGTCCTCGGTCCACGCCTCACCCTTGGCCATGGCATCCTCGAGCTGGGCCTCGCGCTGGGTGTCGATCCAGAACACGTGCCAGTCCGAGAGCTGCTCGGTGCGGCGTGGCAGGTACCACTCCGGCCACTTCACGTAGTCCCAGTACACGAACCGCTTGTACGGACCGTCCCAGAACGGGATGTAGAACGACTCGTCGCGGATCGTGCGATCCAGCTCGTGCATGGCCTGCACGCGGGCGTCGACGTCGAGATTGAAGCGGTAGATGTCGATCAACGAGTCGGTGTACGCGGTGCCGAATGCGAAGATGTTGTTGTTCTGGAGCTTTTTCGCGAACTCGGACGAGAAGTACTGATGCGGCGCCGGATAGAGCCCCGACGTGCGGCTGATGATCGTCATCTCGAACGACTTCTCGAGCCCGCGCTCGAACGCGGTAGCCGGATCGAGCAGATCGAGGTTCATCTCGATGCCCTGGCGCTTGAACTTCTGCTTGGCGACCGTCATGTGCCGCTCGAGGCCCGGCGACCCGTAGGTGAGCGTGAAGCTGGCGCGGGTGCCCGCATCGTCGACGAGGATGCCGTCGGAGCCGCGCTTGCGGAACCCGGCCGCCGCGAAGTGCTCACGCGCGAGCTTGGGGTCGAAGCGGGGCATCGGAAGCTCCGGATCGCCGTACCGGGTGCCCGCGAACACCGAGTTCTTCCGATAGTACGCGTTGTACATCAGGTTCTCGTTGATCTCGTCGAAGTCGAACGCGTAGAAGAGCCCCTTGCGGAAGTCCTTGTTCTGGAAGACCGGTCGGTTCAGGTTCATCGCGAACCCGTACATGCCGCTGGGGAAGTCGACGAACACGCGCTTGCGGTGGGCCCAGCCGTTCCGGACGGCCTCGAACCGCATCTCCTCGGCCCAGATCTTGGCCGTGTTGACCAGGTAGAAGCTCAGCTCGCCGGTCTTGAAGAAGTCGAACGCGCGGTCGGTCTCGCGAATCGCATGGACCACGATCTCGTCCACGTTGTAGAGGCCCTCGAAGTACTTCTTGTCGTCGCCCCACCAGTCGTCCAGTCGCGAGAAGGCCACGTAACGGCCGGCCTCGGCGTGGGTGATGACGTACGGACCCGCGACCACCGGGAACTTGTTGTTGTAGTCCTTGATCCAGTTCTCGTCGAGCGTGATGGCGTGCTTGGGCATCGGCCACAGGCCGAACTCCGAGATCGTGCGCCAGCTCTCGAACTGGCCCACGATCTTGATCGTGTAGGGGTCGATCTTCTCGACCGACTCGTAGTACTCGGCCGCGCGGTTGTTGTAGTACGGGTCGAGGATGTGCTCCGAGCCCATCATCTCGAGCGTGAACACGTAGTCGTCGGCGGTGATGGGCTCGCCGTCGCTCCAGCGCGCGTCCGGGTCGAGCTTGTAGTAGACGGTCTTGTTGTCCGGCTGGACCGACCAGTGGGTGGCCAGACAGGGAATGAACTCGTCCGTCTGCGGATGGCGGTTCACCAGCGGGAGGTCCATCGAGAACGCGCGCTTCCATCCCGAGAAGCCGTCGTTCGAGTTGGGGCCCATCAGACGGAACGTCAACGGGTAGCCCTGCACGTACGTGTGGAGCGTGCCGCCGCGCTGCGCCTCGGGCGAGCCGATCATGGGCGAGGCGTCATTGGTCTCCCAGACGATCCCATCCTGGGCCCGGGCGCCGGATGCGAGGATCGGCACGGCCGCGAGCAGTGGCGCGAGCCGGTGAAGAAGGTGGCGTCCCGGATGCGACTGTCGGTTCATGTCTCTGCTCCCTTTTGACGCCCCGCCCCGCTCGAGGTGGGCGACTTCCGTCGCTCGGTCTCGCCGGACGTGCCTCAGCGATAGCGGGCGTACTGTTTCGGATCGAATGCCTCGCGCACCGACTCACCGATCAGGTTCACGAGAATCAGCGTGATCGAGATCGCGAACAGCGGCGAGAGGCTCAGCCAGAGCGCGTCGCGATTGTCGGTTTGCAGCGCCTGTCGGATCAGCTCGCCCCAGCTGGGGGTGGGTGCCGGCAGCCCGAATCCCAGGTAGTCCAGGGACGTGAGCGCGCTGATGGCGCCGATGACGGCGAACGGCGTGAACGTGACCAGCGGCGTGATGCAGTTCGGCAGCAAGTGCCGGAAGATCATGCGCCGTCTCGAGGCACCGAACGAGCGCGCCGCGAGGCAATACTCGCGCGACTTCTCCCGGTACATCTCCGTTCGCATGTAGTAGGTCATGCTGATCCACTGGAACATGGCCAGGATCAGGATCAGCACCAGGAACGATCGTCCCAGGAACGTGCCCAGGATGATCACGACGTACAGGAACGGCAGCGATCCCCAGATCTCGATCAGACGCTGGGAGATACTGTCGAACCATCCGCCCAGGAAGCCCAGCAACGAGCCGATGATCGTGCCGATCGTCTGACCGATCGCGACCAGCACCACGGCGAACGTGATGGAGATCCGAAACCCGTACAGGATTCGCGCGAACACGTCGCGGCCCTGGCCGTCGGTGCCGAGGATGTGCCGGGAGTCCGGCGCGTTGGGCGGCGGGTCGTCGTAGTAATCGAAGTCCGACTCGTAGGGATCGAACGTGATGGGCGGCATCAGCACCCAGCCCTTGCCCTCTTCCTCGATCTGCGTCCGCAGCGCGCGATAGTCGGCCTCGACGTCGTCGAACCCGAGATCGTCGACCTGGCCGAACGTGGCCATGTCGTAGAACTTGAACGTGGGGAAGTAGAGCTCGCCTTCGTAGTAGACGGCGATGGCCCGGCTGTTGCACAGGAAATTGGACAGCAGCGAGAGCGCCGTCAGCACGATGAGCACCATCAGCGAGTAGTAGCCTCGCCTGATCCGGCGAAATCGCTGGATCCGTTTCCGGGTGACCGGATCGATGCGGATGAACGGCATCACTCGAACCTCACCCGGGGATCGACGGCGGCGACGGTCAGATCCGACAGGAGGTTGCCGACCAGGAGCAGCATCGCGTTGACGACCGTGAGCCCCATCACCACCGGGTAGTCCCGGTTCAACAGCGAGTCGAACGCGAGCAGGCCCATCCCGGGGATGCCGAACACCGTCTCCAGGAGGATCGAGCCCGCCATCACGAAGCTGATGTTGTTCCCGAAGCTCGTGGCGAGCGGGATCAGCGAGTTCCGGAGCGCGTGCACGAAGACGGCTCGCGGCCAGGTGAGACCCTTGGCCAGTGCCGTCTTGACGTAGTCGGCGCCCATGTTCTCCATCAGGCTGTTCTTCATCAGCAGGGTCATCAGCGCGAACAGGTGCAGCGTCCAGCAGATGAGAGGCAGGACGGCGTGGTGGGCGATGTCCTTGATCTTGCCGAAGGTGTCGAGGGTCGAGAAATCGCTGCTGGTGAATCCGGAGAGCGGGAACCACTCACGCTGCACCGCGAACAGCGCCAGCAGCACGACGCCGAGCGCATACCCGGGAATGGAGTACGCGATGAAGATCGCGAGCGACGTCCCGGTGTCGATCAACGTCTTGTGCTTGATCGCCTTCAGCACGCCCAGCGGTATGCACACGAGATACGTCAGGACGACGCTGATCCCTCCGTAGAACAGCGAGACCGGCATCCGGGACAGGATCAGGTTCTCGACCGGCTGGGTGTACGCGAAGCTGTCGCCCAGATCGAAGCGCACGACCTGACCCAGGTAGCGCAGATACCGGAAGATGGGCGGGAGATCGAACCCGTAGTACTCGTTCAGGAGGTTCAGCTGGCGCTCGGGGATGTCGGCCGACATCGAGGTGCGCCCGCCGCTCTGTCCGGACTCTCCGGTGACGCCGCCGCCGGCGAGCTGGAGCCGGATCTGATCGATCGGTCCGCCGGGCACGAACTGACACAGGAGGAACACGACCATGGTGATGCCGATGAACGTGGGGATCATCAGGAAGAGACGCCGGATGACGTAGTTTCGAAGCGCGTGCCCTCGCGACTTTGCCATCGATCTGGTGCTTCCCTTCGTGCATCGGCCGGGGCATCGGCCGATCGGCCACCGCCACGAACGAGTCGATCCTCGGACCCGCCGGACCGACTGGTCCGGTCACGCCCGCCCGCTCCCATCAGAATACGTTGCGACCGGGAACCTTAGCAGGTCGGCAGGGCCGTACCAAACCTCCGGACCGGGATCTTCGTACCGCCCCTGGAGCCGGGATCTTAGTCGACCCCCGCGCCGGCGGCCCGCTCTTTCGTATGTACCCAGGAATGATGCGGCGTGTCCGGCTCCGGCGTTGAATGGGGCGGGGGTCCGACTTAAGGTACCGCGCATGCACGACGCAGACGAGTCCCGACGCCCTGGTCGCCGATTCCTGTTCTGGATCGCGATCCTCTACTTCGCCGAGGGGCTCCCGCTGGGGATCTTCTACGACCTGTTCCCGGTCCATTTCCGCCAGGAAGGCGTCGAGCTCTGGAAGATCGGGTTCATGAGCCTCCTGGGGCTGGCGTGGACGGTCAAGGTGCTCTGGGCCCCCGCCGTTGACCGCTACCGCCACCACCGGCGCTGGATGTTCGGCGCCGATCTCGGGATGGCGCTGGTCCTGGTCACGGTCGCGCTCTCGGGCACGTTCGGCCCCGGCACCTGGATCGCGATCGCTGCATTCACGATTCTGTCGGCCACGAACGACATCGCGATCGACGGCTACTCGATCGAGCACCTGGAGCGACGGCTCCTGGGGCTGGGCAACGGGCTTCGCATCGCCGCGTACCGCGTGGCGATGTCGTTCGCGGGTCTCCTCCTCGTCCTCGACCGCTGGCTCGAGTGGTGGCAGATCTACCTGGTCACCTCGGTGCTGCTGGTGGCGCTGGGGAGCGTCTGCCTGACAGCGCCCCTGGAGCGTGACGTCGTCCGAAAGGCCCGGGTCAGCATCGGACGCGAATGGGCGGCGCTCGTCGCCCGCCCGGGCGCGGTGGCGCTCGTGCTGGCGTTTCTGCTGGTGATCGTGTGGCTGGCCGACCAGGGGGCGAAGTGGTCACGCGACGAGCCCCGGTTCTGGTGGATCGCGCTCGGGGCCTCGGCGGCGCTCCTGGGCGGCAGCGCGCTCCTGGCGTCGGCCCGGGATCGCCGCGACGAGGTGCGGCTGTCCGAGGGCGTGATGTTCGGATCCCTGATGGAGGTGCTGTCGAGGCCGGGGATCATCCCCGTGGTCGTGTTTATCCTGATCTTCAAGCTCTCGGACACCGCGATGGGCTTCATGGTGAAGCCCTTCTGGGTGGACTCCGGCTTCACCGCCACCCAGATCGGGCTCGTCTCGGTCAACGTGGGCATCTGGCTGTCCATTCTCGGAGGGGTCGTCGGCGGCATGATCACCGACCGGGTGGGGATCTTCCGCGGGCTCTGGTCGCTGGGGCTGTTGCAGGCCGCCTCGAACCTCGGGTATGCCTATGCGGCGTACGTGATCGTTCCCGTCCCCGAGGGCGAGGTGACCTTCGCGACCGCCCGCGTGATGTACACCGCCAGCGTGATCGAGTCGTTCACCGGCGGGCTGGGGACCGGCGCGTTCCTGGCGTTTCTGATGGCGATCGTCTCACGCAAGAATTCGGCCAGCGAGTATGCGATCCTGTCCGCGTTCTTCGCGCTCAGCCGTTCGGTGGCGGGGCTGGTCAGCGGGTTCGGGGCCGAGTCGCTCGGATACGCGCCGTACTTCCTGTTGACGTTCTTTCTCGGATTCCCCGCCTACGTGCTACTGCCGTGGGTGCGGCGAGCGCTCGCCGACGCGGGACGTCGCGATGCGCTCGAGAGCCCGTGACGATCTGGAGGCCGCACGATGTCGGACACTGCTCGTTTCGTCTGGTACGAGGCCCTGACGCCCGACGTGGAGCGTACGATCGCGTTCTACTCCGACCTGTTCGACTGGCGCATCGAGGAGACGCACCTCGCCGATCGCCCGTACCACACGATCTGGTCCGGAGAGACCAGCATCGGTGGGGTGTTCCCGCTGTCGGACCTGGTCGAGGCGCCACCTCACTGGCTGGGCTACGTGATGGTCGACGGGGTCGACCACGCGATCACCCGCGCGACGTCCGCGGGCGCCGAGCGCCTGGCCGGCCCGATCGACGTCGCGTCGGTGGGGCGGCTCGCCGTGCTCGCCGATCCCCAGGGCGGGACGATCGCGCCGATCACGTTCGCCACGATACCGCCGCCCGAGCGGCGAGGACCCGCGCCGGTGGGGCACTTCGGCTGGCAGCAGTACAACGCACAGGATCCGGCCGCGGCGGTGATGTTCTACAACGAGCTCTTCGGCTGGTCCGAGGGCCGGACCCCGATGCCCGACGGCACGACGTACACCGTCTTCAAGCGGGGAGAGACCGATGCCGCGGGACTGATGCCGATGCCGCCGGGGGTATCCGTGCCGTCGCACTGGCTCTACTACGTCGTGGTCACCGACACCGACGAGACGGTGGCCCGGGCCACCGCGGCCGGGGCGCAGGTGTTCGTGCCCCCCACGAACATCCCGGGCACGGGGCGCTTCTCGGTGTTCGCCGATCCCCTGGGAGCCATGATCGGAGTCTTCGCGAACCCGTGATCCGGATCCGCCGCGCGGTGCGGCTCGGTTCGCCTGAGCACGACCCGCGAAGGTGACGAGAGGCAGGGGCGCGGTCGCCCTCTGGCGACCGCGCCGTCGATCGGCGCTCGTCTCGCGATGGTTGCGAGACCTACTTGAAGAGCGTCACCCGGCTCTGCGTCGTGATGCCGTCGGCCTCCACGCGGACCAGGTAGATCCCCGCGGCCATCTCGCGACCCGTGTCGTCACGGCCGTCCCAGGCGAGCTCGCCCGCGACCACGCCCTCGTACAGCGAGCGCACGACGCGGCCCTGCGTGTCGAGGATGGTCACGCTCACCTCGACACCCGGCTCCATGCCGAACGAGATCTTCGTGACGCCCTTGAACGGGTTCGGTGCCGCGCGGACGACGTCCGGACGCAGCGGCGTCGTGTCGGGCACCGAGACCGGGTCCTCGATCACCTTGAACAGCTCGCCGCCGTGGTCGCAGATGTACATCTCGCCGAAGCCGTCGCGGCCGAAGCCGACGATGCTGGAGATGATGCCCACGTCGGGGACCAGCTCGGACGTCCGCTCGACGAGGCTAGAGATGCCGCCCCCACCGTCCCACACGAAGCTCCAGATGCGACGGCTGCAGTAGTCGGCGAAGAAGTAGTGACCGTCGATCTCGGCGATCGAGCCGCGATAGACCATACCGCCGGTCACCGAGCACCCGAGGCTGTGCGAGTACTCGTGCACGGGAAGGACCTTGCCGCTCGTGTTGCAGCCCGAGGGCGGGTTGTAGCAGTGCGTGCCTTCCATCACGCGCCAGCCGTAGTTGAGGCCGCCGGGGTCGCCGGCGGGCTCGACGTTCAGCTCTTCCCACGCGTTCTGGCCGACGTCGCAGAAGTAGAAGTCGCCGGTGTCGGGATCGAAGTCCATGCCCCACGGGTTCCGGATGCCGTACGCCCAGATCTCGCCCAGGCCGCCGCCGTCGGCGAACGGATTGCTGGGCGGAACCGAGTACCCCGAGCCGAGCCCGCCGCTCACGTCGATGCGGAGGATCTTCCCCAGGATCTGGGACAGGGTCTGTGCGCGGTTGCCGGGATCGCCGCCCGATCCCCCGTCGCCCATGCCGATGTACAGATAACCGTCGGAGCCGAACAGGATCCGGCCGCCGTTGTGGTTCGAGAACGGCTGCGCGATCGTCAAGAGGATCTCGGCCGACCCGGGGTCGGCCTGGTTCGGGTCGGCCGCGTCCGTCTGGTAGCGCGCGATGACCGTGCTGCCGGAGTTGTTGGTGTAGTTCACGTAAAAGAGCCGGTCGGTCTCGTAGGTCGGCGAGAACGCCATGCCGAGGAGGCCGCGCTCTCCGCTGGTCAGCACCAGAGGATCGATGTCCAGGAACGTCGCGATCTCGGTCCCCGTCTGATTCAAGATCACGATCTCGCCCGTCTGCTGTACGACGAAGATCCGCTCGTCGCCCGGTGGGGCGCAGACGTAGAGCGGATTCGAGAGCGTGTTGTTGATTCGAACCGAGGTCACCGCCGAGGCGGAGTTCGGGCCGACGGTGGTCGCGACGAGTGCGGTCGCGAGCGCGCCTTGGACCACGGACCTCAAGGTCATTCGGAACCTCCTTCGCGTGCCGAACACGCCATCGACATCGGAGAGTGCGCCGGACCGGCCGCCGGCGGGCGTCATGTCAGCGAGTGTGATTCGGGGAACGTCACGCGACGATCATACGCGATCCAGAGACCGGATCGGGCGGCAAAATCGGGGCCACCGGTGCGGCGTGCGCGCGGCGGCCGACGTCGCGCGCCGAGGCGCGCGACGCTCACGTACCGAACGGCATGTCCGAAGCGCCGTTATGGTGCCACGCGCGCTACGAGGCGTCCTTCAGCCGCTCGGGGATCTCGGCCGCGTCGTCGACGGTCAGGCGGCGGATCTTGTACCCCTTCCCGGCCAGCAGCCGGGTCAGACCGGTCTCACCCGCATAGTGGCCGGCACCGATCGCGAAGAACCGTACGGTGTCCCCGTCCTCGTCGAGGAGCGCGTCGATCCGTTCGGCCATGAGGTGGTTGCGGTCGGTGAGGAGGAGCTTCTCGAGCTTCGTGGCGAGCTCGCCGTGCTCCATCATGTACTCGTTCATGTACGTCCCGAGCACGTCTACGTCGCCGTGCAGGTAGAGGCGCACGAGCTTCTCCAGGGCGGAGATCTCGCCCTCGGCCTCCAGATAGTCGAGCGTCTGTTCGAGCAGGAGCGCCTGCTCGGGCACCGTCAGCGCCTCGAACACGGCGATCTGCTCGTCCACGGTCTCGATCGCGTCGGTGTCCTGACCGCGCTCGGTGGCCTCGGATGCCAGCATCGCGTCGAGCGGCTGGGCGCCCGCCATCAGCTTGGGCAGGTAATCGAGCATCACCAGCTGCGTCGCGATCGCGTACGTCTTGAACGTGCCGAACATCTCCAGCGAGAGGCCGCGCGCCGATACGTAGGCCCCGCAGCGCGCGTAGAGCTCGGGTGCCAGCTCCTCTTTCAGCGTCGATCCGTCACTGCGCATCATCCGCGTTGCCGCCGCCGTCTGCGTGGCCTGATCCATCGGGATCTCGGTGTAGATCACGTCGGCGGCCTCGAGCGCCGCGATGACCACGTCGGGAAGGGCGAGCACCCGCTCGTCGGGCACGTGGATCGTCCCGAACAGGAACGCCGGCGGGTCGCTCTCGACCAGCCACAGGTACGGACGGCGCGTGGGCGACGGGGGCTCGACGGCCGCGATCTCGTCGAGCATCTCGTCGGAGACGTCCGGCGGGACGGTGTCCATCGTGTCGTCGCCGACCTGCTTGCCGCCACAGCTCCCGAGGAGCGCGGCGATCGCCGCGGCGACGGTGAGCGTCCCCAGGGACGTGGCGAGCCGTCGGAAGGGTGAGATCGGCATCATGGCGTCATCTCCTCGAGTGGCGAAGCGATCGAGCGACGAGCCGGCTGGCGACCGTTGCTCGAGGAACCGGCGATCATGACCCATCCCGGGCCGGAAGGGTAGTGAACGGTGTCCACAGAATGGCGGTGGCGACGATCACGAAGCCGAGCAGGGTCAGAACGGCCGCCGGACGGCCAAGCCCCAGCGTCTCGGCCACGAACGCCCACAAGAGCGGACCGGTGATCGCCGAGAAGCGCCCGACCATTCCGTAGAGCCCGAAGAACTCTCCGATGCGATCGGCCGGCGCGAGACCGAGCATCAGCGGTCGATCGGCCACCCACGTACCGCCGAGCGCGATCCCGGCCAGCGCGGGAACCGGCCAGAACCAGGCCGGCGGGAGCGCGAACAGGCCCACCGACGCCGCCCACGCGAACACGCCGATCCACAGCACGAGCACGAGCCGGAGCGTGCGATGCGGCCCCGCGAGATCCACGATCCGCCCCCACAGGAACCCGCCGAGGGCGGCGCACACGATCGCGACCAGGAGCACGATCTGGGACTCGGCCGACGTGAAGCCGACCGCCGTCGTCACGTAGATGCCCATGAACGCGATGACGGTGTTCACCGCGTCGGTGTAGAAGGCACGCCCCACGAGGAAGCGAACGAGCCCCGGATGTCCTCGCGCGTGACGCAGCGTCTCCAGCGCGGCCTCGATCGCGTCGCGCAGCGCGTGTCGCGCCCGTGGTGCACCGGGCGGCGTGCTCGGGGTGGCTCCGGCCCCGGTGGGCGCGCTCCGGCGCGCGCCCCGTCGAGGATGCTCCTCGACCCACGCGAAGAGCGGCGTCGAGAACGCGAGGAACAGAAGCGCACTCGCCCCGAACACGAGCACGTATCGCCCGGTCGCGGCGTCCGGAGCCAGCGCGTCCACGTCGCCGAGGAGCGCGCGCCCCACGACGAGGCCCACGATCGCACCGACGTAGCCGAGCCCGATGCCGATGCCGCCGATCCGGCCGCGGTTCTCGGGCGTGGACACGGCGGGCAGCAGCGCGTCGTAGATCTGCAGTCCGACCTGATAGGCGATGTTGGCGATCGCGTACACGACCAGTGAGAGCCCGAGGCCGACCCGGCCCAGCACGAGCGTGGCCGCGACGCAGGTAAGCGTCGCGCAGAGGAGGAGCGGCTTCCGGCGCGAGAGCTGGTCGGAGAACGCGCCGACGAACGGCGAAAGGACGAAGATGACGGCCATCGACGCGCCGTTGGCCAGCGCGTAGTCCGAGTCCCGGCCGTGCATCACGTTCACGACCCACAGCGAGAAGTAGAGCGAGACGATGTTGAGCGAGAAGATCGTGTTGGCCAGGTCGTACGTCACCCAGCCGACCACGGCCCGCATGCGCGGCCGGGGCGGCGTGCCCGGCCCGGCCGGGATGCCTCGATCGCTCATGGGCCCTCCGCGCCACCAGTGGTCAGGAGCTCGCGCAGGTGGAGGCTCGGCCGGTGATCGGGGTTGATCCGGATCGCGAGATCCAGCTCGGCGATCGCCGTCTCCACGTCGCGCTGGCGGACGGCGCTCTCGGCGGCGAGGTAGTGCCCCAGGTAGGCCGTGGCAGCCACGTTCTCGAGCGCGTCGATTCCCGGCTCCGCCGCCTGGAACGCACCGGACTCGAGTGCCTCGCGCACGACCCCCTCCAGAAACCCGGACATGAGGCGGCTGTCGGGAATGTCGAGGAACGCCCTGGCGTGGGACGCGATCGCGACCGGCAGGTTTCTGGTGTACAGCGTCGCATGCCGGCCACGCATGTAGTGTGCGACGCCGCGCTGGTACTGCTCGAGCGCCGTGCGCGTGCTCGGGGTGACCGCCGCGAACGACGGCTCGCGGCCGAGGGGCGTGGTCAGCTTCAACATCTCGACGACGTGCGCGCGGCTCCGTTCGGTCTCGTCTCCGAAGCGTCCGATGGGCGCGGAGAACTCGATGATCGGATGTCGCCGGGTATCGAGCGGTCGATCGCCGCTCCAGGCCGCGAGGGAATCGCGGCCGGCGACGAACCCGCCGAACACCTCGCGGACCCCTCCCAGCCCGACGCCGTGCAGGAGCACGTGACGCGTCCCCGCGTTCATGCGCTCGGCCAGCGCGACGGGATCGAAGGCCAGCGGGTCCATCGATCCGACCAGTCCGATCGCGGGCTCGGCGGCATTGAAGTACAGCCAGAACACGAGCGTGCTCGGGAACACATCCAGAAACGTCGCCACGATCGTCCGGGTCTCGTCGATGCGAAGCTGATAGCCGGGCAGCCACTGGCAGAAGATCCCACCGAACGCGAGCACGTCCCGCACCGCCTCGATGTGCTCGCGGGCGTACATCTGTCCCTCGCCGGCGCGCCACGGGACGAAGAGATCGCCGACGACCACGTCGTAGCGTCGCGACGTCGTTCTCACGTAGTGACGCGCGTCCACCGCGAGCACGCGAACGTCGTCGTCGGCACGTGCCTTCTCAGCCAGATCGAAGTTGATCGACGCGAAATACGGGAGGAAGTCCATGAGCTCGGGCAGAAGGTCGAGCGCGTCCACGGCCACGTCCCCGAACTCCGCGGCGGCTCCCGCCGACGCGCCGGTTCCCACGCCGATGAAGAGCGCGCGTCCGGGATCCGGGTGAAGCAGCAGCGGCAGCAGACCTTGTCGCTGCTGCGCGAACCGCGTGCGGGTGTCGCCCAGGCGGTAGTTGTTGTCGACCTTCAGGAAGACGGTGCTGTCGGGCTCCATCGCGACCGAGATCGTGGCGCTCCGTCCGTCCCGGTAGGCGATCAGGCGATCCTGTGGACCGTGCTGCCAGAGCCTGAGGTCGGCCGGCGCCGCCATCCAGAGAATCGTGATCGCGGCCAGCGCGGCGACGCCGGTCAGCGCCCGGGTCGGCCGCGACAGTGCCGCCCAGCGGGCGAGGGGGCCCGCCGCGAACACGATCGCCCCGATCGACACCGCGAGAAACGTGTGACGCAGCCCGATCGCCGGGAGCACCGCCAGCCCGACCACGAGCGGCGCGGTGACCGCTCCCAGCGTGTTCGCGAGATAGATCCGGCCGAGGTCGCGTCCGAGCACCGACGTACCGCGCTGAAAGAGATCCACGAGGAGGGGGAAGCCCAGCCCGAACAGAAGGAGAGAGGGAGACATCACCAGGATGGCCATCATCAGCTCGTGTCGAAGCCGGCCGGCGAGCGTGGGCAGCGCACCGTACGAGAGATCGGTGGGCACCATGCCCAGGAGCGGAACCGAGGCCAGGGCGGCCACGCCCGCCGCCAGCGTCAGCATGACGTAGGCACGCCGGCCGAGCCGCACCGAGCGGCCGATCCCGCCGAGCACCACCGAGCCGACGCCGATCAGCGCGAGATAGACGAAGAGGATGGCCCCGAAGCTGTACACCGTTCCCAGGAACCGAGCCGAGAGCGCGCGCGTCCAGGCGACCTCCAGCGAGACGCTGACGAGTCCCGACACGAACGCGGCCGCGATCAGCATCGGGTCGCCGCCGCCGGCCGATCGCGGCGAGAGGCGCTCCGCCCCGGCCGTCGTGGAGGGGATCGACGGCTCGTGTGCGAGCGTGCGCTCCGCGGCCGGACGTGGCTCGGCGGCCGACCCGACCCGCGTGCCCAGCCAGGCCAGCGCGATCGCGCCCAGGTTGGCGGTCACCGCCGTCGCGATCGCCAGGTCGGTCCCACCGACCGGCAGCGTCGCGAAGAGCGTGACCAGCACACCGAGCGCGCCGCCCGCGGTGTTCAGGCCGTACAGAAGCCCGAGACGCGATCGCACCGTCAGGGGGCGTCGATCGGTCAGTCGCACGAGGGCCGGCAACGTGCCGCCCATGGCCAGGGTCGGTACGCACAGTGCGAGCGCCGCCACGATCGCCTTGACCGCGAGCCCTGCCGCGAACGGCCACTCGGCGGGTGTCAGCGCGTCGTACGCCCGCTCCAGGCCGATGGAGAGCGGGAGGAAGGTCAAACCGGCCAGCGCGATGATCCCCTCGAGGATCGCGAAGAGGCTGACGCGACCGCGAGCGCGCCCGTCCGAGATCGGGCCGACGATCCGAGCCCCGAGGCCGAGCCCGAGAAAGAACACGGCCAGCACGACGTTGATCGCGTACACGGAGCTGCCGAGAAGCTCGGAGAGCCGGCGAAGCCAGATCAGCTCGAAGCCGAGCGCGGCGAAGCCGGAGAGCGCCGCCGCGATTGCGATCAGCCACAGGCTCAAAGAGATCGTCTCCCTCGGGGTCACGTCGTGCCGAGCCGGCGCTGACGACCGGCGCCGCATTATCCCGGCCGTGGATGCAGTGGGCAAGCACCCGCCCGATCCGGTCGCGGGGGCTCGGGAGGATGCAGCTGGGGCTGCCGAGTGCTACGGTTCGCGCGCGACAAACGAAACCCGGCGCGCGCCACGGCGCCATTGCGATGGGAAGTCACCATGTCACGTTCTCTGACCGTCTCGCTGACGCCGCCGTCGCGCCGATCCCGCCGGACGGCGTGCCTCGTTCTTCCCGTCTGGCAGGACGGCGAGGGCCCCTCGATCGCCGACGAGCTGACCGCCAGCGCCCCGGTCGCGCGGGCGCTCGCCGCGAGCGGTCACGACGGATCCCAGGGCCGCCGCGCCGTCGTGCACACCGGCGACCCCGATCTGCCGGGAACCCTCGTCCTCGTGGGGATGGGGCGCCGAGATGGCGCCGACGCGGATGCGTTGCGGCGCCTGGGTGGCGTGGCCGGAACCCGCGCGGCCGACGAGCCGCAGTCGCCGGTGGCCGTTCACGTGCCAGACGTGCCCGCGGTCGACCCCGACGTCGTCGTGTACACGATCGCCGAGGGAGTGGGGCTCGGCGGCTATCGGTTCGATCAGTATCGCACGTCGCCCGAGCCACCGAAGCGCGCCTCCGGGGTGTCGCTGTGGGTGTCGAGCGCACCGGCGGCGCTCAAGCGCGCGATCGAGCGCGGGCGTGTCGTCGCCGCCGGCGTCAACCTGTCCCGCGAGATCGGCGACCTGCCGCCCAATGACCTCGGCCCGGTCGAGCTGGCCTCGCGCATCCGGGCCGAGGCGCGAGCGGCGAAGCTGACGTGCCGAGTGCTCGAGGAGCCCACGCTGCGCCGCGAGAACATGAACGCGCTCCTGGCCGTCGCGCGCGGGAGCGCCCGGCCGGCCCGCATGGCCGTGCTCGAGCATCGGCCGCGGGGCGCCCGGCGGCGTCCGATCGTGTTCGTGGGCAAGGCGATCACGTTCGACACGGGCGGCATCTCGCTGAAGTCCCGCGAGGGCATGGAGGCCATGAAGTACGACCTCGGCGGGGGCAGCGCCGTCGTCGGCGCGCTCACCGCGATCGCCCGGCTCGGTCTCCGCCGTCCGGTCGTGGGTCTCGTACCCATCGCCGAGAACATGCCGGACGGCTCGGCCGCGCGTCCCGGCGACATCGTCACCACCGCCTCCGGGCTCACGGTCGAGATCCTGAACACCGACGCCGAGGGTCGGCTGATCCTGGCCGATGCGCTCCACTACGCCCGCCGGTACGATCCCGAGTTCGTCGTGGATGCCGCGACGCTGACCGGCGCCATCGTGGTCGCACTCGGCAACGCGTACGCCGGCTGCTTCTCGCGCGATCCCGAGATGGCCGAGCGCGTCCGGGCGGCCGGCGGGGCCGTCGGTGAGCGCTTCTGGCCGATGCCGGTGGACGACGCGTACGCCGAGGTGATGCGCGGCGAGGTCGCCGATCTCCGAAACTCCGGAGGTCGCGCCGGGGGCGCGTGTCTCGCGGCGGCGTTCCTGGAGAAGTTCACCGACTATCCGTGGGCCCACCTCGACATCGCCGGGGTCGGCAACGCGAGCACGCCGTCCGACCTTCAGCGCAAGGGGGCCACCGGCTTCGGGGTCAGGACGATGATCGAGCTGGCGCGGTCGTGACGCGCGGCGTCAGCGGGGAGGCGAATCGTCGTCGAACACGACCAGCGCCCAGTCCGACCGGGGGACGTATCCCATTCGCTGGTAGACGCGATTGCTGGTCGGGTTGTCCGCGTCGGTGAACAGCGTGCACCAGCGGCGACCCGCCCGAAGACACCGATCGCTGAGCGCGGCCACGCACGCGCTCGCGTATCCTCTCCGGCGCATGTCCGGCGGGGTGTAGACCAGGCTGATCCGCACGGTGTTCGCGGTGAGCCCCATGATCGCGGCCATCGTGCGCGGCCCGCCGTCGTCCCACACGAAGAGACGATCGTCGGCCATCAGCCCGGCGACGACGTCCGCGCCGTCGATGGCGGGCGATCGGAGGTCGGCCTCGTCGTGAAACGCCTCGGTCCACGCGGCCAGGGTCATCGCGTCCCCGAGCGCCGCCGGACGCAGTGACCCGGACACGCCGATGGGCACGATCACCGCCTCCAGCACGTACGATCGCTGTCGCATCGCGACCTGAGTGACGCCGCCGCTCAGCGCCGCGCGGCGCGCCGCAAACGCGTCGATCGCGGGAACCGGGCCATGTGCGCGCGGGACGCCGGGGCGCTCGCGGTGAACGTGCTCGGCCAGAGCGCTCGCGTGGGAACGCGGCATGTGCGTGAGCACGATGCGTCCGGGGAACACGATCGCGCCGCCGGCCGTGCGGCCGGTGCCGGCGCTCACGAGGCCGACCGCGTCGGGAACCGACGTGCGTCGCCATCGCTCGACCGCACTGACGAGGACGTTGTGATCCACCTCCTCGTCGACGAAGCGACTGTGGAGTGCCCCGCAGAACGACTCGAGATCGTCGTGCGTGGTGGCGGTCACGGCGCGTTCTCGGCCGCCAGCGCGGCCAGGGGCGCGCCGGAGAGCCGGAAGACCGTCCAGTCCGACAGCGGCCGGGCGCCGAGTCGCTCGTAGAACCCGATCGCGGGGGCATTCCAGTCCAGAACCACCCACTCCATGCGCGCGCAGCGGCGACGCTCGGCGATCGCCGCCAGCGCGGCCAGGAGCGCGCGGCCGACGCCGCGTCCCCGGTAGGCCGGACGGACGAAGAGATCCTCCAGATAGAGCCCCCGCCGCGCCAGGAACGTCGAGAAGTTGAAGAAGTACAGCGCGAAGCCCACCGGCTCGGGGTCGTCTCCGCCCCCCTCGTCGTCCTCGGCGATGAGCGCGTAGGCCATCGCGCCCTCGCCGAACAGGCTCTCGTGCAGCAGCTCGGGGGTTCCGACCGCCTCGTCGGCCATCCGCTCGTAGACGGCCAGCTCTCGTACGAGCGTCAGGAGCAGCGGGACGTCCTCGGGACGCGCCTCTCGAATCCGCATCGGTGTGTTCTCCGCGTGAGGGACCGGCCATCGAGGGGATCCACCGGGCCGAGGGTACCAGCGTCGGCTCGAAAGCGCCACGTGGCGGCACGCGCAAGCCCGTGTCCGCCAATACCCTGCCTTGGCGGAGGCTGTGCCGCTTTGGTACCATCGTCCATTGAACGCGCGACCCCGCGTACGTCCCCCAAGACGATCCCAGCCGAGGAAGGCGTCCATCATGCGTGCAATCGTCAGAACCCTCATGCCGTGCACGGCGCTGGCCGTCGCGGCGACGTCGGCGGGTGCTCAGGACTGGACCGACACGAAGGTCAACGAGGACACCAGCACCAACCTCCACAACGAGGAGCAGGTCGTTCTGAACCCGACGAACCCGCAGAACCTGGTCTCCGTGTGGCGCGACTTCCGCCTCGGCTACCGTCAGGTCGGCTGGGGCTACTCCTTCGACGGTGGCAAGACGTGGACGAACCCAGGTCTGTTCGAGGACGTGCACTACCCGCGCGACAGCGATCCCGCCCTCACGATCAACTCGTCCGGGCACTTCTTCGCGATGCTGCTCGCGTACACCGGCGACACGTCCCAGCCCAACGGCATGCTGCTCTACCGGAGCACCGACGGCGGGGTCACCTGGGAGGATCGGGGCTTCGCGGTCGACGGTGTCCCCGGCGTGTTCGAGGACAAGGAGTTCATCGCCTGCGATCGATCGGGCGGGCTCCGCGACGGGCGTCTCTACGTGGTGTGGGATCGCTTCCCCGAGACGAACATCTACTGCGTGGCCAGCGGCAACGACGGTGGCACGTGGACGAGCCCGCGCCGGGTCAGCGATCAGGACGGCAATCAGTATCCGATCCCCGTCGTGGGCGCGGACGGAACGCTCTACGTGGCCTGGACGCAGTTCTACAACCCGTCGATTCGCATGGACAGATCCACGGATGGCGGGCTCACGTTCGGCGGCGATCGCGTGGTCACGACCCTGGACAGCCCCTCGCACACCATCAACGGCGGGATCTCGGCGCCGTGCCACCCCGCGATGGACTGCGACCTCTCGGGGGGGCCGTTCGACAACCGTCTCTACTGCGTGTACATGGACGAGCCGTCGGGATCCAACGATCGTGACATCTTCGTCCGGCACTCGGACGACGGCGGCGTGTCGTGGACCTCGCCCATCCGCATCAACGACGACGCGTTCGCGAACGGTCGCGATCAGTTCCACCCCTGGCTGACCGTCGACAACACGGGGGTCTTGACCGCGGTGTGGCTGGATCGCCGGCAGGATCCCTCCAACTGTGCGTGGCACTGCTACCTGAGCCAGAGCTTCGACGGCGGCGTGACCTGGACCGCCAACCAGCAGGTCTCCACCGCGACCTCGACCTGGTGCGGGAGCCCCGAGGCCCGCGCCGCGGAGGCCGACGCCGCCGAGGCGGAGGCGACGCGCGAGGCCGCGTCCGACGGTCGCCACCGGGTCTCGCTGCCGGGCGAGCTTCGCGAGCTGGTCGCGGCGGGGGCCACGCTTCCCGAGTCGTACGGCGAGATCGACCAGTCACAGCGTCGAGCGGGTGCGATCGGCGAGTACATCGGGGTCGCGGCGTGGGACGGGTACGCCACGCCGGTCTGGACCGACTTCCGCAACGGGCATCAGGACGTCTTCGGCGGATACGACGACGATCGCATTGCCGTGTCCGATCCCTCGGCGGGCCCGCAGTCGCTACTGGTGGCCGCGCCGAACCCGACGACCGATCTCGCGGCCATCCGGTACCAGCTTCCGGCCGACGGACGCGTGACCCTGGAAGTGTTCGACGTGTCGAGCCGGCGCATCCGCACGCTCGTGGACCGGAAGCTCCACGCCGGCGAGCACCAGTTCGCGTGGGACGCGACGAACCAGCTCGGCGAGCGGGTCGAGCCGGGAACGTACTGGCTGCGACTCTCGGCGCCCGGGGTGTCCGAGTCTCTGGCCATCGTCGTACGCCCCTGACCCGCAACCGCCCAGACCGCCGATCGGCGGCGCTCCCGATCTCGCACCGGTCGGGGCGCCGTCCGGCTTCTTGCGGCGCGACGGAGCAAACCGCCCGTCGCGAGCGTATTGCACCGGGGAACGCGCGGCGACGATGAGGGTCGCCCCCGAGGTCCCGTCGGCGCCCGGTCGCGCCGGCTCCGACTCCGTGATTCCATTCCGGTACCGACTGGCGAAAGGAACGGCATGATCCCGACCGCCACCACGTTGGGTGCGCTCCAGGAGACGGGATACGAACCGCGCAGCGTTCGAGACGAGATCCGACACAACGTCAGCGAGGCGCTCCGGCGCGGCGACCGTCTGTTCGACGGGATCGTCGGCTACGACGAGACCGTGATCCCGATGGTGGCGAACGCGATCCTGAGCCGCCACGACGTGCTGCTGCTGGGGCTCAGGGGGCAGGCGAAGACGCGGCTCCTGCGCGGGCTCACCGGCTATCTCGACGAGTGGGTTCCCGTGGTGAAGGGCTCCACGCTGAACGAGGATCCGCTTCGCCCGTTGACGAGACCGGTGCAGGATCAGGTCGCGCGCGAGGGCGCGGACACGCCCATCGCGTGGCTGCACCGATCGCAGCGCTTCAACGAGAAGCTCGCGACCCCCGACGTGACGATGGCCGACCTGATCGGCGACATCGATCCCATCCGCGCGTCGCGTGAGCGGCTGGATCTCTCCGACGAGCGCGTGATCCACTTCGGGCTCGTCCCGCGGACGCACCGCGGCATCCTGTGCCTGAACGAGCTGCCCGACCTGCAGGCCCGCATCCAGGTGGGGCTGTTGAACATCCTCGAGGAGCGGGACATTCAGATTCGCGGGTTCCCGATCCGGCTCCCGCTCGACGTGTTGATGCTGTTCACCGCGAACCCCGAGGACTACACCAACCGCGGCAGCATCATCACGCCCCTGAAGGATCGCATCGGCAGTCAGATCATCACGCACTACCCGCGCTCGATCCAGGACGCGATGGCCATCACCGCGCAGGAGGCGGACGTCTCCCGCGAGGTCGAGGTACACGTCGCGTCGTTCCTCCGCGAGGCGATCGAGGAGGTCGCGATCGCGGCCCGCGAGAGCGAGCACGTGGACCAGACCTCCGGCGTCAGTGCGCGCCTGGCCATCAGCGCGATGGAGACCCTGGTCAGCAACGTGGCCCGGCGGTCGTTCGCGACCGGCGAGCCCGATCCGGTGGCGCGGATCTGCGATCTCTTCGCGTGTGTACCGGCCATCACGGGCAAGGTCGAGCTCGTGTACGAGGGCGAGCAGGAGGGGGCGAGCATCGTCGCGCAGAAGCTCGTCGGCAAGGCGGTGCGAGCGGTTTTCCGGCGGTACTGCCCGGCCACGCACCCCGATCGGCGGGGCGGAGACGCCGCCGAGCCCGAGCCGCTCTACAGCGAGGTCCTGGGGTGGTTTGCCCGGGGCAACGATCTCGAGATCGACGACTCGCGCCCGACCCGCGAGACGGCCCGCCACCTGTCCGACGTGGACGGACTGGAGACGCTCGCACGCAAGTATCTGCCGATCGACGACGATCGCGATCTCGTGCCCGCGATGGAGCTCGTGATCGAGGGCATGCACCAGCACTCGATGCTCTCCAAGCAGGGGACGACCGGTGCGGTCGCCTACGGAGACATGATCAGCCGCATGATGCAGGACATGTGAGGCCGACATGACACGCGACAGGGCCATCGAGACCGAGACGACGCTCGTGATCCCCGCACCGTCGGCGCGCGAGACGGCCGACGCCGTCGCCGCCGCGCGTGCCGTGGCCGGACACCGTCTCGTGCTCGAGCCCGACCGACGCATCCGAGACGTGTACGTCGACGACGCGGGACGCACGTTGAGCGGCGTGGGCCTCGCCCTCCGGTGGCGACGCGAGACCCGAGAGGGTCGGCTCACCGACCGGATCACGCTGAAGGGAGCACTCGAGCCCCTGCCGCCCGGTCCGTCGCGCTCGGGACAGGTTGCCTCGCCGAGCGCGCGCACCGCGGTTCGCCGGCTCGAGGTCGAGCGTCCCTTCAGCCCCGAGGGCTGGGTCGAGATCGACTCGGCGCTCGGCGCGTCCGGCGTGCAGCTGTCCGCGCCCCACTGGCCGGCGGACATGCCGGAGGACGCGCTCTCGGCGAGCGGTCTCGAACGGGTGCAGGCGCGTGAGACGTGGCGGAGACCGCGTGCGGTCGTCTCGCCGGACGGCCATGCGTGCGCGGAGCTCGTCGTGGACGCCGTCACGTACGAGCTCGAGGAAGGCACGCTCGTGCACCACGAGATCGAGGTGGAGGCGGTCTCGGCCGACGCCGCGCTGGACCGCATCGTCGATGAGCTCATGGCGCGCCATCGGTCGCTCCTGGGACCGTGGCGCCACAGCAAGCTGGAGGTGGGGGAGGCACTGGTCCGGCTCGCGGTCGCCGGCGAGCTGGATGCGCTCACGACCGGCGAGCTCGGCGCGGCCGACTACGCGCGCATCGAGGCGCTCTGCGAGCGAGCCGCCCGAGCGGGGGCGACGCGATGATCGGATTCCGGTACAGCGAGTGGGATCCATCGCTCCTGACGCAGCTCGCGAACCTGAGCGCGCTCCGCGACGTCTTCAATCAGCTCCTGCTGATCGCCAACGGCGATCCCGAGGCGGCTCTGGACCTGATGCGCGAGCTCCAGCGGCGGGGCATCCTGGACGCCGATCTCGACCTCGACCAGTTCCTGCGCGAGCTCGAGCGCGAGGAGGTCGTCGAGCGGGACGCCGAGGGCCTGTTGCAGCTGACCGACCGCGGGGTGCAGGGCCTGCGCAGGTCGTCCCTGGAGCTCATGTTCCGCAACCTCGAGGCGTCGAGCGACGACGGTGGTCACGGCACACCGTTCGAGGGGGGCACGAACGTGAACGACGCGCTACCGGAGCGACGTCCGTTCGCGTTCGGGGACGACGTGCACGCGATCGACTTCTCCGGAAGCCTGTGGAACACCGTGCGACGGACCGGCTCCACCGACACGCCTCTCTGCGAGAACGATCTCGTCATCCACGATGCCGAGCACGCGACGTCGTGCGCGACCGTGCTCCTGGTGGACATCTCGCACAGCATGGTGCTCTACGGGGAGGATCGCTTCACGCCGGCCAAGCAGGTGGCGCTGGCACTCACCGAGCTGATCCTGACCCGGTACCAGCGCGACACGCTGGACGTCGTGCTCTTCGGCGACGAGGCCATCCCGGTGGACATCGCCGACCTGCCGTTCGTGTCGGTGGGGCCGTTCCACACGAACACCAAGGCCGGGCTCGCCTACGCACGGCGGCTGTTGATGCGACGCAAGAACCGCAACAAGCAGATCTTCATGGTGACCGACGGCAAGCCGACGGTGATCGACGTGCCGGGCGAAGGCGTCTACCGGAACACGTTCGGGCACGACGAGCGCATCATCAATCGGACGCTGGACGAGGCGGTCGTGTGCCGGCGAAAGGGCATCACGATCACGACGTTCATGGTCACGCACGATCCGTATCTACAGCAGTTCGTGTATCGTCTGACCGAGCTGAACCGGGGACGCGCGTACTTCTCCGCGCCCGATCGCCTGGGCGGGTTCGTGTTTCACGACTTCATCCGCAACCGCCGGCGCCAGATGGGGCCGCGGCTCTGACCGCTCTCGTTCCGTTCGTCCCCGCGGCTCCGACGTGCCCGTGTCCCGGATGGCGGCGTCACGGGAAGGCCGGAGCGCGACCGCGACCGCTCAGCGAACGACCCGCTTGCGAATGCTCGCGTCGCCCGAGTGGTGCTCCGAGCCCGGGGCCGAGGTCGACGGAACGACGTGGCGCCACGCCAGCCAGAGCCATCCCACGATGAACCCCACGCCGCCGAGCGGTGTGATCGCACCCAGCCACTCGACGCCGCTCAGCGCCAGCGCGTAGAGGCTGCCCGAGAACAGCGCGATGCCCGTGGCGAACGCCCAGCCGGCCCCTCGGACGTTCCGGATGCCCCGCGCCTCGGCCACGCCGACCAGCGTGATGGCCAGCGCGTGGAGCAGGTGGTAACGGGCGGCCACGTCGTAGGTCTCGAGGGCGTCGGGGTCGAGACGCCCGCCGAGCGCGTGCGCGCCGAACGCCCCCGCCGCGACCGCGACCGCACCGAGGGTCGCGCCCAGGCGGATCAGTCCGTTGGATCTCGACACGATACGCTCCTCCGATGGCGCCGCGGGCCGCCGGGGGGCCTCCGCCCGGAGGGATCCCGGTCGACCCGTCTCGGCGCCGTGCGCCGCGGTCGGCGTCCTCCGCATCGGGGTCCCGCGAGTCGACTCCGCGTGACGTCCGCTTGGAGGGCCACCGGCGATCGGGTAGACTGCACATATGTGCAGTCACACGCCACCTCGCCCGCGGCGCGGCCGCGGAGCCCTATCCAACCACACGGGTCGGTACGAGCGCTACGAAACCGAGGCCTTCGACGACGGCTGGGGCAGTGCCGACCTGCCCGCCCCCGCCCTCCGGACCACCGTCTCGCCCGATGCGGCCAGGACCGTGCTGACCCGGAACACGTCCCCGGACGTGCCCTTCGACCGCTCGATCAACCCGTACCGCGGCTGCGAGCACGGGTGCGTCTACTGCTTCGCGCGCCCGACACACGCCTACCTCGGTCTCTCGCCGGGCCTGGACTTCGAGTCGCGCCTGTTCGCCAAGCCCGACGCGGCCCGGTGTCTCCGCGACGAGCTGGCCGCACCGAGCTACCGCTGCCACCCGATCGCCATCGGAACCAACACCGATCCGTATCAGCCCATCGAGCGCCGGCTGGGCGTCACGCGGAGCGTGCTCGACGTGCTGCTGGAGACGCGACATCCCGTCTCCATCGTGACGAAGTCGAACCTGGTGCTGCGCGACCTCGACCTTCTGGGCCGGCTGGCCGAGGAGCGCCTCGTCTCGGTGTGGCTGTCGATCACGACGCTCGATCGCGAGCTCGCCCGGCGGCTCGAGCCGCGCTGCCCCACGCCCGAGAAGCGTCTCATGGCCCTCGAGGCGCTGTCGCGGCGCGGGGTCCCGTGCGGCGTCATGGTGGCGCCGGTCATACCCGCGCTCACCGATCCCGAGCTCGAGGCGATACTCACCGCGGCGCGGGGCGCCGGCGCGGAGGTCGCCACGTACGTTCTGCTCCGCCTGCCCCGCGAGGTCGGGGCGCTGGTCACCGAGTGGCTCGAGGCCCATGCGCCCGGGACGGCCAGGCGCGTGCTGTCGATCCTCACCGACATGCACGGGGGCCGGCTCTACGACTCGCGTTACGGTGCCCGCGGCCGCGGCCGGGGCCCCCACGCGGAGCTCCTCGCGTGGCGCTTCGCGACCGCGTGCGCCCGGCTGGGCTACCGCGAGTCGGGCCCGGCGCTCGACACGTCCCGGTTCCGGAAGCCGGCTCGGGCCGCCCGTCGCCGCTCGCCGCGACCGGCGGCGGGGGACCAGCTCACGCTGTTCGGCGAGTGACCGGGCGCCCGGTCATCGCGACACGAGCACGGCCCGCACGGGACTGGCATCGGCGCCGGGGATCTTCAGCGGGAGCGCGATCAGCTCGTACCGTCCCGGGCTCACCGCGGAGAGATCCAGGTTCTCGAGCCACGCGACGCCGGCGGCCAGGAGGCGGTGATGCACCGGGAGATCCGGGGCCGACTCCGGGTCGACGCCGGGGGTGTCGATGCCGACCAGCCGGATGCCCGCGGCGATCATCAGATCGGCCGCCTCGGTCGACAGCCCGGCGAAGCCGGAGGGCCATCGCGTGGAGTCGGGGTGGGTGTCGGTCCGCAGCAGCACGCGCGGTGAGAGCCCCAGGTCGACGTGCGAGAGGCTCTCGGCGGTGACGACGTCGACACCGCCGGTCTCCGCACGGACGACCTGGCAGGGGCCCACGAACGCGTCGAGCGGCATCTCGCCGGCACCCGCGCCGGCGTCGGAGACGTGTCGGTGCGCATCGGCATGCGTCCCGACGTGCGGGCTCGTCCGCAGCACCGAGAGGTTCGACGAGGCGCCGGACGCGATCGTGTGCACCGGCTCGATCGAGCACGCCGCGTCGCCCGGCCACGGCGCGGTCGACGGGGCGAGGGGACGCGAGACGTCGAGGATGACCACGGAGCGACCTTTCGATGACGCCACGCGCGAGTGCGATGTCCAGATTTGATGACGCGAGCAACCCCGATTGGCGCTTGAAGGTACCGGATCGACGAATCTAGACTCCGTCGCGCGAGTCTACGTTCGCCGGAGGCGGGTGTCACGTTCAACACTCCGTGCCCGGGCGCGACAGCTCGATACACAACAGGAGGCTCCACCGTGCGTCGAAACGCTGCGACGGTCGCGGCTGCCATCTCGGTCTGGGCGGGTGGCGCCGTGGCGATTCCGCTGACCTACGACTACTCCGGGGCCGATCTCGGAATCTCCGCCCAGGAGTGGACCATCGCCGAGATCGAGATCACCGACGACGTCGAGATCACGGATCTCGACGTCCAGCTCACGATCGACCACGCGTGGGCGGGCGAGCTGACGATCTGGCTCGAGGGCCCCCGCAGCGGGGCCGATCCCGATGCGACCGGTCCGCTATCGCTGCTCGTCGATCAGGTCGGCCGGCGTTCACACGGCGTCTACGGATTCGGGTCGCACGGTTTCCACGACACGCGCTTCGATGACGAGGCGTCGCGGTCGATCGCCGACGCCGAGGCGAGCGAGGCCCCGTTCGACGGCTCGTGGCAGGTCGACGTGGCCGGCCGGCACGCGCGCACCGACGGTCGGCTGGGTCAGTTCGACGGGCTCTCCACCCGGGGTGCCTGGCGGCTCTGGGTCTACGACAACTTCTACCGGGACGACGGGTTCATCCGCGACTTCAAGCTCCACGTCGAGGGACGTCCGCGCGACGGGGAGCCCAACACCCCGGTCCCCGAGCCGGCGACGATCGCGCTGGTGGGCCTCGGCCTGGCCGGCATGGCCCGTACGCTGCGACGCCGGCGCGGCTGACCGGACTCACGTCACCGTCGTCCCCGGACGCCGCGCGGCCTCGGCCGCGGCGGTCGTCACGCGCGAGGGAGGCCCGCATGTCGACGTCACTCCGCCGCCAGAGCCCGACCCGCTGGTTCGACCGGTGCGGGGGGCGGATTCGTCTCGCCGCGACCCTGGTGTCCACGACCGCCGTCGCGCTGCTCGCGACGCCGCTGGCCCGAGCGGAGATGCCGGTTGCCACGTTCTCCATCGTGGGGGCCGATCCCGAGGCCGGCGAGGTCGGGATCGCGGTGCAGTCGAAGTTCTTCGCGGTGGGCGCGGTCGTCCCGTGGGCGAGCGCCGACGCCGGCGCGGTGGCGACCCAGGCGTTCGCGAACACCGCGTACGGACCCCGCGCGCTCGACATGCTGGCCGCCGGACGATCGCCGGAGGAGGTGATCGCGGCGCTGACCCGAGCCGACGAGGATCGCGCACAGCGTCAGGTGGGCGTGGTGTCACTGGACGGCGCCTCGGCCGCCCACACCGGCGAGTCGTGCATGGCATGGGCCGGACACGTCACCGGCCCCGACTACACCGCGCAGGGCAACATCCTGACCGGTGCGGACGTCGTCGCCGCGATGGCCGAGGCGTTCGAATCCACCGACGGCATCCTCGGGCACCGGCTCATGACGGCACTCGAGGCCGGACAGCGGGCGGGGGGCGATTCGCGCGGCGTGCAGTCGGCCGCGATCCTCGTCGTCAAGGACGGCGCCGGATACGGCGGCTACAACGATCGCTACTGTGATCTCCGGGTCGACGACCACATCGATCCCATCGGGGAGCTCCGACGCATCTTCGATCTCTGGCGCTGGAACGCCCTCATCCTCGAGGGATACACGGTGAGCGAGCGACAGGACCACGCGCGCGCGTTCGGACTGGGCGAGCGCGTCGTCGCGCTCCGGCCGGACGAGGGCGAGTCCTACTATCATGCCGCATGCTTCCGTGCACGCGCCGGCGAACGCGACGCCGCGCTCGACCTGCTGGGTCAGGCGATCGAGCGAGACGGTGCCCTCGGCGCCCGGGCGGTCCTGGACCCGGACTTCTCGCCGCTCCTCGACGATCCCGAGTTTCGCAGGCTGACCGGATCGAGCGCCACGGACGAGTAGGCGCACGTCGATCCGATCCCCGCTCCCGACCACCCGTCCAGCCGCAACGCGTCCGCGCAAGGGTGGAGTGCGAACCGCCGACCGGTGGACGCCGCCCGGCTCTCTCAGTCGCCCGGGACGGCGGCGCCACCCGGGTGGCTCGGATCCCGTGCGTCGCCAGACGCCTCGCCCGCGACCGCCGAGACGATGCGCCGGGCCAGCTCGGTGGCGACGACCACGTGCCCGCGAGGATCCAGGTGCACGAAGTCGAGGTAGAGCCCGCGCGCGTTCTCCTCGCCCACCTCGGCCCGGTAGGCATCGAGCAGCGCGGCCACGTCCACGAGCTCGGCGCCGGTGTCCCGTGCCGTTCGATCCAGCGGCTCGCGGTAGCCCGAGGCGAGCACGGCGCGCTCGGTGTCGAGTCGCCGCCACATCGCGTCGTACGTCTGCGCCGCCGCCGAGTCACCCTGCTCGGCGTGCGCGGCCGACAGCATCCAGGCCAGGATGGGCCAGTCCGGATGCGCGTTCAGGAGCCGCTCGGTCTCGGGGATGTAGCGCTCGTGCGTGAGCGAGTCCGGAGGTACGACGCCGGCCTGCTGCAACATGCCCTTCGCCCACCGGTCCTCGGTCATCCAGATCTCGTCGTCTCCGCTCTGGATGCGCTCCTCGTTGATGACCAGCGGCACGTTGGGATTCACGGGCGTCGTGATCAGGATCGGACGGGCTCCGATCTCGTTCGCGATCGCGACGATCGCCCGCACGTTGGCCTCGAACGCCTGGGGCGACACCCGGCGAACCGGCTCGCCGCTCCAGCGGGGCGTTCGTGCCAGGAGGACTCGCCGCAGCCACCGGTACGCATGGGAGCGGTCGAGCAGCCGCAGCACCGGCGGACGCTCGAAGTGTCGATCGGCGTCGGCGACCGATGCGTAGCAGTAGTCGTTGAACCCCACCTGCACGCAGACGAAGTCCGGCCGGAGAAGCGGAACGTAGCGCTCGGCAACCCGGCGTGCCTGAAGGCTGGAGTAGGCATCCACGCCCAGGTTGATGCACTCGACCTCCGCTCCCAGACGATCCCCGACGAACGTCGTCAGGATCTCGCACACGCGGCTGGGGTAGGGATGGCTCTCGTCGGTCAGCCCGAACCCCATCGGATTGCTGTCGCCGATGAACACGATGCGGAGCACGCCGGGGGGCTTGCGATCGGCGAACTCGGCGCCCCGAAAGCCGCGGGAGTTCGTGCGGATGCCGCCGGCGCCCCCGGGGGCGAGGCGCCACCCGAGCTCCGGGTCGCGCACGTGATGAGCGCGCGCGGCCTCGGGGCCCACGTCGAAGCGGAACTGACCCTGCGCCGCCGGAGTGGAGAGATCCGGTCCCGCGAGCCGCACGACGATCTCGACCACGAGCGCGAACACGACGATGGACGACACGGCCAGAACGGGGGGACGGACACGCAACACGATCTCCTCTGTCGGCGACCGGACCGGTCGGCGTCGAACGCCGGGCACCGTAGCATGCCGGCGCCATGCCGAGCGACCGATCGTCGGGACTCGCACGCGTCGCGCCCACGATCCATCGGCGGGTCCGCGGCGAGTGTCGCGGTCAAGAAACGGGTACCCCGTCCCGACCAAACGCCGCATAATGGGCGGCTCGTGAATCGACCGTTCGATCCCGTCCCCGACGCCCGGGCACCCGACGCCCGGCTCGTCCGCACGCCCCCTCTGGAGGCTTCGTGTCCGTCGCTCGCCGCAATCTCTGGGTCCTCGTCACGGTCACGCTCGTGCTGGCGGCGGTTGCGCTGGGAGTGATCGATCGGATGTCCGAGCAGGCGATGCGGCGGGAGATCCCGGCGCCGCCGGATCTCTCCGGCGCGGCACCGACGGTGGTCGAGGCCGTCACGTCCGCCGATCGCGAGGCGCGGCGGCACCCCGGCTCGGGCGAGGCGGTGGGAGCGCTCGGGATGACGTACCACGCGAACGCGTTTCACGACCACGCGCGGCACCTGTACCGGCGCGCGGGCGTCCTCGATCCGGGCGATGCGCGCTGGCCGTACTACCGCGGCGTGCTCGAGCTGACGCTGGGCGACCACGATCGTGCCGTGGAGGCGCTCGAGGCGGCCCTCGCGTGCGATCCGGGTCTGGCGTACGGCTGGGCGAGGCTGGGGCAGCTCCGCCTGCGGCGCGGCGAGACCGATGAAGCCGAGTCGGCGTTCCGGCGCGCGCTCGAGATTCTTCCGACCCAGCCGCACGCCGCCGTCGATCTGGGGAGACTCCTCGGCGATCGTGGCGACTGGGAGGGCGCGGTGCGGGTGCTGGATGCGGCGGTCCGGGCTGACCCGGGCTACGGTCCCGCCCAGCGCATGCTCGCGATCGCCTACGACGCGCTCGGTCGGGACGCCGACGCGCGACGTCACGAACGCCTCGGCTCGTCGGTGGGTCTCGAGATGCGCGATCCCCTGATGCTCGATCTGTATCTCACGTCGAGCACGGGGTCCGTTCTGGTCACGCAGGCCAAGATCGCCGAGACGTGGGGTGACGCCACGCGCGCGGAGACCTTTCTCCGGCGCGCGGAGGCGGTCGCGCCGGACGACGTCGACGTGTTGCTGGCGCTGGGCCGGTTCCTGTCGGGACCGATGGGGGGACGGTCGGTCGCCCGGCTTCGTGAGGCGCGCTCCACGCTGGAGCGCGCGATCCGACTGGATCCGAGTTATCTCAATCTCCGACACGACTACGCGATCGCGCTCCAGGCTTCCGGCGACACGACGGCGGCCGCGTCGGTGTGGCGCGACATCATCGCCACCGAGCCCCAGCACGCGATGGCCCACATGAGCCTCGGGCAGATCTCGTTCTTTCGCGGGGATCTGGACGCGGCGCGCGAACACTATCAGCGAGGGCTCGCCGTGCCGGCGGACACGCCGTACACGCTGGGACAGCCCGCGCTCGGGTACGAGCGACTGGCTGCGGTCCTGGAGCGCGCCGGTCACCCGGACACCGCGCTGGACGCGTACGAGACCGCGACGACGCTGGACGCGCGGCTCGGCGAGGCCTGGTCGGGCTGGGCCTCGCTGCTCGCGCGGCTCGGGAGATCCGACGAGGCGGTGCGCGTCTTCCGGCGCGGCGTCGAGGCGAACCCGGACGACGGCATGCTGCACTTCGCGTTCGGCAATCACCTCTTGCAGGCCGGCGCGTGGACCGACGCCAGGCGGGAGCTGTCGGCGGCGCGGGATCTGATGCCGAACGACTATCGCGTGCTGGCGGCGCTCGGGTACGTTCATCTGCGTCGGGGCGAGGTGGGACCGGCCGAGCGCGAGCTGCGCCGCTCGATCGACGTCAATCCGAACTTCGCGCAGGCGCATCTCCACCTGGGCACGACGCTGATGCGGCGGGGGGCGCGGGACGAGGCGATCGCTCACTTCGAGAGCGCCGTCCGGCTCGCCCCGGGTCTCGACGCGGCACGCGAGGCGCTCGCGCGCGCACGGGGAGGTTCACGGTGAAGACCATCGGCATGGTGCTCGCGGCGCTCGTCGTCGTCGCGCTCGTGGTCGGGCTCGGGCTCGTCCTGGGAGCGCGGCGGAGCGGGCAGTCCGTCGGCGAGTTCGTGGCGACCTGGGGACGCGGCGACGACACGCCGGTCGCCATCGAGACGGCGGCCGATCGCCGGGGACCCGACACGCCGGATCTGTTCCGGCCCCGAGCCGTAGGCGGCGCCGCGTTCGCGGCCCGGAAGCCCCTCATCGCGCACACGTGCATCACCGACCTGGACGGGGACGGCCGGCGCGACGTGCTCGTGGCCGACGTGCTGGCGGCGCGCGTGACCTGGCTGCATCCCGACGCCGCCGGCGCCTTCGTCGAGGACGCGATCTCCGACTCGATCGGTGCGCCGGTTCGCGTGGCTCCGGTGGACGTCGACGCCGACGGCGACCTCGACGTGCTGGTCGCGGCGATGGGGATCATGCTGCCCAACAACGACCGCATCGGCTCGGTCATCGTGCTCGAGAACGACGGACGCATGCGCTTCCACGAGCGTGTGCTGGCCGACGGCATCGCCCGCGTCACCGACGTCCAGCCCGGTGATCTGGATGGAGACGGAGACGTGGACCTGTCGGTGGGACAGTTCGGCTACGACCAGGGTGAGATCCGGTGGATGGAGAACCTCGGCGACTGGCGCTTCGAGAGCCATCAGCTGCTGAACCTGGCCGGAACGATCCACTCCCCGGTGGCTGACATGGACGGGGACGGAGATCTCGACATCGTCGCGCTGGTGTCGCAGGAGTGGGAAGAGGTGTACGTGTTCGAGAACGACGGTCACGGCGACTTTGCGTCGCACGTGATCTTCGGTGCCGCCACCGACGATTACTGCTCGAGCGGCATCGCGCTGGGCGATCTCGACGGTGACGGGGACGTCGACGTGCTCTACACCAACGGCGATGCATTCGTGGCCACCGACTACCGGCCGTTGCCCAATCACGGGGTGCAGTGGCTGGAGAACGAGGGAGGGCTCTCGTTCACGTTCCACCGGATCGACGATTACTTCGGCGCCTATGCGCCCGCGGTGGCCGACCTGGATGGTGACGGCGATCTGGACGGCATCGCCGTCAGCACGTTCAACTACTGGGATCGTCCCGATGCGCGCGGCGTGCGCTGGTTCGAGAACCTCGGCGACGGCCGGTTCGTGTCGCACGGGATCGCCCACGACCCGACGCACCTGATGACGCTGGACGTCGGCGACCTCGACGGCGACGGACGCCCCGACCTCGTGACCGGCGGCATGGCGCTGTATCCGCCCTTCGATCGGATCGAGCGGCTGACGATCTGGACGAACGCGGGGTCGTCGAGCGGTCCATGAGGTGGCCATGTCTCCACCGGATCGCACTCCTGTCGGCGGTCGCCGTCGGTCTCGGCTGCGCGCTGGCCGACGACGCTGCGAGGCGCAGGCTCCCCGACCTTCCGATCCTGACCGGGCACAACGCCGCCACGATCGCGCGGATGACGTCGGCGTACGAGGCCGCGCTCGCCCACCCTCGCGACGTCGAGGCGCTGGCCGAGCTCGCGATGACGCTGCACGCGCATCAGTTCGACGACCTCGCGGCGACGGTGTACGCGCTCGTGATCGAGCGCGATTCCGAGGACTGGCGATGGCCCTACCTGAAGGCCGTGGCGGCCGACGCGGCGGGCCGGTGGGACCTGGCGAAGGCGGCGTACCGGCGTGCGAGCGTGCTCGCTCCCACCGACCCCGACGTGCTGGCCAGGCTGGGGACGATTTTGATGAAGCTCGGTGAGATCGAGGCGGGCAAGGTCGTCGCACACCGCGCCTACCTCTCGGATCCGACCGATCCCCTGGCCGCGCTCGGGGAGTCGCGGCTGCGGGTGTCCGATCAGGACTGGAACGGCGTGATCGAGGTCCTGACGCCCATCGTGGAGACGTATCCGCGCTTCTCGGACGCGCACAAGCAGCTGGCCCGCGCCTACGAGATGCTCGGGAAGCACGGGCTGGCGCAGCATCATCTCATCCGGGGGCAGTTCGGGGCGCCGGTCGATCGACAGCTCCTGGAGGACGTGTTCGCCCGGGCGGTGCCGGCCCTTCTGGGCGGGGATCCCGCCGGCGGGCAGGCGCTCGTGGAGACGCGCTGCATCCGCTGTCACACCCTCGATCGCACGTACGTGCATCCCGACGCCGATCCGCTCTGGTGGGCGACGACCATACGGCGCATGCAGCGCCTCGCGGGCAAGGCGTTCATCACCGACGACGAGGGCGCCACGATCGTGGCCTACCTGTCCGCCTCCCGGCGCGGCGCGGGCGGCGACCCCGCACCGCCGTCCGGGACGTCGGTCGAGACCCCGCCGCCGGTGCCGCCCGGCGCCGACTCGACGGGCCGCGGTGCGGCCACGCCGGACACCCGGGCGCCATGACGTCCGGAGCGTCCGGGGGGCTGTCCGCGGGTCGCGAGCTCTCGCGACTCCGGCGGCGGCTGGAGCGTCTCTACCACCGCTTCGACGATCCGGCGGTGGCGGCGGACGATCCGGTCGCGTTCGTGCACCGCTGCGAACGAGCCGAGGACCAGGAGGTCGTGGGGCTGATCGCGGCCGTGCTCGCCTACGGCCGGCTGGCCCAGATTCGCGCCAGTGTCGGCCGCGCGCTGGCGCCGCTGGGCGACCACCCGGCCGCCGCACTCGACGACCTGACACCGGCGCGGATCCGCGGGATCTACGCACCGTTTCGCCATCGGTTCACGACCGGTCGCGAGCTGGCCGCGCTCCTGATCGGGGTGCGGCGAGCGCGGCGCCGACACGGCTCGCTCGGGCACGCGTTCCTCGCTCACGTCCGTCCCGGACAGCGCGACGTGATCGCACCCGCGACGGCCTGGATCGCCGAGATCCTGCCCGATCGGGCTCGGGGCACCTTCGGGCTCCTGCCCTCGCCGGCGGACGGCAGCGCGTGCAAGCGCACGTTCCTGTTCCTGCGCTGGATGCTCCGGGAAGACTCGGTCGATCCCGGCACCTGGGCCGGCATCGTGCGTGCCTCGGGGATGGGGCCGCGCCGGCTGATCGTGCCCCTGGACACGCACATGCAGCGCGTGGTCCGGCGGCTCGGCCTGACCCGCCGGCGCAGTGGAGGGCTCCGGACGGCGGAGGAGGTGACGGCCGGTTTCCGCCGAATCCGTCCGTCTGATCCCGTCCGGTACGACTTCGCGCTGACGCACGCCAGCATCCGGGCGCTGGCGCCGGCTCGGGTCGCCCCCACGGCCCCGGGCGCCGGTCCCACCTAACGTTTCCGGACGAACGCGTCGACCAAGAAGAGGACCGGTACCCCGTCCCGCCCAGAAAGGCACCCGACGGCCATATGGACCTCTTCGATCGAATCCCATTCGACAGGAAGCTGACGCTGATGGCCGGGGTGGCGGGGCTCCTGGCCGTGACCGCCGCCGTCACCGCCGATACCGTCTCGGAGCTTCGGGCGGCTCGGGCCCACGAGCACGACTCGGTCGTGCGCGAGGGGCGCATGCTGTCGGTCGCCGCCGCCGGCTTCCTGGCCGAAGGTCGCGGAGCCGACGCGCGTCCGATGCTCGAGGGGATGCGCGTGGACCGGCGGGTCGTCTCGGCGTCGCTCTTCGACCTGTCCTGGAACCGGGTGGCCACGTACGTGCGGGATGCCGGTGCCGTGACGGCGATCAACGTCCCGCTGGCCATCGGAGACGAGCCACGGGTCACGACCGCGGACGGGCGCCTGGAGTGCTACCACCCGGTCGCGCTCGATGGGAATCGAACGGGCTATCTCGTGGTGGTGCGAGATCGTGACTCGGGCACGGCGCACGTGCTCGCCGGCGCACTCCTTCACCTGGCCGGCGGATGGGTCATCGTGGCCTGCGCGCTCGTGGCGACGCTCCCCATCCGGACGCGCATCCTGCGTCCGCTGCGACAGCTGGCGCGGACGTCGGCCCAGGTGATCGCCGGTGAGGGCGGAAACGCCCCCGGCCGACGAGCGCGTGACGAGATGGAGCGCGTCGTGGACGCGTTCAACGAGGTCATCGGGCTGGTGCGGCGCCGCGAACTCGCGCTCGACGAGGAGCGGGAACGCGTGGACGACATCGTCGCGCAACGCACCGCGCAGCTGACGGCCATGAACCGCAGCCTTGTCGCCGAGAAGGAGCGCGCCGAGGCCGCCGCCCACGCCAAGAGCGAGTTCCTGGCCAACATGAGCCACGAGATCCGCACACCGATGAACGGCATCATCGGGATGACCGAGCTGGCGCTGGGTAGCGACCTCTCCGACGAGCCCCGCGAGTATCTGGGGATCGTCAAGTCGTCGGCCGACGCGCTCTTGAAGATCATCAACGACATCCTGGACTTCTCGAAGATCGATGCCGGCAAGCTGGATCTGGATCCCGAGCCCTTCGTTCTCGAGGATCTCCTGAAGGACGTGGTCAAGACGCTCCTGCTGCGCGCGCACGAGAAGGATCTGGAGCTCACGTACGAGATCGACCCGGCGGTGCCGGCCAGCATGATCGGCGACCACGGTCGCCTCCGTCAGATTCTCGTGAACCTGGTAGGCAACGGGGTCAAGTTCACCGACTCCGGACGCGTCTCGATCCGCGTCTCGGTGGCCAGCGACGGCGACGGCGACATGATGCTGCACATCGCCGTGATCGATACGGGACCGGGCATCCCCGAGGGTCGTCGGGCGCTCATCTTCGACGCCTTCACCCAGGCCGACGGGTCGACGAGCCGTCGCTACGGGGGAACGGGGCTCGGCCTGACGATCTCCAACCAGCTCGTGAAGCTGATGGACGGACAGATGTGGGTCGAGAGCACGATGGGGATCGGAAGCGTCTTCCACTTCACCGTGCGCGTGGGCAAGGTCCTCGAGGGCACCGCCGAGCCCAGGTCGCTGCCCGACGTGGCCGGTCTCCGCGCGCTGGTGGTGGATCCGGATGCGAGCAGCCTGCGCGCTCTCGTGGATCTGTTCGATCGGCTCGGAGTGGAGACCGTGGCCACCGCGTCGGTGGAGGAGGCCGCGGCCGCTGCGTCGGACGCCGGCGGTGCGGATGCCGGGCTCGGGGCGGGGCATCCGGTCGATCTCGCCGTCGTGGACGGGGGGCTCTTCGCCGCGGGGGGCGACTCGATCCGGGCCGCGCTCGTCGGGGGAGCGCGGCACGTGCCCTGCGTGGTCGTCGTCCCGGCGACCGCCTCCCGCACCGAGCTGTCGGATCTGCAGCACCTCGGGGCGGCGGCGTGTCTGTGTCGGCCGACCGAGCTGGCGAGGCTGGCGACGGTCGTCAGCGAGCTCATGGGACCAGCGGGTCGGTCCGGGACCGCATCCGGCGAGCTCGGCGAAACGCCCGAGCGCGCCGACGTGGCGCCGGCAGAGGCCCACGCGGAGCAGGCAGACGCCAATGAGGAGCCGGCGGCAGAGGCCCACGCGGAGCCGGAGGAGGCTCACCTCGCGGGGAACGAGACTCGCGACGCGACGGAAGCGAAGGCTCACCGCCGAGACCCGGCGGCGCCGGGGCCGGCGTTCGGGCGCCAGTCGGCCGATCATCGCGTCTGGGTGCTGCTCGCCGAGGACAACGCGATCAACCAGAAGCTCGCGGTGCGACTTCTCGAGAAGCGCGGCTACGCGGTCGAGGTCGCGGGCAACGGTCGTGAGGCCGTCGACATGTGGGCCAGCGGCAGGTTCGACATCGTGCTGATGGACGTCATGATGCCCGAGATGAGCGGACTCGAGGCCGCTCGAACCATCCGGAGCCGTGAGGCCGCCGGGACGTCGCGCGTTCCCATCGTCGCGCTGACCGCGAACGCCATGAAGGGGGATCGCGAGGCGTGCCTCGAAGCGGGCATGGACGTCTACGTGTCCAAGCCGATCGAGGCGGACACGCTGCTGGGACACATGGCCGCGCTCGCGCGAGTGCCGGAGGAGCCGTGCGCCGCCGAGCCGGAGCCCGAGCCCGAGCCCGAGCCGCCGCCGCTTCGCGACGAGGTGATCGATCGAGCGGGCCTCTTCGAGCGCGTCGAGGGAGACCACGAGCTCCTGGCCGACATGATCGGGATGTTCGACTCGGTTCGTGCCGATCTGGTCGGACAGATACACGACGCGCTCGCACGCGAGGACCGCGAGGTGCTGGTCCGCGCCGCGCACACGCTGAAGGGCAACCTGGCCAACCTCGGAGCCGTTCGCGCGTTCGACGCGGCCAGACAGTTCGAGTCGACGTGCCGCGAGCGGGGCTTCGACGCGGCCCGGCTCCAGCTTCCGGTGCTGGAGGTCGAGGTCCAGCGCTTCCACGACGCGCTCAACGACGTCGACCGACCGGAGGCCGCGTGAACCGCGCGCGCGGCGCCGGGTCGCCCGAAGGGCCGATGGCCCTCAAGCAGGAGCGACTCCGGCTCGGTCCGGAGGATCTGGCCGCGATCGAGCGCGACACGGCTCAAGAGCTGTGCCATCGGTCCCGCGCGGTGGCGCTGGGGCATTCGCTTCTCGCGCTGCTCCTGTTTCTGATCTCCGGCTGGGTCCACGATCACGCGAGCCTGCTGACGCCGGTCGTCGGTGCGTTCCTTCTGGCCGGACTGGTCCGGATGTGGGTCATCCGGCGCTTCGCGCGCATGTACGAGCGACACAGCCGACGCTGGCGCCGTATGTTCGCGGCGTCGGTGCTCGCCACCGGAGCGCTCTGGGCGGCCTTCTCCAGCATCACCTACGTCATGTTCGGCGCGACCTGGACCTCCTACGTGACGATCGTGGCCATCGCGGGGATCGCGTCCACCGCGGTGACCTCGCTTCCGAACGGGCCCCTGGTGCGGGCCTTCGTCGTGGTGGTCACGATGCCGGGGGCGCTGACCGCGGGACTCGTGATCCCCGAGGTCGGCCCGGCGATCGCGACGATGCTCGTGCTTTTCCTCGTGATCACGTTGAAGACCGCCGCTCAGCACACGCGGGCGTTTCGCGAGTCCCTGATCGGTAACCGGCTTCTCCACGCGCACGCGCGCACGCTGGAGGAGGCCGTCGAGGCGTCGGCGGTCGCCAGCAGCGCGAAGGACCAGTTCCTCGCGAACGTCAGCCACGAGATCCGGACGCCGTTGAACGGGATCATGGGGCATCTCGAGCTTCTGGGCGCCACCGGTCTGGACACCGAGCAGCGCCAGCACGTCGCGGCGATGGAGGATGCGGCGGACACGCTCCTGTCCACCGTGGAGCGGGTGCTGGACTTCACCAGCGCCGAGGCGGGAACGCTCGAGGTGACCCCGGGTCCGTTCGGTCTCAGGGA
Organism: Candidatus Eiseniibacteriota bacterium; assembly: GCA_965224245.1. Classification (GTDB taxonomy): domain Bacteria; phylum Eisenbacteria; class RBG-16-71-46; order CAZAMP01; family CAZAMP01; genus CBDCYW01. Next base: position 2,650,082 of record OZ245046.1, on the reverse strand, counting down.
CTTCCTGCAGGAGCTCGTGCGCTCGCTCTCTCCTCGCGCGCACGCGCACGGTCTCGATCTGGTCTATCGCGTCTCCCTGGACGTGCCGGACGCGCTCATCGGGGACGTGCGTCGGGTAAGGCAGGCGCTCATGCATCTCCTGGACAACGCGATCAAGTTCACGCGCGAGGGCCACATCGAGCTGAACGTGGCCGTGGACGGCTGGCGCGACGGGCAGGTCGAGCTGTCGTTCTCGGTGCTGGACACCGGCGTCGGCGTGTCCGCGGAGAAGGAAGGGCTGATCTTCGAGGCGTTCACCCAGGCCGACGGCCGGTCCACCCGCGAGGCGGGGGGGATCGGACTGGGGCTGACCGTCTCCGGCGAGATCGCGCGGCTGCTCGGCGGACACATCCGACTCGAGCACCGCCGGCCCCGGGGGTCGGCGTTCATCCTCGCGGTACCGTTCACACTGGGGTCGCGATCGGTGCTGCCCGCGTCCACGCGGTCCTCGACGCCGATCCACGGCGCCTCCATCCTCGTGTTCGAGCCCAGTCGGCTCACGGCCAGCTTCCTCCGGGACACGCTGCACTCGTGGGACGTCAAGCCGACCGTCGTGGCGACCTTCGAGGACGCGATCGATGCCCTGCACCGCGCGACGCGGGCACCGTTTCGTGCGGCCATCATCGACGTGGAGGCCGTGCCCGTGACCGAGGTGGCCAACCTGATCGGCGCGCTCCGTCTGAACGGTGGGCTGGATCGGAGCGCGGTCCAGCTCGTGACGAGCCGGCGCCGGGGGGGCGAGCTCGCCTGGACGTCGATGCTGGGGGGCGCCACCCTGGAGAAGCCCGTCCGGCGCTCCGAGCTCTTTGATGCGCTGACGAACGCGCTCGCCGCCTCCATCACCGAGGAGGAGGACGAGACGCCGTGTGAGGTTCCGCTGACGCGCCACGTGCTCCTCGTGGAGGACAACCGCGTCAATCAGCTGATCGCGGCTCGCCTCCTCGAGCGCGAGGGGTACGAGGTCTCGATCGCGAACACCGGCCTGGAGGCGGTCGAGAAGGTGGGTCGCTTCGACTACGACGCGATCCTGATGGACCTGTCGATGCCGGAGATGGACGGGTTCGAGGCGACCGCCGTGATCCGCGAGCAGGAGCGGCGGACCGGCGGGCACGTGCCGATCGTGGCGCTCACGGCCCACGCGCTCAAGCAGGATCGCGAACGCTGTCTCGCGGCCGGCATGGACGCGCACGTCGCCAAGCCCATCCGACCCGACGTTCTGTTCGCGACGCTGGCCAGCGTACTGGGGGCGTCGGCGGGGCGGCGGGATCCCGGGGACGCCATCGAGCGCGCCGCCTGACGCGGGCGATCGCGCGCACCCGATCCCGACCGATCCCGCTGGTCAGGCGCCCGGCGGACCGGTATCGTGGATCGGCGATGAATCCCGTCCTGAGCTTCCAGAGCGTCGGAAAGTCGTACCGCGACACGTCCGGCAACGTTCGCCGCGTTCTGGACGCGGTCGACTTCGCGCTGCCGAAGGCGTCGTCGGTCGCGATCCTGGGACCGAGCGGCGCCGGGAAGTCCACGCTCCTGAACCTGGCCGCCGGCATCGACGTGCCCACCTCCGGCCGCATCACGCTCTTCGACCGGGACCTGGGTCGCGTCTCGGACGAGGCGCGGACGCGTCTCCGGCGCGACCACGTCGGGTTCGTGTTCCAGTTCTTCCACCTGCTCTCGCACCTGTCGGTGGTGGAGAACGTGCTCCTGCCGTCCATGATCGCCGGCGATCGGCTCCCGTCCGCACGCGAGCGCGCCATGGCCCTCCTGGCGCGCGTGGGGCTCGCCGATCGTGCGTACGACCGCGTCGAGCGCCTCAGCGGCGGCGAGGCGCAGCGCGTGGCGATCTGCCGGGCGCTGTGCCGGCGCCCGTCGCTCTTGCTCGCCGACGAGCCGACGGGAAACCTGGACGACGCGTCGGGGACGCACGTGATCGACGTGCTCCTCGAGCTCGTGCGGCACGAGGAGGTGACGCTGGTCGTGGTGACGCACGACGATCAGCTGGCCGCCCGCGCCGGCGCGCGCTGGCTCTTGCGTGGCGGGCGACTCGAGACGCCGTGATTCGCTACGTCGTCCGCGCGTTCCTCGCGCACGTCGAAGGATCGCGAATCCTCGCGCTCCTCTGCGTCTTCGGCGTGGCGCTGGGGACGTCGTCGGTCGTCGCGGTCCGGCTCATCAGCGCGAACGCGGTCGGTGCGTTCGCGGGTAGCCTGGCTGCGGTGATGGGTGACGCCGAGATCAGCGTGATCGGTGATGCGGCCACGTTCGACGAGCGGGTCTTTCCGGCCGTGCTCGGCACCGAGGGCGTGCGGGAGGCGCGTCCGGTGATTCGCGCCCGGGCCACGCTGCCCGATCGTCCGGGCTCGATGCTGGAGATCGTCGGCATCGATCCCTTCACCGTGGGTGCGCTGCCTCCCGATCGGGACATCGACGTGATCGCCACACCCCGGTGGGCCGTCGTGTCCGATCAACTGGCGCGGAACCTCGTGCTCGAGCCCGGCGACACGCTGGTGGTCGCCAACGGAGTGGAACGCCTGGGGCTCGTGGTGGTCGCCGCGCTCGATTTCGGCGACCTGAGCCCGCTCGCGTCCCCGACGATGGTCTTCGTGGACATCGCCGATGCGCAACGGCGGTTCGGCGCGCGGGGCGTGCTCAGCGAGATTCACGTGTCGGTCGCGCCCGGCATCCCGATCGAGGATGTGGCCCGCCGGCTCGAGGCCCGCCTGGGTCCCCGGTTCACCGCCTCCACGGCCTCCGAGCGTCGCGACGACACCGCGCAGCTCCTGTCGGCGTTTCGCCTGAACCTGACCGCGATGAGCTTGATCAGCGTGCTCGTCGGCGGCTTCCTGATCTTCGCGGCGGTGCGGGCGTCCCTCGGTCGCCGCCGGCGCGAGGTCGGCGTGCTGCGCGTGCTCGGCGCGAGCCGACTCGCCGTGGCCGGGACCTTGCTCGCCGAGGCGGTCGCGCTGGGTCTGGCCGGCGGTCTTCTTGGGCTGCCGCTGGCGATCGTGGCCGCGGACGCGAGCGTGGACCGGGTCAGTGCCACGCTCACGAACGTCTACCTGCTGAACGAGATCCGTGGTGTCCGGGTGTCGGGAGCGACGGTGGCGTTCGGGCTCCTCCTCGCCCTCGTGGTGCCGATCCTGGCCACGCTCGGTCCGACGCTCGAGCTCGTGCGCCGCCCGCCCCGCACGCTCCTGTCTCCGGGGGCGCCGGACGATCGCCTCCGTCGCTGGTCGTGGCGCCTCTTCGGGCTGGGAACCGCCGTCGCGGCGGGCGTTCTCATCGCGCTCGCCTCGGGGGCCGGTGCATGGACGGACTTCGGCTTCGTGCTGGCGCTCGGCGTGCTCATCGCGCTCGTCTCGTGGACGCCCATGGCCGTGCGGCTGGTGTGTGAGCGTGTTCAGGTGACCGCGCTCGGGTGGTCGATGGGCGTCAGGAGCCTGGTCGCCCGGCTGTCCGCGTCCAGCGTCGCCGTCGCCGCGCTGGCCACCTCCGTGAGCATGTTGCTCGGCGTGACGATCATGGTCGCCAGCTTCCGCGAGACGCTCGTGGTCTGGCTCGACGCGACGCTTCGCGCCGACGTGTACGTGACGCCGGCCGCGTGGTCGCGCGGTGCGGGCGCACCCACGATGACCGAGGACGTGCTGGAGGTGCTCGCCGCGCCACCGGTGCGCGCGGTCGATACCCTTCGCCAGACGGTGCTCCGGATCGGGGGACGCCCCGTCTCGTTCGCCGGCATCGGCTTCGGGGTCCCGTTCGACGAGACCCGTCTACGGCTCGCGGCGGGCTCGGCCGACGTGGCCATCGACGCGCTCGACGCCGCTCGCGGCATCCTGATCTCCGAGCCCCTCGCGCGCCGGCTGTCGCTGGGACCGGGCGACACGCTCGACGTGCCCGGCGTGCGCCCCGCTCGTCTGCCGATCGCGGCGGTGTATCACGACTACGCGTCGGAGTCGGGCGCGGTGATCATGGCGCGACCTCACTTCGACCGCGTCTTCGGACCCGGCGCGACCGAGAACGTGGCCCTCTACCTCGAGCGCGGCGAGGATGCGGATCGCACGGTGGAGCGTCTTCGCGCGGCTCTCCCGGACGTGCCACTCGAGATCCGGAGCAACGCGCGGATCCGCGGGGACAGCCTGGAGATCTTCGATCAGACCTTCGCGATCACGCGCCTCTTGCAGGTGCTCGCGCTCGTGGTGGCGGCCACCGGTGTCACGAGCACGCTCGTGATCACCGCGCGCGAGCGACGCGCGGAGTTCGCGCTCCTTCGCTGCCTGGGCGGGAGTCGCCGGCAGCTCGGTACGACGTTCCTGAGCGAGGGCATCGGGATCGGCGCGCTGGGCACCGCGCTCGGATCGGTCGGCGGCGTCCTGTTCGCGGTCATCCTCGTGTTCGTGATCAATCGCGCCCACTTCGGATGGACCATTCGCTGGGCGTGGCCGTGGAGCACGATGGCGTTCGAGCTCGCCGTGGTCCTGCTCGCCGCCGCGCTGGCCAGCATCTACCCCGCGCTCGGCGTGAGCCGCACGCCGGCCACCGAGCTGGGACGGGAGGTCGGATGACGTGCGCGCGGAGACGGTCGATCCCGAAAGCGATCGCCGCCGCGGGGGCGGCGTGTGCGCTCGCCCACGGAACGTCCGCCCCGGACGCCGCGGTCCCCGACACGTCGCCGACCTCACGGGAGGCGGCGACGGCCACCGACTCGACCGGGCGCGTGCCCTGGCGCACGGCGACGCCCGACTACGCGTGGTCGTTTCCGCGAGACCACTTCGCGCACGAGGGCTACCGGTCCGAGTGGTGGTACGTCACCGGACACCTCCGTGTCGCCGGCGAGGTCCAGCCCCGCTTCGGGTTTCAGCTGACGTTCTTTCAGGTGAGGCTCCGCAACGAGCCCGCCGACTCGACCGCACCGGCGTGGGACGACTCGAGGCTCGTCATGGGTCACGCCGCGATCACCGATCTCGAGGAGGGCCGGCACGTGTTCTCCGAGGTGCTGCGCCGGGCGGGCGGCCTCGTCGGCGGATTCGGCACGCCTCCCGATTCCGTGCTGGCCTGGAGCCTCGCGCCCGCCGGGACCGACGATCGGTGGGAGCTCGCGTGGACCGGCGGCGGCTTCGCGTTGCGAATGGCCGACGCCGTGAACGGCATCGGGCTCGCGCTGACCGCGACGCCGGAGAAGCCGCGCGTCTTTCAGGGTCCGAACGGCTACAGCCGAAAGGGTGACGGAGGCGCCAGCCAGTACTACAGCTTCACGCGGCTCGCCACGACCGGCCGCGTCACGTTCGGCGGCCGCACGGTCGACGTCGAGGGTCTCGGCTGGATGGACCGGGAGTTCAGCACGAGCGCACTCGGGCCGACCCAGATCGGCTGGGACTGGCTCGCGCTTCATCTCGCCGATGGCCGGGACGTGATGGTCTACGTGCTTCGCGACTCCACCGGCGCGGCCGACGTGATGTTCGGCACGGTCGTGGATCGAGCGGGTCGGCCGGCGTGGCTGTCCGGCGACGACCTCGACGTGACCGCGTCGGGGGCGTGGACCAGCCCCGAGACCGGTGCCCGCTATCCGACGCGCTGGCGACTGCGCATCCCGTCCGAGGCGCTGGACGTCGTCGTGTCTCCGGTGGTGGCGAACGCGGAGGACGTCTCCACGCGCGCCGGGCTCCACTACTGGGAGGGACCGGTGACGGTGACCGGCGCCGCCGGCGCCTCGATCGGGCGCGGCTACGTCGAGCTCACCGGCTACGGCGAGCGCAACCGGCCGCCGCTGTGAGCGCGACGTCCCCCGACCCGAGCGAGGATCGCGGCGTCGGGCCGCGCGGGCTCGGGGTCGCGCTCGTCGTGGCGGGGGTGCTTCGGCTCGCCCTTCTCATGCTCCCGGCGCCGGGGCGCGACGAGGCGACGTACGTCGTCTGGGCGCGCGAGGGGCACCTGGCGTACGCGCCGCTCCTGGGGGGCGTGCTCGCACTGGTGACGGCGATCGGAACGCCGGGGGCGTGGATGCCGAGGCTCGTCGTGCTCGGGCTCGGCGCGGCCACCCTCGCGCTGGCCCACCGCGTGCTCCTCCGGGCGGAGGTGGCGCCGGCGCGCCGGCGCGCGCTCCTCGCGGCGCTGGCGCTGTGTCCCTGGCAGACGTACACGGGTGCGATCGTGCATCCCGACGCCGTGTTCGTGCCGCTCTTCCTGGCGCTGGCCCTCGTCCTCGAAGACGTCGCCCGCGGCTCGCGACGCGGGCGCGCCGGTGCCGGGGGCTCGATCGCGCTGGCCACGCTCCTGTCGGGCGTCCTCGTCTGGGCGAAGCCGACCGGCGTGCTCGTGATCCCGCTCGGGGTCGCCGGGCTGCTCGGCGCGCGCGTGTCGGTCCAAGTCGGGCTCACGTGCGGACTGGGCGCGCTCGGTCTCGCATCCCCGGTGCTGGTCGCGACGAACGGGGCGATGGTCCGCGAGCTGCTCTCGTTCGGACGACTCGATCCCACGCATGGCATCTGGACGATTGCGGGCGTGGTGCTGCTCGCGCTGGCGTTCGAGGGGGGACCGGTCCTGGCCGGCGATGGCCTGCGCTCGCTCGTGGGCGCCGTGCGTCGCGTCGTGCCCCGGCGGAGGCGGCCGCCGATGACCGACGCCACACGGGTCGCGTTGGTGCTCGGCGGGGGACTGGTGGTGTGCTTCGCGGTCATGCTGATCACGAACGGGCAGTTCAAGGGCAACTGGGTGCTGCCGGGACTCTTCCTCCTGGCTCCGTTCGCCCGACCGCTCTGGGGCGCGCGAGCCGCGGGGATCGCGGTCTCGTCGACGGGACTGGCGAGCCTGGCGATGGTGGTGCTCATGACACATCCCGACCTCGTGGCCTCGCTCGAGACGCGCTTGCCGGGGACCGCGGGCACCTATCGCCTCGCCGCCAGCACGCGCGAGGCGCGGGTGTCCACGACCGGGGGCTGGTCGGAGCGCTTTCGGGAGTACCGTCCGCTCGACCCGTTCCGTGACCGGCTGGCGGCGACCCGCCCGCGGGGGGCGGCGCCGCCGGCGTGGATCGTGTCGGACGACTACGGTCTGGCCGCGCAGCTGGCATGGGCGTGGCGCGCGTCCGGGACTCGCATCGCGATCCCCACCGACGGACTCTTCGCCGGCGATGCGCCCGCCCGGCGGACGCTCGTCGACCAGGGTGCCGTCTTCCTGGCCGTTCATGGACCGCTGGCGCGGCTGTGGCCCGGGAGGTTCGAGAACCCATCGGAGTCGCTCCCGCATCCCACGACCGGTGCCCCGATCGAGGTCGCGTGGGTGCTCCCGCCGGCCGATCGCGCGGGCGAACCCGTCCCCGTCTCCGAGGGAGCGACCCGATGATCGACACCGCGGCTACCACGCTCGGGGCGGCCCGGGCCGCCCGGCTCGCATGGGTCGTGTGGACCGCGATCGGGCTCCAGCCCGCGAGCGCGGTCGCGGGGGGAGGCGATCGGTCCACGCCGGCGGTGCCGCCCGGGGTCCACGACGCGTTCGGTGTGCTGCTCGAGCGCTACGTGGTCGGGGATCGTGTCGACTATGCCGCGTGGGTGGCCTCGAACACCGACCGCGCCGCGCTCGAGAGCTACGTCGCCTCGCTCGAGCGCCTCTCGCCGGCGACGTTCGGGCCGGCCGATGCGCTGGCCTACTGGATCAACCTGTACAACGCGGCCACCCTCCGGGCCGTCCTCGCGGCGTACCCGATCGAATCGATTCGCGCGATCCATCCCGACGATCCCGGCCGGGTGTGGACCGAGCCGTGCGTGCGCGTGGACGGTCGGGCGCGCTCGCTCGACGACGTCGAGAACGGCGTCATCCGCAAGACCTTCGGCGATCCGCGGGTGCACTTCGCGCTCTCCTGTGCGTCCCTCGGGTGCCCGCCGCTCCAGGCCTGGCCGTTCGAGGGGGAGGAGCTCGACGAGCAGCTGGAGCTCGTGACACGCCGGGCGCTCGCCGATCCGCGCTGGGTTCGCCTGACCGACACCGGCGTCGTGCTCTCGAGGATCTTCGAGTGGTACCGATCCGACTTCGTCGTCGCGGCGGGCTCGGTGGCGGCGTTCATCGCGCGGCATCGTGACGATGCGAGCGAGCCCGGCGGGCGCCGCGCGCCGACGGCGCGCTTCGGTACCCAGGAGTACGGCGAGTACGACTGGCGGCTGAACGCCGTGCGTTGACCGGCGCTGCGCGCCGACCAGCGCGGCGCCTCACCGTCGCCGGCGCCGAGGAATTCAGTTGCGCGGGTTCCTGGCTTCTTTCTAAGCTATTCTCATTAATGAGCTTTCGCGGCCACGAAGCGGGGTCCGAGTGGGCGAGCAGAACGTCTCCGATCAGCTCAACGAGCAGCAGCTCCGGGCCTTCATGCGCAACCTGCTCCAGGACGTGCAGGCCCTCGAGTACATGCTCGAGAACGGCATGATCGAGGCCGGCCAGCGGCGCATCGGGGCCGAGCAGGAGATGTTCCTCGTGGATCGGGCGGGGCGGGCCGCGCCGCTGGCCACCGAGGTGCTGGATCAGATCGACGATCCCCGGTTCACGACCGAGCTGGCCCGGTTCAACCTCGAAGCCAACATGGCGCCGATCGAGTTCGGCGGCGACTGCCTCCACCGGATGGAGCAGGCCCTCGACGAGGTCGTCACGATGGCCAGGACCGGGGCGCGGGCCTACGGTGCCCGCGTGATCCTGACCGGAATCCTGCCCACGTTGCGCTGGTCCGATCTCTCGCTGGACAACATGACGCCGAACCCGCGCTACTTCGCGCTCAATCGCGAGATGGCGCGCATGCGCGGCGGCAAGTTCCACGTGTCGATCAAGGGGATCGACGAGCTCGAAGCCAGCCACGACAACATCATGCTCGAGTCGTGCAACACGAGCTTTCAGGTTCACTTCCAGGTCTCCCCGGACGAGTTCGCGCGGCTGTACAACCTGGCGCAGGCGGTCTCCGCTCCGGTGCTCGCCGCCGCGGTCAACTCTCCGATGATGCTCGGGCAGCGGCTCTGGCGAGAGACGCGAGTCGCGCTGTTTCAGCAGTCGGTCGACATCCGGACGCCACTGCATCTGGAGCGCGGATCACCCGAACGGGTCAGTTTCGGTGAGCGGTGGGTCAAGGACTCGGTCCTGGAGATCTTCCGCGAGGACATCGCCCGGTTCCGGGTCGTGCTCGCCACCGGGATCGACGAGGAGCCGCTGGATCTCGTGCGCCGGGGCATCGCACCGCCGCTCTCGGCGCTCCGGCTGCACAACGGCACCGTGTACCGGTGGAACCGCGCCTGCTACGGCGTCAACGACGGCCAGGCGCACCTCCGGATCGAGAACCGGGCGCTGCCGGCGGGCCCCACCGTCGTGGACGAGATCGCGAACGCCGCGTTCTTCTTCGGTCTGATGTCCACGTTCGCGGCGGCGCTGGAGGACGTCTCCGATATCATGCCGTTCGAGCACGCCAAGGAGAACTTCATCCAGGCCGCCCGCTACGGGCTGAACGCGCAGTTCACGTGGCTCGACGGCAAGACGTACCCGGCTCGGGAGCTGATCCTGTCGAAGCTCCTGCCCGAGGCGCGGTCCGGGCTGGCGGCGGCCGGGGTCGATGCGCGCGACATCGAGCGATACCTCGGGATCGTCTCCGATCGCGCGGAGACCGGACGGACCGGCGCCACGTGGGCGCTGGAGGCGTTCGGCAACTTGTGCAAGATCTCGGACGTGAAGGACCACCACCTCCGGACGCTCACCACCGCGACCATCGCCCGCCAGGAGCGCGGGGACGCCGTGCACACCTGGCCTCCGCTGTCCACGTCGGAGACCGAGGACTGGCGCGAGAGCTACCTGACGGTCGGCCAGTTCATGACCCGCAACGTCTTCACCGTGCGCCCGCACGATCTGATCGATCTGGCGGCCAGCTTGATGGAGTGGGAGCACATCAAGCACGTGCCGGTCGAGGACGATCACGGGGAGCTGGTGGGCCTGGTCTCCAGCCGGGCCTTTCTGCGTCTGGTGGCCCGTGGGCTCGTCGTGCAGCGCGCCCAGACGGTCTCGGTGGCCGACATCATGAAGACCGAGCTGATCACGGTCTCTCCCGACACCACGACCGTCGACGCGATCGAGAAGATGCGCCGCGAGCGGGTGGGCTGCCTGCCGGTCGTGGAGCACGGGAAGCTCGTCGGGATCGTCACCGAGCACGACTTCATCGAGGTGGCCGGCAAGCTCCTCGAGCAGCAGCTCCGCATGTCCTGACCCGGCGGGCGGCCCCTGGGGGTCCCGGAGCCCGCCGGGACACCCGGTTGTTTCTCCGCTCCGCGATCGGTAGACTCACGCCCCCCCAACGGCACCGCCGGTGCCGCCGGGGCGTCCCGCGGGGCCGACATCCGCGGGTGATCGGGTCACCGGGCGAGCCGCCCGCGCCAACCGGGCCCCCTGACAGGGCCAACGGAGGAAGCCGAATGCCATACGACCCACGACTCGTCCAGCCGATGCGCGAGGAGCTCACGTGCCTCGGGGTCGACGAGCTTCTCACGGCCGACGACGTCCAGCGCTGGATGGACCAGTCCGGCGGAACCGGCCTGTTGATCTTCAACTCCGTCTGCGGCTGCGCGGCCGGGAGCGCGCGCCCCGGCGTCGCGATGGCGCTCCAGCACGGCGTGACGCCCACGCGGACGGCCACCGTGTTCGCCGGACAGGACGTGGAGGCCGTCGCGAAGGCCCGGTCGTTCCTGGCCGACGTCCCGCCGTCGAGCCCGTCGATGGCGTTGTTCAAGGACGGTGAGATGGTGCATTTCGTGCCCCGGCACCGGATCGAGGGCCAGTCCCCCGAGGGGGTCGCCGCCCAGCTCACCGCGGCGTTCGACGCGCACTGCGCGGCGACGTCGGGCTCGTAGGGCCGGGTAGGCGATCGGGAGACCCGATGGGCACGTTTCACGACGACAAGCACGCGCTGCACGGGATCACCGTGGTGGTCGACACCGACGGTGATCGCGTGTTCATCGGGCGTTGCGACGACATGAACGACGAGAGCATCGTGCTGTTCGGTGCCGGCGAGCACGTCGACGGCGCCGGAGGAACGTCCAAGGCCGAGTACATCGCGAAGGCCGCGAAGGTGGGCGTCTGGCAGACGCACGCCCGGCTGGTGCTGCCGATGGACAGCGTCACGACCGTGCGTCCGTTGAACGAGTACGCCTGAGTCCGGGGGTCGGCCGGTGCCGCGTCGGGCACCCGGCCGAGGCGCGCGAACGCGCGGTGGAGATCGACGATGCCCGTCGAGTCGTTCTACGTCACCACGCCGATCTACTACGTCAACGGCAAGCCCCACATCGGGCACGCGTACACGACCGTGCTCGCGGACGTGCTCGCCCGCTACCACCGCCTGCGCGGAACCCCCACGTTCTTCCTGACCGGCACCGACGAGCACGGCCAGAAGGTATACGACGCGGCCAAGGTAGCGGGGATCTCGCCGCAGGAGCAGACCGACCGGACCGTCGTTCGCTTCGTGGACGCGTGGAAGCGTATGGAGATCGCCTACGACGACTTCATCCGTACCACCGAGCCGCGCCACACCGGCGTCGTGGTCGAGATCCTGGCCGACCTGCACGCACGCGGAGAGATCTACGCCGACGATTACGAGGGCTGGTACTCGGTCTCCGACGAGCGCTTCTACACCGAGAAGGAGCTGGTCGACGGCAAGAGCCCCGATGGCAAGCCCGTGGAGCGGCTGGCGGAGAAGAACTACTTCTTCCGGATGGGCAAGTACCAGGACTGGCTCGTCGACTACATCGAGAAGAACCCCGAGTTCATCCAGCCCGCGTCTCGGCGCAACGAGACCCTGGGATTCCTGCGCAAGCCCCTGAGCGATCTCTGCATCTCGCGCCCCAAGTCGCGGATGCCGTGGGGAATCGAGCTGCCCTTCGACACCGACTACGTCTGCTACGTGTGGTTCGACGCGCTCGTCAACTACATCAGCGCGATCGGCTACCGCCGTGACGACGAGCAGTTCCGGACGTGGTGGCCGGTGAGCTGCCATCTTCTCGGCAAGGACATCATCACCACCCACACGGTGTACTGGCCGACGATGCTGAAGGCGCTCGGGCTCCCGATGCCCCGATCGTTCTTCGCCCACGGGTGGTGGCTGACCGACGGCGAGAAGATGTCCAAGTCGGTCGGCAACGTCACCGACCCGATGGACATGATGGATCGCTACGGGATCGATGCGCTCCGCTACTACCTTCTGGCCGAGATGACCCTGGGTCAGGACGCCTCGTTCACCGAGGACAACTTCATCCTGCGCTACAACGCGGACCTGGCCAACGACCTCGGGAACCTGACGAGTCGGGTGCTGAAGATGATCGCGCGAGACTTCGACGGCGTCATCCCGCCGCGCGGAGAGCCCGGCCCGGACGAGGCGGCGCTCACCGAGGCGGCGCGAAGCGCCGTGACCGGCATGGATGCGCGCATCGACACGATGGGTCTGGACCGCGGGCTCGCCATGGTGATCGACGCGGTGCGGGCCGGGAATCGCTACTTCGACAAGAGGGCCCCCTGGAAGCTGGCAAAGGCGGGCGAGCGGGATGCGCTCGGCACCGTTCTCTACCACGTGGCCGAGCTCCTCCGGATCGTCTCGGGGCTCCTGTTCCCGGTCATGCCGGGGAAGATGACGACGTTGCGCCGGATGCTGGGCGTGCCCGGAGCCGCCGCGCCGACGCTCGAGAAGCTCCTCGAGTTCGGGCTTCTGGAGCCCGGCACACCGATCGGCACGCTCGAGACCTTGTTCCCTCGCATCGACCGGACCGCGCCGCGGACCGAGGCCACACTGCGCGATCGTGGTGCCGCACCCTCGGGTGGCGCCCGCGGCGCGAAGGGCCGGAGCTCCGGCGGTGCTGCGGGCGTGAACGCCGGCGACGGCGAGCGCCCGGATCGCGGCGATCCCGAAGGGGTGACGCTGATCGACATCGACACGTTCGCGAGGACCGAGCTCCGGGTCGCGCGCGTGCTGACCGCCGAGCCGGTCGAGGGCGCCGATCGCCTGCTCCGTCTCACGATCGACCTCGGCGCCGAGACGCGTCAGCTGGTGGCCGGCATCGCCGAGCACTACCGGCCCGACGAGATCTCGGGCAAGCTCGTGGTCGTCGTGGCCAATCTGAAGCCGGCTCGCATTCGTGGCGTGGATTCTCAGGGCATGCTCCTGGCGGCCAAGACCGCCGGGCGACTGCGCGTGGTGACGGTGGACGGTGACGTCCCCGTCGGGAGTGGTGTGAGCTGAGATCCAGGAGGAGCTCGTCTCGAGCAGCGATGGAGCGCCGGATGGATGGCCCGACGACGGGATTGCTCACCTCGACCGAACGCGACCTGCTCCGATCGGCGCTGGATCACGCCCACGGGATCGATCGACCGCACACCGAGGTCGAGCGGCTGCCGGGAACCTCGGGGCGGAGCGTCTTCGTCCGCGCGGCCGGACGCGCGCTCGTCGCGCGCCTACCCGAGCCCGGGGCGCCGCGGTCCACGTGGGTCGACCGCGTGGCCGACGCCGCGGCGTCGGCCGATCTCGCCCCCGTCGTCCTCCACCGGGAGGCGCGCACCGGCGTCGAGCTGCGGGAGTTCTTGCCGGGGCGTGCCTTCGCGCCGGGAGGTGGCCTGCCGGCGGCGATGGCGCCCACGCTCGGGGCGCGCCTGGCCGAGTGGCACCGTGTGCTCGCCGGTCTCGTCGACGGGGGTCCGCGGCTGAATCCGGCGGCCGCGATCGACGCCTACCTCGACCAGACGCCGGCGCTCGGCGGGCCGTTGACGCGTGCGTTCCGCCGGGCCCGGACCAGCACCGTGCTGGCATGGCGGAGGGCCGAGCGGGCATGGCCGGGCGAGGTCGTCTGCCACGGAGACCCGTCGCCGGGGAACCTCATCATGGGACCCGACACGGTCCGGTTCATCGATCCGGAGTACGCACTCGTGAGCATCCCCGCGTGGGATCTGGCCGTGGCGTCGCTGGAGGCCGACTTCGGACCGGCGGCGATGCGCGCGCTCGTGGCCTCGTACCACGCCGCGTCGCTCCCGCACGGGACGACCCTGCCGACGATGCGACGGATGCTCATCGCCACGATGGCGGCGCGGGTCGGCGCCGACGTCGTGTCGGCCGCGTGGAGCGTCGCGCAGCGGTGGGCCCGGCGCCCGCACGCGACCGACGCCGCGGCGTCGCGTCTGGCCTGTGCGGCCGAGAGCTGGCGTGCAATGGCGGTGGAGGCGCGTCCGCGCGTTGGACGGGGCGCCGCCGTCGCTTCGGCGTACGCCGGCTGAGACGTCGATCGCGAGCGGAGATCTCCCCGTCGTCAGGAGGCTCGCGAGCGCCTCCGCTTCGGTGCCTTGCCGTTCGACGCCAGGTGGGCGACGGCGTCGGACAGCTCGTAGTCGGCGGGATCGACGCCGTTCGGCATCGAGGCGTTGAGGTCGCCGTTCGTCACGTACGGTCCGTATGGGCCGTCGAGGATCTGCACCGGCTTCCCGGCCTCGTCCTTGCCGAGGTCCTTCAGCACGGTGCGCTGCGGGCGTCGGCGACCGGCCTTCTTCGGCTGCTTCAGGATCTCCAACGCCGCGTCCAGCTCGATCGTGTAGACGTCGACGTCCTTGCGCCCGCGGAGCGAGCGGCTCTCGTCGCCGCACTTGATGTACGCGCCGAACCGGCCCTTGGCCGCGATGACGTCCTCGCCGGTCTCCGGATGCGGCCCCAGCGTGCGTGGGAGCGAGAGGTACTTGAGGGCGTCCTCGAGCGTCAGGTCGTCCTCGGAGACCCCGGCCGGGATCGACGCACGCTTGGGCTTCGGGGCCTTCTTCTCGGTGGGCGTCTCACCCACCTGCACGTACGGTCCGAAGCGACCGGTCATGACGTAGATGGGAAGCCCGGTCTCGGGATCATCGCCGACGCACTTCGGGCCTTCCTGCTTCTTGCGGATCAGGGCCAGCGCATCCTCGATCGTGAGGTCGGCGGGGGCCACGTCGGCCGGGAGCGACGCGATCAGGCGATCCCCGTTCGCCTCGGCATCGCCGAGCTGGACGTACGGACCGTACCGTCCGACCTTGGCCACGATCCGGGCGCCGGTCTCGGGATGCGAGCCGATCTCGATCGCCGGGTAGTCGATGGTGTCTTCCTGAGTGGCGACGCGCCGCACCAGGCCCAGATCGCCGCCGTTGCCGCGGTAGAAGCGCTCCAGGTGCTCGCGCCAGTCCAGGGACCCCACGGAGATGTCGTCCAGGGACTGCTCCATGCGCCGGGTGAACTCCAGCTCGACGTAGTCCCCGAAGTGGTTCTCGAGTAGCTGGTTCACGCAGAACGCGGTGAACGTGGGGATCAGCGCGTTGCCGGTCTTGTTCACGTAGCCGCGCGCCTGGATCGTGTCGATGATCGACGCGTACGTGGACGGCCGCCCGATGCCCTCGGCCTCGAGCTTCTTGACCAGGCTCGCCTCGGTGTAGCGCGCCGGGGGAGTCGTCTCGTGCCCGCGCGCCTCGATCTCCCGGGGATCCAGGAGCTGGCCCTCGGCCAGCGCGGGCAGGAGGACCTCCTTGTCGGCCATCTCGGCCTCGGGGTCGTCCGACCCCTCGACGTAGGCGCGGAGGTACCCGGGGAACTGGATCTGCTTGCCCGATGCGGTGAACGTGGCGGGGCCCGGATGCGGTGCCCCGCGAAGCGTCGCAGCGATCTCGACCGACGTGCGCTGGACCTTGGCGTCGGCCATCTGCGAGGCGAGCGTGCGCTTCCAGATGAGCTCGTACAGGCGAAGACCGTCCCGATCCAGCGCCCCCGCCAGGGACTCGGGCGTCCGGGACAGCTCGGTCGGGCGAATGGCCTCGTGCGCCTCCTGGGCGTTCGCGGCCTTCGTCTTGTAGCGGCGTGGCCCGGTCGTGTAGTCGTCGCCGTACATCGACTTGATGACGGTCTCGGCGTCGCCGAGGGCCTTATCCGACAGCGTCTGGGAGTCGGTTCGCATGTAGGTGATCAGACCGACCCGATCGCCGTCGAGGTCGATGCCCTCGTACAGCTTCTGCGCCACGCGCATCGTGTGCCGGGCCGCGAAGCCGAGCT
The DNA here is from genome assembly GCA_965224245.1 of Candidatus Eiseniibacteriota bacterium. GTDB lineage: Bacteria > Eisenbacteria > RBG-16-71-46 > CAZAMP01 > CAZAMP01 > CBDCYW01. The sequence goes on along the minus strand of OZ245046.1, from coordinate 2,634,004 downwards.
TGCGATTGGCCTCCTGCTGAAGCGACGACGTCGTGAACGGCGGGGCGGGACGCTGCGTGATCGGCTTGCGCTCGATCTTCGTGACCGTGAAGGGGCGCTGCATGGCCTCGATCAACGCCCGGACGGACGCCTCGTCCGGGAGCCACAGCGCGGTGGAGCCGTCCTTCAGCTGCCCCGTCGTCTGCTCGAAGTCCTGTCCGTTGGCCAGCTTCGTGTCGCCCACGCGGGCCAGGCGCGCCCCGAACGCGATGCCCTCGTGCTCGAACGCGGCCTCGGCGTCCCAGTAGGCGGCCATCCGGAAGGCCCGGCGCTCGCGCTCACGCATGACGCACAGGCGCACGGCCACCGACTGCACGCGCCCGGCCGAGAGCCCGCGGCGCACCTTCTTCCACAGGACCGGCGAGAGCGTGTAGCCGTAGAGCCGGTCGAGGATGCGCCGGCTCTCCTGGGCGCGGACGAGGTTCTTGTCGACGTCTCGCGGGTGCTGGAGCGCGTCGCGAACGGCGCCGGGCGTGATCTCGTGGAACGCGATGCGGCGAACCGGGACCTTGGGCTTGAGGACCTCGACGACGTGCCAGCTGATCGACTCGCCCTCGCGGTCCTCGTCGGTGGCGAGCAAGAGCTCGTCCGCCTTCGCCAGGGCGTCCTTGAGCTTCTTGACGTACTTCTTCTTGTCCGAGGGGACGATGTAGAGAGGATCGAATCCTTTCTCGACGTTGACCCCGAGGCGTGCCCACTTTTGCTTCTTGAACCTGGCCGGGATCTCGTCGGCCTTGTCCGGGAGATCCCGGACGTGCCCGTAGCTGGCCTCGACCACGTACCCCTTGCCGAGGATGCGTGAGATGGTCTTGGCCTTGGCCGGTGACTCGACGATGACCAACGATGCCATGGTGGCCCTCTCGGTTCGCCGGGCGCCCGAGCCCCGTGGTGGGCTCGAAGCGGACCGGCGGCGTCGCGTCGGACTGCACGTGAAGTCCGCCGGACCGCCGCGGGGTCCGGTCGGACGACGCGCGAAGTCCCGTCGGACTACATTTGAACAGTCTCGGGCAATTGCGCCGCTTCCCTTAACCGACGGGACCCGGGAGCGTCAAGAGACCTTCGACGCGGCGCCCTGGGGGATGGCTACGCTCGGCGCGAAATCCTGTCCGAAAAGCGCTCCGAGGTCAACCCGTTGCGTGATCTGTGATCAGATTGCTGTAATATTTTGCAATGAATCGATTTACCGGCTCGACTCCTGGGCCGGGAGGCGGTCGGGGGGGCGCCCGAACGTCGAGCGCCAGGCGTCCAGAGAGGCCGCGTCGGCGTCGATGCGCCAGTTGGGCTCCCGTTCCCGCCGCTTGTCGAAGTTGAACCAGATGACGCCCCGGACCTCCGGGCGGCCCCGGAAGAAGGCGTAGGCGTCCCGGATCCAGGCGGCCCGCCGCTCCGGTGGGCCCTCGTCGGTGCAGCCGAACTCGGTGATCAGGACCGGATGGGGCACGCCCGACTCCACGATCTTGTCCAGCGCCGGGCGGAAGACCTCCTCGCAGCTCTGCCAGGTGTGCCACCGGCTGTACCCGTCGCCGAAGTTGTAGCCATCGAGACCGATCACGTCGACGACGTCGTCCCCCGGCCAGTACTTCTCGATGCCGTTGTCGGGAGCATCGGGGCCGCTGATCGCGTTGGGGGCCCAGACCCAGCGCACGCCGCTGTGGCCCTCGCGCCCGAAGACCTCGTGCAGGTGGCGCCACGCGGCGATGAACGTCGCGGGCTGCCCCCCCCAGGGAAACCAGTCGCCGTTCATCTCGAAGCCGAACCGCAGGAACGCGCCGTGCCCGCCTTCGCGGGCGTCGCGTGCGTAGCGGAGGAAGTGCGCGTCGTACTCGCCGGCCACGATCGCGTCCAGCCGGCCCTCGCTCGGTCCACCCCAGTGCTCGACCTCGATCGAGATCACGGGCACGGCGCCTCGGGCGACGATCGCGTCGCAGACACGCGTGGGATACGGGCGCGCGAGATCGCGGAAGAAGAGCACGTAGTCGGGTGAGGCGCCGAGCGTCCGGATCGTCCGGTCCAGCTCCGCTGGGAAGCGTCGCGGCGACCAGAGAATCTCGTAGATGCCCCACGGGAGGGGATCGGGCGTCGCCCGGTCCGCGACCCCGGGTGTACGGGCGCCCCTCGCGAGCTCCGGCGTCACCGGCACGAGCGCCGGCACGACGGCGAGCCCGATCGCGAGCACGACGCGGCGCGACGCGAGCGCGCCGCAAAGGAGGCGCCGTCGCGCCCGCCGGTTTGGGTGGTGATCCCGGTCGGGGCTGGTCATACTGCATCGGGCTCCATCTCGCTCACCGCACCGAGACCGCCCCGAGGGGGCACTCGGCTCGCACGCAGTCTACGCAATCGAATGCGATCGGGGTGCTTCCAAATGCGGAGTCCGGTTTCGCCGACCGATCCTCCCTTTGCCGGCCGCTGCCGGGCGAGGCCGGCATGGGTGCTCACCGCGTGGGTGCTCGCCATCGGTCTCGCGCCCTCGCGGGTCGTCGCGCGCGAGCCCGGCGCTGAGCTGGTCGACCCCGACGCGGCGTTCGCCGACCTTCCCGCCGTTCCGAGCGTGACCGCGGGCGCGCTCGGCGCGATCGCCAACCCGGCCGCGTGGGCCCTCGGCGGAGGCGTCGGCGAGGCGGCGGTCTACTGGGACGAGCGGGGCGCCGACGGCGGATCCCGCGACTGGGGGTTCGCCTGGGGGCAGGGGCTGGGGCTCGCGATGGACCGCCGCACCGTGTTGCTCGACGGCACCCGGCGCGGTCACGTTCTCGACTGGCAGCTCGGGGCCGCCGTCGGTGATCGCGCGACCGCAGTCGGCCTGGCCTACCGATGGGCCGCCGGCGACGACCGCTCGCTCGGCCGCGAGCGCGCGCTGGCGCTCGGGTCGATCCATCGGCCGAATCGCTGGCTGAGCACCGGGGCGACGGCGGTGTTCTCGATCGAGTCCTCGGCGCGAACCGGGGCCGTCGACGTCGGCGTCCGCCCGCTCGGAACGCCGCTGGTGACGCTGTTCGGCGCGGGCACGCTCTCGCGCGGGGAGCGTCTCGAAGACGCTCGCTGGACCGTCGGAGCGGAGATCCAGCCCACCCGGGGGCTACAACTCGGCGCCAAGCTGATGGACGGCCCGGTGGACGGGGATGCGAGCGTGTCGGTCAACCTGGGGCTCACGCTGGACGGCTTCGGCGTGCACGCGCTGCCGCGCTACGACGACGACGGAGATCGCCTGCGGACGCGGTACGTGTTCCGCGATCGCCCGCCGCACCCGGGGATGCCCCTGGCGCGCACGGTGCGCGCCGTGATCCCCGAGCGGCGGTACGTTCCGGTCTCGCTCGAGAACCGCGTGCTCACCTACCAGCCGTACCAGTGGTTCGACGCCCGGCGGGTCGGCCTGGTCGATCTGATCGCGGAGCTCGATGCGATCGCCGACGAGCCCGGGGCGCGCGGCGTCGTGTTGAACCTGGCCGGCTTCCGGACGCGCGCGGCGCTGGCGTGGGAGCTGCGCGAGAAGCTCCTGGAGCTCCGGCGGCGGGGCAAGGAGGTGATCGTCCACGCCGATCGGCTGGGGATGATCGGCTACTACGTCGCGTCGGCGGCCGACCGCATCTCGCTGGATCCGGAAGGTCACCTGCGGCTCACCGGCTTCGCCGCGTACCGCACGTACCTGAAGGGCGCGCTGGACAAAATCGGCGTGGGGTTCGAGGAGTTCCGGTTCTTCACGCACAAGTCGGCCAGCGAGACCTACTCGCGCTCCGACATGTCCGACGTGGATCGCGAGCAGCTCGGGCGCCACGTCGACGTCGTGTACGAGACCGTTCGCGACGGCATCGTGGCCGGGCGCGGCCTGACCCCGGGCGCGTTCGATCGCATCGTCGACGACGAGGCGGTCTTGACCGCGGACGTGGCCCTCGAGCGCGGGCTGGTGGACGTGCTCGGGCGGTACGACGACCTCGCCCGCTGGATCGCCGCCGACCGCGACGGTGCCCGGATCGCCGGTCGGCCGGACGATCGGTCGCGCCGGTCGCTGCCGAACATCCGATGGGGGCCACGCCCCGAGATCGCGCTCGTGTATGCGCGGGGCGCCTGCGCGATGGACACCGGCATTCGCGGTCGCGCCACGTCGGCGTTTCTCCGGCGGGCCGCGTCGCGCCGCTCGGTCGCGGCCGTGGTGCTGCGTGCCGACTCTCCCGGCGGCGATCCCCTGCCCTCGGACCTCGTCGCCGAGGGGCTTCGGAAGGTCGGCGAGCGCGGCAAGCCGTGCGTGGTCAGTCAGGGCAGCGTGGCGGCATCCGGCGGGTACTGGATCAGCGCCCCCGGCGACCCGATCCTGACCACGCCGTTCACGGTGACCGGCTCGATCGGGGTGATCGGGGGCTGGGCCTACGACGACGGCCTCGGTGAGAAGCTGGGTGTCAGCGCCGACGGGGTCCAGCGCGGGCGCCATGCCGACCTCGCGACCGGGATCCGCTTTCCCTACGTGCCGCTTCCGCTCCCGACGCGCCCGATGGACGACGCCGAGCGCGCGATCGTGCGCGACCGGTTCATGCGGCTGTACGATCGGTTCGTCGCGAACGTGGCCGAGACGCGGGGGCTTCGCGAGGCCGACGTGCGTGCGGCGGGAGAGGGGCGCGTGTGGATGGGCGGCGACGCGATCGATCGCGGGCTCTGTGATCGATTCGGTACGCTCGAGTCGGCCGTGGACGAGGCGATCGCGGGGGCCGGACTGGATCGCGAGCGGGACGACGTGCGCGTCGTCGAGTACCCGCCGCGAAGGCTCTTCGAGTGGCCGTCGCTCGTGCCCACGCTCCCCCTGCCGATCCGCCTCGCCGCGGCGCTGCCCTGGCCGCTCCGGGAGGCCAGCCGTGCACTGGGGGCCACGCGCGGCGATCTCCCGGATCCGCTGCCCGGAGGCGACCTGCGTCCCGGGCTCGCCGGAGTCGATTCGCCGTCCGATCTCGGGCCGGCGCCTCCATCCGCGGCACCGGCGGCTGCGTCCGTGGCACCCGCGGGTCCGGTGGACTGGTCGGCGCTCGGTCTCGGGCCGGGCGTGCTCACGTACCTGGAGGCCGTCCTGCGTGCGTCGGGCCGGCCGTTGCTGATGACGCCGCCCGAGTACCTCGGACCGGGCGTTGGAGAGGAGTCCGAATGATCGCGCTCGTGTGGATGCGTCCGTCCTCGGGTTCGACAATGGGGATCGCGAGGCGGGGGCGCGCCGTCGCACTCGTGGCGCTGGTCGTCTCGTCGCTCGGGGCGCCGGCCCGTGCCGAGGACCCGACGGGAACGTTCTCGATCGTCGCCCGGGACCCCGAGACCGGCGAGCTCGGTGTGGCCGTCCAGTCCCGTGCGTTCAGCGTCGGCGGGGGCGTGCCGTGGGCCGAGGCCGGCGTGGGCGCGATCGCGACCCAGTCCCGCACGAACGAGTCGTTCGGACCGCGCGGGCTGGCGATGATGCGATCGGGCATCGGGGCGCCGGATGCGCTGTCGATGCTCCTGGCTCACGACGACGCGCCCGAGGAGAGGCAGGTCGGGATCATCGACGCGGCCGGTCGCGTTGCGGCACACACCGGTGAGGGCTGCGGCGCGTGGGCGGGCGACAGCATGGCCGTCGACGTGTCCGTGCAGGGCAACATCCTCGCCGGGTCCGACGTGGTCCGCGACATGCTGGTCGCGTTCCAGTCCACCGAGGGCGATCTGGCCGAGCGTCTCCTGGCCGCGCTCGAGGCGGGACAGGGCGCCGGGGGGGATCGCCGTGGCCAGCAGTCAGCGGCGCTCCTCGTCGTGCGCGAGAGCGACACTTACCCCGAGTACCGCACGCGCTACGTGGACCTCCGGGTGGAGGATCACCCGACGCCCATCGCCGAGCTCCGGCGCGTGTTCCGGATCCACCAGGCGTCCGATCTGCTTCGCGCCCACATGCGATACGCGGAGGCCTACGAGGCCGCCGGCGACACGGCCTCGGCCGCGCGCGAGCGCGCGCGAGTCGGATCCGCGCTGACGGCGGCCCTGGCCGACGACGACGCGTCGGCGACCACGCTCAACGCGCTGGCCTGGTACTGCGCGATCAACGACGTCCACCTGGACGAGGCCCTTCGGGCGGCCGCCCGCGCGGTGGAGCTGGCGCCCGACGACGCCGCGATCCTCGACACGCTGGCCGAGGTGTACTACCGGCGCGGAGATCCGGTGAGCGCGCTCGAGGTCATCGGCCGGGCCTGTGCGCTCGAGCCCGACGACGCGTACTACGCGGGGCAGCGGGCGCGATTCGCCGAGGGGCGCTGACGCCGGCGTCGTGCCCGGCGCGGCCGGTCGCGACCGAGGTGGGGAGACGCGGCCGAGGTCGTGCTCAGAAGCCGACGTCCAGGCCGAAGAAGAGCTGCGTGAACGTCATCGCGTCGGAGTCGACCACGTCCACGAAGGAGTAGCGCCCCCCGACCTCGAGCGCCAGCGGAAACCCGATCGCCGCGATCCGCGCGGCCGCCCCCAGCGTGTAGGCCGGCGTCTCGGTGGCCGGTCGTCCCTTCACCCGCGCTCGCCCATAGCCGGCGAATGCGAACACGCCGGGACCGCCGCCACTCGCCCCGATGAGCACGTTGGCCGTGTAGACCTCGACCCGATCGGTGCCGTCTCGCTGGGCGATGCCCGACATCTCGAGCCCGAGGCCCGGCACGACCCCGATCCGGACGTAGCCGCCCCAGCGTGCCGGATCGCCGTCTCGGGTGCCGAGATCCCGCGCATCCGCCGACGCGAACACGCCGAGGGACGGTCCCCCGGCGCCGAGCGAATCCGCCGACGCGCCGGGGGCGGTCCCGATCACGAGCGCCGCTCCGAACGTGCACGCCCGGCCCGGGACGAGAATGTGGAGACGCTGGATCTTCATCGTGGGGATTCCTCGCGGCTCGTTCGGTCGGCGGCGGCAGGCCGCGAGGACCCTAGCATGCCCCCGACGCGACGGCGAGTAACCTCGGCGCGCGTCGGGCCGGCCGTCCGGCTCCGGTCGCCGTCTCGTCGGGATCGAGCTCGATCATCGCGCTCGCGCCGGTGCGCGCCCGCGCCTCGGCACGGCCACGTCAGCCGATGATCGTGACCTCCAGGCTCGTGTCGACGTCGATCACGAGGCGAAGGGTCCAGTCGTAGTCGGTGTCGAACTCGGTCGGCGTCGACACGCCGTACCAGCTGTACGTGAGCGTCACCGCGGGCAAGACGCCGCTCTTGGCGCCCTCGAGGTACGTCGCCAGCGCCTCGTTGATCTCGGCCACGCCGGCCGGATCGACGGGCACCGGGATGAACTCGGTCACCGCGTTGACGACCGGGATGTCGTACGCGGTCACGAGCGGGACGAGCTCACCGCGCGCGCCGTCGATCGTGATGCTCACGCCGACGGTCGCGTCCACCAGCGCGCGGTCGGGGTGGGGATCGGGGGTCTTGGTGCGCACCAGGACCTGCTGGAGCGTGACCGAGTTGACCTCGTCGAGATCGGTGCCGGCGTCCGCGGCCAGTGTCTCGATGTCGAGGAGGTCGTCGAGGTCGATGATCTGATCGAGCGAGACCTCCTGCTCGTCGGTCTCCTCGTTGATCGTGCCGTCCGCGTGGAAGTCCTCGTCGATCGACTCGCTGACGACCAGCTTGACGATCTTGTCCTTCAGCTCGGGGATCGTCGGGCACTTCGCGCCGACCAGGGTCGCCGTCACCAGGGCGAACAGCCCGAAGCGGAACGCTGTGGATCGCGTCATGATGTCCTCCGTTCGCCCGCTAGAGACCGACCCGCAAGCCGAACGCGAGGCCGAGCGAGGCGGCCGACGTCAGCTCGAGGTGCGTGTGGACCAGTGCGAAGTGCGCGGCGACGCCGAGCGTCGCGTGGAAGTCGTTCTCGCTGGAGAACTCCACCTTCACCATCTCGTCGGTGTCGTCGAGCGTGTCGTCGTACGAGACGTCGAACGTGTAGCTGTCGAACCCGAGCCCCACGTACGGCTCGAACGTGCCGAAGCTCTTCGAGCCCATCACGTTCAGGTGCAGCGCGTCCGACTCGATCAGATCCTCGCCGACCTTGAAGCTCTGGATGAAGAAGCCCGCGGCGATGTTGACCGGGAAGAGCGGTCCGAGGTACTGCGAGATCGAGTGCTGGAGCCCGTAGCCGATCAGCTCGAGATCGCCCAGCTCCGTGTCGTCCAGCTCGACGGCGATGTAGCGGATGACCGCCCGGGTTCCCAGAACGGAACCGACCGTGAGCTGCGGGACCGCCACCGCGAACGTCTCGATGTCGAGCCCACCGGGGAAGCCGATCTGGAGCCCGCCGTCGCCCTCGAGGTACGTGGACTCGCCGTCGCCGACCACGGTGGAGACGTCGCCGGTCTGGAAGCCATCCGGCACGCTCGGACGGTAGACGCGATCCTCGTCGTCGAACCCGACCGCCATGGCCTTGACGCCGAGCGAGACGTTCAGTCCGGCCAGCGGGATGTCGGCGCCGTCGAACACGGCGAGGTTCAGCGTCCCCGAGAGCGCCTTCGGCAACGGCTCCAGATAGCCCTCGACGTTCTCGGACGTGAGCCCGCCGAGGTTGCTGCTGATCTGAGCGTGGGCGACGCCGCCGAGCGCGGCGCACGTCGCGAGCGCGCACAGGGCGACGCTCCACCCGTTCGCGAACCGCATGGGAGGTCCTCCTTCACGAAGCCGGCACTCCGGGACGGGATGACCCTCCAGGAGTCGATCGACGCGGCCGCACCCGACCGAACCGTGGTTCGATTCGGGATGGGACGCGCGGGGCAAGCCGACGTTTCGGACGCCACCCCCGCGCCCGGAATGGGGAAACCGCGACGCCCGAGCCTAGCGCCCGAAATCAAAGTGTGTCAATGGCCTGGGGTCCGTGTGGGACCCCCTCGCGAGCCGATCGTCAGCGTGGCGAGGACTCAGCGCGCGAGGTATTGCTCGGCCAGCCTCCCCAGGAGCCGGACCCCGAGCGGGAACGCCCGCTCGTCGAGGTCGAACCGCGGCGAGTGATGGGGCTCGCGCTCTGGGCCGCCCGCTCCCACGAAGACGAAGCACCCGGGCACGTGGGCCAGGAACTCGCTGAAGTCCTCGCCCCCCATGGTCTTGCCGGTGACGACGTTGTCCTCGCCTACCAGCTCCACGGCCACCTCTCGCGCGAGCGCGGCCATCTCGGGGTCGTTGATCGTCGGACGCGTCCGGCGGACGATGCTCACCCGGGCCTCGCATCCGAACCCCGCCGCGACGTGCGTCGCGATCTCCTCGACCCACCGGGGTAGCACGGTCCAGGTGTCGTCGTCGTAGCAACGGAGCGTGCCTTCGATGCGGGCCGAGTCGGGGATCACGTTGAACGCGTCGCCGGCGTGGATCGAGGCGATCGTGACCACGACGGCCTGATTGGGATCGGTGCGGCGCGAGGCGATCTGCTGGAGCGCGGTCACCACGTGGGCGGCGGCCAGGACGGGGTCTCGTGCCCGATGGGGCTCTGCGCCGTGCCCCCCGCGCCCGTTCACGTCGATCCGGACCTCGTCCACCGCGGCCATGAACGAGCCAGGGGTCACCATGATCTTGCCGACCTCGAGCTGCGACCACACGTGGAGGCCGAACGCCGCGTCGACCTTCGGGCTCTCCAGCACGCCGTCGGCGATCATGGCCCTGGCGCCCTCGCCGATCTCCTCGGCCGGCTGGAACACCCACTTGATCCGGCCTCTGGGCGGTGCCGGGAGCCGCTTCCAGATTCGCGCCGCGGTCAGGGCGATCGCGGTGTGGGCGTCGTGGCCGCACGCGTGCATCTTGCCCGACACGCTCGACGCGAACGGGACCGGGGTCTCCTCCCGGATCGGGAGCGCGTCGATGTCGGCGCGCACGAGCACGCAGGGACCATCGGACCGGCCCTCCAGCAGGGTCACCACGCCGGTCTTGCCCGCCCCGACCACGGGACTATAGTCCCACTCGCGCAGTCGATCGGCGACCAGCGCCGAGGTCCGGGTCTCCTCGAACGCGAGCTCGGGGTGGCGGTGCAGATCGCGCCGGATGGCCACGAGATCGGTGTGGTCGTCGGGTTCGAGATCGGTGGGGAACATCGGAGTCCGCGCCTTTCGTCGACGTGAGTGAACCGGCGCGACCCGCGCGCCCCTGTCGCATCCAACCGCTGTATCCCGGACCGTGTCGCAGAGCGCCCGAGGGGCCAATGAAACGTCGTGAGGACACCGATACGCAACCCCCCCGCCCCGCCGATTGCGGGCGGCCCCGCGCTCGCTGGCTGATCGCGGTCGCCGGGGCGGTCGGCGGGGCCTTCGGATCCGTGCCGGATGCCCGCGCCGGCGCCTGGGTCACGCCCCCCGACGAGGCGTACGCTCGCATCGGGATCGCCGCCTCGGCCACCCGGCACTGGCGCGACTTCGACGGCGAGCGCCAGCCGCTCCCCGACGGCGGCCGCTACGAGGAGAGCTACGCCGCGGTGTACGTCGCGATGGGGATCGAGCGGAACGTCGAGCTGAACGTCGCGATCCTGGCCAAGCGGGCCCGGCTGGAGACCGACCTCGAGGACGCGACGACCCGGGGGCTCGGCGACCTCGCCGTGGGACTCAAGGTGGGGCTGGGCGGCTCCACCGTCGTCCGGTCACTCCAGGTCCGCCTGGACGTCCCCACGTTCTACGACGACCGGGCCGTGCCGCCGCTGGGCGACGGGCAGCTCGACGTGGATGCCCGCGCCCTCGTGGGAGCCTCGCTGTGGTCCCTCGGGATCCCCGGCTATCTGGGGGTCGAGGCCGGATACCGCCACCGGGCCGAGGATCCCGGCGACGCCTGGGTGTACATGGTCGAGGCCGGCGTGTCGGTGTTCGAGGACGCCGGCGTCCGGCTGAAGCTGGACGGGCAGCACGCCTTCGAGCTTCCCACCGACGCGAGCCGGACCGAGCTGTTCGCATACGACAGCCGTCAGGTGCGTCTCGACGCCACCCTGTGGTTCGCGATCGCCGGCGAGACCACGCTCGAGGTCGGGCACGTCGGCGTCCTGGAGGCCCGGAACGTGACCGGCGGAGACGCCTGGACGCTCGGCGTGTCTCGCCGCTTCGCGGTAGAGTGAGGGTCGAGCGGCTTCTCACCGATTCCAAACATTTCGCTCACGAGCCGAGGACTACGCTGACGCAGCGAAGTATCCCGGGCGCGGCGACGGCGATCGGGACGCTCGACGACCCTCGAGAGCCAGGGCGCACGCGCGCGATAGACGAGGATGCACGATGTCAGGCGAGCACATTCTGGTGGTGGACGACGAGCCCGACTTGGTCGAGCTCGTGCTCTACAACCTCCGTCAGGACGGGTTCGAGGCCACCGGCGTCGGATCGGGCGAGCAGGCGCTCGTGGCCGCACGCACGATGACGCCGGATCTGATCTTGCTGGATCTGATGATGCCCGGGCTGGATGGGATCGAGACCTGCCGCGCGCTCCGGCAGTCGTCGCTGACCCGCGACATCCCGATCGTGATGCTGACCGCCAAGGACGACGACGCGGACGTCGTGCGCGGCCTCGAGGTCGGGGCGGACGACTACGTCACCAAGCCGTTCAGCCCCCGCGTTCTGCTGGCGCGCATCGCGGCCGTGCTTCGGCGGCGCTCCCGGGAGGTACCCGACGAGGCGGCCGCCATCAGCGTTCACGGTCTGGAGATTCACCCGGGACGTCACGAGGTGCTCCTGAACGGTGGCGAGCTCCGACTCACGCCGGCGGAGTTCCGTGCACTGCATCACCTTGCGCGCCGTCCGGGATGGGTGTTTACTCGCCAGCAAATCGTGGAGGCCGTGCACGGCTCCGACTACGTCGTCACCGATCGATCGGTCGACGTGCTCTTCGTGGGCCTCCGGAAGAAGCTCGGCGACGTCGGCCACATCGTGGAAACCGTCCGGGGGGTAGGCTACCGCCTGAAAGGACTGTGACTTGCGCCACCTTCCGGTGCGGTGGTTGCTCTTCCCGACCTACCTCCTCATCACGCTGATCAGCCTCGTTGCCGCGACCGCGGTCTTTCTCGTCGTTCTTCGCGAGTCCAGCCATCGCCAGTCCGAGCTCAGGCTGGACACCGAGGCGCAGAATCTGGCGGCGGCTCTCGCCTCGGCGCGACTCGAGCCTGAGCCGGCCGACTCGCTCGTTCGAGTCCTGACCGCGGACTGGCACACCCGCGTGACGGTCATCGACGCAACCGGCCGCGTGGTGGCCGAGACCGTGACCGCGGCCACTGCGATGGACAATCATCGCGATCGGGCCGAGTTCCACGAGGCCCTGACCCTCGGACGCGGGCAGTCCACCCGCTTCAGCCACACACTCCAGACCACGATGATGTACGTCGCGCGGGCGCTGGTGCGCGATGGGGTCGTCGTCGGAGCCGTGCGGACGGCCATGCCGCTGCCGACGGTGGACGCGCTCCTGAACCCCGGCCGCACGCGGATCCTCCTCGGCGCGCTGGCCGCGATCGTGCTCGCCTCGTTGATCGGCCTCGACGTCTCGCGCCGTGTGGCACGTCCGATCGAGGGCCTCAGGCGGGGCGCGGAGCGATTCGCGGCCGGCGATCTGGCCCATCGCGTCGTGCCGGCCGGCTCGGGCGAGTCGGCGAGCCTGGCCGATACGTTCAACCGGATGGCGTCCAGTCTCGAGAGCCGCATCGACGACCTCGAGCGGCGGAATCGCGAGCAGGCGGCCCTGTTCGCCGCGATGACCGAGGGGGTCATCGCGGTCGAGGCCGACGAGCGCATCCTGAGCGTGAACCGGGCCGCCCGATCGCTCTTCGACGTGAGCGTGGACGACGCGACCGGCCGACCCATCGCCGAGGTCGTGCGCAACGTCGCGCTGGTCGAGTTCGTGCGGCGCTCCCTGGGCTCCTCGACCGTGGTCGAGGGCGAGATCGTCGCACGCGGCGACCGGGAGCGCGTCCTGACCGCCCATGGGTCGCCGCTGGTCACCGCGAACGGACGTCGGGTCGGCGCGATCGTCGTCCTCAACGACGTGACCGGTCAGCGGCGCCGCGAGATCGAGCGCCGCGAGCTGGTGGCCAGCGTGTCCCACGAGCTCAGGACTCCGGTCACCGCGATCAAGGGGTTCCTGGAGACGCTGCGCGACGGCGCGCTCTCGGATCCCGCCAGCGCGCAACGCTTCGTGACGATCGCGCTCCGGCAGACCGATCGGCTGCACGGCCTGATCGAGGACCTGATGCGGCTGGCCCGGCTCGAGCGGGACATCGAGGCGAAGGAAGTCACCCGGTCCGTCCAGCGCATCCGCCCGCTCCTGGCCACCGCCGCCCAGACCGCGGAGGCGGCGGCGCGCACGAGCGAGGTGGAGGTCGTCGTGAGCTGTCCGGACACGCTGAGCGCGGCGGTGAACGCGGAGCTGCTCGAGCAAGCGATCACGAACCTCGTCGCGAACGCGATCCGCTACTCGGACCCGGGGTCGCGAGTCGAGGTGGACGCAGAGCCCGGCGATGACGACACGATCCTGATCCACGTTCGCGACGAGGGCTGCGGCATCGATCCGGTCCACCACGAGCGTCTGTTCGAGCGGTTCTACACCGTGGACACCGGGCGGAGCCGCGCGTCGGGGGGCACGGGGCTCGGGCTGGCGATCGTCAAGCACGTGGCCCGCGCACACGGAGGGGCCGTCTCCGTCGAGAGTGCACCGCGCCGCGGGAGCGTGTTCACGCTCCGTCTACCCCGAGGAGCGGAGCTGTCTCGCTAGTCACATCCTCATGCAGAAGCGGCGTTTCGCCTGATCTAATCGTTTCCTAACGGCATCCTGACACGATCTCGCACTACTGTCCCGCCGGCCTCACGGAAACGTGACCGTATCCAAACACGAACAGGAGTGAGTTCCATGGGCCGGAGCGAGATGAGTGCGCGATGGGGGGCGGCCGCGGCCATGGTCATGCTGTGTGCGGCCGGGGCTCCGGTGCGAGCCACGGTCACCGAGGTCGACGGAGGGCTCTCGTTCGCGTCCGACGACGGTCGCTTCTCGGCGGCGGTCGGCGGACGTCTTCAGCAGGACTGGGCGTTCATCCAGGTCGACGACGACGCGCGTGACGAGCTGGGGCTCGGGTCGACCGACGGAACCGAGTTCCGCCGGGCGCGGCTGTTCGCTTCGGGCAAGATGTACGGCAACGTGAAGTACAAGGCCGAGTACGAGTTCGCCAACGGCGAGCTGGACGCCAAGGACCTCTACATGGAGCTGACGGGAGTCCCCGGGCTCGGTAGCGTCCGCGTCGGCAACTTCTACGAGCCGATCTCGCTGGTCGAGCAGACCTCGAGCAAGTACATCACGTTCGTCGAGCGGGCGCTCCCGACCGGCTTCGTGCCGTCGCGCAACATGGGGATGATGGCGCACCGGACGTTCGCCGGCGGTGCGGCCCGGGCCGCCGTCGGCGTGTTTCGTGAGGACGGGGACCAGGTGACCCGGAGCATCGAGGGCGGTGCGCTGGCCGAGACCGCGCGGCTCACGGTCGTGCCGATGCGAACCGACGACGGCCGCAGCCTCGTGCATCTCGGCGTGGGTGCCAGTCACCGCCGTCCGCCCGCCAACGAACGCTCGTACAGCTTCCGTCCCGAGAACCACATCGGGGACAAGGTGATCCGGACCGGGTCCTTCGCGGTGGACGACCTGTGGCTCGTGGACGCCGAGCTCGCCGTCGTGGCCGGCTCGTTCTCGGTCCAGGGCGAGTACGTGACGATCAGCCACCAGGGCCCGGACGTGGCGGCCGGCGACACCATCGACCCGAGCTTCTCGGGCTTCTATGCCCAGGCCAGCTTCTTCGCGACCGGTGAGCACCGGCCCTACAGCACCCGCGACGGCGTGTTCTCGCGCGTTAAGCCGAAGACCACGTACGGCCGGGACGGGGGCACGGGCGCGGTCGAGCTCGCCGCGCGCTACTCCTCGGTGGATCTCGACGACGCGTCGAACGGCATCGAGGGCGGGACGCTCTCGGACATCACGTTCGGCACGAACTGGTATCTGAACGCTCAGGCCAAGGTCATGGCGAACTACACCATCGGATCGGTGGACCGGGGAGACGCGGGGGAGGGCACGGTGAGCACCTTCACGACGCGTTTCCAAATCGACTTCTAACACCCGGTCGGCGACGGATCGCGCCTAATGCGGGTCTAACGATCGGGTGCTACCGTCCGTCGGGCTCGAAAACAGGAGAGAACACGTGAACAACGTCAAGCTCAGGCTCGGGGCGGCCGCCGTCGTGATCGCGCTCGGCGCGGCCGCGATCTCGGTGGCCGACGGTAATCGTTCGTCATACGAGAAGGTCAGCGGCGTCAGCGGAAATCTCAACTTCATCGGCTCGGACACGTGTCTGAACTTGATGACCCTCTGGGGCGAGAAGTTCCGCGAGTTCTATCCGAACGTGCGCGTCCAGGGAGAGGGCAAGGGCTCGAGCACGGCGCCGCCCGCTCTCATCGAGGGCACCGCGCAGCTCGGACCCATGTCGCGCGGCATGAAGGCCACCGAGGTCGACGCGTTCGAGGAGCGCCACGGCTACAAGCCCACCGAGTTCCGGGTGGCGCTGGACGCGCTCGCGGTCTACGTCCACAAGGACAATCCGCTCGCCGACCAGGGCCTCTCCCTGGAGCAGGTCGACGCGATCTTCTCCAAGACCCGCAAGGGCGGGCACGCCACCGACGTCGTGACGTGGGGCGATCTGGGTCTCACCGGCGAGTGGGCCGACAAGCCGATCTCGCTGTACGGCCGCAACTCCGCCTCGGGAACCTACGGGTTCTTCAAGTCGACGGCGCTCTTCAAGGGAGACTACAAGGACACGGTCAAGGAGCAGCCCGGATCGGCGTCCGTGGTGCAGGGCGTGGAGAACGATCGCTACGCGATCGGCTACTCCGGCATGGGCTACTCGACGAGTGGCGTCCGCAAGATCCCGATCGCGAAAAAGGACGGCGGCGAGCCGATTGCGGCGGAGGTCGACGCGGTTCTGGCCGGGACTTACCCGCTGGGTCGCTTTCTCTACGTCTACGTGAACAAGACGCCCGGCCAGGAGCTGGATCCGCTGGTGAATGCGTTCATGTCGTTCATCTACAGTGACGAGGGACAGGCACAGGTCGACAAGGCCGGCTTCATCCCGGTACCGGCGGCGATCGGCCTCGAGGAGATCGCGAAGCTGGACGCCGCGTACCAGGTCGCCGGCTCGTAGCCACGGACGGCACGCCGAAGCCGATCGAGCAACTCACGTGAGCATCTACACGAGACGGCGAACGATCGATCGCATCGCCGCCCGCGCCATCACCGGGGGCGGCGCCGTGATCATCGTGAGCATTCTCGCAATACTGGCCTTCCTGATCGGCGAGACGCTGCCCCTGTGGCGCTCGGCGTCGCTGGATTCCACCGACCCCGCACTTCCCCACGAGAGCGACGCGTGGGTTCTCGCCACCGCGAACGAGTACCGGGAGGTGCTGTTCGCGCTCGACGCCGACGGAGCGGCCGCGACATGGGTACGTGACGGCGACACGTGGTCCGGGCGCCGGCTCCCGCGTCCGGATGGTCTCGGATCGGCGACGATCACCTCCGCCAGGCCGGTCGCACCCGACGCCGGGGAGTGGCTCGTCGGCACCGCCGACGGTCGCATCGCACGCCTCCGGTTCGACTCGGGGCTCACCTACGACGGCGCGCAGCGGCGGTACCGACCCCGGGTCGGCGTCTCGGACACGGTATCGATGTCTCCGGGCGTCGCGGTCGCGCGGATCGCAGCAGTCGCGTCCGACGAGGGCATCACCGTGGCCACCCTCGGAGAGGACGGCCGGGTGCGTGTCCTCATCCGCGAGGTCGAGCGCAACCTCTTCGGTGCCGAGACGGTGAGCGACTCGTTCTGGGACGTGCCCGTCGGGAGAGGGATCACCGCGAGCGCAATCGAGCTCGACGCCGCCGCGCGTCACCTCTACGTGGGCTCGACCAGCGGGCAGCTCGTCGAGTGGCCGGTCGACACCGACGCCCACACCCCCCTCGGGTCGTACCGCACCGGCTCCGACGCGGTCACGGCTCTGGGAACCGTTCTCGGGCGCAACTCGCTGGTCGTCGGCAACGCCGGCGGAGAGGTCCAGGTCTGGTTCCGCGCGCGCACGGTCGAGAGCGGGCTCCGTCTGATCCGAGCGCACGAGTTCGAGCCGCACGGTGCACCCGTCGTGGGCACGGCGCCGTCGGGACGAAACCGCGGCTTCGTCACCTGGGACGCCTCCGGCGAGCTGTGCCTGCGCTTCGCCACCACCAGCGCCACCCGACTCACCCGCGATCTGAACCAGGCGCCGGCGTCGGTGGTGTTCGCGCCCAAGAGCGACGCGCTGATCGCGGCCTTCGAAGGCAACGTCGCCACGTGGGCGCTGGACGACGCTCACCCCGAGGTGTCGTTCGCCTCGCTCTTCCGGCCCGTGCACTACGAGGGATACGAGCACGCGGACTACACCTGGCAGTCCACCGGGGGCACCGACGAGGCGGAGCCCAAGCTGAGCCTCGTTCCGCTGATCTTCGGGACGTTCAAGGGCACGCTGTACGCCATGCTCTTCTCGGTACCGATTGCGATCCTCGCCGCGCTGTACACCGCGACGTTCATGGACAAGCGGCTGCGCGGGGTGGTGAAGCCGGCGATGGAGCTGATGGCCACGCTTCCGAGCGTGGTGCTGGGCCTGCTGGCCGGGCTCTGGCTGGCGCCGCGGCTCGCGCAGGCGATGCCGGCCGCGCTCGGGGTCGGGGTCTTCATCGCGCTGGCCGTGTTGCTGGCCGGCGCGCTCCGGCGCGTGGTGCCCCGTGGGCTCCTCCTGGTGCGGCCGGGCACGGAGGTCCTGGGACTCGTGCCGGTGGTCCTGGTCGCGATCGGCCTGACCGTGGGGCTGAGCCACGTCGCCGACCGGCTCTTTCCCGGCGGGTTTCTGGAGTGGCTGTACACGGCCTACGAGATTCGATACGACCAGCGGAACGCGATCGTGGTGGGCATCGCGATGGGGCTGGCCGTGATCCCGATCATCTTCAGCGTCAGCGAGGACTCGCTATCCAGCGTCCCGCGCCACCTCACGGCCGGATCCCTGGCCCTCGGCGCGACGCCCTGGCAGACGGCCTGGCTCGTGATCCTTCCCGCCGCGTCACCGGGGATCTTCTCCGCCATCATGATCGGCTTCGGCCGCGCCGTGGGCGAGACGATGATCATGCTGATGGCCACCGGCAACACCCCGGTCATGGACTGGAGCCTGTTCAACGGCTTTCGTACGCTGTCGGCGAACATCGCCACCGAGATTCCCGAGGCCCCGCACGGCGATTCGCTGTACCGGATCCTGTTCCTGAGCGCACTTCTCCTGTTCGCGCTCACGCTCGTCATCAACACCACCGCCGAGGTCGTTCGCACGCGACTCCGCCGGCGCTACAGCAGGTTCTAGCATGGCCGGCATCCACGAGCGACCCCGAGCGGGATACTGGGCCAGCGGCGACGCGTTCATCTGGCTCGCCGCGGGTGCGACGGCGCTGGCGTTGATCCTCATCGCGGCCGTTCTGGTGATCGTGGCCGCCGGCGGCCTGGGTGCGTTCTGGCCCAAGTCGCTCGAGCGGCACGTGCTCGCGGACGGTGACGTCGTGATGGGGCAGTCGTGGGGGTCGGAGCCGATTCCGGGTGCCGCCGAGGGCGAGACCCGCATCCGCGTGCGGGCGGGGAATCGCGACGTGTACGGTCCCGGCGAGTTCCGGTGGATCGACCGGCCCCGGATCACACGGACGGACCGTCCCGAGGATGCCGTTCTGATCGAGCGGGACGAGTACGGCGTCTTCATCGGGTTCGTGCGCGCGTACGAACGAGGCGGTGTCGTGCGCGCGCGCGGAGAGGCCGCCCTCGACACGCTCGGCGCTCGACTCGGTGCGGTGTCCCGGCTCCGCGGCCGCGTTCGGAGCCTGGAGAAGAACGACGTGGGGCGTGTCAGCGAGCGTCTGGAGTCGATCCGGCTCGAGCGACGCGCGCTCGCGACCGAGCCCGGAGCCGATGATCGGCTGGCTCGGCTGGATCGGGCCGAGGCCGCGCTGAACGCCGAGTACGACTCGCTCACCGCGGTGATCGGCGGGCTACGGGAACGCCTGGACGAGGAAGCGCTGGATCTCGAGACCGCCGACAGACGCACGGTGACGCTACCGGTCGGAGACGTCTACCGGGTCGTTCGCCCCAACGCGCTCGGATGGTTCGGCAGCGCCGGCGTGTATCTCTCGCGCCTGTGGACGTTCGTCAGTGACGTGCCCCGGCAGGCCAACCTCGAGGGCGGGATCCTCCCGGCCATCTTCGGGACGGTCCTGATGACGTTCCTGATGACGCTGGCCGTCGTGCCGCTGGGTGTCGTGGCGGGGCTGTACCTGCGCGAGTACGCCCGCCAGGGACGGCTCGTACAGCTGGTCCGGATCGCCGTGAACAACCTCGCGGGCGTGCCCAGCATCGTGTTCGGGATCTTCGGGCTCGGCTTCTTCGTTTACACGGTCGGTGGCGCGCTGGATCAGACGCTCTTCTCGAACAAGCTCCCATCGCCGACGTTCGGCACCGGCGGCATACTGTGGTCGGCGCTGACGCTGGCGCTGTTGACGGTGCCGGTGGTGATCGTGGCCACCGAGGAGGGGCTGGCCGCGGTTCCCAAGGCGGTGCGCGAGGGGTCGCTGGCCCTCGGCGCCAGCAAGTGGGAGACCACGTGGCGGGTCGTGCTCCCGGCCGCGTCGCCGGGCATTCTGACCGGTGTCATCCTGGCGATCTCGCGTGCCGCCGGCGAGGTGGCGCCGCTGATGTTGACCGGAGCGGTCAAAACGGCGACGCTCCTGCCGGTCGACGGGCGAGCGCCGTTTCTTCACCTCGAGCGTAAGTTCATGCACCTCGGCTTTCACATCTACGATCTCGGGTTCCAGAGCCCCAACGTGGAGGCGGCCAAGCCGATGGTCTTCATGACGACTCTGCTGCTCGTCGTGGTCGTGGTCTTGTTGAACGTGGCGGCCATGATCATTCGCAACCGCCTGTGGTCGCGCTACCGCTCGTCCTCGTTCTGAGGAGCAGATGACACACGTGATCGACGACGCGAAAGAGCCAGGAACGACCGGAAACCGGCGCCCCGGGCGCTTCGATCCCGAGTCGGTGGCGCGCGACCTGGTGCCGAAGATGCGCGCGATCGACGAAGAGGCGGCGATGCGCGTGGAGCGACTGAACCTGTGGTATGGCGACACCCAGGCGCTCCACGACGTCACGCTGGACGTGCCGCGGCACCGGGTGACGGCCTTCATCGGACCCAGCGGGTGTGGCAAGAGCACGCTCCTTCGGACGTTCAACCGCATGAACGACCTCGTGGACGGCGTCAGGATCGAGGGGTCGGTCACGATCGACGGCAGCGACGCCTACGATCGAGGTGTCGACGTCAACCACCTCCGGCGGCGCGTGGGCATGGTGTTCCAGAAGTCCAATCCGTTTCCCAAGTCGATCTTCGAGAACATCGCCTACGGCCATCGCATCGACGGTGAGCGCAGCCGGGATCGGCTCCAGTCCATCGCGCGAAAGAGCCTCGAGCAAGCGGGGCTCTGGGACGAGGTCAAGGACCGCCTCGACCGGAACGCGCTGGACCTGTCCGGTGGGCAGCAGCAGCGGCTGTGCATCGCGCGGGCGATCGCGGTGGAGCCCGAGATCATCCTGATGGACGAGCCGTGCTCGGCGCTGGATCCGATCGCGACCGCCCGCATCGAGGAGCTGATCGGTCAGCTGAAGTCGCGCTACACGATCGTGATCGTGACCCACAACATGCAGCAGGCGGGCCGGGTCAGCGACTACACCGCGTTCATGTGGCTGGGTCGGATCGTCGAGTTCGATCGCACCGATCAGCTCTTCACCAACCCGTCGCACCGGCTGACCGAGGAGTACATCACGGGACGGTTCGGCTAGTCCCGGGAGCGATTCGATTAGAGTTGTGTTAGGATCCGGGGCGATTCCCCGCATGCGACGTTTTCGAGACGAACGGAGTCGGATCAGGTCGTGAAAACACACCTTCACCGTGAGGTCGAGCAGCTCAAGGTGCGCGTGCTGGAGCTGGGCACGCGGGTCGAGGAGAGCCTCGAGTGCGCCTGCCGGGCCATCCACGAGCGGGACGTGAGCCTGGCCGAGTCCGTCACCGACGGGGACGAGGCGATCGATCGCATGGAGGTCGACGTCGAGGAGGACTGCCTGCAGATCCTCGCGCTCTATCAGCCGGTGGCCCGCGACCTCCGCTTCATCGTGGCGGTGCTGAAGCTCAACAACGACCTGGAGCGCATCGGCGACCTGGCCGTCAACATCGCCAAGCGCGGCCAGCGTCTGTCAGAGCTTCCGCCGCTCCCGATGCCGTTCGACTTCGTCGCGATGTCGACCAAGGTCCGATCGATGCTCAAGCGCAGCCTCGACGCGATCGTGAACCTGGACAGCGATCTGGCGCGCTCGGTGTGCGCGGCTGACGAGGAGATCGACGACATGCATCGCGCGGTCTACACCGAGGTCAGCCGCCGGCTCCGCGAGGACGTGGATCGGGTGGACGTGCTGATTCCGATGCTCACGATCGCGCGCCACCTCGAGCGAGTCGCCGACCACGCGACCAACATCGCCGAGGACGTCATCTACATGGTCGAGGGAGAGATCTCCCGTCACCGACTCGCCTGAGCGGTCCCGCTCCCCGTCACGCACCGCGAGGTCTCACAGGTGGAAGCCAAGATCATCGGACGACCCGGCTGCGGCAAGACGACGCTTCTCGACGCGTTGAGCGAGGGCCGCGCGCACAGCGGGGTGGCCGCGGTCAAGGTTGTCGACCGGCGCGTGCTCGCGCTCTCGGAGATCTTCCGGCCCCGGAAGACGACGTTCGCCGAGGTGCGATGCCGTGAGGCCGAGTGGACGCCCGGAGAGGGGCGGCGCGGTCAGATGGCGCGCTACATCGACGGCCTCACCGGGGCCGAGGTATTCCTGCACGTCGTGCGCGCGTTCGACAACCCCATGCTCGGCGCCGAGACCACGCCCGCCGCCGACCTGTCGCTCCTGGACCAGGAGCTCGTGCTGGCGGACCTCACGGCGATCGAGCGTGTCTTCGAGCGCGCCAGAAAGCAGCCGCTGGGCGAGATCGTGAAGAAGACGCTGGAGCGGTGCCAGGCGCTTCTGGAGGACGAGATCCCGCTCCGCAACGCCGACCTCGACGAGGCCGCGCTGGAGCAGCTCCGCGGCTACGCGTTCCGGACCCTCGTCCCCCAGGTCGTTCTCGTGAACACCTCCGCCGACGGGGACGCCGACGTTGCCGAGATCGAGACGCTGGCCGACGGCCGTCAGGTGGTCGCGTTCCCGGTCTCCGAAGCCCGGGAGGTGGCCGAGCTGAGTGCCGAGGAGCAGCTCGAGTTCGCGCAGGCGATGGGCCTGCCGGGCACCGCGGCCGAGGTCGTCACCCAGGCGATCTTCCGTCAGATGGGCCTCGTCAGCTTCTTCACGGTGGGCGAGGACGAGGTGCGTGCGTGGCCCATCAAGAAAGGCTCGGTCGCCCGGCGCGCGGCCGGCGTCATCCACTCCGACCTCGAGCGTGGCTTCATCCGGGCCGAGACGGTCTCCTACGACGCGTTCCTGGAGCACGGCACGCTCAAGGCGTGCCGCGACGCCGGGGTCCTTCGCCTCGAGGGCAAGGACTACGTGGTCGAGGACGGCGACATCATCAACGTCCGCTTCAACGTCTGACGACACCGATGGCGACGCCGATCTATCTCGACTACAACGCCACCACGCCGCTGGACCCCGCGGTGGCCGACGCGATGCGCACCGTCATGGCACAGCACGTCGGCAACCCGTCCTCGGGTCACGTGTTCGGCCGCGTCGGTCGCGAGGCGGTGGACAGGGCGCGTCGGCAGCTGGCCGACCTCATCGGCGCCCCACCCGACGCGTGTATCTTCACCAGCGGCGGCACCGAGTCGAACAACACCGTCATCCGCGGTGTGCTCTCGCCGGGCGTGGACCCCGCCGGCGTGCACGTGATCACGTCGGCGGTGGAGCATCCGGCCACGCTCGAGCCCTGTGCGCGGCTCCGGGCGCGGGGTGTCGCGGTCACCGTGCTGCCGGTGGACCGGTCGGGCCGCGTGGATCCGGCCGCCGTGGCCCGGGCGATCCGCCCCGAGACGACGCTCGTCACGATCATGCTCGCCCAGAACGAGGTGGGGACGCTCCAGCCGATCGTCGAGATCGCGGCCGTCGCCCGCGAGCGCGGGGTGAGGGTGCACACCGACGCCGCACAGGCGCCGGGCAAGATCCCGATCGACGTGGACGCGCTCGGCGTCGACTACCTGTCGATCGCCGGCCACAAGCTCTACGCGCCGCAGGGCGTGGGGGCGCTGTACGTCCGGCCGGGGGCGCCGTTCGAGCCGTTCATGCTGGGAGCCGGTCACGAGGGCGGCCGTCGCGCGGGAACCGAGAACGTGCTCGAGATCGTCGGACTCGGCGCCGCCGCCGAGCGAGCGGCCGGGTGCCTCGACGCGGACGTGACGCGTCTCGGCGACCTCACCGACACCCTGTGGCACGAGCTGGGCGCGCGCATTCAGGGGATCGTCCGCCACGGTCCGGACGCCCCCGAGGAGCGGCTGCCGAACACGCTCAGCGTCGCGTTTCCCGGCGTCGCATCGCACGCGCTGGTCGCGGTGCTGGGAGATCGCCTGGCGGTGTCCGCGGGCTCGGCCTGTCACGCGGACCGGGTGTCCGTCTCGCCGGTGCTCACGGCGATGGGAGTCGACGCCGGTCTGGCGGCGGGGACGGTCCGTCTGTCGGTGGGTCGCGCGACGACACGCGAGGAGGTGAGCGAGGCGGCGGCGCTCATCGCGAGCGAGATCGGTCGCCTCTCGAGCGGGGGAGGGCGCTGACCCGGTCGGTCAGCGCGTCAGGTCTCGAACCAGGCCCAGCGCCACGTTCGCGAAACCGAACAGCGTGAACCCCAGAAGCACGAGCGCCGCGATCACGGTGTAGCCGCGCTCGACGCGCAGACCGTCCCGGGTCATCAGCGTGGCCACGAGCCAGCCGGCCAGAAAGCCCCCGCCGTGCGCCCAGTTGTTCACGCGCGACATCAGGAAGCCGAGCACGAACAGCGCGATCGCCCACTGCCAGAGCTGCCGCGAGGCGAGCCGTCCGTGCAGCGTGCCCGAGCGCCGGTGGGCAACGATCATCGCGGCCAGGAGTCCGAAGATCGAACCGGACGCCCCCACCGTGGCGCCGCCCGACGCGGCGTTGGACACGATGAACCCGACGGCGCCCGACGCGATGAACAGGATGAAGTAGCGGGCCTGCCCATAGGCTTCGGCCACGGCGGGGCCGAGGCTCCGGATCCACATCACGTTGAAGAAGATGTGGATCAGGCTGCCGTGGAGGAAGATCGCGGTGAAGACCGTCCACCACTCGCCGCGGTACACCTCCACGCGGCCCCCGGAGAACCAGGCCGCGGTGCCGGTCATGCCCATCTTCACCAGCGCGCGGGTGCTCGGCGAGAGAAAGTCGAAGATGCCGACGTTGCCCTCGAACGCGGCGCGCGGCTCGCGCGCGATGCAGAACAGGAACAGCACGATGCACGTGATCGGGATCGCACTGACCACGTCGAGGTGATCCCCGAAGAACCGCATCGGGGTCAACCGACCCACCGGGCCGGCCAGCGGGGCATGGCAGTTCGGGCAACGCGTCGTGTCGGCGGCGATGAGGGTTCGACACGACGGGCACAATGTCGCTCTCGATCGATTCGGAGCGTTCAACGGCTTCCCCGCACGCGGTGGGAGAGGTCCCTAGCTCTCGTCGGAGCGCCGGGGGATGATGTGAATCCACCCGTACGGGTCCGGGCGGCGACCCCACTGCATGTCGGTGATCGTCTCGAACATCCGCCTCGCGACCGGTCCGGGGGGATCGGGCAGCGGGTGCTCTCGATCGTCGTACAGGAACGACCCGATGGACGTGATCACGGCGGCCGTCCCGCATCCGAACGCCTCGGTGCAGCGCCCGCTGGCGATGGCGGTGACCACCTCGTCGATGCTGATCGCCCGCTCCTCGACGGGCATCCTCTCGGTGCGCGCGATGTGCATGATCGAGTCGCGTGTGACCCCGGGGAGGATGCTCCCGTGGAGCGGCGCGGTCACGAGCGTGCCGTCGATGACGAACATGACGTTCATCGCCCCGATCTCCTCGACGTACTTCTTCTCGGCGGCGTCGAGCCAAAGCACCTGTGCACAGCCGGCCGCTCGCGCGCGCTCGCCGGCCAAGAGGCTCGCGGCGTAGTTGCCCGCTGCCTTGGCCTCGCCGGTGCCTCCGACGGCCGCGCGGACGAGATCCTCGGACACGAGGATCCGGACCGGCTTGAACCCCGATGCGTAGTAGGCGCCGACCGGGCTCAGGATGATCGCGAACAGGTACTGCTTCGCCGGGCGGACGCCCTGGAGCGGCTCGGTCGCGATCGAGAACGGCCGGATGTAGAGCGCCTCGTGGTCGCCGCGCGGGGTCCACTCCCGCTCGAGATCGATCAACGTCTCGAGGGCGTCCATGAAGAGGTCCTCCGGGATCGGCGGCATCACCATGCGCTGCGCGGACGCCTGCATGCGCCGGGCGTTCATGCGCGGCCGAAACAGGCCGATCTCGCCGTCGACCCGGCGGTACGCCTTCTGTCCCTCGAAGATGGCCTGGCCGTAGTGGAGGACGGCGGCTGCCGGGGACAGCGTGAGGTTCTCGAACGGCCCGATGGTCGCGCCGTGCCATCCACGGTCCTCGTTCCAGCGCACCGTGAACATCCGGTCGGTGAAGTACCGGCCGAAACCCAGCTCCCGGGACAGCACGTCGCGCCGGCGGGCATCGTCGACGCGGACCGACCGATCGATGTCGATGGGGATGACGGGTTCCGTCGCGAGGGCGTCGTTTTCGTGAGTCATAATGTATGCATGGAGTTGGGGTTATCGATTCGTGACCGGGTTCGTAGCCCCCCCATCTTTCCACGCGGAGCCCGGTTGTTCAAGTCCGATTCCCCCGGCGGGCGTTCGGCCGGAGATCCGGGAGCGCCCGGATCGCACGCTTTCGACCGATCGGGCACCGGTTTACCGGTCCATGCTCGTGCCCCGGCCGCGAACGCCGAAGGATGAGAGATGGACGATACATCGGCGCAACGCGGGTTCGGCGCCGGCCTGAACGGCATTTGGACGCGTGGCGGGTCAGGAGCGCAGCATCGTGGCTTCCCATCGTGACGTGGAGGCGATGCGGGTCGTGGTCGCCGAGGACGACCCCCTCGCGCGGATGATGCTGCGTCGCATCCTGGCCAAGTGGGGCTACGAGGTGCTCGAGGCCGAGGACGGCGCCACCGCGTGGGACGCGCTTCGGGCCAGCGGCGCCCGCATGCTGGTCTCGGACTGGGCGATGCCCGAGTTGACCGGCGTGGACCTGTGCAAGAAGATCCGGGCCGGCACGCTTCCCTACTACGTCTACACGATCCTCCTGACGTCCAAGGACGAGAAGGAGGAGATCCTCGAGGGGTTCAGCTCCGGGGCGGACGACTACCTGACCAAGCCCTTCGATCGTGACGAGCTTCGCGCGCGCGTCACGGCCGGTGCGCGAATCGTCACCCTCGAGCAGCAGCTCCGGGACGCGCGCGAGCGTCTGGAGATCATGGCCGCCACCGACGAGCTGACCGGCATCAGCAATCGGCGCGCGGCGCTCTCGCGGCTCCAGCAGTCGCTGGCCCGCGCCGAGCGGGAAGGCCGCGAGCTCACGGTGGTCATGCTGGACGTCGATCACTTCAAGCGTCTGAACGACACCCACGGTCACGCGTCCGGCGATGCGGTTCTCCGCGAGTTCGCCGAGCGCGTCGCGGTTCAGCTTCGTGAGTACGACGTGTTCGGGCGCGTGGGAGGCGAGGAGTTCATCGTCGTGCTTCCCGACCTGCCGCTCGACGCCGGCTGCGCCATTGCCGAAAGAGTGCGGGCCTCGATCTCGGACGTTCCGTTCGTGCTGCCCACCGGAGCCACGGTGACCGCCACCGTCTCGGTGGGGGTCAGCTCCGCCGGAACCGACGAGCACCTGACGGTGGATCGTCTCCTCGCGATCGCCGACGCGGCGCTGTACGAGGCGAAGGCCGCCGGGCGAAACCGGGTCGTGGTGGGTGACCCGGCGCGCGTCCCCAACCGGGCGATCGCCGAGGGTGCCCGAGAGCGGTCCCGGGACGACGCGCGCGGCCGCGACCGCGAGGCCGCCTGACCTCGACCTGATCTCGACCGGGGCCTGATCCCGACCGTCGCCTGACCTCGAACGCCGCCGGACCGGGGCGGACGCCTGACCGGGGCCCGCGCTCAGCGGTCGGGGTCCGCCGGTGCCGTCAGCTCCGCGAACGGCCGGAAGATCATCCTCGAGGACAGCGCGAACAGGCCGGTCCGCCGCTCCTGGATCGACACGTTGATTCGATTGAACGGGCGAGACAGGGGCGCGGCCAGCACGACCGAGCCGATCCCGGTGGATGCATCGTACTGCGCATCCACCCGGCCGAGCTCCGAGACGAAGACGTTCACCACCGGCGCGTACCGCTCAGGGTCCGGGATGCGAAAACGGATTCGCGGCGGTGGGTTCTCGCGAAGGAACCCGACGTCGGGGTCGGCGTCGGCCAGCTCGAGCGGGGTCAGACGCAGCGCCGCCACGAACGCGTCCAGATCGTCCGACAGGCCGACGATGGCCTCGCGCGGGATGCGCGCGATCGGCGTATCCGGTCCCACCGAACCCCGGTCCTGGGTGTAGAGGTGGCGGTACCCGAGCGATCGCGCGACGTCGATCACGTCGTGGTTGTACTCCCCGTACGGGTAGGCGAAGCGGTCGCTGTCGTGGCCGTGTGCGCGGAGGAGGCGCTGGCTCGTCTCGATCTCGTCGCGCACACGGCTCCGGTAGCCCTCGCGGGACTCTCCCGGCTGGGGGGTCCCGAGGTGCGGATGCGTGTGCGTGTGGTTGCCGATCGTGACGCCGCCCGCCACCAGGGAGTCGATCTCGGCCCACGTCATCAGATCGCGAAAGCGTCGCTCCACACCGTCGGTCCACACGAACAACGTGAAGGGCACGCCGAGCTCCCGGAAGACGGGCCACGCGTGCGCGTAGATCGATCGGTAGGGATCGTCGATCGTGATCAGGACGCTCTTCTCCGGAAACGGGCCCCCCGACTCCAGGAGCGCCTCGAACTCCGGCATCTCCAGGATGCGGTAGCCGCTGGTGAGCAGGTAGGTGAGCTGGGCACGAAGCGCGTCCGTCGAGACGTTGGTCGTCGGATGCTCGGGCTCGTCGAACTTGTGATAGAGGAGAATCGTCGTGTAGCCCGTGCTGGGCTCGGGTGGAGGCGAGGAACCCTCTGCCGGCCGGGCGATCGGGCTCGCCAGGGCGAACGCGGCCGCCAGCAGGACGGGCGGTGAAAGTCGACGCACGCCGGGCCTCCGATCGGCTCCGAGAGCGTTCGGGTATCACGGCGGGCGGGGGTGCCGCCGCGCGGATCACTCGGCCAGGAACGCCAGCAGGGACTCGGCCGTTCCGGCATCCATGGACGCGAGCGCGACCAGCTCGGCTACCAGATCCAGATCCAGAGGATCCAGCGACGCATCCTCGAACCGATCGAACCGGTTCGTGGTCATGATCATCCGGAGCTCGTCGACGTAGTCGCTGCCGCGCGCCGAGTAGCGGGTCAGGGTCCGGGCGAGCATCCCGGCATCGGCCTCCCGGCCGGCTTGCCGCGCCTGCCAGCGCCGGGTCCGGAACTCCGCGTAGGCGCTGCCGCAGTTGAGGTTTCGCATGTAGTGCCGCACCGACTCCCGCAGCGTCGGGAACGCGCGGACACGGTACGTGGCGCCGGCTTCACGGCCGGCCGGCACGAGCCCCGGCGTCTTCGGATCGAACGTCCACTCGCCGAACAGCGCGTTCCCCTCCAGCGTGAACCGCGACGTCCCCCAGGCCGACTCGATGGCCGCCTGGGCCAGGGCGAGCGCGACCGGAATCTGGTCGACGCGTCGGAGGAGGGAGTTCCGCAGGAAGTCGCCGTCACCGGGTCCGCGATCGCGCAGCCGGTAAGCCGCCATCAGCATCAGGAGCCAGTCCGCGTCGTCGGCCGGCGTCGACGCGGCGGCGCCGTCCAGGATGGCCAGCAGCCGCGTCCGGTCGGCTGCGATTCGCTCGTTCTCGGCCACGATCAGCGGAACCACGGTCCGGACGAAGACTCGCTTCTTCGCGTCGACGTCGAGATCCTCGAGGCCGAGCGGCATGTTCTTCGCGCCCACGCTGGGCAGCGCGATCGGGTCGGCGTCGTATCCGTCGTAGCGAACCAGCGGCGCCAGGGCAGCCAGGCCGCTGACCGGGACGTCCTGGAAGCCCACCGGCCCCACCGCGTATCGGCGCAGCCGAGCCGAATCGATCCGACCGTCCGACGTGGACGACCGGGTCGCGTGCGGGCGTGCGGCGCGAGAGGATTCGAGCGCGGCCCCGGGGTCGATCGCGTCGAGTGCCCGGTCGACCTCCGGTCTCGACGCGAAGCTCCAGGCGAGCACGGCGAGCGCCACGAGGGCGGCGGCGGCGCCCGCGACCTCCGAGCGTCGGCTGACGACGCCGGGTCGCGGGCGTTCGACGAGTTGCACGACACGACGCCGCGCGATCCCCATCGATCGCGCGAACGCGCGGGCAAGCCCGATCAGTCGTTCGTGCATCCAGCTCGGCATGCGGTGCTCCATGATCTCGACCGCCGCGAAGCGGCCCCTCGTTCGTTGCGCGCGGCAGAGTACGGACCGACTCGAAAGCCTGTCAACCGCTGCGGGCCGGAGATTCTCCCACCCCCTGGCGGGCCGAGGGCTCCCGTGCTAGGGTCCGCGATTGCCCCGACCGGGGGGGCTCCCCGGCCGCGCGCGGACGCGCGCGTCGACCTCACCGGCGCTCCGGCGCCGTCACGGGCGAGCACATCTCGTGGAATCATCGTCCGGATCCCCACGCCACCACCCCTCGAAATGCACGAGCGGTCCACGATTGATCCAAGTCAATGCCACGACGTGGCTTGGGCGGCTCGATCACGCCGGCCGGCCGGCCGGATCCCTGGACGACGTCCCCGACGCCGAGCTGGACGCGTGGGCGGACCGGGGCTTCGAGCTGATGTGGCTGATGGGCGTGTGGGCCAGGGGCCCGCTCGGCGTGGCGCTGGCGCGCGACAACCGGGTCGCGTGGCCGGAGTACGCGCTCGCCCTTCCGGACTGGACGCCGGCGGATGTCGTCGGAAGCCCTTTCGCGGTACATGATTACGTCGTCTCCCCTCGGCTCGGGGGTCGGGACGCCCTGGCCCGGTTCCGCGAGCGGCTGGCCCGGAGGGGCCTCGGCCTGGTCCTGGACCTCGTACCGAACCATACGGCGCGGGATCACCCCTGGATCCGTCGTCGTCCCGACTTATACGTGTCGGGCGACCCGGTTCTGGCCGACCGCGACCCCGAGCGCTACTTTCGCGCCGAGACCGACCGGGGCCCGAGGGCGGTGGCCTTCGGGAAGGACCCTCACTTCCCGAGCTGGACGGACACGGCCCAGCTGAACTGGGCCTCGCCCGAGCTCCGGGCCGAGATGCTGTCGCTGGTACGGATGCTGGCCGGGCTCTGTGACGGGGTCCGGTGCGACATGGCGATGCTGATCCTGCCCGACGTGTTCCGGACGACCTGGCCCGAGGTGGAGCCGCCGCCCGACCGCGGCGACTTCTGGCCCGCCGCGGTCGCCGAGGCCCGATCGGTCCACCGGACGTTCATCTTCATCGCCGAGGTGTACTGGGGCCTCGAGGAACGCCTCCTGGAGCAGGGTTTCGACTACACGTACGACAAGCACCTGTACGATCTTCTGCGCGCGGGTGACACCGCCGGGCTTCGGACGTTGCCCGGCCGCTCGGAGCGATACCTCGAGCGGTCGGCGCACTTCGTCGAGAACCACGACGAGGATCCGGCGGTCACCGCGTTTCCACCCGAGCGCTGGGAGCTGGCGACCGGCCTGTCCGCGCTGCTGCCCGGGCTGCGCCTGTTTCACGAGGGGCAGTTCGACGGCCGCCGCGTGCGGCTTCCGGTCCAGCTCGGACGGCCGGCGAACGCGACCCCCGATCCCGACCGGGTCGCGCGCCTGGATCGCCTGCTGGCCGTCCTCGGCGACACGTCGATGGCCGATGGACGGTTCCGCTGGCTGGAGACCGACGACGCCGACTGCCTCGCCTTCGCCTGGGAGTGTCGTCACCGAGACGACGTCGTCGTGGCCGCGAACGTCGCGGGCTGCCGCATTGCCGCCCGTGTCCGGATGCGTCTGATGCCGCTTCGCGGCCATCGGGTGACGCTGCACGATCTGCTGGGCGATCACGACGCGTCGGTCGACGGCGACGCGCTCCTCGACGACGGTCTGGCGGTCGAGCTCGAGGAGTGGGGCATCGGCGCCTGGCGGCTCGAGCGCCGGACCGCGGATCCGCGCCGCTGAGCGTGGGACTGGACTGGACGACCCGTCCGAATGGGGCTATGCTCTCTCGCTTTCGTTGCCAGCTCGGGCGATCGAAGATCGAGTTCCGGACGCGTTCCGCCAGGCTCCACAAGCAGTTGCGGCGCGTCCGGGAGAGTGCGGCGGGCGTCGAAACTCGCGACGAACGCGGTGCGCGCGCCGCTCGTGCGGATCCCAAACGAAGGGCTCGGCGTGCACGGCGCGTCGGCGATCCGAGGGGCCATGGGTTCAGTGTTCAAGATCAAGAAGGGCCTCACGCTCCCGATCACGGGCGATCCCGATCAGAAGATCACCCCGGGCCGCCAGGCCCGCACGGTGGCGCTGAAGGGGCCCGACTACGTCGGCATGCGGCCGACCATGCTCGTCAAGGAAGGCGACTCGGTCCGGCTGGGGCAGCCGCTGTTCTCGGACAAGAAGAACGAGGGCGTGATCTTCACCTCTCCCGCGGCCGGCCGCGTGACGGCGATCAACCGCGGCGACAGGCGCGCGCTCCAGTCGGTCGTGATCGCGGTGTCCGACGGGGGCGCCGAGACGTTCGAGAAGTTCCCCGAGGGCGGCCTCGATTCGATCCCCGAGGCCAGGCTGCGCCGGGTCATGATCGAGTCCGGCGCCTGGACCGCCCTGCGCACGCGGCCGTACAGCCGGACGCCGGGCGTGGAGTCCTCGCCGCGCTCGATCTTCGTGACCGCCAGCGACACCAATCCGCTGGCCGCCGACCCCGCCGTCGTCGTGGCCGAGCACGAGCGCGACTTCGTCAACGGCGTGCGTGCGCTGACCGTCCTGGCGCCCAAGGGCGTCCATCTCTGTCGCATGGCGGGGTCAAAGATCCCCGATCCGGGCCATCCCGCGGTCACCGTACACGATTTCCAGGGCCGCCACCCGGCGGGCCTCGTGGGAACCCACATCCACCTCGTGGATCCGGTCAACGCCGAGCGTGTGGTCTGGCACATCGGCTACCAGGACGTGATCGCGCTGGGCAAGCTCCTGGTCACCGGTCAGATCTGGACCGAACGCATCGTCTCTCTGGCCGGCCCGGCCGTGAAGCACCCGCGGCTCGTGCGCACGCGGGTGGGCGCCTCGACGACCGACCTCGTCTCCGACGAGCTCTCCGTGTCGCCGGCCCGCGTCGTCTCGGGGTCGGTGCTCTCGGGTGACGACGCGACCGACGGCCCCCTGGCGTTCCTGGGGCGCTACCACCTCCAGGTGTCGGTCATCCGGGAGAATCGGAGGCGCGAGCTCCTCGGCTGGCAGATGCCCGGTCGTGACAAGTACTCGACCCGGCCCGTGTATGCGTCGGCGCTGACGCCCGGCAAGAAGTTCCCGCTCACGACCACGACCAACGGCAGCAAGCGCGCGATGGTCCCGATCGGCATGTACGAGGACGTGATGCCGCTCGACATCATCCCGACGTTCCTGCTCCGATCGCTCGTGTCGAAGGACTATCAGCGGGCCCAGGACCTCGGTGTCCTCGAGCTCGACGAGGAAGATCTCGGGCTGTGCACGTTCGTCTGCCCCGGCAAGACCGAGTACGCGCCTCTGCTGCGCGAGGCGCTCACGGTGATCGAGAGGGATGGCTAGTCGATGAAGATCCTCAGATCGGCCCTGGATCGCGTCGAGCCTCACTTCCAGGAGGGGGGGAAGCTCCACAAGCTGTTCCCGCTCTACGAGGCCATCGACACGTTCATTTACACGCCGCCCGACGTGACGAAGGGCGCCTCGCACGTCCGTGACGCGATGGACCTCAAGCGCATGATGATCACGGTCGCGTTCGCCCTGATCCCGGCGATCCTGATGGCCATGTACAACACCGGGCTCCAGGCCAACACGGCGCTCCAGAACCTGGCCATGGCCGAGACCACCGGCTGGCGGGGCGCGCTGATCGGGTTTCTCGGGATCGGATACGATGCCAACAACGTGCTCGCGAACCTCGTGCACGGGGCGCTGTACTTCATCCCGGTGTACCTGGTCGCCAACATCTTCGGCGGGATCTGCGAGGTCACGTTCGCCAGCATCCGCAAGCACGAGGTGAACGAGGGCTTCCTCGTAACCGGCATCCTCTATCCCCTGACCCTCCCGGCGACCATCCCGCTGTGGCAGGTGGCGATCGGGATCGTGTTCGGCACCGTGATCGGCAAGGAGATCTTCGGCGGTACCGGGAAGAACTTCCTGAACCCCGCGCTCACCGCGCGGGCGTTTCTCTACTTCGCCTATCCCGGCGAGATCTCCGGCGACGCGATCTGGACGGCCGTGGATGGGTTCTCCGGCGCCACCGCGCTCGGCCTGGTGGCCGCCGACGGCATGGCTCCCGTCCACGCCGCGATGACCTGGCAGCAGGCGTTCGTGGGCACGATCCAGGGGTCGATGGGGGAGACGTCCACGCTCGCGTGCCTCATAGGGGCGGTCATCCTGATCGGATCGCGCGTGGGGTCGTGGCGCACGATGCTGGCGACCACGGTGGGGATTCTGGCGACCTCGGGTGCGCTCTACGCCATCGGAAGCGACACGAACCCGGCGTTCCAGATGCCACCTCACTGGCATCTCCTGGTGGGGGGAGCGGCGTTCGGTATCGTCTTCATGACCACCGATCCGGTCTCGTCGGCGTTCACCGACACCGGACGCATCTGGTACGGGCTTCTCATCGGCTTCATGACGGTGCTCATCCGCGTGATCAACCCGGCGTTCCCCGAGGGCATCATGCTGGCCATTCTCTTCGGGAACACCTTCGCGCCGCTGATCGACCACGCGGTGGTTCAGGCCAACATCAAGCGGAGGCTGGCACGCTATGCGTAACGACTCGCCCGCGAAGATCGTGATCGTCGCGACGTCGCTGTGCATCGTCTGCTCGATCTTCGTGTCGAGTGCGGCGGTCTTCCTGCGCGACACCCAGGAGGCGAACAAGGCCGCCGACAAGAAGAGGAACATCCTGGCCGCGGCCGGCTACTCGGAGGTCGCCGACGTGGATGCGATCTACGACGAGCACATCGAGGCGCGTCTCGTCGACCTCGAGACCGGAGAGTACACCGACGCCTTCCCGGTCGAGACGTTCGACCAGCGCAAGGCGGCCAAGACTCCCGAGACGAGCGTGGAGATCCCGCGCTCGGCGGATGCCGCCGGCATCGGTCGCCGCTCGAAGTACGCCCCCGTCTATCTGATCAAGAACGGGGACGACGTCGACGGCGTCATCATCCCGATCCACGGCAAGGGGCTCTGGTCGACGATGTACGGCTTCCTGGCGCTCGAGCCCGACCTCAACACCGTCAAGGGGTTCGGATTCTACGAGCACGGGGAGACGCCGGGGCTCGGTGGCGAGGTGGACAATCCTCGCTGGAAGAGCACGTGGATCGGAAAGAAGGTGTTCGACGACGACGGCAACGTCGCGGCCGAGGTCATCAAGGGGTCGGTCAACGCGTCGAGCCCCGATGCGATCCATCAGGTAGACGGTCTTTCGGGCGCGACGATCACCGCGCGCGGGGTCAGCGGAACCGTGCGCTACTGGATCAGCGAGAACGGCTTCGGTCACTACCTGGATCGGAAGCGGACCGAGGGCCTCGGAGGCGAGGCGCCCAGTGCCGGTACCCTTCCACGC
The DNA here is from genome assembly GCA_965224245.1 of Candidatus Eiseniibacteriota bacterium. Classification (GTDB taxonomy): domain Bacteria; phylum Eisenbacteria; class RBG-16-71-46; order CAZAMP01; family CAZAMP01; genus CBDCYW01. Next base: position 2,598,926 of record OZ245046.1, on the reverse strand, counting down.
CGCGGGATTCGTGAGGTGCCACATGTCTGATGCCCCCACCAGCTACCGCTCGATCCTCTTCGGGCCGGTGTTCGATCAGAACCCGATCGCGCTCCAGGTGCTCGGGATCTGTTCGGCGCTGGCGGTCACGAGCAAGCTCGAGACGGTCGTCGTCATGTGTCTGGCCGTCATCTTCGTGATCGCGATGTCGAACGCGTCGGTGGCGCTGATTCGCAATCACATCCCGGGCAACATTCGCATCATCGTCCAGATGACGATCATCGCGTCGCTGGTGATCGTCGTGGATCAGTTCCTCAAGGCGTACGCGTTCGAGATCTCCAAGCAGCTCTCGGTGTTCGTGGGGCTCATCATCACCAACTGCATCGTGATGGGCCGGGCCGAGGCGTTCGCGATGAAGAACGGCGTGATCCCCAGCTTCCTGGACGGGATCGGGAACGGGCTCGGTTACAGCATCATCCTGCTGATCGTGGGCGTGCTGCGCGAGCTCTTCGGGTCCGGCAAGCTGATGGGGCAGAGCATTCTGCCTCTGGTCACCGAAGGCGGGTGGTACAACGCGAACGGCCTCATGCTGCTGCCGCCCAGCGCGTTCTTCATCATCGGCATCTTCATCTGGGTCCTCCGTGAGTTCAAACGTGACCAGATCGAGGAGGACGGCTAGATGTTCGAGCAATATCTCAGCCTCTTCCTGAAGGCGGTCTTCGTCGAGAACATGGCGCTCGCGTTCTTCCTGGGCATGTGTACGTTCCTGGCCGTGTCGAAGAAGGTCGAGACGGCCACCGGGCTCGGGATCGCCGTCGTCGTCGTCCAGACGATCACGATTCCGGTCAACAACCTCCTCTACACGTACGTGCTCCGGGAGGGCGCACTGGCCTGGGCCGGCCTTCCCGAGGCCGATCTGTCGTTCCTGGGCCTCATCACGTACATCGGCGTCATCGCCGCGATGGTCCAGATTCTCGAAATGACGCTCGATAAGTTCGTACCCGCGCTCTACAACGCACTGGGGATCTTCTTGCCGCTGATCACGGTGAACTGCGCGATCCTCGGCGGCTCGCTGTTCATGGTCGAGCGCGAGTACTCGTTCGGCGAATCGATCGTGTTCGGCTTCGGCTCCGGCGCCGGCTGGGCGCTGGCGATCATGGCGCTGGCGGGAATCCGCGAGAAGCTGGTCTACTCCGACATTCCGCCCGCGCTGCGCGGCCTCGGGATCACGTTCATCATCACCGGGCTCATGGCCCTGGCGTTCATGGCTTTCTCCGGCATCCAGCTCTAGGAGCGGTTGCCGGAGCGTCGCGTGAGGAAGAGGGACACCGTCATGGAGATCATCCTCGGCGTCATCATGTTCACGGTGATCGTGCTGGCGCTCGTCGGCGTCATTCTGCTGGCGCGCTCGCAGCTCGTGGCCGGCGGCTCCGTCGACATCGTCGTGAACGACGAGCGGACGCTGCACGTGGAGCCGGGCTCGAAGCTCCTGAGCGTGCTGGCCAACGAGAAGATCTTCGTCTCGTCGGCCTGCGGAGGCGGGGGGACGTGTGCGCAGTGCCGGGTGAAGGTGCTCGAGGGCGGGGGCGAGATCCTGCCCACCGAGACCACCTACATCACGCCCAGGGAGGCGCGCCAGGGTGAGCGGCTCTCGTGTCAGGTGTCGGTGAAGCAGAACATGAAGATCGAGGTTCCCGAGGAGGTCTTCGGCGTCAAGAAGTGGGAGTGCACGGTGCGCTCGAACCACAACGTCGCCACGTTCATCAAGGAGCTCGTGCTGGAGCTGCCCGAGGGCGAGGACGTCGGGTTCCGCGCCGGTGGCTACATCCAGATCGAGTGTCCCCCGCACGTCGTCGAGTACAAGGACATCGACGTCGAGAAGGAGTACCGGGACGCCTGGGACCACTTCAAGCTGTGGGAGCTCCGGTCGGTGGTGAAGCAGCCGGTCACCCGTGCCTACTCGATGGCCAGCTACCCCGAGGAGAAGGGCATCATCATGCTCAACGTGCGTGTGGCCACCCCGCCGCCGAGCACGAACCATCCTCCGGGAATCATGTCCTCGTACATCTTCGGACTGAAGCCCGGCGACACGTGCACGATCTCGGGGCCCTACGGCGAGTTCTACGCGACCGAAAACGACAGCGAGATGATCTTCATCGGCGGCGGCGCCGGGATGGCGCCCATGCGCTCGCACATCTACGACCAGTTCAAGCGCATCCACACCAAGCGCAAGGTCAGCTTCTGGTACGGCGCGCGCAGCCTGCGCGAGGCGTTCTACACCGAGGAGTTCGACAAGATCGCCGAGGAGAACGAGAACTTCACCTGGCACCTCGCGCTGTCCGAGCCGCTCCCCGAGGACAACTGGACCGGGCCGACCGGCTTCATTCACAGCGTCCTCTACGAGATGTACCTGAAGGACCACCCCGCGCCCGAGGACTGCGAGTACTACATCTGCGGGCCGCCGATGATGAACGACGCGGCCTTCAAGCTGCTGGCCGATCTGGGCGTCGAGCAGGAGAACATCTACTTCGACGACTTCGGGGGCTGACCCGTGCGCGGCCTCCTCGCGATACTCCTCGCGATCGGGGTGGCCGTGGCGCTGGTCCGCGTACGCCCGTCGTACGAGTTCGTGCACACCGGCGAGACGATGGGCACGACGTACACCGTCAAGTGCATCACAACCGAGGACGCATCCGCGCTCGACGCGCTGAAGCGCGACGTCGTCGCCGCGCTCGACGACGTGAACCAGCTCATGTCCACCTACCGGCCCGACTCCGACCTGAGCCGCCTGAACGACGCGGCGCCGGGCGAGTGGGTGTCGGTCGACTCGGCGACGGTGACCGTCGTGCGCGCCGCGATCGAGACCTGCCGTGAGACCGGGGGAGCGTTCGACCCCACCGTGGGGCCGCTGGTGAATCTGTGGGGGTTCGGTCCACCCGATCGGGTCGTGGAGCCCCCGCCCGACGCGGCGGTGGCCGAGGCGCGCGGGCAGGTGGGGATCGATCGACTTCACGTCCGCGGGGATCCGCCGGCGCTCCAGCTGAGCGGTCCCGGGATGTACGTGGATCTCTCGGCGATCGCCAAGGGCTACGCCGTGGACCGCGTGGCGGATCTCCTCGTCGAGGCCGGCATCGAACAGTACATGGTCGAGGTCGGGGGCGAGGTGCGCGTCGGCGGACGGAGTCTCCGGAACCGGCCCTGGCGTCTGGGGGTCGAGCGGCCCGGCCCCGGCGGGCGTGCCGTTCACACCGTGCTCGGCGTCGAGGACGCGTCGATGGCCACGAGCGGCACCTACCGCAACTACTTCGACAGCGGCGGTCGGCGCTACTCCCACACGATCGACCCGCGCACCGGATGGCCGGTCACGCACGACGTCGTGTCCGCCACCGTGCTGCACGCGTCGTGTATGATGGCCGATGCGTACGCGACCGGCATGATCGTGCTCGGCGTCGCGGACGGGATCGCCCTGGCCGAGCGCCTCGGACTGGCGGTGCTGCTGATCGAGGAGAAGGACGGCGCCACCATCGAGCATCGCTCCACCCGCTTCGTCGAACAGTTCGGAGAGGCTGCCTCATGAACACGTTTCTGGTCACCCTGGTCGGATTCGGCGTGTGGATCGTGCTGATGGCCGTCGGCGTGATCTTCGGCGGCCGGCGCATTACCGGCAGCTGCGGCGGGCTCAACGGCCGGGTTCGTGACGAGCTGGGCGAGACGCGGTGCGGCGTGTGCGGGCGAACGGTGGAGGAGCAGCGCCGCGACGGTTGCGGGGACGAGGAGCCCTCCGTGACCGCGTCGGCGAGCTGATCAGCGGCCCGCCCGCGCGTCGGCGACGCGACGGGCGACGAGTGAGCGGAAGCCGCTCCGGATCCGCCCGGTCACCGGTCCCGGGCAGACGAGCCGGTGAATGCCCATGGTGTGAATCGGTGCGATCTCGCGGATGGAGCTGGTCAGGAACGCCTCGTCGGCCGCGTCGAGCTCCGAGACGCTCGGGTGTCGCTCGATGCACGCGATGCCCATCTCGCGCGCGATCTCGAGCACGATGCCGCGGGTGACGCCGGCCAGCACGTGCCGATCGAGCGGCGCGGTCACGAGCGCCCCGTCGATCACCACGAACACGTTCGACGACGAGCCCTCGAGAATGCGCCCCACCCGGTCGCAGAGGACGGTCTCGTCCGCGCCGGCCTTCCGGGCGCGGCGCCGCGCGAGGGCGTTGTCGGCGTAGCAGAGGCTCTTCCGTCCGCTGTCCCTGTCGTCCACCGTCTCCAGGAGCACCGCCACGCCGGACTCCGGAATCGGCGACGGCAGCGGCGAGACCTCGACCACGAGCCTCGGGGGTCCCCAGGTGGCCAGATCGCCCGCGGTCAGGATGATGCGCACCATCGCATCGGGGAGCGCGTTGCGCGCGACCAGGTCGTCCAGGATCTCGCGCACGTCCACGTCGGGCATTGCGATGTCGAATCCCGCGGCGCCTCGGGTCAGCCGGGCCACGTGCTCGGGCAGCGCCAGCGGCACGCCGTCGTAGACCCTGAGCGTCTCGAACACGCCGACCCCGTACAGCACCCCGGCGTCCCGGATCGGGAGCGCCGCCTCGTCGTGCGGCACGATGCGTCCGTCCACGTACGCGACTCTGCGATCGCTCACCGGTCGTCCTCTCCCGGCTCGGAGGCGTGATCGGGCACGGGCGACGTGCCCGGCGCGGACGCCGGCGAGGGAGCCGCCGGTGTGCTCGGCGCCTCCGGCGCGTCACCCAGGAAGAACGCGCGCGCCTTGGTCAGCGTCTCCTGCCACTCGGCATCCGGATCGGAGTCGGCCACGATGCCGCCGCCGACCCCGAGGTACCCGCGGTCGCCGATCAGGCGAATCGTCCGGATCGCCACGTTCATGATCATGTTACCCGAGAAGTCCACCATGCCGACCGCACCGGTGTACACGCCGCGCGCGTGGGGCTCGAGCTCCTTGAGGATCTCGACCGCCCGTCGCTTGGGGGCGCCGGTGATGCTGCCGGCGGGCAGCGACGCGGCCAGGAGATCCCACACCGACGCGTCGTCGTCCAGCTCGGCCTCGATCACGCCCGAGAGGTGATAGAGGCTCGGGTGGGCGTCGATGCGCTTGACCTCGGGAACGGTCACCGACGCGAATCGCGCCACGCGCCCCAGGTCGTTTCGCATCAGATCGACGATCATCAGGAGCTCCGCCGAGTCCTTGTCACTCTCCAGGAGCGCGTTGCGCTGCGCCACGTCGTCGAGCACGGACGCGCCGCGCGGCCGCGTGCCCTTGATCGGCTGCGTCCGGATCCGCCGCCCGTCCACGCGCAGGAAGAGCTCGGGCGAGATGCCGACGACGGCCGCGCCGCCGGGCTCCATCACGTACGACGAGAACGGACCGGGGTGTGACGCTCGCAGTGCCGCGTAGTAGTGCTGCGGCTGCAGGTCGACCGCGAGCGTCAGCATGTGGGTCAGGTTGGCCTGATACACGTCGCCGGCGGCGATGTACCGCTTCAACCTGGCCAGCGCCGCCTTGTACGCCGGCTCCGGCAACGAGTCCGAGAGCACGCGCACGCCCGGCGTCCCGGTGTCCCGGCGGCGCGCGCGGGGCGCGAATCCGAGGACGGGCGGCCGATCGCGCGTGTCGGCCCGGGCGGTGACGAGATGTCTCGACGTCGGCGCGTGATCGGGCTCCCCCCCGGCGCTCAGCCCCTTCGCCCAGCCCGCGATGTCGAGGTCCAGATCGGGGTCGGTTCGCAGACCGGCGCACGTGATCTCCCATCCCCCGGACACGCGTCGCGCGATCCGATCGTGAACGAAGAAGAGCGCGTCGGGACCGGTGCGCGTGCGAGGCGTGAGGCCGAGCAGGCGCTCCCCGAACTCGTAGGTGACGTAGCCGGCGATGACGCCGGCGAACGGAGGATCCTCCGGCGCGCGAAGCAGCGCGGCGACCCGGGCCAGCGGACCGAAGGGCTCTGTGGGATCGAACGGCAGCTCGCCCGTCAGCCGCTTCGACGCGAGCACGAGCGTCCACGTCTCGTCGCTGAGCGAGCACGTCAGGAGCGGCGAGTGCGCCATGTAGCTCTCGTCGCCCAGCCCCGGATAGCCGGGCGTGCCATCGAACCGGAACGTGCCGGGCATCGATTGCCGGCTCGGATCACCGTGGAGCTGCCGATCGGAGACGCGCTCGCGACGGGTCTCCGCGCGGCAGACGGCGAGTCGCTCGAGGTCGCGCCAGATGTGGGTGTCCGATACGCGTCGCACGGCCGCTCCGTTGGTTCGAAACGTGGCAGGGGAGCGTAGCGACTCGCGCCGCCCGACGCCATGCGGTCGTCGCGGGTCCCGTGACGGGCCGGGTGCCTCGACCCGTGTCTCGAAGGACACACCCCTGTGTACGGGGAGACACGGCTCGGACCCGGCCGCGGCCACTCCCGGCGGCCGGATGGTGTCGACACGCCCGACGCGACATCCGTCCGGTCCGGCTTCTGGCAGTATAACTCATTGTATCAAAATGAGATACGATCGAGGCCGTCGGCGACGGGGCGTGAGTCGGCCGATCCCGGCCGGCGGTGGCACGTCGGGTGCTTTGAGGGGGGGTGACCCCGGCCGCGACCGGCACGCTCGGCGAGGAAATGGCATGCGCAAACCGACACCGTCTCGGCTGAGGGCCTTCTGGCGGGCTCTTGTGACGGGTGGGTCGGGCGCGGTCGGGGTTCCGGTTTTCACGCCGAGCAGCATCCCCGCGCCGGGCGCGGAGTAGGTCGCGACGCCGGGGGCGATGGGGCTTGGTCTCGGTCTTGTGGGTGGAGAGCTCTGGCTGCGGGTCAAGGCAGTGCTGGCAGGCAAGCTAATCCGTCAGGCGTTCGCCACCCATCGGGTCGACGGCCGACCCCATCGCCCCCGGTGTCGGGCCACCGGGGCCGGTGCCGCCCCGACGTTCGGCGCCGCCCCGACTCCCACCGGTCGCGCCGCGTCGTGGCCGATGTCGGCCGGTGGACGTCTCCCGACACGCTCCCGCCCCGTTCGCCCGTCACGTGCCATCCGATCGGCGGCCTCACGCTCGTGACCGAGGGGCTCGTCGTTCGACGCCGGCCGCTCCGAGACGCCGTCCGGGCGGCATGCCCGGACCCCGGTGTCCAGCCGTCCCGTCCCATGGTCGATAACCGACCGAGGAAGGGGGACCCCGATGACGTTCGCGTCTCGTCGAGATCGATCGGAAGCGGCCCGCGCTCCGGGGCGAGAGCTCCTCGTGGGCTGCGCGATCAGTCTGGCCGTGTTCCTCGTCGTGAACCAGGCGCTTCGAGGCTTCGTCGACTCGGTCCTCCGCCTGCTCGGCCACGTCACGGGACGCTGAGACCCCATGCACACCGCGATCGTCTGTCAGCTCTCGGTGCTCGCGCTCGTGACGCCGTTCCTGGCGAGGACGCTGGCCGCCGTCACCGCGAGGCGACGAGCGCTCGTGCTCGTGCTCGCGGTGCTCTCGATCTGGATCCTGCCGTTTCACGTGGTCGGCCTCTCCGAGGTGCTCACCGGGACGGCTCGATGGGGGCTGTCGTTCCCGTCGACGGTTGTGCTGGTGGGGGCGTGGATCCTGGGGATCCGGTGGATGACCGGCGCCTCCGCCGACGCCGGCCTCGGGTCCGGGGGGCGGGGATCGGCGGGCATCACGCGCACGCGGACCGACCGCGCGACGGCGATCGTCTCGGGGCTCGTGGCGGCGTCCCTGGCGGTGTTCCTGGCCAACTCGCTCACGTCCGGTCCATCGGGCTGGGACGCGCTCGTCTATCATCTACCGGTCGCGGTGCGGTGGCTTCAGACCGGGAGCCTGGCCATCGGAGCCGCACCCGACTGGCGGTTCGCATTGCCCGGGAACTTCGAGCTCACGATCCTGTCGATGCTCGCCCTGGGCGCCGAGCGTCTGGCCACGATCGGCAACTGGATCGCGTACGGCGCCGCGTGCACGGCGGTGGCGGAGCTGGCGGCGCGCCTGACACACCGCCGCGCCGCGGTCCGGTGGACCACGCTCGCGTTCGCGACGCTGCCCGTCGTGCAGTTCCAGGCGTTCAGCGGATACCTGGACCTCTTCGGCGCGGCGCTGGTGCTGATCGCGGCCGCGCTCGCGAGTGCCCGCAACGACCCCGCGCCCGGCACCGATCCGCATCGCTGGCGAGCCGCGATGCTCGTGCTGAGCGCGCTGTCGCTGGGGCTCGCGGTGGGAACGAAGCCGACGTTCTGGGTCTACGCCGTGGCGGCGGTGATCGGGATCGGTGCGCTCGCCGGGCGCGACGTCGCGCGCCGGCGCGCGCGGTACGTGGGTCGCGCGCTGGCGCTCGCGACGGTCGTGCTGGCGCTGTCGAGCGTCTTCTGGTTCGTGCGCGCGGGCGTCGCGACCGGGAACCCGGCGCATCCCCTGGAGGTCGAGGTCGCGGGCCGGACGCTCCTCGACGGCGTTGCACCCGCCGAGATCACGCCCCACGACTACGAGCGGGAGATCGTCGCCCATCGCTGGCAGTGGCTGGTCTACCCGTGGGTCGAGCCGAAGCGCTCGGGGTACGCGTACGGCACCGGTACCGGGCTCGGTGCGCTGTTCGCGACGTTCGTCCCAATGGGGCTCGCGCTGGGGGGTTGGCGGCTCGCGCGCGATCTCCGTCGCGCCCGGCGCCACGGAGGCGATCGTCAGGGGGCCCCGGAGCCCGGACGGTCGCTCGTCGCCTGCCTCCGGACGCGCCGTACCGCGATCCTGCTCCTGACGCTCGCGCTGGGGCTCGTGTGGTGGGTGGCGCTGCGGCGCCTGCCCCGGTTCGGGTTGCCGGTGCTCGCGCTCGCCGTGGTGTCCGCCACGCCGCTCCTCGCCGTCCTCGACCGGCACGCACGCGTGTCGTTCCGGACGCTCGGGACCCTGGCCGCGGTCGTCACGCTGGCGATCTCGACCTACCTCCCGGCCTACCGGCTGGCCGAGCGACTGGCCGACGGTCGCACCGATCGGGCGGGAACATACCGATACCCACCGCTGTTCGATCAGGTAGCGGACGGGACGAGCGTGTGGAACCTGTCCGGGCACCCGACCGACAACTACGCGCTCGCGGGCGTCCGGCTCGCGAACCGGGTCGTGCCCGATCCCTGGCCGGACGAGAGCGTCGTCGCCCGCGACGTGCTCGGGGAGGCTCGGTCGCGGGGAGTCGATCTGATCGTGGATCGAGCGCCGTTCCGGTCCGATCTCCAGACGGCCCCGGGGCTCCGCCTGGTGCTCGACGCGCGACTGGGAGAGGCTCGGAACGACCACTGGCGCGTGTGGCGTGTGGCGTCCGGGGCGCAGGCGGACACGACTCGGGCGCCGGTGCGTTGACCGCTCGCGGAGGCCGTTGATAGGCTTGCACCACGACCACGATCGATCCACCCGCCCTGGACCCCGGGTCACGATCGATTCCGAGGAGGCGACGATGCCGAACGTTCGCACGATGACCGCGGCGGCCCTCGCCTTCGCCCTGCTCGTGGCCGCACCGTCGACACGAGCAGGCGAGTCCGCCGGCGACGGCGCCGCCATGACGCTCCGCGACGTCGAAGCGCTGTCGGAAGCCGGTGTCGCCGACGACGTCATCACGTCCCAGATCCGCGCCACCGGACAGGTCTTCCATCTCTCCACCGAGGAGATCCTGCGCCTGCACACGCGCGGGGTGTCCGGTGAGGTCATCGCCGCGCTCGTGGCCACCGGTGTCCGGGACGACCACGTCGAGGATCTCCGGGACGCACGCGATGCGGCCGAGCGCGAGCTCGACGCGCTGAACAGGGCCGCCTCGCGCGACCGCGTCGTGGTGTACGGCGCCTACCGGTATCCCTACCGGTACCGCTACTGGCATCGCTGGCCGCGTCACCGTCACGTCGGCTTCGGGTACTCGAATCCCTGGCATCACTACTACTCGTCGTCGTATTGCTGGTGATCCACGCGCCCCTCGCGCGCCGGCGGAACGTGACGCGTGCCGGGAGCCCGAGTCAGAAGCGGACGAGCAACGTGACCTGGTGGGTGTCGCCCGGCGTCTCGGCTTCGGGGACGTAGGCGTAGTCCGCTCGGATGCGCTGGACCTCGACCCACGTGCCGAACCGGGCCGAGGCCTCGCGGTCGGCTCCCGATCGACGTGACGCCACCCCGCCCATCAGCGCCCACTGACCGGGCAGGACTTCGACCTCGGCGGCCGCCGACATGCGGTCGATTCCCGAGTCGCCGAGCTCGCCCTGCGCGCCCGCGCCCAGCTTGATGCGCGAAGCGGGACGGAACGCGATCGCGCCGCCGGTCTCGCGCCGCTGGGGCTCCTCGCGGCCGGCCTTCCACGACAGCCGCGCCAGGAGGTTCTGGATCCAGATGCCCACGTCGATCCGGTCGGTGAGGGGCTGGTGGATCCCGACGTCGAACGCGTACCCGGTCGCGCTGACCTCGCGCAGGCTCGACGACGCACGCAGGTAGCGGACGCTGGCCCCGACTGCACCGCCACCGGCCATCGGCGCCGCCACGGTCACCGACGGTCGGAACTCGTTGTAGGAATCCGACTCCAGCTCCAGCGCCAGCACGTCGATTCCCACCGAGTAGGCCCACCCGTCCGCCGGACGCGTCGTCACGTAGAGCGTGTCACCGGACTCGGACAGCGTCTCGGAGCCGCGGCGCCACGCGAGGTCCAGAGACGTGTAGTGAGCCAGTCCCAGACCGTACACGTCGTGATAGGTGGCCTGAAGATGCGGCCGGTCCACGCGGATCAGCGACGCGGGGTTCCAGTAGCCGGCGTCCGCGTCGCCTCCGACGGCCCCGAAGGCCTCGTTCCACACGGCCGAGCGCGCCGAGCCCCCGCGTATGGCGAACGCGCCCGTGGTCTGCGCGCCCGCCGGCCCGGCCACGAGCGACGCCACGCCGCATGCCGCCGCGAGCGCGAGCAACGCCGATCGGGAGGTCGGGGTGGCGTGCATCACGGTCTCACTTTCGCGTGAAGACGAGCGCGCGCGCGATTCGCGACGTGCCCGAGGGCCGGTGAAACGTGATCTGGGCGATGTAGGGGCCGCTCAGCACCTCGGCGCCGTCGAGGTTGCGGCCGTTCCACACGAACGCGTGCAGCTCACCGGGATCGAGCGCCTCGTCGTGGTGGATGAGGTCCCGTGCGAGATTCCAGACGTCGAGCTCGATGCGATCGGGTGCGTCGAACGTGGTGACGGTGATCTCGTCACCGGGACGGAAGCGCTCGTTGATCTCGATCCGCTCCTCGGTCTCGCGGTAGATGCGTCGGGTCGGTGACGGCGCCGATGGGTGGTTGAAGGGACCGTAGGCGATCGCGACGATCTCGTTCTCGCCGGGGTCGAGCGCAATCGTGGCCTCGTAGTCGCCGGTGACCTCGTCCAGCGTGGCGTCGATCCCCGGGGCCTCGCCGTTTCGCCGGACCTCGACGCGGAGCGCGTCCGGTGCGGTCCCGGCGACCCGGACCGACTCGGCCGCGGTGATCTCGCTCGCGAAGCCGTTCAGGGTGGGCATCGGGGGACCGAGGTCGCCCAGCCGCAGGCGAATGGCCGGCGTGAACGGATCCGTCCCGCATCCGTTGTCGGCGACCTCGACCGGGACGTCGTACGTGCCCTCGAGACGCAGGTTCAGCTCGGACAGGGTATACGAGATCTCGACCGCGACGATCGACTGGTAGCCGTCGGCGAGGAGCGAGTCCGGGGCGTCTTCCTTCGCCAGCGCGTACGTCGTGTCGATGGTGGCCGGTCGGGTGACCGGGTTGAACTCGGTGTCGATCCTGGAGAAGTCGGGCGTGAACGAGAGGACCGCCGGTGCCTCGGCCGGGATCCGGGGCGACTGGACGAAGCCGCGCAGGCGGACGGTCTGTCCGCGCGTGTAGACGATGCCGGGCACGACCGAGTCGCCCGCGGCGTCGATCAGCTCCAGCCGGTCGAAGATCGGGGGATGGTTCGACAGGCAGATGACGATGTCGTTGTTCGTGGACTCGTTTCTGAGGCTGTCGGCCACGATGACGTTGATCGGACGGCCGCGCGCGTCCGGGGCCGGGTTGTCGTCGCTGATGCGATAGAGAACGTCGTACGTCGCATCGCCCAGCGGTAGAAACGAGGCCGTGGCCCAGTGGTCGGTGTTCTCGTCGGCGGTGACCTCGAGGCGGAGGCTGTCGGGGTCGTCGTCGAAGCGCGCGCGGAGCTGCACGTAGTCGCCGTTCTGGTAGGCCCCCTGGGGTCCGGTCAGGAAGATCGACAGGACCTGTGGCGCGGTCTTGTCGACGACCACGCGCACCGAGTCGGAGAGGGCGACCGAGTCGCCGAGCGCGGCGCTCACCAGGAGGCGATAGACGCCGTCGGCGACCGGAAGGCCGTCGAGGTCGGTACCGTCCCAGGTGACCGAGAGGGTGTCGACCGCCGTCACCCGGTTGGACTGGAAGATGGTCGCGCGACGGACCCCGTCACGATGGAGCTCGCCGGTCAGGAGCACCGGGGAGCCCGTGGCGGAGTACGCGACGTCGATGTCCATCGAGGCGAACTCCGGATCGGCGCCGATGCTCACCCGACTGGTGGTGACCGAGTCGATCGAGACCCCGTCGCCCCCGGCGTGGGCGCTCGGACAGAGCACCGCGCACGCCAGGACCACCCCGAGCACTCGCGTGATCACGCGTCGGCCCCCCGCGAAACGAAGTCGGTGATGATCTCGCGGTGATCGAAGGCCATCTCCGCCGGAAGGGCGTCGATCGGGAACACGCCGACCGAGACGGCGTCGTCGTCGGCCCGGGGCTCGTCGTCGCACCGGGTGCTGAACACGATCGTGACCGTGTGGCCCCGCGGATCGCGCGCGGGATCGGAGTAGACGCCGACGAGGTGCAGGGGGTTCACGTCGAGGTGCGTCTCCTCGCGGACCTCGCGCCGGGCGGCGACCTCGACTCGCTCGCCCCGGTCGACGAACCCGCCGGGCAGCGCCCACCCGTGTGGGGGATGGCGTCGCTCGATCAGGACGACCTCGCCTCGCGCGTTCTGCACGATCACGTCGACCGTCACCGCCGGTCCGCGGGGAGGGAGCCGGTGGCCGCACCTGGGACAGTCACGCGCGTGCGGCATCCAGGATCTCCTCGATCGTGAAGAGTGCGTCCAGCTCGAACCCGGCGTCGGCCAGCGGACCGCCCCGCCCGGCTCGTCGATCGACGATGCACAGGACGCGATCCACGATCGCACCCGCCCGCACGGCCGCGTCGATGGCGACCATGATCGATCCGCCGCCGGTGACCACGTCGTCGAGTACCGCGACGTGCTGACCCGGTTCCAGGTGTCCCTCGATCTGGCGCCCGGCCCCGTGGGTCTTGGCCGCCTTGCGCACGATGAAGACCGACCTCGGCGTCCCCCGTAGCTGACCCACGACGGCGAGCGCGCCCAGGATCGGATCCGCCCCGAGTGTCGGGCCGCCGATCGCATGGATCGACGGGGGTATCCGATCCAGCAGCAGCCGCGCCGACAGGAGTGCGCCCTCGGGGTGGGTCGTCGTGCGGCGCAGATCGACGTAGTGATCGCTCTTCGCGCCCGACGCGAGCACGAACTCGCCGAACCGGAGGCTCAGCTCGCAGATGAGATCACGGAGGCGAGCGCGGGCCGCCGAGAGCGGGAGGTCGAGATCCGAGGTCACCGCCGGGAGCTCCCGCGTGCGAGGAGAGTGGAACAGCCATGCCGTCGACGTGCCGCGCGCGCGCGGGTACCGGACGGGCGGAACACGAGCGGGCGAAACTTAGCGGAAGCCCCCGCGGGGGTCAATCCGCGGGCAGATCCGAGGGCCGGGTGACCCGACCGATGCGGGCCCAGTCTCCCGGCGCGGGCAGCCGGCGGGTGCGGACGTCGGCGAGGAGCCGGACGAGGGCCCGGGGGCCCGAGCGTGCCCGGACGAGGGCTTCGGTGGCCAGTCGCGTGTGATACAGCCCGGGAAGCGGCTCGAGGCGGTCCGACTCGAACACCACCGCGTCCACCTCGTCGTCGGCCGCCCCCCGGAGGGTGCGAAGCCACGGCGTGCGCAGCCCGATCAGGTCGCAGGGAAGCACCAGGCCGAAGCCGGCCGGCAGCCGCGCGAGCGCGCCCGCCAGGCCGCTCATCGGACCGGCGTCCGGGATCGGGTCGGCGACGGTCGACAGGCCGAGATCGGCGTACTTGTCGGGCTCGTCGGCCACGACCAGGATCGATCCCGCGACCGGCCGGACCGCCTCGACGACCCGGAGGATGAGCGGGCTCCCTTCGACCACCGCGCGGGCCTTGTCCGACCCGAACCGGCGGCTCCGGCCGCCCGCGAGAATGGCGGCGTGCACGTGCATGCGGGCACTCTAGACGAAAAGAGCCCGCCGCACCGCGCGAACGCGGCCCGACGGGCTCAGAGCTGGAAGGACAGGTCCCCTATTGCCCTTCCGTCTCAACCGTCATATCGACGGATCGGCCGGGGAACTGAACCCCCGAAGTCCGGCCGCCCCGGTGTGTGACACCGGGGCGCCGGTCGATGCGTCGACTAGTGGGTGGGGCCGGTCTCGCCCTCGACCACGTCGGGGTCGGACTGGCCGAGACCACCCGGTCGTCCGTCCGAGCCACTCGCGGCACCCTGGGACCGGAACGAATGCGTGGCCGACCAATCGCTCTCGTTGCCTTCGGAGTCGACCGCACGGACCTTCACGTGGTACTCGTCGCCGGCCATCAGGCCCTCGAAGACGTAGCGCCCGCCCGGCACGAGGCTACCGTTGACCCGGACGAACGAGTCCGGCGTGCCGGGATCCGGCTGATAGCTGTAGACGTTGTAACCGACGAGCGTCTGCGTGGTCTCGGACGTCGGTGCCTGCCACCGCAGAATGTCGGAGCCACCGGCCGCACGGGTGTTCAGGTTCGACGGAGCGCCCAGCAAGATCTCGTTGTGGGGGTTCCCCGGGCCTGCCGGCGAGTCCGGAGCGGCGACCCGCTGGTCGTCGCCACCGCAACCGGTGGCCATGAATACCATCGCCCCACAGAGAAGCATCTTGCAGGTCGTCGCCAGTGCTCGCGTCATCATGGTTTCGATGACCCCCTTCTGGTCTGTCAGTCCGCGTTCGTGCCAATGAATGGAGTCGCCGGAGCTGTGACCGGTGCCCCTCGTGTCGTGCCGCGCACCGGACGAGCAAGCCGCGTACCAGAGATCCGACGGGTGCGGAACCAACGTGCAGTCGATCGGGTAAGGTGATGACGCTCCCAGACATGAGGCCGCCGACCTCGCATCGGTTCGCGACCGGGTGGCGCGACCGGGTCCCGGTTTGTCATTGCACGTTGCGAGGGCTCATTGCAGGATGCCCCACGACTCGCACGACGCACGAACGCACATTCGGAGGTGCCGCGGTGCCAGAAGCCCGATCGATCGGAGCCGGACGATGAGGTGTCGACGGCGGGCTCGCGTCGCCGCGGCGCTGGTCGGCGTCGGGCTGGCATCGGGGCTCGTCGGTGCCAGCCGTGCCGATCCGCCGCTCGCGTGGCCCACGACGACGAGCCCCTCGTTGACCTCCACGTTCGGCGAGTACCGGCGCGGCTACTTCCACAGCGGGATCGACCTCTCCACGGGCGGGCGCGTGGGCGTGCCCCTCCACGCGATCGGCGACGGCGAGATCGTTCGGGTTCGCGCCTCGGGCGTGGGCTACGGCCGCGCGATCTATCTCCGCGTCGACGACGGACCGATGGCCGTGTTTGCACACCTGGACCGGTTCATGCCCGAGCTCGACGCCTACGTGCGTGCCGCGCAGCACCGCCTGGGGCGCTACGAGGTCGATCTCTATCCGGACGACGGCACGTTTCGCGTCTCGACCGGCGACGTGATCGGCGCGACCGGGGACACCGGGGCCGGTCCACCGCACTTGCACTTCGAGCTGCGAAACGCGCTCGGCGACGTGGCGATCAATCCGCTTCGCTTCGGCTACGATCCGGCCGACGACGTCGCGCCGACGATCGCCGACGTCCGGATCGAGCCGGCCGCGCCGCGCACGCGCGTCGACGGTGAGTTCTCGTCCGTCGTCCGCACGGTCTCGCGCGGCTTGGTTCCCGACACGACCCGGGTCACCGGCCCGTTTCGGCTCTCGACACACGTGTTCGATCGGGCCGGGAGGGGCACGGCACGGCTGGCCGTTCACGCGCTCGAGCTCCGCACCGACCGGCTGCTCTACGCGTCTCGCCTGGACACGGTCCCGTACGCGAACCAGCGGGTGGTCGACCTCGTGTACGACCCCGAGCGCGCGTCGATGGGGGAGACGCGGGTGCGGCGACTCTACGTGGCCCCGGGCTCGGCCCTGGCCGATGCGCACACGGCCGGCGACGGCGTGGTGGGCGTGGATGCCGGGGCCGGTGACCTCGTGATCTGCGAGGTACGCGCGGTCGACTTCGCCGGCAACGAGACCCGGGTCCGGGTTCCGGTGCTCGTGGATCCGACCCCTGCCGGGCTTCCGGCGTCGCCGGATCGTCGGGAGGATCCTCCCGACGCGGCCGTGCCCGTGGCCACGCCGAGCGCGGGAGGCGGCGTCGATCGATGGCGTTCGTCCGTCAGGGGTTCGGTCGACCGAGCTCACGTGGTGCTCGAGGTCGAGCGCGCGATCGGGAGCCTCGACCGGGCGCGCGTGACCCTGGCCGGTCGCACCGAGATCCCATCGGTCTTCTGTGACGACTCGCACCGGATCGATCTCGTCTTCGCGCCCTTCGGAAGCGGACCCGCCGAGGTCGCGATCGCCGGTACCTACGCCGACGGGTCGGGCTTCGAGGAGACGCTTCCGATCGATGCCGTCTTCGTCGATCCCGACGCGTCCGAGCCGACCACGCTGGCGCGGGACGGGGTCACGGTGACGGTGGAGCCGGGGGATCTCTTCGCCTCCGGCTGGCTCCGGGCGACGGTCGGCGAACGTCCCGAGCTGTCCGACGGGCTCGTGCCGCGCTCGCGGATCGTGGCCCTGGAGCCGCGTGAACAGGTGTTCGCCCGACCGGTCACGGTTCGCCTGGTCCCCGACCCCGCACCGGCGGATGTGGCGGCGGTGGCCGGGGTTGCGGGCACCCCCGCCCAGGGCCTCGGGATCTACGCCCTGGACGAGAAGACCGGCTCCTGGGCATTCGAGGGCGGGGAGTGGGATGGCGAGGCGCTGGCCGTCGAGACGCGCCGGATCGGGCGGTTCTGCGTCGCTCTCGATCGCGTGGCACCCGTCGTGGAAGCGGTCCGTCCAGCCGACGGCGCTCGCGTGTCCGCCGGGGCGCCGGTCGGGGCCACGGTCTCCGACGTGGGGTCCGGGCTCCACTGGACCGGCCTGACCCTGGAGATCGACGGCGAGCCCGTGATCGCGGAGTGGGCCCCCGACGTCGGCGTGTGCCGCGCGCGAACAGGCACGCCCTTGTCCAAAGGGGAACACGTTGCTAGATTGATCGCCGTCGACCGCTGTCTCAATCGAACCGAACGGACGTGGACCTTCACCGTGACGGGACCATGATCAGTACCTGGCTCGACTTCGAACGCCAGATCATCGAGCTCGAGCGACGGATCGAGGACCTCAAGAACTTCACGTCCGTCGAGAAGATCGAGCTCTCCGACGAGCTCACCCGGCTCGAGGCCAAGGCCGACAAGCTCCGCCACAAGACCTACTCGAACCTGACGCGATGGCAGCGCGTCCAGCTCGCGCGGCACCCTCGCCGCCCGTACACGCTGGATTACGTCGAGCGCGTCTTCGACGGGTTCTTCGAGATGCACGGCGATCGCGCGTACCGCGACGACGAGTCCATCGTCGGAGGCCTCGCGCGGATCGACGGACGGCCACTCGCCGTCATCGGGCATCAGAAGGGCCGGGACACGCGCGAGAACATCCGCCGCAACTTCGGCATGCCGCATCCCGAGGGCTACCGCAAGGCGCTGCGCATCATGGAGCTGGCCAACCGATTCCACCTACCGATCGTCACGTTCATCGACACACCGGGCGCGTACCCGGGGATCGGGGCCGAGGAGCGCGGGCAGTCGGAAGCCATCGCGCGAAACCTCCGCGAGATGTCACGCTTCCCGGTTCCCATCGTGTGCGTCGTCATCGGCGAGGGCGGGTCGGGCGGCGCGCTCGCTCTCGGCGTGGGGGATCGCGTGTTCATGATGGAGTACGCGATCTACTCGGTCATCTCACCCGAGGGCTGCGCGGCCATTCTCTGGCACGATCGTGTGAAGGCGCCCGAGGCCGCCGAGGCACTGAAGCTGACGAGCCGAGACCTCGAAGAGCTCGACGTCATCGACGGGGTCATCGACGAGCCGATGGGCGGTGCACACCGCGCACCCGATCGGGCGGCGGCCAACGTCAAGGCCGCGATCTCCTCCAGCCTCGCCGAGCTCGAGGGCGAGGCGCCCGAGGCGCTCCTCGCCTCGCGGTGTGAGAAGTTCCGGCGCATGGGACGCTGTCTCGGGGGCTGAGCGCTCTCCTTCTGGGGCGCTCCCTCGTCCGGGGCGCGTGTCGGGAGCGTCGGGGGTGGTGTCGCCAGCGGTCCCTCGGGGGCGCGTGTCGGGAGCGTCGAGGGTGGTGTCGCCTGCGCTCCGGCTGGCGGTGTGGGCGTGAGATCGGTTGGGGGCATCATTTCGTGTCGGAGCGGCTCCGGGGGGACGTGGGGGTCGCATCAGTCGCTCCGGCGACACCACCCCCGCCGCTCCCTCACGCGGGGGGTCTCGGGAGTGTTTTCCGGGGGGTGCGTCGGGGGTGCCGATTGGCCGCGGGGGTGCTCGTGGCGTGTTGCACCCGGGTGTTCCCGACGGCGGGGGCGCGTGTCGGGAGCGACGGGGGTGGTGTCGCCTGCGCTCCGGCTGGCGGTGTGGGCGTGAGATCGGTTGGGGGCATCATTTCGTGTCGGAGCGGCTCCGTGGGACGTGGGGGTCGCATCAGTCGCTCCGGCGACGCCACCCCCGTCGCTCCCTCACGCGGTGGGCGTCGGGGGGGCGCACTCGGCTCGCATCGGTTTCTGCGGTGGTGACGCGCACCCGAGAGGAGTCAAGCCCCTTTCGGCCGTAGCTTCCTCATCTGCGCGTGTCACGCCACAGATACGATCGGATGCCGGCGCTCGATCCCAGTGTCGGTTTCGTCCGTACGCCTTTTCGGGCTCACGTCATATGACGTGGCACAGAGAGGTAGTCGGAAGCGCCTGACATTCGCGGGTTGAGGCTCAGGCATCGCTGGCCTTGGTGCAAACCGTAGTACGCCTCCGTTCGAGCACCGACGAGCTCGATCGTCATGTCACCACCAGCCGCGGGCTAGGGCTTCATTCCCAGGCACCGCTCGAGCGAGAACCGTTCTCCACGCTGCTGACTGCGATAGATGCCAACCAGTAGCCGCCGCGCCAGCGCCGTTCGGATCCGGTTTGTCGGCATGCGCTTGCGGTAGGGGACCGCCCACTGTTTCACCCGCGCATTGCTCGCCAGCAACCGGACGGCGACCTGGCCCAGGATCCACCGGAGATGACGATTGCCAGGTTTGATCAGCCGACCATGGCGTTGTGCGTCCCCCGAGTCGTTCACCGACGGCACCAGCCCCGGATACGCCGCCGCCTGGCGCGGACCGTCGAACCGTGACAGATCTCCGAGCTCCGCCACCAGCGTCAGCGCCGTCAGCTCCGCGACCTGCGGAACCTCCCGCATGAGATCCGAGGCACGGCGATCGCGACGCGCCCGACGACGGATCTCCGTCTCCAGTCGCAAGATCTCCTGCTGAGTACGTTGCAACACACACACCAGGCTGCCAGCGGCGAAGGCCCCCGTCGGAAGCTGCGTCACGTGCTCCGACAGCCACTGAAGCGACGACTGGCTCCACAACGTGCCACGCGGCATCGACAGCGCATACGCACGGAACATCCCTCGAAGCGTGCTGATGCACTGCTGGCGTTGCTTCACCAGCTCGCGACGAGTTCGGAGCAGCCGACGCGTGTCGCACTCCGCTTCCGTGGCGTAGTACGACCGCCCCCGCCGGCGGAGATCTCCCAGATGCAGACGACGAGCAATCTCGCGGGCATCGCGTCGATCCGTCTTCTTGCCACTCTCGCTCAGGCGAAGAAAGGCCGCATGAACCACCAACAGGTCCTGGCCGACGACCAGACCACGGGCCTCCAGGCCGTTCACGAACCACCGGTTCATCCCCACCGACTCTACCGCGACCTCTACCCGCCCCAGACCCACGATGAAGTCCAGCAGCGACGTTCGAGTCGTCGCACTACCGAATGTGAACCGACGTTCCTGAACACGCTCACCTCTGGCATCCACCACGCAAATCTGCGCGGAATCCCGGTGAAGATCCACGCCACACGTGTACGCATATGCTAGCCTCGGCACCGTCAGCCTCCTTCTGTTGGCAAGTGTGCTTACCCACCAACAGGTTACTCGGGAGGCTGACTCCTCTATACCGTTCCCCGGGTACACGTGCTCCGCTGGCGGGCCACGGGTCGCACGGTGTCCAGCGCTGAGCGGTCACGACCGCGCATCGTGCGTCCGCCGCAGCCATGCGTGGTGACGTCACCCGCTGAGCCGGGCCGCCGCGGTCGATGCCGGCGTCAGGCGTGACCGACCCCGTGCGATGGCCGCTCGGCCCCGGGCCCCCGACGTAGGGTCGGCGAGGGTGGGGCCGGAGTCGCGACTCGTGCGACACCGGTGCCTCGCAAAGCCGCTCCGACACGAAATGATGCCCCCAGCCGATCTCACGGCCACGCCGTCAGCCGGAGCGACGGAGCGCCCCACCCTCGTCGACCCGGCACTGGAACCCCACGCCGTCAGCCGGAGCGACGCCGCCGGAGCGACGCCGCTAGTTGATGCCGACGTCGACCCCCGACAGGTCGAATGCGATCAGCGAGATCGGCTCCGGCTCGGTGTCCTCGGCCTCGGTGTCACCGTCCGCGAAGCTCGTCATGATCGAGCTGAAGAAGTCGGTCACCATGTAGAGTCGATCGCCGGCGAAGAAGAAGTAGTCCTCGGTGGGATCGCCCTCGCCGGCGAACTCGACCTGCTTCACGAACCGGCCGTCGCGGTCGTAGACGTCGAACACCGCCATCACGCCGTCGGGCGGCGTCCAGGAGCCGCGGCTCGAGAGCACCCACAGTGAGCCGTCGGCGCGAAACGTCATCCGGTCGACGGCCTCGTGGGTCTCGCTCACGTGGAACGTGGACTGCGGGCTCCATCTCGTGATCCCGTCGTAGAGCTTCTGGAAGCGCTCGATCTGACCGTCGGTGCGGGCGGCGAGCTCGTGCTCCGGGCGTTGGATGATGACCGATGGGCTCCCGTCGGGATTCCAGACGTGGATCGTGTAGTCGTCGAACGACGGGGCGGCCGCCACGCGCCCGTCGGACGCCATCGCCCAGCGCTGCTGGAAGCTCGTGAACGTCTTCTCGTCGAACTTGCGGCCCCCGAACGGCGCATCGACCGACTCCTCGTAGAAGGTGGCCAGCTCGGTGCCATCGGGTGCGAATGCCTTCAGGTAGCGATCCTCGAATCCCTGGCCCGCCTCGTTGCGCATCAGCGTGCCGGCCAGCGTGATCCGCTCGTCGTTGGCGCGTCCGGCCATCACGAGCTGGAAGCTGCCCGCGGCCGGGAGCGTGAAGTTGCCGCGGGGCTCGCCGTCGAGGCCGATCTGCACGACCTTGCCCGGGAAGATCTGCACGACGCCGAGCGTCCGGCCGGGGCCCAGGTACATGTCGGCCGGGTTCTGGAACTCGCCGGGGCCCTCACCGGCGCGGCCGATCGTGGTCAGGTACTCCCCCGCCGGGGAGAAGATCTGGATCTCGGACAGCTGGCGGTCGAGGACGTACAGGTTCCCGTCGTCGTCGTGCACGAGCTGGCTGATGACGCCGAACAGTACCTCCTCGTCGTCGAGCCCCCCGACCCTCCACAGCGGCTCGAGCGGGACCCGCGTGGTGGTCATCGGGTCCTCGCCGTTGATGGCGTGACGCACGCCGTCGCGAGTCTCGTGTGTCCCGTTCCAGGCCGCGAGCGCGGGGCTGGTCAGCGCGACCAGTCCGATCAGTGCAAGTGTCCATCTGGCCAGCATGTTCAGGTCATCTCCTCGGGTCGCTTGCGATGAGCGGTGTGGATGTCGAAGCCGGTGAGCGCCGGCGATGCGCGAAGCGCCGATCCGTTCCGGCGGGCGAACGCCGCGTGCCTCGCTCGTCCGCCGGGGCCGGCGATGCCGGCGGCCTCGGTCGAATACGGGTCGGATGGTACACGAGGATCCGTCGGCTGCCACACGATCGCGGTGGCGCTGGATGTCGGAGGGCCACCCAAGCCGTCGTTTGACACTGGTTTGACGCGATTGCTACCGTTCGTCCGCCCGTGGCCCCTCGGGGCCTAATCGCTTCGGAACCGCGGAGTTGGCCGCGGGTAATAGCGGACGGGTGCAAGCGCCGCGCGGGCGCGGGCCGGACCCGCCCAGGCGGCCCGGCATCACCCGGGCACGATCCCGAGAGGACGACACGCCGATGACGACCGCTTCGCACGCCGCCGCCGGCGCGATCGTCGGGTCCTTCGTCGGTGTGCCGGCGCTGGCGTTCGCGGCCGGCATCGCCAGCCACGCGCTTCTGGACGTCGTTCCGCACTACGACCTCCACGACTGGCGCATCGACGTCGCGCTGACCGTCGGGGTGTCCGTGGCGCTCATCTGGCTGTCGGGCGGTGAGGCCGCCACGACCTGGGGGCTCATCGGAGGGGCATTGCCCGACCTGGAGAACCTCTTCTACAAGCTCGGAGTCCTGCCTGGATCGAAGCGGGTGTTTCCCACACACGACGGCTTCCTGCCGCACGGACGAGCGCTCGGGCTGCCGCACGCAGCCTGGCAGCTCGCGATCGGCGCGTGTGCGTTCTGGCGCGTCCTGACCTGACGAGAGAGTGATGACGACGATGTGGACTTCCGTCCGTGACCGACGAACACCCCGGGACATTCGACGACGACTCATCGGCTGCGCGCTCGCCGCGACCACCCTGGTCGTCACCGGCGCGGCCGCGGCTCCCACCGCGACGCTGGAGTCCTCGTCCGAGACCTCCGTTCGCGTCACGGTGACGTTCGACCCACCGACGTTCGAGAACGCCGAGCTCCATGGCGAGACCTGGCGAGTTGCGCACGTACCCGGGCTCGACACGCACGCCGAGGTGGGATGGCCCGGTGTGCCGGTTCACACGGTGATGGTCGGCGTGCCGCCGGATCGCGACGTCGTCGGGCTCTCAGCCCGGCCGTCCGGCGTCGGGCGTCAGGACGGGCCGCCGCTGAGACCGGTGCCCGGCCCCGACGCGAAGAGCCTCGACGAGCTGATCGCGTCCCCGGTGTGGCGCGAGGACGGGTGGCAGGGGATGTACCCCGCCGAGCGCGCGCGGGTCCGGACCGTCACCTGGTGGCGCAACCGGCGCATCGCGATCCTCGATCTGTTCCCCCTTCGCACGCGTCCGGGCGAGCACGTGCTCGAGGCGGCCTCGTCGCTGTCGCTCGAGCTCACCTTCGGTCCCCCGACCGGCGAGGCCGAGAAGACGCTGCCCGCGCGCTACGGCGACGACGGATGGGACGCACTGATCGACGGCGCGCTGGTCAACGGTCCCCAGTCGCGACGGTGGCTCCGATCCGAGGCGCCGGCCCCCCCGCTTCGCGGTACGCCCGGATTCTCGGCCTCCACCCGCTGGCTGCGCATCGACACCGAGGCCGGCGGGATCTGTCGCGTGCTCGGCTCCCAGATCCTGGGTGCCGGGCTGCCGCTTCCCACCGACGCGGCCTCCATCCGCGTGTTCACCGGGCCTGCCCGGCCGATCTCCGCCGACCTGTCCGCGTTCGATCCGGACGCGTTCATGGACGAGGTGGCGATCCTGGTCGAGGACGGCGGAGACGACGACATCGACGTGTCCGATCGCATCGAGTTCTTCGCCACGAGCGTGGACGGCTACCTGATCGACATCGATCCCGATGCGGTCGCGCTCGCCGATTCGACGGAGCGGTTCGAGTGGCACATGAACGAGTACACGTCGCGACGCACGTACTGGATGACCTGGGACGCCGCGTTCCCCGATCCCCCACGCCGGATGTCGGTCGTCGACGTGGCGCCGTCCGGCACGCCGGTCGCCGAGCGCGACTGGGTCACGCGCCGCACCCACATCGAGCGCAATCGCTGGTACGACCCCGGCCCCAAGCGCTCAGGCGAGCGCTGGGAGAAGTGGTGGTGGGACGAGGGCACGACCAGCCAGGACGGCGATCGGCTGATCCGGTTCGACCTGCCCGGCCACGACGCCGGTGCGGCCGGGCGCCTGCGCGGCCGGCTCTGGGCCGACGTGAACGTGGCGCACCGCGTCACGATGAGCTTCAACGGCAACGCGTGGCCCGAGCTCACGTGGTCCGGACGCTCGGCTCCGTACGACTTCGACGTGGCCTGGTCGGCCGGTGAGCGGTTCGTGTTGGACGGGGCCAATCAGTTCACGATCCGGGCCACCACGGCCCCGGGCGTGTTCGATCAGATCTACCTGGCGTGGTTCGAGCTGTGGGAGAAGTACCGACTCCGCTGGGGGGGACGAGACCTCGTCTACCGCTCTCCCGCGCTCGACGGACGCGTGCGCTACCGGGTGTCGAATCTCCCCGACGCGAGCGCCGACGTGCTCGACGTGACCGATCCCCTGAACCCGATCCGTCTCACCGGCAGCGAGGTGACCGGGAGCGGCGGGACCACGACCCTGACCTTCGACCGGACCGAGGTCGTCACGACGTCGAGGCGCTATCTGATCGCCCACTCGACGACGCGCATCTCGCCGGTCGTCGTCCGCGCCTGGCAGCCGCCGAACGGCTCGTACCTTCGCGACCTGACCGATCCCGTGGACGCGATGATCGTCTACTACGACGACTTCTCGGGGGCGGCGGATCTCCTGGCGGCGCTCCGCGAGGACGTCTTGCCCGGCGTGGAGAGTCCGCGCGTACTCCTCGCGCCGATCAGCCAGGTCTTCGCCGAGTTCTCCGGCGGCTCGAAGGATCCCGGCGCGATCCGCCGGTTCGTCAAGTTCGCCTACGATCGCTATCGCGATCCCGGGGCGCCGGCGTCACCGCGACTTCGCTACGTCACGCTGCTGGGCGACGCGAGCTTCGACCGGCGTAACTTCCAGCTAGCGTCCAGCGAGGACTTCGTGCCGGCCTGGGCCGGACGCCACTCGATCTCGCTGTGGTTCCAGGACTACACGGCCAGCTGGCCGTCGGACGACTACTTCGGGATCTTCGGAGATCTCGACGACGACCCCCCCAGCGTCTCCATCGGACGCATCCCGGCGCAGACGCCCTCGGGCGCCACCGCGATGGTCACCAAGACCCGCCAGCACGTCTACGGGTCGGCGCGGGACGACTGGCGATCGCGTGCGGTCATGGTGGCCGACGACATCTGCCAGCGGTTCTGTCTGGATCGATCCTTCCTGTTCACACACACGCGCCAGGCCGAGCGGGACCTGATTCCGTACGTTCCGTCGGAGATGTGGGTCGAGCGAATCTACCTGGTCGACTATCCCGATCCCGTCACCGGCCTCGAGTGCCGGGGAGTCGACAAGTCGAGCGCGCGGGACGCGTTGTTGGGCGCGATCAACGCGGGCACGTGGCTCGTCGACTACGTCGGACACGGGGGCTCCACCCAGATGTCCGACGAGAAGGTCCTCCTGAGCTCGGACGTGCCCGCGATGCAGAACGCCGGACGTTATCACTACTTCGTCACCGCCTCGTGCTCGGTCGGCAAGTTCGACGAGGGCGGCGAAGGTCTCGGCGAGACGATCGTCAAGCAGCCCGGCGGGGGAGCGGTGCTGTCGCTGTCGGCCGCGGCGGTGGCCGGCTCGTCGGCCAACGTGGCGCTGAACCGTCGGCTGTTGACCGGGCTCTTCCGGTCCGGGAGCGTGCATCCGGACTCGTTGCGCACGTTCGGCGAGGCCTTCCTCCTCGCGCGCATCGAGGGCGCGGGTGCGAGCAACGACACGAAGTACAACATTCTCGGGGATCCCGCGACGTCCATGGCGTGGCCGGGACGGCCGGCCGAGCTGACGCTGTCGCTTCCCGACGCGCGCGGGGGAGCGGCCGCCGACACGCTCTGGCGCGGCGAGCGCATGACGGTCTCGGGTCGCGTGCTCACGCTCGCCGGCGACGTCGATACCGGATACACCGGAACCGCACGCGTCGAGGTCTTCGATTCCGAGGAGCGGCGCATTCGCGAGGACTACGTCACCGACGATCCACCCGAGTGCGACGGGGGACCGGTCACGGTTCGGCCCACGAACTACAGCCTGCCCGGCGCGACGATCTATCGCGCCGACGTTCCGGTCGTGAACGGCGTGTTCGAGGCGCCGTTCCGGGTGCCCGCCGGGCTGCGTCGCGGCGAACGCGGGCAGGCCCGCATTCGCTGCCACGTCAACGGCACCGGCGGAACCGACGCCTTCGCGAGCCTGGACGGGATCTTCGTCCCCGAGGAGTCGAGGCCGGGCTGGAGTCCCGACGACGTGGATCCACCGGAGATCACGCTCACGCTGGACGGGCCGGCCGCCGCCCTTCCCATCCGGAGCGATCTCCACCTCGGGTTCACCGACGAGAGCGGGATCAACATCACGCAGCTTCTCGACTCCCGCTCGGCGGTGATGACGATCGAGGAGCCCGGTGGCTTCGCGGTGGTCACGATCGACCTGGCGCCCGAGATCGTCTTCGGCGACGACTATCGCGAGGCCGAGGTCACGCTGCCCATTCCGACCGCCCTGACCGTCGGACGACCGTACACGATCCGTGTCCGCGCGTCCGACAACCTGGGCAACCGCGCCCAGATCACGCAGGACGTGTTCCTGGTGGCCAACGACTCGGCCGAGGTGCAGCGCGTTTTCGCCTATCCGAACCCCACCGGCGGCGCCCCGGTCGGATTCTTCGTCGACGTGGCCGTCGCGATCGACGTCGAGCTGAAGCTCTACACGGTCTCGGGCAAGCTCATCCGAACGCTCGACGCATCCCGCGGTCCGGGTGAGGGGCGTCTGGATCCGATCCTGTGGGACCTGCGTGACGAGGACCGCGATCGCGTGGCCAACGGGTCGTACCACTACGTGGTGGCGATCACGCCGAGGGACGGGGGCGAGCGGGAGACGCGGACGGGGTGGCTCGCGGTGCTCCGGTAGTCTTCTTCCGGGCCTACGTTGGCGTTGGGCGTTCCCGCTCTCGGCGCTTCGGGGGTGCTCGGGCGCGAAGGGGTGGGCTCCGCGGATCGGGTGGGGGTGGGTGCGGTAGTGGACGGCGGCGGATTTCGGCGGTTGGCGGAGCGGGGTGTGTGGATGCTGATTCGCGATCAACGATCCGCGGAGCCCACCCCTCCACGCCCGAGCACTCGGTCGAGCGCTCTCGGATGGCACGGCGTGTCCGCGTGCCGGGGGGAGGGCCCGTGCGTGCGGGTACCTCCGCCGGGGACGTGACGGGGACGGTGAGGTGGCGAGCCGACGAAGGAACCGGCTGTGGGGGGTCACGGCGGTCTTGCGGACGAGCGGGGATTGGTGGCGGGCAGGTGATTGGCCGGGTTGGATCGGCATATCGATAATGAGATATGATCCTCGGATGACGGGTGCTCCCGGCGCGGGCATGCTGGCCCATCTGCGGGCGTGCGTGCTACGATCCATGGCGTTCTTTTCGGAACCGTACCGAGCCCCCAAGGGTAAAACGCGGCAGGCCTTTCATTTCGAGCCACACGGGGCAACGCCTGTCAGGGAGGCAGTTTCAATGAGTCGTCGTATCGCCTGGGTCTGTGCCGCCGTGTGTTCCTCGGCGCTCGCCACGGCCGCGCATGCGCAATCGACCGCGGGCGCGCAGTCGCTTCTGATCACACCCGGCGCGCGTGCCGACGGCATGGGGCGCGCCTACATCGCCGTGGCCGAGGACCCGACCGCCGTGTGGTGGAATCCGGGCGGGCTCGCCTTCACCGACCAGACCAGCGCCACGCTGATGCACACCAAGCTCGTCCCGGGCCTCGCGGACGACGTGTACTACGAGTACCTCGGCGGCAGCATGCCGCTCGAGGGTGTCGGCGGCGCCGGCGTCAACATCATCTATCTCACGTACGGCAAGTCCACCGCGGTTTCCGACGAGGAGGAGATCCTCGGCGAGTTCACCAGCTACGAGGTGGCGCTGACCGGATCGCTGGGCTTCGAGGTCACCCCCAACGTCGGGTTCGGCGCCGCGGGCAAGTTCGTCTACGTGGACCTGGCGCCCGCATGGGCCACCCCCGACGAGACCGAGGGATCGGGATGGAGCCTCGCGCTCGATCTCGGTGTCCTGTATCGCAACCTGACGTTCGGTCCCCTGGCCAACGACAAGATCAACTTCGCGGCGGTGCTCACCAACATCGGCCCGGACATCTCGTTCATCGACGAGGGGCAGTCCAGCCCTCTCGGACACATCGTGAAGCTCGGGATGATGTACCAGCCGGTCGACGGGGATCAGGTCTCGGTCCGGTTCACATACGACTTCAACCAGCCGGTCATCATCTCCGAGGACGGAACCGGGTTCTTCGATCGTCTCACCGACTTCAAGCGTCCGCTGTTCCGGTCGCGCGAGGAGCCGATCCAGCACTTCGGCAGCGAGGTCGCCTACGCGCAGGAGCGGCTGGCGCTGGCCGCGCGGCTCGGGTACGTCTACGATCCCGACGGAGACATCAAGGACCCCACGTTCGGGCTCGGCTTCGCGCTCGGGCAGTTCACGCTGGACTGGGCGATGGTGCCGCAGGCGACCAGCCTCGACGACAACGTGCACAAGTTCTCGGTGACCGCCCGGTTCTAGCTCTGTCGAGCGGGTGGCGCCCGGCGTCGCCCGCGATCCCCGAGATCCGACCCTCGCCGACTGACCCCGGACGTGGTATGGAGTGCAGGTGCCGCCGCGCACGCGTCGTGAGCCGTGTCGTGTCTCGACGCGCGACACGGCGGCGTGCGGTCACGCGGTGCGAAACGCCGAGATGCCGCGCGGGAGGACGCGCGGAGTGGGAGTCGTGATGGTGCGAGCGAGCCTCGTGTTGGCCGGTTGTGTGACAGCGTCCCTCGTGGTCCCGTCGAGCTCCCCCGCCTCGGTGCACGATCCGGATCCCCTGACCCGTCCCGTCCTCGGCTCCGGCCGGGCCTCGATCCTCGACGCCCCGGCCGACGGTCGGGTGCCGGCATCCGGCGCCGGACACGTCCTGTACGCGAACGAACATCTGCTGGACGTCGACGCGCTCCTGGCCCAGCGCGTCATCGGCGACGGCAAGAAGTCGCCGGACGACGAGAAGAAGACAGCCGAGGAGGACGAGCCCGAGAGCCCGCGCAGCCCCTGGCTCGCGATGGGGCTCAGCGCCGCCCTTCCGGGCGCCGGTCAGTTCTACGTCAATCGCGGCAACCTGCTCTCGTTCGTCTACGCCGGCGTCGAGGTGCTCTCGTGGTACCTCCGTTCCGCATGGGAGCAGGACGGCGACGAGAAGACCGAGGAGTTCGAGCAGTTCGCCTGGCAGGGCAAGCTCGACGACACCGAGGGCGCACCGCTCAACGAGATCCTCCGCGAGGAAGGCAACTGGTCCTGGGAGCGCTGGCGCGCCGCGTACCGGGGTGAGGACGTGCCCGAGGGCTGCGTTCTCGTCGAGCGCGCCAACGCCGAGACCGACTCGATGCTCGTCGACTTCTACTTCCACAACCCCCGGGAGTTCTACGAGGACATCGGCAAGTACGACAAGTACCAGTGCGGCTGGTTCAGCCCCGAGCTTCGCACCCGCTATCGAAGCATGCGCGCCGAGGCCAACGATCTCTTGCAGCAATCGCGCAGCATGAAGCAGGTCATCCTGCTGAACCACCTCGTCTCGAGCGTCCACGCCTTCTTCCAGGCGAAGGGCCACAACAAGCGGATCGAGGCCGCCGACAGCGACCTGCGCCTGGATTTCGAGCCCGACGTCGACGGTGGACTCCGGGCCAACCTCGTCTATCGACGACAGCTGTTCTGACGTGGAGAGAGGTGATCGATGCGACTCCGTTCGCTCTGCCGACTGACCGTGGCGCTGGTCGCCGTGGGGCTTCCGCTCCACGCGGCCGAGGCTTCCGGGCCCCGGAACGCGTCCCCGTACCGGGGGGCGTCCGCGCCCAGCGTGCTGGATGGCGTCTCGCTCGGCGTCGAGCCGCTCGCGTCCGATGCCGGCACGCGCGTGTCGCTCGACGCGACCTCCGGAGACGGGGGCGGGGGCATGAGCCCGCGCGTCAAGGCGATGCTTCTCTCGCTGGTGCTGCCGGGCCTCGGTCAGATCAACGCGGGACACACGGCCTGGGGCTACGGGTTCCTGGGCGCCGAGGCCGCGATCTGGGCCTCGTTCGCCGGCTTCCGGATCCAGGCCGACATGCGCGAGGACCGGTACGTGGACTTCGCCGAGCGGTGGGGCGGCGTCGCCGACGCCGAGGGGCACGACTCCACGTACTACACGAACATGGGCAAGTACGACTCGTACGAGGAGTACCGCGTCATCGCGATCCGGAGCGACGAGGGCAGCCCCGACGAGGAGCTGTACCCCGAGGAGCAGCAGTGGCGCTGGCCCAGCACCGAGCGGCGCCGTCGCTTTCGCTCGCTGGTGTCCGCGTCCGAGGACTCCGACCAGCGGGCCGAGCTGATGATCGGGTTCGCGCTCCTGAACCGCGCGATCGCCGTCGTTCACGCGGCCCGCGCGGTGCCCTCGCATCGCGAGCCCTCGCTCTCGCTGGGGTTCCGGCCGGGGAATGCCGGTGAGCTCATGCCGACGGTTGCCTGGACCGCGCGCTTCTGAGCCCGCGAGGCCCGCGGTGAGCGCCCCCTCGTGCCGGCGATCGCTCCGGGCCACCTGCCGGTCGACCCTCTTGATCGCGCTCGGGGTCACGGTGCTCGCCTGCGCGCGCGCGCCGAGGGGCACGATCGAGACCCGGCTCGGCGATCCCGACGCGACCGAGCCCCGGACGCCGCCGGACGGCGAGCGTGCCGCGGCCGGGCGTGCGACCGGCACCCTCACCATCGCCTTCGTGCTGGACGCCACGTCCGGAGTCCGCGACCCGATCGACGTCGCCATCGATCCCAGCGATCGGCTCCTCGTGCTCGACTCCCGGGGTACCGAGCTCTTGCTCTTCTCGGCCGAGGGCCGCGCGATCGATGCCTGGTCCGTGTCGGGGGGCGACGTGCATCCGTTCTTCCAGCCCCGGGCGATCGCGGTCACGGGCCTCACCGTGCTGCTCCTGGACCCGGACGAGCGACTGATCGTGCGACTGGACAGCTTCGGAAACACCGTCGGCGACGTGGTCGACTTCGATCTGGCCGCCGATCGCCTGGGATCGGTCGATCCCACCGACATCGCCACCGACACGTCCGGGCTCGTGTTCGTGTCCGACGGCAATCACCACTCGGTGCTCGTGATGGACGTCTTCGGGCAACGCCTTCGCGTCTTCGGCGGTCTCGGATCGTCGGCGGGCCGATTGCGGAATCCCACGGCGCTGGCCACCAGCGCGGGCGGTCACGTGTTCGTGCTCGACGCCGGGAACGCGCGGATCTCGAAGTTCGACGGGCTGGGCGCCGAGCGCCGATCGTTCACGCTGCCGGGCGGCGCGAAGCCGGTGGCGGTCGGGGGGTCGCGCCTCGGCGCCGTCGCGGTCGGTGACGACGGCGTGCTCGTCGAGCTGACCGAGGTCGTCACCCGCGTCGGTCGCTGGCCGGGGACGGTCCCGGTTCGCATCGTCGAGCATCCCGGAGGTCGCCTGTTCGGCGTCGACGCCGAGTCCCGGCGCGTGGTCGCCGTGGACCGAAAGGCCGCGAGAGACGCCGGGGCGCGCTGATGGACGCGCACGACGCTCGTCCGACGAGCGGCCGGCCGAACCCGAGGCGAGCCGCGACCCGGATCGCCGGCGTCCTCCTCGCGGGTCTCGCGCTCGCGCTCGTCGGCGCTCGGACGCCGGCGACGGCGAGCCCACTCGCCGAGACTGAGCCCCGGACGTCCGAACGCGCGGCGCCTCCCGACACCTCGGGCTCGACGCTGATCTGGGAGCACCGGGTCGGCGACGGTCGCGACACCATCACCCTCGCGCCCGGCCAGCGCCGCGCCTGCGTGACGCGAACGCCGGTGTTCCTGGGAACGTTCTCGGTACGCAGCCCGGACGGGGAGCTCCTGCCCGGCGTCGACTACGTTCCCGACGAGCGGAGCGGGTGCATCGAGCTCCGCGTCGCGCCGAGCGACACGCTCCGACTCGAGATTCGCTACCGGTACCTTCCCCTCTCCAGCAGCCTTCACGCGCGTCTGCACGAGCCGGTGAGCGCCGATGGACGGGACGTCCCGATCGGCGCGGACGTCACGCCGATCGACGACGCCGACGACGGCGCGAGGCTCGTCGTCGGGGGAAGCAAGACGTTCGCGGTGGAGGTGGCGTCCAATGGTGACGCCGCGCTCCGCCAGAGCCTGGATCTCTCCATCCGCGGTCGGCTGTCTCCCGAGGTGAGCATCCAGGCGGTGCTCAGCGATCGCGACTCGCCGGTGACCCCCGAGGGCACGTCGAGCGAGCTCGAGGAGCTCGACAAGGTCCTGGTGCAGCTGGAGACGCGAAACGCACGAGCGACGTTCGGCGACATCGAGGTCTCCCAGACCGACGGTCAGTTCGCCCGCTACGAGCGCCGCCTCGAGGGGGCCGAGGTCGAGCGGACCGGCGAGCGCACCGACGTCCTCGGGGTGGTTGCGAACGCACGCGGCGAGTTCCGCAGCGTCGAGTTCTTCGGCATCGAGGGGCGACAGGGGCCCTACCGGATCGGAGACCTGGCCGGGGGCACGATCGTGACGATCGTGCCCGGCTCCGAGGAGGTCGTCCTGGACGGCGAGCGGCTCTCGCGGGGTGAGAGCCGTGACTACGTGATCGACTACGAGCTCGGCGAGCTCACGTTCATGCCCCGTCGCGCGGTCACGTTCGACTCGCGAATCACCGTGGACTTCGAGGTGGAGACCGAGAGCTACCGCCGGGGCTTCGCCGCGGGGCGCGCCGGCTACCGATCGGGCGACGTCTTCTCGATACGCGCCTTCGCCGCGTCCGAGACCGACGATCGGGACGCGCCGCGCGGCTTCACGCTGGACGACGACGAGAAGGACCTCCTGGCCTCGCTCGGCGACGAGGAGCCGATCGGCGAGGCGTTCGCGGTGCGAGAGGTCGCGGTGGGTGAGGGCGACTACGTCGAGGTGGCCGCGGACGCGGAGGCGCCCCGGCACTTCCAGTGGGTCGGCTTCGAGCAGAACGGGAACCTCCTGGTGAGCTTCGTGCGCGTGGGCGACGGGCTCGGGGCGTACGTCGATTCCACGCTCGCCGATGGATCGGTGGCCTACCTGTTCCGTGGGGAGGGCGTGGGCGACTTCGAGCCCGGCCGGCGGCTCGACAGTCCCCGGTCGCACGATCTCGTGGATCTCGAGCTGGGCTGGACGCTGCCCCGGCTCACGCTCTCCAGCGAGCTGGCCGCGAGCCGCGTCGACGAGAACACGTTCTCCGCGCGTGACGACGGCGACAACGACGGCCTCGCCGGCCGGGCGGAGATGGTGCTCCACGGGCCGACGTGGGCGGACGACGCGGGCGGCGTGCGATTGCGCGGGAAGTGGCGCTCGATCTCGAGGGACTTCGAAGCGTTCTCCCGGATCAACGACTCGTTCGACTACCTGGACTGGAACTACGACCCCACGGGACTCACCGACGGGGACGACCGGGCATCGGCCGCGATCGAGGTGGACGCGGGAGACGGCAGTGCGCTGTCGGTCGAGGCCGCGCGCCTGCGCAGCGGGCGTGCGTTCGACGCCGAGCGGGTATCGGCCAGTGTTCGACGTGCGGGCCGGCTCTCCGGCGATGCCGATGTGCGCCGGACGTGGTCGCGCCGGCCCGAGGCGGGCACGAGCGGCCGGCGCGACGTGGCCAGGGCGAGCACGCGCTACCGCTGGCGCGCCCTTCGCCCCGAGCTGCGACTTCGCCACGAGCGTACCGATGCGGAGACCGACACCACGTCGACCGGCTCGCGGTTCGTGGAGCTCCGGGCGCTCCTCGGGGTCGCGCCGACCGGTCCCCTCCGGCTCGACGTCGACGTCTCCGAACGTCGAGACGACACCCGCGGCGCGCCGGACCGCCCGTCGCGCGACTGGGCGCGCGAGCGGACCACGCGCGAGACCGGCACGCAGCTCTCGCTGACCCGCTGGTCGTTCGTGGGCGGGCAGCTCGAGTACCGGCACCGGCGCGTCGACGCGACCGGCGCGGCCGCCGGCGGCTCCACCGACCTCGCGCGTCTCGCGCTAGACGCCGAGCCCTGGCAGGGGGCGTTTCGCGCGCGCGTCGACTACCGGGTGACGACCGAGGCGTTCCGCCCGCGCATCAAGACCATCACCCCGGTCGCGCCCGGCACGGGGAACTACGACATGTTCGGTATCTTCGTGGGCACCGGCGACTACGACGTCGCCATCACCGAGGCCGACGAGGAGGAGCTGCTCTCCCGGCTGGATCTGGCCGTGCGTGCCTCGTTCGCGGGACGAAACGAACCCGATGCCTCGTTCCTGATGCGCCAGGTGCGCGTGACGAGCTTCGTCCGCGTCGACCAGACCACCGATCTCCCGTTCTCCCGCCTGATCAACCCGCTCTCCGGCGATCTCTACGCCACCGGACCGAACAGCGCGACGTCCGCCTCGACGATGCGGCACGAGCTGACGTTCCTTCCGGCCGAGCGCTTCTCGCCGCGCGGGCGCTGGGAGCGCTACCGGAGCTTCGACGGCCGATTCGAGAACGTGGCCGAGTGGAGGGAGCAGGACGTCGTGACCGCCGGGGTACGGGCCGTTCCCCGCGAGCGGTGGTCGTTCGGGCTGGACGGCGTGTACGAGCGCAACGCCGACGTCGTGACCGTGAGCGACTCGACGTCGTCGGCCACGTCCGAGGAGGTGTTCGACACGACCCGGCTGGAGGGGGAGAGCGTCTATCAGCCGACGAGCCTGTGGCGGGTCTCGCTCGGCGCGTCGTGGGGTGGCACCGAGTCGCCCGGGCGCGACGGGCGCGAGACCCGCGTCACGCTGACGCCCACGGTCAACGTGACCCCGTCGCGGTGGGGACGGATCCAGCTCAGCGTGACCTGGGTGGAGGTCCGAGACCGCCTCGACCGCGTGTACCCCACGTTCGCGTTCGGGCTGGCGAACGCCAGCGGAGTCGAGTGGTCCGCGGTGGCGGACGTCCGCCTTCGCGAGTACCTGACCCTCGCGGGAACGCTCCGGGCCGCGCGCCCGCGAGGGGCGAGCACGAGATACGATGGACGGATGGAGCTACGTGCGTACTTCTGATGTGCCGACGACGCGCCGCGTCGGTCGCGGCGTAAACGGAGAGGTGGCCAGGCGCGCCGCCGTCGCGGGCGTCGCCCTGGCCGCGGTGGTCGGCCTCGTGGGGGCGTCCGCTCCCGCCGTGGCCGGCGGGCTCGTCTACCGGGGTGATCTCGTGGTCCCGGTGGACGAGCTGGACGCGCTCCTGGGCGTCACCGAGCGCGGGATCGCCGATTCGGCCGTCGTCGTGAGTCGTCTGGAGCGGCTGACCGAGCGTGTGGTGCTGGAGGGCTACCTCGACGCACGCCTCGAGCTTCGGCGTGAGGACGACGACCTCGTCCTCACGATCGACGCGGGCGCACCGGTCCGGATCCAGGCGCCGCGCATCGACGGGCTGCCGGACGCCGAGTGGGCCCGAGCCGTGGAGCCCGAACGGTTCGAGGTCGAGCTGACCACGTTCGACGAGATCGACCGCGGCCTCGGCGGCTACGTGGCCGCGCTGGTCGAGGCCGGCTTTCCGTTCGCGAGCGCCACCGCCACCGACTTCGTTCGCGACGAGTCGGTGATGTCGTACCGCGTCGCCATCGACCCCGGGCCGGTCGTCCGGATCGACTCGCTCCACGTGGACGGTCTCGAGGTGACGCGGCCGTCCACCGTATACCGGCTCTGTCGCTTTCGGCCCGGGGCCCGCTATCGCGAGTCGCTGATCCCGCTCTATCGCGAACGCCTCGCGCGCTCGGGGCTCTTCCTGGACGTCGCCCCGCCCTCGCTCCTCGTCGGCGGCGATCCCGGCGACGCCGTCCGTGACGGCATCCTGACCCTCACCGTCACCGAGAAGCCGTTCACGACGATACACGGGATCCTGGGGGTCGGCGGACGGGATCGCGAGCTGACCGGGCTCTTCGACGTGCGCCTCGACAACCTCTT
Source organism: Candidatus Eiseniibacteriota bacterium (assembly GCA_965224245.1). Taxonomy (GTDB): domain Bacteria; phylum Eisenbacteria; class RBG-16-71-46; order CAZAMP01; family CAZAMP01; genus CBDCYW01. The sequence goes on along the minus strand of OZ245046.1, from coordinate 2,562,756 downwards.
CGGAACCGCCCGGCGCTTTCACGCGCGCTGGGAGGGACGCGGGCAGGGCCGCGCCACGTACGAGATCGACTATCGCGAGCCCTGGATCGCCGGCTGGCCCGTCGCGCTGGACGCGGGGTTCCACCAGGATCAGGAAGATACGCTGTACACGCGCACCGACTGGCGGCTGGACGTCAGCGTCGCGCTCACCGAACGCGTCGAGCTCCGGACCGGGTGGCAGGTCGAGCAGTCGTCCCGTCCGGTCGGTGAGCTAGAGGAGACCGAACGTCGAGGGAACCGATTCGGCTTCGGGTGGAACGGCCGGGACGTCGTGCGCGGTCGTGGAGGCGCATTCGTCGACGTCACCGCCACGCGCGGCACCGAACGGGATCGCCTGCGCGACGGGACACGCGCCACGCGCGACGTCACCACCCTCGAGTCGCGAATCGGCGGCGAGCGCGTGTGGGGTGCGCGCACGCTGTTCGTGGAGGGAGTGAGCTACCTGCGCGAGTCCCCCGGCCAGCGCATTCGCGCCGAGACGGCGTTTCGCGTGGGGGGCGCCACGTCGCTGCGGGGCTTCGAGGAGGGGCGGTTCCGCACCGATCTCGGTGGCGTGCTCACGCTCGAGGCGCGTCGCTACCTGGACGCCGGAGCCTCGCGCGTGCATCTGTTCGTGGACACCGGCTACTTCGATCCGGACCGCTCGCTCGGTGTCGGGGACGATCGCTGGAAGATCGGGATCGGCGTCGGGATGAGGGTCCGGAGCCGGGTCGGGCTCGTCGGCGTGGATCTCGCGGGCAACGACGAGATCACGTCCTACGAGGAGCTACGCGTCCACCTGTCGATTCTCGGGAGCTACTGAGCGTCGGTCCGGTCCCGGCGTTCTCGGGTGCCGGCGTGCGGTCGAGCCGTGCCCCGGGGCTCCCCGGGCGGCGGGTCGCTGACGGAACGTCTTGGAGCTGCTACGCTACCGGCCGCTCGATCGGGGCGGACGGGCCGCCGCGAGGGACGTCCGCAGCGGATTGAGGAGACCAGGTGACGGAAAACCGCATCGGCACCGGCCGCACGCTCGCGCTGCTCGCGATCTTCCTCCTGTCCGGCGCCACCTCGCTCGTCTACCAGATCCTGTGGATCCGCGTGCTCTCGCTGACGCTCGGGAGCACGGTCTACGCCATCTCGATCGTCATCAGCGCGTTCATGGCCGGCCTCGCCCTGGGGAGCGCGTGGTTCGGCCGTCTCGGCGATCGATTCGCGCAGCCGCTCCGGGCCTACGCGCTGATGGAGATCGGCATCGGCGCCGCGGCTCTCGTGCTGCCGTTCGTGTTCCGGGCCATCGCATCGGCGGCCGCCACGGGCGAATCGGGGCTGGGCCCGGCGTTCTCGTCCGGGCTCTTCGGCTTCGTTGCGAGCTTCGTGATGCTGCTCGTGCCGACGACGCTGATGGGCGGCACGCTCCCGGTGCTGAGCCGCTACCTGACCGGGTTCTCACTGGCGCGAGGCGCGTCGATCGGCGGGCTCTACGCCGCGAACACGATCGGGGCCATCGTCGGCACCGCGGTCACCGGCTTCGTCCTGATCCGGGCGCTCGGGATCGAGCGCGCCACCTGGGCGGCGGCGGGAGGGAACCTCGTCGTGTTCGCCCTGGCCTGGGCGCTGTCGGCTCGCTGGGGGACCCCGTCGCCCGCGAGCGCGGCTCGAGGCGAGGGCGACGCGCGCCGGGCCGGCGACGTGGGCGATGCGGACGACGCGGGCGACTCGGCGGGGCTCCTGGGTGCAATCACGTTCGTCTACGCGGTGAACGGCTTCGTGGGGCTCGGGCTCGAGCTCCTGTGGACGCGCGCGATCGTGCTCTTCAGCACCAGCACGATCTACGCGTTCACGGTCATCCTCACCACCTACCTGGTGGGGCTGGCGGTCGGCTCGGCGGTCATGAGCGGGCTCGTGTCCCGGATCCGTCGCCCGGCGTGGCTCCTGGCCGTGTTCCAGCTCCTCATCGGCGTGATCGCGGCGCTCACGCCGATCGGCCTCGGGCTCGTCGGGACGTCGTTCGTGGATGCGATGACGCCCGAGGCCGAGAGCCGCTGGCTCGTGGGCATGCTCGGGCGCGCGTACGCGGTCTCGGCGATCTTCATGCTGCCGGCCACGCTCCTGATGGGCGCGTCGTTTCCGCTGGTGGCCCGCGTCGTGGCCGGGCACACGTCCACGGTGGCCCGCGCGGTCGGGCGCGTGTACGCGCTCAACACGATCGGTGCGGTGGCCGGGAGCCTCCTGGCGGCGTTCGTCGTGCTGCCCGCCATCGGCATCCAGGGCGCAATCGTCGCGTTCGGGCTGGTGAGCGTCCTGTCGGGGTCCTATCTCGTCATGCGGACGGGGGCTCGCGCCACGTCGGCCGTGGCGGGGCTCGCGACCATCGTCGTGATCGCGATTCTGGCGGGATCGCCGAACTACTTCCACCGGCTCCTGGAGCGCGTGCTGGACGCGACGTTCACCTACTACGAGGAAGGTGTCGAGACGACCGTGGCCGTCTACGACAGCGAACGGGCTCAGCGTCCGGTGCTCGCGATCAACAACACGGTGCTCGACGACCGCGGCGTCGTGCACAAGCTCCTGGTGCACGTTCCGATGATGCTGATGGACCGGTCGGTCGAGCGCGCGCTCGTGCTCGGGTTCGGGGTCGGGATCAGCAACCAGTCGCTCTCGGCGTACGGCGTACCCGTCAATCACTGCGTCGAGATCTCACCCGCGGTCATGAACGCCGCACCGTACTTCGCGAGCCTGAACGGAGACATCGCCGACCGCGGCGACCCGAGCTTCGAGGTGTTCATCGAGGACGGGCGCAGGCTCCTGCTCGGCGCCGGCGAGCCCTACGATCTGATCGTTCTCGACGCGAACTCCGGCAATCTCCGCAACGCCGGCGTCGGCAAGCTGTACACGCGGGATTTCTTCGAGATCTGTCGCGACCGGGTCTCCGAGGGCGGCATGGTCACGCTCTACGTGAGCCCCAACGGCACGCTGGACGAGTTCGACATGATCACGCACACGTTCCAGGAGGTGTTCCCGCACACGTCGCTGTGGGTGGACCGCGTGTACGGACAGACGTGCGTCCTCGTCGGCGCCCAGCGACCGCTCCGCATCGACCTGGATCGCGTCGTCGAACGGCTGTGCGATCCCGACGTGACGGCCGATCTCGCCGTGTTCAGTCTCGATCAGCCGGGGGCGCTGCTCTCGTGCTTCGTGGGGAGCTCCGAGGTGCTCGCGCTGGCCACCGCGGACGGCGTCGTCAACTCGGACGATCATCCGGTGATGGAGTTCTTCCCGCTCCGGGTGGATCGCTTCGCCGCCGACGACCGCCTCGTCACCGATCGGACGTTCATGCTCTTGCAGGAGTCGATCGACCCCTACCTGACCTACGAGGACGCGACCGAGCCCGGGGTGGCCGAGATACTGACGTTTCTGGAGCGAGCCGAGCGGACGTATCCGTCGATCGCCGACGCGTGGGTGCACCGGTGGAACGCCAACGCCGACTTCCAGCAGAGCTCGCTGACGGCCGCCGCGGCGCTCCATCCCCAGTGCGAGTACCTCAGGAGCTCGCTCGGCTACGGTCGAGCCGCGTACGAGCGAGTGCGCGCGGCCGCGGACTCGTCGGGCACGCCGGAGCGGCTGGGGCGCGCGGGCATCATCGCCGTCCGACGCGGGGCGAGCGCGGACGCGTACGGGTATCTCACGCGCGCGATGAGCGCGGCGGCTCCGGCGGCGGACGACGAGGCGCAGCTCCGACTCTCCCAGTACGCGCTCGGGGCCGGCCGGGCCGCGCGCGAGCTCGGTCGCTGGTCGGAGGCGCGGCGCCTGTTGACCCTGTCGGATTCGCTCGGCGTCGACGCCACGACCGACCTGCTGGAGATGGAGGTGGCGGAGGCCGGCGGTGACTCGCTGGCCCCGACGCCGCTGATCACCGAGCTCGCCCAGGCCTCGCTGACGCGCCTGAACGTCGTCCGCGCGCTCGATCTCCTCCTGGAGCTGCGCCGCCGCCGGCAGCTCGAGCCGGGCATGGCGCTCGTGGCCGCGCGCGGGCTGGAGGCGGTGGGCGACATGCCCGGCGCCTATCAGCAGTATCGTGTCGCGGCGGCGGCGTCCGGGGATGCCCCCGAGGTGATGCTCGGTCTCGAGCGGGCGGCCACCGAGATCGCGATCCGGGCGTCGTTTCTCCGGGCCGCGATCGGTGCCGACCCCCGCGTTCGCGAGGCGTTCGCGAGCACGACGACGGGCGCGGTGCTCCCGCCTGGCGAGATCGCGCCGCTGGACCACGATTCGTATCAGATCTGGCTCCGTCTCGCGGATCTGTACCTCCGGGGAGGACGACCGATCGAGGCGTATCGCGCCGCGCGGGCGGCGCGCTGGCTCGCCCCGGACCGGCCCGAGCCGTACCTGGCCATCGGCTTCATGGCCACGATCATGGGGAGCGACGAGATCGGCGACGTCGCCTACGAGATGGCGGTGGAGCTGGGGTCGGACCCGAGCCAGGTGGAGGGCGCTCGGGCGCAGGCGCGGTCCCGGCGACAATGACCGGACGATCGGCGCCGGCCGAGCACCCGGCGACGCGCCCGCGCGCACGGGAGACGGCGCCGCCTCGTTGACAGGACGCCGCCGCGCGGCGATGATGGTCGACCCGAACGATCATCCCCGAGAAGTCGACACGATGGCCGAACCGACCGCGCGCGAGCGGGCGCGCATGGAAACGCTCCGTCGCGACATCAGCCGCCACGACCGGCTGTACCACGTCGACGCTGCCCCGGTGATCTCCGACGCCGACTACGACGCGCTCTTCCGCGAGCTGCTCGAGCTCGAGGCGCGGTTTCCCGACGAGGTTCCGGCCTCGTCACCGACGCGCCGGGTCGGGGCCGACCCGGCCGAGGGCTTCGAGACCGCGCCGCACCGCGTTCCGATGCTGTCGCTGGACAACACCTACGATCCCGACGAGCTCCGCGCCTTCGACGAGCGGGTGCGCCGGGCGCTCGAGCGCGAGGCATCGGACGTGGACGCCCTGGCCTACCACGCCGAGCTGAAGATCGACGGCGTGGCGGTGTCGCTCCTGTATCGCCGGGGCGAGCTCGCGCGCGCGCTCACGCGCGGCAACGGCGTCGAGGGCGAGATCGTCACCGACAACGTTCGGACGATTCACGACCTCCCGCTGGTCCTCGAAGAGGACGGCGTGCCGGCGTCGCTCGACGTCGAGGTGCGAGGCGAGGTGTACATGCCCCGCTCGCGGTTCGATGCCCTCAACGCCGAGCGAGAGGCCGGCGGCCTGGCTCTCTACATGAACCCGCGCAACACCACCGCCGGATCGCTGAAGCTCCTCGATTCGCGGGCGGTGGCCCGCCGACGCCTGCGCGCGTTCGTCTACGGCGTGGTCGAGCCCGACCGACTGGGCGTGGCGGATCAGAACGCGTCGCTCGAGCGCCTGGCCGGGCTCGGATTCCCGATCAACCCGCACCGCATCGTGGCCCCGTCGATCGAGGAGGTGCTTGCGTTCGCCGACGACATGAACGAGCGGCGCCGCACGTTCGACTACGACCTGGACGGCATCGTGGTCAAGGTGAACGCGCACGCCCACCACGACATCCTCGGGACCACGGCCCGTGCGCCGCGCTGGGCGATCGCCTACAAGTTCGAGACCGAGGAGGCGATCACCCGCGTCGAGGCGATCACCATGCAGCTCGGTCGTACGGGCGCCGTGACGCCGGTGGCCAACCTGGAGCCGGTCACGCTGGGCGGCACCGTCGTCAAGCGGGCGACGCTCCACAACATGGACGAGGTGGCCCGGCTCGACGTCCGCGTCGGCGATACGGTCGTCGTGGTCAAGGGGGGCGAGATCATCCCCAAGGTCCTGCGCGTGCTCGTCGATCGACGCCGGGGACGACCGCGCCGGTTCGTGCCGCCGGCCGAGTGTCCCGTCTGCGCGACCTCGCTGGTATCCGCCGACGACGAGGTGGCGCTGCGCTGCCCGAACCGCGCGTGTCCCGAGCAGGTGCGCCGGCGACTGGAGCACTTCGCGGCGCGGGGAGCCATGGACGTCGAGGGGCTCGGCGTGAAGCTGATCGATCAGCTCGTCGAGAAGGGCTGGGTCCGCGAGCCGTCGGATCTCTACGACCTCACCGCCGATCGGCTGGCCGAGCTCGAGCGCATGGGCGCGAAGTCCGCCGAGAACGTGGTCGCGGCCCTCGACGCGAGCCGATCGCGCCCGCTGGGCAGCCTGATCTTCGCGCTGGGCATCCGGCACGTCGGCGTCACCGCCGCGCGCACGCTGGCCCGGCGCTTCGGCTCCCTGGACGCGCTGATGGAGGCCGACGTCGAGACGCTCACCGACGTGGACGAGATCGGCGAGGTCATGGCCCGCTCGATCCGGGACTTCCTCGACGATCCGATCAACCGCGAGCAGCTCGAGCGCCTGACCCGCGCGGGGCTCCGGGTGGCCGAGACGCGCCCGGATCCGTCGACCACGGGGCCGACGCCGCTGGACGGGCTCGTGTTCGTGATCACCGGAACGCTCCCCGGAATCTCTCGCGACGAGATGAAGGAGCGAATCGAGTCGCTGGGCGGAAAGGTCACCGGAAGCGTCTCCAAGAAGACCGACTACCTCCTGGCGGGCGAGAAGGCCGGCTCCAAGCTGACGAAGGCGGAATCCCTCGGCGTGGCGATCCTGGATCTCGACGGCTTCGAGACGCTCGTGACCGCGCGGAGCACCGCGTGACCGGGGCGCGGCTCGGATCCGACGCGGATCCCGGGCGCCCCGGCCGCGAGGTCGCGACGCCGTCGGCCGACGAGGCCTTTCTCGACGAGTCCGTACCGCTCGAGCTGTACGACGACGAGATCCTGACCCGCACCGTCGAGCCCGAAAGCCCGACCCCGGCGACCCCGCCCGCGGAGCGCGGCCGGCGGCCGTCCGCCGCCGCGAATCGAGCGTACCCGGGCAAGCTCGCGATCACGTCGGCGCCGCGCGTCGTCGCCCCGGCGATCACGTCGGGCGCGCCCGTCAGCCGGAGCACCGCCGCGCGCGTGAACGACGCGTTCGCGCGTCTCGCCGACTTCTGGCCCGAGTTCGAGCCGCGCGAGCCCCAGCGCGAGATGGCCGAGCACGTGGCCTCGGCGTTCGAGCATGGGGGTGTGCTGGCCGTCGAGGCGCCCACCGGGGTCGGCAAGTCCATCGCGTACCTCCTGCCCGCGATGCTGGCGGCCGCCCAGGGCTACAAGCGCGTCGTGATCTCGACGCACACGCGAAACCTCCAGGCGCAGATCGTCAAGCGCGACGCCCCGCGCGTGCGGGACGTGCTCGCGCCGGGCGTGCGACTGGCGCTGCTCAAGGGGCGCACCAACTACCTCTGTGTGCGACGGTTCGAACGCGAGGCGGCGCAGCAGGACCTCATCCGGGGGCCGCGCGCCGACTTCTTCGACCGGCTCGGCGACTGGGCGTCGCGGACCGGGACCGGCGACCTGGACGAGTTCGGCGGCGCCGCCACGCGGGACGAGCGAGAGTGGCTGCGTGCGGTGGCGGCCCCGCGCGAGCGCGACGACGCGGCGCTCTGTCATCGCATGACGCGCTGCTTCCTGCGCGAGAGCCGGCGCCGCGCGGCCGAGAGCCAGGTCGTCGTGGTCAATCACGCGCTCCTGTTGACCCAGCACCTGACGCCGGCGCAGATCCTGCCCGAGTACGAGCTCCTGATCGTCGACGAGGCACACACGCTGCCCGACGTGGCCAAGGAGCTTCTGTCCCGTCGCGTGAGTCCGTCCGAGCTGCGAGCGGTGCTGTCGCAGGTCACCGGGGGCGTCGACTCGGGGCTCCTCGATCAGATCGGCCGTCTCCTGGCGGGCGCGAAGGGGCTGTCGTGGACGGCCGCCGAGCGAGCCGCCGCCGTGGCCCGGCTCACCGAGGCGATCTCGCGCGTGAACCGGGTGGGGAGCGGCTTCTTCCGCGATCTCCACCGCCGCATGGGTCGCGGCGAGCGCCGGTACAGTCGACGGGACGCCGAGGAGCGGGCGTTCGGTGACGTGGTCGACACGCTCCTCGACGAGCTCAACCGACTCGTGGCCGACCTGGGTCGGATCGTGGCCACGCTGGCCTCGTGCACGCCCCCGCGCGAGGAGGACGAGGACGCGCTGGCGCGGTTCGCGGGAGCCGTGCAGTCGGTGGCCGACTTCCGCGAGACCCTCCGCTTCACGATCGAGGTGCCCGCCACCGACTACGTCTACTGGTACGAGTCCGATCCCGAGCCCGCCCTGATCGCGGCTCCCCTTCGCGCGGGTCCGCTCGTGGCCGAGCACGTCCTCGGCGCGGCCGAGGCGGCCGTCATGACGTCGGCCACGCTCTCCTCGGCCGGGAGCTTCGCGCACTTTCTCGGCGAGATGGGCCGCTCCCCGAACGACGTCGACACCGTGCTCACCGAGACCCCGTTCGACACCGCGCGACAGGTGCTCGCCCTGGCGCCCGACCACCCCTCGCCCAAGGAGCCGGGCTTCGTCCCGGAGACCGTACGCCTGGTGGCTTCGCTGACCCGGCGGCTCCCGCACAAGGCTCTGGTCCTGTTCACCAGCAACGATCAGCTCCGCGCGGTGCACGCCGGGCTTCGCGAGGCGCTCGCCTCGACCGACGTGTCCGTGATCGGTCAGGGCGTCGACGGCAGCCGGGATCGCATCACCGCCGACTTCCGCCGCGCGCGGCGAGCGGTGCTCCTGGGCACGTCCAGCTTCTGGGAGGGCGTCGACTTTCCCGGCGAGGAGCTCGAGCTCCTGGTGATCGCGCGCCTGCCGTTTCCCGTCCCCTCGCACCCGGTGGTCGAGGCGCGGTGCGAGGCCATCGACGCCGAGGGCGGCTCGTCGTTCTCGCGGTTCATGATCCCCGAAGCGGTGCTGCGCTTCCGCCAGGGCTTCGGTCGGCTGATTCGCCGTCGCACCGATCGTGGCGTCTTCGTGATCCTCGACTCGCGGATCCGTACCGCGCGCTACCGGGGACGGTTCACCGAGTCGCTCCCGGTGACGCTCTATCACACGGGGGACGCCGACGAGACGCTGGCCGCGGCCGAGGACTGGCTCGGATCCACGGATGCCCCTGCGCACCGCCCGTGAGACCGCAGAGCTGGGGCGAGGTGAAGTCGGCCTACCGAACGTCCCGGCCGTCGCCCTCCCGCGATCTGGTATCCTCGGCGGCATCGTCTCGCGATGGAGGATGTCATGAGCCCGACGAAGACGCCGCACGCGCCGGTCCGCGCACCCCGCGGCACGTCCCTGAGCTGCAAGAGCTGGCCCCAGGAAGCGGCCAAGCGCATGATCATGAACAACCTCGACCCCGACGTGGCCGAGGACCCCGAGCGGCTGATCGTGTACGGCGGCACCGGCCGCGCCGCACGCTCGTGGGACGCGTTCCACGCGATCGTGCGCTCGCTCGAGCGTCTCGAGGACGACGAGACGCTCCTCGTCCAGTCCGGGAAGCCGGTCGGCGTGTTCCGGACGCACCCGTGGTCGCCGCGCGTGCTGATCGCGAACTCGCATCTCGTGCCGGCGTGGGCCGACTGGGAGACCTTCCGCAAGCTCGAGGCCGACGGTCTCACGATGTACGGTCAGATGACGGCCGGATCGTGGATCTACATCGGAACCCAGGGCATTCTCCAGGGCACGTTCGAGACGTTCGCCGAGGCCGCCAACCAGCACACGAACGGCACGCTCTCGGGCACGATCACGCTGACCGCCGGTCTGGGCGGCATGGGCGGGGCCCAGCCGCTGGCCATCACGATGAACGGCGGCGTGTGCATCTGCGTCGAGGTGGATCCGGCACGGCTCCGGCGACGCCTCGAGACGCGCTACCTGGACGAGGAGGCCGACTCGCTCGACGACGCCATCGCGCGGGCCGAGGCGGCCGCGGCCGACGGCCGCGCGCTCTCGATCGGGCTGGTCGGAAACGCCGCGGAGACGCACCCCGAGATCGTGCGCCGCGGGTTCACGCCGCACTACGTGACCGATCAGACCTCCGCCCACGACGCGCTCGAGGGATACGTGCCCGCCGGCGTGTCGTTCGAGACGGCGATCGAGATGCGCACGTCGGATCCCGAGCGCTACGTCGCGATGTCGTACGAGTCCATGGCCGCGCACTGCCGCGCGATGCTGGATCTGATGGCCAGGGGCTCGGTGGTGTTCGACTACGGCAACAACCTCCGCGGACAGGCGAGGAAGGCCGGCGTGGAGAACGCGTTCGACTTTCCCGGGTTCGTGCCCGCGTACGTGCGGCCGCTGTTCTGCCGCGGAAAGGGCCCATTCCGCTGGGTCGCGCTCTCGGGCGATCCAACGGACATCCATCGGACCGACCGCGCGATCCTGGAGACGTTCCCCGACGACCCCGTGCTCCGTCGCTGGATTCCGATGGCCGCCGAGCGCGTGCAGTTCCAGGGGCTCCCGGCGCGCATCTGCTGGCTCGGATACGGCGAGCGCGAGAGGTTCGGCGAGGTGGTGAACCGGCTCGTGGCCAAAGGCGAGATCTCGGCTCCGATCGTCATCGGGCGCGATCACCTGGACTGCGGCTCGGTGGCCAGCCCGTATCGCGAGACCGAGGGCATGAAGGACGGCACCGACGCCATCGCGGACTGGCCGCTCCTGAACGCGATGGTCAACACGGCCTGCGGGGCATCCTGGGTGAGCCTCCACCACGGGGGAGGGGTCGGCATCGGCAACTCCATCCACGCGGGCATGGTTACGGTGGCCGACGGCACCGATCTCGCCGGCCGGAAGCTCCAGCGCGTGCTGACGGCCGACCCCGGCATGGGGGTCATCCGGCATGCCGACGCCGGGTACGATGAGGCCATCGCGTGCGCCCGGGAGAGCGGCGTGCGATTGCCGATGGGTGACGACTGATCGCATAAGACGTTCTGAAATAACGACATGTAAGCCAGGGGGCGTGGGGGCGTCGATCGCCACCGCGCCCTCCGGCATTTCCCCGCGTTTTTTGAGGCCGTTCAGCGTTCGGTCGGAGCCGAGCGGGCGTCTGGTTCTCACGAGACCGAGAACCATCAACCCGCTCGAGGAGGTATCCCGTGTCTAACGCCCGCACCCTCGGACTCGCGACGATGCTCGCGCCCCTGACCTTCGCGCTCTCCGCGAGCGCTGCCACGCAGCTCACGACGGCCGGCGGACAGGTTCCGGCCTGGTCGCCGTCTGGCAGCTTCGTCGTCTTCGCCGACGACGGTGATCTCTGGGTCGTGAGCGCCGGCGGCGGCGCCCCGATGGCCGTGACCACGAACCCGGGTCTGGAGTGGGATCCGGAGTGGTCGCCGGACGGCACCGAGATCGCGTTCACGTCGAGCGCGGCCGGCACGGACGACATCTACGTCATCGGCGTCCCCGGCGGATCCGCCACGCGCGTCATCCACACCCCGGGCTTCGACCGGAGCCCGACCTTCTCGCCGGATGGGACCCAGATCGCCTACTCCACCGATCGGGGCGGCGACCGGGACATCTGGATCTACGATCGCGTCGTGGACACCCACACCCAGCTCACGTTCGACGCCGACGAGGAGATGGATCTGGACTGGTCGCCCGACGGCCAGTGGATCGCGTACCGGCGCGGCGTCGCCGGCTCCAACATCGCCATCGTCGACGTGTCGGGCGGGCTTCCCATCGAGCTCACCGGGGGCACCGAGGCCGAGGCCACGCCGTCGTGGACGCCGGACAGCCAGAGCCTCCTCTTCGCGAGCTTCTACACCGGCAGCTGGGATCTCTATTCCGTCCCGGTCACCGGCGGCATGCCGACGGTCGTGCTGAACGACTTCGCGACGTCCGAGTCGATGCCGGCCTGGTCGCCGCTCGGGGATCGCTACGCGTACGTCTCGGACGAGTCGGGGACGTTCGAGGTCTGGCTCTCGGATCTCATTCTCGGTGTCGACTCCTCGTCAGCGGCTCCCGCGGTGACCCGCGCGGCGCTGGGGAGCGCGCCGAACCCGTTCCGCGTGACGACGCGTCTCGGCGCGGCGCTGGACGGCGAGACCGAGGGTGGCGCGCGGTTCACGGTGTACGACGCCCGCGGACGCCGCGTCCGGATGCTGTCGGCCGAGCGGACCGCGGTCGGCTTCGAGGCCGACTGGGACGGCCGCAACACCGCCGGCGTCGAGCTGCCGAACGGTGTCTACTACTATCGCCTCGAGACCGCCGGCGGTGCCTCGACGGCCGCCCGGGCGATCCTCGCACGGTGAGAAAGGCCGCCGGCGTTCCGGCGGCGACATTCCAAGCCCGACCGTGGCCGGGAGGCGGCTCGATCCGCCTCCCGGCCCGTTTCGCGTCGGTGGCGTCGAGAGGCCGAGACTCGAGACACACGGCGCACATCCGGCTGGTCCGGTGCGCGCGTGCGTGCGAGACTCGGGCGCGGTCGTGAAGCCGGTGTCGAGCGAGCGGGGTGCCGAGATGAGTTCGATCGTCGTCGTGTCGGGTGCGTCGGAGCTGTTGACCTTCGCCGGGGGAGACGGCCCGCTGGTCGGTGCCGACCTCGCCGAGGCCGGGCTCGTCGAGAACGGGGCCCTGATCGCCGAGGACGGCGTCATCACGTGGGTCGGTTCCACGGGGGACGTCGCGGCCGCGCTCGGCGGCCGATCGGCCGACACGCACGTGGACGCCAGCGGCTGCGTCGTCACGCCGGCCTACGTCGACTGTCACACCCACGTGCCGTTCGCCGGGGGGCGAGAGCGCGAATTCGAGATGCGGATCGAGGGGAAGACGTACCTCGAGATCGCGGCCGCGGGCGGCGGGATCAACTCCAGCGTGCGTCACTTCCGGGAGATGTCCACCGACGATCTCCTCGCGCTCAACCGCGACCGCCTCCTGCGCATGGCGGCGTCCGGCACGGGCACCGTCGAGTGCAAGACCGGCTACGGGCTATCGCTCGAGCACGAGCTCCGCGCGCTCGAGATCATCGACCGCCTCTCACGCACGACACCGCTCCGGCTCGTCCCGACGTTCCTCGGTGCGCACTCGTTCCCTCCCGAGCACCGGGAATCGCCCGAGCGCTACGTGGCGCTCCTGGTGGACGAGATGATCCCGGCGGTGGCCGAGCAAGGCATCGCCCGGTTCTGCGACATATTCATCGAGAAGGGCGTGTTCGACGTGGCGCAGGCGCGACGAGTCCTGGACGCGGCCCGCTCGGCGGGTCTCGGGCTCAAGCTCCACGTGGACGAGTTCACCGCGCTCGGCGGGAGCGAGCTCGCCGCCGAGCTGTGTGCCGTGTCGGCCGACCATCTGGAGGCGGTGACGCCCGAGGCGATGTCCGCGTTGGCCGCCGCCGGCGTGGTGGGCGTTCTGATGCCGGGCGTGAACTACTTCCTCGGCAGCCGGGAGTACGCGCCCGCGCGCCGACTGATCGACGCCGGCGTGCCGGTGGCGCTGGCCACGGACTTCAACCCGGGTAGCTGCATGTGTCACTCGATGGAGATGGTGCTGTCGCTCGCCTGTACGCAGCTCCGCATGCGTCCGATCGAGGCGCTGGCCGCGGCCACCCGGAACGCCGCGTTCGCGTGCGGTCTCGGCGATCGGATCGGCCGGCTCCGCCCCGGCTTTGCGGCCGACGTGGCCGTCCACGCCGTCGCCTCACACCGGACGCTGGCCTACTGGTTCGGGAGCGGCCACGTCCGGGATCTCCTGATCGGCGGCCGCACTCAGCGCCGGCTCCCGGCGGCCTCCAGCCACCCCGACACCACCGACGCGTAGTCCGCCGCGTCGCCCGCGGATCCGAGACGACCCCGCCCGTCCGCCACGCACCATGGGGTTCGGCGGTCTACCCAGACCCATCCGCGGCGGACGCCGGGGGGCACCAGGCTTCATTTCTGCATCGGGCAAGGTGTTGGCGCGGCCGCGTCGCCGCTCGACGGCTCGTATCGGCCGACCCCGCGTGAAGTGCCGGGGCCGTCGCACTACAGGAAATCGGCCACTCAACGATAGTTTCTTCGAGGCAGCTCGATTCCCACCCTCGGGAAGGACCGACATTGGCGAAACCCGCTGAAATCAAGAAGCGCGCCCGCCAGCTGGCGAAGGACGGGAAGATTCTCGACGCCATTCGCGCGCTGGAGGGTCTGGTCCAGGGCGACAGCACCGACCCGTACGACCTCGTCATGATGGGCGACCTGTGCATTCGGGGCGGCCGCGCCGGCGAGGCCACCAGCCACTACGAGCGGGCCGTCACCGCCTACCGAAACGCCTCGCTGCACCGGAACGGAATCGCCCTCTGTCGCAAGGTGCTGAGGGTCAATCCGGGGCAGAGCAGCTTTCTGTTGTTGCTGGCCGAGCTCTGCGAACGAGAGGGGCTCGTCCTGGATGCCGTGTCGGCCTACCTGGAGTACGCCGAGACGCAGGATCAGCTCGAGCAGACCGGCGAGCCGCTCGAGTGGCTGGACCGGCTGGGCCGACTGAAGCCACGCAACTCCGAGATGCTCACGCGCCAGGCCGAGTGCCTCGTACGATGGGAGCGCGTGCCCGTCGCGGTCGCGCTGCTCCTGAGCGGAGCGGAGTCCGCGGACTCGGAAGCCGATCGGAACGTGCTCCTGGAGATGGCCGATCAGATGCGCCAGCTCCACTCGGGAGGCGACGAGGAGCTCGACTCCGAGACGTCGAGCTACGTGAACGGGGCGTTCACCGAGGAGCCGTCGCCCGACGGTCCGGCGCCGCTGGCGGATCCGGATCTCGAGCCCGATCGGCGGAGCGAGACGGTCGCAGGTGCCGGTGACGCCCAGGCCGGCGATGACGCCGCGCTGGAGTACGGCGCGATCGACCCCGAGAGCCTCGAGTCCGATCGCGAGGGATCGATCGATCCCTCGATGGACGGCGCTCTCTCCGACGGCGCCTCGATGCAGATGGCGTCACCGCTCACGAGCGACGCTGACGGATCGGACGACCCGTCGGTGGCGTCTTCTCATCGGACGGAGCCTGCCGACGACGCGCGCGTGATCGAGCTCGACGCGACCGGTGTCGATGCGCACGACCCCAGGGCGCTCGACATGGGTGCCGACGAGCCCGGTGAGCACCTCTACGATCTGGACGCCGCGCTCAGCGAGGACGACTCGCCACCGTCGGCCGAGCTGGAGTGGAAGCCCACGCTGGGCGAGGTGTCGCCGGAGGTCGCCGAATCGCTCGAGCTGACCGAGACGCCGATGCCCGAGCCGCGCCCCAGGAGCATGATGGCCACCGCGTCCGATCTCACCGAGGTGCGGGCCCGGGCCGAGCTGCCCGATGCGGCCGACACGCTCGAGGCTCTCTCGAGCGCGGATCCCGTTCGCCTCGATGTCCTGGAGAAACTGCTTGAGCTGCACATTCGCGAGGGGGATATTCTCTCCGCTCAGGATCTTCGTGAGCGAATGGCACGTGCGCTCGTCCATCACGGGCGGCCCGAGGACGCGCTCTCGCAGCTCGAGGCCTACCTCGAGATCGAGCCCTCCGCGGGACGGATCCGCGATCAGTACGACCGGCTCGCGGCCGAGATCGGTGGACCGGCGGCCCCGGCGGCCGAGGCGGGCTCCGGCGACGAGCCGGCGCCCGTGTCATCGAAGAAGCCCGAGTCGCTCTTCGACGTGCGGGGTGTGTCGAACGTCCAGGTACGCGATGACGCGCCGACGGTCAGCGAGGACGACATGGTCGACCTCGGTGCGCTCCTGAACGAGTTCCGCGACGGGCTGAAGGCGAGCATGGCGGACGCGTCCCCGAAGGATCACTACGATCTGGGGCTCTCGCACGTCGAGATGGGTCTCTACGAGGAGGCAGCCGAGGCGTTCGAGCAGGCCTGCACCGATCCGGAGCTCGAGGCGGAGTCGCGCGAGCTCTGGGGGCGGTGCCTGCGCGAGGTCGGTCGCTTCGAGGAGGCGGCCCGCGTGCTGCGCGCGGCACTGGCGCTCCGGCCCGAGTCGCTCGGGGTGCGCTACCAGCTCGCGCTGTCGCTGGAAGGCGCCGGCGAGGCCGACGACGCGATGCGCTTGTTCGAGTCCATCCTTCGCGAAGATCCGAACTTCGAAGACACGGGCGAGCGAGTCGCCGCACTCGGAGGATCGGATTGCGCGAAGCCAGGACGGGCGTCCGCCTAGCCACGCTGGAGGCCGCGTTCGCGGCACTCGCGGTCGCCGCCGGCTTCGTCCTCGCCGTCGTTCCCAACGTCGAGCTCTTCACGTTCATCGTGTTCCTGTCCGGTGTCCTCCTCGGATCGGTCTCCGGCATTCGCGTGGGAATCCTGGCCTCGATCGCCTACGGGCTCCTGAGTCCGTACGGTCTGCCCGGCGTGCCGCTCCTCGTCGCGCTGGTGGTCAGTCGCGGCGTGGTCGGCTGGCTGGGCGGCGCGATGTCACCCTTGCTCGGCGCCGATCGGGACGATCCCGAGGGCGACGCGGACGGGCTCGCGATCGCGCGCCGTGCGGCCGCGTGGGCGATGGGGGGGCTGATCGCGACGGCCGTCTTCCAGGCGTTGACCACGCTGGCCGTCGCCTATACAGTCGGCGCGTGGCGCGCCACCGTCCTTGCGGCCGTGCCGTATGCGGTCGTCGCACTCGTGTGCAACGTCCTGGTCTTCCCGCTACTGGGCACGCACGTGCACCGCGTGGCCCGCCGGCTTCCGATCCCCGAACTTTCCCCGCGCGGTGGCCCGCGTGACGAGGAGCGATGACGAACCCTCGGCGCCGACTCGTGACAGGCGCGATCGTGGTCGTTCTCGCGGGCATGTCGTCCGGACTCGCGCCGTTGCGGCCGCTCGCGTACGCGGCGCCGGCCGAGGACGCGCCCCCGGCCGACGCCCCGCCCGACTCCGCGGCCGCCGTTCCCGACACGTTGCTCGTGCCGCCCACGTTCGAGCCCACCGCGCCGTCGTCGAGGCCGTTTCTCGTGCCGTTCCCCGGAGCGCGGCGCGGCGACCTCGTCTCGATCTCGATGATCGATGCGTTCCTCTTGCCTCCGGAGGGGCCATCGGTGGTCTACGATCGCGTCGATCTGCGCCTGGCCGGGCCGTTCGAGTGGTGGGAGCTGCTCGACGATGCCCCCGGCGCGTTCATCGCGCCACCGGGCTATCCGGGGGTCGTGAGCGCGATGTCGTTTCGCCACGAGGGGCCCGACGGCACGCGGTACACCTACGACGGTCGGGCGCTCGACACCGGCGTGGCGCCGGTCGAGAATCCCAACACGATCACCAAGAGCTCGCTCGCCGGGGTGTCGGTGATGAGCGTGTCGGCGTCACATCTCTATGGACCCGGTGCGGCGGGCGGCGCCGTCGGCTTCGTCCCGGTGGTCCAGGCTCCGGATCGGCCGTTCACCGAGGTGACGAACTACTCGGGGATCTTCGGACAGGCCGGCGGCAGCATCACCAGCGGCCAGCGCATCGACCGCCTCGGGATCTTCGTCGACTACGGCGGAGCCAAGGCACGCTCGTGGTCGCTCTTCGATGGGCATCGGGCCGAGCGCTACCAAGGGCATCTCGACTGGATCGGCCGCGACACGCGGATCCTGTTCGGCGCGCGGCGGCGCGACGAGCGCATCCACGGGTTCGAGGTGTTCCGAAAGCGCGGGGACGACGGCCACGAGGAGACGCTGGCGATCGAGCGGCGACTCGGCGCACGCTGGGCGGCCTCGATACGAGGCATCCGCCAGGTGTACGCGTTGCGCGGGGACGGCATCGACGGATACACCAAGCGTCGCTTCTGGCGATGGGGAGGGGACGCGCTCGTGCGCTACCGGGCGCCGGAGACCGAGGTCGGTCTCCTCGTCGGTGCGTCGCGCGATCGCCACTGGCGACGCGATCTCGAGACCACGGTGGACGACCGGCGCGAGACCACCGGTCACGCGCTCGTCCGGCTTCGCCGGCGCATCGGGCGCATCACCCTCGACGCGTCGGCCCGCGGCGATCGGATCGAGACCCACGAGAACGTCGTCGCCGCGGGCGCGACCCTGTCCTACGCGCCGGGGCCGGGCACCCGCGCGTGGGCACACGGGGCACGCACGGTCTACCGCCCGGCGTACTTCCACCGCATCAACGACTTCTACACGCAGACGTTTCAGGGGCTCGACCTCCCCCGGGGACAGGCCCCGCCGCTCCCCACCGGGATGTCGGCGGCCATCGGGCTTCAACACCGCTCGGGCGCGTTTCGTCTGGACGCGGGAGTGAGCGCGGACGACGGCGAGCGCGTGGTGGCGGCGATGCCGTCTCCGCTCGACGGCGGGCTGACGGTGTCCGAGCCCGATACCCTGGTCGTGGTGGATCTCTCACGCGTGGCGGCCTGGGGCCGGCTCTCGGTCGACGTCGGGCTGGGAGCGCTCGGCCGACTCGAGCTCGGCGGGTCGGGCGTGTGGTCCGGAGGGGACGACGTCTCGGGGTTGCAGTTCGAGCCCGGCGCGCACGCCAAGACCCACGCGCGCCTTCGCGAGGATCTGTTCGGCGGTCACCTCCGGCTGGAGGGCGAGCTCGAGCTGACGATCTGGGACGAGATCCGGACCCCGCTCGGACGGATCGATCCGGACCGGGACCTGACGGCACGGATCACCGCTCGCGTGGCCGACATCGTGCTCTTCTACCGCTCGGAGAACATCCTCAGGGAGTCGGTCGCGACGAGCGCGTACGAGCCGGAGCTGGGCTTCGCGCCCCTGACCGGACAGAACATCCTGTTCGGACTCTCCTGGATCCTGCTCGACTAGCCCCGATCACCCGCGTCGCCGGTCTTCTCCTCGACACGGCTCGACGACCTCGTCGAGCCCCACGACGGAGACGCCTGCCCGTGACCCTCAACGTCCGTGAGCGCGCCCTCCTCGCGATCATCGCCGCGATCGTGTCGGTCGGCTCGGCGGTCCGGCTGATCGCCGCCCACCGTCCCGAGTGGATCCCGCAGCGCCGGAACGCACCCGGGCCGGCGGTCGAGGCGGCCGTCGAGCCCCCGTTCGGAACGGCCGAGGCCCTGGATTCGCTGTTCGTGAACGGGAAGCTCGATCTCAACCGGGCCGGTCCCGACCACCTCGTCCTGCTGCCGGGAATCGGGCCGGCCCTGGCCGATCGAATCGTCAGGACCCGCGAACGCCTCGGCGCGTTCGACACGATCGAGGCCGTGACCGCGGTGAAGGGCATCGGTCCCAAGACCCTCCAACGGCTGGCCCCGTTCGTCGTCGTGCGACCCCGGCCACCGGACGCGCGATGAGGAGCCGTCCCCGGTCCTCGGGTGCCGGGCTGGCACGATCCAGGACGCGTGCCGGGACCGGGTGCGCCCGGCGACGATGGTCGTTTTCAGACGCCGTGGGTCCCTGGTGTCAACCGAAGGTCAGCCGCCACCGACAAATGCATGGACCGACGCGTCATCCGATGCGTCCGGCCGCCCCTTTGATTCCGCGCGCTCACGGCGCGGCTCGATGCGAGAACGCTGGCCAGCGGAGAAACCGTGGAGAAGATCGGAAGACTCTTGGTGGAGAGGGGGCTGGTCGAGGCGGACGCGCTCGAGCAGGCCGAGAAGCTGGCGCAGAGCGGACAGGGCACCGTGGGCAGCCACCTGGTGACCCTCGGTGCCATCTCCGACCCCGACTACACGTCGTTCCTCTCCGAGTTCTACAACGTCCCCAGCGTCGATCTCTCGTCCGTCGAAGTCAACGGCGACCTGACCGCTCTCGTGCCCGCGGACGTCGCCAGCCGGTTCCAGATCCTGCCCGTCGGACGGTCTGGACGCCGCCTGACCATCGCGACCGCGAACCCATCCGACATCTTCGTTCTCGACGACATCAAGTTCATCACCGGATGTGAGGTCACGGCCGTCATCGCCAGCGAGACCGCGATCAAGAAGGCGATCGACAAGTACTACGACAACGCCGACTCGCTCCGGGACGTGATCCAGGGCATCGAGGACGACCTCGAGATCGTCGAGGAAGAGGAAGACGACACCGACATCGCGGGGCTCACGTCGGGGACCGAGGAAGCCCCCGTCGTCAAGTTCGTGAACACGCTCCTGGCCGACGCGGTCAAGCGTGGGGCCAGCGACATCCACATCGAGCCGTACGAGAAGACGCTGCGCGTACGGTTCCGCATCGACGGCAAGCTATACGAGATGATGTCCCCGCCGTACCGGCTCCGTCAGCCGATCATCTCGCGCCTGAAGATCATGGCCGATCTGGACATCGCCGAGCGGCGGCGCCCGCAGGACGGGCGCATCAAGATTCGCCTCCTCGGCCGTACGATCGACCTGCGTGTCTCGACCTGTCCGGTGATCTTCGGTGAGAAGATCGTGATGCGAATCCTGGACAAGTCGAACCTCTCGCTGGATCTACGCAAGCTCGGCTTCCAGCCCTCGGCCATGAAGGACTTCGAGGAGTCCATCGAGAAGCCGTTCGGCATCTGCCTGGTCACCGGACCCACCGGAAGCGGCAAGACGACCACGCTGTACTCGGCACTGAGCCGGATCAACCGTCCCGACACGAACATCATGACCGCCGAGGACCCGGTCGAGTACAACCTCGATGGAATCAACCAGGTCAACGTCAACGAGGAGGTCGGACTCTCGTTTGCGGCCGCCCTGAGGTCGTTCCTGCGCCAGGATCCGAACATCATCATGGTCGGTGAGATCCGAGACATCGACACCGGATCGATCGCCGTGAAGGCGGCGCTGACGGGCCATCTCGTCCTCTCGACCATCCACACCAACGACGCACCGAGCACGCTGAACCGCCTCGTGGACATGGGACTCGAGCCGTTCCTGGTCGGAAGCGCCGTGAACCTCATTCTCGCCCAGCGGCTCGTGCGGCGCATCTGCCCCAAGTGCACCGAGGCCACCGAGCTGGCCCAGGCCGTGATCGAGTCCCTGGGGGCGACGTCCGAGGACCTCGCGAACGCCACGATCCAGAAGGGTCGTGGCTGCTTCGAGTGCTCGAACACCGGATACAAGGGACGGATGGGAGTCTACGAGGTCATGCGAATCACCCCGGGGCTTCGTGAGCTGATTCTGCAGCGCGCGAACGCGACCGAGCTGAAGCGCCAGGCCATCTCCGACGGCATGATCACCCTGCGTCGTGACGGCATCATCAAGATGTGCCAGGGCCTGACCACCGCCGAGGAAGTGCTCAAGGAGACGATGAAGGACGAGGTCCTGGGAGGATCGCCGGATGTCGCTGAAGCTGCATGATCTTCTGAAGTCCATGATCGAGTGCGGAGCGAGCGACCTGCACCTGACCGCCGGTGTGCCGCCGCAGCTGCGAATCGACGGGACGCTTCACGGAGCGGACACGGAGCAGGTGCTGACCCCCGAGGAGACCGAGCGCCTGATCTACAGCGTCATGCGGGACGATCAGAAGAAGCGGTTCGAACTGCACCGCGAGCTGGACTTCTCGTTCGGCATCCGCGGCCTCGCCCGGTTCCGTGCCAACGTCTTCGTGCAGCGCGGCGTCACCTGCAGCGCGATCCGCATGATCCCGTACCAGATTCCGGCGCTCGACTCCCTGGCGCTCCCGAGCTCGGTCAAGGACCTCGCGCACCTCCCCAACGGGCTGGTTCTGATCACCGGCCCCACCGGAAGCGGGAAGTCCACGACGCTGGCCGCCCTGATCGACAAGATCAACAGCGAGCGCGCCTGCCACATCATGACCATCGAGGACCCGATCGAGTACGTGCACCAGCACAAGAAGGCGATCGTCAACCAGCGTGAGGTGGGGTCCGACACCGAGAGCTTTCCGGCGTCGCTGAAGTACGTCCTCCGGCAGGATCCCGACGTGATTCTGGTGGGCGAGATGCGCGATCTGGAGACGATGCAGTCGGCGCTGACCATCGCGGAGACCGGTCACCTGGTGTTCGCGACGCTGCACACCAACACCGCGATGGAGTCCATCAACCGCATCGTCGACGTGTTCCCGTCCGACCAGCAGGAGATGATTCTGACCCAGCTCGCGTTCGTGCTTCGAGGCGTGGTGACACAGAAGCTGATGCCCGTCCGTCGCGGGCACGGGCGCGCGCTGTGCGCCGAGGTGCTGATCTGTACGCAGGCGGTTCGGGCCGTGATCCGCGAAGGCAAGAGCCACCAGATCTACGGCTTCATGCAGGCGGGTCAGAAGCACGGCATGCAGACCATGAACCAGGCGCTCTTCGCCGAGGTCGTGCAGGGCAAGATCGACATGAACCTGGCGTTCGAGCAGAGCTCCGACCGGAAGGAGCTCGAGGACATGCTCGCGCGCTCCGGTGGCGTCGAACCCATGCCGGCTGCGCGCCGACGCGCGTCGTAGGAGGCGATCATGCCGACATTCGTTTGGAAGGGCGTCGCCCCCGGGGGTGACATCCAGGACGGCGAGCTCACCCTGCCCACGCGGGACGAGGTCGTCCGATACCTGCGCAAGAAGCGCATCCAGATCCAGCTCATCCGCGAGAAGCCCAAGGACGTCCGCTTCGCGCTGCCGATGAAGAAGGGCGTGTCGACGAAGGACCTGGCCGTCTTCACCCGGCAGTTCGCCACGATGGTGAACGCCGGGCTCCCGCTCGTTCAGTGCATGGACATCCTGGCGTCGCAGTGCGAGAGCGAGCGGTTCACGGAGATCCAGAAGCAGGTGATGTTCGACGTCGAGTCCGGCGCGACCCTCTCCGAGGCACTGTCCAAGCACCCGGACACGTTCGACAACCTGTTCGTGAACATGGTCGACGCCGGAGAGACCGGCGGTATCCTCGACATCATCCTGGTCCGGCTGGCCGAGTACATCGAGAAGGCCGAGTCGCTCCGGCGCAAGGTCAAGGGCGCGATGACGTACCCGATGGTGGTGGGTGCGGTCGCTCTCTTGACCACGACCTTCATGCTCGTGTTCATCATCCCCTCGTTCGCCAGTGTGTTCGATCAGTTCGGCAGCGAGCTGCCGCTGCCCACGAAGATCGTGATGATGCTGTCCGAGGGCATTCAGAAGTACTGGTGGCTCATGGCCGGCGCCATCGGGGCCATCGTCATGCTGGTCAGGCGCTGGTACCAGACCGAGCCCGGGCGCTTCGCTCTGGACAAGTTCGCGATCAAGTCCCCGGTCTTCGGCAATGTGATCCTGAAGGCGTCGATCGCCCGCTTCTCACGTACGCTGAGCACGCTTATCGGGAGCGGCGTCCCGATCCTGACCGCGCTCGAGATCACCTCGCGGACCGCGGGGAATCGCGTCGTGGAGCTCGAGATCATGAGCACGCGTGGGAGCATCCGCGAAGGCGAGACGATCGCCGCTCCGCTCCGAAACTCCGTGGTCTTCCCCCCGATGGTGGTTCAGATGATCTCGGTCGGCGAGGAGACCGGTGCGCTCGACAAGATGCTCGAGAAGATCGCGGCCTTCTACGACGACGAGGTCAACACGGCCGTGGAGACCCTGACGTCGGTGATCGAGCCGATCATGATCGTCGTCATGGGAACGCTCGTCGGTGGCATGGTCATCTCGATGTACCTGCCGCTGTTCAAGCTGGCGCAGGCGGTCGCGCACTAGGCCTCCGGCACTTGCCGGAGGGCCTCCGGCACCGGCCGGAGCGGAGGACGTCCGAGGTGGTATCCGACGGAGCGCTCCGTCGCTACGCCCTGGCGCGCGGGTCGCTGGTCGCGTCGTCGGCCGCCCTGATCGTGATCGGGGGTGGGGCACAGGCGGTGTGGCTCGGGCTGGCCGTCGCGCTCGCGATCGTCAGCGTCGTCCCGGTGCTCGTTCCGATGGGATCGGGCGCGCGGACGATCGCGGTGGGCGGAGTGGACATCGTCATCCCGATTCTGATGACGTCCAGGACCGGCGGCGACGCGAGCCCCTTCATGCTCTTCGGCTACGTCGGGGTCGTGCTGATCGGGGCAAATCTCCGGCTCCGCGCCGCGCTCCTGGCCGCCGGAGCCGGCAGCGTGGCGCTGTGGCTGACCATCGCCGTGCCGCACATCCGGCCTTCCGGCATCGCGCCGGACGTGCTCGTGCGCGTCTCGACGGCCAGTGCGTGCCTGTTCCTGGTGGCCATTCTCGCCAGCTACCTGGGCGAGTCGTTCCGGCGGAGGACGGCCGAGGCCGACCCGCTTCGAGATCGACTCGTCCAGGTGGGCCAGCTCTCGGCTGTCCTGGTCCACGAGCTGCGCAACATCATGAAGCCGCTCAGTGGTGCGGTCGAGCTTTTGGAGGGGGATCTGGGCCCCGCGGACTCACACGAGCCCCTGATGCGCCTCATCCGTGAGGAGTGCCAGTCGATGGAGAGCTTTCTCGGGGAGTTTCTCGACTTCACGAGCAGCCGCCCGATCGAACTCGAGCCGATCGACCTGGGGGATCTTCTGGACGGCGTCGTGGAGACGATCAGGCGACACCCTGACGCCGGGGACGCCGTCATCGAGGTGGACACGACCTCGCTTCTGGGTCCGATCGACGCGAACGCGCCGTCTCTGCGGCGGATGTTCGTCAACGTGGTCCTGAACGCGGTGCAGGCCGCACCGCAGGGCACGGTCGTCGTGCACGGAGTCAACGACGGGGACGACGCGGTGGTTCGCGTGGAGGACGAGGGGCCCGGGGTCTCGGAGGAACGGCGCGAGGCGATCTTCGAGCCCTTCCACACCACGCGTGGTGGTGGAACGGGCCTCGGTCTGGCGGTCGTTCGACGCACCGTCGAGCGCCACGGAGGTGAGGTGAGGGTGGGGGATGGTCAGCGTGGGGGCGCCCGGTTCGAGATCCGGTTGCCTCGACATCCGCTCCCGGAACGGGCGGCCGCCTAGCACGGGGCCCGTCCGGACGGACTGGGTTTGCATCGAGGAGTTTCGCGTGGCGATCAAGATACTCGTGGCCGACGACGACGCCAGCATGACCCGCTTCCTCACGCTGATGCTCGAGCGTGAGGGGTACGTCGTCCACGCGGTTCACACCGCGACCGACGCCGTGCAGGCGGTCCGGGAAGACACGTACGACGTCGTCATCACCGACCTCAAGATGCCGGACGGCGACGGGATCAAGGTGCTCGACGGCGTCCGCGATCACGACCCGGCGATTCCGGTCGTCATCATGACCGGCCACGCAACGCAGCGCTCGGCCATCGATGCGCTCAACCGCGGCGCGTTCCAGTACATCGAGAAGAACGCGAAGAACGAGGAGATTCGCCTCGTCGTCCAGAACGCGGTCCAGATGCGGCGAATCCAGTCGCAAAACCTGGTCCTGAAGCGACAGCTGAAGCAGACCACTCTCTCGCGCGACATCCTGGGCAAGAGCGACGAGATCCGGAAGGTCCTCCGGCTGGTGGAGAAGGTCTCGGACACCGAGGCCACCGTGCTCATCAACGGCGAGAGCGGTACCGGCAAGGAGCTGATCGCCCGGAACATCCACGATCAGTCTCAGCGGTCGAACGGACCGTTTCTCGCCATCAACTGCGGTGCGCTCCCCAAGGACCTCCTCGAGAGCACACTGTTCGGGCACATCAAGGGCTCGTTCACCGGTGCGATCAAGGATCAGGTGGGCCACTTCCAGGCCGCCGAGAACGGCTCGCTGTTCCTGGACGAGATCGGGGACACCACGCCCGCCACCCAGGTGAAGCTGCTCCGGGCCATCCAGGAGCGCGAGGTCATCCCGGTGGGCGGCACCCAGCCGGTCAAGGTGAACACGCGGCTCATCGCCGCGACCAATCGCGACCTGGAGGAAGAGGTGCGTGCGGGCAACTTCCGCATGGACCTCTACTACCGTCTGAACGTGATCGCGATCAAGCTGCCGCCGCTCCGCGCGCGGCGTGACGACATCCCGATCCTCACGTCCCACTTCCTGAAGAAGCTCAGCGGCGGGCACGAGCGGGTCATCACCCGGGAGGCCATGGACGCCCTGATGGCGTACACGTGGCCGGGCAACGTCCGCGAGCTCGAGAACGTGATCGAGCGCGCGATCATTCTCGGGGAGTCGGATCAGATCGACGTGGACGACCTGCCGGAGCGCGTGCTCTCGGGTGAGGGTGAGCGCGCGAGCCTCGTGATCGACACACCCGACATGACGCTGGAGGAGCTGGAGCGGGCCTACATCGTCAAGGTGCTCGAGCACACGAACTGGCACAAGAAGCGCTCGTCCGCGATCCTGGGGATCAACGCCTCCACCCTCTACCGGAAGCTCCAGAGCTACTCCCTCGGGGACGAGTTCGAGCGACGCAAGGCGGCGTGATGGACGCCGGCGCTCGCCCCTCGCGCATTGCATTCGCCAACGACGCGTGCAAAACGCCCGCATCGAAACGGAGCCCGCGGTGGGCCGGTCTCGGTTCAAGTTGTTTGTGAGAAACACGTTACGGCTCGCCGGTCGTCGGGAGTCCGGGTGGCACACGCGTTGCGTAGGAACGGGTCCGTGAGGATCGAGAGAGCGTGGGGCCGCCCCCCCGCAGGATTGGCACCCCAGAGGAGGTTCGCAATGATCCGGAAGAACACCAAGGGTTTCTCCCTCATCGAGCTCATGATCGTGGTCGTCATCATCGGCATCCTGGCCGCCATCGCGATCCCGAACTACATCTCGATGCAGAACCGCGCCAAGGAAGGTAGCTGCAAGGGCAACGCCCACGCGCTCCAGCTCGCGGTCGAGGACTTCGCGGTGACGAACGCCGGCACGTACCCGGCGCTCGCCGACATCGACGCCACGATGTTCCCGGGCGGCGTGATGCCGGACAACCCGTTCACCGGTGCGGCGATCACGATCGCCGGTCTCGCGTACTCGCAGGGTAACCTCGGCTATGCGATGGCCGCCGGCGTGTACTCGATCGAGGCCTACGGCTACGACGCGACCAGTGGTCCGGCCGGTGACGGCGTCGTGATCGAGCTCTCGAACGGCTAGTCTCCGCGGGGCCTGAAGCCCCACCGAAGTCGCGGGCGGCGTCCCTCCGGGGCGCCGCCCACTTTCGTTTTGCCCCCCAGCCCGGCCACCGACCGGCCGATGGCGCCCCAGGCCGGGCTAAACCAAGACGCCCCCCCGGCCGATGTTCTCTCCGACGACGCCGTCGGCTGGATGGGGCCGGCGAGAGCGCGCGACGGCCCTCACGCACAGGACTCGAGGTGAAGCTCCCCCAGGACTCGCACGCGCACGCGCCCCACGGACCGGCGCCGCTGCCGGAGGACGCCCCGATCGCGGTTCGCGGGCTCTCGAAGACCTATCGCCGCACGCTGCGGCGCGCCCGCGTGGACGCGGTCACCGGGATCGACCTGACCGTGCACCGCGGAGAGGTGTTCGGCTTTCTCGGCCACAACGGGGCCGGCAAGTCCACCACGATCAAGATGCTGATCGGCCTCGTCCGTGCGAGCGCGGGCACCGCCCGGGTCGCCGGCGCGGCGCCGGGATCGGTGCGCGCACGGGCATCGATCGGATACCTGCCCGAGAACCCGGCGATCGACGGGACGTGGACGCCGGACGAGTTCCTGACCCTCTCGTCCCGGCTGGCCGGGCTCGGCGACCTCGAACGACGGCGCGAGATCGGCGACCTCGTGGACCGGCTGGGGATCTCGAGCCTCCGCTCGCGCCCCATGCGCAAGCTGAGCAAGGGACAGGTGCAGCTCGTCGGTCTGGCCCACGCGTTCCTCGGCCGGCCACCGATCCTGATTCTCGACGAGCCGATGAGCGGGCTCGATCCGGCCGCGCGTCGGGTCGTGCGGGAGCTCGTCGCCGAGCGTCGCGACGACGGAGCTTCGGTGTTTCTGTGCTCGCACATCCTCGCCGACGTCGAGCGTCTCTGCGATCGCATCGCGCTCGTGGCATCGGGACGGCTCGTCGGGGTGTACGGGGTCGAGGACGTGCGCCGCGCCGCGTCGGCCGCGCGCCGGGTGACGATCGCGGCGCCAGCATCCGCGACGGCCGCGGTGGGGGCGGCCCTGCCGCCCGGTGCCCGCTGGCAGGACGCCGGCGGCGGCTGCCTCTCGGCGACCGTCTCCGCCGGCGACATCAATCGCGTGGTGGGCGCCGCCATCGCGGCCGGCTTCGAGCTCGTCACGGTGGACGACCGCGGCGACGGGTTCGAGCGCTTCGTGCTGGATCGGCTCGCCACGTCGGATCCGGGGGCGGCCCCTTCGCCCCAGACCTCGGCGGTCGCGCCCGAGCCTCTCGGCGTCGACTCGCGTCACGTCTCGGGAGGTCCCCGATGACGGCGCTCGCTCTCGTCGCGCCGTTCGTGCGCGAGGCGTTCCGGACACGGCTGTTCGTGGTGGCCGCTCTCTTCGCGGGCATTGCAATGGCGCTCACGTTCGTGATCGGCCCCCTGTCGCTGGGCACCGGGGACAGGATCGCGCGTGACTTCGCCCTGGCGCTGTCGGTGCTGGTCGGCGCGATCATGCTGTTCACCGGCGGCGTCCACCTGGTCGCGCGAGAGATCGAGCGGCGCACCGTGCACGTGATCCTGTCCCGGCCGATCGGTCGCGCCGGCTACGTGATCGGCAAGTTCGCGGCGCTCACCGCCACCGCGTGGATCGTGCTGGGGATCACGCTCGCGATCGTGGCGATCGTGTTCGCCGTGCGCGGGCTCACACCGGACGTGGCGATGGGACAGGCCGTGCTTCTGGCCGCCGTGGAGCTCCTGGTGCTGGCCTCGGTGGTGACGTTTCTCTGCACGGTGGCCACCGCGATCCCCGCGATGCTCTATGCCGTGGGCGTCTTCGTGGCCGGACACACGATGCGCGATCTCTTCGCGCTCTCGGCCGAGGCGATGACGCCCTTCTCGCAGGCGCTCCTCTCGGCGCTCCGCTGGGTGATTCCCGATCTGGCGCGGTTCGACATGCGACTGGAGGCCGTGCACGGGGTGAGCCTTCCTCCCTCGGACCTCACGCTCTCGATCGCCTACGGGCTCGTGTACGCGGGGGCGATGCTGGCGCTGGCGGTGGCGACGTTCCGTCGCAAGGAGCTGGCGTGACGGGCGCGCTCTGGGTGGGCGTGGCCGCGATCGCGCTGGGCGCCGCCGGCCTCATCGACGAGCGCGCCGGCACGCGCCAGCCGGTGGACGCGGCGGAGCTCCGCTACTTCCCGTCGGGGAAGTTCGTCGAGCTGACCAGCGTGGGGTTCGACGCAGTGGCGGCGGACCTGGCGTTTCTCCAGTCGATTCAGTACTACGGACGACATCGTCGCGACGATCGCCGGTACCCGTTCGCGCCCCACCTGTTCGACATGGTCACCGAGCTGGATCCCCGGTTCGTGACGCCGTACGTCTTCGGCGCCCTCGTGATGGCCGAGGACATGGGCCGCCTCGATCTGGCGGTGGAGCTCCTGGAGCGGGGCATGGCCGAACGACCGGATCGGTGGGAGCTGCCGTTCGAGGCCGGCTTTCTGATCTACGTGCGGGACAAGGACGACCCGCGCGCAGCCGAGTTCCTGACGCGGGCAGCCGGGCACGCCGGTGTCCCGTCGTACGTGAAGCGGTTCGCGGCCGATGCGCAACGACGTGGTGGCTCGCGTACCGAGGCGCTACGGTTGTGGCGCGAGATCGCCGAGACCGCCGAGGAGCCCGGACTCCGGGAGATGGCTCGACGACTCGTGGACGAGCTGGAACGGGGGAGCGAACGATGATCGAGGCTCTGGGGGATCCCACGATCCGCATCACGATCGCCGCGGTGTTCGGTGCGATCGTCGGCAGCTTTCTCAACGTGGTGATCTACCGCGTGCCGCGCGACCTGTCGATCGTGCATCCCGCATCGCGGTGCCCGAGCTGCGCGCGGCGGATCCGGCCCTGGGAGAACGTGCCGGTCCTGTCGTACCTGGCGCTGCGAGGGCGTTGTGCCGGGTGTCGCACCCGCATTCCGCCGCGCTACCCGGTGGTCGAGCTCGTGACGGCGGTGCTGTTCGCCGTGGTCACCGCGAGCTTCGCGTTCGATCTGGCGCTGCCGTTCCTCCTGTTCTTCACCGCATCGCTGATCGCGGTCGCGTGGATCGACTTCGACTTCCGGATCATCCCCGATCCGCTCTCGCTGGGCGGCCTCGTGGTGGGCCTGGCCGGGAGCTTCTTTCTGCCGGTGTCGTTGCTTGAGGCGTTCCTCGGTGCGCTCCTCGGCGGCGGCATCCTCTGGGGGCTCGGCGCAGCGTATCTCAAGATGACGGGCGTCGAGGGCATGGGTGGGGGAGACATCAAGCTCGCGGCCATGATCGGTGCGTTCCTGGGGCCCGGGGGGGTCGTGTTCACGTTGTTCGTGGCCTCGCTCGTGGGTTCGCTCGTTGGCGGGGCGATGATGGTCGGGGGGCGCGCGGGGGGAAAGACCGCCCTGCCGTTCGGAACGTTCCTGGCCCCGGCCGCCGTGCTGGCCCTGTTCTGTGCGCCCGCGTTCTTCCACTGGTACACGAGCCTCTTTCCCACCGCGTGAACGAGTGTTCGATCGGCCCGCCGGTCGGCTGACCTCGGCCGATTGGCCTGCCCGCGACGGCTCGTTCCAACTTTTGCTCGAAGTCCTGGGCCGACCACGCGAAAACAGAAACAGGGCGACAACTATCCCTCCACCCCGAGAGGCCTTTCTCGCTTCAGGGAGACTCGCGCGATGCGCTTCAAAAAACCTCGCACGGCCGTCGGACTGGACATCGGGTCGAGCTCCATCAAGGTCGTGGAAGTCCTCGCACGCGGGGATCAGGTCGAGCTCGTCAAGTGGGGACGAGCGGATCTGCTCCCTGACGCCATCGTCGACGGCGAGGTGATGGATCATCACCACGTCGTCGAGACGATTCAGAACCTGATGGAAGAGTGCGACATCCGCAATCGCCGGGTCGTGACCTCGGTGTCGGGTCGTGGCGTCATCGTGAAACGCGTGACGATGGCCCGGATGTCCGAAGAGGAGGCCGACGAGGCCATACGCTGGGAGGCCGAGCAGCACGTCCCGTACGACATCGCGGACGTCATGCTCGATTACCACCTCCTGGAGGTCGACACCGAGCCGAAGGAGATGCAGGTCCTCCTGGTGGCGGCGAAGCAGGACGTGGTCGTGGGTCGATCCGAGATCGTCCGCGAGGCCGGCCTGACCCCGATCGCGATCGACGTGGATGCCTTCGCGATGCAGAACGCGATCGAGTGGTCGCACGAGCTGGATCCGGAGGAGGCGATCGCGCTAGTGAACGTGGGGGGCGAGATCACGAACATCCACGTCATCCAGGCCGGTGCACCGTTCTACACCCAGGATCTCGCGACGGGTACCCACACCCTTCTCGAATCGATCCGCAAGACGTACGAGGTCTCGCGCGACCAGGCGACCGACTCGCTCGCGACGGGCGGAGAGTCGGGCGGCATGGATCTCACCAACCTGGTGGACTCGTTCGCCGACGACCTGAAGGTCGCGGTCGATCGCGCGAGCTTGTTCCTGAAGACATCCGGTGATGCCGAGGAAATCGATCGGGTCATCCTCACCGGAGGCGGAAGTCAGATCATCGGGTTGCTCGATGCGCTGGCCGGGAAGCTCAGCGTGCCCGTGGAGGGCGGCGATCCGGTGCGCAGGATGGTACTACCCGATGACGACCAAGGCCTGGCCGAGTCTCATTCGCGCGAGCTCGCGGTGAGCATCGGTCTGGCATTGCGGGAGGCGATCGCGGCATGATTCGGATCAACCTGCTTCCTCCCGAGGACCGTCCCGCATCCAGGAGCCTGAAGCTCCCCGGCGCACGGGTGCTCGTTCCGATGGGGCTGTTCCTCCTCGTGGCGGCGCCCATCGGCGTCGCCATGATCGCCCAGAGCAGAGAGCACGCGGCGCTGAGCGCGGTCGTCACCGAGGCCCGACAGGAGTCGATCCGGCTCAAGCCTCAGATCGATCGTATCCATCGCCTGAATCGTCAGACCCAGGAGCTGAACCATCGCATCGACGTGGTCGCGCAGCTCGACGAGGCGTCGACGTACGTCGTGCAGGTTCTGGACGAGATCAGTCAGGTCCTTCCCCAGCACATGTGGCTGGAGCGGATCGAAGAAGACGAGCGCCGTCCCCGGACGATGATCCTCGAGGGGTACACGTTCACCAACCTCGCCGTCGCCGACCTGATGGTGCGGCTCGACAAGCTCGGATTGTTCGACGACGTCGTGCTGGTCATCATCGAAGAAGAGGTCATGGATGGTCGCGAGGTGCTTCGCTTCGAGGTCGAGGTGCGGCTGACGTACAGCCCGGACAAGAAGGAGCCGGATCGTGAACGTCCGTGACCCCAAGATCCAGAAGTACATCATGCTCGGCCTCGTCGTGCTGGGGCTCCACTACGTCTACTTCTTCCTTCCGTCGCTGCCCTTCGGCTACAAGGCCAAGGCCGCCGAGATCGACGTGATGAAGGTCGAGTACGGCAAGCTGTCCTCGGAGATCAACCAGGCCCGTCGGCTCGCGGCCGACCTGGAGCGGGTCGAGGCCCTTCATCAAGAGACCCAGCGGAAGTGGGAGATCGCGAACGAGCTCCTCCCGACGCAGACGGACATGGCCGGGCTTCTCCGGGCCATCACGGTGGCCGGTCACTCGGCCGGGGTCGACTTCGTCGGCTTCGAGCCGGGCGACTCGCAGAACTTCGAGTACTACGCCGAGAACCCGATCCAGGTGAGTGTGGTCGGCGGCTACCACGAGGTGGGAGCGTTCTACGGAGAGCTCGCGCGGCTGACGCGCCTCGTGACCGTCCGCATGCCCAAGCTCGAGTCGCTACGCGGTGGCGACGAGGACGAGCGCGTCCGTGCGTCCTGTACGGCGGTCGCGTACTCGGTGACCGGAGATCACGTGCGCGCCGCGGCCGGAAGCTCGCGCGGCGCGGAGCCCAGGGGCGGGCTCCACGGCAGCGCCGCGGCCAAGCGTCCCGCCGGTAAGTCCGGAAAGATCGAGGGGTGAGCATGTCGTCCATGTTGAGCGGTAAGCGCATGATGGTGCTGGGCGGCATCGGTGTGGTCGCTCTCGCCGCCATGTCGGTGATGATGATGCAGTCCACGGACGCACCCGACGACGCGCACGCGTCGCGGGGCGCCGAGCGGGTGGCGTCGCGTCAGGCGACCGACACCGCCAGGAAGTCGGCCACGGACGCCGACGCCGGGACGGAGCGACGTAGCGGCGTCTCGCCCCCCGCGGACACGTCGCCGATCGTCCCCGCCGTCGCGCAGGAGGACGTCTTCCAGCGGCGCGAGTACACGTATCGGAGCCTCGGTCGCAAGGATCCGTTCGAGAACCTCGTGGCGGGGTCACTCTCGGACAATCGCTTCTTCGGCGACCAGATCGATCCGCAGATGATGCAGCTCGTGGGCATCCTCCGCAAGGACAACGAGCATCGCGCCCTCGTCGAGGACGCGCGTGGCTTCGGGTACGTGATGCGTAAGGGGGATCCGGTGCTGCACGGTCGTGTGATCGCCGTGGGGCCGGACTTCATGAAGATCAGACACTCCGTTTTCGGTATGACAGAAACACTGACCTTGACTCTGAAGTCGAAGGAGCAAGGGGGATCTCCGAATGGCAAGATCAGGTAAGGCCGCACTCAGGGTTCTCGCGGTGTGCGCGCTGACGCCGTTGGGACTGGGTGTCACGGGTCTCGCGATTGCGGACTCCTTCGATTTCGAAGGCATCGAGGTGCAGGAGCAGTTCGGTGAGGCGATCGTGACCCTGGACGCTCCGCCCGGAAGCGACGTCGAGCACGCCGTGGACGAGGACAGCGGCGAGATGACCGTCACGTTCACGGGCACGTCGATCCGACTGCCTCGCCGGGTCTACTCGGGCGAGGGCACGTTGAAGTCGGTCGACCTCGAGCCGTGGTTCGCCGACGGCGAGCGGCTCACGCGCATGGTGCTGAAGTACGAGGTCGGGTCGGACGCGTGGATGGACCAGGAAGGCGACGTGCTGATGCTGTCGGTCACCGATCCCGATGCCGGGATCGATGCGGCCGAGGATCACGCGTCGGCGCCCTCCGACGAGATGCAGGCGGGCGACTCCGCGACCGACGAGGCCGGCACGATGGACGCCGAGGCCGAGGTCGTCGGTGACGCCGTGGTCGGGTCCGAGCTGGCGTTCGTGCCCGTCGACGCGGCCCAGAGCACGGCCTCGCCGTCGGTCGGTACCGACGTCGCGGACCCCGAGCCGGTCGTCTCCGACGAGGCCGAGGCGGAGGCCGGCAGCGACGCGCCGGCGGCCGACGACGAGCTCGCGAGCACGCCGTCCACCGGTGACGAGCCGGAGAGCACGCCGTCCGCCGACGACGAGCCGGAGAGCACGCCGTCCAGCGACGACGCGTCGTCGGACTGGTCGATGTGGGGCGAGCCGGATTCCGTCTCGGACGACGGCATGCTCCCCACCGGTCCGGTGGCGATGACGGACACGCCGCCGGCGAGCGGCACCGCCGAGCCCGAGTGGGAGGATGAGGTGGTCTACGCCAGCTCGTCCCGTCAGGGGGAGCCGGCGAGTCCGGAGCCGATGAGCGAGCTCTCCGACGATCCGGCCGACATGGCCGAGATGATGGTCGCGTCGCCGTCCGACGACGGCGCCGAGCCGACGCGCCGCCACACGCCGGCGAAGTCGCATACGTTCCTGACCACCGACGCCCCGGCCGATGCGCAGCCGCAGGTGCCGGTCGACATGGAGGCCGATCCGAGGATCTCGATCGATCTCCAGGGCGCCGAGATTCACACGGTGCTGCGGTCGATCGCCGAGACGTCGGGTCACGACATCGTGGCCAACGCCGGTGTGCAGGGCACGGTGACGCTGCGTCTCAACGACGTCCCGTGGCGCCGCGCGCTTCAGATCATCCTCCGGACGCAGGGTCTCGACTACGTCGAGGAGCTCGGCGTGATCCGGGTGGCGAAGGCCGACGTGCTGCGCGCCGAGGAGATCGAGCGCGAGTCCGCGTACCGCAAGAAGGACGGGCTCGTCCCGCTGGCCACGCAGCTGGTGCCGGTGGAGTTCGCCACCGCGTCCGAGCTGGTGGCGTCGGTGACCGGGATGCTCAGCCCGCGCGGCAAGCTCGAGGTCGATGAGCGCACGAACACGATCATCGTGACCGACATCCCGAGCGTGCTCCCGGCCGTGGACGGTCTCGTGCGAAAGCTGGACAGCCGGACGCCGCAGGTCGAGATCGTGGCCGAGCTCGTCGACATGGATGCGGGCGCCGCTCGCGAGCTGGGGATCCAGTGGGGTGCGGAGAACCTGCACTCGACGTCCCTGTCGGCCAGCGCGAACGCGTCGGTCGACGCGGGCATCGCGCGCAGCGTCGGCACGATCAACTTCGGGGTCATCCAGGACTGGGTGGACCTGAACCTGACGCTCCAGGCGCTCGAGCAGACCAACAAGGCCAACATCATCTCGAACCCGCGCATCTCGACGGTCAACAACCGCGAGGCTCGCATCCTGGTGGGTCAGGAGATCCCGCTGGTGGTGCAGGACGAGGCCGGCAACGCGATCACCGAGCTGAAGAAGATCGGGATCGAGCTGCGCGTCACGCCGTACATCAACCAGGGATCGTCGATCACGCTCGATCTGCATCCGCAGGTGTCCGACCTGGCGAGCCAGGCCTCCGATGCGTCGGGGATCATCATCAACACGTCCGAGGCGGACACGCGGGTGATGGTGCGCGACGGCGAGACGGTCGCGATCGGTGGCATGATCCGCCAGAACGAGACCGAGACCGAGCGCCGCGTGCCCGTGCTGGGCAGCCTGCCCATCGTGGGTGGCGTCTTCCGGTCGACCTCGACGACGGAGTCGAAGCGGGAGCTGATCATCTTCGTGACGCCGCGCATCGTCGAGTAGACGCGCACGCCGGTCACGAGATCTCGACGCCCCGGGGCCCGCGCCCCGGGGCGTTTCTCGTGCCCCCCGCACGCGATCGCCCACCAACGTGGGTGTCCTTGCCCACACGGTGCATCTCCGGCCGCGCCGTCGCCGCCGCCGCGACCGTCGGTGACCCACCGGGCTAGAGCCCGACGCGGTTCCACCGATCGAACGCGGACTCGTACACGAACGCGCCCCTCGGCGTCAGTGCGTACAGCGAGTACCCGACGACGGTGTTCCCCTGGACCTCGGGCACGATCTCCAGCCGCACGACCGCGGCGCGGTGCAGCGCCTTGTTCGCGAAGCTGTCGTCCCAGGAGTTGAACGACAGCGAGAAGCGGAGAAGGCCCTGTCGCGTGGCCACCCACATCGCGTCCTCGAAGAGAACCACGTCGGTGACGCGCCGCAGGTCCAGCCCGTCGAAGGGGTAGTTCGCGTAGGCCAGCGTGGCGCCGTCCAGGACGCCCGCGCCGTAGGCCGTCAGCGCGACCGCGCGACCGGGGGTGATGCGAACGTCGTCGTCGAAGCGCGGCACCCGGTCCAGCGAGGCCAGGAAGCGGCACTCGAGGCCGGCCTCGTCCACGACGGTGCGCACGAAGTGCAGATCCTTGTCGATTACCTGGATGGCGCGCTCGGTGCCGACCCAGATCCGGGCGCCGTCCTGGGCCGCGGATTGAATCGAGCCGAGAATGCCCTCGTCGGGGCCGAACTCGTAGCGCAGATGTCCGGCGCTCAGCTCCAGGACCGATCGCGGCGTCACGATCCAGCGCGAGTCGCCGTCGTCCAGGATGACACGGTCGAGCTGCGCGTACGCACCGAACTGGCGCCGGCTCATCCCGCCGGGATACGGGGACAGCGCGTCGTCGGCCGGCGGTGGGGAGACCGTACACCCGGTCAGGCACAGCGCGAGCGCGCCCAGCCCGATCCCGACGGCCGGGGAGCATCGGAGGCGCGTTCTCGCGGCCGCGTGCGACCCCGACCTCACGCGCGCTCGCTCACGTACTGGTCGGGGCGCCGGAGCGACAGCACGTCGGTCATCGTCCGCATGCGCCGGTCACGTGCTCGCTGGGGGACGATGTCGGCCTCGATCCAGTCCGCCGAGGTGGTCGAGGCGCGCCCCAGCACCTCGCCCCGGAGCCCCGTGATCTGGCTGCCGCCGGTGAACGTGAGCGAGCCGCCGGCGCGCGTCTCGGTCCCGACGCGATTGGCCGTGACCGCGAACACGTGGTTCTCGAGGCAACGAACCGGCATCGACTCCTGACACCATGGAAGCACCAGATTGGCGGGATGGGCGACCACGTCCGCGCCCCCGAGCGCCAGCGATCGCATCGACTCGGGGTAGAACCAGTCGAAGCACACCATCAGCCCCACGCGCACGTCGCCGAGGTCGAACACGCCGAAGCCCAGGTCGCCCGGATCGAACCACTCGAACTCGCGATCGAAGAGGTGAACCTTGCGGTAGTGTCCGGCCAGTCCGTCGCGGGTGACCAGGATGGCGCTGTTGTACAGCCGATCGCCCTCCCGCTCGGCGATCCCGGCGGCCAGTGCGACACCGTACCGGGCGGCAAGGCCGGCCAGGCGTGCCGTGGACGGTCCCTCGGGGACCGGCTCCGCCAGCGTCCGCACCTCGTCACGGCCGCCGAACAGATAGCCTGTCGTTGCAAGTTCCGGTAAGACAACGAGATCCGGTTCGGATGGCGCATCCGCGTTCCCGGCCGGCCGGTGCGTTGCCAGCGCGGATTCGATCGCGTTCAGGTTCGCCTCTGCGTCGCCGAAGATCGGGAGAGTCTGGAGGCAGGCCACGCGCATCGGAACCTCGCGGAGTCGTTGATTGCGTCGGGTCGACTTTGGCATAATGCCGCGTCCTGATGAGAGCGGCAACACGAAGTTCGCCATGGACTTGAGTCCGTTCGGAGTGAGAATGTCGACGAGCGTTGGACGGAGAGGATCGTCGCGTCGCGGGCTGCGCGTCGCGGTGCTTTCGGTGGTGATCGGGGTCGCGGGTCTGGGCCCGGGATGCGGAAGTGGTGATTCCACGGGTGATGCGGCGGATTCGGGAACCGACGCTCCCGGCGTCGACTTCCTGCCGCCGGGCGAGATCTCGACGCGCGGGATGGACGACGTCGGCGAGGAGAGCACCGACAAGGCGGCCTGCCGCGAGATCCTGATCCGGTATGCCGGCGCGATCGGAGCCGGGGACACGATCACGCGCAGCCGGGACGAGGCCCGGGCTCTCGCCGACGAGATCCATGGGAAGATCGAGTCGGGCGAGGCCACGTTCGAGGCGCTCCTGGACGAGCACTCCGAGAGCCTCTACCGGGATCGAAGCTGCTTCGTGCCGCCGTTCCCGCGGGGCACGCGAAACGAGGAGTTCGAGAACGCGGTGTTCTCGATCGACATCGGCGAGGTCACCGGCGTGGTCGAGACGCCCGCGGGCTTCCACATCCTGAAGCGTGACGTTGCCGACAACTACATCTGTGCGCTGATCCTGATCTCGCACCGCGAGGCGGGCAAGAACGACCGCACGCGCTTCGAGGCGATCCAGCTCATCGGCGACCTGCATCGGCGGGCGCTGGCCCACCCCGATTCGTTCCAGCACCTGGCGCGGAAGCACACCGACGGCCCCCGCAAGGGCATGGGCGGCAACCTCGGCACGTTCAACCGGTACACGTACGGCCAGGAGGTCGGCGACATCGCCCGATCGCTGGAGATCGGTCAGGTCTCCCAGATCTTCGAGAGCAACGTCGGCTACAACATTCTCAAGAGGCTCAAATAGGCCATGATCGACACTGCGGACTTTCGGAACGGCTTGCGCATTCAGGTCGAGGGCGCGCCGCATCAGATCATCGACTTCCAGCACGTCAAGCCCGGCAAGGGCGGCGCGTTCGTCAAGACCAAGCTCCGTCACCTCCTGACCGGCTCGGTCATCGACCGCACGTTCCGTGCCGGCGAGAAGTTCGAGAAGCCCGACTGCCAGAACCGGAAGATGCAGTACCTGTACAGCGCCGACGGCGAGTACCACTTCATGGACACCGAGACGTTCGATCAGCTCCCCATCACCGAAGAGGTGCTCGGCGACCAGTCGAAGTGGCTCCAGGAGAACATCGAGACCATGGTGCTGGTCTACGAGGGGCGTCCGATCGCCGTCGAGCTGCCGACCACGGTGGATCTGCGCGTGGAGGACTGCCCGCCGGCGTTCAAGGGCGACACCGCCCAGGGCAGCGGCAAGCCCGCCACCGTCGAGACCGGGGCGACCGTGCTCGTCCCGTACTTCATCGACCCGGGCGACGTCATCCGCGTCGATACCCGCACCGGAAAGTACGTCACGCGCGCCTGACCGTCGGACCCCGCCCGACCGCGTCGCCCCCTCACCGACGGTGGCCCTTCGGGCGCGCGAGCCGCCGCAGGCGCGCCAGGTTCACCGCATCCCAGGTCCGCCCGCGGGTCCTGCCCTTGGGCGTCTCCAGGATCTTCGGCACCGCTGCCAGGCGGGGGTCTCGCATCAGGGCTCCGAACCCCGCGTCCCCGATCTCTCCGCGCCCGATGTGGGCATGACGATCCAGGTGCGACCCCAGGGCGCCCTCGGAGTCGTTCACGTGGACGGCGTGGAGGTGCACGAGCCCCACGATCGCGTCGAGCTCGCGGCGCACGCGCCGGTAGCCCGCGGCGCTCCCGATGTCGTGACCCGCGGCGTAGACGTGACAGGTGTCCAGACACACGCCCAGCCGATCGAGCGGCCCCGACGTCGCCATCAGGCGCGCGAGCTCGTCGAACCGTGAGCCGATCTGCGTGCCGGCGCCGGCGGTCGTCTCGAACAGGAGGCGACATCGGGCTCGCGGATGCGCATCCAGGATCCGCCGTACCGCGCGGCTGATCCGCGTCAGCCCGGCGTCGACGCCCGACCCCATGTGGGCGCCGGGATGGAGCACCAGCGCGTCCAGCCCGAGCGCGTCCGCTCGTCCCAGCTCGTCGGTGATCGCCGAGATGGATCGTTCCCACAGCGCGTCGTCCGGCGAGGCCAGATTGGGGAGGTAGCTCGCGTGTGCGATCACGCCCGAGAGGCCGCTCGCCAGGCGCGCCTCGCGGAACCGGTCCCGGTCGTCGTCCGCCATGGGCTTGGCGTCCCACTGGCGCTGATTGCGGACGAAGATCTGGAGCGCGGTCGCGCCCTCGGACTCGGCGCGCTCGATCGCGCGGTGGAGGCCACCCGCGATCGACATGTGGGCGCCGACGTTCACGCGCCGGTCGTCCGGGACCGCATCGGTCAGTGCATCCTGGGTGCCAGGGGCAGCCGCGCGATGATGTCGGACTCGTGTGCCGACAGCTCGGCCACGCGCGCGCGCACCGTCTCGCGGTCGGCGCGGCGGGCCGCGAGCTCGACGAACAGCGTGTAGTGGCGCGCCTCGGAAACGAAGAGCTCGCGATAGAACTCGGCCAGCTCGGCCTCCTCCGGTGGAAGCGCCTCGGCCAGGAGCCCGAATCGCTCGCAGGACCGGGCCTCGATGAACGCCGCGATGAGCATCCGATCCAGGTACCGGTGGGGCTCGGTGGCGCGAGAGAGCGAGACCAGCTCGTTCACGTAGGGATCGCGCTCCTCGCGCGTGAACCTGATGCCCCGTGCGTCCAGCACCGAGAACACGCGTTCGAAGTGCTGCCACTCCTCGTGGGCCAGCGCGATCATGGCCCGAACCAGATCCGGGTCCTCGGGGTATCGACTCACGAGAGACATCGCCGTGGCCGCGGCCTTCTTCTCGCACCATGCGTGGTCGAGCATGGTGTCCGACAGCGACGCCACCGCGATCGGCGCCCAGCGCGGGCTGGTTGCGCGCGTCAGGCACAGCTTCGCCGCGCGCGTCTCGACGGAGTCGTCGAGCGTGGCGGCGCCGGCGTCGAGCCCTGCAGGCGGTGGGCCCACAGGCGTATCACGTTGCGATGACATGCCGTTCGTTGACCTCCGACCGATCCGAGGTGACGTTTGCACGACCGCGTATGTCCCAGGCGAACGGTGCACGTGTCGTGAGCGCCGCGCGCGACGCACGCGTCGCGGTGAGCGACGATCCTGCGAGAAGCGGCGCAACGCACCCTAGCAACGGAACATGCGTCGGTCAACGAGCGTAGAAATGCCGGAAACGCTGTGATAGATTGCGCGGCAGCCAGCCCTGCACGAGACCTCCGCGTGAGCGTAGCGCGTGATCTCGGCCCGATCGCGCGGCCGTGTAGCAGAGGAAGACAACCGTGTTCGTCTCTTTGATGACGCGCACCCCGACGCGCGTC
Source organism: Candidatus Eiseniibacteriota bacterium (assembly GCA_965224245.1). Classification (GTDB taxonomy): domain Bacteria; phylum Eisenbacteria; class RBG-16-71-46; order CAZAMP01; family CAZAMP01; genus CBDCYW01. The sequence goes on along the minus strand of OZ245046.1, from coordinate 2,521,864 downwards.
GCGCCCGGTCGCGCGCACGCCGGCCCGGCGACCGCCGCCGTCCTCGTCGCCGTCCTCGGCGTGTGCGTCGCCGTGTGCCTGGCCGCCACGGCGCACGCGTCCAGCGCGCCCCTCGAGCGCATCCGCGAGTCGATGGACCGCGGCAGCTGGCGGATGGCGGCGGCCGAGCTGGATCTCTTCATCAGCGAGACGCAGAGCGCCGACGACGAAGCCACCGCGCGGCTCATGCGCGCGCGCATCTGGCGCTCCCGGGGCGACGATGCGCGCGTCCTCGCGGATCTCGACGTCATCGAGCGCCTGGACGGTCCGCTCGCGGTCACGCTGGACGCGCTCTTCCTGCGTGGCGAGGTTCTCTACGAGTCGGGTGACTACGCCGGCGCGCAGCTCGCGTTCGGCCGCTTCTACACGCAGGCCCCTCTGGACCCCCGCGTCGCGCGGGCCCGGTGGCTCCGCGCCGAGGCGCTGGCCCGTCAGGGTGATTGCACCCGGGCGCTGGGGCTGTACGAGTCGCTCCTCCGGGTGGGCTCGGCCGACGTGCGCCAGCGCGCGCACTTCGGACACGGGTGGTGCGCGCGTGCGCTCGGCCGCGAGGAGCAGGCGCTGGAAGACTTCCGCATCGCCGCCGCCGGCACCGACCCCGACGTCGCCGGACGTGCACGATTCGAGGCCGGGGCCTCGTGCTATCGGCTGGGACGGCACGCCGAGGCGCTGGAGTGGCTCCAGGACGACATCGCGGCGCTGGACCCCCGGGGCGAGCTGATGGTCGCGCAGAGCCTGTTCGCGCTCGGCCACGAGGTCGATGCGCTCCCGCGCCTGGAGCGCGTGCTCGCGTCCGCCGAGGGGAGCGAGCGGGCCACGCTCACGTATCAGATCGGCTGGGCCGAGATGGCCGCGGGCGACTACGAGAAGGCGCTCGGCCGGTTCACCGAGCTCTCGTCGATGACCGGCGTGTCCGACTCGCTGCGCACGGCCACCGCGTACGCGACCGGCGTGGCGATGTTGCGCCTGGATCGCCTCCAGGACGCGGTCGGTCCCCTCGAGCGCGTGCGCGGTCGCCGCGACACGCCGTTCGGTGACGAGGCCCGATACGCGCTGGCGTACACGTATCACCGGCTGGGGGACTACGAGCGGTCACAGACGCTGATCGACGAGCTGACGCGGCTGTATCCCGAGTCGCCGCTCGTGGCAGAGGCGAGCCTCGTGGGGGGCGAGAACCTGTTCCTGTCCGAGCGCTTCGACGACGCCGCGGCCGCGTACCGCGCGCGATTGACCCGCTCCAGCGGCGACGGCGACCGGGCCGACGTTCTCTTCCGGCTCGCGGTCAGCGCGTACAAGCTCGGCCAGTTCGCCGAGGCCGAGGAGTCCTTTCGCGAGCTGATCCTCCGGTATCCCGACAGTCCGCACCGGGCCGACGCGCGGTTCTGGCTGGCCGAGTCGCTCTACCGGCAGGAGCGCTTCGACGAGGCCCGCGAGAGCTATCGCGCGATCCGCATCGCCGATCCCGACGGCCCACGCGCCGCCGACGCGCTGTACGGCGAGGGGTGGTGCGACTACCGCCAGGGTCGCTTCGAGGACGCGTCCGAGCGCTTCACCGACCTGCTCGATCGCTTCCGAGACACCGGGCGCGAGGATGACCTCCTGTTTCGCCGGGCGATGTGCCAGCTGCGCCTCGACCGGGTCGATCTGGCCGCTCGCGATCTCGGCGCCCTCCTCGCTCGCTACCCGCAGAGCCGTCTGGCCGAGCGAGCGCTGGTCCAGCTCGCGTCGGCGCTCGAGCGCACGGGCAACGTCGCCGACGCGCGCGCGCGCTACGACGAGATCACCCGGCGCTACCCCGAGAGCCCGGAGGTGCCGTACGCGCTGACGCGAGCGGCGGCGTTGCTCCACGACGAGGGGCGCTACGCCGACGCGAGCCTGCGCGTCGAGCGGGTGCTGGCCCGCACCGACACCCCCGACTCGGTGCGCACGCGGGCGCGGCTCCAGCTGGGGCAGTGTCAGTACGCGCTCGGTCAGTTCCAGGACGCCGCCGCCACGTACGAGCCGCTGACCGCCAGCATCTACCCGAAGGACGTTCGGGACGCCGCCTACGCGGGGCGCGTCAGAAGCCTCGAGGCCGCGGGGAAGACCGACGCCGCGGTGACCGCCGCGAGCGAGCACGCCGAGGTGGTACCCGAGGCCGCGGCCAGCGGCGAGACGATGTATCGGATCGGGGTGGAGCATCTGGAGGCCGGTCGCTGGCGCGAAGGCATCGAGGCCCTGCGCCGGTACCTGAAGGCCGGCACGCCCGACACCTACGTCGTCGACGCCAACCACCGGTGCGCGCTGGCGTCGCTGGAGCTGGGCGACCAGCTGCGCGCGGCCGAGTTCTATCGCAATGCGGCCCATCACGGCGACGTGCAGGACGGCATCGACTTCCGCTTCGAGGCCGGACGTCTCTTCTACGAGCTGGGCAAATACGATCTGGCTCGCGACGAGTTCGAACGCGTCGTGCGGCTGAAGCCCGACGAGAAGACGCGCGTCACCGCCCTGTTCAACCTGGGGCTGGCGTTCAAGGAGACCGGCCAGACCGACAAGGCGCTCGACGCGTTCGAGTCGGTGGGCAAGGCCACGTCGGCCGAGGCGGCCGTGCGGGCCGACGCGCTCTTGGAGGCCGGTCTCATCGCCCGTGACCGGGGCGATCTCCAGCGCGCGAAGCGCCACCTGAGTCGCGCCGCCGAGCTGGGAACGGGCGCCGTCGGTGCGGAGGCGCAGTACTGGGTCGCCGATCTCGACTTCGACTCCGAGCGGTACGAAGATGCCATCGGCGGGTATCGACGCGTCGTGGAGCAGTTCGCCGACCAGCAGGAGTGGCGAATCTCCGCGCGCTACCGGATGGCGGAGGCCTTCGAGCGTCTCAGCCGCTGGCGCGACGCCGAGGATCAGTATCAGCACATCGTCGAGGCGAGCGGAGACGCGTCGTGGACCGAGGACGCGCAGCGCCGCCTCGACTGGATCAAGGAGAACCCGTGGATTTTCGAGGAACAGCCCACCGGCGACCCGTCGCGCTGATCGTCTTCGCGGCGACCGCGCTCATCCGGCCGGACGCCGCCCCGGGTCAGGATCTCGAGGACGCGAAGCCGGACCTGGCGCTGCCGGAGGTCGGCATCGAGGACATCGACGAGGCGCTCCTCGGCGTGGGAGATCCCGAGGACGCGCGTGCGGTGGCCAGCGATCCGATCCCGCTCGCCGTGCCCGAGATCGGCTCCCCGGTCGACGTGCGCGTCGGCGACGAGGCCACGCGCATGCGCTACGACGAGGTCTACGCACCGGCGATTCCCGACGAGCTGGCGGTGCGCGGGAGCCTGCGCGGCGGTGGATACGGCACGTTCGCCGCGGGCTTCGACGTCACGCAGCAGCTGGAGACCGGAGGGCTGTTCGGGCGGCTGGGCGGCGAGGCCTCGGACGGTCACCTCTCCGACTCGGGATGGAGCCGCCTCGACCTGGCGGTCGGCGCGGCCATGGCGCCCACCGGGGGATCGGCCTTCCGGGTCGAGGTCGGACGGCGCTCGCGTGAGACCGATCTCCCGGTGGGAGGCGAGCGCACGGCGGATCTGGTGGAGGCCCATCGACAGCAGACGTTCGGTCGCTGGAGCAGCGAGCTCGCGTACCGCATCGAAGGCGGCGGGTTCGTCCTGGGGCTCACCGGCCAGGCCGACCGGGGCTCGTTTCGAGAGGTCGACGGCGCGCGCGAGCAGACCGTGTTCGACGCGAGGGCGGGCGTGCACCTGGACGTTCCGCTCGGGGTCCGGATGTGGAACGCCAGCGTCGACGTGAACACCGGCGTACTCGACGAGGAGGATCCCGCGGGCGACGGCGACACGCGGGGGCGTGTCGACGCCGAAGCCACCATCCGCATGCGGCACGACTCCGGCTGGAGCGTGATCGGGGGAGTGGCCTTGCACCGGCTGGGGACGCACGACGTCATCGGTCCGAGGCTGCGCCTGGCGCGCGAGGTCTACCCCGCCGGTCGCGTCTGGTTCGGGATCGCCCCGGTGTTCGTGGCACCCGATCTCCTGGGCCACTTCGAGGACACGCCGTTCGCGGCCGGGGTCGTGGGGCAGGCGCCGGAGCGCTCGATCATCGGTCTCGAGGCCGGTGGCGAGCTCTGGCCGAACGGCGAGCTCTCGCTGGACGGAAGCGCCTCGCTCCGGCGATCGCGCGGCTACCTGCACCTCGAGGCGAGCGAGCCGGGACGCTACGCGCTGACGAACCTGGGGCTCCGGTACGTGCTCGAGGCATCCGGCCACGCCACCTGGCAGCTCCCGCGGGGGTTCGCCGTCGAATCCCACTACACGTTGACGTGGATCGAGGGCGCCCGGATCGCGTACGTTGCCACGCACGCAGCCGACGTGGGGCTCCAGTACCGGAGAGGCCGCGGCACGGCCGGAGTGACCGCCACGTTCCTCGGCGACCGCTGGGGGAGCACCGACGAGGGACGCCTGGCGGGAGGCTGGACCCTGGGAGCGATCGCCGAGTTCCGGGTGGGCGCGCCCTGGGAGGTCACCATCGAGGGCCGCAACCTCGCCGACCGGTCGTATCGGGAGTACGGGGAGTACCTCGCGGAGGGGCGATCGGTGCATGCCGGGTTCCGCTACGCGTTCTAGATCGACGTCGTGATCGAATCGGGCTGCGCTCCCGCGTCCGGCCGCTTCGCGCGCCGGCCACGCAGAGCGGGCCGTCGCGAAACAGGGAGGCATCTTGCTCGAGCTGCTGTCGAAGGGTGGGTTCCTGATGTACCCCATCTTTCTGTGCTCCGTCGTGTCGGTCGCGATCATCCTCGAGCGCGTGACGCAGCTCCGGAAGGCGTCTCGGGGCGCCGATCGCCTCGAGCGGGAGGTGCGCGACGCGGTCGCCTCGGGTGATCTGACCGAGGCCATCCACGTCTGCGAGCGCAGCGGTCATCCGCTCTCGGGCGTCGTCCTGGCGGGGCTCTCGCACGTGTCCGGCGGCGAGGCCGAGGTCCGGCGCGCGATCGAGGGCGCGGGCGAGACCGAGACCAACCGGCTCGAGCGCAACGTGGCCGTCCTGGCCACGATCGTGGGAGGGGCGCCGCTGCTCGGCTTCCTGGGGACGGTGCTCGGGATGATCCAGGCGTTCCAGTCCATCGAGAAGCTCGGGGGCAACGTCGACGCCAGCGTGCTGGCCGGCGGCATCTGGGAGGCGCTCTTGACCACGGCCGCCGGGCTGTCGGTCGGCGTGTTCACGTACTTCGCGCACAACATCATCGTCGGGCGCATCCAGGCCATCACGCACCAGATGGAGATGGCGTCCGAGCGCGTGATCGAGTCCCTCTTCACGCGCGACGCGGCACACGGCACCGGCGCGCACGATCCCGAGGCGACTCGCCGGCGCGCGCACGGTACCGTTCGATGAAGTTCAAGAAGCAGCGAAAGCTGCTGATGAGCTTCGAGTCGACGGCGATGGCCGACATCATCTTCCTGCTTTTGATCTTCTTCTTGCTCTCCTCGTCGTTCATCATGCAAGTTGGTACGAAGGTCAGCTTGCCCAAGGAGTCGAATCCCGAGACGCTCGACCAGCATCCGATCGTGATCACGCTGGAGAAGGATGGACGGGTCCTCGTGAACGAGGACCGCGTCACGATGGCGGAGCTGCAGGGAAAGCTGGCCGAGGCGCTCGAGTCCGACCCCGACCGTGCCGTCGTCGTGCGCGGAGACGAGAGCGTCTCACTCGGACGCACGATCGAGGTCATGGACATCGCCAAGCGTCTGGGGGCGGCCAGGCTCGCGATCGCGACGCGCCCGGTGACCGCCTCCTGACCCGCGCCCCGCGATGGGGTGTCCGGCTGCCGCCACCGGAGGAGAGCCCGACGGCATGGAACAGGGAGACGTTCCGGCCACGATGACGACCCCCGCCGCGGCCGAGCCCGCCCCGAAGAAGCCGGCCGCGGAGGACCTCGGTCACCTCGTTCTCGACAACCTCGACACCGGCCTTCTGGCCCTGGACCCCGGCGGCACCGTCCTGTTCCTGAACCAGGTCGCGGCCGACGTCCTCGACGTCACGCTGGAGGACGTGCGGGGCCGGCGTCTGTCCGACGTGGTCGAGACCGACGACGCCGACTGGCTCTCTCCCAGCGGCGAGGATCGGGTCGGAGATCCGAGCCGCATGCGCGAGGTCGCGCTGAGGATCGGCGACAAGGAGGTCGTCGTGGAGTCGAGCGCCCGGGTCCTCGAGGATCGACGGGGACGTTCGATCGGGGCGGTGGTGACGTTCCGCGACATCTCCGATACCGCCGAGGAAGAGGAGTTCCGCCGCACCGCCGAGCGGCTCGCCCACCTGGGTGAGCTCTCCGCCGTCGTGGCCCACGAGATCCGGAACCCGCTCACGGGCATCCGCACCACGATCCAGTTCCTGGAGACCAAGCTCGACCCCGATCATCCCCTCCGGGGGAGCGTGGGAGACGTCATCTCCGAGCTCGACCGCATCGAGAAGATCATCACCGACCTGCTGGTGCTGGCGCGGCCTCCCGGCGGGACGCGCAACCTGATCGACATCAACTCGCTCCTGGAGACGAGCCTGGACCGCGTCTCGCGCCGCCTCGCGGACACCCGCGTGACGCTGCGCAAGGAGCTCGCGGGGGACCTGCCCCGGGTCGAGGTGGACGAGGCCACGACGCTCCAGGTGTTCTCGAACATGCTGATCAACGCCATCGACGCGCTGGCCGACGTTGACGGTGACAGCGAGACCATCCTGCGCGTGTCCAGCGCGCTCCGGCGATACCGCGTGAAGCGTCCGACGGTCGAGGTGTCCTTCAGCGACACCGGATGCGGGATCCCGCCCGAGGCCAAGGACCGCATCTTCGACCCGTTCTTCACCATGAAGAGCATGGGCACGGGGCTGGGGCTGCCGCTGTCGCTGCAGATCATGAAGGACCACGGCGGCACGATCCACGTGCGCAATCGCCCGCAGGGCGGCACCATCTTCAAGCTTCAGTTCCCGGTCCCCGAGGGGTTCGAGGCGTGACGGAGGGCGGCCAGTGAGAGCGCGAATCCTCGTGATCGACGACGAGGCCCTGATCCGGAAGTCCCTGCAGTCGGTTCTGGTGGACCACGGCTTCGAGGTGGACCTGGCCGGGTCGCGGGCCGAGGCGCTGGAGATCGTCGCGCGGCGCGCGCCGGACCTCGTGGTGCTGGATCTGCGTCTGCCCGACGCGGACGGGCTCGATCTCCTCCAGGAGCTCCGCGCGGAGGACCCCTTCCTGCGCGTGATCATGATCACCGCCCACGGGGACGTGGGGAAGGCGGTCCAGGCCATGAAGCTCGGCGCGGCCGACTTCCTGCGGAAGCCCTACGAGCTGGAGGAGATTCTCCACGTCGTGCGGAACGCGGCGCAGAACCTCGAGCGCGACCGGAAGCTCGACCTCTACGAGTCGGCCAGTCGCAAGACGTTCCGGCCCGACGACATCGTGGGCAGCTCCGAGACCATGCGGCGCCTCTGGGACACCGTGACCAAGGTGGCCGAGAGCGACTCGACGACGGTGCTGATCCAGGGCGAGAGCGGCACCGGGAAGGAGCTCTTCGCGCGTGCCGTTCACCATCTCTCCTCGCGCCGCGACGGTCCCATCGTCGAGATCAACTGCTCGTCGTTTCAGGAGGCGCTGCTCGAGAACGAGCTCTTCGGGCACGAGAAAGGGGCCTTCACCGGGGCCACGCGCCTCAAGCGCGGGCTCGTGGAGCTCTGCAACGGCGGGACGCTGTTCCTCGACGAGGTGGGCGAGATGCCGCTGGTCACGCAGGCCAAGCTGCTCCGGTTCATCGACGATCGGGCCTATCGCCGGGTCGGGGGGAGCTCCGACATCGAGGTGGACCTCCGGATCGTCACCGCGACCAACGCGCGACTGGAGGAGCTCGTGGCTGACGGGCGCTTCCGGAAGGACCTCTACTACCGCCTGAAGGTGGTCGCGCTGACGCTGCCGCCGCTCCGGGAGCGGGGCAACGACATCGGAGAGCTGGCGCGGCACTACCTGGCCACGTTCTCGGCCCGCTTCAAGAAGCGGTTCACCGACATCTCTTCCGAGGTGGACGAGCTCTTCCGGCGCCATCGCTGGTCGGGCAACGTCCGTGAGCTGAAGAACCTCCTCGAGCGCGTGGTCCTGCTCGAGGACGGCGATCGGCTGGAGATCCGCCATCTGCCCGACGAGCTTCAGTCCGAGTTCCCCGAGCTTCTCCGGCGCGCCGGCGGGCTGCCCTCGCCGCGCTCGGTCACGCCGGAGATGTCGCTGCGCGAGGCCGCCGACCAGCACATCCTTCGCGTGCTCCACGCGTGCGACGGGAATCGCAGCCAGGCCGCTCGCGTGCTCGACGTGTCGCGCCAGCATCTGATCACGCGCCTCAAGACGATCGACGCCGACGTGGCGACCGAGCCCGCCACGCGCTGATCGGTCCGTTCCGATCCCCGCCGTCCGAACTGTCACATTGATTGACAGGTGATCGCGAGCCATCGCGCCAGGGTGTCACTCACGTTGACACGTCGCACGAGCACATCTGCTCCACAAACACGCGCGGTCCTCAATGTAACTCCTTGATTTGACGAAGAATAGTGATGTGGCCGGCGTCTTCGCGGTGAGTGGAACGCTTCTTGATAATGAATCGGGCTACATCAACTGCAGCGGAGGTGGTCGCGCGTGCCCAAGAAAGTGCTCATCGTCGAAGACGAGCGACTCCTCCTGAAGACGCTGACCGATGTCCTGCGCGATCAGGGGTACGACGCGGAGGCCGCATCGGACGCGGAGACTGCCGAGACGTTGCTGTTTCCACGAAACGACTTCGATCTCGTCGTACTCGACAATCGCCTTCCGGGGCGATCGGGCGTGGACGTGCTGCGCCGGATCCGGCGTGAGGCGCTGCCGTTGCGCGTGATGATGATGACGGCCTACGGACGGAACGGTCTCGAGGCCGAGCTGCAGGAGCTCGGGGTGGATGGCTACGTGAAGAAGCCGTTCGACCTCGATGGATTCTTGAGTGAAGTCGCCGACATCGTCGGCAAGTGAAATCCTGACATGACGTCGGGAAGAGGCCCAAACGCGGAGGGACGGCGGTAATGGCCACAGCCAAGAAGCGAGTGACTCGGAAGAAGGCCACGAAGAAGAAGGCCAAGCGCAAGAAAGCCACCCGGAAGAAGGCCACCAAGAAGAAAGCGACCAAGAAGAAAGCCACCCGGAAGAAGGCCAAGCGCAAGACGGCGAAGCGCAAGACCGCCAAGAGAAAGGCCAAGAAGAAGACCGCGAAGAAGAAGGCCAAGCGCAAGACCGCCAAGCGCAAGACCGCCAAGAGGAAGGCCAAGAAGAAGACCGCGAAGAAGAAGGCCAAGCGCAAGACCGCCAAGAAGAAGGCCAAGAAGAAGACCGCGAAGAAGAAGGCCAAGCGCAAGACGGCGAAGCGCAAGACCGCCAAGCGCAAGACGGCCAAGCGCAAGACGGCCAAGCGCAAGACCGCCAAGCGCAAGACCACGAAGAAGGGGTAGGTCACCCCGATCGTGACCCCGCCTGCGGGCGGGTCGGCTTCGCGGGAGACGCGGTCTCCCCGAGACCAGGCGCATGATTGGAAACGCCGGCCTACTCGCTAGGACTGGTCGCTTCCAGGCACGGGCCCCGTCCATCCGGACGGGGCCTTTTCGTGCCGGTCGATTTTGTCGATCGTGGAGGGAGGAGTAGTCTTCCGACCGACGGCCGGCGCCGTGGCAGCGCGCCGGAGCGAGCGGCCAATCACCGAGGAGCGGAGTCGATGCGGGTCGTGGTCACCGGCGGAGCCGGCTACATCGGGAGTGTCACGGCGCACGAGCTGGTTCGTCTGGGCCACGACGTGATCGTGCTGGATGATCTCAGCCGCGGGCACCGGTCCGCGGTTCCGACCGCCGCCCGATTCGTCCTCGGCGATCACGGCGATTCTCGCCTCCTCGGTGAGGTGCTTCCCGGAACCGATTGTGTGATGCACTTTTCCGCGCACAGCCGGGTCGAGGAGAGCATGGAGCGGCCGGGGAAGTACTTCGAGAACAACGTCGCGAAGGGGGTGGCGCTCCTGGAGGCGATGCGCACCGCCGGAGTCGAGCGCTTCGTGTTCTCGTCGACCGCGGCGACCTACGGCGAGCCCGAGCGCTCCCCGATCGACGAGGATGCGCCGCAGCTTCCGACCAACCCGTACGGCGAGTCGAAGCTGATGTTCGAGCGCATCCTCGAGTGGTATCACCGGATTCACGGCATGCGCTCGGTCCGGCTGCGCTACTTCAACGCCGCGGGGGCGATCCCCGAGGCGGGCGAGGACCACGAGCCCGAGACCCACATCATACCGATCGCCCTCGACGTCGCGCGCGGGAAGCGCGAGAGGCTCTTCGTCTTCGGCGGCGACTACCCGACACCGGACGGATCCTGCGTCCGGGACTACATCCACGTGAGAGATCTCGCCGACGCTCACATCCGCGCGCTCGACCGGCTCGACGCGATCGGCACTGACTACTTCAACCTGGGCAATGGCAACGGCTTCTCGGTGCGGGAGGTCGTCCGGGCGGTACGCGAGGTGACGGGGCGTCCCGTGGCCGCCGAGGACGCGCCACGACGCTCGGGCGATCCGGCCACGCTGGTCGCGTCGGCGGCCAAGGCGCGCGAGGTGCTGGGGTGGCAGCCCCGCTACACCGATCTCACCGAGATCATCCGGACGGCATGGGACTGGTTCCAGGCCAACCCGGACGGCTATCCGGACTAGCCGCGCCGGAGCGCCCGCCGTCTGTCCGGATCGCCGGGATCGAGTAGAATGCCGCGCATGAAGCCCCGATCCCGTGAGGTTCTCGCGTGAGACTCTTCGAGCCGGACGAGCCGGCCGACATCCGCCCCCCGCTCGCCGAACGCATGCGCCCGCGCACGCTGGACGAGGTCGTGGGGCAGGCCTCGCTACTCGGTCCGGGCGGCGCCCTGTCCGGCATCGTCGAGGCCTCGACCCGTGATCGGCTCCCCTCGATGATCTTCTGGGGTCCGCCGGGTTCGGGCAAGACGACGGTCGCGTCCCTGATCGCCGGCGCCAGCGGAGCGCGCTTCGTGACGTTCAGCGCCGTCCTGGCCGGGGTCAAGGAGGTCCGGACCGTGGTCGCCGAGGCCCGCATGCACGCGGCCGAGGGGCGGTCCACGGTGCTGTTCGTGGACGAGATTCACCGGTTCAACAAGGCGCAGCAGGATGCGTTCCTGCCTCACGTGGAGAGCGGCCTCCTCGTGCTCGTGGGCGCCACGACCGAGAACCCGTCGTTCGAGGTGAACCGGGCGCTCCTGTCGCGCTGCCGCGTGTTCACGTTCGCGCCGCTGGACGAGAGCGACATCGCGCGGCTCATCGAGCGCACGCTGGCCGATGGCGAGCGGGGGCTCGGGGACGCCGGCCTCGAGATCGACGCCGACGCGCGGGTCGCGATCACCCGCATCGCCGACGGAGACGCCCGCACCGCGCTGAACCTCCTCGAACTCGTCGCGAGCACGGCGCGGACCGCCGACGGCGCCGGTGAGGCCGATGGGGCCGGTGAGACTGGCAGCGCCGGTGAGGCCGACGGGGCGGGCGCGGCCGACTCGTCGCGCGGATCGTCACGCGTCGTGACCACCGAAGACGTCCTCCGTCTCGCGCAGAGCGGCAAGCTCGCCGTGTTCGACAAGGGCGGCGAGGAGCACTACAACCTGATCTCGGCACTGCACAAGGCCGTCCGCGGGAGCGACCCCGACGGCGCGCTCTACTGGCTGGCGCGCATCCTCACCGGCGGGGGAGATCCGTCCTTCGTGGCCCGGCGCCTGATCCGGATGGCGTCCGAGGACGTGGGCAACGCCGATCCCCACGCGCTCTCGGTCGCGGTGGCCGCGATGGACGCGACGCGTGTGGTCGGCATGCCCGAGTGCGATCTGGCGCTCGCCCAGGCCGCGACGTATCTCGCCACCGCGCCGAAGTCGAACGCGGTCACGCTCGCATACGCGGCCGCACGACGCGACGCCACCGAGCACCGCACCGAGCCCGTGCCCATGCACGTGCGCAACGCGCCCACGCGGTTGATGTCGAGCCTCGGCTACGGCGAGGGCTATCGCTACGATCACGACTACCCCGACGCGTACGCGGCGCAGGAGTTTCTTCCCGACGCGCTGGTCGGCCGGCGCTACTACACGCCGGTATCACGTGGGTTCGAGCGCGAGGTTCAGAAGCGACTTGCATACTGGGCGCGACTGAAGTCCGAGCGACGGCGCGACGACGACGGCGACGTCGCGTCCGATCCGGCGGGGTCGTGATGGGGTGTCATCCTCGTTTACACCTCGAGGTGCGGCGCGCCGGCGCGCGCACCCCCGCGCGCGTGACCACGGGAGCGACCACGCGTGAGTGGGGGCACACGACCTCCCCTGCGCCCGATCACACGACCGCGCACGCATCCGCGCAACGACACGGAGCCCGACACCGGTGAGCATCGCGCGGCTGACGAACGCCTCGAAGTTCTACGGTCCGCTCACCGTGCTGGGCGGCGTATCGCTGGAGATCCCGCCTCGACGGCGGATCGGCGTGGCCGGTCGCAACGGCACCGGCAAGACGACGCTCTTCCGGCTCCTCACCGGGGAGATCGAGCCCGACGAGGGCGAGGTGTGGGTCTCACGCGACGCGCGCGTGTCGGTGCTCGAGCAGATCCCCACCTTCGACACCGACGCGACCGTGGAGTCGGTGGCCCGCAGCGCGTTTGACTCGCTGACCGAGCTGTCCGCACGCGCCCACGAGATCCGCGAGCAGCTCGCGTCCGGCGCCGTTCGGCACGGCAGCGAGGAGGAGCACGCGCTGCTCGACAGGCTTCACGTGCTCGACGACGCCTTCGAGCGCCGGGGCGGGTTCGAGATCGACTTCCGGATCCGATCGGTCCTCTGTGGGCTCGGCTTCTCGCCCGGGTCGTTCGACAAGAAGCTGTCGGTGATGTCCGGTGGCGAGAAGAACCGCCTGGCGCTGGCCCGGGCGCTCCTCGTCCAGCCCGATCTCCTTCTCCTGGACGAGCCCACGAACCACCTGGATCTGGCCGCGATCGAGTGGCTGGAGTCGTACCTCCGGAGCTGGCGCGAGGGGTTCCTGCTCATCTCACACGACCGTTTTCTCCTGGAGGCGGTGACCGAGATCACGTTCGACGTCGCGAACGAGGGAATCACCGTGTACCCGGCGCCGTACCGGCGCGCGATGGAGATGCGCGACCAGCGGCGGGCCGAGGACGAGAAACGCTACCGGCTCCAGCGGAAGGAGATCGCGCGCCAGGAGGACTTCGTCCAGCGCAACATCGCTGGCCAGAGCTACAAGCAGGCGATCTCGCGGCGTCGCCGGCTGGAGAAGATGGAGCGTCTGGATCGGCCCGAGCCCGACGAGCGACAGACGCGGATCCGCATCCAGCCCCGGGTGCCCGGGGGCCGGGACGTGCTGATGGTCGACGGCGTCCGGGCCGCCATCGGCGGCCGCGAGCTCCTTCGCGATGTGTCGTTCCATCTGAGCCGCGGAGATCGCGTGGGGATCCTGGGCCCCAACGGGTGCGGCAAGACGACGCTGCTCCGGATTCTCTCGGGGCAGCGCCCGCCCGACGGCGGCTCGGTCACGCATGGCGTCGGCGTCATGATCGGATTCCTGGATCAGGAGCTCCGGGGGCTCTCGTCCGAGGCCAGCATCCTCGAGGAGATCCAGGCGATCTGGCCCCTCGCCGATCAGGGCGAGATGCGGGGCTACCTGGCCCGGTTCCTGTTCGTGGGCGACGACGTGTTTCGCCCGATCCACCTCCTGTCCGGCGGCGAGCGCTGTCGCGTGGCCCTGGCCAAGCTGTTCCTGGACGGACCGAACCTGATCTTCCTCGACGAGCCGACGAACCATCTGGACATCGACGGGCGCGAGGCGCTGGAGGCGGCGCTCGCGGACTACACCGGCACCGTCGTCGCGGTCAGCCACGACCGGGCGTTCCTGTCGAACTTCGCGACCACGATCATGAACGTCGAGGACGGCGGGCTGACGACGTACCTCGGCGGCTTCGCCGGCTTCCAGGCCGCGCGCGACGGAAGGCGGCTCGAGTCCGGCGGCCTCGCGCTGGAGCCGATCGGCGGAGCGGGTGCGACGGAGTCCGGGGACGCCGAGACCCGCGACAGCTACGAGGCGAGGAAGCAGGAGAAGCGCGAGCGCGAGAAGCGCCAGCGCGCGCGGCGGCGACGGCTCGATCGCATCGGTGTCCTGGAGGCCGAGATCGCCGGGATCGACGAGCGGCTGGAGAGCGCGGTGGCGCGGATGTCGTCACCGGAGCTGGATCCCGACGCCCGACGCGTGGTCACCGAGGAGCACGCGGCGCTCCAGCGCGACAAGGCGGACCGGTACGAGGAGTGGGAGCGACTGGTGGACGAGGTCGAGTCCTCCGACGAAGACGGCGAGCCGCCCGCCGGTTGACGACACCGATCGGATCGGTAGACTCTCGGCGCTTCGAGGTTCGCCGCGTGGGGCGGTTCGCGACGCGATGACCGGCGCTCGTGCTCGCACCCGACGGCACCCGCACCGTCTCGAGTCCGCGTCGCAAGGAGTGCGCAGGTGGGATCTCGACGACCCCGACCCCGACCCGGAACGGGAACGACCCCGGCGCGCGCCATCGCCTCGGCGCTCGTCGCGGCGCTCCTGGTGACCCCGATCTCGACCGCCGCCCAGGATGATCCCGCGCCCGCCGCCGGTGAGGGTCGCCAGAGCGCCGCCGGGACCGCCGACGCAGCCGACGGCGAGACCGGCGACGCGGCAGCGCGCGAGACCGGCGACACGGCGAGTGGTGAGTCCGGCGACGCGGAGACCGGTGACGCCGTCAACGCCGACGCGCACGAGGTTCTCTCCGAGTACCAGTCGGCGGTCGCCGCCGCCGAGGCCGAGGACTTCGCGGCCTACACCGAGCACGCCCAGCGCGCGCTCGCGCTGGCGCCGGGGCATCCCGCGCTCCTGCGACACGTCGCGCGGGCGATGGCGTTCGAGGAGCGTCATCAGGAGGCCCTGAGCTGGCTCCACATGGCCGTCGAGACCGGCGTGACCCTCGACATCGCCCACGACCGGGCCTTCGAGTCCCTCCGCGCCGACACCACGTTCAAGGCGGACAGCCTGTTCGCGGCCATGGTGGACCGCGAGCACGAGCTCCGCACGCCCGGCGGTCGCTGCGACGTCGTGTACGAGATCCCCGAGCGGGATCTGGTTCCCGAGGGCATCGCATACGATCCGACCGCCGACGTGTTCTACGTGGGCAGCATCCGCCAGCGGAAGGTCCTCCGGTTGGATCGCGAGGGCAACGCGACGCCGTTCGTCGCGTCCGGCCGCGACGGTCTCCTCGGCGCGCTCGGGCTGCGCGTCGACGTCGAGCGGCGCCGGCTCTGGGTGGCCAGCGCCGAGCTGCCCGAGATGGAGGGGGCGCGGCGCGACGGATCGGGCCGCGCCGCGGTGCACGCGTTCGATCTCGAGACCGCGGCGGTCGTGCGAGCGGCGGGCCTCAGCCGCGAGGAGGGCGCGATCAACCTGAACGATCTCGTGGTGGCCCCCGACGGCACCGTGTACGTGACCGAGGCCGAGGGGGGCGCGATCTATACGCTCGCGCCCGACGAGTCCACGCTGCACGCGTTCCTGCCGCCCGGGTCGCTCTTCGCGCCCAACGGCATCGCGATCTCGCCCGACGGCACGCTTCTCTACGTGAGCCAGTACGCGGTCGGCCTGACGCTGATCGACGTGGAGACGGGCGAGGTCACGCTGATGCGCCATCCGCACGGCGTGTGCACGGTGGCCATCGATGGGCTCTACCGGCACGGATCGTCGCTGGTCGCGATCCAGAACGGCCGGGGCCTTGCACAGGTCGCGCGGTTCCGACTCGACGCCGACGGCCGTTCCATCCGGTCGATGGACGTCCTGTGCCGGCACCATCCGCGCTTCGGGGATCCCACGACGGGGGCCATCGCGGGGCGGGAGATCCTCGTGATCGCGGACAGTCAGATTCCGCTGGTGTTCGCGGACGGGAGCTTGCCGTCGATGGAGGATCTGAGGCCGACGTACCTCGTCAGGGTGGGGCTCTGAGGCACCGGAGCCGCGCCCCTGGCGGCGTTGACCGTCTCTGGGCTCCCTGATAGTCTCCTCCGGCCTCGCACGCCAGCGGCCTTTCACGCGTCCCGGTCGTCTAGCCAGGTCAGGACACCGGCCTTTCACGCCGGCAACACGGGTTCAAATCCCGTCCGGGACGCCAACTTCCAACCTCATCCATGGCAACGAGATCTCGTTCAGGCGTTGTCGCATGGGTGAGGTTGTCGGGTGGCCGCGCCGGTCGCACCGCGTCACGCACGCTCGGGCGTCGCCCTTCGCCGCGACTCCTGCCAACCGTACTTGCCCGAGGCGTTCGGTCGCGGTCTCGGGCGATGCCCAGGAAAGGAAGTTTTTCAGCCAAAAAACCAGGACGCCGGGTTGCATATGCCGTATCCTGGACCCCAGCAGTCTCGGCCCATCGGCCGGGCACGGATCGCCCACCCGAGCCCGCTGAGGAGACAGATGCAGGATCCCGCCTTCGCCCAGAGCCCGCGCCGCCTCCGTGTCTTCGCCTTCGATCCGGCCACCGGCAACAAGTACGTCAACCGCCGGGTCCGGGAGCTCACGATCTCGTTGCCCTGGGAGCTCGATCCCGTCGACCGCTCGCGCAAGTTCCTGGGACCACGCGGCGAGTATCTGGAAGTCGTCGATTTCGACCCGGCCAGCGGCGCCTTCTACGAGCCGATCGACCTCAACGAGCCGGCGCTCCTGCTCTCCGACGGTCTGGAGCCCTCGGAGGAGAACCCCAGGTTCCACCAGCAGATGGTGTACGCGGTGGCCATGCACACCATCTCGAACTTCGAGATGGCACTCGGGCGCGTCGCACTCTGGTCGTCGCGCGACGACGGATTCGTGCGTCGGCTGCGCATCTACCCCCATGCGCTGCGCGAGGCCAACGCCTACTACGACCCGGACAAGAAGGCGCTCCTGTTCGGCTACTTCGGCGCCGGTGCAGGCTCCTCGAGCCTGGCGCCGGGCTCGACGGTCTTCACCTGCCTCTCACAGGACATCGTCGTCCACGAGACGTGCCATGCGCTGCTCGACGGCATGCATCCCCGCTACATCGAGCCCAGCAATCCCGACGTTCTGGCCCTGCACGAGGCCTTCGCCGACATCGTGGCGATCTTCCAGCACTTCTCGTTCCCGGAGGTCCTGCGCGACCAGATCGCCAGGACCCGGGGCGATCTCGAGAAGCAGAGTCTCCTCGGTGAGCTGGCACAGGAGTTCGGCCAGGCTCTCGGGCGCGGCGGGGCTCTGCGCGATGCACTCGGCACGACCGAGAACGGAGAGTGGCGAGTGCGCGAGCCGGACAATCGCGTGCTGGCCGGAACGACCGCCGTCCACGATCGCGGAGCCATCCTGGTGGCGGCGGTCTTCCGCGCCTTCCTCACCATCTACAAGGATCGGATCGCCGACCTGCTGCGCATCGCGTCGAGCGGCAGCGGCATCCTGCCAGAGGGCGAGCTGAACCCGGACCTCGTGCGGCGTCTCGCCAAGGAGGCCTCGAAGTCGGCCCAGCACGTGCTCAAGATGTGCATCCGTGCCCTCGACTACTGCCCCCCGGTGAACGTCACCTTCGGCGACTATCTGCGAGCGATCATCACCGCCGACCACGATCTCTACCCCGAAGACGAGAACGGCTACCGGCGGGCCTTCATCGAGGCGTTCACCTCCTGGGGCATCCTCCCCGAGAACCTGCCGATCGTCACCGAGAACAGCCTCCTGTGGCCGACGCTGCGAGAGGTTGCCGCGGACCTCGACGCGGGCGCGGTGGAGGAGTTCCTGGGCGACCTCGACCGGCTCCTGTCGCAGCCTTCCGAAGCGCTCGAGGAACTGAGGCAGCGCGGCGACATGAGCGATTCGGCAGGCACCAGGATCATCAACGAGCTCGATGCCGACGCCGAGCGGATCGCCGAGAAGATGACGCACAACGTCGGCACCCGGCTGCGCAAGCGCGCGTACACGAAGACGCCGGGTCGGCTCAGCCGCGAGAACGTCCTGTCACGCAACCTCCTGGAGATGGGGCTGTCGGCGAACCGTGAGGTCGAGTTTCTGGCGCGGAAGTTCTACGCCCGTCTCTTCTGGGGGCTGATCACCAACCCTCTGTCGCCCGCTCTCCACGAGCTCATCGGGCTGACGATGGATCCGGGCGCACCGCGCTCGATCCGAAGATCGAACGTCAACGGCCTGCCGAGTGTCGAGGTCCACTCCGTGCGCATGGCCAACCGGCTGGGCAACCGAGGTCAGGTGGAGCGGGAGTACGTGGTCGAGATCGTGCAGAGCCGCGCCGGCTACCTCGACCGCGAGGTCCAGGCCAGGGCGGACCGGGGCGAGGCCGTCGACGATCCTCGAGGCGACTTCCGCCACCGGTGCGGCTCGACGCTGCTCATCGACGCCGGCACCTACGAGATCCGGCGCGTCATCCGCACGCCCTGGGCGGTGGACGAGGACACCGGGCTCGCGCGACAGCGCGACTTCCGACTGCGTAGCGCGGGCCGGGTACTCAATGCCTTCGACGGTCCCGGCGACGAGCCCCCGGCCAACGCCTTCGCGAACCTGCACCGTCACGTGGAGAAGGGAGGCTTCGGATGGCCATCATGAAGGCGCCTTCTTCGGGGGTGACGGTGCGCATGTACCGCCAGGGGCACGGCGACTGCTTCCTGCTCGCGTTTCCGGGCAAGTCCGGGTCGAAGAGACGTCCGGTGTACGTGCTGATCGATTGCGGCTACAAGCCGAAGTCGGAGATCGAGGACCAGAAGATCGACACCATCATCGCCGACATTGCCGAGGCGACGGCCGGCTTCATCGACGTCGTCGTGGTCACGCACGAGCATCAGGATCACGTCAACGGGTTCCTGGCCCGCAAGCGCACGGGGAGCAAGAAGCGAGCGTTCGACGACATCCGCGTCGGACAGGTGTGGCTCCCCTGGACCGAAGATGGCTCCGATCGCTTCGCCAACAAGCTGCGCGACCGCTTCAACGACACGCTCGTGTCCCTGGCGCTCGCACATCGCAGGCTGCAGGCCCTGAGAGCGACCCGGGCCGACCGCGAGCGTGCCGAGAGGCTGCAAGAGCTGCTCGACCTGGAGATCGGGGAGGACGGCGGCGCCGATGCGGTGATCGCCGACCTCGAGTCTCTGCGCATGGCCGCACCGGACCTCGACGCCGCCTCGTTGACCGGGCTGGCGCTCGACGGTGTCGACACAGGCCAACGGCAGCGACACGGCATCGGCGCCCTCGCGGCCACGATCAAGGGCATCACCAACAAGAGAGCGATCAAGTACCTGCGTGACAAGTCGGAGAAGACGCCCAGGTTTCTGAGGCCGGACCGAGGCCCGTACGAGCTTCCCGACGTCGGAGGGTTGAACGTCTTCGCTCTCGGGCCACCGCGGAGCACCAGGCTGTTGCTCGACCTCGAGCCCCGTCACGACGAGGAGTTCCGGCTCGACGGCGGAGAGTCCCTGGCCCTGGACGGCCAGAGCCGCTCGCTGCTGGCCGCGTTTGCATCGGGTGACAGCAGTCCTGCGGATCGCTCGCCCTTCCCGAACCGCTACGTCCTCGAGCGCGACGCCGTGTTCGGGCAGCCGGCACCGGCCGAGTCCCTCGACGAGCGCATGGAGGACCTCCAAGCGGCAGAGCTCTCGAGCGAGGAGTTCTATCGCGCCGTCTATGGCGGTGAACAGGCGGATCCGCCCGTCCCCGACGGCCCGGACGACGAGGCGTGGCGACGCATCGACAACGACTGGTGCTCGCCCGTCGAGGCGCTGGCGCTGCGCCTCAACGACGAGGTCAACAACACCAGCTTGGTGCTCGCCTTCGAGCTCCCGCGGTCCAGGCGAGTGCTGCTGTTCACCGGTGACGCCCAGCGCGGAAACTGGATCTCCTGGAGGAAGCTGGGGTGGAAGGTCGACGGGAAGAACGTCAGCGCTCGAGAGCTGCTGTCTCGCTGCGTGTTCTACAAGGTCGGCCACCACGGATCGCACAACGCCACGCTGGACGGCGCAGCCGACGACACCCACCCCAATCTTGCCTGGATGGCCCAGGGCGAGCTACGGGGCGACTTCGTCGCCATGATTCCCGCCAACACGAAGTGGGCGACCACGAAGTCCAAGCCCTGGCAGCACCCGCTGCCGGCCATCGAAGCGGCTCTCTCGGAGAAGGCCCGCGGACGCGTGTTCCGGAGCGACCGCGCTCACGTCGAGAAGCCCGACGAGCTCTCGACGAGCGAGTGGCGAGCGTTTCGCAAGCGCACCGTGGAGAAGAAGCTCTACCTGGAGTACACCGTGCTCGATCGGTGACCGGTCCACAGCCCCGTCGGCTCGAGGTTCCGATGCCCGGGACTCGTGCCGATCCCCAACCGGACACCAGGCCTGCCGGGCCGGCGTCACCCGCTCCTGCGCGAGCGTCCACCACGCTCCACTCCTACACATCTCCTTGTGCCTCGATCAACGAACCGAGTGCGCGGCCGGGCTGGGACCCATGCGGACCCAGCGACAATGCCGCCGACCACAGCCGATTGACAATACAATACCCGGGTATAGTATTCTCCGCGGCCTCAGGAGGGACCCATGGCTCACCTGGTTCGAGACAAGAAGAAGCTCCTCAACCGCGTGCGGCGCATCCGCGGCCAGCTGAATGCGATCGAGCGCGATCTCGAAGAGGAGCGGGACTGCGCGGACACGCTTCAGCAGATCGCCGCGTGTCGCGGAGCGATCGACGGGCTGATGGCCCAGGTTATGGAGGGGCACATTCGCCACCACGTCATCGATCCGGAGAGGACGCCCACCTCGGAGCAGACCGCGGCCGCCGAAGAGCTGATCGACGTGATCCGGACCTATCTGCGATGAGAGCGACACGCTCGTCACCGGGCACGGCGTGCGTCGCACTGATGCTGGCGACAACGATCGGAGCCGCCGACCGCGGTGAGATCTCCGAAGAGACGTTCCTCTCGCTCCTGACGGACGACCACCCGGCCGCCGTGGCGTTACGGGACGAGCTGGCCGCGGCGGAAGGCGATCGGCGAACGCCCCGCACCGAGAACCCCGGCATGAGCTTCGAGCGAGAGGCGCCGGACGGAGCTCCCGCCCAGTCGACGCTCGAGCTGAGCTGGCGACCGCCGCTCGACGGTCGGAGGGGGCTTGCCAACGAGGCGGCGGCGAGCGGATTGGCCGCCGCCGAGCACCGGCTCGACTGGCATCGGCTCCACCTTCGTGGGGCACTTCGTGAGCTCTTTGCGCGCTGGTCGCTCGCCGTCGAGGAGCGAGATCTACTCGCCGACGTGAGCGATCGCATCGAACGGCTCGCGGTGCGGGCTCGCGCCCGCGCGTCCACCGGAGAGGAGTCGGGGCTCGATGCGCGACGCCTGGAGCTGGAGGCCGCGGCGGCCCGGAGCGCGCTTGCCACCTCGGAAGCCGAGCTGCTCCGCGTGACCGCGGAGATCCAGGGGCTGTTTCCAGGGCTGGATACGTCTCGTCGCCCGCTTCGGCCCGGGCTGCCGGGGATGAGCGGATTCCTCGACACCACCTCCCGGGCGGATCTGACCGCGTTGCAGCTCGAGGCCGAGCAGGCGGAGCTTTCACGACGCCTCGCCGGTCGGTTTCTGGAGTTCCCATCGATCGTCGGGGGCTGGACGTTCGTCGACGATGACGATGCAGGGGTCGACGGCCCCGTTCTCGGTATCGAGTGGACGATCCCCCTGTTCGATCGGCAACAGGGGGAACGCGCTCGAGCCCGTCGGGACGAGGAGGTCGCTCGGGCGCGTCTCGAGGTCGGCCGGGCACGCGCCGCCTCCGACCTCGAAGCGGCGAAGAGCGCCTACGAATCCCTCCGAGCCGTGGCTCTCGATGTCATGGCGACCACGGATGGAGCCGGCACCGTCATCGAGGCGGCGACCGCGCAGTTCGGCGCGGGGGAGGCGACACTCACCGATCTCCTGGATGCGCTCCGATCCGTCACCGAGACGCGCAGCCGCGCGCTCGAATTGTATCAGGAGGCGCTCCTTGCGCACCGGCGGCTGGAGATCAGCGCGGGCCGCCCTCTCACCCATGGAGACTCGCGATGAGTGTTGTCCGAGCGTTGATGCCGCTCGTCCCCCTTCTGGCGGTGATTGGCTGTGGCCCGGCGGGGGCTCCGCCGGACGATGACGGCCGCGAGCGCCCAGAGGTCGTTCAGGCCTCCATGCGTGTCCCTCCTCGGGTCGATGACCACGGTCACGAACACGAGGGCGCCCATGAACACGATGATGCGCACGAGCATGATCACGGCGAGCCCTCGGGGCACGACGACGCGCACGCACAGGACGCTTCCCATGATCATGACGACGAGGACCCCGGCCATGCGCACGAAGAGTCCGATCACGGGCACGACCATGGCGACAAGCACGACCACGGCGACGGGCACGACCACGGCGACGGGCACGACCACGGCGACGCGCATGACCACGGCGACGACGACTCGTGGGCGGTGACGGCCTGGGGAGAGCACTTCGAGATCTTCGCGGAGGCCGATCCGCTCGTCGCCGGTGAGGTCTCGAAGTCTCACACGCACGTGACCATCCTGCGGGACTTCTCACCCATGCGCGACGGGCTCGTCGAGATCATCCTGCGTCGTGACGGCAGCGACGCCGTCTTCGGGGAAGAGGTCGCGTTGCGCGACGGGATCTTCGACGTGGCCGTGCGCCCGCCCGGCGAGGGGATCTACGCGCTGTTCTTCCGGATCGAGATCGCCGGGCGACGGGAGGAGATTCCGGCGGGTCGTGTCCGGGTGGGGACGCCAGAGCGCCCGGGTGGCCTGGAGCGCGACGCGCCGGATCCCGACCGCGAGGTGATTCCATTCCTGAAGGAGCAGCAGTGGAAGACGCGCTTCGCCACGACGTGGGCGATCGAAGGCGAACTCCACCTCGTCGCGCGTGGCCCCGGTCGCATTCGTCCCGTCGCCGGAGGGGAGGTCGTGCTCGCCGCGCCCATGAACGCGGTCGCCGGGGGGGCGCCCTGGCCTCACCTCGGACGTGACGTCTCCGCCGGGGAACAGCTCTTTGCACTGACACCACACGTCGCGTCGGATCGTAGCCTCGCCGAGCTCGAGGCCCTGGAGACGGAGAAGAGGATCGCACTGACGCTGGCCGAGGAGCGACTGTCTCGCCTGGAGTCCCTCCTCCGCGTGGAGGCGACCAGTCGCGCCGAGGTCGATGCAGCCCGCGCGGACGTCACCTCGCTCGAGGCACAGCACGAGGCGGCACGACGTGATCTGCGAACCGCGCGAGCCGGGCGCACCGGCGGTGCGGCAAGTGGCGAGCGCGTACCGGTCGTGTCGCCGTTGACCGGCCAGGTCGCGGACGTTCGCGTGCGCCCGGGCGAGGTGGTCACCGCCGGTCAGGTGCTGGGGCGTGTCGTACGGGTGGAGCCCTACTGGATCGAGGTGTTTCTTCGACCCGCTCAGGCCATGGACGTCGGGAGCGCCGGGACCGGCATCGCGGTCCGGGGCGCCGGCATGAGTGAGCCCGTCATCGTCTCGGAGTCGGAGGCCCGACTGGTCTCGCGAGCGCCCGAGGTGAGCCAGATGAACGGAACCGTCGCCTGTGTATTCGAGGTGGCGGGGACGCCACCGGTTCCCCTCGGAAGCGCCGTCGAGACCGAGGTGACGTTGCCGGCGACGCGTTCGGGCGTCATCGTCCCCGCGAGCGCGATCGTCGACGATGCGGGGACGCCCGTCGTTTTCGAGCAGATCGACGGCGAGGGCTTCATCCGCCGGGAGGTGGAGATCGTCTCTCGACAGGGGAATCGATTGATCGTGCGCGGCATCGAGGCCGGTGACCGAGTCGTGAGCGTCGGCGGTCCGGTCATCCGGCGCGCGACGCTCGTGTCGTCGGGTGTCGGCCACGGCCACGTGCACTGAGGGACGCGATGCTCGATCGACTCATCCGACTCTCGCTGAACCACCGCGGTCTCATGCTGCTCGTCGCGGGCGTCCTGCTCGTGGGGGGCGCGATCTGGGCGGGCCGGATCCCGGTGGACGTGTTTCCCGACCTCACGGCACCGACGGTCACCGTGCTCACCGAGGGACCGGGCATGGCCCCCGAGGAGATGGAGCTCCTCGTGACGTTCCCGCTCGAGTCGGCGCTCAACGGCGCGCCCGGTCTTCGCCGCGTGCGCTCGGTCTCGGCCGCGGGCATCTCGGTCGTCTGGGTCGAGTTCCAGTGGGGAGAGGACGTCTACCGAGCCCGGCAGGTCGTCGCGGAGCGCATCGGCAAGGTATCGCTGCCCGAGCAGGTGGAGCCCCCGGAGCTGGGACCGATCAGCTCCATCATGGGCGAGATCACGTTTGTCGCGCTGACCGCCGATGAGGCGCTCATCTCGCAGGGTGAGCTCCGACGTGTCGCCGAGACCGTTCTCCGCCGCAGCCTGCTGGCCGTTCCCGGAATCTCGCAGGTGACGCCCATCGGCGGTGACGTGCGCGAGTTTCAGGTCGAGCTCTCGCCGGCCGCGCTCATGCAGCACGGGATCGGCGTCGCGGAGATTGCTCGTGCCCTCTCCGAGGTCACACACAGCCCGGCGGCCGGCTTTCACGTCGATCGTGGGCAAGAATACCTGGTACGTGGGCTCGGTCGTGCCCGCTCCGTGGAGGACCTCGAGAGCGCCGTCGTCCGGGTGATCGACGGACTCCCGCTGACGGTCGGCGATGTCGCCACGGTCTCGGTGGGTGCGGAGCCGAAGCGCGGGATCGCAGCCTACAACACCAAGCCGGCGGTCATCCTCAGCGTGCAGAAGCAGCCCGGTGCGAACACGCTGGCGCTGATGCAGGAGATCGACGCCGTGCTCGACGACCTCGCCCCATCGCTTCCCAGGGGGGTGACGATCGAGAAGGAGAACTTCCGGCAGTCCGACTTCATCGAGGCGGCCATCCACAACATCTCGGAAGCGATGCTGCACGGTGCGATCCTCGTCGTTCTCATTCTCTTCGCGTTTCTCGGTAACGTCCGCACGACGCTGATCTCGACGCTGGCGTTGCCCCTGTCACTGGTGACCGGCGTACTCGTCGTATCGGCATTCGGTCAGACCATCAACACGATGACGCTCGGCGGGTTCACGATCGCGATCGGCGCACTCGTCGACGACGCCATCATCGTCGTGGAGAACGCATTCCGGCGCCTCCGCGAGGAGCAGACACGGCCCCCGGACGCGCGTCGACCCTCGTTGCGGGTGATACACGAGGCGGCGTCGGCGGTGCTCAATGCCATCTTCTTCGCCACGATCATCATCGTTCTCGTGTTCGTGCCCCTGTTCTTCCTTCCGGGGATGGAGGGCCGCCTGCTCCGGCCGCTCGGCCTCGCGTACGTCGTGGCCCTGGCGGCGTCGCTCCTCGTGTCCGTGACCGTGACACCGGTTCTATGCTGGTTCTTCCTGCGCTCGCCCCGGGTGCTCACGGCCCCGGAGCCATGGCTGATGCGGTGGGTCGGTGCCCGGTATCGCCGGGTCCTGGAACGCGTCCTCTCCCGCCCACGAATCGTCTTCGGCGCGACGAGCGCGTTGCTCCTGGGTGCGCTGGTCGTGTTGCCGTTTCTCGGACGGAGCTTCCTCCCGCCCTTCAACGAGGGATCGATGACTGTCTCGGTCGTGAACCCTCCCGGGATCACGCTGGAGGACAGCGACGAGGTGGGCCGTGCGGTCGAGGCGGCGCTTCTCGCGTTTCCCGAGGTCGTCTCCACGAGCCGTCGTACGGGTCGGGCGGAGAAGGACGAGCACGTGCAGGGCGTGAACGCGTCGGAGATGGAAGTCGTCCTCCAGGAAGGGCGGCCAAAGGCAGCGCTACTTGCCGAGATGCGAGATGCGGTCGCGATGATTCCCGGCGCGACGGTCAGCTTCGGGCAGCCGATCAGTCACCGGATCGATCACATGATCTCGGGCAGCAAGTCGAATCTCGCCGTCAAGGTCTTCGGTTCCGATCTCTCGGTGATCCGCGGCATCGCGAGCCGCGTGGAGGAGATCGTGCGCGGAGTTCCGGGAATCGTGGACCTCAGTAACCAGGAGCAGGCGAGCGTCCCTCAGCTTCTGCTCGATTTCGACCGCACGCGCATGGCGCGTCACGGCCTAGGTGCATCCGATCTCGCCGAGATCGTCGAGGCGGCGTTTCAGGGTACGGAGGTGGGTGAGATCGTCGAGCACGGCGTCCCATCACGCATCGTGGTCACGCTGCCGGAGCGGCTGCGCGAGCATCGAGATCAGCTCGGTGAGATCCCGGTCGTAGTGCCCGACGGAGCGGTGCTGCGACTCGATGATGTCGCGCAGGTCCGCTTCGACCTGGGCCCGAGCCTGGTTCGGCGAGAGAACGTGCAGCGCGTCGGCGTCTTGACGGCGAACATCGAGGGGGCCGATCTGGCTGGCACGGTCGAGCGGGCACGACGGGCCGTTTCGGAGGCGATGGACCTCCCGACAGGATACCGGATCAGCTACGGCGGTCAGTTCGAGGAGGGCGCCAAGAGTGCACGGACGCTCATGCTACTGGCCGTTCTGATCTTGATTGCCATGTATGCGCTGCTGTACGTCGCCTTCCGAAACCACCGGCACACGCTCATCGTGCTCGTCAACCTCCCGCTGGCGATGATCGGCGGTGTCTTCGCGGTGGCGATCGGCGAGGGGGTCCTGAGCATCGCCGCGCTCGTGGGTTTCATCACGTTGTTCGGCGTCGCAACGCGCAACGGCGTGCTTCTGGTCTCGCGATATCAAGACCTCATGCGCGAGGGACTCGAGATCGGGGAGGCCGTGCGCAAGGGGTCTGAGGAGCGACTGGCGCCGGTTCTGATGACTGCACTGACCGCCGGACTCGCGCTCGTGCCGCTCGTACTCGCGGGAACGAAGCCGGGGAACGAGATCCAGAGCCCGATGGGCGAGGTCCTGATCGGGGGTCTTCTGACCTCCACGTTCCTGAACATGATTCTGGTACCGGTCCTGTTCACTCGCTGGGCGGGCTCGGATCTGACGTCGGACCGCGCAAC
Organism: Candidatus Eiseniibacteriota bacterium; assembly: GCA_965224245.1. Taxonomy (GTDB): domain Bacteria; phylum Eisenbacteria; class RBG-16-71-46; order CAZAMP01; family CAZAMP01; genus CBDCYW01. Next base: position 2,494,771 of record OZ245046.1, on the reverse strand, counting down.
CGAGACACTCGATCACGCCGGGAGGTGAGCATGCCACTCCAGGGGACGGCTGCCGTCTACGCCACCGCGATCTCGATCGGGATGCTCCACGGCGTGGAGCCCGGGCACGGCTGGCCGGTCGCCGCGATCTTCGCGCTCCGCAAGCGGTATCGGTGGTGGTACGGCATATGGGCCGCCGTGATCCTGGGTGTTGCGCACCTCACGTCGTCCTTCGCCGTCGTCGCGCTGTATGCGCTCGCGAACCACGTGTGGGACCTCGACTCCCTCGGTTGGATGAACGTCGTGGCGGGTGCACTGCTTCTGCTCATGGCCGCTCATCAGTGGCGTGGTGGGCACCATCATCACCATCACCACCATCACCGCGCCGGTGATCAGCACCACGATCACGGCCATCACCACCACGACCACGCTGTCGGAGATGGAAAGTCCGTCGGGAGTCTCATGGGTCTCGCCGGCTTTGCGTTTGCGCTCGGCTTCGTTCACGAGGAGGAGTTCGCGATCATCGCGCTCGCGGCGGGGAAGGCGAACGCGTGGCTGGTCATGGGTGTCTATGCCATTGCGGTGGCCGTGAGTCTCGTGGTCTTGACATGCCTGGCCATCGCGACGCTCAATCGCTTCGAGAAGAGGCTCCACCGATACGAACATCTGCTGCCGAGGATCAGCGCGGCGATTCTGGGACTCATGGGGCTTGCGTACATCGCCGGCGTGTTCTGAGTTCGTCGAATACGCAGACGCCGCGGAGCGCATGATGCGGGGCGCAGTGGCCGCTCATCGTCTCGAGCGACGAGGCCGAGAGGTCGCGTCGTGCAGCGAGCACATGCCAGGGAGCATCAGACGGGGTCAGAAGGGGGACGAGGCCGAGTGCTCCTGGAACGTCTGCGCCTGGGCGTCGACGTTGGTGGGTCATCGAGAGACTCGTCGGGTTCGACAGCGGCACGGTGACCAGACGTCCCCCCGCCGTCGGGGGGTTGGTTGAAGGCCCAACCCCCGGAAGGCCGTTGTTGTCGATCCGCTGACCGGCGGCCATCGCATCCGCATCAACGCAGCGGTGCTCGAGACCTTGACGTCGAGACGTCGGACCCCGAGCCGTCGCCTGGCGCCTACGTGGCGCCCGTTGCCGACCCGCCGCCCGACGAGTCGGATCCCTCCGAGCCCATGGGCTCGCTCCCGCGTGCCCGAACCGAGCGCACCTCGAGCCTGAACGGGCCGGGGCGCTCGTCCGCGAGCAGAAACCCCAGCTGACGCACGTCGGCGGGGTCGAGCGAGGGGGCGCCGGGAACGCGCCGGCCCCGATAGCTCGCGACGAACTCGTCGAACGGGATGGCGATCCGGAGCCACTCACCCGGCACGGTGTCGAAGGTCGCCCGGTACGCGATCCCATCGAGCCCGTCGTTCGTGCGCAGCCGAAGCTGGTACGGTCGGCCATCTCCTCTGACGACGACCTCGATCGCGCTCGCATCCGCCATGTCGTAACGGCTGGATGCGCGCCGGATCGACGCGAAGCCCCCGTCGTTCTCGAGAGAGAGCACGCCCTCGAAGGCGGCGGTGGAATCCGAGACCGCGACGAGGCGACTCCGCGAGAGTCCTCCCATCACGCCGTCGTTCACCACGCGCCAGCGATCGATCTCGCCACGCGTCGAGAAGTCGACCAGATCGTGTACGGCAGACATCGGCGCGACCTCCAAACGAACACGCTCCGAGGACGGCGACACGGCGCTCGACCCGCTGGACGAGCGGTCGACGACCCCCGTCTCGGCGGCTGCCGGAACCGCCGCCAGCAGGATGACCGCGGCGATGCAGGCCACGTAATCCGATGTCACCATTCCCGGACCTCCTTCGAACGACCCGCATTCTCGGGCATGTCGAGCATAATGTCAAGAAAAATATCCGGACGTTACTCGATCCCCGCCGCGGCGGGGGTTGGTTGAAGGCCCAACCCCCGCGAAGGCCCATCGTCGTCGATCAGGCCACGGCCGCCGCGTCGGCGTCGTCATCGCCCGGCTCGCGATCCGGACGTCGGATGGTCAGACGCCCGCGCCGCCGCTGGCGCTGCGCCTTGAGCCGCTCCTTGACCTGGCGCTTCATGCGAGTCACCGCTCGGTCCACCACGCGATAGGCGCAGGCGTCCAGCTCGCGGATCACCACCGTCTGGCCGTCGGCCAGCCGGACGGTCACCCCGCAGTGCTTGTCGCTACCGCCACGAGGACCATTGACGTCGGCCAGCCGCACGGACACGACCGAGACGCGCGGCAGCACCCGATCCAGCGCATGGTGGACACGCCCTTCCACGTGGCGACTGAGGTACGGGGTGAGGGGAAAGCTCCGACTGTGAATCTCGAGCCGCATCGGGTCATCTCCTTGCACGGGTAGTCGGGCACCGCGTGACTCCTGCCACGCACGGGGAGTATCGGGATGAATCGAGAATTAGAAAAATAGAAAATAAAATGTTGAACCATCGTCTCAGCCGATGTAACGTTTCTGATCATGGAATGGCTCAACTACCATCATCTCTTGTACTTCTGGACCGTGGCCAGGGAGGGGACCATCGTCGCTGCCGGTGAGAAGCTGCAGCTGGCCCAGCCCACGATCTCCGCCCAGATAAGACGTCTCGAGGCCGATCTGGAGGCGAGGCTCTTCTCTCGCTCCGGCCGGAAGCTCGTGCTGACCGAGACCGGTCGTCTGGTCTACCGCTACGCGGACGAGATCTTCGCGCTCGGTCGCGAGCTCAGGCACGTGGTGAAGGGGCGGCCGGCGGGAAGCCCGCTTCGCTTCCGCGTGGGCGTCGTGGACGTCGTCCCCAAGCTCGTGGCCCATCGACTCCTCGATCCGGCCCTGGCCTCGACCGAGCCCACTCAGCTGATCTGCTTCGAGGGCAAGTCGCCCGAGCTCCTGGCGCGGCTGGCGGTTCACGAGCTGGATCTGGTGCTGTCGGACGGTCCGATCGGCGCCGACGTGAACATCCGGGCCTTCAACCACGAGATCGGGGGCTGCGAGTCGACGGTCTTCGGTGTCGGCGATCTCGCGGAGCGACACCTCGAGAGGTTCCCCGACTCTCTCGACGGCGCGCCGTTCCTGTTGCCGACCACCAGCACGGCGCTGCGGCGCGCCTTCGACGGGTGGTGCGAACGCACCGGCTTCCGCCCCCGGATCGTGGCGGAGTTCGAGGACAGTGCGCTCTTGAAGGTGTTCGGTCAGGCCGGGCTCGGGCTCTTCATCGGCCCCAGCGTCATCGAGGACGAGATCGTGCGGCAGTATCGCGTACGGGTGGTCGGCCGTCTTCCCGAGCTTCGCGAGCGCTTCTACGCCATCTCCGTGGAGCGAAAGGTCAAGCATCCGGCCGTACGTTTACTTCTCGAGGTGGCCAGGGATCGGCTGTTCGGCCACGAGGCCGGGTGAGGAGACCGTCATGCCCGTTCAGATGCTTCAGCGGTTTCTGAAACTCCAGTCGGCCAGCGGGATCCTGCTGATCCTGGCCGCTGCGGCGGCGCTCGTCTCTGCGAACGTACCCGGTCTCGCACGCATCTATCAGCTGCTGCTCGACATCCCGATCGAGATCACGCTCGGAGCGCTCGAGCTGAAGAAGAACTTCCTGCTCATCGTGAACGACGGGCTGATGGCGATCTTCTTCCTGCTGGTCGCGATGGAGGTCAAGCGCGAGATCCTGGACGGCGAGCTGTCCGACCGCCGGCAGGTCACCCTCCCCGTCATCGCCGCGCTCGGGGGCGTCGTCGTGCCCGCCGCGGTCTTCCTGGGGTTCGCACAGAATGATCCGGTTGCGCGCACCGGCTGGGCCATTCCCGCGGCCACGGACATCGCCTTCTCGCTGGGGATCCTCTCTCTTCTGGGAACCCGTGTGCCCCTGGCCTTGAAGGTCTTCCTGACCGCGGTGGCGGTCGTCGACGACCTCGGCGCCATCCTCATCATCGCGTTCTTCTACACCGAGCAGCTCTCGACCCTGGCGCTCGGGCTCGGGTCGGCCGGGGTCGCCGTTCTGTTCATCCTGAACCGATGCCGCGTCACGCACCTCGGCGCCTACTTCGTCGTCGGTAGCATCATCTGGATCTGCGTGCTCAAGTCCGGTGTCCACGCGACGCTCGCCGGGGTCGCGCTCGGGTTCGCCATCCCGTTGCGCGCGCAGGATGACGGCGGTCAATCGCCGCTCCGGCATCTCGAGCACATTCTGCACCCATGGGTGGCCTACCTGATCCTGCCGCTCTTCGCGTTCGTGAACTCCGGGGTCAGCTTCCGGGGGATCGGGGGAGACGTGTGGCTGGGGCCGGTCACGCTGGGGATCACGTGCGGGCTCTTCATCGGGAAGGCCGTGGGGGTATTCGGCTTCGCCGCGCTCGCCGTTCTCGCGCGCCTGGGGCGGCTGCCCGGCAACGTGTCCTGGGTCGCGTTCCTCGGGGTCAGCATCCTCACCGGCATCGGATTCACGATGAGCCTGTTCATCGGGATGCTCGCGTTCGAGGGCCAGCCGGCGGACTACGCGGTCGCGACGCGGCTGGGGGTGTTCGGTGGCTCGATCCTCTCGGCCCTCGTCGGGCTCGCGGTCCTCCGCCTGGGCCTGCCCCGAGAAGGAGCCAGCGGATCCTCCCCGGGAACGGGTGGCCACGAGTGATGAGCCCGGACGCCCATCAGGGCGCGCACGCTCGCCGGCGTGACGCCTTATGACGGAGCCTGGACGCACGCGTCATCGCGCCGCGATCCACAGGAGGATCGCGGACCGCCCGCTCCAGGCCAGGGTGCGGATCCAGTTCGTGCGGAGCAGTCGTCGATGTACGTTGGCGTCGAAGCCGGTGCCGAGCGTCCGGTGGCAGGGGACCTGAAGCAGGAAGGTGGACAGCCAGATCGCGGCGACGAGAAGCGCCCCTGCGAGCGCCGGAGATCGGTGGTCGGGATCGGCGGTGAGCATGAACGCGAGCGCCGAGATCGCCTCGACGATCATCAGCGGCGCGACCACCCGGCCGGTCGCTCTGGAGTGTCGGCGCTCGAACTGCGCGAAGCGCGCTCGATCCGCCATGGCGAACAGCGGGTAGTGAACGAGCTGGACATACCAGATCACGCCTGTCAGCGTGAGGGTCGTCGCCAGCTGGAGAGTGAGCAGCACGTCGGTCACGATCGGATTGTGGTCGGGTACAGCGCGTCCTCCGACGCGGGCCGGACTCTAGCCTCTCCGCGCACGCCCCGCCAGAGAGAAGTGCCCGGGGTGACCGCCAGACGGCGAGGTACCGGTAGGCGCTTCGTCTCGACCGCAACCATGCCCGACCGGCGTGAGACGGACAAAGGAAGGACCTCCGTGCCCGACGCAATCACGCGAGCGGTTCTGCTGGCGCTGACGATGCCGGCGCTGTGCTCGGTCTCGACGGCGACGACCCTCGAGGACTCGTTCCTGGTCGCCGAGCTGGAGGGCGCCGCTCTCTGGCAGAGTCGCAACGACGTTCAGATCCCCAACGACGAGACGGGATCCCGGTTCTCGCTCATCGACGTGACCGGCAACGGCCCGTTTGCAGCCGGACGCCTGTATCTGACCGCCAACCTCGGAGCCAAACACAGCCTGCGCGCCCTGCTCGCACCGTTGTCGATACGAGAGACCGACCGGCCTCCCGGACCGGTCCGCTTCGCGGGCGCGATGTTCGAGCCCGCCCGACCGGTGGAGGCCACGTACCAGTTCAACTCGTGGCGCCTGACGTACCGCTATCGACTCACGGATCGCGAGACGCTGAGCCTGTGGACGGGCTTCACGGCCAAGGTCCGCGACGCGAAGGTCGAGCTCGTCCAGGGGTCCACGACCGGCAGGGACACCGACGTCGGCTTCGTCCCCCTCCTGCATCTCGGAGCCGACTGGCAGGTCGCTCCGCGATGGCGACTTCTCTTCGACTTCGACGGCCTCGCGGGTGGCCCCGGCCGGGCCTTCGACGTCGCGCTGAAGCTGGGTCGAGACGTCGGCGAGCGCTGGCGAATCACCGGTGGCTACCGCACGCTCGAGGGGGGCGCGGACGTCGATTCCGTCTACAACTTCGCCTGGCTTCACTACGCGGTCGTCTCGGTGGTCGTCGGCATGTAGTGGGGACTCTGCGACCAGAGTTCCGGGTCGCGGTCCATCACCTCGAAAACCCGGCGGCGGGTGTCGATCGTTCGAGGTATGATCTCCTCCATGATCGAACGAACCCGTCACCCGAAAGACCGTGTCTGAGCGCGCCGATCATGCGGTCGACGCTTGCGATGATTCTCGGCGCATCGTTCCTCTTCGCGCCTCCGGCGTGGGCACGGTCCGATCTTGACCCCGAGCCCGCGGCCGAGCCCGCCGTCGCCGCGCCCGCCGCCGAGCCCGAGCCGCCCTGGAACCTCTCGCGACGCGAGCCCGGCGAGCCACGGTGGGCACCGCTGCTGCGCACCCGCGCTCACGCATCCGACTACGAGGGCACCCGGTGGGAGAGTGCGTACACGCAGATCCTCGCCCAGGCCGAGGCCGCGCTCGGCCACCACGCCGCCGCCCTTCGTGCCTGGGACTCCCTGATGGGCGGACCGGACTCGGTGGGAACGCTCCCTGACGACCTCCGGGCGATCGACGCGATCGAGTACCTCGCCGACGTGGCCGACACCGCGCGCGTGATCATGATCAACGAGCGCCATCACGCGGCGTCCGATCGCCTCCTGACGCTCGAGCTTCTCCCGATCCTCCAGGAGAAGGGCTACCGCTACCTGGCGGCCGAGGCGTTCTCCCACGACGACTCCACGCTGGCCACGCGCGGGTACCCGACGGACGGCACCGGCACGTACACCGGCGAGCCCGTCTTCGCCGCCGTCGTACGCGAGGCACTCCGGCTCGGCTACCGGCTCGTTCCCTACGAGAGCCGACCCGATCAGACCGACACCGACGACGACCTGACCCCACAGGCCCGGCGCGATCGTGCGCAGGCCGAGAACCTCGCGCACGCCATCTTCGACGCCGACCCCGAGGCCAGGGTGCTCGTCCACGCCGGCTTCTCACACATCCTCGAGCGCGAGACCGAGCGCTGGTATCCGATGGCGCTCTATCTCCGCGAGATGACCGGGATCGATCCGGTCACCGTCGATCAGACGCGGCTCAGCGAGCGAAGCGACGCCGCGCACGAGCATCCGGCGTACCGGGCCGCGCTCGCGGCGGGGCTCCTCGACGGAGGACCGGTCGTCCTCGTGGAGGCTGACGGCCGGCCGTACGCGCCGGCCGACTTCGCGGTGGACCTGCAGGTCTTCACGCCGAGGACCACGTACACGAACGGACGTCCCGACTGGATGACGCTGGGCGGCCGGCGTCGTGCGCTCGACGTGGACGTCCCCGGGTGCCGCGATCGGACGTGCATCCTCCGGGCCCGAGTGGACGGCGAGCCCGACGAGGCGGTGCCGCTCGACTGGGCCGAGGCCGACGGGGAGTCGGCGGCGCGTCTCTTTGTGCCGTCGGACACGCCGGTGGTGATCGAGGTGTTCGATGCGGCCGGTGAGCGGCTGCGAGCCATCGACGTAGCTCCCGGGGTGGCCGTCGACCCCGGCTGATCGCCGTCCCCGGTCGGGCGTCGCCTCTCGCCTCGAACGACCGGGCCGGTCGCCTCGTCCGGCTCGCTCACTCCAGGAGCGTGAGGCGGAGCGTGCGCTCGGTGTGACCGGTGCGGATGCGCACGAAGTAGCTCGTGCCGGCGGCCACCGCGCGACCCGCGAGATCGGTCGCGTCCCAGATGATCGTCCCCGCGCCGCGCACCGGTGAGAACGCGCGCACGCGGCGACCGGCGAGATCGAAGATCGACACGACGGCGTCGCGGTCGGGCCCCGCCTCGTAGCGCAGCACGATCGCGCCCCGCGCCGGGTTGGGGTGCGCGTGAAGCGACGGCCGTGCCGAGGTCGCGGGCGCTTCCCCCGCGGCCAGCACGTCACAGGCGCCGTGGGCGCCGATCTGCTCGCAGGCGGCGCCGTCGGGATGCTGGCCCGGCAGACACGGTGAGGTCGGCGCCAGCCGAACGTCGCCGCTCGCCGCGTCGCAGAACAGCGGATCGGCCGAGAAGTTGCCCGACGTGCCGTCCTGGCCGGCGAGGCATCCGACGAAGTCACCGCCCGCGTTGCCGAACACGTCCGAGCACGCGAGCGCGGCGTGCGACTGCTCGTCGCAGCTGACCGCATCGCCCGCGGTGCTGAACGACAGGATCGATCGGTTCATCTCGAACACCGACTCGAACACCCCCGATGCCACGCCGCCACCGAACGGCGCCGCGTTGCCGTGGAACGTCGAGCCCGCGACGTCGACGACCCCGAGCACCGCGTGCACCGCGCCACCGAGCGAGTCGGCGGCGTTGCCGGTGAACGTGCAGTCCGTCACGACGTGCGTGCCCACCAGACAGAGGAGGCCTCCACCATCGTGCGCGGCGTTGCCGGTGAACGTACACGCACTGATGGTCGGCGCGGCGTGTCCGACGGCGGCGAGGCCGCCGCCGCCGTAGGCCTGGTTGCCGTCGAAGACACAGCGCGTGATCGAGGCCGCGGTTCCGAGGCAGAGGATCCCACCGCCCCAGCCCGGCACGTCGTCGATGGCCTCGGTCACGCCGCCGGTTAACGTGAGCCCCTCGATGCGCGGCGCACCGGTCGCGAGCTCCATGCTCAGCACGCGCCCCCGTCCATCCGCGTCGACCGTGACGCAGCCCGGGTCTCCGGTCTCGCTGATCAGGACCACGCCCTGCGTGATGGCGAGGTCGTGCTCGACGTACGTGCCGCAAGCGACCCGAACCGTGTCGCCGTCGGTGGACAGGTCGATGCCGCCCTGGATGGTGTTCGCATCGCCGGGCACGTACCAGGTCGTGGCCGCCGCGCCGGTCGCGAGGGCCAGAGAGACGAGAGCGACGGTGAGCCGCGTGGCGCTGGATCGACGCATGGGAAGCCTCCTCGGCGGCGGATCGGGTCGGCGCAACCCACCATTCTAGCGCCGCGCCGGCGTTCTCGCACCCGCGCGGTCCATCCGCCGCCGTACGGCGCGTCACCGGGAGCGGTTCTCGATCCATGTTCGAACCGATGCCACCGTCGTTCGATACCCGCCGGTGGTGCGTCGCGTGGCGCCGGGGGACGTGGAGTGGAGATTCCCGCGATCCGAGGTAACACATCCGGTCGGTTCTCGTGTTGTTCTTGATGAAGTCGGGAGGAGCCGCACGTGCCGATCGACGTCGAAGCGATGTACCGCCGGTACGGACCGATGGTGGTCCGCCGATGCCGGCGATTGCTGAAGGATGAGGATCTCGCGATGGACGCGGCGCAGGACGTCTTCGTGCGGCTCGTGCGCAAGCAGGACGAGCTGGCCGACGAGAGACCGGCCGGACTTCTGATGCGAATGGCGACCCGGGTGTGCCTGAACGTCCTCCGGTCTCGTCGGTCGAGACCCGAGGACGCCGAGTCCGAGCTCCTCTCCGAGATCGCCGGTCGCGACGACGGCGAGGCGAGCCTCCTCGCACGCCTCGGCATCGCCCGGCTCTTCGAGCACGAACGTCCGTCGACGCGCGTGATGGCGGTGCTGCACTACGTCGACGGCCTCACGCTGGAACAGACCGCGCGCGAGGTCGGGCTCTCGGTCTCCGGGGTACGCAAGCGGCTCCGGGGACTCCGGGTGCGCGCCCGCGCGCTGGAGGACGCATGAACTCCCGTGAACAGGCCACGCCGATCTCCGACGTTCTGCTCGAGCAGTTCGCGCTCGGCGAGCTCGATCCGGACGCGATGGCGGCCATCGAGCACCGGCTGGCCGGGGACGCGGAGCTGGCGGCGCGCCTGGACGCGATCCGTCGCTCGGACGCGGAGATCCTGGCCGTCCACCCACCGGAGCGGTTCGCCCGGAGCGTCCGCGATCGGCTGGAGCGCAACTCTCGCGCGACCGATCGCGACCGGCCGCCCGACCTCCGAACGACCCGGACGCCGTCGCGTCGCCGATCGTGGCTCCTCGGCGTTCCCGTCCTCGCCGCGGCGGCGGTGGCGGCGATGCTGCTGTTGCCGCCGGGACCGGTTCCCGGGGACGACCCGCGGGGGCCGGGCTCGGGCGAGATCCGGACCAAGGGACTCGCGCCGCACCTCAACGTCTACCGGCGGGCCGGAGACGAGGCGGAACGGCTCGCCGACGGCGCCACCGTGACCGCCGGTGACGTGCTCCAGCTGTCGGTCGTGGCCGGATACGATGCGTTCGGCGTCGTGGTCTCGATCGACGGCGCGGGCGTCGTGACACGGCACTTCCCGGAGGATCCGTCGGGCTCGACCGAGCTGGCGCACGACGGTGAGGTGCCCATTCCCCATGCCTACGAGCTCGACGCCGCGCCGGCGTTCGAGCGGTTCTTCCTGGTCACCGGCGCCGAGCCCGTGTCGGTGGCGACCGTCGAGGCGGCGGCCCGGCTTCTCGCGGGCGATCCCGGCCGGCGGGAGCAGGGGGCGCTCGAGCTGCCGGACGGGTACGATCAGTTCTCGACGATCCTTCGCAAAGGAATGCGGTGATGAACACGGCGTCGATCGCCGTCCTGGCCGGACTGATCGCCTCGATCCCGGCCGCGGCCGATGCTCAGGCGGACGACGCATTCGCGGTCCGGCGGTTCATGATCTCGATGGGGGTCAACGACGGTGGGTCCGATCGCGTGCGCCTGCGCTACGCCGCGCACGACGCCGGCTCGGTGGCGTCGGTGTTCCAGACGCTCGGCGGCGTGCGGGACGAGGACCGGATCGTTCTCGTGGACCCGGATCACGACGCGTTCGTGTCCGCGCTCTCCGAGCTCGAGGCGAGGATTCACGCGCTGAGCCCGCGACCGGGACGCGTGGAGGTCTTCGTCTACTACTCCGGTCACTCCGACGAGCGCGGCCTCCTGATCGGCGAGTCGCGCTACGAGTACCAGGAGCTCCGAGCCGCGATCGACCGTCTTCCCGCGGACGTGCGCGTGGTGATTCTCGACAGCTGCGCGTCCGGGGTCCTGACGCGCCTGAAGGGCGGCACGCCGAAGCCCCCGTTTCTCGTGGACACGTCGAGGCGGATGGAGGGGCACGCGTTCCTGACATCCAGCTCCGAGGACGAGGCGGCCCAGGAATCGGACCGGATCGGCGGCTCGTTCTTCACCAACGCGCTGGTGTCGGGTCTGCGCGGCGCCGCCGACGCGTCGGGTGACGGACGCGTCACGCTGAACGAGGCGTATCAGTTCGCGTTCGACGAGACGCTGGCCCGGACCGAGGCCACACAGGGCGGGGCCCAGCATCCCGCGTACGACATCCAGCTCGTGGGGGCGGGTGATCTCGTGATGACCGACATCCGTGGCACCACGGCCGGGCTTCAGCTCGGAACCGACCTGGCCGGCCGCATACACGTGCGGGATCGGAACGATGCGCTCGTGGTCGCGCTCCAGAAGATGCCCGGTCGCACGGTCGAGCTGGGGCTCGAGCCCGGGGACTATCGCGTCGTGGTGAGCCGCGAGGGCGACTACTACGGCGGCCGCCTGCACGTGGACGCACACGAGGCGACCACACTGACCATGATGCAGCTCTCGGAGCTGGACGTCGAGGCGGCGGTCGCGCGTGGCGGGCCGCTACCGGACGTGTCCGGCGCCCCGCATCCGGAGGTCACGTTCTCGGTGGGGCTGTGGCCGGGCGTGAGCACCGCCGGACCCGACGCGAAGCGGACGGTGAACCGGATCGCGCTGAATCTCGTCGGTGAGCACGGCGGGGTGCGCGGCTTCGAACTCGGCTGGCTCGGCAGCTACGACCACGGGGACGTCGAGGGCGTCCAGTACGCCGGCCTCGGAAACGTCGCCCGGGGTGGGCTCATCGGGGCCCAGCTCGCCGGCATCGGAAACGTCTCGCTCGGCGAGTCGGGCGGACACCTCGACGGTGGCCGGTACGCCGATCGCACGCTCGGCGTGCAGTTCGCCGGCGTCTTCAATCTGGCCAGGGACCGTCAGATCCGCGGGATGCAGGGAGCCGGGGTGGCCAACGTGGCCATCGGGCCCTTCGACGGCGTGCAGGCGGCCGGCGTGGCCAACGAGGCCACGCACGCGCGCGGCGCCCAGCTCGCCGGGGTGGCGAACCATGCGGTCACGTTCGAGGGAGTTCAGGCCAGCGGAGCGGTGAACGTCGTCGGCGACCTGCGCGGCGCCCAGTTCTCGGTGGTGAACGTGGGTCGCCGGGTCGAGGGCGCGATGGTGGGCGTGGTGAACGTGGCCGAGGACGTGGACGGGGCCGCGATCGGGCTCCTGAGCGTGGTCAAGAACGGTCACCATCGCGTCGGACTCTGGGCCAGCGACGTCTCGGAGGCCGGGGTGGCCGTCAAGCTCGGGAGCCGGCACGTCTACACGCTCTACACGGCGGCGACGGAGTCGGTGTACGACGACGATCGCTTCTTCATCGGGCTCGGGCTCGGCGCGCACATCCCGGCGCGGCGCTACTTCGTCGACGTCGAGGTGCTGGCCAACGCGATCGTGGAGAACAGCGACTGGCCCGACGAGGTGCACATGCTGAACCAGGCCCGCGTCGGACTGGGGGTGCCGATCCTCGATCGCCTGTCGGTCGTCGTCGGTGGCACGGTGAACGTCTACGTGTCGAAGCTGAGCGACGGGCGCGACCTGTACGACGGCCCGACGTGGCACTCCTCGCGGGAGGAGGACACCTGGGTCCGGGTGTGGCCCGGGTTCTACCTGGGGCTCGAGCTCTGACGCCGGGTCCTGTCGTGGCGTCGGGACACCTCGATCGAAGACGCCGTCACTAGGGCTCGGGCGGCGTGGCCGGCGTTACCCGGCGGTATCCCACGAGGAGGTCGTACGTGTCGGCCAGCGGGCGCGCCGGACCGTAGTTCTCGAAGTACCCGGCCGGGGACGCATGGAGGAACGCGTGCAGCGGCTCGCTCCCGGAGACCGCCGCTGAGCGCAGATCGATCAGCCAGCGTCCGTGCGGGATCCCGATCCAGAACGCGGCCTGCGAGCCCTCGGGCGGCGTCTCGTGGGTCCGGATCGCGCCGCCCTCGTCGTCGCGCGCCCGCGGGTCCAGGAGGACCGATCCGGTGGCGAAGACGGCGCCGACCGACAGCACGCCGGCGCCCTCCTCCCGGACGCGCGCGGCCACCGGCACGACGCCGCCGGTGAACGACTCGTAGAACGGCGTGTAGCCCCCGTGCGCATCGTGGACGAACACCACCACGCGATGGTGGGGATCGGCGTCGAGAACGTCCATCAGCGATTCGGCCATGCCGGCCTCGCGCGCCTTCATGCGGGGTCCGTGCTCGGCGGCGGCCGATCGGACGCGGTGCACGCGCCCGAGATGCGCGAAGACGCGCGCCGCGGCCGGCGTCGTGAACCGAGCCGCGGCGTCGGCGATCCTGCGCGCGTCGGCCGCCTTCTCGCCCGGTTCCGTCGCCGCGTACTCGCGGTTCCCGCCGGCAAAGATCGCGTCCAGCCGGTCGAATGCCGCTCGCTGCTCCTCGCTGACGATCTCGGTCTCCAGCGAGGACAACGCGAACGCGCCGGTCTGAACGTCGATCCCGCCGATGATGGGCAGCGGCCCCAGGCCGGGATCCCGGTCGAACAGCGCGTGGATCTGGGTGACGTTCCAGCACCAGAAGAACGATCTCATCGCATCGGCGGCTCGGGTCGGGGGATCGGCCCGGAGAGCCGCGTCGAGTGCGTCGCCTTTGTACACGTCGTCCTCGAACAGCACGTGCGTGAAGCCGTGATGGGTCACGAGCCGTCGCGCCAGCTCACGCTTCAGCTCGAGATGCTCGGCGACGCCGTGCACCTCCTCGCCCACGAACACGACGCGAATACCGTCGGACACGAACGGATCGATCCAGGCACCGTCGGGGGTCTCGATCAGTGTCGCGATCCGGGCCAGCTGTCGCGTAACCTCTTCCTCGATCGTGAGGTCGGCGGCGAACGCCTCCGGTGCCCCGAGGATCGCGAGTGCCGCGATCGACATCGTGTGCCGAGCTCGCACGTGTCCTCCAGAGATCGAGGAGTGTGTGACGTCGACGTGTCCCACACGAGGGCGGTCGCGCGGAGGCATGCACACGGGATCGCCCCGGATGGAGTGTAGCCGCGGATCGGTTTCGATGACACCCGGGAGCGTGCGGCGCCGAGCCGAGGGATCGAGACACACGAGGAGGAGTCATGATCAAGGGTGTGCACACGATGTTCTTCACGTCCCAGGCCGACGAGCTGCGCGCGTTCATCCGGGACAAGCTCGGGTTCGACTCCTACGTCGACGCGGGCGGCGGGTGGCTCATCTTCGACGCTCCCAGGGCCGACATCGGATGTCATCCGCTTCGCGACGATGGAACGCCGGCGTCCGGGACCGCACAGATCTCGTTCTACTGCGACGACATCCATCGCACGGTGGCCGAGCTGAAGTCGCGCGGCGTCCGATTCACCGACGAGGTCTCCGACGCGGGCTATGCGCTCTCGACGCACTTCGAGATGCCGGGCGACTTCACGGTCGAGCTGTTTCAGCCCCACTACTCGACGAACACGGGCGCATCGCGCGGCGCCGACGAGCCGGCGAGCTGACGAATCGCACCGGCGCAGCCACGACGCCGCCGCGACGCCGACGCTGACCGCAATCGCTCAACGCAAGAGGAGCGTGCGCGCGGTGACGCTCCCGTCTCGGCTCCGTCCCTCGACGAGGTACACACCCGCGGCCACGTCCTGCCCGGCGTCGTCGCGACCGTCCCATGTGACCTCGTGGCGTCCCGCGTCGAACATGCCCGACCCCAGCGCCCGGACACGCCGGCCGGTCGCCGAGTAGACGGTCAGCTCGACGTCGGTCGCACGCTCGGTGCTCACCACGATGCGTCCCCCGGCCCGGAGCGGGTTGGCCACGTCGATCGCGAGCCCGAGCGGTCGTCCCGGTGCGTCACCGACGGCCACCGGCTCGGTGAACGTGATCGAGAAGAGGTCACCGCCCCGGCCGGTCTCGTTCGCATGCACGTGCTTGCCGCATGCCGTGACGACGACGCCGTCGCCGTCCAGCGCCACGTCCACGTCGAAGATCGAGCCCGGCGATCCGACCGACCCGAGCGCGTCGGGCGAGCCGTGGCCGTAGAGGCGGATCTCGTCGTTCGTGTGGGCGGCGTCCCCCCAGCATCCGACGGCCAGATACTCGCCGCCGGCCGTGAGGGCGAGATCGGCGGGGATGTCCTGGTACGCGCCGCTTCCCGGCGTGTCGAGGTGCGTCCACAGCGGGGTGCTGCTCGACGGATCGAACAGGTGAATCCGATTCTGCAGGTAGTCGGAGCGATACCACCCGGCCGCGAACGTGCCACTGTCCGACGAGAACGTGACGCTCTTCACCTGGTAGCTGCCGCCGGCGATGCTCCACGCGGGGGCGTAGTCGGTGCCGTTCCACGCGCGCATCTGAAGGCTCGTCCACCCGAAGGCCAGGTACGTGCCGTCGGTGGAGATCGCGATCGGATCGTTGGTCGCGCCCATGCTGCCGCTCCAGCGGATGGCGTCGAGGTCCCGGTCCACGACGTACGCGGTGGCCAGCCCGATGAACGCGACGAATCGACCGTCGGCTCCGATGGAGACGTTGCGTCCGAACCCCGCCGGGCCGTCGTGCTCTCCGATCAGCGCGCCGGTGGCCGCGTCGTACAGGCGACACCGGGCGAACGGTCCCCCGGCCTGCACCGAGACGAGCACGGCGACGGTCGACCCGTCGGCCGACGTCGCGATCGCGCGATACGAGCCGGGCGTCACGCCCGTGAGCGTGTCGGTCCAGAGCGGCGTGCTGGAGTCCGGCGCCCAGCGGTACACGCTGACGGTCTGGGTCGCGGACTCGTAGTCGACGCCGGCGATCACGTCACCGGCGCGGGAGGCGGATACGCGGAACGAGGTTCCCGGATGGAACCAGGTCGGCGTGCCGTCTCCCACCGACGGGACGAGCTCGGCCTGACGCGGGGGGTTGAGCTCGGTACCCGCGGCCACGTCGGTGACCGGGCTGCCGACGATCGCGCACGTCGTGTACACGGCATCGGTCAGCGTGCGCTGCCACTCGACGCCGATCCCCCCGCGCGCAGCGACGGTGCCCGTGTCGGCCCCGCCACCGCCGCCGCCCGGTGACACGAGCTCGACCGCGCGCGTGCCCCCGTCGTGGGTCTCGAGATGCGTCCTCACGTCGTCGGCGAGGGCCGTTGCTGCGAAGAGGGCCAGGGCCAGCGCGGCGCCGGCGCGGTACGGGGTCGAGCGGATCATCGTGATGCCTCCGGGCTCGAGGGAGGGCCGGCGACGGCGAGCCGCCGGGACGTCGACGCGGTCTCGTGGATGCACGGGGGTGATTATCGCAGACCACCGGCCGCCGTGTCGCGGGCGGGGGCGCGCCCCGCCGATGCGAACGCGGGTAGTCGAGAGCGAGGCGGACCCGATCGCGCGGGGGGTGTACACTCGTCGGGTCTCCTCGCGCGGCCCCGGCCGGGACCCGCGACTCGCATGCTCAACTATCCGAGGAGGACCCCATGCCCGCGCCACGCCCCGTCGGCGCCGCCGCGGTCGTCACGCTCCTGGCGACGGTCTCGTCGCCGGTGGCGGCCGGGTGGATCGAGACCCAGCACACCACGACGCCGATCCCGTCGACGGCTCCCATCCTCACGACCGACGCGTTCGACGTCCGGCACCTGCTCTGGCAGGAAGGCGACGAGATCCTCCACCAGGACCAGAGCGAGGGGGGATGGGGTCCAATCGAGACCGTGGGCGTCGGGCACGACTTCGACCACTACACCTGTCTCAGGTGAAACGAGATCTACGTCGTCTGGTCAGACGACGCCGATCAGGTTCGTTTCCGGAGCTGGAAGAGCGGGACGTGGCACGACGCCGACGTGGTCGGGAGCGCCGGGCTCGGCACGCCGATCGATCCGTCTCCCGCGAAGGCCTCGGGGCCCCACGTGGCCTGGGCCGAGCTGGACGAGGGAAGCGGCGTCTTCCACGTGCTCTTCTCCGAGCTCGTCACCGAGGGGTGGTCCGCGCCGCTGATCCTGGCCGGACCGATCGCGGTCGATCCGATCGGTGAACTCTCCGTCGAGCTGAGCCCGGTCGACGCCGAGGATCGACTGCTGGTGACCTGGCTCGATACGGGGGCGGCGTTCCCCGGCGTGCAGGGACGCCAGTTCGACGGCACCACGTGGCAGCCGGCATCGCCGGTGATGGAGGGCGCCGGTATCCGCTTCGATCTCGCCGTCGACCCGAACACGTGGACCATGGCGCTGGCCGCGCACGGCCAGCAGCCCACGTGTCCGTGCAACCAGGTGAGCGTCGCGACGGGGACCGGTGGCGCGTTCGGCGACGCCGACGCGATCGGCACCGGACACACGGGAACTCTGTTCGAGTGGCCGCAGGAGCTGTGGCTGCACCTGACCCAGGTCGGACGGCCGGTTCTCGCGTGGCGACACGAGTCCTGGGACGAGTCGCTGTCGATGGTCGACGAGCGTCTGATCGTCGCCTGGAATCTCTCGGGCACCTGGACGTTCGATCAGGAGCTGGGGATCGGACGCGACGTGCGCGAGCCGTCGGTGACCACGAACTCCGGGGGCGAGGTGGCGGTTGCGTGGTGCGACGACTCGAGCGGGAGCTGGAACGTGTACGTCGCCGAGGGCGACCCGCTGATCTCGGTCGCCGAGACGCCGGCCTCCCCGGTGCTGCTGCGGTCGCTGACGCCGAACCCGACGCGGGGCGCGGTCCATCTCATCGTCGGCGATGCGCTGGTGGGCGCCGATGCCGTCGTCGTCGACGCGTCGGGCCGGCGGATCGCCTCGCCGATCGCCACCGCCGCCGGCGACGTGCTCTGGGACGGCACCGATCGCCTGGGACGCCGGGTTGCGCCCGGGGTCTATCACGTCGGGCTGCGAAACGGGTTGTTGCAGGCCGTGCATCGGATCGTCGTCGTGCGGTAGGGCGCCCGCCACGGGGTCGGCGTCCGAGCGCGAGGACGCCGCGATCGGCGGGAACCCCGCCTCGGGGGATCGTGTGCAACAGGTCGGTGACGGCGACTCGCACGCGCCCCCGCGGCGTCGATGCCGCCGCGCGCGCGTGTGACGCCGCGCCTTCGGTTTCGCGACCGTGTCGTCCACCGAGCGAAAGGAGCCCACGTGCACCCGCGTCTCACCGCCGCCGTCCTGTGCGCTCTCGCCATGGGAGCCTCCATCGCATCCGCCGACGAGCCGGCGCCCTCTCTCG
Organism: Candidatus Eiseniibacteriota bacterium; assembly: GCA_965224245.1. Lineage (GTDB taxonomy): Bacteria > Eisenbacteria > RBG-16-71-46 > CAZAMP01 > CAZAMP01 > CBDCYW01. Next base: position 2,476,586 of record OZ245046.1, on the reverse strand, counting down.
ACGCCGTGCTCGCGCTGGTCGACGATCCGGCCCCGTACGCGGGGCAGGTGGTCTACGTCGACTTCTGGGCATCCTGGTGTGTGCCGTGCCGCTCGTCCTTTCCATGGATGCAGACGCTGGCCGCCGAGCGTGCCGACGACGGACTCCGCGTGGTCACGGTGAACCTGGACCGCCGCGCCGAGGCCGCCGACCGCTTCATCGAGGCTCTCGAGGTGACGCTGCCGGTCCTGCGCGATCCCAGGGGTGACCTGGCGAAGGCGTTCGGGCTCGAGGTGGTGCCCACGGCCTTCGTCTTCGACCGGACCGGTGCGTTTCGAATCCGCCACGAGGGGTTCCGACCGCAGGACGTCGAGGCCTTCGAGGCCCGGCTCGCCGCGCTGCTCGCCGAGCCGGGTCCCGATCCGGAGATGCCGGCCCCTGCATCGAGCCCGGACGATCCGGAGGCGACTCGCAACACCGACCATGCGCCGTCGGGGTCGTCGGCGCGATGATCGACGGCGGCGACGCTCGCCGCCGCGTCGGCGTGCACGGCGTCCGCCATGGCATGGCTCGCTGACCGGGCGCCCGACGACGTGAACGGGTTCATCGCCGGCCGGCGTGCATGAGGGTGTCGGACCTATGCGGTGGGCTCCGCTGCGGCGCGCTCCACGGCGGTGGCGAGGGCCGCCGGAACGTCGTCGGCGTGGTAGATCCGCTCGTCGGGCTCCACGTTCTCCACGAATCCCGCGTACACGAGCGCCTCGCGCAGGGCGCCCAGCGGCCGGCAGAGCGCGATGGCCCGGCGTACGTCCGGCTCGGGAACGAGATCCGACCAGAGCGACACGAGTCGGTCGCGCACGGTGGCGATCTCGTCCGGCGGACGCCACCGCTCGAGCGCGTCCAGATCGAACAGCGGGTGACCGACGCCGGCATCGCCCCAGTCCAGCATCGTGATCTCGCCGTCGTCACCGAGAAGGGCGTTCATCAGGTGCGCGTCGCCGTGCACGAGCGTGTCGGGAAAGCGGCACGCGGCCAGCGCCTCGAGCCGATCCTCGATCCCCGCCACGAGCGTCTCCACCGCCTCGCGATCCGCATCGCGCGCGTACGCCGGCAGCCTCGCCATCCGGTCGACGAGCGCCGGGGTACGCCAGTCGAAGAGGCCGATCGCCGTCAGCGCGTCGAGGCGGTCGACGCTCGCGCGCTGAAGTCCGACGACCACGTCGAGGAGCCGGAGGCGTGCGGCCATGTCTCCTTCGTAGACGTCCCGTCCCGGGACGTGCCGGAGGAGGCTCCGACCCCGTGCGTGCGCGATCAGCTCGGGGACGGGACCCGGTGTCAGGTGATCGATCAAGAGCGGCTCGTGCGCGAAGAACGGTGGCACGACCTTCAGCCACGCGGGTCCGCCGGGTGTGTCGAATCGCCAGATGGCCGAGAGGTTCCACGTGCGCATCTGCGCCGGCGGGCCGGTCTCCGGAAGCCCCGCGTGGGCCAGCTCGGTACGCGCCCACTCGATCAGGGCCGTCGGTCCTCCGGGCTCGGCGTAGTCGCATCGCAGAGGATGGGGCGGGTTGGCGAAGGCGGTCTTCCGCAGGCGAGGCGGCGACGTCGCCGGGTCCAGCTCGGCGAGATACGTGACGTCGCTCGCGTCGCTCGGGGACGTGGGGCTCGGCAGACGCGTCTGGAGAAGCCGAAGCACGGTGATCCGGATCCGATCCCGCTCGGCGATCGCGGCGACGACGTCGGAGACCTCCTGCCACCACGGCATCTCGACACGGATCGGATCCAGCTCCCCGAGAAGCTCGCCCTGCCGGTTGCAGAGGACGATCGTGGCGTTCTTCGGCACGCCGGGACCGTCAGTGCGGAGCCGAGGCCGCACCCTCGCCGGGGGGCGCAGGCCGCGGCGCCCCGTTGCTGATGGCCGGCACCGTGCGCAGGTACGCCCAGATGGCGTGCAGATCCTCGTCCGTGACGTCGCGGTGCGCCGGCCACGGCATCGGGGGCATGATCGATCCCGCGCGCCACCGTTTCCGCGCGCGTCGAAGTCGCGAGGACTCGACGCCCATGTGGCGACCCGAGCTGCAGTCGGTCGCGACCCCGACGGCAAGGAGGACGTCGAGCCTCGACGTGAGGTATTGCCGGCCGATGCGGCCGGGGGCATGGTGGGTCGACACCGATCTGTCCTTTCCCGGCGAGACCGGATTGGCGGTCACCGCGCCATGCGGCGGCCGAGCCTCGATCAGCGGTGACCGGTTGATCACGGGGCGCGATCGGGTGCGGTCGAGCCGGTGACCAGCGGGAGCATCATGGCGACCGCGGAATCCGGGCAGACGCTGGCAAACTCGCTCGATCGCGCGATGGCCTCGGGCACGGACGCGCGATCGATCCGGACGAAGCCGAGGGCGGCGAAGAACTCGGGTGCGGTCTCCGTCAGCAGGTAGAGCGCGCCCAGCCCGTCGCTCTCGGCTCGCGTCACGCACTCGGCGACCAGACGTGACCCGAGCCCGCTCCGTTGCTGGGATGCATCGACGACCACCGAGCGCAGGAGCCCATCGCGGCCGTACCGTTCGACGCCCGCCCCGCCGACGATGTGGCCGTCGCGCTCGGCCACGACGAAGTGCTCGAACTGGTCGGTGAAGCCGCTCTCGGGGAGTCCGACCGACGAGAGCAGACGGCCGAACGGCTCGCGGTCCGGCTCGCGTGTCGGCCGGACGGCCCACCCGCCCGTGCCCGGGAGGGCGATCGTGTCGTCGTCGCGGTGGTTCATGCAGCCGTCTCCACCGGTGAGGGGCCCACTGCTCGCCGGCATCGATCGCGACGATAGGCGGCGATGTCATCCGGCGTCAACGGGGGTATCATCCGCACCGCGACGGCGGGTCGACCTCGGCGCAGCGACGACGACCTCGCTCGGGGGAGGAGACAGCATGTCACGCACGTTGATACTGGGCGGTGGATTCGGCGGCCTGACGGTGGCGACCGAGCTCCGGAGCCTCCTGGGCGACGATCACGACGTCGTGCTCGTGGATCGCCGCGACGCGTTCATGATCGGCCTCCGAAAGCTCTGGGCACTCGTGGGCCTGGGCACGCTCGAGGAGGGGCGGCGCTCGCGCACGACGCTGGCCGGGCGGGGGATCCGGGTGGTGCGCGGCGATGTCCAGACGATCGACCCGGTCGCTCGCCGGATCCGGACCGACGCGGAGATGCTGGACGGCGACTACCTGGTCGTCGCCCTCGGTGCGGTCGCGCGCGCCGATCTGGTGCCAGGGCTCGTCGAGCACGGACACAATCTCTACGATGCCGATGCGATCCCGGCCTGTGCCGAGGCGCTCGCGACGTTCGACGGCGGTCGAGTCGCGATCGTCGTGGCCGGTGCGCCGTACAAGTGTCCGCCGGCGCCGTACGAGTGCGCGATGCTCCTCGACGAGCACCTCCGGGATCGGGGTCTCCGTGACCGCTCGGAGATTCACGTCACGACCCTCCAGCCGATGCTGCTCCCGAACGCCGGCGCCGAGGGGTCGAGCTGGCTCGGCGAACGGCTCGCCGAGCGGGGCATCCGGTTCGAGGTGGGGCGGAAGGTCGACGCCGTCGAGCCCGGCCGGGTTCGCTACGCGGACGGCGCATCGCTGGACGCCGACGTGATCATGGCGGTGCCCCCGCACCGGGTCCCCACCGTGGTCAGCGAGTCGGGGCTCACCGGACCGGGAGGGTGGATCGCGGTGCGACCCGCGACGCTCGAGACCGAGCACGAGCGCGTCTTCGCGATCGGGGACGTCACGCGGATCGAGCTCGCGAACGGACTCCCGCTTCCGAAGGCCGGGCTCTTCGCCGAGCTCCAGGGTCGGCGGGTGGCGGCCGCCATCGCCGCCGACCGTCTCGGCCGGGCGATGCCCGGGTCTTTCGACGGCCGGGGCTTCTGCTTCATCGAGATGGGCCGCTCGACGGCGACGCGGGTCGAGGGAGACTTCTTCGCGCAGCCCGAGCCCGAGATCGCGCTCGGGTCGGTCTCCGCCGAGCACGCCGAGGCGAAGCGGCGGTTCGAGTCCGAGCGGCTGTCGCGCTGGTTCGGCGAGTAGCGCCCGGACTCGGGGGCGCCGGCGCCGTTTCGGTCGTGACAATCCCGGGACCCCTGGTGATACTGCCGCGCATGACCAGCATGCCCGCTCATCGGGGCGCTGCCTCCGAGACGGAGCGCTCGGCGTTCCTGGAGCTCCAGAAGCGGCTCCCACCGCTCTGGAACAGGATCCAGGGCGCCCGTCCACTCGAACATACCTCGGTGGTCGTGCCGTCGCTGAGCTTCGACCAGGAAGAGCTGGCGAAGATCTCCGGCGTACCCAGCTACGAGGAGCGACTGCTCTTCGCGCTGATGCGGCTACGGCATCCGTCCTCGCGCGTTCTGTATCTATCCAGCCAGCCGATCCACCCGGACATCATCGACTACTACCTGCATCTCCTGGTCGGCGTGCCATCGAGCCACGCGTCGAAACGGCTGGGCTTTCTGTCGATGATGGACAGCAGCTCCCGCGCGCTCACCGAGAAGATCCTCGAGCGCCCGAGGGCGATCGAGCGAATCAAGCACTGGATCGGCAACCCGCGACAGGCGTACCTGACGTGCTTCAACTCCACCGAGCTGGAGCGACGTCTGGCGCTGGCGCTCGACATTCCGCTCAACGGGCTCGATCCCGACCTGCGCGCGCTGGGGACGAAGAGCGGGGGACGGAACCTGTTCGCCGATGCCGGCGTGCCCCATCCCCACGGCTCACACGGGCTTCACACCAGACGGGAGTTCGCCGAGGCGCTGGCCGACCTCGCCGAGGCGCGCCCGGCCTCGAAGCGGGCGGTCGTGAAGCTGGACGAGAGCTTTTCGGGCGAGGGGAACGCGATGTTCACGTTCCCGTCGCCCTCGTCGACCGAGCGGGCCGCGCGTGTCCGGGCGATCGACGCCGCGCTCGACCACCTCGTGTTCAACGCCGAGGAGGAGACGCCCGGGAGCTTCTTCCGCAAGCTGAGCGAGATGGGCGGCGTGGTGGAGGAGTTCATCGAGGCGAGCGAGGTACGATCACCGAGCGTCCAGATGCGCATCCATCCCGACGGGACGCACGCGGTCATCTCGTCTCACGATCAGGTGCTCGGCGGACCGAACAAGCAGGCGTACGTCGGCTGCCGGTTCCCCGCGTCGGACGACTACCGGGTTGCGATCCAGGCCGAGGCCCGGAAGATCGCGGACGCGCTGGCGGCCAAGGGGGTCGTCAGTCGCGTCGCGGTGGACTTCCTGGCCTGGCGCGAGCCGGGCGAGCCGTGGCGGATCGCGGCGATCGAGATCAACCTCCGGATGGGGGGAACGACGCATCCGTTCCAGGCGCTGGAGTTCCTGACCTGCGGATCGCTGGACGCCGACAGCGGTGTCTTCCACGCGCCGGACGGCCGGCCGAAGTTCTACTTCTCGACCGACGCGCTGACCTCGCCGTCCTATCGCGGGCTTCTGCCCGAGGACTTCCTCGAGATCCTGACCCAGCACGGTCTCAGCTTCCGGCCGGTGACGCAGACCGGCGTGCTGTTCCACATGATCGGGGCGCTCTCGCAGTTCGGAAAGGTCGGCGTGACCTGCGTCGGCAACACGCGCGACGAGGCGGATCAGCTGTACGAGTGGACGGTCCGCGTTCTCGACGACGAGACCGGCGCCCGGGGAGCCCGACGCGGCACGCTCCGGGATCCGTTCCACGAGCGCCTTCCCGCGATGGAGTGACCCGGCCCCGGTGCCCCCCCGACGTCGGCCGCGGACGCTCCGGCTGGCCGGTCCGCTCGCCGGCGTGGCATCAGGTTCGGACGCCCTCGACCGGGTGTCTGTCCAGGATCTGAGACTCCGTAACCCCAACAACCATCGCAGGTTGAGATTTTGTTGAATATATTTCTCGGACAAGCGCATCCATGCAGGTGTCGTCAGGAACACTCGGGCGAGACGGAGCATCGCGGACCGACGGCCGTCGGCCTCGCCGTGGTTCTCCCGGGAAACGACCACATCGAAACAGGAGACCGGACTCATGACTCGCGCATTCTCACTCGCTGCCCTCGTCTCGATCACGACACTGACGTTCTCGCCGGCCGTCCACGCCGACCGCGGTGCCGATCATGGCCACGCTCACGACGAGGCGACCGCATCGACCGACGCCGCGCCTCTGCCGACGATCGTCGAGACCGCGGTCGGCGCCGGCAACTTCGACACGCTCGTGGCCGCGGTGAAGGCCGCGGGTCTCGTCGAGACGCTGTCGGGCGAGGGGCCGTTCACGGTGTTCGCGCCCACCGACGAGGCGTTCGCCAAGCTCCCCGAGGGGACGCTGGAGACGCTTCTCGAGCCCGAGAACAAGGACAAGCTTGTCCAGATCCTCACCTACCACGTGGTCCCGGGCAAGGTGGCGGCGTCGGACGTCGTCAAGCTGAAGAGCGCGAAGACGGTCGAGGGGCAGGACGTGACCATCGAGGTGAAGGATGGAAAGGTCATGGTCAATGACGCCATGGTCGTCACGACCGACATCGAGACCTCCAACGGCATCATCCACGTCATCGACGGCGTGATCCTCCCGTCATAGGCGCACCTTCCGACCTGAACCAAACGCGTCGGCCGTCCCGGTTCGCCGGTGACGGCCGATCGCGACGTCCCGGACTCACGACCAGGAGTGGACCATCATGAATGCATCGAGCTCGACGATCCTCGCGCTGGCGGCGGCGCTCGCGATCGGGATCACCCTGCCCGGCGCCGCGATCGCCCAGAACGCGATGATGCTGGAAGCGCGCGGCGGCCTGAACGTGCCGACTTTCGACATCACCGACGCGGCCGAGGCCGGCGGGAGCTTCGGCCTCGGAGTAGGCTACCAGGTGAGCCCGAAGCTCTACCTCCTCGCCGACGTGGACTACGGCCGTCACGGGGGCGCGAGCCTCGACGGCGACATCAGTGGCCCCGACATCGACGTGGCGCACATCATGGCCAAGGTCGGCTACGACGCGTACACGAGCCCCGATGGACGTTTCAGCGTTCTGGTGAACGCGGGGGCCGGGGCGATGACGTTCGACGTGGACGGCGGTGACCGCTTCACGTACCCGGCGATCAACGTGGGAGCCAAGCTCGCCTACGCGCTCGCTCCGCAGCTGGCGTTCGTGTTGAGCCCCCAGGGCGACATCGCGTTCACCGACGAGGACGAGGTCGGCACCAGCAACTCGTGGGTGTGGCCGTTCGCGGCCGGGCTCCGCTTCACGTTCTGAAGGCCGTCCCGGGACGCCGGATGACGGCAGGATCGGATCCCACCGCCCGGCCCTGCCAGCGGGGAGCCCACCTCACACGCGTTCGAGCCTCCGGCGCGCTCCGCCCCGCGGAGCGCGCCGTCGTCCGTTCGGGCCGGATGCGGTCACGTCACGCTCATCACCCTCGGCTACGCACTCTCGGGAGAGATCGACCCGGCTCCACGAACGCGTGGCGCTGCCCGGCGCGGTGTCAGGGAATCGGATTCAGATCGTCCAGCCGGGTCAACACGATCCGGAGCGGCTCGTTTGCCTCCGCGTGGACCGCCAGTGCCACGACGTGGGAGTCGCCCACGTCCCACTGCTCGAAGCGCCAGGCGCTACGTTCCGGCCCGGTGCTGAGGCACGGTATGGAGCCGCCGAGATCCATCTCGAACGAGTCGAAGCCCACCGCGAGCCCCATGCCGCGAGCCTTCGCGTAGGCCTCCTTCAGCGTCCAGTAGCGAAAGAACGTGCGCGCGCGAGTCGCCGCCGGCTGCGCCACGACATGCTCGTTCTCCGATGGCGCCAGGTAGCCGGAGATGGCGACCAGGTCGAACACCCGCCGGGTGACGTCCTCGACGTCCACTCCAACGTCGTGCGCCAGCGCGGTCGCGCACGCGACCAGACCGCCGGAGTGGGAGACGTTGAAGCGGATGGGGGGCACGCCAGGGGTCGGGACGAGCTCGGGCCGGTCGAACGCGTTGACCGTGAACGTCCAGCTCGTCGCCGGACGATCGGCGAGCCAGGACAGGGCGACGCGGCGGAGCGCTCTGGACACGAGGCGTTCACGCCGGACCCGGTCCTGTCGAGCCCGGCCGCACTCGGCTCGCTCGCCGGCGTCGAGCAGCTCCACGAGCGCCGGCTCGCCGTGCGCCGCGATGCACGCATCCACCGGCATGACCCAGACGTGCACGAGATCCGCCGCGACCCCGCCGGCGGCTCCCCGGCGATGCGCCGTCACGGGAGCGCCACCGGGGACGTGGACGGACCTCCGCCGGCCACGGCCTCGGCGAGCGCCAACCGATCCGCGTCGTCCAGCTGCGAGAAGTGTGCGGCGCGCTCCACGAGAAGCTCGCCGCCCTCCACGAGAGGCGTCGCGCTCTCCGTCACGACGGTCGTCTCGAAGTAGTCCGGTGCGCAGCCCGCGTGGATGAAGCCGGCGGGCTCGAAGCGACCCTCTTCGTAGTACACCAGTGAGAACCGCCAGCTTTGCTTGTCGATGAGCGTTCGGCAGGACCGGCAGCGAGCGCGTCCGCTCGGCGCGCGCTCGGCGCCGCTCAGCCTGGGTAGCCGGCGATGCGCGGCGCCGCACCGCGCGGCGTCGATCAGGGACTCGCGTCCGGACAGCTCACCGGAGTGAGTCGTATCCGAGGACAGGGCGTCCAGGAACGGCTCGGGGCGCTTGTACGCGGCGCATCGTGGATGGAACCAGAGGGTCATCTCGCCGTCACCGAAGGGATTGGGCATTCGCTCGCCGAAGCGGATCTCGCCCTTGGCGATTGCACGGCCGCACCCGCGACACCTCGCCCGTCCGCTGGGGGCGATCTCGAACGTCCCGGTCGGCGACATCGCGTGGCCTCCTGGATCGCGATCGGTCGAGGATCTCGTCGCCGGCGCGGGTCCCGGTGGCGTGATCGCCGGTCGCGGGACGCGTGATCGCGACCGGACGGTAGCGCTCTCGTCCGGGATGGCTGGACGTCACTCCTCGCCGGACACGACGGCGGTCGCGAGCACCCAGCACGCGACCGCTTCCAGGGTCGAGTGCGCGTCCATCTTCGTCAGCACGTGCTGGATGTGATTGCGAACGGTGGAATAGCTGATGGCCAGCTCGTCGGCGATCACTCGTGCCGTCTTGTCGCGCGCCAGAAGTGCCAGGATCTCCTTCTCGCGGTCGGTGAGCGCGTCGAGTCGAGCCTGGGACGCGGCACGGGTCCGCTCCGCGACGCGCTCGACGAAGTCCTCGGCGCAGTGCTCGCGCTGCATCGGGACCGCGAAGTGAATGATCGGCCGCGACGAGCGACCCGCGACCGGAGCGATGAACACGCGCGTCCAGGATCCGACCCCGTCACCGATCTTGAGATCGAAGCCGTCGTTCGCGCACCCGTCACGAATCGCGGCCGCCGCCGGACAGTCGGGGCGACAGAACGGAGCTCCGCTTGCGTCGCGGCCGCGCACGATCTCGAAGCAGTGGCAGCCCACGACGTCGCCGGTGATCTCGAAGAGACGCTCTGCGGCCTCGTTGACGTACGACAGGCGCATGTGCTCGTCGGACACCCAGATCGCAACCGGCAGCGAGTGGATCCATGGAGGTAGATCAGCGGCGGCGGCGGACATCGGGCTCTCCTGCGGCGTCTCCAGCGGCAAACGCGCGTCGCCCGGAGTGCGGACCGTACCGCCCACACGACCCCCATCGCCGCTCGGCGTCGGTTCAGAATATAACGATCCTCAGCTTTGAGGCAAATGCTTACCGATGAGCGGTTTGGGGACGCTGCGGGGATCCCGGACGACCTCGAGCCTCGCGGGAGCGCCGGGGGGCGCCCCGGTGGCGGCCTACCGGGGCCCGGTCGAGCTAGTCCGTCCCCCCGAGCCGGTCGGCGATCTCGGCCCGGATTCGCGAGGGATCGACCGCCCCCTTCCACTCGGCCACGATGCGACCGTCGGGATCGACGAGGAAGGCCGCGGGAATCGCGGCCACCCGATAGGCCAGCCAGGCCGGCTCGTCGCCGCCGTCCAGCGCCACGGTGTACGCCATGTTCTTCTCGTCGACGAACGCACGGACGCGATCGGCCTCGATCTCGTCGATCGAGACCCCGACCACGCGCAAGCCCCGCTCACCGAACTCTTCCTGGATCTCGACGAGCTTGGGGATGCTCGTCACGCAGGGCTTGCACCACGTGGCCCAGAAGTCCACGAGCACGTGCTGCCCGCGAAGCGCGCTCGGGGGAACGGACGAGCCGTCGAGCGAGGTGAACGTGACGTCGGGGGCCGGCCTCGGGAGGGGCTGGTGGGCGTAGGCTTCGGGGAACGCATCGAACGCGTCCGCACAGCCCGGGTCACAGAAGTAGTAGAACGTGCCCTCGTACTCCCGGTGTGCGGCGACCTTCTCGAGACCGTGCCCGCCGCCACGGATCTCGCACGTGCGGCAGACCGCCTCGTCCGGGTGCTCGGCGGGATCGGCGAACACGGCGGTGCAGGCGGCGACCGCGACGATCGCGATCGCGTGACGGACGAGCTTGCGCATTGACGCCATCCTCGTGGTCGAGACCTTCAGAAGCCCGTGGAGACCGAGACGCCGACCCGCTCCAGCCAGACTGCGATCAGCGACACCGCGAACCGCTCGGTGGCCGCCGTGGCCATCAGATGCGTGCGCTCGCCATCGTACATCGGACGCATCGACAGCGTCTCGGTGAGGTTGATCGTGCCCCCGAAGGGCACGTTGAACGACTCGTCCGCCTCGGAGTAGTTGGCGGTCACGTAGGCCGAGACCGGCCACCACGGCAGCCGCTTGGTCGCCGTCGCGTAGTAGCTCTGCTCGCCCTCGTCGGTTCCGATCCGATCGGAGCTGGTGCCGACGAAGACGGCGGGTGTGCCATGCCCCTCACCGACGAAGAACCACGTGACCAGCGGACCGACCTCGCCGACGACCGGGTTGAACTCGATCCCGAGCGAGAGCGTCGGCAGCACGCGCCGGTTGATCGTGGAACGCCAGCGAGCCCGATCGGTTCCGGTATCCACGTACCGCAGCGAGACCGTCCAGTCGTGATCCAGGCCGCTTCCCCGAAGCGGCGACCCTTCGCCGGGTCAGCCGGCTCACGTGGGCGCCATGGCCACCGGACGCGGGCGGGGCCGCCGAACGGGCCCGGCCCCGGCCAGGATCTCCGGGGGGAGTCGATACGACGTGAGTCGCCCGGCGATCGTGCCCACGATGAGGCGGCCGGCGACGATGGAGGCGCTCCGGATGCCGTCCCCGGTCCAGTCGCGCATGGGCTCGATCGGGAGTGTCCAGTCGGTCTCGCCGGTGTCGGACGAGATCGCGGCCAGCTCGCCGCTGGCCGTGCCGACCAGGATCCACCGGCCCGCTCGCGTCGGGCGGGCGCTCGTCCAGAGCGAGCCGTCGGTGGCGACACTCTCCCACGCGACGGTCAGATCGTCGTCCAGCGCGACCAGCCGTGCTCGCCAGCCGTCCTCGCCGACGAGCACCACCAGCCCCGCCTCGGTCGTGACGATCTCGCCGCGCGGCGAGCCGGGCAGCGACACCGAACGGAGGACGGTCCCGGTGGTGCGATCGAGCGCGTGGAGCACGCCGGCCTCGGTTCCGACGAGCGCTCGTGAGCGATGGAGGGCCACCGACGTGGTCACCGGCCCCCCGACCTCGGTGGACCACCCGGCGGCGCCGGTCCGCGCGTCCAGCGCCTGGACGCGGCCCGCCACGCCGGCGAAGACGATCGTCTCGTCCTCGAGCGCCGGGGTGGATCCGCGCGTGAGCATGGAGCTGACGGTGGTCTCGGGGACGCTGCGCCACTGCTCGGCGCCGGTCTCCAGGTCGAGGCACACGAGCACGTCGTCCAGCGTCACCGCGTAGACGAGATCGGGCCCCGCGACCAGGTCGGTACCGATCCCGGGAGCGGCCCACCATTTCCAGCGTACCTCGCCCGTCTGCGGGTCGAACGCGTACAGGTAGCCGTCCTCGGGGTCGGTGCCGACGAGGATCACGTTCTTCTGGAGCAGCATGTTCCCGTGGAAGCTCCGGGCCTCGCCGTCGGCGCTGACGTCGTAGCTCCACCGGATCGAGCCGTCGGTGAGGTCGCGGCACTGGAACCGCCCGTTGCACGATCCGACGTAGACCCGATCCCCCGAGACCTCGGGGTTGGCGAAGATTCATCCGCCGGTGTCGACCGACCACTCGGGGGTGAGAGTGAGGGTCTCGGCGAGCGCCGCGGGTCGTGACGCCGGCCCTGCCAGCGCCAGGAGGGCGCCGAGCGAGAGGCCGATCCACGCGCCGCGTGTCCGCGGTGGACGAGGCGGCCTGGGGCGGTCGAGCATCGTCACCGTCCGGTGGAAGTGTCTGTTTAATCCGGGATGATCGCGCGCGCGTGGGCTCGGTGCGCCGGCGGCCGGCGTGTCGGCCCGACGACGCTCGGACGTCGCACGAGGCACTCTAGCACACGCTCCCGACCCGATCACGACGGATGGTCGCGCGCGATTCCCGGGAGATCGACAGTGGACACGACGCCCGCGATGCGCCATATATGCAGCGTACGCTCGACGACGACATCCATCCGAGTGCATCTTCGCGCAGCCGATGGACGTTCCACCACCCATCACGCTCGCCTTCGGCGAGACCATCGACCTGGAGTACAGGCTCAGCATGACTACCATTGCCATGGTCAACATCAAGGGCGGCGTCGGCAAGACGACGGCCGCGGTCAACATCGCTCACGTCGCGGCCCGGGAGGGATCCAGGACGCTTCTCTGGGATCTGGATCCTCAGGGTGCCTCCACGTTCTACCTCGGCCTGAAGGAGGCGACCGAGTCCGACACGAGCGGGGAGAGCGAGGTCTTGCGCCGGCACGGGGCGCGGTCCACGGCGTTCGACGGGCTGGACCTCATTCCAGCGCGATCGCCCGGGGAGGGGGCGGCCGGATCCGGCGACGTCGACACCGTTCTCGACGCGCTGTCGCCCCACTACACGCTGATCGTGCTGGACTGTCCCCCGGGGCTCACGCCGGCGTCGGAGCGTATCTTCGCGGCGGCTGACGCACTCGTGGTGCCGACCATTCCCACTCCGCTCTCGATGCGGACGCTGGAGCAGCTCCGCGCGCATCTGGATCGATCGTCGGGCTATCGGCCGCTCGTGATGCCGTTCCTGTCGATGGTGGACCGCCGGCGGAAGCTCCATCGCGAGCTGGCTCGAGATGCCGCCCGCGACGACGCGTTCCTCGCCGCCTGGGTTCCGTACGCCAGCCCGGTCGAGCGCATGGGGGTTCAGCGGGGACCGATCTCCGAGTTCGCCCGGGGCAGCGCACCGGCACGCGCGTTCGAGCTCCTGTGGACCGAGATCGAGGGGCGACTCTCCGGTGAGCACGCAACGTCGCTGATCGACGACCTGAGCGACGCCGACGACGGGGATGCCGACTCCCGCGCCGTCACGCCCGCACCTCCGGGGAACGAGGTCACCAACGGCGTCCGGATCGCCACGATCGACGTTCGTTAGCGCCAGAGGCGGACCCGGCGGCGTCGCGCGCGGCTCGAGCCGCAGCCGGCCTGTGCGATGGGCCGGCATGTGCCCCCGAGGGGCGTCGTCGCCGTCGCCGTCCGGAGCTCGGCCTCGTCGTCGGCGACAGCCGTGGCGTCCATCAGAAGTGGAACGAGACGCTGACGAGCGGAAACGCGAATCCGCCGCTCACCTCCAGCGGGCGGAGACCCGTGAGCGTCAGGCTGTACTCGCGATTGAAGTACCGGAGCCCGATGTTGACGAGACCGTTGTAATCGTCGTCGTCGAGGATGGCGTCCGAGCTGTTCCCGTACTCCACGATCGCCTTCCAGTGATTTCCGATCAGAACGCCGGCGCCGACCAGAACGAACGTCGCGGTGTCCGAGTCCGTTCCCACGACGTTCATGGCCAGGCTCAGGTTGCTGAGGCGAGATCCGAGCGAGACGATGCCCGTTCCGGTGTAGATCGTCTGGTCCCCGACCACGAGCACGTTGCCCGCCAGCGCGGCGCCCAGCGGTGAGCGATCCAGCGAGGCGAGTCGGAGCTTGGCGCCGACACTGCCGATCCGGAAGCTCGCGTCGACCGGGAAGGCCGCCATCACGCTGAGGCTCAGGTCGTCGGTGATGGCCAGCCCGAGGTTGTTGAAGAACACCTCGAAGTTGCGGTAGTACGAGTCGCCCTTGCGCAGTGTCTCGGACGTGGGGACCAGGAGAAGGGAGTTGTAGTCGGGATCACCGCGCGCCTCGGACCTCGCTCCCGTGCCCGCCTCCATCTCGCGAATGCGCACGCGAGCGATCGTGACCTGCCCGAGGCTCTCCGTGTCGAGCACGAGTGACGTCTCGGTCTCCGAGACGACCTCTCCCACCACCGTCGAGCCATCGTCCAGGGTGATGCGGACCGGCTCGGCCACCGCGGGCGAGGTCGCGACGAGTGCCCACAGCGCGAGCACGATGGGAACGACACGGATGAACACGTCGCGCCTCCAGATGTCGGGGTCTCAGCGACGGCCGGCATCCTGACCGCCTCGGGCCTCGGGAGGAAAGAGAAATCTGAGAACGTCGGGGAAGCGCTCGGCCCACGTTCGCTCGTCGTGCCGCCCGCCCTCATCCTCGACGATCTTCAGGCCCACGCCGGGCGATCGTCCGCTCGCGATGAGCCGGGCGCCGAGCTCCCGTACGTCGTCGACCGCGTCGTCGATGCCGTTCCCGTCCGCGTCACGGAGCACGCCGGACTCACGCGTCCCCATGTCGACGTAGATCCGTGCCCGCGCGCTCGGATCGTCCGGCGCCGGTGACTCGGACGCGATCCAGTCGAAGATCGCGTGATCGGCCCAGGCCAGCGACGGCGATACCGCGCCCACCATCCCGAAGACGTCGGGAAACGCATGCACGGCGTAGAGCGCCATCAGCCCGCCCAGCGACGACCCGACCAGCGCGGTGTGTTCGGGGCCGGTGAGCGTGCGGAACCGCTCGTCGACGACCGGCATCACCATGCGGATGATCGACTCGAGGTGTGCCCGTCCACCGCCCCCGCCACGGTGTGCGTCGACGAACGGCGTGTACTCGTCCAGACGCCGCTCGCCTCCGTTGGCGATGGCGACCACGATCGCCGGCGCGATCTCGCCCCGCGGCACGAGTGCCTCCGAGGTCTCGTCCGCGCGCCACTCTCCGGCGAAGCTCGTGGCGGCGTCGAACGCGTTCTGCCCGTCGAGCATGTACAGGACCGGATAGCGGCGCTCGGGCTCGGCGTGGTAGTCCGGTGGTACGTACACCCAGACACGGCGGCCGCCGAGAAAGCCGGGGATCTCGAGCGTACGTACCTCGCCCGTGATCGTGGACCGGCGCGGCGGCGGTGAGGGGCTCCCGGCGGGGCGCCGGTCCGCCCAGCTCCGTACCACGGCGTCGACGATCTCGTCGCCGTCGACCCGGACGACGCGGTTCGCGATCTCCTCGCCCGACGCGCCCTTCTCGACGCGGGCCCAGTCGCCGCGCGTGAACTTGAACGCGATCGGTCCCGGTGGGAGCGTCAGCGTGATCACGTAGCGTCCGTCGGAGGCCAGGGCCAGCCGGTGCCCGGCGCTCCCGGGGTCCCAGCCCTGGAAGTCGCCGGCCACATGGATCGAATCGGCGGTCGGGGTGTCGTCGGGCACCTCGACCCGGAACGTGATCTCGGCCGCCTCTGCCGAGATGCCGGCGGCCCCGGCCACCGATGCGGCGACGAGGCCCGAAGCCACCGATCGTCGAGACCTGTCCGTTCGTGTCATGGCTTGCCCTCGCCGGACCCGGGTGGATCGCAGAAACGTAGCGCACCGCCCGGACCTCGCCAACGGTGGCCGTGGCGTCCGGAGAGCTCGCCGGGGCGGCCCCGACCGTCGTGGGCTCGCACGCCGGCAGGCCCCGCGCTAGGATGATCCTCGTGCGACGGCCGGTCGTGACGCTCAGGCCACGAGGAGGTCCCGTGAGACACGCAGACAGTGCCCGCGCGAGGGCGATCGCCGTCGCGGCGGCGGCCCTGACGGTCTTCGGCTGCGGCGACGACGAGACGACGTCCCCCGACGACCCGACCCCGACGGCGGTGAGGTTCCCCGAGCAGGTGGCCGACCTCGGGATGGCCGTTGCGCAAGCCGGCGCGAACGGTGTGGTGAGCGCGGCGGTGGGCCTGCACGTCGTCGACGCGCCGGTCGTCATCGAGGCCGAACAGCGCGGCGTCACGATCATGGGCCGCGAGCCGTCGACGCGAGACGCGGCGCGCGGCGGGACGACCCGCGCCACCCTCTCGTTCGATCTCGGGTCGACGACCGACGCGATCCTCGTGAACGCCCGCGACGTGACGATCCAGGACGTCGTGATCGAGGGGACCTACCGGAGCGGGGTCGTGATCCGGGCCTCGGGGGTCAGCGTGCTCGACTGCCGCGTGAACGGTGCGGCCCGGTACGCGATCTCGTGCCCCACCCCCGAGAGCGACGCGGTGATCCAGCGCAACGTCCTCGTCGCCCCGGGCATCTTCGGCGTGCACTGCACGATGGGCGCCGCGCCGATCGTGGAGCGCAACACGATCGCGCGATCCGGTGACTGCGGGATCTTCACGAGCGGGTCGGCGCCCATCGTGTCGCAGAACGCGATCGTGCAGTCGGCGAACTTCGGCATCGCGTGCTTCGAAACGCCGGTGCCGACACTCGGATGCAATCTGCTGTTCGAGAGCGCGACGGCGGACTATTCCGAGTCGTGCGTGCCGGGAGACACCGACCTCCACGAGGATCCGCTCTTCTGCGACGACGAGACGTTCATGCTGCTGCCCGATTCGCCGTGCGTGCCGGGAGGCAAGGCCACGTGCGACGGAATCGGAGCCATCCTGGAGATCTGTCCGGTCCGGGCTCCGGCCGGCGTCGGGAGTCCGCACGGATCCTGAGCCCGGCGTCGGATACGCCGGCGTCGTCCCGACGACGCACGGTCAGTCGGGGTTGGTCGCGAACACGGTGAGCTCGGTGGTGAATCCGCGGTCGTGCATGGCGAGCATCGACAGGATCGCGTGCGCGATGTCCTCTCCGCGGAGCTTCCGGTCGCTCGCGCGCTGCTCGTACCCGGCGCTCGGGGCGAAGTCGGTGATCACCTCGCTCGGGTTCACCTGCATGACGCGGACGTCGTGCTTTCGGAGCTCCGCGCGCCAGCACTCGGTCATGCCGCCCAGCGCGAACTTGCTGGCCACGTAGGACGTGCCGCCGGCGAATCCGCGCGATCCCGCGGTGGACGAGACGTTCACGATGTTGCCGGAGCTCCGCGCGACGAAGTGCCGGGCCGACTCGCGTGCCATCAGCATCGCGCCGAACACGTTGGTCGCCATCACGGATTGAAGGTCGGCGAGGCTGAGCTCCAGGAGCGGGCCGAAACGCCCCCAGCCCGCGTTGTTCACCAGCGTGTTGTAGTCCCCGAACTCGGAGACGACGGTCGTGACCGCCCTCGCCGCGTCGGCCTCGACGCCCACGTCACCGACGATGGGGAGCGCCCCCAGCGTCTCGGCCGCGCGCTCGATGCGATCCGCCCGTCGGCCCATGACGGCCACGCGCGCCCCCCGCTCGGTGAGGAGCCTGGCGGTCTCGAACCCGATGCCCGTGCCGCCTCCGGTCACGAGCGCGATCACGTCGTCGATCTTCATGTCACCCTCCAGTCGGCTGATCGTCGGAGGATCCCGCGAGGAAGCCCTGCCTGTGGAGCGTCCGGAGGATCTGGTCCGAGAACGCCTCGTTGTTCTCGCGGGTGTACTTGAGCTGCGTGTAGACCTGCGCCAGGTTCCGGACGCCGGACGTCTCGATCGCCTGCGCGAGCGCCGGGATCGACATGTAGCGATCCCATCCCTCGGTCTCGCGAGAGGCGTAGATCTCGCGAATGCGCGCGTCGTCGGGAGCCTCGTACGTCTCCCGGTGCACGATACCACTCTGGGGCAGGCGCGCGCGGAGCGCCGGATCCTCGTCGGGATGGCCGATCACCAGCGTGGTGGCCGGGACCACGTCCGGGGGTAGCGCGAAGAACGGGGTCAGGCGCTCGATGGCACACAGCGTCGTCCCCATGTAGCAGATGCCGAGCCCGAGGGACTCGGCCGCCAGCGCCGCGTTCTGCGCGGCGATCAGCGCATCGGCGAACCCGACCAGGAACGACAGGACGTTTCCGTAGCCGGGCTCGGTCTCCGACAGCCGGCACCATCTGTTCATGCGGTGCCAGTCCACACAGAACGTCAGCAGCACCGGTGCCTGCTTGATCATGTCCTGGCGCCCATGGAGCTCCCAGAGCGCGGCGCGCCTGGCCGCGTCCGTGGTGACGATGATGCTGTACGTCTGCATGTTGCCGCTCGAGGACGCACGCTCGGCGGCGTGGAGGATCGCGTCCAGATCGCTGTCCGCGATCGGTGTCGACCGGAAGCGACGGATCGAGCGGTGGCGAACGATGGTCGAGAGGCAGTCGTTCATCGGGTGTCCTCGACACGGTGGGAGCGCTCGGACCGGCGCGCGGGGGCGCGGTTCTGTAACTCGACTCGACGGCTACCGTAGCAGATCGGGGAGGCGTCGAAAAAAGGGACGCATCGCGCTCCCATCCGTGCCCCGAGGGCGTGTAGGCTCGGCCGAGGCGTGTGCAACCGCGGAGGCGACATGGCTGGTGGTGGCAAGG
Source organism: Candidatus Eiseniibacteriota bacterium (assembly GCA_965224245.1). Lineage (GTDB taxonomy): Bacteria > Eisenbacteria > RBG-16-71-46 > CAZAMP01 > CAZAMP01 > CBDCYW01. The sequence goes on along the minus strand of OZ245046.1, from coordinate 2,457,965 downwards.
GTTGCCTGAAGTTCGGACTGATCGGCTGCGGTGGGATCATCGTGCTCGGCGCGTTGATGGGCGGGATCAGTGCGCTGATCGCGTGGCGCGGCGTCAATCGGGAGGTCGTCGAGGAGCAGACGCTGTCGCCGGATCTGCCCGGGCCGGCCCGCGAGGCTGCCGCGGGTGCCGCGGTCGCCGCGGCGGCAGACCCGGACGTTGCAACCCGGACCGGTCGGCCGGTGGGGCGGGTCGTTCTCGACGTCGGCCAGGGCGAGTTCCGCCTCCGGCCGTCGGACCCCGGCGAGGGGACGTTCGTCGAGGCGACGTTCGACAGGAACGCCTACACCCTCGAGGAGCGCTTCACCGAGGACTCCGACTCGACGTGGACGTACGAGGTCCGTTTTCACCGCAAGGGTTCCCGCTCCGGTCTCACCGCGCTCTTCGCCGAGCTCATGGGTGCCTCCGACCCGGAGATGGACATCTACCTGTCGCCGGACGTCCCGATCGAGCTCGTCCTGAGCGTCGAGGAGGGCGGGCTCGAGGCCGAGATCGGCGGGCTCTGGATCACGTCGGCCGACGTCCGGTTCGAGAAGGGCGGTCTGATCCTCAGCATCGACGAGCCCCTCCGGCAGCCGATGACGGCACTGGTCATCTCGGGCGAGATGGGCGGCGTCCAGGGGGTCAGGCTCGGCAACGCGAGCCCGTCCGAGCTGGACGTGAGCTGCCGGATGGGGGGCGGAGAGATCGATCTCACCGGTGAGTGGCTGAACTCCGCGACCGTCGACCTCCACGCCCGCATGGGAGGGATCGAGGTGACCGTGCCGCGCGACATGGACGTCGAGGGCGTCTCGGTCCGCCCGCCGCGCATCCGGGAAGGCGACGAGGAGATCGAGCGATTCGCACTGCGGATCCACACGACCGCGTCGATGGGTGAGATCGAGGTCCAGCGAGACTGATCCCACCTCCCGCGATCGCGGCGAACGTCCCCCCGCCACAGGACGATGTGCCGGCCGTTCGGCCGGCGTTTTTTGTGCTTGCGATCGATGATAAGTAAGCTTAAAATAAGTTAGCTTATAAAAGGAGGTCGATCCCATGTGGACACACGAGCACGTCGTCGTCACCGAGGCGCCCGCGCAGGCGATCTGGCGCGAGTATCAGCGGGTGGGGAGCTGGTCCGAGTGGGACGCCGGGCTGGCCTGGTCGCGGCTCGACGGTCCGTTTCGGCCCGGCTCCACGGCCGTAACGAAGGACCGCATCGGCCCGGCTCGACGCTGGACGCTGGAGACGGTGCTGTCCAACGTGGGCTTCAGCACCCGGGCGCAGCTTCCGGGCTGCGAGGTCCGGGTCCGGCACGCGCTGCGACCCGTGGGGCCCGGCACGCAGGTGACGCATCGGATCGAGCTCTCGGGGCCGATGTCGAGGGTCGCCGCGGCCCTGATCGGTCGTCCGTACGCCCGGAGGCTGCCGAGCGCAATGGCGCGACTGTGCGCGCGTGCCTCGGGAGACTCCCGGCATGCCGCCTAGCCGAGACGGCGCCGGCGACACGTCGCCCGAACCGGGGGATGGTGCCGGCTTCTGGCTGTGGCGGGTCTCCAACGCCTGGCAGCGCACGGTCCGGCGCGCTCTGGCGCCGGTCGACCTGACCCACGTGCAGTTCGTGCTCCTGGCCGTGACGGCGCGACTCGACACCGGCGCGCCGCCGGAGCCCGACGCACGTCCCGCGCAGCGAGACATCGCCACGCGAAGCGGGGTCGACCCGATGACGACGTCCACGGTCCTTCGCTCGCTCGAGCGCCGTGGGCTGGTGGCCCGCGCGAGGTCGGTGTCCGACACGCGCACGGTCACCGTCAGCATCACCCCCGACGGGCTCGCGGTGATGGACCGGGCCATACCGCTCGTGGCGGCGGCCGACGATCAGGTCTTCGCGGCGCTCGACACCGATCGCGACGCGTTCGTCGATCACCTGCGTGAGCTCGCGGCGCGAGGCGGTGCGTGATCTCGCGTCCGTCCGATCACCGATCACCGATCACCGATCACCGATCACCGGACGCCCGGCACGTCTCCCAGAATCGCGCGCGCATCCAGCACGCGACGAAGTGCTCGGTCTCGGTGCGGTAGGCGGCCGCGACGTGTGCGCCGTCCATCGCGCCCACGATCCCCAGAAGCCCATCCACCGCGTACGGCGGATGAGACGCGACCGTTCGCGCCAGAGCGGTCGCGCGCGCGATGAGGCGGTCGGCCGGCACGACCTCGGTCACGAGCCCCACGTTCGACGCCTCCGCGGCGTCGAGCGTGCGAGCGGTGAGCAGCAGGTCGAGCGCGCGGGCGCGTCCGATCAGGCTCACGAGCCGTGCCGAGCCGCCCCAGCCCGGAGTCACCCCGCGCACCGCCTGGACGAACCGGAACCGTGCGGTGTCGGCGGCCAGCCTCAGATGACACGCGGTCAGGATCTCCGAGCCGCCTCCCATGGCCGCGCCGTTGACGGCCGCGATCACGACGACGCGGCCGATCCAGAGGCGGTGCAAGAGTCGCTGCATCCGCTCGGACATCGCGCGCACGGACTCGGCGCTGGACAGCGTCGCGAAGTACGCGAAGTCGCCGCCGGCGGAGAACACACGATCCCCGGCGCCGGTGAGGATCAGCACGCGCACCGAGGAATCCGACTCGATCTGCGAGACCGCCGCCTCGAGCTCGTCGATGGTGGCGGCGTCGAGTGCATTGCTGCGTGCGGGGCGGCTCAGTGTTCCGATCAGGATGCCGGGCTCGATCTCGTCGAGCCGGAAGCCGGGTGTGTTCATGACCGCAGTATGCGGCATCGCTCCCCGTGCGAGAACCCGCGATCAGAGCTCGATCCGGTCGCCCTCGCGGGCGATCTCGAAGCCCCGCTCGCGCACGAGCCGGTGCGCGGCGCTCTCGGGGTCCAGCAGTGGGTTGGAGTGGTTCAGGTGCGTCAGAACGACCCGACGTCCGGCGTCCACCAGCGGCCCGAGCGCGTCGAGCGTGTCGGTCACCAGGGGATGCCCGATCGTGGAGAGATCCCGGTCGGGCAGCTCGGCGGCGGAGTGGAACGTCGCGTCGACGATTACGACGTCCGCGCCCGACAGGCGCCGCCGCGCTGCGTCGGTCCACCGGTTCCAGGGGTCGGTGTCGGGAACGTACGCGACGCTACGACGGGGCCCCTGCACGAGATACCCGACGGTGTCGGTGAGCTCGGCTCGATGGGGCACGAGGAACGACGTGAGCCGCACGTCCGGGTTCAGGAGCGTCGGCTCGTCGGTGGCCTGCGTCGTCGGCACGATGTGGCGGCGCCGCACGAGCTCGCTCCAGGGGGCGTGGCGCTCGAGGAACGCACACATGCGCGCCGTCCCGTGCACGGGCAGCTCGGAGACGTTCAGCACCTCGAACCCGAGAAACGCGAGGCCCAGGTAGTGTCCGACGTGCGCGTGCGTCAGGTAGACGCCGTCGACGAGAGACCGCGCGGGGCGCAGGTCGTCTCCGGATCCAGCGACGGCGAGCGCGGGGAGCTGGCTCCGCGCGTCGGGCGTGACGTCGATCACGAGCCGCCGCTCGGTGCCGTCGGGGTCGGGCAGCGTGAGGCCGACCGACGCGACCCGCCGCCGCGCCCGCGGGTCCGCGGCGGCGCGCGCGCAGGTCGGACACGCGCATCCGAGCTGGGGGACGCCCCCGTCCTGTGCGGTCCCGAGAATGTGCAGTGCCGGAGTGGCCACGGTGTGCTCGTCGGTTCGGTCACCGATCACGACGCATCGCTCTCCGTGCCACGGTATCAGAATCGCCTGGAACGGGGGAGCGGACTTCCGTAGGCTCATCGGCCTCGAACCCGATCCCGGTACGGGATCACCGTGACCCGGACGATCGTCGATCCCGATCGCGGGAGTCGACGCGACGCATGGGAGGACCCGTACGTGCGCGCCTGCGAGAGCACGTCCATTCCCGAGCGAACGGTGAGATCCGCCGGCGACCCGTCCCCTCCGGTCGGGGACGCGTCACCGCGGCGAAGCCCCCTGACGCGCCGGCACCTGCTGACGAGGACGGCGTTCCTGCCGTACATGGGGCTCCACGTCGCGTGCCTGGCGATCATCTGGGTCGGCTGGAGTCCCGTCGCCGTCGGCACCGCGGTCGCGCTCTATCTCGTGCGGATGTTCGCGATCACCGGCTGGTATCACCGCTACTTCTCGCACCGCACGTTCCGCACCTCGCGCGCCGTCCAGTTCGTGTTCGCGTGGATCGGCTGCTCGGCGGGACAGCGGGGGCCGCTGTGGTGGGCGGCCCACCATCGCCACCACCATCGCCACTCCGATCAGCCGCCCGATCGCCACTCGCCCCGGCTGTGGGGTCTTCTCTGGGCCCACATGATCTGGTTCTGGACCGAGGAAGCCGGTCCGGTGGACGAGCGGCTCGTGAAGGACCTCGTCACCTACCCGGAGCTCCGCTGGCTGGAGCGCCACCACGTGTGGGCGCCGGCGAGCCTCGCCGTCATGGTCGCGGCGTTCGGGGCGGCGCTCGGGGCCTGGGTGCCGTCGGCGGGCACCGGAGCGTTGCAGATGCTCGTGTGGGGGTTCTGCATCTCGACCGTGGCCACGTACCACGGCACGTACACGATCAACTCGTTCTCCCACAGGTACGGGACGCGCCGGTTCGCGACGCGCGACGACAGCCGCAACAACCCGCTGCTCGCGATCATCACGCTGGGCGAGGGTTGGCACAACAACCACCATCGCTACCCCGGCTCCACGCGCCAGGGGTTCTACTGGTGGGAGTACGACATCACGTTCTACGGGCTGTGGCTGATGTCGAAGGTCGGGCTCGTGTGGGGGCTCCGCGGGGTTCCCGAGCGCATCACCCGCGAGGGGCGGGCGGCCTCGAGCCCGAGCTGATGGCGCAGCCCAGCTCGGGCCTCACGAAGCACCCACGACCTCCCGAGACGGGCCCGTCACGGCGCAGCTGCCTGCGCCTCGGCGACGACCTCACGGAAACGCCCGGCCAGGTCGATCTGATAGGGCTCGTCGGGGACGCCGGCCGATTCGGCCTCGGCGGCCAGCGACTCGATCAGGTCGCGGATCTCGTCGTCGCGCATGTCGCGCCCGCGCATGTCGTGCGCGCGTTCACGGAGCCGCTCGAGCGCGCGCCCGTCAACGCGTTCCTCCACGACGGCGCGCGTGAATCGCTGGCAGATCCGATCGGCCTCGGCCTTCTCGTCGTCGGGCAGTCCCGACGCGGCCAGCGCGCGCGAGCGAAACGCGGTGATCGCGGCCCCGGCGGTGAGCGCGTCGTCCTCGGACACGCGCTCGACGATCTCCGCGATCTCCTCCTCGCTGATCTCGCCTTCCCGGTAGGCCCGCGAGAGCTCGCGAATCTCGGCGACGAATGCAGCCTCGTCGGCCTCGGGCAGACCGAGGTCCTCGACCGCCGACACGAGCGCCCGCTCTCCGATCTTGGCCGTGATCGCGGTGATGTTCTGCTTGATGACCACGATTCCGATCACGGCGAGGACGAGGAGCGCGAGGCATCCGAAGCCGACCGGCTTCATCCAGTTGCTGCCGCCCGATGACGACGGTTCCGTCGAGGTCACGGATCCTCCCTCACGATGCGCTCGACGCCGTCGAGCGACCCGACCCTCCGACCGGCGCCGCGCGCCGGTCGGTCGACGTGCGCTAGAATACACGCATTGGGCCGCGCGCGCGCGATCGCCCACGCCGACTCCACACCAGACGCGACCCCGAACACGAAGCCGGAGGCTCACCGACATGGGCTCTCAGCTCTCGTTTCGACATCCGGAAGATCACGAGCTCTGGCTGATGGTCGCTCGCATGGGATGGCGGGACGCCGAGCTCCGGGGCGATCCATCCGGACGCGACTTCGCGATCTTCTTCCCGCTGCGCACGCGCTGGTGGTACGGCGTGAACGACCCGGTGGCCGCGATCTTCGACGCTCGAGACGGAGAGGTCTCGGTCCGGCGGTTCTTCTCGTGGGAGGAGGCCCGCCGCGCCTGGGGCGCGCGCGACGCGGCGGGCGACGGCGACGCCGTCGCACCGCTCTGACCGGCACGTGGCCCCGGTCCCCGCCCGAGCACCTTCTCGGGGCAACCCGTGCCGCGCCCGGCCGTATCTTCCGGGCCCTCCCTCGCGCGAGGAGGATGGGATGGACTGGCTCTTCGACACGCCGATCCGCCAGGTGACGCTCTCGGCGGCCGCCGCCGGGCTCGTGGCGTCCGGCTGGCGGGGGATCCGGGCGTTCCGGCGGGGCCTGGGGGCCGCGGCCGACCCGGACGGGACCGCCCACGTGATTCGCGGCTTCCGGGCACTCATCGTGGCCGCCGGGCTGGGGTTCCTGATCGGCGGCGTCGCGACTTCCACGACCTGGCCGATCGCGTTCGCGGCGGTCTTCCTGGCCGAGGAGCTCCTGGAGACCGGCATCATGCTGCTCGCCCTCCGGCGAGGCCGGGTGGCGGTCGTGCGGCCCGATCCGGGCGAGGGCAGATCCCGCTAAGGAACCGGGTCCGCCGGACGATCATGACGACGAGATCCCCGAGCCCCGCGTGACCCGCGCTCACCCCGATCACCGCCGCCTCGCAGGCGCGACGAGAGGGTCATCGGGGTCGAAGACCGGACTCCGGCGTGCGTTCGCCGAGGGACATCACCGCGAGGTCGCGCGTGTCGTCGATCACAACCTGGTGGCGCAACGTCCGGACGCCGGCACGCCCGGCGGTCTCCGAGCTCGCCGACTACGAGGTCTATCTTCGCCAGCGCTGGCGCCGCAGCCTGCCGCTGTTCCTCGTCATGATGGCGCTGAGCTACGCGGTCCCCGGGTGCGTCGAATGGGCCCTGGATCGGTGGGTCCTCGACATTCCGCTCGGCGACGTCAATCGCCTCCGTCTGCTGACGCTGCCCGTATACGCCTGGGTCGGGTGGGTGGTGATGCGTTCTCCCGACGGAAGCCATCGCTCACTGACGTGGTCGGTGTTCCTTCTGTTCGCGTACACGCACGGCGCCATCTCGGCGCTGGTCGACGCGGCCGCCGGGTACCCGATCTACAGCGGCTCGGGCTATCTGACCGTCGCGGTCACGGGCTTCTTCCCGGCGCGCTTTCCCCGCGCGCTGGCCCTGGCGATGTCGGTCGCCGGCGTCTACACGACCGCGTTCTTCGTCCACTCGGACGTCAACGTCCAGGAATCGATGCTGTTCTACGTTCCCGCTCTCCTCGTGTTCGTCGCGGGACCTCCGGCAGCCGCGTTCGCGGCCATGGGGCTCGAGCGCTCGGTACGCGCGAACTTCGAGACGACCGGTGATCTGGACTCGGCCCTCTCCCGTGCGATGCTCGCCACGCGGGCGAAGTCGGAGTTTCTGGCCAACATGAGCCACGAGATCCGCACGCCGATGAACGGCGTTCTGGGCATGACCGGGCTTCTCAGCGAGACACGACTGGATCCCGAGCAGAGGGACTACGTCACGACGATCCAGAGCTGCGGTCGATCACTCCTGGCCATCATCGACGACATCCTGGACTTCTCGAAGATCGAGGCTGGAGGGATCCAGCTCGAGCGCGAGGAGTTCGACGTGGCCGACTGCGTCGAGGGGGTGCTCGACGTGAACGCCGGCAGTGCGCACGCCAAGGGCCTGGAGCTGGTCGGCGTGATCGACCCCGAGGTGCCGGCGGTGATCAGCGGGGACGCGCCACGGCTCCGGCAGGTGCTGACGAACCTCATCGGGAACGCGCTGAAGTTCACGACCGAGGGCGAGGTGTCGGTCCACGTGTCGCTGCTCCGGGAGACGTCGGGATCCATCTTGCTCGGCTTCCAGGTCCGCGATACGGGCATCGGCATTCCCGAAGAGAAGCGGTCGATCCTGTTCGAGGCCTTCAGCCAGGCCGACGCCTCCACGACGCGTTCGCACGCCGGTACGGGGCTGGGGCTGGCCATCTGCCGTCAGCTCAGCGCGCTGATGGGTGGCGAGATCGGCGTGGACAGCGTGCCGGGGCGGGGCAGCACGTTCTGGTTCACCGGCGTGTTCGGGCGCGCATCGGACGCGCGGCGTGCCCAGTTGCCGGTCGTGGCAGAGGAGCCCGGCCTCGCCGCGCTGGTGGTCGATCCGAGCCCGGCGGTGCGGCTGTTCATGGAGCAGGAGCTACGCATGCTCGGGATCGAGGCACGCGTCGCCCACGGCGGCGACCGCGGGTTGGATCTCTTGCGTGAGGCCGTCTTCCGGCAGAACCCGATCTCGATCGTGTTCGTGGACGAGGCGGAGACCGATGGAAGCGGCATGCCGCTCGTCGATGCGATCATCGGTGACGCGATGTTCGCCCGGCCGGCGGTCGTCGTGCTGACGAGCCCCAGCCGCGCCGGACGACGCTCGGAGCGGGCGCAGTCCGAGGTACCGGCGCTCAGAAAGCCGATCAGGCGCGCGGCGCTCCGCGAGCGCGTCCTCGCGTGCGTCGGGGACGCGGAGGCCGCCGAGCAGGCGGAGGCGGCCTGAGCGGCCCGGTACCCGACCGGATGCGGACGCAGGGGATATCAAAAAATCGAGCCGTCCCGTGAGGAACGGCTCGCATCGATCAGACCCGATCAGTCTCCCGGCGGTCGCGATGGGCGCTGGCCGCACCCGGGATCAGGTGCGCCTCGTATCCGCCAGGTCTAGTAGCTGGACTTCAGGTGGCCCCAGCTCACGGTCTCGGTCGGCGTGCCACCGCCACCGTTGGCCACGTAGACGGTCCAGCTGCGGACCGACCCCGTGTCGGCGCAGGCGCCGTCCGCCGCGAACAGCTCGAAGCAGCCGCCCTTCGGCATGCCGTCGAAGACCGCGAACGGATTCGGCGAGTCGATCGCGGCCGAGTAGCAGCCCGGGTCCACCGCGACGCAGTCCTCGGCCAGCGGAACGCCACCGTCGTCGCTGAAGAGATACACGCCAAAGACGCCGGCAGAGCAGCCGCAGCAGCCGTCGGGATCGCAGGTGCCGAGCCCCGGGCGGCAGAGCGCGGCCACGGGACCGGCCTCGGCCGTGCCGTCGCAGTTCATGTCGTATGAGAGCCAGATGCGCAGATCGCCGACCCAGGTGTGGTCCATCTCGACGGCGAGAATGACGTCGTCGATGGTCGCGCCGTCATCCTCGGTGGCGACGCCCTGTGACACGCCAGCCGGGTCGCAGTCCGGAATGAACATGCCGCCGGGCCCGGAGAAGGACTTGTAACCGTCGGTCACGCATCCACCGTCCGGACCGTAGGTGTCGCCGTGGTACGGGACCTTCTCGGCGGACGCGGCGCCGGCCACGATCACCATCCCGAGAGCGAGGCTACAGATACCCCTGAAGTTCATGCTGAGACTCCTTCGTCGTTACCCAGATAGGCCGCCAGACACAAGTGTGTTCCGAGTTGACGTTTCTCGTTGCCGGGTGCCAGACGCACGTGTCTTCTCCGCCCACGAGAAGGTGCCACGTGCGTGCCAGATGCTCGGGTCTGAGCTTCCACCTGATGCATGATATCACGCAGGGATTTGGCCCCGCCAGCCCATAAGTGGGGTCACGAGGCATGTGAGCGTGGGGCGCGGGCGGCAAGAGCCGCGGAGCCGGGGGGGGTGTGGAGCCTGACCAGGGTGTGGGGCCGAGAGCACTAAAAGGCGTCCGCGGACGAGCCGCGGACGCCGGTTCAGACGTCGGTCTCGGTGTGAGCAGGCTCTAGTAAGCCGACTTGAGCGCGCCCCAGCTCACGTCCTGCGTCGGGGTGCCGCCGGGTCCGTTCAGGACGGCCACGCCCCAGCTCGCAATGAATCCCGTGTCCGCGCACGCGCCGTCGGCCACGAACAGCTCGAAGCAGCCGCCCTTCGGCAGGCCGTCGAACACCGCGAACGGGTTCGGCGAGTCGACCGCGACACCATAGCAGCCGCCCGGAATGAAGCTCGGGCAGTCGAACTCGCCCATCGGGTCGCCGCCAGCGTCGCTGAACAGGTACACACCTTCGAGATCTCCGGAGCAGCCGCAGCAGCCGTCGGGATCGCAGGTGCCCAGTGCCGGGCGACACAGCGCGGCGACCGGGCCGGCGTCGGCCGCACCGTCGCAACCCACGTCGTACGACAGCCAGATGCGGAGGTCGCCGATCCAGGTGTGGAAACCCTCGACGGCGAGAATGACGTCGTCGATCGTGGCACCGTCGTCGTCGGTGGCGATGACGTTGCTGACGCCCGTCGGATCGCAGTCCGGGATGCTCAGGAAGGCGGTGCTCTCGAAGAGCTTGTATCCGTCCACGGGGCAGTCGCCGTCCGGCGTGTAGTCGCCGGTGTCGTACGGGACCTTTTCCGCGACCGCCGATCCGGCCACGATGACCATTCCGAGAGCGACGCTACAGATACCCTTGGCGTTCATGCTGAGACTCCTTCGCCGATACCCCTGTTGGGCTGCCAGAGACGCTGAACCTTCCGAGTTGACGTTTCTCGATGCCACGTACCGCACACCCGCGCCTTTGCCCACGTGTCGTGCGTTCCATGGTTCCCTGAAGTGAATGCTCGAGTCTGAGCTTCCCATCCAGAATACAATACCACGTGGGCGCTTCCGGCGACTAGTGGGCCGGAGCCCAGCGGGCGGGCGGGGAGGGGTCGGTCGGGGCCCAGCGGGTGGCGTGAGCGCAAACGGGTGCGGCAAAGGGGATTGAAAAAAGGGCGTCCGCGAACGGTGCCGCGGACGCCCCGGGGATCTCTCAGTCTGTGCTCAGGCCCCTAGTACGTGGACTTGAGCTCGCCCCAGCTGACGCTCTCGGTCGGGACGCCGCCGGTTCCGTTCTTCACGGCGACGATCCACGTGTTGACCGTGCCGGTGTCGGCGCAGGCGCCGTCGGCCGCGAACAGGTTGAAGCAGCCACCCTTGGCGAGTCCGTCGAAGACCGCGAACGGGTTCGGCGAGTCGATCGCCGGCGAGTAGCAGCCCGGATCCACCGCGATGCAGTCCTCGGCGAGCGGGATACCACCGTCGTCGCTGAACATGTACAGACCAAGGACTCCGGCCGAGCAGCCGCAGCAGCCGTCGGGATCGCAGGTGCCGAGTCCCGGGCGACAGAGCGCGGCGACGGGACCGGCATCGTCGGTGCCGTCGCACTCGACGTCGTACGAGAGCCACAGGCGAAGGTCGCCGGACCAGGTGTGGCTCAGCTCGGCGCTGAGGATGACGTCGTCGATCGTGTCGCCGTCGGCATCCGTGGCCACCTGGAACGATACGCCGGCCGGATCGCAATCCGGGATGGAGCCGCCCGTGCCCGTGTACAGCTTGTAGTCGGTGGTGTCACAGCCGCCGTCCGGCCCGTAGGTGTCACCGTGGTACGGGACCTTCTCCGCCGAGGCGGTGCCAACCGCGACGACCATACCGAGAGCGAGACCACAGATACCCTTCCAGTTCATCCTGGACTCCTTGAGTTGAAGAGACCGAAAGGCACGGACGACCGCCACATGTCGGACTCGGAAGACACCCGTGCCGGAGCAAAAACACCAAGAGTTGCAGACCAGACGATGTCGCGCGCTCCACGGCTCTCCGAGGGAGCAGACGGAAGAGGCTGCGAGATCGAGACAGTCCGAACACCAACGAGGAACACGTTATCACGAGCCGCGCGACTCGGGCAACCGCCACGTCCCGCGTGATTCGGAGGCTGGTCGCTCACGGCACAAACCTGCTACCTTGGACCCAGTAGCCGGAGACGTCGACGCATGCCCCTTGCTCGAGTGCCCGTGGCTCGATGATGCGAGGGGAGTGGGCCGTCCGGTCCACCGTCTCGCGGCCGCGGAGAGGGCGCCGCGCTTCAGGAGCCCCGACGAACGCCCGGCGAGGCGAGCGACCGCCGTCGAACCGATGGTCGATGACGGCCGAGACACCACCGGGCGCCGGCACTGCCGGGGGAGGAGATGCTGTTGGAAAGTAGCAGTCGACATCCGAATGGGGAGTTGACCGACTAGCTCCCTCCGAGGAACACGTGATAACCCTTGGCGGGGGTGGCCCTTGCCTTTGGCCGGCCACCCCCGCCGGATGCTCTGCCAGCGTCTCGCCCGACCCGTGCCCACCCGAGGGCGATCGACGGCACGACGGATCCCCGGAAGGCCACACCGCCACCCACCGGAAAGGCGGCAGGCGCCCGGGGGCGCCAGCGAGAACGGAACGCCGATCGCGTTTTCCATTTGCCCATACGCGGTTCTGGTGTGTATCGTACACAGCAGTTTGGAGGGATTGCGAGCCGGATCCATCGGTTCGCGCGTGATCCGGTGACGACAAGCGTCGGTTGCAAAGATGCACGACACCGAGGGGACAGCTCGTGGAGTCGACGGTAACGCTCAGACAGCGGCGACGAACCGAACAGACGACGAAAGAGATCGCGAACGTGATCGAGACGCTCGTCGCCGAGCTCATCGACGATCGTGAAACGTGCGCGACGAACTTCACCCACGCCGGGAACCTCGTCCTCATCGAGGTCGTTCCGGGCAGCCCGCGCGCCGCGGGCCAGCTCATAGGAAAGCAAGGTCGGACCATCCACGCCCTCCGCACCCTCGCGACCGCCATCTGTGCCAAGTACGGCTGGCGCGCCCAGCTCGAGATCGTCGCCTGAACGGACGGCTCGCCCCCCAGATTCCGCTTGCGGGAGCGTCACGTCGAGATCACACTCATCGGCCGCGAAAAGCCCGTGCACGGGCGTGTGCGCGGGTTTTGCCGGTGAAAGGACGAGGACGATGCTGGGCAAGATCGGGATCGTCGGCGGTGGGAACATCGGCGGCGTACTGCTTCAGGAGATCGCACGCCGAGGGCTGGCGCGCGAGGTCGGTCTCATGGATGTGGCCACGCCGGACTTCGCCGCCGGCAAGGCACTCGACGTCGCCGAGGGCGCGCCGATCCTCGGCAGCGACGTCACCTGCGTGGGCAGCAAGACGTACGACGTGCTTGCCGGGTCGGACGTGGTCATCAACACCGCGGGCGTGCCGCGCAAGCCGAAGCCGGACGGCTCGCTCCCCAGCCGCGAGGAGCTTCTCGCCACCAACCTGAAGATCACCGACATGGTCGCGGCGGGCATTCGCGAGCACTGCCCGGGCGCGCTCGTGATCTCGATCGCGAACCCGCTGGATGCGATCGTGTACCGACTCCATCAGCGTCTGGATCCGCCCAAGAACCGGCTCCTGGGCATGGCCGGCGTGCTGGACAGCGCGCGCTACCGCCGGTTCGTGGCCGATGCGGCCGGCGTCTCGGTCTCCAACGTCGAGGCGATGGTGCTGGGCGGACACGGCGACACGATGGTGCCCATCCGGAGCGCATGCCGCATCGCCGGCATGCCGGTCGAGTCGTTCGTCGACGAGGCCACCCTGGCCGCCATCGAGGATCGGACGCGAAAGGCGGGGGGCGAGGTCGTCAAGCTTCTCGGAGTCGGCTCCGCGTTCGTGTCGCCGGCCTGGGCGGCGCTCGCCATGGCCGAGGCCATCGCCTACGACCAGAAGAAGATCCTCCCCTGCTGCGTCCGGCTCGAAGGCGAGTACGGCTACGACGGCCTGTTCATCGGCGTACCGGTCGTTCTCGGCCGGAACGGCGTCGAGCGGGTCATCGAGATGGAGCTCACGGCCGACGAGCGGGCCCTCCTGGACAAGTCGGCCAAGGCGGTCCAGTCGGTCAAGGTCGAGGTCGACGCCGTCGGCCTCTAGCCCGACCGGGGGCCGTCCGCGCCGCGCCCTCCATGGGGGGGCGCGGTCGCGCGGGGGGCTTGTCAAACCCGGGGGTGCCCGGTAACATCGGCTGCAGCGAATTCCCTGCCAGCGGGCGCGCCGCTGGGCGGCCACTGTCTCGAAACCCGTGGAACCGTAACGCGATGGCAACGCGCGAGCCGTGCGGCCGTCGTAGAGGGGTCCGTGTGCGGGGTCGGCCGATGGGCGATCCCGGGGCGGAGGCGCGCCGAGGCGCGTGACGAAGAATGAGGGGAAGGGCATGGTTCCCGTAAAGAGGAAGTCCACCACCTACTGGCGGACTCCCAAGGCGCCGTTGCTCGCGACGATCATGCGCCGCTGGTGGCTGCTTCTGATGCCGTTCTTGGGAAGCATCTTCGCGGACGCCTACGTCTCACCGTACGTCGCCGACGCCGAGAGCGCCGTCAACAAGATCAAGAAGGCCGAGGCCGACCGCCTGGAGGAGCTCGACGCCGAGTTCCTGACGCGCGAGAACGAGCTCTTCGCGGTCGAGATGTCCATCGACACGCTCACCGTGCCCGAGTACGAGTGGGCCAAGAGCACCCACGACAGCCTCGTGGCGGTGCGGCGGGGCATCGAACAGACGTTCCCCACCCTCGAGGCCGGCATCGCCCGCCTCACCGAGCAGCTCGAAGAACTCAAGGAGCCGCTGGAACAGGCGACATTGAACAAAGCGGAGGCGGAGCGCGCGATCGACGAGCACACCTCGAACATCGCCGCGCTCCAGGACTCGATCACGACGCTCGGCCAGGAGCAGCAGACGCTCCGGGACCGCCTGTATCGTCTCGAGCATCCCGAGGAATTCGACCGGACGCGGGGTCTCATCGATCCCGGGCGCCCGTACAAGTAGGAGGGGACGTCATGAAGCTGTTCAACATCCCCATCCTCGGGGCCATCATCGACACGATCCTGATGGTCGTGCTGGTCCTCGGGTTCGGCGTGCACTGCTACCGCACCGAGGGTGTCACCGCGATCGAGCAGGCCCGGCAGGAGGTCGTGGCGACCGAGCAGGCCGCCGAGGCCTCGATCGCGACCGAGCGTGAGCGCATCGCGGACAAGGAGGCCGAGATCCGGGGCGCCGAGGCGCGTCGCGACTCGATCGACCACCTCGCCCGGGACCTGCGCGCCGAGATCCCCCGCGAGGTCGAGCGCATCCAGGAGTCCCGCCAGAAGGCCCAGGATCTGACCGCCGAGAACCTTCAGCTCCGCGGGCGTCTCGGCACGCAGCGCGACCGGCTCCGCGACCTGCGCGCGCAGGTCGACGCCCTGAACGCGCGGCGCGACGCGCTCGCCAGCCAGCAGGCGACGCTCGAGGATACGCTCTTCGCCAACGATCAGCGCCGGCTCGCGCTCGCGCGAGAGGTCGAGGACATGGTCGCGTACCGGAACCGGGATCCCTGGAGCGTCTTCCCGATCTCCGCGAGCCTGGCCGCGTACGTCGAGTTCACCGAGGACGCGAACTTCCTGACGTTCTCCCTGGCGAAGGACTTCTACCGGCGCGGCAAGCTCGACTTCGGCGTGACCGGTGCCCTCGGCTTCGGCAACGAGCAGGGCACCACGATCAAGGAGGCCGGCGTCTACGCGAACTACGAGCTCTGGTTCCGCAAGGCGTCGCTGGATCTCGGCGCCGGCTTCTCGAACGTTCGCGTGGGCACCGACGACGACTCCAGCGATCCGTACGCGAGCCTCATCCTCCGGTACGCGCCGTACTATCGCGAGCGCGCGTTCCTTCTGATGGGCACGAAGTACAGCCACGAGTCGCTGAGCTTCCTCGTCGGCGTCGGGTTCGGACGGCGCTAGCGCGACGCCGCGCCGGCACCACCGGTCTCGATCGACGCACACCCGGAACTTCACGTTCGGGTGTGCGTTTCTCGTTTGAGCGCGTATAGTGCGCGCGGCTCGGGGCCTGCCACGCCGCCACGTCTAGGAGAGTCGCGCTGGAGATGCCGGTGTTGGAGTCTCACGCCGCGGAGCGCCGCCGCCTCACGACCGCGCTCGTGGGGTCGATGGGCGTGCACGTGTTCGGCATGATCGTGATCGGCCTGATCGTGGCCCACGCCGACGATGCCATCCAGGTGCCGAGGGGGCACGTCGTCGAGCTCGTGCAGCTCCCCGAGCCGGAGCCCGAGCCCATGCCCGAGGTCGTCGAGCAGCCCGTCACCGGCGTCGAGAGTCCTCGCGGCGAGGTCCCCGTTCCCCGCGAACGCCGCATCCCCGAGGTGAAGCCCGAGACGCGCAGGCCGCGCCGCACGCCGAGGGAGCCGCGCACGCTCGAAGCGCCGCCGGACGCCCCCGTCTCACCGGTTCCGCCGCCGCCGGAGCCCGAGAAGGGCGCGGGCGGACGCCTCGAGACCGAGGTCGCGTTTCCGTACGCGTACTACACCGAGGCGGTCACCCGGCTCATCACCGAACGATGGACGCCGCTGGTGGGGACGCCGGACGGCGCGAAGGCGGTCGTGACCTTCCGGATCGCCCGGGACGGCACCGCGTCGAACGTCGCGATCGACGAGTCGTCGGGCATCTCCGACTTCGACGCCGTCGCGCTCCAGGCCGTCAGGCTGGTCCCCAAGTTCCCGCCGCTCCCGGCGGGCTTCGAGTGGGACGACCTCCGCATTCGCTTCTTCTTCGAATACCGACGAGGATACTGATGACCCACCGAGGCCCGTGCGCGCTCGCGCGAGCGCTGTCGATCTGCCTGGCGCTGGCTCCGGTCGCGTCCATGGCGCAGTCCGAGTCGCCGCTGATCGACACCGGCACCGTCGCCCGCGACGTCGAGAAGATGGACATCGAGATGGAGAACTTCGTCCTGCCCGGGCTGGTCGGGGACGCCCCCGCGTGGCAGCGCCGCCTGGACGACATCCTCTACGACGATCTCGACTTCTCGGATCTCTTCAACGTGAATCGCTGCTTCCGCTTCTCCGGCCAGCCCGCGTCGCCCAAGGCGAAAGCGCTGGTGAGGGGAGTGGTCGAGAAGCAGGGCGGAGCCTGGCTGCTCCGGGGCCGCGTCGAGAGCTTCCCGGGCCAGCCCCTGGTCTTCCAGTCCGAGTACCCGTTCTCCCAGCTCACCGCGCGCGACGCCGTACACCGCTTCGCCGACGACATCGTGGCCAACCTGACCGGGCAGGTGGGCATCAGTCGCACGAAGCTCGTGTTCGCGAAGGCGTCCGGCCCGGTGAAGGAGCTGTGGATCGTCGACATCGACGGTGAGAACCTCCGCCAGCTCACGTACGATGGGGATCTGGCGATCATGGCCGACGTCGACCGGCGCGGGCGGCGGGTGGCGTACACGACCTACCGGCGCGGCCGGCCGGAGATCGGGCTCATCGACCTCGCCGGGGGCGGAGAGCGGATCCTCACGCTGGGCACGTCGAGCTACAGCTCGCCGGCGTTCTCGCCCGACGGGACGCGACTCGCGTTCTCGGGGTCGGTGGCCGGCGAGGCCGACATCTTCCTGGCCAACGCCGACGGCTCGACCGTCCGGCAGCTCACGAGGGGGGTCGGAATCGACACGTCCCCGACATGGTCGCCCGACGGCCGGCACATCGCGTTCGTCTCGGACCGGACCGGCACGCCGCAGGTGTACCGGATGACCGCCGACGGCCGTGACGTGACCCGGCTGACGCTGACGGGTCGATACAATGCGGCCCCGGCCTGGTCGCCGGATGGAGACCGGATCGCGTTCGTGTCGAGGGACGGGAACATTCACAACCTGTACATCATGCCGGCCGACGGCTCGAGGCTCGAGCCGATCGTCTTCGCAAACGGTGACTGTGAGAGCCCGAGCTGGGCGCCGGACAGTCGCCACATCGTCTACAGCGCGCTCCGAGGGGACGAGCGTCGCCTGTACGTCGTGGATGTCGACACTTTCAGGGATCGGATCTTGACAACCGGTCCAGGTGATTGTTATGGACCGGCTTGGATCAGTGCGCCAGAACGATGAATAGCCAGGTGCGGCGGTTTGCACGACTTGCGGTGAGACCACCGCTGGAGGTTCTTGACATGAGTCGCTTCGTGAACGTGTTGGTGATCGCGGTGATGACGGTGGCGGTCGGATCGGGCTGCGGCGGCCAGAAGACCCCTCCCGACATGGACGTCGACACGCCGCCCGCCGACGTGGTCCAGGACACGCCGATCGAGACGCCGCCCATGGAGCAGCCGGCCGAGACGCCTCCGCCGCCGCTCCTGTTGGAGGACATCTACTTCGACTTCGACAAGGCCGAGATTCGCGGCGACGCGCGCCGGACGCTGGACGCGAACGCCTCGCAGCTGATGGTCCACGACGACGAGCGGATCGTCATCGAGGGACACTGTGACGAGCGCGGGACACCGGACTACAACCTGGCGCTCGGCCAGCGCCGGGCCCAGGCCACCATGCAGTACCTGATCGGCAAGGGCATCGATGCGGCACGCCTCAGCACGGTCAGCTACGGTGAGGAGCGCCCGGTCGACCCGCGGCACACCGAGGATGCCTGGTCGAAGAATCGCCGCTCGCACTTCCGCGTTCAGGGCTGAGCGCCCTCCGATGCGTCGAGGCTCGTGGTCGTCGCGCCGATCGCTCCGGGTCGGCGCGACCCTCGCCGTGGGGCTCGCCGGACTCGCCGGGCTCGGCGGGTGCGGCAGCCCTCCACCGGTGGACACGCGCCTCGACGACGTGCTCGCCGGGCAGGCGCGAGCGTCCAGGAAGCTCGATGCCGTGTCGGCGTCACAGGACGCGTTGACGGAGCGGATGGCCGACGCGAACGCCGAGACCCTCCTGCGCCTCGAAGACCTCGAGACCCGCCTCACCCAGATCGAGAACCAGATCTTCGACGTGCTGGGTCGCCTGGGTGACTCGTCCATTCGCGCTGGGCGCCGGCCGACGGCGCCCGATCCGACCCTCGAGAACGCGCGGGCGCAGTACGAGGCCGCGTACCACGAGGTCACCATCGGCAACCTGTCCGAGGCCATCCAGCGGTTCGAGACGTTCCTCCGCCGGCATCCCGCCCACGAGCTCGCGGACAACGCGATCTACTGGATCGGAGAGTGCTACTACGCCGAGGGCGACTTCAACCGGGCCGTCGAGGCCTTCGTACGTCTGATGGACACATACCCCTCCGCGGACAAGGTTCCGGCCGCGCGTCTGAAGCTGGGGTTCTCGTTCATCGAGCTGGACGACCTCGACGCGGCGAGGCGCTATCTCGAGTCGGTGATCTCGACGTACCCCGACTCCGAGGAGGCCGTCCTGGCCCGCGATCGCCTGTCGCTTCTGGATCGGTCAGGGGGGGCGCCGGAGGCCGACCCCACGGGGGCCGGCTCCGACTGATCGCGTGGCCGGACGAGCCGCCGACTCGCGAGCTACAGGGACAGGACGCCGTTCTCCAGGAGCGTTCGACCGTCCAGCGTGACCTTGTTGTCGGTCAGGACGGCCACCTCGTGTACGGCGACCTCGATGGATCCGCCGAGCGAGCGATTGTTGCCGAACGCCAGGTACATGGTGCCCTGGACCTTCTCGTCCTCGAGAGGATTGCCGGTCAGGATCGCGTGGTCGTGCGCGCCGAGCCCGAACTCCGACAGCGTGCGTGCATCG
This sequence comes from Candidatus Eiseniibacteriota bacterium, assembly GCA_965224245.1. Classification (GTDB taxonomy): domain Bacteria; phylum Eisenbacteria; class RBG-16-71-46; order CAZAMP01; family CAZAMP01; genus CBDCYW01. The sequence continues at coordinate 2,438,715 of OZ245046.1, read as the reverse complement.
TCGCCGAACGCCTCGAAGACCGAGTTCAGACGTGCGGCGGCCTCGCCGCCCTCCACGCCCACGACGCGGCCGCCCTCGATGCGGAGCCGGAGCGGCTCGTCCTCGAGCTTGCGGCCGAACATGGTCCCGCGAATGACGATGTCGCCCCGGGCACTGCCCTCGACCGGCGCCACCGCGGCCTTGCCGGGGGGAAGCGTGCCGAAGTCGCCCGGCTGCCGGATCATGCCGGTGTCCTGGAACACGCGCGCGCCGTCCATCGAGAACCGGAGGTCGCTCCCGTCCTCGTCGGTGACGTGGACCTCGGCGCGCCCCTGCATGGCCCGCGCGATCTCGCGGACCCGCGCCGCGACCGCGTCGATGTCCCCGCCGAAGCAGCGTTCGAGCATCTCGGGCGTGACGCCGGGCAGGGTCGCGATGCGGGCCCCCGCCTTGCACGCACGACGGCGCGCGTCGGTGTGGCTGATCGACATCTTCGTCGGGGCCAGGACGACGTCCATCTCGCGCATGATCTCGGCCACCCCGATCGGCGGCTCGTCCCCGTGATGCTCGCGCGAGCGATACTGGAGAAAGAGCGTCTCGGCTTCCAGTGACTGCGCAACGTCCCGAAACGTCAGGCCGATCTCCTGACACGTCTCGTCGGTGACGACGAGCACGTAGTCCTCAGCTTGCACGGCCAGGCACTTGGTCATCGCCGCCCGCGCCGCCTCGGCGACAGCGCTCATGGATGGCTCCTTTCACGGGGGACACGGAGAACCGCTGGTACGGGAATGGTCCAAAGAAACGGCGGCGCCTTTTCCGAGGGCAACCGCCGAACGGCGCATTCTAGGGAAGCGAATCCGGGGGGTCAACGGCCGCGTCGGTGCCGGTTGGGCGCCGGTGCGCCGCCCCGCCCGGGCGGGCGCGGCGACCGGACGTCGGGCATCTGCTATACTCCGCCAACTCGCGAACACCCCAGCGGATCGCCCAACCCCCCGGAGGAGGCAGACTTGGCGGATACGAAGATCGTCGAGGTCGGTGGCAAGGAGTACGTGTACCTGGTCGAGACCGGAGAGATCTTCGGCGAGGCCGAGTCGGAGAACGGTCATGGGCTTCCCACCGAGTCCGATCTTCGCAAGCGGGCCGCGTCGGCGGCGCCGCCGCCGGGGCGTTTCGAGAGCGAGAGGGTCAGCGTCAAGACGCTGTCGATGAGCCTCCTCGGAGAGTGCAATCTCGGCTGCACGTACTGCTACGTGTTCGAGGACCACACGCCCACCCCCATCGCGGCCCGGATGACGCGCTCGGAGGCGCTCCGCCAGGTGGACTTCCTCCTGGGGCAGGCCGGGGACGACGCCAGGCGGGTGACCATCACGTTCTTCGGGGGCGAGCCCTTCATGAACTTCCCGGTCATGAAGGCGGCGGCCGCCCACGCCCGTGAGCGGGGGGCCGAGCTGGGCAAGGAGGTCACCTTCACCGTGACCACCAACGCCACCCTGCTCGATCGGGAGGCCATCGACTTCCTCGTCGAGTACGACGTCCAGACCACCGTCAGCATCGACGGCGACCGGGAGGGGAACGACCTCCGACGTCCCTGGGTCGGCGATCGGTCCAAGGGCAGCTACGACTCCATCATTCCGAAGATCGCCGCCCTTCTCGACGGCTTCAAGCACCGTCCGTTCAAGGTGGGGGCACGGGCCACGATGACCCACGCCAACGCCGACGTCGAGCACATCGTCCGGCACCTGATCGGCATGGGCTTCTACGAGGTGGCCGCGAGCGTGGCCTCGGTCGAGAAGCCCGGCATGAGGTTCACCGACGACGACTACGCGGCCCTGAACGAGGGACTGGCCCGTCTGGCCGACACGTTCGCCGACGAGGCGATCGCCGGCCGCCACTTCGGATTCTCCAACGTGGCAAGCCTCGTCAAGCGGTTCCACGAGGGATCGGTGCGCGACTACCCGTGCGGGGCCACGCTCGGACTCGTGGGAAGCGATGCCGACGGGAAGCTCTACGCGTGCCATCGCTTCGTGGGTGACGATCGCTACAGTGTGGGCACGATCGAAGAGGGCATCGACCACGACTTCCGCAACCGCTTCATCCGCGGCAACAACGTCCGGATGAAGGAGTACTGTGCCCCGTGCTGGCTTCGCCATCTATGCGGTGGCGGGTGCTACCACGAGGCGATGGTCTCGGGCAGCCACGACTTCTCGAAGCTCGAGCACGTGTGTGACAACCTCCGCCACTTCTACGGAGCCTGCCTGCGCGCGTACATCCGGATCGCCACCGAGAACCCCGCGTATCTGGACCGGCTCGATCCTCAGGTCCAGAAGCACGTCCACCAGGGGCACGAGCTCCGGACATGACGTCCCGAGGCCGCCGGCGGAACCTCCCCGCGCGGCACGGGTTGAGTAGCGCCAGGGATCGGTTGACATCGCAGCCGGTCTCTCGGAGACTCGTTCGTTCGATCGCGGTGGCGATCGGCCCTGCCTGCCTCGTGCGACGCCCCAACCCGGTCGCGACTCGACCGCAAGGAGGACCCCGTGGCTCGTTGGATACTGTGCGCGATCTGCGCGGTGTGGATCGCCGGCGGAACCGTCGGCTGCGCCAAGCGAGAGGTCACGCGACTGGATCCCGGTACCGTCACCGACCTCTCGGGTCGCTGGAACGACACCGACAGCCGCCTGGTGGCCGAGCAGATGATCGGGTCCTCGCTGGAGGGACGCTGGCTCGCGGACTTTCATCGCAGGAGCGGGCGCAACCCGGTCGTCATCGCCGGCAGCATCCGCAACAACACGACCGAGCACATCAACGTCCGGACGTTTCTGAACGATCTCCAGCGCGCGTTCGTGAACAGCGGTCAGGTCCAGGTCGTGGCCGACGCGGGGGAGCGAGACCAGGTGCGTGACGAGCGTCTCGACCAGCTGGAGAACGCCGACCCCGAGACCGTGAAACGACTCGGTCGCGAGCTCGGTGCCGACTACATGCTCGTGGGCGAGATCAACAGCATCCTCGACCAGGAGGAGGGCGCCCGCGTCGCGTTCTACCAGATCGATCTGAAGCTCTTCGACATCGAGACCAACCTGCTCACGTGGACCGACGTCGAGAAGATCAAGAAGGGGATCACGCGGGGACGGTTCAAGCCGTGACCCGGGCGCGTCCGCGCGCACTGCGCGCGCGTCCGCGCTCGGGGTGGGTCGTGGGCCTGGTTCTGCTCGTCGGATGCGCGACCTCCTACACCAGCGTGTCGGATCGGACGCGCGGCGACCTCGTGGCGCGCCGCTACGACGATGCGCTGACTGCGCTGGACGAGGTCGAGAAGGGTGGCGACGCGCTCCTCGTCGCCCTGGAGCGCGGGCTGGTTCTTCACTACGCCGCGGATTACGTCGCGTCAAACGAGGCCTTCGAGACGGCCGAGCGTCTGATCGACGAGCTCTACACGAAGAGCCTCTCGGTCGAGATCGCGTCGCTCGTCACGTCCGATGCGCTCCGGCCCTACGACGGCGCCACGTTCGAACGCGTGATGGTGCACGTCTACCGTGCGCTCAACTACATCGCGCTGGACGCGCCACAGAGCGCGCTCGTCGAGGCACGAAAGGCCAACGCCAACCTCGAGCTCTACACCGACGACCTGGCCGACCCCCTCTACCGCGACGACGCATTCGTGCAGTACGTCACCGGTCTCCTGTACGCGGACGCCGGCGAGTGGAACGACGCCTACGTGTCGTTCCAGAAGGCGGAAGCGATCTACGCGGCCCAGCGCGAGGACGGCGGTCCGAGGGTACCCGAGGTCCTCGTCGAGGATCTTCTGACCACGGCCGCACGGCTCGGGCGATCCGACGACGTGGTTCGCTGGCGCGAGCGATACCCGGACGTCGTGCTTCCCGAGCACGACCCGTCCCACGGTACGGTGCTGGTCCTCGTCGAGAGCGGATTCGTGCCCGCGCTGTCAGAGGCTCGGATCGACGTTCCGATCCTGAAGACCGACAGCAGGGAGGAGCACGACGTCTGGCTCGTGGCCGGCTCCGCCTACCGGCGCGTCCACCACCGGCGGCGGCCGCCCAGGGCCGAGCTGGCGTACCTGCTCTCGATCGCCTATCCGGTGTTCACGGACGTGCCGGCCCGGGTGCGCGAGGTGGACGTCGCGGTCGCGCCCTCGGCATCGGACCCGGACGGGGTCTCCGCGGGCTCGCCCGCGCTGGCCCCGGTGCGCGCCGTGCGGGTCTCGGATCTCGCGGCGAACGCGGAGCGCAGCTTCCGCGACCGCGAGTCGTCGATCCTGATCCGTACGATCGCGCGCGCTCTCCTCAAGTACATCGCCAGGAGAAAGGCCGAGGATGCCGGCGGCAAGGGACTCGGGCTGGTGGTCGACATCCTGGGCTCGGTCACCGAGCGCGCGGACGTGCGGAGCTGGCGAAACCTGCCCCGCGACGTCTTCCTGGCCCGGATGACCGTCCCCGCGGGCATACACGATTTGACGTTGACGAGCCGGAGCGGTGGCGGCGGAGTCGTCGAGCGTGTGACGCTCACGGGGGTCGAGGTGGATCGCGGTCGAACGCGCTGGGTATCCTATCGTCTGTTCGACTGACCGGGCGTCCCTACCGAGCGTGCGGAGATCGGAGGACTCAGGCCATGGACGCGCTCGAATCGATCGAGTTCGAGTTTCGCCGCTACAAGACGCTGGGTGATCGTGCGCTCGCACAGGTGTCAGACGACGACTACCGGCTGGCGCTGGGGGTGGAGTCCAACGCGATCGCGACGCTCCTCAAGCACGTGAGCGGCAACCTCCGCTCGCGCTGGTCCGACTTCCTGACGACCGACGGCGAGAAGCCCGATCGCGATCGTGACTCGGAGTTCGTCGTCGGCGACGACGACACGCCGGCCGTGCTTCGCGCGCGATGGCAGGCCGCGTGGGACGTCGTGTTCGACGAGCTGTCGCGGCTCACCCCCACGGACCTGGATCGGACCGTCTCGATCCGGGGCGAGCCTCACACGGTGATCGCGGCGATGCACCGGAGCCTGGCACACACCGCGTATCACGTCGGCCAGATCATCGTGATCGCCCGGCACCTCGTGGACGATCAGTGGGAGTCGTTGAGCATTCCGAGGGGCGAGTCGGAGACGTTCACACGAGCGATGCGGTCGCGATTCCAGGGCGATCGCTGATCACCTCGCGCGGACGCCGCCTCGGTTGCGTCTCTCGGCGGTGCCGCGCCACACGGGAAGGAGCCGATCGGTGGAGATTCGCTTCGACACCTACTGCGACAACGCCGCGCTCGGCGCGATGCTGGATCACTGGATCGAGGCGCATCCGTCGCTGGTCGAGCGACGCGTGCTCGGGCGGTCGTTCGAGGGCGCCGAGATCCCGCTCTGCGTCGTCACCAATCGCGATACGGGCCCCGACACCGACAAGCCCGCCTTCTGGGTGGACGGAAACATCCACGCCACCGAGGTGACGGCGTCGATGGCGGCGCTGTATCTGATCGACCACCTCCTCCGCGGCCACGGCTCGGATCCGGAGATCACGCGGGTGGTCGACGAGCAGGTGTTCTACGTCGTGCCCCGCCTGAATCCCGACGGGGCGGCCCGCGCCCTGGCCCGGCCGCCCGAGATCCTGCGATCGGGCACCCGCCCGTATCCGGAGGATCGACGGGCCGATGGTCTGCACGTCGAGGACGTCGACGGTGACGGTCGCGTCCTCCAGATGCGCATCCGGGATGCCGCGGGCGACTGGAAGGTGTCCGATCGAGACCCCCGGCTCCTGGTCAAGCGAGCACCGCACGAGAATGGCGGTACGTACTACCGCGTGCTGCCCGAGGGCCGGGTCGAGAGCTACGACGGCTACACCATCGAGATGGCGCGTGCGCATCGGGGGCTCGACTTCAATCGCAACTTCCCGGCGGGCTGGCGCCCCGAGGGCGAGCAGCTGGGCGCCGGCGACTTCCCGGGCTCCGAGCCGGAGATCCGCGCCGTGATCGACTTCATGACCACGCATCCGAACGTGTTCGGGGCGATCACGTTCCACACCTACGGCCGCGTGCTGCTGCGTCCGTTCAGCGACCGGTCGGACGAGCAGATGGACACGCACGACCTCTGGGTCTTCGACGCGATTGGAGAGCTGGGCACCGAGCTGACCGAGTACCCGTGCGTGTCGGTGTTCCATCACTTCCGCTATCACCCGAAGGAGACGATGGGCGGGGCGTTCGACGACTGGCTCTACGACCATCTCGGGGCGTTCGCGCTCACCGTCGAGCTGTGGGACCTGCCGACGGCATCGGGCATCGAGACCAAGCGAAAGGACCTGAAGTTCATCGAGTGGTCGCGGACCCACCCCGTCGAGGACGACCATCGCATCCTGTCGTTCGTGACCGAGCACGCGCCGGACGCGCTCGTCGAGTGGCGTCCCTTCGAGCATCCCGAGCTGGGGCCGGTCGAGATCGGCGGCTGGGACTTCCTCTTCTCGTGGCGGAATCCGCCGCCGGCGCTCCTGGAGAGCGAGATCGCGCGGCAGGCGCCGTTCGTGGTGGGCATGGCGTCGATGGCGCCCCGGCTCCGCTGGGTGGACGTGCGGGTCACGCCGGTCGGCACCGATCGCTGGCACGTGCTGGCCGTGGTCGAGAACGTCGGGTACCTGCCGACGTCAGGGTCTCAGAGAGCTCGCAAGACCAGCCGCGCCGAGCCGGTGCGGGTCGAGCTCGTCTCGGATGCCGCCGAGTTCGAGCGTGGTCGGCCGCGGCAGACGCTGGGACATCTCGAGGGCCGATCGAACAAGACCGATCGTTCCTCGGGGCGATCGGTCACCGACAACCGGGGGTCGGCGGAGTGGATCGTCCGCGCTCCGGAGGGCGCCTCGGTCGAGCTGATGGTGACGTCGAGCCGCGCGGGACGTCTCCGCCGGGCGGTCACGCTCGTGGCGCGGGACGCCGCCGCTACGACCTGACCGGCGGTCAGGGGCGCGGTCCCTTCCAGGTGGGTGGGCGACGCGGGTAGTGCCGCTCGGGCGGCGTTCGCTCGGGACGCACGGACTCCGGAGGAGCCCCGGTCTCCGCCCGGTCGCGGTCGGCGGGAACCTCGCGTGCACCGGCCGTGGAGTCGGCCCCCGCGTCCGAGACGGCGGCGTCGGCGGGTCGCACTCCCGGCGTCGATCCGCTGTCCGGGCTCGTGGCGCGGTCGCCGGCGCCATCCCGGGGACGGCGCTCGGCGACCCCGGTCGTGTCGGCCGCGGCCGCCGGAGGCGCGGGTGTCTCGATCGCGGCCACGTCCGGTGTCGGCGTACCCGGCGTCGCGGTCGCCGCGACGTCGGCGGCTCCGGCATCGGCGGCTCCGGCATCGGCGGCTCCGGCATCGGCGGCTCCGGCATCGGCGGCTCCCGCGTCGGTGGCTCCCTCGTCGGTGGCTCCCTCGTCGGTGCCGGCGAGGTCCCCGTCCTCGTCGACGAGGTGACGGCCATCCCACGGGCAGAACACCCACGCGCCGTTGAACGTGGAGCCGCAGGCCGGGCAGCGGCGTCCGCGAAGGAGCGAGCTCGCCGGCAGGTGATACGTGACGCGCTCGGACGGAAGCGGGCCGACCGCCGCGAGGTCCACCGTCAGCGTGGCGCGCCGGTTCAGGGGGAAGATCGGGTCGCCATCGGGATCCAGTGCGTCGAACAGCAGAAACGTCGTGTGCGCCCCCAGGTCACCGAGGGCGGCCGAGAGCGTCTCCTGCATCTGCGCCAGCGCGAGCTGGGCCAGGGAGTCCGGTCGGCTCACGGCTCCCAGGCGATGGCCACGGTCGGTCTCCAGGCGCACCGAGCTCCGGATCACGTTCGCGTTCTCGAAGAACGGGGCGCCGGACGCGTCGAAGCCGCCGCGCACGATTCCGATGGGGAGATACGGATCGAAGACCGCGATCGCGGCCATCTCCTCGTCGAGCTCCGCGATGCCGCCCTGGGCGACCAGGGCATGCATCAGCTCGCGCGGGAAGACCCACACCATCGACAGGTTCCGGGGGTCGGGCGAGGTCCACTGGAGCTCGCGCACGAGCTGCGCGATGTCCACCTCGGAGGGGGGGAGCGGCGTGCTCGCGTCCGCCGTCGACACGAACGCACCGGCGCCCAGTCCGGCGATCGCCCAGGTCAGCGCCGTGATCCGGCTGACGGCGATCGTCACGGCGATGTGTCTCGGTGACCTAGGACACCGTCCACACGTCGGTCCCCCGAAGCACCTTCGAGAAGTCTCCCGCGCCCTTGGTGGTCGTGATCTCGCTCAGCTGAGCGTGGATGCGGGCCTCGATGGTGTCTCGCTCGACCGCCCGGTACACGCCGATCGGGGTCGGGAGCGGCGGCTGCATCTGCGCCAGGAGATACGGCAGCGTCGACGAGGGCTCCCGCTCGTCGTGCACCAGGAGCTCGCTCTCGTCGACGTCGGCGAGGTTCACGACCTCGAGCCCCAGCGCGTCGCACAGCCGCAGGCCGCGGTCGAGGTCCTTGCCGAACACGATCGGCTTGCCGTGCTCGAGCGCGATCTCCTCGTCGCCGCGCACGGTCTTGGCCGTCATGTACTCGAAGGCCCCGTCGTTGAAGATGTTGCAGTTCTGGTAGATCTCGACGAACGACGTGCCCTTGTGCAGGGCCGCGCGCCTCAGCACCTCCTGCAGGTGCTTGCCGTAGATGTCGACCGACCGCGCCACGAAGCTCGCGCCCGAGCCGAGCGCGACCGCCAGCGGATTGAACGGCGCGTCCACGCTGCCGAACGGCGTGGACTTCGTCCGCTTGCCGAGCTCGGAGGTAGGCGAGGCCTGCCCCTTCGTGAGGCCGTAGATGCGGTTGTTGAACAGGAGGACGTTCACGTCCAGGTTGCGCCGCATCAGATGGATGAAGTGATTGCCGCCGATCGAGAGCGCGTCGCCGTCTCCGGTGATCACCCACACCGACAGGTCGGGATTGGCGGTCTTGATGCCGGTGGCCACCGGCATCGCGCGCCCGTGGATCGTGTGGAAGCCGTAGGTGCCCATGTAGTAGGGGAAGCGGCTGGAGCAACCGATCCCGGACACGAAGACGAACTTCTCCTTGGGAATGCCGAGCGTGGGGAGCACCGACTGCACGGCCTTCAGGATGGCGTAGTCACCGCAGCCGGGACACCAGCGCACTTCCTGGTCGGATTCGAAGTCCTTCTTCGTCAGCGTGGTCGTGGCGCCGTTCGTGGACATGTCGGGGTTCTCCTCCGTGCGGGGTTCGTCGGCGCTCAGATGCGTCGCTTGACTTCGTCGACCAGGTACGACACGCGCAGCGGCTTTCCGCGCACGCGCGAGAGCGATTCGGCGTCGACCAGGTACTTGTCGCGCAGCACCTTCACGAGCTGCCCCATGTTGATCTCCGGCACCACGACGCGCTTTGCCGCGCGCAGGATGTCACCGAGATCGGAGGGGAGCGGGTTGAGGTATCTGAGATGGACCGAGCCCACGCGATGTCCGTCGCGACGGAGCCGGTTGACCGCGTCGGTGATGGCGCCCTCGGTCGAGCCCCAGCCCACGATGAGCATGTCGCCGTCGGCGTCTCCGTGGATCCGGGTCTTCGGGATGTCGGCCGCGATTCGCTGGATGCGCTCGTAGCGCAGATGCGTCATCGCCTCGTGGTTGGTCGGATCGTACGACACGTGTCCGGTGACGGCGGCCTTCTCGAGCCCGCCGATGCGGTGCTCGAGCCCCGGGGTGCCGGGGCGCGCCCAGGGACGAGCCAGGGTCCTCGCGTCGCGCTCGTACGGGACGAACGAGGCGGGGTCGCTGGCGTGGGTGACCGGGAAGCTCGGCAGATCCTCGATCGTCGGGATGCGCCAGGGCTCCGAGCCGTTCGCGAGAAACGAGTCGGAGAGGACGATCACCGGCGTCACGTACGTCGTTGCGATACGGGCCGCCTCGACGACGGTCCAGAAGCAATCCCCGGGCGTCGACGGCGCGAGGATCGGCAGCGGGCCCTCGCCGTGCCGGCCGTACAGGGCGAGCATCAGGTCGGATTGCTCGGTCTTGGTGGGCAGACCGGTCGACGGTCCCGCGCGCTGGATGTCGAGGATGATCAGCGGCAGCTCGGCGGTGGCCGCCAGGCCGATCGCCTCGGCCTTCAGGTCGAGCCCGGGGCCGCTGGTGACGGTCGCGCCGAGATGGCCGGCGTACGACGCGCCGATGGCGGCGCAGATCGCGGCGATCTCGTCCTCGGCCTGGAACGAGATGACGCCGAAGTTCTTGTACGCGCTGACGTCGTGCAGCACGTCGCTGGCCGGCGTGATCGGATAGCCGGCCAGGTAGAGCGGAAGCTGGGCCTGCCGGGCGCCGGCCAGGAGACCGATCGCGATCGCGCGGTTGCCGTTGATGTTGCGATACGTGCCGGCGGGCAGCCTGGCCGGCGACACGCGAAAGCGTGTGTGGTCGCCCTGGAACGCCTCGGTGGCGTCGCAGTAGGCCAGCCCGCCCTTGAGCGCCAGTTTGTTGGCCTCGACGATCTCGGGCTTCGACTTGAACTTCGACTCGATGAACGAGATGACGGGCTCGACGGGGCGCTCGAACAGGTGCAGCATCATCCCGAGCGCGAAGAAGTTCCGGCACCGGTCGACCGTGCGCGTGTTGAGTCCCGTGGACTCGAGGGCCTTGCGGGTCAGCCGGGTCAGCTCGACCCGGATGACGCGGTATCCCGCGAGGGAGTCGTCGCTGAGCGGATCGGACTCGTAGCCGGCCTTCTGGAGCTCGCGCTCGGTGAAGGCGTCGGCGTTCACGATGATGAGCCCGCCGTCCACGACCTCCTCCAGGCTCACCTTCAGCGCGGCCGGGTTCATGGCCACCAGGACGTCCGATTCGTCGCCGGGCGTGTGGATGTCGTGACTGGCCAGCTTGATCTGGAAGCCGCTGACGCCCGGCAGCGTGCCCGCCGGGGCCCGGATCTCGGCCGGGAAGTCCGGCAGCGTGCTCAGGTCATTCCCGAAGAGCGCCGTCGAACTCGTGAACTGGTCTCCGGTTAGCTGGATGCCATCGCCGGAATCTCCGGCGAACCGGATGACGACTTCCTCCATCGCGCTCTCCTCGTTCGGCGGCCCCGGATGCGACCTCGGTCGGGTCGCCGGAAGCACCACCGCCACCTCGTGGGGACACGGCCGTCGTTCGATCGACGGACGATGGTACCGGGTGTCTCGAGACGAGGGAAGGGCTAGCGGCGCCACGGACCCAGAAAAACTCGGGGGTACGAAAAAGCGCGCCCGGGCTCCGGGCGCGCTCGAAACCTGGTAGCGGGGACCGGATTTGAACCGATGACCTTCGGGTTATGAGCCCGACGAGCTACCACTGCTCCACCCCGCAATCGCGAGGCCGAACGTTAGCGCCGGCCGCAGCCCGTGTCAAGCACCGCTCCGCGCACGACGGCGCGGTCCCGGACGAACGTGGGGCGGGCAGCCGCGGCGCGCGCCGAACGCTACGGCTCGGGGGCGGCCGGGCGGCGGTAGACGACCTCGCCCGGGCGAGCCAGGCCGAACTCCTCGCGCGCGACGCGCTCGAGGTGCACCGGATCGCCGGTCCGCGCGAGCTGGCGACGGAGGGACGCGATCTGGGTCTCCGCCTCGCCGATCTGCTGCTCGACGCGCGCGTGCTCGCGGCGAAGCGCGCGGATCCGGAGCCAGCCGTGATCGCCGGCGATCAGCGTGACGAGGATCCAGCATCCGCCGGCGAGGCCCAGGACGAGCGGGAGCGGAATCGAGCGGCGGCGGAGCCGTGCCCGGAGGAAGTCACCGCCGTCCGTCTCCGGCTCGTCCGACGACCCGCCTCCTCCGAGGCGCGTGAGCACCGGCGAGGTCCGGAGCCGCCGACGCAGCCGCGCCATCGGGGTCGGCGCCAGGAGGGGAGCGCGCCTCGCCACGGCTCACCTCCAGCCGAGGTTGAAGAACGCGCGGCGAGCGGGATACGTCGCGCTCTGGCCCAGCTCCTCCTCGATGCGCAGGAGCTGGTTGTACTTCGCGATGCGTTCCGATCGGGCCAGTGAGCCCGTCTTGATGAAGCCCACCCCGGTGGCGACCGCGAGATCGGCGATCGTGGTGTCCTCGGTCTCGCCGGACCGGTGCGAGATGATCGACGTGTAGCCCGCGCGACGCGCCAGCGCGATGACGTCGAGGGTCTCGGTCAGGGTGCCGATCTGGTTGACCTTGATCAGGATCGAGTTCGCGACGCCGGTCGAGATTCCTCGGCCGAGTCGGTCGGCATTGGTGACGAAGATGTCGTCGCCGACGAGCTGCGTCCGGTCGCCGAGGCGCTCGGTGAGCGCGCTCCAGCCGTCCCAGTCGTCCTCGGCCATGCCGTCCTCGATCGAGAAGATTGGATAGCGCTCGACGAGTTCCGCGTAGACGGCGATCAGCTCGTCGCCGCTGAGCGTCCGGTCTTCGCCGGCCAGGCGATACGCTCCGTCTGAGAAGAACTCCGACGCCGCCACGTCGAGCGCCAGGGCGACGTCGGTGCCCGGCGTGTACCCGGCCCGCTCGATCGCCGTCAACAGCATGTCGCATGCGGCGCCGTTGCTCTCGAGGTCGGGCGCAAAGCCGCCCTCGTCGCCCACCGCGGTGGCCAGGCCGCGTTCGCGCAGCACCGTGCGCAGCGTGTGGAAGACCTCGGCGCCCATGCGGAGCGCCTCGGTGAAGGACTCGGCTCCCACCGGCATCAGCATGAACTCCTGGAAGTCCACGTTGTTGTCCGCATGAGCGCCGCCGTTGAGCACGTTCATCATCGGGACCGGGAGAACGCGTGCGTTGACGCCGCCGATGTACCGGTAGAGCGGCGTCTCGATCGCCTCGGCTGCGGCCCGAGCGACCGCCAGGGAGACACCCAGGATGGCGTTCGCCCCCAGCCGGCTCTTGGTGTCGGTGCCGTCCAGCTCGATCAGGGTCGCATCGATGAGCGCCTGCTCCAGCGCATCCTCTCCGCGGAGCTTGGGGCCGATCACGTCGTTGACGTTCTCGACCGCGCCGACCACGCCCTTTCCCATGTAACGGGCGGAATCGCCGTCGCGAAGCTCGACCGCTTCGTGCGTGCCGGTGGAGGCCCCGGAGGGAACGATGGCGCGGCCGGTGGCCCCGCCCTCGAGGAAGACGTCGACCTCGACCGTCGGATTGCCGCGGGAGTCCAGAACCTCGCGTCCCTGCACGAACTCGATCGTGGTCATCGGATGCTCTCCAGGCCTCGAAGTGTCGAATCGGTGACCGGACGCTATCGACTGCCGGGAAGGGCGTCAACCGGAAATGGGTCGCCTTGACGTGCCGTCGGGATGCGCCGTAACCTCGATTGGATTCTGTCTCGGATGCGCCCGAGGCGTTGGAAACCCAGCTTGAGGGGGAGCGTTGCCGGCTGACGATGCGGCCATCGTGAAGCGATGTCTCGATGGTGATCAGCGTGCCTATCAGGAGCTCCTCCGTCGCTACCGTCGTTCGGTGTACTCGATCACGTACCGGATGGTCGGCCACCGGGAAGAGGCGCGCGATCTGGCGCAGGAGGTCTTCATCCGCGCGTTCCGCTCGCTGCACCGCTACGATCCGTCGCGACCGTTCTCCAGCTGGATCTTCAAGATCACGTCCAACCTCTGCATCGACTTCTATCGGAAGAAACGTCTGTCGACCGTCTCGATCCACGAGACGTACGATGGCGAGGACGAGCGGCCGCGCATCGAGCTGGTGGACCCGGGGCCCGATCCCGAGGAGACGTTCCAGACCGGCAGTCAGCGTGACCGCCTGGACCGGCTTCTCCTGTCGCTGCCACCGCGCTACCGCGTGGTCGTGCTCCTGCGGCACAAGGAAGACCTGTCCTACGAGGAGATCGCCGATCAGCTGGAGATCCCGATCGGCACCGTCAAGGCGCGGCTGCACCGAGCGCATCGGCTTCTGCGCACCAAGATGGTCGACGAGGGCGAGGACGTGTTCGACGATGCGGCCGAGGCCGGCGACGACTGAGCGAGCGAGCCGGACCCCGGAGCGTGGAGGCAACACGCGGCGCGGCCCGGTCGTAGTCGACGAGAGGGTGCGGTGTACGAGGTCCGGGCCACGAACGGGGACACCGAGCACGGGCGCCTGGCCGCGTGCGCGCGCACCGAGACCCATCCAGACGATCCGAGAGAACCGACCATGACAGCTCACCGACCCCACATCGCCGCCGGGCTCGTCCAGACGGCTCGCCGGGCACTCCGGACGCTCGGATTCGCGGCTCTCGTGATCGGACCCCTCTCCCTGCTCGATGCCACGGCGGCCGGATCGGCCGACCCCGACCCGGATCCCGGCGCGGCGACCGAGACACCCGAGACACCCGAGGCCCCGGCCACCGCCGTGCAGGGGGGCTCGGACGAGGGGATCACGATCACGTTCGACGACGAGGGCGGGATCATCGTCTTCGACGAGGAGACCACGCCCGGTGGCCGTCGCCCGGGTCCCGCTCGCGAAGCGGATCGGCGGCGCGGGGACGTCGAGCGATGGACGCGCCGCACGACCGACACCGCCGAGATCGTCCGGATCGGGACCGACGTCGAGGTGAGCCGGGGCGACGTCGTGCTGGGTTCGGTGATCGTGATGGACGGCGACGTCTTCGTCGACGGGACCGTGGAGGGCAACGTCGTCACGATCGCCGGCAACATCGAGGTCACCGGGGAGGTCGAGGGCAACCTGGTGGCCGTGCTCGGCGGCATCGAGCTGGATGCGCTCGCGCGATGCGGTGCCGACGTCGTCTCGATCGGGGGCCGCATCGACGACTTCGGCGCCCAGGTGGATGGGGACGCCGTGTCGCTGAGCTTTCTCGGCGACACCGTGAGCTGGTCCTCGATCACGCGCTTCGCGCTGCGCGTGGTCGTGTTCGGGTTCGTGTTCTACCTGCTGATGACGCTCCTGGTCACCGCGATCCTGGGCCGCCAGACCCAGGCCGCGCTGGAGGAGGCCGTCGAGCATCCCGGCCGATCCTTCGGGGCCGGACTCCTGCTCGGGCTCGGGATGCTGCTCGCGTCCGCGGTGCTGTCGATCACGCTGATCGGGATCCCGATCGCGATTCTCGTGGCGGGCCTCTTCTGGGCGTGGGCCGTCATCGTGGGCGCCGCCCGCATGGGCCGGGCGCTCTCGCCCGGCCGTGATGCGGGCGCGGGTCGGTTCGCCCTCGTGGGCGGCCTGATCCTGTACGCGGCCATCATCGGCGGAGTCCTCCTGGCCGCGTCCGAGTCGGTTCCCGCAGGCTTCCGGCTCCTCGGGATCGCGCTGCACGTGCTGGGCCGCGGGGCGGAGATCATCGTCGGGCTCGTGGGAGCCGGTGCGCTCGCCCGGACGCGCCTCGGAACCCGCACGGACGACGAGGTCGACGACGTCCAGGCCGGCGGGCTGGTTGGCCCGGCACCCGACGTGAGCCGCGCGACCTGACCCACCCGCACATCTGGCTTCTCGCCAACGTCTTGACGCCGCGGACCGCGCACCGAGCGGTCGCGTTCCGGGCCAAATCCCCCAGCCGTGCTCCCCGAGCGTCCGGTGCGTTCTTCGGCTCGCGGCGGACCCTCCGTGCTCCGGGCGTTCGGTCGTAGACGTAAAACATTCATAATAAATCGATTACGGGATTAGCCGGGCCGGGCTCGGGTACTCGTGACGGACCCGCGGACCCACGGCACGTGCCTTGCGCGAAAGGAGTTATCGAGCCAGAACGCCTTGCCTGACAACGAGGTACGACGACGATGCGATGTGACGCCCTCGGCCCCGGCTTCCTCCGATGGATCCTGGTCACGACCCTGATCGGCACCGCCGTGCCCGCCGTGGCCGAGATCATCCCGCGTCCGGGCATCCGTATCCTCACTCCCGAGGACGTCGAGGCACGGTACGTCTACCGGGACGACCGGGGCGATGCGTGGCTCGAGGTCCCGGGGCGCCGGAGCTGGCGCCTCGACGAGGATCCGGCGTCGGTGCCCGTGGATCCGGCCGTCGTCGTGCAGGCGGTGGCCGCGATCGCCGAGCCGTTCCGGTCGGCGGTCGAGGTGTTGATCGTCGTGCTCCCGGCGCCGCGGGTCGAGCTGCCGATCTCGTCCGCCGAGGATGGGCTGGTCTACCTCAGCCCCGGCGTCGGACGTGCCTACACCCGCCGGCAGGTCCACTTCCTGGTCGCCCACGAGTTCGGACACGTGGTCCAGCGCGCCCTGGTGACGGGCGAGGCGTGGGACTCGTACTGCGCGCTGCGCGGCGTGGACGACCCCACCACGTTCGGCGCGTGGGCCGAACACGCGAACCGCCCCCGCGAGATCTTCGCCGAGGACTTCCGGTACCTCTTCGGCGGCGCAGACGCGAACTACTCCGGCAGCATCGAGAACACCGATCTCGCCCTGCCCGGTGACGTACCCGGGCTGGAGCGGCTGTTCCTGGCGCTCGTCGGCACGCCGAGCGCGCCTCTGGTGGTCACGGTGAGTCCTCAACCCTCGCGCGGGGTGACGTCCATCACGGTCCGGCTTGCCTCGCCCGAGGTCCCCGGACCCCGGGCGCTGGAGATCCACGGCGCCCGGGGCAGGCACGTGCGCTCGCTGGAGCCGATCACCGAGACCGCCACCGAGGTGCGCTTCGAGTGGGACGGACGTACCGACGCGGGCGCGGAGGCCGGCACCGGCCTCTACTTCGCGCGCGTCGCGGGCGTGGCGGGAGCGCCCCCGGCGGAACGCGTCGTTCGCATCCGCTGAGCGCCGTCCGGCGCCGACCCCGGTGCGGCGGGCTCGCCCCGGGATTCCTCGTCGGATGCGGGCGCGCCCGCGTCGTCGCCGGCGTTCTGGCGCGACGCCTCGGTCGGGGCCATGCCGTCGATCCGGAACGTCCCGCTGCGCGCGAGCGTGGACTTGTCGCCGAGCCCGGCCAGGTCCACGAACACGCCGAAGAACACGCGCGGCATGCTCGCGATGACCGACAGGACCCCGCCGCGCTCGCGCCCTTCCTCGATCTCGCCGGTCAGCCACGCCTCGACCTCGCGTACGTCCTCGATCGTGAGCGGCCGCAGCGACGGACTCACGACCACGTAGTACGACTTGTCCGGGTTCAGGTCCTCGATGGAGGTCACGAACTCGGCCGAGCGACGGCACAGGTGCCACTCGAGCTCGTCGACGTCGCTCAGCCAGAGGCGGCCGCCGGCCTCGTTGTCCACGAAGTAGCGATCGTCCCACACGTTTCGCTGGATCTTGAATCGCCGGACGACCCGTGACTCGAGCGCATCCCACCAGCCCGACCTCGAGCGCCAGAGGGCGATGTCGTAGTTCATCGTCATCGGCAGGCCCCGCCCCAGTCCGTCGCGGATGCGTTCGGACAGGAGGCCCTGAATCCGGAAGTCGACGTGCAGGCTGTCGCTCCGGATCCACACGCGATCGATCGCGGCCTCGAAGGCGTCGCCGGCCACCGAGCGATCCGACGACGCCGAGAGCGCCGCGAGTGAGACCAGCGCGCCGAGGGTCGCGCGGGTCAGACGAGCGACGAGCTGTGATCGGGTCGAAACGCGCATGTCACTCAGAACGGCTGGTTGAGTCTGACCGTCGCCACCAGGGGCGCGTTCTCGGCTCGGAGGTCGCGCGCGAGATTCACACGAAACGTCCCGGTTCGGTTCTGGATCCCGAAGCCGGCGTCGAAGGCCGGCTGCGTCTTCCGCGTCTCGAGCGGGCGGTCCCACGCAGCGCCCAGGTCCTCGAAGATCACGCCTTCAAGCTGCCAGAAGATCGTGAACACGTACTCGAGGTTCACGAGGTACATGCGTTCGCCCTCGATGCGGGCGTAGTCCTCGGCGCGGAGCGTGCCGATCCCCCCGAGGTAGAAGCGGTTCTGGACCGGGAGCGTTCCCCCGGCGACCGACCCGGCCCGCACGCGGAACCGTAGCCGCTGCTCGGGCCCGAGGTACTGGGCGAGGACGGCCTGGTAGACCCACCGGTCGTAGTCGAAGGCTCCTCCGAGCGCCCCGCCAGCGGACTCGAACGCGAGCTCGTGCCGGTGAGCGAAGCCGTCGCCGCGGCGATCTCGCTCGGAGTCGTAGGTCAGAACCGCGTTCCAGGCGCGTCGCCGTCCGCCGTCCGCGCGCGGGTTGTCGCGAAACGAGGACCGGGGCCGGAACAGACTGCCGTTGGTGGTGGCGCCGAGGGGCTCGTCCCGCGAGTCGACGTAGGCCACGCGCAGCTCGGGACGTCCGCTGACCCCGGCGGTCACGAACGCCTCGAAGCCCTCCGCAGCGTAGTAGTGCCGGAAGTCCTCGCGAAAAAACAGGCTCGCGAGCGTGTTCTCGGCCTCGCCGACCCGTCCCCGCAGGTCGTCGAAGACGGTGGTCTCGTCGAACGCGGCGGCGCCGATGGTGAGGCGATGGCGGCGCGAGAGGGGCTGCTCGAACTCGAATCGGTAGCGCCACTTCTCGAGGCCGGTGGAGAACGTCTCGCGAAGCGTCACGCGCGGCGTGAGCTGGCGCCGGTTCTCGAACCGCTCGGTGAGGGTCAGCGCGAGCTCGTCCACGCGGTTGTAGGCCGCGAGGAAGCCGAGCTGGATCGCCTTGCCCTGACGATCCTCGAGCCGGTACTGCAGCTCCGACTCGTCCACCCACAGGCGGTCCTCGAGCGCGCGACGGTCGGCCTCGGAGTCGGTGTCGGGGTTCTCGTACACGATGACGGTCGGGGCCTCGGTCCGCAACGAGTCCGGCGGCGCGGGCGCCGCACCGGTGGGCGGCGCGAGGGCGCCGAGCGCCGTCAGCGTGATCACGGCACGGGCCGGGAACGGGACCGTCATGGCTTGGAGAGTCCGAACCGCTTGATCTTGCGGTGCAGGCTCGCGCGATCGATGCCCAGCTGCCGCGCGGCCTGTGAGACGTTCCAGCCCGTCCGCATGAGCTCGTCGCGCAGGATGCGCCGCTCCTCGGTTTCCAGTCGCTCTTTCAGCGTACCGTCTCCGTTCGTGACCGGGGCGACGTCGGGTGCATCGATCCCGATCGGGTCCAGCAGGGGCTCGAGGTCACGTGTGTCGACCTCGTCGTGATCCACCATGATCGACAGCCGCTCGATGAGGTTCCGGAGCTCGCGCACGTTGCCGGGCCAGCGGTGCTGGCGCAGATAGTCGAGTGCGGACTCCGAGAAGCGCTTCACCACGCCGCCGGCTTCCTGACAGTAGTGCGTCAGGAAGTGTCGCGCCAGCACGACGACGTCGTCGCCGCGCTCACGCAGCGGCGGCACCACCAGCGGGACGACCGCGAGGCGATAGTACAGGTCCTCCCGGAACCGACCCTCGGCGATCTCGCGCTTGAGGTCCTTGTTCGTGGCCGCGAGCACGCGCACGTCGAAGCGAACGGGCTGCGTGCCGCCCACGCGCTCGACCTCGCCGGTCTCCAGCGCGCGCAGGAGCTTCGCCTGGGCCGACGCCTCCATGTCGCCGATCTCGTCCAGGAATAGCGTGCCGCGATCGGCGATCTCGAACTTCCCGAGCTTGCGCGCCGTGGCGCCGGTGAATGCGCCCTTCTCGTGCCCGAACATCTCGCTCTCGACGAGATCGCGCGGGATGGCCGCGGAGTTCATGCGCACGAACGGCCCGGAGCGGCGAACGCTGAGCTCGTGGATCGCGCGGGCCACGAGCTCCTTGCCGGTTCCGTTCTCGCCGCTGATCAGGACGCGCCCGTCCGTGCCGCCCACGCGGTGGATGTCCTCCTTCAGCTTCGTCATCGCGGGGCTCTCGCCGATCAGCACGCGCGTGGCGCCGAGCTCCTCGCGGAGGATCGCCTGGGCGCGGCGCGTCGTCTGGTGGTCGAGCGCGCGGTTGAGGGTGATCGCGAGCTTCTCGGGGGAGAGCGGCTTCTCGAGAAAGTCGTAGGCGCCCCGGCGCGTCGCGCGAACGGCGAGGTCGATCGAGCCGTGGCCGCTCATCATGATGACCGGCAGCTCGGGCTGCCGCTGCTGGATCTCGTCCAGAAGCGTGAGACCGTCCATGCCCTCCATCCACACGTCGAGCAGCGCCAGGTCGACCTGGTTGCTCTCGAGCGCGGCCAGGGCCTCGGGTCCGGATTCGGTGTCGAGGGTTCGGTATCCCTCGTCCTCGAGGAAACCGATCACCGATCGACGCACCGACGCCTCGTCGTCCACGACGAGGATCACGTACGGTCGGGGCGCGCGGTCGTTCATGCCGGGGTTCCTTTCAGAGGGTGTCGGCGTCGCGGTCGCCGGCCGCCTCGTCGAGCGCCGGGATCTCCAGCGGTAGATGGACGTGCAGCTTCGCACCGTGATCGGCCGCGCGCTCCACGACGAGTACGCCGCCGTGCTGCGCGATGATGCGACAGACGATGGCCAGTCCCAGTCCGCTGCCGGTGGGCTTGGTCGAGTAGTCGGGAAGGAAGATGCTGTCCAGGTCGGCGGACGCGAAGCCCGGGCCGTCGTCCTCGACGGTGATGACGACGTGCGGGACGGCCAGGAGCGAGCGTGTCGAGCCGGGGCCCAGTCGCGCGTCCTCGGACGAGTACCTGACGCCCTCGGGACCGACGCACCGGCTCCGGACCGTGAGCGTCTCGGCGCCGGTCTCCAGCGCGTTCTTCAGGAGGTTCGTCAGGACGCGGCGGAGACCCCGCCGATCGCCGACGATCTCGGGCAGCTCGGGGTCCAGCTCGCGATGGACGAGCCGTCCCTGGCTCTCGACGAGCCCGGCCACGCTCTCCACGAGGTCGTTGAGCGCGATGGGGCTGGGCTCGGGATCGGGTAGCTTGGCGAACTCGCTGAACGTGGCGGCCAGCGTCTTCAGCCCGTCCAGCTCCTCGAGGATGGCGTTGACCGACTCGGTGATGACCACGGGCTCGGGGGATTCTCCTCGCGCCGCCTTTCGAGACAGGCGGTGCAGCGCGAACTGGATCGGGGTCAGCGGGTTCCGGATCTCGTGGGCGATCCGGCGGGCCATCTCCTGCCAGGCGGCCAGACGCTCGGCCTTGGCCAGCTCGCGGCGGGTCACCTCGAGCTCGCGCGCCATGCGGTTGAACGTGTCGGACAGGAAGCGCAGCTCGTCGGTGCCCTTGGGGGTGACCTGCACGACCTCGCCGCGGGCCAGGCGCTGCATGCCCCCCACGAGGTCCTCCACCGGCCGGCTCACACCCCGGGCCACCTTCCGGCCCAGGAACAGCGCGAGCCCGAGCGCCACCAGCGTGACCACGACGGCGGTCAGGATGGCCGACTGGCGCGTGGCCTGCTTGGCCAGGCGGAGCTGGCTGTAGTACGTGAGACCGGCCGCGATGGACTCCAGGTACGGCAGGTACTCCGGTCCCAGCCGGTAGCCGAGGAGGATCGCGTAGTGAGCGTCGTCGGTCTGGTACGGAAACGCCGACACGAGGTAGCCGTGTTCGTCGGTCTGGAGGCTGGTCAGCTGCAGGGCCAGGTCGATGTCGTCGGCGGTGAAGCTGACGGGGTCGTCGCAGACGATCGTGATCGGCAGCCAGTCGTCGTCGAGCGCCCGGTACAGCCCCACGAGGTCGACCTCGGTCGTGCGCTGGAAGTCGGCCAGCTCGGCCTCCGCGTCCTCGTCGGACGTTCGTGCGACCACGTCGACGAGATCGCGGGCATGCACCGCGAGGTTGCTCACGAGCTTGTTCACCGACGTGCGCGCGACCATGCGCACGCTCTCCATCGTGTCGGTCACGCCGGGGTTCTCCCACACGTCGATCGAACGGGTGAGGTTGCGCAGCACCGAGTAGCCGACCATGATCGCCGGCGCCAGCCCGAGGGCGGCGAACAGCAGGGTGAGGCGCGTCCTGAGCGAACGCTGCCAGGGGCGACGGGAGTCCTTCATGGCCACATCTTGCGTCACCGGGCGCCCGGGCGCCAGCGATCAGGTGAGGGGCACGAGTCGAATGCCACCGATGTCCCGTTCGCGCGCTCCTCGACCGATCAGGTGCCGGTCGCCAGCTGTCCGCACGCGGCCGCGATGTCGAGCCCGCGCGTCGTGCGCATCGTCACCGCGCGATCGGTGCTCCCCATCAGTCGCTCCAGGAACGTGGTCACCCACCGATCGTCCGGGCGCTCGTGTCCGGCGTCGGGGAACGGATTGAACGGAATCACGTTCAGCTTGCACGGCACACGCGCGGCGATCGCGCTCAGGCGCGCGATGTCGTCGGTGCCGTCGTTGGTGCCACGCAAGAGGACGTACTCGAACGTCACGCGCCGCCCGGTCTTCCCGGCGTACGTGGCCGCCGCGTCGCAGAGCTCGTCGATGCCGTGCTTCCGGGTGACCGGCATCGTGCGGACCCGCGTCTCGTCGGTCGTGGCGTTCAGCGAGATGGCCAGGCCCACGCGGAGTCCCTCGTCGGCCAGGCGCCGGATCTGGTTGGCCAGCCCGCAGGTCGAGATCGTGATTCGCCGCTCGCTCAGGCCCAGGAGCTTCGGATGGGTGAGACGGCGGACGCCGTCGACCACGGCGTCGTAGTTCGCCAGCGGCTCGCCCATGCCCATGAAGACGACGTTGTACGGAGGGCGGTCGGCACCGCGGCGACGCCGGAGCTCCTCGCGCATCCAGTAGACCTGCTCGAGGATCTCCCGGCTGGTCAGATTGCGCCGGAATCCCATCCGCGCGGTCGCACAGAACGTGCACCCGTACGCGCAGCCGACCTGCGAGGAGATGCAGAACGTCTCGCGCGTGGGCAAGACGAGGTAGACCGACTCGATGCGCTGGCCGTCCTCCAGGCGCCACAGGTACTTGGTGGCGTCGCCGTCGGCGGAGGTGGTCTCGCGTTCGCGTTCGAGCGAGCCCACGCGCCAGGCTTCCTGTGCCCGCCGCCGGAACGACCTGGGCAGGTTCGTCATGTCCGCGAAGCGCCGGACGCCGTGGTCGTACATCCAGGAGAGGAGCTGCGCGACGCGATAGGGCTCACGCACGTCCTCGGGCATCATCTCGGACAGCTCCTCGGGATACAGGCCGAGGAGGTCGGCGGTCGGTGCGGGTGACGTCATTCCGGATCCGTGGCGGGGGTGGTGCTCGGCGCGGCCGGCGCGCGAACCGGACGGTACCACGCGCGTTTTTTGGCGGTCAAACCGGCGCCGGGGCCGCTGGACGTCCCCGGCGGCGCTTGCGGGCGGGGGATCGGGCACCCTAGACTCCGCTCATGCATCGTCTCTTCAAGGCGCTCGGCGATCCGCACCGCTTCGCGATCGTGAAGCTCCTGCTCGGCGGGGATCGTCACGTACAGGCCCTGGCCGACGAGCTGGGAATCACCCAGCCCGCCGTCTCCCGCCACATCCGGCAGCTCGAAGCGACCGGCCTCGTGTCCGCCGTGCGCGACGGGCGCAAGACCCTCGTGCGATGCCCGCCGCCGGACGCCTCGCCCGAGGTTGCGAGCATCCTGGCCATCCTGTCCGGTCGGCGGCTCGCGGCGCTTCCGCCACCGTCTCGCGCGGCGGCGGACGGGTCGCCGGCATCGCGCCCGCGGACACGGGTCGTCAGTGACGAACTCGAGGACTATCTTCTCTGATCCGGCTACTCCGACCCGGCTCGTCCGACCCGGTGCCGTGATCGCCGCCGGTCAGCGTTCCCCGAGCGCCAGCGCCGCGGCCACGATCTCCTCCACCGACGGCAGGACCAGGCTCGCGGCCGGTCCCAGCGGGATGTAGGTGTCCTCGCCGACGACGCGACGGACCCGGACGCCCTCGACGCCCGCCTCCACGATCGCGGTGATGATGGCCTCGCTGACGCCGCCGGTGCGCCGTCCCTCGTCCACGACGACGACGTTGCCGCACGCGCGCGCATGCTCGGCGATCACTCCGCCGTCGAGCGGGTTCAGCCAGCGCAGGTCCACGACGCGGGCGGCCACGCCGTGACGCTCGCCGAGCGTGCGTGCGGCCTGAAGCGAGAGCGGCACCCCGTTGCCGTAGGTCACGAACACGAGGTCGGTCGCCTCCTCGTCGTACACGCGGCTCGACCCGAGGGGGACGGCGGTGCCGGGTGCGGGATACGGGAACTGCCACGCGCCGTCCCGGGGCTCGTGGAGATCCTTGCGGTGGTAGAGGGCGATCGGCTCCAGGAAGGCGACCACGCGTCCGTCGACCTTGGCCAGGGCCGCACAGGTGCGCAGCATCGCGGCCGCGTCGTCGCCCCGGGACGGACACGCGATCACGAGCCCCGGGATGTCGCGCAGCGCCGCGATGCTGTTGTCGTTGTGAAAGTGTCCGCCGAACCCCTTCTGGTAGCCCAGGGATGCGATCCGGAGCACCATCGGGTTTCGGAACTGGCCGTTCGAGAAGAACTGCATCGAGCAGGCTTCTCCGCGGATCTGATCGCACGCATTGTGAAAGTAGGCGAGGTACTGGATCTCCGGAAACGGCAACAGCCCGGAGTAGCCGAACCCCTGGGCCAGCCCGAGGATGGTCTGCTCGTCGAGGATCGTGTCGAACACGCGCGAAGCCCCGAAGCGCGCGAGAAGCCGGGCGGTCACGTGGTAGACCCCACCCTTTCGTGCCACGTCCTCACCGAACAGGACCGCCTCGGGATGCTTGGCCAGAAGATCCGTGAGTGCGCTGTTGATCTGCATGGCCATCGTCCTGGGGCCGGCCGCCTCGGGCAGCTTCTCCTCGCCGCCGAACGCCTCCTCGCGCCGTTCCGGCGCGGCCTTGCGCGTGGCCTCGGCCGCGACCGCGTCGGGTGTGTACGGTGCGAGCGGCGCGATGATCGTCCGGCGGTCGGTGAGCCGGGGGCGCGCCAGCGCGCGCTCGGCCGCCAGCTCGACACGCGCGCGGATGCGCTC
This sequence comes from Candidatus Eiseniibacteriota bacterium, assembly GCA_965224245.1. GTDB lineage: Bacteria > Eisenbacteria > RBG-16-71-46 > CAZAMP01 > CAZAMP01 > CBDCYW01. Next base: position 2,414,028 of record OZ245046.1, on the reverse strand, counting down.
GTACATCGCGGTCACCTCGGACGGCTGGCAGAGACCCGCCTCGAGCACGATGCGTGCGGTGGCGAGGATCGGATCGCGCGCCTCGGTCGCCTCGACGTCGGCCAGGGAGCGGTACTCCAGCTCGACGTCGCTCCCGGCGTGGCCCATCAGCCGCACGCACCTCACGTGCAGGAACACGGGCGTGGCCCGTGACCGGCATACCGATACGGCCTCGGCGGTCACCCGGTGCATGTCCACGATGTCCAGCCCGTCGGCCTGGAAGTACTCCAGACCGGGACGGGGTCCGAAGGCGTCCTCGACCCACCGGGACGGCGTGGCCACCGAGATGCCCAGCCCGTTGTCCTCGCACACGAACAGGATCGGACACGCGATCTGCTGGTACACCGCGCGTGCCGCCGCGCTGAACGCACCGAGCGCGGTGGAGTGGTTCACGCTCGCGTCGCCGAACGAGCACACGACGATGCTGTCGCGCGGCACCGGCGGCGTGATCCCCATCTTGAGCGCACGGCGCACGCCGATGGCCATGCCCACCGCCTTTGGCAGATGGCTGGCGATCGTGCTCGTCTGCGGAATCGCCCACAGCTCGACGCTGCCCCACACCTTGTGGCGCCCGCCGGCGACCGGATCGTCCGAGCTCGCCACGAGTGCCAGCAGCACGTCGTACACGGCGTCGGCGTGCTGGTTGCGCCGTGACCGCTCCGCCATGAACCCGCCGCTCCGGTAGTGCAGGAATGCGGGGTCGGTCGGACGCGTCAGGCGCCCGAGCGCGGCGTTGCCCTCGTGTCCCGAGCTCCCGATCGTGTAGAAGCTGGCGTCACGCGCGCGCAGGATGCGGGACATCAGGTCCAGATGGCGCGAGATGATCTGCGACTCGAAGAGCTCCAGAAGCTCTCGCCCGGTCAGCGGCGAGGGAGACCGGACCGGAGCGTCCAGGTCGGGCCGGGGGCGGGGGGACCCGCTCCAGCGCTCGACGAAGTCCGTGAACCGGCGGTCGACGGCCTGGGCTCGGTCGTAGATGTTCGTACTCATCGTGGGGTCTCTCCGGCGCGGGCCGGCGAAGCTCCTGTCCTGGCGCCTCTCGGCGTCCGTGTGCGTTCAGGGGTCGTCCTGGACGCTCGCGCCGGCGGGTGTCCCGCGGCCCGAGTCCCCGGATCCTCGCGGCGGGAGGTGTACCACATCCGTGCGCGCGTGCGCACGGTCCCCACTCGGCGGGGATCTCTGGAAGTCCCGCCCGTCTGCCGACGATCATACAGGGCGGCCCAAACGCCGGGAATTGACGGATTTCGGCGTTGCTGGTAAAGTCGACAGTGTTCCCAACTCCACGATCTCGGCCGCCTCAGCGGGGTTAAGGCGATCCGGGAGCCAGTCGACATACGTGTCGGATTCCGCCAGGGAGGACTCAGTGGAGCTTCGTGGAAACTTGCCTGCGTGCCTGCGCACCCCGTCGTCGATCCGATCGTGTGTGTTCCTCGCACTCCTCGCGCTGTTCCTGTGGATCACCCCGGCCGGCGCCGGCGACGACCCTGCCACGAACTCTGGCGACGACGTCAACTGCACGGTCGTCACGCCAGGCGCGGGCGTACTCCAGCAGCCCACCGGCGGCAGCGGGGATCCCGACGACTACGATCTGATGCCGGAGGGCAACACGATCGAGGCGGTCGATGATCCGTGCCCGGAGATCGTGGGGATCGTGATCACGCTGGCGGAGATGAGCTTGCTGACGCTCTGACGCAGGTCCGCACCGGTGGTCGCGCGTTCGCTCAACTCGGGGTGAGCGTCGGACCCGGTGCGGGGCGGCTCCCGAGGTTCGCGGGGGAGCCGCCCGAGATCGATGCCCCGGCCGGGGGCACCGCGAACCTCATCGAGCAAGGGGCCATGCAACGATGGATGTCGGGAGGGGTTTCCCAACCGAAGCGGCGGGCGAGGGAGCGACGCGCGAGCGTGCCGTCGACCCCAGCACGTTCGATCACCTCCTGCGTCTGGGTGATCTCCACCGGTCCGCCGACAATCACGGCGAGGCGCTGGGCCACTACCTGGCCGCTCGCGAGCCGCTGGGCGCCCCCGAGGGCCCGAACCCCGACGGCGTCGACGTCGTGCTGCGCATCGTCGATTGCCACGCCTCCCGGGGCGAGCTCGGGATGGCGCGCGCCGCGATCGCGGAGGCCGAGGCCTTCGCCGGCCCTCATCCAGACGACGTCACCCGTGCCCGCATCATCGGCCGCCATGCCATCGTGGGATCCATGTCGGGCCAGTACCAGGCGGCCATCGACGCGGCACGCGAGGCGCTCAGTCTCCTGCGGGAGACGACCAGCTCCGAGGTCGTGCGATTCCAGGCGCGACTCTACCTGGCGATCGGTCACGCCCTCGAGCGACAGGGGCGAACCGGCGATGCCGAGCAGTCGTTCGATCTGGCGCTGGGTCTGTACGAGCGGGTCGGAGATCGCCGCGGTATCGCGCACGCGTACAACAACCTCGGACTCAATCGGAAGCAGTCGAACCACCTTCGCGATGCCCTATCGTTCCTGCACCGTGCGCTCGACATACTCGAGGACGTGGGCGACTACGGGCGAAAGGCCTCGATCTGCCTCAATCTCGGCATCATTCACTCGCGTCTGGGAGACTGGCCCGAGGCGCGGCGCCAGCTCGAGCGCGCCACGCAGATCGCGCGCGAGATCGATCATCGCGGTCGACTGGTCAAGTCGCTGATCGCGCGTGGCGTCCTCGACATGCGGTCGCGGCGGTTCGGCGCCGCCCGCGCCACCCTGGAGGAGGCGGACGCGATCGCCGAGGCCAACGGCTACACGCGCGAGCGCATCCTCGTCGAAGAGTTCCGCGGCGAGCTCGAGGTGGCCACCGGCCAGCCCGAGCGCGGGCGTGATCGGCTGCTCGTAGCGCTCGCCGACGCTCGAGAGCTGGCTCCGGCGGGCGATCTTGTCTCGGAGATCGGCCGGCGCCTGGCCGAAGCCCACTTCGCACTGGGGGATCTGGACGCGGCCACCGAGACGGCCGAGCGCACGATCGAGATCGCCGAGAGCCTCGGAGACCTGACCGAGGCGGCCGCCGCCCGGCGCGTGCTGGGTCTGTGCCGGGCCCGCGCGGGACGTTGCGAGGACGGCCACGCGATGCTGGGCGCGGTTCTCGAGACGTTCCGCAAGCTCGGCGCCCGGTATGAGGTCGGCCGCACGCACCTGTCGATGGCGCGCGTGTGCCTCGACGTGGCCCGCGAGTCGACCGACGCTCATCCGGAGATCCAGCATCACCTGACGGAGGCGCGCGCGATCTTCGAGACGCTCGACGTCCCCGGACACCTCGCCGAGGTGGCGCTGGCGGCGGTCGAGGACCGCATCCGGACCGGTCCCCTCGACGATGCCGAGAACCTCCTCCGGTCGGCCGCACGATACGTCGAGGCCTCAGAGGAGAGCCCGCTGCTCGAGGAGCAGATGCGTCTGAAGGCTCGGCTCGACCAGCGCGCGCGGACGTCGCTCGAGGGCTCGGACATCCTCAGCCCGACGCGCGAGCTCCATCGGCTCCTGAAGACGTCCGAAAGCCCGGAGAGCGCCGTCGATGCCCTCCTGCGAATGGTGCTTCGCCGCACCAGCTCCGATCGCGCGTTTCTGGCTCAGGGGCCGACCACCGAGGACCTGACGGTGGTGGGTGCGATCGGGACGACCGCCGCGCAGGCCAGCGAGCTGCTCGGGCGCATCCAGCCGGCGGTCGCCGCGTCGATGGCGTCGGGGTACCCGGCGATCCGCGCTCCCGGCGACGCCGACGTTGGGGACGTCGAGGACGTGTCCGGCCTGGCGATCGCGCCGCTGTGCCTGCCCCAGGACATCTGGGGGCTCCTCTACGTGGACCGCCGCGCGCAGCACGTGGTGGGCGCCTACCGACAGGCCGATCTGAAGCTGATCGCGCTCCTGGCCGAGCTGGCGTCGATCTCGGCGCTGGCGCTCGAACGCACGCAGATGCTCTCCGAGCGCGCCCGGCTGGAGAGCGGCATCGACGCGAGCCGCCTCACGCGGCCGATCGTGTCGGCCAGCCCGGCGTTCGAGGCGCTGCTCCAGACCGTACGCAAGGTGTCCGACAGCCCGGCGAGCGTGCTCGTCCGCGGCGAGACCGGCACCGGCAAGGGCCTGATCGCGCGCGCGGTGCACGATACGGGCAGGCGAAGAGAGGCCCCGTTCGTACCGATCAGCTGCGCCGCGATACCCGAGCATCTCCTGGAGAGCGAGCTGTTCGGGCACATGGCGGGCGCGTTCACCGGTGCGATACGCGAGAAGCGCGGGCTCTTCGAAGAGGCCGAAGGCGGGACCGTGTTCCTAGACGAGGTGGACAAGACGACGCGCGCGGTGCAGGCCAAGCTCTTGCACGTGCTCGATCACCACGAGATCCGACCGGTCGGGGCCACGCGCTGGAAGCGCGTCGACGTGCGGATCGTGTCCGCCACGAACGCCAACCTGAAGACGCTGATCGCGGAGAACGCGTTCCTGGAGGATCTCTACTACCGGCTCAACGACATCTCCATCGTGATCCCGCCGCTTCGAGAGCGGCGCCAGGACATCGACGCTCTCGTGGACCACTTCATGGCGACGTTCTCGGCCGAGATGTCACGAGACGTGCCGCGCCTGTCGCCCGACGTGATGCGACTGCTCCACGACTACGCATGGCCGGGCAACGTACGCGAGCTGGAGAAGGCTGTCCGCCGGATGCTCGTCCTGGCCGACGAGGGAGAGCCGGTCGGTGTCGCGCACCTGCCGCCCGAGCTGGTCGGGCCGGCCGGCGTCGCGAACGGCGCCACGAACGGCTCGATGCGATCGGCCGTGCAGCGTCTCGAGCGGCAGATGATCGTGGACGCGCTCCGCGAGTGCCGTGGGAACAAGAGCGCCGCGGCGAGGCGTCTGGCCATCTCGTATCCCACCCTGCTGGCCAAGGTCCGCACGTTCGCCATCGACTGACCCCCCTGGAGCTATCAAGTCTCTTGATACGCCTCTAAAGAATCTTTCCAACCCAAGACGCTGCAAACGCGCACGTTGCCGGCGTCGAGATGTGGCTGGAAACTTCCTTGCGAATTCGTGCCCGGAAGAGCCGGAGATCGAGCCCCTCGCAGCGGAATGAAACCCACGTGTAACGTGCCCGTTTCGAATGCGTTAGCGTTGTGTTCGATGTGTCTCGGCGCGATCGGCGCACCTGGCATGCCGGATGCAATGATCAGAGAACGTCTGTGGAGCTGGGAACCTCCGAAGATGGACTTCGGACCGGCCGGTCAACGCTGATCAGGCCCCGATTACACGCGGCGAGCGACGGATTGAGCGTCCAGATGTTCGTTGCGGCCGGCCGGTTCGAATTCTTCGGCGCAGACACGACATACCTCGGCACGATTTGCGAGGGATCTGATCCAGGCGGTTATGACCAGCGAGATGGGGGATGTCCAGGCTGTGGCCGCCGCGGATCGGGTCCCTTGTTTTTTGCCCTCCGTGCTCCTCGCCCTTCGCCCGAACGCCCTGCGGCCCGCGCCCCGCGTCCTCGTCGTCCACGGTAGTGGCTCGCGTATCGGCGGGTGGGTGTGTTGCAGGCACGCCTGTGGCGGCGGTGCGACACCGAGGCGCGACGGTCACGGATCCAGGCTCGACCCACCTCTCCCGGAGCGGTCCCCGGAGCAGTCCCGTTTCGTTCAATCGATTGGCACATAGTTAGTTGCAAGCCTGAGAAGTCCGCTCTCGCCCCACTGGCATGCCCCCTGCAATGCACCCGGGCACAAGGATGCAGGGGCATTTCGCGAAACACTTACCCACCCTCCATCGCCGCCTCGGCGGTGATGGCGTAAGGGTTTCGTTCAACGGTGGAGGCAGGCCGACGATGCCCCTGCATCCTTTCGTTCTTCGAACCCGAAAGGAGGCACCCCGATGAACACGCGACTCCATCTGACACTCGTGGGTGCGGTGCTCGCGCTCGGCTGCGAGATCAATCACACCGGTACCGACCACCATCACGAGTCCGACCGCCGCGCGCCGCTGCCGCCGGTCGGTGTGACGTCGACGACCGGTGACCGGGTCGTCTATCTGGACTGGATCGAGAACCAGGAGCCCGACCTGGACGGCTATCGCGTCTACGTGAGTCGCGAGCCGCACGGGCCGTACGACCTGCTCGGGTTCACCGAGGACGCCGACTTCGTGCACGACGACCTCGACAACGGAGACACGTACTACTACGGAGTCACCGCCATCGACTACGCCGGCAACGAGAGCGACCTCAACAACCGCATCATCTACGACACGCCGCGGCCCGAGGGGTTCGGCCTTCAGCTGGAAGAGGCCGACGGCGACTACCCCGAGGACTCGGCGTTCGACTTCTCGCGCGAGCAGCGAGTCGGCTGGGACGACGAGCGCGCCGACGTCTACTTCGACTGGATCGACGGTGTCGGCTACCTGGCCGTTCCCGACTACGCGACCGACATCCAGGATGCAGGCTACGCGTCCTTCGACGCGATCACCTGGGCGCCCGACGAGGGCTGGAGCCCGTCGGGGATCGTGGAGGCGATCGTGGGGCACGTCTACGTGGTCTGGACGCGCGACAACAACTACGCGAAGGTCCGCGTCGTCGATCTGGACGAGGACTTCATCGAGCTGGACTGGGGCTACCAGACCGATCGCGGCAATCCCGAGCTGCGCAAGAGCGGGGCCACGCACAAGCGGCCGCTGCGCGACTTCGGAGGAGGTGCATCATGATGCGCACTCCGACGCTCTCGAGGGCGGCCGGCACGCTGGCCGCCGCGCTCGCACTCGTGGCGGGCGCCGCGCCGGCGATGGCCGGCATCGGCTATCAGGATGCCGTTCACGACCGCGGCTACGGCGACGCGTACGGCGTCGACGTCTGGGTCGACGCGGGCGGCGAGGATCCGACCTACGACACCGGTGACGTGGTCCAGCTGACCGTCCGTCCCCATCGCGACTCGTACGTCGTCGTCTACGGCGTCGACGTGGACGGCATGGCGCATCTGATCTACCCGTACCATCCGCACGACCCGCACTACCTCCGGGGCGGACGGTCGTACGTGGTCAACGCGCCGTTTCTCGAGGTGGGACCGCTGGAGGGCATGGTGTACGTGCAGGCGCTGGCGTGCGCCTATCCGCTGGACCCGTACTTTCCCGACTGGTTCTACGCGCACGGCCACCGCACCAGGCCGTACTACCTCGGCGCCTCTCGCAGCCCCATCGTGCAGTTCGGGTTCGTCACCGGCGACCCGTACCTGGCGTTCGCCGAGCTCCGGGCCTCGATTCTGCCCCGCGGGTGCGCGCCGCACCGGGTGGGCTTCCGGACCGTGTACTGGGGCGTCCGCACGCACCGGTACTATCCGCGCTACGTGTGCAACGACTGTCATTACGGCGGATGGTACGACCCGTACCGGGACGCGTGCCGGGTGTTCGACGTGCGCGTGGACGTCTGGTGGACCGACGCGCTCTATCCGGCACGCTGCCAGCCGCGCTTCTACTACTGGAAGCGCGCGAACGCGCCGCACCGCTACCGCTCCTACAAGACCAAGTGGTCGTCCAAGGATCGGTGGGAGGACGGTCGTCCGGATCGTCTGATCCGGACGTTCGCAGGCAAGTCGCCCAGGGAGCGCGATCATCTGAAGGACCGCAAGGACCATCCCTCGTGGACACGCGGCGACCACGTGTCCGACGCGCACGACGTACGGGGCACCACGAAGCCGGTTCGCGATCGCGACGGCGCTCTGGACTCGCGTGGCCGGGATGACCGCGGAACCCGGCCCGATCGGGGAGATCGGGGCGACCGGAACGTCGACCGGGGAGATCGCGGCGATCGCGGCGCACGAGACGTGGACCGCGGCGATCGTGACGACCGTGATCGGGATGCCGGGCGGGGCAAGCGGGATCGCGGAGCACGTCCCAAGCGCGACGATTCCGGTCGAGACGTGCAGCCGTCGCGGGACGATCGTCCACGAAACGTCGGCGATCGACCCCGGAACTCCCGGGGGGACAAGCCGCGAAAGTCGGCCACGCCCCCGCGGCGGGACGATCGCAAGAGCGGGGATCGCGGACGCAGCGGGCGATCGAAGTCCTCGGGGCGCGATCGCTCGTCCGGTGGTCGGTCCCGTCGCTGACGGGGCCGCCCCTTCCACCCCCGATTTACTCCCGTCCCGCCGGAGCAAAACGTTGACCCCCGGTGTATGCCTCTCTAGACTCGCCCAGGCCTAGGTAAGCGCTTGCTCACGTTGCGATTGCGCCGGACACCGGGAAGGTGTCCCGGCGCCGCGGCCGGGCGCTCCCCGATGCCCATCTCGTGAAGCGGGACTCAACATGATGCTTCGACGCACGTTACTGACGTCGGCGCTCGCCGTGCTCTCGGCGCTGGGCTGGTTGACGTCCACGGACCGGATCACACCTCTTCCGCGCGCCGGCGACGCGCCCGAACCTCGACCGGCCGTCCACGCCGGGCCGGTGGGCGGGCCGATCTTCTGCATGGCGCCGCCGGTGCCCCAGAAGACCGACTGGCCCGTCTTTCGCGAGCCGGCGCCCGAGCTGGCGCTCGGCTACTTCGATCACGACACCGACCGGGTCGGCGCGCCGTCCGACACCTCGCGCGTACTCTTCCTGCTGGCCGAGTTCGCCGACGTGCCCTTCGACACGCTGGCCATCGACACGACGGGCGCGGGCCCGATCCCCGAGGACGAGCTCCTGGTGGCCTACTTCGATCGTCACCTCGAGCACGTGCGCCAGTACTACGAGGACGTGTCGTTCGGCCAGCACGTGATGGAGGCCACGGTTCACGACGCGGTGGTCAAGCTTCCCGCCCCGATGGCGTACTACGGAGACGACGATCTCTTCTCCGAACGCGGCACGAAGCTGATCTGGGACGCCGTCGCGGGCGCCGACGCCGACGTGGACTTCGGTGACTACAACGGCTTCGCGGTCGTGCACTCGGGCTCCGGTCAGGAGTCCGACGTGGCGCGGGACAGCAAGTCACAGATCTGGTCCGCGTTCTTCCCGGGCGATCTGCTCTCGTTCGTGCTGAACGACTCGCTCGGCTACGAAGTGCCCGGGATCCCGACCGACGATCTGACCGCCGAGGGCGACACCGTCTACGTGCGCGGGGCCGCGCTCCTCCCCGAGAACGAGGTACAGGACGGGTGGCGGTTCGGGCTCATGGGCGTGTTCACGCACGAGCTCGGTCACGTGATGATCGGCTGGCCCGATCTGTACGACACCACGCCTGGGGATCCGTCGCAGGGCGTCGGGGCGTTCTGCCTGATGGCCGCCGGCACGTGGAACGGCAACGGCTTCGTCCCCGGCGAGCCATGCGTGTGGTCGCGCTACTACGCGGGATGGCTCGATCCGGTCACGATCGCCGACACGCCGCCGGGCGGGCGCGCGGTCACGCTGACCCCGATCGAGACCGATCGCCCCGCGGCCACCGACACGCTCGCGGTCCGCATCCCGATCTCGGCCGACGAGTACTTCCTGGTCGAGGCCCGACAACCCGATCCCAACGACAACCGGACGTTCGACTGGGCGCGTCGAAGCGAGGACGACGTCTCGTTCAACTTCTGGGGCGACACGTTCGCAGGCTCCGAGTTCGACTACTTCACCCCGAACCTCTTGCCGACGAGCCCCACCGCCACGTACCGCGAGTCCGAGGGGCTGTACGTCTGGCACATCGACGACTCCGTGGTGCGGTTCGCGTTCGACTACAACCTGGTCAACGCCGACCCGCATCACCTCGGCATCGACCTCGAGGAGGCCGACGGGGTCCAGGATCTGGAGTTCGACGCCTACACGATCCTGTCGTTCGGGTCCCCGGACGACGCGTTCCGTCCAGGCACCGCCACCGAGTTCGGACCCTGGACGAACCCCTCCTCCGAGAGCTCGTTCGGCGCGCCGGGGCGCGTGCTCATCAGCGACATCGGGCCTCCCGGGGAGACGCAGTCGTTCCGGGTCGAGTTCGTGGAGCCCGACGGCGCCGCGGCCACGCTCGCCGACGGCTTTCCGGTCACGCTGGATCAGCCCATCTCCGGCGCGCATCCGCTGGCGGCCGATCTCGACGGCGACCGCGAGAGCGAGTTCGTGGTGCTGGGCGAGAGCGGGCTCCTGACCGTCCTCGACACCGACGGACGCGCGATCGGGGGAGACCGCGACATCGGCGACACGCCGGCCGGATCCCCGCTCGTCGGTGACGTGCTGGGGGACGGCGGCCAGTCGATCGTGACGATCGGCGAGCGCGGCGGCATCTCGGTCTTCGAGATGACCGCCACCGCGCTGCGCCGGCGACCCGCCGGCGCCGTCGACTCGCTGGGACGCGTGGAGGGTGTGCTCGCCGACGTCGACGACGACGCCGCGCTGGAGCTGATCGTGGGCTCCCGCGATGCGGGCGCCGATTCGACCGAGGGCGCGATGTGGCGCTGGGATCTCGATGCGGCCGCCGGCCGCGAGTACCGCATCGCCGGGCCGGTCGCCGGGGCCCCGGTGGTCGGGCGGATCGCCGGGGCGCCGGTCACGCAGGGCGGCGCAGCCACCATCCCGGTCGTCGTGCAGGCGGGACTCCTGGGCGGCATGCTACTCGTGGATCTGGACCTCGACACCGACCAGCGCGAGCGCGCGCCCACCGAGCCCGATCGGCGCTTCGGCTCGCCGGTGTGGGGGGATCTGGACGGCGACGACACCCCCGACGTGGTCGCCGTGGCCGAGGACGGCACCGTGTTCGCGTGGGAGCTCGGGCACGACGGTGACGTCTCACACCTCTCGCCGCGCGCGGGGTGGCCGGTGTTCGTGGGCGGTCCGATCGGGAGCGAGGTGTCGATCGCCGACGTCGACTCGGACGGCTTCGCCGAGGTGCTGGCCATCGGCACCAGCGGCGCGGCCTTCGTGATCAACCTGAACGGCGTGGTCGACGCCGGCTGGCCGCGGACGTTCGACGTCCCGCAGGACACGTACTACGACCTGTCGCCGCCGCATCGGGGGCCGCTCGCGGCCGACGTGACCGGGGACGGGCGTCTCGACGTGATCCCGGTCTTCGGCGACGGGCTCGTGGTGGGGTTGCGCGGGGACGACGCCCACGCGCGCGTGCTTCGCGGGTGGCCGCTCCAGGTCGGCTCGGGCACCGTCCCGGTGGTGGGCGACTTCGACGGGGACGCTCGCACCGACGTCTTCGCGCTCGACGTGGGACGCGGATCGCGCGACGAGGTCCTGTGGACGCGCGCGGTGCTCTGGAACCTGGATGCGCCGTACCGCCCGCGCGGCGACGAGTGGGGCATGTTCCGTCGCGGACCCACGCGAAACGCGGTCACGGCGGCCAGCGAGTCCGACGTGCCCGATGCGGCCAGCGGGCTCGCCGACGTATACTGCCAGCCGAATCCGGCGCGTCCGGACGGCACGTCGTTCCACTACCGGCCGGCGATGGACGTCTCACGCGTGACGATCACGATCTACGATGCCGCCGGGATCGAGGTCCGCCGCCTGGACGGCACCGTCTATGGTGGCGTCGACAACCTCGTGCGCTGGGATGGCCTGAACGAGTCCGGGACGCCGGTGGCGCCCGGCCTGTACGTCTACCGGGTCGCGTCGACCGGGGGGAGAGCCGACTCCGAGGTCGGAAAGCTGGCCTTGATCCGTTAGAGCGGGCTCCGCCCGACGGGGCGGGCCTCGTCCGGCGGTCGAACCGATGGGGAAGAGTAGCGCGATGAACGCAACACGACAGACGGCCACTGCACGGTCCGCGGCGCGGGTCGCGATCGGTTTGTTCCCGGCGCTCGCCCTGGGCGCGTCGACGGCGCTGGCCGGTGCCGGCGAGAACGGCCTGGCGTTCCTGAAGATCGGTGTCGGGACCGACGCGATGGGGATGGGCCAGGCGTACACGAGCCAGGCCCGCGATGCCACGGCGCTGTACTGGAATCCGGCGGGGCTGACGCGCGTGGGCGGCACCGACGTGTATCTGATGCACAACGAGTACATCGCCGACCTGCGCCTGGAGTACGCGGGCGTCGCGCGATCGTTCGGGCGGCACGGGCTCGGGCTCTCGTTCAACGGTCTGTTCACGAGCGATCTCGAGGGACGCGACGAGAACGGTGAGATCACCGGCGACGTGGGCTTCTACGATCTCGCGCTGACGCTCGGCTACGCATATGCGGTGAACGAGGATCTGAGCGTGGGCGTGGGGTTCAAGTACGTGCGCGAGTTCATCGGAGACCCCGCCGCCGACGAGGATCACGTGGCCCAGACGATCGCGACCGATCTCGGGGCGCAGTATCGGTGGGAGCGGTTCTCGTTCGGTGCATCCGTCCAGAACCTCTCGAACGACATCGCGTTCAACCAGGTCCAGATCGTCAACCAGTCCGGTGCCGGTCCCATCGCCGGAGGCGAGAGCTTCTCGCTGCCCACCACGGTCCAGGGAGGGGTCAGCTACCGCCCGGCGGCGATGATCGCCAACGGGGCGGTGGAGGTCTCTCTGGAGGGGCGCCAGGTCTCCGGAGAGGACTTCAGCGTGCTGATGGGCGCGCGTTACCTCTACCGGGATCTCGCGGCGCTCAGCATGGGCTACCGCACGGGGCTCGATACCGAGGACCTGAGCTTCGGGCTCCGCGTGGATCGCGATCAGCTCCGGGTCGGCTACGCGTTCGTACCGTACTCGGACGATCTCGGTCAGAGCCACCGGATCTCGGTCGGGTACCACATCCCGTAAACGGCGCCGCGGGGGGCTCGTCCCGGCGGCGCGAGACACGGGCGCCGCCGCGCGATCGTCCCGGGTCACCCACGTCCGGCGATCACCGTCCCCACAGCTCGTCGAACGACAGCACGTCCCCGCCGACGTCGCCGGCGAACGCATCGGCGGCCGGACGTCCGGCGAACGCGGCCACGCCGGAGGCCATCGGCGTGTGGAGCGTCGCGGCCCTCACGTAGAGCGCCGCGGCGGCCGGAACCCACGCGAGCGTGCCGTGGTCGTGCACCCACCGCCCCGAAACGGACACGTCGGGGTGGTCCCGCTCGAAGTCGATCTGACAGTTGAAGTCGTCGAAGACGCGGGGCTCGGGTCCTCGCGGGCCGTCGACCACCGACGCGGTGGCGAATCGCTCGTCGCTGACGATCATGTTGCAGTGTGCGCACACGCTCTCGCCGTACCGGACGTCGGGCGGACCGTCGGCCGGCTCCCCCGCGCAGCTCATCCCGATCGCGAGGACGAGGATCACCATGGACCCTCTGCCGGTCGCGGGAAGCGTCATGCCTGCCCCCGTCGGATGAAGAGCACGCTCGAGACAGTGAGCGGCACCACGATCCACACCGCGAGCACCGACGCGAACACCGCCAGGCCGTGATCGCCGACCGTCTGGGACGCGTAGACCCCGACCGGTCCCAGGACGTCGAGCGATGCGTTCATGGCCGTCAGCACGCTCATCTTGAACGCCTGGAGGGGATTCATCAGCCCGCACAGGAACACCTCGCGCACGCGGAGGCGGAACAGGAGCGTCCCCGCCATGAGCCCGAGGTCGCTCAGAAACACCAGACCCAGCCACGCGAAGAGGCTGAGGCCGGTCGCCATGCCGCTGCTTCTCGAGATCACCGAGACCAGGATCCCCAGCGAGAGCATGGCGATCGCGAGCATGCACGAGAACGCGACGAGGAGGGCAAACGCGGCCAGCCCGGTTCCCCCGGTCCGCCAGACCAGCACCACCGCGCTGAAGCCGAAGCCGAGGCACAGCGAGGCGCACAGCGCGGCTCCCAGTCCGACGATCTTCCCGACCAGGATCTCGGATCGGGACACCGGCTGGGCGAGCAGGTAGAGGAGCGTTCCGCGCTCCCGCTCGCCGGCGATCGTCCCCGCGCCGGCGGTGAGCGACATCAGAGGGACCACCAGCATCACGAGGTTCAGGACGCCGGCGGTGGTGCGGCCGAAGCCGGCGAACCCGTACGAGCCGACGCCCGCGAGGGACACGAACGATACGGCGACCGCGAGCACCGCGAACGCCAGCGTCTGGAGCGCGAACCAGCGGCGGGCCACGCACTCACGGAACTCTCTCCGGGCGAACGCGAGCACACCACGCCGCCACGAGAGCCTGGCCCCGGGGACGGCGACCCAGGAGGGGGTCGAGGTCGTCATGATCCCTCCCCGTGCGGCGACGGATCCGCCAGCACCTCGAAGTCGCGCACGTCGATCTCGGAGCGCACCAGGAGCGTGATCGGGTCACCCTTTCGGTTCCGCGGCGTCGTGACACACAGACCGTTGCCGTTCAGCTCGGCGACGTGACCGCCTCGGTCCAGCACCGCGAGCGCCGAGGTCTCCTGCCCCTCGGCCACGTGAAGTCGGAGCCGCTGGCCCGGGCCCTCTCCCGGCCAGAGCTCTCCGGGCACGCGATCCTCGACGAGGCGTCCGTCGTCGAGGACGAGCACGCGATCGGCGAGGGCGAGTACCTCGTCCGATCGGTGGGACGCGAACACGATGGTCTTGCCGCCGGTACGAAGGTCGCGGAGCATCTCGACCACGGCGCGCCGACCGGCGGCATCGAGGTTGGACGTGGGCTCGTCGAGGACGATCACCGGCGGATCCGACAGCAGCGCGATCGCCATCGCGAGACGCTGCTTCATGCCGCCCGACAGCTCGCGCAGCCGCTTCGAGTCGTGGCCCTCGAGGCCGACCGCCCGCAGCGCGGCCGCGGCATCCCGGCGTCCGACCCGTCGGAGCTCGGCGAAGAACGCCATCGCCGCGCCCAGCTGCGTGTCGTCGTGGAACGCGAGCTCCTGGGGGACGTACCCGACGAGCGCACGCGCGCGCTTGCCGTCCCGGCGAACGTCGACGCCGGCGATCGTCACCTCGCCCTCGTACCGGATGACACCGAGGAGGCAGCGGATCAACGTGGTCTTTCCGGCGCCGTTGTGCCCCCAGAGGGCGAGCGCCTCACCGGGACGGATCCGCGCGCTGACGTCGTGGAGCGCGGTGACGCGGCCGTATCGCTTGGTGACGGTGTGGATGTGGATCACGACCGGAGCCTCCTCGAGACGGTGCTCGCGTCACCGCCGCACGGGGTGAGGGATCGCTCGCGTCCGAGCCACCGGGACGCGCCGGCGGCGATGGCGACGAGGCCCGCCGCGAAGGCGGCCATGGGAAGGCCGCCGGCCCGGTCGTCGGCCATGGCGACGCGAACCTCGACCGGGGTGACGAGCGGGTGGGCGTCCACGAAGTTCGGCTCGGGTCGGATCTCGGGGAAAGCCCTGGCCGTGAACTCGATCGCCTGCTCGGCCGGACTGTGAAGAAAGAAGCGGAGATTGGGCTCCCGGGCCAGAAGGCTCTCGAACAGGCTCCTCGGCTCGTACGGCAGATCACCCCGACCGTCCCCGTTCCCGTCGAACCCGGCATAGTCGGACCAGAAGTTGCCGGTGCCGCCGTCGGAGAATCGGTTGGCCTCCAGCGATCCTCGTCCGTGCACCGCCACCTGCTCCTCGTTCTCCACGAAGCCGTTGCCCGTCACGACGTTGTCGTGCGTGTTGGGCGTGGCCAGGACACCGATCTCGTTGAAGGCGACGAGGTTCGCGCGGATCAGCCCCGCACTGCCGATCGAGGACGGACTGTTGTCCACGTACACGCCGACCCGGTTTGCCAGGATCACGTTCTCGTCCACGGTGATGTCGTCGCAATCCTTGAGGCCGATGCCGTACCCGCTGGCGCCCCGGTTGCTGCGCAGGCGATTCCGGTGCAGGACGATGTGATTGCTGTACATCAGGTAGATGCCCACGGAGTTCGCGATCAGCGTGTTGTCGGCGAGGGTCGTGTCGTGGCTGTACATGAAGTGGAGTCCGTAGCGGCTGTCCGTCACGCGGTTGCCGGTGATGGAGAGCCGTTCGGAGTACCAGAAGACCATGTCCCGAACCCCGCTGACCTCGTTGCCGGTCACCAGGCAGTCGTGGCTCCACCAGAGCCGGATCCCGTCGCCGCGGCGCCCGAGCGAGAGGTCCTTCCCGATCACGACGTTGTCGCGCACGACCGACCCCCACGACTCGCGGAGGTCGATGCCGAAGAGCGTGTCCTCGACGCGATTGGCCTCCACCACCACCGGCCCGGCGGTCACACGAATCCCCGCGGGTTCGTCGCCGACCGTGGAGCCCGAACCGCGCACCGTGAAGCCCCGGAACGTGACGTCGGCGGAGGCCAGCGTGACCACGGTGCCCTCGCCGTCGCCGTCGATCGTCACGGCGCCGCCGCCGTCCAGGGTCACCGGACGATCCACGATCAGGTGCCCGTGATAGACGCCCGGGGGCACGTGGACGATCGCCCCCGGCTCGGCGCCTCGGAAGAGCGCATCGAGGGTGTCCGCCGCTCCGGGAGGCTCGGCGTGAGACGTTCCCGCCGCGGCCAGGAGCCCGAGCGCGAGGGTCACGGGCCGTCCGGCGTTCATCGTGGGCTCGATGCGTCCGCGGCCCGCGCCGCGCCCGCCGCCTCGACCAGTGGCCGGTAGGCGCGTCGATGCAGGAAGAGCGCCACCAGGACGAGACACGATGTGACCGCCGCCATCACGAGACCCGCTCCGGGCGTCGCGATCGTCTTGAACTGGCCGACGACACCCGTCCCCAGGATGGGAGGGACGAACGGCTGAATGGCCGACGACAGGGGGGCGTCGGGGTCCAGGTTCGTCCCGAAGTGACTCATCCAGAGGTGCAGATCGATCAGGAACGCGGCCGGAAAGAGCACCACCGGGGCGGCCATCAGCGACGCCCACCGGGTGTGCACGACGCTGGCGATCTCGAGCAGCACCACGAAGCCGATCAACACGTAGACGCCGACGTGGCGCTCGAACTGGGCGGCCTCCTCCAGCGACCGCATGCCGATGTAGTGATTGAGTCCGTCGATCTCGGCCACGTCGCCCGTGAGGTGGGTGACGTAGGCCGTGAGATGCAGGTTGTCCGGGTACTGGGGCGCGATCAGCTCCATGTGCCAGTAGGGCATGAAGAGCGACACGAGCAGAAGCACGCGTGCGATCAGAAGGACCGCGCTCGGGGCGCCGTAGCGAAGCCCGTGGCGGGACTGCTCGGCCGGATCGACGCGCGGACCCAGTACCCGATCGAGAAACGTACGACTCATCACGAACGTCCTGACTGGATGTGGTGGGGAGAGGTGGAGTCGCCCGCCGCGATCAGTGATCGCGCGCGATCAGTGATCGCGCGCGATCGGTGATCACACGCGATCGTCATCGCGGCGGGTGGGACCGGTGCCCGATCAGCTCGGCTCGACCATCAGGTACCCCATCATCTCCAGATGAAGCGCGGAGCAGAACTCCGAGCAGTAGAACGGGAACGTGCCCGGCGTGTCCGCGACGAACTCGATGGTGGCGGTCTCGCCCGGCTCCAGGCTGGCGTTCACGTTGTAGACCGGAATCGCGAAGCCGTGCGTCGCGTCGGCGGCGCGCTCGGTGTTCGTGATCCGCCACACGACCCGGTCGCCCGCCTTGACCGTCACGTGCTCCGGATTGAAGTGGCTGCGAATGGCGGTCATGTACACCTCGACGGTGTTGCCGTTCCTGACGATCCGCTCGGCGCTGGCCTTCGGCGCCATCGGATCCAGACGCTGCTCGTGCGCGTCCCAGCCCACCTCGGGATACACCGTCCACGGCTCGAGCTTGTCGGCCTTGATGATCTGCGCGTAGTGCGGCTCCCCGAGGCCCATCGGCATGTCGTAGATGACCGGCATGTTGGTGCCGCCCTGGGAGATGTCGATGAGCTGGAAGTTCTGAGGAAGCAGCGGGCCGGTCTGGAAGAAGCGGTCCACCGACCACTTGTTGAACGAGACGAGGAACTTGCCGTCCGGACTGACGGTGTCGCCCTCGAGCGTTCCGATGTGACCGACGTTGTAGTGCACCGGCGTCTTGTGGACGAGCGTCCAGTCGGGCTCCGGCGTGCTCGGGCCGTAGTCACCGCCGAGCGTCCACCGGGCCACGGCGGAGTCGAGGAACAGCGACGTGTACGCATACCCGTCCGAGCTGAACTGCGTGTGCAACGGGCCGAGCCCGACCTCCACCTGAGCCTCGACGACCGCATCGAAGTCCAGGATCGGGACGCCGAACTCGTCGTTTCCACTGAACGTGCCCGCGTCGATCGCGGCCTTGATCTTCGTGAACGAGTAGACGGTGGTGTGGGGGTCGAGCTTCCCGGATACGACGATGAACTCGCCCCGAGGCGCCACGTCCACGCCGTGTGGGCTCCGCGGCTCGGGCGTGATGTACAGAAGCTTCTCGGCGATGGCGGTGCCCAGGGTGATCACGGGGAAGCCCTGGATGGTCTCGACGCCACCGGCCTGGAACACGCTCTCGGCCTTTCGCCAGTCGATGACGTGCAGGAAGTCCGTCGCGTTCCGGCTGACGCCGGCCTCGAAGGGCGGCTTCTGGTCCTGGATGCCGCCGGTGGCGAGCTCGGAGTTCAGCGAGTTCATGAAGAGATAGCCGTCACTGACGAGCTTTCCTGCGTCGGCGATGTCGTGCCAGTACGGGGGAAGCTCGATGGCGAACGACTTCGACGGATCGATGCGCCCGCGCTTCCGATCGAACTTCCAGAGCGTGACCGATCCCTTGTAGCGGGTCTTGTACTCGCTGATCGGGGCGAACTCGGAGCCCCACGGCGTCGCGTACTGGCCGCCTTCGATCACGTACTCGGTGTTCGGCGTGACGAACGTACCGCCGTGATCACTGACCGTGAGCGGGTTCTTCAGGATCTGCTTGGTCTCCCAGTCCCGGAGGTCGATGACGGCGACGCGGGCATTGATCTTGTCGTTGATGAAGAGCCACTGGCCGTCGTAGTCACCCGCCGTCTCGGACAGCGCGGGATGGTGCGTGTCGCCCCAGAGGTTGGGCTTGCCATCGGGAAAGCCCTCGGCCAGCACGTCGTTGCCGACGCCGTATCCCCAGCCTTGCCAGGGCTCGGGAGTGAACACGCCGATCGACCGGAGAATCCGCATCGACGGAACGCCGATCGCGAACACCTGGCCCGCGTGGCCGCCGGAGGAGAAGATGATGTAGGGGTCCTTGACCCCGCTGGGGGTGTACGTCTTCGCGGCCGCGAGCAGATCCGCCGTGCTCAGCCCGCGCTCGGTCGCCACGCGCTGCACGTCGCTCATGGACTGGCCCCACGCTGGCACGATGAAACCGGTCCCGAAGAGCAGTCCCGCGAGCGCGATGCTCGCTCCGAACACCGTCCGTTTCCCTTGCATGGTGGCATCGTCCTGGCTCGAGTTACCGGGTTGGGCCCGCCGGGAACGGGGGCCGTATCCGTCTCCTGAGCGACTCACGGCTGAATCGCCCGAATGTACGTGATGATGTCGGCGATCTGGTCGTCCGTGAGCGCCGGGTTGCCGCCCTTCGGCGGCATGTCGATCCCCGTGGTGTTCTCGGCGTCCCAGATCGGCCGGCCGGTCTTGATGAACGTCATGAGCTCGGCGTCCGTCTTCCCTTGCACGAACTCGCTCGACCTCAGCGGCTTCCCCAGGTTCGGCAAGCCTCCGCCGTCGGGGCCGTGGCAGGAGGAGCAGAACGAGACGAACGCCTGGTGGCCTGCGACCGGGACCGGCGCCGCTCCGCTCCCGGCGGCCGTGTCCACGTCGTGATCCTGGGCGTCTCCCGACGCCACCGGCGGCGTATCGGGGGCCGTCGTCAGCGTTGAGGACCCGTTTGGCGCCGCGGCGCCGGTCGGACTCGTTCCCGCCGCCTGCGCCGGGGCGATCGCGGCCACGACCGGGGTGAGCCACGGCTCGACCGACGCGAACGGGGCCGTCGTGTCCTGGAGGGTTCGGAGATAGGGCACGATGGCGTGGATCTGATGGTCCGAGAGAGCGCGCGCGCCGCGGGGCGGCATGTCGATCCCGGTGGTGTTCTCCGGGTCCGTGGGTCGCCGCCCGCGGGCGATCAAGGCGAAGAGCTCCTCGTCGGTGTGCGCCTGCACGTAGGCGCTGTTCCGGAGCGGCTTGCCCAGGCGCATGACGCCGTTCCCGTCCGGGCCGTGGCAGGTGGCGCAGGTCTCGCCGAACAGCGCCTGTCCGCGCGCGAGGGTCATGGGGTAGACGCCCAGCCTCTCGGCGTCGGCCGCCCAGGGATCGACGGGGGGTGCGGGCTTGGCCAGGCTCACGATCGCGACGATCGCGGGAAGCGTCAGGATCGCGAGGGCGCTGGCCGTGATCGCATGCCACTTGTAGGGATCCGGCTGCTCCACGGTGACGGCTCCTGCGGGGACGATCATAGTGTCATTGTGGCTCCACAACTCCACTTTACGATCGGCACGCTAGAGCACTTCTGGCGTCCGGTCAATAGGGGATCCTACTTACCGGCTGCCGGAGCTGCCGGAGCTGCCGGGGCGCGCGGACCGTCTCCGGGGCGAGGGCGCGTCACAGAGCGGACCCACCTCGCCGTCGACGAGCCCGCTGGCCAGATCCGCCACGGACGTCACGGCGAACGCCCTCTCGGCGTTCGCGATCTGCTCGTCCAGAAGGCGATGGAGCGCGCACAGACGGGCGTGTCCGTCGAGTCCCAGCGGACACCGCTCGATTCGCACCGGGCGCGCATCCACGGCCAGCAGGATGTCCATCACGCTGATGGCGGTCGGGACCTTGGCCAGCGCGAACCCCCCGCCGCTGCCGCGCTGGGCGGAGAGGATCCGGGCCTTGGCCAGCATCCGGAGGATCTTCTGCAGGTACCCCACGGGCACTTGCGTGGCGGAGGCGATGTCCTGCGCGGTAGCCGGCCCACGCTCGGGCCGAGCGGCGAGGTGGACGATTGCCCTCAACGCGTACTCGCCGGTCTGCGTGATCATGATGGTCGAGCTCCTGCGACGGCGGGAACGACCTCGCCCGTGTGCATCCGCATCATAGGGTATTTGTGGCCATGTGGGTCCATTAAATCGTGGTGACGTCGCCGCGGTCAGGTGCGTCCACGCGACGCCGGGGCCCTCGAGCCGGTCTCCACGTACGGCTCCGGTCCGGTCGTCTCCCAACGTAGGTGTTGGAACCGGCCCCCGCTGAGCGACACGAACGTGCACGGCCCCATCCAGTCGCCGACGAAGAAGAAGTCCTTCCCGTCGCGTTGCCGATGCGTGGGGACGTGGATGTGGCCCATCAGTACCGCGTCGTAGCCCTCCGAAAACCTGGGGATCACGACCTCGTCCCAGTACGCCGACCAGTCGATGTCGCGCTCCTCGGTGTAGTTCCGGCTGGTCGTGGAACTGTCGTGGGCCAGCGGGATTCCCAGGTCCGGGTGCACGATCCGGTAGGCCGCGATGCAGAGGCGGTTTCGCAGGATCCGGCGCAGCGCGCGATAGCCCCAGTCCTTGCGGATGAGCCCGTCGCCGTGGGCGAGCCAGATGCGCCGGCCCTGGTGGGTCACCTCGATCGGATCGGGATGCGTCTCGATCCCGAACTCCCGGGCGAGAAACTGCAGGCACCAGAAATCGTGATTCCCGGCCAGGAAGGTCGTTCGCACCCCGGCCTCGGCCAGCTCGTAGAGCCGGCGGTAGAGCTGGAAGTGACCACCCGGCAACGCGTGGCGGTATTCGAACCAGAAGTCGAAGAGGTCCCCCAGGATGTACACGTGCGACGCGTGGTCGCGGGCGTACGCCAGGAAACCGGCCACCCGTCGCTCTCGTGCCATCTCCTCGGGAACGCGCCTCGTCGTCAAATGGGCATCTGCGAGGAAGAAGATCGGCTTCTCGCCGAGGGACATGGCGTTCGACATGGGCGCCAGCCTACGGGATCGTCGGGGGCCGCGCGAGGCTCGTTTTCGCCGGGAAAGCCAAAGGAAGGCGTGGTCGCGGCCGAAATGACACACGTCCCCGGCGGACCTCGGCCCGGCCGGCGATGCGATCTGGGGTCGGGTTGCGGACGATCCGATCGCTTGTTAAGCTTCCCGGCCTTCGGATCGACGTGGCTCCGTACGGCGTCGGTCGATCCAGCCCGTGGCGCCCGTGTCCCACCGGCGTCGCGAAAACCGGTCGGACGTGCACGCGATCGAGTCCGCAACCCGAGGACGGGTTCATGTTGCAAAAGATCCCGCGAAAGCTGTTTCGCGAGAACCTCAACATCCTGCTGATTCCCGAGAGCGGTGCGGAGATCGCATCGTTTCGCGTACGGCGGGGCGTGTCACGATCGGTCGCCTGCGGGCTCGGGGTCACGTTGCTGCTGCTGATGGTGTCCCTGCGCGTGTTCGTGGTCGCGGCCGAGCGCGGGCGCGACCTGGCCGCGGTCTCCGATCAGAACGAGCGGCTCCGGGCGGAGCTGTACCAGATGGACGGCGAGATCGACGTGCTGCGCTCGTCGATGGACAAGCTCGCCGAGTACGAGCTGCGCGCGAGGGCCCTGGCGGGGCTCCACGACGGCGACGAGGACACGAGCCCGCTCGGACTCGGCGGCCTGGAGGACGGCCCGCGCGAGAGCGGCGCGCTCGGTACCCCGCTGCACCAGCTCGTCGTCGATGCGGAGGTCGAGCTCAATCAGATGATCCGCGGCGCCGAGGACCGTCGCCGCAGCTATCAGGCCATCGTCGAGAAGCTGGGCGCGCGGAACGAGTCCCTGAGCCAGGTCCCGTCCATCCACCCGCTGGAAGGGAACGGCTGGTACTCGTCGGGGTATGGACATCGAAACGACCCGTTCACCGGGCGGCGCGCGTTCCACGCCGGCGTCGACATCTCGGCCCCCACCGGAACGCCGGTGCACGCCACGGCCGACGGCGTCGTCATCCAGGCCGGCCGCAACGGCTTCTACGGGAAGTCGGTCAAGATCGATCACGGCAACGGCATCGTGACGGTCTACGCGCACAACGAATCGAACCTCGTCAAGAAGGGTCAACGTGTCGAACGCGGCGACGTCATCGCGACCGTGGGATCGACGGGACGCTCCACGGGGCCCCATCTCCACTACGCGGTCGTCGTCGACGAGAAGCACGTCAATCCGTTCGGCTACATCCTGCCCGAGGATGTCGTCGTCGACTAGACGCCCGGTCCGGCGCGGATTCTCGGTGCTTCTCGCCCGCGTGATCGTCGACGCTGTCGGTGGCACACGCCGTGCGTGACCGGCTCGCACGCGGTCGCCCGTCGATCCGGGTCGAGCTGACGCGGACCGCCGACCACTTCGTACCGCTCCGGCAGCGCTACGCCCTGGCCGAGGACCGCGCCGACGCCGTCGAGTGATCGACCGGCGCGGTACCGGATCACCTCACGGCCGGAGGATGTGGCCGCGGATCCCGGATGCCCCGGCGCCGGTGCCGCCTGGCGGATCAGTCCAGCCGGCGCCGGCTCAAGCCGTATCCACCCGGGCCGATAATCCTCGTGTTGGAGGCTCGTGGTGGTCCGTGTCTTCTCACCGCAGGAGCGGTTCCCCGATGGCGCTGTCGAATCCGCACGATCGACCCCGGCTCGGCGCCGACGCAGCCGGGCGGGCCGGGCACGACGACCATGATGATCGACTGTCGATCCTGCTGGACGACGCCCGCGAGGCGATCGCGCTCGCGCGAGCCGAGCTGGCGGTCGAGTCGACGGGCGAAACGCCGAGCCGCCGGACCACCGATGCGGAGGCGCTGCGCGGGGCGTTCGCGACGGTCTCCGAGGACGCCGGATTGCGACGGCTCTACGCGCTGGCCGAGATCGCCGAGTCGTGCGAGGCCGTCTTCGCGGCGCTGGCCCGCTCGTCCCTCGAGCTGAGCGGAGACGAGAGGGCGTTCTTGTTGAACGTGATGGCGGCGTTGGCCGAGATCTGTGATCGACTCGATCGACACGAAACGGTGACCGGTTCGCTGGAGCTCATCGGCGATGGCATCGATCGCCTGCTCGTCCGGCTGGAATCGGCCTAGCGCCGCGCGGACGTCGGAGCCCTTTCGCAGGGTCTCATCTCGCCTGAAGCACCGGCGGTCGATCCAGCGACCGAATCGACCCTCGTCAATCGAGCAGCCCCGGAACCTACTGATACATCCTCTTGATCGTCGACCACGAGGTCGCCGTCGTCGGTGTGGGCTCGTCGTAGTACAGCAGGAACGCGAGCTCATACGGCAGCCCGAACACATCACTGGCGGGCGTCCAGCTCGAGAATCCGAAGAAGGCCGAGCGAAAGCACGCTTCGCTACCATCGCCGACGCCGGTCGCGGCGCCGTACTGGGGTGGGAAGCAGAACTCGGCCGTCATTGAGATCCCATAGCACATGCCGTCGGTCGTACTGAACGCGGGAATGTTGGAACAGTAGCCGTTGGGTGCGCCGAGCGTCTCGTTGTAGTCGGTCGTCGTTGCCGAATAAAGGAGCGCACCGATGCACGACGTGCTGCAATCGTAGATCTCGATCCGAAAACGGTCGGGAGGAAGCGGGCTGCCATTCCAGTAGACGCCGTACCAGCCGGCTCCGATGATGTCGTAACCGGTGCCGACGAAGTTGTCGGCTGTCTGGGCCAGAAACGGATAGCAGACGTCGTCCTGCGCTGCGAGACCACTGGCGCCGTCGGGATCCTGTACCCACCGGATCTGGCCATCGCAGTCGAAGGCATCGAGGCCGTCGAGGTCGGGCGCAAACGAAGGGGAGTTCAGCTCGACCTCCCCATGGACGGGGACGGCGGCAGTCGTGCTGATGACGAGGATTGTGGCGAGCCACTTCATGAGATGCTCCTTTACTGCTGAATTCGTCTTCCAGGATCGGCCGTACTCGAATGTTGGTCGCCGGACCACGCCCGATCGTCTCCCGAGCGATCGTTCTCACCGAGAGCGATCACGGAACGGCACGTGGCCGATTCATGGGAAACGGCCTCAATCATGACGAAGTATGGTGTGTAGTGATGGAGGCGTCGATGATGCAAGTGCATCATCCCCGGGGGGTCGCCGAAGTCTCGCGCGTGGAGAAAAAAGAGGGGACGCCTCTCGCGGAGGCGTCCCCATGGGGCCGTGAGGCGAGTCGGAGCTAGAAGATCGACTCGTCGATCTCCACCTCGTCCTCACTCGAGTCGCAGTTCGTGGCCCACGCTCCATGGAACAGGCCGGCTCCGTTGCGATCGCGACGTTCCCAGACGCCTCGCATGCCTCCAACGACGTTGTGATCGGCATCGAGCCAGTGTGCCCTGAAGCTGCCCACTCCCAGCGACTCCGCGGTGTTCCACGTCCCGCGCACGAGACCCCGGAAGTTCCCGTTCGAATCGATGAGCTTCCCGAACAACACGCGGTGTCCCCGCGCGTTCACGCCATAGAACCCCTTCATGGACCCGCCGATCTCGCCCCGGGCGTTGACCCAGTGACCGCGGAACTCACCGCGACGGCCCTCGGCGAGATCGTCCCCGAGATCGTCGGTGTTGGCGCGACTGTGCCAGCGTCCGCTCATCCAGCCGCGGCGACACTCGGCGAGGAGCTCGACCTTGCGGGCCTGGATGCGGAACTGGTGTCCGTCGCCGTCGACGGCGAGGGTCATGTCCAGACCGTCCATCAGAGCCACCTCGAAGGACTCGGAGACGAGCGGCATTTCGATGCTGAGTGTGTTGCCCTCGGCGCGACCCCCGTCGGCGACGGTGGGCGGATCCAGCACGAGCAGCTGGACGCCGTCCAGCCCGCCGCTCGTCGTGGACACCCACTCGAGCACCTTGCGATCCTCGCGCGGCCGGACGATGTGGTCGTTCTGTGCCTGTTCGAAGTGGATCGTCCGGACGGCGAGCACCGCGCCCTCGCCGACGGTCGCGCCGCCCGACCAGTCGACCGGGTCGCCGCCGCCGAAGGCCTCGTCGCGGGCGAGGAACCCCCAGGTCAGACGGACCGCGTACAGATCGTTCTCGGCGCCGCCCATCAAGTCGAGGATGCCGGGCTCGTCGGCCATCGGGTCGACGTACGTGACCTCGCCCTGGTCGCTCAACAGGAAGGGATCGCCGAAGCCCGCAGGCTCGGCCGAGCGGTTGTAGCCGCCGTATGGATCGTTCAGGTCCTCGACCTGCGTCAGCGAGTCGTCGTTCGTACCGGGCGCGTTCGTCGAGGAGTCGCACCCCACCATCGTGGCGCCAATCAGGGCGCCGAGTCCCAGCGTGGATGCCAGTGTGGCGCGCTTCGTGGATTTCATCGTGAGTATCCCTCCACCATCCGGGTGCACGTCGTCGTGTCGGAGACGGTCGTCGGTCCGGCGGGGCCGGTCGAGTTCGACCCGCCGCCGACCATGCCCCTGGGATTTGCAACGCGCATGCCAACGACGGCCAGGTGTGTACGGAATTGTAGGTCGTTGTATTCGTGTCGTTTATGGCGGGGGATGCCCGGCCTGACGTCCACCGGCGCGATGGGCTGTCCCTCGAGGATCAGCCGCGGCACCGGCGGTGTCCCGTACGGGACGGGAACCCGATGAGCGCCTCGGGCATCCAAACCGAGAATCCGAGAGGGGAGCGGTCGCGTTGGGTACGCCCGAAGCCATGCGGTATGCTCCCGCCGATGTCGAGACGACGCCGTCCGTCCACACCGATGGGAAGGAAGACCGCGAGCATGAAGGCCACACATCTCCACTGGATTCGCGCGATGGCGCTCGTCGTGATCAGCGTCTCGCTGGGATGCGACGGATCGGGCCAGGCGGACGCCGCCATCTCCGCGGACGCGACCCCGAGCGTCGTGCCCACGACGTCGGACGCCGGCGGCGACGCGGTCGTCTCCGACGCCTCGGCGGATCGCACGCCCCGGACCGTCCGCACGCCCGTGCCGAGTGCCAAGCCGCGCGGCAATCCGGCTCCCAACTTCACGCTCGCCGAGCTGGAGGGACGTACGGTTCGTCTGAGCGACTACCGCGGCGACGTCGTTCTGCTCGACTTCTGGGCCACGTGGTGCGGACCGTGTCGGATGTCGATCCCGCACCTCATCGAGCTTCAGAACGAGTACGCCGACGACGGCTTCACGGTGCTCGGCGTGTCGCTCGATCGGGCGGGGCGAGACGTCGTGTCCAGGTTCGTGGAGAAGGCGGGCATCAACTACCCGGTCGTGATGGGCACCGGCGCGGTGCAGGAGGCGTATGGCGGCATCCGATCCATCCCGACCGCGTTCCTGATCGATCGCGACGGCTACGTCGTCAAGATGATCCAGGGCTATCAGCCGAAGAATGCGCTCGTGACCGCCATCACGCCGCTCTTGGCCGCACCGCGTCCCGCGCCGGAGAGCACGGAGGCGACCGAGTAGGCGAATTGGGCGAGCGCCGGCGGTTGCCGCCGGTCGTGGGCCTCAGTATAGTTTCCCCGCGTCAGAACGGCCCCGCCGGACCATCGCGTGCAAGGAAACCCTCCGTGACCCAAGACGATGCCTTCGGCGATGTTTCGTCCGACATGCCCGACGGTGACGTCTCCGCGTTCGGCACCGACCCGCCCGAGAGCATCTACACGGGCAACATCATCGGCGTGTCCGAGGTCATGCGCCGGGTCATCCGCCTCATCGGCAAGATCGCCAGGACCGAGAGCACCGTCCTGATCACCGGCGAGAGCGGCACCGGCAAGGAGCTCATCGCCAGCACGATCCACTTCCAGAGCAATCGCTCGCGGGGCCCGTTCGTGCCCGTCAACTCGGGTGCCCTCCCGGACAACCTGATCGAGTCCGAGCTGTTCGGTCACGTCCGCGGCGCATTCACCGGCGCCACACAGGACAAGAAGGGGCTCTTCGAGCACGCCGACGGCGGCACGCTCTTCCTCGACGAGGTCGGTGAGCTGCCGCTCGCCGCCCAGGTGAAGCTCCTGCGCGTGCTCCAGGAGCGTGAGGTCCGCCGGGTCGGGGGCAACACGCCGGTCACGGTGGACGTGCGTGTGATCGCGGCCACGAACCGTGATCTGAAGCGACGGATGGAGGCGGGCGAGTTCCGGGAGGACCTCTTCTACCGGCTCAACGTCCTCAACATCGAGCTGCCGCCCCTGCGCGAGCGGCGGGACGACATCCCGGTGCTGGCCGAGTACTTCATCAAGGAGCTCAACGCGCGGCTCGGCCGCAACGTGACGCGTTTCTCGCCCCGGGCGCAGGTCGTGCTCCTGAACTACGACTACCCGGGGAACATCCGCGAGCTCCAGAACGCGCTCGAACGCGCGGTCGTGCTGGCCGACGGCGACGAGATCACCGAGCACGACCTTCCACGGGACATGCTCGCCCGGGGCGTCCCGCGGCTCGGACACACGCCCGAGGACGTCTATCCGACCGACATGACGCTGCGCGACGTCGAGGAGCGACACATCCTGCGCGTCCTCAACCGCCACGGCGGCAACGCCACCCGGGCGGCCAAGGCGCTGGGGATCTCCCGCGCCACCATGTGGCGGAAGCTGAAGCGGATCGGCGCCGACGGGCCGGGAAGCGGTCGGGGCCGCTAGGGTCAGCCGAGGCGAGCCGGGGTCGGTTCCTTCCGGCAAACACTGTTTCGTTCTGAAGCGGACCTGACCGTCTCAAGATGAGACGATCTGGCGCGAGGTGTCGTGACCCGGGCCGCCAGTCACTATCCAGATGATTGATCCATAATGATTTAGCCGATTCGCAGGGTCGAGGCAACCTTGGCACTGCGCTTGCGTTACGTTCGGCTGATTCGGTCCGTCCGGGACCGAAGGCCGATCGCACACGAGGGTCGGGTCCCAGCGCGGGCCCGGGCGCCCTCGATCGCAGATAGGAGACTCGAGTGAAGCCAGAAGACATCCCCCGTCACGAGGACTACATCGTCCGGCTCACGCGCGAGGTCGGCGTCGCACTCCTCGCCCTCTTCGCGGTGGCCGCGTCGGGCAATCTGTCCGAGGCGCAGGAGCTGCACGAAGAGGCCACGCGCGGCCTACTCGGCCCCCATGCAGACGTCATCACGACGCTGGATCCCGAGTCGGCCACGACGTTGATCCAGGACCCGGAGATCGCGGCGCTGTACGCAAAGATGCTCGTGGGCGAGGCGGAGATCCTGCGTGGGTCCGGACGCGAGGCCGACGCCGATGCCCGGGAGGCCCGGGCCCTGGGGATCGCGCTGCACGTCGAGCGGCTGAGCGAAGTACCGGTCGCCGCGGCGGTGCAGGTGGTGGATCGTCTCTCGGATCGCGTCGACGGTGCGCGTCTGGACGCGCGCACGCGTGCATTCCTGGAGGACCGGCGACTTCGTCGATCCACGTCGATGTGGAATGCCGTGCCGCCGACGGACTCCCCTCGAGGCTGACGATTGATACGAACCAACGGAGGCCCGCGCGGCTCCCGCTCGAAAGGAATCGATCATGTCGAAGATCATCGGGATTGACCTGGGCACGACGAACTCGTGCGTCGCGGTCATCGAGGGCGGCGATCCCGTCGTCATCCCCAACCCCGAAGGTGGGCGCACGACGCCCAGCGTCGTCGCCTTCCCGAAGGACAAGGACGAGAGGCTCGTCGGAGCGGTCGCGAAGCGACAGGCGATCACCAACCCCGCCAACACGGTCTACTCGATCAAGCGCTTCATGGGGCGCGGCATCGACGAGGTCGGAACCGAGATCGGTGAGGTCCCCTACGAGGTCGGGCAGGACAGTCAGGGGCGCGTCACCGTGCGCGTGAAGGGCAAGGAGTTCACGCCGCCGGAGATCTCGGCGATGATCCTGAAGAAGATGAAGGAGGCCGCCGAGGCGTACCTGGGCCAGGAGGTCACGCAGGCGGTGATCACGGTCCCCGCGTACTTCAACGATGCCCAGCGGCAGGCCACCAAGGACGCCGGGCGCATCGCCGGGCTCGAGGTCAAGCGCATCATCAACGAGCCCACGGCGGCGGCGCTGGCTTACGGCCTGGAGAACAAGGCGGAGAACCTCAAGGTCGCGGTGTACGACCTCGGGGGAGGCACGTTCGACATCTCGATCCTGGAGCTCGGAGACAAGGTGTTCGAGGTCAAGTCGACCAACGGGGACACGCACCTCGGCGGAGACGACTTCGATCAGCGCATCATCGACTGGCTCGCCGACGGATTCAAATCCGACCACGGCATCGATCTCCGACAGGACCCGATGGCGCTCCAGCGCCTGAAGGAGGCGGCCGAGAAGGCCAAGTGCGAGCTGTCGACCACGCAGTCCACCGACGTCAACCTGCCGTTCATCACCGCCGACGCGTCGGGACCCAAGCACCTGAACGTGACCCTCTCGCGTGCGAAGTTCGAGCAGCTGGTGGACGATCTCATCGAGCGATCGCTCGGTCCGTGTCGCAAGGCGCTCCAGGACGGCGGCGTGTCGGCCTCGGACATCGACGAGGTCATCCTGGTCGGGGGATCGACCCGCATCCCGAAGGTCCAGAGCGCGGTCAAGGAACTTTTCGGCCGCGAGCCGCACAAGGGCGTGAACCCCGACGAGGTCGTCGCGGTCGGCGCGGCCATCCAGGGAGGCGTCCTGACCGGCGACGTCAAGGACGTGCTGCTTCTGGACGTGACGCCGCTGTCGCTCGGCATCGAGACGCTGGGTGGCGTGTTCACCAAGCTCATCGAGCGGAACACGACGATCCCCACCAAGAAGGCCAACGTCTTCTCCACCGCCGGCGACAACCAGACCGCCGTCGACATCAAGGTCTTCCAGGGCGAGCGATCGATGGCGATCGACAACAAGAAGATCGGCGAGTTCCAGCTGGTCGGCATTCCGCCGGCCCCGCGCGGGGTCCCGCAGATCGAGGTCTCGTTCAACATCGACGCGAACGGTATCCTGAACGTGTCGGCCAAGGACAAGGCGACCGGGAAGGAGCAGTCGATCAAGATTCAGGCCTCGTCGGGTCTCTCCGACTCGGACATCGACAAGATGGTCAAGGACGCCGAGGCCCACTCGGCCGAGGACAAGAAGCGCCAGGAGGCCATCCAGGAGCGGAACAACGCGGACAGTCTGGCGTATCAAGTGCGAAAGCAGCTCGAGGACGAGCTGAAGGACAGGCTCGAGCCGGCGGAGAAGAAGCGACTGGAGGACGGTCTCGAGACCCTCGAGACCGCCATCAAGTCCGATGACACCGTGCAGATCAAGTCGGCCAGCGAGGCGCTTCAGAAGGCGCTTCACGAGGTGTCCCAGAAGCTCTACGAGCGCGCCAGCGCAGCGGGTGGCGATGCGGCGGCCGCCGACGGCGGCGCCTCCTCGGGCGCGTCCGGCGGCGGAGGGGACGACGACGTCGTCGACGCCGACTTCGAGGTCGTCGATGACGAGAAGAAGGACTGACCCGCCCGCGGCGCAGGTGTCGACAATCGACGGGGAACGCGCCATGAGTCGCGTTCCCCGTGCCGGCCCCGCCGCCGCGCGTGTACGAGCATCGATCTCGCCGATCCGGGCGGGAAGGAGATTGAATGGCCAGCCTGGCCAAGGACTACTACCGAGTGCTCGGCGTCGACCCGGATGCGGACTCCCTGACCATCGAACGCGCCTACCGGGAGATCCTCTCTCAGCTCGAGGACGAGCTCGAGTTTCTCGGCGACAGCGCCGAGCTGGTGCGACTCCGGCAGGAGGCCACCGAGGCGTATCACGTTCTCAGCAACGCGGAGCAGCGCGAGTCGTATGACGCTCTGAGGAGCGAGGCCGCGTGGTGGAGCGAGTTCGACGAGGACGACTACTGGCCGGCCGAGGACGATGCGCCGCCCGACACGCCGAGCGTCGTCGAGACGCTGCTCCGGCGGTTCCTGTCGTCCGGATCCGATCATCCGGAGGTCGTCGAGATTCTGCTGCCGTTCGAGATCGCGGCACTCGGAGGGCGTGCGCGGCTGCGCATGCCGGTGCGCATCGCGTGCGGCGGCTGCGGGGGAACCGGCGGCAGCGCCGGGGTGGCGTACGCGTGTCCGGTCTGCAGGGGCGTCCTGCGCGAGGAGCCATGCGAGGAGTGCGGGGGGCGCGGATGGTGTACCGCCGCGCCGTGCGAGCGATGCGGCGGTGAGGGCTGGCATGCGGCGTTCGGCACCGTCAACCTCGAGATTCCATCGGGCACCGACGACGGAACTTTGCTTCCGTTTCCCGGGTTTCGAGAGCCAGACGCTGCCGGATCCAGACCGCAGTTCATCCGAGCCAAGGTTTCCCAGCACCCGTTCTTCACGCGGCACGGGCACGACGTGCACTGCCGGGTCCCGGTCAGTCGCGATGCGGCTCGAAACGGGTCGACGATCCAGGTCCGGACCCTCCGCGGCCGCAAGGAGCGGCTCGTCGTTCCGCCGGGTACCTCCGACGGATCGGTGATCCGTCTGGAGGGCGAGGGCATCGAGTTCGGCGGCAAGCGAGGAGATCAAATCGTCGAGATCCGGGTCGAAGCCCGCACTCGACGCCGCGCGCGCGCGCGGAAACCAGGAGGACATGAATGAGCTCCCGACTGATCACCCGCGCGGTGGCGGCGGCCGTCTCGAGCGCGTTGCTCTTCGGAAACGCCGGCGTCGCGACCGCGGGTCCGGAGGCTCCCACCGGGGTCCCCGAGGATGCCGCCCGCGTGCTGAATCTGATGTCGGACGCGTTCGCGAACGTCTCCGAGACGGTCAAGCCGTTCGTGGTGTCCATCACGACCGAGACCGACGTCGAGCGCGACATCAGCGGGTTCCACAACCTTCCCGGGCTGCAGGAGTTCTTCGGCGATCGGTTCCGCAACCGCTCCGACGAGGCGTACCGGCAGCGCGGACTCGGCTCGGGGGTGATCGTCAGCTCCGACGGGTTCATCCTGACCAACAATCACGTCGCGGGCGAGGCCGACGAGCTGAAGGTCCGCCTCTCGAGCGGTCGGGTGTACGAGGCCACGCTGGTCGGTGCGGACGCCGCGAGCGATCTGGCCGTCATCAAGATCGAGCCGGACGAGGATCTGCCGTCGGCCATCATCGGCGACTCCGACCGGCTCCGCGTGGGCGAGTGGGTCATCGCGGTGGGCAGTCCGTTCCACCTCGAGCACAGCGTGACCGCGGGCATCGTCAGCGCGAAGGGGCGCTCCACACGCGTCGTGACCGAGTACGAGGACTTCATCCAGACCGATTGCGCGATCAACCCCGGCAACTCCGGCGGGCCCCTGGTGAACCTGGACGGCGAGGTCGTCGGGATCAACACCGCGATCGCGACGCGATCGGGCGGCTACCAGGGAATCGGTTTCGCCATTCCGGCCAACATGGCGCGCTCGATCATGAACGACCTGATGAGCGAGGGGCGGGTCATCCGCGGCTGGCTCGGCGTCATGATCCAGGATCTGGATCAGGACATGGCCGAGTCCATCGGGCTCGACCGGCCGATGGGCGCGATCATCCGGGAGGTCTCGAACGACGGGGCGGCGCGCGCCGCCGGTCTCACGTCGGGCGACGTCATCGTCAAGTTCGACGGCGAGACGATCCGTGACACGAACCACCTGCGCAACCGGGTGGCACTGACGCGCCCGGGGACCGAGGTCGAGGTCGTGGTGTCGCGCGACGGGGCCGAGCGCACGTTCTGGGTCACCCTGATGGAGCGAAGCGAGCTGGCCCAGCAGGATTTCCCGAGCACCGATCGCGGCGCGTGGTCCGACCCGTTCGGCGCGAGCGTCATGGAGCTCACCGACGACGTGGCGCGCGAGCTCGACACGACCCTCGGCGACGGTGGGCTCGTGATCGAGTCGGTCGAGCGCGGCAGTGTCGCCGAGGACAAGCAGCTCCAGCCCGGCGACATCATCCGGCAGATGGGGCGGGAGCCCATCTCGTCGGCGAGCGAGTATCGCGAGCGCGTCGACTCGCTGGACTCCGGCGACACCGTGCTGCTGCTGGTCGAACGCGACGGCCGCACGCGGTTCGTGGCGCTCAAGAAGCCCTAGCCCGGATCCGGCGCCGCGCCGGCCGGCCGATGCCGGAGAGGCTCCGCTCGCGGAGCCATCCACCGTCCGCTGAGACCGCACCGGAGGCTTCCAGGCACTCCTGCCCGCGGTCCGCGCGCCACCGCTCAGCGGTGGCGCGCGTCTTCGTTTCCGGCCCTCCCACCCCCACGACCGACGTTTCGCTCCCGAACGCACCGTCGGCTGCCGAAACTGACGGCAGGGGAGATGGTTGAAACGCGCCATCCGCGGCGGCAAGCCCTTGGTTTTCGGTCAGACGGGCCCTCGATTGCGTCTCGCGGTACAGTTTCTGCCCTTCTCGTCGAGAAATACTAGCGTTGAGAGCATCCGAGGCTCGGCCTCACGGTCCTCTTGCACGCTGTCCTCCGCGTCTCGAAAGGAGGGGGACCTCTTTTGGCCCTGAAAGTGCTTGCCGTTCTCCAGGATCCCGAGACCCGCGACCGGGTCTTGGAGCTGCTGACCGAATTCGGCCACGAAACCGACGTCCGTGCGGTGCCCGAGAGCGCCTTTCGCGCGCTCGCCGACGCCGCGCCGGACCTGATGATCCTCGAGTACCGCGGCGAGGCCCGCGCGCTCGAGCTGATCCAGCGCGTGAAGGACGACCGTCCTCGATGTCAGGTGATCATCATCACCGATCAGGAAGCCATGCGACAGCGGGAGATCCCTCCGCAGCTGGGCGTGCGCAACCTGTTGCATCGGCCGATCAACCTCGACGTGCTGCGCCGCCTGATCCACTTCTCGGACCGTGCGACGAACCAGGAGGCGCCGGTGCGCGCCGCCGCGGCGACCGACGGACCCGAGCAGTGCTTCTCGAAGATGATCGGGTCCAGCCCGGCGTTCCGCTCCGCGGTGAAGGTGGCCGACCAGGCCGCCAAGAGCCCGAGCACGCCGGTGCTGATCCTGGGTGAGTCCGGGACGGGCAAGAGCCTGGTCGCGCGCGCGATCCACGATCAGTCGCCGCGCCGGGGCGCGCCGTTCATCCACGTGGACTGCGCCGCCATCGCGGACGAGCTGATGGAGAGCGAGCTGTTCGGTCACGAGGCGGGCGCGTTCACCGACGCCACCGGTCGCAAGATCGGCCTCATCGAGCTGTCCAGCGGCGGCACGCTGTACATCGAGGGCATCGGGGAGCTCGAGCTTCCGCTCCAGGCGAAGCTCCTGCGCTTCATGGACTCGGGTACGATCCGCCGGGTCATGAGCGACGCCGAGGTCTCGGTGAACGTGCGCGTGATCGCCTCGTCGCACCGAGATCTGTCGCGCGAGGTGGCCACGCGCTGCTTCCGCACCGACCTGTACAACCGTCTCGGATCGGTGCAGGTGCACCTGCCGCCGCTTCGCGAGAGAGGGGCCGACATCGTCGACCTCGCGCGCAAGTTCGTGGACGTCTCCACGCGGCGCCTGGGCAAGAGCGCGATGACGCTCAACGCCGACTCGGAGCGGCTCTTGCTCGAGTACAACTGGCCGGGCAACGTCCGCGAGCTGTACGACGCCGTCGAGCGGGCCGTCATGAGCAAGTCTGGGGGCGAGCTGCGTCCGGACGACTTCCCGATCGAGTCCGCACGCCGACCGCTGTACCTGGTCGATTTCTCCGAGGATCAGTTCAGCGTGCGCCTGCCCGACGGTGGCGCCAACCTGGACAACATCGAGAAGCGCGTGATCGAGAGCGCGCTCGAACGCTGCCGCGGCAACGTCATGGAGGCCGCGCGCTTCCTGGAGATCGGCCGGGGGGCGCTCCGCTACAAGATCGCCAAGCACGGTCTCGAGTCCGAGCGCGACGACGCTCGCGCGATGCGAAAGGCCGGCTAGCGCGTTGAGGTGACGGGTGCCGTCCCCGGGCGGCCGCTCGATCCGCTCGCCCCGTCGTGGTTCGCCGCGGCGGGGCGTTCTCGTGTCCGTGCCGGTCCGAACTTCGGCGTTGACGGCGCCGATGGCGTGCGTCCATCGTGAGAACGGCGGCATCACGGGACCGGGGCATCACGCGGCGCGGAGGAGACCGACGTGCACGACGAGAGCGGCCGACAGCTGTTCGACCGGCTGACCGGGCTCACCACCGAGGCGATCAACCCGCGTTCGGTCGATCTCGACACGCTGTCCGCGCTGGACGTCGTGTCGCTGATCAACGCCGAGGATCGGTCCGTGGCCGACGCGGTCGCCGCGTGTCTGCCAGAGATCGCGCGCGCGGTGGATCTGGTGGTGGCCGCGCTGCGACGCGAGGGGCGCCTGGTGTACGTCGGTGCCGGCACCAGCGGCCGCCTCGGCGTCCTCGACGCCGCCGAGTGTCCCCCGACCTTCGGCACCGATCCCGATCGCATCGTGGGCGTCATCGCGGGGGGCGAGCGCGCCCTCGTGCGCGCGGTCGAGGGAGCCGAGGACGATCCGGCCGCGGGACGCGCGGCCATGGACGCGCTCGCGGTCGGGCCCGACGACGTCGTGGCCGGCATCGCGGCCTCCTGGCGTACGCCCTACACGGTCGCCGCCGTCCGGCGGGCCCGCGAGTGCGGGGCGAAGACGCTGTTCCTGACCACGAATCCGCCCGAGCGCGTCGAGCTCACCGTGGACGTCCTGATCGCACCCGACGTGGGTCCGGAGCCGATCATGGGGTCCACCCGCATGAAGTCGGGCACGGCGCAGAAGATGGTTCTCAACATGCTCACGACGGCGTCGATGGTCCGACTGGGCAAGGTCTACGGCAACATGATGGTCGACCTGCGCGCGACGAGCCGAAAGCTCACCGAGCGATCGAAGCGCGTCCTGATGCTGGCGACCGGCCTCGGCTACGACGACGCGGAGGCGGCGCTCGAGGCCGCGTCCGGACACGTCAAGCGAGCGATCGTGATGGTGCTGGCGGGCGTCACCGCCGAGCACGCCGACGAGGCGCTCGCGGCGGCCGGCGGGCAGGTTCGCGGCGCGCTCGGCACGTTCGGAGTCGCCGGAGCACCGTTTGCGATGCGGGATCGATCCCGCTGAAAGGGTCACCGAGATGCGCGAGCTCCCCTCCATCCTGGCCAAGCCCCAGCGGCTGGCCGTCGGACTGATGAGCGGCACGTCGGCCGACGGCGTCGACGCGGCGCTGGTCCGGCTCGGCGGGTCGGGCCTCGAGACGACCGTCGAGACGGTCGCGTTCCAGATGATCGCCTACGAGCCGGCGCTCCGCGAGCGGGTGCTCGAGGCCGGCCGCGCGGACACGGGGCACCTGTCCTCGCTCAACTACGAGCTCGGGGAGACGTTCGGCGACGCGGTGCTCGCGGTGGTAGGCAGCGCCGGGGTGTCCATCGACGACGTCGACTTCGTGGCCTCGCACGGGCAGACCGTGCACCACGATCCCGCGGGCGCCGGCGGTCACCGCTCCACGTTTCAGATCGGTGAGGCCGCCGTGATCGCCGAGCGCACCGGGTGTCCGGTCGTCTGCAACTTCCGCGCGCGCGACGTGGCCGCCGGAGGCACCGGGGCCCCCCTCATTCCCTACGTCGACTACATGCTGTTCCGCGACGACGCGCGCTCGCGCGTGCTGATCAACCTGGGCGGGATCGTCAACCTGACCATCGTGCCCGCCGGTGCGCGGCTCGACGACGTGGTCGCGTTCGACGTGGGGCCGTGCAACATGATCCTCGACGGGCTCTCCGAGCTGCTCCTGAACACCGCGTACGATCGAGACGGTGCGGCGGCGGCCTCGGGTCGCCCCAGCCGCCGGTTCGTCGAGGAGGTGCTGCGCCATCCGTTCTACGCCGCCAGGCCGCCGAAGTCGACCGGGCGCGAGCTGTTCGGACACCGGTTCACCTCGTCGGTGCTCTCGGCGGGGCGCAAGCTCGGTCTGGGCGCGAACGACATCCTCGCCTCGGCCGCGATGCTG
Source organism: Candidatus Eiseniibacteriota bacterium (assembly GCA_965224245.1). Taxonomy (GTDB): domain Bacteria; phylum Eisenbacteria; class RBG-16-71-46; order CAZAMP01; family CAZAMP01; genus CBDCYW01. The sequence goes on along the minus strand of OZ245046.1, from coordinate 2,376,486 downwards.
GTCGGGCAGTCGATCGGGAACGCGCTGGAGACACTCGTCGCGCCGCGATTCCGGCATCCCGACGAGGTGATCGTGTCGGGCGGCGGGGTGCACAACGCCGCGGTGATGGGGGCGCTCCAGGCCACGTTCAAGTCGTCGGCGGTCGTCACCTCGCGGGAATACGGTCTACACCCCGACGCGAAAGAAGCCATTGCGTTCGCGATCCTGGGTAACGAAACTCTGGAAGGTCGGCCGGCGAACCTGCCGGCGGCGACCGGAGCGCATCATCCGGTGGTTCTGGGCGCCGTGGTGCCGAGCGGTCGCCGGGAGCGAGCGAACGACACGTGATCGGGGCGCATGCGCCCCGGGCGTGTCATGCACCCGGGAGCATGCGTGTCGTACAGCGTCACCTCGCGCCGCGCCGCGGCGGCGCTGATCCTGGGCATCCTCTCGACGTCGTCCTGCACGGCTCCGACGAGAACGGTGCGCCCCGCCACCGACGGCCCGGTGGTGCGGGTCGCCATCGCCACCGGTGTCGATCGGGTCTCGGTGGGCTCGCGTCACGCGTGGCGCATCGGCTTCGACGGGCAGGATCGCGCCCCGCTCGAGATCGCCCCGAACGTCCTCTGGGGGTTTCAGCACACCGGGGACACCTTCGTGCGGATCGTCGACGGCGCGGGCGTCGACCGCGGCCAGGCGTCCGATCGGCTCCTTCTGTACCCGGCGACGCCGGGGGCCACGATACAGCTCGACGATCGCCTGTACCGGGGCTATCTCGTCCTGTCGGCGGACTCCGAGGGCCTGACCGTGGTCAACCGCCTGCGTCTGGAGGACTACGTGGCCGGCGTGGTCGGCAACGAGCTCGGACGCGACGGCGGCAAACGCACCGAAGCGCTCAAGGCCCAGGCCGTGGCCGCACGCACGTACGCGTACCGTCGGATCTCGCGCCCGCGCGACGACGACTTCGACGTGGCCAGCACGACCGGCGACCAGGTCTACACGGGCCTCCACGGTGAGTCCCCGGCGGTTCGCCGGGCATGCGTCGAGACCGCCGGCCAGGTGCTGCTACACGACGACGTCCCGGCCGACGCGCTCTACTCGTCCACGTGTGGGGGACACACCGCCTCGCCGATCGAGGTGTGGGGCGGTGACGGTCAGGAGCATCTGCGGTCGCGACGCGATCGCGGAAGCGGCCACGACTGGTGCGAGGCGTCGAAGTACTACCACTGGAAGGTCCGCTGGACCGCCGAGGAGTTCATGAGCGTCCTTCGCACGTACTACCCGCGCTTTCACCCCCACGACGGATCCCCGTTCGGGACGCTCACGAACGTCCGGGTTCGCGAGCGCGGTCCATCCGGCCGCGTGGTCTCTCTCGAGGTCGAGACGACGACGGGGCGCTACCGGATCGAGCGCGATTCGATCCGGTGGACGATTCGCCAGCCGGGGCCCCGGCACCGCGCGTTGCTCAGCACGCTCTTCGACCTGAACGTGGATCGCCGGGACGGCCGCGTCCGCACCATCACGGCCGACGGGCACGGCTACGGCCACGGCGTGGGAATGTGCCAGATGGGCGCGATCGCGATGAGCGAGCGCGGCCGGTCGTACGACGAGATCCTCCGCTACTACTACCGCGACGTCGACATCCGACGTGTGTACTGAGCCGAACCCCGGACGCCTCGTCGTGTCCGGGCTCGACGGGCGCGGGCTCGAGCCGGTCGCGGGGGCGCTGGAGCGAGGTGAGCTGGGGGGGCTGATCCTCTTTCGCGAGGATCTCGGCTCGCTCGCCGAGACGCGCACGCTGATCGAGACCGCGCGTGCGCTCTCACCCCATCCGATCCTGGTGACCGTCGACGAGGAGGGGGGGCTGGTCAGCCAGCTCGACGGGCTGCCCCTGATCCCGGGCGGGCCGGATCGGCTCGTGATGGCGCCCGCGCCGGGCGCGCTCGGCGAGGCCGACGACGTCGCGCTGACCGAGCGGGTCTTCCATCGCGCCGGAGCCGCGCTCGCCGACGCCGGCATCGACGTCGCCTTCGCACCGCTCGTGGACGTGAACGTCCGCCCGGACAATCCCGTCATCGGGCGACGGTCGTTCGCGGCGACGCCCGATCGCGTGGCCCGACATGCGCGGGCGGCGCTGCGGGGCCTCGCCGCCGGGGGCGTCGTGGGGTGTCCGAAGCACTTCCCCGGGCACGGGGCGACCACGACCGACAGCCACCACGGGCTCCCGGTCGTGCCGGACGATTGCGCCGAGATCGAGCGCCGGGATCTCGCACCCTACCGGGCCGTGCTCGCCGATCACGTGCCGCTGGTGATGAGCGCCCACGTCCACGTCCCCGCGCTGGACCCGGCGCCCGGCCCGGCGACCCGGTCGTCGAGGATCCTGACCGATCTCCTCCGCGGCGGGCTCGGCTTCCGGGGCGCGGTGGTGTCCGACGCGCTCGAGATGGCGGGCTTCGGCGAGGAGGAGGGGCTCGGGACCGGCGTCGTGGCCGCGCTGAGGGCAGGGGTCGATCTCTTCCTGCGTGCGCGCGACGTGGGCGTCACCTCGGAGATCCGCGCCGCGCTCTCGGCCGCCCGCGGCGAGCCGGGGGGACTCCACGCGCTCGAGCGGGCGGCGGGCGCGGTCGCCGCGCTCCACACCTGGTGCGGCCTCGTGCGCCAGCGCGCGCAGCCGTCACCGTCGACCGACCCGATGGAGGCGCACCGGCGCCTCACCCGCGTCGTGCGGCCACCGGCGCCGCCGACGGGACCGCTGACGATCTGGCTCCCCGAGGCCGCGCCCGCGTTCGTGCTCCGGGAGGACGCGGTGCGGACCGGTCTGGCGGCCCTCGTGCCGGGGCTCGCGCCCGCGACCGTCGTCATCCGCCGCTACGGGGCCGGCTCGGCGCTCGATCCGTCCGGCGGCGGCCGGGGCGAGGCCGGAGGCACGGCGGTGATCGTGCTGTACGTCCGGGGGGCGGTCCCCTCCGACGCCGACCGCGATGCGATCGCCCGGCTCGAGGCGTGGAGACGGTCGTCGGGGTCGAACGGCGCCCCGAGCCGGAACGCCGTGGCGCTGGCGGTGGCCGATCACGCGGCCCTGGACGCCGTGCCCGCCGAATGGGGGGCCGTCGGCGCGACGGGGTGTCACGAGAGTGCATTCGCCGCCCTGGCCCACGCGTGGACCGCGGGGCGGCACTCCTGAGAGTGGGCGGCGCGTCCGCGAGCCGGACGCCCCCGGGTAGCCGCTAGAAGATGTCGTAGATGAACGGCGTGTTCTGCGAGCGCTCGGCCACGAGGATGAGGACGGTCAGGGCAGCCACGAAGAGCACGATCGGGCCGATCCACCACTTCTTCCGGACCTTCAGAAAGGCCCACAGCTCGCCCAGGAGCCCCGTTCGTTCTGACACGACAACCTCCGGCAGGACCGCCGCGCGGCGTGGGTGCGCCGGGTGTCGCCGGGCTCGTCCGGCGACACACCGAGATCCGAAGCCCCTTCGCGGGGCCGAGGGGATGGAGTGTCGCCCGGGTCGCCGCGGACCGTCAAGCGGGGGCCGGGAGACGATCGGCTTGTTGACGACGCGGAAACGCCCGTGATAGCCTCCCCGTCGCTCAGAAATCGCGCGGAGCCGTAGTTCAGTTGGTTAGAACGCCGGCCTGTCACGCCGGAGGTCGCGAGTTCGAGTCTCGTCGGCTCCGCCAGATCGTCAGCCCCTCGATCGGCCCAGTGCGGCCGAGCGGGGGGCTCCTTCGTGCCCTCACCTGAGCTCGGTCAACAGCGACGCCTCGTAGGCCGTCAGCTCCCTCCAGCGCTCCGCTCGCACGATCGGGACCCAGTCCGGGTTCGCGATCAGCGCCCGCCCCACGGCGATCATGTCGACCTCGCCGCGCTCGACCATCTCGATCGCGGGCGTGGGGTCGGCGATCCGGTTGTCGCTCCGCCCCCGCGTCTCGTCCATGCCGAGCGTCACCGAGATCTTGCCCACGGCGATCGTGGGGAGTCCGGACAGGTGCTGCGTCCACGCCGCGAGGCTCCACTCCGGGTGTTCAGGATCGTCGGGGAAGCCGGGGTCGGTGGCCTCGCGCGTGCTGACGTGGAGGATGTCGGCACCGTGCTCGCCGAGCGCGCGAACCCACGGCTCGAGGTCGGTCGGGGTGCGGAACTTCATCTCGCGGTAGTCGCTCATCCGCCACTGGCTGAAGCGGTAGATGATCGGGAACGCCGGACCCACGGCCGCTCGCACACGATCGAGCACCTCGAGCGGGAAGCGCATCCGGGCCTCGGCCGAGCCACCGTAGCGATCGTCGCGCTGGTTGGTCGCGGCACTCAGAAACGAGTCGAGGAGATAGCCGTGCGCGCTGTGGATCTCGAGCGCGTCGCAGCCGATCTCCCGCGCCGCGCGGGCACTGTGGGCGTATGCGTCGAGCACCTGGGCCACGTCCTCGTCGGTCATCTCGCGCACCGGCGAGCGCGGCGTGCCGTCGGGGCGCGGCGGGCGCGATCCGGCCGACGGGCCGATGGCGTTCGCGGCGGCGCGTCCGGTGTGCCAGAGCTGGGGCGCGAACGCCCCGCCCGCGTCGTGGACCGCGTCCACGACGCGCGTCCATCCCCGGAGCTGCTCGTCGGTCTGGAAGCGGGGAACCGTGAGCGTGTCGTACGCGTGCACGTCGTCGATCGCCGTGCCCTCGCTGATGATCAGGCCGACCTCGCCTTCGGCGCGCCGGCGGTAGTAGGCGGCGATCTCGGCTGTGGGGACGCCGTCCTCGGCGGCCATGCGGCGCGTCATGGGCGCCATGGCCACGCGATTGCGGAGCGTGAGTCGTCCGATCGCCGCGGGTCGGAACACGCGACGATCGGTCAGTGACGAGGGCGGGCGGGTCATCGGCACGCGGCTCCGCGCCGGTGGGATGGCCATGCGGTCCCCGCGGGGTGCCTAGCGCGCGCGGATGACGACACGGGTCTCGCTCGACTCGGGCGTGCGCAGCCGGGCGAAGTAGATGCCCGATCCCAGACGCCGTCCGGCGTCATCGCGTCCGTCCCAGCTGACCGTGTGCACACCGGAGGCGAACGCGCGTGACACGACGCGCCGCAGGGCGCGCCCCGACACGTCGTAGATGTCGAGATCCACCCGGCCGGGCTCCCCCACGCCGAACGCGATGCGCGTCGACGGCCAGAACGGGTTCGGCGCGATGCCCACGAACCCGGCAGGGACGGGACCTGCCGGGTCGCCCGACGCGAGCGTGCCGCCGTCGACGGTGGCGCTCAGCTCGAAGACGATGTCGGCCCGGTTCTGGGCGCCACCGGCGACCGGGTTGTCACGGGTCGAGAACGTCAGCGTGGCGAGGTACGTGCCGTCGGGGGCGCCGGTGTCGTCGAACGCGACGTCGTACGTCGCCGGCGCGAAGCCCGCGAAGGACGGCGTGAAGCCGCCGACGATCGAGAAGCGCGGATCGCCGGTCAGCTCGGCGGCGTAGATGTCGGTGTCGGACTGAAAGACGTAGTGACCGTAGCTGTAGATCGTCGCGGTCTGGTCGGTGAACTCGCCCGTGGCGTGGGTGCCGAAGTCGAGCGGTGCGGTCGTGGCGAGGACGTCGCTCGACGTGGACGGGTCCGCCGGCTCGATGACGACGCCGGACACCGGCACCAGGATCGCCGGATTGTCCGGTGCGTCACCGGAGACGAACAGGTCTCCGGTCATGAAGCCCGGGGTGTCGGTGATCATCGTGATCGGGTGCGTCACCGGCCCCTCGCCGGGCTCGGCCTCCCACTCACCGGCCGGGGCCGAGAACGCCCCCGAGATCGAGAAGTCGAACTGGAGGACGTCGGCGGGGGGAATCGCCGGGTTCTCGACCGTGAGGTCGGTGGACGCGGTGGACCCCGTGATCCACGGGCCGAAGTCGATGCTCGCGGGCCCCACGACCATCTTCGACGGCACGCTCAGCTCCACGATCACCGGAAGGTGGTCCGACGCGTCGTGCAGCGCCTGGATGACCGACGCCGGCAGCGTCGGGTGCGCCGGGGGATCGATGATGGCATCGTTGAAGTGGAAGCCGTCGTTGCCGAACGCCTCGTAGGTGCCGGTGATGAACGACCAGCCCTCCTCGACGTCGGGCTGGAGCGAGGGCGAGGTCAGGATCATGTCGAACCGATCGTCCATCCCGCCGGTGGAGCCGCCGCCGAAGTCCGACGTGCGCGGCGACTGCGTGTGGATCGACGCGAAGCTCGCATCGTTGTGCCAGTCGCCGGGCATGTCGATCGGATCCTCGACCACTCCGGCGAACCCGCCGGTGGTGCCCAGCATGTAGATGTAGGCCGGCTCGTTGCTCGTGTAGATGTTGAAGTCGCCGAGCACGAGGTAGCTCTGGCCCGGGGGATACGTCTCCATGCGCGCGCGCATGGCTTGCACCTCGCCCAGACGCTGGGTCTCGAACCCCTGCGACGCCTTCAGATGCACCGAGTACACCCGGAGCTTGGCGGCCTCGGACGTGTATCCGTCCGGGCGGATCGTCCACTCGTCGATGTCGCGCAGCGAGGTCGAGATCAGGTAGTGGTCGATCTCGTCGATCAGGGCGGTCCGGTAGAAGATCGCGTTGTCGGTGTCGGGGCCGTTGTCGAACTCCCCGGCCGTCCACTCGCCGGGGTTGACGTTCTCGAGCACCAGCACGTGGAACGTGTCGACCGCGGGCTGCGACAGGACCTCCTGCAGCACCAGCACGTCCGGCTGGATTGCGGCCAGGACCTCGCGGAACTCGGTGGTGCGCCCGCTCGAGTAGTTCAGGACGTTGTACGTCATCACCCGGATCGCGTCGGCGCTCTGGGCCGCGACCAGACCGGTCAGGGCGACCAGGGTGAGCCCCCGGCGGCTGAGGGAGAGCATGCGAAGAGGTCCTCTGGGCCGGCGTCGGGCGGTGGGGGCGCGCGCGAGCGCGGGTCCGCATCCTGCGCCGCCAGGTCGGGCGGAGGATCACCATGGTGCCGGAGACCGTGGCGCCGGGACGATCGTGTCGAGATGGGCGATCGAATCCCGTCAAGACTATCACACGCGGCCCGCCGCCGGGAGCGTCGAGTCGTCCACGGCGTGAGGGCGCCCGGGGGCTCGGTCGGGCGACCGCCGATGCGCCGTCCGGGGCTTGGCCCCGCGGCCACTCGATGCCACACTCGGCTCGGCTGCGTTCACCGACCCTCGCCAGGAGCGTGTTGCATGCAGAAGAAGCCGCGGCGCTACGAGTCCGATGCCGTCGTCGTGGGATACCACACCGCGCGATGCATTCACGCGGCCGAGTGCGTCGCGAGGTTGCCGTCGGTGTTCGACCCCGGCGCGCGGCCATGGATCCGACCGGCGGAGGCCGGAGCCGATGCGATCGCGCGCGTCGTCGAGGCCTGCCCGAGCGGCGCGCTGTTCCACGAGCGTCGCGACGGGGGAGATCCCGAACGCGCGCCGGACCGGAACACGATCGAGGTCGTGCCCGACGGGCCGGTGTACGTCCGGGGTCGGATCCGGCTGAGGCTGCCGGGGGGCGAGGTTCGCGAGGAGACACGGGTGGCGCTCTGCCGGTGCGGCGCGTCGGCCATGAAGCCCTACTGTGACGGCTCGCATCGAGCCGCGGGATTCGCCGACCCGGGGGCGGTTCCCGAGAAGACGCTCGGGGCGGGGTCGGGCGGGGAGACGCTCGAGATCTCGCCGGCTCGGAACGGCCCGTTGCTCCTGGATGGTCCGTTCACGGCGGCGGCGCGCGGCGGCGCGCCCACCGCGCGCGGTGGCAAGGGCGCGCTCTGCCGGTGCGGCCACTCGTCGACGAAGCCGTTCTGCGATGGCACGCACAACCGGATCGACTTCGTGGCGGACTAGCGTCTCGCACCGGAGATCGGCTGCGGGCCCGCCGTTGACGCGAAGGTTCGACCGACCCGCCGGCCGGTCCATGCGATCTGGTCGATCCCGCGCTCGATGCGCTAGAGTTCCGGATCCCGTGTCGAGGCGTCGAGGTCGGCCGAGCGTCTCGCACTCGCCGCGCTCCACCCGGCACGAACGGAGCCTCCATGCATCGCGTCTCGGTCATTCCCGGTGACGGCATCGGTCCCGCGATCGTGGCCGCCGCCCGCCGCGTCGTCGAGGCGACCGGCGTCGACGTCGAGTGGCGCGAGGTCCATGCGGGCTCCGGCGCGCTGGAGCGTCTGGGCGATCCGCTCCCCGAGGCCACCTTCGACGCCATCGCCGAGACCGGCGTCGCGCTGAAAGGGCCGTGCGAGACCCCGGTCGGCGAGGGCTTTCGCAGCGTCAACGTCGCGCTCCGGAAGCACTTCACCCTCTACGCGAACGTCCGGCCGGTGCGCGCGTTCGAGGGCGTCCCGTGCCTGTTTCCCGGCCTCGATCTCGTGGTCGTCCGCGAGAACCTCGAAGGGTTCTACAGCAGCATGGAGCACTGGATCGGCCCCGGCCGGCAGTCGGCGATGGCCATCGGCGTGAACACGCGTCCGGCCATGGAGCGCGTGTGTCGGTTCGCGTTCCGCCATGCCGAGCGCGAGGGACGGCGGAAGGTCACCGCCGTGCACAAGGCCAACATTCTGAAGATCCTGAGCGGGCTCTTCCTCGAGGTCGCGCGCGAGGTGGCCACCGAGTTTCCGAGAGTCGCGTTCGAGGATCGCATCATCGACGCGATGGCGATGCAGATGGTGCGAGATCCGGGTCAGTTCGACGTGATCGTGACGACCAACATGTTCGGGGACATCCTCTCCGACCTCGCCGCGGGACTGGTCGGGGGGCTCGGGGTCGCGCCGGGCGCGAACCTCGGCGACGACGTCGCGATCTTCGAGGCCGTGCACGGAACCGCGCCCGACATCGCCGGCAAGGACCTGGCCAATCCCACCTCCATCATCCTCGCCGGGTCAATGCTGCTGCGTCACCTGGGCGAGTCGGCCGCCGCTTCGCGCATCGAACGGGCTGTCGGCGACGTACTGGCCGAGGGCACCCACGTCACCCGCGACCTGAACCGGGAGCACGGCGTGGGGACGGTCGCGATGACCGACGCGATCGTCGCGCGGATCCAGCGGCCCTCGTCGAGCACGCCGTGAGTGGAGGACACCCCGATGGATCGACCCTGTCGTCGGATATCGGCCCTGATGCTGGGCCTCGTCGTCTCGACCGGGAGCGCCATGGCCGGATCGCTGGATCTGGGTGCCGGCGGCGTCGGCATCTCGATCGGCGACTCCGAGCGGTGGACCGGACTCCGACTGAACTGGCGCGACCGCGATGCGGACCGCGTGACCGGCATCAACGTGACGCTTCTCGCGGCCAGCCAGGACGGAGCTCCCGACGTGCGGGGCCTGAGCCTCGGGGTGACCGGCGCCGCCGCCCGCTCCGCCGACGGCGTCAGCGTCGGACTCCTGGCCGCCGGGGCCGAGCGCGACCTCCACGGGATCGCGATCGGCGGCCTCGCCGCCGGGGCGGGCGACCAGGGCGTCGGGCTGCTCGTCGGCGGGCTGGCCGCCGGTGCGGGCGGCGACGCCCGGGGGATCCTCATCGGCGGCCTCGCGGCGGGCGCGGGCGGGTCCTCGCGCGGCATCGCGGTGGGGCTCGTGGCGTCCGGCGCCGGGGACGATGCGGTCGGCGTGAGCGTGGGCGGTCTCGCCGCCGGTGCGGGCGGCGACGCTCGCGGCATCCTCGTCGGGGGACTGGCCGCCGGCGCCGGCGCCGAGGTGCGCGGGGCGGCCCTGGGTGGCATCGCCGCGGGTGCGGGGGAGCACTCGCAGGGCCTGCTCGCCGCGCTGCTCGCGGTGGGCGCCGGCGAGCGCGCGGTCGGTGTGCACCTGGCCGGGCTCGCGGCCGGCGCCGGAGAGGAGCTCATCGGGCTGTCGGTGGCCGGGCTCGCCGTGGGGGCCGGCGAGCGGCTCGACGGCGTCGCGGTGTCGCTGGGTGCCGTCGGCGCCGGCGAGCGGGCGGCGGGCATCCTCGTCACCGGCGCCTATCTCCGATCGACGGAGCTGACCGGACTGATGATCGCCGGAGGTCTCGCGCGCGCCGCGCGCTCGACGGGGCTCACGATGGCCGGCGTGTCGCTCGCACACGGGTCGCAGACCGGCCTGTCGATCGCGCTGTACAATCACGCGCGCGAGCTGCGCGGCGTGCAGATCGGGCTGTTGAATCACGCCGCGAACAACCCGGCCGGTCTCCGGTGGCTTCCCGGGATCAACGTGCATCTCTGAGCGAGCGCGGGGCGCGTGTCGACTTCCGTTCGGTCCGGCCCCGCAACCGGCCCTCCCGGCTGGACTCGGTGGCCGCACGTCGAGGACACTTCGCAGATACGCCACCTCCTGGATCGCTCGGTGTCGCGCCCGCCGACGGTCGTCATGCGGTCGGGCCGGCACCGGCCGGGCCGCCAGTGAAGGGAGCTCGACGTGACCGGCAAGCGACACGCCCGCGTCAGCGGCATCGGCTCGTATCTCCCGCCGCGCGTCGTCACGAACGACGAGCTGAGCCGGATGATGGACACGTCCGACGCGTGGATCACCCAGCGCACCGGCATCAAGACGAGGCACTGGGTCGACGCGGAGACGACGACGTCCGACCTGGCGCTCGAGGCCTCCACGCGTGCGCTGGCTCGCGCGGGCATTGCCGCCGGCGACGTGGACCTGATCGTCGTGGCGACGCTGAGCCCCGATCACGAGTTCCCAGGCACCGCGTGCTTTCTCCAGGCCAAGCTGGGCGTGCCCGGCATCCCCGCGATCGATCTCCGGCAGCAGTGCACCGGCTTCATCTACGCGGTGTCGGTCGCGACGTCGTTCATCGAGACCGGGCGGTGCGATCGCGCACTCGTGGTGGGGGCGGAGGTGCACTCGAAAGGACTCGACTGCACGACGGCGGGTCGTGACGTCGCGGTGCTGTTCGGAGACGCGGCGGGGGCCGTGGTCCTCGAGGCGTGCGAGGTTGGCCAGCCGGCCGACCCGCACGTGCTGTCCACGCATCTCCACGCGGACGGTCGGTTCGCGCGAGAGCTCTGGACCGAGGCCCCGGGCTTCGCGCTCGGCGGCGAGCGCCTGACGCCAGAGATGCTGGAGGCACGCCGGCACTTTCCGCGCATGAACGGCAAGCAGGTGTTCGTGAACGCCGTACGCCGGATGCCGGACGCCATTCGCGAGGCGCTCGACGCGAACGGCCTGGCCCTCGACGACGTGGATCTCGTCGTCAACCATCAGGCGAACATCCGGATCAACGACGCGGTCGCCGAGGCGCTGGAGCTGCCCCCGGAGAAGGTCTTCAACACGATCGATCGCTTTGCGAACACGACGGCGGCCACGATCCCGCTGGGGCTGGACACGGCGATCGCCGAGGACCGGTTGCGTCCGGGGATGCTCGTGGCGTCGGCCGCGTTCGGGAGCGGCTTCACCTGGGGATCGATGCTGATCCGCTGGTGAACGCGCGAGATGCTTGTGTCTCTGGCGAACGCGTGCTAAGTCTTTCGGTTGCTTTGATTTGAGGCGTGCCCGGGAGGACCGGGCACGCTCGCCCGCGACGCTCCGGTGGGGCTGGCCCGGCCGCCGACGGACGACCGCCGAGTTCGCGTGTGCCCCGGGCGCGCGCGGTGGATCGCGTTTCCGCCCCGCACGACGCCGTGCGCGGGCGTTCGAGCGCTCGCACGCCGGAACGCACGTGCGAGCGCTCCGCTCAAGGAGGTACCAGTGCGAGGTCAACGGATTGTCCTGGCGACGGCGCTCGCGTGTGCCGCGGCCGGTACCGCAGAGAGCGGTGGCTTCAACATCTACGAGATGGGAGCTCGCGCCACCGCCCTCGGGGGCGCGTTCACGGCCACCGCGGACGACGGGTCCGCGCTCTTCTACAACCCCGCCGGGCTGGCGTGGCAGGACGAGGGCTACGCGCTCTCGCTGAACACGTCGGCGATCGTGCCCGACTCCAGGTACACCCGGGCGGCGGGGCTCACGACGGATCTCTATCCCGGGGACGTGTCGTCCGAGACCGCGAGCAACGTCTTCTTTCCGTCGGGCCTCTACGTGACGCTCCGCGCGTCGGAGCGCTGGTCGGGCGGCCTGGGCGTGTTCACGCCGTTCGGCCTCGGGGTGGAGTGGGACGATCCGGAGAGCTTCGCGGGTCGCGCGCTGTCGACGAACGCGAACATCCGCGGCTACTACCTGTCGCCGGTCATCACTCATCGGCCCACCGATCGCGTGGCGATCTCGGTCGGTGTCAACTTCGTCATCTCCGAGCTCGATCTGGACCGCGTGCAGACCCAGCGTTTCGGGACCGACAACGCCGCGTACAACGTGGCCGACGTCGGACTCAGCGGCACCAGCTCGCTGGCCGCGTCGGCCGCGGCCGCCCTCATGTGGAAGCCGACCGACGACGTCTCGATCGGCGTCAACTACAAGGGCGGTGTCAACAACGAGTTCAAGGACGGCACGGCCACGTTCGAGCAGATCGAGACCGGCATCGCGCTCCTGGACGCCGCGGTGGCCGCGCAGCTGGCCGCGTCGGGCACCGGGGTCGAGGCCCGTGGCGACCTCGCGTACCCGTCGATCGTCTCGGCCGGCGCGCGCGTGGACCTCGGCGGGCTCGCGGTGATGGCCGACTTCGTCTGGTTCAGCTGGAGCGAGTTCGACGAGGTCGTCCTCGAGTTCGATACCCCCGCGCTCCCGGATCAGGTGCTCGAAGAGTACTATCAGGACGGCCAGCAGTGGCGCGCGGGCGTCGAGTACCCGCTCGGCGAGTCGCTCACGTTCATGGCCGGCTTCGTCTACGACGACTCACCGCAGCCCGTCTCGTCGGTGAGCCCGCTACTGCCCGACGCCGATCGTCTCGACTACAGCGGCGGACTCTCGTGGACGAACGGCAAGTGGCAGATCGCCGGCGCCTACATGTTCGTCGACTTCGCGGAGCGGTCCACGATCGTCGACGGCGTCGGCCGGAACTACGACTCGTTCGACGGCGTCTACGACTCGGTGGCCCACATCGGGTCGCTCGGCGTCAACGTCCACTTCTAGCCACGGGGAGGATGACTCATGCTTCGCACGTCACGATCGTGGTCCATCGTCCTTGCGGCCGTCGCCGGGCTCGTGATCACGGGATGCCCCCGGACACCCGACGTCGTCAGCTCGCAGCGGAGCGCCCATCACACGCTCCGGCTCGCGTCCATCGGAGACAGCTTCACGGCCGGCTTCCTCAACGGCGGGCTGATCATCGGGGGGCAGGAGGCCTCGTACGGGCGTCGCATCGCGACGCAGGCGGGATGGCAGGCGTACGCACAGCCGATCGTCGCCGCGCCGGGGCTCGGGAGCACCCGGCACCCCTCGGGCGCGCCCCTGACGGCGCTCCACGTCCGCCCCGACGGATCGATCGGCGCCGACATCCTGCCGGGGTTCGACCCCGCAAACCCGCTCGACGCGATCCTCGCACTCCTCCGGAACGCCGAGCATCCGGTGCCGTACGACAACCTCGGGGTGCCCGGCGCGTTCTCGCAGGAGATGTTCACGACGGTCGATTCGGGCTCGACGATCCTGATCCCGAACCCGTTCTTCGATCTGATCCTCCGCAACGCGAACCTGCCGCCCGGCGGTCAGACGCAGCTCGAGCAGGCGGTCGCCCTCGCGCCGGACGTGCTGACGCTCTGGATCGGCAGCAACGACGTGCTCGGCGGCGCGGCGGGCGGGAACCCGACGTCGCTGAACGTGTTCACGACGCTCCTCCAGCCCACGCTGAACGCGGTCGTGTCCGCGCTCGCGTCGGCGGAGATCGACAGGGTCGCGATCGCGAACGTCGTGAACGTCACCGCCACCCCGTTCTTCACGACGGTTCCGACCGGCGTGGACGCCGGCGGCACGTTCGTCCCGTTCCAGAGCGTCGAGGGCGACGTGGAGCGCGTGCTGCTCACCCAGTCCGCGCTGGCCGACCCCGCGGTGGCGGCCACGTACCTGCCGCCGCCGTACGGGACCGGCGAGAACACGCTGCCGTCGAATGCGACGCTCACCTCGGCGGAGATGGAGCTGGTCACCGGCGCGGTCTCGCAGCTGAACGCGATCATCGCCAGCACGGCGGCGGCCAACGGCTGGGCGCTGGTGGACGTGGCCGCCGGGCTCTCGGGGTTGCCGGCCGACCCGTCCCAGCTGAACTCGCTGTTCGCATGGGGCCCCACCGGGCAGAACGTGAACTCCGCGTTCAGCCTCGACGGATTTCACCCCAGCGAAAAGGGCTATGCGCACGTCGCGAACCTGTTCATCGAGGCACTGAACGGCGCGTACGGTCTGGGCATCCCGCCGGAGGACGTGTCCGGGGTGACCAACGCGACCGGGTTCGAGGCGGCGCCGGGTGCGCGCCGCGGACCGGGTGACCTGTTCGACGCGTCCGGCCACCAGGCGCTCGAGGCCATGCAGGCACTTCTCGCCGGTGGGCGCTGAGCGCCCACCCGGCGAGCGGGTACGCGGGAGCTCGCCCCCTGCGCCCGCGTTCGCGCCGCTCGGTCGCGCGCTGGCCGACTGGAACGCCGGTGACACCGGCCATCCCGTGGTGGCGCATCGGGACGACGGCGGCCGGCAGTCGATGCCGGCCGCCACGTTCTTCCGTGGCGAGTCCGACTTCTCGGCCATCGAGCAGACCGCGCTGACGCTCTCGGGGTCGCGCGTGCTGGATGCCGGGGCGGGTGCGGGGTGCCACTCGCTGGCCCTGATCGCGGACGGCCGGTCGGTTCGCGCGATCGACGTCGTGCCCGAGGCGGTCGACGTCATGCGCGCCCGGGGCATATCCGACGCCCGGGCGGCCGATCTGTTCGATCACCATCCGACCGAGCCGTTCGACACCGTGCTGATGCTGATGAACGGGCTCGGTCTCGTCGGCGCCCTCGCCGACCTGCCGCGGCTCTTCGATGCGCTGGAGCGGCTCGTGGCCCCGTCGGGCTCCGCGCTCGTCGACTCGATCGATCTCCGGCGATCCCGCGAGCCGTCGGTGCTCGCGGGCGTGCTCTCGCGCGAGGTATCCGGACGATACGCCGGAGACGTTCGCTTTCACCTCGAGTACCGCGGCTCGCGGGGCGCCGAGTACCCGTGGCTGTTCGCGGATCCGTGGACGCTGGAGCGGGCCGCCGCCGCGCGGGGCTGGCACGCGAGCGTGGTCTGCGAGGAGGACGAGGGACGCTACCTGGCGCGCCTCATCCGATCGGCAGGGTGAGGTCGAGGCGCCGCGATCGCGCGGGCGTCGAGGGGCCGGCGAGCGCGCGCTACCAGTGCCGGATCTGCTCGAGGTAGACGTCGAGGTCGAAGTCGGGCGAGTTCTCCTGATCGTGACATCTCACGCACAGGCCCTCCAGCCGATGCTCGGGGATCGGCTCGAAGTGCTTCGATCCCATCCCGTGGCAGCTCTCGCATTGCACGCCGCCCAGATCGGGCTCGGCCGACCCGGATCGGAAGCCGCCTTCCCGGCCGTAGCCGACCACGTGGCAGCGAAGGCAGTCCACGTTCTCCGAGAGCCCCAGCTCGATCAGGGTCCGATACGCACCCGCGTGGGGCGAGCCCTTCCAGATCTCGTGCTCGCGCACGTGGCACTGCGCGCACTCGTCGTACCCGACGTACCGGTCGGCCGCGTCCTCGCCGCCGGCCTCGGTCACGAGGGACGCGATCGTCTCGGCCCGAAGCTCGCGAAGCTCGACGAAGAGCTCGGACATGCGAGCCTCGAGCTCGCGATCGGGCACGAGCGCGTGACGAACGTCGGTCTCGGTGGCGACGGCGTCGAGGACGTCGCCCTCGGGTGACACGGTCAGGGTCAGGTGGGCCAGGCTCGGGGCCCGCGAGACGGGGTAGAGGACCCGGGCGTCGAGCGCCTCCGGGGCCCGTCGCGGGTGGCGGGCCGTGGTGCTCCCGCACACGGCGGCGTCGATGCGCGGGTTCCGGGCCAGGACCGAGTCGGTCAGGGCGTTCTCGAGCTGCGACAGGAGCACCACGAGATCCGCGCCCTCGCGGTCCAGGGTGTCGAGCATCTCCTCGGTCACGGCGAAGGGGTCGTTCACGACGATGTCGGGGGCGGCGTCGAGCACGGTCAGCGGGAGGTCCTGGGTCAGGAGCCCGAAGATGCCGACGCGCAGACCGCCGGGCAGCGTGCGCATCGCATGGCGCTCGAACGCGGGCCGCGTCGAGTCGCCGTCGCGGACCTCGACGTTCGACATCACGATCGGCGTCTCCACGTGGAACGCGTCGAGCCCGTGCAGGAGGTCGGTCGGGCCCAGGCAGATCGCGTCGTAGCCGAGCCGATCGTACACCTCGCAGATGAACTGGCTGAGGGGCAGGCCGGTGCCCGTCGTGTTGTCGCTGAAGTTGCCGGCATCCACGACGATCGTGTTCGGGTTCGCCGCCCGAAGCGAGTCGATGAGGGTGGCCCGCCGGGCCAACCCGCCCCGGTTGCCCTTTCAGCCGCAGGGCAGTACCTGGCCGTCGACTCGCGCGGTGGCCAGGAGCTGGAGCATGAGGGCGCCCTCGGGAACCCCTCGAGCGGTGACGTCGCGCGCGTCGATCGCGACGTCCCCCGCGCGGGAGCCCGCGTGGCAGGCGGCGCCGGCGAGGACGACGAGACCGATCGCGATCGACCGACGGGAG
This sequence comes from Candidatus Eiseniibacteriota bacterium, assembly GCA_965224245.1. GTDB lineage: Bacteria > Eisenbacteria > RBG-16-71-46 > CAZAMP01 > CAZAMP01 > CBDCYW01. The sequence continues at coordinate 2,359,943 of OZ245046.1, read as the reverse complement.
CTGCAGCGCACGCGAACCTCTCCTTCGTGGATGACGTCATCCAGGCTAGCGCACGGGCTCGGGTGTCGGCAACTCCTTGTCGGGGGGTATTTTACGGACCGTTTACACGGGTCCCGTCGTGCCTCGCTTGGCGCGATGGCGTCCGCTCCCGTATGCTAGAACCTCGTTGATTCGGCCGGACGGTCCCCACCACTCGCCAACCAAGTGCATCGACGCCATGCTCGAACAGCGTTTCTCGATCCGCTTCAGTCATCGCCTCCTGACCACGCGCGACGTGTTCGGGGCGTCGAACGCCACGCTTGCGTCCGTTCTGGACGCGGGCGGACGGGATCGGGCCCGCGTCGCCGCGTTCGTCGACGGCGGTCTCGCCGCGGCGCGGCCGGAGCTGACCGGCGCGCTGGCGACCTATCTCGACCGTCACGCCTCGCGCGTCGACGTGCCGGTGGCGCCCGTGATCGTGCCGGGGGGCGAGGCGATCAAGAACGACCGCTCCGCTCTCGAACGGATCCTGACCACGCTGGACGCCGCCGGCATCTGCCGCCGGTCGACCGTGCTCGCGGTCGGCGGGGGGGCCGTGCTCGACACGGTCGGCTTTGCGGCGTCCATCGCGCACCGGGGGGTTCGCCTGGTTCGCGTCCCCAGCACCACGCTCTCGCAGTGCGACTCGGGCGTGGGGGTCAAGAACGGCATCAACGCGTTCGGAAAGAAGAACTTCATCGGCACGTTCGCCCCGCCCTGGGCGGTCGTGAACGATCTCGAGCTCCTGACGTCGCTGCCCGACGAGCCCTGGCGCTCGGGCTTCAGCGAGGTCGTGAAGGTCGCGCTGATCAAGGACCGAACGCTCTTCGAGCGCGTCGAAGGGGCCGCTCCCGCGATTCTCGCGCGCGATCTCGACACGGCGGGGCCACTCCTGGAGGCCTCGGCCCGGTTGCACTTCGATCACATCACCGAGGGCGGCGACCCGTTCGAGCTGACGGACTCCCGTCCACTGGACTTCGGGCACTGGGCCGCCCACCGTCTGGAGACCGTCACCGGCTACGCGCTGTCCCACGGCGCCGCGGTCGCGATCGGCATCGCGCTCGACGTGGCCTACTCCGAGCGGGCCGGGCTCCTCGCTCCGGCCGAGGGCGCTCGCATTCGGGAGTGTCTCGAAGCGCTCGGCTTTTCGCTGTACCATCCGGCTCTGGCCGAGCCCGCGGCGGTGCTCGCCGGACTCGAGGAGTTCCGGGAGCATCTGGGCGGCGCGCTGTCGATCATGCTGCTCGAGGGCATCGGACGGCCCGTCGACGTGGGTGAGATCGATCACGGCCTGATGATCGACGCGATGCGCTCGCTGGCGCGCGCGGCCTGAGGTTCACCCGGTTCCGGCGGGAGGCAACATGTCCGGTGGTCGGTGCCCGATGACGACGGCCCAGATTCTCGACGCCTACTTCCTGGAGCATCGCGCGAAGCTGATCGACGTGGCCGCGTTCCTGGATCGACTCGATCGCGCCGCCGACGTAGTCGGCGCGGCCGAGGTAGTCGGCGCCGCCGATGCCGCCGGCGCGGCGGATACCGCCGGCGCGGCGGATACCGCCGGCGCCGGGGAGGACTTCCGGGTCGCCGCGTTCCGGCGTGCGCTGGCGCTCCTCGACGACGGATCGGGCGAGCGCGCCCGCCGGGTGCTCGACGTGTTCAGCGATCCCACCCCCGATCCGATCCCGTCCGCTGCGGGGATGAAGGGCGCGCACGGCGCCTGGCCGGGAGACGGCTCGTGAAGTACATCGACCCTCACATCCACATGGTCTCGCGCACCACCGACGACTACGAGCGGATGGCCCACGCGGGGTGCGTCGCGATCACCGAGCCGGCGTTCTGGGCCGGCTTCGATCGCAGCTCGGCCAAGGGCTTCCACGACTACTTCCGTCATCTCACCGAGCAGGAGCCGGCGCGCGCCGCGCAGTACGGCATCCGGCATCACGCGTGGATCTGCATCAATCCCAAGGAGGCCGAGGACGTCGGCTTCGCGCGCGAGGTGCTGGCCATCATCCCCGAGTTCCTGAGCCGCCCCAACGTGATCGGCGTGGGCGAGATCGGGCTGAACAAGAACAGCCGGAACGAGATGACGATCCTGGAGGAGCAGATCGCGATCGCGGCCGCGCACGATCAGCTGATCCTCGTGCACACGCCGCACCTCGAGGACAAGCGAAAGGGCACGCGCCTGATCATGGACTGCGTGGCCGCGAACGCGGCGATCGATCCCGGACGCGTGCTCATCGACCACGTGGAGGAGCACACGGTCGCCGACGTCCTCGACCGCGGCTTCTGGGCGGGCATGACGCTCTATCCCGACACGAAGTGCACGCCCCAGCGCGCGGCCGACATCATCGAGACGGTCGGCCCCGAGCGGCTGTGGATCAACTCGGCGGGCGACTGGGGGCCGTCCGATCCGCTGGCGGTCCCGAAGTGCCAGCGCGAGATGCGCCGTCGCGGTCACCCCGACGCGATCATCTCGCGGATCTCGTACGAGAACCCCCTTCACTTTCTGTCGCAGTCGGGGAAGTTCCACGCCTCATGAAAGACGCACTCGGACCGGGCACCCGCCTCGGGTACTGCACGAACGTCCACGAGGGGCCGACGTGGACCGAGACGCTGGCCAACCTGGCCCGGCACGGCGCCGGTGTGCGCCGGCACATCGAGGCGTCCGACGGCCTGGCCATCGGGATCTGGCTCTCGGCCTCGGCCGCGCGTGACGGGGCTCGTCGCGCGCGCGAGCTCACCGAGACGCTCGGGTCCAGCGGCCTGATCGCGTACACGATCAACGGGTTTCCGTATGGCGACTTCCACGGCCGCCGGGTCAAGCACGACGTCTACCGCCCGAACTGGACCGAGGAGGCTCGCGAGGTCTACACGCGCGAGCTGGTGGCCGTGCTGGCCGCACTCTTGCCCGAGGGGGAAGAGGGCAGCATCTCCACGTTGCCCGTGGGCTGGCGCGGCGACGTGACCCCCGCCGGGCTCGAGATGGCCTCGCGGCGCCTGGTCGCGATGGCCGCGCACCTGGCGCTCGTCGAGGCCGAGACCGGGCGCACGATCCACCTGGATCTCGAGCCCGAGCCCGGCTGCGTGCTCGACACCGTGCGGGACGTGGTGACGTTCTTCCACGAGTACCTGTTCCGGGTGGGCGACGAGCGCACCGTGCGCCGGTACATCCGCGTCTGTCACGACGTGTGCCACGCCGCGGTCATGTTCGAGCCGCAGGCCGAGGTGATCGAGCACCTCGCGCGGGCGGGGATCGTCGTGGGCAAGGTCCAGATCTCGTCGGCGATCCGGGCCACGCTGGACGAGGAGGGCCTCGTGGTGGCCGCGCTCTCCGACTTCGCGGAGGATCGCTACCTGCACCAGACCATGATCGAGGCCCAGGGACGCCGGGAGTTCTTCGACGATCTCCCGCTGGCCACGGGGCCGATGACGTCGATGGAGTCGGGATCGGAGGTGCGCGTGCACTTCCACGTCCCGGTGTTCGCGTCCACGCTGGGCATCCTCGGGACCACGCAGTCGGAGATCGCCGATGCGATCGAGACCGCCCTCGTGCACCACGGGACGCGGCACTTCGAGGTCGAGACGTACGCATGGAACGTCCTGCCCGAGGCGTACCGCGCCGCGGATCTCGACAGCGCCATCGCGGCCGAGATGACCTGGGTGCGAGACGCCATCGGACCCGCATGACCAGATCCCTCCGCTACGCGGCGCCGGTGGCGGAGCTGGCCCGTGTCTCCAATCTGCCCACGGTCCTGACGAACGTGCTCGTCGGCGCGCTGATCGCCGACGCCCGGCCCGCGCCCGGATCGCTGGCGGTGGCTCTGGTGTCCGTGGCGTGCCTGTACGTCGGCGGCATGGTCCTGAACGACGTGGTCGACGCGGACTTCGACCGCGAGGCCAACCCGCGCCGACCGATCCCGTCCGGCCGCATCGGACGTCGAGCGGCCGCCGGTCTCGGGGGCATGCTCCTCGGTGCGGGCGTGCTCGCGGCCGCGTCGGCCTCGGTCGCCGCGGCCGCGCTCGCGATGGGGCTCGCGGCGGCCATCATCACCTACGATCTCGTGCACAAGCGATGGTCCCATGCGGTGTGGATCATGGGGCTCTGCCGCGCGCTCGTGTATCCCGTCGCGGCCGCGATCGTCGGCGCGGACGCCGCCACCCACGGGCCGTTCGCCGCCCCCATCGTACCGGTGGCGCTGATCGTGCTCGCGTACACGGTGGGGCTGACCGTGGTCGCGCGCCACGAGCACGAGCGAGCGGCGCGGGGCTCGGCGTCCCTGACGCCGTTTGCCCCGATGCTGGCGCCGCTGGCCCTGTCCATCGCGGTGCCCAACCGTCAGGGCTTGGCGCCGGCGACTGCCGTGCTCACGATCGCGAGCCTCGTGTGGCTCTGGATCGCCGCGCGCCGGGCTCGATCGTCTCCGGCACGGACGCGCGATGCGGTGACCGCGTGGATCGCGGGCTTCTGCCTTCTGGACGCGCTCGTCCTCGCGCGACTGGGACACACCGGCTTTGCGGGCGCCGCGGTCGGGCTGTTCGCCGCCGCACGACTCGCGCAGCGCCGGATCGCCGGCACGTAGTCGATCCCGCACGATCGCCGGGCGCGGTGCCGTGGCCGATCGTTCGCGCCCGGGACCGCGATTTGTCGCCGCCATCGCGCTCCACTAGAATGCCGCCGCGTTCGGCCGGCCCCACGGTCGACCGAGGACTCCCGAACCCCGGAGGGCGACGCTTGCGCGTGGTGGATCGTGTCGGACGACGCACTCGGATCGCGATGGCGATCGTCTTCTCGGCTCCCGGCTGGGCGCATGCCCAGGAGATCCACCGGGTCGAGCCCGAACACGAGGTATACGACCATCTCGAGCACTTCCGCGCGCTCGGGGCCTGGGACGGCGCGCTCGCGATGCGCCCGATGAGCCGCCGCGACCTCCGCGATGCGATCGCGTCCATCGCGCTCGACCCGGCGGCGGGAGCCGGCGATCGCGGGCGCCTCGCGCGGCTCGCCGCCCACGCCGATGCGTGGACGCCGGACACCGATGGCGCGGCTGCACCGTCCGACGTTCCCCGGGGCGCCGGTGGGGCGCCGCGGGTGCTGTGGGAGGCCGGCGCCGCGATCGAGTTCTTCGGGGGACCGGCCACCGTCGACTCGGTGATGCTCGTGGATCGGCGTCCCCGTCGCCGCGGCCTCTTCGAGCTGAGCCTCGACGCTCAGGTGCGACGGTCGTTCGGGGCGCAGCTGGGTCTCTACGCCGACTACGGTCGCTTCAAGCGACGCCCCGACTCGCGGGCCTGGGTCGACAACCTGCCCACCGCCGTCGATCGGGTGACCATCGATCCGTCGATCCGTCTGGACCGCGCGGTGCTGTTCTACGCGACGTCGTGGGCCGAGGTGCGCTTCGGGCGCGAGGATCGGCGCTGGGGCACCGGTCGGCGCGGCGGACTCTTCCTGAGCGAGAACCCGTATCCGCTGGACGGTCTGTCCGTACACCTCCGAACGCGGCGTGTGTCGTTGACGAGCCTGTTCGCGCAGACCCAGCGGGGACCCGATCCGCCGAGCGTCATCCCCGGCGAGAAGTTCCCACCGGACAGCACCGAGGTCCACGTGCCCGGCGACGCGTACGTGGCAATGCACCGGCTCGAGGTGCGCTTGCCGGGACGGGTCACCCTCGGGCTGTACGAGGCGGCGGCGTACGGGGGCCGCGGGATCGACCTCGCGTACGTGAACCCGGTGGGCGTGCTCCTGGCGATGACGCAGGACATCTACGATCAGTCCGGCACCGACGACAAGAAGGTGGCCGGCCTCGACGCCAGCGTCGGCCTGCGACCGTTCACGATCTACGGCGAGTTCCTGCTGGATCGGCTCGTGGTGCTGGACGCCGCGGAGGACGGGGACGAGGCCGGCATCTCGAGCTTCGCGGAGCTCGTCGGGGTGCGCTGGGCGAACCCGTTCGGGATCTCCGGCGCCGATCTCGACGTCGAGCTCGCGCACCTGGATCCGCAGGTGTACTTCCACCACGATCGGGACATCCGCCGCGCGTTGGTGCGCGACGATCTCCTGGGCGGCGAGGGACGGCTCCTCGGACACTGGCTGGGACCGAACGCCGACGACGTGTACGTCGCGTTCCGGATGCCGATTCCGCGCACGCGGGGGATGATCGCGCTGGAGCTCGAGCAGGCGCGCTGGGGGCTCGTCGACGGTCGGCGCGGCGACGAGATCGGGTTCTTCGGGCTCGAGAAGAAGGACAAGGACTGGATCACCGGGGACGTTGCACGCGAGCGCGTCGCCCGCGTCACGTGGAGCCGGACCGACGTCGCGATGCCGCTGGCCGGTCGCGCCGACGTCGAGCTGAGCGCCGCGCGCATCGATCGCAGCGGCCCGTGGCGCGACGCCGCCGGCACCGATCTCGGCGCCGACGGCTGGCAGATCGACGCGCGGCTCCGCTGGCACTTCGCGCATCGCTTCCGGGAGTGATGACCGCGGACGCACCCGCATCGAGGACGGAGAGAGAGATGTCCGACCGACTCGCCGTCATCCTCGTCGTGGCGCTGTCCGATCGCCTGATCGGAGAGCACACGCGCGTGCTGCGGGCGTTCCGGGACGAGCGCGGCCACGCGCGCTTCACGCCGCCGCTGCCGGCGGTCACGTGCACGTCGCAGTCCACCCTCCTGACCGGGCTCACCGCGCGCGAGCACGGCATCGTCGGCAACGGCTGGTACGACCGCGAGTCGGCCGAGATCCGGTTCTGGAAGCAGTCGAACCGTCTCGTGAACGGCGAGAAGCTCTGGGAGCGCGCGCGTCGCGAGCGATCGGGCTTCTCGGTGGCGAAGCTCTTCTGGTGGTACAACATGTACGCGCCGGTGGACGTGGCGGTGACGCCGCGCCCGCTCTACAAGGCCGACGGGCGCAAGATCCCCGACTGCTACGCCGAGCCGCCCGAGCTCCGCGATCGGCTGACCGAGCGGCTGGGACGGTTCCCGCTGTTCCAGTTCTGGGGCCCGGGGGCATCCATCGTGTCCACCCGCTGGATCGCGGACGCGGCGCGTCTGGTGGACGAGTGGCACGCGCCGTCGCTGTCGCTGGTGTACCTGCCGCACCTCGACTACGCGCTCCAGAAGCACGGCCCCGACGGCGCCCCGGCACGCGACGCCGTGGCCGAGGTGGACGCCGTGCTCGGGGAGCTCGTGGCCCACTACGACGCGCGCGGCGTGCGCACGGTCATCCTGTCCGAGTACGGGATCGAGCCCGTGGACACACCGATCCACGTCAATCGACTCCTCCGCCGGGAGGGGCTCGTGCGAGTGCGGGTCGAGGACGGGCTCGAGATGCTCGATCCCGGGGCCAGTCGTGCGTTCGCGGTGGCCGACCACCAGGTCGCGCACGTGTACGTTCGCGATCCGCACGACGTCGAGCCGGTCGCGCGTCTGCTGGCGGGCGAGCCCGACATCGAGCGCGTCCTCGGAGCCGACGGCAAGCGCGACGCGGGTCTCGACCACGAGCGGGCGGGGGATCTCGTGGCCGTCGCGCGATCGGGCGCATGGTTCACGTACTACTACTGGCTCGACGACCGCGTGGCGCCCGACTTCGCGCGAACCGTGGACATTCACCGCAAGCCCGGCTACGACCCGGTGGAGCTGTTCCTGGATCCGCGGCTCAAGGCGCCGAAGCTGGCCGTCGGCTCGCGCATCGTCAAGAAGAAGCTCGGGTTCCGGACCCTCCTGGACGTGATCCCGCTCGACGCGTCACTCGTCCGGGGATCGCACGGCCGGGCCGAGATGCCGGGCGATCTCCAGCCGATCGTCATGGGGCTCGGCGATCGCGGCGCCGGGATCACATCGGCCATCGACGTGGCGCGGGCGCTCCGCGCCATCGTCGGAGACGATGCCTGACGAGCGGGATGCTCGGTGGAGACGGCCGACCAGCGGTGCATCCGAGGCATCTGCAGACGTCGCTTGCGTGAGCGATGCTCCGGAGGCTCGGGCACCGCGGACGCCGGGCTACGTCATGGTACACGTGGATGCTCGTTCGACCGGGTGACCCCGCCGACCATCGTGGCAGATCGAGACCGTCGTGCATCATGATCCTCACGGGCCATCACGATCTTCACGGGCCATCCCTGGGTGATGCCTTCGCGTAGTGTCTCGAGAGCGTCGGGATCCGAGTCAGCCTCTCGGCGCCGGCGACGATGGCGAGTGTCTCGGCGGCGCGTGACGGTCGCAGTCCCCTCGGCGTCGCGTGGCCCTCGCGATCCGCATGAAGCCCGTCACCCGTTCGCGTCCCCGACAGGTTCGCGTCGCCGACAGGTTTGCGCACGCGGGAGACGGCTCCCGCACCCGGCGCGTGGGCTCGTTCCGTTGTGCGACGACTCGCGGTCACTCACGCCGTCGCGCGACGAGCCATACCTCGCGCGCCGCGGCCACCGGCATCGCGTGCAACGCGGCGTGACAGCGCCAGCACACCGTGGCCAGGTTCTCCATCGTGTTCCGACCCCCGCGCTCCACGGGCAGCCGATGATGCACCGCGAGGTGATGACGGCTGTTGCACCCGGGTACACGGCATCGGTGCTCGTCGCGCGCGAGCACGCGTCGCCGCAGGCTCGGCGCGATGCTGGCGCGCCGCCGACCGCGAGCGTCGACGACGTCCGCGTCGGCGAGAATGGCCCGGCGCATGACATCGTTGAGCGGACGATCGCCGACGCGCGCCCGATGACAGGTCGGACAGTCCTGGACGACGATCTGATAGCACGACCGCGGTCCCGCCTCTGCCACCATCGCCGACGACGAGGAAGACGGCGTGGAGCATGACGCCGAGGAGGACGCTGCCGACGACGCCGACGCCGGAGACGACGGAGGCACGCGGGATGAGGAAGCCGACGGGGATGAGGAAGACGGCGCCGTCGACCGAGCCGCCGCTTCCGCCGACGTCGACCGAGGCGCCGACCCCGACGACAGGGCGTTCGCGAACATCGCCATCGCCGCGACGACGAACTCCGCCTTCGAGCCCCGGAACCCGTGCTTCCGGGCGTGCTCCCACGCGGCCTCGGCGTGCGCATGGGAGAGGGTGTCGAGCCGCACGCGCAGCTCGAGAGTCACCTCGAGCGTCGGCGCCGATGTCACGGCCGCATCGCCGACCCCAGCGACCGAGTCGACGTCCGCGACCGAGTCGGCCACCGAAGGGCAGTCGTCCGCGACGGTGGAGTTGGTCCCCGCGGCGGAGTCGACCGCTGCGGCCGAGTCAGCCACCGCGTCCGCGCCGGCGCCGGACACGGCGATGCTGTCCGCGTTGGCGAGATCGGCCGCGATGGCCTCATCGGCGGCCCGCGCGACGTCGGCCGCGCCGATCGTCGGCGACGCCGCCGCGTCCCCTCGTGACGATGGCTTCGCCGGCACCGGATCGACCCGGATCGTCTCCTGCGCCCCGCCACCGACCGCACGCCGCGCCGCCCCCCGGGCGTCCGCGATCCGCTGCTCCAGCTCCCGACGCGACAGGCGCGACGCCAGCCCGATCCACGCATCCGCGGACGAGGCGGTCAGGATCGGGGCGATCGCGCGCGCCTTCGTCCAGCTCAGCCGGCCCGACGCCATCGCGTCGCGGAGCGCCGGGAACTCCCGCATCCGCTCGGACAGCCCCCGCAGCTGATGACACCGCGACGCCGACATCTCCAGTCGCTCCATCGCGTACGCCAGCATCGAGGTGAAGCCGAGCACGCGATAGTGGTGCTCGGCGTCGATCTCGGCGAACGACAGCGCGACCGCGACGCTCGCGCGGCCTTCCAGACGTCGCACGCGCTCCAGACGCCGGCAGGCGCGATGGGAGCGCGCCTCGCGCCCGGCGTTCGTCCCCTGAAGACGGGAGCGCGCGTCGCGCTGCGCGTTCGTCCCCTGAAGACGGTTCGTGTTCGTGCTGGACATGTTCGCGACCCGCGATGAGTCGGACCTGGACACCCGCATGATGCACCCCTCAGTCGACGGTGTTGAGCCTCGGACGACCGGCCGACCCGAGCGAACGGAGCCGCGTCATCAATCGGCGCTGACGGAGATCGACCGATGAACGCCATCGCCCGGGGCGTGCGCGGCGAAGGAACCGGGGCAACTGCTCGATCGACAGGGGAGAGTGCTTCGCCGACCTGGGGCTGATCGACCTGAGGAGGCTACCGGAACCGTCGGGCGAAGTCAAGCATAAAGCGATTGTACACAATAGGTTACAGGCTGCCAGGTGTGCCTGGATCGTTGCCGCGCCGACCGCCGAGGGTCGTCAACCCGCCGTGGCGATCGATCCAGGACGATCCGGTCGTGTGGCCGCGCAAGACACCGGGCGATCCGTCAAAGCGCGTGCCGCACGACGCTCGGTCCGCGCCCTCGGCGCCCACCGCCCCCGCGCCTTCACGTACTGACCCTTGGCCACGCTCATCCGGAGCCACGAGGTACTGACCCCGAGCCGTGAGGCGCTCACCTCGAGCCGCGAGGCGCTCACCCCGAGCCGCGAGGCGCTCACCCCGAGCCGCGAGGCGCTTACCCCGAGCCGTGAGGCGCTCACCTCGAGCCGCGAGGCGCTCACCCCGAGCCGCACAGCGCTTACCCCGAGCCCCGAGGCGCCCACCCCGAGCCCCGAGGCGCCCACCCCGAGCCCCGAGGCGCCCACCCCGAGCCGTAGCGCCCACGCTGGTCGAACCGCAATACCCGGGTGCACGAGCACCGGCACCTCCGGCAGAACGACGTGCTGCACGTGCGGGCCGACCCGTGCACGAGGCTCGACGTCGCCGCCGGCGTCTCGTGACGCGACGCGCCTCGACGGCTCCCCGCACGCCTGGAGTACGACAAAAACTCGGACACGCTGTCCCATTTCACCCCGCCCGATCGTCATTGGATCGGAACGCGCATTCCGAGACATACTGTCGACGACACGAACGATCCGAACCGAGGAGAGAGACGTGACCGAGTATCTACTTCTGTACCAGGGCGGTGATCCCGACTGGATGACGAATGCGACCCCGGCGGAGCTCCAGGCCGTCATGGAGCAGTGGGGCGCGTGGTTCAAGGAGCTCGAGACCTCCGGCAACCTCCGCAATCCCGGCGCGGCGCTGAAGTCCGACACGGCGACGCTGCGGAAGCGGGGCGCCGACATCGTGACCGACACCACGCTGCCGGAGGTCAAGGAGCTGATCGGCGGCTTCTCGGTCATCCAGGCCGAGTCGCTCGATCACGCGACCGAGCTGGCCAAGGGGTGCCCGTTCCTCCGAAACAACCCCGACGGCCGGGTGCTCGTGCGCCGCGTGATGACGGCCGAGGAGTACACGCGGGGCTCCTGAGTCGCCACACCGGGACCGGCCGCCTCTCGGGGCTATGCCCCGGGCAGGCGGTCGATCTGGCCCCGGATCATCGCGCGATCGGGATCGGTCGGCGCCGTCGCGAGCGCATCGTCGAGGCACTCGCGCGCGCGAAGGACCGATCCCGCCCGCGCATGGAGATTGCCCAGCACCGCGGCCAGCGTGTGGCGCGGAACCCCGGATCCATCGCGCCCGAGCGCCTCGACCATGGGGATCGCGGCCGCGGGACCGTCGCGATACGAGATCGCCACCGCGCGGTTCAGCGCCGTCATCGGGCTCGGGCTCACCTCGAGGAGTCGGTCGTAGAGATTGCAGATCGAGACCCAGTCGGTCTCCGCGAACGACGCGGCCGACGAGTGACGCGCTGCGATGGCGGCCTCCAGGTGATAGCGCCCGGCCATCGTGGCCTCCATCCGGGACGCGCGCTGGAGGTACCGGAACCCCTCGGTGATCAGCGATCGGTTCCACCTCGAGCGGTCCTGTCGGTCGAGCGGCACCAGGGCGCCGTCCTCGTCGAGCCGTGCGTCGAGGCGCGCCGCGTTCAGCGACATCAGCGCCAGGAGTGCGACGGTGTCCGCGTTGCCGAGGCCCGGTGTGTCGACGAGCATGCGTGTCAGCATCATCGCGTCGCCGCAGAGCTCGCGCAGGATCGGCTCGCGGCTCGTCGACAGATGACCTTCGTTGAACACGAGGTAGAGCACCGTATGCACGGTGTCGAGCGCGGCCCGCCTCACATCGGGCGGCGGCAGCGCGAACGCCACGCCCTCGAGGCGCCGTCGCGTTCGGTAGAGGCGTTTGTTGATCGTGGCCTCGGTGGTCAGGAGCGCGCGTGCGATCGCGGGCACGCTGAGCCCGGAGAGCACCTTCAGGATGAGCGTGATCCGGTTCTCCAGGGTCAGCGACTCGTGGCAGCACATGAAGATCATCCGGAGCTGATCGTCGCGGATGCCGTCCTCGTCGAAGGCGTCGTCGACGGTGGCGCTCAGCGTCCAGTCGCTGTCGAGGTAACGGACCAGATCGTCGGCGAACGTGCGGCGCGTGCGCTCGCGGCGGATCACGTCGATGACGCGGTTGCGTGCCGTCGTGAGGAGCCAGGCGCTCGGATTGTCGGGGACGCCGTCGTCCGACCAGTGCGTCAGCGCCGCGGCAAACGACTCCTGCACGACGTCCTCGGCCAGCTCGAGGTTGTGGGGACCGAGGAGACGCGTGAGGACCGACGTGAGCCGTCCGGACTCGCGCCGGAAGAGCTCGGCGATCTCGTGCTGTGTCGGGTCGATGGGCATCATGCGTTCGCCTGGGCCGCGTCCGGTCGCGTTCCGTCACACTCGGTCGCGTGCTGTCGAGTCGATCGGCAAGCGCGACGATAGCAGCTGCGGTCGATGGGCGTTCGATTCCTGTCGGTGAACGCCCCGCGGTCGCTCGTCGACGATCACCATGCGGTGAGATCATGACGCGATCCTCGTCGCTCTGGTAGACTCCCGACGTCCTCCGAACCCGTGGGGGTCCGTCGTGCGTCCGAGCCGTCCATGCGCCACGGGGCTGTCCCTCGCCGTCCTCCTCCCGGCCCTCGCGTCGGCCGACGTGATCGTCGTCCATCCCGACGGCACAGGCGACGTGGCCACCATCGCCGACGCCATCGCCGCCGCCTCCGACGGCGACGTCGTCGAGCTGACCGACGGCGTCTTCACCGGCCCCGGCAATCGCAACCTCGACTTCCTGGGCAAGGCGATCACCGTGCGCTCGCAGACGGGTGACCGGGACGCGTGCATCCTCGACTGCGAGACCGACGGCGTGGGGCTCGATCGCGCGATGTCCTTCGTCACCGGTGAAGGTGCCGGCACCGTCGTCGAGTCGATCACGATCCGGAACGGATACGCGGGCGGCAGCGGCGACGACGGTCGCGGCGGCGCCATGTTCTGCAACGGCGCCGGCCCCACGATCCGTGACTGCGTGCTGGAGAGCCACGAGGCGGTGCTGGCCGGCGGCGCGGTCTACTGCCGGAACGCGACCACGCGGTTCGAGGACACGCACGTCGTCGACTGCACCGCGGGGAGCGGGGGCGCGATGTGGATCCACCTCTCCAGCGTGACCCTCGACGGGTGCACGCTCGAGGGCAACGTGTCCGACGTGTTCGGCGGCGCCATGGGCTGGAACAGCTCGACGGGGACCATCGTCGGGTCGGTATTCGTGGACAACGGGTCACCGAGCGGGCGGGGCGGCGCGCTCCGGCTCTCGACCGGCGCCGACGTGGCCATCGCGACCTCCACGTTCGTGGGCAACCTGGCCACCGATGGCGGTGCGATCGACGTGTCCGCGTCCACGCTGACCGTCGACCGATCCATCATCGCCTACACCGCGGGCGGCGGCGCCATCACCGGCGCCGCATCTCTCACCTGCTCGGATCTCGCGGTCAACGTGGGTGGCAGCTGGACCGGCGCCATCGCCGGCCAGCTCGGCGTGGACGGGAACATCTCGGCGGATCCGATCTTCTGCGATCTCCTGGCGCGAGACCTCACGCTCCGGAGCGACTCGCCGTGTCTGCCCGGACAGCATCCCGACGGCGCCGCCTGCGACCGGATCGGCGCGCGGGACGAGGGCTGCGTGTACACGGGTGCGGTCACGTACGTCGTGCACCCCGACGGGAGCGGCGACCTGCCGACGATCCAGGACGCGATTCTCGCCGCCGCCACCTCGGACACGGTGGCGCTCGGCGACGGCCGGTTCGCCGGCCCCGGCAACGTCGACCTGTCGTACCTCGGGAAGGCGATCGTCGTACGTTCGATCTCGGGCGATCCCGGAACCTGCATCCTCGACGGCGAGGGCGGATCCCGGCTCGTGTCGTTCGATCTCGGCGAGGGGTCGGGCTCGGTCCTCGAGGGGGTCACGCTGACCGGCGGCCGCGTCAGCGGGGGCTGTCCCACGGGATGCGGCGGCGCCGTGCGCTGCATCTCCGCGTCGCCCACGCTCCGCAACGTGGACTTCGTCGGCAACGAGGCCGGCGGCACGGCCGACGGAGGCGCGCTCTACTGCACCGGCGGCGCGGCGCCGGTCGTGGAGTCCTGCCGGTTCATCGACAACCGAGCCGGGGACGACGGCGGTGCCCTTCACTCGTGGGATAGCGCGCCCACGGTCGTCGGCTCGGTGTTCTTCGCGAACCTCGCCGACGGCGGCGTCGGCGGCGGTCTCGGCGCGAGCGCCGGCTCGGCGGTGGTCGTCGACCGGTGCACCTTCGTCGACAATCGCGCCGGAGACTCCGGCAGCGCCATCGGGACCGACACCGACGCCACGGCGACGATCTCGGCTTCGATCGTCGCCTTCAACGGCGCAGGGGACGCGGTCGGCGGCACCGGAGCCTCACTGTCCTGCAGCGACGTCTTCGGCAACACCGACGGGGACTGGACGGGGTCCATCTGGGACCAGATCGGCGTGGACGGCAACTTCTCCGCCGATCCGCTGTTCTGTGAGCCGGGTCTCGTCGACGTGGGTCTCCTGGCCGGGTCGCCGTGCCTGCCCGGTCAGCACCCCGACGGCGCCGACTGCGGCGTGATCGGCGCGCTCGGGGAGGGCTGCGACCCCGATGGTCCGGTGGTGCACGTCCTCGAGGACGACGGGACGGGGGAGTTCTCCACGATCCAGGCCGCGATCGACGCGGTGCCGTCGGGGCACGCGATCGCGCTCGCCGACGGCGTCTACACCGGCGACGGCAACCGCGATCTCGACTTCCGGGCGAAGACGGTCACCCTTCGCTCGCTGAGCGGCGACCCGGCCGCGTGCATCCTGGACGTGGGCGGAACGCCCGGCGAGGCCCACCGCGGCATCTGGTTTCGTCAGGGCGAGGGCGTCCTCACTCGCGTCCAGAATCTCACGATCCAGGGCGCCTGGGTGACCCACTTCGGCGCCGCCGTGGCCGCGTCGTCCAGGGCGTCCCCCACCATCGAGGGCTGCGTCTTCCGGAACAACCACGCGAACACTGCCGGCGGTGCCATGTCGGCCGACGACGACTGCACGCCCACGTTCATCGACTGCGTGGCTTACGGCAACACGTCACCGATCGGCGGCGCGCTCCGGGCACGCCAGTGCGCGCCGGTCCTGATCGGCTGCACGCTCGTCTCGAACGAGGCCGACCAGGGCGCCGCCGTGTACGTCGAGGGGGGCGGGGGCACGGTGCATCTCGAGCGCACGCTCGTGGCCTGGAACTCCGGGGACGAGGCGGTCCGCTGCACGAGTACGCAGACGCCGAGCGCCACCTGCACCGACATCTACGGAAACTCCGGCGGCGACTGGACCGGATGCATGGCGGGGCTCGACGGCATCGACGACAACTTCTCGCTGGACCCGCTCCTGTGCGACGTGGCCGGCGGCGATCTCAGACTGGCCGACACCTCTCCGTGCCTTCCCGCGGCGAGCCCGTGCGGCGAACGCGTGGGCGCCCTCGGGGAGGGCTGCACGACGATCGGCGTCGACGACGAGCCCGGCGCCGAGCGCCTTCGGCTGACGGTGGGACCGAATCCGTTCCGGGCCGCGCTCCGGCTGTCGCTGGTCGGAGGGTCCGCGCGTGTGCGGTCGACGGCGTGGGTCGACGTGTACGACGTCGCGGGGCGACGCGTGGCCCGGGTGCCGGTCTCCACGACCCGGCCGACGCTCTGGCCCGGTGCGCGCGATCTGCCCGTGGCGGCCGGCGTGTACTTCCTGAAGCTGGACGATCGTCCGGACGTGGGCCCGCTTCGAGTCGTGAGGGTCCGTTGAGAGGGACGGGGGAGACGGACATGAGTCCTCGTGCGCGGCGACGTCTCTCGACGCGGTCACACCCGGTGGGACGTGGCCCGAATGGACGCCGCTCGGCCGGGCGCCGCTCGACGGGGCGCCGCTCGATCGGACGCCGCTCGATCGGACGCCGCCCACCCGGAGCGCACTGCATCGGAATCGTCCTCGCGTCCGTCTTGATGGCGAGCGGCGCCGTCGCGAAGTCTCCGGTCCGCGAGCGTCTGGACGTTGCTCCGCGCGGCACCGTCGACGAGCGCTTCGATCCCCCGGAGGCGGCTCTCGCGCACGCTCGCGCGAGCGCGGCGCTCCTGGACACCACGTGGTACGGCGGAGTCGACGTCGTCACCGGCCTCGCCGTCGAGGGCGGGGTCTGGGACTTCGAGGAGGGCACGCTGCAGGGATGGTCGTCCATCGATCTCACCGACGAGGGCATCTGGTTCCGTCACGTCACCGCCGACTCCTGCGCGGCTCACCTCACGACGCCGTGCCCCGTGATCACCGAGGGCGGCTCGACGGGATCGATGTGGGTGGGTGCTCACGAGGACGAGGCCCGTGCGCTGTGCTGGCCCGGTGGCGCGGGCTATACGAACAACTGGGATCAGTACTTGACGAAGACGTTCACGTACGGAGGCGGCACGGTCACCCTCGACTTCGACTACTTCACCGACAGCGAGACGCAGTTCGACTACACGTACGTCTACACCCGGGTCGACGGCGTCTGGTCGTTGCCGCTGAACTCGTCCGCGTGGGAATCGCCGGAGGGGTGGGGCTACTCCGGCAACCACCAGGAGGGCACGGCGATCGGATCCCCGGACGCGCCCGCGCACGACGAGATCGAGATCCAGGTGGGCGATCTGCCGGACGTGGGCGGAGAGTTCGACGTCGTTTTTTGCTTCGCGTCCGATCCGCTCGTCTCCGACGGCCTGGACAGCTTCTCGGGCTATCTGAACTCCCGCTACGGACCCTTCGGCGTGGACGATGTGCACGTCGCCGGCACCGGTCTCGACGATCTCGCCACCTTCGAGCCCGACGAAACCCCCACCGACGGCTGGGTGGCCGAGGCCGCCGACCCGATCGGCGCGTATCTCTTCGTCTCTCCCCTCGAGGATCTCCAGCCGATCGAGGAGACGTGTGCGTGTCCGGTGGAGGGTCACGTCATGCTCGCCGCGGTCACCGATGGGTCGAACTGGCCGCATCCCGACGAGCAGCGCGAGGAGATCGGCTCCAACCCGGTGTACGTCGGGCCGGGCAGCGGCGTACACGGACTGCGGAAGCTCTTCCGGTGGGACGTCTGGGAGGATACGCCCACGTCGAACGGCGTGGGGTACCGCGTCACGATGGACTACTACCCTTGGACCTGCCCGACGACCGGGGTCGTGGGCTGGACGCTCCAGCCGGCGGGGGAGGGAAGCTACATCTTCTCGGGGCTCGGCGGGGCGCACTGCACGACGCTGCAAGTGGACAACAGCGAGTTCGTTCCGGCGGAGGTCGATTCCATCCGGGCCGTCTTCGTGCTCCTCAGTGAGTGTGACGACTTTGGTACCGCCTACTGCACGGGACCTGAGCAGACCAATCACTCGCCGTACTGGGACAACGTGCGACTCGGCTTCTTCGATCTGCCCGAGTCGCCCCTGTCGATCGCGCTCGCGTTTCAGGACGCCTACCCGCGGGTGAACTCGCTGCACCCGGCGTCCCCGATCGACGTGAACGTGCCCATCAACCTCCGAGACCCCCTCGAGCCGATGGCGCTCCTCGGCGACTCCGCCGTCGTGATCGGCGAGGAGGGGATCGAGGCGTACCTGAACTTCCGCGTGCGTCCCGGCCCCGCGCTGGACCTCGGGCATCCGTTCTTCACCGACCCCCGGAACGAGCCCGGCTCCGACCCGCTCTTCCCCGGGTGGGCCAAGGCGCGGCTCGACACCGCCGAGACCGCGACCGGCGTCGACCCGGATCGCTTCGCGACGTACTACTGGCCCGACGGACAGGAAAGCCGCGCGACGTCGAAGGTGATCCCCGACGGGCTCTTCACGCCCGGCACCACGGTCGAGTACTTCTTCACCGGCCGCGCCCCCGGGGCGATCGAGGAGTCCTTCGCGCCCGACACCACCGGCGGCTTCTTCCTCGAGATGGAGGCGCTCCCCGGCTACGGCACGTTCGGGGGCGAGGTGCTGGCGCCGATGGTCCTGTACGTCGACGCCTTCGATACCGGCGCGCAGCGGGTCATCGAGGGCGACGGTCTACGGCCCCATCTCGGGACCTCCATCGACGACGAGGGGCTCGCACACGACCGGTGGGACCGCTACGACTACCAGCGCCCCGACCCCGGCGCCGACGTCGCCCTCGCGCGCCAGGTCGGGGGCGAGAACGGGATGACGCGATACCAGTCGCTGATGTACCGCACGGTGCTCTACAACTCGGGCCGCGCCGGGGTGATCCAGGACGAGGACGCCGCGCTCCTGACGCACTGGCTGGATACCGACGCGTTCGATCGGTGGTCCGTCGCGCGGGGGCTCTGGCTCTCGGGCGACGACATGGCGGCCCATCTCGCGGCCGGCGACCGGCCCGCGGCCAACGCGCTTCTGGCCGACTACGCGATGGCCGAGCTGGCCTCCGGGTTCTACTTCGCGAACGGTGACCGCAGCCTGTGCGTCCGCCTGGACCGGGGCCCGGGCGCGCACTTCCCGATGACGGCGGACTCGTACGCGTCGGTCTGGGGCAATGGATGCCGGCGACGGATCGACCTCGACGTGCTCCGGGCGATCGGCGACGGTGCGGAGAACCTCCTGTACGTCGACCAGGACGACGACCTGGCCACCCTCGTGGCCTCGGTCTCGAACGAGCGCCTTGCACCCGGGTATCCGGTGAACTACACGGTGCTCCTGGACGCGTTCTCGCTCCATCACCTCCGGTCCACGCCGGACGGGTGGACGGGCACCGTCTGCGGCGAGGATCGTGCCGCGGTTACGCGACGGGTCGAGGACGTCTTCACGTGGATGAACGTCCCGACGGGGAGCGGCGCGCTGTGGAACCCGGAGGACATCGTCGTCGCGGCGAACGAGGCGCCCGCATCGACTCCACGCCGCACCGTGCTCCAGGGGTCGTCACCGAACCCGTTCAACCCACAGACCACGATCCGCTTCGATCTCGCCCACGACACGCACATCCGGCTGGAGGTGTTCGACGTCACGGGTCGCCACGTGCGCACGTTAATCGACGAGATGCGGGCCGCCGACCGTCACGTCGTCGTCTGGGACGGTCGCGACGACGGCGGTGCGGCCGTCGGGTCGGGGATCTACTGGGCACGACTCGTCACGGCGCGCGGCTTCCGGGGAGCGACGAAGCTCGTGATGCTCCGCTAGCGTGTCCGTCGGCGACGCGATCACGCCGCGAGCTCGGGATGCAACCAGGGCGCGTTTGCGAGACTGCAAGCGCCCTCCGAACCCGTGGAGGTACTTCGTGCGCCCGAAACGTCAAAGCGCCACGGGGTTGCTCGTCGCCTGCCGTGATCTGATCGGATGTCACTCGGTCGGGCGTCGATCGATCGCCATCCTCCTCGGGTCTCTCGTGATCGCGAGCGGCGCCGTCGCGACGTCCCCGGTCCGCGAGCGTCTCGACGTCTCGTCGCCTGGTACGGCCGACGAGCGCTTCGATCCCCCGAAGGCGGCCCTCGCACACGCCCGCGCGAGCGCGGCGCTCGTGGAGACCACCTGGTACGGCGGGCAGGACCCCGTCACCGGCCTCGCCGTGGAGGGCGGGGTTTGGGACTTCGAGGACGGCACGCTGCAGGGATGGTCGTCCATCGATCTCACCGACGAGGGGATCTGGTTCCGTCACGTCACCGCGGACTCCTGTGCGGCTCACATCACGACGCCGTGCCCGGTGATCACCGAGGGCGGGTCGACGGGATCGATGTGGGTGGGCGCGCACGAGGACGAGGCGCGTGCGCTCTGCTGGCCCGGCGGCGCGGGCTACACGAACAACTGGGATCAGTATCTGTCGAAGACGTTCACGTACGGCGGCGGCACGGTCGCCCTCGACTTCGACTACTTCGCCGACAGCGAGACCCAGTTCGACTACACGTACGTCTACACCCGGGTCGACGGCGTCTGGTCGAACCCTCTCAACTCGTCCGCATGGGCCACGCCGGAGGGGTGGGGCTACTCGGGGGCCCACGAGGAGGGCACGGCGATCGGAACCCCGGACGCGCCCGCGCACGACGTGATCGAGATCCAGGCGGGCGATCTCCCGGACGTGGGGGGAGCGTTCGACGTTGTCTTCTGCTTCGCGTCCGATCCGCTCTACTCCGACGGGCTCGATTCGTTCAGCGGCTATCTCAACTCCCGGTTCGGACCCTTCGGGGTGGACGACGTGCACGTCAGCGGCACCGGCTTCGAGGATCTGGCCACCTTCGAGCCCGACGGAACCCCCACCGACGGCTGGGTGGCCGAGGCCGACGACCCGATCGGCTCGTATCTACTCGTCGCCCCGCTCGAGGATCTCGAATCCTTCGAGGAGACGTGTGTGTGTCCGGTGGACGGACACGTCATGCTCGCCGCGGTCACAGATGGGTCGAACTGGCCGCATCCGGACGGGCAACGAGAAGAGATCGGCTCCAACGTGGCCTACGTCGGCTCGGGCAGTGGCGTCCACGGACTGCGGAAGCTCTTCCGGTGGGGCGTCTGGGAGGACACGCCCACGTCGAACGGCGTCGGGTACCGCGTCACGATGGACTACTACCCGTGGACCTGCCCCATGACCGGGGTCGTGGGCTGGACGCTCCAGCCGGCGGGTGAGGGAGGGTACGTCTTCTCGGGACTCGGCGGGGCGCGCTGCACGACGCTCCAAGTGGACAACAGCGAGTTCGTTCCGGCCGAGGTCGACTCGATCCGGGCCGTCTTTGTGCTCCTCGGGGAGTGCGACGACTTTGGCACCGCCTACTGCACGGGACCCGAGCAGACGAACCAGTCACCCTACTGGGACGATGTGCGACTCGGCTTCTTCGACTCGCCCGACCCGCCGCTGTCGGTCGAGCTCGCGTTCCAGGACGCGTACCCGCGTGTGAGCTCCCTCCACCCCTCGTCCCCGATCGACGTGAACGTGCCCATCACCACTCGAAACCCCTTCTACCCCGTTGCCCTCCTCGGAGACTCCGCGGTCGTCATCGGCCCCGAGGGGATCGAGGCGTACCTGAACTTCCGCGTGCGACCGGGCCCCGCGCTTGACCTCGGGCATCCGTTCTTCACCGATCCCCGGAACCAGCCCGGGTCCGATCCGCTCTTCCCGGGCTGGGCCAAGGCCCGGCTCGACACGGCAGAGACCGCGATCGGCGTCGAGCCCGATCGCTACGCGACGTACTACTGGCCGGACGGGGAGGAGAGCCGTGCGACGTCGAAGGTGCTTCCGGACGGGCTCTTCACACCGGGCACCACGGTCGAGTACTTCTTCACCGGCCGCCGTCCCGGGGCGATCGAGGAGTCGTTCGCGCCCGACACCACCGGCGGCTTCTTCCTCGAGATGGAGGCGCTCCCCGGCTACGGCACGTTCGGGGGAGAGGTGCTGGCGCCGATGGTCCTGTACGTCGATGCCTTCGATACGGGCGCGCAGCGGGTCATCGAGGACGACGGCCTCCGGCCCCATCTCGGGACCGCCATCGACGACGGTGGTGGCGCACACGACCGGTGGGATCGCTACGACTACCAGCGCGCGACCGCAGAGTCGGGCGTCCCCCTCGCCCGGCAATCCGGCGGCGAGAACGGGATGACGCGCTACCAGTCGATGATGTACCGGACGCTCATCTACAACACGGGCACGCTGGCCGAGGCGCTCCGGGACGACGATGCCGAGCTGCTGCGTGAGTGGCTGGACACGGACGCCTTCGATCGCTGGTCCGTCACACGCGGTCTCTGGCTGTCGGGTGACCGGCTGCCCCGGACCCTCGCGGACGCCGATCGACCCGCGGCGAACGCGCTTCTCGCCGACTACGCGATGGCCGACCTCGCCACCACGCGGTACTACTACAGCGCGACCGGTGACCACAGCCTGTGTGTTCGCCTGGACCGGGGCGCGGGCGCCCACTTCCCGATGTCGGCGGATTCCTACGCGTCGGTCCGGGGCAACGGATGCTCGAGTCTGATCCGTCTCGACGTCATCGAGCCGGCCGGGGACGGTGCGGAGAACCTCCTGTACGTGGATCAGGACGACGACCAGGCCACCCTCGTGGCTTCGGTCTCGAACGAGCGCCTTGCACCGGGGTATCCGGTGAACTACACGGTGCTCCTGGACGCGTTCTCGCTCCATCACCTCCGGTCCACGCCGGACGGGTGGACTGGCACTGACTGCGGCTCCGATCGCGCCGCGATCACGCGCCGCGTCGAGGACGTCTTCACGTGGATGAACGTCCCGGCGGGGAGCGATGCGCTCTGGAACCCCGAGGACATCGTGGTGGCGGCGGACGAGGCCGCGGCATCGGCCCCGAGGCGCACCGTGCTCCACGGTTCCTCACCGAACCCCTTCAACCCGCGGACGACGATCCGCTTCGATCTCGCCCACGACACGCACGTCCGGCTGGAGGTGTTCGACGTCACGGGTCGCCACGTGCGAACGCTCGCCGACGAGGCACGGACGGCCGCCCGTCACGTGATCGTCTGGGACGGTCGCGACGACGGCGGTGCGGCCGTCGGGTCGGGGATCTACTGGGCACGACTCGTCACGGCGCGCGGCTTCCGGGGAGCGGCGAAGCTCGTGATTCTGCGCTAGCGTGCTTCCGTGCTGCCGATCGGAGGATCGATGAAGCTCTCGTGCTGCATGGTGACGCTTCTCGTGCTGATCGCCGCCGGGGCCACGTCGTCCCGGAGCCAGGTCATCGTCGATGGCCCGTTCGAGATGCGGCCCGACAATCCGGGCTGGTACGGGGGCGAGTACGACGATTGCCCCGCTCCCGGCTGGCCGGACGAGCTCCTGGCCGTGGCCTCTCACGACGGGGATCCGGTCTCCGCCGAGGCGGCCACGCGGTTCGTGCCGGGCACCTGCCCGATCCTGGAGCTCGGCTGGGTCGCCTGGGAGATCGGGACCGCGTTCGGCCACCCGATCTACTGGTGGACGGTCCGTTTCTACGCCGACGCGGACGGTGTGCCGGGCACCGAGATCTGGCGCTGGCGCGTCCCGGACGGGGACAGTGCCGCATTCGGGCAGTGCGCGGGGCTCCGGCTTCCCGAGCCGCTGACCTTCCACGCCGAGAGACCGTACTGGGTGTCGGTGACCCCCGACCTCCGCGGATTCCAGTGGGGCATCGGCGCCGTTCCCGACGCGAGCCAGCCCGCGGTGTTCCGGAGCGAGGCCTCGGCCATCCCGACTGGGTTCGACTCCCGGAGATCATCGACTGCCCGGCATGCGGAACGACGATGATCCTCCGGGTGGATCCCGAGTGCGTCGACGAGACCCCGGTCCGGAGGCTGGGCTGGTCACGGCTGCGGACCGTGTACCGGTAGTCGCGCGGCCGGTGAGTCGCCGCGCGAGGACGGCGTTCTACGAGCCCTGCCGCGCGGGGACGAACGCGTCGATGAACGCCGTCAGCTCCGCCCACGCCGCCTCGTGTCCGATCGGATTGCGATCGGGACGGAGCATGGACGAGCCGTGCGCCCCACCCTCGGTCGGGACGTAGAGCCACTTGTCCTCGCTGGCCACCGAGTCGAAGCGCGCCTTCCAGGCGAGGTCGTACTCCCACACGGGCAGCGAGAAGAAGACGGGCACCCGGATGCGCGTGGCCAGCGCCGATCCGTCCTCGAGCTCCCGGGCGAGGGCCCGTCCCCCGGAGAAGGCCACGCCGGCCACGACGTCCTCGCGTGGCTCCGACAACAGGGCCAGGACGCGTCCGACGCTGTAGCTCGAGCCCCAGAGGACGCGCGGCCCGCGGTACCCCTCCCGATCGAGGAAGGACAGCGCGCCCCGAAAGTCCTCGATCGCGTCGGCGCCGGTGCCCCGCGCTCCGTGGGCCTTCACGGTCTCGTTCAGGCGCCCCCAGCTCGCCCCACCGCCGAGCGCGTCGATCGCGAGCACGTTGAAGCCCATCTCGACCAGGCGCGGGGCGATCGGGGCGTACTCGGCGTAGTTCGATCCGGCCTGATGGAACAGGAGGAAGGTCGCCGACTCCCGGGGAGACGCGGGCGCCGGGTACAGAACGCCGTGGACCGTTCGCCCCTCCGCCGCCGACTCGAACGTGATGGGCTCACCGCCGACGACGACGAAGCGCGGCTCGCGCCCCACGAGCGCCTGGAACCGCGCGAGCTCCCGGAGCGACGCGAGGTCCGCGTCCTTCGCCATGGCCTCGACGTCCACGTAGCCGAGCTCCACCGATGCCTCGAGGGCGTCGAGCGCGCGCTCGGACCGTCCCGCGAGGGCGAGCGCGCAGGCGAGGTTGTACCGGCTCTCCGCGGGGAGCCATCCCAGCTCCGCCGACCGCTCCCACGCCGCCGCGGCGCCGGCGTGCTGGCCCCCCATCAGGTGGCAATAGCCGAGCTGGTACCAGGCCATCGCGTAGTCCGGGTGCTCCTCGACGAGCGAGGTGAACACGTGTCCCGCCTGCTCCCACTCGGACGCCCCGAGAAGCGCCATTCCCTCGTCGAACGCCGCGATTGCGTCGGCGGGTCGCTCGGTGGCGATGTCGGGCGCGTGAACGCGCACGTCGGCGATCGCCGCGTTGGTGGTCCCGGCGATCAGGCCGAGGACGGTCACGACGGCCATGGTCGTGTGATGGCGATGCGAGGCGAGAACCGTCATCTCGTGGCTCCGGTCTGGAGAAGTGGCGGATCGGTCCGCTACGAGCGGAATGGGTCGGGTGTGGCATGGGCCCGACAGCTGTTCTTCGAATGAGTGACGTTCGGCGCCGGAAACGTTGCATGCGGGTGTGACGGAGCCCGGCCTCTCACGGGCGGAGCGTTGTCCTTCGGGGACCAGACGTCTCGCCACGACGCGTGATCGGTTGCCCGTGATGCGGCACGATCGGGGAAGCCGCGAACCCGTGCTCAGGGGGCGACGACGATTCGCTGAGAGCCCGGCACCGCCGACCCGAGGGAGACGCTCACGAAGTAGACGCCGGGCGCAACCGGAACGCCATCGTGGTCGGTTCCGTTCCAGCTCAGCCGATGCCGTCCGGGGGCGAGATTGCTCGCGAGCAGGGTCGAAACACGCCGGCCGGCCACATCGGACACGAAGACGAGGGCGGGACCGCCGGCGGCAACGTCGATGAACCCGCTCGCTCGGGATCGCATCGGGTTCGGCCAGAGATGCAGCGCCGGCGGGCCAGGCGTTTGCCCGGCTCCTGCGGGCACGTCGACGACCACGGGTGCGCCGTACGTGAACGTGCCGACGTCCACGAAGTTCGTGCCATCCGGGGACTCAGACGCGATCTCGAGGTCGAGATAGAGGATCTCGTCGGCGGTGACGGCCCCGCTCAGGGTCACGAGCTCGACGAACGTCTCCCCGGCCAGCGACGTATGGTCGAAGGTGTCGAGGACGTCCGCATCGTTCGACAGCATGGCCACGACGTGCGTCCCACCGTGACTGCCCCAGGTGCGGACCCGGAACTGAGGCGTGAACGCCTCGGCACCCAGGACCCGAAAGGCACTTCGAAACGAGACGTCGATCTCGGCACCCTGCGTGACGGGGGGTGTGCGAGCTCCCCGAACCGCGACGTCGATCTGGTAGAGGCCGTCCAGATCGCCGCTGTAGATGGAGATCCGAGCCAGGGCGTCGTCGCAGGTCGCGCTCCAGTCGAGCCACGATCCGACCGGTAGATCCGACGTGCTCCATGCGTCGTCGAAGACGCAGTGCTCCACCACGCCTTCGTCCGTGCTCTCGTGAGTCCATGCGCTGGCCTGCCCGGAGACGTGGGAGAGCTCCTGGACCACGAGGACGGCCGGTTCGGCGCGCGCGCCACCAGATGTGACGGACGCCGTGAGAAGCACGAGCGCGAGCGTCCTCTCCGTCGTGAGCATGCCTCACCTCCCTGAGTCGGAACGCGGCGAACCGTGGCAGGGCCTCGCGACGTGTACCATCACGTGCAGCGCCCGTGACGGCTTGCCCGGTCGGCGCGTTCGTCTCTATCGCACGACGACGACCCGGCGCGTGACCGCGGTCGCCTCGCTACATGCCGTCAGGTAGTACGTCCCGGACGCGTGCCGGCGCGTGTCCCACCGGAGCGTGTGTCGACCCGCGTCGAGTCGTCCCTCGAACACCGCGTCGATCCGGCGCCCCGAGACGTCGTGCACCGTCGCCCGGACCCAGGCCGGCGCGGAGACGACCAGGTCCACGCTCATCGGACCCGCCGCCGGCATCGGGCGAGGTAGCTCCAGCGCGAGCGGCGTCGCCGGGACGACGACGGAGGGATCGACCCCGACCAGCGGATCGCACTGGAGCGGCATGACACGAAGGTCGGTGCCGTTCCCCAGGTACAGGTAGTCACCGTGAATCTCGAAGTCCTCGGTCAGCGCGTACGTCCTCTGCGTGGCCAGGAGCGCCGGGGCGACGGGATCGGTGATGTCGTAGACCCAGAAGCCGGGGTCGAAGCCGCCGACGTAGAGGTAGGGCCACCGTACCTCCATGGCGAGGCCGTACTGGACGGCGAACTCCTGGGTGAAGAGAATCGTCGGGTTCGTGGGATCGCTGACGTCGACCGCGTGCAGGGCATCGAAGCCGAAGTCGGTGACGTAGGCGATCGAGCCGTGAACCGCCGACGCGAGCGCCCCGAAGTCGATCGACAGCTCGCTCAGAATCGCGGCCGCGGCGGGATCGGCGACGTCGACGAGGGTGAGCCCGTTCGAGTGACACACGTAGGCGTGATCACCCACGATCCGGAGCTGCTCCACGGTCCCGGGAAGGCCGACCGAGTGAGCCAGCACCGGCGCGGTGGGGATCGACCGATCGTAGACGCGCAGGTCCGCTCCGTCGTGGACCAGGAGATGGGAGCCCACGAGCGCGACGTCGTGGAGCGGCTCGCCGGGGTCGATCGTCGTCACGTGGACCGGCGCGGTGGGATCGGATGTATCGATGACGTCGAGTCCGCCGGTTCCGACCCCGTACAGGGTCGCGCCATCGTGCGCGAGCTGGAACAGGGTGCCGGCGACCGCGATCGTCGACAGCACCCCCGGTGCGATGGGATCGCTCACGTCGAGAAGCGTGACGGTGCTGTTCCCGGACGCGACGGCGGCGAGGTCCTCGTGGATGTCGACGTCGTGCGTGACCAGGTCGAGGTAGGCGGCATGCCCCGGCCGGGACGGGTCGACGGTGCAGGCGCCGGTGACGTCGCACGCGACGACGAGACGATCGGTCGTGATCGCGATGCCGCGGGCCTCGTCGCGTGTGTCGACGAACGAGAGCCGGGTCAGATGCGGGGAGCCGCCGCGCACGAGCACGTGCACGCCTGGCCGCGGGCTTCCCGCGGTGACGTACACGTGGGTCTCGGTCGACGTGACGTCCCGGGTTCCGTCGGCGAGGGACGGACCCGATCCGGGATCCGGGTTCGCGGGATCACGGATGTCGACGATGCGAAGGGCGTCACTGAACCCCGAGGCCACGAGCGCATAGGCGTGATCGCCCCGGACCGCGATGCGGCGCCAGTCGTCACCGGCCGGATCGACGTACGACCCCACGACGGCGGGCACGGCAGGCGTCGTGACGTCGACGACCGTGATCCCCGTGGCCGTGACGACGTAGGCGTGCGTGCCGTCGACGTCGACGTCGTTGGGCGCACCGACGACCACCGAGCCGACCACCGAGGGCACGCTGGGGGTCGACACGTCGACGACGTGCAGCCCGGTCGAGCCGATGGTGTAGGCGTGGGTGCCCGCGATGACCACCCGCGTCGCCCCGTCGGCGATCGGGAGGGAGGCCAGCACCGTCGGGGTCGACGGGTCCGACACGTCGACGGCTTCGAGCGACGCGCCCGTCACCGCGATCGCCGTCGCCCCGGCGAGCGCCACGTCGACCACCGGCGTCGCGGCGAGGGCCCCGGTCTCCAGTGGGTTCTCGAGATCGGTCACGTCGAGCACGCGGAGCCCACCCGTGCCGTCCGCGACCACGGCCAGGGTGCCGTCGATCGCGACCGCCTGGGCTTCTCCCGGCGTGTCGACGCCGCCCAGTACGAACGGGGCGTCGGCATGGTCGACGCACGTCTCCCCGGCGATGGAGACCGCCGCAATGGCGAGCATGGCGGCCGCGGCGGACGTGAGAGCCGTTTCGTGTCGCATGCAATCCTCCTCCTGGCGCGCTCGCGGAGCGGTGGGCCCCGGCGCGGTGAGTCTTGCCGACGATGCCCCAATCGGCCGATCAGGAGGGGTAGGATGCACAGTATACGCGGAATCGTCCGAGGATAGGCAAGTTTGGTGGTCCGGCCGTCGGATCCCACGCTCCTCTCGCATCGACTCGTGCGCGCACACGAGCACGGACGACCTCATCGTCCGTCGACGTGCAGCCATCGGGTTCGATACTTCACGATCTTCACGAGCGTGGCGCTCGCCAGTGCCGCGAGGGTCCACGGGGCCGCGTCGGCGAGGCGCGCGGTCAGGCTCTCGTAGGTATGGGACGCCGACCGCACCACCACGAGGACGAGCACGAACGCCAGCCACGTCGAGTACTCGCGTCGCAGTGCCGAGCGGAGCTCGAACGGGAGCGATGGTGGGCGCCACGACCTCCACGCGAGTCCGAAGCGCGGCGTCTGCGCGGCCCACTCCTCGTGTCGGCGCCCGAAGCGCTCCCGCAGGAACGCATCCTCCGCCGCGGCCATCGAGCCGTACGCGATCACCGCGTAGAGCGCCGCCGCCAGGACGGGGAGCGCCGACATGGGAATGGCCGCCACCCCCAGCAGCACGCAGGCATTCGCGACGTAGATCGGATGGCGCGCCAGCGAGTAGAGGCCCGTGACGTTCAGCTCGCCGGCCTGATAGCGAGAGACGAGCCGATCGGACGTCTTCGCCGGACGCGTTCCCGCCGCGAACGCGCGAAGGAGGAGCCCGAGCGCGGCGATCCCGATCGCCAGCGCGCGCCCCACGCCGACGGCGCTCACGGGTATGGCGGCGGCGTCCGGGCTCGAGGCCGGTTCCGCCGCGAACAGCGCATCGAGCCAGAGCGGAATCAGGACGAGCGGCAGATAGCTCCGCCACCGATAGCACCAGCGCCCGAGACGCGTGATCCGACTCCGCTCACCGGCGGGCGGGCGATCGGTCTCGGGGGTGCGAAACGCCACGCCGCTACATGTCGGCGACGAAGAGCCCCAGGAAGTCGCCGCAGTCCGGGACCGACTCCAGATCCCAGATCGCCGTCTTCAGCGCGTCCATCTTCGCGTCGGTGCAGAACGGCGCGGCCAGGGAGCGGAACTTGTCGTCGAGGTCCCGCATCGTCATCGGCTCGCGGGGATCGCCCTTGGGAAAGTCGTTGGAGGCCTCGAACGTCCGGCCGTCGGTCAGCTCGACCTTCACGTGCGACATCTGCTTCTCGGGGAACGCCCGCTCGAACTCCTCGGACGCCTTGCCCACGATCTTCGGCAGCGTGCCCTGGATCACGGGGTCGTTGATGCGTGACTCGTCGAACTGCTGCGTGGTGATCTTCCGGTCCACGATCGCGGCCGCGATGCAGTAGGGGAGCGAGTGATCGGCCGTCTCGCGCGTCTTCGGCGTGTACTTCGTGGGATCGAAGAGGATGTCGCAGGCCCTGGCGATCGTGGTCACGGTGACCTTCTCGATGTCCTCGGGCTGGATGTCGTTCTCCAGGAACACCTTCAGCGTGGCGGTGATGTGAGTGTGGCTCAGCGCCTCGCACGGGAACGCCTTCATCGAGCACTCGAGGATGCGAGGCGTCTCGGTGCCGAGACCGCCCACGAGCTCCTCGACGTCCCAGCCGGGCCCCATGACGTCCATGAAGGACTCCTTGCCCTCGTAGATCTCCTCGGGACCGTGGTAGCCCTTCCCGGCCATCAGCGCGGCCCAGATGCCGTCGGACGTGGACATGGGGTCGACCGTGTTCTTCATCATCGTCAGGTGTCCGGCGGCGACCACGCCGGGGGAGTAGCAGTGCGACGCGTTGATGCCGACGGCGTGCACGAGCTGATCCTCGGTCAGGCCGAGGAGCTTGCCGGCCACGAGCGGCGAGACGAGCTGGGTGAGGGACGCGTGGTGCCACTTGCGCTCGCGGATGCCGGGCTTGGCGAACTTGCACAGGCGCATCTCGATCTCGTAGGCGAGGACGATCGCGGTGATGAGATCCTTGCCGGACGCGTGCATCTTCTCGCCGGCCGAGAACGCCGCGGGCATGATGTCCGACGGGTGGCTGGGGTCTTCCTTCCAGTAGATGTCGTTGAAGTCGAGCGCGCGGATCATCAGCGCGTTGGCCAGCCCGGCCAGCGTGGCCGAGGATCTCTCGCCGGAGCCGAAGATCGTGCACTCGGGCACCGCCTTCTGCTCGCCGATCAGGTCGAGCATGATGCGCACGTCCTCGGTGCCGTACCCGCCGAAGGCGCAGCCCAGGGAGTCGTAGAGGAAGCGCTTCGTGCACTCGACGACCTCGGGCGAGAGGTCGTCGTAGGACAGGGCCGCCGCGTAGCGGGCGATCTGACGGGACAGGCTCACGTCGGACATCGTGTCGATCTCCTGAATGCGGAAGACGAAGATCACCCGCGGGCCGGCGCGGTGTGCCGAAGAGGGCCCCCGGGAGAGCCGAGAAGAGTAGCCCCTGCGCTCGCGGCGGTAAAGGCGGCCGCGCTGCCGCCGCGAGCGCCGTGTCGGCTCAGCGCCGCCGGAGCATGACCTCGTCGATGCGGGCCCAGTCGGCTCCGCTGATGTACTCGCCGCGGAGGCGCAGGGCATCCACGTTCTCCAGCACCAGCGCGATGTCCGCGTCGGTGGCCAGTCGCGGGTCGGCTCCCGGCTCGTAGTATTGCCACGCGAACGACGTGTCCAGGACGATGTCGTATCGCTTGAAGCCCAGTTGATCGGGGTAGTCCAGGGGCTGATCGGCGAAGCGGAACCAGAGGCTACGTCCGTTCACGCCCGCGATGACCACGTCCGGCTGCGTCCGGTCGGGATCGGGTCCGCTGACCCAGAGATAGTACGACAGCGTCCCGCCGATCAGATCGCTCCAGTTGCCCCTGAACTTCGACGGAGCTGCGAAGAACCACCACTCGTAGGGCAGGGTGTCCTCCGCTTGGAGGTAGTAGCCGTGACCGCCGTCCGGGTCGTTCGAGCACGTGAGGCTGCCGGCACCGCCGTAGGTGTGCCAGCCGTCACGGGAGCTGCTCTCGAAGGTGCTCGTCCGATCCCCGAGGGTGATGATGGAGCAGTCGGGCAGGTCGTACTCGGTGGCAACCTTCACCGCGACCGCGGAGTTGTCGAGGAGGTTCCGCAGCGTGTACGAGAGCGGGACCCCCGTCTCGACGTCGCCGCCGTTGACGATGAAGTCCTCCAGCGACGAGATGTCGCCCTGGAACAGCGCCAGGACCTGTCCGGGGGAGTCGCCGCCCATGACGAACATGTGGAGCTTGGAGTCCGACAGCTCGCGCACCCAGTTGGCGTCCGCCTCCACGTCGACGTCGACGATGTTGCCGTAGGTCAGATCGAGCGCGGCCTCCATCTCTTGCCGGGTCGCGGTCGATTCCACGAGCAGGTAGAACGCGCGCCCGTAGGTGACCGACGAGATGTACGTCGCCGGGTTGCCCGGCGAGATGTACCCGGCCAGCTGCTCGGGGGTCGCCTCCGGCGCGAAGAAGGCGGCCAGCGACGTCGGCGTCTCGAACATGATCGTGTAGTACTGCTGGGTCAGCTTCACGACGTAGCGGTTGTACTGGCGATCGGTGGAGAACGACAGCTGGGTCCGGCAGTCCACGGTCATCGTGCTGACGTTCACGCCCAGACGAAGCGCCAGCTCCTCGAAGGAGCAGACGTGCTCGATGTCGAGCGACAGTCGCGTGGGGAGGCTGCCGCTGTGCTGGGCGATGAGCGTGTTGACCGCGGTCGTGATGTCGGACAGCGACACCTCGTCCACGTCCACGTCGGTGATCTCGTCGCCGTTGGTCGAGTTGATCACCACGGTTCCGGGGCCTCTCGGAACCGCGATCGGCGTGGGGTTGGCCTGGTGGATCGTGGCGCCCTGCAGGAGCGCGCCGGCGTAGATCACGTCGGCGTTGGGATTGAACGTGTGGTAGTCGTCGGGCGCGTCCACGATGCTGTGATGGACGACGTCGCACTCCCAGACGGTGCCGTCCGGGTCCATGTAGGATTCCGGGTCGAGTGTCTCGGTCTCATCCGATGGGGTCACGCGTTCGTATGTACCGCCCTCCGCCACGGCGGCCGCGAACGTCATCGGTCTGTCGGGCTCGACGGTGTCGTTGTCGTCTCCGCACCCGGCCAGGGGTGCGAGGACGGCGAGCGTCGCCGCCACGGTGAGGGTGCGGTCGCGCCGCGTCAGGGTGAGCACGGGTCGTCTCCTTCCGCAAGAGCTGGTCACCGGGACCGACCCGCGAGTCGTGCGACGTTTGAACGCACGCGTGCGTGGGCCCCCGGGAGTCGGAGTCGCGGCATCGGTGGCGATCGCGCCGTCGGCGAGCCGCGAACGCGGTTCGGGACGAGCGGCGAAGGGGCGCTCCTCGTCGATCTCGACCGAACGTTAGCCGGAGTCTAGGGGGATCGTGCGGCACCCCACATGATGCAATGGCATCATGTGGCGCGCATCGGGTACCTGCGGTCGCGAGGGGTCGGAGACGGGAGGAGGCGCGCAAGAGGCGCCAAGAGGCGCGAGGCGGCGCGAGTGGCGGGCCGGCCGTGAGGGCTACCCGGGCGGTACGACCCCGGCCCCGGGCGTGAACGGCTCGGACAGGCGGCCCTCGACGATGCGGTAGTACGCATCCGCGTCGAGCGCTTCGATCGTCTGATCCTCGCCGCCCGGCCAGTGGATCACGAGACGGTCGATCCGGGGGGCGTCGCCGAGCCCCACGTGCACGCGCAGGTCGGGAACCGAGAGGTAGCTGCCGGCCCCGTGGACCTGGCGATGGATCGTGTCGTCTCCGATCTGGATGTCGAGCACGGCCCCGATGGCCGAGCGGTTGGTCGAGGTGCCCTCGAGCCACAGTCCGACGAACCGGCCGCCGCCCGGCGTGTCGTTGCGCAAGAGCTGCACGGGGCCGCCGTTGTTCGAGCACGCGACGTCGAGATCCCCGTCGCCGTCGAAGTCCGCGGTGACGAGACCCCGCGAGACCTTCAGGTCCGAGAGCGCGGGCCCGGACGTGTCGGTCACGTCGCGAAACCGACCGTCCTCGAGCGCGAACAGGAGGTTTCGCTGAGCGAATCCGACCCCGGTCGTGTGCTCCTCGACGCGGTCGTCGATGTGTCCGTTCGCGACCATCAGGTCCTCGTCGCCGTCGTTGTCGGCGTCGAAGAAGTCGACACCGAAGCCGAGGTGCGTGCGGCTGGTCACGCCGATCCCGAGCGCGTCCGACATCTCGCGGAACCACCCCGGCGCGAGCTGGAGGTAGAGCGCGTTCGTCTCGCCCTGGAAGTTGGTGCAGACCAGGTCGAGCCGGCCGTCGCCGTCCACGTCCGTCGCGTCGGCGCCCATGCCGGCCTGCTCGTTCCCCTCCTCGCTGTAGCCGGCGCCCGAGACGAGGCCCACGTCGTCGAACGTCCCGTCGCCGTTTCCCAGATGGAGGTTGTTGCGTGTCTGATCGTTCGCGACGTAGACGTCCGCGTCGCCGTCCAGGTCGACGTCGCCGATCCAGATCGCGAGCCCCTTTCCGGCCTCGCCGGCGTCGAGCGCCCCGGGGTCGCTCACGAATCGACCGCCGTCGTTGCGGAGGAGGACGTCGGGCGCCGCGTCGAAGAGATCGGGCGTGCAGTAGATGTGGATGCGGTTCTGGTAGCATTTCACGGCCGTGGCCAGGTCGTACGCGATGTAGCGGGCGACGTAGAGGTCGAGATCGCCGTCGGCGTCCGCGTCCAGGAACCCCGCGCTGGTGCTCCACTCGGTGGAACGGGGCACCGACCACGCGTCGCTCACGTCGACGAAGCCCGAGCCCGTGTTGCGAAAGAGCCGATCCCGGGCGCCGTACGTGGTCACGAAGGCGTCGATCCACCCGTCGCCGTCAACGTCGCCCACGGCGATGCCCATGCCGTAGCCGTGGCGCATCGTCCACGCGTCACCACCGTCGGTGAGCCGGCCGCGACCGTCGTTCAGGAACACGCGGGTCTCTCCGCCACCCTCGTCCAGGGGCTCGAGTGGCCCCGAGTCGACGACGAGGAGGTCCGGCGCGCCGTCGCGGTTCACGTCCGCGACCGCGAGCCCCGAACCCATGATCTCGGGCAGGTGCCGGCTCTCGCTCCGATGGGGATGATGCGTCGCCCGGAGGCCCCAGGCCGTCGTGGCGTCGACGAACGTGAACGGTCCGGCCGCCGGCGCCCCGGCCGGCGCCGCGTCGTCCTCGGTACCGCCGCAGCCCGGGGCCGTGACCAGCGCGACGAACGCGACACAGAGGATCGGTGGGCCGGCGCCCCCGCGGCCGTGGCTGCGCCTCATCGCCTCAGCTCCTCGGCCGCAAGGAGTGCCTTCAGGGCTTCCTCCGTCCGTCCGTCCTCGCGGAGCGCGTGGGCCAGAGCCTGGTACAGCTGGACCTTGAGCGAGTCGTCGGCCGCCTCGATCATCTCGCGCGCGATGCGCTCCGACGCGGCCCAGCGCCGGGACCGGAGCGCCTCGGTCAGCTCGATCGAGCGTCCGCTCAGCCACATCTGACGGTTCGTCTCGGCGGTCGACGCGCCGGAGAGCGCTTCGAAGCGCGCCATGTGGCGTCGCGCGCCGTCAGTGTCGCCGGCGGCGGCGAGCACGCGTCCGAGCGCGTAGTGGCCCGGCCCCCAGTCCGGCGCCCGCTCCACGCACGCGTTCAGATCCCGTAGCGCCGCCTCGTGATCGCCGCGATAGAACGCGATCAGGCCGCGCATGCGGAGCGCGTCCCGATCGGTGCGAAGCGATGCCCACGCCGATTCGAGGCAGGCCGCGGCCTCGTCGTAGCGGGCGGCGCCCAGATAGGCCTGGGCCAGATCGCGCGCCAGGTCCGGGTCCTCCGCGCGGCCGGCCGCGAGCGCGGGCTCGTGGAGCGGCGCCAGCCGCGCGATCGCGTCGTCGAACCGGCCGGCCTTCGCGTAGAGCTTGCCGAGATGGTGCTCGTCGTCGGGGGACAGCTCGACCGCCGAGCGCACGAACACGTCGATGGCCGCGCCCCAGTCCGCGCGCTCGAGGTGCGCGTTGTGCAGCACGTTTCGCAGCCGCACGGCCGCGGGATAGCGGCGCGACAGCGCGTCGAGCGAGTCCAGCGCCGCGCGCGCATCCGGTCCGCCGAGCCGGAGACCCTGGATCGCGTCGCGATAGGTGCGCGACGCGGCCGGGCTCCGCTCCAGGTCGACCTGTCCGGGCGGCGACGAGTCGGGCGACGACGGGCAGCCGAGGGTCGCGATCAGCATCAGCGAGAGCAGCGTGGGCACGTCCCGCCATCGCCGCGCGAGACGGCCGAGACGGGCGAGAGCGAACGTCGAGATGAGAACCGTCCTCGCGAGAGTGGACCGACTCGGAATACGCGTGCGTCGGATCCTAGGGAGCGTGCCTCGGTCGGGTCAAGCGCGTCGCGCCGTGGAGGTGAGCATGAACGCACCGAGGGCGCCGCCGAGCGTGTTCAGCACGACGTCGGTGGCCTGGGTGTGGCGGAGCGGCAGGAACACCTGCGTCAGCTCGATGCCCGCGCTCAGACCGAGGCACGCCAGGGCGACCACCCAGATCCGCCACCCGAGCCCGGAGAGGATCATCCCGAGGGGGACGAACAGCACGAGGTTCTGGATCCAGTCGTGCCGCGCCCACGCCCGATCGGCGGGCTCGCTGAACGGCACCAGCGACCAGGGCGCATCGGCCGTGCGACCGCGCACGTCGGTCTTGTGCGGCTCCCACGCCGGCGGCCGCCGGTTCGCGCGTCCGTCCGCGAGGAAGATCGGCTCCAGGCGATCGGGGAGATCCGCCGCGTCGGGAGCGAAGAGGGCGAGCACGGCGAGGTCGCCCTCCCATCCGACCTCGCCGTTGGTGTCGTT
Organism: Candidatus Eiseniibacteriota bacterium; assembly: GCA_965224245.1. Classification (GTDB taxonomy): domain Bacteria; phylum Eisenbacteria; class RBG-16-71-46; order CAZAMP01; family CAZAMP01; genus CBDCYW01. The sequence goes on along the minus strand of OZ245046.1, from coordinate 2,323,735 downwards.
GCCGGCCACGAGGAACGGGTCGTCGGGCCAGCTGTCGGGGGCGAAGCCCACGGTGCGGTGGCCCGCGACGACGCGGCCGTCGTGCCACGCGCGCACCGAGTCCGGGGCGACCGTGATCCACACGTCCGACCAGACCGAGTCGGGCAACACGTCCCAGAAGATGTAGTCGTTGGTGGTCGCGTTCTCGCCGCCGATCCGGAGGCGGAGCGCATCCCCGACCTGACTGAGGGTGAACGCCGGTCGATACGGCGAGGCCTCGAGCGAGACGATCCGGCGGGGGCGTCGCTCGTCGTCGGCGGTCCGTAGCTCGACGTGCACGCCGAACACGCCCGCGTCACGAACCGCGTCGACGAGCTCGGGGCTCTTGCGACCGAGCGAGAACATCCCGGTGCCGTGAAACGTCATGCCGTTCTCGGACCACGCCGGTGCCGGATTCCGAAGGTCGCGAACGTGTCGGGGCTCGGCGAACCGGAACGGATAGAGCGTGCCCGCCAGCACGAGGAGGGTGTACCCGATGGCCGAGATCACGGCCAGGACCTGCCCGCGGGACGGCTCGGTCAGCTCGGGCAGCGTGGGCGCGCTTCGGTGCAGGATGCGCACGTCTAGTGATCCCCGACCACGACGAGAACCTCGTCGAGCGACTTCTTCGAGATGTTCGGGACGCGGCAGTCCTCGCTGGGATACCCGACCGGGATCAGCATGTAGGGCTTCTCGTGGGCCGGGCGCTCGAGGATCTCGCTGAGGAAGCGCATCGGGTTGGGCGTGTGGCAGAGCGTGGCCAGCCCCTGAACGTGGAGCGCCGCGAACAGGAAGCCGCAGGCCAGTCCCACCGACTCGGACGTGTAGTAGTGCCGCGAGCCGTCGGGCGCGGTGGTCTGACGAAACACGACGATGAGCCAGGGAACGATCTCGAGATACGGCTTCTCGGCGTTCGTGCCCAGGTGGCGGAGGTCCTCGAGCCACCGCTCGGGGAAGCGACCCTCGTAGTTCTCGCGCTCCTCGCGCTCGGCGGCCAGGCGGATGCGCCGCTTCACGTCCGGGTCCGAGACCGCGACGAACGTCCACGGCTGCTGATTGGCGCCCGAGGGCGCCCGGGACGCGACCCGGACCGCGCGCGCGATCATGTCGGCCGGCACCGGCGTGTCGCGGAAGTGACGCACGCTCCGGCGTGACGCCATCTCGGTCTCGAAGCGCTCGCCGGCCCGTCGTCCGGCGTCGGGGGTCAGGTCGGGTCCGGTGTAGGGGATGAAGTCGTCGTCGTGCATGTGCGCATCGTCCTCACGGATGAGGGGGGGGCAGGGCGGCATCCGGCACGCCCGGCCGGCCGCGGTCGTCGGCGATCGTCGTCGGGGTCGAGGCGCCGCCGCCGTCTCTGGCGGGCGCCCGGCGGTCATCGGCACGGCGTCCGCCACCGACCAGCGCGCGCGCCACGTCCCGGGCCGCCAGCCGGTGTCCGATCGCGTTCCAGTGGCCGTCGATCTCGAAGAACGCCCGCCCGCGCGCCGCCTCGGGGGATCGAAACGTCGGCCTGAGATCCACGAACGGCACGTTCACCTCCGAGGCCAGCCCGGCCAGCACCGACACCGGCGTCTGGCGCCGGTCCCGAGCCGCGGCGGCGGGGTCCTTCGCGGTGGCCATCGTCACCCAGAGCCGGGCGCCGTGCGCGTCGCAGGCGGCGGCCAGGGTCTGGAGGGCCGCAGCCATGATGTCACGTTGCCGGTCGGGAATGGGTTCCCTGACACCCCGTGCGTCCCGCGCGTCCTCGCCGACCCCCGGCTCGGGGGGGCGCGGCGAACGGCCCAGTCGTCCCGCCCGTGCGAGCTGGTACAGCGACGAACGGCGCTTCAGCCAGTCGTGCACCGATCGCAGCCGCCGCTCGATGCCCGGGACCTCGAGATCCCGGAAGGTCAGCGAGCCCGACTCGCTGACCGTGTAGAGCGCACTCGCGTCGCCACTCACGTTGTCGGCGAAGTCGTTCGGATGCGCGAGGTACACGACGTCGTCGGGGGCGAACCGCCAGCCGAGGGCGTCCAGCCGGCGGAGGGCCTGCACGGTGCTGTAGCCGCTGACGCCGAGGTTCACGACCTCGGCCGGGCTCCCGAGGCGGTCCAGCTCGGCCTCGAGCCGGCGCGAGAAGCTCTCGTCCAGGGCGACCTCCAGCGCCTCGGCGAACGAGTCCCCGATGACCAGGACGCGGCGGACCCCGGGCGGCTTGGCCGGGTCGAGCGGACGATCGCGCAGGCCGAGGGCCGTGTACCGGATCTCCTGCCGGAACTCCCGACGCTGGTACGTGAACGTGGCGCCGGGGACGGGCTCGTAGAGCGTCTTCGGGGAGAAGCGGTGAGGCATCCGCGGGACCGGGTTCCAGGTCCGCACGGCCACCTCCGCCAGGATGACCACCACGAGGGTCGAGCCGAGGGCGAGGGCGAGGTTCCCGAGAACGCGTGAGCGGCGGCGTCGCGGCGCCGGCGGGGCGGTGTCCATGCGCGCGAGTGTACGGTCCGGCCCCCGGCGGGGCAAAGGGCCGCGTCCCGATGGGTTATGATCGTCCGATGTCGAAACGCACTCCTCATTCGCACGGGACCCCGGACCCCCTCGCCCCGATCCGCGTCCGGTCGGTCCGGGCGCGGCTCGCGGTCGCCGTCCCGATTGCCCTCGTGGTCTCGGTCACGGCGCTCGCCGCGGCGGCCGTCTCGCGCGCCGGGGACGAGTGTCCCGCGTTCGACGTCCCCCTGGTGCTCGACGCCGGGATCGGCACCTGGTGGATCGAGCCCCACGACTTCGACCGCGACGGTCATCTCGACCTCGGGGTCACCGCCGAGGGCAGCGACGCGTTCATCGTCATGCCCGGCCACGGGGACGGCACGTTCACGCCCCTCGACGGCGCGATCGTGACCCCGGCGGGCAACTTCCCGAGGGAGTTCGCGATCGCCGACCTCGACGGGGACGGCATCGACGACGTCGTCGTGGCCAACACCTTCGCGTCGTCGGACTCGCTCGTCGTGCTGATCGGCGACGGCGCCGCCGGGACGTGGGCGGGGAGCTTCCGCCCCGACGTGATTCGCGGCGTCGGCCCGAACCCCACCGCGCTCGCCACCGGCGACGTCGACGGCGACACGCGCGTGGACCTCGTCGTCACCGCGCGAGACACCGACGAGCTCGTCGTGCTCCTGGGCACGGGCGACGGGTCGCTGGTAACCCCGCGCGAGCGAATCCCCACCGGTGACGGACCCGCCGCGGTGGCGCTCCTCCACGCGGACGCCGACGAGCACCTCGATGCCATCGTCGTCTGCGGCACCGATCGCGTGTGTCAGGTCTTCCTGGCCACCGGCGACGGCACGTCGTTCACGCTGGACGCGTCGTACGACGTGGGCGTGACGCCGGTCGGCGTCGTGGCCGGACGCTTCGACGCCGACGACGTGCCCGACCTGGCCATCGCCAATGCCTCGAGCAACGACGTGGCGATTCTCCTCGCCGTCACCGACGGCGGCCAGCCGACGGGGACGTACGCGCCCGCGGTGTTCTACACCGTGGGTGACGGCTCGGACGTGAGCCCGGGCTTCCTGGCCACGGCCGATCTCACCGGCGACGGCTTTCTCGACATCGTCACCCCGAACTCGCACGACGACGACCTCTCGGTGCTCGTCGGGCTGGGGGACGGGACGTTCGCGCCGGCGCGCAGCTTCCCGCTCGGCCAGTATCCCAGGGCCGCAGCCATCGCGGACCTGGACCGGGATCTCCGCCCCGACGTCGTCGTGACCGACTACTTCGACGGCAGCGTCTCGGTGCTCCTGAACGCGTGCGAGCTCGTCCCGGTCCAGACGAGCGGCTTCCGGGCCGAGCGGCTCGGCGATCGGCGGGTCCGGCTCTCGTGGTACGCGGCCGGCGATGGGTGCCCCGGGTTCCGGGTCGTCGCCGGTGCGCGGACAGGCGATCGCGTGGTCGCCGAGGTCCTCTGCGGGGGGCAGGCGATCGGCGACCGGTACGAGGTCGTCGACGAACGGGCTGAGACCGGCCGCATCCGGTACCGCCTCCACGGGATCGGCCGAGACGAGCCACGGGCTCTCGCGAGCGCGATCGCGCCGGCGGTGAGCGGTGCGACGTCGCCCCCCGCGCCGAACCCGACCGGGGGAGCGGTGCGGATCGACGCCGCGCTCGCCGAGAACGTCGAGGCGCGGCTCGACGTTCACGACGCGGCCGGGCGCCTCGTGCGCCGCGTCACCGTTCGGCCCGATCGCGCCGGGGCCGTCAGCTGGGACGGCGCGCTCGCGTCCGGAGCGCCGGCGCCGCCCGGCGTCTACTGGGTGGTCGTCGACGCCGGATCGAGCCGGCGGACGTGGCGGGTCACCGTCGCCCGGTGATCGTACGCGTCGTGGATCTCGGCCGTAGAGTGTGTTTCAATATCGGCTTGTAGTCGGGACCTGAAGTGAAGAGCGAAGGCGGTCACTCGTCCTCGTCGGAGGGGTCGCTCGGGCGGTCGAACGGGGAGCGGCCGCGACCGGACTTCTGGAAGCGCTTCAGCTCCTTCTCGAGCTTGTTCATGTCCTTCTTCTTCCGGTCGGCCATGCCCACGCCGAACAGCTCGTCGAGGTCGGCGTTCCGCTCCTCGGCGCGCTCGCGAAACGCGTCGACCTCCTCGCGCAGCACCGATGCGTCGTGCGCGGCGGGGAGCGTCTCGAGCCGGGTGTGGTCGCGGAGCTCGTAGCGCACGTCGAACGGGTTCTCGATGCGGCCGAGGACGCCGTGGCGTTCCAGTCCGCGGCACCAGTGGGCGACCTCCTCGCGCTGGAGAGCGAGGAGCGTGGCGACCTCGTCGGGGCCGCCGGGGCGGCCCTCCCGATGCTCGATGATGCGGAGCGCGGCGACGATCAGGTGCCCCTCTTTCTGGGTCGGAAGGATGTCCACGGGGGGACCTCGCCGAAGAAAGTTCCGTTCTCGCTACAGTTACGCCGGTCGGGCGACGAACAACATACCGGAAACCGACGGCTTCGAGAAGCCGGTTGGAGGACACACTTGCGCATCGTGTTTCACTGCGAGCCGGAGGCGGGATCGCCCTGGGCGTCGTACTTCCAGTACGCGGCGTACCTCGGGCACGCCCCCGTGGCCGTCGGATCGCGGCATCAGATCCGAACGCTCGACCAGGCGCTCCGGCAGTTCCCGGACACCGAGCTGGTCTTCGTGTTCGGATCCGGCGAGACGCCCGATCTGGGACCGGCTCGCGACCGCGGGATCACGTGCGCCTACCACGTCCTGGACGCCGCCGCGCGGCTGGGAGCACATCTCCGCCTGGCCACGCAGTTCGATCTGGTGTTCTGCCCCCAGAAGCGCTTCGTGAACCCGCTCCGCGGCGTCTACCCGCACACCTACTGGCTGCCCTATGGCGCGGACCATCGGATCTTCCGGCCCTACGACGGCGAGCCCGACTACGACGTGGTGTTCGTGGACGATGGATTCCCCGGCGATCAGAAGCGACGCGACGCGATGCTCCACACGCTCCAGACGAACTTCCACTGTCTGATCGTGGAGGGGCTCGAGGGCGAGGACGCGGCGCGCACGTTCTGCCAGGGGCGCGTCGTGTTCAACGAGAGCCCCGACACCGACATCAACGAGCGCACGTTCGAGGTGCTGGCCACCGGGAACCTCCTGGTGACCAACCGCACCGTGGGCACCGGCATCGACGAGCTCTTCCGCGACGGGCACGAGGTGGCCTTCTACACCGACGAGAAGAGCCTCCTGGCCGCCGTGCGCAAGCACCTCGACGACCCCGACCGCCGGACCAAGATCGCCGAGCGCGGTCGCGAGCGCGTGATGGCCCGCCACACGTACGCCCACCGCGTGGGCAGCGTGCTGGCCGCGGTCGCCTCCCACTCCTCGGGGGGCGAGATGGACGACGCCGCCGGGTCGTAGCCGACGGTCCGAGCCCGACCCGACGACCGGCCGCCGAGTCGAACCCTGACGTAACGCGGTTGCCCCCGTCGAGTCGCCGCGCGTACAGTCTCCGGGTTCATTTCGCCCTGATCGACCCTGGAGGCGGACATGCATGGGGAAGCGGGCCGTCGAGGACCCGACGTGCGATCGGACGCGTGGGTTCGGGTCGAGCTGCGGGAGTCCGGCGGGATCGAGATCACGCTGACCTCGAAGGTCGGATCACTTTACGGGGACTCGATCACCACCGAGACGCGATCGATTCTCGCCGCGCTCGGGGTCACCGATGCCCTCGTGACGATCGAGGACACCGGCGCGCTGCCGTTCGTGATCGCGGCACGGTTGGAGGCGGCGGTGCGACGCGCGCGACCGGACGCGCCAGCGCTCCCGCTCGAGCGGGCCACGTCGTCGCACGAGACGTCCTCGCGCGGCCGGTTCCGGCGATCGCGGCTGTACCTGCCCGGCAACGAGCCCAAGTTCATGCTGAACGCAGCCCTTCACAGCGCCGACGGGCTGATCCTGGATCTCGAGGATAGCGTGGCCCCGTCCGAGAAGGACGCCGCGCGCATGCTCGTCCGCCACGCGCTCGGCACGCTCGACTTCCGCGGGGCCGAACGCATGGTGCGCATCAATCAGGGCGAGCGGGGCCTGACCGATCTCGAGGCCATCGTCCCCATGAACACGCACCTCGTCCTGATCCCCAAGTGCGAGAGCGCCGACGACGTCCGCCGCGTGGCGGCGAAGGTCGACGCCGTGCGCGAGGCCGCGTCGGTGGCGTCGCCCACGTTCCTGATGCCGATCGTCGAGAGCGCGCGGGGCGCGATCGAGGCGTTCGCGATCGCGTCGGCATCCGAGCACGTGGTGGCGCTGGCCATCGGTCTCGAGGACTACACCGCCGACATCGGCGCCGAGCGCACGGCGGGCGGCGAGGAGAGCGCCTGGGCACGCGCGCAGGTCGTGAACGCCGCGCGGGCCGCCGGCGTCCAGCCGATCGACTCCGTGTACTCGGACGTGGGCAACGAGGAGGGGCTTCGGGCGAGCGCGGCGCGCTCCAAGGCGCTCGGCTTCGACGGCATGGGCTGCATCCACCCGCGCCAGATCCGCGTGATCCACGACGCGTTCGCCCCCGGGGAGGCCGAGCTCGAGCGCGCGAAGAAGATCGTGCGCGTGTTCGAGGACGCCACCGCGAAGGGGCTAGGCGTGGTCTCGCTGGGCACCAAGATGATCGATCCACCGGTGGTGAAGCGCGCGGTGCGCACCGTCGAGCTGGCCATCCACGCCGGGCGGCTCTCCCCGGACTGGCGGGAGGAGGCGGACTCGTGACCGACGTGATCCAGAACGCGGCCGGTCGCCGGGTGCCGGCGGCCGTGAACGGGCACAGCGCCGAGCCCTTCCGGGGCGCGGGCGCGTTGGCGCCGGCCACGCCCAAGGCGGCGCCCCCGGTGCGATCGTGCCGCGACTATCCCGCCGACGGCGACAAGCGCGTGGGGTCGCTCGTCGAGGCGCTTCGCCGGGCCGGCGTGCGCGACGGCATGACGATCGGCACGCATCATCACTTCCGCGACGGCGACCTCGTGGCCAACATGGTGTTCGACGCCTGTCACGAGCTCGGCGTGCGCGATCTCCGGTGGTTTCCGTCGGCGTCGTTCCCGTGTCACGCGCACCTGATCCCGTACCTCGAGGACGGCACGATCCACCACATCGAGGGATCGATGAACGGTCCCCTGGGCGATTACTGCTCGATGGGGAAGATGCGAGGGATGGGCGTCCTCCGGAGTCACGGCGGGCGCTGGCAGGCCATCCAGGACGGCGAGGTGCACATCGACGTCGCCGTGATCGCCGCGCCCACCGCCGATCCCTTCGGCAACGCCACCGGCGATCGCGGCCCGAGCGCGTGCGGGCTCCTCGGCTTCGCGCTGGCCGACTCGCTGTACGCGGACCACGTGATCGTGGTCACCGACAACCTGGTGCCGTTCCCGTGCATCCCCTGGCAGATCCAGGGCAACAACGTGGATCAGGTCGTCGTGGTGGATCGCGTGGGCATCCCCGAAAAGATCGTGTCGGGCACCACCGAGATCACCAAGAGCCCCGATCGCCTCCTGATCGCCGAGCACGTGGCGGCGTTCGTGCGCGACAGCGGCATCATGCGCGACGGGTTCTCGTTCCAGGCCGGGGCCGGCGGCATCAGCCTGGCGTTCGTGGACATGCTCGGGGGCATGATGCGTGAGGCCGGCGTGAAGGCGCGCTTCGTGCGCGCGGGCAGCACACGCTACGCGGTCGCGATGCTGGAGGAGGGGCTGACCGACTACATCCTCGACGGGCAGACGTTCGACCTCGAGGGCGTCCGCTCCATGCGCGAGAATCCCGGCCACGTGAACACGAGCCCCTTCACGAGCTACAACTACCACGGCAAGGGCAACTTCGCGTCGATGGTGGACGTGGTCGTCCTGGGCGCGACCGAGGTCGACGTGGACTTCAACGCGAACGTGGTCACGCACTCCGACGGGCGGCTCCTCCACGGCATCGGCGGATGGCAGAACTGTCTCTTCTCGCGGTGCACGATCCTGGCGCTGCCGTCGTTCCGCGATCGGATCCCCGTGATCGTGGACGAGGTCACGACGCTCTGTGGGCCCGGCGAGCTGATCGACGTCGTGGCCACCGAGCGGGGCATCGCGATCAATCCCCGCCGGACGGACCTTCTCGACGCGCTCCGGGCGAGCGGCTCCAGGCTGCCGCTGGTCGACATCCGAGAGCTCCAGGCCGAGGTCGAGCGCCTCTGCGGCGGCAAGCCGGCCCGGCCGAGCCTCGGCGAGGAGTTCGTGGCCGCGATCAAGTGGGTGGACGGGACCATCATCGACGCCGTGCGGCGGGTGCTCTAGTCGCCTCTCTTGACGATCGCCGGATCTGTCGGTAAAGTCCGAACGGTTTCGGACTTTCGTCTTCCGACGTCTTCGGATTCCCAATCTCCATCGGGAGCGTTCGCCATGGGCACGGACAGACTGCCCTCGGGGCGTGAGCTCGAGATCCTCCGGGTCCTCTGGGGGATGGGCGCGGCCACGGTGCGGGACGTTCATCGCGCGCTCCCGAGCCGCGACGAGTTCGGCTACAACACCGTCGGCAAGCTCCTGAACATCATGGTTCAGAAGGGCCTCGTGGCGCGGGACGAGAGCGCGCGAGCGCACGTGTACACCGCCTGCGTCGACGAGACCGAGACGCAGCGGAGCTTCGTGGATGACCTCACCGATCGTGTCTTCGGGGGGTCGGCGAGCGCGCTGGCCCTCCAGGCGCTGGGGAGCCAGCCGCTCAGCGAGGCCGAGATCGAGGAGCTCCGGGCTCTCATCGCCGAGCTCGAGGAGTGAGCCCGACGATGACGGGCTTCACGTTGCAGTGGGCACTCCTTCTCGCCGGCGTGACCGCGCTCCACGCAGCGTGGCAGGCGGTGCTCGCGGCCGGGCTGTTCTCGGTGGTGATCGGAGCGCGGCCCCGGAGTTCGCCCGAGCTCCGCCACTCCGTCGGGCTGACGCTGCTTCTGGCGCTGCCGCTGCTCGCTGCGGGGACGGTCGTCTCGATGCTCCTCGCGCCGGCCGCCCAGCCCACCGCGGACAACGTCATGCGAGGGGGGGACGCACCGGCGCTCCTGACCCCGGTCCTGCCGTGGATCGGCGGGCTCTGGTGCATGGTGTCTCTCGCCGGGATGGGGAGGCTGGCCCGCGCGATCGTGACGGCGAGGCGCCTGGCACGTCTCGGCTCACCGGCCCCGGTCGATCTCGTCGCACGCGTCGAGAGGCAGGGATGGCGTCTCGGCCTTTCGGACCCGCCTCGGGTGCGCCTCTCCGATCACGCACGATCACCGAGCGTCGTCGACGTCTTCGGGCCGACGGTCCTGATCCCGTCCCGACTTCTCGCGACGCTCTCTGACGACGAGCTCGACGCGATCCTCGCGCACGAGCTGGCCCACGTGAGGCGACGCGACCTGATCGCGAGCGTGGCTCAGGAGATCGCGCTCGCGCTCCTCGCGTTTCATCCCGCGGCCCGGTGGATGTCGCGCGTGATCGACGAGGCTCGCGAACGCTGCTGCGACGATCTCGCCACCACGGCCCGCACGCGTCGGCGGTACGCCCGGGCGCTCACGAAGGTCGCTCTGGAGGTGGGGAGGCCGTCCATCGCCAGTCCCGGAGCCGGCGGCGGCGACGTCGTGGCGCGGGTCCGGCGACTCCAGCGCCCGGCGACCACGCGGGCGGCCACGCATGGAACCCTCCGGGGCCTGACGCTGGCGCTGGCGATCATCCTCGTCCACACGGTCGCGACGAGTCGGTCGATCGAGCCGACGGCGCGTGCCGTCACGGCGTCCAGCGTCTGGCAGTCGCACATTCTGGCCGCGGACGGCGCCTCGTTCACGGTCGACGCGACCGATCCCGCCGGGAGCTTCGTGCTGTCGGTCGATCGAGGACGCGCGGTCGGGGCGACGATCGCGGGCGCGCCGCTCTCTCGCGATCAGATCCGCCAGCGAGGCGCTCGCGTCACCCTCGTCGCCCCGGATCCCGAGCGTACTGTCCGGCTCATGCTGCTCCCCGGTGGGGAGATCCGGTGGCCGGCCCGTCCACCCGTTCCCACCGCTGACACCCAGCGGTGAACTGGAGATGTCCATGACCTCGCGAACCTCGTCCGTCAAAGTCCGAATGCTTTCGGAGTCACTCGTCGGGATCCTGCTCGCGATCGGGATCGCCGGCCCCGATGCGGCTCGTGCCGATCCGATCCCCCTGGAGCGGGCGCGGACGATCTTCGACGAGGCGCGCGAGCTGGGGCCTTCGAGCCCGTGGCCGGGCCGCCTGGCCGGACCGCTGCTCGTGGTGGAGGCCGTGACCCGGCGTGTGGTCGCGAACGAACCCGACGAGGAGGGACACCTCACGCCGAGCGACGGCGTGTGGGTCGGCACGCTGCCCCACGGAGAAGCGATCGCGAACACGGCCATCGACTGGTCCGGCACGCGCTGGACGATGCTCCGCTGGCCGCTGCCGGTGGGACACCACGAGCGTCGTCGCCTCCTCGCGCACGAGCTCTTCCACCGGCTGGGCCCCGAGATCGGGCTGCCGATGGCGAGCCCGATGAACGCGCACCTCGATTCCGAGACGGGACGCCTCTGGATCCGGCTCGAGCTCCGCGCGCTGGCGCGCGCGCTGGCCACCGTTGGCGAGGAGCGACTCGCCGCGATCGCCGACGCGCTGGCGTTCCGTGCCCGGCGTCACGACGCGCACCCCGGCGCGGCGGCCGAGGAGCGCGCGCTCGAGCTCAACGAGGGGCTGGCCGAGTACACGGGGATCCGCGTGGCCATTCCCGAGCGGGCACGCGCGGGCTGGGCGGTGAAGTCGATCGAGGGCTACGACGCGCGCGCCGGATCCGAGCCGATGACGCGGAGCTTCGCCTACGCGACCGGTCCCGCGTACGGGCTCCTGCTGGATGACGCCGCACCCGGGTGGCACGAGCGCGTGGACGCCTCGACCGACCTTCCGGCGGTGCTGGCCGGTGCGCTCGCGCTCGACCCGACGCCGACCGAGGACCTGGACGACCGGCTCGCATCGTACGACGGCGTGCCGCTCCGGGAAGACGAGCGCGAGAGAGCCGAGCAGCATGCGCGCACGCAGGCGGCGTACGTCGCGCGGTACGTCGACGGGCCGACGCTCACGCTGCCCGTGGACGAGGCGTTCGGGTACGGCTTCGACCCCAACGGAGTCAGCATCTTCGACGGCGTCGGTCAGGTGCTCACGACGGCGGAGGTCCGCGGCGGCTGGGGCACGCTGACGGTGTCGTCGGGTGGGGTGCTGCTCGAACGATCGTCCCTGGGCGTGACCGCGGTGGTCGTACCCGCCCCGACGTCGACCGATCCCGAGATCCACGGGGACGGCTGGTCGCTGTCCCTCGCGGACGGCTGGGTCCTCGTGCCGGGCGAGGCGGAGGGGGACGGGGTCGTGACCGCGGCGGCCGACGAGTGAACGTATCGAATCGTCGTTCGGACCGGGATCCACCGGCACCGTGACGCATCCGATGCTCGTGGCTCGCCATTCCCTCAGCACTCCCGCGCCGGTGCGGCAGGTTGTGGACGTGCGCCGGGGCCGGCAGCCCGTCCCGTGCGTCGCGCGGCGGGATGATCGAAGAAAAACTCGCCTACCCTGGCCCCTGGCGTCGGATGCTTCCGTATCTGTGGGTGACGCTCGCGGCGCCGCCCGCGCCCGCGAGGCCCAGGATACGGAGGACACAATGAACCGGATCGTCGCCGCGCTCGTGGGCGCGCTCACCACGTCGTTCGTGGTCTCGATGGCCGCCGCTCAGGCCCCCGGAAACCGACAGGCCCACACGCTCTCGATCGTCCCGGATCCCGCGGGAACGGGACAGCAGATCATCGCCGCGCACTGGACGGTCGACGTCGAGGCGACCGCGGACCCTCTCGACTACTCCACCGAGGTGCTGCTCTTCATCGGAAGGAGCCTCGTGGACACCCGGACCGAATCGATCACCATCGATGGCGGATCGGGGGGGAGCTGTCCCTTCGGACCGCCCTGCAACGGAACCTGCGGCAGTGCCACGCTGAACGGCGCCAGCGTGGCGCTCCACTGCTACGAGGAGTGCGGCCCCGTCGGCTGCGACTGTGACTGCGGGCTCTGGATCTCCACCGAGTTCCCGCCGATGACGATCGCCACCGGCGAGGTGGTCAGCGTCGTGCTCCAGCCGGTTCCGGGCACCGCGCCCGACAACGACGACACCGACAACGGCGTGGACGAGCCCTGGGAAGGCGACCCCCTCGCCTGGAATCGGAGCGTCGACGGACTCGAGCTGACCGAGGTGGCCGGCGGCGGCTACGACGTCGAGGCGCACGGCACGTTCTCGTTCCACGGTCCGTCGGGTCGACTGAACCTCGACGGCGAGCTCGAGCTGCGGGTCAACGGAGTCGCCGTGTCGTCGATCGGAATCCCCGCACAGGCCGACCAGATCTACGACCAGGGCTGCTTCACGGTGGGCTGCGGAAACCAGTGCGGGGCCATCAACGGGATCCCGGCATTCTGCGACTCGTACCTGTGGTGGGACTGCGGCTGCGGCGGTGGCTGGCTCGGCCTGTTCGAGAGCGTGCCGCTCGTGCCGGGTGACGAGATCATGATCCTTCTCCGTCCGGCTCCCGGCGCGCTGCCGGAGCTGCCCGGCCTCGGCGGCGATGACGAGATCGAGGACATCGGGATCCTCGCCGTCGGGGACGGCGCCTCGATGGTCGTTCCGCCCCGGCTGGCCCAGAACCGGCCCAACCCGTTCACGCCGCGCACGGCCATCGGCTTCGAGCTCGATCACGCCGGACACGCCCGTCTCGAGGTTATGGACGTGGCCGGGCGCCTGGTGACCACGCTGCTCGACCGCCCGCTCTCGGACGGCCGGTGGTCGGTGTCGTGGGACGGTCGGTCGGCCGACGGACGGCAGATGTCGCCGGGGACGTACTTCTACCGTCTGACCGTGGACGGCGCCGTGACCACCCGGACCATGACCCTGGTGCGGTGATCGCCGCACCCCCGGTGCGGCGGACCGCCGCGATCGGGCATCGACCGCCCCCGTGCTACGATCGGGTCATCCCGATCCCGAGGGGGCGGTCGATGTCGGATGCCCGAGACGTCACGCGGATCCTCGTCGCGATCCGCGACGGATCCCCGGGGGCGGTCGAAGAGCTCTACGCCTGCGTCTACGACGACCTCCGTGCCCTGGCCGGTCGTCAGCTCGCCCACCGGCCGGGCACGCCCACCGTCGGCCCCACCGCCCTCGTTCACGAGACCTACCTGAAGCTCGTCGATCGCTCGCGCATCGCGCCCTCCGATCGGGCTCACTTCTTCGCCACCGCCGCGCGTGCGATGCGGCAGATCGCGGTGGATGCCCACCGGGCCCGCACCGCCGAGAAGCGTGGCGGTGGCGACGCCGTGCTCGACCTGGCGCCGCTGGAAGCCCTGCTTCACTCCGGCGCCGATCCCGAGCAGGACGAGCTCGACGTGCTGGCGCTGGATCGTGCGCTGGACCTCCTCGACGAGCGCAACCCGCGCCTCCGGCAGGTGGTCGAGCTCCGGTTCTTCGCGGGGTTCGAAGTGGCCGAGGTGGCCGAGATCCTGGGCTCCAGCGAGCGCACCGTGAAGCGCGACTGGCGCATCGCGCGGGCCTTTCTGTACCGGGTCATGAGCGACGAGGACACGGCGCCCGACCGCGACGGCGGGGCGGATCGATGACCCCGTCCGATCCGATCTCCTGGTCCGAGATCGAGGCCGCGGCGGCCCGCGTGCTCGATGCGCCTCCGGACGATCGCGAGCGCGTGCTGCGAAGCGTGACCGGCTCGCGACCGGAGCTGATGCGGGAGGTCCGCGCGATCCTGGACGCCGACGCCACGTGCGGCGACTTCCTCGAGCGTGCCCGATCGATCGGGCGGACGATCGCATCCCCCGCCGCGCGTGACGGGGAGGCGGGGCCGGACGCCCCGCCTGAGGTGGCGATACCCGGGTACACGCTCGTGCGCTCGCTCGGCGAGGGGGGGATGGGGTCGGTCCATCTGGCCCGGCCCGAGAGCGATCCCGAAGGACGCGAGGTCGCGATCAAGCTCCTGCGCGCCGACCTGACCGATGCCGAGACCGTCCGCCGCTTCGAGCGCGAGGGACGCATCCTGGCCAGCCTGACCCATCACAACGTGGCGCGTCACGAGGGACACGGCGTCGCGCCGGACGGGCGCCCGTATCTCGTCATGGAGCACGTCGACGGCTCGCCGATCACCGAGTACGCGGATCGGCACCGGCTGGGCGTCGCGGACCGCGTGCGTCTGCTCCGCGACGCGTGTCGCGGCGTGGGGCACGCGCACCGGAATCACGTCGTGCACCGCGACATCAAGCCTTCGAACGTGCTCGTCTCCACGTCGGCCGAGGCGAAGGTGCTCGACTTCGGGATCGCCAGATGGGTCGAGGGCCGTGCGCCCGAGGCGTACGACGCCACGCTGACGCGCACTGCACAGCGGGTCTTGACCCCGCGCTACGCGTCACCCGAGCAGATCCGGGGTGACGTCGTGGGACCGCCGTCGGACGTGTTTTCGCTCGGCATTCTCCTGTACCAGCTCTTGACCGGGCGGCATCCCCACGCCACCGCGAGCTGGAGCGTCGGCGAGACCGAGCGCGCGATCCTCGATCGTGATCCACCGCCACCCAGCGAGGCCGTCCTCTCCACCGCCGACATCCTGCGCGCGGACGGCTCGAGCGAGCGGATCCACCCCAACCCCGTGGCTCTGGCCCGGGGAACGCGCCCCGACGCGCTGAGTCGCGAGCTGTCGGGCGACCTCGATCGGGTCGTCGCGCGCGCGCTGTCGCGGTCGGTCGAGGGCCGCCATCCCGATGCCGACGCGCTGGCCCGCGACCTCGACCGCGTGCTCGCCGGCGAGCCCCTGGACCGCGGCGGCCGCGCCTGGCGGCGCCCCGGCACGTGGATCCGTCGTGGACGCCGGCGCCGCCGGGGACCCGAGTCGACCGCCGTCCGCGAGGTGGCCCGGCAGGTCCGGCGCGCCGACAGCATGCTGAGCTTTCTGGCCGTGATGTTCGAGCGCGTGGGACCCGTCGGCGGCGATCCCGACCTGAAGGCGCGCGATCTTCTGGACTGGTCGGCCGGGCACGTCGACGACGCGCTGGCCGACGAGCCGGACGCGCGAGTCGATCTCCTGACCACGTTCGGTCGCATCTACCTCGACATCGGCGATCCCGACGCCGCGCTGGGGGTGCTTCGCCGGTCGATCGCCGATCGCCGGAGGCTCTACGGCGAACGCGACCACCGGCTCGTCGAGACGCTCCAGTGCCTGGCCACCGCGCACCAGGAGCTGGCCGAGTTCGACGCGGCCGAGTCGGCGTTTCGCGAGGCGCTGGAGCTGACACGCGAGACGTACGGGGAGGACCACCTCGTGGTGGCGTCCCGGATGAACGACCTCGCCATTCTCGTCGAGCGTCGGGGCCGGCCGTCGCGCGCGCGGGCGCTGCACGAGGAGGCGCTCCGGATCAAGCGGCGGCACCTGCCCGACGACGACGTGTCGGTCCTGAGCACGCTCAACAACCTCGGCGTGCTGCTGCAGCGCATGGGTCACGCGCGCCAGTCGCAGCATCTGCTCCGGCAGGTGCTGGCGGCCCGCCGCCGGCGCTACGGCGACGACCACGTCCACGTGGCCAACGCGCTCTCCAACCTGATGATCGCGCACCGCCGGCTGGGCGATCCCGTGGGTGCCGAGCCCCTGGCCCGGGAGGTACTCGCACTTCGAGTCCGGCTCCTGGGATCGGAACATCCGGACGTGGCCGTCTCGCGCTTCAACCTGGCCTCGATCCTGCGCGACACCGGCCGGCTCGACGAGGCGGAGCGACTCTTCCGGCGTGCGATCGACGCGAGCGCCCGCCGGAGGGGTGAAGATCATCCGGACACCGAGGGCCATCGCAGCGGGCTGGCACTCCTCCGGCACCGACAGGGCCGCACCGAGGAGGCAATGTCGCAGTTGACGTCGGTGTGCGCGTCGATGTCGGAATCACTGGGCCCGCGCCATCCCCAGCTGATGAACCTCCGGCTCGAGCTGGCCCGGATGCTCGTCGACGTCGATCGATGCGACGAAGCGCTGGAGATCGCCGAGGATGTCGTGCGCGTTCGCCGCGATCACTACGGAGACGACGCGCCGCTGACCGCCGAGGCGATGGCCGTCCGCGCGCGCTCCGGTCTCCGGACCGCCAGCGGCCGTGACTTCCGGGCCGAGCTGTCTCGCGCGATGGCGGTCCTGGCCGACGCCTGGGAGCCCGAACATCCCGAGCTCGTGCGCTGCCGGGAGGCATGGGCCGCCGGCGACGGCACCCGGGTGGGACGTGGCGGCGGTGCCGCGGCCGCGCATCGGAGCGAGGGGGAGACCGGGGTCGACGCGCCGGCGTGAGTCGCCGGATCCTCCGGACACGAGAACGCGGACGGTCGGCGACCGCCCGCGTCCTCCCGAAACCCCGGTGGCGCTATCTCACGAGCGTGACCGCGCCCGTCGTCACCGCCTGTCCGGACTCCACACGGTACACGTACACGCCGTTCGGCAGGCCGGCGCCGTCCACGGCGAGCTCGGTCTCACCGACGCCGATCGGACCGTCGTGCAGCACCGAGATCCGCCGGCCGCTCACGTCGTAGAGCGTCACGCGCACGTCGTCGCCGATCGTCTCCGATGCCGTCAGCCGGATGCGCGCCGAGCGGCGGAACGGGTTCGGATAGGCCGACGTCTGGATCAACGCGGGGCCCGACACCACCGGCGTGGCGAGCGCGTCGCGGAGCCACGTGCACGCCTCCTCGACGACGGCCAGGATGTCGGACGCGCCGAGGCCGGCCAGCGCGAAGCCGAGCGAGAGCGTCTTGTAGGAGCCGCCGTCGTGAAGAACGCCGGCGGTGGTCTCGTTCCCGTACTCGTACGCCGCGGTTCCGGTCAGCACGTCGGGAGAGACCGGCGAGAGCGGATACGATCCGGTGGACCCCAGCGGGCTGGCCGGGACGCCGTTGACGATCGTCTGGCCCGCGGCGGAGCCCCCGAGTCCGGCGGCGAGATACGTGGTCGCGAAGGAGCTCCCATCGATCTCGTCGAAGAGATCGTCACCGGACACGAGAAGGCTCCCGGCGTCGTCCAGGTAGGCGGCCAGGTAGTCGGCATCGCCCGCGGTCAGCGTGCCGCTGGACGAGTAGCCGGAGTGGTAGATCAGGCAGGCCGCGTCGGACATCTCGATGCCCGAGTCGACCAGGGACTGGATCGACGTGTCGAACACCGCGTAGCTCGTGAGCCCGCTCTCCAGCGCGGCGATGACGTCGTCGTCGTCGTCGGTGCCGCCGTCGTCGTCGATCAGGATCAACTCGGTGCCCAGGATGATGCCACCGTAGTCGTACTCGTTGGCGACGCCCGAGCCCACGGACTCGATGCGGAGCCGGCACGTGCCGCCGCCGAGCGTCGAGAAGGTGCTGATCTTCACGGTGACGGTGTCGCTCTCGCCGGGCGCGAGCGTGATCTCGTCGGCGATGCCGGGGACCACGCAGGCCGTGGTCGTGCACATGGTCCAGCCGATCGTGATGTCGTCCCCGGTGAAGTACTCGGCCTCGGTGATCACCATGCGGTAGGTATCCGTCTGGTCGCCGGTGTTCGTGAAGGTGTGCTTGAAGTTGCCGATCTCGAACTCGGCCACCTTGACGTAGTTCGATGGCGCGGCGACGACCACCTCGTAGTCGTAGACCGCGGCCGCGCTGCTCACCACGAGCGTCGTCAAGACGCTCGCCAATCCCAGCGACACCGTGCTCCGAACGTGCATGCGGTTGCCTCCTGACACGTCGATATCCATCCAAGCGGGGGATTGTCTTGCCAACGCGAGTGAGTCATGTCGGACCGGTTGCGGCCGGATGATAGCACAGCGCGCGTCCCCGTCGAAGAGGCCCGGGGCCCTTCGCGGAGCCGCTAGCGGCTCACGGCTCACGGCTCGAGCGTCACGACCGCCTCGGCCCGACCGCACTTGTCCCCGGCGATCCGGACCGTGGCCCGGCTGCCGGCGGGGGCCTCGAGGAGCCAGCGGATCGCGATCTCCTGGCCCCCGTGGATCTGTCCGACCTCCACGCGGGCCGGATCGGGTGTGCGGCGATCCACGGGGTCGAACGTCCTGGTGACCCTGGCGTGCTCGCGCGGGCGGACGTAGCCGTCGAGCGCACGGGCGCCGCCGGCCACGGACACCGTGGCCACCACCGGTCGCGCGATGCCGAGCTGCGCGGAGATCTCGGGATAGCTATCCATGATCCCCGTGTTGGCGACGAACACGTCGAGCGCGATCGTTCCGTCGCCGAGCGCGCTCGTCTCGGATCGGGTGATGGACAGCCTCGGCATCGCGTCGGCGTGGAAGAGGACGAAGTCGGCGTTCAGCCGGCACATCTCGGCCAGGTATCCCACCGGGGGCACCCGCGAGTGGAACTGCGTCCAGCCGCCGATCTCGATCTCGCCCAGCTCGGGGTGCTGGAACGGCGTCCACTCGACGAACGCATCACCGCCGAGCCGCTCGTCGCTCCACTTCAGGCGCTCGGACATCGTGATCGTGCCGTCCCCGTCGTAGTCCACGACCCAGCTCCAGAGCTCGTTCGAGAACGACACCGCGCCGTGGTGGAGATACCCGAACGCGACCGTCGTTCCGTACACGTGGTACAGGTCGTCCCGGATGCTCCCCGGGTCGTAATCGGTCAGGATCTCGCGCCCGCGCTCGGCCATGATCTCGTACACGCGCCGATCGCGTCCGGGCAGGTCCTCCGCCGAGCGCGCGCCGAACGGATACAGGATCAGGTTGCCCACGTTGTGGAAAGTCTGGAGCGCGGCGATGTTGGGCCGGTCGTGAATGAACTCGATGATCGCGCGAATCTCGGGCTCGGAGCCCGGATACGGTCCGGCGCCCGACTGGGTCGCTTCCGGCTGCCAGTCGGCGGGAAAGTTGCGGTTCAGGTCGACGCCGCCGCGGGAGTCCTCGTTGATCCGGCCGTCGCCGTCGTTGTCGAGGCCTTCGTACCAGTAGAGCGTCCACTCGCCGTTCTCGTCCAGCTCGCGCGCCACCAGGCTGCGGAGATCCTCGCCGGTCTTGTACGCGCCGAACGGATCGTGCTTGCGCATCAGCGTGATCACGCCGTCGCCGTTCAGGTCCTCGGGCCCGTCCTCGTCGACCAGCCCGTCGCGATCGTCGTCGCGCGGGCGCACGTTCGAGCGGGGAGAATGCGGTGTGTTGGGCTCGGCGAAGAACCGCGCCCGAGAGTCGGGGTTCACCGTGGGCACGATGTAGAACGTGCGCTCGTCCAGGAGGCGCGTCACGAGCTCGTCGCGCCCCACGCGGTTGACGAGCTCGTGGATGACGTACAGGCACACCTCGGTGGCCTGGATCTCGTTCCCGTGGATGTTCCCGTCGACGTAGATCGCCGGCTTCTCGTCGGGCGTGCCGACCTTCTCGTTCGTGACGCGCAGCATCCACAGGTCGCGCCCTTCGCGGCTGCGACCGATGGATCGAAGCTCCGTCAGGTCCGGGAACGCGTCGGCCACGCGCTCCAGCGTGGCGGCCATGTCCTCGTAGTCGTAGAAGTGCTTGAAGTCCATCGGGAACCGGTACGGCTCCACCAGCGAGGGCTCACGGGGGACGCTGGCCGCGCTCGACGCGGTCCGGTCGATCGCACTGGCCGCGATCGAGACCGCGAGCGCCAGGGCTGCGATCGCCACCGGTCTCGGGATGTGGTGCTCTCGCGCGCGATGGGTGCCGATGCATCGCGTCATGAGCCGCCTCCCAGCCGCACCGATGCGGTGGCGTTGCCCGCGCGCGAGCTGGTCACGTCCACCGAGACCGGTGCACCAACAGGTCCCTCGACGAGCCACTCGACGCTGCGCCGGCTCCGGGCGTCCAGTCGTCCGACCCGCGCGCGCCGGAAGCCGTCGACGATCTCGTGCGTGGCCGGTACGGAGATCTCGGCCATCAGCTCGAAGTAGGACCCGGTCCGGGTCGCCTGCACCGACATCGTGGGCAGATCGCCCGCGTTCACGATCGTCGCCGTGACCCGGTGCAACGTGGGGGTGAGTGACTCCGACGCGACCGAGACCGACACGCGGGGCAGACGCGTCGAGAGCGCGACGACGAGGTCGGTCACCTCGGTGGCGAGGCTGTCGAGAATCGCCTCGCCGGGAAACGCCCGAGGGCCCGCGGCGACACCGCCGAGCTCGACGTCGCCCAGCGTCGGATGCTGGTAGGGCGTCCACGACTGGACGGTGCCCGGCGCGACCTCGTCGAGCCACGCGATCCAGGCCACCTCGGCCGCATCGCGGGGCTCGGGGGCGTCACCGTCGGCCTCGTCATCCGCGGTGCCGGTGCTCTCGGTTTCCTCGCCGCCGGTGTCGTCACCGTCGGGCTCCCCGTCCGGGGGGGATACCTCGACGGGCGCGCTCGTCCCGACGGGCTCGGGCGCGGTCACCCAGATCTGCGGCGCCAGCGCGAACGCGCCGGACTGGAAGTACGTCCAGTCGAGAAAACGACCGGGGACGACCGCTCGTGGGATGGGCGGGGCCTTCGCCTTCGGCGGAGGAGACCGGACGAGCTGTCCCGCGCCGCCGAAGAGGCCGGAGCCCGGACTGTCGAAGTCGACCTTCAGTGGCGAGCCGCGAAGCGCCTCGACCCACGTGTCGATGGACGCGTACGCGGTCTGATCGGCGTCGGGTACGTGGCTTCTGGCCTCGACGCCCGGGCGCTCGGGCCGGTCGAGCTGGCTGAGCGCGATCACGATCGCGATCTCCGGATGCGCGAGCACGTGCTCGATGAGCGCCACCGTCTCGCGCTCGCTGGTCGCGTAGGGGCCCGCGTGCGGCTGTACGTGCTCGAGCTCCCAGCCCTGCGGAAAGCTGTGATCGAGCGCTACGCCGCCCTCGCCGTCCTCGTTCACCAGACCGTCGCCGTCGTTGTCGACGCCCTCGCGGTAGCGGCGATAGAACGGCCCCTCGTCCTCGTCGATGCGCTCGACGAGCAGGCGGGGCTCGGCCGGGTCCGCGGTCCAGCGTCCGAGGGGATCGCGCACGCGCATCCATCCGATCACGCCGTCGCCGTTCACGTCGTCCGGTCCGTCCTCGTCGACCTGCCCGTCGTCGTCGTCGTCACGCGGGCGGGGCAAGAGCGACTGCTCGCGGGGCGCCGAGGCGAAGGCGCGGGCCATCCCGTCCGGATTCGCCCGCGGGATCACGTGAAGCGTGACGGTGCCGGTCAGATCGATCAGCTCCTCGGGCGACAGCGACTCGAGAAGCCGCTCGGCCACGCGGAGCGCCACCTCGCTGGCCACGAGGTCGCGCCCGTCGTGCGCCGCATCGAGGAGGATCGCCGGGCGTGCCTGTTCGGGAGCGCCGATCGTCAGCACCCAGAGATCACGACCCTCGAACGTCTTGCCGATCGACGTGACCGACGCGACCGTGGGATGCCCGGAGGCGAGCTCGGACAGTCGCGCGCGGAGCTCGCCGTCGTCGCGGTAGGCGTCGGGCGGGTCGGCGTGCGTGGACCCGCCGCAGAGGGTCGCCATCGCCGTCAGGGAGGCAACCGCGAGCCGGCGCACACCGGCACGCGACCGCGCGATCGTACGGCCGCTCGAGCCGCGAACTCGGGTTGCGCGACCGCTCGTGCACGGCCGATGGCGGGGAAGCTCGGGTGAAGTCATGGCGTCGGATCGTTTCAGATCGCTCCGGCGAAGTCAACGAGACCCGGAGTTCCCACCTGCACGCAGGATTCCGAGACGTCCGAGTGCCGTTCGCACCTCGGCGCTGGTCGTGACCCGGTAGCCGCGCAGGCCCACGCGGCGACCCCCCTCGACGAACTCCGCCATGTCGTCGAAGTAAGCCACACGCCATGGCGGCAGCCCGAGGTAGTCGATCACGGTTTGGTACGCATCCGGCTCGGGCTTTCGGCTCCCGATCTCCTGCGAGCAGAACACGCGCTCGACCGGGGACAGGACGTCGGCGAACGTTTTGCGCCAGTACTCGGCGTGCGTGTGGTTCGTGTTGCTCAGCACGACCGTGCGGCACGTGGCGGCGACCTCGGCGATCAGGGTGTCCATGCCCGGAACCACGCCTTCGAATATCGCGTTCCAGCCGTCCTCGAAGTCGGCGACGCTCAGCTCGACGCCGAGCGCGCGTGACGCGATGGCCCGGTACTCGTCGGCGGTGATGCGTCCCGTCTCGAAGTCGATCACGTCCGGTCCGAAGCGGATCGCGTCGCGTACGCGTTTGAAGGGGATGCCCAGCGTTTTCGACCACCGGCGGAACATGTGCGCGACGTCGAACGCACAGATCACGTTCCCGAGGTCGAAGATGACGGCATCCACGTCGCGGCCGATGGGCGCGCCCGGCTGCCGGGACCCGCGTCCGCCGCCCGCCGTGGTTGTGCGTCCGGCGATCACGCCGGGCTACCGCGCGTCGGCGATCGCGTCCAGCGCCGCCGTCATCTCGGTGATGCGCGCGCGCACGGTGGCCACGACGTCGTCGTATGGCACGTCGACGGCCGAGTCGGCGCCCCGGATCTTCAGCTCGACCGCCCCGTTCTTGTGGTTGCGCGGGCTCACGGTGAGCCGGATGGGCACACCGATGAGATCGGCGTCCTTGAACTTCACGCCCGCCATCTCGTCGCGATCGTCCACGAGCACCTCGACGCCGTCTGCCTCCAGCGTGGACACGATGGACTCGGTCGCGTCGGCGATGCCCTCGGCATCGGCGCGGAGCACGACGACGTGTACGTGATAGGGCGCGATCGAGATCGGCCAGATGATGCCGTCGTCGTCGTGCGAGTGCTCGATCACGGCGGCCAGCGTGCGACCCACGCCGATGCCGTAGCAGCCCATGACCATCGGGTGCGATTCGCCGCTGTCGTCGAGGTAGGTCGCGTGCATCGACTCGGAGTAGGTCGTGCCCAGCTTGAACGTGTTGCCCACCTCGACCGCGCGGTCGGCGGAGAGCGCGGTCCCGCACTCGGGACACGCCGAGCCGGCCTCGGCCGCGGCCAGGTCGATCACGTGGTCCGCCGTGTAGTCGCGGCCGTAGTTGCTGCCCGTCACGTGGTGGCCGGCCTCGTTGGCGCCGGTCACGAGGTTGGGCGACGCGGCGACGAGCTCGTCCACGACGACGATCGCGTCCCGGACCCCGATCGGGGACGCGTAGCCGGGGACGGCGCCCACGGCGCGAATGGCCTCGTCGGGCGCGGCCACGAGCTCGCGCGCGCCCAGCGCGTTGGCCAGCTTGGTCTCGTTCACGTCCATGTCGCCGCGGGTGACCGCGAACACCAGCCGCTCCCGGTCGCCGATGGTGGCGCTGAAGAACACCGCCTTGGCCGTCCTCGAGGTGGGAACGCCCAGGAACGACGCGACGTCGTCGATCGTCTCGCAGTCCGGCGTCTCGACCTTCGTGAGCGTCGCCGGCTCCTCTGGCGCGACCTCCGGACGGCGGAAGCGCGCGACCTGGCGGTTGGCGGCGTAGTCGCCGGTGGGACAGCGCAAGATCGTGTCCTCGCCGATCTCGGTCACGGCCATGAACTCGTGCGCCTCGGAGCCGCCCATCATGCCGCTGTCCGACGCCACCGCCACGGTTGGCAGCCCGCAGCGATCGAACACGCGGAAGTACGCGCGGTACATGCTCGGGTAGTATCGATCGAGATCGGCCACGTCGGTGTGGAACGAGTACGCGTCCTTCATCGTGAACTCGCGCACCCGGATGAGTCCGCCGCGGGCCCGCGGCTCGTCCCGGAACTTCGTCTGGATCTGGTAGACGACCTTCGGAAGCTGCCGGTACGAGCGGAGGTCCTTGCGCGCCAGGTCGGTCACGACCTCCTCGTGGGTCATGGCCAGGACCATCGGGCGTCCGGCCCGGTCGTTCAGGCGGGCCATCTCGGGCCCGACCTTCTGGTAGCGCCCCGACTCCTGCCAGATCTCGGCCGGGTGGACGACCGGCATCAGGATCTCCTGACCGTCCACGGCGTTCATCTCCTCGCGGATGATGGCCTGGATCTTGTGGATCACGCGCGTGGCGAGCGGCAGATACGAGTAGATTCCGGCGGCGAGAGGGCGGATGTAGGCCCCGCGGAGGAGGTACTCGTGGCTCCTGGCCGACGCCTCGGCCGGTCGTTCGCGATAGGTGTCCCCGAACAGCTGACTGAGTCGCATCGGCGAGGCTCCCGAGAGGGGGGTGGGTCCAAAAACGAGTCCGAGGATGATCGGAGAAGCCTCGCGCTCGGGGCAAGCGAAAAGGCCGGAGATCGGGCGGGAACGGCCGATGGATGACCGTGACGGGCGGCCGTGACCACGCGCCGACCCGCCCGGCCACGTGCCGATGGGCTCGCCTGGAGGTTGGCGTGCAGGATCGAGGGTTCGACCGATCAATGAGGCGGATGCGGGCGCTCGCGCGCACCACGCCCGCGCTGGGGGCGGCTCTCGCGCTGGCGGGGTCGTCGCCCACCCCGGCGGACGTGATCGGGCCCGGTGCCGAGGGCACGACGGGTATCGCCGGCCATCCGCCACGCGGGTGCCCCGAGGGCCTGCCGCGCCGGGCGTACCTGGGTCTGGTCGGACGCGCGCTGACCACGCCGAACGCGCTCCGGCTCGGCCTCGAGGAACGCGAGGGCGTGTGGATCCAGACGATCGCCGGCCGCTCGCCGGCCGCCGCGGCGGGCCTCCGCGTCGACGACGTGATCGTGTCGGTCGGCGGGCAGTCCACCCCGGATCCCATGACGTTTCTCGACGCGCTCGGCCGGTTCGCGGCCGGGGACGAGGTGTCGATGCGGGTCGTGTCCGACCGCCGGACGATCGAGCACGTGGTGCATCTGACCGAGGCGCCCATCGAGTGGCGCGACGGCCTCGACGTCACGCTCGATGCATTCGGAGTCTCGCGCGGGGACGCCGAGTACTGCCTGCGCGCGATCCACGTGCGTCCATCCGGCGAGACGCCGACGCGGTGGGTGCTCCTGATCCAGGACGCCATGGATCGGTCGGTGGAGTCGGGCGGCTACAACCTCTTTCGCGAGCTGGCGTTTCGCCTGGCCACCGACGGCTTCGGCGTCGTGCGCTACGACCGGCCCGGCGTCGGCGACTCGGCGGGGCCCAGCTATCTCGACCAGGGGTTCGAGGCCGACGTGGCCGACGCACTGGCCGCCTTCGACCACGTTCGGGCCCGACACCCGGACGCGGAGTGCTTCGTCGTCGGGCACGTCGTCGGGGGCGTCGTGGCCGCGCGCGTGGCCGAGGGTCGGTCCGACGTCGCCGGCGTGGTCCTGTCGGCGCCGCTGGGTCGTTCGTTTCCGGAGTTCGTGGCCGCGGGCGCACGCCGCTCGGCCTCGCTGGCCGGCGCCAGCGATCACGACGTGGACGCGCTCGGCGACGCGATCCGCGCGTTCTATGCCGGCGTCCTCGACGGGCGTCCGATCGAGGACGTGCTGGACGAGCATCCGGACTGGCGTCCGCTGGTGCTGGACGCCGCCGGGCGGACGCGCGGACGCAACGAGACGTACGTGCGCGAGCTGGCCGACGTGGACCTGGATCGCCTGTACGGTGCGCTGACCGGCCGGGTGGCCGTGGTCATCGGCTCGTCCGACTTCGTCTCGTCCACCGAGGATGCCGAGCGCGTACACGAGTGGCTTCCCGACCCGGGCGCGGCCACGCTGATGGTGCTTCCCGACACCGATCACCTGTTCGCCTGGGCCGATGCGGACTCCACGGCGTTCGCGAACTGGCGCCAGGGGATGTTCCTGTTCAACCCGGCCACGATCGACTCGCTCACGCGATGGGTGGCGTCTCGCGAGTGAGCCCGGGCGCCGCGCTCAGTCGTCGAGCCGGCGGTCGAACACGTGCTGGGTCTTGCCCACCCGGTACCCGAGTCGCTCGTAGAACGCGCGAGCGCCGTCCCGCTCGGTCCGGCTCCGGACACGCACGGCGGTGAGTCCGCGAGATCTCGCCCAGGTCTCGACGTCGGCCACCAGCCGGGCGCCCACCCCGCCCCGGCGATCGCCGTGCGCGACCACGAGCCCCCGGATCTCCAGGCGCGGCGCGCCCGTCAGCGAGTCGATGCGCGCCGCGTGGATCCATCCCACGACGACGCCGTCTCGAACCGCCACGCGGAACACGTGATCGGGGTCGGACGCCAGGCGTTCGGCCCGATCGCGAACGTCGCCCTCGGTCGCGGCGTAGCCGAGCTCGTCGCCGAGACGCACCAGCGCGGACGCGTCGTCGGGCGAGCCGTCCCGAACGGTGACCGGCGACGGGTTCATCCATCCTCCCTGGCGGCGCGTACGTCCCGCCGCACGACTGCGGAGACGGTCTCGATTCTCGCCCGAGTCGCCGCCGTCGTCATCGCAGCCCTCGGGGTGTGCAACCCTCGGGGCTCGTTTCCGCGCCGGCGCGTGACCGCGCCGGCGACCGGCCATCGCGGACGAGGAGTTCTACCACGAACGTCGTGCCCGTGCGCGCCCGACGACCCCGTCCGGGGCGCCGGATCGACATCGTGCATCCACGGCCGCACCCTCGGGCCAAGCCGGCCGGGCTGGGCGTCGTCGAGGCGACCGAGTACAATCCGCGCCACTGATTTCGGTGCGGGCGCTCGCGAGGGTGACGCGGCTCCACCACGGACGGGCGCCTGACGGGAAGAGGCACGATGGCGAGAACGCCGCGACTGGGATTGATCGACGGATCCGCGCTCGCGTATCGGTCGTACTTCGTGTTCATCCGGAACCCGCTGATCAACTCGCGCGGCGAGAACACGTCGGCCGTCTACGGCTTCGCGAATACGCTGACGAAGATCCTGCGCGAGGATCACCCCGAGTACGTGGCGATCGCGTTCGACACCAAGGCGCCGACGCCCCGTCATGCGCTCTATCCCGAGTACAAGTCGACGCGGGCCAAGATGCCCGACGAGCTCGGCGATTCCCTGCCCCACATCCGGGAGCTCGTCGACGCCATGAACATCGCGTTGATCAGCCACGACGGCATCGAGGCCGACGACATCATCGGAACGCTGGCCGCGCGGGCCGCCGCGGCCGACATCGACGTGACGATCTACTCGGGCGACAAGGACTTCTGCCAGCTGGTGAGCGACCGCGTGTCCATCGTCCGACCCAAGGGCGGAGGGGACGAGGATCTGCTCGGCCCCGACGGCGTGACCGAGTGGATGGGCGTGCCGCCCGCACGGATCGTCGACCTCCTGGCGCTGATGGGCGACTCCTCCGACAACATCCCCGGCGTGCCGGGGGTGGGGAAGAAGACGGCGATCAAGCTCCTCGAGGAGCACGGCTCGCTGGATCGGATCCTGGCCACCGCGGACCGGATCAAGGGAAAGCTCGGCGAGCGACTCCAGGAGCACCGGGACGATGCGGAGCTCTCGCGGCGGCTGGTCACCATCGACACCGACGTCGACCTCGACGTGGACTTCGACGCGTTGAAGCCCGGCGCACCCGACGAGGCGCGGCTCGGCGCGCTGTTCAAGGCGATGGAGATCACGCGCTTCACCGATCTCTTCACGCCCAGCAAACCGGCGCCCGAGGTGAGCTACTCCCGCGTGACGTCGCTCGCGTCGCTGGAGCAGCTCCTCCCCGAGGCGGCGTCCGGCGACGTGCTGGCGATCGGTCTCGAGACCACGAGCGGAGACGCCCTGGAGGCGCGACTGGTGGGCGTGGCGTTCACCGTCGGCGAGGGTGTCGGGCACTACGTCGCGCTGGGACACGGCGCGATGATGGACGCCTCCGACGAGGTGAACCTGCCGCTGGACGACGTGCTGGCCCGGATCGGCCCGGTGCTGGAAGACGTCGACGTGGCGAAGGTCGTTCACGACGGGAAGTTCGCGGCGTCGGTGCTGGCGAACCACGGGATCACGCTTCGGGGCGTCGACTTCGACACGCTGCTCGCGGCCTATCTCCTTGAGCCGGGCAAGGCGCGCTACGCCGTCGAGGACCTCGCACGTCAGGAGCTCGATCTGACGCTCACCACGCGCGCCGAGCTCATGGGCACCGGCAAGGACCGGCGTCAGCTGTGGGAGGTCGAGGTGGATCGCGTCTCGAAGCTCGCATGCGAGCACGTCGACGTCGTGCTGCGGCTGCGCAACGTCTTCGCGCCGCGACTGCGTGAGCTCGAGCTGGAGCCGCTGTTCGTCGACGTGGAGATGCCGCTCAGCGAGGTCATCCTGCGGATGGAACGGCGCGGAATCCTCCTCGATGCCGAGCTCTTCACGGCGCTCTCCCGCGAGCTCACCGGCGAGATGCGGGCGCGCGAGCAGGAGATCCACGAGATCGTGGGGCGTGAGTTCAACGTCAACTCGCCGACGCAGCTCCGCGTGATCCTGTTCGACGAGCTCGGGCTCCCGGCGGGGCGCAAGACGAAGAGCGGCGCCTCGACCGACAGCGACGTGCTCGAGCGACTCGCGTCACGGCACCCCTTGCCCGGGAAGATCCTCGAGTACCGGCAGGTGCAGAAGCTCCTGTCCACGTACGTCGACGCGCTGCCGAAGCTCGTGCGCGCCGACACCGGACGGCTGCACTCGTCGTTCAACCAGACGATCGCGGCCACCGGCCGGCTCTCGTCCAGCGACCCCAACCTGCAGAACATCCCCATCCGGACCCCGGCGGGCCGTCGCATCCGAGCGGGGTTCGTGGCTCCCGACCGATGGCGGCTCCTGAGTGCGGACTACAGCCAGGTCGAGCTGCGGATCCTCGCGTCGATCTCCGGCGACTCGGGGCTCCGCGAAGCGTTCACCGACGGGGTCGACGTGCACCGGCACACCGCGGCCGCCGTGTTCGGGGTCTCGTTCGACGACGTCACCGACGAGATGCGCGCCAAGGCGAAGGCGGTCAACTTCGGCGTCGTGTACGGACAGGGGCCTCGTGGGCTGGCCGAGGCGCTGAAGATCCCGCAGAAGGATGCGAAGGCGTTCATCGAGTCGTACTTCGAACGCTACGCATCGGTGCGCCAGTTCAAGGACGACGTCCTCGGGCGCTCCCGCATCGACGGCTACGTGACGACGCTGCTCGGTCGTCGCCGGTATCTTCCCGACATCGGCTCCGAGCATCATCAGCGCCGGGCGTACGCCGAGCGCACGGCGGTGAACACGGTCATCCAGGGCACGGCGGCCGATCTCATCAAGGTGGCGATGGTCCGGATCGCGCGGCGCATGGAGACCGACGGCTTCGCGGCCGGCATGCTCTTGACCGTGCACGACGAGCTCGTGTTCGAGGCGCCGCGCGGGGAGGAGGACGCCCTCGAGTCGATCGTCCGCGAGGAGATGGAGGGCGCGCTGGACCTGGACGTGCCGCTCGTGGTGGATGCCGGGTGGGGACGGACGTGGCTGGACGCTCACGAGTGATCGTCGCCAGCGCGAACGCGGGGGCTTCCCCGGCGGGCGGGGTCGCCGAGCGGACTCACCCTACTTCACGAGTCGGGAGATGGCGCGGAACTCGTCGGTGCCCGCGACGCGGCACAGCTCGAACAGGCACATCTCGACGCTCGTCGGGGTGACGCCGGCCTGCTCCATCCTCCGGACCGCCACGTCGCGGTTCCGGGTGGTTCGGGACCCCACGGCATCGACCACCAGGTGCACGAAGTACCCGCGCTCGATCAGGTCGATCGCCGTCTGGTACACGCACACGTGTGTCTCGATCCCGGTCAGGATCGCGTGGCTCCGATCCAGGGCGGTGAGAGCCTCCAGAAAGGGGTTGTTGCCGCAACACGAAAAGCTCATCTTCTCGATCGGAGAGTAGGCGGATCCGAGCGCGGTGCGAACGGGCTCGATGGTCGGCCCGAGGCCCTTCACATACTGCTCGGTGACCACGATGGGAACGTCCAGCGTTCGCAGTCCTTGGATCAGACGCGGGATCTCGCGGGCGAGGTCGTCGTGCCCGTGGATGTGGGGAAAGAGCCGCTCCTGCACGTCCACCACGACGAGCGTCGCCCGATCGCGTTCGATGCGCACCACGAGCCTCCAGGGTGACGATCGCGCTCCATGCCCGGGCGCGGCGCCGGGGACGCCCGACGCGACACGTCCGACTCGGGTCGCGAGCCGATTGGGGGCCCGATCGCGGGCCCGAACGCCGGCGAGCTTATCCCGGGTCACGGCGCCCGGCAAGCCGACCGATCCGTCACCGTGTCGATCACCCGCGCCACCGCGTCCGCGCCGCGCGCGATCGTGTCGATCGTGCACGCCGCCGAGTCGATGGGGAATCGCGCTCGGCGCAGCGGCCCTGATGGTGTGCGCGGCCTGCGAGCGATCGCCGGTCTCCGGGCCCCCGGTGGTCCTGATCGTGCTCGACACGTTTCGGGCCGACCACCTCGGCGCGATCGGCGGTCGCGACGACCTGACGCCCCACCTGGACGCGCTCGCGGCCGAGGGGATGCTGTTCACGTCGTGCTTCTCGCCGTACCCGCTGACGCTGCCGTCGGTCTCGAGCATCCTGTCGAGCCAGTGGCCGCTCGTGCACCGAGTGCGGGAGAACTACGACGAGCGCCTCTCCGAGCGCGCCACGACGCTCGCGGAGGTCTTCGCCGAGCGCGGCTACGTCACCGGTGCGTTCGTCTCGTCGCTTCCCGTGCGCCGCGAGACCGGCTGCGCCCAGGGATTCGACGTCTACGACGACGACTTCTCCGAGCCCTTCACGTTCAACCGCGAGGTGTTCCGGTCGCTCACACCCGAGTGGACCGGAAGCGAACGCCGCGGCGATCGCACGGTCGCACGCGCGATCGACTGGCTGGCGTCGGTCGACGGACCGTACTTCCTGATGGTGCACCTGTTTGATCCCCACTCGCCGTACGATCCGCCCGAGCCGTACCTGTCGCGCTACGAGTCGTTCTACGAGGGCGAGATCGCGTACACCGACTCACTGGTCGCCCGACTCCTCGATGCGGTTCGAGCCCGCGACTCCGCGCCCGTGGTCGCGGTCGTGGCCGATCACGGAGAGGGGCTCGGCGAGCACGAGGAGTGGGCGCACGGCATCTTCGTCTACGACACCACCGTGCACGTGCCGTGGATCCTGTGGAGCCCGTCCCGGGTGCCGATCGCGCGGATCGACGCGAACGTCGGGCTCGTGGACGTCGCGCCCACGCTCCTCGATCTGGCCGGCATCGAGCCTCCCGAAGTGTTCGCGGGCCAGAGCGCGAAGGGGCTGGCGCCCGGAGCACCGGATCGAGAGATCTACGTCGAGAACCACTTCACGCGGCTCGAGTACGGCTGGGCGCCCCAGGAATCCTGGATCTCCGGGGACAGGAAGTGGATACGCACGACGCGCTCCGAGCTCTACGATCGCGCGGCGGACCCCGCGGAGCTCCATGACGTCGCCGCCGAGTCTCCCGACGTGACGGCACGCCTCGACGGCGAGCTCTCGGCGTTTCAGGAACGTGCGCTCGCCCGCGCCGCGATGTTCGGGATCGACGGTCTCGTGGAGGCGATCCAGCCGGAGCCGCGCGTGCGCGAGTGGCTCGGCAACCTCGGGTACATCTCGGGTCTCGAGAACCCGCCGACGGGCGGTCCGCTTCCGGACGCCAAGGACCGGATCGGCGAGTGGAACGCCGCCAACGATGCGAAGGGGCACGTGCGAACCGGCGAGGCGGCGCTGGTCCGGGGTGAGCTTCCGCTGGCCGCCCGGGCGTTCACGGAGGCGCTGTCGATCCTCCCCTCCGCCGACGCGCACGCGGGTCTCGCACGCGTTCACGCGGCGATGGGTCGACTCGACGAGGCGCGCGCTCACTTCCGCGCCGCCCTCGACGAGACGCCGAACGACGTCGACGTCCTCCGGGGCTTCGCGCTCGTTTTGGACGCGCTCGGCGAGCACGCGCGCTCCGACTCGGTGCTCATGCGAGCGGTGCTGCTCGCGCCGGACGATCTCGACGTCCTCCGGCATCGCGCGGAGCAGCTCGCGCGCACCGGCTCACCGGCCGATGCGGTGGCGGCGTACGAGACGCTCGAGGCCGCCGCACCGGATGATCCCGACGTCGTGGAAGCCCTGGCGTCGCTGTACGACTCGCTCGGCCGCGCCGACGATGCCGTGCGGCTCTGGACCCACCTGTGCACGTTGCGCGAGTGGGACCCGGTGGCCAGGTGGCGGCTCGGATCCGCGCTGGCGGCGACGGGGGCCCGAGACCGCGCCCGTACCGAGCTCACCGACGCCCTGCGGCTGGCCGGGAGCGGCGCCACCGCGGACTCCATCCGGAGCGCGATCGCCCGTCTCGGCGGGGAGTGATCGCCGTCGCGGTGCGGAGGGGGTTGATCGTCGCTCGTCGCTGTCGCGATGTTGCCCGGGGATCGCGCGCGGCGACAAGGCAGCCGATCACCTCATGGAGCGGGGCGTGAAGTCGGGGGCCGGCCGACGCCCGCGCGGGGACGCAACCTCTGCCGATGCACGATGCTGTCCTCTCCACCCCGAGTCGTGCATGGTCCGGGGGGGCGTGGCACTCCGTTTGCAATCCGGGGCATCGCCGTTCAGCCGCAGGACCACGGGTTGGCCTTGCTCGCTGCCATCCGCATCTCACGACCATCGCGTTCGGAGTCGATCCGCATGCCCGATTGCTCTTCGCACCGCGACGCCGCTCGCGCCGCGCCGACGGCGAAGCTCGGCGTGGCGTCGCCCATTCCCGGATTCGTCACCTGCGACCGCCGCACGTTCGACATGCTCAGGCGCGCGCGTGACTACGCACGTTCGCACCTGCCTGTTCTGATCGAGGGTCCCAGCGGAACCGGCAAGGAGCTCCTCGCCGAGGGCGTCCATCGCCTGAGCGCCCGCCGTCGCGGCCCGTGGATCGCCGTCAACTGCGGTGCCCTGCCCGCCGGTCTGCTCGAGAGCGAGCTGTTCGGTGTCCGGAGGGGCGCGTTCACCGGCGCGAGCAACGATCGCGTGGGCCTGATCGAATCGGCCGACGACGGCACGCTCTTCCTCGACGAGGTGGGTGAGATGGAGGCGCCGACGCAGGCGAAGCTGCTGCGCTTCCTCGAGCAGGGCGAGATACGCCGGCTGGGCGAGAACGACGTCCGTCGGGTGGACGTGCGTGTGGTGGCCGCGACCAATCGTGACCTGAGATCGCGTTCACGCGAGGGGACGTTCCGGGCCGATCTGTTCTACCGGCTCTGCGGCGCGCCGCTCACGGTGCCGCCGCTCGTCGAGCGTCCGCAGGACATCCCGCTCCTGGTCGCGCACATACTCGACCGGCTGGCCAGCCGCCACGGTGTGCGTCCCGAGATCGACGCGGAGGTCGCGCCGGGGCTGCGGCGGCGCCGGTGGCCCGGAAACGTGCGGCAGCTCCGCAACGAGGTCGAGCGCGCCGCCGTCGTGGCGTGGGCGGAGCGGCGCACCATCTCGCTCGGTGACTTCCCGCGTCACGAGGACGACCTGGCGCCCGAGGGCCCGTCGTTCACGCGCCGGGTGGCCGCGTACGAGCGCGCGCTGATCGTGGAGGCGCTCGAGCGCTCGGGCTGGAACAAGACACGGGCCGCCCACTACCTGGGCGGCCTCAAGCGCACGACGCTGATCGGCAAGATGCGACGCCTCGGAATCACCGAGCCCGGGCTAGCGGAGCCCTCCCGCGACTGACGCCGAGGCGGCGAGATCACCGGCCCCGTGGCCGGCGAGCCGCCCGGTGAAGAGGTCTTGCTGATAGACGAGCCGGTACTCGACGGGGGCCTTCGACGGATCCGGCCCGAAGATGAACACGGCCGGGTCGCCGCTGATGCGGAACGTGATGAGCTCTCCGGACGCCTCGTCCCGGATCCGGCTCAGCACGTCGATGCGGACGGCCGGCACGAGGATCTTCATGTAGCCCTCTTCGGGCGGGTACGTCGCGCGGTCCGAGGGCACGGCCCCGTCGTGATCGAGGGTGATGTGGATGGCGTCCACGTTCTCGAACATGTTCGCGGTGGCGGTGACGTCCTGGTCGTAGCTCAGGTAATCGAAGTCGATCTCGTGGTCCGCCGCGCTCGCCTCGAAGAGGAAGTCCGGATCCAGCTGATCGACGTATGCGTCCACGTCGCGGTTGCGATACGCCGACGCGAGGTTATCGAGCACGTTCTCGGGCGAGGTGCGCGGCAGGTACCGGAACCCTCCGTCGTTCGACTTCTTCTTCTCGTCGTCCGAGCTGAGGATGCAGCCGCTGCTCGCGATCATCAGCACCACGGTCGCCGACAGGGCCGCTCGCCGCACGAGACCGGAATCGCACCACATCGCCATCGTCCTCCATGCACGGGGACCCCGACGCATCGCGGCGCCGGGCGCCTTTGGGCTCTCCTGGGTCGCTCACGATCTCGGGCCGGGACCGCCGGCGGAGTTTAGGCGATTCCGGCGCTCCCCGGTACCCAAAGGTGGAGGGTCCTCGCCGGTCCACCGTACGTGTGGAATGAACCTGGGTGGGTCGTAGGTACAAAAATGACCAGGATGTGGATGGAGCGTTCATTTGATGCTATCGTCACGGGTGACCCATCAGAAAAAAGGGGGAGCGGGTTGCGTTCGGTTCCGCTCCGCTACGCGTTAGTAAGGTAAGGCGGCCCGCGAGGGCACGGCGCTTCCCGTTGCCGGCCGGATCGGATCGGCCAAATCCGCTTGCAGGAATCGGGAAGTGGTGTAAACTTAAGCGTGGTCTGCTGTAAACAACTACGAGCCGGTGGATGCATCTTTGATCCTGGGTATGGCAGGACCTGGCGGAGGATGCGCTCAGCGCTGGCGAAGAGTGTCTTTCGGTCCGCGACGCTGTCGTAATGGAGGGTAACCGAAGCATGAACAACGTCCTACGGAGCGGACTCCTTGCCGGGGCCATGTGTGCACTCGCAGTGGCGTCCTCACACGCGATCATTCCCGATCCAGGCGCGAGCTCGACCCCCGGCTGTCTCCGGACGTCCCCGGACGGTACGCTCGGCACCGGTCTCCAGGTCACCGTGATCGGGACGAACGGTCTTCCGATCGACTCGGAGGAAGTGCGTCTCATCCTCGACAGTGCGGCGTGCGGTGCCCTGATCCAGGCCTGCCCGGGGCAGGCGTACCCGGTCATCTCCGGGACGACGGATGCGTCCGGCCAGGTCACGCTCGAGGTGTTCCTCAGCGGCTGCTGCATCAGCGCCGCGGTGGGAGTCCTCGAGGCCGACCCCGGCTCGGTCGTCCTGAACACGTACGGCTCGATCGCGTCCACCGACGCGGACTCGCCGTACGACGGCCTGACCGGCCTCGGTGACTTCGTGCTGTTCCAGACGGCGTTCCTGACCGCCGACACGTGCTTCGACTTCGATGCGTGCAACGACTTCGTCGAGCTGGGTGACTTCGTCATCTTCCAGAACGACTTCCTGGCGGTCTGCCCGTAGAGTCGACACGCGATCGCGCGTCGGCGCCCCGACGTGGGGCCGGGACGCGCGTTTCGAGCTGACGTTGCAGAGGGGCTGCGGTGAGACCGCGGCCCCTCTTTCTCGTCCCTGCCGTTTCGCCCGTGGCGATCGTTCCGGCGTGGCGATGCGTGGCCTCGCGTCCGTCCGGGGCGCCCGGGCGGTCGCATGGGCGGCGATTGCGTGCGCCGCCCGCCTCGCCTACTCTCTCCGCCGATCCGATGCGACCGTGTCGGCCCGCGTGACCCCCGGAGCCTCCTCGCGCGATCGCATCCAGCGGCGACCCGATGCCAGGAGCGTCGACGCGTGAGCACCGACTACCGGCAGATCAGACGAGACAAGATCGCGAGGCTACGAGAGCTCGGCATCGTCCCCTACGCGGAGCGCTTCGAGACCACCCACACGCTCACCGATGCCGTTGCGCTCGACGACGAGGCGCCCTGCCGGGTCGCGGGGCGGCTGGTCTCCCACCGCAGCTTCGGCAAGCTGATCTTCGCGCATCTCATGGATCGCTCCGGTCGCGCGCAGGTCAGCTTCGAGAAGGCGGTGCTGGACGCCGTGTCGTTCGAGGTGGCGGGAAAGCTCCTGGACGTCGGCGACTTCGTCGGGATCGAGGGCGAGCTCTGGACGACGCGCAAGGGCGAGCGGACCGTCCGCGCGAACGCGCTGACCTTCCTGGCCAAGGGGCTGCGCCCCCTGCCCGAGAAGTGGCACGGCCTGTCCGACCGCGAGCTGCGGGCCCGCCAGCGCTACCTGGACCTGATCGCGAACGCGGACTCTCGGGAGCGCTTCGTGACGCGCTCGCGTGTGGTCCAGTTCATCCGGCGCTACCTCGACGACGCGGGATTCATGGAGGTGGAGACGCCCATCCTCCAGGCGGCCTCCTCGGGCGCGGCCGCCCGGCCGTTCGTGACCCACCACAACGCCCTGGATCGGGATCTCTTTCTCCGGATCTCGCCCGAGACGTACCTCAAGCGCCTCGTGGTCGGTGGCCTCGAACGGGTCTACGAGATCGGCAAGAACTTCCGCAATGAGGGGATCGATCCCTCGCACCTGCAGGAGTTCACCATGCTCGAGTGGTACGCCGCGTACTGGAGCTACCGCGACAACATGCGCGTCGTCCGCGACCTGATCCAGTCTCTCGTGACCGAGTTCGCCGGGGGCACCACGCTGACCTACCAGGGAGTCGACCTCGACTTCGGCGGGGACTGGCCCGAGGTGGACTACGTCACCGCCGTCCGCGATGCGACGTCGGTCGATCTCGCGAGCCACGACACGCTCGAGTCCCTGGCCTCGGCGGTGAAGGCCAGCGTGCCCGAGATCGACGTCGAGACCTATCCGTCCTATCCATCGCTCGTCGATGCGCTCTACAAGAAGACGGTGCGTCCCTCGCTGATCCAGCCGTGCTTCCTCGTCCATCATCCGTCCGAGCTGGTCCCGCTCGCGCGTCGAAACGATGCGAATCCCCGCATCCTCGACATGTTCCAGGTCCTGGTGAACAGCTGGGAGATGGTCAAGGCCTACTCCGAGCTCGTCGACCCGATCGAGCAGCACGCGCGCATGCTCGAGCAGCAGGCATACCGCGAGGGCGGCGACGACGAAACGATGATGATGGAAGAGGACTACATCGAGTGCATGGAGTACGGGATGCCGCCGATCTCGGGCCTCGGGCTCGGGATCGATCGCTTCGTGGCGATCCTGACCGGCGTGGAGTCGCTGCGCGACGTGGTGTTCTTCCCGTCGCTGCGTGACGAGCGGGAAGACCCCGAAACGACCTCGGAGGGGGCACCCGGGACCGCCGCCGATTCGGAGAACGCCGGCACCACGCCGCCGCCGACCGCCGCGCCGCCCCCCGGGGTCTGATCCCGCTCGGAGAGAACGGGTTGCGGGCGTCGAACGGTGGCGACGCCAGCCCCGTGCCGTGCTAAACTTGAGCGTCGTGTTTGAGTCCGAAAGCAGCCTGGACATCACCCGAGTCTTCGGCCGGCGCCCCCCCATGCGCTGCATCCGAACGACACAACTGCTACAGAGGAGGCGTCTCGGTGTCTTCGTTGAGAAGGAATGCCCGTGCACGCTTGTGGGACGGTGCCCACGGTCCGATCGCCATCGGATTCGTGATCGCCGCGCTCGCGACGAGTTCGGCGCTCGCGTACGAGGTCGCTCCCGCGACCAGTGACAACGTCATTCATGTACAGCTCGACGACCGGGCCGGCCTGACCGATGGGGTGACCATCGGGGCCGAGGTCACCGACGTTCCCGACTGGGTAGACGTCACCGATGTCGTGGTCTCGTCCGGTGCGGTCACCGACGTCATGGTCCGCTTCGACGTGGGCGACGTGGCGCTCGGGCAGAAGGGACACGCCCGCGTCCAGGTCACGGGCACGCTGGAGGATGGCGCGGTGGTCTTCGAGGGCCACCGGATGATCGCGCTGACGGTGTTTCCTGCCGTGGATCCGGTTCAGCGTGCGTTCGGCATCGACGAGTGCTGCATGGAGATCATCGGTGTCGACGAGCTCGGCTCCACGCCGGCCGCGCACCGACTGGTCGGCAACACTCCGAACCCGTTCCGACCGCTCACCAGCATCGTCTTCGGCCTGCCGGTCGAGGGGGGTGTGGTCGAGCTGACGATCTTCGACATTCAGGGCCGCCAGATCCGCTCGTTCACGACGCCCCGTCTGGGCGGTGGCTTCCACCGCATCACGTGGGACGGCAAGAACGAGATCGGCAAGGACGTTTCTCCCGGCACGTACTTCTATCGTGTGAGCTCGGGAACCTGGAACGAAACACGCAAGATGCAGCGGCTGCCATAGGCACTGGGGGAGACTGACGTGTTCAACCACTTGTTGACTCGACGCCGACGGTTCAGCCTCGCGACCGGGGCGCTGATCGTCGGTGCGATGGTGGCCACCTCGCACGCCGAGAACCAGGCCACCGAGATCTACGATTCGCTCATCCTTCGGGGAGCGATCTGCACGATCGACATCGATGGATCCGACATCACCGTGTGCGCGGGCCAGACCCGCACGTACTCGGCCGTCGTCACCTGTGCGGACGGCTACGAGCGCTCGGACTTCGATCCGACCTGGCTCCTCGACGGGAGCCCGGTCGGCACCGGCGAGTCGATCGACCTGTCCATTCCGACGCCGGGAACGTATGTGCTCGAGGCCAACTGCGGCTCGTGCACCGACCAGATCGTGGTCGAGGTGTCCGACTGCTTGACGCAGCCGCGTCTCGACGCCGCGTTCTCGGACGACGACACCGAGGAGTCGGTCGGCATCTTCATGCAGCCCAACATCTCCATCGTCTCGCAGCTCAACTTCCAGCAGCTCAAGTTCCACATGCGTCCGTTCACGCTGGACAAGGACGCGTCGCTGGGCAGCGGCACGATGAGCGTGGAGTCCGCCGGTGACGCCTCGCTACAGTTCTTCACGCCGTCGGGCGTCGCGATCGCGCAGCCCGCGACGTACGACGTCAGCGAGCTGCCGGTCACGTTCTACGTGAACGCGGTGAATCACGGCACGTCCACGATCACGGCCAGCTACACGGCCTCGGCGGGCCGCGGCACGCCGACCACCGACGCGGTGCTCGTGCGGGTGGGCCCGTTCCCGGGGATCGGGGGCGAGATCATCGGCGAGTACCCGAACTTCCACTACGTGGACTCGTTCAACTCGAACGACCAGATCCGGGGCGCGCTCGACGGACCGCGTCACGCCGAGCGGGACGGCCTCCAGTACCGCGCGTACGTGGTCGAGCACAAGACCGCGGCCGGCTGGGCGGGCGACAACACGCTCGCCGACGTCACCGGCGGCTTCGAGACGGCGACGTTCTCGGACGCCTCGACGCAGGCCAACATCGTGACGCTGTGGGCCGCCGGGCTCGACTCCGGTCCGCTGATCCACAAGTCGTACGACATCGTCTACGACTTCGGCATGGACGGAACCCTGGACGCGGGCGACATCATCGATGGGCTCTCCTTCGGCGAGGAGGCCGGCGCCTACGTGGTCAAGGACCTCACGGCGGCCGGGCCCTACACGCCTGTCGAGTCGACGTACTCGGGCGGTACCTGGCTGGGCCAGAACCTGTTCTACCCGTCCGAGATCGGCACCGGCGATCTGACCAACGTGCCGATCATCATCATGAGCCACGGCAACGGCCACCAGTACACCTGGTACGACTACCTGGGCACGCACTACGCGTCGCACGGGTTCGTGTTCATGAGCCACCAGAACAACACCGGGCCGGGCATCGAGACGGCGTCGACGACGACGCTCACGAACACGAACTACCTCCTGGGCAACCTCGGCACGATCGCCGGCGGTGCGCTCGACGGCAACGTGAACCTGGACCGAGTCATCTGGTCGGGCCACAGCCGAGGCGGCGAGGGCGTCGTGCGCGCGTACGACCGACTCTTCG
The DNA here is from genome assembly GCA_965224245.1 of Candidatus Eiseniibacteriota bacterium. GTDB lineage: Bacteria > Eisenbacteria > RBG-16-71-46 > CAZAMP01 > CAZAMP01 > CBDCYW01. The sequence continues at coordinate 2,283,510 of OZ245046.1, read as the reverse complement.
ACGGGGAGACGTACCCGAACTTCGACATCTCGCAGATCGTTCTGGTCTCGAGCATCGCGCCGACGGTCTTCCTGACCGCGGGCGTCTCCGACCCCCACGACGTCACGTATCACGTGATCGGGGCCGCGGGTGACGGCGACGTCTCGGGGGCCGCGAACTGCGCGGTCTGCCAGTACTTCCGGCTCCACGACCGGGCCGAAGCCACGGCGATGACGATGTACGTACACGGCACCGATCACAACGACTACAACTGCTGCGGCTTCAACGACTACACCGGCCCCCCCGCGGATCAGATCGGTCGTGACGAGGCGCAGAAGATCGCGCGGTCGTACTACCTCGCGCTGGCCGAGACGTACGGAAACGACAGTCCGGCGGTCAAGGAGTACCTGACCCGGATGTACGACGACCTGAAGCCGATCGGAGTCCTTCCGACGGCGATCGTGGCGCTCACGTACACCGAGCGCGCGACGGCGGCGAACTTCGTCATCGACGACTACGAGACGCAGCCGGCCGACGGCACGAGCAGCTCCGGCGGGACCGTCACGTACGACGTGTCGAACCTGTTCGAGGGCATCCTCGGCGACGCCGACTCGACGTACGGGTGGCTGGAGTCCGACCCGATGAACGGCATGACGTACCACTCGGGAGGCGGTGACATCGCGTTCGGCGCGATCTGGGACTACACCGTGGGTCAGACGCGTTACGTGGAGTACGAGGTCGTGCCGGGCGCACGCGACGTGCGTGACATGGCGTTCGTCTCGTTCCGGGCGTGCCAGCAGACCCACCACCCCGAGACGGTCGCGCTCGACGACTATCACTCGTTCAGCGTCACGCTTCGCGACGGAAGCGGGACGTCCAGCTCCATCCACTTCGGTGGGTGGGGTCACCTGACGCCGCTGTTCCAGCGCTCGGGCGGATGGCTCAACGAGATGAACACCGTGCGTGCCCGCGTCTCCGAGTTCGAGACGAACGGTTCGGGGATCGACCTGTCGGACGTCGTGGCCGTGCGCCTCGAGTTCGGCGCCGCGTTCGGCTCCGACCGGGGGCGGATCGGGATCGACGACGTTCAGTTCACGGCCGAGTAGTGGAGCCGAGTCCGAGAGTGCAAACGTCGACCCGGTCGACGAAAAGGACGGATAGATCATGAAGACACGAACCGTTTCCGGAGTCCTCGGAGCGCTCGCGGCGGTGACGCTGGTCACCGCGGCGTTCGGCGACGAGGTTCCGATCCAGCCCGTCGACGACGGGACGTCGGTGAAGGGCCTCGTCTACGCGCGCGCGTTCGAGGTCGACGAGCCGTTCACGTACGACTGGACGGCCGATCGCGAGCAGTTCCAGTCGGGATACGTGCTCGTGTTCGACGTCGACCCCGAGCTCGCCCAGCCGAGACAGGGCTGGAGCCCCGTGCTCTACGTGGGGCGCTATCCGGCGCAGCAGACGAACGTGGGGGTCGAGTCCGGCCGCATGGTCGTCGTGGTGCCGGGCGCCGTCGACCTGGCCCGGGACCTGGTCTTCTTCGGCTCCTACGAGCTGCCCGAGCGCGTGGACGAGACGCGCGGTCTGGCCGAGTTGGAGGCCGCTCGCGAGATCGGGATCGAGCCCCTGGGCGAGGCCGCGGTCGCGGGTGCGCTGGCCGAGGGCGGGCCGACGGTGCAGCTGGCCACCATCGCCGGCGTGGACGGGCTCATCGCCGATGCGCTGGAGCTCTACTCGCCGGGTGAGACCGGCCTGATCGAGATCTATCGCCTCACGCCCGTGAACTAGGCGATCGGATCGCGACACGTACCGGCGCGGTGCGGGCGCCCTCGGCCCCGCGCCGCGCCGTTTTTCGATCTCGCTGGAACGGGTCTCGCCTCGCGGGGCCGGGGCAGGAGTGACGAGTGACTGTCTCGACCGGGCGACGCACCCGCGGACGGGTGTCGGTGTCGGCCCGATGTGCGTCACGGCTCGCCCGCGGGCACCTGTGGGTGTTCTCGAGCGACGTCACCTCCGACCTCGCGGCGATCGCCCCCGGTGACGTCTGCACGATCGTCGATCCCCGTGGACGCGGCTTCGGCACCGCCACCGTCAACCCTCACGCCCTCATCGCCGCCCGCCTCCTCGGCGCCGACGCCGACCCGGACGACGCGTTTCTGCGCACCCGACTCCGCGACGCGATCGCCTATCGCGAGCGGGTGCTGGACGACGTGCGCTTCGGACGGCTCGTCTACGGCGAGAGCGACGGCCTGCCGGGCTTCGTCGTGGATCGATACGGTGACGTGGCCGTCGTTCAGACGCTGACCGCGGGCGCGGCGCGTCTGGAGGCCGCGTTCTGCCGGCTCGTGGTCGACGTGACCGGGGTGGATACGGTGGTCCTGGCGAACGACTCGCCGTTTCGCGCGCTGGAGGGCCTCGGGGCCGAACGACGCATGGCGATCGGCACGTTGCCGGGCCGCGTGATCGCCCGCGAGCGCGATCTCGAGCTGGAGGTCGACGTGCTCGGTGGACAGAAGACGGGCTACTTCTACGACCAGCGAGACACGCGGGCCACGCTCGGGGCGTGGATCGACGGTGGACGGGTGCTGGATCTCTTTTGCTACACTGGCGCGTTCGCACTCGAGGCCGCGCGGCACGGAGCATCGGTCGTCGGCCGGGATCGGTCACCGGGCGCGCTGGAGATCGCACGGCGCAACGCCGACGCCGGCGGCGTCGCGGCGGCCTGTCGCTTCGAGCATGCCGAGCTCCTGGGGGCGGGCGCCGTGCCGGGCGAGGAGGCGTCCCGGTTCGACGTGGTGGTCCTGGACCCGCCGCCCCTGGCCCGAAACCGTCGCGCCCGGGCATCGGCGCTCCGCGCGATGACACGCCTCTGCCGGGACGCCCTCGTGCGCGTCCGGCCCGGAGGACTGTTGATCGCCTGCACGTGCTCTCACCATCTGACCCGTGCCGACCTCCTGTCCGCGGTGGGCGCCGGCGGCGCCAAGCTGGGGCGTGAGCTCCGGCTCGTGGCCGAGACGCGCCAGGCGGCCGACCATCCCGTGCTCCCCGCAATGCCGGAGACCGAGTACCTCTTCGCCCTCTTCGTCGAGGTGCGCTGAGTGTCGCCGTCTCCGTCGACCGGACGCCGCATCGCGCTGGTGGGGACGTTCCACCCGTATCGGGGCGGCATCGCGCACTTCCTGGAGACCGTGTACGCCGGGCTCCGGGCGCGCGGCCACGAGGTGTCGGCGGTCACGTTCACCCGCCAGTACCCCGAGCGGCTCTTCCCCGGCCGGACGCAGCTCGAGCAGGACGACGTGGACGACCCGATCGGGGCCGTTCGTCTGCTCGACACGATCGATCCCCGGAGCTGGTACCGCACGGCTTCTCATCTGACCCGCTGGCGCGCGGAGTGCGTCCTGTTCAAGTACTGGATGCCGTTCTTCGCCCCGTCCTGTGGGGTCATCGCGCGCCGGGTCCGGGCGCGGGGAGCGAAGGTGATCGCGATCGTGGACAACGCGATTCCGCACGAGCGGCGCCCGCTGAACGACTCGTTGAGCCGGTACTTCCTCCGCGCGTGCGACGGGCACGTCGTCCTGAGCGAGGCGGTGGCGAGGGATCTCGACACGCTCGGCGTCCACGCGCCGCGCCGGCGCGTCCAGCACCCCACGTACGACATCTTCGGAGACCCGATCCCCAGGGGAGAGGCCCGGCGCCGGCTCGGACTCGATCCCGACGCCCCGGTCATGCTCTTCTTCGGGTTCATCCGGCGCTACAAGGGGCTTCACGTGCTCCTGGAGGCGCTGCCGGCGGTGGTCCGGGACGTTCCAGCAGCGCAGCTCGTGGTGGCCGGCGAGTTCTACGAGTCCGAGGAGCCGTACCGGCAGCGGGTACGCGAGCTCGGGCTGGAGGCGCACGTCCGCATGAGCGGGGAGTACGTGGCCACCGAAGAGGTGGCCCGGCTGTTCAGCGCCGCGGACGTCGTCGTGCAGCCGTACGTGACCGCGACGCAGAGCGGGGTGGCCCAGATCGCGTACCAGTTCGATACGCCCACGATCGTGACCGACGTGGGGGGATTGGCGGAGATCGTGCCCCACGAGCGTGCGGGCCTCGTGGTGCCGCCGAACGACCCCGATGCGCTGGCGGCCGCCGTGACGCGCTTCTTTCGAGAGGACATGAGCGAGCAACTCGTCGCCGGCGTCCGGGCCGAGAAGCCGCGCTTCTCCTGGGATCCGCTCTACGAGGCCATCGAGTCGTTGATGGCGGAGGCGGGTGTGACGTGAGCGATCTCGGCGTCCCGGTGATCGTGCTGTGCGGGGGGCTCGGCACCCGACTTCGGCCCGCGGTGGCCGATCGTCCGAAGGTACTGGCCGACGTCGGGGGGCGACCGTTCCTCGACGTCATCCTCGATCGGCTCGCCGAGGAGAACGTGGGGTCGGTCTGGCTGAGCGTGGGACATCTGGCCGACGCGTTCGACGCATACCTGGCCGCGCGCCCCGACGCGACGCCCCGTGTCCGGTGTATCCGTGAGCCCAGTCCGCTCGGGACCGGCGGCGCGATCCGTTTCGTCTACCGCCGGGCCGCACTGGATGGGTGCGTGGTCGTGATGAACGGTGACACGTACCTGACGGGCGTGCTCTCCGAGATGGTCGACGCGCATCGGTCGTCGCGGGCGCTGGCCACGCTGGCCTCGGTTCGCGTCGACGACGCATCGCGCTATGGTACGCTCGACCTCGATGGCGACGGCCGCGTGCTGGCGTTCAACGAGAAGCGCGAGTCGGCCGGTGCGGGGTGGATCAACGCGGGGTGGTACGTGCTGGAGCCCGAGGCGATCGACCGCATCCCGGATGATCGGCCCGTCTCGATCGAGCGGGACGTCTTTCCCACGATGCTCGCTCGCACGCTCCGGGCACACCGGTACCCGGACGCCACGTTCCTGGACATCGGGACGCCCGAGGACTACGCGCGTGCGGCGTCGATCGTCGGCGGGCGCCCGGAGCGCCGGCGCCCAACCGGAGGGGACTAGCTCGTGAAGATCGTTCGAGCCCGAGCGCCGCTTCGCATCAGCTTCGGGGGCGGCGGAACCGACGTCGACCCGTACGCGACCGAGCGCGGCGGGCTGATCCTGAACGCGACCATCAACCGGTTCGCCTACGTCACGCTGGTGCCGAACGACAGCGGAGTGATCACGCTTCGCTCGCTCGACTACGACGACGAGGTCAGCTACGGGATCGACGACGAGATTCCGCCGTTCGACTATCAGATGGACCTGGCCAAGGGGGTGATCCGCCGGCTCGGCGTGGATCAGCAGCGGCAGGGCTTCACGCTGTTCACGCACACCGACTGTCCGCCGGGCTCGGGGCTGGGGGCGTCGTCCACGATGGTGGTGGCCCTGATCGGGGCGTTCGACCACTGGCTGCGACTGGGTCTGAACCCGTACGAGACGGCCAGGCTCGCGGTCACCATCGAGCGGACGGATCTGGGCATCAAGGGCGGCCGGCAGGATCCCTACGCGGCCTCGTTCGGCGGCTTCAACTTCATGGAGTTCGCCGGAGACGACGTCCTGGTGAACCCGCTCCGGATCCCCGACCAGTGGATCGCCGAGCTCGAGTACGCGACCGTGCTCGCGTACACCGGGCAGAGTCGCTTCTCGTCGGACATCATCGCCGATCAGATCAAGAACTACACCGACGCGGAGGCGGACGCGATCGCGGCCATGGACGCGACCAAGGCCCTGGCCCTGGAGATGAAGCGCGCGCTGTTCCGGGGTGAGATGACGCGCTTCGGGTCGCTTCTCGACGAGGCGTGGGCGGTCAAGAAGCGGATGTCGGCCCGCATCTCGTCCCCCGAGATCGACGCCCTGTACGACGCCGCGCGAGCCGCGGGTGCCCTCGGCGGCAAGATCACCGGCGCCGGCGGTGGCGGGTTCATGTTCTTCTTCACCGACTTCGACCGTCGCCACCACGTGATCGAGGCGCTCCGGTCGGCGGGCGCCGAGGTGGTGCACACCGGGTTCTGGCACGGCGGCGTCCAGGCCTGGATGCGTTGACGGTCCGGCGGGCTGGCTCCGTGATCGCGCCCGCCCCCGTGGGCGGGCGCGGCCCCGACTAGTCGTAGTACTCGTTTCCGAGGTGCGTGATCAGCTCCTCGCCCTGCATGTGGCGCAGCGTGTTCTTGAGCTTCATCAGCTGGATGAACAGATCGTGCTCGGGGTAGAGGCCCGGTGCGGTGATCGGCGCCTTGAAGTAGAACGAGAGCCACTCCTGGATCCCGCGCATGTCCGCCCGATGGGCCAGGTCCATGAACAGCGCCAGGTCGAGCACGATGGGCGCGGCCAGGATCGAGTCACGGCACAGGAAGTCCACCTTGATCTGCATCGGATAGCCGAGCCACCCGAAGATGTCGATGTTGTCCCAGCCCTCTTTGTTGTCGCCGCGCGGCGGATAGTAGTTGATGCGGACCTTGTGATAGAAGCCGTCGTAGAGGTCGGGGTACTTGTCGGGCTGAAGGATGTAGTCGAGCACCCCCAGCTTCGAGACCTCCTTCGACTTGAACGAGTCGGGGTCGTCGAGTACCTCACCGTCGCGATTGCCGAGGATGTTCGTGGAGAACCAGCCGTTCAGCCCCAGCATGCGAGCCTTCAGGCCGGGGGCCAGGATCGTCTTCATCAGCGTCTGGCCGGTCTTGAAGTCCTTGCCCGCGATCGGCACGCGCAGCTCCCGGGCGAGCTCGATCAGCGCCGGCACCTCGTTGCAGACCTGGGGAGCGCCGTTCGCGTAGGGCACGCGTGACGAGATGGCCGCGTACGCGTAGACCATGCTGGGCGAGATCTTCGGACTGTCGGCCTTCATGGCCTCCTCGAACGCCTTCACGCTGGCATGCTCGGGGCCCGGCTCCTGGTAGATCTCGGTGGATCCGCACCAGACCATCACCAGGCGATCGCAGCCCATCTCGGTCCGGAAACGCTCGATGTCGTCCTTCAGGGCCTGCGCCTTGTCCCACCAGGTGCCGCCCGTCTTGACGTTGGGGCCGTCGAGCTTCTTGACGTAACGCCGATCGAACACCGCCGGCATCGGCTCGATGGCGGACAGCTCCTCCCGGATCGAGTCCAGGAGCTCGCGCTCGAGGACGCCGGACTTGATCGCCGCCTCGTAGCAGTCGTCCTCGAAGATGTCCCAGCCGCCGAACGCCAGGTCGTCGAGCCCGGCGAGGGGTACGAAGTCGCGGATCATGGGAACGCGATCGTCGGTGCGCTTGCCCAGCCGGATCGTCCCCATCTGGGTCAGCGACCCGATGGGCTTGGCCAGACCGCGTCGGGCGGCCAGGCAGCCGGCGATGAACGTGGTGCCGACCGCGCCGAGTCCGGGAAGAAGGACACCGAGGCGGCCCTGGGCGGGGGCGATGGTCATCTTGGACATCGTGAATCTCCAGGTGAATGCCGGGCGCCGTGCCCGTGCCGGTGAGCCGTGCCGATCTCGCCCGCACGGTAGGGGGTCCCGGGATGTGAGCGAAATTTATGTTTGATATGTCATTCATGAGCGATACTTATCTTCACATGGAGCTGCGCGACCTCGACATCTTCCTCGCCGTGGTCCGGACGAGGAGCTTCACCCGGGCGGCGGAGCAGACCTACCTCACCCAGCCGGCGGTGAGCCTGGCCGTGCAGCGCCTGGAGGCCGAGCTGGGGACCCAGCTGGTGGAGCGCCGGCGAGGCGAGGCGCGGACGACCGACGCCGGAGCCGTCCTGCTCGAGCACGCCACCGCGATCGCCGCGCATCGCGAGTCGATTCGCTGGGAGCTGGGACAGGCCGGTCGACTCGAGGGGGGCGAGCTGAGGCTCGGGACGACGGACGCGGTCAGCGTGTATCTCCTTCCGGCGGTATACCGCGAGTTCCGGGAGCGCCATCCGCGGGTGGGGTTCCGGGTCTCGGTGGACTCGTCGCGGGTCCTGGCGAGGGGGCTTCGCACCGGAGAGCTGGATCTGGCGGTCCTGACGCTGCCCGCGCCCGACCGGGCCCTCGATACCGAGGAGCTCGAGACCGAGCGGCTCGTGATGGTGATCGCACCCACGCACGCGCTGGCGGTCAGACGCCGCATACGGGCGCCCGCACTCACCGAGCTGGCCATGATCGGCTATCCAACGGGGTCGGTCACACGGGGGACGATCGATCGGGCCCTGGCCGATGCCGGTGTCGACGCGCGGGTCACGATGGAGATGGGATCCCCCGAGGCCATGAAGCGTCTGGTGGAGGTCGGTCTCGGGTACGCCGTGCTGCCCGAGGCGCTGGTCGCCGAGGAGGTCGCCGAGGGGCGGCTCGCCCGGATCCCGCTCGTCGGGTTTCGAGCGACGCGCACACTGGGCTTCGCGACCGCGTCCGGACGGCCGGTCTCGCCCGCGGCGCGCGCCTTTCGCGAGCTCGCGACCGAGCACCTGGCTGAACGTGCGAAACGCATGCGGACGTTGCGAAACGCACGAGGCGCCCGCCGTCGATCCTCGCGACCGAAACGCTAAGTCCATGCGCGCGAGGCGGAGTCGTCCGACGCCGTTCCGTGGCACACGATCTGCACTGTCGCGGCCCCGAAGCGTCGGGGAGCCGTGCGACACACGTGACCGTTGAGACCCCGTCGCTTCCGAGGTTTGCTGCCGGCCCGTGCACTGCCGGGAGTGGCGACGTTGGTGTCGCACTTTCGCTCATCGGCAAGCACGGCAAGGCGGGGATCGCGCCCGGTCGATGCCGGGAGACTTCGGGTAGCCTGCGCTCCGGCGCAGGCTCTTTCTTTTCCCCGCGGTTTGCTCTTCCACCGGCTCCACGCGGTGAGGTGCTCGGACTGCCCCGTTCGCGGGCGGCGCGACGTCTGCGCGAGACGCGACGTCTGCATCCAGTGCGCTCCGCGTCAGGCGAGCTTCGCAGGTTCGTGAGCCGTGCCCGGAAGCGTTCGGGCAGGCGGAGCCCTGGGACGCCCGACGACGCGTGCGGGGACGCGTCGCGAGAGGTCGGCGCCGGCGGCAGGCCGGGGAGACCTGCCGCCGGCACCAGGGCGACGGGAGTCGGTTCCCACGTGACGCAATGCACGGGCCAGGCCTCCGTCTGACCTCGTAAGGCATGTCAATTCAATCATTTCGACGGTCCGTTGCCGTGGCCGTCACCATCGGATCCAGACCCACCGACACGCAAACTGCACGGGGCCGCGTGCGCAATGCACCGGCGCAAACGCGCCGCGCGAGGGGACGAGCGCGCCGCGCGAGGGGACGAGCGCGCAGGCTATACTCGCCCGCTTCGTGACCACCGCGGCGCCGGCTCGTCCCGCGAGCCGCTGGAGGTGCCGGGAGCAGCCGTCCGAGGGTGAACGACCGTGAACGGGGTGAACGGTGGACGACAGGCCGACGGCAGAAACGACGCCGTTCATCGGCGTGATCGGACACGCGTCGCTCGCCAGGCGCGTCTTCGCCCTGGCGTGGCCGGTCATGATCGCGATGGGGCTGGGCACGCTGTACAGCCTCGTGGATGCTTACTGGATCGGGCGTCTGGGACCGACGGCACTGGCCGCGCTCTCGCCGGCACACTTCGCCGCATGGATTCTCTGGGCGCTCGGGGCCGCGATCGAGATGGGCATTCCCGCGCTGGTCGCACGCGCGGTCGGCGCGGGCGATCTGGATCGCGCTCGACGCGCGGTCGCGGGCGGGCTTCAGCTCGCGCTGGTGATGGGCGTCATCGTGGCCGTGGTCTCGCGCGCGGTGTGCCGTGCCACGTTCGACTTCGTCGGCGCCGCTCCCGAGGTGAGCGCGCTGGGCGAGGCGTACCTCTCGGTGCTCCTGTGGGGGTCCGCCGCGATCTTCGTGTTCATGGCGTTCGAATCGGTCCTGCGTGCGGCCGGCGACACGCGGACGCCGATGTTCCTGTCCGTGGTGATGCTGAGCGTGAACGCGGCTCTCGACCCGTTCCTGATCCTCGGCTGGGGTCCGTTTCCGAGGTGGGGCGTCACCGGTGCCGCCATCGCGACCGTCATCGCCCATCTCGTCGGGGTGAGCGCCTACGTCCTGTACATTGCCCGGGGACGGACGCCGCTCCGTCCGACCTGGCATCAGATCCGACGTCCCGCGCCCGCGATCTGGGGCCGGCTCCTTCGCGTCGGCACCCCGGGGTCCTTCAACGCCGGGCTGTTCACGCTCGTGTACCTCTTTCTGTCGAACGTCGTGGCGACGCTGGGCAACGCGCCCCTGGCCGTGCTCGGGGTGGGCAATCGCCTGGAGTCCATCAACTACCTGATCGCGAACGGGTTCTCGATCGCCGCGAGCACCATGGTGGGTCAGTCGCTCGGCGCGGGCGACACCCGGCTGGCCGAGCGCGCCGCCTGGATGGCCGCCCTGCAGTCCGCAATCTTCACGGGCACGGTCGGGCTGGCCTTCCTGGTGTTCGCCGAGCCGGTGTTCGGGCTCTTCTCCGACGACGTGGCGATCGTGACCGAGGGTGCGCGGTTCCTGCGCATCCTGGCGCTGTGCCAGCTCTGGATGGGGGTGGAGATCGCCGTGTTCGGAGCGTTCACGGGCGCCGGCAACACGCTGCCCCCCGGCATCATCTCCTCGGCGCTGTCGCTGATCCGGATCCCGCTCGGGTACCTCCTGGCGTTCCGTCTCGAGCTGGGACCGGTGTCGATCTGGTGGATGCTCACGATCACGAGCGCGCTCCGCGGCATCCTGCTCGCGGTCTGGTTCCGGCGCGGTCGGTGGAAGCGCGCGGGCGCCTGGTAGTCGGTGACCCCGCGCGTGTCGAGCGGCGGGAACGAGCCGGACCGGGCCCACGAACAGCGTTTGCCGCGCGATCCTGCCCACCCGACGTGGCGCACACACCGGCTCAAGTCCTCCGGCCGGGGGCCCGATGAAAAGGCGAGATGGCGAGGAGACTCGCTCGCCGGCTCGATCGTGACCACCGGCGCACAACCGGGAGCGCGCAAGGAGACGCAACGTTGGCCACCGACCCGTCGACCTCGGTAGCGGCCGTCGACCACCATCCTCACGATCTCGTGGCCGAGGTCGTCGCCGACTTCCAGCTCGAGTGCCGCGCCCTGTCCGGCGTCGCCGACGCCGTGGTGCTGTTCCGCAACCCCCTGACCGACGCGTTCGAGGACGAAGGGGGCCGCGAGCGGGTCGCACCGGGGGCCGTCGACCATCCCGTGACCCAGGCCGTGGCAACCGGCCGCCCGGTTCCCGGGGCGTGGCCGGGCGACGATCAGGCCGGCGTGGCCTATCCCGTGCGGGCGCTCGAACGGCCGGAGACAGCCGTCTGGTTCGCACTGGCCGATTCGGACGAGGCGACCGGCGCCGACGCCCGGTTCCTGTTCGAAGGCGTCGTCTCGCGGCTGGGGCGAGAGCTCGGCCGCGCGGCGCATACCTGGTCCGACGAGCAGCGGCGCGCGGCGCTGGCGTTCGTCGAGGAGGTCAGCCGCCGCGCGCTTCAGGAGACGTCGCTGCACCGGGCCCTCCGGCTGAACGCCGGAGACCTGGCCGAGCTGTCGGGCGCGAAGGACGTGTCGGTCTGGCGCTTCGAGCGATCGAACGCGCCGGAGTGCATCGCACAGGTGACCCAGGGGAGCGTCGACGCCGGGTGGCAGCGCACGCTGGAGCGGCTGGTGGCCGACGTGCAGGCGACGCCGGCCAGCATCAGCGTGTCGCGCACCGACACGAGCACGCACTTCGGGTACTGTGACGACGCGGGCATCTCTCGCGTGCTGGTGGAGCCGTTCTCGGCGTACGACGCCGTACACGGCTGCATCGTCGTGATCGACTACGCGGCCGGCATGCCGTTTCTCGGTGCCGAGCCGGTGCCGGGCGTTCGCGAGGCGCTGACCACGGCCGCGAACGTGGCGGCGACGGCGCTTCATCAGGTGCGCCTGCAGGATCGCGTCGCGGGACTGGAGCGCGACCTCCACGACCATCGCCGCCGGGTCGAGCGGCTCGAACGCGATGGCGCGCGGTTCGATCTCTGCAAGGCGGCCGCGAGCGCGCTCGAGGAGTGCCTGACGCCGCTAGACGAGGAGCTGCCGGGCGTGACGGCCGCGACGTCGGACACCGAGGCCGATGCGCGATCGTCGGCCGTGCGCCGACGGATGGATCGCGCCATCGAGCTGCTCGAGGAGTTCGCCGCGCTGACGCGTTCCGAGCCGGCGCGGCTCCGGCTCTCCGACATCAACGACGTCGTCTACGAGGCCACCGAGACGCTACGGGACGCCGAGCCGGGGCGGCCCGCCGCAGACGTGTCGCTACGCCTGCAGGGCGATCTTCCCCCCCTGCTCCTGGACGTGGCCAGGATCCGGACCGTCCTCGTGACGCTGCTCCGGCACGGGCTCTCCGGTGTCGACGACGGTGAGGCCATCGTGACCACCCGGCTGCAGAGCAAGGAGGTCGTGGTGGAGCTTCGCATCCCCGGCCGGCGCGTGGCGGGCGGGATCCTCGAGAGCCTGTTTCGGCCGTTCGGGCCGGGCGAGCCGGGCTCGGCCGATCACGGCCTGTCCCTGGCCGATCAGATCGTGAACGAACACGGAGGGCAGCTCCGTGCGCGCAGCGAGTCCGGCGATGGGCTCCTGTACTGGCTGAGCCTTCCGATCGCCGAGAACCCGGAGCGCCGGGCGCGACGCACCGATCGGCGAGGCCGCGAGCGACGGAACGGCGGCGGCGACTAGGAGATCCGCACCCACACGGCGGAGCGGCGTCCCGGCGCGGTGCGCGTCAGCCGACCCGCACGGGGCGGCTCGACCTGCCGAGCAGGGTGATCGAGCGGCTTGACAAGGGTTTACTCGGTCTCTTACCGTTCCCGCCTCGTGATTTCGAGGTTGGGAGCGACCCTAGCTCAGTTGGTAGAGCAACGGACTGAAAATCCGTGTGTCCCCAGTTCGACTCTGGGGGGTCGCACCACGTTTGCTGGTGTAGCTCAGCAGGTAGAGCAACGCACTCGTAATGCGTAGGTCAGCGGTTCGATTCCGCTCACCAGCTCCATGCGTACGGGGAGGTCGCCGCGGCGGCACTCCCCGTTTTTCGTTTCGTCCGGGGACGCGGGCTCCGCGCGGGGTGACCGGTCGGGTCGGGCGCGTGTCGATGAGAGACGTGCGAGGTTCCTCCACCCGCTTGGCGAGATGAGCCTCGCGGCGTTACGCTATCGCCACTCGCGTTCCGCCCGGCGGCGCGAAACCGGCCGACTCGGGCCGCCACGGCGCGGCATCGGCCACTGGAGTCGACAACGTGGGCCATCTGATGATGAGCGTCTCGGGCGTCCGAGGCGTCGTGGGTTCCGGATTGCACGCCGACCTGGTGACGCGGCTGGCCGCCGCGTTCGGGACCCTCGTGGGCGGCGGCAAGGTCGTCGTGGGGCGCGATTCGCGCCTCTCGGGCGAGATGATCACGTCCGCGACCGTCGCCGGACTGACGGCGTCGGGGTGTGACGTCGTGCGTCTCGGCATCGTGCCCACGCCCACGGTCCAGCTCCTGGTGGAAGAGCTCGGTGCTCAGGGCGGCATCGCCGTCACCGCCAGCCACAATCCGCCCCAGTGGAACGCCCTGAAGTTCATCTCGCATCACGGGACGTTTCTCCAGAAGGCCGAGGCCGAGGAGCTGTTCGCGATCGAGCGCGAGAACCGCATCGCGTGGTCGTCGTTCGACGCGCTCGGCGCCGACTCCAGCTTCCGGGGTGCGATCGATACGCATGTCGAGAAGATCCTGAGCCTGCCGCTGGTCGACCGCGAGAAGATCGCGCGCCGCTCGCTGAAGGTCGTCGTGGACGCCCTGCACGGCGCCGGCGGTCCGATCTCGACCCGCCTCATGCACGCGCTGGGGGTCGAGCACGTCGTCCTGTACGAGGCACCCACCGGTCGGTTTCCGCGTGTGCCCGAGCCCCTGCCCGAGAACATCGGCGAGCTCGGCGAGGCCGTGGTCCGCGAGAAGGCCGACGTCGGCTTCGCGCTGGACCCCGACGGCGATCGGCTGGCCATCGTCGACGAGACCGGCACGCCCATCGGCGAGGACGCCACGCTGCCGCTGGCGATGGAGTACGTGCTCCGTCACCGGCGGGGGCCGGTGGTGGCGAATTACTCGACGTCCCTGATGCTCGACGCCGTCGCCTCGCGCCACGGCGCGCCCGTGCACCGGGCGGCGGTCGGTGAGGCCAACGTGGTGGCCAAGATGCGGCAGGTGGACGCCGTCATCGGGGGCGAGGGAAACGGCGGCGTGATCTTCCCCGACATCCACCTCGGTCGAGACGCGCCGGTGGCGATGGCGCTGGTGCTCTCGCTGCTGGCCGAGGAGGGCCGGCCGCTCACCGAGCTCGTGGCCGGGCTGCCCCGCTACCGCATGCGCAAGGACAAGTTCGACATCACGCCCGACCAGAGCTTGGAGGAGCTCGACCGGGTGGCCGATGTTTTTTCAGATGCCGAGGTCGATCGGACCGACGGAGTCTACCTCCGCTGGCCGGACGGTTTCCTTCACGTACGCAAATCCGGGACCGAGCCCATCGTCCGGATCATCGCCGAAGCCCGCGACGCCGCCACTCTCGGCAAGCGGATCGACGAGGTCCGGGACCTCATCGGGATCGGTCGCTGAGCGACAGACGAGGACGAGCCATGTGTGGGATTGTGGGATACACCGGACCGAAGCGCTGCATTCCGATCCTGATGGATGGGCTTCGCCGACTGGAGTACCGCGGCTACGACTCCGCCGGCGTGGCGGTGGTGAACGGCCAGGGCCTGCAAATCCTGAAGAAGCCGGGCAAGCTGCGGGCGCTGGACGAGGCGCTGCGTGCGAATCCGATCGACGCGTACTTCGGCATCGCCCACACGCGGTGGGCCACCCACGGTGAGCCCAACGAGATCAACGCGCATCCGCACACCGACTCCGACGTGTCGGTGGCCGTGGTCCACAACGGCATCATCGAGAACTACGCCTCGATCAAGACCTCGTTGATCGAGAAGGGGCACGTGTTCACGTCCGACACCGACACCGAGGTGCTCGCGCACCTGATCGAGGAGTTCTACCGCGACGTGTCGCTGGAGCGGGCGGTTGCGTCGGCGCTCCGGCACGTCGAGGGCACGTACGGCATTGCGGTGGTCTCGTCCAAGGAGGCGGGCAAGATCGTGGGCGCGCGGAACGGCTCACCGCTGGTGGTCGGGATCGGCGACGGCGAGCACATCGTGGCGTCGGACGTGGCCGCGATCCTCTCGCACACGCGCGACGTCATCTACCTCGACGACGGCGAGATGGTCGTGGTCACGCCGGAGTCGTACCACACGATGACGATCGAGGAGGCCCCGGTCACCAAGTCCGTCGAGGAGATCTCGTGGTCGCTCGAGGAGATCGAGAAGTCCGGCTTCGAGCACTTCATGCAGAAGGAGATCTTCGAGCAGCCCAGCGCGATGCGCAACACGATGCGTGGGCGACTGCTCCTGGACGAGGGCATCGCCCGGCTCGGGGGACCGAACCTGTCACCCCAGGTCATGCGACAGATTCGCCGCATCATCATCACCGCGTGCGGCACGTCCTGGCACGCGGCCATGATCGGGGAGTACCTGATCGAGGAGTTCTGCGGCATCCCGGTGGAGGTGGAGTACGCGTCGGAGTTCCGCTACCGCAATCCGATCATCCAGGACGGCACGCTCGTCATCGTGATCAGCCAGTCGGGCGAGACGGCCGACACGCTGGCGGCGCTTCGCGAGGCCAAGCGCAAGGGCGCCACCGTGCTCGGGATCGTCAACCAGGTCGGTTCCACCATCGCGCGGGAATCGGACGGCGGCATCTACATCCACGCCGGCCCGGAGATCGGCGTCGCGTCGACGAAGGCGTTCACGTGCCAGGTCACCGCGCTGGCCCTGTTCACGCTGTGGGTGGGCCGCCACCGCGAGATGAGTCTGGCCACCGGACGCGAGATGGTCGAGGAGCTCTGGGCCATCCCCGACAAGATCCAGCGCGTGCTCGACGACGAGGCGGCCATCATCGAGATCGCCAGGGCCTACCACCACCACAACAACGCGCTCTACCTGGGCCGCGGGTACAACTTCCCGGCCGCCCTGGAGGGCGCGCTGAAGCTCAAGGAGATCTCCTACATCCACGCCGAGGGGTATCCCGCGGCCGAGATGAAGCACGGTCCGATCGCGCTCATCGACGAGAACATGCCCGTCGTGTTCATCTGCACCAAGGACTCCGCGTACGACAAGATCCGCAGCAACATGCAGGAGGTGCGCGCGCGCAAGGGGCGCATCATCGCCGTGGCGTCCGAGGGCGACCGGGACGTGAAGACGATGGCCGACCACGTCATCTACGTGCCGCACACGCTCGAGCCGTTCACCCCGCTCGTCTCCATCGTGCCCTTGCAGATGCTCTCGTACCACATGGCCGTCCTGCGTGGATGCAACGTGGACCAGCCGCGAAACCTGGCCAAGAGCGTCACGGTCGAGTAGTCACCTCGCCATCCGGCGCCGCGTCACCGCCACGGGTCCGCGCGGGCGGTGGCGGCCCTCGCCCGCGCCCTCGCCCGGCGCCATCGGCCCGCGTTCGCGGGCCCGCCGTGCTAGACTCCCTGCCCACGAAAGCGACGGCGGAACGAGCCGTCGAGGCGTCCATCGCGGGGGGAGTCGTGAAGAGAGCGGTCCAGACGTCCGACGCCGCGGGGGCGGTCGGACCCTATAGCCAGGCGATCGTGTTCGACGGTTCGGCGCTCGTGATGACCGCCGGACAGATCGGGATCGATCCCGGGACCGGTCAGCTCGTCGAGGGTGGCGTTCTGGCCGAGTTCGAGCGCGCGATGGCGAACCTCCGGGCGATCCTCGGCGCCGCGGGCAGCTCGCTCGACGAGGTGGTCAAGACGACCGTCTTCTTCGCCGATCTCGGCGACTTCGCGGCCGTGAACGAGCGCTACGCGGAGTACTTCGGCGAGCCGTATCCGGCCCGGTCGGCCGTCGAGGCGAAGGCGCTCCCGAAGGGGGCACGCATTGAAATCGAAGCACTTGCGCGTGTCCGGGGTTGATCTCGCCGGGACGGTGCCCGATCATCGCTCGTCCGCCGTATCGAGGGTGCTTTCTCTGGCCCCCGCAACCACACGTGAGGACGATCTTGGGGGAGCGGGCGAGTTCTGGTGAACTCCGAGGACTTCAAATCCTTCTGTCGGGCGCTAATCCCGTCCGAGGTGGGTTCGATTCCCACACGTTCCCGCCAGTAACGGCGCTGGTGCTGACCCTCTGCCTGATCGCGTGCGCCGTCTCGGGGACCCGGGGCGCGACCGCGGATGTCCAGTGGCCGTGGCGGGCGGACTCGCTCCGGGCGACGGCAACGGATCAGGGGGCGGGCATCCCGCTCCGGGCGGCCCGGATCGGGGACTCGGGCCCCCGCGACGCGGCGAGCGTCGCCGGCCCCGAGGCGCCGGCGAAGGAGCCCTTCCGGCCGTCGCCGGGAGGAGCGTTCTGGCGCTCGACCGCGCTGCCGGCCTGGGGACAGCTCTACAACCGGCGCTACGTGCGGGCGATCCTGTTCATCGCGGGGCGGGCGTATCTCGGATACCGGATCTTCGAGGAAGGTGGAGAGGCCAACGATCTGGAGACGCAGGCGAAGTCGCTGCCCGACGGTGCGGAGAAGAACGCGACCTGGCGCGCGCGCAACCGCGCGCTGGATCGGCGCGACGATTTCATCTGGTGGTCCGGTCTGGCGTGGCTGTTCACGATGACCGAGGCGTACGTCGACGCGGCTTTGATGGACTTCGACGACCAGTTCGACGACGAGCGCATCGTACCCAAGCCCGAGCCGGTGGTCCGGCTCGGGCTCCGACTGACGTTCCAGTAGAGAGAGGCTTCGCGGGACATCCATGGTCAAGACGACACCCGAGCGCATCCGCAATTTCTGCATCGTCGCGCACATCGATCACGGAAAGTCGACGCTGGCCGATCGGCTTCTCGAGCGAACCCGGACGTTCTCGGCCCGCGACATGAAGGCGCAGGTGCTCGACTCGATGGATCTGGAGCGTGAGCGCGGGATCACGATCAAGGCACATGCGGTCGCCATGACCTACGAGGCCGCCGACGGTCAGCGATACCTGTACAACCTGATCGACACCCCCGGACACGTCGACTTCTCCTACGAGGTCTCGCGCAGCCTCGCGGCCTGCGAGGGCGCGCTGGTGCTGGTGGACGCCGCCCAGGGGATCGAGGCGCAGACCGTCTCGAACCTCCTGATGGCGATCGACGGCGGCCTCGAGATCATCCCGGTCATCAACAAGATCGACCTGCCGGCGGCGCGGCCCGACGAGGTCGCGGCCGAGCTGGCCGAGCTCATCGGGTGCGACCCGGCCGACGTCATCCGCGCCAGCGCGCGCGACGGCACCGGTGTGGACGAGATCCTGGAGGCCATTCACGCGCGCATTCCCGCGCCCGGCGGCGACGCGGACGCCCCGCTCCGCGCGCTGATCTTCGATTCGGTGTACGACCGCTACCGCGGCGTGGTCGCGATGCTGCGGGTGGTGGACGGCGAGGTCCGGGTGGGTGATCGGGTGAAGCTCCTGGCCACGCGGCGCAGCTACGAGGTGCTCGAGGTCGGGCAGATCAAGCTGCAGCGCGTCCCCTGCGACGCGCTGGGACGCGGAGAGGTCGGCTACCTCATCGCGGGGATCAAGGACGTCCACGACGTGCAGGTCGGCGACACGGTCGCGGACGCGGACGACGTCGCCTCGGTCGCGCTGCCGGGGTACCGCAAGCTCAAGCCGATGGTCTGGAGCGGCATCTTC
The DNA here is from genome assembly GCA_965224245.1 of Candidatus Eiseniibacteriota bacterium. Classification (GTDB taxonomy): domain Bacteria; phylum Eisenbacteria; class RBG-16-71-46; order CAZAMP01; family CAZAMP01; genus CBDCYW01. The sequence continues at coordinate 2,264,806 of OZ245046.1, read as the reverse complement.
CCGATCGACTCCGACGACTTCGAGAACCTGCGCGACGCGCTCTCGAAGCTCACGCTGAACGATGCGTCGCTGCTGTTCGAGCCCGAGAGCTCGGTCGCGCTCGGCTCGGGGTTCCGGTGCGGGTTCCTGGGGCCGCTCCACGCCGAGATCGTGCTCGAACGCCTCCAGCGCGAGTACGATCTGGAACTGATCGCCACCGTTCCCAACGTGTCGTATCGCGTGGAGAACGCCGCCGGCGAGACGATCGAGGTGCACAATCCCAGCGACATGCCCGCGCTCGACCGCCAGTCCACGGTGGAGGAGCCGTACGTCGCCACTCAGCTCGTGATGCCGCCCGACGCGATCGGCCCCGTGACCAAGCTCTGCCAGGACTGCCGGGGCATTCATCAGGGGCTCGAGTACCTGGAGTCGCGTCGCGTCGTCCTGAAGTACGAGCTGCCGCTGGCCGAGATCATCGTGGACTTCTACGATCGACTGAAGTCGGCCAGCCGGGGCTACGCGTCGCTGGACTACGAGTTCTCCGGGTATCGCGACTCGCAGCTCGTGCGCCTGGACATTCTCTTGAACGGCGAGCCGGTGGACGCGTTCTGTGCGATCGTGCACCGGGACCGCGCGTACGAATCGGGACGCTCGATGACCGAGCGCCTGCGCGAGCTGATTCCGAAGCAGATGTTCGCGATCTCGATTCAGGCCACGATCGGCAGCCGGGTGGTGGCCCGCACGACGGTGAGCGCCTTGAGAAAGAACGTGACCGCCAAGTGCTACGGCGGCGACATCACTCGCAAACGCAAACTGATCGAGCGCCAGAAGGAAGGCAAGCGCCGCATGAAGGTCGTGGGCAAGGTCCACGTCCCGCAGGAGGCGTTTCTCGCGGTCCTCAGGCGCGGTGATTGAGGAGGAGCCTCGTGTCGGCATCCAGCACAGAGCCCAAGGCCACGGCCGAGCCCGCACGCCCGCCCAAGAGCAAGCTCCGGGAGAACGTCGAGTCGCTGGCGTGGGCGGTGGTTCTGTTCCTGATCTTCCGCACGTTCGTGCTCCAGGCATTCCGGATTCCATCCGAGTCGATGGAGGACACGCTCCTCAAGCACGACTTCCTGTTCGTCAGCAAGTTCACGTACGGCGCGACGCTCCCGTTCACGAGCTACCGGCTGCCCGGGCTCCGGGACATGGAGCGCGGCGACGTCGTGGTGTTCAAGAACCCCGGCGACGACAGGACCGACTACATCAAGCGCTGCGTGGCGATCGCGGGCGACACGGTCCAGGTCATCGACGACGTGCTCTACATCAACAACGTCCCCCAGGACGAGCCCTACGTGAAGCTCGACGGCGTCGGGCAGCCGGCAGCCGTCAACTGGCCGGGCGGAGGGCACTACTACGTCGTGCCCGAGGACTCGTTCTTCGCGATGGGCGACAACCGGCACAACTCCTCGGACTCGCGGTTCTTCCGGCAGCGATACCGGCATCTGAGAGAGTCCGCGGTCCCGTTCGAGAACGTCGTGGGCAAGGCCCTGTTCATCTATGCATCCTTCGACGGCGACAAGTACTTCCTTCCGCGTCTCGGGCGCATGTTCCGACCGGTGAAGTGAGCGCGCTCGGCCCCGGAGGCGACATGTCGTTCGCCGGACTCGACGTGGAACAGCTCCGCGCCGCCGATCACGCCGATCACGTGCACGGGGTCTACGTCCACGTTCCGTTCTGTGCGTCCGACTGCGCGTACTGCGCGTTCTCGCGCGAGGTGCCCCCGGATCGACACGCCGTCTCCGCGTATCTGGACGCCCTCTCGGCCGAGATCGACGTCTGGCGCGAGCGGTTCGGCGGGCCGCTCCGGCCGCAGACGCTCTACGTCGGCGGCGGCACGCCGACGTTCCTGACCCCGGACGAGATCGCGCGCCTGGTCTCGATGCTGGCGCGACTCGTGCGCCCCGACCGGCTGGTCGAGGTCACGGTCGAGAGCAATCCCGAGTCGACCACACCCGAGCGCCTGACCGCCTACGCGGCGCTCGGGCTCACCCGGGTGTCCATCGGGGCCCAGTCGCACACCGCGCGCCTCCTGGCGGTCCTGGACCGGACGCACGACTGGACGGCCGTGGCCCGCGCGGTGGATGCGGCGAGGAGCATCGCGTCCGCCCCGGCCGTCTCGCTGGATCTCATCTACGCGATTCCGGGTCAGACGCTCGACGAGTGGCGCGCATCCCTGGAGGCGGCGCTGCGCCTTGCCCCGGCGCACCTGTCGGCCTACTGTCTCGGCTACGAGGAGGGTACCGCGCTCGGCCGGCGTCGCGGGCGAGGCGAGCTGACCGGACTGCCGGACGACGTCCAGCGGGCGATGTACGACGTGCTCGTCGCGAGCGCCTCGGCGGCCGGACTGCCGCGCTACGAGGTGTCGAACTTCGGCACCGAGATCACACGCTCGCGTCACAATCTGGGCTACTGGCGGCGCGAGGAGATGCTCGGGATCGGACCATCGGCCCACAGCTTCCTCGCGGGGCGCCGCTTCTGGAATCATCCCACGCGCGTGCGCTGGCAGGAGGCGCTGTCCGGGCGTCGCGAGCCGGTCGCGGGATACGAGGTGCTCGACGACGCCGCCGTCGTCGGGGAGGAGCTGATGCGTCTCCGGATGGTCGAGGGAGCCTCGCGAGAGCGGTTCGCGGGCGCGCCGCCGGCGTTCTGGCGGGAGGTCGATCGACTCGTCGAGGCCGGTCTCCTCGAGCCGGATCCCGACCGGCTGCGCCTGTCGACCGACGCCTTCTTCGTCAGCGACGGCCTCGTGGCCGAGCTCTGGGCGGCCTGGGATGGCGCGGGCGCGACCGGATCGGCGCCGTCTCCGGTGGCGTCACGCGCCCTCGGGGAGGACGCGCGATGAGGGTCGCCCTGGTGCACGACTGGCTCACCGGCATGCGCGGGGGTGAGAAGGTGCTCGAGGGGATTCTCTCGTGCTATCCGAACGCCCCGATCTACACGCTGGTGCACTTGCCGGGGTCGGTGTCCCGCCAGATCGAGTCGCATCCGATTCACACGTCGTTCGTGCAGCGTCTGCCCGGCATCGCCGCGCACTATCGAAAGTACCTGCCGTTCTTCCCGCGCGCGATCGAGCAGTTCGACCTGTCCGGCTACGACCTCGTCATCTCGTCCAGCCACTGCGTGGCGAAGGGCGTCCGGCCCGGTGAGCGCGCCGTGCACGTCTGCTACTGTCACACGCCGATGCGTTACATCTGGGACGCGTACGAGGACTACTTCGGTCCGGGACGGGCTCCCGCGCACGTCCGGGCGGCGATGGCCCTCGCCGTGGCGCCGCTCCGGCGCTGGGACGTCACGTCGAGTCGCCGCGTGAGCGCGTTCGTCGCGAACTCGCACAACGTCGCTTACCGGATCCGCCGCACGTACGGTCGCACCGCGGAGGTCGTCCATCCCTGGGTCGACCACGCCACGTTCACGCCGGGCCCCGATTCCCCGTCCGACGACTTCCTGGTCGTGAGCGCGCTCGTCCCGTACAAGCGCGTGGAGCTGGCCATCGAGGCGTTCCGCGGTCTCGACTCCCGGCTCGTGGTCGCCGGCGGCGGTCCCGAGCTGGCCCGGCTGCGGCGTCTCGCGCCACCCAACGTCACCTTCCAGGGGCGGGTGTCGGACACCGAGCTCCGCACGCTCTACCGGAGATGCCGGGCTCTCGTGTTCCCGGGTCCCGAGGACTTCGGTATCGTTCCGCTCGAGGCGATGGCCTGCGGTCGACCGGTGATCGCCTTCGCCGAGGGGGGAGCGCTGGAGACCGTCGTGGACGGGGTCACGGGCACATTCTTCCGTGAGCCCACCGCCGCCTCGCTCCGCGCCGCGGTCGAGACCTTCGACGCCGACGCGTGGGATCCCGACGCGATTCGCCGCCACGCGCTCCGGTTCGACCGCGAGCGCTTCCTGGGGCGGTTCCGGGACATCGTCGACACGCTGACCAGCGACGGCGCGCCGCGCCGCACGGTGGAGGTCGCCCATGGGACGCGTTGAACGGCGAAAGCGCGAGACGTGGCTCCAGTTCCTGTGGGTGCTGGGCGATGCGCTGGCCGTGTTCGCCGCGTTTCCGCTGGCGCACGCGCTCCGGTTTCACTCACCGGTGACCGACGTCCTGCCCCTGACGAAGAGCGTTCCCCCGATCGGGCCCTACGTGACGGCGGGCGCCATCCTGACCGCGGTGACGCTCCCGTTCCTGGCCGCGGCGGGGATGTACCGGCTGGAGCAGATCGGCTCGCGCACGCAGAAGGCGCTGCGGCTGGCCCGGGCGGCGCTCGGCGCGGTGCTCGTGGGTGCCGCGTTCAGCTTCTTCTATCGCGAGTTCACGTTCTCGCGTTCGTACTTTCCGGTGCTGTACGTGATGCTGGTCGGGCTCCTGGTGCTCGAGCGCGCGGCGATCGGCGCGCTCTCGCGTCGCTGGCGACGGCGTCATCCGCTCCGGGTTCTCCTGGCCGGAGACACACCCATCGGGCACGAGGTCGTCCGCCGGCTGCTGGACGTCGATCCCACGGGGTTCCGCCTCGTGGGCTGCCTGAACGCCGGGGGCGTCGCGCCCGCGGGCGGCGGCCGCGCGGGCGGATCGGGGCCGGCCCCCGAGCCGGCCCGGGGCCCGAGCCTCTTCGACCCGGCACAGGAGCCGGCGATCGCCGTCGCCACCGCGGTGGCCGGGGCGAGCGAGCCGATCGGGGACGAGGCGCTCGAGGTGCTGGGCCGCTACGCCGACGCGGCCTCGATCGTCGCGTCCCGGGGCGTCGACGTGCTCGTGCTGGCGCTGCCGCTCGCCGAGCAGCGCGCGGCGGTGGACATCGTGCGCTCGTGTCGCGGCCTCCCGGTGGACATCGAGCTGGTGCCGGACACCCTTCAGCTCCTGAGCCGGCGCGCGCGCGTGAGAGAGCTCGACGGGCTGCCGATCCTGTCGTTGCGCGAGATCCCGCTCACCGGCTGGGCGTGGGTGCAGAAGCGGTCGTTCGATCTCGTCGCGTCGGGCCTGGCGCTGGCTCTGCTGTCGCCGCTCCTGGCGATGATCGCGGTGGCGGTCAAGCGGAGCTCCCCGGGCCCCGTGCTGTATCGGCAGGAGCGGATCGGCCGGGACGGACGCCGCTTCGCGATCCTCAAGTTCCGGTCCATGCCCGTGAATGCCGAGGCGGCGACCGGCCCGGTCTGGGCGCGCCGCGACGACGGACGGCCCACCCGCGTGGGAGCTTTTCTGCGCAAGTGGAGCCTCGACGAGCTGCCTCAGCTCGTGAACGTCGTCCGGGGCGAGATGAGCCTCGTCGGACCGCGACCCGAGCGGCCGCACTTCGTGGATCGCTTCTCCGGCGAGATGCCCGACTACGTGGATCGGCACCGGGTCAAGAGCGGGATCACCGGCTGGGCCCAGGTGAACGGGCTCAGGGGCGACACGTCGATCGCCGAGCGAACCCGGTTCGACCTCCACTACGTCGAGAACTGGTCCCTGATGCTCGACCTGAAGATCCTCGTCCGGACACTGCTGGTCGTGCTGAGGCGCGACCAGGCGTACTGACCGCGCTCGGCCCCCCGCGGTCCCGGCTCCCGCCGCCCTCGGGCGGTGCTTGACCTCATCGTCCCGCGCTGGTAGCATCCCTCGCTGGCACTTTTGCGCCTAGAGTGCCAAGTCATTGGATTAATTCGAGTTGGGTGAGATCGATCGATGTTGCCTGAGCTTTCGCCGCGACAGGCGGAGTACCTGATCGCGGTCATCGAGCACCACGTGCGCCTGGCGGCGCCCGTGGGATCGCGCACGCTCGCGCTCGAGCGCGGACGCGGACTCTCGTCGGCCAGCATCCGTGCGACCATGGCGTCGCTGGAGCGGATCGGCGTGATCGGGCGGCCGCACGCATCGGCCGGTCGCGTGCCCACCGATCTGGGGTACCGCGTCTACGTCGAGCGTCTGATGGCGCGCCGAGAGCCGAGCCCGGCCGAGCGCGCGCGCCTGGCCCGTCAGCTCGAGGTCGAGCCGTGCGATGCGCAGCGGCTGGCCGACGCGCTGGCGGCCGAGCTGCGACATCTGACGCTCGTGGTCGAGCACTCCGGGGGTCGGCGGCGAGCCGTCTACGGCGGGCTCGAGCACGTCGTGTCCGAGCCCGAGTTTCGTGAGGGGGCGCGGCTCGCGCGGCTGTGCCGGCTCCTCGACGACCGCACGGCGCTCGGCGATCGGATCGCCGCGCTGGCGGTGCACGGTCGGGCCGGCGTCGCCCTCGGGTCCGAGATCGCCCGCAGGCCGGAGGGCGCGTTCGGGCGTGGGGCCGCCCCGTGGTCGGATGCCGGGGCCCTCGACGGCTGTGCGCTGGTCTCGATCGGACTTCGCGGACCGGGCCCGGACGCGCTGGCCGTGCTCGGCCCGGCCCGGATGGACTACGGTGCGATCGTCGCGCGGCTCGACGCGCTCGGCGAGCTCTGGGACGCCCGGCAGGGCACCCGCATTGGATGAACGATCACGCGCCCGCGCGCGTCACCGAGGATACGATGGCAGCGAACCGAACCCGAAAGACCGCCGCGGCCCCGACCGATGTGGATCAGGATGCCGATCCGTCGTCCGATCGGGACGCGAGAACCATGACCACGAACCGACACGATGCCCCGGAGACTGACATGACCGGTACCCACGCACGCCACGGCCGCGACCACGACGAGATCGCCCGCGACGATGCGCCCGACCGCGCCCACGACGCGAACGCGTCCGCCGACGCAGGGGCGTCCTCCGACGCGAACGCGTCCGCCGATGAGACCCACGACGGCGCGCGCGCGGCGACCGGTGCCGGCGAAGCCGGCCCCGACGACGGCGCCGGCGCGAACGACGCGGACGAGCCGGCCGCGGAGGCGGACGCCGACGCCGCGCCCGACGCGGCCGAGTCGCTCCGGGCCGCGCTCGAGGACGCGCAGCAGGAGAAGCTCCGCTTGCTGGCCGAGTTCCAGAACTACCGGCGTCGCGCCGCCAAGGACACGCTGGCTGCCAAGCGGGACGGCATGGCGGATCTGGTCGCGGCCCTGACGCCCGCGCTCCACACGCTGGATCTGGCGATCGCGTCCACCCGCGCCGATTCCGCCACCGTGGAATCGATCGCGGGAGGCGTGGAGCTGGTGCGCAAGAGCGTTCACGACGCGCTGGCCGAGATGGACATCCAGCGCGTCGACCCGCTCGGCGAGGCGTTCGAGGCCGAGACGATGGACGCGCTCGGGCAGTTCCCGTCCGAGCTGCCCGAGGGACACGTGAGCCAGGTCGTGCAGTGCGGATGGCGCATCGGCGATCGGCTGATCAAGCCGGCGCAGGTGCTCGTCTCGAACGGGACGCCGCCGGCGACCGGGGACGAGTCGGACGCCGCCGGCGGTACCGGTGACACCGGCGACGCTGAAGAAGGGCGATCATGACCAGTCCGCGCGATCCGTACGAGGTGCTCGGCATCGGTCGTGATGCGAGCGACGCCGACGTCAAGAAGGCCTATCGGCAGAAGGCCCTCGAGTTCCATCCCGACCGCAATCCGGGCGACACCGCCGCCGAGGAGAAGTTCAAGGAGGCGACCGAGGCCTACGAGATCCTGAAGGACCCGCAGAAGCGCGCTCGCTTCGATCAGTACGGGCACGACGCGTTCGGGCAGGGCGGCGCCGAGTGGCACCACGTCGACATCAACGAGGCGCTTCGCTCGTTCATGAGCGCGTTCGGCGGGGGAGGCTTCGAGGACCTGTTCGGCGGCGGCGGAGGAGGAGGGAGCAGACGCCAGCGGGGCCGGGACCGTCAGGTGCGCATCGCCCTGACGCTCGAGGAGATCGCGTCGGGGGTCAAGAAGAAGATCCGGGTCAAGAAGCACGTGGTCTGCGACGCATGCGACGGCCGCGGCGCGCGCGATCGAAGCGACGTCCAGACCTGCGCCGAGTGCCAGGGCACCGGTCAGATCAAGCAGGTCGTGCGATCGCTGTTCGGACAGTCCATCAACGTGGTCGTGTGCGCACGGTGCCGGGGGACCGGCCAGATGGTCGTGAACCCGTGCCCGTCGTGCCGTGGGGACGGTCGCCGCGAGGGCGAGGAGACCGTCGAGGTGCGGGTGCCCGCGGGGGTCATGGGCGGCAACTTCATGCGGCTCGAGGGCAAGGGCGACGCCGGGCCGAGGGGGGCCGACGCGGGCGACCTGATCGTCGTGTTCGAGGAGATCGAGCACGAGATCTTCGTCCGCGACGGCGACGTCGACCTCGTGTGCGAGACGCGACTCTCGGTTTCCCAGGCCGCGACCGGGATGAAGGTGGACGTGCCGACGCTCACCGGCAAGGCCCGGGTGAGCATCCCCGAGGGCATCCAGAGCGGGAAGGTGCTCCGGCTCCGGGGCAAGGGACTTCCGGCGCTCCGCGGCGGTGGCCGGGGCAGCCTCCTCGTGCGCGTGATCGTGGAGACGCCGACGAACCTGTCGCGGCGGGAGCGTGAGCTCCTGACCGAGCTGGGCAAGCTGCGCGGCGACCGGGCGCCGGTGTTCGGGCCCCCGTCCGACGATCTCCACGTCCACGCCGGATGAGCGAGCGGGCCTCACCCGATCCCGGGTGGCCGGGGCTCCTGTTCTGGTACGGACGCGCGGCGAGCGCCGGCGAGCGCGTCACGCTCGACGCGGAGACGTCGCATCACCTGGCCTCGGTCGTCCGGAAGCGCCGAGACGCCGAGGTCTACCTGGCCGACGGCGCCGGCGGCTGGATCGTCGGACGCATCGCCTCCAGCGACCGGCAGGCCATCGAGGTCGCCGTGGAGCGCGTGATGCCGGCGCCCACCGAGCCCCGGCGGGCCGTCCATCTGGGCTTTCCGATCCTCCGGTCCGGCCGCACCGAGACGCTGCTCGAGAAGTGCGTGGAGCTCGGCGTCGGCCGCTTCACGCCGATCCTCTCCGCGCGGACACAGCATCGGCCGGAGCGACCCGATCGGTGGGCCCGCGTGATCCGGAGCGCGGCGATGCAGTCGCTGCGATCGCGCCCGCCGGAGCTGGACGCGCCGGCGAGCCTGGGCGACTGGGTGGCCGGGCTGGGCGAGACCGGCCTCCGGTGGATGGCCCGTCCGGGGGGCCGGCCCCCGGACGCCGTGGCGGCCGCGGGGGCCGAGCCGTCCCCGTGGGCCGATCCGGCGGCGCTCGTCGTGGGGCCCGAGGGCGACTTCACCGGCGAGGAGTGGTCGCTCCTCGAGGACGCGGGCTTCGAGGCCGTCTCGCTCGGGCCGACCCGTCTTCGGGCCGAGACCGCCGCGATCGCGCTGGTGGCGGCTCTCGGCTTGACGATGGTCCCCGGAGGCTGATAGCCTGCTCGGTCAGCATTCTGCCCGCGAGCACGTTTCCAGGCGACTCTCCGGCGGATCCGGCCGTTCAGGGCCCGGGTCCGCCGTCCGTCGCCCCCCGGGCTCGGCGGCCGCGAGATCACCGACCACGACCCAAACGGACCTCGCCGGGAGCGGGGTCGCCCGTCGAAACCGGAAGGGATGAGGCTCGATGCCAATCGTTCGCGTCAAGGACAATGAGCCCTTCGAGCGGGCTCTGAAGCGTTTCAAGCGTCAGTGCGAGAAGGCCGGGATCATGGCCGACGTACGCAAGCACCAGCGCTACGAGAAACCTTCGGAGCGCCGCAAACGTAAGATCGCGACAGCTCGACGCAAGGCGTTGCTCCGCCAGCGCAAGGCGGAGGCCAAGGCGCGCGGGCCGCGTCGCCGCCGTTCCTAGGACGCCGTGGGCGCGCGGCGCACGCGCGGCCGGCTCCCAGGACCCAATCTGTTTAAGCCGACTCTCGCTGACGCGGACGCGTGATGCGCCGCGCCGGCATTCTCTCGGCACTGACGCCGGTTCGGGCTCGACGGCTCGGTCCGGGCGCAGTGCCCAGTGGACGTGTCGCCTGGAGGCGCGTACCCGATGAGCGGTCGTCCGCCTCGTCCGTGACGAGGTGGCGCCCGCGACGCGACGGCGTCGCGGTGTGCCCGACGACTGCCCGCAGGGAACGCACCGGGGATCACGTCGGTCTCGGCGTCGGGCCGTGCGACGGCTCGTCCACCGGGCGGACGCTCCCCGAGGCCAGGCTTTCTGGGGTCGCGGCCACGGGCCGGACCTCGGTTGCTGGAGTGCGACTTGATCACGACGCACACGCTGGCGGTGCTCGAGTTCGATCGCGTGCTCGCGCTGTTCGCGGCGCGCGCACAGTCGGCGGCCGGGCGCGAGGCCCTACTGGCGCGCACGCCGTTCGACGACTGGGCCAGCTTCGAGCGCCAGCGTCAGCTCACGCGCGAGGCCATCGATCTCCAGCTCTCCACGAACGGCTTCGCGAGCACCTCTCACGACGACGTCCGCCCGCTCGTGGCGCGACTGGGCGCCGAGGGCGCGGTCATCGAGGCCGACGAGCTCCTCCAGGTCGCCCGCTTCCTGCGCGTGGTGCGCGACGTCAAGACGGGCCTCGAGCGCGCCGAGCACGCAGGGCCGGGGCTCTCCGATCTGGCCGAGGCGCTCTACCCCTCCCGCGATCTCGAGACCCGCATCACGCACGCCATCGGTCCCAACGGTGAGATCCTCGACAATGCATCGCCGAAGCTGGCCAAGCTCCGGCGGCAGTCCGTGTCGCTGCGCGAGTCCCTCCGCCAGCGGCTTGAGGGGCTCTTCGGGACGCTGGGGCTGAGCGAGGACCGCGAGCAGTACGTGACGTTCCGGGGAGGGCGCTACGTGATCCCGGTGCCCTCGCGCGATCGGGGGAAGGCGCGCGGGATCGTGCACGATCAGTCGGCGAGCGGCCAGACGCTGTTCGTCGAGCCGTTCGTGGTCGTGGAGGAGAACAACGCGCTGTCCCGGTGCGAGGCCGAGGCGCAGATCGAGTGTCGCCGGATCCTGGCCGATCTGACGGCCCGGGTCGCTGACTTCGCCGACGGTCTGAAGACGAACCTGGACGTGCTCGCGCGCCTCGACGTCCTCCGCGCCATCGCGCAGACGGCGGCCGAGATGGGCATGATCGTCCCCGACGTGACCGAGCGGGCCGGCCACGTCCGCATCGTCGGTGCGAAGCACCCGGTGATGGTGGACGAGGCGGGCTCGCCGGACGACATCGTGGGCCTCGACCTCGAGCTCGGCCCCGAGCAGCGGATCCTGATCCTGACCGGTCCCAACATGGGCGGCAAGACGGTGGCCCTGAAGACGCTCGGTCTCGTGTGCACGATGGCGGCCTGTGCGCTGCCGGTGCTGGCCCAGCCGGGCACCGGACTCCCGCTCTTCCGCCGCGTGTGCGCGGACATCGGTGACGAGCAGTCGATCTCCGAGAACCTCAGCACGTTCGCCTCGCATCTCAAGCATCTCGGGGAGTTCCTCGAGTCGTCGGGGGCGCCGGCGCTGATCCTCCTGGACGAGCTGGGCACGGGCACCGATCCGGCCGAGGGTGGGGCCCTGGCGCGGGCCTACCTCGAGGCGCTCGACGGCCCGGAGACCCACATCGTGGCCACGACCCACCTCGGGCCGCTGAAGGACTTCGCGGCCGAGCATTCGAACGCCGTGAACGGATCGATGACGTTCGACGAGTCGACGCTGAGCTCGAGATTCACGCTGGATCTGGGAACACCGGGGCGCAGTCGCGCGTTCGAAGTGGCCACGCGTCTGGCGTTCCCGGCCGCGGTCCTGGCGCGGGCGCGAACGCTCCTGTCGGACGAGGAGCGGCGCATGGATCAGCTGCTCGCCGACGTCGAGGCCGAGCGCGAGCGGCTCCGGCACGAGCGCCAGGAGGCCGATCGCACGCTCGCCGACGCCACCGAGCGCCTGCGCGAGGTCGAGGCGCGCGAGGCGCGGGCACGCGACATCCTCGAGAAGGCCCGGTCCGAGGCGGCGGTCGAGGTCGATCGCATGCTCCAGGACGCCGAGAAGGTCGTCAAGGAGACGCGGCGAAAGCTGGTCGACAGCCCGCACCCGGCGGCGCGAGAGGTCGAGGCCACGGGACGGGCGGTGCGCGAGCAGCGACGTGCGGCCGAGGCCAATCGGCCGCAGGACCACACCCCGCCCGTCGGCGACGACTACGAGCGGATCGACGTGGCCGAGATCGCGGCCGGCGTTCCGGTCTGGAGCCTCGACCTGGGCGCCATCGCCACGTGTGACGAGCGGCCCAGCGACCGTGGGATGGTGCACATCTCCAAGGGGTCGTTCCGGATCGACGTGAAGGTGGATCGGCTCCGCAAGGTGCCCACGGGCCGCGCGGCGGGCAAGCGCCCGGCACCGGCGCCGGGCAAGGGGCGCGTGACGACGCACGTGTCGACCGACAGCCACGTCCCGACCGAGCTCGACCTGCGCGGCATGGCCGGCGGCGACGTGGGGCCGGTGCTCGATCAGTACCTCGACAAGGCGCTCCTGGCCGGCGTCGGTGTCGTTCGGATCATCCACGGGAAGGGAACCGGAGTTCTCCGCAAGCGTGTCAACCAGGTTTTGTCGGGGCACTTCGGCGTGATCTCGATGCGGCTGGGAGAGCCCGGCGAGGGCGGAGAGGGAGTGACCATCGTTCAGCTGGGGGATCGCTGAGTCCGCGCGCGTGTGCGCGGTCGGGGACGGAGAGCGCGTGACCATACCGAAAGACGTCATCGATCGCATTCGCCAGGCGGCGGACATCGTGGCCATCGTGGGTCAGAGCGTCACCCTCAAGCAGACGGGTAATCACTTCTCGGGCCTGTGCCCGTTTCATCGCGAGAAGACGCCGTCGTTCAAGGTGTTTCCGGACAGTCAGAACTTTCATTGCTTCGGATGCGGGGAAGGAGGCTCGGTGTTCGATTTCGTCATGAAGACCGACGGCCTCAGCTTCCCCGAGGCCGTGCGACAGCTCGGCGCCGAGGTGGGGGTCGAGGTCCCCGACCGCGACGTCCACGACGAGGCGGACGACGTCCGGGCCGAGATCTCCGAGACGCTGGAGCTGGCCGCGCGCTTCTTCGTCTCCGAGCTCGGCGGCCCCCGAGGCGGACCGGCGCGGACGTACCTGGCCGGGCGCGGGCTCACCGACGAGACGATCGCGCGCTATCGGCTGGGGCTGGCTCCGGCGGGGTGGGACAACCTCATCCGGGCGCTGGCCCGCCACCGGGACCCGGCGGCGCTGGAGCGGGCGGGGCTGGCCATTCCGGGCAAGAAGTCGGGCCGGCACTACGACCGGTTCCGCGATCGGATCGTCTTCCCGATCACCGGTCCGTCGGGGCGGGTGGTCGGCTTCGGCGGTCGCGTCCTGGGCGACGAGGAGCCCAAGTACCTGAACTCGCCCGAGACGCCGGTCTATCACAAGAGCTCGGTGCTGTACGGCATCCGCGAGGCGCGAACGCTGGCCCGGCAGGAGAAGCGCGTGATCATCGTCGAAGGCTACATGGACGTGCTCGCGCTGCACCAGGCCGGGGTCACCAACGCGGTGGCCACCTGCGGGACCGCGGTCACCGCGGACCACGCCCGGGTGCTGTCGCGGTTCGCGCCCGAGATCGTGTTCGTGTTCGACGGAGACGAGGCCGGTCTCCGCGCGGCGCTTCGCGGGTTCGAGACGCTCCTGCCCACCGGTGTGACCGTGTCGGCGGTCGAGCTGTCGAAGGGACAGGACCCGGACGACATCGTGCGCGAGGGGGGCGCCGAGGCATTCGGAGCGCGGGTCGAGGCCCGCCAGGACGTCGTCGGGTTCTTCTACCGCCAGTCGCGGGGCGATCCCAAGCCCGCCGCCGTGGATCGCCTGGCGTCGCTCGTGGCGCGCGTGCCCGAGCGCATCCCGCGGCGTGAGCTCTCTGCGCGCGCCGCCGACTGGTTCAAGTTCGACGAGACGACGTTCGTGGATGCGGTCGAGGCGAGGACGGCCGGCCGCGGAGGCCCGGTGCCGGTGGCGGTCCGACGTCCCGGAGGACGCGAGGTGACCGGGGTCGAGGCCGATCTCCTGCGCGCGGTGCTGGCCGATCCGTCGTTCTGGGGCGAGCTGGCCGAGCTCCTGGCCCACGAGGGGATCCGCCAGACCCTGTCGCGCCGCGTACGTCCTTGCGTCTTCGAGCTGCTGGACCGGATCGGTGCGTCCGAGGCCCCCGTGGCCCCGGCGAGCCTGCGCGACCAGGTGCACGACGACGCGGTGCGGGCGTTCGTGATGGCGGTGGCCGCGGAGCCGCCGCCGAGCACGGCGGTGCTGCGACAGCTCCAGCGAGATCTCGCCACGAGCCTGCCGCGCATGGCGCTGGAGCGGGAGGCGGATCGTCTCCGGCGCGCGATCGGAGAGTCGTCGCGACGCGGCGACCAGGAGGAAGCGGATCGGCTGGCCGCTCGGTTTCTGGATGTGAAGAAGAGACTCGAAGAGATCGGTCGAGCGGGTGAACCGGCGTCGGCTGAAAGGGGTGATCGCTAGATGAAGGCTCCTGCGAAGAAGCAAGCCATCAAGAGTCTGGAGAAGGTCGCGGTCCGACAGGGCTACGTCACGTACGATCAGATCGAGGAGACGCTCGGCGCCGATCTGACCGACCCGGCGAAGTACATCAAGTCGATCGACGACGCCTACATCAAGCTCGCCGAGCTCAAGATAGACGTCTTCGAGTCCACCGAGGACGCGCTCAAGCGCATCCAGTCGCTCCGCCGCGCGCCCAGCGCCAAGGAGGCGCAGGCCAAGGCCGTGCAGGCCCAGGCCCAGCAGGCCATCCGCTACGACGACCCGGTGCGCATGTATCTGCGCGAGATGGGCCGCGTGCCGCTTCTCGATCGCGAGGGCGAGGTCGAGATCGCCAAGCGGATCGAGTCGGCCGAGCTGGCCGTGTGCGCCGCCATCTTCAAGACCACGTGGGCCAACCGCGAGCTGACGCGCTACCGCGAGGCGCTGGTGGCCGAGGAGATGAAGCTCGAGCACTTCATCCAGGTCGACTACGGCGCCTGGCAAGCCGACTTCTCGGTCAAGAAGGAGCTGAAGAAGGTCCTGAAGGTGATCGACGGTGTGCAGAAGATCTACGACTCGAAGGTTCGCCGGACGCGCGCCGACATCGCGCGCACCCACACCGAGCGGCGCGCCATCGAGGAGGAGATGGAGGAGATCTCCGTCCGCCTGGCCAAGCAGGAGGGCAGCAAGCGTCCCCATCAGTCCACGATCAGCCGCTATCGCAACCAGCTCGAGGCGGCCGAGCAGAAGATCACCAAGATCGATCAGCGACTCGAGCGCCAGAAGGACAAGGACAAGCAGAACGAGACCGAGCTCATCACCAAGCTGGTCGAGATCCAGCTGAACCCGAAGATCGTCGAGAGCCTCGCCGAGCGCGTCAAGGGCATGGCCTCGCAGCTCCGCGACGCCGAGCGCGAGCGCCGCCACGTGTTCCGCGACACGAAGCTCTCGCAGGACGACGTGGTCTCGCTGCTCCGCAAGATCCGCCGCAGCCCCGGCACCGAGGCGCAGATCGAGAAGAAGCACCGGATCGATCGCGCCCAGCTCGAGGACGCCGAGCGCCGTTACCTGAACGCGATGCGCAAGGAGCGCCTGGTCGAGCAGGAATCGAAGATGTCTCGCCAGGAGCTCTTCGCGGTGTCGCAGCGCGTGGAGGCCGCCGAGGCCCGCAAGGAGAAGGCCAAGAAGGAGATGATCGAGGCCAACGTGCGCCTCGTGATCTCGATCGCCAAGCGCTACACGAACCGCGGGCTCGAGTTCCTGGACCTCATCCAGGAGGGTAACTCGGGCCTCATGCGCGCGGTCGAGAAGTTCGACTACAAAAAGGGCTACAAGTTCTCGACCTACGCGACCTGGTGGATCCGTCAGGCCATCACGCGCGCGATCGCCGATCAGGCCCGCACGATCCGCGTGCCCGTGCACATGATCGAGGCGATCAACAAGGTCGTGAAGACCTCGCGGCGCCTGCTGCAGGAGCTCGGCCGTGAGCCCCAGCCCGAGGAGATCGCCGAGCGGCTGGAGATGCCGGTCGAGAAGATCAAGTCGGTGCTGAAGGCCGCCCAGGAGCCGATCTCGCTGGATCGCCCGATCGGTGAGGACGACGACTCGAACCTCGGCGACTTCATCGAGGACACGCGCGTGATCTCGCCGGCCCAGTCGGCCTACAAGGCGATGCTGAAGGAAGAGGTGTCGAAGGTGCTCGACACGCTCACCAAGCGCGAAGCCAAGGTCATCCGGCTCCGGTTCGGGCTCACCGACGATGGCGCGCCGCGGACGCTGGAAGAGGTCGGGGCGTTCTTCAACGTTACGCGCGAGCGCATCCGTCAGATCGAGGCCAAGGCGCTCCGGAAGCTCCAGCATCCGACGCGGATGCGGCGGCTGAAGGGGTATCTGGACTCGAACTGATCGGAGCGTGTGCCGCCGTTTCGCGACGACCTCGCGTTCCGCGACGACCTCGCGTTCCGCGAGCCGGGATGGGGGCATGAACCCCTCTGCTCAAACAGTCCTCGGGCGGCCGCGCGCTCGACGCGCGGTCTGATTCCCTCCGGAACTCGCCGGGGTCCATGCCCCCATCCCGACTCGCTACGTCGGGGATCGACGGAGCCCGGGGACGAAGCTGGCGGGGTGTCTCGGCCAGGGCGGCGTGGCACCGAGCGTCGAGCGGGCGGCCGCTCAGGGGTCGGCCGTGCCCACCGGGGCGGCGGCTCTCATGCGGACCGCCCGGTCCTCGGGCCTCGAGACGACCGGTGCCGGGGACGATCGTCGCCATGCCGCGCGAGCCCCGGGCACCGCCGCGGGGGAGGACGCCGGTCTCCAACCGGAGATGCCGTCGGTGTCGCGGGGCGCGTCGTGGCCCTCGATCGCGTCGTGGATCGGGATGGGGCTCGGTGACCCGAGGTCCGGCAAGGACGTCTATGCCGTGCCGGCGCGCTCGATGGTCTCGATCAGGCGCAGGACGTCGGTCTCGAAGTCGGGATCGGGCCGAACCGACATCGCGTTGCGGTCGGCGAGCGCGGCGATGCGTGGGGGCAGCGCGTCGCGAGGGGGCAAGCGGGCGCCTCCCACGAGGACCGGGATCACGTGGAGGCCGAAGGCCAGCGCGGTCTCGATCTCGAGCGTCACGAAGTCCGACGGATCGTCCAGACGACGTGATCCGTCCTCACCGGCGGCATCGAGCCAGCGGGGACCGATGACGGCGATCAACGCGCTCGACTCCGCGAGGTACCGCCGGATCAGCTCGCGCACGTTGCCGCCACCCCCGACGCTGTGGACGTCCCGGACGACGCGATCGACGCCGAAGCGAGCGGCGAGTCGATCGACGACCCGCCCGACGGCGTCGGCGCTGTCGGCTCGCCGGTAGCACACGAAGACGCGGTCGGTTCGTCGCGTCTTGCCCGACCCCAGCGCCCACGTGGCCACCACGCCCGTGCCGAGCCCCAGGCAGAACCAGGCCGCCCGCATGATCGCGGGGAGGGGAAACGCGCGCGCCTCGGGCGGCGCCAGCGTCATGCGCACGATCGGCCGGGCGAAGGCCACCACGCCGAGGCCGGCGAGCCCGATGCCGGCGGTCAGGATCACGATGCTCGTGGGAATCGCCACCGCGCGGCGACGCAGGATCCACAGCCCGGCGGCCCCTGCGAGCGCGGCGACCGCGAAGGCTGCCAGATGATCGACGGATACCGCGGGTCGCGGCGTCATGTGGCGCTCCCGTCCTGGAACTGGCTGGCGCGGGCGAGTCGACGGGCAACCATACGGTCAATCGATCGCCGGGCACAAGACGAATGGTGCGATCGAACGCACCATTCGTCATCTCCGCTCGCGATCGCTCGGATCGTCGGGATCTACCGGAGTACGGTGAGCTTGGCCGATCGGGTCGCGCCGTCCGACTCCGCTCGCACGAAGAAGATCCCCGGCTCGACGCGGTGCCCGCGATCGTCGCGTGCATCCCAGGCGATGCGCAGCGTGCCCGCGTCACGGACACCGTCGGCGAGGCGGCGCACACGCCGCCCGGATGCGTCGAACACGTGCAGCCGCACGACGGACCGTGTATCGAGCTCCAGCTTGACCACGGTGGACGCCCTCACCGGTGACGGACCGATCGCGAGCCCGAAGCCCGGACGCGCCGCGTCGGGAACCGCCGCCGCCGCGGGCAGGCAGATCTCGTACACGCGGCTGTTGTCGGAATCGGTGACCCAGAGCCGACGTCCCACGGGATCGATCTCGAGGTTACCGTATCCGGACGCACCGAAGCCGTTCGCCACCAGCGTGACGTCGCCGGTCACCGGATCCACGCGGTAGAGGCCGATCGGCGGGGAGTTCGTGGTCAGGTAGAGGACGTCCTCGCCGGTGTCGTAGGCGATGGCCCGCGGATCGCTCAGCGTCTGGGACAGGACGAGCGACGTCGTGGAGCCGTCGGGCGCCGCGATCGTGAGCACGCCGTCGTTGTACGAATCGCAGGCCCACAGCGACGCGCCGTCGGTGGTCACGTCGTACCAGTCCGCGGCGCCCGGATCGGCCACGAGCTGCTGCGCCTGATCGGGAACGTCCGGGGACGCGGCCCAGAACGCGTCGGTGCCGCCGTTCCCGTGATCGACCACGATCAGATCGCCGGCCGAGACCGCGCCGCCGTCGAACCCGGTCGGGGCGATCGTGAGCCCGGCCGGATCGTCGTCGCCCGACAGAAAGGACGAGATCCACGTCATCGACGAATCGGCGCCGACGAACCGGAACACGCGTCCGGCGTAGTTCTCGCTGACGAAGCCGTCGCCGTCGTCGGTGAACACGAGCCCGGCGGGCCGATCGTACGCGTGCAGCCGGAACCCGGCGGCGGGACCGTTCACGGCGTACACCCCACCGCCGTCGGCCGGAGGCTCGTTCACGAGCGTGTAGAGGACGCCGTCTGCGGGGTTCCGCGCGAGGGCGGACGCGTTCCGGAACGTCCAGTAGTCACAGAGCGCGTAGTCGTCGGGCTCCTGGATGACGATGGGCAGCTCGGTGGCCGGCGCGCCGGCCGCCCCGCCGCGATAGACGGTGTCGAGGCGGAATGTGTCGTTGCCGGCGGTGACGTCGCAGGAGATCCGGACCTTCTGCACGTGCGCCACCACGCCCTCCCACGTCCCGGCGGTCACGTCGAAGGCCGACTCGGTGATCGGGATCACGATCGGGTGCCAGAGGTGATTCGCGCCGACGTACGGGTCGGTCGAGATCGTATGCCGGGCGGTGCCGCCGGGGCCCAGCACCTCGAGCCGGATCTCACCTCCCGGGTGGATGGGGTCGGGCGGAAACCAGGAGAACGAGATCACGCCGTCGTCCACGTACGCATCCCAGGGTCCGCCGAACCAGGAGGGCAGGACGACCGCGCCGCCGTTCCGCTGCTCGTCGACGACGATGCACGCGCCGGGGCTCCCGTCCATGGGGTCCGGCGAGATGGTCGTGCCGATCTCGGTCCAGCCGATGATGCCGTCCTCGAAGTCCTCCACCTCGGCGAGCTGGGCCGGGACGCCCGGCGTGCCCCCGAGCCGCACGTTGTCGAGACGCACGACCTCGTCTCCGAAGATCATCTCGGCCGCGAGCTCGCACGCGGTCACGTCGGTGATCAGCGACGCCCAGGTGCCGGTCTCCATCGTCCACGCGGCGGGATCGATCGGGATCGAGAAGTGATTCCAGACGTCACGCCCGAAGCTGGTCGTGGTGTACGACGCGGCGCCGCCGGGGCCCTCGATCCGGAAGATGGCGGGTGGGGAGGGCGTGGTGCTGCTCGCGGCCTCGTAGATCGCGTCGTAGGCGAGGGAGTCGGCGGGACTCAGCGTGGACCAGTCTCCGAGGTAGGCGGGCGGGGCCGTGGCCACGCTGTAGAGGCCGATGGCGTCGTCGTCCACGCGGAGGCAGCCGCCGGGGTTGCCCTCGCCGGCGACCCAGTAGAAGACGTTGTCGCCGTAGACGGCCCAGCCTTCGAGGTCGGTGTCGAAGGTGGTCTCGACCTGGGCGGAGGCGGCCGAGGGGAGAAGGGCCGCGGTGACGATGAGGATGGCGAGGAGCGACCATGCATGACGGGCCGCGCCCGGACCGACGGGGCTCGCGGCGTTCCCGCGCATGCCGTCGTCGTGGATGGCGTGGGCGGTGATCGGGTCGTACGCGCGTGTACCCGGGTAATCGGCGTGGATCATCGGCGTCCCTCTCCGTCGAGATGCTTGGGCTGTCGGCGCGGCGCGGGGCTCGAGGAGAGGCGCCGGCCACGGGATCGATCTGGGGCGTCCCTGCTGGGCGCACGGACACCGTCGAGTGGAGAACACCGCCGGGTGGGGAGACCGCACGCGGCAGCCGTAAGATCGTTCACGCCGCGTGCCAGGAACTCCCCCCGCCGGACCTGAGATCACGACCCGGGAAGGACCCCTCGGGGCCGTCCGAGTTCGTCGTCAGAGCCTCGGGGACACTTCACGGCTCATCGCCATGGACACTTCCCTCACGTCGGCCGGGCGGATGACGTCCTTTCTCGTGACCGACACGCCCAGATTGTAGCGCCTTCTGCGCCGCAGGGTCTCTCGCTTCACGAGTACCCCGGCTGAACGGATCTCACGAACCCGACCCTCGTACACGTCGGCCGGCGTGAGGTTGTCGAGCGCCTCGGTGAGCTGGCTCGTGCGCGTGTGGCGGAACCGGTTGCCGCTCGGACCGAGCGTCGCGCTCAGGGGGTTGCTGCAAGACGACGCGGGTCGACGTCGGCATGATGAGCGACCTGCCCTGGCGGTTGGGGCTCGCGACCAGGAGGTAGCTCTCGATACGGTCGGTGTCGGACAACTCGACGCCCACGCCGAGCTTGGCCAGCGCCCAGACGTAGCGGCCCCGTCGAGCAAGCCCATCGTCTCGATCGTGGCGTCGCCGGCCGCGACGTACTCGCGGGGGACCTCGAAGGCCTCCCCGTTCTGAACGGGCACGCGTGTGTTGACCACGTCGAGCACGGGGTCATCCGAAGTGCGGACGAGCGCGTTGGGGATGGCGATCGCGGCGCCGTCGGTCGTCATCGTGCGGAGGATCCGCTATCTCGACGGTCCAGTCGCAGTGGGACATCGCGAGCGCGAGCTCGAGGTGGGGGCCTCGGTGACCTCGACGCCGAGACCGTGCCAGCGGTCTCGCCGACGTAACATCATGGTTTCGAGCTTGTGAGCCAGGCGATGGCGATGACCGGGCGGAGCGTGGCGTGACGAGTCGCATGTCGACGGGTGGCTCCGAGGCGCTGCACGCAGGTCGTCCCGTGGGTGTGAGCCTGTGTCGAGTGTGGGCGTGTACCCGGGTGCAAAGGAGCATGCGGGAGCCAAGGGGAAAACGCGGCGGTGTCGGTCTCGAGAATGCGATTGACTCCAGCTCGTCACCATGTACGATGCAAGTCGACGCTCGTGACAGCTCCAACGATGACGCTGTCAGCTCGCTCGATGTCACCGCGTCCTGCCCACGATCGAGTTTCGTGCCTCATGAGCTACGCCCTCCGCTCGTGAGCTCACACGCCTGCTGACGTGCCCGGTGAGGAGAAGCCGCCCACCGACCCGCCACATGCAGATCATGTATGGCTTCGCCTGCGGGGCCGGCGATCGAAGCGACGAGCGACACGATGCGTCGCGTTCAGCACCTCGTTTCGCTTCGCTGGGCCGCGCTCGATGCGAAACGCTGCGCTCATGCGCGCGGCATTCAGCGATCAGCAATGCAGTGCGACATCAATCGTCCGGAGGTATTCGTGATGCAAATGAAGCGAACTGGCACGAGGTTGATCGCGCTCCTCGTGCTCGCGATCGCCCTCGGGTCCGTCATGACCGGACATCGATCCCTGGCCGTAACACCACCGGTCGGCGAGTCCTTCAGTTGCGCGGTCATTTGCCCCGATGGCGAGAGCGCATCCACTACGTGCTGGGCACCCTGGGACTGCGCGTGCACCTGCCAGTGCAGTCCCGTACCGAGATGCACGTGCACGCAGTGTGCCCGAGGAGGCGGTGGGTACTTCTTCTAGTCGAGAAGGGAGGCCCACGACGTGTCAGCCAGGTTCTCGGCATCACCTTCGTGTCCTCGACTCCGGTGGCCCAGGCCTCGATCGACGATGGCGGTCGTGCTCCTGATTCTCGGGGTCACGTGGGCGCAGGCCCATACTCGGGACGCATACGTCGCCCAGGAGCTCTGGAACGTCGGCGCCGACACCGATGAACAGGTCTTCGGCAACGTGGTGGATGTCGCCACATGCGGTGACTCGACATACGTGGTGGACAGCGGCCAGCGCGCCGTGTTTGTGCTGGACGATCGAGGCCGGTTTCACGGCCAGCTCGGGTCGTCAGGCGAGGGGCCCGGCGAGCACGGGGACGTCTACGCGATATGTGTCTGGGACTCGACCATCGGGATCGGGGACTATCCATCGCGACTTCATCTGTACGACCTGACCCGGCAGTATCTGCACAGCATCACGATACCGAGCGTTCACGGGGGACCCGGGCAGCCGCCCGTACGTGTCGAAGCCGTCGACGACGGGGTCGTGGTCGAGGTCGGTCAAAGCTCGCTGATGAGTACCGAGCCGTACGCCGCCAACATGCTCTTCTGGTACTCGTTCTCCGGCGATTCGAGTCACGTGCTCTCCCAGGTCGATCTCTCTCCCTCGAGCCCGGAGGTCATCGACGAGCGGTTCTTCACCGGAGCCCTGGTCTGGGATGCCGCTGGCGACGAGGTCGTGGTCAGCCGCGAACATGATGACTGCACCTTGCGTCACTACGATTTGGGCCAGTCGCTCGCAGCAGATGCTGAATGCGATCTCCCCCTGGTGCGCCGCTCTGGTGACGAAAAGGACCGAGTTCGGACCTACCAGATCAAAACCGGGGCGTACACGCGGAGGGCAGAGCCGCGGGATCACCACCGGCGAATCGGCGAGGTTCTGCTGCGTTCGGGCGGGATGATCTGGGTTCGTTCCGGTGCTCCGCTTGCAGACGACGTGCAGGAGCTTCGATTCCGCGCCGTCGCGTCGGGCGCGGATCGGACCCGCTCGGTCGTCGTGAGGTTCGAGGGGGCTCCTGTTGCGCTTGGACGAGATCGTGTGTTCGTCCGGGGTGAGCGGATCTATGTGTTCCACAGGTCGGACGATGGAGTGAGGCCGCCACTTACTCTGTCGTGCTTCGCTCTCGAACGCCGGGAGCAGGAGTAGCCCGGTGATCCTTCGTGGGGTGGTGTCTCTTCGAAGCCCGGAGGATATCGCCATGATACGGCATCATGCGGCCAGATGTGGCGTGTATGCACTGCTTCTCGGTGCCGCCACGATCCTCAGGAGTGGCAGCGCCGAGGAGACGCTGGATCTGTACCAGCTGGAACCGACACCACCTTTCGATTCGATCAGTGCGCTGGCATCCACGCCCGAGGGGCACGTCATCGTGGTGGACACGGACGCGGGTCGGGTTGCCGGGTACGACGGGGATGGGACGACGAGTCGTGAGTGGCTTCTGGATGGCGACGCGTTGCCGGTGGATGTCTCGATCAACGACCGCGAGGAGCTCGCGATCGCGGAGTATGCACACGGGGGCATCCGGGTGTTCGGAGCTCACGACGAAACGATACGGGTGCTCGAGCTCGGCTATCCCCCACGGGAGGTTGGCCTGGGCAACGACCGAAGTGTCGTGGTCAGGGCGAAGCCCGGTGAAGACCGGCTGGTCGCACGCGTGACGTCGAGTGGCGCAAGACATGCGTTTGGTGGGCTGCGGCGTGGGGCGACCGGGACACCCGCGGCGATTGATGCTCTGAATCGCATCCGGCTCTCGTTCTGCTCGGACAGCGTTCTGGTCGTGGCGAAGATGAGTGTCCCGGAGGTGCACCTGTACTCGCTCGACGGGAGGTCCCGTGGCGACTTCCCGGTGCTCGTCGACGAGGTGTGGGAATGGCACCGGTGCTGGCTTGGCGCTCAGGAGCGGCACCTGAGGTCGGCCGGCTACGACGTGCGAGAGGCCCTCTCGTTGGACGAGCTCGAACGGCAGACGGAAGCGTTGTCCAACGGTGACGGTCATCCACACGGAGCAGCATACCTGCTCGACGTCGCGTGCCTCGACGGGAGCATCTTTCTCTTGCTACCGGGGGCCGCGCTCTACGAGTTCTCCGTGGGCGGCGAGGTGCTCGGGATGTGGCGCCTCATGTTCGGCGGCGAACGAGCCACGGTCGACCTCGTTGCGCTCGGCCCTCAGGGACAGGTCTTCGCGGCCGACATGGTGCGTGAACCCCGCGTCTTCGTGGGGCAGCTCCCACCGCGAGTGCCGATCCGCCGGCATCCGCAATCGACCAGGGAGCAGTCCCTTGAGTCTCCGTCACATCATCCTCATCGGGCTTGCGCTGTTCATGTCCGGGGCTGTCGGCATGGCCCTGCTCGCTGGGCCCGTCGACGA
The DNA here is from genome assembly GCA_965224245.1 of Candidatus Eiseniibacteriota bacterium. Taxonomy (GTDB): domain Bacteria; phylum Eisenbacteria; class RBG-16-71-46; order CAZAMP01; family CAZAMP01; genus CBDCYW01. The sequence goes on along the minus strand of OZ245046.1, from coordinate 2,240,558 downwards.
TCGACCGACAGATGTCGCGGAAAGGGATTGGATCCTGATCAGCCATGACGTCGGTATCGTACTGACCGACGCACGGGAGTCGGGCAGGGTGATGTGGCGCGCAACGCGGGGGTGAGCATCGACAACCGGCACGAGGCTCCGCCGATCCTCGAATGTGGGCCCACCAGGACTCGAACCTGGGACCTACCGGTTATGAGCCGGCGGCTCTAACCACTGAGCTATGGGCCCGTCTGGACCGATGAAGAGAACACGGCGCCACCGGAGGGTCAAGGCGGGCCTCGCCGGCGGCCCGGCGACCTCCGACGCACCGAGCCCCGCGGCGGTCGACTCAACGAGATCCCCGCCCCGACGCACCTGCGCGCGTCGCCACCCGAGCCTCCTCGAGCGCCTCCAGCACCCGCTCGGTCGGAGTCAACGACGTCACCTCGATCGCCATCGCCGGATCCGGACACGGGACGCGATACCGGTTCAGCCACACCGCCGCGATCCCGGCCCGCGACGCGCCGACGACGTCCGACGCCCACGAGTCCCCCAGCATCACCGCCGCGTCCGCGGTCGTGTCCACCGCGTCCAGCGCCCGCCGGAATATCTCGGGCTCGGGTTTGGCCACCCCGACCGCCTCGGACGTGATCAATGCGCCCACGAGCGGTGTGAGCTCCAGGCGGCGCAGCTTCTGCACCTGCTCGTCGTGCAGGTTGTTCGTGACCACGGCCACCGTCGCGCGGCCCCGGAGCGCCGAGAGCAGCTCGATCGCGCCGGGCACGACCCGCTCGTTGTCGAGATAGGCCTGCCGGTACGACGCCGCGAGTCGAGCCGCCTCGTCGCGATCGGCACGCGGCGATCCCGCGAACTCGAGGAGGCGCGCGAACCGCTCGATCCGCGCCTCGTCGATCGTCGCGTGCCCCGACAGTACCCGGGTGTGATGGATCTCCTCGAGGATCCGCGCGTGCTCGGCGTGAAGCTCGTCGCCGGGGACGTGCCGGAGCGAGGCCTCGGTCCGGCCCAGCGCTTCCAGCGCGGCCCGGGTCGTCTCGGTGTGGTCGAAGAGCGTGTCGTCGAGATCCACGAGGACGGCCTGTCGGGGCATGGGCGCTCCGGCTGGGGTGGTGGAGGTGATGATCGCGGGCGATGATAGCCCGTCCGGCGCGTCTCAATCCATTGCGAGACGGCCGATTGACGGCCCGGCGGGGGACAGTTGCACGGGCGGCCCGCCGCATGGTACAACCTTCCGCCTCGTGGGCGATTAGCTCAGTTGGTTAGAGCACTGGCATCACAAGCCAGGGGTCACTGGTTCGAGTCCAGTATCGCCCACCACCTGCACTCGCCGGTCGGCACGCCTCACCGACGAAGGCCCGGTCACTCCCCGAACGGGAGGAACCGGGCCACGATCTGCCGGATCGTCACCAGGCCAGCACCAGCCTCTGCACCGACCGCGTCGTTCCGGCCTCCAGCCGGACGAAGTACACCCCCGGCGCCGCATGGCGACCCGCCTCGGTCACCCCGTCCCAGGACGCGCGGTGCCCGCCGCTCGGGAATGACCCATCCGCGAGCGTCCGCACGAGCCGACCGGCCCCGTCGTAGACCGCCAGCCGCACCGTCGATTCGGCCTCCAGTGAGAACCCGATCGACGTCGACGCCCCGAACGGATTCGGCCTCGGCGCCCCGAGCACCACGGGCGGCGTCACCGACGCATCGCCCGCCCCGAGAATCTCCGCTCCGGCCACCTGGATCCCGAGGCTCTTCGCATTCGCCCAGGACAGGACCACGTTGGGATGATCCCATCCCGCCGGATAGCCGAGCCCCGAGTTGATGCGTGTCCGCGGACCGACGTCCACGCCGTCCTCGTCCGCCGCGGCGAGCCAGCCCGCCTGGGCGCCGGGCCAGTTGCCCCACCAGCCGACCCACCAGTTGTCGTCGACGATGGCCGACACCGGCACGTCCACGCGCGTGACCTCGGGCCACGTCGTGATCGGACCCGGATCCACGTCGAGGACCTGCGCGACCACCGCGCCCGGGTTGCCGGTGCGATCGTCGCGCCACACGAACACGTCCATCGTCTGTCCGGCCTGATTGCCGATCTGGGTCAGGAAGAGCTGCACCTCGCAGATCTCGAACGAGCCCTCGAAGGGCTCGGCGAAGGCGCCCCAGGTGGGGGCGGCCACACCGCCGTAGACCCACGCGTAGGCGTTCTCGAACGTGTCGTCGTGGTTCTGCATCGTCGTCGTGCAGGTCTCGCCGCGCTGGGACTGATCGGCGGTGCCGATGCCCTTCTCCGTCGGCGTCACCGCGGGCCCGTCCGCGGCCAGGGCCGATCCCGCGGCCACGGTCGATCCCGAGGCCAGCCACATCGCCGTGGCGGCGATCGCGAAGGGGAGCCCCCGCCGGCGTCCCGCTCGGTGTCGTCGTGTCTTCAGCATGACGTCTCTCCGTGTTCGAGCGCGGTGAGCCGGACGCGCGGGGCGCCCGGCTCGCCGGTTGGGGCTTACTTGATCAACAGGAGCTTTCGCATCTGCGAGAAGCCGGTCGATTGCATCCGCGTGAAGTAGACGCCGCTGGCCATCCGCGACGTGTCGACCTCGCGCGAGTACCACCCGGCGGGCAGCACCTCGTCGACCACGGTGCCCACGTCGCGTCCGTTCACGTCGTACATGCGGACGACGACGCGCGACTCCGAGGGCATCGCCCAGCGGATCTGCACGAGGCCCCCGCGCGCGGGGTTCGGTGCCAGGGGCGACAGCACGAACGCCGCCGGCCCCACCGGGGCCGCATCCTCCTCGCCGACGGCCCGGAGCGCCATCGGCTCGTGGAGGCTGCCGAGCGAGAGGTCGGCCTCGAAGCTGAGCGTCTCGAGCACGTCGAGCACCGCGTCGGTCCCGGCGTCGTAGTAGCGGAAGGTGACCTCCTCACCGGCCACGCTGTTGCTGTGCACCATCACGAACGCGACGTGCTCGCCGAGCCCGTACACGTACTGGACCTCGCCCACGCCGCGGAGCTCGTCGCCGACGAACGCGCCGACGACGCCGCCCTCGGTGTCGACCACGGCGTCGTCGATCGAGACCCGGGCCACGATCGTCATGTTGAACTGGCGTCCCTCGGTGAGTCGCCAGTCGGGACGGCTTCCGGTGTCGAGATGCGCCCCGGCCTTCGCGACGTCGCCGCCGGCCGGACGAACGGTGATCCCGGTCGAAGCGGTGGACGCCGCGGACGCTGCGGATGCCGTCGATCCCTTCGATTCCTTGGACGCCGTCGCGCCGTTCGAGGAGATCGACACCGTCGGCACCGCCGCGAACGGACGCGCCACCGGCGCGGTCGGGATCGGGTAGATGAGCCACCCGCCGGACAGGAGCGCGTCGTCCACGTGGAGCTTGTAGCCGAGGCCGGGTTCCATCGTGGTCAGCGTGCCCACCCAGCTGCCGAGGCTGGCCACGTACTCCGCGAACCCGTACTGGCTCTTGATCACGTCGCCGTCGGTGGCCACGAGGTTCGAGAGCGCGGTGTCCACGTCCTGGCCGGTCGCGGCGGGGTAGCCCACCCAGTTCCAGCCGTCCACGATCGCGATCGGGATGTCGGCCTGGGCCGGATCGCCCACGTGGAGGATCGTGCCCGACTCGGCCACGTCGATCGCGAAGCTCCGCATCACGTCGAGCTCGGTGAGCGAGCCCGTCCAGCCGAGACCGTCGTCGTACTGCGCGAAGCCGGCCTGCGACTTGATGACGTCGCCGTCGGTGGCGTTGAGGTCGCCCAGGATCGACACCACCGTCATGTCGAGGTCGTCGAACAGGTTCAGCGAGAACCAGGTCCAGCCCGGTCCCACGGGGATGGCCTGGATGTCGGACGGAAGCGACTCGACCGCCGCGAGCACGATCGGCGTCTCCGGCGTGCCGTGACGGCGATCGGACTCGAAGCGGAGGAAGTTGTCCGCCGACGGGTAGAGCCGGCAGTCCGAGTCGTCGTAGATCCGGAACCTCACGTTCTCGCCCGCGGCGCGGTTCGAGAAGACGTTCATGAACACGAGGTGTCGATCCAGGCCGGGCACGTACACGGGGCTTCCGAGTCCCCGGAGCTCGCCGCCCACGAACGCGGCCACGAGATCGTTCCCGTCGTCGGAGATCTGCGAGTCGATCACGAGCTCCACGACGGCGGTCATCGAGTACTCGAAGCCGCTGGCCGTCATCTCCCACTGGGGCGTCACGCAGCCCACGTCCACGCGGACGATGAGCTGGGTCACGATCTGGGGATCGGCGATGCTCGGCGAGACCGCCTCCAGCGTGTCCGTGTAGGTCGTGCTCACCTGGAGCGAGTCGGCGATCGAGAAGCTGACCAGCGACTCCTGACCCGCGACCACGGTTCCCGCCGGCGCATCCGGGGTCAGCCACTCGGCCACGTTCCGGAGCTCGTACGGTCGGTCGTCCTCGAGGCCGTTCACGAGCGACGCGTCGACGGTGCCGCCGGCGCGGTAGGGGACGGCCTCGAACACCGAGGCGTCGCGCCACGCGAACGCGCTCTGCGCGACCGTGAACGTCCACGTCTGGTCGGTCCCCAGCGGGTTGCCCGCGAGGTCGGCCAGCGTGGCGCGGGCGGTGGCCCGCAGCGTCTTGCCCTCGAGCTCGCCGATGGTCGGGTTCGTCGGCGTGATCAGGATCGTCTTGCCGCTACACGTGGTCTGGACGGCGACCGGCGTGTCGCCGCCGGCCTCGACCACCTCCAGCGTCATCGAGGTCGCGTTCACGGTCTCGCAGTCGATGGCCTCGTCGAACCGAAAGCCCATCCGATCACCCAGCGAGAACACGAGGTCGGCCGGGTACGGATCGCCGAAGAGCTGCGGCGCCGCCCGGTCGATGCGGCCGGTGGCCGCGAAGCTCGACACGCGTCCGCCCTCACAGCGCGTGAACGCGCGCACCTCGTACTGGCCGTCCACGACGCCCGAGACGTCCCAGGGGATCGACACGCTCTTGGGCTCGCCCTCGAGCGCGTGACCGCCCGGGTACACCGGAACGTCGGCCGCGGCCACCTCGTCGATGATGAACCAGGTGTCGGTGTCGACCCGCCGGTACTCCGCGCCCACCGACTGGATCGAGTCGGTCTCGGAGATCGCGAGCTCGAAGTTGTCGAGGAGGAGGCTCAGCGTGTCGCTCGTGGCCGCGGACTCGGCCAGGTCGAACGACCAGCCCGACGACGGCGAGATCAGCGAGATGTTCGAGCATGGGGAGTCGAAGGCCACGCTGAACTTGACCGTGTCCGCCACGGCCAGCGTGCCGCCGGCCTCCCAGAGCTCGTACTCGCACGGAGCCACGACCTGCACCTGGAGGTCCTCGTAGAAGTACTGCGACGGGCCGCGCTCCACGGTGAGGGTCGCGTTGTGGGTCTGGCCCGGATCGATGAAGAACGACACCGAGTTGTCGAGCGGCGAGCCGTTGACGCGGATCACCGCGCCGCCCGGGTTGGAGGTCTGGATGGCGCGGAGCTGGTACTCGCGCGCGTCGTCGGACGGGCTGTCGTTCGTGATCGAGAGCACGTACTCGGCCACGCCGCCGTCGGGCGCCTCCACGAACGGAGGCTCGATGTTCATCGACACCGCGTCACGCTCCTGCGTGCCGGCCTCGAGGGGACACGAGCTCCGCCCGCTCCGGACGCCGAACACCGGCGTTCCGTACAGGGGATCGTTGGCCACGTCGAACGTGAACGAGTCGCCCGGGTCGTCGTCGGCGAGCGAGTAGCCCACCGTGATCGACTCCTCGGTCGAGCCGCCGCCACCCAGCGAGAGCTCCGATCGGAACGCCGCCGTCAGCGTCGTCGTGGCGCCGCTGCCCGCGATCTCGAACCCGATCTGGGTCGAGAACGTGTCCTCGGTGTAGACGTTCACCTCCCACGCGTACGACTGGGTGTTGGTGGTGGTGTGGCTGTACGCGTACTCGGCGCCCGCGCTGAACGTGCGGTTCGCGGTCGGGTTCTCCAGCGCCTCGGTACGGAGCGCGTCGTTCAGATCCAGGTGATCCTGCCAGTTGTCCCGGTAGCTCAGGAACTCGAACGCGCGATCCGGCTCCAGCTCGGCCAGATCCTCGAGCTGCGGCATGACCACGTTCGCGATGTGGGACGTCGTGTACAGGTACACGGTCTCGAACGGCTTGTCGGCGTCCGCACCGAAGCGCACCGTCTGCGAGCGCTGGATCTGGCAGGTGGCCGGATCCACTTCGAGCACGTCGGTCTTGGCGAACAGGAGGTTCATGGCCACGCCGAGGATCAGATCGGCGTCGGGTCCCACGAACACCTGCTCGTCGGAGGTCGAGAACTCCTCGGTGGTGGTCACCGTGAACTCCAGGTCGCCCGAGGCGCTGGCCGAGGCGCCGATCTCGAAGCCGCGGCTGGTCTCGACCTCGACCTCGTTCTCGGTGGAGAAGAACAGCGTCCCCGCCTCGAACTCGAACCCGGCCTTGATCGCGGTCTCGATCGAGCCCGTGATCGAGCGGAGGATCATGCCGCCCAGGTTGTAGCTGTAGGTGGTCTCCTGCTCGAGCGTCGACACCGAGCCGTCCCCGGGCGGGTCACGCAGGATCAAGAGCGGGATCTCCTCGCTGGTGGCGGTCACGAACGTCCCCGTCCGCGGCCGGTCACCGGTGACGAGCGCCCACTTCGTCTGCACGAGCGCGGGCTGTCCCGTGACCTCGGCGGCGAACGTGATCGCCTTCTGGAACGAGCGGTCGTTGCCCTGTGCGTCCCGCCGGCCGGGGCTCACGTTGGGCTTGTTGCCGATCGTGGTGTAGCTGGCCACGCCGTCGACGATGGCGAGCACGACCGGCGTGTCCGCCACGTCCTTGATCTCGTCGTAGATGGTCACCGTTCCCGAGTCCACCGGGCACTGCACGGTGCCGTAGTCCTCGAACACGTTGATGGTCAGCGGCACCGAGGTGAGCTGTGCGATGACGGGTGCCGCGGTCGCGGTCACGCCGCTCTCGGGGTCGTAGAACTCGCCGCACGCCGCGGGGAAGCCCGTCACCTGCATCGTGAGCGGCGCCTTGTAGACGAGCTCGAGATCCTGGTCACCCGACGTCAGGTCGACGTCGTACGAGCCCACGTTCTGGAAGAACTGGAGGACGTCCGCCTCGTCGAGGGGCGGCGGTACCACGCCGGTCAGTTGATCCACCGTGGCCACCAGCGGCAACGGCGGAAGCTGGAGCTCGAACGCGCCGTCGGCCTGGATCGTGGTGGCGAAGCACCCGTTCTCGGTCGCGAGATCGAAGCGCCACTCGCCGATGGAGGCGTCGCAGCCGCCACCAATTCGCCCGGTGAGCGTACGCGTGGTCGTGTTCGAGAAGTCGAGACCGGCCAGGCCTGCGCTGACGCTCACCTCGTAGGTGGCGGGGTCGAACGTGTGTCCGTCCAGTCGTGGCTCCAGGACGTGGTCGCCTGGCTGCACCGTCACCGCGAACGTCCCGTCGGCGCGCGAGGTCCCCACGAGCACGTCGTCCACGTACAGCGGCACGTCCGGCTGCCCGCACGAGGAGGCCAGGTCGTAGGAGATGAGTCCGCTCAGCGTGAACGCCGAGACGTCGTTGAAGTTGATCTCGTTCGCGACCGGGCTCTGCGTGTCGAGCGTGATGTTCGTGAACGCCGGGTCGAACGCACGACCGTCACCCGACGGCGTGACCCGGAAGTCGGTGGCCGCGCCGTAGCGGATCCCGGTCAGGGCGTAGTTGCCGTCGAGATCCGAAGCGGCGCAGACGGTCAGCGGGGCGGCCGCCGTCGTCCAGTCGACGTCGCCTTCGAGCGCACCGTCGACGCCGTTGCCGGTCAGGTCGGCGATGGCCGTGCCGCCACCCTCGCTCATCGGCCAGAAGTAGACGAGACCGTCCTCGGTACCCGTGAGCGACCGGTCCATGTCGGCGACGACGTCGTCCTGGGGCCGCGCGACGTTCCACACCCGGACCTCGTCGAGGAGGCCGCGATAGGCGGTTCCCGCCACCAGCGAGCCGTCGAAGTTGTGGTTCTGTCCCAACATCGTGGTGCCGGGGGAGTTCAGGACCGCACCGTCGTGGAACGAGCCCTGGCCCTCCAGCACGCCGTCGATGTAGACCCAGAGGTTCGGGCCCGCGCCATTGGCCGTGCCGTCCCAGGCCACCGCGACGTGGTGCCAGTCCCCGTCATACGGATCCACGTCGTAGCTCGCGGTGATGCCGCGGATGGTGACGGCGAACGGGTTACCGCTCGTCTGCCGGCGGATGACCACCTGGTCGGCGTAGGCCGAGGTCGCGTACGAGAAGACCGAGCCGCCGAGGCTCGTCTCGCTGCTCTTCATCCAGTACTCGACCGTGAAGGCCTCGATCAGGTCGGACCGCGACGGCATCTCTGCGTGGCCCTCGCGACCGTCGAGCGAGATGGCCTGTCCGAGCGACGGGGTCAGGCACACGTCCACGCCGTCGACCGGCGAGCCGGCCCGCGTGGTGATGCGTCCGTTGATCGCGCCGTCGGCGGGGATCCAGCCCGGATCCTCACCCGACTCGAGGAACGTGCCCGACGAGTTCACGCCGGCCACGCCATAGCGGTGCGCGGCGCCCGGCACTGCGTCGAAGTCGTTGTAGGACGACGCCGTGGCGCCGACGGTCTCGATCTTCTGGCCGTCCCGGTAGATCTCGAACTCGTCGAGGCCACCGGGGTCGCCGCTCGTCCACTCGACCCGGACGCGGTTGTCGTAGTCGCCGCTCGATGCGGCGACGGCCATCGTGCCGAAGGTGAGCGCGGTCGACGGCATGATGCCGTCCGCACACGCCGTGGCCTCGGCGCCGGTCGGGTTGTCGTGGGAGGTCACGCAGTAGGTGTACGTGACGTCCGACGACGGCGGGCCAGTGTCCTCGTAGTAGATGGAGTTGCCGCCGAGGGTGGCGAGCAGCAAGCCGTCCCGGTAGATCCGGTACTCGTCGGCGAGATCGGACTCGTCGGTCCAGCTGAGGACGATGCGGTCGGAGTAGGTCGTACTCGCCGACAGCGATCCGGGCGCGAGGATGGCCGTGTAGCCGTCGTCCGTCGCTTCGTCGGAGCTTCCGTACGCGTCGAACGCGACCACCGCATACGAGTACGTCGTCCCGAGGCTCCCTCCGAGGTCGATGAAGGTGGAGGCGCTGGTGCTCCCGATCAGCACGCCGTCGCGCCGGATCTGGTAGCCGGTCTCGGCCCCCGACACGTCGTCCCAGGTCAGAATGACCTCGGTCTCCGACGTGCCGTCCGAGGCCGAGAGGTTGGCCGGTGGGACGAGGTTCCGGAATCCGGTGTCGGTGCCGTACTCCGACTCTCCGAGCGCGTCGTAGGCCGCCACGTCGTACGTGTGCGACGTGCCGGGGACGGCCGTCAGGTCGGTGTACGTCGTGCGATTCTCGCCCACGGTGGCGATCGGCACGGCGTCCCGGTAGATCCGGTATCCCGACTCCGCACTCGAGTGGTCCTGCCAGTCGATCCGGATCCGGTTCTCGGCCACGCCGTCCTCGGCCGAGACGTTCGTGGGCGCGATCAGCACGCGCGAGCCGAGGTCCTCGTGACCCGACGCGATGCCGGTCGCGGAGACCGCTTCGACGCGGTAGATGTACTCCTGGCCCGGGACGCCGAGGGGATCCTCGGTCGAGGTCGCGGTGCCGGTCACGGTCTGGATGGGCGCGCCATCTCGGAGGATCCGAAAGAGCACCGTCTTCGCCGAGCGGTTCTCCCAGGTGATCGTGGTGTGGGTCTCGTGGTCGCCGTCGGTGGCGCTGACGTTGGCCGGAGGCAGAATGTCCTCGCGCTCGCCGGCATCGGCGTCGCTGTGCACGGAGTAACCGCCGTCGTCGGTACGGGCCACGACGGTGTAGTCGTACTGCATCTCCGCCGGAACCGTGGTGTCGTCGAACGTCGTGACGCCGGCGCTCACCACGCCCACGCTGTCCGGATCGCCGGGGAAGTCGATGAGCTTGCGGTAGATGACGTAGGAATCCTCGTCGTCGGTGTCGTTCCAGGTCACGCGGACGTACTCGTCGGAGTCCTCGAGGTCGGAGGCCAGGACGCCGGTGGGGGCGGGCAGGAAGCCGCCTCCGAAGATTCCGGTGGCCGTGCCGCCCAGGACCGGGTTCCCGTCGGGATCGAGCGCGTACACGGCGTACTCACGCTCCGCACCACCGCTGGGGGCGAAGTCCTCGTAGCTCTCGGTGTCGGGCGGCAGGTCCACGTCGACGACCAGGTCGGCGCTCTGGACCCTGAAGCCCAGCTCGATCTCGGAGTTGTCGGTCCAGCTGATGACGGTGCGGTCGAGATGGCGGCCGTAGGTGGCCGAGATGTCAGAGGGAGGCTCGATCGTGCCCGCGACGCCGAGGTCGCACGTCGACCCCGAGGTCACCGCGAACGGCAGGTCGAACACCAGGAGCTCACCGGACAGGCCGTCTCCGGTTGCGACGTACAGGAGGTCGCCCAGACGCGAGAAGCCCTGCACCTCGTACGCCGTGGGCAGCGTGCTGACCTCGACGCCGCCCGCGGTCTCGATGATCCGCAGCCCCGTGCCCGCCCCCTTGACGAAGGCGCGCGTACCGTACATCTCGACGTCGTCCGCCGGCCCGACGGTGGTAATGACGACAGATGGGCTGGTCGGATCGGAGACGTCGATGACGGTCACCGCGCCGCCGCCGTCGATGGCCACGCCGCGCTCGCCGTAGACGGCGACGTCGACGATGTCGAAGAGTCCGAGGTTGCCCACGATCGACGGTCCCGCGAAGTTGAGATCGCTGACGTCGATGATGGTGACGCCGCCCATGCCGTCGGCCACGTACAGAAGACCGTGGTGCTGGTAGACCGCGTTTGCGCTGCCGAACGTCGGCACGGTCTGGGTCAGGAACGAGGATCCCTTGCCCACATAGAAGAAGCTCACGCCGGCGCTGCCGTCGGCAACCGCGACGTACTCCGTTCCGACCTCCCCCGGGGGTGCGATGGCCACGACGCCCAGGGCATCGCCCGGCGTCATCTCGGTGGCGAACACGGCCGGTGCCATCGGGTCGTAGACGTGGAGTACGGTCAGCATGCCGGCGCCGTCGACGACGTAGCCGAAGTCGTCGGCGCCCTGGGCCACGTCCACGCCGGGGACGGCGGCCGAGCCCATGTGGACGGGGTTCGTGGGATCGACGACGTCGAACACGTTGAACCCGGCGCTATCCACCGTGAACGCGTAGACGCCGGGGCTCCCCTCACCGAACGATGCCGGCCAGTCCTCGACCGCCACGCGGTATGGCGACGAGCCCGTGCTCACCGAGCCGAGCTGGGCGGTCTCGGTGCCGTCGGTGCGATACGCGGTCACGCACCACTCCGCGGTGGCCAGGGGGTCGGCGGTCGCATCGTGATACATGCCGGTGTCGGCGGCGAGCGAATCGATGATCACGCCGTCCCGGCGTACGAGATAGCCGTGCTCGATGGAGGAGCGGTCCTCCCAGGTGAGGGACACTCCGGTCAGGTCGGTATAGTCGGTGGCCACGAGATTGGCGGGGGCGAAGAAGCCGATGTACCCGGTGTCGCGACCCACCTCGATGGGACCGAAGTCGAGGTGGACCATGACCACGGCGTAGTCGTGTGAGCGCAGTGGCTCGGTGTCGGTATCGGCGTACACGGAATCCTGAGAGGACAGCCAGGTGAGATCCTCACCGTCGCGCGAGACCACGAAGTACACGTCGAGATCGGGCGCGGCGGTCCACGTGACCTCGACGCGATCCTCGTAGACCCCCGACGTCGCGCTGACCGCGAACGCCGCCGCGCTGCGGAACTCGGCGGACGTGCCTTCGGGCGTCTCCACCTCCTCGAAGTAGGGCCGGAGCTCCTCGGGGACCTCGGCCATCGAGCGTGGGGCCGCCTCTGCGGCGGCCGCGATCAGGAGCCCGGCGAGGCCGGCGATGAGCGCGGGCCCGGTCCGGATCCGGTGCGGTACCAACATCGTGTTCCCTCCTGGTCCGGTCCCGTCCGGGGTTCGCGGCCTCGAGGTCGCGTCGGGCGGGGCCGGTGTCGCTGCCGTGGGAGAATCCGGGCGGGCTGGCCCGGGTCGTCTCCCGGTTCACGACGTTTCCCGGAGCGAGTGGCCAAAAAAGTCGATCGACGATCGATCAGGCTCGACCGCGGTGGGCTTCGAATCGCGTAAGGTGTTTTGGAGAATTCGGTTGTGTGGGGCGACCGGCGAGTGGCGTTGGACGTCAGCGGTGGCGGCGCTCGTCGAGCGCTCGGTTCACCGAGTCGACGGTGGCCTCACCGACCTGTGCCCGGGCCGTGGCGAGCTCACGCTCGGCGAGCTCGGGCCGATCGTCGTCGCGGTAGGCGCGGGCGAGCGTGACCCGGGCCTCCACCGTTCGAGGGTGCGCCTCGCCGAACTCGGCCGCCATCGCGTCGGCGTACTCCCGGCTCACCCGGATGATGTCGTCGGCGCGGCCCAGCGCGCGATAGGCGGCCAGGATCGAGAACCAGTCGCGGCGGGCGGCGTCCGACCCGTCGCCCATCGTTGCTCGCACCGCGGCGAGGTTCGGGACGAGGAGCGCGATCGCCCCCTCGTGGTCGCCCGACGCATCCAGCACGCCGGCCTTGGCGGCCGTCATCAAGAGCGTGCTGCGTTCACCCTCGCCATAGGCCTCGATCGAGCGCGCGAGCCCGTCGTCGACGAGCGTGCGCGCCTCGTCGGTCCGTCCGACCCGGGCCAGCGACTGGGCCAGGTTGCCGAGCGTGATCAGGGTCTTCGAATGCGAGGGGCCGAACACCGACTCCTGCTGGGTCAACGTCTCCTGGAGCAGCGGGAGCGCCTCGGCCTCCCGTCCGACGCGCCCGTACAGCGACGCGAGGTTGGCCACCAGCAGAAGCGTCTCGGGGTGGTCGTTTCCGCGCACCCGGCGCGAGCGCTCGATGGCGTCGAGATAGATTCGCTCGGCCTCGTCGTAGCGCCGCGCGCGATGCTCGAGCATCGCGAGATTCGCGCCGATGGTGATGGTCGCCTCGGCGTCCGGACCGTCGTGCTCGGTGGAGTAGTCGAGAGCCGTCTGAAACAGCTCGCGCGCGTCGTCCAGGTGCCCGAGGCTCATGGTCAGGAACGCGACGTTCTGCACGGTGACCGAGTAGGACCCGTCCCTCTCCAGGGCGCCCCGCTCGTATCCGTCCAGATGGTGGTTGAAGTACTCGAGGGCCGACTCGTAATCCCCTTGGAAGTACCGTACCGCCCCCAGGATCGAGCTGATCTCGTAGATGCGCGGGTCGTCGGGGCTCATGTGCTCGGTGGCGAGCGCGAGCGCGACCGTCAGGTGCGAGTCGGCCCGGGCGTACTCGCCGAGGGAGTTGTAGGTGTTGCCGATCACGCCGCGGAGATCCGACTCCAGAACGGGCCGGTCCGCGAACTGCACGCCGACGTCCGCGCTCGCCTGGTCGAGCACTTCGAGGACGGTCACGTCACGGCCCTCGAGGCCGGGGTCCGCCGCGAGCAGCATGTCCGACAGGAACTCGGTCACCGCGTCCGAGCGTTCGAGCGCCGCGACCTTCGCGTCCCGCTCCTCGCGCGTCTTCAACAGGAGTACCGTCGTGGCCACGAGCCCCGCGGCGAGCGCCACGAACGCGGCAGCGAGTCCGGCCACCAGCGGACGGTTCCGCCGGACGAAGCGCCGTACGCGATACGAGCGGCTCGCGGGGCGGGCGCTGATCGGCTCGGAGCGCAGGAAGCGGCGGATGTCCTCGGCGAGTTCGGCCGTCGAGTCGTAGCGGCGCGCGCGGTCCTTCTCCATCGCCTTGGCCACGATGGTGGCCACGTCTCCGCGAAGCGATGGCACGTCGTCGCCGAGCGAGGTCGGATCGTCGTCGACGATCATCCGGGCCGCCTCGGCCACCGGCCGCCCCGTCAGGTCGAACGGCCGTCGACCCGCCAGCAGCTCGTACAGGATCACGCCGAGGGAGTACACGTCGCATCGCCGGTCGATGTCCCGCCGGCCCTCGACCTGCTCGGGGCTCATGTAGGCGAGGGTCCCCACGATCTGCCCGGCGTGTGTCTGCACGGTGGTGATCTGGATGTCGGCGTCGGTGGCCCTGGCCACGCCGAAGTCGAGGACCTTGGGCTGACCGATCCGATCCGGCTCTCCGGTGGGCGAGGTGGTCTCGTCGCTTCGCACCGACTTCACGAGCACGTTGGCGGGCTTCAGATCGCGGTGCACGATGCCCTTCGCGTGAGCGTGGTGGACGGCATCGGCCACGCGGGCCAGGAGCTCCAGCCGCTCCTCGACCGAGAGACCGACCGAGGTCGCGTGGTGGTCGAGGGGGCGACCGTCCACGAGCTCCATCGCGAAGAACGGCCACGAGCTGTCCCGAATGGTGGCCGTGCCCGCCTCGTAGATGTGGGCCACGCCGGCGTGGTCGAGCTGTCCGAGCAGCTGCACCTCGTGGCGAAAGCGCTTGACGACCTCGTCGGTGAGGAACGCCGAGCGGATCACCTTGAGCGCGACGCGCCGTCGCGGGCTCTCCTGCTCGGCCTCGTAGACCACGCCCATCCCGCCCTCGCCGATCTTGCGCAGGATCCGGTACTGGGCGATCCGATCGGGGATGCTGGCATCGGATGCGATGGCCATCTCATCGGCCAGCATCGCGGGGCCCGCGCCGCGGTGCGCGTCCTTGAGGAACCCGTCGCCCGATTCCTCGAACGCGAGCAGCGACTCGACGTCGCGGCGGAGCGCGTCGTCGGCTCCGCACCGCTCACGCAGGAACGCCGTGCGCTCGGAGGCCGGAAGATCGAGCGCGGCATCGAAGATCGCCTTGACCTCGGCGAAGCGTTCGTCGGCGCTCATGCAGGTCCGGTTCCAGCGAGCTCGCGGTTCAGCCACGCACGGGCGTGCATCCAGTCGCGGCGGATCGTGCGGCTCGACACCTGGAGGATGCCGGCGATCTCCTCGACGGTCTGCCCGGCGAAGAACCAGAGCTCGATGATCCGGGCCTGTCGGGGGTCGAACGAGGCCAGTCGGGTCAGTGCCCGCTCGAGGTCCAGGATGTCGAGGCGCTCGTTGCCCGACGGCGACTCGACCTGACCCAGCGAGACGTGCTCCGCGTCACCGCCGCGCTTGGCGCGGGCTTTGCCGCGCGCATGGTCGGTCAGGATCTGCCGCATGGCGGTGGCCGCCACCGCGAAGAAGTGACCGCTGTTCTTCCACTGCGCGTCGGGGTTCCGGATCATCTTCAGGAACGCCTCGTGGACGAGCGCGGTTGGCTGGAGCGTGTGCTCGGCCGGCTGACCGCGAAACGAGCGGGCCGCGATCGCGCGGAGCTGATCGTAGACGAGAGGCAGGAGATCGTCGATCGCAGCCGTGTCTCCGTCTCCGATGCGCACGAGGAGCTGCGTGGCGTCGAGCGCGGGATCGTCGGACCGTGGGCGTTGATCGTCCATGCCGGGGATCTTATCAGGGGGAGGTCGCACCGTCAGGTTTCGTGGGACACGACCTGGAGGAGGCTCGAGCGTCACCCCTCGGGCTTCGTTCCGGAGACGCGGCTGGCCGTCGGACCGGTCGGCGCCCGTCCCGAACGGACCGACCGCAACGGCCTCACCGCACCGGCGGGACTGGCGCCCGGAACACGATGCCGCCGGTGGCGTCGTCGAAGTCCCGGACCCGCGTCCCGTCGCGACCGAACTCGGCCGCGGTCTCGCTTCAGCCCCCGCCCACCAGGAGCCGATCCCCCGGGATCGACTGGATGCTCTCGGGGCACGGATGCGGGAAGGACCACGTCCATCGCCCGTTCCAGTCGAGCTCGCCCACGCGGGCGATCCGGCCGGGCTTGCCCGGG
The DNA here is from genome assembly GCA_965224245.1 of Candidatus Eiseniibacteriota bacterium. Taxonomy (GTDB): domain Bacteria; phylum Eisenbacteria; class RBG-16-71-46; order CAZAMP01; family CAZAMP01; genus CBDCYW01. The sequence goes on along the minus strand of OZ245046.1, from coordinate 2,224,775 downwards.
CTCACGTGGGCCTCGTCGAAGCCGGGAGCCCCGTCGGGGATCGCGAGGCAGGCCAGGAGCCGACCGTCGTCGTCGACCGACACCGAGATGGTCCGGATGCCGGCGGGATGAGACACCTGGCGCACGAGTCGGGAGTCGTCGTCGAGCTCGAGGACACCGACGTCGAAGGCGAGGATCGTGCCGCCGCCGGGCGACGGCGCGAAGTCCACGATCCGTCCGCCGGGCGATCGCCACCGCTCGCGCCCGCCGGCGTCCCAGTGGACGAGGATCGTGTCGTAGCGGTACGTCTCCGACTCCGCCCCGTCACGGGTCGTGGCGCGCTCGGGGATCCGGCACTTCACGAGCAGCTCGAGCCGGCCGTCCCGGTGCAGGAATGCGCGCATCGGCGTCAGCCGATCCGCGCGATCGGCCCCCGGGTCGCCGGAGTAGCCCCAGCGGTATCCGAGCCGACGGGCGAGCTCGTCGGCGGTCCACTCCGAGTGAACGCGACCGGAGTCGTCGATCGCCACGAGGTTCGATCGCGCGGTGTCGGAGTAGAGGATGTGACCGTCGTCGCTCACGCCGACCAGGAGGATCTCGTCGCCGCCGAAGGGAATCCGCGTGACCTCCTCGCCGTGGCGATCGGCCACGCGGAGTGACCACGCCATGTCCTCGAACGCCGCGAACACGAACGTGCCGGACGCGGTCGTATCGCGAGGGGCGGGGCCGTGCTCGCCGGTGGAGTGCGCGTCCGTGAGGCGTGCGGCGGCTTCGCCCTCGATGGCGCCGGGCTCGACGTCCGATGTCGCCGGCGGGGCGTGGGAGCAGGAGCAGGTGAGGACGGCCACACCGGCGACCAGCGGGCCGAGGCGCGGCCCAAGACGTGACGCAATCACCCGAAATCGTCCTCTCGAGCGGCGCCGTCGGCATCGCGCCGAGCGGCGGGAAGCAGTGGCACGACCGCGCGAGTCTACCCCGGACGCACGACCGTCGCAGCCCCGGAAGCGGTGACCGCCCCGATGGACCCCGGCGGGCGCTTGATCCCACGACCGGTGGGCACGGTCCCTCATGATGCCGATGCATCATCGCCGGAGACCCGCCGAGATGCTTGAATCTCCCATTCGACGGGCACTCCGGCAGAGGGCCCGCCTTTCGGTTCGACATCGACCCCGACCGGAAGCGTCGCGGCGGCGGCCGCGTGCGCCTCCGCCCGAGGTCCGACAACTCGAAGGAGGTGCACCGGTGAGGCAGCTGATCGGCATCGTGGCGTGCATCGTGATCGTGCTTCCTGCGGCGGCGGAGACGCCGGGCGTGGCATCGGGGCCATACACGGTCACGTCGGACGGACTCGACGCGTTCGATTGCTTCGGAGAGATCTACTACGAGCAGCCTCCGAACGGTCTCAGCGGGCTGTCGTCCCAGGACGACGTCTGCTACCCGTTCGTCTCGGAGGTCGTCGACGACTTCCTCGGCGCCGGGTCCGACCTCGTCGGCACGGGCTGGTGGGGTGTGTACTGGGGCGGGAGCCCACTGCCACCCGACGCGTTCCGGATCAAGATCTACCCGGAGAGCGTGACCGGTGGCGTGCCCGGCGAGCTCGTGTACGAGGTGACGACGACCGACTACAACGAGACGCTCGGTGATCCCAACGGGTACTGCGCGAACTTCGACCCCTTCACGATCGCGGACGGTCAGAGGTACTTCGTCGGGTTCCAGGCGATCTTCTGCTTCCCGCCGCAGTGGGGTGAGTCGACCGGTGACGGAAACGGCATGCAGGGTCTCTTCAAGTCGGAGTTCTTCGGCTGGCCCGACTTCGTTCCGAACGACGAGGTCTTCGGCGTCCCGTACGAGTCGGCGTTTCTGCTGTACGAGGACAGCGTGGTGCCGATCCACCACGGGAGCTGGGCGTTCGTGAAGGGGCTCTATCGGTAGCCCTCCAGCCCGATCGACACCCGCTCCGGTGCGTCACCGCCGCGCCCTCGGTGCACGAACGGGTGGCGACGGCCGGTACGGCCTCTCGGGCGGTCGGCCTCGGCCGGTCCCGGGGATCGGTCTGGGTCGGCTGCCTCCGCCGGCCGAGCTATTGAGACACGTGTGCCCAATCCGAGTCCTCAGAGCCGGGAGGGCGCCGTCATGACACCGTCGCGAATCCTCTTCGTCTGCTCGCGTCGGGGCGCACGGGCCATGATCGCGCAGAGCTTCGCCGAGGCACTGGGCGGAGAGGCGATCCGCGCCCAGAGCGCATCGTTCGAGCCGGGACCCATCGGGGATCTGCCGTCACGCCTGATGCGAGAGATCGGCCAGGAGGTCGACACCGAGCCTCCTCCTCAGGTGTTCGAGCGCTTCCGCCGCGGTGAGTGCTTCGATCACGTGGTCACGATGTGCAGCGCGTCCATCCACGTGATCTGCCCGCTGTTCCGGGCCCACGTGGGTGCTCTGTACCGGTCGTGGGCCGTCCGTCACGCGTGGGCGGTTCGCGACTTCGCGTCGCTGACCGGGACGCCCGACGAACGCTGGATCCTGGCTCGCGAGATGCGCGACGAGATCGGACGACGGGTCGAGGGACTGCTGTCGGCGGTGGCTCGCGACCGATCGTCCCGGGGGCGCGCGGCCTGATGCGACGATCGACCGCGCGCCGAGTCGTGGGCTTCGCCGGGCGCCGGGCTATCGCAGCACCATGACGCGTCCCCGGGCCCGGCCCCCCGGCGTCGCGACGTCGACGTAGTAGATGCCCGACGGGATCGGCCGGCCGCCCGCGTCACGCGCGTCCCACGTCACCGAGCCGCGTCCATCGACCCGTGAGACCCCGACGGCGTCGACACGCCGGCCGGCGGCGTCCACGATCGTCATCCGCACGGGCCCGCGAAGCGACGGCGGCATCAGGAACGACGTGGCGGCGCGGGTCGGGTTCGGGATCGCGCGCACGGCGGTCACGCGCGACGTCGGCGGCGTCACGGAGGGCGTCCCCAGGAGCGTGCTCTCGCCGGGCACGATGGCCAGCGCTTCCCAGTACGTCGGCGTCCCGTACTGCGGGAGCGGCATCGCGACACCCGACGACGGATCCACGGCGTGGAACTGGTGTGAGGATCCCCTGACGATCGTGATCAGGCTGCCCGAGTCCGGATCGTAGGCGATCCCATCACCGGACACGGTGGTCACGACCGGCGCTCCGGCGCCGGTCACCGGGTCGATCTCGATCAGCCAGGTGTCGCCGCCGCGCGCGTCGTCGCGGGCCGGGATGAACACGATCGCGTTCAGCCGATCGGTGTCGGGGTTGTACGCGATGTCGGTCGTGAAGTACCCGATCGGTGACGGGAGGGGGTCGGCCACGTAGGTGACGGGATCGATCGTGTACAGCTGACCCGAGCGGGCGGCGAAGAACACCTCGCGCGAGGGATCCCAGTCGAGTCCCCAGACGTTGATCATGCTCGTGCCGACGCTCGTGGAGATCCCGGCGCGCGGATCGACCGCGAACATCTCGCCGGTGTTGTACGCGGCCGCGAAGAGGAGGCCGCTCTCGGGCTGATACGCGAGGCCGAACACCGGGTCCTCGGGAACCGGGTAGCTGAGGCTCCGGCGGCAACGAGCGTCCGGGCCGAACACCTGGAGGCGTCCGCCGCCGGCGGCGTACAGCACCGGGACAGGCTCGGACGGCAGGCGGTTCCAGACCTGACACAGGCTGCCTGCGTTCTCGACCAGGTACAGATCGCCCGTGTCCGGATCCATCGCCACGCCCGAGAACGCGAACGGGATCACGCCGGCCGGCAGTCCGACCTCGTCCCAGTCGATGCGGGTGACGAAGAACCCGTCCGCGTCGATCACGACGATCCCGCTGTGCTCGACGGCGACGAGAAAGAGCCCGGCGGCGTACGGCGCGTCCGGCGGCAGCCAGGCGATTCCGTCGACGACCGAGTCGAAGCCGAAGTCGAGATGGTCGGTGAAGTCGGTGAGCGCGCTGGAGCTGACCGGCGTTCCGTCCCGCTCGAACTTGAACCACGCGTTCGAGGTCGGCTCGCCGAGGTCGGGTCCCGCGTCCACGACGTACACGTGTGTGTCGTCCAGCGCCAGCCCGCGAGGGGAGTGCACGGTCTGCACGCCGACGCCGGGAACCGTGAACTCGTCGGGGATCAGGAACACGCGCTCGCTCGCGAATGACATGCCCCCTTCGTCGGTGATGCGCCGGACGTCCCCGGTGTTGGTGACGAACCAGAACTCGTCGGTGACGGGATCCACCGCGATGCCCTGGTCCCCCTGGGCCGCGGACGCGGCGCCACCGCAGACCATCACGTGGCCCGCGCCGGTCAGGATCGTCTGGTCGGATCGGCGAAACGCGATGTCCTGCGAGGCGGGGATGCCGGCATCGGAGAGGTAGAACCGCTGGCCGAGGAACTCGACGATCGGTGAGATCGGCGCGGCGGCGGCGGCGGTGCCGGCGAAAAGGCCGAGGGCCGGCGCGAGACGAGCAATCGATGTCCCTGACGTCACGTCGAACTCCTTCGTTTTCGGGTCGTGTACGGCGCTCTCCGCGGACCGGATGGGAGTCGAGCCGTCATCAGGGGAACGGGGGCATCGCCCCGGACCGCACGTCGCGCCCCGGGGCGCTGCGAGGTCGAGATCGCCCCGCGAGCGCCCGACAATGAGGTGAGGTCGGACCGACCGGACGGGACTCTGCGGAACTCCAGGCTCGGCCGTCGGTTACCACAACCATGCGTGCAGCGGCGGGGACTCCCGGCTTCGCTTTGCGAAGGGGCCCCATCGTCGCTATGCTCGCGACTGGTTTCGGAAGGAGGCCGGGTGATCGCGCCGGTGGCGGGCGTTCGCGCCCGAACGCCGGTGAGGAAAGTCCGAGCTCCACAGGGCAGGATGCTGGCTAACGGCCAGGGGGAGCGATCCCACGGAAAGTGCAACAGAGAGTAGACCGCCTAAGCCGTGACGTAATTCTAGGTTGCGTCGAGTGTCTCCAGCTTCGTGCGAGGAGGCCCTCCGGGCCCGCTCGGGGCGTGAGCTCCGTGAGGGGTCCGTCGGCCGGTGAGGGTGAAACGGTGAGGTAAGAGCTCACCAGCGTCGGGGGCGACCTCGGCGGCTCGGCAAACCCCATCCGGAGCAAGACCAAATAGGAGGGAAGAGGCGGCCCGTCTCGCTGGACCCTCGGGTAGGTCGCTAGTGGATCTCGTGCGCTCGCGCGGGGTCCGACGAGGGCGTCGGTAACGGCGCTTCGAGACAAATGATCGCCGGGGTCATGAAAAACCCTAACAGAACTCGGCTTATGGCCTCCTTCCGTTCTCTCGGCTGGATCGTGCTCGCGACGGGTGTCGCGGCCTGCGCGCTGGTGTCCACCGCCGGCGCGCAGTTCACGGCGTTCGGGAAGAACAAGGTCCAGTACACCGACTTCGAGTGGCACGTCCTCGAGTCCGACCACTTCGATCTCTACTTCTACCCCGCCGAGGAGGAACTCGCGCGCCGGACGCTCGCGTGGGCAGAGGAGAGCTATGCCGCCCTCGCCGACCAGCTCGGCACCGAGGTCGTGCGGCGCATTCCGCTGATCGTGTACTCGAGTCACCAGGACTTCCAGCAAACCAACGTCACGCCGTTCTTCCTGCCCGAGGGCGTGGCCGGTCTCACCGAGTTCATGAAGGGTCGGGTGCTGATGCCCTTCAACGGCTCGTACTCGCAGTTCCGCACCACGCTCCACCACGAGCTCGTCCACGTGTTCCAGCTCGCGCTCACCGGCAACGTCTACACGAAGTACTTCCGGTACAACATCGCGCACGTCCCCCTGTGGTTCTCCGAGGGCATGGCCGACTACCTGTCCGAGCGCTGGTCGGGCGTGGGCGAGATGATCCTGGCCGACTTCGTGATCGACGGCCGGCTCCCGCCGATCCAGCAGCTCTGGCGTTACAACGGCACGTTCACGCTCTACAAGCTCGGGCAGCGGCTGGTGGGCTACCTCACCGAGACGTACGGGGAGGACGTCATCAGTCGCATCTACGACAACCTCTGGATCAGCGCCGAGTTCACCGACGTGCTCGCGTGGGTGACCGGCGATCCGGTGTCCGAGATCTCCGAGCGCTGGCATCTCCACGAGCGGCGCAGCTTCTACCCGCGCGTCCAGGAGCGCCAGTCGATCCCCCTCTCCGCGCGCGCGCTCACCAAGAAGGGCGTGAACTTCAAGCCGATCGAGGTGCCCGCGGGCATCCTGGGAGACGAGCGACGGCTCCTGTTCGTGTCGCCGCGCTCGGGCTACACGAACATCTACAGCGCGTCCTTCGACGCACCCGAGAAGGACGTCGAGATCGTCGTCGAGGGCGAGCGCGATGCGCAGTTCGAGTCGCTCCATCCCTTCGTCAGCAAGGTGGACGTGTCGGCGGACGGGCGCCTGGCGTTCGTCTCGAAGTGGCACGAACGCGACGCGCTGATGGTGTTCGACCTGACGACCCACCGGCTCGTCGGACGCTACCAGTTCGATCACCTGCTCGGGCTGGCCTCTCCGGCCTGGTCGCGCGACGGGCGCCTCGTCGTGTTCGAGGGGCTCTCGGACGACGCGTACTCGGATCTCTATCTCTTCGCGATCGACACGCAGACGCTCTCGCGGCTGACCCACGACGTGTATCAGGACACCGACCCCGACTTCGCGTCGGACGATCGCACGGTCGTGTTCTCGTCCGATCGCACCGAGTACGGTGAGGACGACGCGAAGAACCTCTTCGTGCTCGACGTCGAGACGCACCAGCTACGCTACCTCACACGCGGACCGTGGACCGACAGCGCTCCCCGTTGCTCGGCCGACGGCGAACGCGTGTTTTTCAGCTCCACGCGCGAGGGCTCTCCCGATCTCTACGAGGTGGACCTCGACGGCGACGGCCGTCGACTGACCCGGTTCCTGACCGGCGCCATGGATCCCTGGCCCACCGCCGACGGCGAGTCGCTTCTGTTCACCGGCTACTCCAAGGGCACCTATCACGTGTACTCGCTGGAGCTCGAGGAGGCCCGGGCCGACTCGAGCACCGCGACCGACGTCGTCGCCCTCGAAGACGCCGACGTCGCGCCGGGCTGGTGGTGGACCGATCCGGCGATCGTCGGCAAGGCCGAGGCCGCGCGCTACCGGCGGAGCTTCTCGCTGGACTTCGCCGCGGGCGGCGTCGTGTTCGATCCGCTCCTGACCGACGCGCAGGGCGCCCAGCTCGCGTTCACCGACATGCTGGGAGACGAGGCCGTGTACGCGCAGATCGGGAACACCTCCGAACGAGGCTCGAACTTCCTGAAGCGCATGAACATCGGTCTCAGCTATCTCAACCTCCGAAAGCGCCTCAACGTCGGGTACAGCGTCTACCACATCGCGGGCGACTTCCGGGACGACCGGGACTTCATCTTCTTCGAGCGGCGCGCCGGCGCGAGCCTCCTGGCCAACTACCCGTTCTCGAAGTTCGAGCGACTGGAGTCGTCGATCGGGCTGGCCTACTCGGACAAGCAGAACGAGTCCACCGGCGTCGATCGGCGCGCGTGGGTCGCCACGAACTACCTCTCGTGGGTGCACGACAACTCGCTCTGGGTGCCCACCGGACCGATCGACGGAACGCGGATCAAGGCGTCGGTGGGGCTCACCGTGGACATCCCGCGGGCGGACGTCGAGAGCGTGCAGCTCCTGGCCGACTGGCGTCGGTATCATCGCGTCCGGCAGCGCTCCACGTGGGCCACGCGCATCCAGGGCCGGTACGCGACCGGATCGGATCCCCGCTACTGGACGCTCGGCGGAAGCCACAGCCTGCGCGGCTATCCGCGGCGGTCGCTGTTCGGAACGCGGGCGCTCCTGGTCAACAACGAGTATCGCTTCCCGGTCATCAACGGCTTCGTAATCGGGTTCCCGTTCGGCGCGGTCGAGTTCCCGGGCGTCGAGGGCGCGTTCTTCGTCGACGCGGGCTGGCTGTTCAACGCGGGCGAGGACGTGCCCTGGCCGCCGCTCGGCAGCGTGGGAACGTCGCTCCGGATGAGCTTCGGGGGCTACCTGGTGTTCCGGCTCGACTTCGCCCGGCGCACGGACTTCACGTCGCTCGAGACCAAGACGCGGAGCGACTTCTTCATCGGATGGAACTACTGATGCGTGCGCCCGGTCGAAGGCCGCCCGTGCGGCACCCGCGGTGGATCGCGATGCTGCTGCCGGCCGCGACGTGCCTCTGGCTGTCCTGCGGCACGAACGCGCTTCGCACGCCCCCCTCGACCGTGCCCGACTGGCCGGGGGTCGGGGGCGACGCGAGGCGAACGGGGGCCGTCGGGTCGACGTCCCTCGAGCCGCCGCTGTACCTCCTGTGGGAGCGTCGAGCGGGTCGCGGCCCCGACTTCGACGCCTGTCTGGCCGGCGACGGCGTGCTCGTCGCCTCGACGGATCTGAGCGTGCACTACCTCGATCTCGCCAACGGGGGCGGGTTCTGGAAGAAGAAGCTGAAGGGCGCGCCCTCGACCGCGCCGATCGTCGCCGACGATCGGGTGATCGTGGGACACGCGTTGCCCGACCCCGGGCTGCTCGCGCTCGGGATCGAGGACGGCGCCGAGTCCTGGTGGCGCCGTGACCTCGTGCCGTACGGCGGACCGGTGGTGCGCGGCGGGGTGCTGTACGTCACCGATCGCACCGACGGCCTGATGGCGCTCGACGTGGACACCGGCGAGACCCGGTGGTCGGTGGAGCTCGAGGACCGGTGGGGCGCGCCGCTCGCCGCGAACGACGACGTGGTCGTCGTGACCGGCGAATCGAGCACGGTGGCCGCGTACGCCACGGCGGACGGCGCGCTCGTGTGGCAGGTCCCTCTCGAATCCGGCAGCCGGGGTGGGGCGACGCTCGCCGGCGATCGGGTCATCGCGCCGTCGCTGGACGGCACGATCGTCTCCCTCGACGTGGCCACCGGCGCAGCCGACTGGCGGCGGGAGCTCGACACGCACGTGTGGGCGCCGGTCGTGATCGACGGAGACGAGGTGTTCGTGACCGGATCCGCCGGATGGCTCCACGTGCTGGACCGGCACACCGGGGAGCTGTCCTGGAGCGTTCAGCTGCGCGGAGTCTCCCGGTCGAAGCCTGCGGTGGCCGGCGATGCGGTGATCGTGACCACGATGACGGCCACGTGCCAGATCGTGTCGCGGTCGGCGCGCCGGGTGATTCACACGGTCGATCTGAAGCGTCCGGTTCGGACGGCGGCGCTCGTGTCCGGACACGTGCTGATCGCCGTCGACGACGCGGGACACGTCTATGCGTACGAATCGTCGAACTCCTGATCGCGCTCGCGTCCGAGCCTGGACGCCGGTGATCGCGTGTGCGCTGGCCATGGGCGCGCTCGCGGCGCCGGCGTGTGCGTCGAGTGCCGCCGATCCGGACCAGGGTGGAGCGGTCGAGGGGACGGCCGACGGATCGGGCGTGCTCGTCCTCCGTAGCGTGCCCTCGGGTGCATACGTCTACGTGGACGGGAGCTTCCTCGGCCTGACGCCGATCACGTCGGGCCCGCTGGAGGTGGGGCCGCATCGGGTCTGGTTCCGGTCGATGCCGCCGATGGCGTTCGAGCCCGAGCCGGTGCCCGAGCGGACGATCGACGTCGCGGCGGGCGATACCCTGCTCGTCGAGGAGCGTCTGGGCACCCTCGTGCGACTCGACTCCGACCCCCAGGACGCCGAGATCGTCAAGAACGGGCGGGTGATCGGGCACACGCCGCTCATCACGCGCTGGCGCGAGCGCGACCGCGAAGGGGTTCGCATCCGCAAGGACGGATACCACGCCGAGTCGGCCACGGCCGAGCGGCTCCGGGGCGGTGGAGACGTCGTGTTCACGCTGCGTCCGGTGGACGCCGCTCAGCCCGCGGGTCCCGTCACGTCGGTGGGGAGCGCCCGCCTGTCGCTGACGAACTGGATGATACTGGGCGCGAGCGCGGCCAGTGTCGGGCTCGCCATCTACTACAAGGACGTCGCGGACGACGCGTATGCCGGGTACGAGCGGTCGGCGATCCCGGCCGACATGTCGAGGCTCCTGGACCGCGCCGATCGATACGACGGATACGCGGCGATCGCCTGGGCCGCCGCCGAGACGGGGCTGGTCGTCAGCGCCTGGCTCTTGACCCGGCATTTCCTCCGGGACGACGTCACGCCGGTTCTCGATCGCTCGCGCGATCGGACCGGGATCGGGCTCCAATGGCGCTACTGACACCGGATGACGGCCGGTCGTCCCGTCGCGGCCGGGCACTCTGCCCCGCGCTGGCGCTGGCGCTCGCGATCTCGATCGCGGGGTGCGACGACCGCGAGCGGACCAACCCGCTCGACCCCGGCAACCCCGACACGTCCGGTCGGCCCGACGTGCTGCGCGCGCGGGCCGACGACGCGGCGGTCGACGTGAGCTGGGCGGCGCTCCCGACCGAGGGGCTCACGCGCTTCGAGCTCTGGCGCGCGGTCGACGAGGCGGACTTCGCGCTTCTGTCGGAGCTCGAGACGTCGGTGACCGCGGCTCGCGACACGGATCTCGTGAACGGACTCACGGTTCGCTACGAGCTCCGTCTCCGGCTGGACGGGGGGGACGTGATCGCGCTGCCCGAGAAGCCGGCCACGCCGGGGCCTGCGGTACCCTGGGTGCTGGAGAACGCACCGTTCGGGCTGGTCCGAACCACGCCCGACGGCCGTGCCCTCCGGTTCCGGACCGGGGCCCCGAGCCCGTACTTCGACGTCGAGGTCACCCACGGAGACGCGGTCTGGGTGGCCGACTTCTACGGAGACGAGATCCTCCGGCTCGACCGCGACGGCGAGATCATGGAGCGACGCCGCGTGGATCTGCCGTACCGGATCGCGCCCACCTCGAACGACGTCGTCTGGGTCGGGAGCTGGTATCCGGGTCGCACGCCCGACCTGATCGCGACCGATGCCGGCGGGATCGAGCTCACCCTCGAGGCGTCTCCCGAGGTGCGGGACCTGGTCGCCGATCCGGTCCGCGACCGCGTCCTGGTGGCTCTGGGCGTGAATCACGGAGTCGGCGTCGCCGACGTCGACGCCGACAGCGTCACCGTCCTCGACGCCTCGTTCAGCGGCATGATGCTGGCGCGGGTCGGCGAGACCCTGATCGTGGGCGATTCGGTCGACCACGAGCTGATTGCCGTCGATCTCGCCACGTCGACCATCACCGCGCGGCGCAGCGTGATCGACGGCCCACTGGCGATGTGCGCCGACGGTGACGGCGCCTGGGTCGTCGAGGGGCGCGAGACGATCCGCCGTCGCGCGACGGATCTGTCGATCACCGACACCGTGTCCGGCGTCGGTGCGGCGACCTCGATCGCGGTGGACCGGTCGACCGGAGCGCTCTTCGTCGCCGTGCCCGAGGCCGGGCGACTCTATCGGCTCGACCCGGCGAGCGGCGATCAGCGGAAAGTCTCGCTCGCCGAGCCGTTTCGCGTGGTCGTCGGGGGCTCGCCGGCGCGCGTTCCACCTCGGACGCCGGCGCCGGGTGGCAACGCGGCGGCCGGGACGCCAGACGAGCGGCGTTGACACGTTTCCTCGCTCCCTGATAGCGTCCTGTCACACAAAGAGTTCGAGGCCTTTTCCAGAAAAGGAGGGGCTGCCGCCGACGTCCTTCCATGGGTGGCCCCGCATCGGATTCGCCACCGAAGGGATCGACGATGGAGACCGCGTGGACGGTAGCCGACCCCCCGGATCCCGCGGCGACGGCGACGGTCGCCGGGGCGCTGGAGGTCCCCGCCGAGTTTGCCCGGCTGCTCGTGCGGCGAGGCTTCGACACGCCCGCGTCCGCGACCTCGTTCCTGTACCCCGATCTGGCCAACCTCGCCGACCCGAGCGGACTCAAGGACCTCGACCGTGCCGTGGACCGCGTCCGGCGCGCGCTCGAATCGGGCGAGCGTCTGCTCGTGCACGGCGACTACGACGTGGACGGTACGACGGCGACCGCGTTGCTCGTCCGGGTGCTCCGGAGCTTCGGAGCCGGCGTCGAGCACTTCATCCCCCATCGCATCCGCGACGGCTACGGGCTGTCGAACCGCGCGATCGACTACGCCCGCTCGAAGGGGGTCTCGCTGATCATCACCGCGGACTGCGGCATCGGCGCGCTCGAGCCGGTGGCCTACGCGAACACGCACGGAATCGACACCGTCGTCACCGATCACCACGAGGTGGGCGCCTCGATGCCCGACGCGATCGCGGTGGTCAATCCGAAACGGCCGGACTGCGAGTACCCGTTCAAGGACTTCGCCGGGGTCGGCGTGGCCTTCAAGCTCCTGGAGGCGCTGGTGACCGGAAACGAGTCGGCCACCCGCACGCTGCACGACAATCTCGACCTGGTCGCGCTGGGGACCATCGCCGACGTCGTACCGCTTCAGGGCGAGAACCGCGTGCTCGCGCAGATCGGGCTCGAGCGGCTGTCGAGCTCGGACAAGGTGGGCGTGCGCGCGTTGCTCGACGCCGTCGGGCTCGGCGGCCGGCGCGTGGACTCGGGGCACGTCGCGTTCGTGATCGCGCCCCGCATCAACGCGGCCGGGCGTCTCGGGGACTCCGAGACCGGCATCCGGCTCCTGCTCTCCGAGGACGCCGAGGAGTCCAAGACGCTGGCCGCGACGCTCGAGCGCAACAACGTGAACCGGCGCAAGATCGACGAGGCGATGCTCGAGGAGGCGATCGGGATGGTCGAGGCGCTGGGCCGCAGCGACCGCGCCGAGCCCCTGGTCCTGTGGTCCTCGGACTGGCACTCGGGCGTGCTGGGGATCGTGGCGTCGCGCCTCGTCGAGCGCTACCGGGTGCCGGCGGTGCTGATGGCCGTCGACGACGGCGAGGGACGCGGCTCGGGCCGATCGATCTCCGGCTTCGATCTCGTGGGGGCGCTCTCGGGCTGCAACGATCTCCTCGAGGAGTGGGGGGGACACAAGTACGCGGCCGGTCTGACCATCCGCACCACCCACCTCGAGACGTTCCGGGAGCGGTTCATCGCGAACGCGCGCGGCCCCCTCTCGGAGCTGGACCGCCGGCCGCGGCTGCACATCGAGGAGGCCGTCCGCCTCAAGGACAGCGATCGCAAGCTGGCGCTCCTGTGCGAACGTCTGGCACCGTTCGGCTACGAGAATCCCGAGCCGATGTTCGTGTGCCACGAGCTGCAGCTGCTCGAGCCGCCGCGCCGAACGGGAGACCAGGGTCAGCACCTGCGCCTGACCGCCTATCAGGAGGGGCACACGCGCGAGTGCATCGCGTTCGGACTCGGCGACCGCGCCGAGTCGATCTCGCAGCCCGGGCAGCACTTCTCGCTGGTCTTCGTACCGACGATCAACCGCTATCGCGGTCGCGAATCGGTACAGCTGAAGGTGAAGGATCTGAAGACGGACTGACGACGTGGATCCAACCGTACTGACCAAGCGCGACGAGTTCCTCGCCGCCCTCGCCGAGCAGGGCGCCGCCGTCGACATGGACGTCGTCCGCAAGGCGTGCACGTTCGTGATCGACGCCCACCACGGCCAGACCCGTCGGTCGGGACAACCGTTCGTCATTCACGTCTTCGAGGTCGCGCTCGGCGTGATCGAGCTGATGGAGCAGCGGACCGACACGGTCGCGGTGTGCGTCGCGCTTCTCCACGACACGATCGAGGATACCGGCGTCACGGTGCGGGACCTCGAGAAGGAGTTCGGCCCCGAGGTCGCGTCCCTGGTGAACGGGGTCACGAAGCTCAGCGGCCTGTCGTTCACGAACCCCGAGGCGCAGCAGGCCGAGAACTTCCGCAAGCTCATCCTGGCCATGTCGGCCGACTTGCGTGTGATCCTGGTGAAGCTCTGCGACCGGCTCCACAACATGCGCACGCTCCAGTACATGTCTCCCGAGAAGCAGCGGGTCATCGCGCGCGAGACGCGCGAGATCTACGCGCCGCTGGCCCATCGCCTGGGCATCGGGAAGATCAAGTGGGAGCTCGAGGATCTGGCCCTCAAGTACCTGGATCCGATCGCATACAAGGAGATCGCGTCCAAGGTCGACGCCAAGCGCGCGGTCCGCGAGGAGCTGATCGCCGAGTTCCGCGGCGTCATCGAGGCCGAGCTCGGGAAGGCGTCGATCGAGGCCGACGTCTATGGTCGTCCCAAGCACTTCTACTCGATCTACAACAAGTCGAAGCGCACGGGTATCCCCTACGACGAGCTGCACGACCTCCTGGGCGTCCGCATCATCACCACCGAGACGGCCGACTGCTACCGGATTCTCGGCATCATCCACGGGCTCTTCACGCCGGTCGGCGACCGGTTCGACGACTACATCGCGACGCCGAAGAGCAACCTGTACCAGTCGCTCCACACGACGGTGTACGGGCCGCAGCACCGGATGGTGGAGGTCCAGATCCGGACCTGGCGCATGCATCACGTGGCCGAGTTCGGCGTGGCCGCACACTACTCGTACAAGGAAGGCGGAGACGCGGACCCGGGCATCACCGAGCAGCTGGCCGGCATCGTGAAGGCGGCGAGCGAGGCGATCGAGGAGACCAGCGATCCCGAGGAGGTGATGGACTCGCTGCGCACGTCGTTCTATCAAGACGAGGTGTTCGTGTTCACGCCCAAGGGCGATCTGATGAAGCTCCCGGCCGGCTCGACCCCGATCGACTTCGCCTACGCGGTCCACACCGACCTCGGCGATCACGTGGTCGGCGCGAAGGTGAACGGCCGGTTCGTGCCGCTGCGCTACGAGCTCCGGAACGGGGAGACCGTCGCCGTGATCACGTCGAAGGCGTCACAGCCGTCCCGCGACTGGCTGAACGTCGTCAAGAGCCCGAAGGCTCGCACGAAGATCCGACAGGCCGTGCGCGCGCGGCTCCGGGACGAGTCGATCGAGCTGGGGCGCGAGCTCATCGACAAGCACCTTCGAAAGGAACGGAAGAAGCTCCCGCGCGACCGCGAGCTCGACGACGTGGCGCAGGCGCTGGGGTATCCCTCGAGGGAGAACCTCCTGGCGGCGCTCGGCACCGGAGACGTCTCCGCCCAGCAGGTCGCCAACAAGCTGTATCCGCCGGAGGAGAAGACGGGCCGGTTCAAGGAGGGTCTTCAGAAGATCCGCGACAGCCGGCCGTTCCGACCCGGCCACGGCATCCGGTTCGAGTCCATGGACAACCTGATGTTCCGGGTCGCCCGATGCTGCAGCCCCATTCCCGGCGAGCCCGTGGTGGGCGTCATCACCCGCGGGCGGGGCATCAGCGTGCACCGCGCCGACTGTCCGAACGCGTTCGAGGAGCGGGTGGGGCCCGACCGTCGCGTCGAGATCGAATGGGACGTGGACGGGTTTCCGTCGTTCCTGGCGCGTCTGGTCATCTACGGGAGCGAGCGGCAGAGCCTCCTGGCCGATCTGGCCAATGCGATCTCCAGCACCAAGACCAACATCCGGCGCGCGGACATCGAGTCGTACGGCTCCGACGCGCGGGGCGTGTTCCTGGTCGAGGTCCAGAACGTCAAGCACCTCCAGCGGGTCATGCGCGCGGTGAAGAAGGTGCGTGGCGTCACCGAGGTCGTGCGCGAGCTCATGCCCACCGACGCCGATCCCAACGACGCGAAGTGGGCGGGCTGAGCGCGTGCGCGCCGTCATTCAGCGTGTGTCCCGCGCGTCGGTCACGTGGTCCGGCGGCACGTCGGCCATCGCGCGCGGGCTGTTGATCCTGCTCGGCGTGGGCAAGGGCGACACGGCGGGCGACGCCGAGTGGCTGGCCGCGAAGTGCACGTCGCTGCGGATCTTCGAGGACGACGCAGGGAAGATGAACCGGTCGGTGGTGGATCTCGGGGGCGACGTTCTCGTGGTCAGCCAGTTCACGCTCCACGGCGACTGCCGGAAGGGACGGCGGCCGTCGTTCGACCGCGCGATGCCGCCGGCCGGGGCGATCCCGCTCTACGAGGCGTTCGTCGGGCACGTCCGCGCGGCGGGGCTCACCGTGGGAACCGGTGAGTTCGGCGCCATGATGGCGGTCGAGCTCGTGAACGACGGTCCGGTGACGCTGATCGTCGACTCGCCCGAGCGACACGCGACCGCGCCGCCGGCCGCGTCCCGCACCGAAGAGGGCCGGTCGTCGTGACGCCGCTCGGTGGGGCGCGGGAGACGTCGGTGTTCGCCCAGCGTGCGCTCGGCCTGGGGCCGGAGCCCATCGTGCTGGCGTCGGCATCCCCCAGGCGGCGGGAGATCCTCGAGATGCTGGGGGTCGCGCTCGACGTGGTGCCGGCGCACGTGGACGAGGAGCCGGAGCCCGGTGAGCCCGGGCGCGCTCAGGCGGCTCGTTTCGCGCGCGAGAAGGCGGAGGTGGTCGCCCGGTCCCATCCCGATCGACTCGTCGTGGCCGCCGACACCGTCGTGCTGACCCACGAGGGGCCCCTGAGCAAGCCGGTCTCGCGCGAGGATGCCGCACGCATGCTCCGGGTGCTCTCGGGTGCCGTGCATCGGGTGGTGACCGGGGTCGCGGTGGCGGTGGGGGGCGTGATCCGGGTGGGGGACGAGATCACGGAGGTTCGCTTCCGGCCGCTCGACGACGGTGAGATCGCCGCCTACGTGGCGACCGACGAGCCCTACGACAAGGCCGGCGGCTACGGCGTGCAGGCGCTCGGCCGGGCGTTCGTGGCCGAGGTCCGCGGGTGCTACTACAACGTCATGGGGCTTCCGATCACGCGGCTGCGTGCGCTCGTCCGGGAGCGGTGAGACGAGGCGCGGCCACGGTGAGGGTGCCGCGCGTCGACGGATCCCGCGTCCCGGGTGCGTCCGGCCCGGCGCCGTCGCATTCCGGTTGACCGGGCTTCTCCATCGGTCAGAATACGTCCCATGATCGAAACCGTACGCTGGCGCGACGGTGCGGTGCGCCTGGTCGACCAGACGCTCCTGCCCGCCGAGGAGCGCTTCCTGGAGCTGCGAACCGTCGACGCCGTGCATGAGGCCATCCGGATGCTGCGCGTGCGCGGCGCGCCGGCGATCGGAATCACCGCGGCCTACGGCGTGGTGCTCGCGGCGTGGCTGGGCCGCGACGAGGGCGACGGGGGCCGGGAGGCCGCTCGGCGGGGCGCGCGCCAGCTCCGGACGGCGCGCCCCACCGCCGTCAACCTGTTCTGGGCGCTCGATCGGATCACGCATCGCCTGGAGACCCACGACGATCCGGCCACCCTGGTCGATGCGCTCGTCGGCGAGGCGGACGCCATCCTGGCCGAGGACCTGGAGATGAGCCGCGCGATGGGGCGGCACGGGGCGGCGCTCCTGCCCGACCATCCCCGGGTGCTGACCCACTGCAACACCGGCGGGCTGGCCACGGGAGGCCTCGGGACCGCCCTCGGCGTGGTGTACGCGGCCAAGGAGAGCGGCCAGGACCCCGAGGTGCTGGCGGACGAGACACGCCCCTTGCTCCAGGGTGGCCGGCTGACGGCCTGGGAGCTCGAGAAGGCCGGCATCCCCGTCCGGGTTCTCGCCGACGGGGCGGCCGCGTGGGCGCTCCTGACCCAGGACGTGGACGCGGTCCTCATCGGCGCGGATCGGATCGCCGCCAACGGGGACACCGCCAACAAGATAGGGAGCTATGCGGTGGCGCTCGCGGCCCGCGAGGCCGGGGTCCCGTTCTACGTCGTGGCGCCGGGCACGACGATCGATCCCACCACGCTCACGGGGGCCGACATCGTCATCGAGGAGCGGGGGGCCGACGAGGTCCGTCGCTTCGCGGGCTCCGCGAGCACCCCGTCGGCCGTGGACGTCTACAACCCGGCGTTCGACGTCACCCCGGCCTCCCTGATCACCGCCATCATCACCGAACGCGGGGTGTTCAGGCCCCCGTACTCCGATCTGGCGAGGGCCGCGGCCCCACGCCCGTCCCCGCCGCGGCCGGGCGGCTGACCGCCGAAACCCGGGAGGCGCCCCCGAGCGGTCGATCGTCCACGGGGCCCTCAGGGGTGCCAGAGAGGGGACCGGCGGGTCCCCACGGGCGGACGCAAGCCCCCGCGCGGCCTCATCTTGGGGCTTGACCCGATCCCGGCTCGGCCCTACACTCCCCACCCTTTGCTTTCATGGTCGAACACGAACGCGCGCGCCGGCGCGCGGCGGAGCCGCGGGCGCTCCCACCGCCGGCCGAGACGAGGAAAGAACCGCAATGAGAACCGTTTCCGCCAAGACGTCCGACATCGTGAGATCCTGGTACGTCGTCGACGCCGAGGGGCAGCCGCTCGGTCGACTGGCGTCCGAAGTGGCCTCCGTCTTGCGTGGCAAGTGGAAGCCGCACTACACGTCGCACGTCGATTGCGGCGACCACGTCATCGTGGTGAACGCCTCGCGCGTGAAGCTGACCGGCAACAAGGCCTCCCAGAAGACCTACTTCCGCCACTCGGGCTACCCCGGCGGCGAGAGCCTGACGCCGATCTCGCGCATGAAGTCCGAGGACGTCGTGCGGCTGGCCGTCCGCGGCATGCTGCCCAAGACGAGGCTCGGTCGCCAGATGATCACGAAGCTGAAGATCTACGACGGACCGTACGAAAACCAGCACGATGCGCAGAAGCCCATCGTGCACGAGCTGGGCTCCCAAGGGCGTGTGCTCGCGGGACGTGACCGGTAGGGGGACACCGAGCGTTGAGTGCTCGAGAAGAAACGTGGGCGATGGGCCGACGGCGTGAAGCCACGGCACGCGTCCGAATCAAGCCGGGATCGGGCAAGATGACCGTCAACGGCCTCGGCGCGTTGGCGTACTTCACACGCGACACGCTGGTCATGCTGGCCGAGCGCGGCCTCACGCTGACCGAGCGCACCGAGCAGTACGACGTGACGGTTCGCGTCGACGGCGGCGGCAAGGCCGGTCAGGCCGGCGCAACGCGCCTGGGTATCGCGCGCGCGCTGGCCAAGGCGGAGCCCGAGCTCAAGGGACAGCTCCGTGAAGACGGCCTGTTGACCCGCGATCCGCGCGTGACCGAGCGAAAGAAGCCTGGGCAGCCGAAGGCGCGCAAGCGCTTCCAGTTCTCCAAGCGCTAGACCGACGACCCCACACGCTCCGGGACCTCGCCTCCTCGGTGCCGCTTTTTCTGGCGCGGTGTGTCCGCGACCGGTGCGGTTGGAGGCCGGGGGATGAGCGGGGCGGTGGCACAACCAAACACGAAGGAAGTGACATGAGTCAGATCACGCTGCGCGACCTGCTCGATGCGGGCGTTCACTTCGGGCACCAGACCCAGCGCTGGAACCCGAAGATGAAGCGCTACATCTTCGGCTCCCGGAACAAGGTCCACATCATCAACCTCAGGCGCACCCAGGTGTGCCTGGAGCACGCGCTGGCCGAGCTGCGCAAGCTCGTCGCCGGCGGCAAGCCGGTGCTGTTCGTGGGCACGAAGACCCAGGCCAAGTCGATCATCCAGGAAGAAGCGGCCCGCTGCGGCCAGCACTACGTCACCGAGCGCTGGCTCGGCGGCATGCTGACCAACTTCCGCACCGTGGTCACGAGCATCAATCGGCTCAAGGACATCGACAAGGGGTTCGAGAGCGGCGAGTTCCAGGGCCGCGTGAAGAAGGAGCAGGTGCGGCTCGCCAAGGAGCAGGCGCGGCTCGAGAAGATCTTCTCCGGCATCAAGAACATGTCCACGCTCCCGGCCGCCGTCTTCGTCGTCGACACCCGGCGCGAGAAGATCGCCGTCTCCGAGGCCAACCGCCTGGGCATTCCGATCATCGGCATCGTCGATACGAACTCCGATCCCGACGTGATCGACTACCCGATCCCGGGCAACGACGATGCGCTGCGCTCCATTCGCCTCTTCGCGCACGCCGTGGCGGACGTGGTCCTCGAGTCGCAGAAAGAGAAGCAGAAGGCGGGCGACGACGAGGCCGCGGCGACGCCCGAGGCGCCGGCGGCGACGGCACCGGTTCAGTCGTAGACCGGGCCGGGCCTCGCGCCCGCCCCCCTGGAATTCGAGTGAGACGGCGGCGCACGCGTGCGCCGCTTCTGTATCCGAACGACGCCAGGCGCCCGATACCGGTGCGTCGACGAGTAGACCTCAAGGGAGCACACGACCGATGACGATCAGCGCCAAAGAAGTCAAAGCGCTGCGAGACATGACCGGCGCGGGCATGATGGACTGCAAGACAGCGCTCACCGAGACCGGCGGCGACATGCAGGCCGCGGCGGACGCGCTTCGGAAGAAGGGCATCGCGAAGGCCGCGAAGAAGGCGGGCCGTGAGACCGCCGAGGGCCGGGTCGGCACCTACATTCACCCCGGGGACAAGATCGGCGTCATGCTCGAGGTCAACTGCGAGACCGACTTCTCGGCCCGCAACGACGAGTTCGGGCAGTTCGTCAAGGACGTCTGCATGCACATCGCGGCGGCGTCGCCCGAGGTCGTCTCGCGTGAGGACCTCACGCCCGAGCGCGTGGAGAGGGAACGCGAGCTCTTCCTCGCGCAGGCCCGCGAGATGGGCAAGCCCGAGAACGTTCTCGACAAGATTGTCGACGGCATGATGGAGAAGTGGTATTCCGAGGTGTGCCTGATCGATCAGCCCTTCGTCAAGGAGCCCAAGCTCACCGTGGGGGACCACCTGACGGCGCTGATCGCCAAGGTCGGCGAGAACATGAAGATCCGACGCTTCGTCCGCTACGAGCTCGGTCGGTAGTCGTCTCGGTGCCCGGGGTCGTCGCGATCCCGGGTCGCGTGTACACGTCGCCCGCCGGTTCGTGGATCCCTCCACGAGCCCCGGTCGATGCATGACCACGTGAGTGCGCGGCCACGCGACGACCGGCCGCCCGCGGGCGTGACGACTCGACGTTCGAGGAGATGCAGCGTGGCCGAACCTCTCTATCGACGTGTCGTCCTCAAGGCCTCCGGCGAGATCCTTGCCGGCTCCCGCGGATTCGGGTTCGATCCCCAGGTGCTCGAGTCCATCGCGGCGGACGTCTCCGCGGTGCACGCACTCGGGGTCGAGGTGGTCATCGTCATCGGCGGGGGCAACATCTTCCGTGGCATGTCCGGAACGTCCCGGGGCGTCGAGCGCGTGACCGGCGACAACATGGGCATGCTGGGCACGGTGATCAACGCGCTGGCATTGCAGGATCGTCTCGAGCACGCGGGCATGCCCACGCGGGTGATGTCGGCGATCGAGATGCCGCAGATCTGCGAGCCCTACATCCGGCGGCGTGCGGTCCGGCATCTGGAAAAGGGCCGGGTGGTGATCTCGGCCGCCGGCACCGGCAACCCCTACTTCACCACCGACAGTGCCGCGGCGCTCCGCGCGGTCGAGCTGGGGGCCGACGTCCTCCTGAAGGGCACCAAGGTCGACGGCGTCTACAGCGCCGATCCGATGGAAGACCCGGCCGCCACGCGATACGATCGGCTCAGCTTCCGACGTGTCCTGGACGACAACCTGCAGGTCATGGACGCCACCGCGGTGGCGCTCTGCATGGACAACGGCCTTCCGATCGTCGTGTTCAGGATCACCGAGCCGGGCAACTTCGCCAACGCGGTGACGGGCGAGGCCCTTTGCACGTGGGTGGGGGACGCGGAGTCGATGGCGTCCACACCCCGAGGAGGAGAGTGACACGATGAGCGCGGACAGCGTGCTAAAGGAAACCCGGGAGAAGATGAAGAAGACCCTCTCGGCGCTCGAGCGCGAGCTCTCGGGGCTGCGCGCCGGCAAGGCGTCCGCATCGCTGCTGGATCCGGTCCAGGTAGAGTACTACGGCTCGATGGTGCCCGTGCAGCAGGTCGCGTCGATCAACGTCCCCGAGGCCCGCCTGATCGTGGTTCAGCCCTGGGAGAAGAACATGGTCCGCGCGGTGTCCAAGGCCATCCAGTCCGCCGGGCTCGGGCTGAACCCCACCGACGACGGCGTCGTGGTTCGCGTCCCCATCCCGCCGTTGACCGAGGAGCGCCGCAAGGAGCTGGTCAAGAAGGCCAAGCACATCGGCGAGCAGTCGCGCGTGGCGCTGCGTCAGCTCCGTCGAGAGGCCAACGATCAGGTCAAGAAGGCGGCGAACGACAAGGACGTCTCCGAGGACGAGGCGCATCGGCTCAACGACGAGATCCAGAAGCTGACCGACACGAACGTCAAGGACATCGACGAGATTCTGAAGGCGAAAGAAGCCGAAATCCTGGAGATCTGAGCGTGGCGTTCCCAAGCGGCCACAGCGGGCGCGAAGCCGCCTCCGCGGTCGAACCCGAGGCGGCCGGGGCCGACGGCCCGCGCGCCGACGTCGATCCGGAGGCGCTCGCGACGCGGATCGTGGCCGCGGGCAATCTCCCGCGTCACGTCGCCATCATCATGGACGGCAACGGGCGCTGGGCGAAGAAGCAGGGGCTGGCACGCCTGCACGGACATCGCGCCGGGCGCCGCCCGGTGCGCGCGGTGGTCGAGGCGGGTGTGCGGCTCGGGCTCGAGCTGGTCACGCTGTACACCTTCTCGACCGAGAACTGGGATCGCCCGCGGGCCGAGGTGCGGGCGCTGATGCGATTCCTCGAAGAGACCCTTCTGGCAGAGCGCGACGAGCTGAACGCCAACAACGTGCGTCTGACGGCCATCGGACGCCTGGACGACCTGCCGGCCGGCGTGCGGGCCGCGCTGGACGAGACGATCGCGTTCCTGTCCTCCAACGACGGCCTGGTGATCAACCTGGCCCTCTCGTACAGCGGCCGGAGCGAGCTCGTGGACGCCACCCGGGCGCTCTGCACGCGCGTGGCCGAGGGCGCGCTCCAGCCATCCGACGTGGACGAGCGCATGCTCGCCGACGCGCTCTACACGCGCGACCTCCCCGATCCGGATCTCCTGATCCGCACCAGCGGCGAGAAGCGCATCTCCAACTTCCTGTTGTGGCAGCTCGCGTACGCCGAGATCCACATCACCGACGTGCTGTGGCCCGACTTCGACGAGGTCGACTTCTACGAGGCACTGATCGACTATCAGAGTCGGGATCGTCGATTTGGCCGGATCGACTGAGGCACTGGCCGTGTCGACCGACCAGGCGCCGGCGTCCAGCTCCCTCGCGCGCCGCACCGCGACCGGCGTGCTGTTCGTGCCCACGCTCGTCGGGGCCGCGATCCTGGGGGGCTGGGTCTTCGCCGGGCTGATCGCGGTGCTCGCGGCGATCGGAACCTGGGAGTACGCGCACCTGGTCCGGCGGGCGGGCGTCGCCCTGCCCACGCCGAGCCTGGTGGGGACGTCGTTTCTGGTCCCGCTGGCCCTGCACCGGTTCGGGGCCGACTGCGTGAGCCCCATCCTGGCCATCGCGACCGTGCTGCTGGTCATGAACGGTCTCTATCGACGAGCCGACGCCTCGCTGGCCCGAGTCGCGTACGGGCTCTTCGGAATCGTGTACGTCTCGCTGCTCCTGGGCCACCTGGTGCTGATGCGTGCCGAGCCCCTCGGCGCGGCCGGCGCCGACGCCGTGCTGACGGTGTTTCTGATGACGTGGGCCTGCGACACCGGGGCGTACGCCGTCGGACGCGCGATCGGACGGCACCGGCCCTGGCCGATGGTCAGCCCCAACAAGAGCCTCGAGGGCGCGGCGGGGGGGCTGATCGCGTCGGTGCTGGCGGCGGTCCTCGCTCACGCGATCTTCGGGCTCCCGACCTCGCGGTCGACGATCGTCCTCCTCGGCGCCATCCTCGGCATCGTGTGTCAGGTGGGGGATCTCGTGGAGTCGCTGTTCAAGCGCCAGGCCGGGATCAAGGACACGTCGCGGCTCATCCCCGGTCACGGGGGCATGCTGGACCGCTTCGACGGGATGCTGTTGACCGCCCCCACGGCTTACTATCTGTTCCGGATCGTCGTGGATCGCGCACCGTGAGCGGCCCGGTTCCCGCGAAGCGCATCGTGCTCTGCGGTGCCACCGGGTCCATCGGCGAGAGCGTGCTGGACGTCGTGCGCCATCGCCCCGACCGCTTCGAGATCGTGGCCATGATGGCGCACCGTCGCGTGGATGCGCTGGAGCGCGCGGCGCGCGAGCTCGGCCCCGAGGCGGTGTGCCTGGCCGACGACGAGGCCAACCGCGCGCTCGCGGCCCGGCTCCGTGACCACCCGGTTCGCGTGCTCGACGGTGCCGACCGTGTCGAGGAGCTCGCGCGATGGCCCGGAGCCGACGTGCTCGTGAACGCCGTGGTCGGGGCGGCCGGGCTCGGTCCGAGCCTCGCCGCGATCGACGAGAGGCGCACCCTGGCACTGGCGAACAAGGAGACGCTGGTCGTGGGTGGGGAGATCGTGACCGCCCGGGCGCGCGATCGCGGCGTTCAGATCGTGCCCATCGACTCGGAACACTGCTCGCTCTTCCAGTGTTTACTCGGTCGACCGCCGGGCTCGGTCCACCGGCTGGTCCTGACCGCATCCGGCGGACCGTTTCGCGCGCGCTCGCTGACCGAGGTCGACGCGCTCGATCCGGCGGCGGCGCTGGCCCATCCCACCTGGGACATGGGACCCCGGATCACCGTGGACAGCGCGACGCTCATGAACAAGGGTCTCGAGGTGATCGAGGCGCACTGGCTCTTCGGCGTGGCGCCCGACGACATCGACGTCGTCGTGCATCCCCAGTCGATCGTTCACGCGCTCGTGACGCTCTCGGACGGCTCGCAGATCGCGCACCTGAGCCGGCCCGACATGCGACTCCCGATCGACTTCGTGCTGTCGTGGCCGGATGCGCCGCCGAGGCGGTTCGCGCCGCTGGATCTGGCCGAAGCGGCCGAACTGACGTTCGAGGCCCCCGATCGCGAGCGGTTTCCGTGCCTGGCGCTGGCGGAGGCATCGCTGCGGGCCGGAGGGGTCGCGCCGGCGGTCCTGAATGCCGCCGACGAGGTGGCCGTCGAGGGGTATCTCGGCGGCCGCATTCGCTTTACGGAGATTCCGATGGTAGTCTCGGACGCGCTCGACCACTACGACCGGGGCTGGCCCCTCGACCTCGATGCGATCGCCGAGGCCGACGCCTGGGCTCGCGACCACGCGCGCGCCGCGGTCACTCGGAGGGGCCGCTGACGCGCCCGGGGACGGAGACGACTCGACGATGGACGTGACCGGACTTCTGCAGATGATCGTGCTCGGCGTGATGGTGCTCGGCATCATCGTGTTCGTGCACGAGCTCGGGCACTTCGTGGCCGCGCGCCTCGTCGGCGTTCGCGTCTCGGTGTTCAGCCTCGGCTTCGGCCCGCGCGTGTACGGAGTCCGCCGCGGGGACACCGACTATCGCCTGAGCCTCCTGCCTCTGGGCGGCTACGTGAAGATGGCCGGCGACAACATCGAGGAGGAGCGCAGCGGGCGATCCGACGAGTTCCTCTCCCGGCGATGGTACGAGCGGGCGTTCATCGCGGTGGCCGGTCCGCTGGCCAACCTCGTGATGACCGTGGTCTGCGGCATCCTGCTCTATGCCACCGGCATCGAGTTTCCGCTCCAGCCGAACGTCGTGGGACGGATCGCCGACACGAGCCCCATCGCCGATCTGGGCTTCGTTCAGGGAGAGCGCATCACGGCGGCGGACGGCGAGCCGGTCACGTACTGGCACGACGTGCGCCAGGCGGTCGTGGCCGCGAGGGACGCGAAGCGGGGCCTGACGCTGCGGGTGGAGTCCGACGCCCGCACGCAGGACATCGTCGTCCCGCCGGCCCGCGTGTCCGCGCTCGATGAGGCGCTGGTCCCCGAGATCCCGGCCGAGGTGGGCGAGCTCACCGTCGGGTATCCAGCCTACCAGGGCGGGCTTCGCGAGGGCGACGTGATCGTGAGCATCGATGACACGCCGATTCGCGACTGGTGGGACCTCGTCGACGTCGTGTCCGCTCGACCGGGCCAGGAGATCCTGGTGGTGTACGAGCGCGACGGGCAGCGATTCCAGCGCGCGATGACCCCGGCGGACGAGGACGGCGTGGGCCGCGTGGGAATCGCCCCGGTCACCTACGAGACCGGGGTCGAGCGGTTCGGGCTCGCCGAGGCCATCCCGCGCGGCACCGACTATGCGATGCGCATGACCGGCCTCTTCGTCTCGCAGCTGCCCAAGATCTTCTCGCGTCCCCAGAACATCGGGGACAACCTGGCCGGACCGATCGCGATCATGCAGATGTCGGCGACGCAGGCGCAGCGGAGCCGGACCGACCTCCTGCGCTGGCTGATGCTCGTGTCCGTGGCGCTGATGGTGATGAACCTCCTGCCCATCCCGGTGCTCGACGGCGGACACATCGCGATCGCGCTGGTGGAGGGCGTGAGCCGGCGGCCGCTGGCCCCGCGCGTGCACGTGGCCATCTACCGGGTGGGGATGGTGTTCCTGTTGGCGCTCATGACGTACGCGGTGGCGAACGACGGACGCAAGCTCGTCCAGCGACAGCGTGCCGAGCAGCAGGTGGACCCGGTGGAGGCCCCGAGCGATGCATCACGGGCGCAGCCCGAGGATCGGTAACGTAGCTCGCGTCGCGCTCACGGCTCTCGGCATCGTTGCGATCGTGGGGTGCGCGGGACGCAGCGCGTCGAGCGATCTCCGGCGAAACCTCCAGTGGGTGCAGCGCATCGAGTTCGTGGGCAACGAGGCGTTCAGCGACCGCGTGCTGAAGTCGGTCATGTCGGTCAAGCAGCCGGGGATCACTCACCCGTTCCGGCGGAGCTACTACTTTCGCGATCTCCTGCTCAAGGACCTGGCCGCGGTTCGCGATCACTACCGCGACCACGGCTACCTCGACTTCACCGTCACCAGCTACGAGGAGACGTTCTCCGACGACCAGCGGGCCGTGTCGCTGACGATCACCGTCGAGGGGGGGGGGGGGGGGGGGGGGGGGGGGGGGGGGGGGGGGGGGTGGGGGTGGGGGGGGGGGGGGGGGGGGGGGTGGGGGGGGGGGGGGCGAGGGTGGGGGGGGGGGGGGGGGGGGTGGGGGGGGGGGGGGGGGGTGGGGGGTGGGGTGGGGGGGGGGGGGGGGGGGGGGGGGGGGGGGGGGGGGGGGGGGGGGGGGGGGGGGGGGGGGGGGGGGGGGGGGGGGGGGGGGGGGGGGGGGGGGGGGGGGGGGGAGGGGGGGGGGGGGGGGGGGGGGGGGGGGGGGGGGGGGGGGGGGGGGGGGGGGGGGGGGGGGGGGGGGGGGGGGGGGGGGGGGGAGGGGGGGGGGGGGGGTGGGGGGGGGGGGGGGGGGGGGGGGGGGGGGGGGGGGGGGGGGGGGGGGGGGGGGGGGGTGGGGGGGGGGGGGGGGGGGGGGGGGGGGGGGGGGGGGGGGGGGGGGGGGGGGGGGGGGGGGGAGGGGGGTGGGGGGGGGGGGGGGGGGGGGGGGGGGGGGGGGGGGGGGGGGGGGGGGGGGGGGGGGGGGGGGGGGGGGGGGGGTGGGGCCCGTCACGCGCACGGGGACGCTCTCGTTCGAGGGAGCCACCGTGTTCGACGAGCGTGAGCTCCGCGACGTCGTCAATCTCGAGCGCGGCAAACCGTACAGTCCGTTCGTCAGTCAGGGCGACGTCACGCGTCTGCGCCGCGCGTACGCGGATCGCGGCTACCTCTTCGTGCACGTGTCGAAACTCGAGCGCCTCGTCGACGGGACGATCGACGTGACGTTCTCCATCGAGGAGGGTCGCCCGGCGCGGCTGCGCTACCTCAACGCGATCGGGAACGACCAGACCAAGCGTCACTACATCACGCGTGAGGTCGACGTGTCGCGCGGGGAGGTCCTGACCGGCCGCGACGTCAGGCGCACGCAGCGGCGGCTCAGCGAGATGGGGCTCTTCTCGATGGTTCGTCCGAAGACGCTGGTGGTCGATTCGACCGAGAGCATCGTGGATCTCGAGATCCACGTCCGTGAGCGCAAGCATGGCTGGTACGGCTTCGGCTTCGGGTTCACCTCCGACGAGCGCGTTCGAACCTCGGCCGAGTGGGGACACCGCAACGTCTGGGGCACCGCGCGCCGGGTGCAGGCGTCGGGCGCGATCGGCTGGGACGTGGACTCGCTCGTGACCGAGGGCGCCGACCGTTCGTCCACCGAGCGACTGCTCCAGGCCACCTGGGTCGAGCCCTGGGTGCTCGGCACCCCGGTCGAGGCCAGCTTCTCGGTGTTCCACGAGCTGGACCAGAAGCCGCAGTCCTTCCGTTACCGGACCAACGGTGCCCGCGCCACGTTCTCGCGCGACGTGTCCGAGTTCGTCAGCCTGTTCTTCACGCTGCAGAACGATTGGGTGGAGTCGACCGACACGACCCTCACGTCCCTCGACTTCACCCGGCAGAGCGTCCGCATCGAGGGGGAGCGCGACACGCGCGACAACATCCTCGATCCCCGCCGCGGCTCGGTCCAGCGCGGCACCGTCCAGTATTCGCGGCTCGAAGGGGACTACGCGTACCTGAAGACGCTCGCCTCGACCTCCAACGCGGTCCCGCAGAACCCCGAGCGGTCACGGCTGTTCGCGTTCCGGGTCCAGGGGGGATACATCGCCTCGTTCCGGGATCCCGGCGACGAGGACCCACTGAACGCCGTCCCGTATCAGGACCGCTTCTTCATCGGCGGCGCCACCAGCCTCCGCGGCTATCGGCGCGAGGACGTCGGGCCGCTGGGAGACGACGGGCTCACGCGGGGTGGGACCGTCCTGTTCCTCGCGAACGCCGAGCTGCGCTTTCCGTTGATCTGGCGGCTGGCCGGCGGCATGTTCCTCGATGCGGGCAACGTGTGGGCGAGCCCGAGCGACCTGAAGCTGAGCCACGTGTTCGGCGAGCTCACGGGGCGGTTCTCGCGCCTCGACCTCCGGTATGCCGCCGGGGTCGGCGTTCGCCTGCAGACGCCCGTCGGGCCGTTTCGCGTCGACTACGCCCGGAAGCTCGCCCGCGACGCCGACACGGCGTTCGGGCGCAGCACCGAGCTTCACTTCAGCCTGGGGCACGCGTTTTGACCGGGCCATCGGACCACGACGAAAAGACCGCCGATCCAGTCGGCGAGCCCCCCGCACGCCGGCGCGCCTCGGGGCTGATCTTCGTCCTGCGTCTCCTGCGCTTCTCGGCGATCGTGTTCGGGGCGCTGCTGCTCCTGTCGATCGCCCTCGCCGCGTTCTTCTGGAAGTACGAGAGTGAGTACCTGGCGCGGTACGTGTCGGTCAGGCTCAGTGACGAGGTGTTCGACGAGGCGCATTCGATTCGGATCGGCGACATCGTCGGGAGCCCGCTGCACGAGATCATCCTCGCAGACGTGCGGCTCACGCACGCCGGCGGTGACACCGTGCTCGCCGCCAACGAGATCCGGCTGCGCTACCCGGTCACCTGGGGACTGCGTGGCGAGCTTCGCCTGCGAGAGCTGGCGATCGACTCGATCCACGTCGCTCTGGTCGAGAACGAGGGCGGCGGACTCCGGTTGCCGTGGCGTGCCCCGGAGCGAAAGACGGTCTCGCGGCCGGGACCGCGCGACTACGGGATCGATTCCCTCAGCATCGCCGCGGCCACGGTGACGCTGCGAAACCCCGAGGGTCGCGTGGATTCGCTGACGTCCCGCTATGCGCTCGACGGGCGCGTCTTCACCGACGCGAGCGGGATCCACCTGATCATCGCCCGTAGCGGCGGCCGCGTGCCGGTGGTCGACGCGGAGCCGCGCACGCTGACCGGCCGTGGGGTGCTGGCCGACGACCGGATCCGGTTCCGCGGTCTGAGGGCCGAGATCGGCGAGAGTCTCCTCGAGGGCCGCGGGTACGTGTCGGTGGCCGGCGAGCTCGACGTCGGATTCTCGGTCGAGCTGCGTCACGTGGAGACCGCCGACGCGTGGAAGATCGTCGAGCTCGGGGACGTGCTGGGAGAGGGCCAGCTCCGGGGAACGATGACCGTGGCCAGCGTTCCCGGCGCGGCCCAGCTGTCCTGGGATCTCGAGGGCGTCCTGAACGGTGACCCGATCGATCGGCTCCGCGGCTCCGGATACGTGAATCTCGAGCGCTTCTGGTCCACGGACATGGCGGCCGACGCGATGGGTGCGCGCGTCTCGGGGGCGCTGGACATCGATCTCCAGCCCCCGTTCGGCTACCTGGCCGAGATCGACATCGAGAACGTGGATCTGACCGACGTGCCGATCCAGGACACGCTGGTCGTCCTGCACGAGCATCGATTCAACGGACACGTGCGACTGGAGGGCGTGGACTACGAGGCACCGTTCCCCACGATGAACGTGCGCGCCGCGCTGGGGCCGTCGACGTACCTGGGGGTGCCGTTCGATTCCCTCGAAGCCGAGCTCACCCTGATTCCGGGCGACACGGTGCGCATCGAGTCGATGGCCGTGCGTCAGGCGGGTGCGCGCTGGCGGGCCTCGGGCGACATCCTGCCCGAGCGCACGTGTGACGTCGCGGTGGCCGGCGTGCGCGTGCCGCTCGCGCTCTTCGCGCCGCTCACCCGCTCCGACGAGCTGTCGGGGTATGCCACGTTCGGGGGCACCATCACCGGCGACGTGCTCACCCCGTCGTTCGCCGGCGAGGCGCTCGTCCAGGGCTTCGCGTTCGGGAGTCTCGGTCTGGAGCGGGTGGTCGTGCCCGACGTCGCCGGCCGTCTCGTGCCCTTCGATGCGGAGCTGTCGTTTCAGGCGGAGTCGGGCCACCTCTCCGCGTGGACGTTCGAGTCGCTCGAGGGGCGGGCATCCGTCTCGGACACGATCGACGTACACACGGTCCGGCTCGTCCGGAGCGACTCGACGTTCACGGCCCGAGGTCGCCTGGTGGCCGTGCCGGAGGGCCTGTCCGGGCAGGTCCTCGCGTTCGAGGGGACGCTGCCGTTCGCCACGACGTCGCTCCGGGAGCCCGCGCCGCTGGCGATCGGCTCGAACGGGGCCTGGTCGCTGGGACCGGCGCACCTGGTGCTGGCGGGAGGGGCCGTGGATCTTCGCATCCGGACCGAGCCGGACGGGCGATCGCCGCGGATCGACGTCGACGCCCGGGGGGTGCCGCTCCTGGACGTGGTCACCCTGCCGACGTTGCCGGGGGCGTCGGGAGCGCCCGCCGACGTGTCGCTGGTCTACGTCGACGATCCCGAGACGCCGCGGTTCTCCGGCGAGGCGACGGTTCGTGACGTCGCGCTCGACGAGCTCGTCCTGGACGAGCTCCGCGTCGCATGGGACGGCGCCGCCGACTCGCTCCGCGTGTCGTCGGCCACGGTGACGATCGGGGACGGGCGGCTCGCCGGTCACGGCGTGCTGCACGCGGAGTCGAGCCCGGTCCGCGGGCTCTTCTCGCCCGATCCCCGCGGCGCCCTCGTGCGTCCGGACACCCGCGTGTCGCTCGAGATCGAGGGGACCGGGCTGGACACGCGTCTTCCGGGGCGGGTACGCGCCCTGGTCCGGCCCGAGGTCGTCGAGCCCGAGCCCGACGAGGGAGAGATCGTCGTGATCGAGCGCTCGCTCGATCTCTGGCGTGACGTCGCGGGCCGTGCCTCGGGGTGGCTGTCGGTGACCGGTCCGCTGTCCGACCCGACCATGCGCGCCGAGCTGGACACCGGACCCCTCGGGGTCGGTGACGACCTGATGATCGAGGCCACGACGCTGGCCGGCGTGTACGACGACAACCTTCTGACCATCAGCCGCTGCGACGTCACCGCCGATGGCCGCCACGCCCAGGTCTCGGGCTTCCTGCCCTGCTCGGTGGACCTGGCCGCGGGCCGTGTGGCGCTCCTGGATCGCCCGATGCTCGTGTCGATCGATCTGGCCGAATCTCCGGCATGGCTGCTGTCGTTCGTGTTCCCGGAGCTCATCGTGGCCAAGGGGACGCTCACGGGATCGGGCACGATCGAGGGCACGCCCGGGCAGCCCGACGCCGAGGGACGGTTCCTTCTCGCGGGGGGTGAGGCCCGCTGGTTCGGCCGGACCGAGACGATCCGTGACGTGACCGCGACGATCAACCTGGCCAGCTCGGGGCTCCTCGTGAGCGAGGCCGTGGGCTACGCGGGCCGGGATGGCGTCGTGCGCGCCACCGGGCGCTTTCGCTCGCCCTCGGAGTACCGGTTCCAGGTGGACGTGACCGACTTCTCGTTCGTCGAGGGCGGCATGGTGGGTCTCGTGGACGGGGTCCTCAACGTGAGCCCCGATTCGCTGACCGCGGGGCGGCTCCTGCCCCGGGTGGACGGCATCGCGCAGCTTCGCCAGGCGGAGATCTTCCAGTGGACGCCCGTCCGGCGCGAGATCACGCCCGATGAGATCCCCGCGCTCTACGACATCGACGTGGAGGTCGGGCGCATCTACGTGAACACGAACGAGCTTCGGACCTCGACGAACATCCTGATGGGTGATGGCGAGCTGCAGGTGCGCAACTATCCCGAGGCCCTCCGTCTGGGCGGACAGCTCCACGTGCTCGAGGGCAGCGCGACCGTGTACGGCAACCAGTTCCGCATCACGCGTGGCGAGCTCAACTTCCTGGAGCTGGACGGCGTGAACCCCGAGCTGGACATCGAGGCCGAGACGAAGCTGGGGGGCGCGTACGCCCGCGAACGCGGCTACGACGCGGTCAACACGAAGATCATCGCGAGGGTGACGGGCACGCTCCAGGAACCGGTGATCGAGCTCCGCACCGAGCCCGACGATCTGGGGCTGAGCCAGTCCGAGATCATCGAGTACCTGACCATCGGTCGCTACGTGGGCAGCGGCGACGCGGCCGGCGGACTCGAGCCCACCGCGGACATTCTGCTGAAGCTCCTGACGCAGGACCTCGCCTATCTGTTTCCGTACGTCGACTACGTCGAGGTCATCACGGGCGAGGAGGCGCGGCAGTTCCGAATCGTCAAAAGCCTTAGCGACGAACTGACCATTGGCTATACTACCGGCGTCTCGCGCAATCCCGATCAAGAGCTCTCGATCGAGGCGCGTCTGTCGCGCATCGTCGTGCTGTCCGGCGGTGTCCTCCGTGAAGAGGTCGGGACGTCGGGCGACGTCGGCGGGCGCTACAATCTGGATCTTCGTCTCAACTTCGAGTACTGACCCCGGAGCATTGATGTCCCGCCATCCGGCCCCTCTCGTGTCGCCGATCCCGTCGTCCCGACCCCCGCGCACCGGAGCGTTCTCCCGATGACGATCGAGCTGTCCACGCTGAACGACGTCCAGCGCCGCGCCGTGGAGACGGCCGAGGGGCCGCTCCTGATCCTCGCTGGCGCCGGCAGCGGCAAAACGCGGGTGCTCACGCACAAGGTCGCGCATCTCATCGAGAATCGATCCGTTCCCCGTCACGCGATCCTCGCGTTCACGTTCACGAACAAGGCGGCCTCGGAGATGGCCGAGCGCATCGCGCGGCTCCTCGGCGGCGCCACCACCGGCCTGTGGATCGGCACGTTCCACGCGACCTGCGTGCGCATCCTCCGGCAGCACGCCGAGGCGGCCGGGCTCCGCCGTGGCTTCTCGATCTACGATCGCGACGACTCGATCACCGTGGTCAAGCGCGTCGTCCGGGCGCACAACCTCAGCGATCAGGAGTTCCGGCCGCGGGCGGTGCTGGAGCGCATCTCGTCGGCCAAGGGATCGCTGGTGACGCCGGCCGAGCTCCGCGCGTCGGCCCAGACGCGCTGGGACGATCTCCTGGCCGACCTGTACGCCGCGTACGAGTCCGAGCTCGCAGAGAAGGGCGCGCTCGACTTCGACGACCTCCTGGTGCGGGCGCTCCGCCTGTTGACCGAGGTCGACGAGGTGGGGGAGGCGTTCGCGCGCCGCTTCCGGTACGTTCTGGTGGACGAGTACCAGGACACGAACAAGGTCCAGTTCGAGCTCACGAGCGCCCTGGCGAGCCACCACCGCAACCTGACCGTGGTGGGCGACGACGATCAGTCCATCTACGGATGGCGCGGCGCTGACATCACCAACATCCTCGACTTCGAGTCGGTGTACCCCGACGCCACCGTGCTCCGGCTCGAGCAGAACTACCGCTCGACCGGCAACATCCTCTCCGCGGCCAACGCGGTCGTGGCGCACAACGAGGGACGAAAGCCCAAGACGCTCTGGACCGAGAACCCGGCGGGCGATCTGGTCACCCTGACCGTCGCCCCCGATGAGGAGCGCGAGGCCGAGGAGGTCATTCGCAAGGCGCGCGAGCTCAACCGGCACGAGAACGTCTCGTACTGGGACATCGCGGTGCTCTACCGCACCAACGCCCAGTCCCGGCCGCTCGAAGAGGTGTGCCTGCGCCACCGCATCCCGTATCGCATCGTGGGCGGAGTGGCGTTCTTCCAGCGTCGCGAGGTCAAGGACGTGATCGCCTACCTCAAGCTCGCGGCCAATCCGCTGGACGCGATCGCGTTCGAGCGGGCGGTGGGGGTTCCCAGGCGCGGCATCGGCAAGGTCTCGCTGGAGCGCGTGCTCCGGGAGGCCGCGGCTTTCGAAGGTGACATCGTCCGGGCGTGCGTCGAGGCGCCGGTGGCCGCGTCGGTCAGCGGGAAGGCCGCCGAGGAGCTCCGCCGCTTCGGCGACCTGATCTCCCGGATCCAGGCCTTCGACGAGACCGTCGCGGCGAACGAGGTCCTGGAGTTCGTCGTGCGCGAGAGCGGCCTTTGGGAGGGACTCGTGGACCAGGGGGCCGAGTCGGCCTCACGCCGCGAGCACGTCGAGGAGCTGGTCTCCAGCGCCGAGCACTTCGCGCTCCGGGCCGAGACGCCGGGCTTCCGCGCGTACCTGGAGGAGTCCGCGCTCCGCACCGATCTGGACGCCTGGGATCCCGGCGAGGACTGCCTGACCCTGATGACCGTGCACAACGCGAAGGGCCTCGAGTTTGACGTCGTGTTCGTGGCGGGCCTCGAAGAGGGGCTGTTTCCACACGGCTCGTCGCTCGATTCGCCCGAGGACGTCGAGGAAGAGCGCCGACTGTTCTACGTCGCGCTCACCCGGGCCAGGCACCAGGCCTTCGTCAGTGCGGCCATCGAACGCCGCCGGATGAACCGGTTCGAAGCGGCCACGCCCTCGCGCTTCGTGGACGAGATTCCCGAGACCCTCCTGCGCAAACAGGACCCGTTCGGGCTCGGGCTGTCCAGCGGACGCTTCTCGGCGCGGGTGAAGCGCGCCCGGCGCACCACGCCGTTCACGGGCGGCTCCGGCGCATCGGACACCGCGCACGGCGCGGTGCGGCGCCATCGCCCGCCGGCGTCCGCGTCGGTGCCGGTCACGTACGAGGAGCCGTCGATCGACGTGAACGACGATCGGGTTCAGCCCGGCCTCGAGGGGCGAATCGTGTGGCACGCGAAGTACGGCCGCGGGGTCGTCCTGAAGCAGGACGGGACCGGCGAGAGCGCGAAGTGCGAGGTGCGATTCATGGGGCAGATGACGCGCAAGATCGTCGCGAAGTTCCTCGACGCCGAGGACGACACCGGGGCGTGACCGTCGAGCACGCCTTTCGATGCCCGAGCTGCTGGGAGACGATCTCGATGGTCCTCGATCTCGGCGAGGGGCGCGCCGAGTACGTCGAGGACTGCGAGGTATGCTGTCGGCCGATCCAGATCGCGTTCCAGAGCGACGGGTCGGCGCTGGAGTGGTTTCGAGCCGAGCGGCTCGAGTGACACCGGACCCGGTCGCGGCGCGTCCGGCGATCGGGACCGGCGGGGGCCCGGACATGCACACCGTGTTGATCGTCGGGAGCGGGGCCCGCGAGCACGCCCTCGGATGGGCGTGCGCGAGGGACGGTGCCAGGGTGGTCTCGATGCCGGGGAATCCCGGCCTGGCCGCGATCGGTGACTGTCGGACCGGAGCGCCCACCGACGCGGATCGTGTCTCCGAGGTGGCCGGCGACGTCGGAGCCGACATGGTCCTGATCGGCCCCGAGGCGCCGCTGGCCGCCGGGGTCGCCGATCGCGTGCGGGCCGACGGATTCGCCGTGTTCGGTCCCTCGAGGGCGGCCGCGCGGATGGAGTCGAGCAAGCGCTTCGCGCGCGAGTTCATGGTCCGTCACGGCATCCCCGGGGCCCGGTTCGCCTCGTTCGACGCACTGGGTCCGGCGCTCGCGCATCTGGACGAGGTGGGCCTGCCCTGCGTGATCAAGGCCGACGGACTGGCCGCGGGAAAGGGCGTCGTGGTGTGTCACGATCGCCGGACGGCCGAGACGGCCCTCACCTCGATGCTGGACGGCGGCGTGTTCGGCGATGCGGGACGCCGGGTGCTGATCGAGGAGTGCCTGGTCGGTGAAGAGGTGAGCGTGTTCGGCATCACCGACGGCCACCGCATCGTGTCCTGGACGCCGTCTCAGGATCACAAGCCGGTGTTCGACGGGGATCGTGGCCCCAACACCGGTGGCATGGGCGCCTACGCGCCGTGGCACCGCACGGACGCGACGTTCGAGTCCGAGGTCCGCCGCCGCATCCTGGAGCCGACGATCGCGGGCATGGCGGCCGAGGGCTTTCCGATGCAGGGCTGTCTCTACGCCGGTCTCATGGTCACCGACGACGGACCGCGTGTCGTCGAGTTCAACTGCCGCTTCGGCGATCCCGAGACCGAGGTCGTGCTGCCGCTCCACGCCGATGGGGCGCTGGGGCTCCTGATGTCGGCGGCCCGCGGCGAGCTGGATCCGACGGCCCGCGTGGCCCGCGACGGCGCCGCGGTGTCGGTGGTGCTCGCGTCCGGCGGCTATCCCGGATCGTACGAGACCGGCGTTCCGATCTCCGGCCACGAGGCGGTGGCCGCGGACGACGTCCTCGTGTTTCATGCCGGCACCGCTCGCGGATCGGACGGAGTGCTCTCCACGGCGGGCGGTCGTGTGCTGGCGGTGACCGCGCTGGGCCCCACGATCGAGGCGGCCCGCGATCGCGCCTACGACGCGGCCGACCGGATCGCCTTCGCCGGCAAGCACGCCCGGCGCGACATCGCCGCCAAGGCGCTCGAGGCCGTGTGAGCGCGCCGGCGACGCTCCGCTACGGCGCGTCCGTTCTCCACGCCGAGCTGCCCCCGGGGATCGACTGGCGGCCGGTGCCCGACCCGCCGGCCGGCGGGAGGGGGCCCGTCGATCCCCTCGCGCGATTCGCGTCACCCGAGGGCGCCGAGCCGCTCGACCGCTTCCTGGCCGGAGCCTCGCGCGTCGGTGTCGTCGTGCCCGACCGGACACGACCGGCCGGTCTCGAGCGCGTCCTTCCCGCGCTCGCGCACGCGCTGGACCGGGTCGTCCCGGACGCGCAGGTCACGATCTTCGTCGGCGGCGGCACGCATCGTCCGGGGGACGCCTCGGTCGTCACCGATCATCTGCCGGCGGCGTTTGCGGCCCGCGCGAGCATCCGGCTGCACGACGCGCGCGATCCGGCGTCCCTCGTCCCGATGGGGCGCACCTCGCGAGGGACCGACGTGACGCTTCACCGGGAGCTTCCGGAGCAGGATCGGATCGTCGCGGTGGGCGGCGTCTCCTATCACTACTTCGCCGGGTTCTCGGGCGGACGGAAGGCCATCTTTCCCGGACTCGGCGGCTACGAGTCCATTCGCCAGAACCACCGCCTGATCCTCTCGGAGTCGAGCGGCGAGAGCCTCGCCGCGGCCTGCGCGCCCGGAAGGCTCGCCGGCAATCCGATCCACCTGGACGCGCTGGAGGCGGCCGCGCTGTTGCCGGTGCCGGTGTTCGGCGTGCACGTGCTCACCGACGCCACCGGTGGCATCGAGGACGTCCGCTGCGGGGATCTGGTCGAATCCCACGCGCGCGCTTGCGACGACTACGCGCGGGTCCACGCCACGCACCTCGCGGCCTGCGCGACCGTCGTCGTGGCGGACGCTGGCGGCCACCCGCGAGACATCGATCTCGTGCAGACCCACAAGGCCCTGGTTCATCTGGCGCCGGTGCTGGAGGATGGCGCGCGCCTGATCCTGGTCGCGGCGTGTCCGGAGGGGATCGGGTCGGAGACGTTCCTCCGCTGGTTCGACGGGCGGTCCGTGAGCGAGATCGCCGAGGCGATGCGTGCCGAGTACACCCTGAACGCGCACACCGCGCTGTCGTGGCGGCGGCAGGCCGAACGTCTGGACGTCCGTCTCGTCACCGAGCTCCCCGCCGACGTGTGCCGGCGCATCGGGGTGCGTCGCGAGGTCACGCTGGCGGACGCGCTGGGCTCGATCGCCGACGGGCTCCCGCCCGGAGCCGTCGGCTACGTGCTCCGATCGCCGCTCTCGACGCGCTACGTGATCGATCCCCGGCGAAGCTGACTCGGCCGGGGTGGTGGCCGGGGCGCTTGCTTTCGGTCCGGACGGCTCCTAGACTCACGCGTTCGCCAACTCGACGCCGGCCCTTTCCAACGGAAGATCCATGTCCACATCTCGTTCCCCGAAGGTCGCCATCGTGTTCGGATCGGAGTCCGACCGGACCACGATGGAGGCGACCGCCGCCATCCTCGAATCGCTGGAGATCGGGCATGAGATGCTCGTTGCATCTGCCCATCGGACACCGGATAAGGTCACCGAATTCGTGCGGGGCGCTCCGGATCGCGGCATCCGGGTCTTCGTGGCGGGGGCGGGCATGGCGGCCGCGCTGCCGGGGGCGGTGGCCGCGCTGACGACGTTGCCCGTGATCGGCGTTCCGATCGACGGATCCCCGCTGTCCGGCATGGACTCGCTCCTGTCGATCGCGCAGATGCCGCCCGGGGTGCCGGTGGCCACGGTCGCGATCGGAAAGGCCGGGGCGAAGAACGCGGGCATCCTCGCCGCCCAGATCCTGGCCCTGTCCGACGCGGCGCTCGCCGACCGGCTCGCGGCGCTGAAGGCGCGCATGGCCGACGGGCAGCGAGTCTGAGGCCGGGGAGGGGCTCGCGCCGCGGACGCGGTCCGGCTCCGCGCCTGATTTCGACGACGACCGACGTTCGCAAATCGCCGCCGGGCTGAGCGCCAGGCGGGGAGGACATCGATGTTTCACGTCCTGTTCATCTGCACCGGCAACGTCTGCCGAAGTCCGCTCGCCGAGGGGATGCTGCGGTGGTGGCTGGAGCGCGACATGGTCACCGGGGTCGAGGTGTCCTCGTCGGGCACGTACGCGAACGACGGTGCCCCGGCCTCGCCGCTGGGCGTGAGCGTGGCGGCCGAGAACGGCATCGACACGTCCGGTCACCGTGCGCGGCTCTTGCATCGCGACCTCATCGAACGCGCGGACCTCGTGCTGACGATGGAGGCCGATCACATCTACGAGGTGCTCCGCATCGCGCCCGGTGCCGAGCACAAGACGCACCCCCTGGGTGGCTACAATCTCGACCTGGAGTCCGGTGGCGCGCTGGATCTGACGATCTTCGATCCGATCGGCGGGGACGTGAACGACTACCGCCGCGCCTACGCGATCATCGAACGCCACCTGAAGCGGGCCTATCCCGCGATCCGCGAGGCGATCAACCAGGCCGCCCGCGACGCGCGCCGCGAGGACGCGGGCCGCGGGGACGCAGGCCGCGGGGACACAGGCCGCGGGGACGCAGGCCGCGAAGATGCGGACCGCGAAGGAGAGTGAACCGTGTCGGAACTGCATGACCAGCTCGCATCGCTGGCCGATCGGGCCGTGGCGAACAACCTCTGGCGCCAGCGCCGGTGCTTCAACCTGATTCCCTCCGAGCAGTCACCGAGCCTGCTGGTGAAGATGTTCGAGATCGCCGATCCCGCCGGGCGATACGCCGAGCATCGCTCGCAGAAGGGCAACGAGATCTACTACTACCAGGGCGTCGACTTCATCCGCGAGGTGGAGCAGGAGTGCGCCGCCCAGCTCCGCACGTACTTCGGGTGCTCGGAGGTGGAGCTCAGGCCCATCTCGGGGCAGATGTCCAACGAGATTGTCTTCAAGGCCATGGTCAAGCACCTGGCCAAGTCGTCCGGCGACCCCGCCACGCGCATCCCCCGGGTCATGAACAACGACCTGAACAAGGGGGGGCACCTGTCGGCCCAGCCGATGGGTGCGCTCTTCAACTTCGTGAACCTCGACTCCGACACCGGCAAGGAGCAGGTCACGAACTTCCCGATCCGGTCCGACAACCCGTACCGGACCGACGTCTCGGCGCTCATCGACATGCTGGACGACGTGCGCCCCAACCTGATGATCTTCGGCAAGAGCATGTTCCTGTACCCCGAGCCGGTGCGGGAGGTCGCCGAGGCGGTGGCCGGATGGGGCGAGGATCGTCGCCCGGTCCTGATGTTCGACATGGCGCACGTGCTGGGTCTGTACGGGGCATTCCAGACCCCGTTCCAGGACGGCGCGGATCTCGTCACCGGCTCCACGCACAAGACGTTCTTCGGGCCTCAGCGCGGGGTGATCGCGGCCAACCTGCCAAAGGGACACCCTCTCAGGAAGCTCTGGATCGAGATCCGGAGCCGCGCCTTCCCGGGCTCCACCTCGAACCATCACCTCGGCACGCTCCTGGGCCTGCTGGCGGCGTCGTACGAGATGAACGCGTTCAAGGAGCCCTATCAGCGTCAGGTGCGCGCCAACGCCAAGGCGTTCGCGCGTGCGCTCGCGGGCGCCGGGCTGGCGGTCGAGGGCGATCCCGCGGACGACTTCACCGAGACCCACCAGGTGATCGTCCGCGTGCGGGCACACGGCATCGGCGAGGAGATCGCGCATCGGCTCGAGCGCAACAACGTCGTCGTGAACTACCAGGCGCTGCCCGACGACACGAGCTTCGTCGAGTCGTCCGGCATCCGGATCGGCGTCCAGGAGATGACGCGCTTCGGGATGCGCGAGGACGACTTCGGACCCCTCGCGGAGCTCGTGGCCGACGTCGTGATACGCGACCGGGACGTGGCCGACGAGGTGGCCCGGCGGCGAGCGGCGTTCTCGCAGATGGGGTTCTGCATGCCGCCGGCGGAGAGCGCCGCGATCGGGGCGCGACTCCTGGAATC
This sequence comes from Candidatus Eiseniibacteriota bacterium, assembly GCA_965224245.1. Taxonomy (GTDB): domain Bacteria; phylum Eisenbacteria; class RBG-16-71-46; order CAZAMP01; family CAZAMP01; genus CBDCYW01. Next base: position 2,184,153 of record OZ245046.1, on the reverse strand, counting down.
GGTTCTCGGACATGCCTCTTACGGGCGAACGTTCGCGGAGAACCTGATGCGGGTGGCCGAGACCGCGGTCTGAGCGTCGCCCGCGGGGTCATCCGCGGCGCCGGCGCCGCTGGGCGTCGCCGGACCGCCGCGTCTCGGGGAGGGACGCGGGCGTGATCAGAGCGGTGAGCCGTCTCCCGGCATCTCCGGCGGGGATGGCGTCTCGCCGCCGGTTTCGGCCTCCCCGCCGGCATCGGCCTCGCTGCCGGCATCGGCCTCGCCGCCGGCATCGGGCTCCGCGCCGATGTCGGGCGGCCTGCCCGAGTTCGCGCCGGCGCCGGGGTCCCCGCCCGGGTCGCGTTCTTCGCCGGCGTCGGGCTCCTCTCCGGTGCCCGGCCCACCGAGCTCCGCGTCGTCCAGGAGCGCGTGCGCGTCGATCGGGGGCGTGCTGCCGAGCGGCACGATCCGCACCCGGATCAGCGTGATGATCTCGTTGCGCGTGCTCGAAGACGTGGTCCGGCCGAAGAGGGCCCCGATGAGCGGCAGCGAGCGCAGGAGGGGAATCCCCCGGCGCGTCCGCTCGTCGCGATCGCGCATGAGCCCCCCGATCAGGATCGTCTGACCGTCACGCAGGAGCACCGTAGTCGTGACCTCGGCGGTCGTCTTCGACGGCAGCCCTTCCTGGATCTGGCCGTCGGAGATCTCGGGGTGGATGGCCAGCTGCACCCAGCCGTGGTCGGTGATCGTCGGGGTCACGATGAGCTGGGTGCCGACGTCGAGGAACTCGACCGACTCGAAGACCGTGCTCTCGACGGTGCTCCGGACCCGGAATCCGAGCTGCCCGCCGATGATGAGCCGGGCCTCCTGTCCGTCGGTCACGAGGAGCTGCGGGCTCGCGAGGCTCCGGAGCTCGTCGACGCCCTCCACCGCGTCCAGCGCGGCGGACACGTCGACGTCGTCCCAGCTCACGAAGAACGTCTCGCCGGTCGAGCCGGCGAAGCCGGACTGTCCGACGACGCCCTCGTCGTCGCCGCCGAAGACCGCGCTCCAGTCGATCCCGATCGAGGAGTTGTCCGCCAGGCGTGCCTCGAGCACCTTCGCGTCGATCAGAACCTGCCGCGGCGGCTGGTCGAGGGCCTCGACGACGCCGGCGATGCGCTCGAGCACCCAGGGGATGTCCTCGACCACGATCGCGCGCATGGGGTGGTAGCTGGTCGCGGAGCCCCAGGGGCTCAGCATGTCGGTCACCACCGGCTCGAGCTCGGCCGGGTTCGCGAAGTTCAGGCGATAGGATCTCGCGTCGAGGAGCTCGCTCGAGCCGTCGGCATCGTCGCCGGTGGCGCGCAGGTAGTAGATCGTACCCCGCTTGATCACCTCGAAGCCGGCGATGCCGGCCGCCGCGCGCAGGGCGTCGTCGAACGGGACGCTGGTCAGCTCCAGGCTGACGGTGCCGCCGGCGTCGTCGGCGCAGACGATGTTGACGCCCCGCTCGCGTGACCACATCTGGACGAGTGTCTTCAGCGGAACGTCGGTGATCGAGATGCTCACCGGGGCCTCGACGCTGGAGGGGATCGGATCCGGCGCCCGATCGACCGCCGGGCGCTCGGTTGCCGAGACCGTCCCGCTTCCGGTCGACAGCAGCACTCCGAGCGCGACCAGGACGGGAACGAGCCGCCCGAGCCGCACGGTCGCCGGACCGATTGCGACGATCCCGCCACGAGTGGGAACCGCCGGTGTTCGAAGGCACGCTGGCGTCATCGTCCCGGACTCCGTTCGATGCGGGTGTATCCCTCGGCCTCGCTCCAGAGGGTGACGTGCGTCGCGTCGGCGTCGACGACCCACCGGGTCCCGACCGAGTCGCCGACCGCGATGCGGAGCCCGTCGAGGAAGACGAAGCGCCGTCCGGCCTCGCGATAGGTTCCCTGGTAGCGCGGCTCGGGCTCCGTCTCGGCGTCGGGCGCGTCGCCCGCGACCGACGGCTCGGCCGCGGCGGCCGCCGGCGGGGGGGGCGCGACCGAGCTGAAGATGTCCCGCGTGAGAGGCGGCAGCTCGGGCCGCGTTCGGGAGGTGGCCTCGGGCAGGCGCGAGGACTGCGTCACCTTCTCGACGAAGGCCTGATAGATCTCCTGCGCCTCGCCCGCGGGATCCCCGGTCACCGATCCGGCCGCGTCCTGCCGCTCGGGCAGCGCGAGGACCGCGATCAGCAGGGCGGTCGCCGCGCCGCCGATCAGGAACGGCTTCCGGGCCACCGGTACGGCGGCGGGCGTCGCGGGCGCGGTCACGAGGTCGGTCCTTCCGGCGAGGTGTAGAGGACGATCTCGAGGTCGGCCGCGCACTCGGACGTGCTCGGGGATCCGACCAGGTTCAGGTGGTCCACGAGCGCGAGCCGCTGGCCGTCCTCGAGCGCGCGCAGGAACCGGTAGACGTCCAGAAAGTGTCCCACGAGCCGCATCGTGACCCGCCGCTCGTGGTAGAGGGCCCGGTCGTGGCCGGCGCCGGGCGTCAGGGTCTCGATGCGAACGGCGTTCCCGGCGGCCAGCGTCTGCACGTAGGCTAGGAACCCCTCCAGGTCGAGTGACGCCGGCAGGGCCGCCTCGCTCGCGGCGAGGGCGGCGCTCACGTCGGCGATCTCGTCGTCCAGGCCCGACAGACCGGCCTCGGCGTCGTGGAGGATGGCCACCGCCTGCTCGAGCGTGTGCTCGGCGTACGCCGCCTCGCGGAGCGGGGTGATGCCGCTCACCCACGTGAGCACCGCGAACGCGGCGACGAGGAGGATCGCCACGCCCGCGCCCATCTGATCGATCCGTCTCGTCTCGAGCGTCATGGGATCTCCCGCTCCGAACGACAGGCCAGCTCGAACGCGATTCCGTCGCGCCCGCCACGCCCGCGCTCGCCCGAGCCGATGAACGTGACGTCCGAGAACAGCGTCGCCATGCGCATCTGACGCAGGATCAAACCGACCTCCCCGATGTCGGGTGCCACCCCGCGCACGACCAGCGTCGCGTCTCCGGTCAGCGCGGCCTCCACCGCGTCCCGCTCGCGGGCCAGCTGGAGGAGGCTGAGATGCGCCTGGGGCGTCAACGCGTGGCCCGTGGTCTCCAGGAACTCGGTCGCGCGCGGCTCGCTCGAGATCTCGGCGATGGCCGCCTTTCGGCGAAGCAGGCGATCGCGTTCCTTGATCAGGTTTTCGGCCAGGCGGATGTCCTCCGTGAGGAGCGCGTAGCGCTGGCGCAACGCCGCGACACGCCCGTCGGCGTCCGAGGCCAGCTTCCGGACCCCGAGATGGGCGAGGACGAGGACCAGCACGACGATCGCGATCGCGCGACCCCAGGCCACGAACCGTCGTTCGGCCGCCCGGCGCTGCAGCCGCTCGCTGGGGACGAGGTTGATCCCGCTCACGCCCGAGCCTCCCTCGACGCGAGCGCGGCCGCGACCGCGGCGTCGTACTCGGGCGCCACGTCCTCGGCGCCCGCGCGGGCGATCACGGGCAGCGAAAGCCCGTCGCCGATCGCCTCGGCGAGGCCGTCGACGATCCCCAGGGGGCCGGTCAGGATCACCTCGGCGATCGACGGGTGATGGAGGAAGCTGGTGCAGTAGTCCAGGCAGCCCAGCGCCTCTCGCGTGAGCTCGATCTGGGTGGGCCCGAGGATGTCGCGGAGCGCGCCGGTCATCGCGTCCCGTCGCTTCTCGCGCAGGAGCCGCCGGCTCTGGCGGGTGTTGATCTCCAGGACCTTGGACACCCGGGCCAGCACGTCCCGTTCGCCGATGGGCAGAAGGCGCTCGAACAGCACGTGGGCTTCCGCCACGACCGCGATGGAGGTCGTCGTCTCCGAGGTCGCGATCAAAAGCCGCGGCGCCCGGTCGTGCGCCGACAGCCGCGATGCGAACGCGATCGCCGGCGACGTCAGCTCGGAGACGTCGAGGCCCACGCTCTGGGCGGCGTCCAGGAGCGCGTCGACCCGCTCGCGCTCCGCCGCGTACACCAGCACCGCGAGTCCCGACTCGCCCGGGCGACGGAAGCGCGTCGGGATCCGCGCGTAGTCCAGAACGGCATCGGCCAGCGGGTAGCGGAGGCGGCCCTGTGCGTGCTCCACGACGAGCGCGTCCACGGGGCGATCGGAGTGCGACGGGATGGTCATCGGGAAGATGTCCAGCGTCGGAGACGCCAGCACCGCCCCACCCTCGCGTCGAGCGCGCCGCGCGGCGGGACGCGGATCGCGCGCGTGGCCGGACTCGTCGACGACGATGTGATGGCAGTGCCAGCAGCCGTCGACCTGCTCGGCCAGCCGTATCCAGCTCTCGCTGAGCTCCATTCCCACGAGACGAGACCGGTCGGCGATGCCCACCGCGGCGGCCAGCTGCCGGAGAGCCAGCGCTCCGCGCCCGAGTCGCCCGAGATCTCCGGCCTGTCGAGAGCGGGCCTCGGGAGCCGGATCAGAACGGGACGTCGACAACGCGACCTCCCCGCGCACGTAGCGCCTGAAAGTGTTCTTGCTCGACGCCGAGCGTGTCGGTGACCGTGACCAGGACACGCTTGTGGTTGGTCGGCGTGAGCGACGTCACCGTGAACGAGTCCGGGGTCACGTAGGTCACGTCCACGCGACGGCGATAGGGCGACGCGATCGGCTTGCCGTCCTTGGTCTGAAGCGTGGCGGTGCCGTCCCAGGCCGCGTAGTCGTCGACGTCGTCGAAGAGCGCGCGCGACACGGTCGGAAACTCGCCCGCCTCCGGCCCGAGCGTCGCGCTCGGAGCCTCCGGATCCTCGAATGGCAGGGTCAGCGCCTCCTCCAGAAGCGCGAGCCCGATCTCGCCGACGATCGTCTGCGTGTTCGCGTCCTCGTCGGCGCTCAGGATCACGTGAGCCGCCGTGCCGACCGCCGCCGCCAGCACCAGCGCGATCACCGTCGTGGTGACGGCCTCGATCAGGGTCAGGCCGGCATCGCCCGGGCCCCCTCCGCCCGGTCTCGGGACGTGCGGGCTCATGGCGTCGTATCCTGCAGGGTCCCCGGCACGGGCCGGAGCTCGCTGCTCTCGAGCTCGACCAGGGCCGAGGTGTTCAGGGCGGGGTCGTGTCTGAGCGTGAAGTCGGTCGACCAGATCTGCACCTCGGACGCGATGATCGCGCCCGACATCTCGAGCGATCCGCTGCCGTTCTTCTGCGGGCCCCGGAAGCGATCGGAGGCGTAGATCACGCCGACGATCTCCGAGGTCACGTAGTGCGTCTGGCCACCGAGCTCGTAGGACAGCGGCTCACCGCCGTGGATCGCCATGTCGATGCGGCCGTCGACGACGAGCGCCGGTAGCCGTTCCGGCTCGGGCGAACGAAGATAGAAGCTCGTTCCGGGATCCGACGTGCTGAACAGATCCTCCCGGACGAGAACGTCGCTGACGTTCACGATGGCCAGGCAGGCCACGATGACGGTCTGCTCCAGGGTGATGGTCCCGCCGCCGCCGTCGATCCAGTAGATGCCCTCGGGGTTCGGGGATCCGTACGGGTTCGACTCCGGCGTGATGGTCACGTTGCGGAGACCCCCGTCGGCGGGCAACGTGATCTCCTCCCCGACGGCCTGAAACCACGCCGGCGTCACGTACGGCGGCACGAGCTTGCTCGCCTCGTAGAAGACGTCGGTGTCCCCATCGTCGAGGATCGGAGAGACCGTGCTTCCGGTCACCGTCGTGATGTCGCCGACGACGACGGCGGTACCGGTGGGATCGGTCACGTGGGAGTTCGCGCGCACGTCGCCCTCGATGCGACCGCCCTGGAGCGTCACCAGGTCGTCGGCGAAGATCGCCGACGCGGTCGCCGGATGGGGCAGGGGGACGTAGCGTGCGGCCACCGCGCGTTCGACGTCCCCGCAGGTCGCGCGGGCCTCCATCAGCAGCGTATCGGTCGATGCGGAGCCGCCGACCCCGTTCGCGAGGACGATGCCGTCGGTCGGATCGGACGCCCGGATGAAGAACGCGCCGTCGCCGAAGGGGTAGTCGCCGACCCAGGTGTCGGTCGTGATGGTGTTGCGCCAGTCGCCGAGATCCGCGGCCCGTCGAACGCCCGCCTCGAGGGCGCCCACCGCGTAGGCGCGGGCCGACGCGCCGTCGTTCTCCTCGTGCCGGGCCCGGACCCGGAGGCTCGTGCGGTAGGCGGCTGCGGTGAGGACGGTCGTGACGAGACAGGTCAAGAGCACCGTCGTCACGAGAATGCTGCCTCGGGTTCCCCGTGGCACCTCACTGAGCGATGTATCCGGCACGCCGAACGGCATGTTCCCCCTCGCTCAGCTGGATGTCGTAGCCGACGCCGGTCGTGTGGGTCAGCGTCTCGGTGGTGTCGACGACCGACGGTGTCGTGTACTGGCCGCGGACCGAGAAGGTCATCTCGACGTCGCGGTTGCGGGCCGACCAGGAGGCGCCCGAGTCGCTCGTCTCCCGGAACCAGTTCGAGTCGCTCGGGTGCTCTCCGTGGCCGCATCCGGTGAGCTGCGTCACCTGCACGCTGCCGGCGTAGTCGAGCGCCGTGCCTTTGCCGCGGCACACGAGCCAGAGCGGCTCCTGAAACCCGAGCGGAGCGTCGTCCACCGGCGTGAAGGTCACCGGGACATCGGCCCACGTCCCGCCGACGGTCATCCGGGAGAGCGTGCCCTCCGCGTAGAGCGCCCCGGGCTGGTCGATCGAGGCGGAGCTCCGGCGGATCTCGACCAGGAGATCCACCGCCGGGCGCAGGCTGCCGATCGAGGCCATGCGCAGCTTGGCCTCGGTGATCGCCGTCATCGAGCGTGGGGTCAGGAACTCCTCGGCCGCCCAGCTCTGTCCATCGATCCGGTAGGTGCGCGGCGTGTCGTACGCACACGCGGTGGAGTCCACCAGGGCCGACCAGTCGGCGGACGTGAACGAGGCCGCCAGCGTGTCCGAGACGGCCTCCTGGACGATCTCCGAGTCCACCGTGCGCTGGAGGCTGGTGGACGTGAAGACGACGCCGTCCGCCGCGTCGGCGAGGGCCACGAGCGCGCCCGTGCCCACCCGGCGGGTGATCGGATCACCGGCCGTGCCCGACCACTGCCAGCGGATGGTGTCGCCGGAGGCGGACTCGACGAGCGTGAGCGCGCGGCTCGTGGAGGCGACGATCGTCGTGGCCCGGAGGTCGGCTCCGAGGCGCGTGGTGAGGAGTCGCGCCGTCTCCTGGAGATCGCGGTCGGCATCCACGGCGTCGGTCAACCAGATGCTCGTCCGGAGGACCGACACGACACCCAGAACGAGGATCGCCGTGATGCTCGCGGCCAAGAGGAGCTCGACGAGCGTGAAGCCATTTCGAGGTCGCTCCGCGAACATCACCACCATCTTCGCCGTCCTGGATGCGCGCTACATTCGACCGACCGTCACTCGGCCCGTCGACTTGGCGACCTCGACCCGCCATCGCGACGATCCGCTCTCGATGTCGATCGTGCCCCCGGCGCTGGGGAGCCCGTCGGTGTCGAAGGACAGGCTGTCGCCGGGGAGGCCGCTGATCGACACGGTTATCGGGTGTCCTCCGACCAGCTCCGATATCCCGACCTGGAACGCGTCTCGGGAGACGGGGTGCATCAGGGTTCCCTTCGCGTCCGCGATCTCGTAGCGCCGTCCGGAATCGGAAAAGCGAAGGACCTGCGCATGACCCCTCGCCACGGCCCGATCGCGTGCGTACTCAATGTCGGCACCCAGCCGCTCGGCAGCCTCCTCGAGAGACACGTCCGTGTGTGCGCTCCCGAAGACGGTCACGGCCACGACGGCCAGGATGCCGAGCACGCCGACGACGAAGAGCACCTCGGTCAGCGTGAAGCCGTCCGCCCCGAGGTGCCCCGGCCGCTCGCCGTTCGCGTGGGTCATCCGACGCGCGTGTCCCGATCGGTCAGTGCGAGTCGTGCGCGCCGTCGTTGGCCAACAGTCGCCCGGTCTCGGTGTAGAACTTCCAGCCGGTCGTGCCGTCGCTGGCGACGGCCGAGATGTCGGTCGTCGCGATGTCGCACAGCACGGTGGAGAGGTCGTTGAACGGGTTCTCCGGCATCCCGACCTTCAGGTACGGACCGTACTTGTACGTGGCGTCACGCGTCGTGGAGACCGCGCCGGTCACCGAGGTGTACTGCGTGAGCTGGGCCACGAACGCCGCCGCCGCTTCCGCGGCATCGATGACCGGTCCGCTGCCGTCGGTCTTGATGGCGCCGGGGTACGCATTGTTGTGCTGGTGGTAGTAGAGCTCGATGGCGTTACGCACCTGGCTCAGGTTGGTGTCGAGCGACGCCACCCGCGCGTCCTCGGTGCTCGTCGTGAACTGGGGGATCGCGACCGCGGCCAGCACCCCCAGGATGATCACGACGATCAGAAGCTCGACGAGCGTGAAGCCCGAGCGATTGCCTAGCAAGTTCCGCATCTCGACCCACTCCTTACGTAGGACGTCATGTCGACGCATTCGCAGTTCGCCGTCGACTCAGTTCGCCGTCGACTAGTGCACGGCTTGTGACAGCCTGAACAGCGGCACAACCAGCGCGATCGCGACGACTCCCACCAAGATCCCCATCACGACCAGCATCACCGGCTCGATCGCGGAGCTGAGACGGCGGATGTCGCTCTCCAGCTCGTCCCGGTATCGCTGACTGAGTCGTGTCATCACGACGTGCAGCGATCCGGACGACTCCCCGGTCGCGATCATCAGCTTCACCGCATCGGGGAGGATGCTCGACTCGGCGAACGCGTTCGCCAGACCCAGACCATCCTCCGCGCTCTCCGCGAGACGATCGAAGAACTGCTCGAAATGCACGTTCGCCACCGATCCCCGGGTGATCCGGATCGCGTCCAAGAGCGGGACACGGGTCCCGATCAGGAGACCGAGGCTCATGAACATCTGGAACAGGTACGACTCGGTGTACAGCTTCCCCACGATCGGGAGTCGCAGCTTCATGTCGTCGCGCCAGCTGCACATCCGCTTCGACCGCCACAGCTTCCGAACCGGAAACGCGGCCACTAGTGATATCGGACCGAGAATTGGCCAGCTTGAGCCGATAAAGCGGTCGAACCCGAGAAGGAGCCTCGTCACCAGCGGGAGCTCGGCGCCCATGTCCGCGAACATGCGATCGAAACGGGGCAGGACGAAGATCGACATGAAGGTCAGCACGAGCACCATGACCACCAGGAGGACGATCGGGTAGGTCATGGCCTCGCGGAGCCTTCGGTGAAGCTGGGTCCGCGTCTCGAGGACCGACGCCAGGCGCTCGAGGCTCTGCCGGAGCTCTCCGGTGGCCTCGCCGGCGCGCACGATGTTGACGAACAGGGGATCGAACGTCCCCGGATGCTTCGAGAGACACTCCGAGAAGCTGTGTCCCTCCTCCAGACGCGCGTGGACGTCACGCAGGATGGTCCCCAGGAGTCCGTCGAGCTTCCCGCCCAGAGCGGCGATCGACGGTACCAGTGCGTTTCCGGTCTCCAGCAGCAGCGCGAGCTGCCGGCAGAAGATGCCCAGCTCGTCCGAGGAGACGGTCGGTTTCAGCCACGGCAAGGTGATCGAGCGGGAGCGGCTCGGCGCGGGATCGGGCTCGTTCGGGTCGGGCTCGACGAGCTGGAGCTTGGCGACGTCGACGGCCATCGGAATCCTCTCAGTCGATCAGGACCGCGCGCGTGACCTCCTCGATCGTCGTCCGTCCCTCGAGGATCTTCCGGATCCCCTCGGCGCGGAGCGTCCCGAGGTCCTGGTCATGCTGATAGGTCCGGATGTCGTCCAGCGTGGGGCTGGCCAGGAGCAGGTCCTGGAGCGCCCGGTCCACGGTCAAGAGCTCGTAGATGCCCGCGCGTCCCCGGTAGCCCGAGTCGTAGCACTCCGAGCATCCCTTTCCGCGCCGGAGCTGCGGCGACTGATCGCTCGTGGTGCCGAGCAGCGTCAGCTCCGCCGGGGACGGGTAGTAGGGAAGCGAGCAGGCCGGACACAGCGTCCGGACCAGCCGCTGGGCGAGCACGCCCACGAGCGAGGACGCGAGGAGATACGACTCGACCCCCATGTCGAGCAGGCGCGACATCGCGCTCGCCGCGTCGTTGGTGTGCAGCGTCGAGAGCACCAGGTGCCCGGTGAGGGCGGCCTGAACCGCGATCTGCGCGGTCTCGGCGTCCCGGATCTCGCCGACCATGACGACGTCCGGGTCCTGACGGAGCACGTGCTTGAGGATTCGCGCGTAGGTGAGTCCGATGTCCTCGCGGACCTGGTTCTGGTTGATGATCTCGAACTGGTACTCGACGGGGTCCTCGATCGTCACGATGTTCGTCTCGAGCGAGTTCAGATGGCGGAGCCCGGCGTACAGCGTCGTCGTCTTGCCGCTTCCGGTGGGCCCGGTCACCAGGACCAGCCCGTGCGGCTTGTGAAGAAGCGCCCGGAACGTACTCAGCGTCTGGCCCGAGAACCCGAGCTCTGCCAGGTCCAGGCTTACCGATTCCTTGTCCAGCACCCGCAGCACGATCTTCTCGCCGCTGACGCTGGGGAGAGACGAGAACCGCAGATCGACCGAGCGGCCCTGGGCGAGCACCTGGATGCGCCCGTCCTGCGGCAGGCGACGCTCGGCGATGTCCAGGTTGGCCATGATCTTGAGCCGGGACACCACGGCCGAGTGCAGCTCGATCCGGTGCTTCATCACCTCGTACAGCATGCCGTCGATGCGGTAGCGAACCCGGAAGAACAAGCGCTCGGGCTCGATGTGGATGTCGCTGGCCCGCTCCTTGATCGCCTTGAAGATGATCAGGTTCACGAGGTTGATGGTGGGGCTCTCGCCCGCGAGCTCGGCGATGTCGTCGATGCCGCCCTCGAGCTCGGGCATGACCAGCTGGACGTCGGCCTCGTCGAGTCCGGGAACGAAGTCGTCGAGGGGCGCGTCCGTCTGGCCGTAGGCGTCGGCGAGCATGGTCCGGATGTCCTCGCGGAGCGTGACCACCAGCTCGACGTGGCAGCCGGTCAGCTTCTCGACGAGGTCGGTGACGAAGACCTTCTGCGGGTCGGCGGTGGCGAGGAACAGTCGGTTGTGGATCCGGAAGAGCGGCAGCACGTCGTGGGTCTCGGCCTTCTCCCGGGGCAGGATCTCGACGATCCGGCGATCCACGAGCCCCTGGCGGAGACGGACGAACGGCAGGTCGCGAAGCTCGGCCAGGCAGCGCACGACGTCGGCCTCGGTCGCCCACCCTTTCTCGGTGACGATCTCGCCCAGCCGGCGACCGCTGGACGCGTGGAGTGCGAGCGCCTCGTCGCGCTGCTCGGGCGTGATGACGGCGCGCGCCACCAGCTGATCGCCGAGCGGCAGGCGGCGCGTACGGATCGTGCTCACAGGTAGCTCCGCCCCACGGCCTCGAGGTCGTCGAAGACGGGGATCGTCTTGTCCACACGGGTGGCGGCCAGGATGTCCTGACACAGCTCGTCGGCGGCCGCGAGCTTGAGCGTGCCCCCGGCCTGACGGAGCTCCGTGTGCAGGTCGATCAGAAACTCCAGCGACGCGCTGTCCAGGACCGAGACGTGCTCGAGGTTCACGACGAGGTCGGAGGCCCCGGACTCCCGAACCGTCGCGGCCGCCTCGCGGAGCGACGAGAGGCGCTCGTCGATCAGCGGGAAGTCGGGCGCGAGATAGGTCGCGACGCCCAGCCGCGTGATCTTGACGTTCAGCACCTGCGCCCCCTGACTCCGGTGTCCGAGCCGTGCCTATGCCGCGTCCCGGGCCACCGGCTCGACCCCGGGACCGACACGCCCTGCGTCGATCAGCTCCAGGAACGCGTCCACGATCGTCGGATCGAGCTGCGTGCCGGCCGAGCGGCGGACCTCGTCGACCGCGAACTCGAAGCTCCGGGGCTTCCGGTACGCCCGCGTCGAGACCATCGCATCGTAGGTGTCGGCGACGGCGATGATCCGGGCCAGAAGCGGGATCTCCGCTCCGGCCAGCCCGTCGGGGTATCCGCGGCCGTCGACGCGCTCGTGGTGGTGCCGGATCCCCGGCAGCACCGCGCGCAGCTGAGGAATCGGCTCCAGCACGACGCACCCGCGCTCGGGATGGGTCTTGATGATCTCGAACTCTTCGTCGGTCAGCCGGCCGGGTTTCGCGAGGATCTCCCCGGGGATCGCGATCTTTCCGATGTCGTGCAGGAGCGACGACCAGGTCAACGTCTGAAGATCGGCCGGCGAGAGGCCGAGCCGACGACCCAGCTCGATCGAGAGCTCGTACACGCGTTCGGAGTGCCCGCGCGTGTACGCGTCCTTGGCCTCGATGGCGGCCACGAGGCAGCGGACGGTGTTGAACAGCATGTCCTTGAGCTCGTTCTGGAGCTGGCGGTGGATCAGCGTGCTGGACAGCTTCGCGGCCAGACACTCCAGGAGCTTCATCTCGCCCGACTCGATCGGGGGCTCGTCGAGGCCGTGAACGGCCACGACGGCACCGCCGATCCCGTCGCGGTCGTACACCGGTACCGCCAGGTAGGGCAGGATCGTCCGTCCGAACGGGCTCGCGCCCGCGATGCGCACCGACCGGGAGCCCTTCTCCTCGGGGGCCGGTGCGGATCGCACCTGATCGAGCAGCTCGCGGTTGCGGCCCACCGCGCGGACCGCGTCCGACACCTCGCGGCCGCCGGACGCGGCCGTCTCGACGAAGTCGTGCCCGCCGTCCCGTAGCATGAGGACGACACTGCGCTCGTCGAGTGTGTCCACGGTCTCGCCGAGGAGGATCCGGCAGTCCGACGCGAAGTCGTCCTCGGTCTGGACCGAGCTGGCCAGCCGGTAGAGGAGGTTGAGCTCCTCGTAGCACTGGGCCAGCGTCTCCAGGACGTCCTCGAGATCGGTCTCGGTGGTGAAACGGCGCGTGAGCTCGGACGCGAGGACCTCGACCAGCGACGCGTGGACGGTCTCCTCGGATGCGAGCGTTCCGAGCACGTTGCCCCGAGTCTCGATGGCGATCCGGATCGCCGATGCTTCCGGCTGAACGCCGTCGCGTCCGCGAACGAGGGTGCCGTCGGACGCCCGGAGCGCCAGCGACGGCACCGATCTCGCGATCTCGTCGAACAACGGAAGCGCCGACGTTCGGGCCCACTCCGCGAACCTGGCCTGCGAGGCGTTCATGCCGCCGATTCCTTCTCCCCTTCGAGGCTGGCCAGTCGTTCGCCCACGCGTCCGAGAAGCGCACGGGGGCTGACCGGCTTCTCGACCAGCTCGACTCCCGGCATCTCATCCAGCCAGTCTCGCTCCTCGAGGTTCGTCGAGGACGTCACGATGCAGACGCATCGCGGGAGGTAGGGGCCGTCTCGCCACAGCGTGATGCAGAGCTCACGCCCGCTGAGGCGCGGCATGTTGATGTCGCAGATCATCGCGTCCGCGCGGATCCGACCGAGGCGTTCGAGCGCCTCCTGGCCGTCGTTGGCCACGTCGACCCGGTATCCGGATCTCTCGAACATCATCGCCAGCACGCGTGCGACGGCGGGATCGTCGTCGACGATCAAGATGTGTGACACCGGTTCCTCCCCGGGCGACGGCTACGCGGCCGCCAGGTCCAGACGTTCCCCCACCTCGCGGATGGGCAGCTCGATGATGAACTCGCTGCCCTGACCGATCGTGCTCTCGACGCGGACGCGTCCCTCGTGCAGCTGGACGATCTCCCGCACCAGGGACAGGCCCAGCCCGGTGCCACCGACCTCGCGGACCTCGGGCTGCTCGGAGCGATGGAATCGCTCGAAGACCCGATCCAGCTCGTCGTCGGGGATGCCGATCCCCGAGTCGCGAACGCGAATGACGAGGCCCTCCACGTCGACCGCGGCGGTGACCTCGATGTCACCCCCGGGCGGTGTGTACTTGATCGCATTCGACACGAGGTTCGAGATCGCGACGCTCAGGAGGTCCTTGTCTCCGTAGAGCGGAGGGAGGTTACTCGGCACGTTGACGCGCAGCGTGTGCCCGAGTCCCTCGGCCTGGGACGTGAACGACTCGGCGAGATTGCGGATCAGCGTGGACGACTTGACGAACGCGAACTTCGCCGAGAGGTTGCCCAGCTCGATGCGGGAGATCTGCAGCAGGTTCGAGATCAGCCGTCCCATGCGCTGAGCTTCGCTGGAGAGCGTGTTGAAGTACTGGCCGCGTTCGTTCTCGTCCAGGAGCTCGCTGTCGGCGAGCGCGTCCACGTAGGTCACGATCGTGTTCAGCGGCGCCTTCAGCTCGTGAGAGAGCTGGGAGACGAACTCGGCCTGGGCGCGCTCGGCCGCGTGCTGCTGCGTGACGTCGCGGACGGAGTAGAGCGTTCCGGTCGGGCTTCCGTCCGCGACGAGGTGCACGCGTCTCAGGAGGAGATGGCGCCGCGCGGGCTCCTCTCCGGTCGAGAGCACGGCCCGCCCCGTCCGCTGGGCGCTGGCCGCCGCCGACGCCAGCGCGGCGTTCAGCGCCCCGAACGGCTGTCCGATCGCGTCCTCGGCCCGGACGCTCATCAGCGCCGCACCCGCGCGATTGACGTACGTCACGTCGCCGATGTTGTCGGTCATGACGACGCCGTCGGGCAGGCTGTCCAGAACCTGCTGGCGCCGGTTGCGTTCGAACTCCAGCGTCCGGCACTCCAGATGCAGCGACTCGGACGACTCGAGCGCCTCGACCACGAGATCGGCGATCTGGTCGCCGTCCAGATCCCCCCGCTCAGGGAACGTGCCGTCGGCGACCAGGGCCCGGCGGATCGGATCGAGCTCGCTCTCGGTCCCCTCGAGCGCCCGATTGGTCCGCGCGCCGACCCCCCACGCGATCGCGCCCGTGGCCACGGCCAGGAGCAGGAACGGCAGGATGCGGGCGAGCGAGTGGGGAGCCGCACCCAGGACCACCAGCTCGCGCTGGTCGACCCCGATCCGGACGATCGTGGTCGGTCCCCGCTCGCCGAACACGGTCTGGGCGATCGCATCGCCGACGCGGGCGGTGCTCGGAGGCACCCAGTGCCCGATCCGCTTCGAGTCGGTGTGGTGGGTGATCCGTCCCTCGGCGTCGATGACCGCCGCGGCGCGCGCGTCGGAGCGCCGGACGACGCCGTACAGGGCGTCGGCGAAGTCGGGGGAGTCGAGGCTGGCGGTCGTGGCGGCGGCGCCGATCAGCTCGGTGACGGCCCCGGCGGGCACGGTCCCCAGCTCGGTCACCAGCCAGGCGCCCAGGCCCGAGACGAGCGCGGCGGTGCCGGCGATGGCGGTCGGAACGTGGGTGCGTGAGAACATCTCGCGCTCGGACTCCCGCTGATGGTGTTCGTGGACGCGACGCGCTGGCCAGCCGGATCGGGCATCCGGGACCTCCGGATCATCTATGTTCGTCGGATGGGCGTGCGGTCGGCTGCGGTCCGCTCCGGCCGATCGCACGGCGGTGGCTCGGACGAACCGAGGCTCCGGTGGATCTGGACCGGGGTCTCGCGTGTACACGAACAGGGCCGACCCGTCGCGCGCCGGCTTGGCGCTTGTCTCGTCACCGGCGTGTCGGTATGGTCTCGTGTCCCGAGTTTGGGCCGCCGAGGTCGCGCGATGCGCGGGACGTCCCCGAGGGGGCGCCGGTTCAGCCCGGCAGGCCGTCATTTCCGAAGATCTCAGCTACGGTCGTTGAGCGCCCGGCGGTGACGCCGTGGCGAGGGCCGAGCCCCGTCTCGGCGCATGGAACCGGGAGGCAAGGAGGGCTCATGCACGACGACATTCGGGTCATTCAGGAGCTCGTGGAGCGGGAATCGGTCGGGGTTCGTGCCCTGTCCCAGGAGGTGCGACGCGCGATCGTGGGCCAGCCCGAGATGATCGACGGCCTCCTGATCGGCCTGTTGACCGGGGGGCACGTGCTCCTGGAAGGCGTGCCGGGGCTGGCCAAGACGCTGGCCATCCGGAGCCTCGCGGCGGCCATCGACGCCACGTTCATGCGGATCCAGTTCACGCCCGATCTCCTGCCCGCCGACCTGACGGGAACGCTCGTCTACAACCCCCGCGACGGCGAGTTCACGACCAAGAAGGGTCCGATCTTCACGAACTTCCTTCTGGCCGACGAGATCAACCGCGCGCCGGCCAAGGTCCAGGCCGCGCTCCTGGAGGCGATGCAGGAGCGACAGGTGACGATCGGAAACGACACGTTCCCGCTGGAGGAGCCGTTCCTGGTTCTGGCGACGCAGAACCCGATCGAGCAGGAGGGCACCTACCCGCTTCCCGAGGCGCAGGTGGATCGGTTCATGCTCAAGCTGGTGGTGTCGTATCCGAGCCGAGACGAGGAGCGCGAGATCCTCGATCGGTGGGGGCTCGGCGAGCCGCCCGCGCTCTCCCCGGCGATGACGCCGGCCGACATCGCCCGGGCCCGTCAGGCCGTCTCGCGCGTGTACATCGACGACAAGATCAAGGGCTACCTCGTGGATCTGGTCACGGCGACGCGCACACCGAGCGCGTTCGGGCTCGACCTCGACGGCTTGATCCAGTTCGGCGCCTCGCCACGCGCGACCATCAGCCTGGCCCGGGCGACGCAGGCGCGTGCGTTCCTGAACGGCCGCGGCTACGTCACGCCGGACGACATCAAGACCGTCTCGCTGGACGTTCTGCGGCATCGGATCCTCACCACCTACGAGGCCGAGGCCGAGGAGATCTCGAGCGAGGACATCGCCCGACGCGTGCTGGACCGGGTGGAGGTGCCGTGATGTCTCCCGGCGCGCGAACGGGGGCCGGCCGCGAGCGATTGCCGCTTCCCCGCGACGTCGTCGCCCAGGTCCGGCGGATCGAGATCCGCACGCGACGGATGGTGCAGAACCTCTTCCAGGGCGAGTACCACTCCGCGTTCAAGGGACGCGGCATGGAGTTCGACGAGGTGCGGCAGTACGTCCCCGGAGACGACGTTCGCTCCATCGACTGGAACGTCACCGCCCGGCAGGGCGAGCCGTACGTGAAGGGATACGTCGAGGAGCGCGAGCTCACGGTGACGTTCGTCGTGGATCTCTCCGGCTCCACCGATTTCGGGCTGGCGGCGCGCACCAAGGGACAGACCTCGGCCGAGATCACCGCCGTGCTGGCCATGAGCGCGGTGCGGAACAAGGACAAGGTGGGGCTGATCCCGTTCACCGATCGCGTCGAGAGCTACATCCCGGCGCGCAAGGGACGCTCCCACGTGCTCCGCCTGGTCCGCGACATCCTGTTCTTCGAGCCGGAGGGCAGGGGGACCGACATCGGCGCCGCCCTGGAGTTCGCCGCGCGCGTTCACAAGCGAGGGGCCGTCATCTTCGTGATCTCGGACTTTCAGGACACCGGGTTTCGCCAGCCGCTGTCGGTGCTGGCCCGGCGTCACGACGTGATCGCGATCGAGGTGCTTGACCCGTTCGAGCTCGCGCTCCGCGGAGATGGGCTCGTCGAGGGCGTCGACCCCGAGTCGGGCGAGCGCGCGACCCTCGACCTCGGCGACCCCGCCGTGCGCGCGGCGTACCAGGCGCTCCGGGCCGAGCGCCGGGCGCGGCTCACCGAGACGCTTCGCTCGGCGGGAGTGGATCACATCCGCATCGACACCACCGGTGACTACGTTCGTCCGATGCACGACTTCTTCCGCGCCAGGGATCAGAGGCGGCGACGCTGATGGCGATCGGGAGCGCTCGTGACGCGGCCCGGGCGGCGGTGATCCTCGCGGTCCTCCACGCCGGCTCGGCGACGGGAGCCCAGGAGGCGGCGGAGTCGGTCCCGGACACGGTCGTGGTTCCGGTCGTCGTCCGCGTGCACGCCGATTCGCTCCTGATGGGACAGCCGTTCCGGGTCGACGCGGAGCTGGTTCATCCCGGGCTGGAGGCCATCGAGATGATCACGCCGCTCGCCGAGCTCGGCCCGATCGAGGTCACGGGCATCGAGCGCGCGCTCGACCGGGGGGACACCGCGCACGTCGTGATCGATGCCGCGGCGTTCGCCGTGGGGCGGCATCGCGTCGCCCCATTGCGCTTCGCGGCCAGGGCGGCGGGCGACCTGTGCGTGGCGGTGAGCGAGAGCCTGACCGTGACCGTCCTCTCCACGGTCCCCGCCGATGCCGAGTCACTCCTGCCGATCCGGGAGGCCGTGCCCATCCGACCGCCCGCACGTCGCTGGCCGTGGATCGTGGCGGCGGCGGCCGCGCTGGCGCTGGCCGCGCTCATCACCGCGTGGTGGCGTCGTCGGGGTCGGGCGCCGATCCTGCCGGCGACTCCGCCGGCCCCGGCGCACGAGCGGGCGCTGGCCGCGCTGTCGCGTCTGGCGGCTTCCGACCTGGCCCGGATGGGACCGTGGAAGGCGTTCTACACCGAGCTCACCGACATCCTGCGTCACTACGTGGCCGAGCGCTACGGCGTCGACGCCCCGGACCTGACCACGAGCGAGACGCTGGCCGCACTGCGCCAGGCCCAGGCACCCGATCAGGCCGTCCTGTCGCTCCGGGGCGTGCTCCACGAGGGAGACGCGGTGAAGTTCGCGAAGGCCGTTCCCGCCACCGACGTGCCCTCTCGCGACCTCGCGGCGGCCAGGGCGTTCGTGACGCTCACCACGGCGACCGTGACGTCGGTGCGGTCGTCGCCGCCGGCGGGGCCGAGCGCGGACGGTCACGCGCCACGGCCATGGGCCGAACAGGGGAGGCGCCCGTGAGGTTCGCGTATCCGCTCGTGCTCCTGGCGCTGCCGGTCCTCTTGCTCCTCTACGCCGCGACGCGCCCGGCACGTGAGCGTCATCGGAGCCGCATCACCTACCCCGGCGTCTCCGATCTGGCGCGCGTGGGCATCAGCGTGCGGGTGCGCCTCCACCGCGCGCTTCCCTGGCTCCGCGCGACGGCGATCGGGCTGGGGATCATCGCGCTCGCGCGACCGCAGTTCGGTGAGCGCGAGGAGCAGCTCGTGGGCGACGCCATCGACATCGTCCTGGCGCTGGACGTCTCGGGCTCG
Organism: Candidatus Eiseniibacteriota bacterium; assembly: GCA_965224245.1. Lineage (GTDB taxonomy): Bacteria > Eisenbacteria > RBG-16-71-46 > CAZAMP01 > CAZAMP01 > CBDCYW01. The sequence goes on along the minus strand of OZ245046.1, from coordinate 2,165,290 downwards.
ATGCGGGCCGAGGACTTTCAGCCCGAGAATCGCCTCCACGTGGCCAAGGAGCGAGCCGCCGACTTCGTCATGGGCCGGACCGGCGACCGCATCGGGCTCGTCATCTTCGCGGGGGACGCGTTCACGAAGTGTCCCCTGACCCGCGACTACGGTGTCCTGGCCGGGCTGGTGCGGAACGTCCGGTTCGAGGACGTCGGCGACCCGAACGCCACCGCGATCGGGATGGCCATCGCCACCGCCGCCAATCGCCTGAAGGACTCCGAGGCCGAGAGCAAGGTCGTGATCCTGTTGACCGACGGGATCAACAACGCCGGTGCGGTGGATCCGGCGACCGCCGCCGAGCTCTGCAAGTCGCTCGGGATCCGCGTCTACACGATCGGTGTAGGATCCGAGAAGGAGAAGGTCCCGTTCCCCGAGATCGACGCGTTCGGTCGCAAGCGATACGTCTACTACGAGAGCAAGCTCGACGAGGAGACGCTCACCGACGTGGCCACGACGTCCGGCGGTCTGTACTTCCGGGCCACCGATCCCGAGGCGCTGGGGCGGATCTACGATCGGATCAGCGAGATGGAGAAGACCGAGATCGAGACCGAGGTCTACGTCCGCTACTCGGAGGTCGGCCCGACCCTCGCGCTCCTGGCGTTGCTCGTGCTTCTCGTGGAGCTGATCGCGGGGCAGACCGTCTGCCTCCGAACCTGGGAGTGAGCCGTGCGATTCGCCTATCCCGAAGTGAGATGGCTTCTCCTGGCGGTGCCGCTCCTGGTCGCGGTGTTCCTGTGGGCGCGGGCGCGACGCCGGACCCTGCTGGCCGAGCTGGGCGACGCGGGCGTCCTGGGCCGCCTCGGTCCGCGCTCGACGGGAGCGTGGCCGGCGCTCCGGCGCACGGCCCTCCTGGGAGCGGTTGCGCTGCTGACCCTGGCCGCGGCGAGACCGCAGTCGGCTCTGGACTGGGTCAACGTCTCACAGAAGGGCGTCGACATCGTCGTGGCGCTCGATGTGTCACTGAGCATGACCGCCGAGGACATCAAGCCCAGCCGCCTGGCCCGGGCGCGTCAGGACGTGAAGGATCTCCTCCAGCGCCTCGAGGGGGATCGGGTCGGGCTGGTCGTGTTCGCCGGCGAGGCCGTCGTGCAATCACCGCTCACGGTCGACTATTCGGCCATCCGGTTGATGCTCGACGTGGTCGAGCCCGGTATGCTCGCTCGGCCGGGGACGGCCCTCGCCGACGCGCTGACACGCGCGCGCGAGTGCTTCGACGACGACGACCGCTCCGACGCCAGGGCGATCCTCCTGATCACCGACGGCGAGAGCCACGAGGGAGACGTCGACGCCGCCATCGAGGAGACGTCGCGTGCCGGTGTCCGCGTCTACGCGCTGGGCATGGGCCGCGTCGAGGGCGAGCCCATCCCGATCGTGGACGAGCGTGGCGGGCGCTCGTACAAGTCCGATCGGGAGGGGCGCGTCGTCATGTCACGACTCGACGAGGCGCTGCTGGAGCGAATCGCCGTCGAGACCGGCGGCGCGTACATCCCCGTGGGACGCGGCGCCGAGGGGGTCGACTACGTGGCCGACCTCCTGGCCGACCTGGAGGAGAAGGCGTTCGAGGCCGGCATGTTCAAGCTGTACGACGATCGGTACGTCGTCTTCCTGGCACCGGCGGTGCTCCTGCTCGCGCTCGAGCTGCTGATCGGGGACGCGGCGCGCCGCCGTCGATCCGCGGGGTCCCGGGCGACGCGCGGCGGCCCGGCGCCCCCGCGCGGGAGCGGCCCGGACGGACGCGCCGTCGCGACCACCGCCGTCGGCCTGCTGGTGCTGTGCACGACGGTGCTCGGGACCGGGGCGGCTGCGGCCGAGCGGTGGTCGCGCGAGGCGATCGAGGCCGCCCGGGCGTACGAGGCCGGCGACTACGCCGCCGCCGCCAGCGGCTATCGCGAGGCCATCGTGTCCGGGGATGCGCGCCCCGAGCTTTCCTACAACCTGGCCAACGCCCGGTTTCGCGCCGGCGCACCGGACTCGGCCGCGCTCGCCGAGGCGATCGGCGACTGGCAGCGCGCGGCCCGGGCGGGCGACGCCGCCCTGACGTCCTCGGCGCTCTACAACGCCGGCAACGCGCAGGCGGAGCTCGACAACCTCGCCGAGGCTGAGCGCATCTTCAAGGACGTGCTGCGCGGCGACCCCGGCAATGCCGAGGCACGCTACAACCTCGAGCTGGTCCAGCGGATGCTCGAGTCGCAGGAGCCCGACTCCTCGTCGTCTCCCGAGCAGCAGCCGCAGGATCAGCAGCAGGATCAGGACCAGGATCGAGGCCAGGAGGGTCAGCAGCCGCCCGACGAGGGACCGTCGCCGGATCAGCCTCCGCCCGATTCCGACGACCCCGACGACTCCCAGGACTCCGGGCAGGAGCCGCCCGACGACGGGTCGACGCCTCCGGACGCGAGCCCGGACGAGCAGCAGACGCCGCAGGGGGGTGACGCCTCCCAGGGCGAGGAACCGCAGCCCGAAGAGGCGCGTATCTCGCCCGAGGAAGCCCGCCGGGAGCTCGACAAGCTCGAGGAAGCCGAGCGGGAACACCTGCGCCAGCTGCTGGAGGCGCGACGCAGCCGGGTTCCGGTGGAAAAGGACTGGTAGCGGTGAGCTCTCGACACGTCTCGGTCGCGACCCGGGTCGCGATCGCATCCCTGGCGCTGGTCGCGTCGGTCTCGCGGGCGGCGATCGACGTCTCCGCCTCCGCCGATCGTCGCACGGCGACCGTGGGGGAGGGGTTCGTGCTGACGATCGACATCGAGGGCACGCCGAATCGCCAGCGGACCCCCGAGCTGCCCGACGCGCTGCACCAGGCGTGCGACGTCTTCTCCAGCGGCACGTCCCAGCAGACGCGGATCGTCAACGGGCAGATGGACGCGTCGTTCCAGTACCGGTACACGCTGGTGCCGCGCGCGGCAGGTGAGCTGACGGTGCCGTCGATCGCGGTGACCGTCGACGGCACCGTGTACCGGACCGAGCCCTTCACGATCACCGTCGAGGAGCGACGCGCGGGACGGTCCTCGCCCACGGCTCGCGACGACGACGCCCCCGACACGTTGTTCCTCGTGGCCACCGTCGACAGCGACGACGTGTACGAGGGTGAGCAGGTTCTCCTGACCGTGTCGTGCTACTACCGGGGCACGATCTTCGACAGCGACTACCAGCCCCCACCGACGACCGGGTTCATCACCGAGCGGCTGCCCGATCGCGAGCCCGACACCGAGGTCTTCGAGGGCGTGCGGTACAACGTGCAGCGCTTCCGGTACGCGTTGTTTCCCCTGGGGGAGGGTCGAAAGGCGATCGGCTCCGCGCGGCTCGAGGCGTCGGTGCCCTCCGGCCGCCGGCGCGACCGGTTCTCGTTCTTCGGGGGATTTCGCGAGCGTCGGAGCGTCGTGGTCACGAGCGAGCCGCTCGAGATCACGGTTCGGCCGCTGCCCCCGACCGACGACCCGTCGTTCGCCGGCGCCGTGGGATCGTTCGACATGTCGGCGACCCTCGACACCGACACCGTCGATCAGAACGACCCGGTCACGTTGACCATCCGCATCGCCGGCCAGGGCAACCTCGGCAGCGGGGAGGCGGTCGCGGTGCCGGAGACGTCGCGGTTTCGCGTGTTCGATGCCTCGAGCGTGACCGAGCCCCAGCTGATGCGGGGGCGGCTCGGCGGGACGCGTGTGATCGAGCGCGCCTTCGTGCCACTGGTGGCCGGCGAGCTGGAGATCCCCGAGGTTCGCTTCACCTACTTCGACGCCGATCGCGCCGCCTACCGCACGCTCACCGCGGGGCCGTTCCCGGTGACGGTGCGTCCGGGGACCGGCGGCGGGGATCGCTTCGGCGCGATCGGGAAGGGAACCGTGGAGCTCCTGCACGATGACCTGCGCTTCATCCGGACCGACGCGCCGCGGTTCCGTACCGCCGGCGACGCCGGCAGCGGGCTCCGCGCGACCGCCTGGATCCACCTCCTTCCGGCTCTGGGCGTGGCCGGTGCGTTCGTGTGGCGGCGCCGGCGCGAGCGACTCGAGGGCGACGTCACGGGCCGGCGGCGGCGCGGCGCGCTCGTGCGGGCCCAGGCATCCATCGATCGGGCGCTCACCGAGGACGATGCGTCGGCGCTCTGGAACGCCGTCGGCGGCTTCCTGGCCGATCGGCTGGATTCGCCGTCGAGCACGCTGACCGCGCGGGAGGCCGTCGCGGCGCTCGAGGCCGAGGGGGTGGACCCCGACCTCGTGAAACGGGTGAGATCATTCGGGGATCAATGTGACATGAAACGATTTGCGCCGATGGCGGCGAGTGGCGGGCTCGATCCCCTGGCCCGCGAGGCACGGGAGCTGGTCGAGGCGCTGGCTCGCTCTCGGAGCGCGGGGGCGCCGGCATGACCCGACGGTGGACCCGCGCCCGGCTGATGCTCGCGATCCTCGCGTCGGCCGGGTACGCCGACGCCACCGGGTCACCGCCCGACGCGCTGGCGCTCTTCGAGCAGGGCAACCGGCTCTATCAGGCAGAGGACTACGCGGGCGCGGCACAGGCATACGAGGCGATCCTGGACCTCGGCGCCGTGGCCCCGGAGGTCTACTTCAACCTCGGCAACGCGGCCCTCCGGCGCGACGATGTGGGGCGAGCGGTCTGGGCCTACGCGAAGGCCGAGCAGCTGGATCCCTGGGATGCGGACATCCGCGCGAACCTCGAGTTCGCACGCGGCCTCACCGCCGATGCCGCCCCCGAGCGCGAGGGATCGCGGATGCTCGGCGCGGTGGTCTCGGCGGTCTCGATCCTGCCCGAGCCGGCGGTCTGGACACTCGCGCTGGGCGCGTACTGGGCACTGGGCATCGCGGCGGTCGTGGCACTGCTCCTGCCCGGATGGCGCCGCGGACGCGGCGCGCTCTTCTGGACCCTCGGCGTGGCCTGTGTCGTGCTCGTGGGGTCGCTCGGGCTCCGGCGCGCGATCGACGCCGGGGGTGGACCGTCCGCCGTGGTGCTGGTCCCCGAGCTGGACGTCACCAACGAGCCGGGCGACGACAGCCGAACCGTGTTCACGCTGCACGCCGGCACCGAGGTGCGGGTCGCGCGCGAGCTCGGACGCTGGCGGGAGATCGCGCTCGGGTCCGATCTCAAGGGCTGGGTGCCGGCCGACGCGGTCGCCGAGCTCTGAGCGGGGCACCGCCCGCCCGGTCGGTCGCCGGGTGGTTGTCCGAAGTCGATCCGGTTGGTATTCTCGCCCTCTCTCGTGCCAGGAGTAGCTCCGGATGCCGAAGACGGCGCTCGACGTGACCGAGTTCTTTCGCCCCGATTACTTCATCCCCAAGCTCAAAGCCCGATCCAAGGACGGCGTCCTGAAGGAGCTGACCGCTGCACTGGTCAAGGCCGGCGGGACCCGGGACGGCGATCTCGTGCTCGAGATGCTCCGGCAGCGGGAAGCGCTCGGATCCACCGGTATCGGCAGCGGCGTCGCCATCCCGCATGGTCGCTCGCTCGCCGTGTCGGACATGAGCGTGCTGTTCGCGCGGTCGGCCAGGGGCGTCGGCTTCGATGCCGTGGACGGTGAGCCGGTCACGCTGTTCTTTCTGATCCTGGCGCCGCCCAACGATCGTGCAAACCGATACCTGCCGTTCCTGGGGAAGCTGGTGGAGATCCTGAAGAACGACGAGAACCGGACGGCGCTCCTGAAGGCCGAGACGTTCGACGACGTGATCGGGGTGCTCCGAGGACAGGCATGAATCGACGCCACGAGATGCTCGTCAGCCTGCAGAACCTCGACATCATGATCCGCGAGGTCCGTCTGGGTCACGAGGAGAAGCTGGGCTTCCGGATCGACAAGCTGGACCAGCTCATCGAGAGTCGGAACAAGCTCGCGGCGGAGATCGACGAGGGCGACCTGGGCATCTACGAGCGGGTCGCCAAGCGGTACGACTACGTGTCGGCCGTGGTTCCCGTGCAGGGCAAGAGCTGCCTGGGCTGCTTCATGGGTCTCCCCACGTCCGCCGTCCGCACGGACGAGAACACCGAGAGCCTCCTCCTGTGCGAGAACTGCGGACGCATCCTGTACTGGGTCTGACCTCCGGCCCCCAGCGGGTCGTGGGGTCCGTGCCGTCCGCACCGGCCGCATGCCGGACGCGCACCACTCCGTGACCGCCGTCCTCTGCACCGTGCTCACCGGTGCGCGCGTGCTCCAGGACTCCGGGCGCATCCTCGAGCGGAGCCTCTGGATCGACGGAGGCGTGATCCGGGCCGTGGGGCCGCCGGACGGCGGCCACGTCCCGACCGACGTGCCCCGACGCCCGCTGGCCCATCGCCTGGTGCTGCCGGCGTTCTGCGACGCTCACGCGCACTTCCAGTGGATCGGGGAGCTGGCCGTCCGGCCCGACCTGGGCGGGGCCCGGTCGCGGCGCGAGACCCTGGCGCGTCTCGATGCCGCGCTGGCGGAGGCCGATCTTCCCGAGACCCTCGTGGCCGAGGGATGGGACGAGTCCGACTGGGTGGACGATCCCCGGCCGCTCGAGCGCGAGGATCTGGATCGGCTGTCGACGGACCGTCCGATCGTGGCCCGGCGGGCGTGCACCCACACGGCGGTCGTGAACTCGGCCGCGCTCGCGCTGCTGCCGGCGGGTTCGGACGTCGATCCGCCGACGGGACGTCTGGTGGAGGAGGCGGCGATGGGCGTCACGACCCGGCTGCCGGGTCTGGACGCCGAGGCACCGCGGGCGCTGGATGCGGCGCTCGCGCATGCCGAACGCAGCGGCGTCAGCTGTGTGCACGACTTCGTGCGCCTGCCAGAGCTGCGGGCGCTTCGCGCCTGGGCCGACACGCGCGCCCGAGCGCGCCGACCCGCCGCACTGGACGTCGATGCCTACCTCCGGTACGCGCACTTCCGCTCCGCGACGGCGGCCGACCTCGAGCCCAGCGCAGACGGGTCGGTGCGCGTGGCGGGGGTGAAGTTCTTCCTGGACGGCTCGATCGGGGCGCGCACGGCCGCGCTCGAGCGCCCGTACCTGGACGGCGCGTCGTCCGGCACCGCGCCGTCGTCGCCCCGAGAGCCCCGGTGCGGTCAGCTCCTGTGGTCGCGCGAGGATCTGGCCCGGGCCTATCGGACGGTCCACGCCGCGGGGCTGCCATGCGCCACGCACGTGATCGGCGACGCGGCGGTCACGCGGGCCCTGGATGCCCTCGAGGACGCGGGCGTCCGTCCCGGCGATCGGCTCGAGCACGTCGAGCTGACCCATCCCGCGCAACGTGAGCGTATGGCCGCTCTGGGCGTGCTCGCGTCGATGCAGCCCAACTTCGTCGCCCGCTGGGCCGGGCCGGGAGGTCTCTACGAGATCCGGCTCGGGCCCGCGCGAGCGGCCGCCACGAACGCGTTCGCATCGATGGTGCGGGCGGGGGTCCCCCTGGCGTTCGGGTCGGACTCGATGCCGATGGGACCCGCGTTCGGGCTGACCGGCGCGATCGCGCATCCCAACCCGGCCGAACGCCTGACGCTGGCCGATGCGGTCCGGGCCTACACGGCGGCCGGTCGCGCGGTGACCGGTCGCCACGGCGGTCGCATCGACGACGGGCTCCCCGCGGACCTCGTGGTCGTGGACACGCGATCGGACGAGCCGGCGGCCATCCTCGCCGCCCCGCTTCGCGCCACGCTGCGCGGTGGGGTGGTCGTGCACGGGACGATCGGGGACGCGTCATGAGCGGCTTCGACCCCTCGCCCGGTCTGTACCCTCACCTGGTCGCCGCCGCCCGCGCCTTCAACGACGTGGCTCACCTGCCCGATCTCCTGGGGACGATCCGCGAGCGCGTGACCCGGACCGTGGATGCCGACGCGGTCAGCCTGCTGTGGCTCTCCGAGGACGGACGCACCGGCTCGTACCTCATGCTCTACGACGAGATCCGCTGGGATCATCCCGTCGTCGTGGACGCCCCCACGCGCCGCTTCGTGGCCGACGTGATCGCCGATCGCGCGCCCCGGGTGCTGGGCGACCTCTCGACCGACCCGTCGTACGTGCCGCGGTACTCGGCGGAGTGCGGCTACCCGGTGGGTCCGATGGTGGTCGTCCCGATGGTGCACGCCGGCGTCCTGCGCGGCGTCCTCGAGGTCTCCCGCCGATCCGGGAGGGAGCCCTTCGACGCCGACGCGATCGCGTTCCTGGAAGCGGTCGGCGAGGACATCGTCATGTCGCTCTCCAACGCCTTCCTGCATCACGAACGCCGCGACCTGATCGCCGAGAATGAGCTCCTGTACGAGATCAGCCTGGACCTGGGACGGGCGATGGACGTCGAGACCCTCCTCGAGCGGCTGCTCGATCAGCTCCAGCGGCTCGTGCGCTACGACGCGGCCGGCATCTACCTCGTGGACCCGCGGGGGGACGCCCTCGAGTGGCTCGAGCACCGGGGCTACCCGCCCGGTGCGCAGCATCGCCTGGCGCTGAAGCTGGGGCGCGGGCTCGTCGGTCTGGCCGCCGCGGAGGGCAAGCCGGTCCTCGTCGACGACGTGCTCACGCATCCGAGCTACGTCACGGCGCGACCGGAGACCCGGTCGGAGCTGGTCGTCCCGTTTCGCGGGGCCGAGCCGGGCCACGACGCGGTGGTCGGCGCATTCAACATCGAGAGCGACCGGCCCGCCGCGTTCGGCCGCCGGGATCTGCACCGTCTCGAGGCCTTCGCGGCGATCGCGTCGGTGGCCGTCGCCCGCGAACGAACGCGACGGCTCCGCGAGGCGAAGCGGCGCATCGACGGCGAGCTGGCGCTGGCGCGGCGCATCCAGCGTCTGTTTCAACCCCGCCGCATGCCGCTGGTCACGGGGATCGAGCTGTGGGGCGAACAGCGCACGTCGTTCGAGATGAGCGGCGACTACCACGACGTGATCCGGGTCTCGCCGAACGACGTGGGGCTCGTCGTGGCCGACGTGAGTGGCAAGGGGGTGCCGGCCGCGCTGATCATGGCGTCGGTCCGCGCGGGGCTCCTGAGCGAGGTTCGCAACACGTACGGGATCTCCGAGATCATGGGCGAGCTCAATCACCTGCTCTACGACAGCACGGACGACATGGCCTTCGTCACGGCGTTCTACGGGGTGCTGAACACCGCCGACCGGCGATTGACGTTCGTGAACGCCGGGCACAACCCGCCGCTCTTGCTTCGCCGGTCGGGGGAGGTGGAGTGGCTCTCCACCGGGGGCACGATCCTGGGGGCGTTCCCCGACGCGACGTATCTGCCCGCGGTGCGGGATCTCCATCCCGGGGACGCGCTGGTCATGTACACCGACGGCTTCACCGAGGCGACCGCCCCGGACGACGAGGAGGAGGTGTTCGACGAGCCCCGGCTCCTGGCCGCCGTGCGCGGGGCCGTGTCGGCACCGTCCGGAGACGACCCCGGAAGCCCGGTGAGCGCACGCGCGATCGGAGAGGCCGTGATCCGGGCGGTCCAGGCGTTCAGCCCGCGCGAGACCCCCGAGGACGACCAGACCATCCTCGTGCTGCGCGTTCCCGAGTCGACCTAGACCGCTGGCGGTGCCGTGGCCGGCGTGCTAGATTCCGGCCCTCCGAGTTCCGCGATCGACCGCCGGCCGAGGCCCGCGACGCAGCGTCTCGGGGCCCCCAGTCCGTTCCCAGCCCGCGCCTCAAGAAGTGGCGTGAATGGTCGAACACCGAGTATGTCCCCTTGGGACGGATGTCTCACACAGGAATGGAGGCCTGAATGTTCCGCAAGGATTCCCCGTCGTACGAAGGCGGCCACGTCCCCCAGCAGCGTCTCGAGACTGTGATCGGTGACGGTACTCGGTTTTCCGGCGAGCTCTGCGTCGACGGCGATCTCCGGATCGACGGCGAGGTGGAGGGCCAGATCTCGGTCTCGAACGCGCTCGTGGTGGGCAAGACGGGCGTGGTGAAGGCCGACATCGACTCTGGAGGCGCCGAGATCGCCGGCCGCGTGGTCGGAAAGATCAAGTCGAAGGAACGCGTGGTGCTCCTCGGGGGTTCTCGTCTCGAGGGCGACGTCCAGTCGGCCACGTTCAAGATCGAGGACGGCGCCTTCTTCCAGGGCAACTGCGTGATGGGCGGGGCCAAGGAGGTCGCGACGAAGATCGAGGAGCCGATGGCTCCGAAGATCAAGCTCGCCGAGACGAAGTGATCGACGCCCGGACGTCCTAACGAGCCCAGAGGTCAGGCAGCGTGAGCAGTTACCGATACTCCTCGGGAACACCAATGGGCGGCTTCGGGACTCCGGTTCCGCCGGGCGTCAGGATGCTGCTGTTCGCGAACATCCTGACGTTCCTGGCCACCAAGATCCTTCTCGGCCGCTACTGGGTCGCCTGGGTCGACGTCTTCGGGCTGAGCTCCTGGGGCGTGCTGCACGGGCGCATCTGGCAGCTCGGTACATACCTGTTCCTGCACGGCGACTTCGTCCACCTGCTGTTCAACATGTTCTACCTGTACATGTTCGGCAGCTCGGTGGAGCGGGCGCTGGGGCGTGCGCGATTCCTGCAGTACTACTTCATCACCGGAGTGGGGGCCGCGGTCGTCTGGACGTTCGCCCGCTGGATGGACGCGACGCCCACGGTCGGTGCCTCGGGCGCGATCTACGGGCTTCTCCTGGCGTTCGGTGTCCTGTTCGCCAACGCCACGGTGCTCCTCTTCTTCATCATTCCGATGCGGGCCGCGATCGTGGTGGCGATGCTGATCGGCGTCGAGGTGCTGTACATGATCGGCAACCCCGACTCGTCCGACGGCATCGCTCACGCGATCCACCTGGCCGGGGCCGCCATCGGGTTCGTGCTCCTGCGCCGCGGAATCCGGATGCCGCCTTTCCTCCAGCGCTACCGGCGCTGGCGCATGCGACGAAAGCTCCAGGTCATCGACTATCGCGAGCTGATGAAGTTCGACGACGACGAGCCCGGGGACTCCACCGGACGCGGGACGCGGGCCTGACCGCGTGATCGGGTCCGCCGCCCTCCCGACCGACGGCTCGATCGCTCCGGCCGGATGGGGGGACACGCCGTGAAGACGACGTTCCTGATCCTGCTCGTGAGCGCGATCGTGGTGCTGGCCGTCATCCGATCCATGTCCCGCCCCGCCCGCAAGATCCGGCGCCGGCGGCTCAAGCCGCGCTGGTCCGACGACGGTCGCCCCGACTTCCGGCGCTGACCGAAGCCGGTTCAAATCCGCCCGGCCGCGATCCCCGGATTGCGGCGATTCCCCGACGGATCCGACATTCAGAAGGATGATACGCATCACCATCACCGGGCCCCGGCAAGATCGTCGGGTACAAACGTTCGTTCAGGACGAGGTCACGATCGGCCGCTCGCCCGAGAGCGACATCTGCCTCAGCGATCGACGGGTGTCGAAGGCGCACGGCGTCGTGACGCTCACGGGCGGAAAGCTCGTCTTCTGCGATCTCGGAAGCACCAACGGCACGATCGTGGTCCGTGACGACACGTCCTCGCTGGTCCAGAACGCGGAGTGGGAGCTGGCGCGGGGCGACGTGCTTCGTCTGGGCACGTACACGCTCTCGGTGAGCCCCGACGACGAGCCGGTGCTCCGGGACGCGGCCGGCACCACGGTGCTGATGTCGCGACCGGTGAAGCGGTCCGGCGCCGACGTCCCGGCTCGGCTCGGCGGGGATCCCCACCTGGCCACGCTCTTTCTCGATCTCATGCGCCAGACCGGCGTGCGACGGGATCCCGGCCAGCTCGGGACCGTCCTGACGTCGTTTCTGTTCGCGGCCTTCCCGGAGGCCACGCACGCGTGCATCGTCATCCGGAGCGACGAGACCGGACGTCTCGAGCCGTTCGTCGTCCGCGCCCGGGACGGGGCGACCCGCGAGACCCAGCTCAGCCGGACCATCGTGGAGACCGTGCTCCGGGACGTCACAGCGCTCCTGTTCAGCAAGTCCGAAGCCGAGCTTCCGGGTGCCGACAGCGTGGTGGCGGCACGGATCCAGACCGCGGTCACGGCGCCGTTGATCGGACACGACTCGGCATTCGGCGTGGTGCAGGTGGACAAGCGGGCCGCGGACGGGGCGCCGTTCACGAAGGACGATCTCGAGCTCCTGACGTACTGCGCGACCTACATCGGAGTCGTTCTGGAGAACCGCCTCCTCGTCGAGGAGCAACGCCTGGGCTTCCGATCCACGTTGCACGCGTTGCTGCACTCGCTGGCGCTCAAGGACGAGGCCGGCGCCGAGCACTCGGTGCGCGTCCAGAAGGTCGCGACGCACGTCGCAACCACGATGGACATGGACGCCGACACGCTCGAGCGCGTCAGCGTGGCGGCGCTGGTGCACGATCTGGGCAAGCAAGGGATCCGGGACGAGCTCCTGTTCAAGCCCGATCGTCTGACACCGAAGGAGTACGACGAGGTGTCGCAGCACGCGGCGCTGACCGAGGACATCCTGGCCAAGATCCGCTTCCCGCACCACCTCCGGGACGTCCCCACGATCGCGGCCTACCACCACGAGAAGATCGACGGCTCGGGCCCGTACGGCATCCCGGGCGATCGGCTTCCGATGCCGGCGCGCATCATCTCGGTGGCGGATGCGTTCGACGCGATCCTCTCACGCCGCGTCTACAAGGAAGCGTGTACCGTCGAGGAGACGCTCGCGATCCTGGAGGAGGGGCGTGGCACGACCTGGGACGGGGGGGTCATCGACGCCCTGAAGGTATCGCTCCCCGCCATCATGCTCGACGTCTACACCGACCCGGCCGCCGACGTCGACGTCGACGAGACGTCACCGCCCCGCGTCGCCGCGTAGCGCCCGCGAGGCGATCCGTCAGCGCGCCAGCAGCACCACGCGCTCGATGGTCTCCCGGGGTCCCACCGCCAGCCGCACGTAGTACACGCCGGCGGGCACGCGCGATCCGTTGTCGGCGCGACCGTCCCAGAGGAGCTCGCGGTCGCTTCCGATCGCCGCGCTCGTCCGGTCGAGACGGCGGATCACGCGACCGGACACGTCGAGAATGGCGGCGTCGACGACGGCGCCTCCGAGCTCGGCCGGCACGTCGTACGTGATCGCGAACGCCCGACGCTCCGGAATGAACGGATTCGGGCCGGACGAGACCACGAACGCGTCGGGTGCCGGGTGCTTCTCGAACGAGAAGACGTCGGTGCTCCACGTGGCGCGATCGGCGGAGTCGCGGGCCTGAACGCGCCAGTAGAACGTGCCGGCGTCGGGCAGATCCTCCCGGAGGACGGTCACCGGGGTGTCCAGGTCGGGCACGTCGACCAGAAGCGTCGAGAACGTCGGTGTGTCGGACACCTCGAGTCGATAGGTGACGGTCTCGCCGGCGCGCTCGTGATGGGCCTCGTCCCAGCGAAACGTGGGACGACTCCGGTACACGATGGCGCCGTCCTCGGGGGTCGTGAGGGCGAACGGCTGGGGCCCGAGGAGCGTCCGGACGAGGAACGTGTCCGAGGCGGCCGTCTCGTTCCCGAAGCTGTCCACCGCGATGACGGTCCAGTAGTAGGCGCGGTCGTCCACGAGTCGATCCAGCGGAACGCGGATGGACGTCTCGAGGATCGTGTTGGACTGCAGCGCGGTCATCGAGGTCGGGGAGGATCCCATCAGGATGCGGTAGCGAACCACGTCCGTGGGCGAGGGATCGACGCTGGCCGTCCACGTGAGCGTGGGGCGGAGCGTCGACACCGTGTCGCCGTCCGCCGGGGTCGTGAGCGTGAACGGGCCGGGCGGGAACGGCGCGACGAAGAACGACTGCACGGACGAGCCTGCCGCGGCGCCGAAGCGGTCCTTCACCGACACCTTCCAGTAGTGCTTGCGGTTCTCACCCAGCTCCGATCCGGCCGGGATCGTGAAGCTCGTGCTCGTGATGCCGCCGAAGGTCCTCGGACGGGCGTCGAACGTCGGCGACGTGTCGTAGGTCACCGCGTAGCGAAGCGTGTCGCCGGGGCTCGTATCCTTCGAGGCCTCCCACGTGAGCGTGGGGCGGAGCGTCGTACGGACCGTGTCGCCCTCGGCCGGCGTGAGCAGCGCGAAGGGCTCCGGCGCGACGTCGATCAGGAACCGCGTGCGCTGGCGTGACTCCCTGACGAAGCTGCTCGCGGCCGAGGGGGCCGACTTCACGCGCCAGTAGTAGAAGCCCTCGGGAATCGGCGCCGCCGCGCTGGCGGTGGTATCGACGTCCGCATCGATCGTGGCGATCACGTCGGTGAACTCGAAGTCGGTGGCCACCTCGACCGTGTATTGCGACTGCCGCGGATCGCGCCCCGGAAGCGAGCGGTACCACTCGAAGGCCGGCGTCGACGCCGCGGCCGGCGTCTCCGTCAGCACGAACGGCTCGGGGGAGATCAGATCGAACGGCATCGGGAGCGCCGGCGCGCTCGGCGTGTCGTACTCGATCGCATCGAGTACGCGGATCGCGCCCCAGCCCTTGGTCGTGGACGGGTTGATGCCCTCCTGGCTCTCGCGGGTGGTCTCCTGGAAAGCGTTCCGGATCTGATGAGGCGTCCAGGTCGGATGCGCCTCCAGGATCAGCGCGGCCGCGCCCGCGGTGATCGGGCACGAGAACGACGTGCCGGCCAGGAACCCGTTGTAGATCTCGTCCTCGAAGAAGCCACAGTCCTCGGCGTTGGCCCCGTACACCTCTATGCCCGGCGCCATCACGTTGGGCTTGATGCGTGAGGGACATCCGTCGCACGCGGGCGCCACGGGCCCGATGGAGCTGAACTCCGTCTCCTCCTCGGCCCGGGCGTCGATGGCCCCGATCGCGAGCACCGAGTCGGAGTCGGAGGGAGAGTTGATCGACCCCGCGCCCCGGCGACCCTCGTTGCCGGCGGAGTTGACCACGAGGATGCCGCCCTGGGTGGCGACGTTCGCGGCCTGGGCGACGATGGTCGTCTTGCCGTCGAGGTCGTCGAAGGTGTAGTCCCCGCCGCTGTCGAAGTCGTAGCGATAGCCGAGCGACGAGCTGATGATGTCCGCACCCACCTCGTCGAACGACCACTGCACGGCCTCGGCCCAGAAGTCCTCCTCACCGTGGGTCTCGGTCGGCGCGTACTCGGTGCGGCCCACGGCGAACTCGGCCTCGAAGGCCACGCCGACCATCGTCCCCGGGTAGTAGCCGCCGGTCAGCGACCAGGTCGACGTGCCGTGACTGTCGTCGCAGCGGCGATCGGGCGGCGAGCCGTCCGGCTCGGACCACGTGACGTCGTCGTCCTGGACGAAGTCGTGCTCGCCAACCAGCTCGGTGTCGTGGAAGACGGGGTGCCGCTTGTCGAAGCCCGAGTCGAGCATCAGGATCCGGACGCCCTTGCCCGTGTAGCCGGCCGCGTGCGCCTCGTCCACCTGGATCTTGTCGTACTGCGTGAACGCCAGACCGTAGAAGTTGGCCACCTGCCCGCGCTCGGTCTCCGGGACCCGATCGGTTCGTCCGGGTGCCCGACCCAGGAGATCGACCGGGTCGGGGACGACGGTCCTGCCCCGGACGACGTCGATCGCGGCCACGTAGGGCAGGGCCGCGATCGCATCGATCTCGGCCCCGGTGGCCGCGGCGACCACCGCGTTGAACCACGTGAGCGTGCGCTGGACGTCGGCGCCCGTGGCCTCGACCCCGGCCACGTAGTCCTCGCGCACCGGCGCGTGCGTGATCGTGAGCGGGACGCCGCGGCGGTCGATTCGCTCCAGCGCAGCCCCGGAGAACGTCTCGCGGATGGCCGGGAGCGCGGCCCGGAGCTCGGCGTCGGAGCCGATGCCCTTGTCCACAAAATACACCCACACGCGCTCGACGTCGCCGGGCCGACGGGCGCTCGCGATGCGCTCGGCGAGGCGCGGCGTGATGACGTCGTTGGAGCGGGGGCGCTGATAGTCTGTGAAGACGTCGGCGGTGGCGGTCGTGCTGCCGAGCAGCATCAGCACCGTGACCGCGACCAGGGACGCGCGCATGGCGTTCTTCCTTCTCGGGAGGTGGCGGGGTGGGAGCCCAGCTTGGATTCGAAACACGAAGAGAATAGGTTTCGAAAACGAGGCGCGTCAATGGCTCCGCCGACGCCGGGCCCCAGAGACGGCCGGGGGGCGGACACGAGAAGAGCGTGCCCCCCGGCTCGGGGGACACGCTCGGTATCGCGGCGGCTCGGGCCGCTCGGTCGCGGGCCTACTTCAGGAGCGTCATCGTCCGCGTGGCCGCCTGTCGGCCGTCGGCGATCACGCGGTAGAAGTAGGTCCCGCTGGCCACCGGCAGGCCAGTGTCGTCCATTCCGTCCCAGGCCACCTCGTGCTCGCCGGCGTCGAGGTCCACGCCGGCCATGAGCGTCCGGACGACGCGGCCCGACGGCTCGTACACCTCGAGGTCGACTCGCGTGGCGTCGGTGAGCCGGAAGGCGATCGTCGTGGTGGGGTTGAACGGATTCGGGTGGTTCCCGAGCCCCAGCGCCGTGGGCGTGGTCACGATGCCCACCGCGGCCGCCGTCACGTCGATGTCGTCGTCGCAGCGCGGCGTGAGGCGGTAGTTCGAGAACGAGTAGTTCAGGACGCCGGTGAAGTCGCCCTCGTCACCGATGGCGGGCATGTACATGAAATCCGAGCAGACGGTCGACTCGGAGACGTCGAGCATGGCGGAGTCACCGGGGGCCGGCGAGTTGTCGATCATGAAGTACTCGCCGAACGGCCAGCCGCCGGGAACGGTGTCCAGCACCGCATTCTGCACGGTCACGAGCACGCTCTCGTACGGCTCGGAGTCGGGCACGCCCTGGTACGGCACGTCGCCCGGGGCCAGAGCGGTTGGCGCGATCGGCGTGCCGGGGCCGAGGTTCACCGAGCGGCCGAAGCCCGTGTACTGGAAGTTCGTCCGGCCGAACGACTCGGTGATGCGGCCGGAGACCATGACCATGTCGCCGATCTCGACCTCTTCACCGATCAGATCGACCGCGATGCCGCTCCAGGCGCCGGCCGCGTCGGCGAAGAAGTAGTCGCTGGTCGGAGCCGCGATGGTCGACGAGGTGGCCACCCCCACGCAGGTGACGACGCCGTTCAGGAACTCGGACTGGTCGGCTCCCTGCACCGGATCGTCGACGAACTGGACGTCGCTGATCGCGAGGACGTCGGTGAAGAACTGGAACGACTGCGGGGCGGGCATGACCGCCCCGCCCTCGGACTGGATGTCGAACGCGAACAGCTCGTCCTGGATGCCGTAGAACTGTGTCGACGTCGTCAGGTGGACGACGCTGAAGTCGCTCGCGTCGCGCTCGGCGGCGAGAACCGCGACCCCGGAGGCGAAGAAGTAGTTGAGCACATCCTCGGCGCTGGCCTGGGTGACGTCGCGGCTGAACACGATGTCGCACGACGTGTTGCCGGTCGAGTACGCCCAGACGATGTTGGGCGCGGCGATGTAGCCGATGTCGTCGTTGTCCCGGGGAATGACCTTCCGGAGGCACCGGTGGAAGCTCATCGGGCCACGGAGGTACGAGATCGGCGATCCGGGGATCGGGATCTCGTGCGTGGTGACCGAGTTTCGCACGAAGAGCGAGTCGGTCGGCGCGCTGGTCTGGTAGACGCCCCAGCGCGTCGGGGAGGCGCTGCCGCAGCCGGTGTTGAGGGTATCGGTGGAGACCATGTTCGGCTGCGTGGTCTCGATCAGGACGCCCTCCCACGGCTCACCGGCGAGCTCGTCGTTGATGTCGGTGATGACGACCGGAAGGTACGGCGGCTGCGGGGCGGTTCCGACGATCATCACGCTGCTGCCGGCCACCGTCACGTCGATCTCGGACTCGTCGAAGAACTCCTGGTACTCGCCTTCCAGGTCCACGAGATCGCCGAACTCGACGTCCGGCGCGCCGCCGGTGTACACCCAGATCCCGCCGTACGTGCGGCCGAACATCGACGACCCGGCATCCTCGTCGGGCTCCTGCGCCATGAACCCGAACGCGTAGATGCCCGTGACGACGACGCCGTCGACGTCCACGGGATTGCCCGGCGTCACAGCTCCGTATCCCTGGATGTCGTAGATGGTCAGGTCGGCGACGGCGGGGGCGACCATCGCGGTCAACGCCACGCCGGCGCACACGAGAGAGCCGATGGCTCGCTGCATGAGAGGCTCCTTCGATCGGATGCGGTGCCGGGGCCGCCGACGCGATCTGCGGCGTCCGTCGCCCTTGTTTCCGTTTCTGGATGACGGCCGCAAGTGGCTGTAAATGGCGAAGTTGCGTTGTCGGTGCGGCGCGCGTCTCGTCTGTTTCGAGCGCGCAGAGTCTATCACATGGCCCTCGGAGCCGACAACAGATGCGGGGCTCGACGCGGGTGTCCGTCCGGTCAGCGCGACCGGGATCCCGGCCGGGCCGCGGGGCGGCCTCGGACCTCAGAGCCCGAACGCATCGAACGCCCGGTTCACGAACGTCTCGCCCGAGGTGATCGGGTTCAGCCGCGACAGCGGCAGCGTGGCGATGACGAACGCGCCGCCGCCCTCGGTGTCGATCCGGAACGCGCAGTCGTAGTCGACCTCGTTCTGGACGAAGTTGCCGTCATCGTCGAAGCCCACGTTGAGAGACCCCGGAGGCACCCACATGAGCCGGGTCATGCGGGTCGGGACGGCCAGGAAGTCCACGTAGTTCAGCAGTCCCTGCGGATGCGTGGTCGGGAGTGCCCACTCGGCCGGAAAGCCGAACGTGATCGTCGGGAACAACAGGAAGTTCGTGTTGCCCTGAGGGTTCGTGAACTCGCGCGTGATCCGCAAGAGGCGATACGTGGCGGCGGAATCCCAGGCGGCCGACGCCGCACCCTCGGTCGGGTTCACTGCATTTCCGAACGCGAACGTGCTCGACAGGAGCACGTTCCCGCCGCCGGCGGTGTATCGCTCCATCGCCTGGCTGGCCCGCCTGAGCTCCTGGATGCGCCGGAGCGTCTGGGTCAGGTTGTTCGGCTGGAGCCCCGAGTACCAGATGACCGCCTCGAATGCCGAGAAGCTCAGCTCCACCTCGGCCGTCGTGCGAAAGCCGCCGTCGGCCGTGTAGTCGAACGTGATGATCTCGTCCGGTGACAGGCGCGCCTCGGTGACGTTCCGCCAGAACGCGGCGATGTCCGCGTCGAACAGCCCACCGGCGGGATACTGATCGACGATGAGGACCCGCTTGGCCTCGGTGTCGATGACGTCCCACGTGTGCCGGAGCACCCGGTCACTCTCGGTGTTCGAGTCGTCGACGGCCACGATGTTGATCGTCAGCGCGCCGGCGCTCGGGAAGTCGTCGGGACCGAGCGCGATCTGGGCCACCGCGGGCCCGGGGATCGTGCGCGCGTCCGTCTCCCGGTCCTCGCCGTCGAACCACACGCGGTAGCCGACGATCGTCTCGTCGCCCTCGGGGTCCTCGGCGACCACCGAGAACGTGACCGCGGGCAGCGAGCGGGTGGGCCGAGCCAGGTCTGTGCCGAACTCCAGCGTCGGCTTTCGGTTCCGGAGGTGGAAGGTCTGGGTGACCGGCATCGGGTCGATCGCGCCCGCGTCGTCGACGGCGCGGAACGTCACCACCGCCGACCGGCCGGTGCCCTCGACCGGCAGCGTGAACGTCCGCTCGGTGCGGACCGTGCGGACCCACGGCGGGTCGTCGGCGGTCAACGTATCGGTCGGATCGGGAGTCCACAGGCTGTCGATCCGGAACTGATACTCGACCACGTCGCCGTCGGGGTCCGATCCCCACCAGTGGAGGTCCACGACGTAGCTCGTGGTGTCGGTCTCGGCGTCACTGATGAACAGGTACGTCTCGGGCGGCAGGTTGCCGACCCGGGAGCCGGTGGGGGCCTCGCAGCCGGCCACGACCAGCACCACCGAGGCCGCCGCGAGAGCCGCGCGCGCCCCGATGGCTCCAATCGATCGACTCGACTCCATCGGCGATACCCCTACTTCAGAACCAGGAACTTCCCGAGGTCCCGGCGGCCGGTCGCCAGGTCCTCGACGCTGAACAGATAGAGTCCGGTGGCGATCGCCTGGTCGTCTCGCGTGATCAGGTCCCAGGCCGCCATGCCGCCGGACATGACGGGGAGATCGATCTCCGGGTTCCGCGGGTCGGTCGGATCGTAGATGCCGCGCACGTCCCGCGCGTCGTAGGTGTCGCCGTCGAAGTCGAACGAATCCACGAGATCCCCGCCCAGCGTGTAGATCCGGATGCGCGCCCGCTGGGGCAGATTGCGGAACCAGAGATAGCGATCGCGGAGCTGCTCGCCGTCCCAGGCCGCCGATCCCCGGTACGGGTTCGGAAACACCGACACGCGCCCCGACCCGTCGTCGACCGGCACCGGGCTCGATCCCGGTATCGACAGGCGCTGGGTCAGCGCCAGGCCGCTCTCCAGGGGACCGATCTCCTGCGTGCCCTTGTCGAACGCGGTCAGCGACGTCCAGTACTTGAACCCGTCACGGAGGTCGCGGATCACGTACTCGTACACGTAGCGCAGCGTGTCCTCGCCGTCCACGACGATGATCGGATCGTCGGACAGGACCGACTCCAGCCCCGTGTTGAAGCGGATGTCCTCCTGCGTGGCGTCGGGCGAGTACGTGTAGTCGTCCACGACGTCGACCTCCTTCAGGAGATCCAGCGCGGTCGACTCGGACGATCGGCCCAGATAGAGCCGGTAGCCCTCGAAGTCGATCAGGCCCGTCTGCGGGTCGGGCGTGCGCTCGGCCGTGTCGTCCCAGCGGATCGTGATCTCGTTCGGTCCGGGCTCCACGAGGTAGTCCGGGGCCGGTGGCGGCTTCGGGATGCGGAAGCCCTGGCGGTACGCGTCGAGCGCGATCTTCGCTCGGTCGTTGAGGTCCTCGGCGTCCAGCCCGCCGATGTACGCGATCGAGAAGCGCACCGTGTCGGCCTCGTTGGCGGACAGCGTGGAGAACGGCCCGATCGAGGTCAGGGAGACCGGATCGGCGCCGAGATCGCTGAACTCGTCGAACTGCGTCGGCGTGGTCTCGCCCGAGGACATGACCTCGTATCGCTCCCGATCGGTCTCCGGGGTCTCGTCCTGCCACTCCCACCACACGAACGTGGTCGTCTTGTCGTCGATCGTGGAGTCGTCCCCCGGGATCGACGTGGAGATGCCCAGCATCTGAGCGCCGCACCAGGAGGACACCTCGTACGGGTCGCCCGACAGCCCCGGCGCGCGCTGCTCGGCCAGATAGCGCAGCGAGTCGACCCACGCGATGTTCTTCGTGCCGTACCACGCGCCCGGCGGCGGCCACCGATCGGCGGCGTCCTTGTTGCCGCTGGTCAGCTCGGTGTAGAGACCCACGTAGACGTCGAAGACGTTGCGGGTGCGGCTCAGGTTCGTCAGCTCGAAGTTGATGAACACGATCCCGTCGTACGGGTTGAAGCCCCAGACCAGTGCCTCCTGGCGCAGCTTGACGTTCAGGGGGCGATGTCGATCCACGCCGGTCCCCACGCGCACGGTGTCCACGCAGATGGCCACGAACTCCTGATCGGCGATGGCCTGCGGCGAGAAGAACGCGCTCGAGGGCTGGGCGGATCGCTCGAGCATCGACGTGCCCGGAGGCCAGCCCGCGCCGCGCACCGGCGTGAACTCGGCGCTCGAGCCCAGCTCGGCACCGCCGTAGTCGTCGCTGACCGACGTGGTCACGAGGGTGTCCAGCGACGCGTCGGCGGCGTTCAGGACGATGCCGCCGATCCAGATTCCGCCCCGCGTCATGTGCTCCTCGCCGCTCCGGGCGGGAAACTCGAACGACGAGGATCGGTTGCGGAAGTCGTTCCCCTGTCTGGCGTAGTTGGAGACCGTGAGGCCGATGTTGCCGGCGGTGGTGACGCGTTCGTCGAACGCGGTGATCTGGGCCGCCGCCTCGGTGAGCGGGCCCGCGACGAGCGCACCCATCCCGGCGGCGATCGCCACGCGTCCGAGAGCACACACCCCTCGTTCGAACCACCGCCGCATCATCCACCTCCCGAGATCGTGCCCGCCCGCGTCAGGACGACGATGCGCTCGTTTGCCGGGTCGGCCACCCACACGCTGGCGGAGTCGGCCTCGATCGCGCTGGGGCGCGCGAGGACGCCGGCGCCGATGGTCGGCTCGTACATCGGGGCGTACACGGTGTCCGCGAACGCACCCTCGCGGTCGAAGCGGAGGATGCGATCCGAGCCGGTGTCCGCGACGTAGATGAACAGCCGCTCGTCGCTGACCACCTCGGTGGGCGCGCTGAACCAGGCCTCGCTGACGTCGAGCGGAGGGATCTGCACGAGACCCTCGTTGGTGGTGGACGCGTCCAGCTTCTGCACGCGGTTCAGCTCGGCGTCGGCCACGAGCACGTTCTCGCTGTCGAAGTAGATGCCACGCGGCGAGGAGACGAAGCCGGCGCCGCTCCCGCTCTCGGCCAGGGGCTCGAGCGGGCGCCCCGCGGCGTCGAAGCGCTGGATCTCGCCCAGCCGGAGCACCCCGGACGGATCGGCCGGGTCGCGCGTCTCCACCGACACGTACACGATGCGCGTGGGGGAGACCGCGATCCCGTGCACGTGATACCAGTCGGGGTTCGTCATCGCGAGCTCCGGGTCGCCGCCCTCGCGGAGATCGTAGCGCAGGACGGCCGGGGCCGGGTCGTTGGTGAAGAACGGACCGAGAGTCCACGCGTCCAGCTCCGACACGTCCTCGAAGTCGATGACGAGGAGCGTGTCCGGAAGCGTGCGGGCCGGCCGTCCCGCTCGCGCAGCCCGCGGGACGCGATGCGGCGACGTCACGGCGGTGACCGCCAGGTTCGACGGGGGACCCGCGTTGTCGCTCTCGTCGTATGCGGTCACGTACACGTAGACCGAATCGGCGCCTCCCAGGCCCAGGAGATCGAACGTCTGGAGGCTCCCCGCCGGCAGCGGGGTGGGCCCCGGTACCGGAGTGCCGTCCTCGAGCAGCGCCTCGCGGCGAGCCCACAGGATCTCGTATCGCTCCACGGTGCCGGTGTCGCCGTCGTCGCCGGGTGCCGTCCAGCGCAGACGCACCGCCGCCGCGCTGACCGGCTCGACGGTCAGATCGGTGATCGCGCCCGGCGCCCTCTGGTCGATCGACAGCACGACGTCGTCCACGGCGCCCGAGACACCGTCGCCGGTCAGCCGGATCGACAGCGCGCCGATGGCGTCGTCCTCCAGCGGATAGTAGACGGGGACGTTGGTCGTGAAGCGCGTGCCGTCCATCGTGACCGCGTACGTGCTTCCGGCCCAATCGTGACGAATCGAGATGTCGTGCCATTCGCCGAGCCCGAAGGCCAGCGAGTCCACCGGGAACGCGCCGTCCGAGCGCACGGGCCGGATGAACCGATCGCGCCCCACCTCGAGCCAGATCGCCGGCCGCCCGGGTGCCGTCCCCAGCGTGATCCACGCGCGCGACCCGTCGGGGAACGCGTCGAGGCGGAAGCGCATGTCGAGCCGGAAGTCCTGTCGGACGCGCTCGACGAGGTCGCGGCCGGCCAGGTGCTGGATCGAGCCGCCGGCGCCCGCGGTCAGCCGAAGCGCGCAGTCGTCGCCGCCGCACTCGCGTTCGAGGGTCAAGGCGTCGGGGCCGCGTGCATCGGCCACGTACAGGTGATCGCCCTGCTGCGCAATCGCGACCGGGCGCCGGGCGCCGGCGTAGTCGCCGATCAGGAAGTCCGGGAGCTCGACCGGCTCGGCCGCGGTGGCCAGGTAGCCCTCCACGGTGCGGCTGCCGTCGCGCTCGGTCAGCACGTACAGCTGCACGCCCGTCATCGCCATGTCCACGACGCGTCCCATGCCGCGCCACTCGTGGTCGAAGTTGTACGCACCGGGTACCGGGATGAACGGCTCGGGCACCGGCGGCAGGTCGAACTTCTCGGCACAACCGATCACGATCGTACCCGTCCCCCAGAGCGCCAGGATCCTCCGGGCGCGGCCCACGCGCCCAGGGGCGCCGGGGTGCGCCGGTCTACAGATCGATGCGAATCGCAACGCGGTGTACCACTCCCAGTGGGCCGGCATCGGTGAACGCGTAGTCCGCGTCTCCGGTGCTGAATCCGAAACGCGTGTGGAAGCCCGCTCCAGCCGAGAACTTCATCGCGTCCGCGGCGATGTCGTATCCGGCGCGCACGAAGAACATGTCGTCGAAGCCGAACTCGGTGCCCACGCGGAGCGTCTCGTCGGCGTCCGAGAAGTGGTTCATCTCGACGTTGCCCCGGATCAGCGTGTGCTCGGTGCGATGGATGGGACCCGAAACGCCGAGGCGGAACGTCGTGGGAGGGGCGAAGGGCTCGTAGCTCGTCTCCGCGCCGGTCGCGGCCGAGACGTACTCACCGCTGGGCTGAAACTCGGGACCGAAGTGCTGGAGCGCGAACGCCAGCTTCAGATCGAGGAAGTCCATGTAGTAGAGCGTCCCGAAGTCGAACAGCACGTTCGTGGAGGACGGACCGCCGATCTCGGTGCCGAGCTCCTCGCGCACCAACCGGGCGGTGAGGCCGAACGAGAGCCGGTCGGTGAACCGGCGCGCGTAGGTTCCCGCCAGAAACCAGTCCCGGACGCCGAAGTTCTCGCCGGTCCCGGTCGGATTGGCCTCGGTCGTCTCCTCCATGACGACGCCGAGGTGGCCGATCTGGAGCCCCACGGTGCCGGAGAAGCGCCCGACGTAGCTGGCCAGCGCCGCGTACGAGTAGTCGATCTCGCCCGGCCAGCGCGTGTACGACGCCATGAGCTGCATCGTGCCCAGCGTGGTCAGCGATGCCGGGTTCCAGACGAGCGCGGTGATCCCGGGCGCGTCGGCCACCACGGCGTTGCCCATCGCGGCGCCCCGGGGATCGGCGGCGATCTTGAGGAACGTGCCCGAGCTGGTGCCCGAGCGCTGGTCGCCGATGGCCGAGACGGGGCCCGCCAGGCACGAGAGGACCGCCATCGCCGCGAGAGCGGCGGCGGCCGCGCGGGCAGCGCCGATCGCCGCGGCTGCGTGCGCGCTACCACTCATAGCCGATGCCCACCCGGAGGCTGCGCGGCGCGGCGATGTACGCGGGGTTCAACAGCCCGGTCATCGAACGCACGATGGCGTCGTTCAAGCCGGCCAGCTCCTCGTACAGCGTGTCGGTCTCACGCACCGTGTAGCCCACGGCGACGAGCTCCTGCGGGCTCTCGGCGGGTCGCCAGTTCGAGCCCAGCCCCGATCGCGGCGAGTCTCCGGTGGCCGAGTCGATCTCGAGCACCGTCCGGTGGTTGAAAAGGTTGCGGGCCGAGAACGTGAGCTGGAAGGGCCGATCGCCCACCCGGAACGTCTTGACCACGTTCAGATCGAACACGCTGTCGATGGGGCCGTTGCGCGAGTAGCTCTTGTCGATGCGCGTACCCAGCGGGGTGGTCGGCGTGTAGGCCTCGCCGGACTGGAGAAGCCAGAAGAAGCTCAGCTTCCACTCCCTGGGAAGCCTCCACCCGAAGAGCTTCGGGGCGCGCTGATCGGCGTCGACCTGATAGCCGCCCGACAGCGTCAGCTTGTGTGGGCGATGCCACCACAGGAACTGCTCCTCGAGATCGGTCTCTCGCGCGTCGCCACCGAGCGACTGCACGACGTTGAGCGCATTAGGATCGGACGACTTGCCGGAGGCCACCGAGAACGAGTAGCTGGCCGAGTACCAGGCGTAGCGCTCGCGCCGGCGCTGCACCTCGATCTCGATTCCACGCGATCGCCCGTAGTCGGCGTTGCGGTAGACGAAGAACGTCTGGCGCCGGGTCTCGCGGGTGCCGAGCTCCACGGGCACCGACGTCGGGTAGTCGTAGATGTCCTTGAAGAAGACCTGTGCGCGAAGCGAGAGCCGATCCGAGAGCCGGTGCCCCACACCGAACTCGTACTGCGCGGAGATCTGTGGGTCGAGGTTGGGGTTGCCGATGTTGGCGAACTCCGGCGACGAGATGCCGCCCGTGGCCGCGTACATGTAGAAGTACGTGGGCCACTTCGTGAACCGACCGTAGTTGAAGAAGAAGTTGCTGCGATCGGTGATCGGATGGCTGATCCCCAGGCTCGGACTGAAGCGGATCTTGTAGCGCCGCCCGAAGATCTCGTTCGTGGCGTCGTACCACTCCGCCCGCGTGGCCTCGTTGAAGCCCGGTCGATCGGCCGCGTCGAACAGGCGCTCCACGCGTTCGCCCGGGAAGAAGACGTCGCCGCGCACACCCACGCGCATGACGATGCCGGGATACTCGATCTTGTCGTCGACGTAGAAGCTGCCCTTGGCCGGGAAGACGCGGAAGAGGTCGTACTCGTCACCGAGGGGCGCGTCCTGGGTCACGCTGTAGGCGTCGAGGCTGAAGTACTGCACGTCCTCGTAGCCGGCACTGACCCCGAACTCGACGTCGTGGTGCTCGCCGTTGGACACGAAGTCCCAGTCGATGCCGGCCAGCTCGGAGTAGCGGTCGTGGTACTGGGGCGCGGTGCCGGAGTCGACGAAGTACGGGTGATCGTCGTCGAGAATCTCGTCCGACGGCTCCTCGTAGTCGGCCCAGTTCAGGCCGCGGACGTCCTGGTGCGTGGCCGAGAAGCGATACTTGGTGCGCAGCTGATGGTACTTCGTGTCGCCCAGCGAGTGCTTCCACTGCAGCGACAGCGCGTAGAAGTCGGTCGAGATCGTGTAGTGGTCGTCGAGGCGGTGGCTCCAGGCCCACGGGTACTGCGTGATGTTCTGGTTCACCTCCCCGATGTCCACCGCCTGGAACTGGCTCGAGAAGCCGAGCGACTTGATGTACGTGGCGGTGAGCTTGTGCGCGGGATGAACCGTCCAGCCCGTCTTCGCGGTCAAGCGCCAGTCGTTGCTGCCGCGCGGGGTGAAGAAGTCTCCGAAGTCGAGGTCTTTCCCGAGGAGCGTGTTGACGTACGACGACTTCAGTCGCCGGCGTCCCGGGCCGAGATCCCGGACCGAGGGCAGGTACGTGTCCGACAGCTCGGTCGACAGGTCGAGGTGGAACGTGGCCGGCTGCGAGCGGTCGATGCCGAACAGCGCCGAGAACGGCTTCAACAGCACGTTGGGTCCGCTCAGCTGGAGATTGGCGTAGTGCAGCGACTGCGTGCCCACCATCGCATCGGTGGTGTAGCTGACCGAGCCCTTCCACTGCTCGGTGCCCTCGCGCACCCGCACGTCGACGACGCCGCTGATCGCGTCACCGTGCTTGGAGCTCCAGCCGCCCTTGGCCACCGACACCTCGGCCGCCGATCCGGCGCTGAGCGCGCCCGCCACCGCCGCGCCCGAGACGGCGTCCTTCAGCGACACGCCGTCCACGATCAGCGCGGTCTCGTCGGATCGTCCGCCCCGGATGTGGATCTCACCGTCCTGGACCGACACGCCGGCCTGCTGACCCAGCAGCGACTCCAGCGTGGGCTCGATCGTCAGGTCGTCGATGTCCTGCGTGGAGAGCGTCTTCAACGAGGACGTCTCGCGCACGTCCACGAGGGGACGGTCTCCGAAGACCTTGACCTCCTCGACCGAGCCGACCGACCGCGACAGCTCGATGCGCACCGTGGTCACCTCGCCGGCATGGATGAGGACGGGGAACTCCATCGGCGAGTAGCCGACGTAGGTCACCAGCAGCGCCTGGCTGCCGGTGGCGACGCCGCGAATGCCGAACGAGCCGTCGTCGCGCGACGGAGCGCCGCGCGTGGTCCCCTTGACGATGATGCTGGCGAAGGGGAGGGGCTCCTGGGAGTCGCCGTCCACGACCGTGCCCCGGACGATGCCGGTCTGACCGGCGGGGGCGTCCGCCGCGCGCGCGAGGCCGGCGGTCGTCGTCGACGCGACGAGCGTCGCCAGCGTGACCAGGACGATCGCGACGAGGCCCGGGAGGGCTCGGCGGCGCTGATGAAGCGGCAACGTCATGCGCATCCCACGGGAGCGTTGGGGTCGTCGACGGGTGTTCACGTGCGGGCGAGTCTAGTGTTCCGCTTCGGGCGTTCGCCACCCTTTTCCGGGTGGGCCCGGGCGCGGCGACCGCCGGGAGCGAGGCCGGATCCGGCTCAGTAGCCGCCGTGAGGCGGTGGGGCCGATGGGATCGTCGTCGTCGTCGAGAGCCCGCGCTCCTCACGCGCCATCGCCACGCCGGCGCTGGCCCCGATGCGCGCCGCGCCCGCCTCGACGAGGGCCCGCGCCGCGGCGAGCGTCCGGATGCCGCCCGAGGCCTTGACCCGGCACCGCTCGCCCACGGTCTCGGCGAGCAGCCGCACGTCGGGCACCGTCGCTCCGCCGGGGCCGAAGCCGGTGGACGTCTTCACGAAGTCCGCGCCGGCCTCGACGGCCACGCGGGCGCCCAGTCGCTTCTGGTCGTCGGAGAGGAACGCCGTCTCCAGGATCACTTTCAGCGTGGCGTCGGGTGACAGCACGCGGCGGACGGTTGCGATGTCCTCGCGGACCCGGTCGGCGCCGCCGCCGATCAGCTCGCCCACGTTCACCACCATGTCGATCTCCCGCGCGCCGCGTGCCCGGGCGGTCTCGGCCTCGAGCGCCTTGATCGGCGAGCGCATGGCACCCAGCGGAAAGCCGACCACCGTGCACACGCTCACGTCCGACCCGGTGAGCGCGCGCGCGGCCACCGGCACCCAGATCGCATTCACGCACACCGACGCGAAGCCGTACTCGATCGCCTCGGCACAGAGCGTCTCGATCTGGGTCTGCGAGGCGTCGGCCCGGAGCAGCGTGTGGTCGACGACCGACGCGATCGAGGCGATCGGGGCACGGCCCCCGGCCGCCGGACTCGCGCTCGGGCCGCGCTCCTCGATGGCCCGGCGGAGCGCGGGCGGGACGGCGTTGCCGCCGGGGACGATCACGACGAGCCCTCGAGCGCCATGATCTTGTCCACGCGCCGCGCGTGCCGTCCGCCCTCGAACGGCGCGGCGAGCCACACGCGGACGAGCGTGCGCGCGTAGCCGACGTTCACGACCGCGCTTCCCAGCGCCAGGACGTTCGCGTCGTTGTGGCGGCGGCTGTTGAGGACGGTCGCCTCGTCGTGGCACAGCGCGCACCGGACCCCGCGGATCTTGTTCGCGGCCATCGTGGATCCGATCCCGGCGTGATCGATGACGATGCCGCGGTCCACCTCGCCGGTCCGGACCGCGTTCGCGACCGCGGCCGCGATGTCGGGGTAGTCGACCGGGGCCTCGGAGTGGGTGCCGCAGTCCAGGACCGACACGCCCGCCAGCTCCTCTCTCATCCACTCCATGAGCGAGACCTTGTAACGATAGGCGGCATGGTCGGCTCCGATGGCGACCCGCCTCGGCCGGTCAGTCGACACGGGGGCCTCCGGGGGCCGGCTCGGGGATGAACGAGACGAACGGATCCGGGATCAACGATCGCCAGGGCACCGGGGCCGAGGGGTTGGGGCCGAGCGGAAAGACCGGGGCTTCGGGCGCCAGCTCGAGCAGGGTCTGCAGGCAGAGCCCGCACAGCCGTTGCCAGTCGCCGTCCACGACCAGGTGTGTGGCGGCCCGTCCCTCGGCCACGGCGCGGGCCAGGACGAGCCGGGTCGCGCAGGCGCCGAGGCCGGGCGTCTGGCTCCGGACCGTGACCGCGACCCCGATCGGGCCCGCGGTGTCGCCGCAGGCCGCGAGAGCGGGGCACTGGTCACCGGGCGACGGCCCGCACCGGGAGACGAGGCCCTCGAGGGCGGCCCGTGTGCCCGGATCGGGGCGCGCAGGGCCGTCCGGTCGCTTGGGGTGAGCGCTCATGCGCGGCAGTCTAGCAAGCGCGCCGGTGGATGAGAACTTCGTGATGGGGCCCGATGGGGGCCGCGCATGTGGTACCAAACCGAGGCCGGTGATAGACTTGACGCAAATGACGCGACCATGGGAGATCCAGCGACCGACCGTTCGGGTGTCGGCCGGCCGGGAGGGTGCCCGCCTGCGCGCGGGACCCGGCCGGGTGAGGCTCCGGCGGTCCAGTGCCAGCAACGCAAAAGGAGTGCATCGCATGAAGCGGTTGCAAGTGACGATCGCGTCCGTTCTCGCGCTGACCGGGTTCGCCGGGACGGCAGGAGCGCAGATCGTCATCAACGAGCTGCTGTACGACGGCCCGGGCACCGATGCGGGCATGTTCACCGAGCTCAAGGGCGAGCCCGGCACGAGCCTCGACGGGTACGCGCTCGAGGGCGTCAACGGCAACGGCGGCGTCGTGTACGCGACGATCGATCTGACCGGATCCGTGATTCCCGCCGACGGCTACTTCGTCGTCGGTCAGGACGCGACCGTGACCGAGGCCGACCTCGTCGACGGCACCGCGGACTGGCAGAACGGCCCCGATCAGGTCCGCCTGGTGCAGGGAGTGAACATCATCGACAGCGTGTGCTACGGCTCCGATCCCGACCTCGTCTGCGAGGGCGGCACCTTCGCCGAGGACGTCTTCGGCGGCGTCTCGCTCGCCCGCTGTCCGGACGGCTCCGACACCGACGACAACGAGGTCGACTTCCTGGCCGACGACACGCCGACGCCGGGCGCCGAGAACGATCTCGTCTGCGGCACGGGCGTCGCGCTCGTGATCAACGAGGTGCTCTACGACGGCTCGGGCACCGACGTGGGTATGTTCACCGAGCTCTACGGCAACGCGGGCCAGAGCCTCGACGGTCACGCGCTCATCGGCGTGAACGGCAACGGCGGCGTCGTGTACGCGACGCTCGTGCTCGACGGCAACGCGATCCCGGGCGACGGCTACTTCGTGGTGGCCCAGGACGCGACGGTGGCCGAGGCCGACTTCATCGACGCGACCGCCGACTGGCAGAACGGACCGGACCAGGTCGTCCTGGCCTTCGACGCCAACGGCGACGGCACATACGACATCACCGACCCCGCCGAGAACATCGACAGCGTGTGCTACGGCGAGGATCCGGACCTGGTCTGCGAGGGCGGGACCGCGGCGCCGGACGTCCCGGGTGGCACGTCGATCGCGCGTTGCCCCGACGGCGTGGACACCGACGACAACGCCGAGGACTTCGTGGCCGACATCACGCCCACGCCGGGCGCGTTCAACGATCCGGACTGCGATCCGGTCACCGATCCGACCGACTACACCGTCTGTCAGCTGGACGAGAACGACGCGAACGGCTTCCCGGTTCACTTCGGCGAGCTCGTGCGCATCACGGACGTCGTGGCCACCGTGGCCACCGACGTGTTCCGGGTGGGCGGCCTGGAGATCCAGGTCTACCAGCCGTCGACCGGCTGCTGCATCACGCTCTTCGACTTCAGCTACGACACCTTCGCCAACCCGATCGCCGAGGGTGACTTCATCACCGAGGTCGTCGGGACGCTGGACTTCTTCAACGGCAAGACCGAGATCACCAGCATCACGAGCCTCGTGATCTCCGGCACCGCGCCGCTGCCGGAGCCCATCGAGATCACGACCGGCGAGTACGCCTCCAACGGCGAGGCCTACGACGACTGCCTGATCAAGATCTGCGGCGTCGAGATCATCTCGGGCGAGTGGCCGGCCGACGGCGTGAGCGTCAACCTCGTGATCGACGACGGTACCGGTCCCTCGGAGATGCGCGTGGACAGCGACACCGACATCGACGGCTCGGCCATTCCGGTCATGCCGTTCACGATCACCGGGATCGCGGGCCAGTTCGACAGCTCCTCGCCGTACGACGAGGGCTACCAGGTCCTGCCGCGGCGGCGGACGGACATCGAGGACGGCGTCAGCTGCCCGACCCCGATCCACCGCAAGAGCTGGGGCCAGATCAAGAGCCAGTATCGCTAGACCGGATGTCGACCCGGGGCGGCCACGGGCCGCCTCGGCCGGCAACGGTCTCGGACGACACGACGAAACGCCTCCCCGGGCACCGGCCCGGGGAGGCGTTTCTCGTGTCCGGCGGGACGCCGGCGCTGGATGAGGCGCAGGGTGCGCGTCGTCAGACGCCGGCTCCCTCGGAGGACGAGGGGCTCGACTCGGGCACGCTCAGCCCCAGCCGCCGGTGCAGCTCCTCGTAGTCGCTCTCGTCGTCGACGTCGAAGATCGGCGCGTCGGTGATCACGTGGAGATCGAACACGTCCCGAGGGTGGTCGAGCAGGAGAAGCCCCAGGGGGTCCGACTGCTCCTTCACCGCGGCCAGGAGCGGATCCCGGAACCGGCGCTCGACGATCATCGGATAGCCCGGGACCGCCTGGTAGACCGTGGCCAGGATCCCGTCGGCGGTCTCTTCGAAGGCCGACAGGGACTGAGCCAGGAGCTCGGGCGTGATCAGCGCCAGCGTGGCCGGCACGAACGCGTAGGCGTCGGCGTCGGGCGTCGCGCCCTCCAGCGCCGCGGCGACGCCGGCGCTCACCTGTGCGGTGGCCGCCTCGACGATCGTGGCCCGGCTGCCTTCCAGGGACCGGCGCGTGGTCTCGTCCCGGGGGTCGATGACGGCCAGCACGCTGGAGACGCCGGTCTCGTCGAAGCGATCCACGGCTCGACGCACCAGCGTCTTCCGGTCGACCGTCAGATGGACCTTCCGCTGCTCACCGACCGATCCGTAGCCGGCGGCGAGTACGACTCCGCAGATCGCTTTGGGCATGTTCGGGAAGCCCTCCGTTTGGGGGAGAAATCGAGCCGGGACGGAGCACGTCGGAGACGCCCGTTCGCCCCGGGGGCGTTCGAAGGCCGCACAGCATAGCCGCGTAAGGCGTTCGGTTCAAGCGACCTCGGTGCCCGTCCGGGGGATCGCGGTGCAGCGCGCCCGCTCCCGTGCCCGCGCGCGACGGGTCCGGTGAGCTAGGCCAGGTAGTGAACCAGCGGTGCGACGCGCTGGCGGAGGAGCAACAGGAGCCCGAACGCCAGGCCGATCACGGCCAGGCTGAGCACGCCGTTCGCACCGAGCGCGAACGTGACGGCCCCCACGAGCCCGGTGCCGGTCGCCGCGCCGCCGGCGAGAACGAATCGCAAGAAGAGGTTGCGAATCGCCAGCTCGAAGTGATCGCCGACGGTGTCGAAGATCTGATGTCCGGCTCCGGGCAGCGACATCATGACCTGGTAGGAGAAGATGGCGGCCACCAGCGCGGCCCCCAGGCACACGGCCACCGGAATCGACCAGGTCGTCCCGGTCTCTCCACGCGTGCCCGTTCCGACCAGGGTCAGGACGGTGGAGAGCGCCACGGCGCCGGCGTAGGCCCACCAGAGGATTCGAACGGTTTGGCGGGAGACACGGACCTTCGTTTGCTCGAGCTGAGGCATGCCGAATGGAGCTCCGGGGATGTGCGTCGACGGTTCGCGCCGCGCATGCGCGACCCGTCCATTATAGCGTGTTCCCGCCACGAGGTGAGGACCGCGTGGACGGGGATGTTCAGAGGATCGACCGGCCGTGGTGGGAGCTGTCGGGATGATGCGCCTGGAGCACCGAATCCAGCTCCTCCACGACGCGGGCCATCATCTCGACCTTCTCGGCGAAGGGCAGGAAGGCGCTCTTGAATCCGTTCAGGATCACGTAGCGTAGCTCGCCGGGCGTGAGCCGGAACATCTCGCAGGCCAGGACCAGCTCGTCGGTGACCGTCGTGTTCGAGATGAGCCGGTTGTCGGTGTTCAGCGTGACCCGGAGCCCCAGGTCGAAGTAGTCGCGGAACGGATGGTCCTCGAGGCGCGAGATCGCGCCGGTGTGCAGGTTGGACGTGAGGCACATCTCGATCGGGATCCGGTGATCGTTGACGTAGGCCAGGAGCTCGGGGTCCTCCCGAAGCCGTGTGCCGTGCCCGATCCGGTGCGCGCCGCAGTAGTGAATGGCCTGGTGGATGGAGGCCGGGCCGAACGCCTCACCGGCGTGCACGGTGCAGCTGAGGTTCGCATTGAGGACCCGGTAGAACGCCTCCAGGTGATGCTTGGCGGGGTTGTCCCGCTCGGCGCCGGCCAGATCGAACGCGACCACGCCCCGGTGCTTGTAGCGCACGGCCAGGTCGGCCAGATCGAGCGAGCGCTCGGGGCGGATGTGCCGGATGCCGCACACGATGACGCCGGTCCGGATGCCGGTCTCGGAGTTCGCCCGCGAGAGCCCGGCGAGGGCCGCGTCCAGGATCTCGTCCAGCGAGAGGCCCTGACTCTGATGGAGAATCGGGGCGAATCGCACCTCCAGGTGCCGGACGTTCTCGGCGGCCGCGTCGACGGCCAGCTCGTAGGCCACTCGCTCGATGGACGAGCGCTCCTGGAGCAGGCGCAGCGTGAACTCGAAGACCTCGAGGTACTCCTCGAGGGATCGGGACCCGTCCACGCTGAGCGCGCGCTGCATCTCGGCGGGAGTCCTCGCCGGGTGCTCGATCCCGTACTGCCCGACCAGCTCCAGCACGGTCTCCGGCCGGAGGGATCCGTCCAGGTGTACGTGGAGGTCGGTCTTGGGAAGCGCGAGGATCAGCTCGCGGGTGATCGGAGGATGGGTGGTGGCGTCGTCTGCCATGGCGACCTCGGGGCGAGCGTTCGGAGCCGTACCGCGTTGCGGCGTGTGCCGGGGAGACCGATTGACCCCTCTCGAGCGGGACGCTACCCTCGCCGACTCAATTCCGCAAGCGCGCGCAGGGGGGAGCTCAGCCGTGGAGATACTCATCACGCGCGAGGCGATCGACCGGCGGGTCGACGAGCTCGCCGGGGAGATCACGCGCGATTACGGTCCCGACGCCGACCTGATCCTGGTCGGCGTCCTCAAGGGCTCGTTCATGTTCATGTCGGACCTCATGCGCAGGCTGCCGATCCCGCACGAGGTCGACTTCATGTCCGTGTCCTCGTACGGGGACGGCACGTCCTCCAGCGGCGTCGTGCGCCTGCTGAAGGACCTGGACACCGACGTCTCCGGCCGCGATCTCTTGCTCGTCGAGGACATCGTGGACTCGGGTCGCTCGCTGGCCTACATGCGCGATAGCCTCCAGATCCGGCGCCCCCGGTCCTTCAGGACCTGCGCGCTCCTGGACAAGGTGGATCGGCGCGAGGTGGACGTGAAGGTGGACTACGTGGGCTTCGCGATCCCCGACAAGTTCGTGGTCGGGTACGGCATGGACTACGCCGAGCGGCACCGCGAGCTGCCCTACATCGGCGTTCTCGATCCGGCCGAGGCGGGCGTGTGAGCGCCGGGCGCGGCTTCTTCCTGGCGGTCGCCGGCAACATCGGCGTGGGCAAGACGCACGTCTCGAGCACGCTCAGCCAGCGACTGGGCTGGCCGGTGTACTACGAGCCCGTCATCGAGAACCCGTATCTCGAGGACTTCTACGCCGACATGGCGCGGTGGTCGTTCCACCTGCAGATGTACTTTCTCTCCGAGCGTTACAAGGCCCAGAAGCGCTTCGTGATGGAGAAACGCTCGTTCATCCAGGATCGCACGATCTACGAGGACGCCGAGGTCTTCGCGACGACATTGCTCCGGCAAGGGGACATGTCGCGCATCGACTACGACACCTACCGATCGCTGTTCTGGGAGATGGTCGACGGGCTTCGCCCGCCAGATCTCATCCTGTACCTCAAGGCGTCGATCGACACCCACGTGGAGCGGATCCAGAGCCGGGGCCGCGAGTGCGAGCAGGGGATCTCGCGCGAGTACCTGCAGCGGCTGGAGAACGCGTATGCGGCCTGGATGGCCGAGGCGCGCGATCGCTTCGAGGTGCTCGAGGTCGACACCGAGGCGCCCGACTTTCTCGACGACGGCCTCGAGCGGATCTACCGAGACGTACGGGCCCGCGCGCGTCGCCTGGGTGCGCTGGACGCGGGACCGGAGGACTGACGTGCGTGTCGCGCGGGTGACCGGCGAGGTGGTGTCCACCGTCAAGCATCCCGCGCTCGTGGGATGGAAGCTGCTCGTGATCGCGTACGAGAACGATCGCGGCGAGCTCGAGCCCGACGACGTGATCGCGCTGGACAGCGTGGACGCGGGTGTGGGCGATCGGGTCCTCGTCAACGACGAAGGCGGCGGCGCCGCGGTGGTCATGGAGACCGGCCGTGGTCCCGTACGCACGATGATCGTCGGGGTGGTGGACGACGTATCGCGCTCGCCGTCGTCCGGCCGGGACTCCGGGGGAGGTGGGGCATGATCCTGCGCGAGCAGGAGGGGATCCTGATCGGCATCGCCGGTGGCAGCGGCTCCGGCAAGACGTCGGTGGCCCGGTCCATCTACGACGACCTGGGGCCCGACAAGGTCGTCATCCTCCGGCAGGACAACTACTACCGTGACCTCGGCCACATGCCCGAGCCCGAGCGCGCCGCGTTCAACTTCGACCATCCAGACGCGTTCGACACCGACCTCCTGCGGGCTCACGTCGACACGCTGCTGTCCGGCACGCACGTGGACGTCCCCGTGTACGACTACGTCAACCACGTTCGCACCCGGGAGACCACGCGCGCCGGCGGCTCGCGGATCGTGATCCTGGAGGGTATTCTCGTGTTCTACGACCGGCGACTGCGCGAGAAGATGCGGATCAAGGTGTACATCGACACCGATCCCGACGTGCGGTTCATCCGCCGCCTCAAGCGGGACGTGTTCGAGCGCGGGCGCTCGGTCGAGTCGATCATCGCGCAGTACGAGGCGTACGTCCGGCCGATGCACCAGCAGTTCATCGAGCCCACCAAGCGCTACGCCGACGTCATCATTCCCGAGGGCGGCTACAATCACGTGGCCGTCGATCTGTTGAAGACCAAGATCCGCTCGCAGCTCGCGGGCATGAACTGAACGCGGACGACCCGGCGCGATCCACGGCGCCGGCGGTCGTCGGGAGTCCTCGCATGAATCCACCGCCGCATCCGGCCGGACGGCCGGGCTGGGTCGAAGTCATCTGCGGCAGCATGTTCAGCGGAAAGTCCGAGGAGCTCATTCGCCGTCTGCGCCGCGCCGAGATCGCCAAGCAGCGGGTGGCGATCTTCAAGCCCAAGCTCGACGACCGCTACCGCGCCGATCACATCGTGTCGCACAGTCAGATCAGCCTGCCGTCGCAGGCCGTGTCCACGTCGGCCGAGATCGCCGAGCTGGCCGGCGACGCCCAGGTCGTGGGCATCGACGAGGTGCAGTTCTTCGGTCCGCGCGTGGTCGGTGTGTGTCAGGATCTCGCGGCGGGCGGCCGGAGGGTGATCGTCGCCGGGCTCGACACCGACTACCGCGGTCGCCCGTTCGAGCCGATCCCCGAGCTCCTGGCCATCGCCGAGTACATCACCAAGACGCTGGCCATCTGCGTGGTGTGCGGGGGGCCGGGCAATCGGAGCCAGCGCAAGACACCGTCGGGCGAGCGCATCGTGGTCGGGGCCGCCGACGTCTACGAGGCGCGATGCCGCCACTGCTTCCAGCCGCCGAGGGAGGGATGATGGCCGACCGCTGTGGCACGCGCGTTCCGGACCCGCCCCGGCGCCGCCTCGCCCGCGGGGTGTCGGCCGCGCTCGTGGGCCTCTCGCTGGGGGCGGTCGTGCTCTGGGGATGCCGCGCGGACCAGTCGTCCAGCCAGTCCCGTCCCGTGGTCGGGCTCGTGTTCGACGTGGGCGGTCTCGGGGACAAGTCGTTCAACGACGCCGCATACCGGGGACTCCTGCGGGCCCGCGACTCGCTCGGGATCGACTTCGAGATCCTGGAGCCACCATCGGGCGCGGATCGCGAGCCGTCGCTCAGGAAGATGGCGGCGTCCGACCTGAAGCTCGTGTTCGGGGTCGGGTTTCTGTTCTCCGACGACATCCGGCACATCGCCGAGGAGTTCCCCGATCGGCACTTCGCCTGCGTGGACTACTCGCTGAAGGACGGCGAGACGCTGCCGCCGAACCTGACGGCGCTCCGGTTCCGGGAGGAAGAGGGCTCGTTCCTGGTCGGCGCGCTGGCCGCGCTGACGTCGAAGACGGGCAAGATCGGGTTCGTGGGCGGCATGGACATCCCGCTGATCCATCGCTTCCAGGCGGGGTACGAGGCCGGCGCCGAGCACGCGCGCGAGGACGTGACCGTCTTCGTCAGCTACGCCGGGGTCACCGGCGAGGCGTTCGCGAACCCGTCGAAGGGCAAGGAGCTGGCCCTCGCGCAGTACGAGTCCGGGGCGGACGTGATCTTCCACGCGGCCGGCGCCACCGGTCTCGGCGTGTTCGAGGCGGCGCGCCAGACGCGGCGCTTCGCGATCGGCGTCGATTCCGATCAATACGAGGAGGCGCCAGGGCGCATCCTGTCCAGCATGGTCAAGCGCGTGGACGTCGCGGTCTTCGAGACGATCAAGGCCGAGCTGGCCGGTCGCTTCTCGGGAGGCGTGCGCGAGCTGGGACTGGCCGAGCGGGGCGTCGACTACGTCTACGACGATCACAACCGGGAGCTGATCGACGACGACGTGCACGCGCAGGTCGAGGCCTACCGGGACGACATCGTCTCCGGGCGCGTGACGGTGCCGCGCACGCGATGACCCCCGGGGCGAGGGCGGACAACGGCACGACGCCCGCGGTCGAGCTGACCGGCATCGTCAAGCGGTTCGCGCGTGTGATCGCCAACGACGGCGTGTCGTTCTCGGCGAACCGGGGCGAGATCCACGCGATCGTGGGCGAGAACGGCGCCGGCAAATCCACGCTGATGCGCATCCTCTACGGCGAGACGCGTCCCGACGCGGGCCAGATCCGCGTCGACGGACGCGAGATCGAGCTCCGGTCTCCGCGCGACGCCATCGCGGCCGGCATCGGCATGGTCCACCAGCACTTCACGCTGGTCGCACCCCTCACGGTGGCCGACAACGTCGTCCTCGGTCACGAGCCGGTACGCGCCGGCTTCCACCTCCGCGGCCGGGCGGACACGCGCGTGGCGGAGCTGGGCGCCGAGCACGGCATGCCGGTCGATCCGTGCGCTCGCGTGGACACGCTCGGCGTGGGTGCAAAGCAGCAGGTCGAGATCCTGAAGCTCCTGCACCGGGGCGCCCGCGTGCTGGTGCTCGACGAGCCCACCGCGGTGCTGACCCCCCAGGAGACCGACGGACTGTTCCGTGCGCTGACCGGGCTGTCAGCGTCGGGACGCACGATCATCCTGATCACGCACCGCCTGTCCGAGGTGGTGCGGGTGGCCGATCGCGCCACCGTCATGCGGCGCGGTCGCACCATCTCCACGTCCGCCGTGTCGGACGTGACCATCGAGTCTCTCGCGCACGCGATGGTCGGACGCTCGCTGCCGGTGCCGCCGCGGCGGACGGCGCCGCGCTCGCGCGAGATGCTCCTGTCGCTGGATCGGGTCTCGCTGACGGACTCCCACGGCCACACGCTTCTCGACGACGTGTCCCTCGGCGTGCGCGCGGGCGAGGTGGTGGGCGTGGCCGGTGTGGCCGGAAACGGACAGACCGAGCTCGTGGAGGTCGTGTCCGGACTGCGGGCGCCGGACTCGGGGCGGATCACGCTGGGCGCGACCGAGCTCCGCGGGCGGGACCGCGGTGCCTTCGCCGACGCCGGCATCGGACTGGTCCCCGAGGACCGGCTGGACGAGGGGCTCGTCTCGACGTTCTCGGTCGCGGACAATCTCGTCCTGGGCCGACATCGCCGCCGCCCGTTCGCGAACGCGCTCCTCCGCGATCGCGCGGCCGTCACCCGCGAGGCGGAGGCGCTCGTCGGGCGCTACGACGTGCGACCGCCCGACGCCGGGGCACCGGTGGAGGAACTCTCGGGCGGCAATCAGCAGAAGGTGGTCCTGGCCCGCGCGCTGGCCGGAGATCCGGTCCTCCTGGTGGCGGCCGGGCCCACGCGCGGCGTGGACGTGGGCGCGGTGGCGTCGCTCCACCGCATGCTGGCCGAGGCGGCCTCGGACGGGCTGGGGGTGCTGCTCGTGAGCGCCGAGCTGGACGAGCTGACGACGCTGTCGCATCGCATCCTGGTGATGGTGCGCGGTGCGATCGTGGCCGAGCTTCCGGGTGAGGAGGCCACGCCCGAGGTGCTGGGTGAGTGGATGCTCGGCGGTCGAGCGAGCGTCCGATGAGCACCGACGCGAGACGGATCGATCTCGTCACCGCCGTCGCCGCCGCTGCGTTGACGCTCGGCATCGGCGCGATCCTGGTCGCCGTGGCCGGTGCGTCTCCGATGGTGGTGCTGGCGCGGCTCGTCTCCGAGACGCTCCTGTCCCCCTACGGCCTGGGGCAGTCGCTGTTCAACGCCACGCCGCTGATCTTCACGGGGCTCGCGGTGGCGCTTCCGTTTCGCGCGGGGCTGTTCAACATCGGCGCCGAGGGTCAGCTCTACGTCGGCGCGTTCGCCGCCGCGGCGCTGGCGCTGGCGTTGCCGGGCGTGCCCGGACCGATGCTGTGCGCGGGCGTGATGATCGCCGCGGCGCTCGGGGGCGCGCTCTGGGGCGGGATCGCCGGCGCCTTGAAGAGCCGCTTCGGCGCGCACGAGGTGATCAGCACGATCATGCTGAACTTCGTCGCGATCGCGCTGACCGGATACGTCGTGACGTACCACATGGCGGTGCCCGAGACCATCCATACCGAGCACGTGCCGTCGTCGATCTGGCTGCCCCGGCTCTCGACGATCATCCCGGCCTTCCGGGGCGCATCGGTGAGCGTCGCCCTCGCGGTCGCGCTGGTCGTCGCCGCGCTCGTCCACGTATTCCTGTGGAGGACCCCGCTCGGATTCGAGCTCCGCGCGGTGGGGCTGAACCCGCGCGCGGCCGGCGCGGCGGGCATCGCCGTCGGGGCCCGCCAGCGGACGGCCTTCGTGCTGGGCGGTGCGATGGCGGGGCTGGTCGGGGTGCACGAGGTGCTCGGCTACCGGCACTACTTCGGAGCGAACTTCTCCGACGGCGTCGGCTTCATGGGCATCGCGGTGGCGATGCTGGGGCAGAGCCGGCCCATCGGCGTCGTGCTGGCCGCGCTCCTGTTCGGGGCGATGCAGCACGGCGGGCTGACCGTCAGCGACCTCGTGCCGAAGGAGATCGTCTCGATCCTCCAGGGTGTCGTGATCCTGATGATCCTGGTGAGCCGCTCGGTCGCCGAGCGGCTCCGGGTCGAGCGCGCGAAGGCCGCACTGGCCGGGAGGTCCTGACATGGAGATCGCCTTCGTGGCCCAGGGACTCCGCATCTCGATCCCGTACGTGCTGGCGTCGCTGGGGGGGATGTTCTCCGAGCGCGGGGGGGTGGTGAACATCGCGCTCGAGGGCATCATGCTCGCCGGCGCGTTCGGCTTCGCGATCGGTGCGTACTTCGGTCAGGCTCCGGAGCTCGGCGTGCTCGCGGCACTCCTGGTCGGTCTCGCCGTGGCGGGCGTGCACGCGATCGTGACCATCCGCTTTCGCGGCGAGCAGATCGTCTCGGGCATCGCGATCAACCTGACGATGCTCGGAGCCACCGACTTCACCTTGAAGCTCGTGTTCGGCTCGAGTTCGAACTCGCCGCGCATCGTCGGGTTCGATCCGGGGGCGGTGTCGGGGCTGTCGGCGATTCCGGTGGTCGGCCCGACCCTCTCGCATCCGCTCGTCCTGGCCACGCTCCTGATCGCGGTGGCCTCGCACGTCGTGCTCTACCGGACCCGCTTCGGGCTCCGGCTGCGCGCGGTGGGCGAGCACGCCGTGGCGGCGGCGAGCCTCGGCATCCGCGTGCGCCGGGTGAGGACGGCGGGCGTTCTCGCCTCGGGCCTCCTGGCCGGGCTCGCGGGGGCGTATCTGGCCAGCGAGCAGGCGTCGTTCACGTCCGGAATGACCGCTGGACGCGGATACATCGCGCTGGCGGCGATGATCGTGGGCAAGTGGCGCCCCGGGGGGGCCGTCCTGGCCAGCCTGGTGTTCGGGTTCGCCGAGGCGCTCCAGATCAGGCTCCAGACCTCGCTCGGCGTGGACGTGCCCTCACACGTCGTGCAGATGATTCCGTACGTGTTGACGCTCGTCGTCCTGTGCGGCTTCATCGGACGATCGACACCGCCGGGGAACGTGGGCGTTCCGTACGACGAGGAGAGCCGCGCATGAACGACCTCTACGGCGCGCTCGAGAGCATCGACGCGCGACCGGCACCGTTCGAGGTTCACACGGTCGCCGAGCTCTGGACCGATCCACACACGTCGGCCCGGATGCTGGAGTGTCACCTGGACGGAACGAGCGACCTGGCGTCGCGATCGGGGGCGTTCATCGATCGGTCCGCGGCCTGGATCGCCGATCGGTTCGCACTCGGGGGCGGCGCCCGCGTGGCCGACTTCGGCTGCGGGCCGGGGCTCTATACCACGCGGCTCGCGGCCGCCGGCGCTCGCGTGCACGGAATCGACTTCTCCGAGCGCTCGATCCGATACGCGCGCGAGCTGTCCCGGCGCCGGGGGGTCTCGGTCGATCACGTTCACGCCGACTACCTCGAGCACCGATGGAGTGAACGGTTCGACCTCGTCACGATGATCATGTGCGACTTCTGCGCGCTCGGTCCCGTTCAGCGACGCCGCCTGCTGGACGTGTTCCAGGCGATCCTGGAGCCGGGCGGAGCGCTCCTCCTCGACGTCGTGTCGCTCGGCGCATTCGAGCGCCGGGAGGAGCGCCTCGAGGTCGGCCGCGATCTCCTCGGGGGGTTCTGGTCGCCCGAGCCGTACTTCGGTTTCCTCCGCACCTTCAAGTACGACGCGGAGAAAGTGGTGCTCGACCGGTACACGATCGTGGAGCCGGCGCGGGTACGGGTCGTCTACAACTGGCTCCAGCACTACGATCCGGGTGCGCTCACGCGTGAGGTCGAGGGGAGCGGTCTCGTCGTCGAGGAGGTTCTCGGGGACGTGGCCGGAGGCGAGTTCGATCCCGCGGCGTCCGAGTTCGCCGTCGTGGCCCGCAAGCCGGCCTCGACGTGACCGCCGGCACGCTCCCCGTCGCCGGCGCTCACTCGGCGCCCGGACACCACGCGTCGAGGGTCGGGAACGTCACCGTCTCCGCATCGGCGCCGGCCAGGATGGCCCGGATCTCATCGGGCGACGGCAGATAGAACGCGTCCGGATTCGCCGGGAACGTCCCCGATCTCGAGGGCAGGCCGCACCAGCGAAGGTACCGGTTGCGCTCGGCGGATCCGGCCAGCGCGAGCGCGAGCACGTCGCCGCGATCGATCCCGGCCAGGTCCATCTCCGAGCCGATCTGCTCGTAGCCGCGCCGGATGCAGCGCAGGATGCGAGCGCGATCGAGCCTCCACGACCGCGCCACGCGCTCACGAACCGTCTCCACGTACGGTGACCAGGGCTGCTCGTCGTGACGTGCGTCGAAGAGATCCACCCAGAAGCACATCGCGTTGTCGTACACGCACGGACAGTCGAACCCGGTGGCGCGGTCCACGAAGGTGTGCATGACCTGCACGGTGAGCCATGCGAAGAGGGTCGGGTCCAGGACCGACACCCCCTCGGCGAACTCGATGCAGTACACGCGCTCGCGCGGGTTGGGGTCGTCCTCCGAGGGAGGCGGGGGGGTCGTCGAGCGGAGGGCCGACATCGCCATCGTCATCTGCCGGATGCCGCCGGGGGCGCCGCTCCGCTGGGGACCTTCGGGATCCAGGACGTCGGGGTACACGTCCAGCCAGGCCTCGAAGAGGCGGGACTGGGCGGCCATCATGTCGGCCCAGGCGTCGTCGCCGAACCCGGGATCGAGGAGCCACGGGTACGCGGCGGCCGCCAGGTGAAGCCCCACGAGCTCCTGGCGCGCGGCGGCCGTGGGCATGATCGCCACGAGCGTCGAGCACGTGTGCGCGATCTCCCGCCAGAGCTCGGGAGGCGCGCTGCGGCGCTGCCACTCGATGAAGCCGGAGCGCCGGTTCAGGTCGATCCCGCCCCAGCGCGTGCCGGCCAGGGGATAGAGCTCGTTGTCGACGCGGGTCCGGAGCGGCGCGATGACGGCCTCGTCGGCCGCGCCGGCGCTCGCCTCGCGCGGGATCCCGGCGAGCGTCGCCGCCAGCGCGAGGAGGGGCGCAGTCGCCCGGAGAGGGGCGCCGCGAGGGCCCCACCGGCGGCGCCGAGCGCACCGGAGCACGCCACCATCCGGATTCCGAGGAGACACGTCGACGCCTACGAGGCGGCTGTCGGGCGGGAGGGCACCGACGACTGGTACTGATCGAACAGGCGGCCCCACTTGGTCTTTCGCCACTCCGAGAAGATGCGCGTGCCGTACGTCGGCCACCAGACGTAGTCGTGGTACAGGAACGACCCCATCACGAACACGTTCACCAGCGGCGTGTGGAAGAACACCTTCTGGATCGACTTGAGCGGCCCGAACCACATCACGTTGCCCACGCGGCTGGCTCCGTTGTTGCCCACGCTGAACTTCCAGTTCACGTTCGAGATGTCCTCGCCGATCACCTCGACGTCGCGGACGTCGCCGCAGCCGAGCCCGTCCTCGTGCGCGTGCGCGATGTACTTCAGGCTCATCGGATCG
This sequence comes from Candidatus Eiseniibacteriota bacterium, assembly GCA_965224245.1. GTDB lineage: Bacteria > Eisenbacteria > RBG-16-71-46 > CAZAMP01 > CAZAMP01 > CBDCYW01. The sequence continues at coordinate 2,121,119 of OZ245046.1, read as the reverse complement.
ATGCCCATCATCTTGGCCGCGATGGCGTCGATGGCCACCGAGTCGGTGGAGACGAGAATCACGTCCTTCTCGTGCGGCGTCATCGTGCGCGGCCCCGGTCCCGATCCCGCGGTGGTTCCGTCCATCATCGCCACCACCGCGGGGTGGATCTCCTTCTGGATCGCGAGCAGATCCACCAGCGTGTCGTGGATGACGCTGTGCGTGTAGTGCCGCCGCGTGTTCAAGAGACCCCCGAACGCGTTCTTCATGGCGCCGGTGGTGGTCGTGTAGATGTGCGTCTTCACGGTGGGGAGGTGGACGATGTTCTTTCCGAAGAAGTAGTCGGGAATCAGGATCCCCTCGGGATAGATGTGAGGGAGGATCCGCATCCGAGCCTTGGGCTGGTACGTCGACCAGGTCATGTCGGACTTCTTGAAGTTGTAGAGGACGGGCAGGTCGTAGGCCTCGAAGACCGAGTCGTAGTGATTGAGTCGCTCGCCCTTGTGGGCGTCGGTGACGACGGTCTTGTTCTGCACGCACACGAGGTCGGCGTTCCCGAACGATCTCAACCCCACGATGGCCGCTTCCAGCTGCCAGGGCGTCGTGTTCGCGCCCGGGAACGGGAAGTGCCAGGAGATGTTGTCCTTCAGAATGGTCGTGGCCGACCTGTCGATCGCCGTGTCCACGCCCGCGAGCTTCATGCCGCGCACGTAGTCGTCCACGACGGTTTCGGGTGTCGTCTTGATCACCACGACCTTGGACTTCGCCATGGGGCTGTACTCCTCATCGCCGAATAGGCTAAATTGCGGCTGACGTGTCCTTCGAAGCCGGTCATTCTAGCAGTCCCACGGGTTTGCGGGTCAACGGCTGGTGCGCGCCGCCCGGGCCGCGCCGGGACCGGTGACGGCGGCGGCCGGCGAAAACGCGCACGTACGCGCGAAACACAGGGGCGAGATGCCGTTGTCCTCACGTGATCCGGAGCGCTCGCGGAAGATCGCGGCCCTGACCTTCGACGAGGACAAGCTCACGCTGGCAGTCGGTCGCGCACGCGAGGGACGCCTGGCAACCCTCGACTTCGTCGAGCAGACCGAGAGCGCGGGCCTCAGGGGTGGGACGGTGGCCGACGCCGCCGCCTTCGCCGACGCCCTCGATCGCCTGGTCACGAGCCTCGAGCGCGTCTCGGCGACGCAGCCCCTCGACCGGATCGTGTGCGGGGTGCACGGATCGTTCATCGAGATCCAGTTTCTGACCCGATCCTGCGAGCTGCCGCCCGGCGGTCCTCTGACCGACGACGACGTCGCACGCCTCGTCCACGACACCGCGAGACGGGCCGCCGACGATCGGGCGCTCCTGCAGGTGCTGCCGTGGCGTTTCGTTTTGGACGAGTACCGCGAGACCGACAACCCGGTCGGGCTCCGGGGCGACGTGCTCGGCATCGAGGCGCTGGGGATCTACGCGCAGTCCGCCCCGTACGCCGACTACCAGGACGTGTTCGACGAGCTGGGGCTGACCGGCGCCGAGCTCGTGCTCGGGTCCGTGGCGGCGGCACCGTTCGCGCTGACCGACTACGAGCGACGCCAGGGGACCGCACACCTCGAGATCGCCTGGGACGCGTCACGGCTGTCGGTCTTCAGCGATCGCCGTCTCTATTACCATCGCAGCATCGAGCCGGGATTCTCGGCCCTGGCCAGTGCGCTGGCGCTGGAGGTTCCCATGACGCCCGACGAGGCGCGTCGGCGGGTGCCCACGATGCCGGTCTCGCCGGCCGGCGATCCGCTCTCGCGGATCGTGGCCGACTTCATCGACGATACGCTTCAGGCCGCTCGTCGCGCCCTCGACAACACCTGGGCGGGGCTCGAGCATCCGCCGACGATCGGCGGCTGGGTCATCGCCGGTGTGCCGGCCGAGGCCCCCGGCGCCACCGAGCGCGCCGAGCGCGTCGCGCGGACGTCGGTCCGTCGCGCCCGGGTGCCCGACGCGTTCGCCCCCGCGGCGCACGACGACTCGACGCTGGTCGGCCTCCTGGGACTGCTCGACTGCGCGGCGGCGGGCGTGCCGGCGTCGGGAAGCGTGCGCGCACGCGTGCGTGGCGTGCGAGACTGGCCACGACGGGTCTGGGAGCGGCTCCGCGTCACCTGAGCGCGCCCCGGCCGCTCACTGACCGGGCGCGTCATCGGAAAGGGGAAGGTCTCGCCATGTCGTCCACCGATGCGCTCGCGCGTCTCGACCAGCTGATCGATCAGGCGCATCGCCTCGTGCGACGGGCCGCCGAGTTCGCCTCTGGGGTGGACCCGAACGCGCCGATCACCGGGTCGGAGATCGAGACGGTCCGGCTGGCCCTGAGTCGGCTGGACCAGCTGCTGCGTGAGGGACGCGAGACGCTGCTCCCCGAGCTCCGGACCGAGGCGCCCGGCGGCGACGGCGCGGCGGAGACGATGGCGCGGACGATCCTCGAGGTGACACGGACGCTGTCGGCCGTCCTCGAAGAGGACGAGCTGTTCGACGTGGTCATGGATCTCGTGATCGAGCACTCGCGCGCCGAGCGCGGGTTCTTCTTCCTGAGCGCCGGCGACGATCTCGTGATCCGGGCCGCCCGCAACGTGGACCAGCAGACGATCGAGGGCGCCGAGCGGGAGATCAGCCAGACCGTGGTCGCGAAGGTGCGCGAGACCCGCGAGCCGTACTACACGCGAAACGCGCTCGACGACGACGCGCTGCGCTCGAAGCAGTCCGTGGTCGCGCTGCAGATCCTCTCGGTCCTCGCCGCGCCCATCCTGCTGGACGGCGAGGTCTACGGCGTCGTGTATCTCGAGAGCCGCTCGGTGAAGGGTCTCTTCGACGAGTCCGATCGCACCTTCCTGCGCATGTTCTGCGACCATGCCGGCGTGGCGTTCCGCAACTCCCTCGCGTTCGCCCGGGTGCGCCACGAGGAATCTCGCCTGGCCGAGGAGAACGCGCGCCTGCGCGCCGAGGTCTCCGATCGGTTCTCGTTCCACGGGATCATCGGCCGATCGCGACCCATGCGCGACGTGTTCGCCCTGGCCGAACGAGTGGGACGAAAACCGGTCAGCGTCTTGATCCGGGGAGAGAACGGCACCGGCAAGGAGCTGATCGCGAAGGTCATCCACTACCAGGGCACGCGCACGGGTCCCTTCGTGTCGGTGAACTGCGCGGCGTTGCCCGAGACGTTGATCGAGTCCGAGCTCTTCGGGATCGAGAAGGGCACCGCCACCGGTGTGGAGGGGCGTGCCGGGAAGTTCGAGCAGGCGAACGGAGGCACGCTGTTCCTGGACGAGATCGGCGACATGAGCCTCGTCGTGCAGGCCAAGGTGCTCCGCGTCGTCCAGGAGAAGCAGTTCGAGCGCGTCGGGGGACGCAAGTCCATCGACGTGGACGTCCGGATCATCGCCGCCACCAACATCGACCTGGAGAACGCGATCGCCGAGAAGCGATTCCGCGAGGACCTCTACTACCGGCTCAAGGTGATCGAGCTGACGCTGCCCGCGCTCCGCGACCGTCCCGAGGACATCCCGCTCCTGGCCGATCACTTTCTGTCCACGCTGGGACAGCAGTTCGAGAGCCCCGGGCGCCGGCTGACGCCGGCCGCGCTGGATGCGCTCTGCAAGTACGACTGGCCGGGCAACGTACGAGAGCTCGAGAACGTGATCTCCCGCGCCCTGGTGCTGAGTCAGGACGAGACGATCGACGTCGATCTGCTCTCTCCCGAGGTACGGGCCGCCGGAGACGGGGATGGACGCTCGCTCTCCCTGGACGGGGCCACCCTCGAGGATCTCGAACAGACGGCGCTGGTTCAGGCCCTCGAGAAGCACGACTGGATCCAGACGCGCGCCGCCGGCGAGCTGGGGATCTCCGAGCGAAACCTGCGGTACAAGATGAAGAAGTTCGGCATCCAGAGACCACGTGGAGGTCGCGTTGGACCGGGTCGTCCCGCCTCGTCGGGTTCGTGAGACCGCCGATGCGGTGCGGGACGCGCTCGGCCTCTCCGACGAGGCCGAGCCCCGGGCCGGCGTCGTCCTCGGCTCGGGCCTGGGCCCGTTCGCCGACGCCCTGGACGACGCCCGCGCGGTCCCGACCGACGCGCTGCCCCACGTGCCGGTGAGCACCGTCGCCGGTCACGCGGGTCGGGTGGTGGCGGGTCGGGTCGAGGGCGTGCCGGTCGTGGTGCTCCAGGGGCGCGTACATCGGTACGAGGGATACGACGCAGGGGCCGTGACGCACATGGTGCGCGTGATGGCCGCCCTCGGGGTGCGGGGCGTCGTGCTGACCAACGCGGCCGGCGCGATGCGGTCGGATCTGACGCCCGGAAGCCTGATGCTCGTGGCCGACCACATCAGCCTCGGGCTGACCCCGACGATCGCCGGCGGCGACGTCGCCTCGCTCGTGCCCGCGGGCCGCGGCGGTGCCCGTGGGGATGCACTCGGCGGTGACTGGCTCTACTCGCCACGTCTGCGCGCGGCCGCCCACGAGGCGGCGGCCGCGACCGGAATCGCGCTTCGCGAAGGGTGTCTCGTGTTCGGACGCGGTCCCTCGTACGAAACCCCGGCCGAGGTCCGGCTGTACCGGTGGTTGGGGGGCGATGCGGCCTGCATGTCCACCGTGCCCGAGGCGATCGCGGCGCGACTGTCGGGTCCGGAGGTGCTGGCCATCTCGTGCATCAGCAACCTCGGCACGGGCCTCTCGCCCCACAAGCTCACACACGACGAGGTCACCGAGATCGCGGGTAAGGTTTCGGCCTCGTTTCGCCGACTGCTGACAGAGACCGTCCGGCGCGCATACGGATGAGATCGGAGTGACCTCGATGTCGACAGCGGACGTTTCGACGCCGGCGCACCGGATCCCCGGCATTCGGCGCGGACGGCGTCGCCACCCCTCGCGCCGCGCCGGGCCGCGTGCGCGACGGTGGAGCGGCCACCACGCGCTCGGCGTCGCTGTTCTGGCGGCCCTGATCGCAATCGGCGGCCCCCGTCCCGCGGGGGCGGAGCCGCCGCCTCTCGAGGCGGCCGGCAACCACCCCTTCACGGCCGACGTTCTCGTCTTCCACACCGAGGGCAGCGACCAGGGCACGGTCTGGATCACACTCGACCTGGCGGTCACGCACCTGTTCTTCGAGCCCGGGGAGACGTCCACCGAGTACGTGGTGGCGTGGCAGGTTCGGCGCGGCGGCACGCAGGTGGACGGCGACGTCCTGACCCAGTCGGTCACGGTGGACGATCCGGTGTCCGAGGATCGGCACGTGCTGCAGGTCATTCCCATCCGGCTCGACCCGGGCCGGTATCAGCTCCAGGTGGAGCTCGGACAACCCGGAACCGAACGGCGTTCGCGCGTGAAGCGCGATCTCCGGATCGACTCGATCTCGGAGTCCCCGTTCACCCTGAGCACGATGTATCTATCGGCCGAGCCGGCGAGTCGCATCGTGGCCCGACCGGCCGGCGATCTCGGGTTCCCGATCGTGAGCCGCGTGGTGGGCCGGGACGCCACGTCGCTGACCCTGGTCGGGGAGCTCTACGCGCCCCACGGCTGCCGCGAGCGCTACCGGGTGAGCTATCGGCTCGTGGACGACTACGAGCGCACGCTCCAGGCGCGGACCGAGGAGCTGCCCTGCGAGGGGTTCCGCACGCTGGTGATGCTGCCCCTCGACACGGGAAGCCTCGGCTTCGGCGACTACCGGGTCGAGGTGAGCGTCAAGATCCCGCGAGAGAGCCACGAGATCTACCGCGAGATCTGGTTCAGCGCCGACGAGTCGCTGCTCTCGCTGCGTACCGGCTTCAGCGAGACGCTGGAGATCATCGACGCGATCGCGAGCGACGACGAGCTGGACGAACTGCGCAACGTCGCCCCCGAGGATCGCGCCGAGGCCTGGGCCGCGTTCTGGGCCGAGCGGGATCCGGATCCGAGCACGCCGACCAACGAGTACCGCGACGACTTCTTTCGACGGCTGCGCTTCGCGAACCAGCACTTCGGCACGGGAACGCAGCCGGGCTGGAAGACCGATCGCGGTTTCGTGTTGCTTCAGAACGGACACCCTGATCGAATCGACCGGACTCCGTCCAGCGGCGGGCGCCCGTGGGTCGAGGTGTGGTATTACGCGGCGCTCGGGCGCGAATTCCGGTTCGTCGACGAGATCGGCCTCGGCGACTATCACTTGGTACAGGTGTTCCGATGACATCACCAACCGATTGGAACGACACCTCCCGCGTGGCGCCCAACGTCGGGCTGGTCGCGCTCCGAAGAGAGCCGAGCCGCGCGACCGAGCGCGTCTCGGAAGCGCTCGGCGGCGAGCCCCTCGACGTCGGGGAGGTCCGCGTCGTGGACGGCGACACGTGGCTCCGCGTGACGATGCCCGACCGATACTCCGGCTGGGTCCCCGCCGAGCAGACCGTCCGGGTCGACACGACCTGGCCCGGACCGTCTCCGGTGCGCGTCGGCGCGCGCGAGACGATCGTTCGCACGCGCGAAGGGGTCCCCATCCGGACCTGGGTGTACGGGGGCGTCCTGCGCCGCGAAGGGCGCTCGCACCGCGGACATGCGGTGGTGCTCCCGGACGGCACGCCGGGCGAGGTGCCCGCCGACGCCGAACGACCGTTCTACGCCGACGACGTTCACGTCGGAACCACGTCGCTGGCGCTGGCCTCGGCGCTCCTGGGCACCCCGTACCGATGGGGCGGGCGCACGCCGAGCGGCGTCGACTGTTCGGGCCTCGTCCAGATGGCGCTGGTCGCCGGCGGGCTGCCGGCGCCACGCGATTCGTGGCAGCAGGAGGAGTGGTTTCGCACCCGCGGCGATCGCGTCCAGCGGGCCGACCTTCGCCCCGGCGACGTGATCTTCTGGGGTGAGGGCGAGCGGGCCAGCCACGTCGGTCTGGCGCTGGACCGGGACCGGTTCATTCACGCGAGAGCGTGGGTACGCGTCGGGGAGTGGGCCGAGGGGCGCGATGCCGACCTGGCCGATCGGTTCCGTGCCGCCTATCGCGCGAGGGCCATGTAGGTCCCGGCCCGTCGGATCGGCCGGGCGGCGGCCGGCCCGGGCGTGACTACTCGTTCCAGCAGTCGTTGCCCTCGAGGGCGTCGAAGTAGTCCTTCTCGCTCTTGAACTGGCAGTCGTACAGCACGAGGTCCTGGGCCTTGGCGCGCGGCAGACACGGGTTCCACACCTGGTTGCGTCGGGCCCGCGAGCTCTCCTTCAGGATCAGGAGATCGGGCACCTTGTCCTCGTCCGAGGGGATGAACCAGACGACCACGGTCTGATCGACCGCGCCCGAGACCTCGAACTCGATCGTGTACGACCCCGTGGGACCGGCTTCGGCCTCGGCGACCAGCAAGCCGCTGACGTAGGCGCGAACCGTCGCGGCGGGTGAGCCGTCGAGCTGCCCCTGAACGCGGACGACGCCGGTGTAGCCGGTCAGCTCGTCCTGGGCCGAGGCCGGGCCCGCGGCGAGACCGACGGCCAGGGCGATCGCCGTCACGGCGATGAGGAAGTGCTTCATCGATCGACCCTTCCGTTTCGCGCGCCGCACCGCGCGGCGCTGAGACGAGGATTGGAGTCCATAGCCGTCTGAACCGCGATCTCGCGCGGCGGTTCCCGCCGCGATCGCCGGAACGCCGTGTCACGACGTCGGGTGCGTCGGGGGACGGACGCTAGCACCGACGGTGTGGCCGGTCAAGATCAGCGGATTCAGGATGTTACGCGAGTGGTCCGATTGAAAAGGTATTGCGGCTGTACGGAAGGGGCTGATACGTTCCGCGGCGATTGTCGCCGCGCTTCCTACCGAAAGGATCCCACCCCGCGATGACGACCACCATGAAGAGGAACGCCAGCGTGTTCAATCGTCTCAAGACGATGTTTACCAACAACATCGCGATCGACCTGGGCACTGCCAACACGCTCGTCTACGTCAAGGGCCAGGGCCTCGTGCTGAACGAGCCCTCGGTGGTGGCGGTCGAGAAGAGTACCGGCAAGGTCGTCGCGGTGGGCAAGGACGCCAAGGCGATGGTCGGGAAGGTGCCCGGCACGATCGAGGCGGTTCGCCCGTTGAAGGACGGCGTCATCGCCGACTTCGAGAGCACCGAGCAGCTCCTGCGTCGCTTCATCTCCCGCGTCATCACGTCGCGGTTCCTGGTGCGGCCGCGCGTGATCATCTCGGTTCCGTCGGGCATCACCGAGGTCGAGAAGCGCGCCGTCCGCGACTCGGCCGAGCAGGCCGGGGCCCGCGAAGTGTACCTCGTGCCCGAGCCGATCGCGGCGGCCATCGGCGTGGGGCTGCCGGTCAGCAAGCCCTGCGGCAACATGATCCTGGACATCGGGGGCGGCACCAGCGAGATCGCGGTCATGACGCTCAACGGCATCGTGAACGCGACCAGCGTTCGCGTCGCGGGCGACAAGGCGGACGAGGCCGTGGTCCAGTACGTCAAGCGCGCCTACAACGTCCTGATCGGGGATCAGACCGCCGAGCAGATCAAGATCAAGATCGGATCGGCGTTTCCGATCGACCCGGAAGAAGAGATGGAGATCAAGGGGCGCGATCTGATCACGGGCATCCCCAAGAGCATCAAGATCTCCAGCGTCGAGGTGCGCGAAGCGCTGAAGGAGCCCATCGACTCGATCGTCGAGGCACTCAAGCAGACGCTCGAGCGGACGCCGCCCGAACTCGCCGCCGACATCGTCGATCGCGGCATCGTGCTCACCGGCGGCGGCGCGCTCCTGCGCGGCCTCGACCAGCTCCTCAAGGAAGCCACCAACCTCAACATCCTCGTGGCCGAGGATCCCCTGCTCTGCGTGGTGCTCGGGGCCGGTCGAATCCACGAGAAGTTCGAGGAGTACGAGAAAGTCCTCATGAGGAGCATGAGCTGACGGCACGTCCCCGGCCCGCGACCCCGCGTCGCGCCGGGGGCGGGCTCGAGGGCGGCTCGAAGTCCCACTCGGTCGAGGAACGCATTCGATGATCTGGCGGTTCATTCCCGCCCACTGGTGGCAGAGCTGGGGCCCTCTCGCCACGACGACGTTCTTGTCGATTCTCTTCCTCTCTCTCGGCGACACCGTTCAGCTGTCGCTGGTGCGTGGGATCCGTGCGTCCATCTTGTACCCGGCCGGCGCCGTCGACGCGACCCTGAAGGACCTGTGGGAGGTGCGGGCCGAGAACGAGGAGCTCCGCCGGGCGCTGGCCGATGCCGAGCAGGACATCGCACGTCTCGTGGAGGCCTCGGCCGAGAACGAGCGCCTGACGGCGCTCCTGGGGTTTCGCGCCCAGCGTTCGGACACGCTCATCGCGGCGCGTGTCGTGGGTCGCGGTCAGGACGTCAACCGGGACTGGAACTACCTGACGCTCCGGGTCTCGTTGCCCGACTCGCTGGCCTCGCGGTCGCTGGTCGCGCTGACGCCCGACGGCCTGGTCGGGCACGTGGTGGAGCGCGGTCTGGGCTTCGCGCTCGTTCGCTCGCTGGCGTCCTCGCGGAGCGCCGTCCACGTCCTGACCCGGCGAAGCCGGGTCGCCGGCGTCGTGCGCTCCGAAGGGCCCGGCGGCCGGCGCCTCCGGCTGGACCACGTGCCCACGCAGGAGGACGTCGCGCCCGGCGACACGCTCGTCACGAGCGGGCTGGGCACGATCTTTCCGAAAGGGATCCCGGTGGGGACGGTCACGCGCGTGGAGCCGTCGGACAACGAGCTCATCCGCCGGGTGTGGGTGGACCCCTTCGTCGAGTTCTCCCGGCTCGAGGAGGTGTTCCTGACGCCGGGACAGCCGACGCTGGACGAGCTGCCGGAGGGGTTGACGCCATGACGCGCGGCCGCACGCCGAACGGATCTTCGACATGCGTGACGTGATCTGGCGGGTCGTGGCGATCCTGGTGCCCGCGCTGGTGATTCACGACAAGCTCCCGGACGCCGTCGCGATCCGGGGCGTTCGACCCGACTTCGCGCTGATGGGCGTGTTCGTGGTCACGCTGCGCTTCGGCGGGAACGTCGGCGTCTGGGCGGGGTTCGTGTCGGGGCTGTTTCTGGACGTGTCGACCCCGGAGTATCTCGGCGCCCGCGCCCTCTCGCTGTCGATCACCGCCTGGCTACTCGGACGAGCCGCCGAGCACGTCGACTCGACGAGCCTCCCGGTGCAGGTCATCCTGCTGGCGGCCGCGGGGCTGACCGACGCGATCGTGGTCACGACCGCACGTCACCTGACACGTCCGCTCGTGGGCCTCGCGGAGTTCTTCGTGGCGCGCGTCCCGGACGTCCTGTACACCCTGGTGGCGGCGGCGGTGATCTTCGCACTGGTGGGACGGCACCTCATCCCGCGGCGCGTTCGATGGGGGGCGCGGTGAGAGCGTACGGAAACGAGGATGCACGGCGGCGTCGCATGATCGGGCTCTCGGTCGCGCTGGTCGCGATCTTCCTGACCGGTGCGGGGCGGCTCTTCGAGCTTCAGGTCATCGAGGGCTCGGACAATCGCGAGATGTCCGACCACAATCGGTTCCGCAAGGAGGTCCTCCGAGCGCGCCGCGGCCACATCCTCGACCGCCAGGGGCGCGTGCTGGTGGACAACTTCGCCAGCTTCGTGGTCACGATCAACCCCCACGCACCCGAGCTCCGGGGCGGGGATCGGCTCGCCGAGATGATCGGCCGCGTCGCCGCGATCGTGGACCGCGACTCGGCGGAGATCTTCGACGGCGTGGCCTCGGCCCGGCGCCGCAGCTATCTGCCCGTTCGCGTCGCTCAGAACATTCCCGAGAAGGCCGTGGCCCGGGTCGCGGAGGCGCTGGCCGAGCTGCCGGGGGTGGATCTGCGCGTGGAGCCGCTTCGCCGCTATCCGCACGGCAAGCTCGCCGCGCACCTCCTGGGATACGTCGGCGAGATCAGTCCGGACGAGTACCGGGACCGGGCCGAGGAGGGCTACGAGCCCGACGACCAGGTGGGCAAGACGGCGATCGAGGAGGCGTTCGATCGCGCCCTCCACGGGCGCAACGGCGTCAGCTACGTCGAGGTCGACGCGTTCGGCCGCGCCCGGAACTTCTCGAGCGTCAGGACACCCACACCGGCGGTCCCGGGCGAGGATCTGGTACTGACGATCGACCTCGACCTGCAGCGAGCGCTCGAGAACGCGCTCGACGCAACCGACAGCGTGGCCGTGGTGGCTCCGCGTCGGGGGGCCCCCATCGTCGGGGCGGGCGTGGCGCTCGACGTCCACACCGGCGCCATCCTCGCGATGGCCTCCAGGCCGACGTTCGACCCCAACCAGTTCGCGGCCGGTCTGGGGCGTGCGAGCTGGACGGCGCTCTCCACCGACGCGGAGAAGCCGCTGTTGAACCGGGTCCTGAAGGGCCGCTACCCGCCGGGATCGACGTTCAAGATGTTGATCGCGATCGCCGCGCTCGACTCGGGGCTCGTGCGTGCGTCCACGGAGCTGAGCCCGTGCTGGGGGTCGTTCCGCTACGGCAATCGCTCGTTCGGCTGCTGGAAGCGCTCGGGCCACGGCACGCTCTCGCTCTCGGGCGCGCTGGCGCAGTCCTGCGACGTCTACTTCTACCAGCTCGGCGACATGCTGGGCGTCGATGGGATCGCACGCTACGCCAACGCGTTCGGCGTGGCCAGGCGTACCGGCATCGACATCCGGGGCGAGGAACGCGGGCTCGTCCCCGACGCGGCGTACCTGACCGATCGCTACGGATCGCGGGGCTGGAGCCGAGGGGCCGCACTGAACATGGCGATCGGCCAGGGAGAGTTCCTGATGACGCCCCTCGCGCTCGCGTCGCACGTGGCCACGATCGCCAACGATGGGCGTCTGGTGCGTCCGCATCTGGTGGAGCGGCCCGGGGTCGGACGTCCCGGATCGGAGCCCCCCCCGGAGATCGCGCGGCATCTGGCGGGCTGGCTGGGCCAGGTCCGCGGGATGATGCGCCGGGTCGTCACCGACACCAACGGCACCGCGCGCACGCTTCGCATCGACGGCCTCGCGGTGGCCGGCAAGACCGGCACGTCGCAGAACCCGCACGGCGAGGACCATGCACTCTTCGTGTCCTTTGCGCCCGCCGACGAGCCCGAGGTCGCGCTCGTGGTCATCCTCGAACGACGAGGGCACGGGGGAGCCGTGGCCGCACCGGTCGCCGCCGAGTTCTGGAAGCGCTACCGAGACTGGCGCGACGCACACCTGGCCGGCGACGTGGACGGGACGGTCGGATGAGACGCCGCCTTCGATACGCCGACTGGTGGCTCCTGATCGCCGTGCTGCTCCTGTCGGTCGTCGGCGTCGCGGTGATCCACAGCACGACGTCCGGATCGCCGCGCGATCCTCTGTTCATCCGGCACCTCCTGGCGCTGGGTGTTGGGATCGGGGTCTTCGTGGCCGCTGCGTCGCTCCCGTATCGATACCTCGATTCGATGGCCTACGTGTTCTACGCGACGAGCATCATCCTGTTGATCCTGGTCGCCGTGTTCGGCGTGAGCGGCTTCGGCGCGAAGCGGTGGCTCTATCTCGGGCCGCTCCGGATTCAGCCGTCGGAGATGGCGAAGGTCGCGACGCTGATCGTCATCGCGCGCTTTCTGGCCGGCAAGCGCGTGGATCCGACGCGACCGGGGACGATTCTGCGCGTTCTCCTGCTGGCGCTCCTGCCGATGGGGCTCATCCTGAACCAGCCGGACCTGGGCACGGCGCTCGCGTTCGTGGGGCTGGTGGTGGCCACGCTCTTCTGGGCCGGGACCCCGTTCTCGTGGCTCGTCTACCTGGCCGCGCTCGGCGTGACCGGACTGATGACGTTTCGACTGCCCCCGTTCGGCGTGGCGCTGGACCCCGCCCAGAGCGCCGGGACCGTGACCCGCACTGGCGAGATCGCGCTGCTCCTGGTGCTGTGGACCGCGTTTCTGATCGTGGTGGTGATGATCTCCACCTGGCGTGGAACCGCGCGCCACCTGGTGGCGCTGACGCTCGTGGTCCACGTCGGCGTCGGGCTCGCCGCGCCGCATGCCTGGCATCGGCTGGAGGACTACCAGCGCAGCCGCGTGCTGACGTTCCTGAACCCGGGGCGGGATCCATCGGGGGCCGGGTATCAGGTCATCCAGTCGAAGATCGCGATCGGGTCGGGCGAGCTGACCGGCAAGGGCTACATGAAGGGAACCCAGAAGGCCCTGGCCTATCTGCCGCAGCAGCACACCGACTTCGTGTTCTCGGTGGTCGGGGAAGAGCTCGGCTTCGTGGGCAGCGTCGGGGTCATGGGGCTGTTTCTTCTCGTGCTGATCCGAGGTGTGCGCATCGCGTTCCTGGCGCGAGACCGATTCGCGAGCCTCCTGGCCGCGGGCACGGTGGGATTGCTCGCGTACCACGTGTTCGTGAATCTGTTCATGACGATGGGACTGGCGCCGGTGACGGGGTTGCCGTTACCGTTCATCAGCTACGGAGGATCGTTCCTCGTGGCCACGATGGCGCTGACCGGCATCCTCGAGGGCGTCGCGATGCGCCGGCACGCCTACTGATCCACGCACCCGCGCGTACCGCCGATCCCGAGGAGATCACGTGTTTCCGACACTGTTCCATCTGGGACCCCTGACGTTGCGATCGTTCGGCGCGCTCATGGCGCTCTCGTTTCTCGTGGGCATTCCATGGGCGGCGAAGCGCGCGCGCACGATCGGACTCGACGGCGAGATCATCCTGGGCATGGCCTGGCTCATCGTGGTGTCCGGCGTCGCGGGGGCGCGCATCCTGTTCGCGCTCCAGCATCCCGACCCGTTCCTCTCGGATCCCCTCGAGATCTTCCGACTCTGGTCGGGTGGGCTCACGCTGTACGGCGGCCTGATCCTCGCGACGCTGGCCACGATCTTCTATCTCCGGCGGCGAACCGATCGACCGTGGGCGTACACGGACACGCTCGCGCCGTTCGTCTGCCTGGGTCAGGGCTTCACGCGCATCGGGTGCTTCCTGAACGGATGCTGCTTCGGTCGCAGCTGCGAGGTCCCCTGGGGCGTCACGTTCCCGGCGGACTCCTACGCGTCGGCCACCCTCGGCTACCCGCACCACCTGCACCCCAGCCAGCTCTACCAGTCGCTGATCGGCTTCGTGCTGTTCGGGCTGCTCTCGATCGCCTGGCGGCGCCGCCGGTTCGACGGCGAGGTGTTCTGGCTGCTCGTGATCGGTGAGGGTGTCGCACGTCTGATCGCCGACTTCTTCCGCTTCTACGAGGCGTCACAGGAGACGCTCGTGGCCGGGCTCCGGATCACCGACAGCCAGATCCTGTCGGTGGTCGTGATCCTGGTGGGGCTGATCGGCTACGGCATCCGGTACCGCCGTGTCGCCGAGGCCGCCGCGTGACGATCGGCCCCGGCGAGCCCGACTCCCGTCCCGACCGGTCCCCGGCCCCCGGCGGCGCGACCGCGTGGTACGGGGTCGTCGGACATCCCCTCACGGAGACGCTCTCGCCGCCGCTGCAGAACGCCGCGCTCCGGGCGAGGGACCTGCCGGCGGTGTATCTCCCCGTGCCGCTTCCCCGCGACGGGTTCGCCGAGACGTTCCGGGCGCTCGTGGACGACGGGCTGGCCGGTGCGAACGTCACGATCCCGTTCAAGCGAGAGGCGGCCGATCTCTGCGACGAGCTGGAGGACGACGCCCGCGAGGCGGATTCGGTGAACACGATCCGTGTCGAGGGACGGCGTCTGGTGGGCACCAGCACCGACGGGATCGGGTTCGTGCGGGCGGCCGAGGCGCTGGGGTGGGATGGCGGATCGGTCGTGTGCCTCGGCGCGGGCGGCGCCGCGCGTGCGGTGTTGACCACCCTCGCTCGCAGCGGGCTCGCCGGCGACGTCGTCGTCTGTGCGCGGAACGCGGCTCGTGCGTCCTGGGTCGAGACCGCCGGAGGCCGGCTCTTGCCGTGGGACCCGGTGGTGTGGGGTTGCGACCCGGCGTTCGAGAGCGCCTCGCTCGTGATCCAGGCCACGCCGCTCGGTCGAGAGGGCACTCGTCTGCCCGAGCTTCCGTGGTCGAGGCTTCCCGAACACGTGATCGGGATCGATCTGAACTACGGTCGCCCCGGCTCCACGTTCGTCGGCTTGGCCCGGGCGCACGGTCTGTGCGCCGAAGACGGCCGGCGGATGCTGGTGCACCAGGGGGCGGCCGCGTTCGAGTACTGGTTCGGTCCCCCGGTGCCGGTCTCGGAGATGGAACGTGCGCTCGATCTTCCGGACCCTCCGGCGTGAGGCGGTGATCACGGGAACGGCCCTCGGTCGGCTCGTGGCCCCCGATCTCTGCGAGGCGTGTGGCGCCCGGGTGGACGGCGGCGCGTTCGTGTGCGCGGGCTGTCTCGCCGCTTTGGAGCCGACCGTCGAGCACCCGGACGGCGGGATTTCGGGGTTCGAGTACGCGGGGGAGACCGCCCACCGGCTCGTGCACCGCTGGAAGTACCGGGGCATCCGGGGGCTGGCCGGGACGATGGCGTACGGGGTCCTGGCCGCGTGGGGCGACCTGGACCCGCCGCCGCGGGCCGTTCTCGTGCCGGTGCCGCTGTCACGGTCGCGGCTTCGGTTGCGAGGCTTCAACCAGTCGCTGGATCTCGCACGTGTCCTGGGGGCCGAGCTCGGTCACGCCGTGTTCGAGCTCCTCGGGCGGCGGGAGGGGCGGGGCACGCAGACGCGCCTCGGGCGGCGGGCACGCGCCGTCAATCTCGAGAGCGCAATTGCAGTGCGACCGAGTTCACCCTATCTTCCCCTCGTTCTAATCGACGACGTTTGGACGACCGGGGCCACGATCTCCGAATGCCGGCGCGCTCTCGAAGACGCCGGACACCGCGTCTTCGGCGCGGCGACCGCGTTTCGGACACCCCCGAGCGGCCACTGACCTCTTTCCCGTGACCAAGCCGAGTATGTTCCGCGAAATCGTGATCAACGCCGAGAAGCTCGAGACGCGCGTGGCCATCCTCGAGGACGGAGCGCTGACCGAGCTCCTGGTCGAGCGTCCTCAGGACCGCCGCATCGTCGGGGACATCTACAAGGGCCGCGTGAACGCGGTCCTGCCCGGCATTCAGGCGGCGTTCCTGGACATCGGCCTGCCCAAGACCGCCTTCCTCCACGCGTCGGACATGGTCGGCTTCATGCGCGACTTCGACATGGGGGACGACGACGACGAGAAGGAGAAGGAGAAGGAGAAGCCGCGCCAGTCGGCGCCTCGCGGTCGCGGGGGTCGCCGGCGATCGCGGGACTCCGACTTCCGGATCGAGAACTTCGTCCAGAAGGGCCAGGAGCTGCTGGTCCAGATCACCAAGGAGCCCATCAGCACGAAGGGCCCGAAGGTGAACGCGCGTCTCTCGCTCCCGGGCCGGTACCTGGTGCTCGTCCCGGGGGTCAACTACGTGGGGGTCTCCCGGAAGATCTACGAGCGCGAGGAGCGCTCGCGCCTCCGGTCGCTCCTGAAGGAGCTCAGGCCCGACGGTGTCGGCCTGATCGCGCGCACGGCCGCCGGCGGACGCGATCGCCAGGCCATCGCCAACGACATCTCGTACCTGGCGAGGATCTGGGAGACCGTCGAGAAGAAGGCCGCACGCGTCTCGGCGCCCGCGCTGGTCCATCGCGAGATGGCGCTGGCCGGGAGCCTCATCCGGGACGTGTTCACCGATCAGGTCGACCGCGTCGTCCTCGACGACGAGGCCGTCCACAAGGAGATCATCGACTATCTCGAGTGGGTCTCGCCCGAGCTCGTCAGCCGGGTGCACCTCTACAAGGGGCGGGTGCCGATCTTCGACGAGTACGGCATCGAGGGCGAGATCGAGAAGAGCTTCGAGCGCAAGGTCTGGCTGAAGCGGGGCGGGTACATCGTCATCGACCAGTCCGAGGCCATGGTCGCGATCGACGTGAACACCGGCCGCTACACGGGCAAGAAGGACCAGGAGGAGACGATCCTCCGGACCAACCTGGAGGCGGCTCGGGAGATCGCGCGCCAGCTCCGCCTGCGAGACGTGGGCGGGATCATCGTCATCGACTTCATCGACATGGAGATCGAGGCGAACAAGCGGGCCGTCCAGGACGCGCTCCGGAACGGACTGCGCAACGACCGGTCCCGCACCAAGACGTTCAAGGTCTCCGATCTGGGCCTCATCGAGATGACGCGCCAGCGCGAGCGCCAGTCACTGCTGCACTACTACAGCGAGGAGTGCCCGTGCTGCGGGGGAACCGGCAACGTCTACTCCCTGGAGACGGTCGCGATGCGGCTCGAGCGGTTCCTCCGACGGTTCGCCGCCACCAACAAGGAGCGCGAGATCCAGGTCCGCGTCGCCCCCGAGGTGGCCACCTTCGTCTTCGAACGAAACGGCAAGCGCCTGACCGAGCTCGAGAAGGAGCTCGACCTGGAGCTGGATCTCCGCGACGATCCGCGGCTGTCGCGCGAGGAAGTCCGCATCATCTTGCAGCACAACGGGAAAGACGTGACCAAGGAAATCGTGGGTTGACCCGAGGGGCGGCCGTCCCCCATAATCCCCGCCTTTGATTATCTTCGAGGGGTAGTCCGGGTCTCCGCTCGTGGGGGCCCTTCCAGTGGAGCGTCGGGCGATGTACGCCATTGTCGATTTCAAGGGATTTCAGTTCAAGGTGGCCGAGGATCAGACGATCCGCGTGCCGAAGTGCGACGAGGCGGTCGGCGCCACCGTCGTGATGGATCGGGTGCTCTTCGTCGGCGGCGACGAGGTCCGCGTCGGCTCTCCCACGGTGGACGGCACGTCCGTGGAAGCCGAGGTGGTCTCGCATGGACGCGGCAAGAAGGTGCTCGTCGGCAAGTTTCTGCGCCGGCGCGACTACCACCGAAAGAACGGTCACCGTCAAGACTTCACCGAGCTGAAGATCACGAAGATCTCGGCCTGACCCCGGCCGGACCGGCCCCGCCGGTCGCCCGGAACGGGCTTGGAGGATACGCGAGATGGCGCACAAGAAAGCCGGCGGCAGCTCCCGGAACGGCCGCGACTCGAACCCGCAGTACCTGGGCGTGAAGGCGTTCGGGGGAGAGCGCGTGACCGCGGGGTCGATCCTGGTTCGCCAGCGTGGCACGAAGTTCCACCCGGGCAACAACGTGAAGCGCGCCGGCGACGACTCGCTGTTCGCGATCATCGACGGCACCGTCGCGTTCGAGCGCGTGGGCAAGCGCCGCAAGCGCATCTCGGTCTATCCGGTCGAGTCGTAGACATCCCCGGTCCCGTTCGTCTTCGCCCGCGCCGGTCCGGTGCGGGCGTTCGCATGTCCGGCGCTCGCCGCGACGTCTGCTCGCGCCCGGCGGCGGGGAGGCGGGCGGCCCCGATCTCCGCGGTTGACGCTCGCGCACGACGTCTCTAATCTCCGTGGGACCTGGTGTTACCCACTCGGCGTTCCCGGGTCAGCGCACTCCGGTCGAGCACTCGGCCGGCACACCGAGGCGACCACCGCCGTCAGGATGCGTGATGTCTGACCACGTCGTGGGGTTGATTCCGGCCCGCTACCACGCGAGCCGTTTTCCGGGGAAGCTCCTGGCCGACCTCGGGGGCGCGCCCGTCATCCGACACGTCATCGACCACGCCGCCTCCGTCTCGCGCTTCGACGCGCTGGTCGTGGCCACCGACGACGAGCGGATCGCCGCCGCCGCCCGCGCCGCCGGCGCCGACGTGCACGAGACCCGCTCCGATCACCCCTCCGGAACCGATCGCATCGGCGAGGTCGTCCGAGCCCGCGGGTGGGACTCGAGCACCGTGGTGAACATCCAGGCCGACGAGCCGTTCCTGGGGGCCGGCGTGATCACCGACACCCTGGATGCGCTGGCCGCCGACCCCGAGGCCGAGATCGGCACCGCCGCCACGGTGGCCGATCCCGCCGAGTGGTCCGATCCGTCCACGGTCAAGGTCGCGCGCTCCGCCTCGGGCCGTGCGTTATATTTCTCGAGGGCCGCCGTTCCGTGGAGCGCCACGCCCGATGCCGACGCGCCCCTGGCGCACGTGGGCATCTATGCGTTCCGGCCCGGCGTGCTCCTGAGGTTCGTCCGGCTGGGGCCGAGCGACCTCGAGCGTCGGGAGCGGCTGGAGCAGCTCCGCGCGCTGGAGGCCGGCATGCGGATCACGGTCGCGCTGGGACACTACGACACCATCGGCATCGACACGCCTTCGGACCTCGAGCGAGCGCGGCGCCGCCTGTCGCGTTCGAGTGCATGACGACCACGAAAGGGGATGACATGGCGCGGTTCATCTTCGTGACCGGAGGAGTCGTGTCGGCGCTCGGCAAGGGCATTGCCGCAGCGTCGATGGGCTTCCTTCTCGAACGGCGAGGCCTCCGGGTGACGCTGCAGAAGTGCGACCCGTACCTCAACGTCGATCCGGGCACGATGAGTCCGTTCCAGCACGGCGAGGTGTTCGTCACCGACGACGGAGCCGAGACCGACCTCGATCTCGGCCACTACGAACGCTTCGCGGGCGTCTCCCTGACGCGCGACAACAACGCGACCGCGGGACAGATCTACGATACGGTGCTCGCGCGGGAGCGCCGGGGCGACTTCCTGGGCAAGACGGTTCAGGTGATCCCCCACATCACCGACGAGATCAAGCGACGCATGCGTCTTCTGGCCGACGCGGACGGCGTCGACTGCGCGATCGTGGAGATCGGCGGCACCGTGGGCGACATCGAGTCGCTGCCGTTCCTGGAGGCCATCCGTCAGCTCCGCCTCGAGCTGGGCGCCGATCGTACCGTCTTCGTCCACGTGACGTACGTCCCGTTCATCAAGGCCTCTCGCGAGATGAAGACCAAGCCCACCCAGCACAGCGTGAAGGCGCTCCGGGAGATCGGCATCCAGCCCGACGTCCTGATCTGTCGCACCGAGCATCCGATGCACCGCGAGCTGCGCGAGAAGATCGGCCTGTTCTGCAACGTCGAGGTCGAGTCGGTCATCGAGGCCCGGGACGTCTCGACCATCTACGAGGTGCCGCTCGTGTTCCACCGGGGCGGGCTCGATCAGACGTTGATGCACAAGCTGCGGCTCGAGGGTGGGGAGCCCGATCTCACCCGGTGGGAGGAGATGGTCGAGATCGTCAAGACGTCACCGAAGGTGGTCACGATCGCGATCTGCGGCAAGTACGTTCACCTGCACGATGCGTACAAGTCGATCATCGAGGCGTGCACGCACGGCGGCGTGGCCAACCGCACCCGGGTCGAGCTCCGGTGGGTGGATTCCGAGGAGGTCGCCACCGGCGATCCCGAGCATCTCTTCGAGGGCGTCGACGGGATCCTCGTGCCCGGCGGCTTCGGCCAGCGCGGCACAGACGGCATGATTCGCGCCGTTCGCTACGCGCGAGAGCATCGGATCCCGTACTTCGGCATCTGCCTGGGCTTCCAGTGCATGATGATCGAGTTCGCGCGGAACGTGCTCGGCCTGACCGGCGCGAACTCCTCGGAGTTCGACACGTCCACGCCGGCGCCTGTCATCCACCTGATGGCCGATCAGCGCGACGTCTCGGACCTGGGCGGTACGATGCGTCTGGGTGCCTACGCGTGCGTGCTGTCCGACGGATCCACCGCCGCCAGCGCGTACGGTACGCTGGACGTCGCCGAGCGCCACCGGCATCGCTACGAGTTCAACAACGACTATCGACAGACGTTCGAGAACGCAGGCATGCGACTGAGCGGGATCAACCCGGATCGGGATCTGGTGGAGATCGGCGAGCTGGTCGATCACCCGTGGTTCGTGGGCGTGCAGTTCCACCCCGAGCTCCGGAGCCGTCCTCGCGACGCGCACCCGCTGTTTCGCGCGTTCGTCGGCGCGGCCGTGAAGCGCCGCAAGGATCAGGCGGTACGAACCGGTGGTTGACGAGCTCTTCGAGCGCGGCGGCCCGTTCTTCCTGGTCGCCGGACCGTGCGTCATCGAGGATGCCGACATGGTGCGTCGCACCGCCGAGCACCTGGCCGGCGTGGCCCGCCGCCACGGCGTGCCCCTGATCTTCAAGGCCTCGTACCTGAAGGACAATCGCACCAGCGCGGACGCGTTCCGGGGGCCCGGTCTCGAGCGGGGGCTCTCGGTGCTCGCGAGCGTCAAGCGGGACACCGGGCTGCCGGTGCTCAGCGACGTGCACGCGGTGCCCGAGGTCGGGCCCGCGGCCGAGGTGCTGGACGTGCTCCAGATCCCGGCGTTTCTGTGCCGCCAGTCCAGCCTGGTCGAGGCCGCGGCGGCGTCGGGACGCCCGCTGAACGTCAAGAAGGGGCAGTTCCTCTCGCCGGACAACGCGCAGTTCGTGATCGAGAAGGCCCGCGCCGCCGGGGCCACCCGCGTCGCGATCACCGAGCGCGGCACGAGCTTCGGCTACGGCGACCTGATCGTGGATCCGCGCGCGTTCGCGGTGTACGAGGAGGCCGGCATCGTCTCCATCTACGATGCCACGCACTCACTCCAGCAGCCGGGCGGTGCCGAGACCGGCGGCAACCGGCGTTTCGCCCGCCCGCTGGCGCGCGCCGCGCTCGCGGCGGGAGCGGTCGGTCTGTTCTTCGAGACCCATCCCGATCCCGGTGCGGCGAAGAGCGATCGGGCCACGCAGCTCCCGCTGTCCGAGGCCGACGCATTCGTGGCCGAGATGGCGCGCCTGGCGCGGGCTCTCGACGACCTGACGCCAGCGCCATGACGGAACGGCGAATGCGCCTCGTCCGCCGGGCACGGGACGTCATCGCGTCGGAGGCATCCGGGCTCGCGGCCGCGTCGGAGTCGCTCGACGACGGCTTCGCGGAGGCCGTCGAACTCGTCCTCGGGGCGACCGGGCGCGTGGTGCTGGTGGGTGTGGGGAAGTCGGGCCTCGTCGCGCGAAAGATCGCCGCGACGCTGACCAGCACCGGATCTCCCGCGGTCTTCATGCACGCGGTCGACGCCGCGCACGGCGACCTCGGCGTGCTCCGGCGCGACGACGTGGCCATCCTGTGCTCCAAGACCGGCGCCACCGAGGAGCTTCTGCGGCTGGTGCCCGCGCTCGAACGCGTGGGCGTGCCCATCGTGGTGCTGACCGCGCGCGCCGACAGTCCGCTGGCCCGGGCGGCAGGCGCGATCGTGAGATGCGGCGACGCGCCCGAGGCGGGGTCGGTCAGCCTGGTGCCGACCACGAGCACGACCGCGATGCTGGCGGTGGGGGATGCGCTGGCCGTCGTGGTCATGGAGGAGCGGGGATTTCGCGAGGCCGACTTCGCGTTCCTGCATCCGGGCGGCGTGATCGGCCGGCAGATCGCGCGGCGGGTCCGTGACGTGATGGCGGTGGGTGAGGCGCTGCCGCGCGTGCCGGCTGCGGCCAGCCTGCGCGACGCGCTCGTCGAGATCCTCCGTGGCGCGCTCGGCATGACGACCGTCGTCGACGACGGCGGCAAGCTGGTCGGCGTCCTGACCGACGGCGATCTCAAGCGGATCCTGCTGAAGCACGAGAACCCGATGGCGCTGCCCGTGGGCGACGTGATGTCCCGCGAGCCCAAGACGATCGGCCCCGACGCGCTCGTGGCCTCGGCGGTCGAGCGCATGGAGAACAACCCGCGAGGGGCGATCACCTCGCTCGTGGTCGTGGATCCGTCCGGCGTCCCGATCGGCGTCGTGCACCTGCACGAGTGCCTGCGGCCATGACCGCCGGTCTGGCGGCGCGGCGCACGCGCGCCGGTCGCGGACTCGTTCCGCGGGCGCTGAAGCCGCACCGTCGATGGATGCGCTATCACGTCGCGCGCGCCCTCGTGGCCACGCTGGCCCACGCGCCGACCCGTCCCACCGGCCGTCTGGTCGGGGCGCTGGCCCCCCTCGTGCGCGCGCTGATGCCCGGTCAGCGTGGTCTCGTGGACGAACAGCTCCGGGTGGCGTACCCCGATGCCACGTCGTCGTGGCGCCGGCGGGTCGGGGTGGCCGCGTTCGCCGAGATGGGCCGCCACGCGGTCGATACCGCACGCCTGGGGCGGCGCGGCCGGTCGTGGCTGGATCAGATCCCGCTCGAGCGTGGACGATGGGATGCGCTCCCCGGGGGCGGGCTGATCGTGGTGACGGCGCATCTCGGCCCCTGGGAGCTCCTGCCGTCGATCCTGGCCCGGCGCCGCGCCGGCGGCGTGGCCGCGGTGGTGCGGAGGGTTCGCGAAGCGCGTCTGGATCGACTCGTCGGGGCGCTCAGGACCCGCGCGGGGGTGCGTCTGATCTCGAGAGCCGATGCGCTGGCGTGTGCGCGTGCGCTCGGAAGAGGCGAGACACTGACCATCGCGGCCGACCAGACCCCCCGCGGACGACGCATCGCGGGAACCTTTCTCGGGGCGCCGGCGTGGTTGTCGGGAGGACCGGCGACACTGGCCGTCTTGTGCCGCGTGCCGATCGTTCCTATGGTAGTCCGCCGGTCCGCGAGGGGCGGCTGGCAGGTACGCGTCGGCCCCGTGCTCCACGCCGACCCGTCGAGACCTCGGCACGCCGAGGTCTCGAGGTTGACGACCGCGTGGACGGCCGCGATCGAGGAGTGGATCCGGGAGGATCCCGCACAGTGGGCCTGGTTTCATGAACGGTGGAAAGATGCGCCTCCCGCCTGACGCGCGCGGTCCGATGAGGCCGCATCGCGCGCGGACACCCGCACGCGCGATCGCGGCCCGCGCAGTCGGGGCCCGCGTGGTCGCGGCCCGGGTCATCACGGTCCGGGTCGTGGTGACGAGCTCGGCGCTGGTGCTGGCGTTGCTCGGATGCGCGCGCGACCCCGAGGCGACCTCGCCGGTGACCGACACGCTGAGCACGTCCCAGCAGAGCTGGGGCCTCCGCGTGCGAGAGACCGAGCTCGGGCGCACGAAGTGGGAGCTCGAGGCCGAAGAGGCGCGCCAGCACGAGGATCCGCCACACACCGAGCTGCACGGCGTGACCGTTCGATTCTTCGACTCCGACGGCGAGCTGTCCTCCACGCTGACCGCGGACGAGGGTGAGGTGACCGGCCCCACGCGGCGTCTGGTCGCGCGCTCGAACGTCGTCGTGATCACGCCCGACGGGGAGCGCCTGGAGACCGAGGTTCTGGAGTGGAACGAGCGCGACCGCCTCATCCGAAGCGATGCGGCCGTCCGGATCGTGCAAGGCCGAAACCTGTACACCGGGGTCGGGCTCGTCTCCGATCCCGAGCTGGATTCGTTCGAGATCCTCGAGGACTTCGAGGGCACGGTGATCGAGGACGACGATGCGCTCGACGGTGCTCCCGACCGAGACACGGACCCCGACGGCACCGGCGGTGTCGGCGTCCCGGAGTAGGTGGCGCGTGGACACGACGACACGAGCGCTCGAGGTCGAACAGCTCGTCAAGCGGTACGGGAAGCTGGAGGCGGTGCGCGAGGTCGATCTCGCCGTCGAGCCCGGCGAGGTGGTGGGGCTCTTGGGCCCCAACGGCGCGGGCAAGACGACGACGTTTCGAATGATCGTCGGGAACGAGCGCCCCGACGGCGGGCGCATCTACCTGGACCGGCGCGACATCACCGATCTCGCCATGCATCGCCGCGCGAGGCTCGGGATTGGATATCTCGCCCAAGAGCCCTCGATTTTTCGTAAACTCACGGTGCGTGACAACGTGATGGCGATCCTGGAGACGCTCGATCTGGACCGCGAGGCGCGCGCCTCGCGACTCCAGCAAGCGCTCGAGGAGCTCGACATCGGTCACATCGTGGATCGTCGCGGGTATCAGCTGTCCGGCGGCGAACGCCGCCGCGTCGAGATCGCGCGTGTGCTGGTGACGAAGCCATCTTTCATCTTGCTAGACGAACCGTTTGTCGGTATCGATCCGATCGCGGTCGCCGATATTCAACAGATCGTCGGCGACCTGAAGAGACGCGGTCTCGGAGTGCTCATAACCGATCACAACGTCCGTGAGACGCTCAACACGACCGATCGAGCGTACCTGATGTTCGAAGGCCGCATACTCATCTCGGGGTCGCCCGAGGAGCTCGCGAACGACCCCACGGCCAGAAAGCTCTATCTGGGAGCGGCGTTTCGGCTCTAGCGCCGGAGTGACGCTCTCGTGTCGACCCGGCGCCGCGCCCGGACGCGGGGTCGTCCGACGATGGCGGCCGTCGCCGTCGCGGAGGAACGGAAGCCACAGATGGAAATGAAGCCTGGGCTGCAGCTCCGACAGAGCCAGCAGCTCATCATGACCCCCCGGCTTCAGCAGGCGCTGAAGATCCTCCAGATGCCCGCGCTCGAGCTCGAGCAGATGCTCAAGGAAGAGATCCTGACGAACCCGATTCTCGAGGAGGTCGATCTCAATCTCGAGAACGAGGAGACGGAGAAGGTCCAGGAAGAGCAGCTGACGCCCGACGACAAGGAGCGTCCCGAGGACCGCACCGAGCCCGACTGGGCCGAGTTCTACCAGGACGACCGAGACATGGCGGCGGTGCGTCGCGAGTCCGAGGACACCGAGTTCTTCGAGAAGGTCCGCGTGACCGAGGTATCGCTGCACGAGCACCTCCTGGGTCAGCTGCGGCTCGGCGTCGGCGATGCCGAGGCGCTCGAGATCGGCGAGTACCTGATCGGATCGCTGGACGAGCGGGGCTTCCTGGTCGAGCCGCTGGAGACGATCGCCGAGACGTCGGGATGGACGGTCGAGCAGCTCGAGAACGTGCTGGCCGTCATTCAGACCTTCGAGCCCGCGGGCGTCGGGGCGCGCGATCACCGCGAGGGGCTCCTGATCCAGCTCCGGGTTCGCGGCGAGGACGACACGCTCGCCTACCAGATCATTCACGATCACTACGACGACATGCTCAAGAACCGACACCACGAGATCGCCCGTGCCCTGTCGGTCTCCGACGAGGACGTCCAGCTGGCCAAGGATCATCTCGCCATGCTGAGCCTGAACCCCGGCGGCGAGATCGAATCCGAGGACCCGCGGTACGTGATCCCCGATCTGGTCGTCGAGCGCGTCAGCGGCAAGTACGAGGTCTACTTGAACGATCGCAACGTGCCGCGCATCCGCATCAGCTCGGCGTACGAGAGCGTCCTGCGCGGCGGCAAGGACGCCGACGGCGCACGCGAGTACATCGAGGGCAAGCTCAACAGCGCGAGGTGGCTCATCCAGACGATCGAGCAGCGCCGGAAGACGATGATCAAGGTCATGACCTGCATCGTGGACGTGCAGAGCGAGTTCTTCGAGAAGGGTGTCAGCCATCTGAAGCCGCTCACCCTGAGCCAGATCGCCGATCGCATCGGGATGCACGAGTCCACGGTGAGCCGGGTCACCCGCGGGAAGTACGTGCAGACGCCGCGCGGGGTCTTCGAGCTGAAGTACTTCTTCTCGGCCGCCATCGCCCGCCACGACGGCGGCGACATGAGCGCCCGCTCCGCCCGAGACATCATCTCGCAGCTGATCGACGAGGAGGACAAGCAACGCCCGCTGTCCGATCAGAAGATCGCCGACATCCTGGGCGACCGCGGCGTGCGCATCGCGCGGCGCACGGTCGCGAAGTATCGTGAGCAACTCGGCATCCCGACCGCGCGCTACCGGAAGCGGTTCTGAGCGCGTGATCGGGTCGCCGATCGTGTGAGTGTTTCGCCGAACCGGTCGCGACGCGACGAGAACCCGGCGGATCGAGTCGCAGAAGGAGAGGACGCTCCGATGGACATCACGACCACGGCACGCCATTTCGAGCTGAGTCCGAAGACACGCGAGCACGCCGAGGAGAAGCTGCAGCGCCTCGATCGCTACTTCGGCAAGATATTCGATGCCACCGTGACGATCACCAAGGAGAAGTTCCGCTACCAGACCGAGATCTCGCTGAAGGTGGCCGGAGGCCCCGACCTCGTGAGCCGCGAGGAGACCACCGACGTCGTGACGTCGATCGACGGCGCGATCGACCGACTCGAGCGCCAGGTCAAGAAGCACAAGAACAAGCTCGTCGATCGGCGCGAGAAGGCCGAGTCGACCAGCTCGGTGATCGCGGCCAAGCAAGCCGAGTCCGAGGCGGGCGAGGCCGCCGAAACCGACTAGGACGTCTCGGGGGCGCGATCGGGCACGGCTCGACGCGGCCCCGAAGAGAGCCCCATGAAGACCATCAGCGTCTCCCAGTTTTATGAGGATCATCGCTCCGAGCTCTCGCTCAACGCCCTCACCGAGCAGGTCGAGGGGCCCATCCCGATCACCCAGTCCGACCTCAATCGACCCGGGCTGCTTCTGGCGGGGTATCGGGAGTCGTTCCTCAGCGAACGCGTGCAGGTTCTGGGCGAGGTCGAGCAGGCGTACCTGTCGTCGCTCGATGCCGACAACCAGCGCATCGCCATCGAGCGGCTCTTCTCGTTCAAGATGCCGTGCGTGGTGGTGGCGCACACCACGTCCGCCCAGGATCTCCTCATCCAGGAGGCGAACCGCTCGGGAACGCCGCTGTTCCAGACCGAGCTGGGCACGACGACCTTCCAGCATCGACTGGCGGCGATCCTCGAGGAGGCGTTCGCGCCCGAGCTGAGCGTGCACGCGAGCCTGGTCGACGTGTACGGCGTGGGGCTCCTGTTCACCGGGCGCTCGGCCATCGGCAAGAGCGAGTGTGCACTGGATCTCGTCGAGCGCGGCCACCGGCTGGTCGCCGACGACATCGTGTCGATCAAGCGGGTCCAGGACAACATCCTGATCGGGGCCTCGAACGCGGTCGTCACCCACCACGTGGAGATCCGCGGACTGGGGATCATCGACGTGCAGGCCGTGTTCGGAATCCGGGCTATCCGCGGACAGAAGCGCGTCGAGGTCGAGGTCAATCTCCGGGACTGGGACTCCAGCGAGGACTACGAACGTCTGGGGCTCGAGAACAAGACCGCCCGGATCCTCGGGGTCGAGATCCCGATGGTCGAGATTCCCATTTTCCCGGGCAAGAACATCACGGTCATCGCCGAGGTCATCGCGCTGAACTATCTCGTGAAGGCCTACGGGTACAATCCGGCGCAGGCCTTCTCCGAGCGCCTTCTGCGCACGATGGAGCAGAAGAAGCGCCTGCAGTTCCAGGCCATCGCGCGCGGGGATCGCGAGTGACGCGCCGCGGGCCGCGGCCCCTCGGGCGGAGAGGCCGGCGGTGATCCGCGCGCTCCTCGTCACACACGGCCGCGTGGGTGAGGCGCTCGTGGAGGCGGTGGAGGGCTTTCTCGGGCCCCAGGACGGCGTGAACGTCATCTCCAACGCCGGGCTCTCGGCCGACGCGATCCGCGAGCGGGTAGAGGGCGCCATCGAGGCGCTCGGGCCGGGCGACGACCTGGTCCTCTTCACCGACCTCGCGGGAGGCAGCTGCGAGACCGCGTGCCGGCTCCTGGCCTCGCAACACACACGATGTCAGAGTGTTGCCGGGGTCAACCTTCCCATGCTGCTCGAGTTCTGTCACTATCGCGCCCGGCTGGAGGCCGGGGCGCTCGTGGAGCGCGTCATCATGAAGGGACGGCGCGGGATTCACGACGCCCGCACGGAGAGCGGCTGACGTGCCGATCGCACTGGTGCGGGTCGACGATCGCCTGCTTCACGGTCAGGTCTCCCACGGGTGGGTGCCGACGATGGCGCTCGATCGGATCGTCGTGGCCGACGACCGCGCGGCCGCGGACGCGTGGGAGCGCGAGGTGTACGAGGCATCGGCGCCCGACGACGTTCCGGTCGAGGTGATCACGATCGACGCGTTCACCACGGCCTACGCGGCGGGGCGGTTCGACGCCCCGGTCACGCTGGTGCTGGTGCGCGGACCCGAGGCGGTCGAAGCGCTGGTCGAGCGAGGGGTGCGGGTGCATGAGATCAACGTCGGCGGCCTGCACGCGGCCCCGGATCGGGTGCGCTTCCGCGACGATCTACAGCTGACGCGCGCCGAGGCGGCCGCGTTCGAGCGCCTGGCCACGGCCGGCATACGAAGCACGTTTCGGGCGCTCCCGGGCGACGATGCCGTGCCGCTCCCGAGCGTGCACGCGGTGAACGAGAGGATCGAGGGCACATGAGGTTCGTGTTCTGCTTGCACAACCACCAGCCCGAAGGGCAGTCCCGCCGCGCCGTGGAGGAGGCGTACGAGCGCGCGTACTGGCCGGTCCTCGTGACCATCTCCGAGCATCCGTCGATTCGCGTGGTTCTCCACAACTCGGGCTCGCTGCTCGAGTGGCTCATCGCCAGCCGGCCCGCGTACGTGGAGCTCCTCTCGCAGCTGGTCGACCGGGGACAGGTCGAGCTGCTCTCGTCGCCGATCTTCGAACCCATTCTCGCGATCATCCCCGAGCGCGAGCGCGTCGCGCAGATCCGCGCCCACCAGGAGCTGATCGAGCGCACCTTCGGCGTCGTGCCCAGGGGGCTGTGGCTCGCCGAGCGCGTCTGGGAGCCGTCCCTGCCCAAGGTCATCGGCCAGGCGGGCATCGAGTACATGCCGCTGGACGACACGCCGTTTCTGCGGATCGGTGTGCTCGACAAGCGCCTGTACGACTCGTTCGTGACCGAGGACGAGGGAATGCCCATCCGCGTCTTTCCGGTCCCGCGGAGCCTCCGCGATCTCATCCCCGCGGCGAAGCCCGAGGAGGTCGTCGCGCAGCTCCTGAAGCGCCAGACCGGCGGCGGAAGGGTGGCCGTCTTCGCCGACGACGGCGCCAAGTTCGGCGCGTGGCCGGGCTCGTTCGAGCGCGTCCAGGAGGGACGCTGGCTCTCCCGTTTCTTCGCGCTTCTCGAGCGCGAGCACCATCGACTCCAGACGTGCACGCTGGAAGAGGTGGTCGAGGGCGTCGAGGCCGCCGGGCAGCTCTACCTGCCCACCGGAACGTACGGCGAGATGATGGAGTGGTCCATCCCCCCCGAGGCACAGCGCCGCCATCACTCGCTGCGCACGCGTCTGGAGCAGGAAGGCAACGGACTCGATCGATTCCTCGGTATGGGCTACTGGCGCAACTTTCTCGTGCGCTACCCCGAGGCCAACTGGATGCACAAGCGCGGCCTGGATCTCCTGCGTCGGGTGCAGGCGCTGGAGGATCGCGGGGCCGATCCCGAACGGGTCGCCGAGGCACGGCGACTGGTCTGGCGCTCGCTGAGTCACGGCGCGTACTGGCACGGCGTACACGGGGGCGTGTACGCGCCGCAGCTGCGTCGCGCCGTGTTCACCAACCAGATCCGCGCCTGGGAGCTGATGGATCGGATGGAGCACGGCGACGAGCCGTTCCAGCGCTTCAGTCATCGCGACATCGACCTGGACGGAGACGACGAGGTCGTGGTCGAGAACCGCGAGCTGGCGCTGACGCTGGCGCCCCACGACGGCGGCACGCTGATCGCGCTGGACCTGAAGCCCAGGGCGGTGAACCTGTGCGACACGGTCGCACGTCGCGAGGAGTCGTACCACTCGGCGATCCGGGAGCGGCGCGATGACGCATCGGGCTCGAAGGGCGGGCGCCGCCGCCAGTCGAAGAGCGACCTGGCCTCGTACCTGAACTACGATCCCTTCCCGCTGTACAGCCTCCGCGATCACGTGTTCGACGACGACGTGACCCTGGCCACGATCAAGGACCTCCGCACCCTCAGCGCGCCGCCCGCCCGCACCCGCTACGAGTGGGAGCGCGAGGGGCCCGGTCGGCTGCGCCTCTTCGCGAACTGCCGGGTCGAGAGCTCGGTGGTCGAGATCGAGCGCGAGGTCGTTCTCGATCCCGAGCGGGCACGCTTCGACGTCGTGTGGCATCTCGCGTTCCCCGACGGTCTGCCGGACGGGTGGATGCAGTACGCCACGGAGTGGACGTTCGGCCTGGGCGCCCCGGGACGCGCCGGGCGCTACATGCGATTCGCAGAAGGCGAGTCGCACGACATCGGGACCGAGGACGAGATCCCCGACGTCGACCGGTGGGGGATCGTCGACGAGCGCAGAGGCTTCGAGGTCAACGTCTCGCTGGAGCCGCGGGTGCGCGTGCTGCGCTTCCCGATCGAGACGGTGTCGCTGAACGGACATGCTCCGACCCGCGTGTTCCAGTCCACGCGGGTGTTTCTGGTCTGGCCGCTGGTGCCCGATCGCGGCCGCGTCACGTTGCGCGCGTCGCTCGAGATCCTGTCCACCGACGCACGTGTCCCCGAGCCGGTCACCGCGGCCGAGGGCGACGATGCCGGGGTGTGACGATGGTTGAGCGAGACGTCGTCGTCCTGAACGACCCCGGGCTCCACACGCGCCCGGCGAGCATGCTGGCCAGCCTGGCCGCGCGCTTCCGGAGCCGCATCGCACTGACCGACGGCGCCAACCAGAGCGTCGACTGCAAGAGCATCATGGGCATCCTGATGCTGGCCGCGATCACGGGCACGCGTCTGACGATCTCCGCGGACGGCGAGGACGAGGAGCTGGCCGTCGGTGCGATCGAGCGTCTGTTCGCCTCGGAGTTCGACGACGAGGTCCTCGACGTCGAGAAGTCGCGAGCCGCCGAAGGGCGGGCGTCGTGACCGCCGGCGTCACTCCCGGAGCCGGGGGCGCCGGCAGCGGCCGGCGCGTGCTTCACGGCATCGCGGTTTCCCCCGGGATCGCCATCGGCGACATCGCGACCGCCGAGCCCAACGAGGTCGTGGTGGGCGAGTTCCTGATCGAGGCCGACGGCGTCGACGCGGAGATCGATCGCTTCCGGGCCGCGGTGGGCGCCGTCATCGACGAGATCTCGGGCCTGCGCGACGCGATGGTGGAGGAGCTGGGGGCGGAGTCCGCCGAGATCTTCGATGCACAGCTGATGATCCTGAGCGACCCCCTGGCCATCGATGCGACCGAGACCGACATCCGAGAGCATCGCCGGAACGCCGGGTATGCCTTCCGTCAGAACGTGCTCCGCGTGCTCGAGACGTTCGATCGCATGCAGAGCGGGCTGTTTCGCGAGCGCGCGGCCGACATCCGCGACGTCAAGCGGCGCGTCCTGCGGCGGCTGGCCGAGGACGATCGTGACGGGCTCACCGTGTCGGCCGAGGATGCCATCATCGTCGCACGCGAGCTGACTCCCGGCGACACGGTGGCGGTCGCGGGCACGAGCGCGCGGGGGCTCGCGACCGAGCGGGGCGGCGCCACCGCGCACGCCGCGATCATGGCCCGCGCGCGCGGGCTACCCGCCGTGTTCGGCATCGAGAACCTTCTGGACGAGACCGCGGCCGGTGGTCGCGCGATCCTCGACGGCTGGCGGGGTCGGCTGATCCTCGATCCCACCGACGAGGACGAGCGCCGGTACGAACGCGTGCGCCGTCACTACGCCGAGATGATGGATCGTCTGGAGCTGTCACGCGAGATGCCGTCGGTCACCACCGACGGGCGCGAGATCCACCTCCTGGCGAACATCGAGATGCCGCTCGAGATCGACGCCGTGCATCGCTACGGGGCCAGCGGCGTCGGACTGTTCCGCACCGAGTTCCTGTTGATGCAGCGCGCGCACCTCGCGTCCGAGGACGAGCAGTTCGCGATCTACCGGCGGGCGCTCGAGCTGCTGTCGCCCAAGCCGGTGGTGATCCGGACGCTCGACGTCGGCGGCGACAAGTTCGCGTCGTACATCGGCGCCGATCGAGAGAAGAACCCGTTTCTCGGACTCCGGGGGATTCGCTATCTCCTGGGACACGAGGACGTGTTCCGCGCGCAGCTGCGCGCCGCGCTCCGGGCGAGCGCGTTCGGCCCGGTCCGCCTCCTGTTCCCCATGATCACGACGCCCGAGGAGCTCGATCGCGTGCGCGAACATCTCGACGCGGTGATGCAGGAGCTCACGAACGCGGGGGTGGAGTTCGATCGGCACGTCACGATCGGGATCATGATCGAGACGCCGGCCGCGGTGCTGATGGCGGACGTGCTGGCTCGCTCGGTGGACTTTTTCTCCATCGGATCCAACGACCTGACTCAGTATGCGCTGGCCGTCGATCGCACCAACGCCAAGCTCGGCTATCTGTTCAATCCGCTGCACCCGAGCGTGCTCCGGGCCATTCACGCCACCGTCGAGGCCGCCCACCGGGAGGGCTGCCGGGTCAGCCTGTGCGGCGAGCTCGCGGCGGACACGCTGGCCACCGTGCTCCTGGTGGGGCTGGGGATCGACGATCTGTCGATGACGCCCTCGCTACTGCCCGAGGTGAAGCAGGTGATCCGCACCATCTCCTACGCCGAGAGCCGGGACGTGGCCACTCGCGCGGTGCGGATGTCGACCGCCGCGGACGTCGCGTCGCTCCTCGGCGGTTTCCTGGCCGACCGTTTCCCCGAGCTGGCCGCGGTCCGAGGGCTCTGACGCGCGCCCGCAGCCGGAGGCGCCCGTTGACAGGCGTTCGACGCATCCGTACATTACCGGGTCGGTCACGGCCCGCCTCTGGCTGCTAGTGCCACATCCGGGTCGGATCCTTCCCTGGAGAACGCGTCTCGTCGCCGTCGGTCACGTCGTGGCGCCGTGTGTCGTGCGTTCGCTGGCCCCGAGTCGCTCACCCCCGCCGAGGGAGTGCTAAATGAGCTTTCTGTTTACGTCGGAATCGGTGACCGAAGGACATCCCGACAAGGTGTCCGACCAGGTTTCCGACGGCATTCTCGACGAGATCATCGGGCAGGACGAGAACGCGCGCGTGGCCTGCGAGACGCTGGTGACCACGGGTCTGGCGTTCATCTCGGCCGAGATCCGCACCAACGGCTACGTCGAGATCCCCGAGGTCGTGCGGCGGGTGATCCGCGAGATCGGCTACACCGACGCCGACTACGGATTCGACGCCGACACCTGCGCCGTGCTCACGAGCATCGACGCGCAGTCCCCGGACATCGCGATGGGCGTGGACGGCAGCGACGGGATCGGTGCCGGCGACCAGGGCTTGATGTTCGGCTACGCATCCGACGAGACCGACGAGCTGATGCCGACGCCGATTCTGATCGCGCATCGCATCACCCATCGCCTCGCGGATCTGCGAAAGGACGGCACCCTCTCCTGGCTGCGTCCCGACGGCAAGAGCCAGGTCACGATCGAGTATGGTGACGACGGACGACCACGCCGGGTGCACACCGTGGTGGTGTCCACGCAGCACGCGCCGAGCATCTCGACGAACGCGCTCACCGAGGCGATCCGTGAAGAGGTGATCAAGCCGTGTCTGCCCGACGCGCTCGTTCACGACGACGTCGTCTATCACATCAATCCGACCGGCCGGTTCGTCGAGGGCGGGCCCAAGGCCGACACGGGGCTCACGGGACGCAAGATCATCGTCGACACGTACGGCGGGTGGGGCCGGCACGGCGGTGGGGCGTTCAGCGGGAAGGACCCGACCAAGGTCGACCGATCCGCTTGCTACGCCGCCCGCTACGTGGCCAAGAACCTCGTCGCGGCCGGACTGTGCCGCCGGTGCGAGGTGCAGCTCGCGTATGCGATCGGGGTGGCCGAACCGGTCTCGGTGATGGTCGACACGCTGGGGACCGGTGTCGTGCCCGACGCGTCGCTCGAGCAGATCGTACGCGAGCACTTCCAGCTGACACCGGCGGGCATCATCCAGATGCTCGACCTGTGGCGGCCGATCTATCGTCGGACCGCGGCCTACGGTCATTTCGGACGCGAGCTGGACAGCTTCACCTGGGAAGCCACCGACAGGAAAGACGCCATCAGGAAGTCCGCGGAACGGTTGACCTCGGTCGCCGGCAACTAGAGGCCGTCCGTGGCAGGGTCACGAAGACGAGCGCACCCGCGAGACGTGAGACTGGCGGGCGTTCTCGCGGTCGCGATCGCGTCGTTCTGGCTGCTCGCGCTCGTGAGCGTCTCCGACGTCGCGGTGCAGACGTTGCGCATTCCGGCACTTCCTCCGGACGTGACCGGCTCGGCCGGACTGTACCTGGCCCGCTTCACGCTGCACGTGCTCGGCGGGGTGGCGGCGCCGGCGCTTCCCCTGGCCGTGGCGATCGTCGGGGTCGGCCTGGTGGCCGGGGCCCCCGTCACGCGCGTCCGGAACATCCTCGTCGGCGTCGTCCTCGGGTGGCCGCCGATCTCGGCTCTGGCGTCCGCGGGCGCCGGTGGCGCCTACGGGGACCTGGTCGCCACCGGCCTCACACGCGTCGTGGGGCGGGCGGGCGCCTGGATCGCGGTCGTCGCCATCATCATCGCGGCCGCCATTCTGGCCGGCGACGTTCTGCGGCTCGGCCGGCTCGCGGGGAGACTCGATCCGGTGGGTCGCCGGGTCCTCACGCTCACCTCGGCGCTCCGGCTCCGTCTCGTCGACGAGCTGGCCACGGTGGCGGGCTGGCTCGCCGGCCGCCGCCGGGCGCTGGCGGCGATGCGCGAAGAGCGCCGAGAGGCCCGCCGGCGCGCGGCCGCCGATGCGTTGGCCCGCCGGCGCGAGCTCGCCGCCGCTGCGTCCCGGGCGGCGGCGACCCGGCCCATTCGATCCGTGGCACCCGAGCCGTCCGCTGGCGAGGCCGGCGTCGATGCGCTCGCAGGTGGCGCGGCGATCGGGGAGAGGACCAACGGTGCCGGCACGTCCCGGTCTGCCGGAACCCAGCCCGAAGAGGGCACTCCGCCCGATCCCGGCGCGCAGGATCCCCTCGACGATGCGCCACCGGGGATCGTCGAGCCCGAGCCGCTTCCCTCCGCGTCGGACGTTTCGCCTCGCACGCCGGCACGCAAGGTGCGGCGCGACGAGGAGGTGCGAAAGCGTCCGGCCTCGGAGTACCGCCCGCCCCCGGTCTCGCTCCTGTCCACACCCCCGCCGTCCAGGATGCGCACCGATCGCCAGGCGATCCTCAGTCTGTCGGAGACCCTGCGCCGCACGCTCGAGGAGTTCGGAATCCGCGGCCGAATCTCCGAGGTTCACCCCGGCCCCGTCATCACCCGGTACGACTTCGAGCCGGCGCCGGGGGTGAAGGTCAATCAGATCGTCAGCCGCGAGGACGACATTGCGCTGGCGCTTCGCACCGATCGCGTTCGCATCCTGACCCGCGTGCCGGGAAAGGCCGCCGTGGGCATCGAGATCCCCAACGACGAGCGCGAGCTGATCCACTTCACCGACGTCATGACGTCGCCGGTGTTCACCGAGCCTCTCGGCGTGCTCACGCTCGCGCTCGGCAAGGACGCGGCGGGCCGTCCGTTTGCCGATCATCTGGAGACGATGCCGCATCTGCTGGTGGCCGGCACCACGGGATCGGGGAAATCGGTGTGCGTGAACACGCTCATCGCCAGCTTGCTCTTCCGGCACCGGCCCGAGGATCTGCGCCTGATCCTGATCGATCCGAAGATGCTCGAGCTGACGGGCTACAACAACATCCCGCACCTCGCGCTGCCGGTCGTCACCGAGCCCAAGGAGGCCACCAAGGCGCTCAACTGGCTGGTCCGCGAGATGGAGCGCCGCTACCGCCTCCTGTCCGGCAAAGGTGTCCGAAACATCAAGTCGTACCACGAGCGCTACTACGAGAACGGGAAGCCGCGAAAGGCCCGGAACGACGAGGAGGTTCCGCCCGAGTGGATGCCGTACATCGTCTGCATCGTGGACGAGCTGGCCGACCTCATGATGACCACCGCGTCCGAGGTCGAGGCGCCGATCGCGCGGCTGGCCCAGATGGCGCGCGCGGTGGGCATCCACCTGGTTCTGGCCACGCAGCGGCCGTCGGTCGACGTGCTGACGGGCGTCATCAAGGCGAACTTTCCGGCCCGGATCGCGTTTCAGGTTGCCCAGCGAACCGACTCCCGTACCATCCTGGACCAGAACGGCGCCGAGAGCCTGGTCGGACGCGGCGACATGCTGTATATGCCGTCGGGGAGCTCGGTGCCACTGAGGTTGCACGGGGCGTTCCTGCCCGACGAGGACATCGAGGCCATCTGCCGGTACCTGCGAGGCTTCTCCTCCAGCGTCGATCCGATCGACATCGAAGAGAAGGCGGCGGCGCCGGGCGAGGTCGACGATGAGATCGACTCCCTGTTCGGAGAGGCGGCTCGGCTCGTCGTGCTCCAGGGGCAGGCCTCGACGTCCTTCCTGCAGCGCCGGCTCAAGATCGGCTACGCCCGGGCCGGGCGGCTGATGGATCAGTTGGAGCAGGCCGGTATCGTGACGGGTTATGAGGGTAGCAAGGCGCGCGACGTCCTCGTCGACATCGACTACCTGGAAGAGCAAGGTATTGTCTAGAAGGGACTTACGCTTATCGGGGGCAGCCGTCTCGGCGGCCCTGCTGCTGGTCGTGGGCGGGCCCGTCGCCGCTCTCGCCGCGGACGGTGGTGGGCACGGCGTCTCCGACGCGATTCCGGCCGGCGCCGCCGACCCCGATCCCGTCACCGATGCGTTCCTGGATCGTGTCCGCGACACCTACTCGGACATCCGGACCCTGTGGGCCGCCTTCACGCAGGTCAACGAGTGGGAGCTCCTCGAGGCCTCCGATCCCTACCGGGGCGAGCTGTGGGTGGACGCTGCCGGACACGTCGCGATCGCGTACTCCGAGCCGCCGGGGCATCGTCTCGTGTCCGACGGCACCTGGATGTGGACGTACGTTCCGGAGAGCGGCCAGGTGTTGAAGTCCCGCGTGGATCGCCAGGGCGACGCCGTCGCCCGCCTGTTCCTCGACTTCCTGGCCGGGCATCGGGTGCGCGAGGTCGAGTGGGCCGACGAGTACGTCGAGCTGACGCTCGAGCCGGAGGAGGATCTCGGCATCCGGGAGCTTCGCGTGGAGGTCGATCGTCCCTCGGCGCTGGCCCGTCGTTTCGTCTGGACCGACTGGGACGGCAACGTGTCCGACTATCGGATCCTCCGATCGACGCCGAACGTGACCGTGGAGCCCGACCGGTTCACGTTCGAGCCGCCGGACGGGGTGGACGTCGTGGAGATCGAGTGAGCACCGGTCGCGCGCCCCGGGCGCGTCGCGCCGACAACCGGAGATCGAGGTCGCGCTCTATGAGACAGCACGTTTTCAGACGCCTCGCGTGGATCACGGCGATCGGCCTCGCGCTGGGTGTGGGGGCGAACGGCGCGGCGGTCGCGTCGGAGATGATCGCCGGTCGCCTGTCGCACCTGGCGATGATGCGTGAGGTCGCACGAGACGCCGTGCGCGAGATGCTGGCGTCGGTGCCCCTCGCGCCGGGTGGCGTCGTGTCGGTGGCCCCGGCGCGACTGCACGCCGGCAACGACGTCGTCGGTCACGCGCTCGCCGAGGCGCTCGTCGGGGCGGGTCACGAGGTGCGCGTGCTCACGACGCCGATCGGCTCGGAGCCGGCGGCCCCGGACGCGGCGGCTCCGGTCGGCGGCGCCGGTGCCGGCAGCGCCGCGCCCGCCGCGTCGGGAGCCGGATCGACGCCGACCAGCCCGCCGCACGACGAGGGTGTCGGCCCCGACCCCGGCGACGACGACGCGGACGAAGACGCCGCCGGAGATGACCGGGACGAGCCGCTCGACGACGGCGCGGGCGACGGCGCCGGCGACGACGACGGATCGGACGACGAGGCCCCGTCGTCCATGATCGAGCACCTGATGTCGCGCGAGGGGTCCATCGCCGCGCCCGGCGCGGAGGTGGCCGGGGGCACGATGCCGTCCCACGCGACGCTCCCGGCGGACGGACCGCTCCTCGTGTTCGACGTGGGCCGGTTCGACCTGCGCTACGTCGGGCAACGGCGCCC
This sequence comes from Candidatus Eiseniibacteriota bacterium, assembly GCA_965224245.1. Classification (GTDB taxonomy): domain Bacteria; phylum Eisenbacteria; class RBG-16-71-46; order CAZAMP01; family CAZAMP01; genus CBDCYW01. The sequence goes on along the minus strand of OZ245046.1, from coordinate 2,082,685 downwards.
GTACCTCTTCGGCCGCAAGCAGGTTGAGCGGGTCGCGGCGGTCGACGTCACCTGCGAGCTTCGTCCGGGAGGCGACGTCGTCAGCGAGACCGGTCATGGCGATGCGATCTCGATCGACTGGATCTCCCAGGGGAAGCTTGCGGCCTTCGAGGGCGGCGGCATCGCACCGACCGAGCTGTCCGGCGGCAACGGGCTGCGCTTCGTCGAGCCCGTCATCGTCAGCGGGATCGTGGCGGGGCTCGTGTACCTCTTCTATACGAACCAGAACTGATCGCGGGCCGCACGCCGAGAGGTGGATGAGGACGTGAGGAACAACGCGACCTGGGCGCTGGTGAGCGTCCTCGCCATCACGTCGCTCACGGCGTGCGGAGGCGGGAAGACGGTCCAGCGCGTCGGTCCCGAGGAAGAGCTGGCTCGCGCGGAGCGCTGGCTCGAGCACGGGGACGAGCTCCGCGCGATCGAGGCGCTCACCCAGCTCACCATCGATCACCCGGGACTGGCGTTCATCGATCGGGTGGTCTACCGGCTCGGTCAGGCGCACCTCGGTGCGGGCGACTACGTCCAGGCCGAGGCCCAGTTCACGCGCCTGGGACGCGATTATCCCTTCTCCGAGTTCGCCGACGACGCGCTGTACGGGGTGGCCGAATCGGCGTACCTGCAACGGGGCGGAGTCGAGCGCGATCCCACGAAGGCCGAGCAGGCCATCGAGCGGTTCGAGTTCTTCCTGCGCGAGTATCCCGACAGCCCGCTGGCTCCCGAGGCGCGCGAGCGCCTGGCCGAGCTGAACGAGCACCTGGCCGAGAAGCAACTCCGCAACACCGAGCAGTACTACCGGCACAAGCGGTACCGGTCGGTGGAGGTGTATGCCGAGGGGCTGCTCGAACGGTTTCCCCGGTCGCAGTTCCTGCCCGACGCCCTGTTGCTCCTGGCTCGGGCGAAGGCGCGCCTGAAGGACACGGCCGCCGCGTGCGAGACGCTCGACCTGATTCACGAGCTGCCGCAATCCGCCGGACGCGCCGAGCTCGCCGAGGTCGTTGCCTCGCTTCGCGCCGAGGTCGGATGTACGCCGGCGAACGGCGTCGCGGCCGGGACGCCCGTGCAATGACGCGCGCGGGGGGCGCGCGCGGTCGGATCGGAATCTTCGGCGGCTCGTTCGACCCCATCCACCTCGGCCACCTGATACTCGCCCAGGAAGCGGCCACGCAGCTGCGGCTGGGTCGTGTCCTGTTCGTGCCCACGGCCGTACCGCCCCACAAGCCGAGTGCCGTGCTCACACCGATCTCGGACCGCCTCCGGATGGTGCGATTGGCGACGCAGGAGTGGCCCCTCGCGGAGGTCGTCGAGCACGAGGTGCAGGGGCGGGTCAGCTACACGGTGGACACGCTGCGCTGGTGTCGCGAGGCCTACGCCGGGTGGCCCGATCGCTTCTTGATCATCGGCGGCGACAGCCTGGCCGAGTTCGGCACCTGGGTCGCGCCCGACGAGATCCGGTCGCTGGCCACGCTGGCCGTCTACGCGCGCCCGGGATGGGTGGTGCCCGAGGACGCACCGCCGCACACGCTCATCTCGGGCCCGGCCCTGGAGATCTCCGCCACGACGATTCGGTCGCGCGTGCGGGACGGCCGTCCGATCAGGTGGTGGGTCCCCGACGCCGTGGCCCGGTACATCGCCGAGGCGGGTCTGTACGGGGCCCCGGTGCGTCGCGGGCGGCCGGGCTCATGACGTCCGTGCTCACCGTCGGGCTCACCGGCGGCGTGGCCGCGGGCAAGAGCACGGTGGCGCGCTGGCTCGCCGGGTGGGGCGCCGTCGTCGTGGATGCCGACGCCGTCGTGCACGAGCTCCTCGGTGGACCGACGGCGACACGAGACGCCGTGGTGGCCCGGTTCGGGGAGCGCGTGCTCGACGCGACGGGGCGCATCGACCGGGCGGCGCTCTCCGCGCTCGTGTTCGCGGACGCGGGGGCGCGCGCGGCGCTGGAGGCGATCGTGCATCCGGCCGTCCGGGCCGAGATCGCCGCACGCCTGGCCCGGGTCCGCGACGGGAACCGCGACGCCGTGTTCGTCGTCGAGGCCGCGCTCCTGGTTGAAGCCGGAACGGTGGACGCCTACGATGTTCTGGTCGTCGTCGACGCGCCGATCGGCGTGCGCGTGGCCCGCCAGGGGGCCGTTCGCGACGCGGCCGCAGCCCACGCGCGCGTGGCCGCACAGGCCAGCGGGGGCCGAAAGGCGCTCGCCGCCGACGTCGTCGTCTGGAACGACTCGGATCTCGAGACGCTCGAGGAGAGGGCTCGCGAGGTCTGGCGTCATCTTCGCGATCGCCTCGACGGCGCGGGCTCGCTCGCCGCGACGCCGCCGGATTCGTGACCGACCTCGACTTCCACGAAAGGAACGGGTGAGCCCATGTCCGCCGATCTGACCGCCGACCTCGAGCGCCTTCGCGAGCGTCTCGAGAGCCTCAGGGGGTATCTTTGATCTCGAGCGCCGACGGAGCGAGCTCGCCGCGCTCGACGCCAAGATGGGCGAGGCCACGTTCTGGGACGATCGGGCGGCCGCGGAGAGCGCCATCGCGGCGCTGAAGCACTCGCGGGCCATCGTGTCGGACTGGACGACGCTCGAACGCGATCTTTCCGACACCGAGGTGCTGGTCCAGCTCGCCACCGAGGAGGACGACGCCGATACCGCCCGCGAGGCCGCCGAGGCGACGCGCGCCCTGGACGCGAAGCTGGATGCCTTCGAGCTCAGGAGCCTGCTCTCGGGTGAGTACGACTCTCACGGCGCCATCCTGGAGATCAACGCCGGAGCCGGCGGCACCGAGAGCCAGGACTGGGCGAAGATGCTCCTTCGCATGTACACCCGCTGGGCGGAGCGAAGCGGCTACGCGATGGAGGTCATCGACCTGCAGGAGGGCCAGGAGGCCGGGATCAAGGGTGTGACCGCCGAGATCGAGGGCGACTTCGTGTACGGCTACTTGAAGTCCGAGATCGGGGTGCACCGGCTGGTCCGGATCTCCCCGTTCGATGCCCAGAAACGACGCCATACGTCGTTCGCCTCGGTGATGGTGCTCCCGGCCATGGAGTCCGACGGCGAGGTCGAGATCTCACCCGACGACCTGAAGGTCGACACGTACCGGGCGTCCGGGGCGGGCGGCCAGCACGTGAACAAGACCGAGTCGGCGATCCGGATCACGCACCTGCCGACCGGGATCGTCGTGACCTGCCAGTCCGAGCGGAGCCAGCATCGCAATCGGGACAGCGCGATGCGGATCCTGTCCGCGCGTCTGGCGATGCGCCGGCTGGAGGAGGAGCAGGAGAAGCGCGCGTCGCTGGCGGGTGAGAAGAAGAAGATCGAGTGGTCCAACCAGATCCGGTCCTACGTGTTCCAGCCCTACCTGCTGGTCAAGGACCACCGAACCTCCCACGAGACGGGTAACGTTCAGGCGGTCATGGACGGCGACATCGACGGGTTCATCGACGCGTTCCTGCGGTTCGATCAACGGGCGCCCGACCGGACCTGAGTCGACCCCGAAGCGGTCTCGTGAGCCTCAAAGCCTTTCCCGGCGAGGAGTTGCCGCTTCCGGTCGCCTTGACACCGATCAACGCGTCGGATACCGTGACGGGCTGGAAAACCGGGGTGCTACGCGACGCTCGCCCGAGTGGCGCGAGGGGTCAGGGTCAGGGGTTAGGGGAGCGGCGAAACACAATGGACAACGCCTTTCGGGGTCGCGCCGGCACGACGCGTCACCAATCCATCGACCTGGCGGCCGGCGCGGCACGAGCCGCCGCGCTCGTCGGCGCGCTGGGTGCCCTCGCGTGCCAGTCCGACATCGACGAGGTCATCGAGGAAGACCTCGTCGTCCGTGCCTCTTTCGTGGAGTACTCCGAGCTGGCTGTCGAGGAGCAACGCATACCCATCCTCGACGGTCAGGCCAACAACCTCGAGTGGGGATCGCCCGACGACGAGGCTCGACCGTACACCTACATCCAGGTCACGCCGCAGAGCGGTTTCGGCGATCCGGGCTCCTCGAAGTTCGTGGCGGTGAAGGCGGCCTACACCGCGCAGTGGAACGCGGCCGACGAGGTGTACTCGCTGCGCAACATGTACTTCCTTCTCCAGTGGTCCGACGTCGAGCCGTCTCAATACCGCGATGCGATGATCTACCGCGGGCCCAACCTCACCAACGCGGAGCCGCGCGTCGAGTCGTACTTCCGCGGGCTCTATCCCGATGCGAGCGAGTCGGAGATCGCCGATCTGGTCGAGGACTCGCTCAAGGTCCTGCTCTACGGTGAGAACGACCGTCTCGACCCCGAAGACTGGGAGCAGCGCGGAGGCGACGACCTCCTCCTGTTCGTGCACGGCGACGGGGACGCGGAGGACGCTCAGGGCCGGTCGTTCCGGGCGTTCGGCATGGAGACGATCAAGAACGGCTCCGGATACGGTCCGCTGGCCTCGGGCTTCCTGGATGCGTGGCTCTGGAGCGCGTCCCGGACCAACCCGCTCCACGAGACGTTCAACATCAACGACATCGGGGGTGACGCCGATCCCCAGGAGGGTTTCGCGGGCTACGCCGACGACATGTACATCTCGACCACGGGGCCCATGACGCTGGACGACGGCCCGGCGCTGTACATTCCGAACTTCGACACCGCGCTCGATCCCGAGGATCGCATTCCGCTTCGCGGCTGGAACCCCGCGAGCGATCCCAACGCGGGTACCTCGGGCAACTCGGCCTGTACGCAGGTCAACATGGGAATGTCGTTTCCGTGGCTGCACCGCGGCTCGGTCCGGGGAGCGTACCTCGAGCCCAATCCCGCCGATCCCAAGATCCTGAATCACGTGCCGTTCCTGTGGGAGACGAAGGAGCCCGAGCAGCGGCGCCTGTGGCAGCCCGGCGACTTCGTGACCGGCTACCTGCTCGGCCACGACTACGCGGACGGCACCGATCCCGAGCGGTTCACGTTCTGTCTGCCGGCCTGCCCGCTCCCGATCGAGGACGACGATCCGCGCAACTGCGCCGGCGGCGAGTACGGAGCGCCGCCACACCTGACCAACGCACTGGACGTCCGCGCGTTCGGCGGGTACGACCCCGTCACGCGGAAGTGGACGCTCGAGCTGGCCCGGTCCTTCTACACCGACTGGGGCCAGGGGAACGAGGTCGGGAACGACATCCAGGACTTCGACTTCGAGCTGACGCTGGATCGCGCGATCGACTTCGTGTTCGCGATCGCGCTGTGGGACAACCAGACCGAGAGCGGTCCGCGCTGGGGATCACTCCCGGTCCGGGTCCGAGTCGAGCCGCCGCCGCCGCGGGAGGAGTGAGAGGTGACGACAGGGATGGGTGTGTGGAAGCCGGCGGCCTTGGGGAGCGTCGTTTGCGCGGCGATGCTGGTCGCGTGGACCGGTCGCGCCGCCGCGCAGATCTCCGAGAGCTTTCTGGACGACTGGCAGCTCGCGTACCGCTTCAGCCATACGTCGGCCCGGCTGGACGCGATGGGCGGTGTCTCGGTGGCGGTGCAGGACGAGGCCGACGAGATCAACATGTGGGACTACGGGCGCAACGTGGCCGGCTTTCTGGTCGACCGCGACGCCTGGACGGGCGACTTCTGGGCGGCCAACAGCAGTGTCAATCGTCGCGCGAACGCGATCCCGTCGTCCGGGTCCAACGCCGAGGGCGGGGTCCAGATCTCGTTTCGCAGCTACGAGCGGGCCCTCGGCGTCGAAGGGGGCCTCACCCGCGGCACGGTCGAGGGTGGCTCGGGAACCGACTTCGAGCGCCACAAGTTCAGCGGCCCCACGTTCAGCGTCGTGGGCAATCAAGCGCTGGGCGAGAGGGCCGTCCTGGGGGTGTCGCTGTCCGCGTTCAACGAGGACGACGACGTCACCGCACGCGACGCCCTGGCCATCGCGCACGCGACCGATCGGCTCGACTACAAGTTCGGGGTCGTCTACTTCCTGAACGACCAGCTCGACCTGGGCGCCACGCTGTCGCTCTCGAGCAACAGCGTCAGCGGCGTCTCCTCGAGCGGCCTGCACCGCGACCGATACACCTGGGATCGTCCGATCACCGAGTTCGGAGCCCAGGCCACGTACTACGGGCGGGATGGTGCCTTGCAGGGCGGCGCGTTCGTCAGCCGCTCCCTCCTCGACGGTGGAGAGATCCTGCGCATCTCGTGGGCGCGCGAGTTCTTCCTGAACCCGTCCGGAGTCGATCTGAACCTCCGCATCCCGATCCTGACCGAGGAGCGCAAGCAGACCACGGTCGGAACGCGCTGGCTCCTGAGCGCGGGCCGGCGGGTCGAGGTCGGGGCGTCGGTCCTCTACGAGAAGGGCACGTACGAGGCGACGGGGCACCCGACCTGGTCACGCTTCGTGCGAACCACCAACGACGAGTTCGACGCGACGACGTTCAAGGTCGGGGCCGGCCTGCACCCACACGCCAGACTGCTCGTCACCGGAGAGCTCAACGTCACCAACGGCGATCTCACGTCCGAGGCCTTCGAGAACGTCGCGACCACCACCGACGAGATCACGACGCTGCGAACGGGCGTCGAGTACTTCTGGGTCTCCGATCTGATCGTGCGCGGCGGGTTCGTCCTGACTCAGGCAAAGCGGGACCAGGCCGACCGCATCAGTGCAACCAACATCGAGACCGAGCGCCGCCGTTACTCGGCAGGCCTCGGCTGGGCGCCGCGCGGCGGCGTCTTCATGATCGACCTGGCGTTCGGGATCACCAACGGAGAGACGACCGTGCCCTCCGATCCGCTCGACGAGACGGACGGGGCCAGCTTCACGCTCGCCGGCCGGACGCTCTTCCGCTGACCGGTATGCACAATACCGAGCGCCGAGCGGCTAAGCGAAAGAAACGACACGATTTGCCGACGAACAACCGGAGCGCCGGTGGGGATCGTGCCGTTGACACCGCGGGGGAGGAGACTGTACTTTGAGAAGCGTCAAGACTCCGGGGGCTGGGAGAAAGGACCGTGTTCCGATGTTGGACCACCCTGATCGGGGGCGGTCGGGCTTCTGGCTGTTCGTTCTGACCTCGTGCATTCTCGGTCTCGGCGTCGTGACCTCCGCGCTTGCCGGCACCCTGGTCGGCACGGTCACCGACAAGGAGACGGGCCAGCCCCTCGCTTTCACGAACGTCAGCGTCATCGGAACCGAACGAGGCGGCATCACCGACGACCAGGGTCGGTTCTCGATCGCCGGCGTTCCGAGCGGCACCTACAGCGTCAAGGCCACCTACATCGGCTACGAGGCCATGACGAAGGACGGCGTGACCATCGACGAGTCCGGCGAGACCACCGTCGGGTTCGTGATGGTTCCGTCCATCGTGAGCACGCTGGGTGAGGTCGTCGTCGAGGGCAAGAAGGCCGAGCTGATCGATCTGAAGGACACCCAGGTCAAGACCGGCGTCAGCTCCGACGACATCCAGTCGCTCCCCGTCGAAGAGATCACCGACGCCATCGCGTTGAAGGCCGGCGTCGTCGCCAAGGGCGGCGAGCTGTTCTTCCGGGGCGGTCGTTCGGGCGAGGTCGCGGTCATGGTCGACGGCGTGCCGGTGCGCAACCCGCTCTCGGGCGGCAGCGTGAGCCTCGGCACGTTCGCGGTCGAGGACGCCGAGGTGATCCTGGGCGGCATGGACGCGAAGTACGGCAACGCCCAGTCCGGTGTCATCAACTACACGACCAAGGAGGGTGGTGACCACGTCGCCGGTCAGCTCCGATACGAGACCGACGACTTCGGCGCCCCCGACAAGACGTTCAACAACTACGACCGCGTGCAGTTCAGCCTGGGCGGGCCGCTTCCGATCGACAACGCGAACTACTTCGTGTCGGCGCAGGGGTCGTGGTCGGACGCCTATCCGGCCACCCGGGAACGTCGCAACCACACGCGTGTGCTCGACTTCATCTCCGTCGGCGACCGGAAGGTGAACGACATCCGACTCCAGTCGAAGTTCACGTGGCGTCCGGGCATCCCGTACAAGCTCAACATGGAGATCATCAACAACCGCACGCGCAGCGACAACTACTACCACAACTGGAGCTGGGAAGGTTACGTCAAGACGTTCTTCGACACGCTCGAGACCGGTGGGGGCGGCCCCCCGCAGATCCGGCTGCGGCGCGGCCCGTGGTCGCCGTTCCGCGTGGATGACTCCTACGAGTACTACAACGCGTTCGAGCGGACGCCGAACGACCAGAACCTGTACAACCAGGTGAAGCTCTCGTTCACCCACACCATCGGGGACGGGAACACCTTCTACTCGCTCAAGGCCGCGCGTCAGTCCTTCAACGACACGCGGCGCGTGAACGGGCAGAACCCCTGGGAGTACCAGGGCGATGCGCTACGCGATCTCTACTTCGACTACGAGAACAGCGAGCAGTCGTCGTTCTTCGCCCGGGGTGGCGACTACCCGCTCTGGTCCGACCGCAAGACGAAGGTCTACTCGTTCAAGAGCGACCTGACCCACCGGTGGCGGAATCACACGTTCGAGACCGGCTTCGACTTCCGGTACAACGACCTCTTCTTCCATCAGGTCACCCAGATGTACCTGTTCCGGGACTCGGGCTCGGGGCTGATCGGGGTGACGGATCGCTACCACTACTATCAGCCCGAGGGTGCCCTGTACGTGCAGGACCGCTGGGAGCACGAGGGCATGGTGCTCAACATCGGGTTCCGGTACGACGCGTTCTCGGTGGGCAATCAGGTGGATCCGTCCGAGGTGGACCAGACGATCACCCAGCAGATCAGTCCGCGCATCGGCATCGCCTACCCGATCTCGGACCGCGACGTGTTCAGCTTCCACTACGGTCGCTACTACCAGTTCCCCGACCGGCAGTATCTCTACAACAACCGCACCGTCACCGACAACCGCGTGCGTGGCAACCCGAACCTCGGAAACGAGAACACGGTCGCCTACCAGGCGGCGATCCAGCACCTGTTCTCCGAGTCGGTGAAGGGGCAGTTCTCGGTCTACTACAAGGACATCTTCGGCCTCCTGTCGGTCGAGAGCGTGCGCGCGACCAACTCGGCGAGCCTCGTGGATCAGTACATCAACCGCGACTACGCGTCCTCCCGCGGCTTCGAGGTCAGCCTCAGCCGTGCGTTCGCCGGTGGCCTGACCGGAGAGCTCTCGTACACGTTTGGTGTGGCGTCGGGGGTGGCGTCGGATCCCAACGCGGCCAACGAGCTCGAGTTCCGCTACCTTCCGATCTCCGAGCAGCCGCTGTCGTGGGATCAGCGACACAGCTTCAACGCGTCGTTCACGGTGCAGGACCCGACCGGAAACTGGAGCCTCGGTGGGGTGTGGTCGTTCGGCACGGGCTTCCCGTACACGCCGCGCGAGCGTGACACGCGCGACATCGAGCCGGAGACCGTCAACTCGCGGCGCCTCCCGGCGGATGCCCGGCTGAATCTCCAGTTCGAGCGGCACTACGACGTCTGGAACCAGCCCTTCCGCGTGTTCGTCCAGGCCAACAACGTGCTGGACTCGCGAAACGTCGTGAATCCGACACCGACGAACTGGCCGCTGGCACCGGGGCTGGATGGGTTCGAGTACATCGTCTACTACACCGAGACCGGTAACGCGGGTGGCGCGTATCTCGGTGAGGACATCGACGGGGACGGGAGCGAGGACTGGGTTCCCCTCAACGATCCGCGCGTCTTCGCGGATGGGCGCAACGTCCGCATGGGCGTGGCGCTCGCGTTCTGAGGCGGCGGGCCGGAGCGCGTCGCATCACGAGTCGTCGGCAGGGGTCTCCAACGTCCGGTGAGGTGGATATGAAACAGACCGTGTCTCGTTCGGGGCGAGGCGTCCGCGCGCTGCGGCTCGGCGTGCTGGGCACGCTGTCGGGCGCCGTGATCGCGTCCGGAGCCCTGGCGAAAGGGGAGCTCACCGATCTCCCCGCTCTCATGGACGAGCTCGCCGATCGCGGACCGGCGCCGCTGTTCGCGATCCGACCGCCGAACGTGTTCACCCACAACGTGGGACTTCTGCAGCTGCAGATCACCAACGTGGGTATGATCGGAAACTTCTTCATCGATGCGTTCTCGGCCGGCTGGCGCGGAGGCGAGTACCTCTACGCGGCCGGGCTGTGGGTGGGGGCGAAGCGCTCGGACGGCATTCCGCACGTCACGACGGCGGTGTACGACCTCGAGTTCCTGCCCCCCGCCGAGCCGGAGTGGACCGTCTACGAGGCCTTCGAGGGCATCAGCGGCGGTAACCGGATCGGGTTCTCGTCCGGACCCCAGGACTTCATCGGCGAGGACATCGGTGACATCCGCACCTCGGGAGCCAACGACGACTGGAACGGCGGCGTGGACCTCTCGATCGACGAGGACTTCCTGAACGGATTCGACGACGACGGCGACGGGTTCATCGACGAGGACTTCGAGGCCATCGGCCAGCAGATGTTCTCGTGTCAGTACTGGGATCTCTCCGAGTTTACGCAGGAGTCCGAGCCCGACCACGTGCCCCTCGATCTGCTCGTGCAGCAGCGCTCGTTCGCATGGGCCACGACCGGCGCCAACGAGTTCGTCGGGTTCGACTTCAGGGTGTGGAACATCGGAAACGAGACCCTGAACGACGTCTACATTGCGTTCTTCGTGGATGGCGACGCCGGTCCGAAGGACAAGCAGAGCTACTGGGTGGACGACAAGGGTGGCTACGTCGCGATCGACACCACCGTGATCGACGACACCGTGCCGATCGGCGAGGCGTGCCGCGAGCGCAATCTGGCGGTGGACATCGCGTACATCTTCGACACGCCCGATTCGGAGATCAACGAGGAGCAGGGTGGGGTACGCGGCGGGGACGTGCCGGGCTACTTCGGCGGCATGTTCCTCGGGCACACGATCGACCCGGCCGGCATCGAGGCACCCGCGGAGGTGTCGATCCGCCGGGCGGCCTTCTTCTCGGGCTCCGAGCCGTATCCCGAGGGCGACCCGCGCAACGACGTCGAGCGCTACGACCTGATCTCCGGCAGCGGTCTGCCGGCCCGTGACACGCCGAAGCCGGCCGACTACCGCTACGTGATCTCGGCCGGACCGTTCAAGACCCTGCCCGCCGACACGTTCCTGACCTTCCAGACGGCCTTCGTGATCGGGGACGGCAAGGCCGGCATGCTGGACAACGCCGTGCAGGCGCAGGTGATCTTCGATGGCGCCTGGCGAGACGCCGACGAGAACGAGAACACCGGCGTCGCCGGACGCGAGCTGTGCCTACGTCCGTCGGGGGCCGGGGACTCCGGTGTCGTGCTGTGGGACGACCCGTGCGACTCGATCCCGGGTGACTTCCAGGCGTTCTCGTGGGAGGGCTACTGCGCACCGAGCGTCTACGTCAACAACGACTGCGACGACTGCACGCCGCTCTCCACCTCGAGCGACCCCGGTCCGGAGACGCTCGTCAACTGGGTCGGGACCGTCGCGCCGCCGCCACCGATCATGAACACCGACCCCGAGGCCGAGGGGATCGCGGTGGCCGCGCCCGGTGGCGACCGCAAGGTCGTTCTGGAGTGGAACAACCTCTCGGAGCTGAAGGCCGATCCCATTCAGCGGCGCATCCTGTTCGAGGGCTACCGGATCTGGCGCGTCGAGGGCTGGCGGCGACCGGTGGGCTCCACCGGGCCCGCGCCGGAAGAGTGGCAGCTGATCTCGCAGTACGTGCTGCACCCGGACTCGCCTCCGGACACCTGCCTGGTGCCCGCGCCGAAGGTGGCCGGGGAGTTCATCCCGTTCGAGTTCAACATCGGCGACTATCTCGGCAACTGGGAGCCCGAGGATCCCGATGGCGTGCTCCCGGACGACCCGTGCGAGGCGTGTCCGCAGTTCTGCTGGCCGCAGCGCAACTTCCTGTTGAACACGTCGCTGGTGCCCGAGGAGACCGGCATCGCCACCGGCGACACCACCGCGGGACAGGAGTTCGCCGACCTGTATCCGATCGGGCGCTATCGCTACGAGGATCGGGAGGGCATCAAGAACGGGATGTTGTATTTCTACGACGTCACCGCGTTCAGCGCCTGGGACGACATCAACGTCTCGAGCGAAGGGGACACCCTGATCCGGCACTTCGAGCTCTCCGGGCGTCCGGCCGCACGCGAATCCCAGGCGGTGACGCCGGCCTGGCCGAAGCAGGACACGAAGAACGAGATCTACGTCGTGCCCAACCCCTACATCCAGGGCGATCGCACCGTCCTGCCGTGGGGCTGGGACCTCATCCCCTCCGACAGCGATCCGACGGGGACGCGAATCGCGTTTGCGAACCTCCCCGAGGGTCGGAACATCATCAAGGTCTACACGCTCGCGGGCGATCTCGTGCAGACGATCGACCAGGAGGTCGACGGCATCGGAGGTACCGCCTTCTGGAACCTCGTGAGCCGGAACGGCCAGGACATCGTGGCCGGGGTCTACCTGTACACCGTGGTGACCGAGTCGCAGGGTACGAAGGTGGGACGATTTGTCGTCATTCGCTGATTCCCCGCGCAGGGGCGATGGCGGGGGCGCGCCGGCGCGCGCTCGGGGATTGGTTTGCCGCCTCGAGCGGCGGTGGACACCTGAGGGGTGGCAAGGAGGACGGATGAAACGGGTCTCGAGGATCATCCTCGTCGCAGGCCTGGTTCTGCCGGGGATCGCGAGTGCCCAGGAGTTCCAGAAGGTCGGAACCGTCGGCGCTCAGTTTCTGAAGATCGGCTATGGCGCGCGCGCGGCCGGCATGGGTGGGGCGTACACGGCGGTCGCCGACGACGCCAGCGCCGTGTTCTGGAATCCGGCCGGCGTCGCTCGCCTCACCGACAATGCACTGTCGTTCAATCACGTCGCGTGGCCGGCCGAGGTGTCGCTGACGCAGGCGGCGTACGCGTTTCAGTTCGACTGGTTGCCGGGCACCCTGGCGCTGAGCGCACGCTCGCTCTACATGGACGAGCAGCCCGTGCGCACGGTGCTCGACGACGTCGGCGAGTCCGGGGAGTTCTTCGACGCCGGGAGCGTGGCGTTCGGCCTGACCTACTCGCGCTCGCTGACCGACAAGTTCTCGGCCGGCGTGAGCGGGTACTACGTGCGCGAGGGGCTCGCCGACTACTCCGCGACCGCGTACACGTTCGACTTCGGCACGCTGTACAACACCGGCTTCCGCTCGCTCAAGATCGGCATGACGATCGCGAACATCGGGTCGGACATGAAGTTCCTGGAGCGCAACGTGAAGATCCCGACGACCTTCCGCGTCGGCATGTCGATGAACCTGTACCGCGACGACTCGCACGCGCTGCTCGCGTCGGCGGAGTTCAGTCATCCGCCGGACAACCAGGAGCGCGGCAACTTCGGCGCCGAGTACTCGTTCCGGAGCTTCTTCCACGTACGGGGCGGCTACAACTACCGCTACGACTCCGAGGGCGTAGCGGCCGGCGTCGGCGTGGAGTTCCCGGCCAGCGTGTCCTCGAACGCGCGCGTCGACTACGCGTACACCGACATGGAGGATCTCGGTCAGGCGCACCGATTCTCCCTGGAGCTGAGCTTCTAGGAACGAGGCGGACACGCACGACGCATCCCGGGGACGGTGCCGCGACGACGGCGTCGTCCCCGTTTTCGTCGACGACGACTCTCCCCCTCGGGGCACGTCGAGTCGACGCGAGGTGCGCCGGTGGCGCGGGACCCGCGTCGAGGGGAGGTGACCGATGAGGTGGCATCTACTCCGGGGGCTCGGCGCGATCGCCTGGCTGGCGGCCGCGACCGCGCCGGGGGTGACCGAGCCCACGGTGTTCACGGCGGTGCCGGTGGACTCGGCGCGCGCGTGGGACGCGCAGGAAGCGTTCGAGCGAGACGTCTCGGTCCTGCCCGTGCATGCCTCCGGTGACCTTCACGTCGTCGCGGACGCGGCGGTGTTCCGCGATGCGGACGACGAGCGAGTCGTCGACGTTGCGGTGGCGGTTCCGCACGTGGATCTCGAGTGGGTCCGCGCCGGTCAACGCTACCGGGCCGAGCTGATCGTCGAGGTCACCGTGCGCGACGACCGGAGGAAGACCGAGCGGACGTTCACGGCCGAGCCCCGGCTCTTCGCGAGCTCCTTCCAGGCCACGCGGCGGGCGGACGCCAAGGGCCTCTGGGTTATGCGAGGCCGCGTCAACTTCACGCCCTCGGAGATCCACGTGCGCGTCGAGGACGCTCGCTCGCAGAAGAAGACGCTGGTCGGCCTCCTCAAGAAGTCCCATCGCTCGGGCGAGGCCAGAGGCCTCCTTCCGAGGGATCGCGCCGTGTCACCCGAAGCGGATCTGAGCGGGATCCTGTTCGGCGCGTCGGTCGTGGATCTCGACGGTCCGGATGTCGAGCTCTCGACGCTGAGCGTCCATGCCGGCGTCGGTGTGCGGCCGGCGCCCTCGCGCTTCTACGGAGCCGAGCGATCCGTCTTTCCGATCTACTACGAGATCTACCGGCGCTCGCCCGACTCGGGGTTTCGGAGCGACTCACTGGCCAACCGCGTGCGGTATCGCATCCTGGACACGCGGGGGACCGAGGTCATGCGGGCCGAGGAGACGCAGCGGTCGCACGGTGGTCGCGCGGGCCGCATCCAGCGCTTCGACGTCTCCGAGTACCCCACCGGGACCTACACGCTTGCGATCGAGCTTCTCGACGACGACGGCCGCGAGCTGGACGTGACGTACGGGGACTTCCACGTGCTGTGGAACGCCCACGCCTGGGCGGAGGACGAGGAGACCGTCCTGAACGATGCGCGCGTGCTCCTGTCTCCGGGGGACTTCGAGGTCTTCGAGGCGAAGGCCCCCGGTGAGCGGGCGGCCTACATGGCTGCGCTCTGGGAGTCGCTGGATCCATCACCGGGCACGCCGGAGAACGAGGCCCGAGCCGAGTTCGAGGCGAGGCTGCGCCAGGCGGAGCGGGACTTCAGGGGACTGGACGGCGGCAAGCTCAGCGATCGTGGACGACTGCTGATCCGCTTCGGCGAGCCCGACGAGATCGTGAAGGTGCGGATCCCGAGTCGCGACGATTCCTTCTCGGACGTGTTCCGCGACGAGATCGAGGGCGGGCTGTCGGGCCTGGTCGATCTGAACGACCCACGACTCGAGCAGCTCTATCGCAAATACATCAACGCGAACCCTGCCTTCGAGATCTGGAAGTACTACAGCGCGAATGGCGTGCTGATGCCCGGCCTGGATCCCCCCGGCACCGGAATGGCCTTCATCCTGGTGGACGAGAACGGCGTGGGGATCTATCGTCTCGCCTACAGCTCGGTGGTCGGCATCCTCTGAGGACGCCCGCGCCGCGGCTGCTTCGGTCGTGTGGGGGCGATCGTCTCGGGTCGTCTCCGAGTCGCCTGGCCCCGCGCCAGGGTCGGCTGGGATCCGCTCGGCGGATCCGCGATGCGGCGGTCGCCGCCGGAGTGACGCACGTTGGCCAGACAAACGCTTCAGAACACGCCCGTCCGCGGCGAGCGGGTGCTCGTGCGCGTCGACTTCAACGTTCCCCTTCGAGATGGTGTCGTGGCCGACGACACGCGGCTCCAGGCCGCGCTGCCCACCATCCGGCGGCTCGTGGAGCAGGACAACGCCGTCGTCCTGATGAGCCACCTGGGACGTCCCAAGGGACGGCACGTTCCCGAGCTGAGCCTGGCTCCGGTGTCGGTGCGACTCGCGGAGCTGCTCGGCCGGCCGGTCGGCTTCGTCACCGACTGCGTGGGCGAGGTCGTCGAGAGCCGTGCCCGTGCGCTCGGGGCCGGCGACGTGCTCCTCATCGAGAACCTGCGGTTCCACGCCGAGGAGACCGACAACGACTCCGTGTTCGCGCGCGGGCTCGCCGCGCTGACCGATCGGAGCTTCATCAACGACGCCTTCGGAACCGCGCACCGCGCGCACGCGTCCACCGTCGGCGTGACCGCCCACGTCGACCGCTCACTGGCCGGCCTCCTGATGGAGAAGGAGCTGGACTACTTGCTTCAGCTCATGGCGTCCCCGGCGCGCCCCTACGCCGCCGTCCTGGGCGGCGCGAAGGTCAGCGGGAAGCTCGAGGTGATCGAGTCGCTCCTGTCGCGCGTGGACACGCTCGTCCTGGGGGGCGCCATGATGTTCACGTTTCTCGTGGCGAAGGGTGTGCGCGTGGGGCGATCGCTCGTGGAGAACGATCTCGTCGAGACGGCCAGTCGCGTGCTCGCCGACGCCGGCGAGCGCGGCGTCCGCGTGGTGCTCCCCGAGGACTGCCGCGTGGCGTCCGGCATCGACGGCCGCGATCCGGGCCGGGTGGTCCCGGTGACCGCGATCGGCGACGACGTGTTGGGCGTCGACATCGGGCCGAAGACCATCGCCGCGATCGAGGAGGCGCTCTGCCCGGCCGAGACGATCGTGTGGAACGGGCCGATGGGCGTATTCGAGGTTCCGGCCTATGCCGAGGGCACGATGTCCGTGGCGCGCCTCCTGGCCGCCCGAACGCGGGCCGGCGCGACCACGGTGATCGGCGGGGGCGACTCCGCGGCCGCGGTGGCTCAGTCGGGGCTCTCCGCCGAGATGAGCCACGTCTCCACCGGTGGCGGGGCCGCGCTCGAGCTCCTCGAGGGCAAGACGCTTCCCGGGGTTGCCGCGCTCTCGGAGTGGCGGCCGTGACGCGCCCGCTGATCGCGGGCAACTGGAAGATGCACGGAACGCTGGACACCGCGTCCGAGCTGGCCCGTGCCGTGGCCGCGTCCGTCTCGGACGGCGCGCGTGCCGACGTTCTGGTCTGCCCCCCGTTCCCGCACCTCGGCGCGGTCGCCGGCGTGCTCCGTGGGTCACCGGTGGCGCCGGGGGCACAGCACGCCCACTTCGAGACGGAGGGCGCCTTCACCGGTGAGGTCTCGATGGGCATGATTGCCGAGCTGGGTGCCCGGTACGTGCTGGTCGGACACTCCGAGCGGCGCCAGTTCTTCGGGGCGACCGACACGGTCGTGCGCCGGACGACGGAGGCCGCTCTGGCGGCCGGTCTCACGCCCATCGTGTGCGTGGGGGAGACCGAGGCCGAGCGCGAGGACGGCTTCACCGAGGCGGTGCTGGAGCACCAGCTCGTCTCCGCCCTGGACGGGCTCGATCTGGACGGCCGGGCGCTCGAGATCGCCTACGAGCCGGTGTGGGCGATCGGCACCGGTCGCACCGCGACCCCCGAGATCGCGGCCGATGCGCACGGCATCCTGCGCCGGGTCGCCGCGCGTGCCCAGACCGCCGAGTGGGCGCGCCACGTCCGGATCCTCTATGGCGGGAGCGTGAACGCGAGGAATGCGGCGGAGCTCCTGGCCGCGGACGGGGTCGACGGCGCGCTCGTCGGCGGGGCAAGCCTGGACGCCGCGGCCTTCGCCGCGATCGTGGAGGCGGTCCCCCGTCGGCGTTGACCCCGGAGGGGGCAGGTGATACTGTTCCCCTCGCTTTGAACGGACCGACGGTTCGCAATCCGAGGTAACTGTATGATTCTCTACTGGTTGCTGATGACGATCCACGTGATGGTCGCCATCTGCCTCCTGATCGTCGTGCTCCTCCAGTCGGGCAAGGGTGGCGGTCTGGCCGGCGCCTTCGGGGGGGCGGGCGCATCCCAGGCGATGTTCGGCGGCCGGGGCGCGGGCGACTTCCTGACCCGCACGACCCAGGTGCTGGGCGCGACGTTCATGGCCACCTCGCTGAGCCTGTTCCTGCTCAGCGGCGTGCTCGGCGGCTCCGGCTCGTCGCGAGATCAGGAGATCATCGACCAGTTCCGGCCCATGGCGCCCGCAGCCGGGGGCACCGAGCTCGGCCTGCCGCCGCTCGAGGGCCTGCCCGAGGCCGACCTTCCGCCCGCCGGTGAGACACCGACCGGCGCCGGCGAAGGCACGCTCACGCTTCCGCCCATCGGGGGCGAGTCGTCGCCGGCCGAGTCGGCGCCGGCCGAGACGCCTCCCGCCGAAGGCGGCGCCGCCGGGAGCGACACACCGGGCAACTGATCGAACGCGACGCCAGTGTCGCCGGGGTGGTGGAATTGGTAGACACGCACGTTTAAGGGGCGTGTGGCGCAAGCCGTGCGGGTTCAAGTCCCGCCCCCGGCACCAATCGTGAGCGGGCATGGTCGTCTCGACGGCCGTGCCCGTTTTTCGTCGTCCGGGCGCGAGGCGATCGCGCGCACAGCGTCGAGGGTCTCGGTGGCCCCGGGGGTCGACGTCGGGGCTCGCTCGTGCGGACCGGCGACCGGGTGATCAGGTGATCAGACGGCCCGGACGGGCGCGGGACCGGCCAGCCGCGACGCGATCAGCGTGGCCAGCCGATCGGCTCCGAGACCCGGCTCGGGGACCTGCCTGAGATCGAGCCACGTGAGGGCATCGCGGTGTCGGGCGAGGTAGCGGGCCGCGATCACGACGTCGTCCGGGGCGGGTGCGATCCCCTCGGCGGTCGGCTGCGAGTGCCGCGACTCGGTGCGATCGGCGCCGGAGTCGAGGTCGGCCAGCACATCGCCGAGCCACGCCTCGATCTCGACGGCATCGAGCGCCTCGACGGCCACGACACACCGGTGAAGGCGCACCCGCGTCACGCCGATCAGCGACACCGAGCCCGCCTCGGACGCGGATTCGACGATGACCGCCGGCACGACGGCCACGTCGCCTCCGTGCACGTCGCGCTGCGTGTTCACCTCCGGACGCAATCGCTCGATCATCTCGTGCTCGAGGAGGAGCGCCGCCAGCTCGGAGTCCGCGTCGTGGGTCTCCAGGTCGTACAGCGCGCCGAGGAGGCGCTCGAGCTTCGCATCGCGCGCGGTGACCGGATAGAAGTACGAGCGCACGCGGGTCCGGAGCGCGCGCGCCTTTCCCACGTAGAGACACTCGCCCTCGTGGTCGCGCATCACGTAGACGCCCGGGGTGTCCGGGAGCGCTCGGATGGCGGACTCGTCGAATGCGAACCGCGAGAAATCCACCGCGTTCGCTCCGGTGTACTGAAGCGCGATCAGGTCGTGCAGCGATCGTGCCCCCGCCAGCGCCGCGGTCTCGATCGCGGCCGTGAGGATGTCGGCCACGCGCGCCGCGCGCATCGCGAGCTCGTCGGACCGGGGTGTGGCGATCCCGAGCCGCTCGGCGAGATCGTCCAGCGCCGAGATACCGGCGTCGGGAAACAGCCCCGTGGCGAGCCGGCCGAGCGAGAGCGCGGGGTAGTCGGCGATCTCGGCATCGGTGTTCGCGCGGACCCAGCGCCAGAGCGACGGGGCGTGCTCGGCCACGATGACGCCTCCGCGGAGCGCGTCCAGGAGCGCGCGCGGGTCCACATCAGAGGGTGTCTCGGCGCGCCATCGCATCTCGGTGTCCGAGCCGCGCATGGCGAGCGCGGCGCCTCGATGGATCGCGCCACCGGGCGCGACGTCCACCGCCACGCACACGAACGACGTCTCGGTCAGCTCCCGCGGCGGCTTCGGCCGCGCGGCCCACCGCGCGTCGGGCGTTCGGGCGAAGTCACGCTGACCGGTGAGCATCCGGTCGATCAGGCGTCCGCCACCGACGCCACTCGTCAGGCGCAGGAACTCGGTGGCGAGGTCCTCGGAGTGGAGAGGGCCGGACTCCGCGAGCCGCGCGTGAATGCGATCCAGGAGCGTCTCGGCGCGCTCGGAGCCGTCGGGGAGCGTCATGCGGCGGACTCTAGCCGGCGCGGCGTGGGCGCTCAAGCGCGCGGAGCCCGGCCCGTGCCGGGTGTCGGTGCCGATGCCCGTACGCGTCGGATCCCGGCGTTTGACCCCCCGGAGCCCGCGTGCTAGCCTGCGCGCCCGCACGAACCGGGGGGATGCATGAAGGGGCTCTTTCGCCGCTTACGCGACGGGCTTCAGAAGACACGCGATGGCCTCGCCGGCACGCTCGATCGCCTGGGCGGGGCGCGCCGGCTCTCCGAGGACGACGCCGACGCGCTGGAGGAAGCGCTCCTGCGCGCGGACGTGGCGTTCGAGACGACCGAGAAGCTCCTCGACGCGCTGCGCCGCGCCTCGGGCCACGACGTCGAGTCGGACGACTGGGCCCGGGTCGTCCTGACCCGCGAGATCCGCGCGATCCTCGAGCGCTCCACCTCTGGTGCCGGCGACGAGCCCACCGAGGACGTCCCGACCCGCGTCGTGATGATCGTCGGCGTCAACGGCACGGGAAAGACGACCACGATCGGCAAGCTGGCGCATCGGCTCCGCACGGACGGGAGGCGGGTTCTCGTCGTCGCGGCCGACACGTTCCGCGCGGCGGCCAACGAGCAGCTCTCGCTGTGGGCGTCCCGGGCCGGCGTGGAGATCGTTCAGAGCCGATCCGGCTCCGACCCCGCGGCGGTGGCGTTCGATGGCGTCAGCGCCGGGCGAGCCCGCGAGATGGACATCGTGCTCGTCGACACCGCCGGCCGGCTCCACTCGAAGGTCGGCCTCATGGACGAGGCGAGGAAGATCCACCGGGTCATCGGGAAAGCGCTCCCGGGCGCCCCGCACGACACGTGGCTGGTCCTCGACGGGACGACCGGTCAAAATGCCATCCAGCAGGCCCGCGAGTTCCAGAACGCGTTTCCGCTCACCGGCCTCGTTTTGACGAAGCTGGACGGGACGGCCAAGGGCGGTGTGGTCGTGTCGATCGCCGACACGCTCGGGCTCCCGGTGCGGTACGTGGGGGTCGGAGAGGGGGTGGACGACCTGCTCCCGTTCGATGCCGGGGACTTCGCCGACGCGCTCCTCGCGGCGGAGCCGGCACCGCGCTGAGACCCGGCTGGCGCCGACGGGCCGGTCCGCGGGACGTCAGGTCCCCGACACGCGCTTCGACGATCGGCGCCCCGCGCCCGAGCGCGCCGAGCGCCGTCGCGACGGCTTCGATCCGTCCGAGCGCCGCGAGCCGCCGCGCGGCTCCTTCTTCGTGCGCCGGCGGCCCTCGGCCGCACGCCCGCGGCCCTCGGACGTCCCGCGCGTCGACGTGCGAGACGCGCGGGTGCCGCCACGGGTGCTCACGAGCACGAGATCGGGGAGATCGGCGATCTCCTCGACGAAGTGGAACGTCATCTTGCTGCGGACGTACTCGGGGATCTCCTCCAGGTCGGGCCGGTTCTTCCCGGGGAGGACGAAGTTCTTGATGCGCGTGCGCCGCGCGGCGAGCACCTTCTCCTTGATCCCACCCACCGGGAGGATGAGCCCGCGGAGCGTGATCTCGCCGGTCATCGCCACGTCGTGACGCACTCGCCGGTCGGTCAGCAGCGACAGCAGTGCGGTGAACATCGTGACCCCGGCCGACGGACCGTCCTTGGGCACGGCGCCGGCCGGCACGTGCAGGTGGAGATCGCTCGACTGGAAGACCTCGCCGTCGATCCCGAGCTCCACCGCGTTGGCGCGAAGGTAGCTGAGCGCGGCCTGAGCCGACTCGCGCATGACGTCGCCGAGCTGTCCGGTCAGCGTGAGGCGTCCCTTGCCCGGCATGCGCGTGGCCTCGATGAACAGGAGATCACCGCCGGCGGCCGTCCAGGCCACGCCGGTCGCGATGCCGGGACGTCGAATGCGCTCGGCCGCCTCCTGGTAGAAGCGCTCGGGTCCGAGGTACTCCGAGAGCTCCTCGGGCGAGATCACCGCGCGCTCGTTCCGGAGTCGCCCCTCGACGACCTTCACCGCGACCCCCCGGCACACGCTGGCGATCTTGCGCTCGAGCGTACGCACACCGGCCTCGCGCGTGTAGCCCCGGATGATCCGGCGGAGTGTGGTGACCGGGATCGAGATCTGGCTGGACTTGAGGCCGTGGAGCTTGCGCTGCTTGGGCACGAGGAAGTTGCGCGCGACGCCGACCTTCTCCTCCTCGACGTAGCCGGGCAGCTCGAGGATCTCCATGCGATCGCGCAGCGCCGGCGGTGCGTACTCGAGGTAGTTGGCGGTGGCGATGAACATCACGCGCGAGAGGTTGAATGGGACCTCGAGATAGTGATCGCTGAACGAGTCGTTCTGCTCGGGGTCGAGCACCTCCAGGAGCGCCGAGGCGGGATCGCCCCGGAAGTCGGTGCCGAGCTTGTCGATCTCATCGAGCATGAACAGGGGGTTGTTGGTGCCGGCCCGGCGGATGCCCTGAACGACGCGGCCGGGAAGCGCTCCGATGTAGGTGCGGCGATGTCCGCGGATCTCGGCTTCGTCTCGCACGCCGCCCAGCGACACGCGCACGAACTCGCGGCCGACGGCTCGGGCGATCGACCGCCCGAGCGACGTCTTGCCCACGCCGGGAGGGCCCGCGAAGCACAGGATCGGCGCCCGTTCGTTGCCCGACAGCTGCTGCACGGCGAGGTACTCGACGATGCGGCGCTTGATCTTCTCCAGCCCGTAGTGGTCGGCGTCGAGGATACGCCGCGCGTTGTCGAGGTCGATCTCCTCGCTCGACGCGATCGACCAGGGGAGCTCGACGAGCCAGTCCAGGTACGTTCGCGACACGGTGTACTCGGCCGAGGCGGGCGCGATCTTCGAGAGCCGATCGAGCTCCTTCAGCGCCGCGCGCTCGGCGTCCTCGGGCATCTTGGCCTCGGCGACGCGATCGCGGAGCTCCTGGATCTCGTCGGAGTCGTCTTCGATCTCGCCCAGCTCGGTGCGGATCGCCTTGAGCTGTTCGCGCAGGTAGTACTCGCGCTGGGTCCTGGATATCTCGCCCTGAACCTTGGACTGGATCTTCGAGCCCAGCTCCAGGATCTCGATCTCGCGGTTGTAGAGGAACGTGACGCGTTCGAGCCGCTTGGCCACGTCGAGGGACTCTAGCACCTCCTGGCGATCCTCGACGCGGACGTTGAGCGCTCCGGCGGCGAAGTCCGCGAACTGGCCCGGGTCCTCGATGGACAACAGGAAGCTCGCGTGCTCGGACGTCAGGTGGCTGGTCAGGTCGGCGGCGCGCCGGATCAGAGAGCGGAGGTTGGATACCAGCGCCTCGGCGTGCAGGTCGCCTCCCTCGGCGGCCACGGGCTCCTCGACGAGGCCGGTGAGGTAGGGAGTGGACCCGAGATAGCGGGAGACCCGGACCCGATGGAGTCCCTGGATGACCACGCTCTTGTTGCCGTCGGGCATGTCGAAGATCTTGACCACGGTGGCCGCGCAGCCCATCTCGTAGAGGTCGTCCGGCTCGGGACGCTCGACGGCGGCCTCTCGCTGCGCGATCACGGCGATGCGCTGGTCGGAGCCCGCGCAGTCCCGGATCAGCGCCAGCGTGCTCTCGCGGCCGACCGACAGGGGCGCGACCTGGTGCGGGAACAGGACGCTGTTCCTGAGCGGCATCACGGGCATCACGCCCTCGGGAAACACGACGTGCTCCCGGTCGCCGAAGTCGTCGGTGTCGTTGTCGGAATCGTGATCGGTCACGGATCCTCCGAGCCTGCACGGTTGGATGAGGGCGTCGCGCAAAAAGCGAGTTACGCATTCTAGAGGGGTGGCCGGGCGCCGTCAAACCGCGTGGCCCGAGACGGCCGGCCGGTGCCCGCGCCGCGACGCGTCGTGTACCGCCGGCTTGACGGTGCTTTTCGAACGCTGGTAGCGTTCGTGGCCCCGGTCGACGCGCGCCGGTACCCTGGACCTTCACGGTCGCCGGCGCGGCAGCCGAGGAGCCGCACGTGACGCACTCCCGAGTGCCCACCCCGAGCCTCGACCACGACGCGCCCGTTACCCGTCTCGACGCATCCGCCGGATGCGACGCGACGCCCCCCGAGCCCGTCGGGTCCGACGCCGGGTTCGATGCACCGGCCGAGCCATCCGGTGCGCCGGTCGGTGATCTCTCCGACGTCGAGCTCGTCGCGTCGATCGTCGATCCGGCGCTGTCTCCACCCGCGCTGGACGCCGCGTGCCGTCTGGTCGGCCGTGGTCGCGGGCTCGCGGCGTGGGGTGAGGACCCCCTGACGGTGGACTTCGGCGCCGCCCCGGATCCGCGGGCCGCACACCGGCTGCGCGCCGCGTGCGAGCTGGCGCGGCGACTCCGCGTGGACGTCGAGGCCCGGGCCAGCTTCACGACGCCCGAGCTCGTGTTCGCGCACGTTCGCGATCTCGTGAACGAGCCCCGTGAGCACGTGGTCGCGATCCTGCTGGACGCACGCCACCGCTATCTCAGACGCGAGACGATCTCCATCGGATCGGTGGACGCCTCGATCGTGCATCCGCGCGAGGTGTTTCGCCGGGCCGTCGCGGTCTCGGCGAGCGCGATCATCGTCGCGCACAATCACCCGTCCGGCGATCCCACGCCGAGCCGGGACGACGTCGCGATCACGCGGCGGCTGGTTCGCGCGGGCGAGCTCCTGGGTGTGCGCGTGCTCGATCACGTGATCGTGTCGCGATCGGGATTCCGGAGCCTCGAGCGGGACGGACTGATGACATGAGCAGGGGGGCCGGAGAACGGCGAGGTGACTTCCGGCTCACGACGATGTCGAATCGCGCGGTGACGTGCGGATCGCGGGCGGGGGCGGGCCGCAATCCACGGTGCGTGACGGCACGTCCGGCGACTCACGGAGGCCCCCGAGTGACGGCCACGAAAAAGCCCCATCCAAACGTCCTTCCAACTCCACCCCGGAGGCTTCCAGGCACTTCAGCTAGCGGCAACAGCCGGATGACGCGAAGGACAGGGCTAAACTGAACCTTCTATGACGTCATGAAATCTAGCGTCAGGATCAACATGCGTCAAGTCGAATGCACAGACTTTTTCCGGGGGCTCGCCAGGCGCTATTCTCTCCGGTCGGCGGCCCTGGACGGGGCGGCCGAGCCGCGGCGTCCCGACGACATAGGGGAGGAGAGATGATCAAAGCCGCTCGCGTGACCGAGATCCTGGCCGGCGTGCGCGGCAAGCATGTGGCCATCGTCGGCGACCTCATGCTGGACCGGTACGTCTGGGGCAACGTCAGACGCATCTCGGCCGAGGCCCCGGTTCCGATCGTGGAGGCCACGCGCACGACCGAGCGGCTGGGCGGCTCGGCCAACGTCGCGGCCAACGTGCTGGGGCTCGGTGCGGTGGCGGTGCCGGTGGGGCTGGTCGGAGACGACATCGAGGGCCGGGCACTGCGCGAGCTGCTGATCAGCACCGGCGCCGACGTCGAGGCGATCGTCACCGACCGATCACGACCGACCACCCGCAAGACCCGCGTGATCTCCCAGAATCAGCAGATGATCCGCCTCGACGTCGAGGACGACTCGCCGCTGGCCGACGATCTCGCCGCCGAGCTTCGCGCGCGCGCGGCCATGGCCACCGAGGCCAGCGATGCGGTCATCATCTCCGACTACGGCAAGGGCGTGGTGTCCCGGGCGCTGATCGAAGCCGTGCTCGAGCGGGCCCGGCACCGCGGGATCCCGGTCTGCGTCGACCCGAAGGAGGATCACGTGGATCGCTACGTGGGCGTCACCGTCATCACGCCGAACCTGGCCGAGGCCGGCGCCGCCGTCGGCCGCCGCCTGAAGACGGACGAGGACGTGGCGCAGGCCGGCGCCGAGCTCCTGGCGCGGCTCTCGGCCGAATCGGTCCTGATCACCCGCGGTGAGCACGGCATGTCACTGTTCCGGCCCGGATCCACGCTTCACGTGCCCACGGTCGCCACCGAGGTCTACGACGTCACCGGCGCCGGGGACACCGTCGTGAGCGTCTTCTGCCTGGCGCACGCGGCCGGAGGGAGCCTCGAGGAGGCCACCGAGATCGCCAACCACGCCGCCAGCCTGGTGATCCGCGACGTCGGCACCGTGCGCGTGGCGCCCGAGACCCTGGTGGCGTCGTTCGGGGAGCGCCCGTGACCGGGGACGCGCCCAGGGCCGGGGGGCGCCCGGCCGGCGCGGGGCGAGTCGCCGGCTCGCGCGAGGACGGCGCGGCCCGGTGCGCGCGGTGGCGAGAGGAGGGCCGGCGGGTCGTGTTCACGAACGGGTGCTTCGACATCCTCCACGTCGGGCACGTGGCCCTGTTGACCGAAGCCCGTGCCCTGGGGGATCGGCTCGTGGTCGGGCTCAACGGCGACGCCTCGGTCCGGCGCCTCAAGGGCTCGGGCCGGCCCGTGAACCCGGCCGAGGACCGCGGTCTCGTCCTGGCCGCGCTCCGTCCGGTCGATCTGGTCGTCGTGTTCGACGAGGACACGCCGCTGGAGCTGATCGAGGCGCTCCGTCCGGACGTGCTCGTCAAGGGCGCCGACTGGGCCCAGGGGCAGATCGTGGGAGCGGACCTGGTCGAGGGCTGGGGGGGGAGCGTGGTCCGGGTGCCGGTGGTGCCCGGTCGATCCACCACGGCCGTCGTGGATCGGCTGTCGGGCGGTGGGGAAGGCCTTGACACCTCCCGATCGCGCTGATAACCTTCGCCGCCGCAGTTTCTTATGGGGACTTTCCGCCCGTTGCGGTCGGACGGAGCTCGGGTCGGCCGGGGCCGTCGATCGACCCGTGCATCGGGCCCGCTGCCGATACGTCGGCTCGAGGGCCGCTTTTTTTGTTTGCGGACCCGAGAGCGGGTTCCGATCGGCGCGCCGCTCACGCCTCGGCGTGAGCGCAGAGCCAGGGGAGCGCACGACCAGCGATGAACGTGCACGAGTTTCAAGCGAAAGAGCTGTTCGCGGCCGCGGGAATCCCGGTGCAAGGGCAGCACATGGTCACCTCGGTGGACGATGCCGTCACCGCCGCCGACGAGTTCGGCTACCCGGTCGTCGTGAAGGCGCAGGTTCACTCCGGCGGCCGGGGGAAGGCGGGTGGCGTCAAGGTCGCCGAGACCGCTGCCGACGTCCGCGCGCACGCCGAGGCGATCCTCGGTCTCGACATCAAGGGCCACGTGGTCCGCAAGCTCCTGATCGTCCCCGCCGTGGACATCGCGCGCGAGTTCTACGCGGGCATCGTCTTCGATCGGACACGCGCCTGTCCGGTGCTCATGGTCAGCGCTGAGGGCGGCATGGACATCGAGGAGGTGGCGCGCACCCGGCCCGAGCGGATCATCAAGCGCGCCCTGCCCGATCTCGCGATCGCCCCGTACGTGGCCCGGGAGATCGCGTTCGAGGTGGAGTCGCACGGCAAGACGGCGCTCCGGATCGCCGGTGTGCTCGAACGCCTCGTGCGCATGTCGACCGAGCGAGACGCGTCGCTGGTCGAGATCAATCCGCTCGCCGTCACCGCCGGCGGGGACGTCCTGGCGCTGGACGCGAAGTTCACGTGCGACGACAACGCGCTTTTTCGTCAGCCGCAGATCGAGGCGTACCGCGACGTCGACGAGGAGGGACACGAGGAGGACTTCGCGCGGCGCAACGATCTCTCCTACATCGGGCTCGACGGCGCGATCGGGTGTCTGGTGAACGGCGCGGGTCTGGCGATGGCCACCATGGACGTGATCCAGCACTTCGGGGGCACGCCCGCGAACTTCCTGGACATCGGCGGCTCGTCGCGTCCCGAGAAGGTGACCGCGGCGATGGAGATCCTGGGGCGCGACTCGAACGTCAAGTCGATCCTCATCAACATCTTCGGTGGGATCACCCGGTGCGACGACGTGGCCCGCGGGCTCGTGGAGGCGCTCGCGGAGCGTCCCGCGTCCCAGCCGATGGTGATCCGCCTGACCGGCACGAACGAGGAAGAGGGGCGCCGCATCCTGTCCGAGGCGCTGCCGGATGTGGCCACGGCGACGACGATGGACGAGGCGGTGCAGCGCGCCGTCGCGCTGGCGTCCTGAGGAGCGAGTCATGAGCGTTCTAATCGACCGCACGACCAAGCTCGTCGTGCAGGGAATAACCGGCCGCGACGGGTCCTTCCACGCCCGGTCGATGAAGGACTACGGCACCGCCGTGGTCGCCGGCGTCACGCCCGGCAAGGGCGGACAGTCCGTCGACGGCATCCCCGTGTTCGACACCGTCAAGCAGTCCGTGGCCGAGACCGGCGCGAACACGTCGGTGATCTACGTACCGCCGGCCTTCGCTGCCGACGCCATCTGGGAGGCCCTCGATTCGGGCATCCGGCTCGTCGTCTGCATCACCGAGGGCCTGCCCGTGCTCGACATGGTGCCGATCATGGCCGCGATCGGGTCGTACGGGGCGCGCCTGGTGGGCCCGAACTGCCCCGGCCTGATCTCGCCCGGCCAGTCCAAGGTGGGGATTCTGCCCGGACGGATCTGCGCGCCCGGCCACGTGGGGGTCGTATCGCGCAGCGGTACGCTCACCTACGAGGTCATCGCCTCGCTCACCGCCGAGGGGGTCGGCCAGTCCACCTGCATCGGCATCGGCGGTGATCCCGTGATCGGCACGCGCTTCGTGGACGTGCTGGAGCTCTTCCAGAACGACGCGGATACCCATGCCATCGCGATGATCGGCGAGATCGGCGGCTCGGACGAGGAACTC
Organism: Candidatus Eiseniibacteriota bacterium; assembly: GCA_965224245.1. Taxonomy (GTDB): domain Bacteria; phylum Eisenbacteria; class RBG-16-71-46; order CAZAMP01; family CAZAMP01; genus CBDCYW01. Next base: position 2,054,430 of record OZ245046.1, on the reverse strand, counting down.
GCGGCCGAGTTCATCGCGTCGAACGTGACCAAGCCGGTGGTCTCGTTCATCGCGGGTCAGACGGCCCCGCCCGGGAAGCGCATGGGCCACGCCGGCGCGATCATCTCCGGCGGCAGCGGCCGAGCGGAGGACAAGGTTCGCGCGCTCGAGGGGGCCGGCGTTCGCGTCGTGGCCATTCCCTCGATGGTGGGGCCGGCGATCGCCGAAACGCTCGGCGTCGCGTGACGCGGCCCGGGCAGACGACGACCACTCGAAGGACGACGAGGTCGAGAATCGATGGCTGAAGAGACGCTGATGATGATCAAGCCCGACGCGGTCGAGCGCAACCTCGTGGGCAAGATCCTGGCCCACGCCGAGGAAGCCGGACTGTCGATCGCGGCGCTTCGCATGGTTCATCTGACCAAGACGCAGGCCGAGCGCTTCTACGAGGTGCACGCCGGACGGCCCTTCTACGAGGAGCTGACGACGTTCATGTCTCGCTCGCCCATCGTGGCCGCCGTGCTCACGGGGCAGAATGCCGTGAAGCGCTGGCGCGACACGATGGGGGCGACCAATCCGGCGGACGCGGCGCCCGGCACCATTCGCGCGCTGTATGCGCAGTCGGTCGGAGAGAACGCCGTGCACGGCTCGGACTCGCACGAGAACGCGAAGATCGAGATCGAGTTCTTCGGGCTCGGCCTGACGCTCGACTGACCTGTGAACGACGACGCGCGCCCGAGCCCCGCGGCACTGGATCTTCGCCGGCTCGACGACGGCGAGAGTCACGTCGAGTGGAGCCTGACCGGCGCCGAGCTGGGTATCGATTCCGAGGATCTGCGTCTCTCGGGGCCGGTGACGGTGGAGCTGCGTCTCTACCGCACCGACCACCAGGTCCAGATCCAGGGTCGGATCCACGGGGCGGCCACGCACGCGTGCGGCCGCTGCGCCGAAGACGTACGCGAGGCGTTCGACACGTCGTTCGTCTGCCTGGCCGTCGAAGCGCACGACGAGATGGCGGACGGCTCCGACGACGACGACGTCCTCGTATACGAGGGCGGGAGGATCGAGCTCGGCGATCTCGTTCGCCAGCACGTCCTGTTGACCGTGCCGATGGCCGTCTCGTGTAGACCGGACTGTGCGGGGCTCTGCCCCGAGTGTGGTACAAATCTGAACGAGAGCTCCTGCTCGTGCCGCCGTGAGTCGAGTGACCCGCGCTGGAGCACGCTCACGGCGCTCCTGGGAGAGGACGACCGATCCGATCGGACGCCCGAGCCCGTAGACGTCGACGACACCCCCCGGAAGCCCGGGGTGGACACCTGAACCGGAGGAGGTAGGCGATGGCCCTGCCGAAACGACGCCACTCGCGCACGCGACGCGACAAGCGGCGAACCCATTGGAAGCTCGCGGCGCCGTCGATGGCGACCTGCTCGCAGTGCGGAGCCAGGAAGCTCCCGCACCGCGTCTGTCCGTCGTGCGGGCACTACGGCCGCATGCGCGTCGTCGAGGTCGACATGGAAGGCGGCTCCTAGGCCAACCGTCGCACCCTGCGCCCGGTCGATTCACACGGAGTATCGATGTCGTCACCCGGCAGAAGAACGATGGTCTGTGTCGACGCCATGGGAGGCGACTTCGCGCCCGCGCGCATCGTCGAGGGGGCGCTCGACGCCTGCCGGATGCACTCCGACGTCTTCGACGTGGTGCTGGTCGGCGACGAGCAGGCGATCGCGGCCGAGCTCGATCGACTGGGGGCTCCGTCCGACGCGCTGCGTGTACGCCACGCGGCCGAGGTCGTCGGCATGGACGAGAAGGCGGCGTCCGCGGTCCGGCGCAAGCGCGACTCGTCGCTGGCGGTGGCCGCGGCCATGATGAAGGCGGGGGAGGCCGACGCCCTGGTCAGCGCCGGCAACACGGGGGCGGTCGTCTCCACGGCCCTCCAGGGACTGGGGCGAATCCCCGGGATCAAGCGCCCGGCGATCGCGTCGGTGGTGCCCACCCAGTCCGGGAACTGCGTGGTCCTGGACGTCGGAGCGACCCCCGACGCCAAGCCCGAGTATCTCGGCCAGTACGCGGTCCTGGGGTCGCTGTACGCCGAGATCACGCTCGGGATCGACTCACCCCGGGTGGGGCTTCTGAACATCGGCGAGGAGCGCGGCAAGGGCGATTGTCTGGCCAAGGCCGCCTACGATGTGCTAGAGACGATCCCGGTGAATTTCGTGGGCAACGTCGAGGGGCGTGACGTGATGCGGGGGACCGCCGACGTGGTCGTCTGTGACGGCTTCGTGGGCAACGTGGTCCTGAAGTTCGCCGAGAGCTTCGTGGAGACGCTGGCGCACTTCTTCAAGGCCGAGCTCCAGCGCAACGTCGTCGCTCGAGTCGGCGCAGGACTGGCGCGTCCGGCGTTCAAACGCACGCTCTCGCGCTTCGACTACGCCGAGTACGGCGGGGCGCCGCTGCTCGGCGTGAAGGGCGGATGCATCATCTGTCACGGAAGCTCTCCGGCCCGGGCCGTTCGCAACGCCATTCGCGTGGCGGCTGAGTTCGTGGAGGTCGACCTGCATCACAAGGTCGTCGAAATGCTGCAAAAGGGGCAGGCCCATGGCTAGCACCGGTGCGATCACACGACCTCGTATCCTCGGCACCGGACGTCACGCGCCCGAGAAGATCCTGACCAACCACGACCTCGAGCGGATGGTCGATACCTCCGACGAGTGGATCGTCGAGCGCACCGGCATCCGCACGCGGCACATTGCGTCCGCGGACGAGGCCACGTCGGACTTCACGCTGCATGCGGCCCGTCGGGCGATGACCGAGGCCGGGCTCACCGGCGCCGATCTCGACGCGATCATCTGCGCGACGGTCACGCCGGACAATCCGTTTCCGTCGATGGCGTGCCGGCTGCAGGCGCTGCTCGAGGCGCGGGATGCCTTCGCGTTCGACATCTCGGCTGCGTGCTCGGGGTGGATCTACGGCCTCGGGATCGCCCGCGGCTTCATCGACACCGGGGTCGCGAAGCACGTTCTGTTGATCGGAGCCGAGGCGCTCAGCAAGATCGTCGACTGGACCGATCGCACGACCTGCATCCTGTTCGGCGACGGCGCCGGCGCCACCGTGCTCGGCCCCAGCCACGACGAGCGCGGCGTGCTGTCGTGCTGCCTGGCCGCCGATGGCGAGCGCTACGAGCTCCTGTACCAGCCGGGAGGAGGCACGCGCATCCCGGCCAGCAAGTCGTCGGTCGAGGCACGCGAGCACACCGTCCGGATGCGCGGGAACGAGGTATTCAAGTTCGCCGTGCGCAACATGGAGAAGCTGGCGCGACAGGCGGTCGAGGAGGCGGGCCTCACGATGGACGACGTCGACGTCTGCATTCCGCACCAGGCCAACCGGCGGATCATCGATCAGACGGCCCAGCGCCTGGGCATTCCCGAGGAGCGGCTGTACGTCAACGTCGACCGCTATGGCAACACGTCGGCCGCGTCGATTCCGATCGCGCTCGACGAGGCCCGGCGCGAGGGACGAGTCGAGGACGGCGACGTCGTCTGCGTCGTCGCCTTCGGCGGCGGCTTCACCTACGGCGCGTCGGTCATACGGATGTGAGCACGATGAACGCACGATGGGTCTTTCTGTGTCCCGGACAGGGATCACAGCGCGTGGGCATGGGCAAGGCGCTCTACGACACGTATCCGGCGGCACGCGAGCTGGTCGACCAGGCGAACGACGTCCTCGGGTTCGACCTGCGCACGATCCTGTTCGAGGGGCCCGAGGACGCGCTCACCAAGACGCTCAACACGCAGCCGGCGCTCTTCGTGGTGGACGTCGTGGTGGGGACGCTGCTCGTTCAGCACGGGGTCACGCCGGCGGCGACCGCGGGTCACAGCCTCGGCGAGTACGCCGCCTGCGTGCTCGCGGGCGCGATCTCGTACGTGGACGGCCTCCGGCTCACGCGGCTGCGCGGTGAGCTGATGTACGAGGCCGGCCTGTCGCGGCCGGGAAAGATGGCGGCCGTCCTCGGCCTGACCGAGGCCGAGGTCGACGCCGCGATCTCGGGGATCGACGGAACCGTCGTCGCCGCCAACGTCAACACCCCGACCCAGATCGTGATCTCCGGAGACGCCGCCGCGGTGGAGGCCGCGGTGCCCGCGCTGCAGACGGCCGGCGCACGCCGTGCGATCCTCTTGCCGGTGTCTGGCGCGTTCCACTCCCCGTTGATGGCGCCCGCAGCCGATGGGCTGCGTCGTGCGCTCGAGTCCACGAGCATCGTGGACGCCTCGATTCCCATCGTCGCGAACGTCTCGGCCACCCCGCTCGTGGCCGCGGACGACGTACGCAACGCGCTGATCGCGCAGCTCACCGCGCGCGTCCGCTGGGTCGAGTCCATCGAGCGCCTGCGCGACGACGGATACGGTCCATTCGTCGAGACGGGACCGGGCGCCGTGCTGCACGGTACGCTGAAGAAGATCGATCCGAGCCTCGAATCGGTCGCCGTCGGGGATCCCGACGCGATCACGGCTCTCACGTCGAGGGCCCCGGGGTCGCCGGGCGATCCGGGCGGGACACGCCCCATCGGCGGCGTGTCCGGCGCTCAGGCCGACGGGCTCGGAGCCTAGCGTCCGACGGGCGCACCGCGGGAGAGGGGTCTCATGTACGGGTCGTTGTCCGAGCGCGTCGCGATCGTCACCGGCGCGACCAGCGGAATCGGGGTCGGGATCGCCCGCCGGCTGGCGGAGGCGGGTGCCGCGTGCGTGCTCGTGGGGCGCAACGCGGAGCGCGGCGCCGCGGTCGAGCGGTCGGTCCGCGAGGTGGCCAGCGCCGACGTCGTGTTCGCGGCCTGCGACGTGTCGAGCGCCGAGGAGGTCGCCGCCCTGGCCGACCGCGTCAAGTCCGACTTCGGCGGAGCCGGGATCCTCGTGAACAACGCGGGCATCACCCGCGACGGGCTCCTGATGCGGATGAAGGAGGACGATTGGGACGCGGTGCTCGACACCAATCTCAAGTCGGTATATACCTTCACGAAGGCCATCTCGAGCCAGATGGTCAAGGCCCGCTGGGGGCGCATCGTCAACATCACATCGGTGGTCGGTCTCCACGGCAACGCCGGGCAGGCCAACTACGCGGCCTCGAAGGCAGGTCTCATCGGCTTTACGAAGTCCGTGGCGAAAGAGCTTGGGCCGCGGGGGATTACGGCGAATGCAGTTGCGCCGGGCTTCATCGAGACGCCCATGACCGACGCGCTCGACGAGCGCGTGCGCGAGCGCCTGCTGAGCCAGATTCCGGTGGGGCGTTTGGGGCGTGTCGACGACGTGGCCGCCGCGGTACACTTCCTGGTTTCTCCCGAGGCGTCCTACGTCACGGGGCAGGTGCTCGCCGTCGACGGGTGCATGAGTTTCTGACCCCGGTCGACCGGCCGCGCGCGGAACCGCGCCCGGCGGGTCGGGTTGAGGTCCAAACGAGACGCGGACTCGCCGCGGCTCAACTCTCGAGAGGAGGACGACGAGTCCAATGGCAGACATCAACGACGGTCGCGTCAAGGAGATCATCGCCGAGCAGCTCGGCGTCGATCAGGACCAGGTGAAGCCGGAGGCGGCCTTCATCGAAGACCTCGGCGCGGACTCGCTGGATACGGTCGAGCTGATCATGGCTCTCGAGGAAGAGTACAAGATCGAGATTCCCGACGAGGACGCCGAGAAGCTCCGGACCGTCGGGGATGCGATCAACTACCTCAAGGAGCACTTGCCGGCGTAAACCGCGCCGCGACGGCCGCGTCAGCAACGTCGCTGGCGCGGACGCGGCCTGCCTGACGGAGGCGATCGAGCTGTCATGAAGAGGCGAGTCGTCGTGACCGGGCTCGGTGCGCTGAGTCCGGTCGGGCTGAGCGTGTCGTCCACCTGGGACGCGCTGATCAACGGGAGATCGGGCATCGGACCCATCACGCGGTTCGATGCATCCCAGATGCCCACCCGCATCGCGGGGGAGCTGACCGATTTCGATCCGGCCAACTACCTAGACCGAAAAGAGATCAAGCGTAACGACCCATTCGTGTGGTACGCGCTCGCCGCGGCCGCCGAGGCCCTCGGCGAGGCCGGGCTGGCCGACGGGGGTGTGGATCCTGCTCGCTTCGGCGTGATCATCGGGTCGGGTACCGGTGGCGTCACGACGTGGGAGGCGCAGCACGAGATCCTCCTCACGAAGGGGCCGGGGCGGGTCAGTCCGTTCTTCGTCCCCATGATGATCACGAACATGGCGGCCGGCATGGTCTCCATTCGCCACAACGCGAAGGGACCGAACTACTGCACGACCTCCGCCTGCACGTCGGGGGCACACGCGATCGGCGAGGCGTTCCGCGCCGTGCAGTACGGCTCCGCCGACGTCATGATCGCCGGCGGCAGCGAGGCCAGCGTCACGCCGCTCTCGGTGGCGGGCTTCTGCTCGGCGAAGGCGCTGTCGGAGAGCAACGATCCGCCGGAGGCGGCGAGTCGCCCGTTCGACAAGGGGCGCGATGGGTTCGTCCTGGGGGAGGGCTCCGCGCTCGTGGTGCTCGAGAGCCTCGATCATGCGCTCGGGCGAGACGCCACGATCATCGCCGAGTTCGCCGGTTACGGCGCCACCGGGGACGCGTATCACATCACCGCACCGTCGCCGGGCGGCGATGGCGCCGCCCGCGCGATGAAGGCGGCAATCGACGACGCCGGCCTCGAGCCGGCCGGGGTGGACTACCTGAACGCGCACGGGACGTCGACGCCGCTCAATGACAAGTTCGAGACGTTGGCCGTCCACACCGTGTTCGGTGAGCATGCGCGGCGGCTTGCGGTCAGCAGCACGAAATCGATGACCGGCCACCTTCTCGGGGCGGCGGGTGCCCTGGAGTTCCTGGTCGCGGCTCAGGTGGTTCGTACGGGCGTCATCCCGCCCACGATCAACTACACCGAGCCCGATCCGGAGTGCGATCTGGACTACGTGCCGAACCAGGCTCGCGAGCAACGCGTCGGCGTCGCGATCTCGAACTCGCTGGGGTTCGGAGGTCACAACGCGACGCTGGCCGTCAAGGCGTACGTTCCCTGACACGTCGAGGCGTGCGCCGCCCGACTCGACTGACGACCCGCCCGCGCGGCCGCCCGCGCGCGGCGGATCGTTCGGCGTGCCCGATCGCGTTCGCGCCCATCGCGTCGGCTTCGCACCGCTCGGTTCACCGTCGGAGATCGGCTCGTGAGGCGGTTCCTTAGCGCACTGACACGCCGGTGGCGCCCGGCCCAGACTCCGGCGCCCGTCCGGCCCGACCCCGGCATCGCGCACGCGTCGGCGTCGGCGGCCGCCGTGGCCGGGTTCGAGCGTGCGCTCGGCATCGGGTTCGGTGACGGACGGCTGCTGTCCCAGGCGCTGACGCACCGCTCGTACGTCGGCGAGCAGGCGCTCGACATCTCCTCCAACGAGCGCATGGAGTTCCTGGGCGACTCGGTCCTGGAACTCGTGGTGAACGAGTTCCTGTACCGGCGGTTCCCCGAGAGCCGCGAGGGCGAGCTGACCAAGCACCGCTCGCTTCTGGTCTCCCGGGCGATACTGGCCCGCAAGTCGCGCGAGCTGGGGCTGGGGCGCTTCCTCCTGCTGAGCGACGCCGAGCACGAGTCGGGTGGACGTGATCGCGACTCGATCCTCTCGGACAGCTACGAGGCCGTCGTGGGCGCCATCTACCTCGATCAGGGCATGACGGCCGCCCGCCTGTTCATCGAGCGCTCGCTCCTGGCCGACGCCGAGCGGATCCTGTCCGACCGAACCCATCTCAACTTCAAGAGCCTGCTCCAGGAGCACGTGCAGAGCACGTCCCACAGCCAGCCCCGGTACCGGGTGCGCGAGGAGAACGGCCCGGACCACGCCAAGACGTTCATCGTGGACGTGGCGGTCCGGGGCACCGTTCTCGGGAGCGGTGTCGGCCGGAACAAGAAGGAGGCCGAGCAGTTCGCGGCGCGCGACGCGCTCATCCGCCTCGAGGAGCTGGACGACCATCCGGGCGGGACCGCGGAGACCGGTCCGGCCGATCGGCCCCTCGATTGACGCCGAGCGCCCCGGCACCGGGTGAGTCTCGTCCCCGGTCCCCGGTCCCGGAGTCCCGAGGAGCGGCGATCCGCGGTATCATGACGGCATTCTGATCCCGACCGGACGAACGTCTTCCCTGACATGGTGGTGATCGTGACGGCACTCCCACGCGTGTCCCGGACCTCGTGGCTCGGGGCGGTCCTCGCGTCGATCGCACTCTGGGGCGCTCGTCCCACCTCGTGTCCGGCACAGACCGTGCGACTTCAGTGCGGTGACACCACCGAGGGATACGAATCCGTCGCCGGGCTGACGTTCGTCGCCGATCGCGCCTACAGCACGGGCGTCGGGTACGGCTACGTGGGGGGCTCGGTTCTCGCGTCCGCGTTGACCAGTCGATGGTTCCTCGGCGGCACGCAGGACAAAGAGCTCTACCTGGTCGGGCGGGAAGGGATCTGGGAGTATCGCTTCGACCTGGCTCCGGGCGCGTACGTCCTGACGCTGCACCTGATGGAGATCGACCAGCACGGACCGGGCTTTCGGCGGTTCGACATCCGAGCCGAGGACGAGATCGTCGTGGACGAGCTCGACGTATTCTCGCGCGTCGAGAAGGACTACGCGTTTCGGCGCCGGGTGCTCGTCGACGTCGACGACGGGCGGCTCGAGGTTCGCGGCGTCGCCGGCGCCGGAGCCCCGCTCGTCGGTGCCATCGAGGTCGAGCCCGCGGTCCCTGACGCGGAGCCGCCGCCTGCTCCGGGCGCCTTCGCGGCGGTCGATCTCTACGAGGCGACGCTCCTGACCTGGGGCGTGGCCACGGCGGCCGACATCGCCGGGTACGTCATCTACCGCTCCACCGACGGGACCCAGTTCGATCCGATCGCCGTCACCGACGACTTCCCGCGCCGTCACGTCGACGCGACGGCGGACGTCGGAGTCCCGTACACGTACCGCGTCGCGGCGCGCGACGTGTACGGAAACGAAGGCCCAGCGTCCGCCGTCGGCCAGGCCACTGCGCTGCCGCGCACCGCGACGTTGCTGCCGGTGTACACGCTCACGCTGACCGACGACGCGCTGACGGACCTGAACCGCGACGTATGGTCCGACGAGCTGGTTCCGTGCCGCTTCGCGTACGGCGGGTACGGGCTTCCGTACTCCGCGGTCCGCTACCGGGGCAACAGCGCCAGAGAGCTCCACAAGAAGTCCTACAAGCTGGATTTCGGCGAGGGCGTCCTGTTCGAAGGGCAGTCGCGGCTGAACCTGAACGGCGATTTCGGCGACAACTCCCTTCTTCGAAATCGACTGGGGCTGCTCCTGGCGGCGCGACTCGACGTCCCCGCGCCGACGAACCGTCCGTGTCGGCTGTTCCTGAACGACACCGACCGCGGCGTGTTCGGTGCGGTGGAGGACGTGGACGAGCGCTTCCTGGAACGCGTCGGCCTCGATCCGGCGGGGGATCTCTACAAGTGCTCCGACACGCTCGTGCCGCTGGGAAGCGCCGCGGCCTATCGTGCCCAGTACGAGAACCAGCTCGGCGATCCCGGCGACCTGGCCACGCTCATCGCGTTCATCGAGGAGCTGAACTCGGTCTCCGAGGCCGACTTCCCGGCGTGGGTGGGTGCGAACGTGGCGCTGGACGAGGTGCTGACCGAGTACGCACTGAACATCCTCATCGCCAACAACGACTTCACCGGTGAGAACTACTTTCTCCACCGGGACGGGTCGACCGGCCGGTGGTCGATCGTGCCGTGGGACCTCGATTCCACGTTTCGTGATGCCCAGCGAGCGATCGATCACGGGACCCCGGGCTCCCCCGACGCCCACGGCCACAACGTCCTGATCACCCGGCTCCTCGACGTGGACCTCTTTCGATACGCGTACGTGCAGCACCTCTCGCGGGCGCTCGAGGGTCCGTTCGAGGAGACCGTGATGTGGGCCAGCGTCGACTCCCTGTTCGCCGAGATCGAGCTGGAGGGCATCCGGGACATCCACAAGATCGACTTCGAGTCCAGCGCCGGCTTCCTGGCGCGCCCGATGGAGCTGAAGACGTTCGTGACCGATCGCATCGCCCATCTGGGAACGGAGATACCCGGCTTCGCGCCGGATCCCGGCGGGTTCGTCGTGGTCAACGAGCTCATGGCACGGAACGATACGACCCTCACCGACGAGTTCGGTGATCACGACGACTGGGTCGAGATCTTCAACCCCACCGGTGTTTCGTTCGGCCTCGCAGGGGTCGGTCTCACCGACGACGTCACCCAGCCGCACAAGTGGGTGTTTCCCGACGTCACCCTCGGTCCCGGAGAGTGGATGATGGTCTGGCTGGACGGCGAGCCGGAGGAGGGGCCGCTTCACGCGGGGTTCAAGCTGTCGGCGGAAGGGGAGGAGGTCGCCCTGTTCGATCGCGTCGTGGCCGGCGCCCGCCGGATCGACCACGTTCGCTTCGGCCCCCTGGCCCCCGACGTGTCGTGGGGGCGGTTCCCCGACGGGAGCGGGTTCATCACGTCGTTCGCCACGGCAACGCCCGGCGCGGCGAACAGCGTCGCCGGGAATCTCGCGCCCGTCGTGACCCACGTCTCCCGGGAGCCGACGCACCCCGGCCCGACCGAGCCCGTCGCCCTCACCGCGCACGTCACCGACGACGGCGAGGTCTCCGACGTGACGGTTCACGTGGAGGTGGACGGGGTTCCGGCGGGAGCGATCGCACTGCTCGACGACGGCGTCTCCGGCGATGGCGACGTCGGAGACGGGGTCTACGGCGGCGTGATCCCCGGATTCGCGGACGGCACCGACGTCGCGTACTTCCTGGAAGCCATCGACGACGCGGGTGCCACGCGGCACGATCCTCTCGACGCGGCCGAGGTCGGAGGGGGACGCCATCGATATCGGGTCGGGTTCGCCCCGGTCGCGCTCCGCATCAACGAGTTCCTGGCCAGCAACACGAGCGGTCACACCGACGAGGCGGGCGAGACCGACGACTGGATCGAGATCCGGAACTGCGGGGCATCCACGGTGTCCACCGCCGGGCTGACGCTGACCGACGATCTGGGCGAGCCCGCCGCGTGGTCGGTGCCGCCCGTCCTCCTGGAGCCGGACGCCTACCTGGTCATCTGGGCCGATGGAGACGTCGGACAGGGAGCGCTTCACGCCCCGTTCGCGCTCTCGGCGGCTGGGGAGGAGATCGGGCTGTTCCAGCCGGGACCATTCGGCCTCGCGCTGGTGGACTCGGTCCGGTTCGGTCCCCAGTCGTCGAACGTGTCCCGGGGGCGCCTGCCGGACTGTGCGTCGTCGTGGTCGACGTTCGCCGTTCCGTCACCCGGTGCGGCCAACGGGTCGCTGCTGGAGATCGCCGAGGCGGGGCCCCCGCCGGCTCGTCCGCGCGTTCGCGTGAGTCCGAACCCCGGTCGGGGGTTGCCCCGCGTCCAGGTGACCCTTCCTCGTGCCGGGCGCGTCCAGCTCTGCGTCTACGACGTCGCCGGACGGCGGCTCGGCACGCCGACGACGGCGATGCTCACGACGGGGAGCAACACGCTGACCTGGCCGGTGCCGGGGCGACGACTCGCGGCCGGCGTCTACTTCCTGGAGGCCCGAACGCAGGGCGTCCGAGACGTCGTGAGGGTCGTACTCCTGCCGTGATCCGAGGCGCCGTGGCGAGCACCCGCGGACGCGTCCGGTCGCGTCACAGGAGATAGATGATCAGGAACGCGCCCAGGATCACCGTCAGCCACATGACCTCGCTGCCGGTGGCCGACGTGCGGGCCACGGGGCTGGCCGGACCGTACGTGGCGCGAAGCCACCCCCGACCCCGCTCGAGCACCGAGAGCACCGCGCCGCGGAGCGCGCCATCGGCCGCGGCGACCGTGCGCCCGAGGCCGAGCGCCACCGCGGGATAGAGCCGCCGGTAGAACCAGTCGGAGTCGAGCACCGTCGAGCGCAGCTCGGGCGGATAGAGCTTCGTCAGCTTCAGGAACGTGAACGCCAGTGCCGACCAGATCAGCAGCTGGTACTGCGTGATGACGTGGGTGACCGTGTAGGGCTCGTAGTGAACCGGATAGGGCAGGATCGAGTACAGGGGCCCCGGGAAGATCCCGATCCCCAGGCACAGGAGCGCCGTCACGCCCATCGCGATCAGCATGTTGGGCGGAGCCTCCTTGCACCGGATGCCCGAGTCGTGGGCGAAGAACGCGAAGAACGGGATCTTGATTCCGGAGTGGTGGAACACGCCCGCCGACGCGAACAGGAGCACGAAGAACACGACCGTGAAGTGCTCCTCGGCCGAGGCGGAGACGATCAGCGACTTGGAGATGAACCCGTTCGTGAACGGGAACGCGGAGATCGAGGCTGCGCCCACGATGCAGAACGCGGTGGTCCATGGCATGGACTTGTAGAGCCCGCCGAGCTCGGAGCCCAGCGCGGTGCCGGTGCGGTGCAGGACGGCGCCCATCGACATGAACAGCAGCGCCTTGTACAGGATGTGCGCGAACGCGTGCGAGGCGGTCCCGTTGAGGGCCAGCTCGGTCCCGATGCCGACGCCCACCACCATGAAACCCAGCTGGTTGTTGAGGCTGTACGCGAGCACCCGGCGGAGGTCGTTCTCGATCACCGCGTAGAAGATCGGGAACGCGGTCATGATCGCACCCAGGTACACGAGGATCTCGGTCCCCGCGAACGAGCGGGCCAGCGCGTAGATCGCGAGCTTGGTGGTGAACGCGCTCAGGAAGACGGTCCCGGTCGGGGTCGCCTCGGGGTACGCGTCCTGGAGCCAGTTGTGGAGCAGCGGAAACGCGGCCTTGATCCCGAACGCCAGGAAGATGAGGTCGTTTCCGAGCGTGCCGAGGCCGATGTGCGAGAAGTCCAGCGAGCCGGTGTCCCGGTACCGGAAGATCACGCCCGACAGGAGCAGGACTCCCGAGCCCACCTGGACGATGAGGTAGCGCATGCCGGCGCGGTACGCGCGCGGGGTGCGGCGCGCCCAGATCAGGAACACCGAGGCGATGGCGGTCAGCTCCCAGTAGACGAAGAGCGTGATCACGTCGCCGGCGAACACGGCCCCGACGGCGGAGCCCGCATAGACGAGCGCGGCAACGTGCTGGAGCGTGTCGCGCACGTGAAGGGCGTACACCACGCCGAGGAGCACGGCGATGTGGAAGATCGTGCCGAACACGAGGCTCAGGGCGTCGACGCGCACCGGGACGAGGTCGTAGCCGAAGACCGTCAGCGTGTGCACGGCGCCGTCGAGACCGTGAAGCGTCGTCAGATGCCAGAGCGAGGCCAGGGCGACCGCGACCAGGTAGACGGGCTGCGTGCGCCCGCGCCAGAGCGGCGTCAGGAGGCCCCCGAGGATCAGGATCGCGCCGGGCGGAATGGCGGCAATCGCCTCAGTCATAGTAGTCCTCGTCGCGCATCAGGATGCGTCTCAGCTGCTTGGCGGTGAGCACGAGAAACACCGCGCTCACGAACCCGAAGAACGCGAAGAAGCCCGGGAGCTTCTCGGCTCCGTAGTGCGTGTGCTTGTGATAGAAGAAGTCGGCGACGACCAGTGCCACGCAGACGGCGACCAGAAGGCGCACGATGGTGGTCACGTTTCGAGGCTCGTCGAGCCAGTAGCGCTTCTCGTCGCGAGCCGGTGGTGTGTCCGGCTGGCGAGGTGTCGTGTCGTCGCTCATCGAACTCTCCTCATCGCCCCACGATCGGGCTCAAGAGCGCGACCACGCGGTCGGCGTAGAAGAACAGCACGACGCACCCGGCGGCCGTCAGGGACAGCGGCACGAGGCAGAAGATCGGCGCCTCGGTGATTCTCACGGGACCGTCTCCGGGCGGCGCCAGGAAGAAGCCCCGGGCGACCAGCGGCATCAGGTACGCGATGTTCAGGAGCGAGCTGATCATCAGCACGGCCACGAGCAGGGTCTGGTGGGCGTCGGCGGCTCCGAGCGCCAGGTACCACTTGCTCCAGCTGCCTCCCATGGGCGGCAGCCCGATCACGCTGATCGCGCCGATCAGGAACGCGAACGTGGTCACCGGCATCATGCGACCGATCCCGCGCATGTCGCTGATCTCGGTCTTGTGCGTGGCGACGTAGATGGCGCCCGCGCAGAAGAAGAGCGTGATCTTGCCGAAGGCGTGCATCGCGATGTGCATGCCTCCGCCCAGGATGCCCGACGCATTGGCCAGCGCGGCCCCGAGGACGATGTACGAGAGCTGGCTGACCGTCGAGTAGGCGAGCCGGGCCTTGAGATTGTCCTTGGTCATCGCGACCAGAGAGGCCAGGAGGATCGTGGCCGCGGCCACGTACATGAGCCACGTGCTGGCCCCGTTGCCGCCGAGCAGGTCGATCCCGAACACGTACACGATCACCTTGGTGATCGTGAACACACCTGCCTTGACCACGGCCACCGCGTGAAGGAGCGCGCTCACTGGCGTGGGGGCCACCATCGCCGCCGGCAGCCACCGGTGAAACGGCATCAGCGCCGCCTTGCCCGTACCGAACGCGAACAGGGCCAGGAGGACACCGATCGTGCCCGTGGACGCCCTGCCGGCCAGGATGCCGCTCGGCTGGAAGTCCAGCGTCCCCGCGATGCGCCAGGTCCAGATGACCGCGAACAGGAGGAAGCAGACCGACGTGGTCAGCAGGATGCCGAGGTACGTCCGCCCGCCCCGGCGAGCTGCTTCGGTGCCGTGATGCGTGACCAGGGGGTACGTGGAGAGCGTCAGGAGCTCGTAGAACACGAACAGCGTGAAGAGGTTGGCCGCCATGGCGGCTCCGAGCGCGGCGAAGATGGCCAGCGCGAAGCACGCGTAGAAGCGGGTCTGGTTCTCCTCGTGGTGGGCGCGCATGTAACCGATCGAGTAGAGCGACGTCACGATCCAGAGGCCCGATGCGACGAGCGCGAACAGGAGACCGAGGGGCTCGAGCGAGAACGCCAGATCGATGCCCGAGATCACCGTGAACAGGGTCACCGACGGTCGCCCGCCGGCGCTCACGTCGGGAACCAGGCTCACCACGAGCCCGAAGGTCGCCACCGCGACCAGGATGATCACGCTCTCGCGGAGGTTCGCGTGGCGCCCCACGAGGCCGATCACGCCGGTCAGCACGAGCGGCAGCGTGAGGGCCGCCAGCATGGCGTCCTGTGGGTTCACGATGCACTTCCCAGAAGCGCCTCCGCGGCGCGTCGCGCGACGTCCAGCGACATCGACGTGGAGAGGCCGAAGTAGATCGTGAGCCCGATCAGGATCCAGGTGGGGATCAACATCGCCCAGGGAGCCTCGCGAGTCTCGGTCCGGCCGTCGGGGGGCGCCTGGAAGTACGCCACCTCGACCACGCGCCACACGTACACGAGGGCCAGGAGCGAGCTCAGGAGGATCAGGGCCGCCACCAGCCACGTCCCGCGCTCCAGGGTCGCGCTGATCAGCGCCCACTTGCTGACGAAGCCGCAGGTCAGGGGGACCCCGATCAGTCCCAGGCCGCCGATGACCCACGCGAGCATCGTCACCGGCATCGTGCGTCCGACGCCGCGCATGTCCGACAGCTCGACCGAGTCGAGCCGCCAGAACACGCAGCCCATGGCCAGGAACAGCCCGCCCTTCATCAGCGCGTGGTTGAACAGGTGCACGATGCCCGCGGTGAGCCCCGAGACCGAGGCCAGGCTGATCCCGAGCGCCATGTAGCCCACCTGGGCCACGCTCGAGTAGGCCAGCATGCGCTTGACGTTCCGCTGGAAGATGGCGACCGTGGACGTGACGAAGATCGCGATGATCGACAGCGGCAGCAGGATGTGTCCCAGGGGCAGCGTCTCGAATGCGAACGAGCGGCCGAAGATCGTGAACGCGAAGCGGAGCAGCACGTAGACCGAGACCTTGGTCGCGGTGGCCGCCAGGAACGCCGTCACCACCGAGGGTGCGAATGCGTAGGCGTTCGGCAGCCACGAGTGGAGCGGGAACAGGGCCATCTTGAGCCCCACGCCCACCGTCACGAACGCGAACGCCACCAGCATCGTCCGCGTGTCGAGCGCGTCCTGCACGCGCGCGGCCGCGTCGGCCATGTTGAGCGTGCCCGTCATCGAGTAGGTCAGGCCGATGCCGATGAGCAGGAACGTGGCCCCCAGCGTTCCCATCACCAGGTAGTGAAACGACGCGGTCAACGCGCGGCGCGTCGAACCCATGCTGATCATGATGTACGACGAGAGCGAGGAGACCTCGAGGAACACGAACACGTTGAACATGTCGCCGGTGATGGCGATGCCGAGAAGACCGGTCAGGCACAGGAGATAGGCGGACAGAAAGAGGTAGTGGCGCTCGAGCGGGATCTCCCTGGTCAGACTCCTGGGTGCGAAGGAGAGAACCAGCGCCCCGATCCCCGACACGAAGCACAGCACGAACCCGTTCAGGACGTCGATCCGGTACTCGATGCCCCACGGAGCCACCCACCCGCCCAGCGCATAGCTGATGGGACCGCCGTCGAGCACGCGACCCAGGAGCGTCACCGACATCGCGAGCGTGAGCCAGGTGATCGCGAGCGCGAACGCGGTGACCACGTGGCGCTGCCTGAGCACGATGGCCAGCGGCGCCGCCATCAGCGGCACCACGATCTGGAGCGCCGGAAGGTGCTCAAGCATCGGGCGGCGCCTCCCCGACGTCCTCGGCCCGATCGATGGCGGTGATCTCGGCCTCTTCGATCGTCCCGTAGGCCTCGTTGATCCGGATGATCAGCGCACAGGCCAGCGCCGTCGTGGCCACGCCCACGACGATGGCGGTCAGGATCAGGACGCCCGGCAGCGGGTTCGAGTAGACGACGTCCTCGTCGATCAGGATCGGCGCCGTCCCGTGGCGCACCTTGCCCTGCGTGATGTAGAGCAGGAACACCGACGTCTGAAAGATGTTGAGGCCGATCACCTTCTTGACCAGATTGCCGCGCGAGATGACCACGTAGAACCCGGTCATCATCAGGAAGATCACGACCCAGTAGTCGTAGTGTGCGAGCGTCATCGGTCCGTCCGTCTTCCCGCGAAGTTGAAGAAGATCGTGACCGTCACCGCGCTGACGGTCATCCCGACACCGAGCTCGATCAGGAACAGCCCCCAGTGCTGTCCGTGCTGGGGGTGATGCGGGTCGAAGGCGGCGTACTCGAGGTAGTGACCGCCGGCCAGGAGTGCGGCGATGCCGACGCCGGCGTACAGGAGGACCCCGAGCGCGATCAGGGCCTCGAGAAAGCGGGGCCTGACCACGCCCCGGAGCGCGCGCAGACCGAACACGAGCCCGTACAGGACGAGTCCCGCGCCGAAGATGACGCCGGCCTGAAAGCCGCCGCCCGGTCCGTAGTCCCCGTGAAACTGCGTGTACAGCCCGAACAGCAGGATGTACGGGAGCAGCATCTTGGTCACGACGCGGAGGATCGAGAAGCGTGTCATGAAGGGTCTTCCTCTCGGCGTCGGGCCCCGAGGCCGCGCAGGAGACAGATCACCCCGATGCCGGCGGTGAAGATGACGGTGGTCTCGCCGAGCGTGTCGTATCCGCGGTAGCTCCCGAGGACCGCGGTCACGATGTTGGGGACGTGGAACTCGTGGTGGGCCCGTTCGACGTAGCTCGGCGAGGGGTGGGTCTGGGCCGGGGCGTTCGGATCTCCGATCTGCGGCATGTCCGTGGTGCCGAAGATCAGGAGGCCGCCGGTCACGGTGACGATGGCCAGCGCCGCCAGAGGGCGTCGCCGGAGCTTCTTGGCCCGTACGCCCACGAGCGCGAGCGTGCTCAACATCAGCACCGTGGAGAGCCCGGCTCCGACCGCGGCCTCGGTGAAGGCCACGTCCGGGGCGTCGAGCGTCAGCATCCAGGAGGCACCGAGGAGACTGTAGATTCCCGTCAGCATCACGGCGGTGAAGAGCTCGCGCGTACGGACGATGATGACGGCGGTCGCGGACAGCAGAACGAGAATGAAGACGTCCAGCCGCTCGTGAATCAGGGCGTCGATGGCGGAACCTCCTTGGTGCGGAGGCCACGGGAGTCGGTCTCGGCCGTCCACGGCCGGAGTCCGTGGGCGAGCGCGGCGCGGGCCAGCGCGTGTCCCGACGTGGGGCTCGTGATCCACAGGAAGAACAGGATCATCCCGAGCTTGACCGTGACCAGCGAGAAGCCGGACTGAAACGCCAGGCCCGCCACGACGAGGCCGGCGCCCATGGTGTCGGTGATGCCGCCGGCGTGCATGCGCGAGTACAGATCGGGTAGACGAACCAGTCCGATGCCGCCGATCAGCGAGAACGCCGATCCGGTCACGATCAGGATCCAGCTGAGGATGTCGCAGACCAGATCGATCGTCATGATGGCTCTCCGTCCCGCTCGTCGGCGGGGGGATCGTCGAAATGGCCGTACGTCGAGAAGCGGAGCACGGCGATGACGCCGATGAAGTTCATCAGCGCGTACAGGAGCGCGAGGTCGAGGAAGTCCGGCCGTCCGCCGAGAAACCCGATCACCGCGATCAGGATCACCGTCTTGGTGCCGAACATGTTCAGCGCCAGGATGCGGTCGAAGACGGTCGGTCCCGCGGCGGCGCGTGAGAGCGCGAGCCCCATCGTCACCAGCACGGCCAGCGTCGCCACGACGAACATGACTCAGCGCTTCCCTTCCAGCCGCGCGACGCGGCGGTCCATCTCGCCGCTCATGACGCCCTCGGCCGCGGCGGCGGTCAGCGCGTGGACGGTGATCTCGTTCCCGTGCGTCCGCACGGACACCGTGCCGGGGGTCAACGTGATGGAGTTGGCGTAGATCACCTGGGTGATCTCGTCGGTTCCCGAGGCCTCGACGGTGAACAGACGCGGCGAGATCGGCATGGATGGCGAGAGGATGATTCTCGCGACGTCGACGTTGGCTTTCCAGATCTCCCACACGAGCCAGGGGAGATACAGCATCGTGGGGAGCCACAGCCCGGCGGGGACGCTCTCGTCGTCGAGCGCGTCGAGCTTCCGGATCAGCCACACGACACCGAGGCAGCTCGCCCCACCCAGCGACAGCAGGAACGTCGTGTAATGGCCCGACCAGAGAACCCACACGACGAAGAGCACGAGCGAGAGGGTGACGAGGTGTCTCACGGGACTGCTCTTCCCGACGAGCCCGGGGCGCGTCGGCGATCCGCCACGAGTGTGCGATGACTCCGCCGGGGCGTTGCGAGGCTCCGGCGAAGACCTACCGCCGAAAAGGCGGCGGTATCCTTATCAGAAATGGATTCGCACGTAAAGTGGGAGGATCCGCGATGCGGCGCGGGGCCGGATCGGATCGGAGACCGCCGGCGACCCGGGATCGGTGCCGCCGGGCGGTCGCGGCGCAGCGCTCCGACGTCTCACGCGGCGCGTGAGACGCCGCTCACACGAGCGCGCCGTCGGTGTTCGCCACGTCGGCCGCGTCGGCGTCACGCCGCGTCAGCCGGGCGCCGATGCCCCGCACGGAGCGGCGCACCGAGCGCCCCACGGAGCGCCGCACCGACGCGACCACGCGATTGCGGACGAGCGCGTAGGCGGGCCCGGTCAGGTTGACGAAGCGGAAGTCGTGGCGCACGCCGCCCATGGAGCGTTTGAAGCGCTCGACCCCGGGACGTCCCCCGCTGCCCAGGAAGCTGATCTGCCGCCCGCGCGTGGCCGCGGCGTCGGCGATCAAACGGGTGTAGATGAGATTGGTCGGCGCCAGCACCCGGGCGTCGGGTGCCACCGCGCTCAGGAACGGGGTGACGTGACGGCCGAACCGGAAGACCAGCACGCCGGCGACCACGCGCGGGCCCAGCCGGGCCGTCCAGAGCTGGATGCGCGGCGAGTTGGCGTTCCAGACCGCGCGGAAGAAGTGCCGTCCATAGTGGGGGGCCGATGACCATGCCCGCGAGGACGCCCGGTAGAGCCGGTAGAACGCCTCGAAGTCCTCGGCGTCCATGACGCTCTCGACCACGATGCCCCGGGTCTCGGCCTTGCGGACGTGATACCGGGTCCGCGGCGCCAGCCCTTGCCACCAGGCCTCGAAGCCACCGGTGAGGTCGGGGGCGTAGACGAAGTCCTCGCCGTTGGACACCTGTCCGAGACGATCGGGGCCCAGCGGATTGGGGAACATGGTGGTCTGGAAGCGCGGCCACCCCCCGACGTGCACGTGCTCGAGGATGGCCGACACCTCGGCCGGATCCTCGGAGGGAAGACCGATCGGGCCGCCGTAGGTGCCGAACGGCATCGAGTGCAAGGCGGAGAGCCGCCCGAGCGCGCGCTTCACCTCGATCGCGGGCACCACCACCCGGCGTCCGTCGCCGAACGTGAAGAGATGCGGCTGGGGCCGGAACGCCGGAAACGCCTCGACGAGGATCTGGCACCAGTCCGGCGTGCCGAAGAACGTGGCCGCGGGATCGCCCTCGCAGGCGGCCCACCAGGCCCTCACGTCCACCGCCGCGCCGGTCGCGATCGAGAACGGGGCTCTGGGCGAGGAGGGGACGGTGGTCGAGGGGGAGGCCGGGTCAGAAGCGGTACGATGTCGTGACGAAGAACCGTACGAGATCGTCTGTTTGAGCAACGTTGGTCCCTCGTTTCGTCGTGGTCGCCCACTCGGCAGCCAGGTCGAGATTGAGCGCGTCCTCGAGAAGGAAGCCAACGCCGCCGGTGACGACGTGTCGTTCACCATCGAACTCGGCCTCTTCCATGACGGCCTCGACGGGTGCGTCGTTCCGAACCTCGGCCACGAGCAGCCGGTAGGGATCGGGCTCGAAACGATACCCTCCACGGACGCGCATCGAAACCGGAAACGTGTACTCGGCTCCGAGCCGGAGCACCACCACGTCCCGGTAGCCTTCGATCCGTTCTTCGGTCCGAAGGCGCTCGGCGTTTAGCTCGAGCAGGGAGTAGGGGGTGAAGCTGGCCTCCCCGGTGATGACCAGCTGCCCCGTGCGGGTCGCAACGCCCGCGGTCGTCGAGAACGGGTAGGAGACCTCGTCCTCGACCACGAAATCGTCACCGGCGTCGCTGCGCTCGGTTCCGTCGTACGTGACGGTGTGCGGCAGGTCCAGGCGGATTCCCAGACGCATGCGAGGACTCAGAAAGAACAGGCCGCCGAGCGAGGCGCGGATGCCGGAGAGATCGGTCCGGACGGTTCCCGCGTAGTCGTACGCGACGCCGGTCGCCGAGTACGCGAGCTCGCTCCGGCGAGCAAGCTCGCCGGCCACGAGCGTGGCGCTGGCTCCCACGAAGCCGCTGGGCGAGATCTGGACCCCGGCCCCGACCGTCCAGAAATCCATGCTGCCCGACTCCTCGAGCAGCTCGTCCTCGACGCCGCCGCCGGACTGGGTCCCTCCCCGGAGCAGGTCACGATCGAACACCGCGTGGCGGTTGTACGCGACGCCGAACGCGAACGCGCCCCGGTACACGGGCGTCGGGTAGACGAACCCGGCCGCCGAGAGCTGGCCGGAGTTTCGTTTCCCGATGCGGGCGTCGTCGAAGTAGTCGCTCGTCAGCTCGCGCCGCTGGTACGAGAGCGTGGCGCTGGTCTCGGTACGCCGCACCAGCGCGATCGCGGCCGGGTTGGCGAGAATGGCGCCGCTCTCCTCGGACACGGCGACCCCCGCTCCTCCGAGGGCGGCGGTGCGGGCATCCACCGGGACCTCGCCGAGGCCGGGAATCTCGGGCACGTAGTCCGCGCGGGCAACCGTCCCCAGCAGCGAGGTGAACGCGACGAGGCCGGCCACCGAGATCGCGCCGGGGACCGTGCACGGTCTCATTTGCGCCCCCCGCGGCCGCTGGACCCTGACGTTTCGGAGGTCGTCTCGGACGACTCGGTGTTCGCGCCGTTCGAGTTGGGTGGATTCGCAGGCGGATCGGACGGTCGGACCGGGGGCGGATCGACGCTGACCGAGGCGGGCGGCGGCGCCGACGTGCGATCGTCGACCCCGTCGCGTCCACCGCCACGCCCGAAGGCGGTTCCGCGAGGCAGGCTCGGAGAATCCGTGTCCACCGGCGGGTAGTACGAGCCGTGGGAGTAGTGGTGATCGTGCCACCAGGGCACGACGTAGTAGTCACAGTAGGCGCCGTAGCTCGGGTAGTACCAGCCGTAGACGACCTCGGAGCTGGGGTTCGCGGGGTACTCCCGGCGATAGGGGTCGCTCGGGTGCTGGAACTGTGTGTAGCAGCCGGTCGCGGCGAGGATGACCAGGGTCCAGAGCGACAGCGCGCCGAGCGTTCGGCGGCGTGCCGGTCGGACCGGGGTGGTTCTCGTGGTGTCGGCGCGCGGGGTCGATGAGAACGTCATGTCCAATCGCCTCCTCCAGAAACCGTTGGCCCATAGCAACTTCGCGGAGTATATTCGTCGCGGATCGAAGCCGTCAATGCGACATCGTCGCCGGCGACGGGCCGAACGTCGTTCACGCGCCACGGCGCGGGCGCCGTTTCGCCTCGTCGTGACGACGTCACCCTGACCGAGACCACTGAAATGTCAACCAGTTCGTTCGGGTCGAAGTTCCGGTTCTGGCTGGTGGTTCTGGCCGCCGCGGCGTGGGCCGGGTCGATGGATGCGCGCGCCTC
The DNA here is from genome assembly GCA_965224245.1 of Candidatus Eiseniibacteriota bacterium. Taxonomy (GTDB): domain Bacteria; phylum Eisenbacteria; class RBG-16-71-46; order CAZAMP01; family CAZAMP01; genus CBDCYW01. The sequence continues at coordinate 2,031,910 of OZ245046.1, read as the reverse complement.
GGACGCTCCGCCCGAGGCGGAGTCGGCGGCGCTGGACGCGTTCGCGGAGGGCCAGATCCTCGAGGACCTCGGCGACGTCAAGGGCGCGCTCAAGGCCTACGAGGCGGCCGCGAAGGTGCTGGACGACTCGCCGACGCTGTTTCTGCGTCTGGCGCGCATGTCGTTCTACGTGCCCGACTACAAGAAGGCGCGGCTGTACGCGTCGCGGGCGGTGGAGCTGGATCCCGAGAACGCCGAGGCGCACTTCCTAGGAGGCAGCGCGCTCTACCGCCTCGGTGAGTCCGACGAGGCGATCGCCTGGATGTCGGCCGCGCTGGAGCACGACCGGTCGAACGTCCGCTACGCCGAGACGCTGGCATCGGTGCTCGAGGCCGAGGGCATGGTCGAGAACGCGATCGACGTCCTGGAGGAGATCAAGCTCACCAATCCGTACGAGCTGTCGGTACTGACGAAGCTGGGCGGGTACTACATCGCGCGTGGCGATGCGGAGGCCGCCATCGCGAACCTCGAGGCCGCGGCCGAGGCCGATCCCGGGTTCCCCGGCGTCATGACCCGACTCGGGGCCGCGTACGACATGGCCGGGCGACTCGACGAGGCGATCGAGTCCTATCGCGCGGCGATCGAGAGAAGCCCGAACGACTTCGCCACGCGCAAGCAGCTCATCGATGCCCTCTTCGTGTCGGGCCGGTCGGACGAGGCGCTCCGGGAAGCCCGCACGTTGCGCTACATGATCCCCGACGACCCCGACGTGACGCGCCGCCTGGCGGCCATCGCGTACGGCGCCGGCGAGTTCGAGGAGTCGCTGGCGGCCCTGGACCGTCTGGGCGACCTCGAGGCGATGACCACCGAGCTGTACACCATGCGCGCCGAGATCCAGCTCCGCCTGGGCGATGCCGACGCCGCCGCGGGCTCGGCCCGGCGTGCGCTCGAGCTCGAGGCTCGAAACGTCCGGGCGCGAGTCATGCTGGCCCGCGCCCACATGCTCGACGGGCAGTGGGACGACGCGGAGTCCCAGCTCGTGGAGGCGCTCACGCAGGATCCCGACGCCCGCGACGCCCGCTTCGCGCTGGCCCTGCTCCTGAACGGCCGCCAGCGGTACGAGGAGTCCCTGGCTCACCTCGACCTCCTGTCCGAGCAGTCGCCGACGGACACGTCGGTGGCCTTCCAGCGCGGGGTCGCGCTCGAGCGGATGGGGCGCTTCGAGGACGCCGTCGAGGTCTTCGAGGCCGTGATCGCCGAGCGGCCGCGGTTCGGGGAGGCGCTCAACTACCTGGGATACATGTACGCCGACCGGGGCGAGAACCTGGAGGAGGCCCTCTCCCTGATCGAGCGCGCGGTCGAGCTCCAGCCGGACAACCCGGCCTTCCTGGACAGTCTGGGCTGGGTGCTCTTCCGACTGGGACGGCTGGACGAGGGCCGCGAGCAGCTCGTCCGGGCCGCCTCGCTGTCCGAGGACCCCGTCATCCGCGAGCATCTCGGAGACTGTCTCCTGGCCATGGGCGACGCGCGCGACGCGATCCGCCAGTACGAGGCCGCCCTGTCGGCCGGAGCCGAGCCGGACGCCATCGAGGAGAAGCTCCGCCAGGCCCGCGATCGGTCGGAACCGGACTAGGCGAGCGGGGTTACCCGAGGGCAAGGAGACCATGGCCATGACCCCGGACCGACACGAAACCGGTCACTCGAAAGCGACTGGGAGTCGGGACAAGACCATCAGCCACCTCAAGTTACAGAGTGACGAGGATCTGATGGAGATGTGCGTCGAGGACACCGAGCTGGCGTTCAAGGTCCTCGTCGAGCGTTACAAGTCCCGCATTCTCAACATCATCACGCGCTACATCGGGGACCGGGATCGCGCCGAGGACCTCACGCAGGAGGTCTTCATGCGCGTGTTCATTCACCGGCGGCGGTACCGCCGCAGCGGGAAGTTCTCCACGTGGATCTACACGATCGGTGTGAACCTCGCCAAGAACGAGATTCGACGGAAGGTGCGCCTGAACAAGGTCATCCCGGTCGACACCGTGACCGAGACCAACGAGGCGGGCACGCTGCAGCTGAAGGACGTCGGACCGATCGCCGACGCGCAGACACAGTCGAAGAACGTCTCGCAGAACGTCCGCGATGCGATCGAGAAGCTCCCGGCGAAGTACCGGGAGGTCCTGATCCTGCGCGACCTGCAGGATCTCTCGTACATCGAGATCGGCGAGATACTGGGAATACCGGGGGGCACCGTCCGAAGCCGCATCAACCGCGCGCGACTGGCCCTCAGAGACAAGATGGCACCCTTGATCAACAGGAGCGGATATGAAATCTAAGGACGCAGAGAAGCTCTTCTCCGCGTACCTCGAGGGGGAGCTGAGTGCCGAGGAAGAAGATGCGCTTCGCGCGCACTTCTCCGCGCATCCCGAGGATCTCGAGGCGTATCGTGCCTTCGAGGCCACGGTGGATCTCGTTCGATCGCTGCCACGCGAAGACGTCTCCGCCGAGTTCACCGATCGGGTCATGGCCCAGGTGCGGCTGGCCCGCGCGAACGACCGCCCCGCGCCGAGGCGCCTGACGCTCGTGCCGCGCGTCGCGTGGCCGCAGGCGATGGCGCTGGCCGCCACGCTCTGCCTGGGCTTCCTGGCCGGGACGATCTTCATCAACGTCTTGAAGGCGCCGGCGGCGCCCTCGGCGGCGACCGCGAGCTCGCCCGCGCTCACGACCGGCTCGGACACATCGGGTGAGCCCGTTCTCGCCGCATCGGCGACCGGCATGGTCTCCGACTCGATGGACGTCGCGCGGCCGAGCTTCGAGTTCCAGCGGCTCCCGATCCATCAGGTGAACAGTGGGACGCGGAAGCCGACGATCGTGTTTTGACGGGCGGCGACGAGAGAGGCGAAAGGCAGACGATCCGATGACGTTCCGGCGACGGCGCGCCGCGGCTGCTTCCGCAGGCCGCGCCGCGGTCGCGACCGGCGCGCGTACGGTGCTGACGGCGTGCGCGCTCGCGTCGGCGACCCTGGTTCTCGGGCCCGGTGCGCGTGCGACGGCCCTCGAAGACGAGCTGAGCAGCGTCGACATGCGCGTGAAGCCCGGCGTCGTCGCGGTGCACTCGGTCCGGGCGGTTCCCGGGTACGATCGGCCCGTGGGGAAGTGCGCGGGCTCCGGCGTCATTCTCTCGGGTGGCCTGATCGCGACCACGCTGAGCGTCGCGGGCCCGGGTGACGAGATCGAGGTCCGCTACTCCGACGATCGCCGCAGCCCGGCCGAGGTCGTCTCTTGCGACCCCATCCGCGAGCTCGTCCTGATCCGGCCGGACATGCCCGGTGGCACGCCTCTGGAGCTGGGCCTGCCCGATCAGCTCCACGCCGACTCATGGGTCTTCCTGGTCGGGTTCACGCTCAGCTCGCCCGAGCCGTCGCTGGTCACCGGGCGGTTCTCGAGCCGCTCGATCATCAACCTGACCGACTCGCCGACCGACACCGTCGAGCTGCTCCAGCTCGAGGCCAACGTGTTCCCCGGAAACTCGGGCGCGGCGGTCGTCGACGCCGAGGGGCGGCTCGTGGGGGTGATCCTGGGCGGCCTCGGATCCGACGGCTTCCTCGACCCGGTGGTGCTCTCCGCGTTCGGCGAAGAGGCCACGATCACGCAGGCCATCATGACCGCACATCCCCCGCATGGGATCAGCTTCGCGCTGCCGGCCGACGACGTCGACCGGCTCGCACGTGAGACGATGGACGGCAAGCGCGGGCCCAAGAGCTACCTCGGCATCCGCGTCAGTGACCGCGCGTCCGGCAACGGCGACGTGGCGGGAGTGTTCATCGAGGCCATCGTGAACGACAGCCCGGCCTCGCGGGCCGGGCTCCGCCGGGGCGATCTGATCGTGGCGGTGGACGACGTGCCCGTTCCCACGCCCGATCTGCTGGGGTCGATCCTGTCCTCGCGGGGGCCGGGTACGACGGCTCGGGTCGAGGTGGCGTCCACCAGCGGGGCGCGGCGAACCACGCCGGTGGTCCTCGGCGACTACACGGCCGACTATCGCATGCGCGTGGTGTGGGCGCGTCTCTTGGCGGGTCGCGAATCGAGCCTGGCCAGCGCGCGGGCGCGCCTGGCGCGCGAGCTCTCGGTGCTGGACGCCGAGCTGGAGCGCGTGGGCTCGCTGATGCCCGACACCGCGGGCAACTGACACCGATCACCCCGTGCGTTCCCCTTCCCGCGCGGCTTGACCCTCCGAGAAACCCGGTGATAGCGTCGCCACCGGGAGGCATGGATGGAACCAACCCGTCGACAGCTCGCGCGCCGGACGCATCGCCCGGCCGCGTCGACCGGCATGTGCGGAGGGCTCCTCGTGGCGGCGGCGCTCGCCGGCGCCGGGTGCGACCCCGACCAGCTGATCCCGGCGGTCGGGCCGAACGCCGACATCACGGTCTTCACGTCGTTGACGCGCGACGATCCGGTCATGGAGACGTTCGTCGCGGCTTTCGAGCACGACGTGATGACGACCCGCACCGAGTCGGCCTTCCACGTCGAGCTCGTCCCTCCGTCCGCCTTCTCGGATCGCAACGACTTCAAGAACGTCATGATCGTCACCGACATGACCGACGCGGCCGCGGTGGCCCTGGCCCGTCGCGTGGCGGGAGACGCGGTGCTCGCGGAGTTCGAGAGCGGCGCGCGGCCTTTCGCGATCTACGACGACGTCTACGGGCTCGGTCAGACGTTCATGATTCTCCTCGCGCCCACCCGTGAGGCGCTGGCGCGCAACGTCGAGCGCTACGCCGACGCGCTCGTCGACAGCCTCGAAGTGCACGTCCGGCGAGGGTTGCTCGAGTCGATGTACCTGACCGGGGACAATCCGCTCCTCGCGCACTACGTCTCGCAGCGCGCGTGGACGCTCCGTGTGCCGCGCGGATGGGAGGTCGAGCAGGATCCGGGGCGGAACCTCGTCCTGGCGCACTCGAGCTCCCCCGAGCGGTGGCTGTTCGTGCAGCACGTCACGCTGTCGCCGGAAGAGTTCGGACGCGAGGCGGTCGAGCGCCTGCGGCGCGACGAGCCGCGGCTCTACGAAGACGAGGAGATCGTCGAGCTCGAATGGACCGACACCACGTTCGCCGGTCGGCCCGCGCTGGAGCTGCGCGGGCGGTGGCAGACACCGTCGTTCGTCGTGGGGGGGCCGTTCCGCCTCTACGCGGTCCACGACGGCCACGACCGGATGTATGTGGTCGACTACCTCGTCTTTCTTCCGTCGCTCGACAAGAACCCCTACCTCCGTCAGCTGGATGCGGTGGCGTCCACGTTCGCGCTGAAGTCCGACTCCCCATGATCGACGTCATCCCGGTGGCACTCGCGTCCGGCGGCTACGACGTGCGGGTCGGGCGAGGCCTGGGGGACCTCCTGGGCACGCTGGATGGGGACCTCCTCGACCGCGTCCGTCTCGTGGTGGTCGATCAGAACGTCTGGGCCGCGCACGAGCCGGCACTCCGGGCGGCGTTCGCGCGACACGGGGCGGACCCGGTCGTCGAGGTGCTGCCCGCCGGCGAGGGGACGAAGTCGCTGGCCTCGCTGGACTCGCTGGCCCGCCGCTTCGTCGCGGCTCGCGTCGAGCGGTCGGACGCGGTGGCCGCCGTGGGCGGAGGCGTCACGTGCGACGTGACCGGCTTCGTCGCGTCGGTCTACCACCGCGGGATCGACTGGATCGCCGTACCCACGACGGTGCTCGCGATGCTCGATGCGGCGATCGGCGGCAAGACCGGCGTCAACCTGGACGGCGGAAAGAACCTCATCGGGTCGTTCCACCAGCCCCGCGGCGTGCTCTGCGATCTCGACGTGCTGGTGACCCTGCCTCCGCGCGAGCACGTGTCCGGGCTCGCCGAGGCGGTGAAGTCGGCCGTGATCGCCGATCGCGCGCTCTTCGAGCGCATCGCCGCCGATGCCGACGGGGTCCGGGACTGCCGCTCGGAGGTGCTCGCGGGCACGATCGCAGGGGCGGTCGCGGTGAAGGCCGGCGTGGTCGCCGACGACGAGCGAGAATCCGGACGCCGCGCAATCCTGAACTTCGGCCACACGGTGGGTCACGCCCTCGAGTCGGCGACCGCGTTCGGACGCTGGACGCACGGCGAGGCCATATCGGTGGGCATGGCGGTCTCGCTGGATCTGTCGGTCCGCGTGCTGGGGCTCGCGGAGACCGATCGGAGCCGGGTCGTGTCCTGTCTCGCGGCGCTCGGTCTGCCGACGGCCGACCCGTCCACTCCCGCTCCGGCCATTCTGACGCGGCTCGCGGGCGACAAGAAGAGCGCCGGAGGGGAGCCGCGGTTTGTATTGACGGAGCGGATCGGCTCTGCTAGCTTTGGTCACCGTGTCGCGCAAAGTGTTGTCGTTGAGTCACTTGCGGCGTTCTTCGCGAAAGAAGATCGATGAAGGTCCTCGTCCTGCACGGGCCGAACCTGAACCGTCTCGGCGTCCGCGACCCGGCGACGTACGGCCACGCGACCCTCGACGAGCTGAACGCGACACTCCGGGCCGAGGCACGGGCGCTCGGGATCGATCTCGAGATCGTGCAGTCCAATCACGAGGGCGTTCTGGTCGACCGGATCCAGAGCACCGACGCGGATGGCATCGTCATCAATCCCGGCGGATACACGCACTCGAGCGTCGCTCTACGCGACGCGATCGAGGCGGCGGAGGCGCCGGCGATCGAGGTTCACCTCTCGAACCTGCACGCGCGCGAGCCGTTCCGGCAACGCTCGGTGATCGCCGGTGCGTGTCGCGGGCAGATCTCGGGACTGGGTGAGGACAGCTACCTGGCCGCTCTGGCCGTGTTCGCTCGCGCCGGCAGCCGCCGCGAGCCGGGGGGAGAGGCGTGAGCGATGTTTGATTTCCGAGAGATCCAGCGACTCGTCAAGCTCGTCGCCGAGACCGACATCGATCAGCTCGAGGTCTCCCGCCTCTGGGGGCGGGTGACCATCCGCAAGCGCGCCACGCACGCGGCCCCGGAGGTGGTGGCCGCACCGGCGCCGCCGGCGCCGCCACCGCCGCCGAAGCCGGCGCCCGTCGACGAGCCCGAGCCCTCGGCCGCCCCCGTTCCTCCCGAGCCCGCCGACGCCGACCTGATCGCGATCCGTTCCCCGATGGTCGGCACGTTCTACCGGGCGCCGACCCCGGATGCCGCCCCTTTCGTCAGCGTGGGGCAGGAGGTCACGTCCGGCCAGGTGGTCTGCATCATCGAGGCCATGAAGCTCATGAACGAGATCGAGTCCGAGGTCTCGGGCAAGGTGGTCAAGGTGCTGGTGGAGAACTCCGAGCCGGTTCAATACGACCAGACGCTGTTCCTGCTGCAGCCCGGCGGCGGCTGATCGGGGGGCCACGTCCGATCATCGTAGGGTGACTTTCCCTTCGGTCGACGAACCCGCGAGGACGTGGCTCCATGGATATCCAGCGCATCCTGCAAGAGATGATCGAACGACGGGCCTCCGACCTGCACGTCAAGTACGGGAGCCCGCCTGCGTTTCGAGTCGACGGTGAGCTCCACTACCTGGACCTGCAGCCTCTGGGACCGGCCGATCTGGAGTCCCTGGCGGCGCAGATCATGACCCCCGAGCAGAGCGAGGAGCTGCGCACGAACCGCGAGGTCGACTTCGCGTTCGGGCTCCAGGGCGTCGCCCGCTTCCGCGCGAACCTCTACTACCAGCGCGGGACGATCGCGGGTGCGATCCGGACCGTGCCGCTGGAGATCCCCCGGTTCGAGCAGCTCAATCTACCGGACATCGTGCTGGAGCTCACCACGCGGCCGCGCGGCCTGATCCTGGTCACCGGCACCGTGGGAAGCGGAAAGTCCACGACCCTGGCCTCGATGATCGACGCCATCAACCGGCGCGAGGCGCGGAACGTCATCACGATCGAGGACCCCGTCGAGTTCCTCCACAGCGATCAGAAGAGCATCATCTCCCAGCGCGAGGTGGGGCTCGACACCGACAGCTACGTGGCCGGTCTCAAGCACATCCTGCGGCAGGATCCCGACGTGATCCTCCTGGGCGAGATCCGCGACACCGAGACCATGCGGGTGGCCCTGATGGCGGCCGACACGGGGCACCTCGTTCTGAGCACGCTCCACACCGCGAACGCCCCGCAGACGATCAACCGCATCCTGTCGTTCTACCCGCCCCACCAGCACTCCGAGATCCGGTTTCTCCTGGCCGCGAACCTGAAGGCCATCATCACCCTCCGTCTGGTTCCGCGCGCCGATGGGATCTCTCGCGTGCCGGCGGTGGAGGTCATGATCATCAGCGACGCGGTCAAGGAGATGATCATCGATCCCGACAAGACGGTCATGCTGTCCCAGGCGATCCAGGAGGGATCCAACACCTACGGGATGCAGACGTTCGACCAGTCGCTGATGCAGCTCTACCGGAAGAACCTGGTCACGCTGGACGGGGCGATCCGGCATGCGTCGAACCCGACCGAGTTCCAGCTGCGGGTGGAGGGGATCCACTCGGCGTCCGACGCCAGCTGGGGCAAGTTCGAGTCGGAGTCCGAGGAAAAACCGGTGGACGGAGCCGGAACGGATGCGGTAGTGAACAAGCCACGCCAGCCGGATTCGCCGGAGGGCATCTCCCGCTTCTGATCGAGGCACGTTCACGAGGTCCCCGTGCTGAAAAAGGTCCTGATCGCCAACCGCGGCGAGATCGCGGTGCGGATCATCCGTGCGTGCCGGGAGCTCGGCATCGAGACCGTGGCCGTGTACTCCACGGCCGACGCATCGTCGCTGCACGTCTCGCTGGCGGATGACGCCATCTGCATCGGTCCGCATCCGGCGTCCGAGTCCTATCTCAACATCCCGATGATCATGAGCGCGATCGAGGTGTCGGAGGCCGACGCCGTTCACCCGGGCTACGGCTTTCTGGCCGAGAACGTTCGCTTCGCCGAGATCTGCGAGGACTCGGGCATCACGTTCATCGGCCCCACCGCCGAGCAGATCCGCCGCATGGGCGACAAGGCGGTGGCCCGGGACACGATGAAGGCGGCCGGGGTCCCGATCGTGCCCGGCTCCGACGGCGTCGTCGCCGACGTCGCCACCGCGCGCAAGGTGGCCGCCGAGATCGGCTATCCGGTCATGATCAAGGCCAAGGATGGTGGCGGGGGCAAGGGCATGCGCATCGCCACCGGTGAGGACGTGCTGGAGGCGCGGTTCGACATGGCCCGGACCGAGGCCGAGGCGGCGTTCGGATCGGGTGCGGTGTATCTCGAACGGTTCGTCACGCGGCCGAGGCACGTGGAGATCCAGGTGCTCGGCGATGGACAGGGTGACGCCGTGCACCTGTTCGAGCGCGACTGCTCGATCCAGCGGCGTCATCAGAAGCTCCTGGAGGAGGCGCCGTCTCCCGCGGTCGACGACGAGCTGCGCGAGCGCATGGGGCATGCGGCGGTCGAGGGAGCCAGGGCCATCGACTATCGCGGCGCGGGCACCATGGAGTTCCTGCTGACCCCGGACGGCGAGTTCTTCTTCATGGAGATGAACACGCGCCTCCAGGTCGAGCATCCGGTCACCGAGATGGTCACCGGAGTGGACCTGGTCCACGCTCAGATTCGGGTGGCGTCCGGGGAGCCGCTCTGGCTGCGGCAGTCCGACGTCACGATCTCCGGGCACGCGATCGAGTGCCGCATCAACGCCGAGGATCCGGCGCGCGACTTCCGACCCACGCCGGGACGCATCACCTCGCTGGCGCTGCCGGGGGGGCCCGGCGTGCGGATCGACAGCCACATCTACGCGGGCTACGAGATCCCGCCGTTCTACGACTCGCTCGTCGGCAAGCTGATCGTGCACGCACCCACCCGCGAGGAGGCGTGCCGTCGCCTGGCCAGGGCGCTGGGCGAGTACGCGATCGAGGGGATCTCGACCACCATCGGGTTCCACCGGGAGGTCGCGACGCACGCCCGGTTCCGATCGGGCGAGCTGGACACGAGCTTCGTCGAGTCGATGGCCTCGGGCTGAGCTCCGCGAGGGGTCGCCCCGGTCGGCGCCGTCGGGGCGGAATCGCTCCGGGAAGGCCGGAATCGGCCCCGAATCGCGCTCCGGGCCCGCGCTTTTTCGTTGACACCCCCCCGGCGGGTACCGATATTGCGGACCGTTCGTGTAAACACGTGCGTTCGCTGCCCGCGGCGCGCGAGGAGCGTCAACGCTCCGAGTCCCCACCAGCGAAGGAGAGAGACTCCATGGCGAAGGCCAAGAAGAAGAGCACGCGCAAGTCGTCGGCGCGGAAGCCGATGGAACTGATCATCTCGAAGTCGCGCACGAAGGCCGCAGTCAAGAAGTGCAACGTCTCGAGCGAGTTCTACGCGGCCCTGGACGCCCACGTCCGCAACGCGATCAAGAACGCCGAGGGTCGCGCCACCGCGAACAAGCGCAAGACGCTTCGTCCGCAGGATCTGTAGGCCTCTCGTGGATCTCGCCGGCGGCGGCGCCCGCTCGTCGCCGCCGTGCGATCCCCCGTCCCGCTCCGCTCCCCCCGGGCTCCGCTCACGTCAACGGTTCGCGCGCACCTGAAACGTCACCGCCACGCCGAGGAACACGATGTTCCCCAGCCACGCGGCCAGAAGCGGCGGGATCGCACCCGAGAATCCCATGGCCTGTCCGAAGCGGATGAACGCGTAGTACGCGAACCCGATGAACATCGACAGGCCCAGCCCGAGCGCCCACCCGGTTCGTCGGATTCGCACCGAGAGCGACGCGCCCAGGAGCACGATGATGAAGTTGATCAGCGGGTAAGCCAGCTTGAGGTGATAGTTCACCTCGAGCTTGCGCGTTCGCGCCCGCGCTTCCTTCAGTCGATCGATGTACCGACCGAGCGCCGCCCGCCCCATGTTCATCGGGTCGGGCTCCTTCGACATGAAGTCCTCCGGACGCTCGGGGATGGTGGTGACCCAGAGCCGCTTGAACGGAACCACGTGCTCGGCGTCGGGCATGCCCGAGCGCAGGTAGCCCGAGCGGAACACCCACGCCGGGTCCACGAACGTGGCCTCGCGGGCGTCGATGCGTTCGGTCACACGCCGCTCCTCGTCGAACGTCTGCACCACGACGTCACGCAGGATCTTGCGCGCCGGGTCGACGGTCGAGATCCAGTAGAGGCGATCGCCGCGTCCCATGTACGTGAAGTTGCGCTTGCGGCTCCCCGCGTCGCCGCTCTTGCCGCGGATCTTCTCGTTGAGCGTGACGTCCTTCTTCTCCAGCGCATCGGGCATGACCCACTCGGCCAGCGCGAAGTTGCCCACGCTCAACAGCCCCGACAACACCAGCACCGGGGACAGGATCCGGAGGAAGCTCACGCCGGCCGAGAGCATGGCGACCAGCTCGCCGGTGCGCCCGAGCTGACCGATCAGCATGAGGCTGGCCAGGAGCATCGCCATCGGCATCGTGAGCACGACCGTGTACGGGATCGAGTACGCGTAGAACGCCGCGATGTCGGTGATGCTGGCCGTGTTGTCCACGAACTTGGAGAGCTTCTCGAAGAGATCCACGATGATGAACAGCCCGATGAACAGGCACATCGCCAGGGTCAGGTACTTCAGGAACTCGACCATGACGTATCGGTCCAGCGTTCGGATCATCCGGCCAGGATCTCCTCGTGCGGGCGCGGGTGCCCGACGGAACGGGGGGTCGAGCGGCGGTGCCGGAGGCCGAGCACGTTGGCCACCAGAACCAGCCCGATCGTGCCCAGGACCGCGTTGGCCAGCCACATGCTGATGGCCGGCCGCAGGAGGCGACGATCGGCGAGCTGCTCCCCGCCGATCAGGCAGATGTAGTAGAAGATCAGGAATCCGATGCTCCAGACGCCCGCCCGCATGCCGCCGCGGCGCACGACGATCCCGAGCGGGGCACCGAGGAGCACGAAGACGAGGCAGGCCAGCGAGAGCGAGAACTTCTTGTGGAGCTCGACCTCGAGCTGGTTGATCTGCTTGTCGAACGACTCCACCTGGAGCTTCGTGAGCTTGTAGCTCTCGACCAGACGGGCGTCGGGCGGGCCGACGAAGCGACGCTCGGGTGGCGGATGCGGGCGCCCGCCGCCCCGGAACGCCTCCGCCAGCCGCTCGTACCAGGGCTGGGGGGTCTCCACGAACGCCGCCAGCTCGGCGTATCCCGAGTAGCCGAGCACCTGGAGCTTCTCGTCCTGCTCGGCCAGGAGCGTGTCGCGCTTGGCCCGGGTGGCGGCGATCTCGTCACGGAGCTGAAACGCGCTCATCTCGCGTTGCCCGCGCCGCAGGCGGGGCCGGAACGGGCCCTGACCCTCGCCGCCGATGCGGATGAGATGCTGGGCGAACTCGGTGCGCCGGAGCGAGGCCGCCTCGACCGCGTCGGAGGGCACGGTGTAGACCTCGCCGTCCTCCAGCTCGAGGATCAGCATGTCGCGCTCACCGTCGTAGAACAGCCGGCCGGCGTCCGCGACCGTGGTCGTGGGGCGGCGTCCCTTCTGGAAGTCGAGGATCTTGATGCCCTGGATCTCGCCGGTCTTGGGATTGAGGCGGTCGAACAGGATCCGGTGCCCGTCGAACGCCTCGATGAAGACCCCCTCGTCGAGCTCGGCGGTGGGCCGCTTGCGGTTCACCTCGAGGAGCAGCCGCGAGAACTCGTGATTGCTCCAGGGCAGGACGATGTTGTTGAAGAGCATCAGGAAGAGGGTCCAGCCGAGGCCCCACGCGAACGCCGGCTTCATCAGGGTGAGGACCGAGACCCCCGAGCTCCGCATGGCCAGAATCTCGTTGTCCTGGCTCATGCGACCGAACGTCATCAGCGTGCCCACGAGCACGCCGCACGGGATCGAGAGGGCCAGCATCCAGCCGAGCGCCAGGACGAAGAGCTTCGCGACCGTGAACACGGGCACGCCCTTGTCGAGGATCAGCTCGAGGTAGTCCAGCAGCAGCTCCATCATCAGGAGAAAGGTCACGAACGAGAACCCCAGAAAAAAGGGGGAAATCATCTCGCGGAGTGTGTACCTTTGCAGGATCAAGTGGTTTTCTCCGTTGGACTTGACTCGACGGACGTCGCCCGGATGGGTGAGCCCCCCTCGGGGCTGCTCCCGCAACCGAGCACCGGAAGCGCTCGGCGTACCCGATAAGACACGGCTCGGACGCGGGGGAGTTCCCATGGGCGGCGTGAGCCCGCGATTTTGGTGCAGCAATCCGACGAGTCGTGTGTTTATACACGAGCAGGATGTCGGTGAACAGCAGCCCGCCACCCTCGTCGCAGGTGGCCCGGCGGTCGGTGCAGCCGCTGACATCGAGGCCGCCGCCGACATCGATGCCGTCGCCGTCGGCACGACCACATCAACCCCCGTCGAGTGAGGATGACGCCGACCTTCCAACGTGCCCTCCGGCCCCGGATGCTCACGCGCGTTGCCATCGTCGCCCTGGCCGCTCTCGTGGCGGGGGGACCGAGTCCGCCCGCGCCCCACGCCGCCGACGAGGTCGCCGACGACGTCGCGGCTCCCGCGCCACCGGGGATCGGAACCACTCCCCACGAGAGCTCACGGGCCGACGCCGATACGGCGGCAGCGCCCGCCGACTCCCTGGACCCGATCGCCGCGGGCGTGGCGGTCCCCGATTCGAACGGCGCGGGGGAGGTCCGCCGGGACGCCCCGGTGGAGGGCTCGGGGGCCGATGACGAGACCGCCGCTCCGGCGCCCTCGGGCGACGGGCCGGCGGAGGCGCTCTCATCCGATCCAGCCGTCGACGCGGACGGCGCCACGCTCGAGCGGGCCGAGCCCACCGAGCCCCCCCCCGCCGCCCCATCCGGCGACGCGCCGGGGCCCGACGACCGCACGGAGGCCGGCGAGCCGCTCGTTCCCCCGGAAACGGACGGAGTCGACGGCGCCGGTCCCGGTCCCGAGACCCCGGTCGCCGGGCCGCGGGGCCAGGGCATGGGCCTCTGGCAGTGGTGGGACCGCGAGGGACTCGACGCCGCGGTGCTCTACGCGTACGCAAACTCCGCCCTTCAGGACTCGATCTACTACGCGGCCGGCTTCACCGCGGTCACCGTCTCCGACACGCTTCAGTACTCGTACTTCGTGCCCCCCCGCTGGAGCCTGGCCGGGTCCAGCACGCACAAGCGGTTCGTGCTGGAGGTGGACACGGCCACCGGTGAGATCCGGCGGGTCCAGCGGCTCCGCGAGGAGTCGTTCGGGCAGGCGCGCGTGCTGTCGCCCGAGCACTTCACCGCGCTCCAGCTTCGCGCCGGATTCAAGTCGCAGTGGGATGGGCTCGGCAAGCGCATGCTCGGCCGCGGGGAGGAGGGGGCGCAGGCCGGCGGCATCTTCGACATCAAGCTGCCGGCGATGCCGGGCGCCCTGCACTCGATCTTCGGAGACGAGCAGTCCACGCTCTCGGTCTCGGGCAGCGAGACCATCTCCATCTCGGGCACCAGCGAGTGGCGCCCGTACAACCGGACGACCGCGCTCTCCAGCGAGTCCAAGTTCCCCGACCTGGACATGCGCCAGAACCTGTTCCTGAAGCTCCAGGGATCGATCGGTGACAAGGTATTCATCGACATCGACCAGAACTCCGAGGCGGAGACGAGCCTCGAGAACCGCATCAAGATCCGCTACGAGGGCTACGAGGACGAGATCATTCAGCGGGTGAATCTGGGGAACACCAGCCTGTCGCTGCCGGGTACTCGTTACGTCTCGTACGGGGGGCGTCACGAGGGGCTCTTCGGGATCAGCTCCGAGGCACGCCTGGGGCCGGTGAAGGTCTCGGCCATCGCCTCGAAGCAGGAGAGCGAGACGTCCACGCGCAGCGTCCCCAGCACGACGTCGTCCTCGACGCGCATCGACGACATCGACTCGGGGAACTACATCCGCCGCCGCTACTACTTCCTCGACGATCCGAACCGCCTGGTCAACGGGTCGGTCACGTACGTGAACGGCCAGGGCATGCAGGAGACGTACACCGGCGAGTTCCTGTTCCCGGTGAACATCGACCCCAGCAGCATCCGGCTGTACCGCGACGACCAGTCGGGACTGACCGACACCGAACAGGCCACCATCGACGCATACGTCACGCCGACGGGATTGCCGCCGTGCGCATGCGACGGTGCCCCGGCCCGGTGCGACGACACGTTCGACGACCTGTCGGACTACAAGGTGTACAAGGTCTCCGAGCTTGTTCGCGATCGCGAGTTCGTCGTGCACCCCGATCTCGGGACCTTCCGTTTCCGGGGACTCGTGATCGAGCTGACCCAGCCGCTTGGCGACATCGAGCTGCTCTGCGCGTCGTTCAAGACGCTGGAAGAGAACGGTGACATCGATGGGGACGGCGTGGGCAACGAGCAGATCGGAAGTGCGAATCTGGCGGATGCGCCGTGTGGGATTCCCACCTACAAGATGATCGGGACCCCGATCGACATCCTGCGGGTCGAGAACCTGCAGAACGGACCGTGGGGTCCCACGCAGGTGCTCGAGTGCAAGAACATCTACAACATCCGCGGACGGAACATCTCCGACCTGGACCTCGACATCGTATGGGATCAGCAGACCGGCGTGGCGGCGACGCCGAACTTCGAGGGTACACCCTACCTTCAGATGCTGGGTCTCGACGTGCAGCGCCTGGAGGGGGTCCAGCCCCTTCCCGGCCACGACAACGAGGTGGACGTCGACCTCCTGAACGAGTCCACCGGTCTGTTGCACTTCCCCCAGCTGCGTCCGTTCGCTCCGGACGAGTTCGACATCAGGTATCGGAGGAACATCCTGGGGGTCCCGGACGTGACGATCGATGCGTGGCCCGACGCCACGCTCACCGGCACCGTCGACGAGTCCACGGGCCAGCTGGACCCGCTGCTCGGCAACTACCCCGAGCCCGAGATCTACGACAACAAGGCCACCGTCTTCCGGCTCAGCTCGGACACGCACGTGACCCGGTACAAGATGCGCGGGGAGTTCCAGAGCCCGATCAACGTCATCGAGCTCAACGCGTTCAACATCCTCGAGAACTCCGAGGTCGTCACCGCCGGGAGTCGGACGCTCAACCGGGGGAGCGACTACGACATCGACTACGAGTTCGGCACCGTGACCATTCGAGAGTCGGCCAACGTCCGGCCCGACGAGCCGGTGAACGTGACCTTCGCCTTCGCGCCGACGTTCGGCGCGACGTCAACCACGCTGGCCGGCTTCTCGGCGTCGTTGCGGCCGGAGGGAGGCGACTACGGCCTTTCGTCGACGTGGCTGTACGAGAGCAAGGGCAATCCCGACCGCCGGGTGAAGCTGGGTGAGGAGCCGACGCGCACGATCATCGGGGAGCTGGCCGGCGACTACAAGACCGAGTCGGTGTTCCTGACCGATCTCCTGGGCCGGCTGCCGCTCTACACCCCGGCGTCGCGCTCGCAGATCACGATGTCGGGCGCCGTCGGGCTGAGTCTGCCCAATCCGAACACGAAGGACTTCGGCTACATCGACACGTTCGACGACGCCCGCGAGGCGCGCGAGCTGAACCTGACGCGGACCGCCTGGAAGTTTCCGAGCGTGCCCACGTTGTTTCTGGATCGCGACGGCCTGACCAACGTGGAGGCGGCCCGGCGGCGCGGACGCATGGCCTGGTACGTTCCGCGGCGTGCCACGCTGCGCGGCGACCTGAACCCGGAGCTCTCGAGCGAGGAGCGCGACGACGCGGTCCGCGTCCTGGAGTGGTGGCTCCTCCCCAACGAGACTCTCGACGACGGCACCGTCGTCCGCCCGCAGGAGAACTGGTTCGGTCTCACGCAGTCCATCTCGAACCGGGGCGAGGATCTCTCGACCGCGCAGTTCCTCGACGTCTGGATCAACGACTTCAACAACCCGGCGGTGTTCGAGGAAGGCGTGATGTACCTCGACATCGGCCAGGTCTCCGAGGACGCGGTGTGGTGGCGGACCGGCCCCGATGGCGACAACTTCATCCCCACCGCACCCGGGAAGGGCTTCGGCTTTCTCGACACCGAGGACGTCGTGACCCGCGACGGCCGGCTCGACGAGTGCCTCGACCTGGACGTGACGTGCAACGAGGATACGGGCCTCGACAACGAGTTCGACGGGACCGAGGAGACGGATCCGAACTTCGACGACTGGGGCATCGAGGGCTCGCGACCCGACGAGGAGGACGACCCGGAAGCGAACCTGGAGGCCTTCGAGTTCATCAACGGAACCGAGCAGAACAACCTCCTGGATACCGAGGACCTGAACGGCGATCTCGGTCTCGACGTCACCGACGACTACTTCACGTATCGCTTCGAGCTGGCCTCGGTCGACACGAACATCGTGATCACGGACATCCAGCGCGACTTCGGCGACGAGTTCGACATCGACCCGGACAACGGCTGGCGCCGCATTCGAATCCCGCTGGGAGCCGACTTCGAGTTCTCTCGCGAGGGATTCCCGGACTACACGCAGGTCAAGCACGTCCGGGTCTGGTTCGAGGGGATCGGCGCCGCGGCCCCGATCCAGATCGCCACCGTGGAGTTCATCGGAAACCGCTGGCAGACCGGAGCCCCCGAGGCGCCCATACTGAATCCCGCCGGAGAGCCCGCCGATCCGGGCGAGCTGGCGCTGGGTCAGAAGTTCGCGGTGTCGGTGGTCAACAACAAGGACAACGGCGACATCTACGAGCCGGCGTTCGACCTTCGCCAGTCTCGGGACCGTCAGGGCGAGGAGTTCGAGGGGTACGTGTCTCTCGACCTGCTGAACTTCCCCGACGGGTACTCGGGCACCGCGTATCGGAGGTTCGCTCAGAAGCAGGACTACACGCGCTACGACACCATCGAGTTCTTCACGCAGGTGGGCCGCCCTTCGGTGGGCGACCTGGAGCTCGAGTTCTTCATCCAGTTCGGCACCACCGACGGCCTCAACTACTACGAGTACCGCAAGAAGCTCCGACCCGACGATCGAGGCGGCGGGTGGACGATGGTGGAGATCCCGATCGCGAGCTTCAGTGCGCTCAAGCAGAAGATGTCCGGCGATCAACGCTACATCAAGGAGATCCAGGAGGACGGATCGTGGCTCGTCGTCCGGGGGAGTCCGTCCTTCGCCGACGTGCGTCAGATCAGTCTCGGCGCGAAGAACGTGTCGGGGGAGTTCGTGCGCAGCGCCGGGGTCTGGGTCAACGAGCTGCGTCTCGATGACGTCCAGCGCAATGCGGCCACCGCGAGCGAGTTCCGCGTGGACACGAAGCTCTCGGATCTGGGGTCGGTCAACTTCTCGTACTCGGGGCAGGAGGCCGACTTCCTGCGTGTGGGGGAGGTGCGCGCCGGCGGCGTCAAGACGCGTTCGCTGTCGTTCGACAGCTCGGTGAACGTGGACCGCTTCGTGCCGCGGCTCGGCCTGCAGCTGCCGGTCTCGTACCGGTTCTCGCGCAACACGAACGAGCCGAAGTTCCGGCCGGGGACGGACCTGATCTTCGACGGGGAGAACGCCGACCTGAACGTGACCCGGAACTCCACGCGGCGCTTCTCGGTGAGCTACAGCCGCTCCCCGTCACGGAACCCGTTCCTGCGATACACACTGGACGGCTTCAGCGGGAGCTACTCGCAGGACGTCCGTCGCAACCAGCAGCCCGACCGGGCGGATACCACCCGGACGTGGAACGCCGGCATCAACTACAACTTCACGACGCCCCGGCACCGGTTCATCCCGCTGCCGCTCGGGATGCAGCTCGACTATCTGCCCAAGAACTTCTCGGCCTCGACCTCGATTTCCCGGTCCGAGCAGAAGCGCTGGTCTCGATCGGGGTCGTCGGTGGACGAGCCCCTCACCCTGACGAACGAGAACGTGAACAAGACGCACACCGCCGACTGGCGCACGTCGTATCAGCTCCTCACGAAGCCGGCGGTCAACTATCAGTTCTCGTCGAGCCGGGACCTCCGGCAGGAGGGGGGGAAGGTCGCCGGCCTGGACCTCGGTCTGGAGACCCAGCGCACCGAGTCGCTGAGCCTCAACCACACGTTCGTACCGATTCGCGAGGGTGCACTCGGATCGCCTCTCGGGGCGGCGTTCACGTCGGCGTTCAATCGCGTCGTGGCCCCGTTTCGCCCGAACATCAACTGGAGCAGCCGGTTCTCCAGCCGCACCCAGATCTCCCGGTCGGATCAGGGATTCTCCACGCGGACGCCGCAATCCGTCGAGAACTCGACGACCATTCGCACCGGCGCTTCGATCCCGCTCTCGGCCTTCGGCCGGTGGCTCAGGGAAATCACGCGCAACGATCCCAAGCCGGCGGACGTCGACTCCGACGGTGAGGAAGAGGCGGGCTCGGACGAGCCGCGAGGCCGTCGGGTCGGCGGCGGACCTCGCGGGCGCTCCCGCGCGGGACGTGACGACGACGGCCAGGCGACGCCGGGTGCATCGGGGAGGCGAGACGGGGGCTTCGGCATGAACGTCTCGCTGCTCGACGTGAACGTGCAGTACACCGACGGCAACTCGAACCGGCACTCGCTCGTGGACCGGATGCCGTCCTTCAGCTACCAGCTCGGCCTCACCAGCGAGCTCGACTCCGACATCCGGACCCTGAACACCAATCAGTCGCGGTTCGGCGACACGCAGAACCTGAATCTCTCCAGTGGCGTGAAGCTCTCCCGGATCCGGGTGGCCGGCAAGCGGCTGGGTGCATCGCTGGACGTGAAGGTGACCTACACCGACGACTCGTCGGAGACCACCACGATCCAGAAGGGAATCGACGGATCGATATCGTCGCCGACGCTCTCGATCAGCGATCGGACGCGCTGGCCGGATCTGCAGTTCACGCTGAACGGGCTGCAGGAAGGCATCCCGTTTCTCGAGTCGCGCTTCCGGCGCGTAGGGCTCTCCACGCGGTACTCGCGATCGGAGGACGTGACCGGAGATCAGACGACGCCGGATCGATCCGTGCGCGTCACCACGGACTGGACCCCGCTGGCCCAGTTCGACGCCACGCTGAAGAGCGGCATGCGGGTGACCCTCAAGATGGACCGCAACGTCGGCGAGACCACGAACAACGCCACCTCGAAGTCGATTCAGCGCGACGAGCGCTCCAGCTTCTCGCTGGACGTGCAGCACACGATCAACTACCGGCGGCGGGTGAAGATGCCGTTCGGGGCCACGCGGTGGATCTCCACGCAGATCGACGTGGCCGGATCGATCTCGATCGCCAGCCAGAAGCGTCTGTCGCTGAACGAGAGCAACGCGTTCCTGGAGGACGCGGGCCTGACCCAGTCCAACCGGGATCTGCGCGTGTCGCTGGACGCCGGGTACAACTTCACGTCCACCGTCCAGGGCAATGCGCGGCTCCAGTACACCGAGAACCGCGACAACAAGAAGATCTCGAATACGCGCCGGAGCCTCGGGCTGACCCTGTCCGCATCGTTCCGCTTCTAGCGCCGCCGGCGCGTGACGCGGAGATCGCCCGATCCACGGTTCGGGTACCGCTCCGCCGCAGGCCCGGCGGCCCGGGCGCCGAGGACGCCAGAGCGTCCCGGGCGTCCGACCCACGGCCGCGTCCCCGCGCGGTCGCGGGAATGGGGAATAGAACGTAACTGGCTATCTGGCAATCTGTTACAACGTGACCTATTGACGACCTCGCGGGCTTGGTGTAGGTTCCGTCGGGCGCCGAGCGGCACGTCTGTACGGCGCTCGCGTTCGGGCGATCCCAGGTCAGCGATCGATGAAGCTCAGCACCTCCGGCGGCGTCCTCTCGGGGACACCTCGCACCATCCATTCGAGGCGCTTCACGTCAGCGGGCTCGCATTCCGGCCGCTCGCGGGTCATCGAGACCCGAGGGTGGCGTTTTCGTCGTGCCCGGCGGGTGTGCTCGCCGGCGCCGGCAGAGCTCGCGGAAAGGGCATGGTCTCGATGGATCTGGCCGGCCGCGTGTTGGCGCTGCTCGAGCCGCGGCTCGAACGCGAACACGTCGAGCTGGTGGACGTCCAGATGATTGCGCGCGGCAAGCGGCGCGTGGTGTGCGTGCGCGTCGATCGCGTCGAGGTGGACGAGGACGGACGGAAACGTCCGGTCGGTGTCACCGTGGCGGACTGCGCGCGGATCAGTCGGCAGATCGAAGACATCCTCGACGCCGAGGACGTCGTTCCGTTCTCGTACGTGCTGGAGGTCTCGTCACCGGGGCTGGACAGGCCGCTCCGAAAGCCGGAGCACTACGACTGGTTCACCGGCGAGCAGGTGGTCGTCCGGATGGCCGACACATTCGGCTCGCGCCGGCAGTATACCGGGTCGCTCGTCGGGCGACAGGGAGACCACATCGTCGTCAGCGTGGACGGCGGAGAAACCGTTCGGCTGCCGTTGACCGAGGTGAAGAGCGCACGGGTCGCCATCGATCCGTGGAAGCGAAAAGGCTGAGTCGATGAACTACGAGCTTCTGGAAGCTCTTAATCAGATAGCACGCGAGAAGAACGTCGATCGCGAGGTCCTGATCGAGACGCTGATGGCCGGCATGCTCCAGGCCGCGCGGCGTCGGTACGGCCCGTCGTCCAACATCGAGATGAACTTCGACCGGGACCGGGGTCTGATCGAGGGAAAGCGCATTCGAACCGTCGTCGGTCACGTCTCGGACGAGGCGCAGGAGATCCAGCTCGAGGACGCGCGCGAGATCGACGCGGCGCTCGGCATCGGCGATCAGCTCGTCGAGGAGCTCGACGTCACCGAGCTCGGCCGCAGCGCGGCGTCGGCGACCAAGCACGTCCTCGTTCAGCGCGTGCGCGAGGCCGAGCGCGATCGCGTGTACGCCGAGTTCCACGGCCGCGAGGGTGAGCTCATCACCGGCATCGTCCAGCAGGTGGATCGGCGCAACGTGCTCGTGCAGGTCGAGTCCATCGAGGCGATTCTCCCCGAGCGCGAGGCTCTGCATCGCGATCGCTTCCGGCAGGGCGATCACATCACGGCGCTGTTGATGGAGGTGGATCGCCTCTCGAAGGGCCCGCAGGTCGTCCTGTCGCGGAGCCATCCCGACTTTCTGCGCCGTCTGTTCGAGAACGAGGTTCCCGAGATCTCCGAGCGCATCGTCGAGATCCGCTCCATCGCGCGCGAGGCGGGTAGCCGCTCCAAGGTGGGCGTGTACTCGCACGACGATCGCGTCGATGCGGTCGGCGCCTGCGTGGGGGTCAAGGGCTCACGCGTTCAGAACATCGTCCGCGAGCTCGGCGGCGAGCGCATCGACATCGTGCCGTGGTCGTCGGATCCGGCGCTCTTCGTGACCCGGGCGCTGAGCCCGGCCAAGGTCCAGCGCGTCGACATCGACGAGGAGCAGGGGGCGGTCACGGTCGTGGTGGCCGAGGACCAGCTCTCGCTGGCCATCGGCAAGGGCGGCCAGAACGTCCGCCTCGCCATGCGACTGACCGGATGGAACATCGAGCTCGTCAGCGATCAACAGGTGGTCGAGGAACGCGACGACGAGGATGTCGCCGACTTCGACATCGAGGATCTCACCGAGGAGATCGGACCCCGGGTGACGGAGTGGTTGATTCAGGCGGGACTCGAGACCGCTCGCGACGTGTTGAGGGCCGACACCGACGGCCTCCAGGCCATCGAGGGCATCGGGCCCAAGACGGCGCAGAAGGTGCTGGACGCCGTCGGTGAGCTGTACGAGTCGCGTCTCGCGGCCGTCCGCGCCGAGCGAGGCGCCGAGGTCGACGGCGCCGAGGCCGACGATGATGGCGAGCCGGGCACGCCCGAGCTCGCGAGCGGCGAGTCCGAGACCGCCCCGTCGATCACGCACGACGAGCCGGTCGACGCCGCCGACGGCGACGCCGGCGGGTCCACCGATGACGATACCACCACCGCCTCCGAGGCGGATCCCGTCGCGATCCCCGAGGTGACGGGCGACGAGTCGACCGAGGAGTCGACCATCGCGGGAGCCGAAGTGAGTGAGGCGCCCGAGCGGGGAGCCAGCTGAGATGGGGGTGACCGTGAAGAAAGTCCGTGTCTACGAGCTGGCCCGAGAGCTTCGCCTGTCTAGCGAGGCGCTGGTCAAGCTTCTACATGAGATGAAGATCGACGTCAAAAGCCACATGAGCACCGTGGACGAGCCCACGATGCTCCGGATTCGCGAGAATCTGTCCAAGCAGCGCGAGGCGGTTCGAAAGGACACCGAGCGCAAGCAGAAGGTGCAGGCGGAGATCGCGCGCAAGAAAGTCGAGCCGCCGAAGCCGGCCACGCCCGCGGCGGATCCGCTCAAGAAGGACGCGAAGAAGCGCCGGCGCAATCGGCGTCGTCGGGGCGTCGATCAGGCCGCCGTCGAGCGCAACGTGCGCGAGACGCTGGCGACGATGGGCGGCCAGAAGCGCAAGGGCAAGCGCACCCGCAAGGAGCGCGCCACCGTCGTCGAGAGTGACGCGCCGATCAAGGTGACCGAGTTCATGACGCTCGGCGAGCTGGCCAACGCGCTCGACGTCGACGCCAACGACCTGATCAAGCAGTGCCTGATGCTCGGGATCATGGCCAACATCAACAAGCGTCTCGAGAAGGACGTGATCGAGCTCATTGCGGGCGAGATGGACGTCGAGATCGAGTTCGGACAGGCGTACGGCGCCGAGGTCATCGAGGACATCGTGGCCGAGGAAGAGGACGCCGAGCTCGTGACGCGCTCGCCGGTGGTCACGGTCATGGGACACGTCGACCACGGCAAGACGTCGCTTCTGGACTACATCCGAGAGACGAAGGTCGTTGCCGGCGAGTCCGGCGGGATCACGCAGCACATCGGCGCCTACGCGGTCCAGGCCTCGAAGGGACGTTTGGTCTTCCTGGATACCCCCGGTCACGAGGCGTTCACGGCCATGCGGGCCCGCGGCGCCGAGGTCACCGACATCGTCGTGCTGGTGGTGGCCGCCAACGACAGCGTCATGCCGCAGACGCTCGAGGCGATCAATCACGCCCGAGCCGCCGGCGTCCCGATCGTCGTGGCCGTGAACAAGATCGATCTTCCCGACGCCAAGCCCGAGCGTGTGCGTCAGGACCTCGCCCAGCACAACGTGGTGCCCGAGGATTGGGGCGGCGACACGGTCTTCGCCGACATCTCGGCCAAGACGGGCGAGGGCATCGACGCTCTGCTCGACATGCTCCTCCTGGTCGCCGAGATGAAGGAGCTCGTGGCGAGCCCGTCGAAGCGCGCCCGCGGCGTGGTCGTCGAGGCGCACGTGGACCGGGGACGTGGCGCGGTGGTCACGGTGCTCGTCGGGGACGGCACGCTCCACGTCGGCGACGCGTTCGTGTGTGGGGCCGTGGGCGGCAAGGTGCGAGCGCTCCAGGACGACCACGGACGGCGCATCTCCGAGGCCGGTCCGGCCACGCCGGTCGAGATCCTCGGCTGGTCGGGAATCCCGCAGGCCGGGGACAGCTTCCAGGTGCTCAAGGACGACCATCAGGCGCGCGAGATCGTGACCAAGCGCCAGCAGATCACGCGCGAGCAGCGCATGCGTCGCGTGGTCGGCATCGGCAACCTGCGCCAGCACATCGAGTCCGGCGAGATGCAGGAGCTCAACATCATCGTCAAGGCCGATACCCAGGGCTCGGTCGAGGTGCTGTGCGACTCGTTCGAGAAGCTCTCGATGGAGGAAGTCCAGGTGCGCATCGTGCACCGCGGCGTGGGCACGATCAACGAGTCGGACGTGCTTCTGGCCGCGGCGTCCAGCGCCATCATCTTCGGCTTCCACGTCAAGCGCGAGCCCCGGGCCACCGAGGCGGCCGAGCGCGAGAAGGTCGAGATCCGCATCTACGAGGTGATCTACGAGGCTGTGAACGACCTCAAGCTCGCCATGGAAGGCCTGTTGAAGCCCGAGGAGATCGAGCACGTGCGCGCGGAGGCCGAGGTCCGGCAGCTGTTCCGGATCCCGAAGAAGGGCACCGTGGCCGGGTCGTACCTGGCCAGCGGGCGAGCCACCGCGACCTCGCGGGCACGCGTGCTCCGGGAGGGCGAGGTCGTGTACACCGGACGCATTCGCTCCCTTCGGCGCTTCAAGGACGAGGTAAAGGAGGTGGAATCGGGTCTGGAGTGCGGCATCAGCCTCGACGGCTTCGACAAGCTGCAAGTAGGGGACGTCATACAGTTCTTCGAGACGGAAGAGGTCTTCCGCAAGATTTCGTAGATGTTCGTCGGCGTGGCCGAGTTCACGGTCTTCATCCCGCATTCGGGGTCTCTGAAGGCCAAGCGGTCGGTGGTCAACTCGATCAAGGGCCGCATCTGCAGCCGCTACGCGGCGGCCGTGAGCGAGATCGACGATCACGATCGCTGGCAGCGAGCGACCATGGGGGTCGCGATCGTCGGGGGCGATCCCGGCGTTCTCGAGGAGACGCTCCGCGCGATACGTCGCGTGGCCGAGGGCTCCCGAGAGGGACAAATCGTCGATTATCGACAGGACGTCGTTCCGTGGTCGTTCGAGTGACGCCCGGAGGCGGGAGCTTCGATTGAGCGCTCATCAGTCTCGACACGACCAGCATCGCAAGCGCGTGGCCGATCAGATGCGCCGCCGCCTGAACGAGCTGGTGCAGCGACGGGTCCGCGATCCGCGCGTCGGGATGATCTCGATCTCCGAGGTCGAGCTGAACGTGGACATGCGCGTGGCCACGGTCTGGGTGACCGTGATCGGCGAGGGCGACATCCCCGACGGCGAGCGGGTGGACATCGTGCGGAACGCGGCAGGGTTCCTGCGCACCGAGCTCGGACGCGTGATGCGGATGCGCCACGTCCCCGAGCTGCGCGTCGTCCACGACGACCGGCTCGCGGCCCAGTCCCGCATCGAGGCGCTGCTCGGCGAGGCCCGTCGAGACGACGCCGGGGACGGGTCGGAGGCCCCGGACGACGACGCGTCGGCGGTGGACGCCGGGCAGGAGCGTGCGCGATGACGGGATCGTCGGCCACCCGGCGCCGGACCGAGCCCGGCTCCGGCGCATCGGCCGCCCTGGGGGCCATGGCGCACCGCGTACTCTTGATCGACAAGCACGAGGAGTGCACGTCTCACGACGTCGTGCTGCAGCTGCGTCGGTTCCTCGGCATCAAGCGGATCGGCCACGCGGGCACGCTCGATCCGTTCGCGACCGGTCTGCTCCTGATGCTCGTGGGGCGGGCCACGAAGCTGTTTCCGATGCTGTCCGCGCTCGACAAGGAGTACGAGGGGGTTCTCCGGCTGGGCGTCGAGACGTCCTCGGGAGATCCGCACGGCGACGTCACCCGCACCGAGAGCGTGGCCCACGTGACCGAGGCCGACGTCCGCCGCGTGGCGGAGTCGCTGGTGGGCGAGCAGGATCAGGTGCCGCCGATGACGTCGGCCGTCAAGCACAAGGGGACGCCGCTCTACAAGCTGAGCCGGCGAGGAATCGAGGTCGAACGCGCGTCTCGACGGATCCGCGTGGACGCGTTCGAGGTACTGTCTCATGAGCCCCCGGACGTGCGGTTCCGCACGAGCTGCTCGAAGGGCACGTACGTCCGCACGCTCGCGCTGGAGTTCGGCGCGCGCCTCGGGGTCGGAGCGCATCTCTCGGGGCTCCGCCGCACGCGCATCGGATCGTGCACGATCGAGCACGCGGCGACGCTGGAGTCCCTGGTGCAGCTGTCGCCACGCGAGGCGCTCGCGCGACACGGGCTCTCGCTGTCCGAGGCACTGGAGTCGTTCGTGGCTCTGCGTCTCACGCCCAGCGGCGTCCGGAAGGTCCGGTGCGGCGGCTATCCGTCCCCGGCCGACATGTTGGACTTCAATGCTGTTCCCGAGGGGGAGCAGTTGGTGCAGTTATTGGATCCGGCAGGCGATCTCGTGGCCGTGGGACGATCCGTCGACGAGCGGAACGTCGAGAGTCCCGGGCAACGGATCGAGCTGGTCCGGGTGATCTGACGGCGCCGACGCACCGGGGGCTCGCTCGCGAGCTCCCGGCGCCGGTGATCTTCGGTCGTCTCGGGTCGCGTCGGGTACGGAACTCGTGGGGTAGATGTACACATGGCAGGACTCGATCCCATCCGTAACGCGTATCTCGCGATCGGGGTGTTCGACGGCGTCCATCTGGGTCACCAGGCGGTCGTGCGCCGGGCGGTGTCGCTGGCCGAGGCGAATCGCGGCGCGAGCGTCGTGCTGACCTTCGATCCGCACCCCGACGTCGTCCTCAAGAAGAAGGCGCACGTCCCGCTGCTCTCCTCCACCGACGAGAAGCGCGAGCTGCTCCTCAAGCTGGGGGCCGACTACGTCGTGGTTCTTCGCTTCGACGAGCAGGTCGCCACCCAGAGCGCGGCGGAGTTCATGGGACGCGTCGTGCTCCCGAGCTTCGAGGTGCGCCATCTGGTGGTGGGCGAGGGATTCGCGATGGGGCGCGACCGCAAGGGCACCGTCAACGTGCTGCGGACGATCGGACTCGAGTACGACTTCGAGGTCGACGAGATCGAGCACGCCAAGATCGAGGGGGTTCGGATCTCGTCCACTCGGATCCGCCGCTCGCTCCAGGACGGCCGGGTCGTCGAGGCGGCTCGGTTTCTCGGCCAGCCGTACTTCGTGCGGGGTGTGATCGTGAAAGGACAGGGTCGGGGACGTCAGCTCGGGTTTCCGACCGCCAACCTCCGCCTGGCGCCGAGCCGGGTCCTGCCCGCGAAGGGGGTGTATGCCTGCATCGCCTCCAAGGGCACCAAGCCGATGATGGCGGTAGCCAACGTGGGTACTCGGCCCACATTCGACGGAAAGGACCTTTCCGTGGAGGCGCACATCCTCGACTATGATGGCGACGTCCTGGGCGAGGCCTTGCAGCTCGACTTCATCGAGCGTCTGCGCCCCGAGCGCCGGTTCAAGAGCGAGGCGTCGCTCCGGATGGCGATCGCCGAGGACGTGGCCAACGCCAGGGACGTCCTGTCCGAGATGGAGATCAAGACCGCGTGACGCGGTCGTGGCCCCGGGCCACCGCGTCACTCATGGGATGAACGGTTCGTACACGCAGGCGCCGGGCGGCGTCTGTTCCCCGCGCTTCAGGTCAGGGCGGCGCGAGGGGTTCTCGGGTCCTGACCGGGGTCGGCCGCCTCGGGGCGCGTCGGCCGATGATGCACGGCGCCTGCGGCGCCGTGCGCGAGGAGGGTGCTCACGTGGCACTGCACAAGGAACAGAAGCGCACGATAATCGACGAACATCGACTTCACGAGAACGACTCCGGGTCTCCCGAGGTCCAGGTCGCGCTCCTGACCGAGAAGATCAACCAGCTGACCGAACACTTTCGCGTCCACAAGACCGACCACCACAGTCGGCGCGGACTCTTGCGGATGGTCGGGCAGCGCCGTCGACTCCTGCAGTATCTGAAGGACACCGAGGTCGAACGCTACCGCGCGCTCATCAAGAAGCTCGGTTTGCGCCGATGACCCCCCTGCCCGAGGACCGATGCACGCGCATGCGTGCCACCTCATGCCCGCAAACGGGCGGTTCCTCGAGCTTCTCTCTCAACGTGACGTGGAGTAACTGGAGTAATTGATGCAAGCACAGACCGTCGAATGTTCACTCGGTGGACGTACGCTCTCGATCGAGACCGGACGCTACGCGAAGCAGGCCGGGGGTGCCGTCCTGTGTCGCTACGGGGACTCCGTCGTCCTGGTCGCGGTCACGGCCTCGAAGCACGAGCTGGATATCGACTTCCTACCGTTGTTCGTGGACTACCGTGAGAAGACGTACGCCGCGGGCAAGATCCCCGGCGGGTTCTTCAAGCGCGAGGGCCGACCCTCCGAGAAGGAGACCCTGACCGCACGCCTGATCGACCGTTCCCTGCGTCCTTTCTTCCCCAAGGGCTACCGCCGGGACGTGCAGGTGATCTGTCAGGTGCTGTCCGTGGATCAGGAGAACGATCCCGACGTGCTCTGCCTCCTCGGCGCCAGCGCGGGCCTGGCGATCTCGGACATCCCGTTTCCCGAGTTCGTGTCCGCGGTGCGCATGGGCAAGAAGGACGGCGCGTTCGTGGTGAACCCCACGCTGCCCGACCAGGACTACAGCACGATGGACCTGGTGGTCGCCGGAACCGACGACAGCATCGTCATGGTCGAGGGTGGCTGCGAGCAGGTATCCGAGAACGAGATCGTCGATGCGTTCGACGCCGCCGCGGGCTACATCCGCGAGCTGAACGCGCTGCAGCGGCGCCTGGCCGAGATGACGGCCAAGCCCAAGCACGACTTCACCCCGCGTGAAGTGGATTCCCGGATCGAGTCCGCCGTACGCCAGTTCGCGTCGGATCGCCTGGCCGAGGCCAACCGGACCGACGGCAAGGAGGCGCGCGCGGCCGCGATCGATGCGGTCAAGACTGCCACGCTGGAGGCGGTCGGCGCGGACTTCGAGGACGGCGAGACCGACGTCAAGGCCGTGCTGGGCACGCTGGAGAAGGAGCTCGTCCGCGAGCTCGTGCTCGGCGAGAAGAAGCGTGTCGACGGCCGCTCGTACGAGGAGATCCGTCCGATCGAGATCGAGGTGGGCGTTCTGCCGCGTACGCATGGCTCGGCCGTGTTCCAGCGCGGCCAGACCCAGGCGCTGGCCGTGACCACGCTGGGGACGGCGTCGGACGAGCAGCGCATCGAGTCGCTCGAGGGGCAGTCGTGGAAGAGCTACATGCTCCACTACAACTTCCCGTCGTTCTCGGTGGGCGAGGTGCGTCCGAACCGCGGCCCGGGTCGCCGGGAGATCGGTCACGGGGCGCTGGCCGAGCGGGCGCTGGCCCCGATCATCCCCCAGGACGATCGCTTCCCGTACACGATCCGCATCGTGTCCGAGATCCTCGAGTCGAACGGCTCGTCGTCGATGGCGTCGGTCTGTGGCGGGAGCCTGGCACTGATGGACGCCGGCGTGCCGATCGAGGCTCCGGTGGCCGGCATCGCGATGGGCCTCGTCAGCGACGGGACGCGCACGGCGGTCCTGACCGACATCCAGGGCGTCGAGGACCACCTCGGAGACATGGACTTCAAGGTCACCGGGACCCGCGGCGGGATCACCGCGATGCAGATGGACAACAAGATCGGCGGACTCTCGCGCGATGTTCTCGTGCAGGCGCTCGAGCAGGCGCGCACGGCGCGACTGTCGATCCTCGACGCCATGGAGCAGGCCATCGCGGCGCCGAGAGCCGACCTCTCGCCGTTCGCGCCCCGGATC
The DNA here is from genome assembly GCA_965224245.1 of Candidatus Eiseniibacteriota bacterium. GTDB lineage: Bacteria > Eisenbacteria > RBG-16-71-46 > CAZAMP01 > CAZAMP01 > CBDCYW01. The sequence goes on along the minus strand of OZ245046.1, from coordinate 2,001,861 downwards.
GAGCTCATCCGGATCTCCCCGGACAAGATCGGCGAGGTCATCGGCCCCGGTGGCCGCATGATCAAGAAGATCACCGAGGAGACCGGGTGCCAGATCGACATCAGCGACGACGGCACGGTCAAGGTTGCGTCGTCGGACAAGGCCTCGGCCGAGCGGGCGATCGACGTGATCCGGGCGATCACCGCCGATCCGGAGATTGGCCGCGCCTACAAGGGTGTCGTCAAGCGCGTGGTCAACTTCGGCGCCTTCGTCGAGATCCTCCCCGGACGCGACGGACTCGTTCACATCTCCGAGCTCGCGCCACACCGAGTGGGCGCGGTGGAGGACATCGTCCGGGAAGGGGACGAGGTCGTGGTGAAGGTGATCGGTGTCGACGACTCGGGCAAGATCCGGCTCAGCCGCAAGGCCGCGCTGGCCGAGGTCGCCGAGTAGCCCCGGTCCCACCGATCCGGCACGGACGGCCGGGCGTTCCGCGAGAGCGGGCGCCCGGCGCGTGTGGATCCCGTCCCCGGCCGCCGCGATGCGGCGGAACAAGCGCATCCGGAAGGGGTTCATGGAGGCAACGCCGATTACGGTCGCGTTCCGAACGCTCTCGAAGACGGCCACGCCACCGCGGGCCATGACCGACGGAGCGGCTGGCTTCGACCTCGCGGCATCGGAGGCGCGCACGATCGAGCCGGGGAGGGTCACGCTGGTGCCCACCGGCCTGGCCGTCGCGATCCCGCCGGGCTACGAGGGCCAGGTTCGGCCCCGGAGCGGTCTCGCGCTACGACACGGCATCGGGCTGTTGAACGCCCCGGGCACGATTGACTCGGACTACCGGGGCGAGATCGGGGTGATCCTGTTCAACGTGAGCTCCGATCCGTTTCACGTGGAGGTCGGGGCCCGGATCGCACAGCTGGTCATCCAGCGCGTGTGCGCGGTTCGTTTCGTCGAGAGCGAGGCCCTGGCGGACACCCCGCGCGGAGCCGGCGGTTTCGGCCACACCGGTCGGTGACGGCGCCCGCGTCGTGACACCGCCCGAGCGGACCGTGAACACCAGCCGGGGGAGGCCCCGATGACGTGGACCTCAGCCATCCGAGCGCTCGCCTCGACCGTCGTTCTCGCGGCCACCGGTGCGACCCCGCTCACCGCGCAGCCCGTCGACGTCGATCTCGACTTCGGTGACGTCCCCAGCGTGATCGACGCCGACCAGCGGCGGAGCGCGCGCCTCGATGCCTTCATCCCGCGTGAGAACACGGCCTTCTTCGCCGGCGAGCGTCTCACCTACAGCGTCAAGTACGGTCCGATCCGGGCTGGCGAATGTCGGCTGGAGGTCGGGGCTCCGGTCGTCGTGGAGGGGCGGCCGTGCCTGCCGCTCGTGGGCACGGCGCGCTCGAGCGACTTCTTCTCGTCCATCTTCCGCGTGGAGGATCGGATGGAGAGCTTCCTCGACGTCGACTACCTTCTGCCCTGGCGATTCCGAAAAAACTTGCAGGAGGGGAAGTTCCGTGCGAATCAGGTCATCGATCTGGATCAGGTGAACCGGGTCGCGACCTATCACGACGGTGCCGCGATCCCGCTGGATCCCGAGGCGCAGGACGTGCTGTCGGCGCTCTTCTACATTCGAACGCTGGATCTGTCACCGGGGCGACAGGCGGTTTTTCGTGTACATGCCGACAAGAAGAACGTGGACATGGAGCTGCACGTGCTCGGGCGCGAGCGCGTCGACACCGACGCCGGGAAGTTCGACTGCCTGGTCGTCGAGCCGCTCATCCTGCTGGACTCGGGGCTGTACGACCACAAGAAGGGCAAGCTGGTCATGTACCTGACCGACGACGCGCGCAAGCTGCCCGTCCAGTTCAAGATCAAGGTCTTCTTCGGCTCGATCGTGCTCTCGCTCACCGAGCTGACCGAAGGGGTCGCCCAGAATGGGTAGATACCCGGAAGCCGATCTCTCCGGGATCCGCACGCGAGCGCTGGCCGAGCGCGAGAGCATCGTGTCGGTGGCCGATTTCGTCCGGGCCGATGCGCTGGGAAAGGGTTCCGATCCGCTGGCCGCGCTCCCGGACATCCTCGCGGGACGCGAGATCCGGCTCCTGGCCGACCGCATGGTCGCCGCCCGCCGGGCGAGGCGCGCCGTGGTCGTCATGCTCGGCGGTCACGTGGTCAAGACCGGCGTCACGCCGTGCCTGTCGAGGCTGGCGGCCGAGGGCGTGGTGACGGCGCTGGCCGCCAATGGCTCGGTGGCGATCCACGACACCGAGATCGCGCTGATCGGACGCACGTCCGAACGCGTCGAGAAGGGTCTGGTAGAGGGAGATTTCGGCGTCGCCAGGGAGACCGCCGAGCTGCTCAACGAGACCGCGCGCGAGGCTTGCCGCCGTGGCGAGGGCTTCGGGGAGGCGCTCGGGCGCACGCTGGTCGAGATGAGCCCACCGCACGTCGAGCACAGCCTGATCGCCGCCGCCTACCGCTCCGGCGTTCCCCTGACGCTTCACGTGGCGATCGGGACCGACATCGTGCATCAACACCCCTCGTGCGACGGCGCGGCGATCGGGGAGGCCACGCTCCGAGACTTTCGCATCCTGGCGGCCGCGCTCACCGACGTCGACGACGGCGTCGTGCTCAATCTGGGGTCGGCCGTCATTCTTCCCGAGGTTTTCGTGAAGGCGTTGAACGTCGCTCGAAACCTCGGTACGCCGGCGCGGCGCGTCACGACCGCGAATCTCGATTTCATCCAGCACTACCGTCCACGACAGAACGTCCTGTCGCGCCCGACGCTGGAAGGGGGCCACTCGGTGGCGTTGACCGGCCACCACGAGATTTTGGTGCCTCTGTTGACCGATGCGGTGCTCTGTCGCCTTGGGGGCTGAACTCAAGAACTCTTTGCAACGACCGAACTTGGAATAGTCGAGGTGTGTACTAGAGTCGGACCCGGGCGATTTGACCAGGACTGTATGCGATTGGTACTATCTATCCATGCCAATCGCGGGCTGTTAGGCCGGCGTCCGGCTTCTCGACGTGTCAATGGATCGACGTGAATGAGGAGTCGTAAGTTGTTCGTGCGGGTCACGCTCGCGGCATTGGTATTGTCCGTGTCGCTGGGTTGTGCCGGATCGAAACAGCCGACCGGTCTCCCGACGACGGCACTGCTGGAAGTGACGCCGACATCGGGTGAGCGTGTCACTCCGGACACACGGCGCGAGTACCGCCTGAAGTCCGGAGATCGTGTCGCGATTCGCGTACTGACCGATAGTTCTCTGGGATCCGCCGCCGAGGTGCAAACGGACGGTCGGATCACGATACCGTGGGTCGGAACCGTACCGGCGTCCGGCCTCACCGTGGAGGAGTTGCGACAGAGCATCGAGACGTCACTCGCGTCGTTCCTCCGACGTCCTGCGGTCGCCGTGAGCATCGAGAGCTTCGGGCCGTCGCGAGTGTTCGTCACCGGTGAAGTTCGAGTCCCCGGAGCCTACTCGATCGAAGCCGGCCAGACCGTGCTCGGGGCCATCGCGGCCGCCGGGGGATTGCTGACGACCGCCAACGCGGACGACGTCCTGCTGTTGCGGCGCGTCAACGATCTACAGGCCAGCGTGCATCAGGTGAACATCAAGCGTGTGCTGAGAGGCGAGGGTGACTTTGGCGATCCACTGGTACAGCACCTGGACATCATACACGTGCCGCGCACGTTCATCGCCGACGTCGGTATCTTCGTCGATCAGTTCTTCAACCGCATGCGTCCGGCCTTCGCCTTCTACTTGGACGGCTGGGAGGCCTTCAACCTCGACAAGGTGCAGGTGATCAGTGGCAGTCGATTTATCCGATAGTCGGGAAGCCACCTGGAGCGCGGATCGGGCGTCCGGCATCGAGGACTCGATCGCGATGCTGTCCCGGCGCAAGCTCATCTGGCTTCCGATCTTCCTGGCCGTGCTGGGATGGAGCGTCTACACCTACGCCACCGCCACGGTCACCTACCGAAGCGAATCCAAGGTCCTCCTGCGGCGCGGCGAGCGCGAGAGCAGCCTCAACGCCCGTGTCCGGGTCATGAGCTGGGAGGAAGAAGTCGCCTCGGAGGTTCAGACGGTCTTCAGCGACCCGGTCCGCCTGCGCGCCGATTCGCTCCTGGCCGCCGAGGGCGTGCTCGACGCGCACGGCGAGCCGCTGACGATCAACTTCGGCAAGGTCTCGGCGCGACCGGTCGAAGGGTCGAACGTCATGCTCGTGCTGTTCCAGAACCGGGATCCCGATCTCGCGCAACGGGGGGTGACCGCGCTCACGCGCGCGTACATCGATTACCGGAACGACGTGCACGAGACGCCCAACATCTCGGCGTTCTTCGACGGCGAGATCGCGCACGTGCGTGACCGCCTGGCCGACCTCGCCGAGCAGCGCCAGGGCATTCTCGAGGAGGCCGGCTGGGCCAGCATCGGGGAGCAGCGTGCCGAGACGGGGAAGCTGCTCGGGTCGATTCGGGCGACGCTCGTGCACGCTCGCGAGGAACGCGCGATGGAGGAGTCCCGTCTCCGGGCGCTGCGGCGTTTCCGCGAGACCGGCAGCGACGACGTCGCGTTCATCCCGGTGCTGGGAGCCGAGGAGGGGACGGGACTCGAGGTGCGACGCATTCTCGAGTCGTTGATCGCGCTGCGCTCTCGGGAGAACGAGCTGGCGAGCCGGTACACCGCCGACCACCCACAGCTCTCGGAGCTGCGCGAGCAGCTCACCGCGCAGGAGACGATGCTGGCCGACGCCTCGGCCCGGTACGAGCGGTCGCTGGAGGCCTCTCTGTCCACGCTTCGGGCGCGCGAGGCCACGCTCACCGGGGAGCTCGACGACATCCTGGTCGAGCTGAGCCGTTTTCCCGAACGCGAATCCGAGCTCACGCAGGTCAATCTCGAGATCGAGGCGTTGTCCGAGAACTACCGGCAGCTCGTCACCGGCGCCGCGGCGGCCGACATCCAGAACGCCTCCGCTCCCAGCCGCGCCGTCACGCTCTTCGCGGCCGCTTCGAGCCCACTCCGCGTCCACACCGGCGATCTGATCCGAACGCTCGTGGTGCCGCTCTTCGCGCTGGTCGTGGCGCTCGGGCTGGCCTTCATCATCGATGGCCTCGATCCCTCCGTGAAGACGACGCGGGAGGCCGAGGACATCTTTGGCGCGCCGGTCCTCGCGTCCGTCGCCCGGACTGGGAAGCGTTGATGTACCATGAGTTCTTCGGACTGACGGACAACCCGTTCAACGTGACGCCCGACCCTCGCTTTCTTTTCGAGAGTCGCGATCACAACGACGCCCTCGCTTACCTTCAGTACGGTGTCGCCGAACGCAAGGGGTTCCTGGTCCTGACCGGCGAGGTCGGCGTCGGGAAGACCATCTGCTTGCGCACCTTCCTGAAGCAGTACGGGAGCCACATCGAGACCGCGCTCATCCTGTCGAGCAGCCTCTCGTTTCGCCAGCTGCTGATGATGGCGCTCGAGGACCTCGGCCTGCCCGCCCGCAACAAGACGAAGGCCGAGCTCCTGATGGACCTCAACCGTCACCTGCTGAAGGCCGCGATGGCCGATCGCGACGTCGTTCTGATCATCGACGAGGCCCAGAACCTCTCTCCGGGCGTGCTGGAGGAGCTCCGCCAGCTCTCGAACCTCGAGACCGACGACCGGAAGCTCCTGACGATCGTGCTCGCGGGTCAGCCCGAGCTCCGGAACAACCTGGCGATGCACGAGCTGCGACAGCTCCGGCAACGCATCCCCGGCATCTGCTCGATCCGCCCGCTGTCGGCAGAGGACGAGCGTGCGTACATCGAGCATCGCATCCAGGTCGCCAGCGAGGGTGAGCCGGTCGTACGCTTCAGCGACGAGGCGTTCGAGTGGGTGCGGTACTACGCCGGTGGCGTGCCGCGTCTCATCAACGTGCTATGCGACCGGGCCCTGTTGGTTGGGTACGTGGAGGAAAAGCGCGTGCTCGGCGAGGACATCGTTCGAACCGCCGTTCAGGAGCTCGAACGCGGCAGCGTGGAGCGACGGACGGACCTCGTCTTGCGCGCGGGATAGGTCGCGTTGAGCAAGATCTACGACGCGCTCCGCAAGAGCGCGACCGAACGCCGGCGAGGCGTTCGACGAGAGCTTCCGGACGCCGACTCGGGAGGCGAGGACGGGCAGGCCATGCCCCGGGACCGCGCTGCCGAGGAGCCCCGTCCGATCGACCCCGACCTCACCCTCGAGCGCCGCCCGGGCCGGGACGAGGTCCGGCGCGTGCCCGCGCCGGCACCGGAGATGGACGTGGAGGACCTCGACGAGCCGGCGGAGCCCGAGCGCGAGCGGGTCAACATCCCGATCCCGTCTTTGGCCGCCGAGCCGGTCGCCTCGCGCGACCCCGTCCCTCGCAAGCGGGAGCCGCTCCGGCTCGAGGCCGACCCCGTCGCGCTCCCGCGTCTCGACCGCTTCGACAAGCGTTTCTGGGAGCAGGTCAACCGCATCGCCGCCGTGATTCAGGCCACGGGGTCGAGCGACCCCAAGAGCGTGCTCTTCACCGCCGTCGAGTCCGGGGCAGGCGCCAGCACCATCGCCCTGGCCGTGGCCACGCTGCTCGTCCGGGACCCCGGCGTCGAGGTCCTGCTGATCGACGCGCAGTCCCGGGCCAGCGAGCGGCCGGGGGTGTTGCCCGGGCGCGAGGCCGGTCTGATCCAGCTCGCGGCCAGCGAGGCGTCCCTGGGCGACGTCCTGGTCCCGACCGATCGGAACGGATTGACCTACTTGTCCCGGGGTAGCGGCAGCTACAATGGCCCCAAGATGTTCGAGCGTGTCGGACCGATCCTGGCGGGCCTCGAGGATCGCTTCGACTACATGATCCTGGACGCCGCACCGGTCCTGATCGCGCCGGAGTCGGCGCAGCTCGCCGGCACGTGTGACGGCGTCGTGGTCGTTCTGGCCTCCGAGCGAACCCCGAAGGCCGACGCGCGGCGCACACGAGACCTGCTCGAGCAGCACGATTCGCAGATTCTCGGTACGGTGATCAACCGCGCTCGGCGCGGGCGTTTTTGGCGCTGAACGTCCACGGATCGGAATGAACGGCCGCGACTCCCAACCCACGTCATCGCACTCGCGTGTCCGGTCGACACCGGAGGGCACCCCGCCCGGGCAGGGCGTCCCCGTGCTGAACGGCGACACGCCCGAGGGCGCCGTGCAACGCGAGCTCGATGCCACGCTGGAGCTGCTCCGGGACGTGGTCAGCTCGGTGCACTGGCCGCGCGCGCTGTTTCTGACCGGGAGCGCGGTCACCGGTGAGTGGGCGGCCACACGCGGTTCCGACGGATGGCGCTTCTTCAGCGATCTCGATCTGGGCGTGGTCGCCGACACGCGCGTACCCGACGCGGAACGCGTGCTGCGGGACACGATCCGCGAGCGCGTGCGCCTGCTGAGCGCCGATCGCGACTGGTCGGGTCCGCCGGAGGTCAACATCGCTTTCTTCACCGAGGAGGAGCTCCGCTCGCAGGCGCCGAAGCCCGGCACGCTCGAGATGATCAACCAGGCCAAGGTCGTCTGGGGTGATCGGGACGTGCGTCTGAGCTTCCCGCCGATCACGGCCGAGGACCTCACGTGGGAGGAGTCGATCCGTCTCCTGGGCAACCGCGTGCTCGAGCTCCTGGCGCACCCTCCCGGCGAGCATCCCGAGCTGATCGACTACTTTCGTCTGGCCAAGCTCTTCTGCGATCTCCCGACCGCGCTCCTGGTACCGGAAGGCGCGTACGTGTCGGGCTATCGGAAGCGGGCCGATCGCCTCCCGGCGCTCCTCGGCGATCGTGCGTTGCCGCCGAAGCTGCATCGCTCGCGCAACGCGCTGATCGAGGCGGTCGAGTTCTGGACGGAGTTTCGCTTCGAACCCAGCGTCGAGAAGCTCCAGGCGCGCTACGCGGCCGAGCCCCTCGGGGAGGAGGGACGCGCCCTCCACGGCGGCGTCTGGACCGAGGCGCGGCGGTTGCTCGAGGCGTGCCTGGAGGCGCTGATGCCGCACCGCCTCCTCGACGCGGACGGGCGCCCCGAGCCGAGCGCGCTCGGGCGATCCAGTGGCTGGGGCAGCCTCCGGTCGCGCGTCCGTGAGTGGCGCTGGCTGGCGAACTACGCCGATGGCGCGACGCTCCACGTCTGGAAGCGGGGCGTGGGGGTCGCGTTCCGTCTGTCGCCGGTGGAGATCACCTATCTCACGGCCTTCATCCTCTTCCTTCGCAGCGTCGACGGTCCGCCGCCGGTCTACATCGATCCGGATCTCGTCCGGTCGCTCGAACGCTGGTACCCCCTGCCTCACGACGACTGGACATCCGGCGAGTCGGTGCGCGAGGGTGTCGTCCGGCTCTGGCGATACTGGCTGCCGCGGATCTGACCGTGACCGGACGAGCCACGGTGGTGCTGTTCATCGACGCCCTGGGCGCCGACGTGGTGACCCGGCACGGTTTCCTCGCCGGCGAGCCCGGCTCGCACCATCGACTCCGGACCGTGATCGGCTACTCCTCGTCCGCCATTCCGTCACTGCTGACCGGACGCCTGCCGCGCGAGCACGGGCACTTCTCGATGTACCGGCGCGATCTCGGCCAGGGCGTCTTTCGCGCGTACCGACCGTTGATGCTCCTCGCGCACCACACGAAGGGCCGGGGCAAGCTCCGTCAGTTCCTGAAACGGCGCCTGAGCCGGAGGATCGGCGGCTACTTCGAGCTCTACGATCTGCCGCTGAACGTCCTGTCGGAGTTCGACCTCTGCCAGCGGCACGACATCTTCGCGCCCGGGGGCGTTCCGCCGCACGAGACGTTTCTGGACGTCGTGGCAAGGTCGGGGCTGGACCATCGCATCTGGTCGTGGCGGGTCCCCGAGGAGCGTGCCTACGGTGAGCTGCTCGCCGATCTCTCGGCGGGGCGTTCGTCGTTTCTGCTCCTCTACAGTGCCGAGCTGGACGCGCTGATGCATCGCGCGGGCGTGGGAGACGAGCGCGTCGCCGCCAAGCTGCGGACCTACGAGACCTGGATCGGCGAGATCCGGCGTGCGGCCGCCGATCGCGAGCTGCATCTGTTCGTGTTCAGCGATCACGGCATGACCGACGTGACGGCCGTTCACGACGTTCACGGTGCGCTGGCCGCCACCGACCTCCGGGTTCCGCGCGACTACCTCGTGTTCTCGGACAGCACGATGGCCAGGTTCTGGTTCCGGCGACCGGGCGCTCGGGAGGCCATTCACCTCGCGCTCCCGGACACGTCCTGGGGCCGCTGGCTGAGCGCCGAGGACGTCGAGGCGTACGGCATCGACTTTCCCGATCACCGGTACGGCGAGGCGACATACCTCCTCGAGGCGGGACACGTGATCGCACCGTCCTACATGGGCGAACGCGCGTGCGCGGCCATGCACGGATACGGACCCGAGGACTCCAGCGCAGATGCGTGGCTGTTCACGTCGAGCCCACCGGCCTCGCCACCGCGCTCCATTCTCGACCTGAAGTCGCTCTTCGTCGACGAGGTGCGCTGGCTGGCGGGCTCCACCCCGCCGGCCGACGCACGCTTCTCACGATGACCCCGCGCGACGCAATCGCCGAGACCGCCCAGCGCGCGGGCCACGCGGTGGCCTGGGGGGCGGCGCTGAAGGTGCTCCGTTTCGCGCTGATGTTCGTCGCGCATCTCCTGATCCGTCGCGTGCTCGGTGCCGACGCGGTCGGCCAGTACTTCCTGGCGATGTCGGCGATGGAGATCGCGTCGGCGCTGGCGTCGGTGGGGATGGGACAGGCGGCGCTCCGGTTTCTGCCCGAGCTGCGTCTGGGGCGCTCACGCGCCGCGCTGCGCCGGTTTCTCGGGTGGACCCTCGGCTTCCAGGTGCTGGGGTGGCTGGCGACGCTCGCCGTGGTGGCCGGAACTCCGGACTGGCTGACCACCCTGGCCCGGACCGACGCCAAGGCGTCCCTGATCGTCGTGGCCATGTGGCTGTTGATCTGTCGGCTCGCGTTCGACGTCGCCACGCAGGTCTACCAGGCGCTGCTCGAGATGCGGTTCCTGGCCGGGGCCTCCTTGCTGTGGCAGGTGCTGTTCCTGGGATCGCTCCTGACGAGCTTCCAGATGGGCGGGGGCGTGGTCGGTGTCCTGGTGGCCGGTGCGGTGGCCAACGTCGCGGCGTTCGGCGTGCTCGCGGCCGGGCTCTGGACTCGGTCGGGGACGACCGGCGATCGGGAGCTCCTGCCGCTGACGCTGAGGCGCGTGCTCGCCTACAGCGTGCCGTTCGTCTTCATCCGGCTGTGCCACACCGTCGTCTGGCGCAACTCGGAGTCGTTCTTCATCAACTACCACTGGGGAGACTTCGAGAACGGGTGCTTCGGCGTCGCGTACGGCTTCCCGCAGCTGATCCTGGAGTTCATCCCCACGGCCATCTGGCCGGTGGTCATGGCGTCCTACTCCGCGGTGTTCACGATCGACCAGGAGCGCGCGCGCCGCCTCCTGACCACGTACTTCAAGCTCCTGTTCCTGATCGCCGCGCCGCTCAGCGTGGGAGGAGCGGTGCTGGGCGACCGGGCGCTCGTGGTCGCCTACGGGCAGGAGTACGCGCCCGGGGCCTTCCTGGCCCAGGTCTTCTTCCTGGTGCAGTGCGTCAGCTTCTTCGGAACACCGCTCAGCATGACGTTATACATTCTGGAGAAGACGTGGCTGAACCTCGCGGTCTGGATCGGGGCGGCGATCCTGAACGTGGGTTTGAACGCGGTGCTGATCCCCTGGGACTGGCGATGGGGGGCGGTGATCCCCGTGACGCTGGCGGTGGCGGCCATGCCGCTCTGCTACAGTCGGATCCTCGAGCGCCTCGGCTACGTCGTGTCGATACCCTGGGGGTTCCTGGTGCGGGCCTACGCCGGATCGTCGGGACTCATCGTGCTGTGGCTGGTGCGCGACCGCGTATCGGACGCCGCCTCGCTCCTGTGGGCCGCGCTGGCGGCGACCGTGCTGCTCGCGGCCGGCATGAAGGCGGTCGGCGTCTTTCGCGCCGACGACGCCGGCCTGATCCGGCTCGTGCCCGGTCACCGGGTGCGACGGGCGCTCGCGTGGTTCGGGAGGGTGCCATCGTGACCCGACGCCACCTCCTCAGAATCGTGTTCGGGCTCGTGCTGAGCGCGATCTGCCTGTACTTCTCCATGCGGGAGGTCACGGTGGGCGAGCTCATGGCAGAGCTCGCGGGCGCCGAGCACCTGTACCTGATCCCGGCGATGGTCGCCGTGATCGTGTCGCTCGTGGTCCGGGCACATCGCTGGCAGCTCATCCTGGCTCCGATCAAGCGCGTCCCGTTCGGCAGCGCGTTCTCTGCCGTTTCGATCGGCTTCATGGCCAACAACGTCTTGCCGATGCGGGCGGGCGAGGTCGTGCGGGCGGTCGTGATCGGACGCAAGGAGTCCATCAGCCGCAGCGCCGCACTGGCGACGGTCGCCGTCGAGCGCGTGTTCGACGTGCTGGCGCTGGTGGGCATCCTCGCCATCGGTGCCGTCACGCACGGCCTGCCCTCCGAGATCCACACCCCCCTGCGCGTCTTCGCGGTGGTGTCGGTGGCGGTTCTCGCCGCGCTGGCGGTCGTGGCCCGGCGGACCGAGAGCACGGGGTCCGTCGTCCGGGTGCTGCCGGGGGGAACGTCGCGCTGGGGAGATCGCGTCGCGAGACTCCTGGACTCGTTCCGGAACGGTCTCGAGATCCTCCGGAGCCCGCGGGTCACCGTGTTCTGTCTGCTCGAGTCGGTCGGGGTCTGGATCTGCTACATGGCCGCGTACCACTGGTCCCTGGAGGCCTTCGCCCTGGATCTGCCCCTGGGTGCCCCGCTCCTGCTGGTCGGTGTCGTCTCGATCGGGGTGATGCTGCCATCGGCACCGGGCTACCTGGGGACGATGCAGTACTTCTTCACGCTGGCCGTCGAGCCCTTCGGCGTGGACGAGAAGGTCGCCGTGTCGGCGTCGTGGTTCTACTGGTTCGGGCAGTACGCCCCGGTGACACTGCTGGGCCTGGTGTACTTCCTTCGCGAGAACGTGTCGTTCAGGTCCGCGCTGGACTCCCCCGGACCGGTCGACGAAGCCCCCGTCACGGAGACCCGGCGGTGAATCTCGACGTCGCACGCGAGCGGCTCTACAGCCCCCGCGTGTATCCGTTCATGGTGGTGGCCCTGATCCTGGGCGTGATCGGGGTCTTCTACGTGTTCGGCGTCAACACGAACCTGCGCTGGGTGAAGGCCGTCATGGGGATGGCGGTGGTCGGGGGAATCATCGCGCTGCCGCTGTCCGCCGGCATCGGCATCTTCCTGGTGGCGACGCTGTTTCCGGCCAACATCGTCATCGGTCCCACGAACTTCGTCCTGGTGACGCTGGCCTTCGTGTCCTGGCTGGCGCGCGCGCGTCTGGGACGCGCGCCGGCACCGGAGCGAACGCCGTGCGACGTGGCGCTGATCGTGCTGACGCTGGGGTATGCGCTGTCCTGGCCCAGCGTGACCCGCGAGAGCGGTCCCATGATACAGGCCTGGTGGTACACCCAGAACCACATCGGCTCGCTGATGATCTTCTATCTGACCTACGCGGCCGTGCAGCGCCACTCGGACGTGATCGCGCTCGTCCGCGCCATGCACGTGGTGGCGGGGATCATCTACGTCACCTCCATCGTGGAGGTGGCGACCGGCATCTCGATCACCGGCCTCGGCAAGATCGGCGAGGCCAGCTATCGGCTGGGAGGCGGCGTCATCCGTTCGGGCGGACTTCTCGGCAGCCACGACATGCTCGCGGACTTCTGCTCGATCCACTTTCCGCTGCACGTGTACCTATTCCTGACCTCCCGGCGCGGGCTGGCCAGGCTGTTCTACGCGTCGATGGGCGTGGGGGCGCTCGTGGTTCTGTTCCTGACGTCCAACCGAGGGGGTCTGGTCGGGCTCTTCACCGGGATCGTGTATCTGGCGCTCCTGGCCCGCCGTCGCATCGGTACCAGCACTCTGGTCGTGGGCTCGGCCGCGGTGGCGACGCTGCTGATCGCGGTGGATACGGTGCTCTCCCAGACCGGCCGCACTCTCTCGGTCTTCTACCGGCTGTTTCACACGAAGTTCTACGGCGTGCTGCCCGAGACGCGGGTCGGTGTGTTCGAGCACGTCAAGTACCGCCTCCTCCACAATCCGCTCCTGGGGGAGGGACCGTACTATCGCCTCAGTCTTCCCGATCGCGACGTCTTCGTTTTCTGGCCGCACAACGCGTTCGCGTACTACTGGATCACGGTGGGCATCACGGGGCTGGTCGGGTTCGTGTGGACGATGGTCACGGTGCTCCGGAAGACCTGGGCCGAGAGGGCGCGTCGGCTCGGGGTGAACCCGACGCGCGATCTCCTCCTGGTCTTTCACGTGATGATGGTCGTGTTCGTCGTCTCGCAGCAGCGAACCGACTTCCAGCGCGGATTCACGTTCACGTACTACGTGTTCTTCATGCTGGGGGCGACGATGGGCCTGTGGAAGATCGCGCGGCGCACCGAGCCGGAGGCGGCGGCACGCGGGCGTCGATGACGTGGTGACGCGATCAGGACGCGGAGCGGAAGCGGAGCTTCACCAGGTACAGGAGGTTCCGGAGCCCGTCGCGCCACATCAGGAGCTTCACCTCGCCGACCCGCGGGTGGTAGGGGATGTGCCGCTCCTCGAACCGGACGGCCCGCCGCCGGATCGCCTCGATCTTGATCTCCTCGCTGAGCGGCATGCCGTCGCTCGCCAGGTGGATCCGATCGAGGACCTCGCGGCGGAAGACCCACATGCCTGACTGCGAGTCGCGCAGCGGGGTCAGGAACAGGATCGCCGCCGCGATCGTGAGCACCATGTTGCCGAGCTGATTCATGGGTGCCATCGCGCTCGAGTTGGCCAGCGGAAAACGGCACCCCGAGATGAAATCGAGCCGATCCGCCTCCAGAGACGTGACCAGAGGGACGATGGATTCGGTTGGATACGTGCCGTCGCCGTCCATGGTCACCACGACGTCGCCGGTCACGGCCCGGAAGCCCGCCTTGTAGGCGGCGCCGTAGCCGGGGGTGGACTCGCGGACGACGGTCGCGCCGAGGCCCGCGGCGACCTCGGCCGTGCGATCGGTGCAGTTGTTGTCGACGACGATGATCTCGTCGATGCCATCGGGCAACGACGCGATCACGCGCTGGACGCCTTCTTCCTCGTTGTAGCAGGGGAGGACGAGGGACACGGACTTGCCGGCTATCACGAGAGGCGCTCCAACGCGTTGCACAGCGAAGGGTTGCGAGCGGCGACGGGACCGGCTCGCGTCAGCTGGTGGCCCCGCGGATTGTTGGTGGGCCTCTGGCGCTATGGTATACTACGTCGGTCCGACGAGCTAAAGCCCTTTCGTCGGGCGCCTGCCGTCTCAAACCTCCGGGAGGACGCGTAACGACGCTTGTTATCGGAACTGTTGGGCGGTCTCGACACTGACAGGCGAGGTTCCGGCAGTCTGACCGGGTGTGTCGCACCCGGGTTTACTCTGTCGCCCACCTGACGGTTCCCTGCGACGTCCCGTTTCGCCGGGGCCGACCAGACGATCGTGTCGTTACGAGTTCGATAGCGCAAGAGCACCCGGAGCGTCGCCATGTACGCGAGAAACACCCTGGGGTCCACACCGTCGATGGCATCCTCCAAGCGCACCGGCGCAAATCCACCACCCCCTGCGCCCGATCCCGCGACCGCCGCCGAGCCCTCCGGCTCCGGTGCTGCGCGTGTCGGCCGCGCCGACGGCCCGCGACCGGGGGCGCCGATCCTGAACGGCTCGGCCCGACACAACGGTCGTGGCCCGGACGCGACGGACGCGGCGATCGACACCGTGGCCGACAACTCGTTCTACCTCCGCTTCGGGAAGCGGGCGCTGGACGTCGTCGTGGCGGCGCTCGCGCTGGCGATCCTGCTGCCGCTGTTCGTGATCATCGCCGTCGTGATCCGCCTCGACTCACCGGGACCGGTGCTGTACCGATGTACCCGCGTCGGCCGCGGCGGGGTACCGTTCACGTTCTGGAAGTTCCGCTCCATGGCCAACGGCGCCGATTGCGACAAGTCCAAGCTGCTCCATCTGAATGAGGTCGACGGTCCGGTATTCAAGCTCTCGCGGGATCCCCGCATGACCCGGGTCGGCCGGTGGCTGCGTCGTACCAGCATCGACGAGCTCCCCCAGCTGGTACACGTGCTCGTGGGCCACATGACGCTGGTCGGTCCCCGCCCTCCCGAGCCCGAGGAGGTCGTCCAGTACGAGCCCTGGCAGCGCCGGCGGCTCGCGGTTCGCCCGGGCCTCACGTGCCTGTGGCAGATCTCCGGTCGCAGCCTGATCGGCTTCGAGGAGTGGATGCGACTCGACCTCGAGTACGTGTCCCGGCGTTCCTTCGCGCTGGATCTCCGAATCCTGCTTCGAACGATCCCGGCCGTGATCTCCGGACGAGGTGCGTTCTGACCCAGGCCGTTCGCGCCGGACCATCCCCGACCCGAGAGGTTCGGACCGTGCTGTTCTATTCCGATGCGCCGTACGAAGGCGGCGCCGAGCGCTATCTCGAGTATCTGGCGCTCGGCTTCCCGACGCGGTGGCAGGTGGCGATCGTGGCTCGCGCCCGGCGCGCGCTGGACGTGTGGTGTGATCGCCTGACCGCGCTGGGGGTCGAGGTCGACCGGGCGCCCGATTCGACACGCGGTCTCGTCCGTGCGCTGTGGCGGTCGATTCGCCACCGGCGACCCGACGTGGTGCATCTGAACCTCCCGCACTCCTACGCTGCGCAGTACACGGGCGTCGCGCCCCTGGCCCGGCTCGCCGGTGCGCGAGCGGTCGTGACCACCGAGCACCTGACCATGATCGACCCGATGCGCCTGCGCGGTCGAATCCGGGCCGCCATGACCCGCGCAGTGGATCGGGTGATCACGCTCAGCGAGTCGAACCGTCGCGATCTGACCGAGCGGCACGGCCTCCGTGACGCGACGATCCGCGTCGTGTTCAACGGGGTGCCCGATCCCGCCCCGGTGAACGAGGTCGATCGCCTGCGCGTGCGCCGCGAGCTGGGCGCGGCCGACGGCGAGCCCCTCGTCGTTCATCTCGGCGCGCTGACCGCACGCAAGGGACACCGGATCCTGTTCGAGGCGCTCTCGCCCGTGCGGCAGCCCTGGCGGCTGGCCGTGGTGGGGGAAGGCGAGGACGAGGCCGATTTGCGCCACCTCGCCGCCCACCTCGGGCTCGCCGATCGGGTCACGTTCACCGGCCGGCGTCCCGACCCTGAGCGCGTCCTCGCCGCCTCGGATCTCGTCGTGCTGCCGTCCTCTCGGGAGGGCGTCCCGCTGGTGCTCCTGGAAGCGATGGCGATGGGGCGAGCGGCCGTGGCCACCGATATTTACGGCATACCCGAGATGTACGCGGGCAGCGACGCGGCGCTCCTGGTGCCCCGCGGCGATGCACCCGCGCTGACCGCCGCGCTGGGGACGCTTCTCGCGGACCCGGATCGGCGTGCCGCGATGGGTCGTTCGGCCCGGGCGCTGTACGAGCGCCGATTCACCGTCGATCACATGGCTCGGGCCACGATCGACGTCTACCGAGAGACCTGGCGATGAAGATCCTGGTCGTGAAGCCGTATCTCCCGCTGCCCCCGCACCAGGGTAGCCGCCGCGTCACGCTGGGCCTGCTGGACGCACTCACGACCGCTCACGACGTCTCGTACCTCACGATGCTCGAGAACCGGGCCGAGGCGCCGCTGGTCGACGCGCTCCAGTCCCGGGGCGTCGAGGTACGGGCGATCCCGATGCCCAACCGGCGCTCGCCGGCGCACCGCGCCGCCTACCGCGTGCGCAACGATCTCTCGGCGATCGTCACCGGGTATCCCCGCGACTACTACTACTCGACGCCCGCCGAGTTCGCCGACGCACTGGAGCGCTGGACGAGCGAGACGGCCTTCGACGTGGTGCTCCTCGAGTACTGGAAGCTGGCCCGTCTGGTGCCGCGCGTCCGCTCGGGCCGTGTGGTCGTGCTGGCGCACGACGCCGAGTTCGTGCGCCGGCGCCTCGAGTCCGACCTGGTGGGGGGCTCGGCCTGGCGCACCTGGCGTCTCGCCCGCGAGTCCCGGCGCGAGATCGAGACGCTCGGCCGGTGCGACACCGTTCTCGCGCTGACCGACGAGGATCGGAGGGCGTTCCTGGACGCGTTCGGCCCGACCTACCAGGGCGAGGTCCGCGTCCTCCCGGTGGGTGTGCCGTTCGACCCTCCGCCCTCGGACAGCGAGCCCGCGCCCAACGTCGTCGGCTTTCTCGGCTCGTTCAAGGGTCGGTTCAACGTGGACGCGATCGAGTTCCTGCTCGATGAGATCTGGCCGCGCGTGCGCGAGCGGGTGGGTGACGCGACGCTCGAGATCGCCGGCGGCGACGCGCCGGAAGATCTCCTCGCGCGGAGCGGAGCCGGTGACGTGCGGTTCCTGGGCTACGTCGACGATCTGGTTCGCTTCATCCAGCGCACGAGCGTCTTCGTGGTGCCGCTCCGGTTCGCGGGCGGGCTCCGGATCCGACTCCTCGAGGCGCTCACGATCGGCGCCGCGGTCGTCGCGACGCCGGTGGCGGTGTCGGGATTGATGCTGAAGGCCGGCGAGCACCATCTCGAAGCCGACAGCCCCGAAGGGCTCGCCGAGTCGATCCTGCATCTGTTGACACACCCCGACGAGGCCCGGCGACTCCGGACCGCCGGACGCGAGCTGGCGTCGCGGCGCTACGGGCCCGAGGCGACCCGGCTCCGGACGCTCTCGCTGTTCGACGAGCTGCGCGTCGGACATCCGGCGGCATGAGGTGACCCCCATGGCACAGCGCATCATGTTGGTCGCATCGACGCTGAGAATGGGAGGCGCCGAGCGCGGCACGTTAGAGATCATGCGCCGTCTCCACCGGACCGGATCCACCGTGGAGACGATCTGTCTCCGCGAGGCCGGCGTCATCGGCGAGATGCTCGAGCGCGAGGGCATCCGGGTCGTGGCCGATCTCTCGCCCGGGGCGCGGGATCCACGCGGGTTCCTCCGGCTGTACCGGTTCTTCCGGGATCGCGGGGCCCGCGCGGTGTACTTCCTCGACCACACCAACGCCGTCGCGTGGGGAGCCCCCGCGGCGCGGGCGGCCGGCGTGCCGGTCCGGCTGATGGTCATGCACACGACCGGGCTCTGGGGCGGTGGCTCCAGCCTGCCCGTCGGGGTCCGCCTGGCGATCCCGTCGCTCTCCCGGGTGATCGCGACCGCGCGGGGCCAGGCCGGCTACCTCCGCGAGCTCGGCGTTCCGGCGCACAAGCTCGTGACGATTCGCAACGGCGTCGATACGACCGGTCCCCTGAGCAAGACCGAGCGCCGGGCCATCCGGGCCGAGCTGGGGCTCGCCGCCGACGACGTCGCGGTGGGCATGGTCGCGATGCTCCGGCCGGAGAAGTCACACGAGACGCTCTTTCACGCGGTGGCCCGTCTGAAGGACGACAACCCACGACTCCGGGTGCTCCTGGTCGGGGACGGCCCGCGTCGCGAGGAGCTGGTGACCGAGGCGGCGCGGCTCGGACTCACGGGCATCGTGCGCTTTCTGGGTCTGCGTCCCGACGCGCCCCGGCTGGTCGGGGCATTCGACGTCGTCGTTCTCACGTCGTTGCCTCTCGTGGAGACGTTGCCGTACTCGCTGCTGGAGGCCATCGCGCAGGGCGTTCCGGCCATCGCGACCCGCGTGGGAAGTCTGGACGAGATCGTCGAGCAGGGGGGAGCGGGTCTCCTCGTTCCTCCCGGGGACCCCGACGCGTTCGCCACGGCTCTCGGCACCGTCCTGGCCGATCCCGCCCTGCGCGCGGACCTCGGTGAGCGGGGACGCCGGTGGATCGAGCGAGAGTTCAGCGTCGAGCGGGTGGTCGGCGAGACACAGGCATTGATCGACGAGCTCGATCCGGGGACGTAGCGATGCGGGTGCTTCAGATCAACAAGTTCTTCTGGGTGAAGGGCGGCTCCGAGCGCTACTTCTTCGATCTGAGCCGCGCGCTCGTGGACGCCGGGCACGAGGTGGTGTCGTTCGCGATGACGCATCCGCGGAACGAGCCGTCTCCGTTCGCGCCGTACTTCGTCCCCGAGGTCGACTTCCACGGCGGCGGCTCTCCGCTCTCGCGCGTGCGTGACGCGGTCCGGTTCGTGCATAGCGACGAGGCCAAGCAGCGCATCCGCCGGCTCATCGACGACACCAAGCCCGACGTCGCGCACCTGCACAACATCGCGCACCAGCTCACGCCGTCGATCCTGGAGGCGATCGGCGACGCCGGGGTGCCGGTCGTGCAGACGCTGCACGACTACAAGCTCATCTGCTCGTCCTATCTGCTGTTCGCGAACGGCGAGGTCTGCGAACGCTGCCGGACCGGCCGGCATCACGAGGCCGTCCGCACGCGCTGCCATCACGGGTCGCTGGCCAAGAGCGTCCTCGGCTTCGTCGAGATGGCGTGGCACGCCCGGCGACACAGCTACGACCGTGTGGGACGCTTTCTGTGTCCCAGCGCGTTCATGCGCGACAAGTGCGCCGAGTTCGGGATCGCGATCGAGCGGCTGGTTCACTTTCCGTACTTCCTCCACACCGATCGATACTCGCCCGAGCCCCGGCCCGGAGAGTACGCGCTGTACGTGGGCCGTCTGTCCCGGGAGAAGGGGGTGAGCACGCTCCTGGAGGCGATGCGCGCGTTGAGCGCCGCCCGGCCGGGGGCTCGCCTGGACATCGTGGGCGAGGGCCCGCTGGCGGACGAGATCGGCACGGAGGTCCGCACGCTCGACGGGCGGGTGCGCGTGCACGGCTATCAGTCGGGCGAAGCGCTGCACGAGCGGATCCGGCGGGCCGCCTTCGTGATCGTTCCGTCGGAGTGGTACGAGAATCTGCCGTACTCGATCCTGGAGGCGTTCGCGCTGGGCAAGCCGGTGCTCGGGGCGAACGTGGGCGGCATCCCCGAGCTCGTGCGTGACGGGGACACCGGCGCGCTGTTCGAGTCGGGAGACGCCGAGGGACTGGCGGCCGTCTGGGAGCGAATGGCCTCCGACCCGGCGGCGCTGGAACGCATGGGACGTGCCGCGCGCGCGCGCATCGACGACGAGTTCGCCGCGCCGGGGCACGTGTCGGCGCTCACCGATCTCTACCGGAGTCTGGCCGCATGAAGATCGCGATGGTCGGACAGAAGGGGATGCCCGCCACTTATGGTGGCGTCGAGCGTCACGTCGAGGAGCTGGCGTCCCGGCTCGTCCGTCGCGGCCACGACGTGAGCGTGTACACGCGCATGCACTACAGCCGACAGCGGGGCACGCATCTGGGCGTGCGACTCATCCGGCACCCGACGCTGAAGACCAAGCACCTGGACGCGGCCTCGCACTGCCTGATCGCGAGCATCGACTCGCTGTTCCGTGACTTCGACATCGTGCACTACCACGCCCTCGGACCGTCGTTGTTCTCGGGGCTGCCGCGGCTGGTGGGGAAGCGCACCGTGGTCACCGTGCACGGACTGGACTGGCAGCGCGACAAGTGGGGGAAGTTCGCCAAGAGCTTCCTGCGCTTCTGCGAGCGACCGGCCCTGCGCTTTCCGGATCGCACGATCGTCGTGTCGAAGACGCTCGAGAAGTACTTCGCCGACCGCTACGGGATCGACACCACGTTCATTCCGAACGGCACGCTGATCCCCGAACGCCGGCCGCCGAACAAGCTCCGCCGACAGGGCCTCGGAGACGGGCAGTACGTCCTGTTCGTGGGACGCCTCGTGCCCGAGAAGGGCTGCCACTTCCTGATCGAGGCGTTCAACCAGCTGGACACCGACGTGAAGCTCGTGATGGCCGGGGGCTCCAGCTTCTCCGATGGGTACGTGGACGAGCTCAAGCGCCTGGCCGGCGGAAACGACCGCATCGTCATGCTCGACTACGTGTACGGTGACCTCCTGGACGAGCTCTGGTCCAACGCGCTGTTCGTGGTGCAGCCGTCCGTGCTAGAGGGGCTCTCGATCGCGCTCCTGGAGGCGCTGTCGTTCGGGAAGTGCGTCCTGGTCAGTGACATTCCCGAGAACATGGAGGTCGTCGAGGACTGCGCGGTCTCGTTCGAGTCCCAGAACGTGGCCGATCTCCGGGACAAGATGGCGATGCTTCTCGCCCGCGAGGAGCTCGTGAACTCCTTCGAGGAGCGCTGCCGGACCCTCATCCGGGAGAACTACTCCTGGGACGTCGTCGTGGACGCGCTGGAGGCGTTGTACCACGATGCGGCGGGTGTTCGGCCCGCCGAGCGTTCGATGGCGCGCACGTCGTGAGCCGACGCGATCGCGGGGCGTGAGCCCGGACCGACGGGTCGGTTGAACGCCCCCTGAGCCCGTGCTAGAAGTGCCCCGGCGTCCAATCATCGAGGAAAGCGATGTCGCTTCGCGTGTGTCTATTCGAGCGATCGCCCGCCCGGCTGGCTCCCTTCACCGATCTACGTCCCACGTGGGGCTTGCGGGCGGGCCGTCACACCCTCGCCGAGCGCGTGGCTCGGATCACCGGAGACGAGCCGGCGCTCGTCGCCGGTCGTGCCCACGTGGTGGCCCTCGAGCGGGGAGACCGCGCGGCCGCCCCGCGGGAGGTGCCGTGCGGCGACACGCTCTTCCTGGATGGCGCTCTCGTGCTGACGCCGGCGCTGTGGCACGCGCTCCTGAGCCAGGACGAGCCCTTCCGTCTCCTGGCCGGCGACGAGATCGTGGCGGCGCGCCTGCCGGAGGGGGAGATGTTGCCCGGCGGACTCGCGCTCGCCGAGGCGCTGGCCGATCGCGCCGAGACCGTGAGAACGCTGGCTCCCGTGGCCGGCGCCGGCGAGGGCGCATCGCGGCACCCCATCGTGATCCGGGGCGCGACGGATCTCGTCGCTCATCTCGACCGGCTGATCCCCGCCGATGCGCTTCTCGGTGCACTCGTTCCGCTCGCCCCCGAGAGCGCGCCCGGCGTGAATGTTCTGGGCGAACATCCGGTGCACGTCGGCGCCGGCGTGCGGATCGATCCCGGGAGCACCCTGGACGCGCGCGAGGGACCCATTGCGCTCGACGACGACGTCGTCGTGACCGGACATGCGTGGCTCGCCGGTCCGGCTTCAATCGGCCCCGGCACCACGCTCCTCGGCGGTGCGATCGGCCCGTACGTCGGGGTCGGGCCCCGGTGCAAGCTTCGGGGAGAGCTGGCCGAGTCGATCGTTCACGGCTACTCGAACAAGGCCCACGACGGCTTCATCGGACACTCGGTTCTCGGCGAGTGGGTGAACCTGGGCGCGATGACGACGTGCTCGGATCTCAAGAACAGCTACGGGGAGGTCCGTCTCGAGATCGACGGCGCCGCCGTCTCCACCGGTCTCACGAAGCTGGGCACGCTTGCCGGCGATCACGTGAAGACGGCGATCGGCACCCTCCTGGGGACGGGCACGATCGTCGGCACCGGCGCGAACGTATTCGGCGAGGCCGGGCTCACGCCCAGGTCGATCGCCCCGTTCGCGTGGGGCACTCGCGGCGTGGCCTGTTCGACCGACTGGTCACGCTTCGTGGCCACGGCACGGCGGGTGATGTCGCGACGCGGCGTCGCGATGACGCCGGCGTACGAGGATGCGCTGCGCGCCGCCTACGAGGCACGCGCGGCATCCGACCGGCCCGCCCAGGCGGGATCGTGAGCGTCACGCGGCGCGGGTGCGGAAGGCGCCGGGGAGCATGAGCCAGATCCGACGCGACGCGCTCCGGGACCGGGCCGTGCTGATGGCCCGGGCACGTGCCGACCGGCCCCGCTACTGGCGCGCGGTCCCCCCCGAACGCACGGGCGAGCCGTGCCCGTTCTGTCCCGGTCACGAGAGGCTGACACCACCCGCGATCCTGGAGCGCCCGCCGGGCGTGAGTCGCCCGTCGAGCGCGTGGACCATCCGGGTGATCCCGAACAAGTACCCGGCGGTGGCCGAGCCCGCGGGTGTACACGAGGTCATCGTGGAGTCCGACGATCACGACGCACGGCTGGCCACGATGCCGGCCGGTGCGCTCGAGGGGTTCCTGGACGTGCTCCACGAACGGGTCGAGCACCACCGCGCCCGCGGCCGGATCGTGATCGCGTTCAAGAACCACGGCGAGCCGGCCGGCGCGACGATCGAGCACCCGCACACGCAGATCGTGGCGCTCGAGGAGCCACCGTCTCACCTGGCGCGGACCGTGGCCACCGCGTGGGAGACGTGGCGAGCCGACGGTGTCTGCGCGGACTGTACGGACACGCGACGGGAGATCCGCGCCGGCGAACGCGTCGTCGTGGCGACCGGGTCCGTGGTGGCGTTCTGCCCGTTCGTGTCGCGATTCCCTTACGAGGTGCGCGTGAGCCGGATCGAGCACGCGCCCGCGCCGGGGCTCGCGGAGCTGGCGCACGTGCTCGGCGACGTGGCACGGCGCACCGAGCGCCTCCTGGGGCCGGTGGCGCACAACGTCACGTGGAGCTTTCCGCCCGACCCGGAGTCCGAGCGTGTCGTGCACCCGATCCTGGAGACCTGGCCGAGGCTCGGGAGGCTGGCCGGGTTCGAGATCGCCAGCGGGATGACGATCAACCCCGTCACGCCGGAGACGGCGGCAGAGGAGCTGCGCGCGTCGGATCGATGACGACCCGGTGCAGCGCGCGGGCGAGACCCTCGGCCGCCTCGCGATCGGCCAGGATCCAGCGGCGACCGGTCTCGCCGAACGGCTCTCCATCGCCGACGCCGTCCCGTCGCACCGCGTGAACGGCCCGCTCGAGTGCGGCGTGCCCGCCGATCAGGGTCACCGCGACGCGCGAGCCCTCGGGGGCGATCGACACGCCGAACAGCCGCTCCGCGTTCACCGGCTCCTCGGTGATCCGGGTGCCCTGGCTCTCGCGGAGGCTGCATCCGACCCACAGGGGAACACCGCGATCGCGCGCGAACCGCGCGGCCTCGGTATAGAGGACCCCGGCGCCGGCCGCCGCGTAGTCGATCATCGCCGGCCAGGGAATCGTGTCCAGACGCGCGGCATCGGGACACACGTGCGGGTCGGCGGTCAGGATGCCGTCGACGTCCTTGTAGAGCTGGCAATCGGCATCGAACGCCTCGGCGAGCGCGACCGCGGTCAGGTCGGTGCCGCCGCGGCCCAG
Organism: Candidatus Eiseniibacteriota bacterium; assembly: GCA_965224245.1. GTDB lineage: Bacteria > Eisenbacteria > RBG-16-71-46 > CAZAMP01 > CAZAMP01 > CBDCYW01. The sequence continues at coordinate 1,977,749 of OZ245046.1, read as the reverse complement.
CGTCGTCACCTCCTTGTCGCGGCTGACGCCCTGATAGCCGGCCACGATCACGATGCGTCCGTCGTCGAGGGACTCTCGCAGGCGATGGGGGCGAACCTCCTCGATGGCGGCGTTGCCGTGCGAGGACGTCGTGATGATGCCGCTCTGCGAGCCCGTGAACGAGATCACGCGCTCGCCGAGGTCGTCGATGGCCATGGCCAGCAGCGCCATCGTGACTCGCTCGCCCGCGGTGACGAGCATGTCGAGCTCGCGCTGAGGCGGGGAGGGGTTGAGGCGGCGGGCGAGCGCGATCATGTCGTCGGTGGTGCCGCCCATCGCGGACACCACGGCGATGACGTCGTATCCCGCTCTCCGGGTCCGCACGACCCGAGCCGCGACGTCCTTCAGCCGGTCGGGACCGTCGACCGACGTCCCGCCGTACTTCTGCACGATGATGGGCATGTCGTCCCTCGATCTCCCGGGCGATGGCGCGGCTGGACCGGCGCGAGTGTCGCCGGACCGGGGTCCGGCGTCAATTCACGGCTGTTTCCCGGGGGCGTCCGCCGCCCGCGAACGGCAGACGCCCAGGCACGCGAGGCGGGCGTCCCGAGCCGCTGGGCGGGCGCCCGGGGCCTCGGCGAGCTCCGGGGCTCGAAAAAGGGGTTGACACCGCGCCGGCCCCCTCATTACCATCGGAGGCTCGAAGTTCAAGGTGGGTAGTCAGTTAGCCGCCGCGAACACGGCCTTTCGGAAGCGGAAGTAGCTCAGCTGGTAGAGCTCTACCTTGCCAAGGTAGTTGTCGCGGGTTCGAGTCCCGTCTTCCGCTCCATTTCTTCCTCGCGCTCTTGTGCGAGCCCCGCCGGCCGTCGGAGCTTCGTGGGGCGGCTTACCCAAGTGGCTAAGGGAACGGTCTGCAAAACCGTCATTCACCAGTTCGAATCTGGTAGCCGCCTCCACTTCTCCCGCCCCCTTCGAGGGGGCGCTTTTTTGTCGACGCGCTTCCCGACCCGGCGCTCAGGAGTCCGCCAGGACCCGCCGATACTCCTCCCAGGAGGAAAATCATGCGAGAGATGCTGGTCTTGATGGTGCTCACGGCGCTGTTCGTGTTACGCGGCGCCGAGGACGGGCGCTGACCCACCCCCACGCCTGCTTGGGTTTCGTACGTCCTCGCGGTAGCCTCACGCGGTCTCCGCGCCGGGATGGCGGAACTGGTAGACGCAGCGGACTTAAAATCCGCTGGCCCCACTAGGGCCGTCCGGGTTCGATTCCCGGTCCCGGCACCAGCTTGCACCCCTCGAGCGTCCCCTCGACCGGTCGATTCCGTCCTCCCTCTTCCTCCTGCCACTCGGGGTCTGGCCTCTGGCCCCGAAACCGCCGCGCCCTCCGCGGCGCGCTCCAGCCCGTACGTCGTGAGGGACGCGCGACGGCATGGCACCCGACGGGCGCTTCTCGTGAAGGGTTTCGCCCTCATCTTGCGGGGTCTCGCGTGAGAGCGGATGTCGGCGCATCGCCGCATCCCGTCACGTCCCTCATCGACAGGAGCTTGTCATGAGACCCCCACGATCTGGACCCGCGGTGCGCGGGGCAGTGGTCATCGCGGCCCTGCTCGTCCTGCGCGGACTCGCGGGCTCGTCGAGTCCTCCATCCCCGAACCCCGTGATCGACGTGCCGGTGGAGGCGCCGTCGCCCCGTGACGGGATCGACGTCAGCACCCGGTTCCACGACGCGGTCTTCTCGAGCGCCGGTCTCTCGTTCTCTCCCCAGGGCAGCGCGCTGACCTGGAGCTGGTCGTTCCTCGACTGCACCATGGGCGACGAGATCCTGGCCGATGCGGCACCCGTCGTGCCGGTGCCGATCGAAGACCGGGTCGAGTACGCACGGGGTGTCGTGACCGAGGAGTACGTGCTCGGGGGAACGGCCATCGAGCAGCGGTTCGTCCTGCACGACACGCCGGCGGCCGGCGACCTCGTGATCCGCGGTCGCGTCGGCAGCGACGCGTCGTTTCGCACGACGAGCTCGGGATGGGCGTGGAGAGCCCAGGGGTCGGGCGTCTCGCTGGGAGACGTGACCGCCTTCGACGGTGACGGGAACGTGATCGCCGCGGACCTCCTCGTCTCCGCCACGGAGACGTCCATCGTGATCGCGGGCGACGTGCTCGCCCGCGCGACGCTGCCGATCCTCATCGACCCGGTCATCGAGGCCGAGATGTTTCCCATCAGCTACATGGGCGCCGATCATCTCTCGGACGGACGTGACCCGGCCATCGCGCTGGACGCTTCGCGCGCCAGGTTCCTCGTCGTCTGGTACGGCGACGACGACGGCACCGGCGCCGACGAGGAGTTCAACATCTGGGGTCGTCTCGTCGACGCCACGACGGGAGATCCGGTGGCCCCGCAGTTCCGGATCAGCGACACGTGGCCCACCGGCTCGCGAGCAGACCATCCCGACGTCGTCTACAACGTGCTCGAGGACGAGTTTCTGGTGGTGTGGTCGAGCGACGAGCTGGCCCTCGACGAGTTCGAGATCATGGGCCAGCGCATCCTCGCGGCGACCGGGGAGCTCATCGGGACCAGCTTCCGGATCAGCGACATGGGAAACGACGGCATCACCCGCTTCGCGGCGATACGGCCCGCGGTCGAGCACGACCCGATCGACAACGAGTACCTCGTCATCTGGTCCGGTGACGACGGTCACTTCGTCGGTGACGACGAGTTCGAGATCTTCGGACAGCGCCTCGACGGAACCTCGGCGGCCGAGATCGGCGTCGACTTCGCCATCAGCCAACAGGGCCCGGACCTCGATCCTGCCTTCGATGCCGTGCGACCCGCCCTCACCTACGATCCCGACCTCAACCTGTTCCTCGCCGTCTGGATCGGGACCGACGACACGCCACCGCTCGTACCCGGCGAGCGGGAGGTGTTCGGGCAGCGCATCGCGGGCGGGACGGGGGCTCTGGTGGGCGTCAACGAGCGTCTCACGCACGTCGGGGTCGATGGTGCCCCGCAGGCCGACGCGACGTCGGTCGACGTGACCTACAACCCCAGCGCGGGTGAGTATCTCGTCGTGTTCCGTGCGGATCCCGGTGAGGGGTCCCTCGCCGACGACGAGTACGAGATCTTCGCCCTTCGACTCGACTCGGACCTCGCCGGGATCGGGACCGAATCCCGCATCAGCGACATGGGACCCGATGGCGACCCGTCGTACGACGCCTTCGACTACCCGTCGGTCATCTATGCTCCGCCGGTCGATCGCTACCTGGTCGTCTGGTCCGGCGACGACGACACGGGCACGCTCGTGAACGACGACCGAGAGATCTTCGGCCAGGGGCTGGACGGACTCGGGGCCGAGATCGGCGGGGATCTGCGGCTGAGCACGATGGGTCCCGACGGCTCGACCGACTACCGGCAGCGTGTTCCGGTCGCCGCCTACGCCGCGGGCCCGGAGCGTGTCCAGATCGTCTGGCAGGGGCAGTCGGACGTCGGCTATCAGGCCAGCGGCGACGACGAGGTGTTCGGCCTCGGCATCGACGCCACGTCCGGAGAGCTGGATGACACCCCCACCGTGATCAGCACGATGGGATCTCTCGGCCAAAACGTCAACGCCATCCGTGCCGCTTCGGCCTACAACGCCGTCGACCGCGAGTATCTCGTCGTGTGGGCCGGAGGGCCGGAGTCCTGGGGCGGATTTCTACTGTGGGGACAGCGGATCGATGGCACGACCCGGGACCCCATCGGCCCGGCGTTTCAGATCTCGGACGGCATCGGTGTCTGGGGGGCGCACAGGCCCTCGGTCACCCACGACCCCGACGACGGCGTGTACGCGGTGATCTGGATGAACGACGAGCGGGTGGCGACGAAGCCGGAGATCTTCGGTCGCATTCTCGATGCGCAGGGCGATCCGCTGACCGACACCATTCGGATCAGTGAGATGGGTGCGGACGATCCGGACTACCACGCAACCCACCCGTCGGTCGCGTACAACTCGGGCGACCGGGAGTTCTACGTGGTCTGGCAAGGCGCGAACGACACCCCGACCAAGTACGAGATCCATGGCCGGAGACTGTCCGCGACCGGTGATCTCGGCCCGCAATCCCGGATCAGCTTCTCGGGATCCGATGAGGCCGTGGATCCGGACGGTGAGCGCCCTCAGATCACGTATGACTCCACGAACGGGTTCTACCTCGTCACCTGGATCTCCGACGTGTTCAGCCCCGACTGGCCCGAGGTGTACGGCCAGCGGCTCGATGCCACCACCGCGGCGCCGATCGGCGGCAACGTGCGGATCACCGACACCGGCGACGCCGGTGCCGGGCTCTTCGACCTCGACGCGGTCTTCGTTCCCGGTCACGACGCGCACATCGTGGCCTGGACCACGCGGCACGGTGGCAGATACCGGGTCTGGGCGCAGTTCGTGGACGCCGTGAGCGGGCTACCCGACGGCCCGGAGATCGTCGTGCGGGATACGCGCTTCATCGTGTACAGGGTGGCGATCGGCTACTCCGCGTATGCGGACGAGGCGCTCGTGGTGTGGGACGAAGACGACCTGTTCGAAGGGTCCGAGATCCTGGGCCAGTCCCTCGACGTGTCGGGGCGGTCAATGCTCGGGTCGAGCACCCACATCAGCTTGATGGGTGGGTTGGGTCAGCCGCAGTACGCCGGCCAGCGGCCTGCGATTCCCCGTCCGTCGCATCCCGGCACGTTCCTCGTAGCCTGGCAAGGCGATTCGCACGAGTACCCATGGGTCGACGGGGACGTCGAGATCTTCGGGCGCTTCGTGGGACCCGAGGACCTTCTGGCAGCGCCGACCTCGCCGGTGGCGCCCGTCGTGCCGTCCATGGTCGCGACGCCGAACCCGTTCAGCGCACGCACCGCCCTGGAGGTCGAGATCCCGACGCCGGGACCCGCCACCGTCCGTGTGTTCGACGTCGGCGGACGGGAGGTCACGACGCTGCACGATGGGCATCTCGACGTGGGACGGCGACGCTGGAGCTGGGACGGACGAGATGATGCCGGGGCCCGCGTCGCGCCCGGCATGTACCTCGTCAGGCTGGAGCATGCACACGGCGTCTCGACAGGGAAGCTCCTCCTCGTCGAGTGACGTCCCGGGCGCGCGCCACCCGGTGTGTGCCGATGGGAACGCGGGGTACGGGTGACGGATGACCCTTCCGGATCCCGTGCCCCGCGGCCGGCTCTGCGTCGACGAGCCCCACCGGGGACGCGCGCACGATGTGCTCCCGGATCTCGCCGCGTGGTGGCGATGCCCGGCACGTCGCGCCCGGGACCCGTCCCGGCATCACGACCCGTCCTGGATGACCAGATCCACCCGCCGGTTGCTCTGCCGCCCCTCCTCGGTCTCGTTGCCGGCCACGGGGCGTGCCTCGCCGAACCCGTCCCAGCTCAGGCGGGACTCGACGACGCCCTGGGACACGAGAAAGTCGTAGACCGCTTTTGCGCGGCGCTTCAAGAGATCCAGGTTGTACGCGTCGGTCCCGATGCTGTCGGTGTGTCCCTCGACGACGATGTTCATCTCGCCGAACTGGTTCAGGATGGTGGCGATCTTGACCAGGTTGAACTCGACGTTGCGTCGCAGTGTGGCCTCGTCGAAGTCGAACAGGATGTCGGCCAGGCTCACGATCGTGCCCCGCGCGTCACGCCGGATCCGGGCGAACTCGCCTTCCATCTGGCTGAGCGCGTCGTAGAGCTCGTCCTGGCGGGACGTGGCCTCTTCGCGGAGCCGGTCGAGCTCGCGCCGGAGGTCACCCCGAAGGCCTCGCTCCAGCTCGACGGTCGCGCGCAAGGCATCGGCCCGCGCGTCGGCCAGGAGCCCCGCGCGGCGGGCCTCGTCCGGGCACACGCGCTCGGCGACCTCGGTGCGCACCCGGCGCTCGAGGGTCCGCACGACGCCCGCCGCGACGTAGATTTGGTGCTCGGCCTCCTCGACCGAGACGTCCTTCGCCCTCAGCGCGGCCTCTGCCTCGTGAAACGCGTGCTCCAGATCGGCGGTCGGCACGCCAAGCTCTCGCGCCGTGCGGTGCCACTCGTCAAAGCGCTCGGCGGGCGCCTCGGTCGGCGGGACGGGGGCCTCGTCGGCTGGCATGGGCGCCGGAAGCTCCGGGGGACGCGGACGCATCTCGGGCGGATCGGCGGTGAGGGTCGCCTTCTTCCCGATGAAGCCCTCGGTCTGCTCGAGCTGATACGCGGCGTCCCGCCACCGCTCGTGGGCCCGCTCGGTCTCGAGCCGGCACGCATCGGCCCGGGCGGACGCGACCCCGAGGCTCTGCGCGGCCAGCGCGACGCGGGCGTCGATCACGGCGCGCTCGGCCACGCGCCGGGCGCGCTCGTCCTTCCCGTCGGCCACGAGCGCTTCGGCCTGGGCGCGCTTCTGGCGTCCGGCGTCGAGCTCACGGGAGGCGTCGCCGGTGGGGCCGAGCGCCTCGAGGTCGCTCGCGTAGCGATCGAACTCCTGGAAAACGGGGGCGACGTCCACGTGGCCGGCACACCCGACGGTGACGGCGAGAGCCAGGGCGGTCCAAGTGCGTGCGTGCATCCTCGATCCTCCTCGAGTTCCCCGACAGGACGGTCCGGCGCCGAGGGCTCGCGCCGGGCCGGCGGCGGTGGTGTTCCCGGACGGCGACATGATGGGGTCCGGCCGCCCGGCCCGCAACCGGCGACGCACGCGGGTTGCAACCGGCCGGGTCGAGACCGTCGACATTCCGGGCACTGGCTCGTTTCGGCCGCGTCGCGCGCTCGCCGATGCTCTCGCGCCATTCGAACGCCGTGCCGTCCGATCTTTTTGGACGGTGACCCTCGCGTCACGTGGCAGCCACGCGCCGCGCAGAACGAGACCGGGCATGGATCCCCGGGCGCGCCCGACGCGAGGATCCGAGATTCACGGGATGTCGCCCCGACGGCGCCGCCCACCGTCGTGTTCAAGGAGTGTCAAACGATGAACTCAGTCGACGTGCCGCGCCGCGTGCGCTTCACGGCCGCCGCCGCGGGGCTCGTGGTGCTGGTCATGGGGCTCGGGTGCGACGATCCGACCGTTCCCGAGCGTCCCGACCTCGGCGGAGGCACCGACCTCGATCCGATCGGGCTCGACGACTTCACGCCTCCTCGCGGACTCGCCGGCGACACGCTGCGGGTGACCGGGTTCGGCTTCTCCGCCGACCCGGAGGCCAACGTCCTGCGAATCGGCGGGGCCACCGCGACCATCCTCGAGGCCAGCGAAACGGCGCTCACCGCGGTCATCCCGGCGTACGCCTCCAGCGGCGTCGTGTCGGTCTCCGATCGCTCCGGATGGAGAAGCGCGTCGAGCACCGCTCTCTTCCAGCTCCGGGCCCCCGACGGCCTCGGTCAGGGCTTCAACGGCGACGCCGGCGAGCCCGTGATCGACTCCACGATGCCGCTCTCCCAGGTGGTGGACTCGACCACGACGAAGATCCGCATCACCGGCACCGTGACCGGCGCCAGCGACGGCTACTGGGCGATCATCGACGACGGGGCGTGGGTTCGTTCGCAGGGACGCCTGATCGCCGCGGGCGGGGCGTACGAGCAGGACGTTCCGCTCTTCTGCGGGGGGCAGCGCCTGGTCGTGTTCTTCCGGAACGACCAGGGGCGTTCCTTCTATCGCACCGACGTGGATCGCACCAACTGCACCGAGGCGGGAATCCGCGTGCAGCTGCACTGGGACACCGACCAGACCGACGTGGACCTCCACCTGGTGGAGCCCGGGGGAGCGTACGGGAGCGCCGAGACCGACTGCTACTTCGCCAACTGTCCCGGCGGCACGCTGGACTGGGGCGAAGCCGGCGCGGTCGGCAACCCGATCCTCGACGTCGACGACGTCGACGGCTACGGACCGGAGAACATCTACGTGACGCCGACCAACGCGGGCGACTACGCGGTGACCGTGCACTACTACTCCGATCACGGCAACGGTCCCTCGAACGCCTGGGTCGAGATGTTCTTCGACGGCAACCGGATCGGGGCCTTCGGGCCGCGGGCGATCACCAACGGCAGCCGGTGGACGGTCGGGACGATCAACTGGCCGACCGGAACGGTCGTCGCCGCGCGGTAGGATCGAGCAACACGACGGGGCGCGGCCGTGACGGCGGCCGCGCCGTGCGATGCCGTTCTTGCAGCGCGCACGCGCGCTCGCCCGTTGCTATACTCGCGCGCCGAGTGACCGAGGCTCGTGGGTGACCGTCCGGGTGAGGCGTCCGTGTCGATCTTGATCCTGAACTCGTCGTTCCCGCCACAGATCGGTGGGGTCGAGTCGTACATGCTCGAGGTCGCCACCGCCCTCGCGCCCGAGGGAGTCGAGGTCGTCGCACCCGACGTGGCGGGGGCCGAGGCGTTCGACGCGCAGGCTCCGTTCCGCATCCTCCGTCATCCCGACGTCGCGCGATCGATCGGCTACCGCGACGCGTGGGCGCGCCTGCGTCGAGGGGTCCACGCGGTCGATGCGTCCGGGAGCACCGCGCCGCCGGGCAACGTGGCGATGGCCTCGATCGCGGTCGTGTCGGCCAACCGTCACATGCTCAAACGGGCCGCGGCCCAGTGCGCCGCGCTGGACGCGTCGGTCCAACCCGAGGTGACGCTCGCGGGCACGGCCCTGGCATCGGGAATCCCAGCGCTGCTCCTGCGCGAGCGGCACGGCATCCCGTACGGGGTGTTCACGCACGCCGCGGAGCTTCTCGAGTGGAGCAGGACCCGGCGCCTCGGCGCGCTCCTGGGCCGCGTGCTCCGGGGCGCGTCCGCCGTCGGGGCGGTCAGTGCGTACACGCGGCGGCTCGTCGAGGGGCTCGGGGTCCCGGGCGATCGCATCGTCATGACCGCGCCCGGGATCGATCCGCGACCGTTCGTCTCGGCATCGCCGAGCCCGGCGCTCCGTGAGCGCTTCGGTCTGGGCTCGGGCCCGGTCGTGCTGTCGCACGGGCGTCTGGATCCGCGAAAAGGCAACGACGTGCTCGTGCGCGCATTCGCGGACGTGATCCGGCGCGTCCCATCCGCGAAGCTCCTGATCACCGGGACCGGCGAGTGCGCAGGCGCGCTGGAGACGCAGATCGTCTCGTCGGGGCTCACCGGGCACGTCGTCCTGGGGGGATACGTCGACTCGGCCGACCTCCCCGCGCTCTACGCCACGTGCGACGTCTTCGTGATGGCCAGCCGCCAGATCGGGCAGAACGTCGAGGGCTTCGGCATCGTGCTCCTGGAGGCGGCGGCCGCGGGAAAGCCCGTGCTGGGCGGGGCGAGCGGCGGCGTGGCCGACGCGCTGGCCGACGGCGAGACCGGCTACCTCGTCGATCCCACGTCGCCGGACGATCTGGCCCGCCGGCTCGTGCTTCTCCTCGAGGACGACCAGCGGCGTCGTGAGCTGGGGGCACGGGGACGGCGGCGCGTGCTCGACGGGTTCGATCGCGATGCGTTCTCCCGCCGCGTTCACGCGGTAGTGGCCCGGCTCCGGGCCGACCGCCGAGGACGCAAGGTGCCCGCGCGGGCCGGAGCGAACGTGTGACGACGCCGGAGACGGACGCCACCGAGGTCGGATTCCACCACTTCCGTCGCGTGTTTCGCCACGCGTTCACGTACGGCATGGGCAACCTCGCCAACCGACTCGTCCAGATCGTGCTCCTTCCGGTCTACACGCGCCTGTTGACCAAGTCCGAGCTGGGGGTGATCGGCGTCCTCGCGACCACGGCGGGATTCCTGGTGACGGTCCTGAACACGGGCATCGCCAGCGGCGTCTTCCGGTTCACCTTCGCGGCCGAGGACGAGGCGGAGAGGCGGCGCATCCTGGGGAGCGCGTTCGCCTACCTGACGCTGGTGACGCTCGGCGTGCTGGCCACGCTGGCGGCGCTCCGCGATCCGCTGGGTGAGGCGATCACGCGCATGCCGGACACGGGCCCGCTCGTTCTGCTGGCGCTGGTGGCGGTGTTCGGCGAGGTGGGCGTCATCGTTCCGCTCGCCCGCTTGCGGGTTCACGAGCGCTCGGGCGTGTTCGTGCTCGTGGGCCTTCTCAGGTTCGCGATCAACCTCGCGCTGAACGTCTTTCTGGTCGTTCGCCTCGGATGGGGCGTCAAGGGCGTGCTCGTGGGCAACGCGGTGGCGACCCTCTCGATCTACGCGGTCCTGGCCGCTCCGATCGCGCGGCACGTACGGATGGCGAGCCGGGAGCGCGTGCGCGCCCTCGTGCGCTTCGGGCTTCCGATCATGCTGGCGTCGTGCGGGTCGTTCCTCCTGGAGGCCGGTGACCGGTGGATCCTGCCCCGTCTGGTCTCGATGACCGACGTGGGCGTCTACGACGTCAGCTACCGGCTGGCGAAGTTCATTCACGTCTTTGTCGTGCAGCCGTTCACGCTCGCGTGGCCGGCGCTGATGTGGTCGGTGGTGAAGCGTCCCGAGGGGGAGTCGGTGATCGCGCGGGTCCTGACCTACGTGGTGGCCGGTACCGCGGTCATCGCGCTCGCCGCGTCGATGCTGGCCCACGAGCTGTTCTCGGTGTTCGCGCCGGTGGGCTTCGAGGGCGGGCTCGCGGTGCTTCCGTGGGTGGCCTTCGGCTACGTCTTCACGATGGCGTACTTCGTCCTGAACAGCGGCGTCTCGATGGCCGATCGGACCGAGTACATGGCGGTGACGCTGGGCATCGCGCTGGCCGTCAACGTCGGGATCAACCTGACCGCCGTGCCCCGGATCGGAATCCAGGGGGCGGCGATCGCGACGTTCGTCGCGTACGGCGTCATGGCGGTGACGATGGCCGCGTTCAGCCAGCGGATTCGACCCATCCCGTACGAGTGGGGACGCGTGGCGTGGATCGGTACGGTGACGGCGGTGATCGCGTCGATCGCGCACGGCAGCGGCTGGGTCGCGTCGGGGCCGCCGCTCTGGGCGCGCCTCGGCGTGGTCGCGTTGCACGGGGCCGTGCTCGTCGGCGCCAATCCGCGATTCCTTCGACGCGACGAGCGGGCCGCGATTTCGCGCGCGACGGCGCGCGCGATGGCGCGGCTCGTGAGGCGGATCACCGGATCGTGATTTCAGGTGATCGGTTACACGGGGCGGGTGAGGGCGGTACGCTGTGCGCCGCGACCGCCGGCGCGGAGGCCCGCGTCGGCGGGCGCAAGAGGGACGGACCAGGAGATCGGTCGTGACTCACGCATCCGGAGCCGACACGACGGGCGAGACCGGCGCGCCACGCTCCCAGGGCCTCGTCTTCGACCCCGGGCCGGCCGCTCTGGGGGGATGGCGGTGGATCCTGGCCGCCACGCTCGTCGCGGCCGCGTTTCGCGTGATCGGGCACGCACAGCAGAGCTTCTGGGCGGACGAGGTCGAGTCCATGAAGCTCCTCTGTCAGCCCGGTGCCGACGTCTGGTACGTCCTCTCGCACAACTTCCACGGCCCGTTGCACAAGGCGCTGCTGGTGGCCTGGTGCGCGGTGTTCGGCGTCTCGGACGCGGCGGCGCGCCTCTTGTCGGCGGCGATCGGGACGGCATCGATCCCGATCCTCTACGCCGCGGGGCGACGCTGGGTGGGCGAGAACGGAGCCCGTGCCGCGGCGTTTCTGTGCGCCGTGAACCCGTTTCACGTGTGGTACTCGATGGAGGTGCGAGGCTACATCCTGCTGATGGCGATGGGGATCCTGGGCATGTGGGCGTTCTCGCACGAGCTGGAGACGCGGTCGCGCCGGAGCTGGCTCCTGCTGGTGCTGGCCAACCTCGGCGCCGGGCTCTCCAGCTTCGGCGGGCTCTTCCTGATCCCGACGCAGGGGCTTCTCGCGCTCGGCGTGTTCCGGCGGGCCCGCTATCCGCTGCGGCGGTTCGTCCTCGCCCAGCTCCTGGTGCTCGCCGCTCTCTCGAACTACTTCTTGGAGTTCGGAACCACGGTGGATCCGTCCACGATCGTCGGCATCGGCGAGGTCACCGACGCCGAGCGGCTCCGGGGCGATCACACGTTCTCCCCGCTGGCGCCGGCGCACTCGATCTACGCCTACTCGGCCGGACTGACGATCGGACCGTCGGTGAACGAGATGCATCGCTCGCTGACGCTCGAGACGTTCCGGCCGCACATCCCGGTGATGGCGGTGGTGGGGATCGTGTTCGGCGCGCTCGGGCTCATCGGCCTCCGGATGATCGCTCGCCGGCGGGATCTCGCGGTGTTGCTCGTCTCGTGGCTCGCGATGCCCATCGTGTGTGCATCGCTCTTGGCCATCCTGAACGTCAAGGTCTACAACGTGCGCTATCCCTCGGTGGGGTTCATGGCCTGGATGCTGATCCTCGGGGCGGGGCTCGCGGGCCTCCGGCGGCGCGGGCTCGCGCTGGCGCTGGGCGTGGCCGCGCTGGGGCTGGGGGGGCTCGCGCGGGTCAACCAGGCCACGCAGACCCGGTTCTGGCGGCCGGACGCGCGCGCGGCGGCCGAGCTGATCGAACGCGAGGCGCGCCCGAACGATCACATTCTCGTGTACACGATCATCGAGCCGTTCGTGCACTACTACAGCTGGGTGGGCGGCGGAGCGATTCCGGTCGAGACGATCTACCGGTGGCATTTCGAAGCACCCGACCGGCTCGAGAAGAGCCTTCGCGCGCACGGCGTGGGCGACGGCCGGCTCTGGGTGGTTCGATACCGAAGCTGGTACATCGACGGGCCGGAGCTCTACAAGCGCACGCTCGACCGGCGTCTGCCACGCCTCGGAAGCTGGGTGTTCCCCGAGCTTCCGGTGGATCTCTACGAGCAGGTGTCGGCCGAGACGTGGTCGGCGGTCGTCAGCGAAGCGGACACCGATCAGAGCCCGCGCGACATACCCCGGTGACGGACCCGGTGCCAGACGCGAGCCGGCCAGGCGTTGTGCTCGAGCACGCAGGTGTCGGCGCTCTCGCCGCCCACGAGCTTCTTGAAGTTCTCGATGCCGGCGAGCCCACCCGATCCGCCGAGATTCAGACGAGCCAGCCCGAGACGTACCGCCTCCTCGGCCTGGCGTTTGACCAGCATCGAGCTCGGAAAGTACGTCTTGGATCCCTCTCGCCGCGTCACGCCATGCCACATCAGGAGCTCGTCCTGCGACAGGAGCGAGAAGTGCGCGCCGAGCACGGTGTCCTCGTGCAGCACCGTGAACACGCGGACGTCGGGGATCCCTCGGAGCTCGGCGAAGAAGCCGATCGGATGCGGGCGCATGGCCCAGCGCGCGTGGGCGTCGAGATGGAGGGGATAGAAGGCGTCGAGCTCGGCGTCCGACATGCCGATCCGGACCTCCACGTTGCGCTTCTCGGCGCGGTTGCACTCGTTGCGCCGGTTCCGGGGGAAGACCTTCAGCCAGAAGTGCTCGAACCCGAGGTCCACCGGGATGACGTGGATCGGGGCGGTCGTGAAGCCGGGGAGCTCGGGGCCCCGGCGCAGCACGCACTGGACGCGAACGCAGGTCCCGCGCCGGCCCAGCTGGAGGAAGCGCTCGACCAGCGCGGCGCGCAGGGTGTCGGCGTCGCGGAAGTCGGGGGAGACGAGCGGTCCACCGTAGGTCCCCAGCGGTAGCGACTCGATCGCGTGGAACACGCCGCGCTTGACCCGGACGGCGATCATGCCGCCGACGAGGCGTCCGTCGGCGTGGGCGACGAGGTGGAGGATCCGCCCCCCGTGATGGCGGACGTACAGCTCCACCCACGCCCGGTCGTGAAAGAACGTGGCGTCCGGACAGGTGTCGACCAGGCACCGCCACTCGGCGGGATCGGGCGCGTCCACGATCCGGATCTCGGGGAGCGCGCCCGAAGCCGCCGGGGAAGCCATGGCGCGCTCAGACGGGCGCGAACACCGCGTGCTCCAGCTCGCGACGGACCCACGCGAGGGTCGCGGGAGAGGTCGCGGTGGTCGCGATCAGGAAGCGGGCGGCGAGATCCCCGTCGGAGAACTGCGCGACCAGCGCGGTGTCCGGCACCTCGAGCGTGATGCGCGTCTGGGTCGCACGCGAGAAGTCCAGCGGCTGGAGCCGCTCCACGTGGGGATTCTCAGCCAGGCGCCGGAGAAAGCCGCGGAACCCCTTCGGCCAGTGGTGCTCCGAGGAGGGCAGCTTCAGCTTGCTCTCGACCGGAAGCGTGGACGTCCGCGCCGGCCGGGTCGGTGTCACCGGGCCCTCGGGCCGGGGACCGTTCACGAAGTGCGTGACGAGATCCTGAAGCTCGTGGATGCCGGATGCGAGGAGGCTGTAGTCGCGGAGCGCGGCGTCGAGCGCGAGCTTGGTCTTGACGTGCTCGCCGCGAAGCTGATGCAGCTCCTTCTGGGTCCGGCGCAGGACTCGCGCGTCGACCCGCTCGTCGTCGCGGTCGGCCGGGTCGGACGTGGCCGCCGGCCGACCGGTCCGCGTGCGTCGATGGGCCTCTCGCTCGGACTCGAGCTGTGTGCGCAGGCGCGACACGCGTTGCTCCAGCTTGGCCGATTCCGATCGGAGCACGCGCAGCTGTCGATCGCGATCGGCCACGAGCGACTGAAGCTGACGCACGTCGGTCGTGGGGGGCGTCTGTGAGGCGCTCGGCGTCCGTGGACGCGCGTCCCCGCGAGGCTGAGGTCGGGGAGGGGCCAGCGTCACCTCGCCGGACTCGATGGCGTCGCGTACCGCCTCCGCGGCGCTCCGCACCGGATCGCGGACGTCGTCGAGTGCGGCCAGCAGGGTGGCGACGGCGCGCGCCCGCGGCAGCTCGGACAGCGCGTCGAGGGTCTCGATCACGTCGTCGTCGTCGGTCTCGCCGACCCGGCCGCGTTCGCGCTCGGCCAGCCGTGCCAGCTCGGCCTCGAGGTGCGCGCGCAGCTTGCGCGTCCGCGTCGCCGCGCGGAGGATCGCGCGTACCGTGAGCCCGCTCGGGGCCTGACCCGCCCGGAAGCCCGGAACGGCGATGTGGTACTGTTGCGCGGTGTCGCGCACGAACCGCTCGTCGAGAATCTGACTCAACAGGCGGGACGACTTCGTCGACGCGCCGAGCTTCTCGATCAGTGCCACGAGCGCAGCCCCGGGTCAAAAGGTGGAGATCTCCAGTGGAGAAAAGGTGCGAACGATGCTAGCACGGCGTTCGGGAGAGGGTCAAACGAGCGCCGGGATCGTGGGCATCGGGATCGACCTGGTCGAGCTCGACCGCATGCGCGGCATACTCGCGCGCCGGGGGCCGGCCTTCGTGTCGCGAGTGTTCAACGACGACGAGCGCTGCGCGGCCGACGACGTCCACGCGCCCGCGCACTACGCGGCGCGCTTCGCGGCCAAGGAGGCATGCCTGAAGGCGCTGGGCACCGGACTCGCGTCGGGGGTCCTCTGGCGCGACCTCAGCGTGCGGCGAGGTGAGGGCGGCGCGCCCACTCTCGATCTGTCCGGTCGTGCAGGGGAGCTGGCCGCGCGTCGCGGGGTCCGCGCGGTCCACGTGTCGCTCACGCACGGACGCGATCATGCGGCGGCGGTGGTCGTCCTGGAGCGTTGAGGCGCGACGGCGACCCGGGTGCGCGCCGAGCTAGCCGCCGGCGCCGGCCTTCTCGCGCTCGGCCGCCTTCATCTTCTGCCATCCCTCGTCCATCTCGGTGAGCCACGGCAGCGGGTAGTGTGCCTGGATCGACTCCCCGGTGGTGGGGGACGTCAGCGTCAGGAGGTACGAGAACCCGGTGTCCCGGAAAGCGAACAGCTGGTTCGTGACGACGAAGTCGTCGGTGCCGGTCTCGCTTCGGACGCGCCCCACGACCCACTCGAGGTTCGTGATGTTGCACTGGTGCAGGTCCATCAGCTCGGTGTGCTGGGCCCGGTAGAGCCGGGCGTAGAGGGCGAAGTGGCGCAGGAAGGCGTCCTCGGCGGCCTCGATCTCGGCGGCGCTGCGGTTCGCGCGAAAGTCGGCGAGGATGTACAGCGACTGCGTCAGCTCGAGGTTGACCAGGAAGCCGGTGGCGAACTCGCGCACGAAGCCGACGGTGGACAGGGTCTCGCGAAAGCGCTCGGTGCCGGGGTTCAGGATCGGCTTCGGGTTGGCGTCCTCGTACGGGATCAGGATCTCGCCCAGGTGGTAGGTGAGCGAGTCGTCGAGGCTGTCCGCGAACCAGATGTCGCCCATCTCGTCGAGGCTGCGCGCGGCGCCGAGCGCCTCGAAGATCTCCGCCCGCGTCTCCAGCATCTGGAGGACGGCGTCGAGCGTTGCCGCGCGGTCGTCGGGCGTGTCGAACGCGGCGGCGTCGGCCCGGAAGGCCTCTCCGGCCTGACGCCGGATCTCCGCGTCGGAGAGCCCCTCGAAGTTGAACGCTCGAGCATTGCCCACCAGGGCCAATGCCAGCACGAGACACGTCCAGCGCATGGAGACCGGTCCTTCTTCCCGAGGTGTCACGGCGTGTCGGCACACGCGAGCCGAAACAAAGTCCGGTGAGTGTAGCAACCCCGCTTTTTCCGGGTCAAACGAACGAACCCGCTGCCATGGAATAAGTTCGCTGGAACTTCCGGCGCGCGCCGGGGTTCCAGACCCGTCCCCGAGCGCGCGTTGCTTTTGCGCCGGAGCCGCCTATACACTCCTGGTTCACGATTCGACCCATCGGCACCCGCCGGTGAGCGGCCTCACACCGAACGACGATCGAGCGGCCCCGGGCCGCACTCGGTGTGCCGCGACGTCCGCGGGTGCGGCTCTTCGAAATCAGTCGAATGACGGGGACGCCGCCCATGGCGGCATCCCCTGGTGAAGCACCTGAGTCGTGGCATCCCCAACCCACGGACTCGGACTGGAGGACTCCGTGCGCATCGGTGATCTGCGTTCCCCACTTCCATCGCGTCTGGGCCTCGGCACCCGGCGCTCGCCCGGCCGGCACGCGACGCTCGGCTCGATCCTGGCTCTGGCCGCGACGCTCGGCGCGGCGGTGGCTTCGACCGGATCCGCGGCGGAGTACGAGCGCGTCGTCGACCTGCGGGACCGCCCGTTCGGCATGGTCGAGACCCCGAACGGCTGGGAGATCGATCTCGCCGGTGCGTCGGTGGTGGAGCCGGTCGGATCCCCGGCATTGCCCACGGTGGTCTTCCGGGTAGGGCTGCCCGCAAACGAGACGGTCGTGTCGGTCGACCTCGTCCCGGGCTCGAGCCGATCGATCGGGAGCGGCCTGCGCGTGGCCCCGACGCCGGATCCCGATCTCCCCGACGTCGTGCCGCCCGACGCCGCCGACTACGCGGCCGACGGCTGGCTGCCCGATCACGCGCCGTCGAGCGCGACCGTGGGCTACTTCCGTGGTCATCGCATCGTCGCGATCGAGACCCAGCCCGTACGCTACGAGCCCTCCACCGGAACGGTGGAGTGGATCGAGACGTTCACGCTCCGCATCCGGACGGCGCCCGTGCCGGTCACTCCGGAGCTCGCCACGCGGCGCCGCCGCGCGGCCGACGAGGACGCGAAGGAGCGCGACGAGGTGGCGGCGCGCGTGGACTGGCTCCTCGGCTCGGCGCCGCCGGCGGGCGGCGTGTCCGTCTCGCGCGGCGACGACGGCGTGTTTCGGCCCAGCGAGACGCCGTCGCTCGACGGCAGCCCGGTCGACTTCGTGATCATCACCACGGCCGAGTGGGAGTCCATCTTCCAGGATCTGGCCGACTTCCGGACCGAGACGGGCACGCGAACGCTGGTGCGGACGACCGACTGGGTCACCGAGCACTACGAGGCCGAGGACATGGCCGCGCGCATCCGCGTCTTCCTGCGCGACGCCTACGTCCACTGGGGGACGACGTACGCCCTTCTCGGCGGGGACACGGGCTTCGTGCCGACCCGCTTCGCCCGCTCGCGGGGCCAGGATCTCGCGACGGACTACTACTTCGCCTGCCTCGACGGAAACTGGAACGCCGACGGCGACCACATCATCGGCGAGGGACCCTCGATCGCCGGTGATCCCGGCGACGAAGCGGATCTCGAGCCGGACATCTACGTGGGCCGCCTGCCCGCCGGGAACGCCGAAGAAGCCACGGCGATGGTCCTGAAGACGCTCAACTACTCCGGCGCCAACCCGTCTCGCTTCGACGCCAGCTACATCGAGACCGTCTCGATGTGGGCCGAGGCGCTGTTCCCGCAGGAGTGGTCCGGAGACTGCGAGGAGTTCACGTCCTCGATCGGCGACGGCGCGCTCCTGGCCGACCCGATTTACCAGTGCTGCCTGCCCGACGGGTTCCGCGCGGGCGCCAACATGCTCTACGAGGCCTACACGTGCTGGCCCGACGCGGACTACACTCCGGCGCCGCTGAGTGCCCAGATCGCGCGCGACGACTTCGATACGGGACGGCACATCGTCGTCCACATCGGCCACGGCTCTCGCGACAACATGGCGGTCGGCGCCCCCGGCGAGAAGCTTCTCGCCGGGGATGCGGACGCGGCCGAGAACGGAGATCGCACGTCGTTCATCTACGCGATCAACTGTGACTCGGGGGCCATCGACTTCGACTGCATCATCGAGCACTTCCTGTCGAACAACCGGGTCAACGGGTCCGGCGGCGCCTTCGCCTGCATCGCGGCCACCGAGCTCGACTACCCGCGCGTCTCCCGCGCCCACGTGGAGTGCTTCTTCGACAAGGCGCTGATCCAGGACCTGCCGCTGGGCGACGCCCATCTGGAGTGCCTGCGCGAGGAGTTCGCCGCCGTGGCCGCGGGCGGCGACCGGACCGAGCGCTGGACGCTGTACAGCCTGATCCTGCTAGGCGATCCGACGCTCCGGCTGTGGCCGGCGGTCCCCGCCGGGCTCGTGGTCAGCGCGTCGACGACGTTCCCGCTCGACGGCGACACCTACACCCCGCGGATCTTCAAGCAGGGTACGTTCACCGGCGAGCCCGACGTCGACGTGACGCTCTACAAGGACGGCGAGGCGTTCCTGACCGGCGTCACCGATGCCCTGGGTAACGTCACGTTCGACTTCGCGCCGTCCTCGCTGGGTGAATTCACCGTCTCAGCGACCAAGAACGGGTTCCTGCCCGCGCAGCTCGCCTCGCAGGTCGTCGCGGCGACCGGCGAGCATCTCGTGGTGGCCGGGCTCGAGGTCGACGACGCCGCCGGCAACGGTTCGGGGGCCGCCGATCGCGGGGAGTCCTTCGGGCTCGCGTTCCGGATCCGAAACGAGGGAGCGGTCGCGGCGTCCAGCCTCACGATCACGGCGAGCACGTCGTCTCCCTACGCGACCGTCACCTCGCCGTCAGCGACCGCGGGCGCGGTCGGGGTCGGCGCCGAGGTGGTGTCGACGGCGGTCTCGGTGGACGTCACGTCGGATCTGCCGGCGGAGTCGTCGTACGTGACGGTTCCGATGTCGGTCTCGATCACGTCGGGGGCGGGGACGGTGACGCGCGAGGTCACGCTGATCGTGGGGAACCCGCGCATCGAGCACGTCGCGCTGAACCCCGCCGTGCCCGCGGGCGGCGACGTCGCGTTCACGGTGAGCGCATACAACCGCGGCAACGGCACACCGCTGACCGGCGAGGTCGAGATCGTGGCCGTCGACCCGGGCGTGGTGTCGATCGTGGACGGGATCGGCGCGATCGATCTGTCGCCGGGCGCCGTCGCCACGTCCGAGCCCCTCGTGTATCAGGTCATCGGGCCCGGCGAGCCGCTCGTCGACCTGACGTACCGCGACGCGCTCGGGAGCTTGCGCACGCAGCGGATCGACTTCGTCCCGCCCGCGCCGCCCGACTCGGTGTGGGCCCAGCCGGCGCCGAGCTTCATTCGCGTGGTCTGGACGCCGTCGGAGGCGGAGGATCTCCTCGGCTACAACGTCTATCGGGAGGACGCGGGAACGCTGACGCGCGTGAACGAGACGCCCGTGATCGGTGCGTTTCACGCCGCGCTCGGACTGGCCCCGTTGACCGAGTTCAGCTTCACGGTCACCGCCGTCGACAGCTCGGGCAACGAGAGCGCCTTCGCGGACACGGTGGTCGCGTCGACCTCGCCGCCGTCGACGGTCGGATTCCCGGTGGACATCTCCGGGAGCGACAACCGCGGCTCGGTCACCTTCGCCAACCTGGACGAGGGCGTCGACGCCACCAAGGAGCTGATCTTCGGCGCGCGCTACCCGTACGTGCTGCGCGGAAACGGCACCGACTTCGTCGACGGGGACGGTCGGCCGGCCACCCTGGGAATCTTCGCCGAGGAAACCGGCGCCGACGGTCCGGGCGCGGTGGCGCCGTGGTGGTGGGCCAAGGCCGCGGTGGCCAACATGGACCTGGATCCGGCCGGTCAGCTCGAGATCGTCATGCTGCACGCGGACAAGGGCACCGTGTGGTGCTGGCATGCCGACGGAACGCTGGCCTGGGGCGGCGGCGACTGGCAGATCGGATCCAGTTCGCAGCTTCTGTGGTCGAGCCCCGTCATCGGGAACATCGACGAGGATCCCGAGCTCGAGGTGGTCTTCTGGGCCGGCGGCCCGGGCGATGCCTATCGGGGCACGATGATCGCGTTCAATCACGACGGCACCGAGGTGATCGACGGCGACGCCGATCCCATCACCAACGGTGTGCTCTGGAAGTCGCCGGCCGGTGGCTCCCGGTACAACTACGGCACGGTCTCGCTGGTCGACTTCGACGGCGACGGTCGCGACGAGATCATCGCCGGCGAGCGCGCCGGCAACGCCGGCTTCGTCCGCGCGCTGTCGCTGGACGGCGGCGTGGTCAGCGAGGCGCCGGGCTGGCCGTACACGCCCTCGTTCTCGGGCTTCCTCGCCTTCACGTCGTCTCCGGCCGTCGGTGACGTGGACGGCGACGGCGAGTACGAGACGTTCATCGTCAACGGCAACGCGCTTCACGGCATCGACGAGAACGGGGACGCGCTGCCCGGGTATCCGCCGCAGCAGTACGGCTTCCTGGACTCGGGGCCGTTCAAGGACTTCCTTCCGTCACCGGTCCTGGGAGACTTCGACGGCGACGGCGAGGTCGACGTCGTGCACGGCTGGCACACTGGTCTCCTGTACGCGTACACGGCCGCGACCGGAGAGCCCCTGGCCGGCTGGAACCCGCTCAGCCTCGGCATCGAGGGCGACGACGTCTCGCAGATCCTGTTCAACGGATCGATGGCCAACATCGACATGGATCCCGAGCCCGAGTTCGTCATCGGAACCGGCGGCGGCGACATCTACGCGCTGAACGCCGACGGCTCGGTGGTGGGCGGATTCCCGTACAACGTGGGCGGCATCGTCTACGGGGCACCGGCGATCTGGGACATGGATCGGAACGGCAAGATGGACATCGTGGTGATCGGCACGTTCGACCGGGTGGTCTCGCTCCAGACCGACTCCGGACCGTTCGTGTTCGACGAGAACCCATGGCCGCAGTTCCGGCACAATCCGCGGAACACGGGCGTGTACGGCAGCGGACACGGAGTCGTGCCGATCGATCTCGGCAGCGTGACGCTGGCGTCGACCACACCGGGTCAGGTCTCCATTCGCTGGAACGCCGAGGGTGGCTACTCGCACTTCGGCATCGAGCGGGCCTCGGCAACGTCGCCGCGCTCGCTGATCGGTGAGATCGGCGGGTCGAGCCCCGACGGGACGTACCGGTTCACGGACACGCAAGCGCCCGCCGGGCTGAGCGCGAGCTACTGGATCATCGGATACCGGACGGGGGTGGCCCCGGAGGTCAGCGGGCCGCACGTGGTCCGGGTCAAGTCCGTACCGCTCGTCACCACGCTGATGCAGAACGCCCCGAACCCGTTCAGCCCGCTGACGACCATCCAGTACACGGTCGGCGACGGGAGCGACGCGGGCGGGCGTCCGGTGTCGCTCGAGATCTTCGACGTGGCCGGGCGACGGGTCGCGGCGCTCGTGAACGAGGTGCAGGTACCGGGGACGTACGGCGTCTCCTGGGACGGTCGCGACGCGGCCGGCCGGCGGCTCTCGCCGGGCATCTACGTCTATCGACTCTCGGTGGGGGACGACGTCCGGTCCAAGAAGCTCGTCCTCTCGCGCTAGCGCCCGATGACCCTCGCGCTGGTGACCGCCGCGCCGTCGCTCTCGCTGGACGGCGCGGCGGCGCTCGTTCGGGCCGCGGGCGGTCGGGAGTCGCCCCTCTGGTGGACTCCCGGTGTCGAGGCCCCGGTCCTCACGCCGGACGGCCTCTCGTGGCTCTACGAGGCGGCCCGGCCGGCGTCCACGCTGGCCGCGATGAAGACCGGCCGCGCCGAGAGCGGTGCGGCGCTCCTGGCCGGGGGTCACGCCTATCGCTGTACCTGCTCGCCCGAACGCCTGCGTGAGCTGGCCGCCTCCGCGCTGGTGGAGGGCCGCGAGCCCCGCTACGACGGTCGATGCCGCGATCGCGACCCGGCGTCCGGATCGTTCGGCGCCGCCGGCGACGGCGGGCTTCGCGTGCGAGACGGCCTGCCCGACCACCGGGACCGTCCGATCGGTCCCGACGTGCTCGACGTCCTCACGCTCCTGATCCGCGGGGAGGGCGCCGGCCTGGTCGCCGATCGCCGCTCGCGCGAGACGGTACGCCTCGCCCACGCACTGGCCGAGCGGCTGGGCGGATCGGTGTCCTCTCCTCTGGAGGCGCCGATCGTGGTCGGCCCCGATGGCGCGCCGCTCTGGCGCGGATCCGGGAGGGACGCGGTGCCCGACCTGCGAGACGAAGGGCTCGAGCCGGAAGGGGTCCGAGGCTTCCTCGGCGTCGGTGCGGCGGTGCTCCCCTTCGATCTCGAGGCGCTGGGGGCCGCCAACCGGGACGCGATCCTCGACATGCCCGAGGAGCGCGTGATGGCACGTCTGGGGCACGAACTCGAGGTCGCCGGGGTACGGGAGACGCCCGACCGCTGGCCGGCGCTCTTCGCGGCGATCCGGCCTCGGATCCGACGGTTCGGAGACGTCGCGCGCTTTCTCGGCTTCCTGGCCGAGCCGTGGCGGGTACCGGCCATCCCCGCGGCCGATCGGGATCAGCTGTCCCGTGTCGCCGCCGCGGTCCTCGAGGCCGCGCCGGGAACGGCCGCCGAGCTGCAGGAGGCCCTGAACCGCCTCGTGGCCGGGCGCCGGAGCGAGCTCCACGACTGCCGCCGGGTCCTGCGCTGGGCGATCACGGCCCGCGAGGTGGCGCCGTCGCTGGCTCGCGTCTGGGAGCTGCTCGGTCCCGCGAGAGCGCTCGCCCGTCTGGAACGAGCGCATCGGGACGGGGAGCCACGCACGTGAACCACGCGGCTCAAGTTGCGCTTGAGGCCCTCGAAAAACCTGTGATAGCGTCTTCCGCGTTCGGGTGGGGAGTCGTCCAATGGTAGGACATGCGGCTCTGGACCGTAAGATCGGGGTTCGAGTCCCTGCTCCCCAGCCATGTCGTGACAACCGATCTTCTGGCTTGCGATTACGCTCGCGACGCCGATGTGTGGCCCTATGGTCTAGTGGTTAGGACGCATGGTTCTCAGCCATGAAGCCGGGGTTCGATTCCCCGTAGGGCTGCCACTCTTCACGCCCCCCACGGCGTTCCTGCCGGCGGGGGGCGTTCTCGTGAGCCGGCCGGGCGTCGGGCCACGGCGTCCCGGCGGACGGCCCCGCCGGGATCGGGTCGCCCGCCGCGACGATGCACCGGGCGTCGAGCTGGCGCGATCCGGCCAGGTGTGGGATGATTCCGGGGTCACGGAATCCAGAGCTTCGCCCGCAGAAGGACTGATCCAATGCGTCGCTCGACCGTGTCCCGATCGATCCGCCTCACGCTCGTCGTGTTCGCCACGACGTTCGGCGGACTCCTCACGTCGTCGCCGTCGACCTCCACCGCCCAGCCGGAGTGTGCGATCGAAGGCGACACCTGCCCCGACTGCCCCAGCCCGACCGCTTCGCGCGTGCCCGAGTGCGTGCGCGTGAGCCCCGGCGGTGAGCTGCCGCTGGAGATGGTGATCCGCTCGGAGGACGGCACCCCGCTCGCGGGGGTCGAGGTATCGGTGATCTTCTCGCCGACGTGCAGCGAGCGGCTCACCAGCTGCGACGACGATGGCGGTGGGATCGTCATCACGGGCATCACGAACGCCGAGGGCGGGCTCGTGCTGGAGCCGCGGCTGGGCGGCTGTTGCGTCGAGGGGCGTTCGGTGCTCATCGAGGCTCGCGGACACCCGATCGCGTGCTACGACTACGTTGGATCCCCCGACCAGGACGGGGACGGTCACGTGACCCTCGGGGACTTCGTGCTGTTCGAGGGGCTGTTCCTGCTCGACTTCGCGCCGTGCGGGGATCTCGTCGGGTGCAACCTGGGCGTGGGGCTGGATGACTTCGTGGAGTTCCAGCGGCTCTTCCTGACCGGGTGCCCGTGAGCGCCGGCTGATCGATGGCGGTGCCGGTCAGCCGTCTCGTCGATCGAGTGATTTGCCGGGGCGCACGACCTCGTCCTCGAGCCGCGTGACGACACGCGCGGCCATGTCCGCCGCGAACGTTCCCGGCAGCTCCTCGGAGACACGTCGCAGCAGCTCCAGACCGGCGGCCGCGCGCCGTCCCATCCCGAACGCCAGGTGGCGCACCGCGACCGACGCATAGCCGGACTCGGGGTAGAGGTAGAGCAGCTGCTCGAAGTCCTCGCGGGCCTGCGCGGAATCGAAGAAGAGATCGGAGACGACGCCGGCACGACAAAGGAGGGCCGCCGCGAACGGGCTCGATGGATAGGTGGCCACGAACTCACGGAATCGCTCGGTCGAGTCGCGGAGGGTCGAGGCGCCCACGTCCGAGAGCAGACGCAGGTAGGCGTGAAACGCGATCGTGTCCGCGGGATCGAGGTCGGAGACCGTGAACCGCACGTCCTCGGTCGCGTGATCGTGCGTCCGGTAGCGAACGACGTACTCCCCGGGTGCGAGAATGCCGAACGGATACGTGCCGTCGCCGTCGACCCCGTAGAACTCGAGCAGCTCGAACGCGTAGATCATGTCGTGTCCGGGCGCGATGCGCTCGAGGATGGTCGTGGAGCAGCTGGCCGGCCCCGTCATGGGCAGCGTGGGCCCTCCCGGTTTCGTGATGTCGATCCGGGTCTGGGTGCGCGAGCAATGGGGGTTCTCGACCGTGACCTCGGCGGACCCGCCGTTCGCGATCGTCACGTACAGCCAGACCGGCTCGCCGAACTGGTACGACGCCCTGTCGGTGCGTGCGACGAGGCGCACGCCGGTGTCGGCGCCGGCGTTTCCCGGCGTCGCGCCGTCGGCGGCCACGGTCGCGGCAGCCGCGGCCGCGGCGGCCGCGAACAGGATCGCCAGTCCCGTGCGGTTCGTCATCATGCGTGCATGCTCCTGGTCTTCACGGTCGGTGAGCGAGCTCCAGTCTAGCACGCTCCGGATATCGATGCCCGTAAGTGCTTGCCAGGCGTTGCGTTGACACAATCGCCGGTGGCTGACTATACTCCGGGGCTCCGTGTCGGGTTCCCGCGAGGCCGCGGGTCGGGATGATGCGCGCAGAGGCGCGTGCGCGCGGGCGAGGGAGGGTGCCTG
Organism: Candidatus Eiseniibacteriota bacterium; assembly: GCA_965224245.1. Lineage (GTDB taxonomy): Bacteria > Eisenbacteria > RBG-16-71-46 > CAZAMP01 > CAZAMP01 > CBDCYW01. Next base: position 1,952,392 of record OZ245046.1, on the reverse strand, counting down.
GGATGACCGAGGAGCGGGAGTTGCGGATCGGTCTGGTGACGATCGTCGTACCGGTCTACAACGAGGTCGCGACCGTCGAGCGCATCCTCGGACGCATCGAACGCGCGTCTCTCCCCGAGGGGATCCAGCGCGAGATCGTGATCGTGGACGACGCCTCACACGACGGAACCGCCGAGAAGCTCCGGGAGCTGTCGGGATCGGGGCGCTTCCGCTTCCTTTGCCACGAGACCAACCAGGGCAAGGGCGCGGCGCTTCGCACCGGCTTCGCCGAGGCGCGGGGCGACATCATCCTGATCCAGGACGCCGACCTGGAGTACGACCCGAGCGAGTACACGCGACTCCTGGAGCCCATTCTGGATGGTCGGGCCGACGTCGTGTACGGGTCCCGCTTTCTGGGAGGGCCGCATCGCGTCCTGCACTTCTGGCACTTCGTGGGCAACCTCCTCATCACCACGCTCTCGAACATGTGCACGAACCTGAACCTGTCGGACGTGGAGACCTGCTACAAGGTCTTTCGCCGGGAGGTGATCGAGAGCGTGTCGTTCCGCGAGGCACGGTTCGGCTTCGAGGTCGAGTTCACCGCGCTGGTGGCGCGCCGCAGGTACCACGTGTACGAGACGCCGGTGTCCTACAGCGGGCGCGACTACTCGGATGGCAAGAAGATCGGATGGCGCGACGGCGTCCGCGCGCTGGTGTGCATCATCAAGTACAATCTCCTGCCGCCGTCGGGCTGGGATACCCGAGACGCCGGAGAATCTCGAAGATGACGATGCCGTAGCTCGTGGCGACGTTGATCGAGTTCTTCACCCCGAACATCGGGATGCGGACGATCCGATCGGCCTCGGCCAGCGTGGCCCCGGAGATCCCCAGGACCTCGTGTCCGAGAACGAGCGCGAGCGGGCTCTGGAGTGGGGCGTCCAGGTACGATTCGGCCTCGGGGGTGATCTCGAGCGCGACGATCTGATGGCCGCGCGCGGCGAGCGCCCGGACGACGGCCGCCGCGTCCGGGTGTGACGACCACGGCACGTGTCGCGTCGCGCCGAGCGACGTGCGCGCCAGCTGGCGATGGGGTGGGGTCGGCGTGATCCCGCAGAGATGAAGGTGTTCGACGCGCGCGGCGTCGGACGTGCGAAAGATGGAGCCGACGTTGAACGCACTACGCAAGTTGTCCAGCACGACCCGCACCGGTGCCCGCGGTCGATCGGCGAGCGAGCCCGCACCGGTGAAGCGATCGGTGGTCAGTCCTTCCACGACGTGCCGGTTCCCGTCTCGGCGTCACGCCACGCGCCGCGCGCTCCTCGGCGGGGCGATCGCGCTGGCCATGGCACTCGGCTGCGGGCGAGACGAACCGCCGAATCTGGTGATCATCAGCCTCGACACGATTCGGGCCGACGTTCTGGATCAGTACGGGCGCATGGCCCGGATCCCGGTTCCGGTCGCGCCCAACCTGGACGACCTGGCCAGCGAGAGCGTCGTGCTGACCCGCTGCTACACGCCGTCTCCCCGGACGACTCAGGCCATGGCGAGCCTCTTCACGGGGGAGTATCCGACCAATCACGGCGCGTTCGGGCTCTTCCACACGCTGTCGCCGGACGCGACGACGCTGGCGGAGGTCCTCGCCGCCGCAGGATATCGAACGCAGGCCGTGGTCACCAATCACTTCCTCCAGTCGGGCCGCGGGTTCGAGCAGGGCTTCCAGGTATACGACGACTACGCCTACCAGAGCCGGCAGGAGTACGCCGAGGACGTCGTGTCCCGCGCCGATCTCCAGACGCTGGAGCCCCCGGACGGGCCGTTCTTCCTGTGGTTCCACTTCCTCGATCCACACTGGACCTACGACCCGCCGCCGCAGGCGCTCCGTCAGTTCGACACGTCCTGGGCCGAGCCGTTCACCCTGTACGCCGATATCGATTCGGCGAAGGTGACACGTGGCGAGATCATCTTCGAGAACGAGCTGGACGCCGACACTCGCCGGCGCGTGCAGCGCCGCTACCTGGCCGAGATCAGCTACATGGACGGCCACGTGCGCCGTCTGATCGAGATGCTCCGGAACCGCGGGTATCTCGAGAACACGATCCTCGTGGTCGTGGCCGACCACGGCGAGTCGATGGGCGAGCACGACTACTACTACGCGCACGGCGAGACGCTCGTGGAGGGCACCGTTCGCGTCCCCGCGATCGTGAACTACCCGGGACACCTGGAGCCCGGCAGACTCCACGATCTGGCCTCGCTCGTGGACTTCACCCCGACGCTGCTGTCGCTCATGGACGTCGAGACCGACGCGCACTTCGACGGCGTGGATCTCTCCGATGCGCTCCGCAAGAAACGCGGCGGCACCCGCGAGGTCACGTTCCTGGAGAGCGACTACCAGCTCATCCACCCCGAGAATCCCGACTTTCACTACGAGGGGCCCAGGGGCAAGTGGCGCGCCGTCGTGGCGGGCGACTTCAAGCTCGTGCGCATCCCCGATCCGAACGGAGACCGGTACTCGCTGTACGACGTGGTTCGCGATCCGGACGAGACGAACGACCTCATCGACGAGGCGCGGGACGTGGTGGCGCAGCTGACGCCGATGCTGGAGGAGTGGGATGCCATCGTCGACGCGCAGGTCGGCGCTCAGGTCGAGATCTCCGACGAGGTCCGCGAGCGTCTTCGCTCGCTCGGCTACCTCGACTGACCTCGCGCGGCCGGCGTCACTCGGGCTCGGACTCGTGCCCGGGTGGCCCTGGACGCGGAGTGCCGGCGGCAGGAACGTCCCCGAACAGGGCATCGAGGAGCGAGTACCTCGCGCGCGACAGGGACACGGCGTGGAGCGCCGCGAATGACGCATCGATCACGGCGAAGAACCAGAACGCGATCACGGCCTCGCCGCGCGTCAGGTGCGCCAGCAGGAACACGGCGCCCGCGCCCCGCGCGAGGCATGCGCCGGCCGCGATCGGCGGGGTGAGGGTCGGCCGTCGCGCGCCCAGCACGTAGAAGATCGGGAGCACCAGAAGGAGCAGACCGGCGAAGCGGAAGTACATCACGTGCTCGCCGATCGGAATGCCCAGCGCGTCGGTGACCGTCCGCACGGGCCAGAGGGCCACGACCGCGAACGCCCAGTCGACGAGGGCGCCCGCCCAGAGTGTCCCACGTACGAACCCCAACGGAACCTCTGCTCGAGCGTGACGGGGCGCGGGCGACGCGCGGACGTGCGCGAGGCCGGCGCGCGGGGACGAACGCGCCCCAGCCGGGCACATCCGCCAGTGACTGCGTGAGACGGGACCGCTCGGTCCCGGCCGGTCGGTCCCGAGGATCCGAACAGTAGGCGTCCAGCGCTCGGGGAGCAAGCAGAGCCGACCGGGGCGATCCGCCGCCCCGGCCGGCCGGTCGCCCCGTGACCGATCGCTACCGGTCCTGCTCGAGCTCTCGCAGCTGCTCGCGCAGATCGCGGAGCTGCTCGCGCAGCTCCTCGAGCTGACTTTGCAGGCCCTCGCGCTCGATGGAGAGCTCGCGCGCCCGGCCGAGGGGGTGCCGTGCCTCCCAGCGCTCGGGCTCGTCGAGCTCCACGTCGAGGGTCAGGTCCTCGCCGTGGCGGCGAATGCGAATCGAGACCGTCTCGCCCTCGTGATCGAGGACGGCGTCGCGCAGGTCCCCCGGCGAGTCGATCGCCGCGTCGTCGACCTCCATGATGACGTCGCCGACCTGGATCCCGACCTCCTCGGCCGGGCTGTCCTCCATGACCGACAGCACGAGGACGCCTTCGCCCTCGTCCACCTCGAAGTAGCCGGCGAGCGCATCGTCGAGGGCGCGCGTCTCCACGCCGAGGCGCGGCTTTCCGAAGAACACCTCCAGCGCCTCGAGGTCTGCGAGCCCTTCGATGTCGTGAAGACCGTGAAGCCCGCGGAGGCCACGTAGTCCCTCGAGGCCCGGAACGTTCCGGAGATAGAGGTCATCGTCGCCACGGAAGTGGTACACGTGCGGGCGCACGCGATGAAGGCGGCGACCCATGCGAGAGAAGCCCTCGTCCGCTGGGCGCTCGTCGAGCACGACGGCCAGGGTCTCTCGTTCCCCGTCACGGATCACCACGATGGGCACCTCGTCGCCGGGGTCGAGATCCCGGATCAGGTGGACGACGTCGCTGGCGGTCTCGACGTCCTCGCCGTCGATCATGACGATCACGTCGCCCTCCTCGAGTCCGGCGTCCTCGGCCGGGCTGTCCTCGGCGACGTCGCTGACCAGGACGTGGTCGCTACGGGCGAGATCCAGCGCCTCGCGAAGATCGTCGTCGATCGTCTGGAGTCGGACGCCGAGCCAGCCGCCGTCCGCCAGGGCGACGCCGGCCCCGACTAGCACGATGCCGGCCGCGAGGGACGCGGCTCGGCGAAGGTGATGGATCCGCATGGTCTCGTTACCTCCGGTGGAGAGTGGGGTCCGTGGCCGTGGCACTACAGCTGTAGTAGACGTTTGGGCGCTCCCGGGGTTCCACGAATCTGCGCGGGATCCCGATCGAGGGAACCGGAGACCGGCCGGCGGTGAATCCCTGCCAGGACCGAAACCCGGTCCGGATCCGCGTTTGGCGTGTCGCGACCCAGGTATGATAGCGTCCGCCCGGCGCAACGGACGCCGGGAAGGGGACTGAACGATGCGACGCGGAAAACGGCCGGGGCGCGCGATCGGGATCGGCCTGGGGCTCATCGTGGCGTGGGGTCCCCTCTCCCGCGCGCAGGCCGACTGTGGCGATCGCACGATCGCGTTCGAGGGCACCGTGTCGGTCGTCTGCACCGGGGACACCTCCCCGGAGACCGACGACTACGATCCCGGAGCCACCGGGTGCGTGCTGGCGTTCGGGTCCAGCGTTCCCACCCCGGGCCGCGACCTCGTGTACGCGGTCACGCTGCCCGCGCAGTGGGTGCTCGACGTCGTGGTGACGCCCAACTCGAGCTGGGACCCCGCCGTTTACGCGGCCTGGACCGACGTCCCCGAGTCGCTGCCCGACTCCTGCATCGCGGGCGTGGACGCCGGGTTCGACGGGGACCCGGAGGTCCTGGCCGGCCTGGGGAACGACTCGCCCGAGGAGCGCGTCCTGTACCTGTTCATCGACAGCGCCAGTACCTCCTCCACGTTCGGGTCGGGTCCGTTCACGGTCGAGTTCCGGCCGAACCCGCGCCCGGCGGCCGGGGATGCCTGCGACGGCGACGGGCCGATCCAGGTGGATCTGGCCGACGGCGACTTCGAGCTGAGCCTGACCACCTGCGGCGCGACGCACGCGATCGACGTGATCGGAGGCGAGTGCGGCGACGCGCTCGGGTTCTCGCTCGGCGGACGTGATCTCGTGTTCGAGATCTCCGTTCCCGACTCGAGCGAGTGGTGGGCCGAGGTGGTGCCCGACGATCCGTGGGACGTCGCGCTCTGCGCATCGACGGCATGCGACATGACGTCCGGCACCTGCCTGGCCGTCTCGGATCGGGGCGGGGTCGGCGCCTCCGAGGAGACGCGTCACATCTCCGTGCTCAGCGGCACGGGGAACCCCGCCACGCACTACCTCGCGATCGATTCGCCGATCGCGGCCGGCCAGGTGCAGGGATGTGGCGGGTTCGATCTGCGCATCCACCGACGGGAGATCACGTCGGGCACCGGTCGCACGTGCGTCGAGGCCATCGACGTCAGCCTCGGCAACGGAGACTTCGAGCCCCTGGACGGATGGTCCTGCGACGGCGGTTCGTTCTCGGGAACCGACGGGTCCCCGTGCGGGGTGAGCCTCGACGCGCCGCTGACGGGACTCGAGGTCGTGTACGCGGTCACGGTCGAGCTGGCCGACGGAATCGACTGGGCGGTCCAGGTCGTGCCCCGGGGACCGTGGGATCCCGCGATCCTCGTCGCGTCCGACTGCAACGCGTCGACGCGGTTCTGGGACACGTGCCTCGGTGCCGTCGACGCGTGGGGTCCCGGAAAGGCCGAGATTCTGACCGGGCTGCCCGGGGGCACCGGGCAGACGTACTTCGTGTACGTCGACGGCACGCTCGGCGAGTGCGGCGCGTTCGACGTGTACTTCCGGGCCGGATCGACGCCGGTCGAGCGCACGACCTGGTCCCGGTTGAAGTCGCGATACCGGTGACGGTCGGTGGGACTCGTCCTCTTCTTCATCGACGGGATCGGCATCGGGCCTCCCCGCGAAGAGAACCCCCTGTCGCGGTTCGGTGGCGCGCTCCTGGGCCTGTCGGCCGCGCGCGTCCGGGACGGGGAGATCACTGGACTGCCGGGCCCCTGGCGGGGTCGCGCGATCGACGCCACACTCGGCGTGGCCGGTCTGCCGCAGAGCGCGACCGGTCAGACGACCATCCTGACCGGTGTCAACGCCGCCGCGGCGCTCGGTCATCACCAGTCCGCGTTCCCGGGGAAGACGCTCCAGGGCATCCTCACGCGTCGTTCGCTCCTCCGGCAGGCCCGGGAAGCCGGACACCGCGTGACGTTCGCGAACGCCTTCCGTCCGGCGTTCTTCGAGAGCGTTCGGGCCCACGGGCGGCCGCGGCGCGCGTCGGCGAGCACGCTGGCCACGTGGGTCTCGGGAACGCGGATACGGACGCTGGAGGACCTTCGCCGGGGCGAGGCCCTGTACCACGACGTGACGCGGGAGTGGCTGGCCGGGCGCGGGTACGACGTCCCGGCGGTCACCGCCGCCGAGGCAGGCGCGCACCTGGCCGCGCTGGCCGGGCATCACGACCTCGTCTTCTTCGAGCACTTCCTGACCGACCTCCTCGGCCACGGTCGCGTCGAGGGGGATGCCGCCGAGCTGCTGGGGCGCCTCGAGGCGACGCTTGAGTCGCTCGCATCCGCGCTGGATCCGGACCGCGACGGGATCCTGGTGGTGAGCGACCACGGCAATCTGGAGGACCTCCGGGTCACGAGCCACACCCGACACGACGTGCCGCTGCTGGGGTGGGGACGGCTGGCCGGCGTCGTCGACCGGCAAACCCACGATCTGACGGTGGTGACGCCGGCCATCCTGGACGGGCTCGGATGACGCCCCGCGCGGCGGGATTTCGTCGCACGCGCGGGCGCTCGCGGGGTTTATCATGTTGCGCCGCGATCGGCTTCCGTGGACGGGAGCGGGTCTCGGGGCTGGACGAGTCGCCCTTCGCGGCCGATTCATTGGGGCACGGGCGTCGGTGGACGACAGCGCCGGCTCACGCGCCGGGTGGAGCGCGAGCTCGGCGACGTCTTTTTTGGTGGTCTGCAATATGTTGCAGTGCAGTTGGTTGAGGCGTTCGATGCGCGCGCTGCGCGAGGTGTGAATGGAAAAAGTGCTCGTCACCGGCGGGGCCGGCTTCATCGGATCGATGGCGGCCAGGCACCTTCTCGCGACCGGACATCGCGTCCGGATCGCCGACGCTCTCATGTACGGGGGCAGCTCACTCTTGGACCTGTGGACGCTGGACGACGTGGACGTCGTCGTGGGCGATCTGGCCGATGCCGGCGTCCGGGCGCGTGCGCTCGACGGGGTGGACGCGGTCGTCCATCTGGCCGCCATCGTCGGAGATCCCGCGTGCAAGCGCCGGCCCGACGAGGCGTGGCGCACCAACTTCGAGGCCACGCGCGATCTGGCGACCGAGGCCGCCGAGCGCGGCGTGGGGCGCTTCGTGTTCGCCTCGACGTGCTCGAACTACGGAGTCTCCGATCCGAACGCGGAGGTGGACGAGGACTCGACGCTGAATCCGGTCTCGCTCTACGCCGAGAGCAAGGTCAAGTCCGAGGAGCTGCTCCTGGGCATGCCGGGCCCGACCTTCGATCCGATCGTGCTGCGTCTCAGCACCGTGTACGGGGTGAGCGCCCGCATGCGATTCGATCTCCTCGTGAACGACTTCACGCGCGAGGCGGTGGCTCGCAAGAAGATCGTCATCTTCGGCGAGCAGTTCTGGCGTCCGCACATCCACGTGTACGACGTGGCGCGCGCGCTGCAAACGGTCGTGGACGCGCCGCGCGACGACGCCCGTCCGCGCGTCTTCAACGTCGGCGACTGCTCGCAGAACTTCCAGAAGCGTCAGATCGCCGAGATGGCCGCCGCGGCCGTACCCGGCACGGAGATCGAGCGCGTCGCCAAGGAAGAGGATCCGCGGAGCTACCGGGTCCGCTTCGATCGCATTCGAGAGACCTTCGGCTTCACGCTGACCCGCGACGCCGCCGCCGGGGTTCGCGAGGTGCGCTTGCTCCTGGAGACCGGATCGTTGACCGACTACGACGACCCCAAGTACGTGAACTGACGGGAGCATCCCGATGAAAGCCATCGTCCTCGCGGGCGGCCAGGGCACGCGGCTGCGGCCGTACACGACGGTGTTTCCGAAGCCGCTGGTGCCCGTCGGCGACCACCCGATCCTCGAGATCATCCTGCGCAAGCTCGCGCGCGAGGGATTCACGAACGTCGTCCTGTCCGTGGGGTACCTCTCGGAGCTGATCCAGGCCTACTTCCACGAGGTGCGTCCGGGGCTCGAGGGGCTCGCGCTGTCGTACGTCCACGAGACCACCCCCACCGGAACCGCGGGCGCGCTCCGGCTGATGCCCGAGCTCGACGAGACGTTCGTGATGCTGAACGGAGACGTCCTGACCACGCTTCCGTTCGAGACGCTGGTGGCGTTTCATCGCTCGGAGGGGGCGCTGGTGACCGTGGCCACGCACGCCAAGGCCGTCCACGTGGATCTCGGCGTGCTCGACACCGACGGCAACCGCGTCGTCGCGTACACCGAGAAGCCGACGCTTCATTACCGCGTCAGCATGGGCGTGTACGTGATGGAGCCCGAGGTCGTGCGATACGTGCCGGACGCCGGGCGGTTCGACTTCCCCGACCTGGTGCAGGTGCTGCTCGAGAAGGGCCTCCCGGTGGCCGCCTACCCGTCGGACGACTTCTGGCTCGACATCGGGCGTCACGACGACTACGAGGAGGCCCAGAAGGCCTTCGACGGCGTCCGGGATCGGTTCGGGCTGTGAGCGCCGAGCGCGACCGGACTCCCGACGCCGGCGCCCCCGACGCGCCGTTTCTCGCCGTCCCGCTGGCGATCCCCGACGTCGGCCCCGATGAGATCGCCGCGGCCACACGCGTGCTCGAGCGGCAGTGGCTGACCATGGGCGAGGAGACGATTGCATTCGAGGAGGAGTTCGCCGCGCTCGTCGGGGCGCCCCACGCGATCGCGGTGTCGAACTGCACCGCGGCGCTCCACCTGGCGCTGATCGCGCTGGACGTCGGTCCCGGTGACGAGGTGCTGGTCCCCTCGCTGTCGTTCGTGGCCACCGCGAACGCCGTGCTCTACGTGGGGGCGACGCCCGTCTTCGTGGACATTCCGGGGGCACACGACCTGAACCTCGATCTCGCCGACGCCGAGCGGAAGCTCACCGCGCGAACGCGCGCGATCGTCGCCGTCCATCACTCGGGACATCCCGCCGACCTGGTCGCGCTCCGCGCGTTCGCCGATCGGCACGGCCTCGCGTTCGTCGAGGACGCGGCGCAGGCCATCGGCGCGGCCCGCGAGGGCCTCACCGTGGGAACCGCGGGCGACCTGGCTTGCTTCAGCTTCTACTCCACCAAGAACGCGACCACCGGTGAGGGGGGCATGGTCACCACGACGCGCGACGACCTCGCCGAGCGCGTCCGCCTCGTGCGCAGTCACGGGATGACGGCCAGCGTCCTCGACCGGGACCGCGGCAAGGTGTTCGGATACGACGTCGTCGAGCTCGGCTACAACTACCGCATCGACGAGGTGCGGGCCGCGATCGGCCGCGTGCAGCTCGCGAAGGTGCGGGGGTACAACGCGCGGCGGGCCGAGATCGTCGCGCGCTACCGCGACGCCCTGGCGTCCATCGAGGGGCTCGGGCTCCCGTTCGCGGGTGTGCCCGGTACGTCGGTGAACCACCTGATGCCCATCGTGCTACCGCCGGCGGTCGATCGCATCGCGTTCGCGGCGGCGCTGCGCGCGCGGGGCATCCAGACGTCGGTGCACTACCGGCCGATCCACCTGATGGCCCACCATCGGCGCGTGTGCGGAACGGGGGAGGGGCTGTTGCCGGTGACCGAGGACGTCGCCGAGCGGGAGCTGTCGCTGCCGCTCTATCCGACGCTGACGGACGCGCAGATCGATCACGTCATCGACTCGATCCAGGCCGGTCTGGCGGGCCGGGCGGGACGTAGGAGGGAGTGACGCGACGAGTATCGCGGCGCCGACGGCAGTCGCGCCGCGAGCGAGCCGGGGCGTCAGCTGAACGACTGACCGCAGCCGCAGGTCCCGGTGGCGTTGGGATTGGTGACCTGAAACCCCTTGCCCTGAAGTCCGTCGGTGAAGTCGATCACCGAGCCCTTCAGATGCCCCAGGCTGAACGGGTCGACGACGACGTCGAAGCTGCCGCAGGGGACGATCGTGTCGCCGTCGCGGGGATCGTCGAACTCGAACCCGTACATGAAGCCCGAGCAGCCGCCGCCTTCCACGAAGACGCGCAGTCCCTTCCCCTCGCGGCCCTCCTCCTGGATGATCTCCGCGATCTTGCCGACCGCCGAGTCGGTGAGCGTGATCTGTGTCGTGGCTTCCATGGACGTGTGCTCCTGGTCGAAGAAGCGGGGCCTCGCGGCGCCCGCCGCGGTTCGTGACTGTCCGCCGGTTGGACGTACGGATCGGCAAGTGGGTTCCGGCCCCTGAGCGGCGCCGGAGCGTGCTCGGCGGGGGCCGGCCGCGGCGGTGACCGTTCTGCGCCCCTCCACGACCCGTTCGCACCCAGCATACCGACCGCGCTCGGCCCCGGTCAATGGGGCCGGTGGAGCCGCCGTCCCGCCCAACATACTGACGAAGAACGACTTGTCGGCGTCGGGGGAGCCGCGTACGTCGCGTGCCGTGTGCTATAGTCCGGCGGCGCCCGCACACCCGCGGTGGCCGATCGGACCGCCCTCCCTCGGATGGAACCGGTGAAGAACCCCGTCCTCATTCATCCACCGCCGTATCCGATGCAGAGTCCGGGCGACTGGCACGGAACGGCCGACATCATCCCGATGGGGCTCCTGTACGTCGCCGAGGCGTGCCGCCGTCACGGGCACGATCCGGTGCTGGTCCAGCTGCACGACGCGGCGGCCACCATCTCGGGAATGGAGGCCCGAAGTCGCTGGGGGGAAGATCGTTGGCGTCATCTTCTCGCACGGGTTCTGGACGAGATGGCACCGCGGGCGGTCGGGATCCAGTGCCACTGGTCGTACCACAGCGCCGGTGCGTTCGCGGTGGCCGGCTGGATCAAGGAGCTCGATCCGTCGGTGCACGTCACGCTCGGCGGCGTTCACGCCGGAGCCCTCGCCGAGCCCATTTTGCGCTCGGTGCCGGCCGTGGACTCGATCGTGATCGGCGACGGTGACGCGGCGTATCCGGCGCTCCTGGCCGGCCTGGATGCCGATCGGGTCTCGTCGGTTCCGGGGGTCGTGCGCCGCGATCGGGACGGTGTGCTCGTCGGCGACGGTACCCCGGCGGCGCCCACGCCGCCGGACGAGGTGGTCACGCTCTCGTTCGACCCCGATCTCGTGTGGCCGCGCGGGCGAGGTCGCTACATCGGCCTGCCGTTCATGCGCGGGCGCTGCCCCAAGCCGTGCACGTTTTGCTCACTGAACTCCGAGCGGCTGTTTCCCGCGCTTCAGAAGTCCCTCGCCCGTCAGCTGGACGAGCAGATACCGGACATGCTGGCCCGCAAGGTGCCGCTGTACCTGCCCGAGCACTTCTCCGGCCCCAGGCCGCTGGAGGCGCTGGCCGCCGCGCTCGAGGCCCACGGTGACGCGGCCGCCGTCCTCGTGGACGTTCACCCGGGCATGATCACCGACCGCGCCGCGGATGCCCTGGCGCGCATCTCGGCCCGCACCCCTCGCCTTCGTGTGTGGCTCGGCGTGGAGGCGGGTGCCGAGCGCGTGCGCCGCCGCGCGGGACGTGACATCACCGACGACGCGCTGCTGGCCGCATTCGACCGGCTCGCGGCCCGCGGCCTGACGCACCTGCAGTCGTCGTTGATGGTGGGACTCCCCGGCGAGACGCCCGACACGATCGCGGCCTCCGATGCGATGATCGCCGCGCTGAACGAGCGAGGCGTCATGACGAACGTGCTCCCGGTGGTCGCGTTTCCGGAGACCGCGATCTTCCGCGATCCGGGGGCGTACGGCGTCCGGCTCCGGATGGAGGCGCCGCGTGACTTCGAGGCGCTGTCCCTGGGCTGGCACGCGCCCATCGACGCCGGTGCGATCAGTGTCGAGAGCGATGCGCTTCCCGCCGACGCACGCGTCGAGGCCACGCTGAAGCTCCGGCTCCGCCAGCGCGAGCGCCTCGCCTATCGCGTGACGCCCGAGCTGTTCCGGACGATGGAGCATCTGCCCGGGCTCCGCGTGCCGGGCGAGAGCGAGCGCATGGTCGAGCGCTACGCCGAGTTGCTGGAGAGTCCGCGCTTCGGAGGACCGATCCGACCCGCGCGTTTCTGGAGCCCCGCGTCGTGAGCCGGCCGGAGCGGCTCCGATGCTGAGCGGGCCCGGCGGCTTTCACGAGGGAGCGGTCCCGCGCCAGCGCCGGCTCGCCGCGCGCATCGCGGCCCTGGCGTCCGGCGACACGCTCGTGCTCGGCGTCCCGTGCGACGGCATCCCGGAGGCGCTCTGGGAGCGCGTACCGAGCGTGATGCACGGCGTGGCCGATCCCGTCCTCCGCCTGCATCTGCTGCGTCGTGCCGCGGAGCTGGGGGTGGCCGACTACGTCACACACGGCGCCGATCGCACGCTGGACGGCGTCTGGGACACGATCGTTCTCGATGCGGACGGGGCGTGGGGGGATCTCCGCGCCGCCGACGTGCTCGAGCACGTGGTTCCCGGCGGCGTCGTGCTCGTCGTCGGGCGCGGCGAGCGCCGGATCGATCACGTGATCCCGGGACGACATCCATCGCCGACGCCGGTCCTCGTGGACTACACGCCGCTGGCCCGTCTCGCGTATCCGGTGCCGATCGGGGAGGTGGGGCGCTACCTCGTGCGGGTGGAGGCGTCCGCGGCGGACGAGCCGGACGCCGGCACCGACGTCGACGGCGCGGGCCACGCGGACGTGGGGCGTGCGGATGCGGCGACCGCGAGTGGCGTCGTACACGTCGACGTGGACGCCGATCGGGTTCCGGTCACCGTCGTGATCCCGACGCTCGGACGCTCGCCGTGGCTGGCCCAGTCCATCCGGAGCGCGCTCGGGCAGACCGCACGGGCGGCCGCCGTGATCGTGGTGTCCGACGGGAGCGCACCCGTCACGCGCGAGATCGCGCACCCGTTCGGCGAGGCGATCACGCTGATCGAGATCGAGCGTCGCGGACAGGCCGGGGCGATGAACGAGGCGCTGCGGCACGTGAAGACCGAGCTCGTGGCCTGGCTCGACGACGACGATCGCTTTCTGCCGCGCAAGCTCGAGCTGCAAGCGGCGCACATGGCCGCACATCCGGACGCCGTCTTCGGCGCGACGCACCACTACGCGATCGGGCCCACCGGGGATCTCCTCGAGTGGCGACCGGTCGTGAACTTCGATCCCGGTCAGACGCTACGGCTGCTCCTGGGGGGCTCGCATTTCCTGGGGCCCACGGTCATGGTGCGCACCGAGCACCTCCGGGCGCTGGGCGATGCCCCGTACGACGAGTCCCTGACGCGGGCCCAGGACTACGGCATGTGGATGGAGCTGGCCGCGCGCGGCCCGGTGACCGTGCTCGATCTCGCCCTCACCGAGGTGCGGCGTCATCCCGGCAACGCGCTGACCCCGGAGCGGATCGCACTGATGCGGACGTCCGCGCGGCGCACGCTCTCTCGCGCGGTCGAGCGCTGGCCGATCGAGCGCATGTTCCCGGGGCTCACCGCCTACACCTCGGACGCCGAGCGCGGCGAAGCGACGGCGCTGGCCTACCTCGAGCGGGCGGGTCACCTCCTCCGGGTCGGCCTCGTCGACGCGGCCCTGGCCGACGTCGCCGCCGGGCTGTCCCGGCGCCCCGAGGACGCGCGACTCCGGCACTTCCATGCGATCACGCGCCTCGAGCGCGGCGAGCTCGACGAGGCGGCCGACGGGTTTCGCGCCGCCGGACGCGTCGGGGCCCCCGGGGCAGAGGTGTCGTGCGGGCTGGGCACCATCGCGGTGTTTCGCGGCGATCGGGACGCCGCCGAGCGGCACTTCCGCGAGGCGATGGCCGCCGACCCCGGGTTTCCGATCGCGGCCTACAACCTCGTGCGGCTCACCGAGGGACCGCGGTCCGCGCCGGCCGTTCGTCTGGCGGAGCGGTTCCTCGCGCGCGGGCGGCCGCACGGCTATCTCCTGAGCCCCTGGCCCCCGCTCGACGCGATGGAGGGCGAGCTCGTGCGACTCCGACGTGCCGAGAACGGTCTGGACGCCGACCGATGGGGATCACGCTAGCGGTCCACGTGCGGCGTCGTCATGATCGGTAGCGTCGTGCGAGTGCTCGGTCAGGCGTGTGCGATCCACACGGGTGCTAGGCGATGGCGCTCCTGACGCGGGCCTCGGCCGTCCGGAAGAGCGCTTCCGGATCTCGGGGGGTTGTGTCCGACCCCGCGAACAGCGATGCGGTCTCGCGGAGCACCGTGGTCGACAGCCACGAGCCGGCCTCGGCTCCGTGCCGGACCAGGTGTCCCTCGAGCGCCGCGGCCAGCTTCAGCATCCGGCGGGTGTCGGGATCGGCGTACCGGAAGTCGAGGGTGTAGTCGTGCGGGACGCGCACGACCAGGCCCTCGCGCTCGGCCAGCCGAAAGATCGGGTTGAAGGGATCGTAGAAGCAGAGCCGTGACGCGGGCGTCAAGGAGTCGGCGAGAAACGGGGCGTCGTTCGCCACGGTGCGGACGTTCTGCACGATGTCCGAGGGACGCGTCCACGGCGTGAACAGGATGAACCCGTGGCCGCCGAACAGCTCGACGCCGTCGCCGAGTGCGTCCGACAGCTCGGTCAGGAGACGGGCGGCGGCCACGTTCTCTTCCACCGAGATGCCCTTGCCCAGCCGATCCAGCTCGGGCTGCGAGAAGTTCTCGAACCCGAGCTGCTGCAGGCGAACTCGGATGCCCCGGTCGAGCGCATGCGAGAGGGCCTGGCGGACCACGTCCGCGTTGCGGGCGAGGATGGCCGGGAACGTGCGGATCAGGAGCTTGTCCACCCTGAGCGTGGATTCCGAGAGCGCCGTGATCAGCGGCTCGAGGAAGCGAAACGGGTTCTCGCTCTGGATGGAGAACTCGGTCACGCCGTATCGCGTGGACAGAAACGTCATCTGATCGATCACGCGCGAGATGGTGGTCGTGACCCGATCGATCGTGTACGGCTGGTACCGAAACGCGCAGAACGAGCATCCGCGCGTGTTGGAGGCGTAGGGCTGCACGGCCCGCCGCGCCGCGTCGGTCAGGGGTAGAGACGACACGACGTCGCTGACGCCGCCCCGCTCCAGCGCATCGAACGCCGGTCCCGTCAGCGAGTCGTTCTGGAACGCGCAGCCCCACTCGGGGACGACGCTCGCGAAGCGGGTGTTGGATCCGGGCGCGCGGGACGGACCCAGATACCCCCAGTCCAGATCGGGCGCGTAGTCGGCCAGCTCCCCGTGCACGGCCCAGTCGGCGTGAACGCCGGAGTGGTCCACGCGGCCGTCCGGAAGGCGGACGAACAGGTTCGGTACGCCGGCCGGGAGGGTCTCCGACGCGACGCCCTCGACGAACCGGAGCATCGCCGAACGCGCGGGGCCGACGATCGCGAAGTCCGCGCGCGAGAGCAGCATCAGCGCCAGCGCATTGTTCCCGCCGACCAGGATGGGGACGTCCGGGCACGCGGCCTTCACCCGGTCGAGGACCGGCACGGTGAAGATCGCGTCGAACGCGACGAAGTCGTACGCGCGATCGCGGATGGCATCGATCAAGAGGTCGACGGCCTGCGCGTGCACTAGGGCGGCGTCGACCTCGTGTCCCGCGCGACGCAGGTCGGCCAGGAGCAGGCACATGCCCACGTGGGGGGCGTTGTTCGGGTGCGAGAGCTCGTACTGGAAGAAGCCGATGCGCAGCCTGCGCGCGCGGCCGTCTCGCGACGTCATGACGAGGCCCTCGTGTGATCGAAGTGCGGTGCGTTGGCGATCAGGACGTCGATCAGCGTATCACGCGTCAACGTGGGGTCGATCGCCAGCGCGCGTGCGAGCAGCGCGGCGATCCGGGGCGCGGCGAAGCTCGTGCCCGAGTAGTTGCCCGTCTCCGGCCGGCCGGGAATGGGGCGAGGAGTGGGTGCGGCGACGAACGTGGCCTCGCCGGGTCCACCGGCCCGATACTGCCAGCGGGAGAGGGAGGGGTCGGCGGCAACGTCGAACGCTCGCGCGTCGTCGGACGGCCAGCTCGGCCGACCGTCGGGACGCACCGCCGAGACGATCAGCACGCCGGCGTCGGTCAGGCGATCGGTGACGGGGGCCAGGCGCGCCCGCGCCTCCTGGTCGGGGACACCCAGCGAGAGATTGACGATGGCGACCCGCCTCGCCACGAGCGCGTCGAGCGCGAGCTCCAGCGCGTCGGCGCGCGCGGTCAGGCGTGCGTCGAGCACGCGCGCGGCTACGATCGCGGCGTCGGGGGCGCCCCAGCGCACGACTCCCGCACACGCGGTACCGTGCCCGGCCACGTCGTCGAAGCGCTCGCTGAGACGCGGGCCGTCGGGCGTCGGGTCGACGCCGAACCCCGCGGCGACCGGGCCCACGTGTGGGTGCCGATCCACGACGCCGGAATCGACGATGGCGACGCGGATGCCAGAGCCGCGCGAGGCACGAAGGTCGATCATGGCGTGAGCGGGGTCCGCGTCGGCGCCGACGGGGCGTGGGGCGGCCCGCCGCGCGGTGCCAGCCGGGCCAGGACGTCGGTCGGGGAGCCGGTGGCGTGGATGCGTCCCTGGTGGAGGAGGATCGCCCGATCGGCCGCCTCGATGACCGATCTCCGGTGGCTGGCCACGATCGTGGCCGCCGACGCCAGGGCGGGCTCCAGCGCGCGCTGGATCAGCGCGTCGGTCACCTCGTCGAGCGCGCTCGTGGCCTCGTCGAGAATCAACACCCGGGGGCGACGCAGGAGCGCGCGCGCCATCGCCAGCCGTTGCCGCTGGCCACCGGAGAGCCGGAGCGCCCGCTCGCCCACCGACGTGTCGAGACTCTCGGGCAGCGTTCGCACCCAGTCGGCCAGCTCGACCGCCGCGAGCGCGTCCCAGATCGCGTCGTCGGTCAGCGTGCGGTCCACCAGGCGGAGGTTCTCGCCGATCGAGGCGTGAAACATGAAGACGTCCTGCGAGACCACGCCGACCCGGCGTCGAAGCGCGTCGGGTCGGTAGTCGTCGACCGGCACGCCGTCCAGGAGGACGCGTCCCGCGGTGGGCACGCGCAGTCCGATCGCGAGATCCAGGAGCGTGGACTTGCCGATGCCCGACGGCCCGACCACGGCCAGGCGCTCGCCGGGCGCGACGGTGAACGAGACGTCGGTGAGCACGTCGGCTCCCGGCTCGTACGCGAACGAGACGTGCTCGAACGTGACGTGGCCGGCGATGTCGTCGGCGTCGCGCGATCCGCCCCGCGAGAGCCTCGGGACCTCCAGGATCTCGCGGATGCGACGGATGGAGACGGCCGAGCGCTGGAGACGGAGGTACAGCGACACGAACCCCCGGATCGGTCCGTGTAGTCCGGTGACGTACATCTGGAACGCCAGGAGCGTCCCCAGCGTGATGTCGCCCCGGATGACGCGCCAGCCGCCGATGCCGAGCACGAAGAGCGTGGTGACCGTCGAGAGCACGCTGCTCAGGCCGCTCGACCAGCAGTTCAGCCGCGTGACGCGGAGGACAGAGCGGAAGATCTCGCGTCCGTCTCCGAAGAACCGCCGGGCGGCGCCGGTCTCGAGCCCGTGCGCCCGGATGAAGTGCTGGCCGACGATCGAGTCGAGGAGCGTCGAGCCCAGATCGGCGCTCGCCTCGCGGATCTCTCGGGACGCGTCCTGGACGGGATCGGCGAACCGTCGGGCGATCAGCCACGAGAACGGGACGAGCGCTAGCGACAGCGCAAACAGCACCGGGTCGAGATACACGAGCACGCCCACGGTGGCCAGGAGCGTCAGGACCGACGTCACGAGCGCCATCACCGAGCCGGTGGCGGCCTGCTGCACCTCGGCGATGTCGCCCCCGATGCGCGAGGCGATGTCACCCGCGCGGCGCTCGGCATGGAACTCGAGCGGAACACGTTCGAGGTGCCGGAAGAGCAGCATCCGGAGATCCAGGACGACGCGGCCGGCCAGCTGCGTGTACCGGTAGGTGCTGACCTGGGTCACCACGACCTGCACCAGCGACAGCAGCAGGAGCACGCCCAGCGCGGGCAGGAGGTGGCGGCCGTCCCGGTCGGTGAACACGCGATCGATCAGGAACCGGAGCACCAGGGGGTACACGAGCCCGAGGGCCGCGCCGACGGCGAACAGGCCGATCAGGATCGCGAGCCGACCGCGGTAGCGCCGGACGCGATCGAACAGCCAGCGGAGCTCCCCTCGCGTCGGAGGAGGCGGGGTCACGGCTCGACCGGCGTCGCGGCGGGGGACGTCGCGCCCGGGGCGCTCACCAGTGTGGTGACCTTGCCGGGGAGCGTCAGCACCTCCTCCACGGTGCCGCCGCGGAGCCGCATGAGGTGTGAGCCGTCCGCGGCGGGCGCGATCAGGTATGCCTCGGGAGACGACCCGTCCCTCGAGAACGCGGCGATGCCGGTGACGTCCCGGAGCACGTCGCGCTCTTCGTCGAGTCCGGACGAGGACCACGGGCCCCAGGCGATCCGGTCCAGACCGTTCACGACCAGCACGTCACCTACCCGCTCCAGCCCGAGGGCATGCATCCGCCAGGGCTGCTCGGCCTTCGTCATCGTTCCCGAGGCGACGTCGATGTCCCAGAGAATCAGCTTTCGCGTGCGCGCGCTCTCGCCCAGGCGGAAGCGTGCACCATCCCAGAGCCCCGCCCTGAGAACGGCCAGCTCGTTCTCGGGCTCGGCCCCGGCGGCGATGGTAAGGGTTCGTACGCTGCCCGAGGCCACGTCGACCACGTCCACGTCCCGTCCGATGTTGTTCGTGATCACGAGGGTGGACCCGTCGGTCGAGAGAAACATGTCGTAGCTGAGTGCGCCCACCCGGCACACCTCCACCGGCTCGCGCGGCTCGGCGAAGGGGATGGCCAGGAGCCGGTGCTGTCCGCCGACGTCGCGCCGGCGGGCGGCCGGGTGCACGAGGACGTAGATCGTCTCGCCGTCCGGGGACAGCTCGACGCAGTCCAGAACGCCCAGCTCGAGGACGCCGATCGGCGCGCACTCGAGGTCGTGGAGTGTGAGCCCCGCGGCGGTGGTCACGGCCACGTAGCGCCCGTGGGGGTCGACCTCGACGTCGCTGGCCGTGGCCGGGAGCGGCTCGGACCGACACAGGATGGACGCGCCGACGGGATCCACGCCGTACAGCGCGTCGCCCGCGGCAAAGAAATCGACCGCCCTCGCCGGCCAGACGGCGATGAGGGCGGCCAGGATGCTGACGACAACGACCATGACGATGGCCTCGAGCGCGCGCGTCGCCGCGCCGCTCCTCGTTACGGAACGATCGCGACGCGATACGGGCTGATGTCGGGCACCGAGATGCGCTTCACCAGCTCGAACGTCCGCGCGTCGACGACGGCCAGGCTGCCGCTGGTGTCGTAGACCGGGTTCACGAGGTACACGCGGGAGCCGTCGGGCGACACCGCGATGCCCTGGTGCGTGACCTCGAGGTCGACCCACGCCAGCTCGGTGCCCGTCCCGAGATCCACCACCGACAGGTGGTCGAGCGCCGAGATGTACATGCGCGTGCCGTCGGGGGACAGGACGGCGTCGCGAACGTACGCGGGGTGCCCGAGGAGGATCTGACCGGTCGTCTCGCCGGTGGTCGCCGAGATCGTCGTGATGCCGGCCCGCTCGCCGTTGAGCACGACGTAGATCGTGCCGCCGTCGGGGGAGATCAGCGACTTGATGATGTACGTCCCGAGCTCGTCCGGCGTGGCCGAGGGCGCGACGTCGAGCGTGGACCCGGCCTCTCCGGTCAGCCGGTCGTAGCTCGTGACCACGCCGCGGTGCAGGTTCGTCGTGAACACGCGTCCGCCGGCCGGTGGCGCGGTCAGGTCGAGCGCCTTGTTGTCGACGGCGTAGCTCCGGACGGTGTCGCCGGTCGACACGTCGTACGTGACGACGCGGTACCCCGAGCCCGCCTTGTGCTCGAGCGTGCTCAGCGTCCCGCCGGCGTCGTCCAGCGCGAGGTCGCTCACGGTCCAGTCCGACCAGTTGGCGGTCACGGCCGACGTCGCGACGTCCACGACCGCCACGCCGCGGGTGTGGGCCACGTACGCGGTGGACCCGTCCGCGGAGAAGACCATGTCCCGGACGTAGGACTTCCCGAGATCGATCGTGCCCACGACGTCGCCGGCGACGTCGTCGATGATCTTGACCTGATTGCTCGTCACGTACACGCGTGCCGCGTCGGCCGACGTCACGGCCAGGGCGGCTACGGCAACGCTCAGGATGACTCGCTTCATGCGATCATGCCTCCCGTCGGCTCGATGAAAGTGGTCGCCATCCCCGGAGCGCGCTCGGCGCCGAACGCGAAGATCGCGAGCCTGCGGTTGTCGTTCACGTCAGATGCGGTCCTTTGCCGGTGCGCGGCTCTAGACGTCCGGCACCACGCAGAGCGTCGTCCAGTCCACGGCCACGCTGCCGCAGCTGTCCATCCAGGACGAGTACGCCGAGTCGTCGGGAATCTGGTAGTTCCAGAAGCACGTGACCCAGCAGAGATGCAGGTCGTTCTGCCACGGGCACGGATCGAGGTCGCCGGCCGGGCCGACCTCCCATCCCGGAGCGAACGACGCGCAACATGCGGCACATGCGTGGCCGAACGCATCCGGCGCGCCCTCGGCGACCGCCTCGCGGCTCTTCTTGTTGATCGGTTTGAAATGCTTCAAGCGTCCCCCTTCGCGCCCGCGTGCTCGCGGTGTCAGGCTTCCAACGCGAGACCCATCCGGGACAGATGCTCCGGGCAGGTCTCGACGATGTCGGCGTACGCAGCCAAACCCATCTGATACCACTGGCGCAGATGATCACATATCGGTGTGAACGTCTGCGACACGTCTCCGTATTCGATCGCCGAGAGGTAGTAGCAGCCTCCCGAGCAGATGTAGCGCGCCCAGCAGCTCTTGCAGGCCGACCGGTTGTGGACGTGGACCTGCGCCAGCCAGGCGGCCTGCTTCTCGCGATCCACGCCCCTGTCGACGTGGCCCATCGCGTACTCCTCGCGGCCCGGAAAGCGGTGGCACGGGTAGATCGTGCCGTTCGCATCGGTCGCGAACATGCTGATGCCGGCGCCGCACGGGTGTGTCTGGCTCCGTCCCTCGTGGATCTGCTTGAGGAGCTCGTTGAGGTTCGCGAACCCGAACCGGCGGCCCTCCCGGGCCTCTCGCACGTAGCGGCGTGTCAGCCGGCGGAACTCGTCGAGCAGCCGCTCGCGATCGGCGTCGTCGAGCGCGTAGCGCCGATCGGTCGAGTTGACCGGGGTCAGGCCGACCTCGCTGAACCCCTCGCCGAGGAGGTGATCCACGATCATCTCCATGTCGAGGCAGTGCTTGGTGACCGTGACCCGCGCGCGCGTCTCCTGCACCGCCAGAAGCGGCGCCACCGCGCGCATGATCCGCTGGTACGACCCCTTGTCGGCGTGATTGACCCGGATCAGATCGTTGACGTGCTCGGGACCGTCGATGCTGATCGTGCACGTCACGTCGTGCTCGACGAAGTAGCCGATGATCTCCGGCGTCAGGAACGTCGCGTTGGTGGTCATGCCGAAGCTGATGCGCTTGCCGATGCGCGCGGCCTCCGACCGGCCGTACTCGATGATCCGGCGCATCAGCTTCGCGTTCAACAGCGGCTCGCCTCCCAGGAACTGATATCGGATCTGGGGGAGGTTTCCGGACTCGGCGATGAGGATGTCCATGAACCGTTTGGCGGTCTCGAAGTCCATCTCGCCGCCCTCGGACTGGCCGAAGCGGCCCTGGTCGGCGTAGCAGTAGCCGCACTTGAGATTGCAGTCCTTCGACACCAGCGCCGTGACCGAGCCCACCGGCGGCGTCGTGAAACGCAGGAGGTCGTCCTTCAGGATGCCGGGGTCGGAGCCGCGGGCCTCGGGGTGCGTCAGGACGCCCATGGCGATCAGGGACTCCACGAGCGCGTCGGCATCCGCGGACGGCACGTCCACCGACGGATGGGCGAGGAAGGCGTCCAGATCGAACGGGGCTCGACGCTGGTCGGCCAGCGCGGAGAGGATGCGCCGGCCCTCGGGGTCGACCCGGAAGAGCGCGGACGTGGGCACGACGAGCACGTGCGAATGAGCGTCCTCGGTGAAGAGATGAAAGTCGTTGACGCTGAGCGCACGTGCCTTCGCACGCACCGAGGCGACGGCCACAGGCCCGCTCCTGGCGATGATTGTGTCGACCCACGACATGGAACCCGCGGAGTCTACCACGGGCCCCTCAAACCGTCAACTAACGCTCTGATGGTCACTTGCCCGTTTCGGCCCGCCCTCGGAGGGGGTCTCCGTCCACCGCGCCGGACCCCCGGCGGTGCTATACTCGACGGTGCCGACCAGCCCGGCGGCCCACGACATTCTGCGGCTCGGCGCCGCGCTCCACACCCGAGGAACCCCCCGGATGCGTATCTCCCGCTCACACCCCGATCTAGCTCGTCGTTCCACCCTCGCGGTGCTCCTCGCCGCGGTCGCGACGGTTCAGCCGGCGGCCGCCGACTGGGGTCCGGCCGTGAACCTCGGCGCGCCGATCAACTCCCCGGGCGACGAGCTCGGCCTCGCGTTGAGCGCCGACGGTCTCGTGCTCGTCTTCGACTCCGATCGTCCCGGCGGCCACGGCGATCGCGATCTCTACCGGTCCGACTGGACCGACGGTGTCTGGAGCGAGCCGACGAACCTCGGGCCCTCGGTCAACACCC
Source organism: Candidatus Eiseniibacteriota bacterium (assembly GCA_965224245.1). Taxonomy (GTDB): domain Bacteria; phylum Eisenbacteria; class RBG-16-71-46; order CAZAMP01; family CAZAMP01; genus CBDCYW01. Next base: position 1,929,373 of record OZ245046.1, on the reverse strand, counting down.
CGCTCCGCGAGTACGCGCCGGACCTGTCGCCGTCGGGCGTCCTGATGTACACGACCCACGGGTTCAACCTGCGCACGGCCAGCCCGGACGGGGGCGGCTCCTGGATCGCGGACGCACCGCTCGGGACCCCGATCGACTCCGGGGCCGACGAGTGGGGTGGGCGCGCGTCCGGAGCCGATACCATCGTCTTCTCCGCCTTCGACCGCGCCGGAGGGGCCGGCGGTCACGACGTCTGGACCGCCACGCGCGTCGGCGGCGTCTGGCAGGCGCCGGTAGCGCTGACGTTCAACACCTCCGCGCACGCTTACATGCCGTTCGTCGCGGCCGGTGGCGACTCGATGTTCCTGTGCGTCGACGGGGACGTCGCGGTCGCCTACGCGATCGGCGGCGGGGAGTTCGGCGATCCGGTCCCCGTCCCCGGCGGCGTCGGTCATCCGGGCTATCTCGATGCCAGTCCGGTGCTTTCCCCGGACGGCCTCACCCTCTACTTCACGTCCGACCGGCCGGGCGGGCTCGGGGGCTACGACGTCTGGGTGAGCCAGTGGGTCGCCGGCACCGTCTCGGTCCCGGACGCGGCACGGCCCGAGAGGATCACGCTCTCGGTGATGCCCAATCCGTTTCGTCCGCGGGCCACGGTCCTCGTCCATACCGGAGCGGAGGGCCCGATGCGGGTCACGATCGTCGACGTCGCCGGCCGGCGCGTCCGGTCGCTGTTCGACGGACCGGTCGAGGGCGGTCTGGCTCACATGTCGTGGGACGGTCTCGACGAGCACGGTCGTGACGCGCCACCGGGCACGTACTTCACGGTCGTCGACGTCGGTGATCGCCGACGCGTCGAGCGTCTCGTTCGACTCCCCCGGTGACCGGGCCCGCATGACCCCTCTCCGCCCTCTCTGCCGCGACGTCCATGCCGCTCCGCGCTGACCTCGCGCCGGTGAGGCCGATCATCGCGGGACACGAGCGCCGGAATGGCGCTCGACGGCCGGTCTGGCTGTTCGTGGCCACGTGTGCGAGCACCGTCGTCGCGTATGCGTTCGGCAGCCGCGGGACGCTCGCCGAGAGCCTGGCCTACGGCGTCACGGTGATGGCGATCCTCGTGGCACACGAGGCCGGTCACTACGCGGTGAGTCGCCACTACGGGGTCGCCACGTCGCTCCCGTACTTCTTGCCGTTCCCGATCTCCCCGTTCGGCACCCTGGGCGCGATCATCCGGATGCGGGCCCGGGTCCCGTCCCGGCGAGCGCTGTTCGACATCGCAATCGCCGGTCCTCTGGCCGGGCTCGTGGTCGCGGTCCCGTGTCTGACGTACGGGCTCGCGCGCTCCCGCTTCGGTGCCGTGCCCGCCGACGACATCGTCCTGGGAAGCCCGCCGCTCCTGGACGAGATCGCGCGGGCGCTGGGAAAGGAGCACCTCGTCCTGGGAATGTCGGGGCTACATCCGATGGCCTTCGCGGCGTGGGCGGGGCTCTTCGTGACGGCATTGAACCTGCTTCCGGCGGGTCAGCTCGACGGCGGACACATCGTCTACGCCGTGCTGGGGCGGGCGCACCGCGTCATGTCGCGTCTCGTGGTGCTCGGGCTGCTCGCGCTGGCGATCGGGACGCACGCGTACAACTGGCTCGTCCTGGCGGTGCTGGTCGCGATCTTCACGCGAGCGCCGCATCCTCCCACGCGGGACGAGGCGCCCCTGGACGCCGGCCGGGTCGTGCTCGCGATCCTGATGGGCGCGGTCCTGTGGGCGTGCTTCACGCCGGTCCCGTTCGAGCTGCTCTGAGCTCCGGGGGCACGGCCCGTCAGGCCGCCAGGAGGTCCCGGACGCTGGTCGCGAGCTCGGAGAGGCTGAACGGCTTGGTGAACGTTCGCTCGGCGCCGAAGCGCTCGGCCGCCCGGAGGTAGTCCTTGTTCGAGGGAGCGCTGATCGCGATGATCCGGATGTGCGGGAAGTCTCGCCGGATGAATCGGATCGTCTCCAGCCCTTCTCGCTCGGGCATCACGATGTCGGTCACGACGAGATCGAACGACGCGTCGGTGAGTGCGCGTGCCGCCTGGGCGCCGTCCCCGGCCTCGGTGACGGTATAGCCGTGTTTCTCGAGCATCGTCCGCAGGACGTCGCGAACGGCGGGCTCGTCGTCGACGACGAGGATCCGGTGAGACATGCCTGGGTCCTTTCGGTCGAGGTCAGCTCCTCGCCTGCCACCGGAGAACTGGCGGTGGCGCGACGACGCGGTTGCGTGCAGCGCCGCCGGCGCACTCTGGATTGTCGGCTCGAGTCCGGCCGGGCCGCGCTCCGACGGCCCGTGATCGGCGCTCGTGGCTCGTATCGTCCGAAGGAATGGGGGAAACGCCCGAGCCGAGCCGCCGAGCCCTGCACCCGTCGTAACGACAACGACATGACGTCCATCCAACCCTGGCGACCCCACCCCGCATCGCCTATAGTGCGCGCCGGCACGACCCGCGGATCATCCACAGACTCGGGCATCGGATCGCCCGGGGACGACGCGGGCACGAGAGCGGCGGAGGCATGGATGAGCGATCCGCGATCCTGGTCGGGACTCGACACCGACGCCCGGGGGGGACGGCCGGCGGCCGACGGGACCGGCTGGGGAGATGCCACCACTCGTCTGGTCGACGCGGCGGCGGCCGAGGCTCGCGCCTGGGAGAGCGTGTCCAGGGCGCTCGATCGTCTGTCGAGCCTGATCAGCCCGGCGGAGCTGGCGGCCGCCGTGGTCCGCGAGTGCCTGGGGCTCACGCAGCTGGAGCGAGCGGTGGCCGTCTCCGAGGGCGCGTCGGGCGCGCGCACGCGAACGACGGTCGGGGACTTCACGGGATCGGAAGTCGAGGCCGTCGAGACGGCGATGCGATCGCTCGGAGCCACCGATGCGACACGCGTGGAGTGGCTCGAGCCGGGACCCGGCCGCGTGGGGGCGATCCCCTCGCCGCTGGACGCCGGTGTCGCGGTCTACTTTCGAGTCGTCGCCCGCCCCGCCGCCGATCTGGCGGTGGTCGCGCTGGCGCGCGACCCCCGGCCGCGTCCGGTCTCGGGAGCGCTCCGGGCGCTCGAGTTCTTCACCACCGCGTGTGCCCGCACGTTCGGGGCGATGGCGTCGCGATCCGCCGCGGAGCGCGAGCGTGCTGTCGCCATCGGCGAGAATCAGCAGCTCCGGCAGCTGCTCGGCGTGCGGGCGGGCACCGACGCGATCGTCGGGGTCAGCCACGCCGCGGTCTCGCTTCGCCGGTCGGTCGGACGGCTCGCCGGAAGCGCCGCCCGCGTGCTCGTCACCGGTGAGCCGGGCACCGGCAAGACGCTCGTGGTCAGCGTGCTCCATGCCACCGGAGCGACGTCCGACGGACGGCTGATCCGTGTCCGTTGCGATGCCGGTGACGCCTCGCTGCTCGACTCGCTGCTCTTCTCGCCGGACGGAGGTCGATTGCAGGGTCGGCTCGCCGGAGCCACGCTTCACCTGGACGCCGTGCATGCGCTTCCGCCGTCGACGCAGGATCGTCTCGTCGACGCACTGGCCCGCGCGGGCGAGTGCGCGTGTCGCATCCTGGCCGAGACGGATCGCGATCTCGACGAGGGCGTCCGGGCCGGCGGGTTCCGACGCGACCTTGCGTCGATGCTTCGAGCGACCTCGATCCGCGTGCCCGGACTGGACGAGCGGCTCGAGGACGTCCCGCTCCTGGCGGATGCCTTCGCCCACGATGCATCCGCGCGCCAGGGACGTCCTCGCGCATCCGTGACGCGTGACGCGCGACGCGTGCTGACCTCTCGGACCTGGCCCGGCCACGTGCGCGAGCTGATGGATGCGGTCGAGCGCGCCGTCGTCCTGTGGGACGACACCGAGCTGCCCGCCGATGCCTTTCGGGACGCGAGCGGCCACACGCCGGGAACGCTCACCCTGCCCGAGGGGCCGTTCCGCGATCAGATGGACGAGCTCGAGCGACTCGTGGTCGCGCGGACGCTGACCGACCACGAGTGGAACATCTCGATGAGCGCCCGCTCGCTGGACATCTCGCGCCAGCACCTGCACAACCTCGTTCGCAAGCACGGGCTCCGTCGGCCCGCGGGTGCGCGGCGCCGCAACGCGACCGCGATCACCGACAGCACCGCGACCGAACGGCCGTCCGCGCCACCGCGCCGCTCGCCGCACGAAGGGGGAGACGCGATCCACCGGCTTCACTAGCGTCGTCGCCGGGCGCGGCCGGCGCTCTCGCCGGGACCGAGGCCGTCCAATCACCGCGTATCGCCCGCTCGAGGCGGATTCCTGGACCCCCCGGTCGGCACTCTGCTAGGCTCGTTGCGTCGTGAAGGAGGCGGGATGCGGTTTTCGTGGGACAAGGTGCACGCGATCTCCGAGAAGATCGTCGACATGCTCGAGAACGACGGCGAGGTCACGATCCACACGTCGCCGCGCGAGATGGAGTCGGCGGTCGCCGGAGCCATCAACGCCGACCTGCTGGAAGAGGATGAGATCGACGCCGAGGTCGAGGGCATGCTCGAGCAGTACCGCTCGGAGATCGATCGCGGCGGGATGGACGTCGAGCTGATCCGCCGGCGGTTCAAGGACCAGATCGCCAAGAAGCGCGGCTTCGTCGTCTAGGGCGGGTCGCTCCGGAGCGCACATGAAGCTGAAGGACGAACGAGTACGTCAGATCGCCGATCGGATCACGGACGTGCTCTACGATGACAACCACATCGACTACGCCGGTCGCCTCGAAGCGCTCACCGTGAAGATCGAGAAGGTCATCCTCGAGGACCTGGCCTTCGGCGACCGCATCGATCAGGAGGCGACCGAACGGCTGAAGACGTACTCGCGTGAAATCACGCCGGGTACGGCCGAATGGATCATCCTTCACGAGAAGACGAAAGAGGAGCTCGCGATCAAGTACAACTACTACCTGCGCTAGTGTCCCGAGTTGCGACCCGGAACACTCGTATCCCGCACCGTCGTTCCTTCGATCCCGCCCTGCTCGTCCCGCCGCCGCCGCTCGCGCGAGGGGCCTCAAGGTTCCGTCCGGTCGGACCGTAATAACCCCTAGGAACAGATGCGCGCCGCCGCCCACGTGCGCGGAACCGGACACGGTGACCGGCCGACCGGCCGACGATCCGTGGCCTGCCGACCACCGCGGGGGAGCGCGTTGGCGCGAATCGACGCCATCTTCAAGCTCGTCAAGGAACGGGGCGCGTCCGATCTCCACCTCACGTCCGGGGCCCGGCCGATGCTCCGGCTGGACGGTGAGATTCAGGCGATCGAGTACCAGGCGCTGGCCCCGAGCCTCCTGGAGGAGCTGCTTCGTGAGATGATGACGGCCGATCAGTGGAGTCGGTTCGAGCAGGCGCGCGAGGTCGACTTCGGCTACGAGATTCCGGGCGTCCTCCGGGTCCGGTGCAACGTCTTCGAGCAGCGGCGCGGGATCGCCGGAGCCTTCCGGATGATGCCGGCCCAGGTGCTGGCGCTGGAGCAGCTCGGACTTCCCGAGGTCGTGACCCGCTTCGCGAACCTGTCCAAGGGTCTCGTGGTCGTGACCGGTCCTCCCGGGAGCGGGAAGTCGTCCACGCAGGCGGCCGTCATCGACTACATCAACCGCTACCACCGGCGCCACGTGATCACGCTCGAAGACCCGATCGAGTACGTCCACGAGAACAAGGCGTCGCTGATCAGCCAGCGCGAGGTGGGCCGGAACACCGGCTCGTTCGCCGACGGTCTGCGCGCGGCATTGCACCAGGATCCCAACGTGGTCCTGGTCGGCGAGATGCGCGACTCGGAGACGATCGACCTGGCGATCACGGCGGCCGAGACGGGGCAGCTCGTGTTCGGCACGCTTCACGCCGCGTCGGCCGCGGAGTGCGTCGACCGGCTCATCGATGCGTTCGGTCCCGCCCGCCAGGATCAGGTGAGGATGACGCTCTCGGAGTCGCTCCAGGGCGTCGTCGCGCAGCGCCTCCTCCGCCGGGCCGACGGCGCCGGGCGCGTGGCCGCGCTGGAGATCCTGGTCGCGACGCCGCCGGTGCGTGCGCTCATCCGCGAGGGCAAAACCCACCAGCTCGCGTCGGTGATGCAGACCGGCGGGCGCGACGGGATGCTTCTGCTCGACGACGATCTCCTGCACCTCGTTCAGCACGGCATCGTGACGCCGGACGATGCCGTGCGATATGCGAAACGCAAAGACGTGTTCTGGAGGCTCATGGATGACGACCATGCGGCGTAGCGCGCCTCGTGTCTCGGACGCCCTGGAGGCGGTGGCGACGATCAGCGGCTCGCTCGAGGCGACCTCGCCCATCGAGCTCAGCCAGTTCCTGCTCCTGGGGCGCAAGACCGGTACGCTCCACCTCGTGCGAGACGACCAGCGGGGGGTGCTGTACTTCTCGGACGGGGACGTCGTCGCCGCGGTGGGACCCGATCTCCGGGGCGGCACCGAGACCGCGATGCGGCTCCTGGTGTGGGACGAGGGAACGTTCACGTTCGTCCGGGAGCCCATCCACGCTGCGCGCGAGATCGAGGGCGGGACCTGGAACCTGTTGCTGGAGACCGCGCGCCTGACCGACGAGTCCGGGACGGGCGCCGAGGAGGTGGCCGCGTCGCTACGGGAAGTCGACGAGCTGTCGCGCACCTTCGCCGAGATCAGCGCCTCCGCGGCGGGGCGTGCGTCCGGCGAGAGCGCACCTTTGTCCTGGCTCCTGGAGCGGCCGGGCCGGCGCCTCTTCCGTGCCACCGGGCACGCCCTGGTCGGAGAGGAGGTGACCGGAGAGCGGCTCTCCTTCGGCGAGGCCCCGTCGTTCGACCTCGCCGCGACGCTCTCGGCCGGGCACGGGTCGGTGCCGGACGGCGGATGGTGCCGTCTCGGCACGCGGCGCGTGTACGTCTCGAACGGACCCGATGGCTACCGCGTCGTGAATCCCTTTCCGACCCCCGATCCGGAGACGCATCTGATCTCGACCGCCCGGTTCGAGGATCTCCTCGTGGAGCTGACGCCGACCGTCGTCTACGGACCGGCCGCCACCGGCAAGAGTCTCGTCGCGGCGCTCCTGGCGATCGGCTACGCCCGTCGAGGCTGGCGCTGTCTGATCGTCACCGACTTCCCCGCCTACGATCTGGCCGATGGGCTGGGTGTGTGGCACGAGACGGTCGCCCCGGACGGGGATCTCTCGCACGTCGCGCGCGTCTACGGTCGCTGGCAGCCCGACGTGGTGGTCTGGGACGCAACGCCGAGCGAGGCGGCCCGCGGGCTCCTCACCGCCGCCCGGTGCGCCGGACGTCAGGTCGTGCTGACGCTGCGGACGGGCGACCGTCAGACGGCACGCGACACCGCGCGGCGGGCGCTCGAGGGGGTGACGGCATGGCGTTTCGTGGCGCCGTGGCCGGTCGACAGCGGCTCGCGCCTCGAGATCACCGTCGACGCCGCCTAGCGGCGGCGAGGGTGCCATCTCCGGTGTCGCCGGTTGAGGCGCGGGGTCCGCGTCCCTATGATGCGTCCGGGCACGATCCTGGGTGCCCGTGGACGTCGCACGCTCGCGACACGAGGTTCCGGATGGCCGATACGACGACCGATTCACTCGCCGAGGCCGCACGCGCGTTCGCGATTCCCGAGGCACGTCTCGTCCAGGCGCGCGAGTTCCTCGCCCGCCATCCGGCCGTCGATCTCCACTGCGACACGATCGCGCACGCGCTGGCGGATGGACCGCCCGGCGATCCCGTCGGTCACGCGGCGCCGGACGATCTCGTGGCCGGTGGATTCGGCGCGGCGGTCTACGCGTTCTGGATCCCGGCGCACCTCGGGTCCGAGCGTGGCTGGGCGCGCGCACTGACCATGATGGACGCGCTCGAGCGGCTCCGTGAGCGCCGGCGCGCCGTCGGGACCGGTGGCCTCACGCTCCTGCCCGCGCTGGAGGACGCCCGCGTGCTGATCGGCCATCCCGACCGGGTGGAGGCGCTGGCGCGGTGGCGCCCCGCCTACGTGTCGCTGACCTGGAACGTCGGCAACGCATGGGCCACGTCCTGCGAGGACTCGCGACCGGGCGGACTCACCGAGGACGGCCGCGAGCTGATCGCGCGATTGAACGCCGAGGGGGTCCCGATCGATCTCTCGCACGCATCGGACGCGACGGCCTTCGACGTGATCTCCGCGGCCACCCTGCCACCCCTGGCGTCCCACTCGTCCGCGCGGGCCCGGCACCCGCATCCGCGCAACGTCTCGGACGCGATCGCGCACGCCATCGCCGATCGGGGCGGCATCATCGGCGTGAACGTGTTTCCGGTGTTCCTGTCGCGGACGATCCGGAACGCGACGCTCGACGACGTCGTCACCCACCTCGAGCACCTCTGGCGCGTGGCCGGAACCGACGCGCTCGCGCTGGGCAGCGATTTCGACGGGATCCCGTTCGGACCGAGCGGCTTCGAGGGTGCCGCGCGGTTTCCGCTCCTCGTGGCGCGACTCCTGGAGCGGGGTCACCCACCGGCGCACGTGGCGGCGTTCGCCGGTGACAATGCCCGGCGCTTTCTGGGTCTCACCGGCGGGGGACACGCGTGAGCGGCCCCGACGACCGGTCCTCGGTGTCCGGCCGGCCGGCCGGGCGGGACCCGTCCGCCGAGAACCGCGAGGGTCACCCGCATCGCGGTCGGCGTCCCAGCGTGCCGCGACCCCGCCTGCGCAATCAGGACATCCCGGCCGAGCTCCGGATCTACGTCAACCGGAACCTGAAGATGCCGAGCGTGAAGGCCGTCGGCTTCGACATGGATCACACGCTGGCGATCTATCGCTCGCGCGAGTTCGAGCGCCTGGCGTTCGACGCATCCAGGACGAAGCTCGTGGACGTGAAGGGATATCCCGACGAGGTGGCCGCGTTCGAGTACGACCACGACTTCGTCATCCGTGGCCTGGTGGTGGACAAGACGTGCGGCAACATCCTCAAGATGGACCGCCACCACTACGTGTCGAACGTGTTCCACGGTCTGACGCGCCTCTCGCCCGAGGATCGCAAGAAGCAGTACAAGGGGCGGAAGATCCCGCTCTCCGAGGACCGGTTCATCAGCCTCGACACGCTCTTCTCGCTCCCCGAGGTGTCGCTGTACGCGCAGCTCGTCGCGCTGATGGACAGCCGGGGCGGTGACGTGGCCTACGACGCACTCTACGACGACGTTCGCTGGTGCGTGGACGCCTCCCATCAGGACGGCAGCATCAAGGACGTCATCCAGGCCGACCCCGACTACTACGTGATGCACGACGACCATCTGGCGCTGACTCTCGACAAGTTCCGCCGTCATCACAAGAAGCTCTTCCTGTTGACGAACTCCGAGCCCACGTACACGCACGTGGTCATGAGCACGCTCCTCTCCGGCGTGCTCGGGCAGTACGCGAGCTGGCGGGACTACTTCGATCTGGTCGTCGTGAACGCGCGGAAGCCGCGGTTCTTCACGTCGACGACCCCGTTCGAGGAGCTGCCCGAGTCCGAGGTCTCGCCGGGTCATGCCACCTCCCCGAGCGGGACGAGCGGCGCGAGATCGCACATGCGAGCGCGCCGGCCGGTGCTGTCGGGCGGGCACGCCGCGGCGCTCGAGGAGCGTCTCGGTCACAAGGGCGATCAGATCCTCTACTTCGGCGATCACACGTACGGGGACATCCTTCGCTCGAAGCGGGCGCTGGGGTGGCGCACGGCGATGATCCTCCACGAGCTCGAGGACGAGATCGCGGCTCGCCAGAGGGCCAAGCGTCAGATCGAGCGAGCGCGCAACGCCGAGCGAAGCCTGGACCGGCTCCTCTCGGACCGGGACCTCCTGGAGATCGAGCTGGCCGAGCACGATCGTCGGCGATCCGATCCGGCCGTCCCACCTGCGGAGCGGGCGAAGCTCCGGGAGACGTTCGCGCACATGAAGCGCGGGCTGCGCGAGATGGAGCGACGGATCGAGCGGGCGGAGAAGCGCATGGAATCGAGCTGGGAGGCGGCCGAGTCGATCTACAACGCGAACTGGGGTCCCATCTTCAAGAACGGGAACACCCAGAGCCGATTCGGCGCGCAGCTCACGCGCTTCGCCTGCATCTACACGAGCCGGGCCTCGAACTTCTTCCGCTACCCGGTCCGGAAGTTCTTCAAGCCGCCCAACGAGAACATGCCGCACGAGCTTCCGTAATTGTTTGCGCGGATGCCGGGTACGGCTAGACTGAGACCCATGCAGGACACGCCATCCAGAGCGGCCCGCATCCGCGCGCGCCGCATCGCCGCGCGCCGCATCGCCCGCGGCACCGCCGGCCGGATCGCCGGCCGCATCGCCGGCCGCATCGCCGCCACGGTCCTCGTCGGCGGAGCGCTCGTTCCCGGCCCGGCTCGGGGCGCGGACACCGATGCCACGCCGTGGTCGAGCCGGTGGGATCTGGAGGTCGGCGGGGGGGTCGTCGTGTACACACCCTCGGTGGCCAACATCCCCAGCGGCGCGAACGACACGACGGCGAAGCCCCTGATCGAGATCACGCTCGGACGCCGCCTCAGCCCGCGCCTCGAGGCGCGCCTGTCCCTCGGACATGCCGGGGAGTCGGTCAGCGAGTGGGTCAGCGCGAACGGTGGGGGAACGACGACGATTCCGATGCCGTCGCTGAGCAGTGCGTTCGTCTCCATCGAGACCTGGCTCTACCGGTGGCACGTCACACCCATCGCCGGCATCGGCGGTGGCGTCGTTCGCTGGGGCCGGGTCGACGAGCTGATCGCGTTCGACTGGATCGACTACGTCGAGACCAGTCGCTACCGGATCGACGCCCGGACCGACGGCACGCTCCTGGTCGATCTCGGAGGTGTCGGAGATCTCAGCGACTCGCTCGCATTCGTGATCCGCTACCGCCTCCTCTCGGTGTTCAGCGGCAGCCAGGTGAACACGCTGGATCGTGTCACCGCATCGATCCGGTCACGGTTTTGACGCGCCGTCGACGCCCGCCGTCCTCGAGACCGCGGCGGGAGGGGACGATTGCCGCGACCGCGACCGCGCTGGTGCTCGCGGCGTCGTTCGGGGCACGAGCGGGCGAGGAGACCTGGGTTCGCGACGCGCTGGAGACCATGGGTCTCGTGCCCGACGACACCGACGTGAGCGTGACCGAGAACCGGGCGGATGCGTTTCGCATGCCCATCGTCGACGATCTCCTGGCCGCCCCGCTCGAGACACCCGAGCGGGTCGAGGAGCTGGCCGACGTCCCCGGCGATGCGGCGGACGCGATCCTCTCGCTCCTCCAGCGGGCCGACGGGCTGGTGGGCGGTCCGCGCGACGGTCCGCCGGGCGGACGGCCGAATGCCTCGGCCGTCGTGGCCACCCGGGAGGCGCTCGAGGCGGCCGGCGCCCCCGCGGACGAGACCGAGCTCACGGTGGCGCTCGTCGAGGCGGCGGTGCTCGCGGCGGTGGCGAGCGTTCCGCTGCCGCCCGGCGTCGTGGAGGGCGCCCTCGCCAGCTTCGACGAGACCGACGAATCCGGATCCGATCCCTTCGAGCTGCGGGCCGCCGAGCGCGCGTCGATCGCGTCGGCCGACTCGTTCTACGCGGCCGTGGAGCCGGTGTCGGTGCAGGCCCTCTCGACGATCGCGCGCACGTTCACCGAGGCGTGCCTGCGTGCCGCACGGTCGCTCTCGTCGGCCGACGTGTCGGCATGGGTGCCCGTCGGGGTTGAGACCGGCTTCGGTCACGTGATCGTGGGCACGACCGGAAGCGACACCTATCCCGACGACCTCTTCGTGTCGGTGGATCCCGGCGGCGACGACCTGTACGGGCACGGTGCCGGGGGAACCGGCCGGCACGCGCGCACGGCGGCCTGTGCGCTGGATCTGTCCGGCGACGACACGTACCGCGGTGTCGAGCCCGGTGCGATCGCGTCGGGCGTCGGGGGGGTGGGCGTCCTGTTCGATCTGGGGGGGGACGACGTGTACGTGGCCGGTCCGGTCGGACTGGGCGCCGGCGTCGTCGGCGTGGGCGTCCTCTGGGATGCCGCCGGACGTGACACCTACATGGGGACCGAGCTCGGGCAGGGGGCGGCCACGTTCGGCGTCGGCCTTCTGCTCGACGACGCCGGCGACGACGTCTACCGCCTGGGCACGTACGGTCAGGGCTTCGGCGGGGTGCGCGGAGTCGGCGTGCTCTGCGACCGGGACGGCGGCGATCGGTACCTGGCGACGCCGCTGGTGACCGACGTGATCCGATACGACACGCACTACGTGTCGTTCCTCCAGGGCGCCGCGTTCGGCGCACGTCCCGATCGCTCCGGCGGGGTAGGCCTCTTGATCGACGAGCGCGGAAACGATCTCTACCAGTGCGACATCTTCGGCCAGGGCGTCGCGTACTGGTTCGGGCTCGGCGCGCTGGTGGACGCCGACGGTCACGACGTGTACGCCGGCTACCAGTACACCCAGGGATCCGGGGTGCACTACGGCGTCGGCATGCTGTCCGACACCGGGGGCGACGACATGTACGTGACCAAGAGCGTCAGTCAGGGGTGCGGACACGATCGGGCGGCCGGGATCCTGTACGACGCGCGAGGCAACGACACGTACGATGCGATCGAGCTCTCCCAGGGGGCCGGCAACGCGAACGGATTCGGGCTCGTGCTGGACGCGTCCGGAGACGACGCATACACCGTTCGCCGCTCCTCCAGCACGCTCGGGTACGGCAATCGGCGCCGGGGCTCGGGCAGCATCGGCCTCGTCGTGGACGCGGTGGGGCTCGACACGTATCCGGGAACGCCGCGCGACGGATCGGTGCGGGTCAGGAGCGATGTGGGCGCGCTCGTGGATCGGCCCGGCGAGCTGTCGGCCGAGGAGGTGTGGCCGCCGGATCCGAAGGTGCCGTTCGTGGATCGGGACTACACCCTCGACGAGCTATTCGTGCTCGCGTCGACCGGACCGCCCAAGTTCTCCGAATGGCGCGACGCGGCCCGATCGCGCTTCGAGGAGCTGGGCATCGCCGGTCTCGAGGCGCTCGTCCCGTACATGGACACCCGAATCCCGCGCGAGTACTGGGGAATCAAGGACGTCTTCGAGTCGCTCGGCGGGGTCGGCGTGCCGCTCCTGGCGGCGGTGGTCGACAGCGCCCGAAGCGAGCGCGTCCGGCGACAGGTGACCTGGACGCTGGGATATCTGGCCGACCGGTCCGCGGTCGCCCCCCTGGTCCCGATCCTCGAGGATGACGACGCCGGCCTGCGCGCGCGCGCGGCGATGTCGCTGGGGCGGCTCGCACGGGCCGACTCCAGCGCGGCGGCCGCGATCACGCCCGCGATGCTCGACGGGGTTCTACGCGACCCGGATGCCGACGTGAGAAGCGCCGCGGTGTTCGCGCTCGGCGCGCTCGGTACCGCCGGCGACGTGGAGCGCTTGACGGACACGCTCGGCGATCGAAGCCATCGGGTCCGACAGGCGGCGTACCAGGCGCTCGTGCGTGCGGGCCCGGAGGTCGCGCCTTCGCTCGTGGATCGGGTGCGCCGCGACGACCACGCCATGCGTCGCACCTGGACGCTCGGCGTGCTCGCGAGCTGCCGTACCGAGGTGACGACCGACGCGCTGATCGAGCTCGCGGCGTCGGCGGCCGGATGGGAGGCGATGCCACGCATCGCGCTCGCGCGGGCGCTTCACGCACACGGCGTACCGCCGGAGACGGCGGCGGTGAGCGTGCTGGCCGACGATCCGGACTGGCGCGTGCGCTCGTCGCTCACGGGGGAGCCGGTCCCGAGCCGACCGTGAGCAATCGCCGCGGTCGGACGGGTACGAGCGACCGCGGGCCGGGCCGTCACGACGCCGATGCGTCGCGACGGCTCTCTGAAATCGGATGTGGAACCGCCCCGCGAACCGCGCGATGATGCGCGTCCCCGTGACGTCTCCCGAGCGCTACTGGCGCAAGTCTCCCGCGAACTCTTCCCAGCCCGAGTCGCTCGTCGGATGGTGAAGAAGCTGTACGAGCCTCGCCACGCGATCACTCGCCAGCGAGTAGAGCACGCGGTTCCCGTGGCGGTTGCCCTTGACCACGAGGCCCTTTCGGAGGATCGACAGCTGTTGCGAGATGATCGGCTGTTTCGTGTCGAGCACGGTGCAGAGTTCGGTCACGGAGAGCGCGCTGTGCCGGGCCAGGAGATCGACGATGCGAAAGCGAAGAGGATGACCGACGGCTTTGAGAAGCGTGACGGCGCCGTTGACCGAATCTTGGTCGTCCGCCCGGCCGTTACGGCTGGCGTGGACGGCGGGTGACCCCTGCGTCATCAACATCTCCAGGTGGATGATATACGCCAAAGCCTAACATGAACGGTCCGCTGGAATGAAGGCTCTGCCGCTCGGCGTTGCCGCGCCGCTCGTTACGCCGGCGCTGTGTCTCGCGGCGGGTGTCACGGCCGCGGACGGCACGTGGCTTTCGCTGCTGACCGCGTTTCTGTTGCTGAGCCTGGCCCGCGAGCACCGCCGGGGCTCGCAACCGTTTGTCTACATTATGTTTACGATGGCCGGATTCATGTCGGGCGCGAGTCTGGATCCCCGGCCCGTCGAGGCGCCCGTGGTCCCGCCCGAGCGGGTGTGGCACAGGGGGCGCGTGCGGAGCGCGGACTGGACCCCCGGAGGCGGACGCGCCCAGATCGTCGACTCAACCGGACATGTGACGGATTTGCTGCTCGATTTCGCCCGCTTGCCCGCGCAGGATTCGCGGATCGGTGTGTTTGGGCGACCGCGGCCGCCCTTCGGCCGACGGAACCCCGGCGGCGGCGTCGCGCGCGGGAACGTCGTCGCGGTCGAGAGTCCGGCGGCCCTCTTCGTCACGGACGGCGGATCGGGGGTGGCGCACGGGCTCGGAGCGTTCCGGCGGCATGCACGCGACCGGATCGACTCGCGCCTCGATCCGACCAGCGCCGGGCTTCTGCGCGCGCTCGTGCTCGGGGATCGGTCCGGGCTGTCGCGCGAGCTTCGCGAGGCCTATCGCGAGCGGGGGCTCGCGCACGTGCTGGCCATCAGTGGCGCGCACGTCGGCGTCCTGGCCGCGCTCCTGGTGGGGCTTCTGCGCGCACTCGGCTGGCGGCACGGCGCGCTGGTGGTCCCGCTGGTGCTCGGTCCGTACGCGATCCTGGCCGGCGGGTCGCCGTCGGTGGTCCGCGCGGCGATCATGACGAGCGTCGTGGCCGTTCTCTCGTTGCGCCGGCGTCGCCTCGATGGCGGCAACGTGCTTGCGTTCGTGTTCATCCTGACCACGATCGTCTCGCCGGGGGCCGTGCGATCGGCGGGGTACGTGCTGTCGTACTCGGCCACCGCGGGCATTCTCGCGTTTCTCGAGCTGCCACGGCCGCGCCGCGCATCGCGGGGGACGGGGCGCGCGCTGCCGCCGCTCCCGCGGGTGCCGATCGACGCCGGCGTCGCCCTCGGGATCCTGGCGCTGGCGCTCGCGGCGTGGCCGGGGCTCTCGCGCGGCCATCGGGCGGTCCGGGTTGCCCTCGCGGTGCTCGCGGTGATCGGAACCCCGCGCGAAGCGCCGCGTGCCGCGATCACGCTCCTGGACGTGGCCGATGGCGACGCCATCGTGTGCGAGCTACCCGGGCACGAGCCCCTCCTCGTGGATACCGGCCGGGAGCGGTACGCGGGCGCGGTGTCACGGGCGCTTCGCGCGATGAACGTCGGTCGGGTGAACCTCGTGGTGACGCATCCGGACGTGGATCACGACGGCGGCGTTCGCGCGCTGGTCGACGCCGGGCGCGTGGATCGGGTGTTCGTCGGGATCACCGAGCGCGACGCCGGGCACCGATACGGCCTCGACGTGCATCGGCTGGCCGATGGCGACACCCTCTGGAGCGCACGCGAGGGATCGATCGTGTGCCTCCATCCGGCGCCGGCCGACTCCGCGCTGGCCGACAACGCCCGCTCGGTCACGCTTCTCGTCGACTGGAGGGGAACGCGCGTGTTGCTGACCGGCGACCTCTCCGGCCAGGGGCTGGCGCGTCTCACGGCCCGCCACCGTGCGGCGGTCGCGGAGACCGATGTCCTCAAGCTCGGGCACCACGGCAGTCGAGACGCCTCACCGCCGGGGCTCCTGTCACTGTTGACCCCGAGTCTGGCCGTGGTCTCGGGGGCCAAGCCGGTGGCGAGCGAGGTCGCCGGGGCACTCGCGGAGCGTCGCGTTCCGGTCTACGCGACCCGACGGCTGGGCGCGATCCGTGTGGAGCTGGATCCGGGCGCCTCGTCGGTGTTCCACTGGGGGGGAACGTGGCGCCGACTGCGCTGAGGCGCTATCCTGCCCGGTCTCATGCATTGCGTGCCGCGTCGTGCGTATGCTAGAAGCGCTCTTCCAGGCGTGATGCGCGCACGGCGCGCCGGCCACCTCCCACGAAGTCGTGAGTCCTGAAACATGAAGCTCGGTGTTCTGGCCTCGGGTCGAGGATCCAACCTCGGCGCTCTCATCGACGCCACCCGGGACGGGCGTCTCCAGAGCCGGATCGCCCTGGTGATCTCGGACGTCGAGGATGCCCGCGCGCTCGTGCGTGCTCACGAGGCCGGGATCCCGGCGCGCTTCATCCCGCCGGGCACCGATCGGCCGCGTCTGTCTCCGACGAACGCGCGCCGCTACGTGGATGCGCTCGCCGAGCATCACGTGGATCTCGTGTGTCTGGCCGGGTTCATGCGCGTCGTGGGACGCACGTTCTTCGCGCGCTACCGTGGTCGCATTCTGAACATCCACCCGTCGCTGCTCCCGGCGTTCCGGGGTCTTCACGCGCAGCGTCAGGCCCTGGAGGCGGGCGTGGACGTCGCCGGTTGCACCGCGCACGTCGTGTCCGAGGCCGTCGACGCCGGTCCGATCCTGATGCAGGCGCGCGTGGCGGTGCGCCCGGACGACACCGAGCGCACGCTCTCCGAGCGCATCCTGGCCGAGGAGCATCGCATCTACGTCGAGACGATCCGCGCGATCGAGACCGGTGACCTCGACCTGAGCGCATTGACCCGCCCCGCCGCGCCCACCGGCGCGGGAGACGAAGGAGCCGTACCATGACCGCGACGTTGCCGGTCGAGTATCCGATCGCGAATCTCGAGCCGACGTATCTGGGAAAGGTCCGCGAGATCTACGACATCGGCGACGAGCTGGTCATCGTGGCCACCGACCGCGTGTCGACCTACGATGTGATCCTGCCCCAGCGCATCCCCGACAAGGGCAAGATCCTGACCGCGCTCTCCACGTTCTGGTTCCGGGGCCTGGAGGGCATCGTCCCCACGCACTTCATCTCGTCCGAGCCGGCCGATCTGCCCGAGCCGTTCCGGTCGGCCGAGGAGCTCCACGGCCGCACGATGCGGGTGAAGAAGGCTGAGCGCCTGGACGTCGAGTGCATCGTGCGCGGCTACCTGGCCGGATCGGGCCTCAAGGAGTACCGGCGGAGCGGAACCGTGTGCGGCGAGGCGCTGCCGGCCGGGCTCGAGGCCTACGGCCCGTTGCCGTCGCCGATCTTCACGCCGTCCACGAAGGCCGACGAGGGGCACGACGAGAACATCAGCTACGAGCGGATGTGCGGGATCGTGGGGGACACGCTCGGAGCGCGGCTTCGCGAGACGAGCCTGGCCATCTACGAGAAGTGCGCGACGCACGCGCGCGAGCGCGGGGTGATCATCGCCGACACCAAGTTCGAGTTCGGGCTGGTCGGCGACGAGCTCATCGTGATCGACGAGGTACTGACGCCCGACTCCTCACGCTTCTGGGACGTGGAGGGCCATGCGCCGGGTCGGGAGCCCGAGCCGATGGACAAGCAGTACGTCCGCAACGCGGTCGACGCGACCGGCTGGGATCACTCGCCGCCGCCGCCCGATCTGTCGCCCGAGGTCATCGCCGAGACCCTTCGCCGCTACCGCACGGCGGTCGAGCGGATCACGGGCGGCGCGTCGCGCCCGAGCTGGGGAGGGGGCACGAGGTGACCGATGAAGCCGACCGCGGCGCCGTCACTCCTCGCCGTGCTCTGATCTCGGTCAGCGACAAGCGGGGCCTCGTGGAGCTGGCCACGCGTCTGGTGCGGAAGGACGTCGAGATCATCTCCACCGGCGGCAGCGCGCGGGTGATGCGCGAGGCCGGCCTTCCGGTGACCGACGTGTCCGAGGTCACCGGCTTCCCCGAGATGCTCGCGGGCCGGGTGAAGACGCTCCATCCGCACGTGCACGCCGGAATCCTCTTCCGGCGCGACGTGCCGTCCGACGTCGAGATTCTGGCGGAGCACGGCATCGGCCCGATCGATCTCGTGGTCGTGAACCTGTATCCGTTCGAGGAGACGGTCGCCGCACCCGACACGACGCGGGACGAGGCCATCGAGCAGATCGACATCGGCGGGCCCTCGCTGATCCGGGCCGCCGCGAAGAACCACGCGCACGTGACGGTGGTCACGTCGCCAGACGACTACGCCGACGTGGCCGACGCCGTCGAGTCCGGCGGCGTGACTGCGGCCCGGCGCCGGGAGCTGGCCGGCCGCGCGTTCGCCAGGTGTGCGGCCTACGACGGCGCGATCGCGTCGTACCTCGCGCGGGTCGACGCGCCGCAGGACGCTGCGCCGTGGCCGACGGTCCTGCTCGAGCCGTGGCGCCTGGAGCGACCGCTTCGCTACGGAGAGAACCCGCACCAGCCGGGCGCGTTCTACGTTCCGCGGACGCCCCGGGCGCTTGGCGCGCTGACCCAGCTTCACGGGAAGCCGATCTCCTACAACAACCTTCTCGATCTCGACGGCGGCTGGCGGCTGGCGCAGGCGCTGGCGCCGCCGGCGGCCGTCGTCGTCAAGCATCGCAACCCCGCCGGTGCGGCCGAGGCTCCCGACCTGGGAGCCGCGTTCGCGCACGCGTGGGCGGGCGACCCGCTCTCCGCGTTCGGCGGCGTGATCGTGCTTCGGGGCCGCGTCGACGCGGCGCTCGCCACGGCGATCAAGGCGAACTTCGTGGAGATGGTCGCGGCCGAGGCGTTCGACGACGCGGCGCTCGAGATCCTCCGGAAGAAGAAGAACCTCGTCCTGGTCACGAGCCCGGGGCTCGGTCCCGGGGGAGAGCCCATCGCGGAGGGGGCCGTCGAGGTGCGGGCGGTCGCCGGCGGACTCCTCGCGCAGGCGTCCGATCGACCGGGTCGCGACGAGCCCACCGCCTGGCACACCGCGACCGACCGCGCTCCCACCGATCTCGAGGCGCGGGCGCTGGCGTTCGCGTGGCAGGTCACGCGCTACGTGCAGTCCAATGCGATCGTCTTCGTGAACGGGACGCGCACGGTCGGCGTCGGGTGCGGTCAGACGAGTCGCATCGACGCGGTGACGCTGGCGATCGCCAAGGCGCGGAGGGCCGGTCACGACCTCGCGGGCTCGGTGATGGCGTCCGATGCCTTCTTCCCGTTCGACGATTCGGTTCGCGCGGCCGCCGAGGTCGGCTGCACGGCCGTCGTCCAGCCCGGCGGATCGAAGCGCGATGGCGACTCGATCGCCGCAGCCGATGCGGCGGGCATGGCGATGGTCTTCACCGGCCGCCGCTCGTTCCGTCACTAGCGGCGCGCCGTGGGCGCCGCGTCCGGGGATCGGTCGGTCCACCGGGATCGGCGGCGCGACGAAGGGGTCTGAACGCGCGCACTCGCGCGGCAGGGGGGAACGTGGTCGAGTCGACGTCGCGAGTGCTGATCCTGGACTTCGGATCGCAGTACAACCAGCTCATCGCACGGCGGACGCGCGAGCTGGGCGTGTACTGCGAGGTCCATCCGTTCGATGTCGGGATCGAAGCCGTTCGCGAGTTCGACCCCGGCGCCATCATCCTCTCCGGCGGTCCGCGTTCGGTGCTCGAGAACGACCCCATGCTGCCCTCGCCCGAGCTCTACGAGCTCGGGGTCCCGATCCTCGGCATCTGCTACGGGATGCAGGTGACGACGCACGTCCTCGGCGGGCGCGTCGAGGCGTCGCGGTCCAGCGAGTACGGCAAGTCGGTCCTCGAGTTCGATGCGACCTGTCCGCTCTTCGAGCACGTGCACGCGCCGTTCCAGGCCTGGATGAGCCACGGGGACTCGGTCGGGACGCTGCCCGAGGGCTTCCACGCGGTGGCCCACACCGACGACTGTCCGGTGGCCGCGGCCATGCATCCGGATCGGCGGGCGTTCCTCCTGCAGTTCCATCCCGAGGTCGCGCATACCCCACAGGGGGCGAAGGTCATCGAGAACTTCCTGTTCCGCGTGGCCCGGCTCACCGCCGACTGGTCGATGGTGGCGTTCGTGGATGCCTCGCTCGAGAGCATCCGCGAGCACGTGGGGTCGGGGCGCGCGGTGTGCGGCCTCTCCGGCGGCGTCGACTCGTCGGTGGCCGCGACCCTCGTCCATCGAGCGATCGGCGACCAGCTCACCTGCGTGTTCGTCGATCACGGCCTTCTCCGAAAGGACGAAGGCGATCAGGTCATGGAACTTCTCGCCGGCGAGCAACATCTGACCATCCGACGGGTGAACGCGGGCGAGCGGTTCCTGGGGGCGCTGGCCGGTGTCGCCGATCCCGAGCAGAAGCGCAAGATCATCGGCCGCGAGTTCATCGAGGTGTTCGACGAGGCGGCGCGCGAGATCGGCGACGTGCAGTTTCTCGTTCAGGGCACGCTGTACCCCGACGTGATCGAGTCGGTGTCGACGCGCGGTCCCTCGCACACGATCAAGACCCACCACAACGTGGGGGGTCTGCCCGAGAACATGTCGCTGCGCCTGGTCGAGCCGCTCCGGGAGCTGTTCAAGGACGAGGTGCGCGAGGTCGGACGCGTGCTCGGGCTGAACGAGCGGATCCTCGGCCGACATCCGTTCCCGGGCCCGGGTCTCGCGGTGCGGATCCTGGGCAAGGTGACGCCCGAGCGCATCGCGACCCTCCAGGAGGCCGATGCGATCTTCATCGAGGAGCTTCACCGGCGCGCGCTGTACGATGACATCTGGCAGGCCCTGGCGGTGCTCCTCACGATCAAGAGTGTCGGCGTCATGGGCGACGCGCGGACGTACGACGGCGTGGTCGCGCTTCGCGCCGTGACGTCCACCGACGGCATGACGGCCGACTGGGCCGACATTCCGAGGGAGGCCCTATCCCGCATCGCGAACCGCATCGTGAACGAGGTCGACGGCGTGAACCGCGTCGTCTACGACGTGACCTCCAAGCCTCCCGGCACGATCGAGTGGGAATGATCGGTCTGGGGCGGTCTCCGGCTCCGATCGCGTGGGGTCGCGCGCGTCCGATCGCGGCCCTCGCGGGGGCGGCCATCTCGCTCCTCGTGGCACTGCCGGCGCCGGCGCTGCTGCCGATCCTCGAGGAGCACGACGCCGCCCGGCGGCGGATCGACGAGGCGCTCGTGCGGGATGCGCTGGCCCGCGGGGTCTCGGGCGGTCCATTCACGCTGGCCCGGGGCACCGCCCACGTCCACGCGCTGGTGCTGATGGTCGAGTTCGCCGACACCACCTGGAGCCGAGCGGTCAACACGCCGGACGCGATCGCGTCGCGTCTCTTCGCAGACCGGCCCCAGAGCATGCGCGGCTACTTCGACGAGGTCTTTCGCGGCCGACTGGCGGTCACCGGCGACGTCGTGCCCGTCACGCGACTTCCGTCCAGCATCGAGCGCTACGCGAACCGCCAGGGCGGCATCGGAGCCTACCCGACCAACTCCCAGAAGCTCTGCGAGGATCTCGTGCACGCGGTGGACGAGCGTGTCGACTTTCGCGACTACGACGCGGACGGCGACGGCGCGGTCGATGCGCTGATCATCGTGCACGCCGGGATCGCGCGCGAGGACGGCGCGCCGGCCTCGCAGGCTCGTCAGATCCGATCGCACCAGTGGCGACCGGTGAACGTACCCGAGCCCGACGGCGTGCGCGCGAACGCGTACATCATCCTCAGCGAGTGGAGCGGGATCGGCGGCTTCGCACACGAGCTCTTGCACCTGTACGGCGTACCCGATCTGTACGGTCTCACGACGATCGGCGTGGGGCTCGGGGACTGGTCGCTGATGGCCACCGGCGCGGCGCTCGGGGATCCGAAGTACTCCAACCCGGCGTATCCGGACGCGTGGACCCGCGTCTTCCTCGGCTACGACACGGTCACGCCGCTGCCGTTCAGCGGAGCGGAGGGGACGCTCTCGGTGGCCCCGGTCGCATCGGGCGGCCCGATCCATCGACTCTGGAGCCGGGGTGCGGCCGGGCCGGAGTACTTCCTGCTCGAGAACCGGCGCCGGGACGTGGGTGCGTACGACGCGGCGCTTCCCGGGGAGGGGCTCCTCGTCTACCACGTGGACGAGCGGGCGCCGAGCCAGCTGGATCCCGATCGCTACCGCGTCGCGCTCGAGCAGGCCGACGGAGAGTTCGATCTGGAACGGTTCACGTTCCCCGCCGGCGATGCCAAGGATCCGTTTCCGGGGGAGACCGGAGCGACGCGTTTCGACGCGACCACCGTGCCCGCCTCCGACGCGCACGACGGCTCGGGCTCGGAGGTGGCGATCTGGGACATCGCCGAGACCGGCGACGACGTGACGTGTCGGGTCTCGATCGCCGATGCGCCCGGTGTCGCCGCGCGCATCTCCAGCTGGACCGAGCTCGACGGGAACGGCGACCTCCGGGCCGACGCCGGCGAGACGTGGCGCGCCGCGGTCTCGGTCGAGAACACGGGACGGGCGATCGGCCCCACGCTCGTCGAGATCGCCACCGAGGCCGCCGGCGTCATGCTCGAGCCGTCGACGCTGGACGTGCCGGCGCTGGCGTCGGGTGAGGCGCGCGAGCGGATCGGCACGGTCACGGTGACGCTGCCGCCCGTTCTGGCCGATCCGTTCGTGGTCCCGATCACGTTGGACGTCCAGGAAGACGGCCGCGACGAGATCACCACCGCGCTCTGGGTCGCCGGTCGCACGTTCGGGCTCGACGCCCCGTTCGACGCCGACCTCGACGGGTTCACGCACGCGCCCAACGCGCTCTCGCCGGCCGATCCGTGGCACTGGGCGACCGACCCCACCGGGCGGACGGCCGGTGGACATGCGCGCTGCGGAGACGTCTCCTCGGTCAGCTACCCCGACAGCGTGGACGCGGTCCTGGTCTCGCCGGCGTTTCTCCTGGGGGCCGGGTCCCGGCTGACCTTCCGGCACTGGATGTCGGCGGAGACCGCCGAGAACGGCGACGCGTACGACGGGGGACGTGTCGAGATCTCGGCCGGAACCGACCGGTGGGCCCCGGTGGCGCCCGACGGAGGCTACCCGAACGCGCCGTCGTTGAACGCGTTCTTCGCCCTGGCCGATGATGGGGTGTACGCAGGCGAGTTCGGCGGCTGGCGCGACGCGTCGATCGACCTGTCGGCGTACGACGGGCGCACCGTCCGGATCCGCTTTCGCTTCGCGAGCGACCGGCTCACCCTCGGGGGTCCGTGGGACGGCTGGAGGCTCGACAACGTCCGTGTCGCGACCGACGATTCCAGGGTGGCGTTCCACCTGACCCCGCCGTGCGTCCTGGAGGATCGCGTGCGGCTCCGGTGGGCCGTGATCGAGAACGTGGACCGGTTCGCCGGGACGATCGCGCTCGTCCGCGAGCGCGTGGACGCCGACGGCGAGGCACTCGACGGCGCGGTCGAGCTGGTCTCCGAGTCGCTGGACGGAGGGCACATCGCGTGGGTCGAGGACGTCCGGCCCGCGCCCGGCGAGCGGCATCGGTTCCGGCTGATCGAGCGCAACGTTCCGGGGCAGGGCGACGTCGTACGGGCCGAGGTCCTGGTGGCGATACCGGCGTTCCCGGTGGCGATCCGTGTCGAGAGCGCGGGACCGCTGCCGTTTCGTCCGGGCGCCGACGTCTTTCGCGTCCGGCTGGCGCCGACGTCGGCGGTCGTACCGCCGCTCGTGATCCGTGACGTGACGGGACGGGACGTCGCCCGCGTGACGAGCCGCGAGAGCGGTGACGGGGGCCGGGAGTTCCGGTGGGACGGCCGATCGCGAGCCGGGCACCTCCTGGGCGCCGGTGTGTACTTCTACACGATGAACGATGTGCGAGGGCGCATCGTTGTGCTGCGCTGACGCGGTGCGACGAGGCCGACGAGACGCCGACCGAGGAGGATGCTCCCGAGTGCCGCATCGCCGACTCTCGACACGATCGCACCGCTGGTGGTCCGGGCTCGTGTCCCGCAGCCTGATCGTGGCGGCACTCTCCGCCGGTCTCGGCGCCGGGCCGTCCATCGCGGACGCCGGCAACGCTTCGCGCCTGACCGAGGCCACCTCGCGCTATCGCACGGCGCTCGACCGGTTCACGGACGCGCTGGCGCACGCATCGTACGACGCCATCTCCGAGGCCGCGCGCGAGGCCACGTCCCGGCGGGGGACGCTCGTCGGGTTGGTCGAGGAGCACTGGGCCGCGACCGGGACCGCGGCGTGGCCCGAATCGCTCCAGGTCGAGGCCCTGGTGCTTCTCGGCGTCACGGACGGACCCTTGCCGCGGCCCGGACCGGAGGCGTTCGCGGCCGGGGACCCTCGGCTCGAGCGCTGGCTCGCGCTCTGTCGGCTCGAGGCCGGTGAGGGCGACGACCGCACGGGGGACGGCGGTGGGTCGTGGCCGCCGCTTCGGGATCGGTCGGTGCGCAGCCGTCTCGTGGACGGTGTCCTGGCGCTGGCCTCGCGTGACACGATGCGCGCGGCCGGGTCGTTCACCCGGGCGTCCGCCAGCGACGCCATCTTCGTCCGGGAGATCGCGTTCGACGGTGCTCTGCGGGCCGGCGTGGGCGTCGCGGACTTCGGCGAGGCGCGGTTCCGGGCGTTCCGGCGCGACGTTCGTCACCTCGTGCCGAGCGGATTCCTGGCCGACGTTCGCTGGGCGAAGCACCGGGAGCAGGCCGGACACGCCACCGCCGACGACTGGCGGGCCGTGATGTCGCGGGTCGCGCGAGCGGATCTTCTCGACGAGGCATGGGCCGCGCTCGGACGTCTCGCGACGCCGACGGTCGCCGACACCGTTCTCGACTGGCGCGCCCGCGAGCGGTGCGGGCTCTGGTCGGCCGACAGCATCGCAGCCCAGCTGGCCGCGGGCGAGCTCCCGGGTGCCGAAGGCGACGCGTTTCGTCTCCGCCTGGCCACGGCGGCGCGGCGGCGCGGCGACTTCGAGGCCGCACGGCGGCACCTGGCGCCCCTTCTCGCCGACACGACGTCGCCCGATCGGGCCGGAGCGGGCATGCTCGCGCTCGCGCGCATGGAGCGTTCGTCGGGCGAGTTCACGGACATGGTCGACGCGTACCGGTCGGTCTGGGAGTCCGACCCGGCACACGCGGCCACCGCGTACTTCGAGTGCGCCTGGGAGCATCACACCGCCGGAGACCTGCTCGAGGCGCGCGAGCTGTACGCGCGCGCGCTCGGAGCCGGCCACGCGCCGTTCGAGCCGACGTTCCGGGGAGCGGTGGCGACGCTGGCGCTGGGCATGCGCGACAGCGCGCACGTGGCGTTTCGCGCCGCCGAGGCATCCGCACCGGACGCGGATCGCCGGGCCCGCGCGCGGGTGTGGGCCGCCATCACGGCCGATGATGCCGACCGCGACAGTCTCCTCGAGGGCGTCCGGCGTGAGGAGAGCCCGTTCGGATACCTCTCTCGCGCGCTCCGGAGCGGAGTCGTCGACACCTCGCGCCTGCTCTCGAGCCCCCGGTCGGAGGGATGGCCGGTCGGGCCCGAGCGCGTCCGCGACGATCGATCCGCCGGAGAGGACGTGGCGGCCGTGGACTGGACGGTGTTCGAGGACACGGCGCTGGCCCAGCGGCTCGGCTATCCGGACGTGGCCCGCCGTCTCCTCTCGCGCGAGCTGGCGCGAGCGGCGTCCGATCCCGACGGGCAGGTGGCGCTGGCGTTCGCCACCATCGCCGCCGGTCATCCGCGCGCCGCGCTCCGCGTCGGCTACGCGCGCAACGCCGCCGACGCTCCGGGCCTGCTTCGTCTTCGCTACCCGCTCGGCTTCATCGCGGACGTCGACGTGGCGGCCGCGTCGGGCGGGGTCGGCCTGGATCCGCTTCTGGTGGCCGCGCTGATCCGACAGGAATCCCGTTTCGACGAGCGGGGTCGCAGTCGCGCCGGCGCGCTCGGGCTGATGCAGCTGATGCCCGCCACCGCGCGACGCGAGGCCCGCGTGATGGGCCGATCCTACGACGGTGCCGCATCGCTCCTGGATCCGCGCGTGAATGTCGCCATCGGGACGCACCACCTGTCGGGGCTCGTGGCCCGGTACGACGACGTGCTGCGACCGATCGCCGCGTACAACGCCGGGAAGGACGCCGTCGACCGATGGGGAAGTCCGCACGCGGAGCCCTGGATCTGGATCGAGACGATTCCCTACATCGAGACGCGAGGCTACGTACGGTCGGTGCTCGGTCACTACCTGGCGTACCTGGACCTCTATCGCGGGTCGATCGACGCACCCGCGATGGCGTGGTGAGCCCGGTGGCGCGCCGGCGACGCATGCCACCGCGCGGTCGCGCGGTGCCCCTGGCTCTGGCGGCGCTCCTCGGCGTCGTGGCACTCGGCATCGTCATGACCGGCTCGCGTGGCGCTCCCCGCGCCCCCGGCTCGGTGGAGGACGCCGGCGGGGACGCACGAGACGACGGCTCGGTCGGATCCGACGCCGCCGTCGATCGTGCCCTCGCGGCCGAGGATCCGGTCGACTCGGTGTCCACTCCGGTCCGCGAAGCCTCCCCGGTGTGGCGCGTGGCGCTGTCGGACGACGTGGCCTCGCCCGTGGGGGTCGGAGACCTGATCGCCGTGGTGGTCGGGGCGGAGCTCCGGCTCCTCGACCCCGAGACGGGCTTCCTGGTGCGCCGGATGTCCGTGCCCGCGCCGCCGGCGAGCGAGGTCCGGGTCGTCGGGGCGAATCTCGTCTGGTCGGATGCCGGTGGACGCATCCTCGCGGTGGATTCCACGACGGGCGAGCTGCGATGGCACGTCGAGCTGGGGGCCGTCCCCGCGGCGGTCGCGGCGGATCGGGATCGCCTGTGGCTCGCCACGGGCCGCGAGGTCGTGTGCCTCGTGGCGTCCACGGGCGCGCTCGCCTGGAGGCGAGCCGTGGCGGCGACCGCGATCACCGGTCTCGACGTCGCCAGCCGGGTCGGCGTGGCCGTCGCGGGACGGCGGATCGTGGCCTGGAACCCCACCAGCGGCCGCGAGCGATGGTCGGTCGCGCTGGACGCCCCCGGCCGGCGACCGGTGATCGCCGGGGCGATGGTCGTGGTCGCCGACTCCGCCGGCAACGTCGGTGCCTACCGTCTCGCACGGGGCAACCGGCGCTGGTCCCGCGATCTGGGGGCGAGCCCCGCCGGTAGCCCGATCGTTCATGCCGGCGGTGTGTTCGTGGCCACACGGGACGGTGTCGTCGAGGCCCTGGATCTCGTCACCGGTCAGCGGCGCTGGCGACTGCGAACCGACGCCGGCCGTCTGCTCGGGGCCAGCGACGCCGTGCTGTTCTGCCTGGAGGGGACCACCACCCTCACGTCGGTTCGCATCGATGGGGGCAACGTTCTGTCCCGTAACGGCTTCCATGACGCGATCGAGGCGGCCCCCGTGCTCTGGGGCGGCTACGCGTTCGTGCGCACGCGGTCGGGCCTCGAGGCGAGCAAGCACCCGCGCAAGCTGGGGTGAGGAGGGTGTGAGCGCTTGGTGAGCGAACCGTTTGACGGGAACACGGACTGGGGGGCATAGTTGCAGACAGACCCAACGCGGAGGTGCGCAGATGTCCAGAGGAACGGTTCACTGGTACTCGGAAACGTTGGGATACGGCTTCATCGAGACGTCTCGAGGGGACCGCGTTCTGGTTCGG
Source organism: Candidatus Eiseniibacteriota bacterium (assembly GCA_965224245.1). Taxonomy (GTDB): domain Bacteria; phylum Eisenbacteria; class RBG-16-71-46; order CAZAMP01; family CAZAMP01; genus CBDCYW01. Next base: position 1,901,633 of record OZ245046.1, on the reverse strand, counting down.
TCGGCGGCGATCGACATGCCCGAGGATCGTGAGCCGAGCGGGCTTCGCGAAGGCATCGAGGTCGAGTTCTCGGTGGGCGCCAGCCTCGATGGCGTCGTCGAAGCGCGCCACGTCACTCCGGTCTCCTGAGCTCTCGTCGAGGGTGGCTTCGTCCGCCCCGGCACCGTCGGCGGCAGGGCGGTCCGACCGCCCTCCGCGCCGCCGCCGCTCGGAACTCCCCACCGTCGTTGATGCTCGACTGGCGACTCTGATAGAGTTCGGAGCCCTTGATTTCACCGTGATCGATCGGCGGCGGTCCCTCTCGCGGCCGGTCGCGCCGCGTACGTCGATATCCAAACTGGGGCGTACCCGCCGCCGCGCGGGAGACGGCCCGAGCGAGTCAACATGGCATCGTTTCTGAAGAAGGGGCTCGACAAGTTCGTCAAGCGCTTCGGCACGAAGAGCGATCGTGACCTGAAGCGTTACGCGCCCCGCGTCGATCAGATCAATGAGATCTACGCCTCGCTCGAGTCCCTGAGCGACGAGGAGCTGCAGGCGAAGACGGACGAGCTCCGCGAGCGCCTCGCGGCCGGCGAGACGCTCGACGACCTCCTGCCCGAGGCCTTCGCCGTGGTCAAGGACGCCTGCCGCCGCAACATGGGGCGCTCCTGGGACGTCACGGGGTCACCGAAGGCGTGGGACATGATCCCCTTCGACGTCCAGCTGATCGGCGCGATGGCTCTGCACGAGGGCAACATCGCCGAGATGGCCACCGGCGAGGGCAAGACGCTGGTGGCCACGCTGCCGCTCTACCTGAACGGCCTCACCGGCAAGGGCGCGCACCTCGTCACCGTGAACGACTACCTGGCCCGGCGTGACGCGGCCTGGGTCGGCGGCATCCTCCGCTGGCTGGGCCTGAGCGTCGGGTGCATCCAGGGCGGCATGTCCCCCGCCGAGCGGCGCGAGCAGTACGGGTGCGACGTCACCTACGGCACGAACAACGAGTTCGGCTTCGACTATCTCCGCGACAACATGGCGGTTCGCAAGGAGGACCGCGTGCAGCGCCCGCACGCGTTCGCGATCGTGGACGAGGTCGATTCGGTCCTGATCGACGAGGCCCGGACGCCGCTGATCATCTCCGGCCCGGCCACCCAGTCGCTCCAGCAGTATGCGCTGATGAAGCCCCACGTCGAGAAGCTCTTCCGCCTGCAGGCGCGGACGATCACCACGTTCCTGAACGAGGCCGACGAGGCTCTCGAGAAGTGGCGCGCCGACGACGACAACGACGCGCGCTACAAGGCGGGGCAGCGCTTGCTCCAGGTCTCCAGGGGCGCACCCAAGCACAAGCGTCTGGCCAAGCTCCTGGCCGACGAGCCGTCCCTGCAGAAGCTCATACAGGAGGTGGAAGCCGACTACATGCGCGAGAAGTCGCTTCCCCTGCTCGACGAGGAGCTCTACTTCGCGATCGACGAGAAGGCGCACACCGTCAACATCTCCGACATCGCGCAGCGCGCCACCGATCGCTCGTTGTTCCGCACGCCCGTGCTGGCCGAGCGCCTGGACTGGATCGATCAGCACGCGGATGTCAGCGACGAGGAGCGGGGCCACGTCCTGAGCGATCTTCGCACCGAGTACGCGCGCAAGCTGATCGGCAACCGCAACGGCGCGCTGCTGCGCGACGCCGACACGCTGGAGGCGGTCGGGAAGATCGTGGATTCGTTCCTGGAGTCCTTCACGAAGGTCGCGACGTCGAAGCCCATGAGCGAGATCCAGCTCGAGGAGGAGACGTCGTCGCTCCGCCTGAAGTCGGCCGAGGCGATCGAGGGCGTGGTCCCCGAGGGCGAGTCGCTGAAGACCCTGGAGGACGATGAGAACGAGGATCTCCTCTACGACTACGCGTGGAAGCACAACATCGGGTCCCGGGTCCTCGACGTTCAGCAGCGCGCGGTCCTCAAGGAGATGATCTACCGCGACTACGCCGTGCGCGCCGAACGCATTCACAACGTACAGACGCTCCTGAAGGCGTACGCGCTGTACGAGAAGGACGTCGAGTACGTCGTACAGGAAGGCCGCGTCATCATCGTCGATCAGTTCACGGGTCGGCTGATGCCGGGGCGGCGGTTCTCCGATGGGCTCCACCAGGCGCTCGAGGCCAAGGAGGGGCTCAAGATCGAGGGCGAGACGCAGACTCTGGCCACGATCACGATCCAGAACTACTTCCGGATGTACGAGAAGCTGGCCGGCATGACCGGCACCGCGGAGACCGAGGCCGCCGAGTTCTTCGACATCTACGGGCTCGACGTCTGTGTGATTCCCACCAACCAGCCGATCGCGCGCGAGGACCTGAACGACCTCATCTACAAGACGCGGCGCGAGAAGTACAACGCTGTGATCGACGAGATCGTGCGGCTGCACGAGCTGAACCTGCCGGTGCTCGTGGGCACCGTGTCGGTCGAGGTCTCCGAGACGCTCGGACGCATGCTGGCCCGGAAGGGGATCAAGCACAACGTCCTGAACGCGAAGCACCACCAGAAAGAAGCCGCGATCGTCGCCGACGCGGGCGCGCCGGGTGGGGTCACGATCGCCACCAACATGGCCGGCCGCGGCACCGACATCAAGCTCTCCCCGGACATCGGGCGGACCACGCTGGAGGAGCACGGCACGCCGGGCGGGCTTCAGGTCATCGGCACCGAGCGACACGAGTCGCGCCGCATCGACCGGCAGCTCCGCGGGCGCTCCGGGCGTCAGGGTGACCCCGGCGCCTCACAGTTCTTCATCTCGCTCGAGGACAACCTCATGCGCTTGTTCGCGCCCGAGCGCATCGCGGGAATGATGGAGAAGCTCGGCGCCCCCGAGGGTGAGCCGCTCGAGCACTCGATGATCAACAAGTCCATCGAGCGCGCGCAGAAGAAGGTCGAGGCGCGCAACTTCGAGATTCGAAAGCACCTCCTCGAGTACGACAACGTGATGAATCAGCAGCGGGAGATCGTCTACGAGCGCCGCAACTTCGCGCTGGAGGGCGAGGACACGTCCGAGGACGTGGCCGAGATGATGGAAGACTTCGTGCGCGACAAGGTCAACGCCGCGATCCCCGAGGGGGTGCCCGCGTCCGAGATCGACCTGAGCGGGGCGTTCGGCGAGCTCGAGCTGGCGTTCCTGACCGCGTTCCACGTCGAGGACTACGAGGACATCAAGGCCGATCCCGATGCGGTGACCGACCAGGTGCTCGACAAGGTCCGCCCCATGTACGCGGAGAAGGAAGAGACGTACGGCGCCAACATCATGCGAGAGGTCGAGCGCCAGGTCATCCTGCGGACCATCGACGAGAAGTGGCGCGATCACCTGTACGAGGTCGACCGCCTGAAAGAGGGCATCAGCTGGGTCTCGGTCGGAGGCAAGAACCCGCTCATCGAGTACAAGAAGGAGTCCTTCGAGCTCTTCATCGGCTTCCAGGAGGCCATCCGCGACGAGATCGTCAAGCGACTCTTCCGGGTTCAGGTGCAGGTCGAGGCCAACCGCGAGCTCGAGGCGCCCTCCGGGCACGCACAGAAGGGAGCCGAGTTCGGCGCCGTGGACGAGGTCGCCCCCGAGGCCCAGGGTGGGGACGCGGCCGAGATCGCGGAGCGCCGGCGGCAGCAGCAGAGCCAGCTCGCGCGTATGCGTCAGATGGCGCTGAACGCGCAGGCCGCGCGAACCAAGCGCGCGGTCAGCGCGGTCATGGGCGACAAGTCGGACCAAGGCGGCGACGGTGGCGATGCGCGCGTCGTGGCGCAGAAGCGCCCTGTCGGCGTCATCGTCGGCGGCACCGAGCGCGATCCGTCCGAGCCGATGGGCGAGATCCCGAAGGTCGGCCGCAACGATCCGTGTCCGTGCGGGAGCGGGAAGAAGTACAAGAAGTGCCACGGGATGTCGTGACCCCGACCGGCGGCGTCGCGGTCACGGTCATCGGGGGCGGGCTCGCCGGCACCGAGGCCGCGTGGCAGATCGCTCGCCGCGGACACCGGGTGCGGCTCCTCGAGATGCGCCCCCGGCGTCGCACCCCCGCGCACAAGACGGGTCGCCTGGCCGAGCTCGTGTGCACGAACTCCCTCAAGTCGCTCCGCGAGGGCACGGCGCCGGGGCTCTTCAAGGCCGAGATCGCGACCTTCGACTCGCTGATCCTGAACGCCGCCCGCTCCGCCGCGGTCCCGGCGGGCCAGGCGCTGGCCGTGGACCGCGAGCGGTTCGCCAACGCGGTCGAGGAGGCGATCACCGCGCATCCGGGGATCGAGCTGGTCCGCGACGAGGTCCACGCCGTCCCCGGGAGCGGTGTCGTGGTGCTCGCGACGGGCCCGCTGACCACCGACGCGCTCCTGGCGTCGCTCGGCCGCGTGATCGGTCGCGAGCAGGATCTCTACTTCTTCGACGCCATCAGCCCGATCGTCGACGCGGAGTCGATCGACCTCGACCGGGCGTTCTCGGCCGGTCGTTACGGTCGCGGAGAGGACGACTACGTCAACTGCCCGATGACCGAGGACGAGTACCGCGCCTTTCACCGCGAGCTCGTCTCGGCGGACCGGGTGGCGATCAAGGACTTCGAGTCGTCGAAGCTCTTCGAGATGTGCCTGCCGATCGAGGAGCTGGCGTCGCGCGGCGAGAAGACGCTGCTGTTCGGGCCGTTCAAGCCCGTGGGGCTGGTCGACCCCCGCACCGGTCGCCGCCCGTTCGCCGTCGTGCAGCTCCGCCGCGAGAAGGCGGGCGGCGAGATGTACAACCTCGTGGGCTGTCAGACCCGGCTCACCTATCCCGAGCAGAAGCGCGTCCTGCGGATGATCCCGGCGCTGAGGGAGGCGGAGTTTCTGCGCCTGGGCAGCATGCACCGGAACGCGTACGTGGACTCGCCCCGCGTGCTGACGCCCGCGCTCGAGGTGCGCAACCGGCCGGCGCTCTTCCTGGCCGGACAGATCACCGGGTGCGAAGGCTACACCGAGGCGTGTGGAACCGGCCTGGTGGCCGCGCTCGGCGCGCTGGCTCGGGTCGAGGGACGCGAGCCCGAGTCGCTGCCGGAGACGACGCTCCTCGGCGCGCTCACGCGCTACATCTCCAATCCCGAGGTCACGAGCTTTCAGCCCATGAACGTGAACTTCGGGCTCCTGCCGCCGCCGGCTCCGCGCATCCGGAACAAGCGCGACCGGCAGCTCGCGATGCACCGCCGCAGCCTCCAGGACCTCGCCGCATGGCGGCAGCGAACGCCGGTGGACCTGGCCGGCTGATCCCGTGATCGCCCCCAACGGCGCCGCCGGCCGCTCTACTGGATGTAGCCGAGGTTCCGCAGGGTCTTGAAGTCCGAGCCGAGGAAGCGCCGCGCCTCGTTGCCGAGGATGCGCGCGCGGGTCTCGTCCATCCACTGGCGAAGCCGGCCCGTGAGGGCGCGACCTCGCGCGTCGTAAGGACCGTCGACGAGCGCGCCGTTCTCGCCGAGCATCACCCGGGTCGGGTCCTGCTCGGCTCGGTCCTCGCGATGGCGGTAGAGCTCGAAGTGATCGCGTGCGTCCTCGCTGCTGAGGATGTGGAGCGAGTCGGACGTGATGGCCCGGACGTGCCCGAAGCGATAGCTCTGGCTGTATGCGACCCGACTCGCCGCCCGGCGGCCGGCCGCGAGCGAGTCGGGAGCGTCGCCGGCGAGATCGGATCGAGCGGACCGGCCTTCGAGGTAGGGCACGAGGCTCGCTCCCACCCAGTCGGCGCGCGCCGGGATCGACGAGATCTCGGCCAGGGTCGGGAACACGTCCACGAGGCTGGTCACGTCGGAAACGCGGGCCCCGCGCCGCGCCTCGAAGCGCGCCCCGAGGGGGCCGGACGGCGGTCGTACGATCAGCGGCACGTGGGTGACCGTGTGGTAGAGCTTCTCGTGCAGGTACGCGCCGTGCTCGCCGAACTCCTCGCCGTGATCGGAGAGAACGACCACCCACGTGTCGTCGAGGTCTCCGCGCGCCTGCATGTGCGCCAGGAGCCGCGCCACCTGGTCGTCGGCCCAGCGAATGGCGGCGTCGTAGCAGGCGACGATGTACTCCCGGTTGCGTGCGTCGATCGGATCCACGTACGTCGAGTCGGCCGCCAGCCGCCAGGTGATCTTGGCCATCGTATCCACGTTGGGCTCGACCGCGGGCTCGGTGTACGTCGGATCGACGAAGTCCTTTCGGTACGGCGACCACGGCGAGTACGGCGTGTGGATGTCGTACCCGTGTACGAACAGCAGGTACCGGTCGTCGTCTCCGAGAGCGTCCAGCCACTCGATGGCCATGTCGACCGATCCCGCCAGGCGCTTGAAGCGATCGTGATAGACGTCGAAGCCCTGCCCGAAGCCGAACAGCTTCAGCATGTGGCCGGCGTCCACGAATGCCGCCGTCCGGTATCCCTCCTCGCGGAAGGCCTCGGCCATCGTGACCACCGGGGGAGCGAGCACGTGGTTGTGGTTCCACACGCCGTGTCCCGACGGGAGCTTGGCGGTGAAGATCGACATGTGTGACGGCAGCGTGGCCTCGGCCTGCCCGATCGTCCACTCGAAGAGCACCCCGTCACGGGCGAACGCGTCCAGCGTGGGGGAGGTCGGCCTGGAGTAGCCGTATGCACCGAGGTGATCCGCCCTCAGCGTGTCCAGCGAGATCACGACGACGTTGGGACGCTCGGGGGTGCGCGCGCGGTGAGCGTGCGCGACGATCAGGAGGGCGACGAGCGCCAGCGTGGTGGCCACGATCGTCGGCCACGCCGCCGCCACGCGGTGGAGCGCCCGCGCCGCCGACGGCCGTCGCCCGAGACCGAGCCACAGGAGACGGTAGAGGAGCCACCCGCACACGGCTGCACCCAGGATGATGCCGGCGTTCTGGAGCCACACCATCGGCCGGAAGAAGACGTCCGGAACCGGCAGGCCGTGCCAGTCGCGCCGCCACGACCAGTTCACGTCGGCGTGGAAGCGATTGAACGCGTAGGCGACCCGGAGGAGCGCGGTGATGGCCAGACCCGAGGCGATGGCCAGCGAGATACGCCGCGCGGGACTCGCGAAGCGTGCGCCCGGCGCGGATGCGTCGAGCGACCGGGATCGGCGGGGCAGACGCCCGATGGCGAGCACCACGAGCGCGCACCAGAGCCCGAGGGCGCCGACGATCGGCGCCGCCGATCGGATCTCGTCCCCGAGGACGATCCACGGCGTGCGCGTGAAGCCCAGCGCGAGGTACTGGTTCCGGATCGCGGACACGGCCGTCGACGCGAGCGCCACGCCGAGGAGGGCGACCAGAGCGGGCCCCACGACCGATCGCCACGTCAATCGTCCGTCGTGACGATCGATCATCGTGTCTTCACCCTCGACCTCTCGCGTTCGTCCCCGATCGGTTCACCCCGATCACCGTCCCGCCGGCACACTCCCGAGCGCGGAGACCCTATCAACTGTACCCCCGCCAGCGGAAGCCGCACCGTCGGGAAACCCCGTGCCGCCCCGAGAGGGGACGATCCCCATTTCGGAGTGGATTCGGGGGTGTGGGGGCTCGTATCGTCCGACCCCGATCATTCGGAGGCACCCGCATGACGAGCGTCGGTCTCGAGCAGGCGGCTCGCGGCTTCGTGTCGCAGCTGCGCGACATCCGTGATCTCTCGCCGCACACCGTCGCCGCCTACCGGCGGGACGTGCGGGGGTTCATCGCCGCCCAGGCCGAGGCCGACCCCGAGGTCACGGCGTTCTCGTTCGTGGCTCTGCGGCGCTACGTGGCGTCGCTTCGCGTCGCCGGGCATCGCCCGCGCACCATCGCGCGGAAGATCGCCGCGCTCCGGAGCTTCGGGGACTACCTGGTGGATCGCGAGATCCTGGACGACAATCCCGCGCGCGAGCTGTCGCGACCCAAGGCCGACCGGCGGCTACCCGTTCACCTGACCCAGGCCGAGGCCGCGCGCCTGTTCGAGCCCGACCGGATGGAGTCCGACCGCGACCGGGCCATCCTGGAGACGTTCTACGCGAGCGGCGTGCGTCTGTCGGAGCTGGTGGGCATGAACGTGGCCGACGTCGACTGGCGGGCCGGCGTCGTGCACGTCCGGGGCAAGGGGTCCACCGAGCGTCTGGCGCCGCTGGGACGGGCCGCGATCGACGCGCTCCGGACCTATCTGGCCTCGCCGGAACGGCCGGCGCCCGCGAATCTCCGTGACGAGCCGGTGTTCGTGGGACGCGGGGGACGTCGCCTCTCGCGTCGCACCGTGCAGAACGTCGCGACGCGATTGCTGAGGCAGGTCAGCGCCCAGACGCGACTCTCGCCTCACACGCTCCGACACACGTTCGCGACGCACCTGCTCGAGCGGGGCGCGGATCTCAGAGCGGTCCAGGAGTTGCTCGGGCACCGGGCGCTGACGAGCACGCAGGTGTACACGCACCTCACGGTGGAGCGGCTTCGCCGCTCGTACGATCGCGCCCATCCGCGGGCCGAGGCGAGCGCTGCGGCCCGGCGGCGCCCCCGGTCCCGGCGACACGACCTCGAACCCAAGGGAGACCCCTCACCATGACCCCACGCCATCTCGTGTCGCTCGCCGACTGGGATCGCGACTCGATCGATCGGGTTCTCGACCGCGCGGTGGAGATCAAGACGGCCTTCCAGCGGGACGGCGCGTCGGATCGGATGCGCGGGAAGTCGCTCGCGATGATCTTCCACAAGCCGAGCCTCCGCACCCGCGTGAGCTTCGAGACCGGCATGAACCAGATGGGCGGGAGCGCGCTCTTCATCACCGATCGCGAGATCGGGATGAACACGCGGGAGACCGTGCACGACATCGCGCACGTGCTGTCGGGCTACGTCGACGGCATCGTCATCCGCACGTTCGCCGACGCGTTCGTCGAGGAGCTGGCCGAGCACGCGAGCGTGCCCGTCGTGAACGCCCTGACCGACGGCTATCACCCCTGCCAGATCCTGGCCGACCTGATGACGGCCCGCGAGCACGGCCGCCGCCTCGATGGGCTGACGGTGGCCTTCGTGGGGGATGGGAACAACGTCGCGCACTCCTGGATCAACGCCGCGATCCACTACCGGATGGAGGTGCGCGTAGTGCATCCGGAGGGCTACGCCCCGAACGACGCGATCGTGTCGGCCGCCCGGGCGCGTGGCGCGAGCGTCCTCGCGACCACCGATCCTGTGGCGGGGACCGAGGGCGCCGACGTCGTGTACACGGACGTCTGGGCCAGCATGGGGCAGGAGGACGAGAAGGCCGAGCGCCTGGCGCGCTTCCAGGGCTTCCAGGTCGACGCGGCCATGATGGCGCGTGCGAAGCCCGACGCGCTGTTCATGCACTGCCTGCCCGCGCATCGGGGCGAGGAGGTCGCCGCCGAGGTCATCGACGGACCGCAGTCGGTGGTGTTCCCGGAGGCACACAATCGCCTGCACGCCCAGAAGGGCCTCCTGGACGTCTTGATGTGCTGAACGTGGTCCACTCGACGTCGAAGCGCGCGCCCGGCAGCGCGCGCGCGGTGCTCGGACTCGTCCTCGCCGGTGCGGGGGTCCTGGCCGCCGGGATCGGGTGCGCGAACAAGGTCCCGCCCTCGGGCGGGCCGCCCGATCGATCCCCGCCCAGCGTGGTGGGAACCCGGCCGAGGCTGTTCGAGACGTCGGTGCCGCTGGACGCCCCGCTGCGGGTCGTCTTCTCCGAGCGAATGGACCGGGGATCGGCCGAGGACGGCATCGTCGTGCGCCCGCACGTGGACTGGGGTCGCCGCACGTGGGAGGAGGACACGCTCTCGCTGGAGCCCGCCACCGGCTGGCAACCGGAGACGACGTACACCGTCGTGCTGCGCGCGACGATGCAGGACCGGAGGCGGAACCGTGTGACCGAGCCGGGTCTCGTCGTGTTCAGCACCGGTGACGAGGCGCATCTGGGGCGGGCCGGCGGGACGCTCGTGCGCCTCGGAGGGCTGTCGGCGCCGGTTCTGGTGCTGGCGTTCGACCGTCGAATCGCCGACACCACCGACGTGAACATCTACGACGCGGTCTCGATCGCCGAGCCGGACGCCGAGGGACGGTTCCTCGTGCCGGGGCTGGCTCCCGGTCGCGCGTACGAGATCGGCGCGTTCCACGACGGGAACGAGAACCGCGACTGGGACGCGCGGTCGGATCTGTACTGCCGTGTTCTGACCCCGGTCGTCCCGGACTCCGGCGGTGGCCCGCTCGACCTGTCGATCGCGCTGGTGTATCCGGACGAGCCGGGGCGCATCCAGGGGACGGTACGCGATACCACCTGCAGCGCGCTGGTCACGCTCCGGCAGCGGCGTCGCGCGCGCACGGACTCGCTGTTCGCCGCCCAGGACAGCCTGCGCACGGCGAAGACCGTGCTCTCCGCCCGCGCGGACAGCCTCTACGGCCAGCTGGTGGCGCCGATCGACGAGGCGGCCGGTGACGACGCGCCGCGGCGGGGCGCGAGGATCGACTCGCTCCGCGCGGTCGCCGACTCGCTCCGCGCGCGCTCGGACGCGGTCTCGGTGCCGGACTCGGCATCGATCGCGGCATCTCGGATGCTGGATCCCCGCGCGCGGATCGACTCGGTGTACTGCGCGTGCCCGATCCGCGTCCGGTTCTGGTCGGAGGTGGACACGACGCGGCTCTCGGACGAGATTCAGGGTGGGGCCGGCGACTACACGATGAGCCCGGTGACGCCCGGGCCGTACGCGGGGCTCGTCTGGCGGGACCTGGACCGGGACGGCCGGTACGCATGGGAGACCGAGCCGGGGGTGTCCGACACGCTCCGGCTCTGGGTCGGTCCCGGGCAGGCCGCCGTCCCCGACACGCTGTCCATCCAGCGCCCGGAGAGCTTCATGCCCGACGTCTCGGACTCCAGCGCGGCTCCTTCCGGCGCGACCGGATCGGAGCCGACCGGGGAGAGCGACGCACCATGACGGACACCCCCGCCGGCGCGCCCGGAGCGATCGCCTTTCGCAAGATGCACGGCGCGGGAAACGACTTCGTGCTCCTCGACGAGAGCGCCGTCGACGCGCGCGTGCTGGCCCGACTCGTCCCCGCCATGTGCGATCGGCGACGGGGAATCGGAGCCGACGGCGTCCTCCGCGTCGCCCCGACCGGGGCCGGCGCGATCTCGGTGACGTACTGGAACGCCGATGGCAGCGATGCGTTCTGCGGCAACGGCACGCGGTGCGCGGTGGCGTACGCGTACGAGCGGGACTGGGTCGGAGCCGACGCCGTCGTGTCCACGGTGGCCGGGCCGTGCCGGGCGCGCGTGCGGGACGGCCGCGTGTCGGTGAGCATGCCCGAGCCGGAGGGCCGGCGCCGGCTCGAGCTACCGGGGTCGGGATGGGACGGGGAGATCGAGACCGTCCGCGTCGGGGTTCCGCACGTCGTCCTCGTGACGGCCGACGTGGGATCGGTGAACCTCGCCGAGCTCGGCCCGCGCGTGCGGCGGCACGCCGCCCTGGGTCGCGAGGGAGCGAACGTGAACGTCGTCCGTGACGCGGGGCCCGAGGGGCTCGAGCTCCGCACCTACGAGCGGGGTGTCGAGGCGGAGACGCTGGCCTGCGGGAGCGGCGCGGCGGCGGCGGCGATCTGCGTCCGCGGCGGCGACGGCGCGCCGTTCACGGTTCCCGTGCGGGTGGCCAGCGGGGATCTGCTCACGGTGACCCGCGATCACGACGGCCTGTGGCTGGAGGGACCGGCGGTCACCAGCTTCGTCGGGTCCTGGACGCCCGAGGGCGCGTGATCGGCCAGTCGGCCAGATCGACCAGTCGGCCAGATCGAGATATCGGGCCTAGCCGGCGGCTTCGCGGTTGGCGCGGAGCGCGAGCCGGCTCTTGATCCGGGCGGCGTGGCGACGGGTGACGACGCCGCGCTTCACGGCACGATCCAGGTTCGCGTAGACGCCGCTCACGTGGGTGGCCGCGTCGGCCCCCTCCGCTCCACGAGCGGTCTTGATGACGTTGCGCATCCGCGTGCGAACGGCGCGGTTGTACGTGCGGCGGATCTTGCTCTGGCGAAGTCGCTTCGACGTCGACTTGGTATGCGGCATTGAGATCGATCTCCTTGACCGGTTGATCCTCGAATCGAGCGGCGAGGAGACTACCAGCGTCCCGCCGGTGTGTCAACGCGGCTCCTGCGCCCCACCGGGCGCGTGAGCGGCGCTTGCGGGAGGCACCGAGGCCTCATAGACTGCGCGCGCACGTCCGGCCGCGCCGGAGCCCCTTTTCGCGACAGTTCGCCCTCATCGGCCGCACAGGCCGTGGAGATGCCCGTGTCCGGTCGGATCGACCCGTGGCTGGCCCCCCTGGCGGGAGCGCTCCTCTCGGTGCCGTTCTGGCCCAAGCTCCCCTGGCTCAGCGCCCTGACGCCCCTGTGTCTCCTCCCGCTGTTCTGGCTCGCCGCGCGCGCCGCGCACCCCGATGGGTCGACGTCGCTCAGGCGGACGCTGGCGATCGGATGGCTGTACGCCGGCGCCCAGGTGGCGACCGTCATGATCTGGATCCCGTCGATGGTCCCCGACAACCTGACGTACACGTGGGTCATGTGGCCGGCGCTGGTGCTGATGTGCGCGTACCTCGGGTTCTGGCCCGCGGTGGCGTTCACGGTCGCGGTTCGGATCGCCCGTGGGAGCCGGGTTCCGGTCGGCATCGCGCTGGCGGCCGCCTGGGCGATCGGGGAGTGGATCGGCGCCAAGGGCGTCATGGGCTTCGCGTGGCTCGGGATCGGCAACGCGCTGGCCGGCATTCCGATGCTCTACCAGACGCTCGATCTCTACGGGCTCTTCGGGCTCTCGTTCGTCACGCTCCTGGTGACGGCGCTCCTCGCTGCCCGCTCGCAGCGCTCGCTGTCGGCCGCGAGCGTGATCACGGCCGCGGCCCTGACGTACGGCGTGATCCAGCTCGGCGCCGCCGACGCCTCCGCCCGCGCGATCCACGTCGGACTGATCCAGCCCAACCTGGGCGCCGGCGAGAAGTGGAACCCCGTGAACCGCAACGCGGTCTTCACGCGGTACCTTCACCAGAGCGACGAGCTGGCCGACGCCGGCGTGAAGCTGATCGTGTGGCCCGAGACCGCGCTCCCGTTCCGTCTGATGCACCCGGGTGGCGCCGGGTACCGCGCCGAGCTCGAGGACTGGACGACGCGCACGGGCATCCCGATCGTCACCGGCATGCCGCACGTCGACGTCGTCGACGAAGAGGACGTCTTCTACAACGCCGCCACCCTGATCGAGCCGGGCGTCCACGGCGATCATCCGATCTATCGCAAGCGACACCTCGTCCCGTTCAGCGAGTGGCTGCCGTTTCGTTTCCTCAGGCTGATGGAGATCAACTTCGGGCAGGCGGACTTCACGCCGGGCACCGATCCGGCCCCGTTCGAGGCGGCCGGCGAGCGGGCGGGCATGATGATCTGCATCGAGGCGATCTACCCCGACCTGGCGCGGGACCTCGTTCGGTCCGGGGCGACGTTCCTGGTGAACATCACGAACGACGTCTGGTTCGGTGACACGGCCGGCCCGTACCAGCACGCGAACCTCTCCCGCTATCGGGCCGTGGAGACGCGCCGCCCGATGGTGCGCTGCGCGAACACGGGCATCTCGATGTGCATCGATCGCGCGGGACGCGCCATCGCCCGCCTGGGCACGTTCGAGATGAACACCCTGGACTGCACGATCGACGCGACCGACCGATTGACACCGTACGTCCGCTTCGGTGACTGGATCGTGATCCCGCTGGGCCTGATCCTGATCACGACCGCCGCCTGGCGGCGCGGACCGGGAGGACGACTCGGATGACGCACGCACTCGACTCGACGGGACGGACCCGCGTGGGCGTCATCGGCGCGACCGGGGCGGTCGGCACCACGATGCTCACGGCGCTCGCGGAGCGCGGCGTGGCTCCCGAGCGGGTTCGCGTCGTGGCGTCCGAGCGCTCGAGCGGCCGACCGATCGCCTATGGGGATGGGAGGCTCGAGGTCGTGCCGCTCGACGAGCGCGCGTTCGATGGTCTGGACGTGTGTCTCTTCGCGCTGGGCGACGAGCTGGCCGCCGAGTGGGTGCCACGAGCGCTCTCGGCCGGGTCGGTCGTGATCGACAACTCGGCCACGTACCGCCTCGATCCCGACGTACCGCTGGTGGTCCCCGAGGTGAACGGACACGTGCTGGCGGAGTCGCGCCGGCTGGTGGCGAACCCGAACTGCTCGACGATCGTGCTCGTAATGGCGCTGGCCCCGCTCCATCGGGCCGCCGGCGTGCGGCGGGTGATCGGGGTGACCTTCCAGGCCGCATCGGGGGCCGGAGCACCGGCCACGCGGGAGCTGGATCTCGGGGCGCGGGCGGTCCTCGATGGTCGACCGGCGCCGGCGGAGGTGTTTCCGCGACCGCTCGCGTTCAATTGCCTCCCCCAGGTGGGCGGCATGCGCGAGGACGGCCGCTCGCGCGAGGAGTGGAAGATGACCGAGGAGACGATGCGAATCCTCGGGACGACCGACCTCGCGACGTCGTTCACGTGCGTGCGCGTGGCGTCGTTCAACTCGCACGCGGTGGCGGCGCACGTCGAGCTGCGGGCGCCGCTGGGTCCGACGGAGGCGATCGCGCTCTGGGAGGCCAGCCCGGGCGTCGGGCTCGGTGTCCGGGGGGAGATCGACGACTGGCCGACGCCGCACGACGCGGACGGCCGCGACGAGGTACTCGTGGGCCGGGTGCGACGCGACCCGGGCCTGCCCAACGGGCTGGCGTTCTGGGTCGTGGGTGACAATCTCCGAAAGGGCGCGGCGACCAACGCGATTCAGATCGCCGACGCGATGGGGCTCCTCGCATGACGGCGGCGGACGACCGCGACGCTCCCGCAGGGAGCGCGGGGGTCCGTCGGGCGCTCGGGTCGATCGATCCGCGCGCGCGGGTGCTGGTCACGATCCTCGTGATGCTCGCCGCCTTCGTCGCGCCTGCCTGGCTCGGCGTGATCCTGGCGGCCACCGGGCTGGGGCTGGCGCTGGCCGTGGGCGACGGCACCGCGCGACGGCGCGTGGCGGGGCTCACCGTCGGCGGGTTCGTGGTCGCGTTCGTCTTGAACACGTGGCTCGTGGGGCTCTTCCACGACCGCGCCGGCGGCGGAGACGCGCTCCCGGCTCTCGCCGGCGTGCGCTTCGGAGGGCGCATCGCGACGCTCGCCGCGTGGTCGCAGCTGCTCGCCCTGACCACGCGGGCGGAGCTCTCCGCGGAGGCGATCGGCGCACTGATCGCCCCTCTGGCCCGCGTGCTCGGGAACCGCGTACACGCCGCCATCTTTCAGCTCCAGCTCGTGGTGCGGTTCACGCCGCTCCTTCTGGACGAGGCGCGACGGATCCACGAGTGCCAGCGCCTGCGGGGGCTCTCGATCGGCGGTGGCTGGCGGGATCGCGCGCGAGCGCTGGTGCCGCTGTTCACGCCGGTGTTCGCCGGGGCGCTCCTGCGGGCCGGCGCGCTGGCCGAGCATCTGATCGCGCGGGGGTACCGCCCCGGACTGGCCCGGCCGTACCTCGTCGGCCGACGCTGGCACGCTCGCGACACGGCGGCCGTGGTCGTCGCGAGCGCGACCGTGCTCGTGGGGCTCGCCGCCTCCCGACTCGGGACGTAGCCCGTGCCCACGTACCGGCTCACGGTCACGTACGACGGCACACACTTCCACGGCTGGCAGCGCCAGCCGAGCGACCGCAGCGTGCAGGGCGAGCTGATGCAGGCGCTCGAGACGGTGCTGGGGGAGCCCGTCCCGCTCGCGGGCGCCGGGCGCACCGACGCGGGCGTGCACGCCGATGCGCAGGAAGCGAGCTTTCTCCTGGATCGCGAGATCGACCCGAGACGCGTCACCGGGGGGGTGAATGCGCTGATCGGTGAGGACGTGGTCGTGCGTCGGATCGCCCGGGTGGCCGACGCGTTTCACGCCCGGTTCTCGGCTCGTTCGCGCACGTACCGGTATCGGCTCCTCGACGCCCCGTCGGCGATCCACCGCGCGAGCGCGTGGCATCCCGGCTACCGGCTGGAGATGGCGTCGATGCTGCACGCGACCCAGGCGATCCTGGGCGAGCACGACTTCGGCGCGTTCGCGGCCAGTGCCGACACCGCGCCGCACAAGCGATGCAACGTGAGCGAGCTGCGCTGGGAGCGATGGGAGGAGGGTCTCGCGTTCTGGATCACGGCCGATCGCTTTCTGCATCACATGGTCCGAAACGTCGTCGGTACCCTGGTCGAGATCGGACGAGGTCGGTGGCCGGCCGCGCGGATGCGCGAGATCCTCGACTCGTGCGATCGGCGGCAGGCCGGTCCGACCGCTCCGGCGCGGGGACTCACGCTGGTGCGCGTCGCCTACGACGAGGCCGATCTCCGGCCCCCGACGGGGGATTGAGCCCGGGGAGACACCCGGCGGCGGCTGTGATAGCATGCACCGCTTCAAACCCGAGGCGTTCGCAAGCGAGGAGTGCGCCCCCGATGAAGTTCTTTCTGGATACCGCCAACCTGAACGAGATTCGTGAGGCCCAGTCGATGGGCATCCTCGACGGGGTGACCACGAACCCGTCGCTGATCGCCAAGGAGTCGATCTCGTCGTTCCACTCGCACATCCAGGCGATCTGCGAGATCGTGGACGGTCCGGTCAGCGCCGAGGTCACGGCGACCGAGTACGACGCGATGATGACCGAGGCACGGACGCTGGCCGCGCTGGCGGGCAACGTCGTGGTCAAGCTCCCGATGATCGAGGCCGGCGTCAAGGCCCTGACCACGTGCACCTCGGAGGGCATCCGGACGAACTGCACGCTCGTCTTCTCCACCAACCAGGCGCTGGTGGCGGCGAAGGCCGGAGCGAGCATGGTGAGTCCGTTCATCGGGCGCCTCGACGACACCGGACACGACGGCATGGAGCTGATCCGCGAGATCGTCGCCGTGTTCGAGAACTACGCGTTCGACACCGAGGTGCTGGTGGCCAGCATCCGACATCCGATGCACGTGACCGAGGCCGCGCTCGCCGGCGGCGACATCGGCACGATGCCGTTCAAGACCTTCCAGCAGCTCATCAAGCACCCGCTGACCGACATCGGTCTGGAGCGCTTCCTGGCGGACTGGGAGAAGGTCAAGGCCAACACGTAGAGAGCTCGCATGCGCCCGCTGGGCTACGTCGCGACGTTCGTCGTCGGGCTGATCCTCGCCGCTCTGGTCACCGGGTGGCGTCCGCCACTTCGCGGGGCGGGCGCCGGGTCCCCGGTCACCGGCGCGGGAGACGTCGCCGGTGGCGGTGAGGTCGCCGACGACATCGCCCAGAGCCGGCGGACGGCGATCGTCCGCGCGGTCGAGCGTGTCTCGGACTCGGTGGTCACGATCGCCGTCAACACGCCGCGTCCGCCGTTGCCGGGGCCCTTCGACGATCTCTTCCAGCGCTTCGTGCCGCGCCTGGAGTCGGAGTGGGAGATCGGATCGGGGCTCGTCATCGATCGCCGCGGTCTGATCGTCACGAACAACCACGTGCTCACCGACGCCAGCGACATCTGGGTCGTGCTTCCCGACGGGCGCTTCTTCGGCCGCAACGAGATCGAGATCGTGGGGCAGGCGCCCTACTACGACCTGGCCGTGCTCCGTTTGAACGCCGACACGGCGCTGGACGCCGCACCCCGCGGCGACTCGGACGGGCTGATCGTCGGGGAGTGGGTGATCGCGATCGGCAACCCGTTCGGGTTCTATTTCCGCGATTCCCGACCATCGGTAACTGTCGGCGTGGTAAGTGGTCTCGGCCGTGAGTTGGAGTATGACGTGAGTCCGTCCACCCGGGGCCGGGGTGCGATCTACAAGGACATGATCCAGACCGACGCGACCATCAATCCCGGCAACTCGGGGGGCCCGCTCGTGAACGCACGGGGCGAGGTGATCGGCATCAACACGTTCATCCTCAGCTCGGGCGTCAACTCGGGGCTGGGGTTCGCGATCCCGATCAATGCGGTCGAGGACGTGGTCAGCGACATCGTCACCTACGGCGAAGTACGCGAGCCCTGGTTCGGCCTGGGGGTCAGCGATCTGACGCCTCACATCCGGCGTCATTTGAATGTTTTCAGCACCGAAGGGGTCGTGGTACGGAAGATCGAGCCGGGCTCGCCGGGCGAGACGGCGGACTTCCGTTTGTACGACGTCATCTACCAGGTCAACGGACGCCCCATTCGCAACCGCGACGCCGCGTTCCGCGAGATCTTCGGGGCCCGGATCGGCGACACCGTCCGGTTCGGCGTCGAGCGGGACGGTGTCGAGATGGAGATCCCGATGGTCATCCAGAGTCGTCCGACGATGTCGGCGCGCGGCCGGGACGGCAGGTCCGGGGGAGGATCGGAGTGATTTCGCGCTACATGCGGCCCGAGCTGGCGGCGCTCTGGTCGGAGGCCACGAAGTTCGCCATCTGGAAGGACGTCGAGGTGGCGCTGGTGGCGGCGCTCGAGGCGGACGGTCAGGCCGAGGCGGGCGCCGCGGCGGCCGTGGCCGCGCAGGCGGTGCCGACGCCCGAGCGCGTGGCCGAGCTCGAGCGCACGCTGGATCACGACGTCATCGCGTTCCTGACCGTGCTCGCGGAGGGGCTCGGCCCGGAACGCCGCTGGATCCACTACGGCATGACGTCGACCGACCTGGTCGACACGGCACAGGCCATCCGGATCACCCGCAGCTGTGCGGTGATCCTGGAGTCCCTCGATCGGGTGATCGCCATGCTCCGCGAGCTGGCCGAGCGGCATCGCCGGACGCCGATGGTCGGCCGGACGCACGGCGTCCACGCCGAGCCGATGACGCTGGGCATGAAGTTCCTGTCCTGGTACGCGGAGCTCGCGCGCGACCGGGAGCGGCTCGTCCGCGCGCGAGAGACGATGCGCGTGGGCAAGCTGTCGGGCGCGGTGGGCACGTGCCCGCATCACTCGCCGGCCGTGGAGGCCGACGTGCTGGAGCGTCTCGGTCTCGCCACCGACCCGATCGCCACGCAGGTACTGTGTCGCGATCGGCACGGCGAGCTGATGACGGCGCTGGCCGTTCTCGGCGGCGGTCTGGAGCGCTTCGCCACCGAGATCCGCCACCTGCACCGCACCGAGCTCCACGAGGTGTGCGAGGGGTTCGCGCCGGGTCAGAAGGGCTCCTCGGCGATGCCGCACAAGAAGAACCCGATCACCGCCGAGCGCGTGTCGGGCCTGGCGCGGGTGCTGCGCGCGAACGCGCTGGCCGCGCTGGAGAACATGGCGCTGTGGCACGAGCGGGACATCTCGCACTCGTCGGTCGAGCGCGTGATCCTGCCGGACTCGTTGACGCTGGCCGACTACATGCTCGATCGGTTCCGGGTCATCCTGGAGCGGCTCGACGTGAACGAGGATCGTCTCCGGCACGACCTCGAGCTGACCGGCGGGCTCGTGTTCTCCGGGCACGTGCTCCTGGCGCTGACCCAGGCGCTCGAGGATCGCGAGGCCGCCTATGCGATCGTCCAGCGCCACGCACTGGCGTGCTGGAACGAGGGGGGGCGCCTGCGCGATCGTCTCGCCGCCGATCCCGAGGTCACCGCGGCTCTGGATGTCGCGGAGCTGGATCGGCTGTTCGATCTGGATCACGTGCTCCGACACGTGGACGCCATCTACGAGAGGACCCTCTCATGACGACGTCGGCGCCCGTCATCGTCTCGGTCATCGGTCGCTCCGAACAGGCCGTGGCCGGCGAGCTGGTCGGACACGGGCTGGCGATGTCGCCCTCCGAGGCGCGTCGCCTGGGAGGCCTTCTCGGTCGGGATCCCACCCGCGCCGAGGCGTTCCTGTTCGACGTGGCCTGGAGCGAGCACTGCTCCTACAAGTCGAGCCGTCCCGTGCTCTCGCGCTTCTTCACCGGGAAGTCGCTGCCCCGGCACGTCGTGCTGGGACCCGGTGAGGACGCCGGCATCGTGCGTCTGGCCACGCACAACGGTCGGTCGTACTGCGTGGTCATGAGCCACGAGAGTCACAACCACCCCTCGCAGGTGCTGCCGGTCGAGGGGGCCGCGACCGGCATCGGTGGAATCGTGCGCGACGTGTACTGCATGGGGGCCGACGTCGTGGGCGTGCTCGATGCTCTTCGGTTCGGCGATCCGCGCACGCCGGCGTGCGCCGACATCGCGCGCGGGGTGGTGGACGGAATCTGGAGCTACGGAAACGCGCTCGGTGTCCCCAACCTCGGCGGCGACGTCTACTTCGACGAGGGCTTCGACGACAACTGCCTGGTCAACGTGGTCGCGCTCGGCATCGTGCCCGAGGACCGCATCGTGCGCAGCCGGGTGCCGCAGCGCGCCACCCAGGAGCCGTACGTGGCCATCCTCGTGGGCAAGCCCACCGACTCGTCGGGCTTCGGCGGCGCCTCGTTCGCGTCGGCGGACCTGGAGGCCGACGACTCGGGCGGGAATCTGGGTGCGGTGCAGGTCGCTGACCCGTTTCTGAAGCGCGTCATCGCCGAGGCCAATCGCGTCGTGCTGGACGAGCTCTTCGCCGCCGGCGTGGAGGTCGGGTTCAAGGACCTCGGCGCCGGTGGGATCGGGGGCGCCACCGTCGAGCTGGCCGACGCGGGGAACTTCGGGGTCGAGATCCACCTCGACGCGGTCCGCACGGCCGAGCGCGACCTGCCGGCGGAGGTGATCCTGGTCGGCGAGACCCAGGAACGGTTCGTGTGGGCGGTGCCCGAGCGCATGGCCGCGCGGGTGATCGCGATCTACGAGAGCGAGTTCGATCTGCCGGGGCTGCACCCCGGCGCCGGCGCCGTGGTGCTCGGCCGCTTCACCGACGATGGGCAGGTCACGATCCACCACCAGGGCGCGGTGGTGGCCCGGGTGGCCGCCCGGGATCTGACCGAGGGCATCGCATACGAGCGGAAGGCGGCGCCCGTACCCGCGCCGCCGTCACGACCGGCGCACCCGGCGACCGACGTCGCGCTCGCGGACGTTCCGGCGACCCTCGAACGCCTGGTCACGCATCCGGATGGGGCGTCGCGGGGTTACGTGTACCGCCACTACGACCCCGAGGTGCGCGGTCAGACCGTCCTGCGGCCCGGCGAGGCCGACGCTTGCGTCATCGCGCCGATCCCGGGCTCCCTCGTCGGCATGGCGGTGGCGGTGGACGGAAACCCGCATCGTGGGCGGGACGATGCCTACCAGGCGGGCGCGTATGCGACCGCGGGTGCCATCCGAAACGTCGTCACGGTCGGGGCGAGGCCCATCGCGCTCTCGGACTGCCTGAACTTCGGCAACCCCGAGGTGCCCGAGGTCTTCACCGCGTTTCGGGAGGCCGTGCGAGGTATCGCCGAGACGGCCACCGCGATCGGTCTCGCCGACGATCCCGGCACCACGGTTCCCATCATCACCGGCAACGTCAGCTTCTACAACCAGTCGGTGGGCGGCGATCCGATCCCGCACTCGCCGATCGTCGGCTGCGTGGGGGTGATCGACGACGTGCGGGGCGCGCGCGATCAGTCGGTCAAGCGCGCGGGCGACAGGCTCGTGGTCCTGGGGCGCGTGGAGTCCCGCCTCGGCGGGAGCCTCTACGCCCGCGTGCTCGGCCTGGACGCCGAGTATCCGAGCCTCGACGTCGATCACGAGCGTCGCCTGATGCACGCCGTGCTGGACGCGCATCGCACCGGCGGCGTGACGGCCGCACACGACGTCTCCGAGGGCGGCCTCCTGGTGACGCTGTTCGAGATGCTCGTGCCCGCCGAGCTCGAGACCGGGCTGGGAATGCGCGTCGAGCTGGATGCGCTCGCGGGCGGCCCGCGACTCGACGCGCGTCTCTTCGGCGAGGCCGGCGCCGTCGTCCTGTCGGTCGGTCCGGACGACGTCGATGCCATTGCCGCGTGCGCCGCCCGTCACGGCGTGGACTGCGCCGACCTGGGCCGGGTGACGGCCCAGCCGCTGCTCGAGATCACGTCCGGCGACGATCGTGTGCGCGTCGACGTGGATCGCATCCGCTCTCTGTGGCAGGGAGGTCTCGGCACATGGCTCCGCTAGCGCCGCGCGCGACGCGGTCGGATCGGCCCCGGGCCGTGGTCGTGCAGTTTCCGGGCGTCAACTGCGAGTGGGAGACCGCCCGCGTGCTCCGCGCCGTCGGTCTGGACGCGGCGGTGGTTCGCTGGAACGCGCCGGTGCAGTCGATCGGGGAGGCCGATGCGGTCGTCATCCCCGGGGGCTTCTCGTATCAGGATCGCGTCCGCGCGGGAGCCATCGCCTCGCGCGAGCCGATCGTGGATCACCTGCGCCGCGAGGCCGAGGAGGGGAAGCCGATCCTGGGGATCTGCAACGGCGCCCAGGTGCTGGTCGAGGCCGGGCTCGTGCCCGGGAACAGCGACGGCGTGCCGGGGGCCGCGCTGGCGCGCAACCGCATGCCGGATCGATCGGGCTACTACACGCGGTGGGTGACGCTCGCGGTGACGGATTCCCCGTCGGTCTTCACCACCGGGCTGGCGCCGGGGACACTGCTGCCGATGCCGATCGCGCACGGCGAGGGGCGGTTCACGTCCCACGATCCCGTCATCGCCGGCGCGCTCGAGGCCGGGATCGGCATCGCGTTCCGGTACGCGGGCCACCGCGGCGAGTCGGCCCCGGGCTTCCCGGAGAACCCGAACGGGGCCGTGGGGGCGGCCGCCGGCGTGTCCAGCCGGGAGGGCAACGTGCTGGCGCTGATGCCGCACCCCGAGCGCTCGGCCTGGCTCTGGCAGGTTCCGCCGAGCTGGCCGGGCCCGTGGGGCGAGGCCAAGCGGCGATGGCAGGTTCCCGACGGCGACGCTCCGGATCCCATGAGCGCACCCGGACCGGGACGCGAGGTCTTTGCCGCCCTGGCGCGACACCTGGGGGTGCGCGCGTGAGCGTCCAGATTCTCGTCCAGCTGAAGACGCCCGATCCGGCCGCACGCTCGGCGCTCGGCTCGCTCCGCCGACGCGACCCCCATGCGGCGACCCTGGACGGCCTCGAGCGCTCGACGCTCATCGAGCTCGAGCTCCCCGCCAGTGACGCCGACGCGCGAGCCGGACTGGACCGCCTCCTCGCCGAGACCAGCGTGATCGCCAACCCCAACAAGGAACGGGCGGACGCGAGCTGGGGCGCCGAGGGAACCCCACTCGAGCGGCCGGGGATACTGGTAGGTGAGCGCGGCGCGGTCGAGCGTCCCGCGCTGGCGGCGCGCATCGCCCGGATGGAGCCGCGCTTCGAGGGCGTCCGCGCGTACGTGGGAACGCTCTGGGTGCCGATCTGGCCCGCTCCGTCCGCCGCGTGGGAGGCGGCCACCGCCCAGCTGGCCGGCCTCGGCGAGGGGTCGGTGCCCGGAGGGCTGCTGGTGAACCCGCACGCGAACGTGGCGCGGCTCGTCGTGGGGCGGATCGAGCGCCGCGCGCTCGTAACTCTTTCGGCGGAAGGGCGCTGAGTCGACTCGGTCTCGCGTCGCGTGAGCCGCTCCCGACGGCTCGGCTCACGTCCATCACTCGAGGGCCGTCGGGCGGGAGCGTTGGATGAGTCTCGAGGTCGACATCGCGCGGCGCTACGCGCGTCCTCGGCGCGGAATGGGCTTCATCTCGGTCATCAGCCTCATCTCCGCGCTCGGCGTCGCCGTGGGGGTGATGGCCACTCTCGTCGTGCTGAGCGTGCTCAACGGCTTCCGGACGGAGCTGGAGGATCGCATCCTCGGCATCCACGCCCACGTGATCCTGATCGGGAACCGCGCCGGGGGCATCGCCGACTACGACGCGCTGGCCGATTCCCTGGAGGCCCGACCCGACGTGCTCGGCGCATCGCCGTTCATGTACGGCAAGGGCGTCGTGAAGGGGCGTCTCGGAGAGGACGGCGTGGTCCTGAAGGGGATCGACGTCGATCGCGAGCGCAACGTGACCGATCTGATGGATCGGATCGAAGAGCCGTTCGATCCGCTGGAGCCGCGCTACGAGGACGATCTCGCCGGGGTGTACGTCGGCTTTCAGCTCGCCGCGAACCTGGGCGTCAGGCGGGGCGACACGATCCAGCTGACGCTGCCGTTCGACGGCGTGCGATCGCCGTTCGGGTTCATACCGCGCTTTCGCAAGCTCCGCGTGGCCGGCCTGGTGCGAAGCGGCATGTACGAGTTCGACGCCTCGCTGGTACTGCTGAGCCTGGAGACCGCTCAGCGGCTCTTTCACGCCGGCAGCGCCGATCCGACCGATCACGTCACGGCGATCCAGCTGCGAATCCAGAACATGGACGACGCCCGGAACGTGGCTCGAACGCTGGTCGACGAGCTGGGACCGCTCGACTACTCGCAGAACAACTGGATCGATCTGAACGCCAACCTGTTCACCTGGATGAAGCTGGAGAAGGCGGCGATGTTCCTGGTGACCGCGCTGATCGTCGTCGTGGCGTCGTTCAACATCGTCTCGACGCTGATCATGGTCGTGATGAAGAAGCACCGCGACATCGGCGTCCTGAAGGCCATGGGGGCCACGTCGGAGTTCGTGCGACGGGTGTTCGTGACCCAGGGGCTGTTCATCGGCGGGGCCGGGGTGTTCGCCGGGGTCGCCGGGGGATGGCTCCTGAGCTGGGTCCTGGACCGGTATCGCATCATCGACCTCCCCGAGGACGTGTACATCATCGGGTCGCTGCCGGTCCGGATGGAGTGGCTCGATTTCCTCGTCGTGCCAACGATTGCGCTCCTGATCTGCTATGTTGCCGCCCTCTATCCGGCATGGCGCGCGTCAAGATTGGACCCGGTCGAGGCGATAAGATACGAGTGAGGCACACAGTGGGCGACGCATCCGAACGGGCCCCCGACACACGGCCCGAGCGGCCGATTCTCGTGGCCGAGGGCCTGTACCGGACCTTCACGCTCGGGCCGAGACGGCTGGAGGTTCTCCGCGGGGCCTCGATGGCGGTCGAGGAGGGCGAGTTCGCGGCCATCGTCGGGCTCTCGGGGGTCGGAAAGAGCACGCTGCTGCACATTCTCGGCGCCCTGGACCGCCCGGACGCGGGCTCCCTGACGTTCAGGGGACGCCAGGTGTTCTCGGGCCAGGACGGCCAGGAAGCGTCGTTTCGCAACCACGCGGTGGGGTTCGTGTTTCAGTTCCATCACCTGCTGCCGGAGTTCACGGCCGTCGAGAACGTGATGATTCCGGCCCGAGTAGCCGGCTCGGACCTCCGGGCCGCCCGCACCCGGGCCCGCGCGCTCCTGGATCGGGTCGGGCTGACCCAGCGGGCCGACCACCGGCCCGCCCAGCTCTCGGGCGGGGAGCAGCAGCGCGTGGCCATCGCGCGAGCGCTCATCAACGACCCGGACATCGTGCTTGCGGACGAGCCATCGGGTAATCTGGATCCAACGACGGGCCGCATGATCTACGATCTCCTGGCCGAGCTCCGGGAGTCGCTGGGGCAAGCCGTCGTCGTGACGACGCACAGCGCGGAGTGGGCGTCGCACGCGGACCGGGTTCTGGAGCTCCGCGATGGATGCCTGCACGCGCTTGCGGGGGGAGAATCCCCGAGGGCGGTCCCGGGTACGGGCGCCGGCGCATGACGGGTGAGGGGTGGAGAGTCCCGCGGGGCGTGACGTGATGAGCAAGAAGATGTGTGACATCTGTGGAGAGTCGCCCGCCGTCATCCACATGCAACAGATCGACAACGACGTCGTCGAGCACCTCGACGTGTGCCGTCGGTGCGCGGAGGATCACGGCTACTCGTCCACGTCGGTGGGCGACGGTCCGATCCAGGACATGGCCGAGAAGCTCGTGAGCATGGCCAAGGACCTGACCGGCGACACCGAGACGCACGGCGTGCGCTGTGCGTCGTGCGGACTTCTGTTCTCCGAGTTTACGAAGACCGGACGCCTGGGCTGTCCCGACTGCTACGAGGCGTTCATGGGTCAGCTCCGGATCGTGTTTCGCAAGACCCACGGCAGCACCAAGCACGTCGGGCGCAAGCCCGGCGAGAACGAGGAGCTGCGCGAGGAGCGACGCGAGCTCCGGCGCCTGCGTTCGGAGCTCGCGCGCGCGCTGCGCCGCGAGGAGTACGAGTCGGCGGCCTCGCTGCGCGACCGGATCCAGGAGCTGCAGACCGCCGTGCGGGCGCAGCCAGAGAGCGAGGATGCGTCATGAGCGCCGAGGCGCGGCTGACGAAGCTCGCGCGCGGCGAGGGGGCCTGGTTCGATCCGGCAGGTCCCGAATCCGACGTCGTCCTCAGCACGCGCGTCCGACTGGCGCGCAACATCGAGGGCACGCGCTTTCCCTGGCGTGCCGACGAGAAGGAGCTCGACGCGGTGCTGGAGGACGTCCTCACCGCGGCCGGTCGCTCGCCGGTCCTGAGGGCCGACGAGACGCTGATCATCTCGGATCTGGATCCGATCGATCGGGATCTCCTGCTCGAGCGACATCTCATCAGCGCCGAGTTCAAGACGCCCGCACCGGGCCGCGCGTTCATTCCGGGCGCGAACGACCGCCTGTCGGTGATGGTCAACGAGGAGGATCATCTCCGTCTGCAGGGAATCCGGAGCGGCTTCGGCCTGCACGACTGCTGGGAGAGCGTGGCCACGCTGGATACGGTGCTCGCGAACCGCCTCGACTTCGCCTACCGCCCCGACGTCGGCTACGTGACCACGTGTCCGACCAACGTGGGGACGGGCCTGCGAGTCTCGGTGCTTCTCCACCTTCCGTCGCTGGTGCTGACACGCGAGATCGACAAGGTCATCGACAGCGTCTCGCAGATCGGCCTGACCGTCCGCGGCTTCTACGGCGAGGGCTCGAGCGTGGTCGGCCACTTCTTCCAGATCTCCAACCAGATCACGCTGGGCAAGTCGGAAGAGGACCTCGTGGACATGATCGAGCAGGTCACGCGCGAGGTGCTCCGCTACGAGACCGACGCGCGTGACTGGCTGCGCACCGACGCCCTGGGCGAGGTCACCGACAAGGTGTACCGCGCGCTGGGAACGCTCGAGAGCTGTCGCATGACCTCCGCCGCGGAGGTCGTGGCGTCCGCCTCCGCGCTCCGGCTGGGGCACTCGCTCGGGTTCGAGAGCCTGCCGACGCTTTCGGTTCTCAATCAGCTGGTGATACTGTCGCAGCCCGCGCATCTGGCGCGTCTGGCGGGTCACCCGTTGACGGCCGGCAGCCGACGCGCGGTTCGGGCTCAGCTGGCCCACCGCCTGCTGTCGGGCGAGTCGACTTTGGACGGAGAATACTCGCTGAGCTAGTTGTTATACGTGCCGACGGGCGACCGCACCGCTCGCGGGGCGAGGAGGAATCAGAGCCATGCACGACAAATTCACCGAGCGGGTCCGGAAGGTACTCTTCCTGGCCCGTGAGGAGGCGGGGCGGCTCCAGCACGACTACATCGGTACCGAGCACCTCCTCCTGGGCGTCATCAAGGAAGGTGAGGGGATCGCGTGCGCCGTGCTCGACAAGCTCGGCGTGGATCTGGACGACCTCCGGCAGGCGATCGAATCGAAGATCATCGCCACCGGCGGCACGCTCACGATCGGCGAGATTCCGTTCACGCCGCGTGCGAAGCGCGTCCTCGAGCTGTCGGTCGAGGAAGCCCATCAGATGGGCCACAACTACGTGGGCACCGAGCATCTCCTGCTGGGGCTCATCCGGGAAGGCGAAGGCATCGCGGCCAAGGTGCTCATGGAGCACAACCTGGAGCGCCGCCGGATCAAGGACGAGACGCTGAAGCTCCTCGGGGGGCCGCAGCAGGGCACGCCGGCCGAGCGCGAGGAGAAGGCCGAGACGCCCGCGCTGAACCAGTTCGGCCGCGATCTCACCCAGCTCGCGCGCGAGCAGAAGCTCGACCCGGTCATCGGGCGCGAGAAGGAGATCGAGCGGGTCATCCAGGTGCTCTCGCGGCGCAAGAAGAACAACCCCATCCTCATCGGCGAGCCCGGCGTGGGAAAGACGGCCGTCGTCGAGGGCCTGGCCCAGAGCATCGTCGAGAACCGCATTCCCAACACGCTTCACGACAAGCGCATCGTCTCGCTCGACCTGGCCGCGGTGGTGGCCGGCACCAAGTACCGCGGTCAGTTCGAGGAGCGCCTGAAGGCGATCATGAACGAGATTCGCGAGTCGGGCGACGTGATCATCTTCATCGACGAGCTCCACACGATCGTGGGGGCCGGCGGGGCGGAGGGCGCGATCGATGCGTCCAACATGCTCAAGCCGGCGCTGGCCCGGGGCGAGCTCCAGTGCATCGGCGCGACCACGCTCGACGAGTACCGCAAGTACATCGAGAAGGACGGCGCGCTCGAGCGGCGCTTCCAGATGATCCTGGTGGATCCGCCGTCGGTGCAGGAGACCATCGACATCATCTTCGGGCTTCGCGACAAGTACGAGGCGCACCACGGGGTCACGTTCACCGACGAGGCGGTCGAGGCTGCGGTGCATCTGTCCAACCGGTACATCAACGAGCGCTTCCTGCCCGACAAGGCCATCGACGTGATCGACGAGGCGGGATCGCGCGCGCGCCTGGGACACTCCTCGATCCCGTCGGAGATCTCCGACCTCGAGTACAAGATCGAAGAGGTCACCAAGCAGAAGGACCTCGCGGTCGCCAATCAGGAGTACGAGAAGGCCGCCGACCTCAAGAAGAGCGAGAACGAGCTCAAGAAGGAGCTCACCAAGCACCGCAAGAGCTGGCAGGAGACGCGCAGCCAGGAGTCCGCGCGCGTCGACGTGGACCACATCTCCGAGGTCATCTCGATCATGACCGGGGTTCCGGTGCGCCGCCTGGAGGAGACCGAGACCGACCGGCTCTTGAAGATGGAGACCGAGATCGGCCGCTACGTCGTCGGGCAGCTCGATGCGGTCACCGCGATCTCCAAGGCCATCCGGCGAAACCGGGCCGGCCTCCGCGATCCCAACCGGCCGATCGGCACGTTCCTGTTCCTCGGCCCCACCGGGGTGGGGAAGACCGAGCTCGCGCGCGTCCTGGCCCAGTTCCTGTTCTCGGATCCCGAGGCGCTCGTGCGCATCGACATGTCCGAGTTCATGGAGAAGTTCGCGGTCAGCCGTCTGGTGGGGGCGCCTCCGGGCTACGTCGGCTACGAGGAGGGCGGCCAGCTCACCGAGAAGGTTCGCCGCAAGCCGTACTCGGTGGTGCTGCTCGACGAGATCGAGAAGGCGCATCCGGACGTCTTCAACATCCTGCTGCAGGTCCTGGAGGACGGTCACCTCACCGACAGCATGCGCCGCAAGGTCGACTTCCGGAACACGGTGCTGATCTTGACCTCCAACGTGGGGGCGCGCCAGATCGTGGCCACCGCCAGCCTCGGCTTCGCGAAGTCCGATCCCACCGCCGACTACGAAAAGATGCGCGATCGCGTGATGGACGAGGTACGCAAGGTCTTCAATCCGGAGTTCCTGAACCGACTCGACGAGGCCATCGTCTTCCATCAGCTCGGACGCGAGGAGATCGAGCAGATCGTGCACCTGTTCGTGGACAAGGTCCGGACGCGGCTCTCCGAGCAGGAGATCAAGCTCGACTTCACGCCGGGCGCCATCGCGCTTCTGACCGAGAAGGGCTACGACCAGGCGCTGGGCGCCCGGCCGATGCGCCGCGCGGTCCAGAAGTACGTCGAGGATCCCCTCTCCGAGCACTACCTCGCGCGCAAGATCAAGCGCGGCGACACGGTGAAGGTCAGCAAGAAGGGTGACTCGCTCGTGTTCGAGGCCGTCAGCGTCGAGCCCGATCCCGAGCCGTCGGAGTCGGAGGTTCATCAGTAACGATCGGTCGTCGAGCCTCGCCGGGATGTCACACCCGGCCGGCTCGACGGCTCGGAGGTCCCCCAGCTCGATGTTCGCACTCAGATCCGTCCTCCCGGCCGCCCTCCGGCAGGCGGGACGGTGCCTCGATGGCCCGGCGATCCGGCGACGTCCGCGTGTGTCCGTCGCTCTGCTCGCGCTCGCGCTCGTGCTCGGGATCGCGCGGCCGGCCGCGGCCCAGCCCACGATCATGGCCATCGACATCGACGGCAACTCGTCCACCGAGTCGAGCCTGATCCGATCCCGGTTCCCGCTGGCCGTGGGGGATCGCCTGAACCCCGCGCTGGCCCGCGAGGGGCTGAAGGCCCTGTACGGACTCGGGCTGTTCTCGGACGTCAAGCTCCTGGCCGAGGCCAACGGCGAGCTGGGCGTCAACCTGCTCATTCGCGTCGTCGAGCGGCAGCGGATCGACTCGCTCCACTTCGACGGCAACGACGCGGTCGACGACGACGAGCTCGAGGATCGTCTGGTCCTCACCGCCGGCGAGCTCCTCGATCCGGCCGCCGTCGAGGCCGCGCGACAGGAGATCCTCGCGGCCTATCGAGAGGAGGGCTTCCCGCTGGCCACCGTGAGCGTGGAGCGCGAGATCGTCGAGGCGACGGGTCGGGTGAAGCTGACGTTCGACGTGACCGAGGGGGAGCGCCTGCGCATCCGGCGGATCGCGTTCGTCGGAAACGACGGGCTCGAGGACGACGATCTCCGGGGGGCGATGGAGTCGAAGACCAAGGGGTTCCTTCGCTCCGGGAAGTTCGAGCAGGAGAAGCTCCTGGCCGACCTGGACCGCATCGAGACGTTCTACCACGACAACGGCTACCGCGACGCGAAGGTCCTGGGCTACGACGTCAAGTACCCGGGCTCGCCGCGCGACATGTTCGTCGAGATCGAGGTGGCCGAGGGGCCCCGCTACGAGATGGCCGCTCCGACCTGGCACGGCAACGAGAGCGTCGGCGACGAGCTCATCGCGCAGCTCGTGCCCTGGTCGCCCGGCGACCCGTACAGCGCCAGCAAGCTCGCCCGGTTCTCCGGCGCGATCGGCGAGGCGTTCACCGAGCGCGGGTACTTGCTCGGGTTCAGCGTGGACCGGCAGGAGACCGTCCTCCCCAACAATCAGGTGCAGGCGCACTACGCGATCAGCGAGGGCGAGCCCAGCCGGATCGGCGAGATCCGCATCCTGGGCAACACGCGCACCAAGGAGCACGTGATCCGGCGCGAGCTCGAGATCTACCCTGGGGAGATCTTCCGTCGCTCGCGACTGATGCGTTCGCAGCGGGAGGTGTTCGCGCTCGGCTACTTCGACGACGTCCAGGTGGACTTCGGCAAGACCGATCCCGAGACGAACGACATCGACCTCGAGATCGAGGTCATCGAGCGCCGCCTGGGAACGGCCGGGGCCGGCATGGGCTTCTCGAGCGCGACCGGTCTGACCGGCTTCCTCCAGATCGGGCACAACAACCTGTTCGGGAACGGCTGGGCCATGAACATGCATCTCGAACGGGGCTCTCGCCGCAGCCAGTACGAGCTGTCGTTCACCGAACCGTGGCTCCTGGACCGCCCGATCTCGCTGGGCGTGGATCTGTTCGACACCGAGATCGAGCGCGACGTCTACGACGATCGCCGCCGCGGCGCCGGGATCACGATCGGCTGGCCGATGCCGGGCATCGACTACACGCGCGCGTCCGCGAGCTTCCAGGTCCAGGACATCGAGATCCCGTACATCTCACCGTCGCTGAGCGAGGACACCCAGCGGCGGTTGCGGGACGGCGAGGGCACGATCGTGTCCACGACCTGGGGTCTGCGTCGCTCGACGACCGACAACCCGTTCTACCCCACGTCCGGATCGCGATCGTCCTACACGGTCGAGCTGGCCGGCGGCATCCTCGGGGGCACGGTCGATTTCCACAAGCACACGATCGACCACCGGACGTACGTGCGGCCGTTCTGGAAGCCGGTCCTGATGCTGCGGGCCCGGATCGGGGCGCTCCTGCCCTACGTGACCGGCGGAATGGTCCCCGGATACGAGACGTTCCGTCTGGGCGGCACGCTGCAGAACTACCTCCGCGGTTACGACGACTACGACGTGGTGCCCGAGGACAACATCGTCGGCTCCAGCCGCTTCCCCGGCGGACGGTACATGACCACGTTCACGACCGAGTACCAGTTCCCGATCGCGCATCCGCTCCACGGGCTGTTGTTCCTGGACATGGGCGACACCTGGAACGAGATCGACGACTTCAGCCTCAACAGCCTCAAGCGCGGCGCGGGTATCG
The DNA here is from genome assembly GCA_965224245.1 of Candidatus Eiseniibacteriota bacterium. Lineage (GTDB taxonomy): Bacteria > Eisenbacteria > RBG-16-71-46 > CAZAMP01 > CAZAMP01 > CBDCYW01. Next base: position 1,869,675 of record OZ245046.1, on the reverse strand, counting down.
GCTTCCGGATGGAGGTGCCGATGCTCGGGCTGCTCGGACTCGACTACGCCTACGGGTTCGACCGCGAAGGCGGGGCGAAGTGGAAGCCTCACCTGATCATCGGCCGCCAGTTCTAGCCGCGACTCGATCCCGCATGCGACGGGAATCCGCGCCCGACTCGCGCGTCGTTCGGTCGGACCTCAGAGCGACCAGTCGAGCCCCAGCTCCGACAGACGCGCCCGGATCCTGGCCACGTCCCAGGTCATGATGACGCCCTGCTGCGTCAGGTTCACGACCGTGGCCTGGGAGCTACCGAAGCAGGCGGCACTGACGAAGGACCGATCCCCCGGTTCGAGCGTTGCCAGACGTGCTCCGGTCGCGAGATCGTAGAGACGCACGTCGTGCGTGCCGGGCAGCGCGAGCGTACGTCCATCCGGTGCGATGACCGGACGGGCGGCGGCGAGGTCCCGACCGTTGTCCTCGACCCGGAACGTCCGGTGCCAGTCGGGCGCGTCGTAGCGTGACAGCGACTCCTCGGCGCAGACCACCAGGGTGTTACCGTCGGGCGTGAACGTGCCCGCGACGCTGTGGCCCGCGAACGACGCGATCGTGTCGCCCGAGTCGAGATCGATCAGTCGCGCGTCGTTCCGCCGCCACACGCCGGTGAACGCGAGCCGGCCACCGGTGGCCAGCGCCGGCGCCGACACGCCGGGGTACCCGGGCAGCGTCCGGATCCGGTCGCCGGTCGCGAGATCGATGACCGCGATCTCCTCCGGACTGGTCACGATCACGCGTGCTTCCGACGCGTCGAGCGCCACGTTACCGTCGTGAGCGCCGGCTCGCGTCCAGAGGACACGGTGGTCGCTCGGATGCGGCGCGCCACCCGACCAGGCGACCCGCCACACGGAGAGGGCTCCACCATCGAACGCCACCAGGCGGTCGTCGCCGGGGCCGGCGAACGCGCCGAAGCGATGCGGGTCCGGTGACACGGTCTCGATCAGCCGCCCGGCCTCGAGGTCCCAGATCTGGAGCCCTCCGTTCGACGTCGCGGTCACCACGTGGCGACCGTCTCGTGCGGCCTCGACCATCGTCGGGCGCATGAGAAACGGGGCACCGGCGTACAGGCGCCGACAGGCGAGGCTGGGCTCGTAGCGGTAGACCTTGACCTCGTCGGCACTGGTCGTCGTGACGTAGCGACCGACGCCCTCCACGTCCTCCGCATGCAACGGAGCCACGATCTCGCCGGCGGTTCGAAAGTCCCACAGCCGCGTGGTCGCATCCCACGACTCGGTGACCAGGAGCTCGTTGTCCGGAGACAGAAACAGGTTCCCGATCCATCCCTGGTGACCGACGAACTGCCTCTGCACGGCCCGTGACTCCGGATCCCACTCGTAGACCTCACCGGACGGCGTCCCGACGACGAGGCGCGATTCGCGGGACCACCCGAGCGCCGAGAGTCGCGTGGCGAGCTGGTGCGCGAGGATCCGCTCCCGTCGGGCGACGTCCCAGATCTCGACCTCTCCGGCCCCGCTCGCCGCGGCGAGCCGGCCGAGCACCGGATCGAACTCCAGGAACGCGGGAGCGAAGGTCGGCGAGAACGACAGCCAGGGACCGGGAGGATCGAGGCGATACAGGTGAACCGCGCCATCGATCTCGCCGAAAGCGGCCCAGGGGCCGATGCCCTCGGTCCGCCCCATCGTGATCGCGTTGCGCACGACCTCGCCCTCGTCGAGCCGGAGGATCGGTGCCGGCCCATCCAGGTCCCACACCCAGACGCGGACCTCGGACTGCTCGAACGCCGCGGGGTGGTGCTTCGCCGCGAGATACCGACCATCGTGGCTGAACGCGACGACGTATGCGGTGTGCGGGGGACCCTGAACGCTGACGCGCTCGTTCAGGTCCGGCAGGTCGAGCACCCGGATCCGGCCGTCGGACGACGCGGTGGCCAGTCGATCGACGCCGGCGAGCCCGCGGGCGCTCACGATCCCGTCCCGAGGCATCGTCGACAGCAGCTCGACGTCCGAGATCGCCATCGAGGCGATGACGCCGTCCCGAACCTCGGGGCCGGGACGGATGGCCGCCGCCGAGCCGAGGAGGTCCAGGCTTCGACCGCGACGTCCGGCCCGCTGGGTGGCTCGCTCGGTCTCGGCGCCCGACAGGTAGGATTCCCAGAGCCGCTCGGTGGCCTCCTGCCGCTCGCGATCGGCCACACGTTGCGCCCGGAGCGACTGTGTGTACAGCGACCAGGCCAGGACCGTCGACGCGAGCACGAGCGTCACGAAGGCGACCGAGACCGCCACCGTTCGGCGGTGGCGACGCACCAGGCGGCGCAACGCATACCAGCCGCGATCCCCTCGGGCCGCGATCGGCGCACCGTCCAGAAACCGCCGGACGTCTTCGGCCAGCGCGGCCGCCGTGGGGTATCGCTCGGCCGGGTCGACGGCCATCGCGGTGAGGACGATGGCGTCGGGGTCCCCGCGTAGCGACCGGTCACACGCGCTGGGACGCGGCACGTCGCCGGCGTCCACGCGACGGAGCATCTCCGCGATCGTCGTGGTGGCGGTCTCCGCCTCGTAGGGCGATCTCGACGTCAAGAGCTCGTACAGGATCACGCCGAGGGTGTACACGTCCGAGCGCAGGTCCACGTCGGGCGACGTCCCGAGGAGCTGCTCGGGACTCATGTACCGTAGCGTCCCCACGACGTCGCCGGTCCGGGTGTGTCGGGTGCGCGTCGCGTGCTCGTCCACGACGCGGGCGACGCCGAAGTCGAGGATCTTCGGCTGACCGCGGTCGTCGACGAGGATGTTCGTGGGCTTCAGATCCCGGTGGATGATGGCCTGCTGGTGGGCGTAGTGAACCGCGTCGCAGACCCGGGCGAAGAGCCGAAGCCGGCTCTCGACCGGGAGGGAGGCGGACTCGGCGTGGTCGAGGAGGCTCCGGCCGCGGATCAGCTCCATGGCCAGGTAGGGGAGCTCGGCGCGATGCCCGCCGGCGTAGGTGACGGTGGCGGTCCCTGCGTCGTACACCCGGGCGATGCCGGGGTGAGTGAGCTGGCCGAGCACCTCGCACTCCAGCTCGAACCGCCGGAGCTGATGCCGGGCGTAGAGCCCCGGCCTCAGGACCTTGACCGCGACCGCACGCCGGGGCCCGTCCTGCTCGGCCTCGTAGACGAGCCCCATTCCACCCTCGCCGATGGGTCGGAGAACCCGGTACGAGCCGATCGTCACCGGCGTGTCGAGGCCGTCCTCGGGCATGCGAAAGACCGGCTGGTCCAGGAAGCCGGCGCTCGCGCGCTCGTAGTTCGCGAGCAACACGTCCACGTCCCGCCGGAGAGCGACGTCGCCGACGCACGCGTCCTGAAGGAGACGTTCTCGGTCCAGTGGGGGCAGCTCGAGCGCGGCATGGAAGAGCTCCTCGGCGCGGGCGGAGGGACCGTCGCTCACGAGTCCCCCACGTAGCCGGTGAGCTCGTGGTGCAGCCGGGCCACGATGTAGCGCCAGTCGCGGTCGATGGTGGGCACGCTCACGCCGAGCGCGGCCGCGACCTCCTCGCGCGAGAGACCGGCGAAGCTGCGCAGGAGGACGACGTTCGCCTTGCGTTCGTCGTCGTTGCGCAGCCGCTCGATCGCCTCGCTCAGCGCGATCACGTCCTCGACCGGCTCGGTGAAGACGATGTCCACGTCGTGCGCGGACAGTCGCTCGAGGTGCCCGCCGTGCTTGGCCGTGGCCTTGCGGCGCGCCTGCTCGACGAGGATGCGGCGCATGGCCTCGGCGGCGGCCACGAAGAAGTGCCCCCGATTGGCCCAGCGGTTGGGGCCGGACCGCACGAGGCGGGCGTATGCCTCGTGGACGAGCTCGGTGGGCTGTAGCGTGTTGCCGGGGGGGACCTTGGACATGCGTGAGCGCGCGAGCCGCCGGAGCTCGCCGTAGACGAGCGGGAGGAGCTCGCCGCCGGACTTGGGGAGCGATCGCTCGGGCCGATCCGCCGTCGTGTCGTCGTCGTCGCGCATTGTGCTTCACCGCGAGAGTGCCGTCGTCCACACCGAACATCAACGTTAGCACACGTCCCGATCGGTGTTCGGCCCGAGGCTCCGTCCCGGCGCGGGCGCGTCCGGCCGTGCGCGATCTCGCCGCGTTGCGCCGTCCCACGGCCCTCGCCGTACCGCGCGGCCGTGTGAGCTCCGACCCGAGCGATGACAGGCGGAGGCGATCGCCGGAGGCGCCACGGGCCCCGCGGACGTCCCACTCGACGGGGGCCGGGCGCTGCGTCGTGGCGCCCATGGAACCGTGCAGGGGCGGAGGACGTTCCACCGGGGGCTGCGGCAACGCTCTGTGCCGCAACACATTCCACGATGTTCCCCGGCGGTCTGAGCTCCAACTCCGAACCCCAGAACGGTTTGGACCCCCCGGGGGGTTTCTGATAGGCTCCGCCGGATTTGTTCCGGACCATCTCCGGTCGTTCTCGACGACGCGCCGGGCCGCGAGGTTTAGCGATGACGAAATCTGATCTGTCCCTGCCGGTTGCCCGTCTCTGGTCCATCGCGCTCGCGCTGGTGCTCGTCGTCGGAGGAGCGTCGGTCGGCCGCGCTCAGGACGCCAAGATCGGCTACGTGAACTCCGAGCGACTCTTCGCCGAGTACGAGGGCTTCATCCAGGCCAAGCAGGCCTACCAGCGCGAGCTGGACGTCTGGCTCCGCGACATCCAGACGCGCGAGCAGGAGCTCGTCGACCTCGAGGCGCAGTACCGTGCCCAGCAGCCGATGCTCTCCGACGACCGGCGTCTCGAGCGCGAGAGCGAGCTCCAGCGCAAGGCACGCGAGTACGAGCAGTTCAAGGACTCGATCTTCGGGCAGGGTGGCAAGGCCGAGAAGCGCAACCAGGAGCTTCTCGAGCCCGTTCTCGCCACCGTGCAGAACGCGATCGACGAGATCGCGCAGGAGCAGGCGTTCGACCTGGTGTTCGACGCGGTGGACGGCAACATCGTCTTCAGCTCGAACCGGCTCGACTTGACCGAGACCGTACTCGACCAGCTTCGCGGACAGACGATCGATCCCGATCTTCCCGGGGAGCCGGCCGACACGGGTGAGGACACGGAATCGGACGATTGAACCGCGTCCGTGAGGACGCTCGTTAACGCAGTCGGCCTGCCCCACCGCACGTCGCTCCTGGGGGTGGGAGCGTGTGTCGGGAGACTTGGCGCGATGCGATTGATCGAACTGGCTGAGCGAGTCGGCGGCGAGCTCGAGGGTGACGGTGCCATCGAGATCTCGGGCGTCGCGGGAATCCGCGAGGCGCGCGAGGGTGACATCACGTTCCTCGGGCACGCACGGTACCAGGGATTCTTGCCGGAAACCAAGGCGTCGGCGGTGATTCTCGACCCGGGCTGCGATGCCGACGTCGCATCCGCCGTCATCCGCAACGACAATCCGTACCTGGCGTTCCAGAAGGCGATGACGATCCTGTTCGGGGAGCCGTACGCCCCGGCGCCCGGCATCCACGCGACGGCGATCATCGCGCCCGACGTGACGCTGGGTCGGAACGTGAGCCTGGGACCGCACGTCGTGATCGAGCCCGGGTGCACGATCGGCGACGGCGTGGCAGTTCAGGCCGGAAGCTACATCGGACACGAGGTCACGATCGGCGACGACACGCGGGTGTTCCCCAACGTCACCATCCGCGAGCGCACGTCCATCGGGGCCCGCTGTCTCATTCACGCCGGCGCGGTGATCGGCGACGACGGCTTCGGCCTGACCAAGGACGGCGCCGAGAACCGCAAGGTGCCGCAGATCGGACGCGTCGTGATCGAGGACGACGTGGAGATCGGCTCCAACGCGTGCGTGGACCGGGCGACCATGGGTGAGACGCGCATCCGCACCGGGGCCCGGATCGACAACCTGGTCCAGGTCGCGCACAACGTGACGATCGGTGAGCACGCGATCCTGTGCGCGCAGGTCGGCATCGCCGGGAGCTCGATCGTCGGACGCAACGCGATCCTCGCCGGTCAGGCCGGGATCAGCGGTCATCTCGAGATCGGTGAGGGCGCGCAGATCGCGGCCCAGGCCGGCGTCATCGGCGACATTCCGGCGGGGCAGCGGGCCAGCGGCTATCCGGCCAGGCCCCACGGGGAGCAGATGCGACTGATCGCGGCCACGCGCCGCATCCCGGAGCTGCTCCAGCGCATCGATGCGCTCGAGCGACGGCTGAGCGAGAGAGAAACGGAGTCCGGACGCTGAAACATGGGTGAGAAGCAGCGAACTCTCGCGGCGTCGTGCTCGTTCACCGGCGTCGGCATTCACACCGGCGGGCAGGTCACCGTGACGATCGAGCCCGCTCCCGACGATCACGGCCTCGTCTTCGAGCGACGCGACATGCCCGGCAACCCGCGCATCCCGGTGTCGCCCGCGACGGCGCGGTACGATCACCAGAACGCGAGGCGCACGATCCTGTCCGCGGGGGACGCCGAGGTCCACACGACCGAGCACGTCCTGGCCACGCTGTACGGCCTCGGGATAGACAACGCGCTCATCGGGATCGACGGACTCGAGGCCCCCGAGCCGGCCAACGGCGGTGTGGTCGAGATCGCGCGCGTCGTGCGCGAGGCGGGCACCCGGGACGGCGAGAAGCTCCGGCGACCGCTCGAGCTCGCGAGCCCCGTGACGTTTCGCAACGGCCCGATCGAGATCACCGCCGTGCCGTCGGCGGAGCTCCGCTTCTCGTACACGATCGACTACGACGATCCCCTGATCGGTTCACAACACTCGAGCATGGCGATCACGCCCGAGACCTTCATGCAGGAGATCGCCCCCGCACGGACGTTCGCGCTGCATCGCGACGTCGAGGCGCTCCGGGCCGCCGGGTTCATCAAGGGGGGATCGCTGGAGAACGCCATCGTGGTCAAGGACGGAGAGCTCCTGAACGACGAGCCGCTCCGCTTTCCCGACGAGTTCGTGCGCCACAAGCTGCTCGATCTGTGCGGCGATCTGGCACTCCTCGGTCGTCCTCTGAAGGCGCACGTTGTGGCGCTGCGGGGCGGACACGAGTCACACGTGGCGTTCGTCAAGGCGCTCGCGCGGTCCGCGGACACCGGTACGCGCCCGAACTCCTGGGTGCGCGAGCCGCTGACGGCGTCGAACAAGCCCGAGCCGCGCGATCCGGCGGTCCACGGCTACGTGTTCGATCTGCCGGACATCGCGCGCATCATGCCGCATCGCTACCCGTTCCTGCTCGTCGATCGCATCCTCGAGATGACCGACGAGCGCGTGGTGGGCATCAAGAACGTCACGATCAACGAGCCGTTCTTCCAGGGGCATTTCCCCGGTCAGCCCATCATGCCCGGCGTCCTCCTGCTCGAGGCGATGGCGCAGGTGGGCGGCGTCATGCTGCTGAACACCGTCACCGACCCCGGTGGCAAGCTCGTGTACTTCCTCGGGATCGACAAGGCGCGGTTCCGCCAGGCGGTCGTCCCCGGCGATCAGGTGCGGTTCGTGCTCGAGCCCAAGCGCATGACGAGCAAGCTGTGCAAGATGTCGGGGAAGGCATACGTCGGCGATCAGCTCGTCTGCGAGGCCGAGCTCATGTCCACCGTGGTCGAGCCCTAGACCGATCTCGGCGGCCGACGATCTGAAGGAGAGACGAACACCGTGTCGAACATCCACCCGACCGCGATCATCCACCCCGAGGCGGAGCTGGCCGACGACGTCGTGGTCGGCCCGTACTCGATCGTCGGCGCCGGTGTCCGGATCGGAAGCGGGACCCGCCTGGCCGGCCACGTGCTCGTGGAGGGGCACACCACGCTCGGCGAGCGCAATCAGGTCTTTCACGGCGCGGCGATCGGCTCGGCGCCCCAGGACTACTCGTATACCGGGGCCGAGAGCTACCTCGACATCGGCGACGACAACATCATTCGCGAGTACGTCACGATGCAGCCCGGCAGCGAGAAGGGCGGGCGCACCTCGATCGGGAACCAGAACCTGCTGATGGCGTACGTGCACGTCGCGCACAACTGCCACATCGGCAACCGGACGATCCTGGCCAACGCGGTGAACCTCGCGGGCTTCGTTCGCGTGGAGGACTGGGTGGTCATCGGGGGGGTGACGCCGGTGCACCAGTTCGTGCGGATCGGTCGCCACGCCATCGTGGGCGGCGGGTCGCGCATCCCGCAGGACGTGGCGCCGTTCACGAAGGTCGCCGGAAACCCCCCGAAGACGTACGGCCTGAACAGCATCGGGCTCTCGCGGCGCGGGTTCGAGCCGGCCGCGGTGTCGGCCCTGAAGGACGCCTACCGGATCTACTTCCGCCAGAAGCTGACCGCGTCCGAGGCCTGCGAGCGCATCGCGGCCGAGGCCCCCGACGTGTCCGAGGTGCGACAGTTCCTCGACTTCGTCCGCGAGCCGGGCCGGGGCATCATCCGATGACGCGCATCGGCGTCGTCGGGGTGGGCCACATGGGCTGGCTCCATGCCCGCAACCTGGCCGCCATGCAGGGACTCTCCCTCTCGGGCGTTCTCGACGTGGATCCGGTCCGTGCCGAGCGTGCCGCCTCGGAGTTCGACACGACGGCGTGCGCGTCGCTGGATGTCCTGGCCGACCGGTCGGACGCGCTGGTGATCGCGGTGCCCACGACGCTCCACCACGAGATCGCGACCGCGGCCCTCGAGCGCGATCTCCACGTCTTCGTGGAGAAGCCCATCACCGCGACGGCCGAGACCGCCCGCGCGCTCTCGGCGCGCGCCCGGGAGGCCGATCGCGTGCTGGCCGTCGGCCACGTCGAGCGCTTCAACCCGGCGTTCCGACAGCTCGCCGACGAGGTTCGGCGGCCGCTGTTCGTCGAGGCGCACCGGCTGTCGCCGTTCGTGCCCCGCGCGATCGACGTGGACGTGATTCTCGATCTGATGATTCACGACATCGACCTCACGCTGGCCGTCGCCGGCGAAGGGGTCGTGGCCGAGGAGGTGCACGCGGCCGGGGTTCCGGTCATCACCGCGCGCGAGGACATCGCGAACGCCCGCGTGGAGTTCTCGGGCGGACTGGTCTGCAACCTCACGGCGAGCCGGGTCTCGATGGAGCGCATGCGCCGCGTGCGCTTCTTCACCGCCGACCGCGCGTACGTGGCCATCGATCTCTTCCGCCGGAGGGGCGAGGTCATGCGGCTGGCCGCCGATCCCGCGGAGTGGCTCGCCCGGGGCGAGTTTCCCCCGGCCGCGTCGATGATCTCCCACCGTCGCATCGGGCCCCATCCCGACGCGAACCCCCTGGCCGACGAGCTGTCCAACTTCGTGCGGGCGATCGGGGGCGACGAGGCTCCGGCGGTGGATGGAGTTGCCGCGACCTCCGCGCTGGCGCTGGCGCTCGAGGTTCGAGCGTCGGTCGCCCGGCAGCTGGCAAAGGTGCAGGGCCACCCGGCGTGAGCGCCGGCCCCACCGTCCTGCTCGTCGCCGGCGAGGCCTCGGGCGACCTTCACGGGGCACGTCTGGCCGAGGCCTTCAGACGGTGCGATCCGGACGTTCGGCTGGTCGGCGTCGGCGGCCAGCGCATGCACGAGGCCGGCGTCGAGATCCTGACCGGGATCGAGTCGCTCTCGGTGGTGGGCATCACCGAGGTGGCCCGGCGTCTGCCGCGTATCCTCCGGATCCTCGGCGCGCTGGGCGCCCACCTGAAGAGCGGCGAGATCGACCTCTTCGTTCCGATCGACTATCCCGACTTCAACTTCCGGCTGGCGCGCACGGCGCACGCGGCCGGCGTTCCGGTGTTCTACTTCATTGCGCCCCAGGTGTGGGCGTGGCGGCGCGGTCGTGTGCGCGAGATGGCGAGGTGGTGTGCCCACGTGGCGGTGCTGTTCCCGTTCGAGGTGCCGTTCTTCGAGGCGGCGGGCGTTCCGGTCACGTACGCCGGCCATCCGCTGGTGACCGAGCTGTCGCCCACGCGGGACCGGGCGGCCGTCCGCGCCGCGCTGGGGCTGGGGAGCGACGAGCGACTCGTGGCGCTGTTGCCCGGGAGCCGGCACTCGGAGATCGAGCGCCACCTGCCGATCATGACCGAGACCGCACGCCGGCTGGGGACGCTCGATCCACCCGTGCGCTGCGCGGTGGCCCGGGCCGCCACGCTCGATCGGGAGGAGGTGATCGCGCTCGCTCCCGGGCTGGAGGTCGTCGAGCCACCGGCGATCGATCTGGCCTCGGCCGCCGACGCGGCGATCGTGGCCTCGGGAACCGCCACCGTCGAGGTCGCGATCGCGGGCACGCCGATGGTCGTCATGTATCGCCTGAGCCGGGCCACCTGGTTCGTCGCTCGCCGGCTGGTGAAGACGCCGTACGCGGCGATGGTGAACCTCGTGGCCGAGGAACGGCTCGTGCCCGAGCTGCTGCAGGACGACGCGAGCCCCGAGCGTCTCACCGCCGAGGTTCGGCGGCTCTTGGACGAGCCCCGCGTGGGGGATAGAATGCGCGAGGGCTATGCCCGCGTGCGAGCCGCCCTCGGAGGCGGCGTCGGGCTCGATGCGATCGCGGAGACGGCGCTTTCGCTGCGGAGGACGCCGGTATGACCGACACGGAGCCTCGCGCCCCCTCGCTCTCCAGACGCATCCAGTTCGTGCTGGCCTCGAACCTCGGCCCCTGGCTCGTCCGTGGACTGTGCGGCTCGGTCCGCTGGAGCTGGGACGTGCACGACACGACCGCGCGTCACCTGGACGCCGGACGAAACGCGCTGTACGCGCACTGGCATGGTCACCTCCTGTCGCTCACCTACACGCATCGGAACCGGGGCATCGTCGTTCTCGTGAGTCGGAACGACGACGGCGAGCTGATCACGCGCGTCCTCGACGGGATGGGGTTCGACACCGCGCGGGGATCCACGTCGCGGGGCGGGAGCGCGGCGATGAAGGCGCTCCTGCGGGCGGCTCGCGAGGGTCGCTCGGTCGGCATCACGCCCGATGGCCCGCGTGGGCCGCGCCACCAGGTACAGGACGGGGTCACGGTGCTGGCCGCGCTGTCCGGCCTCCCGATCATCCCGCTGGCCGCGTCGGCCAGCGCGCTCTGGCGCCTCCCGTCGTGGGATCGCTTCGAGATTCCGAGGCCGTTCGCGCGGGGGGCCGTCGTCATGGACGAGCTACTGTGGGTCCCGCGCGAGGCGACGCGCGAGGAAGCCCGCTGGCGCTCGCGCATTCGCGAGACGCTGATGCGCACGACCGAGCGCGCCGAGCGCCTGGCCCGGGGCGAACCCTTCGAGGAGATGGCCGGTGCCTCGTGATCGACGCGGCGCCCTCTGGGCCACCGCCTACACGCTGGCCGGCGGCGCCGTGGGAGCGGCCGCCGCGACCGTGGGACGCGTCGTGTCCGACACCGACTTCCGCGAGCGGCTGGGGCGCGGGCCGACGCTGCCCGAGGGCGTCCGGCCGCTGTGGCTTCACGGCGCCTCGGTGGGCGAGATGGGCACGCTGAAGCCCCTCGTGTCGGTTCTGGAACGTCAGCGGCCCGGGATGGCCTGGGGAATCACGAGCACCACGGTCACCGGCCGGGCACGTGCGGACGCACTCTTTCCCGACGCGCTCTTCCGGCGTCTCCTGCCGATCGATGCCTGGCCGGCGCCGGGACGCTTCATCGATGCGGTTCGTCCGGCGGCGCTAATCGTCGTCGAGACCGAGATCTGGCCGAAGCTGCTCATGTCCCTCGAGCGTCGCGGTGTTCCCGTGTGCCTGGCCTCGGCGCGCATGACGGGCCGGAGCCACCGCGGCTACCGTCGCGCGCGGGGGCTCTTTCGTCGTGTCCTCCGGACGATCGATCTGATCGCGACGCGCTCGGACGAGGACCGCGAACGTTTCCTGGACCTCGGCGCCGATCCCGAGCGCACGGTGGTCGCGGGCAACACGAAGCTGGACGTGCTCTCGACCGGCCCATCGGACGGGTCGGACGCGCGGACCGACATGACGGCGCTCCTCGGCTCTCGACACGTCGTGGTCTGGGGCTGCCTGCGTCCCGGCGAGGAGGCGATCGCAATCGAGCTGATCGGATCGCTCTGCCCGCGCTCCGACGCGCTCTGGGTCATCGCGCCGCGACATCCCGAGGAGTTCGATCGCGTCGCGACCGCGCTCACCCGCGCGGGAATCGCGATCGTGCGTCGCTCGGGGATGGGCGACGCGGTGCCCACCGACGTCAGCGTCCTCCTCGTCGACACGCTCGGAGAGCTCCGCGACTTCTACGAGGCGGCGGACGTCGCGATCGTGGGAGGGACGTTCGCCGCCTACGGTGGGCACAACCTGATGGAGCCCGCCGCGTTCGGCGTGCCGGTGGTGTTCGGGCCCGACACGTCGTCCTGGACCGACGACGCCGAGCGGCTCCTCGAGCACGACGGCGGCGTCCGGGTACATGGTCCAGGGGAGCTGTGTGATGCGGTCTGGACGCTGCTCTCGGCACCGGAGTCCCGCCAGCGGCTCGGCCGCGGCGCGCGCGAGGCCGCCGACGCCGGCCGGGGCGCCAGCGGCCGCGTGATAGCGGCGCTCGAGAGCCGGGGATTCTTCGACGCCGTCACCACGCGAACGCCGTGACGCCGTCACGCGAAGGGGACGTCGTGCCGATCCGAGCGCTTCTCGCCCCGCTCGCGCCGCTGTACGGCCTGGCCGTCCGTGCACGCAACGCCGCGTACGACTCGGGTCGGCGGGCCGTCCACGCGCTCGGGTGTCCCGTGGTGTCGATCGGCAACCTGACGACCGGTGGCACCGGCAAGACGCCGATCACCCAGGCTCTCGCGCGGCACGCGCTCGCGGCCGGTCATCGACCGGCCATTCTGATGCGCGGCTATCGCGCCCGGGGCAGCCTCGCGCCGGTCCCTGCGTGGCGTGATCGTCCGCCGCGGGGCACGCTCGCCACGTTCGGCGACGAGGCCCTCCTGCACGCGCGCGCGCTACCCGAGGTGGCGGTGTACGCCCATCCCGATCGCGTGCGCGCGGCCCGCGAGGCGCTCGGCCGCGGCGCGACTCTCTTCCTCCTGGACGACGGCTTTCAGCACCGCCGTGTCGCGCGGGAAGACGACATCGTGTGCCTCGACTGGCGTCGTCCGCTGGGGCGGGGAGGGCTGCTGCCGTCCGGAGATCTGCGGGAGCCCGTGACCGCGCTCGCTCGCGCCACGGCGATCGCCTGGACCCGATACACCGAAGGTCCCGGGGGCGCGGAGGAGCCGGGCGACGAGACGCTCGCCCGGATCGTCGGAACACGCTCCAGCGGCCGCTGGCGTTTCGTGGTCCGCCGGGTTCGGCGTGCGGGTGCACTCGACGACGGCGATCTCGACCCGGGCGCCGGTGCACCGCGGCGGGTCGTGCTCGTGACCGGGGTCGGCAATCCGGACAGCGTCCGCGAGAGCGTCGACTCGCTGGGGATTCACATCTGCGCCGAGCGGCGGCTCGGGGACCACGCACGCATCGATGCGGACCGCGTGCGGGCGCTCGCGGTTCTCGCGGCCCGGCACGAGGCCGACGCGGTCCTGACGACCGAGAAGGACGAGGTGCGCTTTCTGGCCGAGCCCACGACGCGGGCGCTCCTCGACGAGGATCGGCTGGCGGTGCTGGAGCTGGCGGTGGAGCCGCTGGACCCCGTGGAGCGGCTCCTCACGACGCCGCTCTAGCGTCGTGCGCGTGCGCGACGGCGCACGGAGCGGCGCACGGAGCGGCACGAAAGAGCGCCCGGCCATCGGCACGGGCGCTCACGTTGCGGGTGAGACGCGTCCCTGGACGTTACCGCGCCAGCCCGAAGTTCACCACGAGGCTGCCGGAAACGTGGATCTCCTGCCCCGAGGTCTTCTCCTCACCCCAGAACTCGATCGTCGCGTTGGCCTCGATCGGCGGCTGCGTGCCGGTGTAGATGCCGACGAGCGGATCGATCTGCTTGCGAACCGCGGGCACGACGACGACGCCGACACCCGCGCTGTCGCCGGACGCGACGCGCGCGTGACAGGTGCCGACGAAGTCCGCGAGCGCGGGCGTGGAGGTGAACGAGACACGGTAGCGATCGAAGGTCACCGACGAGAACGCGCCGGAGGATCCGATCGTGCCCTGCTCGTCGGACGGGTTGTTCACGAACGTCACCCAGACCTGGTCCTCGGTGATGAAGTCGTCCTCGTTACCGAAGACGCCATCCTCGCCAGCGTTTCGGACCGCGCTCTGAAGCGCGTAGCCGCCGTTGATGCGCATGATTTCGACGTCTGATCGGGGAACCTCGAGATCCCCATCACAACCCGACAGGGCCGCGAGGGTGAGGACCGCCGAAGCCGCGATGGCCTGACGCATGGCACTGGCCTCCTCGGAAAGCCGGAAAGAGCGCGACGAGCGCACACCGGTGTTCGTGGTGGTCGAAACCCGCCACAACCGCCTAGTCTCTGGCGTTCGCCGGGGTGTCACGGAGGCGCTTCGGGTCGCGATTGTACGTTGCGACCCGGCGGGAGCGGCCCTATAGTGGGGCCTTCACGCTTCGAGCGACCTCTCCGTCGATCACCCTAACTGCCCCTACCGCAATCAAGTAGGGCCATATGACCACGAACACCCATTCCTCTGACTTTCTAATCATCGGCAGTGGTCTGGCCGGGCTGTACGCCGCTCTGCGACTGGCCGAGCACGGCTCGGTCACCGTCGTCACCAAGCGCGCCCTCGGCGAGTCCAACACCCGGTACGCACAGGGCGGGATCGCCGCCGTGCTCGGCGACGACGACTCGGTCGAGGCCCACGTCTCCGACACGCTGGTCGCCGGCGATCACCTCTGCAACGAGGAGGTCGTGCGCTCGATCGTGACCGACGGTCCCGGCAAGATCCGCGAGCTGATCGAGCTCGGGGTGGCGTTCGATCGCGATCGGGCCGGCGATCTGGCGCTGGGGCGCGAGGGGGCCCACACGCACCGGCGGGTCGCGCACGTGGAAGACCGGACGGGCTTGGCCATTTCGGAGGCGCTGGTGGCGGCGACGCGCGCCGATCCCAACGTCCGGATCCTCGAGAACCACATGGCGGTCGACCTGATTCTCGATTCGCGACGCCGGGGCGAGCACGGTCGCGCACCGGCCGACGATCGGGTCGTGGGCGCGTTCGTGCTCGATCGCGACTCGCACGAGATATCGTCCTTCCTGGCCCCGGTCACGCTCCTCGCCGCCGGAGGGGCCGGCAAGGCGTACAAGTTCACGTCGAACCCGGACATCGCGACCGGCGACGGGCTGGCCATGGCCTATCGTGCGGGCGCGCGTCTGGCCAACCTCGAGTTCATCCAGTTTCACCCGACCTGCCTCTATCACCACGTCGCCCGCAGCTTCCTCGTCTCCGAGGCATGCCGCGGCGAAGGCGCCACCCTGACCACGATCGACGGCCGCGCGTTCATGTCCGAGTACGATCCGCGCGCCGAGCTCGCGTCCCGCGACATCGTGGCGCGCGCGATCGACGCCGAGCTGAAGCGGCTCGGACATCCGTACGTGCTCTTGCACCTGGAGCACCTCCCGGCCGATCGCGTTCGCCAGCGGTTTCCGCAGATCTACGAGCGATGCGCCGGTCTCGGCATCGACATCACCCAGCAGCCGATGCCCGTGGTGCCGGCCGCGCACTACGTCTGCGGGGGCGTTATGACCGGTCTCGACGCCCGCACGGACGTGCCAGGGCTCCTGGCCGCGGGCGAGGTCACGCACACCGGGATGCACGGGGCGAATCGCCTGGCGTCGAACTCTCTTTTGGAGGCGGCGGTGATGTCGGCGCGGGCGATCGAGAGCGCCGTCGCCGATCACCGCCGGCTGGGATCGGTGGATCCGCATGCGCCCTGGGACTCGGGGCACGCGGTGCGCGTTCGAGAGGCCATCATCCTCGAGCACGACTGGAACAACGTGCGCGCGCTGATGTGGGACTACGTCGGGATCGTCCGCTCGGACGAGCGCCTGGCGATCGCACGGGAACGCCTGAAGGGGCTCCGCCGAACGATCGAGGGCTACTTCGCCCGCTATCTCCTGACCCCCGATCTGATCGAGCTGCGCAACATCGCGCTGGTCGCCGAGCTGGTCGCGACGTCGGCCGACCGGCGCCGGGAGAGCCGCGGGCTGCACTACAACGTCGATCATCCGGAACGGCTGAGCGCGTTCGACGGGGACACGGTCGTGGCCAAGCACGAGGGGACGTCGTGACGACTTCCATCGACGTGGACGACGTCGTCAGCGTGCTCGCCGAGGGCGACGCGCGTTACTCGGTCGCGGCCTACGTGTTCGTGCTGGCCGCGCTCGACGTGGTGCACCGCCGCCAGGGTCGGCGGGCCCGTGTGGGAGCCCGGGACCTCGTGCTGGCGACGCGGGACTACGCACGTGTGCGCTTCGGATCGCTCGCTCCGACGGTGTTCCGAGCCTGGGGGCTCCGGGAAACCGTCGACTTCGGGCACATCGCGAGACGTCTCGTCGACGTCGAGCTGTTCTCGCTCCGCGAGGAGGACACGATCGACAGCTTTCGCGACGTCTACGACTTCGACGAGGAGTTCGTGCGCCGCTATCACGTCTCCGGTCGGCGGTCGTGACCGAGGTCCGGCAGCGCGTCGTCGTCGTACGGCTGAGTGCGCTCGGGGACGTGACCCTTGCCAGCGCCGTGATCGAATCGCTGTCTGGTTGCGCCGAGCTGGCGCTCGTGACGCGCGCGCCGTACGACGCACTGTACCGGGACGATCCGAGGCTGGCGCGACTGATCCGGCTGGATCGGGCGCACGTCGCCGCCACGCGCGAGGAGATCCGGGCGTTCGTCCCCGACGTCGTGCTGGATCTGCAGGGGAGCACCACGAGCCGGCGCCTCACCATCGGGCTCGGCGACGGCAGGGGAGCCCGGCGCGATGCCGCGCCGCGGTTGATCCGCGTGGCCAAGGACGGGCTCCAGCGCCGTCTCCTGGCGCGCTGCTGGCCCCGCACGACGCGACGGATCCTCTCGCCGACGAGGCTCGGCTGGCGTCCCACGCCGGTGATCGAGCGCTATCTGATCGCCGCGCGCGGCGTGCCGGGCGCGCGTGCCGACGCGCGCCCGCGTCTCGTCGTGCCCGCGCGCGCGGGGGCGACCGCCGGAGCCTCTTCCGGCCCCCGACCGGTGGCGCTGGCCCCCGGAAGCGCCTGGCGCAACAAGCGGTGGCCGATCGAGCGTCACGTCGAGATCGCCCGCCGGCTCCTCGAGCGCACCGATCGGCCGATCCTCGTGGTCAGGGGGCCCGACGACGCGCGGGTGCGCGAGGCGTTCGCCCCGCTCGTCCGGGAAGAGGCACGCGTGCGGGATCTGGCCACCGATCTGGGCGAGCTCCCGGCGCGTCTGTCCGAGGCATCGGTCATGGTGACGTCGGATTCGGGACCGATGCACGTGGCCGAGGCCGTCGGAACTCCGGTGATCGCGCTCTTCGGTCCCACGACGCGAGAGTTCGGCTTCGCCCCGTGGCGTTCGGACAGTATCCTCCTCGAACGCGCGATGGCGTGCCGGCCGTGCCACGTGCACGGCGGGCATCGTTGCCGCTTCGGGCACCGCCGTTGCCTTTTCGACATCACCGTCGACGACGTCTGGGATGCGCTCTCCGCCTGGATATGCGCCGAGCCGGACCGAGGCGCGCCGACGTCCGACATGCCGACCCTGACACCGGGAGAGTAACGATGAGCAACGCGAAGCGGGTCGTTCTGGCCGGCATCGCCGACGACAAGATGGACCTCTTCCTCCTTCTCAACGAGGGCGCCGGCTACGAGGTGGCCGGCATCGTGGATCGCCCCGGCGGGCGCGAGACCACCCGCATCGCCGAGATTCTCGGCGTCCGCGTCTACGAGAGCGGGGACGAGCTACCGACGTGCGACGTTCTGATCTACGGCGACGAGTCCTTTCGCACGCTGGCCGCGAAGCTACGACTCTCGCCCGAGCAGGTCTGGCACGAGGACGACGCCTGGAACCGGCTGACCGCCGACCACGGTGTGCCCGAGGAGGATTCCGACGCCCACGGATCGGATGAGACGACGCGCATGGAGCCGATCGGCGAGACGCCGTCGAGCGGCGCCGCATCCGCGCCGAGTCCGGTGGCGCCCGCGGCGGGCCCCACGGCCTCGGGAGCGAACGGACGCGAGCTCTCGCGATCGGCGCCGGGGCAGGCGCCGTCAGTGGCCGATGCCCCTCCGCCGGCGCGCTCGCAGGGCGCCCGCGTCGGCGCGGCGACCGCGATCGCCGCGCACGAGCGGCTCGACGACGTCGAGCTGGACGCGCTCGCGCGTCTGACCCCGTATCTCGACGACCTCGGCAAGTTCTACGCGTGGACGCTCGAGCGCGCCTCGGCCACCACGGGAGCGGCGTTCGGCGCGATCGTGCCCGACGACGCCATGGCGCCGATGGTCTGGTCCGATCGTCGGGCAGAGAGCGGCGGGCCGCCGGCGTTCGTCACCGACGAGGCCGCGAGCGATCGCGTGACCCGGATCCGGCTCGGCGACGCGGGCGCCCCGGGCGGCGCGGAGCTTCGCCTCGTGGACGTCCCCGAGCGCGAGTCCGCCGACGCGCTCGTGGCTGCGGTCACCCCGGCGCTCCGCTCGGTGGCGGAGCTCGACGGCCTGCGGCGTGGCGCGCGTCTGGACGCACTGGTGGGTGCGATCTCGGGACGTCTCGAGACCGGTGACGGGCTCACGTCGTCGATCGGCGCGGTGTGTGATGCGATGGCCGACTTCCTGGGCGCCGCCGAGTGCATCTGCCTGTGGGGCGGCGCGCGCGACGACGTGCTGACCGGCGTCGGATCCGGTGGCGGCACGTTCCGCGTGCCGCGAACGAGCACGTGGATGGCCGGAGACGGCGGCGAGTCCGAGATCGTGTGGTCGCGCGATGGAGAGCGTCTGACGGTGCGCGAGGGCCGCGCTCGCGCGCGGGGATCGAGCGTCGTCGTGACCTTCGCGGACGTGCCGGCGAGTGCGGGCGGCCGCCGCGGCGTCGTGGCGCGGATCCGGGCACTGGTCGACCGCTTCGTCGCGGTGCTTCCGGACGACCTGCCGCCGGTGGGCTGAGGACACATGACCGAAAGACACCGCATCCGCCTGCTGCCCCCGGACGTGATCGGCAAGATCGCGGCCGGCGAGATGATCGAGCGCCCGGTATCGGTGCTCAAGGAGCTGGTCGAGAACGCGCTCGACGCCGGTGCGTCGGCGATCACGATCACGGTGGACGGGCGTCTGGATCGCTCGCTCGTGGTCAGCGACGACGGCCACGGTATGGCCGCCGACGATCTCGAGAGGGCTCTTCAGCGGCACGCCACGTCCAAGATCGAGTCGCACGACGATCTCTTCCGCCTCGCGAGCCTGGGCTTTCGCGGCGAGGCGCTCCCGTCGATCGGCGCGGTGAGTCGCATGACGATCACCACCTCCACCGCCGACGGCGCGCCGGCCACCGAGATCGTGGTCGAGGGAGGCGAGACCCTCTCCCGCCGCGAGACGAGCCGGCGACGAGGCACGACGGTCGAGGTGCGCGATCTCTTCTTCAACGTCCCGGTCCGTCGCAAGTTCATGAAGACCGAGCGCGGCGAGCTCCGGGCCGCGGTGCGCCTGGTCTCGCACATCGGGCTGGCGTTCCCGTCGGTGCGGTTCGTGTTCGAGCGGACCGGGGCCACGTCGCTCGTGTTCGATCCGGTTCCGGGCCTGCGCGAGCGGGCCGAGGACGTGTACGGCCGGACCGCGGTGGCCAAGATGCTCTCGGTCGAACGCGACGGCGTCACGATCGCGGTCGATGGGCTCGTCGGCGTGCCCGATCAGTCCCGGGCCACCCGCGACTTCCAGGTGCTGATCGTGAACGGACGACCCGTGGTGAGCCCGCTGGTGAACCACGCGGTCAAGATGGGCTACCGGGACCTCATTCCGCCCGATCGGCATCCGATGTCGATCCTGCTCCTGACCCTCGATCCCGCCACCATCGACGTGAACGTGCATCCCACCAAGCGCGAGGTCAAGTTCGCCCGCGAGGGGCTCGTGTTCGAGGTGGTCCGCGATGCGGTGGCCGATGCGCTCTCGGGGCTCGTGCCCCTGCACCCGCACCGTGGGCCCGTGGTGCGCGACGCCGACGACGCACCCTTCACGGGTCGCGACGCCAGCGGGCGCCCGATCTCCGATCCCAACCAGGTGCCGATCGGCGTGGGTGACCGGCGGCAGACGCGTCTCCCCGACACCGACGCGATCCTGGAGCTGTACGTGCCTCCGGCCGAGCCCGGAGCCGGCCATGGCGCCGGCGAGGACGAGGTGCACGACGGCTCCACGCGCGACTGGCGAACCCGATCCTCCGACGCCGCGCGCGCGCGACCGGACGAGGCGAAGTTCTGGCAGCTCCACCGGCGCTACGTCTTCGCGCAGACGAGCTCGGGCGTCCTGATCGTCGACCAGCACGCCGCGCACGAGCGCATCCTCTACGAGGAGGCACTGGCGCGGCTCGACGGAGCCGAGGCCAGCGCCCAGCAGCTCCTGATCCCGCAGGCGATCGAGCTGACCGCGGCCGAGTACGAGCTGACCGAGGAGCTGGCCGAGCCCCTGGGCCGGCTGGGCTTCGACATCGAGCCCTTCGGGGGACGTACGGTGCTGATCCGCGCCATCCCCGGCGACCTGATGGCGCGCGATCACCAGGGTCTCCTGACCGACGTCCTCGACGAGTTCGTGCACGCCGGACGCTCGGTGCGCGAGACGCGCGAGCGGCTGGCCCGCTCGTTCGCGTGCCGCGCCGCGATCAAGAGCGGAGACCTCCTCTCCACCGGCGAGATGCGCTCGCTGATCGATCAGCTCTTCGCCACTTCGACGCCGCACGGCGACCCGCACGGCCGGGCCACGCTGATCCAGATGCCGCTGATCGATCTGGATCGTCGTTTCGGCCGCACGTAGGGCCGAGATGTCGCCCGAGCCGCTCACGTGCCGCGCGCTGATGCTGGTCGGACCGACGGCGGTCGGGAAGACGTCTCTGGCGCTGGAGGTAGCCGAGCGCGCCGGGGCGGAGATCCTCTCGTGCGACTCGCGCCAGCTCTATCGTGGGCTCACGGTCGGGACCGCCAAGCCGACGCCGGACGAGTGTACCCGGGTGCAGCACCATCTCGTCGACGTCGCCGATCCTCGCGAGGCGTGGAGTGCCGGTCGCTTCGCGCGCGAGGCACGAGCGGTGCTCTCGGACCTCGCGCGGCGCGACGTGCCGGCCCTGATCACCGGTGGCTCGGGGCTCTACCTGAGGGCGCTTCGCCGGGGGCTGGCCGAGCTTCCGTCGGACCCCGACGTACGGCGCACGCTGCGCGAGGAGTGTCGGCAACTCGGGGCACCGGCCCTCCATGAGCGTCTGCGGGCCGTGGATCCGGTGGCCGCGGCGGGCATGCACCCCAACAATCGCGAGCGCGTCGTGCGTGCGCTCGAGGTGTGGACGATCACGGGACGGCCGATGTCCGAGCTGTGGGCCGAGTCCGGGGCCGAAGCCGGCGGGGGCGGACGAGCGGCCGACCCGTCTCGGTCCAGTGACGGGGGCGCCCCCGGGGCCTGGGGCCATGCCGCGTTTCCGGCGGACGTCGTCGGCGTCGATCGAGACCGGGCCGAGCTGCACGATCGAATCGATCGGCGGGTCGTGGCCATGTTCGACGCGGGGCTCCTCGACGAGGTGCGGGGACTCCTGGCCCGGGGGTTCGACGCGAGCTGGCCGGCCTACCGGACGCTCGGCTATCCCGAGGCGGTCCGCGCGGTGCGGGGAGAGTCGTCGACCGCGGAGGCGATCCAGGAGATCCAGACGAAGACGCGCCGATTTGCACGCCGACAGCTCACGTGGTTTCGTCGCGAGCCTGGGATCGAGTGGGTCGTCCTCGGGGAGGGCGACGGGGCGGCGATCGCGTCCGGTCTCGCGGATCGGCTGCGTCATGGGGATCCCGTGCCACTCGACTAGCGGCCGTCGCGCCCGTCGGGCGCAGGGCCGCCCGGTCCGGCCGCCCGGTGGACTTGACGCGCCCGGTGCGCCAGGTATCATCCTCGCCTCTAGCCATCGTGAGCGGGCATAACTCAGTTGGTAGAGTGTCAGCTTCCCAAGCTGAAAGTCGCGGGTTCGACCCCCGTTGCCCGCTCCACTTCCCTCCATGTCTCACGTCGGCAGCGACCCCATCGATGGAGTGTGTCCCGACGCGGTCAGGTAGCCCGGCAACGCACGCCCCCGCGAAGGCGCGTCTCTCAGTTGAGCTGGATCCACTCCCCGGTCATCTCGTCGATGACCCAGTCGGTGCCGAGCGCGTGCGGCTCGTCGATCGTCGTCTGCGTCGTGGTGTCGGGCGCGGTCACGTCGCGACCGCATCCGAGGGTGATCGCGGTCGCCGCGATCGCGAGGGTCAGCTTCAGGCCCTTCATGGCGCCCTCCGTATCCGCTCCACCATGGCCGGCGGGAACCGAGCCGCCGTCTCCGGGAGCCTCGGAGCGACGGCAGGGGAGGCACGCCGCGATCGCGAGTGGCGGTCGGCCGCCTCCGGACTTCGGTGAGGCAAATCTCCGTCCGGTTCGGTGGTGGTTCCGAGCCGATGTCGGCACCTGGGGGGGTACGCGGGTCCGGACGCGCGGTAACCGGCGGGAACGCGTCGCGGGCGGGCTCACGTGCGCCGATCGCGCGCGAGCGCACTCGGCGCCCGCGACGGCAGGTGGCCGTGCTCGACCCTCTCGGTGGGAGAAACCTGGACGTGAGGCATTTCGCCCGGGATCTCGTCACGTCCGCCGGCCCCGCGGACCCGTGCGGTGCGGTGCAGCCGGCGTCGCGTCGCGCGTGCGGCGGCCTCCTGAGCGGAAGCGCACGGACCGCCCGGTGGCCCGTGCGCTCAGTTCCAGAGGCTCTTCAGCTCCGACCAGCTCGTCTCCACGCCGCTCGACCGGGCGGCCGGGACCTCGCGCGTGTAGAGATCCTGCTGATACACGATCCGGTAGAGCGTGGTGACGCCCGACGTCACCGGCTCGAAGATGAACACCGCGGGGCTGCCGTGTACGCCGAGCCGAAGCGGCGACACCGGTCCACCGTCCTCCGACGGCTGGAACGTGTATCCCTCGTGGACGAGCGCGGCGTAGACGTCGGCGTCTCCCGCCTCGTGGCCGTCGTCGCCTGCGGGGCTGCGATGTCCGGTAGGCCCTGGCCAGCTGGGCGGCCACGTGTGCCGGGAACGGGTTGCGCCGTTACCGCTGGGTCCGGTGGGAGACTCGTCCTCGTCGCACCCGGCGAGGGGAATCACGGCCGCTGCCGCGAGCGTGAGGACGGTCGAGCGGAGACGGGCGAGCGTCATCGAGAACCTCGTCGATGAATCCGGGGCCGGGAGTGCCTTAATGCCTGATGGTGCGCCGGTCGGGCAACGCCGGTCTCACCAGAGACGCGGCGTCGGGGTCCCCGTCATCGATCGCGTGGCGCGTCCCGCCGCTTTGCCGTAGACTCCCGCGCCATGAGTCGCGCCAGCCTGCCCATCGTCAGCATCGTGGGCCGTCCCAACGTCGGGAAGTCCACGCTCTTCAACCGCATCCTGCGCCGGCGCCAGGCCGTGGTCGACGACGCGCCCGGCGTGACCCGGGATCGCCACATGGCCGTGACCGAGTGGGAAGGGAAGCCCTTCATGCTCGTCGACACGGGCGGGCTCCTCCTGGCCGCCGAGGGGATCATCGAGGAGCGCATCCGCGAGCAGGTCGAGATGGCGCTCGGCGAGAGCCGCCGCGTGCTGTTCGTCGTGGACGGGCGAGAGGGGCCCGTGGCCGACGACCACGACGTGGCCGACCTACTGCGCCGCCGGGGCGCGGACGTGACGCTGGTGGTCACGAAGATCGACGCGGAGCCGCTGGAGGCCGCCGGGCACGAGTTCGCCGAGCTGGGCGTCGGCGATCTTCACCTCGTGTCCGGGCTCGAGGGACGCGGTGTGGCCGACCTCCTGGACGAGATCACCGCCGACATGCCCCCCGGCGAGACCGCCGACACCGACGGCCGGATCGCCATCGCCGTGATCGGACGGCCCAACGTGGGCAAGTCCTCCCTCGTGAACGCGATGCTCCAGCGCGAGCGCATGATCGTCAGCGAGATCCCCGGCACCACGCGCGACGCGATCGACACCGACTTCCGCTACGAGGGACGCGACTACACGCTGATCGACACCGCGGGGCTCCACCGGCGCACGAAGACGACGCGCGGCGCCGAGTACTTCTCGTCGATCCGGACCACGCGATCGCTGGAGCGGGCAGACGTGGCGGTGGTCGTGTTCGATGCCACCGAGCCCCTGAGCCGGCAGGACTTCCGCATCGCGGCGATGCCCTTCGAGTCGGGGCGTCCGGTACTCTTCGTCTTCAACAAGTGGGACGTCGTCGAGAGCAAGGAGACGCTGACCTCGCGCGACATCGTACGCGAGGCGGCCCGCCACGTGCCCGACTTCGATCACGCGCCCTCGGAGTTCCTGTCCGCCAGGACGACCCAGCGCGTCTCGCGGGTCATGGAGCGCATCGACGACGTCTACCGGGCCGCCCGGGCCGAGCAGAGCGCCGCGGATCTCGACGCATTCATCGATCGCGTCACCGCCGCCAAGTCGCACCCGTACACCAAGGGCGCCATGATGCGGTTCTGGGGCATGCGACAGGTCGGCGTGGCGCCTCCCACGTTCATCGTGTACTGCAACAAGCCGAACATGGTCGAGGACAACTACCGGCGCTACGTCAAGAACCGCCTCCGCGAGAGCTTCGGCTACTTCGGGACGCCGCTCCGCGTGCTCTATCGACGGAAGTGACGTCGGAGGGATCGGCGCCGGTCTCGCCGCGACGCGTCCGATCCCGGCGACCGATCGTTCGGCCATGGCGCGGCACCGCACGGGTGACGGTTTGACTTCACCGGACGTCACGTGGAGTATGGTACGCGAGTCCGAGTGAACGGACTCTGAACCGTGAGGGATCACGATGACGGCTCTGTCGGTCACCGTGACACTGGTGGCCGGATACCTCCTCGGAAGCATCATGTGCGCCGTCGTCGTGGCGCGCCTGCACGGGCTCTCGATTCACGACGTGGGCAGCGGCAACCCGGGCTTCACGAACGTCAACCGCTCGCTGGGCATGCGGGCGGCGGTGCCGGTCCTGGTCGGGGACATGCTGAAGGGGAGTGCGGCCGTGGCGCTCGGGCGCTGGGTGGTTGCGCCGCTGGCCGGCGTGGATCCGTTGCACCTGGGCATGGCGGGCGGCATCGGCGCGGTGGTGGGTCACACCTGGCCGCTGTTCTTCGGCTTCCGCGGCGGCAAGGGCGTGGCGACCGGCGGCGGCGTGCTTCTGTTCCTGGTGACGAGCGCCGCGCTGGGCGGGCTGGCGGTGTTCGTGGTCGTGCTCCTCTCGTTGCGCTACATGTCGGTGGCGTCGATGCTGGGCGCGACCACCATTCCGGTCCTCACCACGTGGGTGTTCCCCCCCCGCTCCGCACGCGTAGCGTTAATCGTTGTCACGTGGGTGATTGCGCTGGCAATCGTGTTGCGCCACCGATCCAATCTGCGTAAACTGCGCCGCGGTGAGGAACGTCGATTCTCCTTCAAGCGAAGCTGACATGTCATTACCCGTCTGCGTCCTCGGGGCCGGCAACTGGGGCACGACGATCGCCGTGATGCTGGCACGTGAAGGACGGGCCGTGCGGCTGTGGGGCCGGAACCCACGGGTCATCGAGGAGATCCGGATCCTCGGCGAGAACCGGACCTTCCTCCCGGGGATCACGCTGCCCGACGGCGTCGCGCCGACGTCCACGCTCGCGCATGCGCTGGCCGACGTGGACACCATCTTCTATGCGATCCCATCGCAGTCGATGCGCGAGGTGGCGCGCGGTGTCTCGGGCTCCAGTCGCGGGGACGCCATTCACATCTCGCTGGCCAAGGGCATCGAGCTGTCGACCCTGATGCGCATGACCGAGGTCATCGCCGACGAGCTTCCCGATGGCGCCGAGCGCAACGTGGGTACGGTGTGCGGTCCCAGCCTGGCCCGCGAGGTCGCGCTCGGCATGCCGACCACCGTCGTGGCGGCCAGCACGCACGAGGAGACCGCCCGCCGCGCGCAGTCGGTGCTGATGAACGAGACGTTCCGGGTGTACACGAACAGCGACGTCGTCGGCGTGGAGCTGGGGGCCGCGCTGAAGAACACGATCGCCATAGCGGTCGGGATCTCCGACGGGCTCGGCTACGGGGACAACACGAGGGGAGCCCTGATCACCCGAGGGCTCGCTGAGATCATCCGCATGGCCAGCGCGATGGGGGGACGTCGCGAGACGTTCGCGGGTCTGGCGGGGCTGGGCGATTTGGTCACGACGTGCTCGAGCGAGCAGAGCCGGAACCACACGGTCGGTGTCGAGCTGGCGCACGGACGCACGCTGGAGGACATCCAGGCCGAGATGATCATGGTCGCCGAAGGCGTGTCCACGGCGAAGGCGATCAAGGAGCTGGCGCTTCGTCACCGGGTCGAGATGCCGATCTCGACCGAGATCCACCGGATCCTGTTCGAGGGCAAGGACCCGAGAACCACGATCCGCGACCTGATGCTGCGAAAGCCGCGCGCGGAGGTCTGGTAGCACAGAGCCGAGCTCCGCGGGTGACGAACGAGTCCCGACGGCGAGAGCCTGATGGAGAAGGAGAGGCGTCGATGACGGATGGAAAGCTCTACTACTCGATCAGCGAGGTCTCCGATGCCGCCGACGTGAAGCCCCACGTCCTCCGCTACTGGGAGACGCAGTTCAAGATGCTTCGCCCGAAGAAGAACCGCGCGGGGAACCGCCAGTATCGCACCCGGGACATGAACCTCGTGCTGACCATTCGCGATCTCCTGTACCGCCACGGCTACACGATCGCGGGCGCCCGGCGAAAGCTCCTGGATGCCCGTCGTGTGGGGATCCTCGTCGACGGGCAGCTCGTCGACTCCGAGGCGGTGGTCGCCCCGTCGACCCCGGCGCGACCGGGTGCTGTGAGCTCGCCCGCCACGGCGGCGCGCCGCCCGCGCGGCCGATCGGCCGCCGCCCGCGCGGATGGGGCCCCCGCCGCCGGTGCCGGTCGAGACGGAGCCGGCGATGACGCCCCGGACCGAGACGCCTCGGACGGCGAGAGCGACGTCGATCCGGGACAGCTCACGTTCGCGGATGCCGAGCGTGTGTCGGCCGTCAGCGAGGTGCGCCGGGAGCTGGAGTCCCTCCTGGCGATGCTGGAGTCGACGCCCGGAGCGGCCTGACACGCCCCGACACGCCAGGGGGAAGGGCGCTTCCCGGGGGAGATCGCATCACGTGTGACGTGAGACCCCGGCCGCGAGCGCCAGCAACGGCGGTCACTTCCCCTGATCCGAGGTGGCCGACGCGATTTCACTTGAGGGACCCGCAGCGCCACCGTAGCATTCGGCGGTCGCGATTGCGGTGCCGTGCACCACGGACGCGACCGAAGACCCCTGCATTGCGGTCGGGGCGTAGCGCAGTCTGGTAGCGCACCTGGATGGGGTCCAGGTGGTCGCTGGTTCGAATCCAGTCGCCCCGACCACTCTTCCCTTCGCCGTGCGCGGGCACGCACCTTCTCCACGCACTGCAATCGAGGGTGACGAGCCGTGCCGATCATTCTCCTGACCAACGACGACGGGATTCACGCGCCGGGCCTGGCGGCGCTCGCGGAATCGCTGGCCGGTCTCGGACGCCTGATCACCGTGGCGCCCGATCGGGAGCAGAGCGCCGCCAGCCACGCGCTGACGCTGCGCCGCCCGCTCCGGATCCTGCCCGAGGGCCCCGATCGCTACAGCGTGGACGGCACGCCCACCGACTGCGTGGTCGCGGCGTTCAACGGGCTCCTCGACGAGCGGCCCGATCTCGTGATCAGCGGGATGAACCACGGACCGAACATGGGTGACGACGTCACGTACTCGGGCACCGTCAGCGCCGCGTTCGAGGGGGCCATCCTCGGCGTGCCGTCGCTGGCGGTGAGCCTGGCCACGTTCGATGCCCACGACTACGAGACCGCGTATGCGGTGATTCCGTGGATCGTGAACGCCGTCGTGCACCACGGGCTCCCCGAGCGGGCGCTCCTGAACGTGAACGTGCCCAGCATTCCGCTGGAGACGCATCGCGGCATCCGGATCACGCACCTCGGACATCGCGTGTACCAGGACGTGCTCGAGGTCCGGACGGACCCGCGCGGCAAGGACTACTACTGGATCGGTGGGGACAAGCCCACGTGGAAGCACGAAGAGGGCTCCGACTTCACCGCGATCAACGACGGGTTCACGTCGATCACGCCGCTCTCGCTGGACCTGACCCACACCGAGCTGGCCAAGGACATGGCCTCTTGGAGCTTTGGCGACTGACAGAGCCCGATCGCCATCGGGCCGAGCGCGCCCGGATGATCGACGACCAGCTCCGCCGGCGCGGCATCGGGTCCGAGGCCGTCCTCACCGCGATGGCCGAGGTCCCTCGCCAGCGCTTCGTGCCCGATCGCTTTCGCCATCGCGCCTACGAAGACCGCGCGCTGCCAACCGCGCGCGGCCAGACGATCTCCCAGCCGTACATCGTCGCGCTGATGACCGAGGCCGCGGAGGTCGGCGAGGACGACCACGTGCTCGAGGTCGGAACCGGATCGGGCTACCAGGCCGCGGTGCTGGCCGCGCTCGGCGTCCGGGTCACCACGATCGAGCTGGACCCCGAGCTGGCCCGAGACGCCGCGCGGGTGCGCCGGCAGCTGGGACTGGGCCGGTGGATCCAGGGCGTCGCCGGTGAGGCCGGCGCCGTGCTGTCGACGGGTGCCCGGGCCGTATCCGGTCGGGGACGTGCGCGTTTCGCGGCGATCCTGGTCACCGCGGCGACCCACTCGGTGCCGGACTGGGCCTGGCCCTACGTCGATGCGGGCTCGAGGCTCGTGATTCCACTCGGAAGCCGGGACGAGCAGTCGCTCCTGGCCATCGACCGGGATCACGGCGGCTTTCTCCGCGAGCGGCATCTCAGCGAGTGCCGGTTCGTGCCCCTGCGCGGCCGCGGCGGCTGGCGGGACCCGGGGTAGATGCCGGCTTGACGAGTCTTCCGGCGCCGTGCAATGCTCCCGCCTCGCAATCAGGAACGGGGCGTAGCGCAGTTTGGTTAGCGCGCCTGCTTCGGGAGCAGGAGGTCGGTGGTTCGAATCCACTCGCCCCGACCATTCCCACCGCCGGGTCGACCGCGTCGGACGGAAGACGGTCTCGTCGCCCCGATGTGCGTCCCACCCCCTCCGAGCTCCAGCGCATCCGGCCACGGTGAGCTCGACGGCGGTTCGAGGTCGAGAGGTCGGAGCGTGGCTCACAAGCGACTTCACCTCCGCGTCTCAGGGCGCGTTCAGGGAGTGGGTTTCCGCTTCCACACCGAGCGCTCGGCCCCGCCCGGCGTCACGGGCTGGGTCCGTAACCGCGCGGACGGATCGGTGGAGGTTCTCGCCGAGGGCGACGAGGGGCTCCTCGAGCAGCTTCTCGAGGCGGTTCGTCGCGGGCCGCGCACGTCGCGGGTCGACAGCGTGCTCGTGGACTGGCAGGATCCGCGTCACGATCTCGAGTCGTTCGGAATCCGCTGACACGTTCCGGCACCTCATGCGCATCGCCGTCATGCGCCGGTCGACAGGGGGAACTCCCATGACGCATCCCATCCTCGACGTGATCCGTGACGTCCCGGACTTCCCCAAGCCCGGCATCGTCTTCAAGGACCTGACGCCCGTCTTCGCCAACCCGCCGGTGTTCCGCCGGGCGATGCAGGATCTGGACGCGCTGATCGACTGGACAGGCGTCTCGCACGTGGCCGCGGTGGAGGCGCGCGGGTTCATCCTCGGAGGCTACGTCACCGCCACCCGCGAGGTGGGGTTCATCCCGATCCGCAAGCCGGGGAAGCTCCCGGCCGAGACGCTCACCGAGGAGTACGCGCTGGAGTACGGCACAGACACGCTCGAGATTCACCGCGACGCATGCGAGAGCGCCGGGGGCGTGGTGATCCTGGACGATCTTCTGGCCACCGGTGGGACGGCCAGAGCGGCCGCTCGGCTCGTCGAGCGGGCCGGCGGCCGGGTGAGTGGGATGGCGTTCCTGGTCGAGCTGGGCTTTCTCGAGGGCAGGCGCGCGCTGGATGGGTATGACGTGGTGTCGCTGATCGGTTTCTAGGTCGGGAGAGCTTGTCGGACGAGGCTCCGATCTGGTAGAAGTCGTCGGGGACCGACTCATCCGGAACTGGATCCGAACCCGCTATCGGAATGCACAATCGTCTGGTCGGCCGTCTCGTCGAGTGGGTGGGCAATGGAACCGCAGGTCTATCGTTACATCGACCTCGCGCACCAGCGCCGTCGACTGCGCTCCGCCCTGGCGCGTCAGCCCGAGTTCGCGGCCGCCCCGCTTCCACGGTCCTGGTCCACGGCCCTCGTGACGGCCGCCCGGCAGCACCTCCGCGGCGAGCATCCGTCGGTCGACGTGCGGCGTCGCTTCGGCATCGTCCGGGCGCTGTCGGGACGTTACACGGACGCGCTGGAGCTGTTCGACGCGGATCCCGATCCGATCATGGCCGACTACCTCACCGGGGCGTTCGTACACGGACGCCGCTACCACGTCCGCGCCGCTCTGGAGTGTCTCGAGCGGGCACGGAGGGCGGCCACCGGCCAGCGGCGGCTCGACGTGCTGCTCTCGCTGGGGCGCCTCCACCGGACGCGACGCGCGTTCGACGACGCGATCGACGTGCTGACCGAGGTGCGCGACGACGAGTCGGACGATCACCGCCGGGCCGTGGCCAGCCTCGCCCTGTCGGGTGTCTTCGAGCGGCGCGGTGACCTGGATCGGGCTCGCGAGCACGTGACCGAGTCGGGACGTCTCGCGGTACGGCTGCACGACACCACGGGCTACCTCAACGCGCGCGAGGCAACCGCCCTGATCCTCCGACGCGAGCGGCGACTGGAGCGAGCACGGGCGGAGATCGAGGCGGTGGCGCGCGCCTTCACCAAGGCATTCGATCGCATCCGGCTGGGTCGCGCGCTGGTCACGCTGTCGGTGACCCTGGCCGACGTGGGCAACGCCGAGCGTGCCGCGGCATGCGCCGAGCATGCCATCGCGCTCTTGCGGGCGTTCGGACCGTTCGACTACTTGCCGAGCGCTCAGGCGGCCTATCAGTACGCGACCGGCCGGCCGGCCTCGGACGTGTTGCCGATCAGCTACGATCGGCTCGCCGAGCGCGTGGGGGTGGGCCAGAACCTCGTTCCCGACGACGAGCTCGTCCGCTTCCTGCGGGTCAGCGGGCTGTTCGACGTCGACGACCTGCGAAGAGAGTTTTCGCTCGCGCCGCGTCCGAGCGGCGAGCAATTGCACGCGTTGATCGAAGCCGACTGCATTCGGCGCGTCGGGCGACACGGAGCCCACGCGCTGGCTGCCGATCTGATCGGCGCCGGTGTCCCGAACTGATCTACTCGTCCGGCCAGATGATGATGTCGTCCTCGCACCCGTCGACTCGATAGGCGACCGACGCGTCGCCTCCGCTCGTGAGCCGGACCATCGTGCCGGGCGTCGACGAGCCCGCCGAGACGGCCACCCATTCGGACCCGTCGAACACCTCGACGTCCGTCTCGGGCCCGATCGCGGTCACGTCGAACATGGCGACGACCGGCGACCCACTCTCTGCATCGACGAGCGTGTGCGTTTCCCAGTTCGACGTCGCACTCAGGTGCACGACGTCGGGACATGCCCCGGCGCCGCTGGCCAACGCGAACACGCACAGCCACAATACACATACACGCAGGGCCACGTGGGTAACCTCCTGATTGTCGTGGGGGCCCGGCGCGGCGCAGGAAACCCTCTCCAACACTCGATCGTTGCGCCGGAGCTCCACGGTCGGTCAGCCCGTGAAGTCGCGCGTCATGGTCGCGGGAACGCGAACGATCGACGAACCTGCATACAACTCTAGCCCAGGTGTCCGGATTTGGCCAATCCCGTAACTGACCGTTGTACAACTTCATGGGGCAGCCAATCGAGAAATTACCTGAGGTTCGTGGCCGGTTTCGGCCGCGTGGCGGCGGTGCGGGGAGGCAGTGAGACGATGACTCGACCTCGGCGGACGCCCGCGGGAGCGGTGCCCGCCGAGATCGTGTGATGCGAGCGATCAGCTCCCCAACTGATTGACGAGCCTCATCTTGCGCGCATCGCCGGCGGCTCGCCGGACCGCGCGGGCCCACGGCGAGCCGCGGGCCCGGATCAGGCCACCTCCACGCTGATCGACCTCGGCTTGACCTCGTCGGCCTTCGGCAGATGCAGGGTCAGGACCCCGTTCCTCAGCTCGGCCTTGATCGCCGTCTGGTCCACGATCTCGGCCAGCTCGAACTGGCGGAAGAACGTCCCCAGCTCGAACTCCTCGCGGACGGGCAGCCCCGGCATCTCGTGCGCGGCCCGCCCCTGAATGGTCAGTCTTCCGTCCTCGACGCGAACGTCGAGCGCCGACTTGTCGACGCCGGGCAGATCGGCGACGACGACGAGCTCGTCGTCGGTCTCGTAGATGTCGACCGGCGGCGTCGAGAAACGCTCGTCGTCACGGGTCGCCGGGGTTCGTTCGGTCCGGTCCGTCGTGGCCGGTACGGTCTGCTCGGCCATGGTGCGCTCCTTTCATCGAATGGGTCCGGTCCGCGTCCGGTCACCCGGACGACGGTCAGCTCACGGTCACCTGGATCTGGCGCGGCTTTGCCGCCTCGGACTTCGGCAGCGAGATCCGGAGGATGCCGTTCCGGTAGCGGGCATTCGCCTCGTCGGAGTCCACCTCGGCCGGCAGCGTCACCGTGCGGGCGAAGCGCGCGGCGGCGCGTTCGCTCCGATGGTAGGCGGCCGGATCGACCGAGGCGTCGTTGCCGGGCTTGTGACCGGTGATCTGGAGCTGGTTCCGAACGACGTTCAGCGAAAGCGATGACGGCTCCAGCCCGGGGGCGAGCGCGTCCACGTAGACGGTCGTCTCGTCCTCGCTCACGTTCGTGAGCGGGTAGGTCCGGGCGCTCTGCGCGGGAAGAAACGAGAACCGACCCAGTGGCAGCCCACCGCGCTCGAAGCCCGCGTCTCGGAAGACGCGATCGAACTCCTGCCGGATCGCATCCATCTCCCGGAACAGATCCCACGACGTCTGCATGATGCGAACCCTCCTTTCGCGTCCGTCGCGTCCCGGGTCCCCGGGACGCCGGCACGACATGGACAGATAGCATCGGGTGTGCCAGCGGCTCCTCCGTCGGGGGAGGTGCGCAGTGACGCGTCCCATCGCAGATTGCGCGGACACGGTGCGGCCGTTGCGATCGAAGGGAACCTGGACCGTCTCAGTTCGATACACTCTCCGCACGCGAGGAGTCGCAGAACGAAGCGAACGGCCGGCGAACGACCGGGGTCGGGCGCTCGTCGAGGAGGTCGCGAGCGATGAAGTGGTCCTGGAAGCTGGGGGAGTTCGCCGGCATCGGCGTGTTCGTGCACGCGACCTTCGTCCTGCTGATCGCGTGGATCGGCGTCTCGCACCTCGTTGCCGGTCGATCGATCACCGCCGCGATCGAGGGCGTGGCGTTCGTCCTGTCGATCTTCCTGTGCGTGGTGCTTCACGAGTACGGACACGCGCTCACGGCCCGCCGGTTCGGCATCGGCACGCGCGACATCGTGCTGCTCCCGATCGGGGGCGTGGCTCGCCTCGAGCGCATTCCCGAGGATCCGCGACAGGAGCTCCTGGTGGCGTTTGCCGGTCCGGCGGTCAACGTCGTGATCGCGATCGGCCTGGGGATGATGCTGATCCTCACCAACTCCTGGCACCCGCTGGATCAGCTGGGGATGACGAGGGGATCGTTCTTCGAGCGGCTGGTCGTCGTGAACGTGTTCCTCGTGCTGTTCAACCTGATCCCGGCGTTCCCGATGGACGGGGGGCGCGTGCTGCGCGCGCTCCTGGCCACGCGGCTTCCGTATGCGCGGGCGACACACCTGGCCGCGAACGTCGGGCAGGCCGTGGCGTTCGTCCTCGGATTCGTGGGCCTGTTCTCGAACCCGTTTCTCGTGGTCGTGGCGCTCTTCGTGTGGATCGGGGCCGCGCAGGAGTCGAGCCTCGTCGAGATGCGCCACGCACTCTCGGGGGTCCCGGTGTGGCGGGTGATGATCACCGACTTCCGGACGCTGGACGTGGCCGATCCGTTGCAGGCGGCGGTGGAGCTGACGATCGCCGGATCCCAGACCGACTTTCCGATCCTCGAGGGCGGACGTGTCGTCGGCATCCTCACCCAGGCGGACCTGCTGAAGGGTCTCCAGCACGACGGCCGTGCGCGACCGGTCCGGGCGTTCATGCGCGCCGAGTTCGAGACGGCGGGGGTGACCGAGATGACCGAGCGCGCGTTCCAGCGGCTGCAGGGGTCTTCGTGCCGGACGATGCCCGTCGTGGACGACGGGCGCCTCGTCGGGCTGGTCACGATCGAGAACATCAGCGAGTACATGCGCATCCACGCCGCGCTGGCGCGTGGCTGACGACCCGCCGGACGCACCAACGCGGATGCCGCGGACCGGGCTACTTCTCGTACTCCTCGGGGAAGCCCAGGAACTGGCGCCGGTGTCCTTTCTCGTCGGCCAGGACCGTCCAGCCCGTCGAGGGCCGGGGAGCCTCCGTCGAGCTGATCGCCGAACACGATCGCGAGCGTGCGCACGGGTCCGTCCATCTCGGAACGGAGGTCGCTCGAAGCCGCCGTCATCGCGTGCGGCCCGCCCCGAGCATGCGGGCGTCGCCTTTGCCCCGGGTCTCGGCTCCGCGAACGGCGGCCCGGGCGATCCCGTCGAGCATCCCGCGAAAGACGACGGCGTGAATGGGTCGGAGCGCGTGCCAGTAGACGAGCCCGTTCAGACCGCGCGGATCGAACATGGCCGTCTGTCGGATCCGGGCTCCCGAGCCGTCCGGCGTGACCTCGAACTCGAGCCACGCCCGGCCGGGGACCTTCATCTCGGCTGCGAGTCGTACGAGGCGGTCGGCCTCGTAGGCCTCGACCCGCCAGAAGTCCAGGGCATCCCCGATGACCAGCGTGTTCGGGTGGGTGCGGCCGCGCCGCACGCCGACGCCTCCGACGAGGAGGTCGAGGAAGCCCCTCAGCTTCCACAGCCGGTCGTACGCGTACCACCCGCGGCGGCCGCCGATCTCGCGGATGGGGCGAAAGGCCTCGGCCGGCGCGACCCCGACCCGTCGCCAGCGAGTATCGATCACGCGGTTGTGGTACCGCATCGTGCGCGTGGTGTCGCCGGACACCCCCGACGAGACGGCGTCGAACCATCGCGTCTCGGCGAACTCGCTCTCCTCGTGGCGAAGCGCGCTCGCGATCGCGTCCGTCATGCCCCGCGGTCGCACCGTGAACACCGTGAGGGCCCGCGTGTCACGCACCACGCTCGGATGCTCGATGCTCTGGATCAGCTTCTTGCCGACCCGCGCGTAGAGCGGCGTCACGATCCCGAGCCACAGGCTCGACAGCCACGGCGTCAGCACCGGAACCGGCAGCATGACCCGTCTCATGCCTCGCTGACGCGCGTACTCGATCATCAGATCGCCGTAGGAGACGCGGTCCGCGCCGCCGATCTCGAACACGTGGCTGTCCTCTGTCGGAAGCTCGAGCACCCCGATCAGGTAGTCCAGGAGGTCCTCGATCGCGATCGGCTGCGCCTCCACCCGCACCCACTTCGGGGTGACCATGATCGGGAGCGCCTCGACCAGTGAGCGGATCATCTCGAACGAGAGACTGCCCGATCCCAGCACGATCGATGCGCGGAGCTCGATCGTGGGGACGCCGGATGCTCGCAGGATTTCGCCGACCTCGTGGCGGCTCCGGAGATGGGGAGAGAGCGCCTCGTCGTTGCGGGCGAGTCCGCCGAGATACACGATCCGCCGCACGCCGGCCGCGCGGGCCGCCCGGGCGAAGTTCCGGGCCCCCTCGCGATCGCGGGCCTCGAAGTCGGAGGTGCCCATCGAGTGAACGAGGTACACTGCGTCGTGCACGCCGCGCATGGCGCGTTCGAGGCTCGCCGGGTCCAGCACGTCTCCCCGGACGACCTCCGTGCCCGCGCCGGCGCGAGCCGCCACGGTCTCGGGACTGCGCGCCAGACAGCGCAGGCGCCGCCCGGCTGACTCGAGACGGCGGCGCAGGCGGCCGCCGACGTAGCCACTGGCTCCGGTCAACAGGACGAGTCCCCGTCCATCGTGGCTCGGCGGCCCGGACGTATCCGGGTCCGGATGTGATGGGGTTGGCAGGGGCAGACGGAACCTCCTTGCTGCGGTCGTGCGACTCTATGATGAGAAATATATCTGGACATTACCCTCGACGCAAGGCCGCGGGCGGATCGGCGCCGGGCCGCGCGCCAACGACCCAAATCGCTGGATCGCGCCGCCGGCGAGGGGTTAGCGTTGGTCTCGTCCCACCGGCGCGGCCGCCCGATGGACCGTCCGCCCGGACCCGAGTCGATCTCCGGATGGAGGAGTACATGCGACGCATCTTCTGGACCTGGCGAGCCGTCGCGGCGGGCACGGTCGGCCTGCTCATCGTCATCGGGGTTCTCGGGGGCCTCGTGGCCTCCGCCCGGGGCGCCGCGTCGGACGACGCGCTGGAGGCGGACCGACAGGCGGTTCGGGCCGCCCACGAGCGGCTGATGAAGGCGTACTCGACCATGAAGGTCGAGCACGTGACCCGTCTCCTGGACGACTCGGAGGACCTGAGGCTGTTCCACCCCCGGGGCACGCTGGACTTCGAGTCGATCTCCGTGGTCGAGTGGGGCCTCGAGCAGATGTGGTCGCGCGTGGGGGCGGCCGAGTGGCTCGACGAGTCGGCCAATCAGGTCGTCGTGAACGGGGACGTCGCGTGGCACACGTACGCGATGCGCGTGCAGTGGAAGAAGGGAGCGGACATCAAGGCGCGCGGGACCGAGATCTGGATCCGTCGCGACGACGGATGGCGACTCACGCATGCGCACTGGTCCGAGAACGACGAGCCCGCCGGGCCCGGCGCGAACTAGCCGCTCGCCGCCCCTAGTCCGGCGTGGGGCCCGGCCCTGACCTCGATTGTCCCGGGGTGCGATTGCAGGTTTCCGGCACCGATCTCGAATGGACCTTCCGAGAGACGTCGCGCGGCGCACCGCGGCGCGACGACACCATCACTGCTTCCCAGGCAAGGAGTTCCAAGATGTCAGAGAGCAAGAAGCTGGTCGTGATGATCACGCGTGGCATGGACGACGAGCGCGCATCGGTGGGGTGGAGCGTCGCCAACTCCGGTATCGCGTCCGGTCTCGAGGTCACGGTGTTCCTTGCCAGCTCCGGAGTGGACTGGGTGCGAAAGGGCGCCGCCGAGGTGGCCCGACTGAACCCCCTCGATCCTCCGATGAAGGACATGATCCAGGGCATGATCGCGGCCGGCGGCCAGGTGCTCGTGTGTCCGCCCTGTGCGGGCGTCCGCGGCTACACGCCGGACGATCTGCTCGAGTCGGTGACGGTCGTGGGAGCCTCCGCGATGCACGAGCTCATTCGTGCGGGCGCGGCCACGCTCAGCGTCTGATCCCACGACGCCGGCGCGGCGCGGGAGTCGACTCCCGGCCGCGCCGCCGCCACGACACGGTGGCCCGTCACTTCACGAGCACGATCTTCCGAACGCGAACGACGCCGCCCGCCTCGAGTCGCGAGAAGTACACGCCCGGCGACACGCGCGCGCCGCTC
The DNA here is from genome assembly GCA_965224245.1 of Candidatus Eiseniibacteriota bacterium. Lineage (GTDB taxonomy): Bacteria > Eisenbacteria > RBG-16-71-46 > CAZAMP01 > CAZAMP01 > CBDCYW01. The sequence goes on along the minus strand of OZ245046.1, from coordinate 1,832,059 downwards.
TGATTGCACCCGTCCCATCGAACCGTCTGCGTCCCCGCGTCGCGGGGCTCCTCGACGAGCGTCACCACGTGACGAGCAACGGCGTCGTAGATCGATACCCGTACGTGCATTCTCTCCGGCAGCAGGAACGTCAGCTCGGCGTCGGCCCGGAACGGGTTCGGGCTCGCTGCGTGGAGATACGGCAGGGACGGCATCTCCGACGAGGATCCCCCACTGTCCGCGCCCAGGGGCTCGGGGTTCTCGACGGCCACGTAGTAGATGTCACCGAGCCCCGCGTCCGCCGGCCGCCGCGTGTCGGTCCACACGACGTGAGCCATCGTCGTGTCCACGTCGACCCAGATGTAGTCGCCGAGTCCCGGCGCCGGGAACGGTGGGGGAACGATCGGCGCCGTGTTGAGCGGGACGTTGGCCGTGAATGCCGGCGCCCCGGGCTGGTACGCGGCGAAGAACACGTCGAGGATCCGGTCGTTGGGGTCCATGCGGGTGTCGTACCACACCACGTCGACGGTGCCGGCGGGCTTGATGTCGAGCCACGGCTTGCACTGGTCGTTCGTGCCCACGTCGTCGTTGACGCGGAGGGGGTTGGACCAGGTCAGCCCGGCATCGAGAGACTCGATGAAGAAGATGTCTCCCTGGTCCGGTCCCGTCCGGTACTGGTTGACGTACACGTCGCCCTGTCCGCGCCGGTCGTCCTCCCACCCGTAGTACGGTCCGGTGTAGTCGGACGCGACGTGCGGTGTCGTCGAGCTCGACGATCCCGGCGGGTCGCCCATGTCGATCCGATAGTCGGGGACCAGCCACGTCGCGCCACCGTCGACGGAGTACGTGCCGTAGATGTCGAACGTACCCAGCGGCGTCGGGGAGTTGCGATCGTCCTGCCAGACGACGTAGACGTAGGTGCCATCGACGCTGATGCGTGGTAGCGCCGCGAACCACTGCCCGCCGCTGTCACCGGTGTCGAGGCGGGTGTCCGTCCACGTCATGCCGCCATCGGCGGAGTGCGCGCAGAAGGCATCGGTCGGGCCGGCCCCGACCGTCCCCAGGCGATCGCTCGTGTAGACCACGTAGACGTCGCTTCCGTTGCAGGCGATCTGGGAGTCACGATCGATCGTCGTTCCGGGTGTGGCGACACCGACGTTGATCCGGACGTCGGGCGTCCAGCTCAGTCCGAAGTCCGGCGACATGGTGAAGTACGGATTCTCGACCCCGTTGACCCGCTTGTCGACCCACGTGACGTAGACCTGCCCCGTGGGTGTGCAGGCGACCTTCGGACCGAAGCGAATGGTCGGAATGGGCTGGTTGAGGCGCGTCGGTGTCGACCAGGTCAGGCCGGCGTCCGTGGAGCGACTCGCGTAGACGTCGGAGTTGCCGCCCCCCGCATCCTCATACCAGACGGCATGGACCATCGACCCGCTCGACGCGACGTGGGGCCAGAACGCATCGACACCGGCCGGTGTCGGAAGACGGATCTCCGGATTGAGCCAGGTCACTCCCCGGTCGATCGAACGATTGGACCGGATCTCCCGGACGCCCGTTGTGCTGAATGCCTCCCACACGACGCACACGTTGGATCCCGAGCTCACCACGATCGGCTGAGCGGCCGTGCGCCCCTGATGGTCGAGCGCGAGGGGGGTCGGAAGCCAGGTCTGACCGTTGTCCGCGGAGCGGTTCAAGAAGATGAGATTGGCGAAGTCGACCCCGTTCCACTCGTCCCACACGACGTAGACGTCGTTGCCGCTGGTCGCGACGTTCGCGTTGTTCGAGCCCGTGTGGAGCGGGGGAGCCAGCGTGCTCAGCAGGACGTCGGGATACGGCCACGTCGCGATCCCGGTCTGAGAGCGGCACGCGTACACGTCACCGTAGCCCGCGCGATAGTCGACCCAGACGGTGTGCACCCAGCCGTTCTCCGCCGCCATCTGCGTGGCGCCGTTGAACGGATGCAGGAACTGTACGTCCGCCGTGCCGGGCGGCTGATCGCCTCTGTCGATCCGCGTCTCCATCGTCGTCCCGTCGTCCGGATCGGCCGCATACACGACACAGACCCGCAGGGGATTGGATGGATCCACCTCGATCGACGGGTAGCTCATCGCGGTGTAGGTGGGGATGCCCGTGACGTCGGTGAACGTCTGGGGCACCGCCCAGAAGGTGACCGCGGGGACGTCGCGTCCCCAGGTCATGCCGGCGTCCGGAGAGGAGTCCACGTAGATCGCGCCCTGGTGCTGCATCCAGTACGGGGTGTCGAGCCAGCCCCCGAACACGCGTCCGTCGGGTCCCACCGCGAGATCGGGCCACAGCGTCAGCCAGGCACCCGCGGGAGCGTCGTTCAGCACGGTCGGAGGGGCCGTCCAGGGAGCCCCGACCGCGGGTGCCCACGAGAAGCAGGCTTGACTGTTGATCCAGTTCGTGAGGTCTCGCTCCCAGATGCCGTACACCGTTCCCATGTATGGGCTCGTCGGATGGTCATCCAGCTCCAGCTTGGGCTTGACCTCGAAGGGAATCGTGCCCATCGGTCCGGTGCCCATGAAGATCGGAGCCGGAAGCGCGAAGTTCTGGCCCCCATCGAACGAGAACGCGCACATGATGCCCGACTGTGACGGGATCAGAGCGTCGTACGTGCAGAAGCCGACGAGCACCGAGCCGGCCGGATCGAAGACCAGGCTGGGGTCGTACTCGTTCCCGATGATCGAGGGGATCGGGGTGTAGCTGTCGATCCACGTGATGCCACCGTCGATGCTGAAGCTCGTGCCGATCCCGTTGAGCGCACCGGGATCGTCCACGTAAGCCGCACACATCTGCTGCGTGAACGTCGGGTTCAGCGCCAGGCTGGGCGTGTTCTGGACCCGAGGGGGTGAGTCCTTGTTGACGAGCCCGTTGGCGTATCCGACCGACGCGAGGAGAAACGTCGCCGTCGCGACGACGGACGTGGTGAGCGCAGGGTTCATGGCGCACGCTCCGTCTGTTGGGCCGCACGGCGGGCGCGTGTGTGCGGCGGCACTTGCGGGCGCGCCAAAACGCTGCCAGGGATCGCGAGGCGAGCACAATGATGTATGTGCATCAATCGACGGCGCGCGAGGGCGGCGATGTGAACGTGATTCCAATCCGCGGGCCGGGGCTGGCCGCGCGTCGGGCCAGACCGCGGATCATCACGGAACCTCGGCGCACCGCCCACGGACCGCACCGTTGAACCTCCGTCCGGGCGGTGCTAGCGTGCTCGGCTCTTCGGGCGACAACACGCGGAGGTCACCATGTTCCGCCACGTTCGTTCGCGCCGCCTCGCTCTCCCGGTGGCGCTCGTCTCTCTCACGGCTCTTGCGTCTTCGGCCCCGGCCGCCGAGCTCGGGTCGCATCCGTACGACCGGTTCGACACCCCGGACGTCTGCGCGGAGTGTCACGTCGACATCGCGCGACAGCACGAGCAGAATCTGATGTCGCAGTCGTTCACGCATCACTGGGACGAGATCGAGTACTTCGAGCTCGCCTATCCCCACAGTCAGACCGAGCCGAAGGTCGCCGAGATCGAGGCCGGGTGCAACGGCTGCCACGCGCCGCTGGCCTTCCTGGCCGGGGACATCCCACCGAGCCGTCCCTCCGGCGAAACCCGCGCCAACGAGGGCGTCAGCTGTGAGGTGTGCCACAGCATCACCGGCTTCGACGGGGACGTACCGTTCAACTTCAACTACGTGATCGAGCCGGGTGAGGCCAAGCAGGGCGCGCGCGGAACCGGACGGAGCGACTACCACGACATCGTGAGGAACGACTTTCTCGCGTCCGCCGAGCTCTGCGGGACCTGCCACAACGAGAAGGACCCCTTCGGACAGCGGGTCAAGGCCACGCACCTGGAGTGGAAGGAGAGCCCGTACGCCGAGGCGAACATCGTCTGCCAGGACTGCCACATGCCGAGGGCGGAGGGCGTGAGCGTGCTCGACGGCGACGTGCATCCGGACGTGCGTCAGCATCTCTTCCACGGCGCCCACGATCCGGGCAAGCTCGCGGGCGCGGTCGAGGTGCGGATCCACGCGACCGAGCCGATGGCGCGTTCGGGCGACGACGTCCGCCTCGTCGCGACGGTCGTGAATGCCAAGGCCGGCCACATGATCCCGTCGGGGTCGGCCGAGGAGCGCGTCGTGTGGCTGCACGTCGAGGCGACCGACGCCGAGGGCCGGACGTATCACCTGCACGTGGATCCGAAAGGCTTCGAGGGTGAGGCCTACACGATCGCCTCGCCGACCGCGCGCGCCTACCAGGACATCGGCGAGATCCGAGGGGAGCCGGACTTCGCGGGGCTGCGCCGCGACGGCGACGTGCCCGAGGGGGATCGGATCTACCGGCTTCCGTACCTCGACCCCGAGGGACGGATGACGATCGCGCAATGGAACACGGCGAGCTTCGGGCCGGACTACCGTCTGCCGCCGCTCGCAGCCCGGAACGAGACGTATACGTGGATGTTGCCCGATGGGCTGGCGCCGGGACCCGTCGAGGTGACGGCGGAGGTGTACTACTCGCGCCTCGTGTCGTCGGTGGCCGAGTATCTGGGGGTTCCGGCCGAGGAGTCAGAGCCGGTCTTGATGGCCCGACACGTGACCCGTTTCGACGTGCGCTGAGTCGTCGCCCCGCGTCGGGGTGCTCTCGGCTAGTCGGCGGTCCACTGCGATCGAAGCTGCAGGAACATGAACGAGGCCGTCCACGCCACGAGCACCAGTCCCGTCAGCGCTTCCATGCCGGTCAGGAGGCGAATGGGTCCCTCCGGGGTCACGTCTCCGAAGCCGAGCGACGTGTACACGACGAAGGAGTAGTAGGTGCAGTCGAGGAACGCACCGGTGAACTCGCCCCCGAGCGTTCCCGCCTCCCGAATGCGCGACAGGAGAAAGTAGCCGATCGCGAACACCCACACTTCGAGCACGTGCGCGACCAGCGCGAGCCCGACGCCGCCGATCACGACGAGGCGGGGGCGTCGGGTCCCGCCGGGCCAGGTGCGGGATGCCAGCCGAAGCGTCTCGTAATGGATGGCGATCGCCGCGCCGACCAGGACCACGATCGCGGGGATCACGAGGATCACGGGGACCTAGCGCTCCCGCCGGAGCCGATCGAGGCGGCCTCGAAGCTCGGAGGCCCAGATGCCGAATGCCTCCTCGGCGTGGCCCCACTTGCGGGCCGCGTCGACCGTGCCTCCGAATCGTCGTCCGCGACGCGCATCGAGATAGGCGGCGACCCGGACGCCCGTGTCGGAGTCGATCATCTCCGCCTCGATCGAAGCTCCACCTAGGTCGATGCCGGGAACGACGAACCCACCGACCCCCGCGGCGGCGCCCGCGGCCTTCCCGGCCACGTTCACCGCCGGCCGTGACGGATCGACCCGGGTCAGAGCGGCCCGGATCCGGAGCACGCGCGGTCCGGGCGACTCGACGACGTCGTAGTTCCCGTCGCGCAGCGCGTCCGCGACCGTCGCGCGAAGAGACGCGGTCAATCGCGCCAGGTCCTCGGGATCGATCGCCCGGGCCGGGGTGTCGTCGGCGAACACGATGACCACGGGGTCCAGGAGGAACCGATCGTATCGCCCGAGCACGCCCGGCTCGCTCACGAGAACCTCGCCTCCGGTCTCGGCGTCGACGACCTGTAGACTCGACAGATCACCCAGAAAGCCCGAGGGACTCACACCGACCGATCGCGTCGAGCTGCATCCGCTCGCAAGCAGGACGGCGACGATGCCGGCGATGATCACCGGAGCCGACGTGTGGGGGCGGATTGACATCGCGTGGACTCCTCGATCGACGGCGACTGCCGCTCGGCGTGGTCGCCGCATTGTGACCGACGCGCGTACCGGAGTCACGGCCGGAAACCCGCTCGCGAGCGTCGCGGACCGGACGATGCCACACGTCGGTGACCTCATCGTCGGTCAGCTCAGCCGGTGGATCGACGCGGTCTTGACGATCACCATCACGCGTGAGCCCTCGCGGAGCTGCAGCTCCCGCGTCGCGGCGGGCGTCAGTCGTGCGGAGATCGACACCTTGCCGACGCGAAGGGTCGCCAGCACCTCGCGGCCCACGCCATCCAGTGCGAGCACCCGGCCCGGAAGCACGTTCCGGGCGGAGATGCCGGTCGGGGTCTCCAGACAGATCAGAACCTCGTCGGCGTAGAGACCGACATCGAGCATCGTTCCCGCGGGCACGTCGCAGAACGGCGCCGACAGCGAGAGCCCCGAGCCCAGGTCGAGTCGCGTGACGCCCCCGGACTCGTCGTGATCGACGACGGGCAGGCACAGGAGGTTGTCCACCCCGACCAGCGACGCCACCCCGAGCGTGCTGGGACGCCGCAGAACGCGCACCGGCGGCCCCTGCGTGACCAGCCGACCGGTGTCGAGCACGACGCAGTCGTCGGCCAGCGCCAGGAGCTCGGGCGCGCGGTGGGTCACGAACACCATCGGCACGCCGAGCTCGCGCTTGACGTGGAGCAGGAGGCCGAGCACGTCGCGTGACAGCTCGGCGTCGAGCGAGCTCGTGGGCTCGTCCAGGAGTAGCAGCAGGGGATCGGCCAGGAGGGCGCGACCGAGCGCGACGCGCTGGCGCTCGCCTCCGGAGAGGTTGTGGGTCCCGCGTTCCAGCAGCGACCCGATCCGGAGCACGCCCAGGACGCGCCGACCCCGTTCGCTCTCCAGGCGGGCGGCCGCGCCCGGCGCGTAGGTCAGGTTGTCACGGACGCTGCGATGGGGGAACAGCAGGGGATCCTGGGTCACCAGCGCCAGGCGTCGTTTCTCGGGCGGCATCCACGACCCGCGCGGTACCGCGCACACCTCACGGCCGCCGGCCACGACGCGGGCCGCGTGCGGGCGGAGGAGACCCGCGATCGTGTGGAGGAGCGTCGTCTTGCCGCTGCCCGACGGTCCGAAGATCCCGAGCACCGGCCCCGACGAGGACATCTCCAGATCCAGCGAGAACGCGCGAAAGCGGTGGCGGACCCGAAGCTCCAGCATCACGCCCGCCTCTGCCGCGCGGAGAGTCGGAACGAGACCAGCAGCGCCGCCAGCGAGAGCGCGACGCTCAGGGCCACCAGGCGCACCACGGCATCCTCACCGCCGCGTACGTTCAGGAGCGTGTACACCGCGATCGGTACCGTACGCGTCTCACCCGCGATGTTCCCGGCCAGCACGATCGTCGCGCCGAACTCTCCCAGGGCGCGCGCGAACGCGAGCACGGCGCCCGCGCTGAGCCCGGGCATCGCGAGGGGGAGCGTGATCCGGACGAACGTGTCGATGCGACCGCGACCCAGGCTCCGCGAGACGTCCTCGAGGCGGCGGTCGACGCCCAGCATCGAGAGGCGGATCGCCTCGACCAGGAGCGGGAAGCCCACGACGGCCGCCGCGATCACGCACGCCGTCGTCGTGTACGCCAGATGTCCGCCGGTGAGCGCGTGCCAGGCCTGGCCGAGCGGGCGGCTCCGACCGAAGGCGAAGAGCAAGAGGTACCCGGTCACGACCGGAGGAAGCACGAGCGGCAACATCACGACGCCCTGAACCAGCGCGCGAAGCGGATGGGTCCAGCGCGCCAGGAGCCACCCGACGAGGATGCCGGGGATCAGGCTGGCGATCACCGCCAGTGCCGCCACCCGAACCGAGAGCAGAACGACGTCGAGCTCGGCCGTGGTCGTCATGGGGTCTTCAGGGTGCGTCGAAGCCGGCGCGGGTGAGCACGGCTCGCGCGCTGTCGCTTCGGAGGTAGACGAGAAAGCGGCGAGCGAGCTCCGGGCTCTCGGCTTCACGGGGCACCACGGCCTGGTACTCGATCGCGGGATGCGTGGCGGCGTCGAACGCGAACAGCACGATCACGTCGGCGACCGCGGCGTCGGTGGCGTAGACGAACCCGGCCACCAGCTCGCCCTGCTCGACGGCGTGCAGGACCGCGCGTACGTCCTTCTGGCCCACGAGGCGGCGCTCGAGATCGCGAAGCACGCCGAGGCGATCGAGCGCGGCCCGCGCGTACTCGCCGGCCGGCACGCCCGGGTCGGCGATGCCGAGACGCGCGCCGTCGTCCAGTCGCGCGAAGAGCGCCTGCGGCTCCACCGGCTCGGGCGCGGTGAGGCCGTCTCCCACCTCGGCGAGCGGACTGCCCCGGGGGGCGACGCAGACCAGGCGATTGCGGGCGAGCACGACCGCCTCTCCGGTGATCGCATCCGCCTCGCGGAGGTCCTCGATCCAGTCGGGGCTGGCCGAGACGAAGACGTCGACCGGTGCGCCGTCGCGGATCTGCCGGGCGAGTGCGCTGGATCCCCCGAGGCTCACGTCCACGCGTGCGTCCGTAAACCCGGATGCCAGGCTCTCGAGCACGTCGGTGAGGCTGGCCGCGGCGAAGACGCGGAGACGCGGCGGGTCGCCACGCGCTCCGGATGTCGGGAGCGAGGTCGAGACGAGGAGCAGAGACAGGACGACCGAACGTGTGATCCCGAGAGCTCCGCTCCCGTCTCCGGGCATCGGGACTGCGCCCGATCGACGGGGGATGACGCTGCCGCGCGCGAGCGGGGAGCGCATCGTGCCGGGGACCGGGCGTCTCCCGCGCCGGTCGGGATGGTCGTCTTTGTATCGTCCGTGCACGTCGAGAGTTAGCAACGTGACCGCGGAGCCTGTCAAGCGTGAACGGCCTCGCGCGGCGGCTCGCCCGCGAGCGCGCGGGGAGGGGGTCGGTGTCGGGCACGCCGGCCGGTCGGATCGCTCACTCCGGTGTGAGGGAGGGGGCACCCGGCTCCCTAGCGGGCGGGTCGTCAGGAGAAGCCCGGCCGGCACGCATCGCCGGCGACCGACGCGTCCGAGGCGCCGGTCGCGAACACGGAGAGCTGGCGCGTCGACTCGTTCGCGCCGCAGCCGGGACACGCCGCGGGAAGGTCCCGTTCGTCGATGGCGCGCATCAGCGTGAAGCGCTCGTCGCACGACGAGCAGCGGTACTCGTAGAACGGCATCGCGAGGATCCTCCGGCCGCCGGCGTCGGGGTGAAGGGACTCGCGCGAGTATAGCCCCGGGACGACCGCCGGACGCAAGCCTCCCGGTCCAGCGCGCTCGAACCGCGATCGCCGATCGTGTCGATCGATCATTGACCGGCTCGGGGGCGAAACACGACGAAGTACTGATCGGGCAGGAAGTCGTGTCGCTCGGCGACCTCGTAGCCGGCCTCGATGAGCTCGGTCTCCACGTGCTCGGCGGGGAGCTTGTGCGGCGGTCCGCGCCGAGACGCCGGTCGATAATCGACCACGACGAGCCGGCCGTCCTCGCGGAGCTGACCTCGGAGGCGCGTGAAGTAATCCAGACGATCGTCGATGTGATGGTAGGTGTTGCAGATGAAGATCACGTCGGCCGTTGCCGGCAGATGCGGATCGTCCGGTGCCGCGAGCACGCTGACCAGGTTCGAGAGCCCCTCGCGGCGGGCGCGATCGTTGAGGTAGTAGACCATGTCGGGCTCGATGTCGGCTCCGATCACCAGTCCGTCGGGGCAGGCCCGGGCGAAGCGGACCGGGAAGTACCCGGTCGCCGAGCCGATGTCGGCGATGACGAGGTCGTCGCGGGTGACGATGGCCGATACGACGTCGTCGGGGAGCTGCCACGCGTCTCGATCGGGGTCTTCGAAGCGGGCCGCCCACGCGTCCGCGTCCTCGAAGCGGTGATGGACCGTGGCGTCGTCGTGGTGCTCGTGCGCGGCGGGGGTGTCCGCCGCGGCGACCATCGCCGAGTTCTCGCCCCGGACCGGCGGCTCGGCGTGGGCGGTGCCGTACCCGAGGCACGCGCTCACCAGCACGAGATACCCGGTACGTCGGATGCATGAGGCCCGGGCTCCGGAGCAGGGCACGCGCCGTCTCGCGCACGGACCTCGTCGTGTATGCTTCGGGTCGTGGGGGCTCGGCGGCGATTGCGCCGGCGAGCCGTGATCGCGGTCGTGCATCTCGGGGCTCCCGGTCGTGTTCGAGTCGAGCACCCGGCACCGCCCGAGCTCCCGGCGCGGCGACGCGGAGGTCTTCCATGGGTGCCGAGTTCGACAGCCTGTGTGACGTCTCGAAGTCCACGCTGCGGGACCACCTGGACGAGATCGCGCGTCTGGTGGATCGGCCCCGCTTCATCTGTCGAAAGTGCGCGCGCGTGGCCAACCAGAAGCGCTACCTCTGCAAGCCGACGCGGCTGCCGGGCCGAGCGAGCGCGGAGCGAGATCGACGCTGAGGATACGCGATCCATGGAAGATGTGCGACGCGTCGAGTATGCTGGCCGAGCCTGACGACGTCGGATGACGCACCGGGCCCGTCGACGACGGGGCCGAGACGTGTGGGGCCGATTCTTCCCGGTCGCCGACGGCCACTCCCGATCGGATCGAGAGAACGCGTGATCGGAACCCGCATCGGCCGCTACGAGATCACCGAGCGCCTCGGCCAGGGGGGCATGGGCGAGGTCTACCTGGCGATCGATCGCACGCTCGATCGACGGGTCGCGATCAAGCTGCTTCCCGGGGGACTGCACCTCGACGCCGCCGCCAGGGCCCGGTTCGAACGGGAAGCGCGGGCGACGTCGGCCCTGAGCCATCCGAACATCTGCGTGATCCACGACTTCGGGGAGCACGAGGGGCGGCTCTATCTGGTCATGGAGCACCTCGAGGGCGAGACGCTGGCCGAGCGGCTGCGACGCGGCCCGATCGACCCGGGCGAGACCATCCGCCTGGCCGTCCAGGTGGCCGACGCGCTGGCCGCCGCCCACGCGGCGCGCATCGTCCACCGGGACATCAAGCCCGCGAATCTGCTCATCACCACGCGCGGTGACGTGAAGATCCTGGACTTCGGTCTGGCCAAGCGGCCCGCCGACGTCGTCAACCCCGACTCGCCGACGGTGACCGGGAAGGGCCCGCCCGCCGCGTTCGACGTGACCGAGCCCGGCACCACGCTCGGGACCGTGCACTACATGAGTCCCGAGCAGGCGCTCGGACAGGCCGTCGATCCGCGGTCGGACGTGTTCTCGGTGGGCATCGTGCTGTACGAGATGCTGACCGGAGCCCGTCCGTTCACCGGCGCCACGCACGCGGCGATCTGGAACGAGATCCTGAACCGGACGCCGGCGCGTCCGGACGAGGTCCTGACGTCCGTGCCCGGGCCGCTCGCGGACGTGGTGATGACGTGTCTCGAGAAGGACCGAGAGGCGAGGCCCGCGTCGGCCACCGACCTCCTCGCTGCGCTCCACGCCCTGGCGGAGACGCCGGCGACGACGATGCCGATGCGGTCCGGGCCCACGGCGACGCCGTCGCCCGCCGGGCCGACCGGCGGCGCGCGCCGTCGCACGACGCCGCTCGCCGTCGCGGGGGCGCTCGCGGTCCTCGTCGTCCTCGTCGTCCTCGTCGGGATCGGTGTCCGGCTGTTCGGGGGTGGGGGCGACGCCGGCCGGACCGAGACGCCGACGCTCGCGGTGCTGCCGTTCGAGGATCTGAGCCCCGACAGCACCGACGCGTACTTCTCGGTCGGGATGTACGAGGACGTCCTCACGCGCCTCGGCGCGATCGCCGCCCTCCGCGTGATCTCCAAGCGCTCGGCGATGACCGCGCAGCGCCGAGCCGACGACGCCCGATCGATCGGCCGCCGGCTGGGTGTTCGGTACGTCGTCGAGGGGGCCGTCCGGCGACAGGGTGACGAGGTCCGCATCACCGCCCGCCTGATCGACTCCGAGACCGATCAGGGACTGTGGTCCGAGAGCTACGATCGTCACGTCGAGGACGTGTTCGCCGTGCAGGCCGAGATCGCGCAGGCGATCGCATCCGCGCTGGAGGCGCGCATCACGCCCGAGGAGGCCGATCGGATGGCCGTGGTTCCCACGGCCGCTACGTCCGTCTACGATCGCTATCTCCGGGCGCGGCGCGTCGTGAACGCCTGGCCCGACTTCGACGCGCTGGAGGACGCCATCGCGCTCATCCGGGAGGCGGTGCGGACCGACCCCGACTTCGTCGAGGGGTGGGCGCTCCTCGCGGTGGGCCTCTCCGACGAGGTCGCGCTGTACCGCGGGCTCGAGGGACGCGAGGCCGACGCGGACTCGGCGCTGGCGGCCGCCGACGCCGCCCTCGGGCGTGCGCGCGAGCTGGACCCCGGGAACCTCGAGGTGCTGCGAGCCGAGGGCTACTACCACGTCGTCGTCACCAAGGATGCGGTTCAGGCCGTCCGTGCGTTCGACCAGGCGATGACGCTGGCGCCGAACGACGCGGTCACGCTCTCGTACCTGGCCCTCCTGTACCTCGATCTCGAGCAGCCGGAGCGGGCGGTCGGCGTCCTCGAGCGGGCGTTCGCGATCGACCCCGCCAACTACCGGGTCATCTCCGGTCTGACCTACGGGTACGAAATGACCGAACGGTTCGCGGACATGGTGCCGTTTCTGGAGCGGCTGTCGGACATGGATCCGACCGCGACGCATCACCTCGTGGAGGCGCGTTACTACGCGTTCCTCGCCGACGGCTCGCGGGCCTCGTTCGATGCGTTCGAGCACGCGGTGAACACGATCGATCGGGGTCCGGGGTGCAACGTTCGCAAGGTGCAGGACTACGAGATGATCGTCGCGATGTTCGAGGACGACTTCGACGGCTACGCCGACGCGTGGGCCGGACGGTGGGATCGGCATCACGCCGGTCACGGGGACTGGTCGTGTCCCGCTCAGATCAACGACGAGGCCAATCACGCCCATCTCCTGATCGCCGAGGGACACCCCGGCGAAGCGGCCGCCATCATCGACGGCGCGCTCCGCTCGACCACCCGCCCCTACAGCGAGCGGGTCATCTGCATCTTCGACAAGGCGACGTTTCGACCCAAGCTGACCTACATGACCGGCGACAGCGCGCTCGCCCGGCGCGAGCTGGAGGAGGCCATCCCGTCGATCATGAGCAATCGCACGTTTCCGCGGGGCGCGGTGGAGAAGGTCGTCCTCGTGCAGAGTGCCGACATGGTCGCGCCCGATCTCGTGTACGACCTGTACCGGCGGGTCACCGAGCAACCGATCTCGCTGATCAACCTGCCGACGGTGTGCGCGAACCCCTGGGTCTACGCCAACCTGATCCGCGACCCCCGCTTCCAGGCCGACGTGCGGGCCGACGGTCGGTTCGTGGCGTTTCTGGAGCATCACGGCCTGATCGGGCCGGAGGGTGCGCCCGCCGGCGGGTGACCGCGCCCGGCGAGACGGCCCGGGGCACGCGCGTCAGCCGGTCCATCCGAGCACGATCTCGGTGCGTGCCGTGACCGCGGGCACGCGGTATCGATCGGTGGCGAGCGGCCACGTCAGCTCGGGCTCGATCTCGACGAACCACCAGCGCGGTCGGACCGCCACCCGGAACCGCGTGCCCACGCGGTACTGCACGATTTCCGATCGGGTGTCCGAGATGCCGAACACCGACGCATCGATCGACACCGCCGCCCGGCGCCGGAGCGGCCGGTACACGCTCACGCCCGACGACCAGTCGAGCCCGTCGAACTCGTCGAGCGTGGCGCGACCGGTGATCCGGAGGAGCGTGCGACCGATCGGCCGATCCAGCTCGAGCCGCGTGCCCGCGCCCAGACCGTCCTCGTGGATCCACTGTCCGGTCTGTGTGAGGCGGAGGAGCCATCGTCCGGACACGGGCACGTCCTGCCGGAAGCGCAGCTGACCGAACGGACGCCATCCGGCCTTGACGCCTCCGCGCAGGTCCACCCGGGTGCGAACCCAGCGGACGAGCTGCTGGTTTAGCCCGAGGAACGAGTTGTTGCGGTCCTCTTCCGCCGGAACGTCGAGGTCCGCGCCGTCGTCCGGATGATCGGCGAGGTCGTCGATGTCGTCGTCCGGTCCGCCGGACAGGATCAGGCTCAGGCGCCGGTTCACGCGGGGGAAGTCCAGCTTCAGGCGCGTGCCGGGCCGGTAGTCCGGATCGTCCCGCTCCTGCCCGCGCGCGCTGCCCGAGACGCGCAGGTAGGAGTGATTGGTCTCCTGTGCGCCGATCTCCTCGCCGAAGAGGTCGTCCACCCAGCGCACGGGCGTGAACAGAAGGTGCGAGGCCGCGCGCTGGGCCAGGTCGGGACGGGGTCGCGGCGGGGTCGGCTCCGTCTCCTCCGGGGTCTGCTCCGTCTCCTCCGGGGTCGGCTCTGTCCCCGCCGGGCTCTCCGGCGGCTCCGCCGCCACCGCGGCGGCCGCGCCCAGGACGAGCGCGAGCGCCGCGTTCGTGATGGCGTGTCGGGACCGCATCCGGTGTCGCTCCTCTCCGCGGCGTGCCGGGATCAGTCGATCCAGCCCAGGACGTCCCTGGCGATCGACCAGCGACCACCGGTGGGGCGTGCTCCTTCGCCGAGCACCCAGTAGTCGTAGGCGCGGGCGATCCGTCCGTCACTCTCGGCGAACACGACCCACTCGTCGACCACCATGAGGAGCGGGTCGGCATCGAGGGCCACGCCGAACGCGAACGGAATCCGCACCGGATCGGGCTGCGGGACGACGACCGAGTACTCGGGGTGGAGCAGTGTGACCGCGGCCCCCGACTCGGCCGGGATCAGCGCCGCGTCGAGACCGAGGCCGTCGCGCTCGACGAACGCGCGACCCGTCGGGAGCGTGACGAACTCGGCGCCGGTCCCGCCGAAGTAGCGTTCCACCGCCGAGGCGAGCTGGGTCACCCCCAGGGGGACACCGATCCGGAGATCACGCTGCCCCCGGATCGTGTCGAGCGTCTGGAACTGGTGGCGACGTTCGTCGCGCACGAGGAGCCCCGCCGTGCAGGTCAGATACGGGGTGGACAGCCGGAGCGAGCCGAACCAGTACGGGCGGACCCACATGCTCGGCATCACGTCGATGAGGCCGTCGGCCAGCATGCCGGGCAAGTCGGGCCAGGAGACGGGAACGAACTCGGGCGTCAGGCCGAGCGCGTCGGCGAGATCGCAGGCGAGCTCGACGTCCAGGCCCACCAGTGCGCTATCGGCGTTGAAGAAGCTGAACGGCAGATTCCCTGGATCGAAGCCGAGTCGCAACGTGCCCCGTTCCCGCGCACGGGCGAGCACGCCGTCGGGGTGTGCGTCGGGTCGGTCGACCGACGACAGGTCCCGATGAACGATCGCCCCACCGTGGTCGCGGGAGGCGTGCATGCGGCGGATGACCTCGTCGGCGTCGTAGTCGCCGCCGACCACGATGCTCGCCAGAACGCGCGCGGTGGCGACGACGAGCGAGACGCCCCCGAGGGTGGCCGCGACGGCCCTGAGCACGCGACCCCGGCTCACGCGAACGGAGCCTCCCATCGCGGCCGAGCCGATGAGCGCGAACACGAACAGGTTCATCGCCGCCACCATCGAGTCGAACTTGCCGTTCAGGATCGAGGTGGGGATGTAGAGCTGGAAGAGATCGTGGGGCAGCGTGAACACGTCCAGGAGAAACGGAATCGCCACCTGGGCCTTGGCGAAGTACGTGGGAATGCCCACCGCGATGAGCCGCGGGTAGTCGGCCACCGGCAGCATCGACCCCGAGAGCCAGGCCGCGAACGGAATGAAGAGCAGTGTGAGGAGCCGGCCCGCGTTGGGGAAGTTGAACAGCACCGGGATCAGGATGTCGGCCGAGGACGCGCTCTCCTCATCGAGCAGATGGTGCTTGCGAAGCAGTGCCTTCGACCGGCCCACGAGGACCGGGAGCACGATGAACGCGTTGTTCGTCGCGAACGCCGTGACCAGGGCGTCCCTGGCCGCGCCCACGACCTCGCCGTATCGGAACGGGGTCAGGGCGGTGACGAGGAGCGGTAGCACCCAGAACGTCAACAGCAGCGAGACCAGGGCGAAGACGAGGAAGTACACCTCGAGGCGCTCGAACGTCTCCAGCGGCATCGTCCCCGCCGCCACCGCGCCGATCCCGAACACGCCGATCGGCGTGAGCCGGATGATGAAGTGCGTGATGCGCTCGATGGACCGGTTGAGCGTCCGGAGAGCCTCGATCACGCGCTCTCGACCCTCCACGCCCACGAGGAAGATCCCGACCAGCGAGCTGAACAGCACCACCGCGGGCACCACCGCGTTGGCCATCGAGTGGAAGGGGTTCGAGGTGAAGTAGAGATCGGCCACCGGAAACGGCTTCCGGGGCTCGACGAGGGAGTGGCTGAAGAAGGACGCGCTCTCCTTCTCCGGAAACGCCAGCGGCGCGGTCACGATGACCACACCCACCACCGCCCAAACCAGCAGGAGCAGTGCGCCCGCGTAGAGCGCCAGCCGTCGCGCCCGGGACGGATCGAGCTGTCCGAACCCGACGATCAGTGACAGGACGAGATACGGCAGCACCGTCATCTGCATCAGGCGGATGTAGACGTCGGCGATCGGCTGCAGCACCGCGGCGCGCTCTCCGAAGAAGAGCCCGACAGCGATGCCGAGCCCGAGCCCGACGAAGATGCGCGCGGAGAGACTCCATCGCGTCAACCACGTGAACGACATGCGCGCAGTCTACGGGCGGCGGGCGCGCTCACCAAACCCTGAACGGCGAGCGAACGGCGACCGGCCGGCGGCTCCGGCCGGTCGCGGGGGTGGAGGCGCTAGCGGGACACTAGACACCCTTTCGGGTGTACGTGATCTCCATGTTCTTGAACTCGGGCATGCCGCCCATGGTCACGTACATGACCATCTTGGCCTCGTCCTCCGACGGGCGGGTCGCGATCATGCGCATGTGCATCGGCCCCATCGGCGAGCTCATGTCGCCCTCGTACTCGATCGAGCCGTCCGCCTGCTTGGTGCCCCTCATCACGCCGATGCCGGTCCCCATGTTGTCGACCCAGGTGGACCAGTACTCGCCGGAGACGTTGTCGTAGCCCTCGAGGCTCAGTCCCTGCATCGGCATGCCCATCATCGTGCCGTGGAACGTGCCCCGGAGAACGCGACCGTCGAAGAGCACCTCGTAGCTCGCGGTGCCGGTGCTCGTCTCGGGCTCCTTGCCCATCTCGTAGGTCGTCATCGCCGCGTCCCACTCGCCGGCCAGCGTCATGAGCTCGGCGTGCGCCTCGCCCGGAGTGGCGGCCTTCATCCACGCCTCCATCATGGCCGCCTCGTCGTACGCGGGCGCGTCGTGGCTGCCGTGGTCATGGCTGCCGTGGTCGTGGCCGTCGTGGTCATCGTGCTGCGCCAGGGCCGGCTGACTGATCGCGATCGCGGCGATGGCCGCGACGCCGAGTCGCAGAAGGGTCTTCACGTGTCCGTTCCTCCATGTGGGTGGTCGTCGGGTTCGAAGGGTCGGGTTCGAATCCAGGTCGAAGAGGATGTGACAGGACGCCATGAAGAGCAAGTCGGGAGACGCGAAACGGCCACCGGCTCGCCGGTGCCCCGTGCGGGGCTCTGTCTCGATTCAGTATGAGATGTTGACCACAAGACGCTGCACGGCAGCGATTTGCGGCTCGATTCCGGCCGGTGCGTCTCGGCGACCGAGCCGCGTGTTGCGGGCGCGACAGACCTCGCCCATTCCCACGGCGCCGAGGGGGGAGAGGTCTCGCACGGACCGAGCATCGTCCCGGACGGCGGCTGCGTCGGCGGATCCTACCGCGAACGCTCGCCGAGGTCGTGGGTGAGTGCGCGGTACCGCTCGTGCCCGTGGAGCGGCGACCAGGCGGGGTTCAGGAGGAGCATCTGGCGCGAAAAGACCGAGGGGGTGGAGAGCAGCTGATCGACGCGATCCAACGCCTCGTCCACCGCGCCGACCCGGGCCAGGACCAGCGCGAGGTCCTGCAGTCGCACGGATCCGACGAAGAGGTCGCTCGACACCGGGCACAGATCGAGTGCGGCCGTCGCCGTCTCGACCGCCTCCGCGTCGCGCCCGAGACCCGCGTACGACCTGGCCAGCGCGCTCTTGATCCGGTCGTCCGTCGGCTCGCCCTCCGCGGCCTGCTCGAGCACGACGACGGCCTCGCGGTACAGCGAACGCGCCCTCCCTCGATCGCCGGCGAGATCCCAGACGTGTCCCAGGAGCAGCGGCTTGGGAAGGAACTCCTCCTGGTCCTCGTACCGCTCCCCGGACAGCGCCTCGATCTCGGCGAGGGCCCGATCGTAGTCTCGTTCCCAGATGCTCTGCAGGTAGAGATGCGGGATCTGGTTCGCGACCTCCATGCGGGGCATCGAATCGAGGACCGCGCGGGCGGCCGCCAGATCACCCTTCCACAGCCAGAGGTTCAAGGCGAGATGGGCGTATCCCCAGGCCTGATCGGGAGCCATGGCGAGGCAACGACGGTAGTACGGGTCCGCGGCGGCGTACCGCCCGAGCAGGGCGTGACAGTTGCCCAGCTCCAGCTGAGCCATCGGGTCGGTGGGATCCTCGCGCGCGACCGTCTCGAACAGGGGCAACGACGCCTCGATCTGTCCGGACCTTCGCATGACGGCGGCGATGATGGTCCGGAGCTCGTTGTCGTTCGGCATGGCGCGCTGCGCGCTCCGGAGCTCGACGAGCGCTCCCTTGTAGTCCCGATCACCCCAGTACCGCGTGGATCCTGCCGCGAGGTGTGCGTGGGGCGAGTTCGGGTCGAGCTGGAGCGCGCGAGCGGCTGCCTCCCGAGCGCGCGCCAGCCGGTCCGACGACCGATCGCGACCATGGTGGTAGAGCCGTCCATGAGCGAGCGCGATACCCGCCTGCGCGGCCGCGAAGCCCGGGTCGAGCTCGATCGCGCGCTCGAACAGCTGGATGGCCAGGCGATAGTCCTCGCCGAGCCAGTCTCGCCGGTTCAAGAGGCTCTGTCCCCGGAGGTACGCGAGGTAGGCATCGGCGTCGTCGGTCAGCCGGGCGGTCAGTGCTCGCCGGGCGTCGCCCGAGAGCTCGAGGCCGAGCTGATCGACGATCTGCTGGGCGATGTCGGCCTGCACGTCGAGGACGTCGAGGAGCTCTCGATCCTGTCGGCCCGCCCACAGCTGGGTGTCGGTTCGCGCGTCCACGAGCTGAGCGGTGACTCGCACGCGGGCATGGGCGCCCGCTCGTGTCCAGCGTACCGATCCATCGACCAGATACGCCACGTTCAGGTCGACGGCGATCTCGCCGGTGGTCTTGCCGGAGCGATCGTAGCGGGTGGCCGTCGATCGCGACACGACGCTCAGATCCTCGGAGGTGGCGAGCAGTGCGGAGAGCTCCTCGGCCAGTCCTTGCGCGAAGTAGTCGTCCTCGACATGACCCAGGTTGTCGAAGGGGAACACGACAACACGCTTGCGATCCGCTCTCGCGTCCCGGGTCCGCCGCGCCCGGCGTCCCTGTTCGATCTGGTGTCGCAGATCAGAGAGCTCGTCGAGAAGCTCCAGCGCCGACTGGTAGCGATCTCCGGGATCCTTGGCCAGGCATCGCCGGATGACCGCGCTCAGCGCCTCCGGCGGCTGTACCGGCGAGTTCGCGGGCGCCGGCTCGTCCCGGAGGATGGCGGATATCGTCTCCGCGACACTTTCCCGACGAAAGGGATGAGCCCCGCTCGCCATCTCGTAGAGCAAGATGCCGAAGCTGAAGAGATCGGATCGGTGATCGACGGGCTTCCCACGGGCCTGCTCGGGAGACAGGTACGCGACGGTTCCCAGGATTTGCCCCGGTCGGGTGACGTCGGTCGCGGTCGTTGCGGTGGCGTCTGCGATTCCGGCCGCCGCATGCACGAGGCGAGCGAGCCCGAAGTCCAGGATCTTCACGCGTCCGCTCGCGACCATGACGTTGGCCGGCTTGAGATCGCGATGGACGATGCCCCTCGCGTGCGCGGCCGCGAGGGCGTCGGCGACGGAGGCACCGATCTCGAGCGCGCGTGGGAGCGGCACGGCGCCCTGCTTCAAGACCTCGTCGAGACCCTCTCCCTCGACGAGCTCCATGGTCAGGAAGTGCGTGTCCTGGTCCTCCTCGACCGAATGCAGGGTGACGATGTTGGGGTGTTCGAGGGCGGCCACCGTCTTCGCTTCGCGCAGGAAGCGCAGTCGACGATCGGGGTCCTGGGCCGCTTCGGGGGAAAGCACCTTCAGCGCCACGTCTCGATCGAGCCGGGTGTCCCGGGCCCGGTAGACCACCCCCATGCCTCCGGCGCCGATCTTCTCGATGACCCGGTAGTGGGCGAGGTTCTTGCCGATCACGTCCCAGACCTCCGTCACGTGGAGTCGAGCCGGAGTGACATGAGACTGTAGAGCGCCTGGCGGGCGTCACGCCACTCCCGACTCCCGGCTTCTCCATCGGGAGCCTGGTGGAGGACCACGACGCCCTGATACTCTCTCGGCCTGTGAATCGAGAGGACCCCTTCGCGTTGGCTCTCGACCTCGAAGCTCGCCTCGGCCCCTACGAGATTGTCTCGCAACTCGGAGCCGGAGGCATGGGCGAGGTCTGCCGCGAGCGGTCGCGGGAGGACGGGCGCCGGCTCACGCAGAGTACGTTCCCGAAGCGGGGGGACCGGGATGATCGGGCGTACGCTGTCACACTACGCGATCGTCGAGAAGATCGGCCAAGGCGGGATGGGCGAGGTGTACCGCGCGCGTGACACCACGCTCGGCCGCGACGTCGCGATCAAGATCATCCCACCGCGGCTTCTCGGTGACGACGAGCACCGGGCCCGGTTCGAGCGCGAGGCACGGCTCCTGGCCTCGCTGAGTCATCCCCACATCGCCGCCATCCACGGACTCGAGGTGGACGGCGATCATCGGTTCATCGTGCTCGAGCTCATCACCGGAGCCGATCTGGCCCGTCGTCTGGAGACGGGGCCGATGCCGGTGGACGAGGTCTTGCGCGTGGCCCGACAGATCGCCGACGCGCTCGAGTTCGCTCACCGGCAGGGTGTGGTGCATCGGGATCTCAAGCCGGGGAACGTCGCGTTCACCTCCGAGGGCTCGGCCAAGGTGCTGGACTTCGGCCTCGCGAAGGCGCTGGAGAGCGGACCCGACACGATCGGGGACCTCTCGCAGTCGCCCACGCGGCTGGCGGGAACCACGGCCCCCAACGTCATCCTCGGCACCGCCGCCTACATGAGTCCAGAGCAGGCGAGGGGAAGCCCCGTCGACCAGCGGTCCGACGTGTGGGCGTTCGGGTGCGTGGTGTACGAGTGCCTCACCGCCCGGCGTCTCTTTGCCGGGGAGTCGGTCTCCGACACGCTGGCCGCGGTGCTGCGCGATCCCATCGACTGGTCCGCTCTGCCGGCGGACACGCCATTGGCCCTTCGCCGTCTTATCCGCCGGTGCCTCGAGCGCGATCCTCGACGGCGGCTGCACAGCCTGGCCGACGCCCGCCTCGAGCTCGACGACGCGGCGGAGGAGCACGAACGTGGCCCCGGCCTCGGAGAGGATCCCCGGATCGACGCGGCGGGCCGGCCGGCCCGCCCGCGCCTCGGCTGGATCCTCTGGGCTCTCGTCGCGATGATGACCGTCGTCGTGATCGCACAGATGCGGAGCGACCGCACGCATCGGACGCCGCCGCGCGTCACGCGCTTTGCCATTCCGGTGGAGGGCCTCGACGTCGCGATGAAGCCACCGACCGTCTCGCCGGACGGACGGCGCGTGGTCTACTCCGCCAGCGGTCACCTCTGGGTCCGCGCGCTCGACGCGCTCGAGGCGCAGCCGCTCGAGGGGACCGACGGAGCCCGCTTCCCGTTCTGGTCGCCCGACAACTCGGCCATCGGGTTCGAGCTCGACCGTCGGCTGTGGAGAGTCTCGGTGGAGGGCGGGCGCGCGATCGCGATCTGTAGCACACCCGAGGACTTCGACGACGTGGCGCGCGCGGTGTGGGGACCGGGCGACCACATCGTGTTCGCGTCCGGCAACGGGGGCGTGTACGAGGTACACGTGACCGGCGGGGATCCCGTGTGCATCCTCGAGCCCGACGCGCGGCGCGAGAGCGACTTTCACGCGCCGAGCCTCCTGCCCGGCGGCCGGGGCGTGCTCGTTGTGCCGCATCCACTGTCCGGTGCCCGGAGCAAGCTCGATCTCATCCGCGACGGCGAGCACCGCGAGCTGTGGGAGCATCCCGGCGACATCACGATCGAGTACCCGATCTACCAGGCGGGGCACATCCTCTATCACCGAGTGGAGCCCGAGCCCGCGATCTGGGCCGTGCCCTTCTCACTGGACGACCTGAGCGTCGAGGGGGAGCCGTTCCTGGTCGCGGCCGGCGGGCAGGTGCCGAGCGTGTCCGATGACGGGACGCTGGTGTACGCGGGCGCGGGATCGGAGGGACACGACCTGATACGCGTCGATCGGCAGGGGAGGGTCCAGGGGGAGCCGATCGATCGCGCCCTTCACATCGACGACGTGGCGCTCTCCCCGTCGGGGACGAAGCTCATCGAGGCCTTCCTCCAGGGATCGCACTACTCACTCGAGGTGCGGGATCTGATGCGCGGCACGCGGACGGTGGTCGCCTCGGGGCCCGAGGCGCGGAACCCGTTCTGGCTCTCCGACACGTCCGTCGGGGTCGTGCGCTCGGACTCCTCCTGGATCGAGGTCCACGACCTGGAGCTGGCCTCCGGGCCCCGCGTGCTCTTCCGGGCCGGCGAGCTCGGTGTGTTCCAGCGAACGTCGGCCTGCCCGTCGGTGACGTCCGACGGACGCCGGCTGCTCGTTCAGCTCCATGCGCCGACGACGAAATCCAACGTCTGGATGATCCCGCTCGACGCGTCCGAGCCCGCGCGTCCGCTTCGCGCGACGAACGCGCAGGAGATCGATCCCCAGGCCTGTCCGACGGCCTCGCTGTTTGCGTACGTCTCGGACGAGTCGGGACGCTCGGAGGTCTACCTCTCGCAGCTCGAGGCGGAGTCGACGCCGCTCCGGCGATGGCAGGTATCGAGCGACGGCGGCATGTACCCGCGGTGGAGCCCCGACGGGACCCGGCTCATCTACGAGTCGGACGGTCGTCTAATGGAGGTCGACATCGAGATCGGCGACGGGGTCTCCCTCGGCCGGCCGCAGGTTCTGTTCGATCTCGGCGAGCGGCAGCTCGAGCTCGTGCACGGCTACACGCCGGATCCGGACGGATCCACGTTCCTGATGATCCAGGCCGGTGACCCGGCCGAGACGAGCGGGAGCATCGTGGTGGTTCAGAACTGGGTGGAGGCATTCCGCGGGCACTGAGCGCGGCGAGGAGGACCAGGGGGATGTCACGGGCGCCCCGGGTGAGCCGACGACGGACACGAGACGTCCTGTGAAGGTGGCAGCGCCACGAGTTGTGCTACCGTGCGCGCCATGAACGCTCCGGAGAAGCTCGGTCGCTACGACGTGAAGCGCGAGGTCGGTCGCGGTGGCATGGGCGTGGTGTACCAGGCCCACGATCCCCAGCTGGACCGTGTGGTCGCGATCAAGGTGTTGCCGGTCGATCTGGCCGGTGACCCCGAGCGCCTGGCCCGGTTCGAGCGGGAAGCCCGGGTCCTCGCCTCGCTCAACCACCCCAACGTCGGCAGCATCTACGGTCTGGAGAGCGACGCAGACGGCACGCGGTTTCTCGTGCTCGAGTACCTCGACGGGCCCACGCTCGCGGACCGGCTGCGACGGGGTCCGCTCGGCGTGGCGGAAGCGGTCGACGTGTTCGGTCAGATCGCGACGGCGCTGGAGGTCGCGCACGAGAGCGGGATCATCCACCGCGATCTGAAGCCGGCAAACATCAAGCTGGTCGGCGACGGCGAGGTCAAGGTGCTGGACTTCGGGCTGGCCAAGGATGCGGGATCCGACGCCGCGGCGGGCGAGCTCAGTCACTCGCCCACGCTCACCGTGGAGACGCTGGCCGGCGTGATCCTGGGCACCGCGGCCTACATGAGCCCCGAGCAAGCCCGCGGCAAGCCGCTGGATCGACGGACCGACATCTTCTCGTTCGGGTGCGTTCTCTACGAGGCCCTGACCGGACGAGCGCTCTTCGCCGGGGAGACCGTCTCGGACACCATCGCGCGCATCCTGGAGCGGGAGCCGGACTGGGCGGTGTTGCCCGGCGAGACGCCGGAACGTCTTCGGCGAGTCCTCCGGCGGTGTCTCGAGAAGGACGCCCGCAAGCGACAGCGCGACATCGGCGACGTGCGTCTCGCGCTGGAGGAGATCCAGGAGTCCCTCGACTCCTCCCGGCGCTCGTCGGCCGGCGGCGAGCGTGCCGCGGCACCGGCCGCACCACGGCGATCGTCGGCGTTCGCGTGGGCCGTGGCGGCGGTGGCGGTGCTGGTCGCGGCGTGGAGCCTTCTGCAGCCGAGCCGCCGGGACGGCGACCCCCCGGGTGAGCTCGTCCGGTTCACGGTGACGCCACCGCCCGGCGCGAGCATGCGCCGGGCCACGGGCAATGCCTCGCTCTCTCCGGACGGCCGCACGCTCCTGTGCAACGGACAGGATGCGGACGGCACGAACGGGCTCTGGGTGCGGGACCTCGCGTCGACGGAGTCCCGCTTCGTGCCGCACCGGGGCGGATCGTCGTTCTGGTCTCCCGACGGGGAGCAGATCGGATTCTGGCTGGACGGCAAGATTCGCGTCCAGTCGCCATGGGGTGGGGAGTCGCGGGCCGTCTGCGACGCGGCCTCGTATCGCGGAGGCTCCTGGGGCGCCAGCGACATCGTGTTTGCGCAGGGGGAGGGCCCCGTCTTCCGGGTTCCGGTCGGTGGCGGGACTCCCGAGCCGGTCACGGTCCTGGACGAGAGCCGTTGGCAGACCGCGCATCGCTTCCCGACGTTTCTCCCCGACGGGGAGACGTTCCTGTACGTGTCGATCCCCGGAAAGGGTCGGCTGCTGGACGTATGGGCGGGTCACGTGGACGGGGGAGCGCCGGTGGCGGTCACCCGATCGCCGGTGTCGCCGGTGTATGCCGAGCCGGGATACCTCCTGTTCCAGCGGGGGCGCGAGCTCGTGGCACAGGCGTTCGACGTGGAGGCACTGGCGGTCTCCGGGGATCCGATCGGCCTCGAAGCCGCACCCCCGCTCTCGGGGGGCGTGGGGTTGCCCGCCCTCTCGGCGTCGCGCACGGGCCATCTGGCGTTCCTGACCTCGGACGATCCCCGCACGCGACTCGTGTGGACAGACGGCGACACGGGCGAGGAGATCGGCGTCCTCCCCGTGGAGCCGAACGTCTACGAGAACGCGAGGGTCTCTCCGGACGGTCGTCGGATGGCCGTGGTCGTCGAGGTGACGCCGGAGGAGTCCGACATCTGGATTCTGGAGCTCGATCGCATGGTGATGACCCGTTTCACCAGCTCGTCGGCCAACTGCGCGGACCCGGTGTGGTCCCCGGACGGCGACTACCTCGTCTACTCGACGAACGCGGATGGCCCGTGGAACATCTACCGGAAGCCCGTCACGCGGAGCGGCCCCGCCGAGCCGCTCGTGGTGGGGCCGGCGCCGTTCAAGAACCCGCTCGACTGGTCGCCCGACGGAACGCTCCTCCTCTACGAACAGATCGCGGACAACATGGATCTGTGGCTGGCACCCACGGACGGGAGCGGGGAGCCGTACCCGTACGTCACGGGGCCCGCGAGGGAACGGTCCGCGTGCTTCTCCCCGGACGGCCGCTGGGTCGCCTACGTGACCTCGGAGTCTGGATCGTCCTACGTGCTCCTGGAGTCGTTCCCGGTTCCGACCCGGCCGCACCGGGTCTCGATCGAGCCCGGGGACAACCCGGCCTGGGAGCCGGATGGAAAGGCGATCCGGTTCGAATCGCGCCACACCGCCGGGCGGTGGCAAGCCAGGGCGTCGTTCGAGACCGAGCCGAGACTCCGGATCGGGGTACCGGAGATGCTGTACGAGCTGCCCCTGGACCTTCGCAAGTCCGTGAGCAGCCCGGACGGTCGGGTTCTCCGGATCTTGCCGGCGTCGCCGCCGCGAGAGGCCAGTGCGACCGTCGTGCTGAACTGGGCCCGGCAGCTGACACCGGAAGAGCGCTGAGCAGGAGCACCGACTGTACGCGGGGCGCGATCGTGGTAGCCTTGAGCAGCAGAGGCGCATGACCACGTCGAGGGGTTCGCCATGCTCCGGCCGCCGCTCCGATCTCTGAGCTCCCGGCTCACAGCGGTCGTGGTGCTCACCGTGCTGGTGATCGGTGGAGGTTCGTTCTGGATCCTCCAGGACTACTACCGCCGCCAGATGATCGCCTCCCTCGCCGAATCCACGGCCATCGAGGGCAAGCTCGTCGAGCAGAGCCTTCGCCACGCGATGCACTCGCGCTCTCTGGATCATCTCGGGGAGATGGTCCGCCGGCTCGCCGATCAGAAGAGCGTCGAGAACGTCATGATCCTGAACAAGAAGGGGGTGATCCGGTTCTCCTCCGACCCCGCCGACCGGGGGCGGGTGCTCTCGCTGTCCGATCCGACATGCAAGATCTGCCACCGGCACGGTCCCTCGGTTCGGGGGCGAACGGTGACGTTCGAGACCCATGACGGTCACCGCGTGTTTCGCAACGTGAACCCGATCCTCAACAGTGACGCGTGCCACGAGTGCCACTCCCCGGACGATCGGGTGAACGGTGTGTTGATCGTCGACTACTCCATGGCGGGGATCGACGCGAGCCTCAGCGCCAGCACCCGCAAGATGTGGCTCTCGGCGGTCACGCTCTCGGTGGCCATCATCGCGGTGATCATGATCGTGATGCGGCGCCTCGTGCTGCGTCGTCTGGCGTCTCTGGTGACGGTGGTGGACTCGATCGAGGCCGGAGACCTGGATCGCTCCGCCAGCGTGCGCGGCGCCGACGAGATCGATCGGCTCGGAGACCACCTCAACCGGATGACGCGAAGTCTCGATCACACGCTTCGACGCCTGAGGGAGCGGGAGGCCTTTCTGGATGCCGTCATCCACTCGGCGGCCGACGGGATCGTGGTCGTGGACGAGGATCTCAACGTGGTCACGGCGAACGAGGCCTTCGAACGACTGGGAGGTACCGAGTCCCCGCTCGCGGGGCGCTGCGACTGCGCGGGACTGTGCAGCGGCGAGGATCTCGCGGACTGCCCCGCGCGCAGCACCTTCAGCACCGGTGCGGTCACCCGCCGGGTTCGCACGCTCGGCGGAGACGGAGACGATCCCCGCCACTTCGAGATCTCCGCCTCGCCGCTGAACACCGCCTCCGGGCGACGTCAGGTCATCGAGATCTGGCGCGACATCACGCAGCGCAGGGAGATCGAGGCCCACCTGGCCAGCCAGGAGCGCCTCGCGTCGCTCGGGCTTCTGGCCTCGGGCATCTCGCACGAGATCAACAACCCTCTGGCCTCCATCACGACGTGCCTCGACGGTCTGCGACGCCGGCTGCGCGACGCCGAGAGCCGGCAGATCCCCGACGAGCTTCCGGAGTACCTGGATCTCATCCGCGGTGAGGTCGGGCGGTGCCAGCGTCTGACCGAGCGGCTCAAGCTGCTCGGGCGGAACCCGCGACCCCACCGGGAGCCCGTCGACGTCGGGGCCGTCGTTCGGGACACGCTCGCGCTGTTGCGCTACGAGTGCCGAAAGGGGCGAGTGGACGTCGTCGAGCGCGTGGCGACCGAGGCGTGCATCGTCCTCGCGGATCAGGCGAAGATCCGGCAGGTCGTCCTGAACGTTCTCCTGAACGCCGTGCAGTCGATGGACGGTCCCGGTCGGCTCGTCGTGCGCGTCGAGTCGACCGAGGACGCGTTCGTGCGGGTGGAGGTCACGGACACCGGTCGCGGCATCGAGCCGGCGGCGCTCTCGAAGGTCTTTGAGCCGTTCTACTCCGCCCGCTCCGATGGGAAGGGCACCGGGCTCGGGCTGTTCATCTCGAAGATCATCGTGGACGGGCTCGGGGGCTCGATACGGGTCTCGAGCGCTCCGGGGGAGGGAGCCGCGTTCACGATCCTCCTGCCGGCGGCGCCGCGTGCCGCCGAGGAGGTGCGGTCGTGAGCGCGCTGAATCCCTCGGTGCTGATCGTGGACGACGACGATACGTTTCGAACCGTCCTGGCGCGGGAGCTGAACGCGGCGAACATCCAGGTGGAGACGAGGAGCCGCGGCGAGGACGTCGAGGAGGCCCTTCTTCACACCCCCTACGACGTCGTCGTGCTGGACCTGCGGATGGCGCACATGAACGGGATCGACACGCTGGAGCGAATCAAGAAGGTCCGGGAGCTCACCGAGGTCATCATCCTCACGGGCCACGGGTCGGTGGAGTCGGCGGTCCAGGCCCTCAAGCTGGGCGCGTACGACTTTCTCACCAAGCCGTGTGATCTGGATCATCTGGAGTCGACCATCCGGCGCGCGGCGGAGAAGCGCGCCATGCGCTCGGAGAACGCGGCGCTTCGCCACTCGCTCCACCGCCGCTCCGAGAGCCCCGAGCTGATCGGCCGCTCGGACTCCGTGCGGCGCCTGAAGGCGCTGATCGAGAAGGTCGCGCCCACGAGCTCGACCGTGCTCATCCGCGGCGAGAGCGGCACGGGCAAGGAGGTCGTCTCCCGCGTCATCCATCGCCAGGGACCCCGACGCGAGCGGCCGCTCGTGGTGCTCGACTGCGGCTCCACCGAGGAGAACCTCGCGCTCTCGGAGCTGTTCGGGCACGAGCGGGGCGCCTACACGGGCGCCAGCGCGCGCAAGCACGGGCTCTTCGAGCTGGCCGACTCGGGGACCATCCTCATCGACGAGATCGGGGACGCGACGATGTCGCTCCAGACCCGCCTTCTCCGCGTGCTGGAGACGGGCGCGTTCCGGCGGCTCGGGGGTGAGGAGTCGATCCGGGTGGATGTGCGCGTGCTCGCCGCCACGCATCGCGACCTGGAGGCGCTCGTTCGCGAGGGGACCTTCCGCGAGGATCTCTACTACCGGCTGAACGTCTTTCGCATCGACGTGCCCCCCCTCCGGGAGCGCGTCGAGGACATCGGCCCGCTGGCCCTCCACTTTCTCTCGCGTCTTCGCCCGTCCGACCCGCCCCCCATGGACGACGGCGCGATGGAGATGCTGCGCGCATACGCGTGGCCGGGGAACGCGCGCGAGCTCCGGAACGTGATCGAGCGTGCGCTGATCCTCTCGGAGGGGGGAGCGATCAGCCGGCGCCACCTGCCGACGAACCTCGCGGCAACCTCGGAGGACCGGGCAGGCGACGCCGACGAGCCGCCGCTGTCGCTGCAGGAGGTCGAGCGACGGTACATCCACGACCTGCTCCAGCGCTTCGATGGGAACCGCGCCCGCGCGGCGGCGGCGCTCGGCATCAGCGAGCGGACGCTCTATCGCAAGCTCCGATCGGGTGACGTCGAGGACTCGCGCCAGAACTGACACCCGCTCCGCGCGGCGTGGCACGCGCCAAGTCCCTGCGCCAGACCGGGTCGCACGCTCCGGCCTGACAATCTGTCAGTCGTGCCGATTCGCACTGATTCACCTTCGTCTGGAAAGACTTCTCCCGCAGCCAGTTAGCGTGATCGCGCCAGCGGTACGCTCCTTGCTCGGCTCATGTCGTGAAGTCCGGAGTCGCTCGGCTCTTTCGACGGGGGGTCCCCGATGCACGTCGCCGCGCCATCCCGCTTCCCCACGACCGCCCGGGTGGGCACCCGGCGATACGCGAGACCGATCCCGATCCTGGCGGCGGCGCTCGCCGTCGCGGCGACGATGGCCGGGCCGGCAGCCGTCGGCCGTGCGGCATCGACCGGGAGCGAGCCACACGCCGGGTCGGTTTCCATCAACGAGGATGGCTACACGAGCGCGCAGGTCTGCGGTCGCTGCCACACCGACATCTACGAATCGTGGAAGAGAAGCCTCCACGCGTTCTCGCTGACCGATCCCATCTTCGACGCGGCGTACATGATGGCGCTGAAGGAGGCGGGCGACGACGCAAAGAGCCTGTGTCTCCGCTGCCACGCGCCGATGACGATGACGAACCGAGACTACGAGCTGGTGCAGGGCGTGACGCGCGAGGGCGTGAGCTGTGACTTCTGCCACACCGTGTCCGGGCTCGCTCCCGCCGGAGCCGACGTGCCCTATCTCTTCGACGTGGGCCCCATCAAGCGGAGCATCCTGAGGAAGGCGGCATCGCCGGCGCACGACGTGGCGTTCTCCGAGCTCCACGGCACCGCCGAGTTCTGTGCCGGCTGCCACAACTACGTGGCGCCCGGTGGGGCCGCGATCATGAGCACCTACGACGAGTGGCGGGAAGGACCCTACGCCGAGGAGGGCAAGCCCTGTCAGACCTGTCACATGGTCCTGGGCGAGGGACGGGTGGTGAGCGAGGAGGTCAAGGCCTCGCAGGCGGACATGCACCTTCACGACCTGATCCACGACAGCAACCAGCTCCGCGACGCCATGTCGGTGGAGATCATCGGCGCGACGCGGACCGGAGACGACGTCGACGTCCGGGTGCGAGTCGCCAACGTTGGCTCCGGACACAAGGTGCCGACCGGAATGCCGAGCCGGGAGGTCGTGCTCACCGTCACCGCGGAGGTCGACGGCCTGACCACCGAGCAGGAGCGGCGCTACCGGAAGGTGATCGCCGACGCGGACGGCAACATCATCGACACCGACTGGGAGGCCATCCTCTACGGCGCGAAGGTGGTGAGCGACAACCGGGTCGCGCCGAGAGGGGAGCAAGTCGAGCGCTTCCGGTTCTACGTCCGACAGCGGCGCCCCGTGAACATCAGCGCCGAGCTCTCGTATCGCTACCGGCCGGTCATCATGGAGACGCAGCACCTGGACATCGAGCTGTCACGGGCCACGGAGACGGTGCGATGACGCGCACAGCCACCGACGGCCGCCGGCGCCGCGGCCGGCGAGGAGGCGACCGGCTGCGGAACGCTCGCTGGATCGTCCTCCTGCTGGCGGCACCGGCCGCGCTCGGTGCGGCGATCACCCAGCCGATCGCGTTCAACCATCACCTCCACGTCGAGGACGCGGGCCTGGAGTGCACGGACTGTCACGTGTACGCGCGGAAGGGCGTACGCGCGACGATCCCCAACATCGAGGTCTGCGTCGACTGCCACGAGGAGGCGATGACGGAGTCGGCCGAGGAGGCGCGCACCGTGGAGTACATACGCGACGGGGTCCCGATCCCGTGGAGAAAGGTCAACGTCGTGCCCGAGCACGTGTACTTCTCGCATCGCCGGCACACGGCGGTGGGCGGGATCGAGTGCGGGCGCTGTCACGGACCGATCGAGGAGCGCGAGGTGCCGCTCACGCGACCCCTCGTGCGCATGCGCATGGACGACTGCATGCAGTGCCACCAGGAACGAGCCGCCTCGAACGACTGTGTGTCCTGTCACCGGTGAGCGTCGCGAACGGGAGGTAGGCAGGTGACGACGGAGAGAGCGTGGACCGCGATCGAGGGGAACGACGTGAGGCGCTTGCCGCGGCGCGACTTCCTCCGCCTCCTGGGCGTCTCGAGTGGCGCCACGCTGCTCGGCTGCGATCGGGAGTGGTCGGTGCCGGAGCATCTCGTCGAGCTCGCCCTCCGCGGACCCGGCATCGAGAGCGGCGCCAGCACGATCTGCGGCCTCTGCGAGAGCGGCTGCGGGCTGCGAGTGCGTCTGGTGGACGGACTGCCGGTGGGGGTCAAGGGCAGTCCGGATCATCCCCTGAACCGGGGCGGGCTGTGTCCGGTCGGGTGCTCCGCGCTGGAGCTTCTCTACGCGCCCGAGCGCATCCGGGGACCGCTCGTCCTCGAGGCGAGCGGCGAGCGGCGGCCCACGACGTGGGAAGAGGCGCTGGACCGGATCGCCTCGCGCCTGGACGCGCTCAGGACCGCGGGAGACGGATCACGCATGGCCATCCTCTCGGGCGAGACGGGATCGCTCTTCCACGAGCTGGCCGTTCGCTTCGGCGAGTCGATCGGGTCGCCGAACGTCTCGCGCCCCTCGGTCGATCGCGCGCTGCCCTTCCGGCTCACGCAGGGCCTGGACGAGATTCCGGCCTTCGACCTGGCACGTGCGGACGTCGTGCTCTCGTTCGGGCTCGACCTGTACGAGGACGGTCCGGCACCGGTGCACGCGATCTCGGCGCTGGTGGGCTCGCGGGCATCCGGAGAGCGCTGCACGCTGCTTCACGTGGGCACGCGACTCTCCCCCTCGGCGGCGAAGGCGAGGCAGTACCTCCCGGTCCGACCCGGCACGCACGGCGCCCTGGCCCTGGGCATCGCCCACGTGATCGTCCGCGAGGGCCGGCACGATCGCCGCTTCGTCGCCGAGCACACCTTCGGATTCGAGGACTGGACGGACGATCAGGGTCGCCCCCACATGGGGTTTCGTCGCCTCCTCCTGGAGCGCTACTACCCCGATCGCGTGGCCGCGATTTGCGGCTGCGAGGCGGCCGCCATCATCCATCTCGCGCGTCGCTTCGCGCGCGGATCGGCGCCGCTCGCGCTGAGCGGCGGCGAGGCGCTCGCGGGCTCCAACGCGACCGCGACCGCGGTCTGCGTACACGCTCTCAACGCGCTCATGGGGGCCTTTCAGCGACCGGGGGGGGTGCTGTTGCCGGCACGGGTCCCGTTCCTTCCGCTGGATCCCGTCGCGGATCCATCGCTGGATCGCTCCTCGTCGCTCTTCGCGCCGCGCCCCGGGTCGCACCGGTTCGGAGCGGACCCCGTGGAGGCGCTGGCCGACGGCGTGCTCTCGGGCTCGCATCCGCTGGACGTTCTGCTCATCGTCGGCGCCAACCCGGTGCATTCGAGCCCGGCCGGGGATCGGCTGCGCGAGGCACTGAGCCGGATTCCTCTGGTGGTCGCGATGACCTCCGTGCTGGACGAGACCTCCTCGCTCGCCCAGCTGATCCTGCCCACACCCATGTTCCTGGAGTCGTGGCGCGAGAGCACCACGCCTCCGACGGTGGGGTTCAACAGCGTCGGTCTCGGTCATCCCGTGGTGGAGCCGCTGTTCGACACCCGGACCGCGGGCGACACGTTGCTGAGCCTGGCGGCCCGCCTGGGTGAGCCGGTCGCCTCGCATCTCCCCTGGGAGCGATACGACACCTACCTGGAGCACCGGCTCTCCGGGCTCGTGACGTCGGGGCAGGGGGCGATCGCGCGCGGATCGTTCGAGGAGTCGTGGGTCCACTTCCTGGAGGAGCGCGGGTGGCGATTCATGACCCACACGAGCGTCGACGAGCTCTGGGAGGACATGGTGCGCGATGCGGGCTGGTGGTCGCCGGTGCGGGCCGAGGCGGACTGGAGCCGGGTGTTCGCCACCGCATCCGGTCGCTTCGAGTTCTTCTCCCAGCGTCTGCTCGAGCACGAGCGCGCGAGCGGCGTCGAGACCGGGAGCGACGAGAGCTGCCTGCCCCATCACGAGCCCACGGAGCCGGACGAGGCGGCGGAGCTGACGATGGTCTGCTTCCGACCGATCACGTCGCGAGGAGATCTGGGGGTCGTCTCGCCGATGCTGCTCGAGATGTTCGGGCACACCGTCTTCTCGGGCTGGACCACCTGGGTCGAGCTCGCGCCGTCCACGGCGCACGAGCTGGGCGTCGAGCACGGCGACCGCGTGGCCATTCGCTCCGATCGGGGCACGATCGAGGCGGAGGTGCGCGTGCAGCGGGGTGGGATGCCCGGGGTCGCCCACGTTCCGATCGGGCTGGGTCATGACACGCTGAACGAACGCGTGGGCGGTGCGGGGAGCAACCCGCTGGAGATCGTCTCCACGGCCCCCGACGCGCTGGACGGCACGCTCGCGGCCGGCCCCACCCCGGTGACGCTTCACGTGACGCGGCGCCGCCGGCATGGCGGGCCGCCTCCGCACGAGGGAGGGCACACCTGATGGCACGATGGGGCATGGTCATCGATCTCGACCGCTGCACGGGATGCGGGGCCTGCATGGCCGCCTGCCATCAAGAGAACAACCTGGCCGCTTCCGGAAAGGAGGAGGCGGTGGAGAGGAGCCGTGCTTTCCACTGGATGCGGGTCATCAGCGAGGTCTCGGAAAGCCATGCGGAGACCAAGGTCACGTACATGCCGCAGCCGTGCTTCCAGTGCGACGACCCGCCCTGTGTGCGGGTGTGTCCGGTGCACGCGACGTATCTCGGTGACGAGGGGATCGTCGGGCAGATCTACGCCCGGTGCATCGGCTGCCGGTACTGCATGGCCGCGTGTCCGTACAACGCCAAGGTCTTCAACTGGTACGAGCCCGAGTGGCCCGGTGATCTCGCTCGGAAGGCGAACCCCGACGTGTCGCGTCGCTACAAGGGCGTCGTGGAGAAGTGCACGTTCTGTCACCACCGGATCAACCAGGCGAAGGAGCAGGCGCGTGTCGAGGAGCGCGAGCTACGGGACGGCGACGTGGTCCCCGCCTGTGCGGAGAGCTGCCCGGCCCGGGCGATCGAGTTCGGGGACCTCGACGATCCGGCCAGCCGGGTGAGCGACCTGGCCCGGAGCTCCCGGGCGTTCCGCCTGCACGCGGACCTCGGAACCCGGCCCAAGGTGATCTATCTCTCGGAGACCGAGTGACGGCGTGAACGAGGGAGAGAGGCGAACGATGACGGACGCGGTCGCGGACAGACGGGACGACGAGCCGGGCGCGTGCGAGGACGTGGATCTCCTGCGCTCGGTCGAGCACGCGGGCGCGCGCTTCCGCGTGACGTTCACGCTGCTCGCGCTGCTCATCCTCGGCTGCTGGGTTCTGTTCAGCCGGCAGATTCTCCGAGGGCTCGGGGTCACCGGGCTGAACCAGCCGGTAGGGTGGGGCTTCTACATCGTCAACTTCGTGTTCTTCATCGGCATCAGTCACGCCGGGACGCTGATCTCGGCCGTCCTGCGGCTCTCGCAGGCGGAGTGGCGACGGCCCATCACGCGGATGGCGGAGGTCATCACGGTCGTCGTGCTGGCGATCGGCGCCGTCCACCCGGTGCTCGACCTGGGCCGACCCGATCGCATGCTCAACATCTTCAGCGCGGGAAGGCTTCAATCACCCCTTCTCTGGGACGTGTCCTCGATCTCCGCGTACTTCATGGCCTCGACCGTGTATCTGTACATCCCGATGATTCCGGACATCGCGCTGCTCCGGGATCGTAACGTCAGCCCGCGCTGGCTCTACGCGTTTCTGTCCTGGGGCTGGCAGGGTACCGCGCGTCAGGAAGCGGTCCTGGAGCGCGCGATGAGCATCCTCATGGTGCTCGTGATCCCGATCGCCGTCTCGGTCCACACCGTCATCTCGTACATCTTCGCGATGACGCTGCAGCCGGGCTGGCACTCCACGATCTTCGGCCCGTACTTCGTCGTGGGGGCCATCTTCTCCGGCATCGCGGCGCTCCTGGTGATGATGATCGTGCTCCGACGCATCTTCCATCTCGAGCGCTACCTCAAGACCATTCACTTCAGCCATCTCTCGAAGCTGCTGCTGATCATGTCGCTGCTCTGGTTCTACTTCACGTTCTCGGAGTACCTCACGGCCTTCTTCGGCCACGAGCCGACGGAGATGCGCGTCTTCCTCTACAAGTTCGAGGGCACCTACGCGCCGTTCTTCTGGGGGATGGTGGCGTGCAACTTCGTCATCCCCGTTCTCATCCTGAGCTTTCGTCGAACGCGTCGCATCCCGGGGATCTTCGTGGCCTCGATCGCGGTGATGATCGGGATGTGGCTCGAGCGGCTCAACATCGTGGTGCCGTCCCTGGCCAACCCGAGGCTTCCGTATCCCAGCGGGTTCTACGTCCCCAGCCTCGTCGAGTGGGGGATGTTCGTCGGAGGGCTGGCGTCGCTGGCCATCGGGTTCGTCGTCTTCGGCCGGTTCTTTCCCCTGATCTCCATCTGGGAGAGCCGGGAGGGCCGGGAGAAGTCGGTCGCCGAGACGACCGCGCGCGTGCGCAGCTACCTGCCGGAGCTGACGGCCGATGCCACGGGCCGACGCGAGCCGGCGACGGGGGGGAGGTGACGATGCGCGGCACGAAGCAAGAGCGTACGCTCTTCGTCCTGCAGGTGATCTCCATGGCCATGATCTGGGTCTTCGTGCTCGGAATCAGCGCCTGGATCCTTCACCTCATCCGCCTCTCGCGCCAGCTCCACGACGTTCCGTCCGCATCGATCGGCATCTCGATCGTGGCGATTCCCGTGTACCTGACCGGCGCGAGCGTCCTGACGTACGTGTTCGTGGGGCTGCGCCGGGGACGCCGGCCGCCCGAGGAGGACGGCCGGGAGGAGGAGCGGTGAGCATCGCGTGGAACGCGCCCGACACGGGGCGCCCGACGCCGGGAGCAGCCGGCGCGATCCTCCCGAAGGCGCGCACGCTGCTCGTCCCGGTCCTCGCGCTCGTCCTCGTGACCCCGGCGATCGCGAGCGACACGATGTCCCTTCCCGAGAACCCCATCGATGGGCGATTCCTCTTCGAGGAGAAGGGGTGCAACCGGTGTCACGGGATCGCGGGAAGCGGTCCCGACATCGGGCCCGCGCTGGGCGGGGGTCACTTCTCCGGGAGCTTCCTGGACCTCGGCGCCGCGCTCTGGAACCACGTTCCCGGCATGAGCGTCGCGTTCGAGGAGATGGAGCTCGCGTGGCCCACGCTGACTCCCGACGAGACGCTGCGCCTCGTCGCGTTTCTCTTCTACATCGACTACCTCGGAGACCCGGGCACCACGGACGCCGGTCGTGAGGTCTTTCGCGCGCGGGGATGCGTGAGTTGCCACCGCGTGGGGGACCGAGGGGACGCGATCGGACCCGATCTCGGCGCGCTGACCGGATTCGCCTCGCCCCTCCACGTCGCACGTGCGATCTGGAACCACGGCCCCGCGATGTTCGAGTCCATGCGCGAGCACGGCGTTCGCCCGCCCACGTTCGAGCCGGGTGACCTCG
This sequence comes from Candidatus Eiseniibacteriota bacterium, assembly GCA_965224245.1. GTDB lineage: Bacteria > Eisenbacteria > RBG-16-71-46 > CAZAMP01 > CAZAMP01 > CBDCYW01. The sequence goes on along the minus strand of OZ245046.1, from coordinate 1,795,474 downwards.
CGAACCTCAGCGCCTACATCCGGGGAATCGGCACCGCGGTCCCGGGCGGGACCCCGCTCCTGGCCCCCGGAAACCCGGAGCTCGGCCGCCGGCGGTTCGAGGAGAAGGGATGCGCGACCTGCCATCGCACCGACTCCGGCGATGCGGGGCTCGGTCCGGACCTCCTGGACCGGGAGCTGCCCCGCTCGGCGGAGGCGATCGCCGGGACGATGTGGAACCATGCCGAGGTCATGCGTGATGCGTTCGCGGAGCGCAACATCCCCTGGCCGCACTTCACGACCCAGGAGCTGGCCGATCTCATCTCGTACCTCTACTTCGGCCCCTTCACCGACGCCCCCGGAAACGCCGGTCGAGGCGCGGAGACGTTCTCCGAGCGCTCGTGCGCGGAGTGTCACTCCGGCGGTGGAGAGGTTCCGCATCCCGGACCGGAGCTGACCGCCGCCGAGGTGATCGGCTCGCCGGCGGCCCTCGTCTCGGCCATGTGGAACCACGCGCCGGTGATGAAGGAGGCCGTCCTCAGCGAGGGCCATCCCTGGCCGGAGCTGACGGGCGACGATCTGCGGGACCTCCTCGCGCACCTCCAGCATCCGGGCGAGTCGCCATGAGGTCCTCCGGCACGACGTCATGAGGGTCCTGGACCTCATGACCCGGGACGTGGCGGTGCTGCCGGGCGACGCGCGTCTCTTCGAGGCGGTCCGGCTCCTCGCCGAGCGGAGGATCTCGAGCGTCATCGTCCGACCGTCCCGCGAGGACGTGCCCTGGGGCATCGTCACCCACCGCGACATCGTGTCCAAGGTGGCCGCGCGCGGGCTGGACCCGTCGGAGGTTCGCATCGACTCGGTCATGCGACCCGCCTTTCTCCTCGTGGACCCCTCGCTGAACGTCGGTCACGCCAGCCGGCTGATGCGGCGCTTCGGGGTCCGTCATCTCCTCGTTCTGGAAGGCTCCCGCCCCGCGGGCATCCTCAGCTACCACGACGTTCTCTCGCTCTTCACGCTTCTCAGGCGGGTGCCGTTCTTCTCCCGGCTCGCCGCCGACGACCTCGCCGCGCTCCTGAACCTGGCGTCACTCCGGCGCTGCCCGAAGGACACGGTTTTGATCCGGGAAGGCGAGGAGGACCGCAGCCTGTTCCTCCTCGAATCCGGTGAGCTCGTCGTCTCCACCAAGCGCGCCGGCCGGATCGCGCGCATCCGCGAGGGTGAGATCGTCGGTGAGGTCGAGCTCTTCGGGGGAACGCGCTCGGCGACCGTCCGCACCGCGCGGCCGTCGACGGTGATCGTCATCGACGGTGAGCGCTTCACCCAGCTGGCCCTCCGGCGCGAGCACCTGGGAGCGGTCGTGTTCGAGAGCATGTCCCGACTCCTCAGCCGGCGCCTGCGCCGGGCGAATCGATCGCTCTTTCTGCGCGGCATCTGGTCTCACCGCGCGTACGTGCTGCGCGCCGCGCTCGTGTCCGCGGGGGTCTTCGTGGCGCTCGTGCTGGGCACCGCCACGGTGTCCGAGACGCCGTCCCTCTGCCCGTCGTGCCACAACATGCAGCCCTATCACGCCACCTGGACGACCTCGGCGCACCGGGAAATCCGGTGTACGACCTGTCACTGGAGCTACGGGCTGCGGGGGGCGGTGAGGGGAAAGATCACGGGCGTCGCGATGGTCGTCCGGTACGCCACGAAGACCTACGATCCGAAGCCGGTGGCCAAGGTGCCCGATTCCTCGTGCCTCCGATCGGGATGTCACACCTCCCAGGCGCGCGCGCCGCGCTTCGAGGTCGACGGGGCCCCGGACGTGGCGTTCTCGCACGCGGCGCATCTCGCCGAGCTCGCGCCGATCGGCATGCCCACGTGCACGAGCTGTCACAATCACCGGGGCCAGAAGGTCCACTTCTCCGTCGAGGCCGCCACGTGCAACCTCTGCCACTTCGCGTCGGTGAGCGAGCGGGTGACGCCGTGCCGCGGATGCCACGACTTCGACGCACGAGCCGGCGCGGCCGTGGTTCGCCTGGATCACACGCCGTATCGCACGGACGCGGAGTGCCACTCGTGCCACGGCGACGCCTCGCGGGGACGCATCGAGGTCGAGCCGTCGCGCTGCAACGCGTGCCACCTCGACGTCGAGTGGCTCGCGACGCCCGAGATGCATCACGTGCACGTCCGGGAGGAGCTCGTCGACTGCTTCGACTGTCACTCCGAGATCGAGCATCCGGGCTCCCGCGAGGAGGATCCGGTCACGGACTGCGAGGCGTGCCACGTGGACAGTCACGAGCCGCAGAAGCGGCTCTATGCAGGCGAGGCCGGTGCGGGTGTGCGGGGACGCCCGGCGCTCATGCAGTACTTCCAGGTGAAGTGCACGGCGTGTCACGGGGTCGACGTCGCCGGCCGGAAGCCCGACGACGCACCCCCGACCCCCGGGCCGTCCGCCGAGCGCTCGTGCATCAGGTGCCACGAGACCGACATGGACGAGGAGACGCGCGCCTTCGTGTCGGCGATCGAGGAGCTCGACCGCCGCGTCCGGACTCAGATCGATCGCGTCGAGGCGCGTCTCCGGAGCGGGGGCGCCGCCGCCGACACCACGGCCGAGCGACTGTACGAGGAGGCCCTGTCGAACTACTCGTTCGTGACCGCGGACGCGTCCGCGGCCATTCACAACTTCCGATACGCCCAGGATCTCTTGCGCGCCGCGGAGGAGAGCTCGAGACGTGCTCTCGAGATCCTCGAGGCGAGAAAGCGAGACGTGCGATGACGGCGCAGGACATCATGACCCGCGAGCTCGTGTGGGTGCGGGGCGATCTCACGGTGCTCGAGGCGACCGAGCTCATGCGGACGCACGAGATGTCGAGCGTGCTGGTGGAGCGGCGGGACGCGAGCGACACGTGGGGCATCGTGACCCTCAGCGACATCGTGAACAAGGTGGTGGAGACCGGCCGCGATCCCCGGAAGGTCCGCGTGGCCGAGATCACCACGAAGCCGCTCGTGCTCGCCGGTCCCGACTTCCGGGTCGAGCACTGCGCGCAGCTCATGGAGCGCACCCGCGTGCGACGCCTGCCGATCTTCGACGGCGAGAAGATCGTCGGAATCGTGGCGCACCGCGACATCGTCCGTGCGCTGCTCTACGCGCACCCGGGACGGCAGGAGAGGGTCTCGGACGACGCTCCCGCCGAGTAGTCGCCCGACCCGGAGCGGAGACCGGTGGTGGAAACCCTTGACCGATGGTAGATTACCCCTCATCTCTCAAATGTCGTTCGAGCGTCGGGTCCACTCCCGAGGGGCAAGATGACGGATTCCGCCAGCCAGGTCACGCACCTGCTCGGCCGGGCGAGCCGAGGAGACGGCGCGGCCGTCGAGGAGCTCCTGCCCCTCGTCTACGACCAGCTGAGGGCCCGGGCGCAGAAGGAGATGGCGGCCGAGCGACCCGATCACACCCTCCAGCCGACCGCGCTCGTCCACGAGGCCTACCTGCGGCTCGTCGGTAACCAGGAGCTGAGCTGGCAGAGCCGGGCGCACTTCTACGTGGCCGCCGCCGAGGCCATGCGCCGGATTCTCATCGAGCACGCGCGCAAGCGGGGGCGGATCAAGCGCGGCGGAGACCGGAAACGGGTCCCGCTCGACGTGGTCGATCTGGCCGAGCGGGCAGACGTCGAAGAAATCGTGTCCCTCGACGACGCGGTCCGGCGCCTTGAGGAGCGAGACCGACGAGCGGCGGACGTGGTCCGGCTCCGATTCTACGTCGGACTCTCCGAGGCCGAGGCGGCGGCGGCCCTGGGAGTCACGAGCCGGACCGTGCGCCGGGACTGGGCGCTCGCCAGAGCGTGGCTGCTGCGCGAGCTGGCGCCGGACGACGCGGAGGGACGATGAGCACCGAGAACTGGAGCCGGGTCAAGCGAGTCTTCCAGGACGCGTTCGAGCTCCCCGCCTCGGAGAGAGAGGCGTTCCTCGACCGGGCCTGCGAGGGAGACGCGGAGCTTCGCGCCGAGGTCGAGACGTTGCTGGCCGCCGGCGACGCCGGCGGCGACGTCCTGGCGGCCCCCACCGAGCCGCTGCTCCCCGGCGGGGCCCCCGCCGAGGGACCGGGAATCACCATCGGACGCTACAAGCTCCTGCAGCAGATCGGCGAGGGGGGCTTCGGATCGGTCTACATGGCCGAGCAAGAGAAGCCGGTCCGGCGCAAGGTCGCGCTGAAGATCATCAAGCTCGGCATGGACACCCGCCAGGTCATCGCGCGCTTCGAGGCCGAGCGCCAGGCGCTCGCGCTGATGGATCACCCGAACATCGCCCGCGTGCTCGACGCCGGCGCCACCGAGACCGGGCGCCCGTACTTCGTCATGGAGCTCGTCCGCGGAATCCCCATCACCGAGTACTGCGACCAGAACCACCTGACCACGCGCGAGCGTCTCGAGCTGTTCCAGTCGGTGTGCAGCGCGGTCCAGCACGCGCACCAGAAGGGGATCATCCACCGGGACATCAAGCCGTCCAACGTGATGGTGACCCTCCACGACGGGACGCCGGTGCCGAAGGTGATCGACTTCGGCATCGCCAAGGCGACGAACCAGCAGCTGACCGAGAAGACGCTCTTCACCGAGTACCATCAGTTCGTGGGCACGCCGCAGTACATGAGCCCCGAGCAGGCCGAGATGTCCGGTCTCGACGTCGACACCCGGACCGACATCTACGCGCTCGGCGTTCTCCTCTACGAGCTCCTGACCGGGACGACACCCTTCGACGCCCGGCGCCTCCGGAACCTGGCCTACTCGGAGATCCACCGCGTGATCCGGGAGGAGGAGCCCGAGAGACCGTCCACCCGCGTCAGCACGCTGGGGCAGGCGGCGACGGCGACCGCCAGGAGCCGCAGCACGGACGTGGGGGCGCTCCGGCGGGCCCTGTCGGGCGATCTCGACTGGATCGTCATGCGGGCGATCGAGAAGGACCGAACCCGGCGCTACGACACCGCCAACTCGCTCCGGCTGGACGTCGAGCGCTACCTTCACGACGAGCCGGTCCTGGCGAGCCCGCCCAGCACGTCCTACCGGATCCGGAAGTTCGCCCGGCGCAATCGCACGGGCGTCCTCATCTCCAGCGCCGTCGTGGTGGCGCTCGTGGTGGGGATCGGCGTGGCCACGCTGGGTCTCCTCCAGGCGCGACGGGAGCGCGCGGCGGCCGCGGCCATCAACGCGTTCTTCACCGAGATGCTCGAGTCGCTCAACCCGAGCCCCGAGGAGTCGTGGCTGTTCACGCCGACCCTCGGAAGCGACGACGAGACCGGTGGCCGAAAGGACGTCTCGGTGGCCGAGATGCTTCGCGAGGCGACGGACCGGATCGAGACGTCCTTCGCGGAGAAGCCGCTGCTCGAAGCCCAGGCCCGCGAGACGATCGGGAAGTCGTTGCTCGGGCTCGATGCCCGAGAGGATGCCCTGGAGCAGTTCGAGAAGGTGCTGGAGATCCGTCGGGACGCTCTCGGAGACGCAGATCGCGAGGTCCTTCGGTCGCGTCTCCTCGTGGCGGGGACCCTGTTGGATCTCGATCACCGCAACGCGGCCGCCGAGATGGCCGCCGGCATCGTGGAGAATCTCGAGCGATACCTCGGCGAAGACGATCCGCTCACGCTCTATGCCGCGAGCTTCCATGCATCCGCCCGCATCGCGCAGGGGAACTTCACCGCTGTGGACTCGATCTACGAGGTCACTCTCGAACGGCAGCGCCGGGTGCTCGGACCGAAGCATCGCGACACGATCAAGACCCTCCTCGCCTGGACGACGCGCCATTGCTGGTCCGGGAACGGTCCCGCCGCCATCGAGCTCGCCTCGGAGGCGCTCGAGGCGGCGAGAGAGACCTACGGCCCCGACGATCCGATGACCCGCGCTTGCGAGACGTACTACGCCCTGGGCCTCACGTTCATGCACCGCTTTGCCGAGGCGCAGGCCATCGCGCGGCCCGTGATCGAGCGGGCGAGGAGCTCCGACGATCCGGACGACGATCCGGGGCTCATGGGGTTCGCCTTCGTCCGATCCCTGGACGAGGATCACGAGCTCGACGAGAAAGAGAGTGTCATGCTCGAGTACTTCGAGGAACTCAGGCAAGAGGGGCTGGCGGGAGCCAACTGGGTCGGCTCGGACGATTACGCCCAGCTGCTCGTCCGGCGCGGGAAGCTGGACGAGGCGCTCCGCGTCGCGCGCGTCGTGTACGAGTACTGGCGCGCCGCCACGGACACGGTCGAGAGTGGTTTGACCCAGGGGAGAACGGACTTCATCCGTGGCCTGACGTTCCGCCGGTACCAGAGCACGCTCGCGATCGCCGGGCGGTGGGACGAGGTGAGGGGGATCGAACGAGCCCGGCTCGTGGAGCTTCGCACACGGGCGCTCGCCGACGGCGCGGGCGCGAGGGAGTGGAACGAGTACGCATGGAAGCTCCTCACGTGCGAGTCGCCGGCGCTACGCGACCCCGAAGAGGGACTGGCCTGGGCCACCCGGGCCGTCGAAGCCGGTGAGGGCGGGGACCCCGTCGAGCTCGCCACCTACATGGATACCCGGGCGAGGGCGCTCGATCAGTCCGGAGATCCCGAAGGAGCCTTCGACGTGGCGTCTCGAGCGCTTCGGCTCTGTGAGGGAGCCGAGGGTGCGCGGAGAGACGAAGGCGTGGTGAGTCTCTTCCCGGAGCTCGTCCGCTGCGCCACGCGGCTCGGCCGAGAAGCCGAGGCCGAGGAGACGCTGCGGCGGATCGTGGATGGAACCGTGACGCGTCACGGGCGGGGGACGGAGGGCGCAGTGACGGCGCTCCGCGACGCCGGAGACGCATTGGCCGCGAGGGGCCTCCATGAATGGGCCGAGATCGCTCTCCGACGCTCGGTGGATGAGGCGCGTCGGCTCGGTGACGAGAAGGCCCTCCTGGAGAGCGTCATCGCGCTGGCTCGTTCGCGGGCCGCGACCGGGCATCGGGAGGAGTCCGAGTCGCTCCTGGACGAGGCCCTCGTTCTCTACCGAAGCCTCTACGTCAGAGAGCCGATCGAATGGACGCCCGGCATGGGGTGGACGGTCGACGGGGAGCGATCCAGGGAGTCGCTGGCGTTCAAGACGGGCCTGGCGTTCAGGCTGCTGGATCTCGGCCGGGTCGACGAGGCCGCGGAGCGGCTTCACCAGGTTCGGTGTACCCAGTTCGCGGGTGCGTGCGCACATCTGAAGGGTCGTGTCCTCCTCGCGGTGGGTGACGCCGAGGGCGCACTGCCGGCGCTCCGCTTCGGCCTCTATCGGAGCTGGTTGCACGGCACGAACGAGCGCGAACCCGGCGCGCTCGCCCGCCGCGAGGGCGAGTACGGACACTGCCTCAGCCTCGTCGGTCGTCGCGAGGAAGCGGAGGCCGTGCTGCTCCGAGCTCACGACCGCGCGATGCAGTGGTGCGGCCCCGCGTCCTCGAACGTCCGCGACATCGCGAGCTGGATGGTGGATCTCTACGAGGGCTGGGGCAAGCGGGCGGAGGCAGCCAGGTGGCGGGATCACGAGTCTCTGGCTGCAGGTGCTCCCGTGGATCCGCAGCGCGTGGGTCCGTGACGTACGTGTCGTTGCGATCACCCGTTCGCCACGCATGCCGGCGGCAAGTCCGCTCGCGCAGTCCGAAACGAACGGGGTGGCGATGCTGAAGACGCTGAGGTGTGATCCACGGTTGCTCGCGACGGATCTCGGGGGCCGGGTCTACGTGGTCACCGGGGCCAACTCGGGCGCGGGACTGGCCACGATGGCCCAGCTCGTGCGCCAGGGGGCTCACGTCGTTGCGGCCTGCCGCCGGGTAGCCGCCGGTGAGGAGGCGGTGGCGGGGCTCTCCGGCCTTCGCGGCTCCGCGGAGGTCATCGAGCTGGACCTGGGCCGTCTCGAGTCGGTGCGGCGCTTCGTCGCGGCGTTCCGGCAGAGGCACGCGCGTCTGGACGGCCTCGTGAGCAACGCGGGCGTCATGAACACACCGAAGGGAACGACCGTCGACGGGTTCGAGACCCAGCTCGGGACGAACCACCTCGGTCACTTCCTCCTCACCGAGCTGCTCCTCGACGTGCTGAAGGCGAGCGCGCCGTCTCGCATCGTCTGCGTGTCGAGCGTCGCGCACGTGGCGATCCGGGGACGCGCGGGCGAGATCCATCTGGACGATCTGAACTTCGAGAGGCGCCCGTACGACGGGATGGCGGCGTACGCGCAGTCCAAGCTGGCCATCGTGCTGTACGCGCTCGATCTGGCCCGGCGCCTCGACGGCACCGGCGTCACCCCGGTGTCGGTCCATCCGGGCTGGATCCGGAGCAACCTCGTCAAGAACACGATGCCGGCGTGGGTGCAAAACGTCCTCCTGAGGCCGCTCAGCCGGTTCGTGGGCATGCTGTCCTACGAGGAGGGCGCGCAGACCACGCTCCACTGCCTCCTCGACGAGGACGTTCCGAAACACGCCGGGGCGTACTACAGCCAGAACAGCATCCTCTATCCCGACCGGAAGGACCGACGAGGCGGGTGGCCGATGGTGTCGCCCAACCCGCGGGCACACGATGCGCGGCTGGCGCAACGGCTCTGCGAGGCGAGCCGGGAGCTGGTCGGACTTCCGATCTAGGGCCGGTGGCGATCGCCGAAGGTGCACCCGGGTACGGTTTCGATTCCGGCGATGTCGGCGGCAGCGGCGACGCGACGGTGACGGATCACCGATCGATCATCCGCTGCGTCCCCACCGAGTAGCGATGGACCTGGATCTCGATCGCCGCGAGCGCGTCCTGGATCTCCGCGAGATCGGCGGCGGTGAGCATCACGTCGACGGCTCCACACCGTGTGGGGGACTGGCGCCGCCGTCCAGGTGCAGCTTCGGTCCGGATCCCCGCGATGAGCTCGTGGAGCGTGCCGAGATCGACGTCGATCCGGATGCCCAGGAGTGGTTCGTCCCGGGTCGCGTGCGTCTCGCACTCGAACGGGATCGGCGTGCCGAGGACGGAGCTGCCGAAGTCATGCCTGATTCTGCCGCTGGCATCCTGATCGGGCATCAGTCATGACTCGGATCGGAGGAGAGAGCGTTGCCCGGGCGTCCGCCGCCTCTTGATAACTGTTACCACTGAAGGTAACATTCCACTCATCGCCCTGGAGTCTCACGACCGACGAGGCTCCGATCGGATAAGGAAGATCCGACGAGGTGGGTTCGTGTTCCTGACGTGGGTCGGTGACCATGAGCCTCGACACGTTCATGTGTACCGCGACGGAGGGCTCATCGTGAAGTGGGACCTCGAGAACGAACTGCCCATGAAAGGCAAAGCCACGAAACGCGTGTTGAGATACATCCACGAGTTCGAGCAGGAGGGACTCCTGTGAAGATCCAGCGTGTGGAAGCGAACAACCGGCGCAAGGTGTTCCAGGTCACGACGCGCCGAGGCACCTTCGTGTTTCCGTTCGCGAAGGCTCGGCTCTCTCCGGCACCGGACAATCGCATCACCGAGCTGTACGTCGACCCGGAGCTGGCTCGGGAAGCGTTCACCTATCGCCTGGAGTCCGGGGACGAGGGCACGATCCATCTGGACGCCGTTCTCGAGTACGCGGAAGACCCCACCTACAGGACGGACGCGTTGCTGTACCGATTGACGGTCGAGGCGACCCGACGAGTGGAGGCGAGCCCGGTGGCCACGCGCGAGCTGATTCGACGCCTTGGAACGTCCGCCTCGCAGTTCTACCGGCTCCTGGACACGACGAACACCCGCAAGTCCGTTCGCCAGATGTTGACGCTGCTCCACGCGCTCGATTGCGAGGTGGACTTCGTGGTCAAGGAGCGGAAGAGCGCGTAGCGCCCACCCGCGGGGAACCCCGACGTGGTTCCCGCGGGACATGGGTGAGCTGGACGTCATCGTCGACGATGGGACCAGCGCCGTCTCCGATGTCAGAAGACGCCTTCCAGCACGTACACGTCCCCCGTGTCGGTGTCGCGCGTATAGACGACGCTCGTACCGTCCGGCGAGAAGCCTCCATTGTGTACGTGCCACAGGCCGCCGCCATCGGCGACGGTCTCGGTCTCCGCGACCCGCGGTAGTCCCGTCTCCGTGGCCTCCAGTCGTGCGAGCTGCAGATACATGTTGTAGTGGCTGATCGCGGTGCAGTAGGTGAGCGCGGATCCGTCCGGGGCGGTCGCCGCCTCGATGTGCGGCTCGTCGAGGAGGAGGACGTCTTCACCGGTCTCGAGGTCGCGCGCACGCATCTCTGTGGGCGTGGCCGAGGGCGTGTAGATGACATGCCGAGAGTCCCGGTACCAGTCGAACTCGTAGACGTGTGGCAACACCGGTCGCGGGTTGCCGCCGTCACCATCCATCACCCAGAGTGCCTGTCCCTCGTCGGTGGCGGCGAGGAATCCGATTGCGGACCCGTCGGGCGCCCATCGAGGAGGTCCCACGACGCCGTCCTGGTCGGTGATCCGGACGGGCGGCCCACCCTCGGGGCTCGCGGTCCAGAGCTGCGGCGTTCCGGTGCGCTGCGAGACGAACACGATGCGATCGCCGTCCGGAGACCAGTCGGCTTCCAGATCGCCCTCGGGGTGATCCGCGAGCCGGCGCTCGGCTCCCGAGTCGAGATCGAGCAACCAGAGATCGTCGTTCCCGGCTCGATTGGACTGGTAGACGATACGATCCCCGCCGGGCGAGATGCGGGCTCCGAAGTTCGTCTCGGTGTGAAAGGTGAGGCGGCGAGCGTCCGAGCCGTCGAGGCGTTGCAGGTAGAGATCGGTCTGGTGACTGAAGTCGTGGTAGAGAATGCGACCGTCACGACCCACGGCGGCTCCGGAGATGTGGATCGAGCTCGACGTGATCCGTCGGGTCGCGCCGTTCGAGACGGCCACGGTCCAGAGGTTCTGGATGCCGCCGACGTCCGACACGTAGAGCACCTCGTCTCCATCGGGTGACCAGGCCGGCAGCTGAAGCCAGCCTGCCGAATGCACGGTTCGCACGTCGCCCCCGCCCGCCGGCACGATCGCGATCGTCATCTCCCCGGCGTCCTGGCGCAGGAACGCGATCCACCGGCCGTCGAACGACCAGGAGGGCTGCGCGTCGATCTGTCCGGGGCTCGGGTTCGTGAGACGCGTCTCGGAGCCCGTGTCGATGTCGACGATCCACAGGGCCACCTGGTCGTCCCGCCTCCGGGCGAAGACGAGCCGGCGCCCATCGGGCGACCAGGGCTGGACCCCGAGGGCGTACATGATCTCCTCTCCGAGCACCTCGAGATCGGTCTCCACGAGCCTCCGGACCGGACCCCCGAGCGGCGCCACGAGGTAGAGGCCCGTCGTTCCGTCTCGACCGGACACGAAGGCAATCCAGCGGTTGTCGGGCGACCAGCGGGGAGAGAAGTCGTCCGCGGGGCTCTGGACGAGACAGATGGGATCTCCACCGACCGTCGCGGAGACGAAGACGTCGAGTGGGCCGTTCGCGCCGCCGTCGAACGCGAAGAAGCTGCCGTCCGGAGACCAGCTCCCGGCGCCCTCCGCAGCGGCGTGGCTCGTCAGGCGCCGCGTCACCAGTGGTGTGCTGCTGTCCGTGGGACGCCTCGACAGGAGAACCCCGGCGACGACGGCCGCGATGATCACCGCCACGCCGGTGAGCCAGGGCCACACCGATCGGGCCGGTCGCGCAGCGTGTGCGGCGGCGAGGTGGGCGGCTCCGGTCGAGATCGAGTCCAGCTCCCCCGAGCTCACCTCCCGCTGGAGCCCCTCCAGCTCGTTCGCCACGTCGCGCGCGGTCTGGAAGCGCTTGTCGGGGTGCTTCTCAAGACAGCGATGGATGATCCGCCCGAGATGGCGGGGCACGGGCTTCAGCGACGTGACGGCGGACGGGGTGTCCCGCAGGATCGCCGACAGGGTCGAGATCGGCGTGTCGCCGCTGAAGGGTTGCTTGCCCGTCGCCGCCTCGTAGAGCATGACGCCCAGCGAGAAGATGTCGGATCGGGAGTCGAGCTCCTTGCCCTGGGCCTGCTCGGGCGACATGTACGCCACGGTCCCCAGAACGAGTCCCTCACCGGTGGCGTCGCCGGCGGCCATCGTCTCGGCCTCGTCGGGCGCCACCGAGATCAGCTTCGCGAGTCCGAAGTCGAGGACCTTCGGGCGTCCGGCGTCGTCGATCATCACGTTGCCGGGCTTGAGATCGCGGTGAACGACGCCCCGCTCGTGAGCGGCGTGCACGGCCTCGGCCAGGGGAATGCCGATCTCGAAGAGCCGCTGGAGCGGCAGGCCATCGGTGGGGATGAGCGCGTCGAGCGTCTTGCCCCGCACGAGCTCCATGGTCAGGAAGTGGACGTCGTCCGCCTCCTCGATGGAGTGGATCGTCACGATGTGAGGGTGCTGGAGGCTGGCGACCGCCTGGGCCTCGCGCTCGAAGCGCTGCCGTCGCTCGGGATCGGCGGATGCGGCCGGTGGCAGGATCTTCAGGGCGACGTCGCGTCCGAGCTTGGCGTCACGGGCGCGGTACACCTGGCCCATGCCGCCTTCGCCGATCTTCGCGGTGATCTCGTAGTGGCCGAGGGTCTTTCCGATCACGTGGGACGTCCTTCCCCGGGGACAGGCACGGCATCCGGGACAGCGGGAATGTAGCGGTTCACGACCGGCCGGACCACCGGTGAGGGGCACCACTCGCCCCGAAGCGGAGATCGACGACTCGACGTAGGGCTGTCAGTCGACGAACCCCATCCGCCGCATGAACGCATCCCACCGGGGATCCCCCTGGAGCCTCCGGAGAAGCGGCTCCGTGTACGCCTGCGGCAGCCCGGGATCCCTGCGCTCGAACGAGCGGTCCAGCCACGCGAACGCCTCGTCGCGCTCGTCACGTCCCGCGTGAGCGGTCGCGATCTGGAATGCGGCGTCGGTGGGGTACCTGGACGTCAGCTCGGCGAGCGCCTCGGCGGATTCCGCCTCGTGCCCTGCCTGGTGATGGATGACCGCGAGGCCGTAGAGCTTTGCCCACTCGTACGGCTCGAGCTGTGCCTCGGCGAGCGCCTCGTCGTAGCGGGCGAGCTCCGAGAGCATCAGCGAGATGTAGAGGTGAGCGACGACGCGCCCCGGGGCGAGCTCGAGCACGCGGCGAATGCTGGCGATCGCCTCCTCGTGGCGTCCCTGGAGACGAAGGACCTGACCCAGCCCCATGTGCGCGCGCGAGCTCAGCGGATCCTTCTCGAGGGCACGGCGAGCGAACGACTCCGCTTCCTCATGCCGGCCGCGGAGATTCGCATTGTGAGTGGCCATGGTGAGTGCCCTCTCGCTTCCGGGCGCCAGCTCGAGCGCCCTCCGGGCGGACGCGTCCGCGCCCGCCCAGTCCCAGTCGTGGTGCTCCTGGATGAGGCAGTGCGCGAGGTGCGCCTCGGCCAGATCGGGCGTGAGCGCGAGCGCCCGGTGGACCGCGTCCCGCGCCTGCTCGTATCCCTCCGACACGTCGACCCAGCCCCACCCGGCTCGAAGCGCGCGGGCGATCGCGAGCGCGCTCCAGGCCAGCGCGTGTGTGGGGTCGAGCTCCACCGCGCGCCCGAGGTGCTCCACGGCGTGCGCGAGGCCCTCCCGGGTCTCCTGGTTCTGACAGTGCTGGCCCAGGAGGTAGAGGCGGTGGGCCTCGGCGTTCTCACCACGACCCCTCGCCGCCAGCTCCACGTCCGCCTTGGCCTCGCCGCTCTCGCGGGAGTCGGCGTCGCGACCCAGCAACGTCGTGCGAAGCTCCTTGACCACGGACTGGGCGATGTCGTCCTGCACGACGAAGATGTCGTCGAGGGTCCGGTCGTACGTCTCCGACCACATGGCGGCGCCGTCGCCCACGCGGACCAGCTGCACCGCGATGCGGACGCGTTTGCCGGCCTTTCGGACGCTTCCTTCGAGTACCGTGGCCACGTTCAACGCCGAGCCCACCTCGGCGATGGTCACGTCCTTTCCCTTGAACGACGCGGACGACGTGCGGGCCGCCACGCGGAGGCCGCGGATCTTGGCCAGGACGCTCAGGAGCTCGTCGGCGAGGCCGTCCGCGAAGTACTCGTCGTCGGCGTCGCGGCTCCGGTTCGCGAACGGCAGCACCGCGATCGACGGGGTCTCGTCGGTCGTGGGGGGATCGACCGCGCGCGTGGTCGACGGCCCCCCTCCGGGCACCGATGAACTGCCCGACCCCGGACCGCGTCGAGCGAGCTCGAGCTCGTTCCGGACGTCCTTGGCGGTCTGGAACCGTCGCTCCCGGTCCTTCTCGAGACACCGGGACACGATGCGCTCGATGTCCGGCGTCAGATCGGGGCGCGCCGTCTGGATGGGTGGCGGCGTGTCCCTGAGGATCGCCGAGCTCACGTCCGCGCTCGTCTTGCCCCTGAAGGGGCGATGGCCGGTGAGGATCTCGTAGAGCATGATCCCGAAGGCGAAGAGGTCCGCGCGCGCGTCGACGACGTCGCCGCGCAGCTGCTCGGGCGCCATGTAGGGGACCGTCCCCATGACGGCACCCTCCGATGAGATGGGGGAGGGCGAGCTCATCTCGATCGTCGCGTCGAACTCGGAGCCGGCGGGCAGGGCATCGCCCGCCGTCGTCGGCTTCGCCAGCCCGAAGTCGAGCACCTTCAGTCGTCCCTCGGGCGTCACCATGACGTTGGCCGGCTTCAGGTCGCGGTGCGTGATGCCCTTGTCGTGGGCGGCGGCGAGCGCCTCGGTGAGCGAGATCGCGAGGTCGAGCGCCTCGGCGAGCGGCAAGCCGTCACGGCTGACGACACGATCGAGCGTGCGTCCGTCGACGAGCTCCATCGTGAGGAACCGGACGCCGTCCGACTCCTCGATCGAGTAGATCGTGACGATGTGGGGATGATTGAGCGCGGCCAGGGCCTTCGCCTCTCGCTCGAGCCGGGCGAGACGACCCGGCTCCGATGCGACGTCGGGAGGGAGGACCTTGAGCGCCACGTCCCGGGAGAGGCGCCGGTCGCGGGCGCGGTAGACCTCGCCCATGCCGCCGGCGCCGAGCTTCTCCTGGATGTCGTAGTGCGCGAGGGCCTTGCCGAGCACGGAGGATCGTCCTTCCACTGGAACCGGATCGAGGTTCGGAGACCGGGAAGACTGTAGCCGTTCCGGGCCGGTCGGACCACCGGCGAAGACCCGGACTCGCCGGTCCGAGCCCCCGGCGGTGAAAGGGGGTGGTCGGCCGTCGATCAATCCCCAGCCCGGAATCCGGGCGGACCGACCGTGGTCCCCGAGCCCGTCGTCGTCACTGGCGTGACCCCCTGGAGCTCGAGCGAGATGGTGAAGGGAAGGCGCACGACGGGGCGGACGTTCATGATTCCACTGAGGATCTCCATGCCGGAGATCACCTGGCAGTCCGCGGACCCGATCGCCAGGCGGACCGTCTCCGCGGTGGCCTCGCATCCGAGGACCACCACGCCCTCGAATGCCGCCGCCCGTTCCGCGAGCTGCCGGCGCCGTCCGGACGTCCACATGCACGTGACGAAGTGGTGCGGCAGCTTGCTGTCGAAGACAGCCGTCCGGATGCCCCGTGCCTCGAGTTCATGCCGGAGAGCGCGGATGAACGACTCGTAGGCCTCCGTCCTCAGGAACCGCCGGAACGGCTCGAGGTAGGGCTTTCCCTCCTTCACGGCGAGGCTCGCGGCCGGGCAGAAACGGCACGGCACGATCAGCACCGAGCGCAGCCCCTTCACGCGAGAGAGAATGTCCGTCTCTTCCAGATAGAACGGCATGTCTCACCTCCGGAGCGTCCACAGGAGGGCCACCAGCCCGAACGCGATGAGGATGATCGGTCCCAGTGCGACGTCGACTGCAGCGAGCTCCCAGACGGCGACCAGCGTGATGGCGCCGCCCACGAGGAGCCAGAGGGCCTCGGACCTCAGGCCGAAGCCGCGACGCACCCCCTGCATGACGAGCGTCAGGACGCCGACCCCGAGGAGACCGAGTCCCCAGCCCACGTCGAGCAAAAGCGCGATGCCGACCCAGAGGAAGAAGAGACCCCAGCCGGCGGCATCGATTCTCGCCGCGGTTTCGTCGTAGTGCCCTGATCCGAATGAGGGGCAGGGCATCGAGCACATCCGTCTCATGATTCACCTCCTTGCACCTACTCGGACGGAGTCAGGAGCGGGAGAGATACACCGGCGACGTGCTCGGGCAGGGGGCCGGTGTCAGGAGCTCGAGTCGTCCGAGGATTTGCGATCGCACCGGAGGACCTGGTCTCGATCGTGGTAGAAGCGGCACTGATCCTCGAGGGCGGCGCGAAGGCGCTTCCGGGCCCGGTGGATGCGGATCTTGGCCGTGGCGAGCGAGCAATCGCCGACGCGTGCGACGTCCGCGGCCGTCAGTCCCTCGAGGTCGTGGAGCACGATGGCGGTCCGGTAGTCGGGGGGCAGCGAGTCGATGACGTCCCGGATGCACGCGTTCATCTCGTCGATGACGATCGCCTCGTCCGGCTCGAGCTCGGAGGCAAGGTGCTCCTCGTCCTGGAACTCGAGAAAGGCCTGCTTGCTGCTGCTCTTGCGAAAATGATCGAGGCAGACGCGGTGCGCGATCCGGAACGCCCACGTCTTCATCGTCGAGCGTCCCTCGAAGCCCGGAAGTCCGCCGGCGATCTTGATCGACGTCTCCTGGAAGAGATCGTCGGCCAGGACGGGATCGCCCACCATCCGCTCGAGGTACGAGCGAATGGCGGGGCCCAGATCCTCGATGACGTCCTCGAATGATACGTCTCGAGACACGCTCTCGTTCATGGATCGCTCTCCGGGCCGCAGCAGGGAGACTCCACCGCCCTCGACGATTCTGAGACGTCGGCGGCGTCTCCACAACCCGGTTTCTCCTCGTCGACCGTGGTTCGAGGACCGCGGTGACGGAGGGCGGCGCTCGCGGCCTTCTGCACGTTCCGAGCGGGCACCTGGCGAACCGTGTCGGCGATCTCGACGGCCTCGGCGATCTCCTCGTCGGTGAGGCCGGCCTCCCGACCCTTCTGCACGTGATACTTGATGCAGGGGATGCAGTTGCTGGCGAGCGAAGCGCCGATGGCCGCGAGCTCGCGCTGCTTCAGCGTCAGGTGAGACATGTGACTCTCCTCTCGGTTCGGTTTCGATCCCGTCTGCGCTCACTTGGACGGAAGATGCGTGCCAGGGGATACAGGCACGTACACCGCCGTCCGACGACCGGTCTTCGGCGTGCCCGAACGTGGACGGTGAGCCCGGCGTGACGGAGGTCGTCGAACGGTCCGGCTCATCACGCAGGGTGGGACCGGCGGCTCGATCCTCGTGCGTTCGGCCGTCGGGCTGATGACCGACCCGCACCTCGAGTTCGAGCGCTTCGACGGCGGCCCCCCGCCACCGACGCCGTGGTCCTGTCGATCGCCCTCGGGGCACGACCGCGGCGTCGATCGTGAACGACGACATCCACATGGAAGGAATGGATTGATCCAGCCGGGTGGAGACGTCGACGTGGGGGCAGGTGAAGGCCGTCTACCGCTGGCGCTCCGGTGGTGGACCGCCGACGTGGAGGTTCTCATGGGCGAGAGTGTACCCGGGTGCACGTTCGATCTCGCCGCAACGGACCTCGCTGCAAGTCCGAATGTTCAGCCCAGGCGATGAGTGACGGGCACGTCGCTCCGTGAAGCATCACGACGCACGCCGGCGTGTGCCAGTTCGCGGGGTCGCGCAGGCATTCCAGCAAAACGCTGGCCACGGCGCCGCGCCGAGATCGATGCACGTCTCGTCGATGTCGTAGTCGGGAACGGGGTCGAACGAGTCGATGTCCTGGTCGGCGTTGGATCCCAGGAAAGACATCACGCATCGCCCTGTCGTTTGCACGATGGCGCCGCTCGTTGTCACGACGGGGACCGACATGCGAGAATGGTCGGGTCGATCACGCCTGCAACCCGGGAGTCCCGTGAAGACCGCGCTCGTCTACCCACCTCTGGCCGGCACCGTCGCCCCGCATCTCGCGCTGCCCGCCCTGACCGCGTACCTGCGCCGGGACGGCAAAGACGTCACCCAGACCGACCTCAACACGATCTTCAACGACTGGCTCTTCTCGTCGGCGTCACTCACGAGAACCCGACGGGACGTGGAAGCGCGCGTCACACGCCTTCGCAACGGCGCGGGCACGAAC
The DNA here is from genome assembly GCA_965224245.1 of Candidatus Eiseniibacteriota bacterium. GTDB lineage: Bacteria > Eisenbacteria > RBG-16-71-46 > CAZAMP01 > CAZAMP01 > CBDCYW01. The sequence continues at coordinate 1,777,412 of OZ245046.1, read as the reverse complement.
GGACAGGATGCGAAGCGCGCGCATGCGCTCGATGATCTGGCACTGCTGCTCGGCGCGCTCGAGGGCCGGCTCGACGAGAGCCGCGCCGCGCTGAAGCGGCTGGACACGTACCGCTTCGATCCGGTCACCGGCCGCGCCGGGCACGCCATCCACCGGAGCGTCCTCCACGTGGCGGAGACGTTGATCGCGCGCGAGCTCCCGTTCGACCGCTGGTCCTGGCTGTCGGCGGGGGAGATGGTTGACGAGGCCGTCCGCAACCCGCACCCCGTGCTGAGCCGGTTCGAGGAGGAGACGGTCGTGCCCTGGCTCGAGCGGGAGGCGCCCGATCTCGTGGGCATCACGGTGCCGTTCCGCCAGCAGCTCTTCTTCGCGGTGTTTCTCGCGGCGGCACTGAAGCGGCGCCGACCGGATCTACCCGTCGTCGTGGGTGGACACGTGGTCACGCAGCTGTGCTCGAACCCCGAGCGCATGCCGCCGCTGTTCGACGTGATCGACTACATCGTCATGCACGACGGCGAGGTCGCGCTCACGAACCTGATACGCGCCCTAGAGGCGGGTACCGACCCGCGTGGGGGAGAGAACCTCGTGTGGCGGGGCGATGACGGGCACGTCGTCATCTCGGACAACGTCGCGAGCATGCGCCTCGCCGAGCTGCCGCCGCCCGACTTCGACGGGCTCAACCTCGACGACTATCTCAACGGCGAGGTGATCTTCCCGCTGGAGGCGAGCCGGGGCTGCTACTGGAACAAGTGCACGTTCTGCAGCTACGTGCGAAGCCCCGATGGCCGGTACCGCCAGATGCCGCTCCAGATGGCCGTCGACAACCTGGAGGCCGTGGCCCGGAAGCACGACGTCAAGGCCATGATGCTCGTCGACGAGGCGGTCTCCAGCGCCCGCGCGACGCGGCTCGCCAACGAGATCCGCGAGCGCGGGCTCGAGTGTGCCTGGTACTTCATGGCGCGCCTCGACGGCGGGTTCACGCGCGAGAGCTGCGAGGCGCTGGCGGCGTCCGGCGCGTACGGCATCTTCTACGGTCTCGAGTCCGGCAACCGCGAGGTGCTCGAACGCATGGCGAAGGGCGTGGACCTCGACGTGGTACGCGACGTGCTCGACAGCGTCACGGCGACTGGTCTCTCGGCGCACCTCTCGCTGATGGTCGGCTTTCCCGGGGAGACGCACGAGCAGGCGCTGGATACGCTCCGAGTGACGACCGAGCTCGTCACCGATCGCCCGGGGTTCACGGCCAACGCGCACGAGTTCCACCTGGTCAAGGGCTCGGAGATGTTCGAGGACCCGGATCGGTTCGGCATGACCGGGAAGATGGGCGACGACGGTCGGACGCTGTCGATCTCGTACCAGCCGATCACCGCCGACGATCCGGACGGGTCGCGACGCAAGTCCTCCTGGGCCGAGGTGAACGCCGGGATCCGGAAGGTGACCCACCCCGAGGTGTTCGCGCAGGAGGAGTCGCTCATGTACTTCCTCAGTCATGGGCGCGAAGAGTTCCTCCGACTCTGGAAGGGAAGCCTCCGGCGACACGCCGAGCGCGAGTCCGGGTGGAACGGCAACGGAGATGCGCTTCGATCGACCGGCGAGGTGCTCTTGCTCCGCCGGAACGGGTCCACGCCGGCGGCGGAGGCGAGCTCGCTCTGTCACATCGCGAGCGGCCGACGGGTCGGCGTTCCGCCGGTGGTGGCGGACGTGTTCACGCTGTTCGAGACGGAGCCGGCGTTGACGATCGATGAGATCGCGCGGCGAGTCCCCGAGGGTGTCGATGCGGCAGCGGTGCGCGGGATCGTGGAGCGGCTGGTGCAGTTCGGGGCCGTGGAGGTCGTGCGCGTGCGAGGGTGATCGCGCGCAGGGCGAGCGCTCTGGCGTTCGCGACCTCGATGCCGTTGAAGCCGTTATCGAGTACCGCGGCTCAGCGGCGCGCTTGTGGCCGTCCTCGAGAGGTGGCCAGCGATCAAGTGCCGGGCGCGGTGTCCGATCGAGCCACTCCGGCAAACCTGCCTGGCGGGGACAGCGCGTCGTCCCGGCCGGGAGTGGCCTCACGGAACTCCTCACCACCTGATGCCTCGAGTGTGTGCGGTTGTCTCCGGCCCCCGAGCTCGACCGGCACCCGGCGTTTCACCGCGAGGTGAGGCCGGTTGTTGCACCCGGGTGCATGATGTCGTGCTCGTCTCGGGTGAGTACGCGTCGCCGCTGGCTCCGCGCGAGGCTGGCGCGACTGATGGTGCGACCGCGATCCCGCCGCGAATACATGACCGTCGTGGAACGGCGGCCAGACCGACCCAGCGGAGTCGCGGGCCGCGATGGCCTCCCGGAGCCCGGGAGGCGATCACGGCGCGGACATTACCGGATCACGAGAAGCCGCTGCACCGCCTTCGACGACGGCGCCTCCAGCCGCGCGAAGTAGACACCCGATACCACCGGCGCGTTCCTGTCGTCGCGTCCATCCCAGGACAGCGTGTATCGACCCGCCGGGTGATGGCCGGCGGAGAGCGTCCGCACGCGTCGTCCCGCGACGTCGACGATCTGCAGCGCGGCGTACCCCGGCTCCGGAAGATCGAACCTCAGCGTCGTTCCCGAGCGCATCGGGTTCGGATGGGCCGGTTGCAGCGCGAACGCGCTCGGCGGAACGTCGCCGGGCGTGACCGAGACCAGAGGACCCTCGATGCTGGCGGCGTCGCTCTCGTTGCCGGCGCGGTCCGAGGTGGTCACGTGGTAGTAGGCGAAGGGGGAGCTGCTCACGTCGTACGTCGAATCGACGGTGTACCCGATGAGCGTGGCCGTCGGATCGAGCTCCGCGACGTCGGACCCGTAGACGGTGTGGTACTCGAAGTCGGGCTCCGGAGCCGGGTCCCACGAGAGATCGTCACCCATCCGGGCGAGGCCCGTCGGCACGCTGGGCGGGATGTTGTCGACGGAGTAGCCGCTGTCGGGCGCACTCGCGAACCAGATCGACGGCGTCGACGTGTGGGTCGCGGTGAAGTACACGGACCAGGCCGTGCCAGAGGCCGTCGAGTCCGACAGCGTGTGGACGTTGGCCACGTAGGCGTCGCTCTGAGTCGGCAGTACCCAGCCCACGCCCTCCCAGACGCCGGGGGGAAAGCCGCTTCCCCGGCGTGCGCGATCGCCCTCGACGAACACGCGGTCCCCGATGACCCGGATGTGTTCGAGTCCATACGCGGCGAGCGGTGGCCCATCGACCGGCTCCGCCTCGGGGACGACTCCGCTCTCGAGCGCCTGCCGCGCGAGGGGCGGATCATCGACACGTCGATAGATCGCGTACCCGACGATGGGATGGACCGTCTCGTCGAGGAAGTCGTAGCCGGATCGGTCGAACGTGAGCGACACCCGACCGCCCTGATCATCGGGGATGTCGGTGATCGACATGATCGGAGCGAACTCGTTCAGCCAGTCGATGGTCAGGTCCGACACCGCCGGATTCACCCCGGGAGAGGCCCATGCATGTGTGGTACGCCAGAGAAGATCCTCACCCGGAGTCAGCCCCGCCCATGAGCCGTCCGCGTCGAGCGTCTGCCAGTTCGCGCCCGCATCCGCACTCAGCTCCCACGAGATCCCGGCGGTCTCCGTGCTCGTGACCCGGGCGCGCGGAATGATCTCGGTCCCCCCATCGACGGCGAGCGACTGACCGACGTTGCGAACCGGGTCCACCTCGGTCTGGAGCACGGCGATCACCTGAAGACTGCTTCCATCGCTCACGAAGGCGTGGTCGCCCGCGATCGCCACGTCACGCGACTGACCGGGCGTATCGTAGGAACCCACGAGCGAGGGATTGGCGGGATCGGTGATGTCCATCACCTGCAGACCCGAGCCGCCGTCGGCCACGAGGGCGAGATTGCCCGCCAGCGAGACGCCGTAGGCGAAGTGGGGCGTGTTGTAGGAGCCGACGAACGAGGGGTTGGTCGGATCGCTGATGTCGATCACCTGCAGGCCGGCGTTCCCGATCGCAACGACGGCGAGATCCCCTGACACCGCGACGCCATAGGTGGGGCTGGGCGTGCTGTAGGAGCCGGCGGGCGAGGGATTGGTGGGATCGCTGATGTCGAGAACCCGGAGGCCGGAGCTGTTGTCCGCGACGAGGGCGAAATCGCCCGCCACCGCGACTTTCGACGCATAGCCGGGCGTATCGTGGGAGCCGACGAGGGTGGGGCTGGTGGGATCGCTGATGTCGATCACCTTGATTCCGGCCGAGCCGTCGGCCACGAAGGCGTGGGCGCCCGAGACCGTGACGCTGCTACCTTCGAACAGGCCTCCATAGGATCCGGCGAGGGTGGGGCTGGTGGGATCGCTGATGTCGACCACGTGAAGGCCGACCGCCCCGTAGTCCGCCGTGAAGACGTAGTCGCCCGAGACCGCGACACCACCGCCATCGCTCAACCCCCCGGCATAGAACCCCACGAGAGTGGGAGTCGCGGGATCGCTGATGTCGATCACGTGAAGGCCGTTGGCGCCCTGGTCCCGCACGATGGCATGATCGCCCGAGACCGCCACCGCATGGCACGACGAGGTCGCGACGCTACCGGCCAGGGCCGGCGAGCCCACGCGAGCGGCGACCTGGATCACCTCCAGACCGGACGTGTTCTGTGCCACGTACGCGTGCTCCCCGTCGGCCATCACCTCGCGGGCGAAGCCGGGCGTCGCGATCGTCTGCAGGATCACCGGCGCGGTGGGGTCGGTGACGTCGATCATCACGACGCCCTCCGCGCGGTCGGCCAGATAGAGACGGTTGCCTGAGACCGAGACGCCCTCGGCGACCCCGGGCGTGTCGACCGTGCCGACGATCGCAGGGGCGGTGGGGTCGGAGACGTCGATCACCTGCAGGCCGGAGCCGCCGTCGGCCACGAAGGCATGATCGCCGTCGACCACGACGCTGTGGGCTTGACCGGGAGTGTCGACGATGCCGGCGAGAGCCGGGGCGGTCGGCTCGGACACGTCGATCACCCGGAGCCCCACGGCGTCGTAGGCCAGGAAGGCGTGGTCCCCGTCGACGAACACCTTCCGAGCTTCACCGAAGGGAACGACCGACCCCACGATCGCCGGCGACGCGGGATCGCTCACGTCCACCACCTGCAATCCGCCGGTGTTGTCCGCGACATAGGCGTGATCGCCGCTCACGAAGACGCTGTAGGCGAAGCCCGGCGTGTTCGCGCTACCGAGGCTGGCCGGGGAGGTGGGGTCACTCACGTCGATCACCTGGAGACCGCTGAGCCCGTCCGCCACGAACGCCTGATCACCGTCGACATAGATGCCGGCGGCGTCTCCCGGGGTATCGAACGAGCCGACGAGGACCGGCGCGGCCGGATCGGAGATGTCGATCACCTGGAGACCCGAGGTGCCGTCGGCGATGTACGCGTGGTCTCCCGAGACGAACTGATCGTTGGCGACGCCCGGCGTGTCCGCGCTGCCGGTCAGGCTCAGGCTGAAGGGGAAGAGCCTGAGCTCCTCGTCGGTGGTGTCCCAGTTCGCGGTCGTGGCGACCGGGTCCCGGTAGGTCGTGGTCGTGAAGTCCTCGGTGAAGCTTCCGGCTCCCGCGATGCAGGGCAGCGCGAGGTGAGCGAGGAGCAGAGCCGAGAACGTGCGTCGAGTGTGTCTCATTCGTCTTCTCCGTATTTGGGCGATGCCGGAGGGGACCGTCCGCCGTTTCAGGTGTCTCCGGGCCGTGACTGACCCCACGTGCCCTGTGATTGGGGCCGAGCACAGACGACCGGCGAGGCATGAGCGAGGGTGATGAATCCATGGGATCTCGTGTCCTCGCGCGACACCGTGGCGCCGCGCGCACTCACCCGATCCACGGGATCGACGTGCCGACTAGGACACGGTGAGGCGAACTTTCTTCTCCGGAGCGAGCGATTGGCGCCGGCCAGCTCGACTCGGATCCGGATTCGGAAGCCGCGGCGGACTCGGGACGGGCGGCCCCGGAGGGACGCCGGCTGGCGCGATGGGGTCCTAACGCTCTGCTGCGGCTTGCAGTACGGCTCAGGGGTCCAGGTGACGCCGCCACTCGCGAGCGGCGTCTTCCCGTCCAGTCGCCTCGTAGAGCTCGACGAATGCCTCGGCCAGCTCGTGGCGATCGGTGGAGTCGGCGCCGGCCAGGGCCAGGTCGAGCTCGCGTTCGGCGTCGTCGTACCGCTTCAGGGCCACCAACGCCTGTGCCGCGGTCCTGTGCGCGAGCATGAGGTGTCTGCCATCAGTGACCCCGTTCCGTGCGGCGAGTCCGATGAACGAGCGGGTCGTATCCAAGCAGGCCGCATAGGCGCCCGCCTCCAGGAGCGCTCCGATCAGGGCCGTCCAGGCGCTACGTGCGCCGTTGTCGTCGAACGTGAGCAGATCCCGTGAGAGGGCGAGGTTCTCCGCGAAGATCGGGATCGACCGCTCCGTGTCCCCGGACTGCCCCACGATCCAGGCCAGCGAGTGCCGCGCAAAGAACACGCTGCGCGATCGATCTCCGTACGCCTGGATGGCTCGCCGCAGGTCTTCCCGTGCCAGCGCTTCCGCCTCCTCGAACGATCCGGTACTCGTCAGGGCCTGCGCGAGATTGCCCAGGGTGATGAGCGTCTTCGAGTGACCCTCGCCCAGGGCTTTCTCCTGGGCGGCCAGGGTTTCCCTGAGGTAGGGAATGGCTTCAGCCGGCCGTCCCTCGTTGACGAGAACCGACGCGTAGTTCGCCACGAGCTGCGTGGTCGACGGGTGGTCCGCGCCGCGTACGCGCCGCGACCGCTCGATCACGTCGAGGAAGCGCTCCTCCGACGCCGCGTAGTCCCGGCGGCGGCCGTCGAGCATGGCGAGGTTGCCATCGATGGTCATCGATGCCTCGCCGTCCGGGCCGCCGAGGCGCCGGGCGGCGGACGACACCTTCACGAAGCGTTCGCGCGCCTCGTCCAGTCGTCCCAGGGCCATGGTCATGAACGCGGCATCGGCCTCCGCGTTCAGCGCCCTCTCCTCATCCGGTGGATCGAGCGCGCCGAACATCTCCGCGGCTTCGGTGGCCGCTGCCAGGGCGGCCTCGGGATCGCCGAGGAAGTACTTCACCGTGCCGAGCACGACGAGGGCGTCGGCCAGCTCGGGGTCGGGCCCGGGTGACGACACCCGCAGGAGCTCGACCGCGGCGACGGCATGGCTGTCCGCGGCCTGGTATTCGCCGAGCGCCACATAGGTCCCGCCGATGACGCTGCGTAGCTTCCCCGCCACGCCCGGACGGTTCTCGAAGCGATCGCCGAGGTCACCCGATGCCTGTCCCAGGAGGTCCACCACGGTGACGTCGCGACCTCGAGCCTCCGGCCGAGCCGCCGTGAGCATGTCGCTCAGGAAGTCGATCACGGCGTCGGAGGTCTCCAGGGCGGACGTCTTGGCATCGCGCTCCGTGCGGGCGGAGATGAAGCCCGCGGTCGATGCGATCAGACCGGCCACGAGGACCGTGATCGTGGCCAGGGTCCCGACCACGATGGCGCGGTTCCGACGGGCGAAGCGCCGCAACAGATAGGTCGCGCTGGGGGGACGTGCGGAGATGGGCTCGCTGCGCAGATACCGGCGAAGATCGTCCGCGAGCTCGGCGGCGGATCGGTACCGGCGCTCCCGATCCTTGTCCATCGCCTTCGACACGATCGTGACCACGTCGTGATCGAGATCGGGAACCCGGGTGCCCAGGCTGGTGGGATCCTCCTCGGCGATGACACGAGCCGCCTCCGCCATCGGCGTTCGGGCGAGGTCGAAGGGTCGCTCACCGGCGAGCAGCTCGTACAGGATGACGCCCAGCGCGTACACGTCACAGCGCGTGTCGACGTCGGTCTGCCCGGCCACCTGCTCGGGGCTCATGTACGACAGCGTGCCCACGACCTGGCCGGCGCGGGTGTTGACCGTGGTCACCGCGAGATCGGCATCGGTCGCCCGGGCCACGCCGAAGTCGAGCACCTTCGGCTGTACGGGTGCGTCGATCACGGATGGGTCGTCTCCCCGCAGGTCGGGGTTGCGCTTGACGAGGACGTTGGGGGGCTTGAGGTCACGATGAATGATGCCCCGCTGGTGCGCGTGCTGAACGGCGTCACACACCATCGCCATGAGCTCGAGGATCTGGCGGACGTCGACTCTCTCGGCACGCACGTGCTCGTCGAGGGGCTGTCCGTCGACGAGCTCCATCACGAGGTATGGCCGTCGTGTGTCTCCGACCATTGCCGAGCCGGCTTCGTAGACGTGGGCGATGCCCGAGTGATCGAGCTGGCCGAGGAGCTGTGCTTCGTGACGGAAGCGCTTCACGAGCTCCGGGGTCACGTACGTGCCACGGATGACCTTCAAAGCCACACGACGCCGCGGATGCGCCTGCTGCGCCTCGTACACCACCCCCATGCCGCCGCGACCGATCTCGCGCAGGATCTCGTGGTCACCGATCCGGGCGGGGAGGGCCTCGGCGTCGAACGCGGTGGAGGACAGCTCCTCGGCGAGGATCTCGGGACCGGCGCCCCGATGGGAAACGCCCAGCGCGGCGTCCGGGTCCCCTTCGGCGGCGAGCAGCGCGGCCACCTCTTCCCGGAGCTCGACGTCACCGCCGCAGGCGCTGTCGAGGTAGGCGGCGCGATCGTGAGCCGGCAGCTCGCAGGCCTCGTCGAAGATGCGCTTGAGCCGCTGGAAACGCTCCCGTTCGTTCATAGAGAGTTCACGGAGAGCTGGTTGTTGAGCCATGCGCGGGCGTGTCGCCACTCTCGCCGGACCGTACGCTCGGAGACGTCGATCAGCTTCGCCACCTCGTCCATCGTGAGGCCGGCGAAGAACCATAGCTCGATGATCCGGAGCTGACGTGGATCGAGCTCACCCAGCGTCGTCAGTGCGCGATCGAGGGTGACCAGGTCCAGCGTGTTCGTGCCTGCCGGCGTATCGATACCGTCCACGGGAACGTGCTCGACGTCACCACCCCGTTTGGCGGTGGCCTTGGCGCGAGCGTGATCGGTGAGGATCTGCCGCATGGCCCGCGCGGCCACGGCCTTGAAGTGATTGACGCTCTCCCAGTCGGAGCCCGGGACGTTCACGAGCTTCAGGAACGCCTCATGCACGAGCGCGGTCGGCTGCAGCGTGTGATAGTGCGGCTGAGCTCGGAAGTAGCTGGCGGCGATCCGGCGCAGCTCGTCGTAGACCAGCGGTAGAAGCTCGTCCGCGGCATCGCGATCTCCGGATCGGATTCGTTCGAGAAGAACGGTCGCTTCGACCCGACGGCTCTCCGGCTCGGTGGGCAATCCCAGCTCCTTCGGGCACGCCCGACGATGCGACGGGCAAGTAACTGGATGAGAGTATATTACGCGATGTGAGTCGACCGTTGGACGCTCTTCCTGTTCAGGGAATGACGGGGGTCGGCAACGAGGTGCGATGGTGTCCGCGCTGGCTGCCGGTTCGCGTCTCCGGGCCGGCGTGCCGGGGGCGTCCGGGTAGCGAGCTGTCGCCCGGGATCAGGAACGGTGAGCGAGCGGTGCATTGACGTGTCCAACAACGATTTGGCGCGCTCATCTCACTCCTCGCGGAGGGAGTCCGCGGGCATCGAGAGCTGCAGACCGTCGTGAAACCGCAGCCGGCGTCGACCCTCGATGGGATCGCGCGCTCGGGCGCAGCTCCGGCATCCGGCGGAGCGCCGCTTCTTTCTGGGTGGGTCACACGAAAATCTCGCCTGTGTGGATCGAAAGGTAGTCGGAGTACCGGAGCGCGGGTACGTGCAGGTCCTGGAATGCCGATCGGGATCTCGAGAACCGTCGGAGATGGCTGTTCCCCGGCGTTCCGGCCGTCCACGGCGACCACGGGGGCAATGACCCCCGAAGCAGGTGAGGTGTTACATGTCCCTCCGAACCCGTCAGGCTCTGCGTTTCTGCCTCCGTCGGGATTCCTCGCGCCGGATGCCTCCCCGACCGTCGTCCGGCGGTAAAGAACGCCGGCGGGTCTTGCCGGCGGACGGACGATGGGCGCACGGGTCGTAGCCGGCACAGCACTCTGGCTCATCGGGGCCATTCTCTTGCCCGCGGAGACGCGGGGGGAGGGCTGCATCGATTACCTGGACTATCTCCATCTCGTCGGGAGCGCCGGCGACACGCCGGGCCACGCTCTGGACGTGGCGGTGGCCGGCTCCTACGCCTACATCGCCGATGGATACTCCGGGCTCCAGGTCATCGACATCTCGAACCCGGCCGTGCCCGCGATCGTCGGGAGCGTCGACACCCCGGACTCCGCCGTCGGCGCTGCGGTGGCCGGCGCCTACGCCTACGTCGCCGATGGATACTCCGGGCTCCAGGTCATCGACATCTCGAACCCGCGCTTCGTGCGTCATCGGCCATGTTCCTCGCCCGGATGAGCACTTCCTTCACGCGCGCGAAACGCTCCGCTCTCATGACCCGCTCTCGGCAATCGCGCGAGAGACCCACATCTTCGCCACGTTCCACTCGTCGTTGATCGTCCGCGGAGACACGCCGAGCACGTGGGCTACCTCATCCACCTTCATCCCACCGAATACGCGCAGCTCGACGATCCTGGACATCCGGTCGTCCATCGTGGTGAGCTCGGTGAGAATCTCCTCGAGGCGAAGCACGTCGACCTCGGAGGCGGCGCTCAGTGCCAGCGCCGGATCGAGAGAGACCCTCTGCCAGCGTCCTTCACGCTTCGCCGCGAGGCGTCGACGGGCATGATCGACGAGGATCTCCCGCATTGCACGAGCGGCGATCCTGAAGAAGTGCGCCCGGCTCTGCCAGTCGAGTCGCGACGTGTCCGCGAGGCGGACGTAGGCTTCGTGTACGAGCGCGGTCGGCCGAAGCGTGTGATCGGGTCGTTCACCGCGCATCATCATGTGGGCGGCGAGACGCCGGAGCTCGGCGTAGGCGACCTCGAACACGCGATCGGCCACCGCGCGCGAATCCGTATCGCTCTCTCGAAGCCGGATCAGGATCTGAGTGATCTCGGAGGAGGTATTCATCGAGAGCCTCGCCGACCAGCCGTTGAGCGGAATCAATGGACCAATCCGCAAGAGCACACGCACGAGAACGCGTGCGCGATCCGGCGACGACCGGGATCGCTGGCAGGTCACCGGGCTCGGGCTCCACACCAGCGAGGCCCCCCAGGGATCGGAGGGTTCTCGAGCCACGCGACGATGAGCCGCAATGCTCTCACGCAGGGAGTTCGGGGGTCAAATGGGGGTAGGTTCTGGGCCAGGTGGGGACTGCCATCGTACTTCGCGCGGTACGCGTCGTCGATGCGGTCGTGGATGGGCCCCTCGACGGGTTCGAACGCCACCTCTCGGGTCATCCCGGCGGCGATGATCCGCCCGGCCGGCTGCCTCCTCCGTATTGCTCGTCCGTGACCTTCTCCAACCAGTAGACGCACGTCCGGAAGTGCCGGCGTGACGCGGTCGTGGCGTGTTCAGCGGGTGCGGGGTGGGCGGTTGGCGATCATCACGAACCCCGCCCTCGCTACTCTCCTCCGCGCTGCGCCGGTGCAGCTCGGCGGCTCCGAAAGCTTCACCCGGACATCGCCATCGCCGTGGGAACGTGCTGAAGGCACACCCTCCGGTTCGGTTGATTGGCTCCCTCACACCAGGCTCGCGATCGCCGTCAGGCCGAACCCTCCGAGCACCAGTCCCGAGAAACGGTTGATCCACGTCATGCGCGAGTCGTCGAGCCGTGGGCGGAGGCTACCCACCGAGACGCTCAGGAGGAGCCACCAGAGCGCGGAGCCGATGAACACCCCAGCCACGAGAACCGCGGCCGATCCTCGAGCGTCGCCGGTCGTTCCCGGGGCGAGTGCGGAGAAGATCCCGAGGAACGACAGGATCGTGACCGGGTTCGTCAGGGTGAGGAGAAAAGTGGAGGCAAACGCTCCCGGGAGTCCGCGTCCCCGCACCGCCGCCGATCGGGTGGTGGGTCGGGCGCGGAACGTCCTGAGACCCAGGTAGCACAGGTACGATCCCCCTGCGCACTTCAGCCAGGCCTGCTGATCGATCAGCACGGCCGAGACCACGGTCAAGCCGAAGCCCGCGATACAGCCGAAGACGGCGTCGGCTGATGCCGCCCCCAGGCCCGAGGCCATGCCCGCCACCCGGCCATTGCTCAGCGTGCGTCGGATGCACAGCAAGCCGATCGGGCCCATGGGGGCCGCGATCGAGAATCCGATGATCAGTCCCTCGAGCAGATGTCCGGCTTCCATGTGTTCCCCCTGGGCAGCGACTGCCGTCTATGGTCGGGGGAACACGATCCAGGCGCACGGAGTGCAGACGCGATGCTCGTTAGCCTTCCGGGTCGAGTCTCCTCGCCAGCCAACGCTTGGCCATCTTCCAGTCCAGCGCGACGGTTCGGCGAGAAATCCCGATCACCTCGGCCGTCTCGTCGAGAGTGAGGGAGCCGAAGAACCGGAGCTCGGCGATCCGGGCCTGCCTCGGGTCGAGCCGGTGGAGGGCCTCGAGTGCGTCGTGGACGGTGAGCACGTCCAGCGCGTCCGAGTCGTCGAAGTCGGCGATGCCTGTGAGCGTGACCTGATGTGCGTCGGGTCCGCCACGCCGGAGCGCGGCCTTGTCACGGGCGTGGTTCACGAGAATCTGTCGCATCGCGATGGCGGCGACACTCAGGAAGTGCGCACGGTCGTTCCAGCCTTTCGGTCGGGCGGCCCGGTCACCGAGCACCTTGATGTAGGCCTCGTGCACCAGCGCGGTGGGCTGAAGCGTGTGATTGGACCGCTGGACCCGGAAGAAGCGGCGGGCGATCACGCGGAGCTCGTCGTAGACCACCGGGAGCAGCTCGTCGAGAGCCCCCGGGTCGCCCTGCTCCATCCGCTGGAGCAGGAGCGTCACTGTGGCTGATCTCTCTTCCGTCATGTGGCCAGGGTAGCACGGGTCCGGCACCCCTGCGTACCCAACCGGCTACTCGTAAGCGGCGTTATGCCAACGGGTTCAGGACACGCTTGGGTCGCGTTGCACTCCTTCGACGCGGATCGTGTTTCCCCCCTCGAACCGGCAATGGCGGGACGGGCCCGCCTCCGGACTACAAAAAGGAGAGATCGATGAGGAGCCCCATCAAGTCCGCCGAGTACCTCTGGCTCGACGGTACGAGCCCCACGCAGAAGCTCCGCTCGAAGACGCGGATCGTGCAGGTTGCGAATCCCGAGGATGTTCGCCTCGAGGACTTCCCCGGCTGGAGCTTCGACGGCTCGTCGACGAACCAGGCGGCTGGCGACGACTCCGACTGCCTTCTGCAGCCGGTGGGATTCTGGAACGACCCGATCCGCGGGGAAGGCAACTACCTCGTGCTCTGTGAGGTTCTGGACGGGGACGGCAACCCACACGAGACCAACACGCGGGCGACTCTGCGCGACGTGCTGGATGCCGGCGGCGCCGACGAGGCCCCGGCGGTGGGCTTCGAGCAGGAGTACACGCTCTACGTCGGTGACCGTCCCGTCGGATGGCCGGAGAACGGCTACCCCGGACCGCAGGGTCCCTACTACTGCGGCGTCGGTAGCGAGGAAGCCCACGGTCGTCCGCTGGTCGAGGCCCACCTTCGCGCGTGCATCGACGCCGGTCTGATGATCTACGGCGTCAACGCGGAAGTGATGCCAGGCCAGTGGGAGTTCCAGATCGGCTACCGGGGCTTCGAGGGCGAGGACGGGAACGCGCTACGTGTCAGCGACGAGCTCTGGGTCGCCAGGTGGTTGCTCTATCGGCTCGGCGAGGACCACGGGATCTACCCGCGCCTCGACCCCAAGCCGGTGAAGGGCGACTGGAACGGAGCCGGTGCGCACACGAACTTCTCGACGAACGCCACGCGCGAACCAAACACCGGACTGGACGCGATCCACGCTGCTGTCGAGCGGCTGATCGTGGCGCACGACCGTCACGTCAGCAACTACGGCGCCGGCCTGGCCGATCGACTCACCGGGCTGCACGAGACCTGCAGCATCGAGGAGTTCCGTTCCGGCGTCGCCGACCGCGGCGCGTCGATCCGGATCCCGCGGCAAGTCGTGGAGCGCGGCTCGGGCTACTTCGAGGACCGCCGCCCGGGTGCCAACTGTGATCCATACGTGGTCTGCCGGGAGCTCGTCCGTACCGTCTGCGACATCGCGGATCCGGAGGAGACCGTCCGGATCAAGGTCGCCTAGCGACGCCAGCCGCCGCGGGGAATCCATCCCCGCGGCGTTCGACGTCCAACCCGTCTCATGAGGAGGAGGGGAACATGAATTCCGGAGACACGGCCTGGACACTGATCGCGACCGTTCTGGTCTTTCTGATGACCCCTGGACTGGCCTTCTTCTACGGTGGGCTCGTCCGGGAAAGAAGTGCGATCAACACGATAAAGATGAGCTTCGTCGCGCTGGGCCTGATGACCGTCCAGTGGGCGATCATCGGCTACTCGCTCGCCTTCGCGCCCGGCAACGCCTGGATCGGGGGACTCTCGTGGGTCGGACTCCAGGGTGTTGGGTCCGCACCGAACCCGGACGTCGCGGGAAACATCCCGCACTTCGTGTTCATGATGTTCCAGATGATGTTCGCGATCATCACGCCGGCGCTCATTTCCGGCGCCATCGTGGGCCGCATGAAGTTCCGCACGTACGCGCTCTTCATCATGGCCTGGAGCCTGGTGGTCTACGCGCCGCTCTGTCACTGGGTCTGGGGACCCGAGGGCTGGATCGGCGCTCTCGGAGCCATCGACTTCGCCGGCGGAACGGTGGTCCACATCAGCGCGGGGGTCGCCGCTCTGGTGGCGGCGTTCATCCTGGGTCCGCGTCGGCAAGCCGGCGACGATCCGGGTCGGCCGCACAACGTCCCGCTGGTCGTGCTGGGAGCCTCTCTCCTGTGGTTCGGCTGGTTCGGGTTCAACGCCGGCTCCGCCCTGGCGGCGGACGGCCTGGCCGCGCTCGCGGCCGTGACCACGATGCTCGCAGCGGCGGCGGCGGCCGTGACCTGGATCGCCCTGCAGTCGCTGCGGCGTGAAAAGCCGACGGCGGTAGGTGCGTCGATCGGCGCCGTGGTCGGGCTCGTGGCGGTGACGCCGGCCGCGGGATTCGTCACTCCGATGGCCGCTCTGGCAATCGGTGCACTCGGCGCGATGGCGAGCTACTTCGTGATGTCCCGGCTGCAGGCGAGCCGGCTGGACGACACGCTGGACGTGTTCGCGTGTCACGGTATCGGAGGAATCGTCGGGGCGCTGCTGACAGGCGTCTTCGCGACGACGGCCGTGAACCCCGGCGGGGCCGACGGCCTTCTGGCCGGAAACGCCAGCCTGCTCGTGGCCCAGCTCGTGAGCGTGCTCGTGGCGGCGACGCTGTCCGCTGTCGGCACGGCCGCGATCCTTCTGGCCCTGAGGTTCCTGGTGGGGCTCCGAGCCTCGGAGAGGGCGGAGGTGCAGGGGATCGACTGGAGCGAGCATGCGGAGCTCGCGTACAGCCTCGAGCGTTTCGCGCGGGCAAACCGCGGCGAGTCCTCGACTGCGCAGCTCGACACGGCGTGGAGGTGATGGCGATGAAGACCAAGAGCCCGCGAAGGGACCGAAACGGGCGGACGGGCGCGGCAATCGCGCCCGTCGTCCCGGGTGCCGGAGCGCGAACGAGAGTTTCCGGCGCCCCGGGCGAAGACGCCCGCTCCCGGGCCCTCTTCGACGCCCTTCGGATCGGCGGGGAGGACACGATCGCACACGACGCGCTTCCCAGCGTGCTGCGGGAGGCCGGAATCCGCATGGACGACCCGCGCCTGGCCGAGGTCGCGCGGCTGCTGGCGGAGCTCGATCCCGGCGAGCGGATCTCGTTCGACCAGTTCGAGCGGATCGCCAACGGTCATCCGCTTCTCATCGAGCGAGTGCTGACCGGGCAGACGGTTCTGCCGGAGTTCGCCTCGTTCTCGACGGAGCTGGATCGGATCCACGCCGGGACGATGGAGAATCGCAGCGGAAGCCTGGCGAACTACATCCCGCAGCTCGAACGGGTGGACCCGGATCGGTACGGGGTCTCGGTGTGCACGGTGGACGGTCAACGGCATTCCATCGGGGACGCGAACGTGGACTTCTGCATCCAGTCGATCTGCAAGACCATCAACTACGTCGCCGCGCTGGAGGAGCACGGGGAGGAGGAAGTCCACCGGCACATGGGCTGCGAGCCCAGCGGACGCGCGTTCAACGAGCTCTGGCTGGGGAAGGACGGCCGTCCTCACAATCCGCTGATCAATGCGGGCGGCATCATGTCGACCTCACTGGTCCAACGGAAGAAGCCGATGGCGGACCGGTTCGAGCACATCATGGACGTCTGGAGAAGGCTGGCGGGAGGGACGAAGCCGGGGTTCAGCACCTCCACCTACCTCTCGGAGCGCGAGACAGCGGACCGCAACTTCGCGCTGGCGTACTCGATGCGAGAGAACAGGGCGTTCCCCGAGGGCACGAACCTAGTCGAGACACTGGAGCTCTACTTCCAGTCCTGCTCGATCGAGATGACCGCCGACTCGCTCGCGATCGTCGCCGGGACGCTGGCCGGCGGCGGCGTGTGTCCGGTGACGGGTGAGCGGGTGCTGAGGCCGGACACGGTTCAGAAGGTCCTGTCGCTCATGTACTCCTGCGGCATGTACGACTTCTCGGGGCAGTGGGCGTTCTCGGTCGGGCTTCCAGCGAAGAGCGGCGTGTCGGGCGGAATCCTCCTGGTGGTCCCCAACGTGATGGGGCTCTGCGTCTGGTCGCCCCGTCTGGACGAGAACGGGAACAGCGTGCGTGGCATCGCTTTCTGCCGCGAGCTGACCCGCACCTTCAACTTTCACAACTACGACAACCTGCTGGGTGGCCGGCACGACAAGATCGATCCCCGGCAGCGGCGCGACGAGAGGCGGGTCGGCGCCGTCGTCGACCTGTGCTGGGCGGCGAGCCGGGGAGACCTGCGGGGCGTCCAGCAGCTCGCGGCGCGTGGCGTGTCCCTCGGCGAGGGCGACTACGATGGCCGGACGGCTCTTCACCTGGCCGCATCCGAAGGGCACGTGCACGTGGTCGAGTATCTGCTGGCGGCCGGTGTGGATCCGGGAGCTCGCGACCGGTGGGGAGGCACTCCTCTCGACGACGCGAGGCGGGAGAGCCACCGGGAGGTGGCGCGGGTCCTCGAGGAGCGGGGTCCGGTTGACGCGAAGCGGGGAAGGAGAGCGGCGTAACCCGGTGGGGATTCCGGGCGAGAGCGGACGGGTTCCGTCAGTCCTCGAGGCGCCTGCGCACCTCCTCGCGCAGCGCCTCGAACTCCGGGTCGCCGCGGAAGCGCTTGAACTCCTCGTTGGTCAGGATGCTCGGGCGGGCGTATCCGAGACGAACGGCTTCGCCTAGCCACTCGACGGCTTCCTCCCGGTCTTCGCGCATCGCCGCCAGGACCGACAGGCTGTACAGGGTGCCCAGCGTGTGTTCGTGGCTCTCGCCGATGACGCGCCGGCGTGTCTCCCAGGTGAGGGTGGCCAGCGACTCCGCTTCCGCCCGTCGGCCAGTCATCGCGAGCGCGGAGCTCAGGTTGTGCATGGAGATCAGCGTGTTGGGGTGCTCCGGTCCGAGCTCGTCGCGTCGAAGCTCGAGAATCGCGGTGTACGCCCCGGCGGCCTCCTCCCAGTTCTCGCGGGCGGCATGGACGTTCGCCAGGTACTCCAGCGTGATCGAGTAGTCGGGATGCCTGGTCCCCAGGACCCTTCTCTGCGCGTTCGCAGTCTCTCGGAGGATCTCCACCGCCTCGTCATGCCGTCCTATCTCACGGTAGAGGGAGCCGAGGCGCGCCATCGTCCCGAGAGTGCTCGGGTGATCGTCTCCGAGCAGCCTGCGTCGCCGCGCGAGAACCTCTTTCAGCAGGGGCTCGGCTTCGCCGGGCTTCCCCGTCCGCAGATGGACGGTGGCCAGGTTCGCCAGCGCCGCGAGCGCCGCCGGCTCGTCCTCGCGTCCGAGACGCCGCAGCGTCTCGAGGACGCTCTGGAACCCCTCCTCGGCCTCCTCCATCCGGTCCTGGCTCTTGTGCACCAGCGCGAGGCCGTGGCGTGTGTCGAGGTAGCGCTCGTCCTCCTCGCCCCCGATGCGCCGCCAACCGTCGAGCACCGCCAGATAGAGAGACTCGGCCACCGCGAACCGTCCCGCGTCGTCCTCCAGGCCGGCCAGATCATCCAGCGCCGCCAGCGTCCGGGGATCGTCTGGGCCGAACGTCTCGGCGTGGAGCGCGGCCGCGTCGCCGAGCAGCCGGCCGGCCTCGGGGTAGTGCCCGAGATTCTGGTAAATGAGCCCGATCTCTCCCGTGAGCTCTGCGCGCACCGCGGGATCCTGGATCTCGTCGTACAGCCGCGCGGAGCCCCGGTCCAGGAGTTCCCGAGCCGTCACCTCTTCTCCGCGCGATTCCGCCGGATCCGCGACCCGGAAGAGGTCGACCAGGAAGTCCGTGGTCTCCCGTGCGACCGCGGTCTGGACGTTCGCGCGATCGCGTTCGCGCGCGATCCGCGCGGCCTGAAACGCCATCGTCACCGCGAAGACGACGAGGAGCCCGACGACGAGCGCGGCCACGGAAACGGTGACGCGATGGCGGCGGAGGAACTTGCTCATCCGGTAGGCCGTGCTGGGCGGTCGCGCAACGACGGGCTCGTCTTCGAGATGGCGCTGAATGTCCGCCGCGAGCTGGGACGGTGACTCGTACCGTCGGACGGGGTCCTTCTCCAGCGCCTTCATCACGATCCAGTCCAGGTCGCCGCGCACAGCGCCCAGGAGCATGACGGGCTCGGTCGCGCGCGCGGCCGCGACGTGGTCCGTCTGCTGCTGGCCCATCGAACCGAGCCGTTCGCTCGGGCGAAGCGGATCCACCTCGCGAATGAGGCGACGGACGCCTTCGAACCCGCCCTCGCGGAGCGTCTTCGAATCGAACGGAAGGGATCCGGAGAGGAGCTCGTAGAGAATCACGCCGAGCGCGTAGACGTCCGTTCTCGTGTCGACATCGGCCCCACCCATCTCGGCCTGCTCGGGGCTCATGTACTCCGGCGTTCCAATCAGCTGCCCCAGGTAGGTGACCATCGTGCGGTCCGTGAGGCGGTGGGCCATCGCCTTGGCCACGCCGAAGTCGATGATCTTGGGCACCGCCAGGTCATCGAGGACGGTCACCAGGATGTTGGACGGCTTGAGGTCGCGGTGGATGATCGCCTTCTGGTGAGCGTGTCGTACCCCGTCGCACGTGCGGAGGAACAGGGCGAGGCGCTCGCGGAGCGTGAGACGGCGGCGGTCGCAGTACTCGGTGATAGGCTCGCCGCGGATGTACTCCATCGCGAAGAAGGGACGCCCCCCTTTCGTCGTGCCGGCCTCGTACACCTTCGCGATGCAGGGGTGATCCATGAGCGCCAGTGCCTGCCGCTCAGCCTCGAAGCGAGCCAGCGCATCCGCGGTCTCGATTCCGGCCCGCAGGAGCTTGACGGCGACCTCGCGGCGGACGGGCGTCTCCTGCCGGGCGCGCCAGACCGTGCCCATCCCTCCCTCGCCGATCTTCTCCAGCAGGTTGTATGGACCGATCCGATCACCGGCGCCGATCGCTTCGACGGAGGGCAGGTCGGAGCGGGCAAGATGGGGCGTCAGCGGGCCAGCGGTCTGGAGCAGATCGTGGACCTGCGACCGGAGCTCGGGATCGTCGCGGCATGCCTCGTCGATGAACGCTTCGCGCTCGTCAACTTCCCTGGAACTGGCCTCGAAGAAGATCCGCTTGAGTCGACTGTACCGGTCTGCATCCATGACCGGAGAGTATACGATGTGATCGGCACCGGCATTGAGACGAAGCAAGTTTTCCTCCGGCTCCCGTGGAGCCGCCTCTGGACAGGGGAAGGGGAGGAGTTGCCAAGGACGCTTGCCGGTGAACCAGGACACCCACTCTAGCGTGGCGAGCTCGACGTCCTCGAGGTTCCGCCACGGGCCTTCCCGACGGATCAGCTCCGTCTCGTACAGTCCGATGATCGTCTCGGCCAGCGCGTCGTCGTGACTGTCGCCTTTGCTCCCGACCGAGAGATCGATCCCGGCGTCTTTCAGGCGCCCCACGACGTGGACCTCGCCAAATCGTGTTCTTGCTCACGCCGGGATCGACCGCGATGTCCACCAGGTAGACCCCGCGTCGTCGAAGTGCTTGAATCACCGGGAAGTCCTCCTTGCGCGGCATCCTGTCCTCCTCGAGGGTCGTGGAGTTCCATGGAAGGTACAGATGTTCCTTTGCGAGGAGCACTGACGCACTCACGGCGTGCCTGAGCAGACCGAGATGGGAACAGACGGGACGGGGACCATGATCGCGATCGTGCAAGATGGGCGACGCGGCCTCTCGGGCGATCGCGGAGCAGCTGATCGCCGAACGTACCCTGGTGTGGCAGTACGTGAGTCGATTCGGTACTGACGACATCGTGCTCGACCCGGCGCCCGGGGCGTACCAGGGGAGCGTCGATCCATGTGGGAACCGATCTCGGAGCCCGGGTCGAGCGGAAATGTCCGGGACGCGAATCCGACCGGAAAGGACCACATCGTGACCTCTGGATCGCTTCATCGACTTTCCGCCTTTGCCGCCGAGCCCGGGGGAGGCAACCCGGCCGGTGTCTGGATCGGGTCGTCGCTCCCGACGTCCGAGGAGATGCAGTCGATTGCCGCAGAAGTGGGCTTCTCGGAGACCGCCTTCGTGGCCCCCGCGCACGGCCGCGACCGGACCATTCGCTACTACAGCCCGGAAGTGGAGGTGTCCTTCTGCGGTCACGCGACGATCGCCACCGGGGTCGTCCTGGGTGAGGCCGACGGCGACGGAGACTATCGACTGGCGACAGCCGTGGGAGAGGTTCCCGTCACGGTCCGGACTCGCGACGGCATCCGCGAGGCCTCGCTGACCTCCGTGGAGCCCGTCGTCGAGCCCGCGCCCGATGGGCTGGTCTGGGACGCGCTCTCGGCGATTGGATGGCCACCGGGCGAGCTGGATCATGCGATTCCGCCCGCCAGAGCCTATGCGGGAGCTTGGCACCTGGTGCTGGCGGTCACCACCCGGCAGCGGCTGGCCGCGCTGGACTATGACTTCGATCGGCTCCGGTCGCTGATGCTTCGCGACGGTCTCACGACGCTTCAGCTCATCTGGCGCGAGCGCTCGGACGTCTTTCACTCACGCAATCCTTTCCCCGTCGGCGGCGTGGTCGAGGATCCAGCCACCGGCGCCGCCGCGGCGGCTCTGGGCGGGTACCTTCGCGACGCGAAACTCATCACCGTGCCCTCCGCCATTCTCATCCGGCAGGGGGAGGCGATGGGTCGGCCGAGCCGGATTCGCGTGGAGGTTCCCGCGACGGGGGGAATTGTCGTGAGCGGATCGGCGGCTCGAATGGAGCCCTGAAGACGGCGTGCGAGGCCGCGATTCGGTGGGTTGGCGGTCCTCCAGGCCCGGGGGCTTCGGGATTGTCATCTCACGCAGTCGGCTGTATCCTCCGCTCGGTCAAGGAGTTATCGCCCCGTAGCTCAGGTGGATGAAGAGCGGTTTCGAGTTACGAGGGTGACCCCGGCGGAAGCTGTCCGGCGGCTGGGGAGTAGACGGTTGGCACGACGGAGGTCCAGCCATGAAGCCTCGTGCGTGCGGTCTCGTCACCACGTTCTTGCTTCTCCTCGCGATCTCGATGTCGTGCACCTCGTCCACCCGCGCCCAGCGGATGTTCGCCCAGCCTGGCGAGCTGCCCCCGATCGATGCGGCCATCCGCGGGGCCATCGTGGACAGCATCTGCGCCGCGATCGATTCCATCTACGTCGATCAGGAGGGCGCCGAGCGGATCGTCGTGTTCTTGAAGGCCGAGCTGGCGCGTGGCGCCTACGAGGAGCTGACCGATCCGGTCGAGCTCGCCCAGCGGCTCGAGCAGGACGCCCAGACCACCCACCACGACAATCACTTCGGCATCCGCGCGATGTTGCCGCTCGACCCGTCGGCCGCGGAGCAGGTGGACAACCCACGGGAGACGCAGGCCTTCTTGCGCCGCCAGCGCGAGCGGAACTACGGCTTCCAGAAGGTCGAGATCCTGCCCGGCAACATCGGCTACCTGCAGCTGAACGAGTTCGCGCACATCGAAGGCACCGACGCGGCCGAGGCGGCAATCGCGGCCATGAACTTCCTCGCCAACACGCACGCGCTGATCATCGACCTGCGCCAGAACGGCGGTGGCGCCGCCTCGATGATTCGCCTGCTGGCGAGCTATCTGTTCGACGAGCGCGTACACCTGATCAACTGGTACGAGCGCGCCATCGACGAGACGGTCCAGTCCTACACCCTGGACCACGTACCGGGTCGCCGCCTGGCCGACGTACCGGTCTACGTCCTGACCAGTCGATTCACCGGCTCCGCGGCGGAGGAGTTCACGTTCGACCTGAAGAACCTCGAGCGGGCCACCGTCGTCGGCGACACCACCGCGGGCGCCGGGAACACCGTCGCCTCGGAGTTCTTCTCCTTCGACGGCTTTCGGATGGGCATCCGCCTTCCGTACGGCCGGGCGTACAACCCCGAGAACGGCGAGGGCTGGGAGGGGGTCGGGGTGAGGCCCGACATCGCGGTGAGCAGTGACCGGGCGCTTCTGGCTGCGCGGGCCGACGCTCTGACGACCCTGCGCGCGGCGGCGACGGAAGAGGACACTCGTTTCGCGCTCGAGTGGGCGCTGGCCGACGTCGAGGCGGAGCTCGATCCGGTCGAGCTGACCCCGAGCCAGCTCGAGCAGTACGTGGGCCGCTACGGCCCGAGGAGGATCATCCTCGACGACGACGGCGCTCTGTACTACCAGCGCGAGGATCGTCCCCGCCACCGGCTGGCGCCGATGGGTGACGATCTCTTCCAGGTGGGCGATCTGGACAACTTCCGCCTGGAGTTCCAGCGCGACGCCGGTGGGCACGTGAACAAGGTGCTCGGCGTGTACGGTAACGGCCGCCGCGATGAGAACGAGAGGACGGCCGACTGAGAGCCCCCACGAGCGCGTAGGAAACGCCGGGCCCCGAGAGTTCAGCCGCTCGATGCCGGGACCACGAGGTGTCTCCGCCGCCGCTTTCGAACCTGTAGCCCCTTCGCTCAGATCCCTCACTGGAAGTCGCCGCTCCGGCACGGGGCGGTCGAGTTCGCCGGCCGCACGCGGGAAAAAGGGGTTGATTATATTTTAGTATCAGCTAAAATAATGCCATGGAAACGACCAGCGCCCTTCAGATCGTCGCGCTACCGCGACGCCAGGAGATCCTCCGGATGTGCTGGACCGAGGAACGGTCCGCGGGCGAGATCGCGCAGGCGTTCACGATCACGTTCGGGGCGGTCTCCCAGCACCTGAAGAAGCTCGCGGACGCGGGCCTGGTCACGGTCCGGCGCGCGGGACGTCAGCGGTTCTATCGTGCGCAGCCCGAGGCGCTCGGCCCCGTGGCGCTGGCGCTGGAAACGATGTGGAACGAGCGACTCGAACGACTCAAGATGGTTGCTGAACAGGAGGAACGACGATGAGGGCGACGGAGCAGACGGTGAAGGTCGAGATCACGATCGACGCGAGTCAGGCGACGGTCTTCCGGTGCGTGACCCGCGGCGAGCTGCTCGCGAAGTGGCTCGAAGCGTCGGTCGACTTCGACGCGTCTCTCGGTGGCAAGATGCGCATCGCCTTCAACGGCTGCAGCGAGGTCGTCGAGGGAGAGGTCACCGAGTTCGACCCGCACGATCTCATCGCGTTCACGTGGGGCGTGAGCGAGGGAAGCAGCAAGGCCGAGATGCCGGTCGGATCCACGGCGGTCCGCATCGCGTTGACTCCATCCGGCAACGGGACCCATCTCGTGCTCACGCACAGCGGGCTGCCGGCGAACCAGGTACACGATCACCAGGTAGGATGGCAGGAGTACGCGGAGGCGCTGGCCTCGCTGGCGGCGAGAGTGCACGAATAGCTGGCTTCTGCGTGCAATCGTGGTCGCACTACAGCGACCAGCTTGGAAGCCAGGATCGCGAGGTCCGTTCTGCTGAAGGACACGTCGGCGTCGGCCGCGAACTGCCTCGTCAGCCGTCCGATGGCGGCGGTCGACGTCTCCGGGTTGCGGTTCAGCATCACGACACGGGTGCCTTCGAGCGTGCGGCTCGTCCTCGAGATGCCAGATGGCTATCGCCGCAGCTACCGTCTGTCTCACTCTCGGAAGACGCCGGTCGCTCGTCCTCATGATAGTATCCGTCGCCATCGAACGAGTTGTAGCCATGCCTTCCGAGGAGCATGCGGTGTTCCAGACCGCGTGCTTTCGAGGTTGGCTGGTGCTCGTCTTGCCTGTATCCTGCTTCTACTCAACGAGTTGCCCCCGTAGCTCAGGTGGATAGAGCAGCGGTTTCCTAAACCGCGTGTCGCCCGTTCGAGTCGGGCCGGGGGTGCCAGCTTTCCGCCCGTCGACCATGACGGCACGGATCCCGACGGCCGACGGGTTCGACCACATCGAACGCGTCCACACCCCAGGATGAGAAAGAGGACCGAGCGGTGGACTCCGCAGGAAAAAGGGACAACTCGACTGTCCATGTTGCCCGGGTATGACACATGGTCTTCGGCCATCGCGCCCGCAGTCGCGAGCCCGATGCCGAAGCCACGACACGATCAATCGGATTCGGAAACCCCTTATTGGCGATGAACGTCGCCGGATCTAAGCATCCCTCCCGTACGGGTGCATCTCACCCAGTCCTACCTCCACATGACCGCACCCGCCTCCAACTTCTCGGCGGACACGGGAAGGCACCGCTACACGAGGTTCCACTTCTCTGACTCCGCCGGGTGAAAAGCCCAAGGAGCCCAGCCATGAGAAGATCATTTCTCGCGTGCACTCTCTTGCTCATCTTCGCCGCGTGTGAGGGCGACGAGGGGCCACAGGGCGTGGCGGGGACGGACGGAGCCGACTGGCCGGGGCCGCCACCTCAGGAGTTTCTGGACGCGGATGCGATCGCCGGCGGTGCCGCCTACTCGAAGTGGTGGACGACCGACGCTGCCGGAAGCGGGAGCCAGCCGAGTACCAGTGCCCCCGCCGACTTCTACCGCTGCAAGGCCTGTCACGCCTGGGATGGTCTGGGGAACGCGGCCTCGTACGCGAGTCGTACCGGGCAGAGCACGCTGAACCCGAACCGCCCCGACGTCTCATCGATCAATCTCCGCAGCACTGCCGCCTCCGAGAGCCATCGCGAGCTGTTCGATCTGATTCGTCATCTCGGAGCTCGGACCATTGATGCTCGGGACAATACCCATCCGGATTTCTCCATGCTGACGGACGATCAGGTGTGGAACCTGGTCAAGTTCATGAAAGAAGAGTGGGTCGCACCGAACGTGCTCTACGATCTGGAGGTGTCTGGACCGGCCATGTACGTCGACTACACGGTCGACCCGCCCGTGGTCCAGGCGCCGACGTTGACCTACTCCAACGTCGGTGCGATGGGCGACGAGGCGAATGGACTCACGGTCATCGCTGCCGCGGGCTGCACGAACTCGTCCTGCCACGGCGCCGATGGAACGTCGCTGGATCTCGAAGGACGTAGCCTGGGACAGTTCGTCAGGGAGAAGCCCAACGAAGCCTGGCACAAGATGAAGTTCGGCGAGGCGGGCACGGGGATGAGCCCGGGGCTGGTGACGGAGACGTCCGACATACAGGATGTCTACCGTGCGTTCGCGAACGCCACGAGCTTCCCCGATCTCTAGCGCCGGATCGACGGCATCGACGACGTTCCGTTCCTCAATGCAGGGAACACGCGGGGCCGACGCGCACGCCGGCTCGGCCTCGTCCGGTTTCACTCGGCGGATCGACGAACCCCGACCCGGCTCGGGCACCCGCTAGCCCACCACGCCCAGATACCGATCCAGCCACGCCAGCGTCTCCTTGACGAACTCAGCCCTCGGCACCGAATGCCCCCGCGGGTACGTCACCCGCTTCTTGTGCTCGGGCGGCGTCCCCAGGAGCTCGAACATCGGACGCTGCGACGTCAGCTCCGGGAAGTAGAAGTCCAGCTCCCCGTTCAGCATCAGCGTCGGCTGCTTGACCCGCGTCACGTAGTTGATCTGATCCGCCTCCGGCAGCGCCCGCTGAAAGTTGAGCCCCGCGACGTACAGCACGTTCGCCCGGATCCGAGTCTCCACCGCGGGCATGATCGATCCCATCGCCCCGCCCCAGCTCAGCCCCAGGTAGGCGATCCGATCCGCGTCGATGTCGTTCCGGCTCTCGAGGTAGTCGATCGACCGCGCGAGGTCCTTCGCCCACGCCACCACGTGGTCCTTGTACGCGTTCGTCTCCCTGGCGTAGTCCGACGTGAGACTTCCGCCGCGCTGATACGTCCCCTTGTAGATCGGGAGGATCAGCGCGCGGCCGCTCTTGACCACGAAGTCGGTGCGGCGGAAGTCCTCGAAGCCCACCGTGCGCTGATGCAGGGCGAGCGATCCCGGGAAGATCAGGACCGTCTGGTAGGGCGGCGTCCCCACGGTGGGCAGGAACAGGTACGCAAGCATGCGCTCGCCGCCGTAGGCGGCGTCGAACGAGACCAGTATCCGGTGCGCGGTCTCGTCGCGCTGCTCCTCCTCGACGCGCGCCTCCAGCGGCGCCTCGTCGTACTGGAACTGGCGAAGGAAGAACGCGAACATCTCGTCCGAGACCGGCTCCTCGGCGAGGAAGTCCCGGAATGGAAGCTCGATCCGGCGCGACAGATGGTCGGCGTTGGGCTCGGGCTCGGTCCGGCGGATGCAGCGGAACCCGTTCGTGGGCGACCGATCGAACGCCGACTGCGCGTAGGCGTCCATGAACGCGTAGCCGGGATCGTTCCAGCCGCCGCCGAGGATGAACCGCTCGCCGGGACGATTGCACTCGTTCCACACCCACTCGCGGACGTTCCCGGCGAGGTCGCGCACGCCGTGCCGGTGCTCGGCGAGGGTGGATCCCACCGGCAGGAGCGCACGCCCGTCGAGGTTGGCGTGGGGGACGATCTGGCTGCTCATCGCGGTGCCGGCGACGCGGCTCCAGTGGAAGAGGGTCGGCAGCTCCTTCTCGCACCAGGCGGCGTACGCGGCGGCCTCGAACCAGCTGACGCCGGTCACGGGCATGTCGTCCTCACCCGGCGGGTACTCGCCGAGCTCCCAGGAGGCCGGGCCCGGACGGCCCACCGCATCGGTGAACCGGGCCATGGCCTCCTCGCGCGAGAGCTCGCCCTCGGCGGTGCGGAAGGGATGCCGCCAGAGCGACGGATCGTCGTAGCCCCCGGCGTCCACGAACGCCTTGAACGCCCGGTTCGTGACCGGATCCCGATCGATGAGGAAGGCCGCTGTCGGCTCGGGCTCCAGATGATCGAGCCCGGGCATGAAGACCGGCGCGACACCGGCCGGCACCGCCTCCATGTCGTCGGGGATCGCGCCGGGCTCGAGGAGCCGGTAGTGCTGCGTGACGCCCCCGAGCACCGCGCCCGAGAAGCGCGCGGGCAGGTGCCAGACCACGTCGCGGGTCACCCGGTGCCCTGGCCGCTCCAGCTTCAGCCGGGCGATCCCGAGGGGAAAGCGAACGCCCTCGATCGGGGTGGTGCCGACGTCGATCCACTCGGCGTCCGCGTCACCGTAGTACCTCGCGTGGAGCGACGCGCCGGGGGGATCGGTGGTGATGGAGAGCTCGCTCGTGAACTCCGGCCAGAGCCGCTCGAGCAGCGGCTCGTCGCCGGCGAGCGCCTCGATCTCCCGGGCGAGCATGAACGCGGCCCAGCAGTCCGGCCCCTCCTCGATGGGGTTCGTGCGCTCCACGATGCGGGTGAGCTCCGGAAGCGCCTCCGTGCGAACCCACTCGCGGAGCGTGGTGATCGCATCGCCGACCTCGGCCGCGTTCGGGAAGCGCTCGGCGGGGTCGTGACGCAGGCAGCGGCGGATGATCGTCTCCACCCGTCCCGGCACCGCCGCTTCGAGCGGCGCAAACGTCTCGGGTCCTGCACGAAGGATCGCCCCGAGGATCGACGTGGTGCTGTCCCCGGGGAATGGACGCGCGGCCGTCGCCATCTCGTAGAGCACGCAGCCGAGCGCGAAGACGTCGGTGCGGGCATCCACCTCGCCGCCCTCCAGCTGCTCGGGCGCCATGTACTGGGGCGTGCCGAGGATGGCGCCCGCGGTGGTCAAGGGTGCGTCGACGGTCGACGGCGCATCGACCGTCGAGGGCGCGTCCACCGGCGACGGTGCGACGCCCGTCGGTGAGTCACTCCCACCCGACGCGGCTGGCCGGCTCTCCTGCGCGTGAGCCAGACCGAAGTCGAGGAGCTTCACCCCGGCGCTGGTGAGCATCACGTTGCCGGGCTTCAGGTCGCGATGAACGACCCCGGCGGCGTGCGCGCGACCCAGCGCGTCGGAGATCCGCTCCGCCACGTCGAGGAGCTCGCGCACCGGAAGCGGACCCCGGGCGAGGCGCTCGGCCAGCGTCTCGCCGTCGAGGAACTCCATGACCAGGAAGTCCACGTCGCCCTCGCGCCCGATGTCGTGGAGCGTGCAGATGCCGGGATGGTTCAGCCGCGCGATCACCTGGGCCTCGCGCTCGAAGCGCTCGCGGGCGCCGGGGGCGAGGGAGATGCTCGCGCGGAGCACCTTGACCGCGACCTCGCGGCCGAGGCGGGAGTCGCGGGCGCGGTAGACCTCGCCCATGCCGCCGGCGCCGATCCGGTCGACGATCTGGTAGTGGCCGAGTGTGTTGCCGATCACGGTCGGATGTCCTTGCTGGGTTCGGAGAGGTGCCCGGAGCCAGGTGGGGACTGTAGCGGCTGTGGACCGGCGAGCACCAGCACCGACGCCCGCAGCGGTCGGAGCCGATCTCACGTTGGCGGAAGCCGTTGCATGGTGCTAGATTATCGCGTCCCTCACTGCTCGCCCACCAGCAAAGGACGCCCGGATCGTGATCGGAAAGACCCTCGGCCACTACGAGATCCAGGAGAAGGTCGGTGTCGGCGGCATGGGCGAGGTCTACCGCGCCCGCGACGTCCGGCTCGATCGCACGGTCGCGGTCAAGATCCTCCCCGCGCAGTTCTCGCAGGACGCCGAGCGCCGCCAGCGCTTCGAGCGCGAGGCGAAGACGATCTCCAGCCTGCAGCATCCGAACATCTGCACCCTGTACGACCTGGGTCGCGAGGACGACGTCGACTACCTCGTCATGGAGTTCCTGGAGGGGGAGACGCTCGCCGATCGCCTGACGGCGGGTCCGCTCTCGCCGGCGGACACCCTCCGCCACGGCGCGGAGATCGCGCAGGCGCTCGACCGGGCCCACAAGGCCGGGATCGTTCACCGCGATCTCAAGCCCGGGAACGTCATGCTCACGAAGACGGGTGTGAAGCTCCTCGACTTCGGCCTCGCGAAGTTCGGAGAGGGGGCCGGTGGGGCGGGCGCCGCGGTCACGCAGGCCGTCACCGCGACGACTCCGATCGGATCGCCCGGCGGCCCGCTCACCGTCGAGGGCACGATCCTCGGCACGTTCCAGTACATGGCGCCCGAGCAGCTCGAGGGCGGCGAGGCCGACGCCCGCAGCGACATCTTCGCGCTGGGCTCGGTCCTCTACGAGATGACGACGGGGCGCCGGGCGTTCGAGGGCAAGAGTCAGGCGTCGCTCATCGCCGCGATTCTCGAGCGCGAGCCGGCGCCGCTCTCGTCCATCGTGCCCCTGGCGCCGCCCGCGCTCGACCACATCGTGCACAAGTGCCTGGAGAAGGACCCGGAGGACCGCTGGCAGAGCGCCTCCGACGTCGCGGGGCAGCTCCGGTGGGTCGCGGAGTCGAGCTCCGCGGCCGGTGTCCCGGCCGTCGTGTCGACGCGCCGCCGGGCGCAGAGCCGCCTCGGGTGGAGCGTCGCCGCGGTGGCGACGCTGGGCCTCGTCGCGGTGGCGTTCCTGTGGTGGAGGACTCAGCCTTCACCGCCGGAGGTGATGCGCTTCGAGATTGCGGTGCCGGAGGAGGTCGACTTCGTTCGCTCGGTCTCCGTCTCCCCGGACGGGCGCCACCTGGCCATCGGAACGCGCGGCTCCGCGGGGGACCAGATCTGGCTGCGGTCGCTCGACGACCTGACCACGCGTCCGGTCCCGGGGGCCGAGGGCGGCGATCTCGCGTTCTGGTCGCCCGACAGCCGCCACCTGGGCTTCTTCTCGGGCGGCAAGCTCCGGAAGGTGTCGGTTGCGGGCGGCCCGCCCCAGACCGTCTGCGATGCGCCGAGCGGCGATGCCGGCGCGTGGAGCTCGGACGGTGTGATCCTCTTCGACGGGAGCTTCACCGATGCGATCGCCCGGGTGAGCGCCGCCGGTGGGACGCCGGCGGCCGCGTTCCGGCGCGACTCGTCGGAGGTCGGCGCGACCTACGGATGGCCCGCCTTTCTGCCGGACGAACGGCACTTTCTCTTCATCGCGATCCAGTCGGCGGGCTACGAGCTCTACTGGGCGGATCTCGAGACGGGCGAGAAGGCGCCCATCGGACCGATCGGGTCCCGCGTAAGGTACGTCGAGCCCGGCTATCTCCTCCACGTCACCGAGGAGACGCTCGTCGCCCAGCCGTTCGACGCGAAGCGGCGCGCCTTCACCGGCGAGCCGATCCCGCTGGCGGACGAGATCCGCGTGAACAACTGGGGCGACGCGACGTTCGCCGCCTCGCGAAACGGCGTCCTCGCGTACCGGAGGCTGGGTCAGGACGACGAGCACCTCACGTGGATCGATCGTGACGCCAGGGTGCTGGAGGAGCTCGGAGACCATGCGAGCTATGACTTCGTCGACCTCGCCCCGGACGGCCGGATCACGGTGGAGCGGAGAATGGCCGAGGCGAACAACGTCGACGTCTGGGTGATGGACCCCGAGCGCGGAACGACGAGCCGGCTCACCTTCGATCCGCAGGTCGACCTCAATCCGATGTGGACGCCCGACGGGCGGCACATCCTCTACGCGGCGCAGGACGAGACCGGAGGGTGGGAGCTCCGACGTCGGGCCGCGAGTGGAGTCGGTGACGCGGAGCCGGTGGCGCACTTCGACGCCCTGGTGAACGCCGACACCATCACGCGTGATGGCAAGACCCTCGTGCTGTCGACCCTCAGGGGTGACAACCGCTGGGACGTCATGCGGCTCGACCTCGCCGACGGCGGCGCCCCGGTTCCGCTCGTCGCGACCCCGTTCGACGAGTACGGGGCGCGTCTCTCTCCCGACGATCGCTGGATCGCCCACGTGTCCGACGAGTCCGGCCGTCCGGAGATCTACGTCCGCTCCTTTCCCGGCGGCGAGAGCAAGTGGCAGGTCTCCACCGACGGAGGCGAGCAGCTGGCGTGGCGCGCGGACGGAAACGAGATCTTCTACATCTCCGACGACCGCCGTCTGATGTCCGTCTCCGTGAGTGCCGGTGACGGCCTCGTGATCGGGACCCCCGAGGAGCTCTTCGCACTCACCTGGTCACGCGCGGGCACGAGAGAGTACGTGCCCTCGCCCGACGGCCAGCGCTTCCTCTTCATCCGGGACGTCGTGGACACCGACCCGACGCCCTTCACCGTCGTCCTGAACTGGAGTGCCGGGCTCGAGCCGTAGACGGGTCCTGGCAACCGGGCGGCCCCCCGGTCGGACGCGTGCGGTTCCTGCGGGTGCCGGTGTTCTCCTGTCGACAGCGGTCGCGACCGACCGTGACCGCACCGACCCTCGGTCCGGAGTCGACCCATGCCGTGCAAGACCGCCCGCCGCGTCGCCGTCCTGGTCATCGCGGTCATCGCCCTCTGCGCCCTGGCCGAGTACGCCGTCGCCATCTCGAGCCACACGTATCTGGAAACCGTCGGGCACCCGGCCGGCGGCTATAACGGCACGTCCATCGCCGGCGGCGACTTCGACGGCGACGGCTACGGTGACCTCGTCATCGGCACCCCCTCCTACGGGGTGACCGGCCTCGCCTTCGTCTATCTCGGTGGGCCCCGGGCGCCGCAGAGCTTCAGCATCGTGCTGTATCCCGCCAGCGGCAGCGCCCAGAGCTTTGGGGTCACTTGCGCCAGCGCAGGCGACTTCAACGGCGACGGGTACGACGACATCATGGTCGGTGATTACAATGACGCGGCCAGTGGTGGGAGCTCCGGGCACGTCGACATCTTCTTCGGCGGTCCCGGCCTCGACGGCACCGCGGACGTGTCCTTCGACGGCCCCGTGTCCGGCGGGCTCTTCGGCTACGCGCTGGCCGGCGGCGGCGACGTCGACGGGGACGCGTACGACGACATCGTCATCTCCGAGCCCGGCTACGCGAGCACGGGACGCGTCCACCTGTACCGTGGCGGTCTCGGCTACGACACCGTGGCCGACGCGCAGATCGTGGGTCCCGTGGCCGGCACGGACTACGGCGCGGCCGTGGCCATCATCGGCGACTACAACGACGACGGTCTCGACGACTTCGCGGTCGGGGCGCCGACCGGCAGCTTCATCGCGGGGTACTTCGGCTCCCGCCACCTGGACGTGACGGCCGACCTCAGCATCTTCGGCGACACCGACGACGACTTCGGGGCTGCCATCGCCGGCGTTGGCGACGTCGACGCCGACGGCTTCGACGACTTCGCCGTCGGAGGACCGAACGCCGAGCTCGGGTACGGCCTCGTCTACGTGAAGTACGGTGCACCCGACGGGTTCTCGCTCCGGGGCGTCACACTCCCGGGGCAGATCCCCAATCACGGCATGGGCACGAGCGTGGCGGCGGCCGGCGACGTCGATCACGACGGGTACGACGACATTCTCGTGGGCTCGTACGCGTTTCCGGTCGGGTCGATCGGCAACGCGGGTCGCGCGGATCTGTTTCTCGGCGGATCGGCGCTCAGCACGACACCGACGCTGAGCTGGTTCGGCACCGGTGCCGATCGGCTCGGCACCGCCGTCACCGGCGTGGGGGACATGGACGGCGACGGCTATCCCGACGTCGCGTTCAGCGCTCCATACGATGACGAGGGAGGCACGGCCCGGGGTCGCATATGGGTCGAGGAGGTCTTCCCGTACCAGATACTCGCACCGTCGCCGGGCACGCGACTCGTCGCCGGCAAAGAGGCCGTCGTGCGCTGGCGCGGGCACGACCGGGCCGACGTCAGCACGTCCGTCGACGGCCACACGTGGATCGAGGTGGCTCACGGCGTCGGGGGCGACGACGAGAACACGCTGACGATCCCGATGCCCGACGTGGTGACCGACGCCGCGAGCATCCGGATCACGTACACCGGCCGCGCGGCTGGGCCCGGGACGTCGCGCACCGTGGGGCCGCTACGCCTCGTGCGAGCGGTCGCGCCTCCGGCGATCGCTCAGCGCGAGGCGGTGTCGCTCTCCGGCACGTCGGGGTCCTCGCGGTTCGGTGAGAGCCTCGTGAACGCGGGCGACCTGAACGCCGACGGCCACGACGACTTCGCGGTGGGCGCCCCCCAGGACGACGTCGTGGGCTCGAACGCCGGGGCCGCGTTCGTCTTCTTCGGGGGACCGGCTCTCGATGACGTTCCCGACGTCGTCATCGGCGGACCGAGCTCGAACGACCTCTTCGGAACGAGCGTCGGGGCCGCGGACGTCGACGCGGACGGGCACCCCGATCTCCTCGTCGGGGCCACCGAGGCGGCCGGCGGCGGGAGCGTGTTCGTGTACCTCGGCGGTCCGTCGTTCGACGGTGTCGCGGACGCCACCTTCGACGGCGGGATCGGCGTGCAGCGGTTCGGCTCGCACGTGGGGAGCGCGGGCGACTTCAACGGCGACGGCTTCGAGGACGTCGCGATCTCCGAGTCCTACGACGGCTCCACCTACATCTACTACGGCGGCCCGGCCTTCGACACCGGCTACGACGCCGATCGCAACGTCGAGAACGGCGTGGCCGCCGGCGACGTGGACGGCGACGGATACGACGACGTCGTGGGACGCCTCGACGGCAACGACGACGTCTACCTGTGGCTCGGCGGGGCGAGCGGCTCGGGCTCGGGTGCGATCCGGATCGACCAGCCCTGGCCCGGCGACTCCTTCGCGTCGGCCGTGAGCGCCGGTTGGGACGTGAACGGGGACGGACGACCCGACTTCGTGGTCGGGGCCCCGACCGACGACCGCGTGGGTGACGATGCCGGCCGGGCGTACGTGTACCTCGGCGCCTTCGACGTCAGTGACGTCCCGGCACTCGTGATCGAGGGCGCGACGGGCGACGAGACCGGCGCCGCCGTCGTCCT
This sequence comes from Candidatus Eiseniibacteriota bacterium, assembly GCA_965224245.1. Lineage (GTDB taxonomy): Bacteria > Eisenbacteria > RBG-16-71-46 > CAZAMP01 > CAZAMP01 > CBDCYW01. The sequence goes on along the minus strand of OZ245046.1, from coordinate 1,743,274 downwards.
CCATCCGGATCTCAACGGCGACGGCTACGCCGACGTCGTCGTCGGCTCGCCGGGCTCCGATGCGGCGGGTGTGGACGCGGGGCGCATCGACGTGTACTTCGGGGGGCCGCGTCTGGACGCGATCGCCGACGTGACGATGTACGGCACACCCGGGGATCGTCTCGGGGAGCGCGTCGCGGCGGGAGGCGACCACGTGGACGACGGCTTCGCGGATCTCCTGACCGCTCGTCCGTCGCAGGGCAGCGGGATCGCGCGTCTTCTCGACCTGAATCGCTACCACCTCACCGCGCCCACCGGGGGCGAGACCTGGAACGTGGGCGCGCCGGTCGAGGTACGCTGGGACGGTGCTCAGCCCGCGGATCTGGAGCTGTCGCTCGACGGCGGGTCGACGTATCGATCCCTCGTCGCCGGGGTCGGGGGAGCCGGCGCCAATCGCGTGACGGTGCGCGTCCCGCATCTCCCGACGCGCTTCGCGGAGGTCCGCGTCGTCCCCTCCGATTCCGCGGTCTCCGGCGAGGCGACCACCGGCGCGTCGTTCACCATCGACGCCGCCATCGCGCTGACGCGGTTCGCGATCGACTCGCGCGAGCGGGAGACCGTGATCTCCTGGGCCACCGAGCCCGGTCCCGACGCGGGCGTTCGCTACGACGTCGAGACGCGGCGGGGCGGCGCGCCGTGGCGAACCGAGATCGCCGATGCCACCGAAGGCACGCTCGTGCTGGACGGCGCGTGGGGGAGCGAGCTTCGACTCACCGCCCGGAACGGCCTCGGGGAGGCCGTCGTGCTCCACGAGGGAACCGTGCGGGCACCGTCCGCGCTGTCGGTGGGGCCGAGCCCGTGGCGGGCAGGCCCGCTCCGGATCGGGTTCATCGCCTCGGGATTCGCCGGGACCGACGAGCACGTGACGATCGCCGCCTACGACGTCGGAGGCCGGCGCGTCGCGACGCTCGGCGACGGCGTCTACCCGGTCGGCGCCCACACGATCACGTGGGACGGGCGGGATGCGCACCATCGCACGGTGATGCCGGGCGTCTACTTCATCCGGCTCACCGCGCCCGGGCGCGTTCGTGACACCCGGGTGCTGCGACTTCCATAGTCGGCGTCGCCCGACACCCGGGTGTTGGGGCTCGGATGGTAGGCGTCACTCGAGAACGGTCAGTCGATCCACGTGCCGCGCCGAGCCCGCGCGGAGCTCGTAGAAGTAAACGCCGGGAGCGACGTCTGCCGCGTCCCACACCTCCGCGTGCGCGCCGGCGGGCCGAGGTCCGGCCGCGAGCTCGTGGACGACGCGCCCCGCGACGTCGACGACGCGCAACGTGACGGTCGCGGCCACATCCAGCGTGTAGCGAATCTCCGCGCGGGTAATCAGTGGGTTCGGGGCTGCGTACACGATCGGCCGAACGTCCGCGGCTGCACCGCCTGCGGCGAGGATGCAGTCCTCGATCCGGTCGCCCGCGATCAGCGTGCGACCGGCGAACCCCGCGAAGTCGGGAGCGAAGCGCTGCGCCCGGAAGACCAGGTTCTGTGACGGCGTCTCCCCCTGGCAGATCGCGCCGTCCCCGTTGACCGGGCTCACGTAGCGCCATACCTCCGATTTCCCCTCGTCGATCTCGAAGAACGTCCCCTGGGGACCCTGGCAGATCAGGGTGCTGCCGTTCACGAGGCGCTGGGCGCCGGAGATGAAGGGGGAGTAGAAGTCGCTGGTCCCGGTGGCGTAGATCCATGACGCGTCGGCGGGACCGTGGGCGGTGCCGGCGGGCGGGACGGGATAGTCACCGTCCGCGTCGACGGGGGTGACGATCTCCTCCACGCTCGAGTACGCACCCTCCGGACGTCCCTGGCCGTTGTTGAACACCAGGACGTGTCCGGCCCCCGGCAGGTCGTCGGGAATCCAGTGGGGATGGTGCTGTCCGTAGAGCTTGCGGTCGGCCTTCGTGCCCGCACGATAGGCCTGGGGATTCCCCCAGCGATAGAGCACGTCGCCGCCCCGTCCGCGGGGTCCTCCGGTGTGGCCGGCGGCCTCCTCGGTCGTCGTGCCGTGATCGATGATCCAGAACTCGCTCCAGAACGGAGACGAGATCATGATCTGATCCAGCCCCGGGTGGTAGTCGATCGCGTTCGCGTGCATCCAGTCCGCGCTGGTGCCGCCGAAGTTCACGTCGAAGCGCTCGGGGTGCTCGGCCACGACGCCGTAGTCGTCCCGGGTCGGGTCGAAGTCCTGGATCAGGTGATCCCAGACGTGCCACTCCCAGACGATGTTGCCCCCGTTCGTACCCACGGGCTCGACCTCGACCACGTGCTCGGCCCAGATCTCGCCATCCACGAGCCGGGCCGGGTCGCGTCCCGCGGCGATCGCCTCCTCGCCCGTGATGAGCTCGAACGCGAGGATGAGCACGTTGCCGTTCGGGAGCGGCGCGACGTCGTGGTGGGCGCGCACCTGCTCGTCGGAGTAGAGGAAGCTCCACACGAGGTTGCCGTCCCAGTCGTAGCGTTCGACGAGACCGGCGTCGCCGCCCACGACGAAGTACGGGCTTCCGGGGTCGGCGGTCCGCAGCAGGTCACCGTTCTCGAGCAGGTAGGCCGAGTTTCCCACGACGTGGTCGCTGCGCCAGGTCTTCACCACCCGGCCGTCGTTCGTGATGAGGTACGTCTCGTTGTAGAGCATCGGTGAGAAGAGCGTGTAGCCGAGGTAGGCGTCGAGCGAGTTGACCAGCGTGCCGACGGTCGAGTCGCCGGCGGGAGCGGAGGGAGCGGACACGAGACCGAGCACGAGAGCGAGCCACGGGGCGCGGTGGGTCACGGGGTCCTCCAGGGTTCGAGAGGGTCCGGCCGGTGACGAACGTGGATTCTGACAGCTCGGGGCATCCGATGCCATCGGGTTCCGGGTCCAGCACATTGATGTCGATGCACCATGGAGATGCCCGTTTTGTCGGCGTCGGCTACCGACGCGGATCACGATCTCTTCGGGGGCTAGGTGGGGGGCTCGCGGTCACGGCTTTCGCCATCGTCCCGGCGACGACCTCGATGGACGGCCCGCATCGGGCATCCGGACCCGACGTCAACCGAGTCGAAACACGAACGGCCCGAGCGAGGGAGAGGACCCTCGCCGGGCCGTGTTCCTCAGAGGGCGGCCGGACCGCCCCGTCGACCGTCGACTACTCCAGCCGCGACAGGCCTTCCAGGAGCAGTGCTCTCGTATAGTTCGCGTTGTGGACGCCCTTGCTCTTGTCCTCGTGGGCGACGTAGATCCAGTTCCACAGCGCGATCGCTTCGTCCTCGGGCGCCGAGCGGACGATGGGGTGGCCGTCTTCCGAGTTCTCGTCGATCAGGCCTCTCGCCACCAGCAGCTCGCCGAGCTCGTCGATGAGCGCCTCCATCTCGGTCTGCACGCCCTCGATGTCGAAGTTCTCGGCATCGGGGTGACAGCCCTGGCATCTCTCGACCTCGGGCTCGAAGGTGTGGTTTTTCTCATCGCCCATGTGGCAGTGCACGCAGGTGTTGACGACGGCCCCGTAGTGACCGCTCACCATGTCGTCCACGCCGGCCCCACCGACTCCGAGCAGCATGGAGCTCTGCGGACCGTGGTGCGGTCCCCAGTGGCTCGTGATGCCGGTGATCATCCCGTCCTCGCCGGGCTCGGGGATGACGCGGCGCGGCTGATGGCAGTTGACGCACAGGTTCCCCTCGCCGCCGCGGAAGGTCACGCCCTCCATGGCGTAGAAGGTCACCGGCGCCTCGGTCTCCAGCGCGAAGTCGGCCTCGGTGTAGGTCTCGTGGATCATGTGGCAGGCGCGGCAGTCCTGGCGAGTCGGCTCCGGATCACCCGATTCGACGCTGCCCGGATTGAGACCCGCCGCGATCATCTCCGAGAAGGCGCTGCCGGAGTGGCACCCGGCGCAGCTGGACCGGGTCCCGCGTACGTAAGCCTCGCCCATGCCGTGGCCCGACTCCGCCCACTGCGTCTGCTTCGCGGTGATCAGGTCGTTCGACACGTGACACGACGCACAGGTCGACGGCTCCTCGTTGGACACGATGCGCGTGACCTCACGATCGCATGACGCCAGCACGACCGTCACCGTGGCGACGGTCGTGAGCACCGCCGCTCTCTTGAACCACAACGCTGTCTTGTCACACGCGGACATCGTAGCCCCCTCTCTCCGAGTGTTCTATTCCAGCGAAAAGGTTTCAGCCAAAGTTAAGCCACCGCACGGTCACCGTGTAGTGGCGGCCAACGTCTTTATTGTCGAACAGCGTGCCGATTACCAAGCACGATTTCGTCCCGGAACGGAAAGTACTTACCTGCCCTGCGGCTACCACGTAGCGACGTGTCCTCACGACAGGGGATCGTGGACTACTCCGAAGGCGGGATCAACGCGATAGTTTGCACTCCGCACACATCGCGCTCCCGTCGCCACCGGTCACGTTCGCGTCGTCGATCACGGATCGTCGCGACGGATCGATTGCACGATCTCGACCATCGGGGACGCGTGCAGACTGCTCGACCCGTTCGCAACTCGTACTCCGACGCGACGTGGGGTGTGCATCGTCCGGCTCGAGGAGGGGTGCGGGTGCGGCGCTCGTGGAGGAGCCCGGCGAGGCGCATGGCGACACGGCCCGGCCCGCGGTCCCGCCGATCCCGCCTGCCGTCGCTTCTCCAGCCGATCCGAGATGCCGTCGCTCTCCGGCCGATCCGGGGCGCCGTCGCTCTCCGGTGTCCCGATCACCGCAGCGGGCAGGCCGGCCCGGACCACTTCGGAAACTACGGATAGACGGGCCCTCCTCCGGGCCGGATCCTACGGAACGGACGTTCGATCTAGAGCGGCGCGAGCGCCCGCCGGCCCCAACGCGAGAGCCATAAGTCCATGCGAATGGGTGACTTCTCGTATCACCGACCCGAGACGCTGGCCGAGGCCAGTGCGCTGGGGCGCCGTCTGGGCGTTGGGGCCTGCTACCTCGCGGGGGGCACCGAGGTGCTGCCCGACCTCAAGCAGGGGCGCGACCGCGTCGAGCACCTGATCGATCTGTCCCGGGTCGCCGATCTGCGCGAGATCCGCATGGACGGGTCCGAGCTGGTCGTCGGCGCCACCGCGTCCCTCACGCACGTCTGCGACGACCCGTACGTTCGCGAGCACTTCGCGCCGCTGGCCGAGGCGGCACGCACCGTGGCGGGGGAGCAGGTTCGCAACCAGGCCACGATCGGCGGCAACTTCTGTCGGGCCGTTCCCTGTGCCGACACGCCCCCCATCTGTATCGCCGGCGATGCCACGCTGACGCTCGAGGCCGACGGCGGCTCACGCACGCTCGCGGCGCTCGACTTCTTCCGCGGTCCCCGCCGGACGGTGCTCGAGCCGGGCGAGCTCCTCACCGAGATCCGGATCCCGCGACAGCCGCCGCACTCGGGCGCCGCGTACGAACGCTTCTCCCGACGCCGGGGCTCCGCCCTCGCGGTGGCCGCCGTGGCCGCCCGGATCGTGCTGGACGGCGGGACCATCGCCGACGCGCGCGTCGTGCTCGGCGCGGTGGGGCCGACGCCGCTCCTGGCCGCCGCGTGCGGTCGCGCACTCGTGGGGGAGATGCCCACGGCGGAGTGCGTCGCGACGGCCGCCGCGATCGCCGCCACCGAGGCCCGGCCCATCACCGACGTCCGCGGCACGGTGGACTACCGGCACGAGCTCGTAGAGGTGCTGACGCGGCGTGCGCTGACGACCGCGGCCAGACGCGCGGGTGTCACGTGACCCCGGGAGTGGAGGAGAGCCGTATGGCGGAGGAGACGCTCATCACGCTTCGCGTCAATGGTCGACGACATGCGATCGCGGTGAAGCCCTCCGACACCCTCCTCTCCACCCTCCGCGAGACGCTCGATCTGACCGGCACGAAGGAGGGATGTGGCCTCGGCGACTGTGGCGCGTGCACGGTCATCGTGGACGGTCGGGTGGTGATGGCCTGCCTCACGCTGACCGTGACCGTGGACGGCGCCGACGTGACCACCGTGGAGGGCCTCGGCGCCGGCGGCGAGCTTCATCCGCTGCAGAAGTCCTTCATCAAGCACGGCGCCCTCCAGTGCGGCTACTGCACGTCCGGCATGCTCCTGTCGGCCAAGGCGCTGATCGATCGCAAACCCGACCCGACCGAGGCGGAGATTCGCGAGGCGCTGAGCGCGAACCTGTGCCGCTGCGGCACCTATCCCCGGATCGTGGCCGCCATCCGCGACTGGCGGCGGTTCGCCGACGAGCCGTTCACGACGGCGCCCGCCTCGGATGCCGAGCGAGATCAGGTGCGTGACCAGCGCGTGGTCACCCACGGCGTCACGCGCTACGACGCCCCCGACAAGGTCTCGGGACGCGCGACGTACACGGCGGACCTCCGGCTGCCGGGCATGATCCACGGGAAGATCCTGACCAGCCCGATCGCACACGGAATCATCCGGCGCATCGACGTCTCGCGCGCTCGCGCGCTCCCGGGCGTGCTCGACGTGATCACCGGCGCCGACGTGCCGGACGTGCGGTACGGCGTGAGCCCGGCGCGCTTCGACGAGCACGTGCTGGCCACCGAGCGCGTCCGCTACGTCGGTGACGAGGTCGCCGCGGTGGCCGCCGTGGACGAGGAGACGGCCGAGCGCGCGCTCGAGCTGATCGAGGTGGAGTACGAGGAGCTCCCCGCCGCGTTCGACCCCAAGGCGGCGTTGGCCCCCGACGCCACGCCCATCCATCCCGAGGACCCGCGCTACGCGGGCAACGTGAACACCCGGGTGGACTGGCACTTCGGCGACGTGGAGGCCGGCTTCGCCGAGGCCGACCACGTGCGCGAGCAGCGCTTCGTGGGGAACCGGACCTACCAGTCGCCGATCGAGCCCCACGCGTCGCTGGCGCGCTGGGAGCATCACGGCGAGAAGGTGACGCTCTGGTCGTCCGCGCAGGCGCCCTACTACGTGCAGAAGACGCTGGCCATGACGCTCGGCATTCCCACCGGCAACATCCGCGTGATCCGTCCCGCGGTGGGGGGAGGCTTCGGGGTCAAGGCCGAGACGACGCCGCTGGACTTCTGCGCCGTGATCCTGTCACGGCGCACGGGACGCCCGGTGATGATGCGCTACACGCGAGAGGAGATGGTCCGGCACTTCCGCGGGCGTCACAAGCAGTACATGGATCTCCGGATCGGCGTGCGCCGCGACGGACGAATCACGGCCGTGGACCTCCACACCGTGCTCGACGGCGGCGCCTACACGTCGTTCGGCGTGATCACCGCGTACTACGCGGGCTCGATGCTGCCCACGCTGTACAAGATGTCGCACTTCCGCTACCAGGGGCTCCGCGTCTACACGAACCTGCCGGCGTCGGGCGCCATGCGCGGACACGGCGTGCCGCACCCCCGCTTCGCGTTCGAGACGCTGATGGATGCCATCGCCGAGGACCTCGGGCTGGATCCCCTGGAGATCCGCCTCCGGAACGCGATGGATCCCGGCACCCTGACCTGCAACGACCTCGACATCTCGTCGTGCGAGCTCCGCGCCACCATCGAAGGGGCGCGCGAGGCGTCGGGCTGGCGCGAGAAGCGCGGCCGCCTGCCCCGGGGCAAAGGGATCGGCGCGAGCTGCGGCGGCTTCGTCTCGGGCGCCGGCTATCCGATTCATCGCTCCGACTTCCCGCACTCGAACGCGGTGATCCGCGTGCACGAGGACGGCAACGCGGTCTCCGTCCACATCGCCGCGGCCGAGATCGGACAGGGCTCGGACACGGTCCTGGTCCAGATCGCCGCCGAGGAGCTGGGCATTCCGTACGACCGCGTCTGGCTCGTGGAGTGCGACTCGGTGCTCGCGCCCTTCGACCTCGGCTCCTACTCGAGCCGGGTCACGCTGATGGCCGGCAACGCGGTGAAGGCGGCCGCCGCCGAGGTTCGCGGCAAGCTCTTCGGGGTGGCGGCCTCGGTTCTCGGCTGCGACTCCGGCGCGCTGGTGGCGCGCGAGGGACGGATCTTCGTCGAGACGCATCCCGACGTGGGGCTCGGGTGGGACGAGACGGCGCGCGCGCTCTTCGCGCGGTCGGGACCGGTGGTGGGAACCGGGTGCTACCGGCCCCCGTCGAGGCTCGGCGGCTCGTTCAAGGGCGGGACCGTCGGGACGTCTCCCGCCTACAGCTTCTCCACCGCGGTGTGCGAGGTCGACGTGGACCTCGAGACCGGCTACGTGACCGTGGAGCGCGTCGTCGACTACAGCGACGCGGGCACCGTCATCAATCCCGTCACGTTTCACGGACAGGTGGAGGGTGCGGTCATCATGGGGCTCGGCGAGACGCTCCTCGAGGACGTCGTCGTCCGCCCCGACGGCACGATCGCCAATCCCACGCTCCACGACTACCTGATCCCCAGCATCCACGAGACGCCCGCGATCCGGTCGGTGGCGGTGGAGAGCTTCGAGCCCCGCGGGCCGTTCGGAGCCAAGGAGATCGGCGAGGGCTCGCTGTTGCCCGTTATCGGCGCCATCGCGAACGCGATCTACGACGCCTGCGGGGTCCGGGTGACGGAGCTGCCCATCACCCCCGAGAAGATCCTCGCGGGGCTCCGAGAGAACGCGCCCGTCCGCACGGCGGACGCGAAGTCGACCCAGGAGGCCATGGTTGGACCCGGAGCGATCCCAGGTGACGACTGAGCCCGGCGTGGGCTCACCGACGAAGCGCGAGCGTCTGCTCGACGCCGCCTCGGAGCTCATGGCCCGGCAGGGCTACGACCAGACCACGATCCGCGACGTGGCCCGCGTCACCCGCTTCAGCCTCTCGGGCATGTACTACTACTTCAAGAGCAAGGACGACCTGCTCTTCCAGATCCAGCACCGCACGTTCTCGGTCCTCCTGGAGCGACAGCAGGCCATCTCCGACGAGGACGCCGCTCCGCGAGAGAAGCTCCAGCGGCTCGTGGAGAACCACCTCCACTTCTACACCGAGAAGACCAACGAGATGAAGGTCTGCGCCTTCGAGCTGGAGTCCCTCGAGGGCGAGTTCTACGAGAGCGTCCGGCGACTCCGGGCCGAGTACTTCAAGATCCTGGCCGGAGTCGTCCGCGACCTGCTGCCCGCCGGGATGACCGAGCCGCACCGCGAGCGGCTCGTTCGCCACTACACGCTGTTCATGTTCGGCATGTTGAACTGGATTTTCACGTGGTTCGAGCCCGAGCGCGACGGACCGGTCGCGGAGCTCGGCCACGAGATGATCGATCTGGTGCTGCCGGGTCTCACGGGCGGCACAGCCCACGGAGCGGCCGGTCCGGCCGGGCGCAAGGAGATGACGTGATGGACTACTTCCCCTCGGTACCGGCGGCGGAGATGGCCTTCAAGGACATCCTCTACGAGAAGAAGGACATGGTGGCGCGCATCACCATCAACCGTCCGGAGGCCTACAACGCCTATACCACCGACACCCTCCGCGAGCTCATCGCCGCGTTCACGGACGCGTCGGAGGACGACGCGGTGGGCGTCATCGTCTACACCGGCGCCGGGGAGAAGGCGTTCTGCACGGGAGGAGACGTCAAGGAGTACGCCGGGATCTACACGCAGCGACCGCGTCACTACTGGAAGTACATGGGTCTGTTCTCCAGCTACATCGAGAGCATCCTGAAGAGCGGAAAGGTCACGATCGCCCGGCTGAACGGCATGGCCGTGGGCGGGGGCAACGAGTCGCAGCTGGCCTGCGACCTGGCCGTGATGGCCGACGACACGTACATCGCGCAGGTCGGAACCAGCGTGGGCAGCGTGGCCTGCGGCGGCGCGACGCAGTGGCTCTCGATTCACGTGGGCGACCGGCGAGCCCGGGAGATCCTGTTTCTGAACCCGCGAATCCCGGCGAAGCAGGCGCTCGAGTGGGGTCTCGTGAACCGCGTCGTGCCCCGGGAGAAGCTCGACGACACCGTCGAAGAGATCGCACAGCACTGCATCGACAAGTTCCCCGAGTGCACGCGGTACACCAAGCAGCAGCTCAACTACTGGAAGGAGACCGCGTGGCACGCGACGATCGGTCACGCGCGCGACTGGCTGAGCCTGCACTTCACGTCGGCCGAGCCCTACGAGGGGATGACGGCCTTCGTCGAGAAGCGAAAGGCCGGCTACCGCCATCTCCGGGACCTGGCGGCCAGCGGTGGGAGCAGCGAGTTCGTGTGGGGTCCGCCGAGCCACGTCTGCCCCGCCTGCGGCGCGAAGGGGATCCCCGAGCAGTTCCAGCACTGCGGGCGCTGCGGAGCCGAGCTGAAGGGAAGCTGAGAGCGTGAAGCGAGAGCTCGACCGGCAAGTCGCCGTCGTCACCGGCGGCAACCGGGGGATCGGGGCCGCGATCTCCCTCGGGCTGGCACGACTGGGGTGTCACGTGGCGATCGTGTGCCGGAAGCCCACGGAGGAGACCGAGCGGCTCCGGGAGACGATCGAGCGCGAGGACGTACGATGCGTGGTGTACGCCGCCGACGTGGCCGACTTCTCCGACGCCGAGACCATCGTCGAGCGGGCGCGAGAGGAGCTGGGACGCCTCGACATCCTGGTCTGCAACGCGGGGATCACCGCCGACGCGGTCGTGTGGAAGATGTCCGAGGCGCAGTGGGACCGCGTTCTCGACGTCAATCTCAAGGGCTACTTCAACTACAACCGCGCGGCGGCCGGGATCTTCAAGGACCAGCGACACGGGAAGATCGTCAACGTGTCCTCGATCAACGGGCTTCGCGGCAAGCACGCCCAGAGCAACTACGCCGCCTCGAAGGCCGGGAACATCGCGCTCACCAAGGCCCTGGCGCGCGAGCTGGGGAAGTTCAACGTGAACGTCAACGCCGTGGCGCCGGGCCTCGTGATGACCGAGATGGCCCGGGCGATCCCCGCGGAGTTCCGGAACGCGTCGATGAAGGAGACGGTCCTCGGGCGGCTCGCCGAGCCCGAGGACGTGGCCAACGTGGTCGTCTTTCTCTGCACCGAGCGCGCGCGGCACGTCACCGGGTCGGTGATCCGGGTCGATGGAGGGCAGTACATGTGAGGGACGCGACGCGATCGAGGAGACCGGACCGATGAGGCGGGTCGGCGTGGTGGGCGTCGGGCACACGCCCTTCGGGCGTCGCAGCGACGCGAACGTCCAGGAGCTGGCCTTCGAGGCGTACCGAGAGGCCCTCCGGGACGCCGGGCTCGCGGCCGAGGACATCGACGCCTCGGTGATCGGCTCGGTCCCCGAGTACCACAAGCAGCGCTCGCTGGCGGGCGTGATCCAGGAGTACCTGAACCTCAACCCGAAGCCGACCTGGCTCACCGAGGTGGCCTGCGCGTCGGGCTCCGCGGCGCTGCGGACCGCGTGGATGGCCATCGGCTCCGGCCTGCACGACGTGATCCTCGTGGTCGGCTGCCAGAAGATGACCGAGCTCGGCACCGCCGAGGTGCTCGCCCTCATGGGCCGGGTCGGCGACGTACAGTGGGAGTCGGTGTTCGGCACGACCTTCCCCGGCTACTACGCGATGTTCGCGCATCGCCACATGCACGAGTACGGCACCAGCGTCGAGCAGCTGGAAGACGTCGCGATCAAGAACCACTACTACGGCGCGCGCAATCCGTGCGCGATGTTCCAGAAGGAGATCACGCGCGAGAAGGCGCGCCTCTCGGACCCCGTGGCCTCTCCGCTCCGGGTGTACGACTGCTGCGCGAACGCCGACGGCGCCGCCTGTCTCGTCCTGGCCTCCGAGGAGCGGGCGCGTGCGATGCGCGACGATGTCGTGTGGCTGGACGGCCTCGGGTGCGCGAGCGCCAGCATGTCCGTCCTGCGCCGACCGGATCTCACCGGGCTCCCGGCCGCGCGGGAGGCCGCGCGCCAGGCGTACGCGATGGCCGGCATCGAGGCCGACGGGGTGAAGGTCGCCGACGTGCACGACTGCTTCACCATCGCCGAGATCATGGCCTACGAGGACCTCGGCTTCTGCGAGAAGGGGCAGGGAGGAGCGTTCGTCCAGGAGAAGCTCTCGTACGTCGGGGGCAAGACGCCGGTCAACGTGGACGGCGGACTGAAGGCGAAGGGACATCCGATCGGGGCCACCGGCGTGTCCATGGCCGCCGAGATCGTCCACCAGCTCAGGGGCGAGTGCGGCGAGCGGCAGGTGGCCGACGCCGACGTCGGACTCACGCACAACGTGGGGGGCATCGGTCAGTACTGCTTCGTCCACGTGTTCCGGAGGGAGTGACCCATGTTCGAGTGGTTCGGAAGGGTCAGCTTCTGTCCTCACACGAAGATCGCCGACTTCGCGCGACACCTGCGGAACGGCCGGATCATGGGGTCACGCTGTGCCGAGTGCGGCGCCCGGACGTTCCCGCCGCGCGCCGACTGCGCGAGCTGTCTCGGGAGCGAGTTCGAGTACGTCGAGGTCTCGGGCCGGGGAACGCTGGTCACGTACACGAGGATCGACGCCGCCCCCGCGGGCTTCGAGGACCTCGGGGTCTACTGGGTCGGGGTGCTCGACCTCGAGGACGGAGGACGGCTCCTCGCCCCGCTCGGGGAGAGCGCGCCGCCCGACGCGCTGGAGATCGGGATGCCGCTCCAGGCCGTTCCCCGCATGTACGAGGAGATGGAGGAGATCCACGTCTACTACAGCCTGGAGCGACCGGGCACGACGTGGGTCCGGACGCCGGACACCGAGCCGCCGAAGGTGAAGACATGAGCACCGAGACCGCAACCGTTCGGGTCACGACGCGCGACGGGGTGGCCTACGTCACGCTGGATGCGCCGCCCCTCAACATCCTCACCACCGCGATGATGAGGGAGCTCACGGCGGCGCTGGACCGCGTCGCGCACGACGACTCGCTCAAGGCCGTGGCCATCACCGCGAACGGCAAGGCCTTCAGCGCGGGGGCCGACGTCGGTGAGCACGCGCCGTCGGAGGTCCGCCCGATGATCGGGGCGTTCGGGGAGCTGTTCCGCCGACTCGACGCGCTGGACGTCCCCGTCGTCATGGCCGTGGACGGCGCGGCGCTGGGTGCCGGCTTCGAGCTGGTCATGATGGCGGACGTGCTCCTGGCCAGCGAGCGCGCGACGTTCGGTCAGCCGGAGATCCGGCTGGGGTTCTTCGCGCCGGTCGCGGTCGTCCGGCTTCCGGCGCTCGTGGGACCGGCGCGCGCGGCCGAGATCACGGCCTCCGGACGGATCTACGACGCCGCGGCCATGCGCGAGCTCGGTCTGGTCGCCCGGGTGGTGCCGCAGGGAGAGCTCGACGGGGCGCTCGAGGCGACGCTCGACGACTTCCGCCGGGCGAGCCCGTTGGTCATGCGCATGAACATGCGAGCACTCCGGCTGGCCGAGGCGCGACCGTTCGCCGAGCTGCTCACACGCGCGGAGCGCCGCTTTCTGGAAGAGCTGATGATCACCGAGGACGTGCAGGAGGGACTCGCGGCCTTCACCGAGAAGCGCAAGCCGATCTGGAAGAACCGGTAGGACTCGACCTGCCGGCGCCGGTTCGGTGGGGAGGATCGGTCAATGAGAATCGTGGTCGTCGGGGCCGGCGCGCTGGGCGGACTGATCGGCGCCCAGCTCACCGAGGCGGGCGAGGACGTGATCTTCATCGAGCGCAATCGCGCGCGCGCGCGACTCCTCGACGACGACGGCATGTACATCTCCGAGGCGGGGCGGACCGAGCGAAAGGTCCGCATCCACGTCCTCGACAGCGCGTGCGACGTCGGACCCGCGGACCTCGTGTTCCTGGCCGTCAAGAGCTACCAGACCGGGGACGCCATCGAGGAAACGAGTCCGGTCTTGACGCCGTCCACGCTCGTCCTGAGTCTCCAGAACGGGATCGGGAACACGCGCACGATCGCCGACGCGGTCGGCCCCGAGCGCGTGCTCTGCGGGATCACCTACCACAGCGTGCAGCACGTCGGGCCGAACCGCCTCCGCTACCGCGTCGGCATCAAGCCGATCCAGATCGCGCCCTACCAGGGCCGCCCGACCTCGCAGATGCAGACGATCGCCGAGGTGTTCCGAAAAGCCGACCTCGCCACCGAGGTCGTCGACAACATCGACAACTCGATCTGGCAGAAGCTCCTCCACAACGCGGTGGTGAACCCGACGTCCGCGCTCACCGGGCTCACGTGTCGCGAGCTCCTCGACGACCCCGACCTCATGGACTTCATGCGGGACCTCACGAACGAGATCGTCGCCGTCATGAAGGCCAGGGGGATCCCGATCGTGGACGAGGAGGATCCGTTCCGGCCGGTGACCGGATCGCTGACCGCGCTGGGAAAGAACCGGCCCTCGATGTGGCAGGACCTCGCGCGGGGCAATCGCACCGAGGTGGAGGCCATCAACGGCGCGATCGTGGAGGAGGGCGAGCGTCACGGTCTCAGCACGCCGCACAACCGGGCGCTGGTCCACTTCATCCGATCCCGCGAGCGGCTCAAGGAGCTTCGGCGCCGCGAGATCTCGAACACCCTCCAGTCGACCACCGAGCGCGTCACGGTGAAGCCCACGCGGATGAGCCGCGAGGGCGGGATGGTGGAGGGGCGGGTGCCGCTCCGGACCGCGCACCAGCTGAAGGAGCTCCTGCGTGACTACTACCGGGACGTCCAGGCCGCCGCCGAGGATCCGGATCGTCCGGTGGCCTGGTGCTCGGGGATGGGGCCGGTCGAGATCCTGCGGGCGCTCGGGATCACGCCGTACTTCCCCGAGAACCACGCCGCCCTGATCGGCGCCAGCCGGCAGGCGGGACGGTACATCCCGCGTGCGCTCGCGGAGGGCTTCTCCCAGTTCGCCAGCTCGGCGATGACGAGCGACATCGGCGCGATGCTGGTGGGCGACAGCCCGCTCGTCTCGGTCTACGGCATCGCGGGACCGCCGGATCCCGATCTGGTGGTCTACAACACGAACAACGGCCGCAGTCTCGCCCGCTGGTTCGAGTACTACGGCACGCGCTTCTCCGTTCCGGTGCTGGGACTCCATCCGCCGGCCGCGCTTCGCGAGGTGAGCTCGCTCGAGATCGACGCGTCCGTGCAGCAGATCAAGCACGTCACCGCGCGGCTGGAGGAGATCGTGGGCACGCGCCTCGACACGACCGCGCTGTCCCGGATCGTGGACTACTCGGCCCAGGCGGCGCGTCTGTGGGGCGAGATCCTGGAGCTCGCCCGGACCGTGCCCGCGCCGCTGACGTTCTTCGATCTGCTCATCCACATGGCGCCGATCGTTCTGATGCGAGGCACGCCCGAGGCGGTGGCGTACTACACGATCCTGAAGGCCGAGATCGAGCAGCGGGTCGCCGATCAGCAGGCCGCGGTTCCCGGCGAGCGCTTCCGGCTCTACTGGGAAGGTCCACCCATCTGGTGCGCGCTCCGTCCGCTGGCCGAGCTGTTTCTCGAGCACCGGACGGCCGTGGTGGCGGCCACGTACACCGGGATCTTCGCGCTCGAGGGTCTCGACGGCGCGAACCCCCTGGAGAGCATGGCCCACGCCTACACCCGGATCTTCCCGAACCGTTCGGACGACTACAAGGCCGGCTTCCTCGCGTCGCAGTTCCGCGACTTCGCGGTGGATGCCGCCCTCTACCACGACGGACGGACCTCTCCCGAGCAGAGCAACGTGCGCTACGGCCTCGAGGTTCGTCTCAGTCGTGCGACGGGGCTTCCATCCATCGTCGTGGAGGGGGATACGCACGATCTTCGACTGATCTCGATGGATCAGATCCAGACCCGGCTCGCGGACTTCATCGATCAACAGGAGTCGATCGCCGAGGCGTCGTCGAGCCCATCGGTAGGAGCCGGCTGCTAGCCGGCCGGGGGATGTGATGACCATGAAGAGCGACACGATGTTCGTGGCGGGGCTCGATGTCGGCACCGAGTGCGTCAAGGCGATCGTCATGGACCACGACCACGCGCTCGTGGGGCGGGCCGTCGTCCCCACGCGCCGGTACTTTCAGGACCGCGCGGAGGAGGCGCTGGCGGCCGCGCTCGACGAGGCCGGAGTCCGGCGCGGGGATCTGTCGTCGATCGCGGCCACGGGCTTCGGGGCCTCCTGCGTCGACGGCGCGACGACCGTCATCCGGGAGTCGAACTGCCACGCCCGCGGCGCCTTTCACCACTTCTCACACCCGATGACGCTGGTCGACATCGGCGGCCGCGACCCCACCGTCATCGAGGTCGACGATCGAGGACGCGCGGTGTCGAACCGTGCGGTGCGCAAGTGCGCACTGGGCATCGGGACATTCCTGATGTTCGCCGCGCGGCATCTCGACGTGCACCCGACGCGGCTCGAGGAGCTGGCCTCCAGCGCGCGCGAGCCGGCCGCGATCGGAAGCTACTGCTCGGTCTTCGCGAACTCCGAGGTGCTGGATCGGCTTCGCGAGGGAGCGAGCCGCGAGGACATCGCGCTCGGCTGCGTGCACTCCATCGCGGCCCGCGTGTTCGAGATCGGCGGCTTCCGCGATCCCCTGGTGATCTCGGGCGGCGTGGCCGAGTACTTCCCGGGCGTCATGAAGGCGCTCGGCGAGCTGACGGGGCTGTCGCCGCGGGTGGTGCCCGAGCCGATCATCACCGGGGCGCTGGGAGCGGCCCTGAGGGTACTGGAGCTGAAGACGGACCCGGCGTCCACGGGCGTCGGCTGACGCGAACGAACCCGCGATCGGGCCGACGCGGGTAGGACCCGCGATCGGGCCGACGTGGATGGAACCCGCGATCGGGGAGAAGACGCATGCGGCGAAAGGCGCTCGAGAGCACGACCGAGCTCAGGCGGGTGATGAACGCCTACTACGGCGAGCTCGCGACGGCGGCCCGCGACGGCTCGGCGCCGGTCGCGTGGTGTACGAGCGTCGGCCCCGCCGAGCTCCTCTACGCGCTCGGCTTCCGGGTGTTCTTCCCGGAGAACCACGCGGCCGCGCTCGGGGCCTCGCGCATCGCCAATCGCTGCATGGCGCGCGCACACGCGAAGGGGTACTCGCAGGAGATCTGCTCGTATCTGACGAGCGACATCGGGGCGTACCTCGGCGGCGAGAGCGCGTTCGCCGCCCAGGGCCTCGAGGCGGTTCCGCGGGCCGACGTCCTGGTGTTCAACACCAACCAGTGTCGGGACGTCCGCGACTGGTTCGAGTTCTACGGGCGAGAGTGGGGGGTTCCCGTCCTCGGTGTGACGTCCATCCGGATGGTCGACGACGTCACCGAGGGACACGTCGACGCGGTGGCGACGCAGATCGAGTCCCTGGTGAGTCCGCTGGAGTCCATCGCGGGCACCCGGCTGAGCCCAGCGCTCGAGACGGCCATGCGTGCCTCGGCGGAGTGCACGCGCCTCTGGAAGGCGTGCCTGGAGACGGCCACCCACCGGCCGAGCCCCTTCACGTTCTTCGACGGCACCACGCAGATGGGTCCCGCCGTGGTGCTCCGGGGGCGACGCGAGGCCTGCTCCTACTACGAGACGCTCCTGGCCGAGCTCGAGACGCGCGTTCGCGACGGAGTTGGTGCGGTCGAGGGCGAGCAGTACCGGCTCTACTGGGACGGCATGCCGATGTGGGGGAAGCTCCGCGAGCACTCGGAGTTCTTCGCCGAGCTCGCCACGTGCGTCGTGGCCTCCACGTACTGCAACAGCTGGATCTTCGACACGCTGGACCCGTCGGACCCGTTTCGCTCGATGGCCCGGGCCTCGCTGGAGCTCTTCATCGCGCGCTGCGACGGTCCCAAGGAACGCTACATCGAGCGGATGGTCCGCGACTTCGGCGCGGACGGCGTCGTCTTCCACGACAGTCGAACCTGCCCCAACAACTCGAACGCGCGCTACGGCATGCCGCTCCGGCTGCAGGAGCGCCTGGGGGTGTCGGTGTTGACCGTCGAGGGCGACCAGAACGACCTCCGGTGCTACTCGGCCGAGCAGTCGCGCACGAGCATCGAGGGGTTCGTCGAGCAGCTGGCCGAGCAGACGGCCGGATCGGGATAGGACGGCGGCGATGGCGAGGCTCTACGCGGGCATCGACAGCGGGTCGTGGAACACCAAGGCGCTCGTCCTCGACGAGGCGGCCGCGGTGCTCGGCACCGCGGTGGTCCGCTCGGCGGCCGACCTCTCGGGCGCCGCCGAGCGTGCGCTCGACTCCGCCCTCGCCAAGGCCGGCGTGGCCCGCGAGGCGCTGAGCGCCGTGTGGGCCACCGGGTTCGGCCGCGGCAACGTGAGCGCCGCCGGTGGGACCCGCACCGAGCTCGACTGCCACGCCCGCGGTGTGAGGCACTACGTGTCCGGCGCGGCGACCATCGTCGACATCGGCGGGCAGGACGCGAAGATCATCCGGATCGACGAGGCCGGACGCCGGATCTCCCACCGCATGAACCGGAAGTGCGCGGCCGGCACCGGGAGCTTTCTCGAGGAGATGGCGCTGCGTCTGGGCATCGCCATCGAGCAGCTGGACGAGTTCGCGTCGGGGTACCGCGAGGAGATCGAGCTCGGCAGCTACTGCACGGTGTTCTCGGGCACCGAGCTGCTCGCCGCCATCCGCCGCGGGCAGTGGCCGGCCGATCTCGCCCGGGCGGCGTACAAGTCGGTCGTGGCGCGGGTGCTGGAGATGGAGGTCCTCGACTCGCGCGTGGTGGCCACCGGCGGCGTCGTGGCGCATCACCCCACCGTGGTCGAGCTGATGGGGAAGGCGCTCGGGACCGAGGTGCTCTTGCCGCCGCACCCCCAGGAGATGGGCGCGTTCGGCGCCGCGCTGGCCGCGCGCGACGCGATCGCGAGCGTGCGCTCGGAGGTGACGTCGTGAGTCCCGACGTGCACACGCGACGCGACGATCTCGGAGGCCGAGCCGGACCGCCGGACGGGGCGCCGGGTGACGGGGGGCCGGCCACGATGACGTCCTCACGCGAGCCCATCGGAGCGCCCGAGACCATCGGTGCGTTCCTGGCAAGGAGCCTCGCGCGGTTCGGGGATCGGCCGCTTCTCGGTGAGAAGCGCGACGGCCGGCGACGCTGGATCCGCTGGAACGAGCTGGGGGCGGACGTCCGCGCGTTCGGGTTCCATCTGCACGCGCACGGCGTCGGACCGCGAGATCGCGTCGTCGTCTTCTGCCCGAACCGCGCCGAGATGCTCGTGGCCGAGCTCGCGACGATGAGCATCGGCGCGGTGTACACGCCCATCTTCGCCGGCTACTCGCCCGCGCAGGCGCTGGCGCTGATCGAGCACTCGGGCGCGCTCGCCGTGCTCGTGCCGGACGCCGAGCGCCTGTGCGAGATGGCGCTTCCGGAGACGGTCCGGCTCGTGCTCGCGTTCGACTCCGGGTCTCCGGAGACGGCGCGGCCTCCGGGGTACCGGGGCGCGCTCTCCACGTACGAGGCCGCCCGCCGCGCGCCTCGCCGGCGGGACCGCGACGAGATCGACGCGCTCTTCCGCGCCGGCGAGACCGGTGACGTACACGATCCCTGCCTCCTCATGTACACGTCCGGAACCTCCGGCGAGCCGAAGGGCGTGCTCCTCAGCCACGACAACATCCTCTCGCAGCAGCGGGCGATGGCCGCGCTCTGGTCCGTGACGCCCGACGACGTGTTTCTGTCGTACCTTCCCTGGCATCACAGCTTCGGCGGGATCTTCGAGAAGTACACCGCGCTCTACAACGGGGCGCGCTACGTCATCGACGAGAGCCGGGGCAAGGACCTCCCGGTGCTCCTGGCGAACTGGCGCGAGGTCCGTCCCACCGTCTACTTCAGCGTTCCGAAGATCTTCCAGCAGCTCGTGAGCCACGTGGAGACCCATCCCGAGGACGAGGAGCGGGTGTTCCACGAGGGGCTGAGGTTCGTCTTCACCGCGGCCGCGCCGCTGCCCGCGACCATCTCCCGGTACTTCGGCCGGCGGGGCCTGCCGGTGATCGAGGGGTGGGGTCTCACCGAGACGTCTCCCTGCTGCACGGTCACCGATCCCGAGGAGGCGCGCGCGGTCCCCGGCGTGGTCGGTCGCCCGATCCCCGGGGTCACGCTCCGCATCGCCGGCGACGGCGAGATCCTCGTCCGGGGACCCAACGTCATGCGCGGCTACCACCGGGACCCCGACGCGACCGCGGCCGCGCTCCGCGACGGATGGTTTCACACCGGCGATCTCGGAGCGCTGGGCGAGCACGGGCTCCGGCTGATCAGCCGGAAGGACCGCGTGTTCAAGATGCTGAACGCGGAGAAGGTCGTGCCCACGAAGCTCGAGAACGCACTCGTGGGATCGTGCAAGTACATCCAGCACGCGGTGGTGGTGGGAAGCGGGCGGGACTTCCTGGCCGCGCTCATCTTCCCCAACTACCTCCTCATCGAGGGGGAGTTCGGCGACGACCGCGCGAGAGCCGATCGCGTCGTGCGCGCGGCGTTTCGCGAGGCGGTGACCCGGCTCAACGACTCGAACGAGGTCGGCTACGAGCACGTGCAGGCGTTCGCCGTGGTCGACCGGGAGCCCACTGTGGAGAGCGGAGAGCTGACGCCGTCGATGAAGGTACGGGTTCAGAACGTCCTCGAGAGCCGCCGGATGTACGTCGAGGCGATCTACGACCCGTCGCGCGAGTGCGATTGCTGTTTCCTGAGAAAGGTCATGCGTCTGCGTCCGGACGATCGGAGGTGCTTCCGCGGCAAGGACGTCACGCTGGACCGGTGCCACGAGTGCGGCTCGCTCGTGTTCGACGACACGCACGAGGCGACGGGGAGGCCGACGTCCTCGCCGCCGCCCGCGGGGACGGAGCAAAGGACGGAGACATGACGGATCGAACGATCGAGGCGTGGGTGATGACGGCTCCCGGTGAGCCGATGGTCTCGCGCGAGCTGCCGTGGCCCGACGTCCCGCCCGGCGAAGCCCTGGTCCGGGTGGCCGGCTGTGGGGTCTGCCACACCGACGTGTCGTTCCTCTACCAGGGGGTCAAGACGCGCGCGGATCTCCCGCTGACTCTGGGGCACGAGATCACGGGCACCGTCGTCGAGGTCGGAGAGAAGACCGACCCCGGCCTCGTCGACAAGCCCGTCGTCGTGCCCGCGGTGCTGCCCTGCGGTCGCTGCGAGCGCTGTCGCTCGGGGCACCTCCGGATCTGCCGCGAGCAGGTGATGCCGGGCAACGACCGGCACGGCGGCTATGCCTCCCACGTGCTCGTGCCGGCGCGCTATCTCTGTGAGGTCGACGACGCGCTCCTGGCCACGCACGAGCTGTGGGAGCTCTCGGTGGTCTCCGACGCGATGGCCACTCCGTTCCAGGCGGTCGTGCGCTCGGAGCTGGGGGACGACGAGCTGGCCGTCTTCGTGGGCGCCGGCGGCATCGGAATCCACGGAATCCAGATCGCCGCGGCCACCGGCGCCAAGGTCGTGGCAATCGACGTCGACCCGGGACGGCTCGAGCTCGCGTCGGCGCACGGCGCGCGCGCCGCGATCGACGCCCGGGAGCTCTCGAGCCGCGACCTCCGGAAGCGGGTGGCGAGCGAGGCCGAGGCGCTGGGGGCCCCGAGCTGGGGCTGGAAGATCTACGAGACGTCCGGCACCCGGGCCGGGCAGGAGGCGGCGTTCTCCTTGCTCGGGTTCGGGGCCACGCTGGCCATCGTGGGCTTCACGATGGATCGGCTCGAGGTGCGCCTCAGCAACCTCATGGCGTTCGACGCGTCCGCGTTCGGGGTCTGGGGAAGCGACCCGACCCTGTATCCGACGCTCCTCCGGTGGATCGCAGACGGGCGTCTCCGCGTCAAGCCGTTCATCGAGCGACGCTCGCTGAGCGAGATCAACTCCACCTTCGACGCCGCGCACCGCGGCGAGCTGGCCAAGCGGGTCGTGCTCGTTCCCGACGGAGCGAGCGGCTCGTGAGCCGAAGGAGATCGCAGTGAAGGTCGGCGTAATCGGCTCCGGCTCCATCGGGCCCGATCTGGCCTATGGGTTCGCCAGCGCGCTGGCGGGGACCGAGGGGAGCCGCGTCCATCTCGTGGACATCAAGCAGGAGGCGCTGGATGCGGGACAGGCCCGCATCCAGGGGTACGTCTCCAAGGGACTGGCCAGGGGCAAGCTGAGCACGCGCACCGCACGGGCGATCACGTCGTGCCTGGTCGGCTCGCGCGAGCTCGGCGACCTGGCGGACTGCGACTACGTCCTGGAGGCCGCCACCGAGGATCTGGCGGTCAAGCGGACGATCCTCGCGGACCTGGAGGGGGTGGTCGGCGACGACTGCTTGATCGGGTTCGCCACATCCGGGATCCCGCGCGCGCGGATCGCCACCGAGGCCCGGCGCCCGGAGCGCTGCTTCGTCAACCATCCGTTCTATCCGGCATGGCGGTCGCTCCCGATGGAGGTCGTGCTCTCGGGGGACGCGGCGCTCGGCGAACGGATGCTCGCCACGCTCCGCGGTCTGGGGAAGGTCCCCATCGTGACCGCGGACGTACCGTGCTTCGCGGCCGACGACATCTTCTGCAACTACTGCGCCGAGGCCGCGCGGATCGTGGCCGAGGGCACCGCGTCTCCCGCGCAGGTGGATCGCATCGTGAACGACGCGATCGGCGGCGGCGGGCCGTTCAACGTCATGGACCTCACGCGGGGCAACCTCCTGAACGTGCACTGCCTCGAGCTGATGCGCGACGGCGAGAAGGGAACCGACTGGTTCACCCCCCCGGCGATCTTCAGCGAGCAGGGAAACGCCCCGTGGCACGACCGGACGCGGCCCGGAGATCCCTCGCACGACCCCGAGCTCGGGAGGCACGTCCTCGACCGCGTCCTCGCCGTGCTCCTGGGACGCACGTACGTCGTGGTCGACGACGGCGTCTGCGACGCCCGCGAGCTGAACTGGCTGACGCGCAACGCACTCGGCTTCCGCGCAGGCCTCCTCGACCTGGCCGAGGAGCTGGGCGCGGCGCGCGTGCACGACGTGTGCGCCGGGTACGCGGCCGCCAACCCGGGCTTCGTGGTGCCGCCGAGCATCGCCGGGAGCCGGCTCCCCGCGTTTCACCGGAACGTGAAGGTGGAGCGGGACGGAGAGCTCGCGACGGTCACCCTCTGGCGGCCCGAGGTCCGGAACGCCCTGAACGAGCGGACGATCGAGGAGCTGCGCTCGATCCTGGCCGAGCTCGAGGCCGACGACGACGTGCAGGGCGTCGTGCTCACCAGTCACGACGGCTCGGTGGCCGGCGCCGACATCCAGGAGCTGGCCGCCCTCGGGACGGCCGAGGAGGCCGAGGCGAAGTGCCTCCGCGGGCAGTCCGTCCTGGCCACGATCGCCGCGATGCGAACGCCGGTGGTGGCGGCCGTCGACGGTCCGGTGCTCGGCGGCGGCGCCGAGCTGTGCATGGCCTGTCACGCGCGGGTCGTGGGGACCCACCTCATGATGGGACAGCCCGAGGTCAACCTCGGCATCATCCCCGGCTACGGCGGTACGCAGCGCCTCCCGAGACTCGTCGGGGTCGAACGCGCCGCCGAGCTCCTCCGGAGCGCGCGGACGATCGGCGCCCGCGAGGCGTGGGAGTGGGGCTGGGCGTCCGCGCCGCCGGCGCCGGACGTCGTCGCCGAGGCCGGGACGCTCCTCCGGCGCCATCTGGCCGGGGAGGTCAAGCTGAAGCGGATCTCTCCCGAGCCCCTTCCGCTTCCCGACACGCTGCCGGACGTGGACACCGGTCACCGCTCGCGGGCCATCGACGCGATCCTCGAGGAGGTTCTCCGCGACGGGCTCCGCCGTCCGCTCGACGATGGATGCATGGTGGAGGCGGCCGGGTTCGCCCGCTGTCACGGAACCGTGGACTACGACATCGGCATGAAGAACTTCATCCAGAACGGCCCGCGCGTTCCGGCCGTCTTCATGCACGAATGAGGAGTGAGACGTGAGCACCATCCGATCGGTCATGATCCTGGACGGGGGGCGTCGAACGCCCCGCGCCGACATCCTGGTCGACAACGAGCGACCGGGACTCTTCTCGCACCTCTCGGCCACCCAGCTCGGCGGGATGGCCATCGCCTCGACGCTCGCGCACACGCCCGTGCGCACCGAGCTGATCGGCCACGTCGTCATGGGCATGGCGTGTCATAGTCACCGGGACTCCATCTACGCCGCGCAGGGCATGAAGTGGCGCGGCGGTCTGGGCTCGGACGTGCCGGCGCTGACCGTGGCCCGCATCTGCGGAAGCGGAGCCGAGTCGGTCGCGGTCGCGGCCGAGATGATGCTGGCGGACGTCCGGCACGACCACGAGCGTCCGTTCACGGTGGTCGGCGGCGCCGAGAGCATGCAGTACCCGTTCTGCCTCTACGGCATGCGAGGGCGGCGCGTCGGAGAGGCCGTGCAGAAGTACGGACCCATCGATGCCCGCACGTTGCCGGCCGGGACGTACGTCCAGGACTCCCTCCTCATGTCGCTGTACGACCCGAGCGCGAAGATGGCGATGGCGAACACCGCCGAGGAGCTGGGTCGGCGATACGAGATCACGCGCGAGCAGGCGGATGCCTTCGGTCAGCGATCACACGACAACGCCAGGCAGGCGCGCGACGCGGGGTGGTTCTCCGAGGAGACGGCTCCCGTCTCCGTCCAGCCGAACGGATCCGGGTCGGCGACGGAGCTCGTGCACGACACGCACATCCTCGAGCGCGTCGACCCGGCCCGGATGGCATCGCTGCGCCCGGCGTTCGAGGCGGGCGGGATCATCACCGCGGGCAACGCGAGCGCGGTCGTGGACGGGGCGGCGGCGATGGTCCTCGCGCTCGAGTCCGACGCGCACCGGCACGACGTGCGGCCGCTCGCGCGTCTGGCCGGCGTGGGCGTGGCCGCCTGCGAGCCGCAGATCATGGGCTGGGGCCCGGTCCCGGCGACGCGAAAGGCGCTCGGGCAGGCCGGCATCACCGGGTCGGACCTCGAGCACGTCGAGCTGAACGAGGCCTTCGCGCCCCAGGCCCTGGCCTGCATCCGCGACCTCGAAGAGATGGGCATCGATCCCGAGAAGGTGAACCCGATGGGGGGTGCGATCGCGTTCGGTCATCCGCTCGGCGCGACCGGCGCCATGCTCACGCTCACCTGTGCCTACGCCCTTCGCCGCAAGGCGGCCCGGTACGGACTGGTGACGATGTGCATCGGCGGCGGTCAGGGGATCGCCCTGGTCCTGGAGTCGGCGGCATGAGCGCACCGACGCGGACCGAGATCGTCGACTGGGCGACCGGGATCTACGAGGACCTCGATCTCGGGACGGTGGTGCAGTGGCTCGAGGAGCACCCGGGTCGGAAGGCCGTGGGCTACCTCCCGGTCTACCAGCCCCGGGAGCTCATCCACGCCAGCGGCATGCTGCCGGTGGGGATTCACGGGGGCGGAGACCGGCTCGAGATCATCCGCGGCGATGCATACTACCAGTCCTACATCTGCCACCTGCCGCGATCGGTCGTGGAGCTGGCGCAGTCGGGCCGTCTTCGCATGCTCTCGGCGATGCTCTTTCCGTCGACCTGCGACGTGATCCGCAACCTCTCGGGCATGTGGCAGATCATGTTCCCCGATCTCTACGTGCGCTACCTGGATCTGCCGCAGGTGCTGGACCGTGCCACGGGGGGCACGTTCTGGCAGGAGGAGCTCCGGATCCTCCGGCGCGACCTCGGCGAGATCTCCGGGCGGCCGGCCACGGACGAGGACCTGCGCCGATCCATCGCCGTCTACGACACGGCCCGGGCCACCATCGCCGAGCTGTACCGGGTCCGCAGAACGTCGCCGTGGAAGATCCCCACCGCGGAGCTCTTCGTGCTGATGCGGGCGGGCGAGGTGGTGCCGGTGGAGCTCTTCATCGATCGCATGCGTGCGTACCTGGCCGCGGTCGAGTCCGATCCGCAGCCGCTCAAGGACCGGAGCCGCGTCCTCGTCGAGGGCGCGTTCTGCGAGCAGCCGCCGCTGGGGCTCATCAAGACCATCGAGCGCGCGGGCTGCTACATCGTCGGCGACGACTTCCTCATCGGCAATCGCTTCTTCACGCGGGATGTGGGCACCGACGGCGATCCCGTCGAGGCGCTGGCCACCGCGTACCTCGAGCACGCGGTGAAGAGCTCGGTGGTGTACGAGGACGACCCGGAGGGCAAGCGCCGGCTCATGGCCGAGCGGGTGAAGGCGGCGGGGGCGGACGGGATCATCTTCGCCGCGCCGAGCTTCTGCGATCCCGCGCTTCTGGATCGCCCGATGCTGCGCGCCGGGGCGGAGGCGGAGAAGATCCCGTGCATCGCGTTCAAGTACGCCGAGAACTCCGGCCAGTTCCAGCAGTTCCGCGAGCAGGCGGGAACGTTCGCCGACTCGATCAAGCTGTGGGGGGAGTGATGACCGACGTGCAGAAGGACCGCTCGATGGTCCTGCAGAAGGAGATGATCGCCCGCCACTACGAGCGCCTGGAGGCGGCCCCCGAGACGGGCGAGCCGGTCGTCTACACGTTCGTTCCCGGCAACCTCACCGAGCTCGTGCGCTCGTTCGACGCACTGCCCGTGCTGCCGGAGATCAACGCCCTGCAGTCCGGGATGCGGGGCAAGAGCCGGGACTACATCGCCGAGGCCGAGAAGGACGGCCACTCCGAGGACGTCTGCACGTACGTCAAGTGCGACGTGGGCATGGCCAAGGCAGGCAACATCGGTCCCACCGGCCGCCGGCTCCCGAAGCCCGATCTCCTGCTCCTGTCGTACACCGGCTGCTACACGTTCATGAAGTGGTTCGAGCTACTGCGCGAGGAGTACGACTGTCCGACGGTCTTCCTGCACGTGCCCTACCAGGGCGACGGCACGCAGACCCCCGAGCACCGCGCCTACATGGTCGAGCAGCTGCGCGACCGGGTCATCCCCGCGCTCGAGAAGGTGACGGGGCGCCCGTACGACGAGGATCGTCTGCGCGAGTACCTCGCGATGAGCGCGCGCTCCGAGGACGACCTGGTGGCGGTCCTCCAGTCGGCCAGGAAGCGCCCCAGCCCGATCGACGCCTACTTCGGCGCGGTCTACTACGTGGGGCCGATCTTCAGCGCGTTTCGCGGCACCCCCGAGGGCGTCGAGTACTACGCGGCGCTGCGCGAGGAAGTGGAGGCCCGGGCAGCCGCCGGGCTGGGGCCGATCACCCCCGACGGCCCCCTGGAGGAGGAGCGGTACCGGCTCGTCGTGGAGGGACCGCCCAACTGGACGAGCTTCCGGGAGTTCTGGCGGATCTTCTCCCAGGAGCAGGCGGTCGTGGTGGCGTCCACCTACACGAAGGTGGGGGGGACGTACGACTTCGGGTTCCGCCACGATCCCGGCGATCCGCTGGGGACGCTCGGGGAGTACTGCAGCGGCTGCTACACCAACCTGAACCTCCCGAGCCGGATCGACATGCTCGTGCGCTACATCCAGGAGTACGAGGCCGACGGCTTCGTCATCAACTCCGTGAAGTCGTGCAACTCGTTCTCCGCCGGACAGCTCCTGATGCTGCGCGAGATCGAGAAGCGGGCCGGCGTTCCGGGGGCGTTCATCGAGTCGGATCTCGTGGATCCGCGGTACTTCTCCGCGGCCAACATCAAGAACCGCGTCGAGAGCTACCTGCAGATGATCGACGCACGACGAGCGAGAGTCGCCACATGAGATGTGCCGTCGGTATCGACCTCGGATCCACGACCACCAAGGCGGTGATCCTCGACGAAGAGGGCGCGGTCCTGGGGCGGGGGATCA
Source organism: Candidatus Eiseniibacteriota bacterium (assembly GCA_965224245.1). Taxonomy (GTDB): domain Bacteria; phylum Eisenbacteria; class RBG-16-71-46; order CAZAMP01; family CAZAMP01; genus CBDCYW01. The sequence goes on along the minus strand of OZ245046.1, from coordinate 1,715,709 downwards.
CGAACTCGCGATCGAACTACGACCTCGCGGCCTCGGTGGCCCGCACCGAGGCGTTCACGACCGCGCGCTTCGGACTCCTCCGGCGCGAGGTCGAGCGAACCGCCGGCGCGGAGGTGCTCGATCACCTGCTCCGCGCGTTCCGGCTGGAGCAGACGCTTCACCAGCTGGGACGTCTCCGTGAGTTCATCCTCGAGGACGCCGACGGGCCGGGACTGCGGGACGACGTGGCCGGAGCGGTGAACACGATCATCGGTCGCATCCAGGGCGAGGAGGAGGCCCGGTTCGCCGATCCCGATCCGGCGACGCGCTCGGACTTCTTCCGCGACGCGGTGGGATCGGCCTACCTCCGGATCGCCGAGGAGATCGCCGATCCCGCCAACGTGACGTTCGATCTCCTCGTCGGGCTCTACGACAAGAGCATCATCAAGGTGGAGAACGAGCCCCTGGAGCTCGGCTTCCGCAGCCACATCGACGGCGCGCTGGCGCGCGTGGCCGAGGCCGAGGCGGTCCGGGGCGGCGTCGAGGCGGCGGTGGAAACGGAGTTCGACGTGGCGGCGACGGTCGGCACCGGCTACGGACGCGCGCGGCTCCCGTTTCCGAAGGAGCAGATCCGCTCGGAGATCCTGTGTCACGGGCTCGGGGCGCACGCCATGTTCCCGGGCACGCGGACCGTGCTGGACATCGGGGGTCAGGACACCAAGGCGATCCAGGTGGATCCGGCGGGGATCGTGACCAGCTTCCAGATGAACGACCGCTGCGCGGCCGGCTGCGGGCGCTACCTCGGATACATCGCCGACGAGATGAACATCGGCGTTCACGAGCTCGCGCCGCTGGCGGAGCAGAGCCGGAGCCGGGTGAAGATCAACTCCACCTGCACCGTGTTCGCGGGAGCCGAGCTCCGCGAGCGGCTCTCGCTCGGCGAGAGACGCGAGGACATCCTCGCCGGCCTGCACCGGGCCATCATCCTCCGCGCGATGAGCCTCCTCGCCCGCTCGGGCGGCGTCGACGACGAGTTCACGTTCACCGGCGGCGTCGCCTGCAACCGGGCCGCCGTGGCCGCCCTCGCGGAGCTCGTGGAGGAGAACTACGGCCGGCGGGTCCTGAACATCTCGCCGGAGAGCATCTACACCGGAGCGCTCGGCGCGGCGCTCTTCGCCAAGAGGATCGCCGGATCATGAGCACAACCGCAGGCGTGGACGTGGGAAGCGGAGCGGTCAAGGCCGTCGTCATGCGGGTGGACGGGAGCGAGGCGTCGGTCCTGTCGAAGGCGAGCTCGCGCATCCGGAAGCGGAACATCCTGACCGTGGTGGAGGAGGTCTTTTCCACCGCCGTCGACCGGGCGGAGGTCGGCGAGATCCACTACGTGGCGACCACCGGCGAGGGGGAGGACATCCCGTTCGCCACCGGGCACTTCTACGGCATGACGACCCACGCGCGGGGCGCGCTCCACCTCGAGCCCCGGGCGCGCGCCGTGCTCGACGTGGGCGCGCTGCACACGCGCGCGGTGATGATGGACGAGCGCGGCAAGGTCCTCGGATACAAGATGACGAGCCAGTGCGCGTCGGGGTCGGGCCAGTTCCTGGAGAACATCGCGCGCTACCTCGGGGTCTCCCAGTCCGAGATCGGTCCGTTGTCTCTGAAGTCGACGAACCCCGAGAAGGTGAGCTCGATCTGCGCCGTGCTCGCCGAGACGGACGTGATCAACATGGTCTCTCGCGGGATCGACACGCCGGACATCCTGCGCGGGATCCACGAGAGCATGGCGGGGCGCCACGCGCGGCTTCTCCGGTCGCTTGGCGTCTCCGGAGTCGTGCTCGTGACCGGGGGGCTGGCCTCGGACGTGGGGCTCGTGGCGGCGATCGCCGATGCGCTCGGTGAGGGCTGGACCGGATCGGGATCACCTCCGGAGCCCGTCGTTCACCCCGACAGCATGTTCGCGGGAGCGATCGGCGCGGCCATCTGGGGCGGCTTCCGCTATCACAAGCTAGAAACGGCAGGAGTGGCATGGAAGGCGACCGCACTGACCTGATCATCCGGGTCCTCAGGCCCGACGACTGCGAGTGGCTCGTCCGCACGGACGAGGCCATCAGCGGCCGGTCGCGGCCGGCGTACTTCGCGTCGAAGATCGATCGCGCCCGCAAGGAGAGCGACGTCTGGATGTCCCTGGGAGCGGAGAAGGACGGGCTCCTCGTGGGGGCGCTGATGGGGTCGGTCCAGTACGGGGAGTACGGGCTGGCCGAGCCGGTGGCCATCCTCGACACGCTGCTCGTGTCTCGCGACTTCAGCCGTCAGGGCATCGCGCGCGCGCTCCTGGCGCAGATGCTCAAGAACCTGCGCGCGCTCCGGATCACGTGTCTGCGCACGGAGGTGGCCTGGAACGAGACCGAGCTCATCACGTTCTTCCAGCGCATGGGCTTCGTGCCCGCGCATCGCCTCGTACTGGAGATGGACACGGCGGTCGACCTCGACGCCGAGCGCGAACCGGGCGCCTGAGCCGCCGCTCCCGCTCGACTCTCTCCTGGTCGCGAAACGCTGCGCGGTGTCTGTCCACGACGGCGTGGCGACCGGGTGGGGTGTGACCTTCTCTGCTCGATGCCGTCCGGGACGCGAGGCCGAGATGCTGGCCGCTGAGGCCCGCCAGTACTAGCGCGACCGGCTCGGCGAGACACACTACGGGGTCGCCTGATCCCGTCGGAGATCGACCGCCTCGCGGCCTCGTTCGGCCCGCACCGGACGAGGAGCCGGTGACCCTCCTCGATGCCCTGGCACGCACGAACCGGATCTACCGCATCCACCGCGCGAACGTCCCCACCTTTGGCAACTTCCTGAGCGAGCTGGCCGTCAGCAACGGTATGCACGCGTTCATCCGACCACGAGCGTCGGCCGGGCAGAGTAGAGAGGCCCTTCGCCGGGGCGACCGACACCACGCGATCAGGAGGTCCTCATGTACACGCCGCTGCGTCACGCCGTCACGATCGTGCTCGCCTCGCTCGCCACGGCTTCGTCGGGAGCCGGGCAGGACGTGTCCGAGCTACGAGACCGCGCCACCGAGGCGTACGGGCACGGCGAGTATGCGGCCTGTGCCGAGGCCTTCGAGAAGGCGGCAAAGGCGGCGACCGGGAGCGCGGGGGCCTCCGACTACTACAACGCCACCTGCTGTCTCGCCCTCGCCGGGGAGATCGATGCCGCGTTCGCGATGCTCGAGACGGCGATCGCGGCCGGCTACGCCAACTACAACACGCTGACGAGCGACTCGGACCTGCGTGGGCTCCGGGACGATTCCCGCTGGGCCCCGCTCGCGCGCACGATCGAGCCGCCGCCGGTGACGATCACGGACGACGTCGCCGACTCCGCGGCCGGCGCGCGCTTCGTCTACGACGACGCCGAGCGGTTCGTCCACGCGATGACGCTCGTCTCCGCCGGACGGGAGGTCGTGCCCACGCTGGAGGCGGAGGTCTTCGCGAAGGCGAGTCCCGGGCTCCGGATGTTCGTGGAGAAGTACTCCCTCACCGCCGAGGACGTGGCGAACGCGATCGAGAAGCGACCCGACGCGTACGCGGCCGTGCCGCGCACGCTCGAGCTCCTGAGGCAGAAGGAGGACGACATCCGCGCCGCCTTCGCCCGGCTCCAGGAGCTGGCCCCGGGGGTGGTCATTCCGCCCACGTACTTCCTGGTCGCGGACTACGGGGGCATCGCGTCGGGCTCTCCGGAGGGCCAGCTGATCACCATCGAGCGCCGGAGCGAGGAGTCGATCGGGCGCATCGAGACCCTGATCACGCACGAGCTCGTCCACTTCCAGCAGCTCGTCTCGGCCGGCAGCGATGCGTTCTATGCGATCTTCGGACCCGAGAAGAGCCTCCTCGCGCTGACCATCCGGGAAGGGGCCGCCGAGTTCCTCGCCGATCGGGTCACCGGCCGGATGACCCAGGAGGAGGCCCGCGTGTTCGCGCGCGAGCACGAGGCGGACATCTGGCGGCTCTTTCAGGACGAGATGCGCAGTCCCGACACCGCGGGATGGCTCTGGTCCACCCCCACGCGGCCGGACTGGCCCCGCGACTTCGCGTACGCGTTCGGTGCGAGGATCGTCGAGGCCTACTACGAACGCGCAGGCGACCGGCGCCGGGCCGTGGCGGAGATCCTTTCCGTTACCGACTACGAGGACTTCCTGCGGGCGAGCGGCTTCGGCACGCGCTGAGACGCAAACGTCGCGAGTGGCGCGGGCTGCCGGATCGGGGGAGTCGCCGCTCGCCCCTTCGACGCGATTTCGACACGATCAGCGGAGAAGCGTTGCCTTGGCGGTCTCCGTTCGCCCACCGGCTTCGAGTCGGACGACGTAGACGCCGGACGCGACCTCCACGCCACGGCCGTCGCGGCCGTCCCAGACGACGTCGTGGGGACCGGGGGAGCACGCTCCATCCAGCAGCGTGGCAATCCTCGCCCCTTCGCCGTCGTGAACGCTCAGCCGCACGCGCTGCGCGCGATCGAGGCTGAAGCGGATCGTCGTGCGCGGATTGAACGGATTGGGCCAGCTTCCGTGAAGCACCGCGCGTCCCGCGATGGGGGACTCCCCGACGGAGAGGAGAAACAGGTTCTCGAAGATCCACAGGCCGTCGTCGTCGTCGGCCACGTAGATGCGATCGCCGTCCGCCGAGAGCCCGAACGCCTCGTCGGCGGTGTCGTAGTAGCCCACCTCGGTCAGGGTCGGCAGATTGCTGAGATCGATCACGCGCAGTCCGGTGTCCTCGGTCACGACGAAGCCGAGGGCGCCCTCGACGTCGATCTCGCGACCGTACTCGATCGAACCGAGCGAGCCCGCCAGGAACGGATTGCTGGGATCCGAGACGTCGATGGCCACCACGCCGTCCTGGGCGTCACCGACGATGGCGTAGTCGCCCGAGAGATCCACCTCCACGTCGCGCGCGTTGTAGGTGTCCAGATAGCCGACCTGCACGGGGTTCGCCGGGTCGCTCACGTCGATGACGTAGAGCCCGGCGAAGCTGCTTGCGATGTAGGCGTAGGGATGCCGGACGTCCACTCCGAGCGCGTACGCCGACGGAGGCACGATCGCGCCGAGCTGCACCGGCGCGGTGGGATCGGAGACGTCCACGATCTGGAGCCCCTTCGACTGCGCGGCCACGTAGGCGAGATCGCCGTCCAGCACGCACTCCCAGGCCGCGCCACCGGCGCCGACGTCGTGGGTGGCGAGGAGCGCCGGCGACGCGGGTGTAGAGACGTCGACGATGTCGAGGCCGTGGGTGTCGACCGAGATGAACGCGACGTCGTCCCGGACCGCGATGCCGATCGGGATTCCGTCCAGCGCGAGGCCGCCCACCTCGACCGGCGCGGCCGGATTGCCGACGTCGAGAATGCGCAGCCCATCCGCACGGTCGGCGAGGTAGGCGTAGGTGCCGGAGACCGCCACGTCGAACGTCTTGCCCGGCGTCTCGAACGCCGCCACCTCGGTCGGCGTCGCCGGGGTCGACACGTCGAGCACACGCACGCCGTGGTGTCGGTCGGCGACGTACGCGTGCGTTCCGAGCACGGTCACGTCGGAGGCCACGCCCGGGGTGTCGATCTGACCCACGAGGACGACGTCCGCGGGGTTGGACACGTCGATCAGGTGCACGCCGCCGCCCGCGCCGGCGGCGAAGTACACCAGGCTGCCGTCGAGGCCGATGCCGCTGCCCGTGGTGAAGAGGATCGAGTACCGGTCCGTCTCCACCGCGGCGGTGGGCACGCTGACGTCGACGACGGTCATCTGGGCGATGTCGGTGCCCGAGGCGGCCGTGTAGACATGATTGCCGCTGGCCTCGATCCCGTACGGCGTCCCATGAACGTCGATGACGTCGAGGACCGCCGGGCTCGCGGGGTTCGTGACGTCGATGATGTGGAGGTCGCCGCGGTAGTCGGCGGCGAAGGCGAGCGATCCCTCGACACCCACCGCGAAGATGAAGCCCAGCGCGACCCCGCTCACCTCGAACGGGCTGCCGGGCGTCGTGATGTCCACGATCCGGAGACCGTCGCCGGACGTCCCCACGTAGGCGTAGTTGCCTTCGGCGGCGACGGCGGTGGCGACCGCGCTCGTCGCCTGGCTCCCGACCTCGGCCGGAGCGGCGGGGTTCGACACGTCGACGATGCGAAGCCCGTCCTCGTAGCCGGCGACGCACAGCCGGTTCCCCGATAGAGCCAGGCTGCTCACGAGTCCGGTGATCGTCACGTTCCCGACCTCGGTGGGGAGGGACGGCGTGCTCACGTCGATGACGCGTACGATGGCGCCGTCGCCCGCGTAGAGAACGTCCCCGGAGCCCGCGACCGTGTAGCACGGCCCCCTGGCCCAGCGGCCCACGAGGTCGACGTCATCGCTGTCGTGCGTGGCGCCGAAGGTGGGGAGTGCGGCCGTCAACGTGAGAAGCGCGACACCGGCAGCGTGAGCACGCTGGTACATGGGCACCTCCGGAGTGGCGATCGACAGATTGAGCCCGGTCGGCATCGTCGGCGATTGGCGGATTATACCCCGACCGCGCCGCGGCGGTGATCGCGCGCGCCCGGCGTCCCGCCGACCGGACGGCCGGGACTGATGCATCGCGTTGGAAGAACCCCGCAGGTCGATGGTGCATGGGAGCTTGACGCGCCCTCCTAGGCAACTCCCGTTTGCTGCGCTCGGCCCGGAGCCGCGCAGCGCCTGGGGGACGAGTATCACCCGGGCCGAGCCGTGGGCCGCCTGTTAGCGTCCCGCACCCGGCGAGGACGACGAGGGGGTCGGCCGACGTCCGCGGGGGCCTCGTCCGCGGGCTGGCGCCCGCTAGCGGTTCGACTCCGCGACCCGGTGCTTCGCCTTGCCCTTGCCCCGCCCCTTCTGCGCCGAGGCCAGCTTTCCGGGGAGGGCATCGTCCGAGACCCGCCGCCAGCCGTCGCTCAGGCTCGCGCTCGCCTCCCAGGTGGACCCCTTCATCCGATAGTAGAGCTGGCGTTCGGAGTGATAGTAGACGCCGCTGGTTCCGATCACCACGTAAACGCCGAGATCGGCGTCGTAGGCGAGAGCGGTGTCGTCACGCATCTTGTGGCGGTAGCCATGTGCCGGCGCGTGGGGCGGCGGACCGTGTCCGACGCGGGACGTGTCGTCGTTCGAGGTCACGACGACCGTGGACGAGTCGTGGTGGGTCCGTTTGGCGCACCCACCGAGTGCGGCGAGCGTGACGGCGGCGACGGCCAGAAGCGTGATGGCGCGAATGAGCATGGAGATCCCCCTGGGCTCGAGGTCTCCCAGAAAGATCGGATTGCCGGGGGAGCTGCTTGAGTCGGTGGAGGCCCTTAGTCACCCGTGAGTCGATCGAGGAGCCGGCCGCCGGCCTCGCCGATCGCATCCCTGGCCCGCTCCTTCAGCTCGTCGACCGCGCCCTGGGCCACCGCCCTGTCCAGGATCGCGCGCAGCGCGGCCTGCCCCAGCTCGTCGGCGGGCACCCCGTCGGATCCGCCGATGTCGCGCAGCGTGAAGCCGTCCAGCGTGCGTTCGGTCCGCTCGCCGCCGATCGCGGTGGTGTCGAGCTTCAGCGTCCCGCCCTGCAGGGTGAACTCCTTCACGGCGATCCGGGGAGGCGGCGAGTCGTCCGCACCATCGGCCGACCGCGACGCGTACTCGTTGACGCTCTTCTGCAGCGTGCGCAGGTTGACGTCGCCGTTCTCGGCCACCTCCAGGAGCAGCGAGGGCCCCTCGACGAGAAGCGTCTCGATGACGATCGGTGAGTCCGTCACCGAGCCGAGATCGATGTCGAGCGTGATCTCCCCGAGCGAGATCGCGTCGTCGTTCGAGAATCCGTCGGGGTTGGCCACGTGGAGTCCGCGCAGCGTGCCCCGCCCGTCGCGGAGCGCGATGTCCGCCCCGGCCAGGCGGACGCGAGTCTCGGTGACGCGCGGGCCGTAGCGTTCGACCCCCTTCTGGACGAGGGCGTTCAGGTTGTCGCCGAGCCAGAGGAGGGCCCCCAGCACGATCACCACCAGCACTCCGATCGCGATCAAGACTCGTCGAGGTTTCATCTCTCGCTCCGTGACGTGAATGGACTCTCGAATCCGCGCGGACTGTAACCCTCGCGGCGGCTCCGAGCCAGGTTCGAGAGGGGACGGTGCCGGATCGATGCTCGGAACGAGTGCGGGCCACGCCCCGGGGTCACGCATCCGGCCCGACCGCCACGCGTGAGGTCGGCGATCCCGACCCGCTTGCAGACGGCTTTTCGTCGGCCGTACCCTGAGAGCGTTCACGTGGCGGACGATGCCGCCGCAACGCGCTCCCTCGCGAGGACCCGACGACGTGCTCGGCCGAACGATCGCCCACTACCGGATCCTGGAACGGATCGGCGCCGGCGGCATGGGAGAGGTCTACCGCGCCCACGACGCGCGTCTGGGCCGCGACGTCGCGCTGAAGGTGCTGCCCGCTCACGTGTCGACCGACGCGGCGCGACTCGCCCGCTTGGAGCGCGAGGCACGCTCGCTCGCCGGGCTCAATCATCCGAACGTCGTCACCGTGCACTCGGTCGAGGAGGCCGCGGGCGTTCGCTTCCTGACCATGGAGCTCGTGGACGGCCGGCCGCTGGGCGACATCCTCCGCGCCGGTCGGCCCCCGATGTCCACGCTTCTGGACGTCGGCACCGCCGTGGCGGACGGGCTCGCCGCGGCTCATGCACGCGGGCTCGTCCACCGCGACGTCAAGCCCGACAACGTCGTCGTCACGGACGAGGGACGGGTGAAGCTGCTGGACTTCGGCCTGGCGAAGTCGGTGCGAGCAGAGGCGTCCGCCCCCGACGCCACGACGCTGGACCCGACGCTCACCGGCGAGGGGTCGATACTGGGCACGGTGCCGTACGCATCGCCCGAGCAGCTGCGCGGCCAGGACGTCGACGCGCGAAGCGACGTCTTCTCGCTGGGCACGATGCTCTACGAGATTGCCAGCGGTCGCCGTCCGTTCTCCGGCGACACGCTCCCCGACGTCGTTTCCGCGATTCTGCGCGACACACCGCGGCCGCTCCGGGATCTCGATCCGGCGCTGCCCGAGTCGCTGGAGCGCCTGGTTGCGCGGTGTCTCGAGAAGCGGCCGGCGGATCGCGTCCAGGGCGCGGCCGAGATTCGCGACGCGCTCCGGTCCATGGCGCGTGATCTCGCACGCCAGACCCGCCGCGACGAGTCCGGGTCCCGGACGCTCGAGACGTCCACTCGCTCGACGGCGCCCGCCGCTCCCGCGCGGCCGCGGCGACTGGCCGTTCTACCCTTCGAGAGCCTGGATCCTGATCCCGACCGGGAGTTCTTCGCCGACGGCATGCACGAAGAGGTCATCACCGCGCTGGCCGGCGTCCACGACCTGGAGGTGATCTCGCGGACCTCGGTCCGGCAGTGCCGCGATCGCTCGCGCACCCTGCCCGAGATCGCGCGCGAGCTCCGCGTGGACACGATCGTCGAGGGCACGGTGCGCACGTCGGAGGATCAGGTCCGGATATCGGTCCAGCTGATCGACGCCGCGACCGACCGCCACCTCTGGGCCACGAGCTACCAGCGGGAGCTCCGCGACGTCCTGACCCTGCAGTCGGACGTCGCGCGAGCGATTGCTCGGGAGATCAAGACGACCCTGACCCCGGAGGAGGAGGCCCGGCTCGAGCGGACGCAACGCGTGGATCCCACGAGCTACACGGCGTACCTGAAGGGCCGCCATCACTGGGGCCGGCGCACGCCGGACGCCATCTCGCGGGCCGCCGAGCTGTTCCAGGAGGCGATCGACGCCGACCCCACGTACGCGGCGGCCCACGCGGGACTCGCCGACTGCTTCGCGATGAAGGGCGCCGGGTTCTACTCGACGATGGACCCGCGCGAGGCGTATCCGCGCGCCCGCGCGGCCGCCCGGAGAGCCATCGCGCTCGACTCGAGCCTGGCCGAGCCGTACGCGACGCTGGGCTACGTGGCGACGTTCTTCGAGTGGGACTGGGAGGCCGGCGACGCCCACCTGCGGCGTGCGATCGCGCTCAATCCAGGCTATGCCACTGCGCATCTCTGGTCGGGGCTGCGCCTCTGCAGCCTCGGCCGGACCCCCGAAGCGATCGCGGCCGTCGACCGCGCGCTCGAGCTGGACCCGCTCTCGCTGATCGTGCTCGCCGACAAGGGGATCATCTACCTGCTGGCGCGCGAGTTCGACGCGGCCGCACGCTGGAGCCGGCAGGCCCTCGACGTGGACGAGCGCTTCCCCGTCGCGCACTGGGGGCTGGGCGGGGCGTTCGAGGGGCTCGGCCGCCACGCCGAGGCGGAGGCGTCCATTCGACGCGCGCTCGAGCTGGCGCCCGGTCTCGTCGTGTACGAGTCGGCGCTGGCCCGGGTGATCGCCGGGGATGGACGGACCGACGAGGCGCGGCGACGCGTCGAGGCGCTGTCGGCGCAGGCGGCCGATCGTTTCATTCCGAACGCGCCGATCGCGTCGGTATACGCGGCGCTGGGCGACGTCGAGCGTGCGATCGACGCTCTCGAGAAGGCACACGAGCAGCGCGAGAACTTCCTGGCGCTCATCGCCGTGGACTGGACGCTGGATCCCCTTCGCGGACATCCGCGATTCCGCGACCTCCTCGCACGCATACGCCTTCCGAGGACCGCGACCGCGGCGCGCGACGCCACCCGAGACGACTGACCCGGTGGACCCGGCTCCACGCGCGCTCCTGGCGCGAGATCCCGTGAGGCGCTCCCGACATCTCGGGATCGGCGAGAGCTCGCGACCTCCGGTGGATCCTCGCCGATCCCTGCAACGCTTTTTCAACAGGGCGATTACGAGATAGATGGCCAGATGGCACACCGGTTGCGATGAAGCCGGGGCGAGGCCGACCTCGCCGCCGGATGGACCGGCGGCGGCGGGCCGGCGCAACCAGGAGGACGGACATGACCAGCACCCCCCAGAGCACCCTGATCAACGGCATCGACACCGACGCCGTTCGACAGCTCGTCGGCGCGGTGAGCGAGGATCCGGGCAACGGCATGACGTCGTGGCGCGTGGCCACGCACTGGAAGGGCGGAACGCGCTCGGACACGAAGGTGTCCTCGTACGCGATCGGCGGCACGGAGGTCGAGAAAGACTGGACGATCCCGATCGACGAGCCGTTGGAGCTCGGCGGGACGAACCGCTTCGCGAACCCGCAGGAGTACCTGCTCGCGGCCTTCAACGCCTGCCAGATGGTGGGGTACGTCGCGCTCGCGGCACTCGAGGGCATCGAGCTGGAGGACGTGCGAATCGAGACCCACGGCGACATCGACCTACGCGGCTTCCTGGGGCTGGATCCCGACGTGGCACCGGGTTACGAGAGCCTCTCTTACACCGTGTACCTCAAGGGAAACGGAACGCCCGAGCAGCTCCGGAAGATCCACGAGGCGGTGATGGCCACGTCGCCGAACCGCTACAACCTCGGCTCGGCCATCAAGCTGAACAGCAACCTCGTCGTGGAGTGAGGCCGTGCGACCGGAGATACGGCACCGGCGGACCTGACCGTCCGCCGCGTGCCGCGTCTCGTCGACCGGTTCGTCACCGCCTCGGCGGCCGCTCGAGTCCGAGGGCCCGCATGCGCGAGGTCAACGTCGAGGGGGGAAGTCCCAGCCTCTCGGCGGCGCCGCCGGCGCCGGCGATGCGCCAGCCGGACGCCTCGAGCGCGCGGAAGATGTTCTCTCGCTCGAACGCGCGCATCTCCTCGGCGTCGAGAACCGCGTCGTCCCGCGACACGGGGAGTGCCGCCGGGGTCGAAGGCCCGGGGGGACGCGCCGCGCGGTCGTCGGGCATGGCGGCGGCGACGTCGACCCGGGGACCCGGAGAGAGGATCAGCGCGCGCTCGATCACGTTCTGGAGCTCCCGGACGTTCCCCGGCCACTGGTAGGCCGTGAGCGTGGCGCGGTCGGCGGGTCCCAGCGGCTCGACGCGGCGCCCCATCCGCCGCGCGTAACGCTCCAGGAACGACTGGGCCAGCAGTGGCACGTCGTCCAGGCGCTCGCGGAGCGCGACCACCTGGACCGGAAAGACGTTCAGCCGGTAGTAGAGATCCTCGCGAAACTCTCCGGCCGCGATCATCGCCGGGAGATCCCGGTGAGTGGCTGCGATCACGCGGACGTCGATCGTCCTCGAGCGCGCGGCTCCCACGGGCTCGATCTCGCCGTCCTGGAGCACGCGGAGCATCTTGGCCTGGAGGTCGAGCGCCAGCTCCCCGATCTCGTCGAGGAAGATCGTGCCCCCGTCGGCCAGCGCGAAGCGCCCCTCGCGGCGAGCGGTGGCCCCGGTGAACGCCCCCTTCTCGTGTCCGAAGAGCTCGCTCTCGATCAGCGTCGGCGGGATCGCCGCGCAGTTCACGCGGACGAGCGGCCCCTCCGAGCGTCGGCTCGCGCGATGGATCGCACGGGCCACGAGCTCCTTGCCGGTGCCGGTCTCGCCGAGGACGAGCACGGTCGCGTCGGTGTCGGCGACGCGCTCGATGGCGGAGAAGAGGCGGCGCATCGGTGGCGTGTTCCCGATGATCTCGCCGCCACCGGGTGCCTCGCGCGCCGCGTCTCTGAGGTACTCCGCCTCGTCGGTCAGCATCCGGAGGCGGCGCTCGGTCTCCACGCGATCGTTCACGTCGCGCACGATGAGCGCGTGGAGGCGACCGCGGCGGGTCTCGAAGCACGACAGCGTTCCCTCGGCCGGAAACGGCTCGCCGCTCGCCCGGCGGCCGGCCAGCCCGCGGGGGAACCAGTGCCGGCGCTCGGCGGGTGAGATCGACTCGAACGCACGGATCCGCTCGTCCACCTGCGTGCTCGTGTCCTCGTCGAGGAAGCGCCCCAGATCGGCGCCGTGCAGCTCGTCTCGTGACACCTTCAGAATCCGCGCCGCGGCCCGGTTGGCGCGCACGATTCGTCGCGAGTCGTCGAACAGGAGGACCGCGTCCATCGCCGAGTCGAGGAGCCGCACCAGCTCCTCCTCGCTGTCGCGAACCGCCTGCTCGGCGCGCAGCCGGCGAATCTCGGCGGCTGCGCGATCGGCGAAGACCCCGAAGACGACCTCGAGTCGCGGGTCGGCGATCATCGGCTCGTCGTCGAGGACCGCGAGGTGACCGAGAACGTCGCCGTCCTCGCCGATGAGCGGAACGCCGCGATAGCTCACCGCGTTCATGCCCGGCAGATCGGGATCGTCGGGGAACATCCGGATCACGTCGCGCGGAAAGTGAGCGGCGCGGCGACCGTCGATGACCGGCTCGCAGGGCGTACCGGCCACGTCGTACTCGTACTCGTCCACCCACCGATCGCCCAGCCAGAACGCGAGCGCGCGCAGGCGCCGCGACTCGGGTAGCCACTCGGTGACCCAGGCGCCGTGGGCATCGAGCGCGCGACAGACGTTCCGGACGAGCGCCTTCAGAAACTCCTGTCCCGTGGCGGGCGCGGTGCCCTCGAGGATCAGGCGCAGGGCCTGTTGCTCGTCGATGACGCGGGGAGAGTGCTCGCTCATGACCTCTCTCGTCGACGGTGGCGCGGAACGTCGCCCCGGAGGCTCACGACTTCTCGCGAGCCACGAGATGTCGCGAGCGCCGGCAAGCCCCCCTGGAGACCGTAACGCGTTGCCAGTGCGCTGATCCTGTCACGTGCCCCGCGGTGGCACAAGCCGTGCGTCTGTGTGGATGATGAAAACAGGACCGGCGAGAGCCGGCCACCAGACCACGGAGAGCGGCCATGCAGACGAGGAACGATCGGAGCGGAACGACGCGGCGCCGGATCGCCGGCGTGCTTCTGGGCGGCTCCGCGCTGGGGACCCTGATCACCCTCGCGGCGCGGACGAGCGGCCCGGCGGGGCCCGACGCGTCGCGGCTATGCTGGGCCCTCGTGATCGTCGGCATCGTCGGGACGATGATGGCCGGACGCGGCATCGGCTGGGGCTGGCTGTTGCTGTTCGGTCTGCAGCCGCTCTGGATCGGCTACGCGCTCGTCACCGAGCAGTACGGGTTCGTGGTCAGCGCGGTGGCCTACGGGGTGGGGCAGCTACAGGGGTATCTGCGGTCGCGGACCTCGATCGGCCGGCGCACGCCCTGCGAGCGCGTGGAGATGCCGTGCGGACCTCCGGGACACCCCGGAGCGCGGGCGGCGGCGGCCTGCTGACGCGGTCCGCGACGGCGGCTGTCCGACGTGGACCGGCGCGAGACTGGACGATCTCGGCGGACTCACTCCCGGGCCAGGGCCACGGCCTCGGCCAGCGTCAGCGTCAGTCCGTCGTTCCAGGCGTCGTCGAACCTCGCCTCCCCGAGCTGCTCGCGACAGCTCGCCAGGATGATGCCCACCTGACGGCCCTGCGCCAGCGCGAGCGGCACGTTGAACCGCTCGCGGTCACGATCGGCCACGGCCAGAAGACGCACGGCGTGATCCCACTCGCCCAGGCGCCACGCGAGATCGGCCATGGACTCGAGGCCGAACAGGAGGCCGCGCGTGTCGTCGTTCTCGGACTTGATGTCGAGACTCTCGAGAAGCAGCGCGCGCGCCTCCTCGTGCGCACCCTCGTCGAGCAGGATGCTCGCGAGGTTGTGAAGCGTGGTGGCCACGCCTCGCTGGTTCCCGACCTGTCGGTTGAGGGCGATGCTCTCCTCGTGCAGCGCGCGCGCGCGATCGTTCTGGTTCAGCTTGCTGTAGGCGGTGGCCAGGTTGTCCGCGAACAGGGCCATGTACACCGTCAGCCCCATCTCGCGGGACATCTCCAGCGCCTGCGAGAAGTACTCGACGGCCTCCTCGACCCGGTCGTTCTCGGTGGCGATGAGACCGAGGTTGTTCAGGTTGGACGAGGCGAAGTCGAGGTTCCCGTGCGTGCGGTTCAGGGCCAGCGCCTCGGTGAAGAGGGCCTTCGCCTGCTCGATGTCGCCGGTGTGGTGCGCCACGAGCCCGCGGTTGTTCAGCACCGCGGCCTGGTTGCGGGTGTTGCCGGTCTCCTTCCAGATCGCCATCGCCTCGTCGTAGTGATGCCGCGCGGTGTCCTGCTCCAGCAGGGGCCGCGCCATGTTTCCGAGACGGTGATGCACGTGTCCGACCGCGGTGCGATCCGCGTCGCCGATCGCCGGATGCCGGAGTGCGGCCAGCCCGACCTGCATGCCCTCGCGCCAGCGCGACCGGATGGACAGGAGCTGCAGCACGGCCCGCGTGATCTCGAGCGTCCCGGGGGCGATGTCCGCGCCGGAGAGCCCGATCTCGATCGCATGTCGGAGGTTCTCGTAGTCGGCGGCCAGCCGTTCGATGGCCTGGGCTTCCTTCGGCGACATGAGCTCACCCTCGGCCGTGACGGCCAGATCGGCGAAGTAGGCCAGGTAGCGGGTCTCGGTGGCCTCGCGATCGGTCAGCTCCTCGGCCGCGTAGGCGCGGATCGTCTCCAGCATGCGGAAGCGGACGCGCGAGGTCGACTCCTCGGTGGGCATCGCCTCGGCGAGCGACTTGTCCAGCAGCCGCGTGAGGATGTCGAGGGCTTCCCACGCCTCGATGTCGTCACCGGTGCACACCGCCTCGGCGGCCTCCAGCGTCCACCCGCCCACGAAGACCGAGAGGCGGGTGAGGAACCGCTGCTCGTTCTCGTCGAGCTGCTCGTAGCTCCAGTCGATCAGGGCGCGGAGCGTCTTGTGGCGGGGCAACGCGGTCCGCGAGCCCCCGCTCAGGAACCGGAAGCGGTCGTCGAGCCGCGTCGCGATCTCCTCGATGGGAAGGACGCGCGCCCGGGCGGCGGCCAGCTCGATCGCCAGGGGGATGCCGTCCAGGCGCTCACAGATCGTGGCGATGACGGCGGCGTTGGCGTCGGTTCGGGCGAAGCCGGGGAGGACCGCGGCGGCGCGGTCGACGAAGAGCTGGATCGCGTCGTCGCCGAGCGACGGCACGGCGTGGGTGGCTTCACCGGAGACGCCGAGGGACTCGCGGCTCGTGGCGAGCTGGACCAGGTTGGGGCAGGAGCGTCCCAGGTGCTCGACGAGCGGCGCCACCGTGGACAGCACGTGCTCGCAGTTGTCGAGGATCAGGAGTGCGCGCCGCTCGCCGACGTGCTCAACGATCGCCTGGTCGCGAGACCGGCCCGGCGCGTCCGGAACGTCGAGGGCCGCGGCCACCGCGTCGGGGACGTCGGCCGGATCGGTCACCGACGCGAGCTGCACCAGCCACACGCCGTCGGTGAACCCGCGGAGCTGCTGCCGGCCCATCTCGATCGCCAGACGCGACTTTCCCGACCCGCCCGCGCCCACGATCGTGACCAGACGCGCCGCGCCGAGAAGCCGGCTCAGGCGCTGCGTGTCCTCGGTGCGCCCGACGAAGCTCGTCAGCGGAACCGGCAGGTTGTTGGGGATGCCCGCTGAACGAACGCCGCCGGTGTCGGGCGACGCCGGGCGGGCGCGGGCCGCCATCGACTCCTCGATCTCCCGGCGGGCCGACGAGATGTGGTCCGGGCGATCGGACTCGGCGGTGGCCAGGCAGCGCTTCAGCACCTCGATCACGCGCTCGGGGACGGCCGGCGGCACCAGAGACCAGTCCGGTGTTCCCTCCAGCGTGGCCGCGATCTGCTCGTCCACCGTGGCGCCGCGGATCGCCGGCACGCCGGTCAGGCACTCGTAGAGCACGCAGCCGAAGGCCCAGATGTCGGCACGTACGTCGACGGGAGCGCCGCGGAGCTGCTCGGGGCTCATGTACCCCGGCGTCCCGACGACGCGATCGCCGGCATCGGTCTCCTCGGACGACGGGCTTCGCGCCAGCCCGAAGTCGAGCACCTTCACGCGCCCGTCCACGGTGACCATGATGTTCAGCGGCTTGAGATCCCGGTGGACCACGTCCCGCTGATGCGCTGCCTCGAGCGCGGCCGCCATCTGCTGAGCGATGCTCAGGGCGTGGTCGAGGGGCAACGCGCCGCGCCGGGTCCGCTCGGCCAGGAGCTCGCCCTCGACCAGCTCCATGGTCAGAAAGGAGACCTCGTGGTCCTCCTCCAGCGAGAAGACGGTGGCGATGTTCGGATGGTTGATCGACGCGAGCGTCCGCGCCTCGTGACGGAACTGCTCGAGCCAGGTGGGGTCGTCCGAGACGGCCGGGGGCAGCATCTTGATGGCGACCTCGCGCAGGAGCTGCGGATCGATGGCCCGGTACACGACTCCCATTCCGCCCCGACCGAGCTCGCCGACCACGGGATACTGACCGATTCGCTCGGGTGGGGCATCGGGTGGGGGCGCGGGCCGGGACGCGGCCTCGCGCGGTGGACCCAGGACCGGCGCCAGCCCGAGGTCGACGGGGGAGTCGAGGAAGGAGTCCCGCGCGCTGCCGTACGACTCCAGGAGCTTGGCGACCTCGTCACAAACGTCGGGGTGATCCCGCGTGCGCTCTCGGACGAAGCGCTCGCGCTGGGATGCGGGAAGCGCCAGCGCCTGCTGAAAGAGACGCTCGATCTGCTTCTGTCTGTCGCCTGTCTCCGACATCGGCCCCCGTCCGCGATCGCGGGTCGACGGATCGTCGTGCTCCACCTCGGACTCTAGCACGACGCCGGTCCGCCGACGCGCACGCCCCGCGCGCCGGCTGATCGAGACACTCGCGTCCCGGTCGACTTGGCCTCATACTCTCGCCGGCACGCATCGCGGCGGCCGCGCCATGACCTCCGTCACGAGGAGACCCGAACGTGTGGAACCGACGAGTCCAGGGTCGCGACTTCTGGCAGACGTTCATCGAGGGCGCCGGCGACGGCGTCTGCTTCCGTCTGGCTTTCAAGTGGCTGGCCTGTCAGTTTCGCAACCCCGGTGGGTTTGCGTTCGGGTGGTGGAACTCCACCCTCGACGAGGATGCGCTGAAGCAGGAGCTCCAGTTCCTGTTCGAGGGCTCGCACGCCGACACGAAGGAAGCACGACCGATGCCCAAGGCGGCCAGCATCGCCGGCAAGCAGACCGACTACCTGAGACGCGTGGCGCCCTACGAGTGCGCCGGCAAGCCCTATGCGACGTTCAAGAAGAGGGTCAGCGAGATCAGCCTCGACACGCTCCGGAGCTGGCAGCACGGTACGCAGGCCAAGCACACGAGCGCCAAGTACGACCTGGCCTTCAGCTGCGTGGACGCCGGCTCGACACTCCAGGCCGATCACTTTCGCCAGTCGATGATCCTGGGCATCTTCGGCGACGGGCCCGAGCCCTGGGCGCACGCGACCGCGTTCTTTCGCAGCCCTAAACGTGTCGCGTTCTTCGACGCCAACGGCGGGGAGTTCCGCTTCGATACGACCGAGGCGAACGGTGTGATCGCCACCGAGGTGGAGCCGTTTCTGCGGGGGAAGTACGAGGACGCCTCGTACTCGATCGATGACTTCGTGCTGTTCCCGGCCGCCGCGCGCTAGCGCGGCCCGTCGGGGAGCCCGAACACGGACCGGAGCCGGCCCCACGTCGTCGCCTCGGCCGGCGTGCCGTCGTAGCAGGGATACCCGGACTTGCCGCAGGGCTCGCAGGCGAGGTACAGGTCGGTCAGCGAGCCACCGCCGCTGCTCGAGTGACAGATCGAGAAGAGATCCGCGTTGCAGTCGGCGAAGATGGTGTCGCCGATCCGGGGATCTCCCACGACGAAGATCTCGCCGCTGGAGGTCTCGGCCACCGAGAGGAACCCGACGCGTGCCGTCTCGCTCGGCGGCTCGTAGCACCCGTCGGTCCAGACCACGGCGTTGCCGGTTCCGCTGGCCGGCCAGCCGTCCATCGGAATCTCCGATCCTCCGGTACACAGTGTCCACGGCACGAACCCGAGGTCGTGGGAGAGGCCGAACTGGGCGCCCCCGATCCCGTTCTCGAATCCGTCGAGGTGGTTGATCACGACCCAGACGAAGCCGGGCCCGACCGAGGCCCCGATCGGAACGTCGACGCAGTCCAGCTCGTCGAGCGCGACGAGGTCCGGGTCGGCGCAGCCGGCGTAGCTCGGGAGGGTCACCGCGACGTTCACCATCCAGCAGATGTCGAGATCACGCGCCTCGGACCCGGTGCCCAGTGCGAGCAGGACGAATGCGGCGATCGGTGGCATGCGGGTCATGGTGGCTCTCCTCGTGGGTCGCGGCCCCGGCTGTCCAGAAGACGAGGGTAACAGACCCTGACGTGAGTGGGAGAGTGGACACGCCGGCCCTGGTGTCGCGCGGCCCCGGCGGTGTGACGGATCACGTGCACGGGGGCCGCGATGCGGCGCGGTCGCGGAATCGTCCGCAACGGCGGTGGCTCTCGCTCGTAGAGCACCCGGAACGGGCGCCGGGTCACGATGCGGTGAGCCCCCGGGAGGCGGTCGCGCATGCGAGTCCTGATCATCGGCGGTACCGGGTTCATGGGCCCGCACGTGGTGGCCGGGCTCGACGCGCTCGGACACGAGGTGGCGGTGCTCCATCGGGGCACCACCATCGCCGAGCTGCCCGCGGCGACCCGCCACATCCGATGCCCGCCGTGTCGGCTCGGTGACCGCGGATACCTCGCCGAGCTCCGCGACCCGCTCGACGCGTTCGCCCCCGAGGTGATCCTCGACATGATCGCCGTCGTCGAGTCCGACGCCGAGGCCGTGCTCACCGAGCTCGGTCACCTCGCGCGCCGGATCGTCGTCCTCAGCAGCCAGGACGTGTATCGCGCCTATGGCCTCGTGAACGGCTCGGAGGACGGACCCACACAGGAGCTGCCGCTGACCGAGGAGTCCGAGCTCCGGAGGGCGCTCTACCCGTACCGCGGGGCGAGCTCCCGGGGGGCGGACGATCCCCATCGCCACCTCGACGACTACGACAAGATCCTCGTCGAGCGCGCGTACCGCAGTGCCCCCGGCGTCGAGACCGTCGTCCTCCGCCTCCCCATGGTGTACGGCCCGCGAGATCGACAGCACCGGATGAGCGCCTACCTGCGGCCGATGCTGGACGCGCGCCCGGCGCTGCTCCTCGACCGCGCGCTGGCGGGATGGCGCGTGACGCGGGGCTACGTCGCGGACATGGCGGCCGCCATCGTTCGCGCGGTGATCGACCGGGAACCCGGAGATCACACCTACAACGTGGGGGAGGCGCGCGCACTGACCGAGTCCGAGTGGGCGGCCACCATCGGTGGCGCGGCCGGATGGCGGGGGGACGTCCGGGTCGTGTCCGCATCGGACGGCCTGCCGCACCTCGAGCCCGGCATGCGCACCGACCAGCATCTGGTGGCCGACTCGTCCCGGATCCGGGAGGAGCTCGGCTACGCGGAGGTGACGCCGCGACCCGACGCGCTCGCCCGGACGGTCGCCTGGGAACGCGAGAACATGCCGGCGCCGCCGGACGACCTGGAGGCCCGGTACGCCGCGGAGGACGCGCTTCTGGAACGGACCGACTAGCCCGACATGACGGTGACGGAGTGCTCCCGGGTGCTCCGGATGCGCCCGCGCGCCCGCACGCCCTGGAGCCGATCGTGATAGACTCCCGCTCGCCGTTCCTGGTGCCGGGCGACGACTCGACTCCGTGTGTCGTCCCGTTCCGGGATCGGTCATCTCGCGGAGCCCACGCAGCGTCTACAACTCTGGAGGAGTGTCATCCATGAATGCGATCACCACGCTCGCCTCGGCCGCGGCCGTCCTGCTCATCGCCGGTGGGGCCGGGGCCGGCACCATCGTCATCGACTACGAAGACCTGACCGAAGGACCCCAGGGCGACCCGCTCATGCACATGGGCGTGACCTACCACGACCTGAACACGGTATCCGGCGTGTTTCCCAGCGGCGAGACGTTCGAACCCGCGCCGGACGACGAGTTCATCGTGGAGAACGCCGGTCTCCTGTACGCGGACTTCCCCGGGTACGGAAGCCCGGTGAACGCCCTGACGTTCGGCATCGCGTGGGTTCCGGGAGACAACCTCTCGATCGGCGGCCTGTCGAACGTCACCATGGATCTCGGGGGCGTGGTCACGTCCGCATCGTTCGATCTGGCGTACTACGAGAACGGTGTCTGGGGAGGCATCGAGTTTCACCTGGATGCTCTCGACGGCGGGTCGGTGGTCGCCAGCGATTCGTTCGTGATCTCCGACCTCGGAGGCCGCGACAACGTGGCCGTGACGACGCTCGAGGTATCGGGGGCGGACTTCGATCAGCTGGTGTTCTACGCGACCTACGGCGACGAGTACTCGAAGCCGCGCGCGATGATCGACGACCTGACGCTGGTGTACGCCGACGCGACTCCGGTGCAGGAGACGAGCTGGGGACGGATCAAGGACACGTACGGCAAGTAGCCGGCCCGACCTGCACGTGACGCGTGAGCCGACGAGGCGAGCGCGTCACCCGCCGCATCAGTTGACGTAGCCGAGGGATCGGAGTCGCTCGAGGTCCTCCTCGGACACCCTCGGCGCGATCTTCGGCGCGCGCAGCCGCATCCCGGCGCTGTAGGCGTCGGGCAGCCCTCCGGGATCGGGATCCGAGGCGATCAGCTCCAGGAGGCGGGTGCCGGCCTCGCCGGCGCCCCCTTCGCGATCGTCCCACGAGATCTGGGTCATCTCCTCGGGATCCCCGGCGAGATCGTAGAAGCGCCGGTCCAGAACCTGATACGACCCCTTCGCGATCAGCGCGATCCACTTGCCCTGGCCCTGCACCGCCGCGCGAAGGGAGTACTGCTCCTGGGTACCCTCGGTGAAGACCATCCGATCGCGGGGCACCGCCCCGGGATCGGCGAGGTCGTACCCGCGAAGCTCCGAGGGGACCGAGACACCGGCCATGCGGAGAATCGTCGGAACGACGTCGATGCCCGACACGAGCGCGTCGTGGGAACCCGCGGCGATGCCGGGGCCGCGGATCAGCAGCGGAACGCGCGCGATCTCGTCGTACACGTGATAGCCGTGTGTGAACCACCTCTCGTGCTCGATCATGCTCTCGCCGTGATCGGACGTGAAGACGACGAACGCCTCGTCGATGGGTCGCGTCTCCGCGTAAACGTCCATGAGTCGCCCCACGTGCGCGTCCATGTACGCGATCTCCTCGTCGTAGCGATCGACGTAGGTCAGAGCGTCGTCGATCCCGGGCTCGATCTGATAAGCGAGCACGCGTTCGGTCTCCAGCGGCACGAAGCCGACGTGGGTGAACGAGGGCGTCCAGTCGTCCGGTGGATGGTACGGACCGTGGGGGTCGATGTAGTGGACCCACAGGAACAGCGGGCGCTCGGGGTCCCGGGCCTCCCGCAGCCAGCGGAGCGCCGCGTCGGTGGTCCGCCGCGCGTTCCGCTCGTAGTTGACGCGGTAGGGCTCCTTCTCGTCCACGAAGTCGTCGTAGAACTGGAAGTACCGGGCCAGCCCACTGGCCTCGTCGGTCAGGACGATGTTCGAGACCACCGCCGCCGTCTGGTACTCGTCGGGGAGCCAGTCGGTCACCAGCTCCAGATCGGGGGGGACGAGCTGATAGAGGAGGCGCACGCGATGCTCGTCCGGGTAACGCCCGCTCAGCATGCTCACGACGCTCGGAGACGTGCTGGCCTCGGTCGCGTAGCAGCGCTCGAAGCGCGCGGCATCGGCGAACCAGCGATCGAGGTTCGGTGACGTGGGGCGCTCGTAGCCGTACAGACCCAGGTGATCGGGCCGGAGCGTGTCGATCGAGATCAGGATGATGTCGGGGCGGTCGGCCGAGCAGCCGAACGTGATCGCTCCCAGCATGGAGGCCACGATCCCGAGACGCGCCGTGTTGTGATCGCCCGTTCGAATGATCGTGCCTCCGAGATCTGACGACCGCCAACGATAGCACGGGGCTCCCGAGAGCGTCTCGGCGAAAGCCCGCCGGCACGCGGCCGACATTCCCTGGACAACCGATCCGGTTCACGTACGATGCCGCGATCGGTCCGGCGCCGACGGTCGATGCCGGACGCTCGATGAGGCGTGCTCGGATGCGGCGGTACATTCTCGCGATCGTGCTCTCGTCGTGCGGCCTCGCCCGGGCCGCCTCCTCCGACGAGCCCCCGTCCTGGTCCCCGCGCTTCACCCCCGACGGCGTCAGCAGCCCGGTCTGGGACGTGATCGAGCACCGGGACGCGCTCGTCGTCGCCGGAGCGTTCACCGCGGCCGGCGCGCGCCGCGCCCGCGGCATCGCCCGCTTCGACGGCCGGACGTGGAGCGCGATCGGAGACGGCGTCGACGGAATCGTGCGGGTCGCCGCGTCCGATGGCGCGGCCATCACCATCGCGGGTCGATTCCGGATCGGCGACGATCCCGCGTGGCACGCCGTGGCCCGCTGGACCGGCGCGGCGTGGATGCCTCTCGGACCGGAGCTGTCCGGTGACGTGCACGACCTCGCGCGCATCGGCTCCGATCTCGTCGCGGTGGGGCGCATGCACCTCGAGGGGAGCGACACGTCCGTGTCGGTTGCTCGCTGGGACGGCGCCGCGTGGCGACCGCTCGGACGCCCCCCGTCGGGTACCGCCCATGCGATCGTGTCGCACGACGGCGTCATCGTCGTCGGCGGCGAGTTCGACGGCCCCGACGGTCCTCACTACGTGTCGCGATGGACCGGGGTCGCCTGGCGTCCGCTCGCGAGTCGCCTCGACGATGCGGTCACCGCGCTCGCCAGCACGTCCGCCGGTCTCGTGGCGGGCGGATGGTTTGCGCGTGCCGGCGGCGTCCCCTGCGCGAGCGTGGCCCGCTGGACCGGAGGGGCCTGGGAGCCGCTGGGTGACGGCTTCGACGACGGCGTGGAGGCGCTGGCCGTGATCGCCGGCCGGCTCGTGGCCGGCGGATGGTTCGAGCGTTCGGGTTCGCGATCGGTGCGGCACGTCGCGGCGTGGAACGGTCATCGATGGGACGCGATCGACGGCGGCGCCGACGGCGCCGTGTTCGCCGTGGGGTCGTTCCGATCCGACCCCGTGATCGGCGGACGCTTCCGGACCGCCGGCGCGCACACGTCGTCCCACGTCGCGATCGTCGAGAACGATCACTGGCGCGCGCTCGGCGGGACGGGCAGCGTGGACGGAGCGGTCCTCGCGCTGGCGCGATACGACGGCCGCCTGGTCGCGGCGGGTGCGTTCCAGCGAGCCGGCGACGTCGACGCGCATCACGTCGCGAGCTGGGATGGCCGGACGTGGCGGGGGCTCGGGGACGGCGTCGACGGGGACGTTCACGCCCTGGTCGTTCACGCGGGGCAGCTCGTGGCGGGCGGTTCGTTCGCGCGCGCCGGCGGTGCGACCGCGGCACGCGTGGCCGCATGGGATGGCACGCGCTGGTCCCCGATCGGAAACGGCGTCGAGGGGACCGTGTTCGCGCTGGCCTCGCATCGGGGTGATCTCGTGGCCGGCGGCGATCTCCACGCCGGGGGGGCGACCAATCTCGCGCGGTTCGACGGCGAGACCTGGCGCCCGATCGGCGGGGCGCCCGGCGGGCGCGTGTACGCGCTTCTCGCGCGGGGCGACCAGCTGATCGCCGGCGGCGCGTTCGGTTCGGTGGGCGGGATCCCCGCGCCCGGCGTCGCGCTCTGGGATGGTGTGCGCTGGCAGGCCCTCGGGCACGGGCTCGACGGGGGCGTGCTCGCGCTCGGCGAGTGGAACGGATCGCTGGTGGCCGGCGGCTTCTTCGAACGGTCGGGCCCCACGCGGGCGCCGCTCGTCGCCCGATGGACCGGCTCACGATGGGGCGCCCTCGACGAGAGCCTGTCCGCGCCGCCCGACGGCCGGACGCCCCGCGTTCATGCGCTCGCGCCCTGGCGGAAGGGCCTCGTGGTGGCCGGCCTGTTCGTCCACCGGGCCGACGCGTCGATCCGCAACGTCGCGTCGTGGGACGGGCACGCGTGGAGCGCCATCGGGAGCGGGCCCGACGCCGCCGTGTTCGCGATCCAGGCGACCGGCGACTCCCTCGTGCTCGGCGGGGCGTTCACGACCGCCGGAGGGGAGCGGCGACCCCACCTCGTCAGCCGG
Source organism: Candidatus Eiseniibacteriota bacterium (assembly GCA_965224245.1). GTDB lineage: Bacteria > Eisenbacteria > RBG-16-71-46 > CAZAMP01 > CAZAMP01 > CBDCYW01. The sequence continues at coordinate 1,690,851 of OZ245046.1, read as the reverse complement.
TGACCTCTCGGCGCGCGAGCGCATCGCGCACCTCGCGCATCCGCTGGAGCTTCTCCACGATCACGTCCAGCGTGAACCAGTCGCGGTAGTACGGGTGCGATCGGAAGACGCCGTCGCGGGAGATGATCGCCACGTAGGCCTCGGTGTTCGCGATCTCCTCGTCGAGGAGGCGCCGCGCGAGATCCACGTGCCGGTCGGGAACGCGCTCCGCCGTCGCGCTCGACGGCGGAGCGCCGTCGACCCAGGTGTCACCGATCTCGTGCGCCCACGTCACCGCGTGCCGCCAGCTCCGCAGCGTCGACAGCGCCGCGTCGGCCATCGCCACGTGCGCGCGGGCGCGGTCGAGCCGCACGGCCGGTGTCACCTCGAGCGCGTCGTGCAGGCGCACCGCTCCCGACGCCCACTCCGCGCACAGCCCGTCGAGGGCGACGACGAGGTCGTCCGAGGCCAGAAGGCGACCCGTCCCCGGCGGGTCGATGAGCGTCGCGCGTGTGACGTACTTGTCGATCCGGGTGTAGCGCGCGAGCGCATCGTCGAAGTGCCGCCACGCATCGAGCACCGCGTCCACGGCGCGTGCGCCGAACGTGTCGGTGGCCAGCGCGGCGAGCGCGTCGCGCCTCGGCGGCAGGGGATCCCACAGGAGCGTCCCGAGCCCGAGCCGCACCATCGGGAACGGCGCGAGGCCCGACCCGTTTCCCATCGCGAACGCGGGCAGCGGCGCACCCGGGGCGCGCTCCGCGACGCGCGCGCGAACGCGCGTCCACTTCCGCCAGTACGTGGACGGGACCGGGAGCTCGGGGATCGTGTGGAGCGGGAACGCGTGCGAGAGCTGTCCCTCGATCCACAGCCGTCGCGAGGGCTCCATCGTCTCGATCGTCCGGAGGAACGCGGGGGACGGCTCGATGGACTGGAGGTCGTTCTCGGGGGTCGGGCCGCTCGTCTGCGGGCGCGTCCAGAACGCGATCCCCGGCGGAAGCCGCGTCTCGTCGACGGCCGGCAGGCCACCCGCTCGCCAGTCGAACGCGATCACCTCCAGCGCCGGGTTCTCCGTCGCCGCCGCCTCGGCCACCCAGTCGAAGAGGCGTTGCGCGGGATCCTCGTCCGGCTCGAATCGATCGCGACATCCCGGACACAGCAGCCGCCCGCCGCACGTGTGACTCAGCTCCGAGCGAAGCACCACGAGCCCCCGGAGCCCGGGGAGCGCGCGCGCCACGCGGGTGATCGTGTCGCGCACGTACTCGCGTCCGGCGTCGGTGCCGAGGCAGATCACGTGCGGCTGGGGGTTTCGACCGCGCAGATCGGGGTGCCGTTCGTACACGTCCGCCGGGAGAGCGCCCGGCACCGAGACCATCCAGTACACGCCGAGACCGTGCGCCGCGGCCCGCCGGACGAGACCGTTCAGCTGCGCGATCTTCGCGTCGTCCGCGCCGAGCGCGGGGTCGAGCGAGGACCCGACGACCGCGCCGGGGCTGCTCAGGTAGAACCCGTTCTGGAAGATGAGCACCGCGTCGAGGTAGTGGTGGGCGAAGAGGGAGAGGTACGCGTCCGGAAAGCCGAGCTCGTCCGGACCGCCCTCTCCGAACGCGATGCCGGCGGCCGCGCGGGGCCGGAACGCGGGCCGTCGGGTCTCGCCACCGATCCGGACGAACGGGCCGCCGCGCGAGCGCAGCCGCTCCTCGAGGCGACATGCCGCATACCGGGCTCCCATGGCATCGGCGCCCAGCGCCCACACGCGCGTGGGCTCCACGATGACGGTGTGGGCCTCGGCCGTGTCGCACGCGTTCAGGAGCGAGTCGGCTCCGGCGACCGGGATCGTGGGGACGAGCGCGTTCACGTGGGCCACCGTTCCGATCACGATGCGTTTCGACCCCACGTCCCCCGGGCCGGCGCCCTTCTCGAGCGCGTCGATCGGAAGACCCGGGACGCCCAGCCGTTCGAGCGTGTCCCGGAGCTCGCGGGCCGCGAGTCGCTCGAGCGCACCCGCGGAAGGTGGCAGCACGATGCGCCAGTCGCGAGCGACGATGCAGTCGAGCCCGGACGGCGCCGCCGCGGAATCGGGTCGGATGTCCTCGCGCCAGCGCGCATGGTGATCGAGATGCGACAGCCGGGCCGTGGGACGGACGTCGAGACCGAGACGCTCCTGGATGAAGCGTCCGTCGAACCTCGAGGCGGGGCGCCGCTCGGTCACCTCGACGCGTCTCCACTCGCCGTCGATGCGGGCCTCGACGATCAGGGTCGATGCGCGGAGCCCGTCCACGACGGTCCGCGTGCGATCGGGATGCCAGGCACTGGGAACGTGCACCCAGGGCCAGTAGACGACGAGACGGCTCCACGTGACCGGCTCCCGAAACGTGAACGCGATCCAGTGCGCGGTCGGTGTCGACGGCGACTCCCAGCGAGGTCCCGCAGCGTCGCTCGCGACGCGGCCGTCCACGGCGTTCTCCGGGCCGCGGTCGGGGGAGACCGACCCATCCGCCGACGTGTCGGCCAGACGCTCCGACGTCAGGATGTTCCGATCCGGATCGCCCGGCGCCTCGCCGCTCGGATCGTCACCGAGGTAGAGCTCGATCTCGGTCGCCGCGAAGCGATTCTCGAGCCCCGCGAACGGCGGCCCCTGGCCCGGCGGCTGCGTGATGCGAACCGCATCGCAGGTCACGGCCGGCGCGTCGAACACCGACAGGCGCGCCCACGCGTGCTGGTAGCGATACGAGTAGGCGGGGCGAGAGTAGCTCCAGTCGCCGCCGGTCAGCCGGTACGATCCGACGACGCCGCGCCGGACGTCGGCGGGGAACGGGGCCGGTGCCTCGTCCCCGCCGCACGACGTCAGCGCCAGCGATGCCAGGAGGACGCGCGAGAGGCTCGTGCGAACGGGACTCACCGGACTACCAGGGATCGTGCCGGGGGGGCAGGTCGTCGCGGACCACGTACGGCGGGCGTCGCTTGAGCTCGGTATGCGACGCCGCCACGTACGAGCCGATCAGTCCGAGCAGCATGAACAGGACCCCGAACAGGAACGACGTCAGCACCGCCAGCGACGCCCAGCCGGGAATCGCGGTGTCCCGGAACAGACGCACGTAGATCGCGTAGAGCCCGTACGCGGTGGCGCAGAGGGACGTGAACGCGCCGATCGCGAAGGACCAGTACAGCGGCACCGCCGAGAACGACAGGATGCCGTCGCGCGCGAAGCGCGCCATCTTGCGCACCGTGTAACGCGACCCGCCGCCGGGGCGCTTCCGCGGCACGTAGCCGACGAAGCTCTGGTCGAAGCCCACCCACAAGAACATGCCGCGAAAGAAGAGCGCGGAGTCGTCGAGGGCGAGCACGTGATCGAGCGCCACGCGATCGACGAGCCGGAAGTCGGCCATCCCGGGGCGGATGGGGATGTGAGAGATCCAGCGCAGGAGCCGGTAGAACCCCCTCGACGGCACCCGCTTCAGGAGGGGCGCGCGCCCGGCGACGTCGTCCCGGACCGTGTGCACCACCTGGTTGCCGGCTCGCCAGGATTCGATCAGCTCGGGGATCACCTCGGGCGGGTGCTGGAGATCTCCGTCCATCGTGATGACGGCGTCGCCGGTGGCCGCGCGCATGCCCGCCAGGAGCGCGGGCTGATGGCCGAAGTTGCGCGAGAGCCGGATCACCCGGAGCATCGGGAACGTCTCCTGGAGCTCAGAGAGGAGTTCGAACGTGCCGTCGTCGGAGCAGTCGTCCACGACGACGAGCTCGAATGCCACCTGGAGGGTCTCGAGCACCGCCCGCACCGCGCCGAGGAGAGGGGCCACGTTGGCGCGCTCGTTATAGACCGGAACCACGATCGACACGCGCTGATCCACGATCACCCCGCCCGCTCAGAGTCGGTACAGCTCGAAGCAGCTCTCGGCCCACACCGGCTGCACGCCGCGGGCCTTGGCCTGCCAGTGAAAGGGGCTGTCGCACTGCACCAGGACATGGGTGGCTCCGTACCTGCGCGAGGCGCGCACGAGCTCGTCGTAGCCGCGCTCCTGGTAGCCCCGGGAACATGCCTCGTGCAGCGTCGTGCCGCGCTCCAGGAGCGTTCTGGCGTCCCGTGGATCGACTCCGGTGACGTCCCGCATCCGATCGGCCCACGCTACCATTTCGGGACCGTAGACAGGGAAGTTCTTCCAGTTCACCACGATGGCTCGATCGATGGCCAGCCGGACGCCGGTCAGCCACGGGGGCACCGAGAGGATCGCGTCCGGCGGCGTGACCTCGGCGATCGCGTCGCGCAGCTCCAGCATGATCGGCGAGGGCCACGGCCGGAAGAACAGCGGCGGAGCCGTCACGCGGGCGTGAACGAGCGCGGCCACGAGGGCGATCGCGGTGCCGATCGCCACCGGCCACCCCGGGCCCGGTCGTTGCGGGGCTCGAGAGGCCAGCGCGAGGGCCACCGGCAAGAGCGCGAACGCAGCCACGGGGACGAACGCGACGCCGACCCCCGACAGCGCGAGCACCGCGGCCGATCCGCGCTCGCGCGCGGTGACGTCGGCGCCGAACACCCGGGCCGCGATCACGCATGCATTCACGGCGATCACGAGGGGGAGGGCGCGGTACGGAAAGAGCCGGATGAAGGCCGGCACGTACCAGACCTCCAGGAGGAGCACCCCCAGCGCGCAGAGCACGAAGACGCCGCCGGCCAGGCCGAGGAGCGCCGCTCGCTCGCGGGCGCGGCTCGCGGCCAGTGCGAGGACGACGCTCGTGACCAGGACGTGCACCGACGCGAGGTGCACGGCCGCCGGCGCGAAGCGGATCGCGTAGTGGTGAGGCGCGCGTCCATAGAAGAAGATCTCGAATGCCTCGGCCGCGCCGGCGTCGCGGTTCAGCGCGCCGAGCGCGGTCGGGAGGAGGCAGAGCGCCACCAGTCCGACCCCGAATGCCGCCTCCACGATCTCGCGACGCGTCCGCGGGCGCTCCACGAGGAGCGGTCCGATCAAGACGAGCACCATCAGGGCGCCGAGACCCTGGTGCACGGTGAACGCGATCGCGACCGCGGCCGCCGCCCACAGGTACCGACGCTGGAACACGAGCACGATGCCCACGAGCGCGGGAGGATACCCGAGGTACGCGGGCAATGCCTGCCCGGAGATGATCTGGTACTCGCCCCATCCCGCGCGCACGCCGACCAGGAGAAGCCCGATCGCCGCCAGCAAGACGGGAACCCGCCGGTGTGGCGTGCCCACGTGGCGGATCGTGATCACCAGCGCCGCGCTCAGCGCCAGGAGGTTGATCGCGTACCAGACGAAGAGCCCGGGCAGGAGGGCGTCCCGCGCGAGCCACCAGGCGGCGTAGACCTCGAAGAACGCATGAAAGGACTGCGTGTGATGCGTGAACCAGTCGTTCGCGAGAAAGCCCGGGTCCAGCCGTGCGTATGCGGCGAGGAGATGGTGGGTGTTGTCCGATGACACGCCGTCGAACCCGAGCGCGCCCAGGAGCATCAGGGAGCCGAGCAGGATCGGCGCGATCCAGTTCCGAGCAATCGCCACTGGCACGTTTCGTTCGCTGCCCGTCCGAGAGTGGTCTGCGCGCCGGCACGCGTCACGCTCGCCCGGCGTTGTCGTCCTCATTCTGGCCACGGGAACCGCCCGGAGTCAAAAGCGGCGTCACGGCCCGGGGCTGCAGGCGCGGCCGGGGCGAGACGCGATCAGTCCGGTGCCCCGGGGCCGGAATCTTCCCCCGAACCCTCGTCGTCGGCGGACGGCCCGGCCGCGGGCGAACGGGCCCCGGCCCCGCCGCTCGCGGCCACGAGCTCGCGGTAGCGCACCAGGTATCGCGCCGCCGCCTCGGAATCCCTCATCCGCCGATGGGTCTCGTGGCCGTAGAACGCCAGACCGGCGCGTACCTGACGCCGCATGTCCGGCGGGACCGACGCGAGGTACGGGTCGACCTCCGGGGGCGACGCGGCCACGAGGCCCGCCTCGAAGGCGACCAGCGCGTCCCACGCGAGCACGGTGGCGCGTCCGACCTCGGCGTCCCGATCGCTCACCGGGGCCAGGTACTCGAGCGGCACCCGGTCGTCGGTGCTGACGGCGTAGCCGTGGAACGCGTCGCGGAGCCGCCCGAGGTTGGCCACGTACGCGGCCAGCGGGATGTTCTGAATCCAGACGTTCCGGCCCAGCACCCCCGACGCGTCGAGGGCGTCGAGACCGTCGCGGAACCGGGTCACATCCAGCCGCGCGGTCGACTCGTGCCCGAGAAGCAGGTGTACCGGGAACTTCGGCGAGAAGCCCCGGCGCCACAGCGTGACCTCCGGGAACACCTCCAGCATCGTGCGTACGATGATGCCGAACTCCTCCTCGGTGAGATCGAACATCGGAAGCCACTGTGCGAAGAGCCCCCCGGGCGCGAGGCGGTCGCGCACGGCCTCGAAGTGCTCGCGCGTGTAGAGGGCGCCGACGCCGGCTCGGTAGGTCAGGAAGATGTCCGCGATCACGACGTCGAAGGTGTCGGTCGAGGTGGCCAGGTACACCCGCCCGTCCTCCTCCAGGACCGACACCCGGGGGTCGCCGAAGAGGCCTTCCAGCCAGGGTGCGAAGCAGGTCCGGCTGGCCTCGATCACGTCGCCGTTGAGCTCGCAGACCACGACCTCGTCCACCGGAAACGCGAGCGCGCCGCTCGCGGTGACGCCGGTCCCCAGACCCAGGTAGAAGACCGATCGCGGGTCGGGGTGGAGCAGCAGCGGGATCTGAGACTGGAGTCGCTGGTTCAGGTGCGACAGGCTGCTTCCGAGCGTGTACGTGTTGTTCACCTTCAGCCGGAGGCTCCCGTCCGCGTCCACGACCGAGACCGTGCCGTGCGGTCCCTGCCAGGTCCGGACGACCGTCTCGTGACGCGCCGCGTCGAGCCGGACGTCGGTGAGATCGTCCCATCGCACGAGGAGCCCGAACACCACGGCCCCGGCGATGCCCAGGGCACGCACGGCGAGCGCCGCGCGCGAGCGCCCGCGGACGACGACGGCGCCCAGGACGAGGTAGGTGACGGCGAGGGCGCGGATGCTCGTCCAGGTTCCCCACCGCTCGAGGAGCACGAAGCCGGCCACGACGGAGCCCACGATCGCGGCGGCGGTGTTGATCGAGGCGAGCGAGCCGACCGTGCGTCCGGCGCTGACCATGCCGCGCTCGCCGATCTTCATCAGGTAGGGGAAGACGGCGCCCATCACGGTCACCGGAACCACGAGCACCGCGCCCACGACCACGAACACCCGCGAGACGTACGCGTTCCAGCCGAGGCCGCGGCCGAGCTCGTCGAGCCCCGAGCTGAGCGCGAAGAGGGTCGGCGGCGTCCATGCGACCAGGAGACCGGACACGATCATCAGCGCCCCCAGCACCAGTGGGGGCGACACGGTCCGAAGGCGGCAGAGCCGGCCGGCGAGGACCGAGCCCAGCGCCAGCGCTCCCAGGAAGAGCGTCAGCACGGCCGAGAAGGTGTAGACGGAGTTCTGCAGAATCTGCGCGAACATGTGCGTCCAGAGTACTTCGAGGCCGAGGGTTACGAAGCCGGACACCGCCGCGACGACTCCGAGCGCGCGAAGGGAGAACCCTCCGGGCTCGGCCGGGTGACCCGGCGCGGTCGGTCGGGGCTCGGGCACGACGGGCGGTGGAGCCGGCCAGCGCCGACTCCAGGCGAACGTCGTCGCGGCCGCCACGACGTTGATTCCGATGGCCACCGAGTACGCTCCCGCGTAGCCGAGGACCCGGGGCAGGTGGAAGCCCGCCAGAAACGCCCCGGAGGCGGCGCCGATCGTGTTCACCGCATAGAGGAGGCTCGCGCGTCGCCCGAGCTCGTCGGCCCGCCTGACCAGGAGCTGTGCCATCACGGGCAACGTCCCGCCCATGAAGAACGCGGGTGGGAACAGCACGATCGTGGCGAGCGCCAGCTTGATCCCCGTGGCCAGGGTGCCGCTGGAGCCCGTCTTGGCGAGCAGTGGCCCGTAGATCAGGTGGAACAGATCGACGAGCCCGAAGTAGAGACACGCCGTGATCGCGATGCCGATCTCGAGCGCCGCATAGGTGCGAAGCGGAGAGCGTACGCCGGCAGCGCGGCGACCCCAGACCGCACCGCCGGCCGAGAGCCCGAGGAAGAACACGCTGAGGGTCACGGCGGCCGAGTGCGCGGTGACCCCGAACAGTCGCCCGAGCTCCTTCAGCCACAGAACCTCGTAGATCAGCGCGGCGGCGCCCGAGGCGAAGAACACCAGCATGAGCGCGACGAGGGACGCGGGGCGTGAGCCCGGCTCCGACGTGGTGATGTCCCGATCCGGCATACCGAAACCCAGCGTGGTTCGTGTCGAGTGTGAAGGAGGGCGGCGGCCGGCGGAGCCGCCGCGCGAACCGATGCGACGCGGGAGCGTCCGGCTAGACGCGCCGGATCATGAGCCCGAACGTCGCGCCCATCAGAAGCGTGACGATCATGCTGATTCCGAACCAGCACCAGCCGAGATAGTACGGGAAGCCCTCGAGCACCAGCGGGCTGAAGTGCTGCGCGAACGACCCCACGAGCCCGAGCCAGAACCCGAACGTGACCCCGCCTGCGACCCCCGGCGCCCAGCTCGCCCGCGTCTTGGCGAAGATGACGGCGGCCGGGAGTGCGATCAGGACCTCGATCAGGAGGAAGAACAGGGGATTGGTCGCCTCCTGGGTGAAGACGTCCGGGTACCGGGTGTACGTCCCGCCCATGACCACGCCGTGAAGGAGGCCGCTCGCCAGCCACATGACCACGCCACCGACGACGGCCGTCACGATCGTTCGCGTCCAGTTCACTCGACACCTCCTCGTTGGAGCCCTCCGGCCGGCCGCAGAATGGACCGCCCCCGGGGTCGGGTCAACTCCACACGGTCGCGTCCGAAGCCGGCCATGGTCTCGGCACGGTGCCCGGACGGGGGATGCGTCCGCGCCCACGGCAACGGACAGGCGGAAGATCGGAGTGGTTCGAGGCAGGGCGATCTCGTCGGGGCGTGCAAGGCTCGACCGGTGAGGTCCTCGCCCGACCGGCTCGCGGTGCTGGAGGATCCAGACCCGAATGTTCGCGGCGGACGCGGCGCGCCGCCGCGACACTAGAAGGTCACGACCATCTCCGCGGCCGTGAACGTCCGGTCGCCGTTGTCCGGCTCGAGCGGCGAGGCGTCGATCAGCTCGAACCGATCACGACCGACCTCCACCCGCATCGTGACCCGCGGGTTCACGATCCAGCCGAATCCGGCCGAGGTCCGACCGAGGCGGCGCGTGTCGTAGCCGAACGCGCGACGTCCGTCGGTCAGGAAGCCACCGCCGATCTGGTAGCCCTCATCGGCGTCGTACGTCCCGAACTCGCTGTGTCGTGCGGCCACGTACGCGCGGTGTCCGGGTAGGTTCGTGCGCGCCTGCACCGTGAACCAGGTCAGCGAGCGGTCGTAGGTGTCCTCGGCGTCGTCGACCCACGCCTGGCCGAGCGTGAGCCACAGCTCCGAGGCATTGGGACCCGAGACGGTGGCGGTCACCTCGTACAGCGAGGCCTCGACACGCTCGCTCGGGCTGAACCCGGCGGTGGACGTGACGTCACGTCCGTGCACGGGCGCGCCCACCGGCTGGAAGCACGTCTCCCCGAGATAGAGCGCGCTGCCGGAGGTCTCGTCGTTCTTCATCGCGCTCGCGCTCAGGTAGAGAGGTCGCCACGGACGACCGAAGAGCTTCAGGTTCAGCGCCTTCGAGACGTTCTCGTCGACGCTCCGCTCCATCGTGCCATCGGTGATGGCGGCCACCCAGCCGACGCCGCGAAGCCGTCCGAACGCGGCCACGCCCTCGTCGGTGAGCCAGGGAAAGCCAACCGAGTGTGAGATCAGCGGGTTGTCCTGCGTGTCGTCCCACAGGTACTCCTCGCCGAACGGGATGTCGATCCGCCCGACCTTGAACCCGAGCCGGTCGCCGCGATCGCTCCGCCACACGTCCCGGAAGGCGGCGTACACCTCGCCGGTCTGGAACTGGATGCGGGCGTCCTGAAGGAGCGGGTTCACCTGAACCTCGAAGAAGACCGACGTGCCCTCCCAGACGTCGGCCTCCAGGAAGAGCGCCGACTCCTTGACGGCGAAGCCGCCCTCAGGACGATCTCCGGCGGGCCCGGAGTCGAGGAACCCCGCCGCGGCGAAGCCCGTGATGTCGAGCCGGTCGTACCACGGCGAGATTCCGTCCTCGCCGGGGGCCGGCTCGGCCACGAGCGATGGCAGGGGATCGTCACGAAGGTCCACGGGAGCCGGAACCTCCGGTGCCGTGTCCGCGGGCTCGGTGCGGGTGTCCGCAGGCTCGGTGCGAGTCTTCGCGGCGGCCGCTCCGTCGTCGGCGGCCGCGGTCCGGGGAAAGGGCGCCATCAGCGCCGAGAGTGCGAGAAGGGTCGCCGCGCCGGCGACCGGAAGGCGTCGTGTGGTCAACGGGGCTCTCCCGGATCGAGTGGGCGAGTCGAATCGGGTCGGCTTTCTTTCCAGATCCATCGGCCGGCCGCGCGGGATCTTGTGGTCCCGTTCGCCGTTCGCCCTCGAGCCGGCCGAGCGTTCAGATGCCACGGGCCGAGCCGATACCCCACGGTGAGAGGTCCGGCATCCGCCAGGGGCTCTCGAACGTCCCGCACCGGCCGGGCGGGCGCTGAACCGGGAGTCCTGCATGCCACGTCCCGCCCTGCTCGCCGTCGGTCTGCTCGTCTCGAGCCTCACGTGGACACTCGCGAACTCCGCGGCGGATCCCCGACCCCCGGCGGCCCCGACCCGCGCCGTCGCCGACCGTTCCGAACGCCCGCTCCGGACCAGCGACGCCACCAAGCAGCTCATGTTCGGCATCGCCGACGAGTTCGCCGACGTCGAGCAGCTTCTCGCCGAGGAACGGCTGGAGGAGATCGCTCCGGTGGCGCAGGCGCTGGGAACGTCGTTCGGGCATCTGCCGATGCTGGAGGAGATCCTGGACGGCGATCGCCCGGAGGTCCTCCGGGTGCTGATCGCGCGGATCACGTCCGGGGCCGAGCTGCTCGGCGCCGCCGCGTCGGCCGGTGATCGTGAGATCGTGGATGCGGTCGTCCACGACATCCGGGCCAGCTGCGTCGACTGTCACGTCCGGTTCCGGGACGGCGAACGTCCGTCCGGGATCTTTCCCGATCGAGACGGGATCGTGTCGGGCACCGTGCGCGTCGTGAAGACCGATGGCACCGAGACCTCGGACCCGCGCGGCGTGGTCGTGTTCCTCGAGCCCGTGGACCGGAGCCTCCGCCCGAGCGTGCCAGTGCACACGCGCGTCCTGTCCCAGAGGCACCGCCAGTTCTCGCCTCGGGTGCTTCCCATCGTCGCGGGGACGACCGTCGAGTTTCCCAACGACGACACGATCTTTCACAACGCGTTCTCGCTCAGCCGGGTCGCCCCGTTCGACCTGGGGATCTACAACCCGGGCCACACGGGCTCGGTCACGTTCGAGGAGAGCGGGCTGGTCAAGGTGTACTGCAACATCCATCCACAGATGTCCGCCAGCATCCTCGTGCTCGAGAACGATCTCTTCAGCACGACCGACCAGCGGGGCGTGTTCGTGGTGCCGTGCGTGCCCGCGGGGACGTATCGGCTCCGGACGTGGCACGAGTTCGGGCCGGAGACCCGCCGCGAGATCGTCGTGGGGCCCGAGACCCACCGCGTGCTGGAGCTCACGGTCGTCGAGGACCGGAAGATCGCCGAGCATCCCAACAAGTTCGGCAAGCCCTACGAGGGCAAGTACCGGTGAGGCGCGTGAGTCTGCAGGCACGCCTGTTCTGGGGGACGTCCGCGGTCTCGGTGGTGTTCATCCTGCTGTCGGTGTTCGGTGCGTCGACCCTGGTGGACCGCCTGGCCGAGGACGAGATCGTGGCCAGCCTCGAGCGCGCGCGGCGGGGCTACGATCGCTGGCTCGAGTTGCGCGACGCGCTCCTGCGGGCGCGTGCCCGGTCGACCTCCGAGATCCCGTTTCTGAAGGCGACCCTGGGCATCGAGGGCGTCGACCCCGAGACCGTGGCGCATCTGGGCGAGGAGCTGGGGAGTGTCGTGGACGGCGATCTCCTGGTCCTCATCGACCCCACGGGGCGTGTGCTGTCGGACGCGAGCGGCGTGCTGTCCCCGGGCCGCTCGCTCGCCGCGCGCCACGCGGTGGCGGCCGCGATGCGCGGCGAGGAGACGGTGTCGATCTGGACGCACGGGGACGCCCTCCACCACGTCGCGGTCGCGCCGGTCCTCGGAGGACGGCAGGTGGTCGGGATCCTCGCGCTCGGCGATCGCATCGACGACACATGGGCCCGCGAGATCGCCGACGTCTCCGGCAGCGACGTCGTGCTCCTCGCCCCCGAGGGGCCGGTGGCCTGCTCGCGCACGTGGACGGCGGCGTCGTTCGCGGCCGCCGACCTGCACGCGCGGAGCCGCGATGACGGCCCGACCCCGTCCGCGGCGGGGCCCATCCCCATCGTCGACTTCGACCTCGGCGGGCGGCCTCACCGCGGCCTCGCTGTCGACGTGTCCGGCGGCGGGCATCGCGCCGTCCTGTTCCGTCCCGTGGACGGGACCCGCGGGGCGCTCGTGGCGTTCCGCATGGCCGTGATCGCCGCCGGGGCGCTCTGCCTCCTTCTCGCGGTCGGCGTCAGCTCGTGGCTCGCGGGCCGGATCGGCCAGCCCATCCGGCGGCTGCATCGCGCGGTGACCCGGTTCGGTGGCGGTGAACTGGACCACCGCGTCGACGTCACGTCCCGCGACGAGGTCGGCGAGCTCGGCGCGGCGTTCAACCTGATGGCGTCGAGCCTGCAGGACGCGCTCGTCCGGGCCCGGAGCGCGGCCATCGCGAAGACGCAGTTCCTGGCCACGATGAGTCACGAGCTGCGGACCCCGTTGAACGGCGTCATGGGCATGGTCCAGCTCCTGCGCGACACCGAGCTGTCCGAGGAGCAGACCGAGTACGTGGACCTCCTGCAGACTTCCGGCCGCTCGCTCCTGGAGGTGATCAGCGACGTGCTCGACATCGCGCGCATCGAGTCGGGCAAGCTCGAGCTGGATCCCCGCCCGTTCGACCTCCGCACGCTGCTGGAGGAGGTCCGCCAGGTGCTCGCCCCGCTGGCCCACGGGAAGGACGTCGGGCTCACGCTGGCCTGGGCGTCCGCTCCGCTCGGGCCGAGGGTGGGGGACGTGGCTCGCATCCGGCAGATCGTCGTGAACCTGGTCGGGAACGCGATCAAGTTCACGCCGGCCGGGCAGGTCACCGTAGGCGTGGTGGAGACCCCCCGGTCGGTGTCGATCGCGATCGCCGACACCGGCGTGGGCATTCCGCCCGAACGCCTGACGAGCATCTTCGAGGAGTTCAGTCAGGTGGACCGCAGCACGACCCGGGAGTTCGGCGGAACCGGGCTGGGGCTCGCCATCTGCCGGCACCTGACCGACCTCATGGGGGGCTCGATCGAGGTCGAGAGCGAGGTCGGCGTCGGATCCACGTTCACCGCCGTCCTCCCGCTGCCCCTCGACGAGGGGCGCGAGCCCGACGCCGACGACGTCGCCGCCTGAGCCTCCCGGCTTCCGGGGCCTGGTGCCTGCGGCCCGCCCGCTTCGTCTTTCCCGAACCGACATTCGGTGAACTTTCCCGGGCCTCCTTCGTAGCCTGTTCCGTACCGTTTCCGTCTCGGCGCCCGGCCCCGCGCGGCGGCGAGATCGTTCCGCCCACGAGGACCCCAATCGATGAACAAGAAGGCTCTCTGGATCGCGATCCCCATCGTCCTGCTGGGTGCGGTGGGGGCCACGTTCGCGCTCAAGCGCGACGGCGACGGACCGATGTCCGTCGAGACCGCGACCGTGACCCGCGAGAAGATCGTCCAGACCGTGAACGCCACCGGGCGCATCCAGCCCCACACCCAGGTCAAGATCAGTGGCGACGTGAGCGCCAAGATCACCAAGCTGGCCGTCGAGGAGGGAGAGTGGGTCGAGGCCGGCGCCTTCCTGGTGGAGCTCGACCGCGAACGCTATCTGGCCGCCGTCGAGAGCGCCGAGGCCAACGTGCGCTCGGCGCAGGCGAACGCGAGCCTCGTGCTGGAGAACCTCATCCGGCTGGAGAAGGAGTACGCCCGCTCGCGCGAGCTCATGTCGCGCAGCGTCGAGACCCAGGCCGCATTCGACGCCGCGGAGTCCGCCTATCTCGTCGAGAAGGCGCGCCACGCGTCGGCCGTGGATCAGGTCGAGCAGGCCAGAGCGGCGCTGAAGCAGGCCCGGGACGATCTCTCCAAGACGACGATCTACGCCCCGATGGCGGGCACGATCAGCGACCTCAACAAGGAGCAGGGCGAGATCGCCATCGGCTCGCAGTTCCAGGAGGACGTGATCCTCGTCATCGCCGACCTGTCCGAGATGGAGGCGCTGGTCAACGTGGACGAGAACGACATCGTCTCGGTCGAGATCGGACAGCAGGCCGAGATCGAGGTCGACGCGCTCCGGGATCGGGTGCTGGCCGGCACGGTCTCCGAGATCGCCAACTCGGCCAACGTGGGGAGCCAGGGCACCACGCAGAAGACCGAGTTCGAGGTCACGATCCGCGTCACCGATCCGGTCGATGCGCTGCGTCCGGGCATGACCGCCAGCGCCGACATCTTCACCCGGTCCAACGACTCGGCGCTCAGCGTCCCCATCCAGTGCGTCGCCGTGCGCACCGTCGATCAGCTCCGGGTGGCGGGGGAGTCCCGCGAGGACGCCGAGGGCCGCTTCTCCCCCGACGAGGACGGGTTCGTGGAAATCGTGTTCTGCGTCGAAGATGGCCACGCGGTGGCAAAGCAAGTCGAGACAGGCATTCAGAGCGATGAGCTCATCGAGATTCTGAGCGGACTGACCGAGGGGGACGTCGTCGTGAGCGGGAGCTACCGGGCCATCTCGCGCGACCTCGAGAACGGTGCCGCCGTCGTGATCCAGAACGACGCCGGCGGCGAGCCGACCTGAGCGTCGATCGGGAGGCCCCGGGCATGAGCACGACATCGACGACGACCGCAACCGCCCTCTCGCTCCGGGACGTGGTCAAGACGTACGTCCTGGGCGAGACGCGCGTGCACGCGCTCAGGGGTGTCTCTCTGGACATCGAGCGCAACGCCTACGTCGCCATCATGGGTCCCTCGGGCTCGGGCAAGTCGACGCTGATGAACATCATCGGATGCCTGGACGTCCCCACGTCCGGCACCTACTCGCTGGGGGGTGAGATGGTGGCCGAGCTCTCCGAGTCGCGTCTCGCCGAGATCCGGAACCGCCGGATCGGCTTCGTGTTCCAGACGTTCAATCTCCTGCCGCGCTCCACCGTGTACGAGAACGTCGAGCTCCCGTTGATCTACGGCGGCGTGCCCCGCGGCGAGCGGCGCCGGCGCACCGAGGAGTCGATCGCGCGCGTGGGGCTCACCGACCGGACGGCCCACCGCCCCGCGGAGCTCTCCGGAGGTCAGCGTCAGCGGGTCGCGATCGCCAGGGCGCTCGTCTTCGAGCCCTCGATCATCCTGGCCGACGAGCCGACCGGAAACCTCGACAGCAAGACCGGCGACGAGATCATGACCATCCTCGACCAGCTCCACGCCACGGGGCAGACGATCCTCCTGGTCACCCACGAGGACACGATCGCCCGCCACGCACACCGGACGATCCGCCTCCGGGACGGGCTCGTCGAGAGCGACACCGCGAGGGATGCGCGATGACGGGCGAACCGCGATGAGATGGCGGCCGCTCGGCTGGGCGCTGGACGTCCGCGAGTCCTTGGCCATCGCCCTGGATGCCATCGTCGCCAACAAGGCTCGCGGGACGCTGACCACGCTCGGCATCGTCATCGGCATCGTGGCCGTGATCAGCACCCTGACCGCCGCGCACGGGCTCCAGTCCACGTTCCGCGAGAGCTTCTCGGCGATCGGAACCGACGTCATCTACGTGTCCCGGATGCCGTGGATCATCATGAACGACTTCTTCGAGTACCGGAACCGTCCGCCCCTGGAGCTGCGCGAGGCCCGTCTGCTGGAGGAGAACCTCCTGGGCAAGGCCATCGTGAACCCCAGCATGCAGGGCTCGTACGACGTGAAGGTCGGAGCCGAGACGATCGAGAGCGTCTCGATCATCGGCACCACCGACAAGCAGATCGCCCTGTCGAGCGCTCGCCCCGAGCTCGGCCGCTTCCTGACCGCGTTCGACGTCACCTACAAGAAGAAGGTCTGCGTGATCGGCCGCGACGTGTGCGACGGCCTCTTCGGCTCGGCGAACCCGATCAACGAGGAGATCAAGGTCGGCCGCTTGACCTGTCGCGTGATCGGGGTCATGGAGAAGCAGGGGGGGCAGAGCTTCGGGGGCCCCAACTTCGATCGACTCGTCTACGTCCCCATCACGTCGTTCGTGAAGGCCTTCGGAGGACGGCGCGGCCAGGACGTGGACGTCGCGGTGAAGGCGCCCAGCCCCGAGGACGTCGCCGACCTCGAGTTCCTGGTCGTCGGTGAGATGCGAAAGGTACGCGGCCTCCGTCCCGCCGAGCCCGACGACTTCTCGATCAACAAGCTCGACTCGCTCCTGGGCGCGTTCGACAACGTCATGGGCGTCGTGCTGCTGGTGGGACTACTCGTCACCGGGGTCTCGCTGTTCGTGGGCGGGGTCGGGGTCATGAACATCATGTTCGTGTCGGTCACCGAGCGCACGCGCGAGATCGGAATCCGCAAGGCCATCGGCGCCAAGCGACACGTGATCCTGCTCCAGTTCCTGTTCGAGGCGGCGTTGATCTGTCTCCTGGGCGGACTGATCGGCACCGGGATCGCGGTCGGCGTGACCGCGATCATCAACGCCACGGTGATGCCGGCCAGCGTGTCACTGCCCATCGTCCTGACCGCGATCGTGGTCTCGCTGAGCGTGGGCGTCGTGGCCGGCTTCGTTCCGGCCTACCGCGGCGCCAAGCTCGACCCGATCGCCGCGCTGCGCCACGAGTGATGGAGGCCTAGCCGAATGCCGGTACTCGACATCTTCGCGATGGCGCTCCGGGCCGTCCAGAGCCACAAGCTCCGCTCGTTCCTGACCCTGGTGGGCATCGTCGCCGGCGTGGCGTCCATCATCGCCGTCATGACGGCGATCTCGGTCGTCCAGGGCACGATGGAGAAGGAGATGAGCGTACTCGGCACGCAGGTGTTCCAGGTGCAGAAGTGGCCCGCGGGGGGCTTCAACAGCGACGAGGAGCGCCGCAAGGCCCGGCGGCGCCCACCCATCACGGTCGAGCACGCCCAGCTGATCCGCGACCAGGTCGACACGGTGGATCTGGTGGGAGCGGAGCTCTGGGACTACGGCTTCGTGATGGAGTACCAGGGCGAGGCCACCAACGCGAACGTCCAGATCTGCGGAGGGACCCCCGAGTATCCAGCCAACAACACCCACTACGTCGCGATGGGTCGCAACCTCTCGCAGTTCGACGTGAAGACCGCTCGGAGCGTCGCGGTCATCGGATGGGCGATCGCCGAGAAGCTCTTCCCGTTCACCGATCCCATCGGCAAGGAGGTGCGGCTGGACGGCCGGAGGTTCCAGGTGATCGGGGTGTTCGACTCCAAGACGTCCTCGTTCGGAGGCAACTACGACAATTACGTCCTGATCCCGATCACGCGGTACCTGAAGACGTACGGCATGGTCGATCCGGGAGGGTTCTCGCGGTCGGTGAACATCACGGTTCGGGCCAAGACGCCGGAGCTGGCCGCGGACGCGCTGGAGGAGACGCGACAGCTCATGAGGCGCGCCCGGGGGGTCCGTCCGGGCGAAGAGGACAACTTCGACGTCTTCAGCAGCGAGAGCCTGATCGCCGAGTTCAATCAAACGACGCGCGGGGTGAAGCTGGCCGCGTTCATGATCGGGACGATCGCGCTCATCGTTGCCGGCATCGGCATCATGAACATCATGCTGGTGTCGGTGACCGAGCGCACCAAGGAGATCGGCATCCGGAAATCGCTCGGCGCGAAGCCGCGCGACATCATGACGCAGTTTCTCCTCGAGGCCATCGTGCTCTGCAACATCGGCGGGGCGCTCGGGGTGATGGCCGGCTTCGGGCTGGGCAACGTGGTGACGGTCTTCACGTCGTTCGAGACGAACGTCCCGGTGGAGTGGGCCGTCATCGGGCTCGTCTTCTGCTCGGTGGTGGGGGTCGGGTTCGGCCTCCTGCCCGCGATTCGTGCCGCCCGCCTGAATCCGATCGACGCGCTTCGCTACGAGTGACCGGTCCGTCAACCCGGACCCGGGAGCCGGAGCCCGTACGTGCCCGCGAGGAACACCCAGTCCTCACGTCCCCCGAGACGGACGACGGCCGCGCGCGCGTGCACCAGCGCCTGGGCCTCGTCTCGCCGCTCCGCCAGACACAGCGCCAGCACGAGGCGCAGGAGAAGCTCCACCTGATCGGGCAAGGCGTCGCACGCGATCCGGTAGTGCTCGACCGCGGCCGGAAAGTCGCGCCGCGCCAGGGCCAGGTCACCGAGCTTGGCCGCGAGCGCGGGGTGGGTGACCCCGCCCTGGACGACGGTGGCCACGATCTGCTGCTCGCGCACGCTCGATCCGAGAAGCCACAGCACGAGCGTATGGAACGGCGAGCCCGTGATCACGTGGTGGACGCCCGCGAGGCCGCTCGCGCCGCGTGGCCCCACCTTGAACGGCGAGAGTCCGTCGTGGAGCTCGTAGCGGAAGTCGAAGAACGACACGCCGCGCCGCCGTACGCCGTCGGGGAAGAGGCGCCGGACGTGGTCGCTCCGGGCGAACCGGTCACGCGCGGCGGCCGGCTCGATCAGCGTCGCGTACGCCGACTCGAGGCGCACCGGCCCCGGCGGGGAGAGCCGCTGGGGTCGATCGTCGGTGACCGGCTCGGTGCCGGTCACGAGGTCGCGAAGGGCCGGACGATCGGCGATGAAGTAGGCGGCGAGCTGCTCGGGGTACTCGAAGCCGAGATCCTGGAGGATGGGCGCCACGACCGGACTTCGCCACTGGCGCCCGAAGCGCTCCTCGCTCACGGTCGCATGCGGGCCTCGCACCCCCAGGAGCATCCAGTCCTGCCCGCATCCGATCCACAGCGAGGACTCCTCGAACACGTCGGTGAACGCGCGGATGATCGCGCGCGCGCCGTCCTGGTCGAGCGCGTGCTGGGGAAGCCAGTACGTGGCCATGCCACCGGGCTTCAGGCGATCGTGGATGAGCTGGAAGTACTCTCGCGAATAAAGGTTGACGGTGCCGGCGGCGGTCGGGGGCGGAGGCTCGCCGGTGATCAGATCGTACGTGCGCGTCGTCGTCTGCAGGAAGAACCGCCCGTCCTCCACGAACACGTGCACGCGGGGATCCCGGAGTGGAGACGTCTCGACCTCGTCGAACACGATCTCGGTGGCCTCGAGGATGTCCCGTGAGATGTCGACCACGTCGATGCGGTCGAGCTCGTCGGTATCGGTCAGCGCCTTGGCCGTCTGACCGCACCCGTAGCTGATCAGGAGCGCATCGCGCATCCCGGGATGCACGGCGAGGGGCAGGTACACGTAGAGCTTCATGTAGTGCTGGGAGTGCGTGTTGGTCGCCGCCATCGCGTGGCCGTTCGTCAGGAGCTTGTGGAAGAACGGCAGGCCGAACTTGTCGCGGCGGACGTAGAGGATCGTCTCGGTGAGGCCCTCGCGCACGAGCGCGATCTCGTGGGGACCGTTCACACTGGACTCGGCGATCCGCGGGAACACGTGCCGGCCGAGCGCCCCGAACGGAAACGCGACCAGGCTGGCCCCGAGCGCGATCACCGCGGGCACCAGGACGCGCGCCCGCGTGCGTCGGAACACGGTGGGGTGGGGCACGAGCGTGAACGCGGCGACCGCGACGTACGCGATGGCGAGCGCCAGGAACGAGCGCTCCATGCCCCAGAGCGGCAGGAGGACGAACCCGGCCAGGAGCGCGCCCAGCATCGCGCCGACCGTGTTGAAGAGCGTCAGGAGACCGGCCGACCGCGTCTCGGAGCCGATCTCCGCGTGGAGAGCCGCGCCGATCAGCGTGAAGAGGACACCCGACGCGAGCGACACCGGGAACATCAGCCCGAGCGCGCGCGCGGCGGTCACCCAGCCGAGGTCGTCGCGCACGTAGCTCAGCGTGACCCCGAGCTGGGGGGACGCGAAGAGCGCGAACCCACCCACCACGAGCACTCCGGAGACGCACGCGACGGCGGGGAGCACGCGGTCGGGCGCCCGTGCGCGGAGCCATCGGGACGCCGCCGTTCCCCCGATGCCGATGCCGGCCAGCACCACCGCGAGCATGACCGAGAACACGAGGCTCGTCCCGAACGTGAACAGCAGCATGAATCGAAACCAGACGACCTCGAGCGCCAGGAGAACGGCGCCCGACATGAACGCGGCGGCCAGAAGGCCCCGACTGCGGGCGGTGAGCGGGCGTGGTTGGACGGCGTCCGGCCGCGCGGCGTCGGGCCCGGTCTCGCGCCGGAGGAGACGGGCGACGCGAAGCGCGACCGCGGCCGCGAGGACGTTCGCGCCGAGGGCGACGAGCCCGGAGCCCCGGAGCCCCAGCAGGTGAATCAGCACCATCTCGCCGGCCAGCGCACCCGCCACGGCGCCCAGCGTGTTGCAGCCGTAGAGCATTCCCAGGCGCTGTCCGAACGGGGTCCGTGCGCTGCGGAGCCCCTTCACCATGAGCGGCAGCGTGGCGCCCATCGCCGAGGCAGGCACGAGCATGAGCACGAACGCGCCGGCGAGGCGGACCAGGTTGAGCGCCAGCGAGTTCCCGACCAGCGGATGGAAGATCGAGGAGAGGAGCACGTTCAGAAACGGAAACACGAGCACGAGCCCGAATCCGATGCCCCCGATCAGGAGCTCGAGCACCGCATAGGCGCGCACGGGATCGGCGATCCGCTCACCGTGGCGGGCCGCCAGCGCATTCCCGAGTGCGAGGCCCGCCATGAAGCTGGCCAGCACGATGCTGCTGGCCCACACGCCGTTGCCGAACGTGAGCCCCGCCAGGCGGAACCACAGCGTCTCGAACAGGAGCGCCGACATCCCCGACAGGAAGAAGACGACGTAGAGGGTTCGGATCATCGGCGCTCGCTTCATCGTCCCCAGGGCCGGTAACGGGATCGGAGGTCGAGACTACCCCACGTCGGCGTCGTGGGCATCCCCGATCGGCCCTCGCGCCGACGCGCACCGGGTCGGCTATCGAAGGAGAACGACCGACCGGGTCCAGTCGCGCGTGCCCGCGGCGGCGCGCACCCAGTACACGCCCGGCGCCGCGCGCGCGCCGGTCCGCGAGACGCCGTCCCAGACGAAGCGCGCGCCCCCGTCGCGGAAGGTCGGGGACAGCGTGCGCACGAGACGTCCCATCGTGTCGTAGACCGACACCCGGTCGGGCACGACGTCGCCGCTCGCCGTCAGCACGACGCGCCGGGCCGGGCTCGCCGACACGCGCAGGATGGCAGAGGGCCGGCCGGAGGACGGCGGCGTCGCGACGATGATGTCATCGGTCGCGACCGGAAGGAGGACGTGGCTGGGGTACGTCGCGTCGGCCCGCACGCGCACGATGGCGACCTGGACCGGCGTCGACTGGCCGAACGGAAGGCCGTTGTTCGGATTGATCGCGAAGCGCCGGTTGTTCGAGCCGCTCAGGGAGACCTGGATGCGATGGCCGGTCGCGAACACCAGGGCGGTGGACCAGAGGTCGATCTCGTACTCGTGCACCTCGCCCGGCACCACGAGCTCCTCGTGATCGAATCCGTTGCGAAAGCGAGCACGGAGGATGCCGTCGGTCACCAGCATCTCGCGTCCATCCGGATACACGTCGATGAGCTTCGCGCACCAGTCGGTGTCCGGCGTGGAGCACTCCGCCCAGAAGCGCACCCGGATCTCTCCCGCGACGATCACCGGCTCGGTGAGCGGAGACGTGCGGAGCGACAGGATGTCGCTCCGCCCCGCGTGGACCGGGCGCTGATCGTAGGGGCCGCTCGGGAGCTCGAGATTCCGGCCGCCGCGGGTGGCGACCGGCGTCGCGGGGTCGTGGCTGTACCAGAACCCATCGTCCGACACCTCCGCCGGCGTCGTCTCCAGGCCGAACGGTGCGCCCGACGCGCCGGTGTGGAAGTAGTACGGCGTGGCGACGACGTCGGGCGGGAAGTCGTCGGAGGAGATCCACAGGTTGCCGGGGGCCAGCGGATCGTCCGGGTCTCCCATCAGGTAGAAGTCGACGGCGGGCTCCTCGTCGACGCCGTTCATGATGCCCTTCAGCCAGCGGTCGTACCACCGCCAGCGGAGCGTGTTCGTGCCGTAGTAGGAGTTCTCCGGGTAGGTGAGCTCGCCCTGATCGAAGCGTTCGATGCCGTCGTGCGTCCACGGTCCGATCACCAGACGCTGGTTCCCGAGGGCACCGGGGCCACCGCCGAACTCCAGCGCCCGGAACGCATCGATGGCCGACTCCCCGAAGACCCCGTAGAAGCCCCCGATGTTGAGAATCGGCACCTGTGCGCTCGCGGCGCGTGCACCCAGATCCACCTGGTCCCAGAACTCGGTTCGCACCGGGTGCGCGGAGTAGAACGCCGCCATCTCGGGGTTGTCGATCGAGTCGAACCAGCCCTGGACGAGCGACTCGCGATAGCCTCCGCCCTGGAAGAACGCGTTGTCGTAGAAGTCCTCGGTGGCGGCGCGCACGACGCAGGCCTTGAGGTGAGGCGGCGCGGCTCCCGCGGCCAGGTACTGCACGATGCCGCGCGCGGAGCCGCCGTGCATGCCGACGTTGCCGTCACACCAGGGCTGCGCGGCGATCCACTCGATCGTGTCGTAGCCGTCCTGCAGCGCGCCCCAGCCGTCGGTCCAGAAGACCGAGTCGGCTCCCTCGGACGCGAAGCGGCCCCGCGTGTCCTGGATGACGTAAGCGTAGTCGCGGCTCGTCACGAACCCGATCCACTCGGGGTCGGCGATGACGTCGCTCTCGATGTCGTACGGCGTGCGGGAGAGTATGGCGGGCCAGCTGGAGCCGTCGTCCGGAAAGAACACCTGGGTGGCCAGTCCCACGCCGTCGCGCATGGGAACGAGAACCTCGAGATCGGCCCCGTCCGCCTGCGATGCGGCAGCCACGACCACGGCCGCGACGGCGACGGAAGGCAAGGTGCTGAGCGTTCGAGTCGACATCGAACCTCTTCATCGGCGAGCGTGGTGTCGGGGCAACGAACGGGAATTATACACCAGCTACCCGGGGGATTTGGAGGAGAGCGAGGAGACCGACCGGCCCGGCTGGCGACCGCCGCGGCCACACCGGTAGACTGCGTCACATGACGTACGCCCTCGTTCAGCTCGTGCTCGTCGGCGCACTCGTGGCGTCTGCCGCCACGGAGGCCGGACCCGCGATCGTACCCCGCGAGACCGCCAGAGAGGCTCTGAGCGCGCTTCGCGTCGTGGGCGCTTCCATGCTCGCGGGATCGCTGCTCGTGGCCGTGACGGCCTTCGCTGCGCTCGGACGCGCCTTTCGGGTGGCACCCACGCCCCGCGAGGATGCACGACTCGTGACGAGCGGCATCTACCGGCACCTGCGTCATCCGATGTACACCGCCGCCGTGGGTGGTTCGATGGGAACGGCGCTGATGCGGCCACCCTGGCCGTCGTGCTCGTCGCGGGGGCGTCGGTGGCTTTCTACGTGTGGAAGGCGAAGGTGGAGGAGCGCCGGCTCATCGCGCGCCATCCCGACAACGCGCGCTACCGCACGGTGTCTCGCGGCGTGCTTCTGACGTGAGACCGGGAAACGCGAGGGCGCGAACCCGAGGGCACAACAAAAAAGAGCGGCACCCCGAGGGCGCCGCTCCAAACTGACTCGAACGAACCGGTCTTAGTGGTCGCCGTAGATGCTCTTGATCGAGCCCCAGCTGGCTTCCTGGACCGGAACGGGGCAGAGGAAGCCGCACTTGGCCTCACCCAGCGTGCCCGGGACCGTGGCGTCGCCGATACCCATCGACTGGCGGCAGATTCGCGAGATCGCGGCGTCACAGCCGGCGGCCTGCGCGGTGCCGATGCGCGGGTCCTCGATGAAGCGGATCTCACCGGCCGAGCCCGGATTGATCGGGAGGAAGCCGATCTTGGTCGCGCCGTCGGGGTTGTCGGTCACCAGGTAGCAGCCGCCACCCCAGGTAATCGCGTTGCCGGTTCCGGAGGCTGGCCACGTGCCGCCGGCATCGTTCTGCGGAATCTCCGAGCCACCGGTGCACAGCGTGAACGAGCCACCGAGAACGACGCTCGCGTCGTACTGGATGCCGAACTGCACACCGCCGATACCGCCCGGGGCACCCGGACCGGCACCGTCGGGAACGCCGCCGATGATGAACCAGCAGAAGTTCGGCGCGAACGCGCCGACGTCGATCGCGTTCGGGTTGATCACGCCGCAGCTGAGCGCCACGTCCTGAACTGCCCCCTCGGTGCAGCCGACGTACGACGGCGGCTGGAAGTGCATGTCCAGCGTGTACGGATATGGCTGCGCACCTGCCGGAATTGCGAAAAGGGTCGCCGCAGCAACCACACCCATAGCAATCCGCTTCATGAAGACCCCCCTAGACAAAGAAGACGTCGCGGCTGTCGTCGATCGCAACCGACTCGGCCACACTTCCACCTGGATGCATGCGCACCGAGGCATTCTACCGGACGTGTCCCTCTGGATGCAAGCGGTTTGTCGCTAAAGCACTACAGAGAAGTGCGTTCGAGTGATTCCCCCGATCCGCGTCAACACGGCTTGACGCCCTGAAACGGAATCGGTCACGCCCCCTCGGGCGCGACCGGAGTGATCACCGACTTGCAGATTCTGCGGGAAGCACTAATCTTGATCAACCCCCTTTTTCGCCGCAACCGTGAGGTTTCTGCGGTGATAGCCCGGCCTCGGCCACCCCCGGGGCGGCGGGGCGGACCCCGCCGCGCGAGCGGCCCGAAGGAAGGCCCGGTGACCGCTCCCGACGCGCAGATCGCCACCTGGCGCCGCATGGCGCGGGCCAGCGGAACGCTCTCGGCGGGCATCCTGGGAAGCCGCATCCTCGGGCTGGTCAGAGACATGGCGCGGGCCTATCTCCTCGGCACCGGCCTGGCGGCCGACGCCTGGGTCACGGCCTACCGGATCCCGAACCTGCTCCGGGCGTTCTTCGCGGAAGGCTCGCTGAGCGCCGCGTTCGTGCCCGTCATCTCGAAGGCCGTTCACACCGAGGACCGCCGGGCCGTCTGGAGCCTCGTCAACGCCGTCCTGTCGCTCCTTGGGGTCGTGCTGGTGCTGGTGGCCGGGGGACTGATCCTGGCCGCCCCGGTGTTCGTGCCCCGGTTCGTGCCCGGGTTCGCCGACGAGCCCGGCAAGCTCGAGCTGACGATCTGGCTGACCCGAGCCACGTTTCCGTACCTGGTCCTCATCGGGCTGGCCACCGTCTGCATGGGCACCCTGAATGCGTTCCAGCACTTCCGGGCCCCCGCGATGGCGCCCGGCGTGATGAACCTGTTCATGATCGGCGCGCTGGTCGGGCTCTGCCCGCGGCTGGGCGACGCGCCGGAGGTCCAGGTGAAGGGGCTGGCCGCCGGCGTCCTCGTGGGCGGGCTGGCGCAGCTCGCGGTGCAGGTGCCGCCGCTCTGGCGGCGCGGGTTCAGGCCGCGCTTCCTTCCCGCGTGGCGCGATCCACGCGTGCGCCGGATCGGGACGCTGATGGCGCCAGGCCTGGTCGGAATCGGGGTCAGCGAGATCAACGCCGTGGTGGACACCATCCTCGCGAGCCTCCTGGAGACGGGGTCGGTCGCGTCGCTCGAATACGGCATGCGCCTGATGCACCTGCCGCTCGGCGTCATCGGCGTCGCGCTCGGCACCGCCACGCTGCCGACGCTGAGCCGCCAGGCGCACGCGGGGGATCTGAACGCCGTGCGGGACACGTTCGGATTCGGTCTGAGGATGGTGTTCTTCCTGATGGCGCCCGCGCTCGCGGTCCTGGTGGTGATGCCCGAGCCGATCGTGCGGCTGATCTTCCAGCGGGGGGCGTTCGACGCCGCGACGTCCACGACGATGACGACGCAGGCGATCACCTTTTACGGCGCCGGTCTCCTGTTCTACGGCTCGGTCAAGGTGATCGCGCCGGTGTTCTTCGCGTTCCAGGACACGCGCACGCCCGTGTGGTGCGCGGCGGCTGCGCTGGTGTCCAACATCGTGCTGAACCTCGTCCTGATGGGACCGATGCGGCTCGGTGGGCTGGCGCTCGCCACCGCGCTCAGCGCGGGGCTGAACGTGAGCCTGTTGACCCTCGCGCTCCGGCGCCGGCTCGGCCACGTCGGCGGGGGGATGCTCGTGCGCCGTCTGGCCCGGATCGGGGTGGCCACCGCCATCGCCGCGCTGGCCATGGGCGGCGCTTCGTGGGGGATCGGGACGCGGATGCCGGACCCGACATGGGTCGCACGCCTCGCGCACGTGTTCGTGCCCCTGGGCGCGGGAGCGGTATCGTATCTGGCGGCGGCCCGCGTGATCGGGTGCGAGGAGCTGTCCTTTCTGTGGAGCCTCCGGCGGAGAGTCGGCTCATGAGTGATCTCACGACGAAGCTCGCGGGTCTCCCCAGGACCCCGGGCGTGTACTTCATGAAGGACCGCCGGGGAAAGGTCCTCTACATCGGCAAGGCGCGCATTCTCCGCGCGCGCGTGGCCTCGTATTTCGCGCCGTCCCGGACGCCGCATCCGCGCACCGACGCGCTGGTCGCGAAGATCGAGGACGTCGACTACCTGGTCACGGACACCGAGCTCGAGGCGCTGATCCTCGAGCAGTCGCTGATCAAGGAGTACAAGCCGCGCTACAACGTCAATCTGAAGGACGACAAACGGTTTCCATACCTGCGGCTGACGCTCGGGCACGCGTTTCCCGGCGTCGAGATCACCCGGCAGAGCGGCGACTCCACCTCGCGCTACTTCGGGCCCTACGCGGACGTGGCGTCGCTCCGTCACACGGTCAAGCGCCTCCGGCGCGCGTTTCCGCTCCGGGTGTGCAGCGATCACCGCGTCGCTCAGCACGACCGGCGCGAGTGCCTCGACTACTTCATCGGCAGCTGCGTGGCGCCGTGCACGAAGCGGGTGACCGAGGCCGAGTACGGCGAGATCGTGGGCGCCTTCGGCCGCTTCCTGAGCGGCCACGGCGACGATGTGGTCTCCGACCTCGAGCACGAGATGACGCGCGCGGCCGAGGCGCGCGAGTACGAGCGCGCGGCCGTGTTCCGCGATCGCCTGCGCGCGGTGCAGTCGGTTCTGCGAAAGCAGAAGATCGAGACCCCCGGCGGACGGGACGTGGACATCTTCGCGGTCGTGTCGAGCGAGAACGACGGGCTGGGCCTGGTGCTCCGCCTGCGCTCGGGGAAGCTCGTGGGGAAGGAGACCCGCGCGCTCGCACGCACCGACGGGCTCGACGGCGGCGAGCTGATCCAGCACTTCGTCATCCAGTACTACCTCGGTCAGGACGCGGTGCCGGGACGGGTGGCGCTGGCGGATCCCCCGTCCGAGCACGATCTCCTTCACGCATGGCTCGAGCGTCGCCGCGCGCAGCGCGTCGAGCTCGTCATGCCCAAGCGTGGCAAGCTCGCGGGGCTCGTGCGGGTCGCGAGGCGCAACGCGACCCTCGCGCTGGAGGAGGCGCGCGTCCGCGATCGCGGCGGATCGCACGCCGGGCCCGAGCTCTATGCGCTCCGCGATGTGCTCGGTCTGTCCGAGCTTCCGATGCGCGTCGAGGGCATCGACGTGTCCAACATCCAGGGGACGGACAAGGTCGCCTCGCTGGTGGTGTTCGTGGCCGGCAAGCCCGCGCGGAAGCTCTATCGTCGATATCGAATCAAGACGGTGACCGGCGCCGACGACTTCGCCTCCATTCAGGAGGTCGTGGATCGGCGGGTGAGCCGGGCGATCGCGGAGGGGACCGAGCTGCCCGATCTGCTCCTGATCGACGGCGGGGAGGGGCAGCTCGCGGCCGCCCGGCGTGCGCTGGCCAAGTACGATCGCGAGTCCCTGCCCACGATCGGGCTGGCCAAGCGCGAGGAGCGCGTGGTGTTTCCCGATGCACGACCGACGCTGCGGCTGCCCAGGCGCTCCGAGGCGCTCCAGCTCCTGCAGCGCATCCGGGACGAAGCGCACCGGTTCGCGGTGACGTATCATCGCCAGCTGCGGGGCCGACGCCTTCGGGCCTCTTCGCTCGACGACGTGCCCGGCATCGGCCCGGCGCGAAAGGCGCAGATCCTCCGGCACTTCGGCTCGGCGCGCGCCGTCCGCCGCGCGAGCCTCGAGGATCTCGCGTCGCTCCCGGGGATCGGCCGGGCGACCGCGGCCCGGATTCTCGAGTCGCTGAACCCGCGCCCCGAGTCCGATCCGACCGACGGCGAGGAGGTGACATGATCGATCTCCATCTCGCGAGCCTGACCACGCCCGCCGGACGGCTGTGGCTGGCCGGCACCGAGCGGGGCCCGTTCCGACTGGGGTTCGGCGCCGCGCCCGTCGTGCCGTCCCACGGCGCACTGACCCGAAACCGCGTCCTGCGCATCCACCGAAGCGCGGGCCCGCTCTCGCCGGCGGTGGACTGGATCCGCCGGTACGTGGCGGGGGAGCCCGTCGGCGCGCCGCCGGCCTGCGATCTCGCGGACGTGACGACGTTCCAGGCCAGCGTGTTCGGGGCGGTGAGGGCGATCGTGCGGGGCAGCGTCCGGACCTACGACGACCTGGCCCACGACATCGGCGCGCCTCGCTCGGCGCGCGCGGTGGGTCGCGCGCTCGCGCTGAATCCGGTGCCGCTCCTGGTGCCCTGTCATCGCGTGGTGACCAAGGAGGGGGAGCTGGCCGGGTACGTGGGGGGCGTGCGCTGGAAGCGGTTCCTGCTGGAGCTCGAGTCGCTGCAGGTCCCGATCGATCGACCGCGGAGACGCCGGCGTGTCCGATGATCGACCGCCGAGCGCCGCGCTCGCGCGCGTGCGGGAGCGCTACGTGGGGCCGTTCCTCGATCATCTCCGGGTCGAGCGCGGCCTCACCGACAACACCGTGGCCGCCTACGCCAACGACGTGATGCGCTACGTCCAGGATCTCGTCGCCGCCGGCGTCACGCGTCCCGGCACGGCCCAGCGCGAGCACGTCGAGCGACACGTCGCGGGGCTGCGGCGTGCCGGACGCGCCGCGACCAGCATCGCGCGCGCCGTCGCGGCCGTGCGCGCGTTCCATCGCTTCCTGGTCTCCGAAGGGCTCGCCGAGAGCAACCCGGCGCTGCGGCTCCCGGCCGCGCGGCGGGCACGGCCGCTCCCCAAGGTCCTGTCCATCGAGGACGTCGCGCGTCTCGTGTCCGCTCCGCGTGGAGGGGCACCGCTGGCCGTGCGCGATCGCGCGCTCCTGGAGATGGCCTACGGCACCGGGCTCCGCGCCTCGGAGCTCGTGGGCCTGACCCACGCCACCGTGAATCGCGACGAGCAGTTCGTGCGCGTGATCGGCAAGGGCGGACGCGAGCGGATCGTCCCGTTCGGGCGGGAGGCCGCCTCGCGCCTCTCGGACTACCTCACGCTCGCGCGACCCGAGCTCGTGCGCGGGCGGCGCGTCGACGCGCTCTTCGTCAATCACCGCGGCGGGCCGCTCTCGCGGGTCGGGTTCTGGCTGATCCTGAAGCGGCACGCCGGCGCGGTGGATCTCCAGGAGCAGGCACATCCGCACGTGCTCCGGCACTCCTTCGCCACGCACCTGCTCGACGGCGGCGCCGATCTCCGGGTCGTGCAGGAGCTCCTGGGCCACGCCTCGATCGCGACCACGCAGATCTACACCCACCTCGACCTGACGCGACTGACCGAGACGCATCGCGCGTGTCACCCCCGGGCGTGAGCCACGCCCCAAAGCGAAGCCACGGCGCGTGCCCCCAAGGCCCTTTCGCCATCGACACGCCGTCCCGTATACTCGCCAGCGTCAAAACGGGGGGAGTCCGTATCGACGCTCGACTTGGGGAGGCGGTGATGCAGCGCTGGGTGAGGTGGGCGGTGGTGACTCTCGCGCTCGTCGGACATGACATAACCATTAACAAGGCAATGGCTTACGAGCAACCCACCGGCACGTTCAGCGCCGGTGTGCAGGGGCAGGTGTCGGGCCTCTTCTCGGGGTCCGGCGTGGAGTACGGCCTGTTCGAGCTGGACGGGCTGGATGGCGTCAGGGCCGGGGTGGCGGTGCGACTGCGCATGGCGATCGACCGTCAGTCTGCCTTCGGGATCAGCTTCGAGACGCTCGGCTTCGATCGAACGGGCGCCGAGATTGCCGCGTTCGAGGAGGCCGCCCGCGATACCGCACAGACGATGCACGCGGCCGTGGTGACCGGCGAGTACTACCGGTACTTCGCGAGAAAGGCGAAGGACACGCCGTACGTGGTGGCGGGGCTGGGCTGGTTCCGCCCCGAGATCCGCTTCGGCGACTTCGCGACTCGCTTTCCGGGGTCCGGACTCACGCTGACGTTCGGCGGGGGGCTCGAGCACTTCTTCTCGAGAACCGTGTCGCTGGAGCTGTCGGTGCGATCGCACGCGCTCTTTCACGACGAGGGGACGTCGAGCTCCGCTGAAGCCTCCCTGGGACTTCGCTTCTATCACCTGACGCGACGGCGGCGCTGACCGCCCCGTCGGACGCCCGCGGGGCTCGCGCTCCCACGATCGGACACGGACGCACATGCGGCACGTATACGAGGTCGGCGACAAGATCATTCACGACGGTTTCGGCGAAGGGCTCGTCGTCGACGTGCGGCGGCGGCCGTTCTACGACATCCTCGAGGTCGCTTTCGGCGACGGCGTCCGCAAGATCACGTCCATCCATCCCCAGATTCGCCCCGAGGACGCCGAGGCCGCGGCACCTCCCACGAAGAAGCGCAAGAAGTCCAAGCGCCGCTCGGACGCCGCGCCCGCGGTCGCGACCGACACCGCGGTGGAGCGCGGCGAGGCGCCCGTCAACGGACGGGTTCACGCGCCGCACGCCCCGGCCGACCCCGGCGATCCGGTGGACATCGCCAAGCGCTTCGCGTTCCACGACGCGGACGTGGTCCGGCTGGACGCCCAGAGCTTCGCCGTTCTCGACGGCGCGCCCCCGAAGGCCGATCCCGCCGACTACGCGCTCCGCCTGGAGGCCGAGCGACTGGGCCTGAACCGCGGGTTCGAGCGTCTGATCTCGCTCGAGTCGATCAGCGGCATCCAGCGCTACCAGTATCAGGTTCGGGCGTGCCTGAAGGTCCTGCGCGAGATGAACGGGCGTGCGCTCCTGGCCGACGAGGTCGGGCTGGGCAAGACGATCGAGGCCGGCATCATCCTGAAGGAATACGTGCTGCGCGGGCTCGTGCGCCGCTGTCTGGTGCTGGTCCCGGTCAGCCTGGTCGAGCAGTGGCGCGAGGAGATGTACCAGAAGTTCGACATCGAGTTCGAGACGTACGGCAAGGAGAACGCCTGGCAGACCGACTTCCTGATCGCGAGCCTGGACACCGCCAAGACGCTGCGCAACCGCGAGGTCATCCTGTCGCAGGACTACGACATGGTCGTCGTGGACGAGGCGCACCGCCTGCGCAACCACCAGACGCTGGGATGGAAGTTCATCGACGCCCTCAGCGTGAAGCACATCCTGCTCCTGACCGCCACGCCGGTTCAGAACGACCTCCGCGAGCTGTACAACCTCGTCACGCTGCTGAAGCCGGGCGCGCTCGGCACGTATCGCGAGTTCCGGCGCCTGTTCATGGTGCGCGGTGACAAGCGCCTCCCGAAGAACACGCGCGAGCTGGCCCGCCTGCTGGGCAAGGTCATGATCCGGACCACGCGCTCGTCGACGTCGATCCGCTTTCCCGACCGCCACGTGGAGACGGTCACGTTCACGCTCAGCGACGCCGAACGCGAGCTCTACGACGACGTGTCCGACTTCATCTATCAGACCGCGCGCACCGGCCGCGACAACCTGTACCAGAAGTGGCACTTCATCCTGATGGTGCTCCAGAAGGAGATCGGCTCGTCCTCGTTCGCCGCGCGCGGCACGCTGCGCAAGTGTTTCGACGACAAGCGCCTCACCGACGAGACGGGACGTCTCCAGCGCCTGGTCGAGCGGGCCGACGCGATCACCGAGAACAACAAGATCCAGGGGCTCCTGGACGTGCTCGAGCGGCGCCAGGGCGAGAAGGTCATCGTGTTCACGCAGTTCCTGGAAACGCTGCACTACATCGATCGCACCCTGAGCGCGCACGGTGTGCGGACCAGCGTGTTCCACGGCGGGCTGACCGCATCGGAGAAGGAGACCGCGATCGATCGCTTCCGGCGAAGCGCCCAGGTGCTGATCAGCAGCGAGGCCGGGGGGGAGGGAAGAAACCTCCAGTTCTGCCGGTCGGTGGTGAACTACGACCTCCCGTGGAACCCGATGAAGGTCGAGCAACGGATCGGCCGCGTCCACCGGCTGGGCCAGAAGCGGGACATCTACGTCTACAACTTCACCACCGAAAACACCGTCGAGGCGTACGTTCTGGAGCTCCTGGTCAAGAAGATCCGCATGTTCGAGCTGGTGATCGGAGAAATGGACATGATCCTGGGTTCCATCGAGGAGAAGGGCGCGTTCGAGAACCGGGTCTTCCAGATCTGGAGCTCCTCGCGCGATCGCTCCGAGATCGCGAGCCAGTTCGAGGAGTTCGGCGACGAGCTGGCGAGCGCCCGGCAGCGCTACGAGAAGGTCAAGGGCCTCGACCGCGACGTCTTCGACTCGGGGAGCTGATCGGTATGTCCACCCGTGACCGCGGAACGACGGACGCATTCGTCATGGACACGCTCAGGCGTCACGGCGCGCGCGTCTCTCAGCTGAAGAAGAACACGGTGCGCGCGGTGTTCGAGAAGACGCCGCCGTTCGCCGAGAAGCCCGAGATCACCGTCGCGTTCGAGCGCAAGTCCATCGACATGTACCCCGACGCGATCCTGGCCAAGGCCGGCAGTCCGTTCTACCTGAAGCTGCTCGACTCCGCGCGCTCGGGAGGCGCGGTCACGCACGTGTATACACCCGTCGTCGAGCCGCTGTCCGATGCGCCGCCGTCGCGCATGATCGACGGTCCCGGCGTCACGTGGACGGCCGGAAAGCGAGCGCTGCACCCGCACGTCGTGTTCAATTTTGCAATCTCGTATCAGTCCGTGGTAACGTCGGACGACCTCCTTTCAATCGGCTATGACGTTGTGCGAGACGCATTTCGGGAGCCCGAAGTGATCGACGCGCTGCACAGCGTCTGGTCCGAGACGCTCCCGTCGAGCCCCGAGAGATGGGGTCAGATCGATGCTCCGGAACCCGGATCGCTCCTCCCGCGCGTGCTCGACGTCCTCGACTCGCGCATTCACCGGAAGGCGGCCAGAGCGAAGCGGAACACACAGCGCTATCTCGACCGCGAGATTCAGAGCGTGGAGGATTACTACCGGCAGCTGATCGCGGAGGAGAAAGAAGTCATGAACCGGCTCTCGCGCACGTCGCCCAAGGAGGCGGCCGAGCGCGAGAAGCGCATCCGTCGCTACCAGCTCGACTGGAAGCGGCGCATCGCCGAGGAGCAGCGTCACCATCAGTGTCGTGTCCACATCCGGCTCGTGAACGTCGCCGTGGCCTACATGCCACGCACGGCGTTGACGATCGCCTGCGACCGGTGGACGTCACCGACCGAATGCTACTTCAACCACTTCCTCGGCACGCTGGACGGGGTCGTGTGCGCCGCGAGCGGACACGAGCTCGGACCGTGGGAGATCGCGTCGGACGGCCGCTGGCTGTCCCGATCTCGAGACGGCATGGCACCCAGGGACGAACCAACCGACGATGATCCGGCCACGGACATCGATGACGAAACCGAGGAGGTCCAACGTTGAGCCCGCGAGCGTACGTAACCGCGTCGGTGTTCGGCGTCGTTCTGTGCGTCGCCCACGAGGCAGTCGCACAACCGGACGCGTCGATCGACAGGATCCGCGAGAAGAGCCTCGAGTTCTTCCAGGCGGTCGAGGACAAGTCGCTGACGACGTACGTCAAGGGCCGTGAGTCGGACTTCGAGCGGACGTACTCCACGTTCCACTACCTCGTGACACCGGACAAGATCGCCGAGGTCGCCGGCTACATCCCGTCCGCGCCGGATGCCGAGGCCGAGTCCGCCTACCGGCGTCTGAAGATGTGGCTGACCTACCAGACGATCCGGGCGCGCAGCGCCGCCGAGATCGACGGCGGCAACAACTACCTGGCCGACACGCGCATCGTCGTGGGGGGGGAGGAGATCACGCTGCGGAACGTCGTCCACCGGATGGCGGAGGAGGAAGATCGTTCCGCCAGGCGCCAGTGGAGCTTCGCCTTCACCGAGTTTCTCGAGAACGTGAACGTCTACCTGCAGCAGGCCGTCCACCTCTCGAACGAGGCGGCAACCGACCTCGGCTATGAAGGTTACATCGATTTCATCCAGCAATACCACGGATTCGATCTCGCGGCCGCCAGGACACGTGCGCGCGCGTTCCTGGACGCGTCGACCGATCTCTACCGCGAGCTTCTGCACGAGCAGATCGAGGCCACGTTCGGCGGCGCGCTCACGCCCGAGGACGTGCGTTTCTACGACATGCCGCAGGTCTGGGCGGCGACCCGGTTCGATCGCGGTCTCGACAAGAAGAAGCCCTTCCAGGTCATCGAGAAGGCCTTCGAGCGGGCCGGTCTGTCGCTCGACAAGTCCGACTCGTGGCAGGTGGACGACGAGGAGGCGAAGGTCGAGCACGCACTCGACGGCGCGCACACGTACTTCAACAAGCTCACCCAGAGCGCCTCGACGGTCGGCTGGAAGCCCGCGAGCGGCTTCCAGGCGTACACGGGCATGCTGCGCGAGGCCGGGCGACAGGTCTTCCACGGACGCGGAGGGGGCGCATACTTCGAGAATCACTTCTTCGGCGATCCCACGATGGGATACGCGATCGGCTACCTGTTCGAGAACCTGATGGAGAGCGCCGCGTTCCTCGACCAGAACTCGAAGCTCGACGCCGACCAGATCGAGGCGGCACGCCGCGCGCACATGTTCCTTCGGCTGGCCCAGGCACGGGACCACGCCGGCCGCGTGCTGTTCCTGCCCGAGCTGTACGGCGACACCAAGCAGCCGGACGAGGTCTACGAGAGCATCTTCGAGCCGATCCGACTCTGGGGCAGCACCCAGATCGATCGGGCGATGTTCATGAGCGCCGACGACGGTTTCGAGTGCGTGGCCAAGTTCCACGGCTCGGTGCTGGCGGTGGCGATCCAGCAGACGCTGGAGAAGCGGCTCGGACCCGACTGGTTCTCCAAGAAGGACGCGGCCAAGGAGCTGAACGCGATCTGGTCGGAAGGGGTCCGGAAGTCGCTCGACGACTACGCGTCGGCGCTGGGCATTCCGGACCTGGACCCGAGCATTCTCGTCGACGACGTGTCCGCCGCGGCCCTCGGCGAGCGCGCGGCGGCGGATCACTGAGGGGGAGATTGCCCGCGCGGACCTGCCGGTGAGCGTCCCAACTCGGCGTTTCCCGTCCCGCGGTCGGCCGTGGCATACTCTCCGCCTCGAAACCCGGGGACCCCGTCCTCGGGCCCGTCGTCTGGCAAGATCAGCACCGGCGTCGCTGCCCGCGCCGCCGGTGAGTCGTTCATGGAATGAGGAGTCGTTCGAACGTGACCACGAAGCTGCCGGGACACCGCCAGGTCGAGCATGAGGATCCGCTCGACCATGCCGTCGCCGCCTTTCAGAACTTCCTGACCCAGCACTGGCAGATGCTCGCAATCGGCGTGCTGGTCATCGCGACCGCCGTCATCGCCACCGGCCTGATCGGCCGCAACCGCGCGGCCACCAGCGGCGAAGCGGTGGATCTCTGGAGCCGCGCCACGCGCGACGCGGAGCAAGGGGACTACGGTGCGGCACTGGAGGTCGCCCGAACCCTCGAGGACCGCTACGGCGGCACGTCGAGCGGCAAGAGCGCCATCCTGATCCGGGCCGAAGCACTGGCGGGCCTCGGGCGCCAGGAGGAGGCCGCTGCCGCGTATCGCGAGGCCGCCGACGCGTTGTCCGGCGATCCGATGCAGCTCACCGCGGCCCGGCGCGGACTGGCCGTCGTCCTCGAGGACACCGACCGGCCGGCCGAGGCCGCCGCGATCTACGAGTCCCTGGCCGCCGAGGGTACGCCGGCCGGCGCGCGCGTGTTCGATCTGCGCGCCGCGGCTCGCGCGTACCATGTCGCGGGCGACACGCCGAAGGCACTGGCGCTCCTGGACGACCTGATCGAGCGCTACGAAGGCTCCGAGGAGCGCCTCGTGCTGGACCAGGTCCACCTGGCACGGGTCAGCAAGGCGGAGTGGACGCACGCCGCCACGCCGTAGCCACGAGGCCGATCGCGAATCGCCGGGTCGGAAATGAACTCCCAGGCGCGAGCCCAGACCGAGACGGAGCGACCCCGTGTGCCGGCCGCGCGATCTGCGCATAATATATATTATGTTAAGTTCATTCGGCCCGTCATCGTCCGGTACCTCACTCCCCGTTCTTGCCCGTTTCCCCGGTCCCGCCAGCACGGGAGTCCATCTGTCGCGGCCTCTCGGATCGGCTTGCTGGCGCATTCCGTGGCACGAAAAAGGCCAGCCCCGCGAGGAGCCGGCCTTCCGGATGCATGAGGCAGTGCGAGCCTGGCGCACCGCCGAGCGTCCGCAACCGGGTAGAGCCGTGTGATACCCGTCCCGGGCGCGCGGGGTTCCACCATCCGCGGCCGGAAAGCGTGCCCCGGGTGTACGGCCGGGGCTGGCCGGTCGGGCGGCACAACCGGTGGCGGCACTGGAGGATCGGACGGCGGCCCCGGCGTGGCTAAGGGCCGTCGTCGAGGTCGAAGTTCTCGACGACGATGATCCCCCGGTCCTGCGACCGGGCGATCACGTAGCTGTTCGTCAGGAGCTGGGTGAAGGCCGGCGTCCGCGTGCCCGAGCGCGTCAGGCGCATCGGCGGTCCGAGCTGGAAGAGGTCGGTGTCGAGCTCGGCGCCGTAGACTGCGTCCGCCCCGGTGTCGTGGTAGAAGACGAAGCTCTGGGACACGCTGAACGTCGGCCACGCCCGCTGGCCGTCGGTCGACAGGCGATGCCCGGTGCCGGACGAGAAGTCGTGGAGGTACAGATCCGACGATCCGCCGGGCTGGGTGACCGAGTAGACCAGCGTGTTCCCATCGCTGCCGAACTCCGGCGTCGACACGCGAACCCGGCCGCCGGGGTCGTCGTACGTCGCCACGACCTCGGACGACGGATTGAACACGGGGTCGGCGAACTCCTCGGTGAGCCGGACCTCGGTCCGGAACACGCTCCCGGCCATCGTGTGTCGCACGAACGCGAATCGGGTACCGGTCGGGTTGAAGCTCACGTTGCGGACGTCGCCCCCCAGGTCGAAGAACTGGATCGTGGGCGACGCGAACACGTTGAACTCCCCGACCTCCGAGCCGAGGTCGGCGTCGGTGGTCTGGAACACGATGAACGTGTTGACGCCCTTGAAGCGCCAGTTCGGGAAGTGGATCTCACCGTCGTAGTTCGTGAACGACTCGATGCTGATCCCCTGTCCGGGACCGGTGTCGGCGACCCCGGCCAGCCGCAGCGCGAAGCTCCCGAGCACGTCGTCGCTCCACACGATGCCGCCGGTGGGCGCGACCTGCGGAGGAGACAGGAACGTGTCGGGACCGGGCACGAAGCTCAGGCGCTTGGAGGTCACGAACGTGAAGTCGAACACCACGTCCTCGCCGTCGGTCACGAGCTCGGTCTGCGACGTGGGAAAGGTCACGCACTCGGTCTCCGCGAACGTCTCGTTGTCGCAGTCGACCACGTGGAGCGAGACCGTGTGGTCGCCGACGGGCAGGCTCTCGAGCTCGAACGGCGTGATGAACTCGGTGTTGACCCCGTCGAGAACGACCTGCGCTCCCTGCGGATTCGAGTTCACGGTGATCGTCCCCGATGCCTGGTTCGCGGTCACCGAGACGCGCACCACGGCGCTGGCCACCGCCTGGCCGTCGCTCACGTTGACCCGTATCTCGTAGTCGCCTCCGAACTCCGGCGATTGCCAGCTGACCGACTGCCCGGTGAGCTGCACCAGCGAGCCCGCGTCGCTGGACCAGCTGTAGGACAGGTCGTCCCCGTCCTCGTCGATGGCGTCGACCCGCAACGTCACCTCGTCGCCCCCCGACAGCACGACGGTGGGTGAATACGTGACGTTCAGCACGACGGGCATGTGGTTGACGTCGAGCACGCCCTCCTCGCACGAGACGAGCGCACCGGCGACGGCCAGCCCGGTGATCCAGCCGATCACACCGCGGATGGAGTGCATCTGGGTCCTTCGGGATCGAGGCATCGTGACGTCCGGATCGGAACGACCCGCGTCGTCTCTACAATCGGCTCGGACTCGCCCGAACTTGAGGCTACAGCTCGAACGACGACTTCATCTTGGCCACGAGCTGGTCCTTCCCGACGACGCCGGTGATCTTGTCGACGACCTCGCCGTCGCGGATGAACAGCAGTGTCGGTACCGACCGGATCCCGTACTTGGCCGCGATGTTCGGGCACTCGTCCACGTCGACCTTCCCCACGTTGACCCGGCCGTCGTACTCGCCGGCGATCTGCTCGACGACCGGCGCCAGCTGCTTGCACGGGCCGCACCAGGTCGCCGTGAAATCGACGAGCGCCGGCATCTCGGACTCGAGAACGTCGCCCTGGAACGTGGACTCTTGAAAGTGCGTGAGGGACATGATGCGGGACCTCCCGTCGTCGGAATGGCTCGGACATCGTCGCGCGCCAGCTAAGTGTTTGATTTACAATCGATAAGGCATGCGCGGCCGATCGTACCGTCGACCGGCCGCGGGTGTCAACGCCCCCCCCTCCCCCCGGCTCCCACGGCGGCCTCCCCGTCCAGCACGAGGAGCTCGAGAGCCAGGGCCACGTCTCCCGTGCCCTGCTTCATCCGGCGCTCGATGGCCAGGAGCTCGCCCAGCATCGCGCGCAGGGCCGGGGCCGGGCGTCGGCGTGCGCCGGCCAGGTTGCGATTCACGATGAACGCGGGCACGCGCAGCGCGCCGGCGATCTGCTTCGCAGTCTGTCCGCGGTCCAGGCGTTCGCGGATCCGAAACCACAACGTCACGCTCCGGCGGAGCTCGTTCAGGAGCCGGAGCTCGCCGTCGGCGTGAAGCGATGCCACGCGTCGCATCGTGCGCAGCGCCGATCGGACGTCGCCCCGCGCCAGCGCGTCGGAGACGTCGAACACGCTGTCATCCGAGCTCCCCTCGACGAGCGCCCGGACCGTCTCCACGCTCGTGGGCGCGCCGGGCTCGGCATACAGCGAGAGCTTCTCGATCTCGAGGCTCAACAGCTGCATCGACGGACCCACCGCGCCCAGGAGCGCCTCGGCGGCCTCGTCGGACACCTCGACGCCCTCGGCCTTCGCCTTGCCGGGGATCCACTTCAGGAGACGATCCGGCGCGGGGGCGTTCATCTGGTACACCGCGAGCGCCTTCGATCCGACGAGGAACGTCTGCTTGTAGTCCGCGACCGACCCGGTCAGGATCAACACCGTGGTCGGGTTCGGGTCCGACAGGTAATGCGCGAGCCGATCGCGCTCGGCCTTCTTCGCGTGCACCTTGGCGAATCCGTAGGCATCGCGTGAGGTGAGCCCGCTGAAGATCACCACGCGCCGCTCGCGCAGCATCGGAAGCTCGTCGGCCTCGCGAAGCGCATCGGTGAGGGTCGCGTTGCCCGCTTCGAAGCGCGACATGTTGAACGGGTCGTCGGCGTCCTCACCCAGCGCCGCCCGGCACAGATCGCTCACCGCTCGGTCGATCAGGAACGACTCGTCGCCCCAGACGAGGTATGCGGGGCGGACCTTCCCCCCCTTCAGCTCCCTGGACAGCACGTCGAAGCCGGGACGCGGCGCGTACGCCATCACCAGTCCTCCAGCGTGTTCGACAGGATGTCCTCGATCAGCTTGTCGATGGCCTCGGCGCGCGCCTCGGTCTCGTTGGTGGGCCCGTCGCCGCTGCCGTCGATCCGGTAGTTGCTCCAGACCACCATCGAATCCTTGCGCCACAGGTCCTTGCCCTTGACCCGATCCTTGACGGTGACCGCGGCCTGCAGCGTGACCCGGTACTCCTCGGCCTGGGCCCCCAGGCTGGAATCACCCGTTCCCGAGAGACCGAACACGCTGTGGTCGTAACGCGTGATCGTGCCCTCGACGACCGCGTCGGACTGGCCCGGGGTTCCGAGGTTCAGACGGCTGTCGTTGGCGAACAGGTCGATCAGCGCGTTCGTGACGTCCTGGTCGAGGCTCGGCTGGAGCGTGTCGTTGCGGAAGGTGCTGACCGCGATCGTGTTGATGTGACTTGGTACGGACGCGCCGGAAAACGAGTAGGTACAGGATGTTAAAAGCAGGCTGACGCACACGCCGATGGCGAGGAGGAGATCATGCGGCCTTCGTGTCGCGCGTGATGCCATGCACCTTCATCCGATAGCGCAGCTTGTCGCGCCCGAGCTCGAGGAGGCGGGCCGTCCGGCTCTGGTTCCAGCTCGTGTGCTCGCAGGCCACCAGGAGAAGGCGCCGTTCCAGCTCGCCGATCACGGCCTCGAAGTCCACGCCGGTTTCCGGGAGTCGTTCGTCGCGGAGGATACGCGCGATCGTCGCCAGCGCGCCACCCCGTTCGTCGGCGTCGTGGCCGTCACCGCCGCCGGCGCCCGCACGGCCCGGCAGCCGGAGCTGGTGGGCCTCGAGCACCTCGCCATCCTCTAGCAACACCGTCTGCTCGAACAGGTTCCGGAGCTCTCGGATGTTGCCGGGCCAGTCGTGGTCGAGGAGCCGCGCCTCGGCCTCGGGACTGATCGCACGGAACCGACGGCCGAACTGCTTGGAGAAGTGGTGCAGGAAATACTTCGCGAAGATCAGTACGTCGCGGCCGCGCTCGCGCAGCGCGGGAACGTGGATCGGAACCACCTTCAGGCGATAGTAGAGATCCTCCCGGAAGCCGCCATCGCGACACTGCGCTCGGAGATCGCGATTGGTCGCGGACACGATCCGGACGCTGACCGTCACGTCCTTGGTGCCCCCGACGCGCCGGAACGTCATCCCCTCCAGGACCTTCAGGAGCTTCACCTGCAACGTGAGCGGCATCTCCCCGACCTCGTCGAGGAAGAGCGTGCCGCCGTCCGCCGTCTCCAGGAGTCCGGGCTTCTGCGTCTTCGCGTCGGTGAATGCACCCTTCTCGTATCCGAAGAGCTCGCTCTCCAGGAGCTCGGAGGGGATCGCCGCGCAGTTCAGCTCGATGAACGGATGCGCGCGCCGCGGTGAGAGGCGATGCAGAAGGCTCGCGATGACCTGCTTGCCGGTGCCACTCTCGCCCTCGATCAGAACGCTCGTCAGGTCCGATCCCGCCACGCGCTCGACGATCTCGAACACCTCGTGCATCCGGGCGCTCTCGCCCCGGATCATGTCGACGTCGAGACGCCGATCCTGCTCGGCCCGATAGTGCCGGAGCTCTCGCCAGAGCGCCCGGCGCTCGAGCGCCTTGGCCACGATGAGCCGGAGCTGCTCGAGGTTCACGGGCTTGGTCAGGTAGTCGGTGGCGCCGTCCTTCATCGCACGCACGGCCGAATCCACGTCCGCGTACGCCGTCATCAGGACGACCTCGATCTCGTCGGCGATCGACTTGATCTCGCGCAGGACGTCCAGTCCGTTTCCGTCCGGGAGCTTCAGATCCAGGAACACGACGTCGGGCATCTCGTCGCGGACGAGGCGCACCCCCTCGCCGGCCGTGTGCGCGACCCGCACCGCGTGCCCGTCGTCGCTCAGCGCGCGGGACAGGAAGTGCGCGATCGATTCCTGGTCGTCGATGATGACGATCTCGGCGTTCATGTCGAGCTCCCGTCGGTTCGGGGTACCGGAAGCGTGACGGTCACCTCGGTCCCGCATCCGGGCGCGCTGGTGACGGCGATGCTGCCGCCGTGCCCCTCGACGAGGCTGTGGCAGAGGTACAGCCCGAGTCCCGTCCCGGCGGACTTGGTGGTCGAGAACGGCTCGAACATGTGTGCGATGACCTCGGCGGTCATGCCCGGCCCGTCGTCGGTGACGGTCACCGAGAGCGACTCGTCCTCGCCGACGTCACAGGCGACGCGCACGTGCCCGCCGGGTGCGCAGGCCTCGATCGCGTTCTTCACCAGGTTGTGAATGACCTGCTGGATGTGGTCGGGGTCCAGGTCGAACTCCAGGTCGGAGTCGGTGGCCGACAGCTCGACGTCGCGTTCGGCGGCCAGCGGCTCGAAGGCGTGGATCGCGCGCGCCAGAAGCACGTCGAGTCGGCTCGGGACGCGGCTGGGGACCCGCACCCG
This sequence comes from Candidatus Eiseniibacteriota bacterium, assembly GCA_965224245.1. GTDB lineage: Bacteria > Eisenbacteria > RBG-16-71-46 > CAZAMP01 > CAZAMP01 > CBDCYW01. The sequence continues at coordinate 1,648,515 of OZ245046.1, read as the reverse complement.
CGTCACGGTGCCGAGCTCGCCCACGATGCGATCGAGTCGCGCGATCTCGGCCTCGACGAAGCGAAGGTGATCGGCGCTGTCCGCGTCCAGCGCCGCCGTCGTGCGCAGGTACTGCACGCCGGCGGAGATGCCGCCGAGCGGGTTTCGGATCTCGTGCGCGACCGCCGCCGCGAACCGACCGAGCGTGGCCAGGCGATCGAGGTGCTGGATCTCGGCCTCCATGGCCTTGCGCGCGCGTGCGTCGACGAAGGACAGCACCGCGCCCCTGATCCCCCACCCGCGCGCCGTCATGGGTGACGTCGTCACGCTCACCGGTATCTCCCGACCGTCGGGCCGCACGAGCGTTCGCTCCACGCGGACCACCGAGCGCCCAGAGCGGAGCGTCTCGCGCGGCGTGGCCACGCGGCGGTCCCGCTCGCGATACACCGATTCCAGCGGGCGACCGAGCACGTCGTGGCGCTCGACGCCCAGGAGCTCCTCGGCGGCCCGGTTCAGGAAGAGCACGTCCCCACGGTGGTTCGTGGCCAGGATGGCCTCGGACATGCTGTCGAAGAGGTCCTCCCGCAGGTATTCGGCGTCGCTCCACGCCTCCTGGAACCGGTAGCCGCGGAAGATCGGCGCGACCGACGCCGCCCGGCGCTCCAGGTGTGGCGGGTCGTCTCCACCGAACGGCGCCGTGCCCGCCCTTCGAACGAGACCGACGAGACCGACGACGGGCAGAAGCCCGCAGGTCAGCCGATCGCGTGTCCACCCGCCCCGGGGGAGCGTTCCCGCGCCGCACACGCCGAAGCGCCCGCAGCGCTCGGGACAGTCCAGGCGCGGGCACATGCCCGGGTCCCGGTCGGACGGCAGCACGAGCCGGACGGCCAGGAGCTCGCGGTCGTGCTCGAGGGCCGCGGGATCGCCCGGGTCGAGCGACCGGCGGACGCACGAGTCCGCGTCGAGGACACCCACGAGCGCGCTCGGGACCGCCACCGGATCGAGGTCCAGCGGCGCGGGCGGACCGACCGCGAGCGCACGCCAGCCTCGGAGGTGTCCATCGTGGGGATCGACCGTCGCGACGACCGCGTCACGCTCGCGGAATCGCTCGGCCAGGTGCATGGCGAGCACGCGCGCCGCGTCCCGCGCCGCGGGCGCGGAGAGAAGCTCGACGAGCGGCAGCTCGTCCGACAGGATCGACGGCGTCGGCTCCAGAACGCTCACCTCTGCCCCATCGATGCGCGCCGGCACGGGCTCCCCGACGCCGCCGCCGCGTCATGGACTGACGGCGATGCGCTCCCGGGTCAGGTGGCGTCCCGCCTTCAGCACGCTGGTGTACACGCCGGGAACGAGCATCGGTCCGTCGGTGCCCATCCGCCAGCTGACCTCGCGGGTCCCCGGAAACACGTGTTCGTCGAGCACGCGCGTCATCTTGCGACCGGCCACGTCGTAGAGGTCGATCGTGACCCGCATCCCCTCCGGATGGCCCGGTCCGAACTCGGGAACCGAGAACCGAAACACCGCGCCCGACCGGATCGGGTTCGGGTAGATGCGCTCCAGAACGAGCGCCGGCGGCGCCTCGGGCGCGGCCCTGATCCACATTTCGGCCCCCAGGGGCGATTCGTTCAGCCCCGAATCCACGGCCGTCAGCCGGTAGACGTAGGCCCGGTTCTCGACCACGGCCGCGTCGGTGAACGCCGGTTCGATCAGCGGCGGTCCGGTCAGTCGCTCGCGCGCACCGTCCTCCTCGCGCCGGTAGACGTGGTAGCCGGTGACCCGGGGGTCCGCGCTCGGCGTCCACGACAGGAAGATCGACCCGTCCCGGAACCGCGCCCGCGGGACGCCCGGCGGGGCCACGGCGGCCCCGTCGCCCGTGCCTGGCGCCTCGCCCTCGGCGCGGATGGCGACCACGGCGCTGATCGGTCCCCGGTTGCCGCCGTCGTCCACGGGGCGCATCGCGACGTAGTTGAGACTCCCCGGCGTGAGCCCGTCGAGCGTCACGATCTGCACCTCCCCCCCCGCCACCGTGCCCGGCGGCCGGGGCAGGATCCGCGCGAACTGCCAGGCCACCGTCTCCAGCGAGTCCAGGCTCGCGCGCACGTCGTATCGGTCGACCACCCCGGAGAGACCGTCGTCGCCAGGGGCCACGAAGCGCACGACGGCGCTCGTGCCGTCGACGTCGACGAGCTCGGGCGCGCCCATCGCACCGGGGGCCACGGCGTCTCCCTCACCCACCGGCACGACCTGGACGTACCCCACCGCATCGGTCTCGAAACGCAGGACGCCGTCCGGATCCGGCGCGGCGTCGGTGACCGCCACCGAGCCGTTGACGAGCACCTCGTAGACGTGACCGCGATCCAGATCGGTGATCGTATGCTGGAAGGTCTCGGCGCCGGCGCCGGCGGCCGACGCGAGCCAGAGAACGGCCGAGGCGAAGATCGGTGGGCGCACGCGTTCGTCCTCGAGTTGCGAGAGGTGGGCCGAGCGGCATGTCGGGTGCGTGGGCGATCGGGCGGCGATCGCCGGTGCCGTTCGGGGCGTCTGCAAGTCGCGTTCCTCGACGGGCGGCCGAGCGCGACCGGGACGGCGAGACGAGGGTGGCTGACGGGATCGAACGCGCGGGTCAGCGGGAACGGAAGCGATCTCGGTTCGCCTCGACCCAGTCGACGAGCGCATCGACGCCGTCGGCGGGCGAGACCGCCGGCGACCAGCCGAGCACGCGCTCGGCGTGCCGGATGTCCGAGATGAAGACCTTCTGATCGCTCGGTCGCCAATCGGCGAACGCGGGCGATGGACGTCGACCGGTTCGATCGCCCAGGATCTCCAGCAGCTCCAGAAGCGAGAGAGTGTTCGCCGGGCCGCCACCCATGTTGAACACGCCATGGGCCACGTCCGAACGGATGAAGGCGTCGTAGGCCCGGACGAGGTCCTCGACCCAGAGGATGTCGCGAACCTGCTTTCCGTCCCCGAAGATCGTGATCGGCTGATCGGTGAGAGCGGCGATCGTGAACCAGGCCAACCACCCCTGGTCCTCGACCCCGAACTGCCTCGTTCCGTAGATGCAGGACATGCGAAAGACCCCGGTGCGGATGCCGTAGAGATGCGCGTAGTCCTGCGCGTAGAGGTCGCCGGTGAGCTTCGAGCAGCCGTAGGGAGTGTGCTCGCATCGATCCACCGAGAAGCTCTCGGGGACGCCGTGCGCGAACGCGTCCTCGAACACGTACCGCGTCTCCCGGGCATTTACGCCGATCGCGTTCACGTTCTCGCCGTAGACCTTGTTCGTGGAGCAGTAGACGACGATCGGGCGCTTGCCCCCCAGGCGCGCCGCCTCGAGCACGTGAAACGTGCCGACGGCGTTGCTGGTGAAGTCCGGTTCGGGATCGGTGACCGACGTGGTGACGGCGGTCTGGGCCGCGGCGTGCACGATGACGTCGGCGTCGGCCAGCAGCGAGATCGTACGCTCGCGGTCGCGCACGTCGGCCTCGACGAGCTCGATGTCGCCCCGGGCGGCGAGATGGTCCCAGTTGAAGCGGGCGTTCACGTCGTCGCGCTTGAGGAGCGTCGCCCGGGAGAGGTTGTCGACGACGCGGACCCGGTATCCTCGATCGGCGAAGTACTCCGCGGCGTGCGACCCGATGAAGCCCGCTCCGCCGGTGACCACCATCCGCTGCGACATTGCCCGTGCCGTCCCTTCCGCCCGCCGTCCCCACCGGCCCACTCGCCCCGAGACGCGAGGCTGGGCGAGACGCTAGCACGGCCTGACGAAGCGCGGCAACCGACGGCCCCCTGACGACGGCGCGCGGCCCACCGGATGGTCCCGGGGCCCCGCGAGCATCGAGTGGGACACGTGACGGGCACTCAGTCCAGCGCGACGATCTCGAGCGTCTTGAACCCGAACGAGGCACGGTGCTCGGAGACCCAGCGGGCCGCCTTCTCGCGAGAATCGAACTCCTTCATCAGGACGCGGTACCGGCCATCCTCGAGGCGACGGATGGTGCCGCCCTCGAGGCCCTTCACGCGCAGCGCGCGCAGCTCGAGCAGCGCCGAGAGGCGCGAGCCGTGTATGCCGGCCGCGACCGCGTAGGTCCGGGACGCCGGCGCGGCCGCCTCGACCCGCGTCGCGCTCGCCGTCGTTTCCGGCGTCTTCGACGCGGGTGGCGCCACCGCCGCGGGTGCGTCGGGAGCCGGGCTCCGGCGCGCGCGCGGCGCCGCAACCGGCTCGCGGTCCTCGGGCAGCTCCGGCGCGGTGTCGACGAGCGCATCGCGCCCGGCCGGCCGGGGCGTCGCGGCGCTACGATTCAGCGCGATCGTCAGCGCGATGTGGTGCGTGTCGCCGAGATCCTCGAACGGCTGATACGCGTAGTCCAGACGGATCCCCGACATGCCGAACCCCACGCCGAAGGTCGGCCCGGTCAGCTGATCGTCGGTTCCGGCTTCGAGCACGTAGCGATAGCCCGCCCGCAGCGCCACCTGACGCGTGGCCATCCACTCGGCGCCCACGCGGAGATCGTCGTGGTAGTGCACGGGGAGGTTCGCCGCACCCGTCAGGACCACGCGCTCGCCGAGGAGCGGCTGCGCGGCCGCCACGACGTACGTCGTCGGAAGCGGCGCCGCGTCGCCGTCGAAGTCGACGTCGGGGCCGAGGTTCCGCGCCACCGCGGACAGGCTCGTGGATCCGGCTCGGGTGGACAGGCCCACGTCGGCCGCGAACCCCGACGCACCGCGTCCGTCCACGCTCTGACGGATGCCGCGCGCGGTGACACCGAGGGCCAGTCGGTCTCCGAAGCGATGTCCGTAGCCGGCCGACAGCGCCGCGTCGTACACGTGGAACTCGCCGTCGGGCTCGCCGAACGCATCGAAGCGGGCGATCGCGTCGGACCGGAGGAAGGTCAGCGCCACGGCCGCGCCGCCGCGGTCGCCGACGTCGATGCCGTACCCGAGCCACTCCAGCGAGAGCCCCTCGAACCACGCGCCGTGCATCAGGCCCACCCGAGGTGACCGGACGTCCGAGAGACCGGCGGGGTTCCACTGGCTGGACGCCAGATCGCCGCGCGAGGCGGACGCCGAGGCGGCCAGCGCCACGCTCCTGGGGCTCACGTCGATGTCGAGGAACGAGGCGGCGGTCGACTCCACGCTTCCGGCCAGAACGGCCGGCGCGAGCGCGCACGCGGCGGTGGCGAGCCCCCCGACGAAGACAGGGCGCATGATGTCCTCCCGATGATGTCTCCCGGTCGTGCCATCGGGCGGCCGATGCAGGAGACATTCCACGGCGTGCGGCGGAGGTCAGCCGTGGACACGGACCTCGGGGCTCAGCGCTGGCAGTCCGGGCACCAGTAGGTGATGCGGCGTCCCCACCCCATGGGGGCGGACCGGATCGGGGTCTCGCACTGCCAGCACGGGCGTCGCGCGCGGCCGTAGACCCAGAGTCCGCCCGAGCGCGGTCCGTCTCGAAACGGGCCGCGACGCGTCCGGCGGGGCTCCCCACCCACGTTCGCGGCCAGGAGCGACGCGGCACGCTCGAAGAGCGCGTCGCGCGATCGAACGGAGATCGACCCCACCGTGCGGTCGGGCGCCAGGGACTCGAGGAACAGGACCTCGGACTTGTAGACGTTGCCGACTCCCGCCGCGACGCGTTGGTCCAGGAGGAGATCGACGACGCGGGTCGTGGGATCGACCCGTGCCGCGACGCGCGCCGGCGCACCTCGTCGCGATCCCAGTCCGGTGCGAGCAGATCGGGCCCGATCCGCGAGCGACTCGCGCGATCGCGAACACCGCCCTTTCGCACCAGCGCGACCTCGCGCGCGTCGAAGCACACGAACACCCCGTCGCGCTCGGTCACCAGCACGATGGCGGCGCGATGTCGCGGGCGTTGCCACCTCTCACCGCGTGCGTAGCGATGCCACGACCCGTGGAGCCCCAGGTGTGAGCACACGACGAGCGACCCGTCGAGCTCGATCCACAGGTGCTTCCCGTGGACGTCGACGGCCGTGACCCGCCGGCCGGCGACCGGGACGTCGGGTCGGTCGCGCAGCGATCCATCCACGAGCCGCCGCCCGGCCAGCGTCTGATCGAGATGCCGCGCGATCGTGTGCAGCGTGTCGCCCTCGGGCATCTCAGAGCGCCGCGTCCAGGAGGGATCGATAGCTCACCTGGAAGCCGGCCGCCTCGAACCACGGCAGGCGTGGTGAGTCGCGGACGGCCAGGCCATCGATCGTCTCGACTCGCAGGCGTCGCCGGCCGGCCGCGCGATGCGTCTTCCGAACGGCATCCAGCGCGCGCGGGATCACCTCGCCGCCCTCCGCCGTGGACGTGAACGTCAGCATCTGGCGACCGCCCGGCCCCACGTAGAGGACGAGCCGACCGTGCCGGAGTGCGACGTAGGCGCCCGGCACCCGCCGGGGACGGGGTGCGCCGTCGGGGCCGTCGGGCCACGGAACGAGCCCCCCGTACACGTTGGCGGGATCGGTGGCGGCCAGGACGAGAATCGCGGCCTCGCGATCCGATGCGACGGTCGGGGCTTCGTCCAGTGCGCGGAGACGATCCACCGCCCCGGCGAACGCGAACTGTCCCCCGGAGAGGCCCTCCACGAAGTATCCGCGCTGGACCCGCCCCGACTCCTCCATCGCGCGCAGCACGCGGTACGTCGTGCCGAAGCCGCCCTCGAGCGCCTCTACCGCTGCCACCTCCCGGCTGACGATCCCGTAGCGCTGGAGAAGCTCGTGGGCCGTGGCGAGCACCCGCTCGGTGTCGCTGACCCGCGGAGCTCCGAGGGTCGACACGAGCGACCAGCGTCCGGCGAACGCACCCGCCTCGAGCCGCCCTCGCGTCGAGGCCCACGTGTGCGCGCGGCGAGGCGGGCGGCGGGATCCACGGGCGCGCGACGTCCCCCGCAGCTCGCGCAGCGGAACGAACGTGTCGTTGGTGACGAGCCCCGCCCACACGAGATCCCAGAGCGCACCGTCGATCTCGGCCGCGGTCGCATCGGACACCTCCGCGCGAGCCGCTCGCTCGAGCTCGACGGCGAAGCTCGCCCCGTGCGTGTCGAGCGCGCTCAGGATCGCGCGGTGGAGCGGCGCATCCAGCGGCGATGGCGCGGCGGCGCCGGGGCTCGCGTCATGGGACGCCTCGCCGGTCTCCGGCACCGCATCGCGCCGATGGATCGAGATGCGTCCGTCGCGCGGACCGAGCGCCCCGCGTCCTACCCACACCAGGGAGCCGCTCGCGGTGAGCACGTCCAGGTCCGAGGGCACGAAGTCCCGGACGCGCGCGGGCAGGATCACCTCGCAGAGCTCGCTCCAGCACAAAGGGAGACTCTCGAGCTGAACGAGCACCTCCATGAGCGCATCGGGTCCGGCGGATTCGCCTCCGATCCCGTGCCACTCGACGAGAAACCGCGCGTAGGTCGTCAGGTCGGTCGGCGTGACCGCGTTGCGAAGGACGGCGAGCGTGCGGCGCTTCAGGCGGCGGAGGACGTCGGCGTCGCAGTACTCGCCTTCCACGCCGTCGGGCCGGATCTCGCCGAACACGAGCGTCCCGTCGGTCACCAGCGCGGCGAGCACCGGAGCCAGCTGACCGATCGTGAGCCCGAAGCGCGCGGCGGGCGCCCCCGGGGCGAACGGACCGTGCGTGCGGGCGTAGCGCCGAACGAGCGCCTCGATCGGCGACGCCACCGGATCCAGAAACGCCGCCGGCACACCGGCCGGCGGCTGCACGCCGAGGGCATCGCGGTAGAGCCCCGCCTCCTCGGCGACGATCCAGCGCGTCTCCCCCGCGATCGACACCGGGATGGCTCTCCGCTGATGCCCGAGCGCCTCCAGCCAGTCCGCGGGATCGGCGGTCGCGCGCGCCTCCAGCTCGTTTGCGGTCAGGTCTCCGAGGCGTCGCAGAAGATCGTGTAGCTCGTCCGCGTCACGCGCGCGTCGGTCGGGGGCCACGCACTGGAGCGCACGCTCCAGCTCGGCCAGAACGTCGCGGTCGATCAGCTCGCGCAGCTCCGTGCGCCCGAGAAGCTCGGCCAGGAGCGCACGGTCGAGCGTCAGCGCCTGTGCGCGGCGCTCGGCCACCGGGGAGTCCTGCTCGTAGAGATACTGCGTCACGAACGCGAAGACCAGCGACCGCGCGAACGGCGACGCCGAGCGGGTCTCGACCTCGGCCACCCGGATCTGGCGGGATCGTATCCCGCTCAGAACCTCCTGCAGTCCGCGGATGTCGAACACGTCCGCCAGGGCCTGGCGGTACGTCTCCAGCACGATCGGGAACGAGGCGTGGCGGCGCACGCTGGCGAAGAGCTGCTGCGACTTGAGCCGCTGCGCCCAGAGCGGATTGCGCTGCGTCGGTCGCCGGCGCGGAACGAGAAGCGAGCGCACCGCGTTCTCGCGGAACAGTCCGGCGAACAGCGAGGTGTCCGCGAGCTGCTCGGTGACCAGCGTCTCCACATCGTCGGAATCGGGCACGAGCGACTCCACGGGGAGCGGATCCTCGACGTCCGCCACGCGGAGCGTGATGCCGTCGTCCGCGTAGCTGATCTGCACGTCCATCCCGCTCTCGGCCGACACGAGGCGCTGGATCGCCGTGGCCCACGGCGCGTGCACGCGAGCCCCGAACGGGGTGAGGATGCAGACGCGCCAGTCCCCGAGCTCGTCCCGGAATCGCTCGACCACGATCGTCGTGTCGGTCGGGACGACACCCGCGTGCGCGCGCTGGTCGTGCACGTAGTCGGCCAGGTTCCGGGCCGCGAACCGATCGAGGGGGCTCCTCCCGCGGATCCATGCCTCGGCCTCCTCGCGGGGCACGGCGGCAAGCTCGCGCGTGAACGCGCCGATGGCCCGCCCCAGCTCCATCGGTCGTCCCACGCCGTCCCCGTGCCAGAAGGGCAGTCGACCGGGCTCACCGGGTGCCGGGGACGCGACGACGCGATCGCGCGTGATCTCCTCCACCCGCCACGCGCTCGCGCCGAGGAGGAAGACGTCACCGACCCGGCTCTCGAACACCATCTCCTCGTCCAGCTCCCCCACGCGCGGCCCGTCGGGTCCGGCCATGACGGGGTACGCGCCGCGATCGGGGATCGTGCCGGGGTTCATGCGCGATACCATGACCGTGCCGCGTCGCGCGGAGAGACGGTCGGTGGCCCGGTCCCAGCGGAGAAGGGGGCGCAGATCGGCGAAGTCGGCGCTCGGGTAGCGCCCCGAGAGCATGTCGAGTACGGACTCGAGCCCCGCCCGGGTCAGATTCCGGTACGGCGTCGCACGCCGCACGATCGCATCGATCTCGTCCACCGCGCGCTCGCGATCGCAGCACATCGCGACGATCTGCTGGGCCAGCACGTCCAGCGCGTTCTCGGGCATGCGGACGCGCTCCAGATCTCCTCGCAACATGCGCTCGGCGACCACCGCCGACTCGAGCAGATCACCCTTGAACTTCGGATAGATGCGACCCACGCTGGTCGCCCCCACGTCGTGGCCGGCCCGGCCCACGCGCTGAAGCCCTCGGGCGACCGAGCCCGGCGACTCCACCAGGATCACGCGGTCGAGCGCGCCCATGTCGATGCCGAGCTCCAGCGAGCTCGTGGCCACGATGCCGCGAATGCGGCCCGCCTTCAGCCCCTCCTCGATCTCCGCTCGTTTCTCGTGCGAGACGCTGCCGTGGTGCGCCCGGACCAGCTCCTCGCCGGCCAGCTCGTTCAGCCGGCGCGCCAGGCGTTCGCAGAGGCCCCGGCTGTTCACGAACACGATCGTGGAGCGATGGCCCCGGATCTCCTCCAGGATCTGCGGATACAGCGCCGACCAGATGCCGCGCTCGGGCGGCGGCACCGGGGCCGTGCGTTCGCGGATCTCGGCCAGGATCGGGCCTCCGCGTCGCGCGGAACCGCCGATCATCGAGTTCCAGCTCGCGTTCGCGGGCGCCTCGCCATCGGAGCGAGTCTGGGGTGGCGGCGCCACGTTCGTCATGTCGGGCACCGGAACCGTCACCGTCAGATCCAGCCTGGGCGCCATCGACGCGTCGACGATCTCGATCGGTCTCGTGCCGGCCACGAACGCGGCCATCTCATCCAGCGGTCGCACGGTCGCCGAGAGGCCGATCCGCTGCGGCTCGCGCTCGGTCACGTCCGCCAGGCGCTCCAGCGACAGCGCGAGGTGCGCGCCCCGCTTGGTGGGAGCGAGCGCGTGGACCTCGTCCACGATGACCGTCTCGACGCGCGAGAGCGTCTCTCGCGCACGTGAGCCGAGGATCAGGAACAGGGACTCCGGAGTGGTCACGAGGATGTCGCCGGGCGCCCGCAGCTGCCGCTGGCGCTCGCGCTGGGGCGTGTCCCCGGTGCGGACGGCCACCTCGATGGTGGGTATCGTGGTTCCGAGGCGCTCCGCGGTGCGCCGGATGCCCGCCAGCGGTACCCGGAGGTTCCGCTCGATGTCGTACACGAGCGCCTTCAACGGCGAGACGTAGAGCACGCGCGTGCCCGCCGCGTCGTCGGGCGCCGGCTCGCGGCGCGCGAGCGCGTCGATCCCGAACAGGAAGGCGGCCAGTGTCTTGCCGCTGCCGGTGGGAGCGACCAGGAGCGCGTGACGGCCGGTGGCGATCGCCGCCCAGCCGCGCTCCTGCACGGGCGTCGGAGACGGGAAGGCGCCATCGAACCAGGTTTGCGTGGCCTCGGAGAACATGCTCACGAGGGTAGTGCATTCCGTGGGGTGGCGCCGACACCCAATGCGTCGCTCTCGCGGGGCCGAGGCCGACGGCCGAGCTCACCGGGACTCCGGGGCAGCCGCGCTGGTGCGCGTGCCCGCCCGGGGTCCGGAGTCGCCGGCCGTGGCCGGGGTTCGGTGGTTGGTGATGGCCCACCATTGTCTCACGAGCGCCGGGCCGGACGCGGTCGGAGCCGAGAGACATCACGAGAACGTCATGCGGCGGGCGCGGGGAGCAGGGGACGCGAGTCGGGAGCGTGCCGTCTCCCGACTCGCCGATGGGGAGCGAGCGAGCGGGGCGAGCTAGAGCGCGCCCAGCACGGTGTCGACGACCTCGTCCATCATCGCCGTCGTCAGCTCGGGGTAGACCGGGATCGAGAGCGTTTCGCGCGCGGCCCGCTCGGAGACCGGGAACTGGCCCTCGCGATAGCCGAGGTGCCCGAAGCACTCCTGCTGGTGCATCGCGACCGGGTAGTAGATCTCACACCCGATGCTCTTCTCCTTCAGCGCCGCCATCACCGCGTCCCGGCGGCCGACCTGGATGACGAACTGGTTGTACACGTGGTAGCAGTCCTCGGCCTGGGACGGTGTCTTCACCGGCGTACCCGCGAACTTCGCGCGGTAGTGGTCGGCGTGCTCGCGCCGGGCCTCCGCCCAGCCGGCCAGGTGCGGCAGCTTCACCTGGAGGATCGCGGCCTGGATCGCATCGAGGCGGCTGTTCACCCCCACCACCTGATGATGGTACTTCGGGCGTGCCCCGTGCACGCGGAGCCGCCTGAGGTTCTCGGCGTCGGCATCGGAGCTCGTCGTGATGATGCCGCCGTCGCCGTACCCGCCCAGGTTCTTCGTGGGATAGAACGAGAAGCAGCCGAAGTCACCGATGGTGCCGGCCGACTGGCCCCGGTACGTGGCGCCCAGCGCCTGGGCCGCGTCCTCGATCACCGGGATGCCGCGCGAGCGACAGATCTCCATGATCGGCGCCATCGGAGCGCTCTGACCGAACAGGTGCACCGGGATCACGGCCTTCGTCCGGGGCGTGATTGCGGCCTCCAGCCCGGGGACGTCCATGTTGTAGTGCTCGGGGTCGATGTCCACGAACACCGGCGTCGCGCCGAGGCGATGCACCACGCCGGCGGTGGCGAAGAACGTGTACGTGGGCACGATGACCTCGTCGCCCGGACCGATACCCCTGGCCATCAGGCACAGGAGCAGCGCGTCCGTTCCCGACGCACAGGCCACGGCGTGCTCGGCACCGGTGTAGGCCGCGATCTCGGCCTCGAAGCCCTTCACGGTCGGACCGAGGACGTACGCGCCGCTGCGCAGAACGTCGGAGATCGCGGACATCATCTCGGACTCGAGGCCCGCGAACTGCGTCTTCAGATCCAGAAGTGGGATCGGCATCGTCTTGCTCTCTTCCAGGTGCGTGGGCGTGGTGCGCCCCTCAGCTCGCCGCCGCCTTCACGTCGGGCCAATCTTGATTCTCGAGCAGCTGATCCTCGGGCACGTCGCGCATGACGCGGGCCGGCGTCCCCGCGACGATCTTGCGTGCCGGCACGTCCCGGGTCACCACGCTACCGGCGGCCACCAGCGCGTCGGGTCCGATCTCGATGCCGGGCAGAATCACGCATCCCCCGCCGAGGCGACCGCCCCGGCGCACGGTGACGCCCTTGAAGTGCTTGAACCGCTCCTCGGAGCGTCCCGCGTAGTTGTCGTTCGTCGTCACCACGCCCGGCGCGATGAAGACGCGATCCTCGATGATCGAGTACGCGGTGATGTACGCCTCGCTCTCGATCTTCACGAACTGCCCCACCGTGCACTTGTTCTCCACGAGCGCTCCGCGACCGACGATCGTGTTGCGTCCGATCGTGACCTCCTCGCGGACGGCGGCCTGGTCGGCCACCAGGACCTTCTCCCCCAGCCGTGCTCCCACGTAGATCACGACCGATGCCCCGATCATGCAGCCGTCGCCGATCTCGGAACCGTCGTAGGTCGCATCATCGCTGAAGATGCTGATCGACGAACGCATCGGGAGCTTGCCGATGACCGTGTGATCGTCGACGCGTACGCCGTCTCCCAGCCGCGATCCCCGCCGGATGACCACGTGGTGGCCGATCTGGCACCCGTCGCCCAGAACGCACCCCTCCTCGACGACGACGCCGTGGCCGAGGTGACAGCCCTCGCCGATGCGGGATTCGGGGTGGACGTGGCCGTCCATCACGGGGCTCCTCCCAGCGACACGGGCTCGCCCTCGAGCTTCAGAGACTCCTGCCCACCGTTGAGCGTCCGCACGACGCCGAGCCCCTGCGTGCCCGGTGTGCGGGGTGTCCGTCGGGTCCTCACGCACTCCACGAAGTGCTGACACTCCACGCGAAGCGGCTCGGTCATGTCGATCCGGGGGATGTGAATGTCGCCGAACCGAAGCGTGAGAGACTCGCCGTACGACACGAAGTCGGCGGTCTCGACCCCCTTGTCGTAGATCCGCACCTTCTCGACGCTCTCCATGTCGTCGAACACCGCCATCTTCTGGCTGCCCACGATCGTGAAGCGGCGGACCTTGTGGGGATCGAGCCACGAGACGTGCACGTTGGCCATCGATCCACCGGGATACGTCAGGTTCGCGAACACGACGTCCTCGATGTCCGACTGCAGGTACGCGTGCCCGGTGGCCGAGACCATCACCGGCTCGGCGTCGAGCAGGTAGTTCACGACCGAGACGTCGTGCGGCGCCAGCGACCACCAGGCGTTCTCGTCCTGCCGGACCTTGCCCAGGTTCAGGCGCTGGCTGTAGACGTACCGCACTTCACCGAGCTCGCCCCGGTCGATCATGTCCTTGAGCGCGATCACGGCCGGATGGAACAACAGGAGATGCCCGACCATCAGGATCCGTTGCCCGTCGCTCGCCTGGCGCACGAGCGCCTCGGACTCGCGCGTGGACAGCGTCAGCGGCTTCTCCACGAGCACGTCCCGCCCCGCGGACAGGCACGCGCCGGCCACCGGGGCATGCGCCGCCGCCGACGTCGCGACGACCACCGCCTCCACGTCGTCCATCGCCAGGAGGTCGTCGACCTCGTCGACACAGCGCACACCCGGGTACGTGGCGTTCACCTTGGCCAGCACGTCGGGCGTGCGATCGCACACGGCGACCAGGCGGGCGTCCGGCAGGCGCGAGATCGTGCGAACGTGATTGGCGCCCCAGGCGCCCGCCCCGACCACGGCGACGCCGACCGGACGCGTCGGCTCTAGCTCTTGCTGCGACATGCCGCATCCTTGAAGAAGTCGACCGTCCGGCGGAGCCCGTCGCGGAACGAAACCCCCGGCTCGTAGCCGAGGAGGTCGCGGGCGGCCGAGATGTCGGCGAGCGAGTGCTTGACGTCGCCGGCCCGGCTATCCACGTAGGTCGCATCGGCCGGGACACCGAGGAGATCCGCGATCTCGCCGAGAAGCTGGTTCAGCGTGAAGCGATCGCCGCACGCCACGTTGACCACGTGTCCGGGCGCGCGCTCGGACTCGCAGGCCAGTACGTTCGCCTGGACGACGTTGTCGATGTACGTGAAGTCGCGAGACTGCTCGCCGTCGCCGTAGACGGTCGGCTTCTCACCGCTCAACAGCGCGGTGATGAACTTCGGGATCACGGCCGCGTACTGCGACGTCGGGTCCTGGCGCGGTCCGAACACGTTGAAGTATCGGAGCCCCACCGACGGCACGCCGAAGATCGTCGTGTACACGCGGCAGTAATACTCTCCCGCGAGCTTGTTGACCGCGTAAGGAGACAGCGGATTGGGCACCATGTCCTCGACCTTCGGCAGGGTCTCGCTGTCGCCGTAGGCCGAGGACGACGCCGCGTACACGAAGCGCTTGACGCCGGTGGCCCGTGCCACGTTCAAGAGGTTCAACGTGCCGTTGACGTTCACGTCGTGGGACTGCATCGGATCGTCGACCGAGCGCGGCACCGACGGCAGCGCGGCCTGGTGGAGCACGTAGTCCACGCCGGCCATCGCGGCCGTCGCGTCCTCGGCACTCCGGATGTCGCCCTCGAGGAACGTGAAGCGCTCGCGCGTGGGGTCGGACACCGCCGCGTCGAGATTCTCGGACTTCCCGGTCAGGAAGCTGTCCAACCCGCGCACCGTATGGCCGGCGGCCAGGAGCTGCTCGACGAGATTGGATCCGATGAATCCCGCCGCGCCGGTCACGAGGTAGGTCGGCACGGACATCTCCTTCGGCCGGCCGGGCGCTCGAGCGACCGCCCCTGCCCGGCCCGGTTACAGCTTGTAGATCTTGTCGTGGCGGTGGCCGCGTGCCTTCAGCACGTTGCGCGTGTCGACGATGCACCTCGCCGCGGACACCACGTGGTCGTAGTTCACATCCGTGTGATCGGTCAGGATCACCACGCAATCATAGCCGGCGATCATCTCGGGCGACAGAGGCTGATGCGTGAGCGTGTGCTCGGCGATCTGAACCGACGGAACGTACGAGTCCGAGTATGCCACGTCCGCGCCGCGCATCATCATCTCCTGCATGACGTCCAGCGACGGGGACTCGCGGCAGTCGTCGATGTTGCGCTTGTAGGCGACGCCCAGCGCGAGCACCTTCGAGCCCTTCAGTGATTTCGAGTCGTCGTTCAGCGCGCGACCCACCAGGTTCACCACGTGCTCGGGCATCTGGGCGTTGATCACGCCGGCCAGCTCGATGAAACGGGGCTCGAATCCAGCCTGCTTCGCCTTCCACGACAGATAGAACGGATCGATGGGAATGCAGTGTCCGCCCAGGCCCGGCCCGGGATAGAACGGCATGAAGCCGAACGGCTTGGTCGCGGCGGCGTCGATGACCTCCCAGACGTCGATGTGCATCTTGTCGCACATCAGGGCCAGCTCGTTCACCAGACCGATGTTGACGCTCCGGAAGGTGTTCTCCAGCAGCTTGACCATCTCGGCCACGACCGGCGACGAAACCGGCACGACCGTCTCGAGTGAGCGTTGATACAGGATGACGGCCACCTCGGTGCACGCCGGGGTCACGCCCCCCACGACCTTCGGGATGTTCTTGGTCGTGAACTTCGGGTTGCCGGGGTCCACGCGCTCGGGAGAGAACGCCAGGAAGAAGTCCTTACCCACCTTCAGCCCGGTGGACTCGAGCCGCGGGAGCATCAGCTCCACCGTCGTCCCGGGGTAGGTGGTCGACTCGAGGATGATGAGCTGTCCCGGATGCAGATGCTCGGCGATCTTCTCCACCGCGTCCACGATGTACGAGACGTCGGGGTCCTTGGTCTTGCGAAGGGGCGTCGGCACGCAGATGTTGACCGTGTCGACCTCGGCCAGCATCGCGGAATCCGTCGTGCCCATCAAGCGCCCGGCATCGACGTGCTCCTTGAGCTCCCACGACGGCACGTCCCCGATATAGCTCTCGCCGGCCATCATCTGATCCACGCGTGACTGCGACTTGTCGAGCCCCGATACGCGAAACCCCGCCTTCGCGTACTCGACCATCAGCGGCAGGCCGACATATCCCATGCCGATGACGCCGAGATGAGCCTCTTTGCTGAGGATCTTGTCCTTGAGTTCCAACGTTGGACTCCCTTTCACAGCTCCCGAACGGGCGGCCCGTGGGCTCGAAGTCGTTGCGACAGACTCTCGAATGGATGCATCGGACGGGCGATCCCGATGTTGAAAAGAGAATGGAAGATGCTAGAGCAGCGCCGACGCGAAGTCAATGCGCGCGGCGGTCCGGGCGGGCTGCTAACGACATTCAAACAAATGGGTTACAGGGTCGTCAGTGACGCACCCGCGGCGCCGGGGGGTAGTCGGCCACGGGCTCGGGGGGAAAGTGCTCGGCGAGGTCCTCCGAGAGAAGCGGCCACGCCACCTGGCCTTCCAGCGAGGAAGACACCCGGCACCCTGCGAGGTACACGAGCGTCTTGGCCAGGTCGGCGGTCGCGATGACCTCGCCCCGGGCGTTCTCGGGACGGATCTTCTCGCCCATGAAGAAGGCGGTTCCCGCACCGCTCTGCCCCGCCGCCGGGCCGTCGGCGATGGGCGGGGGCATGAACGTCAGGATGAACGCATCGCCGGCCTTCAGCGTGGCGAGGACGCGCTCCACGCGTGCGTCCAGCACGTCGAGGTACGCGCGCATGGCGTCCTGGACCTGGTCGAACGACTCGGTGTCGAGCGCCGACTCCTGGGCCGCGATCACACGCGGGAACTCGAACAGCGCCGTGTGCAACGCGACCCGGCCCTCGGCCAGGAAGCGCTCGGCCACGTTCAGCCGGAAGTAGTCGGACATCATCGAGGCGGGCGGCACCGCCAGCGCCGCCACCGCCGCCAGCAGCGCGTCGTCGGCCTCGGTGGCGGGAAAGCCGCGTCGCCAGTCCGTCCAGGGGCTCCTGGCATCGTCGCGGAGCGTCCGCAGGAGCGCCGGATCGCCGTACCGGCCGCTCGCCACGGGGCCGCCGGCCCCGTCGAGGAGCTGGCGGATTCCGCTCAGCGCGTCCCCGGTGACCACCCGCCCCGCGATGGCGTCGCCGGGCAGCATGGGGGGCGTCCATCCGACGACCTCGACCGCGCGGCCGGTCCGCGTCACCAGCTCCCACAGGGACGGACGCTCCAGAACCGACGTCTCGACTCGCCGGACGCCCGGCAGGAACCGGAGGTGTCGCCGGATCACCGCGCCGAACGTCCACCGATCGCGTACGACACGGCCATCCTTTCGCTTGGGGACGAAACCTCGTGTCAGATCGAGCCAGGCCGCCATGGGTCGATTCGCGTCCCACTCGAAGTAGGCGGAGGAGCCTCGGAGCGCCAGGCGCGCGATCGCCGAGCGCTCGCGGAGAGCGGTCCAGTACGTCAGCGTGCGTTGATTCACGCCGTCCACCGTCCACCAGACCACGCGGGTGACCGGCGGCTCGGCCAGCCCCACCGACGGCTCGTGCAGCGCGATCCGAGGTCCGATGCCCACGTGCGAGAGCACGCCGGCCATCAGGACCACGGCCGGGACCCCGATCGCGGCGACCTGCCACCGGTGGGCCCCGCCGTGCCGGTGGCGGCGCATCGCGTGGCGCAGCTCGAGGCGGTACCACCACCAGAGACCGTTGGCGATCAGGGCAAACAGCAGGACCGGGACGGCCTGACGGACCGCCGGCGATCGGGACGCCAGCGACCCGTCGAACGGTGACGAGCGAAGCCAGGCCACGAGAACGATCGTGGCCACCAGGGCGGACCAGATCGCCATCACCCGCACGATCTGGCGCAGGCGGCCGGGCCGCCGGCTCCCCACCCACCGAAGCCCGAACAGGAGCACGGGCAGCGTGCCCACGACGCCGATCCAGACGGTGGCCAGGAGACCGCCCAGCGTCCATCGGGCGGCACGTGCCACCGACTCGGCGGCCGTGCGGTCCGCGATGAACCCCCCGGCCACCACCGCGGTGACCAGCAACGCGGACAGGAAGATCGATCCGTTCAGCCACGTGCGCCGCCAGATGGCGCGCCGGCGGCCGGCCGCCGACGCGGCGCGGACGTTCCCCCGATCGGGCCGATCACCCATGGGTCATCCCCCGAAGGAGCCACGCCATCGCGGCCGCGACCGCCGCGCCCACGAAGGTGTTGGCGGCGTTCATCGCCATGTGTCCGGGTCGCCGTCGGCCCGGAAGGCTGCCGACGACGCTCTCCAGGAGCGACCCCACGAGCCCCCCGACCACACCGGCCAGCGCCCCCGCCGGCCCCACGAAGCGAGTCGCCAGCGCCACGCCTCCGATCAGGAGTGCGGCGGCCGCGCCGCCGAGCGTTCCCTCCAGCGACACGGCGCCGTCGGTCCCCGGAGGGACGGGCCGAAACGTCAGCGGGGACATCGCGCGTCGGCCGTAGAGCTGCCCCACCTCGCTGCCGGCGGTGTCGGAGAGCGCGGCCGCAAAGGCCCCCAGGAACGCCGGCGCCAGGAGATCTCGCGCCTCGGGCACGAGCATCATCCCGATCGCGATCAGCGTGGCCACGCCACCGTTCGCCACGGCGTGTGCGCTCCCGCGGCGTCCCCCGTGGGGCTCGGCCAGTCCCTGCGCCGCCTTGCGTGCGTAGCCGAGGCGCGTCAGTGCGACGCCCACGACGAAGAACGTGACGAGCACGACGAAGCCGCCGCGC
Organism: Candidatus Eiseniibacteriota bacterium; assembly: GCA_965224245.1. Classification (GTDB taxonomy): domain Bacteria; phylum Eisenbacteria; class RBG-16-71-46; order CAZAMP01; family CAZAMP01; genus CBDCYW01. The sequence continues at coordinate 1,629,734 of OZ245046.1, read as the reverse complement.
CCCGCGCCCCGGTAGATGAGGGTGCCCACCACGAGGCCGCCCCATGCCGCGCTGGGCCGCACGGCCCGCGTGGCCAGGCCGAGCACGGCCGCGAGGCCGGTGACGAACGTCGCCTCCAGCCAGGCGTTCACGCGGACGCCCCGCTCGCGCGCGCCCAGTCCACGGTGTCGGACAGCGCATCCCGGAACGGGCGCGGCCGGTACCCCAGGTCGTGCATGGCCCGGTCCGAGGAGAACGCCCAGTCCCGGTAGTACACGTCGACGACCTCGCGCGTCAGATCGGGCTGCCCGCCCAGGACGGCGCACTTGGCCTCCATCAGCGCGGCGATCACCTTGGCGGCGGCCCGGGGCACGCGTCGCGTGGGCGCGGGGACGCCCGAGACCTCCTCGAGCGTGGCGATGAACCCGTCCAGCGTGATGTTGTCACCGCCGATGATGTATCGCGATCCCGGTGGTGCGTGCTCCAGCGCCAGCAGATGCGCGTCGACCACGTCGGTCACGAACGCGTAGTTCCACAGCGCGTCGCCGCGTCCGAGCCGTCCCGGGAGCTTCCGGTTCACGAAGTCGCGCACGATCTTGCCCACGAAGTTGCCCTGCGTGAGCCCGCCCGGTCCGAAGATGACCGTCGGGTACAGGATCGTCAGCGGTGCCCCCTCGGACTGCAGGCGACGCGCGACCTGGTCGCCGAGGTACTTCGTGCGTTCGTAGTGATTGTGGAAGGTCTCGCGCGCGTACGGATCGTCCTCGGTGCGCGGGTGCGACGAGCTGGGCCCCAGCGCCATGAAGCTCGACGTGTACACGATACGCGGAACACCGAGCTCGCGGCCGAGCTGAACCACGCGCTCGACGGCGTCCACGTTCACCCGGCGCATCCGGTCGGGATCGCGCACGTAGCTCTGGACCATCGCGGCGGTGTGCACGATTGCATCCACACCGTCGATCGCGTCGCGCAACGCGTCCGGGCGCTCGAGATCCCCTCGAACGGGCAGCACCGAGGCACCGGCGCGGGGCGCCCGCTCGGGGGAGCGGTACAGCGCGCGCAACCGATGCCCTCTGGCCACAAGGGTTTGCGCCAGCCGCGCTCCGAGGTATCCGGTGCCGCCGGTCAGGAAGATCTCCACGCCCGTCCCATCCCTTCGCCGTGTTCGAACACAGAAACCGATCGCCGAGGGTAGGTAAACCGTCATGAGCGCGCAAGAGCCTGCCGACATAGAGTTTAACGGAACCTGTGGTATAGTCCGCCGGTAGTTACGGTCGACGCGCCGCGCACCCGCCGAGGTGACCGTCGGCGCGGAGTCGGCGACCCCTCGCACGCGACCTTCGGCGGCCCAGCCTCCGGACACGACGAGGGCCGCGACCGAGCCCCCGAAACGACGAGACTCCCACCTGATGGAGCGGCCGATGACGACGCCCCGGACCCGATCGCTCGCACTGCTGCTGATCACCACGACGCTGGCTCTGGTGCCGCCGTCGATCGCCCGCGCGGACAGCTCCGACCTGCTCGAGCAGATCCAGCGCTTCAACAAGATCCTGACCCTGGTCAAGCACAACTACGTCGACACGGTCGACACCGAGGCCATGATCAACGACGCGATCGAGGGCATGCTGAAGGACCTCGATCCCCATACGAACTACCTCCGGCCCGACGCCAACCGCCGCATGCAGGAGCTCAACACCGGCGAGTACTCGGGCATCGGCATCTCGTTCGAGATCGTCGACGACGTGCTGACCGTCATCTCGCCGATCGAGGGCTCACCGTCGTGGGACCTCGGCATCAAGCCCGGCGACCGCATCGTCGAGATCGAGGGCGAGAGCGCCATCGGCATCACCAATCCCGAGGTCATGGAGCGTCTGCGCGGACCGGAGGGATCCGTCGTCGAGGTCGGCATCGAGAGGCCGGGCGAGGACGCGCTCATCCACGTCGAGATCAAGCGATCCAAGATCGCCATCAAGTCGGTCTCTCACTACTTCATGCTGAGCGCGGACACGGGCTTCATCCGGGCCAACCGGTTCTCGGCGCACACCGCCGACGAGCTCGAGGAGGCGATCAACGAGCTGGCCGATCAGGGCATGGAGAGGCTCGTCCTGGACCTGCGCGGCAACACCGGCGGCTACCTCAACCAGGCCATCGCCGTGGCCGACAAGTTCGTGTCGGGCGGCAAGCTCGTCGTCTACACCAAGGGTCGCATTCGCGGCTCGTCCGAGGAGTACTTCTCGACCGAGGGCTCCACGCACCCGCGCTATCCCCTGATCGTGATGATCGATCAGGGCAGCGCGTCCGCGTCCGAGATCGTCTCGGGCGCCGTCCAGGACTGGGATCGCGGGCTGGTCGTGGGCACCACGTCGTTCGGCAAGGGGCTCGTTCAGCGCCAGTTCCCCATCCGCGGCGGCGGCGCCCTCCTGTTGACCGTGGCCAAGTACTACACCCCGAGCGGCCGGCTGATCCAGCGCCCGTACAAGGGCAAGGACCGTCACGAGTACCTGACCGAGGCCGGCACCGACGCCGGCGCGGCCGAGCTCGTCGAGGAAGGCCACGAGATCGACGAGCGTCCGACCTACATGACGGCCGCCGGGCGCCCCGTCTACGGCGGCGGCGGCATCATGCCCGACGTGGTCGTCGATCCCGACTACTCGCTGAACGACACGCAGGCCGCTCTCCTGAACCCGCAGGACCGCTACTTCTTCAACTTCGCCAACGAGACCATCGGCAACGAGCATCCCGATCTGGGATCGTTCGAGGACTTCCTCGCCTCCTGGAAGACCAGCGACGAGATGTTCGGCCAGTTCACGAGCTACGTGCTCGGGCGAGCCCCCGAGAACGAGGACCTCACGGCGGACACCATCACCGCAGAGCGACCGTTCGTCGATCACTGGCTCCGGGTCGAGATCGCCAGCAACGTCTGGGGACCCAACCGGCGCTATCAGGTGATCATCGACAACGACCCGGGGGTGCGCGAGGCGCTCACGCACTTCTACGAGGCGACGCTGCTCGCCAACGGAGAGATCGAGGCGTTCCTGGACGTGGTGCAGGAGGGCAGCGCGCAGGAGCCGGCCGTCCAGGATCAGTAGCTCGACCGCACCGTCCGCAAGACGCCCCTTCGTCATCCGGCGGAGGGGCGTTCCGCTACGGGACGGAGCCCGCCTCGGAGCCGCGGGTCGAGGTCGGGGCCTCGAACGATCACGAGGTCGTCTTCGACTCCACGAACTGGATCACGGACCCCACCGTCTCGAAGTTCCGCGTCAGGACGTCCTCGTCGGTTACCTTGATCGAGTAGCTCTGCTCGAGATGCGTGATGAAGTCCATCATGTCGAGCGAGTCCAGCACCCGCCGGAGCTTGAGGCCCTCGGGCTCGGGCATCCGCTCGATGACGGTCGGGTTGATGCGCTTCAGATACCCAAGGACGTCGTCGCGAACACTCACCGTGGAACCTCCTCCCGCCCGGCGGCGGGACGCCGAGAGCCGTTTCCCGAGCCCGACGTCAGCCGATGGTCGCGTTCTCGCGAGCCATCTCGGTCAGACGCGTGCGATCGATCTTGCCGTACAACGTGCGCGGAAGCGTGGCCACGATGTCGATCCGTCTGGGCACCTTGTACCCGGACACCACGCGACGGCAGTGACGCTGGAGGTCGGTCACCTGCACCCGTGCCCCGGGCTCCAGCACCACTAGGGCGTGCACGCTCTCGCCCAGCATCGGATCGGGCGCGCCGTAGACGGCCGCCTCGCGGACACCCTCGACCCCGGCCAGCACCTTCTCGACCTCCTCGGGCGACACCTTCTCGTTGCCGATGTTGATGATGCTGGTGGCGCGGCCGGTCAGGTGCAACAGCCCCTCGGCGTCCAGATATCCGAGGTCACGCGTGTGGAACCGCCCGTCCACGAGGCGCTCGGCGGTGCTCTCCGGATCCCGCCAGTACCCGCGCATCAGGCTCGTCCCCGAGATCACCACCTCGCCGGTCGTGCCCGGCGCCACCGGACGGCCCTCGCCGTCGAGGATCTCGATCCGCGTGCCGTCGACGGCGCGGCCCACCGCGTAGTAGCCCGCGTCGTCCAGCCCGTGCTGGCCGTCCACGACGAGATAGCTGATGCGGGGCGAGTTCTCCGAGCACCCGTACATGTTCACGACGTCGGCCTTCGGGAACAGCTCGCCCAGTGTCCGCACGAGGCGGAGATCGAGGAACTGTCCGCCGGTCATCACGTAGCGCACCGAGGTGAGATCCACCGGTGCGTCCGGGTCGACCTGGGCCAGGAGCCGGAACGCGGTCGGCGTGGCGGAGACGCCGGTCAACCGATGCTGCGCGATGCCCTGAAGGATCTCGATCGGGAACATCAGCCCCGCCGGCACCGGCAGCATGGCCGCGCCCGACCATAGATGGGTCAGGTTCAGCGAGAGCGAGTAGGCGTAGCACGGCGGAGTGAACACCGGTGAGCCGTCGGCGGGACCCAGCGACAGGTAGCGCGACACGGCTCGCACGTTGGCCGAGATGCACGACTCGGTCAGAATCACGCCCTTCGGAGCCCCGGTCGTACCGGACGTGAAGATCAGCACCGCGTCGTCGGGACCGCTCGGCTCGGTCGGCACGACGTCGAACGCGAGGAGCGTCGCGTCGCCGCTCACGTTCTCGGCCGACGCGACGGCGCGTGTGCCCAGAAGCGGCATGTCGGCCACCGCGAAGCGGACCTCGGCCACGTCGGCCACGCGGTCCTTCTCGGCATCCGTCCAGTCGGGGGCCATCAGCACCGCGACCGCGCCCACGCGGCGCAGCGCCACCAGCGCGGCCGCGTAGTCGGCCCCTTGATCCACGCACAGCGCGACGCGATCGCCCGGCGTGATGGCGGCCCGCTCGAACGCGCCGACGAAGCGCGCCACGTGGTCGAGGAACGCCCCGTGGGTGAACGCACGGTCGCCGTGGAACGCCGGGCGATCGAGCCCGTCGGTGCGACCGAGGATGTCCTGAAAGATCGAGCTCACGGCGTCCTCCTACAGCTCCACGGACGGGTTGAAGCCGATCACGCGCGCCGGGTTGCCGAGCACGAACGCGTTGTCGGGCACGTCCTTCAGAATGACCGAGCCGGCGGCGACGTTCGCGTTGTCGCCGATTCGCTTGTGACCCGAGGCCACCGTGACGCCGGTCCCGAATGCCACGTTGTTGCCCACCGTGACCGACGCCCCGATGACCGTGCCGCCGCCGACGACGCAGTTCGAGCCGATCGTCGTGTCGTGGAGCACGTTGACACCGGTTCCGATGAACCCGTAGTCGCCGATGCGGACGTTGGTCAGGATCGCCGTGTTCATCGAGATGAAGACGCCCGCGCCGTACTGCACGTCCGAGGCGGCCACCACCGAGGGCTCGATGATCGTCGGCACGCGATACCCCATGGCCTGCACCCGTCTAAACAGGCGAAGACGGGCCGTCAGGTCGCCCACGACCGGCAGCGCCCCCTCCACCTTGCCCACGTGCGCCTCCAGGAGCTCCTCCCCGCCCAGCACGGAGACGCCGTAGAACGACTGTCCGTGCAGCGCCGGATCCCGGTCGAGCATGCCGACACACTCGAGCCCGGGGATCCGGTGAACGATCTCGGCCAGGAGCCGGCCGGTCTGTCCGGCCCCGATCATGAGGAACTTCACCGGGTGCTCCCTTCCGCACGGCCCGGCGTGCCTGCCAGGTCACCGTCCAGCATCTCGTTCGCGTGAAGGAGATGCCACTCGAAGCCCTCTACCAGACACTGGAGGCCGGCATCGATCACGTTCTCCCCGATGGCCACCGTGGTCCAGTGACGCGTCCCGCAGGCGAACGTGGTCAGCACACGAACCGGGCACGAGCGCGTGCCGGGCTTGTCGATCGCGCGGAACTTCCGATCGATGCAGTCGACCGTGTCCAGCTCGGGGAAGTGCGTCTCGAGCGCGCGCCGGAGCGCGCCGTCCAGCGCCGAGAGCGGATCCTCGCCCTCGGACGTGCCCCGGACGACCTCGCCGTCGACACGTGCGCGGACGAGCCCCGTCGAGACCGGGTGAGCGCCCTCCATCTTGAACACGCTGGCCTGGTAGTGATCCAGCCGGAAGTGACGGTGTTCCTCGCCGATCAGGCGGCGCACGAGCAGCTCGAAGCTGGCCTCGGCCTCCTCGAACACGTACCCCTCTTTCTCGAGGCGGTTGACCGCATCGAGGATCATCCGTAGCGTATCGCGATCGAGCTCCCGCCGCCCCATCAGCGTCGCGATCCGGTCCTGGATGTTCGAGACGCCACTCAGCTCACTGACCAGAATGCGCCGCTCGTTGCCCACCGACTCGGGCGGCACGTGCTCGTAGGTGGCGACGTTGCGCTGAACGGCGTGGACGTGCATGCCGCCCTTGTGCGCGAACGCGGACTCGCCGACGTAGGCCTGGTTGCGCTCGGGGTCCCGATCGGCGATGTGGTTCACGAAGCGGCTGAGCTCGGTGAGACGCGAGACGTCGGGCGCGCCCCCCAGGACGTCGAACCCGAGCTTCAGGCTCAGGTTCGCCACGACCGGGATCAGATCGACGTTGCCGCAGCGCTCGCCGACGCCGTTGATCGTGCCCTGCACCTGAGAGGCGCCCCGGAGCACCGCCTCGAGCGCGTTGGCCACCGCCAGCGCCGAGTCGTTGTGCGGGTGGATCCCGATCGCGACGTCGGGGAACGTGCGCCGGACCTCGCCCACGATGTCCCCGAGCACCGACGGCATCGTGCCGCCGTTCGTATCGCAGAGGACGAGCGTGGTGGCCCGTCCGTCGAGGGCCGCCCGGAGCGTCTCGAGCGCATAGGTGGGATTCTCCCGGTAGCCGTCGAAGAAGTGCTCCGCGTCGTAGATGACCTCGCGCCCCGCGTCGGCCAGGAACCCGAGAGAGTCGCGGATCATGGCCAGGTTCTCGTCCAGGCTCACCCGCAGGACCTCCCGCACGTGGAAGTCCCAGGTCTTGCCGACCACGGTGACCACCGGCGTCTCGGCCGCCACGAGCGCCCGCATTCCGGTGTCCTCGGCCGCGGAGACGCCCTTTCGCCGCGTCATGCCGAACGCGGCGAGCTTCGTCCGGTTCAGCCGGACGTCGCGAGCCTCGGCGAAGAACGCCGCGTCCTTCGGGTTGGAGAGCGGGTAGCCTCCCTCGACGTAGTCCACACCCATGCGATCGAGCTGCTTGAGCACCTCGAGCTTCTGGCCGACCGAGAGGTTGAAGCCGAGCCCCTGCGTTCCGTCGCGCAGCGTCGTGTCGTAGATCTGGATGCGCCGTACGCCGGTCACCTCGGCCGATCGGGCGCCGGTGCCGTCAGGTCGGTTTGCCACGTCGTCCTTCCTCGTTTCACGCGCGCCGAGGCGCGTCGAGTGATCGCCGCCACGCACGGGGCGTGAGGGCGTGTCGTCGCCGTCTCCGGCGCCGCCGCGCGGCGCGTCCCGTCCTCGCGACCGTGGGCGTCATGGGCAGAGGGCCCACAACGCGTACGCGGCCGTGGACAGGCCGTACGATCCGGGCTTGTAGGTCGCATCGGCGATCCTGAGGATGCGTCCGGTGGGATCCCAGGCCGCGTACGCGCTGAGCGCGAACACGCGAAGTCCCGTGCTGCCCTCGCCCGAGATGCGGGCGGTCATCCGGTGCTCATCCGCCTCGGCGAACACGACGTCGCGAACCGTCGTCGCGAGACGCGTCATCAGCCACTCGTCGAAGCCGTCGACCTGCTCCTCGTACAGCTCGATCATCACGCGCAGCGCATACTGCGCGTAGTTCAGCTTCTGCCAGCCCTCGTCCTTGCCGGATACCTGGTGCTTCCAGCGCACGGCACCCGGGTGCGTCGGGTTCTCGACGATCGCACCCAGCACGTCCGCCGAGACGCTCCGCTCCCGCTCCCGGTAGAACCCGTCCCCCGTGAGGCGCCAGAGGTAGTGGGCCGCCCGGAGCTGATTGATCCGGGGGTGAACGAAGCGCTTGTAGAACCCGCGCGGTCCGTCCCAGCTCGCGACGCGGTCACCGCCGGCTCGCACGCGCCACTTGGCCAGGAAGTGGTTCTCGAGATAGTCGCGCCAGAAGTCGGCCGCCTCCGCGAAGCGGGCGTCCACGTCCCGGTTCGCGTCGAGCACGGCCGCCCACAGCGCGACGTTGCCGTGCACCATCGCCTCGTCCATCTGGTGCCGGTCGTTGCCGTGGTACGGCGGCGCGTCCGCCGTCCGCATCCGCCAGTTCAGGTGACCGTCGGTCGTGCCGTCGTCCCAGGCGTCCCGGAGGCTCGCGCGCGCGATCTCGGCCACCTCGTACACTCGATCGAGGAACCGCCGATCTCCGGTGGCCCGTAGCGCCGCCACCAGCGCGGCCTGATAGTCGCCGACGAACCGGCCCAGGAGGTAGAGATCGTCGGACGCGGCGCGCGTCTCGATCGTCTCGCGGCTGGCCTCGATGGACTCGACCACGCGGTCGTACCACGTCCGGGCCAGCGGCGACAGGTGCCCGGGGTCGAAGTCCGGATCCACTTGCACGTCTCGCGCCGCGGGCATCGGCTCGGCCACGGTCGGATCCGCGGTGGCCGGCACCACGAGCGCGGCCGATGAGGCCAGGAGCGCCGCGGCCCGACGTATCGTCCGGATCGGGCTCATGCGCGGTCCCCCGACGCGGTAGGGCGATCGTCACCCGGCCGCTCGCCGAAGAACGCCTTGGCCGCGATCTGATCCCGCGGGTTCAGGACGGTGCCGATCGTCCGCCAGAGGATCTCGAGGTCGAGCGCCGGCGAGATCCGATCCACGTACTCGAGGTCGCGCCGGATGCGCTCGTCCCACGGAATCGCGTTCCGGCCGTTCACCTGGGCCCATCCCGTGATGCCCGGTGCCACCAGCAGGCGGCGGCGCTGCTCCGGCGTGTACTTCGCCACCTGAAACTCGAGCCCCGGCCGGGGTCCGACGACGCTCATCTCGCCCCGCAGGATGTTGAAGACCTGCGGCAGCTCGTCGAGGCTCGTCCGGCGGAGGAGCCTCCCGACGCGGGTGATCCGGGCGTCGTTCCTCTCGACGCGGATGCCCGCCCCCTGGTGCTCGGCTCCCACCACCATGGACCGGAACTTCAGCATCTGGAACACACGACCGTTCTTCCCCACACGTACCTGTCGATAGAAGACCGGTCCGCGCGAGTCCAGGCGCACCGCGAGCGCCAGCGCCAGACCGGGCAACGCACCGATCACGACGATCGCGAGCGCGACCAGACGATCGAGGGCGGGCTTCAGCGCCCGCGCATAGAGGCCCTCGTGCTTCACGTCACCGCGTCCTCTCGGGAGCGCGCCGTCCGCCGCGCATCGACGACGAGTCCGGCGATGGTCTCGACGTCGGCCTCGTCGAGGTGACCGGTCAGCGGGATGCACAGGATCCGCTCGCACAGCCACTCGGTATTGGGGACCTCCGCGCCGGCCAGCGACGCGTACAGCGTCTGCCGGTGAATGGGCGGATGGAAGTACACCTTGCTCTCGACGCCGTGCCCGGCCAAAAACGCCTTCAGCTCATGGTTGGTGAGACCGAACGCCCCCGGCTCGACCACGATCGCGAAGTAGTTGTAGGTTGTGCGCACGCCCGCCCCGATCGACTGGAACGCGATGCCCGGCACGTCGCCGAGGAGCTCGCGATAACGGGCGGCCAGGCGCTGCCGGTGCTCGAGCTGCGCCTCGTGACCGGCCAGGCCGTGCAGCCCGAGAAGTGCGTGCACCTCGGTCATCCGCGCGTTCAGACCCAGCTCGCGGCAGTTGTAATCGCCGGGATTGCCGTAGTTCCGCGTTCGCCTGAGGACGTCGGCCAGCTCGGCGTCACGCGTGATCGCAAGCCCGCCCTCGGCCGTGGTCAGGATCTTCGTGGGGGCCAGGGAGAAGATCTCGACGTCCCCGAAGTGACCGGCGTGTCGACCGTGGATGGTCGTGCCGAACGCATGGGCCGCATCCGAGACCACCCGAAGATCGTGGCGGCGCGCGATCGCACCGAGTCGCTCCCAGTCCGGCGCATTCCCGAAGATGTACACCGGCGCGATCCCGACCGTGCGCGACGTGCACTTCCGCTCGACGTCGTCCGGGTCGATGTTGAACGTCTCGCGGTCGCAATCCACGAGCACCGGCTCGAGCCCGTTCCAGCGAAGAGCGTGCGCGGTGGCGGGGAACGTGAACGCCGGGACCAGCACCTCGCCGGCCAGGTCGAACGCGCTCCAGCTCAGCATCATGCCCGATGTGTTCGACGCCAGCGCGACCACCTCGGCCCCCGTGTACGCCGAGACGGCCTCTTCCAGCCGGCGCACGTGGCGACCGTTCGTCAGCTGACCCGACTCCAGGATCTCGCGGAGCTCGGGCACGAGGGCGTCGACGTCGGGACACACCGGACGGCTGATCTGGAACGTACGGTCATCGATGCTCATGCAACCCCTCGTCTTCCGTCCTCGCGTCCCGGATCGACCGTGCGATCGCCCACGACGTCCTGGAGGATCGTCTCGAGCCTCGCCGCCAGATCCACGCGACGGTAGTTGGCCAGAACGTGCGCCCGCCCACGCTCACCCATCTGCTGGCGCTCGGCGGGCCGCAGCGCCAGCATCCGGCGAATCCCCTCGGCGAGCCCCGCTCCCGATCCCGGCGGCGTGACGAATCCCGCCCCCGCGGCGCGGACGAGCTCGGCCGACTCCCCCTCGACCGCCAGCACCACCGGGCACGCCGCGGCCAGATAGTCGAAGTTCTTGTTGGGAAAGGTCCCCCGGAAGAACGGATCGTCCCTGAGCGAGTAGACCGCGCAATCGGCGCTCGCGATGACCCCCGGCACGCGCTCCTTGGGGATCGGATCGCGGAACGTCACGTTCGTGATGCCCTCCCGATCCAGCCGGGCCTCGAGGCGTGGGCGGTCGTCACCCTGTCCGATCAGGAGGAAATGAACGGGGACGTCCCGGAGCCGCGCCGCAGCCTCGACGACCGTCCCCACGTCGTGGAGAATGCCCATTCCCCCCACGTAGACGCATAGAAAGCGATCGTCCAGTCCCAGCTCCGTGCGCAGTGAATCCGGCGCCGCCGGTGACTCGTACAGGCCGACGTCCACGCCGTTGGTGATCTTGACGATCTTGCCCTCCGGCACCCCCGCGGCCACCAGGCCCTCGACGATGCCACCGGTGACCCCGACCACGCGCGACGCCCGCCGGTAGACCCGGCGGGCCGTCCCGGACGCGAGGCGCACGAAGCGACCATCGGAGACGACGCCGAGGGCGACCGCCGATTCCGGCCACAGGTCGCGGATGTCGGCCACGAGCGGCACCCGCCTGAGCCGGGAAACCCACTCCCCGGCCACGCCCACCGTCAACGGCGGCGACGATGCGAAGACCACGTCGGGGCGGCGCTCCGAGAGCGCCGCCACCACCGACGAGGCGGTGAACGACGCGAAGTTCAGGTACCGGCGGCGGAAGCTGCCCCGGTAGCCGGTGTACACGTAGGTCCGAACGACCCGGACGCCGTCCACGGTCTCGACGTACGGGCGCAGGCTCGCGCGTCGCGTCGCGCCGGTGCGGTAGTTCTGCTGCCCGGTGATCACGGTGACGTCGTGCCCCCGGCGTACCCATTCGCTGGCGAACGCGTAGTGTCGCCCGGCCCCGGCCTCGTCGGGACGATTGAAGAATTGAGCCAGGTAGAGGATTCTCACGCGGCTCTCCTCGCCTCGCTCCCGGCACGAATCCGGTCGCGGGCCGGCTCGGTGTAGAAGACCAGCACCGCGCACAGCGCCCAGAAGTACCCGATCTCCATGAAATTGTAGAAACGGATGCCGAAGATGTTGACCATCACGATGGCCACCAGGCACGCGAGAAAGCACTCGCCGAAGATTCTCCGAGACGGATCCGTCGCCGTCTTCCACAGGCGCCACGACCGGCGCCAGAGATGTCCCCACATGTAGAAGATGGCGGTCAGCCCCACCAGCCCCGTGTCCACCAGCATCTGGATGTAGAGGCTGTGTGCGGCGCGGCGCGTCTCGGTGATTCCTCTCTCGGCCGACATGCGTGAGAAGCCACCGAACCCGTGACCCCAGACCGGACTCTCGGTCCAGAGCCGGACGCCCGCCTTGTAGAACTTGATACGCGACTCCGAGGAGCTGTCCACGCCGTACGCACCCTGGCCATCGAACGTGTACTGGATCCGCTCGACCACCTGCGAAGGGAGCCACAGCGGATGCAGGAGCCCGGCCACCAGCATCACCAGGAGCAGTCGCCGATTGACCGCCACCGCGAGAAACACGAGCGAACACACGAGCCCCAGGTAGGCGCCCCGCGACTGGGTGAACATGAGGGCGAAGAGCACGGCCACCGTCCCCCCCAGCGCGTAGAGCCGCCAGAGCCTGGGCACGTTCCGGACGCGGAGCGCGCCGATCAGGAACGGCAGGTAGTAGCACAGAAACGCCCCGAACGAGTTCGGCTGACCCACGCGGCCACTGATCCGGACGCGCGAGGAAGCCATGCCGGCGAGGATGTCGTTTCGATACTCGAACAGCCCCCACAGCGCCACGAAGATGACCGTGAACAGCACGGTGTAGAAGATGTAACGGGCATCCCGCTCGCTCTCGATGCAGTTGGTGGTCAGGAAGTACAGGTACGCCCCGTTCAGATAGGTTCGCGTGAGCCCGGCCACCGCCGCCACCGAGGCCTCTCCCTTGATCAGGTTCAACCCAATCGAGAACGTGAGCACGATCCCGTACACGAGGATCGGAGCCACCCAGCTTCGCCTGGAGATGCCGATCTTCAGCACGAACGTCCGATAGAGCGTGACCGAGACCGTGATCGTGGCCAGAATCAAGTTCGTCGGGTTCAAGAGCCCCGACCCGAAGAAGTCGGACGGGAAGATCTCGAGCACCGGCATCGTGATCAGGAGGAACACCATGCCGACGAGGGGCTTCAACAGGATTAGGGCACCGAAACACAGCCCGGCGATGAGACCGATGACGATCTTCACCTGAAAGGTCAGCGCCAGCGTGGCCGCGACGAGACCCAGCACCACGGCGACCAGGACGAGCAGCGCCTTCTGGGCGAGCGTCGTGTCGTGATAGCGATCCAGGTGTGAGGCCATGTTGCTCCTCAGGCCCCCGCCGCTTCGCGGTACGGCTTGGGATCGATCCCGTGCTTGCGCAGAAGCGCGTGCAAGGTCGGCCGACTCACGTCCAGCTCCCGGGCGGCCTGCGAGACGTTTCCGTTCGAGTCGATCAGGGCCTGCTCGACCAGGGTTCGCTCGAGCTCGGAGATGTTGGCCTTGAGCGATCCGGACGAGGTCGGTCGTTCGGAGGGCCAGAGATCCTCCTCCTGGATGAGATCGGACCTGGATGTCAGAACCGCTCCCAGGAGGCGGCGCTCCAGCTCACGGAGATTGCCGGGCCAGCGGTGGCGGATCAGGGCCACCCGCGCCTCGGGCGACAGCTCGGCGGTGCCGTCCCGGAATCGGCGCGCATAGGTCGAGACCAGCCGGTCGGCGATCGTGCCCACGTCGTCCGGTCGCTCCCTCAGCGGCGGCAACACGATGGTCGCGGTCGCCAGCTCGTGGAAGAGACCCCGGTCCAGCCGACCCCGTGCGGCCAGGTGTCCCACGTCGGTGAAGGCCGACACGATCAGGCGCCCGATCTCGCCCCGTTGCATCCACTCGGCCAGTCGCGTCTGATCCGCGGCCGAGAGCTCGTGTACGCCGTCGACGTACAGCGGCCGCGTCGCATCCGGAGAGCGCCGTTCGAGCGTGGCCGATCGGCCCTCCACCATCATCGGGCTCGCGTCGCCGCTCAGCGCGGCCAACGCCTGCGCCGCCAGGTCCCGACCGGTGCCCGGCTCCCCGAGGAGCATCACCGGCGTCGAGAGCGGCGCCAGCGACGTGAGGAGTGCCTGGACACGCCGCGCCACGGTGGAGTCGCCCAGCCACGTGGAAAAGTCGAGGGGATCGATCGCGTACTCGGTCCGGGGGCCGCGGACGCCCTGGAGACGCCGGATGTGTGCGGCGCGAAGCGCGATGACCGACAGCTCCTTCGTCTCGATCGGCTTCACGTAGTAGTCCCACGCCCCGATCTCGAGGGCGCGCGTCGCGTTGTGCTCGTCGCCGTCGGCGGTGACCATGACCACCTTCACCGAGGGATCGAGGCGCAGCATCTCGCGCAGGAGCGACATGCCGTCGGGGGTGCCCGGGGCCTCGTCCAGGCACACGTCCAGCGTCACCACGGCCGGGCCGACCTCCCGGAACGCGGTCATCGCTTCATCGGCCGTCGCCGCCTCGGTCACGTCGAATGCCGAGGCGAGCCCCCAGCGAAGCTGCTTGCGCACGGCCAGGTCGTCGTCGACGACTAGGAGACGGTTTCGCACGCGAGCCTCCCTTCGCGCACCGCCGGCAGGTGTACCGACACGCAGGTCCCCGAGCCCGCCTCGCTCCGGACCTGAATGCGTCCCCCGTGATCGTCCACGATGTTCTTGCACTGGTAGAGCCCGATCCCCAGCCCCCGGGACTTCGTGGTGGCGAAGGGCCGGAAGAGCGACTCGGCGATGAACTCGTCCGTCATCCCGCATCCGGTGTCGATGACGTCTACGGCGACCATGCCGTCGTCGACGGCGCGCGAGACGAGTCGCAGGCGCCGATCCGTGCCCCGCATCGCGTCGGAGGCGTTTCGCACGAGGTTCACGAACACCTGGACGAGCTGCTCGCGATCGCCGTTCACGCGCCACGCGCGATCCACGTGGTGCACCACGCTCGTCTCGGCCAGCGCGTCCGCGGCCTCCTCCATCGCCTGCGAGACCACGTCGTCGAGCACGATCGAGTCGGTCTTCCGCGACGGCCACGGTCGCGACGCGGACCGCACCTGGCCCAGGCGGTCCATCAGCGCGCCCATCCGGTCTCCGGTCGCCGCCAGGGATGCGACCAGATCGCGCCGGAACTCGGGATCGTCCAGATGTTCCTCGGCGGACTCACCCAGCCCGCGGATCGCGGTGACGCAGTTCTTCAGGTCGTGGAGCACGAAGGCCGAGAGCTTCATCAACGTCTCTCCGTCGCGACGCTCCTCGACCTCGCGAAGCAGCAGGTGACCGTGGACGGTGTTGGCCAGCTCGGCGCCGATCACGGACATCAGGCTCAGGTCTTCCGGAGAGTACGGCGCGCCGGACTTCGCCGCGGTCAAGAGCAGCATGCCGCACAGCGTGTCTCCCGAGATCATCGGGACGATGACCTCGATCCCGGTCCGGGACAGATCGGCGTCGTTCTCCATCAGGGGAGCGATGAGATCCAGGTCGCTCGTGCGCTCGGAGATGACGAGGACGTCGCGCCGCTCCAAGAGGAGGTCGGCCAGCTCCCCGTCGGCCGCGATCGTGAACCCGGGGACCAGCGCTCCCGACGCGTCGTGGACGTGGTGGCGCTGGACGGTCCGGTTCAGGATGGCCACGTAGACGCCACCGGTGTCGAAGATCTCCGAGACCGTGCCGCCGATCTCCTCGACCATGTATCGCCGATCCGGAGTCGGA
The DNA here is from genome assembly GCA_965224245.1 of Candidatus Eiseniibacteriota bacterium. GTDB lineage: Bacteria > Eisenbacteria > RBG-16-71-46 > CAZAMP01 > CAZAMP01 > CBDCYW01. Next base: position 1,614,265 of record OZ245046.1, on the reverse strand, counting down.
CGAACCGACCGGGCAACACGTTGCCACTCGCGGCGATAGTCGTGTCGGTTCGCGTAGAAGTTCTCATCGATGAACATCGCGACGCGGCGCTTCCAGGCCGGTGAGATCCACAACGCGATCGCGGTGACGACGCCGATCGTCGCCACCACCGCCGCGAACGTGCGTCCCACCCCCAGCCCGGCCGCCTCGGCCGCACGGGCGAAGAGACCGAGGAAGATCATCATGAGCCCGAGCACGAACAGCGTGAACGAGGAGTACACGACCCCGCGTCCCAGCGGCACCCGCATGTCGTCCAGGGAGCGACGCAGTCCGATGGCGGCGCCCACGATCCAGGTGACCGTCGCAGGTACGGTGGCGGTGATCAGGCTCGGAACCCAGAGTCGACCGAACAGGAATGCCTCGGTGCTGACGTACACGTAGACCATGATCGTCAGTCCAGCCAGCGTCACCCCAAGCCGTGGCCCGCGGTCGTCGATTCGTAGCGACGCCCGGAGCAGCATCTCGACCTGCGTGAGAACGTATGCGGCCACGGCGGTCAGGTACACGATCACGAGTCGGCCGCCGATCCCCAGCAGGATCGACGTGTGGCCGTCGGCGCGCACGATGTCGGTGAACACGAGATCCGACCGCCACAGGGTGGCCAGCGCGATTCCCACCGCCGACATCGCCGCCACGAACGCCCCCTGACCGCGCAGCGCCGGCCACGAGCGACCGGACTGGATCACGCTCGCCAGCGCCATCCAGGGGATCGCTCCCAGTGCGCACAGGAGGAACAGCCCGCGAGTGGCGTCGCGCGTCTCGTCCGGCCCTCCCACCGCGACCCGGAGCAGCGTGACGAGCACCAGAACGTACGTCGCCATGCTGGCCAGGATCAGCGCACGCTCGGGACGCCGTCGTGTCTTCCAGGCGAGGACGCCCATGGCCACGACGCTGCCCCCGATGCTGATCAACAGCTGTGGTGCCTGATCACCCATCCCACTCACTCCGTGCCACCGGCCACGAGCGTCGGCAGGACGCTCGCCGCGCGGCGGCGGGTTCAACCGGGCGGCTCAGCCCTGCTCGCGAAGTCGTCGCGCCTCGGCGGCGAACCGCGTGTTCGGATAGCGCTCCTCGATCAAGCCGAGGATCGCGTCGCTCCCCGTGGCGTCCTCGAGGTTCGAGCGGGTCACCGACGCCGCCTCCAGCAATGCGACCGGCGCCTCCTCCCGGTTCGGAAACGCCTCGGCGAACTCGCGCATCGTCAGGACGGCTCCCGACCAGTCCTCCTGCTCGAGCAAGGCCCGCGTCAGGTAGCGGTAAGCCGTGAAGGCCTCCACGGTGCCCGGAAACGTGTCGATCACGTTGCGGAACTCGATCGACGCCCGGGCCAGCTCGGCGCGGGCGGTCTCCGGCTCTCCGAGCGTCACGTGGTGCGCGGCGATCACGAACGGCACCTCGAGCCCCTCGGGAGTCTTCGGGTACGACGCCCGGCAGGCCTGATACGCCGTCAGCGCCTCTTCCCAGCGCCCCTCGGCCTGGAGAACGCGCGCCAGGCTGAACTGCGCGACCGGGGCCCGCTCCTTGTCGAAGCGTCGTGACTCCACGACCTCTCGATAGAGCGCGATGGCCCGGGCGGGATCGCCCGTCTCGTAGGCCAGCGCCGCCAGTCCCATCGTCGCATCTCCGGCCGCACCGCTCTCGGGATCGATCGCACGGGTCCGGTTCAACATCCGCGTGGCCGCCTCCGGATCGCGCCGATCCCGCAGATAGATGCGCGCGGTCCGGAACGCGATCGACGCGGCGTCCTGCGCCGCGAGCACCGAGTCCGGATACGCTTCGAGCGCGTTCTCCAGGAGCCGTCCGGCCGCGCGCCACTCGCCGCGCCCTTCCAGGAGCGTCGAACGATGGAGGTCGGCCAGGAGCGCCGGCGTACGACGGGTCCAGGACCCGTGGATGTCCTCGTAGAAGCCGATCGCGCGCGCGCGCACCTCGGCCACCGGTGCGCGGGATCCGTCGGCGCCGGCCACCCGCACCGCGACCATCGGGGCGTTGAAGACGGGATGTCGAACCGCGCCTTCCGGGCTCACCGGCGGGTACGCGGCCAGATCCCACAGCGCGGCCAGCACCTCGTCGGGATCCCCGTTGCGCTGCAGGAACTCGACGAGCTGAGTCTGGGCCGCCATCGCGATCGACGGGTCGTCTTGCCACGACGTCCTGACGTCCAGGACGATCTCCATCGCCCGATCGAGCTCGCCGGCGGCCGCGTAGTGCTCGGTGGCCAGGAGCAATGCGTTGGCGGCGATGCGTCGCGTCGATCGCGTGGCCTCGCTCGGGCTCGGATCGTCCCTGCCGACGTCTCGATACCGATTACCGACACGGACGAAGTTGTCCGCGATCGCCAGCTGCTGCATCGCGCCGGCGGCGTCGGGGTTGCTCGTGAGGCGGCGGATCTCGCGTCGCGCTCCGTAGAGGTCGCGCTCGGCCCGATACCGAAGCCCCAGATCGTCGTCTCCACAGCCGAGCACGAGGATCGAGAGCGCCGCGAGGAGCGTGGGTCTGGCGTTCACACGGCCCTCCGTCTGGCGAAGTACGTCACCGTGGCTGCCACCACGAGCAGGAAGTACGTGAACAGATAGAAGACGACGTCACCGGCCAGCACGAACCCGAGCGTCTCGGGCGAGAACCGCGAGACCACGCTGACGTTGTGGCGAAACACCCACTGCGACGGGAAGTGCAGCGCCTGCGGCACGATCATGATGATGAACAGCGCCGGGATGTTGCGCCGCCAGAACGCGATGCTCCGTCCGAGGGCCCTCGCGCCGTCCAGACGGTCGAACAGCACGTACATCGGCGCCATCAGGAACGCCGACTGGAAGAACACGAACACCATCGGCAGCCCGTACAGCACCGCACGGAGCTTGTTCCCCCCGAGATCCATCCCCAACAGGCTGCGCGACGCGGCGTAGAACACGGTCAGGAGCACGATCGCGGGCACCTCGGCCACTAGGAGATGCCCGTAGCGCGCCCGCGCCAGCCCCCACGGCCGTTGCCCGGTGCTCTCGAAGTGATTCGCCACCAGCACCACCGCCACGCCCCACAGGTACGCGCCCAGGAAGAAGTTCACCACCGGGCTGGTCAGCGAGAAGATCGACGAGAGCGCCAGATAGAACTGCGGATAGTGCAGGCCGACCTCCCCCGTCATCGCCCGGATCAACGGCGCCATGACGGTCACCAGCCCGGGCTGGTGCCAGCTCACCAGGGCGAGCACCAGCACCAGCTGGGCCGCCACGAGGAGCACCAGGGGGCCCCACAGCCGCATCTCGAAGAAGCTCTTCACGCCCTCCAGCAGCGCCAGCAACGCGAGATTGAGCTGGTTCATCATCCTCTGGGATCCTCCCCTTCGGGCGTCTGCGCGCCGACGTCGTCGTACAGAGACGGGAGCACGTCCAGTACCTCCTGTGCGAACGTCCCGAGCCGCAAGCGGGCCTCGTCGTCACCGGGCCAGGCGCGCGTCGACACGCGCACGAAGGTGCCGTAGCTGGATCCTTTCAGGATCCCCTGGATCGCCATGGTGTCGAGAAAACGCCTCTGGTCCGTCATGGCCTGGTCGCCGTCGATGAACCACCAGTAGGCCACGAGACGGTCGCCGCCCGGCCGCCGTACCCGGAAGACCCGGGCTTCCAGCGGGGCGATTCCGTCGGGACGCGACAGCATCATCGACGGCTCGTCGAGAATCTCCCATCCCTGGGAGATGTAGCAAACCTCGGGATCGTGCGCGCCGTAGCGCGCGTTCTCGAAGTACTCGATCACCAGCCACACGGTGTCGTATAGGTGGTCACCGGTGTACTCGCGAACGATCATCTCGGTGGGATCGAGCTCTTCCAGAACGGCCTGGCGTATCTCGGTGTCGCGACCGGTGAAGCCGGCGATGGACGTCGGGCACGACGCGAGGTCGCTCCGGCCGAGTGCGCGTGGCCGCGTGAGGTTCACGGCGGCGGCGGTCAGGACGAACAGCGCGGCCACCGCGAGAAAGCTACCCCTCAGCATCGCAGCACCCTCCTGACCATGAGGAGCGTGACGAACGCGATTCCGAACAGCACGAACCCGATCACGTCGTGGAAGAGACCGGTCGCCGTCTCGACGCCGGCCGCCGTCCCCACCACGCACAGCGACGTGATCCGGAGGACGTTCACACCCAGCGCGATCGGGACCGACGCCAGGAACAGGAGCATCCGGCGAACCGGGCCCACCCTGGCGAAGTACGCGAAGAGGGCTCCCAGGGCCAGGAGCGAGATCAGCGATTGCATGCCGCTGCACGCGTTGGCGACCTCCAGCTGTCCCCCGTCCTGCAGGTAGAGGATCGTCCCGGCGCCCGGCTTGTGTACAAGCACCCCGAGCGCGTCGCTGATCCGGATCGCGCCGGACGCGGCGAGCTGCCTCAGGCGGAAGCTGACCTGCGTCTCGAAGATCGGGAGAAACGGGACCATGAACAGGAGATACCCGACGGGAAAGGCAAACACGCGCGCCCACGCCCACCCGCCGAAGTGGAGGACGAGCCCACCGAGCAGAAGCACGAACGAGTCGCCCTGGAAGATCAGCACGTCGCCCCGGAGACCCGCGAGCTGCAGCCCGAGCGCGGCCACGATGACCACGAGCCCCCACGACGACGGCGACGACGGCAGGCGCATGAGCTCGTGGCGTCGGAGCCAGACCAGAAACCCCGACACCAGCGGCATCAGGACGCCGTGCGAGTAGTTGGGGTTGTCCATCCAGACGTTCCACAGCGTCACGAACGTCGTGCGGTAGATCGCCACCATCAGCACCAGCAGCACGGCCCCCTGAACGAGGGTTCGTGTCGCAGGCCGGGCGAACGACGCGTCGACGGGTCGTGGTGCGTCGTGGACGGTCATGTCGCGTTGGTTCCCGTCGGCACGGCCTTCGGTCCGTCTCCGGTCACCTGGGGTGTGTCGTCCTCCGCCGTGTAGCCGTAGTAGTCGTAGCTGTAGTAGTACGGCATGATGTTCCGGATGTTGTTCAGGAACACGCCCACCACGTTGTCGTTGGCGCGACGCTGGAGATCGAAGCCACGCGTGACCACGCGCTGGGACGTCGCCCCCGCCTTGACCACGAAGATGACGGCGTCGGTCACCTTGCCCACCACCAGCGGGTCGGGGACCGCCAGGTTCGGCGGCGTGTCCAGTAGGACCACGTCGAAGCGCGCCTTCAGCTCGTCGACGAGCCACCCCACCGACTCCGGTGTGAGCGTCTCGGCGGAGATCCGCTTGAAGCTGCCCGCGGGCAGGAGGTGCAGGTTGCCCTCCGCGGTGGCCAGGATCCACTCCGACGGCAGCGAGCGTTCGGACAGCGCCTCCGCACAGCCCGGCTGATGCTGCGCCAGCGCGAGCTGCCGGTGCAGCGTCGGCCGGCGGAAGTCCAGGTCCACCACCACCGTGCGCAGCCGGCGATGCCGGGCCAGCGTGAGGGCCAGGAGCGACGTCGTCGTCGTCTTCCCCTCGCCTCGCTCGGAGCTGGTGACCATGATCGTCTTCGGCACGACCCCTTCGGATCCCGCCAGCTCCAGCACCAGGCGGCGGAACTCGAAGGACGAGGCGGCCTCGTCGCGGTAGTAGTCGAAGACCGGGACGACGCGCTCCTTGAGCCCCGCCTTCTTGTACTCGCGCTCCTTGCGCAGCCGATCCTTGATCAGCGGCATGCTTCCGATGATGTGCTCGCGCAACGGCTCGGGGAGCTCGCTCACGTCGCGAACCGTCGTGTCGTGGTGCTCGACCAGGAAGACGAGCAGGATGCCCATGCAGAGCCCACCGACGCCGGCGACGATCAGCATGATCAGTCGGTTCGAGTTCACCGGATCCAGCGGCAGCTGGGCCGGCTCGGCGACCTGAAGGTTGCCGCCGCTCTTCTGCATCTCGAACGCGACCGAGACGGTCGTCGTGTAGACCTGGCGCACGAACGTGTCGAACATCGCGCGAATCGTGTCGACCTCTTGCTGTTTCTGTCGGGCCTTCGCCTCCAGCAACGGGATCTGGGCCGCGCGCTGCCGATAGTCCTGGATCTCGCGGTCGATGAAGCTCCGCCGCTGCTGTGCGTTCTCGAGATCCAGGTCGGCCATGATCAGATCGAGAACGAGGCGCTCGGCGTCGGGCGCCAGCCCCTCGCCGGCCAGGCGACGTTGAAACGCCGCCCGCACGTCCCGGTTCTTGTTCGCCAGCTGGACGCTGAGCGAGGTCGTGGTCCCGTCGATGTCGTCCGACCCCAGATCCCGAAGCTCGCTCCGGGTCAGCGACGTGACGAGGTCGGCGAGCTCCCGGACGGCGGCCTCCAGGTCGGACGGCCGGGCGAGCCGGAGCCACCGCTCGGCATCCTCTCCGAGATCGATGACCTCGGACGCCAGACGGTCCCGCTTCCCGCGCGCCTCGTCCACCTGAACACCGGCGTTGCGCAGCAAGCGATCGGCCAGCGAGTGATTCCGGGCGTTCACCAGGCCGGCCTCGATCGCATCCAGATAGGCCCCGCTCTGGTACTCGTGCAGGGCGGCCTCCGCCTCCTCGAGCTGGCGCTTGTAGTTGGCGACCTGCTCGGTGGCGAAGTCCTGCGTCGCCTTCATCTGCTCCAGCAGCTGGCTCTTCGACGCGCTGACCACGCCGTCGGTGATGGCGTTGCACAGCTCGAGCGCACGGCGGGGATAGTAGTCGAGCACGGTCACCGTGAACGAGTTGTCGTCACGCCGTCCCGACCCCGTCGAGATCGCGTCCCTGAGATAGCGGATCAGGTACAGCTCGACCAGGTCCTCCTCCGAGAGCGACGGGTACTTCGTCCGTTGCTCGCGCGCCCACTCGCGCGCTCCGGGATCCTCGGCCAGCCGCGTCTGCCGGATCACGTCCTCCAGGAAGCTCGTGCTCTGGGTCAGGTTGGTCAGTCGCGCGAACTGCTCGCGGGCCCCCGGCTGAGAGACGATGCCCTGCAGCTCGCGCGAGAGCGGCTGCGGAAACTCGAGTTCGAGGCGCGCGCTGGCCCGGTAGACCGGCTTCTTGAAGCGCGGCATCGTCGCCACGAACGCGGCCGACACGGCCACGACGATCGGTATGATGACCAGCCAGACGCGCCTGAGGACGATCCGCAGGTAGTCGCGAAGGTCCACCTTGCGCTGGTCGTAGAACGACATGCTAGTTCCTCGTGTTCGTGGAGTTGTCGTCTTTCAGGACGTCCCACAGCAGTACGAAGTTCAGGATGTCGCGCGACAGCGACATCGCGGTGAGGACGCCCCGCCCGACCTGACCGAGCACGCTGGGCTCGCGCGCATGGATGTAGAGCGCATCACCGGGACGGATCGGGTAGCTGACCGGCTCTCCGGCGTAGAAGATGGCCTCGAGATCGAGCGTGGCCACGAACTCCGAGCCGTCCGGCTCGCGCGAGAGCACGCTGATCTTGCGCAGGTCGGCGTCGGGACGGAGTCCCCCGGCGAGACCCAGCACCTCGGGAAGCGCGAACGACGTCTCGACCGGATAGGTGCCCGGGCGTCCCACGGCGCCGAGAATGGAGATCGTGCCCGGTCCCGGCGCGGCCACGCCGGGCTGCAGCGCCTGATCGCCGACCACCGATCCCGGGACGTTGACCACGTCGCCGGGCTTCAGCTCGGGGACCTGCTCCAGATTCCCGCTCTCCAGGAACTGGCTCAGGTTGACGCGAAGCACCTCCTCGCGCGCGCCGATCGTGCGCACGATGCTCACCTCGGAGAGACGGGCGCCCGGGGTCGCGCCCCCGGCCAGACCGATGACGCGCGGGAGCGACGGGATGATCTCGAACGCGTAGCGACCGGGCTGGTTCACCGCCCCGGACAGGATCACGTACTTGCTGTTGAACTCCACGACGGTGATCGTGACGCGCGTCGTCGAGCGCGTGAACGTGAACAGCTGCTCCTCCAGCCGGCTGGCCAGGTTCTCGGTGGTCAGACCGACCGCCTCGACGTCTCCGACCGGCGGGAACGTGAAGTAGCCGTCCTCGCGCACACGAACCTGTCGATCCAGTGAGGACTCCTTCCACACGGTCACCTGGAGCACGTCACCGGGGCCGACCACGTACTGCGCGCTCGCGCTCGTCCCCCAAACGAGGCTCACGAGGAGCCAGATCCACCACGCACGCTTTTTCACGATTGATCTCCCACCGCATCGAGCCGCGTCGGGGACGGCGTGCCGACGCCGAGCCGATCGCGAAGCCGCAAAGGTTCGCTCTGGTTACCAGCCAACACCACACCGAAGGTCCGCGTCAGGATCCTGAGATCCAGCCCGAGCGATCGATGCGAGACATAGAACTTGTCGATCTCGACGGCTCGAGTCGGCGACAGCCGACCGGAGGCCGCGAGCACGTGCGTCAGGCCGGTCACGCCCGGATGCACGACGAAGCGACGCCGGACCTCATCCACCGCGTGCTCCGCCTCGATCTCCGCGGGCGACAACGCCCGGGGACCGATCAGCGCCATCTCACCCTTCAGAACGTGGATGACGCTGGGAAGCGTGTGCAGGCGGTGCCGGACGAGGAACGCGTAGAACCCGCGCTCGACGCGACCGGCCGTCGGCCTCGGCGTCACGTTGAACTGCACGCGCCGAAACGGCCGCCCGTAGAGGTTGCGCAGGCGCCGATCACGGCCGCGGCGATCGATCGGAACGGTCGAGGAGAACATGCGGCGCGGTCCGGAACGCCGATTCCGTCCGATGCGGTCGGACGACGCGAACACCGACGCTCCGGGAGCGGCGATCAGGTGCGCCAGCGACAGGACGCTCACGCCGACCAGCGCGGGGACCGCGATCAGGACGCGCGCGACCGCGCGTCCCACGTGGGTCACCGGGGATTCGCGAAGCGGCCGCAGGTCGTGCGGCAACGCGTAGCGGTCGTCGAAGCGCCGCGTCGGGACGGCCGCCTCGATCGTGCTCTCCGTGTCGGTCAGCGCCACCACCGGCTCGTCGATCCGATACTCGGGAACGATCTCGGCCAGCTTGGCCTTCACGGCGTCGACCGCCCCGGAATCGGCCATCGTCACCAGCTCGGCGCATGTGGCCGCGAGCGTGGACCAGTCCTCGGGGTCGGACTCCCAGATGAGGATCTTCCGGTGCACGCTGGCGGTCGTTCGCTCCGAGTCGGTCAGGAGCTCTTCGTAGAGCTTCTCCCCCGGACGCAGACCGATGAAGGTGATCGGCACGTCGCGATCGGGCGCGAAGCCCGAGAGGCGGATGAGCTGGCGCGCCACGTCGAGGACCCGCACCTGCTCTCCCATGTCGAGGACGAACACCGTTCCCTTCTGCCCGAACGCGCCGGCCTGGATCACCAGCTGCGACGCCTCGGGAATGGTCATGAAGTAGCGGCGGGCTTCGGGGTGCGTGATGGTGACCGGTCCGCCGCCCGCGATCTGCTTGCGGAAGATCGGGATCACGCTGCCCGCCGAGCCCAGCACGTTCCCGAACCGAACGGCGTTGAACGTCGTGACGTCCTGCGTCTCCGAGAGCGCCTTGACGATCTTCTCGCACAGCCGCTTCGAGGCCCCCATCACGTTCGTGGGGTTCACGGCCTTGTCGGTGGAGATCAGGACGAAGTGCCTCACGCCGAAGTCGACGGCCTCCTCGGCCACGATGCGCGTACCGAGGACGTTGTTCAGAATGGCCGCCCGCGGGTTGCTTTCCATGAAGTTCACGTGCTTGTGCGCGGCGGCGTGGAAGATCACCTGCGGGCGGTGCTCGCCGAACGCGTGCCGGATGCCGTTTCGTTCCTTGACGTCGCCGACCACCACCACGAGATCCAGCTCCGGATGATCGCGTCGGAGCTCGAGGCTCATGTACAGGAGCTTGTTCTCGTCGTGATCGAGGGCCACCAGACGCCCCGGCTGGAACCTCGCGATCTGCCGGCAGAGCTCGGACCCGATGCTCCCGCCCGCGCCGGTGACCAGCACCGAGCGCCCACGCAGAAACTGTCCGACCTCGTCCATGTCGATCTCGACGGGCTCGCGGCCGAGGAGATCCTCGATGCGAACCTCGCGCACCTGCGACAGCGGACTCTTGCCGACGACGTAGTCCGAGAGTGACGGGACGGTCTTGCAGCCGATCCCGTGCTCCTGGCAGCAGCGGAAGATCGACGACACGAGCGTCGAGGGGGCCGACGGAGCGGCGATGATGACGTCGTCCACCTCGAGCTGCCGGGCGAGCTTCGGGATGTCCATCGTGGCACCGCGGACCCTGAGCCCATGGATCGTGCGCCCCTGCTTGCCGGGATCGTCGTCGACGAACCCGACGGGCTCCCAGTCCTCGCGCCGTCCCCGCATCAGGTCCCGAACGAGCGCTTCTCCGACGTCACCGGCACCGAACACCAGCACGCGCTTTCGGCCCCGGCGCTCGCTGCGCTCGGCCGGGAGCGGGCGACGCCGGCTGGAGAGCCGGCCCGCCAGACGGACGCCCCCCACGAGCAGGAGCTGCAGCATCCAGAAGATGAACGGTACCGAGCGCGGAAACAGCTGCGGCGTCGGCAGCAGATTCACGATGCCCAGCGCGAGGCTCGTGATGGAGAGCGCGCGCGTGATGTCGACCAGCGCATGGAGCCCCGCATAGCGCCATATGACCCGATGGACCCCGGCGACGTTGAGCGCCGCCGTGGAGACCAGCGCGACCCACGGAGCGACCAGGATGTAGTGGCGGACGACCGCGGGGGGGATCTGGCCGTCGAATCGAAGAGCGAGAGCGATCCACAGCGCGCCGGCCACGAGTATTGCGTCGAGCGTGGCGTAGATGGATCCCCTGAGGTGGCGAGGCATGGAAGACGGCTCCTTGTCGCGAACCCGAGATGTCGGACCTTGGGCACATTCGTTCCACCCACCCCGAAGACGCCCGCCGGCGGTAGCGGTCCCGTCCGCCGCGTCGTCGGTCCGACTCCTGGTTCGGGCGGCGCCGGCTGGGCGCACGGTGAGGCGCCAGCCTACTCCACCAGTTCTAGTTGTCGGCCGTGGCCTGGAAACGATGAGTGTAAAATAAGCTGACAGGTCGTGTAAAGGCATTGATCACCAGTGGCTTGGAGCGACCATCGTGCGGGGTTCGGAGCCCCTGGTGGCGTGTCCGGCCTGGTCCGCGGCCACCAGGGATGCGGCGCCCCGCGGGCCGGCTCGAGGCCGGCCCCCACCGGCGCGACGACAGTCCGCCAGGGGCCCGCTCGGCAGGCCCGGTGGCCTCCCGAGGGAGAGCGCGCCGACTAGGGACTCGGCGCCACGGTGACCGTGACCACGTTGCTGTCGGTCGACCCGCCGGCGGTATCGAACGTGGTGACCTTGTAGAAGAAGACCGTCGTGTCCGCGGGCTCGCTGAAGAAGTCGGTGTAGGTGCGCTGGTTGGGCTCGGTGAGCGATCCCAGGAGCGTGAACGTCCCTGGTGACGCCTCCCCGGCCTTGAGCACGTCGTACCGATCGAAGTCGTGCGCGTCCGACTGGGTCCAGCCCAGGCTCACGCTGACCGACGTCGCGCTCTGGTCGGTCAGATCGACGGGGTCGGGCGGGGCGTTGGCCGTGGTGCCGTTCACGACGTTGCTCCCGGTGGTCGCGCCGCCCTCGTCCTCCACGTAGACGCGGAAGTAGTACCGCTGGTTGTCCAGGAGCTCCCGTGCCGTGGCGGTCAGGACGTCGACGTCGGTGATGCGCGCCACGCGATCGTCGGTCTCGTCCACGCTCGACGCCTCGGACCGGTAGAGCACGTAGGCGGCGAAGTCCGCCGCGTCGCTCCGGGCCCACGACAGCGTCATCTCGGCGGCCGTGATGTCGGTCGGCGAGACCAGCGTGACCGCCGGCGGAGCGCCCCGGGTGGTAGCCGAGACCTCGTTGCTCGGCGTGGCCGCGCCGAGCGCGTCGACGACCTCGACCACGTAGAAGTACGCCGTATCCGCTTCGAGGCCCGAGTCCTCGAACGTGGTCTCGGCCACGTCGGTGATCGTGGCCACGACCATGCGGTCGGGGTCGGTCGCGGCCCCGGGCGCCTCGGCCCGGATGACCGCGTAGCGCGAGAAGTCGCGTGCCGGGCTCTGCGTCCAGCTGAGGTTCAGCCGGGTCTCCCGCACGTTGAATGGCGACGCGAGCACGACGGCACCCGGTGGCGCGTTGATGGTCAGCGTGGTCGGTGCGGAGACATCGTCGGCACGGTTCCCGGCGGCATCGGTGAACCGTCCGATGACGTCGGCGTCCGCGGCCTCCAGCCCCACCGGCACCACGAACCGCGTCGCGTACACCCCGTCGTCGGGATCGTCGTCCCCGTGGGCCCCGTCGTCGAAGAGCGCGATGCCGGTGCGCGCGGTCCCGATGCTGATCGTGGCCTGCCCCCCGGTCTCGCGGGTCTCCAGCCGGAAGTCGATGGCCTCGCCGGGGTCGGCCATCCCGTCGGTCACGGAGTGATCGACCGACAGGATCTCGGCGATGGTGTCCAGCGTGATCTCGTCGGAGAACACCGTGCTGACGTTGCCCGCGGCGTCGCGGAACTGCGCGTACACGGTGCGGGCACCGTCGCCGGCGGCCAGCTGGAACGCCGTCGTGACCGTGAAGGCGCGCCACGGCTCGGCGCCGAGGTCGGGGTCCTCCCCGACGCGCAGACCCGTCGTGCCCGCTGGAGCCGTCAGGTTCAGCGTGACGTTCCGCGAGTTCGCGTACGCCGCGCCACCGTTGATCGCGACGCCGTAGACGCCAGGGGTGACCGCCACCCGCGTGGACCGATCCCCGATCAGACCGTTGGTGAGCACCGATGCCACGCGGTAGCCATAGGTCACGCCGTTGGAGACGCCCGTGTCCACGTAGCGCGTGTCCGCGATGCCGTCGGCGATCTCCTCCTCGGGGCCCCCGCCTTCCGAGCGGTACACGACGTAGGACGCGACGCCGGAGGCGTCGTCGACGGTCCAGGTGAGCGTGATCGCCAGATCGCCGACCTCGACGCGGACCTCGTGCGGGACGGGCGGGGTCAGGCCGGTGACGCCGGGGTCGTTCCCCACGAGCTGGTCGAAGTTCTCGTGCGTGTTGTCGCAGGACGTGAACGCGGACACGGAAAGGGCGATCAGCGCCAGCCCGAGGCCGCCGCGGCTCATCGTCGAGGTGGTCATGACACGTCCCTTTCTCAGAAGGTCCATCGCAGACCCACGTTGGTCTGGCGCGGCGACATCGCGGCATACAGACCGCGACCGTCCGGCGTCGCGGCGAAGAGGCTGGTGCCCCGCTTGGGGAACAGGAAGAACGCGTCCAGGAGGTTGGCGGCGTACAGCGCACCGGTGATCGCGACGGCGATGTCGCGGTCTCGATCGTAGTCTTCGGCGGTCTTCAGCTCGCGCTGGACGACCTTCCACAGCTCCGCCTTCACCGCGGCCTCGTTCTCGTCCTCGTAGGCGTCGAAGGCCAGCTCGAGATCGTCCACCTGGTCGTCGTACCGATCGTCCAGGACCAGCGCGGTGACCCCGGCCGCGGCCGTCGTCAGGAAGAACGCAACGCCCTTTCCGCGCTGATCGGTGTACGTCTGTCCCCAGCCGGGAACGACGATCGAGCGCGCCAGCGCCCGGAAACGGGTCTTCGGCGTGAGCTGGATGCGGAGCGTGTCCTGGCTCGTGGGATCCAGGTAGACCGTCTGGGACCAGGACTCGTAGCCGGAGTTCTCGGCGCGGAGGGTGTAGATTCCCTCCAGGCCGCGCGCGATCGACCACGGGGTCCGTCCGGTCAGCTCGATCTGCGTGCCCTCGAGCCGGAACACGGCTCCACGCGGCTGCGAGAGGATCGTCAGCGACCCGCGCCGGGTGCCGAACGTGCCGCCGTCGTCACCGGCGGGCTGGGCCTCGGCCGTCGCGGCCAGAACGAGCCCGCCCAGCACGGTCAGAAGCAAACGTCGCGCGATCATGAGGTCCTCATTGGTCGTGGCGGTCGTCCCCCGGCTCGTCGAGGGTCAACGCGTGTACGTAATCCGTGGCCGCGAGTCAAGCGGCACGTCGACTCGGGCCGGCGCGAGCGCGCCCACCGATGCGGCTCACCGAGCGCCACGCCGAACTCGCGCCGAGCTCGGGATCGAACGCCGCAACGAGCGCGCGGCCGCGGGCCGGGTTTGACTCGGCAACTCGTCTCGTTTATCGACTGAGCGCGCAGGATGTTTGTCACAATCGCGCCGCGCCGGCTCCCGTCGCGCGAGGCGGCGCGTTCCGCATCCGGGCGCCCGTTTTGCCGGAGAACGATGATGCCAGACCGTGGGCCGAACGCAACACCGTTGCCGACGTCACGTGCGCTCGCGCGCCTGATCGCGGTGTTCCTGCACCCGCACACACTCGTGCGGGAGATTCGGGCGCGTCCGACCGTCCGGGTCCCGATCGTGGCATCTCTTATGGCCTGGAACCTGATTGCCGTCTTCATGTTCCGCGATCGCTTTCAGACATCACTGGAAGAGCTTTCCGACGGGGCGCGCGGGGTCGGCGGGGAGCGACAGGCGGCCACCGAGTGGGTCGAGCGCCATCCGGGGCTCACCCGCGCGGCCATCCACGGGATCGTCTCGATCGGATGGATCGTGGCCCTCGTGGGGTGGGCCGGGCTACTCCACGTGAGCGCACAGCAGCATCACGGCGCCGCCGATCCGCCGGTGCGCTTCGAGCATCACATGAGCCTCGTGGCGCACGCGATCTGGTGAACGTCGCGGGTCTCCTGGTCAGCGGCCTCATGGGCTGGGGCGAGGCGGGCCCCAGCCTGGCCACGCTTCTCGACCTGCCGCCCTCGGGCACCGCCGGGCTCCTCGCGGCGTGGGTGTCGCCGATCAACTTCTGGTGGCTGGGAGTCCTGGCGCTCGGTGGCTCGGTCTTCTATCGCTGCCGGTTTCGAGATGCGCTGTTCGTGCCGGTGGGTGTATCGCTGGTGTTTCGCATCGTTCAAGTCCTGATGCTCAGCCAGAGAGGAGCCAGCCCGTGACCGACCCGACGCCGCCGCGCGCGTTTCCCGCCGAGACGCTCGCCGCGATCGTGCTGTTCGCGTTCCTGGTCACGGCGGTTCTCCCGGGCCTCGGACCGCTCGCTGCGCTCGGGGGACTCTTCATCGTGGCCTATCCGGTCCGCCACCATCGCTGGGCGTTCGTGCTCTTGACCGCGGCCTGCGTCCTCGTCGCGTTCTGGGCGCTGGACCGTCTCTACCTGGTGCTCCGGCCCTTCCTGGTCGCGCTGGTCCTCGCCTACGTCCTGGATCCGGTCGTGGATCGGTTCGAGCGCGCCCGGATCCCGCGCCCCCTGACGGCCACGCTCCTCCTCTGCGCGGTGCTGGCGGTCGTCGCGCTGGGGATCCTCGCCGCCGTGGGGCCGGCCCTCGATGGCGCCCGCGCGCTGGCCACCAGCGCCTCACGCCTGGCCACCGAGGGCGTCGACGCGCTCCGGCCGTGGCTCGACCGCCTGCCGTCGGGCGAGATCCAGTCCCGACTGGAGGGCTTCATCCCCGAGCTCGCCGGCTGGCTGGAGTCGCTCGGCAACACGCTCCTGAAAGGGGCCTCGTCGATCGGAACCGGCGTCAGCGCCGTCGCCGACGTGGTGAGCTTTCTGATCATCACGCCGGTGCTGCTGCTGTATCTCCTGATCGACATCGATCGCGTGCGCGCGGGCGCGCTCGGGCTCGTCCCGATCGCGATGCGCGACGGCGTCTCGGAGTTCCTGGCCGAGCTCGACGGCCTGACGGCCGCCTACGTGCGCGGACAGCTGACCGTGTCCGCGGTGACGGGCGTCCTGACCGGCGGGCTCCTGTTCGTGGCGCACGTCCCGCACGCCATCGCGCTGGGCATCGCGACCGGTGCACTGAACCTCGTCCCGGTGATCGGGTTCTGGATCAGTCTCGTCCTGGCCGTCGCCACCACCCTGTTCAGCGGTGCACCCGCATGGCCGACACTGGGCTGGGTCGCCGGGATCTACGTGCTCGTCCAGCAGCTGGAGGGACATCTGATCTCGCCGCGCGTCGTGGGGCGCGAGGTCGGGCTGCACCCGGTGGCGATCCTGATGGGCCTGATCGTGTTCGGGAGCCTGTTCGGCTTCGTGGGCGTTCTTCTGGCGGTGCCGCTCACCGCCATCTCGAAGATGGCGTGGACCCGGATCGCGGACCGCTACCGGGAGAGCCGCCTGTACCGCGCCCCCACGGCCGTGGACTCGGATGGAGCGTGACCCGGGCACCTTCCGGTGCGTGTGAGACGGCGGAGTCCCTCGCGCGATCGGGCGTGCCCGGTTCAGCGACGCGGAGAGACGACCTCCCAGCGATCCACGAACGAGCGGCGCGCGCCGTCGAGCGGAAGGTGCGTGCCCAGCCACTCCACGCCCGGCGCGTGCCAGCGCAGCCCGACGGACTCGTCGAACACGCGGCTGCGGGGATCGACCGAGAGCACGAGCAGCGTGAGCCCGACGGTCGTGATGGCGACGCCCCGGACGAGCCCCAGCACCCCTCCGAAGAAGCGATCCACGGGTCCGAGCTGAAGGGCGTCGAAGACGCGGCGAAGCACCCACCCGAGAACGGCCACCGCCACCAGCACCGCGACGAAGATGATGACCATGACCACGACGTCACCGCCGGGGGAGTTCTCGTATCCGAGCACGCTCACGATCGCAGGAGCCAGGGTTCGCGCCGCGACAGCGGCCAGGACGATGCCCGCCACCCCGATGACCTCCTTCAAGAGCCCCCGGAACGCACCGATCAGCGTGGACAGGCCGATCACCGCCAGGAGCGCGACGTCCAGAGGACTCACCGGCGATCTCCGTCCTCTCGCACGCGAGAGTCTCCGTGAGAGCGCGTGCGTGACGCCGCACGCGATATCGCGGCCCCGAGCGCCTCGGGGGTGGCCGCGTGCTCGCCGGTCAGGAGCGCGCCGACGGCGCCGTCCGGACCGAGCACGACCGTGGTCGGAAGCTCCGGGCGCGCGTCGGCGGATCGGGTCGCCGGGCTCGGGGCGGGCCGCTCCTCCGGGCTCGCCTCGCGTGTGAGGGCTCTGAGGAGGCGCCCGTCGGGGTCGAGGTAGATCGGCAACGTCACGCGGGCCTTCCGGGCGAACTCCGCGATCGCGTCGGGACCTTCCCGGTACTCGGGGATGGCCACGCCGATCGCGACGACCCCGTCGTCGGCATCCTCCAGGTACAGGTCGAGCGATCGGAGTGATCGGCGCGACAGGGGCTCGTACAGGGACCAGAACAGCACGATCTGAACCCGCGCTCCGCCGTCCGCGGCCGAGTCCAGCAGCTCGCCGAACGGCACCGACCGCGCGTCGCCGTCGACCAGGGCGACCTCGCGCGCGGCGGAGCTCACCGCACCCGCCGTGGTCAGGGCCACGAGCGAGAGCGCGGCGGCCAGCAAGGCGACCGGCGCGAGCGGGACGAACGTCGAACGGTTCACGTTGGCTCCTGAGGTCTCGTCGATCCGATCGCGGCCCGCGACCGGACCGGAAGCATAGACCCGCCTCCTGATGTGGGCCAACCACCGACTCAGATCGTCAGCGACATGAGATCGGCGGCCTTGGCCACCTGTCCCCCGAACACGCTCCGGGCGGCGGAGGTCACATCCGACGCATCGGCCTCGGGCGAGAGATGCGAGAGGACGAGCGTCCGGACCTCCGCGCCGGCGGCCAGGCGACCGGCCTGGTACGCGTTCAGGTGTCCGAGCTCATCTCGGTCCCCACCGAGCGTGCAGTCCGCGACGAGGACGTCGGCCCCGCGGATCTCGTCCGCGAGCTCGGGGAAAGGACCCGTGTCCCCGGTCAATGCCAGCGTCCGTCCGTCCGGACCCGTCACCGAGAGCCCGATCGCGGGCACCGGGTGCTGGACCGGAAACGCCCGCAACGCGAGCGCTCCCACCGTGAACGAGTCGGTCTCGATCTCGTTCACGTCCACGTCGTATCGTTCGCCGATGCAGTACTGCCCGAACCCCTGCATCAGCGCATCGAAGACGAAGCGGAACGTCGGCGGCGCATGGATGACGAGCGTCTCCCGCCGCCGATCCGACGTGTGCTTCATCTCGAACAGAAACGCGACCAGATCCGAGACGTGGTCGGGATGCGCATGCGTGAGGCAGATGGCGTCGGTGTCGGCGGCTCGCAGGCCGGCGCGACAGAGACGTCCGAGCGTTCCCGAGCCCAGGTCGACCACGAGCTGGGTGTCCCCCTCACGGATGACGTACCCGGCCTGGCCGCGATCGGCTCTCGCATGGGCCGAACCCGATCCGAGGATGGTCAGTTCCATGGTCAGTCCCCGAAACGCACGAGGACCGGATCGCCTCGACCGACGCCCAGCTTTCGCTGCGCGCTGCCGTCCCGCAGCGCGATCTCCAGCAACCCCGTGCTTCCGATCAGCGCCAGGAGCGTGCCCCGGTCGACCGAGGAGTACGAGCGGGACACGCCGCGTATCACGCGCCCGCTCAGGTGCACCTCGCACGGGTAGTCTCCGGCGGTGCTCGAGACGATCTCCCGGGGGACGTTCGTGATCAGGTTGCCGAACGAGTCGACGTGGATGACCTCGCCGTGGATGTGGTCGGTGAAGACCGACGGCGGGCGCGTCGTGTGCGCGATGAGCGTGTCGATCCGGGGTCCGAACGCATCGGGCGACACCCCGAGACTCAGGTGGGCCGCCGCCGGCGCGAAGATGTCGCGTCCGTGGAACGTGTCGCTGACCACCTCGAGTCGGTACGCCGGGTTCTCCAGCAGCCACGCCTCGTAGTCGCTCCCGAGCACGTACGAGAAGATGCCGTTGTCGGGGCCGATGAAGTACTGGCCCCGGGCCCGGGCCAGGATCGGTCGGCGCTGTCCGCCCACTCCCGGATCCACCACCGCCACGTGCACGGTGCCGTCCGGGAAGAACTTGTGGCTGCTCTTGACGACGATGGCGGCCTCGGCGATGTCGTGCTTGTCGACCTCGTGCGTGAGGTCCACGACGCGAGCCTCGGAGGTGATCGAGTAGATGACGCCCTTCATCGTACCGACGTAGTAGTCACGCGTTCCGAAGTCGGTGGTCAGCGTGATCACGGCCATGGCGATGCCTCCGTCGCGTTCCGGTCGCCGTCCGGCGCCGGCTGGATGCGCGCGCGTGCGCGGCCCGTTGCCCTATCCGTCCTCGACGCCGTCGTCTTCTCCGCCGTCGTCCCCGCCGGCGGTCTCCGCCAGCACCCAGTCGAGATACGTTCGCGCCCCTTCGGCGACCGGCAACGCGATCACCTCCGGGACCTCGTACGGATGGTGCTCGTCCATGAGTGCGCTGACGGCGGCGACGTTCTCGGCCCGGGTCTTGATGACGAGCAGATCCTCGGCGTCGTCGCACACCGCCCCCTGCCAGCGATAGATGGATCGTACTCCGGGAATCACGTTGACGCACGCGGCCAGCCGTCGAGAGACGATCTCGCGGGCGAGCCGTCCCGCCGCGTCGTCGCTCGTGGGAGCGGTCACCAGAATCACCCGGATCTCGCTCACGGGGCCTCCGGCGGGCTCGACGCGACCGAGACCAGTCGCTCGACGACGTCGCCGTTCACCACGGCCACGGCGCTCATCGGCGCTCTCGCCTGTCCCACGTTCGCGACCGGGACGACCCTCGCCCGGGCGGGCGGTCCGGCCCGGAATACGAGCTGGTGGGTGTCGCCGTCCACGAGCCGGATGTTCAGCCGGGCGTCCGGGCGATCCCAGCCCGTCGCGGCGTCCGCCGAGTCGTCGTAGCGCTCGATCGGCAGCGCGCGACAGGCAACCAGGACCTCGTCCATCGGCGCGCGTTCGAGCGCCGCGCCGTCCACCGTCGTCCAGCCCCCGTCCGGTCCGCGGACGGCCTCGAGGGCCTCGCCCGCCGCCTCGATGCGAAGCCCGGTCACGTGATCGGCGGCGGCGTCGATCAGGGTCGGCGCCCGGAGCTCGGCGAGCGTGACGTCGAGCGCGTCGACGCTGGCGTCGGAGACCTGGAACACGCGCGGATCTCGATCCCGGTTGGCGAAGTAGCCGCCGTCGGGAGTGGGCCGGCCCACCCGGACGTTGCGCCGGGTCTGATCCTCGAGCACGGCGGTCAGGCGCAGCGCCGGCGGGTCCAGCCCGTAGTCGGACAGCGCCGCCGGCCGGTCGTCGACGAACGCGTCCTTGCGAAGCTCGCGAAACCGCGTCAGGAGGACGTTGACCACGCCCTGGCGCGGCCACGCCCACTCGGGCGAGACCACGACCCACTCGCGCCGGGCGTCCCGGCGGATCACGATGGGCTCGCCGCCGTGCTGAACGCTCAGCTCCACGACGTCCTCGGCCCGGAAGGTCAGGAGGTGACGCTGGCGGAACTCGTCCATGCCGCGCAGCAGGTAGGTCTCGACCAGACGGGCGTCGACCAGCCCGATCCGGGACGAGTCACCGGCGGCCTCGCAGTAGTACCCGTCGAGCGCGGGGTTCTCGCGGCCGACCCGGAGCGTTCTCGTCTCGAAAGCGTGACCCCTCGGCTCGGTGAACGACACGACCGCGATGGGACGGTCCAGGCGGTACTTGATCGCCTGCCCCCGACCGCCGGCCACCCGCTCGGTCGCGCTGAGAGGAGCGAAGAGCTCGAGGAAGCTCCGGACCCGGTCGTTGTCCGCCCGATCGGAGACCGGCCGGAGCATCATCCACTGCCCCTCGTCGGTTCGTCGCAACAGGACCGAGTCGGGGCCGGCCGCGATGGCGATCTGGGTGATGAACGCGGGCGTGAGTCGGAAGAGCTCGAGCGAGCGGGCCGCCTCCTCGGCGTCGGAGGGCTTGCCGCGCTCGAATCGCAGCACATACACCACCAGCGCCGCCAGCACGACACACAACAGGAGCGCGCTTCGTCCCCGCATCAGACGTCTCGCTTCCGCCGGCCGATCCAGACGAGCACGCCCGCGATGACGACCCCCACCGGCAGCCCCACCAGCGAGGTCATCCGGATGACGTTTCGCGTGACCGCGGTCAGCCGCAGCCGCCGTTCCTTGACGCTGCGTGGGCGCACGGCGATGATGTCGTCCTCCTCGGCGAGCCAGGCGATCGTGTTCAGGAAGAGGTCGCGGTTGGCGACCTGGGTGATCGCGATGTTCGCGTTGGCGGCGAAGTCGCTGTCGCCGATCACGACCAGGCGCGTATCGGGGACGACGAGCTTCGCATCGGGATCCGAGAGGGGATCCAGCGGCGCGCGCGTGCGGGCGGCCGCCTCGATCGCGTACGCCACCGGGACGGGGCCGTGGCGGTCGCGCGCCTCGTCGAACACGGGCGGGCCCTCGGCCACGAGGTAGTCGCGCTCTTCCCACGTGCCCTTGGCCGTGTGGGCGAGGACGACCGCGTCCCCGAGGCCGCCTTCTCGCCAGACGGGACGAACCGTCGGAAACACGGTGAACAGCGTCGAGAATCCCTCGGTGATCGGGGAGTCGGTGTTGGGCGAGACCGCGACGGGCTTGTAGTAGCCGACGCCCCGCTGCCGGGCGAACGGCGTGTCGTCGTACACCGCGCCCGTCCCCAGCCGGACCCCGTACGTGGCCAGGAGCTCGTCGAGACCCAGATCCACCGCGCGACCGTCCGAGGCGACCGGATCCACGCACACGAGGAGGTTTCGGCCCCGATCCAGATAGTCCGCGAGCATCGCGACCTCTTCGGGGAAGTACGGCGTCTGGGGCGAGAGCATCAGGAGCACGGTCGCGTCCTCCGGAATGCCGGCCACCTCGGTCAGACGCAACGTCGCGAGCGCGAAGTTCTGCTCGGTGAGCTGCGCCGCCGCCTGCGCGTACCCGGCGCTCTCCTCGTCGGTGATCGATCGCTCGCCGTGGCCGGTGAGCACGTAGAGCGTCTTGCGATCGGGGTCCAGCGCGCGCAGGATCGCGTTGGTGATGGACTCCTCGGTGATGTCGTCGTAGGCGAGACGCTCCATCCGCTCGCCGCACTCCACGACCAGCCACTGGTTGCGACGAACGCCCAGGCGCTCCACCGCGCCCGGATCGCGCGACGGGTCGACCCGCTTGACGCGGACTCTGGTCGAGGCGACGTCGTACTCGGTCACGAGGTCCTCGACGTAGACCATCACCCCCGATTGCTCGGACGGCACGAGGTTGTAGAGCGTCACGTCTCGATCGACCCGGGCCAGGATGCGCTCGGTCTGCGACGCGAGGCTGAACTGGGCGCTCGAGGTCACGTCGGCACGCTTGAAGTAGCGGGTCCCGAGGAAGTTCACGATGACGAGGATGCCGAGCAGCGCCAGGGTCCCCGTCAGCACGTTCACGCCGTAGCGTCCCTGTCGCGTGCGCAGCATGGCCACGATCGAGCTGATGGCCAGGATCCCCGACACGAGGAGCAGACCGAGCCCCGACAGGGTGACGATCTTGGTGACCGTCGTGAAGCCGGTCCCCTGGACCGACGTCACCAGGAGCCCGACCACGAACAGAAGCGCCCCCAGCGCCGACACGATCCGGATCTGGCCGCCTCCCATCGTCAGCCCCTCCACCGCATGGACTCGACCGAGCGCAACGTCAGGAACACGCCGAGCACCACGAAGCTCGCGAAGTACACGGCATCACGCGAGTCGACGACGCCCTTCTGGAACGCGCCCAGGTGCTTCGCGGCCGAGAGGTAGTCGAGCACCGCCCCGGCCGTCTCCCCCACGAGCTGCGTCGACCCGTTGATCATGTACAGGATCAGACTCACCGACAGCGTGGTGACCGCGGCGACGATCTGGTTCTCGGTCAGCGACGAGATGAACATCCCCAGCGCCATGTAGGCACCGCCCAGGAGGAACAGCCCCAGGTATCCGGCCAGGATCGGCCCGGTGTCGGGCTCTCCCCAGATGTACAGGAACATCACGTGCAGGAACGTGGCGAGCAACATGATCGCGTACATGCCGAACGCGGCCAGGTACTTGCCGAGAACGATCTGGAGATCGGTGATCGGCGTGGTCAGGAGAAGCTCGATCGTCCCCTGCTTCTTCTCCTCCGAGAACAGCCGCATCGTCAGGGCCGGCGCCAGGAGCAGCGGCAGGAAGAAGCCGATGAAGCCGAAGTACTCGCGCACGACCAGCTGGTTCACGTTCACCGGCGGCGCCTGGCGTCCCATCTGTGCGGCCGCGACGGCCTCGAACTCGCGCCGGATCGTCAGCCCGACCAGGCTGTCGAAGTAGATGCCGGTCAAGAGCAGGAAGAACGCGAGCACCGCGTAGGCGATCGGCGAGGCGAAGTACGCCCGGAGCTCGCGCTTGAAGATGGCGAAGGTGGCGGTCACGGCGCCGCTCCTTCCCCGCCGGGGTCCGTCTCGGCGATCTCGGGCCGGCGCCCACCGGTGGCCGACGTCAGACGCACGAACACGTCCTCGAGCGACTGGCGCTCCCGGGTCATCTCGAGCAGTCCCGCCCCCGACGCGACCACGGCCCGCGCGACCTCCGCGGCGTCCCCGGCGGTGGGAACCCGGAGCCTCGCCCGGAGGACCGTGTCGTCGTCCGCGTCGTCGCGACGGCACTCGAAGAGCGTCGAGCCCGGCACCCGGGCCACCGCCTCGTCGAGGACCGAGCGCGCGCCCGCGATCCGGAGCGTCAGCCCCACACCGTCACCGCGCGCGTCGGCGCGGAGATGCTCGACCGAGTCCGACGCGATCAGGCGCCCGCGGTCGATGATCAGGACGCGGCTACAGGTCTGCTCGACCTCGGTCAGGACGTGCGTGGACAGGATCACGGTGCGCTCTCGGGACAGCGAGGCCACGAGCTCGCGGATGCTGAGCACCTGGTTCGGATCCAGCCCCTCGGTGGGCTCGTCGAGGATGAGAAGATCCGCGTCGCCGAGGAGCGCCTGGGCGATTCCCACGCGCTTTCGGAGGCCCTTCGACAGGTGACCGATGATGCGCGAGCGACGATCGGTGATGTCGGTCAGCGCCATCGCCCGCTCGACCTCGTCGGTCTGTCGCGCGCGCGGGATCGCCTTCAGATCGCAGACGAAGTGGAGGTATCGTGCGACGTCCATGTCGGGATAGACGGGGACGCTCTCGGGGAGATAGCCGATGTGCCGCTTGCAGGCGAGCGGCTCGTCGAGGATGTCGTACCCGGCCACCGAGACCTTCCCCGACGTCGCGGGAACGAACCCGGTGAGGATCCGCATCGTCGTCGTCTTCCCGGCCCCGTTGGGTCCGAGGAAGCCGACCACCTCGCCGCGACTGACCTCGAAGCTGAGATCGTCGACGGCGACCACGTGGCCGAAGCGTTTCGTCAGGCTCTCGACTCGAATCATGTCCCCGTCACCTTCACCACCCCACCGCCCGAACGCGGCGTCGGCTCGTGGCGACCGCCGGCCGGCGCGCCGTCCCCACCGCTCACGGCTCGAGAACCTCGTCGCGGATCGTGAACCGTCGAATCTCGTCGGCCCGTACTGTAGCACCGATACCGGGCCCCCGGGGAACCCTCAGCCGACCGTCGGGCTCGAGGCGAATGGGCGGATCCACGAGATCCGCGTCATGGTACCGATCGCTCCCCGAGACGTCCCCACCCCGGGTGAATCCGGCCAGGCTGCCGAGCGCGAGGTTGACCAGGCGGCCGATGCACGTCTCGAACATGCCTCCCACCCAGAGGGGCCGTCCGTCGGCGTGCGCGCGCCGGTAGATGCGGAGGGCCTCGTCGAGCCCGCCCACGCGACCCACCTTCACGTTGAACATGAGTCGCTCGCTCAGACGGGCGGCGCTCTCGCCCACCGCCGCGCTGGTCAGGGACTCGTCCAGCGCCACGAGCCCGCTCGCTCTCGCGGCCAGCTCGGCGTGGCCGACGAGATCGTCCGCCGGGTACGGCTGCTCGATCATCGATGCCGCACCCTCGGACAGGGCCACCAGGCGATCGGCGTGCTCGCGCCGGTACGCGCCGTTGCCGTCCACGGTGATCACGAGATCGGGAAACGCCTCCGCCACAGCGGTCACGAGCGTCTCGTCCCAGCCGGGCTTCACCTTCAGCTTCACCCGCCGGTACCCCGCCTCGACGAACGGGGCCAGGCGCCGGAGGCTGGCGTCGAGGTCGGGCTCGATGCCCAGCGCGACCCCGCCCGCCACCCGATCGCGCGTGCCCCCGATCATTTCGGCCAGCGATCGCCCGTCGCGTCTGCCCACGAGATCCCAGACGGCGGTCTCCAGCGCGGCCTTGGCCATCGGGTACCCGGAGACGCGGGAACACGCCCGCGAGACGTCGGCCGGCTCGCCGATCTTCGTGTCCATCAGCGCCGGGGCGAGGTAGCGCCGGATCACGTCGGCCGAGATCTCCTGGGTCTCGTATGTGTAGAACGGCGCTTCCGGCGCGACCAGCTCCCCGTATCCGGTCAGTCCGCCGGCCGAGAGCTCGACGATGACCGCACGCTTGTGCGTCCACTCGCCGGCGCTGGTACGAAACGGCGCCCGCAGTGGAATCTCGAGGTGGTGCAGTCGCACGCGGTCGATCCGAAGTGGCGTCGTCATGACGGGCGGCGTCCGGCGCTCTCGGCGAGGATGCGGGCGATCTCGGGTGCGGCGTCGCCGGTGCCGTAGCAGTCGGGGTGGGAGCTCCCACCCTGGTGGTCGTGCGCGGCCGTCACGATCGCCGTCGTCTCGGCGGCAACCAGCCTGTTCCACCCGGTGTCCACCGTCTCCACCCACGCGGTCTGGGCCGAGACGGTCACGCAGGGCACGCCGAGGACGAACGCCTCCTTCTGGAGCCCACCGGAGTCGGTCACGACCAGCGACGCGCGGTCCGTCAGCGCCACCATGTCCGGGTACCCGGCGGGATCGACGAGATGGACGCGCGGGTGAGCGGCGAGCGCGTCCCAGAGCGCGAACGCCTCGAGCCGTGCCCGCGCCCGTGGATGAACCGGCCACACGACCGGATGGTCGAGCCGGCCCAGCGCCTCCCCGATCGCCTCCAACGATCCGGGATCGTCGACGTTGAACGGGCGGTGGAACGTGGCCAGGATGAACGCTGCACCCTCCAGCCCATGCGGGGCGAGCGCCCGGTCGGCCCGGCCGGCGACCCGGGATCGGGTCTCGAGGAGCACGTCCACCATGACGTCGCCCACGTCGTGGACACCGGCCTCGATCCCTTCGCGGGCGAGGTTCTCGACCGCGGACCGGGTCGGGACGAAGAGCCACGTGGCCAGCCGATCGGTCAGGACGCGGTTGATCTCCTCGGGCTCGCGCGGATCGTAGCCACGCACTCCCGCCTCGACGTGCGCGAGCGGGATGCCGGCCTTCGCGACCGCGATCGCGGCCCCCAGCGTGGAGTTCGTGTCGCCGAACACGAGCACCGCGTCCGGCGGACGCGCGCGGAGATCCGCCTCGAGCGCGGTCATGGTCCGTCCCAGCTGCTCGGCGTGGGTGCCCGATCCCACCCCGAGGTGGGCGTCGGGCTCGGGGATCTCGAGCTCGTCGAAGAAGCGGCGGCTCATGTCGGCGTCGTAGTGCTGGCCGGTGTGGACGATCCGCTCGTCGGCCACCTTCCTGAGCGCTCGGGACACCGGCGCCAGCTTCACGAACTGCGGACGCGCGCCGACGACGGTGGTCACGC
This sequence comes from Candidatus Eiseniibacteriota bacterium, assembly GCA_965224245.1. GTDB lineage: Bacteria > Eisenbacteria > RBG-16-71-46 > CAZAMP01 > CAZAMP01 > CBDCYW01. Next base: position 1,587,784 of record OZ245046.1, on the reverse strand, counting down.
GCAGCCGGCCGGTCCCGCGGCTCACGGCTACAGATCACCTTCCTGAGGCCGGACGACCAGCTCCTCGACCATCGCGTCTCCGTCGAACGAGAGCATGGCCACCGCCGCGTCGGCGACCTCCTCGGCGGCCATCATGCGCTCGCGCGGCGCGTCGGGCCAGAAGTCGTCCCACATCGGGGTTCGGGTGGCGCCGGGAACGACGTCGAGAACGCGGATGCCGTACCCGCGGTTCTCCTCTCGGATGACGCCGCTGAGCGCGGCCAGCCCCGCCTTCGACGCCGCGTACGCTCCCATGCCCGGAAAGCTCCGCCGAACCGCGATGCTGAGCACGTTCACGATGATGCCGCGGCGCCGCTCGCGCATGCCGGGAAGTACGGCTCTGGACATCAGGAAGGCGCCGCGCAGGTTCGTGTCGAGGACGGCGTCGAAGCGGGTGAGATCGAGCTCGTGCACGCCGGCGGCCGCCATCGTCCCGGCGGCGTTCACGAGCACGTCCACCGGACCGAGCGACGCGGTCAGGCGTTCGACCGCCACCTTGTCGGTCAGGTCGCAGGCGAGGATCGTGGCCCCCGACGACGTGTCGATCCGCGACGTCTCGTCCCGGACCGCGTCCAGACGAGCCACGTCGCGGCCGACCAGGATCAGGCGGACCCCGGCCCGGGCCAGCGCCAAGCAGAACGCGCGGCCGATGCCCGAGCTGGCGCCGGTCACCACGGCGGTCGCCGCGGTCAGGGTTGCGCTCACGTCCGCAAACTCCTCTCGTGCCGACCGCTCAGGACGACACGCGATTCGAGATCAGCGACAGGAACTCGGCACGCGTGGCCGGGTCGTCCTTGAACTTCCCGACGAGCGACGACGTGGTCGTCAGCGAGTGGGCCTTCTCGACGCCCCGCATCATCATGCACATGTGGCGAGCCTCGATCACGACCGCGACCCCGTGCGGTTCGAGCACGCGGTCCAGCGCGTCGGCCGTCTGGGTCGTCAGTCGCTCCTGCACCTGAAGCCGCCGCGCGTACATGTCGAGGACGCGGGCGGTCTTGGACAGCCCGATGACGCGCTCCTTCGGAAGGTACGCGATGTGCGCCCGGCCGTAGAACGGCAGGAGGTGGTGCTCGCAGAGGCTCATGACCTCGATGTCGCGCACGATGACCATCTCCGAGCCCACGGCCTCGAACAGGGCTCCGTTCACGACATCCTCGAGGTTCTGATCGTAACCTTTTGTGAGATCGCGCCATGCACGGGCAACCCGCGTCGGGGTGGCCCGGAGCCCCTCCCGGGCGGGATCCTCGCCGAGGCACTCGAGCAGCTCGGCGGTCAGCTCCGCGATTCGCGTCTCGCGGGGGGTGCGATCGTCCACGTGACGCCCCGTCATGCCGTGCGCGAGGCGACGTTGTTAGGGGACTCGTAGACCGTCACTTCCCGGAGCTCGACCGAGGGGAGCTTCCCGGTCAGCTGGTCCCAGATCCGGATCGCGAGCATCTCGGCCGTCGGAACGCAGCCCTGCATGAATTCGACGTCAACGTTGAGGTTCTTGTGGTCGACCTTAGAAATGACCTCGGTCTGCAGGATCGCCTTCAGATCGGACAGGTTGATGACCATGCCGGTCTTCGGATCGGGCTCCCCCGCCACGGTCACCTCGAGCGTGTAGTTGTGCCCGTGGCCGGCCGGATTGTTGCACAGGCCGAACACGCGCTCGTTCTCGGCGTCGCTGAACTCGGGATTGAAGAGGCGATGCGCGGCCGAGAACGTCATCCGGCGTGTCACCGTGATCATGAACACCTCCCCTGCGGGAACGGAGAAAACGAAGCGAGTGAGCATACCCCGGCCTCGACGGGAGTTCAATCTCGGGCGGGCGGCTCCGCCCCTCGTGCGTCACGTCGCGATCGCGGTCGCCGCCGCCGCGCTCGTGTCGGCCGCGCCGGCCTCCGAGCCGCCGGAGTGGGTCGAGCGAGAGGCTCTACCCGTCCCCGAGGCGCTCGCGCCCCGGGTCGCCTTCTGGCGCGACGTGCTGACGTCTTACACCGTGCGCGACGTCCTGGTCCACGATCGCGCCCATCCGGAGCGGATCCTCACCGTCGTCCAGATTCCCGACGCGCTGGAGCCGCGCTCTCCGCGGGCCAGGCGCTGGATCGACGACCGGGCCCGCGACTTTCGGCTCTGGTGCCGGGCCGCCGCCGACAGCCTTCGCGCCGGTCTCCCCGTCCGTCTGGCGGAGCGTTCCCCGGCAGCGCCCCTGGATGCTGACGCGCTCGACGCCTGGAGCGAGAACGTCCGGCTCCAGCAGGGCCTCCGGGAGGTCTTCGCGGCCAGCCACTCGCGATCGGCGCTCTACATCGATCACATTCGCGAGGTGTTCGCGGAATTCAGGATTCCCGACCAGATCGTGCTGCTGCCCCACCTCGAGTCCGGCTTCGACCCGCTGGCGGGAAGTCGAGCCGGAGCGCGCGGGCTCTGGCAGTTCACCCGGGCGACGGGCCGGCAGTACCTGCGGATCGACGACGTCGTCGACGAGCGGCTCGATCCGATCGTGTCGACCCGGGCCGCCGCCCGGTATCTCGTGTCCGCCTACGAGATCCTCGGGACCTGGCCGCTCGCGCTCACGGCCTACAACTACGGCGTCAACGGCATGCGCCGGGCCGTCGAGCGACACGGCCACGACCTCGCCACCGTGCTCGACGAGTACGACGCGTCTCCGATGGGCTTCGCGACGCGGAACTTCTACGCGTCGTTCCTGGCCGTGGTCGAGGTCATGTCCCAGCCGGAGCGATTCTACCCCGACGCGGCCCCCGCCGTGGCCCTGGTGAGCGCCGGGATCCGCATGCCGGCCTACGTCGAGGCGGAGGCCCTCGCCGAGCACGCCGGCGTGCCGCTGGAGGCGCTCCGGGCCGCGAATCCGTCGTTGTCGGCCAACGTCTGGGCCGGGGAGCGCTGGATCCCCGAGGGCTTCGTGGTCCACGTGCCGGGATGCGCCCCCTCGGACGCCGACTCGCTCGTGGCCGGCCTGCCGGCCGCGGCCTGCTACGACATGCAGCGGCTTCCCACGTACCACCGGATCCAGCGCGGCGACACGCTCTCGGGCATCGCCGCGGCGTACTCGATCACCGTGAGCGATCTCCTGCGCCTGAACGCGCTCTCGAACCCCCACGAGATCTTCGCCGGCCAGCGACTGGAGCTGCCGCGCCGGGCCGAGCCCCGAACCCGCTGACCGTTCTCGACCCCACGTGGCCCAGGACGGCCCGCGCCGGACCGTGACCCGGCAGAGGACCGACCCGATCAGTTCCGGGGCGCGTCGTCCTGGATCCAGCACACGAACGTCCGCTGGCAGTCGCCGCCGGGCGCGAAGCACTCGTCGCGACCGCCGGTGTGACTCTCTTCGGCGGCACGGAGCAGCATCCGGCTGTCCGGCGGATTGGCGAAGTTCAGCTTTTCCCGCACCTGGTCGTAGTCGGTCCAGTTTCGCGTGGGCGCTCCCGCCCCATGACAGGTGAAGCAGCCGCGATCCGCGAAGATGCTCGTGATCTGCTCGGTGAACGTCACTCGTCCGAGGCCCGTCATCGGGATCTCCGGGCAGGCGACGACGCCGGTCAGGATTCGACACGACTGGTTCCCGCAGTCGGCCGCGGTCGGCGCGAAGCGGACGGTGACCGGGTGCGACTGGGTCGGACCCAGCGTGAACGCGCCCGCACCGGCCACGAGCGAGAACGGTCCCCCGACGCAGTCCAGCGAGATCGACCCGGAGAAGGTCGTGGACCCGGTGTTCTCGATCGTCAGCGTCCGCTCGTCGCCGGCACCGCTTCCGGCCAGAACGTCGTCGAACTCGACGATCGGATCCGACACCACGCAGCCCGCCACGGCGGCGGCGGTCGCGGTGACGGTCGTCGTCGCGCAGCCGGCGGCGAAGTCCAGCTCGCAGGAGATCACGCCGGCGGCGGACGGCCCCACGCCGACGCGCACCTCGTGGGTCTCGCCGCTGGGCACCGAATAGGCGCCGCCCGAGAGCACCGCGACCGCGTCACAGGACTCGGTCACCGATCCCGAAACGAACCCGCCGCCGGTGCTTCCCAGGGTGACCGTGAGCTCGGTCACCCGTCCCACCGGGATCGTGCCCAGCGCGACCGTGGTCGGCGTGACCGAGCACGCCGGTGCGAAGTCGCCGACGCCGACCAGCTCCACGTCGTCACAGCTCAGCCCCAGGTCCAGCGTCGCCCCGTACTCGGTCTGATCGGAGGGCCGGAACTCGAGCTCCACCCGGCGCAGCTGCCCGGGTCCGAGAAGGTACGTTCCGCCCCCGCGCGTCAGCGCGAACGTGCCGGTGGAGTCCTCGAGCACCACCCGCATGGCCAGATCGCCGTCGCCGAGGTTCCGGAGCGCGAACGAGCGCGTCTCGGTTTCGTCCAGCGTGACCGTCCCGAAGTCGAGACGCGAGACGCCCACCGAGCAGAGCGGGGTTCCGTCGGTCCCGTCACCCCGCTGGATGCGCACACCGTTCTCGCACCCCAGCGCGGCCGTCACGAGCGCGACCGCCACCAGGGCCGAGCGCCCCGGGCCACCGATCAGAGGGCCCGGGCTCTGTCGTCGCCATGTCATCGCCGTGACCGCCTAGAAGCTGTAGTCGAGACCGATGAGCGACGCGAAGTCGTCTCGAAGGCCCGTCTCGACGAGCGGCACCAGCCCGTTCGCCGTCACGAGGAAGTTACTGTGTACGTTGAGCTTGAATCCCACCGCGAGGGACGCGGTGTTCCGGCGCTCGCCGGACGCGACGCTCATGGACGTGACCTCGGTCGTCTCGATGACCGGCGGGCCGGTGAGCGCCGAGTTGTACTCCCAGAGCGACGTCCCGACCGTGACCTCGTCGAGCTCGGTGAACGACCGGCCCAGCACGTCCGCCGCCAGCGTGAGCTTGGGATCGACCGCCCAGTCGACCCCGGCCGAGTACAGGAGCTCGTCCGACACGCTCCCCCCCGACAGCGTGTAGCCGAGCGACCCGTGCGGGGCGAACACGGCGTCGTCGAGCGACGCGAGAACCGTGGCCTTCACCTGGTACTCGCCGAGGCCGAGCAGATTGCGCTCCTCCCCGGTCGGCAGACGCACGTCGCCGGTGAAGGCCCAGAGAAGTCCCCGGGTGTTCGGCAGCACGTACTTCGAGCGCAGGAGAACGTCGCCGACACCCGACGCGCTGCCGGTCGTCGAGAACACCGCCTCGCCCGTCCCGTTCGGGAACTGGTGGATCTCCGGCTGATCGGCGGTCGAGAGCCGGACGACCTCGGCATCGACCAGCACCTGGAGGCTCACGTCGATCAGCGGAATGGCGATTCCGACGTCGAGTCGGTCGTTGACGCCGTAGTTGGCCACGAACGTGGTCACCTCGGTGTCGATGTCGACGTACATGCGGGCGGCGACCACGTCGCCCTCCACCGGCGACTCGAGCGGCGAGCCGTCCCCGTTCACGTCCTCGTGCGTGAACAGAAGCTGCATGTCTCCGTCGCGCAGGCTCAGTCCGTCGAAGCGATCGAACGTGAAGCGGCTGTAGCTGAGTCCGACGTTGTACTTGCCCTCGCCCACGGTGTACGGCCGCTCGCTGTAGACCGGTCCGAAGCTCCGGGTCGGCCGCGTCAGGACGCCCGCCACCGGATCGAGCCGATAGGCGAACCCGCCGGCCGACGAGCTGACCGGAAACGACGAGATCTGCCGGGCGATCTCGTTCTGCAGCTCGCGGATCGCCGTGAACTGCCGCGTGCTCTCGCCGTTGAAGTGCGCGGAGTGATCCTGGCCGGCCTCCGGCGGAGCGAGCGTGATCCCCGCGCGCAGGAGGTCGGTCATCAGGTCGCGCAGGTTGAGGCTCTGCGCGGACGCACTGGTTGCGATCCCGGTCGCAGCGAGACCGGCGACGCATCCGAGCACGCCGCTGACGAATGGGCGAGTGAACGTCATGTTGGGTCGGGCTCCTCTTTCGAGACGGGTTACGGTGCTACTCGATCGACGAAATCTTCCAGTCGCCCTCGGGGGTCAAGACGACGTGCATCTCGAGATCGCGCGAGACGGGATCGACCGAGCCGGCGGCCAGCGAGATGTCGTCCACCTCGTGGAATCGCACCCGGGCACTTTGACCGTCCGCCGCCACGGCGATCGACTTCACGTTCAGCTCCACGCGCTGGCTGCGATACTCCCGGTAGGCCCGGCGCAGCTGATCGGCGAGCGACGCCGGTGGCGCTCGCCACAGCGCGACGAAGCTCTCGACGTCGAGCGTCTCCTTGGCACGCTCGTACGCCGACAAGAGCGCCTCGATCCGTTCGGTCGGCGACGGCTCGTCGACGACCTGCGCATCGGGCGGCGGAGGCCCCGGGGGTGCGGCCTCGTGTGCCAGGAGCGAGTCACGCTCCCGCTCGGCCTTCGCCGCGGCCTCCTCGGCGCGGCGGTCGGCTTCGCGTCCGGTGCGGATCGCGCGTCGCCAGGTCTCCGCGCGCGCGACGTCTCCTCCGGAGCCGACGTATCGATCGATGTCACGCTCGGCGGATTCCCACTCGCGAGCGGCCAGGAGACCGGGTATGCCGTCCTCGAGGCGACGCCGGGCCGCGTCCGCGGTGCGCGTCGAGTCCACCCGGGAGCGCCACGTCGCGAGCGGCAGGTCTCCGGGCTGGACGATCCGCTCGGCGTCGGCGATGTCCGCCATGGCGTCGTCCAGGTTGCCCGCGGCGATCGCCGACTCGATGGCGCGCCGCCGGTCGGTCAGGTCCGACTCGCGCGCCTCGTCGACGCGCCGCTCCCACTGTGCGACCTGATCGGGATCTCGAGCCTCGCCGGCCAGCGCCTGGAGTCGATTGCGCGCATCCCACCACGCGCCCGCTCTCAGAAGCCGATCGAGCTCCGCGGTGTCCTCGGGCGTCAAGCCGGAACCGTCCACGCCCGCGTTTCCGTCCGTTTCGGTCGACGCGAGCTCCGAGCCGGATGGGGCCTCTCCGCCCCCGGTCACGCCGCTCGCCACCGAGCCGGGGTCCGTCCCGTCATCCCGTGCCGTCGGGGCGTCGCCACCCCCTCGAAGGGCGACCGCGGTGGCCAGCGCACCGACCACGACCACGATCAGTACGACGGGTATCAGCCAGCGCGGACGGCCTCCCCGCGTCCCGGAGACCCCGACGCCGGTGGAGCGCGGGCGCGTCGAGGCCGCCGGTGGTGGAGCGGTGCTCGAGGATGCGGCCGGTGCCTCGTCCGGCCGTGAGGCGGCCGGCGGGGCCGGTCGCGAGCCGGTCGGGGCGGCGTCCTCCTCCCCCGTGACGACTCCGGGGTCGGCGCTCGCGGGATCGTCTGTGGGGTCGGCCGACCCCGGCACGTCGGTCGGCGCGGTCGCTCCCGCCGCGTCGACCCGCCCCGACGCCGACGGGCCCGAGCCGGTCTGCGTGGCGTCCTCCTCGGCGGGCGGGACGTCGGCACTCGGGGTTCTGGGGCGCGGCGTGGAGACCAGTCGTGTCGCGTCCGCCGGCGGTGCACTCGCGAGGTCCGGGTCGGCCGGTACCAGCCCGAGCCCCATGAGGACCGCGTTGATCGAGGACGGTCGATCCTGGGGCTTCTTGGCCAGGCAGGCGGCGACCGTCTCCTCCCAGGCCGGCGGGATGGGCGCACCCTCGAGCCCCAGCTCACGGCGCCGCGCTGCCAGGGTCGGTGGCGGCACGTTCAGCACCTGCTCGGAGACCGCACCGGTGTAGAACGGGGGCTTCCCCGCCACCAGATCGAAGAGCGTGGCGCCGAGCGAGTAGACGTCGTCGAGCACGCTGGCCGGCTGTCCCATCATCTGCTGCGGCCCCATGTACGCGGGCGTTCCCGAGCTGGAGGCCTGCCGCGAGAGCCGGGTCTGGGTGTCGCTGATGCTCCGCGAGATTCCGAAGTCGGCGATCCGGATGTCTCCGCGCCGGTCCACCATCAGGTTCCCCGGCTTCAGATCGCGATGCACCACCCGCACCCGTTCGTGCGCGTAGGTGAGTGCGCTCGCGACCGGCGGCAGATACGGGCTGAGGACCTCGGGCTCGAAGCACCGTGAGGGCTGGCGAATCTTCAACGACGACATCGTCCCGCCGTCCACGTACTCCATCGCGATGGCGGCCAGGTCTGGCGACTCGAAGAAGCCATGGATGCGCACGATGTTCGCATGGGTCAGCGACAGGCACATCTTCGTCTCGCGCTTCAGATCGAAGAGCGCCTCGGGGTTGGCGACGATGTCGTCCGACAGGAACTTCAGCGCGATGTCCATCTCGAGCTGGAGGTCGTGTGCGAGCCAGACGATGCTGAAGCCGCCGCGGCCCAGCGGGCGCACCAGCCGGTACCGATCGAACACCACCGTTCCCGGAAACAGCGCGCGGGAGACGCCGCGGAATCCGGCGGGCGTGCGATCGTCGGTGCCGCTCACGAGAGCCCCGCTGCCAGCTCGCCGCTCTTCGAGAACGACCGGATCGGACCGATCTCGACCCCATCGGTGTTGCGTACGATCAGGATCGGGGTGACGCCGGACTCCTCCATCCGGCGCGCGGCGAAGACCGGCAGCGCCACCTCGGTCACGGGCACGGCCTCGCGCTCCCCGTCGGGGGACGTGTGCACGAAGTACGGAAGCCCCGTGAGCGTCGCGCGCCGGGATGCGGCGCCGGAGACCCCGGTGGCGTGCGCGTTCGCCATCACGAGCGCCGGCAGAAACGCCGACGCCCCCCAGAGAAGCCGATCCAGGCCCGCTCCCTCGGCGAGCTCCTCGAACGGGAATGCCTCGACGGGGCGTGTCGCCGATCCGAACGGCACGCGCCAGAGAATGCGCGGCGCAACCAGTGCGAGATGGGCCGACACCGGATGCGACCGGAGAGCATCCCACGCGGGATCCCTGGGAGAGGCGGTCCACTCGTCGGGTGAGGCCAGCCCGGGCGCGGTCTCGGCGCCGAAGAAGCCGGGCGTACACGTGGCCAGCGCGAGCGCCCCGATCGATCGGGCGAGGCTGGCCACGACGAACGCGAGCGTCGCGTCCTCCGCCGACGGGCCGAGCTCGAACGTGGTCACGAGGAGCGTGAACGGGTCGGCGCCGCCGGAGGCCGGGTCCAGCCACGCGCGATAGGATTCCATGGTCTCCAGCGACTCCGCGTCCGTCGCGTCGCGGCGCAGCTCCTCGGCACGCGCGTCCACCATGCGCACCTCGACGTCGCGATCGGACTCGAGGCCCAGCACGAGCCAGCGGAGCGCCCGCCAGCTCGACTCCAGCGTCCGGACCTCGGGCCGATGCAGGACGGCCCCCAGCGCCTCGCCGATCAGCCGGTCGAGTGCCGCGCGGATGTCGGCCTCGTCGGCCGCGGGCGCATCGGTGTCGTACGGCGCGGTCACCTCGCGCACGAGCCGTCGGAGGAGATCGTCCGGTCGGCCCGCGTCGACGTCGGTGGCGCGCACGGCCTGGTCCAGAAGCGACTCTCCACCGGCGTCGCCGGTGGAGGACTCGGTGACCGGAGCGGCGCCGGTGGAGCCCTCCGCTTCGCCCGAACGCGGCGGCTCGGGAGCTCGCCGACCCAGGAGCGCCCGTGCCTCGTCGAGCGCGGCCGACGACACCGGCCCCGAGGTGGACCCGACCCGGCGGCGCAGATCCAGAAGGTCGCGCGTGAGCGGTAGCGTCTCCACCCATGCATCGGGCTCGAGGTCGTCCAGGTCCGAGAGCGCGAGTGACGTCGACTCCCCCGAGGCCGACGCGGGGACCACGACGCTCGGTGCGATGCGGGCGAAGCACTCGTCGAGCGTGTCGCGATCCACGCGCACGGGGCGGCGCTCGCCGAGCGCGCCGGCGTCTTTGGACTCCCCCCCGAACTCGCCGATCACGAGCACGCGGAAGCGCGAGCGCTCGGTCCGCTCCCGCGCCGCCGGAGCCGTGTGCGCCAGGCGGTCGTGACCGCCGATCTGAATCCAGCTGCCGCCGTTCATGGAGGTCCTCGGGTTGAGGCTAGACGCCGAACTGTCTGGCGAGATCCTCGAACAGGTCTTCCGGTGGCTCGGGCTCGCCGGAGGCGCGCCCCATCGAGGGACACAACGCGTGCTCGGGCTCGAGATCGTATCCGCGCACCCTTGCCAGCTCGATGAGCGCAAGTCCCTCGACGAACACGCAACGGTGTGCGTCGAAGATCCGGCTGCGGCCCTCAGGATACGCGATGTCGAACGTCGCACGACGCTCTTCGATGCGATCTTCGAGGGCCCGTTCGAACGCACCGGGATCGCCGGACACGAGGCTCTCCAGGACGGCCAGCCGGGCATACTCCGCTCCGTCCACGGCCGCCGCGATCCGCTCGAGGACCGGGGTCAGGACGGCCGCGTCCACCCGGCCATGCGCTTCCACGAGCGCGTGCACCGCCGCGGTGAACGCGAAGTCCTCCTCGTACTCGGCGTCCGGGAACCAGTCAGCCCGGGACAGCGACTCGATCCGCCGGGCCAGCGTCCAGCTCCCGGCGGCCAGGGCGGCCAGGACCGCCTCGCTCCGGCTGATCGCCTCGCCGAGAATCGTCTCCGGCGCCCGGTTCGCGCGCTCGAGAAAGAAGCATCGGGCCTGCGCCGCCTGACAGAGGTGTCGCCGGAAGCGGGCGACGTCGAGATCCTCCAGCAGCACGGTGATGCCGAGCGCCGCGAACGCCGACTCCAGCTCCAGGACGTCGGACCACGTGTCGGTGATCGGATGACCGGCCGCCAGCACGGCCAGCCCGTCCTCGACCGCCTCGCGGACCTCGAGCGCGCTCAGCGGCATCGCGTCGCCCCGGGCCGGTCGTCGGTCAGATGATGCATTCCCGAGCTCCCACGAAGTCGATGCCCGAGAAACCCCCGGACACGATCCGGTCGGCGACGTCCCTTCGGCACACGATCGGCTCCGGGAATACCGAGGGACGGAAGAACGTCGCGTCCTCCGGAACGCGATCGGGCAGGATCGCGAGGGAGTCGCATCCCGAGTACGAGTTGTCGATCGCGTTGACGGTCAGACGGCTGTTGGCCACGTCCAGACAGTCGATCCTGGTGAGCGGGTTGACGATCCAGTAGTCCGAGCTGGCGACCCGGCCGCGGTGGTCGTGGATCGCCACCGGCAAGAGCTCGACGTCACCGCCGATCTCCAGAACCACGTCCCGGATCGCCGACGACACCACCACCAGCCCCTCGTAGGTGCGCACCTGGTCGGGCAGGCGGATGTCCTTGGGGTTCTGTGGGTTCATCGCGAAGAACGCGTCATCGGGGAACCGATCGGCCACCGACACCGCGTCGCGGATCGCGAAGGCCTCGGGGAAGTTCTGGAGCGTGGTCACCGTGCAGTCTCCGCGCGCCACCACGACCTGCCACACCACAAACATCGCCCATCCTCCATGACTGTCGACGGCTCAGATCTTCTTGAAGATGCCCGTCATCGCCGATGAGGGCATCCCCGGGTTCCGCGGGCTCGGCTTCACGGCCATCGAGAACGGCTTGAACCAGTACGGCTTCACGTCTTGCTCGTGACGGTGCTCGAAGCAGTCGGCGGTTCCCGTGTACCCGTCGCCCCGCTTGCCGAAATCGATGATTCGCTGCCGGTACGTGTCGCTGCCGGTCTTCAGGTTCCCCTCGATGCTCGTGACCGTGATGGCGTGCTTGTCCTCGTTCGCACGGTACTTCCCGATGATGTTCTTGTTGAGCCACTCGGTCACGTCATCGTTGTAGCTGCCGCCGCCCCAGTGGTCCAGGTTGTGCGACGGGAGACTCTGGGTGCCCTTTCCGTCCTTCTTCTTGTGGACCGCGTTCGTGGGCATTCCGATCAGATTGTGCTTGTCGTTGATGCTCCAGTCGCTGTTCCACAGCGCGTTCTGCAGGATCTGGAGCTCGTCCGGCGTGATGTCCGGGCACGCGGTTCCGTTCTCGAGCGCGTTCATCGAGGCGCAGGGCAGTATGTGGTGAATCTGACAGCCGTCACCGCGCCAGCCCGACTTGCACTTGGTCTTGTAGCTCTGACCGCGCCGGTAGTAGCCCTTCTTCTTCTTCTTCTTCTTGGTGCATCCCATGCGGAACCTACCTTCGTGTATGACTGACCGCAACGAGCGCCCGCGGTCCTTCGTCGTCGTTCAGCATGATCAGTCCCGTCTCCGGTGACCGGGGAGCGCGATCCAGCTCGCGGAGGCACGTCGCCACGGCCAGCGCGCCGGCCGCCACGCCGGCGTCTCCGAAGGACGCGATCGGAAGATGAAGCGCGTCTCCCAGCCAGGGATGTCGATGGGCCAGGTGGCACAGGAGGTACCCCCACTCGGTGGCGCGCCCGATCTCGCCGTTCAGGTCGGGATACAGCTGCGGCCGGCCGAGACCCGACCCCAGCGACCCCGCGAGCATCTCGACGAGCTCGGCACACGCGCGGCCATCGGGCACGTCGCCGCTTCCGAACGCGTACGGGGCGTCGCCGCGCGCGATCGCGGAGACACGACCCATCTCCGTCGGGGCGCCCTCGGCCTCCAGGAGAAGCGCGACCGCGGCCTCTCCCGGCTGGAGTCCGGTGGGAAACCCCGCACACTTGAGACGTCCCCTCGCATGGAGGTGCTCGACCACCTCTTCCTCGACGAGGCTGTCCGAGGCAACCACGATCGCCGCGTCCCAGCGCGAGGCCGCGATCTCGCGATGCGCCAGATCGAGCGCGGACGCGAGGCCGACCCGCCCGTCCCGGATCGGGGTCGTCGCGACCGGCCGAGACGCCAGCGCCCCGGTCACCCGCTCGGCGATCCAGCCGGGGTCGTAGGTGACCGGTACCGGGGGCTCCTCGTCGGCGTCCTCGTCGGGATCCGGGCCCGGGGTCCAGTCGTGCGGCAGGACCACGCACAGGCCGACGCGACGATCGCGCACGCGCTCGGCCAGCCCGCCGGCTCCGAGATCCTCGAGCGCCAGCGTGGCCAGTCGCACCAGGCGCGCGTTCCTCGTGAACCCCACCGTGAAGGAGCCCACGGGGCTCCCCACGACGACGTCGTCGTCCCCGTCCACCTCGCTCCGGACCACGATGCCCAGCTCCACCGCGCGGCTGAGACCGGCGCGGGCGGCGGCGCAGGCCCCGCGATGGCCGACGCCGAGGCTCGAAGCCACCCCGATGCCGGTCACGGCCAGCGATGTCAGAGTGATCGTCATCGGGCCTCCACGGGCGCTCGGTCGCCGGCGAGCACGACCTCGCCCGACTGCACGTCGAGCGGGCCCTCTCGGAGCGGCAGGTGCCCCCGCCAGGTCATGTACAAGCGCTCGGCGTCGGTGTCCAAGACGATGGTGTCCAGCACCAGCGTCAGGGCGGCGTCGCGGTCCCGCCGCCGCGCGACGCGGCACACCGGCCGGCCCGGCGCGGGCAGGCGAAACTCCAGCGCGCCGCGCGTGGACGTGCCGACGACGCGCACGGGCTCCCCCCCTTCCAGGAACGACGGGGTCACGAGGTCCGGGAACGCGGCATTGAAGTATCGCCTGTCGAAGTCCTTTGGAAGCAGTGGCTTGCGACTGTCATTCCAAGCGGCGTCATAGGTCCCGGCCAGGCTCGCTCTGGGCTCCCAGGCCCCGTAGACGAAGCCGAAGCCCACCGGCGACGGGCGATCGCCGGGGCTGCCGATGAGCTGTCGCGGGTCCTCCACGCTGGGGAGCGGCTCGCCGTCCTCGACCTTGGATCCCTTGGCCAGGAAGCCCCGTCCGATGGGGTTGCGGGGCTCGCGGTCGTGCTTCGACTCGTCGTCGTGACGGCGATCCCAGCCGCCGAACGCGTTCTCGTAGGTGAGTGCGATCCGGTCGAACGGCTCGGGATCGCTGATGCCGGTGCGAAACCGCCCCCGGGACCAGGTCCGGGGCCCGAACACCCGCGCCACCCGTTGCACCGGCCCCACCCGAAGCCCGACGTCCACGTGGGTCGCCGACCCACCGGGGGCGACCGCGTGCCCGATCAGCACGACGTCGGTCGTCAGCTTGATCGGCGCGTGCTCGGGCTCGATCCGGACGCTGGACTGGCCCGGCTCGCCCCAGTACGACCCGGACGTGTCGACCGGCGCCTGCTCGTCGGCGAGGACCGGCGCACCGCCCGACAGGTCGTACGTCGCCTTGAGCACCGGCACGAAGCACGGACGCGCGTCCTCGTCCGCCACGAAGAGCGGGGCGATGGCGAAGCCGGTGTCGGTCGTGATGTCGGGCGCGATCATCGGAGGTTCCTTCGGCGGCGAACGCTACAGCGGCTTCGAACAGACGATGCAGGTCGGATTGGACACGAGAATGGCGATGATCGGCGGCTGCAAGACCGGAAACGGCGGCGTGTTCTTGTCGTTGTGCAGCATCAGGTCGAACGCGCGAGACACGTTCTTGCCCTCCGCCTTCACGTCGAACGAGAAGTTCACGAACTCGGCTTTGCCCTTGATCTTGCTGGACGCGACGCCACCGGCGGAGCCCGCCTCGTCCCCGGTGCTCATCATGAAGTTCGAGTCCTTGACGCAGAACGGCTGTCCGTCCGCCTTGACCTTCTTGGTGCCCTTGGACGTGTCGCTGGACATCGCGATGTTCGGGTACGGGATCGGAACGGGACCCGCGGGGGTCGGCGTCTTGCAGACGTCGGGAAACGCGATCGTGACCCCGTTCGACGCCTTGTGCACGACGCTCAGGAAGTTCACACCTACGGTGACGGGCATCTCAACCTCCCATGGCCTGTCGGAAACCGGGCTCGTCGACGGCGGCCCGGCGCGCGGACGGGTCGCCCCAGAGGAGGTCGTCCCGCACGAGGCATCGCTCGAGCTGACTGAGATCGCGATCGGCGAGAAGGGCGTGAGCGCTCGGGTGACCTCGGCGCAGGACGACCCCGCTCGGCAGTGACGCGTCCGACCCGCGCCAGAACGCGCGCACGAGGTCGGCGTCGGGCCACGGGAAGTCGTCGTCGGGATCGAGGCCCACGTCGTCGTCGTCGGGATCGTCGGTAGGCCCCTCGGGCGCGTCGCCGGGGGCCGCCCCCTCGAGGCCGGCGGCCGCGAGGTCGGTCCCGGTGATGGTGGCGAACGCGAAGCCGGCCCGGCGTGCCGCGTCCGTGTCGTCCAGGAGCGCGAGTACACGATCGAGGGTCTCGGCCCGGCCGGACACCGCATACCCCCAGGCGGCGAGGCGAGCGGCCGAGGATCGGGTCAGCTCGGCGAGGCGCGCATCGACGGCCGCGGGAGTCGACGCGCGTACCCACGCGGCCAGCACCGTCTCCGGCGTCGGGTCGGCCTCCGATGGAGTGGCCGGATCGACGCCGTCCGCCAGTGCGTCGGCGGCCCGGCGATCCCCGTAGCGGCAGGCCGCCACGAGGGCCCAGGTCCGGCAGGCGGCATCGTCACGCAACCGGTCGACGTCGCGAGTCAGGTCGCGGTCGCCGAGGCCGACCGCGGCGCGGAGCGCGGCCCGGCGCACGACGGGGTCGGCGTCGGTGAGCCCCGCCCGGACGAGATCCCCCGTCAGGAGTGTCGACGCGGCGTCGAACGCGGCGGCGCGGACACCCGCCGCCTCGTGCCGGACGTATGTGGCGACGCGCTCACGGGCGCGCACCGGCTCGGTCCACACGAGGGCGTCGGCCAGTCCCGAGGCCAGAGTCGGATCCGCCGCGACCGCGTCGAGCACGGCCGCCTCGAGGTCGGGCGACTCGGTGAACGCGATGACGGCCGCGGCGAACACCTCGGAGACCTCGCCGCCGTCGAGGGCCGAGATCAGCGCGTCGACCGCCGGCCGTCCCGCCAGGCGCAGCCCGTCGGCGTGCGCGTCGAGTCGGAGATCCAGCTCGGTCAGCTCGGGCAGCGTGAAGGCCGGCGAGACCACCGCGCCGCGACGGGCAAGATGCAGCACCGCGCACTCCTCGACGTGTTCATCGACGATCGACGGCAGCGTTTCCAGCCACACGACGACTCTCCTAGTTGATCTGGACCGATGCGCCCTTCAGGCGCATCACCCCGGTCGAACGGTTGGAGACGTAGCGCCCCTTCAGGAGCACCTTGCCGGCCCGGGTGAGCGTGAGGCTCGAGTCTCCGCAGGCCAGCACGAGCTCCTCGTCGGCCTCGATGCGAACGCGCCGTCCGGACGTCCCGGCGGCGCTCGACGTCGCCCGGTCGAGCCGCGGCTCGGACGCGGCGTCGATCGGTCCCACCACGATGGGACGGCGGGGATCCCCGCTCTCGAACACGAGCGCGACCGCGCGTCCGACGTCCGCGGCTCCGAGCGTGCCGGTGATCCGGGCGCGCTCGCGCCACTCGCGGCGGCACCAGTCGAACGTGACCACGGCCCCGTCGGACACCTCGTCGAGACGTCCGATCACGACGCCCTCGACGCGGGCCTCCGGCGCCGGCAACGCGTCGTCCACGGTGGCTTCGAGCACGTCGTCGAGCCCGGACGACCCGTCGCGCTCCACCGCGTCGAGCGGCGGCGCCTCGTGACGTGCGCCATTCTGGAGTTCGGTCGGCATGACAGTCTCCCGGGTGATCATCAGTTCATTCCGATCTGCTGGCCCTTGACGACGACCTTGCCCGAGCCCTTGACGTTGATGTTCTTGCCCTTGAGCGTGATGTCGCCGTTCTTCTTGAGCTCGAGGACGGCGCTCCCCGCCTTGAGCGTGATCGAGTCACTGGCCTTGATCTCCACGGCCTTGGCCTCCAGCGTGTACTCCTTGCCCACGGACGTGGACGACTTGCCGCCGACGTCCGTGCTCGAGTCCTTGCCGATCGAGAGCGAGGCGTTCTTGCCGACGGACACGCTCTGCGCATCGGACACGCTGACCGTGTAGCCCTTGCCGATGGACAGCGAGCCGCCCTTGCCCACGCTGACGGTGAGGCCGCCGCCGATGGTCTCGGTCTGATCCTTGCCGATGCTCTCGGTGCGCGATCCGCCCACCTCGATGCTGGCGTCGGCGCCGATGGTCTCCTGGTGGTTCTTCCCCACCTCGATCGACTTGTTGCGGCCCACGGACTCGGACTTGTCGTTGCCCACCTCGAGTGAGCGGTCGTGGCCGGTGGACTCGTTGCGGTCGTTCTCGACGACGATCGTCTGGTCCTTCTGCGCGTGGAAGAACAGCTCCTCGGAGTCCTTCTTGTCCTCGAACCGGATCTCGTTGAAGCCGCCACCGCCCTTGGACGAGTTCGTCTTGATCGTGGACACGGTCTTGTTGTCGGGGAGCTTGTACGGCGGCTTGTTGTCGCCGTTGTAGAGGGTCCCGATGACGATCGGGCGATCCACGTCCCCGTCCAGGAAGTCCACGATGACCTCGTGGCCGATCCGGGGAATGAACACCGCCCCGAACCCCCCGCCGGCGCTCGTCTGCGCCACGCGGATCCAGCACGAGCTGTCCTCGTTCTTCTTGCCCTCGCGATCCCAGTGGAACTGCACCTTGATGCGACCGTGCTCGTCCACGTAGATCTCTTCCCCGGACGGTCCCACGACCCGGGCCGACTGGAGGCCGGCCACCCGCGGAGCGGGCGTGATCCGCTCGGGGCGGAAGACCGTCGTGCTCGGGATGCAGGTGAAGCTGTTGCGATAGTCCTGGTCCCCGCCCGCGTACGAGTGATCCGACACCGCGTGGCGGATGGACGTGATCACGTACGACAGCCCCTCCTCCGGCGGCATCTGATCGTGCCGGGAGAGGGTGAACTTGTGTCCGACGGCGAACGAGCGGCAGCTGCTGTCGCCCGTGGTCACCTCGACCGCGGCCTCGATCGCCTCGATGCGCGTCTTGGCCACGTCCTTGCCGGCGCTGGAGGTCAGATAAGCGCCCGGGTACTCGTAGCGCTCGTGCTTGCCGACGTCGGGCAGCTCGACGACGGTGTTGACGCTGGCCATCAGCGAGTTCGTCGGCTTCAGGAAGTCGTAGTCGGACAGGGCGACCTTGCCGGTGCGGAAGCGGCTCGAGCGTTCCCAGCTCGTGATGTGATCGGTGTCGGCCAGCTCGGTGTGAAACGGGACCTCGGACTCGTCCGCGTCCAGATACGCCGACGTCGCATCCGCGAGCACGAGGGTGTGCTTGCCCTGTGCGTGCGTGAAGAAGTAGAAGATGCCGGCCTCTTCGAGCAGCCGCGACACGAACTCGAGGTCGGTCTCGTTGTACTGAACCACGTACTCGCGCGGCGGATAGCTGCCGAGACGCATCTCGAAGTCCGAGAAGCCCGCGTCCGAG
This sequence comes from Candidatus Eiseniibacteriota bacterium, assembly GCA_965224245.1. Classification (GTDB taxonomy): domain Bacteria; phylum Eisenbacteria; class RBG-16-71-46; order CAZAMP01; family CAZAMP01; genus CBDCYW01. The sequence continues at coordinate 1,569,651 of OZ245046.1, read as the reverse complement.
AACACCGCCTCGACGATGTCCACGATGCTCTTCTGCTGGAAGATCCGGCAGCTGGACCGCTGCCCCAGGAACCAGAGCCACGGCACGAGCACGGCCCGATAGCCGGGCGACTCGCCGACGGTGGTCCGCGTGAACTCGCTCACGTACGCATTGACCCAGCTGGGACCGCCGTCCCGATGCCACGACACGCTGACGTTCGAGCCGACCAGATCCGAAGCGGTGACGTCGTCTCGGTCGGAGATCAGCGTCATCTCGTATCGGAAGAGCCGAGACATCTCTTCCACGCCGTGGAGATCGGTCACCAGGAGATCGGGACCGAGCGGCGTCTCGAGCTGAAGGAATCGGTTGTCTTGTGTGTACGTCGGCATGATTGTGACTACCGGGTTAGAGAGTGACGGTTGGTCGCCGGCGCGCCCGGGGGCGACCGGGTCGACCGGGGCGGCGCGAGCGCCGCCCCGGGATCGACACCTAGACCATCTTCGCCGTCTTGAGGTCGTAGCCGGCCGGGATCGGAGCCATCGCCGCGTGCTTGTCGTCGAACGGGATGTACTTCATCTCGACCTTGGTGAAGTTCAGCGAGATCGACTCCGACGGACGATCGCCACCGGTCGAGACCGAGTAGCCCGAGACCATGCAGTCCGACAGCGTGTACTCCATGTAGCTCTCGAGCGTGTCACCGGTCTTGACGAGATGGATCTCCACCTTCTTGCTCTTGCCCACGCAGGCCTCGGTGAAGAAATACGGCGTGGTCTCGTCCATCAGCTTGGTCACGGTGACCTCGCTGATCGAGGGCGAGGAGGCCTCGCGGTCCTTGCTGGCGCCGGTCTGCATGATGATGCCGCGTCCGACGCCCCACTGGAGCGAGCTGCACTCGATCCAGCCCTCGTGCCCGGCCGCCGTCACCTCGCCGGTCATGCCTTCGTACTTCAGATAGATCGCCATGATTCCCTTGCTCCTTTGGCCCGCTCGCGACAGTGTCGCTCGTGGAAGCTGTCCCCCGCGCCGAGAGGTCGCCTTGACCTAACTCCTTACGGAAGACCAGTTTAACTCGATCCTTCGAGGCGTTGCCGGCTCCTTCCGGTGCCGACCCCGTCCTCATCGACGTCGCCTCTACCGGCCCCGACGCGGAGTTCTGTCCGGTAGAGCGAGAAAACTCAGCTCAGCGCGTAATCGAAGCCGCCTCCGCTCTCAACGTCCACCTGCACCTGGGCGATCACGCCTCCCTCGGCCATCCGACCCAGGAACTCGGCCGCCAGCTCGGGCAGCAGCGTTCGGGACAGGATGTGGTCGACGTTTCGGGCTCCCGTGTGCACCTCCTGGCATCGCTCGGCGATCGCCTCGACCACGGCCGGCGTGTAGCCGAACGTGGCCTTGTAGTTGTCGCGGACCCGTCGCTCGACCTTTCCGAGCTTGAGCCGGATGATCTTGCGCATCACCTCGTCGCTGAGCGGGAAGTACGGAACCACCGACAGGCGTCCGAGGAATGCCGGCTTGAAGTATCCGAGGAGGTCGTTCCGGATCGCCTTGGCCAGGCCTTCCGGATCCGGGGTCGTCTCGGGGTCCTCGCACATCGAGACGATCGTGTCGGTTCCGAGGTTGGACGTGATGATGATCACCGTGTTCTTGAAGTCGATGTCCCGGCCCTCGCCGTCCTTCATCATGCCCTTGTCGAACACCTGATAGAAGACGTCCTGCACGCCCGGGTGCGCCTTCTCCATCTCGTCCAGGAGAACGACGCTGTACGGCTTGCGACGGACGGCTTCGGTGAGCACACCGCCCTCGCCGTAGCCCACGTACCCCGGCGGAGAGCCCATCAGGAGCGAGACCTTGTGCTCCTCCTTGAACTCGGACATGTTGATCACGGTCATGTTCTGGTCACCGCCGTACAGGAGCTCGGCCAGCGTGATCGCGGTCTCGGTCTTCCCGACGCCCGACGGCCCCGCCATCATGAACACGCCGATCGGACGGCCCGGGTCGGTCAGGTTCGCGCGGCCGGTCCGGATCGTCTGCGCGATCTCCTCCAGCGCGTGCGACTGGCCGACGATTCGCTCCTCCATTCGCTCCCGGAGCGAGAGGACGGTGCCGATCTCGTCGGCCACCATGCGGCCGACCGGAATCCCGGTCCATGCGGACACCACGTCGGCGATGGCCTGCTCGTCGACGGACACCTGGACCAGCGGCTCCTCGCCCTGGAGCTCCCGCAGCTCGGCTCGCTTGGTCTCGAGCTCTCCCGCGATGGCGGTCCGCTCGCCGGGATCGGTGACCGGCCCCGCGGGAGCCGGCGTCTCGGAGGTGTCGCCGGCCGGTGCCTCCCCGGCCGCCTCGGTCGCCGGAGCGGACCTGGCGCCACCGGACGGGGTCAGCGGTCCGGCGAGCTTGTCCTGAAGCGTGCGGATCTCGCGAGCCAGCTCCAGCTCCCGCTTCCAGCGCTCCTCGTGCTGCGTCAGCGCGGTCTGCGCCCCATCGCGCTTCGTCTTCATCTCACCGATGCGTTCGGCATGGTCCGCGCCCGCGTCCTGCTCGCGCTCGAGGGACTCGATGGCCACGCCGAGCTGCTCGATGCCGCGCCGGCCGTCCTCGATGACCGCCGGTGTCGCCGTGTGACTGATGGCCACGCGCGCACAGGCCGTGTCGATGAGGCTCACGGACTTGTCCGGGAGCTGGCGACCGGTGATGTACCGGCTGGACAGGCGCACCGACGCCTGAATCGCCTCGTCGAGGACGCGAACGCCGTGATGCGACTGCATCGTCTTGCTGAGGCCCCGCATCATCTCGATCGCCGACTCCTCGCTCGGCTCCTCCACCTTGACCACCTGGAAGCGACGGGCCAGCGCGGCGTCGCGCTCGAAGTACTTCTTGTACTCCGCCCACGTGGTGGCGGCCACGGTGCGCAGCTCGCCGCGGGCCAGGGCGGGCTTCAGGAGGTTCGCGGCGTCGTTCTGCCCCGCCTGGCCACCTGCGCCGATCAGCGTGTGCGCCTCGTCGATGAACATGATGATGGGCTTGGCGGACGCCTTGACCTCGTCGATCACGGACTTCAGCCGGTTCTCGAACTCGCCCTTCATCCCCGCGCCGGCCTGGAGCAGACCCAGATCGAGCGTGTGCACCGCGACGCCCTGGAGCGACGGAGGCACGTCACCGTCGGCGATTCGCTGGGCGAAGCCCTCGACGACGGCCGTCTTGCCCACGCCGGCCTCACCGGTGAGGATCGGGTTGTTCTGACGCCGCCGGCTCAGGATGTCGATCATCTGACGGATCTCGCCGTCGCGACCCAGCACCGGGTCGATGTGCCCCCCCGCGGCGCGGGCGGTGAGGTCGATCGTGTACTGGGCGAGCGCGGTTCCGCCGCCCGCCGCCGGCATGCCTCCGGCTCCGGCCGGCGCGGCGGCCCCGGCCACCGTGGCCGACCCGTCGTTCTCGCCGGAGTCACCGCCGACGGTCGCGAACGCGCCGGCTACCGCCTCCGGGCCGAGCTTCTCGAACTCGCGGGACACGTCCCGGGCGAGTCGCGAGAGGCTGGAATCGGTGACCAGCGCGATCAGCACGTGCCCCGATCGCGTGTGGGCTGCACCGTACTCCAGCGACGCGACCAGCCACGCCTCGCGCGCCAGCTCGACCACGTTCGGCGAGAGCGCCGGCGGCCGGGAGTTGCCGGTCTTGAACCCGTCCAGCGTGCGCGTGAGATCCGCGTTCAGGCGCGAGATGTCCACGTCGAGCTGGTTCAGGATCAGCGCCAGATCGGTATCGGTCGTCTCGCACAGCTTGGTCAGCCAGTGCTCGACCTCGACGTTGTAATGCGTGCGGGACAGGCAGAGCCCGGCCGCGCCTTCCAACGTCCGCCGGCAGACCGGATCGAGTCGTTGGACCAGGGACTTCAGGTTGATCGCCATGCGTCTCTCCAGCCTCTATCGCCGCGTCGGCCCGTGCCGTGCGGCGTCTCCTCGTGCAGTCGCGCGACGACGGTGCCGTCAGGCCACCGCCGCTCGTTCATCATCCACGTTCAACGTCGCACCCAGCAGCACGGTCTCCCCTGAGGACGCGGCCAGCCAGGTGTCCCAGCCCAGTCGGCGCGCGTCCGGGTCGTCCGGCATCTCGCCTTCCGCGGGCGCGTCGCCCGTCGCGTGTCCCGCCAGTCGGAGCGGCGGCACGTCGTCCTGGGACAGGACGAGCTGGACCTCCGCACCGAGCGAGGGCCCCAGCACCATCTTCGTGAAGTCGCCGAGCGCGTGCGCCTGGTCTCCCCCCGGGAGCAGCTCGCGATAGGCCGCGTACGGCATCGGACCCAGCCACAGGCGAACCCGACCCGTCACGTCCCAGCAGCGCTCGCCCAGCATCGCATCGCGCCCGAGGACGGCGTACGAGCCGTCGGGGCGCCTCGCACTGGGAAGCCGCGTGCGATCGTTCTCGGGCAGATACCGCCACTCCCCGGCAAACTGATCCAGACGCGCGGGCAGGCCGAAGCGCTCGGCCACGAGCTGCTCGATCACGGCGGCCGATCGGGGCGCACGCGAGAGATGCCCCGCGTAGTACATGAACGACTCGTCCGAGAGCCCGAGCCGATCGCTCAGGCTCGGGGCGGCGAGCCCCACCAGCGCGCGCACGGCGGACGAGAACGCGTCGGTGTCGCCTCGCATCTGCGCGCGCTCGTACGCGACCGGCGGCCGGTACTTGACCCACGCGCGATAGAAGAACGCGACCAGCCGGTGGTTGAACAGATCGAGGAAGTCGCGTAGCCCGTTGTCCCGGCGGCGGGAGCGCCGGAGGACGAGCTCGGTGTAGTGATCGGGGAGGACGCCTGCCGGGCCGGTCAGTCCGGTGAACGTGATCGTCACCTCGTCGTGCGTCTGGCCCTCCCGGCGTCGAATCCGATCGATCGCGTGCGCCGGGAACCCCAACGAGGGAGTGACCCGGAACCGAACCGCCTCCGCCGCCGGGTCGTCCGATCCGACGAACGTCCGTCTGGCCCGGGCCGGCGCGGGCTCGGCGCGCGCCGCGGCGCGCTCCAGGATGCGAACCGCCTGGAAGAAGCCGAAGCGTGTGGGTCGCGCCCGAAGGCGCTCGACTACAGAAGCGGACGATCGCCCGCTCGTGGCGCCCATCGGCGAACCTCCCCTTCCTGGCCCTCGACCGAGAGCACCATCTGCGTGAACCCGTTGACGTGCGCGTACAGCCCGAGGAACCGCTCGAGCACGGACGCGAAGACGAACAGTCCGCCCGCCGCGAACCGTTCGGGCCGGAGCGTGACGCGCACCTCGAGCCCGTTGGCCATTCCGGTACGTCCCTCCGAGCGCACGCGCCTGAGCACGCGGGACGAGGTGACCGACGAGATGCCGTCGATCCACGCCCGCGTCTCGTCGGAGTCGCGAAAGTCGTAGAGGGCCATGATCTCCCGCAGCGCCGCGGCCCCATCGTCCGCCCCGGTGATGGACAGATGATTGAGCGACAGGTGAGAGATCAGTCGCCACATCGTGCCGTGGCCGAGACTCGGCCGGACGGTCCGGGTCGGCTTGGTCAGACACGCGATCCCCGCGATCGGCGCCCCTCCCTCCGCCAGCGCCAGCCGCGGCTGCCCTCCTCCGAACGGCAGGTGCGACGGCAGATCGCGATTCGTACAGAGCGTCTCCACCGACAGCACGGGCTCGTCGAGGGACATGGGCTCGCTCTCGGAATCCACGAGCTGGATGAACACGTCGGTCCCCGGGTCGGCACCGGGCGCCGGACGTCGCACCGACACCCAGTGTCCCGCGGCCAGATGGTCGCGCACCCCGTGCGTGAATCCGTAGAGGGGATGAAAGGCGCGTGCCGACCCGTCGGCGCGCGTGGCGTGCACCGCCTGGATCGCGTACACCTCGGTGGCCTGCTGCCGCCGTGAATCGGGTACGACACGATACTCGTGTCGTTCGTCGTCGAGCTGGATCGGATCGGCGCGGTGCTCGAACAGGTTCACGATGGGCGTGCAGCCCAGCGAGAACGCGGTCGGGGTCACGTCCTGCTCGGCCACCTGCGCGGTCCCGCGCAGGTACAGGTACAGCTCGAGGTGGTTGCCGATCTGACGCAGCGCGCGCCGGTCGATCCCGGCGATATCCACGAACAGGAACTTCTCGCGGAACACGAAGAACTCGGTCAGGATCGAGTAGCCGCTGAACGACCGCGCCGGTACCGGCAGCAGCAGCTCGTCGCGCCCGAAGCCGACGGGCTGGATGGCGTCGGCCCCCAGCGGTATCGGCTTCTTGTCGTCGGGACCGGTGGCCACCGCGACCTCGAGCACGTTGTTGACCAGAAGCTCGTACAGGTGGTGGCATGCCGGCACCGGAGCCGAGATGAACAGCCGCAACGACTCGGGCTGGAGCTCGGCGAAGCTGACGTCCTTCGAGAGACCATCGAGAACGAGCCTCAGCACGGCGACCGCGTCCTGGGCCCCCGGCGGTACCGTGATCGAGAACGGCCTGCGCACGAGCGCCGCGTCGGAGATGCCGATGGGCCAGAGCGTCACCGGATACCCCGTCCGGAACAGGCACGGCTCTCCGTCCACGGGGTCGGTCTCGACGAGCGTGTGGCGCGGCAGCGTGTGACCGCTGGTCAGCTCCGGCTGCGCGTCGAAACGCGCGATCGCCATCGACGGCAGGGGCGCCAGGTAGTGCGGGTACAACACGCCCAGCAGTGCGCTGGTCAGCTCGGGGAAGTCGTCCTCGAGCTTCTGTCGCGTGCGGGCCGAGATGAACGCAAACGACTCGATCAGGCGCGCGACGTGGGGGTCCTCGACGGTGCCGCTCGGTCCGAGCCCCAGGCGTCCCGCGATGAGCGGGTTCTCCCGGGCGAACTCGGCGCCCAGACGGCGGATGTAGTCGAGCTCCCGGTTGTAGTGATCGAGGAGCGGCTCAGACATCGTCGGCTCCTCTGACCTCGAACGTACGGCTCACCGGCTCGACGGTCGTGTCGAAGGAGAGCGGCTCGGGTGCCGGCTCGGCGTGAAGGAGCGCGTCGATGCGCAGCCGCAGCGTCCGGTCGGCGGGGTTCGCGTTCTCGAGCACCGTCACCCTCACGGTCTTGAAACGCGGCTCGAACGAGCGGATCAGGACCTCGAGCGAGCGCCGAAACCGGGATCGGCTCTCGTCGGAGCCCAGCCCCGCGCCGGTGAAGTCGGGTACCCCGTAGTTGATGAGCGAGCGATTGAGCTCGCCGAGCGCCGCGGGCCAGGAGCGGCAGCGCTGGCGCGTGTTCAGAAAGTTCTCGAGATCCCGCCGGACGGACTCACGCAGCTCGCGCAGCACGACGCCCCAGCTCTTGTCCGGATCGCGGGTGCTCGACGGATCGTCGAGGATCAGGCGATCCAGGACGGATGGGACGACCGGCTGATCGACGGGGATGTGCGCCATGCGCGCCTAGCCCTCCCCCGACTCGTCGAGCGTGATCGAGCCGATCTCCAGAATCGGTCGCGGCTCCGCGCCGCACAGGAACATGCGCTGTCCCACTCCCCGCACCGCCTCGCCGTCGCTCCCGATCCAGTCGGTTCGCCGGACGAGACGCGCCGCGTCGTCCTCGTCGGGTCCGGGCGCGTAGCGCGTCGGAACGTAGACCTCGCCCTCGGGCCCGTCCTCCACGTCCATCATCGTTCGGCGCCAGATCAGATCGAACGGGCGCTCGGGCGGATGGAACGTCATCGATCGAATGCGACTCACCGGCACCCAGTAGTACTTGCCGGTGCTGGTGAGCGTCTCGACCACACCGGCGGTGAGATCGTCGAGGTCTCGGAAGTCGTCGATCCGCTCGCCGTCACACGTGCCGGCTCGCGGGCTCCTGGCCTCCTCGGCCTCGGCCAGGAGCGTGGCCGCGGCGACGGCGTCGCCCTCTCGGATCGCGATCGACGCCCTGAGGTACCGCTGCAGCGCCTCGTCGGGCTCGGCCAGGAACTCGGGAACACGCCCCTGGGAGAAAAACTCCTGGCGATCCAGCTCGGCTCGCACCAGCTGCCGCAACACCGCGACCCCCGGCGCATCGTCGGGAAGCTGGTTGAGCATGATCTCCAGCTGCTTGTCGGCGCGCTCGAAGTTGCGCGCGAAGCACAGGAGCTCGCACAGGAAACTCCGCCGAGCGTGATCGGTGGGATCGGACCGCACCTCATCGTTCATGGCCGAGATCGCCTCGTCCAGCTCGCCTCTCTCGTAGTGCTCGATCGCCTTCTTCATACTGGACCTCGGCTCCTCAACCGGATCTCGCGCCGCCCGACAGCTCGGTGACGAGCTTGAGCGCGGAGACCATCTGGTCGACCTGGAAATGGGGTTGAAGGTGAGCGACGCAGTCGTAGGTGCCCGGCAGCCCGGGCTTCTCGCTGACCGCGACCCGTGCGTCTCGAAGCGGGTGCTTGGCGCGGAGCTCGACCTCGAGGTCGTCGGTGGCGGCCGTGTAGGCGTGAAGCCACCGGGCGAGGTAGCGCTCGATCTCGGCGGCCGTCAGCAACGACCCGACCTTCTCGCGCATCAGGACCTTGATGTAGTGGCCGAAACGTGACGCGCACAGCACGTACTGCAGAAGCGCAGAGAGACGTGCGTTCGTCGTCGCGTCGAGCGTGTCGTACACCGCCGGCTTCTGAAACGTCTGGCTGTTCGTGAACGCGCACCGCTCGGTCTGCCAGCAGCGACAGAGCGTCAGGAAGCCCAGCTCGCTGAGCGTCTCCTCGACGTCGGAGGGCAGGACGACGTCGGTCACCGGCTTGGGCACGAGGCCCCGACGATCGGTGTCGAACCATTCCACGTCCATCAGCGGCACGAGCCCCCCACCCTCGTCGTCGCGCCGGATGCCACGGATGTCTCCGAACCACCCCGAGTCGGTGAAGCTGCGCACGAGCACCGCGCCGTAGGCGTAGACCGCGGTCCCGAAGAGATGCGCGTCTCGACCGTCCTCGGTCTCCAGCGCTTCGGTGAACCGGAAGCGGTCCCTGCGCATCGGATCGTCACCGTAGATCGGGCGCATGAGGACGCGGGGAACCGTGATCGCGACGTAGCGGCTGTCCGGCGTTTCGCGCAGCGCGCGCCACTTCACGTAGTCGACCGACCGGAACGTCTCGGGAAGATCACGGATCGTGACCAGCTCGTCGAACCGATCCACGCCGAACAGCGCCGGATGCGCACCGAGGATCAACGGCGCCAGTGCGGCCGCCGACACCTGCATCAGGCCCTCCAGCGTGTCGAGATCCACGTACGGATGATCTCGATCCGGCCGGTGACGAATCTCGTAGTCGGCCAGGAGCACCCCGAAAGGCTTTCCGCCGGGCCGTCCGAACTCGTCGCTGTAGACCTTCCGGAACAGCGACATCTGATCGAACTCGATCGCGCGCTCCACGTCGCGCGTGACCTCCTTCCACGACGCATTGAGGGCGCGTACCTCGACCGAGCGGGTATCGTCCAGCGCCGTCACCACGTCGACGAGGTACCGGAGCCCGCGCCAGGAAGCCTCTAGACCCTGAAAGCGCGGATGGTGCAGGATGGCGTTCATCTGACGCTCGAGCATCGCGTCGAGGCGGGCCATGTCCCGGTGGAGCGCAAAGGAGAGCGCCTCGCGGGAGTCGAACGTCCGGAGGGCCTCGGCTCCGCCGGCCCACACGGCGAGCGACACCCAGGGGCTGGCTGCGGTCAGGAACGCGTCCAGCCGGCCCGGCTCGCGGGCCGTCGCCAGCGTCACGTCGACGAGCGTCTCCAGCGAAAGCCGTTCAGATGTCGCCTCATGAGGCATGCTCGACGTTCACCTCGAAGAAACTGAAGGAGGGCGCACCCCCGGAGCGGGGATCGCGCCCCCCGAGCCGGCGCCGGACGTCTTGCACCGAGGCCCGTCCGGCGCGATGAAGACGGTGATCGAAACGGGCGGGCCCGCGAAGAGCCCGCCCCGATGGCGAGATCAGCCCGGAATGCGCGCGACCATGCGGAGTGAGGTCGTCAGCTCCTCCATCTGAAGCCACGGCTGCAGCCAGGCCACGGCGTTGTAGCTGCCCGGCGCGCCCGGGATCTCCTTGACCTCCACCTTCGCGTCACGAAGCGGGAACTTCGCCTTCATCTCCTGTCCGGACGAGGCGTTGGAGTTCACGTAGTTCATGATCCAGCGATTCAGCCACGCCTCGGCGTCGGATGCCTCCATGAACGACCCGATCTTGTCGCGCCCCATCACCTTCAGGTAGTGGGCGAAGCGCGACGTGGCCATGATGTACGGCAGCCGCGCCGAGATGGCCGCGTTCGCGGTCGCGTCGGCGTCGTCGTACACCTTCGGCTTCTGGCAGGTCTGGCCGCCCATGAACACCGCGTAGTCGGTGTTCTTGTAGTGGCTGAGGGGCAGGAACCCGAGCTTCGAGAGCTCCGCCTCGCGGCGATCGGTGACGGCGATCTCGGTCGGACACTTGAGGTCGGTGTCGCCGTCGTCGGTGGTGAAGGTGTGTGCCGGAAGGCCCTCCACCTTGCCGCCGCCCTCGGCGCCGCGGATCGCGGTGCACCATCCGTACTGCGAGTAGGCGTCCGTCAGCCGCGTTCCCATGACGTAGGCGGCGTTCATCCACGTGTAGTTGTCGTGCTTCACGTTGACGTGCCGTCCCTTGGAGTCGGTCTCGAACTCCTCGTATTCGAACTCGTCGATTTGCTTGGTCGCCGAGCCGTATGGCAGGCGCGAGAGCACCCGCGGCATGGCCAGGCTCACGAAGCGCGAGTCGTCGGACTCACGGAACGAGCGCCACTTGGCGAACTCGGCGGACTCGAAGACCTTCTCCAGGTCACGCGGCTTGGAGAGCTCCTCCCAGCTGTCGAACCCGAAGAGCTCCGGGGCCGCGGCGCTGATGAACGGACAGAATGCCGCCGCGGCGACGTTCGACATGTTCGTGAGCATGTCGATGTCGTCGGGGTGGCTCGAGAACGCATAGTCCCCGATCAGCGCGCCGTACGGCTCGCCTCCGGGCTGTCCGAACTCGTTCTCGTAGAGCTTCTTGAAGCAGTTGCTCTGATCGAACTCCACGGCCTTCTCTAGGTCCTTCTGGACCTCCCTCTTGGTCGCGTTGAAGACCTTGATCTTGAGCCCCGCGCCGGTCTCGCTGTTCATGACGAGATGATGCAGGCCGCGCCAGGTGCCCTCGAGCTTCTGGAGCTTGTCGGCGTGCATGATCTCGGCGAGCTGCTTGGAGATGATCTCGTCGATTCCGGCCACGGCCTTGTTGAAGGTCACGGTGAGGTTCTTGTCCCACGTGACCGTTCCCTTCATGGCCTCTTCGGTGAGCGTCTTGAGCAGGCTCTCGGCTTCGGAACGCTCGGTCTTCTTGGTCGCGGCGATGGCCTGATCGAGTAGAGACGCCTCCTCGGTGGTGGCTTCCGCGGCCTGGCCTTCTACCTTTTCCTCTTCGGCGCTCACGCGTCACCTCCTTCGTCGCCCGACGGCGCCTCGACGCCGAGCTGGCTGGCGATTGCCTTGATGTCCTCGCTGTTCTGCAGCACCTTCTCGAGGACGGCCTCGAGGTCCTCCGAGCGATCCACCTTGGACATGAGATCGCGGAGCTTGTTGCGGGTCTCGAGCAGCTTCTTCAGCGGCTCGACCTGGTCCACGATGCGGCCGGGCTCGAAGTCCTCGATCGACTTGAACTGAAGATTGACCGCCATCTCGCTGCCGTCGCCCTTGATCGTGTTGGCGACCTTGAGGTTGACTCCCGGGGTCATCTTGGTCATCACGTCGTTGAAGTTGTCGCGGTCGATCTGGACGAAGTTGCGATCCTTCATCGATTTCAACGGCGAGGTCGGATCGCCGGAAAAGTCACCCATCACACCCACGACGAACGGCAGCTCCTTCTTGACCATGGCGTTGCCGGTCTCGACCTCGTACGTGATGTGCACGCGTGGTTTTCGCACGCGCTTGAGCTTGTCGTGAACGCTCCCCATCGTGTTCCTCCGTTCTGGCGGTCCAAGCGTGCTTGCGACGTTCGTGACTCGGTTTCACCGACCCGTCCGCCCGGGGCGGATGGGGTCGGGCGCCGCGGGGCGGCGGCTTACGTATCCTCGCTCCGGATTCCGGTGACCTTGAACAGCTCCTCGCGAGCGCTGGAGTCCGGTATCAGCTCGGCCCAGAGATCCGGCAGCGGCATCCGTCCCCAGCGAACGGCCTGCTCCAGCGCGTACGACACCGGCGAGTGCGGCTCGGCACGGCGGAAGTACTCGGCCACCTTGGCCAGCATCCGGAACGCGTCCTCGCGGGACTTGAGCGCGCCGGGCGTGCCACCGCCCCCACCCTCTCCGTCACCGGATGCCCCGTCACCGATCGCCTCGACCTCGTCCTCGACGGGCTCGGGGATCACCTCGGCGCAGATCGCTTCCACCACGCCGAGCGCGTCGCGAAGCGCGTTGCGGATGTACGACGACGGGGGTGACTCGCCGCCGCATCGCTCGTCGAGCACGGCGGTGCACGTCTCGAAGGACTCGAGGGCGGCACGGGCGTCGTCCCGGAGCGTCACGAAGAACTCCAGCGAGCTCTCCGAGACGGCGATCTTGAACTTCTCCATCGAGATGCCACCACCGGACACGCGACGTTCCTTCGCCTCGGGGTCCGTGATGCGCTCGATCTCCTGGGCCTGGCGATACTCCCACAACGCGAACGGACCGACGGATTGTCCCTCGGTGATCACGATCTGGTTGATCGCCTTCACGAGCGGCCCATCGGTCTCCAGCCCGTTGAGCCCGGCGAGCTGCGCGACGCGTCCCTCGAAGCCGTCCTCGTCGGGAAGGGGATAGACCGTGTCCCAGAACGTCTCGCAGAGCTCGCGCACGAGGCGATAGCCGTCGCGGATACCCGCGAAGCCGTGAACGCGCACCAGTGCCTGGATGAGCCACGCCGTGACGTCCAGGTTCTTCGAACCCGTGGCCAGCGTCGACGGGGCCAGATCGATGACGGGGCGCCAGAGCGCGGTGACGCTCGGTGCGTCCTCATCGACGATCTCCCGCTCGGCGCGAAGCGCCGCCTGTCGGGCGTCCTTGATCTGACGATACGGGGCCGTGGGCGACGGATCTTCGCGGAGATCGGGTCCCGCGGGAGCGTCGTCCGAGATGGGTGCGAGGAGAGCGGCAAAATCGAGGCGTTCCGCACTGGGCACGTTGTTCCCTCCGACCTCCCGGGCGGCGCGCCGGTCCCTCGACGGGAGCCCGACGAGTGTCGACGCGCATGTCGAGAATTGATAACCGGAACAGTGTAAGGCACGTCCGGAGCAAGTAAAGCGCAAACGCGCTCACCGGGCCACCGAGCCGATCAGAGCCCCGAGAGAAGGCGGGCCAGCGTCTCCTCCCCGCCCTCGGCATCACCACCTGCAAGGGGATCGGCGGCCGCATCGGCGGGGCGCGCCACGTGGTGGACCTCGGGGTCGTCGTCACGGCGCCGAAGGAGCGTCACGAATGCTCGCGGGCCCGGCGAGTCCGAAAACCGGATCCAGCGCCCCGCGACACCGCCGCCGGGCGCGGTCCAGAACCATACGCCGGTCCCAGGCCTCAGCCCGGCCCGTGCGCACGTGAGCCGCTCCCAGAATGCGACGTCGCCGAACGCATCGATCCCGTCACGGGCCCCGATCGGACATTCGAAGCCGGTGCGTGCGGCCGCATCCGGCCAGGTGAGCGCGGCCCGGAACCCGTCGCGTCCGCCGGCGATACCCAGAGCTCGCGCGAGTGGTGCCGCACCGGCGACGTCGAGCACGCGTTCACTGTCGGTCAGTGCGTCGTCGAGCTCGCGCGCCGCCGCGACGCATGCCTTCACGTCGTCCTCGGTGCGCGCCTCGGCGGCGGCCGCCCCGGCTCGCTCGGCGGCTCGCACGACGGCGCCGACCTCCGCCGGTGTCCAGCCGCCTCCACCCCCGACCGGATCGCCGACCGAGGCGAAGACCACGAACGGGTGCGCGCGCCCCGCCTCGTCCCGGCCGGCACGCAGTGCCCCGGCGACGGCGGGACCGCCCATCGACCACACGAAGTGATAGGTCGGCATCTCCCGGACCGCGTTGGCGTAGCCGGGACCGACCTCGGCCCGGGCCATGCCGAGCCCGTCCCCGATCCAGCGATCCATGCCGGTGGGCGCCAGCTCGGCGAGACGCGAGCGGATGAACTCGTAGCTGACCGGAAGCTTGCCGAAGCATCCGTACTGAGCCATGACGCCTCGCTACTCGATCGGAGAGTCGGGGAGAGCGAAGCCGCGGAACGCGGAGTCCCGGGCGAACGGCGACGGCTCCCCGCTCTCCGTGCGCAGGAGCACCTCGAGCGTCACGCCCGCGTCGGGGAACGACCACGTGACGCGATACGTGCCGGAGGCACCGGTCGGCGTCATCCGGGCCGCATCGAACAGCTGGAAGGCGCCCCAGGGCCCCGATCGGCGCAGCTCGCCGATGGTGCGACCGCCGTACACCAGCTCGATCCCGCACGTGAGATCGTCGTCGCCGCTCGACCACGTGAACACGTGCTCGTCGGTGTTGCCGCGGACGACCTTCTCGTCGCCGTTTACGAAGAAGCGAACGGTGTCGATCCTCCGTCTGTTCTCCTCCCCCTCGGGTGTCGACGCCGAGATCCAGTCCGAGCTGGACCGGAACGTGATCCGGAAGCTCGTCTCGAGTGTCCCGTCGCCGATCTCGATGCCACGCCGCACCTGCGTCAGTCGGGTTCGCGCACGCTCGAGCGCCGCGCCCGGCTGTCGGCCCCGCTCGCCGAGCGTCTCCACGAACGCATCGATGGCGCCGTCACGCCGGAGAACGTCACAAACGGCCTTCACGTCCGCGCCGGACGACGAGCGGCCATCGAACGGGTAGCTGGACGCGACCGTCCTCCACTCGTCAACTACACCCCGCTGCCAGCGACCGATCGTCTCGCCGATCTTCGCCGAGGCGTGGAGCGTCTTCACGTCCTCGCCCGGCGCCTGCAGCAGCAGCTCCAGAGACCTCGAGATGTCGGAGCCCGCGTGGTCGTCACGATAGTCCGATGCGAAGTCCTCGATGTCCTCCAGCCCCTCGGGGTCGCGTCCGGGCTCGTCGGCGCACTCGCCGACCTCGTGGTAGAGGTCCCCCAGGATCTCCTCGTACATCTCGATCGGCGCGGCGCCGTCCTCGGGCTCGGCGACCATGTCCGTCAACGGGGCGGTCTGTCGCCGGATGGGCACCAGGAGCCCCGAGCCCACCCCGATCGCATCGGCCGGTCCCCCTTCGAAGCTCACCTGGGCGGCCGCGTTCTTCAGAAGAGCCAGAAGCGGCGAGCGGGTGCCGCTCTTGAGCGTGCGATAGGCCGACGACGCCTCGTCACAGCTGCTTCCGGTGCGCAGGGAGACGGACCGGAGGAAGTCGCTCCACGCGTCGGCCAGCTCCTCGGCGTAGTAGGTCACGACGTCTTCGCGGAGCGTGGGGTCGTCGCGTGGCGTCTCGCCGACCAGTCGAATGAGGGTGCGATCGCCCTCGATCCAGTCGTCGAGCGACGAGAGTCGGGGATACACCACGCGCTCCCAGCCGTCGCGCGCGTACGCCGCCGGAATCTCCCGGCTGCCGCGGAGAAGGTCGTCGTCGGTGGAGCCCAGGAGATCGGACAGCTCGAGATCGTCCAGAGCGTCGGCCGCCTCGGCCACGATGGCGGCCACGATGGCCTCGGGATGGTGGCTGGCGTTGAGCCTTCGCGCCCACCGCCGCATCTGCTGGCGATCGTCCTCCGTCGTCGGCCGCAGCGGCTCGCCGCTCTCCAGGAACCGCCTCCCCACCTCGCGCAGCTGGTCGACGGTGCGGACCGGCGTGTCGCCGTCGAACCGGGCGAGCTCTCGCAGCGTACGCTGGAAGCGCGCGGTGTCCGGGACGGCCGATTGATTCTCGGGCGACAGGAGCAGCACCTCGGTGGTCAGGAGATCGCGCACCTCGAACGCGGGAAGCGACGCGTCCCGGCCCTTCTCGAGCAGCTCCTTCTCGAGGGGACCGAGCACCTTCTCGCGGGACGCGCGCCGGTAGGCCTCTCGGAGGTCCTCACGCGGGGCCCTGGCCACGACGAACGGGAGGACCCGGAACGAGCCGGACACCTCTCCATACAGCTGATCGAGGAGATTCAACGTGTAGACCATGTTCGAGCCGTCGTCGCGCTGTAGCTTCTCCTCCAGCCCCTGGGACGCATCGATCTTGTTCTTGACCAGCGTGCACGAGGTGGCGAACCACAGGCACGACAGCACCGTCACCACGCCCATGCAGGCGCTGAGGATCGCGCGCATCCGGAACCGGCGCTTCCCCTCCCGGTGGGTGCGCTGGACGAGCTGCCGGTCGGTCGCGAGCACCTTGGAGAAGAGCTCCTGGACGAAGTACGCATCCTCGGTCGGCACCAGCGCGTCGCCTCGATCGTGAGAGGCGCCGCCGAGCACCCGCTCGATCTCCTTGACCACGAGGTCGAACGGCGCCCCGTCCTGACAGCCGCTCGAGAAGTACACGCCACGGAGCAGCGGATAGTCCCGCTTGTACGGGTTGGGTGCGAACAGCGTCTCGATGAACAGGTGCAGCTTGCGCTCGAGGCTCTCGAACGCTTCGGGGAACGTGATCGCACGCGACCAGTCGTCCACGCCGGCGCTGGGCCGGATGCGGCCGGCCCGGAGCGCACGCGTCCGCTCGACGAGACGCCGGAAGCGCTCGGAGAAGCGTTCCGCCGCGTGCTGCTCGGGTCCCTCGGCGACCTCCACGGGAAAGCCCCAGGCGGCCTGGCGCTCGAGCGGTGAGAGCGACGAGAAGAACTCGACGAACCCCGCGATCAGGTCGCACTTCGTGAACAGCACGTACGTGGGGAAGGTCCAGCCCAGGCGCTCCAGCACGTCGTCCAGGAGCTGGCGCAGCTCGCGCGCCGAGTCCACGAGGTGGCTGTCGTCCTTGTCGATCAGGGTCTCGATGCTGTAGCCCAGGATGAGACCGTTGATGGGGCCCTGCCGGCGGTGCTTCTTCAGAAGGTCCAGGAACGCGTTCCACTCCTCGGAGTCCGTGCGTTCTCGGCTCTGCGCGTACCGTCCCGCGGTATCCAGCAGGATCGCATCGGAGCTGAACCACCAGTCGCAGTCGCGCGTGCCGCCGGTGCCGCGCATCTTCTCGGCGGTGGTGAGGTTCGGGAAGTCGAGACCCGAGTTCCGGATCAGCGTCGTCTTTCCGATGGCCGGCGGCCCCATGACCAGGTACCACGGGATCGAGTACAGCGCCTTGGCCCCCTCGGGGCCGGCCTTCAGGCGCGCCACCGCGTCGCGGAGCTTCTCCTGCATCTGGTCCAGGTCGGCCTGGGAGACGCCCTCTCCACCCTTCGCGTCGAGGATCCCCGCCTCGAGCGCGGCGGCGTCCGCCTTCTGCTTGCGGATGCGGATGACGATGATCAGAGCCGCCACGACGAGGAGAAGCGCCACGATCCCCAGAAACACCCACAGCGGGAGCGCGGCCAGGAACGCGAACTTCGCCCGGGCCAGGAACAGAACGAGTATCAGCAACGCGACCGGCAGCCCGATCGGCAGCAACATCGGCAACAGCATGGCCACGTCAGCTCTCCTCGGGTGACACCGAGGGCGTCACCGACCCCATGTGCCGGACCTCGCCGGCTCCCAACGTGCTCACGTCGCGACGCTCGCCAGGTAGAGTGACGCAACCAGGTAGAAGATGAAGACGGTCGCGCCGAGCACGACGAAGATCCAGATGAACGGGAAGCGGTTGACCGTCGCGCGCAGCCGCCCCCCGCGCGCCGCGCCGAGATCCGGAGAGAGCTCCCGGGAACCCGGCTGCAGATCGGCCGAGAGGGCGCTCATCAGCCGATCGAACGCAGCCGGATCCTCGGCCATTCGGCCCCGGAAGCCGGCGACGAGGCAGTAGTAGAACACCTCGACCACGTCGCGTCGCGCGGCGAAGTCCAGACGCAGGGCTTCGAGCTTGTCGAAGAACCCCACGCCGACGAACTCGTCGTTGCAGTAGCGTCGCGCCAGGGGCTCCTGCGCCCAGGGACTACGACCGGACCAGTCGGCCATCAGGAGCGTCTCGTCGATCGTGGCCGCCAGGGCGTAGATCACGTCGTCGACGTCGCGCGGGTTCATCCGCTCCATGCGCGCCCTCGTCCGGAGATCCTCGACGAGGCGCGCCACCGTCCCCCGGATGTCACCGAATGCGTCCAGGTCCTTCGCGCGGCGGAGCACGATGATCAGCGAGAGCAAGGGACCCGACGCCGCCACGAGCGCTCCCGCCGCGCCGGCGTCGGATGCGGCCGACGTCGCATGCGACGCGGTCGTCATCGGCGTGCCTCCACGCCCAGCAGCTCGATCGTCGAGCCGTCACGCAGCTCGGCCGGGATCTGCACGGCGATCTTCTTCGTGGCCGAGATGGCCTCCCATTCGCGATCGCGACGGTCCAGCTCGAAGTAGAGGGTGCCGCCGCGCGGCGGGATGACCGACGGCGGCCGACTCAGGTGGGCCAGGGGCAGGCCCGGGATGTTGCGCGCGATCTTCGCGTCGATCGCGTCGGCCGAGGCCACGATCAAGCGCCCCCGCCGCACGACGTCCTGGATCTGATCCTCGCTGAGCCCCTCGCTGGCCACCGACAGGATCAGGGCCGCGGACCCGCTCAGGTAGCGGTCGTCCACGACGACCGCGTAGCGCCCGTGCCCGTCCGAGTCGAGCTGGAGCACGCCGTAGCCCTGGTCCTCGTCGCGGATGTCGAGCAGCTCGATGAGGATCCGCTCGAGGTCGGCGAAGGTCTTCCCCAGCGCGTCGTGCCGGTACAGCGGGACGTCGCGGGGATGGAAGCGGCTGGCCTTGAACGCCGTCAGCTGCCCGGCCAGCGCCGAGAGCGCGCGGTACGCCACCTCGGGGTGCGCGCTGGGGTGCTCCCGGAGATGCGCGAGCGCCGGGATCGCCGTGTTCACGGCCGCGAAGTGGAGAAAGAACCGGAGGTTGGCCGGCGTGATGTCGCGCGCGTCGATCCCGCCGTCCCCGAAGCGGGAGCCGAACTTGGTCGAGAGCGCACTCAGCCGCTCCAGGAGCCCCCGCGTGACGCGCACGAGATACGGAGAGGCTTGGAGCGCGATCGCCGGCGGCACGAACTCCTCGACCAGCCGGAAGTCGCCGGTGGCCTGCTGGGTGACCCGGGCCAGCGGGATGTGCTCGTAGTGCTCGCGCTGGTCCTGTGGCAACAGCACCTTGAAGTTCTGCTGGGCGCGCTCGATGGAACGATCGTTCCGGCCGCTGGTCTCGTCGGCCACGGTGACCTCGGCGATCGTGAACCGGGCCTCGCCGGTGCCCTCCCCCGCGTCGCCACGGCGCACATGATTGGGCCATCCCGTCCGCCGGGACGGCACTCCGAGAAAGAAGTCGAGCGTCTCGTCACGGACGTCGAACGTGTCCTGGAAGCTGACGATCGGGGGCGGCGGGTCGAACTCGGGAATCCGGACCACGGTGCCGCCGGGCAGGATCCCGCGGCATGCGAGCACCCGGAACTCGCCGCGGCGAAGCGCGTCAGAGTCGATGTCGAGCTCGCGGATGCCCCAGCCGTACGG
The DNA here is from genome assembly GCA_965224245.1 of Candidatus Eiseniibacteriota bacterium. Classification (GTDB taxonomy): domain Bacteria; phylum Eisenbacteria; class RBG-16-71-46; order CAZAMP01; family CAZAMP01; genus CBDCYW01. The sequence continues at coordinate 1,550,143 of OZ245046.1, read as the reverse complement.
GTGCGCGAGGGCCATCCGCTCGGCGAGCTGCGCCTCGTGATACAGGTCGGACTGCTGGAAGTGGTGTGGACTCAACAGGAGCCCTTCGCTCCACACCACCCGATGACACTCATGCATGCTCGTTCACTTCCGTTTGCCGGGACTCCGCCGGTACGGCGAGAGAACCCGCGCCCCCCGCACCGCTCACTGGACGATCACGACACTGAGGCAGTCGTCGACGATGGACACCCGGAGGTCCAGCCGGTCCGACTCGTGGATCTGACGCTTCTCGCGCGCGCAGGATCCGCCGGGCCCGCTCGCGAAGACGAGCAGCCACGCCGTCTCGGTCACGACGTCGTCCAGGGCGAACCGGCGTTCCTCCGCGGGCCGATCGGGGTAGATCGGAAACACCGAGTGATTGAGGACGCCCTTCTTGATGGCGATCTCGTCCTTCTGGTCGATGAGATCCGACGTCTCGTAGTCGTCCAGGAGTGCCTTGTCCTCGATCAGGAACGCACCCACCCAGACCGGTGACGAGGCCGGCGGCTCCATCGTCAGGCTCACGTAGTGCGGCCCGGCGCAGCCGATGGCGGCCGACGCCAAGAGGAACGTGAGCGCCGCCGTGCGAAGCCGGCGGTGCGCGCGTACGCGGTCGTCCCGGAGCATGATCAGGGTGCCTCCTCCATCTTCTTCGTGTAGATCTGCTCGAAGCTGCCGCGGTAGTAATGCGACACATTCTTCTCGATGTCACGCCGAACGGCGGAGAATCGGCGCTCCACCTCGGCCAGCGTCTTGCTGGCCTTCAGCGGCCCGACCCCGCCCACGTCGATGTCGTCGGGGCTGAGCTGTCGCAGGAGCGCGAGCGTGCCGCTGGTCCACGACTGCTGCATTCCCACGAGAAGCGCCTTGGGCAGGCGTCCCAGCCGCCCGAGGCGCCGTTCGAGCTCGGCGCTCGCAGTTCCGTCGTCGTCGCCGCGGGCCACCCGGTCGACCAGCTCGGCCAGCTCGTGCTCGCCCTCGCCGCCCTTGGCCCCGGCGAACGAGGCCTCGATCTGGGAGAGGACGACCTCCTGCTCGGCGGCGAACGCCAGGAGGCGCGCGAACACGCCGACCAGCGGCCCGAGACGCTCGGGCTGCCCGGCGATGTCGGCCACGCCGCGGCCGTCGGCGACCGCGGTGCGGACGAGGTCGTGCAGCACCGCGGCCTGCGCCTGCTGCCGACCGGCCAGCCGGTTGCGGCCTTCGCGCAGCTCCGCCACCTCTCGCTGGAGCGTGCGCTCGCTCTGCTCGAGCTGCGCGACGCGCGTGCGGGTCTCGAAGTTACGGTCGGGGAAGCGCGAGCGTAGCGAGTCCAGGAGCTTCGACAGCGCCGCCTCGTCCAGTCCGACCGCCGCGCGGTGCACGGCCCGCCGCACCGCCGCGCGAAGTGCGTCGTCACTCGGAAAGTCCTCGCGAGAGAGAATCTCCCGGATCTCGGTGGCCACGCCGTCGGGCGAGACCGCGAACGGGTTTGCCGGACGGTCGGTCATTGTCGCTTCCATCCCACCTTTGTCACCTCGGGGTCGTCGGAATCGAACGATCCCCCCAGCGTGCCGGACTGCGCGGCGTCGACGTAGTCGGCGTAGAAGTCCTCGAGCACCTCGAGCACGATGCCGTTGCGTCCGCCCGAGCCCAGGATCGCGCTCCGCACGCGATCGATCAGCCGCTCCAGGTGATCGCTCACCAGCTGGATCGGCGCGGCCAGATCGTCCGGATCGACGTCGTCGGCATGCCCCACGATGCTCCAGCCCGGAACGTGCGTGGCCATCCGGATGGCCAGGATCAGGACGTCCTCCCAGAGCCCCTTCGGCAGGGTCACCCGATCGGTCCGTTCGCGATCCACGGCCCGGTAGAGGAGCACGCGGGGGTCGGCGTCGATCCCCTCCTCCTCGAGCACCGCGGCCAGCTGCTCGGCGTTGGAGAGCGCCTGCGACACGCGGGCCTGCTCGGCACGCCGCGTCAGCTGGGCGGCCACGCGGGTCAGCGTCGCACGGTCGAGCCAGCTCGGATCGGGGCCGTCGTCGTTGTTGAACAGGAACCGGAGCAGCATGAATCCCAGGCTGAAGACGTCGGCCGTCACCTGATGTGCGTGCCGGATCGTGACCTCGACCGAGGCCGACGACGGGATGGCCTGACGGACCCGTTCGGCCGTCTCCGCGTCCAGCTCGCCGGAGCGCCCGCGGAAGACGAAGCCACCGGCCGCGTCGTCGATCTTGCGACCGGAGATCGCCGCCCCGGCGTCCGGCCCTCCGGGCACGTGGACCACGAGATCCACCGCGTCGAGGCGCCCGTGTCCGCCGTCGCGGTAGTCCTCGGAGGTCAGCTCGCCGACGAGGGTCACGCGTCTCGGCGCACGGACGTTCGTCTGGGTGCCACCGTCGACCTCGAGCGACCGGACGCGCAGGCGCATGCGGACGATCTGGGTCTGCGGCACGGCCATCACCCGGGGCAGCACCGCGTACGGGGCTGGGTGCGGCGTGGCCCAGATCGGGTCGTCCGGGGCGCGACCGGGCAACGGGGCCGTGGTCAGGAGGTCGGTGATCCGGAGCCCCAGCGTCCATCGACTCGGCACACGCGAGCCGGCGGCCTTCCGGAGGCCGCGTACCCGGTCGATCGACAGCGCCAGATGCGGGCGCTGCCCGGCACGATGAAGCGCCGCCACCCCGTCCACCACGTCGCGGAATGCGCGGAGCTTCAGGTACAGGACCTCGCCCACGTAGAGCATGCCGCCGTCGCCGGCGAAGAAGAAGGCGTTGCGGGCGTCCTCGAGCCCCTCGAAGGTGGCCGCCCGGGCCGGATCGTCCCGCTCGGCCTCGGCGGCCCCGGCTCCGAGGCTGCGCGACGTGACCGTCTCGGTACCGTCGGCGACCGCGGCGCCGCCGAGGAGCGCACAGACCTCGTCGGCATGCAGCGGGAGCGTCTCGACGGGCAGGAAACGGAAGTCGTAGTAGGAGACCGGTACGAGGTAGCGCTCGGCCGGACACGGCTGCGTCGTCTCGGTGGACGGATAGCAGTCGTGGCGATGGGCGCACCGGAAGCACGCATGCGTCTCGGGAACCGCGGCGGCGCCCCCCTTGATCTGAGGCCCCAGATCCCGATAGAGCTGCGAGCGACGGCGCACGGTCGCCGAGGCCGCCTGAGCGTCCGGTCCGCGCAGCTCGAACGTGTAGAAGACGGTCTGATCTCGCCCGGCGCAGGTCGCGCAGGTCAGGAACCGGGACAGTGTTCCCGCGTAGGACGGCAGGCCCGAGCGCCTAAGGAGGCCCTCGTCGCGACAGGTCGCCAGCGGCCCGAGGCAGGTGGGACAGACGGGCTCGACGTACTCGCCGGTGCGCCGGCAGTACGCCAGTGGCGGATGCCGCACGAGATCACCCTCGGGCGGCACGTGCTCGCGATACTGAGGCACCAGGCGCGCTACCCCCTGGGCGGCATCGCTCCGCCATCGGGCGGCGGCCTCTTCCCAGACGCGATCGGCGTGGGCGTTCGTCGCGCTGCCGGCCGCCGTACCGGACGCCGCGGGAGGGTACTCGCTGGTCTCGATCAGCACCGTCACCGGATCGGCAATGGCCACGCCGTCCTGCTCCAGCGTCGCGAGGTAGGCCACGTACGGCAGGTTGCCGGCGTCGTAGCGAACGAAGGGCGCGGTCAGATCGTCGGCGGACGTCCGCCCGACCACGAGTCGAAAGCACGGGTGATGTCGACTGTCGCCGATCACGAACCGTCGCGACGACGGGCGATCACGATCGGCATCTTCCGACGCCATGGGCACCCCTGACGGCTCGTACGTCGGCGCCGAGTCGTTCGCCGACGACCCCGTTCGCCGCGCTGGAGGTAGCACGAAGCAAGACGAGCGGATTCCGGTCGACCGATTGCATCACGTTTCCCCCAACGCGTCAAGGCGACCGAGGGCGGTCGTCGCGGACGTTGCGTGCGTCCGAAACGGCGGTCTACACTCGTCAGCCGGATCCCACAACCGGAGGTCGGACGCTGAGCTGCTCGGCATGCAAGAGCGGGCTGGGGCCCCTCATCCATCACTGCCCCGAGTGCGGGGCGGTCAACGCGGAGTACGTCCCGCCGCGACACGCCGACGTGGACGAGACGACGTCCATCACGCTGGTCCCGCGCCCCGGCGCCGACGAGGAGGCCCCGTCCTGGCACGACCCCGTTCTCGGCGTCGTCGCCATCTACTCCGAGCGCGCCGATCCGGGCGTCGTCGACCCGATGCTGGGATGCGCCTACCCGCTCCGCCGGCACGAGGCCGTGTTCTTCGGCCGGCACGCCCAGGGCGCGTCCATCGAGGCCCACGGGCGCAGCATCCCGATCACGCACCAGCACGTGTTTCCAAAGCGAACCGATCTCTTCGGGACCGTCTCACGTACGCATCTCGTGGTCGAGATGGTCGAGCCCGGGCGCGCGAAGCTGATCTGCTTCTCGGCGAACGGCTTCTACGTGGAGAGCATGAAGCGGTCGGTCTGCCCGGCCCATGGGGGCGTCGAAGAGCTCGTGATCGACGGGGACGAGCGCGTGCACCTGTCCTGGGACGTCCTTCGCGCGGAGTTCCCCGGCGACGACGCGGCCTATCTCGCCGCGCACTCGCATCTGACGATTCAGATCGTGCCCCTCGAGCTGGTGGGGAGCGCTCGATGAAGTGCGGGCAGTGCTACGCCGAGAACGATCTCCGGGCGACGGTGTGCGCCGTGTGCGGCAAGTCGATCGATCCCGTCCGCGTCTGTGCCAAGGGACACGTCCTGCCCATCGGGGCCACCGAGTGTCCGCAGTGCCCCGTGATCTGGCCCGAGCTCGACCCCTACGACGGACCGGCGTGTCTGCGCGGGGTCGCGTGGCCGGTGAAGGGTCGACTCTACGGCATCGACCCCCATGCGCAGGAGCCGGTCGAGATTCTCGAGCTCCGCGACGGCGACACGCCGCTCAGCTTCGTGGACGATGCGCGCGGTGGCATCCGGGCCGTTCGCGAGGACCTGACCGACTGCCTGGCCAAGCTGGCCGTGCGACCGCGGGGGCTCACGCTCTGCGTTCGCCGCAAGCCGTCCGATCCGGCTCCGATGACGTACGAGCCGCTCGTCCAGCGACAGCGTTTCGTGGTCGGCGAGACCACGCTCGGCGTGGCGTTGTTCGCGCCCCCGCCCGAGCCGCGGCGCACCGGCGCCTGACGCGGCGCACCGCGGCCGATCCGGTCGAGGTCCCTACTGATCGGTGTCGGCCATCGCGACCAGGGGCTGGATCTCGATCAGGTAGGCCTCCGCCTCCTCGTACTGCGGATGCGCGTCGAGCGCCGCCTGGAAGGCCATCGCGGCTCCGTCCAGGTCTCCGCGGTCCAGCCGCTCCAGGCCGTCGACGTAGCGCTTCAGCGCGTCGATGCCCGGCGCGCCGGAACGATCGGTCTCCCCTTCCAGAACGCCGCCGACGTCCTCCACGAGCGCCCTGGCCAGGTCGTCGATCAGCTCGGCCAGGTCGTCGAAGTCGCCCTCGATCCGACCGCGGCTCAGCGGCTTGATCTCGCCGGTCTCGGTCACGACGAGTCGCGGATACATCTGCATCCGATCGCCGATCTTCATGTAGCCACCCATCAGGAACGACTGCGCGCCGAGGAGCTTGCCGGCCTGGACGGCCGTCTCGGGGTCCACGAGATCGGACTTGCTGAGCTCATGCTCCTTCAGCAGGTAGTCGAGCCGTTCGCGCTCCACGACGCGCACGTTCAACGCGTGTCCGAGCTCGGCGATCAGGAGGTGCGCGATGCCGCGGCCCATGCCCTCGAGCTCTTCCTTGTCCTTCCCGAACGAGTCGTTCGTGAAGTCCACGATCGCGATCGTGTGGATGCCGGGCTCACGCGACAGCGCGGCCCCGAACACGTCGAAGTAGAGGTTCTTGATGTCGAGCACCTTGCGCATCTCGGGCCGATAGTCGGGCATGAACGCGCGAATCTCCTCCAGCGCGGCCCGCGCGCCCGACTCCGAGGAGCGCGCCCACTGAACCTTCGCCAGATACAGAAGCCCCTCGGCCCGCGACTCTGAGTCCAGGTCGGCCCGGTCGAGGTAGCGCCCGAGCACGTCGGTCGCCGTCTCGAACTCCGCGTCGTAGTAGGCGGCCAGGGCATCATCGAGCGTCGCGACCGACTCCGCGGCCCAGGTACCCGAGGTCACGACCAGCGCGACCCCGAGGCCCATCGTCAACATTGCGATCCTGCGTTTCATGTCTAGCCTCCGTCGCGTCCCCCGGACAGATTCCACGCCGGCTTGGCCGTGAAGACCACCCGATACTCATCGGTTTCCGGACGAACGGTGATGAGATCTCCTTGCCTCTCGTACGTGTACCCGGCCCTCGTGGCCGTGACCTCGATCGTGTCGCCGTCCCGGGCCTCGAACTCGAAGACGAGCGGCGCCCGGCCGACCTCACGCCCGTTCGCGAACACCACCGGCTGCCGTCCGTCGTCGGTGGTCGCCAGCCCCTCGACCCGGCACCGGACACGGACCGTACGCGGCCCCGCCGGCGGAGTCGGTCTCGCCGCCACCTGCCAGGACGTCGTGCGGATCACCTCGGCCACCTCGGTGCCGTCCCCGACTCGCGCCCCGATGCTGAGCCGCCCGCCGTCGCGCGGCGTCACCGTCGCGACCACCTCGGCCGTGTCACCGGGCTCGATCGGATCCAGCGTGTGCGCGGCGTCGTCGACGTCGGCTCGAACCGACTCGACGAAGAGATGAACGTCGACCTCCCCGGTGCGCGCCGCACCGTCGTTCGTGACCGACACCCGGACGCGCGCCGGCTCCCCGACCCGCTCGCCGCCCCGCCCCCCCTCGCGGGCGATCGTGACGCCGACCACCGCCGGGCCGGCCGGCGCCACGGCTCGAACCGAGACGCGCTCGCTGCCGACCAGCCGGCCGTCGTCGCGCAGCTCGACGAGAACCGATCCGACGTTCGGACCGGCCGCGCCGTCGGCGGCCGACACGGCGACCTCCACGGTGGCCGGACGCGGCGCACCCGCGTCGATCACCTGTACGATCGATCCGTCCGAGTTCTGAACCCCGGACCCGTCCGCGGGTGTCCCGCACGCGACGCCCCCCTCCGGGAACGCCGTGAGCGCGAGCTCCCGGCCCTCCCCTCCGGAGACCCGCACGCGAAGGGACGCGGGACCCTCCGGCGGCAGCTCCAGCTCGGAGACGACCTGCAGCGACACCGCGCTGCCCGGGCCGGGGCCCCGTGGCGTCTCGCCGGTCGATGTGCGCCAGACCCAGAACGCGATCACGCACGCGAGGACGCCGGCGGCGGCCGCCGTCCACGCGATCCAGCGCGGCCTCGCCCGGGTCCGATCCGCCGGCGCCCGTTCCGTGCGCGTGTCGACCGGCGCCTCGTGCGATCCGGCAGGCGCCGGGGTGTCGGTCGTCCGCGGGTCGGTGCGGTCGCCGACGGCGGGCCCACCGCTGGCGCCGCCGGTCGGAACGTCGCCCCCGGAGGACGCGCGCCACAGGGTCCGCTCGGTGGCATCCATCAGCGTCGGATCGGACAGCTCGGACTCGCGCGCCCCCTCGAGCACGCGGAGCACTTCCCGGCAGCCGCCGGGACGCCGGTTCGGGTCGATCGCGACCAGACCGACCATCAGCTCCGCCACGCGAGGCGGCAGGTCGGACCGCCGCGACCGGGGAGCCACGGGCTCGTGCACGACGCCGGCGTCGATCTCGGCCTTCAGCCGCAGCCCGATCCGGGCGTAGGGGTCCTCGCCGAGCCACATCCGGTACAGGAGGCAGCCCAGCGCGTACAGGTCGCTGCGGGCGGTGGCCGGCACCCCGTCGAACAGCTCGGGCGCCATGAAGCGCTCGGTTCCCGGAACCGCGTTGGCCTGGGTGAGCGCCGGATCGGCCGAATCCCGGGCAATCCCGAAGTCGGCCAGATACGCCTTCCCGTCCCGATCCAGGAGCACGTTCCCGGGCTTGATGTCACGGTGGATGATGCCCTGGTCGTGCGCGGCCCCGAGCGCGCCGGTGACCTGGGACGCGATCGCGATGCCGTCGGCCACCGAGATCGACTCGCGCTTCAGCCGCACCGACAGGCTGTCGCCGTCGACGAAATCCATGACCATGAACGAGAGCCGGGCATCCGGCAGATCGCGGGCGTCGTGGATGCGCCGGATGTGCGGGTGATTCAGCTTGGCGATCTGGACCGCTTCACGCTCGAAGCGCCGGAACGCGTCGTCGACGTCCGTGCTGTCGTGGGTGAACACCTTGATCGCGTGACGCTGCCGGAGCTTCTTGTGGTCGGCGGTGAACAACACGCTCATGCCGCCGCGATCGAGATACGTCACGTTCTCGTGCGTGTCGGCGAGCGCGGACGCCAGCACCTCACCGACGTGACGGATGTAGCGAGGCAGCTCGTCCATGGCCTCACCCGCTCGCGTGAGAGCCCCCGCGCGCCGGACGCGCACGGCGTGGGCGTCCAGCGCGGTCCTCAGGCGGCATCAGAACTCCCGGCGCACGCGGAGCGAGGCCCGTAGGCCGGTCAACGACGCATCGTCGGCGACGCCCAGCGTCGACGACGCCGCGTCCACCGACGCCGATCCGATGCCGGCGCCGAACGAGACGACGAGATCGGGCCGCAGCCGCGTGGACGCGTCCGCACCGATGTCGAACCGGTTTCCGCCTTCGGAGCCCTGGGCGTTCTCGGACAGGAAACGGAGCCCGGTCGAGAGGTTCAGCCGCCAGCGCGGCGAGAGCGTCAGGTCGGCGCCGATCGACACCTTGACGTCGCCCTGGCTGCCCGTATTGAACGACGCGTCGTCGAGGCTGTCCGAGCGGGCCTCGGCCTCACCGAAGTCCCGGTACTGGAACGCGGCCCAGAGGTCGCGTCCGACGGCCCGACGGACCCCGCGCAGCGCATACTCCACGCGCGTGCCGGACTCGACCAGGGGCTCATCGTCGTACACGTCCTCGGTGAAGGTCGCCACGCGCAGGTTCTGCCGCACGAGCCAGGCGTGCGACCCGAGATCCAGGCCCAGCGCCAGCGACAGCCGGTCCCCGGGATCGTACTCGCCTCCGTCCGCGAACGGCGTGAGCGTTCCGCGGACGAGGTAGCCGATGCCGCCGCCGAGCGCCGCCGATCCGAGCTGGACGGCGTACGCGGCCGACAGGTCGACGTCGACGCCACGCCCGATCGCGCGCGTGGGCATGCTCATCAGGCGATCGGTCAGGTACAGGATCGCGCTGAGATCCTCGCCGTCGAACTCGCTCTGTCCGGTGGGACCGTTCACGCCGAGCCGCAGCATCGCCCCCGGCCGGGGAACGGCCGTGATGCGAAGCTGGGTGTCGGTGAGCCCCGAGATCCCGGGACCGATGTCGGTGGAGACGTCCGAGAATCCGGTGACGGCCTCCAGCGTGACCGTCGGCGTGAGCTCCAGGCCCAGCGTCGCGGTGGTCCCGACCTCGGTGACGTCGTCCTCGTCCCAGGACCAGCGATCGACGCCCGCGCCGACCGTCACGTGACCGCCCGCTGCCGCGAGCGATGGAAGGGCGGCGAGCACGACGGCGGAGACCGCGGCTCGGAGCCCGGTGACCCTGATCGCGCGCATCTACTTCCCCCCCTCCGGTGGCGTCGGCGGACGCGGGATCTCGACCTGGGACGCATTCGGGTCGACGCGCCCGTCGTCGGGACGCTCTCCCCAGGTGCCGTCACCGACCACGTCCAGAAGATCCAGCGTCCGGTCGTCCACCGTGGGTGCCCCTGCCGGCACCGCGGACGGCGGGGTGAGCGTGGCAATGGCATCGCTGACGGGCACGGCGCCCGTTCCGAGGTCGCCGAGCGCCTGGCTCGGGCCGGCGAAGGAGGGATCCAGGGCCAGAGCCTGCCGGTATTCGCTCTCGGCCTCCGCGAGCCGCCCTGCGCGATCGGCCTCCAGGCCCCGCCCGTAGGCGAGGAATGCGGCCAGGGACCTCGTCGGCGCGCGGGCGATCTCCTCCCGCTCGCGCTCGCTTATCTCGATGCCCATCACGTCCAGGATGCTGAAGGCGAGCGCCGACTCCAGCTCGAAGAAGTCCGTGGCCGCCGCCTCGTCACCGACCTGGGCCATCACGCGGGCCGCGCCGGTGTCCACGATGGCCAGGTCGACACGGATCACGTCGTCGGGAAGCGGGAGGATGTCGCCGGACACGATCGTGCGCGCGCCGAGGAGCCGTCCAACGCGGGGGGCCGTGCGCGAATCCACCGCGCCCGACGCGGCGAGCTCCAGCTCGCGCAGGATCGCATCGAGTCGGAGACGCTCGACGACCGTCAGCGCACGCACCTTCGCCAGGTCGGTGCTGAGCTGTCCGGCCAGCGCCGCGCCGAGACCCGCGTAGTCCTCGTCGTCACTCGAGAGGGACATCGCGACCACGCCCAGCGAGCGCTCGTCGGTGGGCGCGGCCCCGAGACTGTCCTCGGCCGCTCGGCGCTCGACGGCCCAGATCTCGGCCCGTCGCCGCGAGAGCGCCTCCAGCCGATCGCGGATGCGTCCCTTGTCGCGAGACAGCGCGCCCAGCGACGCGTAGTGCCGGTACGTGTCGACCGCAGCGTCCACGTCGTCGCGCGCCTCGTAGGTCATGCCGAGGTAGAGGATGGATTCGCCGTTCGTGGGATCCAGCTCACGCGCCCGCGTCAGATACTCGAGCGCGGCGTCGGTCCGGGACTCCTTCAGCGCGACCCAGCCGAGCCGGTTCAGGATGCGCGCGTCGTCGGGGTGCACGATCAGGGCTCGCTGGAGCACCCGCTCGGCCTCGCCGTAGTCGCCGCGCACCATCGCGGCATCCCCGTCGACCAGATAGCCAGGCGTGCAGCCCGCGAGGGCCAGCACGAGAGCGAGCAGCCAAGGAAAACGAGCCACTTGCGCCTCGATCCCGTCCGGCGCGCGGGGCGCCGGGCCGAGCGATTGGGATGCCGGCGGAGGCATGTCCTCGTGTGAGCGACGCCATCCCGCCCGAGCCGCCGCGTCCCCACGGAGCGACGGTGCTCGGCCGATCGTCCGATCGTGAGCGGCTGGAGCATACCGGGCGCCAGGCGGGCTTTCAACGCGCCATCGCGCCGCACCCTGCGCGCTCGGGCGCGCTCATGCCCCCGGTGGGACGCACGCCGCTCAGCGACCGCCCGATCGATAGCCCAGGAGCGCGGCGACCACGCCGGCGCCGCTGATCAGGTAGATCCCCCACTGGGTCAGGAGCACGCCGAGTGCAAACGTCGTGCCCTCGCGCGCTTTCGTGAAGCCGATCAGACGGTGGTTGAGCGCGCCCAGCGCGCCGAGCCCGACGAGCGGGGCCACGAGCCCGAGCGGCGCGGCCACGAACCCCAGCGCGGGCGACAGGAGCGTCAGATAGGACAGGGGCACGCTGAGCACGTTCGCGGGCTTCAGGTTCAGATCGGACTCGACGGTGCGATGTCGCATCATCAGTCGGCTCCACGGCACCGCGCGTCCGAAGAAGTCCGAGCGGACGAGCCCCCGAAGGTCGTAGTGCTTGTGGTGGACGACCTGGATCGACTTGTCGATCCGGATCCGTTTCCCGGCCAGGTGCATGCGGTAGCCGAACTCCACGTCCGAGAGGAAGCGCTGTCCGTCGTCGAAACCCCCCAGCTCGTCGAACACCGACCGGCGTACGAAGCCACAGCCCGTCCAGAACGTGAACGCGTCCTCGCCGGCGTCCTGGTGGGTGAGGTGGTGCACGTAGTTCTTGTACGCCGTGAAGAAGCCGGGCGCGCCGGCGCCGGCGGTGTAGGAGCCGAACAGCGCATCCAGCTCGGGATCGGCCCGGAACGCGGCCACTCCGCGCGAGATCGTGTCGGCGAAGATCTCCACGTCGGCATCGGTGAAGAAGAGGATCTCGCCGGTGGACATGGTCACCGCGTGATTGCGGGCGGCCGCGGGTCCCGCGTGCGGGATCTCCAGCACCCGCACGCCGTGTGCCTCGAGCATCGCTCCCGCCTCGGGCTGTGATCCGTCGAGCGTGGCGATGACCTCGATCGAGCCATGCGTCGTGCGTGCGATCGACTCCAGCGCGACGCCCAGCGTCCGGCCGGCGCGAAATACGGGGACGATCACGCTGACCGGGACCGGACGCTCCGCCACGGTCGGCGGCGCGGCCGCGGTGCCCGGGGCGACCGCGTGCGGGTCGGGCCCGCCCGGCTCGGCGGATCGCGGGCTCATCGCGGAGCCGAGCCCGGGGCGCGTCGGGTGACGAGCGAGCGCGGCGAGAGCCCGAGCGCCCCGATCAGCGGGACGTAGACCCCGATCCCGATCACGCCCCCGATGGCGAGGGCCATGAGCGACGACCCGAGATCGTGAACGTCGACCCGGGCCAGCACCAGACGCATCGCCACCACCGTGACCGCCGCCGCGAGCCCGACTCGCGCCACCACGCCCAGACACGCGCGGGCGCCGAGGACGCCCTGCCGATCCAGGTAGAACGGCACGGCCACCAACACGACCAGCGTCGTCAAGCTCGACGCGAGCGCGAGCCCCCCGATCCCCATCGGTCCGACCAGGGCCGCGTCGAGCGCGACGTTCAGGACGAACTCGCCGACGCCCACCCACACGATCGCCCCCAGCCGGCGGCCGAGGAAGATCAGGATCTTCAGCACCATGTTCGCGCCGATGAACAGCATCCCCGGCGCGTACCAGAAGAGCGCGTCCGTCGTCGACGCGCCGGCCGCCCGATCGAAGGCTCCCCGCTCGAGCAGCGCGCGCACGCTGGGCTCGGTCGCCCCCATCAGGAGCGCGGCCAGGAGTCCCGTGACCACCGCGACCTTGGCCAGCGCGCCGTCGGCCACCGGGCGAACGCTCGCGTCGCTCGCCATGCGGTCGGACAGCGTCGGGAAGAGCGCGGTCAGGTAGGAGCCCGCGGTGACCGAGATCACCACCTGGAGGATCTGGAACGCGTAGCCGATCGCCGCGAGCTGGCCGGCCGGGAGCCGCGATGCGAAGTTCTGATCCACGACGAACTTCATCTGATCCAGGAGCATCCAGATCGCGGCGGGCCCGAGGAGCGCCATCACGCGCCGCGTGCCCGGTAGCAGCGGTGACCAGGGCACACCGGCGACGGCGCCCCGGAGCGCACCGAGAGGCGCGCCGACGCCGGCGAGCTGCGCGACGATCCCGGCCACGAACGCCAGGGGCATCGCGCTCTCCCCCACGACCGGCGACAGGACGACGAGCGCCACCACCACGACCACGCGCCCCACGATCCGGCCGCGGGCGGGGGACGAGAAGTGACGGCCCGCGTTCAGAAGCGTCTCGGTCACCAGGAACGCCGCGCTGAGAACGATCGTCGGGGCGAGCTGCCGCAGCATCGTGGCCGCGCTCACCGCGGCCGCCGTGTCGAGACCGGGCGCCAGACCTTTCACGATCCAGGGCGCCAGGGCCAGAGACGCGAGTCCGACCAGGCCGAAGAGCCCGATGGTGTAGATCGCGAACTGACCCGACACCCGACGGGCGGTCTCCGCCCCCTCGCGGGCCAGGATCTCGGCATGCGTCGGGATGAAGCCGACCTTGAGGATGTTGCCCGCCCAGTCCATGAACGTGATCGGGAGGATCCGTGCCACGAAGAACGCATCGGTGGCATCGGTGGCACCGAACGCGTGCGCGATCAGCACCGTGGCCAGGAACCCGAGTGCGAATCGACCGGCGCGTGCGACCGCGAGCACGGCGGCGCCGAGGCGCACGCTCTCGACGTGGGGCGCGGCGGTCACGAACGCACCGGCTCCCACAGCTCGCGCCGCTGGCCCCGGAGGAAGTGGAAGATTCCGACCGTCGTCGCGACGTTGCCGAGAACGAAGTACGAGGCCGCGGCCGCGAGCCTGGCCAGGACGCGGTCGCGCAGGACGACGCCGGCCAGCGCGGCGGCATACAGGAGCACGTTGAGCGCGAACGCGAGGACGTAGAGCGCGCCCTCGGGGGCCGCCAGCGCGCTCACGGGGAACAGCGCGAGCACGCACGGCGACGCGAGCCGCCGGGCCACCTTGTGGCCGAAGATGATGTACGCGTAGACGCCGTGCCGGATCGGGTTCAGAAGGTCGCGTCGCGTCGAGAGCGACTCGAGCGCCTGCTGGGTGATGCGGACGCGACGGCGGAAGTGGTCCGCTCCACGCTCCAGCGGCACCTCGATCGATCGCGCCTTCTCGGCGAACACGAGTCGGTGTCCGTGCCTGATCGCGCCGGTGGAGAGGAAGAAGTCGTCCGTCACTCCGGGCGGGATCGTTTCCACCAGCTCGCGCCGGAGCGCGTAGATCGAGCCGTCGGCGGCGACGATCGACCCGGTCAGGCTCTCCATCCGTTTGACGAGCTTGTCGTACTCCCAGTACATGCGCTCGCCGACCGCCAGCGCGGCCCGACCGGGACGGTTGAGCTGATTGCCGCAGACGCCGCCCACGGTGGAGTCTCCAAACGGGGCCGTCAGCTCGGCGATCGCGCGCGGCTCGAACTCCGCGTTGGCGTCGGTGTACACGACCACGTCCCCTCGACAGGCCGAGATGCCGGCGTTCAGCGCCGCGACCTTCCCACCCCGCTCACCCCCGCTGATCACGGTCAGTCGCGGATCGTCGATGACGGCCAGAGCCTCGGCGGTACCGTCGGTGGAGCCGTCGTCGACGACCACGACGTGCAGGCGCTCGGGGGGGTACTTCTGCGCCAGCACGTTCCGTACCTTCGCCGCGATGCCGGGCGCCTCGTTGTAGGCCGCGATGAGCACGGAGACCGACGGCGCCGCCTCCGAGACACGATGCCGCCGCCCGAGCACCGCACCCAGCACGATGACCGAGATCGGAAACACGACGAACGCGAACGCGACGACGGCCACGAGAATCCAGAAGGCGGTGACGATCATATCGCCTTGCCTCGTCGCGCCAGCGCGCGCCGGAGCTTGCGCATGTCCGGCACGAACACCTCCCCCTCGTACGAGAGGTTCTTGATCGTGGGCACGAGAGCCAGGAACAGCCACAGGGTCTTCTCGTACTGTGCGCTCAGGAACAGCCCCGAGAACGCGAAGCCGGCCAGGCTGATGGCCACCGCCGCGTTCGCGGTGGCGAGAAACGCGTCGTCCTTTTCGTCCAGGTGGCGTCCCACGCGTCGGGACTCGTAGAGCGCGAACACGATCATGCAGAAGAACAGGAAGCCCCCCAGGAGCCCCATCTCGACCGACACCTCGAGGTACATGTTGTGGGCGCTGCGGCCCTGCTGCTCGCCGGGCTCGAGGCCGTAGTATCGATACTCCTGGTTCTGCGACGACTGCGCGAAGGCGATCGGAAACGCGCCGGCCCCGACCCCGAGCGGGCTCTCGAAGACCGCCTCGCGACCGAACTCCACGTAGAGCCAGCGGCCGCGGATCGACTCGTCGCCCTCGATCGGCGAGCTGAGACTCTCGACGCGAGACCGGTACGCCGAGGGGAGCATCAGGAACCCGATGCCGAAGACGATCGGCACCAGAAGGAGCGCACCCAGAAGATCCTTGCCCGTCATCCGCCGGAGCGCCGCGAAGTACGCGAGTGCCAGGACGAGCACCATGGTCAGCGCGCCGCCGCGCGAGAACGAGAAGACGGTGCCGGCCACGATCGCGATCGCGGCCGCCGCGAGAAACGCGCGGGCCCCGGTCCCTTTCTCGGTTCGCCATCCCAGGAGACAGAAAGGAAGCGCGGTCAGGATGGTGGCGGCGAAGAAGTTCGCATCGAGGCTCGCGCCCGACGCTCGGAGCCGATCGTCGACGGTCACGTCGGTCTGCGTGTCGAAGACAGCGTCGCCCTGGACGTACGCGGCGATCGCGAACGCAGCGGCGATCACACAGGAGACGATCACCGCGATGACGAGGCCCCGCAGCTTGCTCCGGGTGTTCACCAGGCGGATCGTCAGCCAGTAGAAGACGGCCAGAGAGACCAGGCGCCGCACGGCCTGAAGTGACTTCTCGGGCTCGATGCTCCACAGGACCGAGCAGGCGGTCAGGAACAGGAACAGCCCGACCCAGCGGTGCAGACCCGTCCGTTGACCGGCCAGGCCACGGTCGCCCGAGATCCAGTGGACCGCGGCCGAGGTCAGCGTGAAGAGCCCCAGGAGCTTGTACAGCGAGAAGAACTCGTTGGGAATGCGCGCGAACAGCTCGAGCGGGATCAGAAACGCGATCGCGTACACCCCGACGACCGGAGCGCGCGCGATGAAGATCAGCAGCGGCAGCGCGACCACGAACGATCGGATCACCATCGACGCCTGTCCCGCGGACACCGCGAACAGCGCGAACTCCGCGATCAGGAGCGCGGCGGCCACGACGGCCGGCGAGATCGTGGGCAGGGACTCACGCCGGGTCCGCGTGCGGATGTGTGCGCGTGGCATCGTTCAGCTTCCCTTCGCCAGACCCGGCGGCGCGTCGTGGGATCCCTCGGCCGGAGTCCCGACGCTCGCCGAGGCAGGCGGCGCGTTCGTATCGGTCTCGGTGACGGCGTTCGGCGCCGATGGCCCACCGGCCAGCATGGCGGCGAAGGTCCGCTCGGTGCGCTCGGCGATCGCCGACCACGAGTAGGTCTCCTCGACCATCTCACGGCCCGCGGTGCCCAGACGCTCGCGGAGCTCCGGGTCGCCCAGCACGCGGTCGAGCGCGTCCACCAGGGCGTCCCGGGACTCGGGCTCGATGAGGATACCGGTGCGACCGTCCTCGATCACCTCCGGAAACGCGCCCACTCGGGTGGCGATCACCGGGACCCCCACCGAGAGACTCAGAAGCAGCACGCCGCTCTGTGAGATGCGGCGATACGGCAGCACCAGCACGTCGGCGGCGGCGAAGTAGTCGGGAACGTCCTCGAACGGCACGTACGCGAACCGATGCACCGCCCCGACCCGGTCGGCCTCGCGGCGCAGCTCCAGGAGTCGCTCGGCGCTCATGCGCGACGGGTCGCCGGCGATCAGGAGCCGCGCGCCCCGGTGGCGGGTCCGCACGTCGTCCCACGCCTCGATCAGGAGGTCGAGCCCCTTGTACTCGCGCACGAAGCCGAAGAACAGGGCGACGCTCTCGGCGTCGGCCACGCCGAGACGCGACCGCGCGAGGGCGGTCTTCCCGAGCCCCGCCTCGTCGCTCTCCGCCGTGCCCGCGCCCGGGGCCGCACTCGCGCGTTCCGACGCACCGGCATCGTCGCCGCCGGCGCCCGACCCGCCCGGCGCGGTGAAGAACGCGTAGTCGCCGTGTGGGATCACGCTGACGCGACCGGGATTCAGGTGAAACTCCTCGGCGAGTCGGTCCCGGTCGCGCCGGCTGTGGCAGATGATGTGATCGGCCAGCCCGTGGATCGCCCGGTACACGAGCCGATCGAGCCGGAACCGCTCGTGTGGGGTCACGTCGTGCGCCGTGTAGCACAGCGGAATCCGGAGCGGACGGAGACACATCATCAGCCACAGGAGAATGCCGTTCGTACAGTGGAGATGGATGACGTCGGGGCGCTCCCGCCACGCCAGGGCGGCCACCGACAGCGCATCGGTCACGAACTCCACGCCCTTGAGCATGCGCCGGGCCCGGTACGGGAGGCGTGTCAACCTCGCGGCCAGCCGGCTCAGACGACGCTCCACCCGGGCCGTCACCGGCAGCGCGGCCGCCTGGGCATCCAGCTCGTACTCGGCCGCGGTCACGATGCACACGTTCACCCCGCGCGCGCCGAGCTCACGCGCGAGGTTGAAGACGTAGTGCGTCAGCCCCCCGCGGCCGAACACCTCGACCTCGAAGACCTTCACGTTCGCCTCCGCGCGACGCCGGCGTAGATCGACGCGAGCGCCTCGGCCACCCGG
Source organism: Candidatus Eiseniibacteriota bacterium (assembly GCA_965224245.1). Lineage (GTDB taxonomy): Bacteria > Eisenbacteria > RBG-16-71-46 > CAZAMP01 > CAZAMP01 > CBDCYW01. The sequence continues at coordinate 1,532,346 of OZ245046.1, read as the reverse complement.
GCCAGCGTGTAGCGCTCGCGAAAACGCTCCCGCGCACGGCTCGCGCGGTCGGTCGCCCCCACCGGATCTCGGGCCAGCGCGTGCATGGCGGCCCCGAGCCGATCGGCGTCGTCCGGGGGCACCAGGAGCCCGTGCATGCCGTCGGCCACCGCGTCGGGGACACCGCCGACCGATGATGCGATCACCGGAACGCCCTGGGCCATCGCCTCGAGCAACGTCAACGGCAGCCCCTCGCTACGACTCGGGATGACCAGCGCCGACCAGGCGCGCATCCGCTCGGCCGCGTCGGCCCGGAAGCCGAGCCATTCCACCCGATCCGCGGCCCGGTGCGCCCGGAGCGTCGCGGCGGCCGGCCCCTCTCCGATGACCGAGAAGCGCCAGTCCGGCGGCATCCCGGCAACCGTGTCGAGGAACACGTCCACGCCCTTCTCGCCCGAGAGCCGCGCCACCACGCCGAAGTGAGGCGGGTCGGGTCGGCTGTCGACCGCCATCGGCGTGTCGGCGAGCGCTCCCGCGATCGCGTTCGGAACCAGCGTGGCGCCCGGAAGCGAGCGGGCGAGCTCCCGGGTGGGCACCGTCAGCGCGGCCAGCCGACGTCCTCCGAGAAACCAGCGGTTGAGCCGGTTGAAACGCCGCGTCTTCGCGCTCGACGGCACGTAGCCGTGAACCGTGCCCACGACCGGCGTCGCCGTGAGCCCGCCGACGAGCCATCCGATGACCTGGCTCCGGTTCTCGTGCGCGTGAATCACCTCGATGCGATGCCGGCGGACGAGCGCCGTCACCGTCGCGATCGACGACGGCGCCCGGACGTGTGACCGCGGGAGAACGTGCACCTCGGCGCCGGCCCGACGGGCCGCGGCGTAGAACTCGGCCGTCGAGGGATCGGGATGATCAAACACGGCCAGATGAAACGACGCATCGGTCGAGGACATCTCGCCGATCCACGACACGATGCATCGCTCGGCACCGAAGTGACCGCACGTGTTGCGGAGGTGAAGGACGCGCACGGGGCCCTCAGTGCGGCGTCGCGAAGTCGGTGTCGGAGTCGCCGAGCGTGACGTACCAGTTGTCACCGTCGTAGAACTCATCCAGATCGATCCCGTCCACGCTCGTGTACGCGATGTACTGCGCCAACCTCGAGTGCTCGGGGTTCGCACGGAACCCGCAGGCGGCGAAGGCCCGCATCAGGGGCTCGACGGTCGAGCCGAGCGCGTGCACGAGATCACATCCGGCCTCCCGGCACCGGTCGACGGCCTCCGCCAGTAGATAGTGCCACATCACCTCGTCGTCGCGCGGCGCGAGGAGATCGACGATCCGACCCTTCCGAAGCCCGTCGGCGCGGATCTCGCGGAGCACGACCCACCCCCGGATCTCGCCGTCCTGCCGGGCCACGAACGCACTGTACTCCCGGTCGGGGATGTCGAGGTAGCGCCAGTTCAGGTAGGCGGCGTCCCGCACCGTGAGGTGCGAGAACCCCGTGCTGGCCCGCGCCCAGAACGCGTCGAACGATGCATCGAAGCGCGTGACGGGCTCGAACGCCAGTCCGACCGGAACGTCCGGATGCCGGGCCCGGTACATCATCGGCAGGGCCACGCGCCCGAGCGTCCCGGCCAGCGTGGCCAGCAAGGGGTTTCCGATCCGCTGGCGTGCGAGCGCCCCGGCCCGGAGGGGGCGGATCATCATCGGGCACGCGCAGATGTCGATCTGGCCCCCCAGCACGCGCTTCCAGTAGCGGTTGAGCGCGGGGCGGTTGACGCCCGCAACGAGGGGCTGCGTGGCCTTCAGCTCCAGGGCCAGCCGCTGGCCGTACCGGTGGCGCTCCTTCTGATTGGTGCCGGCCTGCCGGGCCATGAAGTCGACGACCCACAGACCGGGCACCACCGTGCCCCCGAGGGAGAAGTTCTGCCGGATGCCGCAGATCATCGCCACGATCTCGTCGCCCCGCTCGACCACCCGGATCGCCACCCGACCGTCCGGGTTCCGCGGGTTCTCGTGGTACTGCCAGTGCCAGTGGCGTCGGCTGTTGGCCATGATCTCGGGGTCGTAGATCTCCTGCATCAGCGAGGTGATCTGCGGAACGTCACGGGGCTCGTAGTCGCGGAGGATCACATCCTCGTTCATCGTGGGTCGCTCACTCCCCTCACGCGATCCAACGGGGCGTCACGGGTCGTGACGTTGACTTCGCGAGGTCCGACGCCGAGAATGCGGCGCCTCGATCGCAACCGCGGAGACAGTCATGGAAGCCGGACTGCTGTTCGCCGACGGCGGCGCGTGGGTATGCGCGGCGTTGGCCCTCCTCATCGTTTTCGTCACGTTCCGGCGTCCACTTTGGGGCGTTGCCGCGTTTCTGGCCGCCACCCTGACCGCCCCCCTGTGGACGTATCGCCCCGAGGTGCAGGCGATCGGGCTCGGCGGGACCATCCTGCTCCTGGCCGCGGCCGCCGTCGTCCGGGCACCCCACCGTCCGCGGTGGCCGTCTCGCGGCGCCGATCGGGGCATGCTCGTGGCCGGGCTTCTGGCCCTCCTGGCCGCGATCGGAGGCGCGGCCAACGGCCACGGGCGATCGTGGCTGGCCGCCGACGCCTACCACTACGTGATCGTGATCCCCCTCGCGTACTACGCCACGCGCCGGCTGATTCCAGCCGCCTGGGTCGATCGGATCCTCGACGCCTACGTCGTGATGGCGGCCGCCATGGCGCTGGTCCTGCTTCAGATCTCGTACGCGAGCGGAGAGAACGGGCGGCTGGTGTGGCTGGTGGGCGCCGTGCTCGACGACGGCGGTGTCCAGATCCAGAGCGACTTCGCGTTTCCACATCTCCCGCTCGCGATCGTGACGCTGCGTCTGGCCGAGCGCGTGACGCCGGCCCGTGCCGCCTCGGCGCTGATCCTGGCCGCCGCGCTCGTACTGACGTACAAGCGCACGTACTGGCTCAGCTACGTGATCGGGATCACCGTGGCCCTGGGCGCCGTGGCCACGACCCGGTGGCGGCGCGCCGCGATCGCGACCGCGGCCACCGCCGTGTGCATCGCGGGCGGAGTCGCGCTCACGGTGGCCGTGGGGCTGAACGGCGACGCCGTGCGACAGCGCTCCGCCGAGCTGGCACACCCCGCCCAGGCCGCGACGATGCAGACCCGCGTCGACGAGTGGCGCGGCGTCATCCCGTACGCGCTCGAGCGCCCGATCGGGTACGGCTTCGGCGCGTCGTTTCGTATCCCGCACGGCGACCCCGACGCTCCGCGGCACCACTTCATCCACAATCAGTATCTCCAGTGGACGCTCCAGGGCGGCGTCGGGCTCACGCTGGCCATGCTGGTCAGCCTCGCGCTGGTCCTCCGTGACCTGTGGCGCACCCGCCGATCGAACACGTCGGTCGCGATCGCCGCGACCGTGATCGCGATCGGCGTCGCGGGGCTGGCCGTGCCCAGCTTCTGCGCCCCGGTCACCGGCTGCATGCTGGGGCTGGCCGTGACCGGGAGCGGCGGCACGCGTCCTCCGACCCCCGCCTAGAACCTATGGAACGGCTGGACCTCGTTGATATCGTGGGTTGATCGGCAGATCAGAGCCACATGTGACGACGAGGTCACAACACAAGAGGAGGTCCAGCCGTGGATCCGATTATCTGGGTCGGTCTCGACGTGCACAAGAACTCGATCACCGCCGCGATCCTCGACGGCGACAACCCGGACGCCGAAGTGGTCAAGCTGCCCGCGGATCTCATGAAGCTCCGGCGATTGTTCGGCCGCCTTTCGACGCGCGGGACCGTCCGGTCCTGCTACGAGGCCTCCGGGGCCGGCTTCGTCGTGCACCGGGTGCTGGCCGACGATGGGTACACCTGCGAGGTCATCGCCCCGACGTTGATCCCGCGCAAGGTTGGTGATCGGCGCAAGACCGATCGTCTCGATGCCATCCGCCTGGCTCGACTCTACCGCGGAGGCCATCTCACCCCGGTGCAGGTCCCCAGCGAGGAGCAGGAGGCCGTGCGCTCGGTGGTCCGTCTCCGCCTGGCCTACCAGCGTCAGGTCACCCGCACCAAGTACCGGATCAACGGCATGCTGCTCGCGCAGGGACACGTCTTCCGGGGAACCAAGAGCAACTGGACGAAGAAGCATCGGGCCTGGCTCAGCACGCTCCGAACACGGCTCGACGGTCCCCAGGGGATGTGCCTGGCCGTCGAGCTCGAACATCTCGAGTATCTGGAGACCCAGCTCGGTGCACTCGATGCCGAGATCGATCGGATCGCCGCCCGCGAGCCCTACCGACCGACGGTCGAGGCACTGCAGTGTCTGCGAGGCGTGAAGACCCTCACGGCCATGACGCTCGCCACCGAGATCGGTGACATCCATCGCTTCCGCTCCCCTCAGGCCTTGATGGCCTGGATCGGACTGGTGCCCAGCGAACGATCGAGCGGAGAGCGTGAACGTCGAGGTCCCATCACCAAGACCGGCAACGGACACGTCCGCCGCGTGCTCGTCGAAGCCGCCTGGAACAACCATCACCGTAGCGGCGCCAACCTCATCCTCAACCGTCGACGGCAAGGGCAGCCGCCGGGCATCGTGGGCATCGCCGTCAAGGCTCAGCACCGACTCAGCAAGCGGTTCTATCGCCTCAGCCTGCGAACGTCGCCGTCACGGCCGTCGCCAGAGAGCTCGCCGGCTTCGTGTGGGCGGTGATGAAAGAAGCGGCTCCCCAGCCTAGCTGAGGAGCTCACGTTCGGTATGCGAGGGAGGAGCATCGACAGGGAGATCCTCGACTACGTTACGCGGCGACCCCGAGTCGACCCGCGCTCCTAGAAAGAGGCAGTCCCAGACGAGTCATGGCCAATGCGGTTCCGACCCGCGAATATCAGCCTGATGATCGTCGACAACCGCTCCTCCCTCTCTTCGTTCCTTGACAAAGGCCGTTCCATATCAGCGGGCGAGGACGAGCTTTCGTACCTCGCCTCCCGACGGGGTGGTCAACCGGACGACATAGACGCCCTCGGCGACGACCCGGCCGTCTCGATCGCGTCCGTCCCACCGCACGGTGTAGGTGCCCCCGTCGAGCGTTCCGTCGACGAGCACCGCGAGCTCACGCCCGGCCACGTCGTAGACCGCCACGCGCGCCGGGGTGCCGCCCGCGGGAAGCCCGAAGCGCACGCGCGTCCAGCCCGGGGCCGGATTGGGAGCGGGTGCCGACAGCCGCACCGCCGGAGGCACCGGCCCCACGACCGGATCGAGTGGCCACTGGATGGGCGTGACGCCGTCGTCGAAGTACACGATGGAGGGCGCCTCGGTCACCGATGCGGTCACCTCTCCACCGTCCACGACCAGCTCCAGTGAATCTCCGTCCGCGGTGTACTGTCTCGCCACGACGGTCCCCAGCGGCGCCGCGAGGACGGCGTCGGCCGTGCCGGCACCGTGCCCGCCGTTGTCCCACCACAGGACGTGCACGTCGACGCGGTCGGTGACCACCTCGCGAAACCCGACGCGCACGACGTCACCGGCCTCGTCCGACGCATCGAAGACGCGGCTCGGGCCCACGAAGCGTGCGAGCCTCTGGAACGCGTCGAACGACTCGGTGCGATTCCCCTCGTAGTCGATCAGACCCAGCCGCGGCGTCGGTTCGTTTCCGATCGGGCAGTTGCCGGGAAGGCAGTTCGAGAACGGGAACCAGAGGTTCTGGTCGACACCCACCTCGAAGCCGCGCATGATCTTCTGCACCATCTCCGACGCCGAGGGGCGCTCGTCGCCCGGCATCGTGGCGCAGACGTTGTTGCCGGCGTCGAAGTCTGAGAAGTCGCGACACCAGTTGGACGCCTCGTTGTTGACCTTGACGTCGACCGGGGATTGCTGGGGAACGCTCGCGATCATCTCGTCGATCCACGAGATGACCTCGCCGAGATGCCACGGCTCGCCCGTGAACTTGAAGTTGAGCCCGTCCACGAGCATGTCACCGAGCTCGGCCGAGTAGAGCCCGGTCAGGACCGTCCCCACACGGTGGTTGTTCTCCACGACGGCCGCGTTGTCGAAGAACGCCTCCAGACCCGCCGGCGTCGAGATCGTGTAGATCTGGGGAAACCCCGAGCGCACGTAGACGTCGCGCTCGTAGTAGTCCCGGATGAAGTTCAACGCGACGTTCCAGGCCCACGTGCCGGCATCGTACCGGCTCTCGGCGATGGCCACGCCCCAGGAGCCGGAGCCCATGCCGCTGTCGAAGACCATCACCGACGGGTTCGCGTCCCGCGCCGCCTTGCGGGCGGTCACGAGGAGACGCAGGTACTCCTCGGCCGAGTCCTCCCAGAAGTTGGCTGCGTTCACCTCGTTCTCGATGGTGATTCGATCGATCCGGTCCCCGAAGGTCTGGACGAACGTGTAGACGAAGTCGTAGTACGTGGCGCTGTATGCGTGGGTCGCGTCGTAGGTGGACGACAGGTCGTTGGGGGCGCGCGACGGCGCGTCGGGGTAGGAGTCCGGATCGTCGCCGGGATCCCAGGCGTCGCCCGCCTGATGCGTGGCCCACCCTAGGCCGGTGACGAGGACGGGGCTCATGCGGATGCCCCGCGACTCCATGTTCGAGAGATCGAAGTCGTAGCCACCGGGGCTGAACACCCCATCGGTCGTCTCGAAGTACTTCCACACGATGTGCTCGCGCATCCACCCGCTTCCGACCTCGGCGGCGTCGTCGAAGAGCTCCTTGTCGACGACGCCGAGCGGGCTCGCCGGCTCCTCGCCCGCGAAGGCGAGCGCGGCGGCAACCAGTGAGGACAGGACGAAGAGCGGGGCTCCACGGACGAGCAGGGCTCCGCGGTCTGGTGAGGACATCGATCGCTCCCTGACGAGTAACGGGTGAAGGAAGCGCGGGGTGCGCGACCCTCCACCCGTGACGACGGTTCTGACCCTCGTGGTCGAGTGTCCGATCAGCCTCCGATGCCGATCTTCTCGCCGAGGTTCTTCAGGCTGCCCATGAAGCCGCCGTTGCTGGACGGCCGTCGATCGCCGTTCTGGCCGGCGCCGTAGTAGTAGTACCCGCTGGACGACGAGCGCGCCTTGTTGAGCACCGCGCCGAGCACGCGCGCGCCGGAGTTCGTGAGCATCTCCTTGGTCATCAGGCCCTGCTCCTCGGTGGTGCGGCCGGCCTCCAGCACGACCAGCACGCCGTCCATCTTCGCCGCCAGCACCGGTGTGTCGGTGGTCAGGAGCGTGGGCGCCGAGTCGAACAGCACCATGTCGTAGCCGGAGTGCTCGCGAAGCGTCTCGACGAGCGCGTCCATCTGCTCGGACTCGAACAGCTCGGCCGGGTTCGGCGGGATGGGTCCGGACGTCAGCAGGTCGAGGTTCGGGATGCCCGACGACTTGATCACCTCCGAGAGCGCTCTCTGCCCGGTGAGGACGTCGGTCACGCCCGGCGAGGTCTCGACCTCGAACAGGCGCCAGATGTTCGGGCGCCGGAGGTCGGTGTCGACGAGGAGAATCTTCTGATCCATCTGCGCCAGCGCGACCGCGAGGTTCGCGATCGTCGAGGACTTGCCCTCGCCCGGAGACGAGCTGGTCACCATCATGCAGCGTATCGGCTTCTTGACCGACGAGAAGCGCACGTTGGCCCTCAGCTTGCGGTAGTGCTCGAACGCGTGATCGTGCAGCGACTCCTCGGCGAACCACTTGCGCCCCATGCCCTGGATGCGGGGCACGAAGCCGAAGTTCGTCATCTGGAGCACGTTGGAGATGATCTCCGGAGACTTGATCGTGTTGTCGCGATACTCGATGGTCAGAACGCCCGCGACCGCACCCAGAAGGCTCAGGAGCGCGACGTAGATCAGGAGCATCGCACGGGACACCGCCGGCCTGGCGCGCACCGCCAGGTCGAGAATGGTGGCGTTGCCCTGGATGCCCTCGATCTCAACCTCCATCTCCTCGAGGCGCTCCAGCAGACGACGGTACTTGTCCTCGGTCACGCTCTCGCGCAGCTGGAGCCCGCGCAGCTCGAACTGCTTGGGCGGGAGCGCCGAGAGCTGCTGGCGTCCCTGGTCGATCGCCCGCTGGAGCGCGCCGATGCGCGCGTCGAGGCCGGTCAGCGCGACCAGCGTCTGGGTCAGGTTGGAGCGTAGCGCCGTGTAGTAGGCGGACTCGGTGACCGCCGTGCCCGGGATCGGCTCGGCCGCCGCCGCCTCCAGCTGCGACCGCGCGCGCTCGACCTGCCGCTCGAGCAGCTGGCGACGCGGGTGGTCGGGACCGTACTCGGCCCGGGCGATCTCGAGCTCACCGGAGAGCTCGCCGTAGCGCTCGGAGAGCGCGCGGACGCTCGGGTTCTCGAGCGGGCTCATCGCGACGTCGGTCTGGCCGAACAGCATGGCCTCGATCTCGTCCCGGCGCGCGGCCTGCTCGGCCCGATCGGCCTCCGCCTTGCGCTTGTCCTTCTCGAACTGGACCACCGCGCCCAGGAGCTCCTCGACCTCGACGTCCAGGTCGGTGACCTGCTCGCGCTCCTTGAACTCGTTGATCTCGTTGTTGATGGAGGCCAGCTCGTGGCTGACCTGCTCCAGCTCGCGCAGGACGAAGTTGGCCGACTCCTGCATCTCGCTCCGGATCTGCTCGCGGTTGTACTCGACGAACTCCATCGCGGCCGCGTTGGCGATCACCTTCGCGTGCTCGGGGTCCTTGGCGGTGGCGCGGATCTCCAGCACCTCGGGCTCGAAGAACTCGGCGCTGACGGCCCGGTGAATGAACTCGCCCGAGACCTGGAGCGAGTCGGAGCTCAGGCGGTCGGCGACCGCCGCGGACATGGGCAGCCCCTGCACGATCGTCGCGTACGTCTTTCCGGAGAGCGATGCGCTGGCCGGCTTGGCCCGATTGCGAGCCTGGACGCCCGAGTGCAGCAGGCCCAGCGGCTCGGACTCGCCGATCGCCAGGAGACTCCTGGCCCGATACGACGACTTGACCGACAGTGCGCCGGCACCCAGTACGCCGAACAGCACCGCGAAGATCGCGAGGAACAGCAGCTTGCGGCGCAGGAACAGATCGATGTACGCGCCGAGCGTGCCGTGGTCCTTCTTCTCCATTCGTGACGTCTCCTCAGCTCCCTCAGCGTGCCGCCGCGGCGTACCCAAGGTGCTCTAGCGTGGTCCGTGCACCTCGGCGTGCGTCTGCGTCTCTTGCTGTCCCTCGTCCTCGCCCGCGAGGCGGCCGGCCAGGTAGCGCACGGCCGCGATCGGGACCCGCACGGCCGTCAGAATGACGAGCTTGACGTCCAGCCAGAGGCTCCGGTTGCGGATGTACTCCAGGTCGTACTCGAACTTGCGTTCGGCGGGATCGTAGTAGTCCGCCATGATCTGCGACAAGCCGGAGATCCCGGGCTTCACCTGCAGGACCTGCCGAAACCCCGGGATCGTCTTCAGGAACAGGCGCGCGCGAATCGGCCTGACCGGACGGGGCCCGATGATCGTCATGTCGCCGCGGATGACGTTGAAGAACTGCGGGATCTCGTCCAGCTTGGTCCGCCGGACGATGCGTCCCACCCGGGTGAAATGATCGGAGTTCTCCTGAAGAAGGTGTACTCCGATCTGACTCTCGACCCCGTGGCGGAGCGTCCGGAGCTTGTACATCGTGAAGACCTTGCCGTCCTTGCCGACGCGCCGGCCGCGATAGAACAGCGGGCCCGGGCTCTCCAGCCGCGTCAACAGCGCGAGGACGAGCACGAACGGCATGAACACCATCAAGACGCCACACGCGAACATGACCGCCGCCGCGCGGCGCACGATGTAGTACGCCGTGGACCAGTCCTCGTCCAGGTTGCCTCGGGTGTACGTCACCGCGGTCGTCTCCGGGACAGGTGAAACCTCTGAAATGCGCTCCATCTTTCAGATCCCTACTCTCGACTCCTGATACACGTGTCGGTGCCAAACCTGGAACATCAGAAGTCCGAAGAGCTCGCGGCTTCGGTCTTCCAACCCCTCATCGTGCGCGGTCACGAACCGCCGGACCGTCGCCGGCTCGAAAACGCCGGTCTCGGCCAGCGCGCGCGGTCCCAGATGCTCCTCGACCAGCCCTCGGAGCGGGCCTTTCAGCCACTGCGCCGCCGGGACGTTGAAGCCCGCCTTCTTGCGCCGCACGATGCCGGGCGGCAGCAGCCCGTCCATGGCACGCTTGAACAGCCACTTGCCCTCCTTGCCGTGCTGCTTGAGCCCGGCCGGCAGCCTGGCTGCGAACTCGATCACGCGGTGATCGAGCAGGGGCACCCGCGCCTCCAGCGAGTTCGCCATGCTCATGCGGTCGACTTTGACCAGGATGTCGTCGGGTAGGTAGACCTTGGTATCGACGTAGAGGAGGCGGTTGAGCATCTCACCGCCGTCTCGGCTGACCCGGTACCTGTCGGCGAATACCTGGAAGCTGTCGGGTCGGTCGTGTCCATTCCGGAACGCCGCGCCGTACAAGGCGGCCTTCTCCGCCTCGGTGAATAGTACCTTAAACTCGTAGTGCGCGACCTCCGGATCCAGCGCGGCGGCCCGCACGAACCGCTTCGCCTTGTACTCGAAGCTGATCTTGCGATCCGAGGTCGGGAGGCGTTCGACGAGGGGGCGGATGAGTCCGTTTGACACGAAACTCGGCAGCTTTCGATACGCCTTTGCGATTTGGTAGGCGGCGTAGGTCTGGTACCCGGCGAAGACCTCGTCCCCCCCGTCCCCGGACAGGGCGACCTTGACGTGCCGGCGCGCCAGCTCGCACACGTGCCGGAGCGGCACCATGCTGGAGTCCGCGTAGGGCTGCCCCAGATCCTCGGCCAATCGGACGATGAACGCCTCGTCCGGGGCGCCTACCTCGACCTCGAAGTGCTCGGTGCCGAGCCGGCCCGCGACCTGACGCGCGAACCGGACCTCCGAGAACGACTCCTCGGCGAAGTGGGCCGAGAACGTCTTCACCGGCCCCGTGTGGCGCTCGGCCATGAACCGGCAGATGCTGCTCGAGTCGAGCCCGCCGCTGAGGAGCACGCCCACCGGGACGTCGGCCAGGAGGCGCTTCTGCACCGAGTCGGCGAGCAGCGCCCGGAGCTCCTCCACGTAGGCGTCGATCGGCCGCTCCTCGGGCGTGTAGGTCACGTCCCAGTAGGAGAAGATTTCGAGCTCGCCGTCGGCGTCGAGCGTCAGACCGTGACCGGGCATCAGGACCCGCACGTGCTCGAAGATCGTGGCCGGCGCGGGGATGTAGTTCAGCGACAGGTAGTGGTGGATCGCGTCGTGATCCAGCTCGCCGACCATCTCGGGGTGCGCGACGATGAACGACTTGATGTCCGAGCCGAACGCGAACGTTCCGTTCACGTAGGCGTAGAAGAGCGGCTTGATCCCCACGCGATCGCGCGCGATGAACAGGCGCCGGGCCCGCCGATCGAAGATCGAGAACGCGAACATGCCGTTCAGATCCTCGACGCACTGGATCCCCCGCTCCTCGTAGTGATGGAGGACGGTCTCGGTGTCGGTGCGCGTCCGGAACACGTGTCCCTGGCTCTGGAGCCGCGCGCGGATCTCCGGGAAGTTGTAGGTCTCGCCGTTGTAGGCGATCCAGAGGCTCTCGTCCTCGTTGCCGATCGGCTGATGTCCGCCGTCCAGGTCGATGATCGACAGGCGCCTGGCGGCCATGCCGAAGTCGCGGTCCACGAACACGCCGGAATCGTCCGGCCCGCGCGGGATCATCACGTCGTTCATCCGAACGAGGCGTTCGCGCGAGATCGGCTCACCCGATCGGAGATTCCAGTAGCCCGTGATGCCACACACGTTCAGCGTTCCTCGCGAGCGTGCTCGCCGACGACCGCTCGGTCGTCGGTCAGTTGGTGATCCGATCGTACACGGCGAACGAGAGCGATACCGTCGACACCACGACGGCCCAGTTCCGGAAGCTCCGCCACCACGACGTCCGGGGCACGAACACGACGTCACCCGACTGGATGCCGATGTCCTGGATCGTCTCGCCGCTCGACAGGGCCGACTTCAGGTTCCGCTCGAGCGTCTTGCCGTCGCGCGTGACCTTGGCCTTCTCGATGTAGGCCTCGTCGTCGGTACCGCCCGCGAGCGCGATCAGCGCACTCAATCGCTCCCCACCACCGATGTTGAACGTGCCCGGCCGCCGCACGTTTCCGAGAACCGTGACCGCGTACAGCGGCCGCACGACGACCTCGGGGCGGTTGATGTAGTAGCTCCAGACGCGCCCCTCGAGCGTCTCGGTGAGCTGGTCGTGCGTGAGGCCCACCGCGGGGACGCGACCGATGTACGGGATGCTCAGCGCACCGTCGGATGCGACGCGATACACGCCGTTCAGGTCGTCCTCGTATCCGACGACGAGAAGCTCGATCGCGTCACCCACGTGGTAGACGCTCGCCGTGGACGGCGCTTCGGATTGCGCGGATGCCGTATCGACGACGAACGCGGCGATCACCGCGCCGAGCGAAAGGAGTAACCTCATGACAGCTCGTTCCAGTCCTCGTGCGAGAGCTTGGGTTTGGGTCCGGCGATCGGGCTCGGTCGAGACCGCTCCAGGACGGGTCGTTTGGCGACGCACCTCGCCGGCGACATTCGAGGCACCGGTCGTCGGGTGCGGCGCGATAGGGTTCTTGCTATTGGTTTCGGTCGAGCTCGTCCCGAGCTTAGCGGCTCCCCTCCCGGGGCGCTCCCCCCGGCGGCGCCCGAGCCTGATCGACAAATCACGCAGCTCGCTTCCCTGTAACCATTTACAGGTCGGAGTATTATAAGTGGCGCGAGGTCGACGGTCAATGGGCCGGCGTGCAGAGACCGGTCCCGATGGTCATTCGATGGCCGACATCACCCGCCGGCCGGGGTCTCTCCGGTCAGCAGCGCCAGCAGGCGGCGCGCCAGGCTCTCCCGTGTAAAGGACTGCAGCACATCGGGATCTCGACCGGGGAGTGAGGGTCCCTGCCCCCTCAGGACCGTGCCCAGGTGGTCGGCCAGCGCGGTCGCGTCCTCACCAAAAACGAACCCCGCCCGAGCTCGCCGGACGAGCTCGGCGGCCGCGGAGTCGCGCGAGCCCCCCACCGCGAGCACCGGTGGGGACGCGAACAGATACTCGTAGATCTTCCCGGTGGGGATGCCGCGGACGGATGGATCCCGCCAGTCGAGAAACAGGAGCGCGTCGGCGTCGCGCTGCATCCGGTACGCCACCGTGCGGGGCACGAGTCCGTGGAGGACGACCCGATCGTCCACCCCGTGACGACGGGCGTCGGTCTCCACGGTTCCCAGCCGTGGCCCGGCGAACAGGATCCGGATCCGGCGCGCGGCCGCACATCCCCGGCGATCCAGCTCCGCGACCGCGGCGAAGAGCGGCTCGGCGCTCTGGTTGCGGTAGATCGATCCCGTGTAGACGATGCGGTACACGTCGTGCTCGTCGTCGGGAAACGCCGGCGCCGGCGAGAGCGACCGGTGGTCCTCGGGGTCGAACCCGTTCGGGATCACGACCACCGGCGTCGGCTCGTGGCGCGCCGCCATCAACGCCCGATCGGTCTCGCTGACCACCGTGATCCCGCTCGCCCGACGCATCAGCCGATCCTCCAGCGCACGCTCGACGCGGACGAACGGGAAGATCCCGTCGATCGCCGGGTTCTCGGTCCACAGATCCCGGAAGTCCGCGATCCAGCGAGCGGCGAGCCCCTCGCGCACGATCCGGTCGGCAATCACGTGGGCGGCGTACGGCGAGGACGTGCTGACCACGGCGTCCCATCGACGCCCGTGTCGCGCGCGACCCCGCACGAGCTCCAGCGCGGGCCGGATCCACAGGTCGGCGAGGGTCGGCATCCGCGAGGTGTGCACGACGTCCAGTCGACTCCGGACGGCGCGGATCGCCCGCGCGAGCCGGGGGGCGCGGCCCGTGGCGCCCGGTTCCGCCGGGCCGGCGCCGGCGGCAACCGTCGGGTCACGCCGCGCCCGGTGGTAGAGACGTCGCAGCCACTCGACGCCGCCGAGCGGCGCCTCCCAGACCGGGCACGGTGGCGGGGGGAGATCCAGGTTCGTGCCCGACCCGGTCTTCGGCGTCGTCAACACCGTCACGTCGTGCCCGTCCCGCGTCCAGTACCTGGCCCACGAGTACGGTCGCCCCGCTCCCATGGTATTGAGCGGAGGAAACGCTTTTGTGACAATGAGGATTCTCAAGGGCCGTCGATCCTGGCGTGACCCGTCTGGCTCGCGAGCGCCCCGTCCGGTGCGCGGCGTCAGACGATAGCCTAGCGGGATCGACTTTGCACAAGCCTCGGAGCCGACGTGCGCATCGTCATCGTGAACGAGGTCCATCCGTTCGGAAGCGGAGAGACCTTCCTGGCCGACGAGCTGCACGCGCTGGCTCGGGTGTTCGATGCGATCCACCTCGCACCGAGGCTGCGCCTGGGGCCCCCACACCCCGTCCCCGATCGCGTCGACGTACTCGACTCCCTGGCCGTCGCCGCGTCCGCGGCGGGGCCGGTCACCGGTGCTCTGGGTCGCCTCCGCTCGGACGTCCTCCGTCGACCGGTACCGATCGTGCCCCGCCCGCTCCGGCCGGTGGCCGCGCTGGCCCGGCGGCGAGCGTTCCTGCGCGAACTCGCCCGCGTCCGGAGCTGGGCCCAACGAACGCTGGTGCCACTCTGCGACGCCGAGCCGGGCATGCCGACCGTGCTCTACGCGTACTGGTTCGACGCGTCGTTCGCCGCGCTGGCGCACGCGGCCCGACTCGTCACGGGGCGGCGTCCGGTCGTCGTGTGCCGGGCACACGGATCCGATCTCTACAACACGCTGGCCGCCCCCGGGTTGGACGATCGCCTGCGCCGAGCCCTCGGCATGGGACACGCGTTTCCCGTGAGCACGCTGGGTGCGCGACGCCTCACCGAGCGCTTTCCCGATCTCGCCGATCGGATCGAGACCGCGCGCCTCGGCGTCGCGGACCCGGGCGTCCAGTGCGCCCCCAGCTCCGACGACGTGCTCCGCATCGTCAGCTGCTCCGCGCTGAGGCCGGTCAAGCGCGTGGACCGGACCATCGACGCCCTCGCCCGCTTCGCGACGAGGCACCCGGCCTCACCGGTGGAGTGGACCCACTTCGGCGACGGTCCGCTCCGGGGCGAGCTTCACGTACGGGCCGAGCGCCTGCCGCCGAGCATCGGGGTCGACTGGGCGGGACACGTCCCTCGCGAGCGCGTCCTCGACCACTACCGGCGTCGGCCGGTGGACGTGTTCGTCAGCCTGAGCGCGTCCGAAGGCGTACCCGTCTCGATCATGGAGGCCGCGAGCGCCGGGATCCCGATCCTGGCCACCGACGTGGGCGGCACGTCCGAGATCGTCTCGCCCACGACCGGCACCCTCCTCGGCGATCGGCCCGACGCCGACGCGATCGCCGACGCGCTGACGACGTATGCGGGTCAGGCACCGGACGACGCGCGGCGAAAAGGGGCACGGGCCCGGTACGCACGCGACTTCCGAGCCGACGTGAACTTCGCGCGCTTCGCGAGCCGCCTCGCCGAGCTGGCCGGGCGCGATGCCGCACGACACGCGGACTTCGCCCCGTGAGCCGCTCGACGTCCGCGGGCCGACGCGTGTGGATGGTCGTCGCCGACGGGTCCCCCGGCGGGGGCACGACGAGCGTACTTTCGCTCAGCGAGGGCTTGGCGGCCGCAGGTCTGGATGTGACCCTGGTCTCCGCGGCCGACTCGTACGCACGGGCGCGTGCCACGACTCTCGGGCTCCCAACGATCGGGATCGATTTCATGACGCGGCGACACATTCCGCACGCGATCGCGACGCTCACCAGGGCCGTGCGTGCCTCGTCCCCGCACGTCGTCCACCTGCAAGGCGCCCGCGCCGGCGTGCTCGGCGGGATCGCCCTGGAGATGCCCGCCCTCGGCGCGCGCCGACGCTCTCGCCGAGCGAGTGGTGCGCGTACGCCGCTCCTCGCGTACACGGTGCGCGGCTACCACTTCCTCGGAAAGCCGATGCCGGTCCGACCGCTCGAAGCCCGCGCTCAGCGCTGGCTCAGCCGGCGCGCCGACGCCCTGGTGTGGGTCAGCGCCTCCGATCGCGACGTGGCGGCGGCTCACGGCTTCGAGCTGGGGCGCGGCCGGGTCATCCCCAACGGGATCCGGGTGGACGATCTGCCCGCCCCGGCCGCGCCCGCCACCAAGACGGTCGCGTTCCTGGGCCGGCTGACTCATCCGAAGGATCCACACCTCGTCGTGCGCGTGGCCGAGCTCTTGGAGCCCGAGGGGTACACGTTCGTCCTCGTCGGCGGTGGAGATCTCGAGGCCGACGTCCGGCGAGACGTCGCACGGCGCGGGCTCCGGTCGGTCCGTCTGACCGGGGCGCTCGGGCGGGCCGAGGCCCTCGACGCGATCCGGACCGCCGCGGCGCTGATCCTGCCCTCTCGCTGGGAGGGTCTGCCGATCGCGGCCCTGGAGGCGATGGCCATGGGAATCCCACCGGTCGTCTCGCGCGTGCGCGGCAACGTGGACGTCGTCACCGACGGCGTGGACGGGCTCGTGGTGGATCCCCGCGACGCGCACGCCTTTGCCGCGGCGCTTCGTCGCGTCTGCTCCGACGGCGAGCTCCGGGCGCGTCTGGCGAACGCCGCGCGCGAGACGGTGCAGCGTCGTTACACGCTCGATCGCGTCGTGTCCGCGCACGTCGAGCTCTATCGTTCGCTCGCGGAGAACGTCGCGTCCCCGCTCGCCGATACGTCGACCCGGAGCGCATCCACATGAGGTTTCGGTTCGGTCCGCTCGGCGTCTCGGTCGACGCACGGGACGCGCGCGTGCGCGCCGTGCTGGAGCGCGAGACGTCGGCCTATCGCCGGCTCGACGCCGGCGACGCGGTCGACATCCGGGTCTCCGTGCTGGAGACGCTGCCCCCGGCCCGGCCGTTCGCCATGAACCCGTCGATCCATCGCGAGCTCGATGACGGCTTCGAGGCGGACTTCGGTCCGTTCCTGACCGCGCGCTGGCGGCGACGCCCCACGCACGTCGACGTCGAGATGGTCATCCACGAGCCGGTGCGCGCCCTCGTGCGCCAGTTGCGCAACGCCGAGTTCCACCGACCGCGTGACGACGCCGGCAAGCACCTCCACGAGCTGATGCTCGTCGGCACCGCGCAGATGTTCTTCCCCGACCGGCTGCTCTTCGTGCACGGCTCGGCGCTCGCCGCGCCAGATGGCGGCGGCGTCGTGGTCGGCGGCACCGGCGGCGTCGGCAAGACGAGCCTCTCGCTCGAGCTGGCCCGCGGGAGCGGGTATCGGTTTCTGGCCGACGACATGGTCGGCGTGGATGCGCACGGCGTCGTCCACCTGAACGCGAGCTGGCCGAAGATCTACGCCTACAACGTGGCGGGCGATCCGGAGCTGGAGCGGCGGCTCCTGGACGGGCGTTCGGCGCTCGATCGCCTCCACTGGATCGCCCGGCGCGGGACGCCGGCCCGTGTGCGTCGCGCGATCGATCCCCGGGCACTCTACGGCCCGGTGGCCGAGTCGGCGCCGCTGCGTCGCGTGTACCTCGTCTTCCGGACCGGCGATCCCGATCTTCGGGTCGACGCGATCGGTCCGGACGGCGCCGCCGCGCTCTCGGCCCGCATCCTCGACGCCGAGCACGCCGAGCTCGGGCGCCACGCGACGTGGACGTCGGTCAATCGCACGATCGCCTCGCGCCCGCCCCTGACGCCGAGCTGGGGAGCGGCCGCCTGGAGCACGCTGCTCGCTCCCCGCTTCGCGTCCGCGCGCGCGTTCGTGGTGCGCGTGCCCGTCGGCATGCCCAATCCCGAGTATCGGGCCGCGATGGCCCGGGTGGTCACCGGGGACCGGACCGACGCCGCGACCCCCGAGCCTCCGGCGCCGTCGTGACCGGCCCCGCGCCCGAACCCCGCTCCGCGCTGCGCGACCTCGCGGACGGGTTCGTGGTCACGCTGGGTCGCCGTCTCCTCGCCCTCGTCCTCGGCATCGCGTGGGCGTCGCTCCTCGCGCGCGCCCTCGGACCGGCGCTCGCGGGCGCGGTCACCCTGGGGATCTTCGTCTCGTTGTTCGGCGCGGCGCTGGCCACGCTCGGATTCCCGTGGTCGAGCGCGTTCCTGATCGCGCGGGGCCGCGGCGACGACCGCGAGGCCATCGGCGCGACGCTCCTGGTGTGCGCGATCCTGGGACCGCTCGCCGCCGCACTCGGCTGGGGCGTCCACCGGATCGCGGTGAGCGCCGGATGGCTCGATCCCGCTTCCGTGGTCGCGCTCGGCGTGATCGGGATCCCGCTGGTCCTCACGCTCCAGATCCTGGGAGGCGTGCTCCAGGGGCGGCGCGCGTTCGCCGCGCATGCACTCGTCAGCCTCGGCCCTCTGGCCGTCACGCTGGCCGCGGGGCTCGCGCTCGCCGCCCTCGGACGCGCGAGCGGCGTCGCGCTGATGCTGTCGTGGCTGGCGGGTCAGGCGGTCACGATGCTCGCCACCGGGGTCGCCCTCGCGCGTGCCGCGCGCCGGCCCTCGGTTGGAACGTTTCGCGCGTACGTGCGCGAGAGCCTCGCGTACGGCTGGAAGCTCCACATCGGCGAGCTCGCGTACACGATCCGCACCCGCGCCGATGCGTTCCTGATCGGCGCGCTGGCCAGCACCGCCGCCGTCGGGATCTACTCGAGCGCGGTCCGCGTGATCGAGCGACTCGGCATCGTCTCGCACGCGGCGATGTTCGTGACGTTCCCGCTGATCGCCAACCTGGAGGGCGACGAGGAGACGCGCCGTGCGATCACACCCCGGGTCGCTCGGTGGAACTTCCTCCTCACCGCGCTGGCGGCGATCCTCATCGCGGCCCTGGCACGCCCTCTGGTCTCGCTTCTGTTCGGTGCGGCCTTCGCGTCCTCGGTGACCCCGTTGCTCGTGCTGTTGCCGGGCGCGGTCGCGGTGGCGGTCTCGCGGGTGCTCACCGGCGACATCGCCGGGCGCGGACGATCCGACGTCGCGATGCGACTGAACCTGATCGCGATGGGCCTGAACGTGGTGTCGAACCTGGCCTTGATCCCACCGCTCGGAATCACCGGCGCCGCGCTGGCGGCCAGCGTGACCAACGTCGTGAACCTGGTGCTGCGGGTCGCGGCATACCGGCGCCTGTCCGGCGTCCCCGTTCGCGTGCTCCTGGTCCCCGACCCCACCGACCGGGATCTCGTGCGCGTCGCGTTCGCGAGGGCTCGCGAGCGGCTCGGGCGACGCCGACCGTCACCCTCACGACGCTAGGGACGCGCGCGCTCGCTCCGGAGCCCGCGGGCCGCATGCCTCGTTCGCATCGACTCAGCGAGACCGACGGATCAGCGACCAGCGCCCATCCTTGGCCGACGGTGGGCGCTCGAGCAGGATGGCCGCGATCGCGGTGCTGGACGTCAGGAGGACGTCGTCGTCCGGCGCCAGGCTCGCCGACACGCGCGCGTGCAGCGCGGCACGCGGGGACAGCTTGGACGTCGAGAGCGATCGACGGTCCCCGCCGTCGGATGGCGCGCGCTGGATCTCGATCTCCGACTCCGCGTCGTCGGTGGCGTTGACCACCGCGACCAGGAGCTCGGCGTCGGGTGCGCCGCCTTGCCGCGTGAAGCGCTGCTCACCGGCCGCGCTGGCTTCTCCGAGCTCGTAGCCGGCCGAGGGCAGGCTCAGCCGCGCGGCCACCCGTCCCCGACAATCCAGCCTGAGGCTGCCCGCGAATGCGTGCGACCAGAACCGCGCCAGATCGACCTCGAGCGCCTCTCCTGGTGGTACGGCGCGACTGATCGTCACCGGATGTCCGCCGTACGTGATGCGCTCCCCGTCCATGTCGATCAGGTGGATCCGCACCAGCGAGCCCTGCCCGGACTCGTCGGAGAGCGACAGCCGTGCCGACTCGCCGCTCTCGAAGCGCACGAACGGCGCGTAGAGGTCGAGCGCGACCGCCCGTCCGCCGACCGACACGCACGACGACACGATCGCGAGGATCACGACCCGGCTCGAGCGTGAGAGCGTGCGCATCGGAACACTCCTGGGGACTCGGGCGTTCTACCGATCTACTTCAGGAACGTGCGTTCGACCACCTTGTTGCCGGCCTCGTCGATCAGTCGGAGCACGATCGGGTCGCCCTTCTGACGATCGCCCGCGTCGAGGGCGAACTCGAGGTCGAGACCGCGAGCGTCGAGCAGCCCCGTCTCGGGTCGCGCAGGCTGCCACTCCCGGCCATCGATCGAGACGTCGGCCCGAACGATGGCGCTGCGTTCGTCGCGCGCTTCGGCCTCCACGCGGATCCGAGCCGCCTCCAGCCGGGCGCTGAGCGTCCGGATGTCCGGAGGCGTGTTGTCGATCTCGAACGCCTCGCTCGTGCGCATGTCGGTGAGCGCGCCGTCCGGGTTGCCGGGCTCGTCGGAGGCCGTGACGCGCACCTCGTAGTCGCCGTCCGGGAACGACGACGCATCCCACGTGTACACGAGGTCGTCCACGTCCTCGGCCAGCACCAGCCACCGCTCGCTCTCCACCGGGCGGTAGTGCAGATCGAAGCGCATCTCGTCGCCGTTGGGATCGGACGCCACCCACGACACCGATCGGAGCCCGATGGCCCAGTCGGCGTCGACCGGCGAGACCGGGCGCCCCGCGCCGTCGTACGGCAGCGAGTAGTCCACCTCGATGCCTCCGGGTAGCCGGCGTCGCACCGACCGCGTCCGGCTCTCGGCGTCGGCGAAGAGATCGGATCCCTTGCGGCTGACGTCGATGGCGTGGACGATCGGCGACAGGTTGCGCTCGCGGTAGGACGTCGTCACGCTGGTGACCTCGGGCGTGCGCGAGCCGTCTCCGTCGAGCGTGACGCGCCACTGGAGGTATCGCGCCGCCGGACTGGTGATCCGGAAGGCGCGGTCCTCGTCGACGGCCTCGCGCCAGTCCGACCACGTGCGGTCGGGGGTGCCGCGATTGCCGGTACGCGTGGCGAACGAGACCGACGTGCCGCCGGGTGTGCTGCCGGTCCAGCGGATGCGGCTCCAGGTGGCCTCGGCGCCGGCGTCCCGGACGTCGCTGATCACGGTGCCGGTCTCGGCGAGGTCTCCACCGATGGCGAACAAGCGCGCGGGGTCGCCGGTGCCGGCCAGAAGCTCGTCGCCCCGGCGAACGAACGACAGCACGCTGCCCTCGTCGAACGCGAGGAGCCGCGCCGTGTCCCGGCGGCGTGGATCGAGCTCGTACAGCCCCGCATGCTCGCCGGTGGCCACGACGAGCATGCCGTCGTCGGTGACGTCGAGATCGAAGATGAAGTCGGCGTCCGCGCTCCAGAGGCGGCGCGCGCTTCCGTAGCCGCCGAGCGCGTACACCGCGGGCTCGGTGTCCTCGTCGCCCGATGCGGGCGCGACGTTCACGGCGACGTAGATCTCGCCGTCGTGCGAGACGATGGCGCGGATCTCCTCCTCCTCGGCGTCGTAGAGGACGGTCGTGTCTCCGTCGCGGGACACCCGACAGACCAGGCCGTCGCCGGCGGTGCCCAGGAGATACGTGCCGGCGTCCTCGGGCACCACGCACATCACGTGGGGGTCGGTGGCCTCGTAGACGACGTCGGTCTGATCGGATCCTTCCGCGCGAAGCAGGAGGCCGGTCTCCCCGCACGCGATGAGGAGCGAGCCGTCCGGCGCGACCGCGAGATCCCAGACCACCCCCTGCTCGGTGTCGACGAACTCGGAGACCGTGCCGTCGTCCGTGATCGCGTACACGACACCGCCCGGCGTGCCGGCGGCGTAGACCGTGCCGTCCTCGGCGACGGCGACGGCCATGACCTCGACCACCTCGAGATCCGCGATGACCCGCGCGTCGTCGCCGTCGATCGCGTAGACGCGGCCATCGTCCCCGGTGCCGGCGTAGACGGTGCCGTCGGCGCCGGTGGTCATCTTCCAGAAGTAGACGTCCTCGCCGTCGTGCACGAGCCGCTTGGACGGCGCGAGCGTGAGGTAGCCGTCGGCGTTCACGGACACGCCGTCCAGATCGCCCTCCTCGAACGCGCCCTGAGAATCGACGCTCCAGAAGCGCGTCTCGACGGCGCTCGTCGAGGCCGCCAGGGATCCGACTCCGATGGCGCACAGAGCGCCCATCAGCGAGAAACGCTTCATCGCTTTTCGACCTCCACCGACAGCGTGTGACAGCCAACGACGTGCTGATCGAGAGACAAAACGACGGACGCCATCTCGACGCCGTCGGCGAACGCGCGGTCGCCGCTCGAGCTCGTTCGCGCCAGCGTGGCCGCGACCGACGGCGGCAGATCGGGCATCTCGTGGCCCTGGACCACCAGCGCGGCCCCCGCGGCGAACAGACGCGCCTCGAGCTCGTTGTGGGCCGGCTGCTCCTGGATGCTCTTGACGAACTGGCGCAGGTTGCGGGCGCGGTACTTGTCGGGCGCTCGTTCGCGGTCCCACGCATCGAGTGAGACGCGGTCGCACACCTTCACCAGCGCGCTCCCTTCCGGCATCGACTCGGGAACCGGGAGCTCGATCACGCGCTCGATCATGTCGCCCCGGTACGCGCGCATCCGCACGTACACGCGACCGATCTGACCGGGAACCCACGGATCGTTCACCGAGACCTCTTCGATCATCACGATGTCGACGTCCTGGTCCAGCGTGACCCTGAGATCGACCTTCTCGATCGACGGCTCGACGAACGGATTGTTCAGGAGCATCGAGACCGGGCTCGCGGCCATGACGCCGACGTTGTCGGGCGGATTGATCGTCGCGAGCACGTCGCGGTGCTGGATGACCTGGCCGTCGGCGAGCGTCACCGTGACGTCGGTGCGCAGCGTTCCCATGCCCGAGCGATAGATGCGCGACGTCATCGTGTTGGACGCGAGCGCCTGGATCATGGGGACGGTCAGGAAGCGGTCGCGCACGACCTCGTATGCGAAGGCCTGCTCGCCGGTGGGCCCGTCGATCACCAGGGAGACCGGCAGCATCGACGGCGGCTCGCCGATCCGCCCCACCGCGCCGGGGGTCTGATCCGAGAAGATGTAGCCCACCGGCTCGGCCGCGCTGGAGAACTTGAAGGACTGGAGCTGGCTGGGTAGAACGCCGACCACGTGCCCGCCGGCCATCGGCAGGCGCTGGCCGCCGGTGTGGAAGACCGGATGCCCGAACGCGACCAGTCGGTCGCCGTCGGAGTAGGTGATGGTCCCGAACACCGCGATCGACGCGTCGCCGCGAACCAGCGGGATGGCGACCGGGTCGCCCGGCCCCATCGTGGTCGCGGCCCCCTCGGCACTGACCGACCCTCCGACCCCCTGCACGACGTCCACGCCCAAGGGCGAGAAGAACGACGCCAGCATGTCCACCCCGGGCTCGGCCACGCCGCTGACCACCAACGGCATCCGCAACGGCACGAGATCCCCGTAGCGGCTCGACACCGACCGGCGCGACCCGGCCCCCACGGCCGGCGCGCCGGGCAGCCCGGCGTCGGCCAGGTCGGGCGGCATCGGCCGGTCGTACTCGAGGCCGGCCGAGACCGGAGGCTCGGGAGGATCGGGCATGCGCATGACCTCGAGCATCTCCTCGATCGGCGTGATGCCGGCGATCGGACGCTTGGCGAACGACCAGCCGTACGCGACCGCCCCGATCAGCCGGTCGTCGATGTAGACGGGGCTCCCGCTCATCCCGGCGATGATGCCGGCCTCGCTGACCACGTCGCCGGTCAGCTCGGCCAGGATCAGGTTCCGGCGGGGACCGTGCTGCCGGAGCACGTCGATGACCTCGACGTCGAAGCTCTGCCGCCCACGACCGGAGAACACCGACACGCCGGTCCCGTGCATCCCGGGACGGATCTCGTCGACGGTCATGAACTTCGCCGGGTCCAGGTCGGTGTCGGCGATGGCCGAGGAGGCGGCGCACAACAGGCTGGCCGCCAGGCCCGCGAGGCATCGCGCTCCGAACCGGGGGCTCGACGTGGCTGGACGCATGTGGAGGCTCCTCGTCGCGCGGTGCGCGATGTTGGCGGTTCAGGCTCCGGCGCGGCCTCGGGGATCGCGAGCGCCCGAGGCGCTCGAAGCCGGGCCGGAGACCGCGCGCCTGGGCGCGCGGCGTCGAAAGGGGAGTGCCGGCTTGCATCTCGGCAGCCCCCTCTTATAATCGTCGGCTATCGGAACTCCTAGAGAAATCAACACACTAAAGTGACACGCGGGTCCACATGAAGGTTTCCGGTTTCTCGTTCTGCCGCAACGCGGTGAGCCTCTACTACCCCATCGCCGAGGCCATCCGCTCCGCCCTGCCCATCGTGGACGAGTTCGTGATCGCCGTCGGCGAGAGCGACGACGACACCCTCGAGCGCATCCGGGCCATCGGTGACCCCAAGATCCGCGTCATCGAAACCGAGTGGGACCAGAAGCACTTCGTGCACGGCGCCATCAACGCCGTCCAGACGAACATCGCGCTCGACGCCTGTTCGGGGGACTGGTGCATCTACCTGCAGGCCGACGAGGTGCTCCACGAGGACGACTACGACGCGATCCTCCGGACCGCACGCGACGCCCGGGACCGCCCCGAGGTCGAGGGGCTGCTGTTCGACTATCTCCATTTCTG
Source organism: Candidatus Eiseniibacteriota bacterium (assembly GCA_965224245.1). Lineage (GTDB taxonomy): Bacteria > Eisenbacteria > RBG-16-71-46 > CAZAMP01 > CAZAMP01 > CBDCYW01. Next base: position 1,507,838 of record OZ245046.1, on the reverse strand, counting down.
GGCCACCTACGACACGTATCAGACCGCCCGGAACTGGTACCGCCACGAGGTGCGTATGGTCCGGGGCGGCATCGGCGTGCGCTCCTGGAAGAGCGCTCAGGGCTTCCGGATCGACGAACGCAAGCTCAACGTGATCCGCTCGGGCGCCCGCGTGTTTCACTACGGCTGGGTGCGCCCGCCACACCTGATGAAACGCAAGACGATCGCGCTGGACTCGCTCCATCACGACGCGAAGTGGGTCGCGGATCGGCATCCCGACCCGACGATCCCGTTCGACTACGGTCCCCTCGATCACGTCGCCCGGTTCCAGGGCACCCATCCTGCGGTCATGCGCGACCGCATCGCCGGCCAGGACTGGACGCTGCCCGCGCCCGGCCCATCCGGCCGCGAACACGAGCACAATCGACTCTCGACCCGCGTCTTGACCTGGGTCGAGCGCAACGTGCTCAGGACGCGCCTCGGCGAGTACCGGAACTACGTGCTGATCGACTGACGGACGCCGCCTCCCGCAGCGCGAGATCGGCACGGGAGGACGTCTGCGGGAGGGCTCGCTCTCGAGCACCCGCGTCAGAAGATGTAGTAGCTCAGACCGATCCGCAGCTGGATGCCGCTGAGCTCCATGTCGAACTTCGCGCTCGGATCGTAGATCCCGCGTAGCGCCGCCGGCGCCGCCTCGTTCGCGAACGCCCCGGGGTCGAACTTGTAGAACGGCTCCAGGAACCGATCCGCCGGACGCGACCAGATGAACTCGCCCTCGTTCTCCGGATCGGGGATCGGACGCCCGTACATGCGCTGGAAGTTCCCGCTGCCCTCGATCAGGTTCTCCCCGAGGTAGTCGGGGTCGCGATCGTTGCGGATCCCGTCGCCGTCGTCGTCCTCGGTCGGATTGAAGACGTTGGGGTTCGAGACGCGTACCTCGTGCGTGAGATCGCTCGCGGTGAGGGCCCGGTACGAGAACCCCGCCATCATCGTGAACTTCGGGCTGAGAAAGTACTCGGCGTTGAGACGGAGCTCGAACCCGAGCCCGTCCCCCGAGAAGATCCGCTCCTCGAGGAACTCGCGATCGGTCTTCAGGTCCTCGTCTCGGACGCGATACTCGAAGTTGGACATGTACACGACGCCGGCACCGGCGAACACGTCGAGGTTCTCTACCGCGTCTCGCCACGAGTCGGGCAGCGGGACGCGATACAGGACACCGCCGGTGATCGGGTTGCCGGACACCTCGGCTGAGATGACCCGGTCGAAGTTCTGCGTGACCGACCCGAACGTCGAGCCATACCCGCCGTACGCCGTAACCCGTTCGGTGATGTTCGCATGGACCTCGGCGCTCACGTCGTACGTGAGGTGGAACGAGTCGAGCGTGGCCCACCCCTGGTCCTCGAAGATCTCGTTCCCGGCGTCGATGAAGTCGTTTCCAGTGCCGAGGTCGGTGTAGATGCCGCCGGGTCGAAACCAGACCCAGACGTTTCCTTCGGGATCCTCGGCCACGGCCGCCGTCGCAAACCCAACCCCCAAGAGACCGGCCAGTGCTGCGCACCGGGCATATCTCGCCATCCCAGCAACCTCCCTCGGGTCCACGTGCGATGAGTCGTCTGCCGTCGGACGTGTCGTGATTACGCCAAGACACGGCAAGACACCGAGTAACGACTCTAATCGGTGGTGTGGGAGGTGTCAATCGGGCCGGAATCTCTTTCGCGGGGCGCCGCACGGCCGGGACGCGGCCCGCGGGGCTCAGTTCCTCGCCACCGCCCGGGCATCGGGATTCGGATTCTCGAACGAGGCCTCGAAGATCTCCGAGACGATCTCGGCGCCGTCCACGTCGGACGCGGCGAAGTAGTACTCGAGGGTCCCGGTGGCCGTCTCCGAGCCCGGGAGCGACGCGACCCAGTACGGGAACCCATCCTGCGCACGCGTCATCGGCCGGGACTGAAACGCTTCGCCGCCCGGGACGCGGTAGTGACAGGTCAGCCGCTCGGCCTTCGAATGATCGGCCTCGTCCACGAGCACCGACATCATCAGGGGCTGCCCCGCCTCCACCTCCAGGTACGACGTCGGGCGGAGCGTCAGGCGCGCCTCAACTCCGAAGTCGGCGCGAACGGTCCGGGAGGCGCCCTCGGGCACGTCCACGATCCGCGTGATGGCCGTGGCGAGATCGGCGCCGACGCGCACACTGTGCATGCCGGGAGCCACCGTCAGCTCGATCGGGGTGACGCCGGCGAACTGGCGATCCACGAAGACCGAGTCCCCCCGCGACGCGTCGAATCCGTCGCCGACGAACCGGCGGGCCCCGACGGCGAGGCGGCCCATGCCGGCGGGCGGCGGCGCGGACGCGCGATCGCCCACCCCCATTCCACCGCTCGCCGACGTGCTCTGCGAGGACGGATCCTCCGCTCCGGCCGGGTCGATCGCCGGTGACCCGTCATCGCCGATGGAGCCGGCGTCGCGGAGGAGTCCGTCGCCGTCGCGTCCCATCGACGTGCTGTCGAACGGAATCTCGGGCGAGGCGTCGCCGCCAAGGAAGTCCAGCGCCCCCCATGTCCCGTAGCGATCGAGGGACTCGGCCCCACCCGGAGCCGGGCTCGGAAGGTCGCCGGTCGCCGGACCGCGTGCGTCGGAGGACGACTCGACGCGCTCGTGGCGTCCGCCACCGGTCGCGGCGCCGCCCCACGACGCCCACGGCAGCGGGAGATCGAGCACGATGAACGCGATCGGAATCGCGACCAGGAGGAGCGTCAGCGCGGCGAGCCCGTATGACGTGCGCGCTCGCGAGCGGCCGCCACCCTCGGGCTTCGCGCGCTCCTCGCCCGGCGCTTCCGGGGACGGTGCCGCCGCGGCCACCGCCTCGGACTCCATCGGAGATCCCGGATCGCCGTCGGCGATCGGGTCGTCGTCACCGCCGAGCTCGGTCGTGCCCGGGCCCGAGGCCCTGGCGTCGGATGCGACGGCATCGGCGGCCCCGCCGCCGGAGTCGCCGGACGGATCGCCGTCCGCGCTCCACGCGTCGGCCTTGCCGGCTTCCGCACTCCACGCGTCGGCCTCGGCACTCCACGCCTCCTCGGCCTCCGGAGTGCGGGCATCGCCTTCGGCGCCGTCGGCGGCCCAGGCATCGACCTCGTCAGTGCCGGCAGAGCCGAGGCTCCCCGATCCGGTGTCCGTCGCGCCCGCGGTCGCGACGTCGACGAGCGGCATGCTCGATGCGGGCGGTGCGTCGCCCTCGCGTGTCGCGTCCGGCGTCGCTTCGACCGGACCGCGATCGGACTCGGGGCTCGACCGTGCGCCGGCCGCCGGGGCGCTGGCCGACGTTCCTGCCGGCTCGACGGCCGCGTCTGGGTCGGTCCGCGTCACCGGCGAGCGGGGCGCCGGGGCTGGCGGCGAATCAGCGGCCGCCGGATCGTCGAGGTGCGCCAGGAAGCTCGAGAGCTCCCCCAGCACCTCGTTCTGGAAATCGAACCCCGTCTGACCGGCCGACCCTCCGCTGCCGGCCCGATCCGCGGCGCCGGGCGCCGCGCCGGCCACCTGGCTGCTCGGCGGCGGGTCCGCGTACGGGCTGACCATCTGACCGCTCGGGTGCGGCGTACCCGACACGAATGGGCTGGCCATCTGACCGCTCTGTCGCCCCGGGACGCCCGTCACGGACCCTCCCCGTTCGGAGTCGCCCGACATCGGATGCGCGTGGGTCACGAGGCCGGAGTCGGGCACGGCCGACGGCTGCTCGGCGACCGGCCGTGGGGCCTTCAACGTGAGGACGGCGCTCTCCGCCTCGGCGCGGTCGTACAGCTGCCGGCGCAGAGACTCCGCCGCGGTCTGTGCATCGGCCTCTTCACGGCACAGGTGTGCCAGGAGCGCCGGCGAGAGACTGTCGGGGGCGCCGGCCATCAAAACCAGCCGATCGCCCGGCTCGAACCGAGGTGCATGAACGGCGATCCCGGACTTCACCTCGGCCCCGAGCGGCGGGCCGCTCGTCTGAGGGCTCGCGACCGCCTGAACGCCGCCGTCGCCGACCTGGAACGCGCTGCCGGGACCGACCTGCAGCACGAACGTCCGATCGTCCTCGACCAGTGCCACGAGCACGCTCAGCGCGAACTCCGACCGACCTTGCTGGCGGAGCTGCCACAGCTCGCCGTGGAGGATCTCCAGCGCGCGTGCGGCCTGCATGATGCGAGGCGGGTAGGGTGTCCCGGGCGCACCCGCCCCCTCCTCGGAGAGACGGCTCAGACGCGCGAAGAGCACGTCCGCGTGCGTCTGCGTGGCGCCGCCGAAGACCAGCGCCGCGATGCCGGAGGCTGCGTCACCCCACGTGCGCGCGTTGCCCGCCGGGGCGATCGACAGACCGATGTCCAGTGATCCGAAGGCTTCCATTTGGCGCATCCTCTTCAGACCCCGACGACCTCTCGGCGTCGCGGCCAGATCCCGCGAGGGCGGACTCCCGGTGCGTCGTTCACTCCCCCAGCTCGCGCAGGACGCTCTGCGCGAGCTCGGACTGTCCGTGCCGTTCGAGGAACTGGCGCCAGGCCGCGTGGGCCTCCTCGCGCCGTCCCTGTCGCTGGTACGCCATTCCGAGGTGGTAGTAGATCAGCGTGAATTCCGGGTTGGCCGCGATGCCGTCCCGGAACATCGCCTCGGCGCGATCGACCTGATCGCACTCGAGCAGCGCGATGCCGCAGTTCATCAACAGATCCGCCGAACGCCGCCCGCCGGCCAGCATGCGCTCGTACTCGACGATCGCCTCGTCGGGCCGGGACGCGCGCTGGAGGGCGAGCGCCAGGTTCTGCCGGGCGAAGTGGAACGACGGATTGATCGACAGGGCGGCGCGGAACGCCTCGACGGCATCCACGTGGCGCCCCCCCTCCATGTACGCGAGCCCGAGCTGGTAGCGGATGTCCGCGTAGCCCGGGCGTAGCTCCACCGCGCGCTCGAAGGCCCCCGTCGCCTCGAGGGTCTGCCCGGCCGACGCGTGCTCCATCGCGAGCGCGATGTGCGCGTCCACCATGTCGGGGTTCTCCTCGATGGCGAGAGCGAACTGACGCTTCGCCTCGGTGGCGTCGCCCATCCACGAGGACAGCCGGCCCTGGTTCCACGCGTGGCGCGCGGGGTCCGGCCACAGGATCTGACCCTCCTCGTAGCACCCGAGGGCGCGCATCCGGAACCCGTGTCGCGCGTAGATCTCCGCGAAGAAGTCGTACAGCTCGAACAGACCCGGGAACACGCGGATCGGCGACGCGGCCTGCCGCGGGCTGATCTTCTCCAGGGCTCCGGGACCGAGCAGCTCGCGCTGGCGATAGAGACGGTTCAACAGCGACGAGCAGGTCGCCGCGTCGTTCAGCGCCTTCAGCGCGCGCTGGCGATCTCCGACGCGCAGCAACGCCATCGCCCGCAGGTGGGTCGCGAACGCGGTGTACCCGCCGTCGAGCGAGTCGAGTATCGCGGTCACCTCGTCGGGCCGATCGGCTTCCAGCAGGAGCGCTGCCCGGGTCACGAAGAACGCGGGATGCGACGCGTGCGGCGAGCGCCGATCCAGCACGTCCAGCGCCTCCTCGGCATGACCGGCCCCCACGAGCGCGAACGCCAGGTTCGACGCCGCCCAGAAGTAGCCGGGGTTGATGCCCAGCGCCTCCCGGAACGCACGCGCCGCGCGATCGGGCCGGCCGTCGTAGACCTCGAGCAGGCCGAGGCGATTGTGGAGATCCGCGAATCCCGGATGCTGGCCGACCTCACTCGTCACCAGCTGACGCGCGGCCGCCCCCGCATCGAGCACGATCTGGACCGGTGCTACGATGCTTTCCTTTTCCATTCCGAGCCCACCTTTTCGAAACCGGCGATGGAGAAGACCACGTCGCGCACCCCGGCGATGGAGCGAAGTTCGCGCTCGATCTTTCTGAGAAACTGTAGCGACGGTCGGCCTTCACCGATGGCGGGTGCGAGGCTGAGGCACTGCTTGAGCTCTCCTTCGATGTGGATGACGCCGTCGATCGTGCCGACGTTGAGGCGTTTGACGTCGACCCAGCGTCGCGAGAGCACGTTGCGGACGCGCGAGTGGATTCGAGCATCCTCCGAGGGTTGGACCACCAACTCCTCCTGGCTGAGTTGCGAAGGGTCGTGGCTCGCGTGGCGCGCGAGGTCGCCGTGCGAGCGTTGCCTCGGAAATAGTTCGGCGGCGGCGGACCGATGTTGACGGGGAAGTGTGCTCGGGTGGGACCCCGCAGGTGCGGGGTGAGGTCGGAGGCCCCGGGCGACACCCGGGGTCACGCGCCCGGGTGATACCCGGGGCCACGCGCCGAGCGGGGCCGGCCGGCGGGCGGCGGCCGGGCGGCGGCCGGCGAGGCCGCCTAGAAGCTCAGCTGGGCCGAGACGCGGTGGCTGTTGTCGAGGTCGCTGTGGCTCAGGAACGCGTAGTCGACGCCGAACTGACGCCAGCGAACGCCCGTTCCGGCCGTCAGATCACCGGCATCGGTGCCGACCCGGAGCGCGAGCTTCCGGTCGTACCAGTACTCGATTCCGGCGTGGAGGTCGGCCGTGCCGGCGAACTGCGAGACCTCCTCGCGGCCGTCCGTGGTGATCGACACGTCCGCGGCGCCGGACACGATGCCGAGACCGCCCACCGAGCGCGCATAGTACGTGGCCAGCACGAACGCGGGCGCCACGCTCTCTCGCGCCCCGGTGTCCCAGGAGATCCGGGTCGTGGTCAGGTCGTGCGCCATCACACCCACCGTGAACGACGGGTCCACCTGGTAGATCAGCCCGAGGTCGGCGCCGACCCCGGTCGCGTTGGTGCCCACCAGGTTCATCCGGACGAGCTTGACCGACCCGCCGATGGAGATCTTGGCGGTCAGCGCGCGGGCGTACGTGAAGAAGAACGCCTGATTGGTGTTGCTCTCCATCCGGAACTTGTCGAAGTCGAAGCTCTCGCCGAAGTCGTACGCGCCGTTCCCCTCGCCGGCATCGCCGGTACCCGGCACCCCGTCGGCCCCGTAGTCCAGCAGCCCATCGAGCGTGACCTCGATGTCGTCGACGGCGACGCGGTCCCATCCGAAGGCGACGATGCCGTCGGCCGCCGTGCCCTCGCCCCGGAGCGGATAGGCCACGCTCGCGAAGTCGTGTCCGACCTCACCGCCGAACTGCTCGGCGTGCATGCCGAGTGCCTGGCCACGAGCGAGGAACGTGAGTCCCGCGGGGTTCCAGTAGACGGCGCTGGCGTCGTCGGCGACGGACGCGAAAGCGCCTCCCATGCCGAGAGCCCGCGCCCCGACGCCGATCTTCATGAACTCCGCTGCGTACTTGTCGGCGGCGAGAACCGGAGCGGCGGCCATGCCCGCGAGGGCGACGGCGACGCCCAGGATGGGAATCGGGGTCGGAGACGGTCGCGGTATGCTCATCGATGAGGCCTCGTGGTTCTGGCATCCGGAGTCGTCGATGATACACGCTGCCGGCGGCCGGGTTCCGGAGAGCGGGGAATCCGCGCCGTGGCCCGGACGCCCGGGGTCGCGGCTCGGCGGGCCCCACATGCTGGCCGGCAGCATGTCACGCCGGGGATTCGTTCCCCGCCGCACGCCGCTCCTCGGCGGCAATCACACCCTCCACGTACTCGGCCACGAACTCCCGGTCCGCGGCCCGCATGCCCGTGAAGCAGCACGCGATCCGGTAGCGGTCGACGTCGTCGGCCGGGTCCTCGGGCTCGGTTCGCATGACGACGGCCTCCACCCGGACGATGCGTTCGTCGTCGCCGGACTCGGTCCCGGTGGTGGGAAACACGAACATCATCTCGAGCTTGGTGAACGGCTCCATCCAGCGGGGCGACTCGAAGGCCACCCCGCCCGAGGAGAGATTGACCGTCCGGATGACGTCCGCCGGCTCGGATCCGGTCCGCAACGCGATGGCGACGTTCGCGCGCGGTGTGTACCGACGTTCGTTCACGACCTAGCGCTTCTTCTTGTGGCGGTTCGCGCGAAGTCGCTTCTTGCGCTTGTGCGTGGCGATCTTCTTGCGCTTGCGCTTGCGTCCGCAGGGCATTCGCCCCTCCTCGATTGAGTCGCGTCGGACAGACCGGTGTCCGACAAAATCGGCCGCGTCGAGGTGCGGCCTTCCCAGCCCACGCGGACCCGGAGGGCGCGTGGTCACGTCACGTTCGATCGGCGTAGATTTCTACCAGAATCATGCAATCGGCGCCAGCCCCCGGTTCGTGAACCCGGGACGGCGATCACGGCGTGCCGGGATACGACGCGTCCGTTCGATCCTCCAGGGCGGCCAGCGCGAGCTTCTCGGCCACCGCGTCCCGGAGCTCTCGCGAGGCCTTGAAGTGGGGAACCAGCTTCGCCGGAACCCGCACCGTGGCGCCACTGCGGGGGTTGCGTGCGATCCGGGAGCGACGCTCGCGGACCTTGAAGGTGCCGAACTTCCGGATCTCGATGTGCCGTCCATCGATCAGCGCGTGACAAATCGCATCGATCAGACCGTTCACGATCTTGGCGGTCTCGCTACGAGACGCGCCCCGCTTCGCCGCAATCTCGTCGATCAGGTCGGCTTTGGTCATCCAACACCTCGCGTCAGGGTCCGCCGCGTGCGCGCCGCGCCATGTGCTCGGCTAAAGCATTGCCGTGCCGAACGTTGACACTCTAGCAGAGGACTCCGCCGGGTGTCAAAGCCCCCGCGCCCTCGGGCGACGGGCGCCGAATCCGCCTCAGCGCTCGGTCCGGACCGCGTCGACGATGCCCAGAACGGCTGCATCAACCGGGTTGTTGACGTCATCCAGAGCGTTGGCCGCCTCTCGCGCCCGAACGAAGAACACCCGCTGCCCGGGCGCCGCCGAGACGAGATCCACCGCCACGACCGGCTCCCGCTCGAGCCCGCGTCCGTCCCGATCGGTCGGCTCCAGCACGACCAGACGCCGCCCGGCGAGCCCGGGAGTCTTGGTGGTGGCCACGACCGTTCCCACGATCCGCGCGAAGTGCATGTCTCACCTCCGGGCCGCTCCGGCCTCGCCGCGCGCGGCGGCGCCCGCACACTCGATCAGTAGAGCGGGACGTCGCCCCATCGTCCCCAGTCACCCCGGTGGATCACGGCGCGAATCGCGTCATCGGGGTTGGCGATGATCGCGCGCGACAGGTGCCCCCCTCGCGCGTCCGCCGCCCCGGACGCCGCGTCGACGGCCGCCTCGATGTCGTGCACGGCCCCCCCGAGGGTCACGAAGCCTTTGCCGTGCAGCCCTCGGCTGACCACAATCTGGACGACGTGCACGTGCGCCCGCTTCGCGGCCGCGTCGCCGGCCACGATGGCCGCCGCGGACGTGCGGGTCTCCACCACCCCCAGCGCATCGGGCCGCTCGGGCGGTCGCGGCCCCGCCAGCGCAGCCGGCACCTGCGGGTCGACGACCGACAGCTCGAGGGAATCCACCAGGTGGGCCCCGCCGAACTCGCAACCGCGCCGGAACGCGAAGCTCACGTTCGCAACCTCGCCCCCGAAGACGATCAGGAACCGACCCGGCGTGGCCGGAGTCGCCAGGACGAGGGCGACCGGTGCCTCCTTGACGATCACGTCGGCGGTGCGGAGCCCCACCGCGATCGAGTCGAGCTCGACCACCCCGAGCGCCGGTTCCGCGAGCATCACACGATCCGGAAGTAGTCGACGAGCACGCACCGGCGAATGCGCGAGAACGTGATCGCGTTCGAGAGCCCGTCTCCGGTGGGGTGCGCGATCGTGAACGACGTCGGCCCCTCGCCACCGTAGCCCAGCCCGGCGTAGGCCGGTCCGTTCTTGACGAAGATGCAGGTGTCCATGACGCGCGCCATGCGGCTGAGGTTGGCGACGTCGCGGGAGTGCATGACGGCCGTGTGGCCGTACCCGTGCTCCACCCCGCGGGCGAGCTCGATCGCCGCGTCCACGTCGGGCACGCGCGTCACCGGCATCACCGGGGTCAGCTGCTCGGTCCACAGGAGCGGGTGCTCGGCCGGAACCTCCGCGACCAGGAGCCGCGTCTTCGGATCACAGGCGAGGCCGATGCGCGACGCCAGCACCGCGGCGTCCCGGCCGATCACCTGACGGTTCATCACCGCGTGGCGGCGGGGACCCCGCACCTCGGCGAACAGGAGATTCGAGATCTGCTCGGTCTGCGATCGCGTCAGCCGGACCGCGTCGGCCCGCTCCATCTCCGACAGGAGCGAATCGGCGATGCGGTCGACGGCGATGACCTCCTTCTCGTCCGAGCACACGATGTTGTTGTCGAGCGACGCCCCCATGACGATGTGCCGGGCGGCGTCGGGGATGTCCGCGGTCTCGTCCACGACGACCGGCGGGTTCCCCGGCCCGGCCGCGACGACCTTCTTCCCCGACTTCATCGCGGCGGACACGACGCCCGGTCCCCCGGTCACGACGACGAGCCGAACCCCGGGATGCGCCATCAGGGCTCCGGTGGCCTCGATCGAGGGATCGGCGAGCACCGTGATGAGCTCACCGGGGCCCCCGACGCCCGCGATCGCGTCGTTGAGGATCTCCACCGTGCGCTGTGTGACCGCCTTCGCACCCGGGTGGGGCGCCACCACGACCCCGTTACCCGCGGCCACCATGCCGATGGTGTTGTTGATGACGGTCTCGGACGGGTTCGTGGACGGCGTGACCGACGCGACGACGCCGTACGGCGCGTGCTCGATCAGCGTCATGCCGTGGTCGCCGGTGTAGGTGGTCGGCTGAAGGATCTCCACCCCAGGCGTCTGCTCGCCGACGAGGAGGTTCTTCTTGATCTTGTCCTCGACGCGCCCCATTCCCGTCTCGCGGACGGCCATCTCAGCCAGGAGGCGGGCCGCCGCGCGCACCGCGCGCCGCATCGAGACCACGGCCAAGCGGCGGGTGTCCAGAGGGAGCGTCGCGAGCTGCCGCTGGGATCGGCGCGCGGTCTCCACGGCCGTGTCCAGGTCGGCGATCACGCCGCGGCCGGGGCGCTCGCCCGAGCGCACGGGTGCCTCGCCCGGGTGCCCACTTGCGGAGCCCGGACCCGACTCGAGCCGTGCGAGCACGCGCTCGACGATGTCGTCGATCCGCCGATCGTCCAACGCCACCTCGTGACTACTTGCGGAAGACCACGTCTCCGTCGATCTCGATCTCGTCGACGATCGCCATGATCACCGCGTCGATCGGTCGATCCTGAGAGACGTCGGTGAGGCGCGCGCTCGATCCCTGGGCGATGAGGACGGTCTCCCCGGGTCCGGCGCCGACGGCATCGGCGGCGACAAGCGTCCCGGCACTGGGGTGGCCGTCGGGGCGAACGGGCTCGACCAGGAGAAACCGGATCCCCGTGAGCGGGGTCTGCTTGCGCGTCGCGACGACCGTGCCCACGACGCGGCAGATCTGCATCGCGCCGGACCGGCTACGCGGTCTCGGTCGCCAGAGCGCCCACCGGGAGCACCTCGTCGACCATCGCGTGCGGACGCGGGATCACGTGCGCGGCCACGAGCTCACCGACCTTGGCGGCAGCGGCGCTGCCGGCCTCGACCGCTGCGCGGACCGCGGCCACGTCGCCCCGGACCATCGTCGTGACGTAGCCGCCGCCGATCTTCTCGTATCGAACGAGGCGCACCTTCGCGGCCTTGGCCATGGCGTCCGATGCTTCCACCAGCGCCGTGAAGCCTCGGGTCTCGATGAGTCCCAGAGCTTCTTCCATCCTCTGCCTTCCTCTCGCGTTTCGGCGCCGCGGCACCGGGGAGTCCGCGCGGGCGCGAGCCCGAAAAGACGTTCTACGTCAACCAATTGGCGGAAGCTACACCCCACCGGCGGCCGCCGTCAATGCCGGGCGGCGCTTGACTCCGGGCGGAGACGTTGCTAATCGTCGGGCGTGCTGGCGAGGCCCCCGAGTCCGAGAACGCCGGCGCGCCGGTACGTCCGGCAGGCGGGCCGTCGGCCCCGCCGGTGTCCCCTCGGTCGCACACACCTCGAGTCACGAGACAGCGGATCCTCGCCATGGCAACCCGAAAGCGAAAGACGACCAAGCGCGCCTCGGATCAGATCTCGCTGGACCTGAACGCCGAGGACGCCGCGCCCGCGGCGGCGTCCAGCAACGGCAAGGCCCGCCCCACCCGGTCGGCGCGTGGCGCATCCTCGCGGACGTCCTCCGCCCCCGCGTCGTCCAGGCGGGGCGGACGGGCTCGCGGCGCCTCGACCTCCCGCACCGCTCAGGACATGGCGAAAGGACAGCGCGAGATCTCGGTCTCGGAGTTCTTCGCGAAGAACCGTCATCTCCTGGGCTTCGACAACCCCAAGAAGGCGCTCCTGACCACGATCAAGGAGGCGGTCGACAACGCGCTCGATGCCTGTGAGGAGGCCCGCATCCTGCCCGAGCTCCGCGTTGAGATCCACGAGCTCCGCGAGGGTCGCTACCGCATCGTCGTCCAGGACAACGGCCCGGGCATCGTCAAGTCGCAGATCCCGCGGATCTTCGGGCAGCTCCTGTATGGCTCGAAGTTCCACGCCCGGCGCCAGTCCCGCGGCCAGCAGGGCATCGGGATCTCGGCCGCCGGCATGTACGGTCAGCTCACCACCGGCAAGGCCATGCGTGTGATCAGCCGCGCGGGCAAGCGGCACAAGGCGTTCGAGTTCGCGATCCAGATCGACACCAACAAGAACGCGCCGCTCGTGTCGCGCGAGGCCGAGATCGAGTGGGAGCCCGGGCACGGCACGCGAATCGAGCTGGAGCTGGAAGGGCTCTACCAGAAGGGCAAGCGTTCGGTCGACGGCTACATCGAGGCCACCGCGCTGGCCAACCCCCATGCGCGAATCACGTACGTGACCCCGAAGATCCCCGAGACGATCTTCGAGCGCACGAGCCCCGATCTCCCGATCGAGCCGCGCGAGATCAAGCCCCACCCCCACGGGATCGAGCTGGGGCTCCTGATGAAGATGCTCAAGGAGACGAAGTCCCGGACCGTGTCGGCGTTTCTTCACACCGAGTTCAGCCGCGTCAGCGCGAAGGTCTCCGGCGAGATCGTCGCCGGTGCGGGCCTGAAGCCCAACGCGTCTCCCGCGCGCATCCATCGCGACGCGGCCGAGGAGCTCTATCAGTCGATCCAGTCGGTCAAGATCATGGCGCCCCCCACCGACTGCCTGTCGCCGATCGGACCCGACGCGATGGAGGCCGGCCTCCGGGCCCAGGTGAACGCCGACATCTACCTGACCACGACGCGCGCGCCGTCGGTGTACCGCGGCAACCCGTTCCAGGTCGAGGTCGGCATCGCGTACGGCGGCGATCTGCCGGGCGACGAGCTGATCACGCTCCACCGGTTCGCCAACCGCGTCCCGCTGCTCTATCAGCAGTCCGCGTGCGCGTGCTCGAAGGCCGTGATCGCCACCGCATGGCGCAACTACGGTCTCAGCCAGTCACGGGGAGCATTCCCGGCCGCCCCCATGGTGCTCTTCATGCACATCGCCTCGGTGTGGGTTCCGTTCACGTCCGAGAGCAAGGAGGCGATCGCCCACTACCCGGAGATCCTCAAGGAGATGCGCCTGGCGCTCCAGGACTGCGGCCGGAAGCTCGGACAGTACCTGAAGCGGCGCAAGCGCGAGGCCGACTCGCTGAAGAAGCGCGCGTACATCGAGAAGTACATCCCTCACATCGGGATCGCCCTCGAGGACATTCTCGGGCTCACCGAGAAGCAGAAGGCCGACATCATCGAGACGCTCACCGACACGCTCGAACGCAGCCGGAAGCTCTAGGCATGCGCTCGTACTACGAGGCGTCGGTACGGACCCGGAGCCGCCGGCTCCGTGCTCTGGCCGAGCGGGCACTTTCGCGACACCGGCTCCGGGTCGTGTCGCTCCGCCGGATTCCGAACACCACGAACGCCCTCTTCGTCGTTCGCATCGATACCGGAGAGCGCCTCGTGCTCCGCGTCTACGATCCGTCCGGCTGTCACGGTCCCGACGACATCGAGCGCGAGAGCCGCTGGCTGGATGCGCTCGCCGCCGACACGACGCTCGTGGTGCCGGTCATGCGTCGCACCCGTGACGGCCGGCGCTTCACGACCGAGTCGATACCGGGGATGCCCGAGCCGCGCCACGCCGTGGTGTTCGGCTGGGTCCCCGGCCGCACGATCGGCGCCACGCCGTCGCTCACGGATACCGAGCTCTGGGGCACCCTGGCCGCGGAGCTTCACGAGCACGCCGCCCGGTTCGTGCTCCCCGGCCCACCTCCACGGCCCCACGCCTCGGCGCTGCCGTACGCCAACGCGGCCCATCCCCCGGTGGAGCCGAACCGGCTCGCCGGCGCCGGTGCCGACGAGCGCCTGTCCGCACGCACGCGCCGCGTCTTCGCGGACGCGCTGGCCCGCGTGAGCGAGCGGGTGGAGCACTTCTGGAGTCGCTCGGCCGAGCGTCACGTGATCCACGCCGATCTGCACCCCTGGAACGTGCGCGTGGCCGGGGGCCGCGCCCACGCGATCGACTTCGAGGACATGCTCCTGGGCCACGCCGCGCACGACGTCGCGATCGGGCTCCACCACATCCGAGATCGATCGGACTGGGCCGCCCATCTGACCGCGTTCAAGCGGGGCTACGAGCACGTCCGCGCGTGGCCGGACCTCGACGACGAGGATCTGGATGTCCTCATCGCCGGGCGTGCGCTCGTCCTGTGCAACTTCGTGCTCAACGCGCGCGATCCCCATCTCGTCGGGCTCGCCGCCGACTACGTCCGGAAGGTGGAGGCGCGCGTCGCCGGCCTCGTCGCGCCGCGTCGCCCCCCGCGCCGGCGATCGCGAGCGCAGGGACCCCGTCGTCGAACTGCGAGCGCCGCGGATGCGTCCGTCGCTCGCCACTGCGGAGGACATCGATGAGTCGCAAGACCCTCAAGCGCCAGATCAAGGACGAGGCGGCCCGCGTCCGCGGGGTCATCCTGGAGGGCAAGAAGCCCACGCTCAAGCTGCCCCTTCGCGCGCTGTCGAACGTGAAGTACACGCCCCGAAAGGGCTACTTCGAGATCAAGGGCGCCAAGAAGGAGCGTACGCTGACCGTCAACACGGTCAAGACGTTCGCGCAGTCGCTGCGCATGATGGCGCTCTCGAAGGAGCTCATCGACGACGACGACATCGCCACCAAGCGAGAGGCCTACTACGTCTCCAAGAACTGGGGCGATTGCCGGTTCGACGAGCAACCGGAGAGCGACGCGGTCATGGACGACGTCGAGGCCCTCTTCTCGGTCAACCGCGAGCAGCTGGGCTTCATCCCCGAGGAGAAGGGCGGTGACGTGGCCGGTCAGCTCGTGGTGATCGACCACGATCGTGACACCGGCGAGGAGCTCCGGATCGACTGCACGAGGTTCGGGTCCGGCGCCTACTCGGTGCCCATCTCGGTCGAGGAGCTGAAGTTCGAGACGAAGGCGAAGTTCGTGCTGGTCATCGAGACCGCCGGCATGTTCCAGCGCCTCGTGAAGCACAACTACTGGAAGGACGCCTCCTGCATCCTCGTGTCGATGGGAGGCGTGCCCACGCGAGCCTGCCGCCGCTTCATCCGGCGCCTGGCCGACGAGAAGAAGCTCCCGGTGTACGCGTTCGTCGACGGCGATCCGTACGGGATCTCGAACATCTACCGCACGTTGAAGGTGGGATCGGGAAACGCGGCCCACATCAACGAGTTCTTCTGCGTGCCGCAGGCCCGGTACCTCGGCGTCACGCCACAGGACATCATCACGTACGATCTGCCGACGCACCCGCTGAAGGAGGTCGACGTCAAGCGGGCCAAGGACGCCCTGAAGAACGATCCGTTCATCCTGCACCACAAGCCGTGGCAGAAGGCGATCGAGCAGATGCTGAAGATGGGCGTCCGCGTCGAGCAGCAGGCGCTGGCCAAGCACGGGCTCAACTACGTCATCGAACGCTATCTGCCCGAGAAGCTGGCTGCGCCCGAGAAGTTCCTGCCTTGAGCCTCCGCGCCTGACATTGGTTCCGGGGCACGCGTTCCTGGTGAGACTCCGAAGTCGTTGCTGCTGAGTCGCTCCCAGGGAACGAGATCTCGTCGAGCGCTCTGGCCGCCGCGATGACTATTTCTTACTTGACACACTGGCGTCACGTGAGACCATTGTAGTCAATAACGTCCGCCGCCAATCTACAGGCCATTCGCAGGTTTCGAGATGAACCGAGTCATCGTCCTATTCGTGCTTGGCACCGCATCCAGCGCCTTGAATGGGTTCACGTATCGTTACGTGGATCTTCTCGGGGCTCCCGTTGGAGGCATTTCCGCGCTCGCCGCCTACGCCGCGGCACGGTGGGCGAGACTACGCCTCCGTGGGGGAGTGCTCGTCAGTGCGCTCGCGGCGTTTGCCGCGCAGGTGGTCACCGGAGCGCTTCTGATGCCCTTCGCGCACGTGTGGAGATACCGTGTGTCGGAGCTGGACAGTTCCTGGATCTTCGAAGCGCCCGTTCTGGCCAACGATCTGACCCAGCTGCTCGGGCGGTTGTCCCCGTTCGGCATTCTCGCTCTCGCGATCTGGTGGGCCCGGCCAACCGGCTCGGACGCCGGGCTCGACGCCCGCCTGTCGCTCAAACGTGAGGAGACATGGAGCATGGGGTATTCCAACGATGAGGTGAACCGCCACGCTTGGGCCAGCGCGGTCTTGCTCGGATCGCTCCACCGTCAACGCATCCTCGCGCACCTCAAGGAGCCCTACCGTGCTCGATCGATCGAGCACGGACTAGACTGCACGACGCTGGCACGCATCGCGGTCACGCTCGAGCGTCGGGAGACGGGCTTTCAGGCCGTCTTCACCATTCTCGGCGGCCTTGCACTGGCTTTTGCTGCCGCCGGGCAGACCGTGATCGCCGTCGTGCTCCTGCTGGGGCTGGTCGCCGCGTTCCTGGTCAAGCGCCACGCCGAAGACTACCGCTTGGCGAAGCCCTTCCATCGCGACGACTTCGACCCGGATGCGGTGCGTGCCGCCTACGCCGGCACCGCAATCCCCCCTGACATCGAGCTGGGTATACCGGACGAGAAACAGAACGTGGCGGTCTATCGCGGCTTCTCCCCGTTCGAAGGGGCGGGCGAGCCTGTTGGTGCGTGGTCCTTCTCGATCGACATCTCCCGAACCCGGGAGTTCGGGGGCGACAACCCGGTCATGTTCAGCGAGACCGAGCTCAAGGAAGCGATTGACTCCACCTTGCGGGAGATGGCCAGGCCCGGGCTCTCCACGACGGACTACCTCTTCGTGAACGGCGCGGACATCAGACACAACGACCAGATCCTGACGACCCCACTTTCTCGACCCCGACAACGACTCGACCCCAACACGATCGAGGGCTTCGTTGGAGGCAGCGATCGCTCGGTGCGCCATTACACGTGGGTTCAGATCACGGACTGGGGTCACGAGCTGTGTTTCTCGTACTTCCTGCGCTGCGTGATCCGCGGCCGCAATCTCTTCGTAGAGACGTCCCAGCATCTGCTGACACCACTCGCGGACACCTACCGGCGCGTGGACGCCATTCGCGGCATGACCTTCAGCTCCTACATCGGCTGGCTCCTGATCGAGCTGGTCAAGTTCCCCTTCATCGTGGCGTTCTCCCCGCTCCTCCTCCTGGCAAAAGCGTCCTCGTTCGTGCACGATCTGGTCTTCGGTGAGAGTGCCATCCGTCGCGAGGTGCAGGCGAACCCGCTCTACAACTACGGCGCTGCGAGCCTTCGAGAGAGCATGTCGAGTCGGAGGTATCTCCACTACTACCAACGCATGGATACCGACTTCCATCGAAAGTCACTCGACAGCCGCGTGCTGGATGCGATCATCGACTTCCTCGACGCACACGGGATCGACACATCAGAGATGAGGGAACGGCAGTCGACGATCATGAACCACGGTATCGTGGTCCAGGGCGACTTCGCGGCGACCAACGTAGCCGTGGGCAAGGGGGCGTCGGCCCGCCACGGTACGGCCGCGAAGACCCCAGGGGAAAGGATCAGGAATGTCGTCCGATCGGGATAACTACGGGATCATCGCGAACCGGGGAAACGTGTCCATCGGAAACGCCGCATTCGGACCGTACGCGCACGCGGAATCCACTGTCGACTCGGTCGACTTCGACTCGTTGGCCCGGCATCTCGCGGAGCTTCGGCACGCGCTGGTTGGTGTGCCGCTGTCCCCTGGCGAGATGGCAGCGGTCGAGCAGGAGCTCGAGGTCATCGAGGACCACGCCACGACGACCGGGCGAATGACGGCGGCTTTCCAGCGTCTCGGCAAGATACTCGGTGGCACGGCAACCACCGCGGAGAACGCGGCGAAGATCGCCGCCGCCGTCAAGAAGGTGGCGACTGTCATCGGCCTGGTGGCCGGCGCCTAGTGCCATCATACCTTCGAACTCTGATGGCGAGAAGGCCTCGGCGGTCGTATCGCGGACTCTACGACGAGCACGATCTCCCGGACCCGGGTGACGGAGTCGGCCGTCGACAGCTCCCGGCGCAGCGCCGGCCAGCCGGCCTCGGTCCGGAGATATGCGGCCATCTGACGCCGCATGAGTCGAACGCCCCGGGACTCCCCGAACTCGGCGACGAGCGCGTCCAGATGCGCGAGCGCCGCCCCGACGCGATCACGCGTGGTCACCGGCGGCGGAGGTGCCGCGCCGTCGAGGGCCGCCCGCGCGTCGCGGAAGATCCACGGGTTGCCGATTGCGCCCCGCCCGATCATGACGCCGGCGGCGCCGGTCTCGGCCACGAGTCGGGCCGCGTCGGGCCCGGCCAGCACGTCGCCGTTGCCGATCACCGGGATCGGGACATGGCGGACGACGCGCGCGATCCACGACCAGTCGGCCGGCGTGTCGTAGCCCTCGGCACGCGTTCGCGCGTGAACGGTCAGCATCTCCACGCCGCCGTCGGCCGCGAGGCGGGCCAGGTCGAGGATGCGCACGTCCCCCCGATCCCACCCGATGCGCGCCTTCGCGGTCACAGGCACGCCGACCGCCGCCCGCACCGCGGCCACGATGCGCTCGGTCAGCGCGAGATCCCGTAGCAAGGCCGCTCCCGCTCCCTTCCGCACGATCTTGCGGACCGGGCATCCGATGTTGATGTCCACGACGTCCGCGCCCGCGGCCTCGGCCATCCGGGCCGCCTCGGCCATCCGGTCGGGGTCGTCGCCGAAGATCTGCACGCCGATCGGATGCTCGTCGGGACGCAGGCGCAGCTTCTCGGTGCTCCGGCGCGTGCCGCGAACGAGCATCCCCGCGTTGATGAACTCGGTGAACACGAGGTCCGCGCCGTGCCGCCGACAGAGCGCCCGGAACGGGGCACTCGTCACGTCCTCCATCGGGGCGAGAACGAGGGGCGTCGAGAGCTCGAGCGGTCTGAGCGAGAACGAGCCGGGCACGGTTGCGTTCCTCACGGGATCGAAGAAGGCAGATGTCGAGGAGACGCGCGTCATCGTGGAGGGAAAGGAGGTGCCCCGCAACCGACGGTCTCCAGAGCCTCGTGAATACTGACACGGATGGGACAGCTGGAAGCACGGAGAATGTCGTCCGGCGCAGGGCCCCCGACGCGGAACGATGGTCGCAAGTCCGGGGCCACCGGCGCGCCCGACGGGCGGTTTCGCGCTTGTCCATTGGGCGGGAACGCGTTGCGACCGACGGCCGCGCGCTCCGGCCGGCGCGCGGGTGCGGCGGGAGCGGTCCCGAGCCCGGGCGGTTTGCCCCACTCGGTGGGCCAGATCGCCCAGATCACTCCCGCGGCAGAGATCGTACCCAGCGGATGTCCCGCGCCACGCGCCCGCCGACCGAGTCGTCCACCCAGAACGAGATCTCGTCCCCCGGTTCGAGAGCTCTGTAACCTTCGCGCCGTATCTCTTTGTAATAGAGATGGATCTGATGTCCACCATCCGGCAGCTCCGCCACCCCGACACCCTGGACGGCGTCGAACCAGCGGACACGCCCGTTCACGCGAGGCGTCTGGGCGCCAGACCGAGGCGGCCGGTGACGCTCCGACGGAGCGGGCACGCCGGCTACGCCAGCGCGGCCGGGCTCGTGCCCGGTCGGATCGGCCGCCGATCGAGTCGTCCACCTCGCCAGCGCTCGCGGTGGCGCCGGTAGCTGACGGGCCGGTCCCCCGGACCGAGCTCGCGGCGAAGCGTGTGACAGGCGATCTCGGGCGCGGAGTTCAGTCGCACGCGCCAGATGTAGCCGAGTCCCCGGTTCACGTACACCCACCCGCCGCGCCGGCCGTAGTAGCCCGCCAGGAGTCGCGTGTCGCGCACCGGCAGAAGGGCCCTCGGCGAGCCGGGCACGCGAACCTGTGCCCCGTGCGTGTGACCGGAGAGCATCAGCTCGAAGCGGTGGCGATCTCGGTAGCCGTAGCCGTCCGGATTGTGGCAGAGGAACAGTCGCGTCCCCTCGTCGGGCACCTGGGCGAACGCCCCCTGCGCATCGCACTCCCCGCTCCACAGGTCCTCGACGCCGACCACGTGGAGCGCGCTCGCGCCGACCCGCACGGTCTCGAACGCGTTCCGGAGCACGCGCACGCCGCGGCCCTCGAGTGCGGATACCAGGCGTGCCGTGGCGTGGTCGAGAAACCGGATTCCCTGCGGGCTGTTCAGGCCGTAGTCGTGATTGCCCAGCACCGCGAACACGCCGAGCGGCGCGTCGAGGCGGCCGACGACGTCCGCCACGACGTCGACGTAGCCGGCATCCCACTGGAGGAAGTCGCCGGTGACGGCGATCACGTCGGGTCGGCACGAGGCGACCACGTCCATGCAGCGGGCCAGGAAGTCGATGGGGACCGTGCGACCGGCGTGCAGGTCGGTCAGGTGCGCGATCCTGAGACCATCCAGCTCGTGCGGCAGGTCCACCACCGGCACCATGTGCTCGGTGATCTCGAGCGTGTGCGGCGCGAAGAAGCGGGCGTAGGCCCCGATGCCGGGCAGCGCGCCCACCAGCGCCACGTCGAGGAGCCGGTGGACCAGCGGCTGATGGGCGAGCCACGCCTTCATGCGGTCTCGGCGTCGCTCGGCGGCGGATTGCTCGGGAAACTCGTGCGGCTCGTGAGGGGCTCCGTCCCAGGTCAGCTCATCGATCGGCAAGGCGTCTCTCCATGCTCGAATCCTCTCCCTGCCGACCCCGCCGTGCGGCCGTGCGGCCGTGCTACGCCGTGAAACGCGCGGGCGATGCGTGAGGTTCCGCCGGTCCTCGACGGAATGATCGGCGTCGGGGGTGATCGGCCTCACCATCGGATCAGGACAGAAGCGCCCTGATCGATTCCGGCCAGCGCTCGTACAGGAACAGCAGTCGACCGATCAGAAGCGAGATGCGAGCCATGACGGTGAAGCCGTACGACGCTCCGAACGAGATCATCAGGAAGGCGATCCCGACCCGCGACATCGCCCCCATCGCGCCCCTGTGCTCGGTGGAGAAGAAGAAGTAGACGAGCGTGGTCAGGAGCCCGATCAGGAGCAGCACCTCGGAGATGACCGTTCCCGCCCCTCCGGTGCCGAGATCGACCATGCTGGCCTGGATCTGCGTGACGAGATCGCCCTGCGCGAAGCCGATGATGGCCAGCCCCGAGAACGCACCCACCATCAGCGCCATCGGCCAACGGCTGAGCCACGAGACGCGCGGGACGAAACGCGTGAACATGAAGATGCCGAGCACGAACGGGAACGTGAGCCAGAGCCCGCTGAGCGAGCCGTCTCCCCCGCCGAGGCTCCCGAGCCCCTCGGTCCAGGGCGTCCAGAGGCTGGGCAGGAAGACGGTGTAGAACTGCTGGCACAGGAACCACCCCGCCGCCACGCCCACGAACAGATACTCCGCGAACTTGTAGACCGGGTTGTCGCGATACAGGAACGAGAAGATCGCCAGCGTCAACAGCCCGGCGATCGTGGTCCAGATCGCGGTCGTGGTGGTCACGTCCATCAGCCCACCGCCTTCTCGCGACGTCGCCCGAGTACGTGCAGCACGTTCCCCACGAGGATGAACAGCACCACCGCCAGGTGTCCGAGCGACTGCGCGTTCATGCCGCGCGCCGCCTCACCCAGCCGATCGGCCAGCGTCTCGTACTCCGCCGCCCCGGCCAGCCCGCCCAGGAGCCCGTCGAGCTGGCCCGCCTGAACGTACGGGTAGTACTCGGGCGCGCTGACCGCCGTGCAGCCCGACACCATGTCGACCGAGAAGCGGCCCTGCACCTGCTGCACCCACTCCTTCGTGCCCGGATAGCCGGCCGAGATGTTGACCAGGAGCGCCACGTCTCCGAAGCCCCGGATGTCGGCCATCAGCGGAATCTGATCCAGCGGCGTGCGGTAGTAGTCGGCCGGGTAGGCGGCCCGGATGTCCTCGGCCACCATGACCATGACCGCCTCGCGACCCTCCTTGAACCCGAGGTTCACGAAGTCCCGTCCGTACTCCTTGCCGAACTCGCCGACCGCGATCTCGTTGAACGCCCGCTCCAGGATCGGCGGCGCGGCCGGCCACAGAGCGGCCCCGATGACCTTCAGGTTCTTGCGGCACGCGTGCGCGACTGCGACCCGCAGCATCGGATCCAGCTCGGCCTGGGAGCCCGGATCGAGGTCGGCGGCCAGGTAGATCACGCTCCCCTCGGGGAGACGCTCGATCGCCTCGTGGAACGCCCTCACCTCGGGCGACGGACGCACGCCGATCTCGAGCTTCGTCCAGAGCGGAATGGACACGGCGAGCCACATCGCCGCGAAGATCCACCGGCGATCCAGCCGCAGCATGCGATCGACGACACCCACCGTCACTCTCCCAGGTAGTTGCGCTCGACGCCGACGATGATCTTGAGCCCGGTGCTGATCGCGCCGAGCGCGGCGCCGATCAGGATGGCCCGCTTCGCGGCCAGGTTGGGCACGTTCATGATCCAGCCCTGCGCGGCCGAGATCGACGGCCAGGACTCCGGCAGGCGGTCGGAGATGAGATCGCCCACCGGCACGCGCCCGATCATCACCAGGAGCGCGGTCAGGGCCAGCAGGCCCGCGTCGAGGCTCCGGACGCGAAACGCGCGGAACGCCGCCGACGCGATGAAGAACGCCAGCAGGCTGAACATCGTGGCCTGCATCGGCGTGAACACGTACTCGAAGAGGTCGTACGCGAACGAGCCGCTCTCGATGCCGCCGATGAGCCCCGCGCCCAGCATGCCGAACAGACCGAACAGGAGCACACCGGCGTAGAAGCGGTCGCTACCCTGGCGGGTCAGCTTGTGGAGGTTGATGCGTGCCAGGTTGGCCACCCCGAGAACGAACGCGAACGCGGTGATGATGACCGTCCACTGCTTGAACATCTCGCCGATCATGGTCACGCGATGGTGCGGCACGAAGAAGTCGAGGATCATGAACGCGCCGAACAGGAACGTGATGAACAGCGGCACTTCCTTGCGCACGCGTCCTCCCTAGCGCACCTGGAACCAGGCGGCGAAGCTCGTGTTGCCCGCGGTGGACAGGACGACCCCGATCACGATCGCGGCGATGATCAGGAGCTTCATCACGTCGGTTCCCTTGATCGTGCCGACGACCTTCGGATCGCGAGAGAGATACGCCGTGGCCGCGAAGAACTCCTCGCCGATGAGCGTGTAGTCACAGGCGACCACGAAGAATGGAAGCTGGTGGATGTTCGCCGTGCCGGCGATCTGGACCGCTCCGGTGGAGAAGCCCGTCTCGGCCAGGACGAGGCTCTCGGCGAAGAACGACCCGAGGTACAGGTTGGCCGCGGGCTTCTCGCGCAGCATGATGCCGTCCACTCCGGCGGTGAACGCGAACTGCTCGTCGGACAGGTAGCGGATGTCGTCGGGATTGAACAGCTCGGGTCGGCCGGCGTCCATGTAGCTGGCGCGGACCGTCTCCTCAGCCAGCGGCACCACGAACGCCTTCGCCAGGGGCACGATCAGCTTCGTCTCGTACTGGGCGACCGTGCGGGCCACGTGCCCGAGGATGACCATCGAGTAGATGGTCTGGATGTTGTTCACGTCGTCGATGCCCGGCACGTAGAGCACCGAGCGGCCCATCTCGGTGGCGCGCCCCACCGCCTCCTCGATCGCGTCGAGCCCGGCGATCTTGCGCAGGAACAGCCGCACGCGGCCCGCACGCGCGATGTACCCGAACACCAGGGCGAAGAACACGCCCAGGATCAGAAGGACGTTCAGGCGGTCGGGGTTGAACGGCGACGTGTTCGGCTCCACGGGCCCCTCAGCGTTCCTCGATCATCTCGACGTTGGCGCGCGGCACAGTCACCGTCTCACCGGACTCGATGCGCGCCCGCAGCACGCGCACCAGGGTCTCGCTCTCCATCTTCTCCAGCTTGGGAGGTAGCTCGGTCACCTCGGCCAGCTGACCGAAGTAGGGGGCCCGGATGATCCGGATCGGGCTCCCGACGACGATGCCGGCCCCCTGCTGCGACGTGCGGGGAACCTCCTCGCCCGCGCTGTCGGGGATGATGATCTCGGGACGCATCACGCCGGCACGAATCTGGGTGGCCCCGTTGGCGGCGGCCGGCCGGCCGGCGTTCTCGGACAGGAGCGCGAACGTCTTGTCGGCGATGGCCAGCGGCCCGAAGCCCTCGGTGGTGACCAGCGTGATGCCCTTCTCCTCCGAGCCCGTGATCGCCACGCCCAGGTCGTATCCGAGGAACTCCTTCAGGTCCTGCGCGTTGATGCCGCCGGCCACGATGGCGCTCACGCCCACCTCGGCCGCGCGCTCGAGCAGCGCCACCGACGCCAGACGGCCCACGACCAGGATCTTCCCGGCCATCGCGGGCGTGATCTGATCGGTCGACACCTCCTCACCGGGCGAGGACGCCACGATCTCGATCGCTCCGTGCACCTCGCCCCCGATGCCGAAGATGCCCTGGAGGAACGCACCGTCGCACTCCACGACCACGCCCTCGTCGGGGATCACCTCGGTCACCACGCCGTCGACGTACGCGTTCACCTCGACCGGCATCGGCGGCTCACGCAAGACCGCCTGGCCGGTGACGTTGGAGACCGACTCGATCGTTCCCGAGATCGGCGCCTTGCAGTAGCTCTTGAACAGGCCGAAGAGCCCCTTGGACATCGCGATGTTCTCGTCCTTCTCGACCGGGTCGCCCACGGCCTTCAGCATGAACGACGGCACGTCGGACTGGTGCACGTTCAGGAGGCCGGCGATGTTGACCATGTGCACGTTGCCGGGGAGCTCGGTGCGCGCGACGACCTGATCGGCCTTCACGCGGTCGCCGTTGCCCACGACGACGGTTCCCTTCAGCGGAAGCCGCCGGTCACGTGCGACGTGCGTGCGCCGGGTGACCTTGAGCGCGGGGGTGAAGACGTTGGCCATGGGTCCCTCCTACGCGTGCGCCGCTTGGGCCGCGACCGCGTCGCGAGCCGGGTAGAGATCGAGCGCCGCGTACCACTCCTGGAGCTTGCCGATGCGGTCGGCGGGCGCGGTCGGGATCGTGAACGGGCGGCGCCCGCGACCGTCGAGGATCAGTCCGACGACGCCGCCCTTGACCAGACGACTGGCGGGCTTGCCACGCCCGGCGCCCATGTCGAACTTCTTGGTGGGCTCGACCGTGAGCCGACCGGACTGCTCGAGCCCGAACGGGATCAGCTTCAGCTGGCCGTGGGTGATCGTCTCGCGGATGGCCTCGCCCCCCTCCACGTCCAGCGTGACGTCCATGACCTTCTCGCCCGGCTTGGCGTTGCCGATCGGCGCCACGCTCGGTCCCAGGATGATCAGGCAGTCCCGCTCGAACACCTGCGTGGCCGCTTCGCCGTGAATCGGCGCCAGCACGCCGAGCTGGGGCATCATGAAGATCGAGTCCACCGCCAGCGTGGTGAAGCCCTCGGGGAGGAACGCATCCAGCAACATCGCCGCCGACTGCCGGCGCCGCGGCGCGTGCGAGAGCACGCCTCCCGAGCCGACGAGCAGGTCCAGATCCAGGAGGTTGATCAGCGTGGCGCCGGTGGACGACTGCTCGAACGTGTCGGAGATCGTGCGCTCCTGCTGAACGCCCTTCAGCCCCACCGCGAGGTTCTTGTGCTGCTCGAACGCCAGGCGGAGCGCCTCGCGCGCGATCGCCTGCTCGATCATGAGCTCGCTCAGGGCCTGCGGGATCGTCGTGGGGCGGATCATCTTGTTCTTGATCCGGTTCCGGAGCTCGGCCTCATCCACGTCGTCGATGGGGACCCATCGGATCACGTTGTCGATCCCGGCCTCGGCGAGCACGTTGGAGATCGAGTAGCTCATGCCGAGGTTCGCGCTCACGGTGCGGTTGAACGTGTCCTGGAACACGCTGAACACGTCGGTGGTGGCCCCGCCGATGTCGACGCCGATCACCGAGATGTCACGCTGCTCGGCCACCTTCTGGATGATCGAGCCCACGGCGGCCGGCGTCGGCATGATGGGCGCGTCGGTCCAGCTCATGAGCGTCTTGTAGCCCGGCGCATGCGCCATCACGTGCTCCATGAACAGGTCATGGATCGCGTGGCGCGCCGGCATCAGGTTCTCGAGCTCCATCGTGGGCCGGATGTTGTCGACGACCGAGAGCGCGGTCTTGTCGCCCAGCTCCTCCTCGACGTCCCCGCGCGCGTCCTGGTTGCCGGCGAAGATGACCGGAAGCTCGTAGCCGGCGCCCAGGCGGGCCTTGGGGGCCGCGGCGCCGATGAGCTGCGCCAGCTCGACGACGTGGGTCTTGGTGCCGCCGTCCACCCCGCCGGAGAGCAGGATCATGTCGGGACGGAGGTTTCGGATCAGGCGGATCTTCTCGTGCGGCAGACGCCCGTCGTTGGACGCGACCGTGTCCATGACGATCGCGCCGGCTCCGAGTGCGGCTCGCTCGGCGCTCTCGCCGGTCATGGCCTTCACCACGCCGGTGACCATCATCTGCAGACCGCCGCCCGCCGAGGACGTGGAGAGGTACAGATCCACGCCCTCGTCGCCGTTCTGCGGCGTGATGATCGTCTCGCCGTCCAGGAACCTCCGACCCGCCAGCTCCTCGAGCTCCTTGATCGCGTTCAGGACGCCACGGGTCACGTCCTCGAACGGCGCTTCCACCGTGGTCGGCGCCTCGCCTCGAACCGTCTGACGATACTCGCCGTCGACGCGCTCGATCAGAATGGCCTTGGTGGTCGTACTTCCGCAGTCGGTGGCGAGCACCGATCGGATCGACGACGGATCGATGTTCCGGTTTGCCATCACGTCCCGCCTTCTTCATCACGTGACCGTGAACCGCCTCCGCCCGTCCGCGCGGCCTTTCCGGCCTTCTCCTCGCGAACGCGCGCCGCCTCGTGCGCCTCGATCTTCGTGATCAGGCGCTCGTAGTTGTCACGGTCCTCCATCATCTCCGCGAACCGCTCGTAGCTCCGCACCGTGAAGAACGTCTTCACGAACGGCTCCATGAACACCATGAACTGGCTACCGATGAAGCTGAGCGGCTTCGAGCTCTCCAGAAAGAGTATCGCCGGCATGCCCATCCGGCGCAGTACGATTGCCCGGGCCACGCGCTCCAGGAGCTCCTCGTCGGTCGTCTCGTCGAGCGCGTCCGACGACGCGCCGTCGGGCGAGCCCGACGACGTGGACTCGCCGTCAACCGGCGGGTGTCCGGGGCTCCGATCCGGGCTCGGTCGCCGCCCCAGAAGCCACTCCCACACGCGTGATCTCTCCCTCCCAATGCGACCCGATGAACGCCACCACCTGCTCGCGAGACCCGCCCGTGCCACCGCCGGCCGCGTCGTGTCCGGCGAACAGCAGCCGGATCGCGCGATACGGCTCGAGCCACGGCCGCCCCACGAACGGGCTCAGCGTCGCGCCGCGGGCGTCGACGTAGCAGGCACGGATCTCGTGCCAGGCGCGGACCTTCGTGACCGGCCACCGCTCGACGCGAACGCCGTCCTCGTCCAGGCGAAACCGCGTCGGCGAGAAGAACGGGTTCAACGACCCGAACAGCACCGCCACCGCGATCAATCCGAAGAGCACGTGACCGCCGATCGCGACCACCGCGACTCCCGAGCCCACGATCACGACGAACGCCACCCCGCCGGCGACCGGTCGCTCGCGGAGCGGCCACGCCTGCCACTCGACCGCCGTGTCCGGGCCGGCCGCCGGGCCGTCCGAGATGGCCGCCCGCGTCGCATCGTGGTTCGGGTCGGTCACTCGCCGATGGATTCCTTGTAGGCGTCGGCCGCCAGCAGGTCGTCCAGCTTCGAGCTGTCGGTGATCCTGACGCGCACGAACCAGCCCTCCTCGTACGGAGACGAGTTCACGAGCGCCGGATCCTCGGCCAATGCCGTGTTCACGTCGACGACCTCGCCGGTGACGGGCGCGTACAGATCGCTGGCGGCCTTGACCGCCTCGACGGTCCCGAACGCCTCCATGTACGTGATCGTGCTTCCGACCTCCGGAAGCTCGATGTAGACCATGTCTCCGAGCTCGCCCTGTGCGTAGTCCGTGATCCCGACGACGGCCTCGTCGCCGTCGAGGCGAACCCACTCGTGCTCGGACGTGTATCGGAGATCGTCACGGATCTCGCTCACGAGAACCCCCTCCGGTCGGCAGCCGCGCCGGGCCCGACCCATCCACAGATCATCGAGCGACCTCGCCCCCGTGTGACCGCGGCCACGGTCGTGAGACGACGTCGCGTGTCAACGATGTGATCCCTCCGTGTAGAACGGCAGCGTCGTGATCGTCGCCCGGACCGCGCGCCCCCGCACGTCCACCTCGACCGCGGTGCCGGCGTCGGATGCCGCCGTGTCGAGGATCGCCAGCGCGATGCCTTTCTCCACCGAGGGCCCGAACGTGCCGCTCGTGACCTCGCCGACGTCTCGTCCGTCGCGCATCACGCGCGCGCCCTGGCGGCCGATCAGCCGGCCCTCGAACTCCAGGCCCACGAGGCCCCGGGAGAGCCCGTCCTTCTTCTTCTGCGCCCGCAGCCGCTCGTGACCGACGAAGGTGCGCTCCTTCGTCTTCACCACCCAGCCGATGCCGCCCTCGACCGGCGTCGTCTCGCGCGAGAGCTCGTGGCCGTAGAGCGCGAAGCCGACCTCGAGGCGCAACGTATCGCGGGCGCCCAGACCGACCGGTGACAGCTCGTCGCCACCGGCCTCGAACAGGGCCCGCCACAGATCCCCCGCATCGTCGCGCACCGGGTACAGCTCGAAGCCGTCCTCCCCGGTGTAGCCGTTCCGGGAGATCAGCATCGGCCGCCCCTTGAAGCTGACCTCGGCCCATTGGTAGTAGCCGATCGCGTCGAGATCGGCGGCGAGCACACGGCCCAGGACGGACTGGCTTCGAGGCCCCTGGAGCGCGAGCTGCGCGATCGCATGGGTCCGATCGGTCAGGACGACGCCGTCGCCGGCGTGCCGGGTGAACCAGCTCCACACCGCATCGTGGTTCGCGGCGTTGGCCACGACGAGGAATCGATCGGCGAGACGGTACACGACGAGATCGTCGATCGTGCCCCCGTCCTCCTGGCACAGCGCGGTGTAGAAGAGCGCCCCGGGGGCGAGCTTTCGCGGATCGTTGGTCAGGAGACCATCGAGGAACGCCTCGGCGCCGGGTCCGCCCACGTCGAACCGGGCCATGTGGCTGACGTCGAACAGTCCGGCGCGCGTCCGCACGGCGCGGTGCTCGGCCATGACCCCCTCGAACTGAACGGGCATCGTCCAGCCGGCGAACTCCGTCAGACGCGCGCCGTGGTCGGCGTAGCGGTCGTGAACCGGCGTCCGGCGTGCGGTGTCGCCCGGAGGGTTGGGATCGGCGGACATGTCCGGTGGCGCTCCCGCGCGGGTGGGCGCACTCGGCGCGGGCCGGGGTCCGCGAGGGCCCGGGTCGCCGCGGGGGTACGCGCAATGTTCCACGGATTCAGAGAGTTACGTGACGGCGCGCGTGCGAAACGCGAACGCGAAGGATCCCCCATTTCCGGAGGCCCGTCAAGGTCGCGCGAACCGGTGGGTGCGGTCCGAACCCGTTTCGTGGGACGAACTTCCCGCGCCGGACGTCGAGGCACGGCGATCAGCCGGCCGCCGATCCCAGCTGATCGGAGGCGCGCCTCCGGCCCGCTCGGCGCCGCATCCCCAGCGCCACCGACAGCGCCTGTCCCGTGTACGACGCGCGGACGCCGGCCACCTGCTCGGGGGTCCCCGCGGCCACGACCGTGCCCCCGCGCTCCCCGCCGTCCGGTCCGAGGTCGATCACGTGATCGGCGCACTTGATGACGTCGAGCTGATGCTCGATGACGATCACCGTGTTGCCGCGATCCACGAGCGACTGGAGCACGTCCAGGAGGATCCGGATGTCGTGGAAGTGGAGTCCCGTCGTGGGCTCGTCGAGGATGTAGACCGTCCGCCCGGTTGCCACCCGTGAGAGCTCGGTGGCCAGCTTCACGCGCTGCGCCTCACCGCCCGAGAGCGTCGTGGCCGGCTGACCCAGGTGGATGTAGCCGAGCCCGACGTCGTTCAGCACACCGAGCTTGCGCTTGAGCGCCGGGATCGCGTCGAGGAACTCCAGCGCCTCCTCCACCGTCAAGTCGAGCACGTCGGCGATGGACTTGCCGCGATAGGTCACCTCGAGCGTCTCGCGATGATAGCGCCGGCCCCCGCAGGCATCGCACTTCACGTACACGTCGGGCAGGAAGTGCATCTCGATCTTGACCACGCCGTCGCCCAGGCACGCCTCGCAGCGCCCCCCGGTCACGTTGAACGAGAAGCGCCCCGGCTTGTAGCCCCGTACGCGCGACTCGGGGAGCTGCGCGAAGAGATCGCGAACGTGCCCGAACGCACCGGTGTACGTGGCCGGGTTGGAGCGCGGCGTCCGGCCGATCGGGCTCTGGTCGATCTCGATGACCTTGTCCACGTGCTCGAGCCCCGCGATCCGCCGGTGGCCGCCCGGGGTGAGCTTGGCCCGGTGGAGCTGCCGCGCGAGCGTGTGGTAGAGCACCTGGCGCACGAGCGTGCTCTTCCCCGATCCCGAGACGCCGGTGACGCAGGTGAAGGTCCCCAGCGGAAACGTCACGTCCAGATCGCGGAGGTTGTTGGCCGACGCCCCGTGCACGACCAGCGCCTCGCCGCTGCCGGGGCGGCGCGCCGGCGGCACCGGGATCTGATCCTGACCGGCGAGATACCGTCCGGTGAGGCTCGCCTCGGTGGCCGTGACCTCGGCCGGCGTGCCCGCGGCCACCACGCAGCCACCGTGTCGCCCGGCGCCGGGACCGAGGTCGATCACGTAGTCGGCTTCGCGCATCGTCTCCTCGTCGTGCTCGACCACGAGGACCGTGTTCCCGAGATCCCGGAGGTGCTGGAGCGTGGACAGGAGCTTCGCGTTGTCGCGGTGGTGGAGACCGATCGACGGCTCGTCGAGCACGTAGAGGACGCCCGTCAGCTGCGAGCCGATCTGCGTGGCCAGCCGGATGCGCTGCGCCTCGCCCCCCGACAGGGTGCCCGACGCACGATCCAGGGTGAGGTAGTCGAGCCC
Organism: Candidatus Eiseniibacteriota bacterium; assembly: GCA_965224245.1. Classification (GTDB taxonomy): domain Bacteria; phylum Eisenbacteria; class RBG-16-71-46; order CAZAMP01; family CAZAMP01; genus CBDCYW01. Next base: position 1,476,460 of record OZ245046.1, on the reverse strand, counting down.
CACGTCGGCGAGGAAGCACAGGCGCGAGCGGATCTCCTTGACGATCGGTGCGGCGATCTCGGCCTCGCGCTCGCTCAGCTCGAGCCCGTCCACCACGGCCACGGCATGTCCGACGTCGAGCGCCACGATCTCGTGGATGCGGTGGTCCCCGACCCGCACCGCGGCCGACTCGGGACGCAGGCGACTCCCCTCGCACGCCGGACACGGCTGCTCGGTCATCAGCTCGTCGATCTTCCCCCGCACGTGATCGCTCGACGTCTCGCGATAGCGCTTCATCAGCGCCGGGATCACGCCGGGAAACCGCGTACGCCACTCGATCTTGCCCTTCTTCCGGGTGATCTTGACCGAGACTTCCTTCTCGCCGGTGCCCTCCAGGAGCACGCGTCGCGCGCGCTTGGTGAGCTTCTTGAATGGGCGGTCCAGATCGATGTCGTAGGCCTCGGCCACCGCCTGGAGCACGTTGCCCGACCACCCCTCGAGGTTCTTCCACCCCGAGAGCGCGCCCTCGCGAAGGCTCAGGTCCGCGTTCACGGCGAGGGCCGGATCCACGGTGCGCGTCATGCCCAGCCCCTCGCAATCGGGACACGCGCCGTAGGGCGAGTTGAACGAGAAGTTCCGCGGATCGAGCGGCGGGAACGAGATGCCGCAGCTGGTGCACACGGCCTTGTCGCTGAACTCCAGCGTCCGGATCGGACCGCCCTTGCCACCGGTCGCGTCGACGCTGGCCAGCCCGTCGGCGAGGTGGAGCGCCGCTTCCATGGACTCGTGAAGGCGCGTGCGCGAGCGGGGCTCGACCTTGATGCGATCGATGACGGCCTCGATCGTGTGGCGCTTGCGCTTGTCCAGCGCGATGTCCTCGTCCAGCTCGTGCACGTCGCCGTCGATCCGCACCCGGACGTAGCCCTGCCGCCGGAGCGCGTCGAGCTCCTTCCGGTACTCGCCCTTGCGCCCGCGCACGATCGGCGCGTGGATCGTCAGGCGCGTGCCGCCGGGAAGCTCGAGCAGGCGATCGACCATCTGCACCACCGTCTGTCCCCCGATGCGATGTCCGCAACGATGACAGTGCTGGCGCCCGGCGCGCGCGTAGAGCACGCGGAGGTAGTCGTAGATCTCGGTGGTGGTGGCCACCGTCGAGCGCGGATTGCGTGACGTCGTACGCTGTTCGATCGCGATGGCCGGACTGAGGCCCGTGATCCGGTCCACGTCGGGCTTCTGCATGCGGCCCAGGAACTGCCGTGCGTACGCCGAGAGGGACTCGACGTAGCGCCGCTGTCCCTCGGCGTAGATCGTGTCGAAGGCCAGCGACGACTTTCCGGAGCCCGAGACGCCGGTGATGACGGTGAGACGGTTGCGCGGAATGCGCACGGAGATGTCCTGGAGGTTGTGCTCGCGCGCACCTCGAATGGTGATTTCGTCCATGATCGGTTCGTTCGCTCGCGCCGGGGATGGTGGAAACGAAGCGCTGTCGGATGAGATGCCGGTCGGACGAGTATACGGCCCCCCAGGAGCGAGGGTCAATCGGACCGCTCCCCGCGTGCCCAGCCTGCTCGACGATCGTCGGCGCCGGCCGCCGTCACCTCCGTAATCGGTGCTCCGGTCAACGCGCGCGCCCGCCGGTCACGCGGTCGTGTCCGACACGATCCGACCGTCGGCCAGCCGGATGATCCGCTCGGCGTGCGCGGCCACGTCCGCCTCGTGCGTGACGAGCACGAGCGTGGTGCCCCGCGCGTGCAGCTCGCCCAGGAGCGTCAGGATGTCCGCGCTCGTGACCGAGTCCAGGTTGCCGGTGGGCTCGTCGGCCAGCACGATCGCGGGGTCGTTCACGATGGCTCGCGCGATCGCCACCCGCTGGCGCTGCCCTCCCGACAGCTCGCTGGGGGCGTGGGCCATGCGATCGGCGAGGCCGACGATCTCGAGCGCGCGCCGGGACCGCGCGTCCCGCTCGGCCGGGGTCAGCCCCGCGTAGACCAGCGGGAGCGCCACGTTGGCGAGCGCCGAGGTTCGCGGCAGCAGGTGGAACGTCTGGAAGACGAAGCCGATCTCCCGGTTTCGCGTGTGCGCAAGTCGGTCGTCGTCTTCGGCGGCGACCGGGCGGCCGTTCAGCCAGTACTCGCCCCCGGTGGGAGTGTCCAGGCAGCCGAGCACGTTCATCAGCGTGCTCTTGCCCGACCCCGACGATCCCATGACCGCCACGTAGGCGCCGCGCTCGATGGTCAGGCTCACGCCGTCGAGGGCGCGCACCAGCGCCCCCCCCATGTCGTAGTGGCGGTGTACGTTCTCCAGGCGGATGACGGGGCCGGTGCCGGCAGGCGCGCGGGGTCCGGGCGGCGCCGCGATCACGGCGCCGGCTCGGCGGCGCGCGCCGTGGGCACTACTCGGAGCCGCCCATCAGGGGATCACCGATCGCCTTGCGGAACGAGTACCACGCCAGGTCGAACGCCGTCTCGTTGGCGATCTGATCGGCCCGGGCCGTGGTGAGGTCGACCCGCGCCTGGATCAGCTCGAGGATCGTGGCCGCGCCCTGATCGTACATCGCCTCGCGGAGTCGCAGATTCTCCTCGGCGGAGGCGATCTCCTCCACCGAGACCTCGAGGCTGGCCCGGGCGGCCTCGATGTCGAGGAGCGCCTGGCGGACCTCGAACAGCACCGTTCGCTCGGTGCGCTCGAGCGCCTCGGCGGCGGCCACCTGCGAGCCCGCGGCGCGGATCTTCTGCCCTTTCGTGACCAGACCGTCGAAGATCGGGACACTCAGGAAGAGCGTGTAGCCCCAGCGACTCCCCTCTCCCTTCAGCTCGCCGAAGTCGAAGGTGTCCTCGAAGGTCGGCAGGTCCTTGTCGTACGAGAGCGAGCCCGTCAGAGAGGGCATGTTGGCCCACCAGGCGGACTTCTTCTCCAGGGAGGCGGCCTCCAGGGCTGCGCGCGTCTCGAGCAGGTCCGGCCGCGCGTCGCGGGCGGTGGCCAGGGCCTCGTCCACGCTGGGCAGCGTCTCGGGCACGTTCGACGGCTGATAGTCGATCTCCAGCGGGGAGTCCGCCGCGCGCCCGATGGCGAGGTTCAGGAGCCCTTTGGAGATGACGAGCCCGTTCTCCGCCGAGATGAGGTCGCGCTTGTCGCGGCTCACGCTGACGCGCGACTCGAGCACGTCGGCCTTGGCCACCGCGCCCAGGTCGTAGAGTGCCTGGGTGCGCCGGAGCTGATCCTCGGAGAGGCCGAGCGACTCACGCCGGAGATCGGCCGTGCGCATCGCCGTGACGACGTCGAAGAAGCGTCCCGCCACGTCCAGCGCGATGTCCTGGCGTCGCGCCTCGAGCCCGTGCCGGGCGGCCGTCCAGTCGCGCCGGCTGGAACGGAAGCGGTAGTAGCTCTCGAGATCGACCAGGTTCTGCCGGACCGAGCCGGACATGCCCCACTGGGTGAACGTCGCGGACTGCTCGACGCCGGAGACGGTGACCCGCTCGCCGCCGCTCGATCGCTGGGTCTTGGACGCGCTCGCCGAGACGTTCGGCAGCACGTTGCTCCAGGCGCTGACGGCCCCACCGCGCGAGAGCTCGGCGTTGGCGACGGCCTCGCGGTACTCCGAGCTCTGGCTGAACGCGAGCTGGAGACAGTCCGCCAGCGACAGCTCCGAGCTCGGGGACTCGGACTGGGCCAGCGCCGTGGCGGCGAGCGAGACGGTGAGCACGATTGGAAGCCCCAAGCGTCCGTGGGCGCGCCCGGCCGGACGCGAAGTGACCCCGTGGGTCATGACAGCTCCTTTCATCGAGACACGCCACGCGGCGGCCGTCGTCGTTGACGACCACACGAGTCCGATCGCCTCGGCGGGCGAGTGGCGTGGGTGCGCGTCGTCCGCGCGTCGAGTCGATACAGCTTGGGGGCACCGATCGGTCTCGGCAAGAGCCGAGTGCCGGACTCGCCGAGGTACGCCGGACGCGGGATCGGGTTTCAGTTTCGGGCACGGACGGAATCGAACGGGGCGCCCGCGGTGGGCGCCCCGTGAGTCGGTCGAACGGCATCCGGATCGGCCCGGTCGACGCCGTGCTCGTGGTCGCGTGCTGGTGCGACGCTAGTTGAGCGAGAACGTGAACGGGATCACGATCTGCACCTTGACGGGCCTGTCGCGCTGCTTGGCCGGACGGAAGAGCCACTGCATCGCGGCGTCGACCGCCGCCTTCTCGAGGCTCGGAATCACCTCCGAGCGCTCGACGGTGGCCTTCGTCACGCGGCCGGTCTCGCTGATCGTGACCCGGATCCACACCTTGCCCTCGGCCTCGGCGCGGCGCGCAAGCTCGGGATACTCGGGCGGAACCGACCGCACGACCTCGGGCGCCGTGTCGTAGGCGAAGAAGGAGTCGTAGCCCTCGTCGTCGTCGAAGAGATCGGGGGGATCCTCCACGTCGAACTCGGTGGGAGCAATGGTCTCTTCCTCGCTGGCTTCCTCGGATTCCTCGATCTCGGTCGGAATCTGCGGGCGCTGGATCTCGTCGGGTGGCTTGGGGATCTCGAACTCCTGCGCGATGTCGACGACGGTCTCCTTGCGCTCGCGCAGCTGGTACGGCGCCGGCGCGTAGGGCGGCGCGTATAGGGCGCCTCCCGTGTGCACGAGCGCCGCCGCGACCAGCGCCGTGGTCATGTAACGACCATACCTGGCGCTGAAGAGATTGTTGGCTTCGCCGCGGAACATCGCTACGACCCTCCCCCGCCCTTCTTGTCGTGGTTGAAGGCCACGTTCGTCGCGTTGGCCGCCTTCAGCTGCTCCATGACCAGGTGCATCTGCTCGTAGGGGACGTTGCGGTCGGTATTGAACGCCACGATGAGCTGGTCGTTCTCCTCGGCCTTCTGGAGCATGATGACTTCGATCTGCGGGATCTGCACGAGCGCGTCGTCGATCGTGATGCGACCGACGGCGTCCATCCAGATGTGCGCGAGGTTCTGGCGCGGGAGCTTCTGGCCCTGCGTGGCCCTCGGCAGGGTGACGTCGAGCCCTTCCTCGATCCGGAAGATCGTCGTCGCCATGAAGAAGATCAGGAGCAGAAACGCGATGTCGGCCATGGAGCCGGTCGGGACCTTGTTCTCGACCGCGACGTCTGTTTCGAACTTCGACACGTGTCGCCTCCGCCTAGATCAGCCGCATCTTCAGGCTGACGCGGGTCGCCTTGGCCAACTTCACCTGATCGAGAACCTCGACCATCACCTCGTACCGGGACTCCGGATGCGACTCGATCGACACGATGAGCTTGTCGTTCTCGGCGAGCCGCTCCTCGATCTGCGGGGCCAGCTCGTGAATGGCGATCGGATCGTCGCCGATGAACACGTTGCCCGACGCGTCGGAGCTGATCTTGAGCACGTTCTTGGGGTTGACGGTGGAGGCGACCGAGGTCTTGCCCGGCAGCGTCATCGGCAGACCCTGCTCGGTGTTGAAGATCGTCGTGGCGATGAAGAAGACGAGAAGCAGGAACGCGATGTCGGACATCGACGACTGCGGGATCTCATCGATCTTGTGTTTCTTGAGCTTCACGTCGGCACTCCTCGAAGGGGCGTCCGGCGGCGCGCAGGGCGCGCGGCCGCGATGATTACCGGGTCAACCCCTTCTCCGTCAGCGCATCGACCAGATCCACCGCCGCCTCCTCCATCTCGATCACGTAGCGATCCACGCGCGAGACGAAGAACGAGTGGGCGATCTGCACCGGGATGGCGATGGCCAGACCGGTGGCGGTCGTGATGAGCGCCTCCTGGATACCACTGGCCACCAGCTTGGCGCTGACCTGCTCGGCCTGCGCGATGGCCGCGAACGCGTTGATCATACCCGAGACCGTGCCCAGGAAGCCGACGAGCGGCGCGATGTTCGTGATGGACGCGAGCACGATCAGACCCCGCTGCAGGAACGACAGCTCGATCGCGCCCGACGACTCGATCGCTTCCTTGACCGCCTCCTTGCCGCGCTCGTGCTTCATCAGGCCGGCGGCCAGGATCGCCGCGATCGGGCCACGCGTGCGGCTGCACGCCTCGAGCGCACCGGGTACGTTGCTCTGGTGAATGTCGCTGAGAATGGCGTCCATCAGCTTGCGCGTGTCGGTGCGAGCGCGCTGGAACGAGAAGAGCCGCTCCAGGGTCACCGCGAGCGCGATCAGGGAGCACAGGAGCAGCGGCCACATGAACGGCCCTCCCTGCTCGAACAGCGTCACGAGCCCGGACTTGTGCTCGATCTGCTCGGGCGTCGGGATCTCGTCCTGCGCCGCCACGAAATCTGGAAACAGGGCCGCGACCACGACCCACCCGCCGAAGATCGCCCAACGCACGGTTTGCGCTCTGGACATCGTGTTGTGCTCCTTCTCGCTACTGGAGTCGACCCGAACCACCCAGCCACCCTACGCCGCGGCCGCGGCGCAACGCAACGCCCCCCGAGCGGAGGGACGACCTCTGGACTGCCTCGGAAGCTCGCACGACAAATCGAAACTCACCACCGGTAAAGAGACCGATGGAGTCTAGGAAACTGTCCGCTAGTCCGTCAACTAGCAAACGATTAGGCGACCGTGGGAGTGGATTCGCCATGGGTCGGAGGGAACGAGCACGGCCTCAATCTAACGCCACGCGACCGGCCGCGTCAACCCGGCTCCCGGCATGGACTCCGCTTCGTGCCAGCGCTCCGGCCGAGTTCGACCGGCGGCCGCCGCCGTGGCTGAACGTGTGCCCCCGGCCGCCCGAAACCTCATATCAGGACGGTCCAGCGCCGTGTCGAAGTGGCGGGCCCCCACGCACGGCATACCCCATCCCTTTCCCCGGAACGGACATGATCGTCGCCAATCAGCTCTCGCCCCGCACGCACCGCGCCCTCGCCCCGCGATGGGCGCGTCCGTCGCGACTCCTGTGGATCCTCGTGGGCGCGATCTCGATCGCGTGCTCGCTGTCCTCCCCGAGCGTCGCCGCCCCCGACGACGACCCGGTCGAGATCGCCGAAGCCCGTGCCAGAACGCAGGTTCCGCGCGACGTGGTGATGGCCCGGGCCGCCGTCGACGCGGCCCGGCACCTTCTCGACGAGGGCCGCACGGCCGAGGCGGACGTCCAGATCCAGATCGCGCTCGCCCACGATCCGGCCAGCGTGCACGCACATCTGCTGCGAGCGAGCCGCGTCGGCCTCGACCCCGGTGCGGCACTGGAGGCCTATCGGGCCGTGGGACGCGCGGCCATCCAGGGCTTTCCGAACCAGCTCGTGCTGGCCCTGAACATCCTCCTCTTGACGCTCTGGGCGATCTCGCTCGGCGTCGTCGGGACGGCCGGGGCGATCGTGTTCCGTTACGTCCGGCACGTGCACCACAGCCTCCAGGAGTCGCTCAAGCGCCGCGTGGGGGGCTCGGCGGCGCCGCTGGTCGCGGGCTTCCTGCTGTTCGTGCCGCTGCTCTGGGGCGTGGGATTGCTCCCGACCCTCGTGTTCTTCATCCTCTGGTTCGGACACATCATGCGGCGCCAGGAGCGCGCCCTGGCCCACGGGCTGGTGGCCGTGGGGGCCGTGCTGTGGGTGGCCCACTTCTGGGGTCCGGGCCCCCTCGCCGAGCCCGGTCCGGACCACGAGCCGTTCCGCGTGGCCGCCGCGCTGGAGGCCGCCGCCGGCTCCGGGTACGAGGACCCGATGGACTTCGAGGAGCCGGCCGGCTACGTCGACTGGGCCCGTGGCATGGCCGCCAAGCGAGCCGGCGACCTCGCCGCCGCCGAGGAGTCGCTGCGGCAGGCGGCGAACACGCTCCCGCGCGAGAGCGGAGCCGCGATCGATCTCGCCAACGTGCAGTTCGCGCGCGGGGATCTGAACGCGGCGCGTGAGGCATACGAGCGCGTCATCGCCAGGAGCCCTGGATCGGCGGAGGCGCACTACAACCTCTCCCAGGTCCTGACCGAGCAGCTGGATCTGATCCGCGCCGATCAGGCCATGCAGGAGGCGATGCGTCTGGACTACGAGCGCATCACCGACTTCGGCGACGGTCCGGCGGTGACGCTCGTCCGGCCCGCGATCGACGTCCTTCCATCCAACTGGCCGTTCTGGCTGGCGACGCTGCGCGGTCAGGGCGTATCGGGGCACCTCTCGCTTCCCCCCGGTCTCGGCATCGTCAGCCCCGGCGGGAAGATCGCGTTCATGCCGCTCGGCCTCCTCGCGATGTGGCTCCTCGGCACGCTGGCCGGCCAGTGGCTGCAGCGCACGGTCACGACGTACGCGTGCGAGTCCTGCGGGGCGATCGTGTGCCGGCGCTGCCTGGTGCGGCTCGACGGTGCCGCGTACTGCGCGGACTGCGGAAACACGCTGTCCGCCGACTGCTCCGCCGAGTACTCGAAGGCGCTCCTCGAGCGTTACTTCCGGCGGCGCTACACGCCACGTTCGATTCTGACCACCGTCGTACGCTGGCTCCTGCCCGGGTGGGCCGAGGTCGCGAACTGGCCCATCGGACGCTCGATCGTCGTGCTCACGTTCGCGAGCGCCGCGCTCCTGGCCATCAGCCTGCCCGAGCTGCCGGTGTCCGGGAACCCGCACGGAACCGCCCCCGCCTTGCCGCAGGGGCTGTTGATCGTGGCGGCGGTCGTCATGTACGCGATGTCACGGTTGCTCACGTGGCGCTGGCAGCGTGCCGGCGCCGACCGAGAACTTCTCGATGAGGACTACGCGTCCAACGCGGCGGCATAGATGGCGCTGAACGGGCAGCTGCGAGACCTTCCGGCGAGCGAGGCCCTGGGCTTCATCGCCCGGCAGGAGAAGTCGGGACACCTGGACGTCTCCACCGACGACGGGACGTTCGTGCTGTACTTCAATCGCGGAAACCTCCTCCAGGCTCGGCGCCCGGGAGCCGACCCCGACGACTCGTTCGTCGCGCTGCTGAAAGAGCTCCGGATCATTCCGCCCGAGCACTGGAAGATCCTGGCCGGCTGGCAGGTCGAGAACCCGAACCGGGATCCACTCGAGCACCTGATGGAGGTCGGCATCGCGACGCGCGAGACGCTCGAGGAGCTGCTGTTGCTCCACACGCAGGGTGTCGTCGATCAGCTGATGGAGGCGCGCGACGGGTTCCTGTCGTTCGAGTCACACCAGACCGAGCGGCTCTTCGCCATCCCACTGGCGGAGAAGACCGAGTTCATCATGATGGAGGCGGGACGACGTTCGGACGAGACGAACCTCACGCTCTCCGAGAGCCTCCCGCTCCTGTGCACGCCGCGCATCAAGCCCGGCCAGCGTCCGGTGCCCGAGAACCACGTACACGGGGCGCTCCTGCGTCTGGTGGACGGACGCAACACGGTGGGCCGTATCCTGGACGCGACGCGCCTGCCGCGAAACGACATGGTGCCGATGCTCCAGGGTCTCGTGGACGCCGGCGTCGCCGAGGTCGTCAAGGCCCCCAGCCACATCGAGCGCATCGCACAGGGCGCCGAGACACCGCCCGCGGGGCTGCGCGTGGCGGTGATGGCGGGTGCGGTGGTGGTCGTGGGCGCGTCGATCTACATCGGGCTGCGCCTGTGGGGACAGGTTCCGTAGGCCTGCCCCTCTCCCGTCTCGTGGCAGCGCCGATCCCGGACGTCAGTCGTCTTCGATGAGATCGAACGCGCCCGAGCCGAGCAGCCAGCTGACCGCGTCGCCGATGCCGGCGACGATCGCATCCGGTCCCGGACCGGGCTCCCAGGGCGCCTCGGCGGCCACCTCGCGGCCGTGACCGGTCGACACGAGCACGCTCGTGATGCCGACGCGGCGACCGGCCTCGATGTCTCCCGGCCCATCCCCCACGATCGCAGCTCGGCGCCAGTCCAGGCCCAGATCGCGCACCGCTCGGGCCAGAAGCTCGGTGCCCGGCTTGCGACACGCGCACACCCGATCGAAGTCGGGATGGTGGGGACACAGGTAGATGCCGTCGAGGCGAGCGCCGCCGGACGCGAGCGCCGTCACCAGCGCGTCGTTGACGCGCGCCACGTCGGCGGGGCGGCCGAGGCCTCTGGCGATGACCGACTGATTCGTGACCACGACGACCGCGATCTCCGCCCGGTTGAGCCGCCGCACGGCGTCGGCGGCCCCTGGCAGCAGCCGGAGCCGCCGGGGATCGGCGAGGTGCCCGACGTTCTCGTTCAGCGTCCCGTCGCGATCGACGAAGACGACCGGGCGCGGCGTCACGACGCGGCTCCCAGGGCGCGCGAGGCGGCGTCGGCGATCTCGCCCACGTCGATCCGCGTGAGGCAGACGATCCCGATCGCGCAGTCAGGTCGATAGCACGGCGCGCAGGGCTCGTCGCGACGCACGATCGTCACCCGACGGCCGGCCGGTGACGTCCACTCGGGGTTCGTCGAGCCGAAGATCGCCACCAGGGGCGCGTTCACGGCCCCGGCCACGTGCATCGCCCCCGAGTCGTTCGAGACGACGACGTCGGCGTCGGCCAGGAGCGCGATCAGCTCTCCCAGCGTGGATGCGCCGGCAAGGTTCACGAGCGTCGTCTCCGCGGCCCGCTCCACCTCCGCGGCCACCACGGCGTCCCCGCCCGCGCCGACCACGAGCGTCGTCCCGCCGTGTCGTGTGTGGAGCACGTCGGCGAGAGCGGCGAACCGGGACGCCGGCCAGCGCTTCGTCGGTCCGTAGACTGCCCCCGGCGCCAGGACGATCCATGGGCGAGGGACCGCTCCCAGTCGTACGGCGATCCGGTCTCGGTCCTCGGGGCGAGGCACGAGCATCGGCTCGTCGGCGTTCGCGGACTCGGCGCCCCGCCGCCGCGCCAGCGCGCGCACCAGATCGCGATACTCGTCGCGCAGGTGGCGCTGGCCGCGAGGGACGCGCCGCTCGGCATGGGCCAGGAGCCAGTCGCGCGCGTCCGAGGAGAAGCCGACGCACTCGGGAACTCCGCCCGCCCGGAACAGGAGCGCGGACGAGAACGACGGAGGCAGCACGAGGCCGGCGTCGTAGGAGGTGCGCCGGAGCGCGCCCAGCGCGCCGGCGAGCAGTCGCGCGCGCCCGCGAGTGTCCAGCCGAACCGCACGACCGCGGAGCCGGGCACGCTCGCACACCTCCGCGGCCGCCGGCGTCACGAAGTAGTCGATGCCCGCGTCGGGAAACGTCGACTCGAGGTCCGCCAGCGCGGGCAACGACATCACCGCGTCGCCGAGCCAGTTGGGCGGGCGGACGGCGAATCGCATCACGGCTCCAGCTGTGCCAGCACGGCGCGCGCCCGCTCGGCCAGCGGGCTGTCACCGCCCAGCTCGATCACGCGGCGGAATCCCCCGGTCGCTCCCTCGAGGTTGCCCACCTCGAGGTAGGCCGACGCGAGGTTGAAATGTGCCTCCAGGAACGTGGGGTCGCGGCGCACCGCGAACTTGTACTCGGCGATCGCCTCGCCCCACAGCCGGCGCTTCGCCTTCACCCGTCCGTACTGATACCGTACGAGCGCCGCCTCGGGATGCGCGCGCACCGCGTCCCGAAGGAGCTGATCGGCCTCCATCAGGCGGCCCTCCTCGATGTACGCCCCACCCAGGTTCACCGCCACGCGCGGATCGGTGGGCGCGATCTGCGCGGCGATCTCGAAGAGCGCGATCGCATGCGATCGGTGCCCGATCCGGAAGTAGGCGCTTCCCAGCGACAGGTGAAACTCCGCGCTGACCGGGTCGGGAGCCGGGCGGGCCAGCAGCGTCTCCAGACCGGTCAGGGGCGCGCGGTGCGTCCGCGCGAACACCTCCACCGTGCTCCCGAGATACTCGGTGTCGTCGAATGTGGCCAGCTTCCGGCACGATGCACGCAGCTCGTGCAGGAACCGGAGCGGCGCCGTGTGCCGCTCGGGATCGCGCGCATAGCGATCGAAGAGCGCATCCGACACCACGAACGTGTCGAAGCCGTCGTACCAGCGGAGATCGTAGGCGCCGGCGAACCGCTCCGGATTGACCGAGTCGAACGGCAAGCTGAAACGCGTGCGCCGATCGTCGAGAGACGGCCCGTACGGGGTGACCACGACCCGCGCCGAGTCCGGTAGCGACGCGGCGAGCCAGGCGCGGGCCGCGTCGCGGGCATCCCCCCGCCGCGCCCGGGCCAGCGTGTCCGACGCGCCCAGCGCCGGCCCCACGAGGGTCGCCCCCACGACGGCCGCGACCAGCGCCGGTCGGTGCGACGTCGTGACCGAGACCGCAACCGCCGCCCCCGCCGCGACCAGCAGAAACGCCAGCGGCAAGACGAGCGGCACCGCCCCCCCGACGCGCACCGTCGCCGCGATCGCCACCGGGAGCCCCACCGCGAGCAGCACCGGACGTCCCGCCCGGCACGCCGCCAGCCGCCACACGCCGACGCAGGCGATCACGGCCCCCAGGACCCCCACCGCCCGTCCCAGCGCCACGACGGCCGGATCCACACCGAACGGCCCCACGCGCGTCAGCGCCGTCACGGCGCGGTCCGTCAGAATCCGGGCGTCGTTCGCGATCCGCGGGTCACCGAGGAGCGTTCCGATCACGAGCGCGATGACGACGACGGCGACCGACGTGACCGCGCGGTGCCGCTCGCCTCTCGCGGCAAGCGTGAGCGCGAGCGGCAGAAGCACGACGCCCGCGGGGTGTGCGGCCACCGCCATCCCGGCGAACCCGCCTCCCATCAGAACCCGCCCCACGCCCGGCGGGCGACGCGTGAGAAGCAGCGCCGCCGATCCCAGCGCCAGGACCAGAGCCGGCACTGTCGGCGACACTCCCACGACCTGAGCCGCCGCCGCCGGCGACAGGGCATACAGCAGAGCGGGCAGCCAGGAGACGATGCGGCGCGCGAGCCGGTCGCTCGGCACGGGCGCGTCCACGACGGCGACGGCGCCCGTGGAGACCGACGCGCTCGCGGAGACGCCGCGGTGGGCGAGCACGCCGCGCTCCGCGAGGATCCGCCCGGTCGCGTGTCCGGCGATCACGAGGAGCGCCAGCACGACCGCGTCGAGAGCCAGCCAGAGCCGGCGCGCCGCGATCACCGCCTCGGGCTCGCCCGCGTGGAAGCCGGCGGCCAGGGCCAGCGCGGCGTTCCTCGGGGGTGTCGACCCCGTCGACCGTGCGGTCGCCGCGTAGAAGAGCCGGAGCGCCTCGGGCGCGAGGATCGGAATGCGGGTCGGGACGGCGTCGGCGGCGCCGCGCGTGGGCGGCGCGAGTCGCGCCACCGCCGTGGCGACCGTTTCGGGTGCGAGAGCGGCCTCGGAGGTGACCGCCGATGAGAGCGGCCATCGCGTGACGAACGCGACGGCCGCGACCAGGAAGACGAGTGTCAGCGTGCGGAGAGTCTGGGCCATTCACTGTCGATTGGCGGCGACCATGCGGCGACCGACCAGATCGCGTTGTCCGATCCGCGTTCCCACCGCGCCAGGGGATCGGGCTCCCGCCGGAACCCGTCGACGCGATAGTAGTAGCGCACCTGTTCGCCCGCAACGGGCAACGAGCCGACCCAGGCGCCCTGCTCGAATCGGAGCGGCGCACAGATCTCACCGCCGTCCTCGTCCCGGCACACGACGTCGACCACCCACGCCTCGGGGTCGACGTAGCGGACGTCGAGGCCGCCCGCGGCGGCGATCGAATCGGGACGGCAGCCGTCACCCAGCGCGTTCGTCAGCCGCCGTGCGGTACCCCGGGCGCCGAAGTCGGGATCGGCCGCCAGCGAGTCGAGGAGCGCGATCGCCCCGTCAACGTCTCCGGTGCGCCAGCGGCTCCGCGCGATGCCGAGCCCGGCGCGCCCCCCCAGCTCGTGGTGGGCGCCGACGGCACGATATCGGGCCTCGGCGGTGGCATACGCCCCGTCCTCCTCCCACGAGAGCGCCTCCCGGAACACGAGCACGTCCCGGGAGACGTCCGTGCTGACGCGCTCGGCATCGACGTCGGACACCAGCGTCGCCCACGCCCGGGCGGCCTCGCCTCCACGCCCCAGCTGCCGGGTGAGCCCCCGGGCCACTCGAAGGCGACGATCGATCGTGGCCTCCGGGTTCTTCCGGCGATCCTCGGCCAGGATCCCCACGTTGCCGCCGGTCTTGTACGACTCGGCGGCCGCGTAGTGGCGCTCGGCCGCCGCACGGTCCCCCATGAGATCGCGGCAGCGTCCGGCGAAGTAATAGAACCAGGGCTCGGCGGGTCGGTTCTCGCTGGGCACCTTGGGAAGCTGAGCCTCCAGCACCTCGGCGCCCTCGGCGTAGCGCGCCTGGCGATAGAGATTGCGCCCGAGCATCATGTGCAGGGTCCGCCGATCGTGGAACCGCGCCCCCGGGGCCATCTCGCGTCGCAGGTTGGCCTCGGCCTCGCGGTAGTATCCGAGTGACTCGAGCACGTTCTGGTACTCGAGGAAGAAGATGTGGTTGTTCGGATACGTCTGGATGAGCCAGCGGATCAGCGACAGCGCATCGTCGGGCTCACGCTCGAAGTTGGTGAGCACGTTCGTCAGGAAGTAGGCCGCCTCGGCCCCCGTGGTGCCGCCGTTGGCCAGCGCATCGCGCAGCTCGGCGAGCCCCTGCTCGCGATCGCCCCGCACGCCGAAGACCCATCCGAGGAGCTTGAAGAACTTGGGCAGCGCGTCGGCGTAGTAGTGGTAGAGCCCCAGGCCGAGATTCGCGTCGTGGAACTCCGGGTCCTCGTCCAGGCACTTCTCCAGGTACGAGCGCGTGCGCTGGGCCGCGCGAGCGGCCTTCAGCTTGTCGTTGTACATCAGGTACAGGCTCGACAGGAGCGAGTTCGCGCGGCCGGAGTAGTACAGCGCCTCGGCGCGCTCACCGCCGTTGCGGGTGTGCTTCTTGGCCAGCTTGATGACCTGCTCGAGGTGCGCCTCGATGTCCTCGGCGCTCACGTCCGACCCGCCGGCCACCATGTGCCACCAGTCCGAGAGTCCGAGGCCCAGCTCGGCCGCCGGCGACTGCGGATCGGCTCGGCGCATCTCCTCGAAGTACGCGTTCGCGCGATCGAACTCGCAGTTCAGGATCGCGTTGACGCCCTCGTTCTCGCTGAGCAGGTTCGACCAGCGGGTGTCGTCGACGCCCGAGCGCGCGGCCGGTAGCGTCGGATCTTCCATGATCTGCGCCGTGCTCGTGCCCGCGCCGAGAAGCGCGAGCACGACGGGCGCGACTAGGATCCATCGCGTCATGTGTGATCAGAACTCCGCACCCAGGGCAAAGCGCCCGAGCCACGGGCCGCGCACGCTCTTGATGTCGGTCTTGCGGGCGATGTCCCATCGCGCGATGAGGAACCCGAAGACGTTCATCCGCATGCCGAACCCGTAGGACGCCTGGATGTCGTTGAGATAGAACCCCGAGCGGCCCTCCTGGCCGCCGATCGGCTTGAAGCCCTCGGCGTCGTCCCAGGCCGCCCCCACGTCGAAGAACATGAGGCCGCGGATACCCTGGAAGCCGATCGGCAGCGGCCAACCGAGCTTCACGTAGTCGATGAGCGGGAACCGGAACTCGAGGTTGGTCAATACCACGTTGTGGCCCCGTACTTCACCGAAATCGTACCCGCGCAGCGTGTAAGGCCCGCCGATGCGGAAGGTCTGCGGATTGACGCCGAACGACGTGGCCGCGATCGTGCGCAGTGCGACCACGTAGCGCTGCCGCGTGTTGAGGTACGTTCGATAGTCCCCGAAGAAGGTCGTGAAGTCCACGCCTCCCACCGCGCGGCTGGCCTCGAGACGGGACCGCGAGCCCGAGATGGGGCCGGTGTTCCCGTAGATCACGTTGTCGGACACGAGGGCCGCGCTGGGCCGGGTGAAGAAGCGGCTTCCCCCGTCTCCGGGCAGGTCGATGAACGTGGTGGGTCCGTAGGTGCTGACGTACGTGGAGCCGAACACGCGCTCCTCGATCCCCAGGAACTCCACGCCGAGCTCGAGCCGGCGAAAGCGACTGAACGGCCGGCTGATGGCGAACTCGAGGCCCCGGTGGATCTGGCTGATGTAGTCGTTGTCGCCGTCGGCATCGGCGGTCTCGACGATGAAGTCGCTCCGGTACTGGAACAGGGAGACGCCCCAGTTCGTGCGCCGCGACAGGTTGGCGTAGCTGAGGAAGATGTCGGCGTCCAGGAGCGACCCGTACACCGATGCCCCCAGCACGAACTGATGGTTTCCGAGCACGTCGCTGAAGCCGATGGCCGTGTTGGCGGCCACGCCGATGTTGGATGCGAAGAGCCCGTTGGCGGCGACGAAGTCGGGGCTGAAGCGCAGCCGATAGTCGTGGTAGTTGAAGCTCGAGGAATCGGGGAGGCTGCCCTCGCCGAAGGGACGGTAGATGTCCCGGTCGGGCTCCACGACGTCGTCGAGGTCGGCGCGCGCGGTGGCGAAGACGTCGTCCGCGGTCGGCACGATGTCGCTCGTGCTCGACCCGGATTCGCCGGCGGCGTCCGTCCCGGTCGACGTGCTCACCCCTGCGGCGTCCGCGTCGGCGTCGGCACCCGTGGGATCGGAGGGAGCGCTGTCGCCGACGTCGGCGGCCAACGGCTCGACGTCCTCGCCGGTCTCCTCGACGCGGCCCGGCGCCGAGTCGGCGATCAGGTCGGCGTCGCCCGGCTCGGAGACGGCAGCGGCCGACGCATCGCTCCCGTGATCCGATGTCGCTCCGCGCCCCGTCGTCCCCTCGACTCCGCTGACCTCGCCGAAGTCCTCGCCGGGAAGCCCTCGGGCATCCACGATCCACGCGGCCGGCCTCGGCGCGTCCTCGTCGCCCTCGGGCACTCCCAGCGGATAGTCCATCGCGAACACGTCGAAGCCGCCGCCCGAGAACGCGGAGAAGACCAGACGGCTGCCGTCGCGCGAGAGGCTGAAGCACGGTGAGAGCGACGTGATGCCGGTCACGCCCGAGAGGATGTTCGTGAGCTGGCGCACGTCCGACCCGTCGAGCGACATCGCGTACACGTTTGAGATCCCGGAGCGATCCGACACGAAGAGGATCTTGTCGCCCTCCGGCGACCACTGCGGGTTGATGCACTTTCCGCTCTGTCCGTCCGGTACGACGACCCGGCCGGAGGCCACCTCGTAGAGCCCGATCACGAAGTCGCCGAACCGGAGCTGGTCGAAGTCGGTGCCCGGGCCGATGTCGGTCGTGAACGCGATCCACTTGCCGTCGGGTGACCAAACGGGATCCCGCGCGGCGTTTCGCGAGGCGGTCAGCCGCTCGGGCGCCCCGCCGTCGCGCGACACCACGTAGACGTCCGAGTACCCCTGGGAGAGTCCGTTGAACGCGATGCGAGCGCCGTCGGGCGAGAAGCTGGGCGAGAGGACGCCGTCCAGATCGGGTCGAATGCGCTCGACCTCCTTGCGCCTCTCGACGTCGAAGATCACGATGACGTCTTCTCCGCCGTCCTTCGCCACCAGCGCCAGCTCGCGCCCGTCGGGAGACCAGCCGATGTTCGCGTAGAGAAAGCGGAGCGACTCGAACGAGCCGGTCCGCTCGCCCTTGATAAGGCGCCGATCCACCTGTCCATCGATCGCGCTGGCCAGGTAGATGTCGTTGTAGAGCGAGCGATCGGAGATGAAGACGAAGCGACGCCCTTCCGGATCCACGCTCGGGGCGAGGTTGAAGTTCGCCAGGTCCTCCCGACCGTTGGTGAGGCGGCGGGCGAACTCGGTCGGCTTGAGGTGGTCGGCGATCGTGGGCAGGTACGTGCGCCGCACGTGCTGCGTCCAGTCCTCGGAGAAGCGCTCGATCGAGATGCCGAGCACGTCCTCGATCGCCCGCTCCAGCGAACGCGTGCGCAGCGACGCCTTGTGGATCTCCCCGATCTTGGTGTTGCCGAACCGCTCCCCGATGTAGGCGAGGATGGCCTGCCCGAACCGGTAGACCCGGATGTCGCCGACGTACGCCATGTCGGTCACGCTGACCAGGTAGCCCGAGAGCGCCGCGTCACGCAGCCACATCTCGGTGTGCTCGTCGATCTCCATCAACGACAGGTACTCGGCCATGCCCTCCATCCACCACAGGGGCGGGATGTAGCTCGTGGACGTGGCCAGCACCGAGTCGGACCGACGCAGGAGGATGTCGAGCTGGAACGCGTGCACGAGCTCGTGCTCCAGCACGTGCACGAACTCCGAGTACGAGCCGGTGAACGGCAGGAACACGCGGCGCTTCATCAGCTCGGTCACGCCCTGCGTTCCCTCGCTGATGTGTCCGGGCGAGACGTTCGTGGACTGGAAATCGGTGTGCGACGCGTAGATGATCAGCGGGATCTTCTCTTCGAACTCATGGTCGAGAATGGCGCTCAGCCGGTCGTAGGCCCGTTCGGCGATGCGCGCGGCGTCGACCGCGATGCGGCGCTCGCCCTCGTAGAAGTAGAGGTCGAAGTGGTCGCTCTCGAGCACCTTCCACTCGAACTCGCGGTACTGGACCTTGTTCTTCCCGAAGTACTGCGCACCGGCGCCCGTCGGGACGACCGCGAGCACGGCCAGCGCGGCCACGGTCGAGGTGATCGCCCGGGCGATCACCCTTGAGGTCCTCCGCATTGCGACTACTCCCGTCGTGTGGGTCGAGTGACCGGCAAAGGGCTCGGCGGATCCGACGGTGGGCCACCGGACCGACCGGCCGGGGCTCGCACTCTATCTTAGATCGGCGGGCCCGCCAGCCCGTACAGCGCAAACGCCGTCCCGGCCGGCACGAGAATGTTGTCGAAACCATACACCGAGACGGCCTCCAGGGCCGTGGCGATCAGCGCCACCGCCACCAGCGCGCCCGGCGCGACCGAGACCGGGAAGACCGTGGTGGCCGCCAGGAGCCCCAGCCAGCTGAAAACCGCCATCGCCGCCGATCCCTCGATCGAGCGTTCTGCGGACCCCACGCGGTACCGGTGCCGTCCGAGCCGGCGTCCGACGATGGCCGCGGCGGCGTCGCCGAGAGCGAGGACCAGGATTCCGCCGGCGACCACGTCCGGCCGTCCGCGTGGCCAAAACACGACGATCAAAACCATGAACGCGATGGGAAACAGGATGGTTCCCAGATTGCCCGTGCCCTCCTCCTCCATCGACCCGACCAGCCGGAACCGGTACGAGAGGAGGTTCAGGACCACGAACGTGGCCGGCGGCACGATCGCCCAGCGCCAGTCCGTGAACAGGAGAAGCGTGGGTACGACCCAGATCCCGACGCCCACGTGCACGACCTTGCGCGTGAAGTCCACCGGCAGCCGCAATCGGTGTCGCACGAGCTCGGCCACCGCAATGATCGCGAACACGTACACGTAAGAGACAACGAGGGCCTTCACGTCGCCCGTCAACACAACCCCCGTTCGTGGCCGGGTGCGAGGCTGCCCGGCCGCCGTGGCCGGGACGATCGGCGTTCTCGCGCATCGTACCCGACGGCGTCGGACCCGAGAAGCCGCGCCTACCGACCGGCCACGACGATCGTGTTGCGACCCCGGTTCTTGGCCTCGAAGATCGCCTCGTTGGCCGAGCGCAGGATCGTCTCGAACGTGTCACCGTCCTCGTCGAAGCTGGCCACTCCGAACGAGCACGTGATGAAGCCCTGGCTCACGCCGAAGAAGCTCGCCCGGCACACGGCGTTCTTGACCCGGAGCGCCACGTCCGCGGCGTCCGAGCGCGACGCGCCCCGGAGGATCACGACGAACTCGTCGCCGCCGTACTTGGCCACGAAGTCCCCGTTCCGGAGCGTCTTCTTCAGGATGCCGCCGAGCTGCGCGAGCACCTGGCTTCCCATCAGGTGACCGAAGCGTGCGTTGTAGTCCCGGAGGTGGTCCAGATCCAGCATGATGACCGAGAACGGGGTCGTCGACGTCGTGCAGAGCCGTTTCAGGTAGCGTCGGAGGTGACCGTAGTTGAAGACCCCGGTCAGATGGTCGATCGCCGCCTCTCGCCGGAGCCGGCGCGACTTGATCCAGTGTGGCCGGAGGGCCCGCAGGATGGCGTACAGCTCGCTGAACCCGGCCCTCTCTCCGCAGGGGACGAGCAGTCGGAGCGCCCCCAGCGCCCGCCCCTCCGGCAGCACGAGCCGGACCGGCCGATCGCGATCCGCCGGCAACCACGTCAGGTCGTGCCGCGCGAACGACTGCTCCCCCTCGGCGAGCTGTTCGATCAGCTGAATGGCGTCGTAGGCATCGGTTCGCGGAGCAAACGTCTCGCGCTTCACGCGGTCGCCGGCGATGGAGACCCGGTGTGCGCCGTCGCGGCGTCTCCAGAGGGCGATCGCGTCGCCTGTTCCGACCAGTTCCCGGGCCAGATCCAAGTAGATCGGTGCGCGCGCCCGCCGCGTCGCCGAAACCAGGAGCCTGCGGGCCACGTGGCTCAGCAACACCGTGCGCGACTGGTCGGACATGTCCTTCTCCCGTGATGCAGCGCCGTCGTCCGGTTGGAATGCGTCCCGCATGGTTGAGCACGCACCGTGCCATCACGGTGGGCTGGATCCCCGCGACATTAGGGACAACGACTTACGGGTTCCGAAACCGGCGCCAGGCCTGGAGCGAGCGGCGGAGGAAGTGCAGAGCACCGATGCAGATTGCAACGGGGAAGCCGATCTCGAGCCATGGGGGGAGCGCCTCGCGCGTCTCGGGGGACACGTACCGCCAGTAGCTCGCCATCATCGCCACCAGCGCGGCGGCCAGGAGCGCGTGGACCATCGCCAGGATCGCGCTCGAGACGCGGCGTTCGTTGCGTAGGCTCATGATGACGACGACGTTACTCGACCCGATGCCACCGCGGAAGCCCCTGCTTCGAGGCGCACCCCAGCCCCCGGAGCACGGACGGGTCCTCGACTCCGGAGTCACGTCTTGACAGCCGCCACGTCCACCTCGCATAGTTTGATCGTGAACCGAACAAAGTCCCGGGGCGCTCGCCCCCGATGTCCGATCCGCCCCCTGGCCACGTGGAGGGGAGTCCGACCCATGAGACGCTCGACGGCTCTCGCCCTCGTCCCGGCCCTGGCGGCTCTCGCCCTCGGCTGCAGCGGACGAGACCTGGACACGTTGAAGCCAGCCCCGCCGAACGTCGATCCGATCGTGTTCGACGACGAGTTCGGGGAGGCCGTCACCTTCGAGGCCTTCCTGGGCTCGAAGTACGACGCGGTCGACGTCGTCTCGAGCGATCGCTTCGCCGGGACCTCGTCTCTGGAGGTCGTGGTGCCCCCCGAGCAGCCGCCGGGCACCACCGAGAACCTGTTCGCCGGCGGGGCGATGACCACCACCTACGCCCGCAACCTGACCGGATACAACGCGCTCACGTTCTACGCGAGGTCGAGCGTTCCGAGCACGCTGAACGCCGCCGGCCTGGGCAACGACAACACCGGAACCTCTCGCTTCGGCGTTGCCCGCCTGAACATCCCGCTGACCACGAGCTGGCAGAAGGTGGTCATTCCCATTCCGCTGCCGGCGAAGCTCGTCGACGAGCGCGGGCTCTTCTGGTTTGGCGAGGGCTTCGAGGCTCCCGACGGGAGCGGGCACCGGATCTGGTTCGACGAGATCCGGTTCGTGACGTCGAGCACGATCACCGACCCGCGCCCCGCGATGCCCGAGGAGTCACGCACCACCTTCGTCGGGAGTACGCTGACCGTCGAGGGGACCACGACGACGTTCTCGATCGACGGCGTCGACCGGATCATCGGGCACGAGCCCGGCTACTTCACGTTCACCTCGTCCAACGAGCGCGTGGCCACGATCTCCGGGGATCGCGTCCGACTCGTCGGACCGGGGGATGCGGTCATCACCGCGCGCCTGGGTGACATTCCCGCGACGGGTGCGCTGACGCTCGTCAACCTCCAGGGTCCGACGGCCCCGGCTCCGGCGCCCACCGCCCCCAGCGGCTCGGTCATCTCGCTGTTCAGCAACGCGTACCCGTCGGTGCCGGTCACCACGTTCTCGACCGACTGGGCGACCGAGACGGCCACCGTCGAGGACGTGCGCATCGCGGGTGACGACGTGAAGGCGTACTCGAACATCGCGGCGCCCGGCTTCGCCGCCATCGTGTTCGACGCGCCGACGATCGACGCGTCGGACATGACGCACCTCCACGTCGACGTGTTCCTTCCGGTGGGAACCGGGCTTCTGATCAAGCTGGTCGACTTCGGTGCCAACGGCGTGTTCGACGAGAGCGGCGACGACACCGAAGCAGAGCTCATCTTCACCGCGAGTTCCGACCCGCCGCTCACCACCGGCGAATGGGTCGGCCTGGACGTGCCGCTGAGCGCGTTCGCGTCCCTCGCGAGCACCGAGCACCTGGCGCAGATGATCCTCAAGGGCAGCACGACGACGCCGGTCGCGTTCGTCGACAACCTCTACTTCCGTTCGGACCGCTGAAGGGCCGGCGACCCACCCCGGGAGATGCACGTGGACAAGGAGAGCTCGACGCCGGTCGACGCCCCACCGTCCGGTGACTCCGGCGCCACCAGTCCCGCCCGCGCACGTCCGCTGACCGACACCGTGCTCGGCCTGATCTGGGAGGCGAGGCGCATCTCGCGCGCCGATCTGGCTCGCGAGACCCGGCTGGCCAGATCGACGATCTCGGAGATCGTCAGCACGCTGATCCCGACCGGGCTCGTGTACGAGGTCGGGCTGGGTCGCTCCCGCGGCGGACGGCGTCCGATCGTGCTCGAGTTCCGCGACGACGCCTGCTGCATCCTCGGCGTGGAGATGGGCGCCGCTCACGTGGCCGTCGCCCTCACCGACCTGCGGGGACGCGTCCTCGCGTGGCGACAGCGCGCTCACGAGGTCCGTGAGGACCCCGACGGCACGCGCGCGGTCATGGTCGCGCTGTGCAACGAGTGTCTTGCGGCACGACCCGCTGATGCACCACCGCTCCTCGGCATCGGAGTCGCCGTTCCCAGCCCCCACGATCCCGCCGATCCGGACCACCTCTCGGAGACGGTACTGCCGGCGTGGCACGGGCGAAGCGGCGTGCGAGAGGTGCTCGGCCGTTTCGAGGTTCCGATCCTGATCGACAACGACGCAAACCTCGGCGCGCTGGCCGAGCAATGGTGGGGGGCCGGCAAGGGGCTGCGGGACTTCGCGTACGTCAAAGTGGCCACCGGCGTCGGTTCCGGACACGTCGTCGCGGGCGAGATCTACCGCGGCGCGACCGGGGTCGCGGGTGAGATCGGTCACATGGCGATCGATCCCAACGGGGGCCCGTGCCTGTGCGGCCTCCGGGGCTGCCTGGCCACGTTCGTGGGCGCCGACGCCCTGGTCGCCCGAGCCCGTGCGCTCGCCGGCGAGTACCCCGACAGCACCGTCGCGGCGGGAACACAGACCGTGGCCCAGATCGAGAACGCCGCACTGCAGGGAGACGAGCTGGCCACGCAGGTCGTCAACGAGGCGGCCGAACACCTCGGCGTCGCGCTGGCCGGTATGTTGAACCTCATGAACCCCGCCAGGGTCATCATCGGCGGCGGCTTCTCGCGGCTCGGAGAACGACTGCTCGCCCCGCTGCGCGAGACGCTTCGGCATCGCACGCTCCTGAGCTCCATCGACGCGACCGACATCTGCACCAGCGAGCTCGGCCCGCGCACGATCGCGATCGGCGCGTCGACGCTGGTGCTGAAGGCCGCCCTCGGCGACTCCCGTCTGTTTCCCGCCGATGCGGCGCGTCCGAGGCCCCAGTGAGCGGCCCGACCTCGTCACCTCCGGTCGCACGCATCCTGCTGGCCGCGCTCGCGTGGAGCGTGCTCGTCGGCGCGTCCTGCGGGGAGGACGCGTTCACCTGGGAGCTGTCGTGGCAGGACGAGTTCGATGGACCCGCCGGCGAGCTCCCCGACACGTCGCGATGGACGTTCGACGTCGGCACCGACTGGGGCAACCAGCAGCTGGAGTACGACACCGACCGACCCGAGAACGCGTCCCTCGACGGGGCCGGCCATCTGGCGATCGTGGCCAGGGAGGAGCGCTACGGCGGACGCGACTACACGTCTGCGCGGCTGACGACGTTCGGCCTGTTCGAGCAGGAGGAGGGTCGCTTCGAGGCACGGATCCGCCTCCCGGTGGGACGGGGCATCTGGCCGGCGTTCTGGCTCCTCGGAGCCGACTTCCCCACCACCGGCTGGCCGGACTGCGGCGAGATCGACATCATGGAGTACCGGGGGCAAGAGCCGAACCTGGTGCTGGGGAGCGTTCACGGGCCGGGCTACTCCGGCGGCAGCGCCGTGACCGCGCGGTACACGCTGCCGGCCGGGGACTTCGGCGCCGGGTTTCACGTCTTCGGAGTGGAGTGGACTGCGGACCGGATCACGTGGACGGTGGACGGCGTGCGCTACCAGACGCTGACCCCGCGCTCGATCGCGGATCGGGGACGCTGGGTGTTCGATCACCCGTTCTTCATCATCCTGAACGTGGCGGTCGGCGGTCACTTCGTCGGGCCGCCGGACGAGACGACGGCGTTCCCGCAGACGATGCTGGTGGACTGGGTGCGCGTCTACCGAGGAAGTCGATGACGGTCGGACGGATGCCGTGCACCGGTCCCCGGTTCCCCTCGCGGGCCGTCGGGGCGACGCTCGCGCTCGGCACCGTGCTCCTGGCCACCGCGTGCGTCCGGGAGCGTCCCGTGCTGCCCGACGGCGTCCTCGTCGTCTCGCAGGAGCAGACGGCGTCGTGGATCCGCAACTTCAACCCCCTGACCACGGCGAGCACCGCGCGGTGGCCGACGACGGCGGGCATCTACGAGCCCCTGTTCGTGTTCAACAGCATCCAGGCCCGCCACGTCCCCTGGCTGGCGCTGTCGCGCGAGTGGCGCGACGGCAACGCGACGCTCCGGGTCGCGCTCCGCGATTCGGTGCTCTGGTCGGACGGGCGCCCGTTCACGGCCCGAGACGTCGTGTACACGTTCGAGCTGATGCGAGCCCACCCCGCGCTGGATCGGCGGCGGGTGTGGCAGTTCCTGGACGACGTCGAGCAGGTCGGCCCGCGAACGATCGACTTCCGGTTCCGGCGCGTCTTCGTCCCCGGGTTCGACGAGATCGCGGCGCAGCCCATCGTGCCCGAGCACGTGTGGCGCGACGTCGACGAGCCGGTGTCGTTCCTGAACGAGCACCCGGTGGCGACCGGGCCGTTCACCGAGGTCCGGTTCTTCCGGTCACAGGTGTTCGAGCTGGGCCGGAACCCGCACTACTGGCAGCCGGATCGGCCGCACATCGACGCGCTTCGCTTCCCGGCCTATCCGGGGAACGACCGGGCCAACCTCGCGCTCGTGTTCGACGAGGTCGACTGGGCGGGCAACTTCATCCCCGCGGTCGATCGCGTGTACGTGGGACGAGATCCTGAGCACCACCGGTACTGGTTTCCGCTGACCGGCAGCACGGTCTTTCTCTACGCGAACACGATGCGTGATCCGTTTGCGGACGCCGGCGTTCGCAGGGCGCTCAGTCTGTCGATCGACCGGGAGCTGCTCGTGGACGTGGCCTGCCACCGCTACTCGCGGCCCGCAGACGTCACGGGACTGAGCGACGCCTACGCCTCCTGGCGAAGCGGCGACGTCGTGGCCGAGAACGACTGGGTGCTGTTCGACGTCGATCGGGCCAACGCGCTCCTGGACGCGGCCGGCCTCGCCCGCGGTGCCGACGGGATACGCACGCTTCCCGGCGGCGCTCCGATGCGCTACGACATTCTCACCGTCGCCGGATGGTCCGACTGGGTGCGCGCCTGCCAGGTGATCGCAAGGGGGCTGGGCGAGATCGGGATCGCGGCGTCCGTCCGCTCGTACGACTTTGCGGCGTGGTTCCAGCGCGTGCAGGAGGGGGACTTCGACCTCTCGGTGGGCTGGTCCGTCGAGGGCGCCACACCCTATCCCTTCTACCGCTGCCTGATGGGTTCGGAGACCGTGAAGCCGCTCGGCGAGGTCTCGGGCGCGAACTGGCATCGGTTCGGAAGCCCGGCCGCGGACGCGGTCCTGGCCGAGTTCGAGACCGCGACGGACCCGCTGGAGCAGCGGCGGCTGGGCGTCGAGCTCCAGCGCACGTTCGCGACCGAGGCACCGGCCATTCCGCTCTATCCGAACCCGTCCTGGGCGGAGTACAACGTCGGACGGTTCCGGGGATTCCCGACCGCGGACGATCCCTACGCGGACCCGTCACCGAACAAGATCGACCGGGGTGAGGTGCTGCTGGTCCTGACCGCCGTCCGTCCACGTTAGGAGTCGAGGGTGCGTTACATCGCGGGGCGGCTGGGCTTCTACCTGATCGCGGGCTGGGTCGCGCTGACGATCAACTTCTTCTTGCCGCGGCTGATGCCGGGCGATCCGGCGACCGCTCTCTTCGCCCGCTTCAAGGGTCGACTGGGACCCGAAGCGCTGGACGCACTTCGAGAGACGTTCGGTCTCACCGAGGCGCCGCTGTGGAGCCAGTACGTGACGTACGTTCGCCACGTCCTGGCCGGCGATCTCGGAATCTCGGTCGCGTACTTCCCATCACCCGTCTCCGACGTCATCGGGACCGGGCTCGCATGGACGATCTTCCTGGCCGGCACGTCGGTCGTGATCAGCTTCGCCGTGGGGACCGCCCTCGGCATCGTCGCCGCATGGTGGCGGCGGGGATGGGTGGACACGTGGCTGCCATCCACCCTGGTGTTCATCGGCGCGTTCCCGTATTTCTGGCTGGCCATGGTCGCCTTGTACCTGCTGGGCTTCGTGCTCGGCTGGTTTCCCCTCGGGCACGCCTACGGGAGCGACGAAACCCCCCGTGTCTCGCTCGCCTTCGCGATGGACGTCGCCCGCCACGCGGCCCTCCCGGTCGGCACCGTGGTCCTGGCCACGCTGGGTGGCTGGCTCCTGTCGATGCGCAACAACATGATCTCGGTGCTCGGCTCGGACTACGTGAGCCTCGCGTGGGCCAAGGGCCTGTCGCCGACGCGCGTCGTCGTCCGGTACGCCGCGCGGAACGCGCTCCTGCCCAGCGTCACGGGCTTCGGCATGGCGCTCGGGTTCGTGCTCGGCGGGTCGCTCCTGACCGAGATCGTGTTCTCGTATCCGGGACAGGGCTACCTCCTGGTCCAGGCGGTCCGGAGTCAGGACTACCCACTGATGCAGGGCATCTTCCTGCTGATCACGTTCGCGGTGCTCGGCGCGAACTGGCTCGTGGATCTCGTGTATCTCTGGCTCGATCCCCGCACGAGAGGCGGCGGCTCATGAGCGCCTCCCGGAACCCCACCGGTCTCCTGTCCTGGGCACGAGCGATCCGCACGGATCGCAAGGCCGCCGCGGGAGCCGTGATCCTGGCCGTCTTCGTGCTCGTCGCGGTGTTCGGACCGTTCCTGGTCGGCGATCCCGACGCGCTGGTCGGCGTCCCGCTACAGCCACCGTCGACCGAGCACTGGCTCGGCACCACGGGCCAGGGCCAGGACGTCCTCGCCCAGCTCGTCGTCGGGACGCGCGTCTCCCTCGTCCTGGGGTTCTCCGTGGGCCTCGTCGTCGTGCTCGTCGGCTCGCTGGTCGGGGTCACCGCCGGGTACGTCGGCGGCCGGATCGACGGCGCGCTCTCGCTCCTCTTCAACGTGTTCCTGGTGATTCCGGGGCTCCCGCTGGCGATCGTCATCGCCGCCTACCTGCCGTCGGGTCCGCTCACGCTGGGGCTCGTTCTCGTCGTGACGGGGTGGGCGTGGAACGCACGGGTCCTCCGCGCGCAGACGCTCTCCCAGAGAGAGCGCGACTACGTGCGTGCCGCCGTCGTGGCGGGAGAGTCCAGCCTGCGCATCGTCACCCGGGAGATCCTGCCCACGATGACGTCGCTCCTGGTCTCCCAGGTCATCGGAAGCACGGTGTATGCGATCGGGGCACAGGTCGGGCTGGAGTACCTCGGGCTCGGTGACGTCTCGGCCTTCACGTGGGGAACCAATCTGTACTGGGCACAGAACGACTCGGCGCTCCTGACCGGCGCCTGGTGGACGTTCGCGCCGACCGGCCTGTGCGTGGCACTGGTGGGCTTCGCGCTGACGATGCTGAACTCCGGCTTCGACGAGATCACGAACCCGCGGCTCCAGCTGGAGCGGGCGTGGCGCCGGCATCTCGAGGCCACCGACACTCGACCCACCCGATCGACGCCCGTGGTGACCGGGACCGCCCATGGAGAGTCCTGCCGTGGCTGAGCCGCTGTTGTCGGTGCGCGACCTCCGGGTCGACTTCATCACCGAGCGCGGTCCCGTGCGCGCGGTCGACCGGGTATCCCTCGACCTCTTCCCCGGCGAGATCCTCGGCATTGCCGGCGAGTCGGGCAGCGGCAAGACCACCCTCGCGCAGGCGATACTCCGCATCCTGCCGCCCCCGGCGGTGATCAGCGGCGGCGAGGTGCTCTTCGAGGGAGCCGATCTCCTCGCGCTCGGGGAACGCGAGCTGCGCGAGGTTCGCTGGACGCGAATCTCGATGGTCTTCCAGAGCGCGATGGACGCGCTGAACCCGGTGCTGACGATCGGGGAGCAGCTTCTCGACACGCTCGCCGCGCACGGCGATCTCGCGGGGGGCGCCGCCCGCGACCGCGCCGCGCATCTGCTCGAGATGGTGGGGATCGAAGCCGACCGGCTCGGCGCGTACGCCCACCAGCTCTCGGGCGGCATGCGCCAGCGCGTGGGAATCGCGCTCGCGCTGGCGCTCGACCCGTCGCTGGTGATCCTCGACGAGCCGACGACGGCGCTCGACGTCGTCGTGGAGCGGGAGATCCTCGATCAGATCCGCGAGCTTCGCGATCGTCTGGGGTTCGCGGTGATGTTCATCACACACGATCTCGCCCGCATGCTACAGGTCTCCGATCGCGTGGCGGTGTTCTATGCCGCGCGGATGGCCGAGCTGGGGCCCGCGCGCGACCTCGGCCGATCCCCGCGGCATCCGTACACCGAGGGGCTCCTGAAGGCGTTTCCGTCCCTGCGACCCGGCGGCGACGACCCCGTGAGCATCCCCGGATCGCCGCCGAGCCTTCTCCGTCCGCCGTCGGGGTGTCGGTTTCATCCGCGGTGCGCGCACGCGATCGACGCGTGCCGCACCCGTGAGCCCCGCCTGGTCCGCATCACGCCCGAGCATGCGTCGGATTGCCGCCTCGCGGAGAGCTGAGCGCCGAGCTACATCGCGAAGTGGACGTAGGTCCGGATCTCCCACTCGTTGCCGTGCTCGCCCGGTCCGAGCGGATCGCAGTCCACGGTGCCGTCGGCATTCAGGATCTCGACCGGGCAGTACCGCGGCGAGTATCGATCGAGGGACCGCCACGTGCCCCGCACCCCGAACCGGGTCTGGGGATCTCCGAGCCAGCGCTGGCGTCCCAGGCTGTACGAGACATCTCCGCGGAGCTGGACCGGAAACGTCAGGTTGAAGTCACGGTGGTAGTCGTACGGCCCCCAGTCGTCGAACGCCGCCGCCACCTCCACGGCCACCGATCCCACCGCGAGACGCGCATCACCGCCGACCCGTTCCACGACACGATCGTCGTCGCCGTTGGGCTCGCCGCGCCCGCCGAAGAGGTTCGCCACGAGGCGCGTGCCCGCCCCCAGCCGCGAGATGATGCGCGCTCGGATCTCCCAGAGGTCCCGGGCCGGCGGCGCCCCCGAGAACGCGAACGTCGTCGACCCATCCTCCAGAACGCCGATGGCCGCATCCTGCGTGGTCGGCAGGTGGCGATGAACGAAGCCCAGGCTGGCCGCCAGACGCGCGTCTTCGCGCGCGACGGCGTCCCACTGCCACATCCAGGTCGCCGGCGTGGGATCGTAGGTGATCATGAGCTCCGAGCCGACCGTCTCCCGGTTCGCGCGCACCGCGAACGGATCGTCGAGCACGTTGCGCGGCAGTCCCGGGGACGGAACGTCGCCGGGGATCGGCCCCACGATCGGCGTCTGGTAGAGGAAGTTGGGAGACACCTGAAACCGACCCAGGTTGACGGCGAGCCCGGTGACGACGTTCTTCTGGTTGCCCGACCCCGTGTCCTTCAGCGACCACCCCGTATACGTCACGGTCTGGGTCGGACCGCCGTCGGCCACGAGTCCCATGTAGGCGGCCTGCGCATACCAGTTCCAGCGGCCGCGCTGGTAGGTGAGTCTCGCCTTTCCCCCGATCGTGTCCTCGTCGTAGATCTCGTCCTGCAGGATCCGGTAACCCCCGTCCGGAAGCTCGTCGGCGATCTGAAACGTGTCACCGACCTTCGTGTCACCCGACCAGATCCCACCGACCTCGATCCCGAGCCCGCGGTACGACGTGGCGAGCTGGAGGGTCGCCTTGCGCGTCTCGGGCAGCGGCACCGCGCTGGAGGTCCTGGCCCCGGACTGCTCCGCCAGGTCCTCGTGGAACATCGCGGTCACGTCCACGTCGCCGAGCTGACGCCGCGCCTTCACCAGGATCGCGGGGTTCGCCCCCCACCAGAGCTCCTGACCGAACGCGAGCGTCAGCCCCGACATCGAGCGCTTGCCGGCGATCACCACGCCGACCGGCGCCTCGCCGTTGTAGATGTCGATGTTCTCGCCGTAGTACGCCTCGCGGTACAGGCCGAAGAGGTCACCTTCGTATCCCCAGTGGTAATGTCCCGACCGGTAGAAGCCCTCCAGCTGGAACATCCGCTCGTCCCACGACACCGCTGCGTCGTAGACCTTCACCCGCTCGATTCCCTCCAGGTCGAACGTCGTGTCGTCCGACTCCAGCGTGCGCCTGCGCCCGCGGTTCTCGTAGAAGATCTCGTCGATCGGGTTGGTGGGAACGTCGCCCAGCACGTTGATCGTGAGCCGGCCCAGAACGTTGGGGGCGGGCTGCGCCTCGAGTCCGGCGTAGAACGACTGGAGCTGATCGAAGCCCTGAAACGCGGGAAACGTGGCCGGTTCCTCCTCGCTCTCCGGCGTGCTGACGCGCGTCCCCCCGGTGCTGAACGTCTCGAGCTCGAGCCGGAGCTCGCTGACGCGAAGCCGGCTCGTGGTCGTGGCCAGGAGCGTCGCGCGACTCCCCCGGGCCTCCAGCTCGGCCGATGCCGGCGTGATGGCGTCAAAGTGGTCGGAGATCCGCTGGAGCGTGGTCGACGGGGCGTAGGGCTCGAGACGGAAGCACCGCTGAAGGGCGTAGTAGGCCGCACGCGGGTAGACCGGGTACAGACCGCTCGCGTCCGGCCTTCCCTTGGCGGTGATCCCCCACCACTCCTCGTTCATGTTGTTGTCGCCCTCGACGTAGTCCTCCACGTAGCCCCCGTTGGGCCAGGACGCGTTCGTGTCGTGGACGTCCAGCCGCTCCTCCTGCCGGAACTTCCACCATCCGTCGCTCCACTGGAAGACGAGCCCTCCGATCGCGTTGCCGACGCGCCCCTTCCCGCGCGACTGCTCGTAGATCTCCTTCCACTGACCGATCAGATAGCGAGCCTGCATGATCTGATCCTCGCGCATCCGCTTGGCGTCGAACGCGTCCGCTCCGAACTCGGTGTACAGCACCGGCAGCCCGAGCCGGTCGTGCACGACCTGAAACAGATCCCGGCTGGAGATCCCCCGATACACGTTGGTGCCGAAGACGTCCAGCGACGGGCACTCCTCGGCGATGAGTTCGATGTACTGGACGTCACCGTTCGCGATCGCGACCGGTCGCGCCGTGTCCCGCGCCTTGATGGCGCGCGTGATCTCCTCGAACAAGCTGTAGAGATGGCGAGCGCGGGCGGCATCGCGCTCACCCTCGGGCAAGGCCTCGATCTCGAACGAGGTCCAGGAGAGGCCGTAGTTGTTCTCGTTCCCGAGGAGCCACATCAAGACGCCCGGCGTGTCGCGGAACGCCTCGACGAGATCCACGACCTCCGTGGTCACCGCGTCACGAAGACGCGGATCCGAGTAGTCGACGGCCGGCACCCACACCCCGTCCAGCGTGAAGCCGTAGCGGGCCACGGTGTGGTTGAGCACCGTGAAGATGCCGTAGCGCTCGTAGATGTACTGCACCCATCGGGGCGGGACCCCCGCGTACTGCCGGATCGCGTTGACGCCCATGTCGACCAGGAGCGGCATCTCTCTCGCGAGCGCGGCCTCGATCACGTCGTCGGGCTCGTTCCACAGGCTGTAGGCGTAGTTCTGCCCGATGGGGACGTAGTCCCAGTTCATTCCGAAGACCATGAACGGCCGCCCGTCCACGATCAGCATCTCGCCCGCGTCACCGGACGAGATGGAAATCTCGGGCATCGGCGCACGCTCCGCGGCGAACGTTCCCGCCGTCGTGGCCGCGACGATCACGAGCGCGACGCCGGCGCGACGCGCCAGCACCGGCCACGAGAGGTCCTGTCCGAACGCGCTCACGTCGAGCCTCCTCGAATGGTCTCCGTCACGGCGTCGTCCACCGCGTTGGCGGCGATGACGTCGCGATACCACAACGCGCTATCCTTGGGAAGTCGCCGCTGCGTCGCGTAGTCGACCCAGTGGAGACCGAAGCGCTTGGCGTAGCCGTGCCCCCACTCGAAGTTGTCGAGCAGCGACCACGCGAAGTAGCCCCGGAGCGGAACGCCCTCGCCGATCGCGCGATGCGCCGCGGCCAGGTGAGACTGCATGAACGAGATCCGGCGCGCGTCGGCGATCCGACCGGAATCGTCCGGACCGTCGGCGTAGGCGGCGCCGTTCTCGGTCACGTGGATCTCGGCCGGCCCGTAGTCGTGGGTGATGCGGACGAGGATCTCACGGAGCCCATCCGGATGCACCTCCCAGCCCATGTCCGTCAGCTCGTCCTGGGGAGCCATGCGTACCGCGGCGGGCGCTCCGTTCCGGCCGGCCTCGAGAACGGTCCGCGTGTAGTAGTTGACGCCGAGGAAGTCGATCGGGGTCGCGATCGCCCCGAGATCGCCGTCGCGCACGAACGGGAGCGCCGGCGCATCGAGATGACCGGCGCGGACGTGATCGGCGATCACGTCCCGTGGATACCGTCCGCGGAAGACCGGATCCAGGTACCAGCGGTTGAATGCTCCGTCGAAATGTCGGGCCGCATCCCGATCGGCGTCGGAATCGGTGCGGGCGCTCGCGGGCGACAGGCTGAGCACGATGCCGACCGCCGCCTCCGGCGACGCCAGGCGGATCTCGGGCACCGCCCATCCATGCGACAGAAGCACGTGGTGCGCGGCGATCAGGGCCTCGAACGGGTCTCGATGCCCGGGCGCGTGCTGACCGCTCCCGTACCCGAGCGCGGCGATGCACCAGGGCTCGTTGTGCGTGGCCCAGTCTCGCACGCGATCCCCGAGTCGTGCCGTCACGACCGCGGCATACTCGACGAACGCCTCCGCCGTGTCGCGCGAGGTCCACCCGCCGCGATCCTCCAGGGACTGCGGGAGATCCCAGTGGTACAGGGTCACGAACGGTCGGATGTTCGCCTCGACGAGCGCATCCACCAGCGCGTCGTAGAAGTCCAGCCCGCGCACGTTGAGCGGCCCCCACCCGGTCGGCAGGATGCGGGGCCACGCGATCGAGAACCGATAGGCGTCGACGCCGAGCTCGGCGAGGAGGCGGACGTCCTCGCGCCAGCGATGGTAGTGGTCGCAGGCAACGCTGGCGTCGCTTCCGTCCGCGATGTTGCCCGGCACCGACGCGAAGCGATCCCAGATCGACTCCCCGCGTCCCGCCGCGTGGATTGCGCCCTCGATCTGATGGGACGACGTGGCCGTGCCCCAGACGAAGCCCTCGGGAAACCGCCGGGTCGTCACGTCTGGACTCCCGTCGAGCCGGGACGGTGCGCGTCCCGGTGGAGGTGACAGCGCACCTCACGTCCGTCGACCTCGGTCGGGCCGGGATCGCTCGTGAGGCAGGGGTCGAAGACCTCGGGGCATCGGGATGCGAACGGGCAGCCGGACCCCGTGGGCGCCTCGAGGGCGAAGGTGGCGTGTGGGCTCCGCGCGTCCCGGGGCCGGTCGTCGGCGATCGCGTCGACGAGCGCCCGCGTGTACGGGTGAAGAGGTGTGGAGACCACGTCGGCGCTCGACCCGCTCTCGACGACCCGTCCCTGAAACAGCACCAGGACGCGCTCGGCGAGAAAGCGCGCCGAGGCCAGATCGTGCGTGATGAGCAGGATCGCGAGTCCCCGATCTCGCTTGAGGCGTGCGAGCAGGTTCAAGATGTCCATGCGGATCGAGACGTCCAGCATCGACGTGGGCTCGTCGGCCACGAGCACGTCCGGCTCCACCGCGAGCGCGCGTGCGATCGCGACCCGCTGCCGCTGGCCGCCCGAGAGCTCGTACGGATGGCGGCCCAGATAGTCCTCGGCGGGCTCCAGCCCGACCGTGCGCAAGAGATCGGCCGCCCGCCGGCGTGCATCCGGCGGCGCGGCGCGGCGGTGGCGGAGGAGGGGCCGGATCAGGTGGTGGGCGACGTCGTGGACCGGGTTCAGCGAGCCGAACGGGTCCTGGAACACCATCTGGACCCGTCTCCGGTACCCGACAGACGCTCGCCGTCGTTCGCGGCTCAGCACGTCGGCCCCGTCGATCCGGATCTCCCCGCCGTCGGGTCGCTCCAGACGCAGTAAGAGCTTGGCAATGGTGCTCTTACCGCTCCCGGACTCCCCGACCAGGGCGACCGCCTCCCCCCGGTGGATCCGGAACGACACGTCCTCGGCGGCCACGACGCGCCGCGATCGGGTCAGCGATCCCGCAGACGAGAACGCCTTTCGGAGGCCTCGGACGTCGACCACGGGCTCGGCGGGGCGGGAACCGGCTTGCACGATGCCTCGCTCTGATTTGGGACTTCGTTCGATTGGCGAACATTACTTTGTTCGACTACCGAACATAGTGTAGGATGACGGTGTTCGTGTCAACACGCCGCTCGCCGAGAGCGGAAATCCAGCGCCCGTGTCGTCGTGGCGCGGACGCGAGTCTCGTCAGCTCCGGCTCGCCGGCGGCTGACCGATCCAAGGAAAGGCGCCGAGGAAGATGCATCTCCCAACCTTCATGAAGCGGGTCGCGACCACGAGTCTCGTCGTGTTCGCGACGGTCTCGCTCGCGTCGGCGAACGAGCTGGCCAACCCGGGCATGGAAGACGGACCGCCCGGACCCGGCGTGCAGGACTGGATCACGTTCGCGAACGTCTTCACCGAGGCCGCGAACCCACCCCAGTTCGAGCCCCTCAGCGGCAACCAGCTGGCAGTGCTCTTCGGTCCGTTCGACGGCTCGGTGGTCAGCGGCATGTTCCAGGAGTTCCCGACCGCCGAGGGTGCCGAGTGGCAGATGTCGTCGAACGCGCGGCACTGGAGCGGCGACGCCGTGATCGGTGACAATTTCGTCGTGCAGAAGATCGTGTTCAAGGACGCGGCGGACGTGGAGATCGGTGCCGTCGAGTCCACGATCCTCGATCCGAGCTTCGCGACGGACATGTGGCATGCGGCCGCACCGATCGTCGGGGTCGCCCCGGCGGGGACCGTGCAGGTCGAGGCGTTCATCCTGTTCGTGCAGCTCGGGTTCGACCCGGGCGCGGTCCAGATCGACGACGTGGAGCTGGTCGACCTGAGCGCCGTGCCGGTCCAGCCCGCGACCTGGAGCCGGCTGAAGGCGCAGTACGGAAGGTAGGAGCCCCGACCGGTGGGGTGGCGCGCGCCCGAGTCGGCGCCGCCTCACCGATCGTGATCGGACCCTGCGGGTGCCGCACACCATGCATGACTCCCCGTCGCCACGCGGACGGCCGCGCTCGAAACCGTTTTCAACGAACGTGGGAAGGTGAAGGATGAAGCGTTCCGTTACGCCCGCCCGTGTGGCGCTGACGCTCCTCGTCGCGTCCGCGATCGGGTCACAGGCCGTCGCCGGCGTCAATCTCCTGGACAATCCAGGGTTCGAGGACCGGCCGCTCTTCACCGGGTGGACCGTGTTCGGATCGGGGCCGAACATCAGCGGCGACGAGGCCCGGACCGGCGCTCAGTCGGCCAAGATCTTCGGTGAGTTCACGAACTGCCCCGACTTCCCGCAGTTCGACGTCGGTGGCTTCTTTCAGGCGTTCACGCCCGCGCCGGACATGGTCTACGAGTTCGGCGGATACGCCTACGTCCAGAGTGGAGACCCGATTCCCGGCTCGGACACGTGCGCGTCGAACCGGCTGATCGCCAAGATCGCGTTCTTCGACGCGGTGTCCGGTGGCGCGGAGATCTCGTCCAACGAGATCGTCATCGGAGACTGGCAGACGGTCCCCGACCAGTGGAACGCGTTCTCGGTCTCGGCGCCGACCCCGAGCGGCGCGCTCCGTGTCGAGGCCCTGTTCCTGTTCCTCCAGCCGGCATGCGACGCCGGAGCGGTGTTCGTGGACGACGTGTCGCTGGTCGAGTTGTCGGCGCCCGAGCCCCCGACCGGAAACCTCCTGGCCAACGCGAGCTTCGACTCGGGACTGTCGGGCTGGAGCACGTTCGGCAACGCCTTTGCGGAGGGCAACGGCAGCTTCGTGCGGACGGCCCCCGGCTCGGCGAAGATGTTCTCGACCTTCACGCCCGAGAGCCCGTCGGGGATGTTCCAGACGTTCGGCGCCTCGGCCGGCATGGAGTTCGAGATGCGCGCGCACGGGCTCGCCTCGTGCGCCGACCCCATCAACGGCGGCGCCAACTACGCCATCGCCCGCATCGTCTTTCTCGACGCCGTCGAGATCGAGATCGGAGGCGAGGAGGTCACGCTGGCCGACGCGTCCTCACCGCCCGGAACCTGGACCGAGAGCAGCGTGAGCGCGGCGGCGCCGGTGGGCACCGTCCAGGTGCAGGCGTATCTGCTCTTCATCTCGCCGCTCGAGGAGAGCGGCGCGATCTGGTTCGACGACGTGTTCTTCGGTCTGTCGACGCCGCTCGGCGTGGACGCGAGTACCGGTCCCGGTGCGATCACACTCCATCAGAACACGCCGAACCCGTTCAACCCGACCACGCGCATCACGTTCGTGCTCGAGCGCGCGGACGTCGTCGATCTCGGCGTGTACGACGTGTTCGGGCGGCGCGTGGCCACGCTCGTCTCGGGCACCCGCGTCGCGGGGCGCCACGCGGTGAGCTGGGACGGCATCACGAGCCGGGGCCTGCCGGCGGCGGCCGGCGTTTACCGGTACGTGCTCACGACGTCCTCCGGGCGCGAGTCCCGCCGGATGGTGCTGACCCCGTGATCGTCCCGACGTCCCCGCCGGCGGCCTCGGCCGCCGGCGACGGTCCCACGCCCGTCCACACCGCGTCGCGCGTGGCCGTCCGGTCCCGTGCTCGGTCGATGGCGATCGCGGCCACGCTGCTCGGCCTGTGCGCGTCCAACTCGGCGGCCGAGTACACGCTCGTCTGGAGCGACGAGTTGGACGGCACCGAGGTCGATCCCACGAAGTGGGAGTTCCAGATCGGAACCGGGTGCCCCGACCTCTGTGGATGGGGCAACGACGAGCTCCAGTACTACCGCGCGGAGAACTCGACCGTCGCCGACGGCGTCCTGACGATCACCGCGAAGGAAGAATCGTTCGGCGGACGCGACTACACGTCGTCACGGCTGCGCACCCGGGGCCTCGGCGACTGGACGACCGGACGCTTCGAGATGCGAGCGAAGCTGCCGGTCGGACAGGGCATCTGGCCCGCGTTCTGGATGCTCCCCACGGACAGCCCCTACGGCGGATGGCCGGTCTCGGGCGAGATCGACATCATGGAGTATCTCGGACAGGACCCCGATCGCACGTTCGGCACGCTGCACTACGGGGACCCGGGTCACCGCTACGCCACCACCGACCACACCTTGCCCGAGGGCACGTTCGACGACGGCTTTCACGTGTTCGCCCTGGAGTGGGAGCCCCACGAGATGCGCTGGTACGTCGATGGCGTCCAGTACGCGTGCAACAGCTTCTGGACGTCCTCGGGGGGCCCCTACCCCGCTCCGTTCGACCACGACTTCCATCTGCTCCTGAACATGGCCGTCGGGGGAAATCTGCCCGGGCCACCGGACGACACGACGGAGTTCCCGCAGGAGTACGTCATCGACTACGTGCGCGTGTACCAGAAGCCCGAGCACCCCGATCGCGGCGTGCTGTTCGACGGCATGGACCACGGCGACCCCTACGGAAACGGCTGGTGGAGTGAGGGTGGCGGCGGCGGTGGCGGCATCGGCGCCAGCGCCGTGGATCTCCCGCCCGGCGACGGCTGTCGCTTTTCCCTGGAGTCGGGATGGGGCGGCCCGGCGGGCTTCGTCGGCGTCTTCGGGCGCACCCTTCCCGTGGATCTGACCGACGTGACGCACTTCTCGTTCTGGATCAATCCCGACGCGGACCAGAGCTACACGCTGGAGCTGAACCTTCAGGACGACGACGATGGTGACGACCGCATTCCCCCGGTCGGTGACGGCGGAGACGACGAGTTCCAGTTCGACTTCGTGGTGAGTCCGACCGGCCCCGGTGCCGTGTCGGGAGGCGGCTGGCAGCGCGTCTCGATCCCGATCGACGAGTTCTACGACGACAACTCCTACCACTGGGGTGGGAACGGCGTCTTCGACCCGACTCCCGTGAGCGCCGGCGGCAACGGACGGCTGATCGGAGTCGTGATCGTGGTCGTGAGCCCGACCGGCGGGGTCCAGACGTTTCGAACCGATCGCTGGTCGTTCGAGAACCAGGATCTCCTCGCGTCCGACTCACCGCCCGCGGTCACGGCGCTGCACGTCCTGGGACCCGCTGCCCCCAATCCCTTCTCGCCCCGGACGGCAATCCGCTACGAGCTCCCGTCCGGCGGCGATGCGTCACTCGTCGTGTACGACGCACGCGGGCGGCTCGTGCGCACGCTCGCGATCGGGGCCCACGCGCGAGGTGCGCACGCGGTCGAGTGGGATGGACGGAACGGGGCCGGCCACCCGGTCGGGCCGGGTGTCTATTTCCTCCGGCTCGACGCCGGCGGTGATCGCCGCACCATGCGGCTCGTCCGCCGCCCCTGAGCTCGAAGGATCGCCGCCGCGATCGGAGCCGACCCGCCGCCGCGGGAGCGAGCCTGGCCCGCCCCATGACGCTCACGAACGGGCGAGTGAGCGGCGAGGCACGGTCACGTCGATCTGCTCGATCTCCCCGCGCCGCCCGAGGAGCGACGCGCTCGTGGCCTCGTCGAGCAAGTCGCCCGGCGTGACGACCGATGCCGCCCCGGGGCTCGAGGTCCGGATGGCGGCCGCGCCCGCCGAGCACGTGTAGACGACCGGCACCTGGCAGTACGTGAAGGCCAGCGACTCGGCCGCCATGTCGATCTCGCGCCGCGCCCCGTTCCGCGTCACGTACGCGAACGTGCCGGCCTCGGGCCGGAACTCGGTGGCGCGAAGCAGGCGCGGTGCGAACCGGACGCACCCCCCCTCGACCGCGACCCCCAGCTCGCCGAACCGGGTCAGGATCTCCTCCTTCACCTGTCCGGTCATCCCCGGCTGCTGCGCTCCGGCATGGGCCGGCGTGTGTGAGTACGGGTCGGTCGGAAACGCGCCGTACTCGACGACGGTCTTCTCGAAGCCCAGCCCCCCGCGGACGCGGTGATACGTCGCGATCGCGTCGTTCACGACGTCGTCCGGCTCCCCGTCCGCGATGGCGCGATGCACGACCTCCTGGATGGCGAGCAGGAGCTTCGCGACCATGTGCCAGTAGATGCAGCCCAGACCCTCGTAGCCGTACATGGTTCCCGAGCGCCCGGTGAACTCGCGGTGCGCGAAGACGTCCTCGAAGAGCGCCAACACGCGGGCACGATCCCGCGTCACACCGTCACGCCAGAGATCGGAACGGGCGAGTCGATCGAGCACGGACGACACGTCACGAGCGTTCGACAGGTCGGGGTGGAACCGATGGGTGCCGAGTCCGTCCCGCTCGATCAGCGAGACGTCGCCCGCGGCCTCGAGCGCGCTGAGAAGCCCGATCGCCTCCACGCGAGCCGCCGAGACCGCGTTGCGGTCCAGGAAGCCGGGAAGCTCACGCTCGGGGTACAGAAGAAAGCTCCTCTGATCGGGCCGGTAGAGGCGACTCGTGACCATTCGTTTGGCGAGCTCCACGCACTCGCGGACGCCGAGCGCCCCGGAGCTCAGCGCCGCGACCTGCCCTTCCAGCATCTCGTACAGATGACGGACGCTCGCGGTCTCGTCATCGGTCGAGATCGACAGCAGGTTGTACGTGTGATGGAGTCCGTCGGGTCTTCTACTGGCGGCGATCGCGTGATCGATGACGGCGATCGCGTCCCGGACGACGGTCCTGATCGTGGCATCCGTGACATCCACGGGAGCCGAGAGCCCGTCGACGTAGACACGCTCTCGATACCGCGAGAATGCCTCCCCGAGCGCGTCGAGCGTCCGGAGCCGATCGGCGTCGCGGACGTCGGCGGTTTCCGGGGCGTCGTGGACGTCGTCGCGGTCGAGCGCCCGGCGGCACTCCGAGATCGCGGCACCCACGTCCGCCATCCATTCCGCCACCTCCGCGGAGATCCTCCACGGCGTCGGGTCGGGTCGCGTGTCGTCCGCCAGCAGGTCATCGAGGAAAACCAGGTATCGCCGGAGATGAAACAGCGTGACCATCGACAGCCCGTTGCCGACCAGCGCGTTGTTCGCGTCGTTCCACTCCGGTCGCTGCGTGTTCATCCAGATGCCACCGTCCGGCACGAGATTGGAGAGCTTCGAGAGCGCGGGGACGAGGAGCTTCTCCAGCAACGTCACGAGCGACACCGATCCGTCGGTCCCCGTCACGAGCTTCCCGTCGGAGCCGACGGCGGCCACCCGCGTGTCGACGCGAGCCGCACGGTCGTGGTCGTAGTCGATCGTTGCGTGGGGATCGCGCAGGATGTCCGCGTAGGGCCGGAGACGGTACGGCACGTCCGCGTAGGCGAAGATCCGGCGATCGAGCAGCCGCCGGAGCGTCGCCGGCGAGGTCCGCCCGAGCGCCTCCAGGAGCCGGAGGAGATAGACGATCTGGTGGTCGCCCCAGTATCCGATGTAGCTCCAGGGATCATCCGGGTCGGGGATCTCCCACTCGATGCCGTCGCGCGTGAGGCGGTAGGGGTTGAAGCCGTCGAGCGTCGATGCGTTCACGAACGTGGCGATCAGGTTCGGCAGGAAGTCGGGGAAGCTGAGCGCGAGCGCCTCCCAGTTCTGGAAGATGTCGCGCCAGTTTCCCTCGTAGTACAGGACGGGGCTCCCGTCGGAGTTCTTGACCTGAATCGCGAAGCGGTTCCAGGGTCGACTCGGGTCCCCGTGGCGGCGGCCGAACCCGATCGGCAGGTACTCGAACGCGAGCCGTTCCAGATCCGGATCGTGTGCCCGGGTCGCGACGCGGCGCAGCTCCTCGATCGACAGCGTCCGCGGGAGTGTCCGCAGGAACTCCGCCGAGCGCGCCCTCACGCGCCGGTTGCGCGTGGACAGGAAGTCACCGAAGTCGTCGACCGGCACGTCGTGATCGGATGCGAACACACCGCCACGCATCGTGTTGTAGAGGACGTTGGCCACGTGGTGCGCGTCCGTCACGGGGTGACCGGTGCACTGAAGGGCGTCCGCACTGGCCACGATGCGCACGAGGTCGTCCCGCGCGTGATCGAGCGCGCTGCGAACTCGTCGGTCGAGATCCGTCGATTCCCGGATCAAGCCGATGAGCTCCACCAGCCGGACGTGGCCGAGACCGACGTCCAGCACGAGGTCCCATTCGAGGTGCTCGCCGGAGGCCAGCGCGAACGGCGTCTCGACGAAGAAGCCCCCTCGCTGCCCGGTCAGCACCCGCTCGCGTGCCGCCGCCGCGCCGGCTCGAAACGACTCGAGCGATCGGGCGGACAGGCTCACCGCCGGCGTGCCCAGCCCGTGGCACCAGGCGACGTTCGCCCGGAGCTGCTCGGCCGCCTCCGCGCGGTCGAGAATCTCCGCCGTGAGCGAGAACACCGCCAGCGGCAGATCCTCAATGCGGTCGGTTCGCTTGTACGCGTCGACGAGACAGCTGGCTCGCTGCTGGAGCGCAAGCGGAACCCCGTACGGGAGCACGTTGCGAACGCCGTCGACGAGCGTGCCGCTGGCGGCATCCGGACCGTGGGCACGGAGGCTCGCCGTCCGGACGAACCCGAACGCGTCACACGCCGACCATCGGTATCTGAACGTCAGGCCGAGGTCCGGGCGCGTCTCCTCGAAGAGGACCCGGTTGCCGACGACGTTCTTGTAGAGACACCGATGAACCGGCGCACTCCGTGGCGCCACGTCGGCGAACGGCTCCCACACCGTGTCGCGCTCGCCGGGAATGGACACGCGGATGAGCGTGATCGGCCCGGTATGACGGTGCGCGTCGTGCAGCAGGTCGACGGTCTGGTAGGGAAACAGACTTCGATCCGCATCGACACGGCCCGCGGTGAGACCGCCCCGCGACGTGATGAACATCCACAGGTCGGTGTTGCTCGGGATGGTCATGAAGAACGGCGCCAGGTTCTGGCTCGACGAGATCCGGTAGTACGTCTCGCCGTCGATCGACACGAGGTCGCCGGTCGGTGTGGTCGGTCCGCTCGTCACGTCCGGATCCCCACGCGCGGGTTGGAGGCCGTCGGACGACCGACGCACAGTCGATGTCGGATGGAAGCGCTCATGGCGTGGATGTCCGCCGGTCGATGAAGGTGTCGAGCCAGGCGCCGCCGAAACGACCGGAGCGGTACGACCGGGACGCGACCGACCTGGATTGTCGCGCAGACCGCTCACGCTGTAAACCGTTGTCTGGGTGTATCTTCGAAACTACTCCAGGAGGACCGTCCTGCCCGTCGAGAGGGTCTCGCCGATGCGGATCCGGACGAGATAGACCCCGGGAGCCGAGCGGCGTCCGGCGTCGTCCCGTCCATCCCAGAGCGCGGAGACGGTCTCGCCGCGGCGCACCCGAAGATGGATCGAGCGAACCCGGCGTCCCCCCGCGTCGTGGACGTCGACCTGCGCATCGCCGCCACGACGGGGCCGGAAGCGGATCGTCGTCCCGCGTCGAAACGGCGTCGGCGCGGCGATCACGGGATCGCGGCCGGGCTCCGACACGACCCCCGCGCCGAGCTCCTCGTCATCCTCCCACGCCACGAACGCGAACGACTCGAGCACGATCTCGTGCGCGCGTGCCGGCGGTCCCCCGAGCTGCCACAGGTTCACGTGCACGCGCGGCTCCTCGGGCCTCGGAAGATGGATGCCGGAGTACGTCCAGGTGTGGATCGTCGTCTCCGGCGCCTCGTCGGCAGGACCTCCACGCCAGCTCCGGAACTCGACGCGATCGGGCCGCCACCGGAACGCGTGACTCGTCCGCTCGCCCTCGGAGAACGCGGCATCGAAGCGGCTCAGGTTGCCGGGGGCGTCGTACGGCTGCACGACGAACTGGCCGATCTCGGCAGCCGGATCTCCCCACCGTGCGAACTCGACGTCGATCTCGTCGTACGGATTCCACCAGCCGTCGGCCGGGTCGTAGCATGGCCCGTACTGCCAGAGGAACATCCCCAGGACGACGCTGGGTTCGAGAGCGTCGAGGCGCCCAACGGTCGTGAAGACGTAGTCGCCGTAGCCGAGCGGCTCGGTCGCGGCGATCTCCGTGCTGGCCCACTCCCCGTCGACATCGTCGATCGTCAGGTGCAGGCGGCCGCCGGCATCGACCCAGACGCAGCTCGCCGCGTCGCAGTACACGTCGGGACCGGGGTGGTAGACGCCCGGCCCCTTGACGCGCCAGGATCGCCCGCTGAAATCCAGCGTCCGTCCGCCCGGAAAGTCGAGCCACTGGAGCTCGTCGAACCCGGGCGGCCCCTGGCTGTCGAAGCGCGCGAGGTCGAAGAAGACGTCGGCCGCCGGGTCGTCCGGTCCCTGGAGAATCCCGAGTAGCACGTGGACGGACTCGGTCCCCGGCGGCGCCGGCGAGCTCTGGACGACGACGGTCACGAGCCGCTCCACCGGGGTGGCGGCGTCGAGCACGGCGTGGGATTCGTAGTCGATCAGCGCTCCGGATGCGTCCCGCCACTCGACG
Organism: Candidatus Eiseniibacteriota bacterium; assembly: GCA_965224245.1. GTDB lineage: Bacteria > Eisenbacteria > RBG-16-71-46 > CAZAMP01 > CAZAMP01 > CBDCYW01. Next base: position 1,432,735 of record OZ245046.1, on the reverse strand, counting down.
TTCAGGATCGCGCGCGACTCACCGCCCAGCGGCGCACCGGCTCCGTGCCAGGCACAGGCGCTCGCCGTCCACACCTCGCCGGGGGTCGCGTCCAGACGCTGCCAGCAGGCCGAGACCGCCCACGCGCCGGTGTCCGGTCCCGACATCCGGGCCGCGGCGGCCCCGTGCGGGGCCTCGTCGTGCGCGGCGACCCGGCCGAAGTGGCGCCAGCCGGCGAAGAGCTCGCCCCCGCTACCGGGAACCTCGAAGCTCGGGTTCGCGAGCAGGCACTGGGCGTGCGCGCCGTCGATCGGGCTCCACGCGAGCGACGCCGCGGTCGCCGCCATCGCGGCGAGTGGCCGCCCGGCGAGCGCGAGGCCGGGCACGGGCCAGGCCTGCGAACCGGCTACGTCTCGGCCCACCGGATCTTGAGCCCCAGGCCGATCAGGAGCAGCACGATCACGCCGAGCGCGATCGTGAGGCCGCGACGCCGGTTGGAGAGCTCCCGGAGGCCGGCCTGGGCGATCACGAGCGCGGATTCGGTGTGCTCGAGCCCTTCGGCCTGCTTGTGCACGAACGCCGCCGACGTGTCGGCGTCGAACGTGTGCACGAGGGCCTCCAGCTCCACCTGAACGCCGACCGCCCGGTCGAGCTCCAGCGACCCCTCGCCGACCTCGACTCCGCCGCGTCGCGCCGCGAGCAGGGTTCGCTCGGTGCGCGCGATCTGCGAGGTCAGATCGTGCATGCGGGCCAGGAAGCTCGCGGCGGTCTCGTGTCCGACCGGATCGACGGACGCGACGTCCGGGGCGGCGTGACAGTCGGTGCACTGCACGACCCGGACGAGGGAGGTTCGCCCCGACTCCGCGTCGCCGATCACGTGGTGCGTCTTGCCGATCCGGAACTTGGAGAAGAGCTTGGCGAACTCGGGCCGGAGATGCGAGCCCGTGTCCCGGTCCGCGCTGGCCGTGGTGTGCGCGGGAAGCTCCAGCGCACGATCCACCAGCCAGTCGAAGAGCAGCTCGCCCTCGAGGCCCTCCCCGCTGGCCTCCGCCTCGGCCATGAGCCGCCCCAGCTCGTCGCGGTAGTGGGCGCGGATCCGCTCGGGCTCGGAGGCCGCGCCGGCCGGCGGGTCGTCACCCTCGTGGCAGAACGCGCAGGGCGTGGCCGGAAGCGCGCCGAGCATCGCCACCGTGGGACGGAGCACCGCGTGGTTGTCGTGACAGGTGGCGCACTCGCTGAAGTGTCGGAGGGACATCGTGACCGCCGGCTCCGGGGCCTCGTGACAGTCGCGACAGCCGTCCTCGGCGTCGGCGAGGTACTCGTTGTGAGCCTCGAAGCCCGCGCGCTTGGGGCTCTCCCGGAACAGATCGGCCTCACGACCGTGACACTGCCCACATACCAGCGCCACCGACTCGAGCCCCGGGGGCGCCGCGCCGTGATTGCCGTGACAGTCGTTGCACGTGGGCGCCGACACATCCCCGCGCACCAGCATGGCCGCACCGTGGACGCTGCTCGTCCAGCGCTCGTACTGGTCCACGGGCAGCGGCGTCCCGTCATCGCGCCGGTACCCGGCCATCGTCTCCGCGTCGCCGTGGCAGCCGCGGCACGTCTCGGCCACGCGCGTGGGGTATACCGGTGACGCGGAGTCCTTCACCGGGAGGATGTCGTGCGTGCCGTGGCAGCTCACGCACGTCGCCACGCGCGTGTCCCCCGCCGCGAGCGCCACACCGTGATGGCTGGTCCGGTACTCGGCCTCCTGGTCCACCCGGAAGTCGGGACGAAAGCGCTTCATGTACGCCGGATCCGAGTGACACCGACCGCAGAACGACGGGACGTCCGCCCGGGCGGGTGGCCCGACGTAGGGATTCGGCGCGAAGCCGGGATCCATGGCCGCGTCGGCGTCCTCGGCCACCGCGACGTCGGGGTTGCCCCCGTGACAGTCGTGACACGAGAGCCCGGCCGCCCCGTGCACGCTGGTCTCGACGTCGTGGACGACCGCCAGGTCGTCACCCTCGAAGAGGTCGGGATCTCCGTGGCACCGCACGCAGGACGTGTCGACGGCGCCGGTCGCCGCGCTCGCGCCCATGCCGAGGGCGAGGAGAAGCGACGTCGATGTGCGCGTGAATCTCGTCATGGCTGCGTCTTCGTGACTCGGGTGGCGTAGCCCAGCACCAGCAGGACCACGGCCGTCCCGATGACGATCCAGATCGGAACGAGCGAGTGATAGCCCCACGTCGTCATCGCGACGATGAACACCAGCGTCAGCGACCCGATGACCGTGAAGAAGCGGCTCAGTCCTCGACGGCGAACGCTCCGGTCCAGGAACGGGATCAAGACCGTGACGAGGGCCATCGCGCCGAACGCGAGGATGGCGAGGGCCTCGTACTCGATCCCGGCGATCTCGCCACCGGGCACGAGCTTCAGCGTCTGGAACATGAACATGAAGTACCACTCGGGCTTGATGTCCGCGTAGGCAGGCGCGAACGGATCGGCCTTCTCGCCGAGCTCCCACGGGAAGAGCGCGGCCAGGGCGGCCAGGACGCCGAGCGCGAGCACCCACCCGAACAGATCGCGCAGCGCAAAGTCCGGGAAGAACTTCATCGGCTTGCGTCGCCGGGCGCGGCTCTCCTCGCTGGGCGGCACGCTCATGCCGAGGAGCTGAACGAGCAGGATGTGCAGGAAGACCACCACGGCCGTGATGGCGGGCAGGATCGCGACGTGCCAGCCGTAGAACCGCGAGAGCGTACCGCCCGCCACGTGATCTCCGCCGCGCAGGAAGCGGAGGAGCCAGTCGCCGATGACGGGCACCGCTCCGGCGATGTCGGTCCCCACCTTCGTGGCGAAGAACGCCAGCTGGTTCCAGGGCAAGAGGTACCCGGAGAACCCGAACGCCATCGACAGGAACAGGAGGAGACACCCGGTGATCCACGTCAGCTCGCGCGGCGGCCGGTACGCCTTCACGAAGAACACCGTGGCCAGATGGACGAACGCGAAGAACACCATGAGGTTGGCCGACCACGAGTGAATCGACCGGATGAGCCAGCCGAAGTTCACCGTCGTCATCAGGAACTCCACCGACTCGAACGCCTCCTCCGCCGACGGCCGGTAGTACAGCATCAAGAGGACGCCGGTGGCGACCTGGACGACGAAGAAGAAGAGCGTCATCCCGCCGAGGAAGTAGAAGACCGAGAACCGGTGCGACGGGACGAGCTTGTGCGAGGCGAAGGCCACGAGACTTCCCAGCTTGAGGCGCTCGTCCAGCCAGCCGCCCAGGCCGGGGGCTCGTGTCGGGTGTGTCTCGCGCGCGCTCTCCACGTCAGACCCTCGAGACGAAGACGCTGGTGGGTCCGTCCGGCCCCTCGGTGACGAGGTTGACCGTGAACGCGTCGAGCGGGCGTGGCGGCGGTCCCGCGACGTTCTTGCCGCTCAGGTCGTACTGGCCGTTGTGGCAGTTGCACCAGATCACGTTCCTGTCACGCCGATACTCCACGATGCAATCGAGGTGGGTGCACGTGGCGGAGAACGCGCGGAAGTCGGTCTCGGAGAGCTTCACCACGATCACCGGATCGGCTCCGAAGCGAACGATCTTGTAACGCTTGTCGAGGTAGTCCGGGTCGTTGGTGGTGCCGGCGGCGACGCGGTTGGTCGTGGCTTCGGGGATGCGAGGAGGGCTTAGAAAACGAAAGACGGGGTAGAAGACCGAGACGAAGAACGCGCCTCCGGCACCGCCCAGGAGCCAGTTGAGGAAACGCCGTCGCCGCCACTGGCCCCGGTCGTCTGTCATCGACACCTCCCTCACGCGAATCGCACCGGCGAACACGGTCGTGAACGATATGTCCCAGCGTTCGGGAAACCTATCAGTAGAACTACGTATGTCGCTAGGTGATTTGAGCGGCGACGGAAAAAAAGGGTTTCACGCCGTATCGAAGGCCACTATACATACCGACGTTCTCCTATGTGGAGGTGTCACACCGGTGAACATAGAACACGAACGACGGAGTCGGTACGGTACGGGGATGCTCGTGACCGTCCTCGCCTGTACCGCGTCGCTCTCGCTCCTGTTCGACTCGGTATCCGCCGACGACGGCGAGCATGTCAGCGACGTGTGCCTCGACTGTCACGAGGGCTATGCGGCGGGCCTCGACGCGTCGCCCCACCGCCTGTCGCCCGGCGACGCCGCGGCTCGGGTTGCGTGCTCCGACTGTCACGCCGGCGACGCACGGCACTACGAGGACGATCCCGAGGAGTATCCTCGGGAGGACCCGTCGCATCTGGCACCCATGGCCACCGCACTCGTGTGCTCGCAGTGCCACATGAACTCCCACCAGCAGAACATGATGGAGGGCAACGTTCACGCCGCGAACGACGTGAGCTGCACGGGTTGCCACCAGGTCCACGGAAACCATTCGGCGGGGCTCCTGCACAGCGGCCAGACCACGCTCTGCCTCGACTGCCACACCGACGTGGCCGCCCAGTTCGCGCAGGCCTATCGACACCCGGTCAACGACGACGTGGTCGCGTGCGCCGACTGTCACATGACGCTCGACGTCACGTCGGTGGAGCTGGCGCGTCACGGCACGAACGAGCCCTGCATGGACTGTCACGTCGAGTTCCAGGGGCCGTTCCCGTTCGAGCATCAGGCCACGGTCGACTACTCGACCGAGGAGGGGGGCTGCCTGTCGTGCCACAGCCCGCACGGCTCGAACCTGCCGAGGATGCTCCAGCAGCCCTACGAGTCGCCTCACTATCAGCTCTGCTCGCAGTGCCACTCGGTGCCTGGTCACAACCAGAACACGAGGCACGGCACGCGGTGGGCCGGGATGGCCTGCAACGAGTGCCACACCGACATTCACGGGTCGTACGTCTCGCGACACTTCCTGACCGAGTCGCTTCAGGGTCAGGGGTGCTTCGCGAGTGGCTGCCATGCTTTCTAGGACGGTGACCTGATGCGCACGAAGAGGACAGTCCTGCCGGTCGCCGCGCTCGTCGTCGGCCTCTCCTCCCCCCTCGCGGCAGGCAACTGGAACGGCACGGTGAAGATGGGGGGCATCATCCTGGACGAAGAGGGCGACCTCTCCGCCGTGCAGGAGACGTTCAACATCTACGACGGCTTCTCGCTCTCACAGATCCGGCTGCACGGCTCGCCCGATCAGCAGAACTTCGTCACGATCAACCTGCATCAGATCAACCAGGACGGCCGCCGAGGCGACGTACTCCTGCGGCGTCCCGGCGCGTTCACGCTGAAGGGCTCTTTCGATCAGAGCCGGCAGGTCTTCGATCCCGATCGAGTGGTCACCTCCGAACGCGAGGACTGGAACGTCGACGCACGCTGGACCCCCCTGCGATGGCTCACGCTCTCGGCGTCGTACGACGATCTGAGCCGTGACGGTGATCGCCTGTCGTTCCCCAGCGGCACCGAGAGCGTGCTCGGCACCGGCTATGATTATGCCCACCGGACGACCCGCGTGGCGGCCGAGGCCCGGCGCGGGCGGCGCGGCATCGCCGTCGACTACCGGCTCTCGGACTTCGAGAACGAGCTCGACGCCACCACCGACCGGACCGGCCGCGTGGTCTCGGCGCGCGTCTACGGCCCCTGCATGTTCACGGACAAGGTCACGCACATGGTCCGGGGCTCCTACGGCATCAGCGAGCTGTCCAACGTCGAGGGAGACGACGGCGAGCTCGACTATACGTTCTACACGGTTCGCTACACCGGCATCGTGCGTCCGTGGAGCCCGCTCCGGCTGACGTACACGTTCGACGCCCAGCAGGTCGACAACGAGTCCACGACCCTTCAGACCGATCGCATCCTCAACCGCGTGGATGCGACGTTCTACCACGCCCACGGCAGCGTCACCGGCGGCTACTCCTACGAGACGACCGACGACGACGCGTCGCTCACGAGCTACCAGGGCTGGATCGGCGCCGCGACCCTGCGCTTCGGCATGGTCACGGCGAAGGGCGCCTACTCCGGACGGGTGAAGACCGACACCGAGGAGCTGACGCTGCTCCGCGACGTCGAGAGCTCCCGGGTCCGCGCCGATCTCGAGGTTCGTCCGGTCGACAACCTGTCGCTGTCGGGCGGCATCAACGTGCGCGAGCGGGACTACCCGGACATCGGCGTCGAGGCCGAGGGGGAGGCCATCCGCACCGGGGCGCGCTACTCGCTCGACCGCTGGGGCGCGATCTCGGGTGCCTACACGCACACGAGCGACGAGTACACCGATCTCGTCGCGGGGTTCGAGGCCGCGACCGACCTCGTCTCGGGGCGCGTCGACATCGAGCGCATCGCGAACCTCCGGCTCTCGACCGGCGTCACGTACGTGGATGCGAGCGAGGATCTCGACATCGAGAAGTCGATCTGGTCGTTCGAAGGTCAGTACACGGTCCTCGACGATTGGCGTCTCGAGGTCCAGTACAACCTCTACAACTACGACGACTACATCCTGGTCGACCGGTACTACACGGCCGACGTGGTCAGGATCAACCTCGCGTACGACTTCGGGATCCGGTAGCCCGGGCGATCCGGAGAACCGGCGCGCTGTTCGCAACGAGCTCGTGAAGCGCCGAGTTGTCCGCCCATCGCCCGACGCGTCGCCCCCCGGTGCTCCGCCCGGGGGGCGTCTTCGTGGGGCTTCTTGGTGCGACACGCCCACGACCCGAGATGTCGACGCGCGGTCGCGACTACGCCTTTCGCGTCCGCCCCACCAGTCTCGCCGCCAGGATCAGGGCCAGGCCGAAGCACCCGAGCGAGATGAAGAGCGTCGTCGGCCGGCCGTGCGGGAGATCCTGCCCGACTAGCTTCAGCGCCGTGATCACGAGCAGCGGGTAGACGATCCACCGCGCGTCCCGGAAGCGCGCGGTACGGGAGACGAGCCCGAGACCGGTCACCGCGATCGCGAGCACCACGGTGCGGAGCGAGGCCAGGTTCGAGGCCGCCGTCTCCCCCTCCCCGGCCATGGGCGCGAGCGCCGGCACCGCGACCGCACCGAGCCCGAGCAGCACCACGCACCAGAAGACGACGCGTGAGAACGCGGCGCGACGCCGCCCGATCTCCGGGGGCACCACTCCGAAGGCGAAGAGCCCGAGGACGGCGGCGGCGAGCGCCAGCCAGCCCTCGGCCGGGATCCGGAGGTGCTGGGTCCGCTCGGGCGACGTCGTGAACGCCAGGAGCGCCGTCGTCACGACGCCCGACCCGAGGCCCGCCGCCGAGACCGAGGCCGCGCCGTGGAGACCGAACGTCTGCCGGCGGAGACGGCTGCTCATCAGCGCACCCGCCACCGCCAGGAGGCTCCAGAGCACGACCGCCCACGGCGTGGGCAGCGCGAGCCAGCTCGCGGCCAGGACGAGGGCCAGCGCGACCGTGTTGTAGTGAGAGAACGCCAGCCGATCCAGCTTCGGCCCGGCCAGCGATGCGAAGCTCGACCCGTAGCTGGCGGCCACGAGCACGAGGCTCACCGCCACGATGGCCCACACGCCCTCTCCCGTCCATCTGGAGACGACGACGGCCCCGCCGTAGCCAAAGACGAACGCGGCGACGTTCTGCGCCAGCTCGAAGCTCGACAGCGAGCCCTCACGCCAGATGGATCGGCGCAGCCGAACGATCGAGCTGACGAGATAGAGCGTGAACAGCGAGAGCCCGAGCGCCCAGCCGGCGGTCGGGGTCACGTAGGTCTTCTCGACCCCGAGCGTGGCCACGACGCCGAGGACGGCGATGTTCGCGGCGGGCGCGGTCAACCAGGCCAGGATCGTCCATCGGTTGACCCAGCCGATCCACAGCGCGACGCCGGAGACGACCTGCAGCGCCAGCGCACACGGGAGGAGCGCGCGCGTCTGGATGCCGAGCGCGAAGCACGTGACGACCGTCCCCAGGGCCGCCACGATGGCGAAGCCGCGAAGGCCCCACCGGGCAGCCGTCGACAGGAACAGGAGCCCGGCCACCCCGACCGCCACCGCGCCGAGCGTCGGAGAGATGGCGCCGAAACGCGTGACGGCCTCCCACAGGAGCGGGAACGCGATCGCCGCCGACGAGAGGCCGTAGGCCACCGCGCTCCGGACCCTCCCGCGCGCCTTCGCGCGTCGCGTCACGACGAGCCAGCTCAGCGCGTAGATGAGTCCCAGGCTCACGCCGACAGCCGGCACCACCAGGCCGGAATCGGTGATCGCGCGCAGCAGATGTCCGGCGCCCAGGATGACCAGCGTCCGTCCGGTGAGCGTGACCAGACGCGTCGAGTCGACACGAGACGCCGGCGCGGCCTCGTCCTCGCGGACCGCGTGGCGAACGTGCGCCCCGGCCGGGACGCCTTCCTCCTCCTCGGTGGCGAGCGCGATCTCGTGGGCGTCCTCGAGGTGCTGCAGGCGACGCTCGACGTTGCCGAGGGCGTGGCGAATCTCGGCGAGCTCGCCCTCCAAGCGTGACAGGCGGTCGGACACGTCGCCCTCCTCTCGGCGCGGTTGCGCGCGGAACTACGCCACGGTCCGCGAGACGCTCACGGTGCGTGGCATTCGGTGCACTTCTCCTCTTTCCAGACCTCGTCGATGTCCTCGGGGTGGTGGTACTCCACGCCCCCGAGATCGATGCGCTCGCCCTCTTGCTCGGTCGTCTGGGCCAGGATCGAGTGGCAGATGTTGCAGTCGCGGGTCAGGAACTCTCCGCCGTCGGTCTGGTGGAGCCCGTCGTGGCAGCGGAAGCACCCGTCGCTGTACAGGTGACCGATGTTGTCGGGGAACGACTCCCAGCTCACCCGCATCGCCGGGAAGAAGTTGCCGCGGTACAGCCGTTGCGTGGTCGCGACGGCCTGCTCGATCGCGGTCGCGCTACCGTTCGAAACGAGCTCGGGATACGTCCTCTCGTAGAAGCCGCGGATCGCCTCCTCGATCCCGATCTCGGCCTCCTCGGTGGTCGCGTAGTCTCGCTCCATGGCCGAGACCGCGACCTCCTTGATCGAGGGCAGGTCCGGCGAGATGCCCCCGCGTGCCATCGCCTGGTTGACCAGACGGGGCGGTGGCTCGTAGCGGTGTGCGGGGCGGTTGTGACAGTCGATGCAGTCCATGGTCCGCACCTCGAGCGTATCGAGCGCGGCGGCGTCGAAGTCACCCTGCGAGCTGCGGTACACCTTCACCGCACCGTCGGCTTCCTGGGTGCGGATCCACGGGATCTCCTGGCGGCGCTCGTCCAGGGCCACGTACTCGACCCGGTTGGCCACGTACATGTGATAGTGCACGCCGGCACGCGTCCCGCGGCTCTCGTCGGCCCCCCCGCCGATCTTCAGCAGCATGTCGAGCTTCCAGCGGGAGTTGGCCTCGTCCGAGGCGAAGTACGTGTTCTCGACGAAGTTGTCCGAGTAGAAGTGCTCGGGCCAGTGGCACTGCTCGCAGATCACGCGCGACGGGCGAAGGTTCCGGATCGGCGTCTCGATGGGCCTCGGGTACTTGTCCAGCACCGTGGCGTAGACCTGATAGAGGCCCGAGAGCTTGGCGCGTACGAACCACTCCGCGCCGGGCCCGATGTGACACTTGACGCACCCGACCCGCGCGTGGGGTGAGCTCGTGTAGGCGATGTGCTCGGGCGCCATCACTCGATGGCACGTCGTGCCGCAGAACGCGTCGGAATCGGTGTACTCGTAGGCCTTGTAGCTGCCGAACGCCGTCAGGCCCGCGTACACCAGGGCCCCTGCGAAGATCAGGCCGGCCGCCCGGCGCTGCCGGGGGTCGTTGAGGTTGACGATCGGGAGCTGGCGGGTGGCCGGCAGGCCGCGGCGGCGGCGCGAGTGCTCGCGCAGCACCCCCAGTGCGGCCACGATCACGCCCAGGACCAGGAAGATGGGCAGAATCACGAACGCGATCACGCCCATGTAGGGCTTGTGCTCGCTCGCCAGCGTCTCCAGCGCCATCAGGAACAGGATCAGTGCCAGGCTCGTCGCCGCCACGATGGTGCCCACCACCGTGATGACGTTGTAGAAGACCGAGGGCAAGGCCTGGCCGCGACCGGCGTTCGGAGCTTTCGCCACGCAATCCTCCTCACCGGCGGAGCGTGTCGCATCTCCCGGGGTTTATCCTATTCGTGAGATCGGCGCGACTATACGGAGTATCCCGTATGGTGTTAGGGCTGGACATCTCCGAGGATGAGCGTGCAATGTTCCGTCGGTGCCGCGCTCGACAGGCGCTTCGACACCTCACGGCAGGATCGGTCCTCGCGTTAGGAGTGACGCCATGAACTGGATGAAAGTGGGAGGCGTGCCGCTGCTCACCGCTGCCGCGGCCGCGCTCGTACTCAGCGGCCCCGTCAGCGGTCAGGATGAGGCCCCTCCCGGCTTCGTCGGTGCCGACGGGTGCAAGATCTGCCACAAGAAGGAGGCGGACGGGAACCAGTACGGCAAGTGGCTCGAGTCGCCTCACGCGGGCGCGTGGAAGACGCTCGGGACGCCGGAGGCGGCCGAGGTGGTGAAGACGCTCGGCCTGGAGGGCAACCCCCAGGAGATGGACGAGTGCCTCCAGTGTCACGTCACGGCGCACGGCGTCGCGGCCGAGCGGCTGGGGAAGAAGTACGCCGTCGAGCAGGGCGTCGGCTGCGAGAGCTGCCACGGACCGGGCGAGGTCTACAAGAAGAAGAGCATCATGCAGGATCGTGACGCCGCGATGGCCGCCGGGATGGTGATTCCGACCGCCGACACGTGCACGCAGTGTCACAACGACAAGAGCCCCACGTTCGATGGATTCGACTTCGAGGAGATGAAGGCGAAGATCGCGCATCCGTACCCGGAGAAGGCCGCCGAGGGCTGATCCGGAGAAACTCGCTCGACTGATCGTGCCGCCGCGGTGGGGTCGCCCGCACACCCGCCGCGGCGTTCTCGATCCGGGATGCGAGTCGTTTCACGCGGACCCGGCGCCTCGAAGGAAGCCCCATGATCACCAGCCGACACCTCGCCATCACGGCCGTCCTTGGTGGCCGCTGGCGTGGCCGACGCGGCATCGTGCTCTCCACACGCCTCAACGACGTGAAGCCCGAGATGATCCCCGAGGCCAGGGTGGTCTCCACGATCGACTTCTACGTGCGGTGACGCGCGCCACCGGTTCGCCACCCATCATGTGACTCCGGCCAGGCGCCCGGTGTCCGGGAGTTCGGACCCGGGTGTCCGGTGGCGTCCCGCCGTCCGTGTGGCCCAAACGGCATGGTGAGCGCCCCAGCACCCCAGCAATCACCCACTATCCCGAGAGGATGAGACGAATGGTCAGGCATCGATCCACGTGGGCCCTCACCGTCGTGACCTCGCTCCTGTTCCTGGCAACCGGTGTCGCTCACTCGCAGTCCACCCAGCTCGACGACTACGTGCTCTACGCGATGGACGAGATCGACTTCAAGGGCGGCATGGGCCCGGTCGGACTCTCGGAGATCAACGGCGGCCACGTCGGCGTCAAGGCCATCGACACGAACGACCCCGTGCTGTCGATCGGTGTCAACCATCCGGTGACGGTGGCCGACGGGAGTCAGGTCGTCGCACACTCGATGCGCATCAACGCCAACACGAGCGTCTGGGACTGGTACGTCAACGACATCTACGGCACCGGGGATCCCGAGGTCCGGCATGCCGGACCGACGGCCTTCGACGCGAGCATTCTCCCCGTCGTCCCCGATGCTCCCCCCTGCGCGCCCGGCACCGAGGACGTGGTCGTGGAGCCCGGAGAGACGCTCGACCTGGCGCCCGGCGCATACGGCGACGTCAACCCGAAGGACGACAGCACCCTCATCCTGCACGCGGGCCAGTACGACTTCCGCACACTCCTCTTCGGCAAGCGCGTGACGCTCGTCCTGGAGTCGAACACGGAGATCCGGGTGGCCGAGCGCGTCGCGCTGAACGACGGCTACTGCGTGACCGGCGCCGGCGAGGAGCCGCTCACGGACGTGAAGTTCTGGGTCTGCGGAGACGGCCAGGCGTCGGACGACACGACGTTCCACTTCGGCAAGAACGGCGTCTTCACCGGTGACGTGTGCGTCGCGAACGGCATCATCGCGCTCGGCAACGGGACGCAGATCTGCGGGCGCGTGCTTGGAGTCAAGATCCGGAGCGACGTCGGCGTCACGATCAATCCCCCCGAGGGATGCGACTGCCTGACCCGCGTTCCGGTCGAGCCGGCGAGCTGGAGCCGCATCAAGTCCGAGTACCGGTAGCCCGATCCACGTCGCCGAGTCCGCCCCGGGACGGACTCGGCGATGCCGCTCGTGCGCCGCACCGGAGGATCGCCTCCGGGCGGAGCGTCCGGGATCGCTTTCACGGCTCGGCCCTCGGGGCCCCGTCGCCGTCCGGGCACCCCACCCGACAGCCTCACCGAGGACCCACGACACGCTGCTCGATCCTCGGACAGGTCATGTACACTGTCGTGATCCGGGCTGTGCCGTACGCGGCGTGCCGATCCCGGTCGCGAGAGTGAGTTCTTCGGATTCCCGACATCCTCACCCGCGACGTCGTGTTCGGCGTGCCGCACGAGACGTCGTTCTACTCTACATCGAGTACATCGTCCCCGAGCGCGATACGAGCCGGTCCCGGGTGCGGCAGCTGTATCGGGAGTGACGACGTCCGAGGCGAGGGTGGGTCGTGGAGACGAGCTGATCGTGCGCGCGAAACCTGCATCGATGATCCGTGCGCGGCCGGATGGCGTGATGTGAGCGACCCGCCACTCCGGCAACCGGCCGACGGGGCGGGCACTCTGCCCGTCCGAACGACCGCGAGGTTCGCACGCCACCGTCGGATCGTCGCGATCGTCGCCGGCATCGCGGCCTGCGTGACCTTCGCCCGCACGATCGGCCTGCCCCTCGCTTACGACGACGTGAGCTGGCACGCCCGTCTCACGGGCGACGGTGGGACGATCCCCCTCGTCCCACACCGCATCCTGACCTTTCTCTCGCTTCGCCTGGAGGCCACGCTGTTCGACGGCTGGGTCCCCGGCTACCGGCTGGTCAGCGTGCTCCTGCATGCGATCGCCTCGGGGCTGGTCGCGTGGCTGTCCGCGTCGATGACGCGGGGTGCCGGTGTGGGCCTCGCGGCGGGGCTGCTCTTCGCCGTGCATCCGGTCCACGTCGAGGCCGTCGTGCAGTTCTCGAACGTCAAGGACCTCCTCTCCGGCGTGTTCGCGCTCTCCGCGCTGATCCTGTGGCGAGGCTCCCGGTCACGGCCGATCTCGTACGCTCTGTCCGTGCTCGCGTTCGTGCTCGGGCTCGCCGCGAAGGAGGTCGCGATCGCCGGGCTTCCGGTGATGCTCTTGCTGGTGGATCTCCTCGAGACACCCGAGCCCGACGGTGCCGGCACCGACCGCCGACGGCCGGCGTGGGCTCGCACCGCCCGGGCATGGCCGCTGATCGCGCTCGTCGGGCTCGCCACCGTGTGGGCGCTCCGGGACGGCGGCTCGCCGTTCGGCGTCGAGCGGGTGCGGGCCGTCAACGAGCTACGCATGGACGGCTACCCCAACGTGCTGGCCAACGTGCTGTCCAACGTGCCCGAGCGACTCCGCCTGCTCGTCTTCCCCGCATCGCTCTCGGTGGACTACCCGGTGGACCCGAGCCGGATGCCGATCCATCCGGCCAGCCTCGCGGGGATCGGTATCTTCGCCGTCTGGCTCGGGGGTGCGATCTGGATCGCCCTCCGACATCCGACGGCGGGGTTCGCGATGGCCTGGGTCCCCGTGATGGCCCTGCCCGCGTCCAACGCGCTGCCGCTCACGCACGTGTATCTGGCGGATCGCTACCTCTACCTGCCGTCGGTCGGGGTGTGCCTCCTGCTCGCGATCGGGTGGGACCGACTCCGCGGCCGCGCAGGCTGGGGACGCGTCGGCTCGGTGCTGACGGTCGCGCTTCTCGGCGTCGTGGTGCTCGCCGGGGCACGCCGGTCGGTGGTGCGCATCGGAGACTGGCGCGACGAGGCCACGCTCTGGCAGAGCGCGCGGGACGCCGGCTACGACACGTGGCGAATCCAGATGAGCCTCGGACTCACCGATCGCCGCGCCGGTCGCTTCGCCGCGGCGGCGGAGCACTTCGATCGCGCCCGAAGCTTCCCGCTCCGGGACGATCTCCGGGCTCGACGGGCGATCCTCTCCGACCTCGTCCACACGCTGTACGACGCCGGTCGTCTCGACGACGCGGCACGTGGGGCCCGCGAGCTGGACGTGCTCGCGCCGGACGACGCGCTCGCCCCGTACGTGCTCGGCGAGTGGGAATGGAGCCGGGGTCGGCCGGAGGAGGCCTTGGCCCGGTACGAGGCCGCCGTGGCACGGGACCCGGATCACGCCGCCGCGGCCGGGAAGCTGGCCTGGCTCCTGGCCACGAGCCCCGACGCGCGGCTTCGCGACGCACCCCGCGCGAAGGTGCTCGCCGAGCGGGCGCTCGCGCTCGACCCCGATCGCAGCCCCACGACGGTCCACGCGCTGGCCGCGGCCTGCGCGGAGCTCGGGGACTTCGACACCGCGTGTCGGCTCACCGAGGAGGTGATCGCCGCGAGCGAGGCCCTCGAGCTCGACGGACTCGGCCGCCGGGCGGAGGCGAGCCTCGCGCTCTTCCGGGGGGAGATTCCGCTGTCGCGTGCGCGTGCGCCCGGCGAGTGAACGATCGGAACGGACGGTCCCGGAGTGGCTCCAGCCGCCGCACGGCGCCGGTCAAAAGGGGTGCATGTCGGTCCCCGGGTGCGGTAGCATCCTCGGCCGGTACGACGTGCGCCCTTAGCTCAGCTGGATAGAGCGTCTGCCTCCGGAGCAGAAGGTCACAGGTTCGAATCCTGTAGGGCGTACCAGTAAACCCCATCCTGACCGAAACAACTCAACGCGCGCGTAGGTCGGCATCTCCCACTTACTTACCTTCCCGCGCAACGGGTTACACGCCTGATCTCGTCGCCTTCGTCAACCGATGGGTTACCGGTACTTGGCGTTGGCTGACGCCGTTTGACCAGCCAAATGCCAGCCGCCGGAGACCCTGCCAGCCGCTCGTGAGAGGAGCTGCGGCGATGAGGGCATCCACGCGCGTGAATGGCGTCCCGAGTGGCCGCGTGCGTCGCAGCGTGAGGGGGACGGCAACGAAGGCCATCCCCTACGCTGAACAGACCGCGCGAGACCTCACGCTCACCGACGACCCGACACGGGACTATGACGCCGAGGCCGCCATCGCCGGCGCGTATGCAACCGGCAACCTCGACAACGAACGCGCGTCGACGCTCACGAGTGACTTGTTCGCCAACCCTAATTGCTGGGCGATCGTCGAGGCGACGCGGCGCATGCATGACGACGCCAACGGCAACGCCGTTACCACCGACGCGGCCGCGATCGTCCGCTGCGTAGACGCTGATCGTATCCCCACGGCCGACGTTCGCGGCGGACCGGATGCGGACTTCCGATGGTTCGTCAAGCAAACGCTCGGCATGTTCCTGTCGAGTTACGACGTCGACGATGCATGGAAGAGGCTCGGTGAGGCGCGGGCGCGGCGCGAATGCCAAGCGATCTCGCTCCGTCTCAGTGAGGCGGCGCACTCGCACGTTGACCCCTACGCCGCCCTCGGCACTCTAGGCGAGCGCGCCTCGAAGGCGTCCGAGGGTACGCCCGTCGTGAGCGGGCTACTTGCCGAGCTGCGGCGCTATCCCGATATGCAAACGCTTCTCGCCGACGGGCGCGAAGATACCGCGTTGCAACCTGGCGCTTGCTTTCTCGGTTTGGGGCTTCTTGTGAGCGGGAGTTACACAATACTCGCCGGGCCGGCGGGTGTCGGAAAGACGTTTATCGCGTTGCAACTGGCCGCGTGTCTCGGGGCCGGAAAGCCATTTCTCGGTCACGCGGTGCACGAGCCGGTGCGTGTGCTCGTGCTCAGTCCGGAGCTGCGGACTTTCGCAGGGCAACACACCGGCTCGTTATCGATCGAATACCGGTGGGGCGTCACGCTTGACGCGGCGCTCTCGAGTGACGCGGACAAGCGCCTAGCGATGCGGAACGTCCGCGTCATGGGTGGCGGCCCGAATTTCGATCTTCCCCCGCTCGTCACGTCACGAGGCGAGCGGAACCCGCGCGCACTTCGGCGTGTCGAGGAGCTCGCGAGTGAGTTTCGGCCCGACGTTATCATCCTCGACACGGTGCGACGTGTTGCCGCATGCCCCGAGACCTCAGAAGGCATGAATACGCTCGCTAATGCTCTTGAGGAAATCGCGCGCCGAACGGATGCGGCCGTGCTCGCCATTCATCACTATCGGAAGGGCAGCGCGGACGCGAGGAAGTCAAACGCCCCGCTGATCCACGACGACTACATCAGTGGTGGCGGCACGTTCGTGAGCAACACGCCCGCAACCATGCATGCGGTTATCGACCGATCGCGCGAAGGGCATCCAATCATGTTCAAGGTCGAGAAAACCAACGCGGGAGACTCGACGGAACCGACGTACCTCGGGCAATTCCCCCGGGACTCCGCGCACGCGGGCGCGCTCTACGCCCTCAAGACCGCTCCGCCGGCGATCAAGACGGCCGGCCGGCGCGCGTCGGGGATGGCCGAGCGCAGGAGAGTCTACGTGAAACGCGGCGCGATCTATCCGCTCCCGAGCGTCGAGGGGTTCTCATCGGTGGACGCGCACCAGTGGCTTGCTGACGAGGGGGTGCATCAACCGACCGAGCGGACCGTCAAGTCAGACCTGATTGATCTCGCGGGCGAAGGAGTGTTGCGCGTCGTGCGTGAGCACAAAGGCGGCCCGGCTCCGACGCTGTTTGACGTCGCCGACGAATGGAAACCGGACCGGAAAGCGTGAAGCGTGAAACTCCAAGCGTGAAATGTTTCACGGTATCGCAAGCAACTGTAGGACATTGTGTTAAGTGGTATACGGGGCTCTGGCTACCGTGAAGCGTGCACGGTCTAGCGTGAAGCGTGAAAGAACCCACCCCCTACGGGGGCGGGTGGGTTCCTTCACGCTCCCCGCACGCTTGGCGGGCGACGTTGGGCGAGGATCTTTCCGGCGCGGCCGTCCCTGGGGCGTCGTTAGGCGACTCAGAGCGATCGAAGGTCCGGACGCGAGTCCATGGTCGGACCGACGCGCGAAACGTGCTCACAGAAGCTAGCGATGGCCGATCGTTCAAGCGGGGCCGATCGTTCGCCGTGAGGCGCTAGCGTGAAGGGTTTCACGCTAGGCCGCTTGATGTTCGATCTAGCCGATTTATCCGATTTGTTGCCCCTGAGGGGTGTCGCACTGTCGCGCCGAATTCGGCGTTTGCGACGTTTGCGACGGCCCGACTCGGGCGCGCGACCTTCCAAAACTTCCGATCCTGCCGATTTCTCGTCGCACTGTCGCGCCGAGTCGGGGACGTGCGACACCATGACACCGTGGCCGTAGATCGCGGTAGACTCACCGGACCACACACCAAGGGGGCAACGATGCGTTGGTCCAAGTCTCTTGCGGTCACCGTGGGCGTGCTCGCCCTCGCCCTGGCGACTCCGGCGAACGCCGGACGTGTTCACTACCTCCAGTCGGACTCTGGAATTGTGGCGTCCGAGGCTTTTTATCTACTCGATCGGGCCGGAAACCTCTGGGTGGTTGATGACAACTGTCCGACCGGCGAGATCACGTGGTGTCTCTATCCGATACCGGGCGACGGCACTTGGCCGGTCCCGGTCTCCGACATGGAATGGTGGTTGCTCAACACAATCGTGACCAAGGACGGCATCGGTTGGCTCGCCCGCACTGGTTTCTGGGCTACCTCCGGCCAACTTCCGGGCTTTCCCGTTGGCGTGCCACCATCGACACCCGCGACCCACGAGCGGGGGCTAGCCGCTCCCAATCCTTTCGTGCAAGCCACAACCATCAACTTCGAGACCGGTCAACCGCTCGGAGACGCGATCGTTTCGATCTATTCCGCCGATGGCCGGCTTGTTCGCGAGATCCGGATCGGCACCGTCGCCGTCGAACGTTTCGCCGTGACGTGGGACGGCCGCGACGCTGACGGCGGGCACGTCGCTCCGGGCGTGTACCTGGCAACACTCAGAGCCGCCGACGGTTTCGAGGCAACCGCCAAGATCACGTTGGCACCGTAGGAAAGGGCGGTAGCTCGGGACGTGCGACACCCCGCGCCTGCCGGGATCGCGGTAGACTCACCGGACCATTCCACACACCAAGGGGGAACCGATGCGTTGGTCCGCCAAGTCTCTAGCGTTTGCCGTGGGCGTGATCGCCCTGGTGATGCCGGCCACGTCGAGCGCCGGCCGAGTCAATCTGCACAGCCCTTCGGGGCTTGTCGCGGAGTCGCATGTCATCGCCCCTGGGTTGGCAGCGTTCTACTGTCGCTCCGGGCCGAACCCGGCAGGGACTGCCGAAATCGCCGATTGGCCGCTTGACTGTCGCGCCGTCGCGCGGAGTCTGGGGCACGCGACACGTTCGGGCCGTCTCGAAACCCGTTGATCCCGTCGTTTCCGTTGATTGGCCGCTTGGCGTCGCTTGGGGCGCACAGTCTTGCCTTGCCCCAAACGTGTATCCAAGTGTACTGTTCGTGTCGGTCTAGCTTTGTACCTATCCCCGATGCAGGTAACCTGTATGTTTACAAGCTGTTATGAGCAGTCCGGTGGCGTGAGACCGTTGACAATGGGAGCTGGAAATGTAACAATATCACACATCTTCAAGTCCCTCGGTTGGTCCGCCGATGAATAGGCGAGATGCGCAACGGCTTGTTCGAAAAGCCGTGAGGGATGAGTGGTCGATGGTCCTTTCGCGCCACGCGGGCAAGCGATTGAGGGAACGTGGCTTCGACTCCCATGACGTACTTCAGGTTATGCGGTCCGGGAGTGTCGTCGAAGTTCAGGGAACCAGAATAGACTGTGATGAGGTAAGTATCAGGGTAGCTGGTACCTGTGAGAGCGGTCGGATGGAACTCGTCGTCGCGGTCAGTCAGGAGCTTGAACAGTACGTATTGATAACGGTCATCGCAGCGGGGTGAACTGGTGACAAACAGAAGATCCAAAGGGAAAAGGGTGCTCAGCCGGTGCCCCCTGTGCCGGCGGGTCGCAAGAAAGACCACTGGACCCTATCAGTTTGTCGAGTGTGGACTCGATAATGTCTACTTGGAAAACGTCCCAAGGGTGTACTGCCGACATTGCAGCGAGGAGTTCGTTTCAATCCCGAAGCCTCAACTACTGCATGACTCCATCTCATTGTCCCTCTTCACAAAGAGGGCCCTGCTATCGCCAAAAGAGATCCGTTTTCTTCGGAAGAACGTGCGACTCTCGATGGAAGAAGTTGCGACTCGTCTAGGCGTTACGCGTCAAGTGATGCATCGCCTTGAGAAGCAATCATCTCACGCATGGCCGGTCGACATTGCGCTTCGTGCCGTTCTGCTTCAGAGCTTCGTTGATCAGAGGGGCATCAACAACGGTCACATTCAAAAAGCAATCAACGAAGCTCTTGAGCTGGCCGGTACGCGCAAAACGAAGAAATCCCCTCAAGCGATGCGGGTGACCGTCGACGTGCTCGTTGCCGCCAGGGGGCTGGGTACTCTTCCGAGAAGATCAGCCGCATAAGAATGCCTGCGATATCCGGGTGGATTTGCGTGACTGGGGAGACAAAAAGGTCAGAAGCCGAACAGCGCTACCGATAACTATCGGTAGCGTAGCGAAGCGAGCAAACCGGGAATACTCTCTCGTCACTTGAGGAGTCTGCCATGCTCTGCTTCGACCTTCGGCTTCGGATGCTCATCGCACTCCCCAGCCGAGTCCTGGCTTTGTTGCACGCTCTGCGGCACCCAGGAGCCTAACGGTGAGCCCCCGGCCACGGCCAAGGTCGGGGGCTTTCTTTCTTTCTTGCTTTGCTGTTGGGGTCTGCCCAGCAGTCCCCACGGAGTCGATAGTTCCTCTAACCCATCCGGTCATCCCGCTCTCGCGTCCTGGCCGCCGCCCCGTCCGCCCGCAACGGGGATGCGGCTCTCGTGGCGTCGCGGACACGGCCTAGAGGGCACCGTTCCCGGTGGCGAGGCTTGAGACGGTAGTACCGTCACTGGTCGGCGCGGCCGGGGGGCCTCCCCCTCTGGCCAGGGGGGGGCGATCCTCCCGCGATCCGCTTAGACTCCGAGCCATGACAACGGTACTCAGCATCGTTTCCGTGCTGTCCGCCATCGTGGCGCTCTTTACGGTCTCAACCGCCACGTTGGGGCCGACCGCGATCGGTGCGGCCTGTTGGCTCGCCATCCTCGCGCGACTCAATCAGGCTGATCGGCACGACCGCGAGCTTGGCCCCTTTCTCGAGACACTTGCGAACCGCGCGAAACGCGCACCGAAGGACCCAGCGGAGTGAGGCCGAAACCATCGGACCGACCCGGCCGGGCACCTGGTAAACTCAGGGGCATTTGTAGGCTGAAATCGGTACCGATTGTTCCCATTGTTCCGGTTTGCTACGTTCGCCACGTTGACCGGGGAGGGGGGGGACCGATGGAACGGAAGAACCTCAGAACCGAGACAATGGGCACTCGCGAGGCGGCCTCGGCGCTCGGCGTGACGCCGCGCTACGTGCGGAAGCTACTCCGCCAGGGCCACATTCACGGCTTTCAGCCGTGGCCGGGGGCGGACTGGCGTATCCCTCGGGGCATGCTCGACGTGTTTCTCAAGGTGGCTCGGATATTCAACGGGGAACGGCTCGCCGACATCGAGAGAGAAACAAACGGGAACCGATTGAACTAATGGGAGTATTTGTGCTAATATCCCACTAGGTCGCCAGCAAAGGGGTTCCCGATGTCGCTCTCCACCGTCACCGATACCGCCCTCGCCCTTCCGAGCCGCACCGAGCTCGTGGGCGCGTTCCTGGCCGGACGCACCGAGGCGACCCGCCGCGCTTATCACGCCGACTTGATCGACTTCGCCGCGTTCGTGGGCGCTCCCGACCCGGACGCGGCTGTGGGCGCGCTTCTCTCGCGTGGGCATGGACTGGCCAACGCCCTGGCGCATGCGTACCGCGCTCACCTGATCGAGCGCGACCTATCGCCGGCGACGATCAACAGACGTCTCGCTGCGCTCCGTTCCGTGGTCAAGCTCGCCCGAACTGTGGGCGTGGTCTCGTGGGCGCTCGACGTGGAGAGCGTCAAGTCTCAGAAGTACCGCGACACGCGCGGGCCGGGCCTCGCCGGTTTCCGGGCCATGCTCGCGGCGCTCGCCGCGATGCCTGATACCTCGCTCGTGCGTCGTGACCGGGCCATCCTGCGCCTGCTGTTCGACCTCGGGCTTCGCCGCGCCGAAGTGACGCGCCTCGATCGTGCCGACATCGACCTCGACGCCGGAACCGTGGCCGTGCTCGGGAAAGGCCGCACCGAACGCGTGACGCTCACGCTTCCGGCTCCGACCGTGGCCGCGCTCTCGGCGTGGTTCGACGTTCACGAGGCGGACGGGGCCGCGTTCGTCGCCCTCGATCGCGCAAGCGGGGGCAAGCGGCTTTCGGGAACGTCCGTAGCGCGCCTCGTGGCTCGCGTCGCCGACGCGGCCGGGCTCGGCACGGTTCGTCCGCACGGGCTCCGGCACGCCGCGATTACGCATGCTCTCGATCTGACCAACGGGAATGTTCGGACCGTCGCGGCCTTCTCGCGCCATCGCGACGTTCGGACCGTGAGCGTTTACGACGACAACCGGACCGACGTCGGCGGGGCCATCGCCGCGCTCGTGGCCGAAGGGGCATCATGAGCGAACAACGAAAGCGCGAGCGGTTTACCGCTCAGCTAGATCCGGAGTTGATTGCCCGTGCGCGACGCACGGTGATTGCGCTCGCCGGACCCCCGGAGTTCCTGACCCTCTCCGGGCTCGCTGCGGCCGCCCTTGAGAGGGAGATCGCGCGCCTGGAGAGACGCCACAACGACGGAGAGGAGTTCCCCGATCACGGTCGCGCATTGCGGGCTGGGCGACCACCGAAACGATAGGTCAGAGAGGGGCGAAGCGTGAGAGTTGTCCGCACCGTCAGCGGCACACCCTTGCATTCGGGAGGACGCGGTGCTCGGCCCCTTGCCGAGTCGCGCGTTGCATCATCCTCGCATAGTAGGTCTCGCATTGAACCTCGACGCTCCGCCCAGATTTCGATGACATGCAGACAGCATCCCCAAGGGTATGCAAATCAGCATTATCGTACCCTTATCAGTAGCTGTACGATGACGCCAGTACCTTCGTGTGGACCTACCTCACAAGCCCTGGAGGGTCGTCATGCGGCTAGCAGCGGCATCGTGCATTCCGTTTCTCATCCTGGCGGGATGCTCCGACAAGCCAACCGAGCCACCGAGTTCCGCGTCCGGCGTGAGCCGAGGCGATCCGACGGTGACCGTGCACACGATCTGGCGGAGCGCAGGGAGTGGTAGCGCCTATCTCATCCTGTTCACCAACGGGGATGTCTATAGTTTCACGGGTGGTACCAGCCTAGGCTCGCCGGTCGCTGACCTGTCTCCTCCCATCCCGGTCGAGGATATCCGGACGTGGAGTGAGACCATCATTCTGGAAACAGATGGCACAGTCTGGCAGCTCGTCGACGAGCTTTGGTACGACGCCGGGTTGGTCCCCACGGTCTCGGGGATTGCAAACGTGGTAGCGGCGGAGGTTGTCGACGAGAACAACCCCGAGTCGTTCTACGGCACTGAACCGGCGCTGCGTCTTCTCATGCAGAGCGGCGTGGTGTGGTCCTGGGTACAGGATGACGACTCTCACCCGCAAGAGGGGCGCGGCGAGTATCACTGGGTGTTCGACCCGTATTCGCCTCCGGTGCCGGGCACGGATGTGGAGCTTTGGTCTGGCACCTATGCTGTTACGGAGAGCCGGGAGCTGTACTGGCGATCTGGCCGGGCACACACTCTCCCGACTGACCTGGAGCGCGCACTCCCCGTGGTGCCGGTCTTCTTCGGCTCTTTTGACACGAGCATCGCGGGGGGGGGATAGACGCATAGCGCTGGCAGAAAACGGCAAGGTGTGGAGTCTGGACAACGGCAGCGTGAGTCGTCAGCTAGCAGGTCAACTCGATCCGCCAACGCCGACCGAGAACATCAACGCGTGGTCGTATCGTTTCTACACGACAGACACCGGAGACATCTACTACTACCTAGACGGCGTCACCGAGTGGGTTCTCATCCCGTCTCCATACTGAGTTGGCATGGTTGCGTGATGGTTGATAGCTCACACGAGGAAGATCGCAGGACGCCGAGTGGCGGCCGGAGCAAACACGGGACCGAGAAGCGGTCGGCCCTGACGCAGGCCGACCGAAAGCGGTTCGCGCAGCTAGGGGTCCTTGCTGCCCTTGCGCAGATCGTCCAATTCGCGAGTGATCCGCTCACACCCCTCAGATCACCTCCAGAGTGGGCGATGCGGGAGTTGGCGCAAGCCTACTTCGAGTTTCCAGCGGCCTTGAAGGTCCGAATTCTCGACGAGTTTCTTCCCCCACGGGAGCGCGGTAAGAGTCGCGGGTTTCCGGCGAGGAGCAAGCGGCATCCGCTCGAACAACGTGCGGCGGAGACTGTAGCTCAGGAGGCATACGATCTTGGGCTACGCCTTAGTTCAGCCGCGCCAGCTGAGGACTTGCCAACGCTGGGACGGTTGAGATGGTTGCGCTTTCGCGTGCGGCGGGTAGTCGGTTTCCTCGCGGATGTCGAAGATTGGGGTACACCTCGACAGGGCTGGCTGTTCGGCCAAGTCCCGATCGGACCCAGCCATCTCGTGGCACCGGATCTAGATCGGCGCGTACGTTCCCAATGGCACGTCCTGCATGGGGAACTGCTGGACCACTTCTTTGCGGGGCAGCCCATCGTTCCCGCCATTCTCTCTCCTCACGCCACTGATCGCACTCCTCCGCGTTTGTCCGACGATCCGCTTCTCGATGTCCGCTTTGTCACGAAAAGCCTGAACACGCGGGTTCTGTACCTACTCGCGGTTCTCATGGCGCCGATGTACGCGCGATACGTGTACCGGTGCCGCGAGTGCGAACGGCCGTTCTTGGATGTCCGCGCGAAGTACCTCGGAAAGAAGAACGTCCAGCCAATCTGTTACCGTGCATCGAAGTACGTGAACCTCCCTTACATTACGGAAGCCTTCTTGCCTAGTGACGACAGCCGACCACTCGGTCGTACGGTCCTGTCGATAGGTGACGACGGATGGCGGCACCCCAGCCGCCATGTGACGTCCCGATCGCACGAGGCAGGAGGTATCGCGTGCAGACGACTGGAGACGGCAAGCGTAGATCGGCGGCTCCTAACGGCTGCCGAGGTGGCCGGCGCACTTCAGGTTCATCCCCACGACGTCTATCGATTGGCCGCGAACGGGGAACTCCGCGCGCTGCGGATCGGCCGGCGGTTCCGCGTCGATCCGAGCGATCTCGAGGAGTTCATCCGCGCGCGCAAGGTCGGCGCTCCGGTCGCACAGCCAGCGAGCGTCTGACGCCGATGTGCGCTCGATCCGTTGATTGGACCGACCAGAGAGCGGTTGTCACGACATCGGACGTGGCGGAAAGGCTCGAATGCAGCGAGCGAAGCCGTTCGCGATCTGGTGAAGTCTGGCGACCTTCGACCTAGCGGGACTCCCGGTCGTGGCTATAGGTTCTTCCGTGGGAGATGTCGACGCATATCAGCGCGGCAGACTACGGAGAGGAGGCCACATGGCCAACCGATGGCCCAGCCGGCTGGAAGCCACGAAAAGGGAGGGCCCGCCCGTGTACGGTGGATCGAGCCCAAGGTAATGCTTAGCGCACGAAACACCTGAGGAGGCGCGCGAGAAGGAACGCGCGCACCCACGCTGGTCGAGGCGTGCACGGCAACCGTACGGTTGCAGGAGGGCAGTCGATGCATGGGGCAGGAGCCGAGTTCGACGATCCGAGCGCTTCACGAAGGACAGCCTGGACGCGACTGAGGCGTTTTGTGTTGCCGCTTCTTGGCTTGCGCAAAGTGCACACGCTGGACGCCCTGCGACTTCACAGCGCTCGCGCGTCACCTCAAAGGTCACCCGAGCGCATTCTTCGGGCGCACGATCTCGGCTGCAGACTGAGAAGCACATCCTGGCCGACGTGCGGGGCGTGCTTCTGTGGTGCCTTCGGGTCGGTGAGATCCAACGAGATCCTTGCCGGGGGAGTCCATCACGCCCAAGATTGAAGCGAAGCCCCCACGTATCTACACCCAGGAGGAGATTGACAAAATCCTCGCGGCGCCACCGGAGGTGTCGTTGCCGGCGCTCGTCATGCTGGAAACGTGCATCCGCATCGGCGAGCTGCAAGCGGTCGAGGTCCCGCGATGCTTCGAAGGAAATCACTTCGTGGTATGGCGCACCAAGAACGGAAAGCCGAGACGCATTCCGGCGAGTCCGGTGTTGCGCGAGCGCCTGTCGACGCACATTGGCCCCGTGTTCACCCTGTCGAGCGGGACGCGTTACAACGCAGTCGCGTCACGCCTGACGGGAGTCCGGGTCCGATGCCACGACTTCCGGCGCACCGGCGCCACGAGGATCTGGGAACGAACCGAGAACCTGCGCCTGGTGCAGGCCATTCTCGATCACGCGAAAATCGAAACGACCATGCGCTATCTCGGCGTCCGATTGAAACAGATGAGCGCATGGGACAAGGAGCTAGGCGACGGGATCAGCCAGCCGGTTGACCAGCCTGTTGGTTGGCGAATGCATGATCAGAATGGGGCAATCGCCGGTTCATCAAACAGTTAGAACGTCACCACCGCGACGTACGAAACTGTAGGGCGTACCAGCATTCGCTCGGCCCGGCCCGCCAGTGTCCAGACCTCGCGTGCCGCGAGTGGGCCGCAGACCCCCTCACCCCCGCTCCGGCTTCCGCAGAATCGCGTCGCACATGATCGGCGCCAGGAGCCAGCTCCGCGCCTCGTCCGTCCGCGCGGCCCACTCCCGGGTGAACGCGGCCAGATCCTCGGCCTCGTAGAGGCCCCTGGACACGAGCTTCGGCAGGTAGATCTCGAGGAATCCCCCGATCCACGCCCACTCGGGCGACCCGGGGCGTCCCATGCGCGCGATCGGCCGCATGTGCTCGAGGGTCAGCCCGGCCCGGGCGGCGAGGTCCGGGATCGCTTCCCCGATGTCGATCGTGGCTCCCGACGCGGGCCAGCTCCACCGGCAGGCCTCGAGCGCCCGGGCCACGGGCTCGCTCTCGGGGATCATCTTCATCGCGTGCCAGTCCAGGTACTCCTGGAGCGCCAGCACGCCCCCCGGCCGGAGGCAGCGCGCGACCCGCTCGACGATGGCGCCCGCGTCGGGCACCCAGGACAGGAGCCAGCGCGAGTACGCGCCGTCCAGGCTCTCGGGCGGCAGGCTCAGGGCCTCCATCTTGCCCAGGCTCGGCTCGACCCAGGTCAGCTCTCGCTGGCGCGACTCGCGCCCGACGAGATCGATGAACCGCTCGCTCTCGTCCCGCGCGATCACCCGTCCGGTCGGGCCGACCACGGCGGCCAGCTCGATCGTCGTGAACCCCGGCCCCGACCCCATGTCGAGCAGCGTGTCCCCGGTCCCGAATCGCGCGCGGCCCACGAGCGCCCGCATCTCGTTCACCCACGCGAGGTGCTGGCCACGAAGGCGCGTGATCTCGGCATCCTCGGTTCCGAAGAGGTATGGCTCCTCCGCCACGTTCGGGCCCTTCCTCACTGATGGTCGTCGTGGATCCACTTCCGTCCGGTGCGCTGGGCGATGGACGACACCCGCTCGCTGCGCGATCATGCCACGATCGTCCCGACCCGCGCGAGGGATCGATGATCACTGGAGGCGCACATGACCGACCCGACCCCATCGTGTCCGCTCTGCGAGCGTCCGACCGACCGCGAGCCACTCGGCGACGCGATCGGCGTGCGCTGCGAATCGTGCGGGCCCTACTCCGGAACCGCGGCCGCGCTCGCGGAGGCGGCGGCGCTCGACGAGGGCGACCGCGCGAACGTGTCCGCCTGGATCCGCCACCGGGGGACCCGGGGCCTGACCGAGCCCATTCTCGTCGCCGACGGCGCCGAGCGGCGCCTCGGAGGTCGCGATGCCTTCCGCCTCGGCGACGTGCTCGCGGAGGTGGCCGCCCGCGGCATCAACGTGCGGCTCGACGACATGCTCCTGGCCTTCGCGTCGATGTGCGAACCCGGTGGTCAGATCAAGTTCGGGGGCAAGGATCTCCCGATCTTCTACGCGCACTCCCAGCTCCAGTGCGACTATTACCTCGATTGCCTGGAGACGCGCGGAGTCGTCGAGCGCACCGCGTACGGTCACCGGATCACGGCGAACGGCTGGGCCCAGGTCGGCGCGCTCGAGAAGCGGCGACCCGACGCCCGGCAGGCATTCGTGGCCATGGCGTTCGCCGACGACCTGTTCCCGGCCTGGGACGAGGGACTCCGGCCCGGCATCGAGGCCGCCGGCTACCGGCCGCTCCGGCTGGACCAGAGCGAGTACAACGAGAAGATCTGCGATCGGATCACCGTGGAGATCGAGCGGAGCGCGCTCGTGGTGGCCGACGTGACCCTCCACAACCCCGGCGTCTACTTCGAGGCGGGGTTCGCGCTGGGGAACGGCATCCCGGTCATCTGGAGCTGCCGCGAGGATCAGGTCGAGCGGTGTCACTTCGACACGCGCCAGTACAACCACGTCGTGTGGTCCCGTCCCCACGACCTGGCGGACCGGCTCCGCTATCGCATCCTGGCCACGATGCCCTCGGCGCTTCCGGACTCCTGATCGCGTCCCGCTAGGTGTCCTCGCCCAGGATGCGCGCGACCTCGGCCACGTCCTTGTCGCCGCGCCCCGAGAGGTTCACGAGCACGACCGCGTCCGGATCCAGGACGGGCGCCGCGCGCACGAGCCAGGCGATCGCGTGCGCGCTCTCCAGCGCGGGCAGGATGCCCTCGGTCTCCGAGAGGAGCCGGAACGCCGCCATCGCCTCGTCGTCGGTGACCGAGTCGTACTCGGCCCGGCCCGACGCGTCCAGGAAGCTGTGCTCGGGACCGACCGCGGGATAGTCGAGCCCCGCCGAGACCGAGTGCGTCTGACGGATCTGACCGGCATCATCCTGGAGCACGTACGTGCGCGTACCGTGGAGCACCCCGACGCGCCGCTCGGCCATCCGCGCCGCGTGCCGGCCGGATGCGACGCCCTCGCCGCCGGCTTCGACGCCGACCAGGCGCACCGACGCGTCGTCCAGGAACGCGTGGAAGATCCCGATGGCGTTCGAGCCGCCTCCCACGCACGCGACCACGACGTCGGGGAGGCCGCCGAGGTCCACCGCGAGCTGAGCCCTGGCTTCGCGGCCGATCACGCTCTGGAAGTGCCGCACCATCTCGGGAAACGGATGCGGCCCCAGGACCGATCCCAGGATGTAGTGCGTGTCCTCGACGTTGGTGACCCAGTCGCGCATCGCCTCGTTGATCGCGTCCTTGAGCGTGCGGCTGCCCGAGTCGACCCCGACGACCTCGGCGCCCAGGAGTCGCATGCGGACCACGTTCAGGTGCTGGCGGCGCATGTCCTCGGTCCCCATGTAGATCCGGCAGCGGAGACCGAACAGCGCACACGCGGTCGCGGTGGCCACGCCATGCTGGCCGGCGCCGGTCTCCGCGATCACCCGGGGCTTTCCCATGCGCGTGGTCAAGAGACCCTGACCGATCGTGTTGTTGATCTTGTGCGCGCCCGAGTGGCAGAGATCCTCGCGCTTGAGGAGCACGTTCCGGAGCCCGAGGCGCTCGCCGAGGCGGAGGGCATGGGTGATGGGGGTCGGCCGTCCGACGTAGCCCGTGAGCAGCCGCTTCAGCTCGGCGTCGAAGGCCGCGTCGGCGCGTGCGTCGTCGAAAACGCGCGCGAGCTCGTCGAGCGCGTGACTGAGCGTCTCGGGAATGAAGCGACCGCCGAACTCTCCGAAGTATCCGCCGTGGGGCGTCCCGGACCCGCTCATCGCGCCCTCCCCCGTGTGGCCGCGGCCACGAACGCCGCGATCTCGCCCGCGTCCTTGACGCCGGGAGCGACCTCGACGCCCGACGACACGTCGACCGCGTAGGGCCCGATGCGGGCGACGGCGTCGGCCACGTTGCTCGCGTCGAGTCCCCCCGCCAGGACGAGCCGGCGTCGTCTCGCGACGTCGGCGGCGAGCTCGTGACGGAACATCCTGCCGGTACCGCCGGGCTCGGTGGACGACCAGGTGTCGAGCAGGATCGCGTGCGCCGATGGGTACCGATCGGCCGCCACGATCACGTCCTCGGCCGACCAGTCGTCCCGGACCCGCACCGCCTTCCAGCACACCACGTCGTCGGCCAGCGCGGTCACGTCGTGGGGACGTTCGTCGCCGTGGAGCTGCGCGACGTCCAGCTCGAGGCGCCGGCAGGCGTCACGAACAACGTCCACGGTGTCGTCGACGAACACGCCGACCAGCACCACGCGCGGATCCCGCGCACGGGCCCGCGCCGCCAGATCCGAGGCGGTCTCGATCGAGACGCGGCGCGGGCTCTCGGTCAGCACGAAGCCCAGATGATCGGCGCCGGCCTCGATCGCCGCCGCGACGTCCTCGGCTCGCGTGAGCCCGCAGATCTTCACGTGCGGCGTCACGACGGGTTCCCTGTCACCGCGGCGCGCATCGCGCGAAGAAGCGCCTCGGGGTCCGGGCTCACCGCGAGCGACTCCCCGATCAGCACCCCGTGGACGCCTGCGTCCCGGAGCCGGACGACGTCGTCCGGCGTGAGAATCCCGCTCTCCCCCACGACCGCGCGATCGGCCGGCACGCGCGGCCGGAGGCGTTCGGTCGTGGACAGGTCCACGCTGAAGTCCCGGAGGTCGCGGTTGTTGATCCCGATGATGCCGGCTCCCAGCGCGACCGCGCGGTCCAGCTCGTCGGCGTCGTGCACCTCGACGATCACCTCGAGCCCGATCCCGCGGGCGCATGCCAGGAGCGTCGCCAGCTCGGCATCCTCGAGACAGGCCGCGATCGACAGCGCGAGGTCGGCTCCCTCGAGCCGGGCCTCGTAGAGCTGGTACGGGTCGAAGAAGAAGTCCTTCTTCAACACCGGCAGCGAGGTCGCACCGCGCACGCGAGCCAGGACGTCGGGCTCGGCGAAGAAGTGATCCACCTCGGTGATCACGGACACCGCGGAGGCGCCGCCGGCCTCGTAGGCCCGCGCCAGCGCCACCGGATCCAGATCGGGCGCGAAGAGCCCCCGCGACGGCGACCCGCGCTTCACCTCGCAGACGAACGCGAGCTCGCCGTCCCGGAGGCGATCCCGGAACGCCGTCGCCGGCGGGCGGTCGGGCACGCGCGCGACCAGCGTCTCCAGGGGACGCGCGGCCATCGCCTCGGCCACGCGCACGCGCTTTGCCGCCATGATCTCGCGGAGGCGATCGCGTCCACGCATGATCACGCCCGGCTTCGCCGCGCGAGCGCGTTCAGCGTGTCCCAGGCCGCGCCGCCGTCGACGGCACCGCGCGCGGCCTCCACGCCGTCGGCGATCGACTCGGCCCGTCCGGCCACGTGGAGCACCGCGCCGGCGTTCAGGAGCACGATGTCACGCGGGGGCCCGCCGGTCTCCCCGCGGAGGATCGCGCCGAGCTGGGCGGCGTTCTCCTCGGGCGTCCCGCCGGCGATGTCCTCGGGACGACACCGGGCGAGGCCGGCGTCCTCGGGTCGGAACGTCCACTCGTGCACGGCGCCCTCGCGCCACTCGGCCAGGTGCGTCGGCGCGGTCAGCGTGATCTCGTCCATGCCGTCCTCGCCGTGGGCCACCAGCGCGCGATCGCATCCCAGGGCGCCCAGCACCTCGGCCACGCGCGGAACCCACCGGCGGGCGAACACGCCGATGAGCTGACGGTTCGCGCCGGCGGGGTTCGTCATCGGACCGAGGAGGTTGAACACCGTGCGAATGCCGAGCGCCCGCCTGGACGGCATCGCGTGCTTGATCGCCGGATGCAGGCTCGGCGCGAACAGAAACCCCACCCCGACCTCGCGGATGCACGCGGCGACCGTCTCGGGGGACGCCGACACGTTCACGCCGAGGTGCTCGAGCACGTCCGCCGAGCCCGACCGGGACGAGACGGCGCGATTGCCGTGCTTCGCGACCACCGCCCCCGCGGCGGCCGCGACCAGCGCCGCTCCGGTCGAGACGTTCAGCGTGTGGAGCCCGTCCCCGCCGGTGCCGCAGGTGTCGACGACGTCGCCCTCGGGGGTTTCGATGCGATGGACCAGCTCGCGCATGGTCTCCGCGCTGCCGGCGATCTCGTCGACGGTCTCGCCCTTCATGCGAAGCGCCACGAGATACGCGCCGATCAACGGCTCGGGCGCCTGACCGGACATGATCTCCCGCATCGCATCGCGTGCCTCGGCGCGCGACAGGTCGCGACCCTCCACGACGGCCGATACCGCCACCTGAAGCGCGCTCACGACACCCCCCCCGGGTGGGGCTCGAGTCCGCAGCGCCGGAGGAAGTTGGCCAGGAGCGGCTTGCCCCCCTCGGTCAGGATCGACTCGGGATGAAACTGCACGCCCCAGAGCTCGTGCTCGCGATGCCGGAGACCCATGATCTCTCCCTCGGCGGTCCAGGCCAGGACCTCGAGCGCATCCTCCGGGAAGCTCTCCCGGCGCACCAGGAGCGAGTGGTAGCGCGTGGCCGTGAACGGGCTCGGAAGTCCCTCGAAGATGCCGGTGCCGGCGTGCTCGATCGGCGAGGTCTTGCCGTGCATCAGGCGATCGGCGTGCACGATCTCGCCACCGTACACGTGACCGATGCACTGGTGCCCGAGACACACCCCCAGAAGCGGCACGGCGCCCGCGGCGCGGCGGATCACGTCGTTGCAGATGCCCGTGTCGGCCGGCGTCTTGGGCCCGGGGCTGATCACGATGCCGCTCGGGGCCCTCGCGAAGACCTCGTCCACGGTGACCGCATCGTTCCGGGCCACCGTCGGCTCCGCCCCCAGCTCGCCGAGGTACTGCACGAGGTTCCACGTGAACGAATCGTAGTTGTCGATGACGAGGATCACGCGCCGCCTCCCAGGTCGAGGCCCCGCTCGGCCAGCCGGACGGCCTCGGTGGCACTCCGGCTCTTTGCCATCGTCTCCTCCCACTCGCGCTCGGGCTGCGAATCGGCCACGATTCCGGCGCCGGCCCCCACGTGCGCCACGCCGTCCTTGAACAGGATCGTCCGGATGGCGATGCACGTGTCCATGTTGCCGTGGGTGTCGAGGTAGCCGACGGCGCCCCCGTAGATGCCGCGCCGCGCGGTCTCCAGCTCGTCGATGATCTCCATCGCGCGGACCTTCGGCGCCCCCGAGAGCGTACCGGCGGGGAAGCACGCCGCGAGCACGTCCACCGTGCTCGCGTCGGGCCGGAGCGTCCCGGTCACGTTCGAGACGATGTGCATCACGTGCGAGTACCGTTCGACGACCATGAACTCGCCGGTCTCCACGGTGTCGTAGAGGCAGGCGCGGCCGAGGTCGTTTCGTCCGAGATCCACGAGCATCACGTGCTCCGAGCGCTCCTTGTCGTCGGCCAGGAGATCGGCCTCCAGCGCGCGATCCTCGGAGGGTGTGCGTCCCCGGGGACGCGTGCCCGCGATCGGTCGCACCTCGGCCACGCGATCCTCCACGCGCACGAGCACCTCGGGAGAGGCACCCGCGAGCTGAAACTCCCCGAAGTCCAGGAAGAACATGTACGGGGACGGGTTGAGCACGCGGAGCGCGCGGTACGCGTCGAACGGATCCACCTCGGTGGGCGCCGAGAGACGGTGCGCGAGCACGGTCTGGAACACGTCCCCGGCGCGGATGTAGTCGCGGATCACGTCCACCGAGCGCAGGTAGCGCTCGCGCCCCATCGCGCTCTCGAACTCCACGGTGCGTGCGCGAACCGGGGCCGGCGCGATCGGGGTCGGTGCGGCGAGACGCGAGCGGAGGCGATCGATCGTCTCGACGGCCTCGCGATAGGCGCCCTTCAGGTCGTCGCGAATGCGTGCGTTGGCCACGATCTTCACCGTGTGGCGGAGATTGTCGAAGATCACCAGCGAGTCGAAGAACACGAACGCGGCCGTGGGCAGACCCAGATCGTCCGGCGGAGGGTCCCCGAGTCGCTCGAAGTGTCGCACGAGATCGTACGCGCCATATCCGATCGCGCCCCCGGAGAACCGTGGAAGACCGGGCACCGACGCCGATCGATCCGCGGCGATCGTCTCGGACAGAAGCGCCAGCGGCGGTCCCTCGGTCCGACGCGCGATCTTTACGCCGTCGGCGCGCACGAGCCTCTGGACGCCGCCCTCCAGCGTGAACACGCTCCGGGCCTCTCCACCGATGATCGAGTAGCGGCCCCACTTCTCGCCCCCCTCCATCGACTCGAGGAGAAACGTGTTCGGGCCGCGTCCGATCTTCAGGAACGCCGACACCGGCGTGTCACGGTCGACCAGCAGCTCGGCGTAGATGGGCACGATCGTGCCCTCGCCGGCGAGGCGCCGGAAGCCGTCGAAGTCGAGCGAGAGTCCGCCCGTGCGGCCCGGCGCCGTCACGTGGCCGCCCGTCCGGTGCGCGCCTCGAGGAGCTCACGCGCGTGGCGGCGCGCCGTTCGGTCGTCCTCGGCGCCCGAGAGCATGCGGGCGATCTCGCCCACGCGGTCCCGGCCCGCGAGGGCGCTCACCGTGACCTCGGTCGTGTGCCCGTCGGTGCGCTTGTCGATCCGGTAGTGCGTGTCGCCCGTACACGCCACCGCGGGCAGATGGGTGATCGCGATCACCTGGCGGGTGCCCGACAGGGCACGCAGTCGATCCCCGACGGCGTGGGCCGTTCCTCCACCGATTCCCGAGTCGACCTCGTCGAACACCATCACGTCGACCGGGTGCGCCTCGGCCAGCTTCTCCTTGAGCGCCAGCATCACGCGTGAGAGCTCCCCGCCCGACGCGACGGTGGCGAGCGGCCGGAGCGGCGCCCCCGGATTGGCGGCCAGACGGAACGTGACCCGTTCGGCGCCCGAGCGCGTCAGCCCTACTCCGGCCCCGCCGCGCAGGTACCAGCTGTCGGGGTCGGCCTGGACGTCCAGCGCGACGTCGAAGCGCGCACCCTCCATCCCGAGCTCGGGCAGCGCGCCGGTGACCGCGTGGGCCAGCTCCGCCGCGGCCCGGACACGTGTCTCGCCGACCCGATCGGCCAGCTCCGCCGCGGCCCGCCGGTGCTCGTCGCGCCGGCGCTCGAGGTCGGCCAGCTCGACGGTGCCGGCCTCGTCGCCGGCCAGCACCGCGCGCAGCTCCTCGGCGTACTCCAGCACCGCGGGGATGCTCGGCCGGTACTTGCGCTTCAACGCGGCGATGCGATCGAGTCGTGCCTCGACCTCGTCCCGGCGCTCAGGGCTGAACTCCAGGTCGGCGAGGCCGGTGTCGATCGAGCGGGCCACCTCCTCGATCTCGAGCCGCGCCGTCTCCAGCATCTCGGCCAGCGGCGCGAAGGTGTCGTCGATCCGGGCCAGCTCTCCGACCCCATCGCCCGCGCGAGCGACCGCGCCGATGGCGCCGTGCTCGTCGTCGTCGAGCTCTCGCGCGACCGTCTCGCGCAGCTCCGCCAGCCGCGACGCCGCGCGCATCCGCGTTCGCTCGCGCAGGAGCTCGTCCTCCTCGTCGGCGGAGAGCCGCGCGCCGTCGATCTCGTTCAGCTGATGCTCGAAGAACTCGCGCTGGCGTGCGATCTCCGCGTGCCGCTGGGCCCGCGCCTCGATGTCCCGCTCGACGGCCTCGGCGGCGTCGAGCGCGGCGCCGAGCGCGTGCACCTCGGCCCGCGATCCGCCGAGCGCATCGAGGGCGTGGCGCTGGGCCGCCGGTCGCAGGAGGGCCTGGCCCTCACCCTGGCCGTGGAGATCCACCAGCGCATCCCCCAGCGTGCGCAACGTGGACACCAGCACCTGCGAGTCGCCGGCGAAGGCGCGGCTCCGACCGTCGGCGCCGATCTCGCGCCGGAGGATGACCAGCCCGTCCTCGAGCGGCTCGAGTCCGAGGTCGGACAGGAGACGGTTCACCCGATCCGGGTCGTCGGGCTCGAACACCGCCTCCACGCGCGCGGCGGCCCCGCCGTCGCGTACGCGCTCGGAGGACGCGCGCGCGCCGACCGCCAGGCTCAGCGCGCCGATCAGGAGCGACTTGCCTGCGCCGGTCTCGCCGGTGACCACGGTCAGGCCGGGAGCGAAATCGAGGACCGCGTCGGCGACGACCGCCAGGTTCTTCACCGAGAGTCGGGTGAGCATGTCAGAGGATCGGCTTTCCGCCCCACGCGAGCTTCTCGCGCATCCGGTCGATGAACGGGCGCTGGGGATCCACCACGACCGCCACGTCGCCCGACGCGCGGTGAATGCGCACCGACTCGTTGCCCGGTACCTGACGCGACTCCTGGCCGTCGATCGTCACGCGGATCGGGCTGTCGCTGAGGACGTCGACGGTGATCGTCTCGTTGGCGCCCACCACCAGCGGCCGGGCCGAGAGCGTGTGAGGGCTGATCAACGCGATCAGCATCGCCTCGACCCCCGGGTGCACCACCGGCCCGCCCACCGACAGCGTGTAGGCGGTGGATCCGGTCGGGCTGGCCACGATGATCCCGTCCGCGCGGAACACCCCGATCACCCGCTCGCCCACGCGGACGCGGAACCCCAGCACCCGCACCCCCTCGGCGGACTGGATGACCACGTCGTTGAGGGCCGGCGGCGGCGAGTCCCACGGGCTGACGGCGGTGGCCAGCCGCAGACGGTGCTCCACCGGCAGCTCGCTCCGGAGCGTCCGCTCCAGGAACGGCAACAGCTCGGTGGCCTCGACCGCGGTCAGGAAGCCCAGCCGGCCGAAGTTCACCCCCAGGAGCGCGGGGCGACAGCGGGGGATCTGGCGCGCCACGTGCAGAAACGTGCCGTCGCCCCCGAGGCTGATGATGAGCTGCGGCTTCCGGTAGAAGGAATCGCGCGTGACCCCGCCGCGCTTGCCGAGAACGCGCGTGTGCTCCTTCAGGAGCATCGTGTCGATCCCGCGATCGCCCAGCCAGTCGCAGAGCGCACCCACGGCACCGCACGCGGCCTCCTTGTCCAGATTCACGTATACGCCCACGCGCGAGAGGACCTTGCGTCGATGGCTGTCTTTCTGGTTCTCGGTGGCCGTTTCCAACAGTTCCCCTGGAACGCGACTCGGGCCTTCGGGTCGATCCGGCGATGCTACGCTACCGGCGCCCGATCTGGCAAACCCGGCGGGCGGGCCCATCACGGCACGAACGCCCACCACGCGCGGGCGAACACGATGCCGAAGACGATGCCCACGAACACCTCGAATGGCGTGTGGCCGAGCAGCTCGGCCAGGGGTCTCTCACCCCGCAGAATCAGCCGATGCTCGCGCTGCATGCGGTCCACGAGCCGGTTCAGCACCTCGGCCTGCTTGCCCGCCGCCCGTCGCAGCCCCGCCGCGTCGTAGACGATGATGACGCTGAAGAAGCACGCGATCTGAAACTCCATCGACGAGAACCCCCGGGCCAGGCCGGTGGCCGCGGACAGCGTGGACACCGACCCGGCGTGCGAGGACGGCATGCCGCCGGTCTGGACGAGCCGCTGGAAGTTCACCCGGCGATGGATGAGCGCATCGGACACGAACTTCGACAGCTGGATCAGCGTGGCGCTGGCCGCCGCGGCCACGAGTGGGCTCTCGGGCAACGTCATGTCGGTTCTCTCGCCTCGACGCGCTCGGGCGCCATCAGACGTCCCGTGTGATCAGGTGTCGCGCCCAGTCCTCGAGCCGGTCCCGATACGCCGATGGCTCGACCGCCTGCAGGCGGGTCAGCGCGGTCTCGACATATCGATCGGCGATCGCGTCCGCGTGCTGGAGTCCTCCGCGCTCCCGGAGAATCTCGACGACACCGGCCACCTGGTCGTGGTCAGCCGAGCGGTTCCCGACGACGGCGTCCAGGTGGGCCCGTTCGGCCTCGGTGGCGGCCTCGTAGGCACGGCGCAGGATCACAGTGCGCTTGCCCTCGCGGACGTCCGATCCGACGGGCTTGCCCAGCCGCTCGGCGTCTCCCACCACGCCGAGCACGTCGTCGCGGATCTGAAACGCCACGCCGCACTGCTCGGCGAAATCGGCCAGATGCGCGGCCACGGTGTCGTCGTTGGATCCGCCGGTCGCGTACATGCCGCCCACGCGGGCGCAGTAGGATAGAAGCGCGGCGCTCTTCTGACGGTACATCTCGAGCAGCGCCTCTTCCGAGACGTCGAGCACCGGGCGAAAGCTGAAGCCGACGTCCCACATCTCGCCTTCGACCAGATCTCGCAGGAGGTCGGTTTGCATGAACCGAGCCGCCTGGCGCGCCGTCTCCGGAGGCACGCCGTCGCGCTCGGTTCCGTCCAGGATCAGACGCACGGCCAGGCCCTGCATGTAGTCGCCGGCCAGGATGGCCAGCGCGTTGCCGTAGATGTCGGCGCGGTGGGCGGCGGAGGGAAAGTCGTGCCTCAGACGATCGCGGAAGGCCACGTGGACGGTGGGGCCGCCCCGCCGCCGTGCGTCGTTGTCGATCATGTCGTCGTGGATGAGCGTCCAGGTGTGGAACACCTCGACGGCCAGCGCGGCCGATCGGACGCGATCGGGGTCTCCCCCGGCGGCGCCGGTGGCCAGCACGGTGACCAGCGGTCGGAGGCGCTTGCCTCCCCGCTCCAGATACGCGAACGCGGCCTCCCGGAGATGCTCGTGCCCGAGATCGGACTGACGGATCTCCTGGGCGATCGCGTCGGCGATCATCGCGTTCACGTCGGCGAGCGCGGCCGGCAGCGAGGTGACGTCGAGCTTCACGATCGGGGCCCACCGTCCGCCGGGGTCTCGGTGATTCCATCGGGCCCTTCGACGAGCTCGCGGACGCGCCGCTCGGCATCGTCCAGCCGTGCGGTCAGGATTCGCAGCAGACCCGTCCCGCGCTCGAAGGCACGTACGGACTCGTCGAGCGTGAGCTCGCCGCGCTCGAGTCCGCCCACGATGGACTCGAGCTCGGCCAGTGCGGCCTCGAACGTCGGAGCGTCGGGATCGGGCGTGGGATCGGTCGATTGCGTCATGTCGTGCCGGTTCCTGGTCTGGGCGGCGTGTCGCCCCATGCGTGGAGGACGTCCGCCTGTGCGCCCCCTCGGTGAAAACGTAGCGTGATGCGGTCCTCCGGCGCGAGCACCGATCCATCGGTGACGAGAGTACCATCCTCGGTCGCGCAAAGCGCGTAGCCTCGTGCGAGGACTCGCGTCGGATCGAGCGACGTGAGCATCCCCGACAGCTCGGCCACCCTCGGACGCCGTTCGATTCCGAGCCGCTCCGCTCGGCGGACGAGGCGCGCGCGGCACTCGACGACGTCGCGTCGGGAGCTCACGAGGCGGCTTGCGAGCAGGTCCCCGAGCGCGCGTCCCAGGCGGCGCCCGCCGGCGCGCCGATCGGCCAGGTCCGACTCGACGGCGTGCGTCAGCCGTTCGCCGAGCCGATCCACCCGCTGGGTCAGGTGCTCGACCGCGGTCTGGGGGCGATCCAGCCCCCGGTGCCGTCGCATCTCGCGGATCGTGCGGTGGGCCTCCGTGAGCCGCCGCTGGACGCCGCCGAGGAGGCGCTCCCGGAGACCGAGCACCGCGAGCACCACCTCGGCCCGATCGGCCACGACGCGCTCGGCGGCCTGGGACGGCGTGGCCGCGCGGGCGTCGGCGGCGAAGTCGGCGAGCGTCACGTCGGTCTCGTGCCCCACGGCCGAGACGACCGGCAGCGGGCAGGTCGCGATCGCGCGCACGACGCGCTCGTCGTTGAACGAGAAGAGGTCCTCGAGCGACCCGCCGCCCCGGCCCACGATCAGCACCTCGGCACGTCCGTGACGGATCTGGACGCCGATGGCGTTCACGATGTCGCGAGGCGCGTCGGGACCCTGCACGCGAACGGGTGTGAGGAGGATCTCGGTGCCGGGCCATCGTTCGCCGATCACGCGCACGACGTCACCGAAGGCCGCCCCGTCGGCCGACGTGACCACCCCGACCACGCGCGGGTAGCGCGGCAGCGGGCGCTTGCGCTCGGGCGCGAAGAGCCCCTCGGCGGTGAGCCTGGCCTTCAGCCGCTCGTGCGCCTCCTGTAGCGCTCCCGCGCCCGCGGGCCTCACCCGCTCGACCATCAGCTGGTAGCGGCCCTGCTCGGAGTACACGGTCAGACGCCCCACGGCCACGATCCGGTCCCCGACGGAGGGCTGCACGCGGAGGGTTCGCAGGCGGGACGCCCAGACCACCGCGTCAAGGACGCCGCGTTCGTCCTTCAGCGTGACGTACGCATGACCCGATCGGTGCACCGTCCACTTCGAGATCTCGCCGACGACGTGCACCCAGCCCAGCGTGCGTCGCAGCGCCTCGGCGGCGAGCGCGTTCAGCTCGCTCACGCCGTAGACGCGCGGCTCGCGACGTTCGGGATCGCGATCGGGCAGGACGTTCACTCTCATGACCGCGGCGGGTGGGCTCGCTCGGCGGCGGACACGGTGTTCGCGACCAGCATGACGACTGTCATCGGGCCGACGCCGCCGGGCACCGGCGAGATCGCCGACGTCCTCGGTGCGACCTCGTCGAACCGGACGTCACCGACCAGACGCGCGGCGCCGTCGACCTCGACGCGGTGGATCCCGACGTCCACCACGACGGCCCCCTCGGCCACCATGTCGGCCGTGATCAGCTCGCGCTGACCGGCGGCTGCGATCAAGATGTCGGCCGATCGCGTCAGCGCGGCCAGATCGCGGCTCCGGGAGTGACACAGCGTCACGCTGGCGTTCCCCGCCGCCGTACGCTGGCTGAGGAGCGTGGCCACGGGCCGTCCGACGAGGTTGCTCCGGCCGACGACGACGACGTGGTGGCCCTCGATCGGAACGTCGTGATGGGTGAGGAGGCGCTGGATCCCCAGCGGCGTGCAGGGAACGAACGCCGGCAGCCCCTGTGCGGCGCGTCCCACGTTGATGGGATGGAATCCGTCCACGTCCTTCTCCGGCCTCACGGCGTCCAGGAAGGCGCTCTCGTCGTAGCCCCGAGGGAGCGGCATCTGGAGAAGGACGCCGTGCACGTCGTCGCGGGCGTTCAGCTCGGAGAGGAGCCTCCCCAGCGCCGGCTCGCCCACGTCGGCGGGCAGCTCGTGGAGCTCGGACCGGATGCCCACGCGCTTGCAGAGGCGAGCCTTGCCCCTCACGTAGCTCTCCGACGCGGGGTCGTCGCCCACGCGCACGAGGGCCAGCCCGACCGTCACGTCGCGCGCCGCGAGCGCGGCCACGCGGTCGGCGACCTCGGCCCGGACCACCTTCGCGGTGGCCTTTCCATCCAAGAGGCGGGTCATGCGTCCTCCTGACGGCGCTCGACGCGCTCGATCCGCGTCGCCTTGCCGCTGTCGGGGTCGATCCAGATCAGCACGCCGTTCAACCTCACGTCGCCGGTCGCGGTGGAGAAGCGGGTGGGCAGCCCGCGCACCATGCGCCGGAGGACGGCGTCGGTCTTCATGCCGATGACGGAGCGATGGGGTCCGGTCATCCCGGCATCGGTGATCGCGGCGGTGCCGCGCTCGGACACGCGCTCGTCCGCGGTCGGAACGTGGGTGTGCGTGCCGATGACGGCCGTCACCCGGCCATCCAGATGCCACGACATCGCGATCGTCTCGGACGTGGCCTCGGCGTGGAAGTCCAGCAGGCGGACGCTCGGCGCCCCGTCTCCGGCGCCGAGGCCGTCGGTCTCGAGCGTGGCGTCGACCGCGCGGAACGGGCACTCCGCCGGGTCCATGAACACGCGTCCGAGCGCGTTCATGACGAGGACGGGTGTCCCCCGCGACGTGCGAAACACGCCGGCGCCTCGTCCGGGCACGCCGGCGGCCATGTTCAACGGTCGCAGCAGTCGCGTCTCGTCGTCGATGACGCGGAAGATGTCCTTGTTGCCGAACACGTGATTCCCCGAGGTCACGACGTCGGCTCCACACTCGAAGAAGCTGGCCACGATGGGCTTGGTCATGCCGGCGCCGTCCGCGGCGTTCTCGCCGTTGACGATGCAGAACGAGACGTCGTACTCGCGACGCAGCGCGGGAAGCCACGTGGTCAAGGCCCTGCGGCCCGGTCGCCCCACCACGTCCGCCACGAACAGCAGGCACTCCGACGCGGCGGGCTCCCCCGCGCTACTTGGCGTACTCAACCGAGCGCATCTCGCGGATGACCACGACCTTGATCGTGCCGGGATACTCCATCTCGCTCTCGATCTTCCGCGCGACCTCCATCGACAGCTGCGCGGCGCTGGCGTCGTCGGACTTCTCGCTGTCGACCATCACCCGGATCTCGCGGCCAGCCTGGATCGCGTAGGCCTGCGAGACCTGAGGGAACTGGCGAGCGATGCCCTCGAGCTTCTCGAGCCGCTTGACGTAGGTCGAGAGCGTCTCGCGACGTGCGCCCGGACGTGCACCGCTCACGGCGTCGGCGGCCTGGACGAGCACCGGATACAGCGACGGCATCGTCTCGGCGTTGTCGTGGTGCGCCCCCACCGCGCGGCAGATGATCTCGGACTCCCCGAAGCGGCGCAGGAGATTCTCGCCGATCTCGGCGTGCGGGCCTTCGACCTCGTGGTCGACGGCCTTCCCGATGTCGTGGAACAGACCCGCGCGTCGCGCGACGCCGATGTCCAGTCCCAGCTCGGCGGCCATCATCCCGCAGAGGTAGGCCACGTCCTTGGAGTGATTCAAGATCTGCTGGCCGTAGGACGTGCGATAGCGGAGCCGTCCCAGGGTCTTGATGACCTCGTCGTGAACCCCGGAGATCCCGAGATCCAGGCAGGCCTGCTCGGCCGACTCGCGGATCTTCTTGGCGATCTCCTTCTCGGCCTTCTCGACGACCTCCTCGATGCGCGTCGGGTGAATGCGGCCGTCGGTGATCAGGCGCTCGAGGGCCAGACGACCGATCTCGCGACGGACCGGATCGAAGCAGGAGAGCACGACGGCCTCGGGCGTGTCGTCGATGATGACGTCGATGCCGGTGAGGTTCTCGAACGCGCGGATGTTGCGTCCCTCGCGCCCGATGATCCGTCCCTTCATCTCGTCGTTGGGAAGCGTGACCACGCTGACCGTGATCTCGGACGAGACGTCGGACGCCAGGCGGGAGATCGCCATCGAGATGATCTTCTGCGCCTCGCGCTCGGCGCTCCGGACCGCGTTCTGCTTGATCTCGTTGACCTTGCGGGCGACGTCGAGGCGCGCCTCGTCCTCCATGCGCTTGGTCAGCTCGGCGCGGGCTTCGACCGCGGACAGCCCGCCGAGGCGTTCGAGGACGAGCATCTCTTCCTCGATCTGCGCCTTGTGCTCCTGGCGCAGCGACTCCAGCTCACGAGAGCGCTCGTGGAGCTTCTTCTCGCTCTCCTGGAGATCCTGCTCGCGACGGTCGAGGGAGTCCGAGCGACGGTTGATGCTCTGCTCGCGGTCCGCGACCAGGCGGTCCAGCCGCTGCGTCTCCTTGCGGGCGTCGGCCGTCTCGCGATCGAACGCCTCCTTGCGTCGATGCCACTCCTCGCGGGCCTCGAGCTTGGCGGCCTTGATCGCGGCCTCGGCCTCGCGCTGGGCGTCGGCCACGATGCTCGCGGCCCGGCTCCGGCCTTCACGGACCTTGGCACGCTCGCGACTCTGAGCGAACGCCAGGCCGGCGCCGAGGCCCACGAGGGCGGATCCCAGCGCGATGGCCACCATCAGACCGATGTGGATGTTCATCGGGTCGCGTGTCCTTTCGTCCCGCCCCCTCCGGCGCCCGCGGCGCGTGCCCCGCGGTCCGGAACGAAAAAATCCCCACCATGCCGTTGGACCCGTGGCGAGCTTGAGCCTTTCTCACGAAGTGGGCGCCGAATACTCGACATTGCGCCCCCGGCAAGCGTGCACCGGGTCCCGCGTCATCGAGTGTCACAGCCCCCATGAGTAAGGCATTGGCTCAAGTTCACCGACGAATCCCCACGGGCTAGGCAGGGAAAGTGTCAGCCGACGACCGTGCACGCGGGCCAGGGGCCCACGCGTCGCGGACGTCTATCGAGCGGTCTCGGACAGCGATCCGTTCGTCGCGGCGTCGTGGGCCGGCGCGTCGCGCATGCACGCGTCGAGCCGTTCGACCAGTTGCCTCGCGTTCGCTTCGATCTGCTCGCGCGTATGCAGGGCATCCGCGCGGGTTTCGAAGAGCTCGTAGGCGATGTTCAACGAGGTCAGTATCGCCACTCTCGCGATGTCGTTGGGTTGATCGGAGCGAGCCCGAGCCTGGCGGAGCTTCGCATCGACGAAGCGCGCGACCTCGGTGATCGTCTCCGGATCACTCGTTCCCTTG
Source organism: Candidatus Eiseniibacteriota bacterium (assembly GCA_965224245.1). Classification (GTDB taxonomy): domain Bacteria; phylum Eisenbacteria; class RBG-16-71-46; order CAZAMP01; family CAZAMP01; genus CBDCYW01. The sequence continues at coordinate 1,389,513 of OZ245046.1, read as the reverse complement.
AGGGTGTACTCGGAACCCAGTATCGACACGCGCGTGGTTTGCGTAGTACCCATCGATCATCCCACGGCTCGAGATCGCGTCCAGGAGCGCCGGTCGAGACGACGACCCCGGCCACCCTACCATGGCCCGGGCGTCAGCTCACGTCTTCGAGCGCCTCCACCTTTTCCAGGATGCCGTGAATGCGCTTCACGACCTCGTCGCGTTCGCGCCTCAGCTCGTCGCGCTCTTGCGACGCGGAGTCGACGCCCTCGAACAGCGCTTCGAGCTTCTCGGGCGTCTCGCCGACCGCGCGGAACCTCGCCAGCTCCTGGCGGAGGCTCTCGCACTCCGACGTGAGCCTGTCATTGTCTGAGCGCAGTTTTACAATGGTTTCCCGCGCCAGTTCAACCTTTTCGGAGAGTCTGTCCAGTTCGGCAATCATCGCGTACGAGGCTCCTCATCCCGCGAGCAGCGCGACAGGGTCGTCAGGTGTCCCTGAGAACGGCGTGGAAGTCCCGCGCCAGCGCGGCCACGATGGCGTCGGCCACGGCATCCACGTCGGCGCTGGTCAGACTTCGCTCGGTCGACTGAAACTCCAGAGCGTACGCGAGGCTGCGCGAGCCCTCGGGCACCGGCTCCCCCTCGTACACGTCGAAGAGGCGCACCGACGACACCATTCCCCGCCCCGCGGCCGTGATCGCGGCCTCGACGTCGGCGTGAGCGGCGGTCTTGGGTACCACGAAGGCCAAATCCCGCTTCACGGCGGGAAACCGAGAAGCCTCTCGGTAACAAGGAGTTACCTGATTCAATGTCAATCCCCGCTCGAAGTCAATCGAGAAAAGCCACGTATCGGCGGGGACGTCGGCGCGCAGAGCCACGTCGGGATGGACCCGGCCCGCCCATCCCCACCGCTCCCCGTCGATCTCGATCGAGACCGCGTCGGCGCGGGCCAGCGGTCCGACCGCCTCGGTCGACGGGGCGTACCGGGGTGCGGGAAAGCGCATCGCACGGCACCAGGCGTCCAGGAGCCCCTTCAGTGCGAAGAGGTCAATCGGCTGTGCCGGCCGTCCCCAGCTGGCCTCCTCCCACGGTCCCACGACGACGCCCGCGCACTCCCATGCCTCGTCGTAGCCGGTGCCGTGGCGACCGCGCTCGCTCCCCAGGCTCCAGAACACCTTGCCGTGCTCGAACAGGCGAAGGCTCGTGACCCCGCGGTTGACGTTGTGTCGCACCACCTCGAGATGACCGGGCGCCACCGATCCGCGCAACGCGTTCGTCTCGCGGCTCTTCGCGTTGCGCAGCACGATCGTGTCGCCTCGCGCGAGCGACCAGCGCTGCGTCTCGACCGCTCGCGCCTCGGACATCAGGCCGAACGTCTGCACCTCGCGGAACCCGAGCCCGACGAAGGCACGGGCGGAGGCGTCGAGAAGCCGGTCCAGCGGCGATCGCACCGCGGACACCGCGCCGGCGTTGAACTGTCGGGCCTCGAACCGATCGTAGCCGTGAAAGCGCGCCACCTCCTCGATCAGATCGATCTCGCGGGTGACGTCGGTCCGCCAGCTCGGGACCCGGCAGCGCCAGACGGCCGTGTCGCCGCCCTCGACCGCGGGCGTGAACCCCAGGCGGGTCAGGATCGACTCGATCTCGTCGCGCGGAACGGGTTGGCCCAGGATCTCCGCCACGCGCGCCTCGCGAAGCGGCACCGTGCGATCGGCTACCGGCGGCGCTCCGGCCACGACCCGTCCGCTCGACACCTCGCCTCCGCCGGTCTCGACGATCCACTGAGCCGTGTGATCCAGCGCCGTCAGCACGGCGGCGGGATCGACGCCGCGCGAGAACCGCATGGACGCCTCGGTCTCCATCGACAGCCCGCGCGCGCCGTCACGGACGGCCTCCGCGTCGAAGAGGGCGCTCTCGATGAGGATGGACGTCGTGTCCTCGGTCACCTCGGAGTCGGCTCCGCCCATGATCCCGGCCAGGGCCACCGCGCCCTCGGCGTCGGCGATCACGAGGGTGCCCGCGGGGAGCGCACGATCGACCCCGTCCAGGGTCGTCAGGCGCTCGCCCGGCTCCGAGCGCCGGACACGGATCTCCGCTCCGCGCACGTGGCCGAGATCGAACGCGTGGATCGGCTGGCCGTACGTGTGAAGGACGTAGTTGGTCACGTCGACCACGTTGTTGATCGAGCGCTGGCCGATCGCCTCGAGCCGGCGCACGAGCCACGCCGGAGATGGACCGATCCTGACCCCGCGTACGATCCGCGCCCCGTAGAGTGGACAGCCGACCGGGTCCACGAGGGTCACCCGGACCGACTCGGCCGCCGGCGGACCGGTCTCGGCCGGCGATGGCACCGGACCGCGCACGGACGTCCGGGTGGCGGCCGCCAGCTCCCGCGCGACGCCGCGTACCGAGAGCCAGTCCGGACGGTTGTACGGCACGTCGAGATCCAGCACCGCGTCGTCGAGGCCGAGCGCGTCGGCCAGCGGCGATCCGGGCGCCGCGTCGGTGTCGAGCGTCATCAGGCCCGAGTGATCGGTCGAGAGACCGAGCTCGCTCGCGGAGCAGAGCATGCCCATGGACGTCTCACCCCGGATCTTGACCTTCTTCAGCGTGAGCCCGCCGGGTAGCGTGGCGCCGACCGGCGCGAAGGGATAGCGCTCGCCGGCGGTCACGTTCGGCGCACCGCAGACGACGCTCACGGGCTCCTCGCCCCCTGCGTCGACCCGGCACAGCGACAGCCGGTCGGCGTTCGGGTGACGCGTGACGTCGAGGATGCGTCCGACCACGACGTCGGCCACCGAGCGCCCGACGTCGTCGACGCCGTCCACGGTCAGGCCGATCGTGGTGAGTCGCCCGGCGATCGCGTCGACGTCACCGTCGGGGTCCACCCAGTCGCCGAGCCAGTTGAGAGACAGCTTCATCGGACTCCACTCCGGAAGAAGGCCCCTGGACGTCCCGAGAATCCCGTCCGGGCACGCGCGAGCGGCACGCGCCTAGAACTGGGACAGGAATCGCACGTCGTTGTCGGTGAAGTACCGGATGTCGGGGATCCCGTGCCGGAGCATCGCGATGCGCTCGAGACCGATGCCGGCGGCGTACCCCGAGACCCGCTCGGGATCGTATCCGACGTACTCGAAGACACGGGGATGCACCATGCCGCAGCCGAGCACCTCCACCCAGTCCGGTCGCTTGCCCGCGGTCCAGTAGATGTCGAGCTCGGCGCTGGGCTCGGTGAACGGGAAGTACGACGGCCGGAACCGCGTCTTCACGTCGTGCCCCAGGAGCTCGTGAACGAACGTCTCGAGGCTGCCCTTGAGATCGCGGAAGGTGACGCCGTGATCCACGTAGAGGATCTCGACCTGATTGAACTCGGCGGCGTGGGTCGCGTCGAGCGCCTCGTTCCGGTAGACGCGTCCCGGGAAGATCATCCGGATCGGCGGTGGCGTCGACTCCATGACGCGAATCTGGACCGGTGAGGTGTGCGTGCGCAGGACGGTCGTGTCGTCGACGAAGAACGTGTCATGCATGTCGCGGGCCGGATGCCCGGGCGGAATGTTCAGCGCCTCGAAGTTGTGGTAGTCGTCCTCGACGTCCGGTCCCAGGGCGACCGAGAAGCCCATGCCGTGGAAGATCTCCACCATCTCGTCGAGCAGCGCCGACAGCACGTGGCGGCCGCCGACGTGAAGGGGACGACCGGGCAGCGTCACGTCGATCGCCGGAGCGGCGTCGGTGCGAGCCGCCGACAGCGCGTGACGGCGCTCGTCGAGCGCGTCGTTGATCTTGCGCTTGAGGACGTTCGCGCTCTGCCCCACACGTGCGCGCTCCTGGGGATCGAGCGTCCCCAGGGTGCGCAGGATCGACGTCAGCTTGCCCTTGCGACCGAGGTAAGCGACACGGACCGCGTCGAGCGCGTCGTCGTCCGTCGCATCGGCGATGGCGGCGAACGCCTCGGACTCGAGCGCGGCCGGATCGTGCGTCATGCCTCCGGCGCCCCCACCGGCAGCGCCGACTTGGCGGCGTCGGCGACCTTCGAGAAGCCGTCGGCGTCGTGCATGGCGAGATGCGCGAGCGCCTTTCGATCCAGATCGATGTTGGCGAGCTTGAGCCCGTGCATCATCGTCGAGTAGCTGAGCCCGTTCATCCGGGCGGCGGCGTTGATGCGCATGATCCACAGCTTGCGGAACTCGCGCTTGCGCGCCTTGCGATCGCGATACGCGTACGCGAGGGCCCGGAACAGCGTCTCCCGGGCTGACCGGTACAGCCGACTCCGGCCGCCGCGCGCACCGCGCATGGCCTTGAGGACCTTCTTACGACGCGCGCGCCCCGGTACGACGGTCTTGGCTCGCGGCATGGTTATCTCCCTGTTTTCGGATTCACGAATGGCGCGTCACCGCCGGCACGGCCGGAACGGTGATCTAGGCGCGACCCATCTGCTTGAGCATGCGCCGCTCGTCGGCCGGCGTCACGATGACCGACTTGCGAAGGCGGCGCTTCTGCTTGCGGGTCTTGCTCGTCATCAGATGGCTCGCGGAGGCCTTGTTGCGGCGGATCCGGCCGCTGGCCGTGAGCCGCAGACGCTTCATCGCGCCGCGGCGGGTCTTCATCTTCGGCATCCGTCCCTCTCCATCGGGTCGATCGCGCTACTGGGTCTTCTTCGGCGCGACGACCATGTGTATGAAACGCCCCTCGCTGCGAGGCGGCGTCTCGACCTGGGCGATGTCTTCGAGATCCGCGAGGACGCGATCCAGGAGGCGATGTCCGAACTCGCGGTGTGCCATCTCACGTCCCCGAAACTGAATCGTCAGCTTCACCTTGTCCTTGCCCTCGAGGAACTTCCGCGCGTTGGCGACCTTGAACTCGTAGTCGTGGTCGTCGATGCGCGGGCGAAACTTGACCTCTTTGAGCGACACGGTGTGCTGGTTCTGTCGCGCCTTCCGCTCCTTCTTCGACTGATCGTATTTGAACTTTCCGTAGTCCATGATGCGACAGACCGGCGGCTTGGCGCCGGGCGCGACCTCGACGAGGTCGAGCCCCTGCTCCTGGGCCATCGTCAACGCGTCGCGCGTGTTGACCAGTCCGATCTGCTCACCATCGGCCCCGATGAGACGGATCTGGGGGATCCGAATACGATCGTTCACTCGGGGCTCGCGGGCCTTCTCGGGCCCGCGATCACGCGGTCTCGGTCGCGGTATGTCGACTCCTCCTGATCGGTTCGCCCCCCGAGAGGCGGCGCGAACACAAAAAAACGGGCCGGCACATCCGGTGCCGCCCGCAACGTCCGACGGTGCCACGACCGGTCCGGGACCGATCGCCGTCGCACGAGGCCCGCGTCGCCGATCAGGGCAGCGAGGGCGATCGTGCGGCACCGACCCCACGAAACGTCGACCACGCCCCTCGGAGGGGCGCGCGCGCTTGGAGGTGAGAAGCCGGGCGGCTTCCGCTTGTGTGCCAACTACTGTCGTTCTGGTGGGCGATACTGGACTTGAACCAGTGACCTCCTGCATGTCAAGCAGGCACTCTAACCAGCTGAGCTAATCGCCCACGCGCAAACAAAGCGCCATTTCGAAGTCCGGGATGGTAGAAGCGAACCGGCCGATGTGTCAACCCCAGCCGAGGTCCACCCGGTGGCCTCCCGGGGCGTCGCCGGCGCGGACGCGCCCGATCCGGAACACGCGCTCTCCCCGCTCCCGGAGGTCGGCCTCGAGCGCCGGCGCGGCCTCGGACGGGGTCACGACCACGTAGCCGATCCCCATGTTGAACGCCCGGAACATCTCGGGCTCGGACACCTCGCCGAGCGACGCGATGGCCCCGAAGACCTCGGGCACCGGCCACGAGGCCCGATCCACCTCGGCCACCAGGCCCTCGGGCAGCACGCGGGTCAGATTGCCGCCGATGCCCCCGCCGGTGACGTGGGCCAGCGCATGGACACGCTCCCCCCCGATCTCCGGGGCCAGGGCCCGGTAGTAGCTCCGATGCGGGGCCAGGAGGGCGTCCCCCCAGCTCGTCTCGCTCCCCGGGAGCGGCCGCGCCAGATCGTCGCCCGCCCGCTCGCGCACGACCTCGCGGGCCAGGGAGAAGCCGTTGGTGTGCAGGCCGTCCGAGGCCAGCCCCAGGAGCATGTCGCCGGGCCGGACCCGCCCGCCGTCCAGCAGCGACCCGGCGTCCACCTCGCCGACGATGGCCCCGACCAGATCGAAGTCGTCGCCGTGGTAGATCCCGGGCATCTCGGCCGTCTCACCGCCGATCAGGGCGCAGCCGACCTCGCCACAGGCATCGGCCATGCCGCCCACCACCTCGGCCAGCCACTCGGCGCGGAGCCTCGCGGTGCCCACGTAGTCGAGGAAGACCAGGGGGCGCCCCCCGTGCACGAGCACGTCGTTGACGCAGTGGCGGACCAGGTCGCCGCCGACCGAGCGGTATCGCCCCAGACGCACGGCGATCATCAGCTTCGTGCCGACGCCGTCGATCGAGGCCAGGAGGATGCGATCGGTGTCGCCCAGGCGGAAGGCGCCGGCGAAGCCGGACTCCAACCGGACCACGTGGGCCCCGTGCGTCCGGCGAATGAGTGCGCCGACCCGGTCCAGAGCCGAGGACGCGGCCTCGATGTCGACGCCGCTGGTCTTGTAGTCCATCGGGCTCTCGTGGGGTCGGGGCGGAAACTCGGGTGGGACCGGCGGCTACACCTGTTTACGCCGACCGTTCTACCAGCCAGCGCGACCACCCAGCGACAGGATGGTCAAGATGAGGTCAACGAGTGCTGCCATACGACTCCACCTCCGGAAGGAGACAGGAACGGGATCTTCCCGGGCAAAGTCGCTACGCTATGGACGCTACTCGCTACGCTGGTTCGTCGCTCAGGGAGACGACGGCCCCACCACGTATTCGGTTGTCTTCCGGCGATCCAGGCGACCGAAGACGCGGTTGACCGCGTCCAGCGTCGCATGCACCGCGGCGCCGCCGACGTCGTCGTCGATCCAGGCGCTCCCCAGCAGCTCGCGCCGCTCGCGGTTGCACCCGACCGTCACCGTGACCAGCACCGCTCGCCGAGAGGCGAACGATACAAGGCGAACGTCGTCGGTGTCCACGCGATAGCGCGCGTCGAGCAGATGCCCGACGGCCCGGGCCGTGGCCGAGGCCATCAGGCGCGCGATGCGATCTCCGCCCGCGGGCCCGCGGGCCCGACCGGAGACCTCTCGCCCGCCGCAAACGAGCGCCACCTCCACGTCGACGTCAGACCTGGAATCACGTAAGGAGATCGACGACAAGCAAATACGACCCCTACCTCTACCATTTTCGGAGACAAAGGGCTTCCCACGGGTCGGAGACGGGTCCGAGCGGCCCGCCTTCGGCCCGAACGTGGCCACGCTCACCTTGCGGTGGTCGACGTCGACGTCGTGAACGGCCCGGAGCGCCGAGACGATGTCGCGCGCGACCTGCTTGGGCGGACGGACGTCGCGGGCCACGACGTGAACCTCGGTGATCTGGGACCCGGACGCGACGATGCGAACGTGCTCGACACCGTCGATGCGCGCGAGGCTGTCTTCGACCCGTCGGCGGGTCGCGTCGTCACCGATGTCCACTGGCACTGGCGAGCTCCGAGCCGGGAGCGGAGGACCGAGCCCGCGCGGCCACCGTGGACGCGCGCGGCGCGTATCCGAGCCGAGGGATACCACTCGGGTCGCGTTCCCGCAAGCGGCGCGTCCGCCGGCGCCGGCCCTACCGTCCCACTCGCGCGCCGGACGGGACGTCGATGCGCGTCATGTCGCGAAGCATGTCGAGCCGGGTCGTCAGCTCGGCTGGCGTGACCCGCGCGAGACGGTCGGTCGAGAACGCCTCCACCGTGAACGAGGCCATCGCGATGCCCCGCGCCGTCGCCTCGCGAAGGACCCCCGAATCGGTGGCGTCGCGGGCCGCCACGTGCCCCACGAAGCCGCCGGCAAAGGTGTCGCCGGCGCCGGTGGGGTCCACCACGCACTCGGTGGGAAATGCGGGCATGGCGAAGAGATCGTCTCGGGTGCGAAGCAGCGCGCCGTTCGCGCCCTTCTTGATCACCACGCCGCGTCGCGGCGCGAAGTCGCTCTCCAGAAACGTGCGCGACGCCCGGATGACGTCGTGGTCACCGGTCAAGAGCGCCAGCTCCTCGTCGTTCACGAGGACGACGTCCACGCGTGGCAGGACCCGCTCGAGGGCGGGACGCTTGCCCTGGATCCAGAAGTTCATCGTGTCCATGACGACCAGACGCGCGTCCGAGACCTGATCCAGGACCGAGGCCTGGAGCTCGGGATCGATGTTGGCCAGGAACACGTACGGCGATCGCCGCTGGTCGGCGGAGAGCACCGGGGCGAACGTCTCGAACACTCCGAGACGCGTCTCGTGCGTGGTCGCCTGCTTCAGATCCGCGTCGTACGAGCCGGCCCAGAAGAAGCTCTCGCCGGGCTCGCGGGCCACTCCCGTCACGTCGATGCCGCGACCGGCGAGCATCGACAGGTGCTCGGTGGGAAAGTCCTCGCCCACCACCGCCACGATGCGCACGGGCGCGAACACGCGTGCCGCCAGCGAGAAGTACGACGCGGATCCGCCGAGCACGCGGGGCGCATGCCCCGACGGCGTTCGGATGTCGTCCAGGGCCACCGATCCAACCACCAGCACGCTCATGAGCTCCACCTCGTCAGAGTCGGCTCGGTGCCTCGACACCGGCAACGTCAAATCCTACCAGAGCTGCTCGCCGAACGAGATCGGCGACGGCGAGACGGGCGCGATGCCCACCGGGCTCCTCGGATACGAGCCCGGCCTCGCGCTCGAACGCGCGCCCGGCCGCGATCACGCCGGAGACGTGGCGCCAGATCGCGCCGACGTCCCCGGTGTCGGCGAGCCGATCGAGCACCTCCCCTGTCCCCAGCGCGGCCCGCACGGCCACCCACGCGGTCGGTCCCAGCGCGGCCACGTCGGCCGCCGACGGGCACGGTGCGTCCAGCGGATCGCGCCCGCGGGTCGCGTACGCCACGCGGGTCGACCAGTCGGCGATCCGTCGCCGCGCCGTCGCGGCCGCTTCGAGAAGCCGCTCGACGGCGGCCTCGGCGATCGGCTGCGCCGGTGCCGGCGCCAGCATGGCCAGACGGATCTCGGCCCGACGCGGGTCGAGACCTCGGGCGCGCACCGGTCCCACGCTCAGGCGCATCGAGTCCCCCCGAGGTCGTCGCACGCGGATCCGCCCGCCGTCCCCGTCCGCTTCCACCACGCTCACGTCGACGTCCGCGCCGCGCCACCGCCATGCCCGCTCGAGCGCGGCCACGACCAGCTCGACCCGGGCAAACGTGGGATCGCGGCGACTCCCGCCCCGGGGTGCGTCGGCCACGATGTCCACGCGTCCGGCCGACGCGGACGTCGCCGCTCGGTAACGCGTCGCATGCAGCGACTCGACGAGCCGCCACCACCACTCGTCACGCAGGTCGAACGCCAGGAGTCCCCGGGATCGAGCCTCGATGCTTTGCACGTCCGGATCCCGCTCCAGCGCATCGCGGGCCGCGGCGAGCGCCGCGTCGAGCGACGCGCCTCTCGCCGCGGACAGCGCGTGCGCGACCGACGTGATCGCCTGGCGCGGACCGACCGACGGCAGCGACAGCCGGACGCGTTCGCCATCCCCGAGATCGGGAAACGCGTCAGCCAGCTTCCGACGAAGAGGTCCTCGTAGAGAAGGAAACGCGTTTCGCATCGCCCCAGAGGTTCTCCAGCCGGTAGAACTGGCGCGTCTCGACGTGGAACAGATGAATGACCACGTCCACGTAGTCGAGCAGGATCCAGCGCCGTCCATCCTCGCCCTCGCGATGCCACACCTTGATGCCCTCGGCCGAGAGCCCCTTGTCCACGGCCTTCGCGAGCGCACGCACGTGCTGCTCGGATCCTCCCGAGGCGATCAGGAAGTAGTCGGCGACGGACGACAGACCCCGGAGGTCCAGCGCCACGACGTCCTCCGCCTTCATGTCGTTCAGGATCACGACCGCTCGTTCCAGAATCTCAGCTGCATCGGCCGCTCGTGTCACCGCGGCGTCCTCCGATGTTCGGTGGCCCGGGGGCGTGGTCGCCCGCCCCCCCATGGATGTGAGGTCGCGTTCGTGCAAGCTCCGGCACCCTCAGTGGGAGCGCTGCACGGCGAACGAGACCGCCAGCGTCAGCGCGTCCTTGTGAGGGCTCGCAACGCACGGCTCGAGCCGAGACAGCGCGCGGTCGGCGTACTCGCGCGCCAGATCGGCGCAGTACGCGATCGAGCCGGACTCGTCGAGATGCACCTTCAGTCGTTGCCAGCGCTCGGCCGACATCGTCCGATCGGCGAGCACGTCGTGGATCAGCGCGCGCAGGTCCGGCGACGCGTGCCGGAGCGCCCGGATGATGGGGAGCGTGATCTTGCCTTCCTTCAGGTCCGACCCGACGTCCTTGCCGAGCGCGGCGGCGTCGCCGGTGTAGTCGAACAGATCGTCCGTGATCTGATAGGCCATGCCGAGCTCGTGCCCGAACAGCCGGAACCGCTCGTGCGTGTCGTCGTCGTCGAAGCCGATGGCGGCGCCGATCTCGCAGGCGGCGGAGATCAGCGACGCCGTCTTGGCCGAGATGTACTCGAAGTACGCGCCCTCCTCGAGCCCCATGTCGTCCTTCTGCTCCATCGCCAGGAGCTCGCCCAGCGACATGCGGTACGCGCACCGACTGAGGATCGCGACCGGCTTCCAGAGCTTCTCCGCCACGAGCCGCTCGAACGCCTTGGTGTAGAGATAGTCGCCGAGAATGACCGAGACCTTGTCGTCCCAGAGTGCGTTGATCGTGGGAAGCCCGCGGCGCACGAGACTGCGATCGATGGAGTCGTCGTGGATCAGCGTGGCCGTATGTACCAGCTCCAGCATGGCCGCGGCCATCACCGCCGTGGAATCGAGCGGACGCCCCATCGCAGCGACCAGCAGGAGCAGCGTCGGACGCACGCGCTTGCCGGGTGTGCCGTCCAGGTGAGCCGCGGTCTGCGTGAGCAGATGACTCTGGGAGTCGTAGAAGTCGCGCACGACGTCGGCGGTCGCCGCGAGCTCGCGCGCGACCGGCGCACGGAACGCCTTCAGGACCGCATCGCGCCGCTGTTCGAGCAAGAAACTCATGGGACGCGCGCCGGACAGCACGCCGTCACCTTCCGCGTCAACGAGACCCAAATGGCGCTCCCATCGATTTGCTCCAAGCGCGCGACGGTAGCAGAGGGCTTCGGAAACTGTCAACCGAGCGGCCGGGCTCGCCGGACGCCCTCATCCGGGAATCCTGGACGGAAACGTGGACGCCGACGCGGTACGCGGCGGATCCGGCAGGTACCGTGCATCGAAGGCGGGACCGGCCACGAAGCCGCACCCGGGCAACGTGGCCAGGGCCTCCTCGCACACCCGCACCCAGTCGCCGAACGCATCCCGATGGGGCTCCGGAAGGGGCTCGGCCGGTGGACGATCCAGCGTCAGCGGATTCACGTAGGAGCCGTTCACGCGGCATCGGAAGTCGAGATGCGGTCCCGTCGAGAGTCCGGTGGAGCCGACGTACCCCACGATCTGCCCCTGCGTGACCCGGGCGCCGGTGCGGATGCCCTTGCCGTAGCGCGAGAGGTGCGCGTACTGCGTGCTCAGGGTGGCGTTGTGTCGCACGACGACGGTTCGTCCGAAGCCGCCCTTGGTTCCGACCTCGGCCACCGTCCCGTCGCCGATCGTGACGACGGGCGTGCCCACGTCGGCGGCATAGTCGACCCCGAGATGCGGCCGGTAGCGGTGCAGGATCGGGTGCATGCGCTTGTGGCTGAAGTGGCTCGAGATGCGGCGGTAGTTCAGCGGTGACTTCAGGAGCGCACGTTGAACCGACGAGCCGTCTGGCCGGTAGTACCGGATGCGGTCGCCGTCGTGGTAGCCGAACGCGTCGGCGCCGGCCCGCGTGCCCTCGTAGCGCACGCACAGAATGTCGCCGTAGGACACGATCTCCTGCCCGTCGACCTCGACGTCCACCAGCAGCGCGAAGGCGTCGCCCGGCCGCGGATCGATGAAGAAGTCGACGTCCCACTGGAGGATGTCGGAGACCTGGGCCACCAGTGCGGGGCTCCCGCCGGCGGACACGATGGCGTCGTAGAGGCTCACGTCGATGGTGCCCGCGACGAACTGCACGTAGCGCGCGAGGGGGCGTTCGATCCGCTCGGCGTGCCAGCGATCCCCGACCAGACGGACCGAGATCGTCGTGCGCCGATCCATGGCGAGACCGACCTCGAGCGGCTCTCCGGCGTCGGTGCGCGCGAGGGCGACCTCGAGGCCGGCGGGCAGTGAGCGAACCGAGTGCACCGAGTCGACGGCGGTGCTGATCGCGTGCGAGGCGGCCCGATCCAGCCCCAGCTCGGTGAGGGTGGCCGCTAGCGTCGACCCGCGGGCCAGACGCTCGGTGGTCAGCTCGGCCACGGGCGCCGGAAGGTCGGTTCGAGGGTCGAGAGCGCGGCCGTCCGACGATGACGCGCCGTCGGGCGAGGCGTCACCGGCGCACGAGAGAAAGAGCACGAGCGCGATCCCAAGGAGCGCCCCTCCGGCGCGTGCGACCGCCCGGACCCAGACCGGTTGCATCCCCGCGTCGGGCGCCGACGTGCCCCCCCCTCGGGTCTCGGGATTCGTCATCGTCCGTCCGCGTCGACGCCGCCGGATCCGGCGTGTAGCCGCTCGGCGACCGCCAGGAGCGCATCGCGACGGTTCTCGCCGTGCTCGAGCACGTGATCCAGGAGCTGGCGCAAGAGTCTCCCCACCGTCACCCCCTCCGAGAGTCCGAGATGTGCCATCAGATCGCGCCCGTCCACCGCGAGGTCGGAGATGCTGAACGCGGACTCCCGCCGGACGAGGTCCTGGATGCGCGCCGAGAGTGCGTCGAGCTCCGCCGGCGGGGACTCGTGCGGTCCCTTGGCCAGCTTATCGGCCACGCGCAGCGCGAACAAGTCGTCGATCGCATCCCGTCCGACCCGGGCGACGAAGCGGCGCACGGCGCCGTCGGACCACTCGGGCTGGTAGTTCCACATGTGTCGGGCGATCAGGTGGACGACGCGGTCGACCTCGCGTCGCCCGAGTCGGAGCGCCGTCAGCCGAACACGCGCGGCGTCCGCGCTCACGCGCTCGTGTCCGTAGAACGTCACGCGCCCCCCCCGCAGCTCCCGCGTCTCGGCCTTGCCCACGTCGTGAAGGAGCGCCGCCCAGCGCACCCGTGGCCGCGAGGGCGGGACGTGATCCACCGCGGCCAGCGTGTGGTCGAAGACGTCGTACGCGTGGTAGTCCGGGTTCTGTGTGACACCGATCGTGGCCGACAGCTCGGGCAGGAGCCGGTCCAGAAGCCCCGTGTCGGCCATGCATCGGAACGCTCGCGAGGGGCGCCGGTGCGACAGCATCTTCGCCAGCTCGTCCCGGACGCGCTCGGCCGACACGCGCGACACGCTCGGCGCCAGGCGCGTCATCTCCCGACGCGTCACGGACTCCAGGGTCAGGTCGTGGCTCGACACGAACCGAGCGGCGCGGACCAGGCGGAGCGCGTCCTCACCGAAGCGCACGGCCGGGTCGCCGACGGTCCGGAGCACCCGCGCCTCGAGGTCGGCCCGCCCTCCGTGCGGATCCTCAAGCCGATCGGCGAGCGGATCGTAGGCCATCGCATTGATCGTGAAGTCGCGGCGGGCCAGATCCTCGTCGATCGTGTCCGAGAAGCGGACGTGATCCGGGCGGCGGCCGTCCCCGTAGGGACCGTCCGCGCGGAAGGTCGTCAGCTCGTACCGGTCGCGCCCCAGCCGGACCTGTACGGTCCCGTGGGCGGCATGGAGCAGCGTCGTGCGCGCGAACAGATCGGCGACCTCCGGCGGGTGCGCGGACGTCGCCACGTCCCAGTCGGAGACCTCGGCCCCGCCCACGAGGTCCCTGACCGATCCTCCGGCCAGATAGGCGGCGTGTCCGGCCGCGTGCAGTCGTTCGAGCAGCGTCACCAGCGACCGTGGCGCGGCGGCCCGAAACCGATCTCGCAGCGAGGGGTTCGTCGTCATGTGGCTCCCGCCCGGGTGCCCGCCGAGAACGATGGCGGGCGGCTTCTCGGAATCGGTATAGTAGGCCACGGACGACAACGCACGAGGTTTCGAGATGACACCGATCCACAGGGTTCCTGCCGACGTCCGTCCCTTCGCCGCCCGCATCGTTCGCGGGGTCCGAGGAGGCGCGGTCATCTGCGCGTGCGTGCTCGCGATGGCCGGGCGGGCCGTCGCCGCCGACGCGCCGGTCCTGACCCCCGAACAGGAGGCACGAGCCGAGGCGCTCGATCACGAGCTCGTGGCGCCCTGCTGCTGGACGGCCTCGGTGGCCGACCACGGCTCGGGCCAGGCCCCCGTCGTGCAGGCCGACATCCGCGCCAAGATCGCCGAGGGATGGTCGGACGACGAGATCATCGCCGCCTACGTCGAACGCTACGGCGAACGCATTCTCGTCGAGCCGTCGCCCAAGGGCTTCAACCGCCTGGCCTACTGGATGACGCCGATCGCCGTGCTCGTGGGGCTGGGTCTGATCGCGACGCTGCGCTGGCGCCGATCGGAGCCCGAGCCGACGGCCGGCACCGCGGCCGACCGGCCGGCGAGCTCGGATCCCGTGCGGGCACGCATCCGCGAGGAGATGGAGCGACTCGACGGCTGACCCCTCGGCCGCCCCGCGGCCCCAGGGGCCCATCCGACCGCCGCGACGTACGCGCTCCGGGGATGACGACCGCGATCAGGCGGCTGCGCCCGGAGCGCCGGGCCGGGTCGCGGTCGGCAGCACCACCGTGAACGTGGCGCCGTGCCCGAGCCGGGTGTCGACCTCGATGCGCCCCCCGTGGCTCTGCACGATCCGGTGGCACGTGGCCAGCCCGAAGCCGTGACCGTCGGACTTCGTCGTGAACGTGGGCTCGAAGATCCGCTCGATGACGCTGCGATCGATCCCGGTTCCGTGATCCCGCACGGCGATGCCGATCTCGCGCCCGCGTCGCGAGCGCGTCAGCGCAACCTCGATCACCGGTGACATGGTGGGGTCGGTCTGCTGTCGCTCGCGGGTGGCGTCGGCCGCGTTGAACAGCAGGTTCACGATCACCTGCTGCAGCTGTCCCTGGTCCACGGCCACCAGCCCGACGTTCTCGTCCAGGTTCAGTCGGACGTCGATTCCGTCGAACCGGCTCTGGGGTCGCAGGAACGCGACCGTTCGTTCGACCAGGCTCACGAGGTCGGTCTCCTGGAGGACGGCATTGCGGTGCGCGAACTCGACGAGCCCCTCGGTCAGGATCCGCATGCGCTCGACCTGCTCGTGGATCGTGCGCGCCCTCACCCGCGCCTGATCCGGCGCTCCGCCCCCTCCGATCTGATGCTCCAGGAGCTGGGCATTGCCCCCGAGCGCCGCCAGGCTGTTGTTGAGCTCGTGCGCGATCTCGGCCGCCATCTCGCCCTTGGCCGCCAGCCGCGCGTTCCGCAGCACCGATCGCTGCGTGCGCTCGAGGGTCATGAAGCGAAGGCTCGCGTTGCGATGGACGATCAGCGGGATCGCGAACAGGAGGAACCCGGGCCAGCCCACCGCGCGGTACACGATCATGATCAACGGGCTCATCGCGAAGAGCGCCGCCGTCTCGCGGATCTCGGTCGGATGGGCGAAGTTCTCCCGCCACACGCGCCTGAGGGGCTGGCCCTCGCTGAGCGAGATCACACCGGCCACGATCAACGTGTTCGACAGGAAGAACGCGACGAAGGCCACCAGCATCGCGGCGACCGTCTCGACCGTCATCCAGCTCACGTCCGTGCCGTCGATCCGGGCCAGTGCGCGGAACGCCGACGCGCTCAGCGCCACCACCGGCACGACGGCGGCCCCCCCGAACACCGCGCGGTAGGCGCGCCGGCGTTGCACGAGCGTGCCGAGGAACGTCGCCGCACCGATGACCCAGAGCGCACCGGCCGGCGAGAGCATGAACAGCGATGCGAAGTTCATCGCGGCGCCCACGGACGTCGTGGCCTGCCCCGGGAGCGTCTCGACCCACAGGAGCTCGGTCGCCAGCGTGGCCAGAAACCAGGCCAGGAGCGTGAACGGGGGATCCACGGGAGCTCCCATCCGCCAGGTCACGAGCACCGCCACGAGCATCGTGCCGCCCACGTACGCGTGCACCCGGAGGGGAAGCGTGCCCGGGGCACCGGTGACCGGACCGGTCCCGACCGCCGCCCCGCCCCCGCCGCCGGTCGCGGCGCCGTCCACGCGGCCTGGCGCACCGGTCACGAGGGTTCCTCCCCGAGCGCCGGGGCGAACGGACGCCGGGGCGCCACGAGCCACGGGACGCGCGCGGCCGACAGCCGGAGGACGCCCAGCACGGCGCTGCCGATGAGCGTGCCGAGCACGGCGCCGGCCAGGACGTCGAACGGGTAGTGCACCCCGATGTACACCCGCGAGAGCCCCACGGCGATCGCCAGCGGCAGCGCGATCACCAGGGACGAGGCGTAGAACCCGGCGAACACCGTCGCGACCGCGAACGCGTTCACCGCGTGGGCCGACGGAAACGACGGAGACGACTTCCTCGAGGCCAGAAGGCGCGTGTCCTCGAGGGCGGTGCACGGCCGCTCGCGATGAAACGCCGGCTTCAGCACGCGCACGGTGACCGGATCGGTGATCGAGATCGACAGCGCGACCGCCAGGAGGGTGGTCCGCCCGCGCGCTCCGCCGCGCCAGACCAGCCACGCGACCAGCGCGGCGATGATCGGCCAGAAGTTCCCGAGGCGCGTGATCCACGGAAACACACGATCGAGAAACCCGTTGGCCCACCCGTGATTGATCAGGTAGAAGAGGTCTCGATCGACGGTCGCGAGCGATTCCACGTGTCGGTTTCTCCCGGCTGCACAGAGGAGTGTGGGTCAGTGCCCGTTCGCGCGCTCCCGGACGGCCGCCGCGTGTTCCGCTTCGAGACGTGCCCGGTGCGCGACGCCGACGTCGCGCTGGTCACGACCCGGGACGTGACCGCCGACCCCGCGGCACCCGCCCGGCCCGATCCGGGCGTTCTGGCCACTCTCGGCATCCGCGGGGACCGGCTCGCGACCGCGAGCCAGGTGCACGGCCGCCGCATTCTGGCACTCTCGACCCCCGGGTCTCAAGGGACCGGCGACTCGCTCGTGACCGACCGCGCCGGGCTCGTCCTGACCCTTCGCGTGGCCGACTGCCTGCCCGTCTTCCTCATCGACCCGCGGCGAGGCGTTCTGGGGCTGGTGCACGCCGGATGGCGTGGCGCCGCCGCGGGCATCGTCTCGCGCACCGTTCGCGCATTACACGACCTCTACGGCTGCCCACCGGCCGATCTCTGGGCCGGGATCGGGCCCGGGATCGGTCCCGAGCGCTTCGAGGTGGGCGACGACGTCCATGCCGCGTTCGGGGGGCGACATCACGTCCGGTCCGGAGATCGCTGGCGACTGGATCTGCCGGCGGCCGTCACCGACGAGCTGGTCGCCGCGGGTCTCGCGCCCGGTGCGGTCGAACGGTCGGACGAGTGCACGGCGACGCGCCTGGACGTGTATCACTCGTATCGCGCCGAGGGCACCTCGTCGCGCTTGTTCGCGCTTCTGGGGCGAGACGTCGTGGACGCCACCTTCTCGTAGAGATCCAGGTAACGATCCACCGCGATGTCGGGCGAGAAGCGCTCGACCGCCGTCCGGCGACCCGCCAGCGCCAGCGCCTCGGCCTTGGCGGGATCCGACAAAATCTCCCGCGCCAGCGTGATCATCCGGTCGATGTCGTTGGGATCCACCACGAATCCGTCGACGCCGTGCGTGATCACCTCGGGCGCTCCTCCGACGTTCGTGGCGATGACCGGTACGCTGCAGCTCATCGCCTCCAGCGCCGCGAGGCCGAACGACTCGTGCAGCGACGGCAGGAGGAACAGGTCGGCGAGCGGGATGAACTGCTCGATGAACTGGTGGTTGCCCAGGAAGAGCACCCGATCCGAGAGCGCGTGCTCGCGGATGCGCTCCTCGGCCGGACGGCGCTCGGATCCCTCGCCCACCAGAAGGAGCCGCGCCGGCAGCGCCTTGGCCACGCCGGCGAACACGTCCACCACGGCCTTGATGTTCTTGACGGGACGGAAGTTCGACGCATGAAGGATGATCTTCTCGTCGGGCGACGCGAACCGCGCACGCATCGGGTGGTTCGGCACGGGTCGGAAGACGTGCCCGTCGACGAAGTTGGGGATGACGGTGATGTCGCCCCCGAAGCCGAAGATCTCCCGGGTCTGTGCCTCCAGCCAGGCACTGACGGTGGTCACGGTGTCGCTGGCCGAGATGCTGAAACGCGTGACGTCGAAGATCGACGGATGCTGGCCCACGAGCGTGATGTCGGTGCCGTGGAGCGTCGTGACCGTGCGAACGTCATGCCGTCCCTTCAGGATCTGCTGGGCCAGGTAGGCAGCGGTCGCGTGCGGCAGCGCGTAGTGCACGTGCAGGATGTCCAGTCGGTGAGCCTCGGCCACCTCGGCCATCTTGGCCGCCAGCGCCAGTGTCGTGGGCGGGTTCGAGAACACCGGGTAGTCCGACGCACGCGCCTGGTGGAACCAGAGCGTGCTGTCCACCCGCTCGTCGCCGTGCAGCCGGACCGGTCGCTCCAGACAGATGAAGTGAACGTCGTGTCCACGGCCAGCCACGTTCATGCCGAGCTCGGTGGCCAGGATCCCGCTGCCCCCCGCGCTGGGCAGGCAGGTCACACCGATTCGTAGTTTTCGCGCCACACCGGCTCCTCGGTGGTCATCGGCCCCTCGAGTGCATCCAGGTCGCCGATCAGGTGGACCGACTCGGCGCGCTGGACCGCGTCCCAGTGCCGCCCGGCCGCGTCGCAGAGCGCGTCGGTGATCGCGGCGCCGCTGGCGAGAGTGAGAGGCCAGAGCATGCTGAAGGCGCGCTCCTGGAGGGCCCGCCGCGGAGAGAGATAGTCGCCGACGTTCGTGTAGACGCGACCCTCCGCCTTCGCCTCGCGGCGCAGGCGCTCCAGGACGTGTCCCCGGATCCGTCCGATCTGGTAGTCGATCTTCTTCCGCACCGACGCGGCCACGTCCGCCAGCCCGGCGTCGCCCCCGTCTCCCCCGCGCGCGTCCGCCTCCAGCGCCTGGAGCTCGTCGTTCAGCGTCGACGTCAGGCGCGCGAGGCGGGCATCCACGTCCCGCGGCACGTCACGCTCCAGGCGTCCGGCGACCACCGCGGTCGGGTCGGCGAAGAGCGCGCGCCACGCGTCGGGCGAGACCGACGCGAGATCCCGCGGTCCGCCCGGATCCTGTGAACGGACCAGATCGGCGAGCGTTCGATCGATCCAGGTGGCGGACAGTCGCGGGATGTACGGCGAGCGCTCGACACCCAGCAGCGGCGCCGCGGCCTCGGACTGCACGAGGTAGGCGAGCTCGCCCGGACCACAGACGAACCCCGCCGACGGAAAGACCGCCTCCTGGAGATACGGGCGCAGCAAGACGCCGAGCGACGTCGACTCCGCCGATCCCGGGGCCTCGCCGGGCTCCAGCTTGCGTCGGAGTCCCCGCTCGTCGATCTCGAACAGCGCGGACCCCGTCGACGCCGGGTGAAGGGCGCGGTCCCAGCCGACGGCCTCGTACCGGCCGCCGGCCGCGTCCACGACTCGCGCGATCTGCTCGTGGGCACCGAGGTACCGCGCGACGAGCGGCTCGGCCGCGCGGCGGAGAGCCGGGAGTCGGCTGTCCACGACGACCAGCCCGTGGGGGCCGAACAGCGCGAGCAGGTGCGCGGCCAGGTAGTCGCCGAAGTCCCGGGCGCCGGCGGGAGCCCCCGGGTACGGAACCGCGTCACCGAAGAGCGTCGTCCACGCCCGCTCGCACTCGGTGACCGGCAGGGATCCCACCAGCGTGCCCTCGGGCCGCCCCCGGGCGATCGAGGCCTTGCGGAGCCCCCGGTCGGGACCGGGCGCGTAGGCGGTCGCCGCCTCGGCGAGATCCGCGTCGTCGGAGGCCACCCAGAACGCCGCCCGCGCGGAGACGCCGGCCGCCGTCATCCGCGCCGCCACCGCGACCGCGGTCGCCGCCTTGTGCAGCGTGTACAGCGGCCCCCCCAGGAGGGCGGGCTGCTGGCCGGCGAAGACGAGGACGGTCTCTCCACGACCGAGCCGCGCCAGCGTGTCGAGGCTCCGGGACGGGGCGTCGAGTCGGTCGTGAAGCTCGGAAAGCTCGGCGAGGAGAGCGGGCGGGACGGGCTCGGTGTGCGTACGGGCATGCGCGATCAGATCGGTCAGGGTCGGACATCGCCGGGGCGACAGCCCGTCGGCCAGCGGCACCCGGCGGACGTAGCGGTCGTAGAGCTCGGACGTCGATCCGCCGGAGTCACCGGCGCCGGCGAGGACGTCGCCCGCGAGGACGTCGGACGGAATCGGGATCATCATCGCACGCCTCGCGCTTTCTGAAACGCCGCGATCAGACGCGGCGAGCCGTTGCGGTCGAAGTCCGAGCCATCGTACGCGCCCCAGAACCCCAGCGGCTCGAGCCCGGCCGCAGCCGTCCAGCCCAGGAGATCGTCCTTCGTGATGAGCCGGACCGACTCCCGGTAGCGTCGCAGTCGCGTCGGTCCGCGATCGATCGTGATGTCCTTGACCACCCGCCCATCCACGATCCGGCGGGTCTCGGTGACCTGATACTCTCCCACACGACGCTCGCCTTCGGGAACCAGCGTCTCGGCCACGCGGGTGGCATTCAGGGTGTCGATCGCAAACCGGCCGCCGGGGGCCAGCACCTCGTGCACGCCGGCCAGCACGGCTCGGTTCTCGCCGTCGGTGGCGAAGTAGCCGAAGCTCGTGAACATCGAAAGCACGACGTCGAGAGAGCCGGGACGAAGCGGAATGTGCCGCATGTCGGCCCTGACGAGCGCACCCGGGCGCGTCATCGCGCGTTGCAGGAGCGGCATCGAGAGATCCAACCCGAGATAGGACGCGCCGAGTGCCTCGAGAGGTTCACGAAAACGCGCGGCTCCGCATGCGAGGTCCAGGACGAGTCGGCCGGACACGGAAAGAAGAGGGCCCAGCCAGCTCATCAGCCGCCGGGCCTCGTCGCCGTCTCGATGCCGATAGACGGTCAGGTAGAGCTCGTCGAAGGCGTCGCGAAACCACTCCTGACCCGACATCGACGGCCTGCTACTGGTTCGGCTTGCTCGCGACTCCGGTGCTGCGCGCCGAGACGTCGGAAAGATCGCTTCCGCTCAGTGCGGCCACGAGAATGGCCCCCGCACCGATGGCGCCGACGACGTAGACGGTGTTGCTGGAGATGCTCCGCGTCGTCTGCTCGACCTTCACGATCGAGGATATCGGGATCGGGATCTCGCGTGCCTGCTCACGCAGGTACACGTCGCCCGAGTCGGTCAGCTCCTCGACGTCCTCCACGAGCGTGCCGAAGAACGTCTCGCCGCGGACGTAGCCGCGGTCGAAGTCGTACGTGTATCCATCGGTCGTCTTGATGTGGACGTTCTCGACGACGTCACCCCGCATCAGGTTGACGCCGGGGACGACGTGCCGCTGTGCGCAGCCCATCGAGCCGAGCATCGAGACGACCAGCGCCCCGCTGACGATTCTCTTCCACATGGTCCGGTTCCTTTCTGACCTCGAGGCCCCGGTACCTCGCTTGCATCTAGCATAGGAGTCCGGCCTTTTCTTTGCAACCGGCAGCCGGATCGGCCCGTGGGGCCGGCGGCGTCCCGGGACGGGCGAGCCGTCGAACGGAGTTATCGGTCGGACGCGAGGCGAGATTGAAGGTCGGACAGGATGGCCAGCGCCTCGAGCGGGGTCGTCCGGTCGAGATCGGTGGCGCGCAACGCCTCGAGGACCGCCTCGCGGTCGGAATCGACCACCTCGGATTCCGGCCCGGATTGCCCATCCGACGGGGTCGGCGCCCCAGCGTCGTCGGCGCCGGATGCGGCGCCGCTCACGGGTACTCCGTGGGCCCTCTCGGCGGTCTCCGAGGAGGCGGCCCCGTCGGTACCGAGAAGATCGTCCCACAACGAGGTCTGCTGCACCTCGGGGCTCGACTCGGCCCGCTTGCCGGCCTCGAGCTCGGCCAGAATCACGCGGGCGCGCTCGACGACGGTGGCCGGCAGGCCGGCCATCTGGGCCACGTGGATGCCGTAGGATCGATCGGCTCGCCCCTCGACGATCTTCCGCAGGAAGATCACCCGATCCTCCCACTCCTTGACCTCGACGCGGAAGTTCGCCACCGCCCGGAGCGAGTCGCCCAGTCGCGTCAGCTCGTGGAAGTGGGTCGCGAAGAGCGTCCGCGGTCGCTCGGCCATGCCGTGGTGCAGGTACTCGGTCATCGCCCAGGCGATCGAGAGTCCGTCGAACGTGCTCGTTCCCCGCCCCACCTCGTCCAGCAGCACGAGCGACCGCGAGGTCGCATTGTGCAGGATGTTCGCGCTCTCGTTCATCTCGACCAGGAACGTGGACTGGCCGCGCGCGAGATTGTCGCTCGCCCCCACGCGCGTGAAGATCCGATCGGCGACCCCGATCGACGCCGACGCGGCAGGCACGAACGAGCCGGCCTGCGCCATCAGCACGATGAGCCCCACCTGCCTGAGATACGTGGACTTCCCCGCCATGTTGGGGCCGGTGATCAGATGAACCCGTCGATCCGAGGGCCGGATCTCGCAGTCGTTGGGGATGAACTCACCGGACGGAAGCTGCGTCTCGACCACGGGGTGCCGGCCGTCGTGGATCCGGATCTCCGGGCCGTCGTGGATCTCGGGCCGCACGTACCCGCGACGGACGGCCGCCTCGGCCAGCGCGCGCAGGAAGTCCAGCTCGGCGAGGGCGGACGCGGTGGTGGTGAGCACGACGAGATCGCGGGCCGCTCGCGTGCGCAGCTCGGAGAAGAGCGCCGTCTCCATCTCGACCAGCCGCTCTTCCGCACCCAGGATCGACGACTCCCGCTCCTTGAGGGGCTCGGTCACGAAGCGCTCGGCGCCCACGAGCGTCTGCTTGCGTTGATAGTGATCGGGCACCGAGCCGAGATGCGAGCGTGTCACCTCGATGTAGTAGCCGAACACCTTGTTGAACCCGACCTTCAGGTTCGGGATTCCGGTGGCCGACCGTTCGCGCTCCTCGAGCTGGGCGATCCAGCCACGTCCCTCCTCGGCGCCGACCCGGATCGCGTCCAGCTCGTCCGAGAACCCCGGGTTGAACACGTTGCCGTCGGTGACGTTGGCGGGCGCCTCGTCCCGCAGCGCGCGCTCGAGATGGGACGCCAGCCCGGGCAGGGGATCGATCGCGTCGCGAAGCTCCCCGAGCCGGCCGCCCGCGTCGTCCAGCGCGACCCGGATGCCCGGGAGCTCGCCCAGCGTGCGCCGGAGCGCCACCAGATCGCGCGGACTGGCCCGACCCGTGCCGACGCGGGCCGAGAGCCGCTGGAGGTCGTAGGTCGCATCCAGCGCATCGGTGAGCGCCTGACGGAGCTCGCGCGCGTCGACCAGCCGCGCCACGGCGTCCAGTCGCTCGTGGATGCGTGCACGATCTCCGAGGGGGCGGGCCAGCGCGGACCGGAGGAACCGGCGCCCCATCGCGGTGACGGTGTGATCGAGCACCTCGGCGAGCGACGTCCCGCCGCTCGGCGCGTCCAGTACCTCGAGATGCACGAGCGAGGCCGCATCGAGAAAGAGCGAGCCGCGCGGCTGCAGGCGGCGAAGCCCCGTCAGGTGGGCGAGCACGTCACCCTTCAGCTTTCGCGCGTAGCCGAGCAGTGCGCCCGCGGCCCCCAGGCCCTCGGTCAGATCGCCGCATCCGAACCCGTCCAGATCCGCGGTGTGGAACTGGCGCGTGAGCGCTTCGGTGGCGCGCGTGGGGTCGAACGTCCAGGGCTCGTCGATCGTGGTGACGACGGCCGAGAGCTCGTCCGGCACCGAGACCGCCGCCGGGTCGGCCACGAGGATCTCCGCCGGTCGATACCGGAGGAGCTCGTCACGCACGCCCGTCGCCGGGAACTCGCCGGTCATGAACTCTCCGGTCGACAGGTCGACGAACGCGACGCCGGTTCGCCGGGGACCCGGGCACACCGCGGCGAGGTAGCGGTTTCCGGGAGCGGACACGTCGCTCTCGAGAATGGTGCCAGGGGTGATGACCTCGGTCACCTCGCGCTTGACGATGCCCTTGGCCTTCTTCGGATCCTCGACCTGCTCGCAGATCGCCACGCGCTGGCCAGCGTCCATGAGCCGGGCGACGTAGCCGTCGACGCTGTGCCACGGAACGCCCGCCATCGGGATCGGGTCGCCCGCGTGTTGACCGCGCTTGGTGAGCGTGAGTCCGAGGATGCGCGACGCGAGCTTGGCGTCCTCGAAGAAGACCTCGTAGAAGTCCCCCATCCGGAACAGGAGAATCGCGTCGGGGTGCTGCTCCTTGGCGCGCAGGTACTGCGCCATCATCGGCGTCGTGCGCACCGCCGTCACCGCGTGACCACCGCCGGCATGCCGCTCAGCTCGGCCAGCCGGTCGCGCTCGGCCTCCGCGGTCTCGCGGTCGGCGTACGGACCGACCCGGACCACGAACACGGTGTGACCCTCGCGATCGCTTCGCACCAGCGCGAGATCCGAGACGCCTCGGCGCCGCAGCCGCGACAGCAGGCTCAGCGCCCCCACCCGTTCGGGAAACGCGCCGACGTCCACGAACGGGGCGCCCCCGTCACCAGCGTCGTCCGCCGCGAGCTCATCGTCGCCGGCGGCACCGTCACCGGCGGTCGGCTGCTCGTCCTCGTCCCGGTCCCGATCGCCGGTGACGTCGGTGGCGGCGCGGCCGTCCTCGTCCTCGTCGTCGTCCGAGTCGTCGTGGGAGAGCCGGCCCGAGGCACGACCCGCGTCGGCGGTCTCGTCGTCGCGGTCGTCGGACGAGCCGGTGCGCTCGTCCCCCGACGCCTCGGTGACGACCCGGGGCTCCATCGGCTCGATCGGAGATCGGTGGATGACACCCAGGCTGTCGGCGAGGTGGCGGGCCCACGCTCCCTCGGCGGTGTCGGCATGGTCGCGCACGAGCTGGTCGAGGTACTGCAACGCGAGCGGTCCCTCGCCGCGGGCGGTCAGGCAGCGGGCTGCATAGAGCAGCGCCGGAGGCGTGACGTCGTCCGACCGATCGATCAGCGCGAGCGCCTTCTGAAGCCCGTCGGCGTAGCGTCCGGCCTCGTAATCGCATGCGGTCAGCATCAGCTCGGCGCGGTCGCGATCGGGTCCCTCGTCGAGGAGTGCGAGCGCTTGCCGCAGGGGCTCGGTGGCCGCGGTCGGATCGCCGAGCGCGAGGAGGCTCTGTGCCTTCCGGACCCGGAGAGCGGCGGCGTCCGCGTCCACGCGGGCGGAGGCGAGCGCGCGCTCGAAGTAGCCCAGCGCCAGCTCCGGCTCGCCGGCGAGGAGCGCTCCCTCCCCGAGCTGCGTGAGCGCCCGCAGGCCCCACTCCGAGCCGGCATGCTCCTCAGCGATCGTCGCGAAGCGCTCGCGGGCCACCTCCCAGTCGTCGGTCAGGCATGCCTCGAGATAGTCCGCGCGAACGAGCCCGGCCACCGGCAGCGACGCCCGAGCCGCGGCGAGCGCGGTCCGGGCCCCGTCCCGATCCCCGGACTCGGCGAGGTGCCATGCGTCGTCCAGGGGATCGGCGCGCGGCGCAGTCACCAGACACACCGCCACCAGGATCGCGAGCACCCGAGCGGTCACGACACGGCCTCGTCGAAGCTCTCCCAGTGGCTGCACGAGGGGCATCGCCACAGATAATCGCCGCTTTCGTATCCGCACTTCGCGCAGCGGAAGTCCTCCTGCGCACGGGACTTCGTGGTGGACAGAAGACCACGTACGACCTCGAAGGCCTCGTCGCGGCGACCGGTCTGCCAGAGGAGCTCGGCCCGTTCCAGGCCGATCGTCGCGTCGGACGGGACGCGCTCGTCGGCGGCGGTGAGCACCGCGAGCGCCTCGTCGACGTCGCCGCGGCGGCGATGGAGATTGGCCAGCGCCCGCATCGTCGACACGTCGCCGGGCGACTCGTCGAGGATCTGCTCGTAGAACGCCGTCAGCTTCGTGATGCGCGCGGGATCCAGTTTGTAGGTCGCGTGCTCCATGCGTTCCAGGACCAGGACCGCCGCGCCGGGGTTCCTCTTCACGAGCGTCGTCCAGGTGTCGATGGCCTTCGCGTGATCGCCGTCTGCCTCGAACACGTCCCCGAGGTAGAGCAGCGCTCCGACCAGACCCGGCTCCACCTTCAGCGCCGACTCGTAGTGCTTGCGGGCTTCCTTGAGTTTGCCCCGGCGCTGATAGTCGCGCGCGACGAATGCACGGTAGAGCGCGATGCGCCGGTCCGAGGGCGTCTCCTGGCGCTTCTCGAGCGCCTCGAACGTGGACAGGGCGTCGCCCCACTCCCGGAGCTCCTCGTGGATCCGACCCAGGGCCCTCAGCACGACCCGCTCGTCACCGCCGATCCGGCGCAGCTCGAGGGCCACGGACTTCGCGTCGGCCCAGCGCCCGGCGGTCATGTGGTCCTCCAGGACCTCCCGGAGGACACGCCGCCGCATGCCGGTGTCGAGCGGCCGCGAGCGGAGCTCCTGGTGAATGCGCGTGGCGCGATCGGTGTCCCCGCGCTCGCGAAAGAGGCGGCCGAGAAGGAGGTACGCCTTCACGTGGTCGGTGTCCGCCTCCACGACGTCGCGCAGGAGCGTCATCGCCTGACGCGCCCGCCCGTTGGCCAGCGCCTCCAGCGCGTCGGCGTACGTGTCGGAGGTCGAGCGCCGGCGGGACAGCGACGAGCGCAGGAGCGCCACCGCAACCGCGAGGACGATGACGGCGGCGGCCGCCGCCGCCACGAACGCGCTGGAATCCAGGGACACCGGATCCTCCGATCAGCGAACGGCGTCGGAGTCGGCGAAGTCGCGGGCCACGGCGGACGAGTCGTCCAGGACGTCGCCGGGCTCGTCCAGATCCTGGATGGGAGCGTTCCGCACCCGGGTGAGCTCGTCGCGCAAGCGGCGGTTTTCCTTGCGCAGGCGGCGAAGCTCTCCCTTGGCGCCGAAGAACTGGACGACCGAGACGATCATCCAGGTCGCCATCCCCAGGAGGAACGTCACCAGCAGCACCAGTGGCTGCGACAGGTTGGGATACGTCTCGGTGAACCCGACCACCGTGACCGTCTCGCCGCCGTTGCGGATGCCGAGGAAGATCAGCACGAACGCGAGTGCCGCGAGAAAGATCATGTAGAAAATCATCGTGGCTCCTTACGAGGCCTGAACGCGCGCGCTGACGCGCGCGGCGGGGCCGGCGGACTGGCCGACCGGCTCGAGCGTCCCGTGCAGAATGAGACCCTTCGCGTGCGAGATCCGAACCTGGCGAATGCGCCCGAGATCCGAGCGTGGAGCGCGCACGAGCACGGACTTGTTCGTGCGCGTACGTCCCTTCGAGAGATCCGTGGCCGCGTCCTCGACGTGCTCCAGGACGACCGGCAACGATCGACCGACGAGCAGCTGGTTGCGCTGGTGGGCATGTTCCTTGACCACGGCGTTGAGCTCGGCCAGCCGGGCTCGCTTCTCCGCGTCGGACACGTCGTCGGGCATGTCCGCCGCCTTGGTCCCCTCGCGGGGCGAGAACTTGAACGTGAACGCGGCGTCGTACCCGACGCGACGGGCCACGTCGAGCGTCTCCTGGAACTCCTCGCGCGTCTCGCCGGGAAACCCGACGATGATGTCGGTCGTGATGGCGACGTCGGGAATGCGCTCGCGCGCGGCCTCCACGATCCGGAGGTACTTCTCGCGCGAGTAGCCCCGGATCATCCGGCGCAGCACGGCGTTGGAGCCGGACTGGAGCGGCATGTGGAGGTGCTCGCACACCTTCTCGCACGACGCGATCGCCTCCAGACAGTCGGCGTCGAAGTCGCGGGGATGCGGGGTCGTGAACCGGATGTGCTCGATCTCGTCGATGTCGTTCACGCGACGCAGGAGGTCTCCGAAACGGGCGCGCCCCTCGCGCCACGAGTTGACGTTCTGACCGAGCAGGATCACCTCGCGCATGCCCCGGGCCGCCAGCCCGCGCGTCTCGGCGACCACGTCGGCGGTGGTGCGGTAGATCTCCTTGCCTCGCAGCGCCGGTACGATGCAGTACGTGCACGAGCGATTGCAGCCGCGCATGATGCTGACGAATCCGACCCGCCCCCGCATCGCGTGGGCGCGAATGTCGAGCCGTGGCATCTCGTCCACGGCCTCGAGGTCGACGAGCGGTCCGCCACCGGCGAGGAGCGTCTCGACGTGCTGGGGAATCCGGGTGAACGCCTGTGTCCCGACCACCAGGTCGACCTCGCGGCACTGCTCGACCAGGCGGTGGCCCGTCCGCTGGGCCATGCAGCCCATGACGCCGAGCACGCGCAGCCGGCTGTGCTTGCGGTGACGACTGAGATCCCACAGCCGGCCGACCACGCGCTCCTCGGCACGCTCGCGCACCGAGCACGTGTTCAGGAGGATCACGTCGGCCCGCGCGGGATCGTCCACCACGTGGTAGCCGTCCCGACGGAGATGGCTCACGACGATGTCCGAGTCGTTCACGTTCATCTGGCAGCCGTAGCTCTCCAGGTAGCACGTGACGCGCTTGGGGTGGGGATGTGGCTCGACCATGACGGATCTCCGGCTGGGCGCACGAACGGGACGCAGGTAGCGTTATACCACGACTGCCGGCGGTGTCGAGGATCCACGGGACGCGGACCGCGCCCCGTGGAACCACGGTTGCCCGGCTAGGCGTCTCCGCCGGACGAGTCGTCGGCGACCGACACCCCGTCCGAGGCTGCGTCGGAGTCCTCGTAGCGCTCGCGGTACTCGCGAAGCGCCTCCTCGTCCTGCTCGGCCAGCGCGGCGCGGGCGCTGAGCACGATCCGGCGGCTCGCCACGTCCACGCGCGAGACCTTGAGGTTCAGCTCGTCCCCCTCGTTGAACGCGTCGCCGGGCTTCTTGAGCCCTTCGACGCCGAGCTGGCTGAGCGGCACGAATCCCTCGATGCCGTCCTCGAGCTCCACCACCACGCCGCGATCCAGCATGCGCACGACCTTACCGGTGGCGTCGGTGCCGACCTCGAACCGCTCGACGAGCGTCGGCCACGGATCGTCCTCGGCCTGCTTCAGACCGAGCGAGATCCGGCGCTGCTCCTTGTCGATGTTCAGGATCTTGACCTTGACCACGTCGTTCTTCTTGACGACCTCGTTCGGGTGCTCGATGCGCTTGGTCCACGACATGTCGCTGATGTGCACGAGACCGTCCACGCCCTCTTCCAGCTCGACGAAGGCACCGAAGTTCGTCAGGTTGCGAACCCGGCCCTCGACGATGGCGTCCTCGGGATAGCGCTCCTCCAGGTTCTCCCACGGATCGGGCTGGGCCTGCTTCAGGCCGAGCGAGATCTTCTCGTGCTCCTGGTCCACCTTCAGCACCATCGCCTCGACCTGATCCTGAATGGAGAGGACCTTCGAGGGATGCTTGATGTGGCGAGCCCAGGACATCTCGGAGACGTGGATGAGCCCCTCGACGCCCTTCTCCAGCTCGACGAACGCGCCGTAGTCGGTGATCGACACGACCCGCCCCTGGACCTTCGAGCCCACGGGGTACTTCTCGGCCACGTTCTCCCACGGGTAGCGGGAGAGCTGCTTCAGACCGAGCGAGATGCGCTCGCGCTCCGGATCGAACTTGAGGACCTTGACCGAGAGCTTGTCACCGATCGAGACCACCTCGGACGGGTGGTTCACGCGGCCCCAGCTCATGTCGGTGATGTGCAGAAGACCGTCGATGCCGCCCAGATCCACGAACGCGCCGAAGTCGGTGATGTTCTTGACCACGCCCTCGCGCACCTGCCCTTCGGCCAGGTCCTTGAGTACCTCGGTCTTGAGCTTCTCGCGCTCCTCCTCGAGCACCATGCGGCGCGAGACGACGATGTTCCGGCGACGCTTGTTCAGCTTGATGATCTTGAACTGCAGCGTCTGCTCCATCAGATCGTCGATGTTGTGCACCTGCCGGAGCGCGATCTGCGAGCCGGGCAGGAAGGCCTCGACCCCGAACAGGTCGACGACGGCGCCGCCCTTGATCTTGCGCGTGATGCGACCCTCGACGATCTCGTTCGCGTCGGCGGCATCCTTGACCTTGTCCCAGACCTTCATGAAGTCGGCGCGCTGCTTGGACAGGACCACGAGACCGTCCTGGTCCTCCATGTACTCGAGGAAGACCTCGAACACGTCACCGACCGCCAGCACCGACGGATCGGGGAACTCGGCCTTGGGAATGATGCCCTCGGACTTGAATCCGATGTCCACGAGGACGTCGTTGTCGTTGACCGCGATCACCTTGCCCGAGACGATCTCGCCCTCGCCCAGGTGGGAGAAGGACTCCTCGTAGAGCTCGTTCAGCTCGCTCATCTCCGAGTCGCTGAGCAGCTCGTCGTCGTCCAGGTAGTCGGGTCGTCCCTCGGACATCACGTCGATGGCCGGCATCTTCTGGTTTTCGTCCGTCATGTTCCGTTCGTCATCCACCCGTCCGACAGGAGAACGGGATTGGTTCGGAAGCAGCCCCACGCTGCTCGCCGCCGCGCGCTCGCGCGCGCGTGTGCCCTCGAGCACGCCGGTCGGCGCCCCGCGGGCCCTGCCTGGTTCACTCACACCTCACGCTCGCCGCCGCCGGCTTCGCCACCGCCGGCGCCGAGCGCCTCGATTCGTGCCATGATCGCCTCGGCGATCGCCGTGTAGCGAGCCGATCGCTCGGCGGCGCCGGTGTCCGGCACGAGCTCGTCCGCCGTGACGGGATCGCCGTACACGACGCGAATGGGATCCATCCTCAGCATCGATCGCCAGAGCCGTCCGGCCCCCCCGGTGGTCAGGTACACCGGCACGATGGGCGCCGCGCCCCGCAGCGCGATCATGGCCACCCCGACCTTCGGGGCCAGGAAGCCCTCGCCTTTCGAGCGCGTTCCCTCGGGGAACAGCATCAATCCCCCGCCGGCGGTGACGCACTCCACGGCGAGCGCGAGGCTCTTGCGATCGGCCCGTCCCCGCCGGACGGGAATCGCGTTGAACGCGCGAATGAGCGACCCCAGTAGCGGTACCGCGAACAGCTCCGACTTCGCGAAGAAGTGGAGCTCCCGCTCGATCCCGCAGCCCGCGAGCGGTGGATCGAGGTAGCTCCGGTGATTGGGCGCCACCACGACGCTTCCGCACCGCGGTACCTTTTCCGAGCCGACGTATCGTACCCCGAGAAGCACCCGGAATACGAGCCGTCCCAGGAGCCATCCGCTCCGATAGACCGCGTTCACGCGACGTCACGAACCAGCGCCAGCACCGCCTCGACCTGCTCCTCGAACGACAGGTGCGACCCATCCAGGAGCACGGCCCCCTCGGCCGGCACGAGAGGAGCCGCCGCGCGCGCGCTGTCCCGCTCGTCACGACGCCTCAGGTCCTCGGCCACGTCGGCCAGGGCGCCCCCGTGACCAGACTCTTGCAGATCCGTAAATCGCCTCTCTGCACGAACTTGCAGATCGGCGCTCAGAAACACCTTCACCTCGGCGTCCGGCAAGACGACGGTACCGATGTCGCGCCCCTCCACGACCACGCCCCCACCGGCCGCTGCGTCCCGGAGACGGGCGGTGATCCAGTCGCGCGCGGCCGGATGCACGCTCGCGCGGGATGCCAGGTCGGCCACCTCGGGCGTTCGAAGCGCGCCGGATTGTAGCTGACCGTCCAGCCAGGCGCGACCCTCGTCGTCGTACTCGACCGTGGTCGAGGAGACGACGGCCGCGACCGCCCCGGCGTCGTCGGGATCGACGCCCAGCTGCGAGATCTTGAGCCCCAGACACCGATAGAGCGCACCGGAGTCGAGATAGCGGTATCCGAGCCGCCGGGCCACCGCGCGGGCCGTCGTCGTCTTGCCGCTCGCCGACGGACCGTCGATGGCGATCCGCACGCGGCGGCTCATCTGACCACCAGCCCGGCCAGGACGCCGGCGAACGCGGGATCCGAGACGTCGCTCACCCCGGCGTCGTCGACGTGGACACGCTCGGGACACAGCAGGTCGGCGACGGCGAAGCTCATCGCGATCCGATGGTCGGACTCGCTGGCGACCGATCCGCCGCGCCGGTAGCCCCCGCCCGAGATCGACAGTCCGTCCGGACGCTCCTCGACCCCGGCCCCGAGTGCGCTCAGGCCCATCGCGACCGCCTTCAGCCGATCGGACTCCTTGACCCGCAGCTCGGCGGCACCCCGGATCTCGGTGGGACCGTCGGCGACGGCCGCGATCACGGCCAGGATCGGAATCTCGTCGATCAACGAGGGGACCTCGTCGGCCTCCACGGTCGTGCCGTGGAGGCGGGCCCCTTCCACGGTCACGTCGCCGGCCGGCTCGCCGCCCTCCACGCGGAGACCCGCGATGCCGACCGGGGCCCCCATGCGCTCCAGCACCCCGAGAAACCCCGTCCGGGTCGGGTTGAGGCCGACCCCGATCGCCGTGACGCGGGATCCCGGCAGCGCCGCCGCCGCCGAGAGAAAGAACGCGGCCGACGACGCATCGCCGGGCACCGTCATCCGGATCGGATCCAGGGCCGCGCCGCCGGTCAGACGGATCGCGTCGGCGTCCACGGTGATCGCGGCCCCCATCGCCCCGAGCATCCGTTCGGTGTGATCGCGGGAGCGCCCGGGCTCTCGGACGACGGTGGTGCCGGCCACGTCCAGCGCCGCGAGGAGGACGGCCGACTTGATCTGCGCGCTCGCCACCGGACTCCGGAACGTGATCGGGGTCAGCATGCCGGCCGGCTCGATCCGGATCGGCGCGTGGCCGTCGGTGGTGACCACGCGGGCGCCCATCTGGCGGAGCGGCTCGGCCACGCGCTCCATCGGGCGGCCCGAGAGTGACGCGTCGCCGATCAGGGTCGCGGTGACGTCCCGCGCGGCGAGAAGCCCGGTGGCCAGCCTCATCGTGGTGCCGGAGTTCCCGCAGTCCAGCGGACCGGACGGGGATCGGAAGCGCCCGCCGGCGCCCTCGAGCACCACCCGTCCCCCCTCGTCGGCGATCGTCGTCCCCAGCGCGCCGAGGAGCGCACGCGTGGCCTCGACGTCGCGTCCGGGATTCAGCCCGGCGATCTCGCTCCGGCCGGCCGCGAGGGCCGAGAACAGGAGCGCGCGGTGCGAGATGGACTTGTCCCCCGGAGGGGAGAACTCGCCCTGGAGCCGGACGGCCATGATCTGAGGACCTTCGGTTCGCCGGGACTCACGTGGCCGAGCATCCGCGGCGCGCGGGCGCCCGCCGAACGCACGGCCAGAAATGACAGACGGAAGATCCTACAGGAGCGATCCGGCGACTCGCAACCACTACGCGGAGAGGGGCTGGTCGGTCGGCTCGGCGGCCTCTGACTGGGCTACGTCCTGGCGCTCGTCCGAAGGGACCGTCGTGTCACGCACGTCGTCCTGGACGTCGTCCACCTCGGCCTCCGCCCCGACGCCATCCGCCTCGACGCCTTCCGTCTGGGCATCGTCCACGTCGGCCGGCGGATCCAGCTCGGCCGAGATGGCGTCGTCGAACTCGCTCGAGTCCCCGCCCAGCTCCTTGGCCAGATCCTCGGCGATGAGTCGGCGGTCCAGCTCGTCGGCGACGTCGTCGATCCGCGGAAGCTGCCCGAGCGACTTCAGCCCGAAGTGCTCCATGAAGCTCGGCGTGGTGCCATACAGGAGCGGCCGTCCGGGCCCCTCGGCGCGTCCGGCGATCTTGATCAGACCCCGCTCGGCGAGCGTGTGCAGCACCCCACCGGCGTCCACGCCCCGCACCTCTTCGATCTGAGGACGGGTGAGCGGCTGCCGGTACGCGATGATGGCGAGCGTCTCCAGCGCCGCCCTCGAGAGCCGCGCCTTCTGTCGCGATTTGAACAGCTTGCGCACGTACGAGTCGAACTCGGACCGCGTGAGGAGCTGATACCCGCCGGCGATCTCGGCGATCGTGACCGCGGAGCCGCCCTCGACGTAGCGGTCGCCGAGCTCCTTGACCGCCTTGCGGACGTCGTTGGCCGACACGTCGTTACCGATGACCTCGGCCAGCGTGCGTCCCTTCAGGGGCGTGTCGCTGGAGAAGAGGAGCGCTTCCACCACGTCACGCAGTTGCGTCGGATCCAAGGCCATCCCTCCTCAGGATGAGGATCTCACCGAACGCGTGCTCCTGAACGGCGGAGATCTCACCCGCCTTCATCAGCTCGAGCACGGCCATGAAGCTGACGACGACTCCCATGCGGGAGCGCACGTCCCTGAGATACTCGGTGAAGGTCAGCTCGCGCTGCCCCGCCAGCCGCGCTCGCAGGAGCTCGATGCGATCTTCCAGGTGGACCGGCTCCAGCTCGACCTCGTGGGTCGTCACGTCGTCCAGACGCGCGAGCACGGCCTTGAGGTGCGTGACCAGATCGAAGGCCGTGACGCGCCCGATGGGCAGCTCGTCGGGCGCCAGCTCGGGTGGCTCGATCTGCCGGGCGTGGCGCCTCTGGCGCGAGAGCTCGTGCTCTCGCAGCTGCTCGGCGACGGTCTTGAACTTGCGGTACTCGATCAGGCGACGGACGAGCTCTTCGCGAGGATCGATCTCCTCGCCGTCCTCGTCGATCGCCGGCGTGGGCAGGAGCATCTGCGACTTGATGCGGATCAGGGTCGCCGCCATCACGAGGTACTCTCCGGCGACCTCGAGATCCAGCTCGGACATCAGCTCGAGGTGCTCGAGATACTGCGTGGTGATGTGGGCGATCGGAATGTCGTAGACGTCGATCTCGTCCCGCTGGATCAGATGCAGCAGGAGATCGAGCGGCCCGGCGAACGCCTCCAGATGGACCTGGACACCGCGATACGGGGATTCCTCTGCGTCGGCGTCGGTCACGTGTCCAAGAGC
Organism: Candidatus Eiseniibacteriota bacterium; assembly: GCA_965224245.1. Classification (GTDB taxonomy): domain Bacteria; phylum Eisenbacteria; class RBG-16-71-46; order CAZAMP01; family CAZAMP01; genus CBDCYW01. Next base: position 1,354,615 of record OZ245046.1, on the reverse strand, counting down.
CGTCATCGTTCGTCCTCGCGCCCCGGGCGTGGTGATGCTCGATCGTTGCGCCGCAACCTAGCAACGAGCGTGGAATCGGTCAAGGGAGCCGACGCGGGACGTCGGGATCGCGGCGGCGGTCGGGATCCACACGAGCCGGGTCTCGTGCGAGAGTCGACGATCGTGTTCAGGCGGTGGGGATGAGTGAAATGGTGGAGCCGATCGGGATCGAACCGACGACCTCATGACTGCCAGTCATGCGCTCTCCCAACTGAGCTACGGCCCCACTCCGAGGCGCGGGATTATCGGGAATGCATCTCGGGGCTGTCAACCCGGTTCGGGTGCGTGGCTTGACACCCTCGGGACCCGATTTCTATGCTCCCGACGTGCCTCGCCGCCGGAGTGGTGGAATTGGTAGACGCGCGGGACTCAAAATCCCGTGGGCTTCTTGCCCGTGCGGGTTCGATTCCCGCCTCCGGCACCATTGGCGCGTCCGCTTCCTCCGGGCTCGAGAGGCCCCTCTCTCGCCGGTCGCGAGAGGCCATCGCGGGTTCCCCCACTTGCGGCCGGTCTCGCCGTTCGGCTATACAGGGTCGGTCCCACCAGGCGGGCGCCGTCAGATGCGTTCGTCCTCCCCGAGTTTCACGTCGGAGAAGCGCAATGGACGAGACTGTCGACAGCCTGCAGCGCACCATCACGATGCTCGTCACCTCACTGGTGGATGACGCGTCAGCCGCGACCATCTCGACGACGGAAGGTCACAGCCTGGTGATATTCGAGATTCGGTGCCCGCAGAGCGAGATGGGGAAGGTCGTCGGCAAGAGCGGCCGCAACATCCAGGCGCTTCGCACGATCATGTCCGCGATCGGCGCCAAGCACAAGAAGCGCGTCCAGGTGGAGGTCATCGAGCCCGCGTGAGCGCGACCGCCCCGGCGTTCGATCACAGCGTCTCACCGGCTCCGAACGCCTGCGCGCGGTCGGCCAGCTCGTCCAGCCGGTGCGCGATCCGTCCGTTCACCGACGCGGCCGGATAACGGCCGTTCGCATCGGCCTCTCCCGCGGCCACGCCGGTCAGGATCTGGATGCCCTCGTCCACCGTTCGGACCGCGTAGACGGCGAACGTTCGGTCGCGCACGGCCTCCACGACCGGCTCGCGCAGCATCAGATGCGGCACGTTCTGCTCGGGGATCAGCACGCCTTGATCGCCGGAGAGCCCGCGCGCGCGGCAGACGTCGAAGAACCCCTCGATCTTCTCGTTGACGCCCCCGATCGGCTGGATCTCGCCCTTCTGATTGACCGAGCCGGTGACCGCGATGCCCTGCCGGATGGGGAGCCCGGACAGCGCCGACATCAGCGCGTACACCTCCGTGGACGAGGCGCTGTCCCCATCGACGCCGCTGTAGGACTGCTCGAAGCACAGGCTGGCCGACAGCGCGAGCGGCTTCTCGCGCGCGAAGCGCTCGCGAAAGAAGCCCTGCAGGATCAGGACGCCCTTGTCGTGTGTGGCCCCGCTCATGTCCGCCTCGCGCTCGATGTTCACGATCCCCGTGCGGCCGGCCCCCACGCTCGTGGTGATCTTCGTCGGCACGCCGAAGGAGTGGTCGCCGAGCCCGTACACGGCCAGGCCGTTCACCTGACCGACCCGATCACCGGAGGTCTCGATCAGGATCTCCCCCCGCTCGATCGCGGCCTTCAGCTTGCGCTCGACCAGGTTGACGCGGGCAATGCTCTCGTCGATCGCGCGGTCCACGTGCTCGCCCCGGACCACGTCCGAGCCCGACTCGCGCGCCCAGTAGGCCGCCTCGACGATCACGTCCTTGACGAACGTGAAGTGCGTGCTGAGCTTGTCCTGGTGGCCGGCCCGCCGCACGCCGTACTCGAGGATCTGCCCCACCGCCCCGCGATCGAACGGCGGGAGACTCTCGGATCGGCAGATCTTGGCCACGAAACGCGCGTACTGCTGGGTCGCGCCCGGCGTGCGCGGCATCTCGGCGTCGAACTCCGCCTTGATCTTGAAGATCTTGCGGAAGTCCTCGTCGAGCGCGTAGAGGAGCGAGTACATCTGTGCGTCACCGATGATGACGACCTTGGTCCGGATCGCCACCGGCTCGGGCTTGAGGGCGGTACCCCACGGATAGCCCCCGGTCTCGACCACGCGGACCTCCACCAGCCCGGTGCGCAGGCTGCGCTTGAGCGCGGCCCACACGCTCGGATCCTGGAGGACGTCGCGCCCGTTCAGAACCAGAAACCCCCCGTCGGCCCGCATCAGCGCTCCGGCTCGCACGTGGGAGAAGTCGGCGCGCGTGACGCGATCCCGATCGCTCGGTGCCTCGATGGCGCCGAAGAGGTCCGCATGCGTCGGGTGGGTGACGCTGACCACCGGGACCGTCTTCGTCCTCGTGTTGGCGACGACGACGTTGACCCCGTAGAAGTGCGTCGGGTCCTCGCTCTCGTCCTCGTCGTCGGTCTCCAGGCCGGGGCGGACGTTCTCGAGCACGTCGTGCTCGACCTCGTCCAGGAACACCTTCACCGCGTCGGTCGGGAACGTGGACCGGATCTCCTCGAGAACGTCGTGGAGCGCCTCGCGGACGATTCCCCGGTTGAGGCCCTCGACCTCCTCCTGCACCTTGCGCTCGATCACCTGCATCTGGCGCGAGACCGTGCCCAGCTCCTCGACGAGCACGGCATACTGCTGGCGCATCCGCTCCGCGTCGGTGCTCTCGAGCTTGCCCTCCTGCACGAGCGAGTCGAGCTGCTCCATCGGAACCGCCTCGCCCTCGATCGCCGGGAGCACGTGCGGTCGGGTGATCGGCCCCATCTGGACCTGGATCACCGCGAAGCCCTCGTGCTGAACCCGGGACTGAAACGCATCGATGATCTGCGACTGCTGGGTGCGATAGCCCTGGATGAGCGTCTTGCGCTGGCGACCGTAGGCCTCGCTCTCGAAGATCTGAGGCACGTGGTGACGTAGGGTGTGAACCAGCCGCTGCAGAGCGCGGTCGAACGCGCCCCCCTGTCCCGGCGGCAGCGAGATCAGGCGCGGGGCGTCGGGGTTCGTGAAGTTGTGCACGTAGCACAGGTCCCGGAGTTCCCCGCCCGTGTGCACGTCGCCGTCCGCCCCGAGCTCGGACAGGAACCGCTGGATCACGGTCATGCGCCCGGTGCCCACGAGACCGGTGATGAAGATGTTGTAGCCGAAGCTCCGGAGATCCAGCCCGAGCCGGATCGCCTTCATCGCGCGATCCTGTCCGATGATGTCGTCGGTGGGCTCGAGGTCCGCGCTCGACTCGAAGTCCAGATCGGCGGGATCCGACTGCCAGCGAAGCCGGGCGATCGGGACGTGGTGATCGGTGGCGGGGTCCTTCACGGGTGTTTCTCCTCTGACGAGGGTATCGAGACCGACTCTACCGCAGCCGCCTGGGGCGGTCGACCCCGCCGCGGGCACGCTTGCCGCGCCCGCCATCGGAGGACGTGCCGCGGCCGCGATCGGAGGTCCGGCCGTCGCCTCGGCCGCTCGCCCGTCCTCGGGTGGAGCCGCCCGGGCCGCCCCGCGCCGCCGTCGGACGCGACGTCGAGAGCGCATACAGCACGATCGACCCCGCCACCGCGGCGTTCAGGGACTCGACCCCGCGGTGGAGCGGAATCGTGACGTGGAGATCCGCGTGCCGGACCCAGTTGTCGGCGAGGCCGTGGGCTTCGGCTCCCACCAGGACCAGCGCGCGCCCCGGCGGATCCACCAGGTGCGGCGGCTTGCCTCCGCGGGCCGTCGTCGCAATCGTCATGACCCCCGCTTCCGACAGTCGCTGGGCCAGCCGCTCCGGAGCGGTGACCTCACCGTACGGAATCGCGACGAAGTCCCCCGCGGTCGCGCGCAGCGCCTTCGGACAGAACGGATCGACTCCGCCGTGCGACAGGAACAGATGGGCTCCCATCGCGACCGCGGTCCTGGCCAGGGCTCCCAGATTGCCGGGGTCCGAGACGCCCAGTGCGAGAACGATGCGCAGCGTCCGGCGGTCGGCGGCGCGGAGCGCGCGCGCGCTCAGGTCCCGTGCGTCGGGCGGAGCACCGACCACCGCCAGGACCCCCTGAGGGGATCGCGTGTCCGCGAGCGCGCTCATCGTCCGCTCCGAGACCAGCGCGGGCTCGATCCCGAGCCGGCGACACGTGGCCAGCCCGCCCGCCGTGAAGCGGGGAGCGTACCGGGCATCCACGAGAACGTCCCGGAGCTCGTACGGCGGTGGGGAGTCCGCAACCAGGGCCGCGAGCATGCGCTCGACGAGGTGCGGTCCCTCGAGCACGAACGATCCGGTCCGTCTCCGCGCGGCCGCGCGCTTGAGCTCGCGAAACGGCTTCAGACGCGGAGAGGTCCGACCCAGCTCGGCGAGGGGACGCGACGTCCCCACGCTAGGACTTCAGGCGAATGAGCGTCGTCCGGCGGTCCTTGAGAAAGTCGACCTTCTCCTCGCGCGCCAGCCAGCCGATCGCCTGATCGACCCGACCGGTCGAGAGCGACAGGTCCTTTCGCAGCTTCGAGACGGACACCTCGCCGTTCTCGTGCAGGTAGCGGTACACCTCGCCGGCGGCCGCCCCGATCTCGAGCGTCGTGTCGACGTCGGTTCCCATGACATCCCCCTTGCGCGGCGGAGGCCCCTCGCGGCGCGCTGTTGGTCGGTGGTGACGTGGTGACACACGCCCTCCTGAGGACAGCGTGCGTGAATTTCGGCTGAAGACAGTAGTTCACCGACCGAAGCGCCCGCAAGCGAGAATGGAGCTCGGTGACGGAGCCGGTCGTGAGGATGGCGTGAGGACACGGGCGGACGATCGAGGATCGACGAGGACCGCGCGAGGCGCGGCATGGCGTTGGCACCGGCTCCGTCACCGAGCTGCGAATCGCGTACGTCGGGCCGCGGACCGACCGGCCGGATCGACGACGGTCCGGCGGGTGGCACGGGCGCGGCTCGGCACACCGAGGATCGCGGGGGCGGCGCTGCCCGCAGATACGGGCAGGGCGGCCCCCGTCGCTCCGGGCTCGGCTCATTGCAACTCCGCGGCCACGGGGTCCGGCCCCGGCCAAGTACCGGCGGCACCGGCACTAGCGTCCGCCACGGGTCGGGTCGCCCGCGGCGCCGGCGACGCGATCCGGACGGCGTCCGGGACCCCGCAGACCACCCGGGCACCGCCAGTGGACGGCGTCGTGCCCGTTCCCACCCCCGGCGTGTGGGCGGCGCAGGCGTCGAGTCCTCGACGCCTGGCGCGACTCCGCGCTCCAAATCACGAACCGAGCGCGCTACCATGTGCGCGGACGTCGGTCTTCCCCGTCGAGAGAGTCATGGCCGCCCGCATCGCCCACGTCGACATGGACGCGTTCTACGCCTCCATCGAGATCCACGATCACCCCGAGCTGGCCGGAAAGCCCGTCGTGGTCGGCGGGCCTTCGAACGCGCGCGGGGTGGTGGCGGCCGCGTCGTACGAGGCCCGGCGCTACGGGGTCCACTCGGCCATGCCGATGTCCGAGGCGGTCAGGCGCTGTTCCCACCTCGTCCGCGTGCCCGCGCGGATGGACCGCTACGCCGACGTGTCGAAGCGGGTCATGAGCGTCCTCGAGCGGTTCAGCCCCAGCCTCGAGAAGCTCTCGCTGGACGAGGCGTTTCTCGATCTGTCGGGCACCGATCGGAGCCTCGGCCCGTCCCGCCCCCTCGCGCGCCGCATCAAGGACGAGGTGTTCGCCGAGAGCGGCCTGGTGGCGTCGGTCGGCATCGCGCCGGTGAAGTTCGTGGCCAAGATCGCGTCGGACCTCGAGAAGCCCGACGGGCTCGTGGTCGTCGAGCCGGGCGGAGTCGCGTCGTTCCTGGCTCCCCTGCCCCTGGCGCGCCTCTGGGGCGTTGGCCCGCGCACCCTCGAACGCCTGACGGCGGTCGGGCTCTCGGTCGTCGGCGATCTGGCCACGGCCGAGCGGTGGTTTCTGGAGACGCACTTCGGCCGCCACGGCACCCATCTACAGGATCTGGCCAGGGGGCTCGACTCCCGCACCGTCGTCCCCGACCACGACGCGAAGTCGTACAGCCACGAGATGACGTACGCGGTCGACCAGACCGACGCCCGCGTCTTGCTGGGAACGATGCTGGACCACGCGACCCGCGTCGCCCGGCGCCTGCGCCGAGACGGCGTGCGGGGTCGGGTGATCACGCTGAAGCTGCGCGACTTCACGTTCAAGACGATCACCCGTCGCGTCACCCGCCCCGAGCCCACCGACGACGCCGCGGTGATCCATCGCGTGGCCCGATCGCTCTTCGAGGAGAGCTGGACGGGTCGTCCGGTGCGGCTCGTCGGGGTCGGGGTCTCCGGAATCGTCGGCCGCGAGGGCGAGACGCTCTCGCTGGTCGAGAACGAGGCCGAGACCCGCCGGCAGACGCTGGACGCCGCGCTGGACCGGCTCGAGCGACGCTTCGGTCGCGACACCGTGTTCCGGGGCGGTACGCTCCACGCGGACGACGCCGGCGACACCGGCTCCTCGCTCAGTCACGAGGACGCCGATTGACCGGTCGACGGCTCGGCGGCGACCGGCGAGGCGAACGCACCGCCGCGAGAGTCGACCATGGAGGAAACGAGTGAGTCGGACACGCATCCGAACGGGCATCATCGGCGTGGGTACGCACGGGCGCCGGTACGCGAACCACATCCTCCGCGACCGTCCCGAGCTCGAGCTCGTCGGCGTGTTCCGGCGCAGTTCCGAGAGCCTCCGGGAGACGTCGGACGCGCTCGGCGTCACCGCGTTCTCGAGCGCGTCCGAGCTGGTCGACGCGGTGGACGCAGTGATCATCGTCACGCCGCCCTCGTCGCACGCACCGTTGATCGCCTCGGCGCTCGACCGCGCGCGATTCGTGCTCGTCGAGAAGCCGGCGGTGGCCACGGCGGCCGAGGCGGTGCCGCTTCTGGAACGGGACCGAGCGCTCGGCGGTCGCGTGATGGTGGCGCACACGCTCCGTTACGACGCGGTGCTCGTCGCGGCGCGCGCACACCTCCCCGAGATCGGTCGCCTTCACTACGTCCGGCTCTCGCAGCGGCTCGAGCCGAGCACGCTGGCATGGCAGCGCGAGCGCGCGATCTCCGTCGGCGGGTCCGTCCTCCTGACGGGGGTGCACCTGTTCGACACCGCGGCGTGGCTTCTCGGCGAGGAGATCGACATCGAGCACTGCGTGATGGAGCAGGTGCTCGATCCGACCACCGAGGACTTCTTCCACGCGACGGGCCGAACCGCGTCCGGATGTCACGTCAGCTTCGAGGTGTCGAAGTACACCACGCACCGCTCGTGCCGGGTGGAGCTCGTGGGCGAGCGCGGGCAGATCTTCGGCGATTATCAGCACCACGCGCTCGAAATCGGCCGCGAGCCGGGACGCCGCGAGGCCGTCCCGGTCGCCCCCGTGCCGACGGTGCGCGAGGCGCTCGCCGATTTCGCGAGGTTCGTAGGCGGCGGCCCCAACCCGATCCCTCTGACCGAGGGCGTCCGCGCCGTGGCTCTGGCCGACCGCTGCTACGAACACGCTTGTGGTTGACCGGCGGCACGACCGATGATAGCTTTTGATCGTGCGTAGATGGGCGACTTGCCTGACCGCAAGCTCCCGACGCGCGTATGAGGATCGCGTGGCTCTGCCCATGACGCGGTCCTCGTTTCTTTTGGGCTCGGTTTTTCGGGGCCGGGCCCAACCGGCCGACGCGGATCACGTCGTGTCGAGGCCCACCGCGTCGCGCAGGCGGGCGAGGGCGCCCGGATCCAGCACGCGCACCTCCCCTTCCGCGAGATCCCCCAGCTCTACCGGTCCGATCGCCGAACGGTGCAGCCGGTCGACCGGATGCCCCACATGCTCGAGCATCCGTCTGACCTGACGCTTTCGTCCCTCACCCAGCACGATCTCGAGCACGCTCCGGCGCCCGTCGGTCGCGATGCGGCGCGCCGCGCGCGCGCGCGCGGGACCGTCGTCGAGTCGAACGCCGGACACGAGCCGCTCGATCTTGCCGGCCGAGACACACCCGGCCACCAGGGCCAGATAGCGCTTCGGTACGTGATGGCTCGGATGCGTCACCCGATACGCGAGATCCCCGTCGTCGGTCAGGAGGATCAGGCCCGTCGTGTCCCGGTCGAGGCGCCCCACCGGATACACGCGGCCGAGCGCGGGAGGGATCACCGACGCGATCGTCGGACGCCCCTGTGGATCGTGGAGCGTGGTGATCAGACCGGCCGGCTTGTACAGTACGTACACGCGACGATCGGACTCGGGACGCACGCGCACGCCGTCGAACTCGACGACGTCGCGCGCGGGATCGATCAGCGTGGCGAGCGCGGTGACGGTCTCACCGTTCACCCGGACGCGGCCCGAGGCGATGAGGGCCTCGCACTTACGCCGCGATGCGATCCCGGCGGCGGCCATGAAGCGGTTCAGACGCATGATCCGATCCTCACGAGCGGGCGCGGGCGTCGAGCAGCGCGTCCACCAGTCGGACCGTCCGCTCCAGCGTGGCGACGTCGACGCGATCGGGCACATCCGACGGCCGGTGCACGTGCCGAAACGTCGAGCGCCACGTACCCGACGCGAGGGTCACCGCCGGCAACCCGGCGCGCGCGAAGACGGCGCTGTCCACGCCGGCGGGAAACGGCACCCTCTTCTCGACGAGCGTGATGCCCAGCTCACGCGCCCGCTCTCGGATGGTCCCGGCCAGCCCGTCCTCCCCGGCGCCGCCGCGCCAGCGGTGCGTGATCAGGATCGACGGCCCGGCGCCGCCCACCGTGTCGAGGTTGACCACGGCCGCGTGCTCGGCGCGCAGGCGCTCGCCATGTCGGGCCAGGAAGCGATCGGCGCCCACCAGACCATCCTCCTCGGCGCCGGTGACGAGCCACTCCACCCGCCCGGGTGCATCGTGGCCGGCGCGGTGCCGGGCCAGCTCGAGCAGCACCGCGACTCCGGTGGCGTTGTCGAGAGCACCCGGCGATGCGTTCCCGTACCCCGCGAGCGCGCTCGCCGCCAGCGCGCCGGCCGCCGCCGCCGCGCACGCGAGGTGCAGCGCGCGCACGTCCGGCCACAGCGCGAGCGCCGCCGCGAGACCCAGGACCCCCGCCGCGGACACCGCGGCCGCGAGCGATCGACCGGCGAACGAGAGTCGCTGGCTCTTCGAGTCCAGATGCGCGACGACGACCGTGACCGGTCCCCTCGTGCCCGGGCGGGTGGCGAAGACGTTGGACGTCGCGATCGCGGTCCCCCGATCGAAGCGCCACGCGCCGGATCCTGCGGCCACCACCACCGGCAACGTCACGGCGCACACGAGCGCGAGCGTGAACGCGGGCGACGGCGAGAACGGCGTCCAGGTCACCAGGACCGCGGCCACGAGTAACGCGACCGGATAGCCTCGTCGGATCCAGCGAGGATCGAACGTGAACGGCTCGTCGTGCACGTCGTAGCCGAGCGAGGCGAGCCGCTCGGACACGTCGCGGGCCAGACGCCGCTCGGCGTCGGTCCCGGCGGCTCGTGGAACGGCCAGCGACCGGAGGTCGGCCATCAGCCGCACCGCCGCGGCGGTCACGGCTGACGGGCGTGCGGGTCGCCGGCGTTCGTTCGCGTGCGCGCACGCTGCCGGCTCCGCGAGCGGGACCGGGAGCGCGGGCGCCGCCGGCGCCGCTTTTCGCTCGGAGATCGACGGAGCGCCTCGATGCGCTCCTCGGACCACCCCTCGGCCTCGAGCAGGATGCGCACGTAGGCCCAGCTGTCCGGGAAGTAGCTCTTCGCCTGCAGCTTGCCCGGGATGTGCCCGCCGTCGGCCACGATCCGGAACAGGCGCCGGCCGGCCAGGTAGATGTGAAAGCAGCGCTCGAGATCGCGGCGCGAGATCCCCAGATCGGTCAGCACCGGAACCAGCGCGTCGCGCACGACCTTGCCGATGTCGGGTCGGCGATTGCCGTTGGCCGACTTCTCGGCCGCGGTCACCTCGGGGCCGACCACCGCTCCGATCACGACCGACAGCGCGACGGCGTTCGGCGCCGGTACCTCGTTGAGATCGGTGGCGTCGAGCGCCTCCAGCCGAGCCCAGAACTGGCGGCCCTCCTCGCCGTCGGTTCCGATCGCGCGCACGTACGCGTCCAGCCGCGGCGCGAGGTCGGCCAGCAGCCCGGACTCGCTCATCAGCTTGATCGACGGCGCGGCGCAGCCCCCTCGCAGCTCCCGCAGGAACTCCTCGAGCACGCGCGGCGCCGAGCAGGTGGCGATCAACGGGTGCAGCTCGGTCATCGCCTCCCAGGTTCGCGGCTCGATCTCGAACCCGATCCTCGCCGCGTGTCGTACGGCGCGGATGATGCGCACGGGATCCTCGCGAAAGCGCACGAACGGATCGCCGATGGTCCGGATGATCCGCCGCTCGAGATCGTCGAGCCCGCCCACGTAGTCGATGACGCTGAACGTCTCGATGTCGTAGAAGAGTCCGTTGATCGTCAGGTCGCGGCGCCAGGCGTCCTCCTCGGGGCTGCCCCACGAGTCGTCCCGGACGATGCGCCGGCCGTCACCGGAATCCGGGGCGTTGCGCCGGAACGTGGATACCTCCACGACCTTCCCGCCCCGGAAATAGACGTGCACGATCGGAAACCGGCGCCCGATGGTACGGCTGTTCTTGAACAGGCGTCGCAGCTCCGGTGGCGTCGCATGCGTCCCGATGTCGAAGTCCTTGGGCTCTCGTCCCAGCAGCAGATCCCGCACGCCGCCCCCGACGAGGTATCCCGTGAGGCGGTTGCGCGCCAGGCGGTACAGGACCTTCAGCGCGTCGGGATCGATGTCGCGGCGCGAGATCGTGTGCGCTTGCCGCTCGACGATGCGCGGACCCGATTTTGCGTTGTCAGGCTGATCCATGTGAGAAATGGCCTCGGTGCACGGCTAAGCGGCGTAAATATACAGGCTTGCCAGTGTAGCCGTCCCTGCCGACCGGCCTCAAGGGTCAATCACCCGGATCGAGCCCATGCGCACCACGTGACGCTCGCCGTCCACGTCGACGCGGAGCGCTCCGGTCGGGTCGATCCCGGATGCCGTTCCCTCGAAGCTCGCCTCGACGGTCGGGTCGCGGTCGTGCAGGCGCGCGCCGTGCACGCGCACCCGGCGTCCCCGGAGCGCGTCCCGGGTCTCGAAAGCCTCCAGAAGCCCGCTCGCGTCCGACTCGAGACGCTCGACGGCCGAGACCACGCCGACCGCCACCGCGATCGCCGTCGCCTCGCGATCGACGCGCTCGATGCCCGCCTGCCGGAGCGACGTCGCGTGAGGCCCGACGTCCGCCGGAAACGCCTCCGGCGGCGTGGTCAGATTGATCCCGATGCCGACCAGCGCCCAGTGGAGCCGGTCCCCCCGCGTCGCGGACTCGACCAGGATCCCACCGAGCTTACGGCCGTCCATCATGACATCGTTCGGCCATTTCAGCGCGATCCTGACCGTATGGAGCCGCTCGAGGCCCTCCGCCGCGCCGACGCCGGCCGCCAGCGGCACGAGCGCCCCGGCGAGAGGTCCCAGCTCGGGCCGCGTCACGATCGTCATCCAGAGGCCGACTCCGGGGGGCGAGTACCATCCACGCTCGAGCCGCCCGCGTCCCCGGCGCTGCTCGTCGGCGATCACGAGCGTTCCGTGACCGGCGCCCCGCTCGGCGTGCTCGCGCGCGATGGAGTTCGTCGAGTCGACCGCGCCTCGAACGTCCAGCTCCCCTCCCAGCGGCGACGACTCGAACAACGCGTGGAGCCGGGTCACGTCGTAGCCGGCGCGGTCGGGCGTCATCCCGCCTCGCCCGACCCGGCCGTGGTCCGGTCGACCCGCATCGAGAGGTCGAGCACGGGCGCGGAGTGGGTCAGCGCTCCGATCGAGAGCCGGTGCGCACCCGCCTCCGCGTACGCGCGGACGTTCGCTCGCGTGAGCCCACCGGAGACCTCGATCGTGACCTCGGGGTGGGACCGGGACAGCCCGGCCACCGCGTCCCGGACGTCGGCGGGCGACATGTTGTCGAGAAGGAGCATCCGGGCGCCGGCCCCCACGGCTTCCCTCGCCTCGCCGAGCGTCGTGACCTCCACCTGCACGGGGATCGGTGCGTCTCCCGGCGCCGGCGCTCCTCGCGCCGCGATCGCGTCCAGCGCGCGGCGCACGGCTTCGGGAACGCCTCCCGCGGCCGCGACGTGGTTCTCCTTGATCAGAACCGCGTCGTACAGGCCGTGCCGGTGGTTCACGCCTCCGCCGCAGCGCACCGCGTACTTGGCCAGCTCGCGAAGACCGGGGATCGTCTTTCGCGTGTCGACGATCCGGGCGCCGGTACCCGAGACGTCGGCCACGAGCCGGTCGGTCAGCGTCGCGATGCCGGACAGATGCCCGAGCAGATTCAAGGCAACTCGCTCGCCCACCAGGAGCGTCCGGAGCGAGCCCGTCAGCGCCGCGACCCGCGTGCCGGCCTCGACCCGATCCCCATCGCGGCGCTCGCACCGGACGTCGACCTGGCCCCCGGCACCCCGGCGCGCGACGGCCGTGAACACCGACGCCAGCGACGGGAGGCCGGCCAGTCGCCCGGCGGCCTTGGCCACGATCACGGCCGACCCTCTGGCGTCTCGGGGCACCGTGGCGGTCGTCGTGAGATCACCCGGTCCGACGTCCTCGTCCAGCGACCGTGCGATCAGCGCGTCGAGCTCGTCTCCGCCGGGCCACCGGGCCTGAGGATGCGCGGGCTCGGGGATCACGTGGGCCTCCGCTGAACGAGATCGTCGATCTGATCTCGCAGCGATGCCGCGGTCTCGAACTCCAGTCGCTCGGCGGCCGCGAGCATGTCGTCGGTCAGCTTCTCGATCAGGGCGTCCATGTCGCCCTCCTCGGCCAGCTGGGCCGCCAGACGCTCGGTGCGGGACGGCGTCTCCTCCTTGACCGACGCGTCGGCGACCTTCGTGCTGGCCATGATGTCGGCCACCGCCTTGGTGACGGTCGTGGGGGTGATGCCGTGCTCCTCGTTGTAGGCCTCTTGCTTGCGACGCCGGCGCGCGGTCTCCTCGATGGCGGCCCGCATCGAGCGCGTCACCTTGTCGGCGTAGAAGATCACGCGGCCGTCGGCGTTGCGGGCGGCGCGTCCGGCCGTCTGTATCAGGGAACGCTCCGAGCGCAGGTAGCCTTCCTTGTCGGCGTCCAGGATGGCCACCAGGCTCACCTCGGGCAGATCCAGCCCCTCGCGGAGGAGGTTGATCCCCACCAGCACGTCGAACTCGGCCAGCCGGAGCCCGCGGAGGAGCTTCACGCGCTCGATCGCGTCCACGTCGGCGTGGATGTAGCGCACGCGGACACCCATCTCCGCGAAGTAGTCGGTCAGGTCCTCGGCCATTCGCTTGGTCAGCGTGGTGACGAGCACGCGCTCCTTGCGCTCGGCGCGCGTCCTGACCTCGTCGAGGAGGTCGTCCATCTGGCCCGCCACCGGACGGACCTCGATCTCGGGGTCCATCAGGCCGGTGGGGCGGATCACCTGCTCCACGAACACTCCCTCGGTTCGCTCCAGCTCGTAATCGCCGGGCGTCGCCGAGACGTAGATCACCTGCGAGATCCGCTCCTCGAACTCCTCGAACCGCAGCGGGCGGTTGTCCTTTGCCGACGGGAGCCGGAACCCGTAGTCCACGAGCGTGGACTTGCGATTGTGATCTCCGACGAACATCGCCCGGATCTGGGGCAGCGTGACGTGGCTCTCGTCGATGATCAGCAGAAAGTCGTCCGGGAAGTACTCCATGAGCGTGTTCGGAGGCGTGCCCGCCTCCCGGCCGTCCATGTGACGCGAGTAGTTCTCGATGCCGGGGCAGTAGCCCACCTCACGCATCATCTCGAGATCGAACCGAGTCCGGTTCCACAGGCGCTCGGCCTCCAGGAGCTTGTTCTCCCGCATCAGCGCCGTGTGGCGCTCATCCAGCTCGGCGCGGATCCGGGTGATCGCGTCGTCGAGCCGATCGCGGCTCGTCACGAAGTGCTTGGCCGGATAGATCGCGATCCGGTCGCGTTGCCCGAGCGTCTTGCCGGTCAGGGGGTCGATGTCCCGGATACCCTCGATCTCGTCCCCGAACATCTCGATCCGGACGGCGGCCTCCTCGTACGCGGGAAAGACCTCGATCACGTCGCCGCGCACGCGGAACGTGCCCCGCCGGAGCTCGATGTCGTTCCGCGAGTACTGGATCCCCACGAGCGCGTGGAGGATGTCCTCGCGCGCGATCTCACCCCCGGTCTCCACCGAGAGCATCAGTCCGCGGAAGTTGCTCGGATCCCCCAGACCGTAGATGCACGAGACGCTGGCGATGATCACGACGTCGTCACGGCTGAGGAGATCGGCCGTGGCCTTCAGACGCAGCCGATCGATGTCCTCGTTGATCGTCGCGTCCTTCTCGATGTAGGTGTCGGTCCGCGGCATGTAGGCTTCGGGCTGGTAGTAGTCGTAGTACGAGACGAAGTACCCGACCGCGTTGCTCGGGAAGAAGCTCCGGAACTCGCCGTAGAGCTGAGCCGCCAGCGTCTTGTTGTGGCTGATGACCAGCGTGGGCTTGCCGATCTGGGCGATCACGTTCGCGATCGTGAACGTCTTCCCCGATCCGGTGACGCCGAGGAGCGTCTGGTCACGCTCCCCGGCCCGGAGCCCCTCGGCGAGCTCCCGGATCGCGCCCGGCTGATCGCCGGTCGGCGAGTACTTCGAGACGAGATCGAACGCCGGCATTGCTCAGCGCTGGGTGCGAAGCGTGAACGTGAGCGTGGTCTCGCCGTCGGACTCCACCGGGATCTCGAACGACAGCAACGTGGCCGACTCCTTCTCGTACGGATGGGTCGACTCGGTGACGCTCCAGTCGCCCCACGCCTGCTCCTCGACCTTCACGGTGACGTCGGTGTCCTTGTGGTTGCGGAGCACGATCTCGACCGTCTGATCCTGGACCCGCTGTCCGATCTGGCGGACGTCCTTGACCGTGCGCTCGCCGGTGATGTCGAACGCATTGCCGAGCACGAGCTCCACGCGTTCGTCGCGCGGCGTGTGCGCGATGCGGTCCTCGCCCACGAGCTGGGCGCCTCCGCGGCTGTCGGCCTTGTAGACCCGGACCACGCCCTTGGGCAACGCGAGCCCGAGACCGTTCGCCGCGGCGTTCTCGAACTCCAGGCGAACCTGGACCGCTCTGCCACCCCGATAGACGTAGCGCTTCTCCACCTCGCCCACCGACGCCGCCGGGAAGAGCGCCACCTGCTTGGTCTGCCGGTCCTTCACCGTGACCGGAGTGTCGAGGGTGTACAGGTGATACTCGAAGAACGACTCCTCCTCGAACTCCGGCGCACGAGCGTCGGCGCCCATTGCGAAGTCCAACCTGCGCCCCTTGCGCTCGGGCTGGGCGCGGTTGATGGTCCCCGCCACCAGCTGGAGCCGCGCCCCGTCGTACGTCGCGCCGCTGGTGTTCTCCAGCGACACCCATGCGTTCAGCTCCAGCGCGGTGTCGTCCTCGTTCACCAGCGCCACGTACTCCGCGTGCCACGACACACCCCTCGTCAGATACGACAGGGTGACGTCGTGGTCTCCCGCGCGGTCGGCGTTCAGCGTCCACACGAGCGTGGGCTTGGTGGTGAGCCCACCGGGGAGCTCGGGGTAGTCGATCCGATCGACGCGCTCGCGGTTCAGCGCCATCGTGCGGTCGCCCTGGACCAGGACCAGCGATCCCGACGAGTGGCTGACCAGACGCCCCGTGTGCACGTCGCCCGACTCCAGGACCACCGTCAGCTCGCGATCCAGGTACTTCTGGAGGATGCGCTCCCCATCGGCCAGGTCGAACTCGAAGTTCTGCTCGACGACGCCCACGCCGTCCCCGGACAGCAACACCGACGTGGGATCGATGAGGGCCGCGACGTCGGCGAGGCGCACGTCGTTGGCGCCCTTCTCCAGCGAGAGGTGACGGGTGTCCCTCACCAGCGCCAGGTTGTCGTTGTAAGCGGTGATGCTGATCATGTCAGCCTCCGTGCCGATGGCCGTGACGAGGCAGAGCGCCGCGCTGGTGGCCAGTCGCCGCGTGGAGAAACAGGATGAGAGGTTCATGCGTCGGTTCCTTCCGCTCGGGCGCGTGTCGTCGATCGGGCCGTCGCGGACGCAACGGTCCTCGGGAGTCGGCTGCGACGGGCGTCCAGCCGGGAACGTCGCGGGCTACGACGCGTCCGGCTCGCCGCTCAGGACGGCCAGCGAGCGGCTCAGCTTCTCCCGGTCCGATTCCAGCCGCACCAGTCGCTCGCGTTCCCGGGCAATGACGTCTTCGGGCGCCCGGTCGAGGAAGTCCTTGTTGCTGAGCTTCTTGAACGTCGACTGGTAGTGTGCCGACGCCTTGTCGAGCTCCCGCCGGAGTCGATCCATCTCGGCGTCGACGTCGACCAGACCTTGCAAGTGAACGAAGACCTCCACGTCGTGCTGGACCCCCGACGACGCGGGCATCTGGGGCTCCACGTCCGGGCCGACGGCGATCGACCCCGCGCGCGTCAGCGCCGCGATCAGATCCACCTCGTCGGCGAGCCACTCGGCCACGCCGGCGGGCGTCCGGAGCGTCACGTCCGCCGTCTTCGCCGGTGGGACGTTCATCTCGCTCCGGAGGTTCCGGATCGTGGTCACGACCCCCATCAGGACCTTCATCCGGGCCTCGAGCTCCACGTCACGCGTCCCCCCCGAGCGGGGCCACCGCCCCACCGCCAGATGACCCCGCTCGCCCGGAAGCTGGGCGTGGATCTCCTCGGTGATGAACGGCATGAACGGATGCAGGAGCGCGAGCGTTCCCGCGAGCACGTCCACCAGCGTGGCGCGGGCGGCGGCCCGGGCCGGTGCCGGCACGTCCCGCCTGGGATCCAGCGGCACCTTGACCATCTCGACGTACCAGTCACAGAACTCGTGCCACAGAAAGTCGTACAGCAGGTGCGCCGCGTCGGAGAACTCGAACCGCTCCAGGCATCGCGTCGTGTCGGCGGCCACGGCGTCGAACCGGGATCGGATCCAGCGGTCGGCGAGCGAACGGGCCGCCGGCGCGTCGGTTATGGACTCGTCTCCGAGCTTCATCAGAACGAAGCGGGAGACCTGCCAGAGCTTGTTCGCGAAGAAGCTACCGGTCTCGACCTTCTTCTCGGCGAAGTTGACGTCTCCGTCCTTGGGCATCAGGTAGACCATCGTGAACCGCAGCGCATCCGCTCCGTTCGCGTCGATGATGTCGATCGGGTCGGGCGAGTTCCCGAGGCTCTTGGACATCTTGCGACCGATGTCGTCGCGGACGATGCCGTTGAACACGACGTCGTGGAACGGGATCTCGCCCCGGAACTCCATCCCCGCCATGATCATGCGGGCCACCCAGAAGAAGATGATGTCCGGGCCGGTGACGAGCGTGTTCCCCGGGTAGAACCGGGCGAGATCGGGCGTCTCCTCGGGCCAGCCGAGCGTGGAGAACGGCCAGAGCCACGACGAGAACCAGGTGTCGAGGACGTCGGGGTCCTGCTGAAACGCGTTGGCGCCGCACGACTTGCACTTCTCGAGCTCCTTCTCGAGATGCGCCTCACCGCACGCCTCGCAGTACCAGACCGGGATCCGGTGCCCCCACCAGAGCTGGCGGCTGATGCACCAGTCGCGGATGTTCTCCATCCAGTGGAAGTACGTCTTCGCCCAGCGCTCGGGGGTGAACGTGATCCGGCCGTCCCGCACGGCCTCGATGGCCGGCGCAGCCAGGGGCGCCATCTTGACGAACCACTGCCGGCTGACGATCGGCTCGATGACGGCGCCGTCCCGGTAGCAATGCCCGACGTTGTGTACGTGGGACTTCGTGCCCTCGAGGAGGTCGACCTCCTCGAACCGGCGGACCACCTCGTCGCGCGCGTCCTCGCGGGACATTCCGGCCAGCGGTCCCGCGGCCGACGTCATCCGTCCGGCCGCGTCCATGACCGTGAGCACCGTCAGGTTGTGTCGCCGTCCGAGCTCGAAGTCGTTCGGGTCGTGGCCCGGCGTGATCTTCACCGCTCCGGACCCGAACTCGCGATCCACGTACTCGTCGGCGATGATCGGCACCTCGCGCTCGACGATCGGAAGTCGAACGGTCTTGCCGATCACGTGCGCATAGCGCTCGTCCTCCGGATGCACGGCGACCGCCTGATCGCCGACCATCGTTTCGGGTCGCGTGGTGGCCACGACCATGTGGCCCGATCCGTCGGAGAGCGGGTAGCGGAGATGCCAGAGCCGTCCCTTCACCTCCTGGTGCTCGACCTCCTCGTCCGACAGCGCGGACTGGCACGTCGGGCACCAGTTGGTCATGTAGTCTCCCTGGTAGATGAGCCCCTTCTCGTACAGCGTCTCGAACACCACGCGCACCGCGTGCGAGAGGCCCTCGTCCATCGTGAAGCGCTCGCGCGACCAGTCCAGCGAGCAGCCGAGGCGGCGGAGCTGCCGGATGATCGCGCCCCCGTACTGCTCGCGCCAGGCCCAGCACCGCTCCACGAACGCCTCGCGGCCCAGATCGCGCATGTCGATGCCCTCCTCCTGGAGGCTCTCCTTGACGCGGTTCTGGGTCGCGATGCCGGCGTGGTCGGTGCCCGGCAGCCACAGCACGGCGTCGCCGGACAGGCGCCGCCAGCGGACCAGGATGTCCTGGAGCGTGTTGTTGAGGACGTGGCCCATGTGAAGGATGCCGGTGATGTTCGGCGGGGGGATCATGATGACGTACGTCGGCTTCGCCGTGTCGGCGTCGGGCGCGAAGGCACCCTCGCGGTCCCACGCCTCGTACCAGCGTGCCTCGATCTGTGACGGATCGTACGTCTTCGGCAGCTGCCCCACGGCGCCTCCCCGGGCGAGCCGTCGTCTCGCGCGCCCATTCGAAAAAACCCGCCGGAGTCCGGCGGGTCGACACTCGATCGTCGAAGGGCGCTCGGGCGCCGCTCCGGCTGCGAGCCGTTCTCAGGGCAACGAGGCTAGCAGCGCGTCGATTTGAGGGTCAAGCGCCGATCCGACGGGAAGCCGTGGCCCGGCTCGGGCCCGCCGTGCTCCCTCACACGACGCTCCAGCGTCACTCGAGCGACGGCGCCAGCTCCCGGTCCGGAATCCGGGCGGTTCGGCCGCGGCTCGCCTCGACGAGCGAGCGCTCGGCGCTCTCCAGCATCTCCACCACCGCCAGCCCGTTCGCCCCGTCGGTGAGCGGCGGCCGGCCGGTCTCGATCGCCCTGAGAAACTCGCCGATCTCCACCGAGAGGGGCTCGGCGGTCTCGAGCCGGGGTGAGACGACGTCGCCGGTGCGATAGGAGAGCTGGAACTCGCCGAAAGTCGCCGGGTCGCGATAGTCGACGCCCTTGTCGAAGATCTTCACCCGCTCACTGGTGCTCGTGTCGTCGTAGATCAGCATCTTGCGCGACCCCACGATCGTGGTCTGCCGGATCTTCGAGGGGCTCAGCCACGAGACGTTCACGTTGCAGATGGTGCCCGACGGGTATCGGAGATTGATGAACGCCACGTCGGGAATGCCGGACTGGACGTAGGCCTGTCCCATGGCCGTCACCTCGATCGGCAGCTCGTCGAGCCAGTAGAGGAGCATGGAGAAGTCGTGCGGCGCCAGATCCCAGACCACGCTTATGTCCGTCTGATGGAGTCCCAGGTTCACGCGGCTCATGGCGATGTAGTGGATGTCTCCCAGCTCGCCTCGCGAGATCAGCTCCTTGATCTTGCGCACCGGCGCGCTGTACAGGAACGTGTGCCCGACCATCAACGTCCGGCCTCTCGCCCGCGCCAGTCCGATGAGCTCCCGCGCGTCGACCGACGAGCCCGTGAACGGCTTCTCCACGAACACGTGCTTGCCGGCGTTCAGCGCCGCCCTGGCCAGCGGGTAGTGCTGAGTGAGCGGCGTGGCGACCATGACTGCATCCACGGTCTCGTCGGCCAGCATCGCGTCGGCATCGGTCAGGACCGACACCGACGGATAGCGCCTCTTCACCAGCTTCAGCCGCGAGACGTCCGTGTCGCAGCACACGACGTCGTCGCACCGCTCGTGCGCGACCAGGTTCCGGACGAGGTTCGGTCCCCAGTAGCCGCAACCGACGACGCCCACCTTCATGTTCGCTCGTGTCATGCCTAGTGCCCTCCCCGCCCACACACCATCACCGGAACCGTTCGCAGGATGAGCGACGCGTCTCGCCAGAACGTGCGGGTGGCGATGTAGTGAAGATCCAGGACGATCATGCCGTCCACGCTCACGCGGCTCCGACCGGTCACCTGCCACAGACCGGTACATCCGGGCGTGACCCGGAGACGGACCCGCTGCCACGGGTCGTAGAGCTCCCATTCGTACGGAAGACAGGGGCGCGGTCCGACGAGGCTCATGTCGCCGCGCAACACGTTGAGCAGCTGCGGGAGCTCGTCGAGGCTGGTCCGGCGCAGGAAGCGGCCGACGCGGGTGACGCGGGGGTCGTCGACCAGCTTGAACACGGCCGTCCCGTTCGGGTCGGCGCCGGCGGGACGGCCGGACTGCATCAGATCCGTGACGTACGCACGGTGCCGGTCCGGCGGCGTGCCGTGCACCATCGTGCGGAACTTGAAGAACGTGAACGGCCGCCCGTCCCGGCCGATCCGGGTCTGACGGAACAGGATCGGCCCCCGGCTGGTCACTCCGATCAGCACGCTCAGCCCGATCAGGAGGGGACTGGCCAGCGCGAGACCCATCGCGGCTCCCACGACGTCTCGCAGACGTCGGAGTCGCGCCCCTCGCGCGCGAGCGGCGGCGCCGGGGACGCGGAGGAGCGGGACGCCGTCGCGACCGGGTCCCGTCACGCGACCGCGGAGGGCGTCGCAGAGAGTCGACGCCACCCAGACGTCGATCCCGCGAGCCGCCACGCCGACCGCGAGATCCATGAGCTCGCGCGAGGCGTCCCCGAGCCCGTCGATGACGACGCGATCGGCGCCTGATCGCACGACCTCGTGCACGACGTGCGTGACGACGTCGTGCTCGGGCGCAAGCGCGAGGGCGCCGGCTCCGGAGACCCGCGCCGCCCCCGCGAGCGAGAGCTCGCACGGGATCAGCACGTCCTCGTACCAGGGATCGGCGGGGTATCCGGCGCCTCCGGGACGGTTCCAGATCAGATCGGGAACGTCCGCGTCCGTGGGCCCGACCGCGTCCGACACCAGCAACGTGCGGCGGCGGACCGCGTCTCGGAGCGGGGGCAGCACGACGCGTGCGATCACCGCTCGCGCGGACTCGACTGCCGGGATCGCACCCAGGAGAAGCGCCTCGGTCCAGACCAGCGCGTCGAGCGCCTGCCCGCCGAGCGTCGCCAGCCCGGCCGCAACGCCCCCGACCAGGGGTGCCGAGATCCCGATGCCGACGGCCGCGGTGCGACGCGCCCGGAGCCGATCCGACGCATCGGTGAGCGTGACCCAGCGGTATCGATCCGAGATCGCGTTGACCGCGAACACGGTCGCGACGACGAGAGCGGCCGGGACCGCACCCGCGCGCGGAAGCGACGGCCACAGCAACGCGACCAGCGCGGCTACGGCCGTCACCGCGGTCATCGCGGCCGCGTCGGCGATCAGTGCGGCGCGAGACAGCCGCCGCCGGGCGGAGACGCGCTCGCGCACACCCGGACACGGTGCCAGCGCGAGGGACGGAGAGTCGGGCTCCGGGTCGATCCAGGGCAGCGCGTGCATGAGGTCCTCGCCGCGAAAACGCGACGCTAGGCGGCGGCGGAGATCGCGTCCCGCGCTACGCGCTCACCGACCACGCGCAGCGTCCTCAGGACGTGCTCGAGCTCCACGTCGCTCAGCTCGGGAAACATCGGCAGCGAGACGATCTCCGCCGAGAGCGCCTCGGCCGCCGGAAGCGATCTGGCGCCCGCGCTCCAGCGGGCGAATGCCGGCTGAAGATGAATCGGTGTCGGGTAGTGCACGGCCGTCGCCACACCGTTCTCGGTCAACATCTCGCGACACCTCGACCGTTTCGCGACGCGGACCACGAACAGGTGATAGACCGATTCGCTCCACGCGGGCTGAGCGATCGGGACGAACGGCGAATCGTAGAGCGCGGCCCGGTAGATCGTCGCGATCTCGCGCCGCCGTGCGTTTCCGCGATCCAGACTCGGCAGCTTCAGGCCCAGAGCGGCGCCCTGCAGCGCCGGCATCCGCCCGTTGTCGCCCACCCACAGGTGGACGTGCTTCTCGAACTGGCCGTGGTCGCGAAGCGCCCGCACGCGCTCGGCGAGCCGGGGGTCTCCGGTGGAGACCGCGCCACCCTCGCCCACCGTGCCCAGGTTCTTCGTCGGGTAGAAGCTGAAGCACGCCATGTGCCCGAGCGTCCCGGCACGGCCCTCGCGACCGGCCGACTCGTAGACCGCCCCGTGAGCCTGGGCGGCGTCCTCGATGATCGTGAGACCCCGCGCCGCGGCAAACGCGACGAGCGGGTCCATGTCCACGACGTTGCCGAAGAGATGGACGGGAACGATCACGCGCGTCCGGTCGGTGACGTGCGGGCGCACCGTGTCGAGCGTCATCAGCGCGGTGTCCGGATCCACGTCGCAGAACACGGGAGTCGCGCCGGCGAGCACGACCGCCTCGGCGGTGGCCACGAACGAGTTCGTGGGCAGGATCACCTCGTCGTCCGGCTCCAGCGCCAGGGCGCGGAGCGCGAGGTGCAGCGCGGTGGTTCCCGACGACACGGCGACGACGTGATCCAGGCCGAGATACTCCGCGAACGCGGTCTCGAACTCGCTGACGAACGGCCCGCCGACGAAGGCTCCGGACGACAGAATCTGACGCCAACGAGCCTGCAGCTCGTCGGACACGACGTGGTGCTGGCGCGACACGTCGATCAGCGGGACCTGCATGGGGCACTCCTCCTGCATTCGCGAGAGCCGCGATCGATCGCGGATCGCCGGCGAACGGCCCCGACGGGGACCTCCGTTCGCGAGCGACGTCTTTCTATGGATCGATCGCCGGAGCCCTATCTTTATGTCAAAACGGCTCCCGGCAGGGGACGCGACGGGGGGCGAACGGCGGCGGGATCAGGAGAGGCTGGCCAGCCGCGGCGTGTCGGTCTCGGTCGCGTCGAGCGGATCGGCGGGCAAGATGAAGCCGAAGGTGCTGCCCACCCCCTCCTCGCTCTCCACCCAGATCCGGCCACCGTGAGCCTCGACGATCGACTTCGAGATCACCAGCCCGAGCCCGGTGCCGCCGACGGGCCGGGCGGCGCCGCCGTCGAGCTGGCGAAAGCGCTGGAAGAGATTCGGGATGTCCGCCGCGCGAATCCCACACCCGTGATCCACGACCGTGAACTCGAGCCCGTCGGGGTGAGCGGCTCGTGCGCGGAGAACGACCTCCCCACCGTCCGGCGAGAACTTGATCGCGTTCGAGAGCAGGTTCATGAGCACCTGCGAGATTCGCATCTCGTCCGCCACGACCTGCGGGAGGTTCTCGCCCACGTCGCAGCGGATGTGCACCTCGGACTCCGCCGCCAGTGCCTCCATGTCCTTGGCCGCGGCATGGATGAGCGGCCAGGCGTCGACCGGCGCCAGCTGCAGGGGAAGCCGGGAGGCCTCCAGTCGACTGAAGTCGAGGACGTCGTTCACGATCGACAGGAGACGCTTGCAGTTCGCGTCACAGATGCGCAGGAGGTCGCGCTGCCCGTCGTCGACACGATCGTGAAGCTCGGCGTCGAGGAGATCCAGGCTCCCCTTGACCGCCGTCAGCGGCGTCCGGAGCTCGTGCGAGACCATCGCCACGAAGTCCGACTTCAGCTGCTCGACGTCCTTGAGCGCCTCGTGCTGGCGCGCGTTGCCCAGCGCGTTCGCCGCCTGCAGCGCGAACAGCGTCAGGAGCTCCATCGCATCGTCGTCGAACCGATCGTCGAACGGGTCGCCGATGACCAGGAGCCCCACGACCTCTCCCTTGAACTCCAGCGGGGCCACGAGCGCGTCCCGATCGAGCGCCTGCGACAGCATCCGCTCGTGGGGACTCACGCCATCGCCGCCGGCCGGTCGCCAGTGGAACGCCCGTCGCTCCTGGAGCGCCACGTACAGCGGACCACCGGTCACCGGTGCCGCCGTGACCGCGTGCGCCTCCCCGCCGAGACCGTGAGCCATCGCACAGCGCAGGCCGCCGGAGTCCTCGTCGGGGACGAACACGAGACCGACCTGCGCGTGCACGAGCCGCACCGCGTTGGTCACGATCAGCTCCAGCGCGCCGGTCAGGTCCAGCTCGCCGGTTGCATCCCGGGCCACCGCATACAGCGTGCGGAGGCGCGCGGTCGCCTCGCGGACCTTGGCCTCGAGGACCTCCTCCTGCGAGCGCAGCCGCGCGTTCGCGGCCCGGAGGTCGGACACGAGACGGCGATTCTCGCGCGCCAGCTCGCGCGCGGCGATCCCGCGCTCGACGACCTGGCTGAGCTGGTAGAGATCGAACGGCTTGGTGAGGTAGTCGTACACGCCTTCCCGGAGCGCGCCGATCGCCGTGCTGACCGACGCGAAGCCGGTCACGAGCACGACGACCGCGTCCGGGTCTCGACGCCGCGCGGCCCGGAGCACGTCGAGGCCACTGTCGCCACGGAGGCTGAGGTCGGTGACGACGCCGTCGAACTCCTCGGCGTCCAGGAGCGCGATCGCGTCGCGCGCGTTCGTGGCCTCGGCGATGGAGTAGCCGTGGGAGGCAAAGAGCTCGGAGACGACCTCCAGCACGTGGGGATCGTCGTCGACGACCAGGAGGCGGCGCGCGGGATCGTTCGGGTCGCCGCCGCCCCCGTCCGGTCGGCGTCCGTCGTCTCGGGATCGTGTATCGTCGATCTGGCCCACGCTCCGTCCTCGTGTGCGATCCGGCCCACTCGATCGCGCTCGGGGTGACAGTACCAGAAACCCCTCGCATGAACGGGCCGCGTCGGCCGGCGCCCGCCCGAACGGGCGCCGGCCCGGTGTATCCGAAGCGGCGTACCGCTAGTGCATCGCCAGCGCGCTGAACGCCAGGGCCCGGTTGCGACCGTCCTTCTTGGCCATGAACAGCGCCTGCTCGGCCTTGGCGAGGAGATCGAGGTCGGTGTCGGCGTCGCCCGGGAACGCCGCCGCGCCCACCGAGACCGTCACGCGGCGCTTCTGCGGGAACGTGTGTGTCTCGATCGCCCGGCGCAGGCGCTCGGCGGCGATGCCCGCCTCGTCGGGGTCCGTCTGTGGCATCAGTACGACGAACTCCTCGCCCCCGTACCGGGCCACGATGTCCGACGCCCGGCACCAGCGCTGGAGCACCTTGCTGACCTCGATCAACACCCGGTCGCCGGCTTGGTGTCCGTAGCGCGTGTTGAACGAATCGAGGTCGTCGACGTCCAGGAACAGTAGCGAGAAGTGCTGGTAGTGGCGCCGCGCGCGCTCGATCTCGGCGTCGAGTCGCTCCTGGAAGTGGCGGCGGCCGTAGACCCCGGTGAGCCGGTCGCAGACGGTCTGCCGGCGCAGCTCGCGCTCGGTCAGCGCACGCTCGAGAACCCCGGCGAGGATGGCGCCGAACAGGCCCACGAAACGCTGATGGACCTCGTCGAACGTCCGCGGCGTGGCATGTCCGAGGTTCAGGACACCGATCATCTCGCCCTGGACCACCAGCGGCATCGACAGGAACGAGCGGATCGCGGGCTCGTCCGGTCGCGGCGGGCGGGCGAGCTCGGAGATCAGGATCGGCTGCTTCTTCTTGGCCACCCAGCCGCTCAGGCCCGCGCCCTTCTCGAAGCGAACGCCTCCGATCAGATCCACGCGCTGTCCGACGATGGCCACCGGCTCGAGCTCCTGCTCGGTCCGGTCGTACAGGAAGAGGGTGCCGTTCTGGAACGGAATGGCGCCCTGGAGCAGCGTCAGCGAGCGGTCGAAGATCGTGCGGTGATCACCGGTCGACTGGACGAGCGCCACGAGGGCTCCCAGGACCTCGATCTCGCGCGCCTCGCGCTGTTCGGGCACGTCGTCGATCGACGTGTCGAGCGCCTGGACGACACGCTCGTGGAGCAACGTCGCCGTGTCCAGAACGTCCGACGATCGCTTCTGGGACACCGCCCGATCGACCGCGCTGGAGAGTCGCTTCAGCTCGGTCGCCGCGATCATGCCCTTCTTGCTCAACGTGTCGATGAGCTGATGCTGGGAATCCTGGAACTTGGCCGTCATCTCCACGAGCCGCCGCGATCCGCTTCCGTTCCGCTTCTTCATGAACCCCTCCTCGCGGCTCGGGGACCGCGTGGGACTGCGCGCGCCTTCGCGCGCGACCACCGCGCCGAGGCGCGTATCCGTTCACACTCACCCATCGAGAGCTCGTTCACTCCGACCCGCTGTCGCGGCCCCGCCGCCCCCGCCGGAGACGGAGCAGGCCGCGGATCCCGCTCCGGTCGGCGGTCATCCGCGCGAGCCGGCCAGCTTCATGATGAACCGGACCTCGGCCGGGCCGAGGCTCGTTCGCCGACCGATCTCCTCCGGCGACACGCCACGTTCCAGCATCGACATCACCACCCGGCGGCGGTCGCTCTCGGAGCCACCGCGACGACGCGATCCCGGTGTGGGGCCGTCCCCAGGAGACCCGTGCCCCGCCGGTGCGTTCTCGATCACGTGCGCCCTCCGGGCGCGGCGCGCGTCGAGAGTCAGCATGCCGAGTCGGTCGGAATAGCCGCCGTCGCTCGGCGACCCGGCCGGCGCCGCCTCGGGTACCGGCTCGTCCCCGTCGTCGTCCGCGACGATCCCGTCGCGCGGTGAGCTCTGAGCCGCGCTCGGGCGCGCCTCGGCCATGCGCTCGACGAGTCGGTCCAGCCGAGTCTCGATTTCGCGAAGGCCCGCCAGGACACGCTCCTCCAGCGCGATCATCTCGTCGCGCTCACGACGCGGCATGCTCGTCCCCCACCCGCGCCCCGCGAGGGCGCGGAGCGCGACCAGCAGAAGGAGCACCGTGACGGCCGACCCCACGAGGATCCCGCCTCCGATCTCGCTCGGCGTGACGATCCGACCGACGGGCTGCATGTACCCGTCAGACGCGGCACGCCGGGCCAGGTCCTCGGCATACACCTCCAACCGTGTCTCCTGGGCCGCCACCGCGCGCTCGCGACCGGCGGCCAGACGTCCATCGAGAATGGTGGCCAGCGGGGCATCGGCGTCGACGCTCGAAACACCGGCCGGCACGGTCTCGGATGCGGCCTTCGGAGCCCCGATCGTGGAGAGCACCGCGAACGCGGTCGCCAGTGTCGCCCGCACGCCCGGCACGAGCGCGATCCGCGCCCTGCGGCGTCGCCACGACGTCGAGTCGGTGTCTCTCGTCCGCATCCCCGTCCTCGACGTCGACTCGGTCCGGACGCTGGAAAGGCCGCTCATGCTCACTCCTCTCGCGGGGCTGCCGGCTCGGAACGCCGGAGCTACGCCTGCTCCTTCATGACCCGTCGCATCCGGTTCTTCAGTCGGACGATGGCCTTGGTGTGGATCTGCGATACCCGCGACTCGGAGATCTGAAGTGCCTCGCCGATCTCCTTGAGCGTCATCTCCTCGTAGTAGTAGAGGGCGATCACGAGCTTCTCCTGGTCGCTCGTCTTGTTGATCGCGTCGAGGAGGATGTCGCGGGCCTGCTCCAGCTCGATGTCGCCGAGGACGTCGGCTGCCTTGTCGTCCTCGATCATGTCGGCGAGACCGGACACGTCGTGGTCGTCGTCCACGCTGAAGGACTGGTCGAGCGAGAGCAGCATCGAGCCTCGCACCTCCTCCAGCAGCCGGTTGAAGTCGCCCGCCGACAGGTTCAGCTCGTCGGCCACCTCGTGGTCACTGGCCGCGCGGCCCAGGCGCTGGTCCAGGCGGCGGGCCGCCTGCTCGACCTCCTTTGCCTTCTTGCGCACGCTGCGCGAGACCCAGTCGAGCGACCGGAGCTCGTCGAGCACCGCGCCGCGAATGCGCCAGACCGCGTACGTCTCGAACTTGGTGCCGCGCCCCTCGTCGAACTTCTCCATCGCATCGAACAGCCCGATTACCGCGGTGTTGACCAGGTCGTCTCGCTCGATCGTCTTGGGCAGCCCGGTCGCGATCCGATCCACGACGTACTTGACCAGGGGCGCGTACTTCTTGAGGGCTTCTTCCTTCGACATCTCACGAACCGGCCTCGCCGGTGCTTCCTCGACCTGTGCGTTTGCCACTTTCCGCGCTGTCATGAACGCTCTCCCCCGTTCCTCAGGCTGCCCTGCCGACCGCTTCGCGCGCGCCGTCGTCGTGCCCGCGCGTGCCGTTCGTCCGTGTGCCACGCGCACGCGTGCCGTCGAGGCCACGCGGCGAGCGCCGTGTCGCGACGACGGCCAATCCCCCGAGGTGCACCAGAACCGCCGCGATCACGCCAGTGGCGACGGCACGAAAGATCGAGGCCAGCGTGCCGATACCGTTGGAGTGACCGACCGATGTGACGACGAGTGCGACGAGAGGGCCGGTGAGCTTCGAGCCGGCGGCGTTGGTCGTGTTCACGTGCGTCGTCTCCTTCGGATCGGGATCGGGAGCACCCCTCGACGGGGACCCGCGTAAAGAGCAACTTGCGGGCCACGGCCTGCGTCTGCCGGGCTGACCGCTCTCGACCGAGTTCCCCGGCCTCCCATCGACGCCGCATCCCATTCGAGCAGTTTCGCGACGTTCCATGTAATTCATTGATGTGATGCAGGTTGTCGCTTCACATGCTGACTCGCCGGGCAGCCGCCCCCCGGGTCACGGCGTGGGATCGGTGGGCCGGGGCGCCGGCGGGCCGTCGCATCGCCGGCGGCCTCCTCGGCAGGTGGCGGCAAGTTCCTAACCGTCTCGTGCGGACGGTGCGGCCGCGCCGGCGAAGACGTGACCACCGGTCGGCCGACACACCATCGGCGGCGGGCCGTGGGGCCGCACCCCACCCGAAACGGAGAATCTGGTGATCAACGAGGCGAGAGCCGGAACTCCCGGCGCGGTCGCGGACGGACTACGACCCGATGGTCACGCCGGTCCGTCGGATGGCGGCGAGTCGCGTTCGGGCCTGGTCGGCCCAGAACGAGCTCGGAAACGCACCCTCGACCGCGGTGAACGTCTCGGCCGCGAGGTCGAACCGCCGGGCGCGGTAGTAGCAGTTGCCCAGCTGAAACAACGCCCAGCAGCGCAGCTCGTCGGCCACCTCCTCGAGGTCGGACACGAGCCGGTACTGCTCGGTAGCGGGCTCGAGCGCGTCGGCGCGGTAGTAGTTGTCCGCGGCACGAAGCCGTAGCGCCAGCGATGCGTCCCGATCGTTTGCCACCGTGAGCCGGGCGGCGATCAGGAGCTCCGCCGCCGCCGCCAGTCGATCGTCGGCATGCTCGTGACAGAGCCCGAGACCGCGATGGAGCTCGGCCGTCCGTGCCGGATCGGAGGTCCGCTCGAGTCCCCGGATCAGGAGCTCGCGCGCCCGGTCCAGCGACTGCCCCGCCTCGGCGAGCGCGATCCCGAGAGTCGATGCGACGTCGGTGACCGCCGGATGCGACGGGCCGAGCCGCCGCGAGGCCATCGTGTGCAGCTCGGACAGCGCGTGCCAGGACTCCGGGCGAAGCGGGCACGTCGCGAGCAGGCGCGCCCCGCGCGCCAGGACCGAGTCGATCGGCTCCACGACTCCCGTCGCCTGCGCGGCGGCGACGACGGCCCCGTGCGCCGACCTGACCGCCCCGGTCGTGTCGGCGAACGCAGCGAGGAGATGCGACACCGCCTCGTCGCCGAAGTGGAGCGCGCAGGCGAACTCGGCCGCCAGTGTGCGCGCGCGAACGACATGGCGGCTGCTCGGATGGCTCGTGAACACGCGAGCCAGGCTCTCGAGGCCCTCCCGATAGCTCGCCGCGGCCAGCTTCACCTCCGCGTCGGCGATCAGCTCGGCGGCGCGCCGGTCCGAGAGGGGCCGGTGCTGGAAGGCCGACTCCGGCGCCGCGTCGACGGTGTGTTCTCCGGTGGTATCGGTTGCGTCCGTGGCGTCGATCCCGTCGGCGGTGTCTGACCGTTCGCCGCCGGCGGTTCGTCCGACGCCGGCCGCGGCCTCCGAGGCGGCGTCTCCGGGCAGCTCGTCGGGCGGCCCGGGCGCGGCGAACTCCGGCAATGCCGGCAGGACCCCGAACACGAGGGGACCTTCGCCGTCCGGCTCGGCGGCCACGAGCACGGCGTAGCCGAGCGGCCCGCCCTCGAGCTCCCACCTCGGGCGGTGATCCATCTCGAGGACGAGACGCGTGATCGTCTCGTCCGCATTCCGGGAGAACTGACTCGTCCGGATCTCGCGCACCCCCCACCGGTCCACGCGCCAGCGCGTCAGCTCGGGCGCACCCGGCAACCCCGATGCCACCGGAACGTCGATGACCAGACGATGGGGACGGGCCAGCACCATCATGCGCGGAAGCGACGTGATCGGCAGCTCGACCGCGATGCTGGTGGCCCGCTCGACCACGCGCACGCCGGTGAGACGCTCGCCCGGACGCCCGTCGCCGCCCGACGCCTGGGTGGAAGGGAGCGAGAGCGCCGTCGCCAGTATCGCGACCGCGACCACCGTGCACGCCGCACCGATCGTCCGGGCGCGCTCCGCGTGCGACCTGGGGTTCACGCTGCACCTCGCATGGGTTTGGGAGTCATCGGGTGGGTCAGCTCCGCCAGCGCGTCTCCGAGACACGACCAGCCGACGCCCGCGGACAGCCTGAGCCGGCGCCCGCGTGGTGCCGCGCGAAGCCCCTGCGCCGTGCTCGCGACCAGCGCGTGGCCCGGCACGAGGTGATCCCCATCGACGGCGGGAAGGCATCGCCACGGCGTGCTCCGATGCAGACGCCGGGCCAGTGGCTCGACGATCCACTCCGGACCGTCGACGAGCAGGTACAGCGCCTTGTCGCGGGAACCGGAGAGCCCGCACAGCGTCTCGGCAATCAGCGGGGATCCGCCCCGATTCACGCTGACGATCACGATTTCGTCCCGCTCCGCGATCGAGGGCTCGGCCGGCTCCACGATCGCGCGGAGCACGCCGGCCGGCGACGACGCCTCGACGAGATCGCAGGCGACGACGTAGCCGTTCGCGCCCATGGCCAGCGCATCCAGCACCGCCTCGACGTCGCCCGGATCCGCGAGCACCACCACCGGAACGCCGCTCCGCCGTCGAAGAAGGCGAAGCGTGGTGAGGCCGTCGAGCTCGGGAAGTCGCGTCGCCAGCAGAACGACCCCGACCCGGATCTGATCGAGCATCCGCAGCGCGGTCCCCCCGTCGCGCGCCTGACCGACCACCGGCGCGCCCTCGCGCCCTCCGAGGGCCGCCACGAGGCGGGCCGCTCGCTCGTCGTCCGCGTCCACGATCAGGGTATCGAGGTCGTTCACCGGCATGAACACACCCACGTCTCCGTCCGGCCCGCCGCACCAGCGCACCGGAACTAGCCGCCACCACGAGCGTCACACCCGCGGCACCGGCGGCCCTTCCCTACCTAACCTATTTACAATCAATTCCTTAGGTCGACAATCAGCGCCTCCGTTCGGTGGCGCATCAACATGGAGAGAGCAAGCGGTATGCCAGGCATGTCGGACATCACGAGTCGGGTCGGGCGGCTCTCAGGCCGTCGGCGCGTCGGCGCCGACGTCGGCGCCGCGCTCCTTTGCGTCGTCGCGGTCGAAGTCGCGGAGCTTCATCCGGAGGGTCTGACGGGAGATCCCCAGCAGCTCCGCCGCCCGCGTCTTGTTGTCGCCGGTCGCCCGCATCGCGCGCTCGATGCCCCAGCGCTCGAGCTGAGCGAGGGTCGGGACACCGTCCGAGGTCGCGAGAGCGTCGCGCCCGCCGCCCTCCAGCGGGTCGGCGAGTCCGGGAGGCTCGTGCCGTGCGGCGCCGCGCACGGCGTCGGGCAGATCGTCTCGCGTGATCACGTCCCCGTCGAGGGTCAGCATCACGCGCTCGATCACGTTGCGGAGCTCGCGCACGTTTCCGGGCCACGCGTGTCGCGTCAGACACTCCATCGCGTCCGGCGCGATCTCGGACACGCGCAGGTGAAACTCGGAGTTGAACAGATCGGTGAAGTGCTTGACCAGGTTCGGGATGTCGGACACCCGCTCGCGCAGCGGCGGCACCGGGATGTCGATCGCGGACAGCCGGTAGAACAGGTCCTCGCGGAACTCCTCGGCATCGACCATCTCGCGCAGATTCCGATGCGTCGCGCAGACCACCCGCACGTCGGCGGTCCGGTCCTCGGTTCCGCCGACCCGGCGGAACGTCTTGTTCTCCAGGACCCTGAGGAGCTTGGCCTGGACCGGAAGACGCAGCTCGCCGATCTCGTCCAGGAAGAGCGTGCCCCCGGCGGCCACCTCGAAGAGACCCGGCTTGGAGCGCCGTGCATCGGTGAACGCCCCCTTCTCGTGACCGAACAGCTCCGACTCGATCAGCGTCTCGGGGATCGAGCTGCAGTTCACCTCGACGAAGGGGCCGTGAGATCGGGGGCTGTGGTAGTGCACGGTCCGGGCGATCAGCTCCTTGCCCACCCCGGTCTCGCCGAGGATCAGCACGATCGACGAGCTGCGGGCCACGCGCTGCGTCAGCGTGAGCACGTCCTTCATGGGGGAGTCCGCGCCCTGAATCAGCTCGACCTTGTACTGGCGGCGCTGGGACTGACGAAGCCGCGCGACCTCCCGCTGGAGCTCGGCCGCGACGAGCCCGTTTCGCATGATCAGACCCAGGTGATCGAAGTCGGGGGGCTTCGCGAGGTACTCGTAGCAACCGAGACGGGCCGCCTGCATGGCCTGCCCGAACTCCCCGAACGCGGTCAGGATGATGACGACCACGTGCTCGTGACGCGCCTTGATCTCCGCCAGCACGTCGAGCCCGTGCTCACCGGACTCCTTGAGCTTCTGATCCAGGAGCACCACGTCGATCGGCTCGTTCTCCAGGAGCGCGAGCGCCTCGTGTCCGCTGGCGACGGCGTACACGGCGGCATACTCGTCCTTGAACCGCTCGGTCAGCGAGAAGCGGATGTTCTTCTCGTCGTCGACGATGAGAATCGAGAAGCGAGACGGATCGAACGAGGGTGTCACTACGCTCTCCTATCGACCGGAAGATCCAGCGTGAACGTCGTCCCTTTCGCGGCCTGACTCACGACCGACAGGAACCCGGCGTGCTCGGTCACCACGGTCTGGCTGATGCTGAGGCCCAGGCCCAGCCCGGTGGACTTCGTGGTGAAGAACGGATTGAAGACGCGCTCAACGACGTCGGCCGGAATGCCCTGCCCCGTGTCGGATACCGTGATCCGCACGTACTCCCGCTCGGCCTGTCGCGGGGCGTCGGCCGTGCGATCGGTGGCCCGCCGCCCCCGGCGGGGGGCCGACACCGAGCGGGTGACGAGCTTCGCGCCGATCTCCAGCCGTCCGCCCCCGTCCGCCATCGCGTCCACCGCGTTCTGGACGAGATTGTGGATCACCTGCTGCATCTGGTCCGGGTCGAAGTAGATCTCGGGCAGCGTGGGTCGGGACCAGTGCACCGAGATCCCCAGCTCGTCCAGGCGCGGCTCGACGATCGTCAGCACGCGCTCGACGGCGGTGCTCACGTCTCCGCGCGCCATCTCCGGAGGACGCGGCCGCACGTAGTGCCGGATCTGCTTGGAGAGTCGACCGAGGCGGTCGACCTCCTCCAGGATGGCCGAGATGAGGTCGTGCGACCCGTCGCCCTCGGGTAATCGCCGACCCAGCACCTGCGCGCAGCCCCGGATGCCGGTCAGCGGGTTTCCGATCTCGTGCGCGATGCCGGCGGCGAGCTCCCCGATCGTGGCCAGGCGATCGCGGTGCCGGAGGCGCTCCTGCATGCTCCGCATCTCGGAGAAGTCCTGGAACGTGCCCACCGCGCCGAGCGTCTCCCCGCTACTGTCGCGGATCGGGGAGATCTCGAGGTTCACCGGCATCTCGCGACCGTCGCCCCGCCGGAGCCAGACCTCCATCCCCGGGAGGTCCGCCTCGAGACCGTCCAACAGGACGTTCTCACCGTCGACGAGCGTGCGGAACACGCGCAGCGAATCGGCCCCGACGGCCTCTCCCGCGGCCACGCCCAGAATGCGCTCGCCGGCCGCGTTCAGATACGTCACGCGTCCCACGGGATCGATCGCGATCAGACCCACCGACACCTCGCGCAAGAGCGAGCGGGCGAGCTCGTTGTCGGTGTGGAGGGCGGCGGCGTGCCGCGCATCCACGACGGCCCCCGCGAGGAGCGCCGACAGGCGCGCCGGCGATCCGATCGGGGGCACGTCCGACTCCCACACGAGCACGCCGACGCCCTCGCCGTCCGCGACCAGCGGCAGCGCGAGGCGGGGCACGACGCTCCCCGGTGACACGAGCGACTCCGGGTCGGTCATCAGCACGTCGCCCGCGTCGAGGACGTCGGGCTCGGGCCAGCGATCGCGGTGCCAGCGTGCCACGACGTCCGAGCCGTCGAGCGCTCGCGCGATGCGGTCGGCGTCCGAGGGGGTGACGCCGAGGTGATCGAACACCCGATGGCGGCGGGTGTCGCGGGACGTGAGGAGGACGAAGCCGCTCGCACCGTGGAGGCCGACGAGAAGCTCGCGGCACAGCGCCAGCCGCGACGGCGGCTCGCGGCGCGGGGCTGCGGATGGGGAGCGACGGTCCCGGAACGACGGACCACTCTCGGACGTGCTCACCGAGCCCGTCACGCCACTCTCCTCGGCTCGGGGACGATGCGAGGGGGTTTCGCGAGCTGCGCAAACCCGAAGCGGCGGGCATCCTACCAGTCGAGCCGGATCGGTTCAACCGGGCCTGGCCCAAGCCGTTGCGCGGCCAGGGATGCGTGTCGGCGTCCGGCCGACCGGGGCTAGCTGCCCAGCGCCAGGATCAGCCGCTCGGCGAGCTCTCGTCGAACGTCCTCGCGCAAATAGTACGCGTTCATGATCTTCAGCCGCGCCTCGGCGACCTTGCGCGCCCGGACACCATCCTCGTCCGATCGGTTCTCCTCGGACTCCGGGAGCGGCGCGCCGCCGGGCACCACCCGAAGCTCGTCGCCGGACGCCGTGTCGTGCTCGGTGCTCACGATGCACCTCCACCCTCATCGACTCACGACCGCACCACCGCTGGCATCGCGGGTGCGGGACCCATCCGTCCTCCGGCGATCCCCGCGTCATCGGGGATGGCCGACCCTGTGAAGAGCGGCGGCCTCGCGACGTCGACTCGGGTCGACGGGTCGCGCGCCGGCTCACACTCGTTCTCGGCCGGTCGGACCGATCTCTTCGCCATCCACCACGCCGCTTCGACGTATCGCGCACGAGCGGGCCGGCATGGGCCAGCACCGCGGCGATCCAGCCGTCCGGGTCCCGGCGCCTGCCGGATTCGCTCTACCCCGCGAGCGGGGCCGCATCCTCACCGCGGCTGAACGCAACCCGGGACTCGTCGTCGGTCGTCGGGATCAGACGCTCCTCGATGGCGATGCGATCGATCACGGAGCGGAGCGAGGCCATGGCCTCGTGAACGCGCACGCGGGCCGTCTCGACCTCGTTCAGACACGTCGGGTCGCTGGCCGGATCGATCGCATCGCGGTTCGTGCGCGACCCGATCCGGATGCCGAGGCTCGCCGCGTCGAACGCGTTCGTCGCATACGTGACGATCGTCCGTCCTCGCACCGCGAACACCAGCACCGTACCACCGGTCAACAGCTCGACCCCGTCGAATCTCGTCTCGGCGGAGATCGCGTCGATCTCGGCGACCATCGCGGTCAGCTGCGCAGAGGCGGCCTCGCGTTCGCCGACCTCGGTCACGCCAGATGCCGTGCGTGTGATCTTCACGCTGATCTCGGTCAGGATGTCGTCGATCCGACGGAGCGCGGCTTCCCCGACCGCCATTAGGTCTCTGGCCTCGTCGAGGCCGTCGCACACGTGTCGCGTGTTCACGGAATGCCCCGGACGCCGCGGGACGTCGGAGATCGCCACCGGTTTCGCCTCCGGCGCGATGGATCTCCGGGCGACGTCCTCCACGGGGCCGTTGCGTCGGCGGCACTCGGCGAGTCGGAGCTGGCGCAGGACGACGTCGCCATCGAGGTCGGGCGACGGCCGCCGGCCGTCGTCCGGTCGGATCCGGGATGCCGCCCACGTCATGTGCGCTCCTCCGTGCCGAGGGTGGTGGTTCAAAGCGGCCACCGGTCGGGCCACACCGCACTCTTCGTCAGCACGTGGCCCGGTCTTTAGCCCCATCTCTGCCAGAAGGCGGTGGACCGTTCGAGCTCACCCCGTCGAATCGGGAGCGCCGACGGGTCGCACACGGTCTAGTCCTCGGGCGGGAGCTCCAGCTTCGAGCGAACGCGCCGGGCGGCCTCTCCGGCATCGTCGGTCGTCTGGCGCGTCGCATCGCGATTGGTCTCGGCGATCTTCTCGTATACCTCTTCCCGATGAACCGGGATGCCGCGAGGCGCCTGTATCCCGATCTTCACGTGACCGGACCGCACTCCGAGCACGGTGATCACGACGTCGGACCCGATCCGGATGTTCTCGCCGGGCTTTCTCGTCAGAACCAGCACGCTCTCCCCCTACTTCTCGACGCGCGCCGCTTCCGCCAGGCTCGACTGGCAGTAGCCGTAGGTCTCGTCGCTGAGCACGACCTGCCGACCGATGCGATTGCTCAGATTGATCACGATCGGTGCACGAAGGTTGCCGCGGACCGGGTGCGTCCGGTCGGGCAGGGTCACGATCACCAGCGTCACGATCTCGTCGCACTCCTCGTCGACGTCGAGGATGTCCTCGTCGTCGCCGGTGATCCGCACCTCGTAGTCGTCGATGAAGTAGCCGGGGTCGGCCATCGGAAACGCCAGGTGAGGCACGTCCACCGACTGCAGCCATCTGAGGGGCTCGAGCTCCTCGGACTCGACGAGCACGAAGCGCGTGCACGCCTCGAAGCCGACGAGGCCTCCTGGAAACGTGATGAGGCGTTCGTTCCCGACCTCGATCGTTCCGAACAACCGCGTCTGGATCTCCATGTCCCTTGGCCTCCCGGACCAATCGGCCATCCTGGCCGAGCGACGGACTATCGGCACCGCCCTGTGATACAGCTCGGACATCCGGGCCGACATCTGGAGCACTCCCTGCGTCGGTGCGGCTGGCGACGCGGGCGCACCGGCATCCGGCCATCCCGGCTCACGGCGGATCCCCGGCTCACACGACCGTTCGAGACGGTGCCTCCTCGAGGATCGCGTGCATGGACGCCGGGACCAGGCTCATGCGGTTGCGGATCAGCAGCAGGTTGGTCCGGTTGATCCGATCGACTCTCGCCACGATGTGGGCGAGGGCGGTACGCAGCTTCTCCAGTCGAACCCGCTCGTCACCCTCGAGACGCTCGGCCACCTCCACGAGCGTCAGGGCTCGCGCCGCACCGAGCGCCGCCGACACCTCCGTGAGCGCCTGCGTCCGCTGGGGCGCAAGATCGCGTGCATCCTCGAGAATCCGGGTCTCTTCCTCGAACAGGGGCGGGAGCGCCTCGGGCCGATCGGCCTCGAGCATCCCGGTCTCGTGCGCCAGCACGTCGCAGAGCTCGCGATAGTGATCCAGCTCCCGCCACAGGAGGTCCTCCAGCCGGGCCAGCGTCTCGGATGGCGGGGGTGTCGCGTCTCGCCCGTCGGGCATTCCGATCGGATCGGCGAGTCCGCGCGTCCCGCTCGCGATGCTCGGGAACGTCGACTTCATTCGGCCTCCTCACGACGGAGTCTCGGAGCTCCCGGCACATTGCAATCGATGTGCCAGTCGTTCGCCAGCCGGTGACCGGATCGCCGGCCTGGCGCTCCGCCGGCACCTGGCAACGGCGACCGATCTGCGCAGCGTGCTGGGGCGCCGCTCGCGCCCACGCCCCGATCGCCACGCGGAGGTCAGTTGTCGACCGGTGTGGCCAGATCCTGTCCACCGCCGGGGCCCACGGCTGCTCGTGGTACGATGCGCGAGCCTGAGACCGCGACACGCTTCCCAGACGGGAGACTCTCCGCACCCATGAGAGCGCGCCACGCCGGTCGGAGAAAACGCCTGGCCATCGCCTGGGGGCTCTTCCTCATCGTGCTCTACGCGGCGAGCGGCGAGGCTCTCTTCGATCAGCCGTACTTCGGGGTGACGCTCCAGGGCGATCGGATCGTCTCGCTGGACGCGGACGGCCCGGGCGAGCGGGCCGGGATCCCGGTCGGCGCGCGCATCGTCGGGGTGAACGATCAGCCGATCGATGCGCTCGTCCCGTTCCTGAACGACTACTTCTACTCCGGCGCTCTCGGGCGCACGCCGCGGCTCGATCTGATCACGCCGGACGGCCCGCTGCCGATCTCGGTGGACGCCACCGCGATTCACGCCCACGAGCGGCTCTCCCGCCTGGCGCGCCTCGTGACCGGCATCGGGTTCCTGCTGATCGGACTCTACGCGGCGCTCCACATCGAGGGGCGCCTGACGCTGCTGTTCTTCGCGTTCTGCAGCGCGTTCTCGCTCGTCCTGCTGCCGATCGCACCCGAGTCGCCACCGGTGGCGCCGCTGGTCTTCGCGCTGTGCCGGTCGCTGGGTGCGCTCCTCCTGGCGCCGGTGATCCTGCACTTCTTCCTGCTGTTCCCGCGACTCTCGGGCGTCGTGCGCGCGCATCCCCCGGTGCTCCGGTGGCTCTACGTTCCGGCGCTGATCGCGCTGCCGGTGGTGGCGTACGTGTTCACGGCGCGGCTCTGGCATCCGCCCGGCGTCGTGCTGGCGACGATGGCGGTCAACGTGCTCGCGGGGCTGTCGCTGGTGGTGTATGCCGCGCTGGCACTCGTGAGCTTCGTGGTCGGCTACGTGGGCGTGCGCTCGCGAGCCGAACGGCGGCGCTACACGGTGGTCCTGGTGGGGACGCTCGTCGGCGTCGCGCCGCTCCTCCTCGGCACCGCGGTGCACCTGGTGTGGCCGAACTCCTGGTCGACGTACGTGAACGTCGCCGTGGTCGGACTTCTGGTGATGCCCGCGAGCTTCGCGTACGCGATCGTGCGCCATCGCGTGCTCGACATCGAGATCGTGGTGAAGCGGAGCGCGGCCTTCTCGCTCCTGACCGCGTGTCTCTTCCTGATCACGTCGGGGGTGTACATCGTGTTCGGGCGGGTGCTCGAGAACGCCACCGGCGAGCGCAACCGCTGGATCATGGTCCTGTCGCTGGTGACGGTGGCCGCCGTGTTCACGCCGCTTCGCCACCGGATCGAACGGCTCGTCGACCGGACGCTGTTCCGGGATCGCTACGACGAGCGGCGCATGCTGCGCGAGCTCGGCCGGGAGCTGCCGAGCATCCTCGACCTCGGGGGGCTCCTGTCCTCGGTCGTGGACAAGCTCTCGCGCACGCTCCGCGTTCGCGAGGCCGCGATCTTCCTCCGGCCCGACGACGCGAGCCAGCGTGGCGGCGAGTTCCGGATGGCATACGCCTCGGGGCTTCCGCTGGAGGATCTGGATCTCCCGCCGCTTCCGGCCCGGCTTCTCGACACCGTCACGACCGCGTCGCGACCGCTCCGTTCCACCGACATCGAGGAGAGCCTCCCCTTCGGCGAGCTCGGCGACGCCGAGGAGCGCATCCTCAACGTGTTCCACGGCGGCGTGCTCGTCCCCCTGGGTCGACGTCGCGAGATGCTGGCGGTCCTGGCGCTCGGACGCCGGCGTGGCGGCGAGTCGTACGGACTGGAGGACCTCGAGCTGTTGCAGTCGATCGCCGGCCAGGCCGAGGTCGGCATGCGCAACGCGATCTCCCACGCGCGCCGCGTGGACGAGGAGCGCATCGCGAGGGAGCTCGCGGTCGCGCGCGACATCCAGCAGAAGCTCCTCCCCGACCGGGATCCCCGGCTGGATCGGATCGAGATCGCCGGCGGAACGCGGACGTGCACCGAGGTCGGCGGCGACTTCTACCGTTACACCGAGCTGCCCGGGGGGCGCCTCGGCATCGCGGTGGGAGACGTGTCCGGGCACGGCGTGCCCGCCGCGCTGATCATGGCGTCGGTGGATGCGACGCTTCGCG
This sequence comes from Candidatus Eiseniibacteriota bacterium, assembly GCA_965224245.1. Lineage (GTDB taxonomy): Bacteria > Eisenbacteria > RBG-16-71-46 > CAZAMP01 > CAZAMP01 > CBDCYW01. The sequence goes on along the minus strand of OZ245046.1, from coordinate 1,314,668 downwards.
CGGAGTCCGATCGACACGATACGCCGGGCGAGCTCCTGGCGTGCGTGAACGATCGGCTCTGCGAGAGCATCGAGCCCGGTCAGTTCGTCTCGCTCTTCTGCGCCACGATCGATCCCGACACGCTGGCCACCACCTTCGCGAACGCGGGGCATCCCCCGCCGCTGGTCGTGCCGCCCGAGGGCGAGGTGCTGGAGATGAGCACCGGCGGGCTGCTCCTCGGAATCGACCGGGCCGCGTCGTATCGTCACGAGACGCTCCAGCCCGAGCCGGGCACGGTCATCGTGTTCTACACCGACGGGCTCATCGAGACGCACCACGGCGATCTCGAGTTCGGCGAGGACCGGGTGGTGGCGCTCGTGCAGGCCCATCGAGATCGGTCGGCGTCCGAGCTCCGAACGCTGATCGTCGACGCCGCGGCCGACTTCGCCGACGGGGACGCCGAGGACGACGTCACGCTGATCGTGGCCAAGCTCTCCTGAGGGCGTCTCGTCCCGGCACCGGACTCGCTCACTCGATCGAGGCACGTGCCGTCGACGTACCACTCGCGGGCCGTGCGGCAACGGACGGCGCCGGGGACGCTCGGCGAGATCACCACCACGATAGACGGGAACCCATCCGGTCGGTCGACTGGCGAATCGCTCGATCTCCGTCTGCGACCGAGGTCACGTCATCGACTTGCTCGTGCACGGCGCGCCTGCACGCCGGGACCAGCAGCGCCGCCCGCGACGTGCCGGTGGATGGCCAGGAGCTTCCGGACGTGCTGCGTCTCCTGCGCCGAGAGGTCCACGACGACGACGGGGATCTCATCGGAGCGGTGCTGATGAGCAACGATCCGCCACGGTAAGGTGACGACTGCGGCGCTCATGTGTCGCGACACGGTCCTTCCGAGGACGTCCATTCCATCTTCCCGGTCCGTTTTCTCGATCGCGCTTGCCGCGCACTCCGTGCGCAGGGCTCAACCGGAAGCGTGGACGTGGAGGTCTTCATGGGCGAACGTGTACCCGGGTACACGTTCGATTCCCGTCGCTGGCTCATTCCTGGTCGGGATGAACCGGCGCGATGGACGGTTCCCGACCGGAGCGAGCGGCCGCTCGCGACCCCACCGTCCTTCTCGTCACACCGTAATCCTTTGGAACGCCGGCGGATGCGAATGGCCCGAGCAGGCGCTGGCCCGTGCCTTGCATTGCACACCGTCGACACGTCCTAAAGCACTCGCGAGATCGAGCCGATTTACGGACGTAGAGGCGCGCTCGCGCGTCTCGAAGTGAGGAGGGGTGAGGGTGGATGTGACGCGACCTCTGGGCCTTGCCGTAGGAGGGAACATGTTTGTCTTCGCGTCTGTCCCCGCTCTGGCGCTCGTGGTCATCCTGGCGATGTCGATCGACCTCTTGTGGTGGCTGCGTCGCTGACCGCCGGTGTGAACGCACCGCGTGCGACCGCACCGCGTGCGCTCGGGCCGCGATCGAGGAGAGCGGAATGTACCGTCTGAGCTCGCCACGCAGGCTCGCCGACTTCGAGGGCTGACGCCGGGTCGCGTCACCCGCGCGGGCCCCGGCCCGTCCCCCCTACAGATAGCCGATCGACTTGAGGAAGCGCTCCATCTCGGGCGTGCTCAGCTCCGGATTGCCGCGCTCGTACTCGGTCGGCATCAATGACCACCAGTCGTCCACCGCGTACGTGCGCTCGGTGACGAACGGAATCACGCGACCCTCCATGCCCGCGTGGACCGGCAGCCCCACGCGACTCAGGATCGTGGGGGCAACGTCGAGCACGTGCACCGGCTCGTCCACCGCGTCCCCGGGCGACGGGACGTTCGCGACGAAGACGCCGTTCGGCGCGAAGTCGTGAAAGCCGGTCTTGTACGGGTGCGCGCGGCGCTCGGTCGGATCGATTCCGTGATCGGATACGATCAGCACCAGCGTGTCGTCCCCCACCTCGGACAGGATCTCCCCCAGCCACGCGTCGACGCGGCGGTAGTAGCTCGCGATCACATCCCCGAACGCCCGCTCGCGCGGATCGATCTCCCCCAGACGCTGATGCAGGAAGCAGTGCTGCGCGACGTCGATGCCGCGGATGTACGCGAACACACAGTACGGCTCGGTCATCACCGGCAGCGTCTCCTTCAGGAGCCCCACGCGCAGCCGATCGGACGCGTACACCGCGCGGAGCCGGGCCAGCCGCTGGTCGGTCGGCGTCGCGCCATCGGCGTAGGGGGCGTCGACGACGGCATCGGCGGCACCGTCGTCGGCCAGCAGCGACATCCACTCCTCGTGCGGTATGTCGGTCACCGCGGCGGCCACCCCGGCGTTCCCGGCCCGCTCGGCCAGCGCCGGATCGATCGACAGGTGACGGCTCGGCGCGAGATCCAGTACCCGCGTGGGCGGGCTCGTGGCGACGACGTGATGGCTCACGCTCGAGAACACGCGCGCCCCAGCGGGCACCGGCTCGTCCTCCCAGGCGCCGATCACGCCGACGTCGTAGCCGGCGGCGGCCAGGAGATCCCAGAACGCGAACGGGTGTCGGACCTGGCGCGTGCCGTGGAGGCGCAGCAGCTCCGATGGGACGTCGGGCAGGGTGCGGCGCGGCCGTGCTCTCACGAGGACGTCCGCGGTCGGCGCGAACGCGACCGGCCGGAGCCGGTGGGCGGCGGGGCTGAAGCCGGAGTACAGGGCATTCCAGATGAACGGGGACGACGTCGGGACGAGCGTGCGCATCGGCCGGCGCGTGCCCTCGGCGATGAAGCGCGCCAGCGCCGGCAGCTCGCCCCGGGCGATCAGCTCGTCCAGCACGGCACCGTCGGCCCCGTCGAGCCCCAGCACGAGCACGCTGGGTGAACTCTCGCGGGTGGCCACGAGCGGTCGGAGATCGATCGCGTGGCGGTTCTCGGTTCCGCGCACGATCCACCGGGGAAGCCCCAGTAGCACGACCAGCCCGACCGCCGTGACCACACCCCATCTCCCGGGGGGCCACGCCGGGCCCCGTCGCGACCCGGCGTCATCCGATGATCCTGTCCCGCGGGAGCTCGAGGCGGGGGATCCGGACGTCGCGACCGCCACGAGCCCGCACACGAGTCCCAGCGCGAGCCGCGGCCACATCCCGATCGCGCTCAGCGTCCCGAACGCCGCCGCGCTCAGCGCGAGCGCCGCCCGATCCGATGCCAGGGCCGGTGCGATCGCGGCCAGCACCGCGCGGACGATCGTCCCCACGAGGAGGAGCGGGCCGGCCAGCACGAGCGCGAGCACCGCGAGCGCCAGGACCGGACTGCCGCGCAGGTGATCCCCGGCGACGAAGAGCCTCGCCGCGGCCAGCGCGATCGACACCCAGAGCACGGCCCCCACGCGCCGCATCACGTCGAGGCCTCGCGACCCCCTCTCCATCGTCGTCATCGGTGCTCCATCGGTTCGCCCGCATCGCGCCTGGCACGCCCTCGGCGCTGCGGCTATACTCCCGCGCCATGACACCGTACGACTTTACCGCGATCGAGCGGAAGTGGCAGGCCCACTGGGAGGCCAACCGGACGTTTCGCGTGTCCGGACCCGGCGATCCCGGCTTCGATCCGTCGAAGCCGAAGGCCTACGTGCTCGACATGTTCCCCTATCCCTCGGGCGCGGGGCTGCATCTGGGCCACCCGCTGGGCTACTTCGCCACCGACATCTACTCGCGGTTCAAGCGCATGAGCGGCCACAACGTTCTGCATCCGATGGGATTCGATGCCTTCGGGCTCCCCGCCGAGCAGTACGCGGTGGACACCGGCAATCACCCCGGACCCTTCACCGACGAGAACGTCATCACGTTCCGCGACCAGATGAAGCGGCTGGGGCTCAGCTTCGACTGGGAGCGCGAGGTCCGGACCACCGACCCCGGCTACTACCGCTGGACGCAGTGGATCTTCCTCCAGCTCTTCGGGTCGTGGTTCGACCCCGACGCCGGCGCGGCCCGTCCGATCGCCGAGCTGACCGACAGAGCCGAGCGGGACGAGGTCCGGATCCGACCCGACGGGAGCCGGCTCGCGCCCGGAGACGGCGCGTTCGGCGACGAGCAGCCGTGGGGGGCGCTCACGCCGGCCGAGCGCGACGCGCGTCTTCGCAAGCTGCGCCTGGCCTACGTGGACGAGGTGCCGGTGAACTGGTGCCCCGCGCTGGGGACCGTGCTCGCCAACGAGGAGGTCACCGCCGACGGCCGCTCCGAGCGCGGCAACCATCCGGTGTTCAAGCGTCCCCTCTCCCAGTGGATGCTCCGCATCACGGCGTACGCCGATCGACTGATCGACGATCTCGAGCTCGTGGACTGGCCCGAGCCGGTCCGGCTGATGCAGCGCAACTGGATCGGCAAGAGCCACGGGGCGCGGGTGCGGTTCCCGGTCGACGGCCACGACGCCACGATCGACGTGTTCACGACCCGGCCCGACACCCTGTTCGGCGCGACGTACATGGTGCTCGCCCCCGAGCATCCGCTCGTGGACCGCGTGACCGACGACGCGCATCGCGATGCCGTCACGCGGTACCAGAGCGAGACCGCCACGCGCAGCGACGTGGATCGTCAGGCCGACGCGAGGGTGAAGACCGGCGTGTTCACCGGCGCGACCGCCACGAACCCCGCCACCGGGGGATCGATCCCGATCTGGATCGCCGACTACGTGCTGATGGGCTACGGGACGGGCGCGATCATGGCGGTGCCGGGTCACGACGAGCGGGACTTCGCGTTCGCCGGGACGTTCGACCTCGAGATTCGCGCGGTGGTCGATCCCGACGACGCGTGGCTGGCCGCGCATGCCCCCGCCGACGCGCCGGCCGACGCCGCCGCACGCCGCGAGGCATACCGGCGGGATCCCGGCGCGTGGGCCGAGGCGTTCACCGGCGCCGGCGCCGGCATCCAGTCCGAGAACGCCGGCGTGTCGCTGAACGGTCTTCCGACCGACGAGGCCATCGCCGCCATGATCGACTGGCTGACGCGCAGCGGCGCCGGCGAGGGCGAGGTGCAGTACCGGCTCCGGGACTGGCTCTTCAGCCGACAACGCTACTGGGGCGAGCCGATCCCGATCCTGCACGATCCCGACGGCGTGCTGGTGGCCGTGGACGAGACCGATCTCCCGGTCACGCTGCCCGATCTCGACGACTTCCGGCCCGAGGCCGACCAGGACCCCGACGCGCCCCCGCGACCGGCCCTCGGGCGCGCGCCAGACGGCTGGCGCATCGTGGAGCGAGACGGCGTCCGCCTGGAGCGTGAGCTGAACACGATGCCGCAGTGGGCCGGCTCGTGCTGGTACTACCTCCGGTTCCTGGATCCCACGAACGATCGCGTGGTGACCGATGCCGCGGCCGAGCGGTACTGGATGACGCCGAACGGCGTCGACCTGTACGTGGGCGGAGTCGAGCACGCGGTGCTGCACCTCCTGTACGCCCGCTTCTGGCACAAGGTGCTCCACGATCTCGGCCACGTGTCGACGCCCGAGCCCTTCGGGCGCCTGATGAACCAGGGCTACATCCTGGCCCACGCATACCAGGACGAGCGCGGCACGTACGTGAACGCCGACGCCGTCACCGAAGGGCCCGGCGACTCGTTCACGTACGAGGGCCGGCCGGTCACGCGCACGCTGGGCAAGATGGGCAAGAGCCTCAAGAACGCCCTGACGCCCGAGGACGTCATTCACCAGTACGGCTCGGACACGCTGCGCCTCTACGAGATGTACATGGGGCCGCTGGAGCAGTCCAAGCCGTGGAGCACGCGCGCCATCGTCGGCGTACACCGCTTCCTGCACCGCCTGTGGCGAAACCTGATCGACGAGGAGACCGGCGAGCTCCGGGTGGACGACTCCGCCTCCCCCGACGCGAAGACCACCCGGCTGGTGCACCAGACAATCCACGCGGTGACCGAGAACCTCTCGGACCTCCGGTTCAACTCGGCGATCGCCAAGCTCATCGAGCTGAACAACGCGCTGGTGCCGCTCGAGCAACTGCCGCGGTGGGTCGCGGAGACGCTCGTGACGCTGACCGCGCCCCTGGCGCCGCACATCACCGAGGAGCTCTGGGAGCGGCTCGGCCACGAGGACTCGATCTCGCGCGTCGCCTGGCCGAGCTACGACGAGGCCCAGCTGCGTTCGGACAGCATCGACGTCGTGGTGCAGGTGCTGGGACGAAAGCGCGGGGTAGTCAACGTGCCTGCCGACGCCGACCAGGACGCGATCCTGGCCGCCGCCCGGGCCGAGGAGTCCATCGAGCGGCACATCGCCGGCAAGACGATCCGCAAGGTCATCTACGTGCCGGGCAAGCTCCTGAACGTGGTCGCGAACTGACGCCGGACGTCACGAGAGCACGATCCCGAGCAGTCCCACGATCGCGCAGTACACGCCGAAGTACACGAACTTCCCCCTGGCGATCACGCGGAGAAGCCAGCGAATCGACAGGTAGCCGGACACCAGGCTGGCCAGGAAGCCGATCGCCATCGCGCCCGGCGGGATCAGCGACCGGCTCTCGGCAAGGTCCGGCAGCTTCACGACCGCGGCGCCCGCGAAGAGCGGAACCGCCATCAGGAAGCTGAACCGGGCGGCCCGATCCGGCGACATGCCGGCGAACATGCCCGCCGAGATCGTGGTGCCGGAGCGACTGATCCCGGGCAGGATGGCCAGCACCTGGAACAGGCCGACGACCAGCGCCCGCCCCGGCGTGACGCGCCCCGCTCGATGGCGAAACGCGTGGCTCGCGAACAGCAGCGCGGCCGTCACCAGCAGCATCGCCGCCGCGCGCCGCGGATCGGCGAACGCGGTCTCCAGCCGGTCGGCGAACAGCACGCCCACCACGGATACCGGCACGATGCCGATGATCAGCCCCACGAGGAGGTCTCGATCCTCGGGGCGCGCTTGCCGGCGAAGCACGTCGACCGCCGTCCGGATGAGCCCGACGAGGTCCCTCTGGTAGACGATCACGATCGCGATCATCGTCGCGACGTGGAGGAGGATGTCGAAGGCGGCGCCGGCCTCTTCGAGCCCGAAGACGTGCCGTGCGAGGACGAGGTGTCCCGACGAGGACACCGGCAGGAACTCCGTGACCCCCTGAACGATCCCGAGCACGAACGCCTTCAGCCAGACCACGGGCCCTCCCGCTCCTCGTGCGGCACGCTCATGCTGGGGCCGGCTTTCGGAGCGCGGGGCGGAGTCGTGCCATCAGCGCCGTGGCTCCGGCGATTCCGGTGGCCGCGTCCGGCTCGTTCATGAACGCCTCCAGCACAGCCGCTCCCACGACGACGCCGTCGGCCATCGGGGCCACCGCGGCCACGTCCTCTGGCTCGCGCACGCCGAAGCCGACGAGCACGGGCAGCTCGGTGCTCCGCCGGATCCGCCCGATCTGGTCGGCCAGGTTCTGCGCAAACGTGTGGCCCTTGCCGGTCACGCCGGTGCGCGAGACGCAGTACACGAAGCCGGACGCCGCCGACGTCAGGCTCGGCACGCGCGTCTCGGCCGTCGTGGGCGCGACCAGCTGGATCGTGGCCAGCCCCGAGTCCCGGAATGCCGACCACAGCTCCGGGAGCTCCTCGGGCGGCAGATCCGTCACGAGCAGTCCGTTGACGCCGACCCGGCACGCCTCGGCCGTGAAGCGATCGGCGCCCATGGCCAGGATCGGGTTCGCGTAGGTCATGACGACGATCGGGGTGGCGTGCGAGCGCCTGAATCGTGCGATGAGCTCCAGCACGGCCGCGGCATCCACGCCGGCGTCGAGCGCGGCCTGGCTCGAGCGCTGGATCGTGGGCCCGTCGGCCAGCGGATCGGAGAACGGGATCCCCACCTCGAGGGCATCGGCCCCGGCGTCGGCGAGCGCCTCCATGAGCGCCAGCGAGTGCGAGGGCGTCGGGAAGCCGCCCGTCACGAACGGCACCAGGGCGAGCCGATCGGTCCGGGCCGCCGCGTCGAGCGATCGGGACAGCGCGTCGCCGGGGGTCGGGGTCAAGGACGGTGCGTCTCGGCGCGGCCGAGACGTTCCGCGGCGCGGTAGGCGTCGGTCGCCTTCTCGTACTCTCCGCTCTTGTCGTACGCGACGCCGAGGTAGTAGAAGGCGTCGCCCATGTACGGATCGGCGGCCACCGCACGCTCGAACGCCGAAACCGCCGCCTGGACGTGATCTTGCCGGTTGTGGGTGATGCCGAGCTGGAACAGCACCAGCGGATCGTCGGGCAGCGCGCGCTCGGCCTCCTCCAGGTAGCGCTGAGCCTGCTCGTAGCGACCGCGCTGGAGACAGGCGACGCCCAGGTGGTAGATGAGGCGCGGCTCCTCGGGGTTCAGCTCGCGCGAGCGGCGGAGGGCGTGGAACGCATCCCCGAACCGACCGGCCGAGATGAGTGCCATTCCGAGATTGTAGTGTGCCTCGAACGACTCGGGGTCCAGATCGATCGCGGTGCGGAACTCGACGATGGCCTCGTCGCGGGCCCCGCTCTCGGCAAATGCGGCGCCGAGATTCAGGTGTGCCTCGACCGACGAGGGCTCGAGCGACGCCGCACGCCGGAAGAGCGACAGGCTGTCCGCCTGACGCCCGACCTGATCGTAGAGCATCCCGAGATTGGTGTGGAGGCGTGCATCCCCGGGACTGTGCTCGATGGCGCGCTCGTAGGCGGCGATGGCCTCGTCGAGTCGACCGGCCTCGGCCAGCGTGAGGCCCATGCGGAAGAGCATCTCGGGATGGCCGGGCTCGCGGCGCGCGCCTTCGTGGAGCGCCGCCAGCGCCTCGTCCACGCGTCCCAGCTTCAACAGCGAGCGGGACAGCGCACACCAGACGAGGACGTCTTCCGGCCGCGCGTCCGCCGCGAACGTGAGCACGTCGACGGCGGCGTCCTCCCGGCCGCCCTGACGGTAGAACTCGGCGCATCCCAGGAAGTCGGCGGGCTCCGAGGTGTCGTCGAGCAGCGGGCGGACGAGATCGGCGCCCTTCAGGGGCTCGGCCGACGCGGCGTACGCACGAGCGAGCTGCCAGACGGCGTCACGGTCGGTGGGGTCGTTGCGGCGACGCTGCTCCAGACGTTCGATGTCGCGTCGCAGGATCGTTACCGGCATGCTCTCTCGTCCAGGTTTGCCAGACCGCCACGCGGTACCGTGCTCGTCGGCAACCTAAGCGAGACACATCGACGGGTCAAGATTGGCGCACAACAAAAACGCGCGCACCGTACGGCGCGCGCGTCGGACGTCGTCGTATCGATCAGCTCGCGCGACGCAGGAGTCCCTCCTGTGAGCGTACGACGACGTGAAGCTCGAGCACGACCCCGGACACGAGATCCTGCGGCTCCAGCTGAATGGGCAGCTGGATCACACGCGGCTCCGCGCGCCCGCTCGCCGCGGGCGTCACCGGCACCACGTGCGGTGCGGGCGTGCTCGTCTCGGTCGCGTGCGCCGCATCCATCGGCGCGGGCGACTCCGGGGGCGCAGCGCTCGGGGTCGGCTGGGGTCGAGATCCTGCCTCGCCCGGTTGCGTGGGCCGGAGCATCCGCTGAGGGGCGCCCCGCTGGAGCGAGGACGTCTGCGGGGGCGGCGTGTTCGACCGGCCGTGCGAGCCACTCGGCGGCGCCGGCGTGGAGCCCTGCCGCGAGTCGGAGCCGCCCGACGGCTTGGACGACCCGCTGGGGAACGCGGACGCCCCGACCTGGAGCTCGGACCGCTCCGAACGCACGGGCGCCTGACCGGCCGGGGCTGCCGTCATCTCGATCTGGCCCGGAGCGCCGGTCGGTTGAGACCACTTCGGCATCGGGGGCTGCTCCGGAGACGTCGATGACGCGGGCCGTGGGGTCGGCGCGGCCGCGTGCTCGACGACGTTCTCGTCATCGGCGTCGGTCGACGCGTACGCGGGCGATGCCTCTGGTGCCCACGCGGGAGCGTCGTGAGACGACGCGTCGCGGGGGGACGACTCGCGTCCGCTCACCGGCGCAGGCGTCGATCCCTGGACGGGCGTCGGAGCCTGAGCGGCGTGCGATGTCGCCGGCTGGGACTCGACGCCGGACGCCTCGCGCGCTTCGGTCGTCCTTTGGCGCACGCCCATCTTCTTCGAGAGATGTGCCAGAAGCAATCTAGCGACCCCCTTGAACGTTTCGAATACCCCTTGCCCGGTGGTCGCGACGGCCTCGAAGAACTCGTACTCCCCACGGGGATTGAGCGCCTGCTGCATCTCCTCCACCGTGTACACGTCCGGTAGGTCGCGCTTGTTGTACTGAAGCACCAGCGGAATGTCGTCGAGGCTGAGCCCGTGCTCCTTCAAGTTGTCCTTCAGGTTGTCGAAGCTCTCGAGGTTCTCCTCCATCTTGTCCCTGGCGGAGTCGGCCACGAACACGAGCGCGTCGACGCCCTTCAGGACGAGCTTTCGGGTCGCGTTGTAATAGATCTGTCCCGGAACGGTGTAGAGGAGGAAACGGGTCTGAAAGCCCGCGAGCTCCCCCAGGTTCAGCGGAAGGAAGTCGAAGAAGAGCGTCCGCTCGGTGCGGGTCTTCATCGACACCATCTTGCCTCTGTTCGTCTGAGGGACCCGACCGTAGATGAACTCGAGGTTCGTGGTCTTTCCGCACAGCCCGGGTCCGTAGTAGACGACCTTGGCGTTGATTTCCTTCCCGGAGTAGTTGACCAGAACCATGGATCGCTTCCCTCATCTCTGCCGCGTGGCCGGCACCGGCCGCCGCGGATCGATGTGCAGTCGAGGCTCACGCCCCGGGACCGGTCGCGGCTCGACGACGTCGGTGCCTCCGCGACGACGAGCGGTGTCACGCACGGTCTCGAGGGATTCTTCCGCCGAAGTCGGCATTGGCTTGAGCCTCGATCCTGCCGGTCGACTCCAGCCGGCCGTCTCCGAGAGAGCGGCGAACGGCGCTCCTGTACTCATCGGGTGAAGCGGACCGGGTGTTGAGCAGGAAACGCGCGATCAGTGGTGGGGTTGCGGCGGCACCGAACGCTCGTCGGCCTGCCCCTCGGCCGGCTCTCCGGCCAGGATGTGCCGAACGGCCGTCCGGAACGCGGACGCGTCTCCATTGCCGACGCGCTCACGGAACCGGTCGAATGCGTCGGCGATCTCGCCGGCGTACTCGGCCAGGACACGCCTGGCGGCCCGGGCGCGGCGGAGCCGGGCGTCGTCGGCGAACGCGATGTCCCGGATCAGGGCTTCGGCGATCTGCGTCACGTCCTCTCGCGAGACCCCGGCCGGCCGGGCCCCGTTGGCGTGCGGGCTCGGTCCCATCGCACGCGCGGCATCCCCCGCCGGATCGAGAGTGGGCTCCCCGGCACGAGCATCACCGGGGTTGCCGGCCGTGTCGCCTGCAAGCTCGACCGTGGGACCGCGCGCCCCGGAGACGCGATCGGGCTCCGCATGGTGCGCCGCCGCCTCGTGGCGGGGCGGCAGGTCCACGAGCTGCCCGCAGCCGGCACATCGGATGCGCGCGCCGAAGACCGGGATGTGATCCTCGGGCACCCCGTGCTCGTGCCCGCAGTGTTCGCAACGGATGACGATCACCTCATGCGACATGATAGAAGGTCGCTCGATCCCCGTATTTGGCAATCAGTTGCCGTCGGAGAAACTGAAGCTCCGGTGCCCTCAGATCGGGATCCTCCCGGACGAGCGCATGGGCGTCGTCGCGGGCCGCCACCAGAAGATCCCGGTCGGCCTCGAAGTCCGCGAGCTCGAGATCCGGCAGACCGTGCTGGCGCGTGCCCATGAAGTCCCCCGGCCCGCGGAGCTTCAGGTCGGCCTCGGCGACCCGGAAGCCGCTCTTCGTCGACTCCAGCACCCGGAGCCGGCGCAATGCCTCGCGAGACAGATCTCGCGGCGCGAGCAGGATGAAGTAGGACCTCGCGGCACCGCGCCCGATGCGCCCGCGGAGCTGGTGGAGCTGGCTCAGCCCATACCGATCGGGGTGTTCGACCACCATCACGGTCGCCTCGGGGACGTCGACGCCGACCTCGACCACGGTCGTTGTCACGAGAACATGACAACGTCCCTCCCTGAACGCAAGCATCACGTCGGCTTTCTTTTCCGCCTTCATCTTGCCGTGCAGGAGCCCCACGGTACAGCCCTGGAGTGCGGGATGGAGATCCAGCTGGTCGGCCATCTCGGTGGCCGCACGCAGATCCGACGCCTCGGACTCCTCCACCAGCGGATAGACCACGTACGCCCGGTGCCCGGCCGCGACCTCGCGGCGGATCAGGTCGTAGACCTTCTCCCGGTTCGCGTCCCGGGTCACGCGGGTGACGGTCTCCCCTCGCCCCCGGGGAAGCTCGTCCAGGACCGAGATGTCCAGGTCCCCGTAGAGCGTCATCGCCAGGGTCCGCGGGATCGGAGTCGCCGTCATCACGAGGACGTCCGGATATCCCCCCTTTGCTTTGAGTTGCGCCCGCTGCTTCACCCCGAATCGATGCTGCTCGTCCACGACCACGAGCCCCAGGTTCGAGAACTCCACCGCCTCCTCCAGGAGTGCGTGGGTGCCCACGAAGATGGCCGGATCCCCGGCCTTCGCGGCGTAGGCCACCGTGCGGCGGGCCGCCGCCCTGGACTTCCCGGTGAGCACGTGGACCGTCACGTCCCGATCCCCGATGAACGCGCGCAGCGAACGCAGGTGCTGCTCGGCCAGGATCTCGGTGGGCGCGAGGAACGCCACCTGGAAGTCCTCCTCGAGGGCCAGGCAGGCCGTGAGCAGCGCGACCAGGGTCTTGCCCGATCCGACCTCGCCCATCAGGAGACGGTTCATGGGCCGCGCACGTCGCATGTCGTCGCGGATCTCGATCAGCGCCTTCTTCTGCGCGTTCGTGAGCTCGAACGGCAGCGAGCGCGCCACCTCGCGCGAGAGCGTGCCGCGGGCCTCGTAGGCGATCCCCGGGATCTCGGCCGCCAGGTGTCGGCGCCGCGCGATCAGGAGCTGGTACACGAACAGCTCCTCGAACGTTATTCGCCGCCGCGCACGGCGCAGGCTCTCGCGAGAGCTCGGAAAGTGCACCTCGCGCTGGGCCTCCCGGGCGGGCATCAGGTCACGGGTGACGCGGACCGCCTCGGGGATCAGATCGACGGCGGCGTCGGCGGACTCACCCGATTCGTCGAGCAGCTTCAGTGCGGTGCGCACGAGCTGTCGCACCATGCGCTGATTGAGCCCGGCGGTGAGCGGATAGGTCGGCACGATGCGGCCCGTGCGATAGAGACCCTGATCCTCCGCGGTCACGAGCTCGTAGTCGGGGCTCTTCAGCTGGAGAGACCCGAAGCGAGTGACCTCGCCGGAGACCATCAGCGTGGCGCCGACCTTCACGTAGTTCTTGAGATACGGCTGGTTGAACCAGACGGCCTCGATGCGACCGGTGTCGTCCTGGAGGACGGCGTGGAAGTTCGTCAGGCGCCGCCGGGTCGGCCGGACGCCCACGGCAACGACCTCCACGATGGCATTGACGTGCTGCCCGGCCCGGACGTCGGCCAGCTTCGTGAGCTGCGTGCGGTCGACGTAGTCACGCGGGTAGTGCGCGAGCAGGTCCCCGAGCGTGGCGATCCCGAGCCGGCCCAGCTGCTCGGCACGGCGCGGCCCCGCGCCTTTCAGGAACTGGATGGGCTGATCGAGGACGGACATGCCGGGATCATACGGCACCGACCGTGTTCGTGGCATCGGATCGAGCGAATGCGCACCGGGGCAGACCCGCTACGCCGAGGGCCAGAGCCATCCGAACGCGCCCGCCGTCAGGAGCCCGTACACCACCCCGTCGAAGATCGACTTCAGTGTCGTGGTCCAGGACTTCTTGTACCAGATCGAGTCCTGCGGCAACGACATCGCGTAGCCGATGAACGCCACCGTCCCCGACATGCGGAACACCGAGAGGTACTCGGCTCCCGGGCCGAGCGCGCGCGAGGTCACGTACGCGGTGAACACCCCGATCACCAGACAGTACACGAACCACTGAACGAGGCTCGCCCCGATGGCCGGGGGCCCCGACGGGAGCACGGTCATGAACGCCACGGGGCCCGCGTTCGCCTTCTCCAGGAACGCGTCGGAGCGCATCTCGGCCGACGAGGCCGCGCATGGCATGACGTAGTTGCCGGGCGGGACGTCGTGCGCGCGCAGGGCCGACATCACCCCATCCTCGTCCGGGAGCTTCGCAAAGTCCGATCGGTGATACGACAGGAGCATGTGGATGAGGGAGCTGGCGACGAAGACGAGCACCGCGCTCAGTACGATCGGGAGCCAGAGCGACACGATCGAGACCATTCTCACCTCCGCGGTTCTCCGGACGCCGCCGTCGGCCCGGGCCGACGTTGGGCAGAACGTATGGCGCGGGCGGTCCGAATGCAACTCCCGGCGATGTGATCGCCGCACGTGCTAGTGTTCGAGTCCGAACCCCAGCCGGGAGGCTCCGATGCCGGACGTCGATCTCATCCCCGCCGACCCGACGCACCAGCCGTTCGCCGAGGCCCGGGGCCTCCTGTATCCGATGTACGCCCTCAGGCTCCGCATCCGCGCGCACCCGCGCGCCGAGCCCCGGACGCTGTGGTTCTCGGTGGACGGCATGCGCGGCATCCCGCTGCCCATTCGCGGGCGGCCCGAGACGACCGAGCAAGCCGTTCCCGCCGAACACCGCCTCCTCGCGCCGATCGCGGCGCCGGTCGCGGTGCGGACCACACGGCACTTCGCGAAGAAGGGTCTCGGCTTTGCGGGGGGTCTCCTGGCTCGGATCGACGTGGACGAGACGCACCTCGTCTACAAGCTCTACTGGATCGACGACCGTGCCGAGCCGGGCGTGCTCGTGGACAGTCGCTCTGGCAAGCGGATTCCGATGGCCGACCCGGATCCGGCTACCCGATTCCCAGCCACTCGGTGATCAGGAAGTTCATGCGGCCGATCAGGATCGAGACACGACCCATGATCGTGTAGCCGAACGCGGCGCCGAACGAGATCATCAGGAACCAGATCCCGACCCGCGAGACCCCGCCCAGCGCGCCCTTGTGCTCGGCCGAGAAGAAGAAGTACACGAGCACCGACAGGACACCCACCACCATGATCAGGTTGGACACGAACTCACCGGTGGAGCCGATCCCGTTGGCGAGCGAGATCATCGTGTCGGCGGTCTGGGGCTGCACCTCGCCCTGGAGCTTCTGCATCATCTGCAGGCCCATCGAGTATCCGACGTAGATGGCCAGCGAGTAGCGCGCCAGCCAGGCCACGTTCTTGACGTACCGCGCGTAGAGCAGGAGCCCGATGATCATCGGGAACAGGAGCCCGAACCGCTCCAGCGTCGATACGTCGCCCGCCCCCAGGAACAGCGGATCGATCAGGTTGGGCTTCAGCGTCTGGTCGAACGTGTTGCCGATGTAGTAGCCGAGGCTCACGCCCGCGAACGCGCTCTCGGCGAACCGGAAGAACGGGTTGTCGCGATAGAGGAAGCTCAGGATGCACAGCGTCAGGAGCGCCGCGACCCAGACTCCGACCTCGGGTGACAGACTCACGAGCCCCTCACTCAGACCGCCTCCCCGCGCCGTCGCGCGGTGAAGTAGGCCACGTTGCCCAGGACGATGAACACGATGATCACGGTGTACACGAGCGACTGCACGTCCCACCCCTTGGCGGCGTAGTACGCCTGGCGCTCGGTCATGCTCTTGACCTCCGGGTAGGCTTCGGTGACGAGCTTCTCGTACTCCACCGCCCCCTTCAGTCCCGCCAAGAGCGCGAACATCTGCTCGGCGCGCAGGAACGGGAAGAACCGGGGGCCGCTCACCGCGGTACACCCGACGACGACCGGCAGCCCGTACTGCGCGTTGACGATGTTGACCCACCACTCGCCGATGGTCCCGGTGGCGATCGACGCCGCGAAGGCCATGTCCCCGTAGCCCTGCACGTTCCGGGTCATCTCGAAGTCCGAGAGCGGGAGCCGGAGCTCGTAGTCCTGCGGGAACACGGCGTGAAGCTCGGTGCTCATCTGACGCAGCGCCGGGGCCGCGCCGTCCTTGTATCCGAGATTGATCGCGTCGACACCGTAGAACTTGCCCGGCCACCCCCGGAGCTCTCGCGTCTCGGGGTCGAACCCCCCGGTGGCGCGGACGAACTCCTCGTGGCACTCGGTCACGCCGCCGAGCGGATAGAGCGCGATCGTGATCACCCGGAGGTCGGCTGCCAGGCAGTGCCGGATCAGCGCAACCGCCATCGGGTCGTTCTCGGGTCCGGTGGACGGCCCGTAGTCGAACGAGATCATGACCACCGACCCCGGCGACAGCGACTCGACGCGATCGTAGAGCGCCGTCACGCTGGGGGCACCCCCGATGGGGAGCCCCAGCGGGCGGAAGAACGGGATCAGACAGACGAGGAACACGAGGAGATAGATCCATCGCCGGTCGAGGGCGAGCAGTCGACTCATCGGAAGCTCCCCGCGTCGGCTCGGCGCTCCGCGCTAGTCACGTCCCACTCCCAGGTACGAGCGCTCGATCCCCAGGAGCACGCGTAGCGACATCGCCGCCGCGCCCAGTGCGGCTCCGATGATGATGCCCCGCTGCGCGGCCGAGTTGGGCACGTTCATAACCCAGTTCGTGACCGCGGGCAGGAACTCCTCGCCGCCGGGGATGGCCCCGATCGACGGCATCCAGGCGAAGAGCTTGATGCCGTACGGGTTCACCCCGAGCATGACCACCATCGCCGCCGACAAGAGGATCGTCGCCTCCACGTTGCGCACCCGGAACGCGCGAAACGCGGCCGAGGCGATGTAGAACGCCAGGAGGGAGAACATCGTGCCCTGAAGCGGCTTGAACACTGCGTTCTGGATCCACTCGAAAGCGGTGTCGTCTCCGACCTGCCACGTGCCGTCGATGCCGGCGAACGCTTGATGGATCCCCGGAATCGCCGTGCCGACGAGGCATCCGAGCAGCACGACGGCGTACGGCCATCCCTTTCGCCGCTCGTAGATCTTGCGGAGATTGGTCTGGAACACGTTGACCACGCCGAGCAGCAGTGCGAACGCGAAGATGATGATCAGCGACTGCTCGAACCAGTCGTTCCCTGCCTGGAGACGGTTGCCCGGCGTGGAGACGATGCTGGACACGATCGGCACCAGACCGGCGATCGTGGCCACGAAGATCGGGATCTGCTGCTTCATCGCTCACCCGGCCCGGAAGAAGGACTGAAGCGCGACCGAGCCCGACGTGGACGCGATCACGATCCCGGCCAGGATGAACAGGATCAGGAGCATCTTGAAGAAGTCCTGGCCCTTGATGCTCCCCAGCATCACGGGCTCGCGCGAGAGATACGCGCTGGCCGCGTACAGCTCCTCGCCGATGAGCGTGTAGTCGGTGGCGCAGACGAAGAAGGGCAGCTGGGCGACCTCGGCGGTGCCGGAGATCTGGATGGCCCCCGTGGATTGCCCGGCCTCGGCCAACAGAAGGCTCTCGGCGAAGAAGCCGCCCACCAGGAAGTTCACCGCGGGCTTCTCGCGGACCATCTTCCCGGACACCGACGCGGTGTAGGCGAACTGATCGTATGTGACGTAGTTGACCATCTCGTCGGCGTGGAAGAGATCGGGCCGCCCGGCCTCGATGTAGGCCTCCTTCACGGTCTCGACCGCCGACGCGTACGTGAGGGGGTCACGGTTCGGGACCTCGAGCGGCGTGTTGTAGCGAGCCGTCTCGAGCGCGACGTGCTTGAGAATCGCCAGGGATGCGATGGTCTGGATCTCGTCGATCGACATGATCCCGGGGACGAAGAGAACCTTCTTGCCCATCTCGGTGGACCGGCCGATCGCCTCGTCGATGGCGTTCAGTCCCGCGATCCGGCGAATGCTCAGCGATCGGCCGCGCGCGGCCTGGATGAAGGCGATGATGAAGCCCGAGAAGACGATGAAGATGAGGAGCGTCGAGACGCGATGGTCCTTGATGCCCCATCCGACCTCGTCCGCCGCCTGGGCCCAGACCGGCCCGGCCGACAGAGCGGTGACGAGACCCGCGATGGAGCCGGGAAGCAGGCGACGCATGCAACTCCTCGGAGGGAGGCCGGACGAGACGGAACTCGCGGAACGCGGCGCATGCTATGGCGTCAAGTGCAAGTTGGCAAGCGAATTGTGGAGACGAGCGAAGCCCACCGCGTGCTCAGGCCGCGCGTGGGGAGTGGCCGCGGGGCCACAGCGGCGACGGCGCGCTGGGGGCGAACGCATCGCCCGCGCCGGGCATCGCGTTTCCGCGAGGCTCGCCGTCGGCATTCAGCGCCGCCAGGGCACGCATCGCGTCGATCGGCGAGGGGCCGATCTCCAGCGCGCGCTCGAGCACGACGCGCGCCTCGTCCCGCCGTCCCGCACGGGTCAGCGCGCGTCCCTCCAGCACGGCGGCATCGTACTGGTGCCGCCGCTCGGGCGACGTGCCGCGGAGCCACGAGAGCGCATCCTCGTGGTTGCCCGAGTCCAGCGCGAGCTCCGCGGTCAGGAGACGCGCCTCGTCGTGCGTGGACGCGTGACCGAGCGCGACCTCGGCCGCGGCGTGAGCGTCGCCCTTGTCCCCCACACGCTGATGCGCGCGCGCGAGCGCGAGCGCGGCCTCCGGGGGCGCACCCGGCTCGTACAGAAGCGGCTCCAGCACCGCGATCGCGCGATGCGGCTCGCCGAGGTGGAGATGGACGCGCCCCAGAAGGCAGCGCGCCTCCATCGACTCGTGCGCGTCCAGGTGTTCGCGGGCCGTCCACGGCTCGTCCAGCGCGCACAGCGCCTCGGCCAGCGGCACCACGGCGCGCGCCCGGATCGTGGGATCGTCGTGGGCGACCGACAGCTCGTCGCGAGCCGACTCGATCCGACCGCCCCGGAGAAGGCTCAGGCCGAGCAGGAGGCGCAGCTCGGCGTTGTCCGGGTCGACGTCCGCGAGCGCGCGGAAGTCCCGCTCCGCACCGGCGTAGTCCGCCGCGTCGAAGCGCAGCACGCCTCGCTTGATCCGCGCCTCGGCAAACGCCGGGTTCTTCTGGAGGGCCTCGTCGAGATCCCGGCGGGCATCCGCGATCCGCCCCAGCTCGGCGAGCACGGTCGCCCGGCGACATCGGACGTCCGGGTGTCCCGGTGCGGACGTGACGGCCCGATCGAACGCGGCCAGCGCACCGGTCAGGTCCCCCTCGTGGTAGGCACGGACGCCCTCGGCGACGTGCGCCGTGCTGGCCCTGGGGCTCCCGAGCGCCCGCTCGATCCGGTTGGCCGCGGCCTCCTCGCTCTCGGGGGCGTCCGCGGGCCACGGGCGACCGTCGAGCCACGCGGGTGGCAGCTCGAGCGGGGTGTCGCCGTCGGCCCCCGACGGGCGCGCGTCGGCGAGCGCGCGGAAGTGCTCCGCAGCCGCGGCCAGATCGCCCCGCGAGCGCTCCAGGCGTCCGAGCGCGAACCGTGCCTCGGCGTACCGCGGGTTGGTCGCGAGCGCGCGACGCCACGCAGCCGCCGCATCCTCGATGTGTCCGCGAGCACGGGCGATGCGTCCGATCATCAGCTGAACGTCCGGGAACTCGGGGTGCTTCTCGGCCACCTCGGTCAGGGTGCGCTCGGACGCGTCCAGATCGCCCGCCTCGAGCTGCGCACGGCCCAGGTGGACCAGGCTCTGCGTCACGAAGAACTCGCTCAGGACGTAGACGGGGCTCTTCTCTCCGGCCTCCCGAAGCACCTCGTGGAAGGCATCGGCCGCCCCGGCATGATCGCCGCGATTGTAGGCGTCCATGCCGCGGGCGTAGGCCCGATGTGCGTGACGGGAGAAGAAGCGCCGGAAGATGTTCACGTGGGATGCCTGGGCTGTGGGTACGCGACGGTGACGTGGACGCACGGACGCCCTACTACTTCGTCCGCCTTACTACTTCGTCACGCGCTCGCGTCGCCATGACGTCCACGGCGCAGGGCATCCGAAAACGGCCGACCTCGCGCGGCAGAGGAACGGCGGTTTCGAGCCGGTCGGCCACCGCCCCGAGGGACCGCGCCGTCCCTCACTCGACCCGGCGCTTCATGAACATGGGGCGATCTCGTCCGACGATCCAGTCTCGCCGTCGCGGCGCCTCGGCGGCGGCCTCACGATCCGGGCTCGCCGTCGCGTCGCGCTCATCGGCGTCGTCGGCGACGACGCCGTCGCCCCCGGCCTCCGCGACGAGTCGTTCGCTGACCGAGCTCTCGGGCGCGTCGGCCTCGTGAGCGTTCGGCTCGTGGGGCGTCGACCGCGTCTCGCGGCCGTTGTCGGCGATCGGCAGCACGCGCTTCGCGGGCGTGTCGAAGCCGGTCGCGATGAGCGTGATCGAGAGCTCCTCGTCCATGTCCGGATCCACGACCGTTCCGAAGATGACCTCGGCCTGATCACCGGCGGCGTTCACGATGACCGACGTCGCGTCGGCGACCTCGTGGAGCGTCATGTTGGGGCCGCCGGTGATGTTCACCAGGAGCGCCTGCGCACCGTCGATGTTCACGTCGTTCAGCAGGGGGCTCTGGATCGCCATCTGCGCGGCCTTGACCGCGCGATCGGCCCCGGACGCACGACCGCATCCCATGAGCGCGTTTCCGCGATCCTGCATGACCGCGCGCACGTCGGCGAAGTCGACGTTGATGTCGCCCGAGCGGAGGATGATGTCCGTGATGCCGCGCGTGGCGTTCACGAGCACCTCGTCGGCCAGCTTCATCGCGTCGGGATACGTGGTGTCGGGCGATGCGATCGACAGGAGGCGCTGGTTCGGGATCTCGATCAGCGTGTCGACGTGCTTGCGGAGCTCCTTCAGGCCGGTCTCCGCCGCCTTGATCCGGGGACGTCCCTCGAAGATGAACGGGCGCGTGACCACGGCCACCGTCAGCGCACCCGCGGCCTTCGCCAGCTCGGCCACGATCGGCGACGAGCCCGTCCCGGTCCCCCCGCCCATGCCGGCGGCGATGAAGACCATGTCGGCGTTGGTGATGGCGGCCTCGAGGTCCTCTCGGCTCTCCTCGGCGGCCAGACGCCCGGTCTCGGGGTTGCCGCCGGAGCCGAGCCCGCCGGTCAGGCTCTCGCCCATCTGCAGCTTCACGTCGGCGGGCGAATCGCGGAGCGCCTGGGCATCGGTGTTCCCGACGACGTAGGTGACACCCGTGAGGGACGACTCGATCATCCGCCGGACGGCGTTACCCCCGGCGCCGCCGAGTCCGACGACGGTGAGCTCGGCCTGCCCCTTCGGCGGATCGGATACCATTTCAATCTGCATCGAATCCATTCGATTGCCTCCCTCACGAGCCGGGCGCACCGGGCGGTGCGCGTCACAGGCGTTTTGTCGGTTCTTCGCGCGTTTCACGCGCAGTGTCAAGAACGGATTTCACCGGAGCGCGCGAATCGCGCGCCGCGTTCGGGGTCGCGTCCGCGAATCGTTCATCGCGAGCGGCCGTCCATCGCCCCGCTGGACGATCTGGTCTCGGAACCGGAGATCGAGCGTCACCCCCCCCACGCCGGTCTCGTTCAGATGCGCCACCACGCCCGGCAGCATGCGAACCTGGGTGCTCCAGTCACCATCCGGCTCGTAGATCAGCGATAGGCCGAGCGAGTCCACGAACACCTCGGCGATCTCGCGTCGTCTCAGATCCACCAGCGAGATCGACGACGCCAGCCCCGGGGAGACGTGCTCGATCGTCTCGATGAACGCCAGCGCGTCGTCGACACCGGCGCCCTTCAGGCGCGAGACCTCCACCACCCACCCCGGTGGCGGCAGGATCACCGGCAGATCTTCCAGCGGCCGCCCGGGCACACGGGTCAGCACGATGCCCTCGCGCGAGATCGGCATCAGCGAGTCGCACTCCACGAGCGCGGCCGGAAGGCGCTCCTCCAGCGAGATCCGGACGCTCCGGGGAAACACGTAGTCGATGTCCGCCCTGGCGATGCGGGGGTGCAGGAGCAGCCGGCTGGCCGCCGCCCGCGAGTCGACGCCCACGAGCGACGCGCCGGGGTAGATGCCGGCGATCTCGGCCACCTCCCGCGGCGTCACGAACCGGTGGCCGCGCACGCGGACGTCGTCGATCGCCAGGAGCGGGGCGTTCGTCAGCGCACCCATCGCCGTCGGCCACAGCTCGACCGCGAGCGCCAGCAGCAGCGCAGCCGGTGCCACGCGCACGAGGAGCACGCGCGCGGCTCGGGTCACCCGATGGGCGCGCTCGCGCCGGCGGCGGCGCTTCGAGACGACACGGATCATGCGGTCTCCCCGGTGGTGCGCCCCAGACGCTCGGCCAGCGCCCGGTGTACGCGCCACACGTCGCCCGCTCCGAGCGTGACCACGACGTCCTCGGGGCTCAGCTCCCCGACGAGGCGATCGGCCACTGCGTCGACCTCGACGTCGAGCACCGTAACGCGCCGCAAGCCGGCCTCGCGAACCGCCCGGAAGATCAGGCGCGAATCGACCCCCTCGATGGCGTGCTCCCCGGCGGCGTAGATCGGCAGCAGCCACAGGTCGTCGCACGCGGTGAAGGCCGGGCCGAACGCCTTCCAGAGCTGCTCGGTCCGCGAGAATCGGTGCGGCTGGAACACGCACACGCACCGCCGCGAGGGCCACACGTCGCGGACGGCCGCGAGCACCGCGGCGATCTCGGTCGGATGGTGTCCGTAGTCGTCCACGAGCGTGATCCCACGACCCGTCTCACACACCGAGAAGCGACGTCCCACCCCCTCGAAGGACCGGAGCGCCTCTCGGATGTCGTCGTCGGTGATACCCAGCTCGCGCCCCACGGCGACCGCGGCCGCCGCGTTCAGCGCGTTGTGGTGGCCGGGCATGTTCACGGTGAAGCGACCGGCCCCCGAGATCCGGAACGAGGTTTCGAGACCGGTGGTCTCGATCTCGGTCAGCTCGAGGTCGGCGCCCGGAGCCGTGCCGTAGGTGACCACCCGGCGGTGCATCGAGCGCGCGAGCTGCGACACCAGGGGATCGTCGGCGCACAGAACGGCCACACCGTAGAACGGGACCTTCGTCACGAACTCCTGGAACGCCTCGATGATCTTCTCGAGCGAGCCGTAGTGATCCAGGTGCTCCTGGTCGATGTTCGTGACCACGACGATCGACGGCGAGAGCATCAGGAACGATGCGTCGCTCTCGTCGGCCTCGGCCACCAGGAACTCGCCGGCCCCCAGACGCGCCCCGACGCCGTAGGACTCGATGCGTCCGCCCACCACGACGGTCGGGTCGAGGCCGCCCGACGCCAGCACGGCCCCGACCAGCGAGGTGGTCGTGGTCTTGCCGTGCGCGCCGGCCACGGCGATCCCGTAGCGCGTGCGCATCAGCTCGGCCAGCATCTCGGCCCGCCGGACCAGCGGGATCCCGGCATGACGCGCCGCCGCCACCTCGGGGTTGTCGAGCGAGATTGCGGTGGACGTCACGACGATGTCGGCCCCGCGTACGTTCTCGGCCCGATGCCCGCGGTAGATGGTCGCGCCGAGCGAGGCCAGGCGGCGGGTGATCTCGGTGTCGGCCAGGTCGGATCCCGAGACCCGGTACTTGCGGTTGAGCAGCACCTCGCCGATCCCGCTCATGCCGATGCCGCCGATCCCGACCAGATGAATGTGCTTGATCGATCCGTACATCCTAGTCTCGCTCCGCTGGCTTGGACCGGCGTCGTCCCCGTCGGCGACGACGGGGCCCGCGCTGACCGCCGGCGGTGTCTCGGCCAGCAGCGTCCTTCGTGGATTCCGCGTTCGGGGCCCGATCGGCGGTCCGCGCCTCGTCGGCCTTGGGTTTGCTTCGCGCGCGACTCGAGCGGCTTCTGGCGTCGCCGCTTCCTCCCCGGCTGGGAGACGCGCGCGATCCCCTCTGACGTCGATCACGGCCGCGACCGTCACCGCGTCCCCGGTGCTTGCCGTTGTCCGACGCGCCACGGGCCGCCCGGTCCTCGTCGCCGGCGGCGGCCTCGTCCGCCCGCGGCTCGGGGATCCGGGCCAGAAGGGCGCTGGCGATCACGTCCGCTGCATCGAACCGCGCGCTTCCCCGCGCGCTGGAGGCCATCCGCCGACGGCGTATCGGATCGCGGATGAGCGTCTGTAGCTCGGCGGCCAGCCGATCTCCGTCGAGTTCGGCGTCGAGGATCATCAGCGCCGCACCGCGATCGACCATCTCCTCGGCGTTCAGGCGCTGGTGGTTGTCGGTCGCGTACGGGTACGGCACGAAGATGGCCGGTACGCCGGTGGCCGCGACCTCCGACACCGTCATCGCGCCGGCGCGACAGACGATCACGTCGGCGACCGTGTAGGCATCGTCGATCTGGTTCACGAACGCGAGCACCTTGGCCGGGAACGGACAGGTCTCGAGCCGCTCGCGCATCCAGGCCAGATCCGACTCCCCGGACTGGACGAGGAACTGCAGCGGCTCGCGCGTCTCGATCTTGGACGCGGCATCCGCGATCGCGCGGTTGATCGAGCTCGCACCGGCGCTTCCGCCCAGGACCACCACGGTCTGGCGCTTGGGAGACAGACCGAAGCGCTCGTATGCGCGATTCCGGCTGCCGGCCAGGAGCCCGGGGCGGAGCGGATTGCCGCTCAGGCGAAGATGGTCGCGCCGGCGGAAAAAGCGCCGCGCGCCCGCGAAGTTCACGTGCACCTCGGTCGCCAGCCGCGACAGGAGCCGGTTGACCGCTCCCGGCACCGCGTTCTGCTCCTGGAGCAGGATCGGTATCCGGAACAGTCGACCCACCACGATCGGGGGCGCGCTGACGTAGCCCCCGGTTCCGAGAATCACGTCGGGACGCCACTTCGTGAACCACGCGAACGTGATCACGAGGCTGCGGACGAACTGGACGGCCGCGTTCAGCTGGGCGAGCCCCGGCCGGCGCGGCATCCCCCGCACCGGCAGCGTCCACAGATCGAACCCGGCGCCGGGGATCACCTTGTTCTCGAGGCCCCGGTCGGTCCCCACGAAGCGGATCTCGCAGTCGCGACGAACGCGCTTGAGGGCCTCGGCGACCGCGAGCCCGGGGAACACGTGTCCCCCGGTTCCACCGCCGGCGATCATCACGCGCTTGGGCCGGCTCATGGACGCACCCCCACGTGCACGACACGCTGCGTCACCGGACGCCGGCTCCACGACGCGGCTCGAGAGACGCTCAGGAGCACGCCGACGGCCGCCAGGTTCGCAATCAGCGCCGATCCCCCGTAACTCACGAACGGCAGCGGCAGGCCCGTGACCGGCATCAGGCCGGTCACGACGGCGGCGTTGAGGACGAAGTACAGACCGATCTGCACCGTGAGCCCGGCCGCGAGCAGGTAGCCGAACGTGTCCGGCGCCCGCGCTGCGATCCGGAGGCCCCGCCACAAGACGATGGCGAACAGCGCGAGGAGCACGAGCACTCCGATGAAGCCGACCTCCTCGCCGATGATCGCGAGGATCAGATCGGTGTGCGGGTCGGGCACGAACTGGCGCTTCTGAAGGGAACGGCCCAGCCCCACGCCGGTGAGCCCACCCGATCCCAGAGCGATGACGCCTTGCTTGATCTGGAACTGCAGGGCGTCGAAGTCCTGAACCCCCGCCCACCAGCTTCGTATCCGCTCGAGTGGATACGAGAATCGCAGCGTCAGCAGTGCCGCGACGCCCACCAGACTCGCTCCGGACGGCGCGAGCACCCGCCAGGGGATGCCGGCCAGCACGAGCAACGCGAGAGCGCTGGCGCCCATCGCCATCGCGGTGCCGAAGTTCGGTTGAGAGAGCACGAGTCCGATCGGCACCACGGCCAACGCCGCGACGATCGCCCACTCCTTGCGCTCGGTCCCACGCGGCCAGTGCACCCGGTTCGCGATCAGCGCCGACATCGACACGATCATCGCCACGCGCGCGAACTCGGAGGGCTGGACACTCATCGGTCCCACGCGGATCCAGCGATCGGTGTGCCGGATGCTCTCCTTCCAGGGGTGCGGGAGCGCCAGATACAGGAGGAGCAGTGTGGTTCCGCCCCAGGCGACCCAGGCCCAGCGGCCGGCGAGACGCCGATAGTCGAGCTGTCCGAGGCCGACGAGCAACGCGATGCCGACGACGGCCTTCACCGCCTGGTTCAGCAGCATGCGGTGCGCCGAGTCCGTCGCGCGCTCGGAGACCCAGGCGCTGGAGGAGTACAGGAACACCAGCCCGAGCCCCACCAGAAGTCCGACCGCGCCCAGGAGCCAGCGATCGGCCTGCCCTCGCCTATCCATGACGCTCGTCCTCGATCAGGCGTGCGACGACCTCTCGAAACGCGTCGCCCCGGTGGGCGAAGCTCGTGAACATGTCGAACGACGTGCAGCCCGGCGCCAGGAGAACCACCCCTGCCGGTCGCGCGCGCGCATAGGCCTCGCGCACCGCCGCGTCCAGGCTCGCCGCCCGCGACAGGGACACCCCCGCCCACGCGGAGGCGATCCGATCCTGAGCCTCTCCGATCAGCACGACGTGCGTGGTTCGGGCGCGCACGTCGGACAGGACGTCCTCGAACGGGCTGCCCTTGTCGCGCCCGCCGGCGATCAGCACCACCGGGTCTGGAAACGACGCCAGCGCCACGCGCAGGGAGTCGAGGTTGGTCGCCTTCGAGTCGTTCACGAACCGCACCGCCCCCAGCGCACCGACGGGCTCCAGGCGATGCGGCAGCGGCTCGAACGTGGCCAGCGCCTCGGACAGCGTCACCGCAGGCACGCCGAGCAGCGCCGCGGCCAGCATCGCGGCCAGTGCGTTCTGTACGTTGTGCGGTCCCGCGATCGAGAGCGCGCGGCGCGAGATCACGGCCGTGGGGTCGCCGAGCGCCAGCACGAGATCGTCGCCGTCGAGATAGGCGCCTCGCGGAACCGGACCGCGCGTCGAGATCAGCGTCGTGCCCGCGGGGTCGCGTTCCGTCCACGCCTCCACGAACCCCCGCGACGCGGGATCGTCCACGTTGATCACGCGCACCCCGCCCGCACGCACGCGCCCCAGAAGCGCGCCCTTGATCTCGCGGTACGCGTCGAACGTACCGTGCCGATCCAGGTGATCCGGCGTCACGTTCAGAAGGACCGCGACGTCGGTCTCGTAGTCGACGAGGTCCTCGATCTGAAAGCTCGAGATCTCGACCACGAAGACGCTCCGGTCGCTCGCCTTCGACGTCGCGTGGGAGAGCGGCTCCCCGATGTTGCCCGACGCGTGCGCATCCAGTCCCGCGGTGGCGAGCACGTGTGCGATGAGCGCGGTCGTCGTGCTCTTGCCGTTGGAGCCCGTCACCGAGATGAAGCGGCCGGCGCCCAGCGCCCAGCCCAGCTCGAGCTCGGCGATGATCGGGATCGATCGCGAGAGGGCCGCCTGGATCAGGGGATGCGCGCGGGAGACTCCGGGACTCTTGACCACGAGAGCGACGCCGTCGAGCGAGGTCGGGTCGTCGTCGCAAAAACGCGCCGAAACGATGCCGGCCGCTCCGGGGAGGTGCCCCGGAGACGCGTCGGGCCCCGCGGGGACGTCCGTCGCGTCGGCCACGCGCAGGCGCCAGCCCCGCTCGGCGAGCCGCTCCGCGGCCGCTCGTCCGCTTCGTCCGAAGCCCACGATGAGGGCGTCCCCGCCTCGGTCGAGTCGCTCTCGCCAGCCTGTCGTGCGCAAGGTCGTCTCCATCACTGCAGCTTCAGCGTGCTGAGGCTGAACAACGCCAGGAGCGCGGCCACGATCCAGAACCGCACCACGACGCGCGACTCCGCCCAGCCGCGCTTCTCGAAGTGATGGTGGATCGGCGCCATCAGAAACACCCGTCGCCCCGTCGTGCGATAGCCGATGACCTGGATGATCACCGAGAGCGCCTCCATGACGAAGAGTGCGCCCACGATGACCAGCAGGAGCTCGCGCTTCAGGAGCACCGCCACCGTGCCCAGCGAGCCGCCGAGCGCGAGCGCGCCGGTGTCGCCCATGAACACCTCGGCGGGGTGCGCGTTGAACCACAGGAACCCCAGGCACGCCCCGACCATCGACATGCAGAAGATGCTGAGCTCCCCGACGCCCGAGAAGTACGGGATGTTCAGGTAGTCCGAGAACGTCACGTGACCCGACAGATAGGCCACGCCCGCGAACACGAGCGCCGGTGGCGCCGCCATGCCGGCGGCGAGCCCGTCGAGGCCATCTGCGAGATTCACGGCGTTGGAGGTCGCGGTGATCACGAGCATCGCGAGCGGAATGATCCACAGCCCGAGCGTGGGCTGGACGTTCTTCAGGAACGGCACCGTCGTGCGCAGCGTCATCTCGCCCTGAGGCGCGGCCAGCACCATCGAGAGCCCGATGGCGGCGCCCAGCGCGAACTGCACGACCAGCTTGTATCGCCCCAGGAGGCCGTGGCGCGAGCGCTTCACCACGAGGAGATAGTCGTCCAGAAAACCCAGGAGTCCGAGGGTCATGCACGAGACCACGGCGAGCTGCACGTAAGGGTTCCTGAGATCCGCCCACAGGAGCGTCGGAAGAATCGTGGCGCCGACGATCAGCACGCCGCCCATCGTCGGGGTGCCCTCCTTGGCCTGGTGCGACTCGGGACCCTCGGCGCGAATGCGCTGGCCGACGCGCAACGCTCGCAGCCGGCGGATGACCCACGGCCCGAGCAGAAAGGCCATCATCAACGACGTGATGGTGGCCCAGGCGGCCCGAAACGTGATGTATCGAAAGACGTTGAACGGCGAGAAGGTGTCGGCGAGGGGAACCAGGAGTTCGTACAGCATCAGTCCGCGGTTCCTCCGTCCGGCGCCCCCATCACGAGCGCGTCGACGACGCGCTCGAGCCGTGAGCTTCGGGACGCCTTCACGAGCACGAGGTCACCCGGGGTGATGTCCCGACGCACGCGATCGATCAACACGTCCACGTCTCCAGTGTAGAAAACGGGCATCTCCGGAAACCGGTCACCGGCCACCCGGGCGGTCTCGGCCACGGCCTCCCCGACGAGATAGACCGCGTCGACGTCTCCCACGCGCTCGCCGAGCTCGCGGTGCGCGTCGGCGCTCGAGTCGCCCAGCTCACGCATGTCTCCGAGGACGGCGATCCGCCGTCCGTCACACGGAAGCTCGGCGAGCGTCTCCAGCGCCATCGCCATCGACTCGGGATTCGCGTTGTAGCTGTCATCCAGCACCCTATACCCGTTTCCGTCCCGAAGTGCGAGCCTTCCCGGTACCGGACGCCATCGTGACAGCCGCCGGGCCACCTCCTCGAGGTCCAGCCCCAGGACCCGCGCCACGGCCATCGCCGTCACCGCCGCCGCCGCGGCGCCTCGTCCGGGCGCACGCACGACCAGCACCGGTCCGCCGTCGAGCGCGACCTCGTGACCCCCGGCCGTCCGCCGTTCGAAGCGAGTGACCCGGTGCTCACCGCGCCGGCCGACGACCTCGACACGCGCCCAGCGCGCCCTCGCAGCCGCCACGAGCTCCGCGTCGTCCGAAGCGACGAGGAGCGGGGCATCGGTGTCGAGCCCGTCGACGATCTCGAGCTTCGCCTCGCGAACCCGGTCGAGCCCTCCCACCGGTCCCACGTGGGCCCGGCCGACGTTCGTGATGACCGCGAGCGATGGTCGCGCGAGCCGGCTGAGCACGTGGATCTCACCCAGGTGGCTCATGCCCATCTCCAGCACCGCGAACCGATGGGCGCCGGTCGCGCTGCACAGCGTCAGCGGCAGCCCGATGTGGTTGTTGCGGTTCCCACTGGGCTGAAGGACGCGTGGCGGGTCCCCGAGGCCGAGCGCGATCATCTCGCGCGTCGTGGTCTTCCCGTTCGAGCCGGTCACCGCCACCACGTGGGCGTCCGTGCGGGCCCGAGCGGCTGCGGCGAGGGCGTGGAGTGCCTCGAGCGTGTCGTCGACGCGAACGCCCGGGCCGGGCAGCGCCGCATCGGGATCGTCTCCGGCGGCCACGACGGCCAGACTCGCGCCCCGCTCGAAGGCGGCCGGCACGAACGCGTGACCGTCCAGTCGCTCACCGCGGATCGCCAGATAGGCCTCGCCCGGCACGAGCGTGCGCGTGTCGATGCTCACACCGCGGACGCTGGCCGCGGCCCGGTCGGGATCGGTCAATCGCCCACCGGTCACGCGCGCGATCTGGCTGGCCGTCCACATCATGGCCGGCTCTCGCTCTCGCCGGCGAACCCGCGCTCGGCCAGCGCGGACCGGGCCAGATCGCGGTCGTCGGAGGGATGGGCCTCGGTGCCGACGATCTGAACCCGTTCGTGTCCTTTGCCGGCGATCACGACCGTGTCTCCGTCGGCCGCTTCCGTGATCGCCACGCGGACGGCCTCCGCGCGTTCGGTCACACGCGTCCAGGTCCCGGTCCCGTGCGAGCCGCCGGAGGCACCGGCTCCCGAGACGACCTGATCGAGGATCGCCTCGGGGTCCTCGGTACGGGGATTGTCGGACGTGAACACCACGAGATCGGCCCCGGCCACCGCCGCGCGACCCATCTCCGGCCGCTTGCCCCGGTCCCGGTCCCCACCGGCGCCGATCACGAGCAGGACCCGCCCGCGCGTCCACTCCCGGACCGCCGACAGCATCGCGGTCACCGCGTCGGCCGTGTGCGCGAAGTCGATCACGACCGCGAATCCCTGGCCCATCGCGACCGGCTCGAGCCGCCCCGGCACCGTGGGAATGGACGCGAGCCCATCGACGATCTCTCTCGGACTCGCGCCGACGGCATGGCACGCGGCCGCGGCCGCCGCGGCGTTCCGGAGGTTGAACCGGCCGGGGATCGGGACCATCACGTCGACGACGCGGACCCCGATGCGGAGCCGCGCCCGGGAGCCCGACGGCGTCAGCTCGATGTCGGTCAGCCGCACGTCGGCGCCGGGTCCCTCCCCGTAGCGCAGCACCTCCAGATCCGTCGAGGCCGCCAGTCGATCCGCCACCTCGTCGTCCGAGGGCAGCACCGCCACCCGGGAGCGAACGCTCGCACCGGTCTCGTCGAGCCCCCATTCCCGGGTCCGGAAGAGCCGGGCCTTGGCCGCCTCGTAGTCGTCCATCGTGCCGTGAAAGTCGAGGTGATCGCGCGAGAGGTTCGAGAACACGGCGACCCGGAAGTCGGTCCCCCGCACGCGATGCATCGCCAGCGCATGTGAGGAGACCTCCACGAACGCGGCCCTCGCGCCCTCGGTGACGAAGTCGCGCAGCGCACGCTGGAAGACGTCGCTGCCGGGGGTCGTGTTGAGCGCGGAGCGCCGCGCGGCGCCGTCGGCGGGATCGAGGATCCCGAGCGTCCCGATCGTTCCGGGGCTCCATCCCGCGCTCCGGCCGATGGCCGCCCCCATGGCGACGATCGTCGTCTTGCCGTTGGTGCCGGTCACGCCGACGACGTCGAGCTCGGTGGACGGGTGATCGTGGAAGCGAGCCGCGATCGTCCCCAGTGCGGAGCGGGCGTCGGCCACGCGGACCTGCGGGACGGAGAGCCCAGCCAGTGGCCGCTCGACGACGAGCGCCGCCGCGCCGG
The DNA here is from genome assembly GCA_965224245.1 of Candidatus Eiseniibacteriota bacterium. Lineage (GTDB taxonomy): Bacteria > Eisenbacteria > RBG-16-71-46 > CAZAMP01 > CAZAMP01 > CBDCYW01. The sequence goes on along the minus strand of OZ245046.1, from coordinate 1,283,355 downwards.
CGCGGACGGCGCTCTCGGCGAATCGATGGCCGTCGACCTCGGCTCCCGGGACGCAGACCATCAGCGTGCCGCCGCGAGCCTCGCGAGAGTCACAGGTGACGGACGTGATGGTCACGTCCTCGGCGGCCCGGTCCTCGGACAGTCCGAGCACCAGCGCCGACAATGTCTTCATCGCCGTCCCCAGTTCTCCGGATCGAGCGTCAACGCCACCACCGCGCCGCGAGCCGTGTCGGTGCCCGCAGGGGGACGCTGCGCGCGCACGGTGCCGACCCCCTGTCGCGTGGCGGAGAGCCCGACCGCACTCAACGTCGCGAGCGCCCGGCGGAACGAGAGTCCCGTCAGATCGGGGACGCGCACGCTCTCGGCGAGGGTATCGGTGACGAGCAGGATCGACGCCGCCGGATCCTCTCCGGGAAGCGGGCGCTGGTCGAGAACGCGATCCCCGGCGCCTTCCCGCTCGACCTCGTAACCCCGGCGACGAGCGAGACGCTCCGCGGGCGCCACCGCCATGCCGCGCAGATCGGGCACCCCGTGAGGCTCGGAGGCGTGCCCGGGCGCCGCCAGCGCGTCGTTCGAACCGATCGCCGGTTCGTCCGGCACGACGCGCACCCGGAGATGCTCGGCGTCGCCGCGGAGCGTCTCGGGATACACGGCCGCGATCTGCTCGATGACGCGACGGAAGACCGGCGCCGACACGTCGCCGCCGTAGTAGTGCGCCCCGGCGGGCTCGTCGATCACGACCGCGCAGACGTAGCGGGGCTCGTCCCAGGGCGCGAAACCCACGAACGAGGCGATGTGGCGGCGGTGGGAGTACGTCCCGGCCTCGGCGTCCCACTTGCGCGCGGTGCCGGTCTTGCCGGCCACGTCGAGCCAGGGGACGTCGGCCGATCGCCCCGTTCCGCCGGCCTTCGTGACGTCACGGAACACGTGGCGCAGCGTTCTCGCGGTCTCCTCGCTCATGACCTCGCGGACGACCTCCGGTCCGCTCTCGGTGCGCCGCGACCCATCGGGCGCCACCAGCTCGCGCACGATCCGCGGGCGGAGCAGCCGCCCACCGTTCGCCACCGCGGCATAAGCCATGCTCCACTGGAGCGGCGTGGCCGAGAACTCGTAGCCGATCGACACCGCGTCGACCGACACGCCCGACCAGTCCTCGACGCGGCGAACCAGGCCGGCGGACTCGCCGGGGAGCTCGATGCCCGTGCGCGATCCGAAGCCGTAGACATCGAGCATCGCGTGCAGACGCTCGGCCCCGAGAAGCCGTGCGATGCGCGCCGTTCCGATGTTCCGGCTCTCCACGATGATCCGCCGGAACGACAGGTACTCGGCCTCGCCGTGATCGTCCTCGACGGTCGGCGGGTTCTCCTCGTCGGGAAGGATGCCACAGTAGAACGCGCGTGAGGTGTCGGCGACGCCGTACTCGAGCGCGGCCACCGCCGTCACGACCTTCGCGCAGCTCCCGATCTCGATGGGTTCGGTGACGGCCCGGTTCGAGAAGCTCCGCTCACCGGCCCGTCCCAGGCTGGCCATGGCCAGGATGTCCCCGTCGTGCGGATCCACGACGACGATCACCCCCCCGCGCGCACCGTGCTCGGCCACGGCGTCGGCCAGCGCGAGCTCGGCGATCTCCTGGATGCGTGCGTCCAGGGTCAGGACGACGTCCCAGCCGGCCACGGGATCGCATCGGGTCGTCGTGACGTAGCGATTGCCCACCGCGTCCAGAACCGTCCACTCCCAGCCGCTCTCCCCGCGCAGCCGCTCGTCGAAGCGCCGCTCGATGCCGCAAAGAAGGTCGGGGTCCTCGGACCAGCGGCCCACGATCTCGCGCGCGAGCGGCCCCTGGGGCGTGATGCGCTTGCGCTCGCGCTCCGCCTGGACGCCCTCGAGGCTCGCGGCCAGCGAGCGCGCGCGCCCCTCGGGCAGGAGCGTTCGCGTCAGCCAGACGTAGCCCGAGTCCGGCTCGAGCTTCTGGAGGGTGCCCCGGCGTGACACGCCGAGGGTGGCCAGCGAGTCGGCGACGGCGTCGGGGTCGGCGACTCGCTCGCGGCGCGCCGAGAGCGAGATGTTGTCCGTCGAGAATGCGAGCAGGGTGCCGTGACGGTCCACGACCCGGCCGCGCGGCGGCTCCAGGTGGATGCGGCGGTACTGGCTCTTCGCCGCCATGCCGGCGAGCCTGTCGTGGTCGACGACCTGGACCGCCATCAGCCGTGCGACCAGCGCGCCCAGGGCGAGGATGAACAGCGCACCGACGATGGCCAGCCGCGTGGCGCGAGCCGGACTCGCCGGGGTCCTGGACGTCGTCGAGCGACGCGCACGATCTCCCGAGACGATCATTGCTTCTCTCCCCACGCTGATCCGTCAGCGAGAGGTGTCCTGATCGGAGATCAGCGACACCAGAACCACGCACCCCGAGTCGGGCGTCACGAATCCGTCGCGACGGCCCATCCGATCCAACACGACCTCGCGGCCGAGCTCGTGCTCGTGCCGCTCGAGGAAATAGCTGAGCTCGCTCTCACACTCGGTCAGGCGCTTCTTGCTGCGTGCGATGTCGCGGGTGAGCGTGGTCACCTGCACGCTGCCGAACGTGTCCACGATCCCGAACACGAGCAACACGACCACCGCCGCGAGCATCGTCCGCTTCCAGCGTGACGGCGCCGACTCCCGGTGAAGCGGGCGCCGGAGGTACTGATTCGGTGTCATGTGCGCCGCTCCTCCCCGGCGGTGGGCCGCTTGCGCGCCGCGCGCAGGCGCGCGCTGCGGGCACGCGGGTTCGCGGCGACCTCGCGCTCGCTGGGACGTAGCGCGCCCCGGGTCAGACGCTCCCACCGGAGGGGCTCGATCGGGTTGCCGTAGACGTCCTTGTCACCGTCCTCGCGAAACGCGAGCTTCGCGATGCGATCGGTGACGGACTCGTAGGCGAGCACACAGAGCACACCGCCCCGGGCGAGGCTCGCGTGGCAGGAAGAGAGCGCGTCGCGGAACGACTCCACCTCGTCGTTGACCGCGACACGGATGGCCTGGAAGACCTGCGAGAGCACCTTTCGGCGACGTACGAAGGGCGGGCGCAACGTCACGTCGACCAGCTTGCAGAGCTCGCCGGTCGTTCGAAGCGGTGCGCCGTTCCGGGCGGACACGATCGCCGCGGCCAGCTTGCCCGCCCCCCGTAGGTCGCCATATCGTTTGAAGAGCGTCGTCAGCTCGTGTGCGGACGCGGTGGCGACGAGCGCCTCGGCCGAGCGCGCGGCGGTGGAGTAACGCATGTCGAGCGGTCCGTCGGCATCGAAGGAGAACCCGCGCTCGGCATCGTCGAGCTGGATCGACGAGAAGCCGAGATCGAACAGGATTCCCGAGACCGCGCTCATACCCAGCTCCTCGAGCACCGCCACCAGCTCGCGGTGATTACGCTCCACCAGAGTCACGCGATTCCCGAACGCCCGCAGCCGCTCCCGCGTGCGGTCGAGGGCCCGCGCATCCAGATCCAGTCCGACGTAGCGGAAGTCGCCGGAGCCGAGCACCCGACAGATCGCCTCGGCGTGCCCGCCGCCTCCCACGTTCAAGTCCACGATCGTGGCGTCCGGGCGTGTGACGAGGAGCCGGCACACCTCGTCGACCATCACCGGAACGTGATCGCTCATCCCCGCTACGACGCGTCGGCGAGACGTACCGGAGCTGCCGGACGTCGACCGTCCGGAATCAGTCCCGATCCCAGCCCGCGGTAGGCGACACGGAAGAGATCGCGCACGTAGGGGGTCGCGTTGACCGATCGCACGTTGAGGCCGCGGCGCTCGAGCTTCTCGACGACGCCGAACAACGCGCGCAGTGCGCGGAAGTCGGCGTGCGTGACCGCGGCGAGGTCGAGCAGAACGGAGCCGGCACCGAACAGGGCAACGTCGTCGAGCAGTCGCTCGAGGTGCTCGATCTCGGTCGCATCCAGCGTGCCACGAAGGTGCCAGACGACACTTCGGGCGGAGTCGACGTGGTCGGGGGTCACGTTCTCTCCTCCTTGCCGCACCGGAGTGCGGGTCACTGATGTCTCCGCGCCGATGCGCGGGTGACGTCGTGTGCGTCAGTGCGTGACGTCGTGGCCGGGCTCGGAGGGCGACACGCGCGCTCCGGCATCGGTCGGTCGAGTCTCTCCATGGCGGGGGGCGACGAAGCCACCGAGGACGCCCTCGGCCAGCGACGCCCCGTTGGACTTGTTCGGGCGCGCGGCGAAGCGTTCGGGCGACCAGATCTCCAGCCGGACGCCCGCGCCGATCAGGAGTCCCTCGCGGGAAAGCCCGGCGACGCGCCGTTGCTCCTCGGTCAGCGCGATGCGGCCCTGGGCATCCATGTCGACCTCGGAGCCGTGCGCCGACAGCCAGCGCAGGAGCTCGCGGATCTCCTGGTTGTCGAAGGACTGCTCGTGGAGCTGGTCGAGGATCTTCTCGAACTCGCGGGACGCGTAGCAGAACAGGCAGCCCTCGAAGCCCTCGAGGATCGTCAGCGTCCGCCGGTCACCATCGATCAGGCGGTCCCTCAGACGCTGGGGAATCGCCAGGCGACCCTTGGGATCGATCGTATGCTGGTACGTGCCAAAGAGGTATCGCATCGTCGCCCGCGTCGGCTCGTCGCCCTCTGTTCCCCCATTCTGCACCATCTATCCCCACAAGGCCCCACTTTACTCCTCTTGATGCCATCAAGCAAGCGTTGATACGTCGATCGACCGCGACACGACCCCGTGCGCCGCCTGCGGATGACGTGTCTTTCGTCAAATGAAGTTGTCAGTATGGATCACGCACGTGCCGTGCCCACACCACCCATGGAGGCAGAGAGATGCCGGGCGGAGGAGACGACCGTGCGGTCGCTCCGGGGCGTCAGGCGGCGTCGGATCGGGTGTGTCAGTCGATGACGGCGACTCGCGCGCGGAGGTGATGGTCGCCGGACCGGGCCACGACCACGTAGAGGCCGGGCGCGGCGAGCTGGCCGTCCGCCCCGCCGACGCGTCCGTTCCACACCATCGCGCCGGGCGCGATGTCCCGGAACGTGGCCACCAGGCCGCCGGCGGCGTCATACACCTCGCCGCTGACCGGCACCGACACGTCGGCGAGACGGATGCCGTCGTGGAGATCGCCGCGGAACGGGTTCGGGTACACGCTCCCGGCGAGCGTCGACGGTGACGACCCGCCGGAGCCGCCGGACGGCCGTCCGATCGTGACGCCGTTGTCGGTGGCCACCCAGACGTCGAGCCCGCGGGTGGCGACCCCGAGCACGCGGTCGTTGGAGAGATCGGGGAATCGGTATCGCTCGACGTCGTACGTCCCGAGCGCATTCGGTCGCATGCGCACGAGACCGGCGTCGGTCGCCACCCACGCGCTTCGGTCCGACGCGATCGCGATCGCTCGCACGAGTGGACTGCCCAGCTCGAAGGCCCCCCACGTCCCGATGAGCTCCCCCTCGTCGAAGAGCGCGAGCCCCTGGAACGTGCCCGCCCACATGCGGGCGCCGTCGGCGGCCAGCGCGAACACGCTGTTCGACGGAAGAGCCGGGGCCACGTACCGAACCGGTGTCGCGTCGAAGTCACCGTCGGTCGGGTCGCCGGCGATCGTGAACCGATCGATGCCGTTCTGCCGGTGGCCGACCCAGAGACGTCCGGCGTCGTCCATCGCCAGCGCGCTGATCGTGTTGCTGGTCAGGTTCGACGTCTCGGCGGTGACCACCTGAACCGAGTCCGGACCGAACGGCGGGGCCCAGATCGCCAGTCCCGCCCCCGCGACGGATTCGTCCTCGGCGCCGGAGCCGATGAACGTGTAGCTCCGTCCGTGCGCGAAGGCTCGCGCGTTCTTGACCGGTACGTGGATCCAGTTCTCGAGCGACGCGTCGACGCGATCGACGAAGCATCCGCCGCCCGAGCAGCAGCAGTGGGCGAACCAGGTGGCGCCGGTCGGATCGACGCTGATGGCCTGCACGGGGCGGCGCTCGAAGCCGTCGTCGGTCGAGGTGTCGGTGACGCCGACCCAGCCCGCCGACGTGCGGAGCGCGGCGGCGCTCACGTCGAAGTAGCCCATCCACGTCTCGTCGTCGCCGGTGGCGATGGACCACGGCCGGCCGGCCAGCGGCAGCCCGTCGGCGGCGATCACCGATCCCCAGTTCGAGCCGGAGAGCCGCCGCACACCCGCGGTCGTGCCGACCCAGATGGAGCCGTCGCCGGCCGACGCGAGCGCGATCGGTCTCGCGGCATTCCCGAACGTGGAGCCCAGTCGCGTCCAGCCCGAGCCGTTCCACTCGTAGACGCCGCGACCGGTGGCCGGGTTCGGCGAGGTGCACAGAAGACGCCCGTCGACGGCGAGCAGGTCGCGCGCATCGGTGAGGCCGCTGGTCGCGATCCAGCCCGTCCCCGCCGCATTCGCGCGATACGCGCCGTCGTCCGTGGCCACCCACACCTCGCCGTCGTACTCCGCGAACGACCGGATGTTGAGGCTCGAGAGCCCGCCGAGAACCGGGGTCAGCGTGAGTCCCCCGCCATCGTCGACGGCGCGCACCGGCCCGGCCGAGGTGCCGTACCAGACTTCCGAGACGCGATCCAGGATCGCCTGGATGGTCAGGCTGGGCAGCTCGTCCACGCAGGGGTCGAGCACGGTGCAGCTCTCGGACACCAGCGGATCCACGATACCCGTGATCGTCACGAAGCCCTCGGCGGTGCCGATCCGCATCTGATCGCCCACCGGCTCCAGCGACAGGACACGCGCGTTCGGGAGCCCGTCGAACGTCGAGAGGCGCCGCCACTGACCACCCGGGGTGCGGATGGCCAGACCGTAACCGTCGGTGCCGCACCAGATGTTGCCGTCGGCGTCGGCGGCCACCGCGGTCAGGGTGTCGGTCGGAAGCGTACGGAGCGACCGGCGATGGATGGTGATCGAGGCGTCGGTGAGCCCGAGCTCCACCAGGCCCGCGCTGGTCGCCCAGTAGAGGTGATCGCCCGACGCCGCGACGTCGGAGATCGTGTTCGCGTAGAGCTCGCGGGTCCAGCCGTACTGGGCACCCGCGTCGGTGACGAACGCGGTCGAGAGCACGACCGACAGTGCCAGCCCGACCGGGATCAGCGTCGCGTGCCGGCCTGGTGAAGCCCGCCGGGCGCCGACCCGACCGGGGCGGGGCGATCGTGATCGGGCATGTGACCGCGGGAGCGGATCAGCGCGGTGAGCGCTCTCAGAAACGTCTTGAGATCGAAGCCGGTCGACCACTTTTGCACGTACTCCACGTCGAGCCCGCGAAGGCGTTCCAGGCCCGGCTCCGAGCCGCGATGAAACCACCACAGCCCCGTGAGGCCCGGCCGCGCCTCGAGCGTGAGGGATCGAAGCGCCGGCGGCAGCGCCCGGAACTCCTCGGGACGAAAGGGATAAACGCCAACGAGGCTGAAGGTTCCCCGCCAGACCGCGAAGAGACGAGGATAGTGATCAAACAGGACGACCGCCAAGATATTCTGGCGCGGCCTCGGCGTGTACATGCGATAGGTGACGCGCTGGCCAGCCGCGGCCACGCGCTCCTCGACGCTGAAGATCGGGCGGATGCCGCGGAGCCAGCGGAGCGCGACGAAGAACGCGTTGGCGGGGGCTCCGATCGCGATCAGAACCGACGATGCGGCCACGTCGACCAGGCGCTTGCCCGCGCTGGCGGCCCGCCACCGGGTCCGCGTGCCCAGCGACAGCGTCCAGGTTCCAGCAACGTCCTCGACCCGGGCGTCCGGATTGAGCACCGCCGCGTACTCCGGGAGGATCCGCACCCCCACCCCGGCCCGCGCCAGCCGGGGCACGAGCTCGGTCAGGAGGGCGGCGTCCTCCCCCGGCGTCACGAACTGGACGCTCGCGATCCGCTCGAAGCGGACGATCTCGATGAAGCGATCCAGGAGGTCGTCCGGGGGCACCTCGTCGCGGGCGCGACCGAGCTCGAAGTCGGGGAAGTACAGCGGCTCGAAGGCCAGGTCGGTCTCGCGCCGATACTCCTGCCGGACCTCGGCCACGCGGTCGGCGCGTCCCGCGATCGCGACCCTGGGCAGGTCCAGCCGCTGATCCCGCATCGACGACGCGAACGCCGCCACCGCCTGGCGCCCGAGAACCAGGAACGTCGTGGCCAGCGGCCAGACGACCATCAGCATCGCGCGCGAGTACGAGCGCGCCTGGACGAGAAACGTCGTGGCCATCATGATGATCGTGACGATGGCCGCGCCCCGCCCCACGGTGAACAGCCGATCCACCCAGTCCTGTCCGCGAGGCTCGCGCCGGTAGAAGCCCAGCATGTAGAACACGACCAGTGCCAGGAGATTGCCGAAGAGCCAGAACGGCTGGTACTCGGCCACTCCGAACACCGGCTTCTCCAGGATGTCGCCCAGGCCCTTCCGGATCGCGTAGGCGCAGACGAATGCGAGGTTGATCGCCACCACGTCGAACACGAGTCGGAGCAGACGTCCGATGTCCTCGCGCTGGGTCTTGAACAGGTACAGCACGAGGCTCCACTTCTCGTAGAAGCGGACGACCGACATCAAGTGCGAGAAGAAGCTCTTCCCGAGGGGCTTCTTCGCGCTGTCGCGGCGATGGTTGTGATACATCGCGGCCGCCGGATCGTAGAGCACGCGCCAGCCGCGCCGGTGCATGCGGTAGCACCAGTCGACGTCCTCGAAGTACAGAAAGAAGCGCTCGTCCATCCCGCCCACGTCCTCCACCGCGGCGCGGCGCACCAGCATCGCCCCGCCCAGCACCCAGTCCACGACCCGAGGCGTCTCGTGGTCGTAGTCGAGCATCATGTGTCGGCGGAGAACCGGCGCGTTCGGCCGCAGCCGGCCGAGCGGCGTGCGCCGGTACACGAACGTCTCGAAGTCGTAGAAGCGACGGCACGAGTACTGGAGCGTGCCGTCGGGGTTCAGGAGCTTCGGCGCCACGACGCCCGCGTCGGGATGCGCGGCGGCCGCGGTCAGCAGCGCCTCGACCGCACCGGGGATCAGCACGATGTCCGGGTTGAGGATGAGGAGAAACTCGCCGCCGGCCGCGTCCATGCCGGCGTTGACGCCTCTGGAGTAGCCGACGTTGTCGGTCATGGGCAGGAGATGCACGTCCGGGTACTCGTCGGCCACGAAGTCGGGGAAGCGGTCGCCGGAATCGTTGTCGACCACGACGACCTCCATCCCCCGAGACGCGTACGGCTCCAGGGACGCGAGGCAGTTCCGCAGGAGATCGGGTGTCCGGTAGTGCACGATGACCGCAGAGACGCGATCGATCGTGGGCGTGCGCTCGTGCGACGTGGCCGTGCTCATCGGCTCGCCCCCGAGAAGCCGGCCAGGCGAAGCCTCCAGACCGTCCACACCGCCTCCCAGATGATCCGCCGGTTCATCTTCGAGACGCCGACGCGCCGGTCCTCGAAGACGATCGGAATCTCGACGATTCGAAAGCCCTTCTTCCACAGCAGGAAGCTCACCTCGATCTGGAAGGAGTATCCGTTCGAGCGGATCGCGTCCAGATCGAGCGCGGCCAGGGCCTCACGGCGGAAGCACTTGAAGCCGCCGGTGGCGTCGTTGATCGGCATCCCGGTGATCAGCCGCGTGTACGCATTGGCTCCGTAGCTCAGGACGAGTCGTCGCAGCGGCCAGTTCACAACCGTGACGCCGGTGAGGTATCGCGATCCCAGTACGACGTCGGCGTTCTGAATCGCGGTCAGGAACGCCGGGATCGCCGACGGATCGTGCGAGAAGTCGGCGTCCATCTCGAAGACGAAGTCGTAGTCGTGCTCGAGCGCATAGCGAAAGCCGGCGATGTACGCCGTGCCTAGCCCGAGCTTCGCGGGCCGCGTGAGGAGCCGGATGCGATCGTCGCCGGCCGCCTGACGCTCGACGAGGTCCGCGGTGCCGTCGGGCGAGGAGTCGTCGACGATCAACGCGTGGACGTCCACGTCCGTCTGGGCCTGAGCCAGGATCGCGGGTAGAAGCTCTCCCACGTTGTCCGCCTCGTTGTACGTCGGCACGATGACCAGGGCGCGGCGGCGCGCCCGGGTGCCCGGCGGGGGCGTGGTCACTCAGCGGATCTCCCGCTTGATTCCGTAGTCGCGATGTCGGTGCTGAAACGCCAGCATCTCTCCCAGGAGCCCGATGGACACGAACTGGATGCCGAGCACGACGAGCACCATCCCCAGAATCAGGAGCGGACGCGACCGAAGCGCGCCGTCGATGAGCCAGATCGCGAACATCCAGACGTTGATCAGCATTCCGATCGTCAGGAGCACGATCGCGACCCGGCCGAAGACGTGAAGCGGCTTCTCGTAGGCGCGCGTCAGGAACATCACGCTGACGAAGTCGAGGGCGCCGTTCAGGAAGCGCGACGGGCCGAACTTGCTCTCGCCGAAGCGGCGCGGCTCGTGGCGGACCACCTTCTCTCGCACGCCGAAGCCCTGTCGAGCCGCCAGCAGCGGCAGGAACCGGTGCATCTCCCCGTACACCGGAAGGTCGCGCACGACCGCGCGCCGGTACACCTTCAGACCGCAGTTCATGTCGTGCAGATCCACGCCGCCCCACCGGCGCAGCACGAGGTTGAAGACCTTCGAGGGCAGTCGCTTGGTCCAGGGATCGCGGCGGTCCTTCTTCCAGCCCGAGACGAGATCGGTGCGCTCGTCGAGCAGATCGATCATGGCGGGGATCTCGGCGGGGTCGTCCTGGAGGTCGGCGTCGCAGGTCGCGATCACGTCACCGCGCGCCCGGTCGAAGCCGACGGCCAGGGCGGCCGACTTCCCGTAGTTTCGCCGGAAGCTGACCACGCGCACGCGCGGATCCGTCTCCGCCAGCGCTTCGAGCGTCGCCAGCGACCGGTCGCGGCTGCCGTCGTCGACGAAGACGACCTCGAACGCGCGCGGCTCGAGCGCCGCCCGGATGGCGGCGAACAGCGGCTCCAACGACTCGGCTTCGTCGAACAAGGGTACGACGACCGACACGTCGCATTTGCCCACCGGGGGCGCGAGCGTGTCCTGTCCCCGCTCCTGATCGATCACACGTGCTCCTTGGCGAGCTCGTCCTTCATCCAGGCCACCTGAGAGGCGAGGCCGTCCGCAAGCGAAACGCGGGGATCGTAGCCGATCTCGCGCCGCGCGCGCGAGGTATCCGCGCCCGTGTGCTTCGGATCGCCGGCCTCGGTGGGCCCGAACTCGAATCGACCCTCTCGACCGGTCTCCCGGCCGATGATCTCGAGTACCTCACGCAGCGTGACGCGGCTGCCGCCGCCGACGTTGTACACGGCGCCGGCCCGGGGCGCCTCCAGCGCGCGAACGCAGGACTGGACCGCATCGGACACGTACGTGAAGTCCCGCGTCTGCAGGCCGTCGCCGAACACGTGCGAGACGCCCCCGGTCAGGGAGCTCCGGATGAAGCGATAGAACGCCATGTCCGGCCGTTGCCGCGGTCCGTACACGGTGAAGAACCGCAGAGACGCGGTGAAGAGTCCGAAGTTCCGCGCGTAGAGCCGCACGAGGTGCTCGCCGGCCAGCTTCGTGACCCCGTACGGCGAGATCGGTCGCGTCGGCGCGTCCTCGGAGACCGGAAACGACTCCGCATCCCCGTAGACCGACGACGACGACGCGTACACGAACCGCGGCGTCTCGAGCGTGCGGCACGTCTCGAGCAGCCGTGCGGTCAGCTCGACGTTCGTCGCGGAGTACTCGCGGAACGCGTCTCCCCACGACGAGCGGACCCCCGGGAGTGCCGCCAGGTGAAACACGGCGTCCATTCCGTCGACCAGCGGCTCCAGCGGCACGTGGAGGAGATCGGCCTCGATGCCCTCGAAGCGCTCGTGGCGCCCGAGCAGCGCCATGTTCCATCGCTTGCGATCGGCGCCGTTGAACGGCGAGAGCGAATCCACGCCCCTGACGGTCCATCCGTCCTCGAGGAGCGCGTCACACAGATGCGAGCCGATGAAGCCGGCCGCGCCCGTCACGAGCGCCCGGCCCCGTCCACGCGGTATCCGCTCGTGCGGCGCGTCGTCGTGCGGCGCGTCGCCGTGCGGCGATCGGTTCGTCACGTTGCCCACGATCGGTTACTCCTCCGGTGCGCTCGACGAGTCGGCCCGATACGCACCCTCTTCCAGCAGGGCCTGCATGTCCCTCGCCAGCTGGTGGTTGGGGTGCCCGGCGAGCCAGCTCTCGAGGCGCTCGCGGGCCGCCCCCATCCGCCCCATGACGGCGAGCGTGCGTATCTCGGCCTCCGAGGCGACCCAGTCGCCCGGGTTCGCCCTGGCGAACACGTCGTAGTCCACGAGTGCGTCCGCGTAGCGGCCCAGATCGTACCGGACCTCACCGCGGTGATAGTGGAGCTCCGGCAGAAAACGCCGATCGGAGGGGTCCTCGGGATCCTGCAGGCCGGCCAGGATCTCGGTGAACGCCGCCTCGGCGGCGGGCAGATCCCCGATGGTCCGCAGGAGCGACGCCCGGAGCACCGCGGCGTACGAGAAGCCCGGCTGGAACACCGCCGCGCGCTCCAGGAGATCGATCTCCTCACGCGTCAGATCGTCGTAAGTCGCTTCATCACCATCTGTTAGAGCCTTCCGGGCCCGCGCCTCGACCGCTCGGCCGAGCTGCATGTACGCCACCGCGTAGTTCTGCGAGAGCTTCATCGTGTTTTCGTCACGATAGATGCTTTTGTCGAGATCGCCGTGCTCGTCCAGGAGCCCGCGCCAGAGAAAGACGTTCTCCAGGTTGTTCCGGAGCCGCTCCTCGTCCACGTCCAGCGCGACGGGCTCGGGCACCACGCGCCAGACCATGCCCTCCATCACGAGCTGGCTCCGCGTGTCCAGGCCCAGGAGCCCGTCGTTCGGGACCGTCACCGCGAAGTACACCGGTCGCCGCCAGCGGTTCTGGGAGAGGATGTGCACCACGGCCAGATCCCGGACCGAGACGAGCTGGCCATCGGGATCGATGTACGGGTAGAGCGACTCGATGGTGGCGTCGTCCCAGGCGATCGGAACGCGGGGCTCGGTGTCGCGGAGCTGCTCGATGTACCAGGACGTGCTGAGGAGACTCAGGTTGGCCACCCGTACGTCTCGCCGGATGCCCTCGACCTCCTGCAGGTACCAGAGCGGAAACGTGTCGTTGTCCCCGTTCGTGAACAGAATGGCGTCCCGCTCCAGCGGCTCCAGGATGTTGTACGCGTAGTCGCGGGCGACGTAGAACCGGCTGCGGTCGTGCTCGAACCAGCCGGCCTCGAGCTGCGCGATCGGATGGCCCACCAGCGCGAGCGCGACGGCCCCCATCGCCGCCGCACGCGCCCGCCGACCGGGCACCGCTTCGCCGACCAGGTACAACAGGCCCGCCATGCCCAGCCCGATCCACACCGCGAAGAAGTGGAACAGGGACACGAAGAAGTAGTCGCGGTCGCGCACCTCTTGGTCCTGGAAGTTCAGGTGCCACACGAGCCCGAGCGACGTGACCAGGATGATGAACGCCATCAGGAGTCCGCTTCGGCGGGCCCGCAGGAGATTGACCGCCCCGCCCAGCGCACCCACCACGAACGGCAACGCCCACAGGATCGGGACCCCGGTCACGTACTGGCGGCTCCAGTACCGCCAGAAGTGCGTATCGAGCTTGTTGGCCCAGGTGGCCCGGAGCTCCCACGGTGGCGCCGGCTTGTACTGGTCGCGGCTCAGCACGAGCCAGAAGTTCTTCAGCGTGGAGGGATCACCCTCGTTGATGGCCGGATCCAGACCCGCCCGGATCAACAGGAACAGGTGAACGCTGAGCCCGAGCACGAACATGGCCAGGATCCAGAACATCAGATTCCGGCGGACCAGCGTGCCCCGGGCGACGCCGAGCACGGCGGCCACGAGCACCGCCACCACGCCCAGCCCGAACGCCCCGCCCCCCGACCGTGCGATCAGGACTCCCAGCACCAGAGCTCCGACGGACACCCCCAGGGTCGCGAGGTTCGCCCGTCCGATCAGGTGCACGTTCAGGACGAGCAGTGCACCGATGAACGCGGCCCCCAGAACCAGACGCTCGCTGTCGAACCCGAGAAAGAACGACATCACGACCAGCGTGATCGCCGTGGCGACGAAGCGAGGCTCCTTCAAGGAGTCGTAGTAGTCCGACAGGAAATACAGGACGAGGGGCAGGAACACGATGAACACGCCCATGTGGAACGCGATCGAGAGCGCGAGCATGTAGAACACCACGACCACGACGTCGTTCGCGTGCGCGGCGTCCTCACCACCCTGGTGGCGGAGGTCACGCCACTTCAGGATCAGATACACCGTGGCCACCATCACCATCGATGAGAGCGCGTACACCTCGGCCTCGATCGCGTTGACCCAGAACGTGTCCGAGAACGCCATGACCAGCGCCCCGATGAACGCGCCGACTCGACCGATCAGGTCCGGTCGGCGCGGCCACGTCCGGTCGCGACCGAACGGGGGACCGGCGTTCGCGGCGATCCGCGCGGTCACGAGGTACGTGAGGCCCACCGCGATCGCCGACGGAATCGCGCTGAGCAGGTTCACCTTCTGCGCGACGTTCAAGCCACCCAGGGGGAGAAGGCTCAAGCAGCGTCCGAGGAGCACGTAGAGCGGCGTACCCGGCGGGTGCGGAATCCCGAGGATGTACGACGTCGCGATGAACTCCCCACCGTCCCAGAACGGCACGGTGGGCGTCAGCGTGAGCACGTACACGACGAGCGCCGCCAGCGCGGTCACGATCGCGAGCGCCACGTCCAGCGGCTCTTCCCAGCGTATGCGGGTGCGCTCGGGCTCGGGCGTCTCGGAGGCTTCGATCCTCATCCCATCTCCCCCGGCTCGGTGACCGATCCGTCGGTCGCCCGGATCCCGGCCGCCCGGGCTCCGCGGCCGCCGATGCGTCGGTAACGAACCTGCCTGGCCACGAAGACGAACCATCCGGGGAGACTCGCGAGAATCGACAGCGCGAACGCCGTGACCTGCATCGCCACCGCGTCCGTCGCGGGCAGCCCGACGTGTCCGAAGAGCTGTACGGCTGCCGACTCCCGGACGCCGATCCCGCCGAACGAGATCGGAAGCGCCACGAGAACGGCCAGGACGGGGATGATCACGAAAAACTCGCGCAGCGGCAACGAGATCCCCATCGCCGCCGCCACGTGGTAGTGAACGGTGACGCGCAGAACCTGCACCAGGATCGACAGTCCGATCACCCCGAGGAGGAGCCCGGGGCGCCGTCCCAGCCCGTGAAGCGCCTCGACGAGGCCGGTGGCGACCGTCCGCGGACGATCCGGAAGACGTCCCGCCCAGCGGACCAGAAACGCGCTGACCCGGGTCGAGAAAAGCGAGAGGCACACCACGAGGTTCACGCCCGCGAAGACGACGATCGGCACGAGGATCGCGAGCGGTGGTCGCTGCTCGCGTCCGCCCAGCACGACGGCGACGATCGCGAACATGCTGATCGAGTAGAACCCGACCAGCCGGTCCATCACGGTCGCCGCCACCGCGCCGCCGAGCCGCCCGGTGTGGCGCGTCGTGTCGTAGACGCGGCTCACGTCGGCGCCGACGCTGGCGGGCAGGAACAGCCCGAAGAACGAGCCCTGGAAGTAGTACGCCGTCACCCGCGTCAGCGAGATCGACAGCCCCGAGGCACGAAGCAGCGTCGCCCATTGCACGGCCCCGAGCACGTTGGACCCCACGAAGAGGGCGAGCGCGATCCCGAGCGTCGGGACGTGGGACCGCACGATCGCGCGGCCGGTCGCCGCGAGATCCACCCGGGTGGCCAGAAACGCGAGCAGCGCGACGCTGACCAGGATCTTCGCCGCGAGCGTGACTCCCGATCGCACCGACCGCGACCCCGAAGCGGGAGCACCGGCGCTCTCGGGTTCCCCGACCTGCATCGCGTTACCTCGCCGCCACGCGGCGCTCGTCGACGACGCGGTCGATCAGCTCGAGCGTCTGATCGGCCATCCGATCCCAGGAGAACGTCTCGGCCCAGCCACGGGCCGCGCGGGCCATGCGGCGCCAGGTGTCGTCGTCGGTCAGGAGGTGTTCGAGGGCTTCGGTCAGTGCTGCAACGTCGCCGTGCGGCACGAGAAGGCCCGTCTCCCGGTGGCGCACCGACTCCCGCAATCCCGGGGAATCCGAGGCGATCGACGGCACGCCGACCGCGCCGGCCTCGATCACGCTCAGCCCCCACCCTTCCTTCGGTGACGTGTAGGTGAGGACGCGCGTGCGCGCGAGCTCGTCGATCTTGTCGGCTCCCTCCTTGAAGCCGACGAGATCGACCGCGTCCCGGACCCCGAGCTCACCGGCCAGCCGCTCCAGCTCGGACAGATGATCGCCCTCGCCAACGATCCGGTACCGGACGTCTGCGATGCGCCGCCGGAGCGCGGGCAGCGCGCGCATCGGAAGGTCGATGCCCTTGTAGCGCTTGACCCGGCCGAGATACGTGATCACCGGCCCCGGCGGCTCGAAGGTGGCCGATCGAAGCGGATACGCGTCGAGGTCGATCCCGGCGTGGATGACGTGGATGCGCTCGGGAGGGATGCCGCGTGCGATCAGATCGTCGCGCGTCGTTCCCGACAGGACGGAGAACCGGCACTCACGGTAGACGGAGGGGATCAGCTTCTCGTGCAGGTACACGTAGGTGGCGATGGGCCACGACGCCTGCTCGTAGACCGTGGTGCCGAACAGGTGTGGCACCACGCCCACGGTTGGCAGGGAGGGTACCCAGCGCGGCGTGAAGAACGGGATCTTGTTGATGTCCTCGACCACCACGTCGAACGACTCGGCGGCCGCCAGCCGGCGAAGATGTCGGGGACCGGCGATGTTGAACGTGTACGTGTTCCCGACGCGATGCGTCTCCAGCCCGCCGACGTCCTCGCGGGCCGCGCCGCCCCGGAAGCCCCCGGTGATGAAGAGGATCCGGTGGCCACGTGATCGGAGCCGGCGGAACACCTCGTACATGATGACCTCGGCGCCGCCCGCTTCCGGGTGCTTCATGTCGCGGTAGCTCATGACGACGATCGAGCGGGGCGCGTCGTCAGCCACGTTTCCGACCCACGGTTCCGATCATGGCGTAGGTGTAGAACGCGACGCGCGTGTCGCGCAACCGCTCCCGGACGGCCGCAGCCAGCCGATCGAACGGCCAGATCCCCCTGGGGTACTTCGGAAGCACCCATCCGACCTTGCGCAGGACCGCTCGCACACCCCGATAGCCGAGCCCGGGTACCATCCAGTCCCCGTATGACCAGGCCACGTCGAGCCCCGCTCGCCGCGTGAGCGCCTCGAGCTGACCCACCGTGAACTGGGTCTCCCACCCCGCGAACCACCGGTCCACCGCGATCAGGATCTTCTTGAGCACGGTATACGCGTGAAAGGTCTGGGGGACGTCCACGAGGAGGTATCCCCGGCGGGCCACGACGCGCGCGTTCTCCGAGAGGAGCGACATCGGATCGCGGAAGTGCTCCAGCAACCCTTGATGGAACACGATGTCGATGCTGTCGTCGGCGAACGGCAGGTTCGTGCCGTCACCGCACACCACCATCACGTCCACGCCGAGCCGATCGGCCAGTCGTCGCACGGTCCGGAGCGACGGACGGGAATAGTCGAGCAGGATGACCCGCGCGCTCCGGCGCGCCAGCTCCAGGCTGTCGCGACCCGACCCCGCGCCCACCTCGAGCACCCGACGACCTTCGGGCGACATCTTCAGGAGCTCCCGGAGAAGACGATCCTCGTTGGAGTAGACGTCGTCGATCGCCTCGTGCTCGATCCAGAAGCGATCCCAGTGCTCACGCGTCGACTCGGCCACGTCAGACTCCCCGCGACAACCGTTCGGCGAGGAGATCGGGAAGGCCGCCGTCGCGAATCTTCCGCTGCGCGGCCGGGATGTCGTACTCGACGCGACGCTGCTCGTACGTACCCGCACCCACGTCCAGCAGCCCCCACGCGGCGCGCGGATCGCGATCGCGGGGCTGCCCCACGCTTCCCACGTTGATCAGGTACCGTCGCTCGGGATCCAGCTCGAGCTTGCCTTCGAGGAGATGGCTCAGCGTCGCGAACTGGTCGTTGGCCACGCCGGGCACGTGCGTGTGTCCGATGAACATGACGCGGGCCTCGGTGCCGGCGAAGATGTCGCTGACGTCCTGTCCGGGGAACACGTACGGCCAGCCCCCGCCGGTGTCGAGTGGGCTGGCGTGGGTGAAGAAGAGGTCGTCGACCACCTGGTACATCGGCGACTGACGGAGATACGCGGTCGACGCCGGGCTCAGCGCGGCGCGGGTCCACTGGATGGCCTCGCGGGCGAGCTCGTTGAACGCCTCGTCACTGTGCACGCCCACGGCCACGGCGTCGTGATTGCCCAGGAGGTTCGCGATCGCGACGTCCCGCACGCGACGGACGCACAGCTCGGGGTCGGCTCCGTACCCGACGATGTCGCCGAGGCATCGGATCTCGTCACAGCCCACGGCCGTGACGTCCGACAGAACCGCCTCGAGTGCATCCAGGTTGCCGTGGATGTCGCTGATCATGGCCACTCGCATCAGCGCTCCTGGAACTCGGCGGCTCGAATCCGGCGGGCGACCCGATCGAGCAGACCGTTGACGAAGCGACCGGAGTCGTCGGTGCCGAAACGATCGGCGATCGAGACGGCCTCGTCCAGCACCACGCGCGCGTCGGTGGAGTCGAAGACGAGGAGCTCGGCGACCGCCATGCGCAGCACGTTGCGATCGACCGACCCCATGCGCGCCAGCCGCCAGTTGTCGGAGACGGCCTCCAGCATCGCATCGATCTCGTCCCATCGGGCAGCGGCCGCCTCGGCGAGGGCACGCACGAACGCCCGGCCCGGATCGTCGACATCCAGCTCGGTGAGGGCCTGCTCGATGACGTCCGGAAGGGGATCGCCGGTCAGCTCCGACTGATACAGGATCCGAAGCACGACCTCGCGGCCGCGGCGACGGCTCGCCGAACGGGGCGTCACGTTCGGCTCGAATCCATGCCCGCCGTCCGGACGAGGCTGGACATCTCGATCGCGGCGAGCGCCGCCTCCCAGCCCTTGCCGGCCGTCTTGATCCCCGAGCGCACGTCGGCTTGCTGGATCGTGTCCGCGGTGATCACGCCGTAGGCGACCGGGGTCCGGTGCCGGATGGCGGCCGCCGAGAGCTCCGAGGTGATCGTGCGCGAGATGAAGTCGAAGTGCGGCGTCTCGCCCCGGATCAGTACGCCCAGCGCGAGAACCGCGTCCAGGCGCCCGTCGCCGGCGAGACGGTCGACGAGCTGCGGCAGCTCGAACGACCCGGGAACCCAGTAGACGGTGACGTCGTCGCTCTCGCAGCCGTGGCGCTCCAGGCACTCGATGGCGCCCGCGACCAGTCGCTCGGTGAGCGGTCTGTTGAAGCGCCCGGCCACGATGGCAAAGCGCTTGCCGGACGCGTCGAGCGCGCCCTCGATCGTCCTGACCATCAGGATCGTCCCTCCGCCGCCGCGGCCTTGGCCTGATCGGCGACCAGCGTCAACAGGTGTCCGAGTTTGTCCCGCTTGGCGGCCAGGTATCGTACGTTGGCGTCGTTCGGCGCGATCTCGAGCGAGAGTCGCTCGGCGACCCGGATTCCGCAGCGCTCCAGACCCTGCTGCTTGTCCGGGTTGTTGGTCAGGAGCTTCACCTCCGAGACGCCGAGATCACGCAACACCTGCGCGCCCATGCTGTACTCCCGCTCGTCGGCCGCCAGCCCGAGTTCGAGGTTCGCCTCCACGGTGTCCATGCCCGAGTCCTGGAGCCGGTAGGCCCGGAGCTTGTTCGCGAGCCCGACACCCCGGCCCTCCTGGGGAAGATACACGAGAACGCCCCGACCGGCCTCCTGCAGCCGGCGCATGGACACGTCCATCTGGTGCCCGCAATCGCAGCGCAGCGACGAGAACACGTCGCCGGTCAGACACTGCGAGTGAATGCGCGTGAGGACCGGCTCGCCCCCGGTGACGTCGCCCACCGTGAGCGCCACGAAGTGATCGCCGGTGATCGAGTTCTGGAACAGGTGGAGGCGGAACTCGCCGTGGGCGGTCGGCAACGGCGTCTCCAGCTCGCGCCGGACGTGGGTCTCGGTGCGCAGCCGGTACGTGATGAGGTCGTTGATGGTGAACATCTTCAGACCGAGCCGCTTCGCGATGCGCTTGAGGTCGTCTCCGCGCGCCATCTCCCCGTCCTCGGTCATGACCTCGCACAGCACGCCCGCGGGCTTGAGTCCGGCGAGCCGCGCGAGGTCCACCGCGGCCTCGGTGTGTCCGGGTCGACGCAACACACCGCCGTCGCGTGCGATGAGCGGGAACACGTGGCCCGGCCGTGCCAGGTCCTGCGGGCGCGTCTTGGGGTCCACCAGCGCCTTCACGGTCGCGTAGCGATCCTCGGCCGAGATGCCGGTCGTCGTCCCGTGGATGTAGTCCACCGAGACCGTGAAGCCCGTCTGCATCATCGCGGTGTTGGACGTGACCATCGGGCCGAGCTCGAGCTCGCGCAGGCGGCTCTGTGCCATGGGCACGCAGATGAGGCCGCGCGCCTCTGTCGCGAGCAGGTTGATGACCTCGGGCGTGACCTTCTCCGCCGCGAAGATCATGTCCCCCTCGTTCTCGCGATCCTCGTCGTCGACGACGATCAGGACGCGGCCCTGACGGATCTCCTCGAGGGCTTCCTCGACCGAGATGAAATCGGTGTCCTTCTCGGAGTCCAGCATGTCAGTACCGTTCCGCCGCTTCTGTGCGGCCTCGTCGAGCGTCACCAGATTCTCCAACAGAGCACCTCGTTTTCGAGATCAGCCTCTCGAGATAACGGGCGAGCACGTCAACTTCGAGATTGACCCGACCACCCACTTCCAATGCGCCCAGCGTCGTGACCGCCAGCGTGTGCGGCACGAGCGCGACGCGAAACGACTCGTCCTCGAGCGCGGCCACCGTCAGGCTCACGCCGTCGATCGTGATCGAACCCTTGAACGCGATGAACCGCGACAGCTCGGCATCGTGCGTGACGACGAGCTCGCGCCCCGGGGATGCCGGCACCACGCGCGTGACCACGCCGACGCCGTCCACGTGCCCCTGCACGAGATGACCGTCGAGCCGATCGCCGGCCCGGAGGCTCCGCTCGAGGTTCACGCGATCACCGACCGTCCGGTCGCCGAGCACGGTCCGCCGCATCGTCTCCGCAACCGCGGTGACCGAGAACGTGCGGCGGTCGGCCTGCGTGACCGTCAGGCACACGCCGGCGGTCGCGACCGACTGCCCGACGACGAGCGCCGGCGCGATGTCTGGCGCCTCGATGTCGAGGTCCACGCCGTCGCCGCTCACGCGAAGGCCGGCGATACGCCCGATCGACTCCACTATGCCGGTGAACACGTCGTCGACTCCTCGCCCCGCTCGGTGGTTCCCACGGGGCTCGCTCCCGCCCCGCTCCGGGGCGCTCGCACGCGTTCCAGCACCGTCAGCACGTCCGGACCGACCGTCTCGGTCCTCCGACAGCGAAACGCCCGTGCATTCTCGAGCGTTGACGCCCCCAGCATCGGGTGCCAGGACACGGCGTCCCGATCGCCGAGCAGCCGAGGCGCGGTGAACAGCCACAGGCGATCCACGAGGTCCTCGGCGAAGGCGCTCTCGACCAGCGCGGCCCCGCCCTCGATCAGGACGTGTCGCCACCCCTCGATGACACCCGGTCCAGGAGCGCGGGCAGGCTGACCCGGCCGCGTGCGTCCAGCGGCAGGGCCCAGTGCGGCGAGATCGGGGCCTCCGGAGCCGGCCCGGTGGCGTGGATCGTCACCGCCGCGCCGTCGGTGAAGACGGCGAGATCGGCCGACACGCGACCACGGGTATCCACCACGACTCTCGCGGGGCTGCGGCCCTCGACGTGTCGCACCGTGAGGGCCGGATCATCCTGCTCGGCGGTCACGCGGCCCACGACGACGGCATCGACCTCGGCCCGGAGCGCGTGCACGCGCCGCCGCGCGTCGAGCGACGTGATCCACCTGGAGGATCCGTCGCGGTCGGCGATCTTGCCGTCGAGGGTGCCGGCGAGCTTGACCGTCACCAGCGGCCGACCGGTGTCGGCGTGGTGGAAGAACGGCTCGTTCAGGGCCCGACACTCGGTCTCCAGGACGCCGACGTCGACTCGCACGCCGGCCGCCCGCAGGCGCTCGACGCCTCGGCCGGATACGCGCGGGTCGGGGTCGATCGAGCCACAGACGACCCGGGTGACCCCGGCCGCGATGACGGCCTCGACGCACGGGGGCGTCAGTCCGACGTGACTGCACGGCTCGAGCGTGACGTAGAGCGTCGCGTCGTGAGCGGCCTCGCCGGCCGTCCTCAGCGCAACCGGCTCGGCGTGAGCCTGTCCGCGGGCGGCGTGGTGTCCCTCGCCGACGATCACGCCGTCGCGCACCACGACGGCCCCGACCATCGGGTTGGGGTGAACCCGTCCGAGCCCTCGCCTCGCCAGCTCGAGCGCGCGCCGCATGTACGCCGCGTCCGTGGGATCGGGGGAAGTGATCGTGCGTCGGTCCGCCATCTCGCGTCCGCCGGTGTCGGAAGCCGCGGCGCACACATGAGAATGCCCCGCGAATTGAAATCAACTCCGGGGCGGAATCCGACGCACGGCACCCGCCAGCCCGGCGGGGGGCCGTGATCGCTCCTTCTCCCATCCAGACTGTGACTGTCGGCCACGGAGTTTCACCGTGTCAGCCGCCGGCGCGTTGTTGATGGCGCGAGCGGGTCGCGGGCTGTGACCGCCGGTGGGGACTTTCACCCCGCCCCGAAGGAGTATGAACAGCTAAGCACCGTAGCACCGGCAGGATCGAGGGGTCAAGCCTGCCGGGAGCATGCCCGGGAGACGGCGACGGCCCCCCGTCGGCGTGCCGGGGACGGGCCGGGGCGACGCATCAGGGGACGTCCTCGTACGTGACGTCGATGACGTCGGGGCGGGCCTTCCTGTCGTTCCGTCGGGTTCGCGGGCTCCGATTCGGCGCGCTCGCGTCGTCGGGATCCGCCTCCGACCGCTTCGACCGCGACCCGGTGGATCCCCCGGCGCCGAGCAGGCGGCCGAGGCCTCTCACGAGGGGCCAGAACAGCGCAAACATCAACAGGGCCAGCAAGAACCGCACGTGGTCGGTCTCCTCGGTCTGATCCTCGTGGGTGACGGTCTGGTGTCGAGAGTTGCACGCTACCACAGCCGAGAGGTTCCAGCCATGGCGGCCGGCCGAACGATCGAACGGCGCCGAGATCGGTCACCGACGGCAATGGAGCCCGACGCCTCTTGTGTTCGAACGGTGTAAGTCGATACACTCCGGTTCGATGCACATTCGAAGACCTCTTCTGCCACGACGGAGCGACCCGATGCGACTCATGCTTCTGTGGACGTTCGCCGCCGTCTGCTCGTTCGCCACCGCCGTCGGGGCGGCGTGTCCCGACATCGATCGAGTGGAGTCGATCGAGCGCCCCTGGTCGGTGCACCGGTTCTACCAGCGGGGAACGCACGAGCCGGTCACGGTCAGCCTGACCGCCAGTCGCATCTCGTGCGACGCGAAGGTCGACGTCTACGACGGTCGCGAGTGGATCGCCATGGCCCCTCTGGAGACGCGATCGGGGATCGCCGTCCGCATCCACGGCCCGGCGCGCGTGATGTACGGCGACAACGGCTGCGGCGACGTGATCGAGCCGAAGGACAAGTAGTCGCGAGCGGCGGGCGTCCGTCAGCGCTCGGCACCGAGCGTCAGCCGGTACCGTGCGGTCTTGCGCGTTCCGAGCATCTCCAGCACGCCGTCGTGGCACAGCGCGCGCAGCTGTCGTTTCGAGACGTCGTGCGTGAACGCGAACTCGGACGCATAGTCGACGTTGCGGAGCCAGTCGCCGGTGAAGAGCCACAGGAAGCGACCCAGCACCTCGGACCGCGGTGCTCCGCGATAGCGAAACGTCCTGGACAGCCGCCGGACCAGGTCGTCGCGCCCGATCACCGGGCGGACTCGCGTCAGGACGGCGTCGAGACGATCGGCCGCTCCGGCGCCGAGCGCGTCGAACGCCGACACCCCCATCGGGTGCTCATCGGGCAGGGGAACCGCCGGCAGCGCGGCGCGAACGAACGCCAGGAGGCCGTCCTTCGACAGGTGATGCCCCGCCTCCTCCACGAGCGCCCGCCCCCGGGCCACGAGCTCGGCGCGCGCGCCGGCCCCGTCGGAAGTCCGCAGCCGGGCCCCGTTGCCCTCCTCCCCTCCCAGCCGTTCCAGAATGTCGAGCGCATCGATGATGGCGTCGAACTCCCGCTCCGCGGCTCGGGTCTCCTTCGCGAGCGACATGGCCTTGCCCAGCGCGCGAAGGGCCGCCTCGGCATCCCCGGCATCGGCCATCGCACGCCCGAGGTTGTGATAGTTGGCAGACAGGAGGCGTGAGCGTCCGAGGGCCTGATTCGTGCGGATCGCCTTGGCCAGCGCCTCGATCGCGGACTCGGGATCCCCGAGACGACGGCACGCGACCGCGAGGTTGTTGTAGCTCTTGGGCAGCCGGGTCAGATCGTACGATCGCTCGCGTTCGGCGATGACGGCCTCGATCACCCGGCGGGCATCGGCGTCCCGCCCCTCCGCCAGCAGGATGGTTGCCTGGCTGGCGCGGGCGGTGAGGACGCCGAGGTCTTCGCCGCGCGCCGCGAACTCGCGCTCGGCCCGCGATGCCTCTCGTCTGGCGTCTCCACCGCGCGCCTGGGCCATACGGAGTGACGCCGCCGCGAGGTGCACGTGCGGTACGAGCCGCTTGATCGGACGCTGGCGAAGGTCGGCGAGCGCCCACTCGGCGCGGCCGTGATCACCGAGCTCTCGGGCCGCTCTGACCAGTGCCAGGAGAATCTCCCCGCGAAGCGGACGGTGGCCTCCCGCCAGATCACTCGCACGCATCAGCTCGTCCAGAGCCAGGCGGACGTGGCCCCGCCGATGGTGGTGCTGGACCGCCAGCAGGTACCGGAATCGAGCCTGACGCGCCGGGCCGTCCGAGGAGACGAGACCGCGCTCGAACATCGTCAGCGCGTCCCGATCCCGATCGGCGAGGCCCATGACGATGCCCGTCCGCTCGATCAGGTCGAGCGTGTCCGAACGCCGCGCGCCGTCACGCCGGGTCTCCGTCGCGGCCACCTCGAGAAGTCCGGTGGTGTCGAACGAGTGAGGGAGGTCGTCGATCCGGGCCCCGAGGCGCGAACGTAGCGTCGTTCTCAGGGCACGGCGATGGTAGTTTGCGTCGAACAACCTCAAGAGGCTCACACGAACACTCCCCACGGCCTCGTCGATCGACTCAGTGCTGGGACCGGAAGTCCCGCATGAACTGGACCAGCGTCTCCACACCGATCTCGGTCATGGCATTGTACAGTGAGACACGCACGCCTCCGACGCTCCGGTGCCCTTTCAGCCCGCCCATCCCCCGGCTCGCGGCCTCGGCGATGAAGGTCTTCTCGAGATCCTCGCTGGGCAGCCGGAAAGTCAGGTTCATCCAGCTCCGGCTGTCCGCGCGGACGGTGCCCCGGTAGAAGTCCGCGTGCTCGTCCACTACCCCGTATATGGCGTTCTTCTTCGCGCGGTTCCGCTTCTCGATGGCATCTAGGCCGCCCTCGGCCACGATCCAGTCCATGACCAGCGACGTCACGTAGACGGCGAAGGCCGGCGGCGTGTTGTAGAGCGAGTGGGCGTCGACGTGCGTCTGATACCTGAACATCGTGGGCAGGTCGCCCTTCGCTCGGGCGAGGAAGTCGTCCCGGATCACGACCATCGTCACGCCGGCCGGGCCGAGGTTCTTCTGAGCACCCGCGTAGATCAGCGAGAACCTCGAGAAATCGTGGCGGCGTGAGCAGATGTCCGAGGACATGTCGCACACCAGCGGCACGTCCCCCACGTCGGGAAACGACTGGTACTGGGTTCCGTAGATCGTGTTGTTCGACGTGAGATGCACATACGCGGCCCCGTCGGGCACGTCCGAGGGACCGAACGCGGGGATGAACGAGTAGGCGTCGTCCTTGGACGACGCGATCACGGCGGCCTCTCCGAAGCGATGCGCCTCCTTGATCGCCTTGGACGACCAGGATCCGGTGTCCACGTACGCGCCGGTCGCCCCGTCGCCCAGGAAGTTCATCGGCACGAGCGCGAACTGCGTCGACGCGCCCCCTCCGACGAAGACCACGCTGAACCGGTCGTCCAGCCCCAGAAGCTCCCTGGCCCGCGCCTCCGCGTTGGCGTTGATCGCCTCGTACGGCTTGGATCGGTGCGAGATCTCCATGACCGACATGCCCGTGCCGTCGTAGTCGAGGAGATCGCGCTGGACGGTCTCGAGCACCGGCAGCGGTAGCGTGGAAGGCCCGGCATTGAAGTTGTGAATTCGCTCGGCCATGGCTACGTCCTCACTGCGTCTGTTGGGGAAAGGAACTCTCGGCGTTTCCGCCGTCGAAGTCTTCGAGTATGCGCTCGACGACGTCGCCGATGCGCGTCATGTTCTCGTGCGTCGACGCCCCGATGTGCGGCGTCAGCAGACAGTTGGGGGCTCCGATGAGCGGCGACCCGTCGGGTGGGTCGGTGAGCCACACGTCCGTCGCGAAGCCGGCGAGGCGTTCCGACGC
Source organism: Candidatus Eiseniibacteriota bacterium (assembly GCA_965224245.1). Lineage (GTDB taxonomy): Bacteria > Eisenbacteria > RBG-16-71-46 > CAZAMP01 > CAZAMP01 > CBDCYW01. The sequence goes on along the minus strand of OZ245046.1, from coordinate 1,256,793 downwards.
CAGGGCGTCGGCCACGTCGGCCTCGTTCACACACTCGGCCCGGCCGGTGTTGATCAGGTAGGCGCCCGGCCTCATCCGTGCCAGGAGCGATGCATCGACGAGGCCCGCGTTCTCCTCGCGATGCGGGAACGACAGCGTGACGTAGTCGCAGCGGCCGAGGTGTTCCCAGAGTCGGTCACGCAGCGCCGCGTCGGACGCGCGCGCGTGACGGAGGTCGAGACCCAGCACGGACATCCCGAAGGCACGGGCGCGCTCGGCCACGGCGGTTCCGATCCGACCCATGCCGGCCACGCCCAGCGTCTTGCCGTACAGCTCGGTTCGCGTGAGCTCGCTCTTGATCCACCGGCCCGCGCGCATGGACTCATCGGCCCGAACGAGGTGGTTGGGTAGCGCGATCATCAGCGCGAACGCGAGCTCCGCCACGGCGATCGTCGACGCATCGGCGGTGTTGTGAACGACGATGCCCCTCGACTCGGCGTGCTCGACGTCGATGTTGTCCAGACCGACGCCGCCGCGGATCACGAGGCGAAGCCTCGGAGCACCTGCGACGTACTCGGCGGTGACCTTCGTCTTGCTCCGTACCAGCACGACGTCGGCCTCGCCGAGGCGGCTCGAGTCGGTCGTCACCTCGCCGAAGCGCGCAAGCCGCTTCGGGAGCGAGGCGTCGAAGGCGTCGGCGATCAGGATCAGCATGCGGAGCGCCCCCTGTCGGTCAGTCGGACAGTCGGTTGACGACCATGCCGCTTCGGAGCTTCGGCTCGAACCACGTCGATTTGGGTGGCATCACCTCGCCCGCATCCGCGACGCCGAGCAGCTGCTCGATCGACGTCGGGTGCAGCGAGAACGCCAGCGCGTACTCGCCCGAGTCGACCGCGCGCTCGAGCGCTTTGGTGCCCCGGATGCCGCCGATGAAGTCGATGCGCTCGTCCGTTCGAGGATCGATGATCCCGAGAATCGGTTCCAGGAAGCCGTCGGCGAGCACGGCGGCATCGATCGACTTCGTCGGATGCGAGGCGTCGAACGTTCCCGGTCGCGCCCGTAGATGATACCAGCGACCGGCCGCGTAGAGACCGAAGTCGTGCAGCGTATCGGGCGAGACCGCTCGAACGGTCTCCGTGACCTCGAAGCGTCCCGACGCCTCTTCGAGAATGCCGGCCACGGACTTCCCGGCCGTGTCGCGCACGACACGGTTGTACGGCAGGATCCGGAGCTCGTCGTGCGGAAACAGTACGTTCAGAAAGCTCTGGTGGGCTCCGCCCGGCCGGCCGGCGTCGCGACTGCGCGCCGCGACCACCGACGCCGCCTCGCTGCGGTGATGGCCGTCGGCGATGTAGAGACAGTCGAGCGCCGCGAACCCTGTCACGAACGCGTCGATGCGATCGGTGCCGTCCACGACCCAGAGCTCGTGTCGCACGCCGTCGGCCGTGAAGTCGCACGGGGCCGGCTGGGTCGTGATCGCCGAGAAGGCCGATCGGATGGCCTCGGTGGTGCGGAACGTCGAGAAGACGGGCCCGACCTGAGCGTCGAGCGTGAGGATGTGCTGTGCGCGATCGGCGACCTTGTTCGGCCGCGTGTGCTCGTGCTTCTTGATGAGGCCGCGATCGTACTCGTCGACCGAGGTCAGCGTGACGAGACCGGTCTGGCTCCGGCCGGACATCGTCAACCGATACACGTACAGGCACGGCGTCGAATCGCGCTTCATCACGCCGCTCGACTCGAGACGCTCGAGGTTCGCCTTGGCCCGGGCGTACACCTCGTCGGCGTGCGGGTCGGCCCCCTCGGGGAACTCCAGCTCCGCCTTGTTCACACGCAGGAACGAGTTCGGGTTGTCCGCGGCCATCGCACGGGCCTCGGACGCGCTCAGGACGTCGTAGGGCGGGGACGCCACCTCCCGTGCGAGGTCGGGACGCGGGCGCAGTCCGCGAAACGGGCGGATCTCGGACACGGCAGCTTCCTTTGGAAGTGACACGACGCGAATGAGTTGCGTTTTCGACAGATACGTCGAGATCGTATCAGACTGCGATCTGAATTCAACCGGACCCGATCACAAGTTCACCCGCTCGGTGCGGGGTGGGCGCTCCAGAAACCCCGCTCCCCGGCCGCTATTGGAGTGAGCCCACCGTGGTCCATCCCCCGAGGAGGCATCGATCGTGAGCGAGGTATTCGTGCATCCCAACGGGATCAACGAGAGCGAGAGCGTGGGACCGAACACGCGGATATGGGCTTTCGCGCACGTGATGTCCGGCGCGAGGATCGGCGCGTCGTGCAACATCGGCGACTCCACGTTCATCGAGTCGGGGGCCACGATCGGCGATCACGTCGTCGTCAAGAACGGGGTCTCGGTCTGGGACCGGGTCACGCTCGAGGACTACGTGTTCGTCGGACCCAACGCCGTCTTCACCAACGACCGGATCCCGAGGGCGCACCCGGACTACCGCTCGTCTCCCGGCGACTGGCTCCCCACCGTCGTCGAGGAGGGTGCGAGCATCGGCGCCAACGCCACCATCGTGTGCGGGACGCGTCTCGGCGCGTGGTGTGTGGTGGGCGCCGGCTCGGTCGTGAACCGCGACGTCACGCCACACGCCCTGGTGGTGGGCAACCCGGCCCGGCGCATCGGGTGGGTCTGCCGCTGTGGAAGGCGCTTGCGGGGGGATCTCCACTGCCGGCGCTGCGGCACCGACTTCGACGAGACGCCCGTGGGGCTCCGAGCCGCTCGTTGACGTCTGGGGTCGGATGACCGGGCCGGTGGTGTCCGCTGCCACCCCCGATTCGTCGCTCTCCGGCCATCGAACCTCCCTGTGGGGCCGAGGCCCCGATGCCGGGGCCAGCGCCCCCGGAGGCTCGCTCGCCGGCTCACCGGTGGGGGCACCTGAGGCCGGAGAACCCGGTCGTTTTGGAGCGGCGGTCCCCAACCGCCCGCACACGGCCGGAGGTTCCGGGCAGCCGCGCGTGATAGACTCCTCGTCACCCGCTCGCTGATCCAAACTTCCAGTGTTTTCGAGGAGCCGCACCTTGCGCATCATCTCGACCGGCCTCGTCGGCGTCGTCCTCGTCAGCATGACCGCGCAGTCTGCCGCTGCCGCGTCGTTCTCGATCACGCCCGATGGTCTCGGGGACTTCCCCACCCTCCAGGCGGGCATCGACGCCGCGCTGGCCGGCGACACCCTCTCGCTGGGTGACGGCACGTTCGTCGGGGCCGGCAACCGCGATCTCGACCTCGGCGGCAAGGACCTGGTCATCGTCGGCGCCAGCGGCGATGCGGCGTCGGTGGTGATCGACGCGCAAGGATCCTCGGGTGATCCGCATCGGGTGTTCACCTTCCACTCCGGCGAGACGAGCGCCACGCTCATCGCGAACGTGACCCTGACGGGGGGTTACACGACCAGCTCCGGCGGTGCGATCCTGGCCGACACGACCTCGACGCCGACGCTGCGCCGGTTGGTGTTCCACGGCAACACCGCCGAGGTCTCCGGCGGTGCGCTGTCGGCCGCGATGGGCTCGGACCTGACGCTCGAGGCGTGCACGTTCGTCGAGAACGACGCTCCCGTGGGGGCGGCGATCATGGCCACCGATGCCACCCTCACCGGTACCCGGGTACTGATCGCCGGTAACCTCACCGGCGAGCCCGTGGGGTGCGCGGGCACCGGGGACGTGAGCCTCTCCTGCTCGGACGTGTTCGGCAACGCGGCCGGGGACTGGGTGGGCTGCCTGGCCGGTGACGACGCGATCGACGACAACTTCTCCGCCGATCCGCGGTTCTGTGACGCCGGTGCCGGGGACTACACGCTCGCGGCCAACTCTCCGTGCGTGGACGGCAGCCACCCGGGCGGTGCGAGCTGTGGCGGCGACGTCGGCGCGCTCGGCGTCGGCTGTGCCGCGATCTCCCTGGCGTACAGCATCACCCCCGATGGGCTCGGGGACTTCCCCACCCTCCAGGCGGGCATCGACGCCGCGCTGGCCGGCGACACCCTCTCGCTGGGCGACGGCACGTTCGTCGGCGCCGGCAACCGCGACCTCGACCTCGGTGGCAAGGACCTGGTCATCGTCGGCGCCAGTGGCGATCCCGCGTCGGTGGTGATCGACGCCCAGGGATCGTCGGGTGATCCGCACCGGGTGTTCACCTTCCACTCGGGTGAGACGAGCGCCACCATCATCGAGAGCCTCACGCTCACCGGCGGCTACACGACGGCCTCCGGGGGGGCGATCCTGGCCGACACGACCTCGACGCCGACGCTGCGTCGCCTGCTGTTCCACGGCAACACGGCCGAGGTCTCCGGCGGTGCGCTGGCTTGCGCCCAGAGTTCCGACGTCGTGATCGAGTCCTGCACGTTCGTCGACAACGACGCTCCGCTCGGTGCGGCGATCATGGCCACCGATGCGGTGCCGTCGGGTACCCGGGTGTTGATCGCCGGTAACCTCACCGGCGAGCCCGTGGGGTGCGCGGGCACCGGGGACGTGAGCCTCTCCTGCTCGGACGTGTTCGGCAACGCGGCCGGGGACTGGGTGGGCTGCCTGGCCGGTGATGACGCGATCGACGACAACTTCTCCGCCGACCCGCGGTTCTGCGATGCCGGCGCCGCCGACTACACGCTCGCGGCCAACTCTCCGTGCGTGGACGGCAGCCACCCCGGCGGTGCGAGCTGCGGCGGGGACGTCGGCGCGCTCGGCGTCGGCTGTGCCGCGATCTCCCTGGCGTACAGCATCACCCCCGATGGGCTGGGGGACTTCCCCACCCTCCAGGCGGGCATCGATGCCGCGCTGGCCGGCGACACCCTCTCGCTGGGCGACGGCACGTTCGTCGGCGCCGGCAACCGCGATCTCGACCTCGGCGGCAAGGACCTGGTCATCGTCGGCGCCAGTGGCGATGCGGCGGCCGTCATCCTCGACGCCCAGGGATCCTCGGGTGATCCGCACCGGGCCTTCGTGTTCCACTCGGGTGAGACGAGCGCGACCGTCATCGAGAGCCTCACGCTCACCGGCGGCTACACGACCAGCTCCGGGGGTGCGGTCCTCGCCGATACGACCTCGACGCCGACGCTGCGCCGGTTGGTGTTCCACGGCAACACCGCCGAGGTCTCCGGCGGTGCGCTGTCGGCCGCGATGGGCTCGGACCTGACGCTCGAGGCGTGCACGTTCGTCGAGAACGACGCTCCCGTGGGGGCGGCGATCATGGCCACCGATGCGGTGCCGTCGGGTACCCGGGTACTGATCGCCGGTAACCTCACCGGCGAGCCCGTGGCCTGTGCGGGCACCGGGGACGTGAGCCTCTCCTGCTCGGACGTGTTCGGCAATGCGGCCGGGGACTGGGTGGGTTGCCTGGCCGGTGATGACGCGATCGACGACAACTTCTCCGCCGACCCGCGGTTCTGCGATGCCGGTGCCGGGGACTACACGCTCGCCGCCAACTCCCCGTGCGTGGACGGCAGCCACCCCGGCGGTGCGAGCTGCGGCGGGGACGTCGGCGCGCTGGGCGTCGGCTGTGCCGCGGACCAGCAGGTCTTCGTGATCACCCCCGATGGGCTGGGGGACTTCCCCACCCTCCAGGCCGGCATCGATGCTGCGCTCGCCGGCGACACCCTCTCGCTGGGCGACGGCACGTTCGTGGGGGCCGGCAACCGCGATCTCGACCTCGGCGGCAAGGACCTGGTCATCGTCGGCGCCAGTGGCGATGCGGCGGCCGTCATCCTCGACGCCCAGGGATCCTCGGGTGATCCGCACCGGGCCTTCGTGTTCCACTCGGGTGAGACGAGCGCGACCGTCATCGAGAGCCTCACGCTCACCGGCGGCTACACGACGGCCTCCGGGGGGGCGATCCTGGCCGACACGACCTCGACGCCGACGCTGCGCCGCCTGGTGTTCCACGGCAACACCGCCGAGGTCTCCGGCGGTGCGCTGTCGGCCGCGATGGGCTCGGACCTGACGCTCGAGGCGTGCACGTTCGTCGACAACGACGCTCCCGTGGGGGCGGCGATCATGGCCACCGATGCCACCCTCACCGGTACCCGGGTACTGATCGCCGGTAACCTCACCGGCGAGCCCGTGGGGTGCGCGGGCACCGGGGACGTGAGCCTCTCCTGCTCGGACGTGTTCGGCAACGCGGCCGGGGACTGGGTGGGCTGCCTGGCCGGTGACGACGCGATCGACGACAACTTCTCCGCCGATCCGCGGTTCTGTGACGCCGGTGCCGGGGACTACACGCTCGCCGCCAACTCCCCGTGCGTGGACGGCAGCCACCCCGGCGGTGCGAGCTGCGGCGGGGACGTCGGCGCGCACAGCGTCGGGTGTGCGGCGGACCAGCAGGTCTTCGTGATCACCCCTGATGGGCTGGGGGACTTCCCGACGCTCCAGGCGGGCATCGATGCCGCGCTGGCCGGCGACACCCTCTCGCTGGGCGACGGCACGTTCGTCGGCGCCGGCAACCGCGATCTCGACCTCGGCGGCAAGGACCTGGTCATCGTCGGCGCCAGCGGCGATGCGGCGTCGGTGGTGATCGACGCGCAGGGATCCTCGGGTGATCCGCATCGGGTGTTCACCTTCCACTCCGGCGAGACGAGCGCCACGCTCATCGCGAACGTGACTCTGACGGGGGGTTACACGACCAGCTCCGGCGGTGCGATCCTGGCCGACACGACCTCGACGCCGACGCTGCGTCGCCTGGTGTTCCACGGCAACACGGCCGAGGTCTCCGGCGGTGCGCTGGCTTGCGCCCAGAGTTCCGACGTCGTGATCGAGTCCTGCACGTTCGTCGACAACGACGCCCCCGCGGGGGCGGCGATCATGGCCACCGATGCCACCCTCACCGGTACCCGGGTACTGATCGCCGGTAACCTCACCAGCGAGCCCGTGGCCTGTGCCGGCACCGGGGACGTGAGCCTCTCCTGCTCGGACGTGTTCGGCAATGCGGCCGGGGACTGGGTGGGTTGCCTGGCCGGTGATGACGCGATCGACGACAACTTCTCCGCCGACCCGCGGTTCTGCGATGCCGGCGCCGCCGACTACACCCTCGCCGCCAACTCCCCGTGCGTGGACGGCAGCCACCCGGGCGGTGCGAGCTGCGGCGGGGACGTCGGCGCGCTGGGCGTCGGCTGTGCCGCGGACCAGCAGGTCTTCGTGATCACCCCTGATGGGCTGGGGGACTTCCCGACCCTCCAGGCGGGCATCGATGCTGCGCTGGCCGGCGACACCCTCTCGCTGGGCGACGGCACGTTCGTCGGCGCCGGCAACCGCGATCTCGACCTCGGCGGCAAGGACCTGGTCATCGTCGGCGCCAGCGGCGATCCCGCGTCGGTGGTGATCGACGCGCAAGGATCCTCGGGTGATCCGCATCGGGTGTTCACCTTCCACTCCGGCGAGACGAGCGCCACGCTCATCGCGAACGTGACCCTGACGGGGGGTTACACGACCAGCTCCGGCGGTGCGATCCTGGCCGACACGACCTCGACGCCGACGCTGCGCCGGTTGGTGTTCCACGGCAACACCGCCGAGGTCTCCGGCGGTGCGCTGTCGGCCGCGATGGGCTCGGACCTGACGCTCGAGGCGTGCACGTTCGTCGAGAACGACGCTCCCGTGGGGGCGGCGATCATGGCCACCGATGCCACCCTCACCGGTACCCGGGTACTGATCGCCGGTAACCTCACCGGCGAGCCCGTGGGGTGCGCGGGCACCGGGGACGTGAGCCTCTCCTGCTCGGACGTGTTCGGCAACGCGGCCGGGGACTGGGTGGGCTGCCTGGCCGGTGACGACGCGATCGACGACAACTTCTCCGCCGATCCGCGGTTCTGTGACGCCGGTGCCGGGGACTACACGCTCGCGGCCAACTCTCCGTGCGTGGACGGCAGCCACCCCGGCGGTGCGAGCTGTGGCGGCGACGTCGGCGCGCTCGGCGTCGGCTGTGCCGCGATCTCCCTGGCGTACAGCATCACCCCCGATGGGCTCGGGGACTTCCCCACCCTCCAGGCGGGCATCGACGCCGCGCTGGCCGGCGACACCCTCTCGCTGGGCGACGGCACGTTCGTCGGCGCCGGCAACCGCGACCTCGACCTCGGTGGCAAGGACCTGGTCATCGTCGGCGCCAGTGGCGATCCCGCGTCGGTGGTGATCGACGCCCAGGGATCGTCGGGTGATCCGCACCGGGTGTTCACCTTCCACTCGGGTGAGACGAGCGCCACCATCATCGAGAGCCTCACGCTCACCGGCGGCTACACGACCAGCTCCGGGGGTGCGGTCCTCGCCGATACGACCTCGACGCCGACGCTGCGCCGGTTGGTGTTCCACGGCAACACCGCCGAGGTCTCCGGCGGTGCGCTGTCGGCCGCGATGGGCTCGGACCTGACGCTCGAGGCGTGCACGTTCGTCGAGAACGACGCTCCCGTGGGGGCGGCGATCATGGCCACCGATGCGGTGCCGTCGGGTACCCGGGTACTGATCGCCGGTAACCTCACCGGCGAGCCCGTGGCCTGTGCGGGCACCGGGGACGTGAGCCTCTCCTGCTCGGACGTGTTCGGCAACGCGGCCGGGGACTGGGTGGGCTGCCTGGCCGGTGATGACGCGATCGACGACAACTTCTCCGCCGACCCGCGGTTCTGCGATGCCGGCGCCGCCGACTACACGCTCGCGGCCAACTCTCCGTGCGTGGACGGCAGCCACCCCGGCGGTGCGAGCTGCGGCGGGGACGTCGGCGCGCTCGGCGTCGGCTGTGCCGCGATCTCCCTGGCGTACAGCATCACCCCCGATGGGCTGGGGGACTTCCCCACCCTCCAGGCGGGCATCGATGCCGCGCTGGCCGGCGACACCCTCTCGCTGGGCGACGGCACGTTCGTCGGCGCCGGCAACCGCGATCTCGACCTCGGCGGCAAGGACCTGGTCATCGTCGGCGCCAGTGGCGATGCGGCGGCCGTCATCCTCGACGCCCAGGGATCCTCGGGTGATCCGCACCGGGCCTTCGTGTTCCACTCGGGTGAGACGAGCGCGACCGTCATCGAGAGCCTCACGCTCACCGGCGGCTACACGACCAGCTCCGGGGGTGCGGTCCTCGCCGATACGACCTCGACGCCGACGCTGCGCCGGTTGGTGTTCCACGGCAACACCGCCGAGGTCTCCGGCGGTGCGCTGTCGGCCGCGATGGGCTCGGACCTGACGCTCGAGGCGTGCACGTTCGTCGAGAACGACGCTCCCGTGGGGGCGGCGATCATGGCCACCGATGCGGTGCCGTCGGGTACCCGGGTACTGATCGCCGGTAACCTCACCGGCGAGCCCGTGGCCTGTGCGGGCACCGGGGACGTGAGCCTCTCCTGCTCGGACGTGTTCGGCAATGCGGCCGGGGACTGGGTGGGTTGCCTGGCCGGTGATGACGCGATCGACGACAACTTCTCCGCCGACCCGCGGTTCTGCGATGCCGGTGCCGGGGACTACACGCTCGCCGCCAACTCCCCGTGCGTGGACGGCAGCCACCCCGGCGGTGCGAGCTGCGGCGGGGACGTCGGCGCGCTGGGCGTCGGCTGTGCCGCGGACCAGCAGGTCTTCGTGATCACCCCCGATGGGCTGGGGGACTTCCCCACCCTCCAGGCCGGCATCGATGCTGCGCTCGCCGGCGACACCCTCTCGCTGGGCGACGGCACGTTCGTGGGGGCCGGCAACCGCGATCTCGACCTCGGCGGCAAGGACCTGGTCATCGTCGGCGCCAGTGGCGATGCGGCGGCCGTCATCCTCGACGCCCAGGGATCCTCGGGTGATCCGCACCGGGCCTTCGTGTTCCACTCGGGTGAGACGAGCGCGACCGTCATCGAGAGCCTCACGCTCACCGGCGGCTACACGACGGCCTCCGGGGGGGCGATCCTGGCCGACACGACCTCGACGCCGACGCTGCGCCGCCTGGTGTTCCACGGCAACACCGCCGAGGTCTCCGGCGGTGCGCTGTCGGCCGCGATGGGCTCGGACCTGACGCTCGAGGCGTGCACGTTCGTCGACAACGACGCTCCCGTGGGGGCGGCGATCATGGCCACCGATGCCACCCTCACCGGTACCCGGGTACTGATCGCCGGTAACCTCACCGGCGAGCCCGTGGGGTGCGCGGGCACCGGGGACGTGAGCCTCTCCTGCTCGGACGTGTTCGGCAACGCGGCCGGGGACTGGGTGGGCTGCCTGGCCGGTGACGACGCGATCGACGACAACTTCTCCGCCGATCCGCGGTTCTGTGACGCCGGTGCCGGGGACTACACGCTCGCCGCCAACTCCCCGTGCGTGGACGGCAGCCACCCGGGCGGTGCGAGCTGCGGCGGGGACGTCGGCGCGCACAGCGTCGGGTGTGCGGCGGACCAGCAGGTCTTCGTGATCACCCCTGATGGGCTGGGGGACTTCCCGACGCTCCAGGCGGGCATCGATGCCGCGCTGGCCGGCGACACCCTCTCGCTGGGCGACGGCACGTTCGTCGGCGCCGGCAACCGCGACCTCGACCTCGGTGGCAAGGACCTGGTCATCGTCGGCGCCAGTGGCGATCCCGCGTCGGTGGTGATCGACGCCCAGGGATCGTCGGGTGATCCGCACCGGGTGTTCACCTTCCACTCGGGTGAGACGAGCGCCACCATCATCGAGAGCCTCACGCTCACCGGCGGCTACACGACGGCCTCCGGGGGGGCGATCCTGGCCGACACGACCTCGACGCCGACGCTGCGTCGCCTGCTGTTCCACGGCAACACGGCCGAGGTCTCCGGCGGTGCGCTGTCGGCCGCGATGGGCTCGGACCTGACGCTCGAGGCGTGCACGTTCGTCGAGAACGACGCTCCCGTGGGGGCGGCGATCATGGCCACCGATGCGGTGCCGTCGGGTACCCGGGTACTGATCGCCGGTAACCTCACCGGCGAGCCCGTGGGGTGCGCGGGCACCGGGGACGTGAGCCTCTCCTGCTCGGACGTGTTCGGCAACGCGGCCGGGGACTGGGTGGGCTGCCTGGCCGGTGATGACGCGATCGACGACAACTTCTCCGCCGACCCGCGGTTCTGCGATGCCGGCGCCGCCGACTACACCCTCGCCGCCAACTCCCCGTGCGTGGACGGCAGCCACCCGGGCGGTGCGAGCTGCGGCGGGGACGTCGGCGCGCTGGGCGTCGGCTGTGCCGCGGACCAGCAGGTCTTCGTGATCACCCCTGATGGACTGGGGGACTTCCCGACCCTCCAGGCGGGCATCGATGCTGCGCTGGCCGGCGACACCCTCTCGCTGGGCGACGGCACGTTCGTCGGCGCCGGCAACCGCGATCTCGACCTCGGTGGCAAGGACCTGGTCATCGTCGGCGCCAGCGGCGATCCCGCGTCGGTGGTGATCGACGCCCAGGGATCGTCGGGTGATCCGCACCGGGTGTTCACCTTCCACTCGGGTGAGACGAGCGCGACCGTCATCGAGAGCCTCACGCTCACCGGCGGCTACACGACGGCCTCCGGGGGGGCGATCCTGGCCGACACGACCTCGACGCCGACGCTGCGCCGCCTGGTGTTCCACGGCAACACCGCCGAGGTCTCCGGCGGTGCGCTGTCGGCCGCGATGGGCTCGGACCTGACGCTCGAGGCGTGCACGTTCGTCGACAACGACGCCCCCGCGGGGGCGGCGATCATGGCCACCGATGCCACCCTCACCGGTACCCGGGTACTGATCGCCGGTAACCTCACCAGCGAGCCCGTGGCCTGTGCCGGCACCGGGGACGTGACCCTCTCCTGCTCGGACGTGTTCGGCAACGCGGCCGGGGACTGGGTGGGCTGCCTGGCCGGTGACGACGCGATCGACGACAACTTCTCCGCCGATCCGCGGTTCTGTGACGCCGGTGCCGGGGACTACACGCTCGCCGCCAACTCCCCGTGCGTGGACGGCAGCCACCCCGGCGGTGCGAGCTGCGGCGGGGACGTCGGCGCGCTGGGCGTCGGCTGTGCCGCGATCTCCCTGGCGTACAGCATCACCCCCGATGGGCTGGGGGACTTCCCCACCCTCCAGGCGGGCATCGATGCTGCGCTCGCCGGCGACACCCTCTCGCTGGGTGACGGCACGTTCGTGGGGGCCGGCAACCGCGATCTCGACCTCGGTGGCAAGGACCTGGTCATCGTCGGCGCCAGCGGCGATCCCGCGTCGGTGGTGATCGACGCCCAGGGATCGTCGGGTGATCCGCACCGGGTGTTCACCTTCCACTCGGGTGAGACGAGCGCGACCGTCATCGAGAGCCTCACGCTCACCGGCGGCTACACGACGGCCTCCGGGGGGGCGATCCTGGCCGACACGACCTCGACGCCGACGCTGCGCCGGTTGGTGTTCCACGGCAACACCGCCGAGGTCTCCGGCGGTGCGCTGTCGGCCGCGATGGGCTCGGACCTGACGCTCGAGGCGTGCACGTTCGTCGAGAACGACGCTCCCGTGGGGGCGGCGATCATGGCCACCGATGCGGTGCCGTCGGGTACCCGGGTACTGATCGCCGGTAACCTCACCGGCGAGCCCGTGGGGTGCGCGGGCACCGGGGACGTGAGCCTCTCCTGCTCGGACGTGTTCGGCAACGCGGCCGGGGACTGGGTGGGCTGCCTGGCCGGTGACGACGCGATCGACGACAACTTCTCCGCCGATCCGCGGTTCTGTGACGCCGGTGCCGGGGACTACACGCTCGCGGCCAACTCTCCGTGTGTGGACGGCAGCCACCCGGGCGGTGCGAGCTGTGGCGGCGACGTCGGCGCGCTCGGCGTCGGCTGTGCCGCGATCTCCCTGGCGTACAGCATCACCCCCGATGGGCTCGGGGACTTCCCCACCCTCCAGGCGGGCATCGATGCTGCGCTCGCCGGCGACACCCTCTCGCTGGGCGACGGCACGTTCGTCGGGGCCGGCAACCGCGATCTCGACCTCGGCGGCAAGGACCTGGTCATCGTCGGCGCCAGTGGCGATGCGGCGGCCGTCATCCTCGACGCCCAGGGATCCTCGGGTGATCCGCACCGGGCCTTCGTGTTCCACTCGGGTGAGACGAGCGCGACCGTCATCGAGAGCCTCACGCTCACCGGCGGCTACACGACCAGCTCCGGGGGTGCGGTCCTCGCCGATACGACCTCGACGCCGACGCTGCGCCGGTTGGTGTTCCACGGCAACACCGCCGAGGTCTCCGGCGGTGCGCTCGCTGCGCTGATGGGCTCGGACGTCGCGTTGGAAGCCTGCACGTTCGTCGACAACGACGCTCCCGTGGGTGCGGCGATCATGGCCACCGATGCGGTGCCGTCGGGTACCCGGGTACTGATCGCCGGTAACCTCACCGGCGAGCCCGTGGGGTGCGCGGGCACCGGGGACGTGAGCCTCTCCTGCTCGGACGTGTTCGGCAATGCGGCCGGGGACTGGGTGGGCTGCCTGGCCGGTGACGACGCGATCGACGACAACTTCTCCGCCGACCCGCGGTTCTGCGATGCCGGTGCCGGGGACTACACGCTCGCCGCCAACTCCCCGTGCGTGGACGGCAGCCACCCGGGCGGTGCGAGCTGCGGCGGGGACGTCGGCGCGCTGGGCGTCGGCTGTGCCGCGGACCAGCAGGTCTTCGTGATCACCCCTGATGGGCTGGGGGACTTCCCGACCCTCCAGGCGGGCATCGATGCTGCGCTCGCCGGCGACACCCTCTCGCTGGGTGACGGCACGTTCGTCGGCGCCGGCAACCGCGATCTCGACCTCGGCGGCAAGGACCTGGTCATCGTCGGCGCCAGCGGCGATCCCGCGTCGGTGGTGATCGACGCCCAGGGATCGTCGGGTGATCCGCACCGGGCGTTCACCTTCCACTCGGGTGAGACGAGCGCGACCGTCATCGAGAGCCTCACGCTCACCGGCGGCTACACGACGGCCTCCGGCGGCGCGATCCTGGCCGACACCACCTCGACGCCGACGCTGCGTCGCCTGGTGTTCCATGGCAACACGGCCGAGGTCTCCGGCGGTGCGCTGTCGGCCGCGATGGGCTCGGACCTGACGCTCGAGGCGTGTACGTTCGTCGACAACGACGCTCCCGTGGGTGCGGCGATCATGGCCACCGATGCGGTGCCGTCGGGTACCCGGGTGTTGATCGCCGGTAACCTCACCGGCGAGCCCGTGGGGTGCGCGGGCACCGGGGACGTGAGCCTCTCCTGCTCGGACGTGTTCGGCAATGCGGCCGGGGACTGGGTGGGCTGCCTGGCCGGTGACGACGCGATCGACGACAACTTCTCCGCCGACCCGCGGTTCTGCGATGCCGGTGCCGGGGACTACACGCTCGCCGCCAACTCCCCGTGCGTGGACGGCAGCCACCCGGGCGGTGCGAGCTGCGGCGGGGACGTCGGCGCGCTGGGCGTCGGCTGTGCCGCGGACCAGCAGGTCTTCGTGATCACCCCTGATGGGCTGGGGGACTTCCCGACCCTCCAGGCGGGCATCGATGCTGCGCTCGCCGGCGACACCCTCTCGCTGGGCGACGGCACGTTCGTCGGCGCCGGCAACCGCGATCTCGACCTCGGTGGCAAGGACCTGGTCATCGTCGGCGCCAGCGGCGATCCCGCGTCGGTGGTGATCGACGCCCAGGGATCGTCGGGTGATCCGCACCGGGTGTTCACCTTCCACTCGGGTGAGACGAGCGCGACCGTCATCGAGAGCCTCACGCTCACCGGCGGCTACACGACGGCCTCCGGGGGGGCGATCCTGGCCGACACGACCTCGACGCCGACGCTGCGCCGGTTGGTGTTCCACGGCAACACCGCCGAGGTCTCCGGCGGTGCGCTGTCGGCCGCGATGGGCTCGGACCTGACGCTCGAGGCGTGCACGTTCGTCGAGAACGACGCTCCCGTGGGGGCGGCGATCATGGCCACCGATGCGGTGCCGTCGGGTACCCGGGTACTGATCGCCGGTAACCTCACCGGCGAGCCCGTGGGGTGCGCGGGCACCGGGGACGTGAGCCTCTCCTGCTCGGACGTGTTCGGCAACGCGGCCGGGGACTGGGTGGGCTGCCTGGCCGGTGACGACGCGATCGACGACAACTTCTCCGCCGATCCGCGGTTCTGTGACGCCGGTGCCGGGGACTACACGCTCGCCGCCAACTCCCCGTGCGTGGACGGCAGCCACCCGGGCGGTGCGAGCTGCGGCGGGGACGTCGGCGCGCTGGGCGTCGGGTGTGCGGCGGACCAGCAGGTCTTCGTGATCACCCCTGATGGGCTGGGGGACTTCCCGACGCTCCAGGCGGGCATCGATGCCGCGCTGGCCGGCGACACCCTCTCGCTGGGCGACGGCACGTTCGTCGGCGCCGGCAACCGGGATCTCGACCTCGGTGGCAAGGACCTGGTCATCGTCGGCGCCAGCGGCGATGCGGCGTCGGTGGTGATCGACGCGCAGGGATCCTCGGGTGATCCGCATCGGGTGTTCACCTTCCACTCCGGCGAGACGAGCGCCACGCTCATCGCGAACGTGACTCTGACGGGGGGTTACACGACCAGCTCCGGCGGTGCGATCCTGGCCGACACGACCTCGACGCCGACGCTGCGTCGCCTGGTGTTCCACGGCAACACCGCCGAGGTCTCCGGCGGCGCGCTGGCTTGCGCCCAGAGTTCCGACGTCGTGATCGAGTCCTGCACGTTCTACGGAAACGCGGCGCCGAGCGGTGGCGCCATTCACGGTCAGGACTCTTCACCGACGCTCTCCAGCACGCTGATCGCCGAGAACACTGCCGGCGGCGCCGTTGCATGCTCGGGCACGAGCGAACCGACCCTGGCGTGCTCCAACGTGTTCGGAAACCTGGGCGGCGACTGGGTCGACTGCATCGCGCTGCAGGACACCCTCAGCTCCAACTTCAGCGCGGACCCGCTCTTCTGCGATGCGCCGGCGAACGATCTCTCTCTGGCCGAGAACTCGCCGTGCCTTCCCGGCAATCACCCCGCCGGCGAGAGCTGCGGTGTGATCGGAGCACTCGGTCAGGGATGCGACGTCATCGTCCCCCGGACGTGGTTCGTGACCGACGACGGTCTCGGTGACGCCCCCACCATCCAGGCGGCGATCGACTCGGCGCGCGCGGGCGACGATGTCCTCGTCGAGGCCGGGTCGTACACGTGGACCTCGCAGTCATCCTCTGGCCCCAGCATGTTGACCATGAAGTCCGGTGTCCTTCTCCACTCGACGTCCGGTTCCGCGCTGACCACCGTGGATGCCGAGGGTCAGGGACGCTGTCTGGACCTGTCGGGCGTCGACTCCACCGGCGTCGTGGTCGGGTTCGCGTTCACCGGCGGCGCAGCCGTCGACGGCGCGGGAATGCGCGTCGACGGCGGGAACCCGATCGTCCGCAGCAGCCGCTTCTACGAGAACGCCGCCACCCGGGACGGCGGCGGTGCGTACCTGTCGTCCGGTGCTTCTCCCACGCTCGAGGACAACCGCTTCGACGGCAACACCGCCGACCGATACGGCGGCGCCATCGCGTCGTTCTCCAGCTCGCTCTCGCTCCTGCGCGACGCCGTGGACACGAACGTGGCCACGGCTCGCGGTGGTGGGCTCTACCTGGTCTTCTCGACGCTGGACGCCGACAGCGTGACCATCTCCGGCAACGACGCCGGCGTCGGGCTCGGCGGCGGCACCTACATCTTCGGAGAGGGTGCGACGGAGGCTGCGTCACAGGCCTTCACCGCGTGCACGTTCTCGGGTAACTCGGCCTTCTACGGCGGCGGAGTCTACGCGCGCGGTGCGTCTCAGGGTGGCTCGGGCACGACGTTCGACGCCTGCGTCTTCGACACCAACGCCGCCGACGCTCAGGGCGGCGGCGTGCTGTGCTTCAACCAATCCCATCTCGCGTTTCAGGGATGCACGTTCTACGCGAACCGCGCGGGCACCGGTGCGCACGTGCGCGCGGTCGGCGACTCGGACCCCGTGCTGTCCCAGTCCATCCTCAGCTTCGCCACGATCGGCGATGCGATCTCGTGCAGCGACGTGGTCGACGAGCCGCAGATCTCATGCTGTGACGTGTACGGCAACGCCGGTGGGGACGCACTCTGCGGCGCAGATCTGGGAGGCAACTTCTCGCTCGATCCCGAGTTCATCAACGCTGCCGCCGGCGACTTCCACCTCCTCGGAAGCTCCCCGTGCCTGCCGGGCAACCACCCATCGGGAGCGTCCTGCGGCCTGATCGGTGCGTTCGGACTGGCCGATGCACTGCCGCTGCTACTGTCGCTGGAGGACGTCGACAACGACCAGGGACGGCAGATCCGTCTCAAGTGGCAGCGCTCGTTCTACGACGCCCCCGACGACGGCGTGGACGTGCTGGGGTACGAGCTCTATCGGCGTCAGGATCTCTTCCGCAAAGGCGCGCGGCTCGAGGGCTGGGACTACGTCTCGACGGTACCCGCGCACGGCGAGGCCATCTACCAGACCGTGGCGCCGACACTCTGTGACTCCACGATCGCCGACGGTCAGTGTTTCTCGGTCTTCTTCGTGCGAGCGACGACCGACGATCCGCTGACCTTCTTCGACTCTCCGCCCGACAGCGGGTACTCGGTCGACAACCTCGCGCCGGACCCGCCGGCCGGGCTCGCGTTCACCACGCCGGTCCTCCTCGAGTGGGAAGCGGCGTCCGAGGCGGACTTCGACACGTACACGATCTACGGCTCGGAGAGCGAGGAGCTGGATCCGGAGGCGACCCTGCTCGGTCAGACGAGCGAGCCTCTGTTCGACATCACCGGGACCAGCTTCGCGTTCTACCATGTCACGACGAGCGACTTTTCCGGGAACGAGAGTGACGCCAGCTCGATCGGGGGCGTGGTCGGCGTGGACGAGCTACCGTTGCCGACGGTATTCGCGCTCCGTCGGGCCGGACCCAACCCGGCCCGCGGCTGGACGCTCATCGCCTACGACCTGCCGGAGCCGGCGCCGGTTCGCCTCTCGCTCTACGACGTCGGCGGACGCGAGGTCGCGCGGCTCGTGGACGCCCGGCAGGCCGCCGGACGCTACGAGATCCAGTGGGATCGCCGCGACGCGCGGGGTGCACACCTACCGGCGGGCGTCTACTTCCTGACCTGGCGCGCGGGCACCCACGACGCGACGCGACGGCTGGTCTTCCTGGACTGATCCCCGCCCGGGCGGAGGCCCGTCGCGATCCGAACGCGCCGTGCCTCCGATCACGGCTCCCCGAGACGCGCCTGGAGTGTGTCGAGGTACGCGCGCGCAGCGGGATGATTGGGCTGGCGGCCCACGAACGCCCTCACGATCTCCAGCGCTCGTTCCGGCTGGCCCAGCGCGAGGTAGCAGTTTGCCTGCCCCTCCCACGCTTCCCAGAGCTCGGGAACGAGCGCGGCGAGCGTCGTGAAGTCCTCCATGGCCGCCTGCGTCATCTGGTTCTCGAGTCGGAGCGACCCGCGGCGCCAGAGCAGCTCGACGATGAGACCGTTGCGATCGCGCGAGGGGTCCTCGAAGTATGCGTCGATCATCGACGTCCACATCGAGTCGGCCACGGCATCCTCACCGAGCTGGTAGTACACCGTGGCCGCGGCCAGGGCGGCCAGCGTGATCGGTGACGAGTAGAACTGATGGGCCGTCATCAGCCGATCGATCGCGTCCTGCGATGCGCGCCGGTAGCCTTCCACGTCGCCACTCTGTCGCAGGCGCCGGGCCTCCCGGTCGTACGCCTCGCCGAGCCGCACGAACGCGGCGGCGTAGTTCTGGCAGAGCCGGCTGGTGTTCTCGTCGCGATAGACGGTCGAGTCCAGCTTGCCATCGGCGGTCAGGAGGCCATCCCACTCGAAGACCTCGTCCAGGTTCCGGCGAAGGATCTCGACGTCGACGTTCTCGGCCACGGGCTGAGGGGTGAGGCGCCACACCAGCCCCTCCATCTGAACCTGGTCGCGCTCGTCGAAGCCCATCAGGTCGGGGACGGATACCGCGATGTAGAGCGGGCGCTGCCAGCGGTTGGACCGGACGATCTCGTTGACCGCGATGTCCTTGATGAGGACGGTATCGTAGTCGGCGGTGATGAACGGATACAGCTGCGAGATCTGGGCGTCGGTCCAGGAGATCGGCACCTTGGGATCCTGATCCCGGCACTGCTGAATGTACCAGTCGGTGTTCAACAAGCTCAGGCACGCGACGCGGACGTCCTTGCGGATGCCCTCGACCTCCTGCAGGTACCAGAGCGGAAACGTGTCGTTGTCGCCGTTGGTGAAGATGATCGCGTCCCGCTCCAGCGGCTGGAGGATGTTGTACGCGTAGTCGCGAGCGATGTAGAAGTCGGACCGATCGTGGCTGAACCACATCGCGCGCAGCTCGGCGATGGGCAAGAGTGCGAGCAGGGCGGCCGCCCCGATCACCCCGATGCGGGCCGCCCCGGGCCTGCCGATCGAGGTCTTGACCAGGTACAGGAGGCCGGCCACGCCGATCCCGATCCAGATGGTGAAGAAATGAAAGAGCGCCACGAAGAAGTAGTCGCGGCTGCGCACCTCGTACTCCGCGAAGTTCAGGTGCCAGATGAGACCGATCGACGTCACCAGGATGATGAAGCCCATCAGCAGGAACGTGCGGCGCGACCGCACGAAGTTGAGTGCGGCCCCGAGCGCCCCCAGGACGAACGGGAGCCCGGCCAGGAGATTGCGATCGAAGATCCGGATGCCCAGCTCGTACTGGGGCTTCCAGTACTGCCAGAAGTGCCTGTCGAACTTCGTGGCCAGGCTCGCCCGGAAGTGCCAGGGATCGACCGGCTTGTACTGATCGCGACTGAGCACCTTCAGGAAGTTGTCGAGCGTGGACGGATCGGCCTCGTTGATCGGGGGGTCGAGGGCTGCACGAATGGGCAGGTACAGGTGCACGCTCAGCCCCAGCACGAACACCACCGCGATCCAGAAGCCGAGGTTGTTGCGCACCAGGCGCTGCTGGGCCGCCCAGAACACGGCGGCGGCCAGTACCAGACCGACCACCGAGCCCATCGCGCCACCCATCTCGCGCATCATCAGGACCCAGAGCACCATGAGCCCGAGGGCCACCGCGATGGCCGCCACGTTGCGGCCTCCGGCAATCCGGTAGTTCAGGAGCAGCAGCACCGCCACGATCACGCCGGAGATCGCCAGTCGGACTCCGTCGAGCCCCAGGAAGAACGAGAGGACCACCAGCAGCGTCGCCGACACCACGAAGTCTCGATGGGAGAGTGACGGATAGAAGTCCGACAGGAAGAACAGCACCAGCGGCAGGAAGACCATGAAGGCGCCCATGTGGAAGGCGATGGAGAGCGCCAGTGCGTAGAACACGAGGACCACGAGCTTCGTCGCGTGCGCCGAGTAGGGCTCGCCCTGGTGACGCATGTCACGCCATTTGAGCATGACGTACACCGCTCCCACCATCACCAGCGACGACAGGGCGTAGACCTCGCTCTCGATCGCGTTGGTCCAGTAGGAGTCGGAGAATGCCATCAGCCCCGCGCCCACCCCCGCGCCGACCCGCGCGATCCACGTGGGACGGGGCGGCCAGCCCGGTGTGCCGAAGCTCTCCCCACAGTGAGCCAGAATGCGTGCGGTTGTCAGGTACGATAGCCCCACCGCGAGCGCGGACGTGACGGCGCTGAGGAGGTTCACCTTCGCCGCCACCGAAAGCGCCACCGGAAGGAGCGTGAAGACTCTCCCGATCAGCACGTAGAGCGGAGTGCCGGGGGGGTGCGGGATGCCCAGCACGTACGACGTCGCGATGAACTCACCGGAGTCCCAGAACGCGACCGTCGGCGTCAGCGTGAGGCAGTACACGATCAGAGCGACCAGCGTCAGCCCGGTCGCGACCGCGATGTCGACGGGTTTCTCCCAACGCTCGCTCATCATGTCGTCCCGTGAACGCGTCGCGCGCGAGTTTCGTTGATCAGGTTCGGTGCGCACCGCCGACCATCGTTCGGTCGGTTGACCGGTCGTCCGCGCCGCCCCCGAGAAGCGCGCGATGATACCCGTGTACCGGGCCCGGCGAAAGGCGAATGCCCGCGCCTGCACAGGGCGGCCCCGGGCCGACTTGCAACCCCGCGCCATTTCTGCATGATTCCACGTGCGCGTTCCCGGTGGCCGCATCGGCCTAGACCGGCGAGCGACACCTTGACGCCGACCCGGCGTCGAACGGCCACCTTCGGCTCGTGCAGCGGGCCAGCCTCAGGGAGACCACACCATGTCGCACGGCATTTTCACGCTTCCGGAGCCGGTCAACGAGCCGGTGCTCGAGTACCGGCCGGGCAGCCACGAGCGCGTCTCGCTGTCGCGGACCCTCGACGCGATGGCGGCCGAGCGGATCGAGGCCCCCCTCCTCATCGGTGGCAAGCCCGTGAGGACCGGCAAGCTCACCACGCTGGCCATGCCTCACGACCACCGGCACGTGCTCGGCGAGTGTCACCAGGCCGGCGAGAAGGAGGTCCGGCAGGCCATCGACGCGGCGCTGGCCGCCCGCCACGACTGGGCCCGCATGCCGTGGCAGGAACGCGCGGCGATCTTCCGGCGGGCGGCCGAGCTGCTCTCCGGTCCCTGGCGCGATCGGATCAACGCAGCCACGATGCTCGGTCAGAGCAAGAACGTCTTCCAGGCCGAGATCGACGCTGCCGCCGAGCTCGTCGATTTCCTGAACTTCAACACGTCGTACATGGAGTCGATCTACGCCGAGCAGCCTCCCTACAGCCCGCAGGGAACCTGGAACCAGCTCGAGCACCGCCCGCTGGAGGGCTTCGTGTTCGCGGTCACCCCGTTCAACTTCACGTCGATCGCGGGAAACCTCCCCACCGCGCCGGCGATGATGGGTAACACCGTCGTGTGGAAGCCGGCCTCCAGCGCGCTCTACAGCGCCCACTACCTGATGGAGCTCTTCCGGGAAGCCGGCGTGCCCGACGGCGTCATCAACTTCGTGCCCGGATCCGGCCGCGCGGTCGGGCCGCTCGTGCTGGCCCACCCGAAGCTGGCCGGTGTGCACTTCACCGGCTCCACGGGCGTCTTCCAGTCGATGTGGCAGACGATCGGCGGGAACATCGCCTCATACGAGTCGTATCCGCGGATTGTCGGCGAGACCGGCGGCAAGGACTTCGTCGTGGCCCATGCCTCGGCCGATCCCGACGCCCTGGCCACCGCGCTCGTGCGCGGTGCGTTCGAGTACCAGGGCCAGAAGTGCTCGGCGGCCAGTCGCGCCTACGTTCCCAAGAGCCTGTGGCCGAAGGTCCAGAAGCAGATGCGCCGCATGCTCGCCGAGATCACGATGGGCGATCCCCGCGACTTCACGAACTTCGTGAACGCGGTCATCGATCGGGCCGCGTTCTCGAGCATCACCAGGTACATCGACTTCGCGAAGCGCTCTCGCAAGGCCGAGATCCTGTTCGGCGGTGGATCCGATGACTCGATGGGCTACTTCATCGAGCCCACCGTGGTCCTGGCCGAGGATCCCCGGTTCAAGCTCATGGAGGAGGAGATCTTCGGACCCGTGCTGACGGTGTACGTCTACGCCACGCGCGACTGGTCGAAGACGCTCGAGCTCGTCGACACCACGAGCCCCTACGCGCTCACCGGTGCGGTGTTCGCCCGCGATCGCCGGGCGATCATCGAGGCGCGCGAGGCGCTCGTGAACGCGGCGGGCAACTTCTACGTCAACGACAAGCCGACCGGAGCCGTCGTGGGCCAGCAGCCGTTCGGGGGCGCCCGGGCATCCGGGACGAACGACAAGGCGGGGAGCCACCTGAATCTCATCAGGTGGGTCTCACCGAGGACGATCAAGGAGACGTTCGTTCCGCCCACCGACTACCGATACCCGTTCCTGGAGGCCGACTAGGCCGGCGGTCGCCAGCACTCCCGAGCGGCCGCGGTGGCGGGAAACCTCGGGGCCGGCGGCGGGGTTCGACTGTCGAGTCGACTGGATTTGCACCCGAACGTCCCAGGGGCAGGCTACATGACCGACACGAAGATCGACGAACGGCCGCGAGTGGCTCGCGGGGTCCACGGGAGAGCAGGCCTCGTCCTCGTCGCGGCAGGGCTCGTCGCGGTAGCGACCCCCATCGTCGACGCATCTCCCGCGGCTCCGGTTCCGGCCACGCTCGCCGACGACGTTCCCGGCCTGCAACGCATCCATCTCGAGTGGACCGTGACCGTCTCCGACATCCCCGAGAAGACCTCCGAGGCCGTGATCTGGGTCGCGCTTCCCCAGGTCCGGCCCGAGCAGCACGTCACGAACCTCCAGATTACCTGCGATCATCCTTGGAACATGTTGTACGACAGAGACTTCGGCAATCGGGTGGCTCGACTGACCGCGACCGATCCGCCGCCCGCGATCGAGATCGCGCTCTCGGCCCGGATCCACCGATCGTCGGTCCGGGCGCCGGTGCCGCAGGAGCTCGAGCCTCGCGAGCACGAGCTGTACCTTCGCCAGGAGGCGCTCGTGACGCTCAGCGACCGGGTGCGCGCACTGGCCGACTCGGTCGGCGCCGAGCCCCGTGCCCTCTATGGCTACGTGCTCGACCACATGCGCTACGACAAATCTGCCCCGGGCTGGGGACGCGGAGACACCGAGCGCGCCTGCGACGTCGGGCTCGGGAACTGCACCGACTTCCACTCGCTGTTCATCTCGCTGGCGCGAGCGAACGGCATCCCGGCCAGGTTCGACATGGGGATCACGATCGAGCCGGGCCCCGAGCCCGGCCACACGAGCGGCTATCACTGCTGGGCGTGGTTCCACACGGATGGTGCGTGGGTTCCCGTCGACATCTCGGAGGCCGACAAGCACCCCGAGCGTGCGGGGTTCTATTACGGAAACCTCGGTGCCGACCGCGTCACGTTCTCGACCGGTCGGGACGTCGTGCTGCCCGGTATGCACGGGCAGCCGCTCAACTACTTGCCGGTGAGCGGCTACGCCGAGGCGGACGGGGTTCCGCTGGCGTCGATCTCCCACTCGATTCGCTACACGGTCCGCTAGCGTGGCGTCGGCCCGCGCCCGCAGGCGGCGCGGGCTCTCCATCCGGCTCGTGGACGGGGTCGCCTCAGATCACCGAAGGACGATCAGCCGCCGAGCGGAGACGGCTCCCGCGCCGCCGATCCGCACGACGTAAACGCCAACCGGGACCGGCTCACCCGAGCGCGACGTGAGATCCCAGGTGAGCACCGCGCCGCCGTCGACCACCCGAACCGGCGCCAGTCGTCGGATGGCCCGACCGGCCGCATCGTAGATCGACGCGTCGACGAGCCCGTGGACGCCCTCCACGTCGATGGCGACTCGCGAGCCGATCCGCGCGGGGTTGGGCCTCGGGCCAGCGACCTCGACGTCGGGAGTCGTGCCGACGTCGCCCACCGCGATGGGATCCTCGTCGTAGTAGAGCGAGAACGCGGCATCGTACGAGACCCCGAACACGAAGCCGCTCGGGGTCCACTCCTCGAAGTCGAAGAACACCGAACGGAAACACGCCTCGCCTTCCACGCCACACTGTCCGGGCGTGAGCGGCGAGGTGACCCAGCCCCATTGAGGCGGGAAGCAGTGGACGGCCTGGATGCTGATGTCGTAGGGAACCGCCCCCGTGACGAGCGGGGTCGGAAGCGATGCACAGTAGTGGTAGTACGTGCTCCCGGGCTCCACCTCGGCGGCATCGTAGGTGTCGATCAGAACATCGGCGAGGGGCGCGCCGGGACACTCACCGTCGGGCTGATACAGCCGGATCCGGAACTGATCGATCGGAACCGGCGAGCCGTTCCAGAACCCCCCCCACCACTCGACTGCGACGATCTGCCCCGATATGCCGACGAAGCCATCCGCCACCTCGGACGTGAACGGATAGCAGACGTCGTCCTGACTGGACATGCCGTCGGTGAGTGACGGCAGCTGCTCCCAGACGAGGACTCCCTCGTCACACGCCACACCGAGCGCGCGCGCGTGGGTGTCGCCGCCGGTCACGCGGCGTGTGTGGACACTCGCTCTCGGCGTCGTCAGCGGCACGGGGTCCGTCGCGTAGTAGACGACGAAGGCCGCGTCGTGCGGGTTGACGAGCTCCCAGTCGGGTGTCCCGAAGGCCTCCGCGCGGAGGTACGTTCCCCACGTACATTCGGTGGAGTAGCGCCGGAACCACTGTCCATCCTCCTCGAAGCAGCTCACGGCCTGAACGACGAGCCAGTACGTCTCCCCGGCGAGCGTGGAGAAGACGTCGGCGAGGTTCGCGCAGTAGGACGCCGTCGACCCCGGCGTCCTCGTGACGTCGCTCGTGGTCTCGGTGAAGAGCATCTCTCCTGGAACCTCGACGTCTCCGTCGGCTGCGGACGCGTAGATCGTGAAGCGAAACGCCCCCGGGGCGACGCCCGCCTGCTCGGCTCCCCACCATCCGAAACCGACCACGTCACCACCATCGCCGACGAAGGAGGCGGCCGCCTCGGCATCGAATGGATAGCAAACGTCGTACTGGGACGCGATCGTCCCGGCGCTGACCGGGCTCTCCCAGCGAATGTCGCCCTCGCATCCGAATGCGTCGCGATCGGTCCGTACTGGCGGGCTCGGATCCAGCTCCCGAACGAGATCGGCGGAAGCCGAGGTGGGAAGCAACGACACGGCGAGGAGAACGGTCAGCATTCTGGTCGGCACGATTCAGCTCCCAGGCCGAGGTGGCTCGCGCATCATGGCCGATTCTAGCGCCGAGTCGCCTGCGTCAACCAGGGACTTTTTGGGAGACAGGGGCCGCGTGAGCCGACCCCATGCCGTCCTCGTCGCCCGTCGCCTCTCCGGACCCGCGCGGGCGACGCAAAGACCCCGCCGCACGGCGTGGGGCACCGGGCGGCGGGATACGTCGACATCTGTGCGGGTCGGTGGATCAGATCGGCATCTCGATCACGTCGTCCGGCACCGTGAACGACGCCTCTGTGATCTCGCGCAGCGCGTCCAGCGTGGTACCGGGCGCCAGCTCGCGCAGGATCATCCGACCGTCCTCGAAGTCGAACACCGCGTGATCGGTGATCAGCCGGTTGACGCAGCCGACGCCGGTCAGGGGAAGCCGGCACTCGCGGAGGACCTTCGACTCACCCACCTTGTTGGTGTGCGTCATGATGATGACGACCTTCTTCGCGCTCGCCACGAGGTCCATCCCGCCGCCCATGCCCTTGACCATCTTTCCGGGAATCATCCAGTTGGCCAGATCGCCGGCCTGGCTGACCTCCATCCCTCCCATGATCGTGAGGTCGACGTGGCCGCCCCGGATCATCTCGAAGCTCTCGCTCGACGAGAAGTAAGACGAGCCGGGAACCTCGGTGATGGTCTGCTTGCCGGCGTTGATCAGATCGGCATCTTCTTCCCCCTCGAACGGAAAGGGGCCGATGCCGAGGAGCCCATTCTCCGATTCCAGCACGATCTCGACGCCCTCGGGAATGTGATTCGCGACGAGCGTCGGCATGCCGATGCCGAGGTTGACGTAGAACCCGTCCTTCAGCTCTCTAGCTGCCCGCAGGACGATTCGTTCTCTGCTCGATACGCTTTTCATAGTTCGTACCCTGGAAGATGAAGTCGACGTAGACGCCGGGCGTGTGAACGTGATCGGGATCGATCTCGCCCGTGGGAACGAGCGTCTCGACCTCGGCGATCGTGATCGTGGCCGCCTGGGCCATCATCGGGTTGAAGTTGCGCGCGGTCTTGCGGTAGACGAGGTTGCCCGAGTGATCCCCGGCGTACGCCTTGACGACGGCGAACTCGGCGTGGAGCGCCTCCTCGAGGATGTACGTGCGCCCACCGAACTCGCGGTGCTCCTTTCCCTCGGCCACCACGGTTCCCACGCCGGTCGGCGTGAAGAACCCGGGTATCCCGGCCGCGGCCGCCCGACACCGCTCGGCCAGCGTCCCCTGCGGCACCAGATCGACCTCGAGCTCCCCCGCGAGGAACTGGCGCTCGAACTCCGCGTTCTCGCCGACGTAGCTGGAGACCATCTTCTTGATCTGCCGCGTCTGCAAGAGAAGACCGAGACCGAAGTCGTCCACGCCGCAGTTGTTGCTGATGATCGTGAGGTTCTTCCAGCCCTCGTCACGGATCGCCGAGATCGCGTTCTCGGGGATGCCGCAGAGCCCGAACCCGCCCGCCATGACGACGGCACCGTCCCCCATGCCCGATCGCTCGAGCGCTTCGTGCGCGTCGCGCACCACCTTCTTCATCGACATTCACTCCTGTTTCAGCGAGCGCCCCGGCGCCCGGACGGCGGGTATTGTCACAGTCGGGGTGCGCACGGTCAACGCGAGTACCGGAAAAGCGCGGTTCAGACGGGATGCTTGCGGACGCACGAGCAGCTGGGCAGCCGGAAGTACTGGAGCTCGCCGACCTCTCCGTCGAGCCGCGTGGTCGCCCCTTCGGCCTGGCCACCCAGTCGCGAGGCCCAGGCGTGAGCCTCTGCCAGATACCGGGAGTAGTCAGCCTCACGCTCGGGCAGCGCCCGCGCCGTGACCGTGGTCTCCGCTGCGCTCAGCGCGCGCTCGAGCGAGAACGCGTGATCGTCCGGCTGCGGCTCGCGATGGTTCCAGGCGCCGGTGGCGACGTCGAAGTCGTACAGCGGCAGGAACAGATGCCCGTGATCGGCGATGAACCGGACCGCATCGATGACGAAGTCGGCCTCGGCGTCGTCCATGACGTAGTGAAACCCGATGCGGCACCAGCCGGGCTTGATGCCCTGGTATCCCTTGCGAATCCACCGGCGATACCGATCCGAGGTCGGCCGGTCGATGTGCAGGAGGCGGTGCCCGTACGGTCCCGCGCACGAGCAGCCCGCGCGGGACTGGACGCCGAAGAGGTCGTTGGCGAGCGTGGTCACGAACTTCGGATGAAGGTACGACCCGTCGGGCGCGGTCACGTTGAAGCTGACGATGGCCACACGGCGCGACGCGTCCGGGTTGCCCAGGATCTCGATGTGGTCGTGAGACGACCAGCCCGCCATCGCTCGACGCATGAGCTCGCGCTCGCGCCGATCGATGCGCTCCACGCCGATCGCGTCCTTCACCTGGAAGGCGAGCGACGCCTTCAGGAGCTGGAGCACTCCGGGCGTGCCCGCCTTCTCACGCTCCTCGATGTCGTCGATGAAATCGTGCGTGTCGTATCCGACGTAGTCGACGGTGCCGCCCCCACCGACGGTCGGGGGCAGCTCACGGTGGTAGAGACGCTCGTTGAACACGAGGATCCCCGACGAGCCCGGCCCCCCCAGGAACTTGTGCGGCGAGATGAACACCGCGTCCAGCGACGCCTCGGGGTCGTCGGCGGGGTTCATGTCGATCTTCACGTAGGGACCGCTCGCCGCGTAGTCGAAGCACGCGATCGCACCATGGCGATGGAGGCTGCGGGCCACCTCGTGCACGGGCGTCACCATGCCGGTCACGTTGGAGGCGGCGCTGAACGAGCCGATCTTCGGGCGACCCCGGTACGCGGCATCGGTCAGCTGCGCCTCCAGATGATCGAGGCACACCGAGCCGTCGTGCGTGAGCCGGACCTCGACGACCGTGGCCAGCCCCTCGCGCCAGGTGACCTCGTTGGAGTGGTGCTCGTAAGGCCCCACGAAGACGACGGGCTGTCGCGTCCCGACTGCGTCCCGAAACCGCGCGCCGCCCTCCGGCCCGAAGGTCTCGGTCGCGACGTCGAGCAACCGCGCGCGCGTCGCCGGCGGGATCGCCACGCCGAGCATCTGCTGGAGCTTGTCGATGGCCGCGGTGGCCCCGGTCCCGCAGGCGATGATGCGCCCCCCCGGCCCCGCGTTGAGCGAGCGCTTGATCGAGTGCTCGGCATCGTGGAGCAGGCGCGTCATGCTACGCCCGGTGACGTCGTCCTCGGTGTGCGTGTTGGCGTACCGGCGCTGGAGGTTCATCAGGTAGCGTTCGATGAAGTGAAGACAGCGTCCGCTAGCGGTGTAGTCGCAGTAGATCAGCATGCGCTCGCCGAACGGCGTCCAGAACGTGGAATCCACGCCGATGATCTGGGACCGCAGCGTGTCGAAGTCCAGATCGTCTGGTCTCATTCACGGCCTCGCGCGTGCATCGGGAAGGCCGCGCTCGGGCGCGGCGGATCGGCGACGGTGAGCGTCTGCAGTATAGGAACTCCCGGACGTCGGAGACAAGCACCGCTCCCCGGAGCGACCACCGAGCCTTGCACCCGATCCGAACTCGTAGCACACTGCGCGAGGAGTCGATGGATGCCTCACGGACGGCCGACCGGAGGGAACGAGATGGAGATCACACGCGAACTGACCGCCGACGGCGTCGTCATCTTGCGCCTCGAGGGCGAGATGCTGGGCGGTCCCGAGTCCGATCAGATCACCGCCGCCGTCGCGGACGCCATCTCGAGCGGGCACCACCACATCCTGGCCGACCTCGCCGGTGTTCCCTGGATGAGCTCGGGAGGCATCGGCATCCTGACCCGCGTCTACACCACGCTCAAGAACAACCAGGGCCGACTGCGGCTGGTCAACGCCAGCGAGCGCGTCAAGAAGGTGCTGCTCGTGACCGGGCTGATCGCGATCTTCGAGGTGCATGCCAGCGAGGCCGACGCGCTGGCCGACTTCGCCCCGAAGGGCACGGGCTAGACTCACACGGGCGCCTCGGCGCCGCCGTCCGGCTCCGGCGGCGATACCCATGCGCCGTGCGCGTCGAGCAGGTCGACGAGTCGATCCTCGGCCTCGTCAGCGGGGATGTTCCTCGCCACGCGTTCCTTTCCGACGTACAGGTCCACCCGACCGCGACCGCTGCCCACGTAGCCAAAATCGGCGTCGGCCATCTCGCCCGGTCCGTTCACGATGCATCCCATGATGGCGATCTTCACGCCCTCGAGATGCTGGGTTCGCCGGCGGATCCTCGCCGTGGTCGCCTGCAGATCGAACTGCGTGCGCCCGCAGGATGGACAGGCAATGAACTCGGCGCGCGTGAGCCGGACCCGACACGCCTGAAGAAGCCGGTAGGCATCGGACACCGGATCGCGCGTCCAGGGCACTCCGCCGGCCGGCCAGGGCGGCGCGGCCACCAGCACCCGGCCGTCGGGGTGGTGCGTGACCAGGCAGATCGCGTCACCGATCCCCTCGGTGATCAGCGTGCCCGCGGCGACCGGGAGGCTCGCACCGTCGGCCGGCGCCTCCAGGAACACGAGCGCGTCGCTCTCCGCGAGTGCGTCCCCGAGCGCGCGACCCCGCGACACGTATCCGGGTCCCGGGGTGAGCACGAAGCCCGTGGGCATGGATCGGCCGCCCGCCCGCCCGAGGATCTCCCGAACGGTCGGCGCCGGATCGACGCCGGTAGCCAGGCGCCAGCGGATCGGACATCCCAGCGGCGAGAGTGCCTCCATGAGTACGTCGCTCGCGTCCACCGCGTGAAGCCCGACCGCGTCGACGCCGGACGCGAGCGCCGCGATCCAGGCCGGGTCGGGTCGGGTCGCGCACTCGACGAGCACCGAAACGCCGGGCGCCGCCTCGCGGGCTTGGCGAACGGCGTCGTTCGCCTCCGCGGGCGATGAGGCCGCCGGATCGAGCACGATCGACATCAGCTCCGCCGGGCGGCCGGCCGCGGCCTCGGCACCCAGGAGCGCGGTCGCGTCGGCATCCGATGCGCCGGGCACCTCGGTGTGGACGCGGCGCTCGATCCGGATCGGGTGCGTCCCCCCGATCGAGACTCCGGGGAGGTCCCAGACGCCGCTCCGCCGCCGGGTCGACCACGCGAGGGTGGAGAGCGTTCTCCAGCTCTCGACCTCGGCCCGGTCCACACGGTTCGGGAGCGCGGCCCCGGCTGCGTGCACCGCCGACTCGGCCTCCCGGTCCCCATCCGCCAGGGCCCGATCGCGCTCGATCGCGATCGCCTCCAGGATGTTCCGCGCGGCCGGAATCTCGTGATGGGAATCCTCGGTGAGCGACACGCGGATCGTGTCCCCGATGCCCGACGCGAGCAGCGAGCCGATCCCGATTGCGCTCTTGATCCGCCCCTCGATCCCGTCGCCGGCCTCGGTCACACCCAGGTGAATGGGGTAGCTCATGCCCTCGGCCGACATGCGCTGCACCAGGAGGCGGTAGGCGGCGATCATCACGCTGGGGATCGAGGACTTCATCGAGAGCACGATGTCGTGATACGACTCGTCCTCGCAGATGCGCACGAACTCGAGCGCCGACTCGACCATGCCCTCGGGCGTGTCGCCGTAGCGGTTGAGGATGCGGTCGGACAGCGAGCCGTGGTTCGTGCCGATCCGGAGCGCGGCGCCGGTGTCCTTCAGACGGCGCACCAGGGGCAGGACGCGCTCGCGGATGCGCGCGAGCTCGGACGCGTACGCAGCGTCGGAGATCTCGAAGACCTCGAACTTCTTCCGATCGGCGTAGTTGCCGGGGTTGATGCGGACCTTCTCCACGATCTCCGCGGCCACGAGCGCCGCGCTCGGCGTGAAGTGAATGTCCGCAACCAGCGGCACGCGCACACCGTCGCGATCGAGTCGGCGCCGGATCTCGCGGATGTTCTGGGCGTCGGCCTTCGATGGCGCCGTGAGTCGCACCAGCGGACACCCCGCGTCGACGAGCGCGCGGATCTCGGCCACGACGTCGTCGGTGCGCATCGTGTCCGAGATCGTCATCGACTGCACGAGGATCGGGTATTCCCCACCGATGGCGAGATCCCCGATCTTCACCACGCGCGTGGGGAACCGGGCCGGAACCCGGAGGAGCTCGCCTGAGCGGTCGGGCAACGTCTCGCTCATGCCCCTCCCTGCCCACCCTTCAGCGCACGCTCGATCTTCGCCCAGCTGTCCCGGAGCGACACCGTGCGCAGCCAGACCGGTGGCTCTGCGTCCTGTCTCGTGTCGAGCGCGAAGTAGCCCTGACGCTCGAACTGGATGCGGTCATCGGGCGTGGCCTCGCCGACGGCCGGCTCGCCCATGCACCCGGTCAGCGTCTCGACCGAGCCCGGATCGAGATGGTCGAGGAACGACCCGCCTTCGGGCACGTCGGTCGGATCCTCGACCGAGAACAGCCGCTCGTAGAGCCGAACCGTCAAAGGGACCGCGTGCGGCGCGGAAACCCAGTGCAGCGTGGCCTTGACGCGCCGGCCATCGGGCGCGTCGCCGCCGCGGGTGGCCGGATCGTAGCGGCAGCGAAGCTCGACGACGTTGCCGTCGGCGTCCTTGACGACCTCCTCGCAGGTGATGAAGTACGCGTAGCGGAGCCTCACCTCGCGACCCGGGGCCAGGCGGAAGAACTTCCTCGGCGGATCCTCGCGGAAGTCGGCGTTCTCGATGTAGAGCTCGCGCGAGAACGGCACGCGGCGAGAGCCGCCCCCGACGGGGTCCTCGGGGTTGTTGATGCAGTCGAGCTCTTCGACCTGTCCCTCGGGGTAGTTCGTCAGCACGACCTTGAGTGGTCGCAGCACCACCATCAGACGTGTGGCGACCTGGTTGAGGTGCTCGCGGACGCAGTGCTCGAGCAGCGCGATGTCGACGGTGCTGTTCTGCTTGGCCACACCGATGATCTCGCAGAAGTTCCGGATGGCCTCGGGAGTGTAGCCCCGGCGTCGCATCCCGGCCAGCGTGGGCATGCGGGGATCATCCCAGCCGTCGACGTGCCCGTCCTCGACCAGCTGCCGCAGCATGCGCTTGCTCATGACCGTGTAGTTGAGGTTCAGCCGCGCGAACTCGATCTGCTGCGGGTGGTGGATGCCGAGCTGATCCAGAAACCAGTCGTAGAGCGGGCGATGGTCCTCGAACTCGAGACTGCACAGCGAGTGCGTGATGCCCTCGATCGAGTCCGACTGTCCGTGCGCCCAGTCGTACGTGGGATAGATGCACCAGGCGTTCCCGGTCCGATGATGCCGCGCGTGAGAGATGCGGTACATCACGGGGTCGCGCAGGTTGAGGTTGCCGGCCGCCATGTCGATCTTGGCACGCAGCGTGCGGGTGCCGTCGGGGAACTCGCCCCGGCGCATGCGTGCGAACAGATCCAGGCTCTCCTCGATCGACCGATCGCGATACGGGCTGTTCCGTCCGGCCTCGGTCAGCGTGCCGCGGGTCTCGCGGATCTCGGCGGCCGAGAGATCGCACACGAAGGCCTTGCCTGCCTCGATCAGGCGCACCGCGTACTCGTACAGCGTCTCGAAGTAGTCCGAGGCGAAGAACAGACGATCGCACCAGTCGAAGCCGAGCCAGCGAATGTCCCGCTGGATCGCCTCGACGAACATGTCGTCCTCCTTCAGCGGGTTGGTGTCGTCTAACCGCAGGTTGGTGTTGCCGCCGAAGCGTTCGGCCACCGTGAAGCTCACCGCGATCGCCTTGGCATGCCCGATGTGGAGAAACCCGTTGGGCTCGGGCGGAAAGCGCGTCAGCACCTTCCCGCCGAAGCGTCCCTCCTGGTTGTGCCGGACGATCGCCTGGTGGATGAAGTGTGGAGGCGTTCCGGGCGCGCCCTCGGTCCTCGTCGTTCTGGAGTCGCTCATGACACCGCCTCGCCTCTTCGGGGACCCTTCGCGAGCCGGAGCGCGCGATCCACTCGGGCCAGCACCTGGTCCTTGCCGAGGATGGCCAGCGCCTCGTACATGCCGAACCCCACGGCCGAGCCCGTCGTGGCCACCCGTAGCGCATGGATGATCCGTCCGATCCCGATGCCCTCGCTCTCGACGAAGTCCGTGAGCGCGTGTTCCAGCGTGTCGGGGTCGAACGCGTCGAGTCCGCCGAGTCGATCCCGGAACGCCCGGAGCAGCCTCGGCGCATCCTCCGGCTTCCGCAGCCGCTTGGTGAGCGCGGCCTCGTCGTACTCGACGGCATCGGGGGGCTGGAAGAACGTCGCGTACTCGAGCACGTCACCGGCGATCTTGATCCGATCGTCGGCGGCCGCGACCACCCGGCGAACCCTGTCCCTCGCCTCGTCGGTCACCGGCTCGGGCAGGAGCCCGCCGCGAACCAGGAACGGCAGGACGTGCTCGGTCCGCATGTCGACGTCGAGAGCCCCCATGTACCGCTCTTGGAACGCGAGCAGCTTGGCCGGATCGAAGCTGGCCGCCGCCTTGTTCACCCGGTCGAGCGAGAAGCTCTCGATCATCTCGCGGCGGGACATGATCTCGGTGCGGTCGTCGAGCGACCACCCCAGCAGAAGGAGGTAGTTGACCACGGCGTCCGGCAGGAACCCCGTGCTCGCGTAGAAGCCGACCAGCACCGGGTTGAACGACTCGGACGTGACGTCGCGACCGATCGCCTCCGCGATCGCGACCCCGCGCGCGTTGAGCTTCGCGAAGTCGGCGTGCTTGAGGTACTTCTCGATCTTGCGCTTGCTGAGCTTGTTCTTCGATCCGGGCTCGGCCACGACCGGCAGATGCGCGAACGTGGGCGGCTCGATCCCCAGCCCCTCGGCGATGAACATCTGGCGCGGCGTGTTCGAGAGGTGCTCCTCGGCCCGGATCACGTGGCTGATCTCCATCTCGTGGTCGTCCACGACACTCGCCAGATGGTACAGGCACGACCCGTCGGCCCGCTGGATCACGTGGTCCTGCTCGCGCGCCCACTCGAACTCCACGACGCCGCGGACGAGATCGGAGACCACGCACGCACCCTCGCGCGGCATCTTCAGCCGGACGACACCGTGTCGTCCCTCGGCCTCGAAGGACCGGCACTGGGCGTCCGTCTCGGCCATGTAGCGCCGGCTGTAGATGAAGTTCCGCTTCGCGCGCTGCGCGGCATCGCGTTCGGCGGCCAGCTCGTCCGTGGTCGCGTAGTCGCGGTAGGCGACGCCGCGCTCCAGCAGCGTCGCCACCGCTCGCCGATACCGATCCGAACGCTGAGACTGGAAGTACGGACCGAGGTCACCCCCGACCTCGGGGCCCTCGTCCCAGTCGATCCCGAGCCAGCGGAAGCCGTCGAGGATTGGCTGAAGCGCGGCCTGCACGTTGCGCACCTGGTCGGTGTCGTCGATCCGGAGCACGAACGTGCCGCCGTGGCGGCGCGCGTAGAGCCAGTTGAACAGTGCCGTGCGGACGCCCCCGATGTGGAGATATCCGGTGGGACTGGGCGCGAAACGGGTTCGGACCTTCATCGATCGCTCCACTCACGTTGGACGACGGCCGAGTGTGATCGGATTTCGAGCGTCCGAGGATACGGCGGAGGGTGCGGCACGTGCAAGTGATCGCGCCGCACAAAACCGTGTAAGCTGTTCCAGGAGAAAGTGCTAGTGTCCACCCAGCGAGGACGCCCGCCATGCCGATTTGGAAATCGATCCTGGTCGCGACGTACGTGGCCCTGCAGATCGTCATCCCCATTCCCGCGCTGCTCGGGAGCAAGGTCGACTCGCGGGACAACTTCACGTGGAACATGTACGCGCACGAATACGGCTGTGAGATCACGTATGCCATCACCGAGCCCGGACACGAGCCCGAGCGCATCGACCTCGACGCCTACCTCCACCGCACCGGACAGGTACACCGTGTTCTCCACCGCGACGTGCTTCCCGTGTTCCACGCCTGGCTGTGCCGCGAGCTCCGGCGGGATGGGCGCTTCGGGCCGGTGAGCGTCCGCGTCGCGTGTCGCCAGGACGGCGGCGAGCTCACCGTGCTGGTGGACGAGCCGGACGTGTGCACCGCACCGAACCACGGCGTGAGGGACGAATGAGGAGCGCCTGGGAGCGCTTCTGGTACGCCCCCGCCCCGACGACGGCTCTCGGCGTGTTCCGCGTGCTCTTCGGGGTGGCGCTGGCCATCGAGCTGACCACGTCGCTGGAGAAGCAGAGGTTCGCGATCGCCGGCGGGTTCCACCTGCCGTACACGGTTGCGCTCCCACTGGTGAGCGAGCCCGTGTACCGTCTTCTCCACTGGCTCCAGATCCCGTTCATCGCCACCTTCACGCTGGGGGTCGCCGTCCGCGTCTCGGCCGTGGTGCTCGTGGGCCTGCAGGGCTACCTCTTCTTCGCCGATCAGCTGAACTTCCGAAACCACCCGTACGTGTTCCTGGTGCTGCTGGCGTTGTTCGCGTGCACCCCGGCATCCGATGCATTCTCGCTCGTGCGGGTCCTGCGCGAGCGGCGACTCACCGCGCTCCTCGGCCGCGACGCCCCTCGCATCGTGGCCCGACTCATTCCGTTTCAGGTCACCGTGATCTACGTGTACGCGGCGCTTCACAAGATCCATCCGGCGTACTTCCGCGGCGAGACACTCTCGTACTTCTTCGGACTGTCCTTTCCCACGACGCCGTTCTGGCGGTGGCTCTCGTCGTTCCTGTCGACCGAGACGATGGCGTCGCTTCAGACCGCGATCGGAGAGCCGAGAAACCTCGCACCGGTGGCGATCGGCACGGTCGCGCTGGAGCTCCTGTTGCCGCTCGGTCTGTGGATCCCGAGAACGCGCCGGGTGGCGGTCGTGCTGGGCGTCGGATTCCACCTGGGGATCAGTGTCACGATGCACATCCTCACGTTCTCGCTGGTGATGATGGCGAGCTACGTACTCTTCGCGGATCCCGAGGCCGTGCATGCCTGGATCGGGGCCCGCCTCGGGCGGCGACGCGCGTGAGAATCGCGGCCGACCCCGATCATCGACCCACACGAACCCATCGACACCAGCCGGCGTCCGGAGCGGTGCGCCGGTCCCGGAGCTTGCCGCCGATGCCCCGTGTCGCCTCGTCGGCGGCGTCCAGCGGTCGACCGAGGAAGATCGAGCCCACGACCACCTCGGCCGGCGAGACGCCGATGGCCTCCGCCACGTCGGGCGCGGTCAGGGTCTTCGCCGTACACCAGTAGCTCCCGAGCCCGTAGACCTCGGCCGCGAGGAGCAGGGTCTGAACCGCGGCGGCAGTCGCTGCTGCATGCTCGGCGTCACGCGCAGCGGTCTTCTCGTCGGTCTCGCACACGTGCGTGACCTGAACCATCGCGCCGGCGCCGGCGAAGATGTCCGGGAGCTTCCCGACGATCGCCTCGGGACAGCGGGCGGCCAGCGCCGCCAGCTCGGCGTTGTCGAGCACGTAGAAACGCCACGGCTCGGGCACCTCGGGGTGGACCGGGTAGTGGAACGGTGCCCATCCGGCCAGCGCGATCACCTCGGACAGGGTCGCCCGGAACGCCTCGCGCGTCTGTGGGGGATCGGATCGTCGGGGACCGTCGAGGATCTTTCGCGTCCGCCGCGACCGGATCGTCCCGGCCACGGCGGCGCGGACCTCCGACGGCGTCACCGGGCTCCTCGCATCGTCATTCGTACACCTCGATGAGGGCGTCCTCGGGTGGGATCCCCTCGATGGACCGGTCATTCGGATTGACCGCGACGAAGCCGGTCACGCGGCCCGTCCCGTCGTGAAAGTAGCGGGTGTACAGGGTATCCCGCCCGGACACGTACCGCTCGAACGGATAGGCGTGCGTGCCCAGACGCCGCTCGTACAGCTCCGGAACCCACGGCACGCGCGGATGACTTCCGATCGGATGCTCGTAGTCGAGGTAGCAGAAGTAGCCGTCCCCCAAAAGCGTGGTCCCGAACGCCAGCCGCAGCACCCGATCCCGTTCGACCGGATCGGAGAAGCTCCAGGACGCGTCGTCGGACCACTGGACCTGGTTGATCGACAGCGACCATCCGGCGCGGGCACGATCCCGCTGATACACGTATCCGCGTCTCGGGTGGCTCGGCGAGGACGAGTAGAACTCGTCCCACCAGTCCCAGCGGGGACCATGGCTCCGATTACGATGCAGAAAGTCCTCGTTCTTGAAGCCCTCGAAGTTCGCCAGCGGCGGCGCGAACGCGTCCCCGCCGCCGATGATCGGAACGCGTGCACCCAGCCGCGCTCGCACCTCGAGCATCCAGCGATTCGTGGTGGCGCGCCAGTCGTCACGGAACGCCTCGATCGCTGCCGCACCGCCCTCGACGACGTCGGCCACGCCGTTGCGATCCCAGTCGAGATAGCCGCCGTCGGGACCGGGCGTGTCGTCGTGCCACCAGTAGCTGTTGGCGCGCTGCACGACGACCTCCCACCAGAGCCCGTCGTACCCGACCATCCGGTGCGAGACGAACCACGGAACGAAGCGCCGTGCCATCCAGTCGGCCAGCCTCAGGCCGCGGCTGTCCAGCTCGGGCAGCTCCGGATCGAAGTACGTGCCCTCGGGACACCGTGACGTGAAGTCACCCCACCGCCAGTAGCCACCCCACCCCTTCGCGATCGCCTCACCTCCGGTGTCGTGGCGGAGGATCCAGTCGTTCTTCTCGCAGTAGTCGCGTACGACGTCCATCCACGACCACGAGCGCCCCCAGGCGCGAGCCGCGACCGCCTGGGGCATCACGCGGTAGTACAGCGTGACGGACGGATTGCGTCCGCGGATGTCGGCGACCGTCGGCGGGGATGCCGCGAGCGAGATCAGGTCGAACCGGGCGATCCGATCCTGATCGACCGGCGAGTAGGCATCCCAGCTCCCGATGAGGGTCGCGAGCTTCGGAAACGTCTCGACGCTCGAGGGTCCGTCTCCAGGTAATCCCCAGGCGGGTGGTGCATCGTCGTCGCCGTCTCCCTCACCGCCGCCATCGCCGTCTCCAGGGTCGTCGCCGACTCCGCCGTCGTCTCCGTCTCCGGTTCCGTCGTCGTCTCCCGGGTCATCGTCGCCGGGCACGTACGTCGAGTCCGAGGGCGACTCGGTGGAGTCCGACGGCGAGCCCGTGGAATCGGACGCCCCGCCGTCCAGCAGGCTTCCATCCCCGTCGTCCCGGGGGTCGTCGGACAGGCCGGCGACCGGATCGGACATACGCGATCCGTCACACGCTCCGAGGATGCCGATGGCGGCGATCGTCAGGGCGATCAGCTGCCGAGCGCGCCGCGCTCTCATGTCGCTCTCCCGTGATGCTGCGAGGTGTCGACGGGATAGTGTTCGCAATGAGCGCCCGGGGTCAAGCGCACGCCACCGCGCAAAGCCGTCCGACGAGTCGGCCGGACATCGAGGCGCCAATAACACAGCCCCTACTCCTTGATGACTCTGTTTGATGCCTCGGGCCGACCTCGGATCGATAATGGGTGGGCGAATGGCCTAAGACGCTGGTATACTTCGCCTTCGTTCATTCGTTCCGAGTCGGAGCTCCATGGGGGTGTGCTCGCGCGTCATGGCGTGCCCTCGCCTGCCGGTCTCGGCCGACCACTCGCGCGCTCGAGCGCGCACTTTCGCGCATCCAGGGTGAGGGCTTATGCGAAGCACGCACGAGGTCATCCGCTCGGCCACGCTGGCCGCCGCACTGACGACGGTCGCATCCATCGCGGCGGCCGAGCTTCCGGACTACATCATGCTCGAGCGCTGCCAGTCGACCCGCGACGAGCGGGGTCCGAGCGGCAATGGCACGTGGCAGTTTTCGCAGGCACTGGTCCACATCCGGGACGCGTCCGGCGGTGGCTGGATCGAGCGGCACTCCTACCAGTTCGTGGCTTACGGCTACACGGTCGGGGCGAACGGCATCGCGGAGTACGGCACCGGCGACGACGTTTGCCTCGGCGAGACGACGACGCTCGACGGGAACACGACGTGGACGGTCGTTTCCGGCGCGCCGGACGCGGCGTCGGGCGGTCGCGCGCTGGCCGACAGCCCGAACGGGACGTACTCGGGCAGCCAGAACATCAGCGCGACGATCGACCAGGCCTTCGACCTCTCCAGTGCGTCCATCGCGAAGCTGATCTTCTTCCACCATCACCATCTGCGCTGGAGCTCGACGCAGGACAAGGGCTACGTCGAGGCGAACACGGGCAGCGGCTGGTTCGCGCTCGATCCGGAGGACACCCCGACCGGCGCCCACTACCAGACGTATCTCGGTGACCACCATCAGTTCAAGCGCGGCGAGGTGGACCTGGCCGGCCTCCTCGGCCAGTCCGACGTCCGCTTCCGGTTCCGATTCTCGACGAGCTCGTCGGCGAACGACGACGGCTGGTTCATCGACGACGTGCACCTGGTGCTGGACGGCGTCCCGGTCTTCTCGGACGACTTCGAGTCGGGGACCGACGGCTGGACGCTCGAGGGTGCGTGGGGACTGACCAACGCGACGTACCCCTACACGTCGTCACTGGGCGCGATCGACTCGAACGGCCTCTACACCGTCAACCCGATCACGACCCCCGTGTCGATCGGCGAGGGGATCGGCTTCAACGCGATCCGCTGCTCGTACGTCGAGGGTCTCAATGCCCGCAGCACGTTCGCGAAGGTCTATCACAACGCACCGCAGTTCAAGCAGGGCGTCCCGTCGTTCGGCGACGAGGACGTCTGCGACCTGACGGTGGCCGTCGAGGACACGCAGGCGCCGATCCATCAGCGTCTGAACCTCTGGAACAGCCCGAACCCGTTCAATCCGACCACGCACATCCAGTTCAACCTGGACGTGGGCGACCGTACGAGCATCCGCATCTACGACGAGTCGGGGCGCCTCGTGCGCACCCTGCTCGAGGGCGACTATCTCGCCTCCGGCGATCACGTGATCACCTGGGACGGTCGTGACGATCGCGGGGCCGAGATGTCGTCGGGTGTGTATCTGTACCGGCTCGAGTCGCGCGGCGTGACGCTGTCCCGGTCGATGATCCTCTTGCGTTGACGCGCGGATCGGCACGACCGGCGCGCGGGTCACCGACACGGCATGTCACCGACACGGCATGTCGCCGACGCGGAGCGACTTCAGAAACGACCCCCTCTCCGGATGTCCGGAAGGGGGTCGTGTCGTGTTGGAACTGTCCGCCCCGGGGTGCCCGGCGGACAGTCGGCGTCGGCCTATCCGAGGACGGTGACCGAACGGCGCTCGCGCACGCCGCCCGCCCTGAACTCCAGGATGTAGCGGCCCGGTCCGACCTTTCGGCCCGACGCGTCCCGGGAGTCCCATGTCCACTCGTGCGTGCCGATCGCGGAGGGGAGGCTCGTGTCGTGCACCTTCCGTCCCCTGACGTCGTACACGATCATCTGCGCGGCGTCTGTGGGCCACGTCAGCTCGTATCGCACGTGGAACGGCCCCCACGACACCGTCGGCGCGACCGCGGTCACGCCGCCGCGGATGCTCGTCGCCGTCGGCCCCGGCCAGGCCGTGCGGGCAACCCGGATCGTGACGCGGTGCGTGCCGGCCTCGAACGCGACCGGTCGTCTTCCGAGGTCGATGCCGACGCCGCTCTCGAGCAGGAGGTGAACCTGGAGCCCGGCATCGACGGCATCGATGCCGTCGACTCCGTCCACGGCCAGCGAGAGCGTCGCTCTGGCCGCCGACTCCAGCGCGAGCGGGAACTTGGCCGGCGTGGTCAGGCTCGGATCCACCGCCGACCGCTCGAACGGGCCTGCATGAACGCCCCAGTCGGTGGGAGCCACGCTCAGCCCTAGCGCGTCCGACCAGCTCGGAGGCGCCGCCACGTCGAAGACGTCCCAGCGCGCACTCGCGCCGTCGACCCCCGAGAGCACGACCGACGAGCGGTGCCCCCCGGACCGCGCCGTGATCGTCAGGGACCACGCGGGCGCCGCGGGCCGTGCATCGAGCGTATCGGAGGCGCTCCGGCCGAACGACAGTACGAGGGGATCACCGAAGACACGGAGGAGACGCCCGCCCCAGGGCTCGATCGCCGCACCCGGGGTGACCGAGCTCACCGACTCGGACCGCCAGACCCCGTTGTTCAGGAGATCGGGCGAGTCGTCCTCGTAGTGGCGGAAGAAGCCGTCGATGAGACCGAGATCGCGGGCCTGGCCCAGCGTCAGGGCCTCGCTCGGCACGCGCACGCGCCGGAGCCGCATCGTCGAGAATGCCGCGGCCTCCCCCGACGGGCATCCCACCGCGTTCCAGCCGGGGACGAGCTCCAGCTCGGCGGCGGGGCGCTCGATGCCGCTGACGCGGCTCGGCGTCACCGGGTATCGCGAGTTCACCCAGTAGGCCTGTCCGGCGGCCAGGATCGGATCCTCGATCAGGGAGTCCATCTGGGCGTACGCGAGCCACGTGCGGATGTCCGACGGACGATCGAACACGCGGCGGAGCGTGGGCTCGAGGCGTGGCGGGTCCATCGGGTCGCTGGCGGCGACCTCGAGCGGCACCGACCACAGGTGCCAGCTGGCCAGCGGCATGTCGGGCACGGTTCGCGACGTGGTCGAGGCACCCAGCGAGATCGTCGTGGGCTCCGCCTCGTCGGCGTCACCGTCCCCGTCCGGGTCGGGGAGAATGCCGCGAGTGGAGGCGTCGCTCAGGAGCACGCCATCCCCGTCCTGACACGTCGCGACGACCTGGTTGGTGAACCGTCCGGACTCGAATACCTCGACGTCGACCGCGATCCGGGCCAGCTCGCCCGCGAACAGCGCCGACGCCGGCGGCGACGTGATCGAGGTCGACGCGCCGCCGTCGAAGCCGCCGTTCACGAGGATCGGCGAGTCGGTCAGGAGCCGGGGCGGGCCGAGAACCTCGTACCGTCCGGCGCCGAAGACCTCGCTCAGGTCGTTCGCGAGATCGAGGGCCGTCAGCGGACCGTTGCCGAGGTTGGCCAGCGTGTACGTGATCGTGACGAAGAACGGCGGCGCGTCGGCGCTCTCGGTCACCATGTCGAGAGCCACGCCGAAGCCGGAGACGAGGGGAAGCCCCCCGTGAACCAGCTCGGCCCGACCGGTCTGTGCGCCCAGGGAGCTGGCCAGGATCGCGCCGGAGATCACGTCCGGGTAGCCGTCTCCGTTCACATCGCCACGTCCCGCCACCGAGGCGCCAAGGACCGACGTCGGCGCCGTCGCGTCCAGGACCCAGAGCGGCGCGCCCGCCAGGCCCGCGGGACCGCCGGGGAACACGTAGACGCGGCCGGCGGCGGCGCCGAGCGGCCCGGTGTGCGTCGGCGCCCCGACGGCGACGTCGTCGTAGCCGTCTCCGTTCACGTCACCGACCGCGGCCACGCATCGTCCGAAGGCCGCGCCGACGGTCTCCCCTTCGGCCAGCGTGGTCCCCGCCGGCTCCAGGCCGTCGGGCCCTCCGCGAAACCACAGCACACGGCCGCAGTCCTGCCCCACGCGTCCGTCGAAGTTCCAGGCACCGATGACGACGTCGTCGTAGCCGTCGGCGTCGACGTCACCGGCCGACGAGACCGACACGCCGAGCTCCTCCCCGGGCTGTCCCCCGGCGAAGACCCAGTCGGGCTCGGTCGCGATCCCGCTCCGGCTCCCCAGGAACAGCATCGCCAGTCCGCGATCGTCGACGCCGGCGAGGTACGCACCCACGAGGATGTCGTCAACGCCGTCGCCGTTGACGTCGCCCGCACCGTTCACGTCGAACCCGAGCTGGGCGCCGGTCTCGGCCCCGAAGTACGACCAGAACTCGTTGGCGGAGACGCCATCGGTGGACCCGAGGTACAGGTAGGCTGCGCCGGCGCCCTCGATGCGACTCGTATGGAGCGGCGACCCGACGAGCACGTCGGCGATTCGATCCCCGTTGGCGTCGAGCGTGGCCACCGACTCTCCGAACCAGGCCCCGGTCGAGAAGCTGTACAGATCG
The DNA here is from genome assembly GCA_965224245.1 of Candidatus Eiseniibacteriota bacterium. Taxonomy (GTDB): domain Bacteria; phylum Eisenbacteria; class RBG-16-71-46; order CAZAMP01; family CAZAMP01; genus CBDCYW01. The sequence continues at coordinate 1,213,462 of OZ245046.1, read as the reverse complement.
GTGCTCGGGAAGCCGTCGACCCCCTCGGGAGACCCGCGATAGATCGAGACCGCACCCTCCTCGAACCCCTTGACCGACGCGTACGGCCGGCCCGCGACGAGGTCCGCGTAGCCGTCGCCGTTCACGTCGCCGAGGGCGACGGCGCGGCCGAGCGCCTCCGGGTCGAAGGCGTAGCCGTCGAGGCGGCGTGCGGGGTTCAGGCCGAGGCCGGCGGACGATCCGTGGTACACGTAGACGGCCCCGACGTCCGGTACGCCGTCGACCTCCTGGCTGTCGAAGAGCGGAGCCCCCACGGCCGCGTCGGCGTAGCCGTCACCGTTCACGTCACCGCCGATCGAGACGTCCCACCCGAAGAGCGAGCCGTCCTGCTCGCCGTCGGCGACCCAGTCGGCACGCTCGGCCGGGGGTTCGTCCCCGGCCGATGCGGGAAGGAGTGCGGCGGCGATGGACACTCCGAGCACGCCGCTCCACACGGGGCGACGCAAGCGACTGCGCTGGGATCCCATCGCGGGTCTCCTGTCTGAATGAACGCACTCCGAGCCGGGCGAACGCGGCTTCGAGCTACTCACCGTCGGTCCGACGTGGGCGACCCGGGCGAGCTCGGGTCGCCGGTCGCGCACCGTCGGCGCACTGTACCGCGGTCCCGGCGTGACGTCACGACGTGGCTCCCCACTTTTGGGGCGCGCACTGCGTGTTTCGGCGTCCGGACACGCTTTCCAGGGTACAGACTTCGCTCGACATCACGACGAGTCCAACGAGACCCGAGAGGGCTCCGATGCACGTACTGCGATACCGGCGGCTCAAGCGAGTTCTGCTCGACGCTCTCGCGATCGCCCCGACCGAACGCGCGGCGTTCCTCGAACGCGAGTGCGGCCGGGACGCCGCCCTCCGGCGGGACGTCGAGGCGCTGCTCGAGCAGCCGCCACCGCGTCTCATTCGAGATCGCGACTGGATCGAGAGCGTTCGGAGTGCGCTCCGACGGCGGTGAGAGGCGGGTGACGATGTCGATCCGGCCCCGGGCGGCCCGCGAACGCACGTCAGGACGTCGCGTCGTCGCCGCTCAGCTCGCGCCCCAGCCAGGCCAGCGCCATCGCCCAGTCGCCGTCCACGGTGCGAGGCGACACCTCGAGCACCTCGGCCGCCTCCTTGACCGTCATGCCGCCGAACACTCGCAGCTCGACGACCTTCGCGGCGCGTGGATCGAGCTCCGCGAACGCCTCGAGGGCGTCGTTGAGCGCGATCAGCTCGTCGGCGTCGTTCACCGCGAGCCCCACGGCCTCGTCGAACGTGACGCGCTGCCAGTCGCCACCGCGGCGAGCCGCCCGCTTGCGACGTGCGTGGTCGATCAAGATCTGACGCATCGCCCGCGCGGCGACCCGCATGAAGTGCGCCCGGTCGGCCCACGTCGACTGGCCCGGGTCCACGAGCTTGAGGTACACCTCGTTCACCAGCGCGGTCGGCTGGAGCGTGTGTCCCTCTCGCTCGCGCCGGAGGAACCCCGCCGCCATGCGGCGCAGCTCGACGTACACGAGATCCATGAGCTTCTCGTCGGCGCCGACGGGGGCTTCCCCACGGGCGAGCGACGTCAGGATCCTGGTGACCTCGGATCGGCTCGACACTCAGTCACCTCCGGTCGGGATCGAACGGATGCTGGAGGCGAGCCCCGTCTCGCGACGAGCGCGTCTCTCGCGGTCGCGTGGATGCGTCACGTTCGGTGCCCTCCTGGCTCCGGACGAGGCCGTCGGATCCGGGTCGCCTCGCCCTGACCGTAGCCGAGCTCTCGGCAGACGCCGTGGCGGGTCGCGTGCCCGGCCGGTCGTCACGAAGTCGAACGAGACTACCATGCTTCACGTCGAGGCACTTGCGGACATCCTGGGGGCCGGTGGCGGCGGCCGGCCCGAGCCCCGCGCGGAGCGGCGAAACCTCGGACCGACGGCCGGGGTTCACGACACGCACCGCGGACGGCCATCTGGCGAGGGACGCTCGCCCGTCGTGAGCGCTTCCCACTCGCCGCCGGACATCGCGACGTTGCACGTCGGCCCCGGCGTAACGCACTCTGTCTCGACGTTGCCACACTCGTGCCACATGCGCGGTGTGACGAGGGAGACGCGGCGCCGGTCGTGGGTCACACATGGGAGGGGTCTTGGGCGGCATCGGGAGACGGGAGACGCGGACACGCATGTGGGCCGCGGCCTTCGCGGCCACGTTGCTCGCCCACGCGCTCGTCATCGGCGCGATCGTCGCGATCGATCCGTTGTCGCCGACCCCGCTCGCCGACGCCGCCCCCGACCCGATCCGCCTCGTGTTCGCGCCGGAGCCGCTCCCGGCGGCCGAGCCCGCGACGTTCACCGAGCTGCCCGAGGATCGCGCGGACGAGCCGCCGGAACGGGCCGACTTCCTGAGCAACGTCGACAGTCGCGCCCGCGACCACTCCGACCACACCGACGACGACGTCGTGCCCGAGTCTGACGGACTCGCCGAGATCGCCCAGGTCGAGATCTCCGACGGCTCTCCCGACGCCGTCACCCCGCCCCTCGAGGAGCCGGACGACGAGCCGGAGACCGAGACCGCCGAGGCGGACGTGACCTCCACTCCGGTGCCACGTGACGCCGTCGCGGTCGATCAGCCCGGCTCTCGCGCCGCTCCGGTCGCCACGCCGACCGCGTCCGCACCTGCTCGCTCGCTCGAGGACGAGATCGTGCATCCGATCGCACCGGGTGATCTCAGACAGGCCTCGGTGTCGAACCCGGCCGGGAGCGTCCGTCTCGCCGGCGACATCAGTCTCAACACGACGCGCTGGGCATGGGGTGAGTGGATGCGGCAGTTCCGGCGCGACTTCATGCCGCGCTGGCTGTCACCTTCGGGCCACCTGTACGGGCTCATTCACGGGTGGACGCGGGTTCGGGTCCGCATCGCGCCGAGCGGCCAGATGCTCGAGCTCGCCGTGATCGACGAGGAAGGGCACCGCGAGCTTCGTAACGCGAGCGTGCGCGCGTTCGAGGCCGCCAGCCCGTTTCCACCGTTGCCGGCCGATTTCCCCGAGGACGCGCTGGTCCTCGACATCACGCTGATCTATCCGGATCTTCGCCGCTGACCCACCGCGACCGCGCGGGCGCACTCAACGAGGAGCGATCTTCGATGCTGGAGTTCCTGGAACAGGCCGGTCCGATCATCTACCCACTCGCCGCGTGCAGCCTTCTGGCCATGACGATCACGATCGAACGGCTCCTGGCGCTCCGCCGCGGTCGCGTGCTTCGGCGGGAGATCATCGAGGTCGTGGAGGCGGTCCGACCCGGTCGCGACCTGAGCGTCGCGATCGACGTGTGCCGGCGAAACCCGGGTGCGTTCTCGGACATCATGTGCGTCGGCCTGACGCAGGCCCATCAGCCCTGGGACGTCGTCCGGGACGCCGTGCTCGACGCGGGACGGCAGGAGACGACGGTGCTGGATCGGCATCTCGTGTGGCTTCAGACCATTGCCCAGGCCGCCCCGCTCCTGGGGCTCCTGGGCACCGTCCTGGGCATGATCAAGGTCTTCGCGTCGATCTCGATCTCGGGGTTGGGGGATCCCGGGGCACTCTCGGAAGGGATCAGCGAAGCGATGATCACGACGGCCGTCGGGCTGGCCGTCGGCATCCCCACCCTCGTCGCGTACAACCTCCTGGCCGCGCGTGCGGAGAGCCTCATCACCGAGATCGAGGCGCACGCGAGTCGTCTGGTCGCGCGACTGCGCCCCGATGCCGCGTCGTCCACGAAGGGGCCCGCGCGATGAGCGCGATGGAGTTCAGGGCCAGGCGCGGACGCGAGGCCGTCCATCTGAGCGTGACCCCGCTGATCGACGTGCTGTTCCTCCTGATCATCTTCTTCATGCTGACCGGCACCTTCAAGCGTTTCGGCGAGCTCGAGCTTCGCCTGCCGTCCTCGGAGACCGCCACCGCCGCGGATCCGGGCGGGTCCGGCGGACAGCTCGAGCTGGTCGTGACCGAGGCCGGCGGCTACGCGCTGGACGGCCTGGCCATCGACGCATCCGAGCTGGAGTCCCGGCTGCGCGCCGCACACGCCGCCGCGCCCGATCGCCCCGTGATGCTCGAGGCCGAGGCGGGTGTTCGTCACGGTGAGATCGTGCAGGTGCTCGACATCCTGCGGAACGTCGGGTTTCCGGGGGTCGGACTGGGCACGGAGCTGGCCCCGAAGGCGTCCGTGCCCGACGCGCTCGACGAGCCGCGGAACGACGGACGCTGACCGGCTCCGTGCAGCGTGCGGTGCCACCTTGGCCTGCCGACCTCGCCGCGCTCCGCCGACTGCTGGATAGCAAAACATCGATACCCGGAATGGGCCGGCGCGACGGGATCTCACACAACTGACGCTTGACGGCGCGCCCGCTGCCGCGCTAGCGTTTCTTTGGTGTGGCGTGGCGTGCGCCGTTCGTTGGCGTCAGCGGACTTCGAGAGGCCTTCGCGAGCTTTCCTGACGAGTCTCCCTTCCACCGACTCACGAACGCCGTAACACGCGGTTGCGATGCTCCGTTCGCGAGAGCGGGGTGGTCTCTGGTGTCCTCGACGGTGTTGAGGCGAGAAGGAACGAATCCATGGCCAAGAGAATCTACGTTGGAAACCTGCCCTTTTCGGCGACGGAAGACGAGGTCCGGGCGCTGTTCGAGCAGCACGGCACGGTCCTGTCCGTGGCGCTGATCGAGGATCGCGAGACCGGACGGCCGCGCGGCTTTGGATTCGTCGAGATGGAGGATGCAGCGGCCGATGCTGCCATCGCGGCGCTCGCCGGCTATCAGATGGACGGGCGCAACCTCAACATCAACGAGGCCCGGCCGCGCGGCGAACGGCGCGATCGCTGGTAGGCCCCCGGTTCGCGCGGCGACGCCGCGCGCCCGGACCGTGAAGCCGCGCTCCGTCGCGGCAACGCGCTCGAACGTCACATGACGGTCTCCGGCGCGCCGCTCGGATCCGAGCGGCGCGCCGGTCTCCGGCACCGTCTGTCCCGACACTCTCGGTGCGCCGCGACTCTCCCCCCATCACTCGCAGAAGATCCGCACGGTATCGCCGTCGTCGCTGTCCACGTCGATCGAGAGCTCGCGAAGGGCGTCGATCAGGCTCTCGCCGTCGAGTCCGCACAGGTGGTCCAGATCCACTCCGCGCGCGGCCAGCTTGTCCTTCGCTTCCTGAGGGAGCGCGGCGGTGAGCTTGACTCCGGCTCTGACCAGATCCAGCGGCACCCGGACGTTCACGACATCGCCGCGGGAGCCCGTGACCAGGATGCGGAGGAAGCGAAGCCGTCGCCGAGTTCCCTGGGGCGAGGCGACCACCGAGACCGCATGCGCCGAGGTCGCGGCCCCGTCGCCGGCATGCGAGGACGGACCGGGGCCCCGCCCACTCGACGCATCGAGGCGCCCCAAGAGGCGGTCGGCCTCCTCTGGCGAGATCTTCCCGCTGGCCAGGAGATCGAGAATCTTCTTTCGCTCCAACGACATGTGGGCTCTCCTCTCATTCGAGCAGGTCGAGTGCGTCGTCGACTCCGATCTCTCCCCGCTCGAGCCGTTCGAGCACGAGTAGATTGGGTGATGGCGCCGCGAAGCTCTTGTCCAACTCGGCAATGATCGCGTTGAGACGGTTCTTGACGGTGGGATAGCTGATGCCGAAGACACGCTCCATCTGCTTGATCGACCCGTGGTGACGCACGAACGCGACCACGAAGACCTGGTCGTCGAGCGACAGGCGGGCGAGCGCCGGGATGTCGAAGCGGCCCTCGACCGTGACGTCACACCGGTCGCAGGAGAACCGAGTCACCTCCATCGGGCGTCCGCAGCTCGAACATCTGGATTGTGAAACGTCCATCCGACACCTCCCCGTTGACATAATAATCAATTGTATTATTGATTTTATCAATGTCTGAATTGATTTTTTTATCGCTCACCGCGCCGTACGACGGGCCCCGACGGCAGGTGCCTCGACGCTCCCCCCACCGGCCCTCGATCGTCGTGATCGCCCCGTCGCGCAGCTCGTCACGTAGAAGGCCGCCTCACCGCCCCGCCCCCGAGCGGGGAGCATCCGTGGAGCCGGATCGCACCGCCACGTCACCCACTTTCCGGCGCGCTCGGACGAGGATCGCCCGCGGGGACGCCCGACGCCCGGTGGCGACGGAGCCTCGATCCGACACGCGCGTGCGGGCACACGGTTTCGCGCGAGGACGTGTCGCACACGGATCGCGGATGCCGCTCGACGGCGCGTCGCGTGCTCCCGCCCGCGGGATCGGCGATCGGGATCGGAGTCGTGCTCGAACTCGCTCGCATGCGCTCTAACGCGCGTTCCATTCGTGGCGCCGGCGGCTGATCGCAGCCGGTTGCCCCGGCGCGATCATCCACTGTACGATTCACCCGGTCACACCACTGCAAAACGCCACGTTTCGGAAGGGGAGAGCCGCCAGGACGCCGGCACGGCGGTCGCGCCCCAGGGGGATTCGCATGAGACGCATCGCATCAACGGTCACCGTCCTGTCGGTCTGCGCGGCCGGCGGGCTGACTGCCGCACCGCTGTTCACGGACATCACCCCGAGCGCCGGAATCTCGTTCACGAACGTCGTACCGGCCGACATCCCGGGCGAGAGCGGTCTCAAGGAGCTGATGGTCCAGACCATGGGCAACGGCGCGGCCGTCGGCGACTACGACGACGACGGCGACCTCGACATCTATTTCTGCGGGCAGCTCGGTTCCGCGAACAAGCTCTATCGAAACGAGCTCGACCTCGGGACCAAGACCTTCGTGGACGTGACCACGCCGGCGCTCGCGAACACCGACATGTCTCGCTCGGCCCACTTCGTCGATCTAGACGACGACGACGACCTCGATCTCCTGCTCGTGAACGATTCGTTCGGCGAGGGCGGTGGCACGGCCACGAGTGTGATCTACCGGAACGACGACGGCGTCTTCAACGACGTCACCACCGGATCGGGATTCGCGCCGGTGGGGTACCTCCACTGCGGCACCGCGATCACCGATTACAACCTCGATGGTCAGCTCGACATCTACGCCACCGTGTGGATTCTCTACGGGCTCTTCGGTCCTCCCGCGTTCCCGGGATACAACACCCTTCACGAGAACCAGGGCGGGATGATCTTCCAGGACGTCTCGGTGGCGGCGGGATTCGGCGAGTACACACGCGACTGCTTCTCGGCGATCTTCTCCGACTTCGACGACGATGGAGACTTCGACCTCTACCAGGCCATCGACAACCGAGACGACGTCTACTGGTGGAACGAAGCCGGCACCTTCGTCATCGGAACCGACGACGTCCAGCTCGACCACTTCGGGAACGACATGGGCGCCACCGCGTGCGACTTCGACGATGACGGCGACCTCGACATCTACACCACGAACATCACGGATCCTTCCGGTGCGTTCGGGAGCACGCAGTACAACTGCCTGTACGTCAACAAGACGGCCGAGATGGGCGGAACGGTCTGGTTCGAGGACGAGGCCCTCGCCCACGGCGTGCACGACACGTACTGGGGCTGGGGTGTTGAGTGGTTCGACGCCGAGAACGACGGCGACGTGGATCTCGTCGCGGCCACCGGCATGGAGGACATGATCCTCGCACTGGAGGACGAGTTCTCCCCCATCTACGACACGCCGACGGTGCTACTCGTGAACGACGGCAGCGGCAACTTCACCCGTGCACTCTTCACGGGACTCCAGCAGAAAGACGACGGCCGCGGACTCGTGACGTTCGACTTCGACCGGGACGGGGATCTCGACATCTTGACCACGAACATCGACGATACCGTCCGTCTGTACGAGAACATCACGCTAAACCAGGGGCACTGGCTCGAGGTACGCCTGAAGCCCGACGCCAAGGCCGTCGGCGCCCGCGTGTATGCCACGATCGGTGGGGTCACGAAACGGCGTGACATCGTTCACGGTGACAGCTACCTGGTCGGCACGCCGTCCGAGGTGCATTTCGGCCTCGGTGCCGAGACCCTCGTCACGACGCTCGAGATCCACTGGGCGGACGGGTTCGTCGAGTCCCACTCGGACGTCGCGGCGGATCAGGTCGTCACCTACGAGCGGGGCGCGCTCTCGACGCCGACCGCCGGCGGGGCGCCGGACATCACCCTCGGTGCGCCGTATCCCAATCCGAGCCGAGCCCTGTTCACCGTGCCGTACTCGCTGGATGAGGCGGCGACGCTCGAGATGTCGGTCTTCGAGCCGTCGGGCCGGCTCGTCCACCACAGCCGCGTGAACGCGGGCGGCGGCTCGGGCATCATCGGATGGAACGGACGGACCGATGGAGACGTCGCGGTGACGCCGGGGGTCTACGTGTACAAGATCACGGCGAACGGCACGTCGATCGCATCGGGCAAGTTCGTCGTGTCCCGCTAGCCGATCCGGGTCGGCTCGACCGGTTGGCGATGCGCTCCACCACCGGTCCCCCGTCAGACCCGCCGGAGGCCCGCGTCCGGACGACGTCGTGTCCACGAAACACCGAGGACCGTGCAAGACGAAGGGCCGGCGCCACCGAGGGTGACGCCGGCCCCGTTCGTGTGATATCGGGACGTTCGCCTAGCGGCGGCGGAGGCGCCGGCGCGCGGCCAGCCCCATCGCCCCCGTGACCAGGAGCACGGTCACCGGCGCCATTGCCGGTGCGCGGACACCGTCCGACGGTGCGACGGACGTGAACGTGTTGAAGTCGCCCGACGCCAGCGTCGTCGGGTTCTGGCCCGGGTTACCCGGCGGGACCGTCGACGAGGCCACGCCGTGGAACTCGTCGGACCGGAACGCGTTGCCGGAGTTCAAGTACGTCACGACGTAGTCGAACGAGTCGCCGGGTGACAGGCCGATGGTCGACAGGTCGAAGTCGATCTCGAACTCGCCGGCGCTCGGGTTCCCGGTCGGGGTCAGGTTGGCCGAGGTCAGGAACGTGTGGCTCCCTCCCCCGACGAGGCTCCAGACACCCGCGAAGTTCTGCTCGATTCCGATCGCGTAGTCGGCCTCGAAACCCGGCGCGAACGTGATGTCCGAGCGGTTCGTACCGTCTGTCGCGGAGATTGCGCGGCGCAGGCCGTCGGCAATGTCGTCGAACGGGGTCGTGTCGCCGAACCCGCCGGGTGTGACGTCGAGATAGATGACGACGGCGTCGAACAGACCGCCGCCACCGGTGCGCAGGCCGAGGTTGACCGCACCGCCGGTGTCGGAATCGATGAACAGCTCGGAGAGATCTCCGATCACGTTCCCGAAGCCGGAGTTGATGCCCAGCGACGAGCCCACGTACTCACCGCCGCCGATCGTGCCGTCGTTTGTGGCGGTACCCGCCGTCGTGTCGGTGATCGACGTGGGCATGGCGACCCCGGGGCCGGCCACCGCAATTCCCATCGCGGTCACCACCGCTGCGCGAGCTGCGGATGCAAACACGATTCCCTCCTCGTGTGACGCAAGGACGTTAGAACCACCCATCCAGGCCCACGAGTGTATCAGTCACCGGGGCTTCTCGGGAACGCGGTGGGCGGCGGCGGTCCCGCGGATGCGGCTCGCGAGGGAGCCGGCGTGTTGCCACTCCCAGGTCCGTCCGCTCGTGGTCTCGTCCGGGGCGTCCGGTGGAGATCCATGCACGCGGGCTCGCCCGGTGTCTCCGCCGCCTTCTGGTGATCGGAGGCCGGAGGAATGCGGTATAGTCGAGCCTCGCGCCCTCGCCGTTTCGAGCACGGCCCGCCGGGGCCGACTGGAGTCCGCCATGTTTCGCCTGCATCCATCGCTCTCGCGCCCGTCACGCCTCGAGCCGCTTCTCCTCGCCGCGGCTCTGGCGACATGGGCCCCATCGGCGCACGCCACGTTCTCGATCGCGGCGGTGGATCCCGCGACCGGAGAGGTCGGCAGCGCCGGGGCATCCTGCATCTCGGGGTCGATCATCCTCAGCGACGTGCACCCGGATCTGGGTGTGATCCACACCCAGTCGTTCTGGAACGGTACCAATCAGGCCTACGCACGCGCCCTGATGGACGCCGGCTTCGCTCCCGAGGACATCATCGATTCGCTCGTGGTCAACGACGCTCAGGGCGATCCGACCGTCCGGCAGTACGGAATCGTCGACCTCGTGGATGGTGGCCGCACCGCGGGGTTCACCGGGGAGAACTGCTACGACTACAAGGGGCACGACCTGTTCCCCACGTTCGTCGTGGCCGGCAACATCCTCCTGGGCCAGGTGATCCTCGACGACATGGCCACCGCGTTCCAGACGACGCCGGGCGATCTCGCCGACAAGCTGATGGCCGCGCTTCAGGCCGCGAACGTGCCGGGCGCCGACACCCGCTGCACGTCGAAGCCGGCGATCTCCGCGTTCATCCGCGTGGCGAAGCCCGGGGATGCGGTATCCGACCTCTGGATGGATCTCAACGTCAACAGCACGACGTCCAGTCAGAACCCGATCGATCTCCTGCAGGAGCTGTACGACGACTTCCGGGGGACCGTCGGTGTCGGCTTCGCCGACGCGGCACCGAAAGGACTTCGCGTGCTCTCGGTCGGCCCCAATCCGGCGCGTGCGGACGTTCGGGTGGCCCTCGATGCCGAGCAGGCTCTCGCGGTCCGCGCGGACGTCTTCGATGCCGCCGGACGCCGGGTGGCCGAGCTCGCGTCGGGAGCGGTGGCGCCGGGCCGGCACGTTCTCGCCTGGGCGCCCGGGGACCGGGCCCCCTCCGGCTGCTACTTCGTTCGCGTGGAACGGCTCGATCGGCCGGGTGCCGTCGTGACACGGCGGATCTCGCTCGTCCGGTGACCTCGGGCGAGACTGCGTGCCGAGTCCGGCAGCCGCGGGGACGGGCGCGGTTGGTGTGGAGAGATCCCGCCGCCCGACGGGGTCTCCTGCGCGCTACTCGAGCTTGATGAGCTTTCGCAAGGCACGGTCCGCGCCGGCGGTCAGGCGCACGAAGTACACGCCGGGCCGGCACGAGAGCCCGTCCTCGGTGCGACCGTTCCACACGACGAGATGGCGACCCGGCCGCCGAGGCTCGGAGACGAGCGTGCGAACCCGGCGTCCCGCGACGTCGTAGATCATGAGACGAACCTCGGCCCGCTCCTCGGGCAGATCGAACGACAGGGCCACCCGGCTCCGGAAGGGATTGGGTGAGGCCGCGTGCATCGTGAACGCACCCGGCATGCCCGGCGACTCCGGAGCACCGATCAGCTCGTTCGGAGCGCCCGGAGTCGGGATGGGCATGTAGCGCAGCGCGCCAGACCCGTCGGGGAACCGCCCGTAGGAGGTATCCGGCATCTGCGCCGCGAACGAGAACCCGTCGATCAGTGCGAAGAACTGACTCTCCGACTCGAAGAGCCCGATCTCCTCGCCGTCGGCGGACAGTCGGAAGGACGCGTGGAGGGGACCCTGCTCGGGCGTCGCATCGCACCACACGAGCAGGAACCCGCCCGGGGCCAGCGTCGTCTCCGGCAACGCCCACGCCGTCGGCGCCTCGAGATCGTCGGAGAGGTACAGCCCCCCCAGATCGACCGCGTCCGGACCGTCGTTCAGGATCTCGACCCAGTCGTCGAACTCCCCCATCTCGTCGGCGATCGTGGTCGTGTTGAGGGCCATGATCTCGTTGACGGCGAGCGCCGGTGACACGTATCCGATCTGGTATCCGTAGGGGGCCTCCGCGCCCGCGGGTGGGTCGGCGGTGACCAGCCCCTCTCCGTCCTCGGCCTCCAGGTAGAACCGCACCACGGTGCCATCGGGATACCCGGGAATGGACGCGCCGTACACCCGATCGCCACCGACGCCATCCCCGTGGAGGCCGTCGTCCCACATCCGAACCGGCACGAACTCCTCGGCCCCCGTCGCGTCGTAGAGCAGGTGTGCTTCCGCGACCGACGCATCGTCCACGATCTCCGCCGTGACCACGACCGGGGAGTCAGCCGCCGGTGGATCCGGAGAGATGGCCACGTCGGTGATGTTCGGGGGTGCGTTGCCGGGCTCGTTCGGCGCGCCCGGCGTGGGAATCCCGAAGAACTGCAGCGCGGCACCGCCATCGGGGTAGCGTCCGTACGAGATGTCGGGACGCTGCGCGCCGAACGTGATCGCATCGAGCTGTCCGCCTCCCAGCGCGACGCGCTCGAATAGCCCGATCTCCTCGCCGTCGGCCCCGAGCCGGAAGGTCGCGTGGAGCGGCCCCTCTCCCGGCTCGTTGTCGCAGAAGACGACGAGAAAACCGCCGGGGGCCAGGATCGTGTCCGGAAACGCCCACTTCGTGGGCACGAGGAGATCGTCGGTGAGCGTCATGTCGCCCAGCTGAACCGGAGTCGTGCCGCCGTTGTGGATCTCGACCCAGTCGTCGAAGTCCCCGGACTCGTCCGCGTAGCTGGCCGTGTTGTCGGCCATGAACTCGTTCACGGTCAACGGCGGTGGCGCGTAGCCCACGGCGACGACGTACGTCTCGCCCGGTGCGCCGATCGGATCGGTGGCCGACACACCCGCCCCATCCCGTGCGTGGATGAAGTAGTCGAGCGTCGTGCCGTCGGGCTGCGCGGGAATCGTGGCCCCGAACACCCCGTCCCCGGCTTCGCCATCGCCGCTCGCTCCGTCGTCCGCCATCGCCAGCGAGTCGACCACGGCACCGTCGGAGAACACGACGAGCGCCTCCACGATCCCGTCCGGGTCCTGAATCGAGGCCGACACGTCGATGGGATCCATCGCGCCCGGAAACGCGGGCGTGTGTGTCGTCCCCGAGATGACCGGCGGATCGTTGGGTGGACCGTTCGCCGCGCCCCCGGGAGAGGGATTGCCGAACGCGGTCCAGTACAGCTCGCCTTCGCCGTACCGTCCACGCGAGACGTCGACGAGCTGTGGGCCGAAGTACTGCACGTCGAGTGGGACGTTCGCGGCCGCCAGCGACTCGAACAGTCCCACGAACTCGCCGTCGCCGTCGAGCCGGAAGTTCGTGTGCATCGGCCCGGCGGCCACGCTGTCGTCGGCCCAGAAGAGCGCGTAGCCCCCCGGCTCCAGCACCAGCGGTGGGATGGGCCACTTGGTGGTGTTCTCCGGATCGTCGGTCAGGTACATCCCGGTGAGATCCTTGGCGCCGGGCGATCCGTTGTAGATCTCGATCCAGTCCTCGGGCTCTCCGGCCTCGTCGAAAACCGTGGTCGCGTTCCGGGCCATGAACTCGTTGATCACCAGGCCGTCGTCCGTGACCACCGCGGGTGCGCTGTCCCTGACGAACTGTCCCCGATCCGTGAGGAAGGTCTCGATCCCGAGCTCCCCGGCCTCGAACGCCGCGAGGTCGGTCACCGCGAACTTGCTCCAGTCGATGGTCACGTCCCCGGTGAGATCGGCGTGCAGTGCCTGGATCCGGGGCACCCACACCGCCGGTGTGAGTATGTCGTTCGCGAGCCAGGTCATGTTCTCGAGGTGCAGTCGTCGCAGCGCCGGCGTGGACTGGATGCGCGAGGCCCACTTGTGGGCGCTTCCGAGAAAGAGCGACGACGCGGAGTAGTAGCTCTGATCGAAGATGGCGACCTTGCCGAAGGTGAAGTCGACGTCCCACGGGATGAACGACCAGCGATCGGCGGACTCGTCGTGGTAGACGTAGTAGTTCTTGTATCGGAAGTCCATGTTCGCCAGGAACACGTTGATGCTGTACCACATGACCGCGTTCTGAATGTCCAGATCAGGCGCCAGCGCCTGCCAGAGAACGTCGGTCGGGGTCTCGTTCACGCGGAGGATCAGGTCGATCAGGTCGCCGTATCCCTCGCCGGGGTTCGTCTCGTTCTCGTACGCCGCCTCGTAGGCGGTCGTGTCGGGGAGCACCGAGAAGTCGGACTCGCACTTGTAGAGGTCGCCGCCCACGGTGAAGCCGTTCTCGAGCAGGTATATCTCGTCGACCTGCTGGACGTCGTTGAAGACGCCCATGTACTCGCCGTTCAGCATCAGGTTGATCATCCGGCTGGTGGACGACGGGAGACCGCTCTCGCGGAGCATCTCGTACGCGAGATACTCGCGCATGAACGACATGTCCGGGTACTCGGCGATCAGGTTGAGCCGGTCCGTCGCGGTGAAGAGCTCGTCGTCGTTGAACCGGACCTTCCAGGACTTCTTGGGAAGCGTCCGCGTGATGTTTCCGCGGTACCGGACGCCGACGTTCTGGAACACCTGGCCGCCCGCCACGAACGTGGCCGGGAAGTACTCGTCGCCCTGCGTGGCCTCGTCGGTGTTGAGCACGTCGAGATCGGCGAGATCCATGAAGATCTCGTACACCGGACGCGTCGACGTGGCGATCGATCGGGGCGACGCCGGCGTGTCCGGCGAGTCGGCGCTCTGGTTGCCGAAGACGTCGATCGCGCGGATCCGGTAGCGGTAGGACGTGCCGACCACGGCCGTGTCGTCGTGGTACCACGTGGCCACGCGCGGCGTCGCCGTCAGGAGCACCCACGACCCCGCGGGCTCGGTCTTCCGGTACACGCGGTAGCCCGCCAGATCGGACTCGGTGTTCGGATCCCAGCGAAGCGAGGTCCGGTTGTAGCCGTCGTACCCGACCAGGCCGACCGGAATCGCGGGAGCATCGGAGTCGGGGACGATCGACTCGACCTCGAGCGCGTTGAGGTAGGCGTGGCGACGGTCGACGTGCGTGTCGACGTCCAGCGCGCCGTCGGTGATCTCGACGGCGAACCGGAACACCATCGGGTGGTCCTTGCCGACCTCGGCATAGATGTCGAGATCGGCGATCACCTGGGTACCATCTGCCAGCACGTCGTACTGGTTCTGGCGTGGGCCGTGGCTCCAGAAGTCGCAAACGTGAACCGTGAGCAGGTACCAGCCGTTCGGTACGTCGAACCGGTAGCTGCCCATCCGGACGGTCTCGTAGAGAAAGTCGTCCGGGGTGCCGCGGATGGGCTCCCAGGTGTCGTCGGCGAACGCGCTCCACACGTAGCCGGCGCCGCCGGCCGAGTAGGGCTGGTCGGCGGCGAACAGGTCGCCGGACACGGCGGTGTAAGCCGGCCCACCGCAGTTGAAGCGCTGCTCGTAGCCGTGCGCTGCGCAGGCGAAGACAAGCGTGGCACCGATCAGCAAGGACCGAAGACCGGTCATTCCCGCCCCCGTTCCTGCCACTGGACGTCGACGACGGCACGGGTCGTCCCCGGTACCGGGCGAGTGGCGAATGGCAGGATTCTAGCAGGGATCTCCTCACGGCACCACGGTCCGACCTGCTCGCCGGGCACTCGCGCAATCACCATCGACGTGCCGGTCGGATGCCCGGTCCGTGGACGTGGTGGTCGGAAACGTGCCGCTCGATGAGATGGGAGGCGCCCCGGCGGCACGCCATCGATGCGGCAGCTCCGCAGCGCACCCGGTGCGCAGCCGGCGCGGCCGGCGGTCACCGTGGCCCGCCGGGACACGCAGACGGTCGTGGTATGCTTGATCTCGATCCACTGGCGTGTCGCACGCTTCCGAGGAGACTCATGCACCGCCGAGTCGTCTCCCTCATCTCGATCGCGTCCCTGTGCGCCGCAGTCCGCATCGCGGCGCCCGCGGCGCCGGGGAGCGACGCCCCCGCTCCTTCCGCTCCCGGCGACATCGTGATCAACGAGATCATGTACAACAGCGCCGACGTGGACACCGAGTACGTGGAGCTCTTCAACGCGGGAACCAGCACGATCGATCTCGCGGGATGGTCGCTCCGGGACGACGACGACGCCCACGTGTTCACGATCCCTGGCGGTGTCGCCCTGGCGCCCGGGAGCTTCCTCGTGGTCTCGGCCGATACGATCGGCATGCGCGCCAGGTACGGCGGGGCGGTGCCGGTGGTCGGAAACCTCGACTTCGGACTCGGCAACGGCGGCGACGCGGTGCGGCTCTTCGACGACGGCTCGACGATGGTCGACGACGTCGCATACGACGACGACCCGCCCTGGCCGCCCGAGGCCGACGGAGATGGCCCGTCGCTGGAGCTGATCGATCCCGCCTCGGACAACGGGCTCGCCTCCTCCTGGGGGGTCAGCCTCAACGGCTACCCCGCGGGCACGCCCGGAGCCCCGAACACGGTGCTCGTCGCACGCCCGCCCGTGATCTCCGACCTCACCCGAGTTCCCGGGCTGCCGATCGACTCGGACGTCGTGACGATCGCGGCGCGCATCGTGGACGACGACGTCGTGGTGAGCACGGCCGTCTTCGTCTCCGACGGTGGCGGCTACTCACCGACCGCGATGCGCGACGACGGCATGCTCGGCGACGCCGTGGCCGGCGATTCGGTGTACACGGCCGTCATCGCCCCCCGCGCGACGGGGACCGCGGTCCGGTACTTCGTCAGCGCGGTCGACGGCGGCGGTCGGCGCACGAACGTCCCGGCGGGGGCGCCCACAACGGTGCTGGGCTATGTCGTCGGCTACACGCCGCCGCGCGTTCGAATCAACGAGATCGTGGCCGACAACGCCACCACGGCCTCGGACGAGGCCGGCGACTACGACGACTGGATCGAGATCCTCAACGTCGACGCGGTCAGCGTCGACCTCGGCGGGATGTACCTGTCCGACGACGCAGGCGAGACGCAGATGTGGGCCGTTCCATCGACCCCGCTCGCGCCCGGTGAGCGTGTGATGTTCTGGGCGGACGGCGACCCCGCAGATGGCCCGCGCCACACGACGTTTCGGCTATCCGCCGGGGGCGAGTCACTCTTCCTGTTCGACGCCGCGACGTACGGCAACACCGTGGTGGACGCGATGTCCTTCGGTCCACAGCAAGAAGACGTCTCGTTCGGCTACTTCCCCGAGGGAGACGCCACCGCGCCGGAGTATCTGCTCTCGCCGACCCCGGGGACGCCGAACGACACCTCGCAGCTCTTCTCGGCGGTGTGCCTCAACGAGCTGCTCACGACCAGTGCGATCGGTGGCGTGGACGACTGGATCGAGATCTACAACCGCGGAGACAGCGCCGTCGGCATCGGCGCGTGGGGACTCACCGACGATGCCGACGAGCCGATGAAGTACCGCTTCCCTGCGGGTACCACGATCGGCGAGAACGAGTATCTCGTGGTGTTCGAGACGGCGCTCGGGTTCAGCCTCTCGTCGAGCGGATCGGAGGTCGTCATGCTCACCGGCGCCGACAGCACGACCGTCCAGGACTACTACGACTATGGACCACAAGAGCCCGACGTGAGCGAGGGCCGCGTGCCCAACGGGGTCGCCAGCTGGACCGCGCTCACCACCCCCACGCCCGGCGGCCCGAATCCCGAGCCGCTGGGTATCAGCCCCGGATCGAACGGGCCGGCGGTGCTCGTCCTCCATGCCGCCCCCAATCCGGGCCTTCGCTCCGTGCGGCTGTCGCTTTCGCTTCTCGACCCCGCGGACCTGGCCATCGACGTGTTCGACGTCTCGGGCCGCCGGGTACGCCGCTTGTTCGCGGGAAGGCTGGAGTCCGGAGAGCATGCGCTCGACTGGGACGGGCGCGACGACGACGGACGAACGGCGGCGGCCGGTCGCTATCTGATTCGCGTCGACGGCGGCGGCCGGACGTCGACGTTGCCCATCGTACGGATGGATTGACCGGCGCCCACGACCCTGGACGACGCTAGTTCTCGGCCTCTTCCCCGAACGAGAGCGTCACGCGGTGCACGCCTTCGAGCGCCGAGAGCTCGGCCACCAGGCGCTCCGAAGTGGCGCGCGGCTGCAGCTCCACCTGGTAGGTGAGCGACAGGAACTGTCCCATGCGGACCGACTTCACGCTCACCAGGGACTGCCGCGCCAGCTGCGCGTCGAACACGCCGCGGAACACCTCCGCGCCGCTCTCTGCCTGCTCGGGAGCCACGTCGAAGGTGAGCAGATACGAGCGTCGTGCCGCGGCCCCGTGTCGGGTCCAGTGGAGGATCTCGGCGCCGATCGAGATGAGCAGCGTGCCCGCGACGGCGATCTTGAGGTTGCCGGTGCCCGCCGCCATCCCGGCGCCGATCGCGAAGAACACGAATGCCGTGTCGCGGGTGTCTTTGACCACGGTCCGGAAGCGGATGATCGACATGGCGCCGGCCAGACCGAACGCACGAGCGATGTCGTTGCCGATCACCATCATGACCATGGACATGATCATGGCCAGGAGCACGAGCGTGTTCATCAGCGAGAACGACACCGCGAGCTGGCGGTGCGTACTCCGGTAGACCCAGGAGATCAACACGCCCAGGACGAACGCGACCCCGATGTTGACCCCGATCTGGGGAACCGTCCACGGCTCGGGCTGGATCGCCAGACCTTGCAGGAAGTCATCCAAGGAGGTCACCTCTGCCGTCTCGGCGCGGAGTCTCGGTCATTTGGCGTGACATTCCCAGGCGTCGATGCCGTGGCAGTACTTCGAGAACGCTCGAGATCGGAGATTGAAGGCCGACATGAGATCGGCCATCCAGCGCGGCATGAACTCGTCGAACTTCAGCTCCAGCACGAAGCCCCCCGAGTGAAACTCGCGCAACGGGCGCTCGGAGAAGAGATCGTCCGGCCCGGGCCGGATGAGACTACGCAGGTTCATGTCGAATGTCACGCGCGCCATGTCGCCGCGCGTGGCGACGTAGGGCTCGCGATCGTAGGTCACGAGCACGCTGGGCCGGAGCTCGCACACGTCCATGTTGTACCGGAACTTCTCGATCACCCGTCTTTCGCGCTCCCCCACGCGGTCGAGCGCGGCGGCGTCCGGCGGATCCGGCCAGCGCGAGGACAGGATGGCCGAAACGGCCGCCACCGGGACCCGGGCGCGTTCCTTGAACGACGTGCGGTCCAGCTTGCGCTTGATCTCGAGGAACGCGTTCGTCGCCGATGCCTTCGAGCCGTACGTCCGGATGCGAAGCTTCCGGCGCGTGCGGCGCCCGTCGATCTTCTCGAAGTAGAAGCGAAGATCCTCGGTGTCGAAGTAGATACTCCGCACGGTGTACACGGCGCGGCCGTCTCCGGCGGCGTTGGGGTCCGGCTCCACGTGGCTCTCCACTCGCGATCGGATCTCGTCGACGAGCGCGACCGGTAGTGGGAACTTGAGCTCGTGCCGGGTATAGGCTCCGCCGTTCCGGCGCCGGGCATCCACGCGGTCAGAGCCCGGCCAGCTCGCGCCGGACGAGCGTGGAGAGGTCGTCCATCCACTGCGTCAGAAGCGATGTCCGGCCGCAGCGGATCGTGGCACGCCCCTCCAGCCCCTCTTCGAGAATGCCCCCGGGGTTCGGAATCGCGGCACACACCGTCACGTACGCGCCCCGCGCCGTCAACGCCGCGCGCCGATCCACACGAAGGACACATCCGTCGATCACGTCACGCGTGAGCCCGGGAACCCACACCTGGACGGGGTTGCCGGGCTCCGGGCGACCGCTGTGGCGCTGGGGCAGTGCGATCTCCACGACCATCGAATCGAGATCGGTCACGGTCACCATCGCCTGGTCGGGTCCACCGACGCGCAGCCAGCCGGAGACCGGCGAGGACACCTCCTGTGCCGACATCATCCGCGACTGCACATCCAGCTCGCTCTCGAGGTTGTTTACCAGCACCCTTGCCGCCTCGATCTCCTCGGGGCGCGCGCCGCTCGTGATCACGTCCAGCTCGCGCCGGGCCAGCTCGACGTCCAGCTCGCGCAGGCGATACGTGGCTTCGATCTCCTCCCAGACGTCGTCGCTGACGAGGCGCTCGGCATGCAGCCCCTGCTGGCGCTGGTACCGGGGCCGGTATGCTTCCAGGGAAGCGCGCGCCTGCTCGAGGGCCACCTCGGCCCGACGGCGCTCCTCCGGCTTCGCTCCGGCCTCCAGGGCGGCCAGACGCGCTCGTGCCCGCTCCAACGCGGTGCGTCGCTCGGCCATCATCAGGGCGAGCGACGAGGCTTCGATGTGCGCGAGCGGGCGGCCGCTGTCGTAGTGAATGCGCGAATCGACCTCGGACTCGAACTGGGGAAGCTGCAGCTCCACGAACGCGTCGCGCTCGAACTGGTAGAGCTGGTAGTGAAGCGTCTGTCCCGTGGTGTAGTCGATGGCCTTCGACTCGAGCGTTCCCGGACGCAGCTCGACCAGGGTCCACTGCGCGAGCGGACGCAGGCGGCATCGACCGGAGACGCGCCGATCGACGTCGACGACGGCGCTGGTCACCACCACCGCGCCGAGGAGGAGCCCGATGCCCAACCAGACCGTCAGGACCCGTCTTGGCTCAGGGACGCTTGCCATGGATGTCGTAGCCCCTCGTCGATCGGCCACCGGCGCCGACCCGGCCATTCGACCGGAGAACTTCGACCCCGCGCGGTCACGCGAGGATCGGCGTGTGGACCGGCGCCCGATTGCCGCAAAGGGGACACACTCGGTGTCTATGAGAACATCATTGGTCAAGAATATAGAATGATCGTGTCCTCCACAATGTCCAGAATCCACGAGGATCGGGTTCCCGCCCAACACCGACGCCGGGGAGCCGGCCCGCCAGGGCGCCGAGCGCCCTGCGGCCGCCCTCTGGCGCCCCCGGAGCGCGACCTCGCCCGGCGATGGGCTACAGGTCCAGCCAGCGGTTGATCTTGATCAGAAAGACGTCGTCCGGATGGCGATCGAAGAGCGCGTCGAGGTCGTCGGCGGCCGCGAACCGCCCGGTGCGATCGAAGCCGAATCGGGCCTGAGACCACACCAGGAAGACGCTGGAGCCGGGCGAGTACTGCCAGCGAACGACCAGGTTCGAGTTGAAGTCGCGGACGTCGAAGTTCGGCTGGCTGAAGCGATAGTCCTCGGCTCCGTCGCCGTCCTCGTCGACCGTGTAGACCCCGGCCGACGCGTCGTCCCTCGCCACCTCGCCGAGCTCGACGAAGCGGTCACCGTACTCGCCGGCCCGCGGGTCGACGATGCGCTTGAACGCGTCGTACGTCCCGGCGGACACGAACGGCGCCCCGTAGTACTGCACGGTGAGATCGGGCGTGATCGCATAGTCGAAGCGCAGCGAGAGATCCAGCGTCTCCTGCTCGAGACGCGCGAACACGTAGGCGGCCTCCCCGGCCCGGTCGGCGGTCGTCACGTACTGGAGCTCGGGCCGGTTTCGCCCGTACGACGTGCTCAGCTCCAATCGCATCGCGTTGCTCGGTCGCCACGCCACCCAGGACCACAGGTCGTTGGAATCGCCGGCGTCGTCGTCGAGACGCGTGACGCTGCCCCCCACGCCCCCCGACAGCGTCCGGCGCCAGTCGGTGTTCAGCTCGGCGTTCGCGCTGACCGAGCCCGGCAGTCGCATCGAGGGTCCGCCCCGGAGCTCGTGCACGGAGATGCGCTCGTTCTCGCGCGTGATCGAGGCGTTGGTGCTCCAGTTGTTCAGGAACGTGGCGTTCGTGTTGAAGTTCGCGGCCTGGTAGAGGTTCTCGCCCCCGTACTCGAAGTCCAGCCACTGGTTCACGTTGAACGACATGCGGCGGAGGATCCCCACCGGGTTCCGGATGGAGTAGCCGGCCCAGGCGAACTGGTTGACCTCGTCTGCGTTTCGGAGATAGCCGACGTCGTTGAGCTCGAACCCCGGTGAGCGCCAGGCCACGCCGACCTCGGCGTTCAGCTTGCCTGAGGACTTCCCCAGCCGGAGCGACCCGCCGTGGCCGACCAGCGACGTGCGCGTGGTGTCAACCACCTGACCGCGGTTGTCGGGGCGCTGGTAGTACCGTGCGGGAGCCAGCTGCGTCCTGAGGATCGCGTCCTCGCCCCCGTGCACACGGCTCGCCGCCGCGTTCAGGGCCACGTAGTACCGTCGTTCGTCGACGTAGTGGAAGAAGTCGACACCTCCCACGGTGGCGCTCGAGTGGAGGAACGCGACCTCCGGATCCCCGACGTCGCGGTTGACGCCGGTCACCATCGCACCGATGCGTGTCTGTCCGCGCCGGAAGTCCTTCTGGACCCGGCCTACCAGGTAGTTCGTCGCGGGCTCCACCGTGACCTGGCCGCGCTCCCCGTCCTCCTCCACGTCCGCTCGCTCGCGCGCGGTCACGCTCTCCAGGAGCCCGATGGACCAGCCGCCCGTGGTCTTGCCGGTCAGCTTGGCCGCCCCGAGGATGGACGTGTTGTCCGGCTGATCGACGAACCCGTCGACGCGGGGCTCGGCCTGAGGTGGGCGACCGATCCGTCGCGAGTAGAAGATCCGGTCCTGGGTGTGCGTCCCGAACGCCACCGACGGGGCCAGTCGCGACGAGAAGATGTTGGCCCCCTCGATGAAGAACGGCCGCTTCTCGGAGAAGAACGTCTCGAAGGCGGTGAGGTTCACCACCGAGGGATCGGCCTCCACCTGACCGAAATCGGGGTTCACCGTCAGATCGAGGGTCAGGTCGCTCGTGACCCCGATCTTCCCGTCGAGCCCGGCCGAGAGCCGGTTCTCGCTGCCGTCGGCGAAGGGATTCCCGTCCATTCGCTCGACGCGCTCGGCGCGCGCGACCGTGTACGGGAGCACCTCCAGCCGGCGCTGAGCCCGGATGCCGCGGATTCCCCGGAGCTCGCCGAACTTGCTGACCCAGCCCTCTTCGTCCCGGGAAATGGGCTGCCAGACCGAGCGCTCTTCGTACCGGTAGATGCGGCGCTGCACCTGGATGCCCCACACGTGCTCGTCGTGGTTGCCGTAGCGGAGCTGACTGAGCGGGATACGGACCTCGGCCGTCCACCCCTCGCGGTCGATGCGCGCCTCGTGCTCCCAGACCGGATCCCAGTTGCCGTCCCAGCTGTCGCCGTCCTCGGAGATGAACTCGTCGCCCTGCGTACCCGATACGCTCGCGGTGAACGAGAACGCCGTCCGGTGATCGTGGTAGCTGTCGATGTTGATCTCCACCCAGTCGCCCGGGAACTCGTCGCGGCGACTCAGAACGCTGGCGATCTCAGCGGGCTCGGCATCGAAGGCCCGGTACGCGATGTACAGGTTCGCATCGTCGTAGAGGATCTTGAACCGCGTGTCGGCGCTCGGCGCCGCGCCCTCGGTCGGCTCGAACTGTGTGAACTCGCCGGCCCACGGGACCGCGTTCCACTCGGCATCGTCGAGCACGCCGTCGATGCGCGGGGGCCGCGGCGTTCGGGTGGTCGTGTACGACCGTACCTCGGCGAGCGCCGTCGTCGGTGACGACGTCGAGAGCGCCGTCAGGACGGCGATGCCGATGACCGAGTGGAGCAACCGCATTTCAGGCTCACCTCGCAGATTCAGATGTCGTGTCCCCGCGCTCGCCGTGAACGTGCTGGACAACCCCGAAGCGTACGCGATCGTGCGCGACAGGTTGCCCTTTCCGTGGCCGGATGCGGGGTCGAGCGACGACCGTGTCCGTGATACCATACTCGTCGGCCATCGCGTTCCTCTACGCTGGAGGTCATCATGCGTCTCGCCGTCGCGCTCGCCGTTCTGACCCTCTCGACGCTCGTGGCCGAGCGCTCCCGGTCGGCCGACTGGGAGCTCGCCGGCATGAGCGGTATCTCGTGTACGAGCCTCACGTACGATCCGTGGCACGAACGGCTGCTCGTGGGAACGATCGAGGGATTCCACGTCTACGACTTCGCGACGCACACCTGGGCGGAGCACGACGAGGAGGACTGGATCGGTCGCCACGTCGGCGCGATCATCGGTCACCAGATGCGGCCCAGCCGGGTGATCACCGGGCGCGTCAACGCGTTCTTCAAGGGATACGTCGAGACCAGCGACAGTCTCGACGAGAACGGCGACTACTTCCACCCCATCGACGGCGGGCTCGTGACCGGTCTCGCCCGCGACGGCTTCGATCGCGATCGCTACTACGCGTGTAGCCTGCCGGACGTCTCGCCCGGGGAGTTCCTGCGGTCGCTCGACGGCGGTGAGACGTGGACCACGCTGTTCGGGACGGGTCAGTTCGGCATGACGTCGGTGATGGTGGATCAGGCGAACTCCGTGTACCTGAGCGGGGACGCGCCGATCTCCAGGAGTACCGACGGCGGTGCCTCCTGGACGTCGTGGTCCACGGGGCTTCCCGGTGCCGTGACCAACTTCGTGGCCGCGTGGCAGCCGGCGCCGCTGCCTCCTCTCGGCGGCGACACGTCGATCTACACCGGCTCCAGCGCCGGCACGTTCATGCGCCGCACGGACGAGAGCGAGTGGAGCCAGGTATCCACGCTGCCCGGTCGCAACATGTGGGTCGGCGAGGAGTCCATCACCGCGCGCGGGATCCTCCAGCCCTCGGTCCTCGTCACGACGTCCGGTACGGTGGCGTTCTCGTCGTTCGCGCCGGCTGGCTTCCACGACGAGACCGGCAACCTGGCCGGCCTCGACGTGCTCGACGCGACCGTGGTCGGCGACTCGGTCTACGTGGCGACGCGGACCAGCGGCGTGTTCCGAACGCGCTTCGTACCCGGCACGATCGACGTGCCCCCGGGCGTCTCCTCCCCGTCGGCTCTGCTCGCGGTCAGCCCCCACCCGGTGCGCGGTGCGGCGACTGTGACCCTCGAACTCGTCCACGGGGGACACGCCCGCCTCGAGGTGTTCGACGTGAGCGGTCGCCGCCTGGACGTCCTCGTCGATCGCCGGCTCTCGCCGGGGCGCCATCGCGTGGCCTGGGACGGCGCCGGGGGCCCGGCCGGCGTTCGGTATCTCCGGCTGGTCACCCCCGACGGCACCGGCCTTCACCGCGTGGTGACGCGATGACGTCGCACGAAGCCGCCGCCGGTCGCCGTCTCGCGACCCGTGTCCCGGGCTCGACGCCGGTGCGAGAGGGACTCGCCGCGCTCACGGCCGTCCTCGTGACGATCGCGTCGGTGGGCCCCGCGTCCGCCGCGAACGTCCGCGAGATCGCCCGTCCCGACCACCCGGCGGCCGACGTGACGGGGCTCGTGCCGATCGTCGGACCGGGACTCCCGTCGACGGGCGACGAGCACGCATCGGCCGCTCTCGGTCGCGTCTCGGGGGCTCTGCCCCCCGACCTCGCCGGCTGGCCGGTCACGATCGACGAGTGGCGTCCACGCGGGGGTCTCGTGCTCGTCCAGGCCGACGACGACGACGCGCTCGAGCTGCTCGTGTCGTCCGGCAAGGACGAGCGGCGCCTGCGACTTCTCGATACCGACGGCACGCCGCTGCCCGGGTGGCCGCTCACGATCCCGACGGGGACGTTCTCGCTCTGGGGCGCGTCGTTCGGCGACGTGGACGGCGACGGGCGGGGCGAGGTGGTCGCGACCTCCGACCGGCAGCCGAACGGCACGATCGCGTGGACCTATGCGTTCGAGACCGACGGCTCGATCGTGCCCGGCTTCCCGGTGGAGACCGCGGGCGACGTCGTCGGGTCCCCGGTCGTCGTGGATCTGGACGGCGACGGCGCCGCCGAGATCCTGGTCACCGAGAAGACCTACCCCTCGGGACGGCTGTACGTCTTCGACGGTACGGGGGCCCTCCTGCCGGGGTGGCCGGTCGGGTTCGAGTGGCTGCCGGGCGGATCACCGGGGGCCGTCGACGTGGACGGTGACGGCGTGCGCGAGATCTTCTTCGAGACCTACGTGCGGCTCCATGCCTTCCGCATCGACGGAACCCCGCTCCCGGGGTTCCCGTTCACGCCGCTCGGCGGCGACGTGTTCTCCTACGCCACGCCGACCTTTGCGGACCTCGACGGCGACGGGCGGCCCGAGATCGCCGTGGGCGCCCACCGCCTGTCGAGCCTCGGACGACGCGGCGCGGTCTGGGTGTTCGACGCCAACGGGCACACGATGCCGGGCTGGCCGGTGTTCGTGGACGAGTGGGTGTACACGCCGCCGACGTTCTCCGATCTCGACGGCGACAACGATCTCGAGATCATCGCCGCCGACATCGTCCTGGGCGCCCCCATCAACTACGTGCATGCGTGGCACCACGACGGCACGCCCGTGGACGGCTGGCCCGTGGGGCCGATGTACGCGGTCTTCGGACAGATCAGCGTGGCCGACATGGACGGCGACGGGGATCCCGAGCTCGTGTGGGGCGACAACGCCGAGTACGCGGATCTGACCGGTCGGCTGTTCGCCTACCACCACGACGGCACGCCGGTCGCCGGATGGCCGCTTCACACGGTCGGCTCGCCGTTCAACAACTCGGTCGCGTTCGGCGACGTCGACGCCGACGGCGACGTCGAGCTGGCCGTCGTCTCCGGGCTGGCGCTCGAGCCGCAGTACACGGTCTACGTGTGGAACCTCGCGCCGTCGGGCGTCACCGCCGACGTGCAGATGCCCATGGTTCGGTACGGCCCCGGCCGCGACGGCGTTCACCCCCAGCCGGTCACCGTCGGTGTTCCTCCGGTCGTACCGGGCGGCGGGCTGCGCATGAGCCCGATCGTCAGCCCATCTCGGGACGGCGTGGACGTCTCGCTCCACGTCCCGCGGTCGGGGCGCGTGACCGTGGACGTGCTCGACGTGAGCGGGCGACGCGTGCGGACACTGGACGACGGTCGCCGGGTTCGCGGCTGGGTCCGCCTCGCGTGGGACGCGACCGACGGCACGGGGGCTCGCGTGGCCGCCGGCATCTACGTCATCCGCGCGCGAGACGAGACCGACACGTTCCGGCGAAAGGTCGTCATCCTGGACTGAGTCGCCCGCGCCGTGCGCAGCGCGCCGTGCGCAGCGCGCCCTGCGCGGTCACCGGCTGCCGGCGGCCGTCGGCTCGATCCCGGCCAGCCACTCCACGGCTTCGCCGAGGACCGCCGGCCAGTCGGGTGGAAAGTGGTGACCACCGGGATGCCGATGGATCCGGACATCCCGGCCGGCCGTCGTCCACAGGGCCTGCGCGCTCGCGACCGATCGCTCGATGCCGGCGTGCTCGGCCTCGCCGAGGACGAGGAAGAGCCGGTGCGCCCCGGGGCCCGGCTCCCAGGATTCGGGGACGTTGCCCCCGGCGGGCGAGATCGCCAGCACGCCGTCGTAGGTCTCCGGATGGGTGAGCGCGAGGAAGATCGCGTGGGTTGCACCCTGCGAGAATCCGCCGACGTGGAGGGCCGACCAGTCGAAGCGCGCATCGTCCGCGAGCGGCGTGAGCCGGTCCCGGACGTACTCGTGAGTTCGACTCACGTCCGACGCAGGACCCCACTGCCGGCGACCACCGCCCAGATCCTCGGGTCCGTCGATCGCGACGACCGCCACCCCGTGGTCCGACAGCGACCCGGCCACGTCGTCGAAGTCGTCCTTGTTCACGCCGTAGCCGTGAAGCATCAGGAGAACCGGCCACCCCGCCGGGGGCGGATCCGCGGCGGGGAGCGCCGCCAGCACCCGGGGTGGCCACACGTCGGGCACATCGGCGCCACCCGCCGCGATGGACGACCCGGCCGGCGACGTCGCGCCCAGCACCGCCCACGTGGCCAGCATCGCGGTCAGGCGTGTCGTCAGTCGCATCCCGGAACGTCCCCTCTCGGCCCATCCGCTCGTCGATCTACCAGACCGGCTCGTACCCGGCCGGCAGCAGATTCCATCGCTTTCCGTACACGTGTACCCGTCGCGTGGGTCCCTCGGCGTCGACCAGCGCCCCGCCAGCATGGATCCAGGCCAGAAGGCTCCCCTCGAGGTTCGCCACCCGGAAGTCGCGCTCCAGGAGCCGCTCGGCGTAACGCCCGCTGCGATAGCCGATCGTGCAGTAGGTGACGACGAGCCGATCCTGAATCACGTCACCCGCCGCCTGGAGCTCCTCCACCGAGATCGCACCGGGAATCACCGAGACCGCGCGCTCGGATGCGTCGCGCACGTCCACCAGGACGACCTCGCCCTCGCCGGGCCGGGCCTCGTCGCGCGCGGCCATCAGCGCCTCGACCGAGATCTCGGGGACGTCGGGGAACGCGCGGCGATACGACGCGTAGAGGGCCGCGACGTCCTCGGCCCCGGCGGCGCGGCCGCGATCGACGGCACACCCCGCGTGCGCGAACGCGACCGCGAGGACGACGAGGCGCCAGACCGACCGCCGATGCCTGGCGATCGCGTCGACACGCTTCACGGGATCCACACGATCCGTGTCGTGGCGGCGTCGCGCCCGAGCTGCGCGCGTACGAGATAGACGCCGGCCCCCACCGAACGTCCGTGAACGTCGTCACCGGCCCACGTGAAGACGACGTCACCGGGTCCGGCGACGTCGCGCCGGAGCTCTGCGACCTCGCGCCCGGCCACGTCGGTGATCGTGACCCGAACCGACCCGGCCCGGGGCGACGCGATGCGGATCCGGGCCAGGGGGCCTCGGGTCATTCTCGCCGAGACCGTGAGCCTCGAACCGCCGGCCGCGCCGGGCGGCGTGGCGGCCAGGTCGTCCAGCGTCGCGATCCCGAACTGATCTCCCGCAATGGCGGTCATGTCGGGCGCCACGCCCAGGAGACCCATGATGCCGCCGACCCCCGGCAGCCACTGGTTCGAGACCTCGCCCGAGGTCAGAAGCAGAAACGCGGCGACGCCCATCGTCTCGGCGTCGGGCGGCAGCTCCAGATCTTCGACGGGGATCGCCAGCTCGAAGCCGGTCGTCGCGGTGGCGGCGCCGGACGCGTCGGTGTCGGTCACGCCATCGACGTTCGTGTCGTCGAGCGCCACCTCGAGGCCGTTCGGGTTCACGCCGCCCGACAGGAAGCCGTTCCCGGCGTTCACGAGTCCGACCCCGCGATACGTCTTCGTGGTCCCGCCCCCGGTCAGCAGGCGATACTCGTCGACGTAGACGTTTCCCCCGAACGCGTTCACGAAGAGCATGCGCTCGGGCTCGAAGCCGGCGTCGAGCCGCATGCCGGTCAGGGCCTCGGGCCCCGACGGCGGCGGGCTCGCGCCCGTCATGTCGAGGACGTTCTGTCCGCCCGCCATCGCGTCCACGAGGAGCGCGAAGCCCGTGCCGTCGAGTGCGAGGTTACCGGTGGCGCCCACGAACACGACCTCGCCCTCGCGCCGCACGTAGAGCTCGTCCAGCTCCGAGAGGTTGTCGCCGAGGGACGTGGGCGTGTCCTGCGTCGCGACGTGGGCGCCGGCGCCGAACTCGTCCGGGATGTCGCGACCGTCGACCAGGCTCACCGGTGGCTCCGGCGCCGCCAGATCCACGTCGAGGATCAGGACCTGGTACGGGGCGAGGCTGATCGCGTAAGCGGACTTGTTCGCATCGGTCAATGGTGGCAGCGATGCCCCGCTCACGAGGTCGATCGGCGTGGTGCTTCCCCCGGGGATACCGTACGCGCTCAGGTCCGCCGTGAACGACGCGGGACTGCCAGATACGTTGACGGCGACCAGGACCTGCTGGTCGGGATGATCACGCACGAAGGCCCAGGCGCGCATCGACGTCGTGGTAACCGGTAGATACGCTCCCCGACGAAGCGCCACGTTGTCGGCCCGAATGCCGATGAGCTGCCGGTAAGCCTCGAGAAGCGATCCCGGGACGCCCAGCTGCTCCTCGACGCTCCGGCCGTCGTGGTCATGCGAGACGCTGGCCGCGTAGGCGCCGGGGTTCGCCGCGTAGTAGTTCGACATCGGCGGGCCGGCCACCGCGTTCCACTTGAAGGGCTCGCGCATCGGGATGTCCGACGCGTCGCTGCCCAGCGAGCCGTCCTTCGCTCCGCGCATTCCGATCTCGTCGCCGTGGTAGATGACCGGCGGCAGCGGCTGGGTCAAGAGGACCGCCGCCGCGGCCTTGCCTTTCTCGAAGTCGTCCCCGATCGACGTGGCCAGACGATCCACGTCGTGATTGCCGATCGTGCACAGGTACGTGCCCTCGGTCACGCCGTTCAGCGTGGCCAGGGTGGTGGCCATCTCTCCGTACAGCGGACCGGACTCCTCGATCTGGAGCGCATGGCGTGCGGCGAACTCGAAGGGCTTGGTGAACGCGGCGTCCAGCCCGGACAGGAGCTCCGAGCCGTGCGAGCCCCAGTCGGCCTGCTCGGCGAAGACGAACACGTCGGGATTCACGGCCCGAAGCGCATCGCGCCAGGGCGCCCAGAACGTGTCGAGGTGGTAGCCCCAGCCGTCGGGTCCGTAGGGATACGTGCGCCAGACGTGATCGAGGCGGTAGCCGTCGATCCCGTCGGTGAAGTCGCCGTTGCCGTCGGGGTCGAGCCACTTCTCGGCCCAGCCGGTGACCAGCGACACGGGGTTCGAATCGCGCAGGTCCCAGTGGATGAAGCCCACCGTCGATCCGTTCCACGTCGTGTAGACGCTGCCGAGGTACTCGGTGTTCGCCGGGTTCTCGAACGCCAGCCACGTGTCGTACGGGCTCGCCGGGTTGCCGTACGCGTCGGCGAACCACGGAGAATCGTGACTGATCCCGTAGCACACGAGATCCACGAAGACCTTGATCCCGGCGGCGTGCGCCGCCTCCACGAAGGCGACGAAGTCGGAGTCGGTGCCGAACCAGGCGTTCAGCTCGTCGGCGCGGCCGTGCTGATAGCCGTGATACGCCGGCGATGGAAAGATCGGGTTCAGCCAGATCGCGGTCACGCCGAGGTCGCCGAGGTAGCCGAGCGACGCGGTCATTCCGCCGAAGTCCCCGAACCGGTACGTGTCACCGTCGGCGTCGCGCCACGCGATCGGCATGATCTGGTAGAAGATCTCGTCCCGGACGTCGATCTGGGCGTGGGCATCGGCGGCGGCCCAGCCGATGACGAGCGGGACGAGACAGAGCATGGACGGTTTCACGGGCGTCTCCGGCAGAGCCGCGGGGTCTTCGAGGGATCGAGAGATCGACTCTAGCACATCCCGAGGGCGCGAACGCCTCGGGCAGAGACGCCCGCCGGAGCGAGCTCAGGGGTGCTCGGCGCCGCAAGCGTCGTGCGATTCCCGCCGACGGACGGTGTCCGCCAGCGCCGACGACTCCGGAAGCTCTCCGCGAAAGACGGGCTCCCACGTCGTTCGCTCGTGACGGGCGAAGTCGTCGAGCGTCGCGCGCAATGGACCATCGAGCTCGGCGAAGAGAGAGTCACGAGGAGACGTGATCGTGAGAAAGCGATCGGGATCGATCCACTCCGCCGATAGCAGATCGCGTCCGGTGAAGTCGTGGAGGACGGCGCTTCCGATCCCGTGTCGCGACGACCGAACGAAGCACTGGGGTGGTGAGTCGATGAACGTGAGCACGACGCGCGCCGCGCTGTCGGGCGACCAGATCACACACGGCGGCTGGCCTTCCTCCCCGATCGGAGGACCTCCCGGCGCCATGTCATCCAGCGAGAGGGCTGCCACGTCGGGCGCCCCGAGGGTCACGATCTCGGCGCCGGGGCACGCCACCACCATGCCTTGCAGCACGCGCGACTCGACATCGCCCTCGACCGCGGCCGCGGCCGCGGCGGCCAGGATCCCGCCCGCGACGAGCAGGCCGAACGGCAACGTCACGATTCCTCCGGTGCCACCACCCAGTCCCGCGACGGGGTCTGGCTTTCGAGCTGCTGCATCTCGTACAGCTTGCGGTACAGCCCCGGCGTGGCCATCAGCTCGTCGTGGGTGCCCGTCTGCACGATGCGCCCTTCCGACAGGACGACGATCTTGTCGGCGTGGCGGACCGTCGAGAGCCGGTGCGCGACGACGATCGACGTGCGGTCCCGGAGCAAGTGCAGGATCGCCTCCTGGACGAGCGCCTCGGACTCCGAGTCGAGTGACGACGTCGCCTCGTCCAGGATCAGGATCGGCGGATTGCGCAACAGCGCGCGGGCGATGGACAGACGCTGCCGCTGTCCTCCCGAGAGCAGGCGACCCCGTTCGCCGATCCACGTGTCGTACCCGTCCGACATCTTCACGATGAACTCGTGCGCATTGGCCGCGCGGCAGGCCGCCTCGACCTCGGCGTCGCTGGCGCCCTCTCGCCCCATGGCGACGTTCTCGCGGACGCTCCCCTCGAACAGGATCGTGTCCTGGGTGACGATGCCGATGTTGCGGCGGAGATCGGCCAGGCGGAGATCGCGCAGGTCCACGCCGTCGAGCGTCAGGCGCCCCCCGGTCGGATCGTGGAAGCGCGGCACCAGGTCTGCCATCGTGGACTTTCCCGCGCCCGACGGTCCCACGAGCGCCACGACCGACCCCCTGGGGATCTCGAGGTCGATGCCTCGGAGCACGGCGCTGTCCTCGCGGTAGCGGAACTCGACGCCCTCGAACCGGACCGCGTCCTCGACGCCGGTGACCCGGCGCGCGTCTGCTCGCTCACGCACGGTGGGCACGGTGTCGATGACGTCGAACACCCGCCGGGCGGCCGCGAGCCCCTGCTGCACGCGCATGTTCACCTGGGAGAGCTGCTTGATCGGCTGCATCATCGACAACATGCCGACGAGGAACACTAGGAAGCGCCCGGACGTGGCGCTGCCGTCGGTCACGCGCGTTCCCACCCACCAGAGGATCCCGACGGCCACGAGCACTCCCAGCATCTCGGTCAACGGCGACGCGAGGGATCCGATGCGTGTCATCCGGATCATCACACGCGCGTAGCTCTCGGTGGCGTCGCCGAAGTGCTCGATCCGGTTTCGCTCCAGCCCGAACGCCTTGACGATGCGCATGCCGCCGATCGCTTCGTCCAGCACCGCGGTGAGCCGCGCCATCTTCGACTGCGAGACGCGGCTGGACCGGCGCAGCGTGCTCCCGATCCGATCGATCAGCCACAGGTTCGGCGGCAGCACGAGCACGGCCAGTAGAAAGAGCTGCCAGTTGGCCAGGAGCACCGTGATCAGATACACGCAGAGGAGCAAGCTCTGGCGGATGAGGTTGGCGAATCCGTTGGCGATCGCGCCCCGGATCAGATCGATGTCGTTCGTCACGCGCGAGATCAGCGTGCCGGTGTTGTGGGCGGAGAAGTAGTCGAGCGAGAGCGTCTGATAGTGCCGGAACACGCGGTTCCGGATGTCGCGAATGACGTTCTGTTCGACCTTCACGATCAGGAAGCTCTGCGCGTACCAGAAGAGGTTCTTGGCCAGAAAGATCAGGAGCACCGCGAGACAGAAGCGACTCACGGTGGAACGCCGCGTGGATCCGCTTATCGCGTCGTAGAAACGCCGCTCCACCTCGGCGCGGAGATCGAGCCGTTCGCCGCCGGATGTCGGGTTGCCGCCGGCCTCCACGCCTCGCACGCCGCCGCCACTCGTGCTCGCCTCGTCCCCCGCGACGCTCGCACCGTCGTCGCCCGGCGTGGCCACTCCCGGGGGGAGAGTCACGTCGCCGGACGTGCGATCGTGGCGCGTCGCCAGCTCGGCCGGACCGTCACCGGACAGGACGATCTCGGTGAACGGCACGATCATGGCGAGCGAGAACCCGCTCAGCGCGGCGAATCCCATCATGAAGATCACCGACGCCACGAGCGTCCCCAGGTGGGGTCGCAGGAACGTCAGGAGGCGTCCGTAGAGTCGGGCTTGCACGAATCGCATGTCTCAGGTCCGAACGTCGAGGGTTCCGGTCCCGCTCGACAGCGTGAACGAGAACGCATCGAGCATGGCCGCGTTCGCCCGCGCCCCGGTCTCGGGGACGCCGGCCGCCGAGCGCGGCGAGTCCCCGTGGGCGATCACCAGACGACTGCGGTCGAGCGCCGAGGCGCCCTTCCAGATCTCGGGCTCCACGCCGTACGGATTGGCCAGGAGCACGGTGGCATGTTGCCGCCCCAGAGGGGCGTAATGATAGGGGTTTGATCGAAAGAAGAGGGCAGCCGTCGGGGTCCCGAGCGCGACCGCGAGGTGCATGACCCCCGTATCGCATCCGACGTAGCACGCCGCCCCCCGGATCAGCCTCGCGAGCGCGACCGGCTCCAGCGGAGGCGCCACGCGCACGCGGTCGCCATCGGACCCCGCCTCGCTGGCCATGGCACGGAGGAAGCGCAGCCGATCCCGCTCGCCCGGCCCGGCGATCAGCACGATCGTCCCATCGAAGAGATTGGTCGCCGCATCGAGAAAGGCGCTCCACGCCTCGTCGTCGAGGCTCTTGGTGCCGCGGCCGCCGACGTGGACGATCACGTACGGCCCGTCGAGGGGCGGTGACATCGCCGGCGTCGCCCCGTCATCCCCATCCGCGAGCGGGCACGAGATCGCGAGCGGCTCGGCCGGCCAGCCCATCGACCCGAGCAGCGTCAGCGGCGTGAGCGAGAAGTGCATCGTCGCGTCCGGCGCCGGCACCGGGCGCGTGAGCACGTCCTGGTTCCGGGGCTCGTCGAAGCCCACTCGCTCGGACGCGCCGGACGCGAGCGCCAGGAGGCAGCTGTAGTACGAGTGGGTGTTGTGATTCGACATCTCGAACGCGACGTCCCAGCGCGCGCTCCGGATTCCGGCCAGCCAGGTGCCGAACGTCCAGGGAGCCCGGATGTGTGCCCGCTTGTCCTGCACGATCAGCGTGTCGACCCACGGCCAGGCGCGAAGGAGCGGGGCGTACACGCTGCCCACGAGCATGCCGATGCGGGCCCCGGGAAGCGCGTCGCGGAGCCGGGCCAGGAACGGGGTCATCAGAATCAGGTTGCCGAGACGATCGTCGGGGCGCACGACGAGGACGGATCCGGGCCCGGCGAGGTCACCGGGCCACGACGATCGCCGGGACGCCGTCGGGGGACCGGGTGACGGCGACGTCGCCGGTACCTCGCCGCGCCTCGCGAAGAGCCGCCTCGCCAGCGGCAACGACCACGCCTTTGCCTTCCGCCGCAGGCGCTTGAGCGGTGCTCGCCCGCCCTCGGTGTCGAGGCCGCTCTCGACGAGCGCGACGATCATCAGGAAGAACCAGACCTGGGCCACCTCCTCGTCGGTCGAGTAGCACTGACCCAGCCCCGCGACGAGGAGGGCGAACACCCCGGCCGCGATCCCGCGTGGGATCCACGCCCGGGCCCCGAGCGCGCGCACGACGCGGCTCTCCCGGAAGAACGCGACCCAGATCCCGATCCATACCGACGCCCCCACGAGCCCGGTCTCCACCGCCGCGTTCAGCACGTCGCTGTGCGGATGGATCGTGGACTTGTAGACGCCGGCCACCTTGTAGACGGGGAACAGCGCGGGAAACGACCCGAGGCCCGCCCCGAGCACCGGATGCTCGGCCAGGATCCGGAGCGCGGTCTGCCAGAGTCGCCACCGCGGCCGATCGGTGACGTCCAGGATCGACGTGAATCGCGAGACGAGCGCCGAGTCGCTCAGCGCGACCCCGCCCACCAGAATGACCAGCGCCCCGACGACGACGGCGGCCCGTCTCCATCCGAGGCCGATCACGACGAACGCGACGCCGGCGGCCGCCCCCACCCAGGCCGACCGCGTGAAGCTCAGCAGCACGCTCGCGCCCAGAACGGCCGCCGCCAGCCCGGCGATCGCCCGGCGGCGGCCGCACGTCGCGAGCGCGGTCCCGATGGCGAGGAAGAAGATCGGGAGCTGGACTCCCGCGTAGGTCAGGTGACTGCTCAGGTTGCCGACCGCCATGTAGCCGTTGCCGACCCGCTCGAGCGTCTCGCGATCGTGCAGCCAGTCGACGCCCTGCACGTATTGAAGGACGCCGTACGCGGCCGCCAGCGTGCCGCTGACGAGAAGGGCAACGCTCGCCGTCCGCCGGACGCGCGCGTCCTGCAACACGTCCCAGAACACGAACGGGAACAGGAGCACCCACGAGCCGCGATAGCAGGAGAGAGAGTGTCCCGGGTGGATCCCGAGCGGGATCGAGAGCGCCTGAACCACAAGATAGGCCGCCACCGCGATCAGCGTCCAGGGCCACGGCGGTGGCGCCGATCGACGCGAGAGCCGCCGGGCAATCGCGAACAGTGCCAGGCTCACGATGCCGGTCTGCGCCAGCGCGATGGACCACGGCGCCGCGAGACCGAACACGAGCGCCGCGCCGTAGATCAGGCGATCCCAGATCGAGCGCTTCTCATCGAGTGACACGTGAGCCGTTCTCTCTTCCGTGGGGGTCCTTCGTGGCGAGGGGGCAGAGTAGCGAGGCCCGGCGGGGCCCGCAAGACGGCGGCCGCGCGGGGTCGGTCAGCCCGCCGAGCGGGGAGCCGGCCGGTCGATCCGGAGCGTCGCGGAGAACTCCCCACCCGGAGCCGCGCTCACGTCCACCTCGAGGCCGAGGGCATCGGCGGCCTGCCGCACGAGGGCCAGGCCCAGCCCGACGTGCCCGTCGTCGGCCCGACGCGCCAGGTCCGCGCGCGTGAACCGGTCGAAGAGGGGCGGTACGTCCGCCTGCGAGAGCGTGCAGCCGGTGTTCGAGACGCGGAGCACGGCCCGTCGCTCGTCCCCGTTCAGTGACAGCGTCAGCGTCCCTCCCGCGTCGGCGTGCATGACGGCGTTCTCGATCAGGTTGCGAACGATCATCTCCATCAGCGCCGGGTCGGTCTGGACCGGGATCGCCTCCGTCACCGATCGGTCGACCGTCAAACGCTTGGCGCTGGCGTCCGCGGACACCATGTTCCAGGTCGACCGGACGAGGTCGGCCAGATCCATCCGGGTCTCGTCCACCTGGAACGATCCGGCGTCGAGCCGGGAGAGCGTCAGCATGCGCTGCACGAGTACCTGCATCCGGGTCACGATCCCGAGCGACTCGACGAGCACACGCCGGTACTCCTCGGCGGTCCTGGGACGGGTCAGCTCGACCTCGATCGCCGTCCGAAGACCCGTCAGAGGCGTCCGGAGCTCGTGGGCGACGTCGGCGCTGAAGCGTCGTTCCCGCACGAACGCGCCTTCCAGACGCGCCAGGAGCTCGTTCAGCCGGCCGACGATGGGCCGGATCTCGACCGGGGCGTCCGGTACCTCGACGCGCGACGAGAGCGTTCGCTCGTCGAGGTGCGCGATCTCCGCCCCCAGTCGCTCGAGAGGTCGGAGACCGCGCCCGACACTGCCCAGGAGCACCGCGGCGCCGAGCAGCACGACACTGGCCCCCACGCCCGCGATCAGGAGGCGCAATCGCCCGATCAGCGCGTTCAGCCGCTCCGTGGGACGAGCGAGAAGCACCGTCACGAGGGGCGCGTCCTCGTGCTCCACCCTCACCCCGGCCGGCTCGTCGTCGTCGTCCTCCTCGAGATCGACGCGCGCGGCGAAGGTGTGCTCGATCACGCGGACGGGCACCGACTCTCCCACCGTCCCGCTCCGAAACGTCGTGCCGACGGCGTGTCCCGCTCGGGGGCTCATCGTGACGTCGAGGGTGTCCGGAATCGCGCGGAGCAGCGAGTCACTCTCCAGCCAGATCCAGAGGCAGGCGCCGTCGCCGGCGCTCGTGATGCCACGGAGGTCGTCGTCCTCGATGGCCAGCTCGATGCCCTTGGGTGTCTTCTCGATCGTGGAGGCCAGGAGGCGCGCCGTCTCGGTGAGCCCGAGATCCAGCTCGCCGGTGAGGACCGCCACGGCGCCGCGATCCAGCGCCGCCCCCGCGAGCACCACGAGAGCGGCGGTCCCGAGCGCACTCGTGGTCAGAAGTGATCGGCGAATCGACCGCATCACGGTGCACCGCTCAGCACGTACCCGATCCCCCGTCGTGTGTGCAGGAGCCGCCGCCTGCCGTTGCGTTCGAGCTTGCGGCGAATGTACCCCACGTACACGTCGACCACGTTGCTGCCACGCTCGGCGTCGAAGTCGTAGATCGCGTCCCAGATCTCGTCGCGCGTCACGACCTGGTCCACACGCCGCGCGAGCACCTCGAGGATGCTGTACTCGCGCGCGGTCAGCTCCACCGGCTCACCGCCGCGGCGCACGGCGCGCGCGGACGTGTCGATCTCCAGATCGTCGATCGTGATCGTGGGGCGCGCCTGCCGATGGCGCCGGCGAACGAGCGCGCGCACGCGGGCCAGGAGCTCCTCGAACGCGAACGGCTTCACGAGATAGTCGTCGGCGCCGCGGTCGAGTCCGTTCACGCGATCATCGACAGTGTCGCGCGCCGTCAGGAGCAGCACGCGGGCCGCGTTGCCGTCGCCGCGCAGGCGCTCCAGGACGGTGAGCCCGTCCATCGACGGCAGCATGACGTCGAGCACGACGACGTCGTAGACGTCGCAGCGCGCGTACGCGAGCCCGTCGGCGCCGTCGGCGACGGCATCGACCGCATACCCCGCCTCGCGCAGCCCGCGCTCCAGCGAACGTCGCAGCGGCGCGTAGTCCTCGACCACGAGTACTCGCATGACGTGATTGTAGGTGTCGCCGCGGCGATCGGTCGACGCGATTCGCCGATCGCATGAGATCGGCCACACCCCTCTCATGGCTCTCTCATCGGAGCCGGCTACGCTGATGACGGACGCGTCAGAAGACGACGGCGGCCACGCCGACGAGCAGGTGCCCCGCGACGTGGACGAACCGGGCGTCGCCGCGGTCCACCGGAACGCGCACGCGCGCGATGCTCGCGCGAAGCTCGGCCAGTGCGGACAGATCGGCCCCGAGCGAGATCCGGTAGGCGGCGGACAGGAGTGCGGCCGGTCCCGTCGGGTGATAGCCGGTTCCCCAGACGCCGGAGTCGGGATCCAGCTCGTGGAATCGGATCGTGTTCTCGGGGTGTGCCACGAGGATGCCGGCGCCGGCGTGCAGCTCCAGAGCCCGGCGAATCCAGCGGCGCTGGACCGTGACGAAGTTCAGGCCGTGCGAGATGGAGAACGCCTGGACGTCCGGGTGCGACGTGTCGAGGTGGACCTTGTCGTGCATGAGCTCGACGCACCAGCCGGACGCGGTGCCGGTCATCGCGACGCGAAGGGTCCAGTAGATCGGGGCGTCGAGCGGCTCGCTGCGAAACCGCGCGTCGAGGCGGATCCGCGGGTGACCGCGCTGGCGGATCTCGAGCGACGTCCCGGCATTCACCGGGGCCCCGACGAGGAGCTCGAGGCTGACGCCGGCATCGCAGCCGGTGCCGGGAATCGACGACAGCACGAGGAGAAACGCTGCACATGAACCGACGACACGCGGTAGATCGCATCGCATGGCTTCTGCTCCTCGTCGTGGCCGTCTCGTCCCCATCCGAGGCCCGGCGATCGGATGCGTCGACGGCACCGCCTCCGCGCGGCGCCCGCGACTCGAACGACCACGCTACCACGATGCCGCGCGCACGCGTGCACACCGATCTCGCGACAAGGGCGTCGATGCCGCGCGCGGCGCGTTCATGGCCGGATCGGCGTGACGCCATCACCTTCGGCGCCCTGGCCGGGACCGCGCTCGTCGGCGCCGCGTTCGAGAACCACGCCGATCTCGGCGCGCTCGTCGGCCGCTCCCCTCTGGACACCGCGGCGGACGTGGGCAACGTGTACGGCGATGGAGCGGTGCTGGGGGGAGCGGCGCTCGTGCTGATCGCGCTGGGCCACGCGTCCGAACACGCCGCGTTGACCCGAGCCGGAACCGATCTCACGTCGTCGCTCATCGGCACGTGGGCGGCGACGTGGATGCTGAAGGTCGCGATCGATGCGCGTCGCCCGAACGGCGGCCACTACTCGTTTCCGTCCGGACACACCGCCACCGCCTTCGCCGCGGTCCCGGTCGTGGAGCGACACGCGCCCGCGGCCACCCCGGTGGCGATCGCACTCGCGGCCTTGACGGGGCTCGGACGCCTCGAGGAGAACCGGCACTATCTCGCCGATGTGCTGGTCGGCGCGGCGGTCGGCCTCGTGGTGGGGCGGATGGTCACCGACACGAGCACGCTCGGGGTGACCGGCTCGGGCACCGGAATCGGGTTCGGGCTCTCGCTCCGCTTCTGACCCGCGGCGCTGCGCCTCGGATCGGCCCCGCCTCGGACCGGAAAATGATGCGATCGCATCATTGTGTCCCCACCCCTGGCCACGCAGGATTTCGAGCGACGGTTCGGGTGACCGTACGGTCGACCGGCTCGCCCCTGGTCGACCCCCGTGCTCCAGTGCCCCAGGAGGCACCTGCCGGGCTCTGCTCGACATTCGACTCCACCAGCTCGAGCCTGGTCCCAGATCGACCTCGCACCGCGTCGCCCGAACCGTACTTCCCCCCACCGGCGACGGTCCTCCAGCGCGTCACGGGCGAGTGCGTCCGCCGGGGCGCCTCCGCGAGGACCGAGGCGCTGCTCACACGGCGGACCACCGGCTGGACGTCGCGAGGCGATCAGAGATCGCGGCGGAGGTGCAGCCCGGTGTAGCGGAGCCGGAAGCCGACGCGCTCGTACAGCGACCGGGCGTTGGCCAGCTCGTCGTGCACGCTGAGCGCCACCGCGGGGAATCCCTTCGTCACGAGCCCCCAGCGAAGCGCGCTCCGGAGGAGATCCTCTCCCACGCCCCGGCCTCGCGCGTCGGCACGCACGCCGAGGAACGAGACGAACGCCTCCGACGCGTCGTGATCGGCCTCGACGTACACGCTACCCACGACGCCCCGTTCGTCGGTGCGGACGAACAGGCGATGGTCCTCGTCGCGCTGGGCCAGAACGCCCTCACCCGAGACGTACGTGTCGGGGAAGATCTCGTCGTGGAGAGCGGCGGCGGAGGCCCAGAGCTCGGGCGGCGGCTCGACGCCGTCACGGGCCGCGCCGAGGTCGACGTCCTCCGCCTTCGCCCAGTACACGTGAACGTGTCGGACGGGCTGGAAACCCATCGCTCGATAGAACGCCGCCGCCCGCTCGTTGGCGACGTTCAGAAACGCGTCGACGCGTCGCACGGGGTCGGGCAGTCCGCGCAGCAGTCTGCACAGGAGCTCGTGGAAGATGGGCTCGGGATCGACGCCCGGTCGCACGAAGGGTCCCCGGAGCCAGCCGCGCCCGGACGGCGGATACACCTCGCACGCGAATGCGCCCAGGATGCCGCCGGAGTCGAGCTCCGGCCCGGTGGTGGGATCGGGTCCGTGGGCATGGCGGGGATCGGGCTCGTCGCGCGCGATCACGACCACGAGCTCGTCGGCGTCGAGCCGTCGCCGCATCTCGCCCGCCGTGGTGGTGACGTCGGGGCCGGTCTCGCTCTGGATGCAGTGCCGCTCCGGATGGGCATTCTCGGCCACGATCAGCTGCGCGATCGCGTCGAGCTCGTCGGATCGGGCAAGTCGGGTGGCCACGACGGAGCGCCTCGGATCAGTTCGATGAGCGGGCGCGTCTCGGGGAGAGAACGCCGGGCGGCGCGTTGCCGCCCGGCGGGGAGTCTAGTCGATCGGCGGGTGGATCTGAAGGTTGCCGCCGTCGAGATAGCCGTAGACCTCGTAGATCACGTCGGTCTTGTTCGGCTCCTCGAACTGCGGAACGCCCGCATAGATCGTGATGCGGTAGAAGTCGTCGCACTCGCAGCTCGCGTAGTCGCCGGACAGACCGTCACGACCGGCGGGCGGGCAGAGCGCGTCGTCGAGCTCTCCGTGCTCGCCGCCCGGCCCCGGCTCGCCGAGGTCCTCGATGTGCACCTCGAACCAGTGGAACGTCTCACCCGGCACGACGTCCGCGAGCGCGGCCGACGGGTTGCGAATGTTGCGGAACGTCCCGAGACCCTCGAAGTCGATCTGCTTGGTCGGCGCCGGTCGGGCCGGGAAGCAGAATCCGGGGTCCGAGCACGAGATCCAGTCGATCTCCGTCGTCTCCGGGGCCGATGCGGTACCGGCGTGGAAGATGAAGCTGCCGTCGGGTCCCTGCTGCTGGTGGTGCGTCCACTCGCCCCACGGCTGCGGCTGCGAGCCGGTGGGCGCACCCGCCTGGCCGCCGAACTGGTAGCGGTTGGCGCCGTCCGGCGTCCCACCGCGGAAGAGCTCGCCGCCGGCGCCCTGAGTGTCGAACGAGTCGACGCCGCCGCCGGTCACGCGGCAGCCGACCGGCTCTTCGTCGCGGTCGGGCGTGAACAGGATCGTGTCGAAGCCGCCGGAGCCCTGGAGCCACACGACCATCTTGACCACGCCGGCCGTGTTCCCGAGGCTGACCGTGGCGACGCCGTTCTCGGGCATGTCGTTCGGGATCGGGAACGTGGCCAGGAGCACGTCGTCGCCGTCGAAGAGCTCGACGCGCGGATCGGGATTGTTGCCGTCGATGTCGATGACCGTGATGCTGCTCACCGTGACCGTGCCGATCGCCGAGAAGTCGTACGCGATCGTCACCCCATCGGCAGCCACGACGTCGATGTCGTCCGGATCGTCCACGAGACTGTCGCCGTTTCCGTCGACCAGATCGGCCGCGACCATGATGATGTGGCCGAGCGCCTCGCAGTTCTCGTACGGCGTCCCCAGACCGACGTCGGCTCCGCCGTCACCCGGTCCGCCGCAGCTCCCGGCGGGCGTGCCGAGATCGCTGTCGCCGCCGGTCGGGTTGCTGGAGTCGAAGACGACGGCCGCATTCACGCCGTCGGCGAAGAACGGGTTCGTCCCGTGTACGGCGATCGGTCCGCTGCCGCCGCTCCCGAAGACCTCGGACACGATGGTTCCGGGGTCGAGCGACTCGTAGTCGATCGTCTCGAACGTGCCGCGCGCCTGCAGATCGGTGTCCCACGAGAACCCGTTCCGGGCCCGATCCAGATCCGAGAGCGGCGAGCCGGTCTCGCATCCGAACAGGGCCGCCGCCACCGTGATCGCGGCGGCCGTGGCGAGGTGTGTCCGGTGACGACCGGTGAGTGCATGATGCGCTTGACGCATTCGTCCCTCCGAAAGAGTGGTGTTGCGGGGACCTGAGGTGAAATCCGACGCAACGAGCATAGCAGGGCTCGCCGTGGCCGATGTGGCCGCGGCGGATACGAGCCTCTGAAGCGGCGGCACCGGCCGAGTCCCGCCAGGTCACGGCCGGGGTGGGCATTCACCCCGCACGCGGACGTCGCCCGGATGCGGCGCCATCCGGGATGCACCGACGTTCCAGTCCCAATGATGCGATACTCGGATCGGGTCGGCCGGGCGACCGGCGGAGACGGAGTGTCGCGATGACGTCGTTGAGCGGACAGCTCGCCTTGTGGCTCGTCCTGTGGCTCGCGGGAGGAGCCTCGTTCGTGATCCTGGTGCGACGCGGGATCGACTACGTCACGCGTCCCGTGCGCGTGGCCGCGACGTTCGTCGTCCTCACGCTGATCGCCGTCCAGCCGTTCTGGCCCCTCGTGCGCACGCGCGTCACGAGTACGGCACCGGTGACCGGCCTC
Organism: Candidatus Eiseniibacteriota bacterium; assembly: GCA_965224245.1. Taxonomy (GTDB): domain Bacteria; phylum Eisenbacteria; class RBG-16-71-46; order CAZAMP01; family CAZAMP01; genus CBDCYW01. The sequence goes on along the minus strand of OZ245046.1, from coordinate 1,170,628 downwards.
GCCGTCCTCGGCGTGGCGGGTGTCGCGGTGGCCGTGCACGCCTTCCTCCGGGCACGCCTGCGACGACCGTCGGCGTTCATCGCCGCACATCCGCACATCTACTGGCTCCGCCTCGACGATCGGTACCTGGTCTCGAAGCCGTTCGAGATCCTGTTTCAGCAGACCCTGCTGGTGTCGCTCGTGTGCCTGCTCGACGCCCGCGGCGCGTCCACGGTGGCCATCGTGCTCGGGTGCATGACCCTATTCGGGGCCAGCCACGTGCTCCTGTTCCGGCTCGTCGGACGCCTCTTCGGGTGGTACTACCTGATCAGCTCGCTGGTCGCGGCCATCGTGTTCCCGGTCCTCATCCTGCACCTCCGGGACGGCATCGTCTGGAGCCTGTCCGCGCACTGGCTCTTCTACGTCGCGTCGGCGGCCGCATTCTGGGTCGTGCTGTCACGGAACGACGCACACACGGGACGCGCGTGCCCCGATGGCCGGTGAGTTGAAGACGCTGGCCCGCGATGGTACGGTCTCACCCGTTCGATCGGCGCCCGTCGCGTCGATCGACGTACGATCCGCCTCGCGGGTCGTCACACCGAACCCGGGCTCGGGCGACGTTCCAGCGCCCGACATGCCCGGCGTTCACTCCCCGGGTCGCACCGGCCGCTCGCCAGGCAGCGATCCTGTCCATCATCGAAGAGAGGTGTCATGGCGAAGCGCGGCCACTATGGTTTCGAGAAACGTCAGAAGGAGCTCAAGCGCAAGAAGAAGCAGGAAGCCAAGCTCGAGAAGAAGCGACTGAAGAAGGAGCGCGCCGCCCTGGGCGAGAACGCCGAGCCCGCCGACGGCGACGCCGACGACAGGGACGCGGACGAGTACGACGACGACGACGACGACCGGGACGACGACGACGCGCAGTGAGTGACGCCGCACCCGCGGTACCTCGCGCGCGTCCGGGGTCGGGAGGCCGCGGCGTCGCGACCGCGCGGCGCTCCCGGGCGCCGACCGCCCGACCTCTCGCGCCGGCTCGCAACTCCAGCTCGTGAGCCATTTACCCACCGGCGACGGCTGGCACGTCCTCGCGCCGCCGGATGGTCCTTGACACCCGCCGACCGGCCGGTACCGTTACCCCACTTCGAACGTCCGCCGTCCCGTCACTCAGGAGAGCGCGAGCCCACATGGCATGCTTCGTCCCGCGTCGTTCGCGCGTTCCCGGTGCTCGAGGCGGGCTCGTGAGTCTCGCGTTCGTCGGCGCCTTCCCCATCCTGACCGCCGCCCCCGCGGTGGCCGACGTGGCGCCGCTGCCGGCCGATCCGGACAGCTTCCTGACCGTCGAGCTCCAGGCCATCGTCGGCGAGCCGCTGTCTCTGGAGACGGCCGTGTCGCTGGCGCTGGCCAACGCGACCGACGTGCGTGAGGCCCTGGCCGCCGCCGCCGCCGCCGAAGGCGCCGCTCAGCGAGAGCGAGGTACGTTCGACCCCGAGCTCTTCGCCGAGATCACGCGCTCGGGGTCGGAGACGCCCTCCTCGTCGCCATTCTCCCGACCCGACGTCATCGAGGACGAGCTGACCGAGAGTCGTGCCGGCCTACGCCTCCGTCTCCCCATCGGGACCGAGCTCGAAGCCGCTCTCGACGCGCAACGTCTGGACACGAACTCGGAGTTCGCGTCGATCGATCCGGAGTATCGGGCCAACGCCCGTCTCGAGCTGCGCCAGCCGCTCCTGCGCGGGCTGGGGGCCGGCACCTCGGCGCCCCGGACGGCGGCCCGGCGGCGGGCGCGATCGGCGGCGGAAGCGCTCAGGGACGCGCGCCATCTCGTGCGCATGCAGGTCGAGACCACGTACTGGGAGCTCTATGCGGCCGAGCGGGATCTCGCGGTCCAGCGCGTGATCGTGGATCGGGCCGAGGCGCTTCTGGACGAGGCGCGTCTGCGACGCGACGCCGGGCTCGTCGGTCCGGCCGACGTCGCGAGCGCGCGCGTCTTCCTGGCCGACCAGAAGCTCTCGGCGATGGACCGCGAGGAAGCCCTCGACGCGGTCTCGGATCGGCTCGCGGCCCTGATCGGAGCTCGCCCCGGCCAGGCGGTGCGCTACCGGCCGACCACCACTCCCCCCGAGCGTGAGGGGCTCGAGCCGATCGAGGTGCTGCTGGAGCGCGCGCTCGATCGGAACGCCTCGATCCGCGCCGCCCGGCTGATGCTCGCGTCCGCCGAAGCGGATGCCCGAGGGGCTGCACTGGAGGCGCTGCCCAGCCTCGATCTGGTCGGCACGCTGGGCGGCACCGGGCTCGCCGGATCAACGCGCGAGGTGATCTTCGGCGGCGACACGCTGCGCGTGGGCGCCGACGGTGGCTACGGCGAGGCGATCGATCAGAGCCTCGCACGCGACTTCCCGAGCTGGTCGGTCGGGCTCGAGCTCTCGTGGCCGCTGATGATGAACGAGGGCCGCGGCGAGCGCGCACGTCTCGGGGCCGAGGTGAATCGTGCCCAGGCTCGACTGGCGGCGCTGGAGGACTCGATCGAGACTCGGCTGCGCGCCGCCCACCGGGCGGTGGTGAACAGCCGGGAGCGGCTCGAGATCGCTCAGGAAGGCGTCGCCGCCGCCTTCGAGCAGGTTCGCATCGGACTGATCGAGTATGACAACGGTCGCTCGACCGCGTTCGAGCTCGTTCGCCTCGGCGCCGACCTCGCGTCGGCGCAGCAGCGCCACTCGCAGGCACTGGTCAGAAGTGCCCGGGCCGCGGCCGAGCTGGATTACCTCACGGCGGGTTTCCCCGACCCCGCGTCACAGGAGTAGGGATCAGATGCGGAGACGTCCACGCACAGGTCCGCGCATCGGCGACGCCGTGACCGCCGGCGTGATCGCGATCGCGACGACGGCCGCCGGCTGCTCGGGCGACGACGCGGCCGGAGGCGCCGCTGCCGGCGGCTTTCGGCGCCCGCCCACACCGGTCGAGATCGCCGAGGTCCGGCAGGGCCCGGTCGCCGACCGGTTCGACGCCGTCGGCACGATCACGGCCAACGAGGAGATCACCGTCGTCTCGGAGGTGCCGGGAAAGATCGCGCGGATGCCGTTCGAAGAGGGATCCCGCGTGGCGGAGGGCGCGCTCCTGGCCCAGCTCGACGACGCCGAGCTGCGCGCGGCGCTCAGCCGCGCCGAGGCGATCGGCGCCCAGAAGAAGGCCGCCTACGAGCGCGTCGAGCGCATCGCGGGACAGGGAGCGGGTAGCGCGCAGGATCTCGACGACGCCGTGGCCGAGCTGGCGATCGCCGAGGCCGACATCGCACTCGCGCGGGCCCGGCTGGCCAAGACACGCATTCTAGCGCCGTTCGCGGGGCGCACGAGCACCAAGCTGATCAGCCCCGGCGCGTTCGTCCAGCCCGGCACGCCGATCACGGAGCTGTCGGACATCGGCGTGGTCAAGGTCGTATTCACCGCCCCCGAGCGCTTCGTGCCGAAGCTGGCGCCGGGCGCTCCGGTGCGAATCTCGACGACCGCCTACCCCGACGACCCGGTGTCCGGCACCGTGCAGGTGGTGGATCCCGTGCTCGATCCCGAGACCCGGAGCGTCGAGGTCATCGCGGTGGCCGAGAATACCGGCGAGCGCCTGCGACCGGGCATGTCGGCCGACGTGTCGGCCATCCTGAGTCAGCGCCTCGACGCCCTGACCATCCCGTCCGAGGCGGTGTTCGCCGAGGGCGACCAGACGCTGGTGTTCGTGGTGAATCCCGACAGCACCGTGGCGCGGGCGGCTGTCCGCCTGGGCACGCGGCTCGAGGCCGACGTCGAGGTGCTGGACGGACTGACCGCGGGCCAGCGGGTGGTTCGGGCCGGTCACCAGAAGCTCTTCCCGGGCGCACGGGTGATGCCCATCCAGAGCGGCGGTGCGACGGAGCCCGCACCATGAAGCTCAGCGAGGTCTCGATCGCGCGACCGGTCTTCGCGACCGTCATGAGCCTCGTCATCATCATCTTCGGCGTCATCGGCTTCTCGCGGCTGCCGGTTCGGGAGTATCCGGACATCGACCCGCCCATCGTGTCGATCACCACGTTCTATCGCGGTGCGAGCCCCACCGTCGTGGAGACCGAGATCACCGACGTGATCGAGGAGTCGCTGTCGACGCTGGACGGCGTCAAGACGATCACGTCGTCCAGCCAGGAGCAGGGCTCGTCGATCACGATCGAGTTCGAGCTGAGCCGGGACGTCGACGAGGCGGCCAACGACGTCCGCGATCGCGTGTCCCGAATCAAGGGCCGACTCCCGAGCGAGTCGGACGACCCGATCATCGCGAAGGTCGACGTCAACGCGCAGCCGATCATCTGGCTGGCCCTGTCCAGCGAGCGGCTGTCGACGCTGGACCTGAGCGAGTTCGCCGATGTGGTGTTGAAGGACCGTCTTCAGCGGCTGCCCGGCGTGGGCTCGGTGTTCATCGGCGGCGAGCGGCGCTACGCGATGCGCGTGTGGCTCGACCCCGCACGGCTCACCGCCCACGGCCTCACCACGGGCGACGTCGAGCGAGCGATCCGGGAGGAGAACGCCGAGATCCCCGGCGGCCGGGTCGAGGGCGCCGAGCGCGAGTTCTCGGTTCGCACCCGCGGCGACCTGTCCACCGCGGACGAGTTCTCCGCCATCATCGTCAGCCAGGAGGGCGACTACAAGGTTCGCCTGGGCGACGTGGCCGACGTCGTGGTGGGCCCCGAGGACGATCGCACGATCACGCGGTTCAACGGCATCCCGTCCATCGGCCTCGGAATCGTCAAGCAAACCAAGGCCAGTACGGTCGAGGTGGCGGACGAGATCCAGCGCGCGCTGCCCGAGCTCCGGTCGCTCCTGCCGGAAGCGACCCTGCTGACGACCGCATACGATTCGTCGGTGTTCATCCGCGACTCGATCAACGAGGTGGTCAAGACGATCGTGTTCGCGGTCTGTCTCGTGCTCCTCGTCGTGCTCGCGTTTCTGAAGAGCGTACGCGCCACGCTGATGCCGGCGGCCACGATTCCGATCTCGATCATCGGCGCCTTCGCCATGATGTACTTCATGGGGTTCACGATCAACATCCTGACGCTCCTGGCCTTCGTGCTGGCCATCGGGCTCGTGGTGGACGACGCGATCGTGATGCTCGAGAACGTGTATCGCCACGTCGAGATGGGCAAGCCCCCGCTCCGCGCGGCCTGGGACGGCGCACGCGAGGTCGGGTTCGCCATCGTGGCCACGACGCTGGCGTTGGTGGCCGTATTCCTCCCCCTCGCGTTCCTGACCGGAACCGTGGGGCGGCTGTTCAACGAGTTCGGGATCTCGCTGGCCGTGGCCGTGGCCATCTCGAGCTTCGTGGCGCTGACACTGACGCCGATGCTCTGCTCGAAGCTCCTGAAGCCGTCCACGGCCGAGCGGCAGAACTGGGCGAACCGGAGCTTCGACCGGTTCTTCGACGGGCTCGACCACATCTACGCCCGGACGCTGGGGGTCGTGGTCCGGCACCGGCTCATCGCGTTCGCGATCGCGCTCGCGGTATTCGCGGGAAGCATCGTGGTCTTCCGGTCGCTGCCGCGGGAGCTGATCCCCACCGAGGATCGGTCGATCGCGTTCGGAGTGGTCATCGCACCCGAGGGCGCAACCCTCGATTACACCGATCGTTACATGCGACAACTCGAGCAGATCCTGCTGTCGCGACCCGAGCACCAGGGACTCTTCACCGCAACCGGCCTCGGCTTCGGCGGACCGGGCCGCGTGACCAACGGGTTCATCTTCTTTCGACTGAAGCCGCGCGACCAGCGTGAGAAGTCACAGCAGCAGGTCGTGCAGGAGCTCTTTCCGCAGACCTTCTCCATCCCCGGCGTGCTGGCGTTCCTGATCAACCCACCCAGCCTCGGGGGACGCTTCTCGTCCAGTCCGATCGAGTACGTGCTGCTCGCCGACAGCTATGCCACGCTGCAGACGGCGGTCTCCACGATGATGGCGAAGGCGTCCGAGCTCGGCTACCTGATCAACCTCGACTCCGATCTGAGACTGAACAAGCCCGAGCTCGACATCCGGATCGACCGGGAGCGCGCGGCGCGCCTGGGGGTCTCGGTGACGGACATCGGCACGACGCTGGAGACGCTCCTGGGCGGACGCGTCGCCTCGGAGTTCAAGCGCGGGACCAAGCAATACGACGTCATCGTGCAGCTGCGCCCCCGCGAGCGCGCGACGCCCGACGTCATCGACGAGATCTACCTGCGCTCGGAGACCGGCGGGCTCATCCAGCTGGCCAACGTGATCAGCGTGCGGGAGTCCGTGTCACCGAAGGAACTCAACCACTACAACCGCGTCCGCTCGGCCACGCTCACCGCCAATCTCGCCCCGGGAACCAGCGTCGGCAGCGCGCTCGATGCGCTCGACGCGATCGCGCGCGAGTCCCTGCCCCCCGGCGTTCGAACCGACCTCGCCGGGCAGTCGCGCGAGTTTCGCGAGTCGAGCTCGAAGCTGTACTTCATGTTCATCCTGGCCGTCGTGTTCATCTTCCTCGTGCTGAGCGCGCAGTTCGAGAGCTTCGTGCATCCGCTGTCGATCCTCTTGTCGGTTCCGCTGGCCGTGGTCGGGGCGATCTTCTCGCTCGGCCTGTTCGGGCTCTCGCTCAACATCTACTCGCAGATCGGGCTCGTGATCCTCATCGGGCTGGTCACCAAGAACTCCATCCTGATCGTCGAGTTCGCCAACCAGCTGCGCGCACGGGGTCGCGAGCCGGCCGAGGCGGTGCAGGAGGCGGCCCGGATCCGGCTCCGACCGATCCTGATGACGTCCTTCTCGACGATCGTGGGCGTTCTGCCGATCGCGCTCGGGCTCGGCGCCGGCGCCGAGTCACGGCAGCCGCTCGGCGTCGCGATCGTGGGAGGCATGTTCGTGTCCACGTTCCTGACGCTGATCCTGGTGCCGGCGGTATACGCGGCCATGTCCCGCTTCACGCGCATACGCGACCGTCACGCCGAGATCGAGGAGATGGCGAGCGCGAGCTGACGTCGAATGCGGCCGGCCCGCCGCGTCGCCTCGCCGAGCATCGGAGGACCCTACGATGTCGTTTCTGTTCGGCTTCGACCCGATCGGCACGATCGGCGCGATCGTCCGGATCTGCGCCATCACTGCACTCGCAGCCGCGGTGAGCGCGCCGTCCGCCCGGGCCGAGATCGCGCCCAACGCCGAGTCCATCCGACCGATTCTGATCGGGTCTCCGGTGCCCGACGCCGAGGTGCGCACGATCGACGGCGACGCCCTCTCGATCGCCGACGCGGTGGCGGGACGGGTGACGGTGCTCGTGTTCTTCCGCGGCGGCTGGTGCCCGTTCTGCGACACCCAGCTGGCCGGGCTTCGCGACATCGCGGGACCACTCGCGGAGCTCGGGGTAGACCTGGTGGCCGTCGGCGGGGACTCCCCCGAGCGCCTGCGCGTCACGCGCGAGAGTGGGGAGATCGACTACACGCTTCTGTCCGACTTCGATCTGCATGCCGCGGAAGCGTTCGGTCTCGCGTTTCGCGTGGCCGAGAGCTACATCAAGCGACTGGGCGACTTCGGTCTGGACATCGAGGGCAACAGCGCCAGCGTCACCCAGGCCCTGCCGGTGCCGTCGGTGTTCGTGGTCGACGAGAGCGGCACGATCACGTTCAGCTACGTGAACCCGAACTACAAGATCCGCTGCGATCCGGACGTGATCCTGGCCGCGGCGAGAGCCGCTGCGAAGTCGCCGTGAGGGCGACGCCGGCCGCGGTCCGGCGACTCGTGGCAGACCTCGCAGGTCGGCCCGTCCGCCGCCGGGTCAGGTGACCGCGCTTCCGATCGGGCAGAAGACGTCGATTCGCATGCCGAACGGATCGTCCACGGCGGCGAATCGCATCGGCTCGTACATCTCGCCGTCCTCGGGTGCCATGCAGGACGTGGCTCCGGCGTCCAGCAGCGCGTCGTAGAGCCGATCCACCGCGCCGGGGCTCGCTACCCGGATGCCGTACTCGGCGTTTCGCGGGTTGCTGCCGGGGTGGGTACCGCGGCTGGCGTCGAGGAGCGTCAGGTAGGTGCTTCCGAGCTTCCAGCCCCGGATCCTGTCCATCGTGCCCACCGGCTCGCCGAACAGGCGGGTGTACCAGGCCAGCGCGGCCTCGTAGTCCTGCACGTACATGCTCACGTAGTCGAGCCCGACGATCTCGAATCGATCCGCGTCGGTCATGCGATCTCTCCTCTCGGCCCGCGGCGTCCCCGGCACCCCACCCCGCTGCCGGCCCGCCCTGCTCCTGTTCGATCACGGCATGATACGGAAACCGTGTGCGGTGGCTCGACTCGAATGCGGGCGCGTCGATCCCGTTCGGCGAGTCGGGGCCCGTGGAGATCGGCGTCGCTCGGGCTTTCGAGCACCCCAAGATGTTGATTTTCAATATTTTACGTACATCGACCTCCAGTACGACGCGAAGCTGCCGGGTAGGAGATGAGCTCGGAAGACACACCGGGCGCCTCGGTCCTCATCTGGAGAGGCGCAATCGCGGTCCGAGGTGTAACCTGGTACGGAGAGCGATGCCGTGGGGAGGTCCCGGATGGCCGACGCCGACATCACGCGGATACTCGCGTCCTCGAACGGCGAGCACCTCTCGCGGGACGATGCCGATCGCGTGTTCGCGGCCAGCTACGACGCGCTCCGCGCAATCGCGGCCAACCGGATCCGCGGCGAACGCGAGGACCACACGCTCCAGCCCACCGCGCTGCTGAACGAGGCCTACCTGCGGCTGATCGATCCGACGGAGATTCAGTGGAACGATCGCGCCCACTTCTTCGCGATCGCCGCCCGCGCGATGCGTCAGGTCCTGATCGATCACGCCCGCAAGCACGGCGCCGAGAAGCGCGGCGGGTCCCGCCAGCGCGTGCTGATCGAGGAAGACGCGCTGGCATCGCCCGGCCGCGACCTGGACACCGTGGAGCTGGAGGACGCGCTCTCCAAGCTCGCGGCGCGCCACGCGCGGATGGCGCGCGTCGTGGAGCTCCGCGTGTTCGGCGGACTCACGGGGGCCGAGATCGGCGCCGAGCTCGGCGTCTCGCGCAAGACGGTCGCCGACGACTGGCGGGTGGCGGCGATGTGGCTGCGGGCCGAGCTCGCCGGCGACGGCGCGGAGGGGTGACGGGGACGCGACACCGGATCCGCGTCGACCCGGCAAATCCGGCCGAGGTCTGCCAGAGTCGCCGCGCATCGCATCGGATTCGCGCTACAATGGACCGGCACGGACTCGGCGGAGCCGGTCGCCACGGCTCGCCCCTCCTTGGAGCCTGATCGGAGTTCACGATGACGTCCTGGACACATCTCACCGTCGAGCGGAACGAGCAGAGCGGCGTTCCGATCTACCGGCTGAGCGGAAATCTGACCGACTCCCGCGACGCGTATCGGTTTCTGAAGGACTTCCGCGAGGAGATCAGCGCACTGAAGCCCATCAAGGGCGTCATCTTCAACCTGGAGAACATCGATCACATCAACAGCGGCGGCGTCGGCGTGCTGGCGGCGTGCTACACGACGGTGACCAACGCCGGGGGACGGCTCTGTCTGGCCGCCGTCCAGCACCGCGCGATGGCGGTGCTCCAGGTGGTCGGGCTCCTGGGCGTGATCGACTGCGCGGACACCGAGGACGCCCTCATGGGGAAGCTGGGCGACGCATCCGGGAGCATCGACTACGCGTGACCGCCGCGCCGAGCCTTCCGGCTCGGCGGGCGGCGGCGAGCGGTGTCGGGCCGGCCGCCTACTGGCCGTCCCACTCGCGCTTGGTGGGATCGAAGTGCTTCTCGAGCCCCTTCCAGCAGTCGAGGTAGCCGTCCTGCAGCGTGGGCAGCTCGCCGGCGTACCGCGTCAGGTGCTGCGGGAACCGGGTCTCGAACATGAATGCGAGCGTGTTCGCGAGCTTCTGCGGTCCGAGGTCCTGATTCGACGCCCCGTAGAACGCGTCGGTGTCCGGTCCGTGCGGGAGCATGCAGTTGTGGAGGCTCATGCCGCCGGGCACGAACCCCTCGGGCTTCGCGTCGTAAACGCCGTGCACGAGCCCCATGAACTCCGACATGATGTTCAGGTGGTACCACGGCGGACGGAACGTGTGCTCGGCCACGAGCCAGCGCTCGGGGAAGATCACGAAGTCGATGTTGGCGGTCCCGGCCGTCTCGCTGGGCGCCGTGAGCACCGTGAAGATCGACGGATCGGGGTGATCGAACTGGATCGCGCCCACCGGGCTGTAGGTCCGGAGGTCGTACTTGTAGGGCGCGTAGTTCCCGTGCCACGCCACCACGTCGAGCGGTGACCAGTCGATCTCGGTCACGTGGAATCCTCCGCACCACTTGACCGTGAGCGTGCACGGGGCGTCCTTCTCCTCGTAAGCCGCGACCGGGGTCTTGAAGTCGCGGGGGTTGGCCAGGCAGTTGGCGCCGATCGGACCCCGATCGGGCAGCGTGAACTTCGCGCCGTAGTTCTCGCACACGTACCCACGGGCCGGCCCCTCGACGAGCTCGACCTTGAACTTCATGCCGCGCGGGATCAGACAGATGTCGCCCGGCGCCACCTCCATCTTGCCCAGCTCGGTGAAGAACACCAGCCGTCCCACCTCGGGCACGACGAGGAGCTCGCCGTCGGCGTCGTAGAAGTACTCGTCCACCATCGAGCGCGTGACGTTCATCACGTGGACGGCCATGCCCGCCTGGGTGTTGACGTCGCCGGCGGTCGTCATCGTGCGCAAGCCGGTCACGAACGTCAGCGGCTCGTCGGGGACCGGCGCGGGATCCCACCGGAGCTGCCCCAGCGGGAGCGAGCTCTGATGGACGTGCGGCGCGGTCTTCCAGAGATCGTGTGCGATCGCCGTGAAGCGATTGGTGTGCCGGACCGACGGCCGCATGCGATAGAGCCACGAGCGCTCGTTGGTGCCGCGCGGCGCGGTGAACGGTGAGCCCGAGAGCTGCTCGGCGTAGAGCCCGTACGCGCAGCGCTGCGGGGAGTTCTGTCCCTGGGGCAGGGCGCCTTCCAGCGCCTCGGTCTCGAAGTCGTTACCGAAGCCCGGCATGTATCTGAGATCCATCGTCACCTCCGCTCTTCGGAGTCGAGAACGCTTGCGCCGATCCGGGGCGCCGTGCTTTCCTATCGGCGGACCATATCATTTCACATGAAACGAAGTCGAGCGGAACATGAGCGACCCCGCCGAGACCCTGGAGCTGGAGCGGTTCTTTCCCTACCGGATCGCACGCCTGGCCTCCGACGTAAGCAACCGACTTGCAGCCGTTTACGGCCAGCGCGCCGGGCTCTCGCCCTCGGAGTGGCGGGTCATCGCCCACCTCGCCGCCTCGGCGAGGATCTCGGTCCGGGACATCCACGAGCGTGCCGATCTCGACAAGGCCAAGATCAGCCGGGCCGTGTCCCGGCTCGAGGCACTGGGGCTCGTGGCGAAGACGGTCAATCGAGCCGACCGACGGCTCGTGGAGCTGGCACTGACCCGCAAGGGACATCGCGTCTACCGCGAGATCGTACCGCTGGCCCGGGCCTTCGAGGAGAGTCTCCTGTCGGCCCTGGGCGCCGCCGAGCGCGAGACGCTCGAGCGGGCGATCGACGCGCTCTCCGACCGGCTGAACGACCGCGGCCGGTGATCGTGCCCGTCCACCGACCGACCCCGTGCGATCACGCGTCGGTCGACGCGCGCTCGATCACCTGAAGAAAGCCCTCTGCGTAGCGCTCGACCTTCGCGGGGCCGATCCCGTGCGCGACGAGCATCTCCTCGGGGGTTCGAGGGCGAAGGCGTGCGAGATCGCGTAGCGCGCGATCGGACGCGATCACGTACGGCGGCACGTTTCCGGCCGTGGCCAGCGCCAGCCGGTGCGCGCGAAGCGCGTCGAACACGCGCTGTGCCCGCTCGTCGAGCGCCTCCTCGGACTCGGCCGCCGATCCGGCGCGCCGGGCCGCCGCCCGCGCCCGGGTGACCCCGCGTCCGACGTGCTCGGAGGGCAGCTTCAGCCGCACCGGGTGATCGCCCAGCACGGTCGCACGGCCGGCCTCGGTGAGGATGACCACCGGCCGGTCGCCGCCCGCGAAGTCGACCCAGCCGGCGGTGACGCAGCGGCGCAGCAGTCGCGTGAGCCAGTCGTCGCTGCGATCGGCCAGCGTGCCGAACGTCTTCGTCCGGTCGAGCCCGGCGCGCCGGAGCCGATCGTCCGAGACGCCCCTGAGAAGCTTGACCGCCATCGTGAGCCCGAAGCGGCCGCGCAGGCGCGCGACGGCGCTGAGCGCCTTCCGGACCACGATGGAGACGTCCTCCCCGCCGGGTGCATCGGGCGCGTTCAGATCCAGGCAGACGTCGCACCGGCCGCATCCGGACAGGGTCTCGGCCTCGTCGCCGAAGTAGCGGAGGATCGCATCGTGCCGGCAGCTCCCCCCCTCGGCCCAGCGCATGAGCTCCAGGAACAGATTCCACTTGTGCGCGATCACGTCCGGCCCGTTGCCACCGCTCGCACCGTCGCCTTCGATGAGGCGTCGCCGGAGCGGCAGGTCTCCCGGGGAGATCACGAGCAGCCCGATGGCGTCGTCCCCGTCTCGGCCCGCACGCCCCACCTCCTGGTAGTACGACTCGATCGAGCCGGGCGGCGCGAGGTGCACGACCGCGCGCACGTCGGCGCGATCGATTCCCATGCCGAACGCGTTGGTGGCCACGGTCACCTCGACCGCACCCGTGAGGAAGTCGTCCTGCACCGACTCGCGCACGGGGCCGGACATCCCGGCATGGTAGGCTGCCGAGGCCCAGCCGGATGCGGTGAGGCGGGCCGCCTCTTCCTCGGTGGCCTTGCGCGTCGGCGCGTACACGATGGCGGTTCCGCGACCGGCCCCCGGCGCTCCCAGCGCCTCGGCGAGGACGCGGTCCACGCATCGCAGCCGTTCCTGGCGCGTGCGCGTCTCCACCACCCGAAGCGCGAGGTTCGGTCGGGCGAAGCCCCGGACGATCTGCGGGGTGTCGGCCTCCATGCCGAGACGCGAGAGGATCTCGTCACGCACGATCGGGGTCGCCGTGGCCGTGCATGCCAGAAGCCGAGCCGACGGCATCGTGGCCACGAAGTCACCGATCTCGAGGTACTCGCGGCGAAAGTCATGTCCCCACTCGCTGATGCAGTGCGCCTCGTCGACCGCGACCAGCGGGCAGTCGAGATCGGCCGCCAGCGTCCGGAAGCTGGAGAGCCGTAGACGTTCGGGCGCCACGTAGACGAGCTTGTATGCGCCGTTCCCCGTCCGGGACAGGCGAGCACGCATCTCCTCGGGCGACAGCGTGGACGCGAGATACGTGGCCGGGACGCCCCTCTCGGCCAGCGCGCTGACCTGGTCGTTCATCAGCGAGATCAGGGGCGAGATGACCAAGGTGGTGCCGGGCAGGACGGCCGCCGGAAGCTGGTAGATGAGGCTCTTCCCCCCGCCCGTGGGCGCGACGAGAAGCAAACGCCCCACGTCCAGCAGGGTCTCGATCGACTCCCGCTGCCCGGGTCGAAACGTGTCGAAGCCGAGCATCTTCAGCCCGGCATCCAGATCGGGCCGGACGACGCCGGTCACGCGACCGGCGCGCGTGGCACCGTCTCGTGGTGCGCCCTCGGAGGCGGGAAACGGGATCATGCCTGGCGGTCTCCTGGGAGCGACGAGGAGAGGTCGGCAACTTACCAGCTGGCTCCCGCGGCGGCAACCGGGCGGCCGCGCACGCGTCAGCGGAACGCGCGGAGCCGGAACTCGACGCTGGCCTCGCCCAGGATGGACCACTGGAACTCGGCGGGGGTCGCGTCGCGAAAACGCGGGTCCCAGGTGATCCGGCGCGCACGCTCGACGTTGGCCGCGGTCACGAAGTCGGGGATCACCGTCATCCCCTCGAAATGGTGTAGCGGGCGATGGAAGACGTAGCCGTCGCACCAGTCACCGAGTGTCAGCGCGTCGCGCCCTTGCGCGTACAGGCAGCTCTCGGGCACCCCGATGTCGCCGAAGAGGGTACCGCGCGTGTCGAAGCCGATCGGATACGCGCCCGGCCCGAGCGTGCTCATGAGCGCGTCGATCACGCCACCGGCCGCGTACTCGCTCAGCGAGCGACCCGTACGGTCCAGCCACGGCGCATGGAGCGCGATCGTGTAGGCGCGCTCGCCGATCTCGGCGTACACGTAGTTGCCCATGCGCCGGGGGAACGGCGGTCGGAACTCGCCGGTGCGTGCGTCCGCGACGGGCATCACGTAGGCCGTGAACGCGTGGTGAATGCCGCAGTAGACGAGGACCTTCTCACCGGCCTCGACCTCGCGCAGGACGACGTCGGCCCAGTCGCGCTCGCTCTGTCCACGCCAGACGGCCCTCTCGACGGCTGCGTCGTCGCGGTCGGCGAGGGTTCGCACGATCGACCAGTCGGGGGAGTCGTTCACGCCCACGATGCGGAAGCGCGGCTCCGAGGGCGCGAGCGATGCGTTCAGCTCCCAGGCCGCGCGAAACACGTCGACGTACTCGCGAAGCCCGTGGTGCAGATACTGGCGGAACACGATCTCCCGGGCGAGCGACTCGTCGTACACCGGCGAGGCGAGAAGCTCGTCCACGAGCGGCTGGTCCTCCCGCCGGGCGAGCTCCGTCGCCAGCACGTTCACGCCGGCTTCGTGGAGCCGCGGCAGGAGGTCCTGAACGAACTGTCCCACGTGGGCGATGCAGTGTACCTCCCCCAGAAACACGGCATCGTGATCGGCGAACGTTCGGACGACGTAGTCGAGCGGGGCCTGGCCCTCGGCGTCGAGTGCGGCGGCGAGCTCGGCCGTGCGCGCCTCGGTGAGCAGCGGCAGCGGATACGTGCCATCGGTGACGCCCGAGATGCCCACCACGAGCATCGCCGCGTACACGAACAGGATGCCCCGCCGGATGGCCGCGCAGCCGGCGATCCAGGCGCGGCCTTCCGCCGGCGGGAAGGAGGTCGCGGTCACGGACGGACTCCCTCGTTCGATCGTGGATCGGGTCCCGGATTTGGATACGATGACGGTGTCGAAAAGGGCGCAGTCGAGGCAATGATGCATCGGCATCAATCGGCTCGGCGCCGTGCTCGCAACTTCGGGCCAGCGCGTCGGATGGGCGCCTTCGCAAACCCGAAGGGCCGCTTCGGATGGAACGTATACCCGTCGGGTGGAGCACCTGATAGCGTCACACCGTGTATTTTCGAACGGCTCGAAAGGCCCGTCCCGCTACGACTTAGCGAACTGGGAGGTACCCCGTGTCCAACGCCGATGAGCCTTCGGGCGCTCCCGAGAGCGAGGCCCGCGACCGGATCGACGCCGAGCACCGCATGCTGGCCGGGCTCCTCGAGACGATGGAGCAGGCCGCGGACTGCGAGACGCTCTTGCCGGTCGCCGAGAAGCTTCAAACCGTTCTGGAACAACATTTTGCATCGGAGGAAGCCGAGGACGGCCTCCACTCGGCGGTGCGGGACATCGCGCCGCACCACATCCCCCACGTGGACGCGGTGCTGAACGAGCACACCCGCCTGCGCGACCTCGTGGCCGAGCTGGTGGACACGGCACGGCGGGACATCTGGCCCGAGGCCCAGCAGCGGGCCGCCGAGCTCGCGACCGAACTGCGTGAGCACGAGGGCCGCGAGAACGACCTGTTCATCGACTCGGTCATGACCGACATCGGGCGAGGCGCCTGACATGGGAGAGAACATGAGCGGCGAGGGCGTGCCCCAGCGGGTGGACGGACACATCGTCGAGATCGTCAGCGACTCGGGTGAGGGCGCGCAGAAGGCCGGTCAGTCCTTCGGTGCCGTGTGCGCGAAGATGGGCAACGGGGTGTGGACCGTGGAGATCATCCCGGCCGAGATCAAGCCGCCCTCGCGCTCGCGCGCCGGCGCCAGTGGGATCCGGATCCGCATCGGCTCGGACGAAGTGACCAACATGGGCGACGAGGCCGATCTCGTGGTCGCATTCAACGACCAGGTGTTGTACGGCCGGATCGAGCAGCGATCCTACCGACCCGGCACGATCATTCTGCTCGAGAGCAAGTGGAAGGACGACGTCCAGGAGTCGATCCGGAGCCAGTACACGACCGCGGTCGAGGAGTTCCGCGCGCAGGGGCTCGTGGTGTACGAGCTCGAGATGGAGAAGGCTTGCGAGGAGATCACGACGAACCCTCGACTCGGCAAGAACATGTTCGTGCTGGGCCTGCTCTGTCAGCTCTACCAGCGGGACGTGCAGAAGGCCAAGGAGGAGATCCGTTTCCTCTTCGCGCGCAAGGGCGAGGAGGTCATCGCGCGAAACGAGAAGCTCCTGGAGCACGGCGTTCAGTTCGCGCGGGAGAACCTCCCCTTCTCGTACGAGATCCCGCCGTGGCCGCACGAGCGCGAGATGATCGTCATGAACGGGAACCAGGCCGTGGCGGCCGGCATCATGGCGGCCGGGATCGAGCTGGTCTCGATGTACCCGATCACGCCCGCCACGTCGGCGTCGCACTACCTGGCCGGCGTCTTCCACAAGGTCGGCGGCGTCGTGCATCAGGCCGAGGACGAGATCGCCGCGATCGGCTTCGCGATCGGCGCGTCCTACGCGGGCAAGACCGCGTGCACGATCACCTCGGGACCGGGACTGGCCCTGAAGACGGAGTTCGTCGGGCTCGCGGTCATGGCCGAGATCCCGCTCGTGATCGTCGTCGTCCAGCGGGGCGGGCCGTCCACCGGTCTCCCCACGAAGGTCGAGCAGGGCGAGCTCTTGCCGTCGATCTTCGGTGAGCCCGGTGACGCGCCGAAGGTCGTGATCGCGGCGGCCACGATCGAGGAGTGCTTCCACTTCGCGATCCTGGCCCGACGCCTGGCCGAGGAGTTCCGGGGACCGGTCGTGGTCCTCACCGACGCGAACCTCGCCACCGGCGTGGCACCGTTTCCGCGTCCCGAGCTCAAATCGGAGTGGATGGCCCCGCCGATCGACCAGTCGCCGTGGACGCCCGGCACGCCGCCGTACGACTGGGATCCCCAGACCGGACTGTCCCCCCGTCCGATCCCGGGACAGGCCGGTGGCGAATACGTGTTGACCGGACTCGCCCACACGCGACAGAGCAAGGTGGCCTACGACCCCGAGTCCAACCAGACCGGCTGCGACATGCGGAGCCGGAAGCTCGCCGCGCTTCGCCGGACCCTGACCCTGCCCGAGATCCACGGCGACCCCGAGGGAGATCTCCTCGTCGTGGGCTGGGGCTCGACGCTGGGCGCGATCGACGAGGCGATCGACCGGGCGCGGGCCGATGGCTACCGCGTCTCGAGCACGCACCTGCGCTTCGTGTCGCCGCTCCCCGAGGGGCTCGGCAAGATGTTCTCACGCTTCAAGCAGGTGCTGACGGTGGAGATCAACTACAGTGACGCGCCGGACGCCCCGCACATGACGCCCGAAGCGCGCCGGCACGCACAGCTCGCAAAGCTCCTCAGGAACCGCACGCTCGTGGACATCGACTCGTGGTCGAACGTACACGGTCAGCCGCTGCGTCCCGGTCAGATCTACGACGAGATCGCACGTCGTCTCGGCTCGCGCAAAGGAGAAGTCGCGTGTTCGGCCTGAAAGACGATTGGGAAGTAGACGTATCGCCCCGCTACTTCACGATGGAGGACTACGAGGGCGGCACGGCCCGGTGGTGTCCGGGCTGCGGCGACCTCGCGGTGCTGACCGCGGTTCAGAAGATCTGTCGCGACGAGCAGCTCACACCCGAGAAGACGGTGGCGGTCTCGGGCATCGGCTGCTCGAGTCGCTTCCCGCACTACATGAAGACCTACGGCTTCCACGGGCTGCACGGACGGCCACTTCCCGTCGCGTGTGGCATCAAGGCCCGGCGCCCCGATCTCGACGTCTGGGTGGCGACCGGCGACGGCGACTGCTGCTCGATCGGCGCCGGACACTGGGTCCACGCCATCCGGTACAACATGGACATCGTGGTGATGCTGTTCGACAACGCGATCTACGGCCTCACCAAGAACCAGACGTCGCCCACGTCGCCGCTGGGATGGAAGAGCAACACGCATCCGTCGGGTGCGCCGCTACCGCCGTTGAATCCGACGCAGTCGACGCTCGGCTTCACCAACGTGTCGTTCGTCGCGCAGACGGTGGACTGGAACCCCGCCCACCTTCAGGCCACGCTGAAGCTCGCGCACGCGCATCGGGGGCTCAGCTTCGTCCGGATCTTCCAGCGCTGTCCGACGTACACGCCCCAGATCTTCGACGAGCTCCAGCGGGATCCGTCGCGGCTGCTCGTGTTGAATCACGCCGACGGCGTGCAGCTCGATCCGGTGATCCAGAAGACGCTTCCCACGCAGACCGAACACGATCCGCGTGACATGGCCGGCGCGCGCGCTCTCGCCGATCGCACCGACGTGGTACCCATCGGGCTGTTCTACCGCGATCCGGACCGGCCGCGCTACGAGTCGTTCACGACGATGGGGCTCGAGATGCCGGTGAAGGAGAAGGTGGCGGCGCTGCACGAGGAGCTCGGGCGCTTCGCCGTGTAGGCGCGAGCCGCAACACGACCGCGTGGAGAACACGACGATGCCGACCGAGAACACGACGTCCGACCGCAGCCCCAGCAACGCTCCCGGCGTGCCCGACGACCTCGTCCGGACGCTCCGCCGGTTTCATCTGCGCGGGGAACGGGACAACGTCCTGACCGCTCCGGCCGATGGAACGTATCCGGCCCTCTTGAGCGGGATGCGCCAGCCGGACGCGGTGCGACACGACTTTCCGATCTTCCTGGCCGACGGCGATGGTCCCGACGTCGATGCGGTCCCGGTAGCGGCCCTGATCGACGACGGGCTCGACCGCGCGGGCCTCTCCGCCGAGAACGCGCGCGTCCTCCACGACAACCGCCTCCGACTCGAACGCGCCATCCGGAGGCGCGCGAGCCGGAGCGCCGGACTCGTCGACGCCTCCACGCTCTTCGACGAAGCCGGCACGGCGCTGCGCTCCGAGCTGGGGCTCACCGAGCCGCACGACTCCTCGCTGGACGCCGACTATCGCACGCTGCGGGCCGCGTGGCCGGAGTCGGGGTGGTTCCTGGACCTGGACGCCGATGCCGCGTTGCGCGCGTTCGTGATCGTCGCCGCGCACGAGCAGCGGGTGCGGTGGGCGAGATTCGACGCGCGCGCGCGCGAGCTGGTGGTCAAGCTCACGTCCATCGTCGAGGTGGAACGAGCCAAGGACGCCGAGCATCGCGAGGGCGATGCGATTGCCGGCGCGATCGGGGGTGCTGCACAGTACGTGAACCCCGCCGCGTTCTCCGAGACCCTCGGGCAGTGGCGCGGTAGCCAGCGGATGGACCCCGTCGAGCGCACGCGGGTCGAGCTCGCGCTCTCCACGCTCGAGACGCACCTCTCCCGGTCCGGCAGGTCCTCGCTCGTGATCGTGTACGAGAGCGGCGAGCCCGAAGGGCTCCCCGCCGAGCTCGGTGTGGAATGGGTGCGGTCCGACGAGCCTCTGACCGCGGCCGAGACCGAGTTCGATCGATGGGCGGCGCGTGTCGCCGAGGTGTTCGTGGCGGCCCGGATCGCCGAGCTGGAGGTCGCGCACCGCTATCGCCCCGAGCAGCACGATGCGTGGCTCGATGCCTTCGGGTGGCGCCGTTTCTCCGCCGACGAGCGCCGCCTCGTGCCACCGGTGGTCGCGCTGGAGACCGCCTGGCGTCTGGCCGGGGATCGGCTGGCCAGCTACTCGCGAGCCTTGCGATCGTCGCGACCGATCCACGTGATGACGACGGTCGCACCGGCCGCGCATCCCGGTGACGACGCGGGTACCGAGTCCCGGCTCGACCTCGGATACATGGCCATCGCCCACCGGGACGTCTTCGTCCATCAGTGCTCGATCGCCAGCCCGGTATCGATGTGCGAGGGCTTCCGCGACGCCATCCGGAGCGCCGCGCCGGCCGTCCACGTCGTCGACCCCGGCACGGGGCTCGACACGCCGCCGCTTGGCGTCTGGCTGCACGCGGCCAGCGCATTGGAGGGGCGTGCGCATCCGGTCTTCCGCTACGATCCGACCGGAGGCGAGACGTGGGCCGAGCGGTTCGACCTGGGCGGCAATCCCGAGCCCGAGATGGACTGGCCCACCTACTCGATGCCGGACCACGAGGACCTCTCGCTCGCGTTCACGTTCGCCGACTACGCCCTCCTGGAGTCCCGCTTCGCCGGAGCGTTCGCCGTCATCCCCGACGCCGTTCCCGACGACGCGCTGGTCCCCCTGGCCGAGCATCTGAACGAGGCGCCCGACGAGGCCCCGAGCGGCGTTCCGTTCGTGATCGCCGCCGACGCCGAGGGGCGCACGGTGCGTCTGGCGGTCACGCGCGAGCTGGCGCTGGAGGCACGCGCCCGGCACGACTTCTGGCGGACGCTGCAGGAGTTCGGCGGGATACACAACGCGTACGCGGAGTCCGCGGCCGCTCGCGCCCGGACCGAGGCCGAGGCGGTCGCCGCCGCGGACCGCGCCCGTCTCGAGCGCGAGCACGCCTCGGATCTCGACCGCGTGCGCCGTGACGCCGCGGGCCTGGCCATGCAGGGCCTGGCCCGCATGCTGCTCGGCCTCGACCCCGGCGGGCTCGCGACCGGGTCCATCACTGCGGCGTCCACTACGGCTCCGCCGCCTGTCGGGTCTCCCGGCGCCGCCGCGCCGCCGGCGCCCGACAGCGCGCCGCCGGCTGCTCCGGACGCGGTCGATGCCGGAGCGACCCCGGCCGACGCATCCGCTGCCGGCGAGAGCGAGGCGGACGAGGACGACGACGCGCTCGTCTTCGAGGAGGCGTGGATCAACACGCCCCTCTGCACGAGCTGCAACGATTGCACGGCGATCAATCCGAAGCTCTTCGTGTACGACCAGAACAAGCAGGCGCACATCGGCGACATCCACGCGGGAACGTACTCGCAGCTCGTGCAGGCCGCCGAGAAGTGCCCGGCGCGGTGCATTCACCCGGGTCAGCCGGTGAATCCCGACGAGCCGGGGCTCGAGGAGCTCGTCGCGCGGGCGGCCCCGTTCAATCAGTGAGGCGGACGATGGGCAGCGTGCTGATCGCGGCGACGATCATGACGGGGCTGGGCCTCGTGTTCGGCACCATTCTGGCCGTCGCCTACCGCTACCTGAAGGTCGAGGAGGACCCGCGCCTCGAGGCGGTCGAGCAGATGCTGCCGGGCACGAACTGCGGCGCGTGCGGCGAGCCGGGCTGTCAGGCGTTCGCGACGCGCCTGGTGGCCGGTGCCGTTCAGCCCAGCTCGTGCACCGTCTCCAGCCCGGACGCCGTCGCGGCGATCGCCGAGTTTCTCGGGGTCGAGGCCGGCACCCAGGTGAAGCGGGTCGCCCGGCTCCACTGCGCCGGCGGACGCGCCCAGGCCACCCAGATCGCCGCGTACGAGGGGTACGAGTCGTGCCGGGCCGCGTCGCTCGTCTCCGGTGGCGGCAAGGGCTGCGCCTGGGGATGTCTCGGGCTCGGGGACTGCGAGCGCGTGTGCACCTTCGACGCGATCCGGATGAACGCCAACGGCCTGCCGGTGGTCAGCGTCGAGCGCTGCACGGCGTGCAACGACTGCGTCGTCGAGTGTCCGCGCGATCTGTTCGAGCTGCTTCCGGTCGATCAGCCCGTGCTCGTGCAATGCAGCATCCCGCTCGCCGGCGAGGACGCGGTCGCCCTGTGCCGCGTGGCGTGCGACGCGTGCGGGCGGTGTGCCCAGGATGCGCCGTCGGGCGCCATCGTCATGCGAGACGGTCTGCCGATCGTGGACTACGTCCGGTCCGAGGTCATCGGCCCCGCGGCCACGTTTCGCTGTCCGACCGGCGCGATCCGCTGGGTGCCCGGCGATCAGTTCGACGACGAGCCGGTCCCTTTGCACAGACGAGGTGACGCATGAGCTTCGGACGTGGGCGCCGCGACACGCCCGAGACCCGGTCGCGCCCCCGGGCCCAGTGGAGCGAGGAGTCGCTCGACGGCCGGGGCGCGGTGGACACGTTCCTGGATCGCGCCGACGTCGCCGTCGAGCGTGACGGTGCGCACACCGCCGCGACCGGCGAGTCGACGTTCGCGCGCGCGATCGGTCGAGCCCTCGCCGGCGACCGGGTCGCGGTCGGGGTCGGAGCCGGCGAGCTCGCGGCCTCGATCGATCTCCTGCGCGTGGCCGCGGGTCGGTCGCTGCCGCTTCTGATCGTGCTCGAGAACCGGGCGCTCGCCGCGCACGGAGCCGCCACGGGTACCGGACACGAGGCGGCGCATCTGGCCGCGGACGCGGGCGCGATCGTGTTCTCCGCGGCCGACCCTCAGGACGCGGTCGATCTCGCACTCCTGGGACTGATCGTGGCCGAGTCGGCGCTCGTCCCGGTCGTGGTGGCCATGGACGAGACGACCGCCCACCGGACGGCGGACGTTCGCGTGCCCACGCCGGCGCTGGTGCGCGAGCTGGCCGGGACACCCGCCGACGCCGTCGGTGCGCCCACGCCGGCGCAGAGGATGACCCTCGGTGCGACGCGACGGCGGGTTCCGAGATGGTTCGATCCCGACCGACCGGTGCTCGTCGGACCCACCTACGACGCCGAGACGTGGGCACTGGGCGCGGTCGGACGGGATCTCTTCCAGCTCGCGCCACTGGCGTCGCTCGTCGAGCGCGCGCGGGATCACCTGACCGGGGCGATGGGATGGGCGCCGAGCCTCGTCCGGACCGAGCGCGTTCGCCGTGCGCGCCGGACGCTCATCGTGCTCGGTGACGCCACCGACACCGTCGTGGCGGCGGCACGCGAGAACCGGGCCCACGTGCTGGCGCTGAAGAGCCTCTCGCCGCTTCCCGACCTGGCCGACGCGCTTCGCGACGCGAACGAGGTCTGCGTGCTGGAGCAGGCGGCGCCGACCCGCACGGGACCGGGACCGCTCACCCGCGAGATCCTCGACGCCTTCGTGCGCGCACTCGAGAGCGCTCCATCGCGAACGCTCTCCCGCGGACGCAGACCGATCCCCACCATTCGGTCGGTCTACGTCGGGCTCGGGGGACGTCCCGTGCGCCTCGAGGACGTGGCCGCGCTGTGTCGGGCCGACAGCCTGCCCGATGGACCTCTCTACCTGGGCGTGTCGTTCGGCGTCGACGCGTCCACCGACCCGAAGCGGCGGATTCTGGTCGAGCGCGTTCTCGGCGATCATCCCGATGCGGCCGCCCGCGCGATCGTCGGGACGCCCGACGCGACCGGATCCGGGCCGGTGACGGTCCCGCCACGAACGGCGGTCCGATCGGAGCGGCCGTACTCCCTCGCGGCGATGCGGCGGACCGACGATTACCACGACAGCCTGCCCCGCTTCTGGGGCGAGGTGGGTCTGCCGATCGCCGAGCAGCGCGGCGTGACGCTGTCGCCCGATCCCCATCTGGCGGCGGGCACGATCCCGGCACTCTCGGGTGCGCTGGTGGCCGGTGGCACGCCGCCGGAGGACGTGCCCCGGTTCGTCCCGACCGCGTGTACCGGGTGCGGCATCTGCTGGATCGCCTGTCCCGAGGGCGCCATCGGTCCGGTCGCCCTCGGTGTCCGACGGATCCTCGACGCGGCGATCGCGCGGCTGGCCGCGCGCGGCCACGACGTCAGCGTTCTGCAGCCGGTTCTCGGCAAGCTCGCCGATCGGACCCATCGCGCGATCGACGCGGGCGGCACGACCGGGCAGCCGGCCGAGACGTCCGACACGAACAGATCCGGACGCGAGGCCGCCGGCACGTTCGGTCCAGCGCTGGCCGGCGCGTTCGGGTGGCTCGTGGAGAAGATGGCCCCGAGCGCCGAGCGGCGGGATGCGCTGGTCGGGGCGTTCGAGGCGCTTCTGGCCGAGGTCGGAGACCTGCCGATCGCGCGGACGCGGGCGTTCTTTGATGACCCGGACGCGCGTGCGCCCGGAGCCGGAGAGCTCCTCACGCTCGCGATCGACCCCGGCGCGTGTACGGGCTGCGGGCTGTGCATCGCGGAGTGTCCCGAGGATGCGCTGGTCGCTCCGGGCCCCGAGGCCGGGCCGTCCGCGCAGGATGCCCTCGCGCGCGCCTGGTCCCGATGGGAGTGGCTGCCCGACACGAGCGGCGCGACCATCGCGGCCGCGCGCGAGCGCGACGACGTCGGTGAGGCCGCGGGGACGTTCCTGACCCGACACTGCCTGCGCGCGTTCGGTCCGGGGTCGACCGACGAGGCGTCCGCCTCGGCGCGGATCGCGCTGCGGCTCGTACTGGGCGCGATCGAGTCGCAGGTCCAGCCCGCCGTTCGCGATCTCGTGAGCCGCATCCGCTCGATGGAGGACGCGCTCGGCACACGACTCCGGGGAACGCTCGCCGACGCGTTGCCCACCGACGACCTGGCCGCGCTCGAGGACGGCGTGGCGGCGTTCGCCGACGCCGAGCTGACGATCTCCAAGCTGGCCGCGAGCATCGAAGGCGCCTCCAGCGCGGGGAGGCTCGACGCCGGTGTGATCCAGCGGCTGGTCACCACCGCACGGGACCTGGCCGACCTTCGGTGGCGACTCGAGACCGCTCCCACCGGACTGGGCCGCGCGCGGGCCGGCCTGGTGGTGGCATCCAGCCCTCGCTTCGCCTCGATGACGCGCTTCCCGATCAACCCGTTTCCCCAGCCGGTGGTCGTCGACATGACGGGCACGAGCATCCCGCTCGTGGCAGGGCTGGCGTCGGCGCGTGCTCGCGCGGCCCTCGACGACGCGCGGACCGTGCACCGGGCCGAGACGCTGGCCACCGCACGCCCGAGCGCCGGTCCCGAGGACCCGCTGGAGAAGCTGTCCGACGAGGATCGCCGTGCCCTGGCGCCGCTCGTCCTCCTCGCCGACGAGGACGAGATGTCCCCCGGCACGTGGGGCGATCTCCTCGCGCTCGTGCGCACCGACACGCCGGTGCTGGTCCTGCTCCTCGGTCGTCAGGCACCCGACACCGGACACGACCCGGGCCTGGCGCTGCTGGCGCTGGGTGGCGCGACCGTCGTGCAGTCCACGATCGCGCATGCCGATCACCTCGTCGCCGGCATCCGCTCGGTGCTCGCCGGCGGCGGATCCGGCGTCGTTCGCGTGCTGGCCCCGGTACCGGACGGCGACGTCACGATCGACACCGTCCTCGACGAGGCCCGCGGCGCCGTGTCCCGGGGCGACGTACCGCTGTACGTGTTTCGACCCGGGGCCGACGGGACGCGCCTGTCTCTCGACGGCAACCCCGATCCCGATCGCGCCGGCGCGATCCTCACCGAGCGAGCCGGCCTGATCACCGCCGTGGCCGATCGCACGGCCGACGAGGTCCGCCGGGCCGATGCGGAGCGTCACGCGCAGGCGCTCGACACGCTGCGCACCGAGTACGAGGCGAAGCTGGCCGCGCTCCGGACCGACGTCGAGCTCGAGCTGGCCGACCGGCTGGCCGCCAACCTCATGGCGAGCGCGATGGCGCACGTGCCGTCCGACCCGGCGATCGAGCGCGCGGCCGACCCGCCGGCCGACACCTCCGACGAGGAGACGCCGGCATGACCCCCTCCTTTCCCCCCACGTTCGCCCACGGCGTGCACCCGAGCGAGCACAAGGAGACCGGTCACCTCGCGATCACGCGCATGCCGTTCGTGCCCCGCTACGTGCTGCTCCTCGGCCAGCACGCGGGAAAGCCGTCGGTGCCGATCGTGAGCGTCGGGGATCGCGTCGAGCGCGGCCAGACACTGGCGACGGCCGACGGATTCATGTCGACAACGCTGCATGCGCCGGCCGCGGGCGAGATCGCGTCGATCGGGCGCTTTCGCCATCCGGACGGAACGATCGCACCCGCGCTGGAGCTGGTCACCGACCCCTTCGCTCCCCAGCGGCTCGGCAGCACGCCGCCGCCCGATCTGAACTCGCTGACGATCGAGACCTTCATCGCCGAGGTCCAGCGTGCGGGACTCGTGGGGCTCGGCGGCGCCGCGTTCCCGTCGCACGTGAAGTACGCGGTCCCCGAGGGCAAACGTGTGGACCGCCTGCTCGTGAACGGCTGCGAGTGCGAGCCCTTCCTGACCTGTGATCATCGGCTGATGGTCGAACGGGCCGACGCAATCGTGCGCGGCATCCACGTCACGGCGCACTTCCTCGGCGTCCACCGCACGACCATCGGCGTGGAACGCAACAAGCCCGACGCGATCGAGGCATTGACGCGCGCCGTCGGCCGTGATTCCGAGATCGACGTGGTCGCGCTGGAGACGAAGTACCCGCAGGGTGCCGAGAAGATGCTGATCAAGTCGCTCTTCGACCTGGAGGTGCCCGCGGGCAAGCTGCCCATCGACGTGGGCATGATCGTCAACAACGTGGGCACGATGGCCGGCATCGCCGACTGGTTCGATCACGGACGCCCGCTCATCGAACGTGTCGTCACCGTGGCCGGTCCCGGCATCCAGCGTCCCGCGAACCTCCTGGTGCCGATCGGGACCCCGGTTCGCGATCTGATCGACCACTGCGGCGGCCTGACCCCCGAGACCCGCGAGGTGCTCCTCGGCGGGCCGATGATGGGCCGCCCGATCGCCAGCCTCGACGTCCCGATCCTGAAGGGGACGTCCGGCGTGCTGGCGTTCACGGCCGCCGAGGTCGAGCGCCATACCGAGTACGCATGCGTCCGGTGCGGCCGGTGCCTGGAGGCGTGTCCGGCCTTCCTGAACCCCTCACGGCTCGCCCGGCTCGCGCGCGCAGGGCGATACGAGGAGATGGACTCGTACTTCGCGCTGGACTGCATGGAGTGCGGCTCGTGCTCGTACACGTGTCCGTCGAACATCCCCATCGTTCATCTGATTCGCGTGGCCAAGGGCGTCATCCGCGAGAGGAAGCGCCCATGAGCCGCACCGACCCGCGTCTGCTGCTGCACACGGGTCCCCATCTGAAGCGCGAGATCACGACGCCGCGCCTCATGGTCGACGTGCTCATCGCGCTCGTGCCGGTGGTGGCGGCCGCGACGTGGTACTTCGGCCTGAGCGCCCTGCTCGTGCTGGCCGCCGCCACCCTGGGCGCGGTGGCGACCGAGGCCGTGTTCACGACACCGCGCGGGCGCACGCTCGGCGACGGCAGCGCGGCGCTGACGGGTCTTCTCCTGGGGCTCACGCTGCCGCCGGGAATCCCGCTCTGGATGGCCTTCGTGGGCGGCGTCGCGGCGATCGCGCTCGGGAAGCTCGTGTGGGGCGGGCTCGGGCACAACCTCTTCAACCCGGCGCTCGTGGGCCGGGCGTTCCTGCAGGCCTCTTTTCCGACGACGCTCACGACCTGGTCCCCGTCCGGGGGCGCCGGCGAGTTCCTCGCGCTCCGGGGACAGAACCTCGCGCTGCCGTTCATGCGGGGAGACGTGGATGCCGTCACGTCCGCGACTCCGCTGTCCCGCATGAAGTTCGATCACGACCCGACCCCGATCACCGATCTCTTCTGGGGACACACGTCGGGCTCGCTCGGCGAGACGAGCGCCGCGATCCTGGTCCTCGTGGGGGGATGGCTTCTCCTGCGCCGCGCGTTCGACTGGCGCATCCCGCTCGGCGTCCTCGCGTCGGTCGCGGTGTTCTCGACCGTGCTCCACCTGATCGCCCCGGCCCAGCATCCGTCGGGGGCGTTCATGCTCCTGTCCGGCGGCGTGCTCTTCGGTGCGGTCTTCATGGCCACCGACCCCGTCACGTCACCGCTCGAGCCCCGGGGCGCATGGGTCTTCGGGCTCGGGATCGGCTTTCTGGTCGTCCTCATCCGTCGCTTCGGCGGGATGCCCGAGGGCGTCATGTACGCCATCCTGCTGATGAACGCGGCCACACCGCTGCTGGAACGCGTGGACCAGCCCCGTGCGTTCGGCCACGAGAGGAGCGGAGCGTGACCACGACCCCGCTGATCCGGCGCGAGGAGGCCGGCACGCCGCGACTCGTGGGCACGCTCACGGTGACCGCGCTCCTGTCGGGCGTGGCCATCGCGGGCATCTACGAGCTGACGTTGCCCACGATCGAGGCGAACCGGGCGCGCGAGCTCCGCGCCTCGGTGTTCGAGGTCGTTCCCGGGGCGGCCGCGATGGAGAACCGCCGCTTTGCGAACGGGGCCTGGATCGACCCCGGCGCCACCGGGGACGCGGCGGACGCCGGCGACATCCCGGCCGGAGACGAGGTGGAGGTGGTGTATGCCGCCACGGACGCGTCCGGGCGCGTCCTCGGCTACGCGATCGAAGGCGAGGGTCCCGGCTACCAGGACGCGATCGAGCTGATCTTCGGGTACGACCCCGCGACGAAGCGCGTGACCGGCATGCGTGTTCTGGAGAGCCGGGAGACGCCCGGGCTCGGCGACAAGATCTACCGCGATCCCGCGTTCGTGGCCCAGTTCGACGCGCTCGCCGCCGACGGAGAGCTGGTCGTGACCAAGGGCGGCGCCAGCGCTCCGAACGAGATCGACGCGATCACCGGAGCCACGATCTCCTCGCGCGCCGTGCTGGGGATCATCCAGCGCGCGCTCGACACGTGGCGCCCTCGGCTGGAGTCGGCCCCACCCACCGGAACGCGGGCCGCGCCGGACGGCGGGGGCACGCCATGACGCCGATCGCCGGTCCGCCGCGCTCACTGGGCGCCGAGTTCGCCAAGGGCCTCTGGCGGGAGAACCCGGTGTTCGTGCAGGTGCTCGGCATGTGCCCGATGCTGGCGGTCACGAACTCGGCGGTCAACGCGGTGACGATGGGGGCCGCGACCGCGTTCGTGCTGGTCGCGTCGAGCCTCATCATCTCGCTCCTGCGCCGTCACATCCCCAAGCAGGTCCGCATCTCGACCTACATCGTCATCATCGCCACGTTCGTGACCGTCGCGGACTTCACGATCCTGGCGGTGGCCCCGCCGGTGCACAAGCAGCTCGGTGCGTTCATCCCCCTGATCGTCGTGAACTGCCTGATTCTGGGCCGTCAGGAGGCGTTCGCGTCGCGCAACACCCCCCGACGCGCGCTGGCGGACGCGAGCGGGATGGCGGTGGGATTCGCGTTCGCGCTCCTGTGCCTGGGAGGCGTCCGCGAGATCCTGGGCAGCGGCAGCCTCTTCGGGGTGTCGCTCTTCGGACCCGACTTCGAGCCGTGGGTGATCATGATCCTGCCCCCGGGCGGGTTCCTGATGCTGGGGCTCATCCTGCTCGCCTTCAACGCGATGGGAGCCCGGCGGCGAGAAGCGGCCGAGGCCCGGAAACGGACGGCGGCGTGATGGGCGACTGGCTCTGGATCTTCGTGAGCGCGATGGTGATCAACAACTTCACCCTCGCTTACTTTCTCGGACTGTGCCCGTTCTTCGGCGTGTCCGGCCGCCTCGACACCGCGCTCCGGCTGGGGCTCGCGACCACGTTCGTGATGCTGATCACGTCGCTCTGCGCGTGGGCTCTGAACTCGTTCGTGCTCGTCCACGCGCCGTACCTGCGCCTGATCGCGTTCATCGCCGTGATCGCCAGCACGGTGCAGTTCGTGGAGATGGCCATCCGCCGGCTGAGCCCGGTCCTCTTCCGTGCCCTCGGGATCTTCCTCCCGCTGATCACCACCAACTGCGCGATCCTGGCGCTGGCGCTCTTCCAGACGAACCGCGGATACGATCTGGTCGAGGGCATCTTCTTCGCACTCGGCGCCGGCGCCGGGTTCACGCTGGCGCTCGTCCTGATGGCCGGCATCCGGGTGGAGGCCGAGCTCTCGAACGTTCCGGCGCTGATGAAGGGGACGGCGGTCAACCTGATCATCGCGGGCATCCTGTCCATGGCGTTCATGGGCTTCGCCGGCCTCTTCGCGCAGCACTAGCGCCCCCGCCCCCGTACCCCGGTCGCGAGATTATCCGTGCGGTTTCACGGGCGAGATCCGTCTTCCGGATGAACCCCGCCCGATCGTGCCCGACCCACGATCCCGCGCTCTCTCGAACCCGGAGGTGCCTCGGTGGCCGTCTACGCCGATCCCGACTACGCCGTCATGGTCCAGCTCTGTCTGCCGGCGCTGATGCCGATGAAGTTCTACCCCGCGAAGTACCAGAAGCCGCGAAAGCCGGGCGTGAAGATCGACACCGTCGTGCTCCACGACACGTCCAGCGGCCGGCCGTTCGACGAGGCGCTCCGGTACCTCGCCGACCCGAAGGACGGGCGCAGCGTCTCGATCCACTATCTGATCGGCCGCGAGTTCGGTCAGTTCTACGGGATGGTGCCCGAGGAGAAGCGCGCGAATCACGCCGGGTCGGAGATCCCGAGCCGGTCGTACAACAACCGATCCATCGGCATCGAGCTCTACAAGCTGGCGAGCGACCGCGGTGACTTCACGTCGTACCAGTACAACGTCGTCTCCCAGCTCGTGTACGACATCATGCGCCGCCGGGGGATCCCCCGCTCGTCGGTGATCTCCCACGCGAGCATCGCGGCTTCGAGGCAGGATCCACGCGGCTTCGACTGGGCGTTCTTCGACCGGCTCGTGGACGAGGCGAACTTGCGCGTCCGGATGCTCTACCCGGAAATGGCCATCGACATCTCACCGCGGCGGTGAGCCGTCGAGCACGGCCGAGAGCCGCTTGGGCTCGCGCTTCCGCCACGTGCCTCGATGCCAGGCATCGCTGACCAGGATCGGGACGATCATCGTGGCCTCGCCGTACACCATCTGCTCGTGGGCGCGATCGACCTTGCCCCACGAGCACGCTTCCTCGAGCGTGGACCCGGACAGGGCGCCGTCGCGCTCGTCGGCGACCGTGATCTGGATCGCGTACTTGTGCATGGGACGGCTCTCGCCGACGATCTCGGCCGCCACGACGATGTCCTGCGTGAAGTTCTTCGGTACGCCGCCTCCCAGCATCAGGATGCCGGTGTCGGCCAGGTGCAGCTTCAGCCGGGTGAGCTCGCGGAAGTCGGCCACCGAGTCGATCGTGACGTAGGACGTCCTGTTCCACTGATGGTGAACCAGACCGAAGCCGGCCGAGCAATCGCTGAACGCCGGACAGTAGATCGGGACGTCGTTCGCGTACGCCGCGTGCACGATCGATCGATCGGCCTTCACGCCGCGTTCGTTCAACCAGGCGCCCATGGCGGCGATGAACTCGCGCGACGAGTGCGCCCTGGGCTCGAGCGTTCCCGCGATCTCCGAGATCGTCATGTCGCACACGCGAAGCTCATCCTCGTCGATGAGGGTGTCGTAGATGCGATCGATGCCGAGCTCGCGCAGCTCGTCATCGTTCAGATCCGGGCGACCGTGGTAGTGCCGGTACCCGAGCGCCTCGAAGAAGTCCTGGTCCACGATGTTGGCGCCCGTCGACACGATCACGTCGACCATGCCGTTCTCGATCATCAGGGCGATCGCGTCCTTCAGGCCCGCGCTGCACAGCGAGCCCGCGATCGTCAGAATCACACCGCAGCCCTCGTCGGCCAGCATCAGATCGAGCGTGTCGGCCGCCGACGCGAGATTGCGGGCCTGGAACGACATGTCCCGATACGCGCGCACGATCGGCCGGGCGTCGAACGCTTCCACGTCGACGTGACGAACCTCACGCCGCAAGAGCTCGGCCTTGCGCCCCGAGCGCGTCCTCGGGCCCGCGTTCACCGGCGGCGATGAGAGCCTGGTCATTGCTCACTCCTCGGCATCGTCGAACTCCTCGTCCGGATCGAACTCGCCGTCCGAGTCGAGATCCTCGTCGTCGAGCCAGTCGTCATCGAAGTCGTCTTCCTGATCGACCCGCCGGCGACGCCTGGGTCGCTCGTCGTCGTCACGATCGAAGTCGTCGTCGGAGCCGCGTGGCTCCGGCTTGCGCCGGCGCGGCCGCTTGGGGTCGACGAACGGGTCGTCGTCATCACGCGGGACCACCGCAGCACCCCCTTTACCCCACCGCCGCCTGCATCGGCTCGAGCGTCGCTCCCGCCGGCGGCCGGGTCTCGAAGCGTGGGACCTCGCGCGTGGAGACGCTGGCCAACCCGAGCGCGTCGCGAACGCGCTCCCAGATCTCGTTCGGATCGGTCGTGCCGCAGGTGAAGAAGTCGAATGCCGCCAGGCCGGGATCGGCGTACGTGTGCACCGAGCAGTGACTCTCGTCCAGCATGACGACCGCCGTACAGCCGGGTGCCGAGTCGGCCCCGAAGCGGTACCGGACCTGCGAGATGACCGTGGCGCCGCTCGCGGACGCCGCTTCGGCGAGCGTGGCCAGAAGCCGCTGGTCGTCGACACACAGCTCGCGCGGGACGTCCCGGCAGTCTACGAGGAGATGCTGTCCTTTGTGCAACTCATGAACCCCCCATACAGGTCGTTTTCAGTGGATCGCCGCCTTACGCTTCGGCCAAAGGGGGGCTCAGGCTTGGGGACGGCAATTGAGCGACCTCGACCCGTGACGGGACCGAGAACGGAAAACGCTACGCCCGGTCGGAACCGGACGTCAAGCATTTCTGCTCCCCCGGCGCGACCGGCACCGGGCATCACCCAGGCAACGAGTCCGGGCCGAAGGAGGAGCTCGGCTCGTGTCGGAGTCGACCGTTTCATCGAACCGTCACTTGCGATAGCCTCACGGCCCGGCGCCGCATCGACTCCCGGCCGGCCCGCCGTGGTGCGCGCGCGCGGTGCGGGGGATGCGCCCGAGCTGGAGAGCGTTTCATGATCAAGCGACCGGATCGGCTCGGCCGCGCGGCCGACGGCAAGCTCGGCACCTTCACCGGCGTCTACACCCCGACCGTCCTGACCATCCTCGGCGTCATCCTGTACCTGCGGCTCGGATGGGTCACCGGCGAGGTCGGCATCGGCAAGACGATCGCCATCGTCGTGCTCGCGAATCTGATCACGCTGATCACGACGCTCTCGTTCTCGGCCATCGCGACCAACATTCGACTCGGCGCCGGCGGCGCCTACTACATCATCTCCCGGAGCCTGGGCCTGGAGTTCGGTGGCGCAATCGGCCTTCCGCTGTACCTGTCGCAGGTGTTCTCGGTCACGCTCTACGCGTTCGGCCTGGCCGAGTCCGTGCGCATCCTGTGGCCCGAGGTGCCGATCCAGGCCTTCGCGTTCGGCGTGGTGGTCGCCGTGGGCGCACTGGCCCTCCGGGGCTCCCAGATGGCGCTGCGCACCCAGGTTCCGATTCTGTTCCTGATCGCGCTCTCGCTGGCCGCGCTGGCCTCGGGCGCGCTGTTCCGCCCCCAGGTCTCGACACCGGTCCACGCGCCCGTCGCAGGAACCGACTTCTGGGTCGTGTTCGCGGTGTTCTTCCCCGCCGTCACCGGCGTCATGGCCGGCCTCGGTCTCTCGGGCGACATCCGCGATCCCATCCGATCGATCCCGCGCGGGGCGATCGCGGCGATGCTGACCGGGTTCGTGGTCTACCTGGCCGTTCCGTTCGTGCTGATCACGGGGGCCACGCCCTCGGCCCTTCGGGCCGATCCCCTGGTCTGGACCTCGATCGCGCCGCTCGGCGTGTGGCTGATCTTCCCCGGGCTCTGGGGGGCGATCTTCTCGTCCGCCGTCGGCTCGATCCTCGGCGCACCCCGCACGCTCCAGGCGCTGGCGGCCGACGGTCTGGCGCCGAGCTTTCTGGCCCGCGTGACCGGCAAGAGCCGCCAGCCGGTGGTCGGCTTGATCGTGTCTCTGACCATCGCGCTCGCGGCGGTGATGCTCGGCGACCTGGACGCGGTGGCGCCGGTGGTCACGATGTTCTTTCTCACCGTCTACGGCATGGTCAACCTCGTGGCCGCGGTGGAGACGCTCTCGGGCGATCCGTCGTGGCGACCGCGGCTCCGTGTGCACTGGGCGCTCTGCTTCGTCGGCGGGCTGGCCTGTCTGGCCGTCATGTTCCTGATCAACACCGTCGCGGCCGTGTCCGCGATCGTGATCGTGATCGCCCTGTGGACGTTCCTGGCCCGGCGCGAGCGGCAGGCCGGATGGGGCGACCTCCGCCGCGACGTCTACGAGGCGCTCATCCGGTGGACCCTCGTCCGCCTCGCGAAGCGGCCCATGACCCCACGCAACTGGCGCCCCCATGTCCTGACATTCGTGGACTCCGCGGAGAAGCGCCTCGATCTGATCCGCTTCGGCACCTGGTTCAGCCAGGGCCGGGGCGTGGTGACGGTGACCGAGCTCGTCGTCGGCAACCTCCTGACCGACGAGATCCCGGTGGCCGAGCTCAGGCACAAGATCCAGCGGACGCTCAAGCGTGAGCGGCTGGTCGCATTCGGTGAGGTCGACGTCGTGCGCGACGTCATCTCCGGCATCACCGACGTCGCCCAGGCCAACGGCCTGGCCGGACTCAACAGCAACACGATCCTCCTGGGCTGGCCTCGCGCGCCGGAGCGGACGGTCGAGCTCCTGGAGGTCGTGAACCGGCTCGAGAGGATCGAGAAGTCGGTGATCATGGGCCGGGTGCAGCCCGGACTGATCCCCCGCGAGGAAGAGGAGCGCGTGATCCACGTCTGGTGGGGTGGGCTCAAGCACAACGGGGATCTCATGCTCCTGTTGGCCCATCTGATCACGCGCAACACCGAGTGGCGCAGCGCCCGCATCCGCATCCTGAGCGTGGCCTCGAACGCCCACATGAAAGAATCCACCGAGGCGTACCTCGCGCAGCTGGTCCCCGCCATCCGGATCACCGCGGACGTCGAGGTCATGATCCGGCCGGCGGATCGTGCGATTCGCGACATCATCCACGACAAGAGCGAGGAAGCGGACGTGGTGTTTCTCGGCCTCGATCCGCCCGACGACCCGGGCGACCTCCCCGCGTACGCCACCCGCATGGTCGATCTGGCCGAGCCGCTACGGACGGTCTTCTTCGTGAAGAACTCGAGCGTGTTCGTGGGGCAGCTCGTTCAGACCGACGCCGAGATCGCCGCCACGCCTTCCCGCGACGAGGCCTCATCGGACGCCGACCCGGCACGCCCCGCCGGGCACGACCCCGGCCGCGACTGAGCCATCGCGCAGCATCGTCTTCGATCCCTTGACTCGTTTTGCATCATCGGGCAAAGATGCAGAACGTCATCAATCGAAGCACCGGCATCCGGGTGCGATCACGGTGGTCAGTCGAGTCGTGCGATGCTCGGCGCCGACGGGCGTCGGAACGGCGCCTGGCGAGAACGCGGAAACGGAGCTCGGACCCCGCGCATGCGAATCTGCCTGCTGACGACCCAGCATCTGGACGCCGACCCGTTTCCCGCCGACGACTGGCCCTGCGATCCGCGGCCCTATCTACCCGAGGCGAGCTGGCACCTGGAGACGCTCCGGTACCGGAGCGCCGTCGAGCAGGTCACCCGGCAGCTCGCCCGGGGCCACGACCTCTTCTTCAATCTGTGTGACGGTGCCGCGGACCAGAAGATCCCGGGCATCGAGGTCGTCCACACCCTGGAGGCGGCCGGCGTTCCCTTCGTGGGAGCCACCTCGGCGTTCTACGAGCCCTCGCGCGAGGCGATGAAGCGCGCCTGCCGCGACGTCGGGATCGCCACGCCGCGATACGTCTTCGCCCACGACGACGCCGACGTCGAGCGTGCCGCGGAGTCCTTGCGGTTTCCCCTCTTCGTGAAGCACCACAGCAGCTACGCCAGCGTCGATCTGAGCCGGGCGTCGCGGGTCCGTTCGCCCGCCGGCCTTCGCCGTCAGGCGCGGAAGATCATGTCCCGCCACGGCACCGCCCTGATCGAGGAGTACGTCGACGGCATCGAGTGCACGGTGCTCGTGGCCGAGAGCCCCGACGACCCCCGGCACCCCACGACGTACCAGCCGATCCAGTACGCGTTCCCACCCGGCGAGCACTTCAAGCACGCGAACCTCAAATGGGTGAGCTACGACCGGATGCACGCGCGGCCGGTGACCGACCACGTGCTCGACCGTCGCCTCCGGGACACCTCGGCGCGGTTCTTCGTGGCACTGGATGGCGCGAGCTTCGGTCGCTGCGATCTCCGCGTCGACGCCTCGGGTGCCCCGCACATGCTGGAGATCAACCCGAACTGCGGGGTTTACTATCCCCCGGCGGATGCCGGGAGTGCCGATCTCTGCCTCCTGAACGATCCGGCCGGTCACGTCGGCTTCACGCGGCAGCTCGTGGCGGCGGCGTTCCAGAGACACGCACGGCGATCGGCACGGGCGGACGGCTCGGTCACCGAGATCGGACGCATCGAGCAGGGCCATCGGGACGGCGACCGGTCCGGCGTCCGACCGCCCAAGCCGCTTTGAGGCGAGGCGCGACGCGATCGGCCTCGGGGATCGTCGTGGAGCCGGCGATCGAGGCCGAGCCCGGGGCCGAAGTCGTTCCGCCTCAGCTCGCCGGAGCGGAGCGAACGGCGTCTGCGGCCGACTCCTCGCCCTCATCCCCCCACGGGGGCAGGAGCTTGATCAGCACCACCAGGATCAGGAACGGCAGGATGAACAGCCCGATCGCGGTGAAGAGCCCTTCGATGCCCCCCAGCTCCATCTTGTACTCGGTGAGACCGCGAAGGCTCTTCGAGAACAGCTGCCCCCCGATGACGACGTTCCAGCGCGTGCTGAAGATGCCGACCTGCACCAGGAGCGCCGCGATGAAGTACCCCACGCGCTTGAGCTCGGCGGGCAGCTGGGAGAACCGCGCGATGGCCAGGAGCACCAGCGGCGTCAGCGTACCCAGGAGAATCTGCACGATGGTCAGACTCACCCGGAGCTTGTTCACGATCAACGACGACAGGATGCCGATCGACTCCTCGGATTCGTAGAGGCGATGGATGAAGTCGAGCGTTTCCAGCGAGAGATCGATGATCAACATGTAGAACAGGAACGACGCGAGCTTGTCGAGACACGCCATGTCGGGCTTCTTGCGCCGGATGAGCGTCGAGAAGTAGTACAGGATCAGGACCAGCGCGATGCCCGAGACGATCGCCGAGAAGAGGAACACGATCGGCATCAGGACGCTCGACCACCACGGATTCGCCTTCACCGACCCGAAGATGAACCCCACGTATCCGTGCAGGAGGAACGCCGAGGGGATACCGACGAGCGTGATCACGTGCACGGCCTTCTTGTCGAAGGCCACCGAGCTCGGGGAGAGATCGCGCGACCCCAGCGTGAGGATCCAGCGTATCCACTTGAGCGCACCCGATCCCTGATCGCTCCAGCGTACGAGATCGGCCCGGTACTCGAACCAGATCTCCAGCAGCAGCACGACCATCAGGTACCACGCGTACACGAACCCGAACATCGCCATCGCCGAGCGCAGATGCGGGGTCAAGAAGATGGCGAACGACCGCTCGGGGTGGCCGAGGTGCGCGAGCAACGGCAGCGGCGCCACCAGGAGGAAGGCCAGGGCGGTGAGCATGGCCAGGCGATACGTGGGCTCGACCTCCTTCACGCGGAAGACCTTCTCCAGCGACGCCAGGATGAACGCCCCGGCCACGAGCCCCGTGATGTACGGATACAGGACCACGAGGAGGCTCCAGTGGAGCTCGACCTCGTTCGGGTAGATGTAGCCGGTCACCTGACCCGCGACGGCTTGGAGATGCTCCAGGTGCTCGGTCATGCTCAGATCACCTCTCCGTCCAGACCCGAGTACTCGACCTTCGGCTCGGTGTTGAGCGACGGCTTCAGGACCTGAAGCTCGCTCATGCGCTTCAATCGGCGAAGGGGGCTCGCCGACGCGTTCAGATCCCCGAAGACGCGCGCACCGGTCGGACACACCTCCACGCAGGCCGGCAGGAGCCCGTCCTTCACGCGGTGGTAGCAGAACGTGCACTTGTCGGCCGTCTTCGTCCGAGGATCCAGGTAGCGTGCGCCGTACGGACACGCCTGGATGCAGTAGCGGCAACCGATGCAATAGTCGCTGTCGACCAGAATCACCCCATCCTCGGTCTTGAACGTGGCCCCGACCGGACACACCTGCACGCAGGGCGGCTTGTCGCACTGATTGCAGAGCTTGGGCACGAAGAACGAGCGCAGGATGTCGGCACTCTCCTCCAGCGGCCTGAATCCGTTCGCCCCTCCGTTCGGGCTGTCGACGGTCACCTCGCCGTCTGCGTGCAGCACGTATCGCTCGATCCAGGTCCGGAAGAAGAACGGCTCGGCCGGCACGTCGTTCTCGGCCTTG
Organism: Candidatus Eiseniibacteriota bacterium; assembly: GCA_965224245.1. Classification (GTDB taxonomy): domain Bacteria; phylum Eisenbacteria; class RBG-16-71-46; order CAZAMP01; family CAZAMP01; genus CBDCYW01. The sequence goes on along the minus strand of OZ245046.1, from coordinate 1,132,661 downwards.
CAGGCTTGAACGCATCTGCCGCAGCCGATGCACTTGTCGACCTGGACCCCCATGCCGTACGTGGTCCCGGCCTCCGCCGACTCCCCACCCTCCGCGGCGGAGGAGGCCAGCGGGCCGCATGTCGCCAGCAGCACCATGGAGCCCTGCAGCTCCACCATCTTGCGGATGAACTCACGCCGCTCGGTGTCGGTGCTCATGGGCTAGCTCTCCGGGAAGTGGGGATAGTGACACTGCCAGCACAGATACCGCCCGCCGTGCGTCGCCAGGTCGATCCGGGGCACGTCCGAGCGCCGATCGGCGTCCCGACCATGACACTGTCCGCAGAACTCCCGTGTGGTCGGCTTCCTCGGGAGATTCGCGCGCGGCTCGGTCCGGTGTTCGGCCGGAACCTCGTGACACGTCTCGCACTCCAGCGAGACGTGGTGCGAGACCGACTTCGTGCGTGCGATCTGCGCGTGGCACGCCGAGCAAGCGCTCGGCACGTCGGGCGGCGTGGGATCGTGCGGGTCGTGACACTCGATGCACGGCTCCAGCGGATTGTGTCGCGCCTCGATGATCTGCGGGAACCCCGTCGGACGAGACTCGAGGTACTCGTGACACGCGAGGCAGGCTTCACCGCGCGCGCGCGGGATGATCGGGGTCTGCGCGTCCTGGTCGTCGGCATGGACGGCGGCGGGTCCGTGACACACCTCGCAGGAGAGTGTGCGGTGGTACGAGGCATTCTTGGTCTCGGCCTCGTCCTCGTGGCACTCGGCACAGACCTGCGTGCCGGCATATCGGATGGGCTGCGATTTGATGGTCGTGATGGCGTCCGCGCGGTAGTGCCCGATCTCGCCGAACGAGGGAGGTACGAAGTACATCCGGGCGGCGATCAGAGCGGCGACGAGGATGGAGAGTACGATCCCCAAGCGGAGCACTTGATCGGGAAACCGCCAGATCCTCACACCGACCCTCCATCGTGGGCGACGGGTCATCTCGTCGTGTGCGCGACGATCCTAACGGTTGTCGTACGTGCTTCGATCTAGGTACTTCCCGAAGTCCGCGCACGCATCATCCGACGGACGAGCATCGACGTGCCGGGTTCGCGGTGCGGCGTGAACTCCGCGCGAGCGACCGGAGGTCGACCTCGTGACCTGCCCGCTCGCCCGCGGGCAGCCGGGCCGACGCATCCTCCCAGTGTCGTCCGCCGCCGGTCGTGCGGCGGATCGGGGTCTGGACGGATGGGTCCTGTCGGGTCCGTACCGACGATCAGCGGTACGCGAAGACCTCCGCGTAGACGATCAGGGCGATCAACGTGAGCCCGATCGCGAGCGCGGTGAAGCCGAACGTGCGCCACATGCGTAGCGAGTCCTCGGACGGCGGCGGGACGAGCATGCTCTCGAGGCGGCCGGACTGGACGAGCTCCCGGTACTCGCGTGGACGATCCAGCTTGAACTCCTCGAGCGGGATGCGACCGGTGAAGATCACCGGATCCATCGGAAACTTCTCGGGACGGAAGTGCGTGTTGAAGAAGTGAATGGTGAAGATGAACCCGACCGCCAGAAGCGCCTCGTCGGAGTGGATGATCGTGGCCACGTTGAGCGCCCACCCGGGCAGGATCCGGGTGAACAGCTCGGGGAACCACAGGAGCAGACCCGTCCACCCGATCACGGTCACACCCCAGAACACGGCGAAGTAGTCGAACTTCTCCCAGTACGTCCAGCGGCCGTAGTCCGGACGCGGGCCCAGGCCGAAGAACCACTTCAGCGACCCGACGAACTCGCGGACGTCGGTCTTGTTGAAGAGCATGCTGTTCGTGCCCCGAAGCAGCGGCTTCATGCCCCCGGCCTCGACGCGCTTGCGGCGCACCAGATCCCAGACGTGAAGGAAGAAGTACAGGAAGGTCACGATCGCGGCCACCCGGTGGATCGTGCCCGCGGTCTCGAAGCCGCCGAACAGCTTCGCCAGGACGCGCGCCCAGCCCGTGTACGAGAACTTGAGCGTCATGCCGGTCAGGGCCAGCGCGAAGAAGCTCGTGATGACCATCAAGTGCAGCTTCGAGTTGTAGCGGGTGAAGCGCCGGATGTACCGATGCTCGCCGACGGCCTCCACGGCCTTGATCTTCCTGCGGAACTGCATCGAGCGAGGCACCCACAGCAGGGTGTGCACGCCGGCGATGGTCAGCGTTCCCACCAGGAGCGTCGTCATCGCCCAGAACGTGTAGAACAGGAACGGGTACTTGTCCGGGTCGTGATGCGTCGCGTGGGTCAGGTAGCCCGCGAAGCGACGGTTCGACCCAGGGTGACACTGACCGCAGGTGGCCACGATGTTGTCCCGGCTCAGATACGAGCGGGAGTCCCACGTGGGCAGGATCTCGTGCGCTCCGTGGCAATCGTAGCACTTGGCGGTCTTCACGTAGCCCAGCTTCGACACCTTGCCGTGGTAGGTCTCGAAGTAGCTCTCGGCGATGTCCTCGTGGCAGTTGCCGCACTGATCCATGATGTGGAGCTGGAAGTCGGTCACGTCGGTGCGTTCGATCGTGTGCGCCGAGTGGCAGTCGCTGCAGACGGGGAGCTTCTCGCTCGTCTCGGAGACGGTCGGCGAGTGAATGCTCTCGGAGAACAGCTCGAAGATGCCGCGGTGGCACTGCCCACAGGTGGCAGCGATGTTGTCCCGGTTCACGGTCGAGGCCGAGTCGGCGGCGGGTCGCTCGGCGTGTGCCGTGTGGCAGTCGGCGCAGGTAGCGGTGACGGTCAGCCCGCTCTCGAGGAGCCCCTTGCCGTGGATCGACTCGGTGTAGTGCTCGACCACCTCGGTTTCGGCGCCGGCGTAGCGAACGGCCGCCTTCTGCCCCACCCGGTGGCAATGCCCGCAGAGCTCGGGGATGTTGCGAGAGAAGATCGGGGACTCCGAGTCGTTGGGACCTCTCGTCCCGTGCGTCCCGTGACAGTCGGCACAGAGTGGAGCGTCAGGACTGCCCTCCGTCGCCAGCGTCCCGTGAACGCTGGTCTGGTAGTTCGCGACGACCTCACTGTGACAGACCGAGCAGTCCACCTCCTCGGCCACGGTGGCGCACGGCCGATCCATGGACGGCGTGCCGCCCGTGTGGCACTGCACGCACGCGATGCGCGAGTGTCGGGAGGCCGACAGCTCGGTCGCGTCCACCCACAGATCGTCCGGCTCCAGGCCCGTCTCCGATGCCAGGTCGTGCCGCGAGTGGCAGCGCATGCAGTCGCGGTCGGCCATGCCCTGGGTGTAGAAGACCTTGCGGATCTTGTGGGGCGAGTGGCAGTCCACGCAGGCCGGGATCATGTGCGGCTGCTTCTCCCACAGCTCGCCCCGGATCGTCTTGCGGTGCACATCCTCGATCCGGGCGTGGCACTGCGTACAGGTGTCGGCGATGCGATCCTTGGAGATGGACGAGCGCGGGTCGTCGTGCGGCAGCACGAAGTGCGACGTGTGACAGCTGGAGCAGACGGCCGTGACCACCAGACCCTTCTTGAACAGCCCCTCGCCGTGGATGGACTGGCTATAGTTCGCGAGGATGCTATCGGCCGGGATCGCGTGGGTGCGGGTCACCTCGGATCCCTCGCGATGGCAGCCCCCGCACAGGGCGGGCACGTTGATCGCGGATGTCCGCGACTCGACGATGCGGCTGGGCAGGATGTCGTGCTTGCCGTGGCATTCGGCGCACGAGGGCGCCAGCGCATCGCCGCGGGTGGCCGCGACGCCATGGAGGCTCTCGTCGTACTGCTCCTGGACGTCGTCGTGGCAGTCGCCGCAGGCGACCGTTTCCAGCGCATCGTCGTGGGGAAGATCGTCGACGTCGACGTCGGCGTGGCAGTCCACGCACTCGAAGTCGGCGTGAGGCGAGGCGAGCAACGACCGGGCGGCGAAGGACGGGGGATCTCCTTCGTCCACCGGCTCCATGGGTCCGGGCTCGTGGCAGTCGAGGCAGTCGGCGGCGCCGGGTGGAAGCTCGTCGTCCTGACCGGCCACCGGGGATGCGAGCGCGACGACGACCACCATCACCGACGTGACGACCGTCACCACGCGCAGGAACCGTCCCGCGACCGCCTCGCCACGGGGACGGGTCGCAGCCTGAGCCATCGTTGCCCCCCGCGGGATCTCCTCCCGGAGCCCGGACGGCCGGCGTTTGCGGCCCCGAGGCGCCGAGACTCGACCCTGGCACTCGCGCACCGCGCGAGAACGAGCACGGCGCGAGCGAATCGGCCGTCTCACCCTTCATCGGCAAAGCCAACGAAGGTACAAGCGGGAAGCGACACCCGTCGATACGTGGAATCGCGGATGCGGCTAGGGGAAACGCGTGAGACCCGTCACCGGGCCCGCGTCAGGCGCTCGGTCCGCTCGGTGGTCCCGGACACGAACCGGGCGAAGTACACGCCCGGTGCGACAGCGCGACCGGATCCGTCTCGCCCGTCCCAGTGCACGGTGCCCGTACCGGTCGGGCTCGCACCATCGAAGCGCCGGAGCAGACGACCGGTTGCGTCGTGGACCGTGAGCGTATAGTGCACCGCCGCGGGCAGCGTGAATCGCATCGTCGTTCCGGTCCGGAAGGGGTTCGGGCCGGAGACGAGCTCGGGACCAGCGCCGGGCGGAGCCGGTTCGACCGCCACGACCGGCGTCACCGCGATCAGATACAGGTCTCCTCCGCGACCGCCGGTCCCGGCGTGGACGCTCTTGCCGCAGGCGGAGACGAGCACCCCGCCTCCGGAGGCGTCGACGACGTCCACGTCGAACACCGATCCGGCCGTGTCCAGCGTGTAGATCGGATCGGGGTCGAGCGCGTCGAACACGTGCACCTCTGGGAAGCTCCCGCCCCAGGATCCGACCACGAGGTGATCGCCACTCTCCGTGAAGAGCATCGAGGATGGGATGTCCACGTGTGTGCTCGGCGGCGTGCCCTGGTAGTCGTAGTGCCACCGGAGAGCCGGGGTCGCCAGGTCGTACGTCTCCACGGCCACCGCGTTGGGCGTCGTGTTGCCGTTGTCCCAGGTCACGGCGAAGAGATCGTCCGGGGAGAAAGCGACCTGCCCGACGTACGTGCTTGCGCCCGCGGACATCGAGTGGTGCAGCGCGTACGAGGTGCCGTTCCAGGTGCGGATCGAGAGCGTGGTCCAGCCCCAGGCGACGTACTGCCCCGCCGCCGAGATGGCCAGCGCATCGTTTCCGGATCCGATGGGACCGCTCCAGCGCAGCGCGTCTCCGGCGACGTCGTACACGTACAGAGTGGGCCAGCCGGCCATGGCCACGAACCCGCCCTCGGGACTGATCGCGGTGGCCACCACGTTTCCGCTCGGGAACGGCCAGTCCACGATCGGCGTGCCGCTGCCCGCCTCGAATGCGAAGAGCCGACCGACCTGGTCGGGGCCCACGTACATCGTCACCGCGACCGCGATGGTCGAGCCGTCGTCGGAGACCTGGATGGGCTTGCGACTGGCCCACCCCTGGTAGGTCAGCGAGCGGCAGGGGTGAACCGTGTACGACCACAGCGGCGTCGCCGAACCGGGCCGCCACTCGCTGATCACGGCCGAGGAGTCCGACGCGTCGAAGTCGATCGCGGCCAGCACGAGTCCGCTCCGCGAGGCGTCCACGAACAGCCCGGTGCCCCCCGAGACCCAGTCCGGGGTCCCGTCACCGTCGATTGGAATCGCCTCCACCTGACGGGGCGCATTCAGGTACGTGCCGGCGAAGACGGGGCCGCCGGCCCCGGCGATCCCACAGGACGTGTAGATCGGATCCACGTGATGTCGCGACCAGAGAAGAGTGCCGGTCCGCGCCCCACCCGGGATCGGGGCGGACGCGATACCCGCGTCTCCCCCACCACCGTGGGTGATCGACGTGACCGCGCCGAGATCGGTCTCCGAGGCGATGGTGAGCTGGCTGCCCGCCTGGGTCGGCACGCCTACCGGCGTGAGCGCCCCCGCGGCCGTCGCCGATACGAGGACCACGAACCCGAGCGAGGCGAATCCGAACGATGCGCGCGAACACGCACGCGTGCGTGCCGTCGACATGGCGAGACCTCCCCGATGCGAACGCCGTTCGTCCGGCGCCGGACGCGTGATGACGACCTCGTCGACGAGTTTACCAGGTGCGCCCGAGCGCGTCGTGGCCGGCGGAGCCCCCGGGAGCGGATGGACGCTCGACGGTCCGGCTCGCGCACGGGCCGGCTCGCCGGTCAGCCCGCGACGTCCTCCATGAGCCCGAGATACGTCTCGTATGGAATGGCCGGCCAGCTCTCGGCCAGGATCGCACCGTGCGAGCGCGAGATCATCGATACCTTCTGTGCGGTCTCGACGTCGGGAGCCTCGTAGATGTCCATGAAGTCGTACCGGCCGAGCAGCGCGTGATGCGAGATCCACTGCACCTCGGGACAGTGCTCCTTCACTGCCTGCAGCCACTCGCGGCCGCGCGTGCGACGCTTCCCCGCATCGTGCATCGTTTCCGGAGCCAGGCGGCTCATCAAGACGAACTGTGGCATGGCGATCCTCCCGGTTGGGGCCGGCTCCGGTCGCGCGAGAGCGGCCGGGCCATACACCACGGTCCGGCATGAGAGCCATCTGCGTCAAGGCCCCGCCATGTTCCCGACGTACATGTGCAGGCGTGATGCAGTCGCATCACGCGTGATGCGTCCCATCACAGGTGGCTCAGGACAGGAGCAGCTCGAGATCGTCCCGACCCAGATCGCGCACGAGCGCGTTGTCGGCCCGGATGATCGAGTCGGCGAGCTCGCGCTTGGTGGTTTGCAGCTCGAGGATCTTCTCCTCGACCGTGTCCTTGGCCACCAGGCGGTAGGCGAACACGTGGCGGGTCTGCCCGATCCGGTGCGTGCGATCGATGGCCTGGGCCTCGACCGCCGGGTTCCACCACGGATCCAGCAGATACACGTACTCCGCGGCGGTCAGGTTGAGACCGAGCCCTCCCGCCTTGAGGCTGATCAGAAACAGCTTGCAGTCGGGGTCGGTCTGGAAGCGATCCACCTCGGCCTGGCGGGCCCGGGTCCGGCCGTCGAGGTACGCATACGCGATCCCGGTCGGGTCCAGACGCTTTCGCACGATGGCCAGGAGGCTCGTGAACTGGGAGAAGACCAGCGCCTTGTGCCCCTCGTCCACCACCGACGTCAGCTGATCCAGGAGGAGGTCGACCTTGGCGCTGGGCATCTCGACCTTCGTCCCGTCCACGAGCCCCGGATGACAGGCCGCCTGCCGGAGACGAAGCAGCGCCTCCAGGACCAGGATCTTGGAGCGCCCCAGCCCCGCCGCGGCGATGCGGTCGTCGAGCGCCGCACGATAGTGATCGCGGAGCTCGTCGTAGAGCTTGCGCTGCTTCGGAGGCAGCTCGCAGTAGAGCGACTGCTCGATCTTGTCGGGGAGCTCGGTGGCCACCTGCGCCTTCGTGCGCCTGAGGATGAGCGGGCGGAGGGCGCGCGCGATCACCTCGCGGGCGTCGCCGTCCAGCGTGCCGCGGCTCTCCAGGGCGCGAAACGCCGCCGCCGAGCCGAGGATGCCGGGGTTCAGGAACTCGAAGAGGCTCCAGATCTCCCCGAGGTGGTTCTCGATGGGGGTTCCCGAGAGCGCCAGACGATGATCGCCCTGGAGCAGGCGCACCGCCTTGGCCGACGCCGTGCTCGCGTTCTTGATGGCCTGGGCCTCGTCGAGAACGACGTAGTCGAACTCGACCCGCATCAGGCGGGCCGCGTCGCGCCGGAGGGTGCCGTAGGTGGTGAGGACGACGTCGTAATCGGCGAGACGCTCCATCGTCCGCGTACGATCGGTGCCGGTGTGATCGAGGATCGTGAGCTGGGGCGTGAAGTGCGCGGCCTCGTCCTTCCAGTTGAACATCAACGAACGCGGAACGACCACGAGCGACGGCTTCCGCGCGACCCCGGGACCGCGACGGCGCCGGGATTCGAGCAGTGCGAGCACCTGGACCGTCTTGCCGAGCCCCATGTCGTCGGCGAGACAGCCGCCGAGGCCGAAGTCCGCCAGAAAGCCCATCCATCCCAGACCCTCGCGCTGGTAGTCGCGCAACGTTCCCACGAAGCCGGCGGGTGCATCGGCGGCACGAACGCCCGCGAACCCCGCCAGCGCGCGTCTCGCCCGGTCGAACCCCTCGTCGAACGTGGTGTCCGGCTGCGCGGCCAGGAGGGCGTCCAGGAGCGCGGCCTGCGACTGGCGAAACCGCACGTGGTCCCCGTCCAGCGTGCCCAGGTCGGCGAGCACCGCGTGGCGACGCAGCCACTGCTCGGGCAGGAGCCCCACGCTCCCGTCTCCGAGGGTGACCGTGTGCTCGCCGCGCTGGATGGCCGCGAGCAGCTCGGGAAGCGTTGCCGACTGCTCGCCGAACCGCACCTCACCGCGCAGCTCGAACCAGTCGATCCCGGACGAGATGCCGAGCGACATCGCGCCGCCGGACCGGACCCGCCGGCCCGATGCCTCGACGCGCCAGTCCTCGGGCACGAGCGCCCGCACGATCTCGGACAGATCGCGGGCTCGCAGCTTGAAGCCGTGGACCGTGCCCGAGAGCCCGGTCCGGCGAGCCCGGCCCAGCGGCAGATCGTGGAGCCGCCGGACGGCACGGCGCTCGGCGTCGGCGTCGCGGACCACGACACGCCGCGCCGCCATGTCCACGACGTCCGCATCGCTCGAGCCGTACGCGACGATGACGCCGTCGTAGTCGAACGCGAGGTCCGCCGTCAGCCAGTCGGTCCGCGCGCGCCCGCGGGTCGATCCGATGGTCAGTCGGGGCCGGGGCGTGACCCGGACCTCGTCGACGCGAAGCTCCTCGGGGAGGTCGAGTCGAGGCCGGCTCGGCGCGGCGAGGATCGCGGAGACGAAGCTCTCTGCCTCGGACCCCTGAACCTCGATGGGGCCCTCGCGCCGGAGCACGTGGGCCCACGCGACCGCACCGCCGTCGCCCAGCGCGGCGGCGCGTCCATCGATCACGACGAGCCCCTCGACGATCAGATCGGGAACGTCGAGGTGGAGCCGGTCCTCGCCCCGCCGGATGGATGCGTCCACGACGTAGGCACGGTGCTCGACGCGGGCTCGGCCGTGACCGGGCGTGCCCGTGGTCAGGCGGGTCACGTCGAGCCACAGCTCCCAGACGCCGCCGGCATCCCACGTCAGCGGCACGGGGTCGCGATCGGATCGCTGCCGCCGGAGCCGGCATCGTCCCGACGCACACATGATCGGCACCAGCGACGCCGAGAGCGCCCCGGTGAGCTCGAACTTGCTCGGCACGCGGTCGCCGCGCGTGTCCTGGGTCGACCACAGGTCGTCCTGGCGGGCTCCGACCAGAGCCGCAAGTACGCGGCGATCGTCCGCATCCCCGAGCGCCTCGACGTCCCCCGCGCGGATACGCACGCTGCGGGGCCGTCCCCACGCTCCGCTCGCGACCCGCTTTCGGCGCATGACCTGCACCACGAGCGCGCGTCGGCTCGCGCTGCCGGCGGCATCGACGACGTACAGGATCTCGCCCTCTCCGCGGGCGGTGTCGCGCGCGAGCTCCGACGGGGACGATCCGGCGGTGGCCGACGAGACGAGCGCGCGCCAGTGCATGCGCCGGCGCGGGGCCTCCGGAGCGCGATCGTCGGTCAGGATCACGCGATCGTGGAAGTCGGGGAGGTCGTCCGTCCAGGCGTCGCTCGCCGCCCAGCCGGCGTCCAGATCGTCCTCGTGCGCGAGCTCCGGGAAGATCCCCCTCTGCGCCCCGATCAAGAGCATCGCCCAGATGTGCGCGCACGGGTCCCGAAACGCCCGGGCGTGCCGACACGTGCAACGCACGCGGAGCGCGCGACCGTCGAAGGCCACCGTCACGCGGTACTCGGCCGTTCCCCGCACGACGCCGCCGGCGACGTTCTCGCTGGTCTCGGTGATCGCCACCCGTCCCTGGCGCGCGTACTCGTGCCCGCGCCGCCGCGAGGTGGGCGCGAAGAACACCTGGGCTTTCTCGAGGAGCAGCATCGAGGGCGGGCTCCGCGGCATGCGAGGGAGCGGACGACGGCGTGACGAGCGGAAGGCTCGGATCGCTCGGCCCGGACCCAGGGTAGCGACCGCTCCGGATCGGGTCAATCGCCGGACGTGCGCGTCACCCGGCGCCCCGCCGGCGGCGTCGCCGGACGCGCCGGCGATCGCTCCGTGACGGCCGGCCCCGGATGCGAGATCGTCACGCCGATCGTCAGGATCCTCGGCGGACCAGCCGCACCACGCGGGACGTGCGCCCCTGGGTGAGACGCGCCGCGTAGGCGCCGGCCGCCACACGGAGGCCGGAGTCGTCGGTGCCGTCCCAGACGACGTGATGACGGCCCGGGGGATACTCGGCGTCGACGAGACGACGCACCTCGCGCCCGGCGACGTCGTAGACCCGGATCCCCACCGACGCCGGCGACGTGAGCGTGAACGACAGCGTCGTCGTGGCCCGGAACGGGTTCCGCTCGGCCGCGAACGTCGTGACCTCGGCCTCGCCGGGCGATCCCACGCCGATCGGTCCGTCGAAGGCGATCCGGTGCACACGTGAGTCGAACCAGTCGACGACCATCAGGTCCCCGCTGGCGGGCTCCACGTACAGCCCCACGATTCCTCCGAGGCCGGAGCCGAACTCCGACCAGCCCACGATGTCGTCGTCGGCATCCAGCTCGATGGCGCGGATCCACTGGGCGACGTAGTCGGCCTGCAGGTACAGCCCGTGATAGAACGGCGGAAACGTTCCCCCGGTGTAGAACACGCCGCCGGTGGACGACCAGCCCCTCCATCCCGCGGGATTCGAGAGCGCCCCGTCGCCGTGGCTCCACCAGTAGGCCGGCGGGCTCGGCGGACTGGGATTCTCGGGGTTGCTCGGCGCGTCGCAGAGGACGTTCTCGTTGCCGGTGAACGTCTCGGTGACGTCCACGTAGGCGGTCGGCTCGATCCCCTCGTAGCAGGGCCACCCCAGGTTGACGCCGCCGACCTCGACGATGTTCAGCTCCTCGAAGGTGTCCCATCCCACGTCACCGACGTACAGGGTGCCCGGGTCGCCGTCGCCGGCGGACGAGGCGCCGGTTCCGGGCCGAAGCGTGAAACGATACGGATTCCGGAGACCGTACGCCCAGATGCGCGACGCATGGCTGTCGCCGTCACCGTCCCAGAACGGGTTGCTCGGCAGCCCGAGCCCCGTCTCGGGGTCCACGCGGAGGATCTTCCCCGCCATCGAGTTCAGCGACCGCGCCCGATAGGCGCCGATGTCCTCGATCGGATCGCTGCGCCCGGGCAGAAACGTCTCGGCATCGAACCCGCCGGCGTCCACGAACTCGTAGTGCGCCCCCTCCCCGCTGCTCAGGATCAGCGAGCCGTCCTCCGCGAACAGGACCGTGCCCACCGAGTGCGACTCGTGAGGCGAGGGGATGCCGTCCCCCCACGTCGACCCGATCAGGACCTCGCGCGTCCACATGTCGGCGACGTCGGGGTTCGCGACCGACGGCCGGTAGCGCGTCAGGCGCGAGAAATGATGATGGTACTGATCTTCTCCGCCACCCTCGGGATCGACGGTGTAGAGCAGGTACACCCACGGATCGATCTCGTAGTCGGGACTCAGCGCGAGGCCCAGGAGACCCAGATCGCGAACGCCGCAGACCTCGGCCGACAGGTCGATGAACGGCGTCGGCAGGAGGGTCCCGTCGGGCAGCGCGACGCGGACGATCCCGTCCCGCTCGACGATCAGGTGGCGGCCGTCAGGCGTGAATGCGATGCCCACCGGCTCGGAGAACGTCGCGCCGCCGTAGGCCGGCGTCCGTTCGAACCCGTCGGGAAGGACCGGCGCCGCCGTGGCGGTCGCCGTAGCGAGGGTCGAGAACAGCAGGCATCGTGCGAGCATGGGCCCTCCTCGTCGGTGTCGAACGAACGTCGATTGTAAACCGACGAGTGGGCCAATCGGCGATCGAATCATGTGAGCACGCCTCGCGACGGCCTCGAATGGAACAGGAGCCCGAAGAGCCGCCCATCTGACAGAGGTCAGGGGCCGCGTACTCGCCAGCGGTGTCTACTTCCGCAGGCTGGACGCCGGTACCCGCCAGGCCGTGCGGCGGATCGTCCTCCGAAGCGGCCTCGGCGTCATCCCCCGAAGAGCTTGCCCACGACGTCCGATCCGACGTCGGCGAGCCCGGGAACGTCGAGGTCGTCGTGCGAGCGCTCCTGCGTGAAGTCCGTACCCGCCAGAATGCCGGCGATCTGCTGAAACGAGATCCTCGTGCGCTGCTTCTTGATCTCCCCGAAGCCCCCGCCGGCCAGGCTCTGGTTGCCGATCACGAACTGGACGGGTGCCTTGGTTCCGACGAAGTAGCCGACGAGGTTTCCCACCGCCGACGCCGGGCTCAGCACGCGCATCTCGCGTTCGGCGCCCCTGGGGCCCTTCACGCCGTGTCCCTCGAATGCCGCACCGGTGAAGTCGCCGAGAAAGCCGATCGCCTTCTTCGCGTAGGAGCCGAGATACGAGTCTTGCTCCTCGTACTCTTTCCACGAGAGGTAGAGCGAGCTGCGGTTGCCGCCCTCGAAGTGGACATGGATGTCGCCACAGCCCGCGAGCGCCGCGAGTATCTCGGGCGGTGTCGGGTAGGCCGACGCCGAACCGGTGGCCTTGCTCCCGCGGATTCGCGCCGTGATCGAGCCGCCTCGAAGGCTCATCCCGGGACGACGCGCCTGGGAGTAGTCGTTGAGGCGGATTCCCTCGGTGACGGTCCACGCGCTGAGCCCCGTGGAGGCCACTCGCCGCTGCGCGTTGCTGGCGACGAAGATGAAGTCGACGTCCCGCATCTCGTTCCCCTGCTCTCGTGAACGCATGCTCGGGCCGGCCGGCGCCCCGGCGGCCGCGGCTCGATCGGCCGGTACGCTCAGCATGCCCGAACCGTGTCCCCCACCGCAACGGCAAGCGCCGGCGTCCAGGCCGAGCACACGAGGGTCGGGGCTCACGATGATCCGGACGAACCGCCGCGCGAAACGGCGCGCCGGTCGGTATCGGCCACGGCGTGCAGCCGGGTCGCCGGAACGACCGGCGGACGCGTCATCCGAACTCACCGATGCGATAGACTGGAGTCTCTGTTCGTATTGCCCGCGAGCCGATCGAACGCAGCGGGATCCCGTCCGATTGATCCGCCGACACGGGAGGCTGACCGATGAGCGCCGCCTTGCACCCGAGCATCGCCCTACTCGCCGTCTGGCTCCTGGCTGGAGCCGCGCATGCCGGCGACAACCTCGTCGTGAACGGCGATGCCGAGACCGGAGACCTCAGCGGATGGACCGACTCCGATGGCAACGGCTACGCGGTCACCGGGGATGCGGCGGCGGTGTACGCCGGGACCTATTCGTTTCACGGCGGCATCACCGGTGACGCCGGACCCTGGGTCAACGAGATCCATCAGGACGTGGACGTCTCCACGCTCGACACCCAGATCGACGCCGGCCGGGTCACGTCGAGCTTCTCGGCGTACGGCCGCTCCAACGGCGAAGCGGGGACCAACGACTTCGCCAGCGTGGTGGTCGAGTTTCGTGATGCGTCGGACGTCGCGCTCGAAACGTACTCGAGCGGCGACATCACGCCGATCAACGAATGGAACCGGGTCTCTGACGAGCGCGTGGTGCCGACGGGCACGCGCACGATCCGGATCAGACTCCGGGGCACGCGACCTGTCGGCGCATCCACCGATGCGTTTCATGACGACGTGACGCTCACGCTGGACGTCGAGACGCCATCGGAGGACACGAGCTGGGGACATCTCCGGTCGATCTGGTAGACCGCGTCACGGGACGACGACCACCGACACGGTGACCGGACGGCCCCGCGTCGTGAGCCGCACGTAGTAGGCACCCGCCCTCAGGGCGCGACCGTCGTCGTCCCGGGCATCCCATCGTATCCGCCGATGTCCGGCCGGGCTCTGGCCCCGTGCGAGTGTTCGCACGCGGCGCCCCATGACGTCGTACACGACCAGCTCGACGTGGCCCGCGTCCGGAAGACGCAGGTGTACGGCGGAACCGGTCGCGAACGGGTTCGGCACGGTGACGTCGGGCGGCACCGGAGACGCGCGATCTCCGGCGCCGGCCGACAGCTCGGGCTCCCGAAACGCCCATCGCGTCAGGGGGCTGCCGAACAGCGCGATCGAGGACACGACGCGGACGAGCGTCGAGTCGCCGGCATGCTCCGCCACGACGCGCTCCAGCGCGCGCGTTGCGATCTCGGCCAGAGACCGGGAGCGATCGCCGCGCAGGAGCTCGTCCACGAACGTGGTGGCGATCCGAGCGGTCGTCGCCTGCCGGATGCCGGCGACAGGAGCCATGACGAACGGCGAGCCCCGACGCCACGCCCCCCCGAGCAGATCCTCGAACACGGGGCTCCCTCGCGTCTCGGTGCGGGCGAAGTCGCCGGCGCCGGCCGCCAGCATGACTGCGGGTGGATACGTGTACTCGTCCAGCTGCCACACGTCGAACGCGCAGCCGGCGACCCGCTCGTCGGCGAACGTACCGGGAGCGTATCGGTCACTGGCTACCGCGGCCGGAATCAGGAACAGCTCGGGGCGGTGTCCCCACTCGTCGATCAGCGCGGCGTTGCGATCGCACGGGCCCTCGAGCGCGGACTCGTCGAGACGGGCGAGCGACTCGCCGGACAGGTGCTCGGCCACCGAGTCCGCGATGGCGGCGACCCAGGCACCCTCTCCGTCGGCGCGATGGTCGACGTCGCCGACGGCCATCAGCACCCGCGCGGCCCGACCGTCGTTGCCGAGCTCCAGGTAGCGATCGTTGACGGTGATCTCCTTGTACGCCCATGCCAGGAACTCGACGGCGGAATCGACCGGGAGCCGGGTGAGGATCATGTCGGTGCCGCCGGGAACGTAGGGTTTGTCGGTGTGGAGGTACGGCGCGACCCCCGCGAGATTGACGCCAGGGGGGTCGGTGTCGGGCACGAGGAAGCTGGGGATCACGTCGTTTCCGGGCTGCCCGTGGCGAGGTGCCCCGCGCGCGACCTGCTCGGCCCAGACGTCCGCCCACTCCCCGACCCCCCACGTCGCTTCGTGGAGCTGGCCCTCCGCGTCGAAGGCCGGATGGTCGTTTGCGTCGCCGATCAGCATCACGTAGTTGCAGGCGCCCGCGTGACGCTCGGAGATGTCGCTCGCGAGCGCTGCGCGGAACGCAGCCGGATCTTCTCCCCCCGTGACCGTGCCGAGCTCGTCCACCGCGACCACGTCGACCTCGTACGGCCAGGGTCCGGATTCCCAGTAGCTCTCGTAGTACGTCCGGACGTCCGGAACGAGCTCGCTCGGGCAGTAGACCGTGACACTCTCGATGCACGAGCGCACGCCGGCCTCACGCACGGCGATGCCGAACCGGCGGTGGTGCGCGGTGAGCCTCGCGTCGAGGATCGCGCGCAGCGCGTTCGCGTCCGGCGTCTCCGCCGCTGGAGTAGCGCCGTGCGGCGGATGGGCCGGACGCCGGCCCTCGTCGGGCGTCGCCTCCGCCGCCGATCCGTCCCCCGGCGCCGGCGGGATCGCGGCCGCCACGAGGGCCACGCCGACCCGGATCACGGCCGCGGAGGGGAACCCGACCCGTTGCGCTCGGTCTGGATCCGAGCCCGAGCCTGCTCTCATGGTCATCGCGTCTCCATCGTCCGTGGCGAGGAGGACCTTCCAGGGGCTGCCGAGGGCAGTGACGCCTCGCATGCGACATGCGCCGTATCCGGGGAAGCAACATCCGGGGTCTCGAGAGCGCGCGGACGAACGACGCGCGCGAGCGTCCGCGCTCGGGGAGCGGCGAGCTTCGCCGACGCGCCTCGCATGTGCACTTGCATGTCGGATGCCGCCGCTCGACGCCGTCGGGGCCGGTGGCGTTACGCCTACTCGACGCGGTGGATACCCGCGTGAGCCCGGTCGCGGTCCGGTGATCTCCCATCCGGATCGTGTCGCACGTCACCCGAGGCTGGCGACATGGCGACACGACGGGGGCGGCGAGTCTCGTCGGATGACGTGGCGTTTCAGTCCGCGTCGGCAACGCGCGGGGTGATCAATCCCGGTCCGTCGAGCCGCGGCCGCCGCCGACCCGGCCGATGTGGATCGTCAGCCGCCGGATCCGCCCACCGTCCTGCTCGAGCCGGATCGTTCCCTCGGCAGGACCGACGGCGCCGGCGGAGCGAAACTCCGCCTCGACCGCGTCGCCCACGGTGATCGGTGGGCCGATCTCGATCCGGCTCCGGGGCGGCCGACGCTCGAATGCCCCGGTGATGTCCTCCGGTCCGACGAACGGTCCCAGACTCAGGCCACGAAAGCACAGCTCTCCGTCGGCGTGAAACAGCTCGGCCAGGTGATCGAACGTCTTTCGAGACAGCGCGTCGTTGTGGCGGCGAACATACTCGTAGAGGCAGGAGGCGGCTCGCTCATCGTCGTGGATCCGATTCCTCACGTCGCTTCCCCTCGATCGCGGATCCGTTGCGACGGGCGCGCGAGCTCGATATCGTGATCCGGTGTCCCGCCCGGTGCGCGAGATCGAGTATACGTGGCTCGTGAGACGGATCACAGGCGGCCGGTGAGTATCGCGCGAGCCGGGACGGCACCGACGATCCCGCAAAAGGGCGCATCCTCATGCGGACATTCCCCGTATCGGGTGGTCGAGGATGACTTGGGCTCGTCCGCCGACGTCTCACAGGGGTATCGTGGACATTGAGGCAATCGATCTTCTCGCTGATGCCGGAGCTCTCCCCCGGGCCGGACCGGGACGTCTACGAGACAGCGCTGCGTCGTGCCGTGCTCGCCGAGGCGCTCGGCTACCACGGGTTCTGGATCGCCGAGCATCACGGGCGCGCGGTGAGCCGCATGCCGAGCCCGGCGGTGTTCCTCGCGGCCGCCGCGCAACGGACCCGGCGCCTGCGCCTCGGCGTCGCCGTGGCCGTCCTGCCGTTTCGAGATCCCCTGCTCCTCGCCGAGGAGTACGCGCTCGTCGATCGCCTCTCCGGTGGACGGCTGGATCTCGGCGTGGGCTCGGGCATCTCCCCCGTCGAGTTCCAGGCACTGGGCATCCCGTTCGACGAGAAGCGATCTCGCTTCGACGAGGCACTCGGGATGCTCCGACACGCGTGGAGCGGCACCGGTGGCACGATCGACGGCCGACACCGATCGTACGGAGACCTGATCAGCCGCGTATCGCCGGTGCAGGAGCCGATGCCGCCGATCTGGCGTGCGGTGGGCTCGGCCGAGGCCGCGCGCGCGGCCGGTGAGGATGGCGATCCGATCCTCGTGTTGACCACACCGGACCTCGGCAACCACGAGGCGATCGCGTCGATGACCGCCGCCCACCGCACAGGACTCGAGGCCGGCGGCCGGAGCGCCGATCGGGCCGAGGTAGGAGCGGCCCTGTTCACGTGCGTCGCCGCGACCGACGCCGAGGCGATGGCGCGTGCCACCCGCGGTTTCGACCGGATGGCCGCGGCCCGGAGACAACCGCCCCATGGCGAGGAGGTCGTGACCGAGACCGCCCGGGGCGGCCGCGGGTTCATCGGCGCGCGACAGACGTTCGCCGCCAGCCTCGACCGTCTCGCCGAGCTCGGCGTGACCGAAGCACTCCTGTGGCACGACTTCGGCGGTGCGCCGGAGTCCGAGATCGAGGAATCCCTGCGTCTGATCGCCGGCGCCACGCATCCGTCGTCGCGCTGACCGCCGCCGCATCTGACGTCCGCGGCTCGGACCCCGCGCCACGCGGAGACCTGTCCCTGGATCGGGCGTGTCGAACATCGGGGCGCCTGTGATCGATCTCGAGCACGAACGATTGAAACTTCCGGCCGCTTTCCTCCATCCTATCTCTGCGTCGACGCTCACCAGTCGTTTCGGCCCCCGAGGGGAGGCTCTGACATGGACATCTTGCTGGCGATCGGCCTCATCGGTGGCTGGATCCTGCTCCAGACGATCGTCTTCCCCCGGCTCGGGGTGCCGACCTGAGCCTCGCCGGGGTCCGCGTGCCGGACCCGCGACGACCAGGAACCCCCAAGGGCGATCGCGGCCACTGATTCCGACAGCGAGATCCGCACTCGGACGGACTGACGTCATCCCGTCAGCGGTAGCGCGACTTCAGCCTCGACCACGTGGTCGGGCGCGCCGGCACGTAGTGCTGTAGCTCGACGTGCACCGCCCACTCGTGAATGGTGCCCGTGTCCGCACAGGCACCGTCCGCTGCGAACAGCGTGAAGCACCCCCCGAAGTAGCTGCCGCTATCCATAGCGCCGAAGGAAACCTCGGTATCGGGTGCCTCGGCGTAGCACCCCGGCGGGAAGTCGCCCGGACAGACCGGCTCTCCGAGCGGATCGATACCCGTCCGGGGCTCGACGAAGTGATAGATCCCGACGAGGTTGCCCGAGCATCCGCAGCATCCGTCCGCGTCGCAGCCGGCCAGGCCGGGACGGCAGAGCGCGGCCATCGGCCCCACCTCCGGCGTCCCGTCGCAGTCCTCGTCGAAGAAGAGCTGGAGCCGGAGATCCCCCACCCATGTGTGGTCGATGTCCACCTCGAGAAGCACGCCGGTGATCAGATAGTACCCGTCGAGAACCAGCGGACCGAGCATGATCCCGTCGGGATCGCAGTCGGGGATGCCCGCACCGTCACCGCGGAGTACGACGTCGTACCACCCGTCGCAGAGCCCGCCTCCGTCGAGGGAGGCGCCGTCGTCCACCGGGATCTTCTCTGCACCGGCGCTTCCGCCGAGCAGCATCGCGATACCGAAGGCGTGCATCGATCTCATTTGCATCGTCCCGGATCGTTCGAGTTTGATCAGACGTCACGACGCGCCGTCGCGTGAGCCACCGAACGACGTCGATTGTACCACCGGAACACGGTCGCACACGGCGGCTCGCGGCGAGCGTGGCGCACGCTCACTCGAACTCCCGCGCCAGCGCCCCCGCATCCGCCTCGTGGCCGAGCGCGCGATGGAGGTGGAGCAGCCGGAAGCGTGCGGCTCGATCGCCCGCCGCCCGGGCCCGCAACGCAGCCACGAGTGCATCGGCCCGGCCGGAGCGCGCCATCAGTGCCGCCCACGCCGTGGCGTACGTGGGCTGGAACGGATCCAGCCGGCACGCCTCCTCCAGATGTGTCGCCAGCTCGTCGGTGCGGCGGAGCTGGATCAGGAGCCGCGCGCACGTGTAGTGCGCCTCGGCGTTCTCCGGATCCACACGCAGCGACGCGCGCACCGACGCCAGCGCGTCCTCCAGCCGACCCTCGGAGGCGAGGATGAGGCCGTACATGAGCCGCGACGACGCGTCCTCGGGATGTGCCTCGGCGATCGCGCGCAGCTGCGCGAGCGCCTCGTCCACCCGTCCGTCGTGCGCGGTCACCACCGCCAGCGTCACCCTGAACGGAAGATGGTGCGGCCGCCGCGCCACGAGCACCTCCATCGCCGCGACGGCATCCCCACTGCGATCCAGATCCAGGAGCACCTCGGCGAGATCGTTGTGACCGCTCGGAAACTCGGGCTCCTCGTTCACCACGGCCTCGAGGTGCTTCAGGGCCCCCGGAAGATCGCCGCGCTCTCGCGCGATCCGGGCCAGCGCGTGGTGGGCCTCCGGAAGATCGGGCTCGTGCGCGAGCGCCCGCCGGTAGAGTGCCTCGGCGGCGCCGACGTCGCCGAGCTGCGCGTTGACCGCCGCCAGGCGAACGTCGAGCTGTGGGGATTCGAACAGACCCCACGAGCGGGCACGCTCGAGGAGTCGCCGGCCGTGTTCCAGCGCGTCCACCGGTGCCGCCGGTGCCTTTCGCGCCGCCGCCACCGCCCGCTGTCCGGCCAGCGCGTTCGCCTGCACGGCCGCGCTGTGGAGCGTGAAGAGCGTCCACACGACCGCGAGCACCGCGAACACCCACCCACGGCGCTGCATGCGCCCGGCGGTCCGCAGGCGATGACGCGCGAACGTCACGTTCCGATCCGTCCGGAGACGAGCCAGGGTCATCACGACGTGCGTGGTGATCGCGGCCAGACCGAGCGCCATCAGAAGCGGCACCGCGTCGTAGAGCGCCAGGAACGTGACGATCGACACCAGGAAGATCGCCGCCATCGCGATCTCCTGAGGCCAGGTGAAGTCGTATCGAGGCCGCACGGGAGGAGCATCCGTCCGGCGCTTGTGGCCGGGTGCGCCGAAGCCGTAGTGGAGCGCGCCCATCGGACAGACGCTGATGCAGTCCGTGCACTTCATGCAGCCCGGATCGACCACCATGCCCCAGGTTCGCACCTCCTCGTGGACGCGAACGTTGGAGGTGCAGCTCACCGTGCAGTGCGCGCAGCCGTCACAGGCATCGGTCACGCGAATGCGGCCCGGCGCGGCCCGATCGGCCAGCCCGAAGATGCCACCGTACGGACACGCGTAGGTGCAGAACCCCTTGTTCCCGAGCACCCACACGGCCACGAACCCACACACCACGAACGTCAGCACGGCGATCGGCCAGTCCGGAAAGCGTGCCCAGAAGTCGTCGGTCTCGAAGTGCGCGCGGAGTCCCGGGAACGACTGCCCGAGCCACAGCCGCACGACCGTCGGGGCGACGAACATGTAGACGGCCGCCGCCAGGGGGACGTACACGAGAAGGCGCGAGCGAAACGGCCTCGGCTCGATCCGGAGCTTCCGGAGAAGCGTCGTGCAGAGATCCTGGAGGGCGACGATGTGACAGGCCCAGCCGCAGAAGAACCGGCCGAAGATCATCGTACCCAGGATGAGCACGACGAAGAGGACGAAGCCGGCGTTGACCAGCCCCTCGCCCAGCGTCTGCATGGCCTCGCTGGGCTCGACCGGGGTGATCGTCCGGCCGGTGCGCCACCAGTGGAGCACATGGAGCCCCGCCACGACGTGAACCAGCACGAGGCTGAGCGCCCGCCAGCGCCCGCGTCGCGAGCCTCGGACGGGTCCGCAAGACCGAGTGTGGGCGCGTGCATCTCGGGTCATCCGGACATTCTACACCTCGATCGCCCGGTCGGCATCCGCCAGGGTCGGCCCGAGGTGCCGCCCGGCGGGACCGCCCCCGCCTAGGGAAAGCAGCGAGGCGCCGGACCGTCCGGGACGAACCGGCCGAGGCGTCCGCGGGTGACGGACAGCCAGCGATCCAGAGCGTCCACGGTGGCCGACAGGCCGAGCGCGCCGAGCACGCGTCCCAGACGGTGCGTGGGCCCCAGCGCCGTCAGGAGGGCGATGCCACCCCCTCGATCTCCCGGGACGGGCCTGCCATCGGACGAGACGAGCCACCAGGACCCGAGGCGTCGATCCTCGGGAACGTCGGCCAGGAGTCGCCCGGCCTCGGGATCGGCCAGCGGCAACAGGCTCACCCGGCGGCTTCGATCGATCCTGGCGACGACCCGCGCCGCCCATCGACAGAACCGTCAGGTACCGGAGTAGAGCAGCGTCGGACGTCGCGATTCGAGAGGCGGCCACAGCTCTGGACAGTCGATCGACATGTCATCGCGCGCGATCTCGTCGCGCGCGATCTGGTCGCGGATCGTCGTGGTCATCGCGTCGGGTCCTCCTTCGCGTCGAAATGGTCGTGGTCCTCGACCATTCGAAATCGGAGGGAGAAACCTGCAAGACGATCGTGCGAAACGCCCGATCGGGGTCACCGGGACCGCGGTCACCCCGCCGCGTCGACGATGCGGGTGAGCTTGCCGGTGGCCGCGACCTCACCGTCGACGACGACGTGGTAGAAGTAGGCGCCGCTGGCCGCCTCGGCGCCGCCGTCGTCGCGGCCGTCCCACCGGAGACCCCAGCCTCCGGGCGCCATGCGCTGGGGCGCGAACGTGCGTACGAGGCGACCCGACACGTCGTAGATCTCGACACCGACCTCTCCCGCGCGGGAGAGGTCGAACGAGATCCGGGCCGCCGCGCGGAACGGGTTCGGCGTCGGTGCGCGAAGCGTGATGGCGGCCGGCGGCTCGGTCCCCGCCGGATCCGGAGCCTCGAGCAGCACCCCTTCCACGTGACCGACGATGGAGTGGAAGTCGGGTGCCGGATCCATCCCCTCGGTCCGGATCTCCACCTGATCCCGGATGTCGCTCTCCCGCATGAGCGTCGTCTGGTACACGGGATCGGACGTCGGCGCCTCCGGCGCCGTCACGAGATGGCGCCAGGGGATCTCCACGTCGAGGTCGATCGGGCTCTCGCCGCCGTTCGACGTGAATCGCACCGGGAAGCCGAGCGCCCATCGCCCGAGGTACTCGGGCACCAGGGCCGTCTCCCCCGGCTCGAGGTCCACGGTCGTGACGTCGATCGGCTGCCACACCTGTACCGAGGCGGTGGCGTCGCCGACGTTCGTGATCTTGATCGGGCCGTGTCCGTCGTGGTGGCTCGCGCCGAGCTCATACGAGGCCCGGCCCCGAAGCTCGGCCACGTGCGTGATCCACGCCTCGAACGAGGACGGCAGCCCCGTGTCCCAAGAGGTCCGGTAAACCGAGTACGCCATGTCGCCATGGAACTCTCGCGGGATGCCCGAGGAGAATCCGCGACGACTCCCCACACCCGACGACACGCGACCGATGTTGATCGGGCTGTCCGTATACGACCACTCGTCGGGTAGCTCGAACGAAAACCCGCACGACCCGAGCCCGAGCTGCACGAGCGCACCCGCATCGGGGCCATAGTTGTCGCTCAGCGCGTCGGGCGTGTGATACGTGCCCGCGATGGATCGCGCGCCGAGGGGCGTCTCGCCCGCGAAGCAGCCGGTGTTCTGGGCGAGCGTCGTGTAGCCGCCCTTGATGCCGACGAGCGGCTCGATGTTGTTCATCAGCACGCCGGCGAAGATGTTGTTGACCGTCCACGCGATGTCGAAGGCCGGAAAGTGCCGGACCATGGGCCACGCCGTGGTGCCGGCGATCGTGTGGAACGTGTCGAACGTCATCGCATATGCGCTGAGCTTGGCCATGTCCTGGGGCGTGGAGTAGTGTTCGCCCAGGTCCGGGCCCACGGGCTCCTCGTCGAGTCCCGCCGGGTTGTGGAAGTGCGTGTCGTCCATGTTCAGGATGCTCGCGATCGCGTTCATGCGGGCCACGAACAGCGGCACCGACACGTCGGGGCCCTCGCCCCCCTGGATCATGTCCGCGATCGCGAACGCGGCGTCGTTTCCCGAGAGCATCAGGCACGTGTACATGAGATCCCGGAGCGTGATCGTCTCGCCCTCGAAGAGAGGAACCTGCGAGCCGGGAATCTGGTCGGCCACCCACGCCGGAACGGTGTAGACGTCGTCGTAGGACAGCTCGTCATACCACTCCACCGCCTGCACCGCGATCAGCACGGTCATGATCTTCGTGGTCGACGCGATCCGAACCCGCTCGAAGGGCTTCTGTGAGAAGTAGATGTTCTCGTCGCAGTCGAGGACGATGGAGTTGTCGCACGACAGGTTGAACACCTGGCGCCACGGCGCGATCACGTGCACCATGCCGCCGAATGCGTCCTCGCCGGGCGCGCCGACGGCGAGGTTCACCAGGTCGGTGCCGTCGAAGCGACCGAAGGCGATCGACGCTCCCAGAACGTCGAGCGGCTCGGGCGTCTCGTTGAGCGTCCCCTGGTTGAACCCGAACCAGCCGTAGGCGCCGATGGGCCCGGAGGGACCACCGTTGAGGATCTGCACCTGACCATACGCGTCGGGCGTGCCGAACCCCTCGCCGGGCGTTCCGATGACGAGGTCCTGGTAGCCGTCGCTCGCGTCCCAGAAGTAGTCCACGGCCAGCACCTGACCGAATCCGTCGCTCGCCTCGTCGACCCCGCCGGCCACCGAGCTGTACAGCGGAAGTGCGGCATCGGTGTTGAGACCACCCGACCAGCCCGGATACACCGTCACCCGCCCCGCGTCCACGATCCCGCCCTTGTCGTGGAGCGGCTCGCCCACCGCGACCGCGTCGTACGCGCTCGAGAGGAGGTGTCCGACCGCCACCGAGCGTCCGAACTCGGCGCCGGCCTGCCCGCCGTTGGCGAAGTACCGGCGCGTCGCCGCCCGATCGGGGCCGCCCGCGGATCCGGGCGTCACGAAGACCGCACCGAGGTCGCTCGGCGCACTGGCCTGGGGAAAGTGTGGGGCCCCGACGATGATGTCGTCTTCTGCGCCGCCCATGAAGTTCCCGGCGGCCACCGAGTAGCCGTAGAAATCGCCGCTCCCGGTGGAGTAGCCGCCGTATGTGGGATTGATGTGGTTCGCGCTTCCGTATGGACCGGTGCTCGTTCCGAAGAGAAACCACACGGTTCCCCGGGCCGTATCCTCGCCGGGGGCACCCATCAGCAGATCGGGGTACGCGTCGTCGTCGAGATACCCCGTGTCCAGCGAGAACCCGAACCAGTCGCCCGTCTCGGCCGTGCCGCCGAGGTCGGACTGGTCGATCCGCAGCCAGGGCACGAGCCCGAGCGTGCTTCCCGTCATGACGTAGACGGCGCCCGCGCCGGCCGCTCCGTTCACCGTCTCGAAGGGTGCGCCGACGATCAGATCGTCGAACCCGTCTCCGTCCAGATCTTCCGACGCGAGCGCGAAGCCGAGGTTCGCCCCGGCGCTGGCGGCCCCCCCCATGTCGTCGGCGTCGTACACGATTGCGCCCTCGTGCGTGATGCCGTACTCCGAGCCCCAGTTCACGCACACGACGCCGGAGTTGGCGCCCGCGGGACCGTCCTCCTGGGGGGCGCCCATCGCGAGGTCGTCGTATCCGTCGCCGTTGAAATCACCGGCCGCCACGGCAAATCCGTGCTGATCGCTGGACTCCGAGATCTCCGCGCTCTCGTAGCCCTGGCGAATGATGGACAGGTGCGCATGGGCCGCACCGGTGAGCGCGAGCAAGGCGGTGGCCATGGCCGCGACGCGCGAAGGAGACGGAAGAACGGGCGTGCCGGCGGGCGAATGCGCCATGACGGGCCTCCGAGTTGATCGGACGTGATCGGTCGGTTGTCGCCAGAGCAACACCAGGATCGTGCTCGAACGCACGCGGCGTTCGGGTCGGAGGCGAGCCGGGCCAGGTCGGCCGAGCAGCCGATACCGACCCCGGGCAGCACAACGTTCCTACCAACAAAAGGTTAGTGGAAGTACCGGGGGCGCGCCGCTCACGGCCGCCCACCGGCTTCGACCGGATCGGTGCAGCGGTGAATCTCGACGGTCACGTGAACCAAACCGAGTCCCCCGGGCAGCCGTGCCTTGTACGCGTCGGGCGGCGCGGGGCTCGGCGTGACCAGGGAGATCTCGGCCGCGTGGATTCCCGGTCCGATCGACCACACGTGGAGATCGGTGATGCGGTCGTCGGTCGCGTCCTCGATGCCGCTCCGGATCGCCTCCCGGATGCGGGGGGCGGCTTGCCTGTCGAGCAGCACGCGGCGGGTCTGCCGGATCAACCCTCGCGACCACTTCGCGACCAGAAGCGCGCCGACGATCCCCATCAGAGGATCCAGCCAGTCGAGCCCCAGGTACTTGCCTGCGACGAGCGCGAAGATGGCCGTCAGCGACGTCAGCGCATCGGCCAGTACGTGCAGGTAGGCGGACCGCAGATCGTGGTCCTCGTGAGCCTGGCGATCTTCATCCGTGGGGCAACCAGCGCAAACCCCACCAGCAGGATCGCGCCGGTGAACCCGGCGAGCGCGTTGACCTTTCCCGTCCTCAAGCTGAACCGCTCGTCGTGCGCGCGGCGCCGTGCGTACACGTAGGCGAACGCGCTCAGGCCGAGGGCGACCGCGTGCGAGCCCAATGTGCAGACCATCGGCCAGCAGTGCCATGGATCCGAACAGGATGCCAGCGACGACCTCGACCGCCATGGTCGTGGCGGTGATGGCGATCACGATCATCGTGCGCCGTTCGCCGGGTCGCACCCGATCCTGACCGAAAGCGTGATCGTGCTCCCAGCTCTCGATCGATCGCGTGTGCATCACCGCCCCGTCAGTCCCCCGTGCCCACCCCGAGCAGCTCCCCTCCGCCCGACATCCGGAACATCGCGCGGGCCGCCTGCACCTTCCGCTCGGCCTTCTCGGCGATCGGGGCGAGCCCGGGTTCCGCTCGGACGGAATCGAACCAGGGATCCCGAAGGATGTGCGTCGCGGCGGCAAAGCCTCTGTCCACGGCGCGATCCAGCAACCGCAGGGCGTCCGGGACCAGATCCGCCCGCGCCGCGATCATCGCGACCAGCGCGAGCGCCTCGGGATCGTGCATGCCGACCGTGGCCATTCGCCGTAGGTACTCCGAGCATCGGTCGGGGTCATCGGTCATCGCCGCCAGCGCCGCGCCGGCGACCATGCCCTCCACGCCCGCCTGGTCCGGGCTCGCGGCCTTGGTCAGCGCCGCCACGGCGTCCTCGGACCGCCCCAGGTGGTCCCAGCAGACGAGCCGGAGGAAGAAGGGCTCGTCCCGGTCCGCGTCCGCGGCCCGGACCCAGTCGCCGGCGAGATGGTACGTGTGGTGAACGCTCGTCTGGATCGCCGGGTCCAGGCTGCGCGCGCGCTCGTAGGCCGCCAACGACGCATCGAGCAGTCCGCAGAACCTGAGCGTGGCCACGAGTCCCGCGAACAGATCGGGATCCTCGCCGTGGGCCCTCGCCCGACCGAGCAGACGGACCATGGCGCTCTCGGCGTCCCCCTCCTCCTCGAGCTGGAAGAACGTGTAGAGGTTGTGCGCGAGCGGCAGATCGGGCTCGAGGTCGAGTGCTCTCTGGAAGGCCTCGCGTGCCTGGCGCCGGTTCGTCTCGCCGTCGCCGAAGCCGTACTTGGCGATGATGCGGTGAATGCGACCCAATCTTGCCCACGCGGGCGCCATCGTCGCGTCCTCGTCGACGCACGCCCGGTACAGGTCACGTGCCTCGATGAGCGCCGTCGGCCGCATCGCCGAGTAGCGGATGTCGTTTGCGCGCAGGTAGTTCCGATACGCCGAGCCGGCCGGCAGCTCCCGCGTGACCGCGTTCGACACGTCGGCATCGAGCGTCCCCTCCACCGACGCCGCCAGGCTTCCCGCCAGCGAGTCCTCGAGCGCGAACAGGTCGTCCAGCGTGCCTTCGAGCTGGTGTGACCAGACGACGGTCCCGTCGGGGACGTTCATCACCTGCGCGTTCACGCGCACGCGGTCGCGGTGTCGGACCAGGGTGCCCGACAGCACGGCGTCGACGTCGAGGTCGCGGGCGATCGTGGGAGGATCCAGCGGTCCTCCCGCAAACCGGCTGGCCGCGTGCGTGGATCGCACGACCAGCGACGGCCGACCGGACAGCGACATGGCGGCCGCATCGGGAAGACTGAACGCCAGGAAGTCGGTCTCGGGGTCCGGCTTCAGCACCCGGAACGGGATCGCCACGAGGCGCTTCAGCGCGCGCACCGGAGCGTCGACGCTCCCCGTCGCGTTCCGGCTTCCACCGATCGTGCCGAGTGCGTCGACCATGTCCGCGGCCGACCCGTATCGGTCCTCCGGGCGCTTGGACAGCGCGCGCTGAACCACCCGGTCGAGGGCCAGGACGCCCGCCCCGCCCGCGAGCGGCGGCGGATGCCGGTGGATCGCACCGTCGCAAACCTCCCCTACGGACTTCCCGGGAAACGGCGGCGCTCCCGTCACCATCTCGTACAGGACCGCCCCCATCGCGTAGAGGTCGGTGGCGGCGGTCACCGGCTCGCCTCGCCACTGCTCGGGTGCCATGTAGAACGGCGTTCCCATGGTCGTCCCGGGCCGGGTGAGGACGAGATCGTCCGGTCCCTCGGGAGACGCGCGGCGCACGAGACCGAAGTCGAGCAGCTTCACGCCGTCACGGACCAGGAACAGGTTCGACGGCTTCAGGTCACGGTGCACGAGGCCGGCGCCGTGCAGCGCCGCCAGCCCCGCCAGCGCGCTCCGACAGATATCCACGGCCTCCGGCGCGGATAGAGGACCGCCCGTCAGCGCCTGATCCAGCGGCCGGCCTTCGAGGAACTCAAGCGCGAGGAAGAGCTCGTCCCCATCCTCTCCGATCTCGTAGATCTGGCACACGTTGGGGTGGGTCAGCGCGGCGGCGGCCTGGGCCTCGCGGAGGAACCGATCGCGGGCGCTCGCGTCGCCGGGCTCCGCGAGCACCTTCAGCGCGACGCGTCGCCGGAGCGTCTCGTCGAGCCCCTCGTAGACGACGCCCATGCCACCCTGACCCAGCTTGCCCACGATCGAGTAGCGCCCGAGACGTGTCCGCATCCCTACCTCGACTTCCGGAGGGTCGTTCCGAACCGTGGGAGTATGGCACGAGTGAACGGAAAACGCGCGTGCGATGCCCGCTTCCGTGTGACCAGCGGGTCTGCGGCTCGATCGCGACGATCCCCGCGAGTCCACCGGCGAAGGTGACAGCGCGCCGGCATTTTCCGCACTACCGAGTAGAGCCGCGTGCAGCATCGGAGTGCTTCCCCAGCGGCTCGCAGCCCGCTCCACGTAGACGGAGTCGGTCCCGGAAGAAGCCCGCCCCGAGCCGACATCCGACGAAGACAGGAGCCACGTCATGTTCCATGAACGACGTTTCTTCCCGATCGTCCGTACCGCAACGAGGCGGTGGACGCGAGTGCTCGGTGCCGCTCTGGCGGTCTCGATCACGTTTCAGCCGGCGATCGCCCATCTCTCCTTGATCCGTCAAGGGGAGGAGTCCCGGGGAGCTCGCGAGCCAGGGGACTACTTCGGCTGGGCCTCGGCCGCCGGAGACTTCGACGACGACGGCTACAACGACCTCGCCGTGGGCTCCCCCCACGACGAGCAAGGTGACTACCCGGATACGCGCCATCACGGATTCGTCACGATCAACTACGGGAGCCCGACCGGGCTCACGCACGCGGGCGCGGACAAGCTCTCCATCGATCCGAGCTGGGAGGACGACACCAGCATCGAGATGGGCCGGGTCCTCGCCGCAGGGGACTTCGACGGCGACGGCGCCGACGATCTCGCAGTGGCTCTCCCGTTCGTCAACACCAACGACGGGATGGGGAGCACCTTCAACAACGGGGGTGCGGTTCTCATTTACCCGGGGATCGCGGGCATCGGCATCTCGCCGAACGCCAGCGCAGCCCTGGTCGGGGCCTTCCAGGCCGACGAGCGCTTCGGCTGGGCCCTGGCGGTCGGCGACTTCGACGACGACGGATACGAGGACCTGGCCGTCGGCGGACCCGGCCGGGACGGTCGCCAGGGTGGAGTGTCCGTGTTCTACGGAAACGCCTCGGGACTCCGGTGGGACGACCCGCGCCGCACCGAGTTCAGCGCGTCCGACTGGCTGAGCGCCCCGCCGGCCGACAGTGAGTTCGGCGCCAAGCTGGCCGCCGGCCACGTCATGGGGGATCCGAGCGACGACCTGATCATCGGCGCGCCCCACATGACCGTGATCGGTCTGGCGAACGAGGGACGCATCTTCCTCACCGAAGGCGGCCCCGGGGGCCTGGACACCAGCCCGAGCGACTGGCACACGGCCGTCGACCTCTGGCCGGGCGCACCGCCCCAATCGAATGCCTACTTCGGCTGGTCGCTGGCGGTGGGGAACTTCACCGACGACGAGAGCGGCTATCGATCACTCGTCATCGGTGAGCCGTGGCGCGACGTGGGCACGAAGGACAACGCCGGCCAGGTGTACGTCGCCGACGGATCGTTCACCGGCCTCCGCGAGTCCAGCGTCCTGCGTCTCACACAGTCGGATGTGGACGGCACGCCGGGAACGGACGAGCTGTTCGGGTACGCCGTGGCCGCAGGCCGCTTCACCGTGGGGCCGTACGACGACCTCGCGATCTCCGCCCCCGGACAGAACCTCGCTTCGGTCGTCAACTCGGGCCACGTTCACGTGCTCTACGGGAACGCCACGGGGCTCGACGTGGCCTCGCACATCACCTACAACACGAAGAAGATCGACTACCAGGCCTGGAACGATCAGCGGCTCGGCATGTCGCTGACCTTCGGGCGATTCGACAACAACGCCGGCTCACGCGCCGGACTCGCCATCGGCGCGCCGAACCACGACGGCTACAGCGGCATCGTGTACGCGCTGCTTCCCTGGCGCCAGCCCGAGCAGCATCGCTGCGTGACGTCGATGGCACGGGACTGCGAGAACACGATCGTGTACTCGCGGCGCCTCTTCGAGGAGGTGCAGATCGCGAGCACGACGAAGATCATGACCGCGCTCCTGGCCTGCGAGATGATCGAGGATGGGCTCGCCGACCTCTCCGACGTGTACCTGGTCCCGTCGTGGGCCGCGAACAATATCGCGGGCACGACGTCTCCCCTCGTCGCGGGTGAGTTTCTCAGCCTGGAGACCCTGCTGATCCTGACGATGTCCGAATCGGACAACGATGCCTCCTACGCGGTCGCCGACTTGCTCACCGGAGGCGACGCCACCTGGTCCGACCACTACGGAACGACGAAGGACTTCGTGGACATGATGAACGCGCGCGCCGCCACGGCCGGTCTCGACCACACGTACTTCACGAATCCCGCCGGTCTCGACATCCAGGACACCGACGGCACCTACCCGTACTCGTGCGCGTTCGACATGCTGAAGCTCACCCGGATCGCCATGCAGCACGACATCTTCCGCGACCTCGTGGGCACCGCCAGCTGGACGGTAGTGCGGCTCGGTGGTCTGGCCACCGTGGACACGTTCTATCTCACGTCCCAGCAATCGTGGTTTCCGATGGCGATCGGCGTCAAGGGCGGCACGACAGGGCGCGCGGGGCGGTGCGGCGTCTCGTCAGGTGTGGACGTCCTAGGTGGGGGCGAGTTCTACTCGGACGTGTTCGGCACGCTGAACGACGTCTCGAGCCGGCGCTACCAGGAAGCCGCCGACCTCCTGGCCATCGCGCGATCGGCTTGCGCGGGGGACGAGGACGACGTCGAGTGGCCGCTCCAGATTCCTCCGAGCCCGGTCGCGTCCGAGCTTGACAGCATCCCTTCGTTCGCGGGAGAGCGCCGGTGTCTGTCGGCGCAGCTCGAGACCGATCCCGCCCAGTTCCCGGATCAGACGCTGATCGAGCTGCACCGGCGCGGAGATTCCGCCGACCCCATCGCGTCGTTCGCCATCGACGTCCGACTGCAGTCCGATCTCGTGCTCGCCCCCGAGGCGACGGCCACGGTCGGCATCACGGGTGCACTCGGCGCCGGCGGACTTCGGATCTCGAATCCGACCGATCAGCCGGCGGAGCTGTTGCTCGAGTTCTCGTTCCCCGAGGGCTATCAGGAGGTCGCGTTCGTCGAGCCGTGGGGCTTCTACCAGACCGCCAGCTACCCCGGAGACGGGTCGCCACACGATTTCATGGCGACCATTCACAACATCTCTCCGGTGACGGCACGGGTCACCGTGGAGGAGGTCGGATACGAGTTCCTCGCCGACCTGACCGTTCCCGATCCGACCTGGTCCACCGAGCTGCTGCGCGGCGGACCGGCACAGGGCAGCGTGACCGTGTGCGTGCAGGGGATCGACCCCGAGGGCACCGAGAACGGCCACCTCGTCATCCGACAGCCGGGCGGCCTCCTGGAAACCGACGAGCCCGGGATCTCCTCCGAGCCGCCGGCGGGACGTCTCGTCGCGATGCCCAACCCGTTCCACGCCAGCACACGGCTTCGATTCCAGACGACTCGCACCGGGGACGCGACGCTGGACGTCTACGACGTGTCCGGCCGCCTCGTCGGTCGCGCGGACCTGGGACGGATCGACGTCGGCCTCCACGAGGTCGTCTGGGACGGGCGGGACGCGACCGGAAACGCCGCTCCCAGCGGAGTCTACTTCGCCCGGCTCCGGCTCGACGGCGAGCCGATCGCGTCGGTGAAGCTGCTGCTCCGGCGGTGAACACCCACGTGTCGAGCCCTGGGGTGCCCGCCCCCGGGGCTCGGCACACCCCCGGTCCGCCGGACGTCGGGCCGAGCTCGACTCGCTTCGTCGTCCCCGGCCCGCACGGTCTCCCGGGTTTCTGACTAGTCGAGACGCTGGAGCTTGCCGGAGAGCTGGCTAGCGCCTCGCGACGATGTGAGAAGCAGTCGGTAGAACCTCACGCCAGGACCGTCGTCGGGGATCGCGATTGCGCCGGTGTCTCCAGCCGTGACGATCCGCTCGTCGACAAAACGCCGGCGTCCGGAGATGTCGAACACCTCGAGGCGAAGGCTCCCCTCGATCTCGGTCGCGTACTGGATCGCGGCAGGCGCGAAGGAGGGATTCGTCCGGGGTGACGCTCGGAGCGGTCCGGACCGCCCCGACGGATTGATCACGGCAAGCTGATCCAGCTCGAGCTGATCCACGCCGCGATCGGTGTGGAGCGTGTCCCCGCTCGGCCTGGCATCGTGCTCGATGTCGTCCTCGACTGCGACGTCCCGGGGATGAGGCGACCCGTCGGCGACGGTCTGGCCGAACGCGCCCGGTGCGTCGTGCATGGGATTCGCGGCCGGCTCCAGCCGGTAGAGATCCACGTTCGGATCCCAGTCCCCGATGAACCAGCGGTACTCGACGAAGACGTCGTCCACCTCCGGGCGCTCGAGGCGCAGGAACTCCGCCACCGGCACGCCGTCCGCCGTGATGGTGATCGCGCCGCCGCCGATGACCTCGACCTGGCCCAGCGTCGCCAGCGCGACGTTGTGCGACGTCACGACCTCGCCGGGCGCGAAGAAGTCGCTTCGATAGGCCACCGGCTCGACCGCCAGATCGACGTGGTTCACGGCCACGTTGTTGCGCAGCAATGCGAGCGGTCCGTCGAGACCACCTCCTTGCACGCTGATGCCGTACTCCGCGTAGTCCCCCACCACGTTGTTGTAGAGGAAGATCGAGTTGTCGGTGTCGGACATGTTCGTGACCTCGATCCCCCGGCTGAAGGCTCCGTGCGGTGTCGAGAAGCACAGCGAGTTCCGGACCACGACGTTCTTCGGGTACGCGATCGACAGCACGCTGCCGGCGGCGCGCCGGGCTCCATCGGGTGGCTGCGTCGAGCCCCGGCCGTCACGCGCACTCACGAACAGCACCGACCCCAGGCGACAGCGCTCGATCGTGCAGTCGATCGCGGTGAAGATCTCGATGAGGTTCGTCGAGTTGGGCCACGTGCGGACCACGTCGAGATCCTGCAGGGTGACTCGTTCACAGGAGACGAGGCGGAACGCCGGGCCGGCGTGCGCGGACTCGATGGTAGCGCGATCGCCATCCACGTCCGGACGGATGACGACGGCACCGGTACCGTCGCAGGACGCGTCGATGTCGATGGTGCCCGTGATCGTGATGCGCTCGGTGATCCGGATCGTGTTGACGGGATCGAGGCTGTTGCACGCGAGCTGGACGGCGATCGGCAACGGAAAGTCGTCGGGTACGAGGAAGTCCGCCGCGGTGGCGGACGCGCCGCTCGTCGCGACCGTGAGCGCCAGCGAGCCGGTGATGCTCCGCAGCGCGCGGCGGGGCGAGGTTCTGGCCGTCTGCATGGGTCCTCCTCCGTCCGGGCGATGCCGCCGGCGCCGTGCAGCGGCGTCGGTCTCATCTCTGGACACGGAGAATCGGCCGCCGAGGGGCCAGTCCCTGCCAACGACCCGCGAGCCGCCGAGATGGAGCCCGGTGGCCCCGGCCCGGCGGGGCCCGGCGCGCGGCACCGTGAACGCCTCCAACGTCTTCGAAAGCCGACACTTGCCCGGTCTCCCCGGTCGCGCACCTCCGGGGCCTCGTCTCGAGAAGGCGCCGCTGTCACCGCCCCCGTTTTGCGCATTCCCAGGTGAGGAGCGACGGACCGGGACCGCTCCCGCGCTCCCACGCTCCCGTGCTTCGCGTCCCGGAGGCGCGTGCACTTCCCGTTCCGCCCGTTCCCGCCGGGCCGATCGCGCCCGGACAACCTGGGAGGCAGTATGCAGCAACCCCGTAACGGACTCACCGCGAGGACGATCCCGCTCGTGGCGGCCGTCTTGCTCGGGTCGGTCCCCCCCGCGATGGCCGCGGACGTCTCGGGACGCGTCACCTCGGATTGCGGCGCGGTCGCGAACGTGCTGGTGCTCGGGTTCACCCCGACCGGCTTCGAGCTCGCCTGCACCGACGCGTCGGGGGACTTCGCGTTTCTCGGCCTGCCCGACGCCGGACAGGCGTTCTTCGTGTTCCAGCCACCGGCCGGCTATCAGGCGGTGTCCCCGACGTTCGTGTCGATGGACCTCGCCGCACCCGTGTCGGTGGACCTGGATCTGATCTGCATCCTCGCGACGATCTCCGGACAGGTCGTGTCCGACTGCGATGGCGCGCTCGCCGGGGTCGAGATCACCCTCGATCTCGTCGATGGCACGTCGCTCACCACGCTGACGGATGCCACCGGGCAGTACGCATTCACCGACGTGTTCGCTCCCGGTGGTGCGTCGTTCAGCTGTGATCCGTCTCAGACACAGCCGCCCTTGCCCGTGCTCTCGGTGGATGCGACGGGCTATGATGCCGTCTCTCCCCCAGGCGGCAGTACGCAGCTCTTCGTCACCGGCGACCGGACGGTCGACTTCGTGCTCGCGTGTCCACCCGACCCCACGTGCATCTATTTCGAGAGCTTCGACGCGTCCGACGGCGGCTGGCAGCCGTTCGACGAGAGCAGCGTCAACACCCAGGGGCCGGTGCGCGGCACCGACGAGATCCACTGGCAGCTCACCGAGTCGGACGCGGCGAGCGGTTCGCGAGGCGTGTTCTGGTGCGGCACGACCGACCCCTGCCGGATCGTGACCGCAGGTTCCGCGTATGGTCCGCTCTGGGATCAGCGGCTGTCCAAGACCGTCACGCTGCCGTCGGGATCGGTCAGCCTCGATCTCGTGCATCGCTACCAGACCGAGGCGTTCTTCGACTTCTGCCTCGTCGAGGTTCGGCCGTCCGGCTCGTCGTCGTTCGACATCGTCGCCCAGTTCGACGGCTCGAACGGATCGTTCGCGCTCGACTCGGTGGACCTCTCCGCGTACGCCGGGCAGAGCGTCACCCTCCGGCTTCGCTTCGTCTCCGACGGCGCCTACGAGGAGGCCGGCGGCGCCTGGGAGATCGACGAGATCCAGATCGCGGGGACCGTCGACGCCGACTTCGAGCCCGAGGCCGTGCCCGACGGCGACGGTGAGAGCGACGGCTGGACCGCGTCGCTTCCCGTCGGAGCGGGGATCGCCGGCTTCCGGCGCGAGTTGACCCCGCCGTGTGCGGCGACGACCTGCCTCGCCAACGACTGGTCGTGGGTCGCCTACGACCCGGGCAGCGGCGAGGTCCCTCGCACCCCGACCGAGGTCGAGGACGAGGGGCGTCACATCCGCATCGGCGTGGAGTCCCCGCCCATCCCGTTGCCTGCGGACGCGACCGGGTTCGAGCTGGCGTTCTGCTGGTATCACGAGGACTTTGCCGCCGACGTCCAGCGGTTCGTCGACTTCGAGATCGTCTCCATCGTCGCCGGCCAGTGCGACGTGACCCGAACCGACGGCTTCGTCTACCACGCCACATCGGGTGCGGACTGGCTCGTCTTCCGCAAGGACGTATCGGATCTGATCGAGCCCGGCGCGACCGCGATCCGGATCCGGCTGCTCTACCTCGACGACCCGAACGGCTTCGGCGGGTCGCCGCGCTCCTCGTCCGCGCCGTATTTCGACAACGTGCTCCTGACGGCGTTCAACACCGCTGCTCCCGGCGTCTCGGTTCCGGCCGGTCTGACGTGTCCGAGCTGTGACGACGCATCCGAGCCGGCCCTGGTCTCGGTGTCCGGAAAGGTCGGATCGAACTGTCAGAGCGTCCTGGCCGGGGTCACCGTGGATCTCGCGACGCCCGACGGGCAGTTCCTGAGCACGGTGACCGATGCGATGGGCGAGTACCACTTCGATGACCTCGCATCGGACCCCGGGCTCGGCGAGGTGTCGATCCTGGTGCCGCTCGGCTACGCCGCGAACACACCGCCCGACGGACACGCATCGGTGACGCTCGAGACCGACCAGGTCCTCGACTTCGACCTGACCTGCGTGTCGGCGGTCGGTCCCATCCGCGGCATGGGCTACTGGAAGCACCAGGCGAAGGCGCTCATCACCGGACGCGGCCATGCGCACGAGTCCGAGACGAACATGCGGGTGAACTTCCCCGCGCTGCTGTTCGAGCACTTCCACGACAACGGGTTGAACGCGATCGTGGTGGAGGGCGTGACGTTCATGGATGGTGGCGCCGGTCCTGAGCCGCTGGATCTGGAGACGATCTACGACACGTTCACGGTCTCCGGCGGCGCGCTCCTCCTGGATCGTGCGAAGCAGCACTACCTGGCGCTCCTTCTGAACGTGGCGTCAGGGAAGCTCCACACGAGCGACGTGGTCTCCGAGGACGGCTTCACCGCGAGCCAGGCGCTTCAGGAGATCGCCGATCTGATCCTCGACGGCGACCCGACCAACGACGATCTGGCCGCGGACATCGCCGAGACCATCAACCAGGCCGCGCTCGTCCCCGCGGAGACCATCCGCGACATCTGGGATCAGGTGGCGTATCGCGCGGATCCCGGGTCGGTGGCGCCGGCGCAGTCCCTCGTGGCCACGGTCCGTCCGAACCCGTTCCGCGCCGGAACGACGATCCGGTTCGGACTCCCCGAACGCACCACCGCCCGGATCGACGTGTACTCCGCGACGGGTCGTCGTGTGCGAACGTTGCTCGATGAGCCCCTGGACGCCGGATACCACCGGGTGACCTGGGACGGCCGGCGCGCCGACGGTCGCCGTGCCGCGCCCGCGACGTACTACGTCCGTCTCGAGGTCGGATCGACCTCGACGAGCCGGAAGCTGATCCTGCTGCCGTGAGGCCGAGGGCGGGGCATGCCGCGTGCGTGCCCCGCCCTCGCCAGGGGACATCCTCGTCTTCCAGCTCCTCGTTCGCGCTCCGGTCTCGGCGCACGACGTCTTGCACCACCAGAAGCTCACTGCTACGATCCAATCAAACTTTAGGTACACCATCACACTGAACGGTTCAGGACACCTCGCGAGGCACGATCCGGACCCGGGTCGGGAGGCCGCCGCCGGAGATGACGTCCCCTCGATTTCAGCGGATTCGCGAGATCGTTCTCGAGGCTCGGGCGCACGACGAACCCTCGCGACGCGAGTTCGTGGAACGCGCCTGCGAGGGGGATGCGGATCTTCGCTCCGAGGTCCTGAAGCTCCTGGCCCACGACGACCCCGAGAGCGTGCTCCGCACCGGGCGCTTCGCGGTCGACCTCGACGCTCCCGAACGTCCGGCGGAGCCGGCTTCCGCACGGCCTCTCCCCGACCGAATCGGTTCCTATCGCATCCTCGGCGTGCTGGGCGAGGGCGGCATGGGCCGGGTGTACGAGGCGGAGCAGGCCACGACACGACGACGGGTAGCGGTGAAGGTCGTCAGATACGGCGCCCGCCTCGATGATCATCACGTGAAGCTGTTCCTGCGCGAGGTTCGCGCGCTCGGACTGCTCAAGCACCCGGGGATCGCGGCCGTGCACGAGGCCGGTCAAACCGACGACGGCGAGCACTACCTGGTCATGGAGCTCGTGGACGGCGAGCCCCTCGACGACTATCTCCGGCGGACCGCCCCGGACGACCCGGGATCGAGGTCGGTGATCCGCCAGCGCCTCGCGCTCTTTCTCGAGATCACCGACGCCATCGCGTATGCACACCTTCGCGGCGTCATCCACCGCGACATCAAGCCCGCCAACATCCTGGTATCCGACCCGACGCGGCCCGGACCGGACGGCAGCGCACCGGCCCCGGTCCCCCCGATCAAGGTGCTCGATTTCGGACTCGCACGGCTCACAGACCCCGACGTCTCGATGACCAGTCCCCTGAGCGAGGTGGGCCGGATCCAGGGGACTCCCGCGTACATGAGTCCCGAGCAGGTTCGCGGAGATCCGGACGCGATCGACATCCGGACCGACGTGTACTCACTCGGTGTGATCCTGTACGAGATGCTGACCGGTCGGCGCCCGTACGACCTCGAGGGAAAGCCCTTGCACGAGGTCTTGCGAATCGTCTCCGACAGCCCACCGGTGCGGGCGGACTCGGTCGTGCGCGGGCTTCGCGGCGACATCCAGACGATCCTGCAGAAGGCCCTCGCGAAGGATCCCGAGCGACGTTATCAGAGCGTCCGGACTCTGGCCGACGACATCGAGCGCTACCTGGGCGACCAGCCGATCGTGGCCCGGCCCCCGAGCGCGACCTACCAGCTCCGGAAGCTCGTCGCCCGACACAAGATGCCGTTCGCGTTCCTCGCGACGCTGTTCGTGCTGCTGGTCGCGTTCGGTGTGGCGATGTCGGTCCAGCTTCGGCTCCAGCGTCGGGAGGCGCAGCGTGCCGAACGCATCAGCGCGTTTCTCCAGGAGATGCTCGCCTCGGCCGATCCCGCGGCCGCCGGTCGCGACGCGACGGTGCGCGAGGTGCTGGACCTCACGGCCCGCGACGTATCCCGCGGACTGGACGACGAGCCGGACGTTCGGGCCACGATCCACCACACGATCGGCGAGGCCTATCTCGCGCTCGGCGAGTTCGAGGCGTCCGAGGAGCAGATTCGCGCGGCGCTGGACATCTGGAAGGAGCGAACCTCCCTCGACGACGAGCATCGGATCCGGAGCGAGGTCGTGCTCGGCAACGTGCTGCGATCGCGCGGCCGCTACGCGGAGGCGGAGTCGCTCCTCACCGGCGCACTCGCCGTTCGTCGCCGCACGCTCGGCGCCGATGCGCGGGCGGTGGCGGCGACGCTCCACGATCTCGCCGGCGTCGTGCATCTTCGATCTCGACTCGCCGAGGCCGAGTCGCTGCTCGTGGAGGCGATGGCCGTGTGTCGGCGCGTCGGACCCGGTGCCGACGTGGAGCTCGCGCGCTGTCTGAATGCACTGTCCAGCGTGGAGAAGGACCGCGGTCGGCTCGAGCCGGCGGAGCGCTACTCCCGCGAGGCCCTCACGATCCGGCGAGAACTCTACGACGGGGATCATCCACAGGTCGCGACGAGCCTCAGCGACCTCTCTCTGATCCTCAGCGCCCGGGGCAAACACGCCGAGGCGCGGGAGATCGGCCGGGAAGCCCTCGAGCAGTGGCGCCGGCTCGTGGGCAACGAGCACCCGACCGTGGCCACGAGCCTGGGAAACCTGGCATACGTGATCGCCGCCGACGGGAATCACGCGGCGGCCGAGCCGTTTCACCGCGAAGCGCTCGAGCTGAAGCACAAGCTCCTGGGCGAGGAGCACCCCGACGTCACCATCGCCTACAACAACTGCGCGGTGAACCTCCTGTCTCAGCAGGATTACGTGGACGGTGAGCCGGCCGCCCGCAAGGCGCTCGATGGGTTCCGTCGCGACTTCGGATCCGAACACGTCTACGTCGGCATCGGACTCAACAACGTTGCCGTCGCCTTGCACGGACAGGGTCGACTGGCCGAGGCGGAGCCCTACTACCGGGAAGGGCTCGCGGTCACCCGGGGGGTCCAGGAGGACCATCCGTTCGTCGGCCTCTTGCTTCTGAACCTCGGTGGGCTCCTGCACCACGAGGGTCGCGACGAGGAGGCGGAGACCCACCTGCGTGAGGCCGTGGCACTGCGCGAGGAACAGCTCGGCGAGGATCACCACGAGGTGGGCGACTGCGTCTTCACGCTCGCCACGACACAGCTGGCCCTGGGGCGTGACGCGGCTGCCGAGGCGTTCTTTCGGCGTGCACTGGACACGTACACCGCCGGACTCGACGAGGACAACTGGAAGACCGCGATGGCCCGCACCTATCTCGGCATCTGCGTGGGGCGAGATGCCGCCCGCGTGACGGAATCCGCGGCGCTCATGCTCGAAGCGCGCGAGGTGTTCTGTGACGGCTGTCTCTGGGTGCCCCACTGGAAACGAATGGGACTCGAGGGCGCTGCTCGGCTCTTCGAGGCGTGGGGCCGTCCGGATGACGCGAGCCCCTACCGGGCGGCGCTGGCCGCGATGTCGGGCTGAATCGACCTCTGTCAGGACGCGAGCGCGCGACCGAGCCACATGCGGGCCACGACCCAGTCGTCCGCGATGACCCGCTCCGAGACGCCCAGCGCCTCACCGATCTCCTTGCTCGTCATCCCGCCGAAGAGCCGGAGCTCGGCGACACGCGCCGCTCGCTCGTCCTGGCCCGAGAGCTTGTCGATCGCGTCGTCCACGACCAGAATCTCCACCGGCGACGAGGCCTTCGGATCGAGCATCGACACGTCGAGCGTCATGCGCTCCCATCCGCCCCCACGCTTCTGGGCTCCGCGCCGCCGCGCGTGGTCGACGAGCACCTGTCGCATCACGCGGGCCGCGACCCCCAGGAAGTGCGCACGATTCCGCCACTGGACCCGGGACTGATCCACCAGACGAAGGTACGCCTCGTGTACGAGCGCCGTCGGCTGAAGGGTGTGATCGCCTCGCTCGTGGCGGAAGTACCCGCCGGCAATCCGACGCAGATCTTCGTAGAGGAGTCCGACCAGGCGGTCGGTGTCCGGTGCGCGCCGGGAAGGCGCCTCGATCTCGAGCAGGGCCGCGGTGATCTCCGCGCGTTGTGCCTCGTCCATCGGTTCCTCGACCCGGCGTGGGAAAACTCGGCGCAT
Organism: Candidatus Eiseniibacteriota bacterium; assembly: GCA_965224245.1. Taxonomy (GTDB): domain Bacteria; phylum Eisenbacteria; class RBG-16-71-46; order CAZAMP01; family CAZAMP01; genus CBDCYW01. Next base: position 1,092,219 of record OZ245046.1, on the reverse strand, counting down.
GGCTCGATCGGCGGTCGTACCAGAGTAGCAGATTCGTCAGCGCGATGATCCAGGACGATCCTGCGGATGAGCCCCATGCGTCCGAGGCCTACACGTCTCGAGAAGCCGCACCGAGCCGGCCCACGTCGGGGCGACGAGGTGCCGTCGTGCCGGCCACGGGACCTACGGAGCCCCCCCACGCTCGCGCAGGTACGGAAGCACGTCCCGTGAGTAGTAAGGCTCCTCGGTGGACCAGAACAGGTAGTCGAGATGCAGGTCGTCTCGCGCATACGCATGAAGCTCGGGCACCGTGATGACCCGACCCGTCCGACGGTGCACGTCGCCGTAGTTCCCGAACTGCACGGCGACACCGGCGATGGTGCCCGGCGCGCGTTCGCGGATCAGCGGGTGGCTGTGCTGCTGCTGATACCACCTGTACGGAAGCAGGTCCGGTCCCCCGACTCCGACCCCGGCCGAGTCGGCATGGGCATACACGCTGCTGAGGTACCCCTCGTCCCGCTCTGGCAGAGACTCACCGGGCATGAAGTTGGCGTACTGAATGACCACCGACCTCGCGAACGCGGAGCGCAGCATGCTCATGATCGCAACGATCGCGTCCCGGTAGCCCGATGCCGTGAAGTCGTCGGGATAATGCTCGGGTGCTCCGAAACCGATGGAGGACTCCGGCAGGTTGATCCCCTCGATCCGGCCGTCGAAGGCGCGCCCCATCGCCTCGAGCAGACGTCCGAAGCGCTCGCGGACCGCCGGGTCCCACCGCCGCGCCACCCAGCCCTCGGGCACCGGCCCGGCGCCGTCGCCGGTGTCCCCGTACATCATCGCCACCCCTCCACCGTACACCGGGTCGTCGCGCAGATACTGCGGCACGTTCACGATCGTCGGGACGAACGACACCTCCTGCAGCTGGATGAACAATCGCTTCCCGTGTGACTCGAGGAACTCGAGGTCGGCGTCGATGCTGGAGAAGTCGTACGCGTCGCGAGCCGGCTCGAGCGTCCGCCAGGAGTACTTGAGCTGTGCGCCCTCGATGACGGGATGATCGAGGAAGCTCGGTTCCCGGATGCGGTGGCGATCGAACTCGAAGAACACGTAGTGGTGGGGACCCTCGGCCAGGGCGGGGATGCCACACGAGACGATCACGATCGCCGTCGCGATCAGGTGCTTCATCGTGCCCAGAGATTCCCCCCTCGAGGTACCCGGCACGCCCATCACCGTCCGTCACTGCCGTCCGGCTCGGGCATCGTGCCCACGGTCGGGAGGTCGACTGTACCGGGGCGCACCGGCGTCCGTCCAGTGCGCCCCGACTCCGCCACGAGTTCATCGCACGACGGTGAGCCGCCGCGACGCGCGATGCTCACCAGCCTCGATTCGAACGAAGTAGATTCCCGGGGCCACGCGCCGGCCACCCTGGTCACGGCCGCCCCAGACCACCCGGTGAACGCCGGCGGGCCGGGCTCCATCGACCAGCGTGAGCACGCGGCGACCGCCGGCGTCGTAGATCCCGAGGCGCACCCCGGACGACACGGGCAGGGCGAACGCCAGCGAGGTGCCGCGCTGGGATGGGTTCGGTCCCGGTATTGAAAGCGGGAAGGCCGTGGGCAGGGCCGTGTCGGGCGCCGAGAGGAGCCCGCCGTCGACGCTGGCAGCTTCGCTCTCGTTCCCCGCGTGGTCCGACGTGGTCACGTGATAGTAGCCGAAGGACGTGCTGCTCACGTCGAAGGTCGTGTCGATGGTGTAATCGATGAGTGTGGCGGTCCCATCCAGCTCCGCCGTGCTCGAGCCGTAGACGGTGTGATGCTGGAAGTCCTCCTCGGTGGCGGCATCCCACGAGAGCTCCGTGCCCGTTCGCACGAGTCCGGACGGCACGCCGGGCGGCAGGTCGTCCACCGAGTAGCCGCTGTCCGGGGCGCTCGCGAACCACAGCGATGGGATCGTGGTGTGTGTCGTCACGAGATTGACCGACCACGCGGCGCCGGCGCCGGTCGAGTCACCGTGCGTCGGAATCGCAACGCCGTAGGCATCCGCCTGGCGCGCGGCGACCCAGGTCAGCACCTGCCAGGTGCCGGGCGGCAGCTCTCCCACCTGACGCGTGCTCGCACCGCCGCCGCCGAGCACGAACCACTCGTCGTCGAGGATCCGCACCCGGTCGACGCCGAACGACGCGCTCGCGGTCTTCGCGAGCTCCGACGGTGCGGGTGCTCGACCGACCTCCCGTACGTCCCGGACGCGTGTCGCGTCATCCACGCGCCGGTAGATCTGGTATCCGGTCACCGGTGAGGTGACCTCATCGGTGAAGTCGTAGCCCGATCGGGTGAAGTCCACAGCCACCCAGCCTCCCTGGTCGCCCGGGACGTCGGAGATCGACGTGATCGGCCCGGCCTCGCACAGCCAGTCGAGCGTCAGGGAGTAAGCGGTCGGATTCGTGCCGAGCTGCGAGAGGCCGTGGGTCGAGCGCCACAGGAGGTCGGGTCCCGGCGCATCGATCGCCTGCCAGCCCGATCCTGGGGACACGGACTGGAAGCTCGTGCCGCCGTCCGCGCTCAGCTCCCAGTCGACGACGGTGGTCTGGCTCGTCGTGAGACGCGCGCGCACGATCGTTGCATCCGTGCCGTCGACCGGCAGCGACTGTCCGCGGTCACGGCGGGTGTCGAACGCCTCCTGGTAGACCGGGATCACGGTCAGGCCGCTCCCGCTGGCCACGAAGGCGTGCTCCCCGGCCAGCGCGAGGTCGTACCCCGTGTAGAAGACGTAGCCGCCGAGTCGTGTGGCGTTCGAGGGATCGGAGATGTCGATCGTCTGGAGACCGCCGAGGAAGTCGGCCACGAACAGCTCGTCGCCCGAGACCTCGACCTTCTGTGCGTGGTCGAGGGTCGGGACGGTCCTGACCAGTACGGGATTTGCGGGATCCTCGACGTCGATCACATGTACCCCGGCGTCGCGGTCCGCCACGTACGCGTGGTTGCCGGACACGGCGACTCCGAGCGCAGTGCCGGGCGTGTCGACGCCTCCGACGAGGATCGGGTTCGAGGGATCGCTGACGTCGACCACTTGAAGGCCGTTGAAGCCGCTTGCCAGGAACGCGTGCTCCCCGTCGACGGCCACGTCGATCGCGTCGTCGGGAGGTGAGACGCTCCCGACCATCACCGGGCTCGTGGGATCGCTGATGTCGATCACCTGGAGCCCGATGGCGGATGCGGTCAGGTACGCATGGTCCCCCGACACCGCGACGCCCTCGTGCCATCCGGGTGTGGCGAGGGTGGCCACCACCGCCGGCGCCGTCGGATCGCCGACGTCGATCACGACGAGGCCGTCGTTCACGTCGGCCAGTATCGCGAGATCCCCGGCAACGGCCACGTCGTACGAAGGGTTGCCGGTGCCGCTCGCGACGGTACCGACCAGCGCCGGCAGGGTCGGGTCGCTGATGTCGACGACGAGCAGGCCGCCATTGGCGCTGTCGACGAGATACGCATGATCGCCTTCGACGGCGACTCCGATGGGACCGCTCCCGGACAGCGAGACGGTGCCCACGGGACCCGGTGGATGGGGCCACGGGTTCGCGAACTCGATCACCTGCAGACCCGTGTACCCGTTGACCACGAACGCGCGACTTCCGGCGACCGCCACCGACTGGCAGGCCGCGTCGGTGACCACGTCGTCGACGAGGGTCGGGGCGGTGGGATCGCTGATGTCGATCATCTGGAAGCTACTCCAGTCCGAGACCAGGGCGAGGTCTCCCCAGATCTCGACCTCCGTCGAGGCGCCCGGCGTGTCGAGATTGCCCACCACGCTCGGCGTGGTGGGATCGCTCACGTCGATCACCAGGAGCCCCGCCGTCAACGAGGCCAGGAAGACGTGATCTCCAGCGACCGCGACCCCCTGTCCGCTCACCGAGCCCCCCGGAGTCAGCGTCGCGACGATCGCGGGAGTCGCAGGGTCGCTGATGTCGAGGACTCGCAGGCCGCTCGCCCCATCGGCCACGAAGGCGTGTTCACCCGCGATCGCGACTCCCCGGGCGTTCGTGGTGGCCACACCGCCGATCACGGTCGGGGTGGTGGGATCGCGGACGTCTACCACCTGGATGCCTCCGGAGTAGTCGGCCACGAACGCGTGTCCGTCTTCGATCGTGACGTCGATCGGAACCTCCGGCATCGCGACCGATCCGAGCAGCACGGGGCTCGTGGGATCCGTGGTGTCGAACACCATGAGGCCGCTCGCGGTGTCGAGTACGAAGGCGTTGTCCCCGGCGACCGCGACGGCCTGCGCGTCGCCCGCAACGGCGACCGTCGTCACGAGGAACGGGCTCTCGGGATCCTGGATGTCGATCACGTGGAGGCCGTTCGCGATGCCGGCCACGAACGCGTGGTCTCCCGCGACGGCGACCTTCCGGCTGTCGCCGAGGCCGAGGCTGCCGACCACCCCCCGGACGAAGGGATCGAGCCGGAGCTCCCCGGCGCCCGTGTCCCAGTTCGCGGTGGACGCAACCGGATCACGGTACGTCGTGGTCGTGAAGTCCTCGACGTGGCTGCCGGCCTCGGTGCGGGCCGGCGGTGCTCCGAGGATCAGGCTCACCATGGTCACGAGGACGGTCACGGCCGAAAGGGGACCACGAAGCATCTCGACACCTCCTGAAGACAGAACGCCGCACTGTTTCGACGTACGTTCATGCTAGCGTCCAACTCATTGTGCGACATGATCTTTGGGCTACACGGCGCGACCGGAGGGGTCAGCGGGATGAACGCGGGGACGACCGGGGGTGGTGTCAGAGACCGCGCAGCAGGTCGTCGGGTAGCTCGCTCCGGTACCGGCGGCTGAGCCGGACCTCCGAGCCGTCGGTGAGCACCAGGAGGTGATCTCCGTGCGAGAGGGGCTCGATCTCCCGCACGTGGTCGATGTTCACCACGTAGGAGCGATGCACCCGGAGGAAACGACGTGGATCGAGCCGCTGCTGAATGCCGTCCAGGGTCTCGCGGAGGAGATGCGTGCCGCGAGCCGCGTGGATCTCGACGTAGTTACCGGCACCGCGTATCCACCGGATCTCGTCGACCGACACGAAGCGAGCGCGGTCGCGGTCCTTTACCAGGATGCGCGACGACGCGCCTGCGGCATGATCCAGCTGGGCGAGAAGACTCCGGATCCGCTCCGCGAGCTCGGCGTCGTGTCCTTGCTCCCCCGCGGCGCCCGGCGCGGCCTCCCGGGTGTTGCGGACACGCGCCTTGGCCCGGTCCAGAGCCTCTCGGAGACGCGGTGCGTCGAACGGCTTCAGCAGATAGTCGAGCGCGGCCACCTCGAACGCCTGGATGGCGTACTGATCGTACGCGGTGACGAACACGATCTCGGGTAGCTCCTCGGGTGCGAGCGCCTCCAGCACGCCGAACCCGTCGATCTCCGGCATCTGGATGTCGAGGAACACGACCTCGGGTCGGAGCGACCGGATGGCGTCGACGGCCGAGCGGCCGTCGCCCGCCTCGCCCACGACGGCCACTCCCGGATCGCCCTCCAGCAGACGCGCGATCTTGCGCCGCGCGGGGGGCTCGTCGTCCACGATGAGAACGCGCACGGGTGTGTCAGACATGGTCGTCGACTCTCACCAGGCGCGGGCTCGCGCGGTAGGGTAGCGTCACCGAGACCTCCAGCCCACCGAGGTCGCCGTTGCCGACCCGGAACGTGTGTTCCTGATCATACAGGTGCGAGAGCCGTTCGACGGTGGCCGAGAGCCCGACTCCCTTCTCGAGGAGCTCCTCCAGCGAGGCCGAGGTCCCGGGCCCATCGTCGGTGACCTGGATCTCCAGTGACGATCCCCGCCGCTCGATCGCCACGTGAACGTGTCCACCACCTCCGCGACGCGCGATTCCGTGCTTGATCGCGTTCTCCACCAGCGGCTGCAGCAGAAACGGGGGTACGAGGGCATCCTCGCAGTCCATCGACGCGTCCACCACCACTTCCAGACGATCTTCGAACCGGACCTCCATGATCTCCAGGTAGGCGTGGAGAATCTCCAGCTCCTCGGACAGCGGAACCTGTTGCGCACCACGATGGCCGACCGACAGGCGGAGGAGATCGCTGAGGTGGGTGAGCATGTGATCCGCCTTGTCGACGTTCTCGTGCATGATCGACGAGATCATGTTCAGCGTGTTGAACAAGAAGTGCGGCTGGACGTGCTGCTCGAGGGCCTCGAGCCTCGCGGTGGCCAGGCTGGTCTCCAGCCTCGAGGCGTTCAGCTCCCGCTGCCGGTAGCGATGGTAGTAGTCCACGCCGTAGGTGATCGCCACGATCAATGCATAGATCACCGCGTCCCGGAACCCCTCGAAGAGCAGTCCCGCCCGTACGTCCCCGAACTCGTAGCGGCTGCCGGCCAGCGCGTAAACGCCATGCCGGAGACCCACCATTGCGGCCACGTGAGCCAGAGAGTACACGGCAGCGGCCAGCAGGTGGGCCGGCACGCGGAGCCAGAGCCCGGCTCGCGTGATGCGACATCGCAGGGCAAACTCGGCCACGAAGGGCACCAGCGCGCCCGATGCGAGACCGCTGGTCACCTCCCACGTGAGTGGCTCCCATGCCGCGACGTACGCTCCCCGGGACAGATTCCCGATCACCGAGGAGCTGGCGTGCAGCAGCGATACGACGGCGGACGCCGCGAAGCTGACCTTCCAGACCGTCGAATTGCGGTAGGCCGGCGTGCGGGTATCGTTCACGTGACCCCCTGTTCGGCGTGCCGTCACTGTAGCGCGCCGACCCGAATCCGGCGAACGGCATTGGGACCACCGGCCGTCCACCGGGGACGAGCGGGCCGGCGGCGCCCCCGCGAGGGCCGATCGACTCTCCTGCGTACCGATCCGGTCCCGTGGTCGCCTTGACCGGATCCGCCGAAGACGTGCATGCTGGCCCCGATTCCGTCCGGTGAAGACCCGACTGCCACGCCGGACCTCTCACGGCAAAGGAGCGGCATGAAACCCCCAGGCACCGCGATCCGCGTGGCCCTCGTCTCGCTGCTCCTCGTGTGTCTCGTCGGAGACGCCGTTCGCGCCGGCACCGCCTTTCACTTGGAGACGCCATCGAGGGCGCTCGTGGGCATCAGCGTCGAGTTCCCCGTGCCCATCCGCGGCGTGCTGATCGTGAACCGTCGCGACGTCGAGAAGCAGAGCTTCCGGGCCGGCATCGTCGGGGACTACTTCAAGTGGGTCTCCCGGTATGGAAGCGTCACGTTCGCCGAAGCGGGCATCGAGTTCGCGCAGAACGGCATGAACGAGGCCGGCCTCGTCGTGGACACACTGTACCTGCGGGCCTCCGAGGCGCCGGAGCCGGACAGCCGAGCCCCGCTCGACTCGGGGTCCTGGGTGCAATACGTTCTGGACACGTGCGGAAGCGTCGAGGCGGCCGTCGCGGTGGACAGCCGGGTGCGGATCGACGAGGAGCAGGAGGTCCGGTCTCACTTCTTTCTGGCGGACGCCAGCGGCGACTGTGCCGTGTTCGAGTACCTGGATGGCCGTCTCGTCGTCTACCGCGGCGAGGACCTTCCGTTCCGGGTCCTCACGAACATGCGGTACGAACGGGCCGTGAAGGCGCACGAGCGAGGCGGCGCCCGCTGGTGGTGGGCAAACCCCGATGACTCGGCCCAGCGCTTCTCCCACGTGGTGGACCGGCTGGAGACCTTCGCCGCCGGCGTCACGGCCGGGCCGGACGACGACGCCGGCCATGCCGGCGCCGTGGACTACGGTTTCGAGACCCTCGACGACCCCTTCATCGACCCCGTCGCGCAGTGGTCGGTGGTCCACGATCTCCGCGCGAGGAGGGTGTGGTTTCGGACCGCGGCGAGCCCCGCACCCCGGTACGTCTCGCTCGAGCACCTCGACTTCTCCTGCGACGCCCCCACGCTCACCCTCGACGTGAACGCGGAGCTGAGAGGAGACGTCACGTCGTCGCTCGCGCCGTACGACCACGACACGAACCTCGGTCTCTTCCTGGAGTTCGTCCGCCGGTTCCGTATCGACGTGTCGGGCGAGGAAGCTCGGGGTCTGATCCGCCACTTCGAGAGCTTCGAGTGCGCACGCTGAGGGCGTCACCGCCGCATCCCGCGCCGATGAACGGGCAGACGATCCCGACCTCCGTGCGAGGTCGGACACCTGCTCGCTCACGACGCAGGTCCGTTCCTGACCGTCGACCTCGTGCTTGAACGCCCCCCCGTGAACCCACTACGCTACCCACATTCAATGTTCGGCTCACGGCATTCACTTCATCCAGGAAGCGAGGACGCGCATCATGTCCCGTCTTCTGACCGGCCTCGTGATCACGATGCTGGCCTCCATCGCCGCCGCGGACGGCACCCGCTCCCCCGCGACCACCGGGTGGCAGTCTCCCGACCCGGACGTGCTGGAGGTTCTCCACGCACCACAGCTCCCGTGGGTATGGACGACGCCCACCGGTGAGCACCTGTTCCTCGCGGATCCGATGACGTATCCGCCGCTCTCCGAGCTCGCCGCGCCCATGCACAAGCTCGCCGGCATGCGCGTCAATCCGGCCACCAACGGCTTTCACGGCTGGCACGGGGGGACCTCCCCGCGTCTGGTCCGGGTCGAGGACGGCACGACGACCCCCCTCGATCTGCCCGCGGACGCCGAGGTCCTCGACGTCAGCTGGACCGCCGACGGCACTCGCTTCGCCGCCACCGTCGGATACCCCGATCACATCGGCCTGTGGGTCGGCTCGGTGCGAGGTGATCTGACGGAGATCGACGGCCTCGTTCTCAATCCGCTCCTCGGCAAGCAGGTGGCCTGGCTGCCCGACCAGCGGCGTCTCGTCGTGCTTCGCATCCCGGAGCGCGGTGAGTCGCCGGCGGCGCCGGTGATCCCGCTGGGCCCCGAGATCCTCGAAGGTGACGAGGCGACGGCACGCTCCACGTACGAGGCGCGCAACCTGCTCGAGACCGCTCACGACGAGGCACTGTTCGAGTACTACGCCCAGTGCCAGCCCGTGATCGTGGATCCGACGTCGGGCAAGACGACGGTGCTCGGTGAGGCGGCGCCCTACACGACGGCGGAGTTCTCCCCGGACGGGCGCTTCATCCTGGTCGAGCGTCTGGTCGCGCCCTGGTCGCACGAGGTGGCCTGGTGGCGCTTCGCCAGCGAGATAGAGGTCTGGAACGCGGATGGTGACGTGGTCGCGAGCGTCGCCTCGCTCCCCCTGGCCGACAGCGTTCCAACGCACGGGGTGCCGGAGGGTCCGCGTGCCGTCTCCTGGCGCCCGACCGCGCCCCACACGCTCTTCTGGGTCGAAGCCCTCGACGGCGGAGACCCGGTGGCGGAGGTCCCCCACCGCGACCGGATCGTGCGACTGGACGCGCCGTTCACCGAGGAACCAAAGGAGGTCTTCCGCGCGCAGCATCGCATCCAGCCCTGGTGGACCGTGTGGACCGAGGACGGCGACACGCTGGTTCTCACACAGCGCGAGCGGATACGTCGCTGGCGATACGTGTCCCTCGTGAACGTCGCCGACGGCACGTCGCGTCCGTGGTTCGATCTCGACGAGGGCGATCGTTACGGAGATCCCGGCAAGCCCGTGCTCCGCCCGCTGGCGAACGGACGGTGGGTGCTGCGACAGAACGGAGACGTGGTCTACTTCCGCGGAAGTGGCGCCACCGATCAGGGCGATCGGCCCTTTCTCGATCTACGTCACCTGGGCACGGGCGAGACCGAACGTCTGTTTCGTTGCGACCCGGATCGGTACGAGTCGTTCGTGGCGTTCGCCGGCGACGACGATCGTTTCGTGATGCGCTCCGAGTCCGCTTCCGACGTTCCCAACTACTACCTCGCGACGCTGGGCGCCGAGATCGACGCGGAGGACGGCGAGGCGACGCGGGCCCTGACACGCGAGCCGATCACGCGGTTCGCGGATCCCACCCCGCAGCTGCGCGAGATCGAGAAGCGCATCGTGCGCTACGAGCGCGAAGACGGCGTGCCGCTCAGCTTCCACCTGTATCTGCCTCCCGGCTACGAGGAGGGAACCCGGCTGCCGACGGTGGTCTACGCCTATCCGCTCGAGTACTCCGGCGCGTCCACGGCGGGACAGGTCCGCGGATCGGTCCAGCGCTTCAGCCGCTTCTGGGGCGCGACGCCGCTGTTCTTCCTCCTGCGTGGCTACGCGGTCCTCGACCAGACCGCCATGCCCATGCTCGGCGACCCCGAGACGACGTATGACACGTTCGTGCCGCAGCTCGTGGCCGACGCGGAGGCCGCCGTGGCCAAGGCGGTGGAGATCGGAGTGACCGATCCCGATCGGATCGGCGTCATCGGTCACAGTCACGGCGGACTCATGGTGGCCAACCTGCTCGCGCACACCGACCTCTTCCGGGCCGGCATCGCGCGGAGCGGCTCGTACAACAAGACGAACCAGCCGTTCGGATTCCAGTCCGAGCGGCGCTCCCTGTTCGAGGCCAGGGACGTCTACATCCAGGTCTCGCCGACCTTCTTCGCGGACCAGATACAGGAGCCGATCCTCATCATCCACGGTGACGACGATTCGAATCCGGGAACGCTGACGTTCCAGTCGGAGGTGTTCTTCGAGGCCGTTCGTGGCGCCGGAGGCATCGCGCGCCTCGTCCTGCTGCCGTTCGAGGATCACGGATACCGATCCCGGGAGAGCATCGAGCACGTGCTCTGGGAGCAGCTCCGGTGGTTCGACATGCACGTCCAGCATCCGGAGATGACCTCTCTGGCGGAGGACGGACTCTGACCGACGCGGTCGGTGGACCGCTGGGCGGATCCGCGTGTCGACGAGGCCGATCTGCGGGGAGCCGCCTTCAGGGCGCAGATCGGGCACACCGGACGACGATCACGTCGGCGTCCTGTCGACGGACCTGCTCCTGAAGCTCGCGCCGGACATTCTACCGGCGGTCGATCGCGCGGCCTCGGAGCTTCGCCACCGGGACAAGTGCGCGCTCTTCTCGTGGCGGAAGACGTCGGACGCGCCGACGAGGAGATCGTCGCGCTCGCGCCCCTCCCCGGCGTCATCGCCGGGCGGGGTGCCGCGAGCCACCACGTAGCAGAATCCGCATGGACTTTCTCTCTGCTCCACCCCCGCCAAACGGTGGTATCATTGTGGGCTGTGTAGTAGCGTCGATCCGACGTGGTGGTACGCCTCGCTGGCCGGGTCGAGCTCATCGGACGTGCACGACGAACGATCGTGTACCAGGTCTGACACCGAGAGGAGTCTCCCATGCGTCATGTTCTCGGGTTCACGTTAGCGGCGGCGTTGACGGTGGCCGGTAGCGTCGCGTACGCGTCGGATGCAGACAACAACGGTATCCAGCAGGACGAGGTCGAGCACGTACCGGGCGAGTATCACGGGGCAACCGCCGTCGGCGAGAGCACCGTCATCTTCCCGAGCATTCCCGCGGACACGTGGAACGTGGTGTATTTCCCCCACTGGTGGAACGCCGGCGACACCGCCTACGGTGAGCACACCACCGATCTCAATCCCGTCGACCACGCCGACATCGAGATCTTTCTCGATCGCAACGGCCTCACGCCGGGCTGCGGCTTCATCGACATGAACTTCATGATCGACGGTGAGGTCGTTGGGACGTTCCAGATCCTGCCCGAGCACGGACTGGGCCCGATCCAGGCGTCGTTCGACTTCACGCCCCGCATGTCGCCGTTCGAGCTCCGCTACATGGAGACCAACACGGTGGTCACGGGGTGCGGCAGCGTGGAGATCAACTCCGAGGGAATGTGCACGGTCGTGTTCACGGGTGACTCGTCCACTCCCGTCGAGTCGACCAGCTGGAGCCGCATCAAGTCGCTCTATTGATCGTTCGCGTCCGATCCACGTCATCGGCCCCTCGACACCCAGCGTGTCGGGGGGTCTTTTTCTTGCTCCTCCCCCGCCGTTCCAGGCGTGCGGGTATCGCGGCCACGATCGGCGCAAGAGAACGACACGCGGTGCTGGAGGCCTGGCACTTGCATCGTCTTCCTGGCAGTCTACGACACGCGCTCGAGTGGTCCGAACGTCGGCGCGGTGCCGGTCGGTTCCGACGGATGGTCGACGCCCGTCTGGAGGATGCGACGTGAAGAAAATGCTCTTGTCGACCGCGGTGCTGCTCACCGTCGTGCTCCCGGCGGTGGCCGTCGATCTGCCCCAGACCGTGGCCGGACGACTGATGTCGAGCTGGCTGACCACGCTCGTCCACCCCGCCGACGACGACCGGGTTCGCGCGTTCGTCACGACGCAGCTGAGTGATCGGATCCAGAGCATGGGCTCGATCGAGGACCGCATGTCGATGCTGCGACGGACCGCCGAGGATCTCGCCGGAGTGGAACCGCTCGTCGTCGAGGTCGACCGGGAGCTCGAGATCGTCGTGGTGTGCCGGACGCGCTCTGACGAGTACGTCCGTCTGAGCCTTCGCGCCGAGGCGGATCCCCCGCATCGGATCGACGGGCTGCGCGTCGAGGAGACCGACTCCCCGGAGAACGCTCCCGTCGTGGCGGCAGACGACGACGCGCTGGTCGAGGCCACGCGTGCCTACGTCGATTCCATCGCGGGGGAGGGACGTTTCTCGGGAACCGCCCTCATTGCCCACGATGGTCATGTGATCTTCGAGGGTGCCTGGGGACTGGCGCACCGGCGCTGCGGCGTGCCCAACGACGTGGACACCCGGTTCAACCTCGGCTCCATGAACAAGATGTTCACGGCAGTGGCCGTCGCTCAGCTCGTCGAGGCCGGGCGGATCGGCTGGGACGACGTCGTCGGCACGCATCTTCCAGACTATCCCAACCCGCAGGTCCGCGACAGCGTCACCGTCCGGCATCTCCTGACCCACACGTCCGGAATGGGTACGCACTTCACCGAGGAGTTCCTGCTGGCCTCGAAGCTCGAGTACCGCGAGCCCGCGGACTACCTGCCGCTCTTCGTGGACGAGCCGCTCGCATTCTCCCCCGGGACGCGGTTCTCATACTCCAACGCGGGCTTCTTCGTGCTGGGCATGATCATCGAGGCGGTGAGTGCCGAGACCTACTTCGACTACATCCGCGAACACGTCTACCGACCCGCGGGGATGCTCGCCACGGACAGCTACGAGTCCGACGGCACCGACCCGAACCTGGCCGTGGGCTACTACGAGGACGAGGGGCACCTTCGCGAGAACACGCTCCTCCACTCGGTCAAGGGCACCCCCGCCGGTGGCGGCTACTCGACCGTCGGGGACCTGGCGCGATTCGCGAACGCCCTCGTCGGGGGACGACTCGTCTCCTCCGAGACGCTGGATCTCATGACCGCGTGGACGTCCGATCGCGGCGCTCGCGCCGGGATCGCGCGGGGCTATGGCTACGGATTCACGCTGCGGAGGACCGCCGACGGTCTTCTGTCGTTCGGGCACGCGGGCGGCTTCCCGGGCATCAACGGGGTTCTCGACATCTATCCCGATGCGGGGTACACGGTGGCGACGCTGGCCAACATGGACGGCGGCGCGGAGAAGGTCGCGGCCCGGATCCGGGGCACGCTTCCGCGGGAATGACGGCCGGAGACGACCCGATCACCGGATCCGCTGAACGACGCTCGTGTCCTCGTGGTCCCCGTGCGTGAGCCGGATGTAGTAGATCCCGATGCCACCGGCACTCCATAGTGACGTCGAACCCACGCAGGTCGCGCTCCCACCCGGTGACCCAGCGGAGCGTCACGCCGTTTCCGGAGGCGTGCACGTCGAAGTCGAGCAGCTCGACCGGCGTGTATCGGACCTCCTGCCCGAGCAGTACCGACACGCGACTCGTGGTGGTCCCCCCCGCCACCGCGAAGTCGGGGATCTCGTCGTGGTTCAGGTCTGCGATCGCGAGCTCGCCGCGAGCGTAGACGGTGTGAAACACCGGAGGCGCAAACGTCTCTCCTCCGGAACCGAACAGGATGGCCACCCGGGTGGGTTCGCCCGTCGTCTGACTGTCGAGGATGGCGACATCCAGGAGCCCGTCGCAGTTCAGGTCCTCGACCTCGAGCTGACCCCGGGCTCCTCCGGTCTCGAAGTAGTGCGTCCAGAACAGCGCGCCGTCTCCGAGCCCGATGAGCAGGATGCCCTCGGGCGAGTATGCGCCCACGAGTGCGATGTCCGCGATGCCATCCCGGTCGAAGTCCGCGATTCGGATCCCAACGACGAACACGCTCACCGGGAAGGAGTGGAAGACGGCTCCAGCAAACGACCCATCCCCCCGACCGAGCACAATCGCGATGCCGCGGGCCCCCGAGTGGTGACCGCCCACGACCAAGTCGGGAGCCCCGTCACCATTCAGATCCCCCAGATCGAGCACTCTGGAGGAGAGCGCACCGGATTCGTAGTAGCTCGCCCCACCGAACGATCCATCTCCGGATCCGAGTCGCACCCCGACGACCCCTCCTTCGTCCACGCCGACCAGATCCTGGACGTCGTCGCCGTTCAGATCCCCGGCCACGTGCGGAGGCCCCACGGAGTCGTACGAGGCCGCGAGCACGAAGGTCGCATCGCCCTGACCCAGGTGGACGTCCGTGCGCACGTCGACATGGCGGCCGTAGCCCGCCAACAGGTCCAGGATGCCGTCGCCGTTCACGTCGGCGAGCGTGACGTCCGCACCCCGGCCCAGCCCTCCGAGATCGACCAGGCGGGCCGGACCGAAGGTGCCATCTCCGAGGCCTGGAAACACGGCCGCGTCCGGCCGATATCTGGCGGTGGGGTCGGCTCCCTCGCGGCCGGGCTCCTCGTCGCCGCCATCGTAGACACCGACACCCGCGACCATGTCCACGACGTGGTCCCCATCGACGTCTCCGATCGCGACCGAGACGACACTCGCCTCCGCGGGGTACAGGCTCACGTCCGCGAAGGTGCAGACCCCCGAACCCGCCCCTCTCGCAACCGTCGTCCCACGGGCCACTGCCGCGTCGACGATCGTGCCGTCGACGGCGGCGGAGGCCGGGAGCGCCGCCAGCAGGATCGACACCGCGCTGGCCATGATCCTCGCTGTCGTATGCGCACCTTCGATTGTCGGAATGCACATGGGTTGCCTCCTGTGACCGCGTGGTCCAGCCGTGCACCAGAGCTCCGGCAACGGAGGACGCCACGTCTCGACCGCCCCACTCGGTCGGACCTCTTCTCTCTTTGGGCCGAACCACCGCCGATCCCCGACGGTGATGGGAGCAATGTCCACCCGTACATGTGCATTCGTGGACTGAACGCGCAGGAGAAGAAAAAGGGGGAAGGAGCTGTCGACGAGAGCACGAGATGCTAGTCGTGGTAGCTCTTGATCTGACTCCACGTGCGTCGGCGGGTCGGCGTCTGCGTGCCCTCCACGGACACCAGGTCGACCGAGTCGGCTTCGAGAGAGGCATGGCAGGCGAACCGGCCGAAGCCGGACTCAGACCGGAAGGTCCTGGTCGCACTGTCCTCCGCCGCGATGGAAGACCGCGCACGTGGCTCCGGCGGCAGGCGCCTGATCCTTCGGCTGAGCCGTCCGGACGTGGAGCCCGCCGCCGTCGCTCTGACCGCCCCGCGGCCCGAACGTCGTTCAGAGACGAGAGTCGGCGAACCCAAACCTCGGCCTCTCCGTAGTCGCGTGGGAGATCTGATCGGCTATCCCGCCTGCGGTGATGGCCGCCGCCGCCAGCCGCAAGGAGGCTCGCGATGTTCCGGTCTCCATCGTTCCCCCTGTCGTGCGCGCTCCGCACCTGCGCGGCCCGTGCGTGTGCGATCTGCGCGTTTGCGCTTCTCGCGTGCTCGATCGTCTCGCCGGCGCCGGCGCGTGCCGGGACGACGGGAGCCGACGCCCGCGGGGCCGACCTCCTCCTCCTCGAGGGCCGCCACGGGCTCTCGCTCGCTGCCGGAACGCTGAGCAGCGTGACCATCCGCCACGACGTCTCCCGGGGTGGTGTTCGCTCGGAGGCCCGCGACGCGGGCGCCGTCGCGTCGATCTCCTACCGATACTGGGCGAGGCAGGACTGGAACCTCGGCGTATCCATCAATCTCATCGACGCCGGTGCGACCAGCGACGTCGAGGCCGGCGAGGTCGTCTCGGAGTCCGCCGCGGTGACGGCGGTGCTCGTCGGACTCTCCTACTACCCGCCGCCGCTCGCCCTGACGCGCGACGTCCGTCCGTATGGCTCGATCGCCGTGGGGCCGTTCTTCGGCTCGGCGACGAACAGTCGCGTGGAGACCGGAGCAGCCGCGGTGGAGACCTTCTCGGAGAGTGCTCCCGGCGCTCGCGTCGGTGTGGGCGTGGACTTCTTCCTCGGCAGTCGCTTCCGCGCCGGGGTGGCGGGTGGCTACGACTTCGTCGCGGACTTCGACCAGCAGATCGGGAGCCATCGCAACTACAGCGGGCCGGAGGTGACCGTCTCCTTCGGCGTTCTCTTCGGTCGTGGGCGCCCGTCGGCGCGCTGAACGCCGTCGGTGAGGGACGAGCAGAGAGAGGTATGACGATGAGCATCGCGCGAACGTCGTCGATCGCCGCCGGGCTCGTGGCGGCGGTCCTGGCCGGGTGTGGCGATGACGCAAGCGTCACGCGCCCCACCCCGAAGGTCTCCGAGACGAGCGAAACGAGCGTCGAGTTCGAGTCTCCCGATCTGATCCAGGTCAGCAACTTCGCTGGAACGGTGACGGTGAGGCCCGGAGAGGACGGGGTCATGCGGGTCACCGTCACGAAGCGGGCGGCCCGGGCGGAGGATCTCTCCGACATCGACGTCGAGATCCTCGAGCTCGAGCGGGGCCTTCACGTCATCACGACCGTTCCGGACGGTGTCCGGAACACCTCGGTGGATCTCGACGTGACGGTTCCGGACGGTGTGCGGCCGGTTCTCCACACCGGCGTGGGCAACGTCCGCTACACCGGCCGGGCGGCGGGACAGTGCAGCTTCGCCACGGGCGTCGGGGACATCCGGCTCGAGCTTCCGGCGGACACCGACGTGGAGGTGCATCTCGCCGTCGGAGTGGGGAGCGCCAGCGTGTCGTTTCCGGTCGACGGCACGGTCACCCGGACTCTCGTCGACGGGGTCATCGGAAGCGGCACGGACGGACGCATCGTGGCCCAGGTCGGCACCGGTCGTATCGTCGTCACCGAGTACGAGTAGGTCGACCTACGACGGCCGCGACGCGTCGGGCCCCGCGGCGACCCCGAACAGGATGAAGGAGGCCCAGTAGTAGGGATGCGCGAAGGGTCTCCATCCGTGGTCGTCTTCCCACGTGCGCAGCCAGCGACGCGCCTCCTGCAGCGCTTCCGGTCCGGGTGAGGGCGGTGCGCCGTCGACACCGGCGAGATTCGAGTGAAACCGGGAGATCAGAAGCGCCGTGGCCTCGTCGTCGAC
Organism: Candidatus Eiseniibacteriota bacterium; assembly: GCA_965224245.1. Taxonomy (GTDB): domain Bacteria; phylum Eisenbacteria; class RBG-16-71-46; order CAZAMP01; family CAZAMP01; genus CBDCYW01. The sequence continues at coordinate 1,074,918 of OZ245046.1, read as the reverse complement.
AGGCCACAGGCTCACGAGCACGCTCCGTGCTCCAGCGGCGAGAAAGGCCTGCACGAACCCGACCATCCCCTCTCCCGCCACCTGCCGGCCGACACCCGACTCGCACGCGCTGAGCGAGATCAACCGCGCATCCAGTCGCCACTCGCGCAAGACGTCGGCGGCGGTCGTGAACCCGCGTTCGACCGGCTGCCCCAGAAGTGCCTGCTCGACCGGATCGGGCAGATCGACCTGCGACAACACGAGAGACGAGCGGGCCGGGCGCTCATGGTCGATCATGGCATGGGTGGCCAGGTGGATCACGTCGTACCGGGCGAGCTCGTCTCGAGTGGCCATCGACCGGAGGTTTCGCTCCGACGCTTCCGGTCCGAGCAGGACGCGGGTCTCCGGGAAGACCGCCGCCGATCGCATGACCTCTTCGCGCGACCATCGAAGCCGGCGTAGTCGACCCGATCGCGGCGGTGTGGCGTCCCCGCGCCCACGTCCGCGCGGTGCGGATCCATCGCCGGCGAGGTCGTCGCGATGGAAGACCGGGTCCCCGACGAGAAGCGCCGTTCCGGGCGGGGCGTCCGTTGGCGGCCGCTCGTCGAGCCACGCGTGGACGGTCGCCGAAGGCGCATAGGTGACCACGAACCGATCGCCGAGAGTCTCGCCATCGTCCGCGAGGAGCGCCTCCACGGGCACGTTGGCCATCGACCCCGACGGGATGACGACGACTGCGCGGCAATCGCGGAGGCCGGACATCAGCGGCTCGATCCATACGCGATACATCGAGTGCGACAGCGCGTCGAGCCCGGGGTCCGCGTCGACTCCGAGCGCCGACTCGCGATCCCGGAGGAGCCGGTCCCGCCACTGGCGTGGCGCGTCGCTGCCCGCCTCGTCGGGTAGCGGTACCCAGCTCACGGCCCCGCGAGAGCGTACGACGTATCCCCAGCTGCGACGTCTTCCGCTGCGGTCCGTCACCTCGAGCCAGCCGACCATCGCCTGATCGGGCGCGAGGACCTCCTGGAGCCGCTCGAAGTCGACGGGGCGACCATGCGCGAGTGGATAGCGTTCCATGAGCTCCCGCTGGAACTCTCCTCGCTGCGCCTGTGCCTCGAGGAGCCGCGTGCGCAGCACACCGAGTCGCTCAGTGGCACGCTGGTCACCGATCGCCAGGGCCTCCACCTGGGTCTCGATCGCGGCTTCCTCCGCCGCGAGCTCGCGCTCGCGCTCCGCCTCCGCGCTCGTCAGCGGACGATGGTTCGCTTGTACGAGAAGATCGGCGAGCACCCTGGCCCGGGATCGTTCGGCCGCCTGCCAGGCCTCGGCCGGACGCTCTGTCCGGAGACACACGTCCGCGAGATGCGTGTACGGCTCCTCGACGAAGGTGGCCCGTTCGATCCCGTGACCCGCCCGCGGTCGGGCGAGCTCGAAGCGACGGCACGCGCCCTCGAGCACGATCGCCGCACCCTCGAGATCCCCGTCCGCGTCGAGGATCCGCGCCAGCAACATCCGCGTGCGAATCGAAAAGGGATGGGCCACGTCCGGGCCCGATTCGAAGTGCTCGAGGGCGTCACGCAGGAGAGCGGCCGCGCCGCCGAGATCCCCGCGTGCATCGAGGATCTTCGCGAGTCCGGCGAGACAGGGCGCGGTCTCGGGATGGTGCGCGCCGAGCGTGGCGGTCCGTATCTCGAGCGCGCGGGTCAAGAGCGGCTCGGCCGCGTCGAAGTCGCCCCGGTCACACAGAACGACCGCCTGATTGACGAGCGCGGTTGCCAGGTTGACTCGATCATCACCCAGGGATCGTGCGCACGCGACCTCCTCCTCCCGCAGTGCGGCCGCCTCCTCGAGCGCGCCTCGCGTGCTGAGCAGAGTGGCCAGCGCGCCGATCGTGAACGGGTAGATGTGAGGCGTGTCGTCGGCCAGCGCACGCGCGATCGGATGAGCCTCTCGCAGCAGCTCCTCGGCACCCGCGAGATCCCCGGCGTCGATGAGCAACCGGGCCAGCGAGGCCATGGTCGACACGATCGCCGTGCGATCGTTCATTCCGAGCCGGAGCGCCAGCGAGCGCCGATACAGGGGCTCGGCGGTGACGAAGTCACCGAGATCGTGATGGAGACGGGCCAGGTTGTGGAGTCCCAGGGCGACTCGCTCGGATTCGTCGTCGATGGCGCGCCAGATTGCGACCGCGCTCGTCAGCGCCGGCAGCACCTCGTCGAACTCTCCGCGCAGCCAGTGGAGTCGCGCCAGATTGTTCCAGCTCTCGGCCACGTCGGGGTGACCCGCTCCCAGCACCTCGCGCCGCATCTCGAGCGCCGTCGCCGTCAGCTCCACCGCTTCGTCGTAGCGACCGAGATCCTGGCAGAAGAGTCCGATGTCGTTCAGCGTGTCGGCGATCCGCGGGTGGCGCGGCTCCAGGTGCTCGCGGAGGAGCTCGAGCTGTCGTCGCGCGAGATCGAGTGCCTCGGTGAACTCACTTCGGCGGTAGTGAGCGGTGTAGCGCTCGGTGAGGCGATCCGCTTCTCGGAGAGGCGCCAGATCGTCGCCTGCTCCTCCGCGTGTCATGCGGTGGGGCCGGATGGCAGCCGGTCGAGCAGCCGCCTCGCGGCCTCGCGGTGCCGGCCGCCGGCGGTCACCACGTCCTCCAGGGCCCGGCGTGCGAGCGCGCGCTCCCCCGAGGCGAGGCACGCCTGCGCGAGCTGCCATCGGAGCTCGTCCGCCGCACGGCCCCGGGGTGCGCGCGCGGCGGCCTCCTCGAGGATCGGGATCGCGTCGGCCGTACGCTCGGACAGCATGAGGGCCGATCCGAGATACAGAGCGGCCTCGGCGTCTTCGGGAGCCGACCGCAGCACGGACTCCAGGAGCTCGACGGCCTGGACATGATCACCGCCCGCGTAGGCATCGAGCCCCGCCGTGCGCTCGTCTGCGGCGACGGTCGATCCCCGTGACACCGATACCGGGAGCGGCTCCAGGACGGCGAGTGCGATGACCTCGCGGATCCGATCGAGGACACGACGCGCCGATGACGGCGCCACCGGCGGGTCGGCCACACGATCCAGCGTCGGTGCGTGACCGAGAAAGGCGAGATCCGAGCGACACGTCCCACAGCCGGCAACGTGCTGCATTACCATCTCTCGCTCCAGCCCGTTCAGATCGCGCACGGCCACCGGCCAGCGTGCCAGCATCCTGGGCGGGATGTGCCTCGGGCCGGGCTCGTCACGCTCGTCCTCGTCGGAGAACGTGCGCCACCGTGCGTCGCACGGCGCGCACTCGGTCAGATGCGCGCGCACGGATGCCTCCTCGTCGTCGTCGAGGAGACCGAGAGCCAGCGCGAGAAAGCGACGGCGTGCACCGACGTGACTGTCGGACGGAACCGAGCTCACACGACGCCTCCCGGGGTCAGGTTCAGAAATGCGGAGAGGTCCGCGTCCTCCCGCATCCGCTCGCGCAGCAAGCGGACGCATCGCGACCACCGTTTGCGCACGGTGTCGTGCGTCAGTCCCACTTCCGCGGCGACCTCTCTCCAGTCACGCGAGAGAAAGTACGCACGAGAGAGCTCACCGCATGTGATGTTCGACTCGCGACGGAAGAGCTCCTCGACCACGAGCTGTAGCCGATCACGCGGGTCGCCGAGCGCGTCGGTGCTCAGCGTGTGAGGGGGATCGGCCTCCTGCGTCAGGCACTCGCGGAGGGCCTGCGCACGCCGTCGGGCACGGAGGTGATCGAGCCAGGTTCGCCGGGCCACGACCCCGAGGAATCCTCGCGCATCACGAATCTCGGCCGTGGCCAGGGCCCGATGGACACGCACCGCCGCGTCCTGCACGAGATCCTCCAGATCCGACCGATCGTCGGCATCCACCATCCGGATGAGGGCGGTGGCGAGGACCTCTCGCGCCTCGTCCCAGCTCATGCCCGGAATGACTCTCTGGCCCGACCCGTCTTGCATCGTGGCCTTTCCGCTGGAGGCTACCCGCCCACCGCGGCGGGCACGTTTGACTCTAGCGGAAGGCTCTCGCGAGTGTCCAGCCGGGTCCTCATCCTGAGGTCGACCGCCGCGCTGTCGTGTGACACGGCCGGCCGCTTGAACACGGGGACCGAGCATCGATTCGATACTGATCGGCTTCCCCGCCGTCACTCGGACCCTTCGGGATCGACCTCCCACGTAGACGACCCTGCAAGCCGAGGAGGCGACATGGCCCGACACGAGATCGATCCCCGGGCACGCCGCGGGATCCAGCGCATTGCTCTGTTCCTGACCTGCTTGCTGACGGTCTCCGCGTTGGCGGCTCCACCCGGCCCGGCTCCCGTCATCGGGGTTCCGGACCTCATCGAGCCGCGTCACCTGGAGGCTTCACGATCCGCCCTCCCCACTGCCATCGTCGGATCGCGACTGATCGACTCAGCGGTCCCGACGACGACGCCCCGGCTCGGGCCGCGCGACGACTCGGGACGTCGACCGGTCACGCTCGACGCGGGCGCGGGGCTCCCGACCGCGACCCCGAACGCGATCGAGCTCGCGAAGCTCCGCCTCGCCGCGCTCGCGAGAGCCTCGGGCGCCACTCACCCCGAACATGCGCCGGTCACCGATCGACCCACCACCGCAGGCATGGGCAGCGGCACGACGGAGTTCGGTCCCACCGAGCCCAGCGAGTTCGAGCTTCGCCGGCTCGACGCCGCGCGACGCGAGGCGGCCGCGCGACGTGCCAGCGAGGGAGGTGCACGATGACGCGCACCCTCACGCTCTCATTCCTCGCAGCCGTGCTGGCGGGGCCTGCCGGCGCCGGCGTCACGCCGCCCACGATCGAGCGACTGGATCCCGACCTCCTGGCCGAGGCCCGGGCCCGCGTCGATCTCGAGTTCACCGACCCGGACCCGGCCGTATGGGAGGACGTGGATCGCGTGCGCGAGAGCGACCGGGCAGACCCGGGAGACCGCGGCGGCGGCACCGTTCCCGACAACGACGCGGTGCACTACGCGCGCGGGACGACGCTCATCCTGCACTTCTTCATCAACCCGCCCTCGAGCAGCTTCACGGCGTCCGAGAAGTACACCGCATACGCCCGCTCTGACGTGGCTCGCGAGTACTACACGAGCGAGGCCCCGCTCGGCGCCAACCTGAGCTTCGACGACGGCGTGGCGGTGCGATGGGAGACGACCATCAGCACCGAGATCGTCGATCGCCTGACCGAGGAGCAGTGGAACGAGGCCTGCAACAACGTCGGAATCTACGACTGGGACGCCGACGGTCGGATCACCGACGACGCCTCGTTCTGGCTGCAGACCTGGAACGGCGGCTGGGACAACGTCATCCTCGCCGTCCAGCCCCACGAGCCGGGTCGTGCATTTGCCGGATACTACGACGCCTTCGCGTCGCTCTTTCTCGACTCCACGGGCCCGGTGTGGGCACACGAGTTCGGGCACCTCTTCGGCGCCTGCGACGAGTACGCCGAGGACGGCACGTGCAATGGCGGGCTCGACTGCAACATCTGCCAGAGCTGGTATCTGTGGGAGGACGTCCCGAACGAGAACTGTGCGCTGGCCACCTGTGGCGTCGACGTCCCATGTCTCATGAAGTACAACGACCTGGACGCCCTCTGCGAGTGGACCCCCCGACACTGGGCGTGGGCCGACGACAACTCCGACGGCCTCTTGAACCCCGTGAAACGGAACGTCGACGAGTCGACCGTGGCCGCCATCTGGGAGGTCCCGCACGGCGGGTACTTCTACTGGAACGACGTCGCGAACAGCGAGGTCATGTCCCAGCGTTGGAACAGCTGGTCGGTGGTGGGTGTTCGCAGCCCGGCCACCGCGGACTACGACCTGACGCTCTACGGTGAGAACAACCACCGCATGCTGCTGGCGGCCTCCGCCACCGGTGCGCCCGTGGACTTCCTCGTGGGCGACTACAATCACAGTCGGCCCGGCAACGAGCACATCCAGATCACCCGCTTCTCCGGTGCGGCGGACTCCTACAACCTGAGCTTCGAGAGCGGCGAGGAGATGCTGTTCGCCAACGGCGACGTCACGACCCACAACTGGTCCATGCACAACGTCGTGCGTGCCTGGGACGTCCCCCTCTTCGCCGGCGAGACGCTCCAGTTCGAGCTCGATCACATCTCCGGCGACGCCGACTTCGACATGGCGCTCTATCGATCGAACGGCGCGATGTACTTCGCCTCTCAGTTCGACGCAGAGTGGTATCGCGACACGATCGGCGCCGCGGCCGGTGAGGTGTACACCTACACCGTTCCTGCCGACGACGTGTATGGCCTCGTCGTCTGGAGCCGGAACGCGGCCGACGGGCAGTTCACGCTCCAGATCGGTCCGTCGGAGTTCCCACTCCCCGAGGAATACGTGCACACCGAGACGTCGGAGCTCTCCCTGTACAGCTACGCCCCCAACGCGAACGCGTGGGCGGTGGCCGGATGCCGTCCCGCCGCCGGTGTGGATGCGTCGCTTGCCATGTTCGACGAGTCCACGTACGAGACGCAGCGCCAGCACTCGGACACCGAGGGGCCCGGTGGCGTGGAGCTCATCGTCATCGACTACCGGGACGGCTACTCCACCGACTACCTCCGCCGGCGGCTCGAGGACGGATGGGGCCCCATCTCGACGAACTGGGAGCACGGCGCCGACGTGCTCGGCGGCATCCACACGTACGACTGGCCGGCGGGCCAGGTGGTCAAGGTCTGGGACGTCCCTCTCGCCATCGATCAGCCGTACTACTTCCGTCAGTACAACACGAGCGCCGACCTGGACGCGGGCACGTACCTGTTCGGGAACGCGGTCGCGATCTGGTTTCAGACCAAGGACGACGCACGGGCCCAGTCGGACTTCCGACCTCCGACCGACCTCGGCGAGTGGTTCAGCTACACGCCGCTCTTCTCGAGCGACTTCGCCTACGTGATGACCGAGAACAGTGGCGCGGGCGGTGAGTACACGATCGTGTGGGGTCCGCGTTTCACGCTGGAGGAGTCGGTTCCGGCGACCACGTCCGAGTCCAACGTCATGTGGACGATCATGCCCGTGACCACCGCGGGCTGGTCGGCGGTGGGGATGCGGTCGTCACCCGGCGAGAACTGCGTGCTTCCGGTCTGGGACTGCGCGCCGTCCAGCGGCAGCTGCTACCAGACGCTCGACTTCCAGGGGACGGGCGTGTCCATCGTGGCCAGCGATCACAACCATCTGGGTCCCCGCAATCTCTACCCGAGGCCGGAACGCCTGTGGGGTGCGGTGGGTCCGTTCACCGCCTCGTTCGAGGACGGTGCCGAGAAGCTCGTGTTCGACCCCATGGGAGTGGATGTGACGGGCGTGCCCTGGACCGCCGCCGAGGTCGTTCAGATCTGGGATCTGTTCGTGGACGGAAGCGTTCCCGACGGTCAGGGTGTCGAGATCGAGGTCGAGATCGAGTCCGGGGGTCTGGACCTCGGGCTCGTCTTCTTCAGCTCCGCCGGCCAGCCCCTGTATCAGGGGTCCGCGAGCGCGATGGCCCGCGTGGACGCGGCCGGGAGCGGTGCCTCCGAGGTGATGTCGGTGACCGTCACGGATGCGGACTGGTATGGGGTCGCCGTGTTCAGCAACGACGACAGCTCGGGCTCGTACAGCCTTCACGTGCGAGAGCCGGGGATGCTCTCGCTTCCCGAGACCGCCCACGTCACGTTCGGTCTGTCGATGCCCCGAAATCCGTTTCCGGTGGGCGGCGGCACGCTCACCTACGAGCTCGATGCGCCGGCTCCGATGTCGCTGTCGATCCTCGACGTGCGGGGGCGTGTGGTCCGGCAGCTCGCCCACGGGCCGGCGGACGCGGGTACGTTCGAGGTGTACTGGGACGGTCGAAGTGCCGCTGGCACGCTCGTCGCTCCCGGTGTGTACTTCCTTCAGCTCACCGCCGCCGATCGGCGTGCGGTCGAGAAGCTGACGATCACCGGCTGACGCCCGAAGCTCTGCCGGTCGCGAACGCCGGGGCGCCTTCGAGAGGAGGCGCCCCGCGTCGTTCCGGCCGCCGAAACGGCAACCGTGCCAAAGGACGTTGCCCGTAACGGTCGTGTAACAGGTGACCATTCGCACGTGAGCTCCCGGAACAGCGCGTCTACACTGCGGGTAACCGGATAGGCACCACCGTGGATCGATCCGGCTCACCGGCGCGCGCCGGCACCCGGTCGCCCCCGACAGGGTCTCCACGGACGTCGTCCACACTCCACCCGGGAGAGATGATGCTCGATCTTCGACGCACGGTTCTCACCATCGCCATCGCCGTGCTCACCGTCCCACCGGTCAGGGCGACCGACGCATCTTCCGAGGCGTCGAGCCTCTCGTATGCGCTCGACGTGAATGGAGATCTGTACACACTCGATCGCCACACGGGGTCGGCGACGTTCGTGACCACCGTCGTCGACGGAGGGGCCGGACTCGCCATCGACTCGCAGGGGTCGATGTTCACGATCTCGGGGGACAGCCTCCGGCTGGTCGACACCGTGCACGGAAAGACGACCGCCATCACGGCCGTGGGCAACAACGGCTACGGGCTGGCGTTCGATGGATCCGGTGCGCTGTATGCAGGGCTCAACTTTCCGAACGCGCTGGTGCGCATCGACCTCGCGACGGCGACGGTCACGCCGGTGGGGACGCCCGCGTTCGGGCCTCACGAGTTCTTCGCCGGACTCGCCATCGATCCCACCACCGCCACGATGTATGCAATGTCAATGCGGCTGCCCACGTTGACTGGCGTCCTGTACCGGATCGATCCCACGGACGCGACCGTGACCCGCGTCGGTGAGACCACCGCACCGGTCACGTTCATGGTGCTACACTTCGACGACTCCGGCACTCTGTATGGTGCCTCGACGGCACTCGAGACGCTCTACACCATCGACACGAGCAGCGGCCTCGAGACCGAAGTGGGTCGTACCGGGATCATGGCATACGGCCTGGCGAGCCATGTCGGACTCGACGCGGTCTCGCCACCGTCGCACTCGCGTTCACCGCGGCCGTGACGAGACGACCGCGTCCAACGAGGAGCCAGTTTCGATGCAGCGAGTGGTCATCGCCTCCCTGGTCGGTCTCCTGACACTCGACTCCGGCCTGGCGAGCGAGCGGCCGGAAGACGACGCGCACACGACCGGCGCCGCTCACGAGATCGACGCTCTCCATTCGCTCGCCCTCGACGACCGGGCCGCCTTCGCCAGACAGGTGTCCGAGAGCGCGAGCACCGACCGCGAGCGTGCCGACGCCGTCGTGACCTGGTTCGCCACACACTTCGACTGGACCGCCACCGACTACCAGAAGCGGACCGTCGACGAGATCCTCCAACGTCGGGGCGGCAACTGCGCCGAGCTCGCCCGCGTGGCCACGGCCATGCTCGACGAGCTGGGCCTCCGCATGCGCCGCGTACGAGAGATCAACGTCCACGTCGAGAGCGCGCGCCGCGGGCAGACGGCGCGAAGGAAGGTGGCCGAGAGCGGCTACCGGATGTCCGTCTTCGGCAAGCGTCACAACGACCACGTGTGGATCGAGATCCAGGACGGCGCCACGGGCGAGTGGTTCCCCGCCGATCCATCCCTGGGCGTCGTTGGGCGGGAGAAGTGGCTCGCGTCTCGCTTCGGATTCGGTGAGCGCTTCAGTCTCGATCCCAGCTCCGTGGACATGATCGTCCCCTTCGCCGTGTTCGCAGAGGACGACGCGGGAGACCTCGGCATCGATCGCACCGCCCTCTACGTCATCGATGGCTTCGACGCGCTCTACTCCGGCGCGCTCCACGCGCTACCCGCGTGGGCGGAGTGGGTACGCCTCGTCGAGCTCCTCGATCCCGCGGCGCTGGCCGCCTTCGAGGGAGACGCGAACCTCCACGACCACGAGGCGGAGATCGATGCACTCGCCGCGACGTACGCGCGGCTCGACGAGCAGTACGCGGCGGCGCATCCCGCCCGGAAGTGACGGGTCAGCGAGGGGCGCATCGCTCGGGGAGTCGCGATCTCACCGTTCATCCGGCACGACCTCCACGTAGAAGTTGTCCACCTTCCAGTCCCGGACACAGGTGTCTTGCCCGGTGTGACGCCCGTGGGCCCGCCGAGCCGGCACGGAACTCATGGCTCGCGAATCCCTGTCACCGCTCGCGTCGCTCGTCCGTGCGTTACCCGCGAGTGACGCGACGTCCGATCCAGCCTCGGCGATGAAACAGCACGAGGATCGACGTCACCACGAGCACCATCGCGCCGAGGAGAACGAAATAGGCCGGCCGGAAGTTCAGCTCCGGCATGAACTCGAAGTTCATTCCGTAGATCCCGGCCATGAACGTGATCGGAACGAAGACGACCGTGACGATCGTCAGCGTCTGCATGATCTGGTTCAGCCGGTGTGCGGACAGAGACAGGTACCCCTGCATCAGATCATCGGTGAGCTCGTAGTGGAGCCGAGCCAGACTGAGCTGCCGATCGAGCTGCTCCTGGACGTCGGTCAGCTCGTGGTGGTGACCGGCGAGCTGTTGCGGCACGTGCGTGCCGACCGCCGTGAAGGCCTGCGCGTGATACTGGAGGACACGGAGGATCCTCTTGAGACTTCCCTTCTGACGAACGAGCTCCGCGAGAAGGTCATCCGTCGGCTGATCCAGCATCTCGTTCTCCATCGCTTCCAGGCGTCGCTCGACGGCGAGGAGAATCGGCAGGAACCGATCCGAGACTCGCCGGCAGAGCCGCAACGCGAGGCCGGCTCGCGAGATGTCCGGCGGTATCTCACCCGACATCAGCGCCTCCAGGATGGCATGGGAGCTCACCGAGTAGCCGGAGCTGCGCGTGACGAGGGAGCGCTCCGAGACGAACAGGGAGAGCTGGATCGTGCCGAACTCCAGCGAGTCGGTCTCCGCATCCAGACCGCGCATGAGAATGAACGTGCTCCCTTCAAACGTCTCGATCTTCGGAGGGTGCCGCGTCCGGAGCGCATCGGTGATCGCGAGCTCGTGAATGCCGAAGCGACTCGCGAGAAGGGCCTTCTCGGCCTCCGGCGGCTCGTTCTCGATGATCGCCCAGATCCGGCTGTCCGGATTGCGATCCCACTCGTCGACGAGCTCGTGACCGCCTTTGCGAAGCTGACGCGAGGCTGGATCGTAGAGAACGGCGATGATCACCAGCACCTCCGTGGTCTGGGTCGGGGTTGATGGGCGTTCGTGAAGGGTCACGGCGTGAGGTATGACCCGCAGCGCACCGGGAGCCTACCACGCGCTGCGGTAGCGCCCGGTCGGCACCCTGCCTACCGTTGGACCGGCCAGCGGCGAGCGTCGGACGATCACGTGGCGGCCTCGCGACCTCGCATCAGGGCTGGACCACGTTCGCCGGTCCGCAGGATCCCATCGCGATCCTTCGCGTGAGCGAGGATCCTCTCCGCCTCGGCGCGAAGCTCCGGATCGTCGCCACGGGCCGTGGCGAGGTACGCGTCGCGTTCGTCGAGCGGGAGCGTGCTTGCGGCCACGAGGAGCGCCTTCAGCCGCCGGAAGCGTTCCGGATTCATGGCGAGTCTCCGGCCAGCTTGTGACGGAGCCACATCTTCGCCACCTTCCACTCCTCCTGCACGGTCTGCCGCGACAGTCCGAGTACGTGGCCGATCTCCTCGCCGGTCATCCCCGCGAACACCCGGAGCTCGACGATGCGAGCCATGCGCTCGTCCAGCTGGCCGAGACGGCTCAGTACGTCGTCGAGCTCGATCAGCTCGCTGGCGGACACCGCCTCCAGTCCCAGATTCTCGTCCAGCGTGACTCGCCGCCAGGCGCCGCCCCGCTTGTCCGACGCACGACGGCGAGCATGTTCGACGAGGATCCGGCGCATGGCTCGGGCCGCGCTCCCGAAGAAGTGCGCCCGGCTCTGCCAGTCCAGCTCACGACCCTCCAGCAGCCTGACGTACGCCTCGTGCACCAGCGCCGTCGACTGGAGCGTGTGGTCCTTCCGCTCGCGGCGCATCAGCCCCGACGCGAGCTCGCGCAGCTCGGAGTAGACCCGTTCGAACAGGCGATCCGACCCGGTGCACCGGCCGCCGGGATCGGAGTGGAGGCTCTGGAGGATCTGGGTGATCTCCGCCGGTCGCGCCTCACTCATGTATCGCACCCGTGCCACGTCCAGCGCCGGGACTCGATCGACCCTCGCGGCCCTCCGGGATACGAGGACCGGTTGCGAACGGCGGTTGATCCGGATCGCCATCCGACACTTCCGCCCCGGAATGCGCATGATCCGATGAAGACGACATCGGACCGGTCGACCCGGATCTCCCGGGCGCACGAGGAGGGATCATGATGACCACGACGCTGATCGCGGTCGGTGCCGCGCTGATGGCGGGATGCACGATCACGCAAGGTCCGAAGCCCAGGGGCCACGCTCCGGACACCGCGATCCGTTGCCACGATGGGGTGTACGAGGGCTACAGTGATCGAGCCGAGACCGCGATCCCCGACGACGACCCCTCCGGGGCGGCCGTCGGTCCCATTCACATTCCGGACGACGGGCAGAAGATCGAGCCGCTGATGGTCGCCGTCGACATCTCCCACGGGTACGTCGGCGACGTCGAGATCACCCTTCTCTACGACGCGGACGGTGACGGCCGTCCGGACGTGCGCGCCCCACTCGCGGTCTTCATGGCCCGGCTGAACGCGTGCGACGGCGAGGCACTCCACGCCTACCCGGTCGTGCTCGACGGACGTCTCTTCTTTCGGGACGGCGTCGAGGCCGGGACGTCGGCCGAGGCTCCGGTGCTCGAGTCGTTCGTCGGCCTCGCGCGAGGTGGCGACTTCCACCTCGTCGTGACCGACGAGGCGCCCGGAAACACCGGCGTCGTTCATGGCTGGGCGGTCTTTCTGAAGGGTGACATCGACTCGGACTCGCCAGCGACCTCGATCGACGACGCACGTGCGACGCGATGATCGTGCCGTGGACGATCACCCGTTCGCCACCGCGACTACTTCCGGTCACGCGCGCTCGCTGGACGTACTTACACCAGTGCCATCAATCGTAGGTCGGGCACTACTGGCCCTGCTGTAGGGGAATCCCGAAGCGCCGACCCCGGGGCGCGTCTCGAGTGGGCCGCACGTTTCCCCACGTCGAGAGGCTCGGGCGGTCTCCCGCGGAACGGCACGGATGTCGGCGCCGGGTGATGCGACGCCGGCCTGGGTGCGATCGGAGACATTCGTCCTCGGGCGGGCTCGGGGAGTCGGTGCACGCGCTCACGGACACGGCGAGCAAGGTTGCCACGAGTCGGCACGAACCCCGTCCGGACGCACGCCGCAAGATGTGCACCCTTTGGTGGTCTTCACGCGATGTCGAGCAACAAGAAGGCGGACTTGTGTCGGGCGTCCCCTGCGTCCGATCGCCGAGACGGCGTCGCACGTCGGCCCGGTATCCGCGCCACCATGAATACTGTGGGCGGCGCCGCGCCGACGACGCCATGATGCATTCACTTCATTTTCCGTGGATGTCACGATGGAGGCTGCGTTGCAAACATGCAACCGCGGTCCGGAGCCACGATCGACGTCGTGAGGACATCGAGACAGGCGAGCAAGACAGTATCGGCACGTACTTCGTTGATTGCACGCAACGGGTCGCGGCCAGGTCGCGGGCGCGCTGCTGGCCCGATGACGGTCATGCCTCGGGGTCATCGGCAATCATCTCATCGGGGCGTCGAAGCCGGGAGCGGGCGCTCGATCGCCGAGCTCACCCGAGACCGTGCTTGCGACACAGGTAACGTATCTGGTTCTCATCGAGTCCCAGGAGGCGCCCGGCGGCCGCCTTGTTACCCCCGGTGGACGCCAGCGCATCGGCGACGAGCGCCGATTCGTATCTTGTAACCTGCCCCTTGAAGGTGACGACTTCCTCCCCATCCCGCGTCATCTCCGGATCGGTGGCGTTCGCTCCCGAGGCCGGCGCCGTGGGAAGCGACAGGTCCGCCGCGTCGAGCCGATCCCCGTCGAGCAGCACGAGGGAGCTCTCCAGCACGTGCCGTAGCTGCCGAACGTTGCCAGGCCAGGCGTACGAGGTCAGGAGCGCCATCGCATCCGGGGACACCTCGGGCACAGCGCGACCCAGTGAGCGGCAGATGTCCGCGACGAAGTGCTCGGCCAGGGGTCGAATGTCGCCCGTACGGTCCCGCAGTGGTGGCAGACGTACGGTCGCGACCTGAAGCCGGTAGAGCAGATCGGCCCGAAACGTTCCGTCGCGGACCATCGCATCCAGATCCGCGTTCGTGGCCGTCACGAGTCGAACGTCGACCTCGATCTCCTGACGGGATCCCACGGGCGACAGCACGCGCCGGTCGAGAAACAGCAGCAGCTTCGCCTGTACGGCGAGGCTCAGGTTGCCGATCTCGTCGAGAAAGAGCGTCCCCCCATCGGCCGTGCGGATGCTGCCCGGCTCATCGCGGGCGGCGCCGGTGAACGATCCCTTGGCGTGACCGAAGAGCTCGCTCTCCATCAGCGTCTCGGGGATCGCGGCGGGATCCACGACCACGAACGGCCCGTCCGCTCGTGGACCGGAGTGATGGAGCGCCTGCGCCACGGCGCTCTTCCCGGTACCGCTCTCGCCGGTGAGAAGCAGCGACGTGGGCACCTGCGCGAGCTTCTCCAGTCGCGCGAAGCAGTCCTGCATGGCCGGACTCCAGCCAAGGAGACTGCCGAATGAATGGCGCTCGCGAACCTCTCGGCGCAGCTCGTCGACCTCCCGCAGCAGCTGTGAACGTTCGAGGGATCGCTTGACCACGATCTTGAGCACCACGGGGTCCACGGGCTTGAGAAGAAAATCCGCGACGCCGTTCTCGATCATCTCCAGCGCCAGATCACGCTCGTGGTCGCTGGTAACGACGATCACCGGCAGCGCCGGATGGCGCTCGGCAATCGTGCGTTGCGTTCGGACGCCCTCGCGCGCGGTGTCGGTTGCCGGTGGAAGATGCATGTCGAGCAGCACGAGATCGACGCTCTCGCTCTCCAGCGCGTCCAGTGCAGCCGAGCCATCCCCGGCCTCGAGGATCCGGTACTCGCCCTTCAGCGCGTGGTAGAGAAGCCGTCTTGCCGCGCGCTGATCATCCACGACGAGGATCGTCGTCATGAGACGGCCTCCAGGCATCGGCCGACGGCGAGTGTGACGCATGTGCCGCGCCCGCGCTCGCTGCGGACGGTGAGCGAGCCTTCGATCCGATCGACGAGGCGTTTCGCGGCGTACATGCCGAGCCCCGTTCCGCACTCCTTGGTGGTCGCGAACGGCCGGAAGAGCTGTTGATCGACGAACTCCCGCGTCATGCCGATGCCCGTATCCTCGATCTCGATCACGTGCGTGGGCCCCGGTTCCTCGTCGTCGCGCCGACCGGTCGAGATCCGGAGGACCCCTCCGTTCTCCATTGCGTCGAGTGCATTCGAGATGATGTTCTCCAGGGCGTCAGTCAGGAAGCCGGGGTCGATCTCGGCCACGCCGCCGTGAAGCGACAGCGTCACCTCGACGTCGGTGCGCAGCGCGACCAGCGGCGACTCCACGATGTCGGTGATCATCCGGTCGACGTCGACTGCCTGCCAGCTCACCGGCGCGCTCGGGTTAGATCGACGCAGCTGGAGGACGACCGCCTCGATGTCGGCGATCATGCTCTCCATCAGCTCGAAGAACTCGGTCCGGAACTCCGGGTCGTCCTCGTTCTCGCGAGCGTTGTACAGCAGGAGCTGCATCTGGTGCACCACACCCTTCAGCTCGTGCATGAGCCGGGCGTGCACGGTGGCGATCGCTCGCGACTCGCTGGTCATCAGGAGATCGTCTGCCATGCGGTTGATGTGATCGGCGATGTCACCGAACTCGTCGGATCGTTGCAGACGAAGCGGCGTGCCGAGATCCCCTCGAGCGATCGCCAGGGTTCGGTGCGCGATCGTCTCCACTGCCTGGCTGATTCCGCGTGTGGCGCGCAGGATCGCGAGCACCACGACGCCGCTGATGAGCAGGAAAAACGTGACGGAGTGCAGGATGTTGCGGCGAACGGGCGCGAGAACCGATGCGAGCGAGCTTTCGCTCCCGAAGACCCAGCCCGTCACGGAGTCGACATGTGCAGCGAGGAATACGTCCCCGGCGTGAGCGGTCTGCCAGTGGTCTCGCCGCACGTCTGTGGAATCACGCATCCCGCTCGCCTCGATCCGGCGCCGGCCGAGCCGCTCCCACGTCGGATCGCCCGCCACCGGCCGCCCGATCCGCCCGGGGTCGGGATGGACGAGATAGATGGTGCGATCCGAGTCGGCGTCGTACGCCGCCACGAACGCACGCTCGAGCCGCTCACGGTGGGCACGACGCAATGATGCCTGCAGGAACGGGAGCAACGGGTACTCGGCGATGACGACCCGGCTCAGACCATCGCCCACGGTGACCGCGACCGCGACTCCCAGAAGCGCGCCGGTGGACCGGTGCTCCACGAAGATCCGACTGTCGTCGGTGAACTGGTCGGGACCACGAAGCCACGTCGCATACCGCGGCGGCAGCTCGTCGATGGGTACCGGAAGCGGATCCCACGGCACACGCCGCCACCAGGTGCGTGTGTGCGTGTAGGCGACGCCGCGGCCCCGGTCGAGCAGGACGAGCCGTGTCGGCTCCAGGAGGGCGTCGATGCCTTCGGTCTCCGCTGCGAACACGTCGGCACCGATCTGATCCAGGACGTAGGCGGACGCCAGCTGTCCGGATCCGCGCTCGGGACGCCGCTCTTCCTGGAGCTCCGACATGTGGGCCGCCCACAGGAGCTCGCTCCTCGCGGCGACCAGCTCGGCGCGCACCAGCGTGGAGAACGTCTCCACCGCTTCACGAACGTCCTGCTCGCCCTGCGAGCGCGCCATCCGGTGCGCGCCCGACGACACGATGGCGGTCACCACCGCACCGGGCAAGAGCCCGACGAGGAGGAACGTCCCCAGGAGTCGTCGCCGGATCGTCACCGGTCCTCCCGTCCCGCCTCGTGGAACGCGACACGCTCGTAGTGGTGCACGTTCAGCGGGCTCGTGCAGTTCTGCTCCCAGTTCGCCACGTGAGGCGCCACCAGCTGGGCCTGTGCCTCGTGGTAGAGGAAGATCGCAACCTGATCTTTAAGCAATGTTTGTTCCAGTTCCAGCGTGATGCGGCGACGCTCGGATCGTTCCGGTGTACGCCGAAGCGCCCAGAACAGACTGTCGTAGCGAGCGCTCTCGTAGGTACCGGGATAGGACGTGGTCTCCGAACAGAACAGCGCGAGGAAGTTCTCGGGATCCGGGTAGTCGGCGACCCAGCCGTCCCGGAACAGATCGCAGCCGCCCTGGGTGACGAGCTCGCTGAACGCGCGGGGGTCGTCCTCGACGAGGACCTCGACCTCCACCCCGATGGCGTTGAGCTGGCTGACCAGACGGGTGCCGCGCCCGCCGTCTCCGATCTGCCACAGGAGCCTCAGCGGTGGCAGACCCGCGCCGTCGGGGTACCCGGCGTCGCGGAGCGCGCGTCGTGCGGCGTTCACGTCCGAATGCTGGCCGGGTGCGGGGCTCACCGTGCGCAGGCGGGATCGCCGGCGATCGAGGTTCCGCAGCGAATCGGGGAACAGCTGCGAGAGCTTCGGCGGAAGCAGTCCACGCGCCGGCACGTGGATGCTGGTGTCCGTTCGCCGCACCGCGTGGATCAACGCCTGGCGCAGCCTCGGGTCGGCCACCAGGGGGTTCGTGGAGCGGAGGTCGAAGCGTGCGAAGATCGTGTTCAGCCACGGGACCACGTAGCGGCGCGCGCTCGCCGTCGTGCCGTCTCCGGAGCCGGCGATGTCGCGACTGAGATCGTCGGCATAGCTGGCCAGGCAATCGAGCTGTCCCTGCGCGAAGTGCCGATATGCGCGTTTCGTCCCCACCCTCGGAACGAACCGAAGCGCGTCGAGATAGGGAAGCCGGTGACCGTCGTCGTCCACCCGCCAGTATCCATCGTTACGGGCGAGCAGGACGCCCGTCACCGGGTCCCACGCCACGAGTCGAAACGGGCCCGATCCCACCGGGTGGCGCGCGATCCCCTCGCCGTATGCGTCGATCGCCTCGCGGGGCACCACGAAGCACGACGGCCGGGCCAGGAAGTGCAGGAGCGCGGGATGAGGCTCGACCAGATCGATGGCGATCGCTTCGGGCTCGATGACCGCGATGCCGGAGATCCCCGGAGCGGAGCCGCTCCGGAACGCAGCGAGCCCGGCAATCGGGGGAACCTCCGGCGCCAAGTCCTCCGTGACGGCGAGGCGGATGCTTCGCTCGATGGAGTACTTGACGTCAGCTGCCCTCATCCGGCGCCCACGTCCCCCGGAGAAGCACGCGTCGTCGACGAAGCGCGCATCCGGGTGTAGCTCGAACCGCCAGTGCAGACCGTCCTCGGTGGTCGACCACGATCGCGCGACGCGGGGCATGATCTCGAGCGTGGTGGGGTCGTGCTCCACCAGTGGCTCGTAGAGCTGACGCAGGACGTCGAACGTCACGATCTCCGCGGCATACGGGCTTCCGGGATCCAGCGTGCGCACGTCGCGATCCAGGGGCACCGAGAGCTGCCGCGGACGCGACGCCTGCTCGGTTCGATCGGCCTGACACCCGGTCAGGTGCGAGCCGATCGCGAGCGCAGCCAGGCAACCGGCCGCGCGAGGCCACCGTTTCACACGCACTCCTCCAGCGGGATCGGCGTCGTCGCACGATCGCCGCTCCTGTCACCTGCCCGGCACTCGATCGTGCGTCGAGTACCGGTGCAACGACTGGAAGGACATCAGATTAGCACGAGCGGGGACCGCCGCCGAACGGTGGCCGCGGCGACGGGCCGATGGGCGGCGACCGGCGGCCGCGGAGCCACGGCCGCCGGTCATGTGGAGGGGCGCTACCGGGAGATGATGAGCCTGGAGAACGACGTGGAGTGCGCCGTCCGGAGTCGAACGAAGTACATGCCGACCCCGAAGTCGGCAATGCGAGCATCGAGAGCGATGCGATTGCGGCCGGCCGCGAACCCACCGCGGATCTCGTCCAGCACGCGACGTCCGTTCACGTCGAAGGCGTCGATCGCGACTTCACCGGACGAGGTGAGCGTGAACTCGAGTGTAACCCGAGACGTCGCGGGGGTCGGTGTGATCGAGAGACCGAGCGCGATCGGCTGGACCGCCGGCTCGCCGATCGCCAGCGGTGTGCACAGCTCATCGTTGGTGTCGCCGAGTGCGGCCGCGAGGATGGACTGATCGTCGCCGTCGACGTCCCCGTCGCCATCGTAGTCGGCGCAGGCATCGGAGAGTCCGATCTGTGCAAGGAACCAGGCCTCGTCGTCGGCGCCGACCACACCGTCGGCGGCGAGGCCGTTCCAGTCGGGGCTGACCACGCTCGTGAAGTGGCGGATCTCGTGACCGCATACGTCGACGTAGACGTCGCACACGTCGCACCCACCGAGCTCCGGATCGAGCACGGCCACGCCGTTCTCGTCGGCGAGGGTGCTGATGTCGTCTGTGCTGCCGCACAGCGCCTCGCAGCCCTCGAAACGGAGCGAGATCTTCGCGAACGGAAGCGGCGCGCCCGATGCGCTCTTCGCCGTCACCTGAAGCTGATCCACACTCCCGGTGCCCGGACTCACGAGTGCATGCCCGTACCCATCCCACAGCGCGGCCGTGCTCAGGGACGCGCTCGGCGGGCAGATCGTGTCGTTCGAGCTTCCGATCAGGGCGAGGAGCATGTTGTGGTCGTTGAGATCGACGACGCCGTCACGGTTGAAGTCCGCGCAGGGGTCGGTACCGAGAAAGTACTGCTGGAAGACGGCGTAGTCGCACTCGTCGACGCGGCCGTCGGGGCACAGGTCCGGTGACGCGATCGTGGTGTACTCCGTTGCCACCACCCCACACACGAGCACTTGCACCGTGCAGTCGTCGCAGCCTCCCACCGCGGGGTCTAAGGTGATGCTGCCGCTGGCGTCGGTCTCGCCGGACAGCGTGGATGCATCCGCGCACAGAGCGTCGCACCCGGCGATCCGGATCTCCACCGGCGTTCCCGCACCACGCCCGGGGACGTTGACCGTCACCAGATCGTCGCCCGTCTGGCCGGGAACGAAGTACGCAACGCCGTCCGAATCCCACGGCGAGACGTTGGCATCCACTGGACACGGGTTGTCGTTGGCATCCCCGTACGCAAGGTTGATGTCCGCGAAGTCCGCCAGCGTGGCCTCGCCGTCGCCGTTCCAGTCGAAGCAGACACCTCCGAAGAGACCGAAGCTCTCGAGGTCGTGATCGTCCACGACGCCATCGGCGCACGTGCCGTCCCAGTCGGGGCTGATGACCTGATCGAACTCGCGCAGCACCACGCCATCGGCGAGAACACGAATCGTACAGGTCGAGCAACCGCCGACCCGTGGATCCAGCACGACGTTGCCCGAGCCGTTGGTGACGCCCGTGAGTCCGTCGTCCGGGTCGTCGACACAGAGCGTGAAGCACGCGTCGAACACGATCTCCACCGCGCTGTCCACGACCGGATTCCCCGCCGCGTCCCGCACGCGGACCGTCGTCAGATCGATGCCGCTCTGCGTCCCGGGACTGACCCGGGCGAAGCCGAGGTCATCCCAGGGCTCGACGCTCGATCTCGCGGCGTCCGGCTGGGCGGCGACCGTGGAGGCGACGAGAGTCGTGAGGGCGAGGGTGAAGCTCAGGCTGAGCTCGGATCGTCCACGTCGACGTGGTTGGCTCGGTCGGCACATCGTTCCTCCCTTGGTGGCCCGTCACGGATCGAGGAGATCGTCACGTGTACCTGTCTCATGGAAGAACCATGCCGGGGCCGCTCGAATCCGGTACACGCCTGGTCGAGCGAGTGTTATGAGAGTCGAGAATCCTCGCGGCCGGTCGGGAGGGACCCGGGGCGTGACTTTTCACCGGGTGTCCGTGACAAACTGACGGCTCGATCACGTCGAGAGGCTCGAGCGGCCCGCTGGAACGGCACGGGAAGCCCCCGACCCGGCCGGGCGTTCGCACGCGCGCGAATGCGCTCGTCTTCCCGGTCCCGAGCACGCGGCTCGTCGATGCCGCTACTCGATCTCCAGCACGAGCAGGGACACGTCGTCCGAGAACGTCGCGCTGGGGTTGACGCCACGCGCCCGTTCGAGAATGAACGGCACCGACGCTTCCACCGATCGGCTCCCGCTCTCCTCGATCACCTGCAGCAACCAGGCCGGCTCCACGAACACCCCCTCACGAGCGCCGAGCTCCACGAGCCCGTCCGAGTAGAGGTGGAGCCTCGCGCGGGGCGGCACGTGCACGACGTGCTCCTCGTACTGCGAGTCGGGAAACGCACCGATCGGAAAACCACGTGCCGGGATCTCCACCGCCGGCCCGCCGATCGACGTCAACACGGGTGGACAGTGCCCGGCCGATGCGAAGCGGAACGTCCGGGCCCGGAGATCGATGACTCCGTAGAGCAACGTGGCGTACTGCCGCGTCTCCGGGTCCATCGGAAGGAGCTCGTTGAGCTGCCGGCAGACTTCCGCCGGTCCGACGATCTCTCCCCCTCGCCGGCGCGTGATGATGGACGCCGGGCTCGAGAGGAGCCGGTGCACCGTGTGCGAGAGCATCGCCGCCGCGACGCCGTGTCCGCTCACGTCCACGACGTAGAGCGCGAGGTGGTCCTCGTCCAGAGCAAAGACGTCCAGGATGTCCCCGGCGAGCTCCGTGCACGGCAGAACCTCCCACGCCACGCGGACGCCGTGCATCAGCGGTGACTGCCTGGGAAGCAGCGAGCGCTGGATGCGAGCGGCGGCGTCCAGATCCGCCTGCATCCGTGCGTTGGCGACCCGCAGCCGATCGGAACGTTCCGCGCGGTCGACCAGCTCGCGAACCGCTACGGGATCGCACAGCGCGGTCTTCACCGTGGTCGACCACTCGTCACTCGCGCGCACGGACCCGTTCGTCGTCGCACGATCTGTCATCTGGTGAATTGCCATGCGTGACCTCCCGACGATCGTGTCATGACGTCTCGTCGGATTCCTGTCCGAACATCTCTCGCGCGCGCCGCCGCAGCTTCTCCTGGGCGTCCTGAACGTCGCGCAGCGCGTCCCGTAGACGCTCGAGCTCGTCGGCCCGCACCTTCAGGCCTTCCCGGATGAACAGCGCCGCCGCTTCCGAGCGACTCTTCACGGCACCCGTCGCCACCCAGGCGTCGAGGGACTCGCTCGTCTCGTCGTCCACACGCACCATGACGACCTGGCCGCGCGGCGCCTTGCCCATCTCGCGCACCGAGTCTCGAAGCCCGGGCGCGACGCAGACCACCTTCACCTTCGGCGTGCCCTCCGAGTCGCAACATGCCGCCATGTCTCCACCCAGGTCCACGTGAATGCCCTTCTCACGTAGCTTCTCCTGAACGGTCTCCAGGATGCCGGCAAGGTCGAACGAGGGCTCTCGTTCGTGCGTCACGAGCGTTTCTCCTGCGGGCTGACGCAGATGCACACGACGGCGCCGCCCGCCTTCCAGGTAGTGGTCCCGCTACAGCAGGCATCGCCGGCCGCGTCGGACGGGCTGCAGACATCGGTGGTCTCGTTCGCTCTCAACGCAGCGGTCACCGCGTCCGCGATCTTTCGGATCTGCTCCTCGGTCATCTCGCACCTCCTTGGCTGCTAGAGCATTACACATTACGCTCAACATGTGTGATTGTTTCATGAAACGGCCTGCGAAGGGACTTCTCCTGTATCCTGTTGTGAGAATGTCGATTACGTGAAGGTCGCCGCCCCCGGGGGATCGTGGAGGTGAGAGTCCGAGCGCCCGGGAAGTCGCGGAATCCAGTGAGCCTGAGCCGTTTTCCGGCGCTCGACCACGCGATCGACCGGCGGCCGGACGTCGTCGGCCCGCGGCGTCACGTGGATGCCCGGTGGCCGAGCGCGGTCGCCGAGAAGCCTAGCGGATCACCGAGAGCCGACGAACGGCTTCGAACTCGCCTGCTTCGATCCGTGCGAAGTACATTCCGGGTCCGACCGGTCGACCTGCGTCGTCTCGGGCGTCCCACGCGATCGCGTGAACGCCGGCCGCGTACGCCCCGTCGGCGAGCGTCCGCACGACACGACCGCCCACGTCATGGAGCACGAGGCGCACCTTCGTCGGCTTCGGAAGGGCGATCGTCAGTGACGTCCGCTGACGAAACGGGTTGGGCCCCGTGCGCGACAGCGCGAACGCCGTGGGAACGCCATCCTCGGGCGATGCGAGCAGGCTGCCCTCGATGCTCGCGGCGTCGCTCTCGTTGTCGGCATGGTCGGACGTCGTGACGTGGTAGTAGGCGTACGACGTGCTCGATACGTCGAAGCTCGGCTCGATCGTGTATCCGATCAAGGACGCCATCGGATCGAAGTCCGCGGACTCGGACCCGTAGACGCTGTGATGGGCGAAGTCGTCCTCGGGTGCGGGATCCCAGGTCAGAAGGAATGGAGCGTCGAAGCGGAGCGAGGTCGGAACGGCTGGCGGGACGTCGTCGGTGGAGTACGCGCTGTCGGCCAGGCTCGCAAACCAGATCGACGGGGTCGTCGTGTGCGTGGTGACCACGTATACCGACCACGGGATGCCGGTGCTGCTGGAGTCGCCTTCGGTGGGAACGAGTCCGATGTAGCTGTCCCTCTGCATCGCGGGCACCCATCCCACGACCTCCCAGACCCCGGGCGGAAGATCTCCGAGGCGGTGAACGTCGTCGTCGAACGCGGGTGCCTCGGCGCGGCCGTCGAGGAAGATGCGTGCCCCCGCGTCGCGCGCCGACGGGAGATCCCGGAGCGTCTCCGGTCCGAGCTCATCGGGTGAGAGCCACCCGGCCCCGGTAGCACGAGCGGGCGCCAGCGGATCGTCGACGCGACGGTGGAGGGCATACCCCGTCACCGGCGTCGTCGGCTCGTCGGCGAAGTCGTAGCCGGATCGATCGAACTGCAGCCTGAGCCATCCTCCCTGGTCATCGGGGACGTCGACCACGTCCGCGATGACCCCGGGTGCGTACAGGAAGTGAAGCTCGAGGGAGCTGCACGTCGGGTTGATCTCGAGATCGTAGCCATGGGTGGAGCGCCAGAGGAGACCCGTGCCCGCCGGCGAGAAGCTGACCTTGCTCCCGCCGGGAACGATCGAGCGCCAGGTGCCTCCACCATTCCCGCTCACCTCCCAGCTCACGGGACCGAGCTGCGTCGTCGTCATCTGCACGGTCGCGATCTCGAGAGCGAGGTCGTTGACCGGGAGCGACTGGCCGTTCCGGCCGTTGGCGTCGTTCGGGACGTCGGTCCGTAGTTGGATCGCCGCCAGCCCGCCGAAGAAGTCCGCGGCGTAGGCGACCTCACCGGACACGTCAGCATCGACGAAGCCTGAACCGCCAGGCGGCAGGCCGCCGACGATGGCGGGAGACGTGGGATCGGTGACGTCGACGACCCAGAGGTCGGCGGCAAACACGTAGGCACGATTACCGCTGACACGAACGTCGGTGGCCGGCCCCGCGATGCCGAGGACGCCATCCAGCGCCGGCGAGGACGGATCTGCAACGTCGAAGACCCGGAGCGACGAGGAGTTCTGATCGATCACGAACGCGTGCTCACCGGCGACGTCGAGCCGATAGAAGCCCTCGCCGCCGCCCGGCACGACGCTACCGAGAGCAGCCGGGCTCGAGGGGTCGGTGACGTCGAGGATCCGGAGGCCGTGGCTGCCAGCCACGATGTAGGCGAGATCTCCATCGACGATGACATCCGACACGAAGAAGGGTCCCGCCTCGTCATAGCTTCCGATCAGGACGGGAAGTGATGGAGTCGATACGTCGAATACGCGGAGCCCGTTGAGACCGCTGGCCACGTACGCCTGCTCCCCCGATACCACGACGCCCTCGACCAGATCGGTGGACGGAATGGTGGCCACCAGGGCAGGGCTCGCGGGATCGCGCACGTCGACGATCTCGACGTTGCCCCCCGACGTCGAGACGTACGCCAGATCACCCGAGAGGGTGACGCGACGGCCGCCGTCGAGCGTCGTGTGCATCCCGATCTCGAACATCGCCGTCGGATCCGCCTTCGACACGATGTGAAGGCCGCCCTGGGTCGCGGCATATGCGAGATCCCCCGCCACCTCGACGCCGAAGGTCCCGATCGGAAGCGCGAACTGCCCGACCACGCGAGGGTCGACCAGGTGTCGTGCGACCTCGACGATCTCGATGCCGCCCAACGAGCTCGCCAGGAACGCATGGACCCCCGACACCACGACCCCGTCGGCGTCTCCGGACGTGGGATGGTCACCGACGACATGCGGATTGGTCGGGTCGGACACGTTGACGATCTGAAGGCCCGAGGCGTCACACGCGAGATACGCGCGATCCCCCGACACGGTCACGTGTGTGGCCGTTCCGGGCGTGTCGACCGCCCCGATCACCTTCGGCGCGGTGGGATCGCTCACGTCCAGGATGGCGAGCCCGGCGGAGCCATTGGCCACGAACAGCTGGTCGCCGGACACGAAGACACCGAGAGCGGTGAGACCCTCGTCGTTGCTCCCGACGAGGGTGGGGCTCGCCGGCGTGCTCACGTCGACGACCTGGATGCCTGCCGCGTCGTCGGCAACGTAGGCGAGGCGCCCCGAGACGACGACGCCACGTGCGGTCCCCGGAGTGCCGAGGTTGGCCACGAGCACGGGGCTGGTCGGATCGGCCACGCCGATGACCCGGAGCGCCAGGGCGTCTGCGACGTAGGCGTGGTTGCCGTCCACGGCCACCGACAACGCGTTGCCGGCAACGGCGATGCCCCCGACCAGCACCGGCGCGGCGGGATTCCGGACGTCGATGATCTGGAGACCGCCCAGCGCGTCGGCGACGAAGGCGAGATCTCCGGCGACGATCACCTCCTGGGCCTTGTGTGCCGTCGTGAACGCCGACAGGAGGGTGGGCGACGTCACGTCCCGGACGTCGAAGATCAGAAGCCCCGCCGCGTTGGTCGCCGTGTAGAGCAGGTCTCCGGAAACGAACACGTCGAGCGCGGGCTCCGGTGTCGCGTGGCTCCCGACGGGGGCCGGATCCAGCTCCGGGAGTCGGATCTCACCCGCTCCCGTGTCCCAGAGGACGGTGGAGGTCGCTGGATCCTCGTACGTGGTCGTCGTGAAGGACTCGAGGTAGTCCTCCGCCCTCGCGGCTGCGACCGCGGTCATGAGAAGACCCGCGAGCACCGCTCGTCTCGGATTCGTCATCGCACACCTCGTGGGTTCGGGTGCTCACGGCAAGATGTCGGTCACCTGCCCCCGAGAAGGTGGCCAGCTCTCAATGATACCCTCCGAACCACGAGCCGGGCCACGCGGAACGATGTCGCCTGCGAGGCTGCGAGGTCCCGTCGGATGCGCGGAGTCACCGCATCGCGACGTGATACAGTTCCCGCGAGGATCCCAACGCGGAGGAGACGCGCCGTGGACCGAAGACGCTTTCTCTCGACCACCACTGGACTGGCGGGGTTGACCATCATGCACTCACGTCCGATCTCCGCGCTCTCGGAGCTGAACGAGCTGCCACGCTCGGATCGGCTTCCGGTCCTCTTCATCGGTCACGGGTCTCCGATGAACGCCATATCCGACAACGCCTATACGCGGGCCTGGCGGCACCTGGGCGAGACGCTGCCGCGGCCGCGGGCAATCCTCTGCGTGTCGGCCCACTGGCTCACGCGGGGAGACACGCGCGTGACGGCGATGGAGCGGCCGCGGACGATTCACGACTTCGGTGGCTTCCCGCAGGCTCTCTACGACCAGCAGTATCCCGCGCCGGGATCGCCGGAGCTGGCCGAGGAATCGATCGCGCTCGTCCGCAGGGTGCACGTGACGCGAGACGAGGAGTGGGGACTGGATCACGGAACCTGGTCGGTCCTGCTTCCGATGTTCCCCGGGGCCGAGATTCCGGTGGTGCAGCTCTCGATCGACTACGCGAAGCCACCGGCGTTTCACTACGCGCTCGCGCGGGAGCTCCGAGCACTCCGCGACCGGGGCGTTCTGATCGTGGGATCGGGCAACCTCGTGCACAATCTGCGCGAGATGCGTGCGACGGCCGAGCCGTTCGACTACGCCGTCGAGTTCGAGGCGACGATGTTGAGTGCGATCGAGGATCGGAACTTCGAAGCCGTGGTGGACTACGAGACGCTCGGCCACGTGGCCCGGCGGGCACACCCGACGCCGGATCACTTCTACCCGCTCCTGTACAGCCTGGGTCTGCATCACGACCGCGAGGAGATCACCACCTTCAGTCGTGGGTTCGATCTGGGCTCGATCTCGATGGCGTGCCTGGCCATCGGAGACGTCGATATCCGCATGGAGTCGACCTCACCGGATCCGCGTGACGAGACTACCGATAGTGGCTCTTGATTCTCGCCCACGTGGCGTTCACGACCGGTACGTCATCGTCTGCGATGAGCACATCCGACACCACGGTGGTGTTCCCCCAGGCGTGGATCCGCACCTCCGAGATGCGATCCCCGGGAACGTAGGCATCGGCGCCGTGCGCCGTGCCGAAGCTCGATCGAAACGACCGCTCCCCGAGGTTCTCGTAACGCACGTAGCGGATCCCCATCCCATCCCATCGGTCCGGGCCGTCTCCCACGGCTCGTACTCCGGTTTCGCCCCTGCCCTCACCAGATCGCGAGTCGAATGTCATCACGAATAGCTCGGTGTTCTCGTCGTCCGGTTCACACTGGAACTCGATGACGAAGACCTCCCCGTACGCTCGGTCCACATCGTGGAACTCGACGAACCCTTGGAAGTCCCAGCGCTCATCGCCGACGTGGGCGGTCACCGCCACTTCCAGTTGCTCCGCCAGCGCAACATGACTGAAGGCACCGGCCAGAAGACAGCTCCCCACTGTCAGCGGTCTGTTCATTCCGCCCTCTTCACCGAGTTGCATGGGTGGCCCCGGAGCGTCGCAAGCAAGATAACGCGCAGGAGAGTCGCCGAAGGCGGCCGGGACCAGACGATCGCCGACTAGCGGTAGTGGTTCTTGATTCTCGTCCACGAGGCATTCATGACAGGTACATCGTAGTTCGATATGAGCACATCGAACACCTCGGTGGTGTTCCCCCATGCGTGGATCCGGACCTTCGAGATGCGATCCCCGGGTACGTATGCTTCGGTGCCATGCGTCGCGCCGAAGCTCGATCGAAACGATCGTTCCCCGAGATTCTCGTACCGCACGTAACGGACCCCCATCCGATCCCATCGGTCGGGCGCTTCTCCAATCGCTCGTATTCCCGTCTCACCCCTACCATCGCCGGAACGCGAATCGAACGTCATCACGAACAGCTCGGTGTTCTCGTCGTCTGGCTCACACTGGAACTCGATGACGAAGGTCTCTCCGTACTCTCTGTCCACATCGTGGAACTCGACGAACCCTTGAAAGTCCCAGAGCTCGTCGCCGACATAGGCAGTCACCGCCACATCCAGCTGCTCTGCGAGCGCAGCCTGAGCGAGGCAGCCAACTAGAAGTGAGGTCCCGATCGCCAACAGCCTGTCCATTCCGACCCTCCTCACGGAGTCGCTATGGCCTTACCAACTGAACGTCCTTCCTTGGCTTCCAGTCTCAGGAAATAGACTCCAACAGGCAATTCATCAAGCACCGTGTACTCATCGTCAGGCCCGAACGCGACCGTGCGCACCAGTCTTCCCGCCGTGCCAAACACGTCTATTGTACCGCCATTCCCCAACGTGAATGCGTGTTTGACGACGGGTCGTCGGCCCGCCGTGACCCGGAGCGACTCGAGCCGTTCGCCCCCACCTCCCGGAACCGCGATGGGCAAGTCGTACGACCACAACCCGTTCCAGTTGAGGTACTCCAGCGACGTCGCGCCTGTTCGTTCGGTCCCGCCCGCCACGTGGTAGAGATACCCGGCGATGGATGTCGAGGCAACCGATCGCGTCATGGATGTGCGCCCGCTGGCATCCGATGCTCCGGGGAGAGAGACATCCCACCGCTCGCTGGGTGACTCCAAGGAGTTCAAGGGTCGTCGCGTGATGCTGGCTTCCCCGGAGTATCCCTCGACGGTGTCGTAGAACGCCCTCGTACCCCCGAGTACCACCCCTCCGTTCTCGTCGATGTCAGCCGCGAGGAGACGTCCGGCGATCTCACCGAAGTACGAGACGACGTAGCCCCCGGGCCATCGCGTCGACGAGACCAGGTCGGGCAGGCCCGTGTCCTTCTTGACGCGAAGCGCCACCTGGTACTCACGGCTCGTCTCCGACCACCAGACGGAGCCCGGC
Source organism: Candidatus Eiseniibacteriota bacterium (assembly GCA_965224245.1). Lineage (GTDB taxonomy): Bacteria > Eisenbacteria > RBG-16-71-46 > CAZAMP01 > CAZAMP01 > CBDCYW01. The sequence goes on along the minus strand of OZ245046.1, from coordinate 1,045,749 downwards.
ATCACGACGTCGTCGGCGCCGCCGAAGCGATTGACGGCCAGATCCCCGATCATGTACTCGGCGGTCTCACCCGACACGAAGATCCCCGAGTCGAGTGCCGTCAGATCCACGGCATCGAGCGTGTTGACGTAGTTGACCGATGCGTCGCTGCCGTCGAAGTCGAGTCGCATGATGAACGCGTCGACCTCGGAGTCCACGTCGGGCAGGGCCACTCCCGAGAAGTAGACGTCTCCGTTGCCCCCGCACGCCGCACCGAAGACGTTCTCGGACATGAAGGGCTTCGTCGGCGCGGTGATGCGACCGGCCGCAGCCCGCTGGAGGTTCGACCGGTAGACCTCGTAGACGAAGTCGAACGTATAGCCGTCATCTGCGATCGAAGACGCGAGCACCCAGATCACGTCGTGCTCCGGATCGTGCACGCTCCGCCAGAGATAGCTCCCGCTCACCGACGCATCGGACAGCACGGGTGCCGTGAGCATCACCGTCCCGCTTGCGGGATCGTAGAGATCCAGCTGACCGAGATACCAGGGATCATCTCCGTTGTCGTATCGCCGCTCCATCAGAACGGCGACGAAACCGTCGTTGGTGAGGTTGATGTCCCGCAGGAGATGGCGATCGCCGCCCCACCTCGGGTCGTGATCGACGATCCACTGGGCGCCATCGGTGGTCACGCAAGCCGTCTTCGTTCCGAGATAGTACCCCTCGGCGTCGGACGTCGCGTGGGCGACGAACACACGGTCGTCCGAGCCGATCTCCATCCAGTGCGAGTACGGCCTCTGGATCTCCCCGATCGGGTTCGCCGTGCGCTGCCAGAGGGTCTTCTGCGAGATCGGCCCCTCGACGAGATCGTTGAACTGCACGAGGTACTCCACGACGTCGTCGACGGGCTCCCAGAAGCCGAAGCTGACCGACGTGCCCGGGCGGTCGTTCAGCCAGCCGATGCAGTATGTCGACGCCCGATTGCCGGATGCTCCGGTCGATTCCTTCCAGCGCTCGGGGATTCCCCCGGCGACACCGATGGAATCGGTGTCGCCGATCGGGATCGGGAGCGTGTCCGGGATGCTCAAGGCGAAGTCGCTCATCGAGACGCCGCAGAGCGTCTCGCCGGCACCCTCACCATCCACGTCCGCGGCCCCGAACAACCCGAACTCTTTCAACTCACCGGACGAGACGTACTCCGCACGCTTGAAACGATCATCGACGGTCGCACTGATCGCACCCGTGCTGCCTGCGTCGATCAGAAAGTAGCCCATGTCAAGCGACACCCAGTGTTACGCACTTAGGCGACACCCAGTCTTACGCACCTGAGTTCGGGATAAGTGGTTCTCCTTTCATCGTCTTACAGGCCCTCGGGAGTCAGCAAGCGACACCGTCAGGTGTCGCGCGCAGTTGAGGTCGTGTGAGCGGCCGTCGCGGCTCGTTCCAGGTCCCGGAGCCGGTAGCTCCGCCCGGCGATGTTCAGCACGTGACTGCGATGAAGCAGGCGATCGAGGATGGCCGTGGCCAGGATCTCGTCTCCGGCGAGGATCTCCGGCCAGTCTCGGATGCCCTTGTTCGTGGTGATGAGGATCGCGCCGCGCTGATAGCGATAGCTGACGAGCCGGAAGAACAGACTCGCCTCGTGCCGGTTCATCGGCTCGAACCCGACTTCGTCGATCACGAGCAGCGACACGTTCGCATACTTGCGTCGCCGGATCCTCGCCGGTGGCAGATCGGCATCGCGCCGTAGTGCGGCCAGCAGTTCTTCGAGTCGCATGAACGTGACGCCGAACCCGGCTTCGACCGCTCGGATGCCGAGCGCCACCGCCAGATGCGTCTTCCCGACTCCTGGCGGTCCCTGGATCAAGAGCGTCCGGTTCTCTCGGATTCACTGACACGTGGCCAGCGTCTCGATCCGCGAGCGCTCGATCGACGGCTGGAACGCGAAGTCGAAGTTCCCCAGCGTCTGTCCAGTGGGCAGACCGGAGAGCTTCAGCGAGGTCCGTACGCGACGCTCATCGCGGAACGAGAGCTCTTCACCGAGCAGCTGATCGAGGAACCGTTGCGGCGGCATCTCCTCCTTGACCGCCTCGGCGATCAGGTGATCGAGCGACTCGGCCGCACGCGCCAGTCCGAGCTGCTCGAGCCGTTCCCGCGTCGTGTCCAGATCGAGTCGGGGCGTGATCTTCTTGGTCTTGGGGGTGCTGCTCATCGGGCCACCTCGGCGATCGCCGCGTACAGATCGACCGGACGCGCCTCGGGCACCATCTGGGCGATCTCCTCCAGACGTCGGCCCATCTTCCCCAGCGGGCGTGGAGCACGCACCGTGGCGGTGTCCTCGCCCTCGTAATGGGCCGGATCGATCACGATCCGCTCCTCCCCGTAGCGCGGATGCATCGCCACGATCGCACCCTCGCCCAGCATCTGCACCCGCTCGGCGCAGCCACGCACCTCGACCCGGCGACCCACGAACCGGAACGGCACCGAGTACTGTCGCCCCTCGAACGACACCAGACAGTCGTGGCTCACCGCCCGCATCACCACCACGTCGAACGGTTCGGGCTGGATCGGCAGTGCGCCCAGCAGCGGCTGCTCGCTCGCGTACGCGCTCATCACGCTCGTTCCCGTGCGCGGACACCGGCGGCGGTGTGCCGAGCGAACGCTCCTCTCGTCGGTCCAGCTCTGAAGCTCCACCAGCGAGTCCCAGTGACGGTCGCGAGGGTCGCTCCAGAAACGACCGTCACGGATGCGGCGTTCGATCTTCCCCTTCGTCCACGGCTCACGCGGCGGGCAGGCGTCGATGTGGAAGCGCACCACGCGGGCGTACTGCCGGTACGACGGGTTGAGCTCGCCCCAGCACCCCGCACCGCGCGAGACCGCCGTCCGCTCGTTGTCCACGCGGATCGTGGCCGGCACGCCCTCCAGACGCCGCAGCGCCTCGTTGTGCACGTGATGCCACGAGAGCTGGTCCTTGCGCCGCGACCACACCCGAACCGCGTACCGGCTGTAGCTCAGCTGAAGCTCGAACGCGTACAGACGCTCGCGCCGGCCGCCGATCCACACGTCCCGCCACTCGCTCCAGTCCGCCTGCGCTTGCGCGCCCGGCGGGGTCTCCACGCGTCGGCGGGCGCGGCGCGCGGGCGTGGGGTAGTGCGTGCGAACGAAGCGCTGTACCGAGCGCAGGCTCCCCGTGTAGCGATGCTCCTCCTGGAGATGATCGTGAAGGGCGGCCACGTTGAGCGGACCGGTGCCACGGGACTCGATCCACCGCGTGATGGCCTCGGCGTGCGCGCTCGCCAGATGCGGCTGATCGGCCCGGCCGTCGTGGTCGCCCTGGCGGTGGCGTCGGAGATGGTAGCGAACCGTGCCCTCGGTCACGCCCAGCATGCGGGCGATCCGGCGAGACGAGTGACCCCGGTCCGACAACGAGATGATGCTCATGCGATCCCCTCGATCGAGCTTGGCCATGACGCCCTCCTCGATCGAGAGCGTCACAGACATAGGACTTACGCGATAGTGCGTAAATCTGGGTGTCGCCTTAGCTCAACTCTGGGGTGTCTCTCTACAGCCCACGACCACGAGGCTGTCCTCCGCCGTCGTCGAGGCCTCGGGGTTGAATGTGACCGCGATCGCGCTTCCCGAATCGGGCCACCCGTCCTCAGGCACCTGAAAGCCACCCGTGCACAGCTGCCAGCTCGAGACGTCGACCGCGGCGTCGTACTCGATGCCGAACTGCAGGCCCTCGAGCTGCCCGACTCCGGCGGCGACGACGAAGGCGAACTGCGCGACACTGGCATCTCCTTCGACGACGAGATCCGAGCAGGTCGACGCGACGGCGTCGAACGCGTCACACCCGTCGTAGGACGCCGGCTCGAGATGGATGGAGAGCGACGCGCGATCGACCGCGAGGCAGAGGGAGGACGAGACCACGAGCGAGCACGACGCCGAGACCAAAACACGGCGCATTACCCAACCTCCGATCAATAGAGAAGATCCAAGGCCAATTGAGGTGATCCAGATCGCGAGAACGTCCGCTCATAGTCACGACGGGTGAGACGTATAATGCACACAGACACGTGGTGTCAATCTCTATGGGTATTCCAGGGTGCTCCGCGTGGCGGGGCCCGACGAATCCGCCGGGAACGACCCCGGCTAGCCAGGGTGCTCTGGTTGGTGCCCCGAATGGGGCGATTAACTGTTCTCATCCCCTGGCACGAGAGAGGATGGGACGGATCGTCCATCAAAGTCCATTTGATATCTATGTTTCATTGATTGAATGGTACGAGATCCCCGGCGAAGCAGGCCGTACGCGACTCGTCCGAGAGCCGCGGGGCCACCCGGGTCGATGAACCCGGGCGGCCGCGCGATCTCCATCTACTTCGACCACGAGTTGCACTCCGCGGCCACCACCTCTATGCAGTACGGAAAGCTCGAGCTGTTGACTTGCACGATCTCGAACTGTTCACCGCACACATACGGTGTGTGGTCAAGCACGCCTGTGCGATCGGCCGCCACTTCGAACCATGGGGTCGTGTCCGCGAGACAGCCGATCGGGGGAGCCTCTCTCCAGCACCACGTCTGGTTCTGCTGGATGTCACCGCAGTCGACCGAGTTCACCCAGGCATCGCAGAGCTTCGCGTGGAGGCAACAGTCACCAGCACCGAGCGTACAGCCGGTCCCCTCTCCACCCCCGCCGTAGCCGACGATCGTGAACATCATGCCGACCTCGGGAACGAACTGGCAGCCGGCGCCGCACGCACCCGGATTGTCCCCGATCCACATCGTGATCGACCCCGATCGATCGCCCGGCGGCGTGCCGCAGGTAGCGACGCAGCTCTGATCCGCGTAGGCGGAGACACACGTGACCAGAGTGATTCCGATGGCGACGAGAGTGGCACTGAAACGCATCTGAACGACCTCCCATGCGGGCGAGCAGCCTCGAGTGACCGTGGACGACGTGTCCGTGTCGTGTGAGACGCAAGCGAGGTGCCAGCCCACCGACCCGCCGTCGTCGCCCCCGTTGCCCCGGCGTTGCGCCGAGCCTCCGCGTGTGCCCGGAAGCGGGCCGGCGCCGGTCGCTCTTGCCCCGCCGGAGGCAGGTCTGCCGATGACGTCAGATCGACGCCCGACCGCCGCGGATCCTGAGCGAGGCGTTCCTTCGGGCTTCCGGGGCGCCACCGCTCGCGGGCGTGACCCAGGGACCGCTGTCGCAATGACACATCGCGGCACTTCCTCCCGATCGCCCGGAGGGTGTCCTTCTCATCCCCGTGGGTTCTCGAACGGCGTTCCAGCCAGAGGTGCTGTTCTCGACCACAGCCACCGCCGCACGACCCGAGAGGCGATACAATCAACGTGGTGTTCGTCATCGCCACCGTAGGTGACACATGATGACGTGTGAGCTCGAACGAGGAGTTTCACGATGGCGCGGCCAACAGTGCTCGCACCGGCGCTGCTGATGCTCCTGCTCGGTCCGATGCAAGCGCGTGCGGATCTGAGCGGTCAGTGGTACGGCGCCGGCTGGAGCGTGGACGACGAGTTCTTCACCACCCCCGTCGATCTCCATCTCACCGACTCGGGCGGCACGGGCGTGGCCGTGCTGTACGTTCCGGAGATCGGGGCCTTTCATCAGTCACTTCCCATGACCATCGACGGAGACGTCGTCACGATCGGCGATCCGGCGGTCCTCGGGCTCGACGGCACCGTCGTCGGAGAGACCATCGCCGGCGATGTGTGGCAGTCCTCGGTTCTGCTCGGGACGTGGTTCGTGACCCGGGAGCTGGCGGTGACACCGTATCCCGGTCCGGCGCCGGGTCCGGACTGCGGTGATCTTCCGCCCGTGCTCTGTGAAGACGGCGACATCTTCTACTGCAGCGAGCTGATCCCGTTCGAGCCGGTCGAAGGCCCCGGGTACCTGAACTACCCCATGCCGGGCGGCGAGACGTGGGACGACCAGCGGTACAGCTATCTGCGACGGGATCTCGTCTACCTCATCAAGTACGCCGCCGCCAAGGTCGAGTGCAAGACCACGGACTGGGACTACGGCAACTTCGCCCCTCTCGGCCTCGGAGACATGAGTCAGGCCGACAGTGGCACACCCGGCACCGACGTCGGCGCGCCGAGGCATCCACCGGGAACACACGAGGACGGCAAGGACATCGACACCGGCTACTACCAGCTGTACGCGCCGGACGATCTTCTGCGAGCCGTGGGCGATCACTACCTGGGAACGGTGGACCAGTATCACCTCGTGGACGACCCGTACGCGCTCGATCCCTGGCGGACCGCCCTGTTCATCGCCTATCTCAGCGAGCATCCCAACCTGCGAGCCGTAGGCGTGGACGGACGGATCGGTCCGATCCTCGAGAGCGCCCTCGACGAGCTGGTGACGCTCGGCTGGATCGATGCGGAGCTCCGGTCGGCGGTTCCCCTGGCTTACGAGACGGAGGACTCCGGACTGGGGTGGTATCTGTTCCACCACACCCACATGCACATCAGCATGCTGCCCGACGTCATCGACGTGCCGGAATGGACATCGACTTCTGCGACGCCCCGACTGCACGATTGCTCCCCGAACCCGTTCAACCCCCGAACGACCATCCGCTTCTCCCTCGCGCGCGCCGAGGCGGTGCAGCTGAGCATCTACGACGCCGCCGGCCGTCTGGTGGGTCGGCCGCTCGACGGTGATGCATCGCCTTCAGGCCTGAACGAGGTGACCTGGACGGCGCGTACCCCCGAGGGGGCGGTCCTCGCGTCCGGGGTGTACTTCTACAGCCTCGTCGTGGGAGGCCACGTGGAGACCAGGCGGATGACGTTGTTGAAGTGACCGCGTCGCGGATGGACGACGGCAGGGTGTCCGGGACTCGATTTAGGTCGTGCCGTCCGGGGAGCTGGGGCTCCGGGGCGACGGCTGCCGCCCCGCCTACCGCAGCAACACGAGCCGCGAGCTGAACCGTTCGTGGTCGAGCCAGAGCGACAGGAAGTAGGCGCCACTCGGCAACGAGCGGCCCCCATCGTCCCGCCCGACCCAGACGATCGTGTGTCGACCCGCCGCGATCGGCCCCTCGTCCACGTGCGCCACGCGGCGCCCGGCGGCATCGAACACTTCGAGCACCACGTGCGAGGCAGCGGCAAGCTCGTACCGGACTTCGGCCGCCTCGCCGAACGGCGCCGGGGATGCACCGATGAGGCGGGTTCGAAGTGATGTCGAGGATCCGGTCTCGGTGGATAGCGCCTGACACTCGTCCGGAATGCCGTCCTCGTTCACGTCGAAGGACGCACCGCCGGAGATGTCACAGGCATCGGGGTCCCCGTTGTCGTTGCAGTCCCCGAAGTCCGGAATGTCGATGTCGAAGATCATCACGCGACCGCGCTGCACGTCGTGCTCCGGTCCTCCGACCACGAACTCGGGGTATCCGTCCCCGTCGATGTCTCCGAGCGGTCCCACCGAGCCCACGCCGTCGTACGAGAGCGGCGCGAAGAACACCCTCTCGCTCTCGGCGTCGAGGTCGTCGCCCCCGAAGTACAGGTGCGCGAGCCCGTCACCGAAGCCACCCAGACCGACTCCCACCAGGAAGTCGTCGATGCCGTCGCCGTTCACGTCACCGGCCGGCCCGACCGTGCCCCCGATGGGATCGAACCAGTCGATGCCCTCGATCATGAGATCCACCGTGGCGTCGGGCACCACGTCGCCCAGGTAGAGGAACGCGGCCCCTCTGACGGACGTGGCGTGATACGGAGCCCCCACCACCACGTCGGCGAAGCCGTCGTCGTTCACGTCCCCCGCGCCCGAGACCGTGTAGCCGAAGCGGGATCCCGCGGCCTCGCCGAGGTACTCCGGGCCCGGTACCGGCGTCCCGCCGGGCTGCGAGAGGAACAGATGCGCGCGTCCGGCCGCGGGGAAGCCCGGCACGTCGCTCTCGAACTCCCCGACCACGACGTCCTCGAGTCCGTCTCCATCCACGTCACCGGCGTTTCCGACCGACGCGCCGAACTCGTCGCTGGTGCCCGCGCCGGTGAGCGTCGCCCACGTGCTCGTCAAGTCGTCGCCGAGATAGATCCGGACGTGGGCGTTCCCGTTCGCGGGCACCCCCACCGCCAGATCCATGTTCGCGTCCCCGTTCACGTTCACCGCCGCCAGCGCCGCGCCGAACTCGTTGTTGGCTCCGCTCGTGCCTGCGCTGATGACGACGTCGGCGGACGCGTCGGGAACCGATGAGCCGAGGAACACGTACACGCGCTTGGCTCCGGAGCCCGAGTGGGGAGCCCCCACGGCGACGTCGTCGTAGGTGTCCGCGTTGAAGTCTCCCACCGCGATCGCCGTGCCGAACGTCGCGCCGGTGCCGCTCAGCTCCAGGTCGGGCACGTCGTCCATCGGCTCGCCGCCGAGGTAGACGTACACGAGCCTGGCCCCGAAGCCCGGGGCTCCGACCATGAGGTCCGGGAGTCCGTCGCCGTTCATGTCCCCGCTCGCGATCGCGCGACCGAACTCGTTGCCGGCCGACGCACCGTCCAGCTCCAGCTTCAGCACGAGGTTGCAGACGTCGATCACCCCATCGAGATCGCAGTCGGTGAACCCGTCCACGAGGTCACACTCGTCCGGTGTGAGGTTGACGTTGCAGTCCAGGGACGTCCCATCCTCGATGTCGCAGCGATCGAAGATGCCGTTTCCGTTGCAGTCGGCGTACGACGCCTGGCACTCGTCCGGGACGTCGTCGAAATCGCAGTCGCCGGACGTGCCATCGAGAATGTCGCATCGATCCGGAACGCCGTTCTCGTTGCAGTCGGGCAGCCCGTCACACTCGTCCGGGACGCCGTTGATGTTGCAGTCGTAGGACGTGCCGTCGGCGATGTCGCACTCGTCGGGCACCCCGTTGCCGTTGCAGTCCTCGAACGTATCGCAGGCATCCGGGACGCCGTCGCCGTCGCAGTCGGGCTCGCACTCGTCGGGGACACCGTCGCCGTTGCAGTCCTGCGAGGTGCCGCCGGCAATGTCGCAATCGTCCGGCACGCCGTTCGCGTTGCAGTCGGTCTCGCACGAATCGGCGAGTCCGTTCCCGTTGCAATCCTCCGCGGCCCCGGTCAGGACGTCACACTCGTCGGGGATCCCGTTGCCGTTGCAGTCGAAGGCGGTCCCGGCCGCGATCTCGTCGGCGTCGGACACGCCGTCGGCGTCGCAGTCCCGGATGTAGGCGTAGCGAACGGCCTGGTTCGTCTCATCCAGGTACACGATGTGCGGATTGCCGAACACATCCATGACGATACCGCTCGAATGCCCCGTGTCGCCGACCGCGTCGAGTGTGCGCTCACTCCACGAGCCACCGGCAGACGTCGCGTAGCGGAGGTCGTCGGTCGGCGAGTACGAGTAGGCGAGGTGTGGAACGTCGTTCTCGTCCAGCGCGATCGACGGCTGCCATCCTGCGTTCTCATCGGTGTCGATGTCCGTCTCGACCCAGGACCCGGTAGCGTTCGAGACGTGCCGAAGCGTCCGGTTGCCGGTGAAGTTCGCGATGTGCGCGATCGCGGAGCCCTCCATGACGAGAGCGAGCTGCGCGAACCCCGCCCCGCTGATCTGGTCGGTGAACCACGAGGAACCACCGTCGGGATCGGGAAACAGGTAGTAGAGACCGTGACCGCCTTCCTTCAGGTAGACGATGCGTGGGCTGACCTCGTTCGCGAGTGCGATGTCCGCGGCTCGATCTCCGTCGATGCCCAGAACCAGCTCGAAGTCGCCACCGGGGTCCTTGCGTACGTACTCGAGTCGATCACCGATGGAGCGGTTGATCTGGTACGAGATCACGTGCACCCGCCCCGCGGCGTCCACCTCCAGTCGCGAGAGAAGAAACGGATCCAGCTCGGACGGCACCGCGTCGATCACGTCGCGGGTCCAGGTGCCGCTCGCGTCCCGGAACCGGTAGGCGACGCCGTTGCTCGTCGGGTTGTCCCAGCAGTGAACGAGGTGCGGCTGGCCAGTCGGGTCGAGGTCGAGATCGAAGTTGTAGAGGCTGGTCGGATCGATCGCGGCTCCAGCGGGCTCGGTGTCCCAGCCCGATCCGTTCCACACGGTGTACATCGGCCCGCCGGTCACGAGATCCTCGTAGACGATGCAAGGGATGCCCGTCTCGTCCACGGCGATCGCCGCGGGTCCGGCCCCGGACGGGACGACCGTCTCGAAGGTGAAGTCGATGGCACCGGCTGGAGACGCGAACGCGACGAGGGCAGTGAACGCCGGTCGCGAAGCCACCACGATTCGTGACCGCCATCCGTTCCGATGATGGGGATGATGCACGATGCGCTCCCTCTGCCCTTTCGGCTACCTGACCAGAATCAGCCTCGACGTGAGCTCGCGACCCAGCGCCCGTACCCGGACGAAGTAGGTCCCGCCCGAGATCGAGCGTCCTTCGGCGCGACCGTTCCAGCCCAGAACGTGGCGCCCCGCGGGGCGGGCTCCGTCGGCGAGCGCCGTCACGTGGCGGCCCGCCGTGTCGAACACGTCCGCCTCCACGCGCCCCCTCTCGTCGAGATCGATCACGATCCGCGTCGTCGCGTGGAACGGCGTCGGATACACCCCCACGATCCGGATGCCCGGAACGGCCGGGATGTCCTCGATGCCGAGCAGCTGGCACTCGTCGGGCACACCGTCACCGTCCGAATCTCCGGAGGTTCCATCGGCGATGTCGCACGCATCGTTCACCCCGTTGGCATTGCAATCCCCGAGCGCCGGCAGGTCGTACTCGAAGAGATAAGACCGGGGCTCGATCGGTCCGCCGGGACATCCACCCCCGGGTGGACAGTAGGCCGGCGCACCGACCAGCATCTCGGGCCGGCCGTCGCCGTCGGTGTCGCCGGCGTAGCCGACCGAGGATCCGGCCTCGTCGTGATCGCGCTGTCCCGCGAAGAACTGATCGAGCGCGTCGTCCAGGGGATCACCACCCAGGCACATGTAGGCCCGGCCCGACATCCGTGGCGCCTCCTGCCCGGTGTCGTTGCCCAGGAACACCTCGTCGAACCCGTCACCGTTGACGTCGGGAATGATGGTGGCATCGCGGCCCAGGGCCTCGCCCGCAGCCGACCCTTCGAGTACGAGGTCGGCGACGCCGTCCATTCCCGGTCCGCCGAGGAACAGGTAGGCACGTCCCTGATCGGCCATTGCGCCGTCGTACGACGGAGCGCCCACGATCACGTCGTGATGGCCGTCGCCGTTCACGTCGCCGACGCCGCCACCGGAGAAGCCGAACGCCTCCCCGGCCGACATGCCGGTGAGCGTCGGCCCCTCGACCGGAAGGCCGCCGTACTGGGACAGATACACTCTGGCCTCGTCGAGCGAGGACAGCCCCACGAGCAGGTCGTCGAGACCGTCTTCGTTCACGTCGCCCACTCGCTCGATCATCTTTCCGAAGCCCGAGCCGGAGGCGCCGTACCAGGTGGCGTCAGGTGTCAAGTCGAACGGGTTGCCGAGAAAGAACTGAATCGACGCGTTCCAGGCAACCCCCACCACCAGATCATCGTGTTCGTCTCCGTTCACGTCCACGATGGCGACGGCGTAGCCGAGCTGATCCTTCCACCCGGGGGTGTCGTACACGACCTCGACGACGTCCGCGTCGTCGGCCGCGCCGAAGCCGATGCGAAAGCTGCCGTTGTGGTAGAGCGGATCCCCCGGTCCCGGGCCCGGCGCCCCGATGACGTAGTCGTCGAACCCATCGTGGTCGAGATCCCCCATGGCGAGTGAGGTTCCCAGACCCTCGAGGACGTCGCTTCCATCGTACGTCCGATCGGCGGTGACGTCGGTCGGATCGGAGCCGTAGAACAGCGCCGCGTGTCCACGACCGTCGTTGTGATCCGGCTCTCCGAGGACGACGTCCGTGAGGCCATCCCCGTTGACGTCGCCGTACACGGATCGACTGCCTCCAACGAGCGTGAGCTCCGACGCGAACTGGCACAGATCCGCCTCGCCATTCCCGTCACAGTCGCCGATGCCCGACGCCATCTCGCACCCATCGGGAATGCCATTGCCGTTGCAGTCGAAGGCGGTGCCCGCGGCGATCTCGCAGTCGTCGGGGGTGCCGTCCTCGTCGCAGTCCGACTCCTCCGGGCACCCGTCGATGATGCCGTTGCCGTTGCAGTCGCTCGCCACGCCGGCGTCGATCTCGCAATCGTCGGGAACGCCGTTCTCGTTGCAATCCATGGCGGTCCCGTTCGCGATCTCCACGTCGTCGAGGACGCCGTCCCCGTCGCAGTCCCGTACCGCCGCGTATGTCAGCTCGGACGCCACACGGTCCCAGTACGCGACGTGGGGGTTGTCGTAGGGGTCCAGGGCGAGGGCGAAGGAATCGTTGAAGTCGTGTGCGTCGATGACCTCGACCGACCACACACCGCTCACACGCCGGGCGTAGAAGAGCTGGTTCGTGTTCCGATCGGAGAAGACGATATGGGGATCCTGGCCGCTGTCGATCTCGAGCTCGATCCCGTACACCCAGTACCCGGACAGGACGGGAGAGATCAGCCATTCCCCGGTGGTCTCCCGGTAGCCGTACTCGACGTCCGTCGACGTGCCGATGGCCACGTGTGGGATACCGAGGATCCCGAAGTGGAATGCGAGATACCCGTCGGACGTGACGGTCTCGGACTCCCAGGGACCTCCCACGTCTCCGAAGGGCTCCTGGGTGAAGTCGGCGCGATAGAGTGGATAGTCGACGTGGCTGCGGTACAGAGCCCCGGGTGTGTGTCGGGTCCAGTCGAGCTCGAGATCGATCCGACCCCAGCAGGGAAGCGTGAACACCTCTGACCACACGTCGCCGTCGCGGCGGAGGTAGTAGGTGTCCGAGTTCCCGGAAGAGGTGTGGGCAACGAGATGCGTGCGGCCCAGCCGGTCCGCCTCGACATCCGGTATCCAGACGAACCCGCGACCGGGTCCGATCAGGACGTATTCACAGCTCTGCCAGATGCCGTCCTCTTGATGAAAGTAGGTGACGAAGTCCTGATCTCCCCCCCAGACCTGGGAGCCCGATGCGATGTGCACGTCGCCGTCGGGCTCGACGCTGATCGCCATCCTCGCGTCCGAGGCCGGACTCGAACACTCGATCGGTTCCGCCACCCACACGGCGGGTCCGCGAGAGGCGTGCTCCATGTCGTACGTGTCGCGGTTCTCGTACGCGAGGTGGGGACGTCCCGCCCAGTCGAGGGCGAGGTCGAAGGAGCTGTTCACCGGTCCGGGGAAGATCTCGTACTGGAAGTCCGTGGCGGATGCGCCGCCTGCACAGCATGAAACGACGAGGGCGAGGATCAGCCGGTGCGGTGTCATTCGGACTCCCGTGCGTTGCGGCACGCAGGATTCGGTTCCCCGCGGCACGCCGTCGATCTCAGTCCGAGATCGGGCGGCCTCTCCTATCACGCGCTGCCGACTCTGTTCGTGTGGACCGGATCAACCCCGGCGCGGGATCGTATCGTCCAGGCACCTCTCGGTGACGCCGATTTGCCAACACGCTACAATCCCCGACCACGCCCGGAGGAAGCGGGCGCACCAACGGACTCCTGGCGCCAACCCGGAGAAGGTACTTCGACGTCGGCAGGGGCCCGTGGTCCAGCGATCCCAATGATCTCACAACCGACCGGTTTGAATGGAGGACGTCGACGGCGTTCGGACTGAAGTTCTGGCACGGAGACGTGGCCGCCACCCAGGTCTTCCCGCTGGAGAACGCTTTCTACCAGAAGAACGACCCCCAGGGCTCGCAGGGCATCTGCACGGCGGTCTCGCTCTTCTGGTGCCGCAAGGTCCTCGAGCTAGGCCGAGGCGTCGACAGCTTCGACGAGATCGGAAAGACCCGCCACAACCTGAACATCATCATGGCCACGCTTCGAAACCTCGACAACAACCCGGCCAAGCAGACGGAGCGCGCCGGACTGGAGGTCGTGGGGACGACCGGCCGGCCGGATCGATGTCGGACGTCATGAGGATGGTCAAGGCGTCACAGACCGGCGTCCCCCATCTTCTGGAACAGCTACCACACCATGGGCCATCGCTACAGCCACCTCGAGAAGGAGCTGTTCGACATGAACTTCGGGCTCTACCGCTCGAAGTACTCCAAGGGCATCGAGGAGATCTGCTACGAGAACTACCCCGGCGACGAGGACGAGATCATCGGGGGCCGGATCGTGTCGCTGTAGCCCATCGACCCATCACCGCGTGAGCACGAGCCGCTCCGTCCACCTCTGTCCGTCGGCGTGCAGGGTGACGTAGTAGACGCCACCGGGCGTCGAGTCCGACGACGGCCATCGGATCTCGTGGCGACCGCCGGCCCGCGGCCCCTCGTAGACCGTGTCCACGAGTCGTCCCGACACGTCGTGAACGTCGACGCGCGCCGGTCCGATGCCGGACAGCTCGAAGACGATCGTCGAGGGTCCGGCGCCCGGACTGGACACGAGGCGCAGCGGGCTGCTCACCACGATCGAGGGATCCGGATCCTCCACGCCGATGGTCGCGCCGCACTTCGTATCGACCACGGCGGTCGACACGCTCGACACAAATGCGATCGGCTCGGGCACCGGTCGCGGCGTGCCCGGGACGGCTTCCGCGTCCGCGACCACGGCTCGCGGGTTCGACGGCGTCAGGTCGGTGTCGGCGATGAGCGCGCACCCGTCCACCAGGCCGGTGGCGTCGGTGCGCTGGAGCCACATGTCCTCCTCGGGGAAGCCGTAGCCCCATATCCCGCCCACGAGAAGGTCCCCGTCGGCGAGCTCGACCGAGCGGCTGCCCCAGTCCCCCTCGGCTCCCTCGTAGGAGCGCTGCCACACCACGGTGCCGTCGACGTCGCGCAGCTTGACCAGCCACAGATCGTTCGTCGCCGGCCCCGTGAGGCGTCCCGTCACGACGAGGTCGTCGTCCTGAGTCTGCACGACGTCACGGACGTCGCCCCAGACGTCCCCCATCGCCGCGGTCCACATCACCTCACCGGCCGGATCCAGGCGAAGGACCCAGCCGCCGTGCCCCGCCGCCGAGAAGGAGCCGGTGAAGGCGGAAAGCGCGTAGCCGCCGTCAGAGGTCTGGATGAGCCCCGTGGCCTCCTCCTGATCGGCGCCGCCGTAGGTCTTCTGCCACTCGATGGCGCCGGCGGAGTCCGTCTTCATCAGCCACACGTCCGTCATTCCCGCGCCCGTGGAGGTCGTCCACCCGGCGACCGCGAAGCCCCCGTCCTCGGTCTCGACCACGAAGTTCGCGTGCTCGGCCACGCCGGCGTGGTACTGACGCTGCCACAGCACCGAGCCAGCGCCGTCGAAGCGGACCATCCAGGCATGAATGGGGATGCCGTTGTCGAACGCCGTCGACCCGACCGCGACGTAGCCACCGTCCGAGGTGGGCGCGACCCCGTAGAAGGCGTGCATGCCGGGGTCGGCATCGAAGCTCACCGCCCAGTCCACGTTCCCGGCGGCATCGACGTGATGAGCCCAGGCATCGCGGTCGCTGAAGATGTCGAGCGTGTGCGCGCCCACCACGGCCATTCCGCCGTCCGGGTCCAGGGTCGCGTCGGCGGCTCCCCCGGCGAGCGCATTGCCGTGAACCCGCTCGGAGATCACGCCACCGTCGGCGCCGAGGTGGAGCCACCACACGTCGCCGCTCATGGTGCCGAACGAGTCGGACACGCCCGCGACGATGAGGGTGCCGTCGGGTTGCTCTCGCACGTCCAGCGGCTGCTCGTAGGTGCCGGCGCCTCCGTAGGTCCGTGACCACGGTGTGGCGCCGTGGGCGATCATCGGGACGAGGGTGATCGTCGCCGCGGACATGCTGAACGCAATCCGTGTGACGAGCCCGGTGAGGGGGTGCGTGTGCGTCGATCCGGACATGGTGGTCGACCTCCGTGTGTTCCGGCCCCGAGCTGCCTTCGGGCCCTCCCACGTCGGCGGCCCGATCGAGGCGGTTGCTCGCATGTACGAGAGTGCGGCCCGGAGTGCTTCGGAATCCTCGACCTCGTGACCACCATCGGCACGTCCGGCGGGGTCTTGCCGGGTGCCGATCCTTCCCCCCAACGCGATTATACTGTCGACCCGTCGTTTTTTGGAAAACGCCCCTCGCTCACGAGCCGTGCTCGGCGGGCGCGTCGCCGTCATGCGTGACGGTGTCGGCGCCACATCGACCCGGCCACGGCCCAGGCATCGACGTGTACCCCGAAGCGGGCCGCGAAGTCGCAGACGCCGGCGACGTCACGCACCAGCAGCTCGAACGCCGACGGATTCGACGCCGCGCGCACGGCCTGGGGAAAGTCGATGATCACCGGATCCTCGCCGACCATGAGGATGTTGTACGGGGACAGATCTCCGTGCACGATTCCCTCCCCGAGGAACAGGTCCACGTTGTCGAGGATCCGATCGAGCACACGGCGCACGCGGGTCGGATCGAGCCGCGCCTCCCTCAATGCCGGCGCCGGCTCGCCGTCGGTCCCCACGAAGGACATCAGGATCGCCCGCGACGTACGGGCCGCGGGTGTCGGAACGTCGGCGCCGGCCTCGTGGAGACGCTGAAGGGTCTCGAACTCGCCGGACACCCACAGTCCCTCCAGCATCCGCTTCCCGAGTCTGGATCGCTGCACGATGGCACGGGTGGATCGCTTCCCCGGTCGCAGCCGTCCGGTCAGATAGGTCGCTTCGGACCTGAACCCGCGGCTCGCGCGTTCGCGATACACCTTGGCGGCGAGATGGCCGGGAACGGAGCTCAGGGGCACGGACGGCGCGGTCGGGATCAGGTCGACCGGAACGTCGGCCACGCAGCGGTACACCGTTGCTTCCTTGCCGCTGCGAAGGGTGCGGACGTCACGGGTGATCAGGCCGTCCTGATAGAACTGCTCGAGGCACGGTACGGACAGAGGGCGGTCGACCATTGGAGGCTCCTGGTTTCTGGGCGGAATGACGTTTCTTTTCGCACATCACGAGCCTCCTTTCTGGTGTCGGTCGGATCGACCGACGTCGCGTGACGAACCCGGGCTTCATCGGAAGCCGGATCGACATCCGGACGCCGCGTTCGGGCGGCGCCCGGAGAGCATACTCGATCGGGTACGACGAGGCACGCGCCCGGGTTTCGCTCGCTGCGCGCGCCGACTCCCCAATACGGCGGGGTGCACCCGCGGTCCCGGATCGAGTAACATCGACTCGCTCGACATCGAACCGGCCCGGGAGATCTCCATGTCGTCGCAGCCCACGTCGACACGATGACCAGTCGCGCGAAACGAGCCGAGGCGCTCTTCCAGCAGGTGTGTACGCTCCCGCCAGCGCGCCGGCAGCGGCTGCTCGACGACGCCTGCGGTGACGACCCCGAGCTGCGGAGCGATGTGGAGGGCCTTCTCCGGTCCTTCGACTCCGCCGAGTCGGGGTTTCTGGAGACCCCGGCCGCCTCCCGGGTCCTTCGCGCCGGCGACCGCCTGAACCGGTACGAGATCGTGGACGTCATCGGGGAAGGCGGCATGGGCGTCGTGTATCGGGCCCGGGATCCCCGGCTCGGACGGTCCGTCGCGATCAAGATGCTCGCTCCGATGGCGCACACCGATCCCGCGCCCGTCGAGCGTTTCCTCCGCGAGGCCCGGGCCGCCTCCGCGCTCAATCATCCGAACATCTGCACGGTCCATGACATCGGCGAGGTCGAGGGGGGGCCGTACCTGGTGCTGGAGCTCCTGGAGGGAGAGACGCTCCGGTCGCGACTCGATGCGGGCCGGCTCGACGTCTCGCGACTGCTGGATCTCGCCGAGCAGATCCTGTCGGGACTCGATGCGGCACATCGGGCCGGAATCGTGCATCGCGACCTGAAGCCGGCCAACCTGTTCATCACGCACGGGGGGCTCGCCAAGATCCTGGACTTCGGGCTGGCCAAGCTCGTCGCCCCGGAGACCTCCGATGACCAGATCACCCAGTCCGGACTCGTGGCCGGGACCCCCCTCTACATGTCTCCGGAGCAGGCCCGGGGCCAGAATCTCGACGCACGCACCGATCTGTACTCGCTCGGGGTCGTGCTGTACGAGATGGCGACCGGCCAGGTGCCCATCGAGGGAAGCACGCCGGCTACCTACTTCGAAGCGCTTCTCAATCGCTCGCCCCGGCTCGTGACCGACCACGACCCCTCGCTCCCGGTCGACCTGGCGCGCGTCATCGATCGATGTCTTCAGAAGGACCCCGGTCGGCGTCACGCGGGTGCGGATGATCTGCTCCGCGAGCTCACCGCGGTGCGACGGTCGATGGAGCGCGGTGCGGACGCGAGCTCCCGCGGTGGGATCTCGACCACGGAGGCCGAGCACGCGGATACGATCGACTCGATCGCGGTGCTCCCGTTCCAGAACGACGGCGCAACCGACGACTCCGAGTACCTGATCGACGGCATCACCGATGCGCTGATCGACAATCTCTCGCGTCTGCCGCGGCTGCGCGTGATGGCTCGCAGCACGGTGGTCCGCTTCCGCGAGCACGGCGACGATCCGCTGGTCGTGGGACGCGAGCTCGGCGTACGCGCCATCCTCACCGGGAGGCTGCGACAGCGCGGGGACAAGCTCGTCATACGGGCGGAGCTCGTCGACTCCGCGCACGGGGGCGTCCTGTGGGGACGGCGTTTCGACCGGACCGTGGCCGAGATTCTCGAGATCGAGGACGTGCTCGCCCGGGAGATCGCCGAGCACCTTCGCTTCGAGCTCAGCCACGAGGAGATGCAGACGCTCGCGCGGCGCCAGACCGAGAACGCCCAGGCGTACGAGGCCTATCTCAAGGGTCGACACGCGTGGGCGCGCTGGAAGACTCCCGAAGGCATGCGCATCGCGATCGGGTTCTTCGACCAGGCCCGGTCACTCGACCCCCTGTTCGCGCTGGCCTTCGCCGGTATCGCCGACAGCTACAGCGTGCTCGGCAACATCAAGGCGCTCCCCTCCGGTGAGGCGTACCCGACGGCGAAGACGGCCGCCCTGCAGGGACTCGCGATCGACGACGGCTGGGCGGAGCTTCACACCTCCCTGGGATTCATCCAGCGCATGTGGGACTGGGACTGGGACGCCGCGGAGCGGTCGTTCACGCGAGCGATCGAGCTGAACCCCGGGTACGCCACCGCCTACCGGTTCTACGCGGGTCTTCTCTCCGGACTGGGACGCCACGAGGAGGCCATCACCTGCGTCAAGCAGGCGCTTCGTCTCGATCCACTCTCACCGCTTCTTCACACCTCGGTGGGGGACATGTTCTTCTACGCGCGCCGGTACGAGGACGCGATGGTCTACTACCGCAAGTCGATCGAGATGGATCCGACGTTGCTCGCCGGTCACACGGATCTCGCGCGCGCACTGGAGCTGGCGGGCCGCTACGAGGAGGCGATCGACGAGTTCCGCAAGGCGGAGGCGCTCGCGCCCGAGGGACCGCCGGAACCCTCGTCCGGACTGGCTCACGTCTATGCGCGGATGGGCCGCCGGGAGGATGCGCTCGCCATCCTCGACCAGATCAAGGCCCTGGCCAGGACCCGCTACGTCTCGCCGTACGGGATCGCCTCGGTTCACGCGTGCCTCGGGGACGTGGAGACGGCCCTCGACTGGCTGGAGCGTGCATTCGATGCGCACGATCAGACACTGGCCCTCATCAAGGTCCATCCGCGACTGGATCCGCTCCGATCGCATCCTCGCTTCGAGGCTCTGCTCACGAGGATGCAACTCCAGTGCGACTGACCCGCCTCGCGTCGCCCAGACACGAGAACCGTAGGTGACGTGCCGGCGACGCTCGCTGTCGTACTGCCTCTCAGCCTCATCGATCGCGGTGGATGACACGGACACGGAGCCGACTCGAGCAAGGTGGGGCAGCTCGGTGTAAGGCCGACCCGACTGTTTTTTGGGTCAGCACAAGTCCGAGTAACTATGGTGTTTAGCTCGCGAATGCACGATTGGCATTCAGTACGGGATCGCTTGCCCTGACACCTCCACGGACGGCTCGGGCGGGTTGCGGAGCTGCAGGCAACCCCATCGATCATATAAGTCGTTGTAATAGTGACAGTTAAAGCAGATTGGCACGTCGCTTGCGTGACCCTGTGTAACGTGGAGTCCGCCTGAGTCGAGATCCATGTCGCAGGATGGAGGGTCCCCGATGTTCCGCACGCTCTCGGCACGACGCATCGTCCTTCTCTCGTCGGTACTTCTCGTGAGCATCGTGGGGCAGGCGCAAGCACTGTTTCTGTTTCAACAGGCGATGAACTGGGGAAGCGGCTTCCTGAGCGATCTCGATGACGACACCGTTGGCGGTTCCTTCGAAACCGCCGACGGTTTCCTCCTGAGCTTCGACGCCACCGTCAATACCGTCATCTGGTACGGCGGATATGACTTCAACTCTCTCGACATCCCGGCCCAGGACGACTTCACGATCAGCTTCTTCTCGGGAGGTAGTGGTCCTGGAGCACTCGTCTCATCGTACAACGTCGGCAACTCGGTCACTCGTAGCTTCGCCGGCACGATCTTCGGAATCGACGTCTTTAGATACACGACATCATTCGCCGATACACCGACGCTTCTCGGCGGGACGAGCTACAACCTGTCAATCGCCAACAACACGACGACCGTCGCTTCCGACTGGTTCTGGGCCACGGGAGATGGACTCAGCACGACTCCTCCCCTCTATCAGCGATCCGCGGCCTACTGGGGCGATACCCAGTGGCATGCGGAGGATCCATACAACCTGGCGTTCACGCTTCACGGCGAGGCCCGGACTGCCATTCCGGAGCCCGCGACGTTGGCCGTGCTCGCTCTCTGCATGGCCGGCTTCGCAGCGCGGAGGCACCGTCGCCGGGGCGGCCCGGCGTAGCAGCCCCTCCCTGCGAACGACGAGAACCTAACGTCCCTCCCTGGCCGCCCGGACTTCCTCTCCGAGCACCTCGATCTCGGCCTGCTGCGCCTTGATCGCGGCCAGAAGGAACGCGGCGTAGTCGCCCAGGCTCACCGCCTGGCCGTCGGGCGTCACCACGTCGGCGGGCGCATCCTCCGCGATGATGCCGAGGTGTCGGGTTCGAGCCTCGTCGGCGGTGTACTCGTAGTGCACGACGTCCGTCCGGCGGACTTGCTCCAGCACGTCCGCGTAGTCGGATTCCCCCAGTCGTGCGACGTTGCGCTTGTACTCGCGTGAGCTGAGCAGGTTCCATGCGTTCGCACGGGCCTCGGTACCGTCCCCCGGGTTGCCAACCTGAAGCCGATACCCGGGTGTCGACGTTCCGACGCCGACGTTTCCACTCGCCTTCATCGTCATGCATCCGTTCCAGGAGATCGTCCCCGTTCCGGGTGCAGCGGTGTCGTACGAGACATCCCCCGATGGGGTTATCTGCTGGCGAGCGAGGCGAGAAGGATCGCCGCCACGGAAACTCCGAAGAGGCGGATGCCGGGATTCATGCAGGCGCCTCCTTCGATCACCGAAGTGAGGGGTATCGTGACTGCCCTCGATCCCCGACCGAACGACGGCTCGGACGAGCGCCGTTCCAACCCGTGACCTGGGGGATTAAAGAGGGTGCACGTTCCCGACCATGATGCGTTCGCATCATGGTCGTCCGACGAAGCGGGCCCGTCGCGGATGGCGTGGTGTCCGAACACTGGATCGAGCCTTCGTCGGCGTCACGTCAACCGTGCCCGGGAGCCTCCTGCGCCTGGACACCCAGGGTCGTGGACTCACGAGGAGACAACGCGACGCCGAGGTCCAGAGTGTCCGGCTGCACGATGACCCTGACTGGCGAGCCGCTCCCATCCATGGGATGCTCACGGACTCTGAGGCCAGCCCTCAGCTGGACCCATCCACCCGACGAGGGATGCCTTCCCTCATCGTTCATCCATGTGCCAGACCGTCAGACAGGAGTGATCGTGGAGATCAGCGTCACCACCGCCCCTTCAGCCGAGGACGCCCGCGTGATCAGCGAGGCACTGGTGGCGCACAACCGGCGCACGATCGGTGATCTCGCGGACCCTGACTCCGGTGAACAGCTATTCGTGCTCGCCCGCGAGGACGACGGACGCCTCGTCGGGGGACTCCGCGCTGCCTGCTTCTGGAACGTGCTCCACCTGGAAGTCATGTGGGTGTCGGAGGCTCTGCGCGGACACGCCATCGGCTCGACACTCCTCGAGCGCGCGGAGAGGTTCGCCATCGAGCATGGATACGAGCGGGCGCTGCTCGAGACGACGAGCTGGCAGGCGAAGCCCTTCTACGAGAAGCGCGGCTACGAGGTTCTCGCGTCGATTCCGGACTACCCGAAGGGACACGTCATGTTCCTCATGACGAAGCGGCTTCTGGAAGAGGGCACGCCGTACTGAGGGCGCTGCGGCCAGTCCGGCTCCATCCCGTGAACGCGGAGCGGTCGCTGCATCAACGTATGAGAGTGAACTTCCTCGCGACCCGGCCGATCGGTGTGCGGGCCTCGACGATGTAGACCCCGCTGGACGCCGGGGTCCCGTTCTCGCGTGTTCCGTCCCAGGTCACGACATGTTGCGGGTGTGGAAAGATCCCCTCGCCGAGGGTTCGGACGCGTCGGCCCAGGATGTCGTAGATGGCGACCGTCGTCGCTCCGTCCGGGCCGCCGAGCGTCGTGGCGAACTCGACGGTCAGCGTGCCCGAGCGAAGCGGCACCGGATGGACAGAGAGCCCGCCACGTGGTGGCGGCGTCGCGCCGTCGTCCGTCGAGCCCAGGTAGAGCTCGTCACCGAAGCCGCCCTCGGCGAAGAGTCGGTAGACGCTCTCCATCGTCCCCTCCGGATCGCGGTGGGTCGTGTCGGTCGAGTGGGAGACGACCGTGACGTAGCCCCCTCCACGTCGACGCTCGAGCCGGTATCCCGCGAGATCGGGCACGCCGGGCTCTGTTCGCCACGCGACGACGACGCCCGTGTCGTCCTCGAGTGCATCGACACGGAAGCTCAACAGCGCTACCGATGCGTCGATCGTGAAGAGCTCGCTCTCGGAGATCGCGGCGAGGTACACGTACGTGCCGTGATCGTTGGCTTCCTCCCGCCGCTCCACCCGCACCCGGCCGAAGCGGGTCGGGATGTGTGGTACCAGGAGCGGGTAGGTGCCACGAGAGGCTCCAGACGCCACCGGAACGTAGGTGCCTCCACCGTCCACGGAGATCGAGATGTCGACGACGCCGATCCCGTCCCACGTGATCGCTCGGGGCCCTCCGACGGGCCACGTCACTCCGCCGGCCGGTCCGGTGACCGCGAGCCCCCCGGACGCGTACTTGAGGTCACCATCGGTGGGATCGAAGTAGCTGACGTGGGGGTTGTCCAGCTCGTCGAGTGCGAGCGAGCTGTAGGGGCCGGCAAACCCTCGCGAGTCGACGACGTCGATGCGCCAGACCGTGCCGTCCTTGACCGCGTGGAGGAGGTCATAGCCGACCTCGTCGTAGTAGCTGATGTGCGGCCGGCCCCGGGAGTCGATGGCAATGGACGTGTAATCGCCCACGTTCTCCGAGGCATCGACGGTCTCGATGTGCCACACCCCGTCGCGCTTGACCGCGTACTCGAGATTCCCGCCGGTCAGGGCGTAGTAGCTGATGTGGGGATCGTTGCGGTCGTCCAGCGCGATCGACGTGTGCTGTCCGGTGACGGCCAGCGAGTCGACCGTCTCGACGCTCCACGCTCCGTCTCGCGTGGCGTACTTCAGGTGGCCGTTGCCCGCATCGTAGTAGCTGACGTGGGGATACCCCTGGTCATCGACGGCGATCGAGGTGTACTCGCCGACCGTGCCGTCCGAATCGACGGTCTCGGTCACCCAGACCCCGTCCATCGTGGCGTACCTCAGGGCTCCGTTCGTGGCGTCGTGGTAGCTGATGTGGGGACGGTCCTCGTCATCGAGCGCGAGCGAGGTGTAGGCGCCGACGTCTCCCGCCGAGTCCACGAAGGTCGTGGACCAGATCCCATCGACGCGGGTTGCGTACTTGAGCGCCGTGTTCAGGAGGTCCGTGTAGCTCACGTGCGCATCGCCGTGCACGTCGAGCGCCAGCGACGAGTGGCTGCCGGTCCCCAGCGAGTCGTCGGCGTCCTCGACGAGCCAGTCCGCGCCGTCCTCGATGGCGTAGCGGAGCGAGAACGTCGAGGCGTCGTAGTAGCTCACGTGAGGCTGACCACCCGCCGACAGCGCGAGGGAGGAGTATCGGCCCGCCGACCCCTCGGTGACCGCGAAGCTCGTCCACCATGGCGCGATGCGTGCCTTCGCGATGGTGAAGGAGCCTGACACCGACGAGGAGTGAGGCGTCTCGCGAACGACCTTCACCAGAGCGTGATCGGATTCCATCCCGGGAAGGTGGACGACGGCCTCCCCTCCGGTGACCCCGGTTGCCAGCGCGACGTAGCTGGCGCCGCCATCGAGGGACAGTTGGATGTCCACCTCCCCGACCCCACGCCAGGTGATGGTGGCCGACGAGTCCGTGTTCCAGCGTTCCCCTCCGACCGGGGAGGTCAGCCGGATGGTGGAGTCCGCGAGCCGGAGCGCTCTCGAGGTGAACTCGCGGTGATGGGCGATGAGCGGGTTGCCCTCGGCATCGAGCGCGATCGACGTCCAGCCTCCCGTCAGGCCGGGCGTGTCCACGCTCTCGACCGACCAGGTTCCCCCCTCTCGCTTGGCGTACCGGAGATCACCACGAGTCGCGTCGTGATACGAGACGTGAGGCACGTCGGCGGCATCCAGAGCAAGAGATGCGTACAGCCCCACGTCCCCCAGCGCATCCACGAGCTCGAAGGTCCAGTCACCACCGCTCGAATGGACGTAGCGCAGGTCGCCGTTCGTCTCGTCGTAGTAGACCATGTGCGGGTGGCCTCCGCTGTCGAGCTCGAGCGACGAATGAGAGCCGACCTCGTTCACGATCGCGACCGCCTCCAGGGTCCAGATGGACCCGACCTTCGTGCCGTACATGAGGTCGCCGTCCACACCACCCTGGTAGCTGACGTGCAGGATCCCGTCCGCCGTGATCTCGAGCGACGTGTCGTCATGGACCTCCCCACTGTCGTCGATCGTCTCGATGGACCAGACGCCATCGGTTCGCGTTGCGTGATCGAGCGCGCCGGCGGTGGCGTCGACGTAGACGACGTGGGGATCTCCGGCGGAATCGAGCCCGATGGACGTGCCGCGGCAGGCAATCCCGGTCTCGATCGCCTCGATCGTCCAGCTGCCGGCGGACTTGGTCGCGTACCTGACCGAGTCCCCGCTCCGGTAGTAGCTGATGTGAGGGTGGCCCGCCGCATCCAGGACGATCGACGTCTCGTAGCCCACCACACCGTCCGCGTCGACGGTCTCGATGGTCCATCCGTCCGCGGTCCGGACGGCGTACTTGAGGTCGTCGTACGTGTCCTCGTGGTAGCTGATGTGGATGGTGCCGTCGGCTTCCACGGCGATGGAGTTGAAGAGCCCGGTGTCCTGTGGACCGTCGACCGTTTCGTGGACGAACGGGGTCACGGCGAGGGTGATCGTCGGCACGAGTAGGAGTAGCCCGACACCGATCGACCTCAGGATGACCGCCATCGACACCACCTGTCTCTGTGCCTCGAGCATCGTACCGAGCGTCGGTCGGGGCCACGCACGGCATGCGAGCCGCCACGGGGGCCGGGGGACCCAGGACACGCACGGGGTCCTGGACGCACCTTCCCGCCCCTCGCGACCTCCAAGGAATCCAATGCCGGGATCGCTCGAAGTGCACGCGAGGTGGGGAGGTTTCCGGTTTCGCGGGTCGGCCCGGGATCGCGCTCTCCCGGACGGCCCGAACACCGAGTCGAATGGGAGAGGCGGAGAGGCGCCCGAGCCCCGCGCCGTGGTCCGGCGGGGGCTCGAACTCCGGCACCGCTATCCCGGTCTCACCGGATCGACGGTGCGAGCCGGGTAATGCGACGGGTCTCGACGTCGCCGCCGAGGGTCAGGGACAGGTAGTAGACACCGGCCGCGGCCGCGCCCGCGTGCCATTCGAGTCGATGGAGTCCGACGGCCAGCTCCCCGTCGAGGAGAGTCGCGACCCGCCGTCCGGCCACGTCGAAGACCTCCACCGAACCGAGCCCCGCCGCATCGACGACGACCTCGACGTGGGTCGATCCACGGAACGGGTTCGGTCGTGGCGTCCCGAGTCGGACGACACCGGGGCCGGTGGCCTGGTCTACCGAGACCGTGCGATCGGGTCCGAAGGTGATGCTGTTGGGGCGGAGCATGCCGCCGCCGGAGGCGAAGATGTCGAGGAACGTGCCGTCGGGCTCGTAGCGCGCGACCCGATTGAGCTGCCAGTCGCAGATGAAGAGACGCCCGTCGGGACCGAAGACGAACCCCTCCGCGCGGGACAGGTTCGTGATCCATCGGCCCTCGTACGCGAGGGTCGTCCCGTCGAATCGCTCCACGCTCCCCTCGGTCCAGTCCAGCACGAAGAGATCGTCGTCGGGGCCGAACCACAGGTTGACGGGGCCACGCACGTTCGCATCGATGACCATGCCGAGATCCGAGCCGTCGGGACCGAACTTCCAGACACCGCCGTCCTCGCCATCGGAGCCCCAGTAGGCGAGATACATGTTGCCGTCGGGATCCCAGGCCATGCCGCAGTTGTTGATCACGCCGAACTCGGTGAACTCGTCGATGAAGACCCCCGTTTCCCGATCGAAGCGCACCACCCTCTCCGACCCGGCCCACTGGCTGATGTACATGTGACCGTCGGGTCCGTACTGCATCTTCGCCGGAAGGCTGAGCGAGTACCCCGACGTGAACGGTCCGATGAACTCCCCCGTCAGGCCGTCGTAGCGAAGGACCTGGGTGTTCTGGAAGCCGGTCACGAACAGGTCGTCGCCGGGGCCGAAGAGGCACTCCTGGGGCTGATCGAGTCCGCCACTTCCGGGACTCACGAAGTCTCCCAGGTAGGACCCGTCGTCACCGTCGTAGCGTTTGATGGAGTCGGTGTCGCGACTCGCGATGTAGATGTCCCGGTCCGCGGCGAACACCTCGCCGACGACACAGAGGGTCAGGACCCCCAGGATTGTCCACAGTATCCTGCAACCACGCATTCGGAGCTCCTCCTTCCGAGTTCGACACAACCCCGTATCTGCCCCTAGGGCACGACGGGCCCGAGGTGGACACCTGGAGCGAACGGAATCGCCACGGTGGTGCCCGTCGAGTTCGTCGAACGGAGCCCGGCGCTCGACGCGCCCCGGCCATGTCGTAAGATGACGCCATGGCGTGGCACACCACTCAACCCACGTTGCTGAGCCGGCTGGGCAACGCGGAGGACCAGGACGCGTGGCGGCGGTTCGACGAGCGCTACGGCGGCCTCATCGTCCGCTACGGATGCAAGCGAGGGCTCGACCTGGCCGACGCCGAGGACGTTCGACAGATCGTGCTCTTCAATCTCCTGCGGGCGTTCCGGACCTTTCGCTACCAGCCCGAGCGGGGCCGTTTCCGCAGCTACCTCGGCCGCGTGGTCGGGAATGCCATTCAGCGCCATCGGGCCCGTCCATATCGGAGCCGCGAGGTGCTAGAGCTTCCCGAGGAGCTCCTCACGGGGCTCGAGTCGACCGACGACCCCGACGCCACGTGGCACGAGGAGTGGGTGGATCATCACCTCCGCCTGGCGTTGCGCACGGTGGAGCGCACCTTCGATGCGAGGTCCGTGGAGGCGTTCAGGCGCCTCCTCGCGGGTGAGTCGACGGCGTCGGTCGCGGACGCGACGGGGCTCTCGGTGGACGCGATCCAGAAGGCCAAGCAGCGCGTACGGGACCGTCTGAAGCAGCTCGTGGCCGACCAGATCGAGCAGGAAGAGGCCTGGCAATGACACCACGCGCCCCGGAGCTGGGCCGCCTCGGCTTCCCGACCGACGACGACGCCTGGTTCGATCGGATCCGTGCGGTGGAGCAGAGCGCGCCCCTCGGGCGGATCGGCGACTACACGCTGGACGACGAGGTCGGTCGCGGCGGACAGGGTGTCGTGTACCGCGGCCGGACCGGGAACCGTACGGTGGCCGTCAAGCGTCTCCTGCATGGCGCGTTCGCGTCCGAGCAGAGTCGTGTTCGCTTCGAGCGGGAGATCGAGGCGGCGCGAGCGCTCCGTCACGACGGTATCGTGGGCGTGGTCGACGTGATCTACGAGGGCGGCCAGCGCTTCCTCGTCATGGACTGGATCGCGGGAGAGCCGCTCTCGGAGTGGGCGGCCAACGGTGGTGCCCGGCGGTCGGTGGACGAGATCGTGCGACTCTGCCGGCAGGTCTGCGACGCCCTCCTCCACGCGCACCAGCGCGGCGTCATTCACCGCGATCTCAAACCATCGAACGTGCTCGTCGACGCCGCGGGCCGGGCACGCATTCTCGACTTCGGTCTGGCCAAGCTGGATGCAGATGCCGCGTCGCTGTCCAGCCTCTCGGTGTCGGCCTCTCGCCCCGGCTCGTTCATGGGGACCATCGCGTATGCCGCACCCGAGCAGTTCGTCGGCGACGCCACGGGTGTGGACGCACGGAGCGATCTCTACTCGCTCGCGGTACTTCTGCACGAGATGCTGACCGGCGAGCTGCCGTACCCCCTGGGGACCTCGCTCGCGTCGGCGGTTCATGCCATCACGCTCGAGGATCCGCGCCGCGCGAGCGAGCGCAACCACGGGGTCACGAGATCCCTCGACGCGGTGATCCGCAAGGCCCTGGCCAAGTCGTCCGACGATCGCTACCCCTCGATCGACGCGTTCGCCCGCGACCTGGACCGGGTTCTGGCCGGAGAGCCGGTCGAGGCGGAGACGACATCCGTCTTGTCGTCGATGCGCCGCGTCATGCGGCGGCATCCCGTGGCGGCGTCGGTCATGTCGGTCCTGTCGCTCGTCGTCATCGCCTTCGGCGTGACGATGACGGTGCTCTACCGGTCGGCGGAGCGAAACGCATTGCGAGCCTCCCGCGTCGAGGTGTTCCTGGAGTCCACCCTCTCGCCCGGCATGGGTCCCGACGGGGAGCCGATCGACGAGCTCGACTACGCGTCCGCGCGTGCGACCGAGGAGCTATCGGCCGAGCCCGACATCGAGCTGCGGGTGCGGGAACGACTCGCGCTTCGCTACGCCAGCAGCCACCGCTG
This sequence comes from Candidatus Eiseniibacteriota bacterium, assembly GCA_965224245.1. Classification (GTDB taxonomy): domain Bacteria; phylum Eisenbacteria; class RBG-16-71-46; order CAZAMP01; family CAZAMP01; genus CBDCYW01. Next base: position 1,016,746 of record OZ245046.1, on the reverse strand, counting down.
GACGAAGGCCCTCACCGAGGCCGATCGCGCGCTGTCGCTCCGGGAGACGCTCCGTTCGCCGCGGGACGCGCGCTATGCGCGACTCCTCCACGTTCGCGGACTCGCCCGGGTGGTGACCAGGGACTGCGGCGGGCTCGACGATCTCGAGGAGGCGCGGGGTCACTTCGCGTCGGTGGTCGGCGATCCCAGTCTCCAGGTGGCCGAGACCTGGGGCGCCCTGGGATTCGCGCGGGCACGGTGCCTCCAGCTGACAAATCCCTCGCCTCCGAACGAGCCGCGAGAGCTCGCGGGGCTCGAGCCCGCGATCGAGTCGTTCGAGACCGCGATCGAGATGTTCGATCGGTATCCGGATCAGCCGACCGAGGCGCTCGCCCGGACCCTCCTCGAGTACGGAGATCTCCTCTCGCGAACGGTCGCGTGGGAGCGCTCGGTGAGCTACCTGGCCCGTTCGCGTGAGGTCTTCCGCGCGCTTCCACCCGGGCATCCCGGGCTAATCACCGCGACGCAACGTCACGGAGAGGTCCTCTCGGCGCTGGGCCGGCAGGCCGAGGCGGAGGTGGTGCTGCGGGAGGCGATCGAGCTGCGTGACGGCGCGATGGACTGGCGGCTTCCCGCCAGCTACGGGCAGCTCGCGAACACCTTCTTCCATCGCGGTCGCCACGACGAGGCGCTCCACTTCTACATCCTGGCGATCGTCAACCGGTGTCACGATCTCTCGCAGCGCCACCCCGATCATCGGGCCGAGCTCCAGTCCGTCGCGTCCCGCGTTCGCGACGAGGGGCTGCACGCCGGGACCGCCGACGCGTTCCGGACGGCCATCGAGCGAGCGGAGCCGCGCGTGCTGCCGCTCTTCGTGTTCACCGGAGGCAAGATCGCCACGATCTACGAGAGACGTGGAGATCATGACCGGGCGGCCGGCATCCGGTCGGTGATCGATCGCGACTGACCACCGCATCTTTCTCTCGCTGGACCGTCCACATCCCCCTCGCCGGAGACTAGAGGGAATCGTCGGCACCGGGGGTGTGACTCCCACCTCACCCCCGACCGGTGCCCGCGCGATTCAACCTCGGCCCGGGGGAGAGCGTCATGTCGAACTCGTTCACGTCGTCGTTGCGTGCCGTGACGGCGGCCTCGTCACTCGCGGTGATCTCGGTGGCGGCCGGTGCGCCGGACGCCCTGCCGGCGGAGCACGGTCACGGTGCGACGTCCGGTCCCTCGTGCATGCTTCGATTCGACGAGCAGGCGGAGGCGAGTCTGGCGGATGCCGCGGCGGCATCGCATGCCCGCGGCGAGGGACCGCATCGAATCGTGCTCCAGTTCTTCATCCTTCGCCGCTCGGACGGGACCGGCGGCGTCACGGACGTCGAGCTCTTCCACGACATGATGCGTGACCTCAACCACGGCTTCCGCGACACGCCGTTCGTATTCGTGGCGCGGCCCGTGATCCGCTACGTCAACAACGACGACTGGTACACGCTCAATACCATCGCCGAGGCTCACGCACTGATGAACACCTTCGAGACACCCGGCGTCGCAAACATCTTCTTCTCCGATCAGCTCCTCTTCGACGACTTCCAGGCGCGGGGGTACACCTCCGTCACGAGCCCCCGCGGGCACATCTACGGCGATGTCGTCGGGCTGCCCTACAACCCGCCCTTTCCCCCACACGAGATGGGACACCTGTTCTGGCTCTGGCATCCCTACGAGACGCAGCACGGACTGGAATGCGTCGACGGGTCCAACTGCGCGACCGCGGGCGATCGCGTCTGTGACACCCCCGCCTCGCCGGCGGTACACGCGGGCAACACGACGGCGACGGGGTTCTACTTCGCGGACGACCCCGGCCCGTGCGTCGGAGACCCTCCCTACGCGCCGCGCACGGACCTCTACATGGAGGCGGGCTGGCCTCCTGGGCACGCGGGCTATCTCTACCGGAACGCGTTCACCCCGGGACAGGTCGATCGCATGCTGAACACTCTCTTCGTGTTCTCGGACGACCTGATCGGTCCGTCGCGACCGGAGGTCCTCGTCGACTGCGACGGCGACCTCCTCGATGACGTCGACGAGATCCTGGCCGGTGACGAGGTCGACCTGAACGAGGATCTCGTGCTCGATCAGTGCCAGGTCTTCGCCAGCCCGGGAGACCTCCTCGTCTCCGGCATGACCTCGGACCTCACGAACCGCCCACGCTTCTTCGACGGCACGACGGGCGAGTACCGCGGCGACCTGTGGTCCGGCGCCTCCTGGGTGCACCAGTTCCGGGTCGGACCCGAGGGGGACGTGTACATGCCGTCCCTCACGGTGATCCAGCGCATGAGCCTCACCACCGGACGACTCGTCGACAACTTCATCGACGGTCGGCTCGAGGGAGCACAGGTCTTCGTCGACCTTCTCTGGGACGACGCCGGCGATCTGCTCCTTCTCGACAACGTGACACGGGACATCCGGCGCTACGACGGTGACACCGGCGCGTACCTGGGCACGTTCGCCTCGCTCGCACCGACGGGTATGACCTCGCCGAAGTACATGGAGTACGGCCCCGACGGGAACATCTACATCGTCGGCAACGGCACCCGCGGGAACACGATCCAGATGGTGGACCGAACGACCGGAGCGAGCCTCGGAAGCTTCGTCTCCGACGGCGCAGGCGGCCTCGGCGCGGGACAGGGTCTGATCTTCCACGACGGGTACCTCTACGTGTCGAACGGCACCGCCAACAGCGTCCTCCGGTTCGACGCCCTGACCGGTGAGTTCATCGACGTCTTCGTGGCGCCTGCCAGCGGCGGGCTCGCCAATCCCCACGGGCTCGCCTTCGGTCCGGACGAGAACCTCTACGTGGCGTCGCGGAACACGAACTCCGTGAAGCGGTACGACGGTGCGACCGGGGCCTACGTCGACGACTTCGTCATGTCGGGTGCCGGTGGGCCTCCCGGCTCCGGCGGCGTGCTGCAGCCGGCAGGCATCCTGTTCATCCCCGAAGCCGTGGTGGGAGTTCCCCCGGCGGACGTCGGGGTCGCGTCGCTGCGGGTACGCGGTGCCATGCCCAACCCGTTCTCCGTCTCGGCCGAGGTCGTGTTCGACCTCGCGACGCCCGCGGACGTCTCCATCGACGTCTTCGACGTGCAGGGCAAGCGTGTGGCCGGCCTGGCCGCGTCGGAGCGGCTCCCGGGCGGACGTCACCGGGTGGTGTGGGATGGCGCGACCACGGGCGGCTCACGGGCCGCGCCGGGGATCTACTTCGTCGCCGTGGCGGCTTCCGGTGCCCGGGATGTCCAGCGGGTCGTCTTCACACCGTGATGCAGCGTGCTTTCGGGGTCGGAACGGGTCACGCCGCCGACCCCACGCTCCCTACCTCTCGGCGGCGCGGGCGGACCAGGCCTCCCGGCTACCTGCTCCTCTGGACCGGAGTGATCCACTGCTCGTAGGTCACGACGACCCGGAACCCCAGACGCTCATACACCCGGATTCCGGCGGGAGTCGACTGCAGATAGGCGACGTCGCACCCCGACCGCACGCCCCCGGCGATCGCCTGCATGGTCATCGCGGCGCCGAAGCCACGTCGCTGGAATGCGGGCGAGGTCGCCACGTTGAAGACGGTCACGCTTCCCGAGTGAACGAAGCCGAAGGACGTCGCCACGGGCTCGGCATCGATGTACCCGACGTGGAACTGCACGTCCGCGCGCGCCTGCATGACGGGCGACATGAACGTGTCCACGAGCGACGGCGGCATGCCGAATCCGGCGGCAACGAGGGACACGTGGTGGTCGTAGAGGACAGCGCCCGAGGTCCTGATCTCCAGGCCGGCTGGAGACGTCGAATCCGCGATCGTCTTCAACGCCATGCCCGGTGCACTCTCCGACGACTGCTCGAGTCCAAGGTCGGTGGCCACGTCCACGAATCGACGGTCGACACCCGATCGGAGCAGTGCAGACACGCGCACGCCCTGATCGGCCGAGTTCCGGACGGCAATCCGGAATCCGTCCGGCGTCGCATCGGAATGCTCGATCAGGATCGGGTTGAACAGAGGAATGGGCGAACGCGTCGTGGCGGAGAACACGCCCTCGTTGCGGAACACGGATCGCCCGGCGACGCCCTCCGTCATCGTCTGGAACACGCCGATGAAGGCGGCTTGCATCCGCTCGACGTCCCCGCTCATCCCGACACCTCCTTGCGCGGTCTTCGAGGCCGCTCGCCAGAGACGCCCCCGGGTCCGATGTGGGACCGATCGTCCACGGCGGAACGGCGCCGCCACCGGTGATCCCCCCGGTTCGGCTCCGGCAGCTCGCTCGACCCTCCAGTACGAGGATCTCAGACTTCGACGGGCAGCGTCTACGAGTAGACGATGGACAACTGGACGGACCTCGGCCCCGCGGCAGACAGGCCGTCTCACACCCGGGTCCGCTCAGATACCGCCGAAAACGCCCCGCGCGCTGGCTCGTTGCACATTCGAAGCAGATTCTCGCATGTCCAGATGGAAAGCACCTCGGTCAGAGGTGGCTCCCGGAGATCGTGTCCCGCCGGTCGGAGGAGATCGCCATGCTGGAGAGACTCACGTTTCGTCCTACGGGCCGCGGCACCGCGCTCGTCCTGTGTTCGGCGGGCTTGTGGCTTGGAACCGATGCGGGGCGGGCCGCGGAACCGCACGGAGTCAGCCCCTACTGGGGGCCGGAGATGCCCGTCACCGATTCCTCTCTGAACGCCAGCGGCGGCGTGGGTCGCATGATCGCCGTCGATGCAAGCGGTGTGATCCATGTCGTGTACCACACCGCAGACGACTATCGCATCTTCTACACACGCTCGGAGGATGGCGGGCTCCGATGGAGCGACGCCCTTCAGCTCTCCATCGGGTCACTGATCGCCCACGGACCGAACATCGCCGTCGGCCCCGACGGTCACCTGCACGTCGCCTGGGTCAACGGTGTCTCCGGTGATCCGACTCACGTCTACTACCGGCGATTCATCCCTGGAGCCGGCTGGGATCCCGCTCCGACTGACGTGAGCGGCACCATGCCCTTCGATGCCGAGACCGCGAGCATCTCCGTCGATGTCCTAAGTCGTGTCCACGTGGCCTGGCACATCGGCGAGGACGGGGTCGCACCGAGCGTGTACTACACGCGATCCGAGCCTGGTGGCGCGCCATTCCCGCCACCCCGGCAGATCAGCCCCGTCGGAGCCGACATGCATGCCGCGTGGCCGCGGTTCAGCGTCCAGGGCACCACCGGGGACATCGTGGCCGTTCCCTGGCGTGACATCCGGCCTCCTGATACGAGTGACGGAAACGTATACGTCGCCGTTTCGTCGGATGGCGGACTCACCTTCCTCGAGCACCGGGTCCCGACACTCCCGGGCGCCAACGAGCTGGATCCCACCGCCACCGTCGACACCCACGGTGTCATCCACCTCGCCTACACTCAGGAAGATGGTCCGGTGGGCATGGCGACGTACCAGCGTTCGATGAACCTGGGCTTCACCTGGAGCTCCGAGGTCGCCCTGGCCGACGAGCCGAGCCGTTTCTCCTGGTGGGCCCACGACCCCTCGAACGATGTCCTGTGGCTGCTCTGGAAAGACGAGCGGGATGGCGTCCCCGGTGACGAGAAGTCCGATCTGATGCTGTCGTACTCGACGGATGGAGGGATCAACTGGAGCGAGAGCGAGTTCGTGACCGATCTCGGGGATCTGGACGCGCGGTTTCCGGCCATCACGCTGGATCCGGATGGAACGCCGTACGCCATCTGGGCGGATCTCAGAGACGGCGAGACGATGTCGGCGATGTTCGTGAGGTATCGCCAGTTCACGGGACTGGACGTCGAGGACAACGCCCCGACGGCGGTTCACTCCGCGCTTCTTCCGATCGTTCCCAATCCCGCTCGTGATCACACCCGTATCGTCTACGAGCTCTCGAGTGCTGCCGACATCCGACTCGACGTCCACGACGTATCCGGGCGCCGAGTGCGCACGCTCGCTTCCGGTGTGTTTCGTCCCGGGAGACACGAGCTGACGTGGGATGGTCGGACCGCTGACGGTCGCCCGCTACCCGCGGGTATCTACTTCCTGCGGCTCGCCGGGAGGGATCCTTCGACTCGCCGCCTGGTGCTCGACCGTTGACGCATCATACCGCGAGCTGCTTCGAGACGACTCCGTCATCGCTGGCCGCTCGAGAGCCTCGATCCGCGATATGTCGACTTGATGCGCGACCAGCTCACGCCCTCGGTCGGCGTCGCCGGTAGCTCGCCCCACAGGACGAACGACATGTCGATCCCGTCGAGGCCGATCCAGGGGTGATCGCCACTCGTCCACTCTCCCTGCGAAACCCCATCGAGATCACCACGGATCCAGATCGTCACGTCGTTGCCATCGCCGGTCCGCCAGCGAAAGTAGTAGTCTCGGCAGTACTCCACGATGCTGAGCATGTAGTCGCCGTTGGCCAGGAACGGAGGGATCTCGGCGAGATACTCCCGACCCCACGGGGGACGGACCTCACCCGGTACGTCCACGGCCAGGTGCTCGTAGACCAGTGCTCCGGGTGCTCCCTCCGCCGTGCGCTCGTAGAACCGGATGTAGAAGTCGAGCCGGTCACGATCGTGGTAGGAGAACCCCCACCACGAGATTGCCTGGACGAGCGCACCCTCGAGGTACACATCGTCGGCGACCTCGTTCCACATCTCCTCGTAGCAGTGCGAGGCGAACATCTCGGCTTCGTCGTTCACCTGCTGGCGCTGGATCTCGTCCCAGGCGGCAGAGGTGGCCGGCAGCACCGCAAGCGACGCGACGATGAGCACTCGGGTCAACGGGCGCCTCCAGGTCGGGGTACATGACCGGTGGCTCCGCGACGCGGGAGCCACATCGACGCTCTGCACGGGCCGGAGTGCCTTCCCCTCGGACCCTGGGCCAGAGTGTACCGTAGCGGAGCGCACGACGTTCGGCAACGCCATGTGCGGTCTTCCGCCTCGCGCGGTGCATGAAGGCGCTCTCGTCGGGATCGAGCCTCCAGGACACCGCGAGAGGGGCCCGTGTCCTGCAGGCACATCCAGGCGGGCCGCTGGGCTCGGCTCCGCCGACCAGCTGGCCGTTCCTTACCTGTCAGCGGGCCACGACGATGAGCCGAGCGCCGTTTCAGGCAACGGTGCGGAGAGGCCCCTCGAGCCCGTGGTTGGCAGCGACCACGCTCCTGGTGATCAGCATTCAATGTCGGCGCGGCGAATCTCGCCTCACTCCAGATGCCTTAGACTCGTACCTGACACATGCCGGCAGCGGGCCCCCGCTCTCGGGAGACGATCGATGCACGCCGATCTCATCACACGGACCCGGGAGACCCTGCGGAGGATGGGTACGAGCTCGTGGCTGGCCGGCAGCGTGCCCGCACTCGTCCTCGGCCTCACGCTCGCTGCCACCGGCGCTACGGCGTCCAGCGACTTCTCCGTGCAACGCGGAACGACCGTGATCGAACACGGTAGCACCGACGTGTCGATGACTGCGGCCGCGCTCGACTACGTGCCTCCCGTGGGCCCTGCGTTCGTCCGCATCACCGGCACCCGACTCACGGGCATGGGAGCGACGAGCGGCGGCGGACGCCAGGATGCGGACCGATGGATGGTCTGGATCTCCGAAGCCGGCAGCCTCGATACTCACTTCACGTTCAGCCGGTACTCCGACCAGGGCGACACACGGATCACGTGGGAGCTCGTCGAGTACCAGGGAGAGTCGTCCGGCGCGAATGCCGTCGAGGTTCGCGGGACGGGCTTCGTCTCGTTCGATCCCGTCTGGGCCGATGAAGCTCGGGGGGACGCCACATCCGGGATCCTCGATCACGACGACGTCGTCGTGTTCATCACGGGCCAGGCCTCGAGCCACTCCACGCCCGACGGCGTTCATCAGGCGATGTGTACGGCGGCCTGGGATCCCGATTGGGACGAGCCCGTACTCACGCGAGGCGGCACGGGGTTCGAGGCGACCGTCTCCTACGCCGTCATCGAGCTCACGGGCGAGAACTGGTCCATGCAACGAGTCGAGCACGTCTACGACTCGGCCGGTGACGTCGAGGACGAGGTTCTTCCCACGCCCTTCGCCCCTGCACGGACGTTCCTTCATGCTCAGCACCGGAGCGGCGGCTCTCGAGTGGATGAGCAGGGCGCCGAGGTGTGGCTCTCGGACGTCGACACGATCCGCTTTCAGCTTCCGAGCACCGTGCCGGACCCGAGCTCCATCACGACCGTGGCCTGGATCGTGTCGAACGATCGCATGACCGTCCAGCACCTGTCGGGCACGCGCTGGACGGATGCAGGAGCGGGGGAAGACATCTGGACGGACTCGATCGTCCCGGTGCCAGTGGACTCGACGTCGATCATGGGGGAAACCGCACGCTGCGAGGGCACCGATGACTTCCCTCACGGGTCGATCGGGATCCAGCTCGTGGGCCCGTCGTCGGTGGAGCTGCGCCAATCGGACAGGGGGGTCGATCAGCAGTATCGCTTCTCCGTCGTGGAGTGGCCGCGCTCGGATCTCCTGGCAGTCATCGGGCCGAGCTTCGTTCCGAACGTGCGACTTTCCCTCGCTCAGAACGCGCCGAACCCGTTCCGACCCGGCACACGGATCACGTTCTCGGTCTCCGTGGACACGTACGTTCGACTGGACGTCTACGATGGCAGCGGGCGCCGCGTCCGGAGTTTGTTGAACGGGTTCGTGGCGAGCGGTCGTCAGCACGCGTGTGTCTGGCGCGGCCGGGATCAGTCCGGACGGCGTGTCGCGACGGGCACCTACTTCTACCGCCTCGAGGCCGGTGGCTCCAGCGAGACCCGGAGACTCGTCGTCGATCACTGATCGTCTCGTGTGTCGAGGCATGAAGGCAGGTTACCGGACGAGGACGAGCTTCCGGGTCGCGGTGTAGGAGCCGGCAACGATGCGGTAGAGATAAACCCCCGGCGCCGCCGTCGCCCCCCCGTCCGTGAGTCCATCCCAGCTCGCATCGTGGAAGCCGGCGGGCATGGGGCCCTCCACGAGCCGCCGGACGCGGCGCCCCACGGCGTCGTAGACGTCGAGCGTCACCTTCCGGGCCCCGGCGAGCTGAAACGGGATCCGCGTCGAATGCCTCACGGGATTCTCCGGTGGATGCCCGAGCCCGAACGTCGTCGGCAATGCGGGTGGCTCGCTCTCTCCCACGTCCAGCATCCCCGACTCCACGGCCACCGACAGGATGTTTCCGTTCGCGTCGTACTCGTAGGAGACGGTCAGCGAGTCGCCGTGGACGACGGTGGTGAGTCGTCCGATCTCGTCGTAGACATACGAGAGCTCGGCGGCGGCGAGGGGCGTGAGGGTGAGTGCCAGGGCCAGCGCGACGCCCAGCGCCGCCGTCGAGCCTCTCGTCACACCGGGGTTTCGTGTCTGGCGCATCATCCTTCGAGCCTCCGCGTGAGCCGCACTCCAGGATGAATTCTAACCGAAACCATCGATCGGGACGAGGGGGCGGACGTCTCATCTGCAGCCGGATCGGGCTCATCCGCCTTCGCCGCGCGTTCTCCCCGGTTTCCAGTACACCCATCCCGTGCTTGTATGACACCATTGAGGCCGTGAGCCAGGATTCAGGCGTGCCGAACGTGCAACCGTGGAGCGTCGATGTCCAACAGCGTGGCCGTCTTCAGGAAGTCAGGCATGTCATACCCCGGCATGGTTGCGCTCCTGGCCGCGCTCCTGACCTCCCTGCCGGCAGACGCCGAGCGAGCGACCGTTCGCACCACACCGCCTACCGGCGTCGATTCCCGGGGCGAGGCGGCCCGCGCGTCGGGGTCTTCACCCGGGTGCGTCTCCGATCAGGGAGCGGTTCCCACGGGTGCATCGCTGGGTCTGGAGGGCAGCTTCGTCCAGGGTGATTGCGTCCCCGCCGAGTTCCCGGCCCGCACCCCGCAGAACCTCATCGGGATGGCCTTCGCGGTCGAGGCGTGCTCGGCCGGAGTCGTGACCGCAACCCGCATCCGGTTCGAGCAGGCCGACCCCGGCGATCAATACCATCTCTACCTCTGGCGCGATGCAGGTGGCATCCCCGACGACGCCTGCGGTAGCGAGTGCGCCAAGGTTCTCGACGTCACGATCCCCGAGGCAGGTCCGGTCGTTCACGAGTACGTCTCCTTCGTCAGCGCGGGATGCCCGTGCGAGGTGACCGAGGGCGAGCGTCTGTATGTCGGGGTGATCTACGTGAACGGAACCGTTCCCGCGGACTGGTCGATCGGACGCGAGGGCGTAACGGGGATCCCGGGCAATGCGTACGTCAACCTGAGCGGGGAGCACGGCAGCTGGACCGACCTGAACGACCTCGGGTTCGGAGACCGCTGGGCCGTGGAGCTGACGATCTCCACCGAGTGCGACACGACGTCGAACTCACCTCCGGTGTGCGACGCGGGTGGGCCCTACGGCGGCGTGGTCGACGAGCCGATCACGTTCGACGGCACGGGCTCTTTCGATTCCGATGGAAGCATCGCCGGCTACGACTGGGACTTCGGCGATGGCGCGATGGGAAGCGGTCCGACGCCGACTCACGTCTACACGACGCCGAACAGCTACGTCGTCACGTTGACCGTGACCGACGACCGGGGGGCGGCGGTCGACTGCTCGACGACGGCAGAGGTTCGCCCACCGCCCACTTCCGGGGAGCTGTACCGGTATCCGGATCTGCTCCCGTCGAGTGGGTCGAACGGCTCCGACGTCGGCGCGCTCGGTGAACTCGACGAGCTTGGCGAACTCGGCGCGCTCGAGCTCGGTGAGCTCGGTGAGCTCCGGACCCTCTCGAACGAGCCGTCTCCGCCACCGGCAGCGAGCGATCCGGTGGTGACATCGCTGGGTGAGTACGTCACGTGGGCCACCGACCTCGATCTCGGCGGCCACCTTCCCCTCCGCTTCGCGCGCCACCACGGGTCGTTCGTGGGCCAGTCGGCCGCGTTCTGGGGCTTCTACGCTCCAGGATCCAGCCCCGTGGGCGCGAACTGGGTGCACAACCATCAGTATGCACTCTTGCGACTCGGCGCCACCCGGGTCGCGATCTACTACCAGCGCGGGATGGTGATCTTCTTCGAGAAGGTGGGTCCCGACTGGCAGATGGTGCCGGCCCCGCTGGGGTTCACCACCTTCCGGGGCACACCGTTTCAGCTGGTCGAGAGTGGCACGACGCTCGAGATGATGGATCCGGTCAATCGCCTGATGTTCACGTTCGAGTTCGCCTCCCTGGCCGATCAGGAGCAGAGCCCGCTGGAGCGGGTGCGAGACCGGAGCGGCAACACACATACGCTCACCTACAACCCCGACGGCACGCTGGCCCTGATCGACGATGGCGTGGGGCGAACCCTGAGCTTCGGCTACGTGGTGAGCGGGGCCGCGCCCCGCATCGTGTCGGTCACCGACCAGAGTGGTCGGACGGTGCAGTACGGCTACACGGGCAGGGACCTGACCACGGTCACGGACCCCGATGCGAAGACGACCCAGTACGCGTACGACGGCGCCAGCCGCATTCTCGCGATCACCGAGCCCGTGGGCAACGTGCCGATCCAGAACGCCTACCTCCCGAACGGTCGCGTGCTGGCCCAGGCCGACGGCGAGCTCAACGTGACGAGCTTCGCGTACGGGCCCGGCGCGACGACGATCACCGATCCCCTGGGGAATCCGCGAAGCCACCTCTTCAACCCGGAGCGTCGCCTCGTGGGCTTCGTGGACGAGGCCGGAAACACGGTCCACTACGCCTACGACGGCTTTCACCGGCGGATATCGACGACAGACCGCCTGGGCGACACGAGCTCGCTCACGCATGACCCCATGTCGGGCTACGTCACGAGCCGGACGGACAACCTCGGGAACACGTTCACCTATACCTACACCCCGCAGGTCCAGGACGGATTCACGTTCCACGTGCTCACCGGCATCGACTACCCCACCGGCGCGGCGGCCGCGATCACCTACGATGCGGCGGGCAACGTGGTCTCGTTCACCGATCGCGAGGCGAACACCTGGAGCTACACCCGGAACCCGGCGGGGCAGGCGCTGACCGTGACGAACCCGGACGGGGGCGTCTGGACGTACGTCTACGACGCCGACGCCACGCTCCTCTCGGCCACCGATCCATCCGGCAACACGACGGCCCATGGCTACGACGCGGCCAAGCGCCCGATTCTCATCACCCGTCCCGGCGGCGTGACGGTCGCGATCGGCTACGACCCGAGCGACAACGTCACCAGCGTCACCGACGAGAACGGGCACGTCACCGGTTTCGCCTACGACGACAACGACAACCTACGGATGCACACCGACCCTCTCGGACATTCGGCGCTCTTCGGGTATGACCTCAACGACGACCTGACGGCGGTGACCGATCCCCTGGGCCTGGTGACCGCTGCCACCCGAGACGGCCTCCGACGGATCGCGACGATCACCGACCCGGTGGGCGATGTCGTGAGCTTCGACTACGACGCGCGGGGTCGGCTCACCTCGCTGACGGACGAGGCGGGTGGGATCTGGATCTACACGTACGACGCCGAGGGAGTGCCGACATCGATCCGCTCCCCCCTGGCCGACACGTGGACGTTCACGAGCGACGCCCTGGGTCGGCTCACGGAGGTGCAGTCACCGCTGGGGGATGTTGTGGGCTACACGTACGACGCACTGGGCCGCATCGTGCGCGTGACGGACCCCGTGGCGGCGACCACCAACGTCACCCGCGACGGCAACGAGAGGATCTCCGAGGTCGCGCTGGCCGCACCGGGGATCCTGGCCAGCTACGATCGGAACGGGCTCATGCAGGTGGCGAGCGTCACCGATCCGCGCGGCTTCCTGTGGCAGAACCCGGCCGATGCGCACGGGCGCGTGACGTCCGAGAGTGATCCCCTCGGGAACCAGTACTTCTACACCTACGACGACCGGAGCCGGGTCAGCGAGATCACACTCCCCGGCGGGCTCGGCGTCGTGAACTTCACCTACGACGCCGCGGGCCGCCTCGTGCTGCGGAGCTACTCCGACGGCACGCTGCTCGCGTACGGCTACGACGCCGACGATCGGCTCCTCACCGCCACGGGCACGAGCTTCGCCTACGACGCCGCCGACCGACTGACCGATTGCAACGGGCTCTCGATGACCTACGACGCCGACGGCCGGCTCGAGGTGCTGACCCTGGCCCCGGGCAAGGTCGTGACCTACGGCTACGATGCCCGGGGGCTCCCGGTCACGGTGACCGACTGGGTGGGCATGACGACGCTCACCTACGACTCCGACCGGCGGCTCACCTCGATCGAGCGACCCAACGGGGTCACGACCGCGTTCACGTACGACGAGCGGGACCTCCTGATCGCGACGACCGAGGGACCGGGGCTCTCGTCGATCGCGCTCACCCGGGATGCGCGGGGGCTCATCACCGGGGCCGTGCGGAACGTGCCGCTCCACGCCACACCGGCACTCGGACTGACCGAGTACGAGTACGACCCGGCTAACCAGGTCGTGGGCGCGAGCTACGACGACATGGGGCGTCTCCTCGACGACGGGACGCACACGTACGCCTGGGACCTGGCCTCACGCCTCGAGAGCTACTCCGACGGGGTGACCCCGGTCGGGTTCACCCGGGACGCGTTCGGCAACGTGCTCACGCGTTCCGAGGGGCCCGAGACGCAGGGGTTCGTCTGGAACTACGCACTCGGTCTGCCCGCGATCTCGGTGATCCGTGACGGAGGTGTCGCCCGCGGTTCCGTGGATCGCACGTACTGCGTCCACACACCCGGCGGCCTCCTCTTGCACACGATCGACGCCGGGGACGACTCGCCGCGCTTCCACCACTTCGACGAGGTGGGCTCGACGATCTTCCTCACCGACGGCACGGGCGCGATCACGGACAGCTACGCCTACGACGCCCTCGGCAGGCTCCTCGCCGAGAGCGGCGCGTCGGACAGCCCCTTCACGTTCCACGGGCGGTACGGGGTGGTGCGCGACGGCCATCTCTACTCCATGCGGGCGCGGTACTACGATCCGATCTGCGCCCGGTTCATCTCACGCGATCCTCTGGGACTGCGCGAGCCGCAAAGCATCAATCCCTACCAGGCGTTCTTCCAGAATCCTCTCTCGCGGGTCGATCCGCTGGGAACCGACCCCAGGGATCTTCCCGAGGATCCGAATCTCAGCTGGCATCGTCAGTACGACTGGTTGAACGGTGGAGGTTACGGCTTCGGCGTATGGGCACAGATGATGGGAGGCACGGACCCCGATGAACTGGCGCGGGAGTACCACGAGCGGATCAGAAGTGAGCAGGCCCCGTCCACGGCGGCCGAGGAACCACCAACACAGGAGTACGATCCCCTCGAAGCCGATCTGGAGGAGCAGGCCGGACGCTTCAACGACCTCCTCCGTGGAGTCGGCGGGAGGCCCGTCCTCCCCCAGGTGGTCGGCCCGCGTCCCGGTCCGGGCATCGATCAGCTGCGCACGGGTCCGCCCCTGAGCGCGGCTCCCGCGGGCGACGCGCCCGGCCCGGGTCGGAACCCGGGCATCGAGCCGGCCAGTCCATCCGACGCGCCCGCACCGGAGCTCCGCGATGCCGTGCCCCGGAACGGCCGGGAGGCGGCCCAGCCTCCCGGGATCGACAAGGACGAGGACGAGATAGACGAAGAGGTCCTGTGACGCGCCACCGAAGTTGGCGTCAGTGCTTCCGCCAATCGATGCGCCGCAACTGCCCGAGGCTCCGTCACGCTCGGGTGGACCTCAATGGATCACGGTGAAGATGACGGGCGAGAGGCTGCACCTCACCACCCCACACCGGATCAACCGAACGCCATTCCAAACAGGAAGTCCCCCTACGCTCTGGAGCGCGTGACCGCGTTAGGGTTCGTCATCGGGCAGCCGCTGCCTCACGATGGACGGGTGCGCTGCGCCATCAGGACCCACGTCGGCCGTCGTCCGCCATCGGGCGATTCAGTCCTCGGAAACGGTGGGCAACCTGCCGAAAGGGGGAGAACGAACGCCATTACCCCCCACGAGGGATGGGAACCATGCGAAAACTCCTCGCGACCCTCGCGGCCGCCCTGCTGGTGGCCGGCTGCTCCGGCGACACCACGACCAGCTCGCTCGATCAGTTCGAGCCGGAGATCGTGAACGAGCCCGGGACGTTTCAGTTCCAGGTCACCGACGCGACGAACGTGAGCACGATCCTGTCATACACGTGGCAGAGTGCCGGCTCGCGCGTATCCATCGATCACTCCTCGGCCCTGTCGGGAGGCACCGCATCCATGACGCTGCTCGACGCCGACGGTACGCAGGTCTACTCGAGCGCTCTCAAGGCCAGCGGCAGTGAGATGAGTGCCGAGGGAGTGGCCGGCGTGTGGACGATCGGTCTCACGTTTCACGATGCGAGCGGAACGATGAACTTCAGGACCGAGACCCAGTAGCTCGCCGGATCGTCGTAAACTCGTGCTCGCCTCCCGGCGGCCGCCCATCATCAGCCGACGAGAGCAGCTCGCCGTCGATGCTCGCGGCCTCCCCCTCGTTGCCACCGTGATCGGTCGTCGTCACGTGGTAGTACGCGTACGGACTTCCCGACACGTCGTATCCGGGATCCTCGAGCGAACCGGCGCACGGTCATCACTCACCAACCGAGCGGTGTCTCTCGACGGGCTGCTTCCCTTTCACCTCACGAGCACCACGCTCCTGGTCTCCGCGTAGCCCACGGCCTCGAGGCGATAGAAGTAAGTCCCCGACGCTAGCTGGCGACCCGACTCGTCCCTGCCATTCCAGACCACCTCGTGCTGCCCAGCCGGAGCAGCCTCGTTCTCCAGAATGACGTGTACCATCCGGCTGGAAACGTCGAACACGCGAAGACTGACCGTGGTCGCTTCCGGCAGCACGAAGCCGATCGTCGTCCGGGGATTGAACGGATTGGGATGAGCCGTGAGGAGGCGAGTCCCCATGGCCGGCACCTCGGAGGACGTTGCACTCAGGTCTCCGCAGTCGCGCGCGAACACCCTCAGACCCGAGTCGAAGTACGGGTGAGCCTGCGCGACGTGGACATGTTCGGGGCTGAGGGCGACCCCGCCGGCGGCCCCCGGCATGTCCACGCTGGCCACGAGTAGCGGGGCCTCGGGAACGGCGACGTCGATGATGTGGAGACCGGTGATGCCGTCCGACACGTAGGCATGCAATCTCGAGAGCGCCACCCGCCCGCCATGCGACGGCGTATCCACCGCGCTGATGATGTGAGGGAGCTCCGGATCGCTGATGTCGATGAGCTGCAGTCCGGAAACCGAGTCGGTGACGTAGGCATGGGACTCGAAGACCGCGACCCCTGTAGCCGATCCCGGGGTGATCACGTTGCCGGCGATCCAGGGGGACTCCGGGATCGAAATGTCGATCACCTGCAGGCCATGGTCACCGTCCGTGACGTACGCGTACGTATCCTGCACGGCCACTCCCCTGGCCGACCCGGGTGTGGCCAGGCTGAAGGCGAGCTGAGGATCCTCGGGCTCAGAGACGTCGACCACCCGAAAGCCGAAGTCCCGATCCGCGAGAAAGGCGTAGGCGCCGAGGACCGCCACGTCACGAAGCTGGTCGGTCGCATCCAGATGTGCCACGAGCTGGGGGTCTGTGGAGACGGTCACATCCAGCACGTACAGACCGGAGTCCGCGGCCGCGTAGGCATGGTCACCCCAGACCGCGACGTTGCGGGCCAGGCCCGGCATGTCCACGGCGCCGAGTAGCTGGGGATTCTGGGGCAACGAGATGTCGACGACCTGCAGGCTCGTGACGTTGTACGTGGGGCTGGCCGTCAAGTAGGCGCGTTCACCCGACACGTACACGTCGGTGGCATCTCCTGGCGTATTCAGGACTCCGACGAAGGGCACGCTCTCGGGGCTCGTGATGTCGATTATCTGCAGACTGGCGTCGAAGTACGGGTCGGACGCCGCTGCGATGAAGGCGCTGCTCCCCGCCACGGTCACGCCGGTCCCGACTCCGAGCATGCCCACGCTGCCGATGATGTTCGGAGACGCCGGATCCGCGACGTCGATCACCTTCAGTCCGCCGATCTCCAGTCCGGAGCCGGTGAAGTCCTCCGTCACGAAGGCGCGGCTACCTGATACGGCGACCCTGCTGACGGCAAGTGGCCATGGCGTGTCCACGCCGGAGACGATCACCGGGTTCACGGGGTCCGCAACGTCGACGACCTGTAGCCCGGACTCCGAGTCCGCGACGTAGGCATGGGAGGCGGAGCCGGAGACAGCCACGTCGACGGCCAGTCCCGGCGTATCCGCGGTGCCCGCGAGCTGTGGGGCCGTCGGGTCGGTGATGTCGACGATCTGCAGCCCCGTGCCGTCGGCCAGGTAAGCGTGATTGCCCGAGACCGTGACCCGCGTGGCCCCACGGGGCGTGTCCACGCTTCCGACGATCTGTGGATCCTCCGGATTCGTGACGTCGATCACCTGCAGGCTGTACGAGTAGCTCAACTCGGTCAGGTCGAAGTAGTAGTTCGCCACGTAGGCGTGAGAACCGGAGACGGCAACGTCGTCCGCGGTCCAGATGAACATGGCGGTGTCGATGCTGCCGACGACCTGAGGACTCGCCGGATCCGAGACATCCACCAGCATGAGACCCGAGTCGCCCTTGGCGAGGTATGCGATCGTGCCCCAGACATCCACTGCGAGAGTGCCCCCCGGGGCTCCGGTTCCCACGATGAACGGATCCTCCGGACTGGAGACATCGAACACCTGCAAGCCGAATGCGCCGGTGACGAACAGATGATCGCCCGAGATGAGGACGTCACTGGGGTTCCCTGACAAGCTCGTGCTACCCGTCCAGCGCAGATAGTCGCCGAAATCGATGCAGTCCTGGGAGAACGCCGGGGCCGGAATCAGCAACATCAGGAGTGCGGACGCGCAATACGACCTCATTGTCTTGCCTCCACGGGGGTGAGTGCGGGGCGCGTTTGCGAGGTCTGTCGGTGGATTGTACCGCGTGTGGGCTCGAGGCCTCAATTCGCGCCGATCGGGTCCTGGCGGCACTTCCGGTCAGCGCGTATCGGGCGACCCGACCGCGTGTCCCTGGTGGATCCGCTTGATACCCCCCCAGGACAGTGTTCGGACGGGGGTGTTCGGTAGGACGTACTCGAAGATGACGTCGACGCCCGTGATCGACGATCGCTCCGGTGTCTCGTGGGTGACGCTCGCCGTGGCCGCGAGCCTCATCGTGTACACACCCGGCTCCAGGTACCCGGTCAGATCGACGTCCTGATCGTCGACAGGCTCGTCGAAGAGCATGCGAACGACGTACTCGTCCGTCCCCTGATCCCGAATGCTGATCCGGACGTGCCCCGGCGGGCTGTCGACGTGGAGGGTGCCGAGAAGACGAAACTCGGTGGGCTCGTCCACCTCCAGCTGGAACGACGTGCTCGTCGTGGCACGCGCCAGGTGAGGCGTCTCGGTCGACTGCGCCACGTCCGCGTCCACCGACTCGTCCATCACGATGTGAGCCCGAGATGGCTCGATCGTCGCACTGACGAATGCGGTGGCGTCGACTCGATCAGACCCCACGATCAGCGAGTCGGTCCGCGTCACGGCGAAAGAGCCCCAGGCCACGAAATCGGAGCTGCTACCGCCCGTCTCGTCGCCGAGGGCCAGGACCGTCGCGATGCCGTGCAGAAGCGGGTCGATGGTGCCCTCGGCCATCGCCGCATGGGGTGTCGTCGTGGCCAGCAGCGCCGCCGGGGCCATCCACCTCATGCCACTGGCGCGTGTCTGTCTCACCATCCCACCGGTCCTCACCACTTTCGGAATCGACTTCAGTGACAGCCACTTCGCATGCTGCAAAACCCAACCATACCAGGAGCGGATGGACTCGGACCAGTCGAGAGGTTGACCAGTACCGGGTCGGTGACTGGCTCGGGGCTCATCTGATGAGCGTGAGACGACGCTCGGCCCTGGACGTACCCGCCGTGATCCGCGCGAAATAGACCCCCGGACCGACGAGCCATGCGCCATCGTCGCGGCCGTCCCAGACCACGCGATGGACTGCTGCCGTGTATGTTTCATCCACCAGCGTCCGCACCGCTCGCCCACTCGTGTCGTAGACGACAATCCGCATCTTCCCTGCCTCGGGGAGCGCGATCGACAGCGACGTATGGCCGCGGAACGGGTTCGGTCCCGGTGCCGACACCACGAACGCCGAGGGTGGCAACGCATCGGGCGAGGAAAGCAGATCACCCTCGACGCTGGCCGCACCCGACTCGTTGCCCACGTGATCCGACGTCGTCACGTGGTAGTACGCGTGAGACTCACCGCTCACGTCGAACGTCTGCACGACCGTGTAGCCGATCACCGTCGCCGTCGGGTCTAGCTCCGCAGCCGCCGATCCGTACACGGTGTGGTACTCGAAGTCTGATTCCGGTGCGGCATCCCACGAGAGGTCGTTGCCCACGAGCGCGAGCCCGGTCGGAACGCTCGGAGCGATGTTGTCCACGGAATAGCCACTGTCGGGAAGGCTCGCGAACCAGACGGACGGCACCTCCGTATGCGCCGTCACCCGATAGACGGAGTACCGCAGCGTCTCCGAGGAATCCGCCACCGTGGGCGCCAGATAGACGTAGTTCTCCTCGTTGAAGGCCGGGAAGCTGCCCAGGATCTCCCAGACGTCCGCCTCCCCGCCCGATGCCCTGCTTTCGACGGCCTCGAAAAAGACGCGCTCCTCGAGTCGGCGCCACGTCCGATCGACGCCTCCCGGAGCCGCTCCCACGTCCGGAGCCGGAACCCGTGGCGGTGCCTCTGTCGAGAGCGGGAGGCTCTCCGTGCGAACCCTCGAGACGAGCTGTGCATCGTCCACCCGCCGCTGCACCACGTAGGTCGTGATCGGAGTCATCCACTCCTCTTCGAAGTCGTACCCCGATCGCGTGAAGTAGAGCCGAACCCAACCTCCCTGATCCTCGGGCACGTCCACGATCGAGTCGATCGAAGCGGCCTGGTGATACCAGTCGATCTGAAGGTGAGAAACCGTGGGGTTGATGTCCGGGCCGGGCGTGGGAACCCAGGTGTGACTCGAGTGCCAGACCAGATCGCTGCCGGGGTCCGGGAGTCGTGACCACCCTCCGTGCGGACTCACGAAGAGCCAGCTGCTCCCACCATCCGCGCTGATCTCCCAGGTGACCGCGCCGACCTGCATAGCCGAAACCCGGACCCACGCCACGTTCTCGCTCGAGGTATCGATCGGAATGGACAGACCTTCGTTGCGGAGCGGATCGAGTTCTCGCTGCGCCCCCTGGAGCACGTAGAGGCCGGAGTTCCCATCGGCGAGAAAGACGTCGTCTCCTGACGTCGCGACGTTCCAGGAGCTACCCGGCGTTTCGAAGGACTGCGCCAGTGTCGGCGACGTGGGATCGGTGACGTCGAGCGTGACCAGCCCCCGGGTCCAGTCCGCCACCAAGGCAAGGTCGCCGGCAACGGCGACTCCAAGTGCAGAGCCGGGTGTGTCGTAGGCGCCGAGGAATGCGAGCGCGGCAGGATCGGACACGTCGATGGCCAGAAGGCCGGCGTCCCGCGCCGCCACGTAGGCGACATCCCCGGAGATCGTGACCTTGCGCGCCCAGTCGGCCGTGGCGAGGCTCCCGAGTAGAACCGGTGAGGATGGAACCGACACGTCCACGGACGATAGCCCCGAATCACTTGCGACATACGCGACGTCGCCGGCGACGGCGACTCCGTCGGCGCCGATTCCCGGAAGGCTACCGACCAGCGTGGGCACGCTCGGATCCGAGACGTCGAGAACGAGAAGGGTGTTGCCTCCGTCCGCCACGTACGCCGTGTTCCCGGAGATCGCCACGTCCTGCGCGTTGCCGGCGTACGTGCCGAGCAGCGTGAGGTTCGTAGGGTCGGAGACGTCCAGCACGACGAGGCTCGTCCCGTCGGCGACGTACGCCACATCGCCCGAGAGGGCGAGATCCCGTGCCACGTTGGGGGTGTCGTAGCTGTCGAGGAGCATCGGCACCGACGGATCGGAGACGTCGAGCGTGACGATCCCAGCCCCATAGTCCGCCACGAAGGCGACGTCTCCCGATACGACGATCGACGTGGCGCTGCCCGACGTGTCGTAGTTCGAGAGAGACGTGAGTGGGATCGCCATCTCGATCTCGATCACGTCGAGCCCCGAACCCGAGTCCGCCACGTACGCGAGGTGCCCGGACATCGCGAGGGCACGAGCGTCGCCCGGAGTGTCCTGCGCATCCACGATGACCGGGTTGCCAGGATCGGTGACGTCGACGATCTGGAGCCCCGAGCTCCCGGTCGCCACGAAGGCCCGGCGCCCCGAGACGCGAACGTCATGAGCCACGTCGGGCGTGGCCACGGCTCCCTCGATGACGGGGCTCGCGGGAGAGGAGACATTCACGACCCGGAGCCCGGCGCTCCCATCCGCGACGTAGAGTCGGTCACCTGAGACGGCAAGCCCGCGCGCGGTACCGGGCGTGTCGACCGAGCCGACGAGGCTCGGCATCGTGGGATCGGAGATGTCCACGACCTGCACTCCGGAATCGCCGGCTCCGACGTACGCGATGTCTCCGGCGACGAGAACCCCCAGCGATGTGCCGGGGATCACCACCGCCCCCACGATGGTGGGTCCGGATGGTGCCGACACCTCCACGATCTGTAGCCCGGATCCCGAGTCCGCCACGTACGCATGATTACCGTCGACGGCGACGTCGGCGGCGACTCCCGGCGTGTCGATCGATCCCACGATCGTGGGGCTCGTCGGATCGGCGACGTCGATCACCGCCAGGCCCGACTCCCCGTCACCGAGAAAGACGTGGTTTCCCTGGCCCGCCAGCGCCTGGGCAAGCCCGGGCGTGTCGACGGCGCCGACCACGGTCGGACTCGACGCGACCACGATGCTCAGAACGGTCAGTCCGGCAGACTCGTCGGCGACGTACAGGTGGTCACCACTCACCCACAGGTCGACGGCGCTCTCGTTCGTGGCTGCGGAGCCGATGGAGCTGGCGACGAACGGATAGAGTCCAAGCTCGCCCGCCACCGGGTCCCAATATGCCGTGGTGCCGAACGCGTCACGAAACGCCGTGCTCGTGAAGTCCTCGACGTAGGAGAGAGGTTCGCCGGTCGATGTGATCGGAAGTGCAGCAACGAAGACGGCGAGCAAGAAAGCGGCTCGATCGGGCATGTGGATCTCCCGGTGTGGGCATCGTCGATCGGGCGCAGCTCGAGTATATCAAACCGGGAGCCTCGTGATCGCCGGCCGGTCCAGGTCTGATACGACGCAGATACAGATCCGCAACGGCTCCAGGTGACGCACGAGATCACGCGTAGGCCGTGAGGTGCCGTGCCGGCTCTACCGGATCATCGTGAGCCGCTGCACCGCCTGGTGCTCCCCGGCCTTGATCCGGGCGAAATAGACGCCCGGGCCGACGGGCCTGCCGTCATCGTCGCGTGCATCCCACACGATCGAGTGATAGCCGGCCGCGTATGCTCCTTCCGCCAGGGTCCGTACGACGCGTCCCCCGACGTCATGGACCACCACCCGCACGCTCGATGGCTCGGGGAGGGCCATCGATAGCGACGCTCGGCTCCCGAACGGATTCGCTCCGGCCGTCGACACCGCAAATGAAGTCGGGATCGGGACGACCGGCGATGAGAGGAGCATGCCTTCCACGCTCGCCGCCTCGCCCTCGTTGCCGGCATGATCGGTGGTCGTCACGTGGTAGTAGCCGAAGAGTGATCCGGATACGTCGTACATCGGATCCACGGTGTGGTCGATGAGCGTCGCCGTCTCCTCGAAGGTCGGGCTCTCCGAGCCGTAGACCGTGTGGTACTGGAAGTCGTCTTCCGGCGCGGCATCCCAGGAAAGCTCCATGCCCGCCAGAGCGAGACCCGACGGCACACCGGGCGCGACGTCGTCCACCGAGTAGCCGCTGTCGGGCTGACTGGCGAACCACACGGACGGTGTGGTCGTGTGCGTGGTGACGAGGTACACCGACCAGTCGATGCCGCCGGTCGCGGTCGAGTCGCCGACGGTGGGCGCCAGTATCGTGTAGTCCGGCTGCTGGGTCGCGGCATGGAACTCGAGTAGCTCCCAGGCGCCGGGTGGGAACTCGCCCGATTGCACGAGTTCACCCACGACGTGGTCGCGTCCATCGTATCGGCGGATGGACGCCTGGCCGAGCGATGCGAGCACGGGTGTGCCCATGAGCGTCGAGGCCGTCGCCGAGGGAGCATTCGCCAGGACCGCCTGCCTGGAAACGTCGTCGACCCTCCGGTACACCTGGTAACCCGTGACCGGAAACAGCGTCTCATCGGCGAAGTCATACCCCGATCGGCTGATGTTCAGCCTGACCCAGCCGCCCTGATCGTCGGGCACGTCGTCGACCGCATTCAGCGGGGCGGCATCGAGCAGCCAGTCGAGCGTCAGCTGCTGGCAGCTCGGACTGACCGTCAGATCCGTCAGCACATGCTCGGAGCGCCACCGCAGATCCCGTCCAATCCCGGGAGACAAACCGTGCCAGCCCTCCCCCGGCTCGATCGCGGTCCAGCTCGAGCCAGACGCGGTGACGTACCAGTCGAGCGAGCCCGTCTCCGTCGCCTCGAGTCTCACACGAACGATGTCACCCTCGGGGGGCGCGGCCACGGTCAGGGACTGTGTCCGGGACGAGTCACTCTCGAAGGATCGCTGATACACCTGCACGACATCGAGGCCGGCGACGCCCGGCGCGACGTTCCACCGTGTGACGTACGCATGATCTCCTTGAATGGCGACGTCCGTCGAGTAGCCGAGAATGGCCCGGTCCACGTTGACGGCCGGAGCAACCGTGAGGTCGTAGATCTCCAGCCCCCCTTCATCGTTCAGGTCGTTGTGGGCAGCCACGTACGAGTGCTGACCGGCCAGCGTCACGGCGTTCGCAACCTGCTCCGCGAACTCCTGAGATCCGCCATAGGTCTCCAGGAGGGTCGGTGACTCCGCGGTGATCCCGAAGGTGGCCACCCTTCCGTACGTACTGACGGGATTGTGCACGCAGACGTGGGCCCGGTTGCCATGAACGTCCAGATTCACGAATACCTGTCCGAGCCAGCTGAACCCATCGAGAATGACGGGGGCCGCTGGATCGGTGACGTCGACGACCGTGAGTGAACCGACGTCATCCACCACGTAGGCTCGGTTCCCGGCGACGGCCACGCCGAGTGGGTTGGCACCGGTCCAGATCGTCCCTTCGACCGAGGGGGACGGCGCGTTCGCCAGATCCACGATGACCAGACCATCGAAGGTATCGGCGGCGAACAGATGATCTCCGTCGATCACCATCGCCTCGATGTCCTGTGCGAAGGGCCGGAACGTGATCATCGATGCGCTCATCGGATCCGAGATGTCGTATACGGCAAGCCCGACTCCGGCCAGACCCACGTAAGCATAGTCACCGTAGACGCGGACCGCACGTGCCGAGATTCCCCGTTCCACGGCGGTGGCGGCATGTCTCACCGGCATGTCCGGATCGGAGACGTCCACGACGTCGAGATCATACGCGGCGATGAACGCGTGGTCCCCCACGACGTCGATGTCCACCGGATCCGACGCCAGGGTCACACCACCCCGCTGGAGCATCACCGGGGCGGCAACGTCCACGATCCGGAATCCCCCATCCGCATCCGCGACGTAGGCGAGATCTCCGGACACGTCGACGTCCCACACCCGCATCGCGGGATCGGTGACACTGAGCACGACCGCCGGACTCGAACCATCGGTGACGTCGATCACGTCCAGGCGACTGGCTCCGTCGCCCAGGTAGACCAGATGCCCGTTCACCTCCAGGCACTTCGGATTCCCGCCGGGCCGGACCGACCCGAGCTGCACCGGAGACGCGGGATCGGTCACATCCACGATCACCAGGCCATCGACGAGATCAGCGACATACGCGCGGTTTCCCAGAACGGCGACGTCACGGGGCAGGTTGCTGCTCAGCGGCAGGGTCGCGATCACGGTGGGGCTGGCCGGGTCCCCGACGTCGAATACCACCAGCCCCGAATCCTCGAATGTCGCGTAAGCGCGATCGCCTTCGACCGCGACGGCCCGGCATCGATCACCCAGGGAGGCGCGACCCACGACGGAGGGCGCCGTCGGCACGGTCACGTCCACCACGGTGAGACCCGAGTCCGCATCGGCCACGTAGGCCACGTCTCCGTGAACGGATACGTCCCAGGCCCAGTGTGCGGTCGGCGTGGAGCCGAGCTGCGCCGCCGTCGTATGGAACTGCACGTCGATCACACGCAACCCATCGGTGGACGATGCGACGTAGGCCAGATTGCCGGAAACCTCCACCGCGTTCTCGGTGGTCCCCAGGGGCAGCGTGTTTCAAACCACCGGCGATTCGGGGACCACTATGTCCACGATGACCAGGTTCCCGTTGTTGTCCATGAGGTAGGCGAGGTCACCGTCGGTGGCGATCGCCTGGGGTTGAAACACGGGGACGGTCGCGAGAACCGTGGGCGCGAATGCCGGCAATCGGATCTCCCCACCCGCGGTATCCCACTCCGCCGTCGTCGCGGCGGGGTCCATGTAGGTCGTGGTGGTGAAGTCCTCGGTGTAGGAGCCGGCCCGCGCCGATGCGACCACCACGTGGACGAGCAGTACGATGCAGGGGACTACCCCGATCCGATTGCAGAGATCGCGTCGCGAGGATCCGGCGTCATGTTGGTCGGGGGAAGCAACAGGCGGGAGCATCCGGGACTCCAGTTCCTTGTGGCCCGGCACCGCACATCGACCATGGGGGGGTTCCGTCGGGAAGTGAAGGACCGACTTCACCGGTGCCGGAACGACCGGATTCTCCGGGCTGGTGGGATGCAACGTGAGCCGGACTAGCGCACCTTTGGAACTATTCTGACAGCCGACGTCGAAGCCGCGCAACCGCACAGGGCACTGTGGGATGGATGATTCCGCGTGACCTGGTCTCGTCGAGCCGATCACGACGGCTCGTGCCTGAACAGTGAACCCGGGTCGAAACGCTGCCGTGGCTCGAACGCCGTTCGTCGATGCCTCAGTCATCACGCCGCCGATTCGTGAGATCCACCGGCGGCGGAGCTTCCGCTACTTCCCGCCCAGAACCACCACCCTCCGCGTCCGGGTCACCTCGCCTGCCGTCAGCTTCACGAAGTACGTCCCGCCTGCCACCCTCACGCCGGCGTCGTCACGTCCATCCCAGGTCATGTCGTAGGAGCCAGCGTGAATCCCGACGTTCTGGTACGCGCGAACCAGTCGCCCACGCACGTCGTAGATGCGAAGCTCGACGCGCGACGGTCGAATCAGGTCGTACCGGATCACGGTCCCGTGGCTGACGGGGTTGGGACCACTGGCCGTGAGGCGGAACCCCTGGCCGGCACCGTCCACCACCTGCGTGCCGTCGGCCATGCGGTCTCCCGCGTCGAACGCGAGCAGTGCAATGATGGCTCGGACGGACCGGTTCAGTGAGTCGGCGTCGGGGTCGTCGATGTGACGCCCTCGCTGTGCCTCTACGTGACGAACCAATGCGTCGAGCACGCGCCCCGCCGCTCGTTCGTTCCCGCGATTGACTGCTCGTTCCACGGATTCGACTTTCGCGAGCAGGCTTTGCTCGGTACCCTGGGATAGCTCAGCGGCGGCGACTGATGAGCGGAGATTCGCCAGCATCTGCAGTATGCGGACCGAGGCGTCGCCCTTGATCCCCACGCTGTGGAACGTCCCCGCCGCGATCCTCACGAAGTCCGCGTTTGGCGCGGGCACGTTGCACTGGCCGAACGCGTCGCCCCCCCACGCCACGATGGTCCCGTCGGACTCGAGGCCCAGACTGTGGTCACCGCCACCGGCAATCGCGACGAACTCCGCATTGGATACCGGCACGTCGCACTGGCCGTCGCGGTTGTCACCCCAGGCCACGATCGAACCGTCGGACTTGAGGCCGAGGCTGTGCTGGCGGCCCGCCGCAATCCTCACGAAGTCGGCGTTCGGCGCCGGCACGTCACACTGTCCGACTCCATCATGCCCCCAGGCCGCGATGGTCCCGTCGGACCTGAGACCCATGCTGTGAAACCACCCCGCGGCGATCGCCACCAAGCCGGCGTTCGGCTCGGGCACATCGCACCGTCCGGAGTAGTTGTCCCCCCAGGCCACGATCGTACGGTCGGACCTGAGCCCCAGGCTGTGCCACACGCCCGCCGAGACGGCCACGAAGTCGGCGTTCGGCTCGGGCACGTCGCACTGGCCGAACTCGTTGCCCCCCCACGCCACGATCCCCCCATCGAGCGCGAGGCCGAGGCTGGAGTTGCCGCCACCGGCGATCGCGACGAAATCTGCGCTGGGTGCTGGCACGTTGCACTGTCCGTCGCGATTGTCACCCCAGGCAACGACGGTGCCGTCGCCCTGGAGTCCGAGACTGAAGGAGCTACCTCCCTCGAGGGCCACGTAGTCCTCGTTCAGGGTAGCCGGCACGTTGCACTGCCCGAAGTCGTTGCTTCCCCAGGCGACGATCGAGCCGTCGGCCTTGAGGCCGACATTCGGCCCGCTATCGCGCGTCCAGCCAGGGAAGCCCGCTACGAATACACCGCCCGCCTCGACGGCCACGAAATCGGCATTCGGCGTGGGCACGTCGCACTGCCCGAAGTCGTCGTTCCCCCAGGCGACGATCGAACCGTCGGCCTTGAGTCCGAAGCTATGGGCGCCGCCCGCCGAGACGGCGACAAATGCCGTGTTTGGCTCCGGTACGTCGCACTGCCCATACGTATTGTCTCCCCAGGCAACGATCGAGCCGTCGACTTTGAGACCGAGGCTGTGCCCGAACGAGCCGACGACGCCATGCCTCGCAAGCGCCACCCCCCCACCTGCCGCGATGGCCACGAAGTCCGCGTTCGGTCCCGGTGGAGGGCCCGGCCAGGCCGAGCCCCAGGCGACGATCGTGCCATCGGCCTTGAGTCCCAGGCTGTGATCCATACCTCCCGCGACGGCCACGAAATCGGTGTTCGGCTCCGGTGGAGGTCCCGGTCCGCCTCCCCAGGCGAGGATCGAGCCGTCGGCCTGGAGTCCGAGGCCGTGGCCCCAGTAGGCACCACCCGGCGCATTCCAGTATGGCAGCGTGACGCCACCCGTCGCGACGGCCACGAAGACCGCGTCTACGTCCGGCACGTCGCACTGCCCGTGCTCGTTGCTTCCCCAGGCGACGATCGAGCCGTCGCGCTCGAGGCCGAGGCTGAAGTCGATGCCTCCTGCGATGGCCACGAGGTCGCCACTCGGCGTGGGTACGCCGCACTGCTCGTAGTGGTTCGCTCCCCAGGCGACGACGGATCCATCCCCCTGCAGTCCGAGGCTGAACGAATCTCCTCCCCCGACGGCGACGTAGCCCGTGTTCAGAGTCGCCGGTACGTTGCATTGTCCGGCGGTGTTGGATCCCCACGCGACGATCTCCCCGTCGCCCGAGGCTGCTGTGGAGAAGATCCCTGCGAGCGACATGACACATGCGACGTGCCCCACTGGGTTGGCTGCGAACGGTCTCACACGTACTTCCTGTCGCGCCTTCATGATTGATCTCCTGCGTCGTAGGACCCTACGACTGATCGCTGTCGGTGAGGAGCCGACGTTGCCGCACGGGGTGCCGGCTGACTCCGGTGGGCGCGACGTCCAGCTCCCGCAGCGCCTGCCGGACGCCGGAGCGTCCGAACGCTCGACCAGACGAATGGTCTCGTCCATGTCGCTCGTGACGCGTCGTGCTATAGATGGAAAGTTACCGGGAGATTCTATTTATTTGCGCAGCATGACCTCAATGATGCGCCTGTATCATTCTCGGACTCTCAGCGCGCCGTGTGAGGCGTGCACGCTCTCGCTCGCGGCCCGTCCATCGACCCCGACAACGTGGCTTTCATCAGCACGTTACCGCAACCGATCGAACAGTCCTTCAAAGCTGGCGAGGAGAGCCGTCTTCGAGCCTGCGCCGAGTGACCGGGTTGGGCCCGAGCTCTGACACGCCGAGCACGTTCGACCGGCGAGGATCACGCGATGCCGGTCAGCCGGGTAGGATAGGATGGAATCGTCGCAACGCCCGTGGCGACTGGCACGTTCACACCCGTCACACTGGGAGAATCGATGAGCAGGTCATCACTGATCATGACCGCCAGCCTGCTTCTTTTCGCCGGGGCGGCGAAGGGATCCGGCCGGATCGTCAACCTCTACGATGCCTTCGGACCATCCATCCCCGGCACCGTTCACGACTTCGGCTTCTCTGCGTACGTGGAGTACGGCGAGACACGGATCCTCTTCGATGCCGGGACCGACGCCGACATCCTCCGCACGAACGTGCAGGCACTCGGCATCGATCTCACGACCATAGATTTCGCGGTGGCGTCACACTCCCACGCCGATCACATCTCGGGCTTCGACTACCTGCTCGACGTCAATCCGGATGTCCGCATCTACTTCCCGCAGGACTTCTTCGGGGGTGCGGCACCGCTGGCGTTCAACATCGGTGGAACGGATCCGGAGATCGTGAACGAGCTCCCCGTGGAGATGCGGTACTTCGGTGGAGACCGGGACGAGATCGTCCTCCGATCGAGCGGCCGGTTCTGGAAGGCGAACGTCGAGTACGTGACGGCCACGACCGAGGTCGCGGATGGCGTCACGCTGGTGGCAACCACGTCGCCCTTTCTCGGAACGTTCAGTCGCTACCCCAATCTCGGGCTCCAGGGAGAGGAGTCGACAGCAGAGGCCAGCTACATCGAGCTGCCCGAGCTCTCCATGGTCCTGGACACGGACGAGGGAAGCGTCGTTCTCGTCGGCTGCTCCCACAGCACCGTCGAGACGATCGTGCGACACTCGAAGCAGGAGCTCGGCCAACCCATCTCGCTGGTGATGGGTGGCTTCCACCTGCTTCCGTACACCCGGACCGAGCTGGAGGGCGTGGCTCGGCGCCTCGAGCGGGAGCTGGAGGTCGCACGGCTCGCGCCGGCCCACTGCACCGGGCACCTCGGCTTCAAGGTACTCATGGATGCCTACGGAGACGACTTCGTGCCGGCCGGCCTCGGAACCGAGATCCGGTTCTGAGGGACGGCTGGTCGACACGTCTGCAGGCAGGACTTGACACAACCTCACACGAGCGCATCGTGGGCGTGGACGCGACCACCTCGGCCATGGTGGCCGCCGAGCTACTTGCATCGGACCACTTCGATGCAGAGGGCTACGTCGTCGGCGACCCCGAGACCCTGCGGGGTACGTTGAACAGCCATCCCGAGGACTTCCCCACCCTTCTCGCGCTCACCGATCTGCAGCAGGGCAAGACGCTCTCGCAGATCCGCATCCTCGCCGCCAACCACGAGTTCTACGACGACTACGCCGTGCGGACACAGGCCTTCCTGGAGGCCTACCGCGAGTGAGTGCGGCTTGCGGCTCGGCGCTACCAGGTCTCGATGAGCCCGGCAATACCCTCGCAAATGCTCACCCCCTCGTATACGACACGACTGCAAGCATTTAGAGCCCCGAAACCGCGTCTCTCCCACTGATTGAATGTGGCCCGCCGGTCGATGCAACAAATCAGAACCAGAATATGTATTCTGGTTCAGTCGATCTCATGAGCAAAGGAGACCCACCGTGCGAGACGCCCCGGACCGCCGACTCGCCCTGAACGCGCCCGTGCAGAAGCGAAGCAAGGAGACTCTCTCGCGGATCCTCGCCGCCGCACGCAGTGCCCTGGAGAAGAAGACGCTCGAGGAGCTGACCGTGGCGGAGATCGCGGCCCGCGGCGACTTCTCGGTGGGGAGCTTCTACGAGCGCTTCGGCAGCAAGGACGCGCTTCTACCTCATCTCCTCGAACTGCACTACGCCGAGATCGAGAACGAGCTCGGCGGGCTGATTGCGCGAACGCGCGACGAGAGCGATGCGCTCCGGAGCCGCGTGACGACGGTGGTTCAGTGGCTGGTCGACACGGCCCGACGCCAGCGAGGGCTCATCCGGGCGCTCGTGCTTCGAAACTACCGTCAGCCCGACCTGATCCCGGACACGATCCATGAAGCGGCGGCCCGCATCCTCGAAATGGTCCATGGGTTCCTCGGTGAGTGCGAGGATGAAACGGGTCATCCCCAGCCCCGCCTCGCGCTGGAGGTCGGACTCCACATGGTGATGGCAACCATTCGCGAGCGTGTCGTACTCGGAGGCACGCCCCAGGTGGTGGCCCTCTCGCTCACCGACGAGCAGCTCACGACCGAGCTCGCGGACGCCTTGTATCGCTACCTCGCCGGCGACCTCGGCGTCGACACGAGAGAGGTGACGTCATGATCATGCGTGCATGGCAGAGGATTCCGATCCTGGTACGAGCGCTTCTCACCGGGCTCGGCGTGCAGCTGCTCGGTGTGGTGCCGTTCTCGATTCTGGTTCAGATCAATCTCACCACCTCGCCTTCGATTCCATGGGCCGTGCCGGTGGAGCTACTTCTACTGTGGGGGCTGTTCCGCTACCTGCGGGGAGACGGTCCTCCGCACTCGACCGGTGCCGTACGACGACGCTGGCTTCGGGCGTGCCCACCTCGCGGCCACATCGGGGCCGTGACCATCGCGGGCGCCATGCTCGGCATGACCGTCGCCTCGCTGGTGATCCTCGGATACAGCCTGATCGAGGTGCCGGAGGGAGCTCTGGGATTGATCGCGGTACTGCCAGAGCTCCCACTGATCACCGCGGTAGCGCTGGCCCTGACGCTCGCGCTCATGACGGGTGTCGTCGAGGAAGCCGCGTTCAGGGGATACATGCAGGTGCCCATCGAGGAGCGTCACGGCACCGTTCCGGCCGTTCTCACCGTGGCCATCGTGTTCGCGCTGGCGCATCAGCCGGCTCTGGTCATCTTGCCTCTGTACGTGATCGGAGCCGTGGGCTGGGGCATCCTGGCGCGCGTCACGAGATCCACGATACCGGGGATGATCGTGCACGGTCTCGTGGACGCCGTGTTCCTGTTGTGGCTCGTGGCGCGACCGGATCAGGTGCAGTCACTGCTCGCGGAGGGTTCCCTGGCCGGTGGCGACGCGACGCGATCGATCGTCGCGGGACTGAGCGCGTTGACCTTCGGCGGGCTGGCGATGATGTCGTTCGTGTGGATTCGGAGGGGGAGCGACCCGAGATCTGAGCTCATCCCGGGCCGCCCCATCGCGTCACCGAGGAGATGAGCGCGGACTTCCATGCGCCGTCGGTCAGATCACGGCGCAGATGCGATCCACTACTGAGCCCGGACCATCCTCAACGTCTCGCTCACCCCCTCCGGGGTCTGTAGCCGCACGAACCAGACGCCCGGAGGAATCCGGCGGCCGTCGGCATCCCGCCCATCGACGTCGATCCCGTGAACGCCGGCCTCGAGCCAGCCGAGATCCCGAGCGGCCACGAACCGTCCACCGACGTCGAACACCTCGAGCGATGCCGGGCCTTCCGTCGGCAGGGCGAAGGACACGCGTGTGAAGCTCGAGAACGGGTTGGGGCTACCCACGAGTCGTAGCGCCGGTACGACCTCGGAGGGCGGTGGTCCACCGGGGTCGACAGGAGTCACGTCGCACTGCAGCGGCAAGATGTGAAGACCCCCCGAGATCCCCCCCACGACGCAGGCGTAGCTCCCGGAGATCGCGACGTCGTAGGCGTCCAGGGGAACGTCCCCCACCATGGTCGGCGAGGTCGGCTCCGTGATGTCCACCACCCGAAGGCCCGGGAAGCCATCGGCCACGTAGGCGTGACCCTTCTGGATCGCAATGGCCCACACCTGACCCGGCGTGTCGACGCCCCCCACGATGGCCGGTGCCTCCGGCGTCGTGATGTCCACCACCTGAAGACCCGACACTCCAACCGCGACGTAGGCGTAGCTACCGGAGACCACGACGCCCAGGGCAATGTCCGATGTGCTGGCGTCGCCCACGATCGCGGGCGACTCCGGCATCGTGATGTCCACGACCCAGAGTCCCCAGCTCTCGTCCACGACGTAGGCGTAGTTGCCGGAGACCGCCACACCGCTGACGCCAAACAGTGGAGAGCCCACACTCCCCACGACCGTCGGCGACTCCGGCGTCGCGATGTCGACCACCTGGAGACCCGCATCTCCGACGTAAGCGTGGCTCCCGGAGACGGCGACGCTCCGGGCAAAAGCCGGCGTGTCGGCGCTGCCCACGATCATCGGTGACTCCGGCGTCGCGATGTCCACCACCTGGAGACCCGCTTCGTTGTCCGCGACATACGCGTGGCTCCCGGAGACCGCGACGCCGTAGGCTGTACCCGGCGTGTCGACGCTACCCACGATCATCGGCATCGTGGGTGTCGCGATGTCGAGCACCTGAAGACCCGACTCGCTGTCCGTGACGTAGGCGTAGCTTCCAGAGACGGCGACCTGGTCAGCATGGAAGGGGGTGTCAGCGCTTCCGACGGCGGCCGGGGACTCCGGCGATGCGACATCCACCACCTGAAGACCCGACTCTCCGGCCGCGACGTAGGTGTAGCTCCCGAAGATCAGCACGTTGAAGCCATGGCCCAACGTGCCGACGCTCCCGACGATGGCTGGTGACTCCGGCGTCGCGATGTCCAGGACCTGGAGCGTCGAGGACCCATCCGCAACGTAGGCGGTGCTCCCGGAGATTGCGACACCCATCGCCTCGCCCGATGTGTCGACGCTCCCCACGATGGTCGGCGACTCCGGCGTCGTGACGTCAACGACCTGCAGACCCGAGAGCTCGTCCGCGACGTAGGCATGGCTCCCGGAGACCACGACGCCGAAGGCGCGCCCCGGTGTGCTCGCGCTCCCCACGATGGTCGGTGACCCCGGCGTCGTGATGTCCACGACCTGAAGACCCGAGGACACGTCCGCGACGTAGGCGTAGCTCCCAGCAATCGCAACACCGTGGGAAGAACCCGGGGTGGCGACGCTCCCCACGATCGCGGGCGACTCCGGCGTCGTGATGTCCACGACCTGAAGACCCTCTCCATCCATGACGTAGGCGTAGCTCCCGGCAACCGCGACACCGTTGGCAACACCCGGGGTGGCCACGCTCCCCACGATCGCCGGCGACTCCGGGGTCGTGATCTCCACCACCTGGAGCCCCGACTCCACCGCCACGTAGGCATGGCTCCCCGAGACCGCAACGCGGCTGGCGAAGCCCGGCGTGCTGACGCTCCCCACCATGACCGGGGACTCCGGAGTCGTGACGTCGAGAACGAGAAGTCCAGAATCCCCGCCCGCGACGTAGGCGTAGCTGCCGGAGATCGCCACGTCGCGAGCGTTCGGCACATCGACGTTCCCGACCCAGTGCAGATAGTCTCCGTAGTCGATGCACGCTCCCGTCGCCGCGGCATGCGCGAGACACACGCTCAGAGCGCCGGCAGCCAGGAACGCCGTGCACGAGCCGTTCCACGCGAGGCAGTGAACCCGAAGGATGGGGATCGTGCGGAAAGGAGCTCTCCCGTGATCTGACTCGTGGCCGTCAGCATCCATCATGGCGGTACCTCCTGATGGGGCCAAACCGACGTCACCCAGGGCAGGGTGAGCCATGCGCGGCTGCGGCGCGAGCGGTGTGGTCGGCCCTGATTGTACTCCCGCCAGGCTCGCGTTCACAGATGAGACGACAGAGGGACCCCGACGGCAGAGGTGACCATCGTCGCTTCCAGCAGCTCGTCTCGGTTCCCGAAGTGCGCCGGTCCCCGGCTGCGTTCGAGAAGGGGACCTCGACGCCCGACTCGGTAGGACTCCCGACACTCCAGAAGACGTTCATGTGTTGGCCACTCACCCGATGGAGAGCTGGACCCATTCTCCGGGCAAATCCGCGTCCCACTTGCCGCCCGGGTGGACTACCATGCCCCGCATGGAACCTCAGGGCTGGATCGTCATCGGCATTCTCGTCGCGGCAGTGGTCACGTTCGTGCGGAAGTGGCTTCCTCCGGAGATCGTGGCACTGGGCATCCCCGTGTTGCTCGCGATCACGGGCATCTTCGACGATCCGATCACGGTGCTACACGGCTTCGGAAACCCCGCCGTCATTGCGCTGGGGGCCATCTTCGTCGTCGGCGCGGGGCTGCAGAGCAGCGGTCTCGCGGGGCTCGTCGCGGGCACCATCATGCGGCTGGCAAGCCGCAGCGAGCGCAGAATCGTGCTGATGATCATGTCCGCCACCGCCACCGTCTCGGGGTTCATGAGCAATGCCGCCTCCACCGCCCTGTTCCTTCCCGCGGCCGTCACGCTCTCTCGCCGGTGCATGCTCTCGCCGTCACGACTCCTCCTGCCCATGGCCTCGGCCTCGGTGCTCGGAGGCACGCTCACCGTCATCGGGACACCCCCGAACCTGCTGGTATCGGGCTACCTGGAGGGCCGAACGGGCGAGCCGTTCTCCGTCTTTCGTTTCGTGTTGATCGGACTGCCGATCGTGGTGACCGGGATTCTCTTCACGCTCACGATCGGACGCAAGCTGCTCCCCGATCGCCCGACCGAGGACCGCCTGCGGGCCGCACGCCTGCCCGAGGAGCTGGCGATGAGCTACGGGCTCACCCGCGACCTCTGCCTCATGCGGGTCGTGCCACAGTCCTCGGTCGCGGGACAGACCATCGCCGAGGCCGACATCCGCGGTCGCCACGGGCTCAGCATCGTGCTCGTGCATCGCCAGCGCGGTCTCGTCTCCCACGCGCTCACGCCCGACCCGGAGCTCCGACTGGAGCCCGGCGATACGCTCTACGTGGAGGGCGACGACGAGGCCGCCTGGGGTTTCGCCGAGGACGAGCTCCTGCAGTTCGGTCTCGCCGGACCCCGTGCGATCGAGCACATCCTCGGTCGGGGTCAGATGCTCGCCGAGGTCGCCATCTCGCCGCGTTCGCCGGTCTTCGGCCACTCGCTCCGCGAGCTCCACTTCCGCAAGCGATACGGACTCAACGTGATCTCCCTCTGGAGACGAAACGCCCCGGTGAGGAATCCGGCGAAGATCCCGCTGGAGATGGGGGATGCGTTGCTCGTCTCGGGGCCGGCGGAGAGCGTTCGCACGCTCTCGCGCGATCCGGACTACATCGTGCTCAGCGACCAGTCGGAGGCAGCGGATGTGGCACGCGCACCACTGGCACTTCTGTTGCTGCTGGTGGCGATCCTG
Organism: Candidatus Eiseniibacteriota bacterium; assembly: GCA_965224245.1. Lineage (GTDB taxonomy): Bacteria > Eisenbacteria > RBG-16-71-46 > CAZAMP01 > CAZAMP01 > CBDCYW01. The sequence continues at coordinate 980,672 of OZ245046.1, read as the reverse complement.
CCTCCGATCCTGGGCCTCGCGCCGCTCGCCGTGAGCGCACTGGCCGCCGCACTGCTCATGGTGGTCACTCGCTGCGTGGCGCTGGAGGACGCGCATCGGGCGATCGAGTGGAAGGTCGTCTTCCTCATCGCCGGCACCCTCCCCCTCGGATTGGCGCTGGAAACGACGGGCGTGGCCTCGACCGCCGCACAGGCGCTGCTCTCGGTCACCGCCCCCCTCGGAAAGCCCGCCATGCTCGGAAGTCTGTTCTTCCTGGCGGCAGCCGTCTCGGTGACCAGCTCCAACAGTGCGGCGGCGGTCATCATCGCTCCCATCGCGGCCGAGTTCGCGCTCGGCAGTCACATACCGCTGGAACGCGCGCTCCTGGCCGTGGCCTACGGCTGCAGCTGCGCCTTCGTGCTCCCCATGTCCCAGTGGAACCTCATGGTGATGGGCCCTGGCGGCTACCGGGCGCGCGACTTCGCGCGCTTCGGGATCGGCCTGAGTCTCGTCATGGCGATCACGGTGATCGGTCTGCTTTCACTCCTCTAGGTGCGCGGGGCGAGCTGCGTCGGTTCACATCTCCCGCAGTGGGATGCGCCTCTGGTATCGTTGAGGGAGTGGGGCGGACGTACGTCGTCCGGACCGAGATCGCTGCGACCATGCCGAGCCCACCGTCGAGCTGATCGACCGTCATACACGCATGGAGGCCCCGATGCGTCACCTTTCGTCTCCGGCCTTGGGAGCGGCCGGTGTCGTGATCGCGAGCATGTTCACGCCACACGCGCACGCCGCCACCGTGAGCTTCGTCTCGGACAGCTACTCCGTCGCCGAAGATGCATCCCAGGCGGTTGCCACGGTGCGGCTGTCCGAACCTCCGGCCGCTTCTGTCTTCATCTACTGCAGCACCGAGGGCGGGACCGCGACCGAGACTGTGGACTACGTGGGGCTCTCCATCGGAGTCCAGTGGGACATCGGCGATCCGCAGGACAAGGAAGTGGCCATCGATCTCTTCGACGACGAGTTCTACGAGTCGGACGAGTCCTTCACCGTCACGATCATCTCGTTCGATGGTGCCGATCCGGGGGATTTCGTCTCCACCACCGTGACCCTTCTCGACGACGACTTCGATGGAGCCCCCCTGGAGCCCACGATCGACGTCGGCGATGCCTTCGCCGACCCGGCGGGTGACTACTGGTTCGCCGGCTACGGTGGCCAGGACCTTCCGATCACGATTCGCCTCAATCGCGTTCCGGAGGCTCCCGTCAGCCTCCGCTGGACGTCCACCATGGTGCCCTGGGAGGGGTCGGTCACCTTCGACGGCGTGGACGAGGCCACCGTCGTCTTCTCCCCGTGGCCCGGACCCGAGCCGTTCCGCGTGGAGTCGTTCTCGCTGGAGACCGGCCCCATGCCCGGAGGGCTCGATCACATCCTCGACCTCAGGGCCGCCATCCTCTTCGCAGAAAGCGGTGGCGCTCAGGAGTGCGCTCTCTGCGGTGTCGCGGGGCTGCTCAGGCTCACCAGCCTTGGGGATTGCCCGCTCGGCTGCCAGAAGTACGGCATCTGCGACTGGTCCTGGCCCCTCCGCCTTCTGACACGCGGCGGAGGTGAGCTCAGTCGCATGGTGACGGTGCTTCAGCGGTACCGCGACGAGATCCTGGCCGGCACCGAGGAAGGGCAGTACTACATCGCCCGGTACGACGACCTCTCCCCACAGATCTGGCGCGCGGTGCTGGGCCGCCCCACTTTCTTCTATCGCGTCCATCAGGCCATCCCCGACTGGATCGACGCGCTGGAGGCACTCGTGGACGGCACCGGCGACGGCGTCGTCATCACCCAGGACATGGAGGATCGCCTCAACGCACTGCTCGACGAGTTCGAGGAGCTGGGAAGTGCGGAGCTGACGACGTTCATCGACGCGCAACGGACCCAGCTCCAGGTGGACGCCATCGCGGGCTACACCGTCCAGGAGTTCCAGGATCAGGTCGAGAAGCTGGGGGGCGACACCCCCGTGGAGTCGGCGACCTGGTCGAAGCTCAAGGCCCGGTATCGGTAGCGGGTAGCGGTTTGCTGCGAAGCAGTTCGAACCCCAGGCGGGCAACCGCGTGGGGCTCGAACCGTATCAGACGTGTCGCGTCTCTCAGCGGATCATCGTGAGCCGCCGGACCGCCTCGTACTCCCCTGCCTGGATCCACGCGAAGTAGATCCCCGGGCCCACGCGACGAGCACCATCGTCTCGCGCATCCCAGATCACCGGGTGGAAGCCCGCGGTGTATGGCCCCGTTACCAGACTTCGGACCAGGCGACCGCTCACATCGTGGATCGTCAGTCGCACCTCGCGCGCCTCCGGCAGCGCAATCGTCAGAGACGTGCCCGCACGGAACGGATTGGGACCGGCGTTCGACAGTGCGAAGGCCGCCGGAATGGTGATCTCGGGCGACGAGAGCAAGGCGCCTTCCACGCTCGCGGCCTCCCCCTCGTTCCCCGCGTGATCGGTCGTCGTCACGTGATAGAACCCGTACGACTCGGCGCTCACGTCATACGTCGGGTCGATCGTGTACCCGATCAGTGTCGCCGTCGGGTCGAACTCCATCGACGCTGATCCATACACCGAGTGATGCTGGAAATCCTCCTCCGTCGCGGCATCCCAGGAGAGATCGGTGTCCCCGAGAACGAGTCCGGTCGGGATGCCGGGGGCCAGGTTGTCCACCGAGTACCCGCTGTCGGGCACTGCGTCGTAGTAGGTGAACGGGTCATCCGTCCCGGCACGCACGAAGAAGACGGACCAGCACAGCCCCTCACTGACCGTCGAGTCGCAGGCGGTCGGGGCCACGACCGTGTATGTGTCCTCGCCGTACGCGGGCACGCTCAGCAAGTAGCTCCAGCTTCCTGGGGGATAGTCACGCGCGTGATCGCCGGCCGCGCCGTCGCCACACCGCGACAGGGGATCGATCCGTCGGAAGAGGCTGTAGTGGGTGATGGTCTCCGGGTTGCCCGGGGCATCGTACGGGAATCGGTCCCAGCTGACGTAGGTCTCGCGTCCCTGATCATTGGGCACATCCGTGACGTCCCCCAAGGCCCAGGAACACGCGACGTCGAACGCGCCGATGCGCCCACAGGTCGACAGCTCGGCACCGCAGGGGGAGACGACATTGAGGGAGAAGTCGTCCGCGTCCGGGTCGCAGAAGTGGGGGTCCAGGGAGACGTTGCCGCCCATACCCTCGAGGTCCTCGAGACACCCGACCCAGTCGCCGCCGCTGTTCCCGAAGACGTCGCTGCACTCGATCGCGACGTAGGTGAGAATGCACCACACCGGCAGGGTGCAGTCGTTGAATGCGATGATCGTGTCCTGGATGAGGGTCGAGGTCTCCTGGAGCAGGATCAGTGGACCGCTCCCGTCACCGTTCCGAGCGATCGTACAGTGGAACAGAACCGATGAGGCGCTCTCGATCACCGAGCCCACCGCGCCCCCGGAGCCGATGTTGTCCACCATCAGACACGAGTACAGGTGCAGAGTGCTCCCCAGGTTCTCGGTCCCGTAGACCCCGCCGTTGAGCGCGGCGCAGTCGCGGAAGATGCACCGCTCGAAGGTGGCGTCACCCTTCGTGACCAGAATGGCACCGCCCCGGATCGTCGCGTATCCGTTCGCGATGGTGATGTCTTCAACGCGGGTACTCTGTGTTTCGCCATCCTCAACCACGAAGCCGCGGTGCGGATCCCCGGCCGATCCTTGACAGTCGATGATGCAGAGTGTGGCATCGGCGCTGATGGAACGGAGCGTCAGCGCCTTACCCCCGAAGCTCAGGTCGCGATTCCCATCACCGGTGAAGGTCCCGTCGGTCAGCTCCACCGTCTCCCCGGGGGGCGCGGCGTCCAGCGCGGCTTGGATGGTCGGGTAGTCCCCGGCTCCCGACGGATCCACCACGAACCCCTGCGGCCCGCACCCGTCCGGCCAGGCCCCGATCTGTCCGCACGTGGAGAACCCACTCGTCGCCGAGCAGGGCGAGTTCGAGTGAAGGGTGAAGTCAGCACCGCCCGCATCACAGAACAACGGGTCCAGCGAGAAGTTGTCGCTCACCCCCTCCAGACCCGCGACCGAACCGATCCAGTCGCCGCCCGAGTTCCCATGGATGTCGGTGCAGGAGACGGACAGTCCCGCACCCGGATCGCTCTGGACTGGAGCGGTGCAGTCGTTGAACGCGATGATGGTCCGTTCGATGTGCGCGCTGGTATCGAAGGAGAACTGAAACAGAGTTTCTCCACCAGATCCGTTCCGGTAGGCGGTTGTGTCGTAGACGTACAGCACCGCCTGGGATAAGACCGATGCGATGGCGCCGGTGGATGCTGCTCTGTTGTCGACGAAGGTGCAGTACTCGAACCTCGGAAACGAGAGCATCCCCTCCGCCCGTACCACGCCGCCCGACGATGCCTGACACCGCGAGAACACGCAACCGCTGAACACTGGCCCACCATCGGTCACCAATACCGCCCCCCCCGAGGTCTGGTAACCATAGATCATCGCGATGTTCTCGACTCTCGAGTTGCTGTCTTCCCCGTTCTCGAAGATGAAAGCGCGATGCGGCGTTCCAGCGCTCCCGTCACAGTCGATGATGCAGTTCCAAGGATCACCGCCCTGCGACCGAACGATGAGCTGTTTCCCTCCGAAGTCCAGGTCCACGTTTCCCGTACCGGTAAACGTACCGTCGGTCAGCTCGATGATGTCTCCGTTCACGGCGAAGTCGATCGCTTCCTGGATGGTGGCGAAATCGCCCCCACCGGCCGGATCGATCTCGTAGGTGGAGGAGGACGCGGGTCCATGCCAGAACATCATCAGCAGGAGAACGGGTGACCATCGTGACATGTCGGCCTCCAAGGTGCGGTCAGCGTCGCTAGACACCACGAGGTTGGTCTGACAGGCCGCCTCCGGGCGTCACATGGGTGGCAACGCACCGACGTCGGCGCGCACAGGCAGGTAGTGGACCTCAGGAGCTTCCGCGACTGACTTTCGCGGGGTCGAGACTCCATCGACCCAGACCGCTTCCGCAACGCTCGACGTCTTGACATTGGGTCGAGACTGCGAGCCTTGGATCCTCGCGCACCGGAGAAGTGTGCGCAGAGCGGCCTAGGAGAGGATCCGATTCGGAGAGTCACCATCGCTCGCCCGGGTCATGGGGCGGCGAGCCGTCAATGCATGGCTTCCTGGCTCGAGTCGGAGACACGCCATGTCTGGCGGTCGATACACCCACTCAAACCTCGAATCGAACCACGGACGAGCCGCTCGGGACGATAGGGGGTTCTACGTATACGGGCTTCGGCGCGAGGTCCGCACACCTCGATGGGGTCGCGCAGCGCCTTCATCGACGACGCACCCGAACCAAGACCAGTCCACGCCCGGCCGCGAGCTCCGTCATGGCCTTGCCCGATGATCGCACCCCGGGCCCGGTCGTGGTCGGTGACCTTCATGGCGTGGCCGGGAACGGCGGACGTCGTGAGCAGGTCACCCGCGACGATCGCATGTGCGGAGGCATCGCACTTGACCCATACCCGACCGCCGAGCGCCACGGGCGCTGTCCGGGCCGTGCCGGGGAGATTGCCGAGTACGGCGCCCACGGACAGACCACCCGCGCCGCCGACGACACCGGCCACCCTGCGGTCGTAGGCACGGCGCGAGAGGCACAGATCCCCCGGCCGCTCCCCGGTGAGTCGTTCGTTGACCTGTCCAACGGTATTGTCGCCACCGTCGAATGGGCTGACGAGCACAGTTCGGTCGTGACCCTCACGAATGCGGGGCGTGCCACCGTCCACGTTGACTGGAGCTCCAGTGGATGGGAGGACGGATCAGCGGCGGCTCCCTGGAATCGCATCGGAGAAGGCCACGGTGCGGCGTTCCCGGGCGGGGACGTCATGATCGCGCCTGGCACCTATCACGAGGCCATGGTGCTGCGCAAAACCTGCAGTGCTGCGCCGCTGGGGCACGTCCGGGATGGTGGCGATCGTGCCGTAGAGAACAGGAATGTGACGGTACTACCGCACCACGATGAGCCGTCGGGTCAGCTGCTTCTCACCCATGGTGAGGCGGTAGTGGTAGGCGCCGGGCGCGACGACCCGACCCCGGGCGTCGCGTCCGTCCCAGCGGACGGAGAACGGTCCCGCGGGAATGTGTCGATCCGTCAGTACCCGCACGACGCGACCACTCACGTCATGGATTTCGATCCGGGCGTACCCCGCTCGCGCCACGAAGCACGAGATCACTGCACCGCCAGTCGCCGCCGACGCGGGGTTCGGCACGCTCCGCGCGAGGCTCAGTGGACGCGAGGCCCCAGGCTCGATCGCGTCGAGGAGCTCGTCGGTCACCTCGACCGTGGCCAACGACGAGACCATGTCCACCGGCGGGCAGCGACCGTGGTCCATCCACATTTGATGCAGAATCTCTCCGCGGGTCTCGGTGGGGAATCCATCCGACCGTTCGATGCAGTCAGGAGGGAACCCGTTGTCGATCGCCTCGTCCCGCAGGAAGTCCACGTACTCCTTGCTCGTAGTCTGGTAGCGCAGAGTGGCCGTCACGCTGAGCGGCGTCGGCGTATCCACCGGGATGGGGACTGAGTACGAGGTCAGATCGTAGTTCACCAGCACACCGGATCCGGGAGACGTCTCCGGATAGGTGTAGGCGATCGGCTGGGTCTCGGGATCGTTCATCCCAATGAAACCGAGCGGTGGAATGCGATTGTCGACCTTGATGCAGTCGTTCAGCACGAAGTGAAACAGCCGGTTCCCCGACGTGTCTTCGCAGTCGCACTCCCCGGTGCCGTTGTAATCGTGGATGCCCGGCTCTGAGTGGTACACCTTGATCGCCGAATCGTGGGTCAGAACGCCGTTGACGTCGTCGTAGGCGCCGCTCTCCCAGATCAGGTTGTCGACTCCGTCCCTCACCTGGAGGTTGATCCACATCCGCCGTCCCTCCGGGTATCCGGTGGGTAGCTTGTGCCCGGTGAGGTTGGTGACCTGCACCGTGAGCGGCAGGTTCGTACCGTGGACCACGGTGTCCGGAGCGGCCATCGTGATCTCCGCCGACGCGTTCTGCAGCATGAACAGCGCCCAGTCCCGCGTGGCGATGAACTCGGAGTTCAGGTCGAGGTTGGGATACTCCAAGCGCAGAACCTCCGGGATCCAGGCGTTGCCGCCCGCGAGCTGATGGATGGGGAGATCACCGGTGTGGTTGTTGATCCCGTCACTACAGGCGTGAGCCGGATTCACGGTCGCATCGGGCATGTGGCAGTTTTGACACGTCAGGAAGGTACCTGAACCGGGCTGCCCGAAGTCGCTCTGCTCCCACTCCTTGAACGTCCGCTCGATCGGATACGGGATACCGGTGTCCACACCGTCGGTGATGAGATTCTTCACCGGATTGGTGACGTTGTGGCAGTTGCCGCAGTTGTCGGAGTCCTCGTGGTACTGCGAGTGTTCCCATGCGTGCGGCGGCGGCTCTGTGCCATCGGCCGGGTAGTCGTAGGGACCGCGGCGGCAGGGCTCTCCCTGTCCCCCGCAATCGCTGTCGTCGATCCAGAACTGGCCGTTCTCGTAGTACACGCTCTCCTCGCCGCCGGGAGGGGCGGGGTTGATCATCATGCGGTGGCAGAGATGGCAGGAAACCCCTTCAAGGTCCTTGTCGCGCTCATCCATCTTCCCCTCGAAGCCACATCCGTCGGTGGAGCCGCCCGGGGGTTCGGAACGCCCGGCCAACCATCCCGTGGGGACGTGGCAGCGCAGGCAGAAGTCGCCCGCTCCGGGAAGGTCTTCCTCGGCGACGTCCAACGCGGCCCAGAACAGCGGATCGCGTGAGGCCTGAGCCATCATCGAGCCGGCCCACGTGTCGAAGGGCTCGATGTTGTGGCCGGAGTAGTTGGCGTGGCAGCCACCACAGTCGCCGGGTGAGAGAATGGGAAAGGCCAATCCGGGTTGCGTGCCCCTGTCGGTCAGCGGGCCGGCGTGTCCGGCCGGGAGGCAAAGCGCGGAGAGCGCGCCGATCGTGGCGAGACGACGGGTGAGTGTCGGGATCATCGGGCTCCTCCAATGGGACCGCATCCAGCGTGGCGAACCGGATGCTCCAAGGCTCATGAGCCTTGGATCCTCGCGCACTCGGAGTCGTGCGCAGAGCGGCCTAGGAGAGGATCCCTTTTGGAGAAGCGCGTTCATCCTCCGCTCGGGGAGGATGAGCCGTCAAACCCGGCTTCCCCGACTCCAACGGGCTGGTCGCATGGCAGTGTACCGCGTAGCCCCTCGTCGGCGCAAACGACAGCCGCATCAATGCCGCCGAGGTCGCCGAGCGGTGCGCGGAGCAATCCGAGGATGACCACCGTCGTGTGAATCACCCCCGCGCGCCAGCCGGACCAGCGGTTCCCGCACATCCAGCGTGATCAATGTCACTCCTGCCATGGATCTCCCTCCCCGTTGGCGGCCAGCCAGGCGAGGAAGGGTGCCCGGGTTGGTGCGGACCCGCACACGAGCGTCAGGCAGCGTCGTACGAATCAGGGCCGCTCCGCGATGTGACCGTCGCGACCGCCTCGACCCACCTTCCCTTCACCATGCGACTTGTGACGTGCTGGCACGACTGGCCCGGCAATTGCGTTTGGGGTCGGTCGAGGAGCTGGACGCGAACGGTCGCGCGCCGTTCGACGCCGGATACTGTGAGTCGTTCGAGATGGAGGTGAGTGATGGTCAGGACGCTGTGCAGCCTGGTGCTGCTGAGCTGCGCGATCGGCGCCGCTCGAGCTTCGGCGCCCACACCGGAGCATGTGTACGTCATTTTGCGATCGGGGGTCGTCGACGCCCCGAGAACCCAGCCCGTGATCCCGTCACAGCCCGGCGCGGTCACCTCCCCTGCCGTGCTGTCGACGCTCCAGCAGTGGGGGGTGACCGAGGTCGAGCGAATGTGGCCCGGATTCGATCCGGCGAAGGACCTGTATGCGACCGCGCGGACGGGTGAGACCGTGCGACTGACGGACTACAGCGAGTACTACCTGCTGTACCTCCCGGACGGGAGGTCCCTGGCGGATCATCAGAAGTTCGCCGACGCGCTCGAGTCCCTGTCCGACGTGCACGTCGCGGGTGTGACGACGGACGACGAGCTCGTGTCCTACACCTGCTTTCTGACCGATCCGCGATACCCGGATCAGTGGTACCTCAACAGCGACGGCGCCACGTTCCTGTGCAACGGTTCGAACTACGACTCCGGGAGCACGGACATCGATGCCGAGACGGCCTGGAACATCACGACCGGATCCAGCGCCACCACTCTGGTGATCATGGACGCCCCGTTTCCTCCGGGCGTCCATCCTGACTTCGGAAGCCGGATCCTCAGCTGGAACGGCACGACCTTCAGCAGCAAACACGGCATGCACGTTGCAGGGGTCGCCGCGGCCACCGGATGCAACGGCGCGTACATCCGCGGACTGGACTGGAAGACGAACATCCACTCCAGAAGGCTGACCGCTACCGCCCAGGAGCTACGCGACATCGTGACGGTGGACAACTCGGACGTGAGCAACCACAGCTACATCGGGCTCTTCAACGACGTGAAGCGCAGCGGGTTCCGCGACATCTACCTTCTCAATCACCTGGCTGTCGCCGCGACCGGAAACAACCATTGCGAGAGTCCCCCGTATGCGAACGACGAGACGTATCCCGCCTCCTACCGGGGACCCGGCATTCTCGCGGTGGGTGGCGTGGATGTGGACGACGACATCGGCATCGGCACATGGGGACCGTTCTGTCACGGAGAGACCCTCGATCTGGTCGCACCGGCGCGCCACATCATGACCGTCGATCTCAGCGACGCGACCGGCGCACCGACCGTCGGCTGCTACTCGGGGACCTCTGTCGCCGCGCCACAGGCCTCGGGCGTTGCCACGCTCATGCTCGGCCACAGTCCTCAGCTCTACAACGATGACATCGAGGGCATCATCAAACGATCCGCCGACAACATCGTCGTCAGCGGCGAGGACCCGGAGACCGGTGAGGACATCTACACGGGGAGGGGTCGACTCAACGCGGGACGAGCGCTCGAGTATCTCGAGGAGCCCTGGTTTCTCTGGCACCGCGAGACCGTCGGCGGCACCGCAGAGCCGACCGGTACGCCGCTCTACGAGTCGCAGATCTTCGGCTCGGCGCTCGTGGACGAGGGAGAGACGGTCTGGGTACGACGGAAGGTCGTGACCAGCGAGGAGGTGACGTGGCCCGTCCTCGGCGGATGGACCATCGACGTCGAGGTATGGGGACGAGGTGTCGCCAGCACGGGGATGAGCATCGAGGAAACGCCGGCGGGGGCGGTTCCCGCGGCCAAGAACTTCTCGATCAACTGGTGCGGACCCGTCTACTTCGACGACAATCAAGCGCAGCTCTTCTCCTATCTCTACGAGCTGTACTCCGATGAAGCGGGCACACAGCTCATCGGGACGATTCCCGATGTCCCCCTCGAGGACTGGACCTTCGCCTACTCGGTGCACGGCCAGATCGTCTCCTTCGGCGGGCGGGGAGAAGGCCCGGCCGCCGAGCTGAGTGCTCGGTACGATGCCTCGGAGTCCCGGGCCGTGATCGCGTTCACCCTCGAGCACGGCGGGGACGTGGCGGTTCGCATCCATGATGCGCGGGGACGGCTCGTCAAGCGAGTCATGAGCGGTCCACAGCACGCCGGCGGGCATCGCGTGCAGTGGGACACGACGAACGAGGTGGGACACGCCGTCGGCCCCGGTGTGTACATTGCGGTCCTGGACGTCGGTCAGCAAACGGCCTCGGCGAAGATCACCGTGGTTCGCTGACATGGAACGGCTGGTGTCAGGCAACGACTAGAGGGAGAAGCAGCTTTCGACGAGCATCAGGGCTGACGCGGGCGAGGCTCCTCCCTCCCACACGGTAACGCTGGCTCCCCGGCTCGGCCGAGGAGCCACTTCTTTCATCAGCATCCACACGAAGCTGACGAGCTCTCGGGCCACGGCGGTGACGGCACGTCGTGCACTAGAGGTGAGGTGCTTGAGGGGCCGGAAGCACCGAAGGTACGCTGGCTGACCACCGCGCATTCGAAACTGGAAGCGACATCGTCGACAGCAGTGGCACCGCATCCGTGCGGTCGCCACTGAGCCTTGGTCCCGGCCGAACAAGGATCGCCCGGCGTGACAATCAGCGCGCAGCGAATGGCATGGCCGGGAGGCACTGGACATCACGATACATGGAAGCGTCCGGCTCGACCGGGCAGCTGGTATCAGGACGTGTCCCGCGTCCAATCCCGCGTCCCGTCGTGCCCTCCGGCGTCATCACGCCCGTCGCTGGCTGAACCGCATCCGTAGCCACGTCCGCATGTGGGAGTCGATCGAGCTTTCTCGGTCGTCTCATGCCCGTGGCCGGGATCTCAGCGGCAGACTGGTCGAAGCGCACTCCCTGCGCGGAGACTCGGTGAGGATGGACCGACGCGGCTCATCGAGCACTGGCCCTCCTCCGTCACACACTCGAATACACGAATCTGCGTTATGATCCTCTGAACATGAGGGCATCCGGACCATCGAGGGCTTCGCAGGACGAAGCAGCGACGGTGCGAGGTGGAGCCAGCAACGGGTGGGGCATTGGCCAAGCGTGCTCGAAGCCCGAGGTCTCAGAGGGACCAGTTGCCAGCACCATCGGCGGAGTGAGCGTCTCATTGCTTGCCCTTTTAGCTCTTGACGACGAATGACTCCCTTCCCCTTTCGGCTGGAGGCGTGTGTATGAGCATCAATCGCTGGTCCCTCGTCGTGGTCACGGCACATCTGACGCTCACGAGCCCTTGTGCACATGCGATCTCGAGCCGCACGTTGCTCGACAACCTCGGTCATCCCGCCGGAACCCTGAACGGGGCCTCGATCGCCGGGGGTGACTTCAACGGCGACGGCTACGGGGATCTCGTCAGCGGCTTTCCCTCCTACGGCGATGGGATCGCCCTCGTCTACCTCGGAGGACCGCTGCTCGGTGAGAGCTACAACCTCGTGCTACTCCCCAGCGGGGTCCCGGTGTCATTCGGGTCCTCCGTGGCCAATGCGGGCGACATGAACGGGGACGGCTACGACGACATCATCGTCGGTGATCCCTTCGCCAACGTGGGCGGAACGTGGGCCGGACGTGTCCACGTGTTCTGGGGTGGGCCGTTTCTACGGCTGACTGGATTGTCGACGGCGGCACGGGGGACCTCCTCGGGATCGACGTAGACGGCGCCGGCGACATGAACGGGGACGGTTACGACGACATCATCGTCGGCGTACCAGGCTACTCCACGACGGGCGCCATCATCGGTTATCAGGGCGGACCAAACCCCGATACTGTGAACGACTTTCTCGCGCTGGGACCCGGGGGAGGTGCGGCCTTCGGCGAGGTGGTGGCAGGCGGCGGCGACTACAACGCCGACGGCTTCAGCGACGTCGCCGCGTCCGACTGGAGCAGCAACTATTGGGTGATCTACCTGGGCTCCCCGACCTTCGAGAGCGGCGTGGATGTGTCCGGTGTCGAAGCAAGCGGCGATAACGGGTACTCCCTGGCCTGGGCCGGGGATGTCGACGGCGAAGGTTTCGACGACCTCCTCGTCGGCGTTCCCGAGTGGAAAGGGAGTGGGTCCGTGGCCCTCGTCTACGGAACGTCCGACCTCTTCACGACAACGGCAGAGCAGTTCGACGGTGTCCATGTGGGCCAGCGCTTCGGTAGCCACGTAGCGGCGGCGGGTGACGTGAACCGCGACGGCTACGCGGACTTCCTCGTGGGTGCGTCGTCCTTTGACCTCGGCTCAATGCTCGACGCTGGCAGCGCTGACCTCTTCCTCGGTGGCTCGCCGCCCTCGGCGACCCCGGCGCTCGGCTTCCGCGGACGGGTAATGGACGGGCAACTGGGTACGGGGCTTGCCGGCGTCCCGGACATGAACGGCGACGGGTACGACGACATTGCCTTCAGCGCTCCCAATGAGAGTAGCGGCCGGGTCGTCGTGGAGTCTGTCTTTCCGTACGTGATCCTGTCGCCCAACGACGGGGCCCCGCTTCTCGCGGGAGGCGAAGTTCTCGTCCGCTGGCGCGGGCACGATCGTGCAAACGTCGACTTGTCGACTGACGGCGTCAGCTGGTTCACGGCGCTCGGCGGCGTCGGTGGAGACGAGGTAAACGAGGCCCGCGTCCCCGTGCCTGGTGTGATCACCGACGCCGCGAGGATCCTCCTCCGGCGCGCGCTTCGGTGACTCGATCCTCAACGTACGCGATCTGAATGGCGACGGCCATGACGACTTCGCGGTCGGATCGCCGGAAGACGACACCAGCGGTACCGATGCGGGCGCAGTCCATGTCTTCTTCGGTGGACCGGCGCTGGACGATGTTCCCGACGTCGTGCTTCTCGGAGTGGATGACGGGGACAGGTTCGGTCGCGACGTCGGCTGCGCGGACGTCAACGCCGACGGGCATCCCGACCTGCTGGTGGGCGTTCCCGGAGCCGAAGGCGGCGGTGCCATGAACGTCTACTATGGAGGACCGACGTTCGATCCCGTGGTGGATCTGACGTTCGCCGACGGCATGCAGCCACTGTACGGCACCGAGGTCGGCTCAGTGGGCGACTTCAACGGCGACGGCTTCGAGGACTTCGGAGCGGTCGAACCGGACGACGAAGGGATGTTCGTTTACCACGGCGGCCCCACCGTCGATACCACCGTGGACTTCGACAGACCGATCCGCGGCATCGTGGCGCTGGGCGACGTGAACGGGGACGGCTTCGACGACATCCTCGGTCGGGACCTCAATCAGAACGAGGCCCATGTCCTTCTCGGCTTCGACTCCGGCGGCCGCCAACACAGCCTGGTCCTCGACGAGCCCATCGCCGGCATTGGCTTCGCAGATGCTCTCGGCGCAGGCGGCGACCTGAATGGAGACGGCTTCCCGGACTTTGCCATCGGCGCGCCGGCCGACGACCAGTTCGACGTGGATGCGGGCCGTGTCTACGTCTACCACGGAGCCCCCGAGCTAATCGACGTACCGGCGTTCGAAATCTCGGGACGCCTCGCGGGCGATGGTTTCGGCGAGGCGTTGACGATTCACCCCGACCTCAATGGCGATGGCTTTGGCGACCTGGTCGTCGGGTCCGGAGCTTCCGATGTCGCGGGCCTCGATGCCGGGCGCGTGGATGTGTTCTTTGGCGGTCCCGACATGAACGGTGAGCCCGACTTGACCTGGTTCGGCTCCCCCGGGGATCGACTCGGCGATCGAGTGGGCAGTGGTGGCGATCACGTCGGCGATGGCTTCGCCGACGTTCTGCTCGCCAGACCGGATGTCGGTGAGGGACGGGTAGGCGTGATGGATCTCAATCGCTTCCATCTCGATTCACCCACCGGTGGCGAGACCTGGAACGTCGGATCGCTTGCGCACATGTTCTGGAAAGGTGCAGAGACGGCCGACATCGAGCTTTCTCTCGACGGCGGTTCGACCTACCGCACGCTCCTCTCGGGTGTTGGCGGCTCACCGTCCAACCACGCTTCCGTGCGCGTCCCGCACCTTCCAACGCGATTCGCGGAGCTACGGCTGGTCCCCTCCGATCCGAGCGTCGGCGGAGAGGCGACCACGAACGCATCGTTCACCATCGAGGCGTCGATCGCACTCCTGCGCATGCGGGCGTCGCCCGGAGACGCTGGCGGCGTGCTCCTGAGCTGGGAGACGGAGCCCGGTCCCGACGACCTCGCCGGCTACAAGGTCGAGCGCTCTCCCGTGGGCCCCGACGTCTGGACCGTGCTCACATCGCTGATCCGTGAAACCGTGTACCACGATCCGGGCGGCACCGTGGGCATGCGTTACCGCCTGGTCGGCATCAACGGCCTGGGCGAGGAGCAATTGCTGGGCGAGACCGTGTTTGGCCCACGAGCGACACTCGCCGCATGGCCACTTCCGTACCGAGGCGGAGACCTGAACGTATCGTTTGCCACCTCCAGCGGACGCGGAGGGGGAGCGGGGGCGGCCGACGTGTCCGTCTACGACGTGCGGGGCCGCCACGTGCGCACGATTGCTCGTGGCGTCTATGAGGCCGGATACAGGTCAGTGACCTGGGATGGACAGGACGAGTCGGGCAACTTCGTTCCGGGTGGGGTGTACTTCCTGCGTGCGTTGAGCGCGGGCGCGAGCACCCAGCTGCGCCTGGTGGTGGTACGGTGAAGTGAGCAGGTCGTCGGAGCCTCGGGACCGATCGTGGTCCGATGCGCCGCGATCCGCTCGATCGAGGACCTCCTGGCCACATCGTAGTGGTTCGGTGTCCACGAAGCCGGGTCAACTCCAGATCGCGAAACTGGTGGTGTTGTAGGTACTGATGAGCGTCGGGGATGTTGGATCACTGACGTTGACGATCCGTAGGCCCCAGGACCCGTCGGCGACGAGTGCCCTCGTCCCGGACACGAACACACCGACGCCCTCGCCGCCGAGCGGGAGATTGCCAATCGGCGTCGGATTCGCCCGATCGCTGATGTCGAAGATCGTGAGACCCGTCTGGTCGATGAAGTAGGCATACCCCCCGTGCATGACTACATCCGGTGAGGAGCCTGCGGCGGTGGCGTAGCTTCCGAGCTCGGTCATCTGGAATTCCCACAGATGGAGCTTCTGAGCGTCGGTGTCCCAGTGGGCCGTCGTACTGCTGTCCATGTATGCGGTGGTCGTGAAGTCCTCGATGTGCTTGTTCGTCGCCGAGACCCCGCCGCCCATCAGGGAGGCCACGACCACCAGAGCTGCATGAACCGCTCCGAGACGGCACCGCGGCGACGAGGAACTGGCCATCCTCTACAATGGCGGCAGCGGTCTCGCCATCGGCGACATCGGCGGCACGCCGCTGAACGTCCTCACCTTCGGCCTCGAAGGCGACGTACCCGCGGGTGCGAGCATCGGTGCGTCGAGCGGCGTATTCAGCTGGGTTCCCGATGCGGGGCAGACGCCGGGTGAGTACACGTTCACGGTTCGCGTCACCGACGACGGCGTGCCCTCCTACTTCGATGAGGAGACGATCACCGTGACGGTCGAGGACGGCGGTCCCATCGCGCCGGTGATCGATCCCATCGAGGACAAGATCGTGGACGAGGAGGAGAACCTGTCCTTTCTCGTCACTCTCGCTGGCAACTCCGGCTCGGATCTCTCCAATGGCCTCGAGGCTTACTATCCTTTCGACCTGGGCTATGAGGATGCCACCGGCGGCCACGACGGGACCGGCGTGGGCGATCCGGAGATCGTCACGAGCGACACCAAGCTGGGCATCGGCGCGCTGTATCTCGACGGCGTGGGTGACTACCTCGACGTTGGCGACATCGCGCTCACGGGAGACCTGAGCATCTCGGTCTGGATCAAGCCCGAGGCCATCCAGAGCGGCACGACCGGCGGAGCCAACGGCGTCCTGCTAGGTGACCTGGACAACCTCGACTGGTTGCGCCTGGAGCTCGAAGGCGTCCGGGCGAAGTGGAACGGATCGACGGTCGTCGGCACGACCGAACCGGACTTCACCAACGGGGCCTGGCAGCACTTCGTGCTCGTCAGAAGCGGCAGTCTCGTCACCGTGTATCGTGACAACGCCGTGGTCACGACGTTCACACATACCCAGCCGTTCACGCCCGAGTACATTGGCTGCAAGATCTCCGGCGGCAACTTCTACCAGGGCACCATGGACGACCTGGCCATCTGGTCGCGCGCGCTGGATGTCTCCGAGGTTGATGCTCTGTACAACGGCGGCGACGGCATGGTCGTGCTCGATCCCGACTTCAGCCAGAGCCTGGCCGCGTACTGGCCCTTCGACACGGGCTATGAAGACGTCACCGGAAACCACCACGGTACGGGCGTCGGGGATCCCGGAATCATCACGACCGACATCAAGCTGGGAGCCGGCGCACTCTATCTCGACGGGGTGGGTGACTACCTCGACGTCGGCGACGTCGCGCTCACGGGAGATCTGAGCATCTCGGCCTGGCTCATGCCCGAGGCCATCCAGAGCGGCACGGCCGGCGGCGCCAACGGCGTCCTGCTCGGTGACCTGGACAACCTCGACTGGCTGCGCCTGGAGCTCGAGGGCGTCCGGGCGAAGTGGAGCGGAACGACGGTCGTCGGCACGACCGAGCCGGACTTCACCAATGGGATCTGGCAGCACTTCGTGCTGGTGAGAAGTGGCAGTCTCGTCACGGTGTATCGGGACAACACCGTGGTCACGACGTTCACGCACACCCAGCCCTTCACGCCCGAGTACATTGGCTGCAAGATCTCCGGCGGCAACTTCTACGGGGGCATCGTGGACGACATGGCGATCTGGTCCCGGGCGCTCGACCCCGCAGAGGTCGACGCGCTCTACAACGACGGGAACGGTCGCGTCGTCCTCGAGGAGAGCGATGGATCGGTGGTCTTCTCCCTGGAGGGCGTGGTGCCTGCCGGTGCCAGCATCGAACCCGTCACCGGCGTGTTCGACTGGACGCCCGATGAGACCCAGGGCCCAGCGCTGTATCCGCTCACGGTCAAGGCGACGGATTCAGGCGACGAGAGCCTGTTCGACACCGAGGACTTCACGGTCACCGTCAACGAGGTCAACCGACCGCCGGTGATCGACGTCATCCCGGATCAGGAGATCGCGGAGGAGACGCTCCTCACGTTCACCGCAACCACGGTGGATCCCGACATTCCCGCCAACTTCTTGACCTACAGCCTCGGAGGCGCGGAGATCGCCGGCATGGCGATCGATCCGGTGACCGGGGTGTTCACCTGGATCCCGTCAGAAAGCCAGGGGGCCGGCGTCTACACCGTCGTCGTGCGCGTGGAGGATGATGGGTCGCCGCCGCTGGCGGACGAGGAGACCGTCCTCGTCACCGTTACCGAGGTCAACACGGCCCCGGCGCTCGACCCCATCGGGGACCAGGTCGCGGTGCTGGATACCGAATTGACGTTCACGGCCACGGCGAGCGATTCGGACCTCCTGGTCGGGCTTTCCGATGGGCTGGTCGCCCACTGGCCCTTCGACTCCACCTTTGCCAGTGGGACGGGAACCCACGACGGAACGCCGATCAACGGGGCGTCCGTCAGCCAGCTCCCGGGCGAGTTCGTCCTCGGAGGCGGTGCTCTGCAGCTGGACGGCGCCGACGACTACGTGGACTTCGGCGACATGTCCCTCGCACGCGACTTCTCGGTCTCGGCCTGGGTCGCGCCCCAGAACGTCGATTCGCTCACCAGCAGCTCGGCCATCGTGTTTGGCGACGGGGCCAACGCGGATTGGCTGCGGTTGGAGGCAGATGGGGTTCGCGCCAAGTGGAACAACGTGACGACGGTGATGACCTCGGAGCCCGACTTCGTCAACGATCTCTGGCAGCTGTTCACGACCACGCGAAGCGGTGACGCCGTGATGGTGTATCGAAACGCGGAGCTGATCGCGACGGGAACGATCCCCGACACGTTCACACCCGAGTATCTCGGCCTCAAGACACCCAACGCGAACTACTACCAGGGAGGGATGGACGACGTGGCGGTCTGGAACCGCGCCCTGTCGCCCGCTGAGATCGCGGAGATGTACAACGGAGGCGCCGGCCTCGAGATCGCCACCGCCGGCAACTCACCGGTGAACACGCTCGTGTTCAGCCTCGAGGGGGCGGTGCCCACGGGAGCCAGCATCGATCCCACGACCGGCGTGTTCAGCTGGACGCCCGTGGCCGGTCAGGCGCCCGGCGAGTACACCTTCGCCGTGCGCGTCACCGACGACGGCACCCCACCTCTCCTTGATGAGGAGGAGATCACGGTGAGGGTGTTCGAGGAGCCGCCGCCGCCCATCTGCAGCGTCGAGCCCGAGACCCTGGACTTCGGCACGGTCGAGGTGGGCGATTCGCTGACGGTGGCATTCACGATCCGGAACAGTGGCTACGGCCTGCTGAGCGGCACCGTCAGTGAGAGCTGCGATCCATTCAGCATCGTGACTGGAGACGGGTCCTTCGAGCTCGGCACGAACGACTCGCTGGTCGTCGAGGTTCGCTTCACGCCCACCGACGTGGGTGACTTCGCCTGCACGATCGAGCTCGGCACGGAGGCGTGTACTGACGTCGCGTGCACTGGAAGCAGCGGGCCCGTCGGCGTCTTGGAGGAGTCGATACCGGAGTTCGTCCTGATACGGAACTACCCGAACCCGTTCAATCCGACGACGCGCATCGAGTTCGGTCTGTCCGTGGATGCGGATGCATCACTCGTCATCTTCGACGTGACCGGCCGCCGGGTACGAACTCTCGTCGATGAGCGCCTCGCGGCGGGTCGCTACGTGACGTCCTGGGACGGCCGCGACGATACTGGTCGCGAGCTGGGAAGCGGCGTCTACATCACGCGATTCGAGGCTGGAGACGAGATCATCCTGCGGAAGATGTCGCTGCTGAAGTAGATGCGCGACCGTGAACCGGCGTCGCGGTGTGATCGAGACCCGCCAGCGATTTCGATCGCACCGCGATGCGTCGTTCCTCGAGCAGGATGATCCTCATGTCGCCTCCACACGAGTCCTCCCCGAGGTCCGTGAGAGCTGTGCGCCTCGTGCGGGAACATTCAAGCCACGACGCGAGAACCGGGTATCCGTGACATCGATGCCTCCGGTCTCGCGAGCGCCGAAGGCACCTGCCCCTCCGAGAATGGGGCGCCCCGTGAGCATGGGAAGGGAGTCCAGATCCCACCTTCGGAGGCATCCGGATCCTCGAAGCTCCGTTCAGCAGCTGTGCATGTGAGCTCCCGACCATCCCGAAGGAGAGGACCACCACCAGAGCGGACCCGAAGCCGAGAATGCGATCCGAGTTCCTCATCTTGCGGAGCCTCCAAGCTGACCTGGCTTGATGCCGGGTCTCGAGCGGCCGCGTTCCCCGGGGTCGAGCGTCTGTCGGTCGAGGAGCGAGAGAACGCTCCGGCCCCCGGGACTTCTCCTCTCTGGCCGCTCCCCTGGGCTCGGGAAAGCGCCGAACGCCCACACCTCGAGTCGGTCGCATGCCGAAAGGGCACGTCGTCGTGATCGGATCGGTTGGGAGGGCCGCGTCTGACCATCCTCCGGGCATTCGGGTATAATCGATATCGTCCTGGCCTCGTGGTTTCTGCCTGCGGCTTCCACGTAACGGCGGTCGCTTCGATCGCGCATGGAACCGATCCAAGGCGAAGGGAGCGTACATGTCCCGCTTCCCCCGACTCGACAGTTCCGTCACACTACTGACTCTGGCGCTGATCATCGCGTCACCCGCACTCGTCTTCCCGGCGACTCCGTTCCAGGTCGAGACCGTGGACGCGGACGGCCTCACCACGGGCCAGTTTCCGTCCCTGCTCATCGATGACGAGGGCCGTTTCCATGTCGCGTACGTGGGTAACGGCAACACCCTCGAGTACGGGAGAAAGGCGGCGGGGGTGTGGACCTTCGAGACCATCGACAGCGCGGCGTTCGTAGGGCAGTACTCCTCACTGGCGCTGGACTCCCATGGAGACCTCCACGTGAGCTACGAGGACTTCGACAACTTCAACCTCAAGTATGCCTCACGGCGGCGCGGTGTATGGACGGTGGAGACGGTTGACGCAAGCTTCGTGTACAACCACACGTCTCTGGCGGTTGATGCCGACGACAACATCCACATCTCGTACTACGATGGCGACAGCAGTGATCTCAGATACGCCTTCAAGTCGAACGGGATCTGGGCAACCGAGGCGGTGGACACCACCGGCCACGTCGGATCCTGGTCGTCCCTCGCGCTCGACAACCACGGCACTCCACACATCGCTTACCTCGACATCACGAACTACAACCTCAAGCATGCCGTCATGCACGATGGGGTCTGGATGAGCGAGACCGTCGATTCATCGGCACAGGTGGGCGCACACACCTCGATCGCCGTGGATGCGTGGGGCAGACCGCACATCACGTACTTCAACGAAGGCTCCGACGACCTGATGTACGCCTGGAAGGATGGGGCCACCTGGCCGCTGGAGACGGTCGACGGCTTCTCGAGTGTCGGCACCGCTTCTTCACTCGTCTTGTCTCCGCTTGGCGAGCCGCGGATCAGCTACTACTACATCGCCGATCAAGACGTGAAGTACGCCGCGCTGATCGACGGAGACTGGAGCATCGAGGTAGTCGATGCCATCGGTGTCGTCGGCCTTCAGACGTCGCTGGCGCTCGATGCCCACGGCAACCCATCGATTGCCTACCACGACAACACCAACGGAGCACTCAAGCTCGCGAGTTCGTCGATCCAGCTGACGTCGCCCGGCAACGGCGATGCGTGGCTCCGGGGCGGGCGGGGCATGGTTGCGTGGGACGGCACGGGCACCGTCGACATCCTGCTCTCCCTGGACGGTGGTGCCGAGTACACGACCGCGATCTCCAGTGTGAGCGGCGGCAGCGTGTTGATCGACGTGCCGGGGACGGCGACCTCCAGCGCGAGGGTGAAGGTCGTTCGGAGCACCCCGTACTCTTCCTCCACGTCTGAGACGTTCGCGATCGTTCCCAATCGGGTCTCTCCATGGTGGAGGGAGTCCGTCGACGAGACGGGACTCGTCGGCTTTCTCCCCTCTCTGTCGCTTCATGGCGACGCACCTCATGTCGCGTACCACGACGTGGCCAACCTCGATCTCAAGTACGCGCGCCGAGCCGCAGGGGAATGGTCAGTTGAAACGGTGGACGCCGGGGCCGACGTCGGAGCTTTCTCTTCGCTCGAGATGGACGACGATGGCGTCGCACACATCAGCTACTACGACGACACGAATGGCGACCTCAAGTACGCGACCGGCACCGGCGGCGCCTGGACGCTCGAGGTGGTAGACACGACAGGAGTCGTCGGCTGGTTCACCTCGCTCGCACTCGACGCGAACGGCGTTCCGCACATCAGCTACTACGACCTCTCGAACATGACCCTCCGCTACGCCGACAGGACGGGAGGCGCATGGAGTGCCGAGACGGCGGATGCGTCTCTTGGCTCAGGCCTCTATTCATCGCTCGTGATCGATGACGCGGGCCGACCCCATGTCTCCTATCGCGCGGCCGGCGACCTGAACTACGCGGTGAAGGACGGTGGCTTCTGGACGTCCGAGGTGGTTGACGTCCCCGGCGAAGTGGGTCTGCATACATCGCTGCGGCTGGACGCGAGTGGCAACCCGCATGTGAGCTACTACGATGAGACGAACGGCGATCTCAAGTACGCAGCCAGGTATCAGGGGACGTGGGCGATAGAGGTCGTCGACGCCGCTGGAGACGTCGGCGCGTTCTCGTCGCTCGCCCTGAACGCCACCGGGAAACCACGAATCGCATACTATGATGGAACAGGCCTGAGCCTGAGGTACTCAGTGAAGACCGGCACGAACTGGGTCATTGAAACCATCGATGCAACTGGTGACGTCGGCCTGGGGACCTCGCTCGCGCTGCGCTCCGACATGGCTCCGCACGCCGTGTACTATGACAACACGAACGGCGATCTCCTCTACACGACCGGGGCGATCGCGGTGTCGCGTCCTTCGGGCGGCATGATCTGGCCCGTCGGATCGACCCGAACCGTCACGTGGGACGGCATTGGTGTCGTGGACATCTTGCTCTCGGTTGACGGCGGGAGCTCTTACATGCCGATCGCCACGAACGTATCGGGTGGGTCGCACGATCTCGTCGTTCCACACACGCCATCGAGGTTCTCACGCGTCAGAGTGGAACGTCGCGAGAATGCCAACGACTTCGGTACTCATGTCTATCAGTACTCCAGGTCGGAGAGCGACTCCCTGTTCACGATCGAGACTTCAATCGCACTGTTGAACATGCGCGTCCATCGGCCCGAGAACGGATCCGGGTTGACGATCAGCTGGGATACGGACCCCGGTCCCCCGGATCTCGCCGGCTACCGGCTCGACAAGAGACCGGCGCAGGGCGACTACTCCACGCTCGTTTCCCGTACACGCGAGTCGGTCCATCACGACGCGGAGGGAAGAGACGGCGACAGGTATCGCCTCTTTGCGATCAACGGTCTAGGTGACGAATTCCATCTCGGGGAGGCGTCAGCCGATCTGAGCCCGTCGTTCACGGGGGGATTGCGCGCCTATCCAACGCCGTTCAGGGGACGCATCCTCACCGTCGAGTTCGCAACCACGACCGTGAATGGGTCCGTCGTCGAAACCGAGGTCGCGATCTACGACCCGCGCGGTCGCAAGATCCGGACGCTGGCGCGGGGCAAGTTCAGACCTCCATTCCATCGCGTCACATGGGACGGGACGGATGGCTCGGGCGTGAGGGTACCGAGCGGAACCTACTTCCTTCGTGAGAGCAACGGTGTCACCGACCACTCGCGAACACTGGTGATCGTCAGGTAGTGGCGCACTCGAGCGTCAGTCGCAACCGAGCAGTAGAGATGTCATCGAGCCCCGACCGGTCCACCGGCCGGGGCTCGAACGCTGCCCCTTGCCTGCCTCAACCTCTAACGGATCACGGTGAGACGACGATCGGCCTCGTACGCCCCCGCCGAGATCCGAGCGAAGTAAACACCCGGACCCACCAGCCGGCCGCCGTCATCGCGAGCATCCCAGACCACACGATGGACGGCCGCCCCGTGCGTCCCATTCGCCAGGGTCCGTACCGCGCGACCGCTCGCGTCGTAGATCGCGAGCCGCACCTTCCCCGCTTCGGGCAGCGCGAACGTCATGGCCGCCCGGCCACGGAACGGGTTCGGGCCCGGCGGGGACAGCGCGTACACCGTCGGGATCGATGCGTCCGGCGATGAGAGCAGCGTCCCTTCCACGCTCGCCGCCTCGCCCTCGTTGCCCGCGTGATCGGTCGTGGTCACGTGATAGAACGCATACGACTCGCTGGACACGTCGTAGGTCGGATCGACCGTGTACCCGATCAGGGCTGCCGTGCCATCGAACCCCGCCGTCGCCGAGCCGTACACGCTGTGGTACTCGAAGTCGGACTCGGACGCGGAATCCCAGGAGAGCTCCGTGCCCACGAGCGCCAGCCCGGTCGGAATGCTCGGCGGGATGTTGTCGACCGAGTAGGCGCTGTCGGGGTAGCTGGTGAACCAGATCGACGGGTCCGAGGTGTGCGTGGCCGTGAGAAACACCGACCAGTGGTTGCCGGCCGACGTCGAGTCGGCGAACGTGAACGTCTCCCTCGTGTACTGATCGCTCTGGGTGGGCAGCACCCACGCCACCGATTCCCAGACACCGGGAGGGAACGCACTCCCGCGCGCCAGATCACCCCCGAGGACGAAGCGGTCATCTCCCAGCGCACGGACCCGGGAGGCCCCGTAGGAGTCGAGCGGAGAACCCTCCAGCTCGGCCGGCGCCGGCGCCGCGCCGTCCTTCACGACCTCGGCGGCTCTCGCCTCGTCGTCGACCCGGAGATAGACCGCGTACCCGACCACCGGCAGCTCCACCTCGTCGGCGAAGTCGTAGCCCGACCGCGTGAACGAGAGCTCGACGCGTCTCCCCTGGTCGTCCGGCACATCCGTGATCGAAAGGAGCGGTGCGAACGCGTTCAGCCAATCGATCGTCAGCTCCGACACGCTGGGGTTCACGGCGCCTGCCACCTCTTGCGTCGAGCGCCACACGAGATCGCTTCCGGGATCCGTCAAACGGGTCCACGTGCTCGTGGGCGCGATCGGCGTCCAGTTCTCTCCCGTGTCGGAGCTCAGCTCCCAGATCCAGGGAACGCCGTCGAGCTGCGTCGACGTCAGTCGGGCGCGCACGATGGCGTCGTCCGCACCGTCCACGACCAGCGACCGACCGGCGTTCTGGATCGTCGTGCCCCAGTCATGCTGGGCGAACTCGACGATCCGGAGACCGGAGTTCCTGTCCGCGACGAAGGCGTGGTCCCCCGCCACCGTGACGGCATAGGGGGAGTCCGGGCTATCGTAGTTCCCGACGAGCGTCGGCGCCGATGGA
Source organism: Candidatus Eiseniibacteriota bacterium (assembly GCA_965224245.1). Lineage (GTDB taxonomy): Bacteria > Eisenbacteria > RBG-16-71-46 > CAZAMP01 > CAZAMP01 > CBDCYW01. The sequence goes on along the minus strand of OZ245046.1, from coordinate 955,788 downwards.
TCGGTGATGTCCAGGATCTGGAGACCGGAAAGCCAGTCCCAGTCCGCCACGAAGGCGAGGTTCCCCGCCACCGCGACTTCGTGGGCGCGGCCCGGCGTATCGTAGGTCCCGACGAGCGTCGGTGCTGACGGATCGGTGATGTCCACGATCTGGAGACCGGACTCGTAGTCCGCCACGAAGGCGAGATCCCCCGCCACCGCGACGCCGTGGGCGAGGCCCGGCGTATCGTGGCTCCCGACGAGCGTCGGTGCGGACGGATTGCTGATGTCCACAATCTGGAGCCCGTTACCGTAGGCCGCCACGAAGGCGAGGTCCCCCGCCACCGTCACGCCCAGGATGGGTTGCCACGTGCTGTAGGTCCCGACGAGCGTCGGCGCCGACGGATCGGTGATGTCCACGATCTGGAGGCCGGAGCTCCCGACCGCCACGAGGGCCAGGTCCCCCGCCGCCGTGACGTTAGAGGCGAAGCCCGGCGTATCGTAGACCCCCACGAGGGTCGGTGCCGACGGATCGGTGACATCCACGATCTGGAGGCCGGCGTTCCCGTCCGCCACGAAGGCCAGGTCCCCCGCCACTGTAACGCCACGGGCGAGGTCCGGCGTATCGTAGGTCCCGACGAGCGTCGGCGACGATGGATCGGCGATGTCCACGATCTGGAGGCCGGTCGTATCGTCCGCCACGAAGGCGAGGTCCCCCGCCACCGAGACGCCATAGGCCCGACCCGGGGTGTCGTGGGCCCCGACAAACGTCACCGGCGATGTATCGGCGACGTTCACGATCCGCAGACCGGAAGCATCGTCTGCCACGAAGGCCAGGCGCCCGCCCGCCACCGCGACACCGTAAGCGGATCCCGACGTATCGTAGGTCCCGATGAGCGTGGGCGCCGAGGGATCGGTGACGTCCACGAGCTGGAGACCGGACACATCGTCCGCTACCAGGGCGACATCACCCGTCACCGTGACGCCGAGGGCGAACCCCGACGTATCGTAGGCCCCGATGGACGTGGGCGACGAGGGATCGGTGATGTCCACGATCTGGAGACCGGAGCTCCCGTCCGCCACGAGGGCCAGGTCACCCGCCACCGTGACGCCCTGCGCGAAACCCGACGTATCGCAGGTCCCCACGAGCGTGGGCGACGACGGATCGGTGATGTCCACGATCTGGAGACCGGACGCGTAGTCCGCCACGAAGGCGAGATCCCCCGCCACCGTGACGCCAACGGCGTTTGCGGGCGTGTCGTAGGATCCGACGGGTGTCGGCGCCGTCGGATCGGTGATGTCCACGATCTGGAGACCGGACTGGTCGTCCACCACGAATGCCAGATCCCCCGCCACGGTGACACCATAGGCGTAGTCCGGGGTATCGTAGGTCCCGAGGAGCATCGGCGAGGACGGGTCGGTGATGTCCACGATCTGGAGACCGGAGCTCCCGTCCGCCAGGAGGGCCAGGTCACCCGCCACCGTGACGCCCTGCGCGAAACCCGGCGTATCGTAGGTCCCGACGAGCGTCGGCGCCGACGGATCGGTGATGTCCACGATCTGGAGACCGGAGCTCCCGTCCGCCACGAGGGCCAGGCCACCCGCCACCGTGACGCCCTGCGCGGAACCCGGCGTGTCGTAGGCCCCGACGAGAGAAGGCACGAAAGGCAGCAGCTTGAGCTCGCCCGAAACGGTGTCCCAGTCGGCGGTGGTGTAGACCGGGTCCTTGAACGTGGTGGTGGTGAAGTCCTCGGTGAAGCTCTGCGAGCCGGCCCGGGCGGAGCCCGGCAGGCCGGCGAGACCGAGCGACGTGATCGTCAGACCGACCAGAACCGACGCGCACCCGGTGAGAAGCGCGAGAACCGCGTCGATTCGCTCTGGATCCCGGTGAACCATGCGCATGGGCTGGCTTCCTTTCTGGCGGAGTTCTTGGAGGCCACCACCCTCCAGGTCGCTGTCGCTCCGAGCGACATTCGGACCCAGTACACACGCTGGTCGAGGGTCTGACCACAATGAGGGGGTGAGTGGCTCAGAGGCTGGGGTCAGCGGGGAATGTGCGAGACGAACGGGATCGACCCCCGGGGAGGATCAGGACACGATCCGTGACCGACCGTCGGAAGGCCCGAGCGGTCACACACGAGGCCGTGCGTGGCCCCGAACGGGCGATCGGGTGCCGCCCGTTGCTAGAAGCGCGAAAACCTGTCCGGCGAGGCTCCACCCACCACGAGCACGTGCATCTTTGCGTCGGAGTGCTCGTGCACCCAGTTCTTGGCCTCCGCAGACACGTCGGCGAGGCTCAATGTCCGGGCTTCGCGGTTTCCAGAAAGCGCTCGTTCGGTTTCGGGGGCTCGTTCGTTTTCGGGGGTAAGACCCGGGAGCAGGTCTAACCCAGCCCGTGGGGACAGTGAACCGGCTCCCGATGATGGAGGCGAGCCACGTGAAACGACGAACCCGTACACGAACGCTCGAACGCTCGGCGGTCGCGATCGCGATCGGCACCGCCGTGGTCCTTCCGATCCTCGACCAGCGCACCGGAGTTCCGGTGCAGGAGCCGGCTCATCCGCCGGGCATCGAGCGTAGCGAGCATGTGACCGGCACGAAGCTGACTACCGAGAGTGACCGCATCCCCGAGCACCCGCACGGTCTGGCCGAGGAGCGGCGCCGCCAACGAGCCGGCGAGGACGGCCAGATCCCCATCGGAGCGCTGGCCTCCGCCAAGGACCAAGTGGACCGGATGCGTTCGGGGCAGCGAGACGCCGGGATCTGGAACTGGGACTGGCTGGGCCCGGGGAACATCGGCGGACGCGTACGAGCGCTTCACATCGAGTCAGACGGCACGCTGTGGATCGGTGGCGTCACCGGCGGACTCTGGAAGCGTCCGCCGACCGCGAGCAGCTGGCAGCTGATCGACGACTTCATGGCGAACCTCGGCGTCACGTCGATCGTCCAGGACCCGTTCGATGCCGAAGTCCTGTACGCGTCGACCGGCGAGGGGTTCCTGAGCGGAGGAGACCAGCTGGGGGGCGGACTGCCGGGCGCGGGCATCTTCAAGAGCACGAATCACGGGAGCACGTGGTTCCAGCTGTCAAGCACGGACAACGAGATGTTCCGATGGGTGACCCGCCTCGCGCACCATCCGGCCCGCAGCGGAGAGCTGTGGGCGACGACCCGATCCGACGACTGGACGGTCCATCCACACACGGTGTGGCGCAGCACCGATGGAGGCCTCTCGTGGGACTCCGCGCTCGCGACCACGGGCCCGGCGCTCGACATCGAGATCCACCCGACCTCCGCGAACCGGATCCTCGTCGGTACGTCCAGCGATGGGTACTACTCGCCGGACGACGGTGCAAGCTGGACTTCCTTCCGAAGCACTCCCGGCTTCCCGGTCGACCCGGGGCGATGTGAGGTGGCGTTTCACCAGGGCTCGGCGCACATGTACATCTCGATGCAACGCAATGACGGTGAGATCTGGCGTTCCACCGACGACACCGGCTCACTGTGGACTCGGCAGTGTACGGGCTACGGCTACCTCTCCAATTCGGCCGGCAACATCGGCGACTACGCGAATGCGATCTGGGTGGCACCCCAGACGTTTCCGTTCGACATGGTCGTCGGCGGACTCGACCTCTGGAGAAGCGATGATGAGGGCGTGACGCTCACGAAGATCAGCGACTGGCATCTCTATCACGTCGATGGGTCGAGCGCACACGCGGATCAACACGCGATCGTGCCCATCCCGGGCTACGGTGGAAGCGACCTTCGCGTCTACGTCGGAAACGACGGTGGCGTCCAGATGGTGCAGAACATTCGAACGGCAACCGAAACCAGCTGGACGAATCTCGCTGACAACCTCGGAATCACGCAGTTCTACGGTGGAGCATCCGATCCTGCGGGTACGGTCATCATCGGCGGGACGCAGGACAACAGCACGCTGCGGCTCACCGGGGGCGGGACGGGCAGCTGGTTTCAGGCCGAGTCCGGAGATGGCGGATACTGCGCCGTGGACTTCAACGATCCGAGCATTCTGTACGGCGAGTACATAAACCTCCAGATCAAGAGAAGCGATGACGGTGGCGCCACGTGGGCGTCGAAGGTGACGGGTCTCGGCGATGCCGGCGTGTCCGCGCTCTTCATCGCGCCGTTCACGATGGATCCCGTGGCGTCCCACGTTCTCTACGCGGGCGGCAAGAGCATCTGGAAGACGTCTGACTACGCAGAGAGCTGGTACGAGGTACGAAGCCCCGTCCCGAGCGATGCGTTCTGCAGCGCCATCGACGTCGCTCAGTCGGACCGGAACTTCGTCTGGGTGGGCTACGACGACGGCACGCTCGGTATGTCCGGAAACGGGGGGACGACGTGGACGACGATCGCCGGACCGGTGAGCCGGTGGGTCACCGACATCGCGATCTGTCCGGACGAGGTCAACATCGTCGCGGTCACCTATTCCCGATATGAACCGGACAACGTGTGGGTCACCTTCGACGGTGGATCGACGTGGGTCCAGCGGTCAGGAGATGCTCCGGACGATCTCCCGGCCATCCCGGTGAACACGATCCAGTTCCATCCCGCGAACACGGACTGGATGTACGCCGGGACGGATCTCGGCGTATTCGCGTCCGAGAATCGCGGACAGCGCTGGAGCGTGATGACGAACTATCCCGCCAACGAGGGACCCGCAAACGTCGAAGTCGACGACCTCTTCTGGTGTGGCGACAACCTCATCGCCGCCACGCATGGCCGCGGGATGTTTCGATGTCGGCCTCTGGATGTCGTGTACGTGGACGAGCAGGCTTCGGGCTTCGAGAACGGTTCGATGGCCAGCCCGTACGACACCGTCGGCGAGGCCATCGATGCCGCCGGCATCGGCACGACGATCGCGATCCGACCGGGGACCTACACGGAAGCCCCGATCGCGTTCTACAAACACGGCCGCGTCACCGGGTGGGGTCCCGGTGTCGTGGAGATCAAATAGCGGAGGCGCCGATCATGAACACGACTCTCGTCAGTCTCGCGTGGATCACGCTCGGCTTCGCGTTCTGTGCCGAGGTGCACGCGCAGGCAACGATCATGAATACTCAGGGCGTTCTCGAGGAGGACACCGATTCCGACGGAGAACCGGACACCGCGTTCGATGGCACGGCGTACTTCAAGTTCGCGATCGTCGATGCCGGTGCAAACACGCTCTGGTCCCACGACGGATCCAGCGTCGGCGGCAGCGAGCCCACGGACTGGTATGTTTCCGTCGACGTCGACGAGGGCGTATACAGCGTCGATCTCGGTGAAGCGCCGATGGACGCGCTCACGACGGATCTTCTCGACGAGAGCTCCGAATGCTACCTCCGGATCTGGCTGACGACGGATCTCGCAGAGCCCTTCGAGCAGATGGACGATCAGCGAATCGTGAGCGCACCGTTCGCCCTTCATGCCGAGTCGGCCGAGCGAGCGCTCCACGACTTCACCGTATCCGGAGATCTCACCGCCACGGGGAACGTGACGGTTTCGGAGACCGTATGGTCGACCTCGGGCGGGTTCAAGTTTCCCGACGGAACCACTCAGACCTCGGCCTCCGACATCATGATGTCGGACGTCTGGTTGCTCGATGGAAACGCGGGAACCGATCCCGGCTCCGAGTTCATCGGAACGACCGACGACCAGCGCCTGGTGTTCAAGGTGGACAACGCGATCGCGCTCCGGCTGGAACCGGTTGCGTATGACGGAACGACCGCTTCGGGCCCCAACGTGATCGGCGGGATGAGCATCAACTCGGTGAGCGCGGACGTCAAGGGCGCCACGATCGGTGGCGGTGGCGTCCAGGTTCTGGGCACTCCCTCCCCGAACGTCGTCACCGATTCCTGGGGAACGATCGCCGGGGGCAACGGCAACACGGCCGGCAGCGACGATGCCGATGTCCTCAACTCCGCGCTGGCCGCGGTCGGCGGCGGGGCGAGCAACACGGCCAGCGGATTCGGCGCGACAGTCGCCGGCGGTTACGGCAACGAGGCCAGCGGCGACTACGCGGCCATCGGCGGCGGTGAGGACAACGTTGCGAGCGGCTCCCACGCGCGTGCGGGTGCCGGACGGCAGAACGAAGCCCTCGGCGATTACAGCGTGGTTGCGGGTGGGTATGGAAACAGCGCCGCGGGCCACTACTCCGCCGTCGCCGGCGGCCGAGACTGCTTCGCGGGGGGCGGCTACTCGTTCGCCGTCGGACGCCGCGCCAACGTCTGGCACTACGGATCCATCGCGATCGCGGACGGACTGGACATGGACCTCAACACGACCGCCGAGAACCAGATGTTCGTCCGAGCGGCCGGCGGCGTCCGCATCGGGGGCGGGGTCCCGGGCAACGTCCAGGTCGAGAACGGCGGCTATACCACCACCATCGAGCTGGACGGCATGTCGGGTACGACGACGACCCGGGTGCTCGAGATCACCGGCGGCTCCGACGTGGCGGAGCCGTTTCCAATGTCCGATTCCGAGACGCTGGTGCCGGGAACCGTCGTCGTGATCGACCGCGAGCGGCCCGGGCACCTCGCCATGAGCCGGCACGCGTACGACCGCCGCGTGGCGGGAGTCATCAGCGGCGCCGGCGGCGTGCGACCCGGACTCACGCTGGCTCAGGTCGGCGTGCTCGAAGGAGATCAGCACGTCGCGATCGGCGGGCGCGTGTACGCGCTCGCCGACGCGGCGGCGGGACCGATCGAGCCCGGCGATCCCTTGACGACATCGGAGACACCGGGTCACGTCATGCGTGCCGTCGACCCGTCGCGCTCCTCGGGAGCGATCGTCGGCAAGGCGATGTCGGCGCTGTCGAGCGGTCAGGGGCTCGTACTGGTTCTCATCAGCCTGCAGTGAGGTTCTACCGATGCACCGTCGCCGAGAGCTCGAAGGTGCGCGTTCTGGAGAGGAGGAGACGTAGTCGTGAAGATCAGAGACCTCATCTGGCTCGTCGCGCTCGTTGCCGGTGGTTCGAGTGCCGTCGCGTCCGTCGGGATCGTGCGTCACGTGTTCAGCGCCGGCGGCTCCGGCACGGCCACGAGCCGGTATGCGCTCCGCACGACACACGGTCAGGCGATCGCGGGACGGGCCGGCTCGACGAGCTACGGTATCGCCTCGGGCTTCCGGGAGGCGCGGCCGGACACCACGACCCTTCTCTCCACGCACGACCCGAGCGGCCCGTTTCCAGAGCAGTTCCGACTTCATCCAAACACGCCGAACCCGTTCAATCCGGTCACGAAGATCCGGTACGACGTTCCCCCACCCGGGGGCACCGTGCGTTTGCGCGTGTACGCGCCGTCCGGGCGTCTCGTCCGAACGCTCGTGAACGGCGACGAGCAGCCCGGATACAAGTCGGTTCGGTGGGCCGGGCGCGATGACCACGGCAGCCCGGTGGCCTCGGGGATCTACTTCATCCGGTTCGAGGCGGATGCGTACGTGAAGACGCACCGGATGGTGCTCGTCCGATGACGACGAGCGAGCGAATCTGGTCGGGTTCGTCGATTTGGTAGCGGGCACGAGCCGTCATCCTGGGTATGATTGACCGCGCAGTTCGGCGCGAACCCTGGAGCGGACGGAAGGATGGCCGGAGACGACCGGACCCCCGATCACGCCGGGAACCCGATGGAGTCGTCCGTCGAGCTTCTCGAGCTCGCCAGACGGGGCGATCGAGGAGCCCTGGACCGCCTCTGCGCACGCTACCTTCCGAGGCTGCGCCGATGGGCGTCCGGCCGACTCCCGAACCGCGCGCGCGGCCTTCTCGATACCGACGACCTCGTGCAAGACACGGTGCTTCGCACCCTCGACCGGATTGACGACTTCCAGAACCGCGGCGAGGGGGCGCTTCAGGCGTACATGCGGCAAGCCGTTCTGAACCGGATCCGCGACGAGGTGCGTCGTGCGACCCGGGCGCCGGGTCCGGATGAGATCTGGCACTCGGATCACGATCGAACTCCGTCTCCACTCGACGAGACGATCGGACGCGAGATGGTCGGGCGATACGAGTCCGCGCTCGCGCGCCTCGGCGAGGTCGAGCGCGAAGCGGTCATCGCACGGATCGAGATGGGCTGTAGCTACGGCCACATTGCCGTAGCGCTGAGCAAGTCGTCGGCCGACGCAGCCCGCATGACGGTATCGCGAGCGCTGGTGAAGCTCGCCAGGGAGATGCGCGAATGAGCGCCGGAGAGAATCGACTGATCGATCTCGCCGCGTCGATCTCGGACGGCCGCGCCATCGACTGGGACGCGGTCGAGGACGCGTGCGTGGGTCCGGGCGACCGGGACACGCTGCACTTGCTCCGTGTGGTCGAGGGCATCGCCGAGTTCCATCGATCCCAGGCCTGGATCGGCGAACCTCCGGGTGAGCAGTGGCCCGACGATCCCTTGGACGTCACCATGCCGTGGCGCTGGGGTAATCTCGAGATCATCGACAGGATCGCGACCGGGTCGTTTGCAGAGGTCTATCGAGCCCGGGATGCGCGCCTCGTGCGGGAGGTAGCGCTGAAGCTGATCAGACCCCGGGCGGGACCCGATCGCACGACCTCCGACCCTGCAGAGACCGACGCCGTGCCGGCCGTGGTGGACGAGGGGAGGCGTCTCGCCCGCATTCGACACCCGAACGTCGTGACCGTGCACGGGGCCGATGCGCGCGACGGGATGATCGGGATCTGGATGGAGCTCGTCCGCGGGGAATCCCTCGAGGAGATTCTGGCTTCGCGCGGACGCTTCAGCCCGCGCGAAGCGGCCCTCATCGGCGTCGACGTCTGTCGAGCGTTGGCGGCCGTGCACGCCGCGGGTCTCGTTCACCGTGACGTGAAGCCACAGAACGTCATGCGCGAGGCCGGAGGCCGGATCGTGTTGATGGACTTCGGCATCGGACGTGAGATCGATGAGGACGCGCCCGACGGTGGTGCCGAGGTGCACGGAAGAGCGGGCACGCCGCTGTACATGGCGCCCGAGGTGCTCCGCGACGGCGTCGCCAGTCCTCGGTCCGACCTCTACTCGCTCGGTGTGCTCCTTCATCATCTGGTGACCGGAGCGTACCCGGTCGAGGCGAAGAGCCTCCGCGAGCTGCGCCAGGCGCACGCCGAACGACGCAAGACGTTGCTCCGCGATGCCAGGCCCGACGTCATCCCTGCCTTCGCGCAGACCGTGGAGCGCGCACTCGCGTCCGATCCCCAGGAGCGGTTCGAGAGCGCCGGCGCAATGGAGGAAGCGCTTACCGCAACGCTCGATCGCGTGGAGGCGATCCCCGCGTTTCGGCGTGGGCGCTGGATGCTCCTGATTGCGGCGGGTATCGTGCTGTTCACGCTTCTCGTTCGCTCCGGAGCGTTCCTCGCCGCCGGTCAAAGCTATCAGGTCGAGGCGCGACTCCTCCGGCACGCCGATGCGGCCTCGCAGCGACTCGTACCCGGATCGACCGTGTCGCCCGGAGACGAGCTCTTCCTGGTGGTCCAGGCATCGCGCGATGTCTACGTGTACGTGGTCTCGGAGGACGAGAGCGGCGACGCGTTTCTTCTCTTTCCACTGCCCGGATACGATCTCGACAATCCCCTGAAGGCCGACGAGTCTCATCGACTCCCGGGCCCTCTCCACGGAGAAGAGTACTACTGGAAGGTGACGACTTCCGGTGGACGCGAGCACGTGCTGATCGTGGCGAGCGTCGAGAGGCTCGATGACTTCGAGCGCGAGATCGTCGAGCTCGGACTGCCCAAAGCCGATGCGCCCGTTGACGTTGCCGCGGTTCGGCTGGGTGAACGAGCGATCGGTCGGCTGCGCGGGATCGGGGGGCTCTCGTCGGGTGCCGCTCCGGGGACCGGCGACGGCGTCGGCCGTGTCTTCGGGATGGTCGAGCGTCTCACGGACCGACGTGAGACGGTCCGAGGCGTCTGGCTGCGTGAAGTCGTGCTCGAGAACCCCGGTCCGAGCCCTCCCTGAGCAACCCCCCCTCCTCTGCGCTATGATTGTGCGGACCGTCCGTCGAGGAGATGACGATGCGAATAGACATGCATCTCGCCTCGAGTGGAGGTCCGACGGTCCTGTGCGTCGGGCTGCTGATCGGCATCGTGACGATGGCAAGCGCATCGGAGAGCTCCGCGTTCGATCCACTCGAAGAGATCCGCGTGATGCTCGCCGAAGGCGGGTACGCGACGGCTGAGAACGCCGCTCGCGAGCTGCTGGCCGACGTCGAGGCCGAGTCCGGTGCCCGGACGATCGAGACCGCCCGGGTGCTCGATCTTCTCGCCGAGGCACTCTGGCGCGGTGGCAAGGCCGGCGAGGACGAGGCACAGGCCGTCGCCCGGCGCGCGATCGACATCAAGAAATCCATCGTCGGCGTTGCGGGCCTAGACGTTGCACTCAGCGTCAGGAATCTCGGATCCGCGCTGCGCGTGCGCGGTCGACTGGCGGATGCCGAGACGGCGTTCGAGGAGGCGCTGTCCATCCAGGAGGCCTCGGCGCCCGTCGACTCGCTCGAGCTGGCACGCACGTTGAACGCGCTCGGCCTCGTGAACTTCCAGAGCGACGATCTCTCGGTGGCGCGTGCATGCTATCTGCGAGCGCTCGCGATCTACGACGCGCTTCCAGGCCTCGAACCGCTCCGAGCCGCGAGCGTTCTCGGCAATCTCAGCATGCTCACGTGGCGCACGGACGAGCTCGATGCGGCGCATGCCTACCTGGAAAGAGCCATCCAGCTGAACACGCTGTACGGCCCCCCGGACAGCCCGATTCTGGCCGCGAACTACAGCTCGCTCGGCATTCTGCGCTACACGACCGGAGACTACTCCGGGGCCAGAAGCGCATACGAGGAGGCGCTTCGGATCCGCGAGCGGACGCTCCCGCCGACGCATCCGAAGCTCGCCACGGTCATGTCCAACCTGGCCGTCCTGTACTCCGAGATGGGCAATCTGGAGGATGCACGGCTTCTACTGGAGCGTGCCGTTGCGATAAGCGAGGCGCATGCACCGGAGAGCGTGTGGCTGGGTCGCCGATTGTCGAAGCTCGGATCGCTCCTGCTCGCTCAGAGGGAGTATGATTCCGGACTCGCATACCTCGAGCGCGCGCTCACGATTCTCGAAGCCGATCCCGACGCGAACCAGCTCGAGATCGCCAGCATCGTCGCGGCGAGGGCAATGGCGCATCGCGAGCTCGGTCGCGTGCACGGAGTTCGAGAGGACATGGAGCGGGCGCTGCGCCTGCGTGAGGGCGTGCTGGGCGACGGGCACCCGAAGGTGGCCGAGACACATCTCGAGCTCGCCCGACATCACGCGCACTTCGGCGAGCTCGAGGACTGCGAACGGCACATCGCCCGAGCGCAGGAGATCTTCGAACGTTCTCTCGGACCCGAGCATCCGGTCCTGAGCGAGGTCTTACGAGAGCGCTCGCTCAACTCGTTGGCGACGGGTGATTGGCGCACGGCAGCGCGCCTGGCGCTCCGGTCGGAAGAGATCTTCCGTGCTCACTTCCGGTTGACGTCGAGATCACTTCCGGAACGCGAGGCGCTGACATACGCCGCATACCGTGAGGCCGGGCTCGACATTGCGATCTCCATCGCGCTCGACCAGCGCGATCGTCGCGTGATCCAGGACGCCTGGGACGCCTTGATCAAGGCGCGTGCACTCGTCCTCGACGAGATGGCGGCACGCAACCGTCGTGTATGGCTCGCCGGTGACGCCGAGACACGGGAGCTCGCCGCCAGAACCGCCGCGTCGCGAAAGCGCCTGGCGGACCTCGTCGTGCGCGGGATCGGGGACGCCGAGCCCGCGGAGTACCGGACCGCTCTCGATGCGGCTCGTCACGAAAAGGAGTCGCTCGAAGAGGCGCTGGCGGCTCGAAGCGCTTCCTTTCGGCACGAGCTGACGCGGGAGCGAACCGGGTTGTCCGAGGTGATGCAGACCCTCGAACCGCGTGCCGCGCTCATCGCCTTCGCACACGTGTCGGACCGGGGGCTGCGAGATGGGAGTCCGGTCTATGTCGCCTTCGTGCTGTCGGATGGCGGTCGCGTGTCCTTGGTCCCCATCGGAGACGCGGCGCTGGTCGACGCCGCGATATCGACCTGGCGCAAGGAGGCGACGTTCGGGAGCGCCCCCGGTCACGACGGAGATGACGTGCGCCGCTACACCCGCGCCGGACGGGAGCTTGCGGAGCTGATCTGGGACCCGCTGGCCTCTCTTCTGGAAAACGCCAGTCGAGTCTTCGTCGTACCCGCGGGGCCGCTCCACCTCGTCAGCTTCTCCTCCCTGCCGCTCGAGGATGCGCACTTTCTCCTCGAAACGGGACCTACACTTCACCATCTGTCCGCGGAGCGAGATCTCGTGCAACCGCCGAGGAACGCTTCCACCGGGGCGTTGCTCGCGCTCGGGGGCCCGAGCTTCGACTCCCCGGCACCGTTCGCCGGCTCCGGAGACCCAACACGGCTCGGGATCGCCGACGGTGCGACGGCGCATGTCGGCCCGGCGACCCCAGTTGGACCCGCGAGTGCGGCGGCGACGTGGACGGGCGATCCTCCGCACGCATCGCCCGGGTCGGCACCGCGGAATCGCGGGCGGCGGTCGGCTTGTGGCGATTTCCGGGCGCTTCGTTTCGAGGACCTGCCTGCGGCGGTGGAAGAGGCGCGCGAGGTGGCCGAGCTCTGGCGTCGCGCCGCACTGCCCGAGCCGTACCTCAGGATCGGACGCGAGGCGAGCGAGGCTCACTTCAAGGAGTCGGCCCCCGGGTATCGAGTTCTGCACCTGGCAACGCACGGCTTCTTTCTCGGAGAACAGTGCCGTTCGGCGCCGTCACGGCGAGGGATCGGCGGCGTCGCTCGCGCCACGCAGGGGCCGGGTGCCGACGCGGGAGAGAATCCGCTTCTTCTCTCCGGACTGGCGCTGGCGGGTGCCAATCTCCGCGCCGAGGCGACACCCGCCGACGAGGACGGCATTCTGACCGCGGAGGAAATCGCGTCGCTGGATCTCACGGCGGTCGACCTGGCGGTGCTCTCGGCCTGCGACACGGGCCTGGGTACGATCACCACCGGCGAGGGGGTGCTCGGTCTTCGCCGTGCATTCGAGACTGCCGGCGTCGGCACGATCGTGATGAGCCTCTGGGCCGTCGAAGACGAGTCCGCGCGGGCGTGGATGCGCGCGTTCTACCAGAAACGCTTCGTCGAGGCGCTGCCGATCGACGATGCCGCGCGCGGGGCGAGCCTCGACGTGCTCGTGGCTCGCCGGGCTTCGGGGTCGAGCGCGCATCCGTTCTTCTGGGCGGGCTTCGTCGTCGCGGGTGACTGGCGTTGACCGAGGCGTGCCCCTGTGGCCGCACCCGGGCGAGGACATGGTACTCGTTGCGCCGATGAAGGCGAGCCGGCTGAGGGAGTGACGGTACTCTCGCGCGCTGTGTGATAGCTCGGACCTCGCGAGACTCATCTACGCCTATTCCAAGAGAGACCTCATCGCCTCGTAGGGGGTCTTGCCCTTGAACGCTCCGTGCGGCCGGCTGAGATTGTAGAAGCTCTCCCATTCCTCGAGCTTCTGGTTGAGATCCACGTCATCAGTGTACGTCAGAAGCTGGTGGAACTCCTCCTTGTCCGTCCGATGGGATCTCTCGACCTTTCCGTTGAGCTGCGGGGATCGCGGCTTGATGTAGACGTGGCGGATGCCCCTGTCCTCGACGTGCCAGTGGAACTGGGCCTGGAACTCATGACCGCGATCGGTGCGCACGGTGTGGATGCGGAAGGGGAACTTCTCGACGACGTAGTCGATGAAGTGGATGGCGTTCTTCTGATTGTGGCGGTCGTAGATCCTCAGCGCGCGGATCCGAGTGGCGTCATCGATGGCCGTGTACTGATACCGACGAACTCGCTTGCCCTCTGTCGTCGCCAGAGACAGGAACGTCACGTCCACCTGGATGTGATGACCAGGAACCCGCTTCGCGTAGCGGCGGGTGTGGAGTGCCCGCCGTCCCACCTTCCGAGGCAGCCGGGGCATGCCGTTGCGAACGAGGGTGCGGTAGACCGTCGCCCGCGACGTCTTGATGCCGTGGTAGCGCTCGAGGTACCAGGCGATCCGCTGGGGTCCAAGGTGGTACGTGCGTCGCAGGTGCAGGATCTTCTCGACCACTGCGGGAGAGAGCTGATTCGGCCAGCTCTTGGCGATGGGCTTCTTGTCACGAAGCTCGCCGTCACCACCAAGGGCTCGCTTGCTCTTCCAGCGATAGAACGTCGACCTGGGCACCTCGAACTCGCGACAGGCCTTCGCATTGCTACCGCAGAGCTCGGCATACTCCAGGACCATCTTCTTCCAGGCCAACCGAGTTCTTCTCACGGAACACCTCCTGAGAATGACCACAACAGGGAAGCACAAAAGGTCTCAAGAGGTCTGACATCCCTACAGTTCTACATCGATGACCTCTGCGTCGAGTGTCCAAGACCGCTGGACGTCACGAGCTCTATCGTCGACCCGCGCGTTCACCTGGGTGCCATCGTTCCCAACCCCTCGCGAGCCGGAAGCCAGTTCACCTACTCGGTCGATGTCCCGACCGAGATCGAGGTGTCGCTGTTCGACGTTCTGGGTCGCCGAGTGTTGACCCTGATCCGGGACACCGTCCCCGGAGGTGTCAACCTCGGTCTGCTTTGTCCTCGGATCCTCGGAACACGGTGTCCCCTGCTCCTCGGTGATGAGGTCCGCCAGGCGTCTACTTCCTCCGCTTGAAGACGGCGGACGCGCATCGGGCCCGAAAGATCAACGCCGTGCGATGACGTGAAACGACCCTGACGTCGGCGCTGGGAGAACGTGGCCGGAAGCACTCGCAGGTGGATGGACTCACTCATCCAGAGACCCTGGGTCTCGTAAGTGGGCCTGTTTCCGCGTGTTCCAGTGCTCGGACACTACGCCGTCCACCTCGTCGCCACCGGGATATAATAGTAGAGGTAACAGCCGCAAACTGCGGCCGTGTACGCGAGGTCGTCGTCGTGGTGCTGGTAGGAACTCCACAAATGACCAACGCCCGCTGTTCCGTGATGATCGTGGTTTGCATCACGAGCGTATCGACGATCGGCACCGTCGCTCGTGCGACCACGCCGTTCGTACACGAAGACGTCGATACGGGCGGTCAGGTCGGTCAGTACACGTCGCTCGCTCTGGACGCCCAGGGCAATCCTCACGTCAGCTACTTCGATGAGCTCAATCGCGACCTCAAGTACGCAACGAGATCGAATGGCACCTGGGTAATCGAGACGCCTTTTGCCACGAACTGGGTCGGTCAGTACACGTCCATTGCAATCGACGAACAGGGCGTTCCTCACATTTGCCACTACGACTTCAGCGACGGCGACCTGAAGTACACCGTCAAGACCGGTGGGAGCTGGAGCACCGAGACGGTCGATGCCGCCGGCGATGTCGGATCGTACTGCGCGCTCGACCTCGACGGACAGGGCAGGCCCCACATCACCTACTACGATGCGACCAACGGTAACCTGAGATACGCTCTCAAGAGCGGCGGCTCATGGACGATCGACAACGTCGACATCGTCGGAGATGTCGGTAGGTACACGTCCATCGCAGTCGACGGACTCGACAGACCGCACGTCGCGTATCTGGACTTCACGACTCTGGAACTCGTCTACGCGGTGAACGCCGCGGGGGGTTGGCAGATAGAGACGGCGAGTGCATCGGCGTCCTCGATTACGTACATATCGCTTGCGCTCGACGCCCAGGGCATTCCGCACATCAGTTACAGGGACGATGGAACCGGCGCGCTCAAGTACGCCGCGAAGATGGCCGCGTGGTTGATCGAGACGGTCGACGCGACAGGCTCCCACACATCGATCGCGATCAACAGCGGAGGGCTTCCCCGCATCAGCTACTACGACGGCGCCGCCGGCGCCCTGAAACACGCCGCGAGAACGAGTGGTGGAGGCTGGTTGACCGAGACGGTGGATCAATCCGGGGCCGGGAGGTTTTCGTCGATTGCCCTCGACCGTCAGGACAACCCATTGATCAGCTACTACCAGGACGGAGACAGGGATCTCAGGCTGAGCGATTCGGCGATCCACCTCACGTCTCCTCTCGGCGGTGACCATTGGGTTCGCGGCTCTCAGGAGACGGTGACGTGGAGAGGGGCCGGCGACGTGGATATCCTGCTCTCCGCCGATGGTGGTCTCTCGTATGTGCCGCTGACGTCGTTTGTGACTGGTGGCAGTGCGATGGTGAGCGTGCCCGCAATCGACACGGAACACGCCCGCGTAAGAATCGAACGGTCGAGCCCGTTCTCGTCGTCGGCGTCTCCCGCCTTGTTCGACATCTCCCCCGACCGCGTAGTGCCCTGGTGGACGACGACGGTGGACGCGGTGGGCGACGTGGGCTTTGACGCGTCGCTAACACTCGATGCGCGGGGTGTTCCGCACATGAGTTACTACGACGGCACAAACGCAGACCTGAAGTACGCGGTCAAGTCGGGGAGCAGCTGGGTGACAGAGACGGTGGACGCGGCCGGTGTTGTGGGTCAGTTCACACGAATTGCACTGGATAGCGAGGGAGTCCCGCACGTTTGCTACCGCGACGTCACGAACTTCGATCTCAAGTACGCGACGAGAACCGGCGGTACCTGGACGACGGAGACGGTAGATGCGGTGGACGTCAAGGGCGAGTTCGGCTCGATCGCGATGGATGGGCAGGACAATCCGCACATCAGCCACTACGACTGGACGAACGGCGACCTCCGATACGCGGTCAAGACGGGTGGCAGCTGGACTCTCGAGACGGTCGACGCCACGGGAACGGTGGGCACGTACACGTCGATCGCAGTCGATGACGACGATGTTCCTCACATCAGCTATCACGATGTCACGAATGCGAGTCTCAAGTATGCGGTGAAGACGGGTGGATTCTGGGCGACGGACACCGTCGATGTGACGGGATCGGTTGGCTTTCACTCGTGGATTGCGATCGATGACGAGGGCAGGCCCCACATCAGTTACTACGACGCAACGAACTTCGATCTCAAGTATGCGGTCAAGACATCAGGGGGTTGGACCATCGAGGCCGTGGACGGACCGGAGGCAAGCGGAGGAGAGTTCACATCGATCGTGCTCGACACGGAAGGTCGTCCTCACATCAGCTACTACGATTGGGGCACTGCCGATCTCCGATACGCCGTGAAGATCTGGGGCAGCTGGAGGATAGAGACGGTAGAAGCAGACGGAGCCGTGGGTTGGTTCACCTCGATCGACCTGGATGCCCAGGGCAACCCGCACATCGGCTACCGGGATGCGTCGAGCCAGGATCTCAGATACGCCTCGGGCGCAGTGGAGCTGGCGAGTCCATCCGGGGGCGACGTATGGCCCGTCGGCGCAACGAGATCGGTGACGTGGGACGGTGAGGGAACGGTGGACGTCGCGCTCTCGGTCGACGGTGGCAGCACGTACACGTCGGTTGCCACGGGCGTGTCGGGCGGAAGCTACGACGTGCTCGTGCCCCATACACCGTCGAGGTTCTCGCTCGTTCGAGTGGAGCGCCGCGAGGATGCCAACGACTTTGGCACCTTCATCTACCGACACTCTATCGCCGAGAGCGAGTCGCTCTTCACGATCGAGACCTCGGTCTCGCTTCTCATGCTCCGTGTCTCGCCGTCATCGAGCGGATCGGGACTCGTGGTCTCATGGGACACCGACCCCGGGCCCCAGGACCTCAGCGGGTATCGCCTGGACAAGTCGAGTAGCGGTGAGTACGTCGTGCTGGTGACGCACACGACCGGGACGAGCCATCACGACATCGATGGCAGGACTGGCGACTCGTATCGGTTGTTCGCAATCAACGGTCTCGGCGAGGAACTGTATCTGGGTGAGACGGTGAATACGGGCGCGACGCCGTCCGTCCAGATCCCGGTCCTGCGTCCGGTACCGTACCGGGGAGGTAGCCTGTCGATCACGTTCGCGTCGAGTTTGGGAGGCGCGCCCATACCGACGGAAGTCATGATCCTCGACGTCCTCGGAAGGCGCGTCCGGACGGTCGCCACGGGGTCGTTCCGAGGTCCCATGCACACGGTCACCTGGGACGGGAAGAGCACCAACGGCGTCGACGTGACCAGCGGCGTCTACTTCGTGCGCGTGAGGAACGCGCTGAGCTCGGCCACGCGAAAGCTCGTGATCGCGCGGTCCCGGCCCTAGCGTCTTCTGGGCGCGTGGCTGCTTCGTCTCCACGGTCGGTCGAGACGAGGGCGTGATCCGGGAGTACATCCAACGGCAAGAGGATGACGGCCGGCGCCAGGACCAACTGCAGCTGAGCTGATCGAGGCCGCCCGCAGGGCGGACCTCAACGGTAAACGGCCTTCATCGACGCCCAGCTCCTCGATCGCGTCGGCGTGGAGAACTGAGTACCGAGCAGGCGAAAGGCCAAATCCGGCGAGAAGAGACCGGGGCAGGAGTACGATTCTGAGAACGGTGCCCAGTCGTGGCTGAAGCACGCTCCCGCGGCGCTGGCGCAGCGAATCCAACCCTCGACGCCGTCCCCCTCGTCACTGGCGTGGAGCTTCCAGTAATAGTCGTGCCGGTCCTCTGCTTGAATGGACAGGAACAGCATCTGCTCGTCCACCACGATGGGACTGATGAGATCGGCGCCGAACTGGTAGACGCGGGCCAATGGGGCGTACGGCTCCCACTCATAGTCAGTGATGCGTGCTTCGTACTGGAGCGTCCACGGGCCTCCTTCGGGACCGACCCCGTACATCCGAACCCAGAACGCGCTGATGGGATTGGGCTCAGCTCGATGCCAGTGCCCCCACCACTCGATGCGCTCGATGGTGGCGGCGGGGACCTGAAACCCATCACCCGCTTCGGCGTCGATGATCTCCCCGTCGAGGTGTGAGACGCATTTACTCTCGGCAAGTGACTCGCCGAGGCCCGGCAGCTGCTCGAAGAGCACACTGGGATCGCCCAGCGCAGGGGCGAGGCTCGCGGTGAGCAGGGCCATGCACACACCGTACCCGCAAGCAGTGAATTCACGCGAGTGGTCGCCTGCACGACCCGCCTTGGCTTTGACGGGACCAACAACTCGTGGACGCTGTCTCCGTTGACGTCTTGACATCTGGCCCCTACCTCCTGCGCTCGTTTCGCTCGTCGTCAGAACATCTGGCACAGCCGCTGGAAACCCGGAGCTGACCATGGGGATGACTTCCGTCGTCAGGTTGTCTCTCAAACCTCTCCTCCCGCTTCTCCCACGAGAGAGCACCCATCGTCGGCTCGTAGTGAAGGATTCGCTCCTTGTGGGGATCGATGGCCACGACGTCGAGCTCACATTCGTACCCACCGGCCTTGCGGGGACCGACCCAGACGTTGGTCCGCACGAACCGAACGTCGTTCCCCGAGAGAATTAGATCGGTCTTCGACTGCCTCACGCGGTAGTCCGACCGGGGCTCGAACTCGGCCCACATGGCGCACATCTGCAATGTGTCGCCATCGGCAGCGCCGACTCGTCGTCGAAGCCGCCGCCGATCGCCGTCATCCCGAGCATCTCGACACAAACCAAGAGGCGACCCCCTCCTGACCCGAGAGAATCGCCTCTTGACAGGGTCATTCCATATCACCGGATCAGCGTGAGTCGCTGGACCGACTCGTATTCCCCTGCCCGGATCCGCGCGAAGTAGACCCCGGGCGCCACTGTGCGCCCGGATAGATCGCGGCCGTCCCACACCGCGCGGTGCGCGGCGGCAGGGTAGGTTCCATCGACCAGGGTCCGTACCTGGCGGCCGGTCGTGTCGAAGATGACGAGCCTCACGGGTCTCGCCTCAGGCAACTCGAACGACAGAGACGTGCCGCTGCGGAACGGGTTCGGCGACGCCACGCGGAACGAGACGGTCGTCGGGATCGGAGCCTCGTCGTTCGGGGCACTCAGAAGACCGCTGCCGATCATCGCGAGCCCGGCGAGGTGGGTCGAACCCGTCTCCCCGATGACCGTCGCGGCGCCGGTGCCCTTGTCGATCGACACGAACTCGGACGGACTCGAGCCGTCCCCCACCACGGCGAAGAGATTCCCGTCATCGTCGAACGCGATACCTCCGATCGGTAGCCCGAGTCCCAGCGAACCGACCAGGAGTGGCTCCAGATCGCCGGAGAAGAGGTTGATCACGTAGAGGTTGTCCGTCCCGGGGCCGCTGTGGGCTTCCGACACCCAGAGCACCCCGGTCGTCGGGTCGATGTCGAGCCCGTCCACGGACGGCGAGACCACCGTGAAGGGGCCGCTCTGTACACCGGTTCCGAGATCCAGCTCCCATAGCTGGTCGGCGCAGTCGATGCCGTACAGGTTGCCCTCGAAGGCCGCGATCTCTTCCCAGCATCCGACCACCGCGTACTGGATCATCGCGCCGGTGGTGGCATCGAGGTAGTACAGCTTGTTGTCGTACGGCGCCCAGATGCGTCCGTCGTCAGCGATGGTCAGGCCCACCACGGGGAAGATGGTCGTTCCGGTGGGTGTCCCCTCCCCGGTCGTGGGATCGATCGCGATCCAGTCACTGAAACCCCCGGGGCCCTGGGTGGCATAGCACACGCCCGGCGTGGCATCGGAGACCGTGCCGGTGACGGTGAAGTTGATCGGGACATTGACCACCGGCGTGTCCGGATCGTTGGAGCTGACCGTCATCCAGCAGGAGTAGGAGCCGGGTGCGTATCCGAACGGGAACAGAATCATCACCGGAGCGGCCACGCCGCCCGGAGGGACCGTGCCCGAGGCTTCGACTCCCGGGCAGTCCCCGCTGATCACGAAGTCGAGCGGCGCGCAGCCGTCATTGCCCACCAGGAACGTGTTCAGAACGTGGAAGCCGTTGAGCGGGATCGAGGGGATGTCGATCGGTGTCTCATCCACGTCGATGACCGGACCTGAGCAGAGTCGGGTGCCCTTGATCAGCAACGCCGCATCCACACCTGGATGCTGGTTCGCCCAGTAGGGCGGGTCGAAGAACGTTTCCGGAAACAGCGTCGCCGTTGCGTTTCCGACGTACGTGCCCGACGACAGGTGCCCCTCCGAAGCAAGGTATCCGTTCGACGGTGTCATCCCGATCCAGTACTCGCCCGGCGCCAGATCGATGTCCAGTCCCCAGGCCGTGACGACCCAGTGGTCACCGGCGTGCGACGCGGACATCGGCACCAAGGGAGCGCCATAGGGACTGTGGCCCGGCCATAACGGCAACGAACCGGTCTTCGGGAAGATGTTGATCCTGCCCTCGAACACGCCCGAGCCCCAGTCCGGAATGTCGAGCGAGTAGTAGCTGACGATGCGTTCGATGTTCCAGCCGTCACCGTCGACGGTGATGTCGCTGTAGCCGTAGTAGGCGTCGAAGAGGCCGATGACGTCGGCGAAGCGAGGTCCATCGACGACGAAGTCCGACTGGTCGTGGAGTACATCTTCCCCCGGAGGGACCGTCGGGAGGACCGCAATGCGCAAGGGGATGTTCCCGAGGGGAAACGACTGGTAGTACATGCCGGCCGGATAGTCGGGCGTGTCGACGAACCAGTACTCGGCGTCACTGTTACCGGTCGTCGGCGGATGGTAGAGCCCGACCCCCAACCCCGTCACGTTTCCGGTGTGGCTCACGACCTGGTGCGTCACGAGGAGAGTCGTGGAGGTGAGAGCGATCCCGAATCCGGCCAACCCAGTGGCGGAGATGAGGGCGCCTTCGCCCGGCGCCAGGCCGGTCCCGAAATCCCACACCTGTTCGTACCACCCGAACAGTGTCGTCGGATACCCGTTCGGATAGGTCGGCCAGTCCGAGGCATCGTAGAAGCTGACCCTCAACGTGGCAGTCAGTAGCGGCCCCGGAGACGACGACGAGTTGTAGACCGACACGAGGCTCTCATCCAGGACCCCGAACCCGGTCGTCGAGATCCGGTCGCCGAAAACGTGGTCGGTACCCTCCGGCGTGATGGCCATGCTGGCCTGGTAGTACGTGACGTTCGAGTAGACATCCATGGCCATGCGCGGTTCGATGCCGGAGGCGTCCGAACCCGTCACATCGTCCGAAGCCGATATCGAGACCCCGGTGCCGACATGCACGTACGGCGAACCGGGGAACTCGGTGCTCAGGCGATCGGTGAGCTTCGTACCCTTGGGCCGGCCCTTAGGGTTGCTCCTCTGGCCGGGCTCGAGCTGCGACATGGAGCGACCGTGAGCCGGCCTGCCGCCTTGCCCCCTCACTGGCCCGCAGTCAGCACTCCCCGGGGGACGCACCGGTAGGGTACGATCCCCGGACTCAACCGGAGGGGGTCATGGTCGGGAACACACTTGCCCACTACGAGATACGCGAGCGGCTCGGTCAGGGCGGCATGGGTGAGGTCTATCTCGCGCGCGACCTGAAGCTACAGCGCGACGTGGCGATCAAGCTGCTTCCAGCGGAACTCGCCGACCACCCCGATCGGCTCGCCCTGCTCGAGCGTGAGGCGAAGACGGTTGCCGGCCTGAACCACCCCAACATCGTGACCCTGTTCTCGCTGGAAGAAGCCGACGGGATCAGGTTCATCACCATGGAGCGGGTCGAGGGCGCGACGCTCGATCGCCATCTTCCACGCGACGGACTCCCCCTCGCGAGCCTGCTGGATCTCGCCATTCCCCTCTCGGAGGCACTGGTCGCGGCGCACGACCGGGGGGTGGTGCATCGAGACCTCAAGCCGCGCAACATCATGATCACCACCCAGGGGCGCTTGAAGGTGCTCGACTTCGGCCTCGCCAGCGTGACCGGTGCCGATCAGCCGGGTGCGGAGACAGAGCTCCCGACCCTCGCACCGACCGTGTCCACTCCGGGCAAGATCGCCGGCACGATTCCCTACATGGCGCCCGAGCAGCTGCGCGGGGAGCAGGTCGACGCGCGAAGTGATCTCTTTGCGCTGGGGATCATCCTCTATGAGCTCGTGACGGGCAGGCGTCCGTTTTCCGGTGACACCACTGCCGACCTGACCTCGGCGATCCTCCGGGACACGCCTGCGCCGTTACGCACCATCCGCACGGACGCCCCGGCCGACCTGGAACGGATCATCACCCGCTGCCTGGAGAAGGACCCGGATCGGCGAGTCCAGACCGCGAAGGACATGCGAAACGAGCTCGAGCTCCTTCGCCGCAGCTCCGGCGCGGCGACCGGCCCGGTGTCCACGCCTGCCCCCGATCAGTCCGGGGTGCCGTCGATCGCCGTCCTTCCATTTGTGAACCGCAGCCGCGACGAGGACGATGAGTACTTCGCCGACGGTCTGGCCGACGAGATCATGCACGTACTCTCGAAGATCAGCGGACTGCGCGTTGCGGCACGCACGTCGTCATTCCAGTTCCAGGGTCGGCACGAGGATCCGGCCGTGGTCGGCGAGAAGCTCCGGGTAGCGTCGTTGCTGGAAGGCACGGTCCGCAAGGCCGGGACTCGACTTCGCGTGTCCGTTCAGCTCGTGAAGGTATCCGATGGATTCCAGATGTGGTCCGAGGTGTTCGATCGAACCCTCGATGACATCTTCGAGGTTCAGGACGACATCGCAGGCTGCGTGGTGAAGGAACTGCGCACCACCCTGCTCGGTGAAGAGCCCGACTCGAATGCGACCGGTGACGCAGTCGCGGAGATCGCCGCGGCGGCACAGGGGCGTGGAGAGAACCGGGAGGCACATCTGCTCTTCCTCCGCGGGCGGCACCTCGTCGCCCGGAGTGCCCAGCACGACTTTCCGAAGGCGATCGAGTACCTCGAGCAGGCCCTCGAGCTGAGCCCCGATCACGCGCGCGCGTGGGTGTCGTTGTCTCGCGGGTACTTCCTCGGGGCCGGGTACGGGGCGTTTTCTGTCGAGGATGCACTCCCCCGGGCGCGCGCGGCACTGAGCCGAGCACTCGAGCTGCAGCCGGATCTCGTCGATGCCTTGTGCTCACTCGCCGCCATCCAGATCATGTATGACCGGGACTGGGACGGCGCCGGAGCCTTGCTCGAGAGGTCCCTCGAGATCGACCCGGACAATCCGGACGCCCTCCTGTGGAAGGCGACGCTCGCTCACGTCTTCAGGCGCTTCGAGGAATCCGAGACTCTGATCCTCCGTCTGCTCGAACTGGATCCCCTGCACGTCGCCGGACAGGGACAGCTCGGCCGCACGTACCGAGCGGCAGGACGTCTCGAGGAGGCCGAAGTTGCATTCCGGCGCGTGATCGAGCTTTCGCCGGGAATGTCCAGCGTCCGGGTACTGCTGGCGAGCGTGCTGACCAGCCTGGGACGACTCGACGAGGCTCTCACCGTGGCCGAATCGGATGGGACGGACTGGGGGCGCCTCACCGCGCTCTGCCAGGTGCACCACGCCCGTGGCAATCACGATGCGTCGGACGCCGCACTCTCGACTCTCATCGAGACCCAGGCGCATGATGCGGCGTATCAGATCGCGACCTGCTACGCGGTGCGCGGTGATGTCGATGCCGCATTCATGTGGCTCGAACGCACGCACGCGAACCAGGATAGTGGCCTTCCCCTTCTGAACACCGAGCCCGGCTTCCGCTCCCTTCACGGAGATCCGCGGTGGGACGAGCTGATCGAGCGACTGGGGCTGAGCGAGTAGGATTACGTGTTCGTCGTCAGGGCCTTTGGGACACCTCGCGGCTCATCGCTATGGACACTTCCCTCACGTCGGCTGGCCGGACGACGTCCTTTCTCGTGACCGGCAAGCCTGGATTGTAGCGCCTTCTGCGCCGCAGGGTCTCTCGCTTCACGAGCGCCCTGGCCGAACGGATCTCACGCCCGCGGACCAGTCGGATGATCTCGAGCTTCTCGGACGCCGTGTGCCTCATTGACCGTCCGACTCGCCCAATCGTCTCCTCACCCCGGAGACCTTCCAGAACGATCCGGATCTTCTCTTCCGATGAGAACTTACGGCGGTTCTTGCGGCGGAACTCACGAACCGCCGCTTCCGCGCCAGTCTTCTTCGACATCAGGTCCGCTCCTTGGATGACGATTCAAAGAATACATCCCAGAAGTGACCGTTGCGATTAGACTTGATCGTGTCCCATCAGCTCTGACGCCGAACATCTATGAGATGATGGGGTTTCTTCGCTAACTACGCATGTCCTAGTGATCGCCAACGAACCGACTCGATCTCTCGAGGGCCCACGAGGTCACATTGCAGCGCAAGCCCTGAAAAACCGTCGACGTTTCTTCGAGGAGACTACGAATGAGAGTACTACGTACCTGGTCCGGAGCTTTCATGCTGTCCTTGTTGACCCCGTTCGCACTCATGGCCGCTACTCATGTCGTCATCCCTGACGGTACTGGGGATTTCCCCACGATTCAGGCCGCGATCGATGCTGCCGAGGACGGGGACATCGTCGAGCTGACCAACGGCACCTTCACCGGACCCGGGAACCGGGGGATTGACTACCTGGGAAAGGCAATCACGGTCCGCTCCCGGAGTGGCGACCCGGATGCCTGCATCATCGACTGCGAGGAGCAGGACCGTGGTTTCATCCTGAACACCGGGGAAGGGCCAATGTCCGTGCTCGAGGGGGTGACGATCTCAAATGGTCGACGGCACGAACAGTCCGGAGGCGGGATGTACTGCGAAGGGTCCTCCCCCACGATCCGAACGTGCACGTTCCTCGGGAACTCCGTGTCCGCCGACATGTTTGACCCGGGAGGCGAAGGCGGCGGTCTCTACCTCGGGGACTCGAATGCCACCCTCGACGGCTGCAGGTTCGTGCAGAACTCCAGCAATCACGGCGGAGGATTGTACTGTCAGAACTCATCCCCGAGCCTCACCAACTGCGCGTTCGAACAGAACTGGGCCGCCTCGGGCCGCGGCGGCCGGGGTGGCGGAATGGGCATCGGCCCAGGCTCCGCACCCACGCTGGACAGCTGCACCTTTCTGGCGAATGAGTGTCCGGCACTCGCGGGCGAAGGCGGCGCTCTGTACCTTCGCGAAACCTCCAGCGCCACGCTCACCCGCTGTACACTCTGGGGAAACGCCGCGGAGGCAGGCTCCGGCATCTCCAACCTTGACGGCCAACTCACTCTCATCAACACGATCATCGCGTTCGGTAGAGATGGGCGAGCCATTCTGGGCTGCACGACGGTGAGGCTCACCTGCTGCAACCTGTTTGGCAACTCCGGTGGCGACTGGTCGGACTGCCTGGAGGATCAGCTCGGTATGAACGGAAACTTCTCGGCCGATCCGCTCTTCTGTGACCCGCTGAATGGTGAGCTCACGCTGGACGCCGACTCCCCCTGCCTCCCCGGCAACCATCCCGATGGTGATGACTGCGGGCTGATCGGGGCCTGGGAGCACGGCTGTGGTGCAACACCGACCATCCAGACCACGTGGGGGCGGATCAAAGGTCGGCAGCAATGGAAGTGAGCCGCCGTTTCCCCTGGTCACCTGTGATCACGATTTCGCCTCCTGCATGTGATCCCGAGAGCTCGACCGAGCAAGTCATCCGGTCCCGCACCCATGCGGGACGAGCTCCTCTTCGCCTGATGGGTCTCGCCCTCATTCTGCGCATGTCCCGTTGAACCCTCCGGCTTTGCCACGCAGTCGGGACACAGCACATACCCGGCCACACGCCAACGAGAACGAGGGAGCGAAGACATGTACCACAGGGAAGAGCATCGTGAGTGCAGGTTCGGGAGATCACGCCTGGCAATTGCGTCTCGCAAGATGTCTGAGGGAACATCAGCCCTCCTGGTCAGCGTTCTCTGTCTCGGCTTCGCGACTGCAGATGCTGAGGCGACCGATGTCCGCGCTGACATCACGCCGATCGCGAAGCTGCCGTTCTCGTTCATCGAGAATGGTGGTCAGTGGGACCCGGACACCCGCTATCTCGCACAAGCACGCGGCATGACCATCCACGTTCGCGATGAGTCCGTGGTGCTCCAGCTGCGCAGGCCAGCCTCCGATGGGTTGCTGGCCGGGCGGCTAGGCATCGAACTGGTCTTCGAGGGCACCGCGGGCGCGTCGTGGATCGAGCCCGGCGCCAGCCGCGGCGGTACTCATAGCTACTTCCGCGACGGCTGCGAGGCCAGAGCCGTCGGAAGCTACGCCGACCTCGTGTACCGCGACATGTACGACGGCGTCGACGTCCGGCTGCGCGAGTGCCAGGGATCGCTCGAGTACGATCTCCTGCTCGCGCCGGGGAGTGACCTCGAGCAGGTTGTCGTGCGTTGTGACGGCACACTCGGATATGAGATCGGTGGCGACGGAAGCCTGAGTCTGCTCACGGCGCTCGGTCCCATCCTCCAGCCTCCGCCCGCGACGTGGTACGAGCTCGACGACGGTGAGCGGCGTCCGGTGATTTGCCGCTACCGATCCATCGATGGGCACCGGTTCGGATTCGACGTTCCCGAACGGGACGACGGCCTGGCGCTCGTCATCGACCCCGTCATCCATTGGTCCACATACGTCGGGGGGACTGGTGATGAGGCCGTCCACGGACTGGCCGAAGACAGCGAGGGCCGCATCATCGTGGCCGGATACACCAATGCGGTGGACCTCGACACCACGATCGGTGTCGTGCAACCCGACCTCTCCGGGGACTACGACGCGTTCGTCTGCGCACTGAGTCCCGATGGCAGTGACCTCGTGTGGTCGACCTACCTCGGCGGTTCCGCTCGCGACGCGGCGTTCTCGCTCAGCCTCGACGACGCGGACCGCGCCTACATCACCGGCATGACTTACTCCGCGGACTTCCCCACCACGCCGGGGGCGCTCGCGCCTACCTACGGGGGAGGCGAGATCGACGCCTTTGTGACCTGCCTCGGCGACGAGGGAACGACGCTCGTCTACTCGACGTTCCTGGGGGCGGAGGCGGAGGACTGGGCGACGGAGCTCGTCCTCGATGGTTCCGAGGCAATCGTGGTCGGCATCACGGGATCGTCTGCGTACCCCACGACGGACGGGGCCTACGACCGGACCCTCGGGGGCAGCCGGGACTACTTCATCACACACCTCGAGGCCGACGGCTCCGACCTCGTCTGGTCGACGCTCCTCGGGGGCTCCAGCGCCGAGGGTCTCTTTGCCGACCCCGCCGACCCGCCGGACGCTCAGCCCTGGTACCAGACAATCGCAGTCGATCCGACCGGGGCCCTCGTGCTGGGTGGCATGACGTTCTCAGCCGACTTCCCGACGACGTCCGGGGCCTACGACGTCACGCACAACGGCGACTACGACGCCGTCGTGTGTCGCCTGGATCCGACGGGCTCGGACCTTCTGTACAGCACGTTCATGGGAGGCTCGTCAAGAGACGTCTTCACGACGGTTACCGTCGACGATCTGGGACGGATCGCCGTCGGAGGATTCACACGATCGGCCGCCTTCCCCACGACACCGGGGGCGTTCGAGGACACGTTCATGGCAAACGACGACGCGATCGTATGCCTGCTCGCCCCTCAGGGGGGTGGAGCCTCGGATCTCCTGTATTCGACCCTGATCGGCGGCGGCTTGTGGGAGGCCGTGTATGACCTCATGTTCGACGCCTCCGGTGACATCATTGCCGCCGGGTTCAGCAGCTCGACCGGGTTTCCCACGACGCCCGGCGCCTTCGACACTACCCCCAACGGTCGCGAGGAAGGTGTGCTCTTCCGCATCCGCCCGGAAGGAAACGGTTCCGACGATCTCCGGTACTCGACCTACATCGGAGGCTCCCGGCGGGACTACATCCATCGCCTGCTCCGGGATTCCGCCGGACGTCTGGTCCTGGGCGGCGGGGCACAGGCCGACTTCCCGATCACCGATGGTGCCTACGACATGGAGTTCGCCGAGCACACGGACATCGAGTGGAAGGACGGGTTCGTGATGCGCCACTTCGGTGAGCTGATCGACGTCGGATCACCGACGACTCCGAACATGCCGGCGTCCGTCACGCTCGGCGCCATCCAGCCCAATCCGGTGGCAGATGAGTTCACCTACACCGTCGAGCTCTCCGAACGCTCGACCGTGCGGGTATCGGTGTTCGACGTGATGGGACGGGAGATCCGCACGCTGATCGAGCGCGAGCTCGATGCGGGCACGCATCGGTTCGATGGCAACCTGGCGACGGACGGTCGGGGACAGCCGCTCGTGAATGGCGTCTACTACGTCCGCCTCGAGGCTTCCGGCCAGTCCGAGTCCAGGAGGATCGCGCTCAAGCGATGACCTGCCAGCGCCTCCGTGGTGGGTCCGCGACGCCGTCGGGGTGGGGTGTGTTCGGGTTGCCACGGCGCCCGACGCATCCCACCCGCGCGGCGATACGTGCTTCCCACCGGGGTAGGGTACACTTCGAACCGCCGGGGCCGTCACCAGGGACACCCCCAACGATCGAGGATCGCGTGGACGACTCGTCGCCCGGAACCGTCACGTGCATCGTCAAGTCCATCCAGGACGGAGACCCCACGGCCTCCGAGCGCCTCCTCGTCGCCGTCTACGACGAGCTTCGTGCCCTCGCTCGCTCGCTCATGGTGCGCGTTCCTCCCGGGAACACGCTCCAACCAACCGCCCTCGTGCACGAGGGCTATCTGCGCCTCGTGTCCAGCGACGTTCGCGACTGGAAGAGTCGTCGCTACTTCTTCGGCGCGGCCGCCAAGGCGATGCGCCGGATCCTCATCGAGCAGGCGCGGCGCAAGGCCGCCGTGAAGCGGGGCGGCGATCAGCACCGGCTCGACGTGAACGAGATCGACATCTCCGTGGAGTCTCCTTCCGGGGACATCGAGGCACTCGCCGAGAGCCTCGACCGGCTGCGTGAGAACGATCCGAGAAAGGCCGACGTCGTCGAACTCCGCTACTTCGCGGGTCTGACGATGAAGGAGACGGCCGACGTCCTGGGTGTCTCACTTCCCACCGTGGAGCGCGACTGGCGGTTCGCTCGGGTGGTGCTCTTCGATGAGCTCCGCGGCGCCGACTGAAGGTCCTCCATGGCGGACGGTCAGAGTCCTTCGAGCATCCACACGTTTTGGCCCTGCTCACGCAGGCCGCACGCCAGGACCGCCCCGTCCGGTGACACGCTCGGTGCGAACGGCCAAGACGGATAGACGTCAATGACCTGCTCGACATCGCCTTCCCTCGAGACCCGCAGGAGCTGTTTGGGGTCGTAGCTCGTCAGGTAGAAGCCGCTCTGCCCGGTAGCGTAGGTGACGTGCTGCAGTCTGCGTCGTTCGAGAATCCTCTGCCATCGGCCGGACGAGAGCTCGAGCACGTGTAGCGTTGTCATGTGACCGGTGACGACCGCGAGCTCTCCCCCATCCGGCGACAGCGCCCAGTTGTAGAAATCGTTTCCGACGTCGATGCGTCCGAGCTCGACGCCCGGCTTCCACCCTCCATCGAGTTCGAAGAAGGCGACGCTGGACGCCGATCGACGGGAGATGACGCATCGACCGCCCGACGCAGGATCGCAGGCGAGGCGATCGTCAGCGCCCAGCCAGGCAACCACCTCCGGGTCACCGCCGGCGATCGGTACGCGCTGCACGCAGAGGCGATCGTCGTCCTCTCCGTCACGGACACGGCGCCCCACGACGAGAAGATCCTCCCCCCCGGGGGCGACGACGATGCGTGGCCAGTCCGCGAGATCGGTCACGATTCGCGTCGGCGTCAGCTCACCGAGCCGCTTGTGCAGGACGTTCCACACCCCGAACCGGTTCGAGGCGAAGTACATGCTCGTCCCATCCGGTCCCCAGGCACCGGGACGATCGATGCGCTCGTCGAGCGTGAATCGCTTCGGGGCGCCCTGGAAGTGCCCGTCCTCGTCGAGGTCCACGAGGAAGATGTCATCCTGGGATTGCTTGCGAACGCAGGTGATGACACCGCCATCGCTCGTCGCCGACAGTCCGAAGATGCCGGAGCCCACCCAGCCGGCGACGACCTCGACCTCGCCCCGGGGCTCGCCACGTCCGGGGTCGACGTGGATCGAGGCAAGCTCCGAGCTCAGCTCGTTCGGGGTGGGCATCGCTCGCGAGTAGAGCAGGCGCCCATCCGGAAGCCAGCAGAGCGAGTCCCACGGGTCTCCGACGGCGTACGGCTGTAAGAGGCGTGGATCAGGCCCGATGATTGTCGTGGACCGGCCCTCGAGATCTATCGACTGGAGGGTGTACCGCTCTCGGACACTGTCGCACCGCAGAAACGCGATCCGCTCCCCGGTCGGGCTCCACACCGGAGACTCGAGCCAGTCGGACTCGGGGAGTGTGATCAGTCGTTCCGGCGTCGTCCCGTTCGCGTCCATGACCCACAGGCTCCGGTAATCCGAGGACATGAAGAGCCAGCGTTCGCCATCCGGCGTGAGGCGCGCGTCCCTGGGGGTATCCCCCATGGAGGCGGCGACGGAGGTGGGCAGGGCACGCGCGATCTCTCCGTCGGCGTTCACGAAGTACCAGTCTTTCTTTCCGCGCTCTCCGGTCAGCCGGGTGAAGAACCGCTGGTCGACGGGGTGCCAGCGCGTCTGGCGGTACCGGGCGAACCCGTCCGGAAGCAGGACGTGGGCACTCTCGCCGGAGATGATGTCCTGAAACACGAGCCCATCGTTTCGTATGCAGGCGAGCTTCGATCCGTCGGGGGACACGGCGCCGATCGCGACGAGGAACTCCGGGGTCATCGCGGTGAGCCGGGTCTCCTGCACCGACATCGGTCCATCGGTCGCCGACCCACCGTTCCGCATCACCAGCGCCAGGATGATCGTAGCCGCGAGCACGACCCCCACGGCCAGTCCGCCGATCGCCTCGCGCCTCCTCATCGCGAGCTTCCGGAGCCGGTACAGGCCGCTGCTGGGACGCGCGATGATCGGCTCGTTGCGGAGGTGGCGACGGATGTCGTCCGCCATGGCCGCTGCGGTCGGGTACCGACGCTCGGGCTCCTTGCACAGCGCCTTGCCCACGATGGCCTCGATGTCCCCCCGGTACGCGGTGTCGGCGGCACTGAGGGATGGAGGGTCTTCCTCCAGGATCACACGTGCAGCACGGGGAACCTCGAGGCCCGTCACCGAGTAGGGCCGACGCCCAGCCAGAAGCTCGTAGAGGATCACACCGAGCTGGTAAACGTCCGATCGTGCATCGAGGTTCTCGGAGTTGCCGGAGACCTGCTCGGGGCTCATGTACGCGAGCGTTCCGACCAGCTGTCCGGCCGAGGTGTACATCGAAACCGTCTGCAGATCGGCGCGGAGTGCGCGCGCCACACCGAAATCGAGAATCTTTGGTTGCGGGCCACGTCCTCCGTCCTCGGAAACGAGGATGTTGGCAGGTTTCAGGTCCCGGTGGATGACACCCGCCTCGTGGGCATGATGGACGGCATCACAGATCCTCGTCATGAGCTCGAGGCGCTCGGCCACGTCGAGCTTGCGCTCTTCGGCATGGTGGGTGAGCGATAGCCCCGACACCATCTCCATGGCGAAGTACGGGATGCCGTCGTCGGTCTCGCCGGCCTCGTAGACTCGCGCGATGCCCGGATGATTCAGCTCCGCCAACACCCGGGTTTCGAACCGAAACCTCCGAACCCGCGAGGGGTCGACGGTTGCGCCTCGGGCCACCTTCAGTGCCACGGTTCGGCGGGGGTTGCTCTGCCGGGCCTCGTAGACGGTGCCCATGCCGCCCTCGCCGATCTTGCGCAGGATCTCGTAGGCACCGATGCGGACGTGCGCCGGGACATCGTCGGTGAGCGGATCGAGATGTTGCAGCTCGGGCGGGATCAGGAACTCGCTTAGACCATCTTCGTGATGGGCAAGCAGCCGCTGAACCAGGGCGAGAAGCTGGGTGTCCCCGGCGCACGCCTCGGCGACGGCCGACTCGCGCTGGTCGCGCGGGAGGTCAGCCATGACCTGGAAGATGGCCTCAGCCCGCCGAAACTCGTGTACGTCCACGCCGCTCAGCCCCCTCGTGCAAGCTGGATGGGTTTGTCATCCCGCAACGGCGAGCCGCCTAGACGCCGAAGGACCAGAGCGCGATCCGTTTCCCCCACGGTGCAGCGGATGACCTTGCCTCCAAGGGCAGGTCGTGTCGGGTTCGGTGCCTTGCCCCAATATGGCCGACTGGGCAACGTGATCCCCCAACCCCACCCGATGGAGATCGTTGGGCGAAAGGCACATCCTACCCGATTGGCAGGCCGAGATACGCTAGGTGAGCCCAGAGGTTGGCGCTACGCCCCCTATGTGCGACTATAACTCATTGCAATAAAGCATGTTGAGGTAGGGCATGGTGACCCGAACGAGGCGGGCCAAACTGTCAGGCTGGGTCGGGGCATTGAGCCCACAGTCCCCTACCTCTCAAGTCGTTTGCCGGGACCAATCGAACACCGCTCCAAACAGAGAGGTGGAGAGGTCTTCGAGCCCCAGCCGGATGTCCCTGCGGGGCTCGAACCCATCTAGCTGCGTGTCGCCTTTCTCACCGAATCAGCGTGAGTCGCTGGACCGACTCGTACTCCCCTGCCCGGATCCGAGCGAAGTAGATCCCGGGCGCCACGGTCCGCCCCGACAGATCGCGGCCGTCCCAGACCACGCGGTGCGCGGCGGCAGGGTAGGTTCCATCGACCAGGGTCCGTACCTCGCGGCCGGTCGCGTCGAAGATGACGAGCCTCACGGGTCCGGCCTCGGGCAACCCGAACGACAGAGACGTGCCACCGCGGAACGGGTTCGGCGACGCCGCGCGGAACGAGGCGGCCGTCGGGCTCGACACCTCGTCGCTCGGGGCGCTCAGAAGCCCGCTGCCGATCATCGCGAGCCCGGACAGGTGATCGACACCGACCACCCCGATGTCGTCGGCGAGCCCGGTCGTCTTGTCGATCGTGACCAGCGTCGTCGGCCCCGCCCCACCGATGACGCCGAACAGGTTGCCCTGACCGTCGAACGCGATGTCGCCGATCGGCTCCCCGTACCCGAGCGGGCCCACGGCCACAGCTTCGTCACCGAGTCCGGGAAGGTCGAGCATGTAGAGCGTGTCCGAGCCGGGTCCCGCACCGGACGGCGTCAGGTACATGATGCCAGTGGTCGGGTCGATCGCACACCCGTCCATGTGGGGCGTCACGGTCGCCAGCGGACCGAGCTGTTCGTAGGTGTCGAGGTTGAACTGCCACACCTGGTTGGCCACGTCGAGACCGTAGAGAAAGCCCTCGTGGCTCGCGAGCGTCTCCATGCCGGTCAGTCCGAGCCGGACCATCGCGCCACTTGCGGAGTCGACGCGGTAGATGTAGCCAGTGTAGGCGGCCCAGAGACGACCGTCGCCGTCGACGGTCAGATCGTCCGGCAGACGCCCCGTCGATCCGGAGACCGTACCGGCCCCGGTGAGCGGATCGATCTCCACCCACTGGCTGATCCCGCCCGTGCCCTGGGTGGCGTACAGCACCCCGGGGACCGCATCGGAGATCGTGCCGTTGAGCGTGAAGTCGACCTGGACCAGGACCAGTGGGGTGTACGGGTCGTTCGAGTCCACCTGAAGCCAGCAGGTATACGATCCCGGCGCATACCCGAACGGGTCGATCACGAGCCACGGCCCACCCACCTCACCGGCCGGGATCGATCCCGACGCAGTTCCTATCGGGCAGCTTCCGGTGACCTCGTAGTCCAGTGTCGAGCAGCCGTTCTCGTTGCTGATGGGGAGCTGGAAGGCGATCGCGTCGTTGAAGTTCAGATCAAAGTTGAAGTACGTGGTGTCCACTTCGATGTGGGGCGAGGTACACAGCCGGGTGCCCCGGATCAGCATGGCCGCATCCACACCTGGATGTTCGTTGTACCAGTACGGGGGCTCCCCGAACGGGGGAGTGCCGAACCCCTCATGCCACGTCGCCGTTGCATGGCCCAGAAACGTGCCGGACGACAGGCGTCGGTCGGGCGAATAGACAGATATCGGCGTGATGCCGATCCAGTACTCGCCCGGTGCCAGGTCGATGTCCAGTGCCGAGGCCGTGACGACCCAGTGGTCACCGGCGTTCGACGCGGACATCGGGACAAGCGGGCTGTCATGGGGATTGTGGTCCGGCCACAGTGGCAGCGGGCCGGTCTTCTGGAACACGCTGACGTAGCCCCCAGTCACGCTTCCACCCCATTCGGGATGGTCGAGCGCGTAGTAGCTGGTGATGCGTTCGATGTTCCAGCCGTCGCCGTCAACCGTGACATCGCTGAGACCGGGAATGCCACTGGCGAGACCCCAGTAGTCGGTGAAGACGGGGCCCCCGACGACGAAGTCCGACTGGTCGTGAAGCACGTCGCCCCCCGGCGGCTCCAGACCGATGCGGTAGCCGAGATTTCCATACAGGCCCGAGAGGGCGCCGTAGAGACCCGAGGGGATGCCGATTCCTTCGGCCGCAACGAACCAGCTGCTGCCATCGCTGTAGCCGATCGATGGAGGATCGTAGAACGCGATCCCGATGCCGGTCACGTCGCCCGTGAACGACACGATCTGCTGCACCACCACGATGTTCGTCGGCAAGTAGATGTCAGTCCCCGAAGCGACCAGATCGGTAAGGGCAACGATGGTCGTGGCCGACGGCGACAGGCCGGCTCCGAAGTCCACGTCGTAGTCGAAGGAGCCGAGCAGCGTGGCCGGGTACCCCACGGGAAAGGTCGGCCAGTCGTTGGCATCGTAGAAACTCACCCGCACCGTCGCCGTGAGGAGCGCCCCGGGGGAGCCGGGGTCGTTGTAGACGGTTATCTGGCACGCGTCGACCCTCCCCGGCTCGATCAGATTGACCCAGTCCCCGAACACGACGCCCGTCGTCACTCCGGGGATGACATACGCGGCCAGCTCGGTCGTGTCGTTGGCGTACACCGGCGTGGCGGCGCCCCGACCCACCGGGTCCTGCCGGTCCGCCAGGCTCGGGTCGTCCGATACCCAGGTCGAGACACCGGTGCTCGTGTCGATCCGCAGCGTCCGAGGGGCTTCTACGCGATGCGTGACCGCTCCGGCATGTGCGGGCAGACGGTCGAGAATGACATCCGACGAGTTGGCGGGGTTTGTGACGTCGATCTGAGGTGGAGGATCGGCAAACGACGGTGCGATCGGAACGAGTGCCGCGGCCAGGATCAGGAGCCCGGTCATGAACGACGATGTGCCCGAGAGTGTGACCGAACGTGTCTTCTCGATGTGATCGCGCAAGGCTCGCCTCCCGGTTGGCGTGTGGTCTCGATGCCGTACCTCACGATGGGATCGCGGCCGCGCATCACGCCGCCGGGGTACGGGGGTCAAACCTCAACGACCGAGCTTCGCCACGAACGCGAGCGACCGGAGATCGCGGCGAGCACGAAGCGTATCTGGAAGTTGTGGCTGGGGCCCGATCATACAGCAATCACGAGGATCGAGGCCAGATCCGCGGCCGGTGCCGTCGGCGGAAGATTGTACGTCGGGTGATCAAGAGTGGCGACTCCGGGAACTCCGGGCAGTGTTCCCGCACTGAACGCGCCGACCTTCGCTG
Organism: Candidatus Eiseniibacteriota bacterium; assembly: GCA_965224245.1. GTDB lineage: Bacteria > Eisenbacteria > RBG-16-71-46 > CAZAMP01 > CAZAMP01 > CBDCYW01. Next base: position 919,498 of record OZ245046.1, on the reverse strand, counting down.
GACACACCAGCATCCGAAAACCGATCGAGACCATGTGGTCTGCAATCGGTGGACACTGAACTGCCCATCACTCGCTGAGTCGCGCGCAGAGGGCCGGGAGTGGACGGGCAACGGTTACGAACGCGCAACGCTGACCGTCCACGATGGTCGCCCCCGTGCGAACTCGCAGCCCACCCTGGCCCGGCGGCACGCATCGCGGTAGGCCGCGTGGGCGATCCGGTAGGCCGTCTTGGCCTCTGTGACGGCCGCTTTCGCCCTGGCCCGAAGCCGGTTCGCTTCCTGTCATCAGCCTCCGGCACCGGAGGCCATCGAACCCAGGCCGGCACTGAGCATGGCCTAAGAACCGAGACTCCGGATGGACCGATCACCGCGGACAGGTGAGCTCCACCGGAGCCGTCAGCCCTGCGACTGGGCGACACCCGGTTCCGCACCATCGATTACCGAGTGCAGTATACTCCGCTGATCTGAGGCCGCCCAGCCGGTCCAGTCTGTAGACCCATCAACGGTTTCCCCCAGAGGAGTGCACGATATGCCGAGTGCAGCACTTGGTTCGATACGAGCGAGCTCCGGAGCCAGGTTGCCACGCTTGGCTGATCAACTCTCCGTGACTCGGGCCCGACGGTCGAGTCTGCTTGCACGATGTGTCGTTGTACTCTGCTTCACCCTGATCGGCATTCCCCTGGCCCTCCGCACGTCGTACGCATTCGAGGTCCTGGCGACCTACGACCTCGAACGAGGCGGACGTGCCATGGACGTGGTCGGCTTGGAGTTGTTCCTTGGCATGACGGAGATCGACGTACACGGAGGAACCGATCGCGGCCATTATCAAGTCTGGGACATCTCCGATCCGACGTTTCTCGAGAGTGATGACAACTACTACCCGCATTTCATTGGTCAACACGACGGAGTTCACGATCTGGAGATCTTGGAGGTGTATGGAGATCGCTACGCCTTCATGGCACTCTCGGAAGTCGAGGCCAACGGACCAGACTATGGCAGCTTTCACGTGATATGGGCGGCTCCTCCATTCAGTAGTGGATCGACGGTAAATCTTCCCTGGGGCGCCCGTGCCGTCGACCTGAGCGAGGACGATCTCCATGCCTACGTCGTGACCGCGGACGTCAACTACGGAGGCTGGGATGCGGGCACCTTCCACATCATCGACATCCAGGACCCGTTCAGCCCCGTATCTCTAGGTTCCATCGATCTTCCCTACGGAGGGCATGCGGTCACCGTTGTCGGCGACTTCGCATACATTGGCACGGCAGACGTCGACCCCGTTGACTGGGATACAGGAGCACTCGTGGTCGTGGACATCGCGGACCCACTCGATCCGGTGATCGTCGCATCAATCGATCTAGGCGTTGGAGCGCGCGCGATCGCCGGTTGTGACAACACCCTCTTTGTCGCCTCTACCGATTTCGATGAACTCTATGAGGACGCGGGCTACTTCACGCCGATCGACATCAGTAATCCCTTGAATCCCCTCCCCTACATAAACATTTCACTTAACCTGGGCGGACGTTCAATTGCACTCGCCGGCACTCATGCGTACGTCGCAACCGCTTCCTTGCCCAGTAGTGCCGGCACCTTGGATGTCATCGACATCAGTAGTCCCCAGACCCCGACGATGGTGGGGTCTACAACCCTGAGCGCAGGCGGATATGCGATTGGGATGCGTCCCGATTGTTGTGGAAAAGCGTAGCGCCCTCCTGATTGCGTGATAGTAGCGCGTTACGCGGCGTCTCGGCACCTCCGAGCCGAGATCGTGGCCACGTGCTGGTGTCCGTTGATCTTGCGCATCTTGATCTGACCGAACGCAACGAGACCGTAGAGCAACGTCAGCGCCGCCTCTTCGGTCGAGAACGACGCTTGGGTCTTGGTCCGCCGGCGGAACTCTCGGTTCAGATTCTCGATCGAGTTGGTCGATCGCAGCGACTTCCACATCGGCTTGGGGAACTCGTAGAACGTGAGGAGCTGATGCCCCACCTCCTCGAGACTTCTCGCGACGGCCGGACAGAGCGTCCGCCACTTACCCAGGAACGCGTCGTACGCCCCTCGTGCGTCCATGGCCGAGGTGGCCATGACGATCGCGTGGTAGTCGCGGGCGAGCTCAGGCCGGGCATGGACCGGACAGCACGCCTCGAGATTCGCACGCTTGTGAACCGTGCACCGCTGAACGCCAGCTTCGGGCCAGAGCGCAACCGCGCGAAGCAGTCCTTTGTGACCGTCGCTGATGATCAGCTCAGGACTCGGGAGTCCGCGAGCCCCAAGGTCCTCGATCACCGCGCCCCAGTTCGTCGCCGCCTCGCTGGCGGCGAGTCGAAGCGCCACCAGGCGCTTGTTTCCGGCCTCATCGACGCCCATCACCACCAGGACCGGCACGCTCACCACCCGGCGAGCCAGCCGCACCTTCAGGTGGATCGCATCGAGCATGACGATCGGATAGGTCTCCTCGCTCAGGTCCCGCTCGCTCCAGCTCTGGAACAGCGCCTTGAGTCGAGATACGACCCGAGAAACGGCGCTCTTCGAGAGGTTCGCTTCGCCAAGAAGCGGCAGAAGCGCCTTGCGGATACGTCGACTGTTCGCGCCGGCGAGATACACCCCGAGGATGGCGTCGTCGACCCGGCGGGTACGACGGGCGTAGCGGGGCAGGATCTCGCTCGTGAACTCGGTGGTGTTCCCCGACTCGTCGCGGACGCGAGCCCTGGGAACCGAGATCTCCATCGGACCGGACTCCGTCGTGATCGTTCGCGACGTTCGCCCGTTCCGATAGCCTCGACGCTCATCGGTCCGCTGGTATCGAGAAGACCCGAGAAGCTCCGACAGCTCCTCCTCGATCACGACCTCGACGACCTGTGCGATCCGCTGCTGGAGAAGCTCACGAACGACGTGACGGACGGGAAGTTGGGACGGAGCGGTGGTAGACTGAGCCATGGCGTTTCCTCCTCGCCCGGTGGGCGGTCTGGTTTGGCAACCAGGAGGTTACGCCATTTTCGTTTTTCCACAGGACTCGGGACGGATCCACCGATTGCAGCCTGCGACGATCCCACGTTGTCGGGATACGCATTCGTCGCCACGTCTAACTTTGACGGACGGAGCGGCGGACTAGATCTCGTGGACATCAGTGACTTCACACCCGCTTATGTCGAGTGTGTCCCCCAAGAACCCTCGCTCGTCATCGCGCCGGTCGAGGTGCTGAGTACGTCGGAATGGGGCGGCGGGGAAACGGATTGGAGTTGCCCCGCTTCGGTGGACAGGTTTCATGTGAGGATCGGCTCGAGCTGAGCCGCCTCGAACGCCATGGGTGAACGATACCCCAAGGCGGAGTGACGACGATGAGGGTTGTACCACCCCTCGATGAACTGGAACAGCTCTCGCCTCGCATCGGTCCGGTTCCGGAAGGTGCGGCGCTCGATGAGCTCGCACTCCAGTGTGGCGAAGAAGCTCTCGCACATAGCGTTGTCGTAGCAGTCGCCCACCGATCCCATCGAGGGGCGCACGCCGGCTTGCCGACAACGCTTTCCGAAGGCGTAGGACGTGTACTGACACCCCTGGTCGGAGTGATGGATCACGTTCTCGGGACGGCGGCGATGAAGGGCCATCTCCAGGGCCTCGAGAACCAGCTCCGATCGCAGGTGCGAGGCCATGGCCCAGCCCACCACGCGCCGACTCCACGCGTCGAGCACCACGGCCAGGAACAGAAAGCCCACCCAGGTCGGCACGTAGGTGATGTCCGCCACCCAGAGCTGATCGGGTCCGTCGGCTTCGAAGCGCCGGTTCACCAGATCCTGAGACGGGGGTTCATCGCCACGGATCGTGGTCCGTCTCCGAGCCCGTCGATGAACGCCCTGGAGCTGCTTGAGGCGCATCAAGCGCCCAACCCGCTTCTTTCCCACGAAGATGTCCTCATCGATCAGATCCTGGTGGATGCGGGGAACGCCATAGGTCCCATCCGATCGCGTGTGGAACTCCTCGATCATCTCCAGCAAGACCGCATCCTCCCGTGCCCGGTTGCTGAGGGGACGATCAAGCCACGCGTAGTACCCGCTGGTGGAGACGCCCAGCACTCGGCACATCGTGCGCACCGCGTGGTCGGCCCGATTCGCCTTCACGAACGCGAACGCTTCGGGGGCGTTGACTCGGTCTCCCGAGCGAACCAGGCCGCGGCTTTTTTTAGAATCTCCCGCTCTTCACGAAGCTGCCGGTTCTCACGGCGCAGGCGGGTGAGTTCCTCTCGCTCCTCGCTGGTCACACCGTCCTCCCGGCGGCCTTCATCGAGATCGGCCTGTCTGACCCAGTTCCGGATCGCCCCGGCCGACGGTTCGAACTCACGGGCGAGAGACTCGGGGGTTCGTCCGGCACGGACCAGCTCGATCAGCTGGCGGCGGAACTCAGGCGGGTACGATCGACGGGATCTTGGCATCGGGACCTCCTCGCCCCATTGTAAGGGCTTGGTGTCCACGAAACCGGGTCAACTCCAGATGGACGCGCCATCAATCTCATCAACGGTAGCGGACTGTCCGGTGCTGGACCGGTAGAGACATGGACACACGACGACGATGCCAGTGCCGCAACGATGTGGCACGCGGGTGATGTCGATGGTGGCCTCGGAGGCCCTGTCGGGACTCCGCCGGCGGTCGACGAACAGGCACTCATCTTCGACCTCGGTGCTGAATACGATCTCCTCGGAGCCTACATCTGGAACCACAATCAGTCGGCCCTGGAAGACCGTGGTGTGGCCAGCTTTCGGCTCCTGGTGTCGAGCGACCTGGATCCTCTGACCGCGACCCCGTCGACGTGTTCACGCTCGACGTCGCGGCGGGCGGACCCGCAGAGCCGGCGCAGCTCGTCTCCTTCCAGGCAACGGGAGTCCGACTGGTCAAGTTCGACACAGACAGCGCGCACAGTGGCCTGGCCGCCGAATACGTGGGGCTGAGCGAGGTGCTGTTCCGGGGACCGCAGGCGCTTCTCTCGACCTCGGATACGGACGTCGGGATCGCGCAGCGACCGGCCCTGCTGCATGCAACGCGCAATCCGGGCCCGAGCCTCTCCTACCGGGTTCTGCCAGGGGTTTCCGCGACCGGGCGGCTGGAAGTGTTCGATGTCCTGGGGAGACGTGTCTACGAGCAGGATGTCCCACGAACCGGACCGGAGGGGCGTCTCGTCAACGTGGCGGGGGTCGAGCTCGTTCCGGGTGTCTACTTCGCGCGGCTGCGACTGGAGACGTCGACGTGGACCCTTCGCTCCGTGGTCACCCCGTAGCAGTGCTCCGGTTCTCTTGGCGCATCGAGCGCATGTTGCTCGACGCTGGCCACTCCCGGGAGAACGGATAGGTCTCAGATGCTCCCGCCTGGAGAGCAAGAAGAGAGGCGACGAGACCGCTCGAGGGAATCGCACGAAGAGCGTGCTGGTGGAGTGCACTGCTCGGGCGAAAGGTGCTGACGGGTCGACGGTCAGGGCTGTAGCCCGCGGCCGATAAAGCCGCTACGGACGCATCAGTGGTGACCCGAGTGAGGCGGTTCGAACTCTTCCGTCCGACCCTCGCCAAGATCACGACACCCCCCCACCAACAACTTACAGCGATCAACCGAACGTCACTCCAAACAGAGAGGTAGAGATGTTTTCGAGCCCCAAGCGATATCGGGGAGACCGGCTGGGGCTCCAAATCCCGCTGCCGTGAGCCCGCGCAGCACCACGAGTGCCGTATCACAGTAACCGTTCGGGCATCCCATCCGGGTGATCAGCCCGTGTCCCGGCGCGCTGTCGGGTGAGGCCTACCTGGGGTCTGCTTCGTAGCAGGGAACGTGGTTCTCGGGCAGCAGCTCGTCGATCTTGGCGTCGGGCCACCCATCGGCGATGCGCTCGAGAACGCGGATGAGATACGCGTAGACGTCGATCTTCGCCAGCGCGGCGGTGCGCACGACGGAGTAGAGGATCGCCGCGCGCTGGGCGGCCCGGTCGGATCCCGCGAACAGGTAGTTCTTCCGACCGACGGCGACCGCTCTCAACTGCCGCTCGCACAGGTTGTTGTCCAACGGCAGATGTCCGTCGTCGAGGAAGCACCAGAGCGCGTCGTGTTGATTCACGACGTACCCGCACGCCTTCGACAGCGCGCTCTCGGGCGGCTCGGACTCTTCGGTTCGCACGATCCATCGATCGAGCCGATCCAGGATCGCTCGGCTGCGCTCGGTGCGGAGCTCCTGGCGTTCGGGGGGATCGAGCCCACGCCGATCGGCCAGCGTCTCCACTCGATACAGCTGCGCGATCAGCTTCAGCGGATACGCCACGCGAGAGTCCGTGTCGCGCAACGCCTCGAAGCCCCGCCTGGCATGCGCCCAGCAGCCGACCTCGATCGCGCTGGCCACCTCGCCGTTGTACACCCGATCGTAGACCGTCGCCGCGTCCGCCTGGTGATAGCCCTCGCGGCCCGCCAGGAAGCGCCACGGGCCGTCCTCGCCCGTGCCGGTCTTCGCGTAGTGGAACGCCGCGTACGTCCCATCCCCGATGGCGCACCACATCGTGCCCATCCGCACCCCGTTCGGGTCGTCACGATCGAGCACCCGCAGCCCGGTCGCGTCGCTCTGCAGCGTGTGCGCGTGGAACGCCTTCTCCCAGATCCGCTCGGCGATGGGCCGTAGCTCCTCGGCCACGCGCGCCGTCCAGTCGCAGAGCGTGGAGCGCGCGATCGCGACCCCGCCGCGGGCGTAGATCTCGCTCAGCCGCGCCAGCGGGATGTGGTCCTGGTACTTCGCTTGAACGACGTGCGCCAAGAGGCTCGGCGCCGCACGACCCTTGTCGATGAACTTGGCGGGCCCCGGCGCGGTGACCACCGCGTCCTTGCACGTCGAACACGCGTACTTCGTGCGACGGTGCTCCTCGACCTCGAACCGGGCGGGGACCAGGCGCAGGATCTCGCTCACGTCCTCGCCGATCGCCTTCATCGGAACGCCACACGTGCCGCAAGGCAGATCCTGCTCCGGCAGCGTGTGGGTCACGATCTCGCGTGGGAGTGTCTCGGGGAGCCGTTGCCGGCGGGGCCGCCGCGTCGGCGGACTCGGCAACGCCGCTTCGGCCGCCGCGATCTCCTCCGTCAGCTGCGCATCGTCGGTCTCGGTGTCGTCGAGATCGTTCTCGGGATCGACGTTGTTCTCGGGCATCTTGGCCAACATCAACAACAGCTGAGCCGGGTCCACCTTCTCGCTCCGGATCCCCGCGCGCTTGCGACGCTCGGCGAACAGCGCCAGCTCGAGATGGAGGTTCCGGTGCAGGAGCAGGCGCATGCGCTCGAACGCCTTCTCGATCGCGTCATCGGTACGGCCGTTGGCGGCCAGCGTCTGGAGCTCGGAGCGGAAGCGCTCGAGTTCACGAGTGAGTTGCGCGAAGGTCATGCACTCTTTGAATCACATCGTCGCGCGCCAGGCAAGTCCCTTCTTCGGCGACCAGCGACTCCGGCGCTGGGAGCCGCGAAGATCGATCCCATCCAGGAGCAACGTCAGCTCCGACGACTCGATCTCGACGTGCGAGGACCCGACCTCGGGGTGGCGCGGGAGCGTGAAGCGGCCGCGTTCGAGGCGCTTGTAGACGAGGAGATAGCCCGAGGGCTGCCAGACGAGGATCTTCATCCGGTTCGCGCGCCGGTTGATGAACACGAACAGGTGTCCCGAGAGGGGATCGGCGGAGATGATCTCGCGCGTGGCCGCCGAGAGCCCGTCGAAGCCCTTGCGGAGATCGACGGGCTCAGCGGCGATGTAGATGCGCACGGTGTGCGGCAGGGTCAGCACGGATCGAGCGCCTCGATGAGCTCGTGTAGCAGCGTGCGATCGAAGCCGCGGCGGACGACGATCCGGTGGCGCTGTCCGACGATGAGCTCGATACCGGCGTCGGAGTCGGCCACGTCGGCGTCAGCCGTCTCCACGATCTCGACCGGGTGGAAGCGGGGGCTGCCGTCGGCCTCGAGCTTGGACTTCCAGCGGCGCAGTCGCGACACACTGAGGCCACACTGTCGCGCAAAGGCGTTCAGTGTGAGCCCACTCTGGCTCCAGATGGCAAGTGCGCGTTCCGCGTCCGACTCCCGCCAGTAGCGGTTGTCGGAGATCGGGGCGAGCGCGGTCGTGATCGACTTCGAGAGCATGCGGCACCTCCTCGGGTGCGCACGTTCTCAGGACCGGCCGATGGGCTCAACATGGGTTCACCGAACGGATACGTATCACAGCACGCTCGTCTCCAGACGCCAAGGGTAACGGGCTCACGGGCGTCATTCGCGTCGGCAAGGCGTAGGCGCGCCAAGACCCAGAGCCCATGGAACTTCCCGTGATCAGCTCAGACAAGATGGAATGACCGGCTCGCGATCGCCCACTGACGACACCACGATGTTGACGTTCGAGGTGACATCTGATCGAAGGCACGAATCTGGAGACGGCGCGCAACTGCGGTGTGCGGTACGGAGTTCACTCCCGAACCCGCGAGTTCAGACAGCGTCCTCTCCCGACGGATCACATGCGGCTCTGGCCGAGACGCCGGTTCAACCCGCGAACAGCAGCGTGACTCGTCGTCGAAGCCGCCATTGATCGATGTCATCTCGAACTCGTCTATACGAAGAGAGGCGACCCCCTCCGGATCCGTCCCGAGTCCTGTGGAAAAACGAAAATGGCGTAACCTCCTGGTTGCCAAACCAGACCGCCCACCGGGCGAGGAGGAAACGCCATGGCTCAGTCTACCACCGCTCCGTCCCAACTTCCCGTCCGTCACGTCGTTCGTGAGCTTCTCCAGCAGCGGATCGCACAGGTCGTCGAGGTCGTGATCGAGGAGGAGCTGTCGGAGCTTCTCGGGTCTTCTCGATACCAGCGGACCGATGAGCGTCGAGGCTATCGGAACGGGCGAACGTCGCGAACGATCACGACGGAGTCCGGTCCGATGGAGATCTCGGTTCCCAGGGCTCGCGTCCGCGACGAGTCGGGGAACACCACCGAGTTCACGAGCGAGATCCTGCCCCGCTACGCCCGTCGTACCCGCCGGGTCGACGACGCCATCCTCGGGGTGTATCTCGCCGGCGCGAACAGTCGACGTATCCGCAAGGCGCTTCTGCCGCTTCTTGGCGAAGCGAACCTCTCGAAGAGCGCCGTTTCTCGGGTCGTATCTCGACTCAAGGCGCTGTTCCAGAGCTGGAGCGAGCGGGACCTGAGCGAGGAGACCTATCCGATCGTCATGCTCGATGCGATCCACCTGAAGGTGCGGCTGGCTCGCCGGGTGGTGAGCGTGCCGGTCCTGGTGGTGATGGGCGTCGATGAGGCCGGAAACAAGCGCCTGGTGGCGCTTCGACTCGCCGCCAGCGAGGCGGCGACGAACTGGGGCGCGGTGATCGAGGACCTTGGGGCTCGCGGACTCCCGAGTCCTGAGCTGATCATCAGCGACGGTCACAAAGGACTGCTTCGCGCGGTTGCGCTCTGGCCCGAAGCTGGCGTTCAGCGGTGCACGGTTCACAAGCGTGCGAATCTCGAGGCGTGCTGTCCGGTCCATGCCCGGCCTGAGCTCGCCCGCGACTACCACGCGATCGTCATGGCCACCTCGGCCATGGACGCACGAGGGGCGTACGACGCGTTCCTGGGTAAGTGGCGGACGCTCTGTCCGGCCGTCGCGAGAAGTCTCGAGGAGGTGGGGCATCAGCTCCTCACGTTCTACGAGTTCCCCAAGCCGATGTGGAAGTCGCTGCGATCGACCAACTCGATCGAGAATCTGAACCGAGAGTTCCGCCGGCGGACCAAGACCCAAGCGTCGTTCTCGACCGAAGAGGCGGCGCTGACGTTGCTCTACGGTCTCGTTGCGTTCGGTCAGATCAAGATGCGCAAGATCAACGGACACCAGCACGTGGCCACGATCTCGGCTCGGAGGTGCCGAGACGCCGCGTAACGCGCTACTATCACGCAATCAGGAGGGCGCTACGCTTTTCCACAACAATCGGGACGCATCCCCCCCTCCCGACCGGAGAGACTCGCCTCTTGACAGGGTCATTCCATATCACCGGACCACGGTGAGACGACGCTCCGCGTGAAACGCGCCCGCGCGGAGACGTGCGAAGTAGACACCCGGGGCGATGGGTCGCCCGTCGTCGTCACGGCCCTCCCACGACACACGATGGACCGCGGCGCGGTGTGCACCACGAGCCAGGGTCCGAACGGCCCGCCCCCCGGTGTCGTAGATGACCAGCACCACCTCTTCCCTCTCGGGCAACGTGAACGTCAACGTCGTTCCGCTGCGGACAGGGTTCGGCCCCGGTGGGGCCAGCGCGTACGCCGACGGGACCGTCATTTCGGGCGCCGACAGCAAATCACTCTCGATGCTCGCGGCGTCGCCCTCGTTGTCGGCGAAGTCCGTGGTCGTGACGTGGAAGTACGCATGGACGTGCCCAGTCACGTCGTACGTCGCATCGATCGTGTAGTCGATGAACGTTGCTCCGGGATCGAACTCCGATGATGACGATCCGTAGACACTATGATACGCAAAGTCGGATTCGGGGGCCGTGTCCCAGGAGAGATCGTTCCCGACGAGCGCCAGGCCCGTCGGTGCAGCCGGCGCGCGATTGTCCACCGAGTAGGCGCTGTCGGGCTCGCTCAGGAAGTACGCCGCCGGCGTCGTCGTGTGCGTGGCCGTGAGGTAGACCGACCACGGGATGCCGAAACCACTCGAGTCGGCGGCCGTGGCGACCGTGGTCGTGTACGTGTCGCTTCGCTCGGGAAGCACCCAGCCGACACCTTCCCAGACACCGGGGGGGAAGCCGTCGCCCGCCGCCAGCGCATCGCCCAGCACGAACTCGCGATCGCCGATGAGACGGACGCGATCCGGCCCGTACGAGGCCAGCGGCGTGCCGTCGAGACTGACGGCATCGGGCATCGTGCCGACTTCCATGACATCGCGGACGAGTGACGCCTGGTCGACCCGCCGGTAGATCGCGTAGCCGACCACCGGGAAGGTCGTCTCGTCGTCGAACTCGTGCGCCGAGCGGGTCAGTGTGAGCGATACCGCGCGCCCCTCGTCGTCGGGAACGTCGGTGATCGAGATGATCGGCGCCCACTTCGTGAGCCACTCGATCGTCACCTCCTGGGCCGCGGGGTTCGCGAGGGACGCCGAGAGCGCATGGGTCGACCGCCACACGAGATTCTGGCCGGGGTTGATCGTCATCCAGTCCGCGCCCGGAACGACCGACGTGAAATCGCTCTCCCCGTTCGCGCTGAGTTCCCAGCTGACGTGATCGGTCTGAACGCTCGAGAGTCGCGTCTTCATGACGATGTCGGTACCCGTGGGTAGCGGCAGAGACTGGCCGACGTTGCGAGACTCATCGAACGTGTGCTGGAAGACGCGCATCATCTGGAGGCCGACTTCACCATCGGACACGAAGGCGTGCTCGCCGGCTAGCACGACGCTCCGGCACAGGCCGGGTGTATCGAGCCCGCCGATGATCGCGAGCGTCGTGGGATCGGAGATGTCGATCACCTGGACCCCGAAGTCGTAGTCCGCCACGAACGCCACGTCGCCGGCGACGGCGATGCCCGTCACGCCGGTGGCGAACCCCGGCGTGTCGACGCTGCCAACGATCGTCGGCGTGGTTGGATCCGAGACGTCGATGGCCACCACGCCGGCCTCGCGGGCCGATACGAAGGCGACGTCGCCGGACAGGGTGACCGTTCGCGGAGGGCCCGGTGTGGCGACGGAACCGATCTCCACCGGGATCGCGGGATCGGAGATGTCGATTGCCCGCAGACCGACGTTGTAGTCGGTCACGTAGGCGACATCGCCGGCCACCGCCACGCTGAAGGGGCGCTCGGGCGTGAGCACGCTACCGACGATGCTTGGAGCCGCCGGCGAGGAGATATCGACCGTCAGTACCTGTCCCGACGTGAAGTCTCCCACGATGGCCAGATCGCCTTCCACGGCGAGGCCGAGTGCCCGCCCAGGAGTGACCATGCTTCCAATGATCGCCGGCGCTGTGGGGTCGGACACATCGATCACCTGGAGCCCGGAGGCGTCATCGGCCAGATACACCACGTCACCGGTCGCGACGATATCCCGGGCGTCTCCCGGTGTGTTGACGCTGCCGATGATTGCCGGGGTCGCGGGATCAGAGATGTCGACCACCTGGACGCCGGAACCCAGGTCCGCCACATAGGCGACGTCGCCGGCGATCGCGACGCTGTAGGTTTCGTCCGGCGTGTCGACGCTGCCGACATTCAGAGGGCTCGCAGGAGTAGCAATCTCGAACACCTGCAGATCAAGATTACCGTCTGCCACAAATGCGAGGTTCCCGGCTACCGTCACCGCGGTCCCGCCAGCGGGAACCGGCGCGCTTGAGAGGATGGTGGGCATCGTAGGATCGGTGATGTCAATTAGCAGGAGCCCGGCAGTGAAGTCCGCAAGGATCGCGACGTCTCCGGACACCGCGATGCCCGCCGCCAGGCCGGGATCGATGCTGCCGACGATCGTGGGCGATGTGGGATCGGACACGTCGATCATGTGCAGTCCGTCCGCCTGATCAGTCAGGTGCACGATGTCACCCGAAACCGCCACCGAAGCTGCTGACCCGGGCGTATCGACGTTGCTCATGATGCCAGGGGTCGTGGGATCGGAGATGTCGATCACCTGCAGACCGAAGTTGAGGTCTGCCACGTACGCTAGATCGCCGGCCAGCGTCACGTCGTACGCGGACCCTGGCGTATCGACGAGACCGACGATCGCGGGGCTCGTCGGATCGGAGATGTCGATCACGCGAAGGCCATCGCTGCCGTTTGCCACGAAGGCGTGGTCTCCAGCCAGTGCCACGCCCAGACACGTCCCCGGTATCGCGGCGCTGCCGACAAGCACGGGCGTGGTGGGATCGGAGACGTCGAGCCCCTGAATGCCGCTCGTACCCACCGCGAAGACATGATCCCCGGCCACGGCGAGATCGTACTTAGTCCAGGCGTCGAGAAGACTGCCGATGGTCACTGGACTCGCGGGGTCCGTGATGTCGATCACGAGAAACCCCTGGCTGCCGTTGGCCACGAAGACGAGGTTCCCCGACACAGCCACGTTCCGCACATGCCCCGTAGCCACACCCGAGACGATGCTCGGTTCGAACGGGTGCAGTCCAAGCTCCCCGGCCCCGGTGTTCCAGTTTGCGGTCGTCTCGGCTGCATCCCAGTAGGTTGTGGTCGTGAAGTCCTCGGTGAAGGTACTTGCACGAGACAAGGCAGCGATGGCCAGCAGAAACATCGCAAGCGACACACGATGACTCATGTTGCACTCTCTCCGATTGAGTGAGTATGGCGATGGACGAGTTGGACTGCGCGTTCGGCCTAACTGTCATGTGAGCTGCCTCGTGGTTGCGGGATCGCAACTCCGCTCCATCGGATGCGCGCCCCTTCCTGCGGCGCCGGCCGGAACACGGCTCCGTTCCCACCAGCGAGCGGTCTAGATAGTGCCGATCATCAGGTACGCGACAACGAGAAGGATCTTGGACAGCTTTCGGAGAGATTCCTGCGCTGGACAGACACTACCGGGCGTATCGAGACGCGAAAGCTCGGATCTCGCTCGCGCGGAGTGCGCGGTCGTAGACCTCCACCTCGTCGACGCGGCCCGAGAGGGGGTCCCACGTGGTGTCCTCGTGGTAGGCGTCGCGCCCGATCCGCAGGAGCGCGGTCCCCGGAAGCGCCACGTCGGCGAAGAGATCGCCGGGGCCGACGTGCGGTGTTCCGTCGACGTACAGCGTCACCCGCTCGAACCGGGGCTCCACGACCAGCGCGAGGTGCGTGAACCGACCCCCATCGGCCGAGCCGGGAACCAGGAGCGCCGGCTCCTGTGGCTCGGCCCGCCCCAAGCGCCACGTCTCCGCGCTGCGGCGCAGCGTCCACCCCTTGCGAGCGAAGTGCCATCGCTCAGGCCGGCATGAGATCACGGTCCCGCTCGACGTCGAGTCGGCAAGAGAGGCCCAGAGGACGATCGAGTAGTCGTCCCCCGATTGGAGACAGCGAGGTACGGGCTCGATGCGAACGACCGCGAGCGGATCCTGAAACTCGAAGGCCTCGCCTATCACACCGCCCGCGAACCGAGCGCCGTTCTGGAGGACACCGTGGTGAGCCCCGACAGCGTCGCGGGCGCTGTCGTCGCCTCGCCATGCCGCCACGAGGTCTCGTGAGACGACGTCGTCTCCATCCAGACCGGCCTCTGCGTGCACCGGTGCTACCGGTACCGGTAACTGCTCTTCGATCTCCGCCTGCCGAGCCGGGTGCGGATCCCACCATCGAACCGTGCCGTCGCGCGACGTCGACACGAGGAGCCCGTCGTCGCCGACCGAGAGTGACCGTATCGCCGCCTGGTGACCGCCGAGTCGAACGATCTCCCGGCCGAGCGTCGCGCCGATGACGCGGATCGCACCGCCGTCCCCCCCCGCGAAGATGCGACTTCCGTCCGGATGAAAGACCACGGCGTCCATCGGCGCGTCGCCGTCGACGAGGACGCGCAGGGACTCGCCCCCGGGGAGTCGCCACTCTCGAACCGACCCGTCCGCCGAGGCGGTGACGAACGTCTCGCCATCGGGAGCCACGACGAGGTCCGCGACCGATCCCGCGTGCGCGTCGATCTTCGTGACGAGCGCCCCCGTCGTCGAGTTGACGATGGTGATCGCCCCTCCGCGAGTTCCCACGAGCACGCTCGAGCCACTTCGATCGAAGCCAACCGCCGTGGTCGGGCTGTGATGCTTCGATGTGTGCACCGGGGTGTCGAGGTCGTCACGACGCCAGACTCGAAGGAGAGAGTCGTCCCCCACCGTGGCGAAGTGGACGCCGTCGGGATGGATGTCGACGTCCACGACGTGCCCCCCGTGCGCCCAGAACACGCGCTCCAGACGGCGCGCCGAATAGTCCGCCACGGTCACGCAACCCCGGTCGTTCGCCACGACCAGGAGGTCTCCGTCGTCGGAAAGAGCCAGAGCGCGGGCTCCGCACGTGTCGAGCTCCCGCAGCAGCTCGCCCCGATCGGTTCCATCGCGGTCCCACCGCTCGACCTGCTTGTGCGTTCCGGCACTGAGGATGCCGCGACCATCCGGGGTCGGAATCGCCTCGGTGGGCCACATCGGGCGCCAGGCCTGCTGGATGGTGCGCTTCGGGACATCCGAGGTCTCGGGACTCCAGATCCGGAGCTCGCCCCGCTCGTCGCCGGTGGCCAGGCGACGACCGTCATCGCTCATCGCAATCGCCCGGACCGCGCTCCGGTGTCCGCGAAGCGTTCGACGGATCGTTCCCGTACGCGAGTCCCAGGCGAGGACGCGCGCGTCATCTCCGACCGAGAAGATCTCCTCGTCCGTGTCGCCGAAGACGAGATCCTGAACCGCGCCCTGGTGGCCGGCGAAGTGCGTGAGCGCCGTGACGGTGGACGTGTCCCAGATCGTCACCGGACCACGCCGCATGATCGCCGCGAGGCGATCTCCCCGGTTCGAGTACCTCAACGTCGACGGTCTGTCGGGCGTGGATGGAAACGCGGCGAGCGGCGAGCCGTCCGTCGCGCGCCAGGTCTCGATCCGGCTCCGGGCCGTGGCCACGATCGGCTGATCCGGATGGAACGCGACCGAGTGTAGCCGCTGGAACGTCCCGTCGGTGGACGGTGAGGCGTCGAAGGTCGCCACCACATCCCGGAGACCACCCTCGAAGACCCGGACCGTTCCCGACCGGTTACCGACAGCGATCAGCCGACCCGTGCGGTCGACATCGCCATGCCACCACGATAGACCGGGATCGCGGAACGACTCGAGGGCTTCGCCTCGTTCCAGATCCCAGATCACCACCGCGCCGCCCGCCTTCGCATCACCGGGGTCTGACTCGTGCAGATAGTTCACGACGGCGCGTCGCGCGTCGGGAAGCACGTCGATGTCCAGGACACCGAACTCCCAGGAGGCCAGGCCCGTCAACGTGAGCGGACGACGGAGCGTGTGCCGCAGGCGCGGGGGGTCCAGCTCCCACACCTTGACCGTCTGATCGTAGGATCCACTGACGAGCAGCTGGCCATCCGGACTGAACGCGAGTGCGGTCACCCAGAAGTCGTGCGCGGGAATCGACGCGAGGCTGCGATCCAGACGCCGGCGCAGGTGATGCCACTCCCAGCCCCTGAGCTCGACGGGCGCATCATCGAGGAAACGCTCGGCGTCCTCGATCTCGTTCGCCCGGATTGCGTTCTCGGCTGCCGAGACCTTGGCGGCATAGGCGATCCACGTGGCCTCACGCGTCTGATCCTCGGCCCGCATCCGCTCGCGATCGGCGCGAACGTACTGGCTTCGTGTGGCCACGAGGCCAGCGACGAGCGCCAGCACGACACCGAGAATGCCGAGTACGATCGGCTTGTTCCGGCGCGCGAACTTCATCGTCCGGTATCGGATCGTGTCCGGGCGGGCGAGGACGGTGTGACCCTCGAGGTGACGTCGGATGTCCTCGGAGAACGCGCCAACGGAGTCGTAGCGACGCGCGGGATCGTTGTCGATGGCCTTGAGAACGACCGTGTCGAGGTCACCTCGCAGCCGCGACCGAAGCCCGCGAACATCGGTCCCGCGCGCGCGGGCCGCACGCTCGGCTCGCTCCGGATCCCGATCGAGCGCGACGCTCGGTCGCACGGCGTCCTCCTCCGCGATGATCCGCTCCAGGCCCGTCGACGACTGCGTGCCTCGGTCGTGCGGGTGCAGGCCCGTGAGAAGCTCGTGGAGAACGACACCGAGCGAGTAGACGTCGGTGGCCGTGGTGACGGGCTCTCCCCTGATCTGCTCGGGGCTCGCATACCGTGGCGTCAACATGCGGAGGTTGGTGACCGTGTGCTGGGCCGGATCGACGGAGTCGTCGACAACCTTGGCGATTCCGAAGTCGAGCAGCTTCGGCTGCCCGTCGCGGCTGACGAGAATGTTCGACGGCTTGAGGTCGCGGTGGATGACGAGGTTCTGGTGCGCGTACCGGACGGCCTCGCAGACGAACTGGAAGATTCGGAGTCGCTCGTTCAGTTCGAGTCGGGCGTCGTCGGCGTGCCGATCGATCGCGACACCGTCCACGTGCTCCATGATGATGTACGGAACGCCGTCGTCCGTGGCCCCGCCGTCCAGCAGCCGCGCGATGTTCGCGTGTTCCAGCGCCGCGAGAACCCGACGCTCGGTGCGAAACCGCTCCAGCATCGCGTCGCTGCCGACCGACGTGCGGAAGAGCTTGATCGCGACGCGCTTGTCGAACTCGGCGTCGCTCCGCTCACCGAGATAGACCGCGCCCATGCCGCCCGTGCCGAGCAGGCCGATGATGCAGTAGGCATCGACCCGGGTTCCGATCATGCGACTCTCGAGGCCTCGAACGGACTCGTCGACTTCCGCCGCCACCGCCCGCGGATCCAGCACCCGCTCCGCCTCCGGAAGAACGGCCAGGAGCGCCTCCACCTCCGTTCGGAGCGCCTCGTCCGATCCACACTGCCGGGCCACGAAGGCCTCACGCTCGGACGACGGGAGCTCGAGTGCATCGGAGAAGATCGTGGCGGCGTCGGGTCGTGGATCAGTCATGCGGGCGGGGCTCCGGCAAGCAATGTGAGCAGGTTGACCTACACGAGTCGTCACACGATTATACTCGTGAACCACGGCGACGGAACATGGGAGGTGTCGTCACATGTCCGGTGCAGACCAGGCCACGAGACTTCTCCAGGCGGCGTCGGCCAAGGAAGCCGATGCGGCCGACACTCTGCTGCCCCTCGTCTACGACGAGCTGCGCCGACTCGCCCAGTACTACCTCGCCCGAGAGCGACCGGACCACACCCTCCAGGCGACGGCGCTCGTGCACGAGGCCTACCTCAAGCTCATCGATCAGACCCGGGCCGAGTGGAAGGATCGCGCGCACTTCTTCGCCATCGCCGCTCAGGCCATGCGACGCGTGCTCGTCGATCATGCCCGCCGCAAGAAGCGCCTTCGCCGAGGCGGAGGTGTCACGCCGATCGACCTCGATCACGCGATCACGGTATCGGCCGCCGACGTTCCGATGCTCGACGTCATCGCGCTCGATCAATCGCTGACCCGCCTCACCGAGCATGCCCCCGAGAAGGCGCGGGTGCTGGAGCTGAAGCTCTTCGCCGGCGTGCCCGACGAGGAGATCGCTGAGGTCTTGAACGTCACACCGCGATCCGTTCGCCGCTACTGCCAGTACGCTCAGGCGTGGCTCTACCGCGACATGCAGGGCGAGAGCTCGCGGAGCTCGAACGACAGTCCGTCAGAATGACACTCACCCTCGGTCGTTGATCCTGCATCGCGATCGCTGCTCACGTCCGGAGCATCGTCACGCATCTGGTCGGAACGACGCAGCGATCCCGGGAAACCGAGCGCCGACCATTCGTTTCGACACGCTCAGCGCTCCTCCGGCACGACCTCGACGTAGAAGTTGTCCACCTTCCAGTCCCGGACACAGGTGTCTAGCCCGGTGCTGTTTCCGGTTCCGTACCCGAGGGTGATCGGGTTTCCCTTCTCGGTGAAGTCCGGGTGAACCGCCTCCGTGGTTCCGTCGGCGCGAATGCGCCGGAAGTCTTCGGCGGTCAGATCGCGTGCGGCAATCGTCACCCAGCCCGACACTTGCCCTGCTGAAAGCCAGGCCTCGCCGGTCTTGAAGTAGTGCCCATCCTGATGAAGCAACATCCCGCAAGAGACCTGGGGATTGCCGGGATCACCACCGCAAGCACCGCCGCCGGCCGTGACTGAAAACTGGATCGAGAAGGACACCGATGAGATGGGTCCGTCCGTCGCGGGAGCGTACCAGGCCTCGTTGTTGAGGTGTCCGTACGTCAGCACGCCCGGGCCGAAGTCGTGACGGCCGGTCTGGGCGGCTCCGGGGTTGCCGGCCGAGCCCGAGCGCGCGACGGAGGCACGGCCGGCCCCGCTGGGATGGTTCACGAAGAGATCGTGCGACCAGTCCCCGTCCTCGAACTCCCCGTCCCGCACCACGAAGTTGGAGCGGAGCTCGATCTCGAGTAGCTGAGTGTCGACCTCCGCTTCACCGGCGTGCCCCGCGTACCAGCCACCGCACGCGGGGCCCACGCGGTGCACGGTCAGGAGAATGGGACGCGAGGCGTCGGCGGCCAGCACGTCCTCCATGGAGACGTCGAGCGGCGTGCTCAGGTACTGGCCGTCCGCACCGGCGAAGCGACTGGCCAGCTCGTCGTCGCCGATCCGGACCACCAGGCGATCGATGCTCCAGCTGGCGGACCGATCGGGAGGCTCGCACCGAAACGCCCGCACGGATCCGCTGAACTCGAGGACGCCATCCGCCGGAACGAACATCGCCGCCGTAGTGACGGCCGATCCGGGAGCATCGCCGCCGCCGAGTGACTCCTCGGCCAGTACCTCACCGATGGCGTCGAAGGCCTTCACCGTGAACTCGCAGGCACAGTGCTCGACGTCTTCCCGAACCGCACTCGACTCGAGGTTCAGGATCGATGGGTCGGACGTCGGGCTGATGGGGTGCTCGAGGTACCACCCACCGGTGAGAAGGTCGACGAGGTACACCTGGGTGTTGAACTCACGACACGACTGGTAGGCCGCACGCCGGAGGATGTTCGCGAGCGGGTACACGAGATCCTCGTAGACGGGCACCTCCTCCGCCACGCCGAGCATTTCCACGTCGGCGGCGAGGTTGCCGATCGTCGACCGGAGGTCTGCCCACACCAGCCGCCACGGCCCGGCGCCGTCGAGGTAGCCGGGGGCCGTGATCTCGGCAGCATACTGATCGACGAAGGACGAGAGCTCATCCTGTATCAGCGGGTACATCGGGGAGCCGCAGGCCTCGACGCCAACGTTCTCGACGACGGCATGACTGGACAGCACGGGCACGATCTGGCGGAGCATGGTGTCGTAGTCAGACGGCGGTGGCAGTGCCGCTGCATCGACGTAGGCCTCGCGGTAGCGATCGCAGCTCGCCGTCATCGCGTACTGCACCAGCTCGTCCGTTCCCTCGACACCCCCGCAACTGATCTTCACCGCGTTCAGCCGTGCGATCAGCTGCTCGGTCCGGCTGGTCACGATGCCCGGTTCGCCGTCCATGGACATCCACGCGTTCAGGCGGACGAGTTCCTCGCGGACGAGGTCGTGCTCCCACTGACAATCCAGGTACGCGATGAACGCATCCGAGAAGAGGCCGCCTGACCGACCGGTGCCGATGTCGCCGAGGTCGAGTCCGAAGCTCCAGATCTCGGCCACGAGATCACCACCGTCCACCGACGTGACGAGGGGGACACGGCGGGCTCCGGTCTCCAGGAAGATCGCCAGGCGTTCGGGGGCCACGGTGTCCGGGAGTGTGAACCGGAAGCTGGCCGGCCGCCGCAGTCGCCGCTCGTCGGCGTCGATCCGGAACCGGGCCAGCTCGCCCTCTTCCGCCTCGCCGGGCAGGAGCGCGATGCGGGTCGTTTCGCCGAGCGATCCCGGGGGAAAGTTCAACGAGGAGCTCACGCCTTCGGACACTGCGGTGACCGTGCCGCCATCCGCGTCGATCGTGGCTGCCTCCTGGGGCGCGTCGTCTCGGGGACCGACCCCAGCATCCCCGTCTGGTGAACAGCCGACAAGGGTTTCGAGTGACATCGCGATCATTAGCAATAGGTTACGCATGACTCTCTCTCGTTTCGGGGCTTCCCGTCGAGTACGGGCTCCACGGTTCACTCTTCCTTCGGTAGCGACGTTCCGATCACCACGCGGCAAGCTCGACGGATGTGGACAGGGCCTGCCGGGGAAGTGAGGGCGGTCTAAGACACTCCGCGTCAGAACTGGTCGAATGGGACAGGCTAGTTCAAGCGAAGTGATCGATCACGCTGGCCGAGGGGGGGGCGAGTAGGCTCATAACCCATTTGTCGAAATGCACTTACATGACAGACCATGGTGACCCGTGTGAGACAGTGCAAACTCTGAGCGGGTACGCCAGTAGTCAACCAGACAACGTTGCTGCAGCCAGCCGGTTATCGCGATTGTTCGAACGGCCTTCCAAACAGAGAGGTAGAGAGGACTTCGAGCCCGCGTCGGGTGAACGTACGGGGCTCGAGCTCTGGCACGCGGATCCCGGCTTCACCGCATCACCGTGAGCCGTCGCTCCGCATGGAACGTCCCGACCTCGATCCGCACGAAGTAGACGCCTGGGCCCACGCGCCGACCGCAGTCATCGCGCGCGTCCCAGAACACCCGATGGACCGCGGGCGCATACGCCCCATCGGCCAGCGTCCGGACCGCACGACCGCTCGCGTCGTAGATCGCGAGCTGCACGTTCCCCGCCTCGGGCAGTGCGAACGTCATCGCGGTGCGGCCACCAGACGGATTCGGGCCCGGCGAGGACAGTGTATACGTCATCGGGATCGGCGCCTCGGGTGACGAGAGCAGGCTTCCCTCCACGCTGGCCGCGTCCCCTTCATTGCCCACGTGATCGGTCGTCGTCACGTGGTAGTAGCCGTACGAGGCACCGCTCACGTCGTAGATAGGGTCGACCGTGTAGCCCATCAGTGTGGCCGCCGGATCGAACTCCTCCAGCTCCGAGCCATAGACGCTGTGATGCCGGAAGTCATCCTCCGGTGCTGCATCCCACGAGAGCTCCGTGCCAAGCAGGGCAAGACCCGACGGGATGCCCGGAGCGATGTTGTCGACCGAGTAGCCGCTATCGGGCGCGGAGGCGAACCAGATCGACGGCGTCGTCGTGTGTGTGGTGACGAGGTTGACCGACCAGGCGATTCCGGCATCGCTCGAGTCTCCGAGGGTTGGAACCGCTACCACGTACTCATCCTGCTGCAAGGCCGAGACTGTCGTCAGAATCTCCCAGACCCCGGGAGGCATCTCACCTCTGGCGCTCCCTTCCTCGCCCAGGACATACAGGCGATCACGGAAGCTCCGAACGGCTGACGGATGGAGAGACGACATCGGCGCCCGCTCCAGTACCTCGGCATCGGCCATACGGCCGTCCTCGAGCACCTGCCGGCGAAGGACCTCGTCATCCAGGCGTCGATAGATCTGGTACGTCGCCACCGGGAGGCTGCTCTCGTCGGCGAAGTCGTAGCCCGAGCGGCCGAAGCTCAGACGCACCCAGCCGCCCTGATCATCGGCGATGTCGGTGATCGAGACGACCGGGCCAGATTCGTTCAGCCACTCCAGGGTGAGTTCCGACACGGTGGGCAGACCCACTCCACCCAGTTCGAGTAACGATCTCCACTGGAGATCCGCACCCGGGGATGCGATCCGTGTCCATGCATCGGGCGTGGCAACGGCCGTCCAGCTCGCGCCCGCGTCGGCGCTCAGCTCCCAGGAGACCACACCGGTACTCACATCCAGGACACGAGCACGCGGGATCGTGCTGGAAGCTCCATCGACCGGGAGAGACTGGCCTGCGTGATTCGCGGTATCCAGCTCATGCTGGTAGATGCGGAGAATGTGCAGGCCACCCGCCCAGTCTGCGATGAACGCGAGCTCCCCTTCGATCACGACTCGTCGAGCATCATCCGGCGTATCGTACACGTCGGTGAGGACCGGGTTCACAGGGTCGGTGATGTCGAACACGTGTAGCCCCCAGTTGCGATCCGTGACGAGCGCGATGTTGCCGCTGACGGCGATGTGGCTCGCGTCCTCCTCTGTCCAGGTGTAGGAAAGCACCTCCGGCGCGGTAGGGTCACTGATGTCGACGACCGCGAGGCCCCAGATCCCGTTTGCGAGATAGGCCAGATCGCCCTCCACCTCCACGCCAAAGCCGCCGTTTCCGAAGAGAGAGCAGCTGCCGACCGGCACGGGCATCGAAGGGTCGCTGATGTCGAGAATCCCGAGACCACTGCCGCCGAAATAGGCACGATGGCCGTAGATGGTACTGCCGCCGAATGGACCGCCACTGGTGCCGACCAGCACAGGGCTGGTCGGATCACTGACGTCGTAGATCTCCAATCCGGAGAAGGCGACCTGCACGAGCAGAAGATCGTCGGCCACGGAGAGGCTGTTGATCGAGTCCGTCGTGTCATGCGAGCTGACGAGCGCGGGACTCGCGGGGTCCGTGACGTCGACGATCAGCAGCGTGTATCGGTAGTTCGAATAGTCGTACTCCGCCAGGAAGGCGAGGTTCCCGGCGATCGCGATGTGAGCGGTAGTTGCCGGCGTATCGTAGCTGCCGATGACGACCGGGGTGGACGGGTCACTGATGTCGATGATCAGCAACCCGGTCTGCGCGGCCACGAACGCCAGGTCTCCGGACACCGCGACATCGTAGATGCCGTCGGAGTCCACGAAGGTACCTTCCAGCGCCGGGCTCGTGGGGTATCGGACCCTGATCACATGCAGACCCTGTATCTCGTCCGTGACGAAGGCGAGATCTCCGGCCACCGCGACACCGATTGCGGAGCTGGGCGTGACGAAGGCATTGGCGATGACCGGGTTCGATGGATCGCGGATGTCGAAGACCTGAAGACCCTGCGTGTCGCATGCAACGAAGACGAGGTCACCGGAGACCGTGATGCCGATGGCATCGCCGGGCGTGCCGGTGGTGCTGACGTGAAGAGGACTGGCCGGGTCGGAAACATCGATGATGTGGAGGCCGCTGCTCTCGTCCGAGACGAATGCCAGATCCCCGGCGACCGCGACGCCCCTCGCCGCTCCGGGTGTGTCGTACGTGCTGATGATCGCGGGGTTCGTGAGATCGGAGATGTCGAACACGACGAGTCCCGCCACGTCGTCGGCGAGGAATGCGAGATCTCCCGACACCTCGACGTCCCACGCAAATCCCGAGGTGTCCTGAAGGCCCACCGGAACCGGATTCGACGGGTCGGAGCAGTCGATCACGATGAGCCCGGTCTCGCCGTCCGCCACGAAGGCATGGGTGCCATCGACCGCCACGCCCAGTGCCAGATCCGGCGTATCGTACGCACCCACGAACGCCGGGCTGACTGGATCGGTGACGTCGACGATCTGCAGACCGCTCAGGCCGTCGGCGACGAACGCGCGATCCGAGGCCACCGCGACATCGGCGGCCTTGTGTGGAGTGCCGTGAGTGCCGAGCAGGACCGGGTCTGCCGGATCGGTGACATCGATGATGTGTAGACCGCCCGTATAATCGGCGATGAACGCCTGATCGCCCGAAATCGTGACGGCGAAGGCTGATCCCGGCGTGTCGTACGTACCGACCAGCGTAGGGGTCAAGGCATGTAGCTTCAGCTCCCCGGCAGCGGTATCCCACCATGCCGTCGTGCTCAGGGTGTCGCAGTACGTCTTGGTCGTGAAGTCCTCGGTGTAGCTCTGGATCACACCAGTGGCAGGGTGCGCGTGGCTAACAAGGATGGCCAGTACCGCCATTAGAGCCGGCACTGCTCGTGCCCTTCGCGTCATGGAGTCCCCCAGACCGAACCACTCCGGGGGTTCCCGAGAGCGGTGTGGTTGAGTCCCACCACTCTGGCGGGGTCTCGTGGATCGTCGTGGATCGCCTCCTCGAACTCGACGGGCGTGACATCCCCCAGGAGTTCCCGCGCTGCCAACCGAGGGCTCGATGCCCCCCGAGGGGATCGATGGCTTGCGGGCACCCCAGTTCGCGACGTGTCCTTGCCGCAAGACACGGAACTCCATCCGACGTTACGGGACGTACTCACAGTAATGCTTCCAATGGTAGGTTCCTCGATACTGGCGATGCAGTACGGGGAACCCGAAACGCCGACGCAGGTCCCCGACAGGGACTCCTGGATCGCATCGCCTTCTCGGTCTCACTCGTCGGGCGAGAAGTGGTGGCAGGTACCACTTGACACCTGTGCCTCCCGAAAACCCCTACACGTTGCTTCCGTTGACGTTGGCGCAGTGGCCATGGCAGCCTCCCCGGCTCGTCGCCAACGTCCATTCTACCCTGGATCATCCATGCTCGCGGCCGTCTTCGCCTTCGTTCGAGGGCTCGTCGTCTCTCACTCGCAGCTCCAGCTCGAGAACGCCCTGCTCCGCCACCAGCTCGCCGTCCACAAGCGATCGGTAAAGCGACCGAAGCTTCGAGATCGCGATCGCCTGCTTTGGTCGCTCTTTTCTCGCATCTCCGCCCGCTGGCGTGAGCTTCTCTACATCGTGAAGCCGAGAACCGTCATCGAGTGGCGCCGACGCAGGTTCCGGCGGTCTGCCAGGGCTTGCCCTTGCCGCTTCGCAACTCGGTCATGTCGAGTGCGTGGACTTGCCGCTGGAATACGAGACAGCCCAGAAGGAACGCCCGGTCTCTGCTATGCGAGCAGCGTCCTCAACCTATTCGCCAGACTCCCCTGCTTGTTCCCCACGACCTCCGGCGGCCCGATGTGCCTCTCGCAGTAGTGGAGGGCCGCCTTGCCGATGGAGACATTGAGCTTCGCCATCGGGATCACTTCTGCCGTCTCCGGTCGCCCCCGGACCGTGACGCGAACCCCCTTCGCCACCTTGACCACCTCGAAGCTGACCCGCGGCGACACGTTCTCCGAGCGGCCCCGGGCGAACTCGCAGTCCACGCCCGCCCGACGGCACGCGTCGCGGTACGCCGTGTGGGCGATCCGGTAGGCGGTCTTGGCGTCTGTGACGGCCGCTTTCGCCCTGGCCCGAAGGCGGTCCGCTTCCTTGGTCGCCGCGTCCACGCCCGCCTGTGCGGCTTCTACTGCGGCCCTCAGGCCGTCTAGCTCCAGCTGGCCGCTACGCTTCCTGCCCATGCAATACCTCCTGTTCGGGCTACAGGACGATGCACGCTCCAGCGGGAGAGACAGTCAAGGCGACAGAAGGACTTGATGTCCGGGCAGGCAGAGGGAACATGCTGCCCGAGAGGTCCCGTGATGCCCGCGCGTCGGCTCTCATGCACACGAACGGAGATGACCTGGTTGCGCGCGCCGTCTCCATGGTATCTTGCCGCGTCGTCAGCGCCTTTCATTCCCCGGAACAGGAGCGATCATGTCCGTGACTCCGACAATCCAGACGACGGGAGCATTCGACGCACAACTGCAGATGGTTCATCGAGAGCTGCGCGCTCGCATTCAAGACGCGCAGGGCCCAGTCGATGGTCAGCGCGGTGCGTTTGAGCAGATGAGGCGAAAGGAATGCCCGTTGGGATTCTCGAGCACGGAACAATACCGGCAGTTCGTTCATGACGTGACCGTCGTCGCCGACGCGACGAAGATGATCAGCCGCATCCTCCTAACGGGGTCGTCGACAACCGGCTACTCGCGCAATCCGTCGAAGCCCCTCGACCATTCATTCGGCAAGAACTCCGACTACGACCTCATCTTCGAGGGACCGCTCGTCCCGGCCTTCATGGAGTCTCATCAGTACAAGGGTTCAAAGGGCCTCCAGTACATCAAGCCTTACCCGCGCAAGAAAGACCGGGCGTATGGATTGCCAACCGTTCACTACCCCGAGATCTATGGCCACAAGCGCACACATCATGTGTTCGCCGAGTTCGAGCGTCTCGCCGAGAAGTGGACTGGTATTCTGGAGAAGGACGTCGAGTTCACCGCCTGGGCGGAACACCGCGAGTATCCGGCGCTCGACTCGGACTTCACTGTCTACGAGAAGCAGATTCTGTGAGCACAACGATGGAAGAGGTGATCGCGGCGCCAGAATGACTTGACCTACCGGCAACCAGAGGGAACATGGTCCGCAGGAGGCCCCATGCCCTACCGCGCCCCTGAGACCATGACTCAGGCCGAGCAGGCCAAGCTGCTCGAAGTGTCCGGCCAACCCCCTCGCCCCCGCGACCACGTCCTCTTCTCCATGGCCCTTGGCACGGGCCTCCGGCTGTCCGAGGTGCTCGGTCTGGACGTGCGCCACGTCACGCCGGACGGCGAAACGGTACGTCACCGGGTGCGGCTGGATCAGGCTCGCACGAAGGGCAAGCGCAATGGCGAGGTCTTCCTGCCCGATCGGCTCATCGCGAAGCTAGAACGCTTCCTCACCTGGAAGATGCCCCGCCGACTGCATCCCCCGCCTCTCTCCCCGGTGTCAAGCGACACCCAGTGTTACGCACTTAGGCGACACCCAGTCTTACGCACCTGAGTTCGGGATAAGTGGTTCTCCTTTCATCGTCTTACAGGCCCTCGGGAGTCAGCAAGCGACACCGTCAGGTGTCGCGCGCAGTTGAGGTCGTGTGAGCGGCCGTCGCGGCTCGTTCCAGGTCCCGGAGCCGGTAGCTCCGCCCGGCGATGTTCAGCACGTGACTGCGATGAAGCAGGCGATCGAGGATGGCCGTGGCCAGGATCTCGTCTCCGGCGAGGATCTCCGGCCAGTCTCGGATGCCCTTGTTCGTGGTGATGAGGATCGCGCCGCGCTGATAGCGATAGCTGACGAGCCGGAAGAACAGACTCGCCTCGTGCCGGTTCATCGGCTCGAACCCGACTTCGTCGATCACGAGCAGCGACACGTTCGCATACTTGCGTCGCCGGATCCTCGCCGGTGGCAGATCGGCATCGCGCCGTAGTGCGGCCAGCAGTTCTTCGAGTCGCATGAACGTGACGCCGAACCCGGCTTCGACCGCTCGGATGCCGAGCGCCACCGCCAGATGCGTCTTCCCGACTCCTGGCGGTCCCTGGATCAAGAGCGTCCGGTTCTCTCGGATTCACTGACACGTGGCCAGCGTCTCGATCCGCGAGCGCTCGATCGACGGCTGGAACGCGAAGTCGAAGTTCCCCAGCGTCTGTCCAGTGGGCAGACCGGAGAGCTTCAGCGAGGTCCGTACGCGACGCTCATCGCGGAACGAGAGCTCTTCACCGAGCAGCTGATCGAGGAACCGTTGCGGCGGCATCTCCTCCTTGACCGCCTCGGCGATCAGGTGATCGAGCGACTCGGCCGCACGCGCCAGTCCGAGCTGCTCGAGCCGTTCCCGCGTCGTGTCCAGATCGAGTCGGGGCGTGATCTTCTTGGTCTTGGGGGTGCTGCTCATCGGGCCACCTCGGCGATCGCCGCGTACAGATCGACCGGACGCGCCTCGGGCACCATCTGGGCGATCTCCTCCAGACGTCGGCCCATCTTCCCCAGCGGGCGTGGAGCACGCACCGTGGCGGTGTCCTCGCCCTCGTAATGGGCCGGATCGATCACGATCCGCTCCTCCCCGTAGCGCGGATGCATCGCCACGATCGCACCCTCGCCCAGCATCTGCACCCGCTCGGCGCAGCCACGCACCTCGACCCGGCGACCCACGAACCGGAACGGCACCGAGTACTGTCGCCCCTCGAACGACACCAGACAGTCGTGGCTCACCGCCCGCATCACCACCACGTCGAACGGTTCGGGCTGGATCGGCAGTGCGCCCAGCAGCGGCTGCTCGCTCGCGTACGCGCTCATCACGCTCGTTCCCGTGCGCGGACACCGGCGGCGGTGTGCCGAGCGAACGCTCCTCTCGTCGGTCCAGCTCTGAAGCTCCACCAGCGAGTCCCAGTGACGGTCGCGAGGGTCGCTCCAGAAACGACCGTCACGGATGCGGCGTTCGATCTTCCCCTTCGTCCACGGCTCACGCGGCGGGCAGGCGTCGATGTGGAAGCGCACCACGCGGGCGTACTGCCGGTACGACGGGTTGAGCTCGCCCCAGCACCCCGCACCGCGCGAGACCGCCGTCCGCTCGTTGTCCACGCGGATCGTGGCCGGCACGCCCTCCAGACGCCGCAGCGCCTCGTTGTGCACGTGATGCCACGAGAGCTGGTCCTTGCGCCGCGACCACACCCGAACCGCGTACCGGCTGTAGCTCAGCTGAAGCTCGAACGCGTACAGACGCTCGCGCCGGCCGCCGATCCACACGTCCCGCCACTCGCTCCAGTCCGCCTGCGCTTGCGCGCCCGGCGGGGTCTCCACGCGTCGGCGGGCGCGGCGCGCGGGCGTGGGGTAGTGCGTGCGAACGAAGCGCTGTACCGAGCGCAGGCTCCCCGTGTAGCGATGCTCCTCCTGGAGATGATCGTGAAGGGCGGCCACGTTGAGCGGACCGGTGCCACGGGACTCGATCCACCGCGTGATGGCCTCGGCGTGCGCGCTCGCCAGATGCGGCTGATCGGCCCGGCCGTCGTGGTCGCCCTGGCGGTGGCGTCGGAGATGGTAGCGAACCGTGCCCTCGGTCACGCCCAGCATGCGGGCGATCCGGCGAGACGAGTGACCCCGGTCCGACAACGAGATGATGCTCATGCGATCCCCTCGATCGAGCTTGGCCATGACGCCCTCCTCGATCGAGAGCGTCACAGACATAGGACTTACGCGATAGTGCGTAAATCTGGGTGTCGCCTTAGCTCAACTCTGGGGTGTCTCTCTACAGTAACCGCTTGGGGTGACTCAAGTAAGGCGCCGCGACCCCACGTTCACCGAATGGTAGTCCGGCTGGGGCTCGAACTGTGGCGCCAAACGTGTGATCTACTCCAGCACCACCAACCGACGATCCGCCCTGAACTCCCCCGCCTCCATACGCAGGAAGTAGACGCCGGGATAGAGGCGCGACCCGCCAGTTCGACTGGTGACAGTCGCGCGATGCCGGCCCGCGGAGTACTCACCGTCAGCAATCGTGCACACGTGCCGTCCTCCGACGTCATACAGCGTGAGTCGTGTGACGGCCGCTTCCGGCAGGTCGAACGAGATCGTGGTCCGTGTTCGGAAGGGGTTGGGACGACCGGCTCTCAGTGCGTGGACGCTCGGCAGCGGAACATCCTCGACCGCCAGCATCCCGACAGTGGCCTCGGGCGCGAACGGCGAGCCGGCGAACCCGGCGTCGATAGCCTGGACGCTCCAGTAGAGGTCCTCCGTATCCACCGTGAGTGACCAGCTCAACCGGTGTCCGACGTTTCCGAAAGCCGGAACGTACCGATGGCCATCCGATGGGTCGGCCAGCGCTGACATCACCTCACTGCCACCGGGCGTCGTGCCCACACGGAGGTTGTAGGTCAACCCAGCGGTCGGCGTCTCGGAATCCGTTGCGGTTCCCCAGGTAAACGTCGCGACTCCACCGACTACTTCGGCAGATAGTCCCGTTGGCGCTGACGGGGGAGCGTTGGCAACGGCACTGTTGTTTCGATAAAGAAGCGAAAGGTAGGTCCCGCCGTTGAGGCCCGTGATTAGGACGTCAAGATCACCGTCGTTGTCCGAGTCCCCCCACTGGACCGACGAGTAGCCAACGCCGAGTATTCCGAGGTCTAATCCGGTGAACACATCGTCTCCGTCGTTTCGGTAGACGACCGTTGCGCTTCCCCACTCAGGTCCCGGTCCAAGTCCGGCGAGGATTATGTCGAGATCGCCGTCACCATCACAGTCTCCCCAGGCTGCCGAGGAAGCACCAAGTCCCATGAGCCCGGCGCTGACGTCCGTGAACAGTCCGCCATCGTTTCGATGGATCGCGAGGACGTTCTCAGAGTCTCCACTACCGGCAATCAAAAGATCCGGATCACCGTCACTGTCGTAGTCACCCCACTCGACCGTAGCGAACGTGACGCCCGGCAGAGCGGCGCCGGTATCGGTGAACACCTGATCGTCGTTTCGATAGATTGCGGCGATCTTCGAAGACCCTGCATCCTCCCCGGCGATCGCAAGATCCAGATCACCGTCGCCATCATAGTCTCCCCAGTCGACGGAAGAGCGCCACACTCCCGGAAGCCCGGCCCCCACGTCCACGAACTCGACGCCGCCCTCGTTGCGGTAGAGGACCGAGTTCGGGGAGATGCCAACGGAGCTTTCGTCGTTGCCGGTCAGCACGAGGTCCGCGTCCCCGTCATTGTCGTAATCCCCCCAGGCCATTGCAGGACTCTCAAAACCCACGAGATCCGCGCCGACATCCACGTACGTGCCGGCGTCGTTCTCGTAGATGGCGGTGATCGGAGTCCCGCCATCCGAGTCACCCGAGATGAGCACATCCAGATCCCCGTCGTTGTCGTGATCACCCCACGCCACCGAGGATTTCTCGAGCGCTGGAAACCCCGCCCCGACATCGAGGAAGACCTGGTCCTCGCCGTTGGCGAACACCCGATATAGACCCGTCACATTGTCCGGATCCCCGAGCCCCGTCAGGAGGATCTCGAAGTCGTGATCTCCATCCGCGTCTCCGAACCGCGCATCGCCCCGGATGACTCCGGGAAGAGAGTAGGCTCCGCCGGGAAGCCCGACCGGCTCAAACTGGCGCGTACACCCCTGATCCAGCGGCCCCATGAGCTCACCGCAGGGATTGATCACCGCCTCTGCACGACATGGCGACCCTGGAACCAACGTGAAGTCCCCCTGCGAGGTGGGTGCGTCCTCGCAAGGAGGGCGATCGCAGAACTGCGGGTCGATGTCGATGGACTGGTCCATGATCACGAGGAGGCCCCCGATGTCATACTGATCCAGATCCGAACACAGAAACCTGACCTCTCCCATCCCACCGGCCATCTCACCGTTCGCACCCTCGGGACAGTTACCCCAAAGAATGGAATGCTCCATCCGGACGGTCGGGGACACCACGGTCTCGAGGTATATGCCCCCAGCTTCCGCTCCTGCGGCGTTCGCGACAATCGAGCACCGGCGCCAGTACGAGGTCAGGCCGATTGTCTCGATCACCGCATAGATTCCACCCCCCACGTCGGTCGCGAAGTTTCCGGCAATCACACAGTCTTCGATGAGAAGCGGCTGGACCCCGAAGAAGAGACCTCCGCCCTGGTTGGCGCTGTTCCCCTTGAAGCGGCAGTTTCCAAGCGTCACCTCCTGAGGTGTGTACAGCGCACCGCCTCGCTGGCCGGCCACGTTGTCTAGAACATCACAATCGTCGAGGGTCAGCGTGTAGTTGCTGGACGTCGAAATCCCGTAGATCGCCCCGCCGTCCACCACCGCCCGGTTCCCCGCGATATCGCAGCCGATCATATCCACGACGGCAGCGGTCTGTAGCACCAGCGCGCCACCGCTGCTTGCGGCGCGGTTGTGCTGCAATGTGCAATCGATTATGGAAACCGGATAGTTGGTGATCCCGATCGCCCCTCCGGCGTCCGCACTGTCTCCCGTGATGGTTGTGTGGACAATCGTCGTCGGGCCGGAAACCCAGATGCCTCCGCCCTTGTTTCTCGATACGTTCCCAGAGAACGACCCGTTCGAGATCGTGACCCCGTTGGGTCCGCTGGTTCCCACGCCGCCACCGGTTCCTCGGGAGTAGTTGTCTACGAACTCGCAATTCTCGACCATCACTTGCGCCGTCCCGCTGTAGGCGAAGAGGGCACCACCGGGTTCTTTCCCACCGCCCTGGTTGGAGCGGAAGAGACAGTCCTCGATCCTTCCACCGCGTGTCCACACTCCGCCCCCGCCTCCAGCCACGCACGAATCGATGACGCAGTTCCGGATGACGGGCGTGGCGAACACGGCGTAGATGCCCCCCCCGGGCGGGATCTCCGTGTAGTGGCCCGGCGCGGAACGCCCACGGTAGATATGAAATCCCTCCACGACCGAGGTGCTGTCTTCACCTGACTGCAAGATGAGTCCACGTCCGAGTTCCTCACAGTCGATTGTCGTGAACTCCGGACCGTTGACTGATGCCAGGACGAGGTTCTTGCCGCCGAAGTCCAGGTCGCGGTTCAGGGGGCCGGTGTACGTGCCATCGGCGACAACCACGCTGTCACCGGTAGTCGCGGCGTTTATCGCTTCCTGGATGGTGGGATGGTCGGCCGGGACGTGCCAGGTAGCGGCGGTGGCGAGAGTCGCGTACCCCAGCAGGGGCAAGGCGGTGGACAGCCAGGATCTGATGACGTTCACACCAACACCTCCAGGCGCTATGTGATCGTTCGGCGGGCCTCTTGCGGCTTCACGACGCCTCAATGATATCACGGCCCGCTCAGCCCACCAGTGGAGTGGGTCAGATGGCGAAGCTCTCAACTGCGGGAATGAACCACGCCGGGTTTGCCGGAGGGTGTATTCCTTGAGAGGATACCTCCATGGCAAGACCAAGCAAGTACTCCCCCGAGGTGCGTGAGCGAGCGGTGCGGCTGGTGCGGGAGCATGAGAGCGAGCACGACTCGCAATGGTCGGCGATCCGCTCGATCGCCTCGAAGATCGGCTGTACGGCCGAGACGCTCCGGAAGTGGGTCCGTCAGGCCGAACGAGACCAGGGCCTTCGCCCCGGTCTGACGACGGACGAACAGAAGCGCCTGAAGGAGCTCGAGCGGGAGAACCGCGAGCTGAAGCGCGCGAACGAGATCCTGAAGAAGGCGTCGGCGTATTTCGCTCAGGCGGAGCTCGACCGCCGAGCGAAGTGATGGTGTCGTTCATCGACGAACACCGAGATGAGTACGGAGTCGAGCCGATCTGCGCGGTGGTGCCGATCGCTCCGTCGACTTACTACGACCAGAAGGCCCAGGAGCGCGATCCTGGACGCCGCTCAGCCCGACGCCGACGCGATGATGAGCTGCGCGAGGAGATCCTCCGGGTTCGCGGTGAGGGCTTCAACGCCGTCTACGGCGTCCGGAAGACGTGGAAGGAGCTGACGCGTCGTGGCATCGCGGTCGCTCGCTGTACGGTCGCGCGTCTGATGCGTGCGATGGGGCTTCGCGGGGCGGTTCGTGGGCGTAAGTTCAAGACGACCGTCGGCGATGACTCGCTCTCGCGACCCGCTGATCTGGTGGACCGGAACTTCAAGGCCTCGGGACCCAACCAGCTCTGGGTGGCGGACCTGACGTACGTGGCGACCTGGCGAGGGTTCGCGTACGTGGCGTTCGTGATTGACGCGTTCTCGCGTCGGATCGTGGGATGGAGAGCATCGAACTCGCTTCGCACCGATCTGGCGCTGGATGCGCTGGAGCAGGCGATCTACGACCGTGGGAGCCGCCTCGACGGCTCTCTGGTTCACCACAGCGATCGCGGCAGTCAGTACCTGTCGATTCGCTACACCGAGCGGTTGTCCGATGCCGGCATCGAGCCGTCGGTGGGCAGCAAGGGAGATTCGTATGACAACGCCCTGGCCGAGACGATCATCGGCCTGTTCAAGACGGAGGTGATCCACCGGCTCGGTCCGTGGCGCAGCCTCGAACAAGTCGAGTTCGCCACACTCGAGTGGGTATCCTGGTTCAACACCCAACGACTCCTCGAGCCGATTGGCGACATCCCGCCGGTCGAGTACGAGGAGATGTTCTACGCAGGTGGCAGGACCGAGGAAGACCACCCGGACCGCGAGCTTCGCTCGCTTTCTGTATCAGCGCGACTGAAGGACGATTCAAGAAGAGAGAAGAAGCCCGTGCACGACGACGCCGCCGAGGCGGTGGTCGTCAACTAACCAGCTCTCCGGAGAACCCGGTACGGTTCAACCCGCCCTTCTTCATGTAGGGAGGGCAGTAACTGTGTCTATCAACCCCGACAGGCGCGCTCAACCTCCGCCGTGCGACCTCACCACCCTCCTCGCCCGGGCGAATAGGCGTCTCGCTCGCGATACGCCGCTGTACAAACCAGAGAGGATTCACTTGATGTCCCGGGCAGAGAGAGCGGTCATGTCCCCCAGGACTGAAACCACCGACCTGGAGACCTGGTTGGACATTAAGCGCGAGATTGCCAGATTGGAGGGCATGGCGACAAAGGAGCTGGTCGCCGAGTTCACAGAGCGGTGGGGATATCAATCGCACTCGCACAATCGAAAATGGCTCATCCGTAGGATTGCCTGGCGGATCCAGGAGCAGGCGCACGGGGGGTTGAGCGAGCGGGCCAAGGCCCGCATCCAGGAACTCGCCGCGAATGCCGTGGTGCGGCTGAACCCGCCCAAGGACTGGCCCCCGACCGCGCCCACGTCGCCCACACAGGCCACGTCCCGCGAGATCAACCAGACCCGCGAACCCGGAGCCCTCCTCCCCGGTACGCGCCTCGTGCGCCGCTATCGCGGCCGTGTGCACGAGGTCGTCGTGCTTGATGGCGGGGAGTTCGAGTATGGGGGTGAGGTGTACCGGTCGCTGACGGCCGTGGCACGCGCGATCACCGGCCAACATCTGTCCGGTCCCCGGTTCTTCAAGATCAAGGAGTCCGGCAAGCCGTGACCCTCCAAGTCCACACCCAGGTCCGCCGAGGGTGGAACGGCACGAAGCCCCGGGCGGAGACCGTCCGGTGCGCCGTGTACTGCCGGCAGTCCGTCGAGGACCGCTCCGGCTCGGAGTTCACCTCAATCGACAACCAGCGGGAGAGCGTGGAGGCGTACATCCGGAGTCAGCGGGAGAAGGGCTGGAAGGCGATCGCCACCCGATACGACGACGAGGGCATCAGTGGAGCCACCCTGAAGCGACCTGCCCTCCAGCGGCTGCTGGACGACGTGCGGTCCGGGAAGGTCGACTGCGTCCTGGTGTACCGGTATGACCGGCTATCACGATCTCCTCGCGACTTCCTGGCCATCACCGATGAACTCGACCGCCACGGCGTCACCTTCGTCTCCGTCACCGAGCACTTCAACACCGCGACGCCCGCAGGCAAGATGATGCTTCACATGATCGTCGGGTTCGCGGAGTTCGAGCGGGAAACCATCCGGGAGCGCGTCCGGGACAAGGTTCACGCAGCCCGGCGGCGCGGGAGGTGGATCGGGGGCACGCCTCCCCTCGGCTACGACGTCCACCCCGATGGCGGTCGCCTCGTGGTCAACCGCCAAGAGGCGAAGCAAGTCGTCGAGGTCTTCCGCCTCTACCTGGACCTCGGCTCCATCCTCCCCGTCGTCCAGGAACTGCACCGCCGAGGCTGGACCACGAAGGCGTGGACCTCCAAGACCGGCAACCGCTGCGGCGGCAAGCCCATCTCCAAGAACTGGGTCAACCGGACGCTCAAGAACGTCGTCTACATCGGGAAGGTCGCGTTCAAGGGCGAGGTGCTCGACGGCGAGCATGACGCCATCGCGGACGAGGCAACGTTCGCCGCCGTCCAGGACCAGCTACGCCGCAACGGCCCGGACCTGACCGGTGCGATCACCGGAAGCTCGCCTGCCCTGCTCCGCGGCCTCCTGCGCTGCGGTCACTGCGACAAGGCCATGGTGCCGAAGCACACGACGAGAGGGCCACGTCGGTATCGCTACTACGTCTGTCGGACCACGAAGGATTTCGGGTTCGACGCCTGTCCGACGAAGTCGATCCCGGCCGGGGAGATCGAGCGGTTCGTGATCGAGGAGTTGGCCGGGTACCTGGCCGATGTCTCCCCTGCCGACGCCGACGGGCTCCAGAACGGCTCGCGAGCTGCGGTGGTCCGCGGCTGGATCGATTGCGTGGTCTACGACCGCGGGGCCGGTCGCGTGACGATCACGTTTCGAGATGAGACGGCATGAGTCGCAGGGTCTCCCGGGCCGTTCACATCGGCAACGGGCGTGATGGGCGGCGGGACCTACGCAGTGGGGACGAGCCTGACATCGTCTCAGGAGAACGTCCAACCCGCGCCGCCGAACTCCTCGCCCTTGCCCATCGGATGAACGCACTGCTCGCCAGCGGTGATGTGCCGACTCAGACGAGGCTAGCGAAGATCGCGGGGGTCACCCCGGCGCGGGTGACACAGATTCTGCGATTGCTCGATCTATCCGCTGCGATCCAGCGGCGTGTGCTCTGTGGAGAGGTGGCAATCCCCGAGCCGACTTTGCTCATGATCGCCGCTGCTCCCGACTGGCGCGAACAATCGGTGATCCAACCCGTCTTCGTAGCCTGAGTGTTGTACCGAGATTGGTACCTCGAACCGCCCATCGGTCTCGTCAGATGCGTCTTCGAAGCGACCCCCTGACGCCTACGACAATTGGCTCAAGGCCGCGCTATGCGTACCGATGAAGATGCTCACCACGAACAGGCCGCCAAGAAGCGCCGTCAGCATGCTACGCATGGTCGTTCTCCTTCGTTTACGGACAACCGAGCTGCTCAACAACTGGTATCAGGATGGCATTGTCGCCTGGTCGATTGGGAAAGTACCTCTCGTCGTCTACAGTCTTGATGGCGCTGCACGCCTCCGCTTTGCTGGTTTCGCCTCCATCGAAAAGGATGGTGAGCGCGTAAGCCTTGTAAGCGAGCAACTGAACACGTTGGCTCTCAACATCATGAGTATACCATTCCTGTTTCACGAAGGCAGAGGTTTCAATGCCCAGTCGCTGCGCGCGCACGGATATGTCGCGCCACGCTGTCGCGCCGTCTTCACAGTTTCTCAGCACGGCCAATGCGTAGCGACTGGCTCGCTCATCGCCGCGATGAAAGAGGACGATTGCAGGAATCGCGTTAGCGATGGCGAGGTACACATGGCGACCCAGTTCCTGGTTTGGACGTTGTCGAAGCAGGCTGCTGTCGATCTGGCGTAACCGTCGCTCCATAGACGTGCACTCGCTGACAAGGTGATCACCCACGGTTGCTGCGTAGGTGAGCGCGACATCGGAGCTATCGCCACTGGCTGCGACGCTGTACCACTGCTCGTACAGGAGTGCTAGTCGATCGATTTCATACTGATGGTCGTCGAGCCTTTCGCTCTCGTCCATCAGGAGATACAGTTCGCCTCCTTCGATCCGTTCGAAGAGTTCCTCGTTGTCCAGGAGAGAGTGGCGGCGGAGTATGTCCACAGCAAGAGAACGTAGTTCCGGCGGCGACGAGCGCCTCTCCAGTTGGGAGATCGCGAGCGTGAGAAGTGCTGCGCGTGAGGATGCCTTGATTGTCCAAGCCCCGACAACGAAGATCGACAAGGGAATCATGACGCCGGCAAACAGTGCAATCGTCGTGTCCGGATTTCGTCGCACCCATCCCGCCGCCCTCCCAAGCGCACTCAACAGCCCCCATGCGCGAGGCTTCTCCGACGAACCGTTAGGCGTTGAAGCACTCATCGTTCCCCCTGATAGATTGCTGATCCATGTAAACAATAGTACACGGGTCCCCGCTCTGATATTCACGGGATCGCTACTGGTTTGGGAGGCGGACGAGCCTCTTGGAACGCCATGCTCCCGGGGGCGAGCCATTGCAGCCGGGCGACTTGGCAGAGCACGTGGAGGAGGTGGACGTAGGCACCTGGGCCATCTGGGACATAGATTGACGACACCGGACCGTTGGCCGGTGCGTCGATCCGGTTCGGTAGGACGACAGGGGTCCCGCCCATCGGACCACGACGGGGCCTTGGGTCCTACGCCTGTGCGACCGAATCGATCCCGACAGGCGACATCAAGCGGTTTGTGATTGAGGAGCTGACCGCGTATCTCGCCGACGTTGCTCCCGCGGATTCCGATGGACTCCAGAACGGTTTGTGGAGCAACATGTTACGGAGGTCAGGCGAGCTGCGCGGGTTCACGGTCATGGGTCTCATCGCGACCAGCGGCGTCACGCTTCGATTTGTCGCTTGCGGAGCTCATCGTGCACGGCCCGGTGGTTCCAGACGGCATCGTGGAAACCTCCGGCGTCGAGGATTTTGAACGCTTCGATTTGTCGCTTGCGGAGCTCATCGTGCACGGCCCGGTGGTTCCAGACGGCATCGTGGAAACCTCCGGTCCGAGCCACACGATCGAGGATTTTGAACTTCCTTGGAGAAGATGCCCGTGAGCGCTGTGCAATTAGCCGCCATGGCGAGGATTGGGCTGATTGTCTTGATCTCGATCATGCCGGTCGTGTCTTGCAGCCCGCAAATCTCACACGAAGATCGGATGCTCCGGCTCGCCGCCCGTCGGGATAGCCTTGAAGCTCTTCAGGTCGTTCGGGAAGCCAAAGAGCGGGCCCGGGTACAAGCCAAGCAGGACAGCGTAGCGGCCTATGTCGACAGCATGATGGCGGTTCGAAACGCACAGGCAGCGGAGATCGAGGCGAAGCTAAGACTCCAACGAATAGAGAACGACAAGCAAAGAGAAGAAGATGCGAAACGACTTCGAGAACTCTGCCCCGCGCTGAAGATCGGCATCTCCGAATTCTGCCTTCAGGCCCTTCTCAAAGGAGAGATCGAGCTCACAGACACCTACAGCGCTGAAAACTACGTTTCGCGGACGTATTGGACGTACAATCGAACCACCTGCTACACGTGCGTGAACGGAAAGCTCGAATCAATCTTCGAGACCACTCGCTAATGCTGCTCCGTCGTCTTCTGCCCCAGATCCTTGAAGCGACTGGCCCGCAACGGGCACTCCTCCGAGTTCCCCTTCGGCACGTTCCACGGACCGGGCCGCTCGTATTGGTGCTCGCCGATCAGTTCCGTGCGCTCATTGAGCGGCGAGGTCTCTCTTCGCCGCTGCGGCATATCGAATGAGGTTACTCTCTCGCTTCGCTGGATCGGACTCGTTCGTAAGTGAGGTGAGGTACGTGATCTGCACTTTCCCCTCAGACGGCGTCGATGTCCAGTCAAACGGCGGAACATCCATTGTGTGACGAAAGTTCGCGATATTGACCAGGAAGAAACGTAGAAAGTAGTCGAGGCTGTCGAGACCAGTCTCGCCTACAGCCACGCCTACGTGAGCTCCTTCTGCGTCTTCTCCCCGAAGCCCTCGAAGAAGACAGGGTTCCAGCCTGGGCGATTCGGAAGATTGCACGCCATCATGACAACGCATTCGTCCAGAACCACTAGAAGATCCGGATGGGGGCCTAGGCCAGCTTCTCTCGTCTGCTTCGCAAAGTGCTCACCGAGCTTCTCGACGGAGATGTCACTCTTGAATGCAAACACACACCCCAGCGTTTGAGTACGTTCCGGTCCCCAGTCCGATGCCGCTCCGCGCTTACGCAGAGACTTCGCTCTGCGGAGGTTGAGAAACGCGCTCTTGAGACTACCCGTGGTGAGCCGAGACTTAACTTCGACTACGGCAGCGACATTATCGCTTGGAAAAATCGAGGCGTCCTCGGATGCGCGATAGATCGGACAGTTGAGGGCATCGTAGACGATGATGTCCGTCTGTTTCGAGACGTCATCCGATGGGTCGATGATGAAGCCAGCTCCGACTCCAAATCGTTTCGGCAAGTGTGCGCTCAGAAAATCACGGACTAGCTTCTCGGCTTCACTGCCCTTCAATACGTTGTGAGGGACGATCGATAACTCGTCGAAGTCCTGACGAAGCTTTCTCGAAGCCTGCTCGAATATCGTTTTTCTCGTGGTACCGCTCACCATCACCTCCACTGACGAGCCCCGAGACTATCGACGCGACCAAGGTTCACCGTCCATCAATCAGCGCCGTGACAACCTTGCCGCTTCATCCTCTCGGTGAAGCGCCCGAGCGGGGCGCGTCGATCCGAACTTAGTCGATCAATCTGTTGAGGGGAAGCAGGCGGATCAGTGACCACGTGGGCGAGTTGATGTGCGTGATGCCGTACTTTCGCAGGCAGTGTGGACCGGAGATGTAGACAGAGTGATCCTCTCGAACTGCTTCGATCGCGGTGCGAAGCTTCGAGAAGGGAACTGCCACATCTCTGCCGTTCCTTCGCTCCAAGACAACCGAAGCGGGAGTCTGCCGACGATAGACAAAGCGGACGTAGCCCGGCACCTGCGAGATGCCCTGCTCCTTCACCGCGCCCACGATGTCGTTGACCACCTCTGCTGGATCTCGCATGCGCTCTCCCACGAGTTGAACCGTGACGTCCCCAACCGGCCCCTGACGGACCAGCCCGGCTCCTCAATTGATCGGCAGGCGGGAAAGGAAACGGAAGATCCAGGCGGGAAGTAGCTAGATGGGCGTGGGAGAGCGGTAGACGTGACACAGCACCGCCACAACCTATTGCGATCACAGTCGATACGAGCACATCATTGGTGACCCGGCTGGGGCTCGAACCCAGGACCCACGGCTTAAAAGGCCGTTGCTCTACCACCTGAGCTACCGGGTCACGCGACAAGCGATTGGAAGTCACCGATCATCGCAGCCCCCTCCGGCGAGGTCAACTCACCCGGCCGTGAGCGGCCCGTCAGGCCCCCGAGAAGCCCGTCAACGCCGCCGGTGACGCCCGCATCGACACGGCGACAACCTCCCCGGGCGGATCAACGATCCGAAAGCCCCGCCGTCCAGTTCACGATCACGCTCGTCATCGGCACCCCATCGCGATCCACGACCGCCGCCACCAGGAACCGCTGACCATCCCCGCTCACAACGTACCGGTTCCGCACGATACGGTCTCGCTGCACGGGCGTCCGGAACAGCGCGTGCGGGATCCCCAGCTTCAGCCCGTTCCCCGGCGTCAGGTCCACCGCCATCATCTTCCGGTCGGGGGAGAGGTAGAACAGCTCGCGACCATCACCGCGCCACATCGCCTCGGATCCCCCGTGGGTCGAGACCTGCCACGTGCGTCCGCCGTCGACGAACTCCGTCACGTAGACGTTCGCCGCCCCGCTCTCGTCGGACGTGTACGCGACGTACCTGCCGTCCGGCGAGACCTGGCCCTGGCCCTCCGTCGCCGGAGTGTGAAACAACGGGCGGATGCGGTCGGGCTCGTCGAGCGTGATCGTGGACAGACCCAGTCCCGTGGGGCTGCGCGCCAGGAACACGATCCGACCGTCGGGCGCCCAGTCGTGGGCATACAGCGTGGTCGAGCGCTCGACGAGCTTCCGAGGGGTGCGGTCTCCGTCGACCTTCTTCACGTAGAGCGCGTTGGTGCCGTCTCGGTCCGACGTGAAGACGATGCGCGACCCGTCCGGTGACCAGACGGGATCCACGTTCCGGCCTCCGGACGTGAACCGGGAGCGGAGTCCGCGCGCGAGATCGAAGATCCACACGTCCGGAACGCGATCGAGGCCGAAGACCTCCACGGCGAGTCGCTCCTCGTCCGGTGACAGTGCCGGATGCCAGTACGCTGCCGGCTCTCCCACCGTGCCGAGCTCGTGCCCTTCGCGGTCGAGCCACAGGAGCTCGCGGTTGCTGTTGGCGCTCTCGGTGTAGATCAGCGTGCCAGTCGACGAGCCCGAGAAGTGCGCGAGCCCGGAGCCGCCGACCCCGATCCCGGCGGCCAGCGCGAAGGGGTCGCCGCTGACCCGGCCGGCGTCGAGGTCGAACGGCTGCGCGAGCAGCGTGCCTTCGCGCTCGTACACGATGTAGCCGGGGTGCACGTACTCCACGCGCGAGTCGCCGGCCGCCACGCGCGTGGTCTCGAAGCTCCCGACCTCGCCGAGACGGATCTCGTCGGCGCCCGGCATCATGGCCACGAACAGGAACCGGCGCCCGTCGGGAAGGAAGAACGGCCACCCATGCCCGGTGTCGCCGCGCGCCCGATCCAGCCGGGTCACCCCGCGGATCTCCCCGCCTCCGACCGGAACCGCGCGGATGGAGTCGCCCACCGACCCGTCGAACACCATCACGTCGCGTCCCCACGCTCCGTCGTAGCCCTGGGCCCGGCAGAGCGTCAGTGGCGGGCCACCGCCGATGGAGATCCGCTCGAGCTCCTCTCCCACGAAGTACGCGAGGTGCCGCCCGTCAGGCGACCAGAACGGTCGCCCACACCCCTCGGTGCCGGGCAGCGGCACGGCCTCGACCGAGTCCAGCCGTCGGAGCCAGATCCGTGTCGTCTGCGTGGTGTCCGTGCCGTTGAACGCGATCGTGCGGCCGTCGGGTGAGATGCGCGGCGACCCCACGTCGACGACGCCGGCCGGCGCCGGGATCGAGAACCGGATCCGCGAGCCCTCCTCCGGCGCGGGCTCGCGAAGGGCGCGGACCCCCAGCGCCACCGCCGCCGCGACCGCGATCACAGCGATCACCCACGCGATGCGCTCGCGCCCTCGCCGTCGAGCCGAGACCGGACGCGGAACCCCGGCCTCGGAGCCGCCTTCGCGCACCCACCTCAGCTGGATCGCGATGTCGTGCGCGGTCTGCCATCGGTCCGCGGGGGACTTCTCGAGGCACGTTCGCACGATCCGCTCCAGGGCAGGCGGCGACATCGGCTGCACGGTCGACAGCGCCGGCGGCTGCGACTGCATGATGGCCGCGATGAGGCTGGCCTGGCTCTTCCCCTCGAACGCCTTGTGGCCGGTCACCATCTCGTGGAGCACCGCCCCCAGCGAGAAGATGTCGCTCCGGGCGTCGGCCTCGGCGCCCTCGAGCTGCTCGGGCGACATGTACTGGAACGTGCCCAGGATCGTGCCCTCCTGAGTCAGGGGCTCGGACGCGGCCTCGGTCGCGACCTGCGTGAACACCGAGTGCGGCGTCTCCTCGGTCGCCGATCGCTTCGCTAGCCCGAAGTCGAGGAGCTTGGCGCCGGTCGCGGTCAGGATGACGTTGCCGGGCTTCAGGTCCCGGTGGACGACACCGGCCCGGTGCGCGGCGTCGAGGGCCTCGGTGATCTGGGTCCCGGTGGTCAGCACGTCGTCGAGGGACATGGGGCCACTCGCCAGGCGCTGGGCCAGCGTCTCGCCGTCCAGGTACTCCATGACCAGGAAGTCGACCCCGCTCTCGTGACCGACGTCGTGCAGCGTGCAGATCCCGGGGTGCTGGAGGTTCGAGAGGGCGCGAGCCTCGCGGTCGAACCGCTGGCGGAGCTGGGGGTTCCGCGACAGGTGATCGGGCAGGACCTTG
Organism: Candidatus Eiseniibacteriota bacterium; assembly: GCA_965224245.1. Classification (GTDB taxonomy): domain Bacteria; phylum Eisenbacteria; class RBG-16-71-46; order CAZAMP01; family CAZAMP01; genus CBDCYW01. Next base: position 876,140 of record OZ245046.1, on the reverse strand, counting down.
ATGGCCACGTTCCGATCGAGGCGCGTGTCGAGCGCGCGGTAGACCTCCCCCATCCCACCGGCGCCGATGGAGTCGATGATCTGGTAGGGGCCGAGCCGTGTTCCACTCGTGAGTGCCATCGCGCGAAGCTACTACCGAATCGCGGGGTGGGGCAATCGGGTTCGCGAACCACGGGAGACACACCGCGCTCGCCCGCGGCAGGAGAGCCGCCGACCTCCACTCCGCCGCGGCGCACACACCGCCGGTCGACGCCCCCACCCCCGTCGCGTACGATCCCGGCAACAGGTGGCTCTCCCACGTTCCACAGGAAGGACCGCGTCATGTGCCATCCGATCCCGACGGCGCGCCGCCGCCCCCTCCCGCCCGCCGTCGTGCTCGCCCTCGCGATCACCGCCGCGTCCGTGACCCCGTGGGCCTCCGCGCACGCGCAGTCGTCCTCCGTGCCGTCGCTCATCCGAAACCCCTCCGCGCGCGCGGCCGGGATGGGCGGCGCCGCGGGGGCCGTCTTCTGGGGCGACGCGACCAGCGACTGGGCCAACCCGGCGCTCCTGTCGTACCGGGAGGACTTCCAGTACGAGCGCCAGCGGGTGAAGCTCGTCTCCGAGCTCGCCGACGACGTCGCCTTCACCGCCAACCGCCTCTTCTTCCAGATCTCCGGTGTCGGTCTGACCGCCTCCTTCGACCCCGTGCGGACCCGACTCGACTACGGAACGAGCTCGGTCGTCGACGACGGGGGCACCGTGCTCGGCGAGTTCGACTCCCACGAGGACATCCAGTGGTTCGGCGTCTCGCTGAGCGTGGCGCGCGTCCTCGACACCGTTCTGGCCGATCGCCTCGACGAGGACACGGTCTCCCCGTCCCGCCTCGGCGACGTCGCGTTCGGCTACGCGGACAAGGAGCTGTCGGTGGATCTCGCTCCGGCCTGGGCCACGCCGGACGGCACCGCCGGCAAGGGCGAAGGCGACATCGAGGACGTCGGCGTTCTTGCCCGCATCAATCCGCTCGCGGTGCTCGAGGTCCTGGTCCCCGCGTACCACGACGCCGTGCACCAGCGCGTCGGCTTCGTGGACCTCGACGTCGCCGTCGGACGATCGCGGCAGAACGGCGAGAACAAGTTCGTCGAGTTCCGGAGCGGCGAGACGTCGCCGATCCCGCAGCTCGATCGCACGAGCACGGCCTGGCGCGTCGCGGTCGGGCTCCCGACGTCGATCGACGAGTCGCTCCGGTCGCGCCGGCTCGGCTGGCTCGCCGACGCGATGGTGCCCGCGATCCAGTTCGGACGCGTCGACGGCACGACCGAGGTGCGCACGCCGCAGGCGGACGACCCCGAGATCCGCGACCAGGACATCGACGGCGACGGATGGGAGCTGACGCTTCTCAACGTCTTCTCGATCCGGCGAGGCCACGTCGACGACGGCGGGCTCGCGATCGAGGGAGACACCGAGGGCTGGGGCGTCCGGCTTCCCCTCGGTCCCTACGGCCACGTGCAGTACGACAGCGCGACGTTGCCCCCACCGGGGGATCTGACCGAGGACCTGGAGCCGGCGGGCTTCGCGGTGCGGCTCGACGTCGCGCGCATCTACGACGAGATCTGGGACTAATAGGCTGTAACGCCTGATCGAGAGTGTACCCGGGTACACGTCCGAAGCGTTTTCGGTCTGGCAGGTTGCCGGGAACTCGCCTGACGCCATCGAAGTCGCTTCGATCCATGCGCGGGAGGTACGTCGCCCCTCGGTAGCTGCCGAGCAGCCTCTCGAGCGCTGTCGTTGCTGGCGCTGGACGCGATCCGTCGTGCACGTCAGCTGAGGGAGCAACCGGACAAAGACGGTTGCTCCGCGGGTTCGCCGGTCTGGAGATCGACGATCCGGTGGGGGCCAGACGGTCACCAGGAACCGGGACCACCGGCGAGCTGGCTCTCCGCGAGTGGGCGTCTGAGGGGCGACATCGCGCGTGCGTTCTTCGAGCAGAACGTGGCCGGGTGAAGCGGGACTTCTCTCCGATGAGCACTTCACGGTCGATGGCGCGACATCCTCATGGACCCGGACGTTGATCGAGGCGTGGGCATCACACGAGAGCTGCCAGCCGCAAGACCGGAAGGATGGACGCGAACGCACGCCTGTCGACGCCGTGTTCCGCATGGACCGTCGCAGGCACCCGGAAGGTCCGACATCGAGGCCAAGACCATCTGGGATGGGTCGTCACGTTCTCGCTCGCGGCGTTCGATCGGGTTCGATCCAGGACCTCGAGTGCGTGACGTGAACGCCGAGCGCCCGAGGGTTCGTTGTACCCGGGTGTTCGTTGGACCTGGGCGTTCGTTGCACCCGGGTGTTCGTTGTGGCCGGGTGTTCGTTTGCATCCGGATGTTCGTTTGCACCGCGTATTCGTTGCACCCGAGTGCTCGTTGCACCCGGGTGTTCGTTGTGGCCGGGTGTTCGTTTGCATCCGGATGTTCGTTTGCATCCGGATGTTCGTTTGCACCCGCGTGTTCGTTGCGCCCGGGTGTTCGTTTGAACCCGGGTGTTCGTTGCACCCGGGTGTTCGTTGCACCCGGGTGCAACGAGCCTCGGGACGAACGAACCGAACCGTCGAGCAGGCAATCCCATGATCCACCAGGCACCGGAGGCCAGCCGGACGACTGCTCCCGACGGCCGTTCCGCGACCTGCCAGGCAATACTGATCAAAAGGTGACTAACCGACCACGAGGTGACTAGCGGTGGGCCTTCGCTCCCGACACGAGCGTTCCCCGCGCGGTCAGAAGACTCGGGTGCCGGACGACGAACTCGTCGCGGCGCACCCCGGTCGACACCATGGCCACCGGAACGCCCGCGATCTCCTCGATCCGCGCCACGTAGCGGCGCGCCGCTTCGGGGAGCGCGTCCCACTCGGTGACGCCGGCGGTCGACGCGTGCCAGCCGGGGTGCTCCTCGTACACCGGCACCGCGCGCTCGAGCATGCCGATCCAGCCGTCCACGCCGCCGGCCACGCTCTCGTACCCGGTGGCGATTCGGATCGTCTCCTCGCCGTCGAGCACGTCGAGCTTCGTGATCACCAGCGCGGTGACGCCGTTCACCTCGCACGCGAGGCGCAGGAGCTCGCCGTCGAGCCAGCCGCAGCGCCGGGGGCGTCCGGTGGTGGCGCCGAACTCGCCGGCCCGCTCGCGGAACGCATCGGTGCGCGGCCCCTCGTCGAACTCGGTCGGGAACGGTCCCTCGCCGACGCGGGTGGTGTAGGCCTTGGCCACGCCGACGACGCGATCCAGCCGCGTGGGCGCGAGCCCGATGCCGAGCGCGGCGCCGCCCGACGACGTGCTGGACGAGGTCACGAACGGATACGACCCGTGGTCCAGATCCAGGAGCACGCCCTGCGCCCCCTCGAGAAGCAGCTCACCGCCGCCGTCGAGGATCTCGCGCGTGACCGCGCGGAGCTCGCGCACGTGCGGCCCGATGCGCTCGAACCGCCGGGTGACCTCGGCGATCGTCTCGTCGAGCGGCGGCACCTCGGCGTCGGGGCAGCCCGACTCCAGCGCCCAGCGGCGGATGGCCTCGACGCGCTCCCGGGTGCGCGCGGCGTCGAACAGGTCACCCATCCGGAGCCCGATGCGCGCGCACTTCGTCTCGTACGCGGGCCCGATGCCCCGGAGCGTGGTGCCGATGCGGGTGGACCAGGCCGACTCGCGATGCCGCTCGACGGCCTTGTGGATGGGCAGGATCAAGTGGGCCGAGGGGCTGATCGACAGGCGATCGCCGATGCGCCGGCCGGCGCTCTCGACCGCGTCGATCTCCTCCAGGAGCGCGCCGGGCTCGATGACCATGCCGTTGCCGAGGAGGCAACGCACCCCCTCGCGCAGGATGCCCACGGGCAACAGATGCAGCACGTGCTTGTCGTCGCCGATCACCACCGTGTGCCCGGCGTTCGCCCCGCCCTGATAGCGGGCGACGGCGTCGGCGCCGGCCGACAGGATGTCGACGATCTTGCCCTTGCCTTCGTCGCCCCACTGACAGCCGACCAGCGCGGTCACGCTCACGATGACGCTCCGGAATTCTCGACACGGCCCGACGTCGGAACGCCGCCGGGAGGCGGCGGCGTTCTCGTCAAAAGACCGCCGAGCGTATCAGAGCGATCGGGGGAGGGCAACGAGAGGTCAGCGGTGGTGGTTCAGCCACTCCCTGGCCTGGCTCTCGCGATCGGGGTCCCGTCCGTCGGAGAGCCGCAGGTACTCCAGGAACGCCTGTCGCGCCTCGGCGATCCGCCCGGCCCGCTCCAGCGCCAGCCCCAGCTCGACCTGCAGCGCGATCTCGTGGCTGGCCATCGCGATCGCGTTCCGGTAGCCCCGGATCGACTCGGCGTGGAAGCCGAGGAGGCTCTGGGCTCGCGCGAGCCCCGCGGTGGCTCGCCAGTCGTCGGGGTCGGTCCCGACCGCCCGGCGGAAGGCGTCGCGCGCGTCGGCGGTGTGCGCATCGGCCAGACACGCGTCGCCGAGGGCCACCCACCCGCGGGTGAAGCCCGGGTCGGCGGCGACCGCCTCGTGGGCCCACAACGTCGCCGCGTGCGCGTCGTCCCGCCGGAGGCTCAGCTCGGCCATGTGGCCCGAGATCTCCGGATCGCGGGGCGCGTGACGCCACGCGACGAACCCCTGCAAGAGCGCGCGCTCGATCTGGCCGGCCTCGGCGCTCCGCATCGACATGGCCAGCGCCGCCCGGGCGCGCTCGGGGCTCTCGGCCACGATGGACGCGGGGTCCGGCCACAGACCGTCGGCCGACGGACTCGACGGGCCCGTCGCCGGGGCCTCGAGCCGTCCGCTCCCGGCCGCACCGGCGATCTCCTGACGGGCCTCCTCGGGCGTGATTCCGGCGCCCTGGAGGATCCGGTCGTAGGTCGATTGCCGCACGCGCTCGCGGTACGCCGCGCGCGTCCGCGCCTCGTCGGCCGGATCGACCGGATCGACCGGAGGGGACGACGGCTCGGGCACGACGGTCGACTCGGCCACCGCGTGCGGGTCGCGAACGTGCCCCGGCAGGTACGCGTAGCGCTGCGTGGACGCACGCACCTCGACGTCGCTGTACACGGGCACGCCGAACGTCCTCGGGTCCTCGGCCGCGGCGGATGTCGACAGCAGGCTCGACCCCGCCGTCACCGGCGCCGGCGCTCTCGCCGACGACGACGCGATCGACGTCGTCGCGACATCGTCCGTTTCGGACGGCGCCGCGGCTCCGCGTGCGCCGGGCCGCGCCGCGGCCTCGCTCGCGCCGGCGAGCCCGGCCCGGGCGGCCAGGACCGGGTCGGCCCCGTCGTCCGTGGCGGTCGCCGGACCGGACGCCGTGGGACGCGCTCCGCCCCAGGGGAGCCCCACGACGGCGAGCGTCACCGCCACGCCGACGAGCCCGGCCGCCACGTACCTCAGCACGGGCGACGGGCGCGACGCGCCGCCGAGCTCCCGGGCCGAGATCGGTCGCACGGGCGTCCCCCCCGCCGTGAGCACGTCGCCCGGCGCGGTCGCGTTGGGCGGCGCGGTCGCGTTGGGCGGCGCGACCGGGGTCTGCGCGGCGGTCGGGGTCTGCGCGGCGGTCGCGTTGGGCGGAGTGGTCGCGGTCGGCGCGGCGGTCGGGGCCGGCGAAGTGGTCGCGGTCGGCGAAGGGAGCGTCGCCGGCCCCGGTCTGGCCCGTTCGTCTTCGGTCACGTTCATCGGGCGCTCCGGGTCAGTGAGCCGAGACGATGCGGAGCCCGCGCTCGGGCGCGGCCGCTCCGTCGAGCCCGTGCTCGATCACCTCGTCCATCGTGCGCACGGTCACGACTTCGAGCTCGTGCACGAGCTCCCTGGGCAGATCACGGATGTGCGGCGCGTTGTCCTCGGGGACGAGCACCTTCCGGATGCCGGCCTGCCGGGCGGCCATGAGCTTCTCGGGCAATCCTCCCACCGGCAGGATCGTGCCGCGCAGCGTGATCTCGCCGGTGAGCGAGACGTCGGCGCACGTCGGGGTCCCGGTGAGCGCCGACACCATCGCCAGCGCCATCGTGATCCCGGCCGACGGGCCATCCTTGGGCACCGCGCCCTGGGTCACGTGCACGTGCACGTCGAGCCGCTCGTTGAAGTCGGTCTCGAGCCCGAAGTACTGTGTCCGCGAGCGGATGTAGCTGAGGGCGGCCTGCCCCGACTCCTGCATCGTGTCGCCGAGCTGTCCGGTCAACAGAAGCCGCCCGCGTCCGGGGAGGATGGCCACCTCCACGTTCAGGATCACGCCGCCGACCTCGCTCCACGCCAGCCCGGTGGCCACGCCGACGCGGTCGTGCGCGACGACGGCGCTCGGCGTGAACCGCGGCGCGCCGAGCAGTCGCTCCAGCGACCTCGGCGTGACCGCGAGCGGCTTCTTGGACTCGCCCCCCGCGCGGTGGCGCGCCGCCTTGCGACACAGCGACGCCAGCTCCCGTTCGAGGTTCCGCACCCCCGACTCGCGCGTGCGCTGTCCGATCACGGCGCGAAGCGCCGGATCCGACACCGTCAGGTCGTGCGACGTGACCCCACAGCGCTTCATCTGGCGCGGCAGGAGGTATCGCTTCGCGATCGACAGCTTCTCGTGGTCGAGGTAGCCGGGGAGCGTCAGCAGCTCCATGCGATCCATCAGCGCGGGATGAATGCCGGCCCGGCTGTTGGCGGTGGTCACGAACATCACGTTCGAGAGGTCGTAGTCGACGTCCAGGTAGTGATCGCGGAACGTGTGGTTCTGCTCGGGATCCAGCACCTCGAGGAGCGCGGCCGCCGGGTCGCCGCGATAGTCGGCGCCCATCTTGTCGATCTCGTCCAGAAGGATCAGCGGGTTCGCGGTGCCGGCGGTGCGCAGCGCCTGCACGATCCGCCCGGGCATCGAGCCGATGTACGTGCGCCGGTGCCCGCGGATCTCGGCCTCGTCGCGCACGCCGCCGAGGCTCATGCGCACGAACTTGCGATCCAGAGCGGTGGCGATGGATCGGCCCAGCGACGTCTTGCCGACCCCCGGTGGTCCCAGCAGACAGAGCACCGGGCCGCGCATCGACTTCGAGAGCTTCAGGACCGCGATGTGCTCGAGGATCCGATCCTTCACGCGCCGGAGTCCGTAGTGATCGCGATCCAGGCAGGCTCCGGCGGCTTCCAGGTCGAGCCGATCGGTCGAGTGCTCGGTCCACGGCAGCGCGACGATCCAGTCCAGGTACGTGCGGCTCACCGTGGCCTCGGGCGACATCGGATTCATGCGCGACAGGCGCGTGACCTCGCGGAGCGCCTTCGTGCGGACCACCTCCGGGAGCGACTTCGCGTCGATCGCGGCGCGGATCTCCTCGATCTCGTCCTCGTCCTCGTTGCCGGGATCGGCGAGGCGCGAACGCCGGGGGTCGGGTCGGGCGGGCTCGGGCACCGGGCTCGGCGCGGGCATCGGCGCGCGACCCCGCCGCTCCAGGCGGAGGACCCGGACGTCGGCGTCGAGGAGCTCACCGAGCTGCTGCAGGCGAGCGAGCCACGCGTCGATCTCCAGGAGCCGCTGGCGGCTCGCCACGCCGCTTGCCACGTGCCCCGCGACGAACATCGAGAACGCCGAGGGATCCTGGATCTTGGCGGCCGCCTCGACGAGGTCGTCGCTCAGCCGATCGCGGAGCGACACGTACTCCTCGAACCGGTCCAGGACGTTGCGGCGGACGTCGAACGCGAGCTGGTCGTCCTCGGCGGCGGGCTCGGCGTCGGGATGGGGTGCGAGCACGCCCTCGAGAAACGCGCCGCTCCCGCGGAGTCGCCGCACCCGCGCGCGGAACAGACCCGAGACCACGATCCGGATCGTGCCGTCCGGCAGCACCGAGTGCTCGCGGATGCACGCGATCGTTCCGACGCGGTTGATGTCCCGGCCGCTCGGCTCGACCAGATCGGGACGCTTCTGCGTGACGGCCATGAACATGCCGTCCCCCTCCAGCGACGCCTCGATCGCCGAGATCGACTTGGGGCGTCCGACGAACAGCGGAAGCGTCACGCCGGGGAACAGCACGACGTCGCGCAGCGGCAGGAGGGGTAGCCGCTTTGGCGGCTCGGTGGAGCGATTTTCCATGGATCGGGATCCCTCGGGGCGGACTCGAGACCGCGGTCGAAGACGTGGGCCGCCGTGCGCGGCGTCTGTGAAGATCGATCGGCGGGTCTGGTTCGATCCTTACTCCCGAGCGGCCATCGTCCCGGGTTGGTGCGCGGTCGCGGGTGGCGCGTTTGAACCGCGGGGTCCTTCGCCCGGAACGCGGGTATTCCCGTGGTTTCCTGCCCTCGGAGCGGGCGGGGGACCCTCGTGCTCGGACAGTCCTCACCGCGGCGCGCCCTCGAGGCGCGCCTGATCCGGCTGCGGAAACTGCGCGCGAGCGTCCCCCGCCCGCTCCGAGGGCGTCCAACGCCGGAGACTCTCGTTGGCCTCCGAAGAGCACGTGCACTGGAGACGGCAGCAGGGATACGAGCTGGATGGTCGCGTCTTCGACGGGCCGCCGACGAACGTGAACGTGGCGGGACAAACGCCGTCCGAGAGGGTCCTGGAACGACGTGACTGTATCGGTTGTCGACGTCGGCGCCACCTGCACGGCATGGACAAATCACGCGCTCGCGGTTGTGCCCACGCAACCGGCGTCACGAGAGGTTCACACCTGCGCCATCGCCCATGCACACCGATCGCGAGGCGCACTCACAACTGCACGCCCCCCCACGGAGCCCGAGCGCTTCCCGCCTCGAGGTGGCGCACGCCGAGGTTTCTTTACGCAGCTTCTCCCCGGCGCGAGACCGGGGTCTCGGCTCCGGCGGGGGGATGCCCTCGCGCGCAGTTTCCGCAGCCGGATCAGGCGCGCCTCGAGGGCGCGCCGCGGCGAGGACTGTCCGAGCACGAGGGTATCCCGCCGCCGGAGTCGAGACCCCACCCCGCACGCATGAAGAAAGAAAAGAGAAAGGAGAGGACGCTAACCGCTCTGCTGCTTGGGCTCCCGCATGTGCAACGTCGGCTCGCCCTCGCGTTCGATCACCTCGCGCGTGATCTCGACCCCCTCGATGTCGGGCTTGGACGGCAGGTCGTACATGATGTCGAGCATGACGTCCTCCAGGATGGCCCGGAGGCCCCGCGCGCCGGTGCTGCGCTTGATGGCCATCTCGGCCACCGTCTCCAGCGCGTCGGGCGCGAAGTCGAGGCGGACGTCCTCCATCTCGAAGAACTTCTGGTACTGCTTCGTGATGGCGTTGCGCGGCTCGGTGAGGACGCGCACCAGGTCGGGCTTCGAGAGCTCCTGCAGCGACGCGAGCACCGGAAGGCGACCGACCAGCTCGGGGATGATGCCGAAGCGGATCAGATCCTCGGGACGCACGTGCGAGAGCAGCTCGCCGCGCGACATCTCGTGCGTCGCGTTGATGTCGGCGTTGAAGCCCAGCGTCTTCTTGCCGATGCGATCGGCGATGATCTTCTCCAGCCCGTCGAACGCGCCGCCGCAGATGAACAGGATGTTCTTCGAGTTCACCTCGATGTACTTCTGCTGCGGATGCTTGCGCCCCCCCTGGGGCGGCACGTTGGCCACCGTGCCCTCGAGGATCTTGAGCAGCGCCTGCTGCACGCCCTCGCCCGACACGTCGCGGGTGATGGACGGGTTCTCGGCCTTGCGCGCGATCTTGTCGATCTCGTCGATGTAGACGATGCCGTGCTCGGCGGAGACGAGATTGAAGTCGGCCGCCTGGAGCAGGCGCACGAGGATGTTCTCGACGTCCTCGCCGACGTAGCCGGCCTCGGTGAGACACGTGGCGTCGATCATCGCGAACGGCACCCGCAGCACCTTGGACAGCGTGCGCGCCAGGAGCGTCTTGCCCGAGCCCGTTGGCCCCACCAGGAGGATGTTGCCCTTCTCCAGCTCGACGTCGTCGGTGGACGTCTGCGGGCTGAAGATGCGCTTGTAGTGGTTGTAGACCGCGACCGACAGCACTCGCTTGGGGCGCGCCTGCCCGATCACGTACTCGTCGAGAATGCGGTTGATGTCAGCCGGTTTCTGCAGACTCTCCCGCGCCGCCGGCAGATCCTGATCGGTCTCGCCCTCGAGGATGTCGTTGCAGAGCTTCACGCACTCCGAGCAGATGTACACGTTGGGTCCGGAGACCAGACGTGCCACCTCGTCCTGCCCGCGACCGCAGAAGGAACACTTGATCGGGTGCGGCGACGACACGCGCTTTTTCATGCTGATCCTCTCGGCGCGGGCCGCCGGACACGATCTGGCGCGGCCCAGTTGCCGGACGCGACGACGCGGTCCGACTCGACGTCGAGCGCGCCCCAGGACGCGCGAAGCAACTGACTCGGGAAGCTAACCACCCCGGTTGACGATGACGTCGTCGACGATACCATATTCCTTCGCCTCGGGGGCCGACATGAAGTAGTTTCGGTCGGTGTCGACCTCGATCTGCTCCACGCTCTTCCCGGTGTGCATCGCCAGGACGGTGTTCAGCCGCTCTCGCGTCGCGAGGATCTCGTTGGCATAGATCTCGATGTCGGCGGCCTGCCCCTGACTTCCCCCGAGCGGCTGATGGATCATCACGCGCGCGTTGGGCAGCGCCGACCGCTTCCCCGGCGCTCCCGCGGCCAGCAGGATGGCGCCCATGCTGGCCGCCTGTCCGAGGCAGATCGTTCCCACGTCGGGCTTGATGAACTGCATCGTGTCGTAGATGGCCAGACCCGCCGTCACCATTCCGCCGGGCGAGTTGATGTACAGGCTGATGTCGCGCTCGGGGTCATCGGCCTCCAGGAACAGGAGCTGCGCGATGACGACGTTCGCGATGTGATCGTCGATCGGCTGGCCGATGAAGACGATGCGGTCCTTGAGCAAGCGCGAGTAGATATCCCACGACCGCTCTCCCCGGCTCGTTTGCTCGACGACGATCGGCACCAGGCCCATGACCACCCCTTTCGGAGGATTCCGTTCGCGGATGTGCGTGATTCGACCGCGGCGCGCGCGCCGCCGTCCTGACTCCACGGCGCCCCTCGATGGGCGCCGCCCCGATGCTAGCCCGCCGCCGCGCCGCCCTCTTCGGGCGGCAGTGCAGGCCTAGGCCCGCGCACCTCTTCTACTTCGGCCTTGCCGAGGAGAAAATCGAGCGCCTTTCGCTCGCGGAGGCGGTGGCGGATTCGCTCCAGCTCGCCGCTCTTGCGAGCCTGGGCGATTCGCTTGGCCGCCTGGCGGTCGTCCTCGACCTCCTTGGTCAGCTCCGCCTCGCACTCCTCGTCGGACGCGGTCAGCTCCTCGGCCTCGATCACCGCGTCCAGCACCAGCGCCCGCTTCACGTAGCGGACCGCCGCGGCGTGCTGGCTCTCCCGGAACTCCTCCATCTGCTCGTCGGGCACGCGGTAGTCGCGCGCGATGTTCGTGAGCAGGTTCTCGACCATGGCATCGGGCGCGTCGAACGGGTGCCGCTGCACGATGGCCTCGATCAGCATGCCCTCGAGCTCCCGGTCCGCCCGCTCCACCTCTTCGGCCTCGAGCCGGGCCTGGATCTTCGCCCGGAGCGCCTCGGTGGATTCGTAACCCAGCTCCGACGCGAATGCATCGTCGAACGCCGGTAGCTTCTTCTCGGACACCTCGAGCACCTTGACCGCGAACGTGCGCGACGAGCCCTTCAGCTCCTCCTGCTCCATCTCGTCGGGATAGCTCACCGGAACGGTCTTCTCGTCCCCGGCGCCGGCGCCGGTGAGCGCCTCCACGAACTCGGGCAGCATGCCATCGGCCCCGACGACGACCTCGGTCTCCTCCGGAGCGTCGTCGGTGGCGCCGTCGGTCTGGTCGCGAAGCTCGAGCTTGACCCGATCACCGCTCTCGCTCGGGCGCTCGACCGTCTCCCAGGTGGCGCCCTGATCGAGGAGCGCGTCGATCGTGCTCTGGATCTCCTCCTCGGGCACGTCGAAGATGCGCTTCTGGAGCTCGATGTCGTCGAGGTCTTTCAGCACCAGCGACGGGCGGATCTCGAGGTCCGCGTAGAACGACAGGGGCTCACCCTTCTTGTAGTCGAAGTCGCGGATGGTCCCCGGCGCGATCGGATCGAGCTCGGACTCGGCCACCGCCTCCTTGTACGCCTTGGGGATGACGGTGTTGAGCATCTCCTTCTCGAGATGCTGCGAGAACCGCTGCTCGATGATCGTCTCGGGCACCTTGCCCTTGCGGAAGCCCGGGAGCTGCGTCTTCTTGCGGAACTCCCTGACCACGCGCTTCATCTCGGCGCGCACTTCCTCGTCCGTCAGCTCGACGAAGAGCTCGCGCTTCCACTCGCCGGTTTCTTTGACCTCGACCTTCACGGGCCAGTTCCTTCCTCGGATGGACGCCGGAGAACGACGACGCGGCGCGCGGGCGGCGTGTGCGAAGGGGGGGACTCGAACCCCCACGGGTTGCCCCACTGGATCCTAAATCCAGCGCGTCTACCAGTTCCGCCACCCTCGCGCGATCGTCGGTGATGCCGTTTTGGCGCAGAAGAGAGTATCACCGCCGGCGCGCGGGCGCACCCCCCCCGCCGTCACCGCCCGTCGAAGGCCGGCTTGCGCTTCTCCATGAATGCGGCGATCCCCTCGGCGGCGTCCCGGGTCTCGAAGAGGGCGCCGAAGGCGTCCGCCTCGGCCCCCAGCCCCTCGCTGAGCGGTAGATCCAGCCCCCGGCGCACGGCGCCGAGCGCGGCCGACACCGCCCGGGGGCCGACCTTCGCGATCGCATCGGCCAGCGCCCGGGTCTCGGCGGTCAGATGCTCGGGATCCACGACCCGGTTCACGAGGCCCAGCGCGGCGGCCCGCTCGGCGTCCACGAACGCCCCGGTCAGGATGAGCTCCAGCGCAGGGCCCCGGCCGATCAGGCGGGGCAGGCGCTGGGTGCCCCCGTAGCCGGGGATGAGCCCCAGCGTCACCTCGGGAAGGCCCAGCTTGGCGGTGCGCGCCGCCACCCGGATGTGGGCGCAGAGGGCCAGCTCGAGCCCGCCGCCCAGCGCGAACCCGTTGATCGCGGCGATCACGGGCACCTCGAGCGCCTCGATGGCGGAGAAGACCGCCTGGCCCCGCCTCGAGAAGGCCGCCGCCTCGGGGCCCCCGAGGCCCTTCATTTCGGGGATGTCGGCTCCGGCCACGAAGGACCGGTCGCCGGCGCCGGTCAGGATGACGGCCCGCAGCGACTCGTCGGCGGCGAGGGCACTCACGAGCGCGTCGAGCTCCCCCAGGACGGCCGCGTTCAGCGCGTTCAGCGCCTTGGGGCGGTTGATGGAGACGGTGGCGATGGCCCCGTCTCGCTCGACGGTCAGCGTTTCGAAGGTCATGTCGGCGACGCTCCCAGCGATCGGCCAGTCGGGGCACGAGCGCCCCGCGCGCGACGGGCGCCGCGGCGCCCATCGCCGAACGAGGTCAGCCAGCCTACGGCGGCCCCGTCGGCCGAGTCAACCGGCTCCCGGCGATGCGGGCGGCCGGCGCGAGGCCGCCCGGTCCGACCCCCAAAAGCGTTTGACCGGCCTCCCGGGGGCTCACTACACTGCTCGGCGCGGCAAAATCTCCCGAGAGCGCCGACGACGCGCGTTCCCGACCGACCGTTCGCGCCGGCCGTCCCGTTCACGATCTCGCTCGTGCGAAGGGTCGCCGCTTCCCCACGACGGCGGACGGATCGGAAGGACGGGGTCCTTCCCGCCCCGTCCGCGCCGGAGAAGGTCACATGAGCGACGATCGCATGACCACGTTGCGCCGGCGCCGCATCGAGGCGCTGGCCGGCGGCGGAACCAAGCGCGTGGAGAAGATCCACGCGTCGGGCCGACTGACCGCGCGCGAGCGGATCAACCTGCTGGTCGACCCCGGCAGCTTCCAGGAGCTGGGGGTCTTCGTCACGCACCAGTGCACCGACTTCGGCATCGGCGAGCGCAAGATCACCGGCGACGGCGTGGTCTGCGGCCTGGCCCAGGTCCACGGCCGGCGCGTGGCCGTGTTCGCCCAGGACTTCACCGTGTTCGGGGGCACGCTCTCGGAGACCAACGCGCGCAAGATCACCGGGCTGATGGACCTGGCGGTCGAGAACGGCGTGCCCGTCATCGGCCTGAACGACTCGGGCGGCGCGCGGATCCAGGAGGGCGTCCGGAGCCTCGGCGGCTACGCCGAGATCTTCCTCCGGAACACCCTCGCGTCGGGGGTCGTGCCGCAGCTCTCGGCCGTCATGGGGCCCTGCGCCGGCGGCGCGGTCTACTCCCCGGCCATCACCGACTTCATCTTCATGGTCGAGGGCACGAGCCACATGTTCGTGACCGGTCCCAACGTGATCAAGACGGTCACCGGCGAGGAGGTCACGTTCGAGGAGCTCGGCGGCGCGGAGACGCACGCCACCAAGAGCGGCGTCGCGCACTTCACCGCCCCCAGCGACGTCGAGTGCCTGCTCCAGATCAAGCGCCTCCTGGGGTTCCTGCCCTCGAACAACATGGAGGAGCCGCCGCGCATCGACCCGGCCGACTCTCCGAACCGCCGGGAAGAGGCGCTGAACGAGATCGTCCCCTCCGACCCGAACAAGCCCTACGACATTCGCGACGTCGTGCATCACGTCGTCGACGACGGCGACTTCTTCGAGGTTCACGAGAGCTACGCGCCCAACATCGTGGTCGGCTTCGCGCGCCTGGACGGATACCCGGTGGGCATCGTCTGCAACCAGCCGGCGAGCCTGGCCGGCGTGCTGGACATCGACTCGTCCCGGAAGGGCGGGCGGTTCGTGCGGTTCTGCGACGCGTTCAACATCCCCCTGATCACGTTCGAGGACGTGCCGGGCTTCCTCCCCGGCACGAACCAGGAGTGGAACGGGATCATCACGAACGGGGCCAAGCTCCTCTTCGCGTACTGCGAGGCCACCGTGCCCAAGCTCACCGTCATCACGCGCAAGGCCTACGGCGGCGCCTACGACGTCATGAGCTCCAAGCACATCCGCGCCGACTTCAACGTGGCGTGGCCCACCGCCGAGATCGCCGTGATGGGGCCCGAGGGCGCCATCAACATCCTCTTCCGCAAGGAGCTCGAGGAGGCCGACGACCCGGTGGCCAAGCGGAAGGAGCTGGTGGACGAGTACAACGAGAAGTTCGCCAATCCGTACGTGGCCGCCGAGCACGGGTATCTCGACGACGTGATCGAGCCCAGCGAGACCCGTCCCAGGCTCATCGCGGCCCTGGAGTTCTTGCGGAACAAGCGCCAGGAGTTGCCACCCAAGAAGCACGGCAACATTCCGCTGTAGCACGATCGGCAGGACACCATGTTCGACAAGGTACTGGTCGCGAACCGAGGCGAGATCGCCGTTCGCGTGATGCGGACCCTGCACGAGTGCGGCATCTCGCCGATCGCCGTGTACTCCGACGCCGACCGCGCGGCGCACCACGTCCGGATCGCGAACGAGGCGCATCGCCTCGGCCCCGCCCCCAGCTCCGAGAGCTACCTCAGCATCGACACGATCATCGACGTGGCCCGCCGGGCCGGCGCGGGGGCCATCCACCCCGGCTACGGCTTCCTGTCCGAGAACGCCGGGTTCGCCGCGGCGTGCGAGAAGGCCGGGATCACGTTCATCGGCCCGCCCTCGCGGGTCATCGCCGCGCTCGGCGACAAGCTGGTCGCCCGGGAGACCGCGGCGCGCGCGGGGGCCCCGTGCGTCCCGGGGGCCGGCCCGCTTGCGGACACGCGCGACGAGGCCGTGGCGATGGGCGACGCGCTCGGGTATCCGATCATGCTCAAGGCGGCCGGCGGGGGCGGCGGCAAGGGCATGCGCATCGTGCGCGACGGCGCCGAGCTCGCGTCGGCGATCGACCTGACGCGCGGCGAGGCCTCGGCGGCCTTCTCGAACCCGACGCTGTACCTCGAGCGGTTCATCGAGCACCCGCGGCACGTCGAGGTCCAGATCCTGGCCGACGCCCACGGGAGCTGCGTCTGGCTGGGCGAGCGCGACTGCTCGGTCCAGCGCCGTCATCAGAAGCTGATCGAGGAGACCCCCTCCCCCGCCGTCGACGCCGAGCTGCGCCAGAAGATGGGGGCCGCCGCGGTCGCCATCGCGCGCGAGGCCGGCTACGTGGGCGCGGGCACGGTCGAGTTCCTGCTCGAGCCCGGGGGGCGGTTCCACTTCCTCGAGGTCAACGCGCGTCTTCAGGTCGAGCATCCGGTGACCGAGTGGGCCACGGGTCTGGATCTCGTGCGCGAGCAGATCCGGGTCGCGGCCGGCGAGCCGCTGGGCTACGCGCAGGAGGACGTCCTGATGCGGGGCGCCGCGATGGAGTGCCGCATCACGGCCGAAGATCCCACGACCGGCTTCATGCCGTGCACCGGCACGGTGACCGACCTCCGGCTCCCCGGCGGACCGTTCGTGCGGTCCGACTTCGGCGTGCTTCCGGGCAACGAGGTGCCGATCCACTACGATCCGATGCTCGGGAAAATCATCGCCTGGGGCACCACCCGCGACGAGGCCCGCACGCGGCTGCGCGTGGCGCTCCAGGAGTTCCGCCTGGCCGGCGTGATCACGAACGCCGACTTTCACACATGGGCGCTGGAGCACCCGGTCTTCGTGTCGGGTGATTTCTCCACGTCGTTCATCGAGGACCACTACTCGCCGGAGAGCCTCGTCAGCGAGCCGACGCACCTGCGTGGCGCGCTCATCGCGGCCGCGGTTCGGGCCTACGAGGACCGCCGGCGCGTTCGCGAACCCAAGGAGGGTCAGGTGCCGTCGGTCTGGAAGCTCGGGGGCGGACGATGGAGATGACGCTCGTCATGGACGTGGGCGGCACCGAGCACCGCGTCCGCGTGAGTCGTGAGGAGCACGACTACATCGTGTGGATCGACGATCGGGAGTACGTCGTGGACGTGACCGACCCCGCCAACGGCGCCGGCGCGCTCTCGATGCTGATCACGAGCCACCGGAACCTCTCGGTCGAGGCCTGGCCCGCGCGCACCCCCGCAGGCTATCAGGTCTCGATCCTCGGCGAGACGTTCGACATCGAGGTCGAGGACGCGCTCCGCGCGGGGCTGAAGCGGCTCCACGGCGGCGGCGCGGCGGCGACCGAGGAGACGATCAAGGTGCCGATGCCCGGCGTCGTCGTCGACATCAAGGCGAAGGAGGGCGACGAGGTCGCCGCCGGCGAGGCCATCGTCATCGTGGAGGCCATGAAGATGCGAAACGAGTTCGCCCCGAAGGCCGCGGGGCGGGTGGCCAGGATCCTCGTCGAGACCGGCCAGAGCGTCGAGCGCAACCAGGCGCTCGTCGTGATCTCGCGCGAGCCGGAGGCGACGTCGTGAGGGTGAAGCGCCTGGCGCACATCGGGGTCGCGGTGCGCGACGCCGAAAAGGCGGCCCGCACGTTCATCGACGTGCTCGGGCTCGACGACGACGGTCGCGAGGTGCTCGAGGACCGGCACCTGCAGACGATCTTCGCCCGCGCCGGCGACGCGCACGTCGAGCTGATCCAGAGCCTGACCGACGACACCCCGATCGCCACGTACATCGCCAGGCGCGGCGAGGGCATCCATCACGTGTGCCTGGACGTCGAGGGCCTCGACGAGATGCTCGAGCGCTGCCGCGAGCACGGGATCCAGATCGTGGGCGACGGCGCGTCGCCCGGCGCGCAGGGCAAGCGGGTGGCCTTCCTTCACCCGAAGTCCACCGGCGGCGTCCTCGTCGAGCTGTCCGAGGACTCCGACTCCGAAGCCCCAGGAAAGGGGACGTAGTGGCGCGTCGGCCGTCGACCCGCGCAAACGCCCTCCTTCTCGCCGTCGTCGCGACGTTGCTCGCCGTGGACCTGGTGCTGGACGTGCAGGCCCGCGACGCCTTCACGTGGATGGATCCCTCCCAGTACTTCGGCTTCGCGACCGGCGTGCTCGACGGCACCCGCGCGCCCCGGGAGTTTGGGCTGCCCACGGTCTACCCGTTTCTCCTCCTGCCGGCGCTGGCGATCGCCCCCACGATCCCCGCGGCGCTCGTGACCGAGCTCGGCTGGATGGCGCTCGGGATGCTCGCCCTCGGGCTTCTCCGGCGGCAGCACGGGATCCGCACGCCGCTCTGGCTCCTTTCGCTCGTGGTGTTCGGAGCGCCGGTGATCATCGGGCTCTCCCGATCGCTGTACGTCGAGCTCGCGCTCACCGCGTGGGTGGCCCTGACGTACTGGCTCTGGCGACGCGCCCTCGACTCGGGCGCCACACGGGATGCGATCGCGCTCGGGGCCGCCGTCGCCGCGGGCATCTCGCTGAAGATCGTCTTTCCCGTTCACCTGGCGCTGCCGATCGCGGCCGGGCTCGTACGCACGGCGCGGGGACGCACGAGACCGCGCCGCGCGCTCGAGCCGGACGCCGGCGATCCCGACCGGCCGCCGGGGTCCCGCCGGCGCGCCGTGTTGCTCCTCGGTGCGCTCGCGGGCGGTGGCGCGATCGCCGCCGGCATCGCCGCCGCGCTGTTCCCGCGTGCGCTCGAGTACGTGCTGACCGTCGGCAACACGGCCATTCCGATCATGCGGCTGGTGGGTCCGCACGACGTCCTGTCGCTGGACTCGATCACGTACTACCTCCGGGACGTCGTGCGCTCGCAGCTGCTCGTGCTGTCGCCGCTCGTCGTCGTGGCCGTGGTCGTCACGTGGCGGCGCGCACGGACCGATCAGCGTACGCTCGACCTCTGGCTCTGGGCGCTCGGTCCCCTCCTGATCCTGATCGCGCAGCCGGTGAAGGAGCCGCGCTACGTGGCGCCGTCGATCGTGCCCCTGGCGCTCCTGATCGGCCTGGCGCTGGATCGCGTGCGCGGCACGGTCGGCGTCGTCGCCTCGCGCGCCGCCCTCGCCGTGATCGCGGTCGCGCAGTACGTGCTCGTGACGGGGCACGTCGTGGAGGCGCCGTACTTCCTCGACCGTCCGCTGCGCGTCGAGATGGTGCGCGAGGCGCTCCTCCGGCGGGCGGCATCCGATCCGCGCTACGCGGCCACGCCCCCCGAGGGACTCCCGACGCACTGGGCGATGAACCAGAACGTCGTGCTGGACGGCTTTCGCCCGAACGAGGCGGTCGCGATCATGTGGCAGCTCCGGCCGGCCGCGATCGTGGACCTCGCGTGCCTCGACCCCGCCGACTGGCCCGGCATCGACGCCGGGTACGAGACGTTCGAGGACTTTTTCCTGCTCTCGTGGTTCAACAGCTACAACCGGCGGACCGGCTGGCGGCGCTACGTCCGTACGATCTCGCGCGCCGACGCGATCGCGCTGGCCGACGTGGTCATCGTGCGCTCCGAGGACGCACACGAGGTGGGCTCCGCCTACGCCCACCTGGTACCGGTCACCCGGCTGGAGACGGTGCCCGGCGAGTCGATCGCGGTCTTCGCGGCGCCGACACCGTCGGCGACCTCGTACCGCGCCCTCTACGCGCACCGGTTCGTCGAGCGACACAGCTCCCGGCCCGAGCCGGAGCGCAATGCCATCGGGCGCGAGCTGGCCTTCGTGGCGGTGATGCGCGCGGACCGGGACGCCTACGCGCGGGCGATGGCGGAGTTCCCGGGAGCGTTCGGCGCCGTCCGCAACATCTACTGGCTGCGGGTCTACGAGCCCTTGCACCGGTTGCTGGTGCCCCGACTTCGCGCGGCGATGTCGCGCGCCGGCTAGCGAATCCCTTCGGCGGTGATGATCGCCGGCTCGCGCTGCGGCGGGGTCTCGAACACCTCCACGCGGCCGGCGTGGACGTGGACGTTCACCTCGGTCCGCACCCCGATCGAGTCGAGGTAGATGCCCGGCTCGACGGTCAATGCGATGCCCGGGATCAGACGTCGCTCGTCGCGGATCTCGTAGCCGTCGGCGTTGACGCCCGGGCCGTGCGCCTCGGTGCCGAGGCTGTGTCCAGTCCGGTGGACGAAGTGCTCCCCGTACCCGGCCTCGTCGATCACGTGGCGCGCGGCGTCGTCCACCTCCCAGCCCTCGAGGTCGGCCCCCGCCGCGACTGCGGAGCGGATCCGCACGAGCGCCGCGTCGCGCGCGTCGCGGGCGACCGACCAGATCTCGCGAAACGTCTCGCTCGGCTCGGGACCGGTCCACGCCATGTAGGTGAAGTCGGCCACCGGCGCGTCCGGGGCATCCACCTTGGCGAAGAGATCGATCAGGAGGCACGTACCGGGCACGATCGGCGTGTCGGGAGCGGCCAGGGTGTCGTAGTGCGGATTGGCCGCGTGCGCCCCGACCCCGACGATCGGGGTGTCGACCACGAGGCCGGCCGCGTCCATCCGCGACATGACGAAGCGGGCGACGTCCTGCTCGGTGATCGTGCGCCCGTCGCGGAACGCCGACGACACCTCGTCCCAGGCCTGGGACTTGATCGTGATCAGCGCCTCGGCCGCCTGGCGGTACAGCGGGTACGCGTGCTCGGGCCACACGGCCACCGCCTGCTGCACGAGATCGGCCGAGCTCAGGACCTCGACCCCGGCCCCGCGCACCAGCTCGATCGTGCCGGCGTCCACGGTGCTGACGTAGGGGTTGCGGCCCTCTGGCGCGTACTCCATCGCGATTCGCCGCGCGCCCCGGAGCACGTCGTGCACGGCCGCGACCAGCTCGGTGTACTCGGAATACGGGCGCCGAGCACCCGGCAGAGGACCGAGCGATCCGGCCTCGATTCGGTGTACGATGCCGACCGGATCGCCGTCGGCGGGGATCCAGTAGAACCAGCGACGCGACCGATGCCCTCCCGGGTCCAGCGCGAGCGCCTGCATGGCCAGCGGGTTCGTGCCCCGGAAGTCGTAGAGCAGCCACCCGTCCACGCCGGCATCGCGGGTCCAGCCCTGAAGGCGACGCACGCGTGCGTCGGAGGTTCCAATCGTCATCGAGCACCTCTCGGGGTGGGTGTCGCCGAACACACGCGAACGGTGCGGAGTATGCCACCAGATCGAGCCCGCATGAAGCGACGTCGCATCGCCGATCACCAGGCCCGCCGGATCGCGCTCGCGGCCCAGGGCTTCGCCGACCCGCGGCCGCGGGGACGCGTCGACGTCCGCCATCTGCGCCGCGTCCTCGATCGGGTGGGGCTGATCCAGCTCGACTCGGTGAACGTGGCCACGCGCGCGCACTACGTCCCGATCTACTCGCGCCTGGGGCCGTACCCGCGCGACGGGATCGACCGCCTGGCCTACGATCGCCGCGAGCTCTTCGAGTACTGGGGGCACGAGGCATCGTTGATTCCGATCGAGCGCTATCCGCTCTTCCGCCACCGCATGGCCGCGGCCCGGCCGTGGGGACACGTCCGGCAGCTCCTGGCCGAGGGACGGGGCTATCTCGAGTCGGTGCTGGACGAGGTGCGCCGCGTGGGCCCACTCACCGCAGGGGGCCTCTCCGATCCCGGTGGGCGCACGGGACCGTGGTGGGGATACAGCCGCGGCAAGGCCGCGCTGGAGTGGCACTTCATGACGGGTGACGTCACGGTGGCCCGGCGCGAGAACTTCACCCGCTTCTACGACGTGCCCGACCGCGTGATCCCGGCGCCACTGCTGAACGGGTCGGCCGTGCCCGCCGCGGACGCTCAGCGCGAGCTCTTGCGACTGGCGGTGCGCCACCACGGCATCGGCACCGTCGCCGATCTGGCCGACTACTACCGGATCCGGACCCCGGTGGCCCGCCCGATCCTCGCCGAGCTGGCGGCGGCCGGCGAGATCGAGGAGGTCGACGTGGACGGCTGGACCGGTCCGGTGTATCTCGATCCGGGGGCCACCTGCCCCCGAACGATCCGGGGCGGGACGCTCCTGTGTCCGTTCGATCCGTTGATCTGGTGCCGCCCGCGAACGGAGCGGCTCTTCGGCTTCCACTACCGCATCGAGATCTACGTCCCCGAGCCCAGGCGGAAGTTCGGGTACTACGTGTTCCCGTTCCTCCTCGACGGTGAGCTGGTCGCCCGCGTCGACCTGAAGGCCGACCGGGCGACGGGGACACTTCTCGTGCGCGGGGCGTTCGTCGAGGCGGACCCGGATCGCGGGCGCGTCGCCGGCACGCTGGCCGCCGAGCTGCGTCGGTTCGCCGCGTGGCTCGAGCTCGGAGACGTGCGAGTCGGTCGGCGTGGCGCGCTGGCCGGCGATCTCCGCCGGGCACTGAGATGACTCCGTGGGGACGCGTCCCCCGAGCGGGCCGGCGAGACGGCCCGAGCCGGCGGCGCAACCGGTCGGCGCGACATCCTCGCTCGCTGCGCCGGCCTCGGCGAATCAGAGCACCCAGCCCACCGTGACCTTCACGTCGGGGGCGTCGGCGAGGCCCACCCTGGCCTCGAAGAACAGCGCTTCCGACGAGCGCTCGAACCCTCCGACGAGGCTCACGCCGATGTCCGTGTCGTCGTAGAAGTCGGCCTCGTAGCGGATGATCCCGATCTCGCCGCCGAGGAACGGTCGCCACGCCGAGGGCGAGAACCGGTACGCGAGGTTCGCGTTCATCGAGATCAGCGTCACGTCGTCACCGAGCCCGATCTCGAAGTTGGGATGGAACCGCAGAGACGCGTCGGCCAGCGAGACCACGGCGTGAGCCCCGAAGTGGACCTGATCCGGATCCACCGTGAGCCCCACCCGGGGACCGAAGCGCGCCTCGCCGACCGCCGAGGTCAGCGGGAGCACCGCGAAGGCGAGCCATAGCGAGACCGTCCGTAGCCTCATCACACCTGACCTCCCACCGTTGGTGACGCTTCCGTGCGCGCATCCAGGACCACGTCGGTGTCGGGCGGTACACCCCGCCCCGCGGTTCGCCCGTCCGCAGTGCCCGCCGGCGTGGCGGTCGCCGGCGCGGCGGCGGCGTCTCAGTCGCGCAAGAGCTCTCGCGCGATGACGTGGCGCTGGATCTCGCTCGTTCCCTCGTAGAGCGCCATCACCCGGGCATCGCGGTAGTAGCGCTCGACCGCATAGTCGCGAATGTAGCCGTATCCGCCGTGAATCTGAAGCGCTTCCGACGCCACGCGCTGGGCCATCTCGCTGGCATGGAGCTTGGCCATCGCCGCCTCCTTGGTGACGCGATGCCCGGCGTCCTTCAGGTGAGCCGCGCGCATGATCAACAGCCACGCCGCGTCCATCTGGAGCGCCATGTCGGCCAGCTTCCACTGGATTCCCTGGAAGTGGGCCAGCGTCCGGCCGAACGCCTCACGCTCGGTGACGTAGCGCCGCGCCTCCTCGTAGGCCGCCCGGGCGACCCCGTGCGCCTGCGCGCCGACCCCGATCCGTCCGCCGTCCAGCGAGCTGAGTGCGACCCGGAACCCCCGCCCTTCCGGCCCGACGAGGCGATCGGCGGGGACCTCGGCGTCCTCCAGGAGCACCTCCATCGTGCCCGACGCCT
Organism: Candidatus Eiseniibacteriota bacterium; assembly: GCA_965224245.1. Taxonomy (GTDB): domain Bacteria; phylum Eisenbacteria; class RBG-16-71-46; order CAZAMP01; family CAZAMP01; genus CBDCYW01. The sequence continues at coordinate 852,854 of OZ245046.1, read as the reverse complement.
TGAGCCCCATCTTCTTCTCCTTGGTGCCGAGGCTGAGCCCGGGCGTGTCGCGATCGAGAATGAACGCCGAGATGCCCTTCTTGCCCGCGTCGGGGTCGGTCTTCGCGAACACCATGAAGTAGTCGGCGATGTCGCCGTTCGTCACGTAGATCTTCACGCCGTTCAGGACGTACGTGTCGCCCTCGAGCACGGCCGTCGAGAGCAGGGCGCCCGCGTCGGAGCCCGCGTTGGGCTCGGTCAGGCAGAAGCACGCGAGCTTCGACGTGGCCAGCTCGGGCAGGAACCGCGCCTTCTGCTCGTCCGATCCGTACAGGAGAAGCGGTCCCGATCCGACCGAGTTGTGCACGCAGACCGCGATCGCCACCGAGGCCGACCAGCGCGAGAGCTCCTCGACGGCGATCATGAACGACGGGAACGGCAGCCCCGCGCCGCCGTACTCCTCGGGGATCTGCATGCCCCACAGCCCGAGATCGGCGAGCTTGTGGATCACGTCGGTCGGCGTCTCCTCGGCCTCGTCCCAGGCCTTTGCGTGGGGCGCAATCTCCTTCTCGCAGAACTCGCGGATCATGTCCTTGAGCATGCGCTGGTCGTCGGTCAGCTCGAACATGCTCAGCTCTCGCGGTAGTCGTAGAACCCGACGCCGCTCTTCCGGCCGAGGTGCCCGGCGGCCACCTTCTTGCGAAGCAGCGGACACGGGCGGTACTTCGGATCGCCGAGCTCGCGATGGAGCACGCTCATGATGTCGAGGCACACATCGAGGCCGATGAAGTCGGCCAGGGTCAACGGGCCCATCGGATGCGCCATGCCGAGCTTCATGACGGTGTCGATCGCCTCGGCGGTGGCCACGCCCTCCATCAGCGCGTAGATCGCCTCGTTGATCATCGGCATCAGCACCCGGTTCGACACGAACCCGGCGAAGTCGTTCACCTCGACCGGGGTCTTGCCGAGATCGGTGGCCATGCTCATGACCGCCCGGGTCGTCTCGTCGGACGTGGAGAGCCCGCGAATCACCTCCACCAGCTTCATCACCGGGACCGGATTGAAGAAGTGCATGCCGATGAACCGGTCGGGACGGTTCGTGGCCGCCGCCAGCTCGGTGATCGAGATCGAGGACGTGTTGCTGGCCAGGATCGCGTCCTCGGGCAGACGGGCGTCCAGGTCGGCGTGGATCTTCTTCTTGATGTCGGCGTTCTCGAATATCGCCTCGATCGCGATGGACGCCGACCCGGCCGCGGCCGCGTCGGTCGCGGTCGTGATGCGGGCCGTCGCCGCCTTGGCGTCGGCCTCGCTGATCTTCTCCTTCTTGACCATGCGCCCGAGGTTCTTGTCGATCGTCGCCATGGCGCGCTCCAGCGCCGCCTCGGACGTGTCGACGAGCGTGACGGTGCGTCCGGACGTCGCGCACACCTGCGCGATGCCGTTGCCCATCGTGCCCGCCCCGATGACGATCACGTTGTCGTGTGCCATGGTCCTACTCCGCCTCCACGCCGAGGGCCACCGCTCCGCCGCCGCCGAGGCACATCGTGGCCATGCCGGTCTTCGCGCCACGGTCCTTCATCGCGTAGAGCAGCGTGGTCAGGATGCGCGCGCCGGACGCGCCGATCGGATGGCCCAGCGCCACCGCGCCGCCGTTCACGTTCACGCGGTCCCAGTCCCATCCGAGCTCGTTGCCGTCGGCCAGCGCCTGGGCGCTGAACGCCTCGTTGGCCTCGATCAGGTCCCAGTGTCCGATGTCCACGCTCATGCGCTCGTTCAGCTTCCGCACCGCCACCACCGGGGTGTAGAAGAGCTCCTTGGGCGCGAGGGCGGCCATGGCGTAGCCGACGATGCGCGCCATCGGCTTCTTGCCCATCGACTCGGCCTTCTTGCGCGACGCGATCACGAGGGCGCTGGCACCGTCGTTGATGCCGGGCGCGTTGCCCGCGGTCACCGAGCCGTCCTTCTTGAAGATCGGCTTCAGCCCGGACAGCGACTCCACGCTGGTGCCGGGACGCGGGCCCTCGTCGGTGTCGAAGAGGATCGGGTCCTTCTTCCGCTGCGGGACCGACACCGGAACGATCTCGCCTTTGAACTTGCCCGCCTCCTGGGCGGCCAGCGCCTTCTGGTGACTGCCGGCGGCGAACTCGTCCTGCATCGCGCGGGTCACGCCGAACTTCTCGGCGATGTGCTCGGCCGCGCTGCCCATGTGCCAGTCCTCGGTGGGACACCAGAGGCCGTCGTGGATCATCAGGTCCTTGATCTCGCCGTGCCCCATGCGAAAGCCCTCGCGGGCCTTCGACAGGAAGTACGGCGCGCGCGTCATGGACTCCATGCCCCCCGCCACCATCAGGCTCGCGTCGCCCAGCTTGATGTGCTGGGCGGTCAGGATCGCCGCCATGAGGCTGGAGCCACAGACCTTGTTGACGGTCAGGCAGGACGTCGTCTCGCCGAGCCCGCCGCCGAGCGCGGCCTGGGTGGCCGGCGCCTGTCCGGCGCCGCCCTGGAGCACGTGTCCCATCACGCACTCGTCGACGTCGTTCGGGTCGATGCCTGCGCGCGAGACCGCCTCGCGGATGACCATGGCGCCGAGCTCGGTGGCTTCGAACGAGGCCAGTCCACCCATCATCTTGCCGATGGGCGTCCGGCACGCGCTCAGGATGACCGCGTCGTTCTCAGACATGTTCGTACTCCTTGAGGAGCTGGCGAGCGATCACCAGCCGTTGAATCTCGGACGTGCCCTCGCCGATCTCGGTGAGCTTCGCGTCGCGGAGGAAGCGCTCGACCGGGGCGTCCTTCGTGTAGCCCATGCCGCCGAAGACCTGGAGCGCCGCGTTGCAGACCCGCTGGGACACCTCGGACGCGAACAGCTTGGCCATCGCGCCCTCCTTCTTGAACGGAAGGCCGCGGTCCTTGCGGACGGCGGCGTCGTAAACCATGTGGCGCGCGGCCTCGATCTCGGTACCCATGTTCGCGAGGTGCGCCTGCACGAGCTGGAACGAGTTGATCGGCTTGCCGAACTGCACGCGCTCAGTCGAGTACCGGATGGCCGCCTCGAACGCGCCCTGCGCCAGCCCGAGGGCCATCGCGCCGATCGAGATCCGGCCGCCGTCGAGCGTCTTGAGGAAGTTCCGATAGCCGTCACCCTCGGCGCCGACGCGGTTCTCGACCGGGATCCTGCAGTTCTCGAAGAACAGCACGGCCGTCTCCGAGCCGCGGCATCCGATCTTGTCCTCGTTGGTGCCGTACGTGAAGCCCGGCGTCCCCTTCTCGACCACGAACGCGCTGATCCCCTTGTATCCGGCCGTCTTGTCGGTGAGCGCGGTGAACACCACGGTGCCCGCGATCTGGCCGTTGGTGCAGTAGATCTTCTGGCCGTTGACGACGTAGTGATCGCCGTCGAGGCGGGCGGTCGTCTGCGTGCCCGACGCGTCCGATCCCGCGTTGGGCTCGGTGAGCGCGAACGCCCCCAGCGTCTCGCCCGAGCACAGCGAGGGCAGCCAGCGCCGCTTCTGCTCGTCGGTCCCGTCGTTGACGATGGGCGCGGTGCCCAGCGAGACGTGCGCGACGTAGCTGAGGCACGTCGATCCGCACACCCGCGCAATCTCCTCGGCGGCCACGATGTAGCTGAGCGTGTCGGCCCCGCCGCCACCGTACTCCTCGGGGTAGGGAATACCCATCAGACCCAGCTCCGCCAGGCCGCGGAAGTTCTCGATCGGGAAGCGGCTCTCGCGGTCGATCTCCGCGGCCCGTGGCGCGATCTCCTTCTCGCAGAACTCGCGGACCATGCTCTTGATCATGGCGTGCTGCTCGGTGAGCGCCAGGTGCATGTTGGAACCTCGGTTACGTCGGGTTTGGGGCGAACGAGCGGCCGCTCTCGCGTCGGGGGCCGGCTCGGTCCGATTCGACATCGACGCTCGCGGCCACGCCACGCTCTCGGCCGGAAGCGGCGGCACGGACACAAGCGGGGTAGAGTATCACCGCACCCGGCCGGTGTCAAATCGAACGAGATTGCAACGCGTTCTGAGACAGGGGGTTACGACGCCCCTGGCCCAGACCGCCCGCGCACGGGCGACCCCTCCCCGACCCCGAAGGGCACCGTCGCGCGGCGGTACCGGCGGCGGGCCGGTCGCCGTGAGCGCCGCCGACCCGCCGCTCGACCCCGGGGCCGCCCGGGCCGGCCGGCGATTTCCACCGGAGCCGACCGCGGGGTGGCCGGGCACCCACCGCGCGATGTGCGGGCCAGGACCGCGCGCCGCGCGGACGCTGACAGCGCGGTGCGCGGCAATGACTTGACGCGATCGGGGCGCCTTCTGTAGCGTCCATCCGGAGACGCTCCGCCGATGCGCCGCCCGCGGAAGCCGCCGCGTCGCACTGCGGACCCCCCGCACGCCCCCCGAGGCTCGTGCCGCGAGAGGATCGCCGAATGACCGCACCACCGGCCACGCCGAGGACCGCGCCGAAGCTCCGACATCACGTCCGGATCGTCACCGCCGCGTCCCTCTTCGACGGCCACGACGCCGCGATCAACATCATGCGGCGCATCATCCAGGCGTCCGGCGCCGAGGTCATCCACCTGGGACACAACCGCTCGGTGGCCGAGATCGTCGACTGCGCGATCCAGGAGGATGCGCAGGGCATCGCCGTCACGTCGTACCAGGGCGGCCACGTCGAGTACTTCAAGTACATGGTCGATCTCCTGCGCGAGCGCGGCGCCGACATCAAGGTCTTCGGCGGCGGCGGGGGCACGATCCTGCCGTCCGAGATCGAGGAGCTTCACGCATACGGTGTCGAGCGCCTGTACTCCCCCGACGACGGACGGGAGATGGGGCTCCAGGGCATGATCGACGACCTCCTCTCCCGCTGCGACTTCCCCACGAAGACGCCACCGCTCAACGGGGACCTGCGCGGCCTGTCGGTCGAGGAGCCCAAGTCCATTGCCGAGCTCATCTCGGTGGCCGAGAACTACCCCGACGAGACCAAGGCCGTGCACGGCGATCTCCGCGCGCTGGCCGCCGCGCGCGACGTGCCCGTGCTCGGCATCACCGGTACCGGCGGCTCGGGAAAGTCGTCGCTCGTTGACGAGCTCGTCCGGCGGTATCTCCTCGACTTTCCCGACAAGACGATCGCGATCATCTCGATCGATCCCTCCAAGCGCCGTACCGGAGGCGCCCTCCTCGGCGATCGCATCCGCATGAACGCGATCCAGAACCCACGCGTGTACATGCGCTCGCTGGCCACGCGACAGGCCAACCTCGCCCTCTCGGCGCACGTGCAGGACGCGATCGACATCGTCAAGGCCGCGGGGTACGACCTCGTGATCGTCGAGACGTCGGGCATCGGCCAGTCCGACACGTCGATCACAGAGCACTCGGACGTGTCGCTCTACGTGATGACGGCCGAGTACGGCGCGGCGACCCAGCTCGAGAAGATCGACATGCTCGACTTCGCCGACATGATCGCGATCAACAAGTTCGACAAGCGCGGATCCCTGGACGCGCTCCGGGACGTGCGCAAGCAGTACAAGCGCAATCACGCCCGCTTCGACGTGGACGACGAGGCGCTCCCGATCCACGGCACGATCGCCTCGCAGTTCAACGACCCGGGCACGAACCGGCTCTACGAGGCGATCATGGCCGCGATGGACGCCGCCACCGGGGCCGCGTTCGAGAGCACGCTGGATCTCGCGACCGACCCTCACGACAAGGCCGTCATCGTGCCCCCCGAGCGCGTGCGCTACCTGGCCGAGATCGCCGAGAGCTCGGCCACCTACGACGCGTTCGTCGACGAGCAGGTCGCGCTGGCCCGGCAGCTCTACCAGCTCCACGGGACGATCACGCTGCTCCGCGAGCGCGCGGGCATCCGCGCCGTGACCGTCGACGATCGCGACGTGGAGCGATCGGGCGGTGGCGTCATCCGCGCGGTGGAGCACGTCACCGAGGAGCCGGAGTACCTCCGCGACCTGGTCACGCTGTACCACGAGATCGAGGCCCGCCTGGATCCCGACTGCCGGACGGCGCTGGCGGACTGGCCGAAGACGCTGGCCCGGTACCGCGCCGACACGTACCAGTTCCGCGTGCGCGACAAGGTCATCGAGCAGGACCTCTACACCGAGTCGCTCTCTCACACCCGGATCCCGAAGGTCGCGCTCCCCCGCTACGAGGACTGGGGCGACGTCCTCCGGTGGATCCTGACCGAGAACGCGCCAGGGCACTTCCCGTACGCGGCCGGCGTCTTCCCGCTCAAGCGCCAGGGCGAGGATCCGGCGCGCATGTTCGCCGGGGAGGGGGGCCCCGAGCGCACCAACCGGCGGTTCCACTACGTCTCGGCCGGCATGCCGGCCAAGCGGCTCTCCACCGCGTTCGATTCGGTCACGCTGTACGGGGAGAATCCCGACCACCGTCCGGACATCTACGGCAAGGTGGGCAACTCGGGCGTCAGCATCGCCACCGTGGACGACGCGAAGAAGCTCTACTCGGGCTTCGACCTGGCCGATCCGACGACGTCGGTCTCGATGACGATCAACGGCCCGGCCCCGATGTTGCTGGCGTTCTTCATGAACGCGGCCATCGATCAGCAGTGCGAGCGCCACATCCGCGAGAACGGTCTCGAGGCCGACGTCCAGGCGAAGATCGACGCGCGCTACCGCGAGCTCGGCGTGGCACGCCCGACCTACCAGGGCGATCTGCCCGAGGGCAACGACGGACGGGGCCTGATGCTGCTCGGCGTCTCGGGCGACGAGGTGCTGCCGGCCGACGTCTACGCCGAGCTTCGCGCCCGCGCCCTCTCGCGCGTGCGCGGTACCGTGCAGGCCGACATCCTGAAGGAGGACCAGGCCCAGAACACGTGCATCTTCTCCACGGAGTTCGCGCTGCGGATGATGGGCGACATCCAAGAGTACTTCATCGAGCACGACGTGCGGAACTTCTACTCGGTGTCGATCTCGGGCTATCACATCGCCGAGGCCGGAGCGAACCCGATCACCCAGCTCGCGTTCACGCTGGCCAACGGGTTCACGTACGTCGAGTACTACCTGTCGCGGGGCATGCACATCGACGACTTCGCGCCCAACCTGTCGTTCTTCTTCTCCAACGGCATCGACCCCGAGTACTCGGTGATCGGGCGCGTGGCGCGCCGGATCTGGGCCAAGGCGATCAGGCGCAAGTACGGCGGGAACGAGCGCTCGCAGAAGCTCAAGTACCACGTCCAGACGTCGGGCCGGAGCCTCCACGCGCAGGAGATCGGGTTCAACGACATCCGGACCACGCTCCAGGCGCTGTACGCGCTCTACGACAACTGCAACTCGCTCCACACGAACGCCTACGACGAGGCGATCACGACGCCCACCGAGGAGAGCGTCCGCCGGGCGATGGCCATCCAGCTCATCATCAACAAGGAGCTCGGGCTCAACAAGAACGAGAACCCGCTTCAGGGCTCGTTCATCATCGAGGAGCTGACCGACCTCGTCGAGGAGGCCGTGCTGAAGGAGTTCCGCTCGCTCTCCGAGCGGGGCGGCGTCCTCGGCGCGATGGAGCGCATGTACCAGCGCGGGAAGATCCAGGACGAGTCGCTCTATTACGAGCAGCTCAAGCACACGGGCAAGCTGCCCATCATCGGCGTGAACACGTTTCTCGACTCCAAGGGGTCTCCGACGATCCTCCCCGGGGAGATCATCCGCTCCACGACCGAGGAGAAGGAGTATGCGATCGCATCCCGCGATGCGTTCCACGCGCGGAACGCCGACCGGGCACCGGCGGCGCTGGCCGAGCTCCAGCGCGCCGCCGTGACGGGCGGGAATCTGTTCGCATCGTTGATGGAGGCGGTGAAGGTGGCGTCGCTCGGTCAGATCTCTAACGCGCTGTACGAGGTCGGCGGGCAGTACCGACGCAACATGTAGCTCGCGGGCGGGGGCGAGCTCGTAACGCCGAGGAGGCGTCGATGAACTCGCCACTCGCACCGGTCGGGCGTGTCGCCGTACTCACGCTCACCGCGGGACTTTTCTCCTCCGACGCTTCGGCGACCACGATCCTCGTCCTGCCCGACGGCACCGGGGACCAGCCCACGATCCAGGCCGCGGTGAACGCCGCGGTGGACGGCGACGTCGTGCTGCTGGGAGGCGGAACGTTCGAAGGACCGGGGAACTGCGACGTCGATCTCTCCGGGAAGGCGATCACGATCGAGGGCAGCCCCTCGGACATTCTGTGCGGCTATCCGGACGCCGACGCTCGCGCGTTCGTGATCGATCGGGGAGAAGGCCCCGACACACTCATCCGGCGGATCCGGGTGAGACGCGCCTCTCAGCCGGGCTCGTCGGCACGCGGGGGCGCGTTCTACGTGAAGGACTCCTCGCCCACGTTAGAGGACGTCGAGGTCGCCATCTGCCGCGCGCAATACGGCTCGGCCTTCTACTTCGAGAACGCCGCCTGCACGCTCCGGCGGGTGATCCTCCGTGACAACGTTCTCCCGACGACCGGCTTCGGCTCGGCCATCTATGCCACGAACTCGATCCTCGACGTCGAGGACGGGCGCATCTACCAGAATGCCGTCGACGCGATCTACCTCCACGACTCGACGGCCCGGTTCGACTTCATCGACTTCGCGCACCATGGGGCCGTCTTCGATGACGTGATCAAGATCGACGGCTCCACGGTCACGTTCGACGGCTGCTTCTTCCGGCAAAACGACCAGACCACGATCACCGTCCTGAGCGGCGACGTGATGATCCAGCACTGCACGTTCTACCGCGTCGCCGAGGATGCCGACGCGGCCGCGATCCATCTGCTCGGCGGCACGACGTCGATCAGCCGGACGCTCATCACCGAGGGCACCGGATCGGCGATCGTGGTCGACGGCGGCGAGATCGGCGAGATCTACTGCTCGGACTTCTGGGGCAACGCGGGCGGCGACTGGACCACCGTCGAGGAGTACCTGGACGTCCTCGGCAACTTCTCCGAGGATCCGCTGGTGTGCGACACGTTCATACGCCGGGTGGACCTGTGGCCGTGGTCACCGTGCGCGGCGGGGCATCACCCGTACGACTTCCCCTGCGGCGACATCGGCGCCGGCGGGTTCTGCGAGTCCACGCCGGTGACGCGGGAGAGCTGGACGGGGCTCAAGTCCCTCTACCGCTGAAGGGGCGCGCGACCCGGGGCGCGGTCACCGACCCGACGACGCGGGCGTCAGCCGGCGATGCGGGCCCCCGATCCCACGACGTTCGGGAAGTGGCGGAGCGTCAGTCCCATCACGCCGCCGCGCTGTCGCTCGATCGCGATGAAGTCGATCCGGGGGTGCCAGTCGCGGCGGCGCAGCTCGCCGAAGAGGGGCCCGAAGACCCGCCACAGCTCGCGGCGCTTGCGCCAGGTCAGCGCGCCCATCGCGCCGCCGAAGCGATCGCTCGATCGGAGCTTGACCTCGACGAACACGAGCTCGCGCTCGCGCGTCACCACGAGGTCGATCTCCCGCGGTCCGAAGCGCACGTTCCGGCGCCGGATGCGATACCCCGCGAGCTCCAGGTACGTGGCGGCGATCGTCTCGCCGAGACGGCCGCTGGTGGTCGTGTCCAGCAATGCGAGTCCGATCCGGGAGAGAGCGTCGTCGCGGGGAGTCTCGAGGGGCTCGCTCGTGCGATCTGTCCAGCTCAGCCGTGATCCAGGATGCCGCTGGCCATCAGACCTCGCTCGACGTTCGCGATCATGGACTCTCGCGAACACGTCCGCCAGTTGTCCTCGGCCAGTTGATCGCGCTCGTCGTCGCGCTCCAGGAAGTACCGACACCGATCGACCAGCGAGAGGTACGGCAGCGTCTCCACCCGGTGGCGCTCCGAGAGCGCTCTCAGGATTCGCGATCGTCGCGCGTTGATCGATCCGTAGAAGAGCACGTCGATGTCCTTGGCAACATCGTGTGGCAACCGCTCCAGCGCGGACGAGTACCCGATCGGAACGTGCACGGCCGAGACGCCTGTCTGTTCCGGGAATGCGCAGTTCAATGGGGAGTAATCCCAGACGTGATCAGCTTGCTTCATGAGTTCCAGACGCGCAGGCGAAAGCCAACCCTCGCGGTCCGAGAGCTGCTCGAGCTGGTACAAGATGACCGGATGACCGGATGACCGGATGATCGGATGACCGGATGACCGGATGACCGGATGATGGGCCAGCGGGCCAACCGATGGAGCCGAGGAGGATCGTCGGGCCTCGTCGACTGAACGCGTTCGTCAGCAGCTCGGACTCCAAGCCGAGATCGCGGGCCGCGTGCACCAGCATCTCCGCCAGCTCCATGAGGCCCCGGGTAAAGGGGCGTCGGTGATCCACGATCAGCGTCACGTCGACGCAACGATGCACGGTCAGCTCCTCCCCGCTCCATGACACACGTGACGAACGGTGCTGTCACCGAGTGTACCCGGGTGCAACCGAGTGTACCCGGGTATTGCCGCCAGTGATCCGAGCGACTCACAGCATCAGCCTGGCCTGGGCCACCGGGGCGAACGAGTACCGATGGATCGGGCACGCCCCCAGCCGGTCGATCGCCGCGAGGTGCTCGGGCGTCGGGTACCCGTGGTGGCGCGCGAAGCCATATCCCGCGTACACCGCGTCGTAGAGGGCCATCATCCGATCGCGGACCACCTTGGCCACGATCGACGCGCACGCGATCACGAGCTCGGTCATGTCCCCCTTGACGACGCACTCCGCCTGGCACCCCACGTCGGGCGTCAGGTGACCGTCGATCAGCGCGACGTCGGGACGCACCGGGAGGTCGTCCACGGCCACGCGCATGGCCACGTGGCTCGCACGCAGGATGTTGACCCGGTCGATGAGGCTCGGCCCGGCCGCGCACCAGGACACGGCCTCGGCGCGGTCCACGACGCGCGCGAAGAGCGTCTCGAGCCGGTCGTCGGGGAGAAGCTTCGAGTCGCGGACGCCGCGGAGGGTGACGTCCTCGGGGAGCACGACGGCGGCGGCCACCACGGGACCGGCGAGCGGTCCCCGGCCGGCCTCGTCGATGCCGGCCACTCGCCGGGCGCCGCGCTCGCGCCAGAGGCGTTCGCGGCGGCGCCCCGGGGCCCGCGTTCGTCGGCGCGTTCGCGGCACTGCGCCTCCGGGGGCGGGTCTACTTCTCGCGGAGGGCCTTGATGCGGGCGTGCTTGCCGGTGCGCTCGCGGAGATAGAAGAGCTTCGCGCGCCGCACCTTGCCGCGCTGAACCACCTCGACCTTGTCGATGCTGGGCGAGTGCAACGGGAAGATGCGCTCGACACCCACGCCGTCAGTGACCTTGCGAACCATGAACGTCTCGCTGGCGCCGCCGCCGCGGCGGCCGATGACCACGCCCTGGAAGACCTGGATGCGCTTCTTGTCGCCCTCGACCACGTTCACGTGAACGCGCACGGTGTCCCCGGATCGGAAGCTCGGCAGGTCGCTTCTGAGGTGGGGCGCCTCGATGCGTCGAATGTTCTCCATCGTTCTACCCTCTGTCGGTTCCGGCGCCGCCGGAGCCGGCGACCTCGTCGATGCGCGTGTTCAGCTCGCGCTGGATCTCGCGCAGGAGACGTCGCTCGTCCTCGGTGATCGGATTCGTGTCGAACAGATCCGGCCGCCACACGAGCGTGCGCCTGAGCGCTTCCTTGCGTCGCCACTCGGCGACCCGGGCATGATGTCCCGAGCGCAAGACGCCGGGCACGTCGCGCCCGGCGAATTCGGACGGGCGAGTATAGTACGGCGCGTCCAGTCGGCCATACTCAAAAGAATCGGAGTCGACCGAGGCCTCGTCGCCGACCACCCCCGGCAACAGACGGGCCACCGCATCCACGACGACCATCGCCGGAAGTTCGCCTCCTGAAAGGACATAGTCCCCGATCGAGAGCTCCCGGTCGACGAGCCCCCTGACCCGGTCGTCCACGTCCTTGTAGCGCCCGGTGACGAGCGCGATCCGCTCCAGGCCGGCGAGCTCGCGGGCGGTGGCCTGATCGAATCGATCGCCGCTCGGGCCGAGCAGGATGCGATGCGCGCGGCCCCCGCTCGCGTGATCGGCACGCTCCAGGCCCGCCGCGATGGGCTCTGGCTTCAGGATCATGCCCGGCCCCCCGCCGAACGGCGCGTCGTCGATCGTCCGATGTCGATCGCTCGTGAACTCCCGGTAGTCGATCGTCTCCACCGTGAGCTGTCCGCCCTCGCGCGCGATCCGGATGATGCCCTCGGCGAACGGGCCCTCGAACATCCTTGGGAACGCGGTCAGGATGGAAACGTGCATCGCCGTCGCTCGTTACGCGTTGAGGTCCAGGAGGCCCGGTACGGGCTCGATGACGAGCCGCCGCGCGTCCGCGTCGATCGACACCAGGATCGCCGGCACCGCCGGGACGAGCACCTCGCGATCACCGGCGCGTACGACGAGGACGTCCTGGGCCGGCGTGCGGATCCGGTCGGCCACGCGGCCCACCGGCTCGTTCGCGGTCGTGACCACGTCGTAGTCCTGGATCAGCTCGAACAAGAACCAGTCGACACTGGGCTCGGGCAGCCGATCGCGCTCCACGGCCACCCGCATGTCCCGCAGGCTCTCGGCCGCCGTGCGGTCGGTGATGCCGTCGAAGCGCACGGACACGCCGTCCTTGACGTCGCGACAGTGCTGCGCGACGACGTCGCGCCGCTCGCCGTCCCGGACGAGCGTCAGCTCGGCGCCGTCGGTGATGAGCGCCAGGGCGTCGGGATCGCCCCGGAGTATCACGTCACCGCGGAGACCTCTCGCGCGCCCGACGCGCGCGAGGGCCACGAGATCGTCCGGAGCCACGGTCGTTCGACGACTACTCGGCGACGTCGACGGTCGCGTTCACGCCCTTCAGCGTGGCCGCGGCGGATACGAGGCTGCGCAGCGCGTGAATCGTCTGCCCGGACTTGCCGATGATGCGGCCACGATCGTCCGGGTGCACGGCCAGCTCGAACACCGTGGCTCGATCGCCGGGCTTCTCGATGACGGCGACGTCGTCCGGCTGCTCGACGAGCGAGCGAACGACGTACTCGATGAACTCTCGCATCGGTTCGCGCTAGTCCTTCTTCTCGGGGGCGTCGGGCTTCGCCTCGGCGTCGGCCGCCGTCGGCGCGGCGTCGGCCTTCGGCGCGGCGTCGGCCTTCGGCGCGGCGTCGGCCTTCGGCGCGGCGTCGGCCTTCGGCGCGGCGTCGGCCTTCGGCGCGGCGTCGGCCTTCGGCGCGGCGTCGGCCTTCGGCGCGGCGTCGGCCTTCGGCGCGGTGTCGGCCTTCGGCGCGGCGGCGGCCTTCGGCGCGGTGTCGGCCTTCGGGGCGGCGGCGGGCTTCGGCGCGGTGTCGGCCTTCGGCGCAGCGTCGGCCTTCGGGGCAGCCGCCTTGGCCTTCGGGGCGTCCGCCTTGGGAGCCGCGGCCTTCCCGGCGGGCTTCCCGGCCGGCTTCGGGCCCTCGGTCTTCGCCGGCGCAGCCTCGGGCTTGCGAGGCGCCAGACGGTTGGCCTCTTCGATCGCCTTCGAGCGCTTCTCACGTGCCTTCGTCGCGACGTCGTCGGCGGTCGGCCAGCTCCCGGACTTCTTGATCAACGCGCGCACGGTGTCGGTGGCGGTCGCACCGCGATCGACCCAGTGCTTGACCCGCTCGGTGTCGATCTTCAACAGGCCCGTCGTCGGTACCGGGTCGTAGTACCCGAGCATCTCGATGAACCGACCGTCACGCGGCGCGCGCGAGTCGGCGACGACGACCTTGTAGAACGGGCGGTGCTTCTGACCCGAACGCAGAAGCCGGATCTTGACTGACAATCCTCACCTCCTAGGTGATCAGACCGCGAACGGCATCCTCGGCCGGCGGCCTTTCGAGAGTTTGGATACTTGCTTCATCATCTTGTTCATCTCTTTGAACTGCTTGAGCAGCTGATTGACCTGCTGGACGCTCGTGCCGCTGCCGGCGCTGATCCGCCGGCGGCGCGACGCGTCGATGACCTTGGGATTGTCGCGCTCGCCGGGCGTCATCGACAGGATGATGGCCTCGATGCGCTTGAGCTCCTTCGGGTCGATCTTCAGGTCCTTGATCTGCGCCCCGACGCCGGGGATGTGCTTGAGGAGGTCCTCGATCGGTCCCATCTTCTGGATCATGCGGAGCTGGCTCAGGAAGTCCTGCAGCGTGAACTGGCTCTTGCGGATCTTCCGCTCCAGCGCCGCGGCCTCCTTCTCGTCGAACTGCTCCTGCGCCTTCTCGACCAGACCGAGAATGTCGCCCATGCCCAGGATGCGCGAGGCCATCCGATCGGGATGGAACTCGAGGATGTCCGAGGGCTTCTCGCCGTTGCCGAGGAACACGATGGGCTTGCCGGTGACCTCGCGCACCGAGAGCGCCGCGCCGCCCCGGGCGTCACCGTCCATCTTGGTCAGCACGATCGCGTCGAAGCCCAGCTTCTCCTGGAACGACTCGCCGATGCGCACCGCGTCCTGGCCGGTCATGCCGTCCACGACCAGGAGCGTGTCGGACGGCGTCAGCGCGTCGCGGAGCCGCGCGAGCTCGTCCATCTTCATCTCGTCGACGTGGAGGCGACCGGCGGTGTCGAGGATCAGATAGTCGGCCGCCTTGTCTCGCGCGGCGGCGAACGCGGCCTTCGCGATGGCCACCACGTCGGGGGTCTCGCGATCGGCGTAGACCGGAACGTCGATCTCGCGCCCGACCGTCTCCAGCTGGTCGATGGCCGCGGGGCGATAGACGTCGCACGCCGCCATCATGACCCGCTGCTTGGACTTGCGAAGATGGACGGCGAGCTTGCCGCAGAACGACGTCTTCCCGGAGCCCTGGAGACCGACGATCATCACGACCGACGGCGGCGTCGGGGCCCGGCGAAGCCGGCGCTGCTCGCCACCCATCAGCGTGACGAGCTCGTCGTGCACGATCTTCACGACCTGCTGAGACGGATTGATCCCCTTGAGGACGTCCTGACCGATCGCCTTCTCCTCGACGCGCTTGATGAACGCCTTGGCCACCCCGAAGTGCACGTCGGCCTCGAGGAGCGCACGCCGGACGTCCCGGAGCCCTTCCTTGACGTTGGACTCCGACAGGGTCCCCCGGCCGCTCAGCTTGCGGAACGTGGCGTCGAGTTTCTCGGTCAGCTGCTCGAACATGGATCCTCGCGAACTGGACGTGGATCGGCCCTCCGGGCCAAAGGGCGACGAGTGTAAGCCCGAACCGCGCCTGGGTAAAGCGCTTTCGGCGATCCGGGACGGGCCGCCGGGGGGCTCAGCCGGTCACGCCCGCCCCGGCTCCGGCGATCGCGACCACCGCCGCGGTCGGGTCGGGGGCGCCGAACACGGCGCTCCCGGCCACGAGCACGTCCGCGCCCGCGTCGGCGACGAGCCGGGCGTTGTCGACCCCGATGCCGCCGTCCACCTCGATCGCGAACCCCAGCCCCTCGCGGGCCCGGAGGGCCGCGGCCTCGGCGATCTTGGGGACCGACTCGGGGCGGAACGACTGCCCGCCGAACCCCGGAAACACGCTCATCACCACGAGGAGATCGCACGCGTCGAGGCACCCGGCGACGCGCTCGAGCGGCGTGTCGGGGTTGATGGCGATGCCCACCCGGACCCCGAGGGCCGAGACGGCCTCCAGCGCCGGCCGGGGATCCTCGAACAGCTCGGCGTGGATCGAGATCAGATCCGCGCCGGCGTCGGCGAACGCCCCGGCGTATCGGAGCGGCTCCTCGATCATCAGGTGACAGTCCAGGAACGCGTCCGTGCGCCCGGCGACGGCCGCCACCAGCGCGGGTCCGAACGTGATGTTGGGCACGAAGTGCCCGTCCATCACGTCCAGGTGAAGTCCCGTCACCCCCGCGTCCTCGACCCCCGTGATCGCGGCGGCCAGATCGGCGAAGTCAGCGGCCAGAATCGATGGAGCGACCACGGGGTCGCCGCCGGGGGGCGTCCAGAACGCGGCCTTTCTCGTCGGCTCGGCGGTCATTCCGATCTCCTACGATGAGCTTGATGCGGTCGCCGGCCACGATCCGGTGACCGGGCTCCGGTTCCTGTGCCACGACCCGGGCATCCGCGCGGGAGTCCGCCGGATACTCGACCTCGGCCGGAAAGCCCGCGCGCCGGAGCGCGCGCGAGACGGTGTTGGGGTCGGCGCCGGTGAAGTCCGGCATCATGAACGCCTCGGGCTGCTGACCGGCGGAGACCAGGACGTTGATCGGCCGCCCCCGTTGCACCGGCTCGTTGGCCGGCGGGGACGTCGCGATCACGAGCTCCTCGTCGGTCGAGTCGTAGCGGCGCGAGACGAACCCGATCGGCAGCCCTTCGCGCGTGAGCATCAGCTCGGTGTGACGAAGCGACTCGCCGGTGACCGGTGGCACGAGAACCTCGCCGCGTCCCAGGCTCGCGGTCAGACCGACCGCACGTCCCTCGCGGGTCCGAAAGCCGGCCGGTGGATCCTGGTCGAGGATCGTGCCCGGCGCGCTGTGGAGATCCACGCGCTCGGCGACGACCTTCGCCGCGAGACCCTCGTCCGCCAGCGTCCGGATCGCGTCTTCCCGATCCAGCCCGGACACGTCCGGCACGACGATGTCGCGCCCGTGTCCGACCGCGAGCGGCATGAACCCGAAGTGGATCAGGAGCCCGGCCACGACGGCGCCGGTGCCGATCGCGACCAGATGCAGCGCACCGCGCCCGATCTGCCGGCGCGTGGGCCGGGAGAGGCGGCGCCATCGGGGCGTCCTCGCGGCCGGCTCCGTCATCGGCCTTGCCGCCGGCTCCGCCGCCGGCTCGGAGCTGGGCTCCAGCTCTGGCTGGGTCATCGCGTGTCCTCTTCCTGGCGGCCGGACCGCCCCTCCGGTCGATCGTCCGTCCTGTCGTGTGTCCGCCGGTCGCGGCCGGGCCCGAGATGCCTACTCGATCCGGCGAAAGCGAGCGGCGAAGACCCCGTCCGACCCGTACTGGCCCGGCAGGAGGTGCAGCCGGCCCTCGGCGTCGCGCGCGGGGGCCGGCAGCGTGTCGGCCGGCTCCTCCCGGAAGCGCCGGTTGTGTCCGGTGAACCGCTCGACGACGTCGGTGGTTTCCTCGGGCTCGATGCTGCACACCGCATAGACGAGCAGTCCGCCCAGCGCCACGCGGTCGGCTCCGCTGGCCAGGAGCTCCAGCTGAAGATCGCGCGATTTGCGGGGATCGTCAACGCCGAGTCGCCACCGGGAGTCGGCGCGGCGCGCCAGGACGCCGGTGCCCGTGCACGGCGCGTCCACGAGCACCCGATCGAACGCGACGTCGAACGGCAGCTCGCGACCGTCCGCGCAGACGACGTCGAATGCCATGCCCAGCCGGGACCGGTTCTCGCGCAGCCGGGACAGCCGGGTGAACTCCTTCTCGACCGCGATCAGCTCGACCGCGCCGCCGGTCCTCTCGAGCACGTGGAGGCTCTTGCCCCCCGGCGCCGCGCAGAGATCCAGCACGCGGTGGGTCGGCAGCGGGTCCACGAGCTCGACCACGAGGGATTCGGCCTCGTCCTGCACGCTGGCCAGCCCCTCTCGAAACGGCCCGAGATCCTCGAGGGTCAGCCGGCCGAGCACGCGCACCGAGTCCGCCGAGAGATGACCGGGGGTCGCGTCGACACCCTTCGTCGCGAGCGCGGCCAGCACGGCCTCCACGCTCGTGCGTCGCCGGTCCACCCGGAGGACGAGGTCGGGGATCCGGTTCGCGCCCGCCACGACCTCGTAGAACCGGTCACCGTAACGACGCCACCGGGTCACGAGCCAGAGGGGCAGCGAGTGCCGGACCGCGATCGACTCGTCGTCGTCCCCGTCGGGCAGGGGCGGCAGGTCGCCCGAGGCGGCGCGTCGCAGGATCGCGTTGACCACTCCCACCTGCTCGACGTGGCCGGTGATCCGGCACAGGGTCACCGAGTCGTTCACGGCCGCATGCGGCGGCACGCGATCCAGGTGCAGGAGCTGAACCAGCCCGATGCGAAGCGCGTTGACGACCGGGAGCGGCAGCTCGTCCAGCCGCTCGGCGAGCATCGCGTCGAGCCGGTAGTCGAGGGCGGCTCGCCGCCGGAGCGTCTCCTGCACGATCGCGGTGGCCAGGGCGCGATCGGCCCGGACGAAGCGCCCCTCGGTGAACAGCCGGGCCAGGACGCGCTCGGCGAACACGCGACCCCGGGCGCTGTCGGTGAGCGCGCGGTGGGCGGCCCAGCGCGCCGGGACGACACGACGGTCGTCAGGCCGGCGCGGGCCGGATGCCGGGCGCCCGTGGCGCTCGCGGCCACGGCCGCGCTCGGCGCCCGGTCCGCGACCCTCCCGGGGTCCGTGTCCGTCTCCGGGTCCGCGTCTCACGCGGGGTCCGTGTCCCTCCCGGGGTGTGTGGCCCTCCCGGGCCCCGCGGCCCTCCCGCGGTCCGTGCCTCTCTCGGCGACCCCATCCCTCTCGCGGTTCGCGTGCCTCCCGGGAGCCGCCGCCATCGCGGCCCGCTCGGCGGTCGCGGGGGCCGCGTGCGTCGCCGCGGCCGCGTGTGTCGTGGGAGTCTCGTGTGTTGCCGGAGCCGCGCGCGTCGCGGGGACCTCGGGCGTCGCGGGGACCTCGGGCGTCGCGGGGACCTCGGGCGTCGCGGGGACCTCGGGCGTCGCGCGGACCTCGGGCGTCACGTGGACCTCGGGTGTCACGTGGACCTCGTGCGTCACGTGGACCTCGCTCGTCGCGGCGGCGACCGTCGCGGCGGCGATCGCGCTCCTCGCGCGGAGACTCTCCATCGCGAGGACTCCGCGCTCCGCGGGGATCACGTCCGGAGCGATCGTCTGCGTGGCGACGGCCGCGCCCCTGTGGGTGGCGGGCCTTTCGTGGATCTCGCGGCCGCTTCGGGCTGCGCGGTCCCCTGGGCTCGCGCGTGTCGTCGTCGCCGCTCATCGGGCCGCCGTCCCGTCGTCGTGCCATCGCTCACCGACCTCGACGCGATGCCCTCGGACGAACGACGCGCCGTCCATCGCCCGGGATCCGGCCGGCTTGAGCGAGGTCACGCACAGGCGGCCCCGACCGGTCGCCAGCACCGGTCCCCGGCCCGGCGCCACGCCGACCACGCGGCCCGGCTCGCCATCGTGCCGGATCACGTCGACCAGATCCGCCGCGAGCACGGTCAGCGGCGAACCGCCCCGCCCGGTCACCGCGCCGGGCCACGGGGTCATCGCGCGAACGTGCCGGTACAGATCCAACGCGTCCCGTGTCCAGTCGATGCGGCCATCGGCCTTCGTGAGCTTGTGGCAGAGCGTCGCGCGTGCGTCGTCCTGGGGGATCGGCGTGAGAGCATCCTCGGACAGCCCGTCCAGCGTCTCGACCAGGAGCTCGGCGCCCATCTCGCTCAGCCGGTCGTGGAGGCTCCCCGCGTTCTCGCCGGGGCGCACCTCGGTGGCGCGTTGCAGGAGCATGTCACCCGTGTCGAGACCGCGCGCCATGAACATCGTGGTGACTCCGGTGACGTCGTCACCCGCCAGGAGCGCCGACTGGATCGGGACCGCACCTCGGTGGCGCGGCAACAGCGACGGATGCACGTTCACGCATCCCCGGGGCGGGATCGCCAGATGGCGCTTGCGAAGGAGCTCGCCATAGGCCACGACCGCGAACACGTCCGCCCCGCTCGCGTCCAGATGCGCCACGACGTCCGGATCGGCGAAGCGCTCCGGCTTCAGCACCGGCAGACCCAGCTCGTGCGCCAGCGCCCCCACCGGGGAGGCGGCCAGACGCCGCCCACGCCCGCGCGGGCGATCGGGCTGCGTGACGACCTCGAGCACACGGTGTCGCGATGCGGCGAGCGCGCGCAGCGACGGCACCGCAAACTCGGGACTTCCCATGAAGACGAGGTTCATGTGTCGGAACGTTCGCTCTCCCGGGGCACCTTGCCCGCGGCGATGTCGGCCAGGGCGCGCTTGAGGAGCGCACGCCGCATGCTGGGCAGGCGATCCACGAACAGCACGCCATCGAGGTGATCGTTCTCGTGCTGGATCGCGCGTGACAGGAGCCCCTTGGCCTCCAGCTCGTGGGGCTCGCCGGCCGCGTCCCGGAACCGCACACGGACGCCCTCGGGGCGCTCGACGTTCTCGCGGATCCCCGGAATCGACAGGCACCCTTCCTCGGCCGTGACCTTCCTGCCCACGTGCTCGATCTCCGGGTTCACCATCACCAGGCGAACGCCGTCCTCGCCGTCGTCGGCCGGGATGTCGATCACGAACACGCGGCGGGAGTCACCGGCCTGCGGTCCCGCGAGCCCGATCCCATCCTCGGCATACATGATCTGGAACATGTCGTCGACGAGCTCGCGGAGCTCGTCGTCGAACGACGTGACCGGCTCGGCGATCTTCCGGAGCACCGGGTCGCCGTACAGCACCAGATCCCTCATGCGCTCTCTTTCACCGGCTCGGTCACCAGGCCCGCGACCGCGGATCGCTGCATCCGGAGCGTCGTCGAGTCGTCGACCTTCAGGACGACTATGTCGTTCTTGAAGCCGACGATGCGCCCCAGGATTCCGCTCTGGGTCACCACCTCGTCACCCTTCTTGAGCGCTTGGAGCATCGCCTTGCGCTGCGCCTGCTGGCGCCGCTGCGGCCGGAGCACGATCAGCCAGAAGATGACGATCATCAAGAGGAACGGAGCGAAGTCGAGCGCACGGAACCCGGGAGCAGGGCTGGCGAGAAGCCAGGTCATGGGGAACTCCTTGTGGGGCCAGCGCGTCGCGTGACCCGATCGGCCCGTTGGCGGGCCACCACCGCGTGAGTTTCGAGAGCGTCCTATTGTGTCCCCGACCGGGCGCCGGATCAAGCGTCTCGTGGGCGCCGGTACCGCGCGAGGAACGCGTCGCGCCAGCTCGGGAACCGCCCGTCCAGGATGCTCCGGCGCATCTCGCGGACCACGTCCAGGTAGAACGTCAGGGAGTGCAGAGTGGCCAGACGGGGCCCCAGCATCTCCCCCGCTTGAAACAGATGCCTGAGGTACGCGCGCGAGAACGTACGGCACGTGTAGCAGCCACACTCCGGATCCAGCGGACCGTCGTCCTCGGCGTAGGGCCGGTTCTTGACCACGAGCTTGCCGTCTCGCACGAAGACGGTCCCGTTGCGCGCGTTGCGGGTCGGCATCACGCAGTCGAACATGTCGACGCCTCGGGAGACCGCCTCCACGACGTCGTCGGGAAACCCCACGCCCATCAGGTAGCGGGGCTTCACGTCTGGCAGGAGCGGGGCCGACAGCTCGAGCATCTCCCACATCGCGCTCTTGGGCTCACCGACGGCCAGCCCGCCGATGGCATAGCCGGGGAAGTCCATCTCGACCAGCGTCCGGGTGGAGAGGCGGCGCAGCTCCGGATACGTCGACCCCTGGCAGATGCCGAACAGCGCCCGACCGGCGGTGGCGGCCTCTCCGGCGTCGTTCCAGGTCGCGATGCAGCGCCGGGCCCAGCGCGTGGTGCGATCCACGGCCGCCGCGGCGTCTGCGGGCTCCACCGGATAGGCCGTACACTGATCGAACGCCATCAGGATGTCCGACCCCAAAGCCAGCTGCACCTCGGTGGCGAGCTCCGGCGTCAGGACGTGACGGGACCCATCGAGGTGGCTCTGAAAGCGCACGCCGTCCTCGGTGACCCGGTTCAGATCGGCGAGCGAGAAGACCTGGAATCCGCCGGAGTCGGTCAGGATGTGCCCGTCCCAGGACATGAACCGGTGGAGCCCGCCGCGGCGCCGCACGAGCTCGTGCCCGGGTCGTAGATACAGATGATACGTGTTGCCGAGAATGATCGGGGCGCCGATTGCCGACAGGTCGGCCGGCGTCAGCGTCTTGACGGTCGCCTGGGTGCCCACGGGCATGAAGATCGGTGTCTCGATCCGGCCCCGCGGGGTCTGGATGACGCCGGCGCGGGCGCCGGTCTCGGGGCAGGTGGCCTCGACGTGAAAGCGGAAGTCCCGGGTGAAGACGCTCATCGGTGGATCCTAGAAGGCGGCGCGGTGACCGAACAAGCGTCAAACTCCGCACGCAGGGTCATCCCCACGTCGGATCACGCGGGATGACGGGATCCACTGGAGATCGCTCGCCCCGGAGCCGGGGCACGCCTACAATGCGCGCCTCATGCGTCCCCTCGTCATCGCCCATCGCGGCGCCTCGCTCGCCGCGCCCGAGAACACGCTGGCCGCGGTGCGCGCCGCGCTGGAGATCGGCGTGGACGGGGTCGAGATCGACGTGCACGAGACCCGCGACGGCGGGTATGTCGTCGTCCACGACGACACGCTGGATCGCACGACGAATGGGCGCGGCCCGGTCTCGGCGCGAACCGCGGCGGAGGTGACCGCACTCGATGCCGGAGCGTGGTTCGGTCCCGCGTTCGCGACCGAGCGGGTTCCCCGACTCGAGGACGTGGTCGCGCTCGTCGACGGTCGTGCGAGACTGTTCATCGAGGTCAAGTCGATCCACGGGCCCGGAGCGGCCTCGATCGACCGACTCGTGGCGGCGATCGGCGATGCGCCGGGGGACGCGGTCGTCGTGCAGTCGTTCTCGGACCGGATCCTCGCCGCGGCACGCGATCGGCGACCCGACCTCGAGCTGCACAAGCTGGTCGGTGCGTTCCGGCCGCCGATCGCCTACCGCGACACGCGCTGGCGGCTGGGTCTGCCCCATCTGGACGGCATGCGGGCGCTGAACCTGCACCATGCCTCGATCGACGCGCGCGCGATCGCGTTCGTGCGGTCCCGGGGGCTTCGCGTCCACGCGTGGACGGTCGACGCTCCGCGCGAGGCGCAACGGCTCGCCGCGCTCGGGTGCGACGGGATCATCACCAACGACCCCGCCACGATCCGTACGGCGTCATCCCGCGCCCACGAGACGACGTGACGCCGATCCGGCGCCTCGACCGCCCGCCTCCCGTGGCGAGAGCCCCCGTCCCGGCGCGCCTGCGAGTCCTGTTCCACCGAGCCGGCGCCACCGAGGCCAGGGTCGAGCCCACGCGAGCTGGGGGCGAGCCTGCCCGACGTCAGAGAATCAGCATCGCGTCGCCGTACGAGTAGAACCGGTAGCCCAGATCCCGGGCCTCGCGGTAGGCGCCGAGGACCGCCTCCCGCCCGGCGAGCGCGGAGACCAGCATCAGCAGCGTCGAGCGCGGGAGGTGGAAGTTCGTGACCAGTCCGTCGATGGCACGAAACGCGTATGGATCGTGGATGAAGAGGCTCGTCCAGCCCTCGCCCGGCGGCGCGCCGGGGCCGAGCGTCTCCAGGACGCGCGCGCTGGTGGTGCCGACGGCGATCACCCGCCCGCCCCGCGCTCGCACGTCGTCGAGCGTCTCGGCCGCCGCCGCCGGATACCGGTAGAACTCCGCGTCCATCTCGTGCGAGGCGACGTCGTCGACCGTGACCGGCTTGAACGTCCCCACCCCCACGTGCAGGACGAGCCGGACGATCCGGACGCCGGCGTCCGACATCGCGTCCAGGAGCGGTTCGGTGAAGTGCAGCCCGGCCGTGGGCGCGGCGACGGCGCCGGTCTCGCGCGCGAACACGGTCTGATAGCGCCGGCGATCCTCGGGCTCTGGCTCGCGCCGGATGTACGGCGGCAACGCCGGCTCACCCACGTCGTCGGGATCGGCCACCTCGCCACGCGCATCGAGAAGACGGATGCGTCGCTGGCCGTCGGGCATCGTGGCCAGGATCTCCACCGTCCCCCGCTCGAGCGCGATGCGCTCGCCGTCGGCCAGTCGCCGTCCCGGCTTTGCCATCGCGATCCAGTCCCCATCGGGGTGGGGCGCGGTGATCAGGAGCTCGACCCGCCCGCCGGTGGCCCGCGTCCCGCGTAGGCGTCCCAGACGCACGCGCGTCTCGTTCAGCACCAGCGCGTCTCCGGCCCGCAGGTACGTCGGGAGATCGTCGAACCGCCGGTGCGCGCGAACGCCGGTCCGGCGATCCAGCACGCACAGTCGCGAGTGATCGCGACGGGCGGACGGATGGAGCGCGATCTGCTCGGGCGGCAGCGTGAAGTCGAAGTCCGAGAGCTTCATCCGGGGTGATCAGTCGCTCGGGAACGTCGTCTGGATGCTGGTGGGAGGGCGCACGATGCCGAGGTGCTTCCACGCCCGGGGCGTGGCCTCCCGCCCCCGGCGCGTGCGGCTGATGAAGCCCTCCTGGACCAGGTACGGCTCGTAGACGTCCTCGAGCGTGTCGGGCTCCTCGCCCACCGCCGCGGCGATGGTGCCGATGCCGACCGGGCCGCCTCCGAACTTCTCCACGATCGTACTGAGCATCTTGCGGTCCATCTCGTCGAGGCCGCAGTCGTCGACGTCGAGCATGTCGAGCGCCTCCCGCGCGATCGCGAGGGTCACCGCGCCGGCGCCCCGCACCTGGGCCACGTCGCGCACGCGCCGGAGCAGCCGGTTGGCGATGCGCGGGGTGCCCCGGGCGCGCCGCGCGATCTCGACGGCGCCCTCGGCGTCGATCCGCGTGTCGAGGAGCGCCGCCGACCGTTCGATCACGTCGACCAGCTCGGCCGTGGTGTAGTACCCCAGACGCATCGTCAGACCGAACCGCGCCCGCATGGGGGCGGTCAACAGGCCGCTCCGCGTGGTGGCCCCCACCAGCGTGAACGGGGGTAGATCCAGTCGGACGCTGCGCGCGCCGGGGCCCCGGTCGACCACGATGTCGACGAAGAAGTCCTCCATCGCCGAGTACAGGTACTCCTCGACCGCAGGGCTCAGCCGGTGGATCTCGTCGATGAACAGGAGCCCGCCGGGCATCAGGCCCGAGAGCAGCCCCACGAGATCGCCCGGCCGGTCCAGCACCGGCCCGCTGGTGCCCGAGAAGGTCGCCTGCATCTCGGCGGCCAGGATGCCCGCGAGCGTCGTCTTGCCGAGCCCCGGGGGGCCGACCAGGAGCACGTGGTCCAGCGGCTCGCCCCGCTGGCGCGCCGCCTCGACGAAGATGCGAAGCTGTTCTTTGAGCTTGGGTTGGCCGCGAAACTCGGCCAGCGATTTGGGCCGGACGTTTCCCTCGAAGTCGCGCTCGTCCGCGGCGATGGCGGGATTGGTGACCGGCGGGCGCTCAGGCTTGGACACGGGATCGCGATCTCCACGGGGACGACGGCGCTGCACCTCGCCGGGTCGGCGAGCCTCGCGGCTCCGCGCTCGGCGAGCGCGGGCGCGTCGGCGCAGACTATCACACCGTCGACGGGCCCCAAACACCGGCCCGCGGTTCACCTCAGCCGCCGCCGTCACAGGTGCCGTCCTCGCAAACGACTACCGCCGCGCGCGGCGCGTTCTCGACCGGAGACCGGGCGCCCTCACGGAACCTGTGGACATGGCGGCCGCTATATTCCAATGTGGAGTTCAGCGTCGCGCGCCCACACGCGACGCGCGTCCCCCTTCTCGCGCGAACTCGTCAAGTATGCGCGGCCGGGCGTCGATACGGATAGTCGACAAAGGCGTAACCGGCGGGAACTCTGGCCGCCCCAGCGGAGGCGAAGCGGCATGTCGAACTTCGATATCTTCTCCCTAGTCAAAGAGCGCTACAACGTCGAGACGTACCGGGCGCTGAACTGGACCGGCTCGCTCCAGGAGTACATGGGCATCGTCGTGGACCGCCCCGCAGTGGTCCGCACGGCGTTCCAGCGCCTGTACGACATGATTCTGTCGTACGGCACCGAGGAGTACGTCGACTCCAAGAAGCGGATCGTCCGGTATCGCTTCTTCGACGATCCGGTGGACGGTGGCAAGGACGCGATCTTCGGGCTCGACGTCCCGCTGATGAAGCTCGTCGACGTGTTCAAGTCGGCCGCCATGCGATACGGCACCGAGAAGCGCGTGATCCTGCTCCACGGTCCCGTCGGCAGCTGCAAGTCGACGATCGTGCGACTGCTGAAGAAGGGCCTCGAGGCCTACTCGCGCACCGACGCCGGCGCCGCCTACACCTACGGCTGGAAGCTCGACCCCGAACGCCCCGACGAGATCGAGTGGTGCCCGATGCACGAGGAGCCGCTCCGGCTGATTCCGAAGTCGCTTCGCGACGACATCATCACCTCGATCAACAAGGACCTGCCGCGCGAGCGTCAGCTCTTCATCGAGGGCGACCTGTGTCCCTTCTGTCGCAAGATCTACCAGGACCTGATGGCGCGTCACAACGGCGACTGGCAGGCCGCGATGTCGCACGTCACGGTCAAGCGCCTCGTGCTCTCCGAGCAGGACCGCGTCGGCATCGGGACGTTCCAGCCCAAGGACGAGAAGAACCAGGACTCCACCGAGCTCACCGGCGACATCAACTACCGCAAGATCGCCGAGTACGGCTCGGACTCCGACCCGCGCGCCTTCAACTTCGACGGCGAGTTCAACATCGCCAATCGTGGGATGGTGGAGTTCGTCGAGGTGCTGAAGCTCGACGTGGCGTTCCTGTACGACCTCCTCGGCGCCAGCCAGGAGCACAAGATCAAGCCCAAGAAGTTCGCGCAGACCGACATCGACGAGGTCATCATCGGGCACACCAACGAGCCCGAGTATCGCAAGCTCGAGCAGAACGAGTACATGGAGGCCCTCCGCGACCGCACGGTGAAGATCGACATCCCGTACGTCACGAAGCTCGACCGCGAGATCGCCATCTACGAGAAGGACTACAATCCCAGCCGGATCCACGGCAAGCACATCGCCCCGCACACGATCGAGGTGGCGGCGATGTGGGCGATCCTGACCCGACTCACCGAGCCCAAGAAGGCCGAGCTGACGCTGGCGCAGAAGATGAAGCTCTACAACGGAAAGACGTTGCCGGGCTTCACGGAGGACAACGTTCGCGAGCTCCGCAAGGAAGCCGAGCGCGAGGGGATGGAAGGCATCAGCCCCCGGTACATCCAGGACAAGATCTCCAACGCGCTGGTCAAGAGCGAGGAGCCGTACATCAACCCGTTCATGGTGCTCAACGAGCTGGAGAGCGGGCTCCGGCACAACAGCCTGATCTCGTCCGAGGAGCAGCGCAAGCGCTTCGCCGAGCTGTTGTCCGTGGTCAAGGAAGAGTACGAGAACATCGTCAAGACCGAGGTACAGCGTGCGATCGCGGCCGACGAGGAGGCGATCACGCGTCTCTTCTCGAACTACATCGACAACGTGAAGGCGTACACGCAGCGCGAGAAGGTCCGCAACCGCTACACGGGGCACGACGAGGAGCCCGACGAGCGGCTCATGCGCTCGATCGAGGAGAAGATCGACATTCCGGAGAGCCGCAAGGACGACTTCCGGCGCGAGATCATGAACTACATCGGCGCGCTCGCCGTGGACAAGAAGCAGTTCGACTGGCGCTCGAACGCGCGTCTCCAGAAGGCTCTGGAGATGAAGCTCTTCGAGGACCAGAAGGACACCATCAAGCTCACGAGCCTCGTCTCGAGCGTCGTCGACAAGGACACGCAAGAGAAGATCGACATCGTCAAGAGCCGGCTCATTCGCTACTACGGATACACCGAGGAGAGCGCGACGGACGTGCTCCACTACGTCGCGTCGATCTTCGCGCGCGGAGATGCCAGCGAGTAGTCGGCTCCTCGAGCGGGGCGTCGGGCCGAGGTCGAGCGGCGTCACGCGTGCTCATGGTGAAAACGTAGCGGTCCCCGGTCCCTCGTCGACCGACCGCTCCCAGCTTCTCGTGCGGGGTGCACGGGACGCCGCCGTCTCCGACGGCCGCCGAGGTCGGTGATGATCCTGAAGATCGAACGAGACCAGAATCGCTTCCGCCAGATCGTTCGCGGGAAGATCAAGCAGGGTCTTCGCAAGTACATGAGCCAGAGCGACATGATCGGCCGTGTGGGCCGTGATCTCGTCAGCATCCCCGTCCCCCACATCGACATCCCGACCTTTCGCTACGGCGAGAACGAGACCGGAGTCGGCCAGGGCGACGGCGACGAGGGCCAGGGCGCCGAGGGAGACGGCGCCCCGACGAACGCCGGCGATCAGCCCGGCGAGCACATGCTCGAGGTGGACATCACGCTCGAGGAGCTGGCCGACATCCTCGGCGAGGAGCTCGAGCTTCCCAAGATCGAGCCGCGGGGCGGCGGTCAGGTCAGCGAGAAGCGCCACCGCTACACCACGGTCCGGCGCACCGGCCCCGACTCGCTCCTGCACTTCAAGCGAACGTACCGGCGCGCGCTCCGGCGCCAGATGATGACCGGCCTCTACGACCCCGCGCGCCCCATCATCGTGCCCGTTCGCGAGGATCGCGTGTACCGGGGCGGCAACCCCAAGCACGTCCCGCAGGCGAACGCGGTGATCTTCTACCTGATGGACGTGTCGGGCTCGATGGGTGACGAGCAGAAGGAGATCGTCCGGACCGAGGCGTTCTGGATCGACACCTGGCTCCGCCGCCACTACCCCAGCGTTCAGTCGCGCTACATCGTGCACGACGCCGCGGCGCGCGAGGTGGACCAGGAGACCTTCTTCCGTCTGAAGGAGTCGGGCGGGACGAAGATCTCGTCGGCCTACGAGCTCCTGGCCCGGCTCATCCGCGAGGAGTACGACCCCGGCATGTGGAACATCTACCCGTTCCACTTCTCCGACGGCGACAACTGGGGCTCGGGCGACACCGAGCGCTGCGTGGACCTTCTCCGCTCGTACCTGATACCGGTGTCGAATCAGTTCTGCTACGGGCAGGTGGAGAGCCCGTACGGGTCGGGGCAGTTCCTGAAGGACCTGACCGAGCACTTCGGTGAGGACGATCGCGTGGTGACCAGCAACATCACGTCCAAGGACAAGATCTACGACTCCATCAAGGACTTCCTGGGGCAGGGACGATGAGGCGCTACGCACCGGGCAACCGCTTCGGTCAGGTTCCCGACGACATCGCCGAGTGGATCCCGCGCATCGCGGAGATCGCACGCGGCTACGGCCTGGACTTCTTCGAGACCATCTTCGAGATGGTGGACTACGAGGAGATGAACCAGGTGGCGGCTCTCACCGGCTTCCCGGTGCGTTATCCGCACTGGAAGTTCGGGATGGAGTACGAGCGACTCCAGAAGAGCTACCAGTACGGGCTCCACAAGATCTACGAGATGGTCATCAACACCGACCCCTGCTACGCGTATCTCCTGCGCGGCAACACGCTGATGGACCAGAAGCTCGTCATCGCCCATGTCTACGCGCACTGCGACTTCTTCAAGAACAACACCTGGTTCGCGCGGACCGACCGCAAGATGCTCGACGAGATGGCCAACCATCGCGGGCGCGTGCAGCGCTACATCGACAAGTTCGGCCTGGAGACCGTCGAGTCCTTCCTCGACGTATGCCTCTCGATCGAGGATCTCGTGGACCCGCAGTCCCCGTTTCGGGCGATGGACAGCGCCCGCGAGAGCGCGTCGGCCGAGATCGGCGGGCGTGACTTCGCGGTGCCGCGCCTCCGCGCTCACAAGCGCTACATGGAGGACTTCGTCAACCCCAAGGAGTACCTCGACGAGCAGCGCAAGCGGATCGAGGCCATCGCCGCCAAGCGGCGCCGGTTTCCCGAGCAACCCACCCGCGACGTGCTGGAGTTCCTGATCCAGCACGCGCCGCTCACGCGATGGCAGGCCGACATCCTGTCGATCGTGCGCGAGGAGCAGCTCTACTTCGTGCCCCAGGCGCAGACCAAGATCATGAACGAGGGATGGGCCACGTTCTGGCACTCGCGCATGATGACACAGGACATCCTGAACGACGCCGAGGTGATCGACTTCGCCGATCATCACTCCGGCACCGTCATGCAGCAGCCGGGTCGGCTGAACCCCTACAAGCTCGGCCTGGACATGTTCCGTCACATCCACGAGCGATGGGACCGCGGCCGCTTCGGACCCGAGTACGAGTCCTGTGACGACTACCGGCGCAAGGCCTCCTGGGACACCGGGGCCAAGATGGGTGACGAGAAGATCTTCGAGGTGCGCCGGATCTACAACGACATCGGGTTCATCGACGCCTTCCTGGACGACGTGTTCGTGGAGGAGCAGAAGCTCTTCCTGTACCGCCGCAACGAGCAGACCGGTCGCATCGAGGTCGACACCCGGGCCTACGAGCGCGTGAAGGAGAACCTCCTGTTGAGCCTCACGAACGCCGGGCGACCGTTCATCTGGGTGGAGGACGGGAACTTCGAGAACCGGGGCGAGCTGCTACTCAAGCACGAGCACCTGGGTCAGGACCTCAAGCTCGACTACGCGTGCCCGACGCTCGAGAACATCCAGTCGGTCTGGCAGCGGCCGGTCGCGCTCCGGACGATCGTCAACGGCCGGACGGTGATGCTGCGCTACGACGGCGAGACCCACTCCGAGCGCCTCTACGACCCCGACGCCGCCGAGCAGGCACAGATCGAGGTCGACCAGACTCCCTGAGCTCCCGCCCGCCGACGGGACGTGACGGCGCTTTGCCATCGCCCCGGCGGTCGCTACACTCCCGGCGCGCGTACGGGCGCGCGCCGTCGTGACACCGCTCGTCTCCAAGGAGTGCCGACGTGGCAGCCCCATCATCACCAGCGTGGTCTCCCACGAGCTGGCAGTCCAGACCCGCCACCCAGCAGCCGACGTACCGGGACGCCGAGGCGCTAACCCGCGTGGTGGACGAGATGGCCGCGCTGCCGCCACTCGTGACGTCCTGGGAGGTCGAGAGCCTGAAGGCACAGCTCGGCGCGTGCGCTCGCGGTGAGCTGTTTCTGCTGCAGGGCGGCGACTGCGCCGAGAGCTTCGAGGACTGCGACAGCGGGGCCATCGCCGCCAAGCTGAAGATCCTCCTGCAGATGAGCCTCGTCCTGGTCCAGGGCACCGGCCGGCGCGTGGTGCGGGTGGGGCGCATCGCCGGCCAGTACGCGAAGCCCCGATCGGCCGACGTGGAGACGCGTGGCGAGACCGCGCTCCCCAGCTACCGGGGCGATCTCGTCAACCGATCCACCTTCACCGAGGAGGACCGCGAGCCCGATCCGACGCTGATGCTCCGGGGCTACGAGCGCGCCGCGCTGACGCTGAACTTCATCCGTGCGCTGGTGGACGGCGGGTTCGCCGACCTCCGCCATCCCGAGTACTGGGATCTGTCCTTCGTGAAGGACCCGAGGCTGCTGAGCGAGTATCACGCGATCGTCGAGCGGCTGCGGAGCTCGATCGAGTTCGTGGAGACGTTCGCCGGCGTGTCGCTGGCCGAGCTGTCGCGCGTGGACTTCTACACCAGCCACGAGGGTCTGGCCCTCCTCTACGAGCAGGCCCAGACGCGGCGCGTCCCCCACCGGGAGGGCTGGTACGACCTCTCGACGCACTTCCCCTGGATCGGCATGCGCACCGCCGCGCTGGACGGCGCCCACGTGGAGTTCTTCCGGGGTCTGTGCAATCCGATCGGCATCAAGATCGGACCCGCGATGACGCCCGAGTGGCTGACCGGCCTCGTCGATGCGCTCCACCCCCACGACGAGCCGGGACGGCTGACGCTGATCCACCGGTTCGGCGCCGATGAGATCCGGACCTCGCTTCCCCCGTTGATCGACGCCGTCGAGCGCACCGGCAAGCACGTGCTCTGGTGCTGTGATCCGATGCATGGCAACACCGAGACCACGCCGGGGGGCGTCAAGACACGACGCTTCGATCGGATCCTGGAGGAGGTCGAGGCCGCGTTCGAGGTACACGCGGCGCACGGGACGCATCTCGGCGGCGTGCACATCGAGCTCACCGGCGAGGACGTGACCGAGTGCGTGGGCGGCGCGGGCGGTCTCAGCGAGACCGAGCTCGGACGCGCGTACCGCAGCCGGGTGGATCCCCGCCTGAACTATGGCCAGGCGCTCGAGCTGTCGTTCGTGCTGGCGCGCCACCTCAGGGACAACGGCGGGACCGCGCCCAGGGAAGGACCGACAGGCCGATGACCGACGGGCTCGTGCTGGCGCTGTACTCCGCACTCGTCGTGCTGGCCTCCCTCGGCGGCGGCTTCGTTCCCAACCTCGTCCGGCTGAGCCACGTCCGCGTCCAGCTGATGATGAGCTTCGTGGCCGGCTTCATGCTCGGTGTCGGCGTCCTGCATCTCCTCCCCCACGCGATGGCCGAGATCGGACACGTCGACACGGTCGCGTCGTGGTGCCTGGCCGGCATGCTCGTCACCTTCGTTCTCATCCGCGCGTTTCACGCCGAGCCCGAGGCCATGGAGGGTGCGATGGGGCCGGGCGATCCCGGTCACGTTCATGGGCACGGCGCTCCGCACGAGCACGCCCGCGCGCACGAGCACGCACACGAACACGCGCACCCCCACGGTCGAACGCCGCACGCTGGTAGGTCACCCGCACCGGGATCCGGCGTCGGCCGGTTCGCGTGGGTCGGGGTCGCGCTCGGTATGGGGCTGCACTCGCTGATCGATGGCGTGGCGCTGGGCGCCGGAATCAGGCTCGCGTCCGAGCACGGCGACGCGGGCCTGGTGGCGATGGGGACGTTCCTGGCGATCTTCCTGCACAAGCCGCTCGACGCGCTGGCCGTCACGTCGGTAATGTGCGCCGCCGGCTGGACGGCCCGCGTCCGGACGGCCGTCAACGTCGGATTCGCGCTCCTGTGCCCGATCGGCGCGGCCGCGATCTACGTCGGCGCGGGGGCGCTCACCACCGACCCGCACGCGTTCACCGGCGTGGCGCTGGCGTTCGCGGCGGGCGTCTTCGTGTGCCTGTCGCTGTCGGATCTCCTGCCGGAGGTCCGCTTTCACGCGCACGACCGGCTGCCGCTGAGCGTGGCGCTCGCGCTGGGGCTGGCCGCGTCCATCGCCATCGGGCTGATCGAGCCCGAGCACGCGCACGAGCCGGTCGACCACCCGGCGAGCGAGCACGCCGGGGGCTGACCCACTCCGATCGCGCCCGGCCGGAGGCGAGCAGAGGGCGCCCTGACGCGGACTAGTCGACGCGCACCAGCGACGTCGTGAGCGGCATCCCCCCCACGCGCGCCCAGTACCGTCCGGCCGGGACCGACCGGCCGGCCGCGTCCCGGCCGTCCCAGACGAGCCGGAGCATGCCGCCGGCGGCGGATGCGGACAGCGCCCGCACGCGACGGCCGGTCACGCCGAAGATCTCGACCCGGGTCTCTCCGGGCGGGATCGCACCCCGGAGCAGGAGTACCTGCGACGAGCGCGCCGGGTTGGGCCGGACGTGCTTGATCGTCACGGCGGTCGCGAGGTCGGGCGCCGACACGGTGCCGGCCGGCGCGATCTGGATCCCGTTGATCCCGGACTGGATCTCGGCTCCCCACTCGCCCGAGTGCAGAGCCAGGACGCCGTCGGTCACGTCCACCGTGTGGCGCGCGTAGCTGACACCCTCGACGTGCGCGCCCCCCCAGGCGCCACCGATCACGATGGGGCCCTCGTCCGCGAAGTCGACGCGGACGCGGTTCGTGGCCTCGGGCGCGCTCGGCGTGAGCGCGTACGTGAGCACCTCGTACCGGCCGTTCTCGATGTTCTCGATCCAGATGCACACGTCGACCGGATCGTTGAAGCCGATGAGCATGTCGTCGATGAGCGAGGCGTCGTCACCCGAGGTGGACGTGTCGTCGGAGACGAGAAGATCGGTTCCCCCGATCATGTAGATCTGCCCGGCCGGGTTCCCGTCGACGTCGACCAGGGGCGCGCGCTCGGCGGAGGGCAGCACGTCGACGGCGTTCCAGACGCCGCTCTCGCCGGCGGCCGCGTAGCTGCTCGCCGGCACGTCCGCCGTGCCGAAGTCGACGTTGATCGTCTCGGCGAACGCCGGCGAGACGAGGAGCGGGAGTGCAGACGAGACGATGACCGGGGCGGGCGCCGTGAGCCGCGCGATCCACATGGGACACCTCCACCGAAGGGACCGAGTCGATCGAATCACGTTCGAGACGCGCCGAGCATACCCGAACGACCCGCGGTCACGCCAGCTCGATGTCGACGTAACTTCTTGTCATGAAATGAAATACACCGCCCAAACCCCGCCTCGTCGCACGACGTGGAGTCCGGTCCGGGCGCTGGCGATCGTGGGCGGCCGGTGCGCCGGTCGCGATCGCCCACATGGGCGCTCGTGGCACCCCCGGGCGGCGTCATCGGCTCGGACCCGGCGTGGCACGCACCCCAGCGTGCGAGAGGTGACGGCCGCCACGCGGCGTCGCTCGTCGTCGGACGTCAGCGACCGGCCGGTGAGGCGCCGAGACCCACCAGCGCCTCGCGAATGAGCGCGCTCGCGGTCACGTCGTCGTCGAGGCCCGGGCGCGCCGACGAGACCGCCTTGCGCGCCTGGGTATCCCCGTAGCCGAGCGCGATCAGGGCACGGATCGCGTCCTGCACCGCCGCCACGCCGGCCCCCGTGGCCACCACCGTCTCCTCGTGCATGTCGAACCGCTCGGAGAGCTCGAGCACGACGCGCTGCGCGGTCTTCTTGCCGACGCCCGGCGCACGGCAGAACGCATCCACGTCACGGGTCTGGAGCGCGCGCGCGATCGCGTCGGCCGACATCCGGGACAGCACCGCGAGCGCGGTGCGCGGCCCGATGCCCGAGACGCCGATGAGCGCCTGGAACATCGCCCGATCGTCCATGGTCGCGAAGCCGTACAGCTCGAGCGCGGTCTCGCGCACGTTGAGATGCGTGTGGAGGAGGATCTCGTGCCCGTCGTCGGGCAGCGAGCCGGCGGTTCGCTCGGGAACGGCGACCAGAAGCCCGACGCCCCCCACGTCGACGACGAGGGACGCCGGTCCCCGGTCGAGGACGCGCCCGCGCAGGAGCGTGATCATCGTCGCCCGCCCACCTGCTCAGACATGGGACGCCGCCAGACGCCCCACGTGATGGTGACAGACCGCCACCGCCAGTGCGTCGGTCAGGTCCAGGGGCAGGGCGCCGGGCCCGTCGGTGTCGCTCAGCAGGCCGGCGATCATCCGCGTGACCATGAACTGCACCTGCTCCTTGGTGGCGCCACCGCGCCCGACCACCGCCTGCTTCACGCGGCGCGGCGCGTACTCGTGAACCTCGATCCCGTGCCGGGCCGCCACCACCAGCGCCAGTCCCTTCACGTGGCCGAGCTTGAGCGTGGAGCGCGCGTTCCGCGACTGGAAGCAGTCCTCGACCGCGATCACGTCGGGGCGGACGCGGACGACCAGCGCGTCGAGCGCGTCGTGGAGCGTCAGCAAGCGTCTGGCCAGGGGATCGGTGCTCCGCGGTCGGATGACGCCACGCTCGGCACACACGAACCGATCGGCCTCGCGCGCCACGGCCCCGTAGCCGGTGGCACGGGTTCCGGGATCGATACCCAACACGAGCACGGGCGTCTCCTCACTCACTGAGCTTGGCGAGCACCTCTTCCGAGACGTCGAAGTTGGAGTGGACCTGCTGGACGTCGTCGTGGTCCTCGAGCATCTCGAGGAGCTTCAGCACCGACTTCGCGTCGTCCTCGTCCAGCGTGATCTCGTTCTGCGGCACCTTGGTGACCTCGGCGTTCTGGAGCGTGAGCCCCGCGGCCTCGAGCGCCTGGCGCACGGTCTCGAAGCCCTCGAAGCTCGTGCGCACCTCGTAGTGCTCGTCCTCGGTGACGACGTCCTCGGCGCCGGCCTCGAGCGCCAGCTCCATGAGGCGATCCTCGTCGGTGTCCGACCTGGCGATCTGAATCACACCGCGCGTCTCGAAGATCCAGGCCACGCACCCGTCGGTGCCGAGGTTGCCGCCGTACTTCGAGAACAGGTGCCGGATCTCGGGCGTCGTGCGGTTCTTGTTGTCGGTGATCACCTCGAGCATGATGGCCACGCCCTTGGCCCCGTATCCCTCGTACGTGATCTCCTCGAGGGACTCGCCGCCCTCGCCCGCACCCGCGCCCTTGGCGACCGCGCGCTCGATGGTGTCCTTCGGCATCGACTGCTTGCGAGCCTTGTCGACCGCCAGGCGCAGACGCGGATTCGCGTCGATGTCACCCCCACCCATCTTCGCGGCGACGGTGATCTCCCGAATGAGCTTTCCGAACAGCTTCCCGCGCGCGGCGTCCTGACGCCCCTTGCGGTGCTTGATGTTCGCCCATTTTGAATGGCCAGCCATACCCCTTGAAACTCCCCAACTCTTTGTCTGGCGGTCAGTTGAAAGGACGGATCGTGTTTCGGCGGAGGCTATCACGGTCTCGAATCGCAGGTCAAGCAAGGCCCCGGCGCGCGATCGCGCACCGCGGGGGCGCGTCGGGATCACGCGGCGCAGCGCGCGTCGCGAATGCGTGTGACGGGGGCGCGCGCCGGATTGACCGTCCGTCCTGCCGCGTGATAGCGTCATCGACCTTCAAGTTACTCCGTGGATGTCAGTTACGCCGGCGTTTGGCGGCGTGGGAGAAGAGTGCCGTGAAGATCGTGGAGTGTGTTCCGAACTTCAGCGAGGGGCGGGATCGGCGTGTGCTGGACGCCATCTCCGACGCGATCCGGAGTGTCGAGGGTGCCTCGCTTCTGGACGTGGACCCGGGAAAGGCCACGAACCGGACGGTCTTCACGATCGTGGGCCCGCCCGACGCGGTCGAGGAGGCCGCCTTCCAGGCCATCGCGCGCGCCGCACAGCTGATCGACATGTCCAAGCACACCGGAGAGCACGCTCGCATGGGCGCGACAGACGTGTGCCCGTTCGTCCCGGTGGCCGGCGTCACGATGGACGAGTGCGTCGAGATCGCGCGCCGCCTGGCTGCGCGCGTGGGTGACGAGCTCGGGATCCCGGTCTACCTCTACGAGCACGCCGCGTCCTGCGAAGACCGGCAAAACCTCGCCGACGTCCGCAAGGGCGAGTACGAGGGTCTCTCGGCCAAGCTGTCCGATCCGAACTGGAAGCCCGACTTCGGTCCGTCCACGTTCAACGCGCGCTCGGGCGCGACCGCGATCGGCGCGCGCGAGTTCCTGATCGCGTACAACGTGAACCTGAACACGCGCAACAAGGCGCTCGCACACGACATCGCGCTCGACGTGCGCGAGCAGGGGCGCTTCGCGCGGACCGACGACGGTGTGATCGCGCGGGACGAGGATGGCAAGGCGCTCCGCAAGCCCGGCACGTTCAAGAACGTCAAGGGTGTCGGCTGGTACATCGACGAGTACCAGCGCGCCCAGGTCTCGATGAACCTGACGAACCACCACGTGAGCCCGGTGCACGAGGTCTTCGACGAGATCGAGCGCGGCGCGCACGCGCGGGGGCTCCGCGTGACCGGCAGCGAGATCGTCGGTCTCATCCCGCTGGACGCGATGCTGGCCGCCGGGAAGCACTACCTCGCGAAGCAGGGTGAGTCGACCGGCGTGCCCGAGGAGCGGCTGGTGTCCGTCGCCGTGCAGTCGCTGGGACTGGACGACCTGACCCCGTTCGATCCCGATGAGAAGATCATCGAGTACCGGATCCGCCCGAAGGGACGGCTGGCCTCGATGACGGTGCGGGAGTTCTCGGTCGAGCTCGCATCGGACTCCCCCGCTCCCGGAGGAGGCAGCGTGGCCGCGCTCTGTGGGGCGCTGTCCGCGTCGCTGTCGACGATGGTCGCGCACCTGTCCTACGCGAAGAAGGGGTTCCAGGAGGCGCGGCCGGTGCTGGACGACATCGCGATCCGCGGCGAGGCCGAGCGCGCCTTCTTCGTGGGAGCGATCGATCGGGACACCGATGCCTTCGATGGCGTGATCGCCGCCCGGCGTCTCCCGAGGAAGACCGATGCGGAGATCGCTGCGCGCGAGGCGGCCATCCTGGAGGCGAACCACGAGGCCACGCGCGTGCCGCTGTCCGTGCTCGAGCACACGGTGCCCACGCTCGAGGTCGCGCGCGAGATCGCCGAGCGGGGCAACCCCGCCTCCCTCAGCGACGCCGGCGTCGCGGGGCTCACCGGCCTGGCCTGCGCCGAGGGGGCGTACTACAACGTGCTGATCAACCTGAACGGGGAGCCCGACGCGGAGTTTCTCGCCGAGACGACCCGGCGAGCCGAGACCGCGCTGGCTCGCGCACGCGCGCTCGCGGCCGAGATCCAGTCCTACACGCTCGAGAATCTGTCGGCGAAGGGCTGAGCGGCCGGTACGTCCCTTGAAGGCCGGCCGTCACGAGGCGTGGGCACGCCTCGTCGCGTCGGCCTTCTCCAGCTCCTTTCGGAACCGGCGGCTGAACACGGCCTTCATGGCGCGGCGGCGCATCTCCTTGAGGCGGTACCGCTCGGGCCGGTCCACGAAGTACCGTCCCTCCTCGGGCAGGAGCACGAGGCTGACGTGGACGTTCGGCGCCATCCCGATCGGGAGACCGCGATCCATGCAGCTCTCGTAGAGACGTGCGAACACCGGGATCAGATCCTCGGTCTGGGGTGGCGGCACGTCGCGATAGTCGGTGCCGGCCAGCGGTCGGAACACACACACGGTGGGGATCGCTCCCGCCGACGTGATCCAGTCGATGGCGGCCATCGAGGATTCGGGCGGCTCGAGCCCCGCGATGATCTCGCCGTTCGAGACCCACGGCTCGACCTTGCGGAACGATCGGTTGCCGCCGAGCGCGGCACAGTAACGGACCGCCTCCAGATAGCGGTCCAGGCCGTACTCCCGGTGCTTGCCGGGACAGACCTCCTGGAACCGCTCGCGATCGTAGATCTCGAAGCAGAACGAGACCCGATTGACGCCCATCTTCTTGAGCGCGTCGTAGCGCGAGAGGTCGTGATGGGGCGGAGTCTGCACGCCGATCAGGACGCCGGTCTCTTGCTTGACGCGGCGGATGTACGGCTCGAGGATGTCGAGGTACGTGTCGCCCTGGTAGTGCCCGGTGTTGAAGTCGACGTAGGTGACGTCGCTCTCCTCGCGCGCGGCCACCACGACCTCCAGGACCTCCTCGACCGACTTCTCGTCGGCGTCGTCGACCCCGAGGTTCAGCCCCACCGAGCAGAACTTGCAGTTGGACTTCTCGGGCTTCTCGAGCCAGTACTCGCAGACCTTCGCCGGGTAGATGCCGAGGTACGTGCCCTGCAGCGATCCGACGCGCGTCATCGGCTTCCCGCTGGTCGTGTGCCGCTCGTACCACGGTGGCTTCGGGGACAGCATGACGTCCGCCACTCGCTCGCGATCGCCGTCCCGGCGGATCCGGAGCGCGCCGTTCTCGCGGAACAGAATGTACGGCGAGTCCTTCGCAAACGGCTCGGTGACCGGGACGTTGGTCCACAGCCCATCCGGGAGAACCAGCTCCAGGCCACTCCCGAGACCGGCGCGCGTGCGCATGATCTGGCGGCCGTCGCGATCCTGGAAGAACGAGTCGTCCAGGCGGAGACCCTTGCAGTAGAGGTCGAGCTTCAAGAGACCCGGGTTCCGGCGGACGTCGCGCTCCATCAATTCCCTCCCGAGGTGGCCGGCTTCACCGAAGATGTCGGACGATTGTGGCCGCCGCTACACCCCGCGTCCAATACGGAACATCTCTAGGCGGGCCGTGGATTGTACGTATTGTTTCACACGCACCGTCGGCGAGCCGGGGCCCGAATGCCGCTTTCGCGTATCGTCTTTAAAATCAACGTCTTAACTGGAGGCCAGATCCACTGGCGGTTTTGGGTCTCGTGAGACGCGTCGTGAACGGGTATGTGTGTGCACCGTCGACACGCCCCGGTGTCGCCGCCGCGGCCGCCGAGGCGGCGCTCGAAAACCGTCCCCACGTGAAGAAGGATTCTCGGCTCATGTCTCCGCGAACTCAGCCTCGTCCGCTCACGTCGTCCCGTGATCGGTCCGCGCCCGTCCCGGGCCGACCGATCGGATCCCGCTCGATCCGCACGGTGGTGTCGGTCTCCATCGGGATCGCCATGCTCGCCCCGCTCGGATGCGGCTCGGATTCCGGAGATGGTGGCACCACACCCGACGAGGGCAACCCGGACGCTCCGGTGGTCAGGATCGCCTCGCCGTCCGACGCGGCCACGATCTCCGGCGACGTCACGATCACGGCCACCGCCGAACGCGCCACCCGGGTCACGTTCTCGGTCGACGGCATCGACGTCGCCACCGACGAGGAGGCGCCGTTCTCGACGACCTGGGCGTCGGGCTCGGTGAGCGACGGCACGCACCGGATCGCGGCCCGCGCCACGAACGACGCGGGGACCGACGACGACGCAGTCGACGTCACGGTGGACAACGACGGCGTCGCGATCGCCGTGTCGGTCGCACCCTCGGACGCCATCGTGCGGCTCGGCGAGAGCCTGACCCTGACCGCGACGGTGGTCGGGACCGACGCCACCGACGTGACCTGGAGCGTCGTCGAGAGCGGCCGTGGCACCGTCTCCGCGAGCGGCGTGTTCACGGCGCCGGGATCGCTTCCCGATCCACCGACCGCGACCGTTCGCGCCACGAGCGTGGCCGCGCCGTCGGTCTCGGGCTCGGTCACGATCGACCTGACCGAGTCCGGAATGACCACGAACGAGCGACGGGTCGCCTCGTCGATGTTCGGGGCCGGGGAGGACGCGTCGGAGTTCCTGTCGGAGTCGATCGACCTCGTGGCACAGGCCGTGTTCCTCGCCTCCGAGCTGAGCGGCGATCCCGAGGGCACGCTCGTGGGCACGCTGACCCAGATCGGTGGACCGGACTCCGAGACGTTCACCTACGACCCCACACCGACCGACCGGCTCGTCGTCGTGCTCTCGGGGCTGAGCGTTCCGCTGGAGTTCGTCGTGCGGACGTTCATCGGCGACATCTCGAGCACGTGGGAGTCGTTCCGGGACTACCACGACGACCTCGACTTCGACGTGAAGCTGGGGTCGGTCGTCGACGTGGCGATCCGCAGCGTCTGGGCCGGGCCGGGTCCGCGGAAACAGTCGATCGGACGGCACGACGCCCACGCCGTGCGACGCACGCTCACGCAGTACGGTCGGACCTTCCGGGGCACGATCGAGTACCAGGGCGAGCCGCACCAGCTCGACCTCACGTTCGAGAGCGAGATCGACTCGGAGGTCAGCGGCTCCAGCGCGACGTACGACACGTACCAGACCGCGCTGGGCACGGTTCAGTCACCGCTGGTGACGTTTCAGGTGGCGGAGGCTTATCGATACAAGTCGATCTACGTGGACAACTTCGTCACGAACTCTCACCTCTGGAACGAGACGCAAGCGAGCTTCGGCGGCGCCACGTTCAAGTACGCCGGCGTGTACGTGCGCCGGGAGACGACCAACGGGTCGATCGGCGATCCCGGCTACTGGCACGCCGAGGGCACGCTCGATCGCAACGGGTCGCCGATCGGCACGGTCGTGTTCGTCACCCCGCCCCAGGTCGGCCTGCCCGGGGTCGCGGCGGGTGTCCAGCTCGCCGACGGCGAGGTCGTCCCGATCGAGACCGTGGTGGGACGTCACGGCCCCCGCGACGAGCTTCGCCGCTGGCATCGGGTCCGGTCCGGGACGTGATCGGCGGCGCGGACCCGGCGCTCGCCTTGGGAACCGGGCTCCCGTCACGTACCATCGCGCGGAGTTGGCGTGAGACGTTCGCAACACACGCTGGAGGTTCCCAACATGACAGGTGCCTGGCGATGGATCGCGGCGCTGCTCGTCGTCGCGACGCTGAGCTGCGCAAAGTCCACCGGAGACCGGACGGAGTCGGTGCCCGACGACTTCCGTATGCGTTTCGGTGAGGGCGGCGGGGTCACCGGACTCTGGCAGGGCAGCACCGTTCACGCCGACGGGACGGTCGCATCCTGGCAGGGTCGCTCGGAGAAGGCCGAGGACGAGGCCGCCGGCAAGATCGACGCGAAGAGCTGCGCGATGCTGTGGAAGTCCGTCGAGGACGCGGGGTTTTTCGAGCTCGACTCGCGACCGCCGGGCAACATGACACGCGTGATCGAGGTCACCGCCGAGGGTCGCACCCACTCGGTGCGGTGGGCGCTCGGCGACGACGACGCCGCCACGCTGAACGACCTGTTCGAGGCCTGCCGCGAGATGCTGGCCACGGCCTCTTCCGAGACGTGAACGACACCACCCCGTTGCTGGAGATCACGATCATGACAAGCACGACGCCCGACCGCGCGTCACACTCGACGACATCGCTTCTCGCTCCGGCCGGCTCGAGCCCGTGGCGGCCCACGCCGCGCGCGGCGCGAGCGATGTCCCCGGTGGTGTCGGCGCTATTCACGCTCTGTCTCACGGCCACCGTGCCGAGCCTCGCGAGCGCGATCGACCTGGACACGCTCCCGGTACCGCTCGCGATCGACACGAGCACCCCGCCGCCGGCGACCAAGTCGGGCGCCGCCACCGCCTCCGCACTGAAGTCCGGACGGACCGCCGCGCCAACCTCCGCCCGGCACTACGACCGCGATCGGCTGCTCGCGGACGGCGTCGCGAAGCTCGAGGCGCTCGTGCTCTCCAGCGAGCTCGGCGTGGCCCCCTCGGCGCGGCGCCATCTCGCGTCCCCGGACGCGGTCCGGACCTGGGATCGTCTGATGCGGCGGAACGGAGACGCGCTCCGGCTGGTCTTCGACTCGCACACGGGAACGCCGCGCTTCATCCAGGGGGTCGTGCTCGACGATCCCTCGATTCCGGCGCCGGCGCATCCCGAGGAGGCCGCGGCGCGACTCCTCGACGAGATCGCGCCGCTCCTGCGCCTGGAGGACGCGTCGGCCGAGCTCCTGGCGTATCAGAGCCTCGCCGGTCGCGACGGAACCGTCGCGATCCGGCACGCCCAGGCCTACCGCGGGCTCCGGGTCTGGGGACGCGATCTGATCGTGCGCGTGGACGACTCCGGACGCGTGACCGGCGTGAGCGCCCGGACCGTTCCGAGCCCGGTCGGGATCTCGATCGAGCCGACGGTGTCGGAATCGGCCGCACGAACGACGGCGCTGGCGTCGATGCCGGCCACCGGAGTGACCGCGACCGTGGAGGAGACCGAGCTCGTCTTCTACGGACGCGACGCGGTCTCGCTCGCGTGGCGGGTGCGTGCGAGCGCCGGGCTCGCGCACCGTGACGACGTCTTCGTCGATGCCGAGAACGGCCTGATCCTCGGTCGCGAGACGCTGGTTCCGCACGGCGGCGGTGCGATCACGGGATCGGGCGTCGATCTCTCGGGCACGACGCGATCGCTCGAGCTCTACGAGGACGGCGGCACGGTGTTCATGATCAACACGACCAAGGACATGTTCGATGCCAGCGGCACGCTTCCCCAGGAGGGCAAGGGAGTGATCAACCTCCTGGACGCGCGCAACGGCGACGGGTCGCAGCTCTTCTTCGTCACATCTCCAAGCGCGACCAGCTGGACCGGCTTCGAGAACGCCGTCAGCGCCGCGTTCTTCGCCGACCTCGTGTACGACTACTTCCGGTCGGCACACGATCGCGTGAGCATCGACGCCGCGGGCATGAACATGAACCTGATCGTGAACTTCCAGAACGGCTTCAACAACGCATTCTGGAACGGGACGTTCATGGTGTTCGGAAATGGTGACGGTACGTCGTTCTCCGACCTCGCCGGGACTCTCGACGTGACCGCACACGAGATGAGCCACGGCGTCATCGAGCACACGGCCAACCTCGTGTACGAATTCCAGTCTGGCGCGCTGAACGAGCACTTCGCCGACGTGTTCGGCGTCTCGACCGACTTCCATCACAACGGCGCGGAGGCCAACTGGCTCCTCGGAGAGGACGTGACGACACCGGCGATCGCCGGAGACTGCCTGCGCAACATGGAGCACCCCGACGGAGCCGACGTCGCCTTCGGCGGACAGCAGCCCGCGCACATGGATCAGTTCCAGGATCTCCCGATCGATCAGGACAACGGCGGGGTTCACATCAACAGTGGCATCCCCAACCGGGCGTACTTCCTGGCGGCCACGACCGGCGGGATGACCGTGGCG
Organism: Candidatus Eiseniibacteriota bacterium; assembly: GCA_965224245.1. Taxonomy (GTDB): domain Bacteria; phylum Eisenbacteria; class RBG-16-71-46; order CAZAMP01; family CAZAMP01; genus CBDCYW01. The sequence goes on along the minus strand of OZ245046.1, from coordinate 809,201 downwards.
AAGGCCGAGGAGATCTGGTACCGCACGCTGTCGATGTACCTGAATCGGAACTCGCAGTTCGCCGACTTCCGCCTCGGGATCCGGCAGGCGGCGGCGGACCTCCACGGTGCGGGGTCGCTCGAGCAAGACGCCGTCACGGCGGCCCTGGACGCGGTCGGCATGACCGCCGAGGAGGACACCGACGACCCGGTCGACCTGCCGGACAACGAGGGGGTCGACTTCCTCTCGGTCATCGACGCCGGCAGCGGCGAGATCGTGGCCGTGTCGGTGCCGGTCGGAGAGGGCTCGACGATCGACGCGATCTCGGGGGGCCTCTCGATCGCCGACGGCGGTCGACCGTCGTTCGCGGACGACGGCTCCGCGATGGCATTCGTGGGAAGCGACCAGCACGTGTACCTGGCCGCCGAGGGCTCCATCTTCCAGATCTCCGCCGATCCCGAGTGGTGGAGCGTCGCGCTCAGCGCCGGGGGACGCTTCCTCGCCGCGACACCGTTCGTGGAGGACAACACGATCTTCGTGTTCGACCTGATCGAGCCCGGAAACTCGGCGGCGTTCGAGCTGGCCACGCAGACGTCGGGCGAGAGCGGATCGGACAACATCCTCTACGCCGACGTGCTGGAGTTCGCGGTCGGCGGGGACTTCCTCGTGTACGACGCGCTGCACAACGTGTCGATCGACGGCGCCGACGCGCAGTACTGGGACATCAACTTCCTGCGTCTCACCGACGGGCTGTCGTTCCGGGTGCTCCAGCCGCTGCCGTCCAACGAGAGCGTCGGGAACCCCACGTTCGCGCAGAACAGCGACAACACGCTCGCGTTCGATTACCTGGCCGGCGACGGCAACATCTACGTCGTGGCGGTCGACGTCGTGACCGGTGAATCGGGGATCGTCACGAACAACTTCTCGTCGCTGGGACGTCCGACGTTCGCGGGCGACGATGCCGGCATCTACTACGAGTTCACCAACGGGGGTGGCAGCAGCATCTGGTTCGTCTCGCTGGCGGCCGACGGCCTCACCGGTGCCGGGGACGACACGCAGCTCCTCACCGGGGGATTCTGGCCGGTGCACTTCACGGTCGGCGTCCGCGAGACGCCCGTTCTCCTGGAATCGCTGGCCGGAAGCTGGTCCGAGAGCACGGTGTCGCTCAGCTGGCGTGCGCCGGCCCGGATCCCGATGTTCGAGATCGAGCGCGCCGGCGACGCCGGGAGCTTCGAGTCCCGGACGCCGACGCCGCTTCTCGCGAGCGAGCTGGCGGACGAGACCGGGCTCTGCACGTGGTCGGACGTGGTCGACGTCGACGCGGCCCGGCTCACGTATCGGATCGTGGGGATCGACGCGCACGGCGAGCGGCAGGAGCTCGGGCGCCTGACGGTCCTCCCATCGGGTACGCTGTCGGCCCAGGGGGCGATCATGCTGCCGGCGTCCCCGAATCCGCTCGTGGACGCGACACGTCTCCGCGTGGTCATTCCGCGCTCGCTGACCGGCGTCCCGGTGACGCTCGAGATCTTCGACGTGTCGGGACGGCGGGTCGCCCGGCCCATCGCCGGGGAGGTGCTGGCGGAGGGTCGGTACGACATCCGCTGGGACGCCACCGACGGTCGAGGCAGCCGGCTGCCCGCCGGCGAATACGTCGCGCTCCTGCGCGGCGGGCGCCAGCGGGTCGCGACGAAGATCATGGTCATGAGCCGTTGACGGTCTGACCTCCGGGGATCGGCGGTGCGCCGCCGCCTACGCGCGCACCGCCGATCCTCGTCCTCGAGGGGATCGTGGGCGTCACGCCGGAGCGATGATCCCCCAGGTCTTGACCATCCCCTTCGCGGCGTTTCCCTGGTAAGGCTGCTTCTGCCCCTTGTGGGTCCCACCGAGATCGATCGAGAAGCCGCCGTTCGCCGCGTCGTACACGAAGGGGCTGCCGGCCGCGAACTTCTGGATGTGGACGTTGGCGTCCCAGGGATCGCAGATGGTCGCGTAGGTCGAGCCGCCGACGCTTCGGATCGTGTCCACGACCACCCAGTGCGCGCCGCCGAGGTCCCAGTCGACGCCGAGTATGACCGGATCGACGGAGAGGGTCGGCCCGATACCGGACGTCACCCCGACCGCGTCGGTGAGGACCTTCGCCACGTCGTTCACGGGCACCTGCCGCCACTTCCACGTGGGCTTGGTGAAGCCGCCGAGGATCGTGGCCAGGTGCTGCGGGTAGGTCCCGGTCGTCTCCGGCTTGTAGGTCGCGCCCAGCGCCGCCTCGTACTTCTTGTAGATCTCCTTCTCGATCGTCACCGCGGTCCGCCCCGGCTTCAGCTTGTTGAGCTTGAAGACGCACATCATGACGCTGGCGATGCCGCACGACATGTTGGCTTCCTGTCCGTACACGAGATGCATGTCGCCGAAGCGCGTGAAGCGTGAGAACCAGGCCATCTGACTTCCCTTTCCCTCGAGCCGAAACTCGTTTCGATGTGTGGCGGGAGGGCCCGGGCGTGACCTCTCGCGAGATCCGCGGAGCCGAGCCGTCCGTTCCGGCGAACCGGACGTCGTCTTGGATCGGAGTACGGCCGCGGCCTACGAGTTCTGACGTCGAGGCGGGGAATTGCGCGGCATGCCGCGGTGACGATACGATCGTTCGAGACGACCCGGCAGGACGCCGGCCGCGGGAGCGTCCCGCGGAGCCGGCTCCTCCGGACCGACACGAGGTTGACCGTGGACGACGTGACATCGGCCGATCCGATCCCCGACGCGCACGCCTCGGGGCCGCCGCGCATGGTGCCCGCGGCCGAGGCGTCGGCCGAGGAGATCGCCGCCGTCATGGCCGGGGGCGGCGCCGTCGTGCTCCCCACCGAGACGGTCTACGGTCTCGCCATCGCGGCCGGCCACGCCTCGGCCCTCGGGCGCGCCTACGCGCTCAAGGGGCGTCCCCGGGAGATGAACCTCCCGGTCGTCGTGGGCTCGGTGGATCAGGTCGAGAAGCTCGGCCTGGGCGCGAACGATCGGGTGAGACGGCTCGCGGATCAATTCTGGCCGGGGCCGCTGACGCTGATCCTCGGCTTTCGAGCCGGTGGCCGGCGACCGGCCTGGCTCGACGGCCGGGACGAGGTGGCCGTCCGCTTTCCGGAGCCGAGCCTGCTCCGCGAGATCGCCATCGCCGGCGGTCCCTATCTGATGACGAGCGCCAACCGGCACGGCGAGCCCTCGGCGATCCGGGCGCTCGCCGCCGCGCGGAGCCTCATGGGACGGGTCGAGATGGTCGTGGATGCCGGCGCGCTGTCCCCGGTCCCCTCGACGATCCTGAACCTCCGGGCTTCGCCCCCGTGCATCGAGCGTGTCGGCGCGATCTCGCCCGACCGCCTCGAGGCCGCGCTCGACGCGGGTCGTCTCGAAACGAGGGATCCGCGGTGAGCCGCCTGATGCTCGGGATCGAGACGTCGTGTGACGACACGGCGGCCGCCGTCGTGACCGATCGCCTCGAGATCCTCTCCAACGTGGTCTCGCGACAGCTCGACGCACACGCTCGCTACGGCGGTGTGGTCCCCGAGATCGCAGGGCGCGTTCACGTGGCGGAGGTCATCCCCGTGATCTCGCAGGCCCTCGACGGGGCCGGCGTTCGCGGTCGGGACCTGACCGCGATCGCGGTTACCAGCGGGCCGGGCCTGGTCGGATCGCTCCTGGTCGGCATGGCGGCGGCCAAGGGACTGGCCCTGGCCTGGAAGAAGCCCCTGTTGAGCATCAATCACCTCGAGGGCCATCTGGCCTCCGCGTCGCTCGGAGAGGCGCCGGTCGAGTATCCGGCACTGGTGCTCCTGGTCAGCGGAGGCCACACGCTGCTGGCGCGCGTGCACGGGCCCGGCCGGTCCGTCGTGCTCGGCCGCACGCGAGACGATTCCGCCGGCGAGGCATACGACAAGGTCGCGCGCATGCTGGGGCTGCCCTACCCGGGCGGTCCCGCGATCGACCGGCTCGCGGCGGCGGGCCGGGACGTGCTCGGGTTCCCGCGTCCCATGGCCGGCCGGGGTCTGGACTTCTCGTTCTCGGGACTGAAGACCGCCGTCGCCAACCGCCTTCGCGAGCCCGACGGCTGGACGCCCGAGGACGTCGCCGCGTCCTTCGCCGCCGCCGTGGTGGACGTGCTCATGGAGAAGCTCGGACTGGCCCTGACCGAGCACGCCTACGCGTCGGTCGCCGTCGTCGGCGGCGTCGCCGCGAGCCCGCCGCTCCGGGCGCGTCTGGCCACGCTCGGCGCGACGCACGGCGTTCGCGTGTGTCTGCCCCCCCTCCGGCTGGCCACCGACAACGGCGCGATGATCGCCGCCGCGGCCTGGGATCGTCTCGCGCACGACGGAGGCGATCGGCTGGACTTCGGCGTGGCCCCGCGGCAGGGGCTTCCCGAGGCCGCCGACGTGACCGCGCACTGATCCGCGGCCAGCCCGAGCCGGCGAGGCGTCAGTCCCCGTCGCGAGGTGGGCGCCGCGCCGCTCTCTCCTCGGGGGTCGAGGCGTCTGGCGCGCGAAGGTAGAGCAGATCGGGAGCGCTCGGGCCCGCCGTGGCCGCGACCGCGGGGTCGAGGCGAACGAGCTCGACGAGCGACGCGGCGCTCGGGCAGTCCAGCTCGGAACCGGCATGTCGAAGCTCGGGGACGCTCGCCAGGGCATCCCGATACACCGTGGCGCCGGTCCCCACCACGAGCAGCGGCTCGCCCAGGTCGGCCAGGCGGCCGGCCAGCGCTTCCGGGCTCGCGACCGCGGGCTCGTCGAGCCGCGTGAGTCCCGAGGCCCCGCCCCGGTAGCTGGCCCAGTAGACCTCGCCCCGACGCGCGTCGATCACCGAGACGATCCGCCGGTCCGACGCCCGCACCCGGAACGCCAGGAGGTCCAGCGACGGCACGCCGACCAGCGGGACGTCGATCCCGTATGCAATCGCCCGCGCGGTCGCCAGTCCGACTCGTATCCCCGTGTATCCGCCCGGACCGACGTCGACCGCCACGAGCTCCACGTCGTCCAGGTCGACGCCGCTCGACTCGCACACGAACGTGATCGCGGGGGCCATGCTCTCGATGTGGCGACGGGATCGGCCGAGGCGGAACGACGCCAGCACGCCGTCTTCCCCACCGAGCGCGACCCCCGCCTCCGAGGTGGCGGTCTCGATGCCCAGCACGATCACGGCATGGCTCCCTGGATCGCGGCCTCGAGGTCGCTCACGCGTGACGCCCAGCTCTCGCCCACCGCCTCGAACCGCAGCTCCCGCGCCTCGGACGACTCACCGGCGTCCGGCTGCACGAAGAGGATGTGAATCCGGAGGTAGTCGGGAGGCAGGGCGGACAGGAACCGCTCGCCCCACTCGATGACGGTGACCGTGCGCTCGGCCAGCATGTCGGGCAGGTCCAGGTCGAGGAGCTCGTCCGCTCGCTCGAGACGGTACAGGTCGAGATGGTTCAGGGCGACGTCGCCGTCGTATCGGTGCGCCAGCGTGAAGGTGGGGCTCGTCACGTCGCCGGTGAGACCCATCGCCGGGGCCAGCGCCTGGACGAACGTCGTCTTGCCCGCGCCGATCTCGCCGGACAGCACGACCAGATCACGCGCGCCGAGTCGGCACGCGAGGGCCTCCGCGACCCTTCGCGTCGTCTCGCGCGTGTCACAGAGCACGCTGAACATCTCGAGTCACTCCGGACCGGCGGGCGCCTCCCGGCGTCTCCGGTCGCTCGCACTGCGCGTCTACGCGGCGGCGCATACGAAAAAGCCCTCGCCACGCAACGTGACGAGGGCTCGAAGAAAAATCCGGCGACGTCCTACTCTCCCACCTAGTCACCCGGGCAGTACCATCGGCGCTGGAGGGCTTAACGACCGTGTTCGGAATGGGAACGGGTGTGGCCCCTCCGCCATTGCCACCGGAAAAAACTCCACCGCCAAAGCGCCTGACAGGAACTGCCAGTCAAGCGGCAGCCTAGATCAAGGCCTCGGCGGGGATAATCCTGGACAAATCCACGTTGGATAGCGGTTTTGCGGCGCGTCGGCAGATCCGCATCACTCGAAAGTGCTACGCATCCCTGACGCAAACAGTTGCGACGAGGCTCTCGAAAAGGCCAAGCCGCACGGCCTATTAGTACTGGTCGGCTGAGCGTGTTACCACGCTTACACCTCCAGCCTATCAACCTCCTAGTCTCGAAGGGGCCTTCAGGACCGAAGTCAGGGAGGTCTCATCTTGGAGTTGGCTTCCCGCTTAGATGCTTTCAGCGGTTATCCATCCCGCACGTAGCTACCCTGCCATGCCGCTGGCGCGACAACAGGTGCACTAGAGGTGCGTCCAACTAGGTCCTCTCGTACTATAGTCAGATCTCCTCAAACCTCCTGCGCCCACGTCGGATAGGGACCGAACTGTCTCACGACGTTCTAAACCCAGCTCACGTACCACTTTAATTGGCGAACAGCCAAACCCTTGGGACCGCCTTCAGCCCCAGGATGTGATGAGCCGACATCGAGGTGCCAAACCTCCCCGTCGATGTGGACTCTCGGGGGAGATAAGCCTGTTATCCCCAGGGTACCTTTTATCCGTTGATCGATGGCCCTTCCACTCGGCGCCACCGGGTCACTAAGACCTGGTTTCCCACCTGCTCGACCTGTCGGTCTCGCAGTCAAGCTCCCTTTTGCCTTTACACTCTTCGCGTGATTGCCGACCACGCTGAGGGAACCTTTGTGCGCCTCCGTTACCTTTTTGGAGGCGACCGCCCCAGTCAAACTGCCCGCCTGACACTGTTCCTGACCCGGATTCACGGAGCCAGGTTAGAATTCCAACGTCACAAGGGTGGTATTTCAAGGTCGGCTCCACGGAAGCTAGCGCCCCCGTCTCAACGCCTCCCACCTATCCTACACATGCAAGGTCGAAACCCAATATCAAGTTGCAGTAAAGGTCCATGGGGTCTTTCTGTCCAGACGCGGGTAAGCGGCATCTTCACCGCTACTACAGTTTCGCCGAGCTTCTAGCCGAGACAGTGCCCAGATCGTTACACCATTCGTGCAGGTCGGAACTTACCCGACAAGGAATTTCGCTCGTTTGCTCCCACCTGTTTCCAAGCGGGACGGACTTTACCTTGACTGGCCTCGGTTCATCTGGGAGGCGATCCGACGGATCTCCTCCACTCCTTCCGGAGTCAGATGATCACCACGTTCCATCAGAAGACATACACGCCGATACTTCTCGAAATCAGCGCGCTTCTTCGACTTCAACGGGTGCTTGACGAAGAATGGAATGATGCGCTCCAGATGGTGCCGGAGACTGCGAACCCGAAACGCCATTCGGTCGCCGTTGTTCTTGCGAACGACGCCACAACCGAAGTGCGTCTTGAGGGCCTGCAGCAGCTGCACATCACGTTCGTGCTGCACGACGGTGAATTCAGGTAGAACCTGAACTCCGGTGCTCATCGACGGCTGTGAGTTCACGCCGACGTAGAAGCACCCTTCACCGTCCACGAATCCTGTGATCCACTGTGCGTCAAGCTTCATCGACCAGTCCTGGACGTCAAGTCTCTGAGGGTTCCCGCGGCAGACGCGGGCCTTCCCTGCGGATTGTCCACATGTCCGCCGGATTGTTACTGCCGGGCGCTCGATCTGGGTGATCGAGACCACCGGCGAGTACCGGACGGCTTTTGAGGAGTTTCCCGCATATGGTCCAGTTTTACTAAGGCTAGCGTTACTTAACCTTAGGACCGTTATAGTTACGGCCGCCGTTTACCGGAGCTTCAATTCAGAGCTTCGCCCGAAGGCTAACCCCTCCTCTTAACTTTCCGGCACCGGGCAGGTGTCAGACCCTATACGTCGTCTCGTCGACTTAGCAGAGTCCTGTGTTTTTAGTAAACAGTCGCCTGGGCCGATTCTCTGCGACCTTCCTACTTTCGTCCGCGAGGGACTATCCTCAGAAGGTTCCCCTTCTCCCGAAGTTACGGGGACATTTTGCCGAGTTCCTTGGCTAGAATTCACTCGAGCACCTTAGGTTACTCACCCCACCTACGTGTGTCCGTTTACGGTACGGTCACCTGACGAACTCCCTAGAGGCTATTTCTCGGCAGCATGCTTAGGGCCAGTTGGCTCGCCCGAAGGCTCGTTTCCCATTCAGGTCTCGGAATTGATGCTCCGGATTTACCTAAAGCACCTTCCTACACCCTTAGACCGGAATCCAATAACCGGCTGGCCTTTCACTTCTGCGTCACCCCATCGGTCAAACGTTGTCAGGTGGTACGGGAATGTTGACCCGTTTCCCATCACCTACGCCTTTCGGCCTCGGCTAAGGGGCCGACTAACCCTGAGCGGATTAACCTTGCTCAGGAAACCTTGGGTTTTCGGTGAGCAGGTTTCTCACCTGCTTTATCGCTACTCGTGCCGGCATCATCACTTCTGTTTCGTCCAGCGCCTCTCGTCGAGACACCTTCAACCTACAACAGAACGCTCCCCTACCAAAGTCGGAGCCCGAAGGCCTCGACAGTCCGCAGTTTCGGCGACAAGCTTGAGTCCCGTGTATTATCGGCGCAGGACCACTTGACTAGTGAGCTATTACGCACTCTTTAAATGGTTGCTGCTTCTAAGCCAACATCCTAGCTGTCTGTGTAGTCCCACATCCTTAAAGCCACTTAGCTTGTACTTGGGGGCCTTAACTGGCGGTCTGGGTTGTTTCCCTCTCGGGCACGAAGCTTATCCCTCGTGACCTCACTCCTGCGATACATGTGAACGGAATTCGGAGTTTGATTGGGGTCGGTAACCTGGTGGGGCCCCTAACCCATTCAGTGCTCTACCTCCGCCACACAATTCCGCAAGGCTGGACCTCAATCCATTTCGGGGAGAACCAGCTATCTCCAAGTTTGATTGGCCTTTCACCCCTAACCACAGCTCATCCAGCAGATTTTCAACTCTGTCTGGTTCGGTCCTCCACGTATTGTTACATACGCTTCAACCTGGCCATGGCTAGATCACTTGGCTTCGGGTCTACCGAAACTAACTAAACGCCCAGTTAGGACTCGCTTTCGCTACGGCTCCGTGGCTTAGCCACTTAACCTCGCTAGCCTCGAGTAACTCGCCGGCTCATTATGCAAAAGGCACGCCGTCACACCGAAGTGCTCCGACCGCTTGTAGGCAAACGGTTTCAGATACTTTTCACTCCCCTCCAGGGGTGCTTTTCACCTTTCCCTCACGGTACTGGTTCGCTATCGGTCGTCGGAGAGTATTTAGCCTTGGAAGGTGGTCCTCCCAGGTTCAAACCGGATTTCACGTGTCCGGCCCTACTCGGGTACTCGATCCAGGAAGTCGTGCGCCTTTCGCCTACGGGACTGTCACCCGCTATGGTCCTACTTTCCAGAAGGGTTCGGCTAGACACACGATTTCTGACTTCCCGACTCCACCGCCGTGGAGTCCAATCGAGCCCCACAACACCGATCCCACAACACCGGCGGGTTTGACATGTGATCGGTTTAGGCTGTTCCCCGTTCGCTCGCCGCTACTGAGGGAATCGCGGTTGCTTTCTCTTCCTTGGGGTACTTAGATGTTTCAGTTCCCCCAGTTGGCTCTGTCTGGCCTATGTGTTCAGCCAGCAGTGACGGGACATTACTCCCGCCGGGTTTCCCCATTCGGACATCCCCGGGTCAACGCTCGTTGCAGCTCACCGAGGCTTATCGCAGCTTGCCACGTCCTTCATCGCCTTCCGACGCCAAGGCATCCCCCGTTTGCCCTTAGTAGCTTGGCCAAACTCTAGAGTAACCTCAACGCTCTTGCTCGGCATCAGTCACGTGCCACGAGGGCACGTGTACCAACGCGACGCAAAGACCGCGTATCCAACATGAATTTTCAAAGAACGAGTCGGACTCCCTCTCCTGGAGGAAGCTGACGTGAGACGTCATTCGCACCGAGATCGTTATGATCTCTTCGCCGCCCACCCTGAATCAGATGGTGGAGATAACCGGGATCGAACCGGTAACCTCCGGCTTGCAAAGCCGGCGCTCTCCCAATTGAGCTATATCCCCAGCAATCCGATGGCCGCGAACGCGGCCGAATGATTGGTGGGCCTAGGTAGATTTGAACTACCGACCTCACGCTTATCAGGCGTGCGCTCTAACCAACTGAGCTATAGGCCCAGTCACACTGACCTGTGTCAAAAACTGGACCCAGGCCGCTCAATTGAGCTGACGAAGAGAAGAATAGTGTGTGCGAGGTAAGGCTGACAGATCGACCTAGGACTGGATCGGGACAGTGCCGATGACGGTCTGTCCGATCGTGATCCTTAGAAAGGAGGTGATCCAGCCGCACCTTCCGGTACGGCTACCTTGTTACGACTTAACCCCAATCGCTAGCCTCACCTTCGGCCCTATCCCCCCGAGGGTTGGAATCGGGACTTCGGGTACTGCCAACTTTCGTGGTTTGACGGGCGGTGTGTACAAGGCCCGGGAACGTATTCACCGCGGCTTGCTGATCCGCGATTACTAGCGATTCCGACTTCACGCAGTCGAGTTGCAGACTACGATCCGAACTGAGACCGGTTTTTTGGGATTGGCTCCACCTCGCGGTATTGCAACCCATTGTGCCGGCCATTGTAGCACGTGTGTAGCCCGGGGCGTAAGGGCCATGAGGACTTGACGTCATCCCCACCTTCCTCCGGCTTGCCACCGGCAGTCTCCCTAGAGTGCCCGGCGTTATCCGCTGGCAACTAAGGACGAGGGTTGCGCTCGTTGCGGGACTTAACCCAACATCTCACGACACGAGCTGACGACAGCCATGCAGCACCTGTACATAGGCCCCGAAGGGAGGGTGTATTTCTACACCTGTCCTATGCATGTCAAACCCCGGTAAGGTTCTTCGCGTTGCATCGAATTAAACCACATGCTCCACCGCTTGTGCGGGCCCCCGTCAATTCCTTTGAGTTTCAGCCTTGCGGCCGTACTCCCCAGGCGGGGCACTTAATGCGTTAACTGCGGCACGGAAGGGGTCGATACCTCCCACACCTAGTGCCCATCGTTTACGGCGTGGACTACCAGGGTATCTAATCCTGTTTGCTCCCCACGCTTTCGAGCATCAGCGTCAGTACCGGTCCAGAGACGCGCCTTCGCCACCGGTGTTCCTCCTGATATCTGCGCATTTCACCGCTACACCAGGAATTCCCGTCTCCCCTCCCGGACTCAAGCCTGGCAGTTTGAAAAGCAGGTCTTCGGTTGAGCCGAAGGATTTCACTTCCCACTTACCAGGCCGCCTACACTCCCTTTACGCCCAGTGAATCCGAACAACGTTCGCTCCCCCCGTATTACCGCGGCTGCTGGCACGGAGTTAGCCGGAGCTTCCTCTACAGGTACCGTCAGGTACGTCGGGTATTGGCCGACGTACGGTTCTTCCCTGTTGACAGTGTTTTACGACCCGAAGGCCTTCATCACACACGCGGCGTCGCTCGGTCAGGGTTTCCCCCATTGCCGAAGCCTCTCGACTGCTGCCTCCCGTAGGAGTCTGGGCCGTATCTCAGTCCCAGTGTGGCCGGACACCCTCTCAGGCCGGCTACCCATCGCCGCCTTGGTAGGCCGTTACCCCACCAACAAGCTAATGGGACGCGGGATCATCCAGTAGCGGCAGCTTGAAACAGAGGCCACCTTTGAAGAGTCGACCATGCGATCATCTCTCCACATGCGGTATTAGCCCTCCGTTAGGAAGGTTATTCCCCACTCCTGGGCAGATTCCCCACGCGTTACTCACCCGTTCGCCACTCTACTCGCTCCCCGAAGGGAACTTTCGCGTTCGACTTGCATGCCTAATCCACGCCGCCAACGTTCGTTCTGAGCCAGGATCAAACTCTCCGTTGTATATATGAAAGTCATATACTTCCAAAGGAAAGTTCGAACTGGAGTCGTTCGAATTGAAACTGCCCTCTCGCAACCGTTTCCGGCGGCGAGCGGACAGGAACTGTCAGCGCTCACACAAGCACACACTATTCAATTTTCAAAGAACAGGCGCCATCGACGGAAAAACCTCCCATCGAGAGCAACGGAGCCGGACTCTATCAAAGGGCCCAGACCCGGTCAAACAACTTTTCGTGCTTTTTTGCCCCCTCCCGGCGGTCCGAGCCGCGCTCCGAGGGCGCTCCTGGCGCCTCCGGCAGCGGCGGGGCCGGCCCGCGACGGATCGCGGCCAGCACGAAGGGCGGGATTGATAGCGCGCCCCGCCTCCGGCCGTCAACCGGCGAAATACGAATTCGCGCAAGTCGTTGTAATCAAGTCGACTCCGATCCAGCGGGGGGATCCCCTGCCCCCGATGGCCCCTCAGCTCGAAGGAACCCGGACCCGGCGTCCGATGGTTGACCACGTCGGCGGGGGCTCCTAAGCTGCGCCCTGCCTCCTTGCCACGGCCTGCCGGCACCGGTCTCCGGACCCGCGTTGGAGAGATCCGAAATGCTGCGCTCGTTCATCATCGGCGTGATCGGAGCCACGCTGGCCCTGCTCGGCGGTCTCGTCGGCGTGCACGTCTGGTGCGGTGACGAGCTGCCGTCGCTCTCGACGGTACGGAACGTCGAGACATCGGTCCGGACCGAGATCTACGACGCCAACGGCGAGCTCGCGGCCACGCTCTCGCGCGAGGACCGCCGGACGGTTCACCTGCACGAGGTCACGCCGGATTTGATCAACGCGATCATCGCCATCGAGGACCGGAAGTTCTATCAGCACTGGGGCGTGGACCCCTTCGGGCTGGTCCGGGCGGCCATGAACAACCTCCGGAGCCGTGGGAGGCGCCTCCAGGGCGGGAGCACGATCACCCAGCAGCTCGCCTGGAACCTCTTTCTGACCCACGAGCAGACGCTGTCGCGAAAGCTCAAGGAGCTCGTCATGACGCTGCGGCTCGAGCGCTCGTTCTCGAAGGACGAGATCCTCGAGCTGTACATGAACGAGATCTACTTCGGTGACGTCTACGGCGTCGAGACCGCCTCGCGGTACTTCTTCGGGAAGTCGGCCGCGGATCTGGACCTGGCCGAGGCCGCGGTGCTCGCCGGCATTCCCAAACACCCCGCGCGCTACTCGCCGGTCCGTCATCCCGACAACGCCACCGGCCGCCGCAACGTCGTCCTGGCCGCGATGCTCTCGACGGGCAAGATCACGAGGGGGCGCTACGAGGCCGCGGTCGCGGAGACGTTGCGCGTCACGGGGCGCCACGCGTCACGAGACGGCCAGCGCGCGCCCTACTTCACCGAGACGATCCGGCAGCGCCTGCTCGAGGACTATGGAGGCGAGACCACCTACGAAGGGGGTCTCAAGGTGGTCACCACGCTCGATCCCGATCTGCAGCACGTCGCCGAGGAGAGTCTCGAGCGGCAGCTGGCGTTTCTCGAGCGCGAGAACCGGTACGACTACCTGGAGGCCGACTCGATTGACGCCCCGAGCACGTCCCGTCTCCAGGGCGCCGTCGTGGCGCTGGACCCGAGGACCGGCGCCATCCGGGCACTGGTCGGGGGACGAGACTTCGACGAGAGCGAGTTCAACCGCGCGATCCAGGCACGCCGCCAGCCCGGCTCGGCGTTCAAGCCGTTCGTGTTCGCCACCGCGGTGGCCGATGGGAGGCGGGTCAGCGACACGCTCATCGATGCCGCCATCGTTCGCTTCCTGCCCAACGGCGACCGCTGGGAGCCCACGAACTTCTCCAAGACGTTCCGTGGCGTGGTGACGCTCCGGGAAGCCCTGGCACACTCGATCAACATCCCGTCGGTGTTGCTGATGGAGGACGTCGGACTCGACCAGGTCATCGCGACCGCGCATCAGATGGGGATCGAGAGCCCGCTCCCGCGCGTCCTGTCGCTGGCGCTCGGAACCGGCGAGGTGTCGCTCCTCGAGCTGACGGGCGCATACGGCCCGTTCGCCAACCGGGGCATCTACACGCGACCGTACATGATCGAACGGATCGAGGATCGGGCGGGTCATTCGCTGTTCCGACACGTCGCCGAGACACGCGAGGCCCTCGACGAGCGCGTGGCCTACGTGACCGCCGATCTGATGAAGAGCGTCATCGACCACGGGACCGGACAGCGCGCCAGGCGCTACGGCCTCGAGGGTGACTGTGCGGGCAAGACCGGCACCACCGACGACTACACCGATGCGTGGTTCGTGGGCTTCAACGACGATCTCCTGTGTGGCGTCTGGGTGGGCTTCGACCAGCACTCGCCGATCGGCAAGGGCATGACCGGCGCCCAGTGTGCGCTCCCCGTGTGGACCGACGTCATGAAGGCCGCCGGCGACGGTGCGTCGCCGGCGCCGTTCGCGGTACCCAAGTCGGTCGTCGTGGTGAAGATGTGCGTGGAGACCGCGCGTCTGGCGACGCCGTACTGTCCGGAGACGGTCGACGAGGTCTTCATCGAAGGGACCGAGCCGACCCTGCCCTGCCCGTACCACGAGGAGTACGACGACCTGGGCGAGGCGCCGATGCGACGCGCCGATCGCGACGTCCGCGATCCCGTGCGACCGGCACGCCGCCGCCCGCGCTAGGTCGGGGTCGCCCGCGCGGGCGCACGATCACAGGGGGAGCGCGGTCTCCCAGCCCGACCAGGGCACACGGCCACGAGGTCCCACGACCTCGTACACCAGCTCGCTGCGCGGCGCGTCTTCGTCGATCCGAAACGCACGACGAACGTGCTCCCCCAGCTCGGACTCGTCCCACGATCCGTTGACGTGAACGGTCGCGAGTGCGTCTCCTCGCCCGACGTGATCGCCGGGGCGCGCATCGAGCCAGATCCCCACGGCCGGATCGATCGCGTCGGACATCACGCGCCGCCCGCCTCCGAGGTCGGTGACGAGCGTGGCCAGCGCGAACGGATCCACGTCGGCCACGACACCGGCGGCCGGGCTCGCGACCCGGATCGTGCGCTCGGCCGCCGGCAGCGCGCGGCGATCGAGCGCAGCGGCGTCGCCGCCGTGCGCGCGCACGAGCCGCTCGAACCGCTCGGCGGCCCGCCCCGACGCCAGACCCGACTCGACCTCCTCGCGAGCCTCGACGAGCGTCGGGGCGCGACCCGACGTGACGAGCATCGCGGAGGCGAGGAGGGTCGTCAGCATGGCCAGATCCTCGCTCACCGGACGGCGCTCGAGCATGTCCAGACACTCGACGACCTCGATCGCATTGCCGATTCCGCGGCCCAGCGGCACGTCCATGTTCGTGACGAACGCGAGGATCGGCTTCCCGAACGCGGCGCCGGTCCGAACCAGTCGCTGGGCGAGGTCCGAGGCGGCGCGGCGCGTCGGCATGAAGGCGCCGCGTCCCACCTTCACGTCGAACACCAGCGACTCGGGTCCGGCGGCGATCTTCTTGGACAGGATGCTGGACACGATCAACGGCGGCGACTCGACCGTGCCCGTGGCGTCGCGGAGCGCGTAGATCTTCCCGTCCGCCGGCGCCAGGTCGGCGCTCTGGCCGCCCATGACGCAGCCCACGTCGCGCAGGATGCGCTGAAAGCGCTCGGTGTCGAGGTCGGTGACGAACCCCGGGATCGACTCGAGCTTGTCGAGCGTGCCGCCGGTGTGCCCGAGCCCCCGTCCCGACAGCATGGGCACGTACACGTCGCAGGCCGCCGCCAGCGGCGCCAGAACAATCGAGACCTTGTCGCCGACCCCGCCGGTGGAGTGCTTGTCCACGGTGGGGTGAAGATCGGGGTAGGTGATGACGGTGCCCGAGTCGATCATGGCGCGGGTCAGCGCCACCGTCTCGCCGTCGGTCATGCCGCGCCAGAGCACGGCCATCAGAAACGCCGACATCTGGTAGTCGGGGACGTCACCTCCCGCGTACGCGGACACGAGGCTCCCGATGTCGTCCGGGGTCAGCTCCTCGCCCCGGCGCTTTCGGATGATCAGTCGGACGGCGTTCACGTCAGGTTCGGTCCCCCGAGGATGGCGATCGAGGCGCTGGCGCCGATGCGCGTGGCGCCGGCCTCGATCATGGCCTGAGCCTGGTCGGCCGAGCGGACGCCGCCGGACGCCTTCACCCCGACGTCGCCCCCCACGACGCGGCGCATCAGGCGCACGTCCTCGACCGTCGCGCCCGACGGCCCGAAGCCGGTGGACGTCTTCACGAACGCCGCCCCCGCCGCCTTGGCCAGCACACACGCCTCGACCTTCTCCTCGTCGGTCAGAAGCGCCGTCTCCAGGATGACCTTGACCGGAACGCCGACGGCCGACACCACCGCGCGGATGTCACGAGACACCAGCGCGTGATCGCGCGACTTCAGCGCGCCGATCTGCATGACCATGTCGATCTCGGCCGCGCCGTCGCGAACGGCTTGCCGCGCCTCCGCCGCCTTGACCTCGGGAAACGTGGCGCCCAGGGGAAACCCGACCACGGCGCACACGTCCACTTCCGAGCCCGCGAGGCGCTCGGCGACGCGGGGAACCCAGTGGCCGTTGACGCAGACGGTGGCGAACCGGTACCGCAGCGCCTCGTCGCACAGCCGATCGACCGCGCCCCGGGTGGCGTTGGCCGCGAGAAGCGTGTGATCGATGCGGCGTGCGACCGAGAGGGACGTGGCCTCGGCGCCCAGGCTCGCCCCGACGCGATCGGCGCCCTCCTGGAGCACGCGTCGCGTGGTCGCCGGGCACACCCAGGCACAGGCACCGGGCAGACGGCAGCCGAGACAGCGCCCGGCGTCGGGCCCCGTGACGGGACTGACCACGCCCACCGCGTCGTCGGTGGGCTCCTCCCACCGACCCGCGTAGGTTCCGCGGAGCTCCGGTGGAAGGTCGGCGTGTCCCCGAGAACGGTCGCCGAGAAGGTGTGGTGCGCGCGGAGGGCCGACGTCGAGGCGGGCGAGCACGCGGCGCACGATCTCCTCGACCTCGTGCGCGGTCACGTCGGCTCCGATCGGTGCGTCCCGGTGGTGATGGGTCATGACGAACGGCCTCCCCCGCTCTCACCCGTTGATGCGTCCGGTGAGCCCGCGATGAGCTCCCCCACGCTCGCGACCCTCACCGCATCACCCCGACCCGAGAGGATCACCCGCACCGCCGGCGCGAACTCACGCAGCATCTCGCGACAGATGCCGCAGGGCAAGGCCGGTTGATCGGGCGCCACCACGACCGCGAGCGCCTCGAGCGACGCGAGCCCCTCGGCGATCGCCGCGAACACGGCGACGCGCTCGGCGCACAGGGTGAGCCCGAACGTCGCGTTCTCGACGTTACAGCCGGACACGACGCGACCGCCCTCGCCGCGAACCGCCGCCCCGACCCGGAACCCCGAGTAGGGCGCGTGGGCCCGCTCGCGGGCACGCTCGGCCGCCGCGATCAGCGCGCGGTCGGCGTCGTCGAGCGCGGCGCGGGTCGCCTCGATCATCGGATCGCTCGGAGGAAGCTCGTGCCCGACGGCGGCCGGCGCACGTGAAAGTAGTCGGCGAGCGTTGCGCCCAGATCGGCGAACGTGGCCCGCACACCGAGATCGGCTCCCGCACGCCCGCGCGGCCAGTAGACCAGCAACGGCACGTACTCGCGCGAATGGTCGGTCGACGGCGTGGTGGGATCGTTCCCGTGGTCGGCCGTGATCGCCAGGAGGTCGTCGCCTTCGGTGCGACCCACGATCTCGTCCAGCGCGGCGTCGAACTCCATGAGCGATCCTGCGAATCCCTCGGGATCGTTGCGATGTCCGAACCGGGTATCGAAGTCCACCAGGTTCACGAACACGAGCCCATCCCGGACGTCGCGCATGAGGGTGAGGGTCGTCTCGATGCCATGCGCGTTGGAGCGCGTCTTCGTGACGTCGGTGAAGCCCCGATGCGCGAACAGCTCGCCGACCTTGCCCACGCCGAACACCGGCGTCGCGTGCTCTTCCAGCCGATCCAAAAGCGTCCCCGGCGGCGGGGGCAGACTGAAGTCCCGGCGATTGGGTGTGCGCTCGAACGATCCGGGCGATCCGACGAACGGACGTGCGATCACGCGACCGACCGCGTGGGGTCCGTGCAAGAGCTCGCGCGCGATCTCGCAGCACCGGTACAGCTCGTCGAGCGGGACGACGTCCTCGTGGGCGGCGATCTGGAACACGCTGTCGGCCGACGTGTAGACGATCAGCGCGCCGCTCCGCACGTGCTCGGCGCCGAGCTGCGCGATGATCTCGGTGCCCGACGCGACCTCGTTGCCCAGGAGCTCCCGCTGCACGCGCCGCGAGAACTCGGCCACGAGCTCCCGCGGAAACCCGGACGGGTACGTCGGAAACGGCGCGTCCAGGATCAGGCCCGAGAGCTCCCAGTGACCGGTCGTGGAGTCCTTGCCCGGCGATCGCTCGACCATCCGTCCGACGCTCGCCGCGGGCGACCCCGTGCGCGGCACGCCCGGCACGTCATGGAGGTTCCCCAGGCCGAGTCGCGCCAGCCCCGGCAGCGCGAGCCCGCCCACCGCGCGGGCCAGGTTCCCGAGGGTATCGCTGCCCTCGTCGCCGTACGCGGCCGCGTCGGGAAGCGCTCCGACCCCGACGCCGTCCAGAACGATCCAGGTCGCCTTCATGCGCGAGATATATCACATCGCGGGCATCCATCGCACCGCCCCGAGAACGCTGGTCTCGGTCGCGCCGGCACCCTACACTCGCCTCATGTACGACACTCCGTTCGGCCGGCGCGGGCACGTGGTCGGCCGCATGCTGGCGCTCTGTGAACGCCTGCGCGGCCAGGACGGCTGCTCGTGGGATCGGGCCCAGACGCTTCGCACGCTCACGCCCTATCTCCTCGAGGAGGTCCACGAGGTCCTGGACGCCATCGCGTCCGGCACCGCCGCCGACATCCGCGAGGAGCTGGGCGACCTCCTGTTCGTGACCGTCTTCGCGTTGCATGCGGCCGAGACCGAGTCCATCGGAACGCTCGACGTGATCGTGGACGGGACCGTGGAGAAGCTGGTCAGGCGACATCCGCACGTGTTCGGCGACTCACCGTCGCAGGACCAGCGGGTGGCTCGCGAGAGCTGGCAGCGCGCCAAGCGTGAGGAGCAGTCCGACGGGGACGCCGCCGACGCGGCGAGCGTCCTGGGCCGCTTCGAGCGCTCGAGGCCGGCGCTGCTCGCGGCGTTTCGG
This sequence comes from Candidatus Eiseniibacteriota bacterium, assembly GCA_965224245.1. Classification (GTDB taxonomy): domain Bacteria; phylum Eisenbacteria; class RBG-16-71-46; order CAZAMP01; family CAZAMP01; genus CBDCYW01. The sequence continues at coordinate 790,182 of OZ245046.1, read as the reverse complement.
ATGCAGGAACGCGCCGCGGCCGTCGGCTTCGACTTCCCATCGGTCGACGGCGCTCTCGAAAAGGTGCGCGAGGAGACCGACGAGCTCCGTGACGGCGTCGCCGCGGAATCGCGAGAGAGCCGCGCCGCGGGCGCGGACATCCGCGCCGAGATCGGCGACCTCCTGTTCGCGGTCACCAACGTCGCGCGCTTTCTCGCGATCGACCCCGAGGCGGCCCTTCGCGGGACCAACCGGCGATTCTACGAGCGCTTCCGCCACGTCGAGCGCGAGCTGGCACGAGCGGGGCGGCGCCCGGAGGACGTCACGCTGGAGGAGATGGACGCGTTGTGGGACGACGCCAAGCGGCGCGAGCGCGTGGGCGACGCGTCGTCCCGGGATCCGGACTAGCCGCGAGGGATCGCCGCTACGTCCGGACGTAGACCAGCGTGAGTCGCGTGTCGCTCGTGGTCCCCCGCCGAAACGTGTGCGCGCCCACACCCACCGCGTGAACCGCATCGCCGGCACCGAGTCGCTCGCGGCGCTCCCCGAGCTCGTAGATCAGATCGCCGGTCCGGACGATCGCGCACAGCTCCGGTACCTCGCGGAACACCACGGGCTCGTCGTCGAGCAGGGTCACGTGGGCGAAGCGCAGGTGTCCGCCGCGCACGCCGGAGCCGAGCGGTCGCACGGTGGCCGGGCGACCCACGCCGCGATCGTCCCCGCGAACGACGACCACACGGCGGCGTGGCTCGGCCTCCAGGAGCTCGGCGGGATCGACCCCCAGCGCGTGTGCGATGCGCACGAGCGCGCCGATGGTCGGCGAGCTCTTGCCGCGCTCGATCTCCGAGATGTGGGTGGACGAGAGTCCCGATTCCCGCTCGACGTCCTTCAGCGTGCGCGAGAGTCGCTTTCGCTCGGCACGAATGCGCGCGCCGAGCTGATCGCGGTCGGCGCGCGTCACCAGACCAGCGCCGGCGCCGTGATCCACACGGCGTGCGCCTCGCGGTCGTCAGCCGGGTTCTCGAACTCCAGCGCACCCTCGGACAGGATGTGGACCGCATCCTCGCCCGCCAGATCGATGACGTCCGAGGCCGAGCGGACCAACAGCCGGCCCGATTCCATCTCGACGATCTCCTCGCCGTAGTGCCGTCCCGGTCGCGGCCGTGCGCATGCCCGGGGAGCCAGTCGGACGTGGAACGCGCTGAGCGACGTCGTCCGGCGACCGGTGGAGAGCGGCTCCATCACGACGCCGTCGGCAATCGCCACGGTCGTTCGATCGGCGCCTCGCACGACGGCCACCGGCTCGTCTCGCTCGGGCGACAGGAGCTCGGCCACGTCGATGCCGAGCGCGGTCGCGATGCGTTCGAGCGTGAAGATGGTCGGGGACGTGTGGCCGCGCTCGATCTCGGAGATGTGCGCGGTGCTGACCCCCGCGGCGCTCTGGAGGTCCATCAGCGTCATCGCCTTGGCCAGACGGAGGCGGCGCAGCCGCCCACCGACGTGGATGGCCACGGGGTCGCTCACACGTCGCCCCCGTCTCGCTGGCGACGCGACCCGAGCACGCGGCCGATCATGCGGTACGCGAGGCGCGCGACGAGATAGTCGGGCGCCACGAATCCCGGAATCGGCATCAGCTCGACGATGTCGAAGCCGACCACGCGACGGCGTTCCGCCACCCACGCCAGGAGCGCGTCGATCTCGTCCCAGACGAACCCCCCCGGCTCGGGCGTCCCGGTGGCGGGCATGATGCTCGGATCGAGCGCGTCCACGTCCAGGGTCACGTAGACCTCGTCACCGAGATCGCCGCAGAGGGCGTCGAGATCCCAGCCGCGCTCGCGGCACTCACGAACGCTGGTGAGCGCGGTTCCGGTCTCCCGGGCCCAGCTCGCCTCGGCCTCGCTCACGCTCCGGATGCCCAGGGAGACCGCCTTGCACCGCTCGCGGGCGCGGCGCATCACGCAGGCGTGGCTGTAGCGGCTCCCCTCGTACTCGTCGCGAAGATCGGCGTGCGCGTCGAGATGCAGGATCGACACCGACGGGTGCACGGCGGCCACCGCCTCGATCGCTCCGATCGTGACCGAGTGCTCGCCCCCGAGGACGAGGGGGAGCCGCTTCTCGGCCAGGACCGCAGCGACGACGTCGCGCACGCGATCACACATCAGACGCGGCCCGTCGGCGGACACCTCGAGCGGGGCCAGCGTCGCGATGCCCACGCGCGAGGGATCGAAGCCGAGCACCTCGTCGTAGAACTCCATGTTCGCCGACGCGGTCAGGATCGCGTCCGGCCCCCGCCGGGACCCCGGCTGATAGCACGCGGTGCGATCGTAGGGCGCCGGGATCACGACGACGGCCGGATCGTCCGGGAGCGTGTCGGGGTTGCCGAGCGTGATCGTGTAACCGTTCATGCGTCTCCAGCTCCACGGGTGCGGGCGGTCTCGCCGTGCGGGCGCGTGGAGGCCGACCCGGAATCGGGCCGGGTCTTCCAGCGCCGGTGCATCCAGAACCAGTGATCGGGCCGCTCGCGAACGCCCTCGCCGAGCCAGTCCGAGAGAAGCTGCAGATAGTACCGAACGGTCGCGTCGTGGTCGCCCCGCGAAACGAGATCCACCGGCGGTCGAAGCCGGACGACGTGATGGCCGCCGCCGCGCCGGCCGACGGGCGGCGGCTCCCGGAATGCGAGCCCGAAGACCACCGGCGCTCCGGATCGCAGTCCGAGCTCGACCACGCCGGCCGGCGTCGAGGCCGGCCGCCCCAGGAAGTCGACGAAGACGCCGTGACGGCCTGCGTCCTGATCGACCGCGAGACACAGGAGCCCCCCGCGCTTCAGCACGACCAGGGCCTGGCGGAGCCCCGGCCCCACCTCGATCACGTCGACGCCGTATCGTCGTCGTCGCTCGGCGAAGAGCGCGTTGGCCAGCGGGTTTCGCATCGGCGCCACCAGCAGCGTCGGGCGCACGCCGAACCGGCCCATGGCGGTCGCCATGAGCTCGAGGCTGCCGAAGTGCCCGCTCACCGCCAGGACGCCGCGGCCGGCGCCGATGGCGCGCTCCAGGTACTCGCCGCGGTCCACGCTGACGCGTGACACGAGCTCGGGGCCGGTGGGGCCGCCCAGACGCGCGTACTCCACGAACGTGCGGCCGAAGTTCCGGTAGCAATCCCTCGCAATCCGCACCCGCGCGTCGGTGTCGGCCGGCATCCCGTCGGCCCGGGCCAGAGCCTCGAGAACGACCCGTCGGCGGACTCCGGCGTGCCACGCGAGGTCGCCGAGCCACGCCCCCAGCTCGAGGGCCCGCTCGTGGGGAACCCCGTTCGCGAGCGCGATGCCCGCGCGAAGCCCGAGGGCCTCGACCCGGTGCGAGAACGTCACGCGCGTGGAGCGCGTCCATCTGGCCACGCAAGTCCTCCGTCAATCCGACACGCGGCGGTAGTGACCGGTCTCGAGGCGCTCGGCGACGCCGCGAAGCTGGAGATCCAGAAGCGCCGGGAGGATATCCACCACGGACCGTCCCGTCACCATCTGCAGGTCGTCCACGCTGACGCCCTCGGGGCGCAACGCGAGCACGAGCCACTCCAGCCGGGGCGGAACGACACGGCGCGGCCGGTCGGGAGCGAGCCGGCGTCCCGCTCCGAACAGTGACAGGACGTCGTCGGCGCCCGTGCACGGCGTGGCGCCCGCACGAATGAGCGTGTTGGGCATCTCGGCGCCGGGGAGGATCGGATCGCGGGGCACGGCGAGGACCTCGCGGCCCAGATCCAGCGCGAGATCCGCCGTGATGCGGGACCCGCTCCGGGCCGCCCCCTCCACGACGACGACCGCGCGGCTCAGCGCGGCGATGATCCGGTTGCGGCGGGGAAAGTGGTGGCGCAGCGGCGGCATCCCCGGAGCGAACTCGGACATCAGGAGTCCACGGGTACCGAGCCCCCGGTACAGGGCGCGCGACTCTCGCGGATAGCACACGTCGATGCCGGTCCCGAGCACGCCCAGGCTGGCTCCGGACGCCGACAGTGCCCCCTCGTGCGCGGCCGCGTCGATCCCCCGCGCAAGGCCGCTGACGACGAGCCAGCCTTCGCCGGCCAGATCGCGCGCGAGACGCCGGGCGAGGTCGCGTCCGGTGGGCGTGGCGTTGCGGGCCCCCACGATCGCCACGCTGGGACGCTCGAGCACGCCGGGGCACCCGACCAGCCACAGCCGCTCGGGCGGATCGGGAAGGTCGAACAGCGGCGCGAGCGAACGGCGACGGGTGGGCACGATGCGGAGCGGCTCCGAGGCCGGAACGTGCGCGGGCAATCGCTCGTCGAGGTGGTCGGTGGACGTCACGGGTATCCCCTTCTTCGGCGCGGCACGCGCGACCGAGGCGCGCGCCGGTTCACGGGGAGAGTGACGATGGTGCGGGGTCGTTACCCGCCGACCGGCCCGGAGATGCGTTCCCAGCCGATGCCGAGGTCGGCATCGGCGCTGGCCGCGAGAAGCTCGGAGAAACGGGTCGGGTCGCGCTCCTCGCTCTCCAGCCAGTCCATCACCGGAGCCCGGATCTCGTCTCGGGCGACCAGGATGCGAATCTTGCGGCCGTCGTCGGGGTCGATTCGCTCGAGGATCTTGAGCGCGTCCTCGGCGCCTTCGTCGCGAGCCAGCAGCCCACGGGCCACGCCGGCGGCCCAGCCCCGGCGCGCGAGGTCCAGGAGCGCGCGGCCCGCGTCCTCGGCGACGGTCCGATTGGGATCGTCGATCAGGCGGACGATCTTGGACAGCGCCCGGCCGTGTCCCATCACGCCCAGCGTTCGGGCCGCCGCCGCCTTCGAGTACCAGAGACCGGTGTCCAGGAGCGCCAGGAGATGCGGCGCGGCGAGGTCCTCGCGGTCCGCCAGCGCCGAGACGGCCAGCTCGCGAAGGCTCCAGCTCTCGTCGCTGAGGATCTCGAGCAGAAGGTCGGTGGACTGCTTGGTCCGCTCGGCCCTGAGCTCGTCGATGAGGGCCTTTCGACCCTCGAAGTTCTTGGATCGGATCAGATCCAGGAGTCGTCCCGGCTGCACTCGCTCGTCACTCATGTGGATCGCTGTCCCTCAACCGTTGAAGCCTCGTCGGCGTCGTCGGCCGATGCCGCGCTCGCCATCGCATACAGCGCATGCACGAGCTCCGCGACGCCCTCTCCGGTCACGGCGCTGATGCCGATCGCGGGCACCGCGTCGTCGGGCGACCGCGGAAGCGGGGCGTCGGGCGCCACGTCTCGTTTCGTGAACACGACGATCCGGGGCTTCCGGAGGAGCGCCGAGCTCCACGCGCCGAGCTCGCCGAGAAGAGTACCGTAAACCGCCGCCGGATCCTCGCTCTGAGAGTCGATCAGCAGAGCCAAGCTCCTCGTGCGCTCGATGTGGCGCAGAAAGCGGTGCCCGAGCCCCTTTCCGGTGTGCGCGCCCTCGACCAGCCCGGGGATGTCGGCCATCACGAAGGAGGCGTAGTCGCCGGCCGAGACGATCCCCAGGTTGGGAACCAGCGTCGTGAACGGGTAGTCGGCGATCTTGGGTCGCGCCCGGGACACGCGCGACAGGAGCGTGCTCTTGCCCGCGTTGGGGAGTCCCACGAGCCCCACGTCGGCGATCAGCTTGAGCGTGAGGCCGAGTCGCCGCGATTCGGCCGGTCTGCCCGGCTGCGCGCGGCGCGGCGCCTGGTTCGTGGCCGTGCGAAAGTGGAAGTTGCCCTTGCCCCCTCGTCCACCGCAGGCCACCACGGAGCGTGCGCCGCTCTCGACGAGATCGGCCAGCACCTCGTTCGTATCGAGATCGGTCACGACGGTGCCCACCGGCACCTGGATCACGAGATCCCGGCCGCTCTTGCCGAACTTCCGGCTCCCCTGCCCGGGGGCTCCGCTGGGGGCGACGAAGCGGCGCGTGTGTCGGAAGTCGAGCAGCGTCCCGAGGTTCGAGTCGGCGACGAGAACGACGTCGCCGCCCCGGCCGCCGTCGCCGCCGTCGGGGCCGCCGCGGGGGACGTATGCCTCGCGCCGGAAGCTGACGACGCCGTCGCCGCCGCGGCCGGACTGCACCTCGATCTGGACCTCGTCGACGAACATGCGCGTCAGCCCCCCGCGCGCCCGGTCCGGCGGGCCAGCTCGCCACTCTCACGCATGTCGGCGAAGCGCGCCTTGACCGTGTCGGGCACGAGCTCGTCCAGCGGCCCTCCGAAGCGGGCGATCTCCTTGATCACCGTGGAGTTCACGAACACGTAGCGCGCGCTCGGCATCAGGAAGATCGTCTCCAGCGATTGGGCCAGCTTCCGGTTCATCAGCGCCATCTGGTACTCGTACTCGAAGTCGCTCACCATCCTGAGGCCGCGCACGACGACGCCGGTCTCGGTCTCGCGCGCGAAGTCCACCAGGAGTCCGTCGAACGACGTGACCGTGACCGCATGCAGGTGCGCGGCCGCCTCGCGAAACATCTCCACGCGCTCGTCCACGCTGAACAGCGCCTTCTTGTGGTGCCCCACGGCCACCCCGACCAGAATCTCGTCGAAGAGATGTGTGGCGCGCTCCACGAGATCCAGGTGTCCCATGGTCACTGGATCGAACGTTCCCGCGAAGATGGCTCGACTCATGCATCCTCCCGCGCGCCCGGCTCGTCGGGCGCGTGCTCGCTTGGTGCCTCGCTCCCGGGCACCTCGCGATAGATCGATACGACCGTTCGCCCCACAGGGCGCCGACGCGTACGGGCCAGCATACCGACTCGATCCCCGGGATCGCCATCGATGTCGTGCTCGATCACCACGCGACCGCCCGGGGCCACGCACCGGGCGGCGTCCACGGCCGCCAGAATCGTGCGGGCCGACTCGGCGCCGTACGGCGGATCGGCCAGGATCAGCGACCAGCTCCGCTCGCGAGCGCCGCGGAGGTAAGAATACACGTCGGCGACCGCGATCGCGGCGCGCTCGTCCAGGCCGAGGCTCCTGACGTTGTCCCTCAGCGCCTGGACGGCCCGCCGGTCCAGCTCCACGAAGTCGGCACGGGCCGCCCCGCGGCTGAGCGCCTCGAGGCCCAGCGCGCCCGATCCGGCGCAGAGATCCAGCACCGCCTCGACTCCGGCCAGCGGACCCAGGAGATCGAAGAGAATGGTACGCGCCCTCGACGACGTCGGGCGCGTGATGCGCCGGGCGGTCTCCCGGGGTGACTTCAAGCGGCGGCCGCGAAACTCGCCGGCGATGATCCGGATCATCGATCGCGTCCGGGTAGCCCGAGCGCCTCGAGCGCCGCCACCACCCGGGTGACCACGGTCTCGACCGGGGCGTCGGCGCGCACGATCACCGGCGCCTGCCGGTACGTGCCGAGCCGCCGATCGTAGAGCGCGCGGGGGAATCCGCCGGCGAGAAGCGGCCGCCGTCCGGCGTCGGTCTCGTCGAGGCGCGCGCGGAGGATCGACGGCGGGGCATCGAGGAAGACCAGCGTCGTGTCCGCGCGGACGCGCTCGCGGTTGCCCGGGTCGTCGAGGGTCCCCCCTCCCAGCGCCAGCACGAGCGGCGACTGCGCGAGCGCCCGGCCGAGCGCCCGGGTCTCGGCCTCCCGGAACGATCGCTCGCCTCTCGTCGCGAAGATCTCGGGGACCGACGCCCCCTCGGCGGCCTCGACGGCGGCGTCGAGGTCGACGAACGGCCAGCGCAGGGTCTCGGCGAGTCGGCGGCCGACGGTGGTCTTTCCGGCCCCCATGAAGCCGGTCAGCGCGAGCCGATCAGGACTTCCCGACACGCGGCTCATCGTCGTTCTTGGCGGCGTCCTCGATCTCGGCGTGTACCTCCGAGACGGCCTTTCGGAGCTGGCCGGTGGCGCGTCCGAACGAGCGGAGGATCTCGGGCATCCGGTCCGGACCGAACAGGATGAGCACCAGCGCCGCCACGATGACGACCTCGACCGTCCCAATGCCGAACACGACAACGTCCTCCTCGACGAGCCGGGAGAGCGGCTCGGATCAGCCACGATACCGCAGCGGCGGATTCCCGTCCACGCAATCCCCAACGCCGCCGGGCGGGCCGGCCGATGTAGGGATTGGCTGTTCACAACTCAGCGGAACGGTTGCGTTGGCCCGACGCGATCGACTGACGAAGGGAGCTACCCTTGATCAGAGATCGTTCGGGCTGGACGGGAGACGAGAGCGGGAGCGCGCTGCTCGTCTCGATCATGGTGCTCGCCGCGCTCACCCTCCTGGGATCCGGAATCGTCTTCAACGCGCTGAGCGACCGGCAGATCTCGCGATACGACCGGGACTCCGCCGACGCACTCGCTGCGGCGGAGACCGGCGTCGCGGTCGCCAAACGGTTGATCCAGGACCTCGACGTGACCCTGGCCGACGCCGACGCCGACGGGCTCGCGGACTTCGAGATCGTCCGCGACCTGCCGTGGAACGGTCGCTACCGTGTGTTCGCCGAGGCGTCCGACGCGCTCCCGATCTCCAGCGCGTTCCGGTCCCACGCGTTCAACATCATCGCCGAGGGCGAGGTGCGCGGCGCCAGACGACGCGTCGCGGTGCGGATCGTTCACGACAGCTTCCTGAAGTACGCGTTCTTCTTCCAGGAGGTCGACCTCAGCTTCGCCTGCAGGGGTTTGATCACCGGCGAGGTCTACGCCGGTCGGGACCTGCTCGTGCCCTCGTGCGCGTCCGGCGAGGAGACGACGTTCCTGGAGATGGTCTCGGTCGTGGAGAACATCCTTCCGTCGCCCGATGCGGCCCGTTTCTGGCGCGGCTACTCGACCGATGCCCAGGTCGTGAATCTCGATCAGTCGGTGGACTTCACGTGGGAGCGAGACCGCGCGCGCGGCCTCTCCACGAACAACTCGTGCGGCGGACAGGGCACCATCGGCCTCTACGTGAACTCCAACGCGGGCTCCGACCCGATCGGCATCGCCGCGACCGGCGGCGTGCTCGACTTCTCGAGGTTCGACTTCCACGACACGTGGACCTCGCCCGGCGACACCGTGATCGCGTACGCGGGCTCCCCCGTGATCGACGCCTCGACCGGTCAGCCGCTGCGTCGCGCCGACTTCAACGGCTCGATCTTCTTCGAGTTCGACGCACACCTGAAGGGTGTCCTCGACGGTGTCTCGGCGTGCTCGATGACGATCTTCGCCAACCGGAACGCGTACTGCGACAGCAGCATCGTGACCGGTCACACGGGGTTCTACGGAGCGGACCGCACCGCCAGCGGCACCGGCGACCCGGTGAACCTGGGCATCGTCGCGCGCAACGACGTGCTGATCGGACCGGTGCCGCGCGTCTGCCGCTTCGACGTGGCGGCGATGGCGGTGAACGGCCAGTGGCATCCGGCCTCTACCGATGCATCCACGTACCCGCCGCTCCAATCCGGGCCCGTCGACCTCGACGGCGACGGCAATCCGAACGAGACCCCGGTCAATCACGACCCCACCTTCGGATCCGGATGGGACGAGGTCAACATCACGGCGGATCACTGGTCGCTGACGCAGAACGGTCCGATCATCACCCGCGACGGCGGCCACGCCGCGCCGTGGATCTACCAGGAGGGCGCCGGCCCGACGCGGCACTACAACTACGACCTCGACCTGAACGACTTCCCGCCGCCGTGCTACCCGGTGCCGCTGAACGTCTGGGTGGACGCCTCCTGGCGCGAGCTGTTCAACATGGAGGCCGATCTGGCCATGTTCACACCGTGACCACGCGGCCCAGACCGGCCACCGGCGTCGGGTCGCGACGGCCCCCACGAGAACCTCACGCCGATCGGTGCCGACAACGCAGAGAGGCAGCGTCCGCCACGGGCGGCGGGCTGCAATCGTGCAGCGCTTTGCGGCCGCATTGCAAAACGCACGGCAGAGCCGGCGCCGTCGTTGCACGCGAGTCCGCATCGCCTTGCCGAGCAAGAGCTTGGCAATCGGCCCGATCGAACCGGCGTCACGGAACGTCGCTTGCGACCGATCCGCCCGAGCCGATCGCGACCCGCGAGGGTCGCCAAACGAACGGTCATTCTGGGAGAGAAGCTGTCATGCCGCGCGCAAAGTCGTCCGAAGCCGGGTTCTCGCTCGTCGAGCTCATGGTGGCGCTGGTCATCTTCGCCGTGGGCATCCTCGCCGTCGGCCAGCTGACCATCACCAGCCGGCGACACTCGAACTACGGCCGGGAAGAGACGATGGCCGTGAGCCTGACCCAGGAGATCAAGGAGCGCATCTACTCGACGGTCTTTGCGGACGTCAAGACCGCCTACGACGACGTGGACACCGACGACGTGGACACGATCAACGACTACTGCGACGAGTGGGCCGAGCACATCGCCGACCTCTTCGGAGCCAGCGGTCGCGGCACGATCCAGGTCTACGACAACGGCGACGACGCCTCGCTGCCCCCGGGGCTCTACCGCGTCGAGGTCGTCGTCGCCTGGACCAGCGGACCCAACACTCACGAGATCCCGCTCACCTGGCTGATGAGCAAGATGGGCGTGTCATAGCGGACGAGGTCGACGAACATGACGCATTCCCACCCTCACTCCACGGCCCCCGACGATCGAGCCCGCGCACGCCCCGCGTCGCGGCCGAACGGCTGCGGCCAGCCGATCAACATCGGGTGGGTGGGCGCCGACGATTTCTATCTCGGATCGGGGCCGCGGATCGCCCGCGTGGATGTCCCGCTCCACTCGTGGATTGATGCGTCCCGGCGCGAGCCGCTCCACCGCGAGTCCGACCTGGAGGATCTCTCACCATGATGTGCCGCCTGCACAGCGCAACCGGACACGCCTTCCACCTCGCCACGGTGCGTGCGCGCGGACTCGGTCGTCGCATGTCGAACGATCAGAACGGATACAGCTTGATCGAGGCCATGGTCGTGCTCCTCATCATCGGCATCACCCTCGCGGCGGCGGTGCCGAACGTGGGTCGCTACATGCAGCACGACGCCGTCCGCATGGCAGCCCACAACTTCCGGTCGGCGTGCGCCGTCGCACAGAAGCGGGCCACGGCCACCCGAACGCGTCACCGGGTCGTCTACGAGCCCTCGGGCGGTCGGTACTACGTCGAGAAGTTCGAGGCGGGCTCGTGGGTCTTCGCATCCAACGACACGACGCGCATCACGCCCAACGTCTCGATGATCGGAGGGACCGACGGTGACGCATCGAACACCGTGCTGACGTTCGAGGCCCCGGGCACGGTGGCCTCGAGCGACGTTCCCGCGACGATACGTTTCTACAATTCACACCGAGACACTTCCGTGGTCCGCGTCGTACGGACCGGTCGCATGACGTTGCGGCACAACTAGGAGCTCCACGATGACGCAACGATTCGATCAACGAGGCTTCAGCCTCGTCGAGCTCTTGATGACGTTGATCGTCCTGGGGCTCGTGGGTGTCGCGCTGTTCCAGGTGCTCAACGTGTCGAGCCGTTCGGTCGAGGACCAGAAGGCGACGATCGAAGCCCAGCAGAACGCGCGCGTGGCCATCAACTCGATCGCGGACGACTTTCGCCAGGTGTCCTACGGCAAGGACGCAACGCAGGCGTCGATCGAGTTCGCCGACATCGACTCCGTCGTGTTCAACGCCGACATCTTCGACAATCCGGGCGCCGAGACGATCAGCTACTACCTCGCGCCCGACGCCGACAACGACACCCCGAACCCGACGGATCTGATCGTGATGCGCTCGGTCCGGGACACGACGGGCGCCGTCCTCGTGAACGATCCCCAGTCGTACGGGATCGCACCCGCCGGGCTGCAGATGCGCTTCTACAACGGCGACGGCGTCGAGCTTCCGGCACCGGTACCCCAGCCGGAGCTCATCGGCGAGATCCGGCTCCAGGTCAGCGGCGTGAGCCCGCGGCCGATGCAGAACGGCGACTACTACACCACGACGCTGTCGACGACGATCTACCCCCGGAACCTCCCGCTGACCCCCGCGCGGAGCCGTCCGAACCCGCCCATCGGGCATGGGACGAGCCTGCCCGACTGCGAGTCGGTCACGACCAGCTGGAGCCGTCCGACGGCCAACACGGACGGGACCCCGCTGGAGTTCGACGACATCAGCCACTACAACTTCTACTTCGGCACCACGCTCGGTGAGCTGACCCTGAACGCGCGACTGGCGCGGACGATCGACCACTGGACCGTGTCCGACCTGTCGGCCGACGTGTACTACATCCAGGTCACGTGCGTGAGCCGCGCCGGTGTCGAGAGCTATCCATACTCGGTCACGGTCGACATGTCGTCCGGCGTGCGCCCGGAGGTGCCCGACAACGTGACCACCGCCGTGTCCAGCGACGCCATCACCGTCAGCTGGGACGCGGTGACCCAGTCGCTCAGTGGCGGCACGATCACCACCGGCGTCCAGTACGAGCTCTACCGCGACGACGAGGCCGGCTTCACCCCCGGGCCGTCGAACCTCCTGGCGTCACTCGGCGAGGGCGTCACCACGTACGTCGACGACGGCATGAGCGGATGCCAGAGCTACTGGTACCGCGTGGTGGCCATCGCCTGCGACAACGACGGTGAGGCGTCCCCCGAAGTGGCCGGCGTCTGGCCGGCCCCCGTCAGCTGCGTGTCGTCGCTGGACGCCGAGCTGGGCAGCGTCGAGGGCGAGCTCGCGGTCTCCTGGACGCCGCCGACCGACCGTCTCGACGGCTCCCCGCTGTCCGCGGACGACATCCATCACTTCGCGGTCTTCTACGACACCATCCCCGGGGGCATGTCCCGGGTCGAACGGGTCGAGCCGTCGCGGGACTGGGCCATCCTGACCGACCTCCTGCCGTGCCGGACGTACTACATCAACGTGGGGGCCGTGGACGCCTGCGGCGTGCTCGGCGACGTCTGCGCGGCCAACGAGGCCGTGATCAACACGTCCTCGCCGTGCACGCCCGGCGCGCCGACGGTGCCCACGGGCCTGACCGCCGTGATCGGTGAGCGGACGGTGCAGCTCACCTGGGATGCCAACACCGTCGACTGCGACCTCGCCGGCTACCGCATCTGGTACGGCCCGTATCCGGGCGCGTACTACGGTCTCGGGGCCGTCGAGGGTGACTCGCCCATCAGTGTCGACGTCTCGGAGGTCACGAGCGGAGCCCGGTGTCAGTTCACGCTCACGGGGCTGGAGCTGTGCAGCGACTACTACATCTCGGTGACCGCGGTCGACCGATGCTCGCCGTTCTACGAGAGCGACCACTCCATGGAGGTGGCCGGTGGAACGTCCTGCATCTCGTGCACGATCGAGACGACGTGCTCGCCGTGGATCGCCGGCAGCGACGGCCACAACCTGGTCAACTTCGAGGTCTACTCGAGCGGAGGCGACGAGGAGGTCATCAAGCTCACCCCGCTGTGGGACGATGCCTCCCGCCTTCTGGCCAAGGTGTGGTTCGACGGCCGCACGCTGTGGTCGGCGGACGGCACATACGGTCACGGCCCGACGGGAAGAGTCTCCTCGGGAACCGAGATCTTCCCGGAGTCGTTCACCGTCCGCGCGGACGGCGACGGCATCCACGGACAGCCGATGCTGCTCGCGTTCGACGGTGACATGCGTCGCATCCAGACGACCGTCAAGTTCCATTCGAGCGGAGCGCCGTGCGACGTCACCGGAATGCCGGCCACTTTGCTGCTCGCCGACACGTTCGACGATCGCGACTACAACGGATGGACCGTGGACACCGGCAACTGGACGGCGGCGGAAGGCATGCTCCAGCAGACGAACTCCGCCTACGGGTCGTCGAAGTGGATCTACACGTCCACGCTCTCGCACGACGGCGACTTCGTCTTCCAGGCCGACACGAACTGCGACACCGGCGCTTACACGATGTTCCAGTTCAATCGGTACGCCGCGGGCTACCGGTACGTCGGCTACCTGTACGCGTGGTCCAACTCGGTGGTGCTCGCGTCGATGCTGCCCGACTACCTCGACATCGACCTGGCGCCATTCCCGTTCGAGAACAACCGCTGGTACCGGATGCGGGTCGAGCGCTACGGCACGACGTACAAGGTCTACGTGGACTGCGAGCTGTACCTCGAGACGAGCATCTATCCGGAGCCGCCGGCCGGCCGCTTCGGGTTCGGGACGTACGTGTCGGCGGCGTCGTTCGACGACGTGCTGATCGTCGAGCCGTAGCCGATGCGACACCGTCCCCCGTCGACTCCCAGGATCGCGGCGCCGATCGCGGCGCCCCGGTCCTGCCGGAGTCCTCGCCGTACCGCCGGGTCCACGTGGCGCGCCGTCGCGAGCCTGTCGCTGGCCCTCGCCCTGGCCGCCGCGGTCGGCACCGGGGCGGCGGCCCTGACGCTGGCCGTCACCGCCGAGACGGGCTTTCAGCCCCGGCCGTGCGACTGTCCGGTCGATCCGCTGGGGGGCTGGGCGCCGCGTGACGTGCTCTTCCGGACGCTGGAGGCCGAGGAGCCGGGACTCGTCCGGCTCGACGTCGGTGGCTGGCTCGCCGGTGACATCGGGCTCGAGACCGCGCGCGTGACCCTGGAGGCGATGGACGTGCTCGGATACGACGTCCTCAACGTCGGTCCCGCCGAGCTCGATCTCCTGCAGTCGCTCGGCGCCGAGCGGCACCAGCTTCCGCTCGTATGCGGGCATCCCGATCGACCCGACGACGTCCCGGCCTGGCGCACGGTGGCGCACCCGGATGGACGCATCGCGGTGATCGGGGCCGGGTGGTTCGGGTCCGACGTGCGGTCTCCCGCCGAGCAGGTCGCCGCAGCCCTGGCGGCCATGTCGGTGTCGGACGGAGGCGGCGGAGCGGCCGACGTGGTGGTGGTCCTCTGCGCGGGAGGGCTCGGCCCGGCGCGTGCCGTCGCACGGGCGAACGCCGCCGTGGACGTCGTCCTGTACGGATCCGGAGGTCGCACCCCGAACGTGGTCGACCTCGGCGGGGCGGCCGGCGGTGCTCCCGGCCTGCGCGGTCGTCAGGTCGGCCTGATGCGTGGCACCGCCGGCGGGGACTGGGCCTTCGAGCTGCGTCCGGTTCACCCCGACGTCGAGACCGATCCCGAGCTGGATCGACTCGCGCTCCGCGCCGCCTATCTCGAGGACGGGGCCGCCGTGCTCCGCGAGCGCTTCGCCTACCGGTCTCGGTGATCGGGTCGCGTTCCCCAGTCCGGGATCAGTCTGACTCCGCCGCCGCCACCTCGGCGAGCACGGCTCCGAGAGGCTCGTGGAGCGGACCGTTGGTGGCGAGAATGCTGTCCCCGCTCCGGTGGGTGTGTCCGCCGTCGATGTCCGTGACCCGACCGCCGGCCTCGGCCACGATCAGCGAACCGGCCGCAACGTCCCAGGGCGCCAGTCCGAACTCCCAGTACCCGTCCAGACGGCCGGCCGCGACGTAGGCCAGGTCCAGCGACGCGGCCCCGGCGCGCCGCACGCCCCTCGTGCGCATGGTCAGCGCGGCGAACTCGGCCAGGTTGTTGCGCGGGCGCTCCCAGCGATCGTAGGCGAATCCGGTGGCCAGGAGGCTCCCGATCAGCGTCTCCGTGGTCGAGACCCGGATCGGAGCGCCGTTCAGCGACGCCCCTCCGCCGCGCGTGGCGGAGTAGGTCTCCCCGAGCGCCGGGGCGTGGATCACGCCCAGCGCCGGCTCGCCGTCGACCTCGACACCGATGGACACCGCGAAGAAGGGGAAGCGATGGACGAAGTTCGTCGTTCCGTCGATCGGGTCGACGATCCAGCGCGTGCTCGGGCCCGAGGGCGCCGGGGTGGTCTCGCCGGCGCCCTCCTCGGCGACCACGACGTGATCGGGGAAGCGGCTCCGGATCGCGCCGACGATCAGCGCCTCGGCCTCGCGGTCCACGCGGGTCACCAGGTCGACCCGTCCCTTGAAGTCGATCTCGGACGTGTCGAGGGTGCCCAGGCGCGCCATCAGCAGACGACCCGCCTCCTCGGCCAGCTCCAGGGCGAACGTGAGCATCGTGGAGTGCCTTTCTTGACCGCCCTTCGCGGCGATCCCTATACTCGTCGGTCTGTTTGGCGGACGTGTCGTGCCACGCCACGCCCGAGTCACCGCGCCATCGGGGTCCACCTCTCGGGATCACGGGGCGGATCGTCCCGGACGCTATTCGGAGGCCTCGAGATGGATCCCAAGACGATGGAGAAAGTCGTCTCGCTCACCAAGCGACGCGGCTACATCTTCCCCTCCAGCGAGGTCTACGGCGGCCTCGGCAGCTGCTGGGACTACGGCCCCCTCGGCGCGCGCCTGAAGAACAACATCAAGGCGTTCTGGATGCACGCGATGACGCAGCGGCACGACAACATCGAGCCGGTCGACGCGTCGATCCTGATGCACCCCAACGTATGGGTCGCGTCCGGCCATGTCGACGGATTCTCCGACCCGATGGTCGACTGCAAGACGTGCAAGGGCCGGTTCCGCGCCGACACGCTCGAGGAGCAGCAGTGCCCGCAGCGCCCCTCCAAGCACCCCGGAGCCTGCGGCGGTGAGCTGACCGAGCCGCGCGACTTCAACCTCATGTTCCGTACCCACATGGGCCCGGTGTCGGACGACTCGTCGATCGTGTATCTCCGTCCGGAGACGGCCCAGGGTTCGTACGTGAACTTCCTCAACGTGCAGCAGACCGCGCGACACAAGCTCCCCTTCGGCATCGCCCAGATCGGCAAGGCCTTCCGCAACGAGATCACCACCAAGAACTTCATCTTCCGGACCCGCGAGTTCGAGCAGATGGAGATGCAGTTCTTCGTCGCTCCGGGCCAGGACGAGGAGTGGTTCGAACGCTGGAAGGACGAGCGAATGCGCTGGCACCACGAGCTCGGCATCCGTCCTGATCACCTGCGCTTCGCCGTGCACGGCCCCAACGACCTCGCCCACTACGCGAAGGCCGCCGTGGACATCGAGTACCTGTACCCGTTCGGGTGGAAGGAGCTCGAGGGCATCCACAATCGCACCGACTTCGACCTCGGACGGCACCAGGAGCACAGCGGCAAGAAGCTCGAGTACTTCGACGACCAGACGCGCGAGCGGTTCGTGCCGTACGTCGTGGAGGCCGCGTGCGGCTGCGACCGCGCGCTCCTGGTCGTGCTCCTCGACGGATACGCCGAGGAAGAGGTCGAGGGCGAGACTCGCGTGGTGCTCCGGATCGCGCCCAGGATCGCACCGATCAAGGCCGCCGTGTTCCCGCTGGTCAAGCGGGACGGCATGCCCGACGTGGCCCGCAAGCTCTGCGACGACCTCCGTCTGGCGTTTCCGGTCGTGTACGACGAGAGCGGCGCGGTCGGGCGGCGCTATCGACGCCAGGACGAGGCGGGCACCCCGTACTGCATCACGGTCGACTCCCAGACGCTCGAGGACCAGAGCGTCACGCTGCGCGATCGCGACGACATGACCCAGGTGCGCGTGGGGCTCGACGCCGTGAAGGGCATCATTCGGGAGAAGACCGCGTTTTGACCGGCGCGTCGCGTCACCGCGCGCGCGCCATCGTCTTCGATCTCGACGGCGTGCTCGTCGACAGTCGGCTGGCCTGGCAGGCGGCCCTGGACGCGATTCGCGCCCGCACGGGCCGCGACGCGGTCGACCCGGCCGAGTTCGCCGAGACGTTCGGACAGTCCAGCGAGGCCGACGCCGAGCGGTTCTTCGACGGGACGATGACGCGCGCCGAGCTGGACGCCGCCTACGACGAGGAGTTCCCGCGACACGTCGATCGTGTCGGGCGCGTGGACCCCGACGCCGACCGCGCGCTCACCGCGCTCAGGGCCGGCGGCGCCAAGCTGGCGGTGGCCACGAACGCTCCGGGCGAGACCGCCCGGGTGATGCTGGGGGTCACCGGGCTGACCCCGTTCTTCGATCTCGTCGTGACCGCCGACGACGTCCCACGTCCGAAGCCCGAGCCCGACATGCTGCTCGAGGTCTGCGCGCGCCTCGGCGTGGCCAGGACCGAGGTCGTGTTCGTGGGTGACTCGTCCACCGACGTCGAGGCCGGTCGCCGGGCCGGGATACCCGTGATCGGGTTCCGGCGGGCCGCCGGCGGCGGTCGCATCGAGCGCCTCGCCGAGCTCGGAACGCGGGTCCGCGCGATCGCGGCCGGCTGAGCCGGGTCGAGCCCGAGTCCGGGTCGCCCGCGGCCGAGGCTACTCGAGCCCCAGCCCCGGCATGTCGTCCTCGTCGAAGCCCAGGTAGTGCGCGATCTCGTGATACAACGTGATCGCGATCTCTTCCTCCAGCTCGTCCGGCGTCTCGGCCATCCGCTCGAGGTTCCGCTGGAACAGGTGAATGACGTCGGGTAGCTCGCCGCCGTCCGGCGTGTCGATGCGCGAGGCGCCCGAGAACATGCCGAGCGACTGGGGATCCAGCGGCGGGCGCGACTCGGTCAGGAACGCGGTGGGCGGAACGGGCTCCACCATGATCGCGACGTTGGTCATCGCGTTCCGGAACGCCTCGGGGAGCCGCTCGAGCGCCTGTTCGGTCACGCGCCGGAACGCCGCCTCGTCGAGTCGCACGGGATCGGGGAGGTTGGGCTCGAGCCGGCGCGCCTCGGCGAACGCGGCCTCTGCGTCGTCGACTCGGCCCGCTCGCTCGGAGAGGAGCGCCCGGAGCTCGTGCATGTCCGCGACGCCCGGGTCCTCGGCCAGAACCGTGTCGGCCGCCTTCGCGGCCTCCTCGAACTGGCACGCCCGGAATGCCGCCCAGGCCAGTCCGACGGTGGCGTCGATCCAGTCCGGTGCCGCCTGGGAGGCGCGTCGCATCAGCGCCAGCGCGCCCTCGACGTCGTCGGCCTCCAGCGACGTCATGCCGTCCAGATAGTCGAGATCCGGCCCGGCCAGGCCGGAGGCTCGCGCGCGGCGGATCCGATCGGCGGCCGCGTCGACCCGATCGTCATCGAGCGCTTCCCAGACTTCCCGCCACACCGACTCGATGCTCTCGTGGCCCTTGTTCCCCATGTCGACCTCGCACCGTGACGACCCCCGCGTCCAGGCGGCCCGGAATTGAAACCCGTCCGCCGCCCCTCACGTAGCACTGTACATGCATTGGAGGTGACCGGGATGATCGAACTTGGTTTCCTCGTGATCGTAGGCACCGTACTCGTCGGGCTGGCGATGCTGCTGTCGCTGATCGTGCGCCTCGTGTTGTTTCCGATCAAGCTCGTCTTGATGGTGATCGGCACGGTGCTCACGGCCGTCGCGATCGTCGTGCTGCTCCCGCTCTCGATCGTGGGAGCCGTGCTCGCGCTCGCGGTGCTCGCGCCGTTCGCGCTCGTCGTCGGCGCCCTGCTCTCGGCCGTTTGATCATACGATTGACCCCTCCATCCCCCCTGGCGGGGAGCTCCCTCGTGGAGCTCCCCGCCCCTTTCGAACGCGGGAGGGCCCCGCCCGCACACGGTATCGACCCCCAATCCCCGATCTCCGACCCCGCGCGACAGGCGTTGTGGCCGTCGCGGCGACTCGGCTAAACTCCCCGGGCGCCTCGGGAACACCCGACTGTGACGTCACTCTCGCGCCCCTCGCCCGGCACGAGCAACCCGTCACGCGACGGCGCGTGGAGCGATCGGGGGTTACGACCGTGGGCATCAATTGCCGCACCGCACACCGCACCGACATCGGACTGGTACGCACCCACAACGAGGATCACGTCTCGGTCGTCCAGGGCGGCGACGGATGCAGCACGCTCTCGGTGGTCGCCGACGGTCTCGGCGGCCACGCCGCCGGCGAGGTGGCCAGTGAGATCGCGGTCAGCGAGGTCATGGACGCGTATCGCCGAAACGGCCGCCCGGACATCGACGGGCTCCTCGGCGACGGAATCCGCGCGGCGCACGAGCGCATTCTCGCGCAAGCGAGAGAGAACGCGCAGCTCCAGGGCATGGGCACCACGTGCACCGCGCTGGCCGTCGACGCCGGCAAGATGTACATCGCGCACGTGGGTGACTCCCGCGCGTACCGGCTGCGCGAGCGCCTCGAGCAGCTCACTCGCGACCACACCGTCGCCCAGGAGCTCGTGGACGAGAAGATCATCCATCCCGCCGAGGCCGACATGCATCCCGCGGCGCACGTGCTCACGCGCGCGCTCGGCATGGAGGAGCCGCTCCGGATCGACATCCTGTCTCCGCCCGAGGAGGTCCTGGCCGGCGACCGCTACCTGATCTGCTCCGACGGCCTGACCGGCCAGGTCTCCGATTCGGAGATCCGCGACGTCCTCTCGAGCATGCCCCCCGAAGATGCCTGCGCGGAGCTCGTGCGGCGGGCCTGCAACGCGGGCGGTCCCGACAACATCAGCGTGGCCGTCGTCTTCGTCGACCCCGACTGACGCATCGCCCTCGCCGCGCGGGGCTGCTATACTCTCCCGCGTTTTGAACACCGGCAACGTCACCTTCAACCCCCGCGCACGCGGATCGCGAGGAGTCGACATGGCTCAGCCCATCACGATGACCGACCACGGGCTGTCGGTCCCGGACAATCCGATCGTTCCCTTCATCGAGGGAGACGGCACCGGCCCCGATATCTGGCGCGCGTCGGTTCGTGTTCTCGACGGCGCCGTCGAGAAGGCGTACGGCGGGGCGCGACGCATCGCCTGGCGCGAGGTGCTGGCGGGCCAGAAGGCGTTCGACACGACCGGCGAGTGGCTGCCGGACTCGACGCTCGAGGACTTCCGCACGTATCTCGTCGGCATCAAGGGGCCCCTGACCACGCCGGTCGGTGGCGGAATCCGATCGCTCAACGTGGCCCTGCGCCAGATCCTCGACCTGTACGTGTGCCTGCGTCCGGTGCGCTACTTCGACGGCGTTCCCTCACCGGTCAAGCATCCCGAGCGCACGAACATGGTGATCTTCCGCGAGAACTCCGAGGACATCTACGCCGGCATCGAGTTCGAGCACGGCACCGCCGAGAACCGGAAGCTGAAGGAGCTCCTTCACGAGCACTTCGCCGATCGGTTCGCGAAGATCCGCTTCCCCGAGACTGCCGGAATCGGGATCAAGCCGGTCTCCGAGGAGGGGACGCACCGCCTGGTGAAGGCCGCGATCCAGTACGCGATCGACAACGATCTGGGCAGCGTGACGCTGGTCCACAAGGGCAACATCATGAAGTTCACCGAAGGTGCGTTCCGTGACTGGGGCTACGCGGTCGCGACGACCGACTTCGGTGGTACCGAGCTCGACGGCGGTCCGTGGCAGACCGTGCGGAACCCCAGGACCGGGGCCTCCATCGTGATCAAGGACGTCATCGCCGACGCGTTCCTGCAGCAGATCCTGACCCGACCGGGCGAGTACGACGTGATCGCCACGATGAACCTGAACGGCGACTACATCTCCGACGCGCTGGCCGCGTGCGTGGGTGGCATCGGCATCGCGCCGGGGGCCAACATCAACTACGACACCGGACACGCGATCTTCGAGGCCACGCACGGCACGGCACCGAAGTACGCCGGCCAGGACAAGGTGAACCCGGGGTCGCTGATCCTCTCGGGCGAGATGATGCTGCGGTACATGGGATGGCCCGAGGCTGCCGATCTGATCATCCACGGGATCGAGCGGACGATCTCGGCGAAGACCGTCACGTACGACTTCGAGCGGCTGATGGAGGGCGCCACCCTCCTGAAGTGCTCGGAGTTCGGCGAGGCGATCGTGCGCAACATGTAGCCGGCGCCGGCTCGGCGAGCGCGTCAGTCCATGCCGTCGGGAGGCGCGGCGTCGGGTGTGCGGTCCGGCCGGGGCCGGATCTCCAGCTGACCCACCGGCACCCCGATCCCCCCGGAGGCGCGGAGCCAGTCCGAGAGCGCGACGTTGCGCACGAACGACTGCTCGTGCGCGGTGACGCCGAGCGCGTACGTTCCCGGGACCGCGTCGGCGGGCACGACCAGACGAAGCTCGTCCTCGTGGCACGACCCGACGTCCCACAGCGCAACCGGATACCGGCCGTCCAGCGGGCGCTTGGTGACGACGAGCTCGCGCGCCGGCGGCGGTGGCCGGTGGAGCAGGAGGGCGGCCGCCCGCCGGAGCCGGGAGACCCAGGGCGCCGGCCCGTCCCCCTCACGCCGAGCGCGGGCGACCCACCGGTAGGGCGTGGCCGGCGCGACCTCGGTGTCCTTGTGCAGGAAGACACGCACCGAGAGCGTGTCTCCCGGCCGGAGCACGTGCGGCGACCACGTCACCGGTCCCATCGACAGTTCGGGGGTCAGCGTCGTGAATGGACCGGCCACCGTCGTGTCCCGGAACGTGGCCTCGGTCGGGTCGCCGAGGGGCACATCGTCCGGCCGGGCGCCGGGGTCGACGAGCTCGTAGAGCGTGCATCCCGCCTCGGACGAGATCGTGCGAAACGCGCCCGACGAGGCGAAGCGCTCCCGCGCGGCGGGCGCGTCCGCCGGATGCCGCACGTCGAAGTGAGTCTCCTGAACGTGTGACATGGCCGTGTTCACGAGCACGTACCGGACGCCGCGCCGCTCGAGCACGTCGATCGCCTCGGCCAGCGGCCGATGCGGACTCAGCGCCCGCGCCACATCCTCGAGACGAGGCCCCAGCGTGCTGTCCGACGGAGACGAATGCTGGTCCAGCGTGGCCACGACGCGCAGCCCGGCGTAGGCCGGGAGCCCGTACGACGTGAAGGGATCGGTGAGGACGGTGGCGCGCGGCTCGTCGATCGCCGCGCGAGCCGCCGTCAACCCGCCCTTCCATCGCTCGGGACTGACGGCCAGGTCGGCCATCGCGGCGGAGGGCCGACAGCGGTTGGCGAGCGGCATGACCCGCCCGCCGAGCACGACGAGGACCGCGACCAGCACCAGCGCGCGCTCCCATCCGCGCCATCGGGCGCGCCACGCGTCGGCGACCAGCGCCCCCGCGATCACCGGATACGGCACGATGCCGAGAAAGCGCACGAACAGGTACCCGATCTTGGGCTGGAGGAGCCCCCCCGCGATCGGGTTCAGGCTCACCAGGAGCGGCGCCCAGGCCAGTCCCGCCAGGGCCAGCCGCTGCGGCGACCGCACCGGACGACGGACGAGCCAGAAGACCGAGAGCGCGGCCAGACCGATCGCGGTCGCGGAGAACTTCGTGAACATCGGGCCCAGCGCGTGCAGCGACAGCCGGTCGGTCAGGTAGAAGACCTCGCTGACGTTCGTGTGAAGCGGATTGATCGGGGCGTAGGTCCGGACGAGGCGCACCAGGAGCGGACCGACCGCGCAGACGCCCGCGATTGCCAGCATCGGCCCCAGCCGCCTGACGACGGCGACCTCACGCCCGACGATCAGCGCGGCCACGACGCTGGCCAGGCCACACAGCGCGAGCACGGGCGCGAAGACGTGAAACGGCGCCAGCGACAGCGACAGCAGGACCACCGCCACCTGGAGGATGCGCGGCGACCGCGCCGGCGCGCGGTCGCTCCCCTCCCCGATCGATCGCAGGACGACGCCCCAGAGCACCCAGATCGGGATCCAGCTCGCGTTTCGCGGATAGGCCGCGGTGTCGAGAAACCAGGCCGCGTTTCCGTGCGTCACGAGCGGAACCGCGACCAGCGCGACGCGAAAGCCGACCCCGCGAAGGCCGGCGGCCCAGGCCAGGAACGCGCCCGCCATCGCGACCAGCCCGACGAGCCACGGACGGACCGCGTACCAGAACGCCACCGCATCCAGTCCCGACACGCGGGCGACCGCGGCCAGCCACGCGTGGAAGAACCCCTTCCGGGCATCGGGGCGCATGCCGTCGCCGCCGGCGTAGAAGACGTCGTTGGGCTCCAGCGCGCCGGTCTCGATCGTGGTCCGGATCGTGCCCAGATGGTCCGGCACATCGCTGTACGAGGCGATCGGACGCGTGGACGCCATCCCGAACACGACGAGTCCGATCGCGAGCCCCCACGCGGTGATCGCATCGCCTCGCCCGAGCACCCACGCCGCGGCACCGGCCGACGTCGCCGCGGCGTGGTCGGACGGCACCGGCTCGGATCCTCGTGCTCGCGCGCTCGCGACACGCGATCGAGCATGGCGCGCGAGGTCGACGAGCGCCACCGTCGACGACACCCCGAGGACGGCGAGGAGCACCGGCAGTGAGGCCCCCAGGCGCGCGAGCCCCCAGGCCACCAGAACGCCGAACACCAGCCCCAGCGCGACGCCGGCGACCAGGGTCTGCCAGATGCCGGAGCGGAGCCGTACCGCCAGCGCGACGCCCGGCACGAGGAGCCACGCGGCCGCCAGGCCGACCCGGGCGACGTCGAGGGGATGCACCCACTCGCTCACGCGGTGTGCCTCGCGTGCGGCGCGCCGTCGGGCCGGTCAGTACCCAAGCGCCACTCCTTCGCGGCGCGGATCGGCTCCGCCGGTGACCCGGCCGCTCTCGACCACGATCGCGTGGACCCCGCCGACGCCCCGGTAGCCCTGCTTCGGCCGGAGCAATCGATGACCCATGGCCTCGAGCGAGTCCACGAGACCCGATCGTCCGTAGAGCGCCTCCAGCGACGGCGCATCGAAGTACAGGATCTCCGCCTCGGAGACGTCGCGACCCCTGTTGAACGCACGCGGCAGATCGATCGCCTGCTGCACGTCGAGCTGCCAGTCGACGACGCCGAGAATCACCATCAGCGTGATGCCGATGATCCGCGACCCGCCCGGCGATCCCACGGCCATGAACGGCCGGCCGTCCTTCACGAGGAGCGTCGGCGCCATGCTCGAGCGCGGCCGCTTTCCCGCCTGCACGCGGTTGGGAAGAGCGCGCCCCTCGGCGTCCACCGGCACGGCGTCGAAGTCCGAGAGCTCGTTGTTCAGGAAGAACCCGCGACCCGGCACGATCATGCCGGACCCGAAGTTCTGCTCGAGCGTGGTCGTGACGGCCAGAATGCCCCCGTCGGGCGCGTACACCGAGTAGTGCGAGGTCTCCTGGCTCTCGCGCGCCCCGACATCGGCGGCTCCGACCACGCCCTCGGCGGCACGCGCGGGATCGATCTCCGCACGTCGCGTGGCGGCGAAGCCGGCGTCGGTCAGCATCGAGGTGGGCACGTCGACGAAGTCGGGGTCACCGACGTAGCGGTTGCGGTCGGCGAACGCGAGCCGGGATGCCTCGAGCATCCGATGCATCGCCTCGACCGATAGCGGCGCGGAGCCGAGATCGAAGCCGTCGAGGATCTGGAGGATCTCGATCAGAGTCGTTCCGCCGGACGACGGCGGCCCGATGCCGAACACGTCGACACCGCGGTAGCGCCCGCGCACGGGCTCGCGCCGGATCGCGCGGTACGCGGCGAGGTCCGCCACCGTCATCAACCCCGGTCGCACCGGCGCGCCGGCCACGCACCCGGCCACGTCCTCGGCGATCTCACCTCGGTAGAACGCATCCACCCCGTCGCGCGCGATGCGACGGAACGTCGCGGCGAGCTCGGGCTGCCGCCAGCGACGTCCGACGCGAAGCGCCGATCCGTCGGGCTCGAACAGCGCGTCCCGGGTGGCGGGAAATCGTGACAGACGCGCCCGCTCGAAGCGGATGGTCTCGTGGAGGCGGCGACTGACCGGAAATCCCCTCTCGGCCAGCTCGATCGCCGGCTCGATCAGCTCGGCCCAGTCGAGCCGTCCGTGCCGTGCGTGTGCCTCCGCGAGCGCCGCGAGCGTCCCCGGGACCCCCACCGCGAGCCCCCCGGTCACGCGGTCCGGGAGATAGCGGATGGGCTCGCCCGACGGCTCCAGGAACAGCTCGGGCGTGGCCGCCGCGGGGGCGGTCTCCCGCCCGTCGATCGTGATCGGAGCGTCGGCGCCGGGGGGCAGATACACGATGAAGCAGCCGCCGCCGATGCCCGAGGACTGCGGCTCGACGACGTTCAGGACGAACTGGATCGCGACCGCCGCGTCGATCGCCGAGCCGCCGCGCTCCAGCGCATCGAGCCCGGCCTGAGTGGCCCACGCGTTCGCGGTGGTCACCATCGCGCGGGATCCGACGGCCACGGGCGTGGGGTCGACATCGAGGTCCATCCACTGCGGGGGCGGCCAGACCGCCTCCGGACCCGAGCCGGCCGCCGCGGCCGCCGCGGCCGCCGGGAGCCCGAACACGAGCGCCACGAGGAGCGCCGTGCGCGCGCCCGTCACAGCCGACCGACCTCGGTCCACTGCCGCGACCGGAACGTGGAGACGTACACCCGGTCGTCGGTCACCGCGAAGAGGTCGTTCCCCTGCCACTCGAGCTTCAGCACGGCGCCCTCGGCCAGCGGCCCGGGCAGGTCGCGCGGCCTCCACGCGCGGCCCAGCGCGTCGAACCACCGGAGGCCGTGCGTGGTGCCGATCCAGAACCCGTCCTCGTCGGCCGCGGTCGCGAGCACGTCGTCGACCCGTACGCCGCCCGGTCCGTAGGACTCCCAGGTCCACGAATCGGTGAACACCTCGATCACGCCGTCCGACGCCAGACAGTACCAGCCGCGCTCGTCGGTGACTTCCTGCGAGAACCGTCGCGGCTCGCCGAGGAAGCCCCACACGAAGTAGTTCTCCTCGAAGAAGCGGTAGACCTGCTCGAACTCTCGATCCACACAGAACAGATCCCTCGTGGTGGCCACCCAGGCGAACGTCTCGTCTTGCTCCCAGGTGGCCCGGACGTCCCCGGTGAGCGGGAACTTCATCGTCACGAACGGCGTCCCGCCGGCGGGCAGCTCGAGCCGGCACACGCCGGTCGGCATCACGAGCCAGCGCCGCCACACGTCGGCCTCGCGACCCTTCGCGTCGTCCTGAAACAGGAGGCGATCGATCTGCCGGTACGTGCTGTCCGCGTCCGCACGACTGACCGGCCGGAACGCGAGGCCCTCGACCGGGAGCCAGTCGCGCGCCCCCGGCTGCTCGAACAGCAGCTCGCGTCGGCCCACCACCAGCGGCGGCGTCGCAATCATCGAGCTGTCGGGGCTCAGGATCTGGTTGTGCGTGGACGGCGGCAAGAAGCGCACGAGGTGCGCAGTCTCGGCTTCGCGACCGATCGGCGCGTCGTCCCAGGCGCGCCGATCCCACAGAAGGCGCTTGAGTCCCTTGGTCGTGGCGACGAGCAGCGTGTCGGCGATCTGCAGCACGTCGTTCAGCTGGTCGAACGTGAAGCCCTCGTACGGGTATCGCTCCCAGGGCCGGTCCAGGCGATACACCCGCGACGCCGTGAAGGCCGCGTCCTGGTGGAAGCGATACACGCCCTCGGGCTCCAGCTCGGGCAGGAACCGCACGTCGCCGTCGTTGAGGCGCATCTCCCAGACGCCCTCGGACGTGGCCAGCAGATACCCGCGCGTCGTGGTCGCGAACGTCGCCAGATCACCCTGCCAGCTCGACGCGGTCAGCGTCCGGGTGGCCGTGCGACCGTCCACCACGAACGCGCCCTCGGGCGTGAGCGTCCAGAGCCGCTCGCTGTCGCCGCCCACCGGGATCGTCAGGCGACGGAGCCGGAGAAACTCCGCTCGAGCATCGATCGCGGGGATGTCGGCCGGCACAACGGCGTCGTCGACACCCGGAGGGGTGCGGGCGGAGTCGGCACCGGCGGCAGCGGGATCGCTCGACCCGGGACCGGCCGGACCCGGAAGGCTCGGGACCGGGACGGTCGAGCCGGGGACGGTCGAGTCGGGAACGGCGGTCGTCGTCGTGTCGGCGGGGGCCGCCGCCGGTACCGCCTCGATGTCGGCCGGCGGCGTGCCGGGGGCCGACGGCGGCGCCTCCTCGGCCACCGCGACGAGCGAAGCGAGCGCTGTCAGGACCGTCGTCGCCCGCAGGGGCACGCGTCGCCGGGCGGCGGTAGCGAGAACGGCACGCGCGAGGCGCGGCCGCGATCTGTTACCCTCGCCCGGCGAACGACGTCGCTCGGACGCCGACGAGCCGCGTGCACGCGGTGACGTCGCGTCGAGCGCGCGTCGCCGAGGAGAAACCGTGGCCGCGATCGAGTCCATTCCGATTTCCGTCCGATATGCCGAGACCGATCAGATGGGCATCGCCTACTACGGCGTGTACCCCGTGTGGTTCGAGGTTGCCAGGACAGGCTACATGGCCCGGCGGGGACTTCCCTATCACGAAATCGAGCGGCGCGGCGTCGTGCTGCCCGTGTCGGAGACGTACTATCGGCTGATCGCTCCCGCGCGCTACGGCGACGACCTCCTCGTCGACACCTGGCTGGCCAAGCTGGAGTCGCGCCGGGTGACGTTCGCATACGAGGTCCGCCGCGATCGGACGCTCCTGGCCACGGGCTGGACGAAGCTGGTCTCCGTGGACGCCGAATTCAAGCCCCATCGATTTCCGAGCTGGGTGACCGAGCGCATGGGCACGCCGCTCGGAGAGCGGCGTCCGGACGCCGACCCGACGGGCCGAGAGGAGCCCGGGTCGTAACGGCCGGTTTCCGCCTCCTCCGCCGTCACCCTCAGACCTCGTGCGTCTGTCCCGGCTCCAGCACCACGCATTCCACGCCCTTGGCCTCGCTCCGGTTCCGGAAATCCTGGACGTCCACCTCGACGAACGGGAACGTGTCGAAGTGGATGGGGATCACCTTCTTCGGCTTGATGAAGTCGAGCGCCCGCACCGCGTCCGAGATCCCCATCGTGAAGTTGTCTCCGATCGGCAGCATCGCCAGGTCGATCCCCTCCTCTCCGACGAACGACATGTTGTGCGTCAGCGCGGTGTCCCCGGCGTGGTGGATCGCCTTGCCGTCCAGCCACAGGATGATGCCCGACGGGTTGCCGCCGTTCGTGCCGTCCGGAAACGTCGAGCTGTGATGGGCGATCGTGAACTTGACCCGACCGAACGGAAACGTCCAGGACCCGCCGGTGTTCATCGGATGGCCGCTGAGGCCCTTGCCCTCGAAGTAGGTGACGATCTCGTAGTTGGAGATGATCGGCGCGCCGGTCCGCCTGGCGATGTCGGCCGTGTCGCCGACGTGGTCGCCGTGCGCGTGCGTCAAGATGATGTAGTCGCACTCGACGTCGCCCGGTGACGTCGAGGCCTTCGGATTGCCCGTCAGAAACGGGTCCACGAGGATGCGGCTACCGCCGCCCTCGATCAGAAAGGCCGAGTGGCCCAGGAACGTGAGACGTGGCATGTCTCCCCTCCCGTCACGTGCCGATGGGCGGATCGTGCGCGCTGGACGGTCGTGATCGAGCCCGCCCGGACCCGGGTCAGACCGCCCAGAGGATAACGCCGCGTCCCTCCCAGTCAACCGGCCACGACCCTCCCCGGGTGATCGCGACCAGGCGAACATGAGTCGACCCAAGTCCTTTTGTTTCAATCCACGAGAGCGTCGACCTCAGCCGGGTTGTCATGTCGGATTCTCCCTCTTGCCTGATGCCGGGGGCTCCGATACTGTTACGTGCTCGCGCCTCACGCGGGAGTGTCACTCGCGTCCGAGGGGCGGGCGCTCCACGCTCTTCCACAAGGAGACGTCCCCAATGCCTGGTAGTCCGGTGTCCGTGCACGTCGTTGGCACGGGTACGATCGGGGAGCCACTCATCGCACTGCTCCTGCAAAAGAAGGATGAGCTCTACATCGATCAGGTGACGTTCTCGAAGCGGACGGCGGGCCGCAAAGACACGTCCAAGGTTCGGCAGCTCATCTCGAAGGGCGGCAAGCTGGCGGCCGAGGGGGATGCGATCGATGCCTTCGCGGCGTGCGATCAGCCCGTCGCCATGACGCTCGACGAGGCGCTCGGCCAGGCCACGGTCGTCATCGACTGCACGTCGACCGGAGGGGGCCTCAAGCACAAGGAAGAGGTCTTCACGAAGTACGAGGACAACACGCTCGGGTTCGTCGCCCAGGGCTCGGAGTTCGGCTTCGGCAAGATGTACGCGCGCGGCATCAACGACCAGGCGCTGAACCGCGACGAGGACAAGTACATCCACGTGGTCTCGTGCAACACGCACAATCTCGCGGTCCTGATCAAGTCCATCGCGTTCAACGGCGACGACTCCAACCTCGAGGAAGGCCGCTTCGTCTGCATGCGGCGGGCCAACGACATCAGCCAGGACTCGTCGTTCGTACCGTCCCCGGCGGTCGGCAAGCACGACGACGAGCGGTTCGGCACCCACCACGCCCGCGACGCGTGGCACCTGTTCCAGACGCTCGGCCACGACCTCAACCTGTACTCGTCGGCCGTGAAGCTGAACTCGCAGTACATGCACACGATCCAGTTCCATCTGCGTCTGAAGAAGCCCGTCTCGCGCGACGCGGTCGTCGAGCGCCTGCGCGAGAATCCGAGAATCGCCATCACCGACCGCAGCTCGGCGAACACCGTCTTCTCGTTCGGACGCGATCACGGCCTGTACGGCCGCATCTACAACCAGACCGTGGTGTCGATGCCCACGCTCGCCGTCAACGGCAAGGACGTCGTCGGGTTCTGCTTCACCCCGCAGGACGGCAACTCGATCCTGAGCTCGGTGTCGATCATGCAGTGGTTCGTGAACCCGTCGGTGTACGACGAGCGCATCCGGACGCTTCGCGAGTATTTCTTTCAGGAGATTTGACTCCACGGCTCATGCCGCCGGCGCCGAAGCTTCCTGGGAGAACTGCCGCCCCGGGGCCGGACGGCCCCGGGGTTTTTCGTGCCCCGCGGCCGGTCCGCGGCGAAGACCCCATCGACGGAGTGACGCGTGAACTGGCTCCAAGACTCGTGGCCGTGGTACGTCTCCGGCCCCCTGATCGGCCTCACCGTGCCCGCGCTGTACATCCTGGGCGGCAAGGCCTTCGGCATCTCGACGAGCCTCCAGCACATCGGCTCGGCTTGCCTCCCCAAGTCCAGGCTCGCCTACCTCCGCGACAACGACTGGCGCGGCGACGTCTGGAATCTCGTGTTCGTGGCCGGCATCCTGGTCGGGGCCGCCGTCGCCGCGGGGCTCTCGCACGGCGCGCCGGCGCGCTTGCTCCCCGAGGAGTTCGGGTCGCCGAGCGGTCTGGCCCGACTCGCGATCGGGGGCGTGCTGGTGGGGTTCGGCACCCGCTACGCTGATGGATGCACGTCCGGTCACACGCTCACGGGCATCTCGAACCTCAACTGGCCGAGCCTCCTCGCGACCGTGTTCTTCTTCGCCGGCGGCCTCCTGATGACGGCAATCCTCGGGGGCGGGGGGCGGCCATGACCTCCAAGGCGCGGATCTTCCTGGTCGGACTCGCGTTCGGCATCGTCCTGGTCAAGTCCGAGGTGGCGTCCTGGTTCCGGATCCAGCGGATGTTTCGCTTCGAGGAGCCGTACATGTACCTGGTCCTGGGCTCGGCGCTGGGGGTGGGCGTGATCGCGATGGCCCTGATCCGTCGCATCGGCGTCCGCGATCTCGACGGTCGTCGCATCGTGTACGAGCCCAAGCGCTACCACACGGGGGTGATCGTGGGCGGCGCGCTGTTCGGGATGGGCTGGGCGATCACCGGGGCGTGTCCGGGCCCCATCTACGCCCAGATCGGAAGCGGCGAGTGGCCGGCGCTGGCCACGCTGGGTGGGGCGCTGATCGGCATGCTCGCCTACGCCGCGGCGCGGCCCCGGCTGCCCCACTGACCCGGCCGCGGCCCGGTGCGATGCCGGCGGGCCGGGTGCCTAGACGAGGCCCGCGGTCAGCACGCTCACCAGCATACGCCCGATCGCGAACACGACGACGCCGAGGATGCACACCGCGATCGCGCGAGCGGTGCTCGTGTAGTCGAGTGCCTGGCGCACCGCGATGACCGTGGCCGCCAGCACCCACACGCACGTGATCGGCACGACGATGATGCCCAGCAGCGGCACGATGCCCACGACGTTCAGAAGCGCCGGGGACGCCGCGAAGCCGATCGTGCGGAGCAGCTGGGGAACGCTCGCGTCCGTCGTCTCGCTCGCCATGAGCTTCGCTCCGACCAGGTAGATCGACGCGGCGAACAGCGCCCACCCGACGAGTGCTCCGACCAGGGCCTGGAGCGGATTGCCGCCGGTGGACATCCCCCAGGTGCCGATGGCGGTGGCCACGTTCGCGAGCACGACGACCAGGAGCGCCTGCAGCGTCGCTCCGTCGTCGGCCTCGACCTCCTCGTAGAGCGACACGTCGAGCTTCGCCGCGCGGACCATTCGATCGGGAAACGAACTCACGGACTCCTCCCATCGTCTCGTGGACGGGGCCGGGTGGGTCCAGGCTGGACCCATCGGAGGCGCATTCTGCCACAGACGGGGTCCGAACGCATCGCGGGCGAGGAACGAGGACACGTGCCGGGGCGAGCCGGTGGCTCCTCCTGTCGGCGACGAGGCCGCGAGATGACGGAGCGGTCGAGGAATCGGCTCGGGAGCCCACCTCGTGAGCTCCCGAGCCTCGACGATGACGCCGGCGCCTACTCGATGACGATCAGCCGCGCGACGTTTCGCAGGCCGTGCCTGGTCGACTGCTTCAGGTAGTAGATCCCCGGCGAGACGCTCTGGCCGCCGTCCGCACGACGGTCCCAGGTGACGTCATACACGCCCGGAGCCTGGATCGCGTTCACGAGCTCTCGGACCCGGCGTCCCCCGACGTCGTAGACCGCGATCTCGACCGAGACCGAGGGCCCCTCGGGCACCTCGTACGCGACGCGCGTCCGGTCGTTGAACGGGTTCGGAATCGGACGCATCAGCGCGACCACCGGCGTGTCGACCATCTCGTCCACCGCCACGACGGGCGCGAGGGCGAAGATGTCGATGGCGCTGAACACGACGCCCGAATCGTGCGGGTACAGGATCGACGCGGGCTGCAGCGCCTCGGGATCCCGCGCGAACACCAGCGTGGCCGCGGCGTCGAACGACACCTCGAGGTCGTCGTTGCCGTCGCCGTCGAAGTCCAGCATGCGATGTTCGAGGGGCAGCACCGCGCCCATGTCGTTGATCACGTGGACCCGTGACACGTCGATCCGGGTCACGTCCAGCTCGGCGCTCCCCGGGATCACCAGCGTGTACTTCGCCCCCTCGAAGTCGGTACCGTCGGGCGTGAACCCGCGGCCGGCCATCGCGGCCCCGGACTGATCGTGCGGCACCTCGACCTCGACGGTGGCGGGCGTCGTGTTGCCGGACATGTCGCTGGCCAGGTAGTTGATCGTGTAGATCCGACCGTCGCCCGGACCGGCACGCTCGGCGCGCAGCTGGAACTCGACGTCGTCGGTGCCGAGGTCGTCGCCCTGGATGTCATCCGGGAAGTCGCCGTCGCCGAGCCCGTTGTCGGGCTCGTTGCTCTCGATCGACACGAGCTCGAAGGTCGGGTTCGGGTCGCAGATGTCCTCGACCTCCACGATGGCCGTGATGTCGACCATCTTGTGGTTCGGCGGCCAGAGCATCGTCTGACTGAGCGTGACGTCGATCGTCGGCGGCGTCGTGTCCTCGACCGTGACCGACGCCGTGCACGTCGCGTCGTTCCCGGACGCGTCGGTGGCCGTGAACGTGACGACCGTCGTTCCGAGCGGGAACACCGGCGGGCCGTCGTGCGTGATGGCCGGGTTCGGGTCACAGATGTCGGTCGCCGATGCACCGGCCAGGAACGCGGCGATGGCCGGATCGTCGTCCGGGGTCCCGCCGTGCTGGGTGCACTCCACGGTGATGTCGGACGGACACGTGATGACGGGATCCGTCGTGTCCTCCACCGTGACCGTCGAGGAGCACGAGGTCTCCTGGCCGAAGTCGTCGGTGCCCGTGAACGTGACCGTGGTCGTCCCCAGCGGGAAGAACGCGGGACCGTCGTTGGTGAAGCTCAGCGTCTGGTCGCACGGACCGCTGCCGGTGGCCCCGTTCAGGAACGCATCGATCGCGGGCAGCTCGTCGGGCGCCCCGCCGTGCATCACGCACTCGACGGTGATCGGAGACGGACAGTCGACGGTGGGGTCTCCGCCCGGATCGTCACATACGCGGAAGGGATGGTTGTACGTCTGTCCCTCGTACTCGGCGCGGAACGTCCAGGTGCCGGTCGGCGCGTCGCCGGGGAGCACGTCGTTCCAGGACCACGACACGGCGGAGTAGTGATCCGCGTCGCTGTCGTGCATCCACGTCCACTGCACGGAATCGTCGGGCTTGAGCACGGTGTACGTCGTGACCTGCGGGTCGAGCTGGTCCCGGTAGTACGCCGAGAACCGGATCGCCTGTCCAGGCATGAACGCATCGCTCGTGTTCGGAGTCTCCTGATCCGGACACGGCGGGTAGTCCGGAGCCATCGAGTGCGTGAGCAGCGCGTTGATCGCGCTGTCGTAGTAGGGACGCTGGCTGGCCCACCACGAGTCGTCGTTCATCATGTTGCACGGTCCGGCGTAGGGCTCGATCAGGTTGCCGTCCGCGTCGTACGACTCCAGGTGCAGATGAGGACCGGTCGAGCTGCCGGAACTGCCCACCACGCCGAGGTATTCGCCGGCGCTGACGCTCTCCCCGATCTCCTTGTACGTGGTGGAGCCGTTCTTCATGTGGCCGTACCAGGCCACCGAGCCGTCCGCGTGCTCGACGTAGACGGCGTTCCAGGAGCCGCCGAAGTCGCAGCTTCGATCGTCGTTACCGTCGAACTTGTCGAGGATCACGCCGTCGGCCGCGGCCACGATCCGGACGTCGCCGTTGTCCATCTTCAGCCACGAGAACGGCGTCGTGAACATGTCGACCCCCTGGTGGTTGTACCCCCCCTCGAGGTCGTACGTCCGATCACCGCAGTTGTAGTCGAGCAGCTCATCGGGAAAGTCGGGATCCTGATCGACGAAGTTGGAGATGCCGTGGTAGCCGAAGTCCGGGAAGCCCGGCCGCGGTGCCAGCGGCCACTGGTACAGAACGACGGCGCTGCGATCCACCGGACCGATGATGCCGGCTTCCCGAAGCCGCTCGCGTTGAGCGCGAAGACGCTCCTTGATCGCCGCGCGATCTGTCTCCGAGAGGCAGGGCCGATCCTGTTGGAGCTGGTAGGGCTCGGACTCGTCTGCCAGACGGAAGTCGGCGGCCGTGGCCAGGCCGGCGAACGACATCGAGAGCAGGCAGAGGAACGCTCTTCTCATGCGGAGACCTCCAAGGTTGCGCGTGGCATCCGCAACATCTCGATTTCGAGATGCCGCGGAGTCGCCCCCCAATCGCACGATCGGAATCGTACAACGTAAGAACGCCGAATCAGAGGACAGTCGCACGCTGGAAGTTCGATACTGGGCGGTCACCCGGATGGTCACCCGGATCTCGGGGCATCCTCGCGCTCGAGCCGCACGCCGACCGGGGCTCCCTCACCGAAGACGATCGCCGTGCTCACCTCGGAGCTGATCGTGAACCCGTTCTCCAGGATCACCCGGCGACAGCGATCCATCAGCTCGCTCGGCACCGAGATCCCGGGTGGGGCCGGATCGAACGTGTCGATCCAGTACGACACCTGCAGGACCACCGCGTTCGTGGCCAGCTCACCGATCGTGACCAGCGGCACCGGGTCGGTGAGCACGAAGCCCGAGCGCATCACCGCGTCCAGGAGGAGCTGCCGCGCCCGCTCGACGTCGTCGCGATAGTCGATGCCCACCCGGAACGAGAGCCGGCGCAGGCCGTCCAGCGTGTAGTTGACCAGCGGCTTGGTGAAGAGCTCGATGCTGGGGATGAAGACGTCCCGGCCGTCGACGGTGCGGATGTGGGTGTGCCGGAGCTCGATGCCCCGAACGACGCCCTCGAAGTCGCCGGACGCGATCAGATCTCCCACCTTGAACGAGCGCCCCATGACCAGGAACAGCCCGGCCAGGAAGTTCTCGACCACGGCGCGAAACGCGAACCCGACGACGATCGCGGTCACGCCCCCGCCGGCCAGCAGGCTCCCGGCGACACCCCGGAGGCCCAGCACGTTCAGGGCCACCACCAGCCCCAGGAGCGCGAAGATCCACCGCATGACGTTCCGGATGAACCCGAGGTGGATCGCGCGGAGCTGGCTCCGGCCGAGCAGGCGGAGAAGCGGACGCGTGGCGGCGCGTCCGCCCCACGCGATGACCACGAACACGCCCGCCGCCACCAGCAACCTCGGCAGGAGCCGGATGAGACCGTTCCATTCATCCCTGAAGCTCGTGACGAGTAGATCCATGCGTTCGCTCCACCCCCTGGCGGGCCTCGAGTTCACCCCGTGCTCGTGCCGGAGTGTCGCCGGCGCTCGGAGGTCCCGACGTCGCCGCACACATCGTGGGACCCAGAGTAGCGCGTCGCTCCGCGAACGCGATCCGGAAAACCGTCCTCGCTCAGTCCCGCGACGAGGCCTCCGGCGCGGCCGTCTCCGGCAGAGCCCCGATCGGGTCGCCCTCGACCTCGTCGGGCGCATCGAACACCGGCCGGCGGGACAGCCCGCCGCTCGGCCGGAATCCGAGAGAGCGGAACGAGAGCGCGGCGGTCCTCACCGGGACCAGGACCACGTCCCGGCGCATCCACAGCGGCATCAGCGCGGCGATCCCGAGGCGAAGCCCGGCGCTGATCGCGAAGAGCGTCCGGAACCCGCCGTCGAGCGCCCCCAGGAGGTGCGCGGCGATGACACCGGCCGCGAGCTGCGCCCATCCGACGACCAGACTCTGGGCCGCGAACACGCTCGGTCGCGTCGCCGGCGTCGTGGACTCCAGCATCGACGTGAAGAACCCGAGCTCGTACCCGCACCAGGCGAGCCCCGAAAGGCCCTGACCGAGCAGCACGATCCAGAGGTCGTGAGCGACGATCCAGGGCACGGGCACGAGCCCCACCAGGAACAAGGCCAGCCGGAACATCCGTCCGGCACCGAAGCGATCCACGCCCCGTCCCCACCAGAGCGTCGACAGCGCCTTGATCACGACCACCCACACGCTGGCGATCATGTACTCGACGTAGGTGAAGCGGAGCGTCTCCAGCATGAAGGGCCCGAAGTACGGCGAGCTGAGATAGGCCGCGAAGTGGAACGTCGTCGCCACCGCCAGGAGCGACAGTGCGCGCCGTCCGGGGCGGCTCGTGAAGAAGGCACGGGTCTCGTGGCGGTCGGCGATGCCACGAAACGGCGGCTCGGGAGAACGTGCGAGCAGGATCGCCGAGGCCGCCCGGCAGGCCACGGCGATCGTGAAGATGACCGCGAACCCGAGCCCCCCGCCTGCGGCGACCGCCGCCCCGGCGGATGCCGGCTCCAGACGCTGGAGGAGCAACCCGCCGAGGACGAGCCCGAGACACGTCGTGACGTAGATGGCGCGGTTCCGGCGGGCGAAGTAGCGACCGCGCTCGGCGGCCGGCACCAGGTCCCCGTACCACGACGACCACGCGGTGCCGGCGGCCTGTCCCGCCATCGCATAGATGCAGGCCACCGCGATCAGCGATCTCGGCGTGAGGATGCCCGTCCACTCCAGCGTGGCGAGCACGGCCAGCGTGAGGGTCTGCGCGGACGCCCCCAGCGTGGCCAGAGCCCGTCGGCTCCGCACCCGCAGAAGCGAGAGCGTCACCAGGGGACCGATCCCGGCGAGCGCCAAGGGCAACGTCACCACGAGCCCCAGCTCGAGCGCGGTCGCCCCAAGCCGCACCGCATCCGCCACGAAGTACGTCTCGCCCAGCCCGACCATCAGCGCCCAGACGACGCCTTCCCAGATCGAGAGGCGCATGGCGCGCCGGGTCAGCTCCGGCGTCGTCGGGCTCATCGCGGTCTCCGGCAAGGAAAGTGGGGCACGGTACGCCCGACCGATGCGCAGAGCAAGCGACAGGGTGGAGGCGGCGACCGGCGGCACGACGTCCGTGCCGCCGGCGGACACGCCGGGCGCAGCCCGACGGTGGCGTCGGCCGCACCCGCCCCTGATCACCGGATCAGCGAGATCTTCCGATGCTCGTCGATCCCTCGCCGCGTCCAGAGCCGGACGACGTACGTCCCGCTCGGGGCCGCGCGACCGGCGTCGTCCCGTCCGTCCCACCGTGCGTCGTAGGTGCCGGGCGCGAGCGAACGCCCATCTGCTAGACGTCGCACCAGGCGGCCCGCCGTGTCGTAGATCGCGAGGCTCAGTGGATCGCGGTCTCGCACCGCGAACGCGATCCGCGTGATGGGGTTGAACGGGTTCGGCGCCGCGGTGCCGAGCCACGTGCGCGCGGGTGTGAGCGATGGATGGTCCGCGGGCTCCAGGATCGGCACCACACCCTCGCACTCGATCTCGTAGACGGCGAGGCCGTCACCCTGGTCGGCCACGAACACGTGTGTGTCCGTCACCCCGACGCCACGTGCGAACGCGTTCGACGTCACCCCGCCCATCAGCGCCGGGCTCATCTCGTCGGCCACGTACGCGACCCGCATCCCGGTGGGGCCGATCAGGTAGGCGTACCACCCCCGGACCTGGATGCCCCAGACAGCCCCGGTGGCCAGCGAGCTCTCGAGCTTCGGCGCTGCCGGGTCGGTCAGGTCGAAGATCGTCAGGCCGGTCGAGTCGCCGACGTACGCCCGGTCGCCGAGGACGTGCACGACGTACGCATAGCCCGGCGTGGGAACGCTCGTCACGAGCGCCGGCATGCAGGGATCGGTTACGTCCACCACCATCAGCGTGCGGGCCTCGGTGGCCAGGTAGACGTAGTTGCCGTGGAGTGCGACGTCGTAGGCGCCATCGGGTGACGCGATCGACGCGCAGATCGACGGCGCCTCGGGGGTCGAGGCGTCGACGACCTGAAGCCCCGCGTCGTCGGCGGCCACGAACACGATGCCGCCGTCGAACTCCGAGCCTCGTGCGGTGGAGGGCAGCGCAACCGACCCCATCTCGGTCGGGCTCGCCGGAGCCGAGACGTCGACGATGCGCAACGTCTGGTCGTCGGACAGCGCCGCGATCGGTCCCGATACGGCCACCCGGATCGCGGTCCCCAGCGTCGTCAGGTTGCCCACCGCGGTGGGCGCGGTGGGCGTGGAGATGTCGATCACACCCAGCCCACCCCCGAAGCCGCCGGCCACGTAGGCGTACGGGTGCGCGACGACCACGTCCGCGACCGGAAACGCGGTCGCCAGGTGGCCCACCTTCGGCGCGGTGCCCGGGTACCGGAGATCGGCGACGAGGAGTCCCGCATCCTGGCCGCCGACGTAGGCCCGCTCGGAGCCGACGGTGACGCCGTTCGCGTAGTCGGGCGCCGCGATCGCGCCCACCGCGTGGGGGCCTCCCAGGAGACCGACGATCACGAGCCGGCTGGCGTACACCATTCCGTGATCGACGATCACGTACGCGCTGGTGTCGTCCACGGCGAGTCGCGACACCGGAAGCTCGACGTCGAACGACGCGACGAAGCTCAGCGTCGTCGGGGTGGTCACGTCGAGCACGGTCAGCTCGGTGTTCGCCACGGCGTACAGGCGCCCGTTCCGGACGTCGAGGTCGACGGCGGGGCCTCCCAGCGCCCAGGTCTCGGCGGGCGTCGGCGCGCTCGGATCGGAGACATCCAGCACGTCGAGGCCCTCGTCCTTCGCAACGACGACGTAGCCACTCACCGCGAGGACCGGAGACCACGCCGGGCGCTCGAGCTCCGTGACGAGCGTGGGGGCGTCGGGATCGGAGACGTCCACGACCCCGAGTCCGAGCGATGTGGCGGAGTGGCCGTAGGACACGTAAGCATGGCTGGCCACGACCGTCACGTCGTAGGCCGGGGCGCCGGTCGTGACCTGTCCCCGCAGGGTCGGGTCGGTGGGATCCGACACGTCCACGATCCAGAGGCCGGTCGGACGCGGGACGTAGACGAGAGATCCATCGACGTGGAGCCGGTAGTCCGCCTCTCCTTCGCCGGCGAGCCCGAGCGACCCCAGCTCGACCGGCGCGTCCGGATCGCCGACGTCGAGAACGTGCAGCACCGTGGGATACGTGCTCAGCGCGTAGAGCCGGTCTCCGACGAGTGCCGTCTCTTCCACGTAGCCGAGAGAGGCATCCGCGACCGACCAACGGAGGCTCTCGAGGTAGTTGAAGCAGGCGCCGTCGGCGGACGCGGTCCCGGGTGTGACGAACGTGACCACGATACCGCACGCGACGCCGGTGGCGGCGTGGAGCACCGGGCGCGGCAGGCGAGCGAGGGACCCCATGAGCTCCTCCCGGTCTGGAGTCGATCCATTGCGCCCACAGCCGGGATCGGCGCGACGCCGACCCGCGAGTGCGGATGCGAGCAGCGGCGACCACAATTCGACCGATCATTCTAGATGGGTGCCGGTCCGGTTGAATCGTGGAATCCCCGTACATACGGGGAACCCACGATTGCGGCGCTCGACCCGCCCGGCGCATCGTGGAGGGTTCCGTTGGCGATTCTCGCCGGACATCCCCCCCTGCCTCCTCGAGGAGTTGCGCCATGTGCGTCTCGCGCGCCTTCCCCATGCTCTCGACGGTTCTCCTGATCGCGGCGGTCGCCGCACGCGCCGAGGTGCCGAGCCTTGCTGATCTCGATCCCTCGCAGGGCTGTAGCGCCATCAAGTCCGAGCGTCTCCGAGCCGCGGTGCTGGGGCCTCCGCCGCCCGTCACCACGTTCGACGTGCAGCACTACGATCTCGATCTCGCGATCGACCTCGACGCGCACACGGTGGACGGGGCCTGTACGATCTCGGCGGTCAGCCTGATCCCGAACCTCCTGTCGGTGCCGATCGATCTTCATGACGATCTGACGATCACGTCCATCGATCACGACGGCACTCCCCTCACCTTCACGCGCGCCGATCACCGCGTGTCGATCACCCTCGACGCCGCGATGAGCGAGGACGACGCGTTCGCGATCACGATCGCGTACAACGGCACGCCGCCCGAGGAAGGCCTCCAGAGCTTCGTCTTCGACACGCACGCGGGCACGCCGCTGGCGGCATCACTGAGCGAGCCCTGGTTCGCCCGCACGTGGTGGCCGTGCAAGGAGACCCCGACCGACAAGGCCACGTGTGACGTCGCGATCACCGTGCCGTCCGAGTACGTCGCCGTCTCGAACGGTCTCCTCGTCGGCGTCGACGACGACGGCGCCACGAAGACGTACCGGCACCACACCGACTATCCGATCGCGACGTATCTGATCGCGGCGACCGTCACGAACTTCACGACCTGGACGGACATCTACGTCGCGGGCGACGGCACCGAGATGCCGCTCGAGTACTACGTGTACCCCGAGGACGAGAGCGAATCGCTCTCCTCGTGGCCGGTCGTGGCCGAGCAGATCGAGCTCTACCGGACCGTGTTCGGCGAGTACCCGTTCCTGGCCGAACGCTACGGGATGGTGGAGTTTCCGTTCGGCGGCGCGATGGAGCACCAGACGATGACGTCCATGGGCTCCTGCTGCGTCGGCTCGGAGCTCATCATCGCGCACGAGCTGGCACATCAGTGGTGGGGCGATCTCGTCACGTGCGCCGACTGGGGGCACATCTGGCTCAACGAGGGGTTCGCGACCTGGTCGGAGGGCGTCTGGTACGGATCCCAGGTGCCCGGGGGCTACGCGGACTACATGGACTGGATCGACGATCCCGACGGCTTCGACACACCAGTGTATCGCTACGACCTGACGAACCCATGGGAGATCTTCTCGGGCGTCGTGTATCGCAAGGGCGCATGGGTCGTGCACATGCTGCGCGGCGTCTTGGGTGAGGACGACTTCTGGGCCGGCGTTCTGGACTACCGCGCGGCGCACGCGTACTCCCATGCGACCACCGAGGATCTCCAGGCCGTGATGGAGTCGCGGAGCGGACAGGATCTGTCGTACTTCTTCGACGAGTGGATCTACGGACCCGGTCGTCCCGACTACCAGTATGCGTATACGGTCGACGGAGCCGGCGACGTGGTCCTGACCCTCGATCAGCAGCAGTCCAACCTGTTCACGATGCCGATCGAGGTCGACGTGGTCACGACCTCGGGCACCGAGCGATTCACGATCTGGAACGACGCACCGTATCAGGTCTTCACGCTCGACGTCCTGACCGGAACGCCGACGGCGATCGTGTTCGATCCCGACAACTGGATCCTCGACTGGCACGAGGAGGTCACCGCGGTCGGGACGCCCGACGTCGCATCGGCGGTCACCGCACGGGTGACGCGGGTGGCGCCCCAGCCCTCGGCGGGCGTGGTCTCGATCGAGCTCCGGAGCGGTCGCCCGTACGACGACGCGACGGTGCGGCTCTACGACACGACGGGACGGCAAGTGGCCACGGTTCACCGCGGGCCGATCGACGTGGGGACGCTCCGGCTCGCGTGGGACGGCCTCGGCGAGGACGGGCATCCGGCGGCGCCGGGCGTGTACTACGTGACGCTCGAGGCGGATCGGGCCGTCACCAGCGAGCGGATCGTGCGGGTGCGCTAGGCGCGATCCCGGGGGGCGCGCACCGGCGCGCTCCCCGAGCGAAACCGCTCAGTCCAGACTCCGCTCCGGCATGTCGTGACACGACGTGCACGCCTCTTCGTCCTCGAGGTCGTGATCGGGCGGCGCCCGGTGGCACACGAGGCAGACCTCCCGGCTCAACGAGGCCGCGTCGAACTCGGTCCGCTCGTGGCACGACGAGCAGGCTTCCTCGTGCACCTCGACGTCGTGCGCGTCGCTCGGCGGGGGCGTGTGACACGACACGCACGACGCGCCGGGGTCGTGATGGAAGTCGTGGCAGGACACGCACGCCTCCACGTCACGCACGTTCTCGCGTGACGTGTGGCAGTCCGAGCACTCGAGATCCACGTGGATCGGATGCGGGAACGACACCTCGCGGTCGTACTCGGTGCCGCCGATGTCGAACGCCACCCGCGTGGTCACCAGCGGGGCGATGCTCCCCGGGTCGTGGCAGCTCGAGCAGTCGGCGCTCATCTGGGTACCGTGGTGACACGACATGCACGTGGCCGACGACGCGGGTCCGCGCGACGCGTGGTGGCTCTTCGTCTCGTGGCACCGGCGGCAGTCCACGTCCCAG
Source organism: Candidatus Eiseniibacteriota bacterium (assembly GCA_965224245.1). Lineage (GTDB taxonomy): Bacteria > Eisenbacteria > RBG-16-71-46 > CAZAMP01 > CAZAMP01 > CBDCYW01. Next base: position 747,575 of record OZ245046.1, on the reverse strand, counting down.
TGGAGCGAGTGCTCGAAGTGCTTCGACGTGGCCAGGACGTGCTGCTCGACCGATCCCCGGGGACCGTTCATGTCGCCGTGACAGGATCGGCAATCCTCGCCGTTCGCGGTCCACACGTGCGGCACGTGACAGTTCACGCAGACCGTGAACGTGGAGGGTGCGAGCCGGTGGTAGACGGTCTCCGTCCATGCCCGGGGGTGACAGTCCGACGTCTGGCACCGGAATCGCCACAGCGTCCGGTCCTCCGGATCGGACTCTCCCGTGTGGCATCGCGCACACTCGAAGCGATGCGGATCCTCGTCGAACGTCCCGGCCGCGGCGGATCGGAAGAGCGCCTCCATCCGCGGCGACCCGGCGGGACGCTCGGACGGCGACAGATCGGCCAGCGTGTCCGCGGGCGCCGCCTCACCGGCGGTGTGATCGACGGGGCCGCACCCGGCGCCGATCACGAGGATGGTCGCCGCGACGATCGCTCCCGCCGGGATCGCTCCGAAGGAGATCTCGACCCCGGGGATCCGGGAACGATGGCGAGCCCTCACGGCGCGACCTCGGCGGTCAGAGCCGCGTTCGGAATCGTTGGGACGCCTTCGAGATAGATCGAGTCGTCCCCGGAGTGACACTCCCAGCACCGCATCTCGCGCTGTGCGCCGTCGATCGAGATCGGATGCTCGAACTCGACGCCGGTCACGGCCTCGTCGACTCCGGTCCAGTGCGACGGGCCGAACTCGTGGTCGTCCTCGACCGGGCCCTGGGCGATGATCTTGTGACAGAGATCGCAGTCGTCGCGAATGCGTTCGCCGGCCGCGTTGCGCAGGTTCGAGCCGTGGCACCGGAAGCACCCCGGGCTCTCCATGTGGCTGTTGTGCACCGGGTACTCGTTCCAGCGCACACCCATCTCCGGGAACATGTTTCGCTCGTAGAGATCGATCACCGCCGCCACCGCGCTCTGGGGCACGTCGATGCCGATGTCGGCGTACACGCGCTCGAGCACGGTCCGGATCGAGTCGCGCCCGGCGTCGCGGGTGCCGTATGCGGCCGAGAGCGCCCGGACCGCCTCGCGCTTCGCGAACGGCAGGTCCCGATCGAGCGCCCCGTGGGACAGCGCCCCGTTCACGGCCAGCGTGGGCGGCAGGTAGACGTGCGCGGGACGATTGTGGCAGTCGATGCAGTCCATCGTGCGCACGCGGCCCTCGAGCTCGGCCTCCACGATCTCGTCCGGCGAGAGCGGCTGGCCGGTCTCGGAGTAGACGACCGGCTCTCCGTTCTGCCACCAGGTGACCTGCGAGACCGACAGACGTTTGTCGTCGCCGGCCACGTACTCGACGCGGTTGCGCGGATCCACGTGCCAGTGAATGCCCCAGGCCCGCCGTCCGGACTGGGTGGACGTCTCGCCCACGTGCAACAGGAGCCGGATTCGCCAGTGCGTGTTGGCCTCGTCACCGAGGAAGTAATCGCGGACGATCTCCTTCGATGCGTAGGACTTGCCCGGCCAGTGGCAGTGCTCGCAGGTCTCGCGTGCGGGACGCAGATCGTGGATCGGCGTGGGGATGGGCGTGGGCCAGCTGCGATTGACCATCTGCCAGACCTGCCGCACGCCGCTGATCTTCGCCTTCACGAACCAGTCGAACCCCTCGCCCACGTGACAGTCGACACACCCCACGCGCGCGTGCGGCGACTCGTGCCACGCGGTGTACTCGGGCGCCATCGTCGTGTGGCAAACCTCGCCGCAGAACGTGCTGGACTCGGTGAACTCGTACGTCTCGAACATGCCGATGGTGGTCAGGAACAGGAAGATGCTGGTGCCGACCCCGAACGTGATGATCGCGTTGCGGTGACCGCGCTTGGCCACGTTGATGATCAGCGCCTTGCGGCGGCCCGAGAGCCGCAGCTGCCGCTCCCGCCACATGCCGACGGGGATCAGGAGGAGGCCGACGACCATGATCGCGGGCAGCACGACGAGCATCACGATCCCCAGGTAGGGGTTGGAGCCCCCCAGGGACGAGAGCACGTACAGGATCAGGATGGCGGCCAGGCCGAACAGCGCGACCGCAAGGCCGACGAGGCTGATGATGTTGTAAACCGTAGATGGAAAACGGGTTTGGGGCTTCACGAGCTCTCCACTGGCTCAGGAACGGATCGGACTCCGACGAGGCGCCGGGGCATCGAAGTGGGACACTGTCTCGCGGATCGGAGCGCCGGGTCAAGCAGGGATCGTGCGAGGCGGCGGGCCGGTCCGGGACCGCGTCGAGCCCGAGCGCGGGGCGCCGGCGCAAGGCCGAGCGGGCCGCCGGACCTAGTCTCCACTCGCCGCCGACGGAAAGCCCTCGACGTCGTGGCAGTCCACGCAGCTGTCCTCCACCTCGTGATCGACCCGGTCCTGGTGGCACACCAGACACACCGGCCGCGTGGGCCGGAGCTGCGCCAGCACCGTCGTCGTGTGGCAACCGGTCCCCGAGCACCCGGCGTGCGCCGCGTCCGTGTGCCCGGCCACGCGAGCGGCGGGATGGCAGCTCCGGCACGACGCCTCGGGGCGATGGTGTGACGCGTGGCACGCCATGCAGTCCTCCCGCTGCCAGACGCGGAGCTCGCCATGCGTCCCGCTCTCCCCGGCCCCGCGATGGCAGCGCTCGCACCCGAGCTCGGTGTGCCGGGCGTGCGAGAACACCGCTCCCGGGACGAGGGCGGATGGAGCGTGGCAGGCGGCACAGTCCCCGCCCGCCGCGAACCACGTGTGGTGCTCGTGGCAGCGGGAGCAGTCGGGCAGCACGTCGGGGGCGAGTCCCCGGTGAAAGGCCGACTCCCGCGACGCGCTGGCGTGGCAGCCGAGGCCCGCGCACGAACGCCACGCGTCGACCGGGTCGGTGTCCCGATGCGGGTCGTGACACGCGGCGCAGAGGCCGCCGTGCGCGAGGTCGCCCACGAACGCGACGTCGGTGCGGCGCTGCCCGGCGTGACAGCCGAGGCACGCCTCGTGAGGACGCCGCCCGGTCTCGAAGAGCGCGTCCATGGGTGGACGTGCGGGGTGGTCGCCGGTGGCCGCGAACGCCGGCGCGTGTGGGGCCGACGTGAACTCGTGACAGACCATGCACTCGACGTCGGACTCCAGCACCATGTCGCCGAGTCGATCGCGGACGAGCTCGTGACACCCGGAGCTCCGGCAGTCCAGCGCATCCGGACGACTGCCCGACGCGTGGTGACACCGCACGCAGTGGAGCCCCGCCTCCGCCCGCGCGCGTGCGGGCGGCCTCAGGTGGGCGAGATGGCCGGGTGATCGTCCGATCAGCCCCTCCTCCTCGCGTCCATCGACGTGGCAGGAGACGCACCCGGCGTCCGGAACCTCGCCGTGCGTGGCATCCATGCCGCGGGCGCCGACGAGACGGGCCAGTCCGAGCACCGCGGCGTCCAGGCGCGTGCTGGCGTGACAGCTCGCGCAGGACAGCTCGTGCCCCCCGATCCCGAGCGACGCATGGACGTCGGACGGATGGCACGAGACGCAGAACCGATCGTTGGTCAAGGATTCCCGGTGGGACAGCGTGACCAGGGCGGTCGTCCCCGCACCCAGAACGAGCACGATCGTCCCGATGAGGGTCGTCGCGGTCGGATGCCGCGTCGTGAAGACCACGTCCGCCTCCGGAGGTCGCCGAGAAGCCCGTCATCATGACGCACCGTCGCCTCGTGGAAAGTCCGTATTTTCCACGACCCCGGGCGGCCGATAGCGTGGTTGGCTTCGTCACATCGGAGAGGTCATGTCCACGACGATCACGCATCGCCAGATGGCGGCGCACCGCATGGTGCGCGAGGTCGGGCTGACCGGGGCGGTCGTCGTCTCCTGGACGTCCGCGGGCGGAATCGTCGTCGGCGGCGTCTGGCCGGCGTTCTTCGGCGCCTCGGCCGAAACCCCGTCCGCGATCTGGCTCGACAGCAGCGTCCGGTTCTTCGTGGGGGCGCTGATCGGCCTCCTGCACGGCGCCTTCCTCGGGGTCGTCGGACGACGGCACTGGAAGTCGGTCCCCGAGGCGTGGACGGCCGTCGGGATCTCGTCGATGTACACCCTGCCGGCGGTGGCCGCGCTCTGGGGCGTCGCCGGGGTGGTCGCCATGACCGAGACCCTCTGGGCGCGGGGAGCCCTGGGGCCGACGGTCGCCGTCGCGTCGGGATGGATCATCGCCGCCGCCGTCACGGTGACCGCCGCGGTCCAGGGAACCCGGGCCATCGTGACCGCGTTCCGGCGCTGGCCCGAGTGGCGCCTCGGGGCGACGGCCACCCTCCTCTCGCTGATCGCCCTGATCGCCGAGCTCGTGAGCCCGGGGCCGCGCGTGCTCTGGAACCGGATCTCGCTTCCGGCCGATGCGCTCGTCCTCCTGGCGATCGTGATCGTGACCTGGTTCGTGGGGCCCGGCGTCACGCTCGGCTTGCGGCGGCGGGCGCGGCTCGTGCACCCTCCGTCGCTCACGCTGGCCGGCGACGCGGGCATGCGCGCCGTCGGACTGATGGCGGCGGCGGCCGGGGGTGTCCTGATGGCCGCGTCGGTGCTTCTCTTCCACGGCCCGCCGAGCTTCGTCCCCACGTTCGCCGACGGCGTCGATCTGCCCCACGCGATCGTCCGCGGCGTGGGAGAGGTCGTGATCCTGGGCGTGGTGTTCCGGCTCGCGATCGTGACCACGATCCTCGAGCGCCTGAGCCGACGATCCATCGCCCTGGCCGCGATCGGGGCCATCGTCGGCGCCGCGGTGATCGAGACGCTGGCGAACCTGCCCGGCGTTCTCTCGCTGGGCATGCCGCACGCCGCGACCACCGCCGGCTTTCTCGCGGCCACGGCCACCGCTCCGGCGCTGATTCTGGGGTATCTGTACCTGCGATTCGGGTGGGTGGCATCGCTTCTGGCGCACGGCACCTGTCAGGCGCTCGTGATCGCTCTGGGGGCCTGGGTACGATGAGCCGCACCACCACCCCATCAGCACGCGCAATCGCCCTCGGGCTCGCCGTTGCGCTCGCGACCGCACCGTCGCCGTGGCCGGCCGCCGCGTCCAACGGCGACGACGACTGCCTCCGGTGTCACGGCGACGCCGAGCTCCTGGCCACGCGCATCGGGTCGTGGCCGGCCGCGCGCGGGCACTACGTGGACCCGCTGGCGCGCGCTCGATCCGTGCACGCCGACGTCACCTGCGCCGACTGTCACGAGGGCATCGACGACTATCCGCACGCGCGCCCCCTACCGGACCGCCCGAGCTGCGCGGACTGCCACGACTCCGAGGCCGAGGGCTGGAGCGAGAGCATCCACGGCCGGGGTGCCGCGAGCTGTGAGAGCTGTCACGGCGTGCACGACGTGATGCCGATCGCGCGCCTTGGATCCGACGAGGACCGCCTGATCGCCGACGCGACGTGCGCCGGCTGTCACCGGGAGTCGCCCGCGGCCACGGGACACGCCGATCCGCACCGCGGGAAGGCCGCATGTCACGAGTGCCACGGGGCGCACACGATCCGGCGGGCCGACGACGCGCTGGCCCGGATCTCGCCGGCGCGCCAGGTCGAGACCTGCGGCGCGTGTCACGACTCGCTGGCCGCGACGTGGCGGCGCGACGTGCACGGACAGGCCGTGCTCGCGGGCGAGATCGGCGTGACCGACCTGACGGCGACCACCGACACGGCCCCGGCGTGCACCGGCTGCCATCTGGCGCATCCGATGCGAGGCCCCGGCGACGACGGATTCCGCGTGTACGAGATCGATCGCTGCGCCGCGTGCCACGCCGAGTATGGCGCCACGTCGGGAGACACGTATCACACGAAGGCGGCTCGACTCCGATCCCGCGAGGCGGCGGTGTGCTCGGACTGCCACGGCGCACACGACATCCTGCCCGCCGGCGTGGAGGGCTCGCGCGTACACCCCGACCGCCTGGTCGCGACGTGCGGCCGCTGCCACGCCGAGGCCCGACCGAGCTTCGTCGCGTTCGAGGCACATCCCGATCCGAGGAGCTTCGACAAGAACCCGCAGCTCTTCGTGAGCTACGTGTTCATGAACGTGCTCCTGATCGGCGTGCTCGGCGTGTTCGGTCTTCACACGCTCGTGTGGTGGATCCGGATCATGATCCAGCGCCGGCGCGGCCTGGCCGCCATCGAGCGCGCACGGCGCGGCGCCCATGAGACGCCGGGCGACCTGCCTTCGGGAGGATCGGAGTCATGACGTCCACGCTGCCCGAGACGCACGGACCCGATCAGCGGGGACGCACACCGCTGGACTCCGCCCAGCGCGGCGGCGGCGGCTATGTCTGGCGGTTCAACCGATTCCATCGCATCACACACGCGCTGGCGATCGTGACGTTCTACGTCCTCGTGTCGACCGGACTACCGTTGCGCTTCCCCGAGGCGCCGTGGGCGGCGCCCGCGATGAGCCTGATCGGTGGCGTGGAGCGCGCCGGCATCCTGCATCGTATCGCCGGCGCGCTGACGCTGATCTACGGCACGATCCACTTCGTCTACGTGGGGCTGCAGATCGCGCGGGCGCCCAGCCGGAAGGCATTGTTGTGGGGGCCCGACTCGCTGGTGCCGCAGCCGCGCGACGTCGTCGACTTCGTGAGGCAGTGGCGCTGGATGTTCGGTCTCGGCCCGCGTCCGGCGTTCGCGCGATACAGCTACATGGAGAAGCTCGACTACTGGGGCGAGATCTGGGGGTTCGTCGTGATCGGCGGATCCGGCCTGCTCCTGTGGTTCCCGGTCTTCTTCGGGCAGATCCTCCCCGGCTGGATCTTCAACGTGGCGACGATCTTCCACGGGTACGAGGCGCTGATCGCGATCTGCTTCCTGTTCGCCGTGCACTTCTTCAACGTGCACCTCCGCCCCGACAAGTTTCCGATGGACGCGGTCATGTTCACCGGTCGGGCGACGGTGCACTACATGGAGGAGGAGCACCCCGAGATCGCCGACTCGATCCGCCGTCATGCGCACCTGCCGCCCTCGGGCGACGACCAGCGGCCCGATCTGCCGGCACCCGCACCGGGGCCTCGCACGACGTTCGTGGCGGCGCTCTTCGGTCACCTCGCGCTGGCCTCCGGGCTGGCCGTCATCGGGATGATCCTATGGGCACTCATCTCCTGAATCGCGTGCTCACCGCCGCCGCCGTGGCGGCGGGGCTGATCGGTGTCGTCGGCTGTGTCGCCGGCACCGACGAGCGGCCGCCCGCCGGCGAGTCCGCACCGTCCGGTCACGTCGAGCTGGCCTGCGCGACGTGTCACGAGGGTCCCACGTCGATCGCGACGCACCGGGCCTCGGTGCCGGACGGGGCCTGTCTGGCCGCGGGATGCCACAGTGACGGCGGCCCCTATCGCGCGACGCGGCACGGCGTGACGTTTCGCCATCGGGGCCACGGGGGCCTCGACGTAGGGGCCGCCTGCGCGAACTGCCACGTGCACGCACCCGGTGAGGTCCGGCTGCCCGGGTCCAGCGACGCGTGCTACCTCTGCCATGCGGACGCGGTATCGGGTCGCGACCCGAGCGCGTGTCGCGAGTGCCACATCTCACCGACCCACATCTCGCTGACGCCCGACGGGACCGCGATCCCGCACGAACGCTTCGCCCGGCTCGGGGTGTCGTGCACGCGCTGTCACTACGACGCGGCCAACGTGGAGACCCACGTCGACGAGCGACGCTGCACCGGGTGTCACGTGGAGCCGTGGACGAGCGATGCGGATGGGCCGCCCCGTCCCCAGCCGTCGCCGCTGGAGACGCTCACCGCCGATCCCACGGATCGGCAGGCGCTTCACGACGTCCACCGGGGTCTCTCCTGCACGCGGTGCCATGAGCGACCGGTACACGCCATCGAGGCGATGAGCGGCGTGGTCGCACTCGACTGTGCGATCTGTCATCCCGGTGACCACGAGATCGAGCTGACGGCCGAGGAGGCGGCCGAGGGATGCCACTCGTGCCACGACGAGGTGCACGTCGACATCCAGCGGTTCGTGCTCGGGCTCGCCGACGAGACGAACGCGGTTCCGAGCGCCAAGTTCCTCGACGGCATGAGCTGCCGCGGGTGTCATCGGGGCGCCGCGCCGGATGGTGTGAACGGCGCCCAGCGGGCCCATGCGGTGCGCGCGGGAGCCGCGGAGTGCATCGCGTGTCACCCCGATGGCTACGATCGCGTGCTCGAGTGGTGGCAGGAGGGCATCCGCATGCGCCGCGCGTCGCTGGAGGCGCTCATCAACTCGCTTCGCGATCGAGGTGTCTCCGCCGCGTCGCTCGACCACGCCGAGGCCCGCCTGGCCGAGATCACGGTCGAGCTGGGCGTGCACAACCTCGAGCTGGCCCACCGGATCTTCGAGGACGTGTGGAAGGCGATCTCCGGCGCGGACGGAGCCGAGATCGATCCGGCGGCCAGTGACGGCATCGCACGCATCCTGGGACCGCATCCACGCCGCGGGACGTGCAGCCACTGCCACTATGCGACCGTCCGGACTCCGGCGCTGTCGGACATGTCGCCGTCGATCCACGCGCGACTTCACGGGGACACCGAGTAGCGATCGGACGGGTGCACCGGCCGGCTGCGATCCGAGGAAGCCCGGAGATCCGTCCGCGCGCAACGAGCACGAGAAAGGCCGGGGAGCGTCCACGGAGGGAAGACTCCCCGGCCCGAAACGGACACGGGCGCTCTCGCCGGCACCGAGAGCGCCCATCGGGCGGTGGCAGGCCGTTACTTGATCATCACCATCTTGCCGGACGTGACGAACTCCTGACCGGTGGCCGCCGTCACCGCGGTCATCTGGAGGAAGTACGTGCCGCTGGCGACCTTCAGGCCGTCGCTGCTCCGGCCGTCCCACACCACCTGGTGCATCCCGGCGTCCCGGGGCCCGGTGACCAGCGTCGCCACCTCGCGACCCTGCGCGTCGTGCACGACGAGCGTGATGTCGGCCGCCTCGGGCACCGAGTAGCGGACCGTGGTCCTCGGGTTGAACGGGTTCGGCGCGTTCCGGGCGACGAAACGCGGCGTCGGCGCGCTCCCGTCCCCCACTGAGACCGCACTGCCGTTGAAGTACGCCTCCGCGTAGTGGAACGCGTCGGGCCCGAGCTCGATGCCGATCAGCCGGCCCGGAATGTCGTCGGCCGGCGGGTGGATGCCGCCCCAGATCCGCGACAGGCTGGTCTGATCGGATGCGTCGCGATACGTGGCCCACTGGAGCGTCAGGTCCACGCTCGGTCCGTCCTCGAAGACCAGGAACTCGTTCTGCGGGCAGAAGAACTCACCCATGCCGCCCGGGAAGAACTCGTCGCCGGTCAACAGCGTCATGACCTCGGCGGCCGCGCGCGAGAACGTCGAGTGCCCCGAAACGTACCCGGCGAACGGTGGCGTCACGAACGTGGGTCGCTGATACGGCCACCAGTTGTCGGCCAGGATCCAGTCCACGCCGGCCACATCCGTCTCCGGGTCCTCGATGAACTCCGGTCCCTTCCACGCGAAGAGCTTCAGGCGACCGATGGCCTCGGGATCAGACGCCAGCGGATCTCCGACCTCCACGACCTCGACGAACCCGGGGTGGAGCGGCATGCCGGCCAGGTCGTACCGCGCCTGACCGGGATCGGTGCACTGCCCGACCTCGTTCATGTAGCGGATGGCCGAGATCGGACGTACGTAGTCGTACCAGCCCTTGATGCCCCATGCGGTCACCGCGCAGTCGTGCATCGTGCCGCCGAGGATGAAGTACGCCTTCACGTCCCACTCGAGCTCGTCGAGGATCGCGCCCTCGCCCTTGAAGCGCTTCTCGAACAGCGGATGATCGTTTACGTAGTTCAGGATCGTGAACCAATGGCCGGGCGGCGTCTCCGACTTCGGTCCGTCGGCCCAGAACTCGGCGAGGCAGCGCGCGTAGTCGGCCCGCGGGACGATCTGCGGCTCGTACGGCTCGCCGGTGACCGGGTTCAGATCCCAGCCGATGCCGGGGTCACCGCCCTCGTACAGGTCGTAGAAGTCCGGATGCTCCTCACGATCGGTCGGGTAGTACTGGATGTTGCCGATCGACGCGGGCGAGATGTCCCACATCACGCCGTCCGCGGGATCGAGGTGCGACGACCAGATCGCGACCAGCGTGTGGTTCCACTGGTAGTGCGGCGTGAAGTACCCGACCGGCAACAGGGGCGGCGGAAAGCCCGGATCGTAGTAGACCCAGTAGTCGAACCCGTCCCGGTGGAAGATCGTGAGGTGCTCCTCGTCCAGCGAGAACGGCACCACCTGTCCCCACTCGGGGCTCAGGAACGGCGGCACCGTGTCCGCGATCGGATTCCCGGACTGGTCGATGAACACGTCGAACCCGAGCGGCTGCCAGCGGTTCGGGAACTCCATGTCGGGATTGCCGGGGAGCTCGGGCAGAAGCGGCTCGTTCACCGGCTCGTAGTACTGGTTCTCGTAGCCGTTCAGCTCGTTCGAGCCGTCCTGGTAACCGAAGTCGATGAGCTTCTCGGCGATGTAGTTGCCGAGCGCCGCCGCGTCGCCGCCGGTGTAGTCGGTCGCGGTGTAGAGCGAGTCGTAGCCCAGTGCGACGAAGAGCGAATCGATCTGGGGCACCGAGCGGTCGGCCCCCGGCGAGTCGGCGAACCGGTGCTTCAGCAGCCGGTAGGTCGCGTACGAGATCGCCTCCTCGCGGGCCGCCTGCACGTCCACGGGCTCGGGCACGCCGTCGAACTCACAGAAATAGCTCCCGCGCCAGCGTCCCAGAAACCACGGAACCGCGACGTCGTCGTACGCCGCCCAGGCGTCGTACATGGCCACCGACGTGTGAAACAGGTTGCGTGCGTGAACTGTGGGACGCGCGAAGTCGACGCGGATCGCTTCGAGCAGGCGCTCGTTCCATTGACGCGCGACAGATTGTGTTTCCCCGCCGGCCAACGCCGGCGCTGCCGTTGCTGCGGCCGCGACGCCGAACAGCACGAGGAAACGAACGAGGGGCCGACCGTTCATGTTTGCTCTCCAGAGATGGGGGACTCCTTCCGAGTCGTCGCACCCCCGCCCACGTTTCGACGGTGCGACATTCCAGTGTTCCAGGTGTACATTCTACCAGCTTGCCGCATGCGGTGTGTGTCGCGGTTTCAGGTGCGACATCGAGGACGACGCGTCCACCGCGGCCGTCCCACGTCGCGTGGCGGCGATCTCCCGGTTGAGAGCAACCGATACACGCCGTCCCCGCCCACCCCATGGCAGCGTATGCGCCTGCCGTGGAAGAGACTATGCGCACGCCACTCCCCGACCGAGCGTTCGTTCTGGCATCGCGACGCGTGATGGCGTAGAACCCGCCGATGGACGTGTCTTATCTCGGTGAGAGCGCCGCGCTGGGCACGGCGTGCTGCTGGGCGATCACCGCGCTGGCCTTCGAGTCGGCCGGCAAGCGCGTCGGGTCGCTCCCGGTCAACCTGATCCGGCTCCTCGTGGCGTCGATCCTCCTCGTCCCGGTGGTCTGGGTTCGCCACGGGTCCCCCTTGCCGCTCGACGCGCCGCGCCACGCATGGACGTGGCTCGGGCTGTCGGGTCTCGTCGGTTTCACGCTCGGCGACCTCTGTCTCTTCCGAGCGTTCGTGCTGATCGGCGCGCGTCTGTCGATGCTGATGATGGCGCTCGCGCCTCCTCTGGCCGCGCTGCTCGGGTTCGTCGCCCTCGGCGAGACACTGGCCGCGAAGGACTGGGTCGGCATGACCATGACGCTGACGGGTGTCGCCTGGGTGATCGTCGAACGTGCCCCGGCTGCCGACCGGCCCTCCGGGCGCCCGTCATGGGTCGGTGTGCTCCTCGGGCTCGGCGGTGCGACCGGACAGGCCGTGGGCCTCATCCTGAGCAAGCACGGGATGGCGGACTACGACGCTTTCGCCGCCAATCAGATTCGCGTGCTGGCGGCGATCGCGGGCTTCGCGGTCATCTTCACCGCCTCGGGTATGTGGCCGCGTGTCGGGCGCGCGGTCCGGCACGGCCACGCCATGACGCGGATCACGATCGGCGCCGTCTTCGGGCCGTTTCTCGGGGTGTCGCTCTCGCTGGTCGCGGTGCAGCACACCGCCGCGGGCATCGCGGCCACGATCATGTCGATCACGCCGGTCGTGATTCTGCCCGTCTCACGGTGGGGGCTCGGCGAGCGCGTCACACGCCGGGCCGTGCTGGGGGCGATCCTCGCCGTGGCGGGAACCGCGGTGCTGTTCCGGTAGCGGATCCCGGCGGATCTCGGTCACCGCCGCAGCTCGGCCGATCCTGCCCTCGGGCGTGGTATCCGGGCCGCGCGTCTTGTATCGTATCCGGCCTCCGATGACACGCCGGCTGGAGACGCACGGCACCGGCCCCCCGGGGCCATCCCCGAGACGGAGTGACGATCACGTGGCTGCGACGCTGACGCTGTATTCGAGCATGGAGCGCGAGCTGGTCCCGTTCGAGTCCATCCGACCGAACATCGTCCACCTGTACACGTGCGGGCCCACGGTCTACGCGTATCAACACCTCGGCAACCTCCGCGCGTACGTCTTCACCGACACGCTCCGGCGCACCCTCCAGTGGAAGGGCTACGACGTGCTCCACGTGATGAACATCACCGACGTCGGGCACCTCACGAGCGACGAGGACGAGGGTGAGGACAAGATGGAGAAGGCCGCGCGCGCCGAGAAGCGATCCGTCTGGGAGATCGCCGAGCACTACGCGTCGGACTTCCGCGAGTCGCTGGAGGCGCTCCGCGTCCTGCCGCCGTCGGTCTGGCCAAAGGCCACCGATCACATCCAGGAGATGATCGCCTTCGCCGCACGTCTCGAACGCGCCGGCTACACCTACGAGATCGAAGACGGGCTCTACTTCGACACGTCCAAGGTCGCGGACTACGGGCGGCTGGCCCGCGCGAGCCGTGAGGGCCAGGAGGCCGGCAGAAGGGTGAGCGCCGACGACAAGCGCAGCCCGGAGGACTTCGCCGTCTGGCGTCGGTCGCCGGAGAGCAGCAACCGACTGATGGAGTGGACGAGCCCCTGGGGCGTCGGCGCGCCGGGATGGCATCTCGAGTGCTCGGTCATGAGCATCAAGTACCTCGATGCCCCGTTCGACATCCACACCGGCGGGGTGGATCACCGCCAGGTTCATCACTGCAACGAGATCGCGCAGAACCAGGCATTTCTCGACACGGACGACTCCGGCGTCCGGTACTGGCTGCACAACGAGTTCCTGATCTCCGAGATGGAGAAGATGTCGAAGTCGCGCGGCAAGATCCTGCGCCTTCAGAACCTCGTGTCGTGGGGCATCCACCCCCTCGTGTACCGGTACTTTCTGTTGATGTCGCACTATCGCCAGCAGGTCGAGTTCAGCTTCGACGCGCTGGTGGCGGCCCATACGGGCCTGACCCGGCTGGTGAGCCGGATCGAGGAGCTGAGGCGCGATGCCGACGCCGACTGGGCGCGGCCGTTCCGCGAGGTGCGATTCTCGCGCGGTGCCTCGTTCGCACCGGCCATCCGGGGCGCGCTGGGCGACCTGGACGAGACCAGCCCGTGGATCACGGAGTTCGACGAGGCGATCAGCGCCGACCTCAACACGGGCAAGGCGCTTGCGCTCCTGAGCAAGGTCGCCACCACGAACGAGCTCTCGGTGGACGAACGTCTGCGACTGATCGCCATCTACGACCTCGCGCTCGGACTCGACCTCCTCGACACGTCGGTCCGTGACCTCGATCTCAGGCCGGAGCACGTGACCGAATCCAGCGACGACATCGACGCCAGGCTCGACGAGCGTCAGCGTGCGCGAGAGGAGAAGCTCTTCGCCGACGCGGACCGCATCCGGGACGAGCTCGAGGCCATCGGTGTCACCATCCTCGATTCGGCCGCCGGATCCAGCTGGCACTGGACCCCGCAGCGCCCGACGACACCCGCCGACTGAGGACCTCGTGCGCCGACCGCGGACACCGGGAACCGCGCACCCGAGCGCAACGTCCCGTGACGTGCCGGGCCCGTCTCCGAACGTCATCCGAATCCGCGCGACACGGCCATTCGTGGCCACGAGTCCACGGTTGCGAGCGACTCGTCGTTGCGTCACACTGGCCGGCTTTCCTGGCGGGCGCGGCGACGCGTCCCCGGGACGTCCCGGCTCCGTGCCGTGCGGAACGGCATTCTCACCTGGGAGGTGAGTGGTGAACTACGACGTCAACCTGCGCGACGTGACGTTTCAGCTCTTCGACTGGCTGCCCATCGACGAGATCCTCTCGCACGAGCGTTTCGCGGAGTGGGATCGCGCCAGCATCGAGATGGTGATCCAGGAAGCGCTCAAGATCGCCCAGGAGAGCTGGGCCCCCACGAACGCCGAGGGAGATCGGATCGGGGTCACCTGGCGCGACGGAACGGTCACGCTTCCGCCGTCCTTCAAGCCTGCCTACGACGTCCTGGCCGAGGGCGGATGGATCGGCTGCATCAACAACCCCGAGTACGGCGGCATGGGTCTCCCCGAGATCGTCGGCAACGTCACGAACGAGTTCTTCTTCGGCGCCAACATGTCGCTCTCGCTGACCACGCTCCTCACGCGCGGCGCGGCCGCCCTCATCGAGGACTTCGGCACCGACGACCAGCGCGCGCGCTTCTGCGAGAAAATGTATGCCGGAACCTGGGCGGGCACGATGTGCCTCACCGAGCCGCAGGCCGGATCGGACGTCGGCGCGGCACGGACGAAGGCCGTCCGGCTGGGCGACGGCCGTTACGCGATCACGGGCGAGAAAATCTTCATCACCGGTGGTGATCACGACCTGACCGACAACATCATCCACGCGGTCCTCGCGCGCGTCGAAGGCGCGCCGGAGGGCACGCGCGGCCTGTCGCTGTTCATCGTGCCCAAGATCCGCGTCAATCCGGACGGCTCGCTGGGAGAGCCCAACGACGTCGCCTGCGGCGGCGTCGAGGAGAAGCTCGGCATTCACGCCTCGCCCACCTGCTCGCTGGTGTTCGGCCAGTCCGACGGCTGTGAGGGGTATCTCCTCGGCGAGGAGAACGCCGGCATGCGGCTCATGTTCCACATGATGAACCCCGCCCGCATCGAGGTGGGTCTGCAGGGCCAGGCGCTGGCCGGCGCGGCCCACGAGGCGGCGCTACGCTTTGCGCGCGAGCGCAAGCAGAGCCGGCACTGGACGAAGCTGGCCGATCGTGATGCCCCGCCCGCCGCGATCATCGAGCACCCCGACGTCAGACGGATGCTCTTCACGTCGGGGGCCTACGTCGAGGCCATGCGTGCGCTCCTTCTGCGCACGTCGTTCTACATCGACAAGACACGCGTCACCGAGGGCGACGAGCGCGCGCGCTTCCAGTCCTACGTGGACGTCCTCACCCCGATCTGCAAGGCGTGGGGCTCGGACTGGGGCTTCCGGGTGACCGAGTGGTGTCTCCAGGTGTTCGGCGGATACGGCTACACGCGCGAGTACCCGGTCGAGCAGTATCTCCGCGACGCGAAGATCGCGTCGATCTACGAGGGCACGAACGGCATCCAGGCGCTCGATCTCGTGATGCGCAAGCTCCCGGCCAACGACGGGCAGCCGATCAAGGAGCTCCTCGGCATGGCCGGCGCGACGGTGCAGACGCTGATGGCCCGCGAGAACGCCGACACCGATCCGATCGCGCGCGCGGCCAAGCTCCTGGGCAAGCTCCTGCAACAGATCCAGGAGGTCTCGGCGATGGCCGCGGAGCGTCGGGACGGCCAGATGGTGCTCCTGATGAACGCCGTTCCGGTGCTCGACATGTTTGGTCATGCGCTCGGCGGCCACTACCTCCTGGAGCAGGCCGTCATCGCCGAGTCACGCCTGGCCGCGCTTCGTGCCGAGGCGGAGGTCACGGACGATCCTCGCGCGCTGGCCGCGTGGCTGGCCGGGACGCCCGAGGCGGCGTTCCTTCACAACAAGGTGCAGACGGCGTTCCACTTCGCCCATCGCGCGATCCCCGGGGCGATCGCGCTCGGGGTTCCACTCCGGGCCGCCGAGCTGGCGCCGATGCACGCGGTGATGTGACGGCCACACAGCGCGCATGGGTCGCCAGCGGTCACGCTCCCGCACCGTAGTGCGCGTCCGCCGGGATCGCGGCCCATCGGCGAGCCCCGCGAGACCCTGATGCAGGCGGCTCTCAGCACCCTCCGGCACGCGTGGTCGAACGCTGCACCGCCTTCTTCGGCACCACGGGCGGCGGCGCGGACTGGCTGGATCCGGTGAAGTGTGCATGAAGCGCCGCGCGCAGGCGATGCAGCGCGACGTCGTCGGCGCTCGGGCTCTCGATCGGCTCCGGCGGCGACAGGATCGTGCGATCGAACGCCTCGTATCCACCCGTGAGCGTCGCGACGCGACCGTCGAATCCGCCGACCGCCTCCTCGAGCGCATCCGATTCCCCGCGCTCGTCGTAGACCACGAGAAGACGCGTGCCCGGCAGGCGCGCCACGAACGACTCCAGCGTGTCGCCCGCCGGGACGCGCATCGCGCCCGGGATCGGATCGCCGCCCCCGTCGGGGCGCACGTCGATCACGAAGAGCGACGACGGGTCGCGCACGAGCACCTCCGCGAGCTGGAGCGCGGAGATCCGTCCCGGCGCCGGGACGGGCTCATCGGACGTCACTCGGACCGGGACCAGAAGCGTGGCCAGCCCGGCCAGCGCGCCCACGCCCAGGCCCACGAGAGCGCGGCGGCGCGGCGCGCGCGACACCTCGGGCGGCGTGCTGCGATCGCGAGTGGCCTGCCACCGCTCGAGTGCCTCGCCTCCGAGGAACATGGCCAGCGCCATCGCGGTGACCAGGAGTGCGAGGATCGGCTGGGAGAGGTGTATGAGATCGGTGAGACGAAAGACACCGAGATCACCCGACAGGTGGAACGACTCCACCCACGGGTACGCGAGCCCGAACAGAACCGAGCCGAGCATCACGCCCGCGATCGCGGCGAGTCCGTCGAGCTTACCCGATGCGGCCGCCACGACGCCGGTCCCCGGGCAGTAGCCGGACACGATGAAGCCCGCACCGAGCAGGAGCCCGCCCACGAGCTGCGGCCAGAGGTAGGTGTGGGGCACCGCGACCTGCGAGAGATCGAGCACGCCGACCGCCGATGCGATCGTCGTCCCGATCAGCGCGGTCACGATCGCGGTGAACATCACCTTCAGGACACGCATGTCGGTGAGATAGAACTGCGCGGCCAGCACCGATGCCCGGCCGAACCCGGCCCGCTCCAGCGCGAAGCCGAACCCGAAGCCGATCACGACCGCCAGGACCAGGCCCACCGGATACCCGAACGCGTCGTTCATGTAGAGTGGAAGCGTCGTCATCGCCATTGCCTCCGCACCACCGGCGCCAGGAGATAGCCGCCGGCGAACACCGCGAGCATGAACACCCACGACCCCACGGACAGCAGGGCTCCCCCCGAGAGCGCCTGTCCCGAGGTGCAGCCGCGGGCGAAGCGAGCGGCCACGCCCATCAGCACGCCGCCCGCGACGGCCAGCAGGATGCGGCCGAGCGCCGACATTCGCGGTCCGCGCACGACCTCCCGGCGGAGCCGGCCCCCGCTCAGCGCACCCACGGCACCGCCCAGGAACACGCCGAGCACCAGGAACACGAGCCAGTCATCGAGCACGTGCGACTTTCCCGGACCGACGTACCGCGACAGGTACGCGTTGCTCTCGACGGCGTCCGGAGCGATCAGATGAGAGATGCCGACGCCGAGTCGGGTCACGGCGCCCGATGAGCCGAGCCCCATCCCCAGCACGAGGAACGAGGTCAGCAGCACGAGCCCCAGCACGACGCCGGCCACATAGTTTCACGTCCACGGTGTCACCTCCCCACGAGAGCCGACAGACCCACCGTCGAGTGCTGCCCGGCGACGACGAGCACCCACCGGAGCGCCAGGCCGCCGACGAGCACGAGGATCGGCGCCACCGCGTTGACCGGGACCCGGTGGCTGATCTCGAGCCCGTTCACGAGGAGCGGAACCAGGAGTCCCGCGATCACCACGAGCGCCCAGAAGATCGGCGTGTAGGGTCCGCCGAGAATCAGCGCGAGGGAGTGCGCGGCCGCGCGTCCACCCGACGCCAGGCCGATGACGAACACCCCGATCAGGACGAGCTCCAGCACGATGAGGCCGGTGTCCCAGCGGGTCAGGCGTGCCGCCGCGCGAGGACCGGGACGGGCGAGGAGCATCAGCGCGGCGCCGGTCGACAGCCCCGAGACCAGGAACAGCGGGCCCAGCACCGCCGAGTTCCAGAGCGGCCGCGCACCGAGCGCGCCGAGAAGGACGCCGGTGTAGATGCCGAGCGCGACCCCCGCGGCAACGGCCAGCATCGCAACGCCGGACCCGACGGGCTTCCGGCGCTCGAGTCGCCAGGCCAGCGCCAGGGCGGACGGGTACACGAGCACGAGGATCCACGACCCCCACGACATCGGAGACGCCGGCTGGAAGCTCGCGAAGAAGCGGAGTACGTGGGACGGATACTCGAGATCGAGGAGCAGCGCCCCCATTCCAACGCTCAGGAGCCCGAGCGCGACCAGCGGCATGCGCCGGATACGCGCCGGCAGCTCCCCGGCGTCCGGCCGTCGGGCGAGGATCGCCGACAGCACGATGAGCCCGGCAGCCAGTCCACCGAGGAACAGGTAGACGGGAATCTCCCAGCCCCAGACGTGGAGCACCGGATCGATGTGAGGATTGTGTCTCCCGTGCAGGATCTCGACGGGGACCGATGCGAGCGACATGACTCTCTCCTCCTCACACCAGGAAGTAGACGTTGGGGTCGCACCCGGTCTCGGGATGATTGACCGTGTGCTCTCGCGTCCGAAGGAGCATGGAGAGGCGCGAGTCCGGATCGTTCAGATCGCCGAACGTCAGACATCGCGTGGGACACACCGCAACGCAGGCCGGCTCCTCGCCGTGGCGCACGCGGTGCAGACAGAACGTGCACTTGTCGACGTATCCGTCAGGATGCACGAACCGCGCATCGTACGGACACGACGCGATGCATGCCTTGCATCCGGTGCACCTGTCGTGCGTGACCAGCACCACCCCGCCGTCGCTCAGGTGGCTCGCCCCCGTGGGGCACGACGACACACAGGGCGGACGGCTGCAGTGATTGCAGCGCTCGGACCGGATCTCGGCGCGGAGGTCCGGATACGTTCCGCGCACCTCCTCGACGATCCAGTCCCGGCAGTAACCATCGGGGACGTCGTTCTCCGCCTTGCAGGCCAGCACGCAGGCGCTGCAGCCGACACAGAGGCGCGTGTCGACGGCCATCGCGTAGCGTTTCGCGCTCATGCCGGCGCCCCCTTTTCGATCGTGACGACGTTCACGTTCATCCCGGTGCCACCCATGATCGGATCCACGGCGACGCGGGTGACGAGCTCGGCGTCGCTCGCCCCCCGGCCGCGCGCGAAGCGGAGACCCTTCGCGGTGTGACCATACCCATGAACCATGTAGACGCAGTCCGGTCGGATCCGCTCGGTGGCACGTACGCGGATCGGGGCGGAGCGCACTCCGTCCTGGTTGACGAGGGTGACCCGCTCACGGTCGGCGATCCCGCGCTCGCGGGCGATCCGGGCGTTTACCCACACCTCGTTTTCGTCGTGAACCTCCGACAGGAAGCGGTTGTTGGTGGTGCGGCCGAACGTGTGCATCGGCGCCCGTCCGAAGAGCAGCCGGAACGACCCCGGCGGCGGCTCCTCCGGGGCCCGATAGACCGGCATCGGATCGAAGCCCGAGTCGGCGAGCTGTCGTGAGTAGAGCTCGATCTTGCCCGATGGCGTGGCGAACGAGGGCTCGAGGCCGTCCTCGATCGTGATCGGCGATGGAGGCCCCTCGATCACGCCCGTCGTCATCAGCGTCTCGCAGTCGAGACCCGCATCCGACACTCGACGCTTGGCATACTCGACGCTGTCGGTCCACGGGAAGTACTCGTCGAGACCGAGCCGTGTGCCGATCTCCCGCGCGATCCGCCAGCCGGGCCTCGTGTCGTACATCGGCTCGACCACGGGCTGACGCACCGCGAGGAACGGCGTCCGGAACGGCGGCGCGTGCACTTCGTCACAGCGCTCGAGATACGTGGCCTCGGGCAGCACCACGTCGGCCCAGCCGACGATCTCCATCGGCAGCACGTCGATCGCGACCACGAAGTCGAGCTCGGCCAGCGCCCGGCGCGTTTTCCGGGGATCGGGAAGTGACTGGATCAGGTTGGTGCCGTAGACGATCCAGGACCGGATGTCGTAGTCGGCCGTTCCGGGGATCGATGCGTCACAGAGACCGGACGCCAGCGTGGCGCCGGCCATCGGGTAGACCGTATCCCTCGGCATGTCCGCGCTCGCGGGCATCCTCACACCTGGATGCGCGTACGGATACGGCGGGATCGACATCGCCGTCGGCAGGACGAAGCCGCCACGATGTCCCCACGCGCCGAGCAGCGCGTTCAGGATCGCGATGGCCCGGCTGCGCTGGGTGTCGTCGCCGTACCACGTGACGTGACGCCCGGGGTGGACGAGCGACGCCGGGCTCGCCCCGGCCATCAGGCGCGCGGTGGCCACGATCGTCTCGGGCGGAATGGTCGTCCGGGTGAACGCCCACTCCGGCGTCTTGTCGCGCACGTGGGCACGCAGCGCATCGAACCCCGTCGCGTAGCGCTCGACGTAGTCGCGCGCGTAGAGCTTCTCCTCGATGATCACGTGCATCCACGCCAGAAGGAGCGCGATGTCGGTTCCGGGCTTGATCGGCAGCCAGTGGCGCGCCTTCCCGGCCGCGGTCGAGAACCGCGGATCGACGACGATCAGCTCCGCGCCCCGGTCGAGGGCTTCGGCGAGATCCTGCACCTGCGTGTTGTGCATGTTCTCACCGAGATGCGAGCCGATCAGCGTGATGACGCGGGCGTTGGGCATGTCCGTGTTCTCCGGCGATCCGACCCCGGAGCCGAACGTGAGCTGAAAGCCGACCTCGCGCGGTCCACGGCACTGCGCGTAGGACGGCGCGGCGACGTTCGGCGACCCGTACGCATGCATGAGGTGCTTGAACCACGAGCCGCCGTAGCCGTGGCTGTAGAGTGCGACCGCCTCGGGACCGTGCTCGTCCCGGATCCTGGCCAGGTTCGTGGCCACGTGATCGAGCGCGGTGTCCCAGCTGACCGGCTCGAACTCGTCGGAGCCGCGTTTCGAGACCCGGAGCAGCGGCTGCCGGAGGCGATCGGGGTCGTACAGAAGCCCCACGCCGCCGGTCCCGCGGGGACAGAGCCGCCCGCGTGAGAGCGGGTGCGCGGGGTTGCCCACGATCTTCGTGACCCGACCGTTCGTGACGTGAGCGAGAACGCCGCACTTCCAGAAGCACAGCTCACAGAACGTCGGCACCACCCGATCTCCGTCGGTTGACGGATCGTGGACGCGATCGGGATCGAGCCCCCACCAGTTGCTGGTGAGCCCGGACATCGCGACACCGGCGGATGCGGCCCCCCCGACCTTGATGAACGATCGCCGCGAGACGCGAGACATGACGTCGCTCCTTCGACTACGTGGGCGCGTGGCCGCAGCGGGCCAGGCAGCGGACGAGATTGACGACCTCGGGGATGGCCAGGCGATACGTGCGTTGCCGGCCGTGGATGTGGTCGGTCACCAGTCCGTGCAGGCGAAGCCAGGCCAGCTGGCGCGAGACGGACGACTGGGGAAGCTCGACGCGCGCAATCAGCTCACCGACCGTGCAGTCTCGATCGCACAGCACCGCGATGAGCCGCAGCCGGACGGGGTTGCCGAGCGCCCGCAGGATCCCGGCGCGGTGCTCGACGAGCGTCCGGTCGTGGACGAACCGATCGAGATCGACGTGTGGGGTCGTATCCGACGTCATCTCCACCTCCTCGACGTATCCGGATATCCGGAACTATCGACGAGGTGAGGGCGCGTGCGACATACGTGACTGCGGTCGCCGAGCTACGTAGTTCCCGAACGTGCGTTCACCCCTGGCGCCGGCCGGCCGGGACCGGCCGCTCAGACCGCGACGTCGTTCGGCGTCGAGATCGCCAGCCCGAGGGCCTTGGCCAGGCGGACCCGGTCCTCCCCGGACGCGGGCAAGCACGCCGCGATCCGGGACGCGTTCGCCGCGACCCACTCGTCGCACGACGTGAGCGGCGCCACGCTCGATTCCAGTCCGAGGAGATCGTGCCACACGCTCGTCCGACGCCGACCGTAGGCTTCCAGGTCGGCCACGCTGCTGGCCCCGCTCACGACACCGGCCGCGAGCCTCGCCAGCTCATCGCCTTCCTGGAGACCGACGTTCATGCTGACCCCCGACAGCGGGCTGGCCAGATGGGCCGCATCCCCGGCGAGCCATACGTTGCCCTGACCGAAGGACGCGGCGAGTCGGCGTTCGAACTTCACGAGCGCGGACCAGCGGATCGCTCGCACGCCGATGTCGAACCACGGGAGTCGCTCGGCGATGAACGGATCGAGCGCCTCGGCGGGAACCGTGCGGTACACGTCGTCGTGGAGCTCGACCAGGAGGCGGCTCTTCAGCCGGGGTGCGATGGGCTCGCCGGTGTCCTCGAGCCGGAAGCCGAACCGGCAGCCGTTGCCGGTGAGCGGCCACACGACGTCGGTCGTGGCCTCCGAGAGGCCGACGCGCGCGATGTCCGGGAGCGGGGTGTCCAGCTCGGTCTCGAACACGGCGAAGATGTCCGGCGCGTCCACCTCGGGGTAGTCGATGAACAGGTTCTGGCGGACCGCCGAGCGGTGGCCGTCCATGCCGAGCACGACGTCGGCCTCGTACTCCAGCTCCTTGGTGACGATGCGCTCGGTGCGTGCCACCGGATAGCCGACCGAATCGTCGCCGAGCTTCGCGATCGTCACCGCGGCAGGTCCATCGGACGACGGCATCACGCGCGCGACCCGGTGATCCCACTTGACGGTGGTGCCGAGCTCGCCGAGCAGGTCCTGGAGCATGCGCTCGAGGCTCGCCTGCGGCATGACGACCAGGTGCGGGAAGTCCTCGCGGGCCGCGCGGAAGTGCAGCTCGGCGCGCGGGCGCTCCGCGTCGTGAAACGACATCGTCTCGATCACCCGGCCCTCGGCCATCAGGCGCGGGCCGAGTCCGTAGCTGTCCAGGAGCGCGACCGTCGCGGGGTGCAACGCCAGTGCGTAGCTGCGCGTCGTGGGGCGCGGCCCCTGATCGAAGATGACCACGTCCGTGTTGCGTTGTCGCAACGCGATGGCGGCCAGCAGACCGACGGGACCGGCGCCGGCGATCAAGACACCGACTCGTTTGACTCGCGACATCGTGGGGCCCCCATTCGTCGAATGCGAGTGAGACGGAACCGCGTCGGAGCGGCTCAACCTCTCATCATGTCTCCCGAATCACGTACGGGTCCATGATGCAATTGCATCATGCGCGGAGCCCGGTCACGGATCGGGCCGTGGCCGCCGGGGCGGTGGACGCCTCATCCCGAGCGCTTGCTCGCGGTCAGTCGTCGGCCTCGTCGTCGGCGGCCGACGAGCCGGGGGCGCCGTCGTCCTCGTCGCCATCGTCATCGTCGTCGTGGTCGTCGTCGTCGTCGCCGTCGACCACGCTCTCGGAATCACGACCGAGAACCTCGCCGTCCGCGGAGACGAGCACCTCGAACTCGGTGTCGCCGACGATCCACTCGGCCTCGTAGCGCCGCACGTCGTCGATCGTGATCTCCTCGATCTCCGTGAGCTCGGCCCCGTCGGCCTCCTCGAGGATCGTCGATCGGACCGCGGCGGGTAGCTCGTCGAGCGTCACCGCCCGCTCGACCATGAGGGACGTCTCCTCGGTGGCGAACGCAGAGGAGGCAATCAGCGCGGCCAGCGGGACGACCCATCGTGCGACTCTCATGACGGCTCCTTTCTGTGCCGCGCGCACCCCATGTCGCGTCGCGGCTTCGACTCCCGTATGTCGATCGGTCGCCGACGCTGGATTCTATGCCCTCGGAGGCGGATGCGCGACGACGAACGTGGCATCGCGCCCGGCTCGCCGGCCTCGCGGGCCGCCGCGGCGCGCGCGCTCCTCTCGCTCGATCACCGCACGGGATGTGCTTCGAGGCACGGTCGGCGTCCCGTACAATCCGGCCCTGCGTGCGCCGAGGCGCCACCGCACTCCGAGCGAGCACACGAAGGAGTGATCGACATCCCGCACCGCGTTCGCCCCGACACGGTACCGCCGCTGGCCTGGATCGCGGTGACGGCCGCGACGCTCGTGACGGCCTGTGCCGAAGGCACCGGTCTCGAGACGCCACGGTACGTCCGCGCACCGGATCCGGACGTTGCGCCCGCTCGCGAGCCGATCGTGGTGCGTGTCGACACGGCGGCTCCGCTGCCGACGCCCGAACATCCGATCGATCCGATCCCCTATCGGCTCGCGAGCGCGCCGGGATCGGTCGTGTTCCTTCTGGGAGGTGACGGCGTCGTCGACGCCGCCCGATCACGTCCTCGCGCGCGCGAGCCTCGCGCGTCGGGATTCACGAGCGACGTCACGCCGATCACGGTGGGGGATCGCCGCACGGGCTTCTTGTGGCGTTCCGGTGATGAACGCGAGGACTGGACGCGATCGTTGCCTCTGGACCTCTACGAGACCGAGAAGGCCGAGAACCCGAGGCATCTCCTCTACCTCGTCGCGGTCGAACTCGCCGATGGAGCGCCCGCGACGATCGATCGCGCCCCCGCGCCGGCTTCTCCTCGCACCGGTCGCCGGGGTCCGGTTCGCCCACTTCCCCATCCGGCCAACCTCGAGAGCTGGGCGCTCGCGTCCATTGCGCCGCGCGCCGACACGGGGCGGCTGACCGTCGCGGGCGGCGCCGACGGCTCCGCGACCACACTGGTCTTCCGCGAGATCACCGCCGAGACCTGGGTGCGCGCGTTCTCCGACGTGGTTCCCGCGAACGGATCGGCGACGTTTCCGCTACCGCCCGGCGTCGCCCATGCGGTGCTCATCCGGCGGGAGTCGGGCCGTCTCTCGGTCACCTGCGCCACGTCGCCGGCCGACGCGCGCCTCGCCGGACGTGTCGGGTCGTCCACGGAGCGGCTTCTCGTCGTCGACGACGACGGCGAGGCGGATCCACCGGCGTACGGTCTCCTGTCGCGTCCGACGGACGAGCTGGTGAAGGTGCTGGTCGTCGACGCCGACCCCACCCGGTACGAGCAAGCGCGGCTCCACTACCGGATGGAACGAGACCCGTGGGACAAGACGACGCGCAGCTGGTTCGATCCCGCCGTGCCCGACGCCGCTCGGTGGGGCCGGATGGAGATCGACGTCAACGGCCGCACGATCGCCCGCGGATCGGTGACCGAGCTCGGACGCGCCGGCTGGCACGCGCTTCCGGTCGACCTGGGGACGATCCGGCGCGGCGACAACGAGGTCCGCTTTCGGACCCTCGACACGGACTACATCTACGTGGGGCTCGATGGCGACACTGATCACGGCCGGAGCGGCGTGATCGTGAGCGGACGTCGCGACATGACGATCCGTCGGCCGGGGAAGTCAGCCGAGCGTGGCGAGTACATGGTGCGACTGGAGCTGCGATGAACACGCGAGCCATCGCGGCCTCGGCGCTGATGGCGATGCTCGCGGCGACCGCCACCGCCGCCACGCGGGTATCCCCCGACCCGACGTTCTTCCTGTACGGCCTCCTGTGGCTCCATGGCGCGTCGCCCGCCGATCTGGCCGAGCACCGCTTCACCGCGTGCTACGTGGGCGCCGACACCGTCCTGGCCCGGGAGGCCGCGCATCACGGTCTCCGTGTGGTCGCCCGCCCGCGAAACCCCACCGAGGCGGCGTGGTTCGCCCGCGAGCCCGCGCTCGCCGCCTGGTTCCTGGTGGACGACGCCGCCGGGGAGGCCGATCTCGCCACGTGTCGGAAGCGTCTCGAGATGATCCGCCGGGTCGACACCGAGCATCCGACCTTCGCGTTCGAGAACGGGCGGACGGTCGAGAGCGATCGTCCGTTCGCGGAGCTCCTCGACGTCTACTCGCCGTATGCCTATCCGTTCCCACAGCAGACGATCGACGAGTACGCGGACGGCTTCCTCGACGAGCTCCGCTACGGGGTCGGACGGGAGCGGCTGTGGACGACGGTCCAGTGCAGCGGAATCTACTCTCAGCATCGTCGGTTCGGCCTCGACGCCCGCCAGCAGAGCACGATCGTCGACGGCTCCCAGTTTCGGCTGATCTTCTGGACCGCGGTCTCGCACGGCGCGCGTGGCGTGTTCCTGTGGCCCGAGTTCGGCCTGTTCGATCGCTACGGGTGGGGTCGAGAGCGACTCGCGGAGGCCGCGATCATCGGCAACGAGCTGGAGGTGCTCGGCGGACACCTGCTCGCGGGTTCCGAGACCCGCGGCGGCGCGACGTCACGAACCCGCGGGATCCGCGCGGCGCGGATCGATCGGGACGGCCTCTCGCTCGTGATCGTGCGACGCAGCAAGCCGGGCTTCGAGCTCGCGATCGGCGCCTCCGACGACGACGCGGTGGTCGACGTGGCCGGTCGAGCGGACGCCGCCGCATGGCGGCTGGATGGGGACGGCGTTCGCCCGCTCGACGCCGTCGCGACCGGTCACGACCTTCGTGTGACGCTGGACGGCGACCTCCTGGACGTGGTCGCATTCGTGCTCGTGGACACGTCGTCGCGGTCGGTGAACCGGATCGGCGACGCGATGCGGGCGCGAGCCGCCGACGTCGCGCGCTTCGCGGTGGAGGCGGCCGAGGCCCACGCATCCAGCGCGATCTCGGTCATCGATCACCTGACGGCGCTCGGAGTCGTGGCCACGGCGGAGCGTGACGGCCATCGGGCACGCGTGGAGAGCTGGCGAACCTCGCTCGCCGACGCGGACTCGCCCACGGATCGCACACGTGCCGCACGTGCCCTCCGGCGCGAGCTACGCGGACGACTGGCCGAGCTCCGTGATCAGGCGGACGCCTGGGTCGGCATGGCCGCTCCCGAGTCGGTCGCGCTTCGCGTGAGTCCGTTCACGCTTCCGGAGTTCTACTCGTCGTTCATCCGCCCACGCTGACCGGCCCGGCTTGCGAACACCGCTCACGAGGCCGGACGTTCGGTGCGTGCGCGGATTTCACGCCGGAGTCCGGTTACGGTTGAAGCACGAGCTCGACTGATCGAGAATGATCGTCTCGATGCGCCCACGACATCGCCCCCCGCGCGTCGCCGCGACCGCCCGAGCTCCCGACGCTCACGAGGTCTCGTCACGCCGCCAGACATGGGAGGATCGGCATGAAGACGATCCCACTCGGTCCCCAGCCCGACTGTCCTCGTCTCGCCCGCGTGGGGTTCGGCGGGATGCCGCTGTCGCTCCATGGTCGTCCCGACCACGACACCGGGATCCGGGTCATTCATGCGGTTCTGGAGGCCGGGGTCCGGCTCATCGACACCGCGAACGTATACTGCCTCGATCACACGGACATCGGTCACAACGAGCGCCTGTGCGCCGAGGCCGTCCGGACGTGGGACGGTGACCGCGACGCGGTGGTGATCGCGACCAAGGGGGGCATGACCCGGCCGGACGGGCGGTGGGAGCGAGACGGCCGCCCGGACTCCCTCTGCCGGGCGTGCGAGGACTCGCTGGCCGGGCTCGGTACGGACTGCATCGACCTGTACCAGCTGCACGCGCCCGACGACCGCGTCCCGTTCGCCGAGAGCGTCGGCGCGCTGGCGCGTCTTCGTGACGAGGGCAAGATCCGCTGGATCGGACTCTCCAACGTGAGCGTATCCCAGATCGACGAGGCCCGGGCCATCGTCCCGATCACGACCGTGCAGAACCGTCTCAACCCGTTCTTCCGCGAGGCGATCGAGACCGGGGTGGTCGCACATTGCGCCGAGCATCACATCGGCTTTCTCGCCTACAGCCCGGTGGGGGGCGGCCGGCTGAATCAGAAGCTCCCGCACCACGAGGTGTCGCGAGCCATCGCCGCCTCGCGCGACGCGACTCCGCACGAGGTCGTGCTCGCCTGGGTGCTCGCCCAGGGCCCGACCGTCTTCGTCATCCCGGGAGCACGCAGCGAGAAGAACGGTCTCAGCTCCACGCTGGCCGACGCGATCGAGCTGACGGACGAGGAGCGACGTCACCTCGACGCCGCGGAGTGGTCGATCGCCTAGCCTCCGCGGACCCTCACGTCCCCCGGTGCCGGCGGCGCTGTCACACGCCGGCACGTGCCGCCGCCACGGCTCCCTTCCCCGAGGGTCCACGATCTCCGCCCCGACGGGCTGAGACCAGCCACCGCGGTCGAGTGCCCGCGAGCCCCGCTCCCGGCGTCGATGACGGTGGCGGCGCCGGCCGATGTGATATAGTCGCCGGTTGTTCTTTCGCGACCCTCACGGCGTGAGGACCGCGTCCGATCGAGGTTTCGATGAGACGCCTTCGCACCATCGCCCTGAACCTGACCATCGGCACGGCGTTCTTCGCCGCCGGTGTCGGCGTCACGATGCTGTTCGCCGACGAGCCCCAGATCCGTCGAATCCACATCGATCTCTTCCGCTATGGCAGCCAGCCCGAGGTCATCCACGCCAATCGGGGCGATCGCCTGGTGTTCACGTTCTCGGCGCGCGACACACCGCACAGCTTCTTTCTCCAGGAGTACGACCTCGACGTGAAGGTCAGCCCCAACTCGCGGGAGGTGGAGGTCGCGCGTCCCAGCGATCCGCACGGCGAGCCCGAGGTCATGAAAGAGGTCGTCGTGGAGGCGGGCCGCCCGGGGCTCGCGGGGTTCTTCAACACGAAGTCCCGGTTTCGCTGCCACGTGTACTGCGGCGAGATGCACGCGTTCGAGCAGGGCTTCCTGATCGTGGAGCCCAACTATCTCTTCGGTGGCTCGATGGGGCTTCTGGTCGGGCTTCCGCTGATCGGACTCCTCGGGCTCCGGCGACGACGCGACCCGACCCCGCAGGGCGGCCCGGCCGGCGACCTGCACCCGAGCGAGCGTCCCGTCATCGTGAACCTCTTCGAGCGCTGGCCGAGGCTCCGGGGGCTCCTCGCCACGCAGGGGCTGCAGTTCTGGCTCATGAGCGTGATGAGCGTGCTCGCGTACGTGATCCTCCTGACGTCGCTCCTGGGCACGAAGATGGCCGGCGGCAATCTCGGCGTGCTCCTGTTGTGGGTGGTGTGGCTGTTCGTGCTCGTCGTCGTGTTCGTTCCGCTCGGCGGACGCGTGTGGTGCACGGTGTGCCCCATCCCGATGTTCGGAGACGCCATCCAGCGTGGCGCGACCGTGGGCGTGCGAACGGTGGGCGCGGGCGGGACCGGCGGCTATCGCAACCGGTTCTTCGGGCTGATGCGGCCGTGGCCCCGGCGGCTGTCGAACCGCGTTCCCCGCACGCTCTTCTTCCTGGGATTCGGCACCGTGAGCGTGCTGGTGATCAGCCAGCCGCGCTGGACCGGCTGGGCGCTGGTGCTGTTGATGCTGCTCGCGACGCTCCTGCCGCTGGTCTTCGAGCTGCGTGCGTTCTGCCGTTTTCTGTGCCCGATCAACAGCTTCATCAGCCTCTATGCCCCCATGGGTCGGCTGGCACTCCGATCCCAGCGACAGAACGTCTGTCATCGCTGTCACGAGCGGGACCTCGAGACCTGCCACAAGGGGAACGACTGCGGCTGGGCCTGTCCCTACGGCCTGACCGTGTCCGAGATCGACAGCAACGCCGAGTGCGGCCTCTGTCTGGAGTGCCT
Organism: Candidatus Eiseniibacteriota bacterium; assembly: GCA_965224245.1. Taxonomy (GTDB): domain Bacteria; phylum Eisenbacteria; class RBG-16-71-46; order CAZAMP01; family CAZAMP01; genus CBDCYW01. Next base: position 717,952 of record OZ245046.1, on the reverse strand, counting down.
GCGCACCTGCTCGTATCGGAACGTGTCGCTGACCTGGCGGCCGTTCGGTCTCCAGCGGCTGGTCGAGGGCCGCGACGAGGCACTCCAGGCCGGTGTGATGATGACGCTGGCCGTGGTCTACTGCGTCACGTTCCTGGGTCCCTGGCACGCGCTTCGCGACATGGTGAACGTGGTCGACAAGAACAACTGGGATCTCTTCGCGGTATACACCGCGTCGCTGTGGATCATCGCGCTCGGCCTCGTGCCGTCGCTGATGGCCGCGGTGACCGCGCTGGGCGCACGGGCGGCCGGCGTCTCCGCCCCACTGTCTCGGCTGGTGCCTCGCAACACGTCACCGCTGGTGCCGCTCGGGCTCTTCACCTGGATGGCGTTCGCGGTGCAGATGTTCATGGTGGAGGGATCGTTCGTGCTCTCCACGCTCTCCGATCCGTTCGGCTGGGGCTGGAATCTGTTCGGCACCGCGGGGCATCCCTGGAAGCAGCTCTGGCCAGAGGCGATCCCGTGGATCCAGGCGTGCCTGGTCCTGATCGGAGCCGGGGCCGCGCTGAAGACCGCGCGTCGGGTGTGGGCGGCCGAGACGTCGGACGACCATCGAATGCTCCGCGGGATGACACCGGTCGCGGCGCTCTTGCTCGCCGTGACCGGAGGTATACTGTGGTTCGTGACGGCATGAGGATCGATCGATGAAGAGGACTCGCCGGGCACCGTCGCCGCTTCTGATCCTGCCGCTGGTGCTCGTGGGGCTGCCACTGGCACTTCTGGCCTACGAGAGCCAGCGTACGGGACTCTCGTACGGTGAGGTGTTCGCGCGGATCACGCGACAGGCCACAGAGGGCGAGGCGCCGACGTCCCCTACCGAGAATCTCCGGGACGACCCGATCCCGTTCATGTCTCCCCAGCCGATCGGCGACACGCCGGACGAGAAGGCCACGATCGCGCACGTGGCCGTCACCGACCTGGACGCCGACGGGCTCCCCGACGTGATCGTCTGTGACGTGCTCGCGCGCCGCGTGAAGTGGATCCGGCAGGCTCCGCGCGGCGTGTACACCGAGCGCGCGATCGGACCGGACATCGGCGGCCCCGCGCACGCCGAGGCATGCGACGTGGATCTGGACGGGGATCTCGACGTGCTGGTCGCCAGCATGGGCATGATCCTGCCCAACAACGATCGCATCGGGAAGGTGATCGTGCTGGAGAACGACGGCGAGGAGCGCTTCACCCAGCACGTCCTGGCCGACGAGATCGCCCGCGTCACGGACGTTCAGTGCGGTGATCTCGACGGCGACGGCGACGTGGACCTCGCCGTCGGACAGTTCGGGTACGACCAGGGCGAGATCCGCTGGATGCGCAACGACGGCGACTGGCACTTCGAGAGCGAGATCCTGCTCTCGCTCTCGGGCACGATCCACACGCCGGTGGTCGATCTGGACGGAGACGGCGATCTCGACATCGTCGCTCTCGTCTCCCAGGAGTGGGAGGAGGTCTACGCCTTCGAGAACGACGGGCACGGCCGGTTCAAGACGCGCATCCTGTACGGCGTGGCCGACGACGACTACGGCAGCTCCGGCATCGGCATCGGCGATCTGGACGCCGACGGCGACCCCGACATCATCTGGGCCAACGGCGATGCGTTCGTCGCCACCGACTACCGGCCGCTCCCCAGCCACGGCGTGCAGTGGCTGGAGAACGTCGGGGGCTGGTCGTTCGAGTTTCGCCGGCTGGGCACGTTCCCCGGCGCCTACGACCCCTGCGCCGCCGACCTGGACCGGGACGGGGACCTGGACGTGCTCTCGGTGAGCGCGTTCAACTGGTGGGATCGTCCGGGCGCGCAGAGCATGGTCTGGTGGGAGAACCGCGCCGGCACGTTCGTGGGACGCGACCTGGCCGAGGCCCCGACGCATCTCGTCACCGTGGATGTCGCGGACATGGACGGCGACGGACGCATCGACGCGGTGACGGGCAGCATGAACCTGTATCCACCGTTCGACCGGATCGGACGCATCACGCTCTGGACCAACCACTGGGGAGACGACCTGCCATGAACGCGCGCGGCCAGGCTCGCGGATGGATCGTCCTCGCCGCCGTCGCCATCGTGGCCGGGGCGCTCCTGATCACGGGCATTCGCTACGCGACGAACCGAACGCTCCTGGCCGAGCTCCCGCCCCTTCCCGAGCTGGCACGCTACTCCCCGGCGATCCAGGCGCAGCTCAGCCAGGCCGACGCCGAGGCGCGCGCGCATCCGGGCTCCGGCGAGGCCGTGGGTGCGCTGGCCATGGCGTATCACGCGAATGCGTTCCTCGAGCCGGCCCGCATCGCCTATCGCCTGGCGATGAAGGTCGCGCCCAAGGAGCCTCGGTGGCCGCATCTGCTGGGCGTGCTCGAGGTGAAGAACGGACAGAACGAACGCGCGATCACGTTCCTGTCGCAGGCGGTCGAGCTGGATCCCGGCGACGCCCACTCGTGGGCGCGGCTGGGGCAGCTCTACTTCCGGGCCGGGTCGATCGAGGAGGCCGAGCACGCGTTTCGGAAGGCCCTGGAGACCGATCCCACGCATCCGCACGCGGCGGTGGGCATGGCCCGCGTCCACGGCGATGGCGGTCAGTGGGTCGAGGCGGCACGAGTCCTCGAGGGCGCGGTGGCCGCGCACCCGAACTACGGTCCCGCGCACCGCATGCTCGCGCTCGCTTACGGGGCACTGGGCCGGGAGGACGACGCCCGGCGACACGAAGAGCTGGGCTCGGACATCGGTCTGGCCATGCTCGATCCCCTCGTGCACAACCTCTACATGCTCTCGAGCACCGGCGACATCCTCGTCACGGAGGCTCAGATCGCCCAGAGCTGGGGCGACACGGTCCGCGCCGAGCGGCTGCTGCGGCGGGCGGTCGAGGTGGCCCCACGCGAGCGCGACGTGAGGATGGCCATGGGGCGCTTCCTCTTGCGACCGGGTCCGGGGGGCCGGGATCCGGCCCGCGTTCGCGAGGCGCGCGACAACCTGGCGATCGCGCTCGAGATCGATCCCACCTACGCCAACATCCGACACGAGTACGCGATGACGCTGGAGGCCCTCGGCGACACCACCGCCGCCGTGGTGGAGTGGGAGCGCATACTCCGCGAGGAGCCCATGCACGCGATGGCCTGCATGAGCCTCGGGCAGGTCCATCTCTTCCGGGGGAACTACGAGAAGGCGCGGGCGTTCTTCCGGCGCGGGGTCGACGTTCCCGCGGACACGCCGTTCATGCTGGGGCAGCGCGGCATGGGCTTCGATCGCCTCGCGCTCGCGTCGGCCCGGGCAGGCGACCTCGACGGTGCGTTCGCGGCCTATCGCGAGGGAGTCGACGTGGACTCCCGGTGTACCCAGCTGTACGTGGACTGGGCGTCGCTGCTGCGCGAGCACGACCGGCCCGAGGAGGGCATCGCCGTCTACCGCGAGGGCGTGACCGCCAACCCCAACGACGCCACACTGCGACTTTCGTTCGGGAACTACCTCCTTCAGCTCAAGCGCTTCGCCGCGGCGCGCGAGCAGCTCGAGATGGCCACGCGGCTCGAGCCGCGCGACGCGAGGGCCCTGACCGCGCTCGGCTTCGTGCTGCTCGAGCTCGGCTCGGTCGAGGACGCCATCGCCCGCCTCCAGATGTCGCTCCAGCGGCAGCCCGACTGGTACCTGACGCACTTTCATCTGGGAAACGCGTACCTCCGCGCCGGCCGGAGAGCCGACGCGGTGCGGGAGTACGAGACCGCCGCCCGGCTTCAGCCGGGCTTCGGACCGGCGCGGACCGCGCTCCAGCAGCTCGGGGCCGGCGCGGGGTCGAGGTGACGGTGCTAGAGGATCCCGGTCGTGAAGCGTTCTACTGTGCCTCGAGCGCGGCCCGGACGGCGTCGAGCCTCGCGCGCGCCAGCGCGTGATCGGCTGCGATCTCGAGGACCCTCTCGTACTCGCTCGCGGCCTTCTCGGACTGGCCCGAATACCGATAGGCCTCGCCGAGGTGGTAGTGCGCCGCGGCGACGTCGGGGTACGACTCGGCATTGAGCCGGAACACCGTCACGGCCTCGGACAGGCGGCGGCTCGACAGAAGGTCGTATCCGAACGTGATCATCTCGGACAGGGTGTTCTCCTGCCCTCGCACCGGATCGGCCCGGTACCGGTGGTACACGTCACGCATCGCTGCGAGCGGATCCCCATCGCCGGCCTCGTCCAGCGCGTCGCGGAGGAGGTCCGCCAGTCGCACGAGTTCGATCGTACGGACCGAGATCCGGGTCGGCTCACCCCAGCCGCGCTCACCGACCAGCGTGTTCAGGTAGAGACGATCTCCCGAGGGCGACGCCGCGATGCCGTTCGGGCTGCTGAACGTGGCCTCCGGCGCCGGTCCGTCCGCGTGTCCCGGCTGCCCGGTGCCGGCCAGCGACGTCACCTCACCGGTATCGAGCGACACCTTCACGACGCGGTTCGCAACCAGCTTCGTCAGGAACAGGAACCCCTTGGCCACCGTCAGGTGCGTGTTGCCGGCACCCCCGGGAATGGTGACGAACACGCTGGTCTCGCCGTCGGGCGTGATGCGGACGAGGTCGTGGCTCTGGAAGCTCGCGACGTAGAGGTTCCCGTCGTCGGCCAGCACGATCCCGTTCGGACACGCGAACGAGGGATGCGTGGCGAAGAGCTCGACCCGACCCTCCGGCGTGACCCGTGAGATGGTGTTCCCCTGGCAATTGCAGACGAAGAGCGAGTCTCCGGCGTTGATCGCGATGCCGACCGGCCCCTGGAGCCCATCCGTCGCGAAGGGCTCGATCCGGCCGTCACGCCAGATGCGGGAGATCGTGTGGCCCTGGAAGTTCGACTGGTAGAGGCGTCCCCGGGAGTCCACGGCATTGCCGGACGCGCCGTAGAGTGCGTCCGAGAGAAGCGTGACCTCGCCCTCGGGGTCGATGCGCCAGAGCTTGTCGCGGAAGTTGGCCACGTAGACGAAGCCGAGGCGGTCGACGCACACGCCGCCGAGGGAGCCGCGGCTGTCGAGCTCGGCGGAGAGGGAGAGCGTGCCGACGCGGTCGGTGAACGCGGCGTCCGACGCGTCGGCCTTCTCTCCCGGTGTCAGAGATGCCACGAGCAAGACCATCGCCACCGGTGTTCCGCGGGACGCTCTCATCAGGCCCTCGGTCGGTCTCGCCATGGTGCGCCCGCTCTTCGCACTACCGATAGGACGCTCGGATCCGACCCCACGTGGTCTCCCGCACGGGCGTGGAGCAGTCGGCGTCGGTCGCGTCGTAGTCCAGGTCGCCGTCGTTGTCCAGACCGTCCGCGCTCCCGGCGAAGTCCTCGGTCCCCGAGCCGTTGCACGGACTCTGCGGCATCGCGGGGTGATTGTTGCCCGGGTTCGCGTAGTACTCGGGCAGAACGTGCTCGCCCACCGGAACGTAGTTCGCCGGGTCCGCATCGTCGTGGCAATCGGCGCACACGGTGGCTCCGGCGTTGTGGTGATGCTGGCGCAGCCCGGCGCCGGCGCCGTTCGGGAACTCCGGGTTCTCCGGCGTGTCGTCGGCCGCGCGTCCGTGGCAGCCCATGCAGGAGATGCCAGCGAGCCCGTCTCCCCCGTTCGAGACGTCGATCAGGACCGGAAACCGACTGCTGCCGGAGTGACACACGTCACAGTCGCCGCTGAGCATCGTCGAGCGGTGAAGGTTGTGCAGGTTTCCCCAGTTCATGCCATCGCTCGGCGACGTGTAGTCGGCGTTCCGGAAGTCGCCGTGGCAGGTCCCGCAGTTGGTCGCGTCGCCGCCGTTCTGCGACCACTGCTCGTACGCGTGAGCGCCCGGCGCCCACAGGATCACCACCGTGAGGGCGGCGCATGCCCTCCGGCACACCGTCTTCGACATCGATCGTGTCATGACAGTCCTCCTCGAGGCCCAGCTCGGATCTCCAGAAACCGATACGCGGCAAACATGCCACAGATCGGACGACCGGTGCACTCGAATGCGGCCACGGTTGGAAACCGGGCCTACGCTCTTGCTCGGGCAGGACGACGGTCAGGTATGGGTAGCGGTGGGGCCGTTCCGGCCCTGCGATCAGCGAAGCACAGTCACGCGTTGCGTTGCCGTGTGTCCATCTGACGATGCGAGACGGACGAAGTAGATGCCCGGTGAGACCGGTGTCCCGGACCGCGTGCGGCCGTCCCAGTCGACGCCGTATGCGCCACGGGGCAGCGCGCCACCCACGAGCCGCCGGATCCGCCGTCCCGACACGTCCAGCACGTCCAGCGACACGATGCGGTCGTCATCCGGCAGCGTGAACTGGACCGACGTACCACCTGCGGTCGGATTCGGGTGCACGGCCAGGAGCGGCCTCGCGGCCGGACCGTGGTCCGGATCCGACGTCGCCAGCGCCGCGTCGTAGGTCACGTAGACCGGCGCGGTCCAGATGAGCTGGGTGTCGCTCTGACGGATGCGCGCGTAGTAGTGGACCTCGGTCCCCGGGTCGAAGGACTCGGTCTCGCGCCAGTCGAAGCGCGTGTTTCCCACGTTGAACGCCACTCGCGTCGCGTTCGATGCGCCGGTCACACCCCGGTACAGCTCGATCAGATCGACCCCGTCACCGGGATCGGGGTCGGACACCTCGACCGCCAGTCGGATCCCGGAGGATCGGACGAAGGCCTCTCCCATCATGTGCCCGTCGGCCGAGAGCCCCACGACGACGTCGTGGTCCTGCGTCGCGTAGTTGTGTCCGTCGTGAAGCGCCTCCAGGATGGCCGACTTCGTGAGCTCGGATGCGAGCACCGCGGTCCGGCTCTCCGTGGACGCTCCCCAGTTCGCGTTGTGGTTGTCCTGGTCGCCGGTCGGGGAGACCCGATGCCCGAGACGAAGCGCGTCCTGGAACGTGTCGTCGAACCCCGTGTTGCCGACATCCGACTCGTCCTGCACGGTCGAGAACGCCGGGCCGTTCACGAGACAGATGAGCTTCACGACCGACGGCGAGTCGGCGGTCACCGCCAGTCCGTCGAAGTCGCCCGACTGCGGATGACACCAGAGAATCAACGGCGGGCCCACCGCCGGCGGGTTGCTCACGGCCGCGGTGTAGAGCGCCGCATAGTCGCCCTCGGCCACGAAGACGTCGTAGTTGCCACCCTCCCACCCGAAGAGCACCGGCGACTCGAACACGTTGGCGTGTCCGTTCCCCGACAGCCCGAACTCCTGCCCGTAGATGGCCACGAAGCCGCCGTCCTCGTTCGCCGCGGCCGCGGCGGCGAGGCCGGCCTGATAGAGCGCCGGGCTCATCGGACCGGCGCCGGAGTGGTTGTGATCGGTCACCGCCAGGAAGTCGAGCGGCGTCTGCGCATCGTAGCGTGCGTACTCGTATGCGTCGGCCGGTGCGTCCTCCCCGTCGGAGTAGCCCGTGTGCGAGTGGAGGTTGCCGAAGTAGGTGGAGAGACCGAAGTCCGTGTCGAGGAGCGTGCCCGGGGCCGGCATCGTGCCGGGCGAGTTCGACACGGGGCTCTCGTTGAGCGCGTCATCGACCGCCGTGATCGCGAAGAAGTACGTCTCGGCCGGGTCGAACCCGGACACAACCAGCGACTCCGGCGTACCCGCTTCCTGCGGCAACGGCTCGTGCAGCCAGAAGTCGAGGTCGGTCGCGGCGGCGAAGCTGCCCGCGTCGATCGGCGCATCCGACACCTTGATGACGTACTCGCTCGCCGTGCCGGCGGAGCCGTCGTCTCCGGTGGCCGTCCAGGTGAGCACGATCTCGCCGGGGAACGCCCCGGGTCCGGCCCCGAGGTCGGTGATCGCGTCGGGAGCGGTCGCGTTGCCGCTGCCCCCGTTCGATCCGCAGAGGCTCTGCGCCCGCCAGTCGAAGTTCAGCGATCCGTCGGGGACGCAGGCCCACACGTTGTCCACCTCGGAGCTCGCGCTCGGGTACGTGACCACGTCGACGACGGTCGGCGTGGCCGTCCGGTCGCTGATCAGGTAGACGTCGTCACCGGAGTTGTTCAGCCAGGCCGCGGTCGAGGTCCCCTTGACGAGACGGAACTCGCCGGGCCCGATCACGGGACTGCTCGAACACGCCGACGTGTCGAAGTCCTCCGGGAGGCGCGCGCGCACGCTGACGTCGTCGATCGTCGCCGCGTCGTCGATGGCCCATCCGGTCACGTCGATCGGGTCGGTCCCGTCGTTGTAGATCTCGACTCGCTCGGTTCCGACGTCGTCGCCGGCGGGATTCGGGAGGAGCTCGTTGATGACGATGCCCGCGGCCGCGGGCGCGGAGAGGACCACCGAGAGGACTGCGAACGCGGGAACGCGCATGATGTGCTGCTCCGGGCTGGGAGGAGAGTGACGAGAGACGGAACGCCGTTCGAGCAACGATGGTATCACGGAGCCCGGCGGCCGGAGGGCGCAGCCTCCGCAGCGGCGCGGGTGGCGCGAGCGACCGGCGGGCGCTCCCGCGATCCGAATCCCACCGCGGCGAGCTCGCCCTGGAGCACGTGACATCCGAGCCACAACACCATGACATCGATGGCGTTACGCTCAGTCCCGCCTCTTCGCCGACGCGTCGGAAGCACGAGATCGGGCTCGAACGTCGTTCGTCCAGCACGCCGCCTGCGTGTCGGCACGTCGACCGCGGTCAGCGACGGCATCGAGTTCCTCGCCGACGGCGATACGTCCGTCGAGGACGTCGCCGGGCCGCTCGACCTCTTCGACGATTCGGAGGTCCTGCTCGAGGGATCCTCCGCGTACGCGCTCGCCTCGCAGTTCTCCGACGTCGGAACCGAGGTGATCCTGATGACCGGATCCACGAACGCGCACGCGATCCGCGACGCCGAGAACCCGGACGCCACCGCGCAGGCCGGGATGGACGCCAGCATCACCGCGAGCTTCGACGTGTCGGCGCTCACCGAGTTCAACGTCTCCGGCTTCGCGAACACCGCCGGCGCGGCCAATGCGCACCTCCGGATCGACGGTCCGTCGGGAACGGTGTTCTCCGGGGGGATCTCCGAGCCGGGTATGGTCACGTTCGGCGACTCCGGGGTCCTGGAAGCGGGAATCCACACGTTCACGTTCACGTCGGGTGCGCTCGTGATCGACGCCGACGGCTTCGACACCGGGACGACCGCCATTTCTATCTCGGGCTGGTCTTCCAGGACCCCGTGTCGGTCCCTGTCTCCGGCGTGACGAGTCCGCCGGCGATGCTCGCATCGGGCCGTGCGCTGGGCGCCCGGCGTCTACTTCGCCCGCCTGATCCGAGCGTCTGGAAACGAGACGGCGCGACTCACCGTGCTGCCTCGATGACGTCGGGCGACGCGTCGACCCGAAGGGAGTCGGGCGCGGCCGGGCTCCGCGCGGGCGCCGTCACGCCGATGGGCGACGGCGCCCCGGATCCGTTCTAGAAATCGAACCAGCGGGTCACCTTGACCAGGAGCACGTCGTCGCCCGGCGCGTTCATCAGATCGCCGACGTCGCGACCCAGGTCGAACTGACCGGCGTGGTCGAAGTTGGTGCCGTTGCGGGTCCAGACGAGATAGAACGTCGAGCCCGGGCTGTACTCCCAGCGCAGCACGGTATTCAGGCGGATCGACTTGAAGTTGAAGTCGGGGTCCCGCACGGTGAACGTGTCGCCGCCGTCGCCGGGATCGATCTCGTACTCGGCACCCGGCTCGTGGGAGATCGACGACCCCGGAGTCTCCCCGTAGACGTCGAAGTCGAACGTGCCCGGCTCGGCGAACTGCTTCAGTCCGCGATAGTCCCCGACCGCGATCAGCGGCTGGACGTACGACTGCAGCGTCAGCCTCGGCGTGAACGACCAGTCCACGCGGAACGTCATCGACGCCTCGACGTACTCGAGGTCGGCGAAGAGATACCGGCTGCCGAACGTCGACGTGGCCGCCGCGTCCTCGATCGTGTCCACGTACTGGGAGGTGTTGTGCTCCCAGGTGTACCCCGGGCTCACCGACAGCTTGAGGGCGCTCGTTGGCTTCACCTCGACGCCGAGCTCGGCGTACGCACTGGACTCGCCGGGTCCGCCCCAGCTGCCGAAGCCGAACCCCGACAGCCGCCAGGCCTTTCGCCGGTCGCTGGAGAAGCCGACGTTGAACTCGCGGTTGATCGGCCGGCGGAGCACCGGCCCGCCACGGGTGATGGTGGTGTTGTTGCGCTCGGGGTTGTAGAAGACGCCACCGTTCACGGACCAGTAGTTCGTGAACTCGGTCCAGAAGCTGGCTCCGGCGCCGCCCCCGGTGTGTAGGCCCGAGAAGTCCCACGTCCAGTACGTGTGCAGGTTCACGTTCCGGCTGCGGAGAACACCGCGAGGCTCGTCCCAGCTCCGGCCCACCGCCAGGTGGGTGTTGACGATGTCGCCTCGGCCCTGGAAGCCCAGATCCGAGACCTCGAAGCCAGGAGACGTCGCGCCGATCGCGGTGTTGAGCGAGTAGTCACCCTTCTGCTTGTTCAGCATGACCCGCGAGGACCATCCGGACAGCGACGTGCGCGACGGATCGTAGTCGAGATGGTCGGCGTCGGGCCGGTGCAGGTACCGGAGCGACGAGCGCTGGCGGGCGGCGATCGCATCGGCGTCGCCCTCGATCCAGCTCCCGGCCACGTACCCGCGCATGGCCCACACGCCGTCGTCGTCGAGACGTGCCCAGCCGTCCACCCCGCCGGCGTAGGCGCGGCGTGGTAGCGCGGATACGCTCCTGGCATCGCTCAGGTCGCGCTCGGTGCCGGTGAACATCGCGCCGATCGCGTGCGTCGACGCGTCGGACGTGCGGGTGGCGCGTACGAGGTTGTAGCTCGTCAGCGGCTCGGCGAGCTCGCGCGAGCGCCCGTCTCCCAGCGCGAGGTCGTGGTGCTCGCGGCCGGTGAGCGCGCTCAGCACGCCGAGCGAGGTGCCACCGACCTTGCCGGTGACCTTGGCCGCTCCCAGGATGGTCGTGCCGTGCGGCGTTCTCACGTGGTCGGCATCGCCCGTTACCCGGAGCTGGGGAGCGCGCCCGATCCGGCGGCTGTAGAAGAGCATCGGATCGGTCCAGTTGAAGCCCCAGTTGCTGGCGGTGCCGTCCCGACCGAAGCGGAACGTGTTCGCGTCCTGGACGAAGAACGGTCGCTTCTCCGGGAAGAAGGTCTCGAAGTTCGACAGGTTGACGACCGCCGGATCCACCTCGACCTGCCCGAAGTCCGGGTTGATCGTCGCGTTCAGCGTGAGGTTCGACGTGAGCCCCCACTTCAGGTCGCCGCCCACGTCGGCGGCGTACTCGGAGCCGTCGTTGAACGGATCGCCATCCTCGGCGCTCAGGTACTCGCCCTTGCTCGCCCCGTAGATGGTGCCCTCGCGGTTCGACGGCGGTGCGATGCCCGAGATGCCCACGAGGTCCGGGTATCGGCTCACGTACCCCGACTCGTTGCGGGGCTTGTGGAAGAGATAGTCGGTGGACTGGAGGCGCTTGCAGTTGCGAACGACGTTGACGCCCCAGACCTGCTCGTCCCCGGGCGCGAACGCGAGCTGGGAGAACGGGATGCGCATCTCGGCGCACCACCCCTCCCGGTCGACCTCCGACGCGGTGGACCAGACCGCATCCCAGGAGCTGTCCCACCAGCCGTCGTTGTACAGGACCGCGTCCAGGAAGTATCCGCCCGCTCCGGCCACGAACAGGTAGCCGTTCCGATCGTCGTTGAACGTGTCCAGCTCCAGGTACACCTCGTCGGTCAGGAGCGACGCGTCGCGACGACCCACCGACGTGTCGATGGAGTCCGGCGCCGAGTCGTAGCAGCGGAACGCGGCGTACAAGGCGTCGTCGTCGTACGCAATCCACCAGTCGGTCCGGTGGATCGGCCTGGCGCCGTTGCTCGGCTCGTGCTGCACGAGACCGTCGTTGGGGGCACGCTTCCAGGCCGCGTCGTCGAGCACGCCGTCGATCCGCACGTCCGAGGAGAGTCGGAACGCGCGGATGGTGCTGGAGATCACGGGGGGAGCCATGGTGGGGGATGGAGGTCCATCTCGTTTCTCGGCGTCGACCGACGTCGCCGCACCGGCCAGCAGGACGGCGGCGAGCGCGACGCGCATGCGGACTCCGGCGACGAACGCGGGTCGGAATGGCATTGTATTCAGCTCCGGGTTCGAGGGTGGTGCGAGTCGATGCTCCGGCGATGTCATCAGGTAGGACTCCCCCGGCGACCAGAAGGTTGGAACGGGGTCCGGAAGTTTCTCGGGCTCGGTCGCCAGACGCCCCATGCGTGGCATCGACGCACGGACGCCTCACGGCGTCGAAAGCTGGAACCTCGAGCCCCCGCCGGCTATTCTCCGGTCGTACCCCTCCGCGAACAGACCCATCTCTCAGCTGGAGGCGGTATGCGCTCGCCCTCTACGTGCCTCGTGGGTGTCCTGATCCTCTCCGTCACCATCGCGACCGAGCCCCTGTCGGCACAGGTCCTCCTGAACGAGTCGTTCGTCGATGCCGACCCCGAGACCGGACTGGCGCCGGGCTGGCGGAAGGAGCCCGACGCGGCCGTCGACTACTTCCAGGTCTCACGGGCGCCGCGGGTGTACGGAGCCGAGGCACCGTCGGTGCGCGTGGACGCTCCGCCGGTCACGCTCCACTACCGTCTGGCCTCCCCCTCGGTCCAGCTGCCTTCGATGAATGCGGTCTACGAGGCCACCTTCACGTTGAAGGTGGAGATGCCCGACTCCCCGTTTCAAGTGGACGTCATCTATCAGACGACGAGCGGGGAGTGGGCCGGTCGGGCGCCGCTCTTGCAGCTCGTGGGCCGGCTCGCGCCGTCGTTCCGCACGTACCGGGTCCGCTTCAACCCGCGGCTCGGTGATGGCGCCGGGCGGTGCTACCTGTCGTTCGGTCTCCACGCCTCTCGCGTCCTGCGCCAGGGGCGATTCTGGCTGGACGACGTGCGCCTCCGGCTCGGCGGAGAGCTGGAGACGCTGGATTTCTATCTCCGGCCGACATCGGTGACCGCCGGAACACCGGTCGCTCTTCACGCGTCCGCCACCCGCCCCACGGCCGCCGTCGAGGTGCGGTACGAGGGCGAGGCACCCCGGGTCGTGTGGCGCGGCACGATGCGCGGCCTCGTCGAGCAGCCGGTCCCGGAGAACGTCTCCAGCGCCGGATGCGCCTGGCCGGTGAGCGTGTCCATTCCCGTGGGCGACGACTGGCCGTCGGGGGTCTACACCGTGGTGGTCGACGACGGCGAGCGCTCGACGTGGGAGACGATGATCGTCTCGGGGAACGGCCGCGATGGCGACCTCGCCGTGGTCATCCCAACGCACACCGACCAGGCCTACAACGCCTGGGGCGGCAAGAACTTCTACGGCTCACCGCCCACCCGGACCCACGAGGTCAGCTTCGAGCGCCCCACCCAGCACCGCTACCTGGGCTTCTATCACACACCCGTGCACCTGGTGCGATGGCTCCACCGCGAAGGCATCCGGGCGGGGGTGTTCTCCGACCACGATCTCCACCACGACGACACCATCTTCCGTCACTATCGCGCGATCGTTCTGACCTGGCACAGCGAGTACTGGACCGGCCGGATGCGGAACACGCTCGAGTCGTTCCTCGCGAACGGCGGATCGCTCCTGTGCTTCTCCGGAAACACGATGTGGTGGCAGACCCGCCTCGCCGGCGACCGCGATCCGGTGGACCTGGGGTCCAGCGAACGACTCGTGTGCTACAAGAACCGGGTCGACCAGGACCCTTACCATCTCGTCGATCCGAAGCAGGTCACCGGGCTGTGGGACGAGCTCCCGACGCCGCGCCCCCCCGAGCTCGCCACGGCCCTCAGCTGGCGCCATGGCGGCAACGTGAACTGGTCCAGCGGGTCGGCGATCCCCGACGACACCGAGTTCGACTGGTTCGACGGCTACGGCGGTTATGCCGTCACCGACGCCGGCCACTGGGTCTTCGACGGCACCGGTCTCCGCGACGGCGACACGTTCGGCAGAGCACAGGCCATCGTCGGGTACGAGGTCGATGGCGGCCCGCTCACGTTCACCGATGGGGTGCCCGAGCTGGCCTGGTCCGATCCCCGGACGCCTCCCGCTCACGTGCTGGGCCACAGCGCATGCGACAACTACTACACCGACGAGCCCGGAAACGCGCTCATGGTGATCGCGACGCTGCCGGCCGGCGGGATCCTGTTCAGCGGCGGGACGACGGGCTGGTGCTGGGGCCTCTCCGTGGATCCCGAGGTGCAGCAGGTGACGCGAAACCTGATCGAACGGGCGACGCGCAGGGACCTCCGGCCCCAGACGCCGCCGCCAACGGCCGGCGTGCTCCGGGCGTTCCCGACCGTGGGCACGGGCTGGACGACGCTGTCGGTGGAGACGCCGGGACCTCTCCCCCCCTCACTGCCGGTGTACGCGGCGGACGGCCGGCGCGTGGCGATCGTCCGCATCGATCCGGTGGGCCCGGGACGCGGTCGCGGCCGCTGGAGCTACCTCTCGCTGCACCAGGGGATTCGCGTACCCAACGGCGTGTACTTCGTGGGTCGCGGGGAGCTCCGAACGCGGATCGTGCACGTGCGGTGACCGGGCGTCGGGACCGGCTTTCACCCGCTCCCTCGGAGGGGTACTCTCTATCGCGTGGTCTCGAACAGGAGGTTTGTGCCATGCCCACCTACGCTTACGTGTGCCGCGATTGCCGCAAGAAGTTCGAGCTGATCCAGACGCTCTCCGAGCACGAGAAGACGAAGCCCGCCTGCCCGAAGTGCAAGAGCAAGAACCTGGATCGGGTCTGGTCCAACATCCAGGTCCACACGTCGAAGAAGAGCTGATCGACACTCGGCGGCGGTGCGCCGGCACGCCGCCGCCGAGCGCCGTCCGCGCCCCGGAGGATCGCGTCGACCGGCGTGATGCCCCGGCGTGCGCGACGCATCGCGGATACCCACGACACGAGGAAGAGACGAGATGACGCCTTCGCCGCTTCGCCAGCGACCCGCATGGATCTCACTCGAGGCCGAGTACCGGCGAGCGAAGGACCTCCATCTCCGCGACCTGTTCGCCGCGGACCCCGACCGCGCGTCGCGCATGTCGGTGGAGGCGGCGGGCATTCACCTCGACTACTCCAAGAACCGGATCACCGACGACACGGTGCGCCTCCTCGTGGAGCTGGCCGGACAGTGCGAACTGCGTGACCGCATCGAGTCCATGTTCGCCGGGGAGAAGATCAACTCCACCGAGGGGCGTGCCGCCTTGCACGTCGCGCTGCGCGCGCCCGCGGGCGCCTCGATCGTCGTGGACGGCCGGAACGTGGTGCCGGACGTGCACGCCGTGCTCGACCGGATGGCCGCGTTCACCGATCGGGTCCGCGACGGGCGCTGGACGGGGCACACCGGCAAACGCATCCGGAACGTCGTCAACATCGGGATCGGCGGATCGGACCTGGGACCGGTGATGGCGACCGGTGCGCTTCGGCGCTACGCCGATCGGCGGCTCGCGTTCCGGTTCGTGTCGAACGTCGACCGGACCGACCTCGCCGAGGCGCTGGCGGATCTGGATCCCGCCGAGACGCTGTTCGTCGTGTCATCGAAGACGTTCACGACGCTCGAGACCATGACGAACGCGCGGTCGGCACGCGAGTGGCTGCTCGCGGCAACCGACCTCGACGAGGGCGCCGTCTCGCGGCACTTCGTGGCGGTCTCCACGAACGCCGACGCCGTCGCCGCGTTCGGGATCGATGCCGACAACGTGTTCGGCTTCTGGGACTGGGTCGGCGGCCGCTACTCGATGGACTCCGCGATCGGGCTGTCGACGATGCTGGCCGTCGGGGCGGATCGGTTCCGCGAGATGCTCGCCGGGTTCCACGCGATGGACGAGCACTTTCGGACCGCGCCGTTCGAGCAAAACCTGCCCGTCCTGATGGGCCTGTTGACGATCTGGTACACCGACTTCTTCGGCGCGCCGACGGTCGCGGTGCTCCCGTACGATCAGTACCTGGACCGCTTCCCCGCCTACCTCCAGCAGCTGGCCATGGAGAGCAACGGCAAGTCCGTGACCCACGCCGGCTCCCGGGTGGACTACGCGACCGGACCGGTCGTGTGGGGCGAGCCGGGCACGAACGGACAGCACTCGTTCTACCAGCTCTTGCACCAGGGGACGCACCTCGTCCCGTGCGACTTCATCGCGTTCGCACGATCCCTGAACCCCGGTGGACGCCATCACGATCTCCTGATCGCCAACGTGCTCGCCCAGGCGGAGGCCCTGGCCTTCGGCAAGACGCCCGACCAGGTGCGGGCCGAGGGCGTACCCGAGCCCCAGGTGCCGCACCGGGTGTTCGACGGCAACCGCCCCTCCAACATGCTCCTGATGGAGCGCCTGACCCCGAACACGCTGGGCGCGCTGGTCGCCCTGTACGAGCACAGCGTCTTCACGCAGGGGGTCGTCTGGGACGTCAACTCGTTCGACCAGTGGGGCGTCGAGCTGGGGAAGGTGCTGGCGCAGCGCATCGTGACCGAGCTGGAGCGCCCGGACGAGCCGTCGCTCGCCCACGACAGCTCGACGAACGCGCTGATCCGGCGCTACCGGGCGCTGAAGTCGACGTCGAGCCGATAGCCCACGCCGTGCACCGACACGATGTACCGCGGATCGTGCGGATCGGGCTCGAGGCTCTTGCGGAGCGACACGATGAAGTTGTCCACCGTGCGCGTCGACGGGTACGCCTTCTCGCCCCACACCTGATCGAGGATCGTCGCCCGGGAGACCGGCTTACCCCTGGCCTCGACGAGGAGCCGCAGGATCAACGCCTCCTTGGGCCGGAGTCGGTGGGCTCCGTCCGGTCCCCGGATCTCCAGTCGCTCGAGATCGACGACGTTCTCGCCGATCGCGATCCCCGACGCGTCCGCGTCGGCGCGCGCCCATCCTTGCCGGCGTAGCAGCACCTTGACGCGAGTCAACAGCTCCACGAGCTGAAACGGCTTGGTCAGGTAGTCGTCGCCGCCGGCCTCCAGCCCGCGCATGCGATCCTCGAAGCGGCCCTTCGCGGTCAGGAAGAGGATCGGGGTGTAGTCACCGGACTGGCGAATTCGATCGCAGAGCGCGAAGCCGTCCTCTCCCGGCAGTGCGACGTCGAGGATCAGGCAGTCGGCGGGCGCTGCTCGCTGCATGTCGATGGCCGCCTCGGCCGAGTCCGCGTGGCGAACCTCGTATCCCTCGAGCTCGAGGTTCAGCTTGATGCCGGCGGCGAGGCTCTGATCGTCCTCGACGAGCAGGATGCGTGGCGTCATGTCGCCGCCGCCGGGAGAACGATCTCGAAGCGGGCCCCGCGTCCGACGTCGGAGTGCAGATCGATGCGTCCGCCCATGGACTCGACGTTGCGCCGGGCCAGGTACAGCCCCAGACCCGACCCCCGCGCTTCGCCGCCCGTGTGATTGCGCACGAAGCGGCGGAACACGGCGGCGTGCTGATCGGGCGGGATGCCCGGCCCGGTGTCCTCGACCGCCAGTCGATGCAGGTCGTGGCCGGCCTCCAGGCGCACGCGCACGATACCGTTCTCGCCGGCGTACTTCACGGCGTTGTCGACGAGGTTGCGAACGGCGGCGGTGAGCATGACGCGCCGGCCGCGCACGATGCAGCCCGGCGGCAGCTCGAGCTCGAGCGTGGTGTGCGTCTCGGCGACGAGCCCGGCGAACTCACCCACGACACCCCGCGCGGCGTCCGCGAGATCGAGCAGCTCCAGCGGCTCGCCTTCGTCCACACCTCCTCCGGCCGAGAGCATCTGCTCGACCATCAGGTGCAGCCGGTGCGTGTCGGCCTTCATGCGCTCGCGAACCTGCGCCCGTTGCGACGGTGCGAGATCGGTGCGGTCCAGCGTGTCGAGCGACAGCTGCAGGCTGGCCAGCGGGGTGCGCAGATCGTGCGTGGTCTCCTCCAGGAAGACCTCCCGTGCGGCACGGTATCGCCGCTCGGCCCGGTGCGCCACGGCGAGGATCGACGTCCCGCCCAGGAGGAGCAGGGCCAGCGTGATACCCTCGGAGACGAACATCCGCGTCCGGCGAGCGGCCTCCCGCCGGACGTCCTCGAGCGCGTGCCCGGTGATGCGGAGCGCCGAGGGATCCGACCAGTCGACGTTGGGGAACTCGCGGGAGAGGGCATCGACCGGGAGCGTGCCCCCCCGGTGGGCGTCCAGCGCGAGCGTGGCCTGGGCCAGCTCGGACTCGAGTCGATGTCGCTCGTAAGCGACGTGCCGGCGACCCTCCTGCGCGACGAAGATCATCCACCAGCAGCCGATGGCCAGGATCAGGGTCACCACGAACCCGTAGACGATCGTCATCGTGTTGTGACTGTTGAGGATGCGGCGCACGACTCCCCCACGCGGACGACGGGCTCGGCTCCGGACCGGGCCCCCTTTCGACGACCGGACAGCGTAGCGCATCGATCCCGACACCGCGATAGCGGGAGTCCCGTACCGGGGGCACGCCTCTCCGGGCCGCGCTTCGTGTCGCGCCGGGACCCTCCCACCTGGGTCACGCCACCGCGGGTCGCGCAACGTGTCGCGCCGAGACCTGCCCCCCCTCCGGACGGCACCCGCCGGCCATGCCGGTGTCCGCGCGATTTGCATCGAAGTGCCGTTCGGTGCGATGCTGAGGTCGTTCTCGACGCGTTGAATCGGATTCGGGTGGGCCGGTCGCGACGGCCGCTCGCCGCCTCCGAGTTCGAACGAAGATGTTAGTGGTTCGAGTCATCTGACTCACGTCGGTCTCCCACGTCCGCGCGTGCGGCACGCGCCGTCGTCGGGACCGGGGTTCATGCGACGTTCTACCGGATGATTCGGTGACGAGTCATCCGTCCGTTCCAATTCGGGGGAGGAATCACCATGTCTCGTGTCGCCCACCTGTCGTGCGTGCTCTGTCTCGTCCTGACCGCGGCGAGCGCGAACGCCCAGACCGAGCCGCCGATGGCGCCCGGCTCGTCCTACGGCAACGACACGCAATTCACCGTCTCGCTCGATGATGCATCGTTCACGATCACCACGACCGACCCCATCCAGGCCGCCATCCAGGCGCTGGCGTCCGACGCGCTCGAGCTGGCGGTGGACGCGAGCACGGAGGTCGCGTCCACTCAGATCACGGTCACGGGCCTGCCCGCGGGCGCGTCGCTGTACCGATCGGAAGACGATCTCCGCAACGTGCTGGAGGTCGTGGTCGACGAGACCGGATCCCTCACCTGGGTGCAGGACCTGACCGCACCCCACTCGATCCTGATCAAGCCCGACCAGTCCACGTGGTACCTCGGCGACTCCGGCTGGACGCCGCAGGGAACGCACGTGCCGGGGACCTGGGACTCCGTGACGAAGACGGCCGTCCTGACCGAGGACGTGTTCGAGACCGTCCAGATCATGGGCAACGGCATCACGCTGGACGGCGGCGGCTTTCAGATCGTCACCGGAGCCACCTACGGCGTGTACATCGTCGGCAGCCAGAACGTGACCATCCGAAACGCGGACGTCACCGGGGGCCAGTACGGCGTCTACGCGTTCGGCGGCACCGGGCACTCGGTCGAGACCAGCGCCGTCACGAGCCCGCGCTACGGGGTCTACGGCAACGGGGCACATGCGATGCAGGTGACGTCGTCGACCGTCACCGGCGGCCTCTTCGACGCCATCCGCTTCATCGGCTCCAACAACGTGCTCGTCCAGGACAACACGCTCTCTGCGAACGGCGACGGAGTGTTCTCGATCAACTGCGGGAGCGGACAGATCCTCGGGAACGACATCACCGGCGGACTCGGCATCGTCCACAGCCTGTGCTCAGGCGTGGTCACGATCAACGACAACCGTGTGAACGTGAACGGTCTCCCGATCTCCATCATCGATCTCGCGAAGTACATCGTCACCGAGAACCGCTTCCGCTCACACACCACGAGCGCGATCCAGCTTCGCTCGAACAACCAGCACGAGATCTACAACAACGACTTCGTGTCCGACGTCGGCGCCGCCCCCACGGTGATCTGCGGCTCGAACACGGCGATCCTGCACCTGCCCGCCCCGGTGGGCGGCAACTACTGGACCGGGTGGACCGGTCCCGATGCGGACCTCGACGGCTTCGTCGACGTTCCGTACTCCATCGGCTGCGGCCAGGCCGACGGCCTGCCGTACGCGCTCGAGAGCGGATGGGCCGTGATCGACATCACGGGGACGGTGACGTCGGACTGCGGAGGCGCCGAGAGCGGCATCACGATCGAGGTGGCGGGCTCGGACGGCGGCATGTACTCGACGTCGACCGACGCGAACGGCGCGTACGCGTTCATCGCGCTCCCGGGCTCCGTCGACTACGACGTCAGCGTCGTCCTTCCCGACGGCTTCGTGGCGGACACCCCGACCACGGGCACGCTCTCGCTGTACGAGGTCACCGACGACGTCGTCGTCGACTTCGCGATCGGCTGCGTGTTCGACGTCTCGGGCACGGTGTCGAACGACTGTGGAGCCTCGGTCGCCGGCGTCACGATCGGCCTCGACGCCGGAGGCGAGTACACGACGACGACCACCGACGCGGACGGCCACTACGCGTTCGACGACATCCGGTACGAGACGGACATCGAGATCACGTGTGTCCTGCCCCTCGGCTTCCACGCGATCTCTCCCACCGATGCGCACATCGCGCTCACGGTGACGAGCGATCAGGTCGCCGACTTCGCCCTCGGCTGCCTGGCCCCGACCGGGGTGGCCCGCAGCATGGGCTACTGGAAGCACCAGGCCAACGTCTACGTGCTCGGCCGCGGCAATGCTCAGGAGAGCGAGACCGACATGCGCACGACGTATCCGGAGGCTCTGTACAGCCACTTCTACGACAACGAGCTGAGCGCGATCGCGGTCGAGGGCGTGACGTTCATGGTGGACGGCGGAGACGTGCCGCTCGATCTGGAGACGATCCGATCCACGCTCACCGCACGCAACAGCCACGACATGCTGGACCGTGCCAAGCAGCACTACCTGGCGCTTCTCCTGAACGTGGCGTCGGGGAAGATCCTCTCCTTCGACGCTGCATCGGAGGATGTTCCGCCGTTCACGGTGAGCCAGGCGCTCCAGGACGTCGCGGATCTGATCAACGATCCGGGCTCGACCGACGCGGACTACGCGACGGCCAAGGACATCGCCGAGGCCCTCAACGAGGCGACGCTGGTCGCCGCGGGCGTGATTCGCGACATGTGGGACGACATCGCGTACCGGACCGAGGCCCCCGGGGCCGCTGTGTTCTCGCTGGCCCAGAACCGACCGAACCCGTTCAACCCCACCACCACGATCGGCTTCACGCTTCCGACGGCCGGCGCGTTCCGGCTGGCGATCTTCGACGGATCAGGGCGTGAGGTGCGCGACTTCCAGTCGTGGGCCGATGGCGGTCCGCACACGGTCGTGTGGGACGGTCTCGGAAACGACGGCCACCCGGTCGCGTCCGGCGTCTACTTCTACACGCTGCGTGCCGGAGCCTCGGCCGAGACCCGGAAGATGATCCTCACGAAGTAGACCCCGCGGGCGCGGGCGGACACGTCGTCCGCCCGCGTCGCTCCATCCCGGCCCGCCGGCGGTGCCCCATCCCGGAGGGCGTTCGACGGATCCTCCCGACGGCTCTCCGGCGATCGCCGCCGCCGGCCGCGGCTTCGGGTCCTACGTATTACCTGTTGCCGCCGAGCGTTCTAGCGTCGGTCGAGCGTCGACTCGCTTCGGACGAGTTCGATCGGCGATGGCGATCAGCCAGTGGTCCGGAGTCATCGAGCCCCGATGGGCGGCCCGGGCTGCGACTCGGCTCGAATCGACCGTCGCCTGGATGCTAGACTCGTCGTCTCGACGGGAGCTGCCACACGAGCGCCGGGGGGATAACTCGTGGAAGCCCACCACCGTTCCGCCGTCGTCTCGATCGTGCTCACCCTGATGCCCGGACTGGCCACCGCCCTCGAGGTCGTCACGACGCTCGATCGATCCCGCACGTCCTGGTTCGGCGAGGTGGCCGTGACGGCCGACGTGACCCAGAGCGGCATGCCGGTCGCGGACTGTGACTCGGTCGTGGCCTCCTCCCCGTTGAACCCCGCCGTTCGCCCCCACCTCCGCGACGACGGCACCGCCCCCGACGCCGTCGCCGGCGACGGCCGCTACACCGGTCTCTTCCGGGTGGACGGTCATCGTGGCGAGGCGCGCCCGACGGGATCCTGGTCCCTCACGGCGACGGCACACCGGCGGGGCGAGACCGCCTCGGACGCGTCGCCGTCGCTGACCACGTTCGCCGTGCGCCGCTGGTCGGGGCTGACCACCGCACACCTCGCGGACGTGCTGGACGAGTACGCCGACTTCGTGGCCACACCGAACGGGGACGGAACCTGGCACCACGAGATCCGCGACTTCGCGTTCGTACGAAGCTCCGTGGAGAGCGCGGGCCGCGTTCGGCTGCCGATCCTCCCGGTCGCGAACGCCGTGTCGAACCTCGTGGTGTCCGGTGACGGCGTCTCGGACGTGACGCTCGATCCCGGCAACGTCGTCTCGTTCACGCTCGACCTCGCATCGGCCAGCGTCCGGCGCGTCACGGTGACGTTCGATGCCCCGTCCGATCTCTGTGCCACGCTGATCGATCGCTACGACACGGCCGACATCGCGCGCCGCGACTTCCGCAACGGCTACGTCGTGTGGAACCGATACGTGCACACCGGCATCCTGGGCGAGGACTTCTCCGCGCCCCACGGGCCCGGATGCGTCGTCGACCTCCAGGTCACCGACCTCGCCGACGGGGAGTCCCACAC
This sequence comes from Candidatus Eiseniibacteriota bacterium, assembly GCA_965224245.1. Lineage (GTDB taxonomy): Bacteria > Eisenbacteria > RBG-16-71-46 > CAZAMP01 > CAZAMP01 > CBDCYW01. The sequence goes on along the minus strand of OZ245046.1, from coordinate 695,250 downwards.
GGTCGATTGCATGGAGCGAGTGGCCGTCCACGTCGACGACACGCCGTTCGACGACGGCACCGGCACCTATCCCAGCAACATCAAGTGGACCGGATCCTCGCTCGACTGGCTGACCGACGCGACCCTCGCATCGATGACGTTCACCATTCCGTCCGGCGGGGTCTACGGGCTCCGAAACGTGCTCGAGGTGATCAAGACGGTCACGTTCGGCCGCGAGAGCCGGTCCCTCCACCATCGTTACGACGTGACCAACGTCGACGACGTCGCCCACGACCTCGATCTCGTGTGGGGACGCGAGCAGTGGCTGTACGGCGACGATGGGAGCAGCGATCGGGAGGACGACGACCGAGGACTCCTCCCCAACGATGCCGCGGCATGGGGCGGGGAGCACGGATTCTCATCCGACGTCGTCGACGGCAACTGGGTGGCGGCGTTCGATCGTGGCTCTCACTACGCGATCGGCGTCATCGCCGATGACTGGGACGCGGACGCGATGCCCGATGCCGCGTACTTCCTCTGCCAGCCGGCGCTCGGGGGCACGATCGGCGAGTATCCGATCGCCCCGGGCGGCACGTGCTCGAACATGGAGAACCTCTTCTTCGAGAAGCGCTTCGGCATCGTGGCCCCGGGAAACACGGTGTCCTACGCGTTCTACCAGTGGGGTGGGTACGGCGCCGATCGGGACGCGCTCGTCGATCTGATCTGGCGCGATGCGGTGGAGATCTCCGGACATCCGCTGGTCGTGGAGGGGTCGCCCGCCGGTGAGGACGTGCCGCTCGATGCGGTCATCGAGCTCGCGTTCAGCCAGCCGATGCAGCGAGCGGCCACGCTCGCCGCGGTCAGCGTCGCCCCGGCGCTCGACGGCGACCCCGTCGTGAGCTGGCTCGATGGCGACACGCGACTGCGGCTGGAGCCCGTCGAGCCGCTGGCACCGTTCACGTGGTACGCGGTCACCGTCGACCGAGCCGCCCGGGACGTCGACGGACAGCTGCTCGCGACGGTCGGGTCGTGGGAGTTCCGCACCGGCGACGGTACGATCGGGGTGGAGAGCGGGACGGAGCTCGCGTCGGTCTCGCTCCGCGTCGCGCCGAATCCGACCGCGGCCGGCGGTCAGATTCACTTCGTGTTGCCGGCGCCCGGGCGGATTCGCCTCGCACTGTTCGACGTGCGGGGCCGCGAGGTCCGGGTGCTCGTGGACGGGTCTCTCCGGGCCGGATCGCACGTCGTGCGCTGGGATGGTCGGGGCTCCGACGGGCGTCCGATCACCGACGGCGTCTACTTCTACCGACTCGAGTCGGGAACGGCCACGCGCGCCGAGAAGCTCGTCGTTCGCCGCTGATGGTCGCGGTGCGGGCGTGACGTCGCCGGCCGGCCTCCGGCGTCACGGGACGGTCCGGAGCGGCGGGGCCGTTCCGTCACCGACCCGCACGCGCTACCGCACGACCACGAGCGGCCGGGTGATGCGCTGCGCGCCCGAACGCGCGCTCACGTAGTAGACACCGGGCGGGAGCGCCGGGAGCTCGAACCGACGCCGACCGGCAACCGCGTCTGCGACGGTGATCGGCGTCGCGACGCGCCGACCGCTCACGTCGACGACGTCGACCTGCACGGGGTCCGTCGGGCTCGCGATCAGCGTCACACGTGCCGCACGGGCGACCGGACTGGGCACGACGAGCCGCATGGTCCCGGGTGGCGTGAGGTCGGGGTCGCTCGCGACGACGAACGCGTCGGTGCTGATCGCGAGGTCGAAGACGAACGGCGACGCGGCGGGGTCGGCCGAGGCCAGACGCGTCCGGACCTGCACGTAGCGCGTGTCCGGGGTGACGATCCCGGCCAGCGAGCCCGGATCGGTGATATCGGCCGACCACGGTCCCAGCGCGTCCGGGTCGTCGCCGGTGCGAATCTGGAAGGTCAGCGACGTGCCGGCGGGCATGTGGGCATCCCACGCGATCGACTCCCACGTGGTGGCCCCGCCCGCATCCAGCACCTGGGAGTCCAGCTCGCCGGCACCCAGGAACGACGTGAACGTCCAGCGATGAAGTCCGGCGACGTCCTCGGCGCTGGCTCCTCCCTCGGTGAACACCGCCTCCAGGGCCCCGTCGCCGTCGAGGTCGGACGCGATGACGCGCGTCCCGCGATCGTGGCCGAGGTTCACGGTGTGTCGGGACCACGCGGCCGCGCCGCCGAGGTTCCGGTACCAGACGACCTCGGAGAAGTCGAGATCCGAGTTGCAGGCGAGGACGTCCAGCCGGCCGTCGCCGTCGAGGTCGTCGACGACGACGTCGTAGCCCTCGGTGAGCGCACCGATCGCGCGACCGGCCCAGCTTCCCCCCACGCCGTCGAGGTTCTCGTACCAGGCGGCGACGGACGCGTTGAATCCGACCGCGATGATGTCCGCGTCTCCGTCGCCGTCGAGATCCTCGGCGTCCACCGCGCCGTCCACCAGCGTGAAGTCGGAGATGAGGTGCTTCGCCCACGACACGCCGAGGCCGTCGGTGTTCTCCCACCACGCGAGATCGTGGGCGCCGTACGCCACGCTCACGATGTCCAGGTCACCATCGCCGTCCATGTCCTCGGCATCGGCCTCGATCGCGTCGGGGAAGCTGTCGTCCACGGTGTGCTGCGTCCACACCGTTCCGTCACCCATCACGTTCTCGAACCACCGGATGTCGTCGTTCTGGCTCAGGAGGTACGTGAGCGACGAGCTTCCGTACACGTCGAGATCGCCGTCACCGTCGATGTCGGCGGTCGCGACGTTCTCGGTGCCGTAGAACTGGTCGCCGATCAGCCGCTTCTGCCACGACGTGCCCGCGCCATCCAGGTTCTCGTACCAGGTGTAGCGCCCGTTTCGCTCGTCGTCGGACCTGTCGTAGAACGCGGCGGCCACGACGTCCAGATCGCCGTCCGCGTCGAGATCGGCGGCCGCCGCCGCGTAGCCGCCGTAGAAGTCGTCGTCCACGACGTGAAGCGTCCAGCCGCCGGCCGCCCCATCGTTCTCGTACCAGCGCACGACGCCCGTGCCCGGGAACGACGTGAGCGGCAGGGCGGAGAGAAGATCGAGGTCCCCGTCGCCGTCGACGTCTCCGTCCGCGACCGAGTAGCAGTTGGGCTCGGTGTCGATGACGAGCCCCCCGGCCGGGAGCGCCGCCGTGGACGCCAGCACGAGCTGCCCCGGGATCGATCGCCAGCTCACGTCCGACACCGCCATGAACCGGTCGGACCACTCCACGACCGACCCCACCGCGTCCGGCCCCCCGGACCAGTCAGTCTGAGATTCGGTGTCGGCGGCGGCCGGCAGCGCGGCGGCCAGCAGCGCCCCCAGACCGAGCATCCCGGCGATCACCGAGAAGTCGAACACCTCGCGATGACCGGCGCGCATCCGAGCGTGGATCTCGACCCGGAGATCGCCGGAGGAACGGGTTGCTGGGGAGTGCATGAGAACGCTCCTCGATCGCGGAATCCGCGAGGCCGTCCCGGGAGACGTCCGGACGGCGGAGAGAGCGTAGCACCCGCGGCGCCCCGGCTTCCTCACGTGAAGGGCAATCAAACGTCACGAGAGTGAACGCAGACCCGCGTGTCACGGACCTGGGCACCGGTGTATGCTGCGCGCAGACATGCGAACCCTCGTTCGGCGTGCGAGCGCCCCCACCCGGGGGGGCGACGAGCGACCGACGTTTGCCCACCGCGGAGACATCGCCCATGAAGGGATTCTCCGGCGTCCGCCGGATGCTGTGCATGCTCGCGCTCGTCGCGATGGCCGCCGCGCCACGCGGCGGAGCCTCCGCGCCCACGACTGATCGAGCCGACTCGTCGCGGAGGCTCGCGGAGCGGCTGCTGGAGCGGTTTCCCGCTCACCCTCCGTCATCCTGCGAGGAGTTCTCGAGCACGATGCGCACGTTCTCCGCGATCACCTCGGCAGTGGTCGGCGCCGGTGACGACGAGCGCGCGGGGTGCATGACCGTCGTCGACTCCGTCCGCGCCGTGATGCTCGACACCCCGGACGCGCTGCGTCCGCTCTTCGCCCCGGTGTGGAGCGGAACCGCGTTCTGTGCGCTGCGCCTCGGTCGGCGCGCCGACGCCCACGCCGACCTGGCCGAGGGGGTGGCGGCCCTGACCGCCCTGGATCCGGTCATCGCGGACTTCATGGCGGACCCCGAGGCCGCGCTCGAGGGATTGCCACCCGAGGAGCACTGCCGGATCCTGGTCACGTTGATGTCGAGCGTCGCCGGCACGCGATCGCTGTCCATGCTGTCGAACGAGCTGCTCGATGGATCGACGAGCGAGCGGATCATCGGACTTCGCCGCCTCGCCGAGGACCTCGAGGCGCGACGCGAGCGACTCGGCCCGGTGGAGCAGATCGTGGCGAAGCTGTTCGAGTAGACCACCGGCCGTCGACCGCGCTCGCCGCGCCGAACGGGTGCGCCACGGCTACCGCGTGGATCGCGGACTCCCGGTTCGTGTACACTCGACACATGGGTCGTCACTCGCTCCTCACCCTCGTGTTTCTCCTCGCCGCGCCCACGGGCGCGGTGGAGCACGCCGTCGTCGACGGCGAGCACGTGCTGTCGACGCCGGTCATGAAGGTCGTCGTCGACACGGACATGCGACTACGGCTGATCTCGATCGACGGCGAGGACGAGGCCCGGATCGTGACCTCGCGAGCCGACGACGTGTCCGCGCGCCCCTCCCACTACGTGCGCGTGGGGAGCGCCGACTACACGCTGTTTCCTCTCGTACCCGGTGGCGTGACCGTCGAGCCCGTCGCCGACCACTTCGGCTCCGGTCTCGGCCTCACTCTCCGCGGCCAGGCGCCGGTGCTCGGCGTGCCGATCGAGAAGACGCTGACGCTTCGCGTTTACGACGACCATCCCGACGCCGTGGTCATGCAGGCCGCGTTCGCGAACGGCTCGGCGGACACACCGCTCCAGATCGCCACGCTCGTCAGCGGCCACCTGCGACTGGATCGACGGCTCAGCAATCCCGCCGAGGCGCCGTGGTCGTTCACCAGCGTCCAGGCCACGACGCGCGAGTGGCGTGACTGGTGGCTCGACGTCCCGCTGTCACCGGGGTTCTCGCGCGCGAACGACCTGGTGAGCCCGGACGCGGAGGGACGTGGCGGTCAGCCGTTCATCGACGTGCGAGGGGCAGAGACCGGCGTGGCGCTGATGAGCCTCGAGCCCGGGCCGCGTGCCATCGGCCTGCCCTGTCGCGTTCTCGGCGACGGACGGGTGGCCGTCTCCATCGTACAGCCGACCGCCGGGAGCCACGGTCAGTTCCCGGAGTCGCTCGAGCCCGGTGAATCGGTCTCGACCATCCTGACCGCGGCCGTCGCTCACCGGGGCGACTACTTCGATGCCGCTCGGCGGTACGGTCTCATGCTGCAGGCCGTGCTCGAGGACGCCGGGCTGAAGACGTTCGGCCCCTGGCCGGACCGTGTCTACGAGCCGTACTGGAAGAGCTGGGGCTTCGGCCTCGACTTCACGCTCGACGACGTGGTCGGGGTGCTGGACGGGCTCGCCGATCTCGGCATCACGTGGATCGCGCTGGATGACGGCTGGTTCGATCTCTACGGCTCGTGGCGGCCGAACACGGCGCCCGGCAAGTTCCCAGCCGGCGAACCGGACCTGGTGGACTTCGTCTCGAGCGTCCACACCGCGCAGTGGGGAGTCGCGAACGAGCGGTTCGACATCCACACGTGGTGGTATCCGATCGCCTGGGAGAGCGGCTGCGGGATCCCGATCTCGTACCTCGTCCGGGACGCCGACGGCACCTATCCGCTGACCGATCGCTCGCATCGATTCCTGTGTCCGGCGTACCCGCCCGCGCGAGAGGAGATCGTCGGCACGGCCGTTCGGTTCCTGGACACGTACGGCTTCGACGGAATCTACCTCGACGGGAGCACGCTCCGATCGGTGCCGCCGTGCTACAACGCCGTGCACGCGCATGCGCGTCCGATCGACGCCGTCGAGGCCGTCCCCGAGCTGTACCGGGGGATCTACGAGACCGTGCAGGCGCTGGCTCCCGACGCGCCGCTCATCCTGTGCGAGTGCTCCGGTCCGCACGATCCGTACAAGATGCCCTACGCCCACCTCGAGGACGCGTCCGACCCCTTCACCGACGTCGACGTCCGCAAGAAGGTCAAGTTCTCCAAGGCGCTCCGGGGGCCGGGGGCTCCGGTCGGCGACGGCTATCTGGATCCGATCGACTACAACGACCTGAGCGGCACGTTCGCCAACAGCGTCGGCGTGGGAGCCGTCCTCACGACGATGTACACGTCGCCTCACGATCTCGGGCTCGACCGCTGGCAGACGTGGCTCGGCCGGCTCCGTGGCTACGACATGGCGCGCGGCGAGGTGCTGAACCTCTACGACGTCGCCTACGACCGGCCCGAAGCCCACGCGATCGCACTGGAGTCCGGCGCCCGCATCTACACGTTCTTTCGCGACGACGGTGAGACGATGACGACGGTCGAGATCCGCGGGCTTCCGAGCGGCGAGCCGTGGCGGATCGTCGACGTCGAGGCCGCCGGCGAGGTCGGCACCGTGATCGGTCCGTCCGGCACGGTTCCGGTCACCTGGCACCGTCAGGCGCCCGGCATGCCGGAGTGGGTGATGCTCCTCGCGACACCGCCCGGCATGCTCGATGCCGGGCCATCCGACTCACCGCCGGTGGACGTGGCGTCCCGGATCCTGGTGACCGCCGAGAGCACCGGCCTCCGGTTCGTCGCCGCGGGGCGCTCGCACGACTCCGAGATCGTGTTTCGAATCCACGACGCGCGCGGCCGGCTGGTGCGCGTGCTGCCCGCGACGCGTGACGGTGCGCTCTGGGATCGTCGCGACCGGGCCGGGCTCGACGTCGCGGCCGGCGTCTACTTCGTGCGCGCCGGCGACGCCGCCTCACGAGCTTTCGTCGTGCTCCGCTGAGGGTCGACGGCGACACGACGACATAGTCCGCACGAGATGTTCGGAAACCCCTTACGCCGCTCTCCTGGAGCCTCCCGCTAAGCTTGGTCGGCCCCGTCTGCGGAATCCACTCGAACCTCGGAGGCTGCCGTGCGCGCGCTCTCTAGGCTCGGGGTCTCGGCCGGACTGCTGCTCGTCCTGGTCGTCACCACCCCGTCCGACGGCTACGAACGCTACGAGGCTCAGGGCGGGATGCGCGGATGCGCCGACTGTCATCCGGGATTCATCAGCCGGGGTCCACTCCACGACCTTCACGTCGGCCCCGACCAGATGACGTCCGAGTGTCTGCTCTGTCACGTGTCGGTCGGGGACAATCCGCGCACGAGCGAGGGCGGCGCCGCGGGGGCCCAGAGCTGCCGCGGCTGTCATGGACGCGACAACGGGACCGACCTGGGCTGGGGCGCCGGCCTTCGGCTCCACCATACGGCCAGCGGGGTGCCGCCCGACATGAACGGGCTCCGCTGCGCGAACTGCCACCCCGGCGACCCGGTGCCGCTGCCTGAGGACGTCCGTCCCGTTCACTATCTCCGCGACGACGTGAACGTCAAGGAGCCGTGCTCCCCGATGCCACCCGACGGCGAGGACTGGGACGGCGACGGTCTGGGGCTGGACAACGACGGTGACCTCGCCTACGACGAGGGCGATTCGGACTGCATCTCGGTCGGGGTCGGAGACGTCGCCGACGCACCGGACGTGCTGTCGGTCCTGTCGGTCACGCCGAACCCGGCGATCGGAACGCGCGCGGAGATCGTCTACGCGCTGTCGGCTCCCGGAGACGTGACCATCCGGGTCATCGACCCGGCGGGACGGCGGGTCTCGGCCGCGCACGAGACATCGGTCGGCGCGGGCGTGCACGCGTTCGTGCTCGACACCCACGATCGGGACGGCCGGCGGCTCCCGAGCGGGATCTATCTCGTCGAGATCGAGGCCCGGGGGACGGTCACGTCCGCACGCGTCGTGATCCTCCGCTAGTCCGACCGTCGGTGACGGCTTCGCGCCGTACCGCGAACCCGAGGAGGTCGCCTTGGCGGGTGCGCCCCCGACCGACGACCAGGACGTGGTGCGCACGATCCTCGATGCCGCACCGTTCCCTCTCCTCATCAGCCGCCGGTCCGACGGCACCGTCCTGTACGCGAACGAGGGTGCCGCCGCGTTCGGCGGCGTCCCCGCCACCGAGGTCATCGGACAGAAGACGCCGGAGTTCTACGCCGACCCCGGAGACCGGCAGACGCTCCTCGAGGAGATCGAACGGTGCGGACGGATCGGCAACCGCGAGCTCCGCCTCCGCGAGGCGCACGGACGCGAGCGATGGGCGCTGGCCTCGATCGTCGCGACCCGGCTGCGCGGCGAAGACGTCCTCGTGACCGGCCTGAACGACATCACCGATCGCAAGTGGGCCGAGGAATCGCTCAGGCGAAGCGAGGAGCGCTTTCGGAGCCTGGTCGAGAACGCGAACGACATCATCTACGTGCTGACCCCCCCGGGGGTCTTCACGTACGTCTCCCCGAACTGGACCGAGGTGCTGGGTCACGACGTGTCGGACATCGTGGGCGAGCCGTTCGCCCCGCTCGTCCACGCCGACGATCTGGATGCCTGCTACACGTTTCTGAACACCGTGCTCGAGACCGGGAAGAAGCGCGGGGGGATCGAGTACCGGGTCCGGCACGCGAACGGGAGCTGGCGCTGGCACACGTCCAATGCGTCCTGCCTGAAGGACCGCGACGGCGGCGTGACCCACTTCATCGGTATCGCCCGGGACATCACCGAGAAGAAGCGAGTCCAGCTCGACCTCGAACGTGCGCATCGCGAGCTCCGGGAGAAGGAAGCGCATCTGATCCAGTCCGAGCGGATGGCCGCGCTCGGCAAGCTGGTCCGGGGGATCGCGCACGAGATCAACTCTCCGGTCGGCGCGATCGGAAGCATGTGCGACACGCTCGACTCCGCTGTCGCGAAGCTCCAGCGACACCTCGCGAGCGGCGGAGCCGGTGCGGCTCCGGATCCGGCTCTGGAGACGATTCTGCGCGTCATCCGTGACGCCAGCCGCGTGATCTGTGCCGGCAACGATCGCGTCGCCGGCATCGTCGAGAGCCTCCGCTCGTTCACCCGTCTCGACGAGGCCGACCTCAAGGCGTGCGACATCCACGAGGGGATCGACAGCGCGCTGACGCTGCTCGGGCACGAGCTCCGAGATCGGATCGACGTGGTCAGGGAGTATGGTGACGTCGGTCCCGTGGTGTGCCATCCGCGGCAGCTGAACCAGGTGTTTCTGAACGTCCTGCGCAACGCGTCGCAGGCCATCACGGACTCGGGCCGGATCACGATCCGGACGTGTCGGGACGGCGACGCGGTCTCGGTGACGATCGGGGACACCGGCTGCGGCATCCCCCAGGACCAGCTGGACCACATCTTCGAGCCCCGCTTCGTGGGACGGGCCGACCGCATCGGCTCCAGCCTGGGTCTCTCGATCTGCTACGACATCATGCGCCGCCACGGGGGCCGGATACAGGTCGAGAGCGATCTCGGCAGGGGCTCGACCTTCACCATCGTGATCCCCCGGACGCCGCGCGCCGGCCCGCCGTCACCGGCCGGTCCGGACTCCGTGGAGGTGGTGTAACTTCCGGGGCGGGTCGGACGTCCTGTCCGCATGACGATCCGCCACGCCCTCACGTGCTTCCTCTTCGGCTTCGTCCTCGCGAGCGACTCCGCGAGGGGCGACGTCGTGTCCCCCGACCACGCGGCGGCCTGGGCCGAGGACCTTCGGTTCGTCCGCGAGCGGATGCCCGACGTACACCCCGACCTCTTCCACGCGATGACCCGCGATGCGTTCGACGCATCGATCGACACCCTCATCGCGCGGACACCGTCGATGTCCCATCACGAGCTCATCGTGGAGCTGGCCGCCATCGTGGCCGCCGTCGGGGACGGCCACACGCGACTGACCCTGCCCATCGTCGACGGCAGCGGGTTCTTCACCGGCCACTCGCCGACTCCCCCGCCGGCGTTCCCGGCCATGCGGTTTCGCTACCTCCCGGTGCGGCTGGCCGCGTTCGCCGACGGCCTGTTCGTGCACGAGATCGGCCGCGAGCACGCCGGCGATCTGGGCGCCCGCGTGGAGGGCATCGGCGGCGTGCCCATCGACGAGGTCGTGACGCGGGTCTCACGCGTCGTTCACCACGACAACGACCATCAGCGCCGCGCTCTGCTTCCCTCTCGCCTGGTCCTGCCCGAGCTCCTTCACGCGCTCGGAATCGTCGAGGACCCCGGCCACGTGCGCCTCGCGCTCTCGTCCGCCGACGGCGACCGACACACCGTCGTGCTGTCGCCGGTTCCGGAGGGCACCGCCGCCGAGTGGGTGAGCGCGAGCTCGCTCTCGGGTGTCTCGCCGCTCCGCGACGGGCATCCGGACCGCAACTTCTGGTTCGAGGTGCTCGACGAGCCGAACGTCGTGTACGGCCAGTACGACGAGGTCTACGACGAGGAGGACGAGACGATCGCCGCGTTCGCCACCCGCCTCACCGGTGTCGTCGAATCGACGAAGGCGGCCGCACTCGTGCTGGACCTCCGGTTCAATCGCGGCGGCGACAACTCCCTGAACCGCTCGTTCCTGCACGCGCTGATCCGATGTCGCGCGCTGGATCCGCCCGGCCGGCTGTTCGTGCTGATCGGTCGGAACACCTTCTCGGCGGCCATGATGTTCGCGCTCGATCTCGAGACGCACACGAGCGCGATCTTCGTGGGCGAGCCCACGGGTGCGAGGCCGAACCACTTCGGGGACTCCCGGAAGATCCGGTTGCCCAACACCGGTCTCACGCTCCGCGTCTCGACGCTGTACTGGCAGTACGCGGGACCGAAGGACTCACGAGAGTCGCTGGAGCCCCACATCCCGGCTATCGAGACCTCGGCCGACGGGCGGGCGGGCCGCGACGCGGCGCTGGAGGCTGTTCTTGCGCTCCTCTCGGCCGCGAACGGTCGGTCACCGGCCGGGCGCTGGACCGGACGAGTACTCGACTACGACATCGGGGTCGAGCTCGGTCAAATGGATGAGGAGTGGACGGGGACGATCGACTTTCCGGGTGAGGGCGTCGCCGGGCTGCCGTTGACGAACGTGCACTGCCATGGATCGTCGATCCGCTTCGACTTCCCGAACGGCGAGGAGATGATCGCGTTCGAGGCCACGATCCGTGGCGAGACGCTCGTCGGGAGTGTGAGCGAGAGTGGTCGGGTCCATCCGTGGGTCATGATTCCGTCGGAGTGAGACGACGATACGGCGCCTGCGACCTCACTGACGGGGATCGAGAACGACGCGGACGACGTGGGACCGACCATCGACGGTCAGGTCAGCGTAGTAGGTGCCCGCGGCCAGCGAGAAGCCCCGGTCGTCACGTCCATCCCAAACGAGCTCCGCCGTCCCCGCCGCAATCGACTCGAAGTGCCGGACGACACGACCCAGCACGTCGTACACGTGTACCGAGACGTCGCTCGCCGCGCGTGGGAGCGAGAACGCCACGGCGCTCGCGAACGGGTTCGGGTGCACGATCGGGATCACCTCATCGGGAACGCTTGCCACCAGAGGGCCGATGCGGTTCCGTGAGAGACTCCGGAGAACGCACTCGATGAAGTAATGATAGACACGCCCGGCGACCACGGTTCGATCCTCGACACGATGACGGCCCGTCGGCGGAAGCTGCACGTCGTTAACGACGTGCTCCTCGCTCGAGGTGACGTCGCGGCGGATCAGATCGAATCCCAGGACATCCCGGGTGTCCCCGGTACTCCACTCGACGACCACCGCATCGCGCGCCACCGTGACCTCCGTGTGTTCCACCAGGACAGGGGTGTTGTCAGAGCAATGCCTGGGAAACACCACCAATGAGTCCCCGGTTGGGGCGTAGACGTAGTCGTGCGATAGCGCAACGTCTACGATCCATTGCTCGGGCACGAGGACCGTCTCCCCGCTCCGTACCGGTCGCGCCGGATCCGAGACGTCGAACAGCATCAGGCCGCCGAACTGCAGGCTGACGTACAGGATTGAACCCTCCAGCGCCAGCTCCAACGCCGGCTGCACCGTCGGCACACGGGCCAGGAGGCTGGCCGCTACGGGGTCCGACACGTCCACGACGTAGATGCCGGCCTCGTCGGCGGTGACATAGGCGGTTCCCCCGTCGACGAGAATGTCGCCGACGCGCCACGCGGCTGGGAGCTCGACAGTGTGAACGATGGTCGGATCCAGTGGGTTCGAGAGGCTCATCACCACGAGCCCTTCGGCTGTGTCACCGACCAGCAAGTGCCCCGCGACCGTGGCCATCGCACTGGGGAGCCCCGGGGTCTCGACCCACCGAACGTGAAGTGGCGCCGTGGGATTCGCGACGTTGAACACGTGCAGGGAGGTCGGAGGCAGGTCGAACTGGGTCACGTACGCGACCGTCCCCGATAGCGCTATCTCCTCGGCGATGCCCGGCATCTCGTCGACGCTTCCCTCCAGGTAAGCGGCTGTCGGAATGGACACGTTGACGATCGCGAGTCCCCCTGTCCCGTCGGCGACGTACAGTCGCTCCCCGGACAGAACGAAGTCCCGGGCCTCGCCGGGGGTGTCGACCGTCGACGTGACCGCGGGTGACAGCGGCTCGGCCATGTCGAGAACCTGCACGTCGCGCTGGTCCCACACCTCTCCCTGCTCGACGAGATAGGCCACGTCGTCCGACACCAGCATCGCCGAGCACGGGAGATCCAGCGTCGCCTCGAGGGACAGTGCCGACGTCGACGCAATGTCGACGACCGACATCCGAGCCGTCACGATGTACTGACTACTCGCGGCGAGTGCCCCACCTGTGTAGAGGACTCCTGTAACGAAGGGCGCCGTGGGGCCCGCGGCATCGATCGCGACCAGGGTGCCGATCCCGCCGGCAACCGTGAAGACATCCGTACCGCGAACGGCGACCCCACTCACCGATGACGACCAGTCGGGGGCCACAGTGCCGGAGAGCCTGACGTCGGCGGGATCCGTGACGTCCAGTATCGCGAGCCCATCGGAAACCGTGGCAACGTAGGCGCGCCCGCCGGACACGTGGACGGCCGTCGTCCCGTAGTCCGTGAAACGCTCCACGATCATGGGCACGGTCGGTGCTCGGACGTCGACGACGGTCAGCCCGGAGTCCACCTCAGCCACGAACGCATACCCGTCACGCAGAGAGACGTCCATCGCGATTCCCGGCGTGTCCACCTCTCCCAGGAGAACCGGCGCGGTGGGGTTCGAGACGTCGAGCAGAATCATGCCTGCGCCATACGCGGTCAGGCAGGCGATGTCGTCGGCGATCGCGACTCCCCCGATGCTGCCGCCGGTCGAGTATGTGTCCACCAGCTTCGGCGATGTCGGATCGGAGACATCTACGATCTCCAACCCGTTTGCTCCAGAGGCAAGATAAGCGTGCAGCGACGATGGACGCACCCTCACCACCGTACCGGCGATCGGTACCGTGCCGATCACGACAGGGAGCGTCGGGTCCGCCAGGCTGACCACGTGGAAGGTCCCGTGCGTCGTCGCGTAGGCGTTCTCCCCGGCGACGGCGACTGCCGTCGTCGGCTGGCTCTCCGACAGAACGAGTCCACCGACGGTGTGGAGGTATCCGGTGTAGTCGACGCAGTCGGCGGTCGACCGATGCGGCGAGCCGACACCGACGACTGTAGCCAACAGAACGAGCACGGGGCGTAACAACGCGCGCGTGAGTGGAGATCCGAGCAACCCGGTACCGGGGAATCGCATTCGCCAACCTCCCGAGAGTCGACGCCATGCGAGCTTACCACGTGATCCGAACGGATTGACCTGCATCATGGCGGAGATCTGGCAGCATCGGCTTGAAGGCGACCGGTGCCGTCGCGCACACCCGCCCAGGGTACCGATCCAGGTCCAACCTCTCTGCGCTCGCCGTTCGGGCTCAGCCTCCGTCGAGAAAGATCCGATTGCCCGCCTCGGACGCGACAACCGAGACCGCACCGCTCAGGACGACCGGTTCGCCAGCGCGCCGCATGTCGCCCGCATACCACCGCGAGATCGCTGAAACCACCGACGATGCCGTGTCGCGCGCACCAGCAGCATGTAGGCCCAGTGGGCGCAGGTGCTCGGCGCCGTGAACGCGTCAAGCTGACCGGATCGCGAGATCGAGCGGCGTTCCCCACCCGGCGTGGCGCCGTCACGGCGCCGCGATGGGGTAGATCTCGTCGAGAAAGAGCTCGAGGTCCTGGTCGAAGGATCGATCCCGCTGCGCGTCGCTGATCCCGTTGTTCTGGTAGTAGGGCAACGTAGTGTCGGCGGTCAGCCCGAGGGAGCGAACCGCCCACTCGCCGACGTTCACCCACACGTCGGGGCCGGGACACGTGTCGTGCTTGTCGCATCGGTTCCCGGTGGCACCGCCGCACAGCCCCTGAGCGTCCCGGCGCTGGACCTGCCCATGGGGATGCACGTGCGTGATCTCCGGCAGCCGCCGCGTGAGCACGCGCAGGAGCTCGCGACCCGACCGGATCGCCGCCACGCTCAGCCGTCGGGTGCGGGTGAACCGGCCCGCGAACTCGATGTCGATCCCGTACCGTCGACCCGCGCTGTTGATTACATACTCGATGTCGTGGGTGTAGAAGATCGTTCCGTCGTTCAACACGACGAAATGGGCCGCGACGCGGTCGATGGCGTGGTGACTCCGGACGTTCGCGTCACCGGCACGATCGCGCGGGTACGCCGATCGCGTGCCCGGGAGAAAGGTCCGTCCCCAGGTCTGGTGGAGGATGATGGCACGGATCTGCTCCGCGGGGCGGTCGGTTCGCCGAAGCCCCACGGCGCCGCGGGCACGCGCGATGGAGCCTCCCGCGAAGATGGCCTTGTCGGCGACCGAGATCGTCTCGTCCGAGGCGGCCTGGCGCCGATCCCGGAGTCCACGGCACAGGATGTCCACGGGGCGTCTCCTTTCCCCGCCGCTCGGGGTGACGTGGCCGGCGGGTCTCTCCGGCATACGGCCCGGGGGACGGAGTTCTGGTGGCGTCGGGAATCCGGGAGCCCGGCAGGACCGAGGTTCAGTCCTCGGGGCGCTCACCCGCCGGCGCCATCTTGACGAGCCGGGGACGGAACGTCGCGAGGGGCTCCACGAGATCGGACTGGGCTCGCATCACGGCGTCGATGTCCTTGTAGACGGCGGGCACCTCGTCCAGCCCGGCCGAGATCAGCGTGACGCCGGCGGCCTCGAGCTGAGCCGCGGCGTCCTTCCAGCGGAGCGTCTTCTTGGCCTGTGTCCGACTCATGACGCGGCCCGCGCCGTGTGCGGCCGAGCACAGCGACGCGTCGCTCCCGAGCCCGCGCACGACGTACGTCGGCGTGGCCATCGAGCCCGGGATGATCCCGAGCACGCCCTCGCCCGCGGGCGTCGCCCCCTTCCGGTGCACGATCAGAGGCTCTCCGTCGTGCATCTCGCGCCACGCGAAGTTGTGGTGATTCTCGAGATCGAACACGACCTCCGCCCCGAGCCGGAGCGCGACGTACCGGTGGATGCAGGCATGGTTCGCCGCCGCGTATCGGCCCATCAGCTCCATCGCGTTCCAGTACTCCTGTCCCTCGTGGGTCGCTAGATCCAGCCACGCGAGGTTCTGCAGCTCGCGTGGGAGCTCCGGATGAAGGCGCTTGGCGAGCTTGCTGTAGTGGGACGCGACGTTCGCGCCGGTGCCGCGACTGCCGGAGTGGCTGAGGAAGGCCAGGTATCGCCCCGGTCCGAGACCCGGCACGTCGTCGCGATCGACCTCGAGGACCCCGAACTCGACGAAGTGGTTGCCGCTTCCACTGGTCCCCAGCTGAGCCCAGGCCCGGTCCTTGAGCGACGAGGTGACCGGAGACACGTCCCAGTCGTCGTCGAGGACCTCGTGGCGACGTCGCTTCACGAACGCGGCCCCGATCCCGAATCGTGTCTCGCGCTGAATGGCCGACTCGAAGCGCGACCTCCGTCGGTCCAGCTCCAGCGGGTCGACGTCGAGCACCGACATGCGCACCCGACACGCGATGTCCACCCCGACCGCGTACGGGATCACCGCGTCGCGGGTGGCCAGGACGCCGCCGATCGGAAGCCCGTAGCCCCGATGAGCGTCGGGCATCAGCGCCCCACGAACGGAGATCGGCAGGCGGCAGGCGTCCTCGATCTGGCGGATCGACTCCGGCTCCAGATCGTCGCCCCAGCGGCGCCAGGGGGCGCTCCCGGTGGGAGTCCATCGCGGATGGGACCTCTTGCTGGGCACTGCGGGCCTCCTCTCCGCGCGGAGCGTCGGGATGGGTGCGCTTCGACGAGCGTCGGGACGGTCGCACGAGCCCGGTTCGCTCCGGCGATCGGATGTCCGCGATGATACGCGAGGATCAGCCCAGCAGGCATCCCGCCGTGATCAGGACGGCGAGCAGGGCCGCGAGGCGAAGCGGTACGTGGGTGGCAGGTCCGTCTGCCCGGTATCGAAGCAACATGGCGCTGGACATCGATCACTCCTCGGTTCACGTCTCGTCGACATCCCTACACGTCCCACGCCCGAGAACTGGTGTCCCGGCGACGTTTTCCTGCTCGACGCATCGGGCCCGCCGGTCCTCGCGCGCATGCATCGGCGGGAACCGCACCCAGACGAGCCGACCGACGGCGCTATTCCCTTCCAATCGAGAATCAGGGGACGTACCATCCGATCGACGCTTCGGCACCATCAATCCGCATCGCGGAGCTCACGGCTGCGACCCGGGTGCGCGTGACGTCCGCTGCCCGCGGGCTCGATCGGCCCGGGGGCGGTCGCCGGTCCGTGACGAACGAAGGCGACCTCATGTCGATCCACTCCCCGACTGCCGGTCTCTTTGCTCTCATGCTCGCACTCGCGAGCGCGAGCAGCGCGATCTCGCTACCGCCATACGAGCCCGACCCGCTCGACTCCGAGCGAGTCGCCGCCACCGAGGCACGCCGGACGCACGACGTGGATCGGGCGCTCGAGCTCCGGCATCGGATTCTCGAGCGCGATCCGGTCGACGGGTACACGCTTCGCGAGGTCGTCCTGGCGCGCCGGGATGGGCTCGGACTGCCGGACCTGGCCCGCCGGCTCGCCTCTGGCTCCGCACCGTCCGACGTCCCCGAGGTCGCCCGAACGCCGGAGGGGCGCGCGTTCATGCTGGGACTGACCGAGTACTACCGGCGGAGGCTGATCAGCGCCCTGGCGGCGTTCGACGCCTCGGTGGATGCGCGGTCCGACTGGGCCTGGCCCCGGTTCTACCGCCTTCGTCTCCGCCGGGAGCTCGCCATGTCCGAGCCGGTGAAGCAGGAGGCGGATCTCCGCGTCGTCGAGCAGGATCCGGTGGTGGCCCGCGAGTGGGTCGAGTCCGGGATCTACCTGGCCAAGTCCCGAGACCTCGGCGACGCCCTGGAGACGTACAGGGAGGCGCTCGACGCCGGGTATGCGACCCCGCTGAACGCGCAGTTCCGGCGCGAGCTCGACGTCCTGGCGGAGCTCCACCAGGTTTCCGACGAGCTGAGCGCGTTCCGGGACACCTGGACTCGATCCCTCGCCGAGTGCCCGGCGTGCGACGACCGTCTCGTCTACGACCTGTTCGCCGAGGCCTCGTCGCGACTGTCGGCCGACGAGATCATGTCGCTGGCCGACGTCGTCGCCGAGCACCCCGACCTCCAGAACGCCGCCCGATCAGCGGAGGTCGGCGCGTTGAAGGGGCTCGGCTACCACGCACTGTGCTCGACGATGTCGGCGGATCTCGATGTCACCTCAACCTACGTGCTCCGGCAGAAGCTCGACTTCATGGTGGAGGGCGACGCCGACCCCGACACGTTGCGGGCGTCGGCGAACGCACTGATCGAGCACACGCTCGACTCCGCCGCCGTCGAGTCGGTGCGCCGGTGCCTGCGATTTCTGGGTCTCTCTGCGCGCGCGGATTCCGTGGACGCACTCGTCCGTCGTGAGAATCCAGCCCTGGCCCTCCAGCGGCGACTGGACGACCTGATCGAGCAGGACGTCGATCAGGCCGCCGCCATGCTGGATTCGTTGACCGCGGCCGGCGTGAGCGCCGACCGGTTCCCCCGGCGCGCGATCGAGGTGGCCGAGATCCGTGGCCGATACGACGACGTCGACCGCCTGCAGACCGGCAACCCGTGGCACGTGGTCTCCGCGGCATACCGATCCGCCACCCTCGAGCGACGCGAACGTGCACGGACGCTGGCGGAGAGGGCCCTCGCGCTGGAGCCGAACAACCTCTTCCTGATGCACAGCGTCGCGCGGATCGCGTTCGAGATCGACGACGAGTCCTTCGCGCGCGACATGCTGGCACGGATGCGAGAGCGGTGCGACGGCACCCCCGTATTGATCCAGCTGGAGCTCGACGTCATCAATCGGTTCGACAGCCCGGCGGCCGCCCAAGCGCGGCTCGACACCTGGCTCCAGCGCCAGGACGACCTGGACGTCGACCCGCTCACCGTGCTCTACGCGTACGCGGGGATGTACGAGCGCCCCGACGCCATGCGACGGATCGCCGAGCGCGTGATCGAGGCCCATCCCCGAGCCCGCTGGGCACGACTGATGGTCGCAGGGGAGCGCATCCGTGGAGGGGCTCTCGCGGAGGCCCAGGCAATGCTGGGCGGCCTGCTCGAGGAGCTGCCCGGGGAGCCCCGCTACCGCTCGATGCTGGTGTCGGCCGGCGGACAGGTCCCGGGTCCATCTCCGGAGACGACGGAGACCGACGAACTCGCCCACGTCTTCGATGCCTTCGAGCACGACCTCGATGACGTCGACTGGATCCTGGAGCGGATGGCATCCGAGGATACGGTCTCGGCCGGCTACGGTACCCGGACCCTCCTGTCGCAGGCGAGCCTCTCCAGCGTCGGACCGTCGCGCCTCACCAGCCGCCGTCGCACCACGATCCAGGTTCTGGCGCGAGACGGCCTCGTCGACGTGCAGCCCATGCGGATCGCCTTCCGGGCCGGACGCAGCATGCCGCGCGTCCGTGTCGCGCGCGTGATCCACCCCGACGGGCGGATCACCGACGTGTCGCGCTCGGATTTCTACGTCTCGTCGTCGAGCGTCGGCAACGCCGACATCGACGACTGGCGCGAGCTGACCATCCCCTTCCCCGATCTCACCGTGGGGTGTTCGCTCGACCTGGTCTTCGATCAGCACGAGGAGAGCTTCTTCGACGGCGGCTGGTCCGTCCGTCACCTGTTCGGTGGGTTCTCGCCGATCCTCGAAGAGGTGCTCGAGCTGCGGGTCAGGCGGGATTCCCCGCTGCACCTCATGACGCACGACGACGTGGCCCCGGCGGATACGTGGACCGACGGCACCTACGCACTCCACCGATGGCGAGTCGAGGCGCCCGAGCTCTGGGTGGCGACCGACGTGGGCAACCTCATCGAGAGCTACCCGTGGGTGGCCGCGAGCACCTATGCGTCGTGGCCCGACGCGGTCCGGGAGTATGCGCGCACGTTCTGGAGCCGGGTTGAGGCATCGGACGAGATCCGCGAGCTGGCGACGCGCGTGACCGCGGACGCGCACGGCGAGCGTGAGATCGTCGCTGCGCTCTTCCGTCACATCGTCTCGGAGGTCGAGTATCTCTCCATCGCGCTCGACCGTGGATCGGTCGTGCCGACGGCCGCGCGAGAGGTGGCACGACGCGGCTACGGCGACTGCAAGGACATGGTGGTCCTGATGCTCGCGTGCCTGGAGGCCGTGGGCGTGGACGCCGAGCCGGTTCTCCTGGCGCCGCGCCCCGACGTCCGGATCCACGAGGACCAGCCCGAGCCGGGCGAGTTCACCCACGTGATCGTACGGGTCCACGTCGGCTCGGGTCGTGAGGTCTTCTGCGACCTGACCAGCGGGATCCCCTGCTACGACTACCTGCCGGCGGCAGACACCGGCGTCACGGGACTCGTGCTGCCGCGAGGCGACGATGCAACGCTCGTGGACATCCCGCTCCAGGAGCCGGACCGGACGGGCATGGAGCTCGAGGTCGACATCTTCCCGGAGTCCGCTCGCCGGGCACGAATCGAGGTCTCGAACCGGCTGACCGGCGACGTCGCCGCACAGCTTCACGGTCTCATGGAGCATCCGGACACGAACGTCGTGAACTACGTCATCACGCGTGCGCTCGGCTACGGCCTCTGGTCCTCCTGCCGCCGGGTCGACTGGGCGATGCTGGAGTCCGAGTGCGAGGACGTCACGCTGCGAGGCACCTTCGTCGACACGTCGTGGGCACCGGATCGGAACACGGTCGCATTCCGGCACGATACCGAGGTCGCCGACCCGTTTCTGTCGTTTCCCGACGTGGACCAGCGCGGGGTCGCCATCGAGCTCGCGTATCCGTACCGCGGTCACGCGACCCTCCGGTTCCATCACGGCGCCGGGTGGCGAGCCGACGAAGAGGTCGTGCCGCTGAGCGTGGCCGGCCCGGGGTACGAGGGCCGGATCCGGGCACGTACGCGCTCGGACGGCGACGACCGGTGGGTGGAGGTGACCCAGGACTTCGCGATGGACCGCGTGTTTCTGGACGGCGACGCATACCGGACGTTCCGGAAAGACTGGCTCCGGTTTCGAGCGGGTGTGGTGCAGCCGTACTCCTACAACCACCTGGCCGACGAGTCGGAGTTCGACTCCATCCGAGCGTACGTGAAGGACTACCCCGACGATCACGGGTTCGTCATCCAGGCCGTCGCCCGGATCCTCGGAAACGACGTCGGCGGCGCGGGTGAGGAAGGAGAACGGCGACGCACGTTCGCGCACGACCTCCTGGCCGACGTCGCCGGCGACACGAGCGCCGGGCCCTACCCGCTGTTTCTCCTGGCGGCGATCGAGCTCGCCGACGGCCGGCACTTCCTGGCCGACTCCCTGGCCGACACCGCCGGGGAGCGGGCGCCATCGGACCTGCTGGTTCTGCAGCTCAGACTCGGCATCAAACAGGAGCTCGGGGACGTCGACGGTGAGATCGAGATCCTGGAGCAGATCGATCGGCAGTATGGATCGAGGGAGTCCCAGCTCGCGCTCGTCGACGCGTTCTGTGCCGCCGGGCGTCACGAGGATGCCGTGCGCCTGGAGCGTCGCATCTTCGCGCTGCACCCCGAGACGGACAGCCTGACGATCGTCCGGGCGCGCATCGGCGGCCACTCGCGCCGCAACGAGTGCGATCGGCTCGAGGAGGATCTGTCGCGTTTCGCGAGCCTGAAGGGTGACCCCGACGAGCTCGAGCAGCATCGCGTTGGGTACGACTGGGCATGTGGTGACGTCGCCGCCACGATCCCGACCCTGGAGGACGTGTACGAGCGCGATCCCACCAATCCCACCTCGTGCAACAATCTCGCCTGGTCGCTGGCGTTGTGCGGTCGGGATCTCGACCGCGCCGAGGAGCTCATGGAGACGGCGCTTATCCTCAGCGCGGACGACCCGACCTACCGGAACACGCTGGCCGCGATCCAGATGCGCCGCGGCAAATGGGACGCCGCGCTGGAGCTGGTCGAACGGGTTCTCGCCGACGACGATCGACCCCTGACCCAGATGGTCAACCGGTACTTCGCCGGTCTCTGTCACTACGCCCGCGGTGATCACGAGCGTGGCATCTCGACGCTGGAGACCGCATCCGACGTCGAGTGCGCACTCGGACGGAAGTGGCGGCAGCGAATCTCGGACAGCCTCGAGCGCGCGAGACGGGGAGAATCGCCGCTCGACGTTCTGTTCGTCGACGTGCCGATGGAGCTGACGCGGAGCTGAAACCTCGGCGTGGGGCTCTCAACGCGTGCCGGCCACGCCCTCGCGATAGCGGCGCACGTCCTCGTCCAGGATCCGGCGGAGGGTCGTGTCGCCCGGCGCGCGGGCCAGGGTGCGCGCGCGCTCGGCCAGCGCGACGGCATCCTCGAACGCGCCACGGTGGCTCGCGACCACTCCCATCACGCGAAGCCCGGCGGCATCCTCGCGGCGGGCGACGGCGCGCCGGGCCAGGCTCCACGCGGCCTCGAGATCCCGGATCGACTCGTCCCGGGAGGTGGCGAGCAGCAGCGCCAGCGTGGAGAGCGTGCGAGGCTCATCGGGACGCAGCGTGTCCAGCCGCTCCAGATGTCGTCGCGCGATGGCATCGTTCTCGCGGGCCATGGCCGCGCGGGACGCGAGCAGCCGTGCCGACACGTCGTCCGGGAAGTAGACCGCCAGGCTCTCTCCGACCGTGCCCGCCTCGTCGACACGGCCGGCGAGATGGAGCGCCCAGCCCAGGTCTCGATGCACGCCACCGTCGTAGCCACCGGACACCGACGGGTCATCGAGGGGCACGAGCTCGGCCGCGCGCGTGAGCTCCTCGGCGGCGCCGGCGTAGTCGCGGTCCGCGACCGCCAGACGCGCGAGCCCCTGATGGGCGCGAAGGCTCGCGGCGCCCCGCTCCCGGGCCGTGCGCCAGATCGCCTCGTCGGACGTCCAGTCCCCCGACCGCCCCATCGCGGCCATCGCGAGCGCACCACAGACGAGAGCAGCGGCGAAGCCGACCGCAGCGCGCGCGGATCGCCGCGCGCGGACCGCCCGTGCACTGAGGGCGGCGCCCACGCCGTATCCCACGAGGAGACACACCCCGAACGACGCCGCGTACAGATAGCGCGCGGGAAGGTAGAAGTGCGAGAGGGGGACGAGGTTGGACGTCGGGACGAGCATGCCCGCGGTCCACAGGAGCCCGAACGAGACGATGGGCCGCCGGCGCCACGTGAACGCGACGATCGCGGTCACGACGATCAGGGCGAACGCACCGAACGTGACCGTCCCCGAGCCGAGACCCGTCGCGCGAATGAGCGGTGGCTCGGCGACGATGGCGGGGTCGCCGAGCCAGAGCCCGATCGCGCGAGCCCATCCCGCGGCGACGTTGCGAACGACGTCTCCGTAGGCATCGATCTGCCACCCGTGGAGCTCGGCGATGGACGCTCGCGCGAAGGGATCGGGAATCGTCGAGAGAACGAATGCGGCACCCGCAACGCTCAGGCCGAGCATCGTGAGGACCGGCCACCTGGCCGCGTTCATGCCGTCACTCCACACCCGCTGGTGCATCGACGCGAGAAGCAGCACCGGCAGCGCCACGATCGACACCTCCTTGGACAGAAGGGCCACGACGAACGCAGTCACCGCCAGCACGCCGGCGAGAACCGACCGACCGCTCCGTCGCCAGGCGACAGTCGCGGCGAGACCGAACATCAGCGCGAGCATCTCCTTGCGGTGCACGATGGGCGTGACGACGTCCGCGTGAACCGGGTGTACGGCGAACGTGAGCCCGGCCCACCGGCCGATCGACCGTCCTCCGATCCGGGTCGCCACCCAGGCCACGAGCGCCGTGGTCACCGCGTGGAGCATCACGTTCGTCAGATGGAATCCGACCGGGCGTCCCCGCCAGATCGCGGCGTCGACCCAGGCGCTCGTCCACAGCACGATGCGGTGGAGGCGCGGCGGTCCGCCGTCCAGGGACGCGATCAGGCCGGGATCGTCGTAGACGAAGCCATGGAACAACGTTGGCGAGTAGACGAGAAACGCGAGCACGGCAAGGAGGATGAGCGCGGCCGCAGGCGTGCGCTGGGTCGGGTCGGGTTCACTCATGACGCGCGGCCACGCAATCGGTGGTCGGCCGGTGGCGTGCTTGATATCATTCCAGGGGCGCGGCCCGACATTCCGCGGCGCGCGCGCGCCGGTCGCATCGACGGAGACATCATGAAGCCCTGCGTCTCATGGGGCCTGCTGCTCGGCACCGTCATCCTCGTAACCCGTCCCGCTGTGGCACTCGAGCTCGGCGGGCAGGTCGTCTTCGACGACGGATCGCCAGCCGCGGGCGCGTACGTGACGGTGGCGAGCCTGCGCGCCAGCACCGACGCGGACGCCACTGGAACGTTCTCGCTCGACGTGCCCTCCGGCGCGGTCGAGACGATCCTACTGGATGTCGCCGCCGATCGCGATGGCATCACGCACCTCGCGAGCGTGGAGACGTCCGGTGTCGACGTCGGTACCGTGGACCTCGGGACGATCCCGCTCGAGGCGACGTGCGAGGGCCTCCTGCGGACGAACAGCGCGCCGATCCGGAACTCGGACTTCGCACGCCTCGGAGATCGGCTCTTCGTCGTCGCCTGCAACTCGGACTTCCGGATCGTGGACGTGTCGGACCCCGACGCCCCGGTGGTGACCGCCACGCTGGATCTCCCGGAGTGTACGCAGGGTATCGTGGTCGACGAGCAGTACGCGTACGTGGGGTCGGGGTACGACGGCGTCGTCATCATCGACTGGACCCCCCTGGCCGGCCCCGAGGTGGTCTCGACCACGCCGCTCGTGAGCTGGACGATCAACATGGCGTGGCTCGACCCCACGCACGTGATCGCCTCGACCGCCGCCGGGCTTTGCGTCCTCGACGTCACCGACCCGGCGGCCCCCATCGTCCATTCGACCGACACCGCCAGCCTCGGAGCCGCGACCACGCAGGGTGATCTGATCTACTTCGCGTGGGCCGACGGTCTGAGCATTCTCGATGCGAGTGATCCCACCGACGTGACGACGCTCTCGTACCTCCCCACGCCGGGGTACCGTGCAGACGACGTGGACGTCGACGGCGACTACGCCTACGTGGCCGACTACCAGGTCGGGCTCACCATCGTCGACGTCGCCGATCCCTACGCGCCGTTCATCGTGACCACGCTCGAGGACACGAGCTGCTGGAACGTCCACGTCGAGAACGGTCGGGCCATCCTGGCCGGAGACAACCTGGCCGGCTGGGACGTCGCCATCGTGGACGTCTCCGATCCGCTGGCTCCGAGGACGCTCAGCGGCCTGCGCCTCGGCGGAACCGTCTCGCGCCTGGATCTCTTCGGGGGTCGCGGGTTCGCGGGCGGCTCGGACACGAGCCAGCTGCGCACGGTGGACCTTCGCGACCCGAACGGCTGGCACACGGTCAGCCTCACCGTGACCCGCGACGTCCTTCGCGACATCGTGCTGGACGGCCCGGTCGCGCTGTGCGCGGCCAACCACGACGGGCTGCAGCTGTTCGACGTCTCGGATCCCGCGGCGCCGGTGCTCCTCGGAGCGGCCGACACACCGGGAAGGGCGCGGGGGCTGGTCACGAGCGGAACCACGGCGTACGTCGCCGACGACAGCCAGGGCATCCAGGTGATCGACGTGTCGGACCCGGCCGCGCCGGTGCTCGTGGGGTCGGTCGCGACTCCCGGCGATGCCGACGCCGTCGACGCCGAGGGTACCTGGGTGTACGCCGTGGACGGCGATCTTCACATCATCGACGCGTCCGATCCCGCGGCACCCGTCATCGTCGAGACCATCGCGACCGCCGGCGTGGTCCGCGACGTGGCCGTCCAGGGGTCGTATGCGTACGTATCGGATCAGTATGCGGGCTTGCTCGTGCTCGACGTCTCCGATCCTGCCGCCGCCGAGGTCGTGGTTGAGCGGCCGGGCTCGCTCGTGAGCGTCGCCGTCATGGATGAGACGATGCTCGTGGACGAGTGGTTCGGCGGAACCACCGTCTACGACATCTCCACCCCCGACGATCCGAAGGCACTGGCCGAGGTGGACGTGTCGGGGGACTACGCGTTCAACGGCGACGAGGTGATCGCCGGTACCACCGCGTTCGTGGACATCGTGGACCTGTCCGATCCCCGGTCTCCGGCCGTGCAGCGGCGGCTCCAGACCTGGGGCGCCGTGTCGGCGGCCGTGCTGACCGATCAGCTCGTGTATCTCGCATCGAACGACGGACTCCAGATCATCGACCGCGGGTGCGCCGGGGAGGATCCGCCGCCGATCGGGGTCCCGGCCGTGGCCGGTCCCGTGTTCGCGCTCGACGTCGTGAGCCGGAACCCCGCGACGGCCGGCTGGCGCGTCGACGCGGTCCTGCCGGCGTCGCTCGACGTGCGTGTGACCGTCTTCGACGCGGCGGGACGCCGGGTCTGGGGTCTCCCCGTGCATCGATACGACGGTGGCCGCCACACGTTCGCGTGGAGCGGCCGGGACGATCGCGGTCACGGCGTGCCCGCCGGTACCTATTTCTTCTGCGCCGACAGCCCGATCGGCACCGCCACGCGGAAGATCACGGTGCTCCGCTGAGCGCACGCCGTCCGTGCGCGCCGGAACCTCGCCACGGACGAGCCCGGCGCGACCGCCCGGCAGCGGGCGTGTCCCGATCCGGCATCCTCCCCTACCTCTGGGCCCCGGCCAGTCGCCGGCTCCAGCGCCGGTCGTGCGAGCCGACGACGAGCTCGGCGGCACGGATGCCGCTCGAGATGGCCGACTCGTGGACGAACGGCGTCCGCAGGTACGCACCGGCGAACCACGTGTTCCGCTGCCCCTGCATCGACTCGATGGTGGCGGCCGCCTCGTCGCGTCGGGGTCCGGCGATCGGATGCAGGAACCGGCGACGAGCGACGACCGTGTCCGGGTGAGGCGCGACGTGCGGGTTCATCGTGACGAACACGTCGCGGGCCCGGGTCGGCACGCCCGACAGCTCCCGGGGGAAGAACGTGATCGTGGGACGAACCCTGGGCAGTGCCCCGGCCGGAACCACGTAGTTGTACGCGCCCCATGCGTCGGGGTCGTCGGGAACGAGTCGTCGATCCCGATGCACGACGATCTCCGCCCGCTGCATCGGAAAGCGGCCGAGCGCGCGTCGCTCCGCGGACGATGGATCGCCGAGAAGGCCCAGCGCATCGCCGGGGCTCGTGGCCAGGACGAGTCGATCGGCCCCGAAGCGCAGCGGGCGGCCATCTCCGCCGGCGGCCCGGATGTCCACCCGGCCCCGATGCGCCGAACCGACTGCACGTGAGCACCGGACGCCAGATGGCCACCCGCTCCGACGAACCAGGAGCGAAACGCGTCGGTGTACCGGTGCATGCCTCCGACGACGGCGTGCCGGTCGGCCGGCGCGCGGCCCACGACGCCGTGGATCTGCCAGAACGCGATCAGGTCCCGGATCGGGTAGGTCGCCGGGCTCCGGTCGGGCATCGGGAACGACCCCATCGCGCGGGCGTACACGTAGATCCGGCGAAGCTCCGGCGATACGCGAAGATGATCGAGATACCGCTCCACCGACCAGTCGGCGAACCGCGGATCGGTCAGCACCTCCACGGCGCGAGCCCGAAAGCGATCCATCCCGGCCACGAACCGGACCGGATCGCGAACGTCGGGCGCGAAGTGCCAGCTTCCATTGCGGGAGCTGGCCAGCGTGCGACCGTCGGGCGTGGCAAAGCTCGCGTCCGTGCCGATCGGACGCGTCTCGACGCCCAGCTCGACGACCAGACGTGAGAACTCCCGGAACGTCGTCCGGTTGAAGTCGCTCACCCCGACATCCACGGCGTAGCGCCCGCACGGATCTCCGCGCACCTCGTCGGCCACGCAGTTGCCACCGAGGCGCGGGGCCGATTCGATCAACGTCACGTCGAGGCCGGCCATCAGAAGCGATCGTGCCGCCCCCATTCCCGCCGCGCCACCACCGATCACCGCCGCTGTCATCATTGTTTGCTGCTCCGTCGTCAGGAGAAGTGTCGCGAGCGCTCCGGAGTGCGGCCCGCCGGCACCCGGGCTTCCCCGGGGACTGGCGCCGAGCCGCCGTCGAGATCAGAGGCGCCAGATGGAGTGGATGTGTAACCCGCCGAGTTCGCGAACTCGTGCCGGTCCTCGGAGGACGCCGCGACAACCGGTATGCTGCAGGCCCGCCAGCATCGCGAGAGTCCACAACTAATCTCACAACATGGTGTTACGTCCGACGAAGAATCTCGCGTGAGTCAGCGCCGCTCGGCCGAGGGTTCCGGGTCGGCGGTGCTCTCGGTCGCACCGGAGACCCTCTACACCGTGCGTGACCGGGAGGGCAACGTCGTGATGGGATCGGTTCCGGTGACCGACGGCGCGCTGGGGCTTCCCGAGGGCGCGCCGGCACCGATCGACCTCCGGGTGGCACCGTCGATCGTCCGCACGCACGCGACCGTGTCGTTCGGGACGACGCTCGCGGCCGCCAGTGTGCTGCGCGTGTTCGACGTCCGCGGGCGTCAGGTCACGGCACTCACCGCCCCCGAGGGGGCATCGGCGATCCGGTGGGACGCGACCGACGCGGTCGGACGCCACGTCCAGCCGGGCGTGTACCACGCGCGGCTGGACGGCGTGAGCCGGCCGCTTCGCCTGGTCGTGCTTCGCTGATGCAGTCGGCACGGTGGGTGTCGGTTCGGCTCCCGCCGACGGTGACCCCGCGACGGCGCGGCCGAGGCGCGGTCACGTCTCCAGCTCGGAGATGATGGTTGCGAGCCACTTCTTCGAGACGCCGCGCCGACGCCGGGCCTCGTGGATGAGGCGGAGGTTGTTGGCCGTGGTCGCGGGCTCCCACGACTCACGGACGGCGGCGAGCGCGTCCGCCAGGGCATCCTCCGCCTGGGCGCGATCGCCGGCGAGGACCGCGAGCTCGAGCAACGTGGCATGATCCCAGTAGTCGGGCTTCGCCGCCCGCAGCCGCTGGCGGACGGAGAACCGCACCACGGGAAGCAGCTCGGCCTCGAGGGCCAGCGCCTTCTCGTCGCCCTTGACGTCCAGCAGCGTGACGGCGTTGATGCCCGGGTAGGCATCGCGCCAGTCGGCCTCGAACCCCTCGACGTAGGCGTCGATCGCGCGATCGAGGAACCCTCGTGCGCGTGACTTCTTGCCGGCCTCCCTGGCCTCGACCCATCGGTCCTTGAAGATGCGACCGATCAGGCCGCACGTCTCCGAGCTGGGGCCTTGCTCCTTGCGGACCTCCTCCAGGATTTGGAGCGCCCGGGATCGATCACCGCTCCTATTGAGGGCGAAGGCGAGCTGCTCGCGGACCAGGACCGAGCGCCGGAGCGCGGCCGGCAGACGATCGTACAGCCGCACCATGAGATCCCAGCGCGACACCGCGCGGTACGAGAGGAACAGATCGACGAGGACGCCGGCCTCGGCCGCGTCGAGGCTTCCCAGCTCCTGCTCGACGCGCTCGATCGCGTCGGCGTCGGACGCGCGTCGGGCGTCCGCGAGCCGCTCCTTGATCGCCGACGAGTAGCTCACCTGCTCTCGGAACGTGTCGGTCTTGAGGTGCGCGATGTCGGGAGCCCTGTACTCGGCGAGCAGCTGAAACAGCGGGCTGTCCGTCGCCGAACCGGTTCGAACGAGCTCGCGGAGCTCCTTCAGCCTCTCGGTGAGGGCCGCCGCGTTCTTCTCGGCCATTCTCTTCGTCATCCGGTTGTTCCTGGAGAGCGTGTATGGCTGACAGCGCAGGTGCTGGACGTCGAACGGCAGGGGCTGTCTCTCGGCGAAGATCGCTAGCGTGGTGGCCGGTCGGGTCGCGTGCCGCACGCCGAGCTCGTAGAACACGTTCGCGTTGGCCGTGGTCAGGTCGGCGACCGCGAAGTCACACAGGAGGAGCCGCTCGAACATGGCCCGGTGGATGATGCCGCCGGTGCGCTCCTCGTCGGCCCGGATCGGCTGCATGCCGGCGCCTTCGATCCCGGGCCGGATCGCCGTCTCGTAGATCGTGTCGAACGGGATGTCGGGGCCGCCGGACGGGTCGTGCTTGACGCCGAAGGGCATCAGGACGAAGCAGAGGGGGCGATCCGACTTCATGGCTCCTCCGTATCGGCGGACTGAGTGGTTGCCGGTCGACCGATCGCGGGCCGGCTCTCCCGCCCTAGATGCCCAGCTCGCGCATTCGCGCGTCCGCCGCCAGCTCTCCGGTCCACACGTCCATGGCCCGACGTCGGTCCGGATTGGGGTAGTAGGAGAACTGCACCAGCAGTCCGAACACGTCGGATGTCTCGAAGCCGCTGATCACGAACCCGGCCTCGAGCTTGGGAACGATCACGCGGTTGCTCGCGGCACGGTGACGGCTGAACATGATCTGAAAGCCCTCTCGGCGCACGCGGTCCATGAGCACCGGCAGCATGCGCGTGTACACACCCTTGCCCTGGTGATCGGTGAGGACACCGGTGTTGACCATTCGTTCATCGGAGGGTCTCCAGTTCGCCTCGTCCACCATGCCGGCTCGACACGGAATGGTACACCGTGCCTCGCCCATCGAAAGCGTTCTCGCCCACGCGAGGTGTCGACCCGGCGTCGGCCGTCACCTCCGGGCGCGCGGAGCCGCCGTGGTCGACTTCGGCCCTTCCGATCCGGGGCTCGGCGTCCGGTCGCGGAGCCGTGCCTCGCACGGTGTCGATGGGTCGGCCCCGGTGACCGAAGAGAAGTGCAAGACCGCCCCGGGCCGTCCGATAAACTCCCCTGAACACACGTCTCTCCAGCCGGAAACGACCACGACGGGGCATCCTCATGACGCGCGCCACCCCACCCCCGACCCCTCCGGCCTCCCGAGACGGCTCCTCCCGCGGGCCGGTCCTGTCCGTGGGCCTCGTCGCGGTCTCGCTCGTGGTCATGCTGGTCGCCGTTCCCCTGGACACGCCGCGCGAGGACGCCCACTGGCGACGGATCGACACCGTGGCCCCGATGACGGCTCGTGGCATCCAGAGCCCGGTGGCCGGCGTCAGCTGGCGGATCCGCTCGCGGATCGGCTCGGGCACGGGCACGCACACGGTCTTCGAACAGACGATCGAAGGCCGTCCGCTCGTCGGCTCCTGGGCCGTCGAGCACGAGCTGGACGACGGAACCCGGGCCGTCACCGCGCGCTTCGCTCCTCACGCCGCGCACCGGGCGATGGCGAGCTCCTCGTCCTGGAGCACCGCCGCCGCCGCGCGCGCGGTGGAGCGCACGACGGACCACCTCGCGGTGACGCGACTCCGGGCCGAGCCGACGGCCGCTGAGGTCTGGGCCATCCTCGACGGACGCCCCGCTCCAGCCTATCGCGTGACGCTCCCCGCCGAGTCACCGCTCGGCGACTTCGTGGCCATCGTCGACGCCGAGTCGAGCACGGTCCGCTCGATCGAGAATCATCTCTGCCACCTCACCGGCGACGGGCGTGCGTTCCTCCAGAACCCGGCGCTCGGGTGCGGAGCGAACCCCGATGCGTCGGACGCCGATCTCGCTCCGTTCGTCTCCGACGTGACGCTCGACCGGCTGGATGGCTCGGGCTACCTCGACGGAGATCGTGTCCGCGCGATCAACGGTGACGGCCCGCGGGCCTTCTCCCTCGAGGCGGACTTCCGGTACCCCCCCAGCCACCCGGGGTTCGAGCAGGCCATGTGCTACTTCACGATCGATCGCTACTTCGACCACGTCGAGTCGCTCGGGGTCGGCGGCTTCGGCGGACGAGCGATCGTGGCCGACGCCCGCGGCTACTCCGGGGACAACTCCTTCTTCAGTCCAGCCACCGGACGGATCACGCTCGGCATCGGCGGCGTGCCGGATGCACAGGATCCCGAGATCATCCTGCACGAGCTCGGGCACGCGCTCCACCACCGTGCCCAGCCGGCCTACTCGGAGACATCGCAGTCACGTGCGGTCAGTGAGGGTATCGCAGACTACCTCGCGTGCTCGTTCACCGGAGACCCGTACCTGGCCGAGTGGGACGCGGCAGCGTACTCGTCGGCCTGTCCGCCGCACCTCCGGCGGCTGGACCGCTTCCGGCGCGTGCCCGAGGACCTGACGGGCTCGGTCCACGGCGACGGAACGATCCTGGCGTCGGCGCTGTGGGCGCTCCGTCCGCTGGTGGGTCCCGAGGCGCTGGATCGCGCCGTGCTCGAGAGCTTGTTCTTCCTGCTCCCCGACTCCGACGTGACGCACGCGGCACGTGTCATCGTCGAGACGGGCGTCAGGCTCGATGCGACCTTCCCCCGCGCCGACGCGATCGCCGTTCTGGCCGAGCGGGGGCTCCTCGGCGAGAAGGCCGACGTCTCGGTCGGGCCCGACATCGTCGTCCGCGTCTTCCCGAGCCCGGCACGATCGGAGGCCACGTTTCGCTTCGCCCTCACCGACGACACACCGGTCTCGATCGACGTCTTCGACGTTCGTGGCCGGCGGGTGGCCACACTCCTCGACGGCGCTGCTCGCGCGGGATCCAACACGCTCACCTGGAATCTCACCGACGTGACCGGATCGCGAGTCGCTGGAGGCGTTTACGCCTTTCGTATCCATGCCGGCGCCCGCGTCGAACGGGGCAAGCTCCTGGTGCTGCCGTGAAGGCGGGGGCGGTCGCGGGCCCCCCGCTTGACACCGCGTCGAGCGCTTCCGTAGTCTGCGCGCTCAATCGCCACCCATCGCGTCCCCGGATCGGAACGACGACCATGCCAGTGGCCGGTCTCCACAAGCCCTCCCTCCGGCTCCCGGTGGGCCCGGTCGCCATCGCGCTCGCATCGCTGTCGATCGCCTCGGACGCATCGACGTCCGACTTCGGCGTTCACGAGGTCGCGGTCCGCGTCGGCTTCCGCTTCGATCCCGATCAGGTGCTGCTCGGATCGCATCTGCATCTCTACGAGCCCGGCGACAAGCTGCGCTTCGGCGTCGCCGGCGCCCTCGGCTTCGGCGACGACGTCACGGCGATCGACCTGACCCCGGAGGTGCACGTCATCGCGAGCGAGAATCCGGTGGCACCCGATACCTACTTCTACGCGGGAGGTGGCATCGACTGGGCCAACTTCTGGACCAGCGTCGGCGAGACGGGCACCGCACACTCGAGCGATTCGGGTCTCACGCTTCTCGGCGGGATCGAGCGGCACCTCGACTCGGGCTCGACGTTCTTCGGGGAGTTTCGCATCCGTTTCGGCGACACCGAGTGGTTCGCGGTCGTGTTCGGACTCGGCTTCCCGAGGCGCTGAATTCACTGTGAGTCAATCGATTGGACCGATCACATCCAGCAGGTTCAAGATGACCCTCGCCGATGCGCCCCACACCGTGACGCCGGGCGAGTCCGGGATCTCGAAGAACGGCACGTCGTGCCGCGCGCCGCGGAAGACACGCCTCTCGACGCGGCACACGCCCTCGGCGGCGAACGTGGCCAGCGGCCAGATGTGAACGGCCGCGACCTCCTCGGGACTCGGCGTCAGGCCGACCGTCGACTCCAGGCGCGCCACGAACGGACGCATGATGAAGTATCCACCGGTCACGCAGTCGTCGAGTCGCCCGAGCACGTCCCGCGGCGCGATCGCGAGGGCGAGCTCCTCTCGCGTCTCGCGTAGCGCGGTTGCGAGGAGGTCGCGGTCGCCGGCTTCGACGACACCGCCGGGAAACGCGATCTCGCCGGCATGACGTCCCACGGACGTCGCGCGCTCGATCATCAGGATCGAGAGGGCCCCGCCATCCTCGAGCAACGGCACCAGCACCGCACTGGGCGTGAGGTCGGCGTCCCACGCGACGTCGGGCGGCGAGTAGCTCCCGATCGCGTGCGAGACGTGGTCCCAGCCCGGGGTCACCGTCCTCCCTCCTCCCCCGGTGCGTCCTCCAGCGACAGCTGCAGCTCGCGCGCGCTCCTGAGCATTTCGCGCGCGGTCACGTGGGTCGGATCCAGCCGGAGCGCGCGCTCGAACGTCGCGATCGCGTCGGCCAGCCGATCCTGGAGCGCCTGTGCCGTACCGAGGTTCACCAGCAGCGACGCGTCGGTGGGGTCGAGCGCGACGGCACGGGACAGGAAGCGCTCGGCACCGGCGTGGTCGCCGTTCTGTCCGTGCAGCATCGCGAGGTTCACCAGCGGGACCGGATTGTCGGGCTGGGCGCGGGCCGAGCGCAGGAACGCGTCCTCGGCGGCCGCATACTTCTCCATGTACACGAGCACGGTTCCGAGGTTGTTCCAGGCGTCGCCGTCATCCGGCTTGATCTCCAGCGCCTTGCGATAGTTGGATTCGGCCGTCCAGAACTGCCCCTCGTTCTGGAAGCGAAGGCCGAGGTGCTCGTACTCGCGTGCGGTGGCAGCCGCGCGATTGTAGGGTGCCGGCGCGACCAGCATGACCAGCGCCACGGCGAACGTGACGGCCGCTCCGATGACGTCACGGCGGCGGCGCACCGCATCCGGCCGGAGCCACTCCGACACCACCGCTCCCCCCATCAGGAGCAGAAAGGGCACGGCCGGCACCCGGTAGCGCGCGGTGGCGAAGAACACGACCGACGTCAAGAGGGGCACCGCCGCGAACGCGAAGAGGTAGTTCAGCGCCGCCCGGTGTCGCCGGAGCGTGACCAGCGATGCCAGCGCGAGCGGCAGCGCGAGCCAGAAGCCGAAGACCGCGATCTGGGCGTTCGAGTTGTTGGCGATGAAGAAGCGGAAGTTCTCGTTCTGGGGGATCTCGTCGTTCTGCACGGTCAGCACGAGCTTCCGGAGCCACAGCCGTGCGAGGTCGAGCGGGTCTTCCCGTGCATGGCGGAGCGCGGCGTCGAGCCAGTAGCGATTGGTCTCGTCCGGGGTCAGGTGCCGCCCCACCTGCTGCGACGCGAACTCCCGACCCGTGGGATCGGTCTCCGCCCGCGCGCCGTTCGGATAGGCGAACATGCCGTTGGCCGAGGCGTTGTTGCCGATGTAGAGATTCCATCCGAGAGACGTGGTCGTGAGCGCCCGGCTCCCGCTGGTCAGGTTGTGCAACGTGAACGGCGCCATCACGAGGGCGGCGCCCGCGAGCGCCACGGGAACCAGCCGGAGGCTACCCGGGCGCCAGCGCGCCATCATCACGATCGGAACGAGATAGGCGATCGTCGTGCCGCGCATCGCGACGAGCGCCCCGAGGAGAAGTCCTGCCGGGATCGCGGCCCGGAGCCCGTCGCCGTCGCGCCAGGCCCAGGCGCGCTCGAACAGGAGCAGGGACAGGAGGGTGACGCACGTGGCCATCAACGGGAGCTGCTCGATGAACACGAGCGGTCCGTACAGCGCCGTGAAGCCCGCGGCCAGTAATCCGGCCAGCGTACCGAAAAGACGTCGTCCCAGGATGCCGACCGTTCCTACGAGAGCGCAGCCCATCAGCATCTGCGCGATCCGGATCACGACGACGTCTGATCCGAACGCGACGTACAGCGTGGCCACCACGTACGTGTAGAGCGGTCCCATGAAGTACGGATCGGCGCCCGGCCACTGGCCGCTCAGGAGCGCGCGGGCGGACTCGTCGTAGAACGCTGCGTCGAGGACGGGCCGGGTGAACACGATCCAGTCGTGACTCTGGGCGAACACGGCCGCTCGGATGATGCCGGCCGCCACCACGATGACGGCGAGGATCAGGGCGAAACGACCGCCGCCTCTCATCGGACGCATCAGCTCCCGACGGTCGTGTTCGACAACCGTTCGCGTATCACGCGCAAGACGTCCTCTCGCGCCTCGACGAGCGGGCTCGGGTGGAGGATACCCGAGGCGTTCGCGTGCCCACCCCCTCCGAACTCCCGCGCGATCAGCCCCACGTCGAGGACGCGTCCCTTGGACCGCAGGCTGATCTTGGCGCTCCCGTCGTCGTTCTCGACGAAGGACAGGACGACGAGCGAGCCCTCCACCGCGCGGATGACGTCGGTGAACCCCTCGGCCTCCTCACGATCGACGCCGCACTCCGCGAGGAGTGCGTTCGTGATCGTGAACGTGACGAGACGTCCGCCCAGCTCGTACTCCAGGGACGACAGCACGTTTCCGAGGAGCAGCATGCGCCCGCGGGAGCTCGACTCGTACACGCGCCGGTACAGCTCGTCGGGACGGACGCCGCGCTCGACGAGATCGGCGGCGATGCGCATGGCCCGACTGTCGGTGTTCGCGAAGCGGAAGCTACCGGTGTCGGTCATGATGGCCACGTACAGCGGCGAGAGCGTGTCGTCGGACAGCCGGCCCACCCAGGACTGGATGAGCTCGGCGACCAGCACCCCGGTGGCGGAGGCGGTCGGATCGGAGACATCGTAGGCGCCGAAGTACTCGGGCGCCGGATGGTGATCGACACACAGCTTGACCGCGTTGCTCCGGCGGACGAGGTCGGACAGATCGCCCAGACGGTCCCAGCGGTTGATGTCGAGCACGACGATCACGTCCGCGGCGGCCACGACGGCGTCCTGCGACGCGTCGTAGTCGACGATCTCGCCGTCCTCGAACAGGAACCGGTAGCGGTCCTGGGTGCGCGTCGGGTTGAGGATCGAGACCGTCTTGCCGGCCCCGGCGAGGGTGCGCCCGAGCGCCAGCTCCGAGCCGATTCCGTCGCCGTCGGATCCGACGTGGGTGGTGAGCACGACCCGGCCCGCGCCCTCGAGCAGCTCGATGACCTTCGTCCACATTGGCCAGTCCCCAGGCGGTTCCCCGGCTACCTCAGCACGACGGCCCGGCGCGTCTCGACGAAGCCCGGCGAGGTCATTCGATAGAAATACACTCCGGGTGCCACGCGCGCCCCGCGCTGGTCGTGTCCATCCCAGGACACGACGTGCACGCCGGGCACGACGTCGTCGTCGACGAGCGTCCTGACGCGGCGTCCTGCGATGTCGTACACGCGAATGGCGACACGATGCCCCGGCTGGGGAACGTCGAACGCGAACGCGGTGTGCGACGAGAACGGATTCGGTCGGGCCGCGCGGAGCGCAAACACACGGGGCGCATCGACGGTGACCGTCACGTCGATCGAACCGGAGAGTGTGGACGTCCCGGACACACCGGTCAACCCCACCCAGTACCTAAACTCGGCGTCGACCGGCAGACCCACGTCCTCGTACGCACGCGTCGTCGGTGAGAGTCCGTCCCCGGTCAGTCGGTCCCCGGGAGCGGGCATCGCACCGGCATCGGGGAGCGACGCACGATACACGTCGATGCGCGCGATGGCCTCGTCCGCCCGGACGTCCCATTCGAGTCGCACGGTTCCCGACCGCGGGATCGAGGCCGCGACGTCCACCGCCCGCACCGGGGTCGGGCTGTCCACGAACTCCACGCCGATGGGGCTCCGGAACCGAGGCGTGAACGCGAACACCGTGACGTTGCCATCCGACGGGTGCCACCGGAGGATGGCGCCCCGACCGGGCTCGGCTCCGTTGGGATCGGCCAGACGATCGACCACGTAGATCTCGCCCTGCGAGCCGATCTTGGCCATCTGCGGCAGCGAGAAGGCCTCCGAGACAGCGAGCACCTGCAGGAAGCCGCTCGTGGGGTTCAATCGAAGCAGCGCGCCGGTGAAGCCCGGGGTCTCGCCGGGGTTGCTGTTCTCGTCCACGACGACGTACGACCCGTCCGGGTAACGGACCGCCCAGACGGGATCCACGAGGAACCCGCCGGTCGCCAGCACGTCCACGACCCCGCTCGGCGAGACCGTGAAGATCGTGCCGACGTTGTCCCCGAGCCCGTACGGATCGGCGCCGCGGTCGACCACGAGCATCGTGCCGTCCGGGAGGACCGTGCCGTGACGGGGCTGGCGGAACGAGGGTGACGCCGCCGCCAGCGTCAGATCGCCGGTGATCGGATCCAGCGCGAAGACGGCGCCGGACGGAATGCCGATTCCCAGCGGGTCGGCGTTCAGATCGGCGACGTAGGGCTCCCCGTCGGGTCCGAAGAACACGCTCATCGGCGCGACGAGCTCCGGGCCCGTGTACCGTGCGATCGACCGGCCGTCGCGCGTGCCGATCCTGAACACGGCGCCGGTGTCGGTCCCGAGACCGTCGGGATCGGTGATCGAGTCGCAGACGTAGAGCGCCTCGGGGTCGGTCGGGTCGATCGCGATGGACTCCAGCCGCTCGAACTCGAGGTAGCTCGCGATCGGATTCAGCGTATCGCCGTCGGCGTCCCAGCGGAACACCGTGCCCGAGCCCGAGACCACCTCGCCCGACGCCGCGGTCCGATCCAGCACGACGAGGTCGTTCGGGTCGAGCTCCAGCGGAATCCGCTGAACGTCGAGGACCGACGTGATCAGGTCGTTGCCGGCGTCCAGCGTGGCCTCGGTGATGATCGGGGTGCCTTCGCTCAGGCCGGTCGCGACCGTGTAGTCGAACGTGACCGAGGCCGCCCCGCCCGGCGGGACGGTGGCGGCGAAGTTGACCGCGCGGTCGTCGGCGGTGGCCGTGCCGGTGTCAACGACCACCGACCCCGGCTGGACCGCGCCCAGGGGTGACCCCACGATCTCGACCAGCACCGGGTTCGCCGGGAACGATCCGGTGTTGCGCACGTCGAAGCGATAGCGAACGACGTCCCCAGGGCGGACCGGCGAGCCGTTCAGATCGGTCACCGAGAATCGACTGGACGTCAACGTGGGCACGTCGAGGACGAAGATCGCGTTCACGCTCCCCAGATCCTCGGGCTCCCAGTGAAGACGCGGAACGCCACCCACCTCGTCGATGCGCCAGACCCTCACCGGACTGGACGTGTTGCCGCGGTCGGCGACGAGCACGCGGCCGGTCGACGAGAGCGTCAGCCGTCGTGGATTGACGAGACCCGGACCCGACCCGAAGACGGTCACCGACAGATCGTCGCGATTGACGCGGTAGAGCGCGCCGGTGTCTCCCCCGAGGCCTCGCGGGTCGGCGTTCTCGTCGCAGACGATGTAGTCGCCGCTCGGATGCAGCACCACGTCGCGGATCGCGACCCAGCCCGTTCCCGTGATGAGCGGCACGATGGTCTCGGCGTCGAGATCGGCACGCAGCAACGCGCCCTGACCCTGCACGCCATCCACGGCCACCGCCCCGGGGTCGGCGATGATCAGCGTGCCGTCGGTGT
Source organism: Candidatus Eiseniibacteriota bacterium (assembly GCA_965224245.1). Taxonomy (GTDB): domain Bacteria; phylum Eisenbacteria; class RBG-16-71-46; order CAZAMP01; family CAZAMP01; genus CBDCYW01. The sequence goes on along the minus strand of OZ245046.1, from coordinate 656,724 downwards.
CCAGCGCGAAACCCTGCGGCTGGTGCATGACCGGGTCGGAGAGCGCGTCCACCACCGCGCCGGTGGCGTCGAGGATCTCGAACACGGCGCCGGGACTCTGTCCGATGCTGAACGGATCGGCGTCCTCGTCGAGCACGAGGTAGCCGTCGGCGGTCGCGACGATGTCGGTCGGGTCGACGAAGAACGGTGAGCTCGCGATGGTGGAGGCCGTGTCGGTGACCGGGTCGTAGCGGAAGACGGCCCCCCGGGCATCTCCGGCTCCCGAGGGGTCGGCGTTCTGGTCCAGGATCACGGCGCGCTGGGCGGCGTCCACCGTGACCGCGACCGGCGTCACGAACGGCTCCCCCTCCACCATCAGGTCGGCCAGGTCGGTCACGACGTCGCGACGGTAGAGCGTGCCGCCGCCGGTGTCGGGGTCGACGGCCAGCAGGTCGCCCGCGAGGAACGGCCCGCGCGCGACCAGCGTCCGGGTGAAGACGAGCGGCTCGCCGCTCTCCGGCGTGACGATGGCCGTGTTGGTCACCCGGGTGCCCATGCCGATCGCGGTGCTGAGCGCCGTTCGGTAGAAGATGTTGGCGACGGCGCCGATCTCGAGCGACCCCTCCCAGTGCACCTCGCGCGTGAGCGCATCGTAGCTCGCGGAGCCCGCCGAGGCTCCGAGACTTCCCACCTCCATCTCGGCGTGCGCCGGAAGCTCGTTGACCGCCAGGACGGCGTCCGCGTTCAGGGTGCCGGTGTTCCGGATCTGGAGATTCCAGCGAATCACGTCGCCCGGCAGGACGTTCCCGCCGTTCAGGTCGAAAGCGATGAACGAGCTCCCCTCGAAGCGGGGCGCCGGCCGCGTGGCCAGCGCGATCGGAAGCTCCAGAATCGGAATCTGGATGAACGGCTCGACGTCGCCGGTGGCCAGCGACACCCGGAAGATCGTGGAGTTCGCGTTGTCGGCCACCAGGAGGTCCCCGAATCGCGTGATCGTCGCGGCCCACGGCGACTGGAACTGCGCGGACTGGGCGAACACCGAGACCCCCTCCGCCGTCGAGATGAAGACCGCGTCGCGCTGGCTGTCGACGAGAAGATAGTCGGCGACTCCCACCGGCACGATGGCACGAAGCTGTCGGAACTCGGGGCTCACGGTGTCCACGAAGACGTCGCCCTCGGCGGTGATCCGGAACACGGCGCCCTGAGCACCCTCGTAGCCCCCGATCTCCGATCGCCGATCCAGGACGAGGATCTCGCCGCGGCTGTTGAACGCGACCTTTTCGGGCTGCACCCAGCGCGAGTCGGACACCGAATCCATCACCGCACCGGTCTCGAGGTCGAGCGAGAAGAGAACCCCACGACCGCCCCCGGGCACGACGATCCCGTTGTCGAGCACCAGCAGCCGACCGCCCGGATCGATGGCCAGGGCGACCGGGTCGCGGTAGGAGGGCCGCACCGAGAACAGGTCGAGCTCGCCGGTCGTCGGCCGGTACCGCAGCACTGCCCCGTAGCCCACCGAGTCGGGGGGCACCTGAATCTGCGGATCGACCACGAACACGACGCCGGCCGTGTCCACGACGACGTCGGTCGGGGAAAGGAGGCGCGTCGGATCCAGAAGCTCCTCCGGTGGCTCGACGATCGACTCGTAAGACTCGCCGTCTCCCCGGACGACCAGCAGGCGGCCGTTGGTCACGAAGCTGACCGCGTCGGCGATGATCACCTCGTCGTCGGCCAGCTCGCGGTAAACCGTGTCGCGAATCGTCGAGACGAGCTGACCGGCGCCGTCGTCGCGCAGCTCGGCAACCACCTCGAGCGGCTGTCGCAGGCGCTCGACCTCACCGAGCGTGGCCCGGAATGTCATCATCGCGCTCTCGCCCACCCCGATCGAGCCGGTCCAGGTGATCGCCGGACGCGGAACCGTGGTCAGGCTGGCTTCGCCGCTGTCGACGACGATCGAGAGGGGATCCACGGTCAGAAACGCCTCGAGCGAATCGGTCAGCGCGAAGCCCGATCCCACCGTCACCGAGTTCCCCAGCTCAACCTCGAACGCGAGCTCGTCGAAGGGGCTGAGCGGCGGTCCGTTCAGATCGACGAACTCGTGCCGCACGACGTCGATGCGCGACGTGGGCAGAAACACGATCGAGCGCGGGTCCGACCAGAGGGGCGATCCGGTGAACCGCGATGGACGCCGCGTGCCCCGCGGATCGACCGAGTACAGGCCCCCGCTGCCGCCCTCGGGAAACGTGATGTCGCGGTCGATCAGCCAGAACTTTCCGGCCAGGTACTCGATGTCCGAAATCCGGACGAAGAACGGCGTGAACGGGAAGTACCGGATCGGCTCCCCGCTGACGAGGTCGATCCTGAACACGTCACCCGAGTTCCGCGACACGGTGCCGTTGGTGACCAGCGCGGTGGTGTCCAGGAGATAGAGGAAGTTGCCGACACGCACCGCGTCGCCGGGCGTGCTGAACTCGGGCGACGTCGTGACCAGCCGGACGAAGGCGCCGGTGTTCCGGTCGATCTCCCAGATCGCTCCCGACCCGTCCTCGAACCCGAAGGGGTTCGAGTTCTCGTCGATGACGTACACGGCACCGGTGGAATCCACCAGCACCCCGACGGGATCGACGAAGTCCGACAGGCTCGAGAACACCGAGACCTCATGCGTCGCGGGATCGATGGCGTAGATCGCACCGGTGTCTCCCTGGGGCAGACCGAGGGGATTCGCCCGCTTGTCTGCCACCAGAATGCGGCCGTCGGCATTGACGGCCACGTCGCAGATCTCGTCGAAGAGCGGAGAGCCGACCACGAAGTCCACGTCGGTCGAGAACGGATGGAAGCGGATCACCGCGCCGTTGCCGCCTGGATCCCCGGGCGCAACCGCCCCGCGATCGGTCATGACGATCGCACCGCCCACGTCGACCGTCGCCGCGAATGGCAGCTTCAGAGGCGGCGCGTTGTAGAAGACAGTGGACGAGTCGCCCGTGATCGCCTGCAGCAGCAGCGAGCCGACGCCGGGATACTCCTCGGCGTGCTGCGCGGTGGTGTCGCAGATGAGGAGCTTCTGATCGACCAGCTGGGCCCGTACGGAGCCCGCGAGCACGGCCACTCCGCACAGCGCGGCCAGTAGCGGAAGCGATCGGGGGCCGCGCGAATGATCGAGGAGTCTCATGGGTCGTGAAGCTCGTTTCGGCGGGGTCCAGGTCGCGATCGGTCGCGCGCGAATCCAGCGCGAACTCAGTATGCTCCGGGCGCCTCCGGCGGTCAAACGGCTCCGGAAGCCGTGACGGGGCGGCACGCCGGCGCGGTCGGGACCGGCGGCGCCGGCCTCGCGTCTCGGCCCCGACGGGGCCTCCCCCGTCATCGGATATCGGCACCCGCGTGCCCTGCCGTGAGTTCCCCGCCCCGAGCGAGCCGCGAACGGTCTCGCTGATCCCGGCGGGTTGCCGGCCGTGGGAGCGATCGGCCGTGGAGCGGCTGAAGTCCGCCGGTCCCGGCGTGACGAGGCGTTCCCCCTCGCCCACCGCCCGACCGGCGTCACCGGGTCGAGACGATCCGGCGTGCTCGCGTCTCGGACCCGACCGACAGGCGCGCGACGTAGACACCCGGAGCGACCGCCGTGCCGGCCGCGTCACGACCGTCCCAGACCACCCTGAGCGAGCCCGGCGCGGCACGGCCCGATCGTAGCGTCCGCAAGAGCCGGGCCCGGATGTCGAACACCGCGAGCACGAGCGGCTCGCCGGCCCACTCGGCAGGAATCTCGGCCACGAACGTGGTCGCGCGGCGGAACGGGTCTGGACCCGTCGCGTCCAGACGCACCGCCGCCACGTCGGACTCCTCCTCGGCGCTCAGCGCGATCGGCACCATCAGGTAGTGCCGGTGAACCGTGCCCAGATCGGCCAGCGCGAGGACATCGACGCGTGTCTCGTATCCCGGCACGCTGACCTCGATCTCGTGCGTGCCCGATCCGGTGTCGAGCTGAAAGACCCCCTCGGGATCCGATGGGACCATGCGACTCGCGGTCAGGCGGATGTCGATGATCGTGCACCCGCGCTCGGCCCGGGCGACGAAGGCCAGCGTTTCGGTCGCCGAGACGTCGGCACACGGCGACAGCGGCAGGTGCGCCCGGAGCGTCGTGTTGAACGCCTCCGGCTCGGCGGAGGCCGCCGCGAACGCCGCACCCGCGATGCCGAGCGCACGCACCACGACTGCCCACATCATTCGCGCGGCTCCTTCTCGCCCATCGATACGCCGGCGGCGCGATGCCGCAGCGACGCCGGCAAGGCAACGCCCGATACGCACAGGCCCGCGATCAGGCGTCGGCGAGACCAATCGCGCACGGTGAGCGCCGCGCGCGCACTCCGCGCCGCGAGCGCGCGCAAACACTCTCATGACGAGAGTGCATCTAGCACTCGGAGCGCGGTGCGGTAGCGGCCGAAGGGAGGCATCAGGTACGTGCCCGTCACTCCCGGGAGCTCGACCGCGGCCAGGAGCGATTCCTGCGCGATCCGGATGCCCTCCTCCCGCGCGGCGTCGCCCTCTCCCGCATCCCGCATTCGCTGGAGGACGGGGGCGGGAATGTGCATCCCGGGAACCTCGTTCTGATAGAACTCCGCGTTGCGGAAGCTCGTCAGGGGCAAAATGCCCACGAGAACGGGGGGCGCGACATCGGCCACGCTCGAAAGAAACCGCGCGAGCTGATCCAGATCGAACACCGGCTGCGTCATCACGTACTCGGCGCCCGACTCCACCTTGAGGCGGAACCGCCGCCGCTCCTCGTCCTGATCGGGCGCTCCCGGATCCACGCCGACGCCGATGTGGATCGCCGTCGGCGGACCGATCGGCTTGCCGATCAGATCCTCCCCGTGGTTGAGGCGGTTCATCATGCGTACCAGCCCGATCGAGTCCACGTCGAAAACGGCGGTCGCGCTCGGGTAGTCGCCAAGCTTAGGTGGATCTCCCGTGATGGCCAGGAGGTTGTTCTGTCCAAGCATCTGTGCACCCAGCAAATCGGCCTGCATGCCGAGGAGGTTTCGGTCCCGGCAGCACCAGTGGACGATGGCCTCCAGGCCGACGTCGTCTGCGATGCGGTGCGCGAGCATCAGGGGAGACACACGGGCGGTGGCCAGCGCACCGTCGGGGAGGTTGACCGCGTGGACGCCGTGCTCCTTCAGAAGCCGTGCGCCGTCGAGGATCTTCGTGATGTCGAGCCCCCGGGGCGGCCGCATCTCGACGCTCACCGTGAACTCACCCTCCACGAGCCGGCGTGCGAGCTCGGACTTGTCCCTGGTGGGAATCGTCTCCACGTCCGAGCGCGGCGCTGGCGTGTACTGCGCAACCTCGACGCGCCCGGTGGACGTCGACGGCCGGAGCGCGGCGATGGCATCGTGGACGGCGCGAACGTGATCGGGCGTCGTCCCACAGCACCCACCGACGATGCGGGACCCGGCACTGACGAACCGCGCGGCATACGTGGCCATGTACTCGGGTGAGGTGATGTAGAAGTAGCGACCCTCGACCATGCGCGGCGTGCCCGCGTTCGGCATGCCCACCAGCGGAAGGTCGGTGACCGCGTTCATGCGCTCGAGCACCGGCAGGAGGTCCGCGGGACCGATCGAGCAGTTCGCGCCGAGCGCGTCCACGCCCAGCGGCTCCAGCGCCGCAACGGCCTGCTCGGGCGTGTCGCCGCGCAGCGTCTCGCCATCCTCGCCGAACGTCACCAGCGCGATCACGGGAATGCGCTTCGAGACCGCGCGCGCGGCCTTGACCGCCTGTCGCGCCTCCTCGACGTTCGACTGGGTCTCGATGATCAGCAGGTCCACGCCCGCGTCGACGAGCGCAGCGATCTGCTCGGCGAACGCCTCGCGAATGTCGTCGGGTGAGAGATAGATGCGTTGATGCAGGGGCCGACCCGGCGGCCCCACCGATCCGGCCACGAACACGCGCCGGCGACGCCGGACGCGGGCTGCGGCCTGGATCGCGATCTCGACGCCACGCCGGTTGATCTCGGCGACCTGGTCGGAGAGTCCGTGCGGCGCCAGCTTCAGCCGGTTCGCGCCGTACGTGTTCGTCTCGACGATGTCGGCGCCTGCGCTCACGTAGTCGTCGTGCACCTCGCGGACGACGTCGGGATGCGTGAGGTTCAGCTCGTCGAAGCACCGCGTCATCCGGAAGCCCTTCGAGTAGAGCATCGTCCCCATCGCGCCGTCGCACAAGAGCACGCGCTCGTTCAGGGAATCGTGGAACTCACGGTCCATGACGTGTCCTCTCGCCGGCCACCGTCTCTCGACCGGCCGCCCCCCGCTCAGAACTCGCGGAACGGCCGGAGCTTCTCGACCTTTCCGAACAGTAGCAGTCGGTCCAGCCGCTCGACCACGGTCCTCGCCTCGGGCATCACCGGATCCGCCTCGCGATCCCCGTCGGCGTGGCGGCGGATCAGGAGCACGTCGACGCCGTGCCGCACGCGCACGCGGAGCTCTCCCAGCGTACTACCCACGAACTCGGACGGCGCCTCCACCTCGAGCAGCCCGAACCCGCCGGCGATCTCGACGACCGCCGGGACCCGCGTGTGCGGCAGATCGCCCGCGATCTCGCCGGCCATGTCGCGCCGGAACATCTCGCGGTTGTACGCGTTCATGACGTCGCGTCGGTGGACGGTCCCCATGAGCCGCCACTCGTCGGCGGCGTCGACCACCGGCAGCTCGTCGATGCTCTCGCGCCCGAAGTGCCGCATGACGACGTCGAGCGTGTCGGTGTCGCGCACCTTGATGACGTGCTCGCGCGCGATGTCGGCCGCGATCAGCAGCGGGCCGACGTCACCCACATCCAGGATCTTGCGGATGTCGTGCACGGAGAGGACCCCGGTCAGCCGCTCGTCGCCGTCGAGCACGTAGAAGTAGGCGTGCGGGCTGGACACCATCAGCGCGATCAGCTCGTCCAGCGGCGTGTGCTCCTTGATCACCTCGTACTGATCGGGCTTCATGACACCGCGCACGTCGAGCGCCTTCAGGACGTTGACCTCCTGTCCGAAGCGGATCTTGCGGCCGCGGTCCGAGAGCTTGATCGTGTAGATCGACTCGCGGCGGAGTCGCATGGCCAGGAGCGTCGCGATCGTGCACGCGATCATCAGCGGCAGGATGATCTCGTAGGCGCCGGTCATCTCGAACAGGATCACGATGGCCGTGATCGGGGCGTGCGTGGTGGCGGCCACGACCGCGCCCATGCCCACGAGCGCGTACGCGCCGGGCGCTGCGACCAGGTTGTCCGGCAGCACGTACCCGGCCAGGCTCCCCACGGCGCCGCCGGTCAGCGCTCCGAGCAGGAGCGACGGGGCGAAGACGCCACCCGATCCGCCCGATCCCAGCGTGACCGACGTGGCCAGCATCTTCGTGAACAGGAGCGCGAGCATGATCGCGCCACCCATCTCACCGCGCAGGGCGGAGAACATCAGGTCGTAGCCGACGCCCATCATCTTCGGCGACACGAGCGCGGCGAGCCCGAGCACGAGGCCACCCAGCCCCGGCTTGGTCCACTCGGGGACCCGCAGCCGCGCGAACTCGCCCTCGCACCGGTGCAGAACCGACACGAACAAGAGGCCGACCAGGGTCGCGAACACCCCCAGCAGCGCGTACGGAAGGAGCTCGTACGGGCTGGCGAAGTGGTACTCGATCGGGATCTGGAACGTCTGCTCGTTCCCGAACGCCGAGCGTGCGACCGCCGTCCCCACGACCGACGAGATGATGATCGGGCCGAACTGCGCCGCGCCGAAGTTCCCTAGGATGATCTCGCCCGAGAACAGGGCCGCCGCGATCGGTGCGTTGAAGGTGGCCGCCATCCCGGCGGAGGCGCCGCAGGCCACGAACGTCTTCAGCCGGGCCGACGACACCCGGAGAAGCTGACCGAGGGCGGAGCCGATCGCCGATCCGATCTGGATGATGGGGCCCTCGCGCCCGGCGGATCCGCCGGTGCCGATGGTGACCGCCGACGCGGTCAGCTTGGCCGCCGCCACGCGGGGACGGATCACGCCTCCGCGCACGGCCACCGCCTCCATGACCTCGGGCACGCCATGCCCCTTGGCCTCGCGCGCGAACGCGTGCACGAGCCAGCCCACGATCAGCCCGCCCACGGTCGGGACGAGCACCCGGAGCCACGGTCCGGCGGCCGTCACGCGGGCGATCGTGCCGTCTCCACCACCGTCGGGATCGGGCCAGACGAGGCCCTGGACGTAGTCGATCGCGTGCCGGAAGCCGATCGCCCCGAACCCACCGGCCACCCCGAGGAGCACGGCGGCCACGATCATGAACGACTGCTGGCTCGATTTGAGCGTGAACAAGAGCTGGCGGAGCCGGGCGCGCGGGCGGCGTGACCAGGGCCTCGTCGGTCCCGAAGCGCTTTCGGGTGGGGGCGTCACGTCGATTGAAACTCGTGGCTCGAGGGCGCGAGCGCGCGTTGGAATGCAGCCAACGAACGTCGGGCGGTTTCAAAGTCGGGGTAAGGTAGCAAGTTTCGACGCGAGGCGGGAGGAGGAAACGTGACCCTACGCCGGCCGGCGGTGAGAGACCGACGCGGCGACCGGGCGTCAATCGCGATACGTGCTCTTGATCGTGGCCCAGGTGCGCTCCTCGATGAGCGGCCCGGCGCACAGGCAGTTCTGCGGAACGTAGCCGCTGCCGCCGCCGATCGCCACCTTGCCGTGGACGTTGCACACCTCGTAACTCACGACGTCCACCTCATCGCAATCGGCGAACAGCGCCTGGTCGACCCGGGGATCTGCGATGACCTGCATCGTCCCGGCCGAGCCGCCGGGGACATAGAAGAAGCCGATCTTGGCCATGTCGGCCCCGCCGGTCCGTGTGCAGCCGTCCGCCCACGTGACGGCGTTGCCGGCGCCGGGGCCCGGCCACCCGTCGTCCGGGATCTGGGAACCACCGGTGCAGAGCGTCCACGTTGCCACGCTCACGCTCGATTCGTACGTGATCCCGAACTGTGCACCCCCGATCTCACCGCCGGGGTCGGACGCGAGGAGCCACACGAACGAATCGGAAGAGCCATCCGTGGACGTCACGATGTCCCGGCACGATGCCGTCGCGTCCTCGAAGGACTCGCATGCGCTGAACGACGCGGGCGCCACATGCAGGAGAAACACACCGTCCTCTGCCTCCACCCGGTGGGTGGGCACGAGGGCGACGGCGATCGCAAGCAGCGAGATGTTTCGACCGACCAACGGTGAACGCCTTTCGCGGGTAGATGGGAGCGTGCGGTGTCGAGCTTGTAAGTCTCAGTATACGGTCGAGGTTCCACGAAGACAAACCACCGCCGGCGGCGGGCGTGGCTCGGAACGCTCGCCGCCGGACGTGGGGCGGGATGCTGCCGGCCGTCGCCGGCGGTCCCCTCGCCGGATCCCCCCCGGAGTCCTGACGACCGCCGGTGTCCCGGAGGCCGCGGGTGTCCCGGAGCGTCCGCCGGGGGGCGCCGGGCGACCACGGCCGGCCGCGAACGCGGGAGCGCCGGCTACAGCCGTCGCCAGCTCCCCTCCACCGACCGCTTGCGGTACGTGGCGCGAAAGCTCGTCCGCCCCGCGTCGAGGTACTTCCGCTCGAAGTTCGTGATCCCGCCCGAGCGCCACTCGAAGGCCGTGAGACGCTCGAACCGCCCATCGGCGTCGGTGAGCTCGCGCATGCTCGCGTAGTAGTCCGGCACGTCGGTGGCCAGACAGAGCATGCCGTCCGGTACGAGCACGCGCGCCACCCCGTCCAGGAAGCTCGCGGTGAAGATCCGCCGCTTGCGGTGCCTCTTCTTCGGCCACGGATCGGGGAAGAACACGTGCACCGCGTTCACCGAGTCCGCGCGCAGCGTCTCGCGGACGAGGCGTCCGGCGTCGCCGCACATCACCCGGACGTCGTCGAACGATCGCCGTCGCATGCGCAGGGCCGCCGCCCGCGCGAACGGCGCGGCGAGCTCCACCCCGATCAGATTGACGTCCGGGTACGTGCTCGCCATCGCGGCCAGGAACGCACCCTTACCGCAGCCGATCTCCAGCTCGATCGGCCGATCGTTCGCGAACAGCGACCGGGGATCGAACTCGCCGGGCGGCGTGTCGGGCTCGGGGACGAGCAGCCGATCCAGATCCGCGCGGTCGCCGACCAGCCGTCGCCGATCGGACCCGGACAGGCGGACCCCGGACGCCCGACGCCCTCGTTCTGCTGTCGGCTCGTCGTGCGGCACGGCGCTACCTCCCGGGTCGTGCGAGCCGGACCGCGAGCGCGCGGGCGGCGCGATCCTTCGGATGTCGGCTCAGGTGCGTCTCCAGGAGTGCCCGCGCCTCGTCGACCCGTCCCAGGCGCGCGAGCGTGGTCGCGAGCGGCACGACGACGTCGGGCATGCGCCCATAGGCCGTGCGGAGCGTCTCGATCGCACCGGTCACGTCGCCCGATCGTCCCTCGACGCCCGCCAGCGTGGTCCAGGCGGCCTCGGCCCGCGGCCGCGACGCGCACCACGGCTCGAGCCACCCGATCGCGGCCGCCGGCCCGTCCAGGCGTTCGAGCGCGATCGCTCGGCCCGCCGCTCCCGCGTCGTGATCGCCGTCGAGCGTGAGCGCCGCCGAGAACGCGGACATGGCCTCGTTCAGGCGTCCCACGGTCAGGAGCGTGGCGCCGAAGTCGGCGTACAGATCGGCCGAGTGCGGGTACCGGCGAAGCGCCTCGGCGTAGCTGCCCAGAGCGGCCTCCCCGAGCCCGAACGCCGCCTGAGCCCGGGCCAGCCGCTCCTCGCGCCACGGGAAGTCGACTCGCCAGGCGAGTGCGCTGCGGCGGCTCGGCGGCGGCACGCTCGTCGACGCCGGGGAGCGGGGCATCACCGTAGACGAGGCGCCGGGCTCGTCGGTCAGGATCGCCCCGCGGTCGTCGAGGTAGCGAAGATGCCAGGCGTCGGTGCGCGCCAGACCCACCGCGAGATTGCGTCCCATCGGGGTGGATACGTCCAGGAGCGCGTGGTGGACGTCGTTCGCCCGCGCGAACTCAGTCAGTCGTTCGGGGCTCTGGTACAGCGGGAGAAGCGCGTGGCCGACGGTCTCTCCGTACACCTCCGCCCGCCCGTCGAACGCGATCGTCCACGCCGGTGTCAGGTGCCAGATGAGATAGTCTCCGTCACCGATCTCGTTGAATACGCGGCCTCCGGGCGCCATCGTGGACAGAAACCGTGTCGCCTCGCGTGGGTACGCGCGCTCGGAGAAGCCGAGGCCGGTGGACTTCGGGGAGCGCAGCTCGTGATAGAACCGTCCCCCGACGACCGCGAGCGTCAGGATCCCCCCGATCAGCACGCCGGCGACCCCGACCGGAACCTGGAGCCACCGGAGTCGGCCGCCGCCCCGCTCGACCATCACCCGGTGAAGGCTCGGGATCGTCGGGATCACGGCGACCAGGGCGAAGAGCAGCGCGTTGCGTCGCGCGGAGAACGCCAGGATCGCGAACGCAGCCAGCGGGACGAGATCGGCGACGCGACGCCCGGGATCAAGGAGCCACGCCAGCGCCGAGAGCGCCGCGAGAGCCACCAGGACCCACCCGATCGGCGACTCGACGAACGGCGAGAGCAGCTCGCCCAGAACGCCGGCGTACACGCTCTCGCCCCCGACCTGTGTCATCAGCCGGAACGGTAGCCACACGCCGTGCACGTGATAGGGCGTCGCGACCGAGACGGCGAGCATCAGCACCGCACCTGCGGCGAGGCGCCGGACGGGAGCGCCCAGGACCTCGGTCGCCCCGGGGACGCCCCCGGCTCCCCCTCGCGCGCTCCGCCGGGCCACCAGGCGATCCCCGGCGGCCCCGACCGCGCGCGCGCCGACCAGCGCGGGGCCGAGAATGAACAGCCCCTGCATGTTGGCCCAGAGCACCTGGACGAGGAGCCACGCGGGGCCGACGCGCTCTCCGGCGAGCACGCGATCGGTCAGCCACCACGTCACCACGAGGAAGAGGGCGGTGAAGAGCTCGGGGCGACAGAGGACGCGCTCGTAGCCGGCGACCAGCGCGACCAGAGCGACGATCCACGCGGCCCCACCGCCGCCCCGCCGGGCCACCAGGCGCGCGATCACGCCCCACGTGCCGAGGAACGCCGCGGCATGCAACACCTGGATGCCCACGGCTCCACCGAGGCGAAACGCCGCGGTCACCAGAAGCTGATAGCCCCAGTGTAGGTCGATCCAGCGGTGTCCGGCGGCGGTGAAGCTGAACACGTCTTCGCGCGGCACCGTTCCGTGCGCTAGGATCCATCGGCCGGCCGAGAGGTGCAGCCAGAGATCGCGGCTGATGATCTCGTGGAACGCCAGCGCCGCGGCGAGCGCGAGCACGAGCACCCCCTGTGCGCCGGCGAGCACGGTCATCGGCCTCACGAGAACCCCGGCCGGCGTGGCCTCGTGCTCCCGCATCACGCGACGCTCCGCCGGTCGTGCGCGCACCGCCACGCACCACGAAGGACGTGACCCCGATGCCGACCGACGCGCCCGCGCGACCCGAGGTCTCGGTCGTGATGCCCGTGCGAGACGGCGCCTCCACCCTGGACGCTGCCGTCGGGTCGATCCTGTCCCAGAGCTTCCGCGCCGTCGAGCTTCTGATCGTGAACGATCACTCGCGCGACGGCTCGCGCGAGCGCGCCGCCGCGCACCGGGCACGAGACGCCCGCGTGCGCGTGATCGACAACCCCGGTGCCGGGCTGATCGACGCGTTGAACGCCGGTGTCGAGGCCGCCCGGGCACCGTTCGTGGCGCGCATGGACGCGGACGACGTCGCACACCCGGACCGATTGGCGTTGCAGCATAGGTTCTTTCACGTGCGAGGAAACGTGGACGTCGTGGGGACGTGTGTCGAGAGCTTCCCACGGCAAGATGTCCGGGAAGGCTACCGCATCTACGAACGCTGGCTCAACGCGCTGACCGAGCCGGCCGAGATCGCGCGCGAGATCTACGTCGAGAGCCCGATCCCCCATCCGACGGCGTTTCTGAGGCGCGACCTGCTGCTGGAGATCGGCGGCTACCGGGACGTCGGTCGGCCAGAGGACTACGATCTCTGGCTGCGCCTGCACCTCGCCGGCCGGCGCTTCGCGAAGGTCCCCCGCGTGCTCCACTTCTGGCGGGACCGGCCGGATCGACACTCGCGCACGCACCCCCGTTACAGCGTCGAGAGCTTCCTCCGGACGAAGGCACGCTACCTGGCGATCGGTCCGCTCTCCGCGCGACCCGCGATCGTGTGGGGCGCCGGGCAGATCGGACGCCGCCTGGGGCGCCTTCTCGTCCTGGAAGGGGTCGCCATCGACGCCTACGTCGACATCGATCCGAAGAAGATCGGTCGTACCCGGCGGGGGCGCCCGATCCTGGCGCCCGACGCCCTCGCCGCCCCGGGTCACGCGGTCGTGCTCGCGGCCGTGGGCTCACGGATGGCCCGGACGCTGATCCGTCGACGGGTCGCCGCCCGCGGCTACCTCGAGGGACGGGACTTCTTCGCGGTCGCCTGATCGCAGCGAACGCGGACGACCCCTGGCCGGGCCGCGTTGACACAAAAGCCGACGAGACGCTATCGTGCCGGGCCGCGCTCTCGGAGGCGCTGGCCGGCCGCGAGCCGTGTTCCCGCTCCGGGGCGCATTGCGTCTCGATTCAGCGAAGGAGCCCGGCATGGCCGACGGCGTCGAGAGCCTCCCCGAACGCCGGCTCGACCGCCGCGACATCGTCCATGGCCTGTGGCCGATCTTCCGCCCCCACCTCCCGCACTTCCTGGGTGCCCTCGCGCTCCTGATCCTCGCGTCGATCCTGACCGTCCTCGGTCCCGTCCTGGTCAAGCGGGCGATCGACGTGGACATCGCGTCCCGCGACGCGACGGGGCTGACCCGAACCGTCGTCCTGTATTGCGGGGTCCTGGTCGCGCATCTGGCCGTGGCCTACGCGATGCGAATCTGGCTCGAGTGGACCGGACAGGCGATGATCGCACGGCTCAAGCGCCGCCTGTTCGACCACCTCATGCACCTCCCGCTGCGGTTCTACGACCGGCAGTCCCCCGGCAAGCTGATCGCGCGTGTGGAGAGCGATACCGACGCGCTACGCCTCCTCTTCACGTCGGCCACGGTGCTGCTCGTCGGCGACTTCTTCCTCATGATCGCGATGTTCGTGGTCATGTTCACCGTCAGCGCGCGCCTGACCCTGACGTGTGGCGTGATCTTCCCGATCATGATCGGCATCACACTGTACTTCCGCGGCCGCACCCACGCCGCGTTCCTGGATGCCCGGCGACACATGGCCGACGTCTCGGGACGCCTGGCCGAGTTCGTCCAGGGAATGCCGGTGCTGCGCGCGTTCGAGCGCCGGCAGTGGGCCGTCACCCGGTTCCGCGAGATCAACCGCCGCGCGTACGAGGCGCGCTGGAAGGGCGCCTGGAACCACACGCTCTGGATGAACGACATCTTCCTGACCCGGACGCTCGCGTTCGTGCTCATCCTGGGGCTGGGCGGCTGGTGGTCGCTCCAGGGCCTGGTGACGATCGGGACGCTCGTGATGTTCATGAGCTACGTGCGGCGCTTCTTCGAGCCCATCTTCCGGCTCTCCGAGCAGCTCGCGACGATGCAGCGCGCCCTGGCGGCGAGCGAGCGGATTCTCCTCCTGTTGACCGAGCCGATCGACGTGTCCGACCCGGTGACGCCGGTCCCCTGGCCCGGGCTTCGCACGTCCATCCGGTTCGAGAACGTCTGGTTCCGCTACGGCGAGGGGCCGTGGATCCTCGAGGACGTGTCGTTCGAGATCCGCTCCGGCGAACGCTGGGCGGTGGTCGGACCGACGGGAGCGGGCAAGTCCACGATCGTCTCGCTGCTGCTGCGCTTCTACGATCCCCAGCGCGGCCGGGTCACGATCGACGGCGTGGACGTGCGTGAGCTGACGCAGCACGATCTTCGCCGCCACGTGGGGCTCGTGCTCCAGGACGTGTACCTGTTCCCCGGCTCGCTTCGCGACAACGTGCTCCTGGGCCGCGCGCTGGACGAGGAGGCACTGGCCCGCGCCGCGGGCACGACGATGGCCGATCAGCTCGTGGCCCGCCTCCCCGGCGGGTGGGAGACCGACCTCTCCGAGCGGGGCGCCAACTTGTCGATGGGCGAGCGCCAGCTGATCTCGTTCACGCGCGCGATCGCGGGCGATCCCGAGCTGATCATCCTGGACGAGGCCACGAGCGCGATCGATCCGGCGACCGAGGCGTTCATCACCGAGAGCCTGACCCGCGCGCTCCGTGGGCGCACCGCCGTGATCATCGCCCATCGGCTGGCCACCGTGCGGGAGTGCGATCGCATCCTCGTGCTGGATGCCGGTCGCGTCGTGGCCATCGGGCGTCACGAGACGCTCGTCGAGGAGAACCCGCTCTATCGCAGGCTGGCGACGCTTCAGCTCCTGGAGGCCGGACGTGCCGGCTGAGAGCGGGGCACGCCGCATCGGGCTTCTGTCACAGCTCGGGTGGATCCACGATCACTGGAAGCCCTACCGCCGCGAGGTTCCGCTGCTGGTGGTGCTCTCGGTGATCAACGCCGCGCTCCTCGTGGTCCAGCCGCTGTTCATCCAGCGGGTGGTGGACTCGGTGGCCGCGTCCGGAACGATGCGCCCGATCCTGAGCGGCGTCGGCCTGCTCGCGCTGGTCGGCCTCGTCCACTTCGGGCTGTACCTGTGGCTCCAGGGCTCGCGCGCGCGGTTGAACATCCGGTTCGACTACGGAGTTCGCCAACGCGGGTTCGAGCACGTGCTTCGCATGGGACCCGGGTTCTTCCGACGCTTTCGCACCGGGGACATCGTGACCCGCCTCACCGACGACGTGTCGGACAAGCTCTCGTGGTTCATGTGCAGCGGGCTCTTCCGTCTCATCGAGGCGTCGATCCTGATCGTGTTCGGGCTGGTGATGATGCTTCACCTGGACGAGGGCCTCACACTCTACACGGCCGGTCCCCTACCGATCCTGATCGCGATCTTCTTTCTGACCGCGACCCGGCTCGACGCGCACTTCCGCGCCGTGCAGGCGTCGATCTCGCGCATGAACGATTCGCTGGAGACCGTCTTCAGCGGCATCCGCGTGGTGAAGGCTTTCGCGAGCGAGCATCACCAGCGCGAGGAGATCGCGCGTCGGGTCGACGCGCAGCGGGCCGCCGAGCTGGGTGCGGTTCGCTGGCAGTCGGTCATCGATTCGCTCTGGGGACACATCTGGCAGTTCGCGATCGTCGGGGTGCTCCTGGCCGGCGGGCTCGGCGCGATGCGGGGCGAGATCACGATCGGACAGCTGGTCGCGTTCCAGGAGTACGTGTTGCTCCTGGTCTTCCCGATGTTCGACGTTGGCCAGTTCCTGGTCCGGGGGCGCGTCAGCGCGGTCAGCGTCTCCCGCGTCTCGGAGCTCGAGCTGTCAGAGCCCGACGTGACCGATCGGCACCGCGCCAGCCCCGAGGCCGAGCGCCCCGACGCCACGCTGGCCCGGGAGTCCCTGAGCATCCCGACCTCGAAGGGCGGCATCGTCGTCCGCTTCGAGGGCGTTCGCTACGGGTTTCCGGACGCGGTGGGCGACGTGCTGGCCGGCGTGTCGTTCGACGCCACGCCGGGAACCCTGACCGCGGTGGCGGGCGAGGTCGGGTCGGGAAAGACCACGCTCCTGGCCCTCGTGCCGCGTCTCCTGGAGGTGACGGGAGGCGCGGTGCTCGTGGACGGCCGTGACGTCCGGGAGTGGCCGACGCACGAGCTGCGCGCGCACCTCGGATGGGTCCCGCAGGAGCCGCTCCTGTTCTCGACGACCGTCCGCGAGAACGTGCACTTCGGACGCGAGTGGATCGGTGACGACGACGTGGAGCACGCGCTCGACGCCGCGGGGCTACGACCCGACCTGACGGCCTGGCCGCGCGGCGTGGAAACACCGGTCGGTGCCCGGGGACTCCGGTTGTCGGGCGGGCAGAAGCAGCGGGTCGCCCTCGCGCGCGCGCTGGTCGCTCGCCCGGACGTGCTGCTCCTCGACGACTGCACGTCGAGCCTGGATGCGGAGACCGAGGCGCGCGTGTGGTCGTCGGTGTTCGCGGACCTGCCGCGATGCACGACCATCGTGGTCACCCACCGCCGCGCGACGCTGGAGCGTGCCGATCAGATCGTGTTCGTCGATCGCGGGCGGGTGGCCGGGATCGGACGGTTCGCCGAGCTGAACCGACCCGGCACGCGCTTCTCCGAGGTGTACCAGCACCTCACGTACGAGACTCGCTAGCGCCCCGCGGGTGAAGCGTGCAGCGGCGTCTCGCGCGACGGGCACGCGTGGCCCGGAGTCGAGGAGACCGCCGTCTACACCAGACGCATCTGCTCGGCCACGACGAGCCCCTCGTGCTCGAGCAGCCACTTCTTCCAGGCGAGCCCGCCGCCGAACCCGGTCAGTGTTCCGTCCGCGCCGATCACGCGGTGACACGGCACCACGATCGGGATCGGGTTCTGCCCGTTGGCGCGACCGACGGCGCGAGAGGCACCGGGACGTCCCAGGATCGCGGCCAGCTCGCCGTAGCTGCGCGTCTCGCCGGCGGGGATGTCGCGAAGCGCGGCCCACACGCGCGTCTGGAACGGCGTGCCGCCGGCGTCGCACGCGAGGCCTTCGATCGCACTCAGATCGCCCTCCAGGTAGCGCGCGATCGCGCGGACCACGGGGGAGTCGTCGGGGCCGGGGACGAGCCGGCAGGGCCCCAGTCGCCGTTCCAGCGCGGCCTGCATGGCGGCTCTGTCGGCGCCGAACTCGATCGCGAGCAGAACGTCGTCTCGCACGGCCACGCCGATCGTTCCGGGCGGCGCCGTGAGCTCGTGATGGTGGATCGTCGTCGTCATGCGTCAGTCTCCCAGACTGTGCCAGAGAATCATGACCGCGTACGCGCGCCACGGTCGCCATCGGCTGGCGAGCGAGAGGATCTCGCTCGGCCGGGGAAGTCCATCGGGCGCGGGGGGGCCACCGGCATCGAGCTCGACCGAGCGCCGGCGCACGGCCTTGCGCACGCCCAGGTCTCCCGGAAGAAACGCGTCCGGGTCGCCCGCCACGCGCATCGTGACGTAGCCGGCCGTCCAGGGACCGATCCCCGGGATGTCGATCAGCGCCGCGGTCAGGGCCTCCGGATCGGCGCCCCACTCCAGGCGCAGGCGCCCCTCACACACCCCGCGCGCCAGCGCCCGGATCGCCTCGGCCCGCCGGCCGGGCATCCCGAGCCGGGCGAGGTCGGCGCCGGCCACGACCTCCGGAGACGGAAACGCGTGCGTGATCGCGCCCGCCGCATCGGGTTCTCCCAGCCGCGCGCCCAGCTCCGACACCAGACGCCCGGCCAGGGTCGTCGCCCCGGCCACGGACACCTGCTGTCCCAGCACCGCACGGACCGCGAGCTCGAAGCCGTCGAACGCTCCCGGCACGCGCATGCCTCGGGCGCGTGCGACCAGGGGCCCCAGGAACGCGCAGCCACCGAGATGATCCTCGATCGCCACCGGGTTGGCGCGGGTGTCGAACGCCACGCGGACGCGCTCGATCACCCGGGCCAGCGATGCGCCCACGTCCGACGGCACACGGAGCTCGAGCGACGAGCGCCCGGCCGCCCCCCGGGGCTCGCCCGCGGGCACGACCGTGACCGAGATCGGGATTCGCCGGCCGTCGACTCCCACGACGCGGCGATAGGTGTCGCCGTCCACGTGCTCGACGCCGGCGATCGCGCGCGGGCGCCAGTAGGCCAGCATCGCGTTCCAGTCGAACGGAGTCCGGACCGGCAGCCGTACCGAGAGCCCCTCGCCCGGCTCGCGCAGGGGGCCGGCGCGTCGCATGTGCGACGGCGTGGTCCCGAACACCCGCTTCATGTCGGCGGTCAGTCGCGCAGGGCTGGGATACCCGGCCAGCGCGGCCACGTCGGCCACCGAGCGGGATGCGTCGTCGAGGAGGCACCGCGCGAGATGGGCCCGCTGGCTGCGTGCCAGTGCACCCGGCGAGGCTCCCACGTGCTGCTCGAAGAGCCGCCGCAGGTGGCGCTCGCCGATGCCGAGGCGATCGGCCAGATCCGTCACGCGACCGGAGTCGAGGAAGCCGTCGGCGATGAGGGCGCTCGCCCGTCGCACCGTGGCGTCGGTTCCCCGCCACGCGGGGCTGCCGGGGCTCGTCTCGGGTCGACACCGGCGACACGGCCGGAAACCGGCCGCCTCGGCGGCGGCCGCGCTCGGCAGGAACCGCACGTTCTCGGGCGCCGGCGTTCGCGCCGGACAGATCGGCCGGCAATACACACCGGTGGTCCGGACCCCCACCACGAACCGACCGTCGAAGCGCGAATCGCGGCTCGCGAGGGCCGCGTAGCAGCGATCCGCGTCCAGCTCCGCCGGATCCGGCGGTCGGGACGTGCGCGGGGTCGTCGTGTGGCGTGCGTTCGTCATGTCCCGGTTATAGCAGAGCGTTCGGCGCTCAACCGTCGTTTTCGGACGTGGCGGTCGACGGCGCGTCCGGCGCAGGGTCGCCCGGTCGGCGTAACAAAATGATGCGCCCGCACGTCTCTCGGTGGACGATCGACGTGCGCCCTCCGGTTTGGCGACTCGGCGGGTTGCCGCGGGCACGGGCGCTGATAGAATGCCGGCCGCGAGAGAGCGCGCGCGCCGCCTGCACGCACGGCGCGCGAGCGTGCGCTGACTCGTCCCGTCCCGTTCAGGAGGCCCGATGAGAACACACGCGTCCCCGGCGATCGCTCGCCTCCTCGCCGGCACGGTCGCCGTCGCGCTGGCGGGCTGCGCCCCGTCACTGGTGGATCGTCCGGTCGAGCACGGATCCGAGCTGCTGCCCGCCGATTGCGATGCGATCGTCTCGATCGAGAGCCTCGCGACCCTTCACACCCACCTCGACCTGGACTCCCTTCGTGCCCATCATCGCGCGGTCATGACACCGCTCACCGGCGGGTTCGCCGATCAGCTGGGATTCGATCCGTCCGATCTGGCCGCGGCGCGCGCCGCCGGGCTCGACGTCGACGCGCCGATCGTGGTCGGCTTCCTGAGCGAGCCCAGGGGCGCCACCGCACTCGTCCTGCCCGGCGACGTGACGGCCCTGCGCGAGGCCACCGGCGCCCGGCTGGCGCGCCGCGGGGCCACGCTGACCGCCGGCGAGGTCGTTCGTGGCGTCCCGGTCCACGACGCCGATCGCGCGCAGACGTCCACCCTGAGCTACGCGGGGCACCTCGTCGTCGTGTCCGGCGTCTCGCGGCGTGACGTGCGGCTCGGGCTCTGCAAGCGACTGATCACCGGGACACCCGACGCCAGCGCCGGGGGATCGGTGGCCCTGGCCGAGCTCCGGGGTGCGCTCGGGGGATCCCCCGACGTCGTCGTGTTCGCACCGGGCTCGGGAGACGGCGCTCGATCGCTGCCCCTCATCGACGCGCTCCCCCACACGATCACCGAGGTGCTGCCGTTCGTGACCGGCCCCCTGGGCCGGCACGAGGGGGTGGTGATCGCGCTCACCGCGAGCCCCACCGGAATCGCGATCGACGGCCGGTCGCGGCTTCCGGCCGACCATCCGGTCCGGACGATCGTGGCCGCTCCCCGGAGCACCCCGCCGATCACCGCCGACATCCCGGGTCGCCCGATCGCCGTGTTCGTGGCCAACGCGAACGGCGACGCGATCCGCACCTGGCTCGACGGAGGCTCCGAGAACACGCCGGCCGATCCCGCGAACGAGGAGCTCGGCGTCCGCCTGTGGACGGCCTTCGAGGGCTTCCTGGGGGACGTGAACGGCCGGTCGGGCGTCCTCGTGAACAAGCTGAGCCTGACCGGGACCGACATCGTCGTCTTCGCCGAGGTGGCCGAGTCCGACGCGTTCCGGCAGCGGCTCGACACGTTCGTGACCTCGCTCCGGGACGACCCGATCATCCTGCCGATCCTCGGCTCGACCGCCGGCATCGACGAGATCCAGATCGAGGGGATCCCGTGCCATGCGTTCGGGCTGCCGCCGTTCATCCAGCTGTGCACCGGCGTGTTCGACGACCGGGCGATCCTGACCACGACGGCGGATCGCTTTGCCTCCATCGTGCGTGGCGGATCCAGCTTCGTGCCCGCGGTGACCGATCCCCACGTGCGCCAGGCGATCGAGACGGGCGCGCTCCTCTCGGCGACGGCGCGCCTGGGCGCGATCGTGGGCCCGCTCTCCGGCCTTCTCGAGGGGATGCCCCTCGGGGACACGCTCGAGGAGGCGTCGGATCTCGTCGACGAGATCGCGATCACGGCTCGGATCTCCGATCTGGGCTTCGAGGGTCACGTGCGTCTCGCCGCGGACACGCCCGACTTCTGGGGTCGGGTGATCGACGCCGTCACGGCCTCGGGCATCCAGTCGTGAGGACCGGTGCCATGGGCGTTCGCGTCGACGTCAGCGACCTGGCCGTGAGCGTGGCCACCGCCGACGGCACGGTGGACGTGCTCCGTGGCGTTTCGGCCTCCATCGGGGCAGGCGAGCTCGTGGCGCTGGTCGGCCCTTCCGGGTCGGGGAAGACGACGCTCCTGAACGTCGTCGGCGGGCTCGAGCCGGCGTTTCGCGGTCGTGTGCTCCTCGACGGTGAGCCCGTATGGAGCCGTTCGCCGGCCGAGCGCGCGCGTGTTCGCAACGACAGCATCGGCTTCGTGTTTCAGGACGCGAACCTCATCCACGGGCTCACCGCCGGCGAGAACGTGATGATCCCGCTGCTCCTCCGGTCCGACGTCCCGGCCGCCGCGAGACGCGGCCGGGCGGCCGAGCTGCTCGATGCCATGGGGCTCGCCCACAAGGCCGACACCCGCGTGGAGCGACTCTCCGGCGGCGAGCGCCAGCGGGTCGCCACGGCGCGATCGCTCGTGGGAAAGCCCGGCCTCGTGCTCGTGGACGAGCCCACCGGCAACCTGGACGACGAGAACGCCCGGCGCATCACGGACATGCTGCTGGCCTACTGCGCAGCGGACGGCGCCACGCTGATGATCGCCACGCACGACAGCCGCGTGATCACGCGCGCCGCCCGGCAGCTCACGCTCGAGGACGGACGGATCGCGCATGCGTCGTAACCTGGTCACGCTGTTCGCGCTCCTGAACCGCGGCACGCGGCGCCGTCTGATTGCGGCCAACGTCGGGCTGAGCCTGGGCGTGCTCCTGGTGGTCCTCTTTGTGGCGGCGGGGCTCGGACTGCGCGACACCCTCCTGACCGACCTCCTGGGTACGCTACCCATCACCCAGCTCAAGGTGCAGCCCCGCGTGATGGAGGTGGGCGTGCTCCGCCTCGGGCGGTCCGCGGCGATGGGCGGCGGCGCGCTCGACCCCGCGGCGCTGGACCGCCTGGCGGACATGCCCGAGGTCGAGGCCGTTTATCCGATCGCCTACGCACACTTTCCGGTCTCGATCGAGGGCGAGCTCCTGGGCTCGACCTACGGCACCGACGCGCCGCTCCAGGGGGTCGACCCGGCCTGGGTCGCCAGGGAGGCCGATCCCGCGTACACGTTCGCCGCGCGCGACACCGGCGCGGTGCCGATTCTCCTCTCGCGAAAGGTGCTCCAGGCGTACAACGTCGGCTTCGCCCGCGCGAACGGCCTGCCCCAGCTCACCGAGGGCGCGATCATCGGCCAGACGCTCTCGCTGGATCTGGGGTCGTCGTTTCTCGGGGGTACCGAGAGCGGACGCGAGATTCGCCCCGCCGTCATCTGCGGCTTCTCCGACAAGGTCGATGCCCTCGCGCTCGGGGTTCCGCTCGGCGTCGTGCGTCACTACGCCGAGCGCTTCGAATCCGACGACGAGGATCTGGGAGGTGGCTACGACGCGGCGATCATCGAGGCTCGCGAGCCCGGCGACCTCACGGCCATCGAGACCGCGGCGTCGGATCTGGGCCTGGAGCTGGCGCCGGACGCGTACCTGGGACGCCAGGTCGGCCAGGCGGTGACCGTCGTCATCCTGATGCTGACCGCGGTGGGCATCGCCGTGGTCGCGCTCTCGCTGATGAACATGGCGAACACGATGCATCTCGTCGTACGCGAGCGGCAGTACGAGCTCGGCGTCGTTCGCGCGGTGGGGATGTCCGAGGGCGTGCTCGCCGGGATCCTGGTCGCCGAGGCCTCGCTGTCCGGGCTCCTCAGCGCGGTGTTCGCCCTCGCGATCGGCGCGATCGTGCTCTGGCTCGGTGCCTTGCTCCTGGCGGGTCCGCTCACGCCGATCCTCGGCACCGCGCCGTCCTTTCAAATCCCGTTCTGGTTGATCGGCGCCGCGCTCGCGCTGACCCCGCTCGCGAGCGCGCTGGCCGCGGTGGTGCCCGCCCGTCAGGCCGTCGGCGCATCGATCGCGACCTCGCTCCGACGCTAGCCGGCCTCCTCCCGGCCAGCCGGACGACTCGGTGGTTTGACCTCCGCTCGCGCACGCGCGTAGACTCGATCCGTCGACGCGCGCACGACGCTGGCCCGGTGGCGCGCATCCGAGGGACGTCCGATGCCCGTGGCCCCGAGCCGACCTCCACGCCGAGAGGATCACATGCGCATTCCTGCGTCAGAGACGCGACCGCGGTCGAGTCCCGGCTCGCGCGCCTTCAGGCCGCTGGGCCTCGCGACGGCCCTCGCGATCGCGTCCGCCGGTGCGTGGGCGCCCGACGTGTCGTCGGACTCACCGTTCCGGGTCTCCGGCGCCGAGACCTGCGCGCGCGCCAAGCGGCTCCTCGGCGGCGCGTACCGCGCACCCGATCCGGCGGACGATCGCGGCTACGACGTCCAGCACTACGACCTCACCCTCGACGTGGGCACCACCGACATCGACGGTGCGGTCACGATCACGGCACGGGCGCTCGAGGACGACTTCTCCGAGGTCGTCCTCGATCTGGCCGACGCCTACATACTCGAGGCCGTCACCAGCGGCTCGCACGGCGTCGCGGGCCACGATCATCGTGACGACGCGCTCGCGATCACGCTGGAGACCCCGGTCGCGGCCGGGGAGGTGTTCTCCGTCACCGTGGACTACCTCGGCACCCCGCCCATCATCGGGGGCTCGGTCGCGACCCCGCCCTTCAACTGGTCCACGCACGGCGTCCAGGAGGATGGCACGCTGGGTCCGGTCATCTTCACGCTGAGCGTGCCCGACCGATCGGGCGCGTGGTGGCCCTGCAAGGAGCAGCTGGAGGACAAGGCCACGATCGATCTGGCGATCACGGTGGACGATCCACTGGTCGTGGCCTCCAACGGCGTGCTCGTGGCCACCGAGCCCCTGGCCGGCGCCCGCACGACGTATCGCTGGTCGCACGGACATCCCATCGTGCCCTACCTCGTCTGCCTGGCCATCTCCGACTACGACGTCTTCGAGGAGACGATGATCCTGGACGTTCCCGGCGAGGGCCCGGTCACGATCCCGCTCACGTACTTCGTGTACCCCGAGAAGCGGGCCGCCGCCGAGTCCGACTTCCGGCGGATCCCCGAGGCGATCACCTACTACTCGTCGCTGTTCGGACCCTATCCGTTTCGCGACGAGAAGTACGCGATGGCCATGATCCCCTGGTCGGGCGGGATGGAGCACCAGACCTGCGTGTCGCTGGGCGGCGGCTTCGTGCAGGGCTCGGACGACGGGTCCGATCCGCCGGGCGAGGACGTGTTCGTGCACGAGCTCGCGCACCAGTGGTTCGGTGACTCCGTGGGGCTTCGCGACCTGCGGGACATGTGGCTCAACGAGGGCTTCGCCACGTACTGCGAGGCGCTGTGGGCGGAGCATCTCGGGGGCTACTCCGCGTACGCGGAGACGATGCGCGAGTTCGACGCGTTCGCACCGCCGCGCAACTCCGGCTTCCTCGGCACGATATGGGATCCCGATCCCCTGTACGGATCCACGCCGTACCGAAAGGGCGCCTGGGTGCTCCACATGCTGCGCTGGAAGCTCCGCGCGAGCCTCGGTGAGACGGACGGAACGGTTGCGTTCTTCGACGTCCTGTCCGAGCATGCGCGTTCTCGCGTGGCGGGAAACACGTCCACCGACGAGTTCATCGATCTGGCCGAGGGCGTCTCCGGTGTGGAGCTGCGCGACTTCGTCGAGCAGTGGCTCTACACCGTCGGCCGTCCCGACTTCGCGATGACGTGGACGTCGGCTCCCGAGGGCCCCCAGTACCGCTACACGATCCGGATTCAGCAGAAGCAGCCCCAGCGATCGGTCTTCGACGTGCCGGTACAGATCGACATCGTGGACACGGCCAGCGACACGACCCGCATCGTCGTCGACACGAACGCGCGCCAGGTGCTCGCGACGGGTCTCACCGACCGCGAGGCGACCGAGGTTCGCTTCGACCCCACGCGCAACATCCTCCGGTACATCCCGATCTCGCCGTACAGCCCGGTGACCTCCGTGGTCGCGTTCGCCGAGGCGCTGCCCAACCCCCTTCGCACCGAGTCGCGCGTGCGCTACTCGCTGTTCGAGGACGCCCGGGTCACGCTTCGCGTGTACGACGTCTTCGGACGCGTCGTGCGCACGCTCGTGGATGGCGAGCGCCAGCTGGCTCGCGCCCACGCGATCTCATGGGACGGCACGGATGCGGCGGGCAAGCCGCTCGGATCGGGGCGCTACTACCTTCAGCTCGACGCGGGTCGCGAGAGCCGGACGGCGTCGATCCTGGTCGTACGCTGAGCCTGCCGTACGGGCGTGGGGATCGACCGAGGCGTCTCGACCGTCGGGCCGAGACACGCTCGGTCACGTCTCGAATCTCGGGCCTATGGCTGAACCGGGCACTTGAAGTCGTTCTCGTACACCCGGACGATCGTCACGTCTCCCGCACCCGCCGCGTCATGGACGGCTTCCTCGGACACGAGCAGATACGGCTCGACGTTCCACGTGACCGAGTGAAAGGCCCACTGCCCGCCGCGGTAGTCCGGGTCGCCCGGAGCGGTGCCGACCACCGGGAGCTGACC
Organism: Candidatus Eiseniibacteriota bacterium; assembly: GCA_965224245.1. Classification (GTDB taxonomy): domain Bacteria; phylum Eisenbacteria; class RBG-16-71-46; order CAZAMP01; family CAZAMP01; genus CBDCYW01. The sequence goes on along the minus strand of OZ245046.1, from coordinate 630,845 downwards.
GGAGGCACCGCCCATGATCACGTACAGGGGATCGGTGCCCGGCTGGGTCATGGCCGCCGGGGGCACCAGCGTCCGCACGATCGTGCCCTCGAAATAGAGCTGGCCCATGGGAGGGGTTGCGTCGGCCGTGGCAAACATGCCCAGGATCGCGACCACGGCGGCCAGGATGATGGACTTCCGCATGCTGGATCTCCTCGTTCGAAGGGGTTCGTCGCCGGAGTCGTTTCCGGCGACCCGAATGAACTGTAGGGACGGCACGGCGTTCTTCCGTCACGGACGCCTCACGATTTCATCACGAGTTCACGGAGAAACGGATCGGGCTCCGTGATAGCGTCAGGGCCCACGCGAGACCGGAGCGACGAGAACGATGGAGCCCCGATGGCAGTTCTGGATCGATCGCGGCGGCACGTTCACCGACGTGGTGGGCCGGGATCCGCACGGGTCGCTCCACACGATGAAGCTCCTGTCCGAGAACCCGGACCGCTACACCGACGCGGCGCTCGAGGGCATCCGTCGACTGCTCGGGCTCGGTTCGCGCGATCCGCTTCCCACCGACGCGATCGACGCGGTCAAGATGGGCACGACGGTCGCGACCAACGCGCTCCTGGAGCGGCGCGGCGAGCCCACGCTGCTCGTGATCACGCGGGGGTTCGCCGACGCGCTCCGGATCGGGTATCAGAACCGGCCCCGTCTCTTCGACCGGCGCATCGTCCTGCCGTCGCCCCTGTACGCGCGCGTCGTGGAAGCCGGCGAGCGCATCGACGCCGGGGGCGCCGTGCTGTCGCCGCTCGATGCGGACGCCCTTCGAGACGATCTCCGGGGCGCTCACGCGTCCGGCCTCCGGTCGGTGGCGATCGTGTTCGTGCACGGCTACCGGTATCCGGATCACGAGACGCTCGCCGCCGACGTCGCGCGTTCGGTGGGCTTCACCCAGGTCTCGACGTCACACGAGGTCAGTCCGTTGATGAAGCTGATCGGACGCGGCGACACCACCGTCGTCGACGCGTACCTCTCACCCGCGGTCGGGCGGTACGTGGACCGCGTCCGCGAGGACGTCGGGCGGACGCGTCTCATGTTCATGCAGTCGAACGGTGGGCTCGCCGACGCCGATCGGTTCCGCGGCAAGGACGCCATCCTCTCGGGGCCGGCCGGCGGTGTGGTCGCCGTCGTGGCGAACGCCCGGCGCTCCGGGGTCGACCGCGTCGTCGGCTTCGACATGGGCGGCACGTCCACCGACGTGTTCCACTACGCCGGTGAGCTGGAACGGAGCGGCGAGACCGAGCTGGCCGGCGTGCGGCTGCGCGTGCCGATGCTCCGGATCCAGACGGTGGCCGCCGGAGGGGGCTCGATCCTGCACTTCGACGGGATGCGGCACGGCGTCGGACCGGACTCCGCCGGAGCCGACCCCGGTCCCGCGTGTTACCGGCGCGGAGGCCCACTGACCGTCACCGACTGCAACGTGATGCTGGGCCGGATGCACGCCGGGTTCTTCCCCACGGTCTTCGGTCCGAACGCCGATCTGCCGCTCGACGAGGACGTCGTCCACGAGAAGTTCGGGCGTCTCGCGGACGAGGTTCGCACCGCGACCGGCCGCGCCACGACCCCGGAGGAGGTCGCCCGGGGCTGCCTCACCATTGCGGTCGAGAACATGGCCAACGCGATCAAGAAGGTCTCCATCCAGCGCGGACACGACGTGACCACCTACGCGCTGTGCGCGTTCGGAGGCGCCGGCCCGCAGCACGCGTGCCTGGTGGCCGATGCGCTCGGTATCGAGACGGTGCTCGTCCACCCCGATGCGGGCGTGCTCTCCGCGATCGGCATCGGACTCGCCGACGTGCGTGTGGTTCGCGAGCGCGCGGTCGAGGCGAGGCTCGAGGACGACCTGTCGTCCCGGATCGAGGCGCTGCTCCACGAGCTCGAGTCGGAAGGTCGCCACGAGCTGTCGCGGCAGCGAGTCCCGGTCGATCGCATGGACCCGATCCGCCGGCTGCATCTGCGCTACGAGGGCACCGACTCGGCGATCCCGATCCCGTACGCGTCGGCCGACGCGGCCCGCGCGGCGTTCGAGGAGCGGCACAGACAGCGCTTCGGCTTCCATGCGCCGGATCGGGCCGTCGTCGTCGAGGCCGCGTCCGTCGAGATGATCGGGCGGTCGATTGATGCGGAGGACCCGGTGCGAACGTCCGGGACCGCCACCGCGCCCGAGCGAGAGGCACCGCCACCGGCCGCCCGCGTGAGCATGTTCGTGGACGGACGGAGGCACGACGCCCCGCTTCACGTCCGCGCCGCGCTCGCACCCGGTGATCGCGTCGCGGGTCCGGCCATCATCGCCGAGTCCGACAGCACGACGGTCGTCGAGCCGGGCTGGATCGCGACCGTGACCGATCACGACCTGGTCCGCATGGAGCGCACCCGGCCGCGGCCCCGCCCCACCGTGGGAACGTCGGTCGACCCGGTGATGCTGGAGGTATTCAACACCCTCTTCATGTCGATTGCCGAGCAGATGGGAGCCACGCTGGCGAACACCGCACACTCGGTGAACATCAAGGAACGTCTCGATTTCTCCTGCGCGGTGTTCGACGCCGGCGGGCACCTGATCGCCAACGCCCCCCACATGCCGGTGCACCTGGGATCGATGGGAGAGAGCGTCCAGGCCGTCAGGCGACGCCGCGGGACCGAGGTCGGGGCCCGGGACGTCGTGATGCTGAACGATCCCTACGATGGGGGCACGCACTTACCCGACGTCACGGTGGTCACGCCGGTGATCGACGACGAGACCGGCGACGCGTTCTTCTACGTGGCATCCCGCGGACATCACGCCGATGTCGGTGGCCTGACGCCGGGGTCGATGCCACCGGACAGCCGCACGATCGAGGACGAGGGGATCCGCATCGAGTGCTTCACCCTCGTGGCGAACGGGCGTCTTCGCGAGCCCGAGCTCCTGTCGCTGCTGGGCTCGGGCACCCATCCGGCACGCAACCCGGACCAGAACGTCGCCGACCTCAAGGCCCAGATCGCCGCGAACGAGACGGGGGCTCGGGAGCTCCGTGCCCTGGCCCGCCACTTCGGGCGCGACGTCGTACAGGCGTACATGGGACACGTGCAGGACAACGCCGAGGAGCTCGTGCGCCGCGCCGTCGCGTCGCTCCGCGACGGGCGCTTCGTCTATCCCATGGACGACGGCACCGAGGTCGCGGTGAGCATCTCCATCGACGCCCGCACGCGCTCGGCGACCCTCGACTTCTCCGGAACGTCCGCGCAGCAGCCGACGAACGTCAACGCACCCTCGGCGGTGTGCAAGGCGGCCGTCCTGTACGTGTTCCGCCTGCTCGTGGACGCCGACATCCCCCTGAACGCCGGATGCCTCCGGCCGCTTCACATCCGGATTCCGACGCCGTCCCTGCTCAGCCCCCGGCCACCGGCGGCCGTGGTCGCCGGCAACGTCGAGACGTCCCAGTGCGTGACCGATGCGCTCCTGGGCGCGCTCGGCGTGATGAGCGCATCGCAGGGCACGATGAACAACGTGACGTTCGGCGACGAGCGCCGGCAGTACTACGAGACCATCTGCGGAGGATCGGGCGCCGGTCCCGACTTCGACGGCGCCGACGCCGTGCACACGCACATGACGAACTCGCGCATCACCGACCCCGAGGTGCTGGAGACCCGCTTCCCCGTCCTCGTGGAGGACTTCTCGATCCGACGCGGGAGCGGCGGGGTGGGCCGCCACCGAGGGGGTGACGGTGTCGTCCGGCGGATCCTGTTTCGCGCGCCCATGACGGCCGCCATCCTCTCTGGCCGGCGGCGCGTTCCGCCGTTCGGCCTGGCCGGTGGCGCGCCCGGGCTCCCCGGCCGCAACGTCGTCGTTCGACGAGACGGGCGTGTCGAAGAGCTGGGCGGATCCGCACGATTCGACGCCGAGGTCGGCGATCGCCTGGTGGTCGAGACGCCGGGCGGAGGGGGGTACGGAACACCGCCGCCGGCGGACCGGCGACCCGACCCCGACCTCAGCCGGCGTCGATGAGCCGTCTCACGAGTGCTCGCCCGACGGCGGCGTGTCGCGGGTCGCCACCGGCGAGCGCGGACGCGAAGAGTACCGCCCAGCCACGGGCCCGGCTCCGCTGCTCCGACGTCGCGCCGTAGGCGTCCAGGAAGCGTTCACGGGTGTCGGGGTCGAACAGCATCCACGCGCACGCGAGGTCGGTCGCCGGGTCCCCGGCCGTGAGGTCGCCCCAGTCGATGAGAGCGACGAGCGCCCCGTTCGCCACGAGCACGTTGCGGGGGTGCAGATCCCCGTGCAGCCACACGCGCTCGGCGGACACCGGGGCATCCAGCGCTCGCCGCCACGACTCGCGAAGCGCCTCCAGGCCGAGCCGGTCGAGTCGCGCCTCCACGGTCGCGGCCCGAACGTGAAGCGGGACACCCCGGACCGGATTTCGAGGGGCATCGTCCGGGGCGGGGCGATGCAGAGAGCGGAGCACCGCGACCAGCCGGGGCGCCTGATCGGGGTCGAGCGGACGGCGATCGGCAGGCTCGCCGGCGAGCCAGGGCACGATGCTCCACGGCCACGGAAACGTCCCAGACGGCACCCCAAGGCCCACCGGAACCGGGATGGCGACGTCCAGGCGGGGGGCGAGTCGCGGAAGCCACGTCTGCTCGTTTCGGATCAGACCGACGGCCACCTCGCGGCGCGGAATCCGCGCGGCGTGGCCGGCCCCGATGCGGTAGATGAAGTTGTCCCACCCCTCGTCGACGGGGACGAGCGACTCCTGCGCGAGGTGTGGGAACTGCTCGCTGAGCATCTCGCGCAGGCGCGTCGAGCTCATGTCGATCTCGGGGTCGGGCGTCATTCACACACCCGTTCGCGCGGCGTGGCCGAGCGCCGACGGTGTGCGGCATCCGACGATGGCCGGCGCCTCGTGTACGAGCGCGTCGTTCACGAGCGCCTCGACCATGAAGAGCGCGAAGTCGACGCGTCGGGTCTTGTTGCTCTTCACGATGGGATCCCCGACGTGACGACTCCACACCGGAAGCCCCTGGATCTCGCCCTCCTCCAGATCGCTTCCTCGGACGACGGTCCAGCAGGCGTTGCTGGCGAACACCCGCCGGCAATCACCGCGACTCGCATCGGTGTCTCCCCTCACGTCTTCGTGCACACGATCTCGTACTTGATGCCCTCGAGGTCCTTGAAGAACACGGCGTAGTACCCCGGCGGCACGTACTCGGGGTACTCGCGCGGCGGGCTCACGATCGTGGCCCCGATCCTCTCCAGCGCGACGTGCAGCCGATCGACCTCGGCGCGGGACTCGGCCTTGAACGCGAGGTGGTGGAGCGCGCCGGGCTTTCGCCGGTTGATCGTGTCCGCCGCGAACACCGACCTCGGCGACGTGATCGCGAACGCGAGCCGCGGGTGGGTGTACTCCACGACGTGAAACTCGTGCTCGTCGATGACGGCTTCGCCCTTGCGCTGAGGATCGAACCCCAGGAGGGGCATGAGCCGATCGTAGAACGGCACGGCGATGTTCATGTCCTTCACGGTGATCTGGATGTGGTCGACGATCGGCTCCATGGCACCTCCGAAGCGCGGGTGGCGTCGGGCGACTCGGCATCCTACCTCGCGCCCTCCCGGGGAAACGAAACGCACGTGCACGTCTCGCCCCCCTCGGAACCCGAGCGCGCGATCGGAACGTCCATACCGCGAGCGGGTGAGCCCGGAACGCGAGCGCGACGATCGTCGAGAGGCGAGCGCGCAGCTGCCTTCGACCTCAGGCGCGAGGCCGCCACGACGGACGGCGAAAGGCGGGAGCCGCCGACCCGCCGAACACCGCCTCCAGGACCTCCGGCACCCACGGCGCCAGAGGCAGCTCCCCGGCTTCGCCGCTCGCGACCCACCTGATCTCGAGGATCTCGTCGTCGACCCGGCTCCGCTCGTCGGACTCCGGGACGGCCTCGAAGACCGTCATGACGTAGGAGGTACGATCGCCGTTCCGGTACTGGACGACGTAATCTGGACCCCCGAACACGCCCACGAGACGCGTCAGTCGTACGATCAGCCCCGTCTCCTCCCGCATCTCGCGGACGGCGGCATCGGCCGGGGTCTCGCCGGGCTCGACGGCGCCGCCGGGCAGAAGCCACTTCCCGTGCTCGGCGTGTCGTCCCAGGAGCACGCGACCGTCGCTGTCACGAAGCGCGACCGACACCGATGGCACCTGAAGCAGATCCTGGCCCCCCACCTTCGCGCGGAGGTCTCTGACGTAGTCAGCCATTCGCCGCCGCTCCGTCGCGAATCCTACGCCCGCCGCGACGGTCAGGACGAGATCGCCGGAACATGGCATACCTCCCGCTCAATACGGACGCGCCCGTCGTGGTCGGCCGGCCACGACCCGGACAGTGTACGACGTCCAGCGGGTGGTCTCACCCGCCGGCGATGCGATCGGGTACTGGAGTCCTGACACCCTTGATCATGAGCCACAGGGACAGGGACAGCTCCGCGATCAGCGGAACGCCGTACAGCGGCACGAGGGTGTTCGCGTGCCCGGGCGAGAGGAAGCGGGTGACGCTACCGACCAGGTAGACGAGCGCCGCCAGCGCCATCAGAACACCGAGGATCCCCGGGAACTCCTCCGACCGGATGAGGAGCACGCCGAGTCCGAAGCAGTGCAGGCCGAAGAACACGAGCCCCAGGTCATATCCGTAGCCGTGGAGGTTCAGGAAGAGCAGCGCCAGGGCCTCGAGCTGCGCCGGCTCGAATACGGCCAGGTACCCGGCGCCGCCCGATGCGAGGAGGGCGGCGACGCCGTTCAGCAGGTTGACGCCGTAGATCGCGGTTCCGGTCAGGCGGAACGCCGCCGTGATCAGGGCCACCGTGCGGCTTACCGGCCGCAGGAGAACGTACAGCAGCACGGCCACCACGACGTCGCTCGAGAACGCCACGATGTCGCTGATGATGCCGGCGCGAAAGAGCCCGTCGGACGTCACGAGGTTCCGTGCCGTCGCGGCCGCATCCCCGTGCTCGATGATCGAGGACCGGGCGTACGCCTCTCCGAACAGCGCGCACACGATGATGATCAGATAGAGAACGCCGGTCAGCCGTGCACAGGAGACGCGCTCGACGTCGGTGGACTGGATCGTCACGCGATCTCTCTTCCGGGCCCATGCCGTCACCCGTCGCGTCCCGAGGCGCGAAACGCGATGTGATAGGGAAACAGCGCGGCCGCCATCACGCCGTGGCGCACGGCGGGATCCTCCTGCATGATGCGGCGCGCGGCGTCGTCACCATCGGCCCGAAACACGACGATGCCGAACGTGTACTCGTCCGCGGTCTGCGTGCGTCCCGCCAGCTCGACGACGCCTCGAGCGGCCAGGCGCTCCAGGTAGGCGGCGTGCCGGGAGAGCACCTCGGACTCGTCGGACGTCGGCCCGTCGGTCAGCATCGCCAGACGGGTCGGCTTCAGCGTGTACAGATACTCCATCTCACCCCTGATCGATGTCGTCCGCGCCCGGGGCCGGCGGCGTGTGTCGGCGTCGCCACCCCCTCGCGTCGCGAGAGTGTACCCGACCCGGATCGGTGCCGAGCTCACCCGGCTCGATTCAACGACCGCCCGTAGATGTGACACGGCCCGAGCTCGTCCTCGTATTCGCGCTCGAGCGTCATTCCCACCTTCGTCGCGACCCGGACCGACGCCTCGTTTCCCGGTGTGATGAGGCAAATCACACGCGACAGACCGAGCCGGAGCCGTGCGTGATCGAGGATCCCGAGCGCGGCTTCGGTCGCGTATCCCCGGCCCCATCTCGTCTTGTCGATGAGAAAGGCCAGCTCCACCTCGTCGCGCCCGTCGATCGTCCACGGCAGAAGCCCGCACCTTCCGACGAACGCACCGGTCTCCCGCTCGATCGTCGCCCAGAGCCCGAGACGAGGATGTCGTGGATGCCCGTTTCTGAACCACTCGAGCTCTTCCCGGGTTTGCTCGCGCGTGCGCGTCCCATCGGGGAAGTACCGTCGAATCTCGGGATCGCGATAGAGAACGAACAACGGCTCGAGGTCCGCCGGCTCCAGATGACGCAGGAGCAGCCGGTCGGTTTCGAGAATTACCATGACGTCTTCCGGGTGGTGGCCGGTGCCCGAACCGAACGACCGTCATCCGGGGTCGGGGCCGGCCACAGCATGCGTCTCCTGCGCACGAGGGGCAAGCGAATCGCTCCGGGCACCGTCCTCGGACGCGGTCGATCGCGGCGGCTTCAGCCCACCGGCTGCCCCCGGAGAAATCGCAGGACCGCCGAGGAGTACGCGTCAGGATTGTCCTCGTGCATGATGTGCGACGCGTCGGGGATCACGACACGATCGACTCGGGGCAGGAGCTCCTCGAGGCGGTCGGCGAGCAATGCGAAGAGTGACGGGCTGCTCCGGCTCGTCACGAGAAGAGTCGGCGCCGAGACGTGCCGGATCTCGGTCTCGTCCAGGGGCGCAAAGCCCGAGCCCAGGAACTCGGCCGGGATCAGGTTCGCCCGGACCTGCTCCCGCCTCACGGACGAGAGCGCCTCGAACGCGGCCCGTCCCAGCACCGCCGGACCGAAGGCCCGGAGGGCGGCCTCGGGGTCGCCCCGCTCGAGTGCCTTCGTGGCCGGGGCCACGCCGAGCGCGCCGAAGCGCATGATCGCCAGTGCGGTCCGGGGGCGGCGAACCAGCGTTCGCAGGAGCTCGGCCGGTGTCGGAGGATCGCTGACGAAGAGCCGGATCACGGGAGGCTCGGCCAGGACCAGGCTCCGGACGAGCTCCGGTGCCCGGATTGCCACGAGAAGGGCCAGATACGCGCCGTATGAATGCCCCACGACGTGGGCGGGCGCGCCGGCGGCGGCATCCAGGACCGCCCTGAGATCCTCGGCCTGCTCCTCCATCGAGTAGTCCCGGCCCTCGGGAATCGGAGCGTTGGGCCAGTGGTGGCGCCGGCTGTACGAGATCGTCCGGAAGTGCGCATCGAAGATCGGCCGCAGGTGCTCCCAGGTCCGGAGATCGCTGACGGATCCGTGCACGAGCACGAGCGGGTCGCCCGCCCCACTCTCCCGGGTCTCGAACGTCGTCCCGCGTGCCTCGATCCGCGTCACGTGCGCACCTCGGAGCCCGGCAGCCGACACGTCAGGCCTCGTGCGTGGCCGAAGAGGATCACCTTCTGCCATTCTCGACCCTCCGTGTCGCGACGGCGACCCGCTGGCGTCCCGTGCGACGGGCGCGCGCTGGCCCTTCGAGTGTACCTGCCGATCAGCGGGACTCCGGCACGCGCCCGGTCAGGATCCGCTCGTGCGTGGCATCCGGATCGCCGTGCGTGCGCGTGAAGCCGAGCGAGCCGTAGAACCGGCTCGCCGACTCGGAGTCCGTCCGGAGTCGGACCTTCTCGAACTCACCCGTCGCGATCGTCAAGACCGACTCCACGAGTCGTCTGCCGACGCCCAGACGACGAAACTGCGGTCGAACGTACAGCCGGCGGACACGCCCCACCCCGGTCTCGGTCGCGAACGGATCGCGGTTCAGGCCACACACTCCCACCAGCTCGTCCTCGATGCGGGCCTCGAACAACGCCTCGCCGGGCCCATCGAACCGGTTCCCGCCTGCTCGCCAGTCGTCTCGCAGGCGTGCCACGAAGCCGAACCCCTCGTCGAGACCGGCGTCCACGAGCCTCTCGAGATCTCCGGGCAAGTCCTCGACGCGACGTACCGCGAGCGCGCCTCGAGGCGGCTCGGTCGCTCGGTCCTCCCGCCGATCGGCTGGCGACATCGCGTAGACGATCGACGTCGTTCCTGCGTCGTCCTGCGTCGTCTTCTCGGGTCGCATCCCGACCTTCTCGGCCACGCGTCGAGATGCGGCGTTGTCCTCGCGCATCTTCGAGATGACCCGGGAGCGCCCGAGCCGATCGAACGCGAGATCTCGGCAGGCGATCGCCGCCTCGGTGGCCAGCCCCCGGCCCCAGTACGCGGGCAGAACGTGATAGCCGATCTCGAGCTCGGCCACGCCGTCCACCTGCTGGATCGTCAGCCCGCAGTCCCCGATCAGTCGCGCGTCGGCCGCGTGTACGACGGCCCACAGCCCGAAGCCGTGCTCGGCGTAGCTGCGGAGATTCCACTCGATCCAGCCCCGCGTCATGTCCCGGCCGAACGGCGTCGGGTAGTGGGCCATGGCGACCGGATCGGAGAGTACGGCGTGGAGGTCGTCCAGGTCATCGAGGGTCAGACGTCGCAACCGGAGCCGTCTCGTGACCAGAATGGCCATGCGTGGTGCTCTCCCGTCCCCACGTGATGTTCGCCGGGCTCACGACCGGCACGTGACTGTACGGCACACAGTCTACAGAGCCTCCGCGAGACCCGCATCAATCGGTTCGCGCGCGTTGGACGCCTCCGCCATCGGCTGCGATACTCCCGTGGTGTTCCGAGTGGCAGCGCACCCGAAGCCAGCGATGCGCTCGCCAACACCCCGAGCCCAGAGGCCGCCGTGATCCGTCTTCGTGCCCGCACCGTCTTCCTGGCGTTGCTCGTCACGCTCGCTGCCACCGTGGTCGATCCGTTCGCACCGACGACGGCCCCACCCGAGGCGGCTCCCATCGACGACGCCCACGCCCACTTCAGGGCCGCCGAGTGGCGAAACGCCGCCGCGGCCTACCAGCGCGTCGTCGACGAGGATCCCGGGAACGCGCTGGCCTGGCTCCGCCTCGGCCTGTCGCGGCTCGAGCTCCGAGAGAACGAGTCGGCCGCCACCGCACTCGCGAAGGCCAACGAGCTCGGAATCGCGCCCCCGTTCACGCGCTTCAACCTGGCGCGTGCATTCGCGCGTCAGGACATGGGCTCGCTCGCGATCGTCTGGCTCGTCGACGCCGTGAATGCCGGCTATCAGGACCCCGAGCGCCTGGAGACCGATCCCGACCTCGTCACGATCCGCGACCACGAGCGCTTTCCCGGGATCCTCGACGCCGCGCGGATGAATGCACAGCCGTGCGCGTACGACGAGCGCTATCGCGAGTTCGACTTCTGGGTGGGACGCTGGAACGTCTACGACCCGTCGGGTCAGCTGGTCGGCACGAACGAGATCCGAAAGGACCTCCGCGACTGCGTGATCACCGAGAGCTGGACGTCGGCCAGCGGCAGCGCCGGCAAGTCGATCAACTTCTTCGATCCGGCGATCGACCGATGGCGCCAGATCTGGACCGATCAGGCCGGAGGCAACATCAGCTGCCAGGGTGGTCTGGTGGACGGGGCAATGCACTTCGAGGGCGCCAACGTCGCCCGAGACGGCTCCAGCGAACGCTTCCGGATGACGTTCACCCCGAACGACGACGGAAGCGTTCGCCAGTTCATCGAGCAGTCCAGGGACGATGGCGCCACCTGGTACGTGTGGTTCGACGGCACCTACGTTCGGATGGCCGAGCCGGGTGCGGCCGCGGACGGCGATTCGGAGACGGGAGGCGACTGACCGCCGGCGCGGCGACGCCTCACGATCAGGATCGCGACCGACGCGAGGCAGATCGCCGCCGCGATGATCTGCGCGTCCGGAAGCCCCATCACGAAACGCCGGGCCTGATCGCCGCGGAAGAACTCCCAGCAGAAGCGCGTGGCCCCGTAGGCGGCCCAGTACCCGATCAGCAGCTCGCCGGGCCGGTAGCGCCCTCGCCGCCAGAGCCACGTGAACACGGCGAGCAGCACGAGCCCGTTCGCGGCCAGGTAGAGCTGCACCGGATGCACCGGCAGCGACGCGGTGCTCGAGGGATCCAGGAGTCCGCGGGCGACGTGACTGTGGAACGCGTCGCTGCCCGGTGGATAGGTCACCGCCCACGGCACGGTCGTGATCGTTCCGAAGTCGTCACCGGCCATGAAGCACGAGAGCCGTCCGATCGCCGGACCGATGCCGATGGCGGACGCCATCACGTCTCCGTACGGCCACACCGGGATGCGCTCGCGCGCGAAGTAGCCGACGAACCCCGCGATGCTCCCCAGGTACGCGCCGAACGACATGCTGGCGCCTCCCACGTCGAGGAGGATCCGGGGCTCGGCGAGAAGCTGGTCGACGTGCAGGAGGAGATAGAGAAGGCGGGACCCGAGAAGCCCGCCGAGCCCCGTCCAGACCACGGCACCGAGAGCGTGATAGCGGAACAGCCCCGACACGCGCGTGCGCCGCACGAAGAGAAACGCGACGGCGCACATCGCGAGCGGATAGAAGATGAACGCGGTGGGCACCAGCCACCCGAAGGCGTCGGTGCCGAGCGCCCCGGCCAGTGCATCGACGAGCGCGGGGCGCACGGTGGGTGACTAGTCGCGGCCGCGCATCCGCCGGCGCGCGGCTCCGGCGACGACGATGGGCAGGAGGCTCAGCGCCGCGAGCTTGTCCGACCCCGACGTCCGGCAGCAGGACTCTCCTGCGGTCCGGCTGGTCGCCTGACTCTTCACCGCGCTGTTGCTCGAGCTCGAGCTCGAGGACTGCGCCGTGTCCGCGCTCGCGATCGAGGCCATACCCACGATGAGCGCGCCAATCATCGAGCTGATCGCCATGCGACGTCGCATCGAAGCCTCCGAGTTCTGGCCCGGCGTCCGTGCCGGGACGAGCCTACTGCCGTTCGAATTCGCTCGGACGCTCGCGAACCTAGTCGGCCGCCGGCGGCGCGTCAAGTCCCGGAAACCCCAAATGGGTCGCCGGACGTCAGAAGAGAGATTTGATCGCGCCCCAGCTCGTCTCCCGGATCGGGATCTCGCAGTTCTCCCCGCACACCGGCGTCGTGCCGTCCGCGAGCTCCGCGCTGCCCAGGTTCGCCTCGCACATCTCGTAGAGGACGGCCGAGCAGTCGGCATAGACGGCGAGCGCGATGCGCGGATCGGGAGTCAGCTCGATGATGCCCACGTCGTCCGGCTCGGGGCTCAGGTACCCGATGCGTGCGGCGAATCCGATCGGGTGATAGCACCCCGCGCTCCACGTGATCGCGTTGCCCGTGCCCGAATCCGGCCAGCCCGGCTCGGGAATCTCCGAGCCCCCGGTGCAGAGCGACCACGGCAATCCGGCCCCGAGATCGTGCTCGACGCCGAACTGGATGCCGCCGATGCCGTCTGGAAAGCCACCCTCACGGCTGGCGACGCACCACAGGAAGCCCGGGCCTCCGGTCGGCTCGCTCACGAGGTCGGCACACGAGCCGGCGTCGATAGCCTCGAACTCGGGCTCACTGCAGCCGGCGTAGCTCGGCACGGTCAGGAAGACGTTGAGATTCGCGTCGCCGTCGTAGAGCTGTGCCGTTGCGGCCACGGGGACGACCAGGCCAAAGGCGAGAGTCCAAGCACGCATCTCGATTCCCCCTTCTCGGTCTCGGTGTTCGCTCAGCGCAGTCTCAACCACGCGACCAGCACGCCGGCAACGAGCCCGGACAGGTGCGCCTCCCACGAGACGCCGCGGTGGCTGGGCAGAACGCCCCACAGGAGGCCGCCGTACACCACCGCCACGATCACCGCGATGGTGAAGCCGGCGAAGCTCCGCACGAGGATACCCCGCACGATGAGGTAGCTGACGTACCCGAACACGACTCCGCTGGCCCCGATGTGCACGGCGTCGCCGCGCCCGATGAGCCACGTGCCGAGCCCACCCAGGAGCACGATCAGCACCGTCGCCTCTACGAACTCGCCGACGCCCGCCATGATGACGAAGAGCCCGAGCACGAGAAGCGGACCCGTGTTCGCCACGAGGTGCCCGAACCCGCCGTGCAAGAACGGAGCGAGCGGAATGCCCCGGAGACCCTCGAGCGTGCGAGGCCGGATCCCCCACGCGTCGAGCGACCGGCCCGTGAGCTGGTCGACGATCTCGATCACCCAGAGCAGGACGATGAACGTCAGAACCGCCCGCAGCTGATTCCCCATTCACCCCAGCCGGTGTAGAGCGACTTGATCGTGCCCCGAGTCGTCTCGCGGATCGGGACCGTGCGCTGATCGCCGCAGACAGCGGTCGTGCCGTCGGCCGGGCCGTCCTCGACCCTCCGGTGGCTCCGGCGCCCTCACGGGCGCGGACAGGATCTCGAGTTCGAGCGGCTACCGAACGGAATCCTATCACGAACCACGTGAGTCGTCCCTCCGTCATGTAGGGGCTTCCACGTATGCCGTGCACCGGCCGACGGCGTTAGGATCATCCGCCGTGAACCGACAGTAGCCCCCGAGACCACCGAACTGGGGAAGACCATGTACAAGACGATCATCGAGCCGTTCCGCATCAAGACGGTGGAGCCGCTCACGATGACGACCCCGGCTGAGCGCCGCGAGAAGATCGCCGCCGCCGGGTTCAACGTGTTTCGCCTTCACTCGGACGATGTGCTGATCGATCTCCTGACCGACAGCGGGACCGGCGCCATGAGCACCGGCCAGTGGAGCGCCATCATGCGCGGCGACGAGTCGTACGCGGGAAGCCCGTCGTTCTACCGCTTCGAGAAGGCCGTGCACGACTTCACCGGCTTCCCGTACGTCATACCCACGCACCAGGGGCGGGCCGCCGAACGCATCCTGTTCTCGGTGGTGTGCAAGCCGGGCGACGTCGTCCCCAACAACACGCACTTCGACACCACGCGCGCGAACGTCGAGTACACCGGCGCCGTTGCTCTGGATCTCCCCTGCGCGGAGTCGCGCGACCTGGCCACGCCGGCGCCGTTCAAGGGCAACATGGACACCGCCGCGCTCCGCCGGACGCTCGAGGAGCACGGGCGCGAGCGCATCCCGCTGGTGATGATGACCGTCACCAACAACTCGGGCGGCGGGCAGCCGGTCTCGCTCGCGAACCTCCGCGAGGTGTCGGCGATCTGCAAGGAGTACGGACGGCCGCTGTACCTCGATGCGTGCCGCATCGCCGAGAACGCGTACCTGATCAAGCATCGTGAGCCGGGTCAGGAGGAGCGAACCGTCAGCGAGATCGTGCGCGAGATGTGCGCCCTGGCCGACGGATGCACGATGTCGGCCAAGAAGGACGGCATGACCAACATCGGCGGCTTCCTGGCCACGCGCGATCTTGACGTGGCCAAGCAGGAGCGCGATCTCCTGATCCTCACCGAGGGCTTCCCGACCTACGGCGGACTGGCTGGACGCGACCTGGACGCGATCGCGATCGGGCTCGAGGAGGTCGTGCACGAGGACTACCTCCACTACCGGATCACGTCGACCGGCTACCTCGGCGAGCATCTGACGCGCGAGGACGTCCCGATCCTCCAGCCGCCCGGCGGCCACGCGATCTACGTCGACGCGGCGCGCATGGCACCCCATCTGGCGCCGACCGACTTCCCGGGCATCTCGATCTGCGTGGAGCTGTACGTGCGGGGCGGGCTCCGTGCGGTCGAGATCGGGACCGCGATGTTCGGGCGGCACGACCCGGAGACCGGCGAGGAGCACCCCGGACCCCAGGAGCTGGTGCGCCTGGCCATCCCGAGACGCGTGTACACGCAGAGCCACATGGACTACGTGGTCGAGGTGGTGACCGACGTGTATCGCGATCGGGAGCGGTTGCCGGCCTACCGGATCGTCGACCAGGCGCCGTTCCTCCGGCACTTCACCGCGCGGTACGAGCCCCAGATCTGAGCGTCGACGAGCGCCGGCCGGTGACCGGGGGTGATCCTGTGGGGCCCGGAGCCGGGGTCCGGCACGCCGACGTCAGCCGCCATGCCGGCCGTTGTAGATCGGGCCGCCCGCGGACACATACGCGGACAGAACCGCGCGGGCGCGAGCGCGGAGCACGTCCCGAACGACCTCGATGCCCCGCACCTCGAGCTCGGCGACCCATGCGCCCGGCTTGGGTCCCTCGTCGAAGCCGACGGCCCGCGCGTCCTCGTCGCGCGCGCCGCACACCAGCCGGCGCACGCCCGACCAGGGCGTGGCGCCCAGACACATCGAGCAGGGCTCGGTGCTGCTGACGATCTCGACCGCCGGCAGCCCCTCCCCCCCGAGGTCGTGCGAGCCGAGCACCTGCTGCGCGATGGCGTACGCGACCATCTCGGCGTGTCCGCCCGACCAGTGTGTGCGCAGGACGACGTTCACGCCCGGTGCGATCAACGTGCGCGTGGACATGTCGAAGATCGCGGCACCGAACGGACCACCGGTGCCGTGCTCGACGTTCAGGCGGGAGAGCTCGATCACGAGCCCCATGCGCTCCTCGACGCCCGGGTACACGTGGTCCAGATCCGGGACCACGGCATCCACCCAGCCGGGAAGCTGGACCGTCAGCCCCGGATAGCGCGAGGACACGGCTCCGGAAGCAGGGACGGACTCGCGCCCCCCTTCGTCGCCTGACGGCGGCGTCATGTCGCAGCTCGTCGAGTCATGGATCGACTATACACGGTCATCGAGGAGTTGTCCCCGATCACGCGGTCGCGCGTTATACTCGCCGGGCGTATCGGCCGCGTGCCGGATCGTGATCGATCGTGCGCGCCACGGCGTCGCGCGTCACGCCGTGCACGGCGGGTCGCCGCGAGGAGGAGGATCGAGGGCATGCAGGATTCGAGGACCGCGGGTGACTTCTGGCGCGACCTTCCGCGCCCCGGCGTCATGTGCACGATCATCCGCGTCTCGGGCCATCACCCTCAGGAGGTCGGGGCGCGAATGTGGGTCAGCCGCGACGGCGCGATCGGTACGCTGGGCGGCGGCGAGTTCGAGCGGCGCGTCCTCGCCCACGCGCTGGAGCTCTTCGTGGCCGACGAGCCGACGGCCCACGTCGAGGAGTACGTGCTGTGTCGGGAGATGCGGCAGTGCTGCGGTGGCCGCGCCGAGGTCTTCTTCGAGTACGTGCCGCGTCCCGCCCGCGTCCACGTCTTCGGCGGCGGTCATGTCGGCGGCGCGCTGATGCAGGTGCTGGCCGGGCTGCCGCTCGAGCCGCACGTCATCGACGCACGACCCAACTGGTCCACCGAGCGATCGTGGCCGAATGGCGTCCGCGTGCACGGCGCCGACCCCATGTCGTACGCGCGCGAGCTTCGCCCGGACCGGCGCGACGCGGTCTGCATCCTCACGCACAGCCACGATCTCGATCTCGAGCTGGCCCGACACTTTCTCGACCGGCCGGTCGGATACCTGGGCGTCATCGGATCGCGACACAAGGCCCGCGTGTTCCGGGCGCGGCTGGGCGCCGACCCCGACCCCGTCATGGCCGAGCGTCTCACGCGTTCGTGGGACGAGACCGTGCACTGCCCGATGGGGCGTCCCGTCCCCAGCAAGTCGCCGAAGGCGATCGCGATCGCCATCGCCTCGGAGCTCCTCGACGTGTGGGCGTTCGGTCGGGTCGCACGTGCGACGTCACGCGACGGCCTCGTCCGTGCGGATCCCGCCGGGGCACGCCACACATCCGACGGCAAATCGGACGCCGGCGGCGTCGCGACGGCGCCCGAGCTCGACTCACCCACCGGCGCCCCCGAATCGGATCGACGGTGAGCGCGGCGCCGATCGGCGTGTACCTCCTCGCGGCCGGGCACGGCCGCCGCGCGGGCGGTCCGAAGGCGTGGCGTGAGGTCGATGGCCGATCGCTCCTCGAGCGCCACGTCACGTTCCTGTCGTCGCGTGCGGCGTTTCGGGCCGCGATCTCCGTGCAGCCGGGCTGGCTCGAGCGATGTCGGACGCTCGGCGGGTCGCCGTCCGGCGTCACCTGGGTCGCCGTCGATCCGGACCGGGCCCCGCTCGCATCGCTCATCGCGCTCCTCGCGGCCGTGCCGCTCGACGTGTGGAGCTTCGTGTACCACGTCGACATGCCACTCTGGGACGACGCGCCGTTCGATCGACTCCTCGAGGCGCGCGAGACGGCCGGCGACGTCGACGCGATCGTGCCGGTGTTCGAGGGTCGAGGCGGTCACCCGGTCCTGCTCTCGCCGCGCGTGGCCGGGGCGCTGGCAGGGCTGGACCCCGACGCCGACCGCCTCGATCACTGGCTCCGGGAACGGCGCGTGTACCGGGTGGACGTCGACATGCCGATCGTCGGCGAGAACTGGAACCTCAGTCCCTGAGGAGCCCCGCGATCAGGTTCCGGGCCACGACGAGGCGATACTCGCGCGTGGAACGGAGGTCGTCGATCGGTGACACGTCCTCCTCGATCAGGGCGATCGCCTCACGGACGACCTTCGGCGTCGGCCTCCGTCCCTGAACGAACGCCTCGGTCGCACGGAGCCGCCGGACCGTCGGCGCCATGCTGCCGAGTGCGACCCGCAGCTCACGGATCGCTCCGTCGCGGCGGCGCCAGAGCGCACCGGCGACGATCGTCTTCGAGATGGCCTGCGCGGCTCGCGTGCCCACCTTGCGCACGAGCTGGCGCGTGGGTCGCGCACGGAGAAACGGCAGCTCGATCCCGGTGATCAGCTCGCCGGGCGCGAGCGTGGTGCGCTTGACGCCGGCGAAGATGTCGAGAAGCGGGACCTCGCGCCGTCCCGACACCGACTGCACGCGCACGCGGGCGTCGTAGACGGCCAGCGGCGGAAACGAGTCCCCCGCCGGCGACGCGTTCGCGACGTTCCCGCCCAGGGTGCCCCGGTTCTGGATCTGCGCGCCTCCAATCCAGCGGCTCGCCTCGACGAGAAGCGGGAATCGCCTCGAGAGGGTCTCGTGCGCCTGGAGGTCGGCGAACGTGGCCAGCGCGCCGACCACGAGCCCGGTGGGTGTCTCGCGGATGCCCTTCCACGCCGACACTCCGGAGATGTCGACCACCGAGCGATCGTTGAGCTGTCCGGCGTTCCACCCGACCATCACATCGGTGCCGCCGGCGATCGGCAACGACGACGGCTCGGCGGCCATCGCCTCGAGCGCGTCGCGGGCGCGGGTCGCGCGAACCATCCGCATGCTCTCGGCGATGCCCCTCACGACGCCCGCCTCGATCGGCGGGCCCCGCGGCGCGTCGCCGCGGCAGTCCGCGCCCTCTTCCGCCGAGCGCTCGCCCGGCGACGTGCCCGCTCGTCTCGCTCGCGGGCGGCGCGCGCGATCGCGTCGACGATGTGCTGGTAGCCGGTGCAGCGGCACAGGTTGCCGGCGATCTGACGCCGGATCGCGTCCGGATCCGGGCCGCCACCCGATGCGACCCACGCGTGAGCCGCGACCATCATCCCGGGCGTGCAGATGCCGCACTGCGCGGCCCCCTCGGCCAGAAACGCCTTCTGAAGCGCGGTGGGTCGTGAGGCACTCGCGATGCCCTCGATCGTGCGTATGCGTGCGCCGTCCAGCTGCCCGATCGGGATCAGACAGCTGTTCACCGGCCGTCCGTTCACGAGCACCGTGCAGGCGCCGCACTCGCCTTCGCCGCAGCCCTCCTTGGTGCCCGTCAGACCGTACGTCTCGCGGAGCACGTCGATGAGTCGCGTGAAGGGGTGACCGTCGAAACGGCGAGAGGTGCCGTTGAGCGTGAACGCGATCATCCGACGCCTCCGGAGCCGTTCAGGCGATCCGCGATGACCTCTGGTAGGATGGGCAGCGTGGTGAACAGCGCGCCCGTGGCCTGCCGCACGGCGGCCGCGACCGCCGGCGCGGGAACGTCCATCGGAATCTCGCCGACCCCCTTGGCACCGAACGGACCCCGCGAGTAGGGCATCTCCACGATGTCCACCGTCATCGGCGGGGTGTCCGGCGCCGTGGGGATGATGTAGTTCGTGAGCTGGGCATTCGCGAGCGCGCCGTCCTCGTAGACGGCGTTCTCCAGGAGCGCCCAGCCGAGCCCCTGCGTCAGGCCCCCGATGATCTGCCCCTCCACGAAGAGCGGGTTGACGGCCTTCCCCACGTCGTGCGCCGTCGTGACGTGACGGACGGTGACCTCGTACGTCCGTCGATCCACCTCGAGATCCACCGCCGCGGCCGCGTAGCCGTAGACGGCGTAAGCGTCCCCGCGATAGGTCGTCTCGTCCCAGGTGATCTCGTCCGGCTTCTGGTAGGTGCTGGTGAATGCGCGCTCCGGCGCGTCGCCGGTGACCTGCCGCGCGGCGGCGGCGAAGGCGGCCGGAGTGTCCGGAAACGTGCCACCGACCGCCTGTGTCAGCGCCGCTCGGGCCTTGAGGGCCGCATCGCGGACGAGCGCGCCCACGACCATGCACGTGCGACTGGCCACCGTCGGCCCACTGTCGGGCACGGCCGACGTATCGGGCCGTGCGACCTCCACGCGTTCGATCGGGATCTCCATCGCGTCGGCCGCGATCTGCCGGAACAGGCTGATCGTGCCCTGCCCGATCTCCGTGGATGCCGCATCCACGCGAACCCGACCGTCGCGGGTCACCGTCACCGCGGCGCGGCTGGCGAGCATGACCTCGCCGCTGCCGGTGAAGCCCGATCCGTGGTGCACGACGGCGAGACCGATGCCCCGCCACGTCGGGTTCGTGCGCGATCGATTCCACCGGGCGTGCTCGCGACGACGGCGCTCGTAGTCGCTATGGGCGACGGTGCGTTCCAGCACCTCCGACGCCCCCACCGACTCGGTGAGCACCTGCCCGGTGGACAGCACCGAGCCCGGCCGCACGAGGTTGCGCCGGCGGAGCGTGAGCGCGTCGATGCCGGTGGCGTCGGCGATCCGCTCCCACTGGAGCTCGGCCGCGAACAGGGTCTGGGGAGCACCGAAGCCCCGGAATGCGCCGTTCGGAGGCGTGTTCGTGGCGACCGCCCGTGCGGTCACGCGTACGTTCGGACAGGAATAGGGGCCCGTCGCGTGCAGGATGCCGCGCGAGAGCACGACCGGGGACAGCGTCACGTACGCCCCGGCGTCCATGACGACGTCGATCTCCTGGGCCAGGAGCCGGCCGTCGGCATCGACGCCGGTTCGATGTCGGACGCGTGCCGGATGTCGCTTCGTGGTCGCCAGCATGTCCTCGTGCCGGTCGTAGATCATCTTGACCGGTCGCCCCGCGGCCAGCGTGAGGAGTGCGGCGTGAATCGCGAGGATGCTCGGGTACTCCTCCTTGCCCCCGAAGCCGCCGCCGGTGACCGCCTGCACGACGCGCACGGCGTCCTCGCTCCGGCCGAGGGCGACGGCCAGCGCCTTCGAGACGTAGAACGGGCATTGCATCGACCCCGTCACCACGATTCGACCGTCGTCGTCGACCCGGGCGATCATGCCGTTGTTCTCGATGTAGACCTGCTCCTGGTGCGGCACGGCGTAGCCGCTCTCGACGATCGCGTGGGCGCTCGCCAGGCCGCCGGCGACGTCGCCCTTCTCGATCGTGAGCGTCGTCATCACGTTGTCGTCGCCGTGGATGACCTCGTGCGCGGCGAGCGACTCGTCGATCGTCAGCACCGGAGGGAGCGGTGCGTAGCGCACGTGAAGGTGTTCGAGCGCCTCGTACGCCCGGGAACGATCCGGGTGGGCCAGGAGCGCGATGGGCTCCATCGCGTGGTTGACGACGCCGTCGGCCAGGATCGGCTGATCATCCCGGATCAGCGCGACCACGTTGCGGCCGGGGATGTCCGACGCGCGCACGATCACGTACTCGTCCCACGGGAAGTCCGGGTCCAGATCGATCGCCTCGATGACGCCGCGCGGGACGGAAGCTCGGAGCGTCACGCCATGCAGGCAGCCGGGGACGTCGATGTCGTCGACGTAGCGGGCGGTGCCGGCGATCTTCGCCGGACCTTCGGCGCGGTGCACATTCGTTCCCACGGTCGTCATGGGGCGGCATTGTACGCTTCCGGCCCCATCGGGTCATCTGCGAGAATGCGGTCATGGCCGAACTCGTCCCGCATCCGTTCGGCGCCCTGGCGCGCCGGATGTTCCTGGAGCTGGATCGCAACGACGCGATCTTCGACCTGCCGCGCCGGAAGTTCTACCCGGGTTCGGCGGCGGATCTCTCGGTGCGGTTTCACGGGCGCCGGGCCTCGAGTCCGCTGGGGCCGGCGGCCGGCCCCCAGACCCAGATGGCTCAGAACCTCGTCCTGTCCTGGCTGGCCGGCGGTCGCATTCTGGAGCTGAAGACCGTCCAGACGAACGACGAGCTCGACATCCCGAGGCCGTGCATCGACATGCAGACCATCGGCTACAACGCCGAGTGGTCGCAGGAGCTGAAGCTCCACGAGTCCCTGGACGAGTACGTGAAGGGCGCCATGCTGATCGAGATGCTCCGGGCCAGCGGCCGGATCGATCTCGACGACGGTTTTCACGACACGCTCTACGACATGAGCGTCGGCTACGACCTCGCGGGCATCCAGAGCGAGCGCGTGCTCGCGTTCGTCCGGGGGATGCTGGACGCACGGCCGACGATCGAGCGCCTCCGCCGGGAGATCCCGCCCGAGCTCCGGCCCCTCGGCGATCTCGATTTCCCGGCCCGACTCTCGGGCTCGATCACGTTGAGCACGTTTCACGGCTGCCCGCCGGACGAGATCGAGCGCATCCTCGACTTCCTGATGCGCGAGCTCGGCGTCGATTGTGTGGTCAAGTTCAACCCGATGCTGCTGGGCGCGTCCGAAACGCGGGGCCTTCTGCACGACACGCTCGGCTACACCGACATCCGTGTGCCCGATCGCGCCTTCGAGCGCGACGCGACCTGGCAGCAGGCGGTCGAGATCGTCGAGCGACTCGAGAGGACCGCGGCCTCGCTGGGGCTCGGGTTCGGCGTTAAGTTCTCGAACACGCTGATCGTGGAGAACCACCGGGGATTCCTGCCGACCGACCTCGACGAGGTGTACCTCTCGGGCCCTCCCCTCCACGTGCTGGCGATGTCACTCGTCCGGCGGTTCCGCCGCCACTTCGGGGGACGAATCCCCATCTCGTTCTCGGCCGGGATCGATCGGGCGAACTTCGCCGACGCGGTCGCGATCGGGCTGACGCCGATCACGGTCTGCTCGGATCTGTTGAAGACCGGTGGCTACGGCCGCCTCCCGGGCTATCAGAGACAGCTCGTCTCGCGCATGGCCGACGTCGGCGCCGCCGGGACCGGCGACTTCATCCTGCGCGCCTACGACCTGGCCGCCGCCGCGCTCGACCAGGTGTCCGGAGTCGACGCCGAGCGCCGCCGCGCCTGCCTCGGCGCGATCGACGATGGAGACGACCTCCGCTCCGCGGCCGGTGACGCGCTGTACGACGACTGGGTCGACGCCACGACGCTCCTGAACACCGAGCACTACGTGGAAAGAGCGCTCACCGACCCTCGCTACACCCGGGCCCGGAACACGAAGGCCCCCCGGAAGATCGGCCGCCGGCTGCAGCTGTTCGACTGCGTCACCTGCGACATCTGCGTGCCCGTCTGTCCCAACGACGCCAACTTCACGTTCGGGGACGCGGATGCTCGTGTTCCCATCGTGGTCGCCCGGCGATCGAACGGGGTCTGGCACCGGCACGTCGATGGGGAGACCGTGCTCGCCGAGCGCCATCAGATCGGGACGTTCGCCGACTTCTGCAACGAGTGCGGCAACTGCGACGTGTTCTGTCCCGAGGACGGCGGTCCCTACACGCTGAAGCCGCGGTTCTTCGGGAGCGAGGTCGAGTGGCGCCGCCACGCGAGCCTCGACGGCTTCCACCTGAGCCGGCTGTCCGACCACGATCTCGCGCTCGGCCGGTTCCGAGGCTCGGAGTTCCGGCTCGAGGCGCACGGACACGACGTCCGCGTCACCGGTCCCGGCTTCGCGTTGGCCTACGACGTGCGCGAGACGGATGGCCCGGCGACGGGTCACGGACCCGACGAGATCGATCTCACACCGATCGAGATCATGTCGTATCTTCTGCGCGCGCTCCTCGACACTCCACGCATCAACGTGGTCAACGTCGCCGATACCGGCCGGACACCCGAAAGAGGATGACCCGATGTCGACCCCGCGAGACTCCCTGATCGCGTCGCTGGACGCCTCCGTGCTCGACGGGCTGATCGGACGCAGCATGCTCCTGACCCGCGAGTGGAGTCGTGCCGAGCTCGACACGATCACGACGCTGGCCGCCCTGTTCGCGTCGTTCGAGCGTGACCGGGTGGTGGCCTCCCTGTTTCCGAACGAGCTTCACTACGCGCTCTTCTTCGACAACTCGACGCGCACCAAGTCCAGCTGGGCGGGCGCCGCGACCCGGCTCGGCGCACACCCGGTGATCGTGGACGGATCCTCGACACAGGTCTCGCACGGCGAGACGGCCCAGGAGACCGGCACGATGCTGGGCATGAACGCGCACGCGCTCGGCATCCGGCACGACCTGATTCTCGGCGAAGGCAACCGGTTCATGCGCGAGGCCGCCGCCGGGCTCCGCCACTACCTGGATGCGACCGGATGCGATCGTGCCGTCCCCACGATCAACCTCCAGTGCGACGTCGATCACCCCACGCAGACGCTCGCGGACCTGGCGTGGCTGCGGCAGCGCTTCCCGGACGGGCTGGCCGGTCGCACGATCGGCGTGAGCTGGGCGTACTCGCCGAGCTATGCGAAGCCGCTGTCGGTGCCCCAGGGTCTGATCACGCTCCTGACGCGGTTCGGCATGCACGTGCGACTCGCGCATCCCGACGGGTATCGCCTCGTTCCCGAGTGCGTGGAGGATGCGACGCGGTTCGCGGCCGAGGCCGGAGGGAGCTTCACCGTGGTCCCGGACATGGATGCCGCGTTCGACGGCGCGGACGTCGTGTACCCGAAGAGCTGGGGCCCCTACGACCTGATGCTGGAGCGGGTCGAGGCCAACCGCGGCGGCGACCGCGCGGCGCTGGGCGACATCGAGCGACGCGCCCTCGAGCGCAACGCCACGCACCGGGACTGGATCTGCGACGAGCGCCGGATGGGCCTGACGGCCGGCGGCGACGGCCTGTACATGCACTGCCTGCCCGCCGACATCGGCGCCGAGGTCAGCCCCGGTGTGATGGAACGGTTCGTGGTGGATCTGGCTCGCGAGGCCAACGCGAAAGTCTTCGTGATCATGGCGCTCCTCGCGGTGACGAAGGCGGAGGCGCTGACCGAGCGGTTGTCGGCGCTCGATGCCGCGAGCCCTGGAAAGGAGTCGCGTCGCTGATGGACTCGAGATTCTCCGATCTCGCGCGCGCGTACCAGCCCGTCGCGATCGAGATCCTGCGCGAGGCGATCCGGATCCCCGCCGACCACGTGAGCACCGATCCCGAGTGCGGTCTGTCCAACCACGAGGGGCCGAGACTCGAGTACCTCCGCCGGACGTGCGTCGAGGTCGGCGCGGTGGACTCCCCGGACGATGTCGGCTTCGACGCGTTCGGGAACCTCCGGTGGAGCGTCTCCAATCCCGCCGACGGCATCCCGGCCGACGAGAAGGTCGTCGTCTATCTCGACGGTCACACGGACACGGTGCAGGCGCTCCGGCCACGCTGGCACGAGCTCGTGGGCACCGGCATGGATCCGTACGATGGCCTGACCGACCCCGACCGCGTGAACGTGGCGGTGCTCCGCCGCGAGCTGGGCTACCTCCCGCCGGACGACCAGTGGGAGCACCTCCTGTGGGGACGTGGCTCGGCCGACCAGCTCGGCGGCGTGGTTTGCCAGATCGTCGCGACGAAGATCCTCCGTGAGCTCCGGTCCGAGGGTGCGCTCGACGGCATCGTCGTCGAGAGCCTGGCCACCGTCGCCGAGGAGGACAACGACGGCGGCGGTCCGATGTACGTCATGCGCCACGCGCTCCGCGACGCGCCCCCGGGCCGCATCCCCGACGTGTACATCCTGACCGAGGGCACCGGCTGCTCCAGAGACGGCGCGCTCGGAATCTACCGGGGCCAGCGCGGCCGCATGCAGATCGAGGTCGTGGTGACCGGCAAGAGCTGTCACGGATCGATGCCGCACGAGGGCCGCAATCCGCTCGAGCACGGAGCCGCCATCCTTACCGACGCCACCGGGGCCGCCGCGCGCGACGATGCCTTCGGCGACGACGACTTCCTCGGCGCCGGCACCCGCACCGCCAGCTTCGCCACGCTGGACACCCCGAGCGACTGCGCGGTGCCCGAACGATTCACGTTCCGGTTCGACCGGCGCCTGACCGCCGGCGAGGATCCCGAGGCCGCGCGGGTTGCCGTCGAGGCCCTGCCCGCGGTCGCGCGTGCGCGCGACGCGGGTCTGATCGTGGACGTCCGCGTGCCCACGTACGACCGATCCACGTGGCGCGGCTACACACCCGGAAACGAACAGATCTATCCGGGGTGGGTCACGCCCGACGACCACCCCGCCATCCGGGCCGCGGTCGAGTCGTACCGGCGCGTGATCACGCCGATCGTCGGCGATGCGCCTGCCGGAGGCCTCTCTACCGAGCCTCGCGTCTCGCGCTGGGTGTTCTCGACCGACGGTGTCGGCGTGCCGCTGCCTATCGCCGGCTCGCTCGAGGTGCCACGATCGAAGCGGTGGGTCGAGGCCGGCTCGTTCCGGCATCCCGCGATGTTCGGGATCGGCCCGGGAATCGAGCAGAACACGCACAAGATCGGCGAGTGCGTGGACACCCGCGAGCTCGCGCCGGTGATCGCGTTCCTGGCCCGGTTCCCGTCGGTGTATCGCGATCGCGTGTCGGAGCGCTGATCGACCCGCCGTCGATCAGCGCTGGACGCCGGTGAACAGCACGGCCACGACGTCGGACTCGTCCACACCCCCGGCCCTCACCGTCGCGAGGAGCCCGGCCAGCCCGGCGGCTCCCGACACCGACACCGGGATGGACGTCTCGGATCGGGCCAGGGCGTGCGCCTCGATCAACTCGGGATCGTCGACGACGATCGGGAAGCCGCCGCTCACGAGCATGCCCCGCACTACCCCGAGCCAGTCGTAGGTCTCGTCGTCGAGGATTGCCGACGCGACGCTTCGGGGCTCGCGCTCCCAGGCCCACATGAACCGGGAGCGGTGGGAGGCGGCCTCCGCCAGCGCAGAATCGACGGCGGTCTCCGGAACGTGGTCCGCGATCCAGCTCGCGATCGTGTCGGCGTCTTGGAGGGCGATCGTGTCCTCGGTCGGACGCCCGGCCGGGGAGTCGCCCTGGGGTACGTCGCCTCGCTCCCGAAGCAGGGCCACGACCCGGTCGTACGCCCGACGCAGCGGCGCCGCGCCGCGGGTCTGCACCGCGTACAGCCGGGGGAGATGCGACAGCGCACCGAGCGCGCGTGCCTCGCAGAGCGCCTGCGCACAGGCGCTGGCCAGCGCACCGCCTCCGACCTGAACGAACAGCCGATCGAGCGACGTGTTCCCCCCGCGTAGCGCGGACACGATCTCCCAGCCGAGCGTCTTGCCGCCGTCGATGTTCAGCGCGTTCTCGTTCCCCTGGCAGGCGAACGGCACCGCGCCGTGGTCCACCGCCGCACGAAAGGCGTGGTAGCAGGGATCCCCTGTCGTGCCTTCGGTGCGCACCCGCACCGAGACGTGCGCACCGAGCGAGCGCAGCCGGTCGACGACGGACGGGGCGGCATCGGGCGGGACGAACACGTCGAGTGGTCGCCCCGCTGCTCGCGCCAGCACGGCTGCCGCCAGCGCGGCATTCCCACAGCTCGAGATCGCGAGGCGCTCGGCCTTCGTGTCTGCGGATCCGGCGGACGCGCGCCGATCGCGGCGCGCCTCCAGGTGCAGGAGGATCGTCATCAGGTGCCGCGCCTTGTGCGTGCCGGTCACGTTGCCGGTCTCGTCCTTGACGAAGAGGCGGTGGCCGGTGCCGAGCCCGACCGCGCGGGCCAGAGCCGGGTGCTCGCCGAACGGCGTCACCCGGAAGCCGCGATCCCCCGAGCCGCTCGTGCGCGCGATCTCGGCCTCGAGCCCGTCGACCAGAGCGTGGTAGGACGGCTCGCCGTCGCGCGCCACGATCCCGCGCGCCGTGTGCAGAAGCCCCCGGTAGCGGCGGAACGGGCTCTCGTCGTCCCGGTCGAAGTCGCTCCGCAAGCGTGTCACGAGCGACGCATCCCCGAGATCCAGCTCCCGCCGGAGCACGTGATCGACGTCGTCACCGGGGTCGGCCTCCGGGCAGCGAAAGGGCTCATCGGCCCCGCGGACCACGTGTCCGCAGCCGGTGCAACGGAGCATGCTGACGTTCGCGGTCAAAGGTCCCCCGGCGCGATCGCTCCCGAGCGGCGGTTGAGATCGTCGATCATCGCGTCCCACCGAGCCGGGAGCGTGTGGAGGGCCCGCCAGAACGCCGGGTCGCGGCGCGCGACGAAGTCCTCCACGGATACCCCTTGCTGCTCGACCCAGGTGAAGTAGCCGAGGTTGAAGATCCGGTCCCGATCGCGGGAGGAGAGCTCGGCGACGTGATCGGTCGCCGCCCCGAGCACGTAGCGCCCGAACGTCTCCGCCGCGGCCGTCGTGTCCAGCTCCCCCCCGTAATTCCGTGCCGTGGTCTTCCGGCGCTCGGTCTCGTACAGGGACGCTCCATCGGTGGCCACGGTGACGATCGCGTCGTCGGGACCGCAGCCGAGGTAGCGCGCGGTCTTGATCGCCGCGATCACGTTGCAGATCGCCGAGAGTCCGAACGATCCCAGCGACGCGAGCACGGCGTCGGGCACCCCGTGCCGCGAGGACAGGTATCGTCGCCCGACGTCGGTGTTGAACAGCACGTCGACGGCGTCGGTCGCGCGCTCGGACACCGCCATCACGACGTCGGTGTTCATGACGTTGTGGATGAACGGAACGTGCTTGTCCCCGATGCCCTGGATGTTGTGCTCGCCGAACCCGTTGTAGAGCAGCGTGGGGCACTCGAGCGCCTCCACCGCGACGATGGCGGCCCCGAGGCGGTCCTTCACCCAGTCGCCCGCACCGAGCGTCCCGGCCGAGCCGGTCGCGGACACGAACGCCCGACAGCGAAGGGTCGGAAGTCGGTCCGCGAGCGTCTCCACCACACGCTCCACGGCTCGTCCGGTGGCCAGGTAGTGCACGAGGTAGTTCCCCAGCTCCCGGAACTGATTGAAGACGACGACGTCGGGATCCCGCTCGAGGCGGCGACACTCGTCGTAGATCTCCTTCACGTTGCTCTCGGTACCCGGCGTCCGGATGACGTCCTCGGGACCGCTCACCCAGGCGTCGAGCCACTCGAAGCGCTCGCGACTCATGCCCTCGGGAAGCACCGCGACGCCGCGGCACCCGGCGATCCGCGAGATCGCGACGCCGCCGCGACAGTAGTTCCCGGTGGAGGGCCAGACCGCGCGGTGGCGGGTCGGGTCGAACCGGCCGGTCACGAGTCGCGGGGCGAGACATCCGTAAGCGGCGAGCACCTTGTGCGCGCCGATCATCGGGAACCGGTCCCCGAGAAGGACGACGATCGGAGCCGACACCCCGGTCAGCGCTTCCGGCAACACGACGTGATCGGGTACCGCGATCGCGTCTCCGTGGGCGTCGTTGTGCCAGTGGACGCGGAAGAGGTTCAGCGGATGGGGCTCGTTCGCGTGCACGCCGCCGAGCGCGGCCGTGATCGCCGCGTCGATCCGCGACGGATCCGTCAGATCCGAGAACGTGGGCAGGCGAACGCCGAGCGACCCCAGGTGGGCGACGGCGTTGGCGTATGCGCCGGGATCGGCGATCGACGTGTCGAGCTCGGGTATGGACATCGTGTGCATCCTCAGGTCTGAAGCGAACGCATGCGGCGCCACAGGCGGCCCGCCTCGCGGACCGCGTCGCGTCGGATCGCGTCGGCATTTCCGGTGATCAGGCGGCCGTCCGCCACGACCTCGCGTCCGCTGATCGAGAGACGCACCACGGGCCCGGGCGCCAGCCCGACGGCCGGATCCGGTGGCGCGTCGAAGACCGCCTCGTCGGCGACGGTGGTGACGTCGTCGCCCTCCGCGCCGGTGCCGCCCTCCGTGGCCTCGCTGCCGAACCGCTGGGCGACCAGCCGGTGTCCCGCGTGCACGCGGGCCGCCACCTCCGCCGCGGGCTCGCCCGCGGCCGACGCGAGTTCGACGAGGACGCCGGCCTCCGCATGAAGGTCGGACGGGTAGCCGTCGGTCCCGAGCGCGACGCGAGCGCTCGCGGTGAGCGCCCGCGGATAGCCGACCCCGTTGCCGCGGTTCGAACGAGGATTCTGCACGATCCAGACCTCCCGCTCGGCGAGACGGCGTACCTCGGCGGCGCCCAGATGCACGCCGTGCGCGACGATCGAGCCCGGCGGCAGCGCATCGAATGCCAGGAGGCGTTCCAGAGGCCCGTCGTACCCCCGCGCCCTCGCGTCGGTGACGTCGCATTCGTCCTCGGCGAGGTGCACGTGCATGACGGTGTCGAGCTCCCGGCAGAGCGCGGCGGCCTCGGCGATGGTGTCGTCGGACACCGTGAACGACGCGTGAAGGCCCACGACGCCGCGGACGAGCGCGCACGTGTTGCCGGCGATGAAGCGCCGACACTCGGCCAGACCCCGTCGAGCCTCCTCCCGCCCGCCGTTGCGCTCGGTGGCGCCGAAGCACAGGATCGCGCGCATCCCGAGCTCGCGGCAGGCCTCGGCGATCACGTCCAGAGAGCCGTCGATGAAGCCCGGCGACTCGTGATGATCCACGAGCGTCGACGTCCCGGCGAGGAGCGACTCGGCCACGTAGTAGCGCGCGCTCGCGCGGAGCGACGCCTCGTCCAGCGCGCGATCCAGTCGCCACCACACGCGCTCCAGAATCTCGGGGAAGCGCGTCGGCGGGGGCGTGGGGGTGGGCATGCCGAACGGCGCGAGGCCGCTGTAGACGTGCGTGTGCGCGTTGACGCGACCGCGCTCGGCGTGGGTGCCCGTCATCGCGATCGAATGCGCCCGACGCTCATCGCGCGGGCGGCCGGTGAGTCCTTCATGGGCAGCGCGTAGCGCCGGACCCCATCGAACGCCTCCAGCGCCCCCGCCACGGCGGCCGCGGTCGGCACGAGTCCGATCTCTCCGACCCCCTTGGCCCCGAACGGGCCTTCCGGCTCCGGATCCTCCACCAGCACCACGTCGATCCCCGGCATGTCGCGCGCGCGGAGGACCCCGAGGTCGCGGAGCTTGAACGTCGCGGGCATGCCGCCGGGGCACGGCAGATCCTCGGTGAGGGCGTAGCCGAGCCCCATGTGGATCGATCCCTCGATCTGCCCCTCGCAAAGAGCGGGATTCACCGCGCGCCCGACGTCGTGAGCGGCCACGACGTGCTCGACGCGTCCGGCTTCGTCCAGGATGCAGAGCTGCGTCGCGTAGCCGAAGGCGGTGTGCGTCTTCACCACCTTCGTATCGGCGCCCGGCGCCGTCGTGTCGTCCACGAGCACGTCGGCCGCGTACACGTTGCCGCGAAGCGCCCGGAGCGGCTTCGTCGCCAGGTCGCGGGCGAGCTTCTCGGCGGCGCTCTTGACCGCCCGCCCCCCGAACAGCGTGGCCCGGGAGCCCGTCGTCTGACCACACGCCAGCGCGAACGTGGAGTCGACCTTGGGCCGGAAGACGGCCGGATCCAAGCCCGTCACCTCCACCGCGCACTGTGTGAGAACGGTCAACAGCCCCTGGCCCATCTCGGTGTAGCCGTTGTAGAGCGAGATCGTGTCGTCCGGCTCGACCACGAGCCGCGCCTTGCCCCATTCGCTGGCCCCGTTGCCGATGCCGCTGTTCTTGATGCCGCACGCGATTCCGACTGCGCGTCCGGAGGCGCGCGCCGCGTCGTACCGGTCCTTGACCGCCAGGAGCGTCTTCTTGATGCCCACCGACTTCTCGAGCACCTGTCCCGTGGTGAACGTGTCGCCCACGTCCAGCGCGTTCCGGTAGCGCATCTCCCAGGTGTCGACCCCGGCCTCGCACGCCAGGAGGTCCATGCATGCTTCCATCGCGAAGTGAGCCTGGTTGGCTCCGAACCCGCGCATCGCCCCGCACGGCGGGTTGTTCGTGTGCACCGCGACCGATTCCACGTCGACGTTCGGCACCCGGTAGGGTCCGCAGGCGTGTCCGGCCGCGCGCTCCAGCACCTTCGCCCCCACCGACGCGTACGCGCCGGTATCCCCGACCATTCGCGCCCGCACCGCGAGGAGGTGGCCGCCCGCATCGCAGCCCACCGTGTACGTCATCTCGATGGGATGACGCTTGGGATGCAGGCGGATCGACTGCTCGCGCGTGAGCGTCAGCTTGACCGGCCGTCCGGTCACGGTGGCCAGGAGCGCGGTCTGCGCCTGGATCGACATGTCCTCCTTGCCACCGAACGCGCCTCCGTTGGGCACGAGCTCGACGTGAATCCGGCTCTCGTCGATTCCGAGCACGCCCGCCACCTGCCGCCGGTCGTCGAAGATACCCTGTCCCTGGGTGCAGAGGCGGAGCCGGCCGTCGGGCAACGGCTCGGCGAACGCGCTCTCGGGCTCGAGATACAGGTGCTCGATGCGCTGCGTTCGCCAGGTACCCGTCACCGTGTGCGCGCACGCGGCGAGCGCCTCGTCGGCCGATCCCCGTCGCACGGTCGTCCTGGACAGCACGTTTCCGGAGCGGGCGCTCACGCGCGGAGCGTCCGGCGCCATCGCGGCATCGCAGTCCAGCACGGGAGTCAGCCGCTCGTACTCGACGTCGACCAGCGCGGCCGCCTCGCGGGCCGACGCCGCGTCCGTGGCCGCGATCGCGGCCACGACGTCACCGACGCAGCGTACCTCCTCTCCGACGGCGACGAAGACCGGCCAGTCGGCTCGAATGAGACCGACCCAGCGGTCGCCGGGAACGTCGTCCGCGGTGATCACGCTGACGACGCCGGGATGGGCGAGCGCTCGGCGGGTGTCGATCGCGAGCACACGGGCCCGAGCGTGCGGTGAGAGCGTGACCGCTCCGTGCAGCATCCCGTCCACGACGAGGTCGTCGACGTAGGGACGGTCGCCGAGTGCGAGCTCGATCCCACCGTAGCGCGCGAGCGACGATCCGACGCGACCGTCGGCGACCGGCGTGGGGACGGTCTCTCCGCGCTTCGCCGCGGCCAGGAGCTCGATCGCGTCCAGGATCTTCGTGTACCCGGTACAGCGGCACAGGTGCACGTCGATCGCGCGGGCGATCTCGGCCCGCGTGGGCGATGGATTCCGATCCAGGAGATGCCTGGCCCGGAGCGCGAAGCCGGGGATGCAGAACCCGCACTGCAGACCCGCGGCCGCCACGAATGCGTTCGCGATCAGCTCGCGCTCGTCCCGGGGCAGGCCCTCCAGCGTGAGGATGTCCCGACCGGCCGCCTTCGTGGCCGGCATCGCACAGGTCACCTTGGGCTGACCATCCACGAGTGCCAGGCAGCAGCCGCACTGTCCCTGCGGGCGGCAGCCGTCCTTGGTGGAGACGACGCCGCAGCGCTCGCGAAGCGTCTCCAGGAGCGACTCCCCCGGTCGTACGTCCGCATCGACGTCACGGCCGTTGAGTCGAAAGCGGAGCGAGTCGGTCGGCACGGGCGACGGCGTCCTCTCGATCGAGTGCATCGCGCACTGCGCGTTGGATCAGTGTGGTCGCGAGAATAGCGCCCGCCTCCTCGGCGCCGCAAGGCACCGTCGCGCGAGCGAGGGCCCGGTGGAGCCCGGGCGCGGGGTTTGGTGGACCACCGCCGATCGGGTAGGATCACGTTTCGTGCGACCGCGAGCGACCGGTATTCGGCGGTCTCGCCGACTCGCCCGCGCTTCCCTTCAACCGGAACTCGAGAGCACGATGCGCCACTGGCCCAACGCCGCTTCGCGCCCCACCGATGCGCGCCGCCGCTGGCAACGTCGGATCCGCGATGCCGCCGCCGCGACCTCGGTTCTCGCGTCCCTCGCCTCCGCGCATACCGATCCGATCCGGGAGTCCTGGCGCTGGACCCGATTCGGGGTCGAGTCGGGGCTGCCCAGCGACGCCGTGGATGCGGTCGTCGTCGCCAACGACGGCACACCGTGGGCGCTGGACAGAGAGGGCATCGCCCGGTTCGACGGCTACGCGTGGCACCGGGTCCACGCGGAGCGATGGTCACCCCACTCGAACACCGGCTACCGGATGGAGCCGTACGGCGAACGTGGCATCCTGGTCACCTCCGGGGGCCGGCTCTACGCCGGCGACGCGTCCGGTCTCCGTCACGTGCCCGTGACCGTCGACCGGGATACGCTCGCCGTCCACATCGCGATCCCCGCGTCGGACGGAAGCGTCTTCCTCCAGTCCGACGACGGTCTCCATCGGCTCCAGAACGGACGCGTCGAGCCGCTTCCGTGGCCGATGGGTCTCCGGCGAACGCCCGCGGGACGCCTGGTCGCGGACGCGGGCGCACCGTGGTTCGTCACTCGAGACGGCGTCTACGAGTGGACGGGCAACCGGTGGCAGGAGCGCTTCGGATCCGGCGTGGCCCACGTCGCGGGTAACGGCTCCGAAGGTGTCCTCGCGGTGAACCTCGCGCTGGAACGGAACGGCGTGTGGACCTGGACCGGAGCCGCTCCGCCCGAGCGACTGGCCGGGCAGACCGGCTCGATCGTGGTGGCGCTCGACATGAACGCATCGGGAGACGTCATCGTCGTTCATCAGAACGGGCTCGTTCGACGCCGCCAGGCGGGCCTGTGGAGCACGTTCGCATCGGCTCCCGCCCCACTCGAGGAGGCGCGGTTCGTCTTCCTGGAGGATGACGGAGACCTGTGGGTGTCGACCAACCAGGGCGTCTTCTCCCATCGCGCGCACCGACGATGGACGCAGGTGTCGGTCGGGCCGTCGGATCGAGACAACTGCGTCAACGCGATCCTGCGCCGTGGAAACGGCGACATCTGGCTCGCCACCGGCGACGGCGTGGCCATGCTGCGCGCGTCGGGTGAGATCGACCGCGTGACCCGGATCGGCGAAGTCCACGTCGGCGTCGTGACCGGCCTCGCCGAGGATCGTGAGGGCGGCGTCTGGATGTCGAGCGGCGCGGACTTCGACGGCGCGTACCGATGGCAGGACGGCACGTGGACCCATGTGGGTCCCGAGGACGGGCTCGGGGCCGAGCGCATTCACAGGATCGTGCCCGATCGCGGGGGGAACCTCTGGTTCCTCGGAGTCGGAAAGGTGTTCGGCGAGTCACCCGAGCCGGGCGCGTACATGTACGACGGTCGGGCGTTTCATCACTGGAGCACGCGCGAGGGATTGCTGCACGATCGGGTCTACGCGTTCGCCGAGGCGCCGGACGGTACTCGCTGGTTCGGGACCTTGAAGGGAATCAGTCGCTGGCGAGACGGCGAGTGGCGACACTGGCACGACCCCGACCGAGTCGGGCTCGGGATCTACGAGATCGCGCTCGACGCCGAGGGCCGTCCCTGGTTCGGCCACCACGACCGGCCGTTCGGCCTGGGAACGATCGACGCGGAGGGGCGCGTGCGCCATTTCACGGTGGCGGACGGTCTCGTCGACAACCGGGTGTGGGACGTCGCGTTCGGACTCGACCGCACGCTCTGGATCGCGACCGCCGCCGGGCTGGCGAGCTACCGCGACGGCAGCTTCGCGACCTTCGATCGCCAGAGCGGCAATCCGGCCAGCCGACTGTGGCCGCTTTCGATCGCGTCGGATCGGGTGTACGCGGGAAGCCTGGGCAACGGCCTCATCTCGCTGGCCCTCGCCGAGTCCGACAACCCGCCCCCACGCATCACGATCACCGAGACCTGGTCGGCGGACGAGGGCGTGTTCGCGCGCTGGCGCGTCGAGGCGTTCGAGGCCGAGATGCCCGCCGAGGAGATCGAGACCCGCCACCGCTGGGACGGCGGATCGTGGTCACCGTGGAGCACCCAGCGCGAGGCGTCCGCCGCGGACCTCGAGTCCGGGGGCCACGTGCTCGACGTCCAGTCGAAGAGCCTCTTCGGCGACCTCTCCGAGCCCGCCCGGGTCCAGGTCGTCATCGCGCCACCCTGGTATCTGAGGCCCGGGCTCCTGATCGGAGGCAGTCTGTGGCTGGCGGCCGTGGTGGGTGGTGCCACGTACACTCTGCGTCGCGCCCGGCGCCACCGACGGCAGCTCCACGAGAGCGAGCGCCGGTACCGGAGCCTGGCCGACAACACGCCCGGGCTGATGTTCGCGCACACGTTCGACGGCGTGATCACCGCCCTGAATCCCGCCGCGGCACGGCACCTCGGCTACGCGAGCGACGAGATCATCGGTCGGTCGCTGCGTGACGTGCTCGATTCGCGGTCGGACCCCTCGCTGGAGGACTACCTGGCACGGATCCGAACCCGGGAGCACGACCAGGGCTCGCTTCGGGTTCGGACGCGAACCGGCCAGGAGCGCATCTGGCAGTACCGGAACGTACGACTGGACGACCCCGAGGTCGGCCCGTCCGTCGTCGGACATGCGCTCGACGTGACCGAGCTGTCCCACGCCGACGACGAGCGGCGCCGTCTCGAGTCCCAGCTCCGGCAGTCCCAGAAGATGGAGGCGATCGGGCTCCTCGCCGGCGGCGTCGCGCACGACTTCAACAACCTCCTGACCGTGATCGGCGGACACGCCGACCTCATCGCGTCGGCCCCCCACGAGACCGGGTCGGTCCGCGAGAGCGCCGAGCAGATCCTCCGAGCCCAGGAGCGTGCAGGGGCGCTGACCCGGCAGCTCCTGGCGTTCGGTCGCGGCCAGATCCTGCAGCCGCGCGTGCTGCCGCTGAACGCGGTCATCGAGGGAATCGAATCGCTCCTGCGACGGCTCATCGGCGCCGACATCGCGCTCAGCTTCGTGCTCGCGCACGACGCCGGTCGGGTCCGGGTGGATCCGGGGCAGATCGAGCAGGTCGTGGTCAATCTCGTCATCAACGCCCGGGACGCCTTGCCGGATGGCGGCGAGGTCCGGGTCACGACGTCGTCCGTCGTACTCGGGTCGCGAGCCACCGGCGGGCTCGGACTCGAGCCCGGAGCGTACGCGGTCATCGAGGTCCACGACGACGGGATCGGCATGGACCCGGACACGCTGCGGCACGTCTTCGATCCGTTCTTCACCACGAAGGAGAGCGGCACCGGGCTGGGCCTGTCGACCGCTCACGGCATCATCGAGCAGAGCGGTGGCCGCATCCAGGTCAGAAGCGTCGCGGGTGCGGGCTCCACGTTCTCGGTGTACCTGCCGCAGGTGACGGCGCCCGGCGAGGCGTCCGCGCATCCGCCCGTCCCGTCGAGCGCCGCTCAGGGCAACGAGACGATCCTCCTGGCCGAGGACGACGAGCCGGTCCGCACCCTCATCAGCCGTGGACTGCGCTCGTACGGCTATGCGGTCATCACGGCGGCGAACGGGGTCGAGGCCGCCGCGCTCGCCGCCGACGGGGACGTCGCGTTCGACCTGCTCCTGACCGACGTCGTGATGCCGGAGATGAACGGGCCCGAGCTGGCCGAACGGGTGCGGGTGTCGCGACCGGGAGTGGCGGTGGTCTACATGTCGGGGTACGTGGGCCGGGACATCGCGCGGCGGTACCTCGACGACTCCACGGTCACGATCGTCGAGAAGCCGTTCAGCCTCGCGTCGCTGGTCGACGTGCTGCGCAAGACGCTCGATCGCGCCGCGAGTGCGGCGGCCGACGTGCGCCGCTGAACGCGGCCACCACGGGGACGGCCCGGTCGCAGCGCGCGGCATCCGCGGTCTCCCCGACGACGATCCTGGAACGCGTCACGCACCCTCCGGCCGCGAGACGCTCACGACCCGGGCCTGCGTGAACTGCCGATGGCCCTCGGGCGAGCTGTGATAGCCGTAGCCGCTCTGGCGGGCGCCCACCCACGGTGTCCCCGCCGCACCGCCGCAGCCCTTGTTGATGCCGATCATGCCGGCCGTCAACCGGCGTGCGATCGCACGGGCACGCGTCTCGTCGCCCCCGAACACGCACGCGCCCAGACCGAACGGGGAATCGTTGGCCAGGGCCACGGCCTCGTCGTCGGATCCGACCCGCGTCACACAGGCGACGGGCCCGAACGTCTCGTCGCGCATGATGGCCATCTCGTGCGTGGTGTCGACGAGCACGATGGGGGTCACGACGTTCCCGCGGGTCTCGCCCCCGCCATGCACCACCCGCGCGCCGGCCCGCACCGCATCGGCGACCTGAGTCAGCACGTGGTCGCGCTGGCGTGCGTTGATCATCGGACCGATCACGACGTCGGGCTCGGTGCCGTCCCCGACCTCGAGCTCGCCGGCCGCCCGCACGAGCTTCTCCACGAAGTCGTCGGCCACGTGCTCGTGCACGTAGATCCGCTCGGTCGACACGCATACCTGCCCCGCGTTCCGAAACGAGTTCATCGCCGCGAACGTCGCCGCCCGATCGAGATCGGCGTCGTCCAGCACGATCATCGGGTCCTTGCCTCCGAGCTCGAGGATCACGCGCTTGAGAGCGGGCGCCGCCGCACTCAGAATCCGCTTCCCGGTCTCGCGCGATCCGGTGAACGCGATCAGATCGACGTCGGCGGCGACGAGCGCCTTCCCTTGCTCGTCGGCGCCGTGCACGATCTGGAGCACACCCTCGGGCAGAAACGCGTTCAGCGCGTCGACGTACTCCTGCGCGATCAGCGGCGTCTCCTCGGACGGCTTCAGCACGACCGTGTTGCCGGCCATCAGCGCCGGCACGACGAGCCAGTGCGGCATCGAGATCGGGAAGTTCCAGGGCGAGATCGCCGCGCACACCCCGAGCGGATCGTGGTAGATCGTCGAGCGCGTGCGATCGTCCTCGCAGGGCGTGGGGGCCAGTGCACGCGCGATGTCCTCGACCGTGCTCGCCATGCCGCGGCCGCAGCTCGCCACCTCTCCGATGCCGTGCGACAGCGGCTTGCCCATCTCCCGGGTCAGGAGCAGGCCGAGCGCCTCGCAGTTCTCGGTGAGACGCTCCCCACCACGCACCAGCATCGCGCCACGGGCCTCGAGCGACGTGGCCGCCCAGCCGGCCTGCGCGGCTCGGGCTCTCGCGACGATCCGGGTAATCTCCGACGCCGGCGTCACGGACACCGTCCCCACGACCTCGCCGGTGGCGGGGTTGATCGAGGCCAACGATTGCGCGGACGTCGTCGTCACGTCGGGGGCTCCTGGTGGATGGCGGGGACGACGGTCGAGCGAGCGCCGCGCGCGAAGCACGCGTTCTCGAGCCGACCGATGGACCCGTCCAGGGTACCGCACGCCGCCGAGAGTCGGCGAGCTCGGATCACTCGTCGAGCGGTCGGAAGCGGATCGCCTGCCCACCCCCCGGCGCCAGGTCGATCCGGAGCAACGTGTCGGCGGTCACGAACTCGCGCGTGATCCGCATCCGGGTGGGGTTCGAACGGTAGTCCGCGCCGTCGCCGTCGCCGTAAACGGACGCGACGTAGGTCATCCCGGGGTCCAGGAATCGGAGCGGAACGGCGAAGGTGCGCGGGTGCTCGTCGGTGATGCTCCCGAGATACCACTCGTCTCCGCCGCGCTCGCGCCGGACGATCGTCACGTAGTCACCGATGGCGCCGTTGAGCACGCGCGTCTCGTCCCACTCCACGGGGACGGCCCGGATGAACCCGAATCCGGGATGACCTCGGTAGTGCTCCGGAAGATCGGTGACCATCTGAAGCGGACTGTAGATCACGACGTACAGCGCGAGCTGCTTGGCGATCGTCGCGTGCACGCGGTTGTCCGGCCGGTAGGGCTCGATCATCACGTCGAAGACGCCGGGCGTGTAGTCCATCGGCGCACCCAGAAGCCGGGTGAAGGGCAGAATGGTCGTGTGCTCGGGGGCGTTTCCCTCGCTCCAGGCATTGTACTCCTGTCCCCTGGCCCCCTCGCGTGTGAGCAGGTTGGGCCACGTGCGCCGGATTCCGGTGTCCTTGATGGGCTCGTGGACGTTCACCA
This sequence comes from Candidatus Eiseniibacteriota bacterium, assembly GCA_965224245.1. Taxonomy (GTDB): domain Bacteria; phylum Eisenbacteria; class RBG-16-71-46; order CAZAMP01; family CAZAMP01; genus CBDCYW01. The sequence continues at coordinate 591,292 of OZ245046.1, read as the reverse complement.
TGATCCCGTACTCGGCCGCGCGCTCGACCATCTTCCGGTAGTGCCGGACCATGTACTGGCCGTGCTGCCACTCCTTGGCGATCAGGTCTCCGGACTCGTCGTAGCGGCGGATCCCCTGCCCGTGGCTGACGTACCCCATCTTCACCGTGTCGATGCCGAGCCGGCGACACTGCGCGAACGCGGCGTCCATGCGGCTCTCGAACCCGTGCACGTCGCCACCGGTCTCGAGATGGCCGATCAGGTGGACGCCTCGCTCGCGCGCGTAGCGCGCCACCTCCTCGAGGTCGTAGTCGGGCGTGGGGGTCGTGTAGTCGAACACGCCCTCGGTCAGCCAGCCCTGGTCCCAGCCCACGTTCCAGCCCTCGACGAGAACCCCGCGAAAGCCGTTCTCGGCGGCGAAGTCGATGTAGCGACATGCGTTCTCGGTGGTGGCGCCGTGGTCGGGTCCCGTCTTCCAGCTCTCCTTGCCGATGTGGAGCGACCACCAGATCCCCACGTACTTGGCCGGATGGATCCAGTCGACGTCGGTCAGCCGCGAGGGTTCGTTCAGGTTCAGCACGAGCGTCGACTCGATCAGCTCCCCGGGCGTGGCCGCGATCTGGATCGTGCGCCAGGGCGTCCGGAACGGGGTGGCCCCGACGACCTTGGAGCCGTCCGACCACGGCACGAGATCGCACGCGAGCACCGAGCCGGACTCGACGCGAAGCGTCATCGCCGCGTAGTCGGTCAGCGCCGCCTCGTGAACGCTGACGTAGCGACCGTCCTCGGTCTCGAACGTGATCGGGGTGTGCACCGCACGGACGGTCCGGTCGGCGGCGATCGCGCTCAGCCGCGTCCCGCGGTAGGGATACTCGTAGCGATTGCCGGCGTAGGCCGGGATCCACCACGCGCGTGGATCCCCGGGCAGGACGAACTCGGTGAGCTCGTCGGTGATCACGAACGCGTCCATGCCTGCCTGACGCGGCCACGCGAACCGGAACCCCACGCCGTCGTCGAACACGCGCACCGTCATCGTCATCCGTCGGGCCGGAGGTGCCGACTCGCGGAGCTCCAGCGTGAGCTCCGTGAACGGCGCGGCGACGTCCCGGCGCTCGCCCCAGGGCAGTGCGTACGTCTCCACGGACGCTCTCGTGTCGGCCCGCGCGATCTCGAGGCCGCGGTCGAGCGGCGTCATCGACCGGAACGTGAACCCGAGGCGCGACCGATCGACGATCACGACGTCGTCGTGGGTGATCCGGTAGTGCGGTCGACCCCCCGCGTCGAGCTCCAGCGTGAACGCGATCCGATCGTGGGGTGAACGCACCGTCCGTGAGGTATCCGCCCCTGCGGCATGCGCAACGACGGTCAGCAGTGCCAGGCCGGCGATGGTGGTCCGGCGTCCGCGCCGTCTCCGGTTCCCCTGCCGGCTCGACGACCGGTCCCGCGCGAGGGATCGGTCCGGTCGGTGTCGGGCTCGATCGTGTCGGGATCGGGTCGTCACGCGGTTGGCTCCTCGTCGTGGGTGCCGTACGCTAGCAGGGAGTCCGACGCGATCGCAATCGTCCGCGGCCTCGTCGGACGCGGCAGCTCCGCCCCCGAGCGCGGAGGCCGCGACCCGTCACACCCCGGTTGGAGCCGAGCCATGATCGGAGCACTCGATCTCCCGCGGACGGCCTGGGCGCTCGCGCGCGCCGGGGTCGCTCCCGGGCTCGTGGCGCTTCTGCTGACAGCGGGAACACCCGCCCGGGGCGATGACGCGCTCACGTCCGTCCGCTTTCGCTTCCGCCCGCCGGGTGACGCTGGCCCGGTGACCGTGGCGGGCACGTTCAACGACTGGAATCCCGGGGCCAGCCCGATGGCCGATCCGGACGGGGACGGCATCTGGGAGGTCACGCTCCGGATCTCGCCGGGCACCCATCAGTACAAGTTCGTGGTCGGCGGCACGGACTGGTTCACCGACGAGTCCGCGGCGGCCTTCACCGACGATGGCTTCGGCGGCCGGAACTCGGTGGTGGAGATCGGCGAGGAGCCGATCACGGTCGGCGACGCCGGCGCCGGCCCCGGCGCCGACGAGCCTCCGCCGGGCGTCGACGTCGTCTTTCGGTACCGGCCCCGCGGCCCGCACGTGAACGCGGTGTCCGTCGCGGGCACCTTCGACGGCTGGAACGCGGCGACGCACGTGATGTCCGACCCCGACGGAGACGGCCTGTGGGAGGTGACGATCCGACTCGAGCCCGGCGACCACGCGTACCAGATCGTGATCGACGGAGAGCGATGGATCCCCGACCCGCTCGTCGAGGCGCGCGAGGAGGACGGCTTCGGCGGCTGGCGCACGCTCCTCCACGTCGGCGAGGACGGATCGAGCGCCGGAGGCCGGTGAACGGCCGCCGACGGGGTGCGGTCACTTGAGTCCGACCGTGGCCTCGATCACGTTGTACGAGTGATCACCCATCTTCTCGAAGCCCGTGACGATGTCCATGAAGGCGATCCCCGAGACGGGATCGACCCGGCCCTGCTCCATGCGGCGAAGATGGGCGCGGCGCAGCCGATTTCGCATGTCGTTGAGCGCGTTCTCACGCTCGCGCGCGGCGATGAGCGGGTCCCCCTCCGGATGGAGGATCGACCGGCGCATCGCCTGGAGATTCAGCGCCGTGAGCTCGGCCATCTCCTGAAGCTCCTCGAGGACCTCCTCCGAAAACGTGATCGATCCGTTCTGTCGCTCCAGCACGAGCGCGAACTTCTCGCCGTGATCACCGATGCGCTCCAGATCGTTGATCATGCTCAACAGGGAGAGCGCCGAACGCGTGGCGGACGACGAGAGCTGACCATGGACGAGAGCCGCCAGATAATGGGTGATCTTGTGCTCCAGCACGTCGGTCGCTCGTTCGTGAGCCTGGATCTTCTGGAGCAACCGGGTTCGCTCGGCACCCGACGCGACCAGCGCCTGCCGGATGCGTGCCATGATCTTCAGCGTGATGCCGGCCATCCGATCGACCTCCTGGCGGGCGCTCGGGATGGCCAGCTCCGGAGTCGCACCAAACGGCGTCGTGAGATAGACCAGCTCGTGGTCGTCCACCACCGCATCGCCGCGCTCGGGCAGGAGCCGACAGATCAGCCGCTCCAGCTGCTTGACCAGCGGGAGAAAGAGCGCCGTGTTGACCACGTTGAACGACGTGTGAAACGCGGCGATGTGGGTGGGAATCGCCAGCAGCATCGCGGACTCGCTCGTCCCGAACGGGTCGCCCGGCACCAGGCGATCGACGACCCCGACGACGGCGCCGAAGAACGCGACCGGCCAGATGACGCCCAGGAAGTTGAACAGGAAGTGCCCCAGAGCGGCCCGGCGGGCCAGCGGCGGCGCCCCGATCGAGGCCAGGGCGGCCGTGATCGTGGTCCCGATGTTCTCGCCCAGCGTGATCGCACACGCCGTCGGAAAGTCGATGTATCCCTTGGCGGCGGCGGTCAGCGTGATGGCCATCGCGGCGCTCGAGGACTGGACGATCAGCGTGATCACGGTGCCGAACAGGATCGCGCTCACGATCCCCAGGAAGCCGCTCGGCTCGATCCTGGCGATCCACTCCATCACGGCCGGTGAGTCCTTGACGTCGGGAATCCCGTCCTTCAGCAGCTGAAGGCCCAGGAAGAGCAACCCGAAGCCGACCATCGATTGCCCGACCTTGTGGGGCAGGCTCCATCGCTTGATGAACCGCGAGAAGAACCCGATCCCCACCATCGGCACCGCGAACGCCGAGATCTTCACCTTGAAGCCGAGGAGGCTGACCAGCCAGGCCGTCGTCGTCGTGCCGATGTTGGCGCCGAAGATCACCCCGAGACTCTGGCTCAAGGTCAGGAGCTGGGCGCTGCACAGCGCGACCACCATCACGGTGGTCACGCTGGACGACTGAACGGCGCAGGTCACGAGAAACCCCGACAGCGTGGCCAGGAACCGGTTCTCGGTCGCCTTCCGCAGGATGGCTCGGAGCTCGTCGCCGGCGGCCTTCTGGAGTCCGTCGCTCATCACGGTCAGACCGTAGAGAAAGACCCCGAGGGCGCCGACGATCTGCAACGACATGACGAGCGCGTCCATCGGCTACGCCTCCTTGATGACGATGTGCATGATCACGTCGGCGACCTCGTCGATGCGATCGGCCGTCATGTCCAGATTGCGAAGGAGCTCCCACTGCTTGAGGATCTCCTTGACGTCCTCTCCCTCGAAGAGGGCCTTGAGCGCCCGCGGATAGAGCTTCGTCACGTCGTTCTCGCAGTTCTTGGCCGCCCGGGCGTGGTGGTGACAGGTGGCGTCGGCGGCCGGGAGGTGCCGGATCGCCTCCAGCAGGTGCCCCGAGCCCTCGACCAGCGCCGCGGACATCTCCCGGGTGAGGCTCGTGGTGGGCGTGTCGAGAATCTGCACGTCTCTCAGCGTGTGCTTGGCGTAGTTGATGACCTCGTCCAGACGCCGACTCAGGTAGAACAGGTCCTCCCGGTCGATCGGGGTCGAGAACGCGTCGAAGATCTCGCCTCGCAGCTCGCGGCGGAGGTCGTCCGCATCCTTCTCGAGCTGGCGCACGCGGATCGCGTCGCGCTCGTCTCGCTGGCTCAGGTATCGATGGAGTGCCTTCACGCCTTCATCCACCACGGATGCGTGCTTCGACAGCAGCGCGAAGAAGTCCGGCTCCGACGAGATCAGCCGCCGCCACCACCTCGTCTCAGACACCCGCGCCTCCTCGTGTTCCGAGCACCAGCCTCAGCCACCACGACAGGAGGCCGGCGAGCGCCGCGCTCGCCGGGATCGTGATCGCCCACGTGACGAGAATCTCCCGGACGCGGCCCCAGCGGACGGCTCGCCGACGGGCGGCGCTGCCGACGCCCATCACCGACGACGACACGACGTGCGCGGTCGACACCGGACCGCCGAGCAGCGCGCTGGACAGGATGATGGCCGCCGAGGCCCCCTGGGAGCTGAACCCGTGAATCGGCCGCACGCGGAAGATCCCCGATCCCACGGTCTTCATGATCCGCCATCCACCGGTCATCGCACCGGCCGCGATCATCGTGGCCGCCCCCAGCTTGACCCAGGTCGGAACCTCGAAGGCCGTCGCCCACCCCGCGGACACGAGCACGACCGTGATGATGCCCATCGTCTTCTGCGCGTCGTTGGTGCCGTGGCTGAACGCCAGCGCCGATGCCGTCACGAGCTGCAGCCGGCGAAGTACCCGGTTCGCGCGTGGCGTGGCGCCGCGCAGCAGCCGCGAGGTGACCTTCTGGAACACGAACCCGATCGCGAACCCCACGAACGGCGACACGAACAGCGTCATCGCGACACCCGCGACTCCACGCGGATGTCGTGCGTCGAAGCCTTCGATCCCCCAGTCCACGGCGCTGGCGTCTCCGGTGGCCACGAGCGCCGCGCCGACGAGCCCTCCGAAGATCGCGTGCGATGAGCTGGACGGGATGCCGACGTACCAGGTGATGACGTTCCAGAAGATCGCGGCGGACACCCCGGCCAGGACGACCGGGACCAGCGTGCCTGTCGCGTCCAGGATCAGGATCTTCCCGACCGTGTTCGCGACCGCCGTTCCACCCAGCATCGGCCCCAGGAACTCGAACACGCCCGCCAGGACGACGGCCCGCCGAGCCGACAGCGCCCTCGATGCCACCATCGTGGCCACGAGGCTGCCGGAGTCGTTGTACCCGTTCGTGAAGTCGAAGACGAGCGCGAGCGCGATCGCGGCGATCGCCATCGGTACCAGAAGCTCCATGGCCGCCATGGTGCGCGGGACCGCGGTCGAACACAAGCAAGTACGAGCGCGCGCAACACCCGTCTCGCGCGGCGTCGTTTGCCACCGTGACCCGTGCCGACTAGACTCCGCCGAACTCGGTGGTCGGTCCGGACGCGAACGGGCCGGCGCCGTCCGCGATTCGATTGCCGGCGTCCACTCGCCGGCCCGACGCCCCCTGGAGGACACCACATGGAGAACGCCCGGCGCCGCGACATCGGTCTGTTCGTGTTGAGGCTGGTGATCGGTCTGTCGATGCTCGTCTTTCACGGCTGGGGCAAGCTCCAGGGAGGTCCCGAGCGGTGGGAAGGACTGGGCGGCCAGATGGCGAACCTCGGCATCCGGTTCGCACCGGTCTTCTGGGGCTTCATGGCCATGTTCGCCGAGGTGGTCTGCTCGGCCCTCCTGGTGCTCGGCGTTCTGTTCCGACCGTCGGCGGCGATGCTCGCGTTCACGATGCTCGTGGCCGTCATCCGGCACCTGAGTCTGCCCGAGGACGCGTCAGGGGCCGGGTGGAAGGGGGCCTCGCACGCGCTCGAGCTTCTGGGGGTCTACGTCGCGCTGCTCCTGACCGGGCCGGGTCGCATCCGGGTGCCTCTCGGTCGGTGGTAGCGCCGGCGCGAGGCTTGCCACCGACATCCACGTCGGTCTCGATGAACCACAATCCATGGACGGCCATTCGGTCAGCGCGTTGTCGGACCCGGCTCACGCCACCGGAGCCGACAATCGAAACGACTGGCCGAGATGGCCGCCACGTGAGTACATTCAAAAGTCCATATCTCACCCGCGTTCGCCGACGTTTGTGAAGAAACCATTACGAGGATCGCAGGCCCGGGACTAGAATCCATGATGCAGGCGTCGGATCTTCGCCGTGCACGAGACGGAGTGCATGGTCGGCGGTTTCACGGCCGGTCGGCGCGGATCGTTCGTCGGTCCGCCGGCATTCATCTGGGGAGGCTGCGATGGGCTTGCATCGGAACCTGGGTCTCGCGTTCTCGATACTCTCCGTAGCGGCGACGGCGGCCACTGCCCGGCCGTGGATCGAGGTCGACACGAGCGGCCACATCCCGGCCGATCTCGCCCCCGGTGGCGTGATCGAGGCCAGCGCCGTCGTCCACCCCGATGGGACCTCTCCCGAGCTGCTGCGAATCTGGGTGATGAGCCCGTCCGGTGAGACGGTCTACTCGTGGGAATCGACCACCGAGATGTCGCACGACATGACGTGGGGGATTCCGACGGACGCGGAGTGGGGCGTCTATCGCTACCGTGCCGAGTACTACCGCACCGGTGCCGTCCTGTCCGCCGAGCGCGCGATCGGGTATCTCGTCGCGGCCGGTGGCCTTTGTGTGTTCAAGATCCACGACGAGGACGGCGACGGCGTGTACGACAAGGGCGACGAGGAGCTCCTTCCGGGCTGGGAGATGTGCGGCACCGGTCCCGAGGACCTCGAGTGCAAGCTCACCGACGCCGACGGCGTGGCCTGCTGGTTCTTCATCGATCCCGGCGTCTACGAGGTCTGCGAGACGTTGATGGACGGCTGGGAGTCGACCACGGGCGAGTGCATCTCGGTGGACCTCATCGAAGGCGACGTCGCCAAGGTGTTCATCGGCAACCGCGTCATCGGCACGCCCACGATCGAGTCGTCGTGGGGCTCGATCAAGGCGCTCTACGACCACTGATCCGTCCGGGCTCTCCCCGGTTCGGAGAGCGCTGATGCCGGCCCCGGCGCCCACCGCGCCGGGGCTCTTCGTTTGCCCGGATGACGGCGCCACGGAGACAGGGCGATTGCCGGGACGACCGGCAGATGCCACCATCGGGCGGCTTGCTCCGATCACATCGTCACATCGACCGTCCCGCGGCCCGGCGGGATCATCGAGGAGTGCCATGACGCGGCTCCGACGCGTCGCCGTCGTCCTGCAGAACCGCCCCTTTCTGGGGGCGGTGTCCATGCACCTGCCGATGCTCCACGCCCTGCGCGAACGCCATCCCGAGTGCCACGTGACGCTTCACTCCACGACGACGGTCGGCGCGGCGCTCGTGGAGGCCGGCGTGGCCCACGAGCATCACGTGTACACGAGAGACCCGATCGCGCTCACGCGACGACTCGTCGCCGGCCGTCCAGACGCGGTGGTCTCGTTCCGGCGCAAGTCGCTGCGCACCCACATTCCGCTCGCCCTCACCGGTGCGCGCGTGCGGGTCGCGTTCGCACATCGAGTCAACGCCCTGTTCTTCACGCACACCGTTCCGCTCGACAAGAGTCGCTACCGGGCGCTCGCGTTCCTGGACGTCCTCGAGCCCCTCGGGGTCCCGGTGCCCCGGGCCGGCATCCCGGTCTCGGTGGATGCGCTGGCCCGCAGGAGCTCGTGGACGTCGCCCACGGCGGGTCCGCTCCACTGCCTGATGCCGTGCGGCTCCGAGGACCGCAAGCACTGGGGACTCGAGCGGTTCCTCGCGTACGGCGCGGATCGGCGGGCGACGGAGCCCGGGATCCGCTTCGTGTTCGTGCTCGGACCTCGAGAGGCGCACATGGCCGGCCAGATCGCCGCGTCCGAGCTCGGGAGCATCTCATCGACGGTGTGCTCGGCCCCGCTGTCGACGATCGCCGCGGTCGTCCGCGCCAGCGACGTCGTGGTCACGAACGACTGCGCCCCCGGACACGTGGCCCAGATGTCGGATCGTCCGACCGTCGTGATCTTCGGCAACTGGGACGGACGGGCAGCAGGGCGCGTCGGTGAGTGGTTTCATCGTCGAACGGGGACGCTCGCGATCGTGGCGCCGGATGGCCGAGGGGCGGGCGCGGTCGCGCTCCGCGACGTGACGTCGGCCGTGGACCGACTCATCGTCGCCGGCGCACCGGTGGACTGACGTCGTTCGGCGGAGCTCGGCTCGTCAGCGCGAGCGGTACGGCTCCAGCGCCCGGGACAGCTCGACGGGAACGCTCGTGGCCTCGAGGCCGCCGGCGGTCCGGCGCATGCACGCGATCTCCTGCCCGCCGCGGGCCACGATCCGCTCGGTGCCATCCCGCACGACCACGTAGTCGAACCGCATCGCGACGCGGTTCTGCGACGACTCCGCGAGGGTCATGCGCACGATCACCTCTTCGAGCGCGAGCACCTCGGACACGTACTCGCAACGGCAGCTGAGCGTGACCAGCGCGAGCCCCGACGTGAGCTCGTCGAGCAACGACGGACAGTGCTCGCGGAGGAACGCCTCGCGACAGCGCCCCTGCCAGGCGACGTGGTGGGAGAAGTAGACGTTCCCCACGACGTTCGTCTCCGCGAAGCCGACGAGGTGCCGGTACTCATACGCCTTCACGCGCCGCCTCCGAGCCGCGTTCTTCGACGAGCACCGCGACGATCATCGGACCGCCGCACCCTGTGCCGCCCGCATCGAGATCCGGGTCCGGCTCCAGCACGACGCGCAGCGTCGCCACCTGGAACGATCCGGCCCTGAAGCGAACCCAGGCGGCATCGTCGACCGACGTCACGCTCAGCACCTCATTCCAGGTTCCCCCCGCCTTGCGCACGGACTCCTTGATGCACCACACGCGCGTCGCCGCCGCGTCGAACGGCTCCGGGACACGCATGGACACGAGCTCCGCGACCTCGCAGCCGCGATCCCCGACGAGCGCCCGCCAGGCGTCTCGGTCACGCGGGACGACCGCCTCGACGTCACACCCGACCGGTGCCGGATCGGCCGCGACGACCGCGAGCGCGAGCGGACCGTGCGTCGAGATCGCCACCGGCGTCCCGTTCGACAGCACGGGCTTCCCGTCGGGCCGCCGGTGCACGTGTGTCGACGCCGCGATCGCGGCGCGCAGGATGTCCTCGGTCGACGTCCCGGATCGATCCACCGCGACGTGCGAGACGCGGTCGGGCCACGTCTCGGCGATCCGCCGCTCGAGATACGAGCCGAGCAAGGGGCGGGGCCACGTCTCGGGCAGGGGTATCGGGCCCACGGCCCGGAAGACGAGTCCGCGCCAGCACTCGACGACGACTCCGCGCTCCTCGCCGGCGTCGACGTCGTAGGTGTAGTCGGCCCCCCGGTGCGCGGTCTCGACCGCCCGGAACACCGCCGCGTCCGATGCGCTCCGAGGCGCGCCGGGCTCCGCGGCGCCGCCGCACGGCCGGAACACGATCTCGGTCGCCGACACCGGAAGCAGCCGGCGGTGCGGAACGCTGACCTGGATCCCGTGGAGCATGGCATCGCGACGGCCGGGATCGCCCAGCACGAGCGCCTGGGGCAGAAACGCACCGAACCAGCCGACCGGCGGCGCGGCCGTGAGCCGGCCGACGCAACGTCGCGCCTGCACGTCGTCGTACCCTCCGGCGCGGGCGAAGCGACCGCGCTGGAACAGGATCTCGCGGTACAGACGATCCCCGAGATCGAACCGGGCCGGGCGTCCGTTCGCGATCGGATCCACGTCGGGCGGCGGCGCGTCGGTGAACCGGCAGCGTGCGGTGAAGTGATCGACGGCGTACGACGTCTCGGAGGACCTGACGACGACACGAATCACACCCGCGCCCGGGTGTGCGCCGTCGACGTCCGCGAGTGCGGCGATCCGCAACGTCGCACCCGTCTCGGGAATCGTCACGGCACGATCGAACCGGACGTCGTGGAAGGCCGGCGGGTCGTCGCGCCTCGCCAGCGCCATCGCGACCTGGGCCATCGCCTCGAGGCCCATCACGGCGGGGAACACCCGGACCCCGTCGAGAACGTGGTCGTCCAGATACGGATCGTGCGCGGGATCGACGGTCGCGTCGGCGACGAGCTCGACGCCGGGGACGTGCACACGCGGCCGCTCCAGGAAACGCCGGAGCGGCAGCTCGCCGGGCTCGGTTCGAACGGTCGGCGGGTCTCCGAACCGGCCGGTCACCACGAGGTGCGTGGGAAGCGCCGGTGCTCGCAGGATACGCCCGAGGACGTCGACTCCGGCGTCGGGCGTGATCGCAACGACCCCCTGACGCGCGAGCGTCTCGACGCGGCCCAGACGCTCTCCCATTCCGGTTCCCGACCAGATGGACCATCCCAGACACACGCAGCGACACGTCGGATTGGCGTGCCCGAACGCCGCGGTCATCGCCGCCAGGCGCTCGTTGGCGATCGCATAGTCGGCCTCTCCGGCCAGACCGGCGGTGGCGATGATCGATCCGAACGTCACCAGCAGCCGAAGCGACGAGGGGTCCACGGACGCGAGCACGTGCTCGAGGCCCCGCGTCTTCGGGGCGAGCGTCGCGAGCACCCGGTCTCGATCGAGCATGCGAATCCGCGACGGCTCGTTTCGCCCCGCCCCGTGAAGGACGCCCGTGATCGGGCCGAGCACGCGGGCTCCCTCGGCCACCGCGTTCGCGACCGCCGCCGGGTCGGTGACGTCGGCGCGCGCGTAGTGTGCGCGACACCCGGCGCCGGCGATCCGCGCCAGGTTTCCCGCGAGCACGGGGTCGTGTGCCGGATCCGAGCGTCCGATCAGCAGCAGCGCGGTCCGGGTCTTGGCGGCGATCGCGAGCGCGCACTCGGCGGCGATGCCTTTGCCTCCGCCGGTCACGAGCAGGACGTCGTCGGCACCGAGCCCGGCGGCCGGCTCGACCGTGCCGGACCCATCGGCGCTCGCTCCATCGCGCCCGATCGGAACGTGCCCGAGAACGGGAACGACCCGGCGCCCATCGGACTCGTAGCGCGCCTCGACGATTTGCCCGTCTCCGGCGATCTCCGCCAGGATCGCGCGGGCGGAGCGGGGCGAGCCGTCGGGCACGGTGACGATGCGGGTCGTGACCCGCCGGTCCTCGAGGTGGAGCGTCCGGGCGAGGCTCGCCAGCGTGTCCGCGCGCTGGACCAGAACGAAGTGCGTTCCTCCGCGTCCGAGGTGCGCGCCGGCCGCATCCACGGCGGCGACGACGTCGTCGTCGGACACCCGTGCCGGAAGGACGACGAGCGTTCCACCGGGTGCCTCGGCATCGCCGGAGCCGGCCTCTCCGAGACGCGCGGTGAGCTCGGCCACCAGCCCATCGGTCGGGTCCCCCAGCACCTCCCACCGGACGTCCGGTAGCGGGGCGCTCGCGGGCGCCGGCGCCTCGACCCACTCGGTGGCGAAGGTCCGAAACCACGTCGAGACGCCCTCGGGGATCTCGTCGTCCGGCGCGAGCCCGAGCGATCGATCGCGTCCGCGCGGACCGTCTTCCAGAAGCGCCGCCAGGGCGGCCGCGATCTCGCCGACGGTCGAGTCGGCGAACTCGGCCGGCGCCGTCGGGGCGTCGAGTCCGAGGCGGCGCGCGGCGTTGGTGACGATCTCACCCACGACGATGGAGTTGAGCCGGAGGTCGTCGAGCACGTGATCGTCCTCGCCGATGGACTCGAGCGGCAGCTCGGCGCGAGTGGCGACCAGCGTGCGCACCACGTCGAGGGCCGAAGCGGGACCCGTGCCGCTCTCGTCCGGCAGCCCTTCATCGCGGGCATCATCGACTCGTTCGTCGAGCGTCGCGCCCCCCCCGCCGGTGTGTCCCGGCGGACTCGCCGCCGCCGGAATCGCGGGCGCGGGCAGCGTCCCGGCGTGGGAAGGCGTGACCGGCGACCCGTCCGGCGCACCGGGTCGGGGCGCGGACTCACACGGGTTCGCCAGAAACGCGTGGGGACGATGCCCATCGAACGGCCGCACGGCGCGGTCGCCGAAGAGCGACTCGAGATCCACGGATGCCCCGAGCGCCCACGCCGCACCGATCGCGCCCAGAAGTCCGCGCAGCGAATCCCCACATCCGTCGGTGGCCACCACCGGTGTCGAGACCTGCGCTGCGGCCAGGGTCGCGAGCGACGTCCCGGGTCCGACCTCGATCAGGAGATCCACGTCGCGCGCGAGCACGGAAAGGGCATCGGAGAACCGAACCGGCTCGGTGAGCTGGCGACGCAGCAGGTCGCCGACGTCCGCACGCTCGGGAACGCGGTCGCCGGTGACCGTGGACACGACCACGCGCGAGCACGGCCGCCACGACTCGGCGGCGATGGCCGCCGCGAGGCCGGTGCTCGCGGGCGCCATCAGCCCGGAATGAAACGCGTGCGAGACGCGAAGCCGCGTGGCGGTGGCGCCGCGTGCGGTCACCCGCTCGACGAACGCGTCCACCGCCTCGCTCGGACCGGACACGACGGTTCGCGCGGGACCATTGTAGCCGGCAATGACGACCCCGTGACCTACGGCGCCTCCCCGATCCGGCACCGCTCCGGGTGCCGTGGCGTCGCCGGTGGCGCCGGCCGCGAGATCGAGCTCCGCGAGCCACGCGGCGACGTCCTCCGGAGACGCGGCGATCGACGCCATCGCGCCGGCGGGTCCGGGCACGCTCGCCATTGCGCGCCCGCGCGCCGCCGACAGTCGGAGCGCACCCTCGTGCGACAGCGCGCCCCCCCACGCCAGCGCCGCGATCTCGCCCAGGCTGTGCCCGAGCGCGGCGCGTGCCCGCACCCCGACCGCATCCAGCACCTCGAGCGTGACCAGCGTCGCCGCGAGGATGGCCGGCTGTGCCAGGGCGGTGTCGGTGGGATCCTCGACGGCGGGGAACAGCCCGTCTCTGCCCACGCGCTCGTAGAGGGCCGCCGCGCGCTCGAAGCGCCGGCGCACCGAGCCGCCGTCGGGCCGGGACGGCGAGCCCTGTCCCGGAAAGAGAAAGCCGATGCGCGGTGCGGGTCCGGACCCGATGAAGAGCCCACCCGATCCGTCCACCACCGGGCCGTCCATCGAGAGCCGTGCCAGCGAGTCGTCGATGCGGCGGGCGAGCTCGGCCGGCGAGTCGGCGATCAACGCGACGCGGTGCGGCCCCCGTGCGGCTTCCCGCGCCAGCGTGGCCGCAAGGTCGGGTAGCTCGGAGAATGCGAGCGTCTCGCACTGCGAGCGCAGCGACTCGAGCCGACGTCCGAGCGCCTCCCGGGTCGGGGCGGTGATCCCGAACAGCTCGACGTCCTGCGGCGTGCGTGCGAGTCGCGCGGTACGCGGCGCGAGGCGACGCCCGCGCGGAGCGTCGCTTCCGTCTGCCTCCAGCGTGATGTGCACGTTGATGCCGCCGAAGCCCATCGAGCTGACGCCGGCGCGGCGCGAGGCGGCGTCCCAACCCTCCGGCTCTCTCGGAAGACGGAGCGGCGCGTCGCCGGCCTCGAGCGACGGATGGGGCGTACGTGTGCCGGCGTGCGGCGGCACGATGCCGTGTCCCACGGCCAGGAGCGCGCGCAGGAAGCCCGCGGCGCCGGCGGCCGCCTTCGTGTGCCCGATGTTGGCCTTGATCGAGCCGAGGGCCACGCGACGCCCTGCCCCCGCCTCTCGCAGCGCGCCGCCGAGGACGTCGATCTCGGTGGCGTCGCCGACCGTGGTTCCGGTTCCGTGCCCCTCGACGTAGCCGAGCGTGTCGATTCCGTAGCCCGCACGGGCGTAGGCGCGCGCGATGGCCAGGCGCTGCCCGGCCACCTCGGGCCGGGTGATGCCGCCGGTGCCGTCGGACGAGATGCCCCAGCCACGGATGATGCCCAGGACACGCCGCCCGGTCGCGATCGCGTCCGCCAGCCGCATCAGGACCAGCATGCCCGATCCCTCGCCCGGCCAGAATCCGGCGGAGCGTGCATCGTAGACGCGCATCCGATCCGGTGCGAGCGCGCCCACCTTCGCGAACCCGACGATCTCGAACGGATCCAGGCTCAGGTCCACGCCCCCCACGATCGCCGCGTCGAGGTCGCCCACCGTCAGCGCCGAGCACGCGTTGGCGATGGCCAGGAGCGACGAGCTGCAGGCGCCGTCGACCGTGTAGCCACCGCCCTTGAAGTCGAACGCGTTGCAGATGCGTCCGGCGATCGTGTTGGAGAGCCCGCCGGCGAGCGTCTCGTCCCCGACGGGGGCGAACGGAGCCTTGTACGACACCTCCAGCCGGCGGAGGAACGACGAGACGTCCTCGTCCGACCAGCCGCCGCCGGCGAGTGCCGCGCCGACCACGCGCTTCACGTACGGCCACCGCACCCGGAGCGTCGCAGCGCGGGAGAACTCGCCGGTCAGGGAGTTGCCGATCAGAACGCCGGTGGTATCGCGCGGAAGCCCGTCCCCGGCGGGCAGGCCCGCGTCCGCGAGCGCATCGGTCGCCACGTCCAGGGCGAGCCAGTGTGCCAGGTCGGCCGAGCGATAGGTCGAGCCGGCGACGCGATGCGCGACGCGATCGAACGCATAGCCCTCCAGCACGGCGGCCATGGTGGCGTAGGTGCGGTCGGGCGCCCCGCGGTCGTCGGAGTAGTGGTCGTCGAGGTCCAGGCGCTCGCGCGGCATGCGCCGGAACGACTGGCGCTGGGCGAGGACGTTCTCCCAGAGCGCCTGAGGAGAGTCCGCATCCGGGTAACGGCAGGCCATGCCCACGACCGCGATGGCCGCCCCGCCCGGTGTCGAGCCCCGGGGCTGGAGCGGTCTCGTCGAGGACCGGCTCATACTCTCGCACTCGCTTCCAGGCGCGACCTCACCCCGGCTCGCCACCGCTCGTATGCGGGCTCGCCGTCCTCACGATCGGATCGATCGACGATCGCGAGGGTGGCCGACAGCGCCTCGTCGGTCAGATCGGCAGCGGCTCCGCACGAGAGCCCGCAGAGCACGTCGGTCGCCGCGTCGACGTGCGGCGTCGGATTCGCGGCTCGCATCCGCGCCTTGGCGGCGAACGCCGATCCCTGACCGAGATGCGAGGCATGCTCTCCCGACGCCTCGCGCAACGCGAGGAGCTCGTCACGATCGACCGCACCGGCGTACGTGGCCGCGAGCCCGACCCCACTCCACAGATCGGCGTGCCGCTCGGCCGAGAATCCCGACACGGTCGACGACGTCCGGGTGACGTTCGCCCCGCACACGAACCACATCGCCCGTCCGACACCCTGGTCGAACACGTGAGCGGCGACACCCATCGCGCGCGCCGACCGCTCGGCCCGGCCGATCGTCCGATCCGGGTGGAAGTACGCGTCGTGGAATCCCATTCCGTCCACGGCGAGCCAGCCTAGAATGGGATCGAGGCCCAGAAGCGAACGCGGCGATCGACGCAGCCTGGCCAGCGCCCAGCCCGCACCGACGAACACCATGTACCGGTGGGGATCGCCGTCTCCGGCGAGCAGGGTCTGGAGGCGAGTGCCGCGCCACGGCAGGAGCCGGTCGAGAAGTGCGAGCGCCATGGCGGCTCCTTCGAACGCGAACCCCAGCCGGCTCGGATCGACGTCGAAGAGAAGGTCGGCCACGCCGGTGCCGCGTCCGTGCGCGATCGCACGGTTGTATCCCTCGATGAACGTCGCGCCGGCGGTCTCGAGGACGCGTTGCTTGGCGCCGGTGGTCGGCTCAAAACCGCGTCGCGCGAACTCGGCTTCGGCGCTGGAGATGCCGAAGAGCCGCCGGCGCAGCGTCGGAAGCGTCTTCACGTGTGAAACCTGCTCCTCGCGGGCCAGCGAGATGACCGTTCGTGATGGTTCCCGGGTCGAGCGCCGACGCCGCCGGCACGGGACGGGCCGCCAAAAAGGGACCGCCGAACGGAAAGATCAGTATAAACGCGATCGCGTCGGTGATACCAGGTCCCTATGCGCTCGACCCGTCCTCCGGTCCATTCCCGCCGGCACCGAGGGACAGGAGCGCCGGCACCACCCCGAGCGTGACGGCCAGGCAGGTCAGAATGCACACCAGGGCCAGGGACCCCAGCGCGACGTTGGCCGGCACCCCCGACACACACAGCACGCCGAACCCGAGCGCAACCGCCAGCGCATCGATCGTCATCGCGGGACCGGCATCGGCCAGTGCGAGCCGGATCCGCTCGGCACGGGTCCCGACCGCCCGCGCATGCGCCGCCAGCAGGTGAATGGAGAAGTCGACGCCCACACCGAGCGTCATGCCGGCGAACATGGACGTGGACACCCCGAGCGAGCGCCCGGTCGCGCCCAGCATGGCCAGCCCGATGCCGACGGCCATCGCCGATGGCAGCACGCCCATGACGGCGCGCACCGGCGATCGCATCAGGCCCACGAGCACGACCAGGATCCCCACGAGCGAGAGCCCCAGAGAGCGTCGCTGGGTGCTGACGATGGACTCGATCAGCGTCTGGCTCACCGCGACGTCACCGGCGAATCGGATCGACAGCCCGGCGGGCTCGAGATGCTCTCGCGCGTAGGCCCGGGTCTCCCGCATCAACGACGCGGTGGCCCGGTAGTTCGCGGCGCGCATGAAGACGGTCACGAGCGCGCGCTCGAGGTCGGGATCCACGATGGCGCGGAGACGGCGCTCGCCGTGAACGCGCCCGTACTGGCTTAGCAGCCAGCCCACGCGATCGGGGTCGTCAGGAACCTCGCGTGCGGTGGAATCGCGACGCGTCACCACGTAGTCGGCGGTGGCAACGTGGGCGGCGGCGCCGATCACGCCCCCCACGGTGTCGTCCCGCCGCGATGCCACGACCGCCTCGAACGCCTCGACACGGCGGAGGTGCTCGTGCCAGGAGAACGTCCGCGACCGGATCTCGTATCTCACCACGCCCGTGAGCTGATCCCCGAAGCGCATCCGCGCAGACCCATCGCGGCGGGGCGTCATCAGCACGAGGCCGTCGGCGGTCTCCTCGGCGAGCACGATCCACGACTCCCAGCGTTGCTCGGGTTCGTCGTGACGCCAGCCGTCCGGGGACAGCGCGATCCGGCAGCCGACCAGCCGCCCGGGATCGGAGACGCTCCCGGACGGCAGCGTCAGCCGATGCCGCTCGAGTCGGTCTACGGGGATCGCGCCGACCACGTCGACGGGCTCGCCCCGGACCTCGATCAAGAGCCGGTGCATCCCGAGGAAGTGCGCGTCGTACCATTCGGTCGCGGATCGAAACCGGCTCCGCTCCGAGAAGCCCGAGATCCAGCTGTCCTGCACCTTCAGCCGCACCAGTCCCGGTATCGACAGGAGCACGACGAGCCCGGCCACCCCCAGCGTCGCCTTCGGGTGACCGGTGACCAGACGACCCAGCCGATCGAGCGGCGCCGATGGCAGCCGTGGATCTCCCACCTGTGACGCGGGTAGACGCACGAGGAGCGCCGGCGTGACCAGAAGCGACCATCCCAGGCAATACATCACGCCCAGCGCCGTGAACACCCCGAACGCACGCACCGGTGCGATCGGCGACAGCGCGAACGACGCGAACCCGATCGCCGTCGTCACCGAGGTCCACACGACCGGTCGCACGAGGTCGCGCATCGTGGCGTCGACGACCTCCCTCGGGTCGGCACTGGGGTCTTCGGTGCGGAGGCGCGCATGACGTGCGAACAGATGGACCTCGTCCGCGACCCCCATCATGGTCAGGATCACGGGCATCGGCGCGATCGTCAGGTAGAACGGCACGCCCATCCAGCCCATGAGCCCGAGCACCGAGATCAGACAGGCGAGCACCTCGATCAAGGGCAGAACTGCCGCGGGAACACTCCGGAACGCGACCACGAACACGACGAACATGATGACGATGGCGATCGGAACGAGGCCGGGCCGCGTGATCACGTCACGTGTCCGCTCCCACCCGGCGGCGGGCCGATCGGGGTCGACGTCGTCGGCGTGGGCGCGCGCCGCCCCGGGCAATCCAAGGTCGGCGAGGATGTGCAGCCCGAGCAGGCTCTCCGCGATCGGAGCCCCGATGACGTCGAGCCGTAGATCCTCGGTGCGGTGTCGGGCGACCAGGTCCATGACCCGGGCCAGGAACGCGCTCCGCTCCGCCCCCGGATCGACGTCCACGTAGATGGCGGCGCCGGCTCCGTCGTCGGAGACGAGCGTCCCCACCGGCAGGGCGAGCGCGGCCAGGTCGGAGCGAAGCGTGTCGATCGCCCCCTCGGATGCCGGCAGTGGTGACAGAAAGCGGCGATACCTGAGCGTGCCCCGCTCGAAGCGATCGCCGCGCTCGGTGGCCAGGCTCATCACGGACCCGGGCCCGGCCAGCGCCGACAGCGAGTCCGAGAGCTCGACCAGCGCCGCCAGCGCCGGGACCGTGTAGATCCCCTCCGGGCTCGACGACCGCACCAGGACGATCACGGGATCCCGAACGCCGAACCGCTCACGGATCTCGGCGTCCTCGACGATCTCGGCCCGCTCGGCCGGAATCAGGGCGTGTCCATCGGTCCGCAGCCGCAGCCGACCCAGCCCGGCTCCCAGAAACGCGGTCACAACCGCGACGAACAGGAGAATAAGCGTGGGATGCGAGAGGCTCCACCCCCACGGGAGCGGGCGTGGACGCGTCGGCGGCGCATGGCGCGATTTCATGCCAGGATCATCGATCTCGGTCCTCGCGGGGCAAGATCCTCAGCACGTGCTTGTCCAGTTTCCGGGCAACACAGTATCATTTCGATGAGAGTTTCCCGATGGCCGTTTTTTGGGGTCACCCGCTTCCTCGGATCGTGGCCGTCCTTCGAGCCGGTCGAGGGCATTCGGACCGGATCGAATCGCGTTCGCGTGATGCGCCCGCATCATCCTACAAAACCGTTGGCCGGAGATCGTTCGCCGTACGAGAGACGAACGGCGCGGTGTCGACGGCAGGAGGTTAGACGATGTCGCGTCTTTGGAGCGTCGTATGTATGGCCGCGCTGGTCGGCTCGATCGCGAGAGCGGACGTGTGCGAGGTACCCGACAATGGCACCGGGACCGTCGACCTGCCACCGCCCGGATGCGGATACGTCTCTCCGGACGATCTGCACATCATGATCGGCAACCTCCCGGCGGGCACCGAGATCCACGTCGCGGCCGAGCACGCGAAGTTCTTCAACGAGGTGCGATTCCCGGGCGGGTCGCTCGGCGGCGAGGTCGAGCAGTTCCAGTCGTTCCTGTTCATGCAGATGACGGGAACCGGCGATCTGGCCGGGTTTGCCCGAACGATGGCGATCCCGATCGCGTGCGAGGTTCACACCGGTCCGCGCTCGCCCGGCGACCCCGTGCAGACGTTTCCGAACGAGATGGTGCAGCTCCAGGGCCAGCTCTTCGGCGACCCGGACTTCGACTTCATCCAGATCGTCGCGGGCTCGTCGTTCGGCCTCCCGAGCCCCGGTCAGACGACGCTCACGCAGCTCCCCAACGGCAACTTCAACGTCGACAGCTTCTTCGACATCGCCTACCGGATCGAGTTCCAGGGCGCGCCGGGAAGCATCCTCGAGGGCTTCGGCGGCCCGACCGAGGGAACCGTACGGATGCAGGGCGGCGAGCCGGCTCCCGACAACCCGTGCGTGGTCGCCGACGACGGGACGGGTACCGTCCGCCTGCCGCCCGACGGCTGTCAGTACCTGTCGCCGGACCAGGTCCACATGATCATCGACGGCCTTCCACCGGGAACGACGATCGAGTTCGACCCGATTCACGACCGGTTCTTCAACGTGGTCGCGACACCGGGCGGCACGCTGGGCGGCGAGATCGAGCAGTTCCAGTCGCAGCTGACGATGACGCTCAACGGCACCGGCGACCTCGAGGGCTACGCACGCACGATGATCATCCCGATCCAGTGCGAGGTGCACACCGGTCCGCGGACGCCGGGCGACCCGGTCCAGGAGTTCGACAACGACATGGTGCGGCTGCAGGGTAAGCTGTTCGGAGATCCGGACTTCGAGTTCCTCGGCATCACCGGCGGTACCGAGTTCGGTCTCCCGAGCCCGGGACACACGACGCTGACGCAGCTACCCAGCGGCGACTTCCAGGTCGACAGCTTCTTCGACATCGCCTACCGGATCGACTTCCAGGGTGCACCGGGCAGCATTCTCGAGGGCCTGGGCGGGTCCACCGTCGGCACCGTCCGCATGGGCACCGGCGACGTGACGCCGCTCTCCAGCCCGCAGACCGGGGTCGCCGCCGGTACGCGGCTGCTGGCGCCTCGGCCGAACCCGTTCCACCCCTCGACGGCGCTCCCCTTCGTGCTGGAGAACGCCGGCACCGCGCAGATCCGCATCTACGACGCGACGGGGCGCCTCCTGCGCACGCTCGTGGACGCGCACGTGAGCGCGGGATCGCATCGGGTGAACTGGGACGGTCGCGACGAATCCGGCCGTCTCCTGGCCTCCGGAACGTACTTCTACGAGCTGGTCGTGGACGGTCACGTCGTCGAGACGCGACAGGCGGTCATGCTGAAGTAGCGAACACGACCATCGTGTCGATGGGGCGATGCCACCCCGGCATCGCCCCTTTTCATTTCTCTTCGGACCGACCCCGTTCGATCCCCCGACACCGCCGCCCCAACCTCCGTGTCATGCCCAAGCCGGAGCGCACTCTACATCGGATGGCGTCCGAGTTCCGGGAGATCCGCACCATCCCCCACACCTCGACATCCGGGCGCCGGTCGATCCCCCGACACAGGGGCGGCAGGCGTGGTGTCGGGGTGAGCGAATGGATGCGACCAGCACGTCTCCGTCACCGCTCCCGCACGAAACGACACCCCCACCTTCCCCGAGGGCCACGCCGGCAGGTTTGAGCGGAGGAGACACCACGCCTGCCGCCCCGGCACTCGGAGTCAGTACCGCTCGACGAACGACATGTCCGTATCGATCGGACGGTCGATGCTCCGCGCGTCCTCGACGAAATCGAGCAGCGCGTCGTCGTCGGTGATCCCGAGTCGCGTCGAGATCGCCTCGGCGTCCGGGTAGTGCTCGAGGGCCGCCCTCCAGACGGCGCGCGCGCGATCGGCGTGGCCATCCTTGGCATAAGCGTCGCCCAGTGCTACATGCGTACGTACGAAGTAATCGCGGGGATCCGACGCCGCGCTCTGGATCTCGAGGCAGCGTTCGAACTCGGCGGCCGCATCGTCGGAGTGGCGGAGCGCGCGCGGCCAGTGCAGATGGTTCATGCCCCGGATGTAGTGTGTCAGCCACGTGCCGCCGTCATGATCGATCACACGCGTCACCTCGTCGAGCGACTTTCGAGCCAGCGTACCCTTGCTGACGACCGCGGCCACCCCACCGCAGGTCGGGATCTTGTCCACGTAGGCCAGCGCGAGGTTCACTCGATGGCGGCTCTGGTCGGGGTGCTCGTTCACGAGCGCCTCGAAGAAGCGCACCGAACGCTCGTGTACGCCGTACGTGATGCAGCGGTTTCGATAGAGGCTCGTGGTCCGGAGCGTCGTGTCCCCCGAGCGGATGGCGGTCTCGAGCTCCGTCAAGAGCTCGTCCAGCTCGGCGGGATCGATCGCCGGCGTCTCCGACTCGGCGGTGTCGAGCACGATGCGCTCGGGCATCGCCGCGACGCGCGGGACGCTGGCCACGTAGCGCGCCCGATCCTGCTCGACGGTGACGATCTGATCCACCGGCAGATTCTCGAGGTACTGCAGCCCACCGTCCGACCAGCGGACCTCCACGAGCTCGACCAACTCGTTCTCGCCCAGCCCGACGTGAATGCGGGGATCGCTCTGACCGGAGTAGCCGTTCCCTCCGTCGCGCTCCCGGATGCGTGTGGCGTCCGGCGTCACGACGGTCACACGCGCGCCGATCGCGTCACTCCGTCCCTCGAGGGCCACGGTGAGCCAGTGGTGGCGGGCAGGTGTGTCGTTGCGGTACAGGCAGGGAGGCTGCCCCTGATTCGCGAGATAGAGATCCAGATCCCCGTCGTTGTCGTAGTCGATCGTGACCACGCCCCGTTCGTCGCGTCGGGTCGTGAGCCCCGAGGCCGCTGCCGACTCCACGAAGGTTCCTTCTCGATTGAGCCAGAATCGAATGGGCTCGAACCCCGAGAAGGAGCGCTCTCCGATGGCGGGCCAGTTGGCGGCGTCGGCCGGATCCTCGGCGATGACCGTCCAGGAGGCCAGCTCGAACCAGTACTCGCCTTCCCCGGCGCTGATGAAGCCGTTTCCGGCCACGAGGTCGAGGCTCCCGTCGTTGTCGGCGTCGAAGAACTTTGCGCCCCAGCCCCAGCCCCCGTCGTACGTGTCGGAGACGGTGGCGATGTCGACGAAGTCGACGCGCGCCTCGTCCGACGGGCCGTTGTTGTGCCAGAGCATGTTCCCCTCGCGGAGGTACTCGGCCGTGGTGATGTTCGTGACGTAGATGTCGAGCCATCCGTCGTTGTTGACGTCTCCGAAGTCGACGTTCATGCCCTTCTTCGTATCGTACTCGAGCGCGACGTCCGACACGTTCGAGAACGTGCCGTCCGCCTGGTTGAGGAAGAGCTGGTCGGGCCCGAAGTCGTTCGCACAGTAGACGTCCAGCCACCCGTCGTTGTCGACGTCCGCGGACCCGACGGCGAGCGTCCAGCCGGGATCCTCCATCCCCAGCGACGAGGCGACCTCCCGGAACGTGCCGTCGGGCTCCTGGTGGTAGAGAAAGTTCTCTCCCCCGTTTCGAGAGTGCTCGAAGTCGTCGTGCATGATTCGAGTCGACGTCAGATCCCACAGATCGACGTCGCGGAAGTAGTTCGCGACGTAGATGTCCAGACGGCCGTCCCGATCGTAGTCGAGGAAGACCGCACCGCACCCGTTCGCCCAGTCCGTGCCCGGCATGCCGTCGCGCCGGGTGAAGCGCTCGCGCGTGACCTCGGTGAACGTGCCGTCTCCGTCGTTCAGGAACAGACGGTCGCGACCCCACCGGACCAGGTAGAGATCGGTCCATCCGTCGTCGTCGACGTCTCCGAAGATGCAGTCGATGCTGACCCCGTCGTCGTCGTTCACGTCGGCGACGCCGGCCGTGCTCGCCACGTTCGTGAACGTTCCGTCGCCCTGGTTCCGATAGAGGAGGTTCTGGGCGCCCTTGCGAGACGTGGTCACGTAGAGATCGATCCATCCGTCACCGTCGACGTCGCCGGCCGCCGCGGCGGCTCCCACGCTGGAGACCCACGGCATGATGTTGTCGAGCTTCGGATCGAGGCGCGGCTTCGAGTGCGTGTGGTCGATCCCGGCGGCTCGCGTGACGTCCGTGAAGTGCGGCCTGTGCGCGTCGTCGGTCACGGTCGGGGTCGGGGTCCGGTCGTCCGGAGTCCCGCAGCCCGACGCGGCGAGGATCGTGATCGCCAGCACACCCACGATCGGATTCCGCGCGCGGCGGGTCGGTAGGTGGCGGAGCTCCGAGCACTCGAACCAATGCGATGTCGATCGTGATGATGCCTGCATCCATCCTCCATCGGGTGCGCGCGAGCTCGCGAGGACCCCATACCTGGCAGTCCCGGCCGCGGATACGATACAATACCGACATCGTACCGTTCCCGCACAGTATGTGGCGAGGCGGCTCTCACGACAGTCCCGAACACGGACCCGGGCCGCGCTCGATGCCCGCCCCGTCGATCACGTCCGTCCGCGGACGATACCAGGAGAGCTCCATGCCGCCGACCGCCTCGCTTCGCGTTCTGGCCGTGGCGTTCACGTTCTCGGCCGCTTCCGCACTCATCGACACCGGACGAGCCGGATCTCCGATTCTCTCGGTACCGTCCGAGTACGGGACGATTCAGGCGGCCATCGATGCCGCCGCCGACGGCGACGTCGTGGAGGTCGACGACGGAACCTACTCCGGCGCGGGTAACGTGAACCTCGACTTCGGCGGGAAGGACATCACCGTTCGCTCGGTACACGGGCGGAGCGCGACGGCCATCGACGCCGACGGCACGAGCCGCCTCTTTCATCTGCACGGCGGCGAGACGCGCCTCGCCCGCATCGAGGGCTTCCTGCTGCGCGACGGCGACGCCGGTGGAGGACCCGGGGGCGCGATTCTGCTCGAGGGGGCGTCCCCGACCATCGTCGGCTGCACGATCATCAACGCGGTCGGGTCGCACGGGGGCGGCGTGGCGGCCACCGCCGGCTCGTTCCCGCTGATTCAGGGCACGGTCGTCACGTCAAACGCGGGCACGGTGCGAGGCGGTGGGCTGTTCGTGGACGAGACGTCCGCGGTCGAGGTCGAGAGCTCCACGATCGCGAGCAACGTGGCCGGCGCCGGTGGCGGCCTCGCCATCGCCGGGGGCGGTCCGTCGTCCAGTACGTTCACGAACGTCATCTTCCGCTTCAACGGCGCCACGAGTGCGGGGGGCGGGGCCGAGCTCCTTCCCGGCGGATCGAGCCCGTTTCACCGCTTCATCGACTGCCAGTTCCGCGAGAACGCCGCGGGGACCGACGGCGGCGGACTGGCCGCGGTCAGCAACCTCTTCCTGTCGATCGAGGGTGGCTCGTTCATCGGCAACGAGTCGGGGCTCCGGGGCGGCGGCCTGTTCGTCGAGGGCGCCGACGCGGGTCCGAGCGTCTCGGGGACCGTGATCGTCACGAACCTCTCGGGCGCCGACGGCGGCGGCGTCTACACCGACGGTCTCTGCGATCTCGACTCGTGCACGATCGCCGACAACCGTGCGACCGGCTCGGGCGGCGGCGTGTGCGCCGGCCCGTCGGCGCTCGTGCCCGGAGCGGATCGGACGATCGTGTGGAGCAACTGTGCCGACGGGGCCGGAGACGCCGTGTACGCGGCGGCCGGCTCGAGCCTCGACTTCGATTGCAGCAACGTCGACCTGACCGGGATCGAGGGACCCGGCTCCGTGACGTTCGACGCCGCATCCACGTCGGTCGATCCGTTGTTCTGTCAGCCGGCGTGCTGCGACCTGGCGCCGCTCTACTCGGTCGATGGGCTCTTCCGGGCCGACTACGCGCTCGACCCGACCTCACCGCTCCGGGCCGCCGCCAGCACGTGCGGGGCGCTCGTGGGTGCCGTCGACGAGGGATGCCCCGAGCCCTTCGACGCGAGCGGGGTCACGCTTCTCGGACACGTCCCGACCCGCGACTTCGCATGCGGTGTCCACCTGAACGACGTCTGGGGCTACGTCTCTCCGTCCGGCCGCGAGTACGCACTCGTGGGTCTGGGTCATGGTACGGGCTTCGTCGACGTGACGGTCCCCGCGAGCCCCGTGGTGCTCGCCGTGTTCGACGACCAGACGACGCTGTGGAGCGATCAGGCGGTGTACGACGAGTACGCCTACAACGTGAACCAGTGGCGCTTCGGTGGTGGTGACGGCATCCAGGTGTTCGATCTGACCGACATCGACTCGGGCGTCGTGACGAAGGTCGGCGACTTCGTGCTCGACGGAATCGACGACGCGCACAACATCACCGTCAACGCCGCCAGCGGCTTCGCCTACCTGAGCCTCCCGAACACCGAGAGTGGGCTCCCGGTCGTCGACCTGTCGACCCCGTCCGCTCCCGTCCTGACCGCCACCTACGACACCGGGGAGGCGAGAGTTCACGACTGCTACGTCGTCACCTACCCGTCCGATCACGCCGCCTATGCCGACCGCGAGATCGCGTTTCTGGCCCAGGAGGGCTTCGGGCTGGCGATCGTGGACGTCACGAGCAAGGCGGCCATGTTCGAGCTCGCGTCCCTGATCTACCCGGGCACGACGTACGCCCACCAGGGCTGGCTCAGCACCGATCTGAACACGTTCTACCTCGGCGACGAGCTGGACGAGGAGGAGTTCGGAAGCACCACCACGACCTACGTCTTCGACGTGTCCGACCTGACCAACCCGACCCTCGTGACCACGTTCACGAACGGGCTGACGTCGATCGATCACAACCTGATGGTGGCGGGGTCGTTGATCTTCGAGGCCAACTACACCAGCGGGCTCCGGGTCTTCGACGCGTCCGACCCGATGGCGGTCGGCGAGATCGGCTACTTCGACACGCATCCCGAGAGCGATGCGCCCGTCTACGCCGGCGCGTGGGGAATCTTCTCGCATCTTCCCAGCGGAAACGTGCTGGTGTCGGACATCCAGCGCGGGCTCTACGTGTTCTCGGTGGACATGATCGACGCGCCGAGCACGACCTCGGTACCCTCGTCGGTGCGGCTCGCGCAGAACCACCCCAACCCGTTCAACCCGCGCACGACATACGCCTTCGACCTGCCTGCGCCAGGATCGGCGCGCCTCGTGGTGTTCGACGCCTCGGGCCGGCTCGTGCGGACGCTCGTGGACGACGTGCTCGCGGCCGGTCGCCACGAGATCGTCTGGGACGGTCTCGACGACGGCGGCACGGGCCTCCCGAGCGGCGTCTACCTGACGCGCCTGGAGACGGACTCCCGGCGTCTCGAGCAGAAGTCGATCCTGCTGAAATGAGAGCGCTCACCGCCGTCGCGACCTCGCTCGCGGCGGCGTGTCTGGGGCCGCCGGGCGCCGTGGCCGACACCTCGCTGGACGTACTCGGATGGCTGGACACGCGGGCGCCGTGCCTCTCGGTACGGGATGCGCCAGGTGGCATCCTCATCACGGCCGAGTCCGGCGTCGCGCTCGTGGACGTCACCGTCCCCGGCGAGCCGGTCGAGATCGCATTCGTTCCGGGTCCCCCGGCGACTCGTCGCGACGCCGTGTGGCACGACGACCACGTCTACGCGGTCTCCGACGGCGGCGGTGGACTCCAGATCGTCGACTGGTCCCGGCCCGACGCTCCGTCGGTGGTGGACGAGATCGAGACGTGGTTCGAGACCGCTCTCGGGATCGTCCGCGATCCGGTGCTGGACCGCCTCCTGGTGTTCGGGACACCCACTGGGCTCCACGCGCTGTCCATCGACGATCCCACCCTGCCGGAGCCCGCGTGGACGACCCCGTTCTCGGCGTTCGACGTGCTCGACGTCGTGCCACTGGGGGGACTGGCCCACGTCGCGACCGGCGTCTCGTCGGCGCTGGTGAATCTCGCGTCGACGCCCGATCTCGTGGCCTGGATCACGTACCCGGGTGCGACGCCCCACGCGCTGGCCGACGACGCGAGGCGATTATCGCTCTCGCCGGCGCTCGCGGTCGCGGACGGCGATCGCGTGTCTCTGCTGAGCACCGCCCGCCTCTCGGACATCCGGCTCGTCGCGAGCATCGGAGACGACGACGGTGCGTCCGGTGCGCCGGTCGCGGTGGCGCGCCAGCGGGACCGGATCGCGGTGGCGTGGGAGAGCGCGCGGATCGACGTCTACGACACCACCGACCTCGAGCACCCGGTAGCCGTCGCATCGCGCGCGGTCGGCTCGGAGCTTCGCGCGGTCGCGTTCGCGCGCACCCCGGACGTCCTCTTCGCGTGCGACGCGACGCTGGGCCTGGTTACGCTGGCTCTGGACGATCGGTGGGCGCTCCTGGAGGGCTTCGTTCGCGACGACGGGACGGGCGCACTCTGTCCCGACGTGCGCGTGCGCGACGTCGCCTCGGGACGGTCCACGATTACGTCGGCCCTGGGGGCGTTCCGGCTCCGGGTCCCGCCGGGCACGCGCGAGATCGAGCTCGTGAAGTTCGGCTTCTTCGACGACGAGGTCGTCGTGGAGACGGGCCCGGGCGAGGCCATACCGCTCGACCGCGGGCTCGTTCCGCGACCGACGGGTGAGGTTCGGGGCACCATCACGCTTCCCTCCCTCACCGCACACCCGGAGGGCACGATCGTGCGGCTCCTCGACACCCCGATCGCGTTCCCCGCCCAGCTCACCGGAGACTACTTCCTGCCCCAGGTGCCCGCCGGCGACTACCTCGTCGAGGTCGACGCGATGGGATCGGCCACGAGCCAGGTGCCGATCACGGTCGAGCCCGGGCAGACGACCCGGCGCGACTTCTTCCTGTCGGCCTCGGTGTACACCCACACGTTCGAGAGCGAGAACGGCTGGCTCGTGGGCGGCCCCGACGACGACGCCACCGCGGGCACCTGGACCCGGGCGATGCCGGTGGGCACGGCGGCGGGCTACGTGCAGCCGCTCGCGGACGAGACGCCGCCGCCGGGCACTCACGCGTTCGTGACCGGCAACGGCGCGCCCGGCGACTGGCTGGACGTCGCGGACGTGGATGGCGGACGCACCACGCTCACGAGCCCCGTCATCGACCTGCTCGGCGTCGAGGATCCAATCTTCCGCTACTACCGATGGCTCTCGCTCGACGCACGCTGGGAAGACGAGATCCCCGACGGGGATCGGTTCGAGGCGTGGATCTCCGCCGACGGCGGCATCACGTGGCGCCTCGTCGAGGAGCGCGCACGCTCGGACCACCGCTGGGTCCAGGTCGACTACCGGCTCGACGACCACGCGGACATCACGAGCGCGATGCGCTTTCGCTTCGTGATCGCCGATCGCGCAGGACCGTCGATCGTGGAGGCCGCCATCGACGACGTGGAGATCTTTCCGGGCACGGGTCTGGAGCGTCCGCCGGACTACACACCCATCGGCGACGACCCCGACGGTCCGGCGGTCGCCCCACCAACGGCCGACGTCGTGGACGTGCGCGCGAGCGACACTCGACTCGTCGTGCGCTACCGGGTGAGGGCGAACGTTCGTTCGGTCCGCGTGGCGCTCTACGACGTCACCGGTCGCCGACTCCGCCTGCACACCGGCCCGGCCGGACCGGGTATACAGCGTGTGGACTGGTCGCTGGACGCGGACCGGCCGGTGCCGTCGGGCCGGTACCTCCTGGAGCTCGACGCCGGCGGCCATCGGGTGACGCGCCCGGTGCTCGTCCTCCGCTGAAGGCGCGCCGGTATCAAACCGGACCTCCGACGCGTCCAGGCAGAGGAGGCCCACCACGCGACGCGTGCCGATCGGTTCACGGCCCGGCCCGTGTGGCGAATCCGCTAGACTGGTGCGGGCGGTCGACCGGGCGTCGAGGTCCCCATCCGAAACGGAGGATTGCATGCGTGCCGTTCTTGCGTCGTTGATTCCCGCCGCCATCGTGACGTCGGTTGCGTCGGCCCAGTGGACGGAGGTGTCACAGCCCGGCTCGTTCGACCACATCCAGATGTTCTACGCGGGATCCGAGGCGCTGTACGCCGGCTCGATCTCCGGCACGGTCTACGCCTCCGACGACCACGGCGACAGCTGGGCGGCGATCGCCAGCGTGTTCTCGGACGACTACGCCCCCGTCCAGTCGCTCGCGCGCGTCGGCGACGTGTTCGTGATGGGCCGCGCGTCGTTCGAGGATCTCAACTTCCGGTCCCTGCGTGACGGCGCCGTCTGGGGCCCCTGGGAGCCGATCGTGTTTCAGGACGCCACCTTGTCGATGCTCCTGGTGATCGGCGACACGCTCTTCGGAACCGCCGACGGCGTGCTCCGTCGATCCGACGATGCCGGCCTCACGTGGGTCGAGGTGGCGCTCCCGGGTGGCGATGCCACGTGGGACATCTTCACCGCCGGCAGCGCCCTCTGCGCGATCTCGGGCTCGGACATTCACCGCTCGACCGATCTCGGTGCGAGCTGGACCAGCACCACCACGCCCACCGGCGCCACGCAGATCTCCTCGCACGTGTACCGCGAGGGCGAGCTCCTGGTCGACGTCTACCATGGAGCCGGTATCGGGTCGCTGTGGCGTTCGTCCGACTACGGTGCCACCTGGACCGAGATCACGACCGTCCCGACCACCTACAACCTCACCGCGATGGAGATCGCCGACGACGGCCGGCTCGTCGCCGGTGCGTCGAGCAACGGCGGCGGCGCGGGCTCGATCTTCTTCACGTCCGATTACGTGACCTGGGACGACTACACCGCCGATCTTCCGTGGTTCGCCCAGCCCGTGATCGACATCCACGTTCACGACGGTTGGCTGATCAAGACCGGCGGCTCGGCGACGCCGTATCACGCACCTCAGCCCCTGGTGGTCGACGTCGCCGACGGCATGGTCGGCCCGGGCACCCCCCTCGCGCTCCACGCATCGCCGAACCCGGCGCGGGCCGGCGCACCGATCCGGTTCGAGCTGGACGTCGCCGACCTGGAGCCCGGCACGATCGTCGACTTCGCCGTCTATGACGCGCGCGGCCGCCGCGTCGCCACGCTGGACCGTGGCGTCGTCGGCGAGGGCACCTCGACGCAGGTGTGGGACGGGCGCGACGCGGGCGGGCGACGTCTGTCCGCGGGTGTGTACACGGTTCGCGTGTCGACCGCATCCGGGCACGTCGACGAGAAGGTCGCGCTGATCAGGTGAAAGGACCGCCGACGGGGAGGCGACTCATTCGCGATGCCGGCTCTTGAGGCCGGCCCACGACGTACGCACCGTCGGGACCTCGTCCACGCCGACGATCCAGATGTCGGCGCTCCCACCCCGATCCGAGCTGAACGCGAGCTGACTCCCATCGGGCGACCAGGTCGGCGCCTCGTCCTGGGCGGGATCGGTGGTGATGCGCACCGGATTGCCACCCGCGGCGGGGACGATCCAGATGTCGGTCGTCGTGGTCTGACGCAGCGTGAACGCGATCCAGAGGCCGTCGGGTGACCACGCGGGCTCGAGTGCGTCGCCGATCGTCCGGGTGAGCTGCTCGGCGCCTCCCCCGGTCGCAGGGATCACCCAGATGTCGAAGGTCAAGTCCACGTCCCGGTCGGATGCGAACGCGATCTCCGACCCGTCCGGCGACCAGGTCGGATCGCGGTCCTCGTCCAGGGAGAACGTGATCTGGGTGGCGGAGCCGCTCGGAGGGCCCATGTCCAGCACCCAGATGTCGCCGTTCCCGCTCCGGCCCGACTCGAATGCGATGCCGCCGGACGACCAGTCGGCGTCGGTCTCGGCGCCGCCGAAGAACGTCAGACGCGTCGGCGACCCACCGAGCACCGGGGTCGCGTAGAGGTCCCAGGCGGAGATGGTCTGCGATGCATACGCCACCTGGGACCCGTCCGGGGACCACGTGGGCTCGGTGTCGGCGGGCGATCCCGTGGTGAGCGGCTCCGCCGTTCCCCCACCCGACGGCACGATCCAGATGTCGGCGGTGGATCCGGTCGACGTGGACTCGTACGCGATCGACGCCCCGTCGGGCGACCAGGTCGGGTTGGTGTCGTGCGCGGGTCCGCTGGTCAGCTGGAAGGGAAGCCCGATACGGGGCTCCATCGTCGTCGCCCCGAGCGCAACCCCCGAGGCGACCGTGGCGGCCAACGTGAACGACAACGGACGAAACATCGTGTCCTCCTCACACCTTCCCCATCAGCCTGCGGCGACAGACTAGCACAACCGGGCACGATGGGCGCTTGGGGGGCGCGAGGGGAGAGGGAACGTCTCGGTGCCGGTGGGATCGGTCGCCTACACCGCGGGATCGGGATCGTCGGCGCCCTCGGTCCACGCGCGTTCGTAGATGGCATCTCCGAGCGCTTCGCGCAGGGCCCGTTCGGCCTTCTCGGTCTCCGCGCGCTGGAACGCATCGAGCGACACGAAGCGATTCCGGGCCGATGCGCCCAGGAGTCGCGCGGCCTGCTCGTGCTCGCCGTGGTGAAGCGCCACGAGGGCCAGACCGCGGAGCGCCTCCGATGGGGGCATGTCGTCACCGGTGGCCTCGTTGACCCGGACGGCCATCCGAAAGCGCTCGCGTGCCGCCTCGAAGAGCGCCGACCACAGGTACACGAAGCCGAGGCGCACGCTCAGTGCGACCTCGGGACCCAGGTCCTCGTGAATCGCGATCGCCTCCTCCAGAAGACGCCGGCCTTCGTCGAGCGCTCCGGCGCGCGCCCGCACGAACCCGAGCTGGCCGGTCACGTGGGCAACGCCCCAGACGTTCTCGCGGCGGCGGTGGATCGCCAGGGCTTCCTCGAACTCCGCGGCCGCGTCGTCGAGGCGCCCCTCGGCGACGCTGCACAGCGCGAGATTCGTCAGCGACTGCGCGATGCCGCGCTCCTCGTCGAGCTCCCGTCGCAGCGCGAGGCTCTCGTCGTACAGATCGCGGGCGCGTGCGGTGTTTCCCGCGTCGTACTCCAGGACGGCCAGGCCATTCAACACGGACGCGATGCCCCTCTGGTCGCCCGCGTCACGGCGAATGGACAGAGCCTCCTCCCAGTACCGCCGCGACGCGGTCCCGTCGGCGTTCTTCACGAACACCGCGCACCACGACGCGACGGTGGCGCGAGCCGGCGAGCGCCGTGACGACGCCGGATGCGCGAGGAGCTCCCGGCAGAGCGAGAGTCCCTCCCGCGTTCGCGCGCTGACCATCCAGTATCGGCCGAGGGCGCCGGCGATGAGCATCGCGGTCTCCAGGTCGTCCGTCTCGACAGAGGCGCGGACCGCCGCGAGCAGGTTGTGTCGCTCGGACTCCAGCCGCGCCAGTGCCTCCACGTCGCCGGCGCTCATGAGCGCCTGATTGCTCGACGTGGCCAGCGCCAGGTAGTAAGAGACGAAGGCGGGCCGTGCGGCGTCTCGCGTGGCATCGGAGCCGGGCCGGCTCTGCGTGTACTCCCGGACCGTCTCGAGCATCTCGTAGCGCACTCCCGCGCCTCCGGAGTCCGTCAGATGCACGAGCGACTTCGACGTGACGCTCGACAGCACGTCGATCACCTCCGATTCGGGCATCCCGCAGGCCTCCGGCAAGACGGTCTCCGCCGCCTCCAGCGACCATCCACCCACGAACGTGGACAGGACGACGAGCGCCTCCCGGTCGCGTGGCGTCAATCGATCGAGGCTCCAAGAGATCGACGTCCCCAGGGTCTCGTGATGCGCCGGCTCGGGCGCACCACGGTCCCGGAGTACGTCCAGCCGCGTCTCCAGGCGCCGGGCCAGCTCGTCCACCGGGAGCGAGCGTACCTGGGCGGCTGCGAGCTCCAGCGCGAGCGGCAGCCCGTCGAGGCGGCGACAGATGTTCGCGACCGCGTCCCGGTTGGCGTCGGTCAGCTCGAACCGACCGGCGGCGGCGCGGGCTCGGTCCACGAACAGCTGGATCGACTCGGTGCGTACGAGCTCGTCGGGATCGACCGCGGCGGCATCACCGGTGACCGATCGCCCGGCCTCGATCGAGGCGGGGACGTCCAGCGGGGAAACGCCGTAGATCCACTCGCCGGGGATCCCGATCGGCTCGCGGCTGGTGGCGAGGATCCTGGCCGACGTGCCGCGTGAGAGCAGCCGGGTCACGTGATCGGCCAGCACCCCGGCGACGCGCTCGCAGTTGTCCAGGAGCAGCAGCATGTGACGACCGTCGAGGTGCCGCGCGATGGCGTCGATCGACTTCGCGATCGCGTCGACCGACGCCTCCCCCGACTGCTCGGGCACCCCGAGAACGCGCTCGATCGCCGAGATGACGCCGGCCGCGTCCCGGACCGGCGCCAGCGGGACCATCCACACGCCGTCGGCGAACGCGTCCAGGAGCGAGGCGCCGAGCTCGACGGCCAGACGCGTCTTGCCCGATCCCCCCGGCCCCGTCAGCGTGACCAGTCGGTGCTCGCTCGCCAGGGCCGAGAGCTCCTCGAGGGCCCGCCGTCGCCCGATGAATCGCGTCATGCTCGGCGGCAGGTTCGTCGGCGTGGCCGAGTCTCCTCGCGCACCTTCGCTCGGCACCACCAGCACGCGAGCCAGCGCGCGCGCCAGCTCGGCCGCGGATGCCTGGCGTGCGTCGGGCGACGGATCGGTGGCATGCGCCACGACGGCCACGAACGCATCGGGCAGATCCGGGCTCACCGCCGCCAGCGACGTCACGCGGGCTTCCGCGTGCGCCGCGTCGACCTCGGCGAGCGTCGAGGCCTCGATCGGAAAGCGTCCGGAGACGAGAAAGTAGAGCGTGGTCCCCAGCGCGTAGATGTCCGAGGCCGTGGTTCGCGCCCCCCCGGCGATCACCTCGGGGGCCAGGTAGATCGGCGTGCCGCGCAGGGTCGGCGTCGATGCATCCTCGTCGCCCACGCGTGATCCGGCCCCGAAGTCCATCAGCACGATGCGACCGTCGTCGTCACGCATGACGTTCTGGGCCTTCAGATCGCCGTGAACCAGTCCCGCCCCGTGCACCACCGAGAGCGCGTGACAGAGGTCCATGCCGATGCGCGTGACCTCGTAGGGACCGATCGGTCCTTCCTCGCGCACGATCCGGTCCAGCGACCGTCCGCGGATGAGCTCCATCCGGAGGCCGATCCGACCGTCGCGCTCGTCCACCCCGTACACGCGCACGACGTTCGGGTGGCGGAGCTTGGCCAGCCAGCGTCCCTCCTCGAGGATCGCGACGTTCGACGCCTCGCTCGCGGCGTGGAGCACCTTCAGCGCGACCTCGAGATCCAGCGCCGGATCCCGCGCGCGGTAGACCGTGCCGAAGCTCCCGGCACCGATGCGCTCGAGAATCTCCAGCGTGCCCCAGTGCGTGGGCACGTCTCCGGCGGCGTCGGAGGTCCCGCCGGGATCAGAGACCCCGCCGGGGTCGGGGAGCTGCTGCATGCGCGCGATCACCCGGAGCGCCTCGAGCGTGCGCCGGGTGGGCTCGTCACCGGACTTCGAGAACGTGTGCTCCCAGTCCACCGCGTCGCGATCGGCGATCGCGGACAGCACGTGCTCGACGGTCGGATCACGCGTCATCGCGCATCGCCTCGGCCAGACGCAGCACGGCCCGGCGAAAGAACATGCGCGCCGAGTCGGCGCTCGGCTTCTCGAGCGCGTCGGCCAGTTCGGCGAACGACAGCCCGAACTCGAGCCGCGCGATGATCACCTCGCGCTCGACCGGACGCAGCGACGCGAGCGCGGTCTCGTACCGGCGCGCGTTCTCCGACCCGATGAGCGTATCGATCGGCGTGGGCGACGGGTGCGCGTTCAGACGCTCGTCCAGGTCCACCTCTTCCGGACGCCGATCCACGCGGCGAATCTGGCTCCGGATGCGGTTGCTGAGCGCGGTCCTGAGGTACGCCAGGATCGCTCCCTCCCGCCGGTGCTCGAACGGGCCGAGGTTGCCCAGCGTCTGCACCAGCGTGTCCTGCACGAGGTCGGCGGTCTCCACGGCCTGGCGAGCACGCGCCGGGAGTCGGCCCGACGCCCACCGCTGGAGGATGGGCAGGTAGCGGGCACAGAGCCGGTTCAGCGCGTCGTCGTCGCCCGCCTGCACGCGCCGGATGAGCTCGATCGAGGACTCGGCGGGGCTGGGCGTCTCGGACATCGTCGTACTCCTCACGGAGCAGGCGAGCCGAACTACCCACCCGCTCCGCAAGTATCGACGATCTGACGCTCACAGGAAAGTGCGCGTCGGCTTCGCTCTCACCGGGCCACGACCACACGGCCCCGTTCCTCGAGTCCGCCGGCACGCAGGCGATAGAAGTACACGCCCGTGGAGACCGCCTCGCCGGCTGCGTTCGTCCCGTCCCACCCGATCGTGTGCGATCCCGCCGCTGCGTGATCGGTCAGCTGCCGCACGAGCCGGCCCATCGCATCGAAGACGTCCAGGGTGACGTCCGCGGGAGCGCCGATCGTGTAGCGGAACGCGGTCGTGGTGGTGAACGGGTTCGGCGCCACCGCGTCGACGCGGAGCGCGATCTCGGGCGTCGTGGCCGGAGCCGCCAGGAGCACGCCGTGCGAGATCAGGTAGACCCTGCCGTAGAGGTCGCCGGTGCCGGCGTAGACGTTCGGACCGTACACCGTCATGGCATGCACGTCGTTGGCCAGGTCCACCTCGGAGCCGACACGCTCCCAGTCGGTGCCACCGGGCTCCAGTCGATACACGCGCGTGCTCGCCACCCCGAGCGCACTCGATGCGCCGGCGTAGATCGATCCGTCGGGACCCTCCAGGAGCGTGCGGACCCGCACCGCCCCGGGATCGGGAAACTCCGTGGTCGGCTCCCAGAGCTCGCCGGCCGTCGACGACCGGTACACGACGCCGGCGCCTCCGAGGTCGCGAACGCCCGCGTAGAGGTCGCCGTCGCCCCCGCGCACGAGGTCGTACGCGGCTTCCACGGTCTCCAGCCCGGCGACCGGGCCCCAGGACGCGCCGTCCGACGAGTGAAGAACCGGCGACAGCCCCATTGGCGCATCCAGCGTGGCGAAGAGCTCGCCGTCGACCTCGGAGATCGAGCTGATCGAGACACCGGGGCCCAGATCGGCGATCGCCATCCAGCTCTCACCGTCGTCCTCGGATTCGAGAACCTCGCCGTCCCACCCGGTCACGGCCACCAGACGGCCGTCGGCGCGCTCGACCACGTCGGTGACGACACCCTCGACACCGAACCACGTCGGGGTCCACGAGACCGCACCGTCGGTGGAACGATAGATCGCGGCCGGGTACGCGCCGTCCTCCTCGGACATCCCGGCGGCGATCAGCGCGCCGGCGCGCGTGGGCTCGATCACGCGAATCGAGCGCGCGCCGGGCACGTCGTGGCGCGTCCACAGGAGGCCGCCGTCGGGACTGTGATAGACGCTGCCGCGGGTGCCCGTCTCATCGGAGCTGATCCCGCCGGCGAAGAGATCGTAGCCGGAGATCGCGAACGTCTGGATGGACATCCCGCCGGGAAGCTCGACCGGCGCAGACCAGTCGACCGAGTCGACGGGCAGGTCGCAATCCCCCCCACGCTCGGTGCCGCTCCGGTCGACCGTCACGTGGGCGGCGACCGGCCCCGCCACGCGCTCGGCGCCGGCCGGGATCTCGACGTCGTCCAGCGAGAGCGTCGGGTCGCCGAACGCGTGGAAGACCCGGATGCCTCGCGCGAGCCCGTGAGTGGACGCGTAGCGCGCGGCCGCCGCGTGGAACGCGTCCCCCATGCGTCTCCGCCCGCCCTCGATCTCCGAGAAGAGGTAGTACGCGAGCGACTGCTGATGGCCCTGCGCCGGCGTCGTCCACCCGGCGCCGTAGTCGCTCCCCGCAGTCGCGGCGATGACCGCGCCCGCACCGTTCCGGAGATACTCCTTGAGCATCATGTCCGATCGCGTCTCGCGGATCAGGAACCGCGATCGCAGGGGTGAGCTCGAGAAGGCGTTGCACTGCCCGAACAGGTGAGCGGTCGAGCACCCCCACAGGCACACGACCCCGGCCGCGGGGTCGGTCGAGATGTCGCCGGAGTTGCTGAACCAGTTGTAGCTCCACTCCTCGGGCAGGTCGCGGGTGAAGCTCTCGTTGAGGTCGGCGTCCCAGACGACTCCTGCCATCCCCGTGGGATTGCCGTGCGCGATGTTGTTCACGATTCCGTGCATGCCCCATCCGAGCTCGGCGCGATAGGCGGTCTGGCTGAGCGGTGTGTCGACCGTGAACACCGAGGTCGAGATCCCGCCCTCCTCGTAGAGACGGGTCGAGCCCCATCCCATCGGCGTCAGGCAGTCGGCGCGGGTGGCCTCACCCGAGTAGGCGGCGTCGGTGACCGGATCGGCCGGCGTATTCTCTACGTGGTCCATGAACCCGTTGGCCAGAACCACGCTGCGCTTCCAGGCGCCGGTCGCCTGCTCGAACGCGACCATGTTCGTACAGGCGGCCTCCACGCTGGTCGCGTCGTCGAACGGGAGCCGGGCCACGATGAGATCCGGGTTGGGATCGAGGCCGTCGTCCACGAACTCCCCCCATCGATCGTCCCCATCCGAGTCCCACACCAGTGTCCCCACGCTGGCGTAGTAGAAGTCCGAGCCGTACGCGAGTCCCTTGTCGTCCGGATAGAGGAGCCGCATCGGGAGGAGGTCCACGTCTCCGACCAGCATCACGTGGCGAGTGGCGTCACTGTGATCGGCGAGGTAGGCGAAGATCCGCTCCGCGTCGTCACCGGACGGATATGCAGCCAGGATCGCCGGCACGTCGGTCACCACGACCCGATAGCCGATCGACTCCTTCCAGCTCCGGTACCCGGCGACGGCCGTGGCCAGCGAGGGATCGGCGAGCACCACGACGAGATCTCCGACCGGGTAGTCCGCGTCGAACATCACGCGCTTCGCGTCGGGGCCCTGGGTGGTCCAGACGACACCCGCCTCCTGCGCGCGAACCGGCGTGGCCACCACGGCGGGGCCGTAGGTCGGATCGGCCAGCGCGGACTCGTTCACGCGATGCGCGGGGTCCCAGCTCAGGATCTCCGCGTGCATCGACGTCGTGGCCACGCGACCGGGATCCCGGCGATAGACCGCGTGAACGATGGGCGCGTTCTCGCTGGCGGCCAGATCGACCTGCCCTTCCAGCAAGCCGTCGTACGGCAGGTACGTCAGCGACCAGCTCGTGCCGTCGATCGACACGACCGCCTCGGCGTCGGTGTTGCTCACGGTGTAGGCCTTCGTGAACGCGACCGCGACCAGGCTCCCGTCGCGCGTCGCGCCCACGGTCGGCTCGTACTCGTCCTGGGAGGCGGTGGCCACGCCGCTCCCGGCGGCGAATGACCCGCCGAAGTCGGTGCTCCGGCGCAGGTATACGTCGCGGTTACCCGGCGCGGCGGTCACCGTGTAGGCCACGTGCAGCGTGGACGCCCCGAAGTCGACGTCGTGCTCGAGATCGCTCGTCGCACTGGTGGCCAGCGTCGTGGACGACGTCCACGTCTCGCCGTAGTCGAGCGATCGGCTGAAGTCGACGCCGTACGAGACCCCGCGCCCGACCGTGCCGCGGATCCACGTCACGTAGGGGTACCAGTACGCGTACTCGGGACTGTCCAGCGCGATGTGCGGGTCGGACAGGACCGCGTAGGCCTGCGCGAAGATGGTGGACGTCGCCGAGGTACCGGTGTCGATGTCCATCCGGAACGACTTGATCGCGGCCGACGCCGTCGTGCTTCCGTCGACGTACACGACGAGGAGCCGGTTCTCGTTGCCTTCGGCGATCGCGATCGCCGGCTGGACCGGATCGACCCCGGTCAGGCTCAGCTCGTACGTCCACGAGTAGCCACCGCTGTCGGACCGGTAGATGTCCAGGTACGCGCCGTTGAGGTCCTCGACGACGGCGTAGAGAACGCCGTCGTTCGTGCTCGCGATCGCCGGTGCCCCCGACGACCAGGCCGGCTGGTTCACGAGCTGATCGTAGAGCAGCGGATCGGGGCCGCCGGGGAGTCCCGAGCGCCTGACGGCGCGGGTCACGGTCGCCGCCGTCGTGGCGGCGTCGCCGGCTCGAGCCTCGCTCGTCCAGCCCAGCGTCTCGTGCAGCGCGTGAGCCGCCGCGACGTCGCCGGCGCGCTTCGCCTGGCGGAGCTCCTCGAGGAGCGGCGCGGGGGTGTCGGAGGTCGGGGCGGGGATCGTCAGCATCCCGGGCGCCGGCTTCTCCACCGCGTCCGCGACGGACGTCGCGGACGCCACGGTCCCGACGACCGCCAGCGCGAGCAGCATCGCGAGCACCGTGGTGAACGTGAAGAGCGCCCGTGGGCGCGTGGCGCGACGAAACGACGGGACCGACATGCCATGCCTCGCTTTTTCGTATGGTCTGGGCG
This sequence comes from Candidatus Eiseniibacteriota bacterium, assembly GCA_965224245.1. Taxonomy (GTDB): domain Bacteria; phylum Eisenbacteria; class RBG-16-71-46; order CAZAMP01; family CAZAMP01; genus CBDCYW01. The sequence goes on along the minus strand of OZ245046.1, from coordinate 551,591 downwards.
ACGCCGTGATCGGGACGGCGGCTCGTTGCGCCCGCACCAACGCCGAAATCGCGAGGACCGAACAGGATCCGAGCCGGAAAAGACACTGATCCGTCTTGATTATTATCCTACAATGATTTACCTCGGCTCGACGTCTTCCGTGTCACCGCCCGCGGCCTCCCAGGCCGGTCCCAGCTCGCCGAGCAACGCGTCGAAGCGCTGGAACCAGTCGCTTCCGGGCTCGGCCCGGCGGCGGCCGGCGCGGCCCACCTTGCCGGCCTGCTCCAGGAGATCCAGGTTCGCGTTCTCGACACCCAGCTTCGCGTAGATTCGCGCGAGGCGGTAGTAGGTCTCGAGGTCGTCGGGCTCCTGATCGAGCGCGACCAGATAGCAACGGATCGCGCGCTCCCACTCCTCGTCGTACTCGTGTCGCTCACCGAGCAGGCGGTGCCAGCGCGGAGCCGATCCCATCACCCACCCCAGCGGTTGGTGATCGGAAGCCGGCGGTCCTTGCCGAATGCGCGGGTGGTGATCTTGATGCCGGGCGGGCTCTGTCGCCGCTTGTACTCCGCGCGGTCCACGAGCCCGGTCACGCGGGCGACCAGCTCGCGGTCGGTTTCCTCCGATGCGATCTCGTCGATCGACTGATCCCGCTCGACGTACGCGACCAGAATGCGATCGAGGACGTCGTACGGCGGGAGCGAATCGGAGTCCTTCTGATCGGGGCGCAGCTCGGCCGACGGGGCCTTCGTCAGGATCGACTCGGGAATGACGGCGCCCGATGCGTTCCGATGCCGAGCGTGCTCGTAGACGCTGGTCTTGTAGAGGTCCTTGATGACCGCGAACCCGCCCGCGGTGTCCCCGTAGAGCGTCGAGTACCCGACCGCGGTCTCGGACTTGTTGCCCGTGGTCAGGACGAGCCACCCGAACTTGTTCGACAGCGCCATCAGGAGATTCCCGCGCACGCGAGCCTGGAGGTTCTCCTCGGCGAGGCCGAACGGCAACCCCTGGAACGACGGCTCGAGCGCCTCGATGAGTGCCTCGTACACCCGATCGATCTCGATCACCCGGAACTCGATGCCGAGCGCCTCGGAGAGGGCGCGTGCGTCGGTCACGCTGCCCGGGGAGCTGAAGGGGGAGGGCATCCCGATCGCGGTCACGTGCGCGGGTCCGAGCGCGTCCGCAGCGACCACGGCCACGAGCGCGGAGTCGATCCCGCCCGAGAGCCCGAGAACGACGTGCTCGAAGCCGTTCTTGAGGGTGTAGTCGCGGGTCCCCAGCACGAGCGCCGCGTAGGTCTCCTCGACGCCCGCGAGCGGGGCGCAGCGCCCCCCGCGGACGACCGCGAGCCTCTCGGCCGGCTCCTTCGCGACGCGGATGCGCCCGCTCCCCACTCCGTCCCCCGTGTCGATCGGCTCCACCTCGAACGTTCGAAGCGTGGTTCGGTCGGGCGGCGGCGACGCGTGGACCCGCGCGGGAACGTCCAGCACGACGAGATCCTCGGAGAAGCTGGACGCGCGGGCCAGCATCGACCCGTCCGGACCGATCGCCAGCGAGGTCCCGTCGAAGACGAGCTCGTCCTGCCCCCCGACCAGGTTGCACACGAGGAGATGCACGCCGAGCTCCGCCGCCAGGGCGCCGAACAGCGCCTCCCGGCGAGCCGGTTTGCCGATCGCGTACGGGGACGCGGACAGGTTCACGAGGATGTCGGCGCCGCCGTCCCGGCACTGGATCTCGGCGGGACTCGGACGAATCCAAATGTCCTCACAGATCGTCAAACCCAGTCTAACCCCCCCGCGGCACAGGAGTACCGGACGCGTCGCGGGGGTGAAGTAGCGGCGCTCGTCGAAGACGCCGTAGTTGGGCAGGTGGTGCTTCAACACGGTGCCGACGTGCCGGCCGTCGTGCAGGATCGCAACAGCGTTGCCGATACCCCCGTCGACGTCGTCGACGAAGCCGACGAGGACGGTCAGCCCCCGCGACGACGGGGCGAGCTCCGCCACCGCCGTCTGCGTGGCGACCACGAAGCTCGTCTTCAGGACGAGATCGTCGGCGGGGTATCCGGGCAGGGTCGCCTCGGGAAACACGACGAGCTCGGCGCCCTCGCCGCGGGCTCGTTCGATGCCCTGGCGGACGAGAAGGGCGTTTCCGGCGACGTCGCCGACGGTCGTGTTGATCTGCGCGAGCGCGATGCGGAGTGAGTTCATGACCGAGACGCTACCAATCGCGAGTCCGGCCGGGCAATGGGGATCCGTCCGGCGGCCCCAGCCGGAACCCCCCGGCGTCCGTGAGCGGGGGCTCCCGGGCGGACCGGCAGGGCGTGGGGCCGCAGGGCGTGGACCGGCGCAGCCCGAACGCGTACACTCGGACGCTTCTCGAGTCATCGCCCGATTCCCGAAGGGACATCCGGAACCATGACCCGCCACGACCTGCCGAGCATGACGAACCTCGCCTTCGTCGAGGACGTGTACGAGGCGTACCGTCGCGATCCAGCGTCGGTGTCGGCGAGCTGGCGTGCGTACTTCGCGTCCATGGACGGCGACGGCCCGGCCGCCGGTGCGCGACGTCCCGCGTTCACGCCCCGGAGCGTGTTCAACCCGGCCTCTCCCACCCCGAACGGCTCGGGCCCGGTCGATCTCTCCCGGCTCGTGGAGCTGCAGGATCGGGTGGACCAGCTGATCCGGGCGTACCGGGTGCGCGGACACCTCGTGGCCCGGTTCGATCCGCTCCAGCTGCCGCGCACGCAGCATCCCGAGCTGGAGCCGGAGTACTACGGACTCACCCCCGAGGACCACGAGCGCCGCTTCTCGAGCCGCACGCTGGCCGGGTCTCCCGACACGCTGACCCTGGCCGAGATCCTGGAGCGGCTCCGCAACACCTACTGCCGCTACATCGGCGTGCAGTACATGCACATCGACGACATCGAGATCAAGATGTGGCTCCAGACGCGCATGGAGAGCACGCAGAATCGCATCTCGCTCCGGCGCGAAGAGCAGCTGCGGATCCTGCGCAAGCTCACCGACGCGGTCATGTTCGAGGAGTTCATCCAGAAGAAGTACCTGGGCGCCAAGCGCTTCTCGCTCGAGGGCGCCGAGAGCCTGATCCCGCTCCTGGACATGGCGATCCATCGGGCCGGAGAGGAGGGACTGGCGGAGATCGTGTTCGGGATGGCCCACCGGGGCCGGCTCAACGTGCTCGCGAACATCATCGGCAAGTCGCCGGCCCAGATCTTCTGGGAGTTCGAGGACGCCGACCCCGAGCGCTACCTGGGCGGCGGCGACGTGAAGTACCACCTCGGTTTCTCACGCGTCCAGAAGACGTTCTCGGGCAACGACGTTCACCTCTCGCTGTGCTTCAACCCCAGCCACCTCGAGTTCGTCAACCCGGTCGCGCTGGGACGCATGCGGGCCAAGCAGGATGCCGCGCGCCTCGGGGGCAGCGGCGCCGACGGCATGGTCATCCTGATCCACGGCGACGCGGCGTTCGCCGGGCAAGGGGTCATCCAGGAGACGCTGAACCTCAGCGAGCTCGACGGCTACACGACCGGCGGTACGCTGCACGTCATCGTCAACAACCAGATCGGGTTCACGACCGGCCCCTCCGAGGCGCGCTCGACGATCTACGCGTCGGGCGTGGCCAAGATGCTCCAGATCCCGATCTTCCACGTGAACGGCGAGGACCCCGAGGCGGTCGCGCAGGTACTCCGGATCGCGATGGACTTCCGCCAGCGCTTCCACCGCGACGTCGTGATCGACATGTACTGCTACCGTCGCCACGGGCACAACGAGGGCGACGAGCCCGCGTTCACGCAGCCCCGCATGTACGAGGCGATCCGGGCGCGGCGTCCGATCAGCGAGACGTACCTCGAGCGACTCATGCGACTCGGTGGCGTCTCGAAGGACGAGGCCCGGGAGATCGTGACCGAACGCCGGGAGATGCTCGATCGCGAGCTCACGGTGGCGCGGAGCCCGGAGTACTCGGGGACGCCCGACACGCTCGCGGGCGTCTGGCACACGTACCGCGGCGGACCGGAAGCGGACGCGCCCGACGTCGACACCGGCGTCCCGGGAGAGACGTGTGCGGCGCTCCTGGAGGAGCAGGCCCACGTCCCCGACGGCTTCCAGCTCCACCCGAAGCTGCGGCGATTCCTGAACGCCCGGCTGGCCATGGCGAGCGGACAGAAGCACCTGGACTGGGCCAACGGCGAGGCGCTCGCGCTCGCATCACTGGCGGCGGAGGGTCATCGCGTGCGCCTGGCCGGACAGGACTCCGGCCGCGGGACCTTCAGCCACCGGCACGCCATCCTGCACGATCAAGAGACCGGAGCCCCGTACGTCCCGCTCCAGCACGTCGCGAGCGAGCAGGCGCCGGTGGACATCATCAACAGCCCGCTCTCGGAGGTCGGCGTGCTCGGATTCGAGTACGGGTACAGCCTCGATCATCCGAGCGGACTGGTCATGTGGGAGGCACAGTTCGGCGACTTCTGCAACGTGGCCCAGGTGATCATCGACCAGTTCATCATCAGCGCCGAGGACAAGTGGAACCGCCTCTCCGGGCTCGTCCTCCTCCTGCCGCACGGCTTCGAGGGCAACGGCCCAGAGCACTCGAGCGCCCGGCTCGAGCGCTTCCTGACCCTGACGGCGGAGGACAACATCCAGATCGTGAATCCCACGACCCCCGCGCAGTACTTCCACGCGCTGAGACGTCAGGTCGTGCGGACGTGGCGAAAGCCCCTGGTGGTCATGACGCCCAAGAGCCTGCTCCGCCACGCGAGTGCGGTATCCCCGCTCGACGACTTCACGACGGGTCGTTTCCGGCGCATCATCGACGATGCGCTTCCGGTCGACCCCACCCGCGCGCGCCGGGTGCTCCTGTGCTCGGGTAAGATCTACTACGAGCTGGATGCCGCGCGCCTCGAGTTCGGGCACGACGACGTGGCCATCCTCCGGTGCGAGCAGCTCTACCCGCTCGCCGACGAGGTGCTCGGGGAGGCGCTCGCGCCGTACCCGGACACGGTGCCCGTCGTCTGGGTACAGGAAGAGCCCGAGAATGCCGGCGCGTGGTGTCACCTCCGGGCTCGCTTCGGAGAGCGACTTCTCGGGCGCTGGGGCTTCGAGGGCATCACGCGTGAAGCGTCTGCGAGCCCGGCCACCGGGTCGGCGGCCAGTCACAGGCTGGAGCAGGAACGTCTGATCGCGCGCGCGTTCGCGACCCCGTGACGAACGTGCGCGCCACCCCGCGCGGACACACCGTCCGGCGCGCCTCGGAAAGGGAACGGTTCGCATGGCGATCGAGCTGAAGATCCCGTCGTTTGGAGAGTCGGTCACCGAGGCCTATCTGGGCGAGTGGCTCAAGAAGGAAGGCGAGAGCGTCGAGGCCGACGAGCCGGTCGTCGTGCTCGAGACCGACAAGGTGACCGCCGAGCTTCCGGCGCCCGCGTCCGGCACCGTCTCGAAGATCCTGAAGAAGACGGGCGACACCGCCGACGTGGGCGACGTGATCGGCTACATCGACGAGAGCGCCGCCAGGGCCGATGGCGGCGGCGCGACCACCGCGACCGACGCCGGCTCGGACGCGCCCGCCCCACCGGTGAAGGCGGACGGCGCGTCGGCCGAGACACGGTCGCGGGCGACCTCCCCGCCGGCGGCGGACACGCCGGCCGAGCCCGAGCGAGAGCACGAGGATGCACCGGATCGCGACGCGGACGCCGGCGTCCGGGTGATGCCGGCGGCCCGGCGCGCCCTGGCGGAGCACGGGCTATCGGCGAGCGACGTCGAGGCCACGGGGCCCGGCGGGCGCCTCCTCAAGGAGGACGTTCGACGGCACACCGGCTCCACGGACGGCGAGTCCCGACCCGGGCCCGAGACGGCACCGGCGCCGTCCACCGAGGCGTCACGTCGCACCGAGCGCGTGCGGATGACGCGTCTCCGCCAGCGCATCGCCGAGCGGCTCGTCGAATCCCAGCAGACCGCCGCGCTCCTGACGACGTTCAACGAGATCGACATGAGCGAGGTCAAGGCGCTCAGGGCGACGCATCAGGACGCCTTCACCGCCAGGTACGGCATCAAGCTCGGTCTGATGTCGTTCTTCGTGAAGGCCGCCGTCGAGGCCCTCAAGCTGATCCCCGAGGTGAACGCCCGGATCGACGGCACCGACATCGTCTACCACGACTACTACGACATCGGGGTCGCCGTCGGCGGAGGGCGTGGGCTCGTGGTGCCGGTCATTCGGAACGCCGAGCGGCACAGCTTCGCGGAGATCGAGTCGATCATCGCCGACTTCGCCAAGCGCGCGCAGGAGAACACGCTGGAGCTGGACGAGCTGCAGGGCGGGACATTCACCATCTCCAACGGAGGCGTGTACGGATCGCTCCTGTCCACGCCGATCGTGAACCCGCCTCAGAGCGGCATCCTGGGTCTCCACGGAATCGACGATCGCCCGGTGGCGCGCGACGGACAGGTCGTCATCCGGCCGATGATGTACGTGGCGCTCACGTACGATCACCGCATCATCGACGGCCGGGAGGCGGTCACGTTTCTCAAACGAATCAAGGAGTGCGTGGAGAACCCCACGCGCATTCTGCTGGAGATCTGACCGATGCCCGATCGACGGCACGACCTGATCATCATCGGCGGCGGCCCCGGCGGCTACGTGGCCGCCATCCGCGCCGCGCAGCTGGGTCTCGACACCGCGTGCGTGGAGGTCGAGCCCCGGCTCGGCGGGACCTGTCTCCGGATCGGGTGCATCCCCTCCAAGGCGTTGCTCGAGTCGTCCGAGCTGTTCCGCGAGGCGACACATGGGTTCGCTGCGCACGGCATCCGCGTCCCGGGCGTCGAGCTCGACCTGGCACGCATGCTCGCCCGCAAGGACGAGACGGTCGCGACGCTGACCATGGGCGTCGACGGCCTCTTTCGAAAGAACCGCGTCACCCGCTACGAGGGACGCGGCCGGCTCGAGGGAGCCGGCCGGGTCGTCGTGGAGCGACACAACGGCGCCGACACGCTGGAGGCCTCGCACGTCGTGCTGGCCACCGGGAGCGTCTCCGCGCCGCTCGGGGGGGTCGAGCAGGACGGAGACCGGATCGGGACCAGCACCGAGGCGCTCTCGTACGCGGAGGTGCCCGGGGAGCTCGTCGTGATCGGAGCCGGCGCCATCGGCCTGGAGCTGGGCTCGGTGTGGTCGCGGCTGGGATCGCGCGTCACGGTGCTGGAGTACTTGGATCGGATTCTCGCCGGGATGGACGGCGAGATCGCCGCCGAGGCGAAGCGGGTCCTCGGCAAGCAGGGGCTCGAGTTCGTGCTCGGTGCGCGGGTGACCGCGGCCCGCGTCGACGGCGACCGCTGCGTGGTCGAGGTGGAGGGTCGCGACCCGATCCATGCCGATCGTGTGCTGGTGGCGGTGGGCCGGATCCCGAACACCGACGGGCTTGGCCTGGAGACGGTCGGGATCGAGGTGGATGCGCGGGGCCGCATCCCCGTGGACCGGCACTTCCGGACGTCGGCTGAGGGCGTGTACGCGATCGGGGACGTCATCGAGGGTCCGATGCTCGCCCACAAGGCCGAGGAAGAGGGCATCGCGTGCGTCGAGGCGATCGTCACCGGCTACGGACACGTCAACTACGACGCGATCCCCAGCATCGTCTACACGATGCCCGAGGTCGCATCGGTCGGAAAGACCGAGGAAGCCCTCACCGACGCCGGCGTGGCGTTCAAGAAGGGCGCTTTCCCGTTCCTGGCGAACGGTCGTGCGCGAGCGATCGGTCACACCGAGGGACGCGTCAAGATCCTGGCCGATGCCGAGACCGATCGCATCCTCGGTGTGCACATCCTGGGGGCACGGGCCGGAGATCTCATCGCCGAGGCAGCGGTGGCGATCGAGTTCGGGGCGTCGGCCGAGGACGTGGCCCGCTCGTCGCACGCGCACCCCACGCTGGCCGAGGTCGTCAAGGAGGCCGCGCTCGCCGTGGGCGGTCGCGCCATTCACGTGTAGCCGCGACGTGAGCGGGCACGCAATCGACGGCGCCGCCGCGGCGGCGCGACGCGCCGCGGCATCAACGGACCGGGCGGGGACCTGATGGCCACGATCGGCATGGTGCTGGAGAACGACTACCCCGACGATCTGCGCGTGGAGAAGGAAGCCTCCGCGCTCCGGCACGCGGGACACGACGTTCACCTGCTCGCACTGGAGTTCGGGGATCGCCACCGGCGCGAGCGCGTGGGACCGCTCACGGTGCATCGCGTCCGCTTTCCGAGAACGCTCCACCGGAAGCTCCACCCGACGATCGTACGCACGCCGATCTACGGGACGCTGTGGCGGCGATGGATCTCGCGCTTCGTCTCGGACGTGCGGCCCGACCTCCTCCACGCGCACGACCTGCCGATCGCCGGTCCGGCCGTCTCGATCGCCCGGCGCGCCGGGCGCCCCTCGATCGTGGATCTGCACGAGATGTTCCCCGCGGCGATCCGCGAGTGGGGCCTGCTCGGCAATCCCCTCGCACGGTGGCTCTACGACGCCGACCACTGGGAGCGATACGAGCGAGACGTCTGCCGTGCGGCCGACGGCGTGGTCGTCGTGGTCGACGAGGCCCGCGCGGCGATCGCGCGCCACGGGGTCGACCCGACGAGGGTGACCGTCGTCTCCAACACCGATCGTGTCGACTTCGGACACGACGTGACGGCGAGACCCGTGGACGAGGACGGTCCGGTCACGTTTCTCTACATCGGAGGCTTCGGCCCGCATCGGGGCCTGGACACGATCGTGGATGCGGCGACGCACCTGCCGACCGACGGCTCCATCCGGATCCGTCTCGTCGGGGACGGGAACACGCGCGCTGAGATCGAGCGGCGGGTGCGCGAGCGGAGCGTGGGCGCGATCGTGTCCGTGCATCCGTGGGTGCCGAAGGCGCAGGTTGCCGAGGAGATCGGCGCGTGCCACGTCGGGCTCGTCCCTCACCGAAGATCCCCGCACACCGAGACCACCATCCCGCACAAGCTCTTTCTCTACATGGCGATGGGTCGGCCGGTGCTGGTCAGCGACTGCGCGCCCCTGGCCCGGGTCGCAGGCGACGGTCCGGTCGGGCTCGTGTTCGCGTCCGGAGACCCGGCCGACGCGGCCCGCGCGATGCGGGAGCTCGCGGACCCGGCGCGACGCCGTTCGCTCGGCAGCATGGCCGCGGTTCGGGTGGCGTCCCGGTACAACTGGGAGCGCGACCGGACCGCGCTCGTGGACCTCGTGGGGCGCCTCGTCCCGAGCTCTCCGGCGCGACGCGCCACCGCCCCCGGGTCATGAGCCCCCGGCACGTCACCGGTTGACGCCTCGCCCCCGAACCGTCGATCATCATCCGATGTCGAAACCCGTGGACTTCTCTCCCTTCACACGCTGTCGGGGCTGCGGAGACGCGCAGCGATCGCTGTCGGACTGGTGCTGCCCCCGCTGCGGAGGTCTCTTCGCCCCGGCCGGGCTCCGGTACCGGCGAGATCTCGTCGACGCGTCGCGACCCGATCTCTCACGCTACCGCCGACTACTCCCGATGCGCGACGACGCCGACGTCCTGGGCACCGGCTGGACCTCGATCTCCAGGTGTACGCTCTTCGGGCACCCGGTTCGATTGAAGGAGGAGAACCGCAACGCGACCGGGTCCTTCAAGGATCGCGGCATGGCCGTTCTGGCCAACTTGGCGCCGGACGCGAGCGCGGTCCACGTCGACTCGGTCGGCAACACGGCCGCCGCGCTGGCCGCCTACGCACGGGCACGATCGCTGAAGGCTCACGTGTTCGCGCCTCTCTTCACGTCCCCCCAGCGCGTCCGCATGCTGGAGTCGCTGGGGGGCCACGTGCACCTCGTCGCCGGTCCCCGGGCCGAGTCGGGCAAGGTCGCGCGAGCGGCCGCGCGAGATGCGCTGTACCTGAGCCACATCTACCAGCCGACGTTTCAGATCGGCACCGCGACGTGCGCGTTCGAGATCGCCGAGCAGCTCGATCCGCTCCCGGATCGCATCTTTCTCGCGGTCGGACAGGGCACGCTGCTGCTGGGCCTCTTTCACGGATTCCGGGCCCTCGTGGCATCGGGTCTGCTGACGCGGTCGCCGGCCCTTCATGCCGTGCGACCGGCCGATCCCGCGACCACGGTGGCCGTCGGGGCCGGCTCGGTGAACCCCGTCCGCGCCAGCGAGGTCGAGGTGTCGGTCCGGGCTACCGGCGGTGCGATGCACCGGATGGCCGAGACGGAGATCGCGCGGGCGAACGATGTGCTGGAGGACGTCGGGTACGAGGTGGATCCGGCCGCCGCCCTGGCCGTGGCCGGCTGGCGTGAGACCCGGGCCCGGGATCGCCGCACAGAGGGTCGTGACCTCGTCGTCCTGTGCGGCGCCCGCCGCGAACCGTTCCCCGAGATCGCGCGGGCGGACACCGCGTGATCGCGCGCCCGACCGATCTTCCGGCGCTCCCGGACGACGTGATCGAGCGGAACCTCCGCGAGCACGCGACGCCCCAGGCGGCGCTCTCGGCCGGGTTCGGCCGCGTGCGCGCCCGGCCCCTCCCCGAGCGGGTCGCGTACTGGGCGCGCTTCTTTCTCGAGCGAGGTGACGCCGTCTACCACTTCGGAGACGACCCGGGCGGCTACGTCAGCGAGGGACGCCTGGTCGACGACGTCCGCACCGACTGCATGCTTCTGACGACCCGGGTGGTCGAGCTGGCGCACGCGTCCGGTCCGCGCGAGGCGATCGCCGACGCGTTCCGGCGCCGGTTTCCGGGCGTGTCACCGAGCGAGGCCTGCCGGTCCGGGCACGTCGATTACGACCACCCGAAACGGGTCCGGTTCGGCATCGACATGGTGCGCGGGGGAGCGTACGGCATCGACGTCACGTCGCGGGTGGGAAGCCCTCGCCCCGATCCCGGGTCCTCCCGGATCCCGAACGGCGAGGTCGCGGTCGTGCCTCGATCCCGGGTCGAGAGTGGACGGCTGCGCACGGGGGACATCGTGTACTTCGTCGTCGACCCGGAGTCGCCGGCCGGGGCCCGACTCCGGTCGGAGAACGGCGCCCTCGTTGGCCACATCGGGGTCGTGGACGCGGCCCACGGAACGCCGATGCTGATTCACGCCGCGTCGCGCGATCTGCCCGGGGAGTACGCCGGCGGCCGCGTGGTCTCGGTGGCGCTCGGAACGTATCTGTCCCGCGTCGAGACCTTCTCGGGGATTCTCGTCACGCGGTTCACCGCCACCCGCGCCCTCTGAAACCGACCGCGGCGGTGACCGCTCACCGGCCGCCGTTCCGCTCGCGCTCCATCGCGGCGATCACGTCCGACGCCCGCGATCGGTGCACGAACACGTAGTTCCGGGTGCGCGATTCGTCGACGTCGGCGCGCGTGAGTCCGCCGTCTTCACACCGGTACATCTCGTACCCGAGATCCCCGAGGACGCCGATCAGCTCACGAGGCGACGACCCGAAGCCCTGGAGCGCCCAGCTGCTGATCTCGCAGATGATCGTGGGCGTCGCCCGGGTCAACACGCGCTCGGCGCCGCGAACGACGGACGTCTCGGCGCCCTCCACGTCGATCTTCAGCAGCGCCGGTGTCGCCGACGCCGGCATCTCGTCGTCGAGCGTCACCACCTCGACGGTGAGTCGCTGGGCGCTCGCATCGCGCGGGGAGCGATCGACCGGCCCCGAGGCATCGTCCCGTTCCGCCATGTGGGCCAGACTCGCCACGATCGCTCCGGTCCGCTGGCGCGGAACGACGAACTCCACCTCGCCGCGCCGATCTCCGACCCCCACCGGGTGCACGGTCACGTTGCCGAGCCGGCGAAGCCGGCAGACGTTTCGGAGCACCGTGCGGGTGTACGCGATCGGCTCGAAGGCATGAACCCGCCCCCGAGGCCCCACGGCACGGGACATGCGGTCGGTGTAGACACCGAAGTTCGCCCCCACGTCGATCGCGACGTTGCCCGGCCGGAGCACACGATCGACCACGTCGAGCTCCCGCTGGACGATCCGTCCGCGCGACAGATCCAGCGCGACCACGCCGGACTGGATGAGTCCGTAGACACGACCGTTCGCGAGCGGCGCGAGCAGGCGCTTGACGACGCGTCGCGTGCCGGAGTCGGCGGGCACGCTCCGCCCCTCAGACGGACACGTCGAACTCACGCAGCGCGGCGTTCAGCGACGTCTTGCGATCGTTCGACTCGCGCCGCTGGCCGATGACCAGCGCACAGGGCACGTGATAGACACCCGCGGCGAACGTCTTGGGGACGCTGCCCGGCATGACGACCGCCCGCGGGGGCACGACGCCCCGCGTCTCGCGCGGCGTCGGGCCGGTCACGTCGAGGATCGTCGTCGAGCCCTTCAGCGTGGTGCCCGCGGCGACGATGGCCTCACGGCCGATGCGAACGCCCTCGACGATGATGGAGCGGCTCCCGATGAACGCGCCGTCCTCGATGATCACCGGAGCGGCCTGCACCGGCTCCAGCACACCGCCGATCCCGACCCCGCCGGAGAGGTGGACGTCCGCGCCGATCTGCGCGCAGGAGCCGACGGTGGCCCACGTGTCGACCATTGTACGCTCGCCCACGTGGGCGCCGATGTTGACGTAGGAGGGCATCATCACCACGCCGGGAGCCAGGAACGCGCCGTAGCGGGCCACCGCCGGCGGGACCACGCGCACGCCCAGGGCCTCGTAGCCCGTCTTCAGCGGGATCTTGTCCCAGTACTCGAACGGGCCGGCCTCGCTCCGGGTCATGCCGCGGAGCGGGAAGTACATCAACACGGCCTCCTTGACCCACGTGTTGACCCGCCAGTCCTCGCCCGCGGGCTCGGCCACGCGCACGCGCCCGGCGTCGAGCTCGGCGATCGTCGCCTCGACGGCCTCCACGACCTCGGGTGACCGGCGCGCCGTGGGGTCGGCCCAGGCGGCGGTGATGATGGACTCGAGCGCATCGTGGGTCATGGGTCACCCATCGTAGGTGGTCAGAAACTCACGGAGTCGGTCGCGGCAGAACTCCAGCTCCTTGATCGGACAGTGCTCGTCCGCGCGATGGGCCAGCTCGGGATGCCCGGGACCGTAATTGACGGCATCCACGCCGGCCTCCGAGAGTCGCGCCACGTCGGTCCAGCCCTGCTTGGCGTGGATGGCCGGCGAGAACCGGGCCCGAAATGCGTTGTAGACCGGGTTGCCCACCGGAACCCCTCCCGGGGCGGCGCTGTCCACGACCACCGCGTCGGCCCCCTCGGGCACCAGCCCCGTCAGGTAGGCGACCGCCTCCTCCACGGTGCGGCCGGGTGGGAAGCGGTGATTCACGTTGACCATGAACCGATCGGGCACGACGTTTCGGGCCGCGCCGCCGCGGGCCAGCGTGATGGCGACCGTCTCGCGGTAGATGGCGCCGCCGACCCGGACCGGAAGCGGCTCGATCCGGTGGATCCGATCGATGAACGCGCCCGCGTTGTGGACCGCATTGTCGCCGAGCCAGGGGCGCGCGCTGTGGGCGGCGGTTCCGCGGAACGTGACCTCCAGGTTCACGTGGCCGTTGCACCCCACCTCGAACTCGGTGGCCGAGGGCTCGAGCACGAAGGCGAAGTCGAGCTCGCGCACCTCCGGGATCTCCTCTAGGACGCGTCCCAGTCCGTTCTCGTCGTAGGCCACCTCTTCCTTGTCGTAGAACACCAGGAGCAGGTCGACCGGCAGGCCGTCGGCGGGAAGGCTCGTCATCAGATCGACCATCACCGCGATGCCGCCCTTCATGTCGCACGATCCCAGTCCGTACACCGCGCCGTCGGCCACGCTCGGCTGTGCGTTGCCCTGCGGCGGCACGGTGTCGACGTGGCCGATCAGGCCGATGAACGGCCGCGACGCCTCGCCCCCGCCGCGCACCGGGCCGACGATGAGGTTGTTGCCGAGACGCCGGCGCCGCCACGTGGGCTTCGCCGCCTCGCACCAGCCGGTGATCTCGGAACAGATCGCGTCCTCATGGCCGCTCACGCTCGGGATCTCGACGAGCCGGATGAGTCGATCGGTGATGTTCACGGTGTCTCCTCGGAGCGCTCGTGGCGCCGGGCTCAGTCGAGTCGCCGTTCCAGTGCCTCCACCCGCCGCGCGATGTCTCGCTCGCGTCGCTGGAGCGTGATCACGTAGATCAACAGGATCACGAAGAATGCCCCGTAGGCGGCCACCAGATACGGGAACTTGGGGATCGTCTCGAGCTGGGCGGCACCCAGCGTGTCGATGGCGGCCTCCATGCCCACTCCTTTCGTCTCGACGGCGTCCTCAGACGCCCTGTGGCCGGGCCTGAGCCCGATCGATGAGGTCGTCGACCCGATCCGACAGTCGCTCCAGACGCACGCGCCGGACCCAGAGCGCGACGCCGATCGAGAACACGGCGGCAAACGAGATCAGCATCGCTCTGGCCATCGCCGGGTGCAGCCCGCCCCCCGCGGGCCCCATGACGTGCCCCGGGTGCGTGAAGTTCCACCACTTCACCGCAAAGTAGACGATGGGAACGTCCACGAACCCGATGATCGCCATGACGGCCGCGAAGCGGAGCCCGCTCGGGTCGTGGCGCCACGAGCGCCGCAGAAACAGGTACAGAACGAAGTAGATCCACAGGATCAGCGTCGTCACGAGACGCGCGTCCTGCCAGACCCAGAACGCCCCCCAGACCGGCCTCGCCCACAGGGGACCGGTGACGAGCACGATCGTCAGGAACACCACGCCGACCTCGACCGCGGCCAGCGCCCGGCGGTCCCAGCTGGGGTTGCCGCCGCGCAGATACGCGATGCTCATGACCATCACCGCGAAGAACGCGATGAACGCGGTGAACGCGCTGGCCACGTGGAAGTAGAAGATGCGCTGGACCGCGCCCATCGTGGCCTCGTTGGGCACGAGCATGAACACCGCGTACAGCGCCCACAGCGGCACCACGAGGACGACGGCCCATCCGATCTTGCTCAACATCGAGACACTCCAATCGCCGGTAGCGAGACCCGAACGTGAACCGCCGCAATGCTCGCGTCGATGTGATTACTCGTCGACGGTGAACTCGAAGAGTAGGACGCCCAGAACGACGAAGATGACGTCGAAAGAGCCGAGTATTCTGAGCCAAACGCCGATCTCTGCCAAGCTCTTCCCCGACAGGAGCGACGCGGTGGCCTCCATGCCGGCGATCAGCGCCGGCAACACGATCGGAAACAGGATCACCGGCAGCACCGAATCCCGGAGCCGCGCCCCGATGCCGGCCGCCGCGAACAGCGTCCCTGGTCCCGCGAACCCGATGATCCCCAGCGCGAACACGAGCAGCACCTCGGGAAACGTGGCCATCCACGGCAGGTCGAGAAGCGTACCCAGGACCGGATAGGTCACGATCGCGACCACGAACATGAAGATCACGTTCGCCAGGAGCTTCCCCGCGAAGATGATCGAGCGATCCACGGGCGCGACCAGAAGCCCCCGGAGGGTCTCGTTCTGACGCTCCAGCGCGACCGAGCGCGACAGCCCCAGCACCCCGGAGAACGCCATGGCCAGCCAGAACATCCCCGAGGACACGGCGCGCCGCGTCTCCTCGTCGAGGCCGATGTCGAACGCGAAGTGGAACAGCACGACGGTCATGACCGCGAACAGCGCCATCACGACCAGGACGTCCTTGGTTCTGAGCTCGATGCGCAGGTCCTTGACCACGAGCGCGGCGAGCGCGGCGAGTCCCGCCCTCACGACTGCCCCTCGGTCAGAATGGCCACGTAGTGCGTGGCGAACTCGCGGGCATCGTCCGGCCCGATCGGCCGATCGGACGCGATCGTGCCGCGCCGTAGGATGACCGCCCGACCGGCGAGCTCGCAGGCGGAGTTCGGGTCGTGCGTCACCATCAGGAGCGTCTTGCCGCGGTCGCGCAGACGGCGAATGTGATCGCGCAGGAAGCGATCGGCCGCATGATCGAGGCCGGCGAACGGCTCGTCGAGGAGAAGCACGTCCGGATCGGGCAGGAGCACCCGCGCGAGGGCGGCCCGCTGGGCCATGCCGCGGCTGTAGCCGCCGACCGGCAGATCCGCCGCCCACGCGATGCCGACCTGGTCGAGCACGTCGTCGATTCGCGACTCGACCTCGCGGAGGCCGTACAACGCACCGACCAGGCGCAGGTTCTCCCGCGCGGTGAGCGCGTCGTAGAGGAAGCTCTCGTGCGCGAGAAGCCCCAGCCGCCCCCGCCGCGCGGGGTCACGCGGTGACCGTCCGTCCAGCGTGACCTCGCCCGTGGTCGGACGGGTCAGTCCGGCCACCATGCGCAGGAGCGTGGACTTCCCCGCTCCGTTGTGGCCCAGGATCGCCACGGACTCTCCCGGCCGTATCGTCAGCGACACGTCGGCGACCGCGATCTGCTCGCGGTAGCGGCGACTCACCCGGCGAATGTCGATCACGACGACTCCGCACGCGCCTCGAGAAGCTCCTGGACCGCTCCCGCCTTGATCATCAGTCGCTCGCGGTCGCGCTCGAACGCGGCATCGTCGATGGAGCCGGCGGCATGCGCGCGCTCGAGATCGACCACGGCGGCGAGGTGGCGATCCCGGTCCCGGACGAGCGCGCGGACGTCCGCGCTGAGCGGGGCCCGCGCCTCCCGATGCTCGCGCGCGAAGACGAGGAGTCCGAACGCGGCCAGCATACACACCGAGATGATCCACGGCGCTGCGGCCGACGGGCGTTCGACGGCCGCGCGGAACCTGAAAGCGCCCGCGGGCGACGACGTGGTCACCGCGTAGCGATCGAAGAGCATGTTCTCCTGAAGAGGGACCGATCGTGTGAACGACAGGCCGTCACCGGAGACGTCGATGTCGGTCGGGGCGATCAGGAGGCTGATCTCGTCGGCGGGCAGCCCCCCACCCGGAAACGACACCTCCAGAGGTGCCGATGCGGGAAGGAGATACCGGAACGCCGCGTCGAACCGGCCCGGCTGGATGTCCGCGGCCAGGTGAACGCCCCCGTGCTCGACGTAGGCGCCGTCGAAGCCGTCGAGCGCCTCGAAGCTGGTGGCCGACGGGGGCAGCGGAAAGATCAGCGGCTGGTGGGACTGGAACGTACGAGCCGTGTCGTTCGCGATCGCGACCACCTCGGTGACGAGCACCGACCGGGGGTCGGACTGCGCGTCGACGATGTAGTGGTGCCCTTCCAGCCGGAGGATGCCCGGATCGTCCGTCACGTCGTATACGACGAAGTTGGTCTCGATCCCGGGAACACCCAGCGTGAAGTCGAGGAAGCGCGAGACGTAGTCGACGCCCTTGAAGTTGGTGCTGAGCACGTACACGTCGGCGGTGTCGCCGGGTAGCTCGGCGAACCCGAACCCGCCGTCGGCTCGCGTGGTCGTGACACGATCCAGACGCTCCCCCGTGGCCAGCCGGCCCATCAGCCGGACCTCGAGATCGGCCACGCCGGAGTCCGGCTCCGATCCGTTCAGCACACGACCCGTCAGCTCGGCCGCGTCGGCCGGTCCGGGCACGATCGCCGCGATCGACAAGATCGCCGCGGTCGCGAGCACGCTCGCTACATCTGCGCGCGACCGATGGGTCGCCATGAACGCGTCAGGCATCATCCACCTTCACCGTCGCGCGGGAGCGGCCCTTGCGCCCGCGGCCGGACACCGCACCGCGTTCTCGGAGACGCCGGAGCGCGCCCTCCAGGGAGGTCACCGAGGTGCCACCCGCGTCGGGAAGTGCGTCCAGCGCCGCGATGATCCGGGCGGCACGGCGCTCGAGTGCGTCGCGGGCCCGGGCATGATCCTCGTCCGACAGCTTTCCCGCGACGTGATCGGCCTCGGCGTCGCGGATCGCGAACAGGAGGCCGCGCTTCTCCTCCTCGAGCCGAGTGCGCTCGCTCTCCGCGTGCGACGTTGCCCGCAGCACGGGCCGGAAGACGTACAGCGCCCACAGCGCGCACATCACCGCGAACAGGAACCAGATCGGGGGCAAAACGGCAGTCCCTTCTGCTAGGCCGACAGGGCGCGCCCGTCGGTGGACTCCGAGAACGTGTCGCCGTAGATACCGTGCATCTCTCGCGCGCGCCGTCGCGAGGGCCACATCGCGATCAGCGTACCGGCCAGTGTGATGATCCCCCCACCCCAGACCCAGGACACGAGCGGATTGACGTGGATGTCGACCGACAGCAGGTCTCCGTCGAAGCCGGCCATGTACACGTAGATGTCCCGCGAGAAGCTCGAGAGGATCGCGACCCGGGTGTGCCGCTGCTCCTCGGGTCGGGTGTAGAAGCGGAACTCGGGGTACAGGCGCGCGACCGACCGGCCGTCCTGCTGGAGCAAGAGCCGGGCTTGCAGGCGCTCGTAGTTGTCGATCTCGTCGCTGTGGAGCCCCTCGAAGACGAAGTCGTAGCCGGCCACGCTGGCGGTGTCGCCCACGTGCATGTCGGCCTCCAGCTGGCGGTTGTAAGCGCTCCCGGCGAACCCGCAGAACGTGATCACGATTCCGACGTGCACGATGTAGCCGCCGAAACGGCGCCGCGAGCGGGCCACCATCCGGACCCCCGCACTGACCGCGTTCTCGCGTGCCATGCGCATGCGCGTGCGAATGCCGCGCTCGAACTCGATGACGATCCCCGCGAGCACGAACACGCCGATCGCCCACGCGAAGAGCGCGTCGACCCGGTGCACGCCCATCCCGAACGCGAGCACCAGCGCGCTCGCCACGCCGATCACGCCCGGCACCACGAAGTTCCGGCGGACGTTGTGACGCGTGGCCCGGCGCCAGGCGATCAGGGGACCGATGCCCATCAGCAGCAACGTCACGATGCCGATCGGGATCATGATCCGGAGGAAGAACGGCGCGCTGATCGTGATCTTCGAGCCGGTGACCGCCTCGGAGAGAATCGGGAACAACGTGCCCCAGAGCACGGCGAACGCCCCGCAGACGAGCACGAGGTTGTTCAAGAGGAACGTGGCTTCACGCGAGAACAACGACTGAAGCCGCTCGCGGCTCTTCAACAGCGGCGCCCGGTGCAGGATCATCCCCAGCGAGATCGCGAGCGAGAAGATGATGAACCCGAGGAAGTAGCGGCCGATGGGCCCCTCGGCGAACGAGTGCACGGACGTGATCACGCCGCTGCGGGTGAGGAACGTGGCCAGGATGGTCAGGATCCATGCGAAGACGATCAGGAGCATGTTCCACGAGCGAAGCATGCCCCGGCGCTCCTCGATCTGAATCGAGTGCAGGTAGGCCGTGATGACGAGCCAGGGCAGGAACGCGGAGTTCTCGACGGGATCCCAGCCCCAGTAGCCGCCCCACCCGAGCACGTGGTAGGCCCACCACCCACCGAGCAGGTTGCCGAGCGTCAGGAAGATCCACGCCGAGAGAGCCCACTTGCGCGTTCGGGTGATCCACATCGAGTCGAGCCGCCCGGTGAACAGAGCCGCCATCGCGAACGCGAACGGCACCGACGTCCCGATGAACCCCAGGTACAGCGTCGGTGGGTGGAACGACATCCCAGGGTCCTGCAGGAGCGGGTTCAGACCCCGCCCGTCGGGCGGGACGAACGCCAGCCGCTCGTACGGGCTCTCCAGGGCCTGGATGACGTACAGGAAGAAGATCGCGATCACCATCAGGGTCGCGATCGTGTACGGCATCAGGGCCTCGACCCCCTGGCGTCCCTGCAGGACCACGGCCCCGGCGTAGAGCGACAGGATCCACACCCAGAACAGGAGCGATCCCTCCATGCCCCCCCACAGCGCGGTCCACTTGTAGAACGCGGGAAGGTCGCGGCTGGAGTTGGATGCCACGAACGCGAGCGAGAAGTCGTTCGTGTGGATGGCGTACTCGATACCGGCGACCGCGAGCGTGGTGAAGAACGCGACCGCCAGCACGGCGTTCTCGGCGCTCTGCGTGAGCCCGGGGCGCCGGAGCCTGGCACCGGCCACCGACGCCACGAGTGCGTAGACGGCCGTCAAGAGTGCGGCCACGATGGCCCAGGATCCCAGAGTGGTCATTCGTCAGCGCCCCTGTCGCTCGGTCGGTGTGTCCTTGGGGTTTCGGGTTCGGGCTCGCCGGGTCCCGCCCCGTCGAGTCGGATCAGACGCCGTCGTCCTTCTTCTCGTATGGCGTACCGTCCGGATAGCCCTCGGCCTCGTACTTCGACGGGCACTTGGCCAGGAGCGTGGTCGCCTGGAACTCGCCGTTGGCGTCCATCCGTCCCTCGAGCACGACCTCGGCGCCGTCCTTGAACGTGTCGGGCACCGCACCCCGGTAGACCGCCGGGAGGTTGTGTCCGTCGCCCTCGACGATGAACGCCACCTCGCGCGGGCCCCGTACCTGGATCGTTCCCTCCGCGACGTGACCGGTGACCCGAACCCCCGTATCGGAGGCGACGGCGGGGTCGGCCATCACGTCCGAGATCGTCAGGTAGGTGACCATGTTCTTGTCGGCGGCGGTGATGGCGAGGTAGCCGACCGCGGCGACCACCAGCAGCGCACCGATCCAGTACTTCATCGTGCCCATGATGCACGCTCCTTCAGCGTCTCCACGACCGTGTAGTCGATCCCCGGATCTCCCACCAGAGCGGACCCGCGGGTGGAACCGTGGAAGTCCGATCCTCCCGTGGTGACGAGTCCGTGTCGATACGCAATGTCCGCATACAACTGCGTGAGTTGCGAAGTGTGTCTAGGGTGGACGATCTCGACCCCGTCGAGCCCGTTCCCGACCATGTCCTCGATGTCCTCCGCGCTGTAGTGACCACCGGGGTGGGCCAGCACGGCGAGCCCTCCGGCGGCATGGATCAGCGCGATGGCCTCGTCGACCCCGAATGCCGTCTTGGCCACGTAGGCCGGCTTGTTCAGACCCAGGTAGCGCTTGAACGCCTCGTCGTAGGTCCGCACGAAACCGCCCCCGCAGAGGGCGTCGGCCACGTGCGGGCGGCCGATGACGGCGTCCCCGGCACCCCGCTCGACGGCCGCGTACGAGAGCCCGACTCCGATGCCGTTCAACCGTCTCACCATCTCGCGGCCGCGCTCGGCCCGGTCCCGGCGAAACCGCTCCAGTGCGGTCCCGAGCGCGGGGTCGTCGGGCCGTACGAAGTAACCCAGGACGTGGGCGTCGCGCTCCCTGAATCGGCCGGAGAGCTCGACGCCCGGAATCGCCTCGATCCCGGCCCCGTCACAGGCGGCGGCGAAGGCCGGCCAGCCGGTGACGGTATCATGATCGGTCAGCGCGATCGCCCGCAACCCGGCCCCGACCGCCATCTCGACGAGCGCCTCCGGCTCGTGCAGGCCGTCGGAATGGTGCGAGTGCATGTGAAGATCCGCACGATCAGGCATTCAGCAACGCTCCCACCGGGCCTCCACCGGCCAGCCAGACCGACTCCGCCCCGAGCACGGCCTTGAGCCGCTCCACGAGCGCCGGGTCGGGATCCACGTACGTTCGCTTCAATCGAATGATCACCGGCCGCGCGTCCGGGTCGTCCGGATTGGCCAGGTGCAAGACCACGCGCGAGCGCCCCTCGTACTCCTCGAGGAGCGTCTTCAGATCGTCGAGCGACCACTCGGCCTCGGCCCTGGCCAGCCGGATGTGCAGATCCAGCCCGCGAAACGCCTCGGCCAGCGGCGTGAACGAATCGGCGATCACGGTCGCGCGCTCGCCTTCCCGCGCCGACGCGCGTCCGGTGATCAGGAGCCGCGCCTCGTCGGCGATCAACGAGGATACGCTCTCGTAGGTCTTCGAGAACACCAGACATGTGAACGATCCGGAAAAATCCTCGACGCTCACCCGAGCCATCGTGTTGCCCTTCTTGTCGAACTGCCGCTTCACGCCGGTGATGATGCCGCCGATCGTGACCGGATGCCCGTCCGCGACGTGGTCCAGTCCCTCCGCGTTCACGTTGGAGAGCGACTTCAGCTCGCGCTCCACGGCGTCCAGCGGGTGACCGGACACGTAGAAGCCCAGCGCCGCCTTCTCGAGGCGCAGGCGCTCGTCCATCGCCCACGGCTCGGCCCGCGGCAGAGGGCTGGCCGCGATCGGCCCCGCATCACCGAGGTTGCCGAAGAGCGAGGTCTGACCGAGCTCCTCTTCGCGTTTGCGCCGCGAGACGCGGTCCACGATGTCCGACATGCCGGCGGCGAGGCGGGCCCGATCGTCGCAGAAGGCGTCCATCGCGCCGGCATGGATGAGGCCCTCGAGGGCCTTCTTGTTCACCGAGGATAGGTCGACCTCCCAGCAGAAGTGGTCGAGGTTCTCGAAGCGCCCGACCCGATCGCGGGCCTCCACGATCGAGTGTACCGCGCCACGCCCCACGCCCTTGACCGCGGCCAGACCGAAGCGAATGCGATCGCCCACCGCCACGAATCCCTCGCCGGACGCGTTGACGTCGGGAGGGTCCACCGGAACCGACATCCGCCGGCAGTCGTTCATGAACACCAGGATGCGATCGGAGCTGTTCATCTCGCTGGACATCGAGGCGGCCATGAACTCGACCGGATGGTGGGCCTTCAGGTACGCGGTCTGGTAGGCCACGAACGCGTACCCCGCGGAATGGCTCTTGTTGAACCCGTAGCCGGCGAAGTACTCCATCAGGTCGAAGATGGCGTTGGCCGTTCGCTTGTCGATGCCGCGCTCGGTCGTGCCCGCGAGGAAGACCGAGCGCTGCTTCTGCATCTCGGCGGCGATCTTCTTGCCCATCGCCCGCCGGAGCAGATCGGCCGCTCCCAGCGTGTAGCCCGCCAGGTCCGACGCGATCTTCATCACCTGCTCCTGGTAGCAGATGACGCCGTACGTGGACTCGAGGATCGGCTCGAGCGCCGGGTGGAGATACTCGATCTCGGCCCGGCCGTGCCGGCGCTCGATGTAGTCGTCGACCATGCCGCTGCCCAGCGGTCCGGGCCGGTACAGCGCGTTCATCGCGATCAGGTCCTCGAAACGATCGGGCTTGAGCTTCCGCAGATACTCGCGCATGCCGCTGGACTCGAACTGGAAGACGGCGACCGTGGCCCCCGACGAGAGCAGATCGAAGACCTTGGGGTCGTCCAGCGGTACCTGGTCGGGATCGAGCGTGACGCCCCGGTTCTCGGCGATCATGCGCACGGCGTCCTCGATGACGGTCAGCGTCCGCAGACCGAGGAAGTCCATCTTCAACAGGCCGATCTTCTCGACGGCCTTCATGTCGAACTGGGTGGTGATCTCGTCCTTGGTCGACTTGTAGAGCGGAACGAACTCGTCGATGGGCCCCGGCGTGATCACGACGCCCGCGGCGTGTGTCGACGCGTGCCGCGAGAGCCCCTCGAGCACCTGGGCGTGCGAGAGCAGCTCGGCCACCCTGGCGTCCTTGGCCGCGGCCTCCTTCAGATCGGGTGAGCTCTCGATGGCCTTCTCGAGCGTGATCCCGAGCTCGGCCGGCACCATCTTGGCGATCTTGTCGACCTCGGAGAAGGACATGCTCATCGCGCGGCCGACGTCCCGGATGACCGCGCGCGCCGCCATCGTTCCGAAGGTGATGATCTGCGCCACGGAGTCCTGGCCGTACTTCTCCACGGTGTAGTCGATCACGTCGGCCCGGCCGCGATCGGAGAAGTCGATGTCGATGTCGGGCATCGATACGCGCTCGGGATTGAGGAAGCGCTCGAAGAGCAGGTCGTAGCGCATCGGATCGATGTTCGTGATGCCCGACGTGTACGCGACCAGCGAGCCGGCGGCCGACCCGCGGCCGGGACCGACGGGGATGGCGTTCTCGCGCGCATGACGGATGAAGTCCTGCACGATCAGGAAGTACCCGGCATAGCCCATCTGGCGGATCACGCCGAGCTCGTAGTCGAGCCGCGAGCGCACGGTGTCCGATGGAGCCCCGTAGCGGCGGACCAGCCCCTCGTGACACAGATGCGACAGGTACGAGTCGGCATCGTCGAATCCCGCCGGCAGGTCGAACACCGGCAGGTGCAGCGTGGACATGTCGAGCGTGACGTTGCAGCGCTCGGCGATGGCCAGCGTGTTCGAGAGCGACTCGGGTACCTCTCCGAACAGCGCGGCCATCTCCTCGGGCGACTTGATGAACAGGGCATCGGTCTCGTGCCGCATGCGATTGGTGTCGGAGATGGTCTTGCCCGTCTGGATGCACATGAGGCAGTCGTGCGCCGCCGCGTGCTGCTTCTCGAGGTAGTGGCAATCGTTCGTGGCCACCAGCGGGATGTCGAGTCGCCGGGCCAGCTCGAGCTGCGGGCGGTGGAGGCGCTGCTCGGCGTCGATCCCATGGTCCTGCAGCTCGATGAAGAAGTTGCCGCGCCCCAGCACCTCGACGAACCGCCCGGCGAGAGCCTCGGCCCGGGCGAGGTCCTCGCGCAGGAGCGCCTGATTGATCTGCCCCTGCAGGCAGGCCGACAGTCCGATGAGCCCCTCGGCGTGCTGGGCCAGGAGATCGAGGTCGATGCGCGGCTTGTAGTAGAACCCGTCCAGGTACGCGCGCGTGCACAGCTTCATCAGGTTCTTGTAGCCGACCTCGTTCTCGGCCAGGAGGACGAGGTGATAGGACGTCTTGCGCGTGCGGTCGGTGTGCGACCCTTCGGCCACGTACGCCTCGCACCCGATGATCGGCTTGACGCCGGCCTTGTGCGCCTTCTCGTAGAAGTGAACCGCGCCGAACATGTTGCCGTGGTCGGTGAGCGCAATCGCCGGCATGTCCATCTCGGAGGCCCTGCGGACGAGATGGTCCAGCTTGCACGCGCCGTCGAGCAGGCTGTACTGGGAGTGATTGTGCAGATGGACGAACGGCGCCGGCATCAGTCTCCCTCACCGCGACCGGGGTCGCGCACGACGTGGGTCGCGGTCACGAGGCATGTCGATCTCACGGTGCGGTGGCCGCGGGCCGGCCGAGGTGGCCGGCACCGCCGGAGCGCGGCGTCAGCCCCGATGCGCTTCGCGACCACGAGGAGAGAAGAGCTCTCGGATCGGCTCGCGCACGGCGTAGATGAGGACGGCCAGCCCGACCAGCACGACGCTCCAGATGCCGTGCCGCGCGCCGCGGACGACCTCGAACGCGAGAAAGCAGTAGAGCGCGACGTGGGAACGCACGCGGAGGTTCCACAAGAGGTATCCCAGAAGCGGCGCGCCGATGCAATACAAGAGGGCGAAGCGCCATCCCGGGACGCCGAAGTTCAGAAAGACCTTGTCCTGGCTGATCGAGAA
This sequence comes from Candidatus Eiseniibacteriota bacterium, assembly GCA_965224245.1. Taxonomy (GTDB): domain Bacteria; phylum Eisenbacteria; class RBG-16-71-46; order CAZAMP01; family CAZAMP01; genus CBDCYW01. Next base: position 526,480 of record OZ245046.1, on the reverse strand, counting down.
CACGTAGAGAAGCGGGTTCAACAGGTAATAGATGGCCAGAACCGAGATCACCATCGGTCGCTCGTGGCGGCGCCGCGACGGCTCCTCGAACAGCTCGTCTCTGAGTCGTTCCAACATCGTCGGAGTCCTTTGAACGTGCCGCCTCGACGAGGCGGCAGGGTAGCGCCTCGAGCCCGAGCGGCACCCGATTGCTGAACACGCGAGTATAGCCCGGCCGTCCCCGGCGGAACACACCGAATCGCGGGGCCTCCCCACGTGGTTTCGCTGGACATCGCGGGACACCGGAACCCACCATCCGGGACGCGAGAGACCGATTCCCCCGAGAGGTTCGCCGATGGCGTCACGCCGCTTCCGCCCCACGCGTGCCCGGGCCCGTCGCGCGCGGGACGACGCACCGGCCCCGCGCTCCAGCCGCGATTGCGACCGGCGGACTCGTCGGGTCGTCGGCGCATGCGCCCTCCCGATCGCACTCGTGTCGCGGCGGGGACGCATCCTCGCCGTCGGCTCGCGATGGCCGCCGTCCGCGGGGCCGGTCGGGGGCGTTCTGGCCGTCGGCGACGCCGACGACGAGCTCGCCCGGTACCTCGCCGGCACGACTCCGTGGACGCTGCCCGGACACGCGCCGTCCGGGGAGAGGCGCGTCGATCTGGAGGCTCAGCCGATCCGGACTGCACCGCGGCCGGCCCCACTGCGCTGGATCGTGACGCGCCGGTCGGCCGGGGACCCGATCGACCGCTGGTGGGTCGTTGCAGCACTGCAACTGACGCACGCCGTGCGAAACGCGCTCCAGCCGCTGCAGAACGTCGAGAGCCTCGTGGACGAGCTGGGGCTGGATCGGCCCAGCCCCGGTCTCGACGCATGGCTGGACGTCACGTCGCAGTCGGTGGATCGGATCGCGCGGCTCACCGGAGCCTACAACCGGCGGTGGAGACAGAACCTGGCGCTCGACGACCGGCTCCGGACCGGCGATCTGGCGGGACCGCTGCGCCGGATCGTCTCGCACTTCCGAGACCTGTGCCACGACCGGATCCAGCTTCGCGAGACCCTCGAGAGCACGCTGGGACCCGTCTCCCACTCCCCGGATCTGTTCGAGGCAGCCATGGTCGAGGTGCTGTCGAACGCCGCGCAGGCGGTGATCACGGGCGGGGAGATCCGGGTCGAGGCACGGATACGGGACGATCACGTCGTGATCCGTGTGTCCGACGACGGCGGTGGGATGGACGAGGCGGAGCGGCTGGGCAGCCGGCAGCTCTTCATGTCCACGCGCCGCGACGGCAGCGGCCTCGGGCTTCCGCTGGCCGATCACTGGCTCGGACGCATGGGTGCGACGCTGAGCGTGACGAGTCGCAAAGGCGACGGGACGGCCATCTCGATCCATCTGCCGCTGCAGGACGCCTAGAACGATGCGCTGACGCAACATTCATGTTGTATGATTGAAACAGACCGACGCCTCCCGGTTGCCGACCTGCGACGCAACCGGTTGCGTGATGGCAACTTGACGAACTGGATGTCCAGGCATCGCGCTTGCTAGATCCGGGAAGCGGCAATCGGGGCTCCGCGGGTATATGCGACCCGTGAACGCTCTCACTGTTGAGGCCCGCCGAAGGCCGCAGACCGCTCCTCGCCTGCCGGCTCCGATTGCCTCTACACTCCCTCCGGAGTGACGCCCGCACGACACGAGGGGGCCCGAGCGGTGCAAGACGCCAGCGACCAGCCAGGCACACCACGCGCTTCGCGGGGATCCGACGCGCCTCCGCTCGCCGGTCCGCCCCGGGTTCCGGACGGCGACGCACCGGCCGGATCGAACGCCGCCGGGGGCTCCGAGACCGGTCGACGTGCCGCGAACGGCAGAGCCGGCGGCAACGCTCGAACGGCGGGCCGGGCGTCCGGGAGCCGCGCCGAGGCTCGAACCGGCGGCGAGCATGCCCGGACGGTCACCGGATCGATCCTCGCCGTCGAGGACGATCCGGCGGTGATCCACGAGCTCAGGCGAATCCTCGACCAGGAAGGCTACGCGCTTCACGTGAAGACCAGCGTCAAGGCGGCGAAGGCCGCCCTGGCCTCGCAGGTCTTCGACCTGATCCTGCTCGACATCGGGCTACCGGATGGAGACGGGCTCGAGGTTCTGTCCCATGCCAATGCCATGCTGGTCTCGACCCCCACGGTGATCCTGACCAGCCTCGGCACCACCGAACGCACCGCCGAGGCCATGAAGCTCGGCGCGGAGGACTTCCTGGAGAAGCCGGTGCCCAAGGCGCGGCTCCTGGTCGCCATCCGCAACGCGCTCAGACGGTGCACGCAGTCCCGAGAGCTCGGCGATCTCCGCGAGCGGGTCGAGGACCTCCGGACAGGCATGGTGCTCGACCGACTCCCCGGCATCAGCCGCGCCATGCGCGGCGTGCGCGACTTCGTGCTCCGAACCGCCGACGAGAGCGCCACGATCCTGATCACCGGCCCGCGCGGGTCGGGGAAGACGCTCGTGGCCGGGGTGTACGCGCGCCTGCGCGCGGGTCGGCCGTTCAAGTCGGTCAACACCCCGTCCATCGCACCGAATCTCTTCGAGGCCGAGCTGTTCGGGACCCGCTACGGGAGCTTCACCGGCGCCACGAACCGGGCCGGCCTCATCGAGTCGGCCGAGGACGGAACGCTCTTCCTGGACGAGATCGGCGACCTGAGCGCCGGCGCCCAGAGCAAGCTCCTTCAGGTGCTCCGCGAACGGACGTATCGCCGGGTCGGGGAGACCGAGGACCGTGAGTGCCGTGCCCGGGTCATCGCGGCCACGAACCGGGATCTCAACGCCGAGGTCGCGGCGGGTCGGTTCCGCGCCGACCTCCTGGACCGGCTCGGCGAGCTGCGGCTCACGATGCCGGCCCTGTCCGAGCGACCGGACGACATCGTGTACCTGGTGCTTCGGTTCATCGAGGAGTCGTGCCAGGAGGCGAAGGTCCCGCTGAAGCGACTGTCGCCGGAGGCGGAGACGGCGCTGTCGGCCTACGACTGGCCCGGCAACGTGGAGGAGCTACGGCAGGTCGCGCAGCGCGTGCGGATCTTCGCGACCAGCTCACGGATCACCCGGCGCGACATTCAGCAGGCGATCGGGCACGGCCGCCACGACGAGGGTGTCGCGGCGACCCGAACCGGCACGCTACGCGAGCAGCTCGCCACGCACGAGCGGGACATCATCCGGCGCGCGCTGCGTGAGCACGACGGCGCGATCGCGAAGACGGCGGCCGCGCTCGGAATCGACCGGGTCACGCTGTGGCGCAAGATGCGCGAGCAGGGACTGGAGTCCGCCCGGTCCTGAGCGGCCCCCCGATCGCCGGCCGGGAAGGCGTCTCGCCGCGGGGAATCCGGGGCGTCGGCCCGCGCCTTGTCTCCCCCGGTGCGCGGCGCTATCTTTGGAGGCCTTCGCCCGGGGCCGATCGGTCTCGCCGAGCGATCGCGGAACACCGCCGATCCCAAGCACGAGAGGACCTCCCGCATGACCGCGCCGATCACCGAGGACCGCGTTCTCGACGCCCTCCGGAACGTCGTCGACCCGGATCTCAACCGCGACATCGTCTCCCTGGGGTTCGTCAAGTCCGTCACCATCGACGGGACCCGCGTGGCCGCGACGATCGAGCTGACGACGCCGGCCTGCCCGGTCAAGGATCAGCTTCGCGAGCAGTGCCGCACACACGTCGAGGCGATCGACGGCGTCGAGCGTGCGGAGATCACGATGACCGCCGACGTGCGTCGAAACCTGGGGGCTCCGACGACGACCGTCCTCTCCGGGGTCCGCAACACGATCGCGGTCGCGAGCGGAAAAGGAGGTGTCGGCAAGTCCACGGTCGCCTCGAACCTCGCGGTCGCGCTCGCGCTCGAGGGCTCGGACGTCGGCCTCCTGGACGCGGACATCTACGGTCCCAGCGCCCCCATCATGTTCGGAATCGACGGACGCCCCGAGGTCCGCGACGAGAAGCTCGTGCCGATCGAGAAGCACGGCGTCAAGGTCATGAGCCTCGGCTTCCTGGCCGACGAGGGCATGCCGGTCATCTGGCGCGGCCCGCTGGTGGCCCGCATGATCCAGCAGTTCCTGTCGGACGTGGACTGGGGGGCGCTCGACTACCTGGTCATCGATCTTCCGCCCGGCACCGGCGACGCCCAGCTCACGCTGGCGCAGTCCTGTCCGCTGTCGGGGGCCGTCATCGTGACCACGCCGCAGAACGTCGCGCTGGAGGACGTCAACCGCGCGGTCCGGATGTTCGCCCAGGTCAAGGTGCCCGTGCTCGGCGTGGTCGAGAACATGAGCTGGTTCGAGGCCCCCGACACCGGGACGCGCTACTCGATCTTCGGTTCCGGAGGTGGCCGCAAGGTGGCCGAGTCGTTCGACATTCCGCTCCTGGGCGAGCTGCCGATCGTGCCCGCCGTGTGCCAGGCCGGAGACGAGGGCACGCCCGTCGTGCTGGCCGAGCGTGGGGCCCCGGTCGCCGAGAGCTATCGCGAGCTGGCCGGCAACGTCGCCGCGCGCCTGAGCACACTGGCGATGGCCGACGTCGCGCCGGTCGAGATCAAGTTCCGCCGTTGACGCGTGCGGTGCGTCCGGTCCCGCGCGCCGCTGGCGGTCGGGGCCGCGCGGCCCCGGGTCCGATCAGTCGCCGGCTTCCCCCGTCGCCTGGGTGTCGGTGATCTCGACCAACCTCACCGAGTAGCGATCGGCGTCCACGACCCGGACGCGCAGATCCCCCTCCACGAACCACTCGCCGGGGTGCGGGATCCTGCCCAGCCGGAAGAGCACGTATCCGCCCACCGTGGTGTAGGTGGCCTTCGGGATCTCCCAGCCGGCCTCGGCGTTCAGGTCGTCGATGTCGCTGAGGCCGCTGACCCGGTACTGCCCCGGGCCGATCCGCCGGATCTCCGGCGTGGCGTCCTCGTGCTCGTCGGACAGCTCCCCGAAGATCTCCTCGATGATGTCCTCGGTGGAGACCACGCCGATGCAGGCGCCGAACTCGTTGACCGCCACCACGAGGCTCTCGCGCTCGCGCTGCATCTCCAGGAACAGCTCGTCGATCGGCTTGGTGTCGGGGACGAGCCGGGCCGGGCGCACGTAGGCTCGCGCGAACGTCCGGCGCTTCTCGGCGTACAGGATGTCGAACACGTTGATGAGCCCGACGATCTGATCGACCCGGTCCCGGAAGACGGGGATGCGCGTGTAGCCGCGCGTCCCGACCAGTTCGAGCACGTCCTCGGTGCGTGCGCTCTCGGCGATGAGCGCGACGTCCGCCATCGGCACCATCACCTCGCGGGCGATGGTCTCGGAGTAGCCGAGCGCCGATTCCAGCATCTCGTGCTCGTGATCGCGGATGGCCCCGCCCTCGACCGAGTCGCCCAGAACCAGCCGGATCTCCTCACGCGACACGAAGACCGAACGGGGCTGGCGTCCGAGAATCCGGTACAGAAAGCTCGAGAACAGGCCGGTCGGGTAGGTGAGCGGCACGAGCAGCACCGAGAGCACGCGCCAGGCCGCCGCGGTGTGCATCAGCATGGGCTCGGCGTGGTGGCGGAAGTACGCCTTCGGCGTGATCTCGCTGAACACGAGGAGAAGCACCGTCACCGTGACGGTGGCGACGATCGAGCCGGCCGCGCCGAAGAAGTCCTGGAAGACCACCGTGGCGACCGCGCCGGCGGCGATGTTGAACGCGTTGGTCGCGATCAGGGTCACGGCCAGCGTGCGATCGCGCTGCTCCAGCAGCCCCAGCGCCAGCGCTGCGGCGCGCCGTCCCTCCGAGCGAATCGGCTCCAGCCTGAGCCGGCTTGCCGACACCAGCGCCGTCTCGGAGCCGGACGAGACCGCCGACCCGACCAGACACAGCAGGAACAGCGCGAGGCTCGTCTCAAGCGTCATGAGCGTGTACCTCGCGCGGTCCGAGCCGCTCGACGCGGCAGCTGACGATGCGGCGCCGCACCGATTCGTGGACCGTGAACCGGTATCCCTCCCGGTCGAGCGTTCGTCCCGGAGGGGGGATCTCGCCGAACTCGTCGCACAGGTAGCCGTTCATCGTGACCGAGTCGGAGTCCGGCAGCGCCAGACCGAGCGCCTCGTTGACGTCCTCGACCGCGGCACGCCCGGAGATGATCCAGCGGTCCTGCCCGACGGGCTTGATCAGCTCCTCGGCCTTCTCGTACTCGTCGTAGATCTCGCCGACGATCTCCTCGACGAGATCCTCGGTGGTGACGATCCCGATCGTCTCCCCGTACTCGTTCACGATGACGGCCATGTTCAGGCGATTCTTCTGCATGTGGCGCATCATGCGCGGCAGCTTCGCCGCCTCGGGGAAGATCGCCACCGGCTTCAGGAGCTCGCGCAGCTCCCGCTCGGGGTTCAGGAAGAACTCCTTGGTGGAGACGAAGCCGACGATGTTGTCGACGTCCCCCTCGTATACCGGGATCCGCGAGTGCCGGGCCTCGATCATCCGGGCGGTGAGCCCCTCGCGCGAGATGTCCAGCGGCGCGGAGACGACGTCCACCCGCGGCGTCATGATCTCCTCGGCCGTGGTCTCGGAGAACCGCATGATGTTGCGGGCGATGCGCGTCTCGGTGGGCGTCAGCGTCTCGGCGCGTCCGGCCTCTTCGAGCATGAACTCGACCTCGGACGAGCTGAGCGTGCTGTCGCCCTCCTCGGGCACCTTCAGGAGCGTCAGGAGCCCGTGCGCGGCGCGGTCGAAGATCCTCACCGCCGGCGACGCCAGCCGCGAATAGAGGGTCAGGGGCATGATGGCGAACTGGGACAGCGCGACCGGCGCGTTCACGGCGATCGTCTTGGGCACGAGCTCGCCGAAGATCAACACGAGGATCGTGGCGCCGGCGATCGCGGCCGCCAGGCCGTACTCGCCGAAGAGGCGCTCGCAGATGAGGGTCGCCACCACGGACAGCGCGACGTTCACGAACGTGTTGCCGAACAGAAGCGTCGACAGGAGCCGGCGCGGCGTCTTCAGGACGCGGTGGACGAGCTGCGCCCGGAGCGATCCGTCGTTCTCGAAGTGGCGCCGCTGCATCCGATCCAGCGAGAACAACGCCGTCTCGGTTCCCGAGAAGAAGCCCGAGCTCACCAGCAAGACCACGAACAGCGCGAACAGCCAGGGCGGCGCGGACGCAGCGTCCTCCAACTCACCTCCTCGATCGACGTCGGGGGCCGACACCCGCGTCAGTATACGAGATCGGCCGCGTGGGCATCGATCTAGAACGCCTTTTCGAGGGTGCTCACGTGCTCGGCGTGGGCAAACACGATCACGTTGTCGCCGGGCTTCATGACCTGTGCCCCATCGGGGATCAGGAGATCATCGCCCCGCATGATCGCGCCGATCAGCGTTCCCCGGGGGAGCTCGACCTCGTGGAGGGGTCGCTCGACGACCGAGCTGTTCGAGCTGAGCACCGTGTCCAGGATCATCGCGTGATTCGCTCCCACGCTGGCCAGCGGGGTGAACGTGCGCCGCTTGATGTAGCGCATGATGGCCTCGGCGGTCATCATGCGGGGGCTGATCGCCGCGTCCATGCCGAGTCGATCCACGATCGGCTGGAAGTCGCTCCGCTTCACCAGCACCACTCGCTTCTTCGCGCCGAGCTCGGTGGCCAGCATGCCCAGGATCAGGTTCAGCTCGTCCTGTCCGGCCGACGCCACGAAGAGATCGATGTCCTCGATGCCGGCCTCGCGCAAGAGGGTCACGTCGGTGCCGTCGCCGTGCAGCACCTCGCCGCGCGCGAGGCTGTCGGCGAGCTGGCGGCAGCGGGCCGCGTCCTTGTCGATCAGGCGCACGTCGACGCGAAGATCCGCCAGCGACTGCGCCGCGAGCAGCCCGATGCTCCCGCCACCCACCACGATCGCGCGCGCGACGCGCCCCACCTCCTTGCCGAGCCGCTTGGACGTCTCCTCGACCTCCTTGGCGTGCCCCAGGAGGAACACGTCGTCCCCGGCCTGGACGAGATCGTCGCCGCTGGGGACGGTGGCGTGCCCATCGTGCATGACCATGGCCAAGAGCGTCCCCGACGCGAGCTCGAGATCGCGCACCGGGATCCCGACCGGCGCCGTCTGCTCGGAGATGCACACCTCGCGCAAGGCGAGCCGGCCGCCGGTGAGCGTGTGGATCGCGACGACGCCGGCCGCCCGGGCGTGCCGCCCGATCTCCATGGCGGTCAGGTTCTCGGGGCTGACGGCGATGTCCACGCCCATCAGGTTGCGGTAGAGAGTCCGGCGCCCCCCCAGATAGACGCGGCTCGTCACGCGCGCGACGGTCAGGAGCGCACCCAGCTCCTTGGCCACCAGACAGGCCAGGAGATTGATCTCGTCGACGTCGGTGACGGCCATGAAGAACTCAGCCCCGGGAACGCCGATCTGGGCCAGGAGGTCGGCGTCGGCGCCATGGCCCTGGTAGGTCTGGATGTCGAGGTTTTCCGAGGCGCGTTCGAGGGCGTTGCGGCTCGTGTCCACGATCGTGACGTTGTGGCCCTCGCGATAGAGGGCTTCCGCGAGGTTCTGCCCCACCATCCCGGCGCCGACGACAACGGCATGCACGTAACGGTTGACTCCCGGAGGTGTGCGGGACGATCCACCCGGAGGATCCGGGCGCGGGTACGGTAGGCAGGATGGCCGCGACCCGTCAAGCAATCCGCGGGGGACTCGGCGGGCGGGGGGCCCAGCGGCCGCCCCAGAAAGAGTTTGCCCCGCCGGGGGCTCGTGTTACTCTCCCTGGTCTCGTTTAACCCCTCGTCATTGAATGATTTCGGAGCCGCGCGCGAAGATGCTCGGCACCGCGGGCGCCGAGCGGGCGCCGAACCCGGAGACTCGTAGCCATGATGCAGGCGCTCAGGAACAACACGAAACCGATCTTCATCGTGACGATCTTTGCGTTCATCGTCGGGTTCATCTTCCTGGACATCGGTCGAGGATCGACCGGCTGCGCGCCCGAGAACAGCGGCATGCCGGGGGCCGTGGCCGTCGTCAACGGTGAGCCGATCTCCTACGAGCTCTATCAGCAGACCCTCACGCAGACGCTCGAGTCCGTGTACGGGCCGGGAGGCGGAACCGATCAGGCCCGCGTCCAGATGGCCGCGCGCACGTACAACCAGCTCATCGAAGACGTGCTCCTCAGGCAGGCCGCCGAGAAGCGCGGGCTGGGTACCGATCGCGATCGGGTCCTGCGCGAGCTGAGTCAGGACCCCCCGCCGGAGGTCCTCACCAGTCCCCTGTTCCTCGACGCGCAGGGCCGCTTCGACGTCAATCGCTACTACGATGCGCTGAGCGTGCCCCAGTACCGTGAGGCGCTGATCCAGAGCCGGATGCGCCGCACCCCGGTCGACAACCTCCGCGCGCAGATCGAGTTCGGCGGCCGCGCCTCCGCCGCCGAGACGATCGAGACGCATGCGGCCCGGCGTCAGCAGGCCACGATCTCGTTCATCCGCGTCGCGACCGCCGCGTACGGTGGGATCGCGGCGGAGCTGCCCGAGGACGAGGTTCGGGCCTACTACGGCGACCACGCCGCGGACTACGCGCCGGAGGAGTCCGCCGTCCTGTCGTACCTGCACTTCGATCGCACACCGAGCGCGCTCGACACCCTGGAGACGCGGGATCTGTTCGAGGCCACGTACCTCGAGCTGCAAGCGGGTGAGGAGTTCGACCTCCTCATGAACATCCACTCGGAAGCCCCACAGAGCCAGCGTGGCGGTCCGGCGGGCCTCTTCATGGACTCCAGCTCGCCGGAAATGACGCTGGAGCTCCAGGCCGTGCTCGACACGCTGGAGGAGGGCACGTACTCGTCTCCCTTCCAGGATCAGTTCGGGTTCCACATCGTGATGCTCGACTCGGTCAAGACCGACGGCGATCAGCGCCAGTATCGCGTCAAGGACATCCGCCAGCGTGTGAAGGTCTCCTCCTCCACGTCCGCCGACATCGCCGGCCGGATGTACGGGCTCTACGAGGAGGCCCGCCGGGGCAAGTCGTTCGAGGCGATCGCGGACACGTCGGACGTGCATCTGGTCACGACAGAGCCGATCGACATCTCGGGCGAGAGCTTCTTCATCCCGCGGGTGGCCGTGTTCGACGAGCTGAAGACGTTCGTGCATGCGGCGGAGGTGGGCGAGATCAGCGATCCATTCGAGTCCGCAGCCGGCTGGTACGTGTTCCGGCTCGACTCACGCGGACCGGGCGTCGCTCCCGACCTGTCGGAGGTCGAGTTCCGCGTGCGCAACGACATGGTCCGCGAGCGAGGCGAGGCACAGGCCAAGTCCGCGGCCGAGGGAATCATGGCCCGCGTCCGGGCGGGCGATACGCTCGAGACCATCGCGGAATCCGATTCGCTGTTGCGCCTTCAGACCTCGAATCCGTTCGCGCGATACACCGCGATCTCGGGGATCGGCAAGGACCCGGTGATCATGGGCACGGCGTTCGGGATGTCGATCGGCGAGGTCGCCGGTCCTTATCAGATCGAGTCCGGCGACTACATCGTGATGCGCCTCGACGAGCGCGACCCCGCTCCCGCCAGCCTCGCGGTCGAGGGAGCCGAGGACCCGACGGCTGCACCGGCGGGCCTCGTCGGCGACATCTCGACCATGAAGGCCAACGAGATCCTCGCCAGCTACCTGGAACGATTGCGTTCCGAGGCCAAGATCATCGATCTGCGGCGAGTCCGGACCGCCTCGCTCTAGTCGCCGGGGAGCAACCGCCCCCCGGCCGAGCGCTCGGCGCCCGCGGACTCGCGGCGGCGTCGGGCGCACCCGACCGCCTCCGCTCGCCCCCCGCGGGCCCGAAACTGTCGCACGCACGCCACACGTGTCGCGGCACCGCGATGCACCTCTGCCACGTGGGAGCCACGGGCTGCACCTCCGGATCTCACCGCAAACGGTTACGACCCTTTCCGTTAGGCTCCTCCGCGCGGCGGTGGCCCGCACCTTGCTGCTCCAGGGGCCGAATGCCGCGAGGGTCCGGGCCTCGACTTTCGCCGACACCCTGGCGCCCGGACTCTCGCGGTTCCCGTTCGCGTCGACCACCACGTCCTGGAGGAGCGCACCATGTCCCGCCATCTCGCCAGAGCGCTACCCCCCGCCGCGCTGATCGCGCTCGCGGTCACCCTCACCGATCCCGGCGTCGCGTCCGCACGGCACTGGCACAGCTGGGGGCAGGGAACCGTCACGTCGGTCAAGCTCGGCGCGTACGACCCCAGTGCCACCGGCGCCGACGGCGGCATCTACGGCGGGCTCGAGCTCGCGACACGATCGGCCGAGACGTTCGAGTTCGGCTTCGCGACCGACTACTTCTACCGATCGCGCTACAACTCGTCGGGCGAGGCCGAGGACCTCGACGGGCCGTACGACATCCCGATCGAGGGATCCACGAACGCGTACGCATCGTCGGTCCACCTGCTCAGGCTCGGCGTCGTCGGACGCATGCGCTTCCCGACCGGCCGCACGGGGCCCGTACCCTTCGCGGAGGCCGGCCTCTCGTGGAACATCCTCCACCTGCGCGCGGCGGACGGCGATGCCCTGCACTACTCGGGCCGCTCCGACCGCGGCATCACCCACGACACGTTCTTCGGACTCGGCTGGCACCTCGGAGGCGGCATCGAGCAGCCGATCGACGACCAGGTGAGCCTCTTCGGCGAGGCCGGCTACGTCCGCTCGCAGCCGCACAAGGAAGATGACGACGGGTTCGCGACGATCCGATACACGGCGCGGGCCAGCGGGACCTATCTGCGCGGTGGGGTACGGTTCCAGTACTGACGCGGCCGGGCTGATCGATCTGGAGCGCCCCGGGCGCACGGACGTGGGTGGTGGCTTCCCTCTGTCTGGACCGTGCGAGACGCGCTGACCGATGGCCCGTCTCATTTCATCGCACCGGCTCCCCCGCGGAGTCGGCCGATCGGCGCATCGGGCCCGATCGGCGCATCGGGCCCGATGTGAGAGTCACGGCTGCACGACCACCTTCGTCGTCGCGCGCCACTCGCCGGCAGTGAGGCGGACGAGATAGACGCCGGGGGCGACCGGCTGTCCGTCCGCGTCGCGACCGTCCCAGCTCACGCCTCCGCCGCCGGCCGTGACGACGAAGTGCCGCACGAGCCGTCCGTTCGCCCCGTAGAGCTCGAGGTCGGCGTCGCCGCCGGTCGCCGGCAGCCGGTACTCGATGCGTGTCGACCGGCGCGTCGGGTTCGGCGTGGCGCGCAGCCCCGAGGCCACGAGCGGACCGGTGGCCGGAGTCGACGCCGCGGCGAGGTACTCGATCGCGGCCGCGACGTCGATCCGCCCCCATCCCCGGTCGTTGTCGGGTGTGGACGCGTTGTCGGCCGTGGCCATCAGCGCCAGGCGGATCTGTGCCGCGGATGCCGCCGGGCGCGCCTCGACGACGAGCGCCGCGCAGCCGGACACCAGGGGACACGACAGCGACGTGCCCGAGAGCCACCAGTACGACGCGCCCAGCTCGGGCGGAATCGCACAGTACGTGCTGACGCCGCGCGCAACCACCTCGGGCTTGGTGCGACCGTCGTCGGTGGGTCCGTGGCTCGAGAAGTCCGCGAGCACGTTGAACTCGTCGACGGCGCCCACCGAGATGACGGAGTCGGCGTCGGCGGGCACGATGACGTAGTGCCAGTCCTGCGTGCCCTCGTTGCCGGCCGAGTTGCACACGACGATCCCGCGCCCGACCGCCAGATCGACCGCGATCGTGGACGGCGCGGTGTTCCCGTCGAGGTCGGCCCAGGTGTACCAGTCGATCCAGCCGAGCGAGCTCGAGATCACGTCGGCCCCGTTCGTGTCGGCCCACTCGAGGGCGGCGACCCAGTTGTCCTCCTCGCCCGAGTGCTCGTCGTAGACCTCCTCGGTCTTCGCGAGCAGGAACTCGGCCCCGTAGGCGGGTCCGATCACCTCGCCCTCGGCCAGGCCGCCGGTGGTGGACCACGTGTAGGTGCCGTGGTTGTGCTGATCGGCGTCGGCGGGAGATCCGTCGTTCTGCGTGTCGCCGTCGTCCTGGATGAAGTCCCACTGTGCGATCAGCCGCCCGTCGGACAGGCACGTCGCGAAGGCCTCGTGATCGTAGTAGAAGCCCGTGTCGAGCATGGCCACCCGCACGCCCGCGCCCGAGTAGCCGAGGTTGTGTGCGTCGATGACGCCGATCTCGGCCAGCTGATCGCGCGAGGTGCCATAGTCGAAGATGTCCCCGACCCGCCGCGTCGACGGCGGCGGCGCCGGTGCGTCGAGATCGGGTGTCGGCGGAGTGAACCGATAGCCGCGAACCGGCTCGAGCCAGGCCACGAAGGGCTCGGACGCCACCCGCTCGAGCACGTCGAGTGACGCCTCGACGCTGACGGCGTTCAGCCAGCGGCTCCGGCGGTGCACGCGGGCACCGAGCGCCTCGATCGCGGCCACGTGGACGTCGGCAACCGGAAGGTCGTGGAAGTCGACCGGACGCGTTCCCATCGACCTGTGCCGGCGCCGCGCCGCGTGGGGATCGAGCGTGGCCTCGAGCGCATCGAGGCGTGCATCACAGCTCTCCGAGTCGAAGACGTTCTTGTCGGTCAGAAATACCCAGACCCGGGTGTCGGCACGCTCCTCGGGCGCGGCCGCGAGCCAGTGGAGGGTTCGCGCCGATCGCTCGGCATCGATCTCCCGGATCTGAAACGTGGGGGCGACCTCGCCGGCGACCGCGGGCGCGGTCGAGAGGAGGACGAGAGCGAGGACGGCCACGATCGCAGGGGACGGTGGGGAGCCACGCATGGCTGAAAACCTCCAGGGGGATGAGGTGCGGGTGTGGGGGAACCGTACGAGGATAGCGCATCCGCGGGAATCGCGCCCGACCCGAACCGCGTTCCGAACGACCGAGGGTGCTCCGAGCCTTGCAACCGCGGTGGCGCCCGCGTCGCTACGAGTGCTTCTTCTCCTCCTGGTCGATCTCCTTCTGGGTGGGCGGATTCTCGTCCGCGCCGGAGATCCCCTGCTTGAACTCGCGAAAGCCCGTTCCGAGCGAACGCATCAGCTCGGGAATGCGCCTCGCGCCGAACAGGATCACGATCAGAAACACGATGATCAGCAGCTCACGAAAGCCCAACGGTCCCATGTCGGAGACTCCTCACTTCGACCACTCGTCCACCGACGACCAGTCCTCACCCAGCACGACCTCGACGCCGCACGGAAACTCGCGACGCTGACGAACCACGGCGACGCCCCCGAGCGCCTCGGCGACCGCCCCCGCGTGCGCGGCGTTGCCGCCGCAATCGACGACCAGCGTGTGCGGGTAGTCGAACCGATCGGCGTTCAGGGTGTCCTCCACCCGGAAGCCGCGCCCACGAAGCATCGAGGCCGCGCGCGAGGCCTCTCCGTGGCGACCGTTCCCGTTGCGAATGACGATGCAGAACGACGCCGGATCCAGCTCGGCCCCGCCGACCGTGGCCGCCGAGCTCGAGCGCGGAACGTGCCGGCTCCAGGTGCTGACGCCCAGCACCGCCAGGAGCGGCACGAGGATCGCCAGCGCGACCCAGGCCCCCAGGCGCGCACCGTTGATGCGTCGCGCCTTCGAGCTCCCCGCCCTTTTCCTTCGCTTCGCCACGCGACCTTCGTTCACGCCCCGCGGAGGCGGGCCTGGAAGTGCACCTCGAGCTCGGCGAGCTGGGCGGGGCTGTTGACCCCGCTCACCTCGATCGGATCGTCCGTCAGGTGGGCTCCCACACGATGCCCCGCGGCGCGCAGCATCGCAACCGTGTCGGTCAGATAGTACTCCCCCTGCTGGTTCTCGGTCTCCAGCTCTTTCAACAAGGGCCTCACCGTGGACCAGCGGAAGCAGTAGGTGCCCGAGTTGACCTCGCCGGGCGCCTCCTCGCCCTCGGGGAGATCGCGCTGCTCGACGATCTTCGCCAGATCGCCGGTCGCGTCCCGGTAGATGCGGCCGTATCCGGTGGGATCCCGTGGGCGGAACGTCAGGACGGTGGCCGCGTAGCCGCCGGCCTCGTGCGTCCTGGCCAGCGCATCGATGGTGGCGCGCGACAGAAGCGGGACGTCACCACACAGGACCGCCACCTCGCCGGTGAAGCCGTCGAGGAGCGGCGCAGCCATGTCCACCGCGTGTCCGGTGCCGAGCTGCTCGGCCTGCACGGCGAACTCGACGCCGTAGTCCGCGAGCGCGGCCTGAACCTGGTCGCGACCGTGCCCGACCACGACGATCCGCCGCTCGAAACCGGCCTCACGGGCGCGATCGAGGACGTGACAGATCATCGGCCGGCCACCGATCGGATGGAGCACCTTCGGCAGGGGGCTCTTCATCCGCTTGCCCTCGCCCGCGGCGAGGACGACGGCCACGCGGGCCGCCGCACGCGTGCGCGATCTCGATGGATGAGGGTCGGGTGTCGAGTTCATGGGGTGTGTCTCCTCGCGCGGCCGGCCGGTCGCGTCCGGGCGATCGACTTCCGCGGTGGTTTGGCGACGACGTTGTCGATCAGGCGCGCCCGTCCCACGTGGACCGCCACGGCGATCAGCACGTCGCGATCGATCGACGTCACGGGCGCCAGGTCCTGGCGGTCGACGACCTCGGCGTAGTCGACGCGAACGCGATCGGCCAGCGCGCGCGGGGCCCGGAGACCCGCCCGCAGGACGCGGCGAACCGCCGCCGCGCGTCGCTCCCCGTCCGCGACGCGCGCGCGGGCGGCGCGGAGCGACCGGTAGAGCGACGGCGCGTACGCGCGCTCGTCCACCGTCAGGTACTGGTTGCGGGAGCTGAGCGCCAGCCCGTCGGCCTCGCGGACCGTCCGACACACACGCACGCGCACCGGGAAGTTCAGGTCGGTGATCATCCGGGTCAGGATCGTGGCCTGCTGCGCGTCCTTCTGACCGAGATACAGCCGATCGGGTTCGACGAGGTTGAGGAGCTTGGCCACCACCAGACACACGCCGTCGAAGTGGCCCGGCCGCGTGCGCCCGCAGAGCGCCTCCTGGAGCGACGGCACCGCGATCGCGGTCATCCTCGGCCGCGGATACATGCGAGGCGCGCTGGGGGCGAAGATCACGTCCGCGCCGGCCTCGGCGGCCAGCCGCCTGTCCCGCGCGAACGTCCGGGGATACGAGGCGAAGTCCTCACCGGGACCGAACTGAGCAGGGTTCACGAAGATGCTCACCACGACACGATCACACTCGGCCCGGGCCGTGCGCACCAGGGAGAGATGCCCCTCGTGGAGCGCTCCCATCGTCGGCACGAAGCCGATCCGGTGACCCTCGCATCGCGTGGCATGCCCCAGCTCCCGCATCGCGCGAACCGTCCGCACGACGCGCAGACGCCCGGGCACCGGCGCTCGATCAGTCACCGAACGACTCGTCCTCGCTCGGGAACCGGCCCTCGCGCACGTCGTCCCGGAATCGCTCCATGCCCTCGACGACCACCGTCGAGAGCTCCGCGTAGCGGCGTGCATGCTTGGGATGAAAGCTCGGATCGAGCCCGAAGAGATCGTGAAAGACCTGGATCTGTCCGTCGCAGCCCGGGCCGGCACCGATGCCGATCGTCGGGATCGAGAGCTGCGAGGTGATGTCGGCGGCCAGCGCCCGCGGGATTCCTTCCAGCACGATCGCGAAGCATCCGGCGGCCTCGAGCGCCCGGGCCTCGTCGACGATCAGTCGCGCGCCCGACTCGGAGCGGCCCTGCACCCGGAAGCCCCCGTAGTGGAGCACCGACTGCGGCGTCAGCCCGACGTGACCGACCACCGGGATCGACGCCTGCACCATCGCGTGCGCGGCGTCGGCGAAGAGCCCGCGCTCGATCTTGACCGCGTCGACCCCCGCCTCCTTGATGAAGCGGCCGGCGTTCCGAACCGCCTCGCCGACCCCGAGCTGGAACGACAGATACGGCATGTCCGCGACCACGACGGCCTTCGGACGCGCCCGCATGACCGCTCGGCAGTGGTGCATCATGTCGTCCATGGTGACCGGAAGCGTGCTCTCGTATCCCAGCACGACGTTGCCGAGCGAGTCGCCCACGAGAATCAGGTCGACGCCGGCGGCATCCACGAGCTTGGCGGTCGGGTAGTCGTAGACGGAGACGGCGACGATCTTCTCGCGCCCCTTCTGGCGGCCGATCGTCATGACCGATTTTCGATCCGAACCCACTCAGGATCCCTCCTGCCCGGGTGTGTGGTACACCGTTCCGCCGGGATGGGCCTCGATCGCCGCCATGACGGCCTCGAAATCCGACTCGCTGGCCACGAAGTCGATCGTGTTCGTGTTGATCACCAGCAGCGGCGTGTCGGTGTAGTGAAAGAAGAAGTAGTTGTACGCGTCGACGAGCGTCGCGATGTACTCGGGATCCATCGCGTGCTCGTAGCTCCGTCCGCGCTTTCGGATTCGGGCCATCAGCACCTCCAGGCTCGCCTGGAGGTAGATGACCAGATCCGGCTTCGGGATGTCCCGCTCCATGACCGGCACGATCCGGTTGTACAGATCGAGCTCCCGGTCGTCGAGCGTGATGTTGGCGAAGATCCGGTCCTTCTGGAAGATGTAGTCGCTGACCGTCTTCTGGAAGAACACGTCCCCCTGCACGAAGTCCTGCTGCTGTCGGTAACGGCTGGTCAGGAAGAACATCTGGGTCTGAAACGCGTAGCGGCGCATGTCCTTGTAAAAGGACTCGAGAAACGGGTTCTCCTCGACCTCCTCGAGAAGGAGCCGGGCCCCGATCCGATCGGCCAGGAGGCGCGCGAGGGTGGTCTTCCCGACGCCGATGACGCCCTCGACGGCGAGGCAATCCGGCGCGTTCATCGGACGTCCTGGTACCAGAATCGCCCGAGGAACCGCACCTGATCGAACTCACCCCACGCGTGCAGGAGATCGCGCATCGTGCGCTGCTCGGTCGGATGAACGAGGCGTGGCGCCAGCTCGGCCATGGGCAAGAGCACGAACCCACGGTGGTGCATCTCGGGGTGCGGGATCACCAGCTCGTCCGAGACGATGATCCGGTCCCCGTGCAGGAGAAGATCGAGGTCGATCGTGCGTGGCCCCCACCGTTGCTCGCGGCGCCGTCCCAGACGGGACTCGATCAGCATCAGGTGCCACAGGATCTCGGCCGGCTCCAGCTCGCTCTCGAGCTCGGCCACCGCGTTCAGAAACGCAGGCTGGTCCATCACGCCGACCGGGTCGGTGTCGTAGAGCGACGACACGCGCCGCAGCCGGGTCCCGGGGAGCTTCCCCAGCTGAGCCAGCGCGCGGCGGATGGCCTGCTCGCGATCGCCCAGGTTGGATCCCAGTCCGACGAAGATCCCGTTCACGACGACTCCATGACGACTTCCACGTGCCCCACCGGACCCATGCGCGGCAGGTAGCGCTTCCGCGCGCGCACCTCGACGGCGTCGACCCCCGGGAGCACCTTCACCGCGTCGCACACGCGCGCGACGAGCGTCTCGAGGAGGTGACAGTCGCGACTCGCCTCCCGGCGCGCGACCTCTGCGACCTCGATGTAGTTTACCGCGTCCTCGAGCCGGTCCCCGCCTGCGGAGGCCCGGACGTCGGTGGTGATGTTCAGGTCGAGCTGAACGGTCTGAGGCGAGATCTGCTCCTCGGGGAGCGCGCCCAGACGCACCTCCACGCTCAGGTCGGCGATGCGGATCTGGCCCACGGTGCCCTCGTAACCCTATGAAAAAGAATGAATTGAGGCACGTCAAACCGGTAGGAGCGTACGTCTCGACCGATCGGAGTGTCAAGGAGGGGTTGGGACGCCGTCAGCGGAGCGCGACCGGCCCCGCCGGGCCCCGGACCAGGGCCGCGAGCCCCCCCGGGCCCTCCTCGAGTGTGAGCCGGACGCCGATCGACGCGAGCAAGGGGCGCCAGCGGCCCGCGTCGGGATCGGTCCCGGAGAGCGCGACGAGCCGGCAGCCCGGCGGCGCCGTCGCCGCGGGATGCGGCGTACGCCCCCAGTCGATCAGGAAGGGGATCGCCGGCCGGACGGCGTCGGTCGGGAGCGCGGTCAGCGTCCACTCGAGGAGCGTGCCATCGGCGCGGCGCCGACTCATCTCGCTCACGGGTCCGAGCGGCAGGCCGGCGGCCCGCGCGCGCCGCGCCCGGGCCGCGAGATCGGAAGCGCGGACGGACCACGCGACGAGCCGCGGCGTGTCGAGCGAATCCAGTCCGAACGGTCGGGGACCCTCGGGCTCCGGCTGCGAGGCATCGGGGGTGATGATCTCGAGATAGGTCTCCGGTCCGAGCCCGATGACCGCGTTGTGCGTGCCCCTACCGGGGTGCCGTCCGCCGACCGCCGCACGGACGCCGAGGAGGCGTTCGAGTCGCTCGACCTCGGCGTCCAGATCCGCCCCTCCCCACACGAGGTGATCGACGGCGTCCGGCACGTGCACCCGATGCCCCTTTCGCGGGAGCTACCCGAACACGAGCGCGCTCCCGATGGCGATGCGCAGTCCCTTCGGCGCGCTCGGCGAGAGGGTCGCGTACGTGCCCGCGTCGAGATCGAAGCGCCACGGACCGACCTGTGTCGTGAAGCCGCCGGTCACCGCCGGCCCGGCGCGTCCCCCGACGACGCTCCCGGCCCTGAGACTCAGCGCGCGGCCGAACAGCAGCCGCTCGACGCCCGCCGAGATCCGCCACGGGTCTTCCCCGACGGAGAGGCCGAGCGCGGTGTGATCGACGTCTCCGGCGAAGATCCAGCCGTCGAGCTGATACGCGGCGCCGACGCCCATCCGCAGCGGTGGCCGCGACGAGAACGCGGCGGCGGCGAGCCGTTCCTCGCGCGTGTCGACGCCGTTCTCGTCGGTCGTCCCGTCGCCGCCCAGGTCGATCAGGTCGGACGCATCGGTCTCGGCCACGAACCGGCGGATCTCGGTCCCGGAGCTCCACCGCATGGAGGCCAGGAGCCCCTCGATGCGGAGCCCGAGGTTCCAGCGGTCCCGATTGTGCACGACGCCCAGATCCAGCGCATAGCCCGATCCGCCGGTGGCGGTGCGCAGGTCCAGCGCCGCCGAGCCGTAGAGCGAGTCCACGGCGGTGGTGATCCGACCCTCGGAGTGGATGACGCCCGCGAACCAGAGCCCCCGGAGATACCGTGCCCGGACGCCGACGCCGGTCGACCCGCCGTACCGGTGCCCGAGATCGAAGCCGGTGGCGACGTGCACCTCGGCGGCGGCCCAGCCACCACCGGTCGCCGAGCTGAAGTCCACGCTCTCGCCCAGCACGTTGCCGTCGAACACGAGTTCGAGCACCTCGCGCGGAATGCGTCCGCCGCCGTAGCCGATGGCGCGGGCCCCGAATGCGATCGATCCGAATGCAACCGTGGGACCCGACCCCTCGGCCAGCGCGCCGAGGGTCCAGCCCTCGTCGCCCACGCTGTCCAGGATGACGTCCTCGTCCTCCTCGGTGAGCGTCGCGCCGTTGTAGGTCGTGTAGTCGTCGAGCGAGAACGCGCTGTTGCCGAGCGCGAGCCCGACGTCGAACATCGTCATGCGGAACCCACGTGATCCCGCCACACCGAGGAATGCGGGGTTGTCCCTGCCGCTGAGAACGGGATCGGGCACCGCGATCGCGGCCCCGCCCATGCCCTGCGCGTGCGTGCCGGCCGCGTGCGCGGGGTCCGCGGCTCCCGTGGCCAGCGTCGCCCCGATCGCACCCAGCATCACGAGAGCGGCGCGCGTCCGGCCGGCCGGTGACGCGGATGTGTGGTCCGGGTGGCTCATTCCTCATCGCTCCCGCTCAGAACGCCGTCGCTCACGGTGACGTCCAGTGTCAAGTACGCCTCGACGACCAGCTCGTCGGTCGGCGAGACCACGACGACGCCGGGGCTCTCGGACAGATCGATCCGCACACCGAGATAGATGCTCGGCCGTGAGATCGTCTGGAGATCGGCCTCCCCGAGCGTGACGACGTTCCGGCTGTCGGTGGCCACGACCGTCTTGCCCGAGACGGCGTCGACCTCGGCCGGCTCGGCCGCGAGCGGCTCCAGCTCCAGTTCGGGGCTCGTGAACAGCGTCTCCAGCTCGGGCGAGAACACGAGCACCGCCGCCGCACCGAACGGAAGCCCGTTGGTGAGCCGTGCGGTCAGCGTCGCGCCCGAGGCGTCGTCGGACAGGAGATCCTGGATGTCGGCGTCGAGCTGCACGTCGTACGGATCCAGCTCGATGGACGCGGCACCGATCGCGAAGGCGAACGGCACGATCACCTGATAGCTCGCGTTCAGCGACCCGCCACGCTCGAGCCGAACCGGGGTCGCCCCGTCGCCCAGCTCGAACGTGCCCGACACGTCGATGCGCGTCGGGAAAACGGCCAGCACGTCGAGGATGTCGCTGTTCGTCTCGTCGAGCACGACGTCGGTCGTGACCGGCGCCGCGAGCGATCCCGCCGCGATCGTCGCCGGCTCGGTGATCGTCGTCTCCACCCCGTCGGCGTCGGTCCCGGTGATGACGATCTCGCCGGCGACCTCCGCTCCGACACTGGACGCGACGCTGAACACGACCGTGGCCGCCGCGGGCGCGAAGCCGTTCGTCTCCTCCGGCCACTCGACGGTCTCGGTCACCGGACCGAACGTCTTCTCCATCGGGTCGGGAGTGCCCTCCACCCACTCGAACTCCAGCGCGATGTCGCTCACGTCGATCGCGAGGCCGTCCTCGGACGTCACGAAGACCTCGGCCCCGCCCGACCCCGACGTCGTCGCGGAGACCATGTACGCCGCCTCGGTCACGTCGGTCGGCGACGCGAAGCTCGCCCCGGCGAAATCGACCGTGGCCTCGAGGCTGGAGGCGGCGGGCACGCGGAGGACGAAGCCGAGCGGGCCGCCGTCGCGCGTGAACTCCGGGAAGCGCAGCTCCATGTCGACGTCGAGCGGCGACGTGTTCCCCACGACGACCGACGCGCTCCCCGCACTGACGAGGGCGTCGGTGAGCGCGAGGTCGTCGTCCCAGGGCGTGGTCCCGGAGGTGCCGAAGGCCTGGGGAGGGATCTCGGCCAGCGCGCTCTCGGCCGTCACGCCGTCGAGCGAGGCTCGCACGATGACCGTGTCGCTGTAGCGCACGTCCACCGGCGTCCCGCTACCCGGCGAGCAGCCGCTGATCGTCACCCGGAGATCGTCCGACATCGTGATGCCGGCCAGGTCGACCACGCTCTGGACGCTGCCGCCGGCCGGGATGCCCGACGGCGGGGTCCAGGTGGCGAGCGTCTGCCCCGAGACCCCGTCGCGGATCTCCACCTCGACGTCGGGGACGCATCCGCCGAGATCGACCGCGAGGTTGTTGACGACGGTCAGCACGAGCGATCCGCTCGCGAACGTCACCTGCGAGACACCGTCGAGCCCCGGAGTGGTGCGCTCGGGCAGCGCGAACGCGAACGGCGGAACCGGGTACGTACCCTCGACGGTTCCGGGCGGAGCGATCTCGTCGAACGTGAACACCGCCTCGGTCTCGAGACCCTCGTTCAGCTCGAACGGGCCGAGCTCGGAGTCGACGTGGGTCCCTTGCACCGAGACCGACAGCTCGTCGTCGATCGATACCGGATCTCCCGTCCCCGACACGGTCAGCCGGATGTCGTCGTCGTCGACCTCGATGCCCTCGATGTCGGCGATGATCTCGGCGATGCTGATCCGGTGCTCGGACATGGGGATCGTCACCTGGGTCTCGAACGTCGGCGCCTGTGGGGACTCGAGGTCGCAGCTCGCGATGACGAGGATCGCGGACAGCGCGACCGGTATCGGGCCGAGTCGTCCCGCCGCGAAGCGCTTGGTGCCACCCACTCTGGCCTCCTGACCGCACGCGCGAAGCCGCGGGCCGGCGTCGGGGATGCGAATCGATGGTGATCGCCGGATGTATCGGCGGGTCCGAGCGGGTGAGGCACGGGAACCGCGTGCCCCGGAGGCTTCGGCTGATGCGAGACGCTCCCCGCGCGGAGAGCGGCCGGGATGAATCGCCGCAGGCTGGACGCAGCCGTCGGCCGGGCGCGCCTTTGCGGGTCACGCGGGCGGAGCGGCCTCGGCGACACGGCGAATGCCCTTCAGCGTGAGAGCCAGATCCACCCGATCGATCGTCTCGGAGGCCTGGAAGACGGCCTCGGCCAGCCCGCCGGTGGCCACCACGATCGGCTGTGCGCTCATCTCCGACGCGATCCGCCGCACGATCCCGTCGATCTGCCCCACCGTGCCGTAGACGATCCCCGAGCGGATGGCCTCCTCGGTCGTCCGGCCAATCGCCGAACGCGGCGCGCCGAGCTCCACGCGGGGCAGGCGTGCCGCACGCCGGAACAGTTCCTCGGCCGACGAGAAGTACCCGGGGGCGATGGTGCCGCCCTCGAACGCTCCATCCTCGGCGACGACGTCGAAGTTGGTCGTCGTGCCCAGGTCGACCACGATCGCGGGGCGTCCGTGCTCGGCGCCGACGGCGACGGCGTTGCAGAGCCGATCGGGCCCGATCTGCGACGGGTCCTGGTACCGCACCGGGATCCCGAGGTCGGAGTCGGCCGTCACCCGGAACGCACGCCGGCCGAAGAGCCGCTCGGTCGCCCGCTCCAGATGCACCGTGAGCTGAGGCACGACCGACGCGATGCCGACGTGCCCGCCGGCGCGCACGTCGTCGACGTGGTCGCCAAGAAGACCCCGCAGCGTCAGAGCGATCTCGTCGCCCGTGCGACTGGTCTGACTGGAGAGACGCCAGCTGTCCTCCAGAGTCTCACCCCGGAACAGGCCGACCACGACGGTCGTGTTTCCCGCATCGATCGCCAGGAAGGCGCGTGTGTCAGGGTCGGTCATCGGGATCTCCCTCGTGTGGGTCGACGTCGCCCGGTGCGCCCTCGGGTGTGGAGGCGCCGCGCGCGTCCGGCTCGAGCCGGCCGCGGCCCAGCGTTCCCTTGGGGGGCGTCGTCCGCCGTTCGCCGTTGTCGGCGTCCTCGGGTGAGACCGGCGGTCGTTCGGCGCCGAGCGGCGTGAGCGCCCGCGGGCGGCGCGGATCGCGATCCGGGGGCCGGGTACCCGGTGCGGAATCGTCGGCCGGTACACGAGACGAGCCGGACGGGCCCGACGGTGAGCCGGACGGCGCACGGGATCCGTCGGGCGCACCCGGATCACCCGGCGGCGCGCCGGCGTCCGACGCCGACCGTCGCCGCTCGGCCGCGTGGCGCCCGCGCGCGCGCCAGATCAACCACGACACGAGAACGCTGACGAAGTACAGGAGCACGAGCGGCGCCGCCAGCACCACCTGAGACGGCCCGTCTCCCGGGGTCACGATCGCAGCCAGCACGAACATCAGCACGATCGCGTGACGCCACTTGCCCATCAGCATCCGGGGGCTCGTGAGCCCGATCATCGACGTGATCGCGAGCACGAGCGGGAGCTGGAAGAGCAGCGCGCAGGCCAGCGACATCCGGAGCACGAACGCCAGCACCGGACCGAGCGCGAGGTGGGCCTCGGCGTGTTCGGTTCCGAACCCGACCAGGAGCTTCAGCATGAGCGGCGTGAGCACGAGGATCGCGAACGCGGTGCCCGCCGCGAACAGGAACGACGTGGCCAGCGCGCTCGGTACGACGATCCGTCGCTCGGAACGGTGCAACGCGGGCACCACGAACGCCCAGACGCGGAACGCGATCACCGGCATGCCGGCCATCAGCCCCACGATGAGGGCGACCTTGAAGCGCGCGTTGAACGGCTCCATCGGGCTGATGAACTGCACGTTCTCCAGACCCAGCCGAACGATCAGGAAATCGAGGAGGCGGCCGGAGAACAGCCACGCACCGGCCAGCCCGACCAGCACGATGATGGCCACGTGGATGAGCACCATCCGGAGCTCGCCGAGGTGCTCGAGGAACGACATGCGTCTGGGGTCGTCCTCGTAGCCCTTGCTCATCTCAGCGCCTCACACCCGCGGGCGGGCGGTGCCCGCCCCTCTAGCCGGTCGTGATGAACTCGGGGGCGTGCTGTCCGTCGACGTGGAGACTGCCGTCGTGCAGCTGCACCGAGACCAGCTTCGAAACACCCGGGTCCTGCATCGTCACGCCGTACAGGGCGTCGCACGCCTCCATGGTCCGCTTGTTGTGCGTGATCATGATGAACTGCGTCTTGCCGCTGAACTCGCGGATCAGATCCACGAAGCGATCGATGTTTGCATCGTCGAGCGGTGCGTCGACCTCGTCGAGAATGCAGAATGGGGACGGCTTGATCAGATACACCGCGAAGATCAGCGCCAGCGCCGTCAGCGCGCGCTCGCCGCTCGAGAGCAGCTTGATCGACTCGACCCGCTTGCCCTTCGGACGCGCCACCATCAGGATGTCACCCTCGAGCGGGTCGTCGCCCTCGAGCTTCAGCTCGGCGAAGCCGCCGGGGAACAGGATCCCGTGCAGGCGTGAGAAGTTCTCCTTGGCCAGGGAGAACGTGGCCATGAACCGCTCGCGGGCTTCGCGATTGACCTTGCGAATCGTCTCCAGGAGCGCGTCCCGTGCGGCGATCAGATCGTCGTGCTGACCGCGCAGGAAGTCGAGCCGCTCCTTCTTGAGCTCGTAGTCCTCGACGGCCATCTCGTTGACCGGACCGAAGTTCTTGACCTGGTCGCGCACGGTCTCCAGCTCGGACACCCACTCGTCCTCCGGGCGGTCGCGGAACGCCGGCGGCGGATCGGCCGGCATGGGGTCGGTCACGACGACCTCTTCGTGCGTCCGCGGCCCCTCGCCCGTCGGGTCGTCGACGTCGCCCGCCGTGTCGGTCCCATCCGGCGCCGGCGGGCTCGCACCGTCCGCCTCACCGGTACCGCGCCCCACGACGTCCGTGATCGACGGCGCGTGACCGTTCTCGGCCGCCGCCCCGGCCGGAGAGCCGTTCAGGACCGGGGCACCCGTCTCGCGGCTGCCGTCGGGTCGCTCGACGACGACCCGGCGGCGCTCGTGCCGCACGATCAGCGGGATCCCCGCATCGTCGGTCTCGTCCAGCAAGACGACACGATGCTCGTCGAAGAGGTGATCCCGGACGCGCTGCCCCTCACCGCTCAGCGACGAGAGCTCCAGCTCGAGCTTGTGCATCTCGTCGCGGGCCTCGGTGACCTGGCGCCGGAGCCGCTGCAGAACCTGGTCGCGCTCGCCCCACTGATTGCGGAGATCGGCCTCGCGCGCGGACAGCGTGTCCACCTTCGTGCCCGCGGTCTCGATGGCCTCGCCGGCGCCCTCGAGCGACGACTCCAGCTCGGCCAGCTCGGACGCGATCTCGTCGGTCTGGATGCGGGCCTCGTCGATGCGCCGGCGGAAGTCCCCGCCCGACGCCTCGGACGCATCCCGGTCGGCCACGAGCCGCTCGTGCCGCGCGCGGCAAGACTGCAGCTCGGCGCTGGCCTGCACGAAGCTGACCCGCAGGTCCCCCACGACCTTCAGCTTGGCCTCGCGATCGGCGTCCAGCACCTCGACGCGCGCCGCGACGGAGTCCCACTCGCTCGCGTGCTCGGCCCCCTCCGCCTCGGCGCGATCGGCCACGTTCTCCCACTCGCGAATGCGCTGACTGATCGCGTCCACGGTGGCGGCCAGCGACTCGAGCTCGCTGGAGATGCCGCGCGCCTCCTCCTCGGTGAGGCCGAGCTCGATCTCGAGGCGGCGCACCGCCTCGTGGGCGTCGGCCTGCTCGGCGCGGACCTCGGTCACGTCCTCGCGCGCGCCGCCGAGGCGCTCGTCGAGGTCGGTCAGCCTCGCCCGGAGCGCCTCCACGGCCTCCTCCTGCGCGGCCAGCTCTCGGGCCAGCCGCGCGTCCTCGGCTTCGAGCCGTGAGATCTCGGTCTCCCGCATGATCAGGCGCCGTCCGATGGCGGCCGATCCCCCCGAGACGCGGCGGTCCTCGTGGAACGCTTCACCTGCTCTCGTGACCCACGTCGTGCCCGCGTGCTCGCGCGAGCGTGCCCGCGCCTCGGCCGCATCGGCGGCGAGAAACGTGCGGCCGAGGATCGCCTCGATCACCGGCGCCATCGCCGCGTCGCGCGGCGAGACCCGGTCGGCCAGACAGTCGCCGGAGATCGTCGGCCGCGGTGGTGGCATCTCGGACATCTCATGCACTGGACAGAACGTCGCCCGCCCCTGCTCACTCGCCGAGAGCTGCGAGAGGCAGCGTTCGGCCACGCCGCCGTCGCGGACCACCACCGCCTGCATCGCATCGCCGAGGCCGGCCTCGAGCGCACCGGAGAGCGACGCATCGGTCTCGATCAGCTCGGTGAGGGCTCCGATGACGCCGTCGGGCGGAGACAGGAGGAGCGTACGCACACCCTGGTCGTAGCCCTCGTAGCTCTTGCGCAGCTCCTCGAGCGTGTCCAGGCGGCTGGCGATGGTCGCGCGTTCGCGTCCCACCTCGCGGAGATGCTCGCGCGCATGATCGATCTCCTCCGCGCACGACTTGCGATCGGTCTCCAGCGCGTCGATGGCGGCGGTCGACGCCTGCACGCGCTCGTCGATCTCCCGGCGCTCGCGGGTCCGGGACTCCAGGCGCTCGCGAAGCGACGCTCCGCGGTTGAGGTTCTCGAGCCGGTCCGATTCCAGTCGCTCGCGCCGGAGACCCATCTCCTCCAGGCGCGTGCGCTCACGCGCCAGCTCGTGCTGGTTGCGCGTGGCGCGTTCGCGCAGGTCGAGCGTGAGCTGCTGGAGATCACCCAGCCGGCGGCGCTCCTCGCCGAGCGAGGACTCGAGCGCGGCCAGCGCGCTCTCTTCTCGCTCGAGCGACCGCTCGCGCTCGGAGGCCACCGTCTCGGCCTCGGTCCGCTCGCGCTCGCAGATCTCGATCTCGCGCTGGAGCTGAACCGATCGAATGCCTTCCTCCTCGGCTCGCCCGGTCAGCTCGGTGATCGAGCGAGCCAGCCCCTCGCGGCGCTCGACGAGCACCTCGACACGCTGCCGGCGCCCCGCCACCTGCTCCTTGAGCTCGGCGTGCCCGGCGCGCGCCCCGGACAGCTCGTCACCCAGCTCCAGCAGTTGGAGCCGCAGCGCTTCGACCGCGGCCTCACCGGTGCGCAGCTCGGCGCTGAACCCGGTCTCGTGACCGGACGCATCCGAGAGGCCCCGCTCGAGCTCGCGGCGGCGTTCGCCGATCCGGGCGACCCGGCGCGCGCTCGCGGCCACGTCGAGATCCCGGTACGTCTGCTTGAGGCGGCGATAGCGCCGCGCGCGCCCGACCTGGCGCGACAGCGAGCGCACCTCGCGATCGATCACGCTGATCGTGTCGTTGACGCGCTCGAGGTCGCGATTGGATGAATCGAGCTTCCGCAGGGCCTCCTTGCGGCGCATCTTGTACTTCATGATGCCCGACGCCTCTTCGAACATCTCGCGCCGCCTGGTCGAGTTGTCGTTGAGGATCTCGTCGATCATCTCGCGTTCGAAGATCGAGTACGCCTGCACGCCGAGGCCCGAATCCAGGAACAGGCCGCGGATGTCCTTCAGCCGACACGGCGTCTTGTTCAGCAGATACTCGCTCTGTCCGGAGCGGTAGAGGCGTCGCCCGACCGACACGTCGGTGTAGTCGATCGGCATCAGGCCCTTGTCGTTCTTGATGTGCAGGAAGACCTCGGCCACGCCGAGCGGCGCGCGATCGCGCGTCCCCTTGAAGATGACGTCCTCCATGGAGCTGCCGCGCAGGTGCTTGGCCGACTGCTCGCCGAGAACCCACCGGATCGCATCGGCGATGTTCGACTTTCCGCATCCGTTCGGTCCGAGGACGCCGGTGATCCCGTCACCGAGCTTCACCGACACCTTGCCGGCGAACGACTTGAACCCGAACAGCTTTATCGAGTCGAGACGCAACGGTTTTCCTTCTCGTCAGGGAAATCGAGATCAGGACCCGGAGATCGCATAGACCCGGGCGTAGTGCGTGATGCCGCTCGCGATGATCTTCCGGGCGGCCGCTCGCGCCTCTTCGAGATCGTCGAAGCGACCCACGATCACGCGATACCACGCGCCGGCCGACGGGCCCGACGCGATCGTGTAATCGATGTAGTCGGACGGATGCCCGGTCGCCGCCTCGAACCGCTTCGCGTCGTCGACCGCGCGGTCCACGCTCTGGAACGACGTGATGTGGATCGAGTAGAACGGCGTCACCCCCGCGAACCGTCGACTTACCATCTTCGGGATGCTCGGGTCCAGCGTGCGCGTGGTGCTCGGTGGGTTTTTTCGGGCCGGGGCCTCGCGCGGCGTCTCGGCTCGCGCCGGCGGCGCCGAGGTCGTCGCGCGGTCGCCGCTCGTGCCCGACGTCGATGCCCGTCCCTGCGGCGTCGCATCGGAGGTGGCCGGCGCGGGGGACGCGTCGGATCCCGACGGCGTCTCTCGCTGACGCTGTCCGGCGGACGCCCCACCGGTGGAGCCCTCGGCCGCGCCGACGTCCGCCGGCGGTGACGCCTCGGCATCGGTCACGCCGGTCGCCGACCCACCACCGGACGGACCCTCCCCCGGCGGCGCCGATGCCGGCGTGAAGCTGTCGGCCGTCAGCACCGCCTCGTCCGTCTCGCCGGTGCCCGCGCCGCCTCCGTCACCGCCGATCGCGGCACGCAGGGCGAGAAACACGACGACGATGACGATCACGCCGATCGTCGAGAGCAGGAGGGGGCGCCGGGACCGAGCCTCGCGCCGGGTGCTCGTGAGCGTCCCGTATCGCGTCGTGCGGGCCAGCTGCTCCACCGAGGCGAGATCCCGGGAGTCGGCCGGCTGACCGGTCGACTCTCCGGCAGGCGCGTCGCCGAACGGCGGGGGCTCGGGCGCGTCCCCCGCATCGGAACGCGGCTCGCTCCGCGCCGACGCGAACGCGGGCTCGGACCGCGGAGAGTCGGGTCGCGGCGCGGGC
This sequence comes from Candidatus Eiseniibacteriota bacterium, assembly GCA_965224245.1. GTDB lineage: Bacteria > Eisenbacteria > RBG-16-71-46 > CAZAMP01 > CAZAMP01 > CBDCYW01. The sequence goes on along the minus strand of OZ245046.1, from coordinate 496,731 downwards.
TCAGACGGCTCGTCGGCGGAGGTCGCACGCTCGGCATCCGCGTCCGCGGACCGGGGTCCGCCGCCGCGGGCGGTCTCGTCGGCGGCGCGTTCGTCGTGTCGCGCATCGGATGCGTCGGCGGCGGCGAAGGTCAGCTGGGTCGCGTCCGTGGTCTCGTCGTCGTCGGGCGTCTCGTCGGCACCGATGAGACGGTCGATCGCGTCGTCGACCAGCTCGGTCGTCTCATCGGGGTCGGCGACCGCCGGCGGGGCGTCGTGGCGCGGAGACGCCGCTTCCGGCGGATCGTCGTGCCGGGGCCGACCGGGGTGATGGGTCCGTGTCTCGTCGGCGAGATCGGCGTCCGGAAGGTCGGCGCGCGGCCCCCCGGCATCGCCGTTGGACGTCGTGGGGTCCGGTGTCGCCGCATCCGGGCCCGCCGGCGGCCGCCCGGTCGCGCCGGGGGATGCCGGCACCGCGCCGCCTTCGCGCGACAGCACGTGCGGCACGACGTCCGGCAGCCCCAGCGTGACGATCCCCCGGATCGGGGACTCGACGCCCCAGAGCTGGAGGAAGTTCCGCCGGATGCGGTCGCGCGGAATGACCGTGGGCGACAGGACCAGGAGCACGGTCTCGGTCGCGGTCGCCGCCACGTGGACCTTGCCGCGCCGGTCCAGGCACGGCGCGCTCACGAGCGTCGCGTCGTACGCCGGCCGCAGGTCCTCGAAGATCCGGACGAGCGGTTCGACGGTGCCGGGCGTCTCGAGCACGGCCGGCTCGGTTCCGATGGGCAGGAAGGCCATCATGCCGTCATAGCCCGGCGAGGGCACGATGACCTTCGTCACGGGCTCCCCGCTGACCAGGACGTCGCTGAGACCGTGATGTCCGGCCTGCGCCAGCGGGGGGCCGTCGGCATCGGCGTCCACCACGAGCACGCGGCGTCCGGTCTCGGCCAGGACTCGCGCCAGCGATAGGAGCACGGCGTCCCGCGCGACGTCCCCGGAGATGCCCGCCACGTGCACGGACTTGAGCCCGCTCCGGAACATCTTCGTGACCGAGGCCAGCGCGTCGGTCGACGCGTACGTCTCCAGCTCGGAGGACTGGTCCCGTCCGCAGACGGGCGCGGGCTCGACGAGCGAGGCCAGAATCGGCGTGTCGAGATCCTGGGCGATCTCGCCGGAGTACTTGTAGAACGTCTCGGTTCGCGGTGTCACGCCCTCACCACCTTCACGCTGTCACCCTCCCGACGCCGGTCGGGCGGCGCCGGACACGGCCTCGACCATGCGCGCGACCAGCGGCGCATGATCCCCATCCATGAGCGTCCTCGGATCCAGCAGCAACGTATCGGCCTGCACGCGGGCGACGACGGGCGGGTGCGCGGCCCGAAGCGCGCGCTCCACGGCGGGCACGGGCGCGTGACGGGGTGACACGACGACCAGCGTGGTCGGGAGCGGCACCGCCGGAAGCGAGCCCCCGCCGGTCTCGGACTCGCCCGCGCGCGTGCTCACGGCCGCCGCGTCCCCGAGCGCGGAGGCCAGCTCCGAGGCGAGCGCGGCCGCCCGCTCCTCGAGCTCGGCCGGAGAGATCGTGAGCATCCGCACGGTGGGGAGGTCGGCGCGCGCGGCTCCCTCCAGGTGGATGCGCAGCGCCTCGGACAGCGCGGCCAGCGTGAGCTTGTCCGGCCGGAGCGCCCGGTAGAGCGGGTTCGTCCCCATGCGCGAGACGTGCTCGCGCCGCCCCACGACGAGGCCGGCCTGGGGTCCTCCCAGGAGCTTGTCGCCGGACGCGCACACCACGTGGACGCCGGCGCGGACCATCTCCCTGAGAGTCGGCTCTCCGCCCGGGTGCGCGGTGGCGTCGACGCCGGGGGCCCCGCTTCCGAGATCGTGGACCACGAGGATCCCGTGCTCGTCCGCGAGCCCGACCAGCTCGGCCAGCTCGGCGGACTCGGTGAAGCCGACCACGCGGAAGTTGGACGCGTGCACCTTCAGGAGCACCGCCGTCCCGGGCGTGAGCGCCGCCGCGTAGTCGCCGAGGCGCGTCTTGTTCGTCGTGCCCACCTCGACCATGCGGGCGCCGCTCCGGGCGACGACCTCGGGCATCCGGAACGCCCCGCCGATCTCGACCTGCTCGCCCCGGCTGACGATCACCTCGCGCCCCTTCGCGAACGTATCCAGCGCCAGCAGCACCGCCGCCGCGCAGTTGTTCACGACGAGCGCCGCCTCGGCGCCGGTGGCCGCCCGCATCAGCGCATCGATCTGGGCCTCGCGCTTGCCGCGCGCGCCGGACAGCACGTCCAGCTCGAGATCGGAGTAGCCCATCGCCACGTCGGACAGCGCGGCCGCTACCCTCGGCCCCAGCACCGAGCGTCCCAGATTGGTGTGCACGATGATGCCGGTCGCGTTGATGACCCGGGCCGGCCGGCCCGCCAGGTGTAGCCGCAGACGCGCGTCCACATCGGCGATCACACGGCGCCGGTCCACCGGGCGTCCGGTGGATCGCACCTCCGAGCGCACCCGGGTCAGCACGTCTCGGACGATCTCCGTGACGAGGGGGTGCGGGAGGGCGCCCGCAACGTCGGCGATGGCCGGATCCTGCGCGATCGACTCGACCGACGGGATCGAGCGAAACGCCTGGTGCGTTGGATTGGACATATGATCGCAAGCTAGCGGGTGGATCTCGTGACGGTCAAGCGATAACTCGCGGCCCGCGCGTCCGCAAACGCGCGAGAATCCAGCCCATGCGCCGATTCCGCGTGCGGGCGGTCACCGCGTCCGATCGAACCGGTCGAACTGCATCGAGTACGATCCCCGGCCCTGCGTGAGCGAGCGGAGCTCGGTGGTGTAGCCGAACATCCGCTGGAGCGGCACGCGCGCGGAGACGGTCTGGAGCGCACCCCGGATCGCGGTGCCGTCCACCTTGCCGTCCCGGCTCTGGAGCCCGGCGAGGATGTTGCCGGTGAACTCCTTGGGTGCCACGATCTCGAGGCGCATGATGGGCTCGAGCAAGACCGGTGAGCCGGCCACGAGGGCGTCCTTGACCGCACCGCGGGCGGCCGCGCCGAAGGCCAGCTCGGACGCATGCTCGTCGCTGACCCGCATGGCGTCGAGCGTGACGGCGATGTCGATGACGCGGTACCCGCCCACGACGCCGGCGTCCAGCGCGCTCATCGCCGACCGGCACACGACGTCGAGATACACCGGCGGCGGCGTCTGCCCCTCGGGAAGGCCGACGTCGAAGCGATTCCCGGATCCGGCCGCGAGCGGCTCCAGCGTGACGGTGACCGCCGCGACGTGCTGCTTGCCGCCCATCACCCGATCGAACGTGCACTCGGCCCTGCCGCTCGCGGTGATCGTCTCGCGCAGCTCCACCTGTGGACGCCCCAGTCGCACCCTGAGCCCGAACTCCCGCGCGAGCCGGTCGGAGAGCACCTCCAGATGCAGCTCCCCCATGCCCGAGATGATCCGCTGCCCGGTGGATTCGTCCTGCTTCACCGCGAACGTCGGGTCGTCGTTCGCGAGCATCTCGAGCGCCGACTGGATCTTGTCCTCGTCGGCGGCCGTCTGGGCCTCGAGCGCGCTCGAGACGACCGGTTCGGGGAACGACATCCCCTCCAGGAGCAGATCCTGCCCCTGGGCCACCAGCGTGTCGCCGGTCCGGGCGAACTTGAGCCCGATCACCACGCCGATCTCGCCGGCCGAGAGCGCCTCCAGCCGCTTCTGGCGGTCGGCCTGCATGTGATACAGCCGGGCGGCGCGCTCGTCCTTGCGCTGGGTCGCGTTGAAGACCTTGTCGCCGGCACCGATCGTGCCCGAGTACACGCGCACGTAGTTGAGCCGTCGCCGGTCCTGGTCCGTGTACGTCTTGAACACGAGCGCGGCCACGGGGCCCTCCGGGTCGGAGGGCAGCGGGACCGCGCTCCCGTCTGGGTCGTGTGCGACCGCCGGCGGCACCTCGTTCGGGGCCGGCAGATAGTCCACGACGGCGTCGAGGAGGGGCTGAACCCCCCGGTTTCGGAGCGCCGCCGCGCACAGCACCGGGGTCACGTCGCCCGAGAGGACCATCCGCCGGAGCACCGGCATCAGGTCGGCCCCGTCCAGCGTCTCTCCGGCCAGGAAGCGTTCCACGAGCGTGTCGTCCTCGGTCGCGATCGCATCGATCAGGGCCTCCCGGGCCCGCGCGGCGGCCTCGGCCATCGTGTCGGGGATCTCGGTCTCGTCGTACTCGCGCCCGGTGGCGTCGGTGTTCCACACGAGCGCCCGGTTCCCGATCAGGTCGACGATCCCACAGAAGCGATCCTCCGCGCCGATCGGAAGCTGAATGGGCAGCGCGCGGGTGTGGAACTTCTCGGCCACGTCGGACACGCACGCGTCGAAGTCCGCCCCGAGCCGGTCCATCTTGTTCACGACCACGACACGGGGAATGAGATACCGGCGGGCCTGATTCCAGACGGTCTCACTCTGCGGCTCCACGCCGGCCACCGAGTCCAGCACCACGACGGCCCCATCCAGCACGCGGAGCGACCGCTCGACCTCGGCGGTGAAGTCGACGTGGCCGGGGGTGTCGATCAGGTTGATCGTGTGCTCGCGCCACGTGCAGGAGATCGTGGCGGACGTGATCGTGATCCCGCGCTCCTTCTCCTGGTCCATCCAGTCGGTGACGGTGTTCCCGTCGTCCACGGTGCCCATCGCATGCGAGACGCCGGTGTAGAACAGCATGCGCTCGGTCGTGGTGGTCTTCCCGGCGTCGATGTGGGCGATGATCCCGATGTTGCGCACGTGTGCCAGGTTCTTCGGCGGTGCCATGGGCTCCTCGAGGTGGCGCGGACGGGTCGCGGGCGGCGGGGACGACCGACGCATCCGAGACGACAGGTCGATTAAGATAGGACGTAACGCCCGGGACTACAAGCCGTTCCGCCGGATCGGGGACGCGTCTCGGCTCCGCGTGCTAGTCTCCGGCCGTGGGGGGAAGCGCGGGAGGTGCGGCATGTTCGGACCGAACATCCCCGTTCGGGAGCGCCAGCGGATCTACGACCGCCGCTTCCGGGTGGCGCTCCTGGTGTCCACCGGTCTCACCCTGATCGCGCTCTTCGTCATCCCGATCGACGTCAGCCGCGAGCCCCCGCAGACCGTCGGGCTGTTCGGTCCCCTCCAGGTCGCCGACATCATCGAGGCGCCCACCGACGACGTGGCGCCCCACGAGCTGCTCGCCGGGGGACACCCCCTGCCCGAGGCGTTCGAGGCCGTCGACTACGACCTCGAGGAGACCCTGCGCGCCCCCGACCTGCCCGATCGCACCCGCGAGGGCGAGTCCGAGCGCGAGATCCCCGACATCGAGACCCCCCGCGAGGGTCCCGCCACCGGCGAGGGCCCGTCGTCACGCACCGCCGCCCGGCTCACCCTCCAGAGCGAGCGCTTCGCGATCCTGAAGTTCGTGAAGCCCCCCTACCCTCCGGATGCGAAGCTGATGGGGATCGAGGGACGCATCATGGTGCAGGCGTTCGTGGGTCCCGACGGCCTCGTCAAGGACGTCCGCACCGGGGACCACGACGTGAGCTTGCGATCGTGCGCCGAGGCCGCCGAGTGGGCCACGCGCCAGTGGGAGTTCTTGCCCGTGACCGAGAACGGCCGGCCGGTCTCGTTCTGGCTCGAGATCCCGTTCCGGTTCGCGCTCGGGGGCGTCAGCTTCGGCACGTGACGCCGGCTCGGCGGACGGGCACGCCCAGTCGGGCCGTCGGCGGTTCCGCCGAATGCACGAACGAGGCACCCTCGATCACGCGCTCCTGGGGAGCGATCGAGGCGCTCCATCGATTCGGAGCGCCCGATCCCCGGTTCTCAGAACGAGAAGCGGCCGAAGTCCTCGGGGTTCATGTCGCGGATCCGCTGGCGCAGTCGCTCGGCCCGCTCCTCGGGCGAAAGCGTGGACTCGCCGAGCGCCGGGGAATCCGGCCCGTCGGGCAGCACGTCGTCGAGGTCGTAGGCCAGGAGCTCCTTGGCTGCGAAGATCGGCGCCTTCGCCCGCACCGCGAGCGCGATCGAATCCGACGGACGGGCGTCCACCGAGATGAGCTCGTGGTCGCGCTGGAGGATGATCTTCGCGAAGTACGTCGAGTCCCGGAGCGCGGCGATCTCGATCTTGCGAAGCTGGGCGCCGCAGGCGCAGAGCATCGTCATGGTCAAGTCGTGCGTCATGGGGCGCTGGAACTCCTTGCCCTGCATCTCGAACGCGATCGCCTGGGCTTCCGCGGCGCCGATCCAGATGGGGAGCTTTCCGTTGCCGTTCTTCTCGCGGAGGATCACCACCGGGATCCGCGCCTTCTCGTCCATGGCCATCTGCCACAGCGTCACTTCGACCATGGCCTCTCCGTCCCGGTGATGGGGGATGGCCGGCCCGGCGCCATCCCCCGGGTCGTCACTTGCCGGCCCGCGAGAGCTCGTCGAGCAGGAAGCGCGCGCTCTCGGCCAGCTCGTGGTCCTCACATCCGCCCATGAACTCGTTCAGCGCCAGCCGCGCCTTGTGCCGGTCATGCAATTCCTCGGCGTACGTGAACGCGATCATGAACTTCGACTCGCACGCGTGATCGCTGTGGGGGAACCGCTCGATGTGCTCCTGGTAGATCTCGATCTTCCGGAGCGGATCGGCCTCGTCCTGAGCGCGGGTGAAGAGCTCTTCCTCCGGCTCGCGCCGGCGCCAGGCCAGATACGCCGCCAGGCTCTCGTCGTAGAGCGTGGCGTCGAACCGGACGCGCAGTGCGCGGAGGGTGCTGTCGAACACGGCGGAGGCCGACTGGTTGTGCAGGCGTTCGAAGATCTGGTCGCGCACCTCCTCATACGGCAGGTAGCCGGCCTCCTCGAGGCGGATCACGGTGATCAGGTGCCAGCCGCGCGGAGACTGGACGATGTCCATCTCGCCGACCTGAAGCGCGAGGGCGGCGTCGAGGAAGGCGTCGTTGCGACCGAGCCCCTTGATCGGCTTGCCTCGCTCGACCCAGCCGATCGCCCCTCCGGACACGCGCGAACCCTCGTGCAGCGTCAGCTCCATGGCCACGTCCGCGAAGGCCTCTCCGGCCTCGATGCGGGCGCGGGCGGCCTCGGCCTCCGCGCGCGTGGCCACCTCGATGTGTCGCACGGCGGACCGGCGCGGAGTCGTGAACGACTGCCTCATGTTGTCGTACTCGGCGCGGACGCGCTCCTCGTCGGGCTCGGCCAGCTTGTGGATCACCTCTTGCGTGTACAGCGTCTGAAGCTGAAACCGCCGGGAGAGCTCGGCTGCCTGGTAGTACCGGTAGCTCGAGTCCGCGTATCCCGAGCGCTCGGCCTCGGAGACCAGAACGAGGTGCTCGATGTCCAGCCCCAGGACTTCCCGGATGGATCGCTCGTTCGCTGCGCTGAACGCGTCCGCGAGGTCCGGAAACTGGAACCGGATGCGGTCGTCGAGGTCACGAGCGGTGATCGTGTAGTTGCCGACCTTGGCCACGATCGTCTCATCCAGGAACTCGTCCTTCGCCATCGCGCCGACGTCGGTGGTGGTGGTCCGTGAGCACGGCCCCGTCGCCCCCGTCACGAGAACGCCCACGACCAGACCCACGAGAACGCCCAGCGGAAACCGCGCGGGTCGCCTCGGGGCGGTCGTCGCCGGTCGGGGTGCGCAATCAGCTGGTTTCGGCGTCGCCATCACCGGTGTCCTGACTGCCGTCGGTCGCGGGCTCGGCCCCGTCGACCGCTTCGGCGGGAGGAGACGTCTCGAGCACCGGAGCCGGCGCCTTCGCCTCGTTCTTGGCCACGACCCAGACCTCGATCTCGGGCTGGATGTCTCGGAAGATCTTGAGCTTCACGTCGAATCGGCCCACCGACTTGATCGGCGTGCGCAGCATGACGTCTTTCTTGTCGATCTCGACGCCCGTGTTCTCCTTTGCGAGCGCCTCGGCGATGTCCTGACTCGTGACCGACCCGAACAGCTTGCCGCCCTCGCCGGCGTTCATCTCGAACGTGAGGCTGACGTCCTTCAGCCGCGCCGAGCGCGTCTCGGCCTCGGCACGAACGTGGACCTCCTTGCGCTCGGCCGCGCGATTCAGCTCGTCGGCGACCTTGCGGGCCGCCGGGGTGGCACGGAGCGCCTGACCGCGTGGGATCAGGAAGTTGCGCGCGAAGCCGTCGGCGACCTTGACGGTCTGCCCCCGGAAGCCGACGCCGTCGACGTCCTTGATCAGAATGATGTCCATCTCGAGTCTCTCCCTACTTCGCGTGCTCGTCGACGTACGGCAAGAGCGCCGCGTAGCGGGCTCGCTTGATGGCGCGCCCCAACTGCAGCTGATGACGCGAGCAGTTTCCGGACACTCGACGTGGAACGACCTTGCCACGGTCGGTCATGAACCGGCGCAGGAGCCGCTCGTCCTTCCAGTCCACGAACGGGATCTTGTCTGCGCAGAGCTTGCAGCCCTTGCGGCGATCGCGATCTCGCATCTGCCCCCCCCTAGTCCTCGTCCTCGGTGTCGCCATCGTTCGTGCGCGGGGCGGCGGCACCGTTCTCGCGCGCACGCGGGGACTCGCCGCCCTCGGCCTTCGTCGTCTCCTCGGCCTTCGTCGTCTCCTCGGCCTTGTCGTCGCCTTCGCTCTCGGTCACGACGCCCGACGGTCGGACGTCCTTGGCGTAGGGGTGATCCAGGAGAACCGTCATGTGGCGCAAGAGGTCCTCGTTCAGTGAGAATCGACGGTTGAGCTCGGACAGGACCGCGTTGTTGCCGTCGAAGCGCACGTACGTGTAGACGCCGTCGCTCCGCTTGCGGATCGGATACGCGAGCCGCCGCTTTCCCCACCGTTGTACCTCGACGACCTGTCCGTCGTTCCCCTCGATCATCTTGACCACACGATCGAGCTCGCCTTCGACCGCGTCGCCATCGAGGGCGGGGTCCATGACGAAAATCGTTTCGTATTGTCGCAAAGCGATCTCCTCCAGCTAGCCGTTGAACCGGCTCATCGTGTCCTCAAAGCTCGCCGACATCAGCGATTCGACGCCGTCGGCGGCGCGCTCCAGCGCCGCGTCGAGCGTTCCACGCTCGTCGTCCGAGAACCGCTCGAGCACGAAGTCCACCCAGCTCTCGGCGTCGGGTGCCGGCCCGATGCCGATCCGAAGCCGCGGATAGTCCCGTGTCCCGAGGTGTTCCTCGATGGATTCCAAACCGTTGTGGTTGCCGGAGCTGCCCCGCTCGCGAAAGCGGATCCGCCCCAGGTCGAGCGCCATGTCGTCCACGACGCAGAGCCCGTCGGCGATGTCCAGCTCGTACCGATCCACCAGCGCCCGGACGGCGAGGCCCGATCGGTTCATGTAGGTCATCGGCTTCACGAGCAGGCACTCCTCCCACCCGGACGCTCCGCGCCACACGAGCATGGTGGCGTCCGCACGAACCGGACTCGCGTCGAATCGTTCGACGAGAACGTCCACGAGCTCGAACCCCACGTTGTGTCGGGTCCCCGCGTAGCGCGGTCCGGGGTTACCGAGCCCGACGATCCACACGTGCTCACTCGCCTTCCGAACCTTCGCCGTCGGCGCCTTCCTCGGCCTCCGCGGCTTCCTCGCCCTCGGCCTCTTCGTCGGTGGTGGGCTCGACCGCCTTCGTCGGCTCGGCGATCACGCAGATGACGCGCTCGGGCTCCACCAGGATCTCGACGTTCGGGATGTCGAGATCGCTCGCATGCATCGTCTGCCCGAGCTCCATGTGGCTGATGTCGATCAGCCAGCGCCCCGGGATGTCCCGCGGCATGCACCGGGCCTCGACCTCACGGGTCACGTGCTCCAGAACCCCGCCGATCTTCTGTCCAGCCGAGACGCCGGTGAGGACGATGGGGATCTCGACCTGCACGGGCTTGTCTTCCTCGATGCGCTGGAAGTCGACGTGGATCACCGCGCGCGAGACCGGATGACGCTGCACCTCGCGAATCAGCGCCAGCTGGTTGCCGCTTGGGAGCTGGAAGTCGATCACCGAGTGGCGACCTCCCGGCGTCCGGAGCAGCACCTCGAACTTGCTTCTCTCGATCTTCAGACTCACCGGATCCACGGTGCCGCCGTACAGCACGGCCGGCACGAAGCCGTCGCGCCGCACCTGGCGAGCGCCGCCCTTGCCGCTCCGGGCTCGGTTCTCACCGATCAACTCGACGACCGCCATGCGTACCTCCTTGGGCCTTCGTCTTCATCGTCGTCGTCACGTCGTGCAAAACCTCAGACGAAGAGCGAGCTGAGCGACCGCTCCTCGTGTATGCGCTTGATCGCCTCGCCGAGCAGCGAGGCCACCGAGAGTGTGTGGATCTTGGGTCCGAGCTCGCGCCCGGCGTTCGGAATGGAGTCGGTCACCACGACCTCCTCGATCGGGCTCTCCGCGATTCGCTCGAGCGCCGAGCCCACGAACTTGCCGTGCGTGGCCCCTGCGAACACCCGCGCCGCACCGCGCTCCTTGAGGGCCACCGCCGCCTGGCACATCGTGCCGGCGGTCGAGATCTCGTCGTCGAGGAGGATCACGTCTGCCCCCTCGACGTCGCCGACGACGTGCATGACCTCGGTGGCGTCGGCCCCGTGGCGGCGCTTGTCGATCAGCGCCAGCGGCAGGCCGAGGCGGTTGGCGTAGGCGCGGTTCATCTTCACGCTGCCCAGATCCGGGGCCACGATGACGGTGCGGGCACGCGCAAGCTTCTTGAAGTAGTCGAGCAGAACCGGGGCCGCGTACAGGTGATCGAACGGGATGTCGAAGAACCCCTGGATCTGGGGCGAATGCAGATCCATCGTGAGCATGCGATTGGCGCCGGCGGTGGTGATCAGGTTGGCCACCAGCTTCGCGGTCAACGCCACGCGCGGCTGGTCCTTGCGATCCTGACGGGCGTACGCGAAGTACGGCGTGACGACCGTCACGCGCTTGGCCGAGGCCCTGACCGCCGCGTCGATCATGATCAGCAGCTCGACGAGGTTGTCCGAGGGACCGGCGGTCGTCTGCAAGAGAAAGACGTCGTGGCCGCGGATGTTCTCGAGAAACCGCACGAGGATCTCGCCGTCGGCGAAGCGCGTCAGCTCCAGCTCGCCGGGCTCGGTGCCGAGATACTCGCAGAGCCCGGCCGCCAGTGCCGGATTCGAGGACCCGGCGAAGATGCGGATGTGCCGTGGATCGGCCACGTGACCTCCCGTCGGTCGTTGGAACTGGCTGGGGCGGGAGGATTCGAACCTCCGAATGCCGGAACCAAAACCCGGTGCCTTAACCACTTGGCGACGCCCCATCGTCGTCACGCGCTCGACGACGCGCCGGGGCGCGCGACCGGCCGGCGAAGACGATGCAAGCTCAGGGGATTGCGACGTCGCGGACGGTCGTCCCGGGCGGATCCGGTGGGTCGCGACGGCGCGCGGGTGGGCGCGGCGGTGCGGGTCGACGTGACGGCGCGTGCCTTGCGGCGCGTGCGCCCGTCGATCACCCAGGATTGGTCCCCTTCGACGCGGCCGGTGGCCGGCCCGGCGTCACATCGGGGAGAGAACGTACGACGACGCCCCCTGTGGATCCTCCCGAGTCGTTTTCGAGCGGACGGGATCGTACTCGGAGGACCGGCACGGGGTCAAGCCCCGCTCCGGCCGGGTCCGGCCCGGGCCGTGGCTACGGCGTGCGCGGCCCCGCCACGCGGCGAACGCCGTCGCTTCGCGTCCGGGTGACCAGCGTCCGGGCCACGTCCGGATCGTCCGCCAGCGCGTCTGCCCACTGCCGGGCCGTGGCCTCGTCCGGCGCCAGGGCGAAGAGCGTCGAGCCGGCTCCGGACACCCGAGCCACCCCGGCGAGGGCCGCCAGCCGGTCCCGGAGACGCCCGACGGCAGGCGCCACGCCAATCGCCGGGGCCTCGAGCGCGTTGAAGAGCACCGCCGAGATCCGGTCCCCGGCACCGCGAGCCCCGTCCTCGTCGAGCGCTCTCCGGAGCGCGCCGATCGGATCCGCGGGCGCGCGACCGAAGCCTCCCGCCGCGAACACGTGGGCGGTCGGCACGCCGAGGCGCGGCACGACCAGCGTGATCACACCCCGGATGTCGGGCCATCGTTCCAGGCGCTCTCCCCGCCCGAGTCCGAGCTGCGTACCGCCGCGAACGAAGAACGCAACGTCGCTGCCGATCGATGCCCCGATCGTCTGAAGCTCGTCGGGATCGAGCCCCAGCGAGTAGAGCGCGTTCAGCGCCACCAGCACCGCCGCGGCGTCCGAGCTGCCGCCACCCAGCCCGCCGGCGAGCGGGATCCGCTTCTCCAGGTGGATCCGGACCGGCCCGACGCCACCGCGCTCGGCGAGCGCCCGGTACGCGCGGGTGACGAGGTTGTCCTCCACCGGTGTGTCGAGCCCGTCGCAGGTGAGCGCGTAGCGGTCGGCCGGCTCGATCGTGAGGCGATCCACGAGGTCGATCGCCTGAAGGACGGTGCGGAGCTCATGGAAGCCGTCCGGCCGGCGGCCGACGACCTCGAGCACGAGGTTCAGCTTCGCCGGCGCCTCCCAGACCGCGGTCTCCATCAGACCGGGCATCCGGCTCGATCCCGCAGACCGCTCGCCGCGGGCGCGCGGCCCTCGGTCACGGGATCCAGGAGCACGCCCCGCCGACGCCGATCCCGTGTCACTCGCTCGACCGTCTTCTCGCGCTTGACGCGCCCGCCATTCGCGCACCGGATCTGCTCGTCGATCATCGCCTCGAACGCGGCCACCAGGGCGTCGAGACCGATCGTGGCCGGCTCGAGCATCCCCAGCGCGGCCGCGACCGACTCGACCGTCGACAGGCAGTGGGCGGCCGGCTCGGGACGGATGCGATAGCGGCTGGGCGCCGGGGGCTCCAGAGCCACCATCGGCAACGCGTGGAGCCACGCGTTGTCGCGATACAGCCGCCGAACGTGCCGCCAGGTGCCGTCGAGCACGACCAGGTGCGACGGCCGCGCGGCCTCTTCCAGGTCCGACAGCTCGCGCGCACGTGCGCCCGGGTACAGGAGCGCCGCCCCCGGCGGAACGGAGACGTCGCGCCGGAGCTCCCCGTCCTCGTTCGCCCAGGGCACGATGACCCTACAGCAGCGGAGCCCCAGCCGCAGGAAGCGTGCGGTGCCGATCGGATGGCGGTACTCGCGCGGGTGCTGGAGGATCGTGACCCCGATCCGGTTCTCCACGACGCGCACGCTCGCGCACACGCAGACCACGCGGGCCTTCAGGCAGCGATAGCACATCTCGCGGGGCTCTCTCGCGGTCTCGCCGCCTCCGGGGCCGGACTCGCTCATCGTCCGGGACCGTACAGGATGTAGATCACGGTCAGCACCCACAGACCGACGGTCACCAGCAGCGCCCGATCGTGGAGGATGGCCTCGGTGGGGCTCCCCCCCTCGTCCCGCTCGTACACGATGTACATGTAACGCAGCAGCCCGAAGACCACGTGCGGCACCGTGTAGACCAGCTCGTCGGTGCCGAACTTCTCGATCGTGCCCGGATACAGCGTGTAGATCGCATAGGCCAGGATCGACGAGGTCATCGTCGCGGTCATGATCCGGTCCAGGAACTGGACGCTGTAGCCCGAGAGGGCCACACGATGCTCGGCCGCCGCCCCCTCGAGGAGTGCCAGCTCGGCCCGGCGCTTGCCCGCGCCGATGAACATGGCCAGGAAGAACGTACACAGGAGGAGCCACGGCGAGATGATCACGTCGGGGCGGGCCAGCACGTCCACGCTGCCCACCGCTCTCAGCACGAAGCCGAGCGCCAGGATGATCACGTCCAGGATCGGGACGCGCTTGAGGCGAAGCGAGTAGGCCACGTTGATCGCGAAGTAGATCCCGACGACCGCAGCGAAGACCGGCGCCAGAAGCCAGGCTCCGGCGAGCGCCAGCACCAGGAGCGTCAGCGCGAGCCCCCGCACGCCGGCGGGGCTGATGCGACCGGACGGGAGTGGACGCAGGCGCTTCTTCGGGTGACGCCGGTCGCTCTCGAGATCGGCGAGATCGTTGATGCAATAGATGGACGACGAGATCAGACAGAACGTGACGAACCCGAGCGCGCTCCGCAAGAGGAGGTTCACGTCGAGCAGGCTCTCGGAGAAGATGACGCCCGCGAACAGGATCAGGTTCTTCGTCCACTGACGTGGACGGAGCTGCCGCCCGTAGTCGCCGATCATGTGGTGGCGCGGTCCGGGTCGCCGGCCGAGCCGAAGAGCAACACCTCGACTCGCTCGCAGAGGGCGTGCGCGAGCGCGATGTGTCCCTCCTGGATGCGCGGCGTGATCGCGCTGGGTACGATGAACGCCTCGTCGCAGGCCTCGGCGAAAGCGGCGCCCCGCGAGCCGGTGAAGCCGACCACGTACAGCCCGAGGTCGCGCGCCGCCTCGGCCGCGGACAGGATGTTGGGCGAGGCACCGCTGGTCGTGAACAGGAGTAGCACGTCCCCGGCCCGCCCGTGTGCGCGAACCTGGCGTGCGAAGACCTCGTCGAACCCGAAGTCGTTACCGATCGCCGTCACCGCCGAGGAGTTCGTGTTGAGCGCGATCGCATCCAGCGGGGGTCGATCCAGAAAGAAACGGCCCGACAGCTCGGTGGCCACGTGCTGGGCGTCGGCGGCGCTTCCCCCGTTGCCGGCGGCAAGGAGACGCCCCTTGGCCGAGAAGCGTCGCGCGACCTCGTCGGCCACGCGGGCGACCCGATCGGACTCGGTCTCGGCCAGGGTCAGGATCAGCCGTCCGCCCGCCTCCAGCGCGCGCCTGACGTCGTCGCTCATGGGATCACCCGAGACGTGGACCGGAGGTAGGCGCCGAGCGCCTCGTCCCACGGTCGCATCAGAATGCCGAGGTCGCGCGCGAGCTTGCGCGAGTCGAGGGCGGAGTAGGCCGGTCGGGGTGCCGGTCGACCGAGAGCCGTCGTGGAGATCGCCTCGATCGGATGCTCGGGCTTGCCCTGAAGGCGCGCGATCTCGCGGGCGAAGGCGAACCACGACACGTGGCCGGAGTTGGCCGCGTGATAGAGGCCGTGAACGTCGGACATGCGGGCGAGCCTCGCCAGCGCGCCGGCCAGATCCAGCGCGTACGTCGGCGAGACGACCTGGTCGTCGACGACGCAAAGTGGCTCACCGGCGTCGATCTTCGCGGCGATCTTGGCCGGAAAGTGCGCGGTGGAGCCCTCGCCGTACACTCCGCACGTGCGCACGATCAGCGGCGCGGGATGGTTCAGGATCGCGGCGCCCTCGGCACCCAGCTTCGTCTTCCCGTAGGTCGACCGCGGTCCCGGAGGGTCGTCCTCGGTGAGGGGCCGGTCCACGTCGCCCCGGAACACGTAGTCGGTTCCGAGAAGGATGAGGCGCGCGTTCCGGCCGCGCGCGGCCTGGGCCACGTTGGCCGTCCCGTCCACGTTGACGCGCCTGGCGCCCGCCTGGTCGTGCTCACAGCCGTCGACGTTCGTCATGGCCGCGCAGTGGATGACGACCTCGGGTCGGTGGCTCTCGAACGCGGCCCCGACCGACCCCGCGTCGGTCACGTCGCACTCGTCGCGCTCGAGTGGGATGGCCTCGCGGCCGAGCACGCTCTGAAGCGCGGTTCCGACGATGCCGCGTCCGCCGGTGATCAGGATTCTCATGCGTTCGCGCCTCGGGCATTCTGAGCGTCGATCACGAGCTGTCTCCCCCGGTCGAGGGCATCGGTGAGCCGATCCACGTCCTTGGCGCCGGCCAGCGCCATGTCCGGCTTGCCGCCTCCCGATCCGCCGGCGACGGCCGCGATCTCGCGCACCAATTCATCGGCCCGGAAGCGACCCGCCTTGACCAGGTCGGGCGTGACGAGCACCAGGAACGCCAGCTTCCCGCCGACGTCGGCGCCGAGCACGGCCACGCCGCTCGTCAGCTGCTGGCGAATCACGTCGGCACCCTTGCGGAGCTCGCCCGGGTTCTCCGCCTCGAGGGTCTGGACCAGGAGCTGGACGTCCCCGATCGTCTCGATGCTGTCACCCCCCTGGAGCTGCGCGCGACGCGCCGCCTCGCGGGCGCGGTCGAGCTCGCGCTCGACGCGGACCTTCTCGGCCATCAGCGTGTCGAGCTTCTCCTCCAGCACCGTGCGGCTGGTGCCGAGCGTTCGCGCGAGCCGGGCGACCACGTCGGCCGTCTCGCGCGCGTCGTCGACGGCCACCACGCCCGATATCGCCTCGATCCGGCGCACGCCGGCCGCGACGCCGGTCTCGGACACGATGCGGAACGGTCCGATCTGGCCGGTTGCGCCCACGTGACAGCCGCCGCAGAGCTCACGGCTGAAGCCGGGGACCACGACCTGGCGGACCGTGTCGCCGTACTTCTCGCCGAACAGCGCCATCGCGCCGGCCGCCAGGGCGTCCTTCAGCGGGGTCATCTCGGTGGTGACCGACGTGTCGGCGATGATCTCGCGCGCGACCAGACGTTCGACCGCGATGATCTCGTCGTTCGTCATCGGCTGGAAGTGGCTGAAGTCGAACCGCAGTCGATCTGGACCCACGAACGATCCCTTCTGTGCCACGTGCGTGCCGAGTACCTGGCGGAGTGCGGCATGGAGAAGGTGCGTGGCCGTGTGGTTGCGCTCGGTGGCCTTGCGCCGGTGGACGTCGATGCGCGCCGTGCCCTGCTCGCCGGCCATCGCGCGCACCGCGTCGAGGGTGTGCTCGGGCGCCAGGATGTGTGTGATCTCGTCTTCGAGCTTGTGGGTGTCGTCGACCCGTAGCGTGCCCGACGAGAACACGATCTCGCCGGTGTCCCCGATCTGGCCGCCGGACTCGGCGTAGAACGGCGTCCGGTCGAGCACCACGAGCACGCGCCCCTCGCGCGAGGCGAGCTTCCGCACGCGCACCTCGGCCTCGTGCATCTCGTATCCGACGAACCGGCTGGACGGACCCTCGGAGATCGACTCCCACTCGGTGTGGGCCACCGACTCGTCGAACTGGGACGCGGCCCGCGAGCGTTCTCGCTGAGCGGTCATCGCGGCATCGAACCCGTCGCGATCGAGCCCGAGCCCGCGGTCGCTGGCCATCTCCTCGATCAGGTCCACGGGGAATCCGTACGTGTCGTAGAGCATGAAGATCTGGTCGCCGGGGATGACCCCGGATGCGCCCACGCCGTCGGCCACCGATTCGAACCGCGCCATGCCCGAGGAGAGCGTGGCCGCGAACTGGCTCTCCTCGGCCCGAAGCGCCAGCGCGATGGACTCGCGCGCGGTGTCGAGGTACGGGTAGCGGGCGTGATACTGATCCACCACGAGGCTCGACAACGCCGGCAGGAAGCCCTCCTCGATGCCCAGCCCCCAGCCGAACCGCAGGGCGCGGCGAAGGATGCGGCGCAGCACGTAGCCGCGCCCGTCGTTCGACGGGATGATGCCCTCGCCCAGCGTGAACGTGAGCCCGCGCACGTGGTCGGCGATCACGCGCATGGCGCGCTTGCTCTCGGGATCGCCACCGGCGTAGCGCCGACCGGAGATCTCCTCGATGGCCGCGATCACCGGCAGGAACTGGTCGGTGTCGAAGAGCGTCTCGCCGTCCTGGAGGACCATCGCGACCCGCTCGAGGCCCATGCCGGTGTCGATGCCGCGATTGCGAAGCGGTGACGTGGAGCCGTCCTCCTGCATGTCGAACTGCGGGAAGACGAGGTTGTAGATCTCGAGGAAGCGGTCGCCGTCGTCGCCGGGGGCGTTGCCGCCTCCCTCGCCGCGATCGAAGTGTATCTCGCTGCACGGGCCGCAGGCGCCGGTCTTGCCGGCGGGTCCCCAGAAGTTGTCCTTCTTGCCCAGGCGCACGACGTGCTCGCGCCGGATGCCCACGGTCTCGAGCCAGATCTTCTCGGCCTCGTCGTCGTCCTCGTAGACGCTGACCCAGAGCTTGTCCGGGTTCATGCCGTAGATCTCGGTCAGGAGCTCCCAGCCCCAGACGATCGCATCGTGCTTGAAGTAGTCGCCGAACGAGAAGTTGCCCAGCATCTGGAAGAACGAGAGGTGCCGTGGCGTGCGTCCCACGTTCTCGATGTCGGAGTCCTTCCCGCCGGCGCGCAGGCACGGCTGCACGCTCACGGCGCGCCGGTACGGCAGCGGATCGGCCGTGGAGTAGAGCTTCTTGAACTGGACCATGCCCGCGGAGTTGAACAGCAGCGTCGGATCGTCGCGGGGGACGAGCGGCGCCGGATCGACGATCGTGTGATCGCGATCGGTGTAGAAGCGAACGAACTGGTCCACGATCGTCATTGAGTCCACGGATCACTTCCCCCCACGACGCGTCTGATCGTGTCGTGTCGAAAACCCCGTCCGGCGAGGTAGCGTTCGAGCTTGCGCGTCTCGGCCTCGGTCAGCTCGCCGTCGCCCCGGTGGCGGCGCTTCCTCACGAGAAGCGCCTCGGCGATCTCGACCTCGGGAAACTCGGCCTCGACCTCCGTCAATACCGCATCCACGACCTCGCGCGCCACCCCGCGCTCGGCCAGCTCCCGGGCGATCAGCCGGTAGCCGCGGGGGGCCAGGCGGACGCGATCGCGGGCGAAGGCCCTGGCGAACGCGGCGTCGTCGAGCACCCCCAGCTCGGTCATGGCGGCGAGTGTATCCTCGACCACGTCGGCGGCGTAACCCGCTCGTTCGAGGTACCTGCGAAGCTCCCGGCGGCTTCGCATGCGGCGGTCGAGATACGAGAGCGCCCGGTCGCGGGCGGCGGCGCGGGGATCGGGATCCGGCGTGATCGGCCCCGGGTCGTCTCGGGGGGAAGTGTCGGTCATCTCGGATCCTCTGTGGACGCGGGCTCGGGCCGGATCATCGCGCCGAGCCTACCCGATCGGGGTCGCCGCGCGTAGTGGACTCCTCGCGGGCGCGTCCCGGAGCGCCGGCCGCAACGCGGCGAGGCGGCCGACTCCTTGTGGCCGTCCCGGCTCGGGAAGACCATCGCCTTCGAGCCGCTAATCGAGGTTCAGAGAAAGAGGGATCGAACGCCCCGCGGACGGTCGATCCCCCGTTCGTGCGATCGAGTAGCTCGGCGCGCGAGCGGAGCTACTGGGCGGTCGACGACGCGGACTTCGCGGCCGCTCCGTTCTTGCCCTTGGCGGCGCTCGCCTTCGCCCCGCCATCGTCGGCCGGGCCGGTCTTGCCGGGCGAGCCCGGAGCGTCGGCCGCCTCGGCCACCTCGAGCCCGTACGCGATCCGGATCTCGCGCTTGAGCTTGTCGTAGACCTCGGGGTGCTGCATCAGGAACTGGCGCGCGTTCTCGCGACCCTGGCCCAGACGCTCGTCGCCGTACGAGAACCACGTCCCGCTCTTCTGGACGATGTTCTTCTCGACGGCCATGTCGAGTGCCTCGCCCGAGACCGAGATCCCCTCCTTGAACAGGAGGTCGAACTCGGCGCTACGGAACGGCGGGGCCATCTTGTTCTTGACGCACTTCACCCGGACGCGGTTGCCGACGATCTCGTCGCGGTCCTTGATCGACGCGATGCGCCGCACGTCCATGCGGATCGACGAGTAGAACTTCAGCGCGCGACCGCCGGTGGTGGTCTCGGGGTTGCCGAACATCACCCCGATCTGCATGCGGATCTGGTTGATGAAGATGATCGCGGTGTGGCTCTTGGAGACCGACCCCGTGAGCTTGCGCAGCGCCTGACTCATCAGACGTGCCTGGAGCCCGACGTGTGAGTCGCCCATCTCGCCCTCGATCTCATTCTTGGGCACGAGCGCCGCGACCGAGTCGACCACGATCAGATCGACCGCGCCCGAGCGCACGAGCTGATCGGCGATCTCGAGCGCTTCTTCTCCGGTGTCGGGCTGGGAGACGTGGAGGTTCTCCAGGTCGACACCGAGGAGCTCGGCGAACTTGGGGCTCAGCGCGTGCTCGGCGTCGATGAACACGCCCACGCCGCCGGCCTTCTGCGCCTGCGCCATGATGCTGAGGGCCAGCGTCGTCTTGCCGCTGGACTCCGGACCGTAGATCTCGATGATGCGCCCGCGCGGAACGCCGCCGATGCCGAGCGCGATGTCGAGTCCGAGGCTGCCGGTGGGAATGACCTCGACGTTGGCTCGCGTCTTCTCATCCCCGAGTCTTTGCACCGAGCCCTTGCCGAACTGCTTCTCGATCTGCGAGATGGCCATTTCGAGGGCGCGCATGCGTTCCTTCTGAGGATCGCCTGCCATGTTCTCCGGTTCTCCTTCCAGGTAGTGGACCACTGCCGGTCGGCCTAGCCGGGGAACAATCAGCCGTGCCCGGACATCGGGAACTCCGCTAGGGGCTCGTAGGTGGGGCCGCGTGGCGAGAGCTCGCTGGCTACCACGCACACGCTCGGCACTGTAAACTCGAGCGATTCGAAAGTCAAACGACCGAACGTCCAGAGCTTCTGGGGGACGGGCTGGCGGCGTCCCCTCGGCGGTCGTGCGCGTCCGACGGTCAGGTGTGGCGCAAACGCCTTGTCGGCCTTGCCCAGGCCGGCGCTCCGGTAGCCGCGATCGAGGGCTCCCGCCAGAAGATCCAGGTCGTCGACCCCTCGATCGATGCCGACCCAGTACACCCTCGGACGTCCCCGCGCCGGGAACGTCCCGGTACCGGCCAGCCGGACCCGGAACGGGGCGAACGAGCTCACGATCTCGCGCGTCACCTGCTGGGCACGCTCGAGCGCATCGTCCTCCAGGTCTCCGAAGAAGCGGAGCGTGAGGTGGAGGTTCTCCGGCCTGACCCATTTGACGTCGCCACCCTCGCGCTCCAGCGAGGCCACGAACCGCGCCAGCTTCTCGCGCACCGGCGCCGGCGGGAAGATCGCCGTGAACGCGCGCGTCACGACGCGCCTGCCGGGAGCGGGAGGTCGAAGAGCGCTCGGCGCAGGAGATCCATGGCGTCGGCCACCGTGTGGTCGACGATCATGAGTCGATCACCGAGGTACCGGCGCCGCACGACGTGCACCGATCCGTCCGGACGGGCGAGCCCGAGATAGACGAGGCCCACCGGCTTCTCCTCGGTGGCGCCGCCGGGTCCCGCGATCCCGGTGGTGGAGAGGCCCCACTTCGCGCCGGCCGACCGGGCGGCACCGGCGGCCATCTCCCCGGCGGTCTCGGCGCTGACCGCACCGTGCACGGCGAGCGTCTCGGGCGACACGCCGAGCCAGCGCACCTTGGCGTCGTTCGAGTAGACCACCTGTCCGCCGAGGAACGTCCGGGAGACGCCGGGCACCCGGGTGAACGCGGCCGCGATGCGTCCCCCGGTGAGGCTCTCGGCCAGTCCGAGCGTCTCCCCGCGCTCGATCAGTCGTGCAGTGCAGACGTCTTCCAGCGTCGCGTGCTCGTCGCCGATGAGGTGGTCGCCGAGCGCGGCCACGATCCGGGCGAGGCGCTCCTCGTCGCCGGGCGACAGCGGGCCGCCCGGGAGCCTCACCGCGACGTCCACGCGCCGGATCGCCGGGAGGAACGAGACCCCGCTCACGCCCGCGTCGGCCAGGCTCCTGGCCACCTCGCCCTCGCCGACGTTCACCGCCCGAAACGTCTGCACGCGCCCGTCGGGTCCGGCGCCGAGCCTCGGGAGCAGCGACGTCTCGACGATCGCGCGGAGCTCTCGTGGCACGCCCGGGAGGAGCACGTACCGGACGCCGCCCTCGTCGGCCAGGACGCCCGGTGCCAGTCCGACCGGGTTCTCCAGCCGCTCGGTGCCCGGGATCCGCCGGGCGATGTGGGCGGCCGCGTCGCTCATCCGCCGTCCCCGCTCGGCGAAGATCGACTCGAAGCGCGCGTGGAGCTCGGCATCCACCTCCGGTGGGCGTCCCAGCCGGGCACCCACGGCGTCGAGCGTGACGTCGTCCGGCGTGCCGCCGAGCCCCCCGGTCAGGATCACGATGCGGCCCGGCGTCGCAACCGCGTCCATCGCGCGGTTGATCGCGGCGGACGAATCCCCGACCGTGACGTGCTCGGTCACACGATGTCCGGCCCCCGAGAGCGCGGCGGCCAGGTGCTGGAAGTTCGTGTCGAGCGTGTGACCGTCGAGGAGCTCGTCGCCGATCGAGATGATCGCGACGCTCACGTCCAGAGCCTCATCGCGATGCGGACCACGAGATGCGCGTACACGCCGGCCACGACGTCGTCGAGCATCACGCCGAAGCCCCTCGGCAGCTCCTGGGCGCGCCCGGCCGGGAACGGCTTGACGATGTCGAACGCCCGGAACGCCAGGAAGCCCACCGGCCACAGCCAGAGCGGATCCTTCGGGATCATGGCCAGCGTGACCATCATCCCGGCCACCTCGTCGATGACGATGGGGCTGCCGTCGTGGCCGTAGAACCGCTCGGCGCGAGAGCTGAGCTGGATGCCGACCAGCGTGACCAGGAGCGTGGCCGCGATCCACGCGCCGTCCGACGGCGTGGGAAGCGCGAACGCCACGACACCGAAGACGAGCGATGCGAACGTCGCGGGGGCGAACGGAAAGTGACCGGTGCCGAAGAACGTCGCCAGGACGCGAACGAGGCTATCCATCCACGGATCGTCCCGCGCCGGCCGCCTCGCGCAGGCATCGGGCGAGCGCACGCCGCGTGATCTCCTTCAGGGTGTCCGCAACGCCTCGTCCCCGCACGGCGATCGCCGGCACGAACGGCGCCCGGCCCGGGTTCAGCGCGGACTCGAGCTCGTCGAGCGGCATCCGCGTGGGAAGATCACGCTTGTTGTACTGCATCACCACGGGCACCTCGTCGGGCAGCTCGGCACGCGCCGAGAGCACGCGTCCGGTCTCGGCGAGGTGGGCCTTCAGGAGCTCGAGGCTCCGGACGTTGGCGTCGCGCCGGAACGGGTGCGAATCGGCGACGAAGACGATGCCACCGGCGTCCCGGAGGATCAACGCCTGATTCACCCGGAAGCGGTTCTGTCCGGGCACCGAGTACAGCGCCAGCCGCACGCGACGGCGGCCGACGGCGCCGAGATCCAGGGGCAAGAAGTCGAAGAAGAGCGTGCGCTCGTCACCCGACGAGAGCGACACGAGACGTCCGCGACGATCCTCGGGGGCGCGATCGTGGAGCTGCATGAGGTTGGTCGTCTTGCCGCTGAGGCCGGGTCCGGCGAAGACGATCTTGATGCGGAGCTCGTCGACGTCGGTCCGGCGACGCGGGCCCGTGCCCGATGTCACCGTGGACCTCAGGCGTCGAAGAACGCGTCCAGCGCGTCCTCGACCTCCGACGCGCTGGGCGCGACGGCTCCGGTCTCGGCCGCGATGTCGCGGCGTTCGGAGGCCGCGGCGACCGCGAGGTCGAGCGCGCGCAGGAGCTCACGCTGATACTTCTTCAGCGCCCAGCGCACGAGCCCGAGCGTGCTCCCGCGATTGAACATCAGCACCAGGAGCGCGTCGGGACGCAGCTCGGTGATGTAGAGCTGGCGCGTGTCGCTCTCGTGATACAGTGAGTGGAAGCGCTCCTCGCCCAGGAGCAGAGCCATCTCACGAGTGGCGGCGTACTCGCTCGCACACAGAACGAGGAACGTGTCGACATCGACCTCGGGGCGCTGCCCCACCGACGTCATCAACTGACCGGTGCCATCGGTGAGGATGGCGGTGGCCGCGGAGGACTTGCGCAGGAGCCGATGGAGAAGCACGCGAAACGGCGCGAGATCCTCCTCGATCAGCGCCCACTGCGATTCCGGCGTCATTGTCCATGCCTCCTTCGGCTGACGTCGACATGATCGCGAGGTCGCGGGAACACGGGCATGCCCGCTCCGGCCTCGGGACGTCCTTGCCCCGCACGGCCGACCGGACCCGCCCGTCACGAGAAACGCTCACACGGACACCGGCCCCGGTCTCCCGGCGTCGCAACCCGACACCAGACGCCGCATCGGCGCCGCAAGGTCCGTTCGCGCATGAGGTTGAACGGACTCAAGGGCGCACGGAAACCTCGATACCGAAACGGCCCGGAGGTGTCAACGACTATTTGCCGCGGTCTCCGTCCCCGGCGGTCTGGACATGACCGTCCGCGAGGCGACCCGCCGGTCGCGGGTCGGGAGCATCGCGTTCGTCACTCTCCTGGTGGGGCTCGCGTGCATCCGCCTCGTGGGTCTGGGTGATCGTGGTCTATGGCTGGACGAGTCGTTCAGCGCACTCGTCGCGCGACGTCGTCTGGCGGACCTGGTCGCCTGGCTGCGGCTGGACTCCGGCCCGCCGCTCTACTACTGGCTCCTCGGTCGTCAGATCACGCTCGGGGGTACGTCCGAGTGGAGCCTGCGCCTTCCATCCGCGCTGGCCGGGATCGCCACACCGCTCGTCCTGTATGCATTCGCGAGGTCGCGCTGGCCGGCCGCGCTGGCGGCACGGCGCGGTGCCGCGATCGTGACCGCGGTGCTGCCGCTGCTGGTGCTGCACGCGCAGGACGCGCGATACTATGCGCTCCTGCCGCTGGTCGGCATCGGCTCGGCGTGGACGCTGAGCGCGTTCCTCGTCCGGCCGGCGCTCGCAACCGGCGCGGCCCACGCGCTGGTCACGGTGATCGGACTGTATCTCCACAACTACGGACTGCTCCTGCTGCCGGCGGCGATGGCCTTTGCGCTCGTCGAACGACGTCCCGCGCGCACGCTCGGCGCGCTCGCGGTCGTACAGGCGATCGCGGTGACCGCGTACGCCCCGTGGGTTCCGGTGCTCGTCGATCAGCTGCGCTTCGGCGCGACGTCGTGGCTGTCCGCGCGCTGGGAGCCGTCCCTTCTGCTGGCCACCGCGAACGCGCTCGTGCCCGGATCCCCTCTGCCCGCGTACGTGCCGATGCCGCCGGGCATCGTGCCCGGGGGCGTCGCGATCGCGTTGCTGGCGGTCATCGTGGGGACCGCGGTCGTCGGTATTCGACGGCGACCGGGCGATCGATCGATCGTCGCGCTGGCCGCGTTCGCGGTCACCCCGCTGGCGATCGCCGCCGGTGTGTCGCTGGCCGGCCGACCCATCTACGCCGCCGCGCGCGCCGACCTGATCGTGCTGCCCCTGCTCGTGCTCGCGCTCTCGCTGGCCGTCGTCCGGACCCGCCGAGCGCTCGCGATCGCGCTCCTCGCGATCGTCGTCGCGCTGTCCGCGATCCAGCTCGCGCGGTACGCCGGGAGCGACGTCAAGTCGAGCGACCGTACGCTGGCGGAGGGCCTCGTGCGAAACGCCCACGACGCGGACCTGGTCATCACCTCGGGGCTCACCCTCGCACCGCTCGAGCACTACGCACGCGAGCGCGGCGCCGGGCTTCGCTTCGTTCCGTTTCCGGTCGAGATGCGCGATCATCCGGGAAGCCTGCCGCGATCCCGGCTGCGCGACCCCGACGCGCTGGTGGCCGCCTTCGTCGCCGAGCTGGGTGGCGCGGTGCAGGACATCGGCCGCCCCGCGCGGGCGATCGTGTTCGTGACCGACGATCCGTTCGGGACGCTCCTGGGACGAACGCTCGATGCCGTGGGTGTCACGCGCTCGCCCACGCCGGTCGCGTCGGGCCGGCTCGCGGTACTGGGCACGCCGGTCGACGTCTATCGGTGCGAGGTCCCGATGCCGGCGCCGGCATCGGAGGGAGGGCCGTGATGAAGGACCCCGCGCGCTCGGCGGTGCGAGGTCGGCTCGTCGCCGTCGGCTTCGGGGTGCTGGTGGTGCTCCTCGTCGCGGGCGCGGCGGAGATCCTGACCCGGCTCGTGCGCCCCGATCTCGGAACCGGCTCGGGCGAGACGCAGTTCTCCGAGGCGTTCGATCATCTGCGCAATCTCTATCACGAGCCCGACGACGAGCTCCTGTGGCGAATCCGGCCCGGCTATCGGGCCGAGTCGATCCGGATCAGCGATGCCGGCTTCCGCGAGAGCGAGAGCGGTGACGCTCCCTCCCGGTACGACGTGGCCTCTCTGGGCAACTCGGTGACGTTCGGCTACACCACGCCGATCTACGCCGACACGTACCCCGCCCTGCTCGAGCGCGCCCTCGTCGATGGGGGCTGTGCCGGTGTCGAGGTGCTGAATGCGGGCGTCGTCGGCTACTCGTCCGAGCAGGGTCGGCGCTACTACGAACGCGACGTACGTCCTCTCTCTCCGCGCGTGGTGACGCTCCTGTACGGATACAACGATCACCACCTGTCCGCCGAGTCCGACGCCGAGAAGCGCTCACGGTCGAGCACGACGGCCCTGGCGTGGCTTCGGCACTCGCACGCGTTCCGTGCGCTGGAGTCGCTGGTCGGCGCCGCGACGTCGTCGGGAGCGAACGGCGATGGCGAACGCGACGACCGGTCCGGCTGGCGCCCGCGCGTGTCCCTCTCACGCTTCGAGGCGAACCTGGCCGCGCTGGTTGCGGACGTGCGCGCCGACGGCGCCACGCCGGTGCTCGTCACCGTCCCCATCCGACCGCGGGTGCCCCTCGTGGAGACGCCGATCCCGCTGGCCCGGGACGGAACCGGTCGCCGCGTGTTCTCGCTGAACTGGATGCTCGCGCGTCTTCCCCGCGACGCGGCACGCCCGGTGGTCCGTCACATCTTCGGCAACGAGCCGCTGCCCGCGTCGCTCGCCCGGACGATCGCGCCGAGCGTGCAGGCCATCCAGGAGGAGGTGCCGCACTGGCCGTTGCCGCACTACCTGCTCGGCCTGGCCCACGAGAGTGCCGGGGACTCGGCGGCGGCCGCGATCGAGTTCGAGGCCGCGGCGCGCCTCGACACCGAGCGGCAGCTGCTCGGACTCTACAACGACACGATCCGCCGAAGCGCCGAGCGACTCGGCGTCGCCCTCGTGGACGCCGAGCGCGCGCTGACCGATCTCGCCACGCACGGCGATCCCACGCGGGTCTTCGCCGACGCCGTGCATCCGACCGCGATGGGAAACGCGGTCATCGCGCGCGAGCTGGCGGCCACGGTGGCGGAGGCGCTCGCCTGTCGGTGATGCGGGCGGCGCGGACGGGTCGTTCACGCGCGCGTCGGGTCGCCGCTGTGCGGCATCGGCCCCGAGCTGTTAGAATCGGTGGATATCGTCGTGTTCCCGCTCTCATGACGTCGGCCCGTGGAGGGATTCCATGCGCGCGCCCCGCTCTTTCGTCGCGGTCTCCAATCGGTCCATCATGCTGGCCGTCTGCACGGTCCTCGTGACCGGGAACGACGCGCGGGCCGCCCACCTGGAGAAGGTCGTCGATGGCCTCCAGAAGCCGATCGTCCTCACCTCTCCACCGGGCGACCCGCGCCTCTTCATCATCGAGATGGAAGGACGGATCCGGATCGTCGGCGATGGCGAGCTCTTGCCCACGCCGTTCCTGGACCTGTCGTCCCAGCTGGAGACCGACGGCCTCTTTCAGGGTCTCCTGGGCCTGACCTTTCACCCGGACTACGCCACGAACGGCTACTTCTTCGTGAACTACACGATCCCGGGTCTACGCACCCGGATCTCGCGATTCGAGGTCTCAGCGGACCCCGACATCGCCGACCCCGGCACGGAGTCCGTGCTCCTGACGGTGGACCAGCCGGGCTACGACCACAACGGCGGGTATCTCGCGTTCGGACCGAACGACGGCTACCTGTACGTCTCGCTGGGCGACGGCGGGTACGGCAGCGACTTCCACGAATCCGGACAGGACCCGAGCCGGCTCCTGGGCAAGATCCTGCGCATCGACGTCGACGTGCCGACCGGATACGCCATCCCGCCCGACAACCCGTTCGTCGGGGTCCCCGGGTATCGGGAGGAGATCTGGACCATCGGCATCCGATCGCCCTGGGGCATGAGCTTCGATCGCGAGACCCACGACCTCTGGCTGGCCGACGTCGGTCTCGACCGCTACGAGGAGGTGAACTTCCAGCCCGCCGCGAGTCCCGGCGGACTGAACTACGGGTGGAGCATGAAGGAAGCCGACGCCTGCTACATCCCTCCCACCGACTGCGACGACCCGACCTTCACCCCTCCCGTCTACAGCTACGCCCACGGCCCGGGGTGCTCGGTCAACGGTGGCTTCGTGTATCGCGGCAGTGAAGTCCCCGAGCTCTACGGGTGCTACTTCTTCTCCGACTGGTGCACGAGCGAGATCTGGACGTTCAAGTACGACGGATCGACGCTCACCGAGCTCACCAATCGCTCGGTCGAGCTCGGACCGCCGCCGGGCGACGACTTCACGTTTCTCGTCGGATTCGGTGAGGATGCCTCAGGCGAGCTCTACGCGATCGACTGGCACTGGACCGGAACGAACCTGGGGCAGATCTTCAAGATCGTCTCCGACGTGACGGGCGTCCCCGGTGATGCGGTGCCGGGGGTGACCCCGGCACTCGTGCTCACGACGCCGCAGCCGAATCCGTTCGCAGAGCGGACGCGCTTCGCCGTCGCCACGCGTCGGGAAGGCACCGCACAGGTCGCGGTCCACGACGCGACCGGACGTCGCGTGTGGGTCGACGAGGTGCCGGTGCATCCCTCGGCACCGACCTTCGTGCAGTGGCAGGGGCGCGATGCGCGTGGGCGCGACCTGGCGCCGGGGGTCTATTTCCTCCAGGTGCGGCTCGGAGAGGACGTGGCCGCGAGGAGGTTGCAGCTCGCGCGATGACGCGATGGACCGATCGAGCCGTGACCCGACGGGCCCGGGCTTCACCCGAGATCCCGCTCCGGCCGATCTCACTCACGTTCCAGTGACGTCGCGTCTTCCTTCGAGCGCCTTCTGCACCGTCACCTGATCGGCGAACTCGAGGTCGGCCCCCATGGGCAGACCGCGGGCAATGCGCGTCACGCGGACCGACTTGCCCCGCAGCAGCTGCTCGAGATAATGCGCGGTGGCCTCCCCGACGCTGGATGCGCTGGTGGCCAGGATGACCTCGGTGGCCGCGTTGGCGTCCACGCGGGCCAGCAGCTCGCGGGTGCGGATGTCGTCGGGGCCCACGCCGTCCAGCGGTGAGATCCCGCCGCCGAGCACGTGATAGACCCCGTTGAACACGCTCGTGCGCTCGATCGCGACCACGTCCACCGGGTTCTCGACCACGCAGATGAGACCGCGCGTGCGGCGAGGATCCGAGCAGATCAGGCACACGTCGGACTCGGCGATGTTGCCGCACTCGGCGCACTCGACGACGCGTTCCTTGACGTCCCGGATGGCGTCGGCGAGCACGAGCACGTCCTCCCGCGGCTGGCGCAGGAGGTAGAATGCCATTCGCTGCGCGGACTTGCGGCCGATGCCGGGGAGCCGACCGAACTCCTCGACGAGGGTCTCGAGGATCTTCGAGCTGTACTGCATCAGCCCATGAGGCCCGGCGGCATGCCCATGCCCCCGGTCACCTTGCCCATCTCCGCTTCCTGCTCATCGCGGGCGAGCTTCTGCACCTCTTTCAGGGCGCCGAGAATCAGGTCCTCGAGCATCTCGACGTCGTCGGGATCGACCGCCTCGGGCTTGATGGAGATGCCGAGGATCTCCTGCTTCGCGTTGGCACGCACCTCGACGACACCGCCGCCGGCGGTCGCGGAGACTTCGATCTCCTCCAGGCGCTCCTGGGCCTTGGCCATCTTGGCCTGCATCTTCTGCGCCTGCTTCATCAGCTGATTGATGTCCATCGAGATCCCGCTCCCATCTAGTCGACGACCTCGCCGTCGAGAAACTCCAGCACCTTCTGTACGAACGGATCGGCCAGCACCTTTCGGCGCTCCTCGGGCAGGTGAGCGTGCTTGCCCGCACCGTCGGCCAGCGCGATCCGGAACCCGAGATCCGTCTCGCACGCGGCGCTGAGGCAGCCCCGAATGAGGTCGAGGTGTGCCGGCTCGCGCAGCTGCTCGACGTGAAAGCCGTTGTCGGGATCCACCTGGAACGTGAGCGCACCGCCCCGGACCGGGCCCGGCTCACCCTGTGTGAGCACGCTCCACAGGAGCGGCTTCTCGGACTTCACGCGGTCGAGCACCGATCGCCACAGCTCGGGCGGAAGCGGCGTCCCGTCCTCGAACGACGTGGGTGCCGCGCTGGTCGCGGGCGGAGGGGCCTCGGAGGCCGCGGACAGAACCTCCACCAGACCGACGGCGTCCGCACTCGCGCTCATCCCGGCCGATGCGCCGGACGAGGTGCCTTTGCCTGGCGACCGTGTGCCGCCGCGCGCGCGTGCGTCCCGCGTCGTCGTGCGCTCGCGCGGCGGTCGTGCCTGCGCGCCGCCGCCGCCGCCGGGTGGGTCCGAGCCGATCGCCCCGATCAGCTCGGAGAGGTCGGCGACGCGATCGAGGCTCGCCATCTCGACGATGCTCACCTCGAGGTGGACCCACGGGTAGTCCGAGCTGCGCAGCTGATCGGACGTCTCCAGCGCGATGCGGATGAGCCGCAGGACGTCGCCGAGCCCGAGAGGCCCGGTCAGCTCGGTGAGCTCGCGGCAGTCGTCGGGCGAGCGATCGAGGATGTCGCCCAGCGACGGCGCCGAGTCACCTCCGGTCGCCGGCGTCGACTTGATGACGAGCACGTCGCGTAGCACGTCGACGAGGCCCTGGACGAAGAACTCCACGTCGTGGCCGCTCCGGTGCGCTTCGGACACGATGGCCAGGGCGGCCGCCGCATCGTGCTCGACGAACGCGCGTAACAGCCCGGTGTAGACGTCCGAACCGACGAGCCCCAGCGCGTCGACGACGGCCGACTCGCCGATGGGTGTCTTGCCCGCGCTCTCCACCTCGCCGGTGGCCATGACCTGATCCAGGAACCCGAGCGCGTCGCGGAGCGCGCCGCCCGAGCGGCGAGCGAGCACGAGGAGCGCCGCGTCGTCGAGCGCGACCCCCTCGGACTCGACGACGTGCTTGAGGCGGGCCACGGTGTCGGGCACCGAGATGCGCGTGAAGTTGTAGCGCTGGCATCGCGAGAGGATCGTATCGGGCAGCTTCTGGGGATCGGTGGTCGCGAGCACGAACACGACGTGCGCCGGCGGCTCTTCGAGCGTCTTCAACAGCGCGTTGAAGGCCTGATGGGTCAGCATGTGGACCTCGTCCACGATGTAGACCTTCTTGCGACCCTTCGACGGCGCGAGCTTCACGTCCTCGCGAAGGCGCCTCACGTCGTCGATGCCGCGCGTGGACGCGCCGTCGATCTCCAGCACGTCGAGCGACGTGCCGGAGAGAATGTCGCGGCACGTGTCACACTCGCCGCACGGCGTCGCGGTGGGCCCGTCGGCACAGTTCAGCGCACGCGCGAGGATGCGGGCCACCGTCGTCTTGCCCGTGCCGCGCGATCCCGCGAACAGGTACGCGTGGGCGACGCGATCCCGGTCGATGGCGTTGCGCAGCGTCCGGACGACGACGTCCTGCCCGACGACGTCGTCGAACGTCAGCGGCCGCCACTTGCGGGCCAGGACGGTGTAGATCCCGGACACGGCGACTCCCCCCGGTGGCGGCGCGAGCGCCTAGTCGACGTCGAGGCTCGAGAGAAAGAGGCCAGGCAACCCTGCGGCACACCGGGTAACCACTTACCGCTGCTACCTTCCGGTCCTGACGGGGTTCGTGGGCCGCGATTGCGCAGGACCTGGCCAATGCGAACTGGTGGAGATGAGCGGGGTCGAACCGCCGACCTCCTCGTTGCGAACGAGGCGCTCTCCCAACTGAGCTACATCCCCACACACAAATGTTTTACGGCGCCGGTGCATGGAGGAAAACCCCGCCCCGGAACCGGCGCCCGGTATTTCTATCACGTCGGCGGGGGGCGGCGCAATCGGCCATCGACGCGGGTTCCGGCGGCCCGACGTCAGCGGCGGACGCGAAACGCGGCGCACTCGGAGTCGTCGTACACGCGTTCGACCGCCGGGTGTCGCTCCAGGTATCCGATGAACTGCTCGTCGACCGGCCGGGAGCGCCGCAGGAAGATCCCGTCGGCGCCGAACGTGTCGGCGATCATCCGGACGGGATCGGGCGACTGCCCGGCCCGGAAGCGCAGCCACTGTGCGAAGCGCGCGCGATCGGCTCCGTAGAAGAAGATCGGATCCAGCGCGAACAGGTAGCGCTGCTCGGGCGCGAACCGGAACAGCGGATTGAAGGCACCGGCGTCGGTGTGGAACACGACGGCGCCGTCCGGGAGCGCATCCGCCAGCGCCCGGACACCGGACCGGTACCGCTCCTGCGACCGGTAGTCCGGCAGGTCCCGCAGCTCCGCGATCGCCGGCGGCAGCGCGACGAGCCATGACACGACCACCGCGGCGCCCGACGCACGTCGCCCGATCGCGCCGAGCCCGCCCCGGGCGCGCAGCAGCTCGTCGGTGACCACGGCACCCCACACGAACGCGATCGGAATCGCGATCTCGTGGAGAAAGCGCGACGTCACGAGCCCCAGGACGAGCGCGCTCAGCCCGAGGAGCGTCGCCGCGCGCCCCCTGGCCGAGAGCGCCACCCCTCGAAACCCGAGCGCCACCGCCACGAGTGCGATCCAGGCGAACGGGGTCACGTGGTTCGTGAGCAGCATGCGCGAGCCCACCTCGCCCAGCTCGGGACCGAAGATGCCCGGCGGCATCGCCGTCCCCACCCCGAGCACCGTGCGCATCAGCTCCGCCGCACCGAGCCACCACGCCCGGATGTCGTTCGGCACGTACGGGTTGACGAGGAAGCCGAGCACGACGCCCCCGGCCGTGGCCAGGACGGGGCGCGCATCGGGACGCCCGCGTCCCCCCCACGCTCCGAGCGCGAACGCGATCGCCAGCGCGGGGTAGATGGGCGCGGACTGGTGGTTCCACGCCTGGAGGAACGACACGACCGCGAGCCACCGCCAGCGGCTCGAGATCAAGCACTCGACCCAGATCACCAGGAGCAGCATGGCCATCACGTGCGAGCGCACCGGCATCAGCCGATGGAGCACGTGCCATCCCACCCCGAGGACGAGGAGCGACCACACGGTGGCACCGGCGAGTCGATGTCGTGCCGCGAACGTGGCCAGAAGACCCAGGACCGCGCTTCCGAGGAGCGTCGTCGCGATCTTCGCCCCGGTCTCCCCGACGAGAGCCACGAACGGCCACAGGAACGCGTGGAACAGGAGGTCCTTGTCCGCGAACGCATCGGACCACGTGCTCACGGTCGTCCACGGGAACGAACGCGACAGCCCCTGTTGGCCCCAGACCTCGACGTAGCCCACGTGAAAGTAGCTGTCGCCGTCGAGGAGACCCGGCACCCGGTGCTGTCCCACGGCGAGCAGGATCGTCAGGATCAGCCACACGCCGATGCCGGCGAGAAACGCCCGGTGCTCGATCGGGCCGGCGGTCGACTCTGGAGACGCGGCGGTCATGTACCGGGCGTGCCGATCGCACCGCCGGCTCGGGGGCGCGCGCCATGGAGCGGGGACGGATCGTCGGGTGACGAGCCGGGATCACGAGCCGGAGCGAAAATGGCGGAGAGAGGGGGATTCGAACCCCCGTGGCATTTCTGCCAACACGATTTCCAGTCGTGCACCTTAAGCCGCTCGGTCACCTCTCCGCACCGAGCGATCACGGGTCGGCGCGATTGCCGCGCCGATCACCGCCCGGGCCGTCGCCCGGATCGCCGCGCGAATGACCACGGTCGTGGTGGTCGTCGCCGGCGCTCGCATCGCCATCGGGCTCGGACTGATGGTTGGCGGAGAGGGTGGGATTCGAACCCACGGTACGGTTACCCGCACAACGGTTTTCGAGACCGTCCCAATCAACCACTCTGGCACCTCTCCGTGACTCTTCGAAAAACCGGGTGAGGATCTCGCGACAGGGCTCGCGCAGAACACCCCTCTGGATCCAAAGGGCGCGATTGTACCAACGCTGTCCGATGATGTCCATTTGCGACCCGAACACCCCGCTCTCGGGCTGATCGGCACCGAACACGAGTCCCTCCAGCCGCGACCAGTGGATGGCGCCCGCGCACATCAAGCACGGCTCGCACGTGACGTAGAGGACCGCGCCCTCCAGTCGCCAGTCCTCACGCGTGGCCGCGGCCGCCCCGATCGCGATGATCTCGGCGTGCGCCGTGGGGTCGCCGAGGGCCTCGACCCGGTTGTGGCCGCGGCCGATGATGCGTCCTTCGGAGACGACGACGGCCCCCACCGGGACGTCGCCGGCTCGGTACGCGCGGTCGGCCTCGCGGAGCGCGTCGCGCATCCAGCGTTCGTGGTCGGCTTCGACGAACATGATGCCTCGATTGGTCGGCGCGTCCTCGGCGTCCCGGGACGCACGCGGGTTCGGCCACGTCCGACCGATCGACAGCCGTCGTTGGATCGGCCGGGCATGCACGTGACCACAAAAAAGGCCCCGACCTGGAGGCGGGGCCGCGGACTCCGGCGGCACCGCGCGGCGCCGCGGACGATGATGTTCGAGATGGTACGCCCAGGAGGACTTGAACCCCCAACCTTCTGGTCCGTAGCCAGACGCTCTATCCAATTGAGCTATGGGCGCGTCCCAATGCCCTCGGCCCGGGTGATGGCGGAGCGGGAGGGATTCGAACCCTCGGTACGGTTTCCCGCACAACACCTTAGCAGGGTGCCACCTTCAGCCGCTCGGTCACCGCTCCCCGATTGCCGGGCGAGAAGCCTACGTCAATCGAGGGGGCAGGGCAAGAAGGTTGCGACGGGGCCACACCCGACGGGAGGCAATGGCGGAGGGAGTGGGATTCGAACCCACGGTGCTTTCGCACAGCGGTTTTCAAGACCGCCGCCTTAAGCCGCTCGGCCATCCCTCCTGCGTGGGAACCAGTCTGCCCCATTGTCGGCACCGTCTCCAGCGTGTATCGCCGGGCGGCGCCCGCACGGCAAATCCCGGGGGAGTGAGTCTGACCCACTACCGTTCCCGGGCGCGCTTGCTCATGGTGCGGGAGAGGGTCCGGGCGGATCGACTGGAGACCCCACGGAGACGCCGGCGATCTCCGGACGGTAGGCGAACTCCTCGTCGATCGGTGGGAACGGGAGCGGTGAGATGAACGTCGTCCCGGCGCTCAACACGATCCACCGACTACGTCCACGCATCAGTGCGGCTTCGCGCTTCCGACGACCGCAACGCACCCTCGGCTCCGGTCGATGCGCCACCGTCCGCTGTAGAAGGTGCCCCCCCGAAGAACACCACGTCGTGCTGCCGCTGCGTCTCGGTGCGGACCCCGTCGAGCTCGAACCAGACGTCGTGCACGTAGTCGTCCACGCCGAGCCACAGCCCGAGGTTGGCACCGAGCGGCACGTTCAGATCGGCCCCGACGACGCCGGCGGCGCGGGTCGACGACTCGATCACGTCCCCGTAGTCGGTGTAGTTCGCCACGAGCCCCGCGGTCAGGTTCACGAGGCTCCGGGGCCCCGCACTGCCGAGCCCGAGCACGATCCGGCCGCCGGAGGTCCAGACCGAGGTGTCGATCGAGCCGGTCTCGCCGAAGAGGTCGGCGGTCAACGTCGTCTCGACGTAGTAGGCCGACCCGGCGAGCCCGACGTTCGGGGTGAGCCACACGGTGAGCTGGCCGCCGTAGCCGACGGCGGGATCGATCTCGGCCGTCAGTGAGCCGTCGAGCTCTCCGTGGAGCGAAGCGACCGGCGAACGTGGACACGTGCACGTCGCCGGCCCGGTTCTGGGCGAAAGCGGTGGAGGCGACCGCCGCGAGCAGGATCGCGGCCGTCAGGGTACGGGCTCGGGTCAGCATCGGAACTCCTTTCGGGGGAGGGTCTCCGGGTGATCGTCGTCACCCGGAGAAGCGAACTCCCGGCACCGAACAGGCAACGTGACGTCAGTCGAGCGCGATACCTTCGCATCCGGCCGACCCCGTCAGTCCCGGACGTGACCGCGAGGACGTACACGCCGCGAGGGACGGCACGGCCAATGGCCGCTCGTCTGTCCCAGACGAGCTCGTGCCTCGCCGCAAGGGACCGCCGCCTCGGATTGGCCCCCCTTCGACGTGGCCGCCGCCATCGCCGGGGTATCTCGAGCCACTGAATCCCTAGAAACCGCGCAAACTGGCGGACGCGGCCTCGTCCTGGTCTCCGCGGCGTCCGACAGCGTCACCTACACGCGCGAGGCCGGGCGCAATGTCTCGGCAGTTCGTGTCCGGAGCGCGACCAAGCCCGGGCGTGCCGGGAAGCATCTCGATTGACGAATGCGTTCCAGCCGGGGCCCCGGAGCCGGTCGCGCCTTTGCACGAAAATCCACACATGCGCGGCTCATCTGGTCTATACTGAATTGCGTTCCTGGATCATGATTGCGTTCCTGGATCAGTTGAAATAGCAACGGAGGAAAGTAATGCATCGCCGACGCACTGCCGCGTTCTGCATCGGACTTGCCTCGACTGCCACGTTGTTCGCCGGCACGGCTTCCGCCATCGAGGTGGACACCCCGACGTTGCGGTTCGTGGAGCCGGGCAAGGGTCGCGCGGAGTTTCTCGTGACCGCCGGAGCCACCGGTGCACCGAATGGGTTCACCGTCTTGTGGGCCACCGAAGCGGATTTCCTCTCCGACGGCGAGCTGTGGACTCCGGAGTCGATCAGTCAGCACCTCGTGCACTACTACGGAAGCCCGACGCTGAACGCGTTTCCGGGCGAGCCGGAGACGTTCCTGCTGGCCCCCGGTGAGTCCATCACCATTCAGCTGGGTGACATCGCCGACGAGACCGGCGTGATCGCGAACGACTGGCGAGAGCTCGGCTACGGCACGGACTACGTCTTCACGATCTTCGCCAACGGCGGCGGCGCGTGGGATCCGAGCGCCAAGGGCCCCACCTTGTACAAGGCGACGCTCGCCGTGGGCACGGACGACGAGTGCGTGTTCACGCAGGGCTACTGGAAGAACCACCTCGAGAACTGGCCGACCAACGTCATCATGCTCGGCAACGTCCTCTACAACCTGGCCGAGCTCAACGACATCTTGCACCAGCCGGTGGAGGGCAACGGTCTCGTGTCGCTCGCGCACCAGCTCATCGCGACGCGGCTGAACATCGAGAACGGCGCGAACGCGGCCTCGGTCCTCGACGCGCTCGCGGAAGCGGACGCGCTGATCGGCGACCTCGTCGTGCCCCCGATCGGCACGGGGTTCCTCGAGCCAGCCGTGACGAGTGCGCTGACCGAGATCTTCGACGAGTTCAACAACGGTCTCAGCGGACCGTACGACTGCGACTCGTCGACGCCGACGCTCGACCGAAGCTGGAGCCGGATCAAGTCGCTGTATCGCTGACGCCGGCCAGCCGACCGAAACGACGAGAGGACGCCGTGACCCGGCGTCCTCTCTTTTTGTCTCCGATTTCGCTCGTGTCCGACATCGGGCCCGCGGCTCGGGCAGGCGATCCAGGCGGCCTGGAACGCCGGCGCCGGGCGACGGCGGCAGACCACCGCGCCGGCCTCGATCCTCGCCCCTCCGGCGACCCGCACGCCGCGGCCGAGCGACTTTAGTGTCGTTCCGCGATACGTCACGCCGTCGGAAGTTCGGGCGACCCGGCGGGACCGTTCGCCTGTCCTGCAACCCCGGCTCCAGCTGCCCTCCGCCCGCTGGACCGGACCTCGAACACCATTCACTTCCGTGGGCCGAGCGCGCCGTTTCGAACGCGCATACGGGGAAACCACGATGGTCGGTAGCGAACGGCAGTCGTTAACCTGTCTGGCTGTCTTCGCGAGGTTTTGCCCGTGCCTAACACCGGATCGACTCACAACGCCGAGGCCCGGCTTCCGATCGCCTCCCACCGGCGACCGGAACGGAGTGCCGTCCTCGTCCTTCTCGCCGGCGGACTCGTCTGCTCGGCGGCGGGGTCGACCCTTGCAGATACCCGGTCCCGGCCCGCGGAGCTGATCGACCGCCTGGACCCGCCGGGCGTCGAGAATCTCTTCGTCCGTCCGTCGGCGCTCTTCGTGGACCGCACCCACGACGAGGTGTTCGTAGCCGATGCGGGTCGCAACCGGATCACGATCTTCGACGTGGACGGCACCTACAAGTACGAGTTCGACGGTCGCGACCGCTTCGCCGCTCCGCTCGACGTGGCCGTCGACGTGGAGGGCTACATTTTTGTCCTCGGATCCACGGAGTCGGGTCCGCGCGTGTTCCGGTTCGACTTCGATGGGACGTTCATCGACGAGGTCGTCCTCGAGCCCGGCGCCGAGCCGATCGTGCCCGCGAGCATCGCGCACGACGGTGTGCATCTCTTCGTCCTCGACCGGAGCGGTCCGCGCATCTCGCAGCACGAGCCATCCGGTCGTCTCGTGGACGACTTCCCGGTTCGGGACGCGACCGGCGACGTCGTCGACCGCAAGGCCGTCCTCGGCTCGCTCTCGGTGCACGACGACCTCGTCTGGCTGCCGGCGGCGTCCCTCGGCACCGTGTTCGTCTACGAGCGCGACGGCACGTTCCGGCGCAGCGTCGGCTCCAAGGGTACCGAGATCGGCTCGCTCAACTTCCCGGTCGATGTGACCGTCACCGGGGGCGATCTCGTGCTCGTCCTCGACCGCAACCGGTTCACCGTCGTCTGCTTCGACCGCGGTGGCCGGTTTCGCGGTGAGTTCGGCGGACGGGGGATCAGCCCCGGCTGGTATTACTACCCGAGCCTCCTGGGTGCCGACGGTCGGGGCCGCGTCTACGTCGGCCAGGTGTTCCGAAGCAAGGTCGAGATCTGCCGTCTCCCCGATTTCGTCAGGACCGATCTTCACCCGGAGAACAGTGGCCCGGAAAGCCACACGACGACCATCACCCCGCTCGGTCCAGCCGAGCCGCACGGGTAGGAGGGTAGCGAATGATCGAGACTCGGTGATCCCAGGACGGTCGCGAACGCGATCGCCCGTTCGTTCTTCAGTATCTCAATGCGGAGGTGGAAAGATGCGCAGGGCTGTTCTCGTCGCACTCGGCGTGAGCGTCGTGTGCGCGTCGCCTGTGCTCGCCTTCCACGATGAAGGTGTGGCTCACTGCAACGGCTGCCACACGATGCACAACAGCGAAGACGGAGCTCCGGTAGACCCTGCGGGGCCACACGCTTGGCTTCTCAAGGCCGCCACTCCCAGTGACGTCTGTCTGGGCTGTCACGCAAACGGCCTCGGTGCGGTCTTCGTGGACGACCCGCTGGCTCCCGCGACAGAGCGGGGCGCCGGCAACTTCACGTTCCTCCTCGAAGACAACATCAACGACGGTCACGGCGGCGCCAGCGAGCCGATCCTCGGCCATGCGGCCGGACACAGCGTGGTCGCGCCGTCCAAGGGCGTCGGGGCCGATCCGGTCCTGGGCATGGCGCCCGGCGGGACCTTCCCGTCGAGCGAGCTCGGATGCTCGAGCTGCCATGATCCTCACGGCAACGCGAACTTCCGGCTGCTCTACGGTCCGGGGTCCGTCCAGGACGGGCTGTACACGTTCACGATGGCGGCTCCCGACGCCGATGGGCTCAGCCTCTTCGGGGCCGGCGAGTCGAACAGCAATCATACGGCCTACAGGGGCGGTATGAGCGGCTGGTGCGCGAACTGCCACGGCGACTACCACCAGAGCGCCGAGCTCATTCACCCCGCGGGTGAACCGGTTGGTGGGACCATCGCCAGCACGTACAACCTGTACAACGGCACCGACGACCAGCTCGGGGGCGTTCAGGCCACGGCGTATCTCGCCGCGGTCCCGTTCGAAGACGCCACCGCCGCCGTCGGATCGACCGCAGGGCCGTCCGCCGGCAGTCAGGTCTCGTGCATCACGTGCCACCGGGCACATGCAACCTCGGCGCCCAACGCGGGTCGCTGGGATTTCAACGTGACCGGTCTCGAAGAAGACGGGCACGAGTCGGGCTCCTACAAGATCCCGAACCCGTACTCGGTCTATCAGCGCTCGCTGTGCAACAAGTGTCACAACAAGGATGAGGGCGACGCCCTGATCGACTTCACCCCGCCGCCGCCGCGCATCGCCGGCCTCGCGGGCTGATCCGACGGGTCAATCTCGACTTGTTGAGGCTTCTTCACGCACGTTGCGCCCGGGTCGGCTCTCGACCCGGGCGACACCTGGGGGCAGCCCATGTCTGGCATCGTCAGCCGAGGTCCATCGGACCGGTTCGCGGAGCGGAGCCGGACACGCCGCTCCGTTCCGGTCGCGGCCGCATCCATCGAGATCGCGGTCCCGTGACGCCATGCGTACCCCACGGTCTCGAGCCCGGTCGCGCGCGGCACGGCCGGCGCGATCAGTGGCCCTCGCCGGCGGATTCGTTCTCGCGATCGCGGCGGGACCCGTCGTCGCGGCGGGCAACCTCAGCGGCAGCGTCGACGTCTCGGCGGTCCAGACCGACATCGACGGCCAGTCCCGCTCCAGCGTTCGCCAGCAGCATCGGCTCGCCTGGCACCGCCAGGTCGATCCGCGTCTGAAGGTCCGACTCGGCATCACCTACTTTCGCTTCGGCCTGCGCGACGTCGAGTCCTCGACCTTCTGGCGGGAGGACGCCCAGCCGAGCGGCGAGATCATCTGGACGCATCCCCGATTCACGTTGAACGCCAACGCGCGACGACGCCAGGCCACCGCCCTCGACGCGGCACAGAACGTGACCAACGACGACTGGTCGATCTTCCTGCGCACCCGAGCCGAGACGCGCCCCATCCTGACGCTCCGCTACGACGCCAGCCGGGCCTTCGATCGCGCGGCCTCCGAGCGAGACACGCGCGAACGACGGCTGCTCGGCGCCATCGATCACGTGTCCCGCCGACAGTCGATCACCGCTCAGCTCGAGCACCGGCGCTCGGACAACGTGGTGACCGATGCCCGGACCAGCCGGCTCGAGTCCATCCTGCGCTGGGACGCACGTCCGGCCCCGGTCGCGAGAGACCGCATGCGGGTCAGCTGGAGCTACACGCACCAGCACACGCGGCGCCGCGACGAGACGATCTCGGGCGACGTCATCCTCGTGCCGCTGTCGGCCGGCCGCGGGGTGTACGCCCTGGACGCGTCCCCGGAGCTCGGATCGCTCGACACGGTCTCCGGGCTCGTCGACGGCATGACCGACGCGCCGACCTCTCCCCCGATCGACGTCGGCGGTGACGCTCTCGACCGGAACCTCGGCGTCGATCTCGGGCTCGCGCAGCGGGTCGCCGCGGTGTACGTCTACACCGATCGTGCATCGGGTGACGGCGTCAGCTGGCGCGTCTTCGTCTCGGCCGACAACCTCTCGTGGCGGCTGGTGGACGGGCTCCCCGGCACCCTGTTCAACGCGACCCAGAACCGCTACGAGATCGTGTTCCCCGCGGTCGAGACGCGGTATGTGAAGGTCGTCAGCGGCGGCTTCAACGTCGTCGAGACCGTCTACGT
The DNA here is from genome assembly GCA_965224245.1 of Candidatus Eiseniibacteriota bacterium. Classification (GTDB taxonomy): domain Bacteria; phylum Eisenbacteria; class RBG-16-71-46; order CAZAMP01; family CAZAMP01; genus CBDCYW01. The sequence continues at coordinate 455,693 of OZ245046.1, read as the reverse complement.
GACCGAGGTGACGGCGTTCGAGGAGCTGGGGAGCGGCGACCCGGTCGAGCACGTGCTGAACGCCCACCAGGCCGATGCGCGTCTCCGGTACACGGCGTCCGATGCGGTCACGCTCTCGCTCGACACGGCGTACCGGCACGTGCCATCGGTGGGACGCGCGTCCCGGGACGACTACGCCTACACGACCTGGGGAGTCTACGAGCCGTCCGAGATCGTCCGGCACACGCTGCGCTGGGAGCAGGACTTTCGCGGGCTGGGGACCGACCGCGTGGCTCAGTCGACGCACGCCGCGACCTACACCGCCGAGGTCGATCCGCTGCCGACCGCGCGGGCGAAGATGTCGCTGCGCAGCCGGCACGGCCTCATCGACCACACGAAGGTGGAGGAGAACAACACCGCGAGCCTCCAGCTGTCGGGGACACCGGTCACGGGGCTGGACATGGTGGCTGACGTCGCGCGATCGCGTGATCACGACTACGCCGGCTCGCGGCGACTCGATTCGTGGACGTTTCGCGTGGGCGGAAGCGCCGCGCTCCGGCGAGACCTGAATCTCGATGCCTCCGTGCTGCGCCAGCGGACGACCCGGGCGTCCGACGACCTCGTCCGCACGCGGACGACGATGCGCGTGGGGCTCGACCTACGCCTCACGCGGACGATACTCTCCCGGGCGTCACTGAACGTCACCGACGACACGCGCCGTGACGTCGTCCGGGACGTCCTCGTGGCCTGGAGCCTGAGCCCCCGGGTGAGCATGAACGCACAGGCTCAGATCAACACATCGGACGGCCGCACGCGATCGGAGCGCTACAGCCTCCAGACGACGTACGGAATGGGATCACGCGGGAGCCTCTATGCCGGCATCGTCGACCTGGACCAGACCGCCGTCGGCGGCACGTCGACCGTGTCGTTCCAGCAGGGGTTCCGGATTGTCTTCTAGCGTCGGGAGAACGCCGTGAGACGGAAGACCTCGGACACTCGACTCGCGCGGCCGATCCTGGCCGGAGTCCTGGCCGGAGTCCTGGCTGGATGTGCGGGCATGGGAGCGACGACGTTCGTGCACCCGAGCTTCAACTTCGACTACGTGGAGCGGGTGGCGGTGGTCTCGATCGAGAACCTCACGGGTGATCAGGGGGCAGGTGCCCGGGCGACACGCTATCTCGTGTCCGAGCTCCTGGCCACCGAGGCGTTCGACGTGGTCGAGCCCGGCGAGGTGACCCGTGCCCTGTCGGCCAACGGCGTCCTCGACGGGGCGCAGATCACCGAGGAGCAGGCCAAGGCGGTCGGCAAGGAGCTGCGCGCCCAGGGCCTGTTCGTCGGCTCGATCGGCGAGTCGGCGACCGTTCGCTCCGGATCCGCCTCGTCCAACTATGTGACGATCTCGCTGCGCATGATCGAGACCGATACCGGCCAGACCGTGTGGTCCACGACCCACACCGAAGGCGGGCGGGGCTTCTGGTCATCACTGTTCGGCACCGGAACTCCGTCGATCGGCGAGGTCACGCGCCGCTGCGTCGAGAAGTGCGTCGGAACACTCGTGAACTGAGCGTGAAATGGATCACCTCCGAGCCTACATGCGAACGGGCGCGCTGGCCGCGCTCCTGGCCATCCTTGCCCCGGCGCTCGGACGGGCGACCGCTGCCGACGGCGGCGTGCCCCCGGACGTCTCCGTGCCGGCGGAGATCGCCATCGTCCCCTTCGCCAACCATGCGGGTACGAGCGACGCGCTCACGGTCGTGATGGCCGACCTCCGGCGCGAGCTGACCCGCACCGGCATCGCGTTCCTGTCGGACGAGGCGCTCAGGCCGATCCTCAGGCGCCATCGGATCCGGAGCCTCGGCCGGATCGGACCGACCGGCGCCCGCCTGCTGGCGGACGAGACCGGCGTCTCCCGGCTGCTCCTGGGGTCGGTCGACGTCTTCGAAGGCGGTGCCAACCCCGACGTGGCCATCTCGCTGCGGGTGCTGGATCCGGAGACGGGTCTCCTGGCCTGGGCGGCCAGCACGGCGGCCACCGGCGAGGACTTCGCCGGAGCCTTCGGCGCGGGACGCATCGACGACGTGGAGGCGGTGGCCGAACGCGTCGTGTCACGCGCGGTCGACGGCCTCCGCGACGCGCTGCGGACCCAGTTGCGGAACGGCCCGAAGACGAACGCCCTCGTGGGCGTTATCGCCTTCGACGACGCCTCCGAGCATCCGGCCGGGGCCGGCCTGTTCGCCGGGCCCCTCACCTCGGCGCTCGTGAGCGCCGGGCTCACCGTCCTCGAGCCCGGCTATCTGTCCGAGATCCTCCTGAGCGGGCGCCATTCCGCCCGTGGCGCCGTCGACTACCCGGGTTTGGCCAGCGTCCACGGCGATCTCGCCCTGGCGTACGTCGTGACCGGCACCGTCGAGCGCTGCGAGCCGGCGCGCGGTGAGCCGACCCTGTCGGTGCCGGAGCTCGAGGTCGGCGCCCGGCTGATCGATGCGGAGACCGGCAAGGTCGTTTCGGCCTTCCACGATTCACGTGACGGGGGTGACTCCGACAAAATCCTTCAGCTCGGGCGGTGCCACTCGCTGGGTGGACTGGCCGCGGCCTCGGCCGCCGAGATCGTGCGCGGCATCGTGATGCACGTGGAAAGGGCACGACATGACACACCTTGATCTCCGCGGGGCGCTGGCGGCGGCCGGCATCCTGGTCGTGCTGGCCTCGAACGTTCGGGCCGACGACCCGCCCTCGTCCGGCGCACCGGCCGCCGCGCCCGGGGTGACACCCTCCGAACCCGTCACGCTCGCCATCGTCAACGGCGATTCGATCACGACCGCCATGCTCGACTCGGCCATCATGGCGATGCACGCCACCGAGGACATGACTCGGCAGGGGGACTTCGACTTCAGCCGCCTGCTGACCAAGGCCATCAACGACCGGCTGCTCGTGCAGCAGGCCCTGGCCACCGAGCTCGACCTCGACGAGCGCGTGGTCGGGCCGGTTCAGGACCGACGCCAGCGGAACGCGGTCCGGGCCTACGTCCGCGCGACGTGGACGCCTCCCGATCCGGTCGCGGAGGCGGCGGTCCGCGAGCGCTTCGAGCGGTACTTCTGGAAGATCCAGCTGAGCCAGCTCTCGGTGGACACCGAGGCCGAGGCGCGCGAGCTCCGAGACATGCTCGTGCGCGGCGCCTCGTGGGACAGCCTGGCCGTCGAGCGCTCGCGGGACAGCTTCCGCTATCGCGGCGGCCGGCACCAGCTGAAGCCCTGGGCCGACGTCGAGACCGTGGTCAAGGACGCGGTCGCCGGCCTCGACACCGGCGACATCTCCGAGCCGTTCCCGTACAACACGCTCCACTCCATCGTGCGGGTGGACGAACGGCACCCCATCGACGAGGACGAGTACGAGAGCATCTCACCGGGCATCCGGAAGTACCTGGAGTCCGAGAGCGGCAAGGCCCGCTGGACGGCGTACGTGGACGAGCATCGAACCCGCTTTCCGGTGACGCGCTCGACCCCCGTGCTCGAGCGCGTGGCCGCCGACTCCGGCCGGGTGCTCCTGGGGGAGTTCCGACGCGGATCGGACGACGTCGCGCTGGGCTTCGAGAACGGTGAGGGCGTGACCGAGACCGAGCTCCGGGCGGCGGTGGCACACCAGGCGCTCGCCGACTCCCGGATCCCGTTCGCGACACACCTCCGGGCCACGATCGACGACCTGACCGAGGACCTCGTCCTCGCGCGGGCCGCCGAGGAGGCGGGTTTCATGGACGTGCCCGAGATCGTGGAGCTCTACGAGCGCGACCTCGAGCAGGCGCTGATCGAGAGCTACCTCCAGGAGACCGTGGCCTCGAAGATCGTGTTCAACCGGCAGGAGTTCCAGGAGTATTACGAGTCTCACCAGGACGACTTTCGCGAGGGCGACGAGGTCCAACTGGCTACGATCACGACCGACTTCGAGGAGGAGGCCCGCGAGATCGCGGCGCGTCTGCGAGACGGCGCCGACTTCTCGTACGTCGAGCGCCAGTACGTGAGCTCGGAGACCGAGGGGCTGCAGTCCGAGCCCAGGTGGGTGTCCGAGTCCCTCTTCTCCGACGCGATCCGGGACGAGATCGCGCGACTCCCCGTCGGTGGGACCAGCGATGCGCTGGACGTGGATCACGGATGGCTCGTGTTCAAGGTGCTCGGCAAGCGACCGGGGCGGGTGAAGGCTCTGGACGACGTCGAGATGCCGATCCGGCAGGTCATGTTCCGGCGGAAGTTCAACGAAGCGCTCGACCGGCACCTCGACCTCCTGCGTGAGCGCTCGGAGATCGTGATCGACGAGGCGGCGATCACGGCCTATCTCGGCGACAAATCGTGATCGACCGGGCAACGAGATGATCGAACTCGAGAAGCGACAGACGCACCGGACGCGATCGGTCGAGTGGCTCGCACGTGCGACGACCGGCGGGCTGCTCGCGCTCGCCGTGCTGCTCGCGACGCCGCTCGGCGCGTCGGCCCAGATCGAGAAGGGACGCCGCTTCTCGTCCTCCGGCTCCTGCCAGAAGTGCCACGACCCGAAGGAGTTCGAGGGCCGGCATCGCCACCGACCCGTCGCGGACAACGAGTGCAAGGCCTGTCACAAGCCGCACGGGCTCGTGGGGGCGCTCCGTCTTCTCGACGACGGCGCCGCCCTGTGCGCGCGTTGCCACGCGGAATCGGTCGACCTCGACGCACCGGTCGTCCACGCACCGGTGGCCGACGGCGACTGTGGCGCCTGCCACGATCCACACGCGAGCGATCAGGAGGGGCTCCTCGTCGCCGACGTCGAGCAGCTGTGCTTCGGGTGTCACGAGCGCGAGCCGTTCTCGGCGGCGCATCGCCATGCCCCGCTGGAGAACGGCTGCTTCTCGTGTCACGAGGTTCACAGCGGCCAGCACCCGGGTCTTCTCGTCAGCGAGCAGGACGCACTCTGCGCGAGCTGCCACGAGCTGTCCTCCTCGTCGTTCGTGGACGCTCACGCCGGCTATCCCGTTGCGGATCGGGACTGCGCGATCTGCCACGCGCCCCACTCGTCGCCGACTCCCGAGCTCTTCACGCGATCGATTCACGATCCGGTGTCGAGCGGAGACTGCGAGATGTGCCATGGCGCTCCCGACGGGGCCGAGCCGTTCGCACTGGCGGAGGGCGAACCCAATGCCATCTGCCTCGAGTGCCACGACGAGACCGACGTTGCGCCCCCGGGCACCCACGATCCGGTGGCCGACGGGATGTGCCTCGATTGCCACTCACCCCACGGCTCGAGCCGGCTCGCGCTACTACGGGCACCCGCGCGCGATCTCTGCGTGGACTGTCACGACGATCTCCCCGCCGAGCTGGACAGGTCCTCCCGACATCCCCCGGCCCGCGAGGACTGCCTGGCCTGCCACGACGCGCACGGCCAGGCGTCACGAAAGCTGATCGCCGGCGACGTGGGCGAGTTGTGCCTCGGCTGTCACGACGACCAGCGCCACGAGACCGAGGCCTCCCTGGTGCATCCGCCGTTCGAGGCCGGAGACTGTCTCGACTGCCATACGCCGCACGGATCGGACCACCCGAAGCTGACGCGCACGAACGGCTACGAGCTCTGCGCGGTGTGTCACGACGATGCCGACGACTGGCTCGCCGACAAGGTCACGCACGTCCCGGTCAAGATCGGCCGGTGCACGGCGTGCCACTCGCCCCATGCCGGCGAGCGCGCCTCGCTCCTGCGAGAGGACCGCAACGAGATCTGCATGACGTGTCATGCGTCGCTGGTCGAGGACGAGACCGTCACCGAGGTGCACGTTCCATTCGGAGACTCCGAATGTGACTCGTGTCACGAACCTCACGCCTCCCGACACGACGGGCTTCTGGCCAGCACCCAGCGCGAGCTGTGCGGAGGCTGCCACGACGATCTCGACGCCGCCGACTCCGGCACGGGCGGCACGACCCATGCCCCGTTCGGCGACGGCGCCTGCACCGATTGCCATCAGCCGCACACGAGCCGCATCGCATCGCTCCTCCTGGACGAGCCCCGGCGCCTGTGCTTCAACTGTCACGGGGATCTCGAGGCTCACATGGACGCGGCCCATCGACACGCCCCGGCGGAGGACGGCGACTGCCTCGCCTGCCACCAGCCGCACCGGAGCCCCGAGCCCTCGCTTCTGGTCGAGGCCATTCCCGATCAATGCCTGGACTGTCACGACGGCGACGACGACGGGTTCCGGGCCGCTCACATGGGTCAGCCGGGATCGGTACTGGATTGCCGCGCGTGCCACGATCCGCACGCGTCCGCGTCGGAGAGCCTGTTCCAGACCCTCACGCACGAGCCGTTCGAGAGCGGATCCTGCGAGTCGTGCCATCGCCCGACGGGGGCAGAGGGAGGCTCCCGATGAGGTTTCGTCGCGGATGGATCCGACTGGTCGGGATCGGCGTGCTCGTGGTCGCCGGCGCAGAGCCGAGCGCCGCGGCCCAGTCGGGCCTGGCCCCCGTGAACGAGCCCACGGTCTGCCTCGAGTGTCACTCCTCGATCGACCAGGCGCGGAACGGAGTTCACGTCCACGCGCCGTTCGGAGACGGCACGTGCTCGGGCTGTCACAACCCACACGCCTCGCGGCACGCGGCGCTTCTCGCGAGGAACCAGGCGGAGCTGTGCACGGGCTGTCACGACGACGTGGCGGAGTCGCTGTCTCGGAAATCGGTGCACGCCCCGGCGTCCCACGGTCAGTGCACGGCGTGCCACGAGCCCCACGCGGCCGACCGGGCGGCGCTCTTGCGCGAGGCCCCTCCCACGCTCTGCGCCGACTGTCACACGCAGGTCGGGGCCTGGCTCGCATCGGCGGTCGTGCACCCGCCGGTCGACGACGGGGATTGCACCGGATGCCACGCACCCCACGGGAGCGGCGAGCCGAGCCTGCTTCGGGATCGGGTGTCCGCGGTCTGCCTCGACTGTCACGACGCCGACGACGGCTTCGTGGTGGCTCACGACGGGCGCAACCTCGCGAGCGCGAACTGCGCCGCCTGCCACGATCCCCACGCCTCGTCGGAATCCGGTCTTCTCCGGCCGAATCAGCACGAGCCCTTCGCGGCAGGCAACTGCGCGGGATGCCATGGCCCGGCTCGTGACGACGACACCTTCGCCGTCACCTCCGACATCACCGAGCTCTGCACAACGTGTCATACGGGCATCCGGGCGTCGCTCGACGAGCCGTTCCACGGTCATCTCGACCTCGAGCGATCGTGCCAGAACTGTCACAACCCGCACACGTCAGCCGTGAGCGATCTCCTGGCCGCGAGCCAGAGCACCCTCTGCACGAAGTGTCACTTCGACGCCCCTCGCGCCGGTGATGCCGCGACGACCGCCACCACCTCCGGGAAGGCGAGCGACATGATGACGCATCCGGGTGTCGCGTGCAGCGAGTGTCACTCGCCGCACGGAGCCGCGAATCCGAGGTATCTGCGCACGCTCGACGTGGACCTGTGTGCGCGATGCCACGAAGGTGCGCATCGAACGTCTCATCCCGTGGGCCCCGACGTGATCGACCCGCGCAACGGATCGCCGGTCACCTGCCTGAGCTGCCACCAGCTCCACGGCGCCGACTTCGAGAAGTACCTGCCGAAGGATCCCGCGATGGACCTGTGCATCCAGTGCCATCAGAAGTGACCGACCGCCCGCTCAGCCCAGCCGCAACGCGGCCTCGACGACCCCGATGTGCGAGAACGCCTGTGGATGATTGCCGAGCGCCCGGCGCGATCGCGACCCGTACTGCTCGGACATGAGGCCGGTCGGGCCCGCCAGCTCGCACATCCGGTCCATCAGCGCCTCGGCGTCGGAACGCCGGCCCATGGCCAGGTACGCCTCGACGAGCCACGACGTGCAGATGTGGAAGCCGCCCTCGACACCCGGAAGCCCGTCGTCCAGATCGTACCGGTACACGACCGGACCGCGCCGGAGCTCCCGCTCGATCGCGTGCACGGTCGCCACGAAGCGCGGATGATCCGGCGGAACCAGACCGGTGAGCCCCACGAGCAGCACCGACGCGTCCAGATCCCGCGAGCCGTAGGCGATGGTGTAGGCGCCTCGCTCCTCGTTCCACGCGTTCGCCTCCACGTCCGAGGCGATCGCATCGCGGAGCGCCTCCCAGTCCGGACGGCGCCGTCCGGCGAACAGCTCGGCCAGACGTGCGCCGCGGTCCACCGCGAGCCAGCACATCGCCTTGGAGTGCACGTAGTGCCGGGGCGTGGTGCGGAACTCCCAGATGCCGTGATCCGGCTCCTGCCAGCGCTTCGCCACCGCCTCCACCAGCGCCTCGGCCAGACGCCAGTGCTCGGCGAAGAGGGGTGCGTCGCGCTCCAGGAGCAGGTGGATGAGCTCGAGCACCGGACCGAACACGTCGAGCTGCACCTGACCGGCCGCCGCGTTGCTGACGCGGACCGGGCGGCTGCCCCGGTACCCGGCCAGCTCGGCGATCTCGGCCTCGGGGGGGAGATCGCCCCCGACGAGCGTGTAGAGCGGACGCAGACGCTCGGGTGACGGCGTGCGATCGACCACGCCGAGCACCCAGTCCAGAAAGCGCATCGCCTCGGTCAACGAGCCCAGTCGGACGAGCGAGGACGCGGCCATGGCGCCGTCACGGAGCCAGCAGTAGCGATAGTCCCAGTTCCGGATGCCGCCGATGTGCTCGGGCAGGCTCGTGGTGGCGGCGGCGGCGATCGCGCCGGTGGGATCGTGACAGAGCGCGCGCAGGACGAGTGCGCTCCGCTCCACGAGCTCGTGATGCGTGCGGGGCAGCGTGAGCCGTGCGGACCAGGAGGACCAGAAGCGGGCCGTGCGGTCGCGGCGCTGCAGCGCCTTCTGGACGTCGGCCCTCAGGCTGCGCGTCCCATAGCGAAGCTCGAACACCACCGGCTCGTCCCGGAGCTCGATCTCGGCCCGCGCGGTCTGATGCCGCCCCTCGGTCTCCACGCGCCAGCTCACGCCCGGCGATGCCAGCACGATCGGGTCGAACGCGTTCTGGACGATCAGTCCCCCCTCGTGCACCTCGATGCCGGTCGCGGTTCTCCCGTAGTCGAGCCGCGGGGCGAAGGTCACCGACACCTGTCCCGCGCCCTCGACGAGGCGGATCAGGTCGACCCGACCGGTACGTTGGCTGAGCTCGGTGCTGGAGCAATCCAGGAAGTCGGTCACACGCACGCTCGGCCACTCGGACACGAGAACCATCGTCCGGTCCAGGTAGCGCTGGGTCGGACGCGGGGGATCGTCCCCGGCCGGCGCGATCGCGAAGGAGCCCGAGCTCGGATCGCCCACGATCTGGGCGAACAGCGCCGGCGAATCGAGCCGCGGCGCGCAGAACCACACGACACGCCCCGCCGGCGACACCAGCGCCGCCGTGCGTTGATCGGACAGCATCGCGTGCTCCTCGATCCCGTCGGCGGTCTCGTTGCGCAGCCATGCGGCCCGGCGCTCGGACAGATGGGCGATCAGGCGCGCCACCTCGGTCGTGTCCGACACGCGGTGGGTCGCGATCGTCCGGCCGGATCCCACCTTGACGCCGAGGTCTGGTCCCCTGAGCGTCGCGAACGCATCCTCGTCGGTGCGATCGTCGCCCAGGAACACGACGGCCGAGGCGCCGACGCGGGACCGAAGCGCCTCGAGCGCCTGCCCCTTGTGGGTGTCCATGACCGCCAGCTCGACGACCTTCTTGCCGTGACGCGTGTGAACGCCCTCGGCCCGGCCGGGGCCGGCCTCGATCTCGGCGAGCGCACGCACGGCCACGTCGTCGGGAGCGTTCCGGTAGTGGAACGCCACGCTGGCCGGCTTGGTCTCCACGAGGAACCCCGAGTGTGCGCGCGCGATCGCCGTCAACCGGTCACGCAGATCGTCGCGAAGGCTCCGCGCCGGATCGGATAGTGACTCCAGGAAGTCCGGATCGAACTCGCTGCCATGACTTCCCACCAGATGTACCTCGTCCGGCAGCCCGGCCAGGGACGCCAGGTCCGCGAGCGCCCGGCCGGAGATCACCGCCACGTGCGTCTGCTCGAGCGCGGCCAGGTTCCGGAGCGCCACGATCGCCTCGCGGTTGGGACGCGCCTCGGCCGGATTCGGCACGATCGGCGAGAGCGTCCCGTCGTAGTCGGTGGCCACGAGCAGAACCGGCACGCGCGCGATCGCCTCTAGACGTCGATCCAGGTCGTTCATCGGATGGTGTTGCCTCCGGGGTGTCGGGTTCCGACGTCGAGGGTCACGCTCACGTCTCGAGCGCGTCCAGGAACTGGTTGGCCCACTCGTAGACGTCCTGTCGCCGGACCACCGCCCGGAGCGCGCGCATGCGACGCTTGACGTCCCGCTCCGGCATCGTCAGCGCCCGGCGTAGCGTGCCCCGCATCCCGTCGAGATCGTGTGGGTTCACCAGGAGCGCGCGCTTCAGCTGGTGCGCGGCGCCGGTGAACTCGCTCAGGATGAGGACGCCGGTGTCGTCCAGGCGTGTGGCCACGAACTCCTTGGCCACGAGGTTCATGCCGTCGCGAAACGGCGTGACCAGCATCACGTCCGCGGCCAGGTACAGCGCCACCAGGTCCTTCATGTCGAGACTGCGGTGGAGGTACTGGACCGCACTGCGTCCGACCTGTCCGTGCTTCCCGTTGACGAGCCCGACGGTCTCCTCGACGCGTCGCTTCTCCTGGGCGTAGTGGAGGACCTCTTCCCGGCTCGGGACCGCAACCTGGACCATCACGCAGTTCGCCGCGGATATGCCGTTGCCCTCGGTCAGGAGCTCGTCGAACGCACGGAGCCGCCGGTGAATCCCCTTGGTGTAATCCAGACGATCGACGCCGAGAACGATGCGCCGGTTGCCGAGCCTCCGCCGGGTGTCGGCCGCCTTGGCCCGGACCTCGGGATCGGCTGCCACCGCCTCGAACTGTCGGTGGTCGATCGAGATCGGAAAGTCGCCTGCCACCACGGTGCGCCCATCGACCGTCAGGCCCGTGCGGGATCTCGCCGCCGGGGTGTAGTGACGCGCGAGCTGGATGAAGTTCTGAGCCCCCACGCGTGTCTGGAACCCGACGGCGTTCGCGCCCATCAGTCCCTCGAGAATCTGCTGGCGCCACGGGAGCTGCGAGAACAGCTCCTGAGGCGGAAACGGAATGTGCAGGAAGAACCCGATCCGGAGATCCGGTCGGGCCGCTCGCAGCATGCCGGGCACGAGCTGGAGATGGTAGTCGTGCACCCAGATCGTGGCCCCGCGCGCGGCCACGCGCTCCACGGCGGCGGCGAAACGCTCGTTGACGGCGACGTACGCGGACCACCACTCGCGCCGGAACTCCGGCCAGCGAACGGCATCGTGGTAGAGCGGCCAGATGGTGCGGTTGGAGAAGCCCTCGTAGAACTGCTCGAACTCCCGTCGATTGAGACCGACCGGCAGATGGTGGATGCCGTCGTGGTCGAAGGGTTCCGGAGCGCGGCCGACACTACCCCACCAGCCGACCCAGACACCCTCTCGCGTCCTCAGGACCGGCGTGAGCGCCCGCACGAGCCCTCCGGGGCTCAGCACCCAGCGCCGCTGCGCCCCGTGCCCGGAGCGCCGAACCGGCAGGCGATTGGCGACGATGACGAGCTTCTGCTTGTCGATCCGGCGACGCGCGTTCATGTCCCTCCCCCGGACGCCGCAACGGTAAACGCTCGGGAGCTCGGAATCAGCATTCCACGGTGGTCTTTTTGTCCATTTAATGACCTGGACTATACCGCCAGACGACCCGTCTGTCCAGGAAGCGGGGCTCTCCCGAGGGCCGAGCGCCGAGCCACAGCAGCCCGGTCCCTTGCCTCGCTCTCTCCTAGATTTCGGACGCTGCGTCCGTTTCGAAATCCCGCCGGCGAGGTGCCCCGGCCGCCGACGTTTCTCATCCAGGATGACGAGATCCGATCATGTCCCGACTCGATACCTGCTCATGGCGGTGGTCCGGCGGTCGGCCGCCACGCTTCCACTGAACACCGCAAGCGCGGTCGAGTGCTCGCGTTCAGCCCGGTCGTGTTCGGCGGCGGGATTCGCGTGAACGACATGAGCGATCCGCGAGCTCGCTCGAGTTCCCCAACGATGCGGCCTTCGCCGTGGCCGGCGACGAGGAGCTCATCGGGTTGGGATCGGTGTCGATCTCGGGGCAGGGACTCGCGGCCGAACGAGGACTGAGGAGCCGATCGGCTCGGATCGTCCAAAAACACGGCATCGACGCCCGCGGACCGGGCCCCGTCGGCCGGACCCGACCGTCGGCCGACTGGGCAAAGCCACCGGCTTGACCGAGACATGACATATCTCGGATGATCGCCGTTTGCAGTCGAGGCCGAGGCTTGGGGCGCGAGCGGTACACCACGAGCGAGGATGCTGGAGATGATCGAGGGACAGTTCGGCGACGGCCCGATTCTGGTCACCGGGGGCGCGGGCTTCATCGGCTCGCACCTGTGCGAGCGCCTACACGGTGACGGTCACACGGTCATCTCCCTGGACAACTACTCGACCGGATCGCGCGACAATCACGTCGAGGGCGTCGACTATCGCAGCGGGCACACCAAGGACGTCGCCGAGCTGGTCCCGGAGGAGACGAGCCTCGTCTATCACCTCGGGGAGTACGCGCGCGTCGAGAAGAGCTTCGAGGACGTCCAGCGGGTCTGGGACTTCAACGTGGCGGGCACGTTCGCGATCCTCGAGTTCTGTCGCAAGCGCAGCTGCAAGCTCGTGTACGCCGGCTCCAGCACCAAGTTCGGCGACGGCGGGCTCGGCATCAACCAGAGCCCGTACGCGTGGACCAAGGCCGCCAACACCGAGCTGGTCAAGAACTACGGGGAGTGGTTCGGGCTCCGGTTCGCCATCACGTATTTCTACAACGTGTACGGACCCCGGGAGCTCTCGAACGAGTTCGGTACCGTGGTCGCGATCTTCGCCGAGAAGCGGCGGCGCGGCGAGCCCCTCCCGGTCGTATCGCCCGGTACGCAGAAACGCAACTTCACCCACGTTCTCGACATCGTCGAGGGGTTGCTCCTCGTGGGCATGCACGGCGAGTGCGACGAGTTCGGGCTGGGCGCCCTGGAGAGCTACTCGATCCTCGATCTCGCCAAGCTGTTCGGCGGCGATGTCCAGATGCTGCCGGCGCGATCGGGGAACCGCATGAGCGCGTCGCTGGACATCCTGCGAGCCAGCGAGATCGGGTGGCGCGCGCGCCGGCGGGTCGAGGACTACGTCCGCGAGCTCGTGGAGAACGACGCCGCGATCCAGGGCTGAGCCCACCGCCGTGGCCGTCCGATCCTCCGACTGAACACCTCGTCGGGCTGGTAGCCCCTCTCCGCCTGCCGTCGCGCGCTCTCCTCGACTCTCCTCTTCCCGTCGTGCCACACGGTCATTTTTAGTGTTTCGTGAGACTTCCGTGATTCCATCGCACCGGCCGGACGCTAGCGTTCCGTGGGCCGCACCCCGTTCCGGAGGGCGTGCGAGAGTTTGCATACGGAACGTCCGAACGACGCACGTGTCGCGGCGGTCGCCGAGGACCCGCCGCTCGTGATGTACCACGCGATGGGAGGTAGAAGACCATGAGAACCATGCTCACGATTCTCGTCACCGGACTGGCGATCGCCGGTTGCTCGGTCAGCTCCGTTGGGCCCGAAGGCGCTCGCGACGCGGAGCCTGACCGCACGTCGGTCGACCGTCCGGCCGGACAGGACCGAATCGTCGTCGCCGACCGGGCATCGGGCACGATCTCCGTGATCGATGCATACACGAACGAGCGGATCGCAGTGCACGCGCTGCCGGCCGATGCGTCGGAGCCGACGCCCGAGCCCATGTACGTCGTCTCCGTCCCGACCGCTCGTCGCGTGTTCGTGGGCGACCGCGCCAACGACCGCGTCGTCGCGTTCGACTCGCACTCGTTCGACGTGGAGGGCACCGCCCCCACCGGCAACGGCGTGTTTCACATGTGGGCGGACCCGACCGGCCGGCAGCTCTGGGTGAACAACGACATCGACAACACGACCACCGTCGTGGATCCGCACACGCTCTCGGTCATCGCGACCGTCCCCACGCCGGCCGACCTCGTCGCCCTGGGCGGGAAGCCGCACGACGTGATCCTGGGACCGAAGGGACGCCTGGCGTACGTCAGCGTCATCGGCCTGTCGGGCGACACCGATGCCGTCGTCCAGTTCGACACCGAGACGTTCCAGGAGACCGCGCGCGCCGACGTGGGCAAGGATCCGCACCTCTCGCTGTCCATCTCGTCCGGGCGTCCGAAGCTGTACGTGCCGTGCCAGAACAGCAACGTCGTCCTCGTCCTGGACATGGGCACGCTGGCCCTCCTGCGGAGCATCGACGTTCCCGGCGCCCACGGTGCCGGAATGAGCCAGGACGGCCGGTTCTTCTACACGACGAACCTTCCGGGCGCCGGGGCGCACGCGCTGTTCACGATCGATACCCGCGCCGACACCGTGGCCGGCATGCCCACCGACAGCCCGTACCCGATCCCGCACAACATCGCGCTGACCACGAACGGCCGCAAGATGTTCGTTACCCACTCGGGCGGCACGTCGGACAAGGTCACCGTGTACGAGCTGCGCGGCACCAGTCGCCTCCCGGCGCTCGTCGACGAGGTCATCGTCGGGCTCAACCCGTTCGGGATCGCCTACGTTCGATAGCGTCGCTCCTCCAGCGGCCCGCGACCGTCGGACGTCGCGGGCCGTGTTCCGAGCCTCGCGAGCGCCGGCCGTGCCGCATTTCGACGTCGACGACGTGGCGCGGCTCGACCCGTGACAGGCACGCCGGATCGGTGACGACGGCGACGGCATCGACCTCGGGACGACGAGTGAGGTGGATCTGCGCGATCTCGAGCGCTCCGGGTGCCCGTGGCCGCGCGAGAGGCCCGGCTGGCCGCCGCGAGAGCCCGGGCCGAGGAGCGAGCGGCGTTGACCCGGAGCCGGTAGATTCCCGCCGCGGGCGCCGCCCGGGAAAGGCGCCCGCGGCTTTCTCTCCGACCGCATCCGTGTATCATCGACGAGACCTGCGCGCCGGACGCGGACACGATCCGGCGTGCGCGGGCGCACTCGACCCCCGAGAGGGTGAGGAACGGGTCCCGCATGACCGACGACACGACCGACCCGACGGACGGCTCACCCGAGCCCGACGACGTCGAGGGCCTCTTCCAGCGGGCGGTCGATCTGCCTCCGGACGAACGCGACGCGTTCCTGGACGCGAGGTGCCCCCCCGGCACCTCCCGGCGCCGGGAGGTGGAGAAGCTCCTCCGGCACTTCGACGACGCCGAGGGGCACTTCCTCGAGGGCCCGCTCCCCGATCTGGGTCTGAGCCCCGTCTTCGCCGAGACCGCGCCGCCCGAGCGCATCGGCGACTACGCGGTGATCGATCGACTCGGTCAGGGAGGCATGGGCGTGGTCTACCTCGCACGAGACCCCCGACTCGAGCGCGAGGTCGCGATCAAGGTCCTGCCGCCGATCATGGCCGCCGACCAGCACTGGCAGCGACGCATCCAGTCCGAAGCCCGGCTCCTGGCCTCGGTGAACCACCCGAACATCGCCACGATCTACTCCCTCGAGGAGGCGGAAGGCGAACGGTTCCTCACGATGGAGCGGGTCCGCGGCGAGTCGCTGGCCCAGCGGCTGGCCCGCGAGTCCCTCCCGCTGCTCGACACGCTGTCGATCGCGCAGCAGGTCGCGTCCGCGCTGGAAGCCGCGCACCGGCAGGGAGTCGTCCACCGCGACCTCAAGCCCGACAACATCATGATCACGGGCGACGGTCGGGTGAAGGTCCTGGACTTCGGCATCGCGAGCTCGGTGCACGCCGCCGACGGTCCCGCGATGGTGCGGGCGGTGGGCACCCCGGGGTACATGAGCCCCGAGCAGATCCGGGGCGAGCCGATCGACCCCCGCACGGACATCTGGGCCTTCGGATGTCTGCTGTACGAATGTCTGGCCGGGCTCCGGGCGTTTCCGGAACGACCGGGATCCGACCCGATCGCCGCGACGCTTCAAGGAGAGCTCGACTGGCGGTGCCTTCCGGCGTCGGTTCCGGACAGCATCCGCTCGCTCCTCGAGCAGTGCCTGGCTCCGAGCGCCCGCGAGCGGCTCGGGGTGGTGGCGCAGGCCCGGCGACGCATCGAGGAGGAGATCGCGGTGCGCGCCCATCGGGCGCCGCCCACGGTTCCCTCGCTCGACGTGCCCAACAACCTGCCGGCATCGCTGTCCACGTTCGTGGGGCGCGAGGCCGAGATCGCCGACGTCGGACGGCTCCTGCGCGAGCACGTGGTGGTCACGCTGACCGGCTCGGGCGGGTGCGGGAAGTCGCGTCTCGCGCTCGAGGTGGCCAGGACCGGGATCGCCGAGTGGACCGACGGTGCGTGGTTCGTCGAGCTGGCTCCGATCTCGGATCCCGCGTCGGTGAAGCCGGCGATCGCGGCGGCACTGGGCCTGAGGGAGCACCCGGGGCAGTCGGTGGCCGAGTCGATCCTGTCGTTCCTGCGTGACCGGCACCTCCTGTTGATCCTCGACAACTGCGAGCACGTGATCGCCGAGGTCGCCGACGTGGCGACCCTCGTCCTTCGCTCCTGTCCCGGCGTCCGCATCCTGGCCACCAGCCGCGAGCGCCTGTCCATCGACGGTGAGACGATCTACCAGACCCCCGCGCTCGGCCTCCCCGACACGACCGGCGACGAGTCGCTCTCGGACGTCATCGAGACCGAGTCGGTGCGGCTCTTCCTGGACCGGGCACGGATCGCCCGACGGGACTTCAATCCGGCGCCCGAGGACGTGCCGGCGCTCGTTCAGATCTGCCGGCGTCTGGACGGCATCCCGCTGGCGCTCGAGCTCGCCGCGGCTCGCGTCGCGGTCCTCACGATCGAGGAGATCGCCGAGCGGCTGGACGATCGCTTCCGCTTCCTCACGTCGAAGAGCAAGAGCGCGCTCCCACAGCACAAGACGCTGCTGGCCACCATCGAGTGGAGCCATCAGCTCCTCGACGAGAACGAGCAGGTACTGCTTCGCCGGCTGGCCGTGTTCGCCGGCGGCTGGACGCTCCGGACGGCCGAGACCGTCTGCGCGGGGAGCGAGATCGAGGGATGGGAGATCCTGGATCTGCACACCCAGCTCGTCGAGAAGTCGCTGGTGGACGTCGACGTGGTGAGGACGCCTGGCCGCGCACGCTATCGCATGCTGGAGACGGTGAAGGCCTACTCGCTCGATCGCATGCGCGACGCCGGCGAGCTGGACGAGATCGCATCGCGACACTGTGCGGCCTTCACCAAGCTGGCCGAGCGGGCCGAGCGCGAGCTCCGGGGACCCGATCAGGGAAAGTGGCTCTCGACGCTGGAGCGGGAGCACGACAACCTTCGCCGCGCGCTCCGGCATGCGTTCGAGCACGACACGGACACCGGCCTTCGCCTGGCCGCCGCGCTGGGGCGGTTCTGGGCGGTCCGGGGCCACTGGAAGGAGGGTCGTGGATTCCTCAGGCGCGCCCTCGAGGCGGACCGGGCGGCGGCGCTGACGCTCTCGCGCGCGTCATGCGTCAGCTGGGCGGGGACGATCGCCCGGATCGACAACGACCTGGCCGAGGCGCAGAGGTTGTTCGAGGAGTGCCTGTCGATGGGTCAGGCGCTCGGCGATCGCCGCACGGTGGCCACGGCGCTCAGCAACCTCGGACACCTCGCGCAGATGCGAGGCGACTTCCTCGCCGCCCGGTCGCGATACGAGGAATGTCTGGCCGTGCGGCGCGAGCTCGGAAACACGCAGGAGATCTCGACCTCGTTGACCTCACTGGGCATGGTGGCGATCGCGCTGTGCGAGTTCGATCGGGCTCGCGTGCTCTACGAGGAAAACCTCGAGATCTCACGCGAGATCGGCGACCTCTCGAACGAGGCCAGCGCGCTGCTCAACCTGTCGCAGATCGCGTCGCGCGAGGGCGACCGGGAGCGTGCACACGAGCTGATCGACCGCGCGCTCTCGATCGGCCGGGAGGTCGGCGATCGGCGCTTCATCGCCGTCGTCCTCCAGAGCCGGGGGGCTCAGGCATTCGGCGAGGAGCGGTGGGCGGACTCGTACGCCGACTACTCCGAGACCATGGCCATCCGCGAGGAGCTCGGGGATCGGCGGGGCGTCGGACACGCGCTGAGCGGACTGGGCTACATCTCGTACTTGCGTGGCGACACCGTGCTGGCGCGGTCCCAGCTCGACGACAGCCTCGCCCGGAGCCGCGAAGCCGACGACCCCGCGGGCATGGCCTATGCGCTCTGCGGCCTGGGATACGTCTCGACCGAGGAGGGCGACCTCGACTACGCCACCGAGATGCTCGCCGAGAGCCTCCGGATCCGTCACGAGATCACCGATCTCATGGGGCTGGCGGTCTCGCTGGAGGGACTCGGCGTCGTGGCCAGCGTCCGCGGGGAGATGGAGCGAGCGATCGAGCTCTTCTCCGCCGCCGACACCATCCGCGAGCGCGTCTCGTTTCCCCTGACCACGCACGCGCAGCACAAGCGCGAGCTGTGTCTGGCCGCGGCCCGCGCGGCGCTGGGGAACGAGGCGTTCGAGGACCGGTGGGAGTCCGCACGGAGCGTCCCCGTGGAGACGATCGTCGAGCGCGTGCTCCGCCCGGGCCGATGAGCCCGCGGCCCGGGTGGCACTCCGCGGCGCCGTCCGACGGCCTCGGTGCTTCCTCTCGGCCGGGGTCTCGTCGTATTCTCCTTCGGTGCCGCTCCGAATCTCCGCATTCATCGTCGCGCTGCTCGTTTTCACGTCCGTCTCGAGCCAGGCCGACCTCCCGCCCGAGCGACTCGCCGAGGCGGCCAGGGCGGCGTATACCCCGGAGGCGCTCTCGGCCTACGACGGAACCGACCCCGACCTCCCGATCTACGTGGCGCTCCGGGGCATCGTCTTCGACGTGAGCCAGGGACGAGACTTCTACGTGCCGGGGGGGCACTACCACCTCCTGGCCGGACGCGATGCCAGCTGCGCCGTGGCCAGGATGTCGATGGAGCCCGACGACCTCAGCGACCGATGCGACGACCTGGACGAGGCGCAGATCCGCGCGCTCGACCAGCTCTTCGATGGCGTCTTCCTCGCGAAGTACCCGATCGTGGGACACGTGGCGGGAGGCTGGTTCTTTCCGACCGGAATCTGCTGCGACGAAGCCGGCTGTCGCGCCTGCGTCAGCTCCACGACTCACACTGCAACGAAGGAGCATCCATGAGACGAGCCGTATCGAGCCTGATCGCCTGCGCGGTGCTGACCGCCGGATGCGTGGCGAGCGCCGGGGCGTTCGCGTCCGGCTCCGGGACCTGCGAGATCGAGCCCGACTTCTCGACGATCACCGCGATGGGCAGCCGCACCCTGAACCAGAACCCGGGACCGTTCCTGCTCGAGACCGACGTGTCCACGTACGGGCCGAACGACCCGATCCAGGTGACCCTGTCCGGCGCTGCGCACACCGGCGTCGTCGTCACGGCCGTCGATGCGGCGGGCACTCACGTGGGGACCTGGACCCCGGACGGTACGACGTCGATCACGGGACCCTGGTCGCTGGATTGCGACGGGGCCGCGATCACGCACACGACGGGGTATGGAACGCAGACCTCCCACACGTTCGCGTTCACCGCACCGGCGTCATCGGCGGGACCCATCTACTTCGAGGCCTACGTGCTCTCGGGCAGTCGCGGCGATCCGGAGGGCCAGGCGTTCCATCGCTTCGTGCGAGACGACGCGACCGCGCCGGCCATCGTGTCCGCCGGCGTCGATTCGGTCCGGGCGCCGGCGATGGGTCCCGCGCTGGCGGCCGTCCTGGGGGTGCTGATGACGTCGCTGGGAGCGGCCGGCGTCAGGCGCCGGAGGCTCTAGACCCGGCTCGTCTCGTCGGTGCGGCGGCCTCCGCGAAGGGGGCTGCCGCCGCGTCGAGGGTACGTCAATCGTCCTCGGTCGCGTGGGCGTGCGCGCGCTCGATCATGTCGTCCTCCCACCCGTCCTGGTGACACGGGCCGCCCGTGCAGAACGACCGGTCGGGAATCACGAGGCCTGCGGCACGCGCGAGCTCCGGATCCTGCATGATCGACTTCTTCTTGTACTCGCTGCCCGAGCCGTGACAGGACTCGCAGTCGAGAGGTGGCGTGCGCAGGGCGTGCTCCGACTCCGCCCACGACGCGTACTGCACCTTGTGACAGATCTTGCACTTGACCGCCCCGATGCGCGTGAGCCCCGGCTTGGTGTCGGCCACCGCCACCGGGCCGTCGACGGCGGAACCGTCGGAGACCGACGCCGCCTGATCTGCGGCGTCCTCGCTCGCCGGTGCGGAGCCGTCGCTCTCCGGCGCCACGTCGTCGCTTGCGGGCGCCACGTCGTCGCTTGCGGGCGCCACGTCGTCACTCGCCGACGGCTCGTGCGTCGACCCGGCCCGCGGATCCGGGGGTGGCTCCGAGGGGCTGGTGTCCCCGAACGTCGCATCGGAGAGCTCGGCGGACGTCGCACCGGGCGGAGACGCCGGCGGCGAGGACACATCGGTGTCGACCGGCGCCGACACGTCGGTGTCCATCGCCCGGGTGTCAGGCGTCGCGTCTCGCGGCGCGTCGCCTCCGCCACCACCGGAACAGCCCACCACCCAGATCAACCCGGCCAGCGCAAGCCCGCTCAGAGCGCGCGGCGTGATCCCCGTCGCGTACATGGCGTCCTCCGCGATCGTTGAGAGGTTGGCTCTGGACGTCGCGTGACCGCACGACGGAGCGTCGATCGCGGCCGCGACGTCCTCGCTCGGTGCCCCATCATAGACCTCTCCCGGCACACATCCAGAGGAGACTCGCGACAGGGGATCGGGATGGCCGAGTGGTGTGCGGCGAGGCGCGGCCCCGCCGGGCGTCAGCTCGTCGAATCGGACTTCGCGCCGGCGCTCTTGCGGCGTCTCGCCGATCGCTTCTCGCGCCGTGCCGCGAGCACGACCGTGTCGACGTCCAGATGATCGTCGCCGCACGCGTGCACGTACTCCTCGTACGTCCCCCGGTAGTCCCGGATGCCGGCGGCCGAGATCTCGACGATCCGCGTGGCCAGACGCGAGATGAACCACCGATCGTGGGAGACCAGGATCAGCGTGCCGTCGTAGTCCTTCAACGCATCCACGAGCGCGGTGATCGACTCGAGGTCGAGGTGGTTCGTGGGCTCGTCGAGCACCAGCACGTTGGGCATCTGCATCGAGATCCGGCAGAACACGAGCCGCGCCGCTTCGCCGCCGGAGAGCGTGCCCAAACGCTTCTCGGCGTCCTCGCCCGAGAACAGCGCGCGTCCCAGCGCACTTCGGACGTATCCGGTGGTCTGCCCCTCACAGCACCCGGAGATCCACTCGTAGGCGGTCTGCTTCGGCTGGTCGAACTGCTCGTGATGATCCTGTGCGAAGTAGCTCGGGTGCGTCTCGTAGCCCCACTCCACCTCGCCCGCATCGGGCGCGAGGTCGCCCATGACGATCTTGAGGAGCGTGGACTTGCCAATGCCGTTCGGTCCCATGATGGCCAGCCGATCGCCGCGGCGCACCTCCAGATCGACGCCGTGTAGCACGCGGTTCTCGCCGTAGGACTTCTCGATGCCGCGAATCCGGAGCACGTCCCGGCCGCTGGGACGCCGCTGCGCGAACCGGAACACCGGGTAGCGCCGCGAACTCTGCGGTAGCTCGACGAGCTCTTCCGACCGCTTCTCGATGAACCGCAGCTTGCTCTGAGCCTGGCGCGCCTTGCTCGCCTTCGCGCGGAACCGGTCGACGAACTCCTGGTGGTGGGCGATCTCGCGCTCGCGTTTCTGGATCTCCTTCTCGCGCCGCTCGCGCTCCTCGAGCTTCAGGCGCTCGAAGTCGGTGTAGCTGCCCGTGTACCGGGTGACGGTCTGGTAGTCGACGTCGAGGATGTGGGTGACGACGTTGTCCAGGAACCGGTGATCGTGTGAGATCACCACGAGCGGTCCCTTGAACTCGCGCAGGAACTTCTCCAGCCAGCGCAGCGACAGGATGTCCAGGTGGTTGGTCGGCTCGTCGAGGAGCAGCGCGTCGGGCTGTCCGGCCAGCGCCTGCGCCAGGAGCACGCGGAGCTTGAACCCGCCCGACAGCGAGGACATCGGTCTCCGGTGGACCTCGGCCGGGAACCCCAGGCCCTCCAGGATCTCCGCCGCCCTCGCCTCGGCCGCGTAGCCGTCGTGTCGCTGGATGGTCTCCTCCAGCACGGCAAACCGCTCTGTGTCGAACGCATCGCCCTCGTGCTCGAAGAGCCGCTCCTTCTCGACGATCGCCTCCCACAGCTCGGGGTTTCCGCGCATCGCGACCCCGAGAATCTCCTCGTCCTCGTACAGGAACTGATCCTGGCGCAAGAGCCCCAGCTCGAGGCGCTTGGGGATCGAGACGGTCCCCGCGGTGGGCTCCTCGTCGCCGCACAGGATCCGGAGCAGCGTCGTCTTCCCCGATCCGTTCGCGCCGACGAGGCCGTAGCGCTCACCCGGATTGAGGAGGAACGTGACGCCGGAGAACAGCACGTTCGCGCCGTAGCTCTTCTCGAGACCGGATACCGAGATCATGCCGGGAGACTCACCTCGCTGGGGGCGCGCCGATCGGCACGCCGGACGTCGTCGGGGCTGGACAGGGGCGGACGATGGTGCAGGAGACGGCGGATCCGGTCAAGCGGTGCTCTCGTCGATCGCGCGTGCGACGGCCGCGCGGACGACGAGCGGGCCGGGATCGATCAGATCCGGCGCGACGGCCCCGGTGGCCAGGAGGATCGGGATCTCGGTGCACCCGAGGACGGTCGCCTGCGCCCCCCGTGCGCGCACCGACCGCACCGCCTCGCGGGCCGCCTCGCGGTGTGTGTCCGTGGTGCGACCCTCCAGCGTCCGCAGGATGCCCTCGTCGAGGTCCCGCCGGGCCTGGGGATCGGCCACGACGGTCGCGATCCCCTCACGGTCGAGCCGTTTCACGTAGGCCTCCGGGACCCCGAGCCCGAGGAGGCCGACCGGAGCCACCGGGCGCCGTCGGATCTCCTCGACCACGACGTCCACCATGCTGACGACCTCGCAACCGGCTGCGGCAGCGATCTCGTCGGCGAAGAGGTGCGGCGCGTTCGCCCCGATGATCAGGAGATCGGCCAGCGCGCCGAGCCGGCGGGCCGCCTCCAGCACGCGATCGTCGATGCGGAGCGGTCCCGCGGGCGGCGCTCCGTGCTCGTGTCGAACCGGCGGGTGCCGCAGGTGAAACGTGACCACGGGCGGATAGCCGCCGTTGAGGGCCGGCGGAATGCGCCGCCGGGACTCCTCGAGGATCCGTCGCTCGAGCTCGATCGTGGCATCGGGTCCGAAGCCTCCGAGGATGCCGATCGTCTTCACGGGATCACCGGGGACGACGTCGTCGTGGCGAACGCGTGGCCGACCCGCTCGGCGACCTCCGCGTCGTCGACGTCCCCTCTGATCGTGTCGATCTTCTCGCCGGCGGCGTCGAACACGAGCAGCGTGGCCGGAGGCGCGGCGTGATTCTCGGCGAACGCACGGCCATTTCGCGTGTTGACGTCGGCCACGAGGATCAGCACCCGCTCGTCGAAGCGGTCCTTCGCGCGGTCCAGCGTGCTCATCATGCGCGTGCTGGCGACCAGGTTGAGGTCGTGGACGGCGACGACGGTCACCTGCGTGGATCCGATCCGCGACAGGTCGGTGCTGAAGCTCCCGGGCAGCGCCCGGATCAGGTAGACGATCACCACGGCGAACAGCAGGATCGGGATCAGCTTCTGCCACCTCATGGGCTCTCCTGGATCGGCCGACGGGAGTGATCGCTGGCGCCGTCATCGTCGGCCAGGTCGAGACGAAACGCCAGGGGATGGTCGGCCGCCGGCTCCCCCACCGTCACGCCCTGGAGCTCGAGCGCCACCATCAGGTCCAGCGGCGCGTGCTCGATCGTGATGTACACGGCATGTCCTCTCGCGAGCGCGTCGTACACCCGATGGAGCGCCTCGTCGACGTCGGTGCTGGCGAAGTCGATCAGATCGACGCCGGTGAAGAACGGGACGGCGAGGTGCACGATGGGCCGGTAGTCGGTCCCGTCGTAGAGGACCACGTCACCCGGCTCCGCCAGGCGACGTGTCCACTCCACGGCCCCGGCATAGCGGGCGGTCGCCTCGTTCCGGCGCGGGAGCGCCCCGTGAGCGAGGTTGAGCCAGAGCACGGCGACCAGGAAGGTCCAGGTGATCCAGCGTAGGTGACTCAGGAACCGGCCGTACCGGATGGGCTGCAGCCGCGCCTCGGTCGTGAGCAGGAGCACCGGCGGCACCGCGTAGATCCAGTGATCGAGCTTGTCGGACTGGAACCACAGGATGAACGCGACCAGGAATGCGAGCCACACCATGCAGACGCGCGGCAGCGGGGCACCGGACGTGACCAGTCGCGGGATCGAGACCGCCACGCGCAGGAACATCACCAGGACACCGGCCGATCCCACGCCCGCGGCGACCAGCAGCGAGAGGCCGCGCACGTCGTCGACGAGCGCCCGCATCGGAGGGAGGCCGTTGACGGCGACGAATGCGTTCAGGAACGTGCGCGCGCCGTTGATCAGCGTCCAGCGAAGGGGTGTCGAGAAGAGCTCGGCGGGCGCGCTGGCCGACACGCTCCACGCGGCGGCGTCACGCAGCGGAAGTCCGAGCGCGATCGCCGTCACCGCGACGTACGCACCGACCACCAGGAGCGCGATCCCGATCGCCAGCCGCACCGCGCGCGACACGGCGTCGCGGCCGCCCCCGGGTGCGAGCTCGATCAGCGGGATCGACGCACAGAACAGGATCGCGACCTGATGCATCGTCACCGCGGCGGCCGCCGTGACCGCCACGAGAATCCACCGGCCCCGCGAGCGACCCAACGAGAGCCAGGTGGCGAGGATCGCGAAGAACAGCGTGGGCAGCATGACGTCGACGTCCGTGGAATACATCCACACCGCGTTCGACATCCCGTAGAGCGTGGCGATGGCCAGCGCCGTCGGGACGTGACCCGATCGCCGCCACGCGATGCGCCCCAGCAGCCACGCGCCGGCAGCGCCGAAGAGCGCGTTCATGAGCTGGATGGGCAGGAACGGGTCGTGGCTCTCGACACCGATCAGGCCCAGGAGCGCGCGAACCCCCTGGGCGAACGGCACGAACAGCAGGTGCTGGGGATGGAACCGCTCGGTCGACTGATAGTCGTGCCCACCCAGCGCCGAACCGTTCACGCTCGCGGTGTAGGCGATCGCATCCCAGGTGTGCACCCGCGCCAGCGTGAGCACGTAGCCGGCGAGCAGGGTCACCGCCACGGCCGCCAGATACAGACCCACACGACGTTCTTCACCCCGGCCGGGAGCGTCCATCGTCTGTCCCTCGAGAGCGTCCGATCCGGAATGGGCATCCTGCTCCGGCCGGCGAGCGTCGAGCGTCGCATCGGATGCGGGCCGGCGGAGCGATATCTCGTGCGCGGTATCCTATCGCATGTGGGGTGCCGGCGTACCCATCGGCTTTCGCGGTTTGCACCGCGACGCGCGGACCGGTACGCGGCTCGGGACGGGGCGATCGCCCCAGATACGAGCCGACGACGCCGGGATCATCGGTTTCGGTGGAGAACGACCGGTATCGCTAGCGCGGCTCGACGACCACGCTCAACACCTCACCGTCGCGCTCGAGGGTCAGCGTGAGCGGCAGCGACCGGAGCGCCGCTCCGAGCTCGTCCTTCGGATACGCCTCGACGGCCTTCCCGTTGACGGCGGTCACGGTATCGCCCGCGAGAAGCCCGGCCGTCTCGGCCGGAAGCCCCGGGACGGTGCCCATCACGCGCAGCCCGCCGTCGGCCGGCACCGCCATCAGCCCGAGCCGGGGCGGCTCCCCACCGGACGCCGATGCCACGCGTCGCCGGGGGGTCGCATGCTCGGCCCTGGCCACCGCCGGAGAGGTGGGAGGGGATGTGCGACCACGCGTCATCCGGAGTCGGTTCTCCCGCTGGTCGACCGTGATCGCGAAGTCGCGCAGCACCTGGAGCCCCACGTTGACGAACGGAAAGCGATCCTGGACCACGACCGTCGGGTCTTCGAAGACGTGGTCACCGATCGTGATCGACCCGTCGAGCTGGGCCTCTCGGATCTCGAACTCGCCGTTGATGGTTCGGGCCAGCCCCACGACGACCGGCTCGGACCGCAGCGGCAGCGTCTCGACCACCGCCGCGGGGAGCGTGAACCCCGCCGGCGATCCGCTGTCGAGATGGGTCGCGTGCGCGTCGCCCCCGATCCCCGCCACGACCTCGAAGATCGACTCGCCCCACCGGATCGGCACGATGTCGTCGCCGTCGGCGGGCAGGCTCCCGTGCTCGATGCGCACCTCCTCGGCCGGATAGTCCAGCGTCAGGAGACAGTCGCGGAACATCGTGATGCCGAGAACGCCGTCCACGCCGAGGTGCTCGGAGAACGCCGGATCGTCGAGAACCACCGCGGGAACCGTCAGGAAGGCGGCGTCGCCGACGTCCACACGGCTCAGCAGCACCTCGTCCACGTCGATCTGCTCGGCATCGGAGGGATCTCCGATCTCGGTCCGACCGACGGACTCCAGTCGGAGTCGCTCACTCGCCTGGCGACCGAGCAGCGTCACGCCCGCCCCCGTGTCGAGAAGCAGCGTGAAGGGTCCGTCGCCGTTCAGCATCACCTCCACGAGCGGGCGCCCGTTTCGCAGAGACATCCCGGTCGTGACGACCTCGGGGCCGAGACGGATGCCGAGCGGCGCGGGATCGTCGGCGTCCGGCGTGCGGGGAGCCGCCGCCTGTGAGACGGCTACGGGCAGAGAGATCGTGGCGATCGTGGCGACCGCGGCGAGCTGCGACATTCGGTACATGCGATACACTCCTTTAAGCAGTCACCTGTGTCCTCGCAAGTGACGTGCCGGCCGTGCGGCCCTGCCTCGTGGCGCGCGGCGGGATCGGGCTGCCCATCTGGGGCTCCTCGCTCCCCAATCCGGCCGCCCGGCCACGGCCGGCAGCCGGATCGCCCCACGTCCGGCGGTGATCCGGCACTCCGACCGATCGGGTGACCGCCATCCGGTGTGCGTGGAGTGACCGGGGCCACGAGGGCCGCCCCAAAGCGTTGGGCCGGAACCGGATATGCGACTTCGGCCCGCGCATGTTCGGTTCTCCGATTTCCGGCGTTGGTACGGACGCCGGCGGGCAACGCGGCCCGCCCGCATCCGTGGATCGACCCGGAAAGCGAGGATTCCGATGCCGACGAGGAGCCCCGATCTCGACGGACCGCGCGCTCGGCGCGACGCCACGTTCATCCAGGCGGGAGCGCCCCGCCGCATTCCGTCCCCTGCGTCTCCCCGCTCGGGTCACCCGGCGACGCGATTCGTGATCGTGGCGCTAGCGCTGGCGCTGGCGGCCACGGCATGGCCGGAGCCCGTGCCGGCGGACACCTACGACGACGACTTCGCGAGCGGGCTCGACCCCGCGTTCTGGGAGCTCTCGACCGATCAACCGCTCTACGTGGTCGACGACACCGATGGAGCCGTCGAGATCTCGAAGCCGGTCGGCGGCGACTACGCGTTGCAGATCCAGCAGGTGTCGTTTCGCCCGCCTCTCCTGGGGGACTTCTCGGTGGAGGTTCTCTTCACCGAGGCGCTGGTCGATCGCATCGACGGCATGCCGGGAAACCAGGTGCAGCTGAACGTGGCGCTGGACGGCGTGGCCTTCAGCCTGGTCCGGAGCGACGAGTCGCACTTCGGACACAACGTCCACGTCTTCGTCGTTCCCCCAACCGGCTGGGCGGGCACGCGTGCGGTGACCGCCACCGAAGGTCACTTTCGCATCGAGCGCACGGGCTCGACGCTCTCGGGCTACTTCGACGGCGCGCTGATTCACACGCAGAGCTTCACGATGGGCGCCGAGGCACGGGTCTGGCTATCACTTCAGAACAACGGCACGCGAGATTCGACCCACGTCGTGTTCGACGACTTCGCGGCATCCAGCGACGAGATCCTGGGAGCCCCGACGAACGCACCGGCACCGCCGTCGACACCGATCCTCCAGCTCTCGTCGAATCCCGTTCGCGAGAGCGTATGGATCGGCTGGGAGGCTCCGCGCGGAGGCGCCGTCGATCTTCGCATCTACGATGCGCGGGGGCGGGAGGTCGCCCACCTCGTCGACGGGATCGCGCCGGCGGTGACCGGTCGCGTTGCGTGGCGGCCGCCGGCACGGCTCGCGTCCGGCGTCTACCGGGTGCGCCTCTCGAGTGAGCGCGCGCCGGCCATCGTTCGATCCGTCACCGTGATCCGATAGCGACGTCGCGCCGGTGAATGCGGCTCGCCACGCGAGGAATCGAACGGCGGACGGTCGTGACGCGGCGCCCGCCAACCGTCCCGGATGGTCCTCGGGTTCTCGAGCCGCATCCGCTACACTCCCCCGGCACTCGGAGTCTTCGCGGGCGATCCTCCGGGCGAGCACTCACGTCGCGTCCGCATTCCGGAACCGACGGGAGTCATCCCCATGCGTTCGTCGCTCGTGATCTCGACGTCCCTCCTGGCACTCATCCTCACGAGCTGTTCGGGCTCCGATTCCGATTTGCCGTCCGCCGACGCCGACTCCCGGCCGTATGCCACCCCGGGTGAGCCCGACGCGGGAAGCGGCCCGGGCGCGCTCATGGCCGAGTATCAGCAGATCCAGCAGCGCCTGGCGCAGGTTCAGGAACGGGCGATGACCGACGATTCGCTCCGTGCCGCGTACACGTCTCTACAGGACCGCGTCGAGGGACACATGCTGGCCGCCGATCCCGAGCTCCGCGAGAAGCAGAGCCGGCTGCAGTCGCTCGGGCAGGATCTGATGAACGCGCGTCAGACGGGTGACGAAGAGGCCGCCCGTACGATCACAGCCGAGGGCAATGCCCTCCAGACCGGTCTGCAGCAGCTTCAAGCCGATGCGTTGAGCGACGAGGCGATCGCCGCGGAGCTCGCGGGCTTCCAGGAGAAGGTCCAGACCCGCATGGCCGAGATCGATCCCGAGACGCCGGACATGATCGCGCGGGTCGAAGAGATCGGCACGCTCCTGCGGGCGGGCGCCGCGCCTGGCGAGGCGGCCGGAGCGGACACCACCGGCGCGGACATCACCGGCCAGGGGGCCTCCGGCGAGGAGGCCTCCGGCGAGTAGGCGCCTGCGTCTCCCCGAGCGTCACCGTCCCCCGGGTCGTCTCTCGTCCAGCGATCTCGACAGTGGACACGGGTGCGGCTTCCGACAGATCCCCGGCTGAACGAACAGGGACAGGTGGTCGATCTTGCCGTCATCGTCGATCGCAAGGCCGACGTAGCCCGATGTGCCATCGGCGAGATGAAACGTGACCGCACGAAGCGGATGCGCGGACTCGGGGATCTCGAACGCCTCGCCGGAGAGCGCATGGAACCCGGTGATGGCGCCGTGAACGCCGATCACGTCCCGCATGAAGGCATGCACCGCGGCGAGCGGATCCCCGGTGCTGCGCCGTCGCGCGAGGTATGCGTCCGCGAACAGCGCCTCGTAGGCACCGGTATCCTCGTCCTGGAGGCTCGCGGACAGCGCGGCGACCACGTCCCAGGTCTCGACGTCCTCTCGGGATGAAACCGACGTGCTCGTGATCTCCTCGCGGGTGACGGTCGTCTGACCGTCCGCGGTCTTGCCGTACCGGAGCACGCCCGGCGCTCGTCCCGGGGCGACGTCACCCCGCATGACCGCCTCGATCCAGTCGACCTCGTCCGCGACTCGCGAGTAGTGATCGACGGTCCCGTACCGGCACAGCTCGCCGCCGTCGTTGTAGGCGCTCACGCCGGCCACGTGCCACGCCTCGCCGACGCGAACGAGTGCCGGTCCTCCGCTGTCTCCCGGCCCGCTGATCCCTTCCAGGTCGTCGCCGTCCGGCGGTGCGTCGAACCGGAGCGAGAGCCAGCCCGGTTGCACTCCATCGACGACGTTCCGAGCGCGTCGCCAGGTTCCGCCCTCTCCCGCGGGCCCCGTGAGACCGGTGCCGGCGATACCGGTACCCACCAGCGTCATCCGGCGCCCGAGCTCGTCGGGTTCGCGATGGACGGACACGGGAACGATGCCGTCGATCGGCTCGACCAGCTCGATCAGCGCCAGGTCGCGATGGTCCTCGCCGCGCGCGTAGTCGGGATGAACGTAGACGTCGGCGACGGCGACCGCGTGGTCCCCGAAGCGGACGTCACCGACACCGGTCGAGACGCCGTCGGCCACGTGCGCGGCGGTCAGCACCCAGCGAGGCGCGATCAGGGTGCCCATCGCGGCGCCGACCCGCGCCACCATCGGAAACTCCGCCGACGACGTCAGGAAGTCGGCGTCGGCGCGATCGTGACGCACGACGATCGCGCGGCCGCTGGAGACGACGAGCAGGGACAGCATCAGGATCAGACCGATTCGCATGGAGATCTCCGGGTCGTGACGCCGGGCGGGAGGGGATGTCGTTCGCATACGCTCGGAACGCCGCCCGGTTGCAGGAAACGACCCGGACCGGCGTGGTGGATCTTCACCGCGCATCCGGGGCGGTGTCGTCACCTCCCGGCGGCGCGATCCGGTGAACCTCGTCGGGCTCCGGATTGGTCGGGAACCGCTTGGCCCGGATGGTGGCGCGCCCTTCCATCAGGCACCGCGCGATTCGATGCATGCCGTCGAACACGCAGCGGTCCTCGGTGAGCAGGATCGGATAGCTCGTGTCCACCTCGTTGATGCGGCGGCAGTGCTCGGCGATCGCGCGACACGTCGGATGCGGACCGTCCGGATGGAACCAGGTCACCTCGTCCGGTCCCCGGATGTCGGCGATCGCGACCTCCTCGACCGGCAGCGGCTCGGCGAGCGTCCACAGACGCTCGACGTACCAGATCTTCTGGACGCCGTCGCGTCGCTCTCCGTATCGGCCTCTACCCATGTCTCGCGAGTCCTCCGTCGTAGGTGTGTCCGTCCCGACGCTCGGGTCTCTCTTCCCGCCGGGGGGCGCGCCGCAGGAATGCCGTCGACACCGGCGGCGAGGGGGTCGTTCGCTCGAGGAACGGAGTCTAACCCGACCGCGCCCGATCGCCACCGGGGCGCCCCGGCGGGGCCCGGGTCCGTTCTCCGGGGCCTCCGGCGTCCGCCGTATTTCATTACAGTGCAATATCTTGTGATACACGTCGGAGTCGGCTGGGGGGGCACGCCCCGAGCCGTTGCAGGTTTCGGGTCCGGGATTCGAACGGTTGGGTGTCCGTCAGAGAAACCAAACCCGAATACTGGAGTGAATCCGATGAGCCGCGCACTTTCGTTCCTCTACGGTGTGGTCAGTTACGGGGTCTTCCTCGCCACGTTCCTCTACGCGATCGGTTTCGTCGGGAACTTCGCGGTACCGACGGGTCTCGATCACGCGCCGACGGCCGACGTGGGTCGAGCGCTCCTGATCAACCTGGGACTGTTGTCCCTGTTCGCGGTCCAGCACAGCGTGATGGCGCGCCCGACGTTCAAGCGGGCGTGGACGCGGATCGTCCCGGTTCACCTGGAACGTTCCACCTACACGCTGTTCTCGAGCCTGGCCCTCATCGCGCTGTTCGCCCTCTGGGAGCCGATGGGCGGATCGATCTGGACCATCACGAGCTCGGCCGGCAAGGCCGTCATGTACTCATTGTACGGCTTCGGCTGGGCGCTGCTTCTCCTGTCGACGTTCCTGATCGATCACTTCGATCTGTTCGGACTCCGTCAGGTGTGGCTGCACCTTCGCGGGCGTGAGTATACGCATCCCACGTTCAAGACGCCGTGGCTCTATCGCATCGTGCGCCATCCGCTGTACGTGGGCTGGCTGATGATCTTCTGGGCCACGCCGACCATGACGGCGGCACACCTCCTGTTTGCGATCATGACCACCGCCTACATCCTCGTGGCCATCCAGCTCGAGGAGCGGAACCTGATCGACGAGCATGGTGACAGCTACCGGCAGTATCGCCGTCGCGTTCCGATGCTGATCCCGGGCCTGAAGTCCTCGCGCCGGACCGCCGCCGCCGCGGCGAGCCGGGCCGCGTAGCCAGCGCCTCCCCGTGGCGCCCTCTTCCGGGCGCCACGGTCCTTTCTTCTCCGTCACCAGGGAGCCGACGCCATGCTCACCGCGAAGTCCAGCATCGCCGCCACGTCCGTTCGTCGGGCGCAGTCTCTGGTTCTGGCCGGCGTGGGCCTCGTCTGCGTCGCGCTGGGCGTGATCGGGATCTTCGTTCCCGGTCTTCCCACGACGGTGTTCCTGCTTCTGGCTGCCTACCTGTTCGCGCGCAGCTCCCCGCGCCTGCACGCCAGGCTCGTGGAGAACCGGCATCTCGGGGCGTACATCCGGATGGCGCACGAGCGACGCATGCCGACGCGCGCGAAGGTCGTCACACTGGCCGCGATGTGGATCGGAGTGGCGGCGTCGCTGATCCGCATTCTCCACACGGCGCCCGTGATCGCACCGGTGCTGGTGATCGCGGCGGGCGTGGGCACGGTGATGATCTGCCGCCTGTCGGCGACGGCTCGCGTGGACTGTGTGGAGCCGATCAGTTCACGCGGATGATCTTCCGCGCGTGGACGGCGCTGGCGGTCCGGAGCCCGAGGATGTACGTGCCGGCCGCGACCTCCCGCCCCGCGTCGTCGCGACCGTCCCACTGGACATCCAGACGCCCCGCCTCGCGATGGCCACCGACGAGCCGCCTGACGCGCCGGCCTCCGACGTCGAAGACCGAGACGTCGGTCCAGCCGCTCTCCCCGACGTATGCGTTCACCGACACCCTCGTGTGGAACGGAACCGGAAACGCGCGGGTGATCCGGCTGAGCCCCGGCAACAGTGACGAGAAGGGCTCGTCCACGTCGAGCGTCGGCACGCTGGACGGGTCGGCGGGATCGGAGCCGAAGTCCAGCTCGGTGCGATCGTAGTAGCCGTCCTCGTCGCGGTCGATCGCCATCCGGATGCCCTGCCCCACCGGAACCGCCATGAACGAGACGGTGGTGCCGGTGCCCGCGAGATCGGAGAGATCGGTGAACGTCCACTCCTCCCCGATGCGGTCGCTCTGATAGCTGCCCGTGCTTCGGTAGAAGCCCCGCGGCCCCTCGGCGGTGCGAGTGGTCGCGATGAGATCGAGTCGGGCCGCGTCGGCCTCGGCCTCCAGCGTCGTGTACCGATCGAGGATGTCGGAGTCGAAGCGGTTCGTCTCGTCGACCGCGAAGTGGTGGCCGGTGCCGCCGTGCGTGCCCGTGGGAAACGTGAGCAGGAATGCCTGGATGTCGACGAGCTGCGGCGCGGTGTAGAACCCGAGGAAGAACAGGAGGAAGTCGGCCAGGTCGTGATCGGATCCGTCGTGGAAGTAGCCGAAGCCGAGCTTGTTGTCCTGCGCGGTGAGACTCTCGAACCCGATCTTCTCGTACAGGTTTCGAAGCTGGGCGATCTTCATCGGCTGATTGCCGAGACCGTCCACGGTGTCGATCGGCGCCGCGAACCCGGTGGTCCCTCGCGGGTGTGCATGGCAGTCCACGCAGAAGCCGTCGTTCTCGGTGTCGAAGAGCACCCGTCCCACCGACGGCGAGCCGTCCATGACCACCGACGGCGGCGAGTCGTCCAGGCCGATCAGTGGGTTGGGCGGATACTCGATCGAGAGCCCGAACTCCTCGAACGCGAGCATCTCGGTCGACGAGAGCTCGGTCCCGCCGAGGAGGCTCGCGAAGGCGGGATTGAACGCCGTGAAATCGAGTCGATCCCCCCGCCAGTGCAGAAGCCCGAGGTCGGCCAGCCCGCGCAGCGTCTGCGTCATCATGGGGCCCTTCAGCGGATGGAACGGGGCGATCTCCTCGCCACCGTTGTCCTCGGGGTCGAGCTGAACCAGCTCGCCGGTGGGGTCGCCCAGATCCCAGGCGAGCTGATCGAAGTTGCCGTGCGCGTGACACGACGCGCACGAGAAGGTGCCGTGGGCCGAGTGCTCCGCGGAGTACAGGTGCTCGCGTCCCACCTTCACCTGCGGTGCCGTGGGATCGAAGGCCGAGCGTCCGATGGCCGCCGACCCCACGAGTCCGGTCATCGGATCGACGAGCTCCAGCGCGTGATCGAACCGATTGACCACGACGAGGCGCGTGCTTCCCGGTACCCGCGCTATCCCGCTCGCGCCACGGGAGACCGGAAGGCGGCGGCTGACCGTGCCGGTGCCGGGATCGACCACGGCGACCCTGGTGCCTCCCATGCCGGTCACGTACAGCTCGTCCGCGCCGGCCGCATCCGAGACGACGGCGTCGTTCGGGAGCGCGATCGAGTCGAGCCGTAGCGCCGGCGCGCTCGGCGGGGTCGGCGAGCCCGGGGCCCCGACGTCGACGTGCGTGTTCAGCGAGTACACGGTCGTGGCCAGCGTCGTGGGGTTCACGCGGGTGATGTGGTTTCGCACCGCGTTGCCCGTCAGCTTCGACTCGAAGTAGATCTCGTTGTGCGCCTCGGTGTTCATGACCCAGAGATCGCCCGTGTCGGGATCGCGCACGACGTCGTAGAGCAGCGTCCCGACCCCGGAGACGGTGGCGCCGATCGCCGGCGGGGAGACCGAGCAGTCGATCGCGACCAGGTCGGCATCGGAGGTGTCCCAGGTGACGACGGAGTTCCAGTTGCCGCCCTGCTCGTCGAGCCAGTCGCCGCCGCTCTTCCGGACGATCACGCTGTTGTCCGGCAGGAGGCTGTCGGGCAGATCGGGATTCAGCGGAGGGACGATCGGAGGCAGCGGCGGATCGAGGTGGGACCAGGGTCCCGACTCCTTCAGCGCGCGCTGGATGATCGTGGTCTTGTTGCCGCTCTCGAACACCGCCACCCAGACGCGCGTCCCGTCCACGACGAGGGCGCGCGGATCGGAGCCCCGGATGTCGAGCGACGCGACCTCCGTGAACGGCGCGTCGGCCTCTACCACGAGGACGCGATCCTCCTGGCTGACCGAGATCACGGCCCACGTCTCGCCCGCGCTCGTGGGATCGGGCACGAACGCGACGTCGGCGGGCTCGTCACCGGTCGCGATCGTGGCCACGACCGAGCCCGTGGCGAGGTCGACCACGGTGACGTCGTCGGAGAGGTGGTTCACGACCCACGCCGTCTGGTCGTCGAGTGCGCGGACGGTGATCGGCTCCATGCCGACGCGCACCTCGTCGGCGAGCACGAGGTCGTCGCCGACCACGTCGAAGATGGACAGGCGCGCGTCGGGCGTGTTGATCACGAGCACCCGCGTCGACGTGGCGTCGATCGGGTGGACGTGCGGGGACTCGTAGTTCGGGGCGTATGCCTCGGAAGAGCCCACGAGTCCGGCGAGGGCGAGAACGAACCGACCGGACGTGACGAGTGCACGGTGCGGACGCACGGACTCCTCCCTCGGCGTGGCGCGACGGCTGATTCCCGGAACCCAAAAAGTCTATCACACACGATCCTGGAGAGGATCGACGCCACGACCGTTGCCGATCG
Organism: Candidatus Eiseniibacteriota bacterium; assembly: GCA_965224245.1. GTDB lineage: Bacteria > Eisenbacteria > RBG-16-71-46 > CAZAMP01 > CAZAMP01 > CBDCYW01. The sequence goes on along the minus strand of OZ245046.1, from coordinate 420,268 downwards.
TGATCGAGGCTGCCAGGATCCGGGTCCGGCGACGGCCCGACACCGGCGGTGGCGCGGGCCGCGGCACGTCGCATCGGCTGAGATGGATCGCCACGACGAAAGCGTCGGGGCGAGCGGCCGCGTGACGCGAGGAGGACACATGTCGGACGTGCAGCCCACCATCATGATGATCGTCAAGGGCATCAAGTCGAGTCTCCCGCCCGAGGAGGTCGTGACGCGCGCCAGGGAGCGGATGCCGCAGTTCCGCGCGCTGACGGGTCTCGTTCAGAAGTACTACGCGTACGACGCCGACGCCGACGAGTGGGCGGGCATCTACCTGTGGGACTCCGAGGAGGCACTCACCGCCTTTCTCGAGTCGGACCTGCGCCGGTCGATACCCGCCGCCTACGCGGTCACCGAGCCGCCTCGGATCGAACGATTCGACCTCGTCGACGTTCTGCGACGCGGTGCCGGGGAGGGGTCGGCCGTCCCCGAATAGACGAGAGGTGCGATCGAGACGCGCCGTCGCGACCGTCGTATCCCGGCCCGGATCGCCACTCGTTCGCACCCGGCCCGGCGGGTGAACGTTCGCTCAGTCCTTCACCTCACGGTCATTCGAACGGTATCATTGGTGAGTGGGACATCACTCCCTCCAGCGCGAAGGAGATACGCGATGAGGACGCTCTCGTTCGGCGGGGTCGTCGCCCTGGCCTCGATCGCGTCGTTGGCGTCGACCGACGTCGTGGCCGGAGGCGGCACTCGGGATCTCTTTCCGTACAGCATCAACGTCCATTTCACCCTTCCCAGCTACTCCGGGTGCAACGAGGCCTCGGTGGCCGACGCCGCACTCTCGTGCGACGCGATCCAGCCGTCGTTCGTGGACGCGGGCGGACAGCCGAACTATGCGTGGCTGCTCGTGGACGGCGTGCCCGACGGATCTGGTCCGGGGGCGCCCGGCGGTATCGGCGGGATCCAGTTCGGGCTCGATTATCCGGCTACGGTATCCGTCGGCACGTGGACCGGATGCACTGGAGGGACCGAGATTCCCGAGCCCGACTGGCCCGCCTCCGGCAGCGGCTACGCGACGCAGTGGTCCGGCGGATGTCGCATGGTGACCGAGAATCCCGACGGGCTCACGCGCATCGGCTTCCTCGTCGTCGATGCTGGAAGCGACGGGACGCTCTCGGTGGCGTGCGATCCCCGCATCGGGCGTTGCGATGTCGCCGACTGTCAGGCGGCCATCTTCAGCCTGTGCCCCTCCTACGAGTATGGCGTGGGAGACACGTCGCCCGGGGGTACCGACGGCGTCGTGGTCTGTGGCTTCGACGGCTGTGCCGACTGCTGCTTCGACTGGTACTTCGGAACGATCGACGTCGGCGACTGTCGCGAGGTGCCCACCGAGCGCACCACATGGGGCGGGCTGAGGAGCCTGTATGACTAGCCATGCACCACGAGCCTGAGGCCGTGCGTGGCATCGGCGCGAAGAACGGCCGCCGGGCCGCCTTCGTCGGCTGAAGCCCGTGATGCGCGCGCTCGTCCCCACGTACCGACCCGAGATCCCCTTCGCGCGCACGTACGCGGCCACCGGGCTCACGCGGTCGTGGATCGTGGGCACGTCGATCCTCTGGTCGCTCGCGCCATCGGCGGTCGCGGAGTGCATCGACTACGCGAGCTACCTGCACTGGGTGAGCAGCCTGGAGCTCGGCGCGCCGTTCGACGTGGTCGCGGCTGATGAGACCGTCTACGTCGCCGGAGGCCCGGAGGGGCTCCTGGTCGTGGACGTCTCCGACCCGCTCGACCCCATGATCCTCGCGGCTCTGGACACACCGAGCTGGGCGGCGGGCCTCGCGCTGGATGGCGCCACCGGGTTCGTCGCCGACGTCTCCAGCCTCGAGATCGTCGATCTCTCCGACCCCGGCGATCCCCGACCCCTGGGGTCGGTCGCGACGCCGGGGGACGCGGTCGACGTCGCCGTCTCGTCCGGGTTCGCGTACGTGGCCGACAGTGGCTGGGGACTCCGGGTGGTCGACGTCTCGGATCCCGAGTCGCCGTTCATCGTGCAAACCGTCAGCCTCCCGACGTTCCGGGTCGCACTCGAGGGGACGTACGCGTATCTCCTCGGCTCCTCGACCCTCCACGTCGTCGACGTGAGCACGCCGACCGATCCGATCGTCGTCGGAGAGCTCACCGACCTGGGGCCTGTGGCGGACCTGGTCGTCTCGGGATCTCTCGCCTACGTCGTGGGGAACGGCCTCGACATCATCGACGTCGGCGACCCGACGACGCCGACGCTTCTGGGCCACCTCGAGTCGGGCTCGGGCAGGAGCGTCGCGGTCCAGGGCGACGTCGCCTTCCTCGCCAACGGCTTTCAGAGCGGCTTCGAGACGGTCGACGTCAGCGACCCGACGACGCCGACGCTCGTCGGCGGAACCTGGGTGCCGGATCAGGCCTCGGGGGTGGCGGTGTCGAACGGGTTCGCGTACGTGATCGACGAGGGGTACGAGCCGGTCTACGTGCCGAGACTACACGTGATCGCCATCGCCCGACCCGACACGGCGCCGGTCCTGGGCACGTTTGCCTTTCGAACCAAGGCGCTGGACGTCCGTGATCGTCTCGCCTTCGTCGGAGACGACGACGACCGCTTCCAGGTGGTCGACGTTTCCGACGTCGAGAGCCCGGTCACGATCGGTGACTCCCCGCTGGATCTGAGACCGAGACACATCCGCGTGTCGGGTGACCATGCCTTCGTGAGCGGGACCCCGGCCTTCGGGGACTCCCTCTCACTCCAGATCGTGAACGTCGCCTCGCCCGGGGACCCGCACGTCGTCGGCGGGCGATCGTCGTCGCTACGATACGACGTGATCGCCGTGCGAGGGTCACACCTCTACGTGGGGGCCGAGCGTGACACGCCTCGCGCGCGGGAGCTGCACATCTTCGACGTCACGTCCCCTGCCGATCCGCACCTGACCCGGGTGCTCGCGCTCGATGAGCCGGTGACCGACCTCGCGTTCTCGGGATCCATCGCCTACGTGGCGGCCGCCCGGATGGGGGTTCTGGTCGTCGACGTCGAGACCCCATCGAACGCCGAGATCCTGAACGTCGTCGAGGTTCCGTTCTCGGCCAGCGGCGTGGCGCTCTCCGGGGTGCATCTCCTCGTCGCCGACGTCCTGGGCGGGCTCCTGGTCTTCGACGTCTCGAACCCGACCGAGCCCGATCCGGTCGCATCGTGGCCGACACCCGACGAGGCCATTGGCGTCCGCGTCCTGGACCACACAGCCTACGTGACCGAGAAAAACCCGACCACCGCCTACGCCCGCTGCCACGTACTCGACGTCACCGATCCGATCGCGCCCACCGTCACCGGCAACTTCGAGATCTACGTGACCGCCGCCGTGAGCCTGACCGACGAGCTCCTGTTCGTCCTCGGCAACAGCCCGACTCGCGTGGAGGTGCGACCCCTCCAGTGCGAGGACGACGCCACACCGACCGATCCGGATCCTCCCGCGTTCGATCCACCGCGCCTCTTCACCATCGGACCGGCATCTCCCAGCCCCATGTCGGATCGGGTGCGCGTGGCGATCGGCCTCGAGCGATCCCGGGATGTCCGTGCGCGTGTCCATGACGTTGCCGGTCGGCGCGTGGAGGTGATCCACGACGGACCGTTGCCGCGCGGGCGCCACGTGATCACGTGGACAAGCACGGGCCATGCCGCCGGCGTGTACTACCTGGACGTCCTCGTGGATGGAGTCCGCTCGGTTCGTCGACTCGTGGTGCTCCGATGAGGGCACGGCGCGCGTCCGCGCGACCGGCCGCCCGAGTGCAGGTCGGCACCGCAGGCGCCGGAACTCACGGCTGCCGGACGATCCGCACCGTGCGTCCACCGGCGGCTCGGGGCTCCCGCGCAAAGTAGACTCCCGGCGGCACGTTGCGTCCGGCAGAGTCGCGACCGTCCCACGTGACCCGATCTCCCCGTACGGGCGCGCGCAGCCGCACGACACGGCCGCCCGCCACGTCGAAGATCTCGAGCATCCCCCCCGCCTCTGCCAGCGGAAACGTGGTGAGTGCCCGGAAAGGATTGGGTGACGCGAGAGGAGGGATCTGCATGACGACCCCCTCGACGCCGACCGCCGGGCCGCAGGCCGTGGGATACGCGATGAGGCCCGGATCCTCGCACGCCACGAACACGTAGTCGCCATCGGTGTGCAGGTCCCCCGCCAGGTACGTTCGAGCGCGACCGATCGGTGTCGGCGCGAGCGGATCGCGGACGTCGAACAGCTGGAGACCGTCGCGGAACATCGACACGTACGCGACGTCGTCGTGCAGGAGCACCTTTCCCTCGAAGAGCCACGACGTGGGGTCGGGCCAGCCCGCGACGATGGACGGGTCGACCGGATCGGAGAGGTCCATGACCCCGAGCCCGCCGAAGAACCCGTAGTCTCCCGAGATCGCCATCTCGCGGATGATCACGCCGAGGTTCACCACGTTCCAGAGCGCCAGCCGGCCGACCGCGTTGCGCTTGAGGACGACCAGCTGCTTCACGCTGCCCGCGGTGTCCGACACGTAGACGTAGTCCCCGTGGACCGTGAGGCTCCACGCCCAGTCGTAGGCGAGCTCGCTCTCGAGCACCGGCGAGGCACCGCCGAGCTTCAGCACCCCCACCGCCGACTGGCTCGTGAACACGAGGTGATCGCCCGTCTTGACCAGATCGAACACGTTGCTCGACCACGGAAAGAACCACAGGAGCGGCAGCTCGGTGGGATCGGTCACGTCGAACGCGTGAATCCCGTCCGCCGCGGCGAGGTACACCACGTCCCCATCCACGGCCACCCCGGCCGAGCCATCGATCGAGACGTCGCGGACGTTCTCCACCTCGACCGGATGCAGAGGATCGCCGACGTCGATGATACGAAGGCCCACGTCCGCGTCGGACTTGTAGATGTACGGCGACTGCATGGCCGAGTACCGATTCTGGTTGCCCGTCCCGTAGCTGGCGATCGGCTCGGCGGCCACGAGTCGGCCCACGTCTGTGATCGCCAGCCCCGCATAGTGCGGGGCCGTGGAGATCGCCACGTCGTCGACGACGAGCATGTCCAGCGTCGTGGGGCTCGCCCACGACGCAATCACCTGGATCGCACCGGTGACCTCGTCGACGGAGAGCGCCGCGCTGACGTAGTCGCCGTAGACGTACCTGATCGCTCCGTCCTCGTGGACTCCCCAGATGGGATCGTCGAACGTCAGGGTCTCCTCGATCACCGGGTGGGAGGGATCCTCGACGTTCACGACCTGGAGGCGGTCATCGATGACCCAGAGCTTTCCCCCCGTGAGCGCCACGGTGCGCGCGTCGAAGGTCAGCTCCGCGACGAGCGCGAGCTGGGTCGGTGACGACGGGTCGGAGACGTCGTACACCGCAAGCCCGGTGTCCTCCACGTGGACGTACGCGACATCGCCATCCACGGCGAATGCGTTGGCATCTGCGGCGAGACCGATCGTGCCCAGCACCGACGGTGCGCTCGGGTCGGCAACGTCCATGACGATCAGCTCGTCGCGGGAGGTTCCGTAGGCCCGACCGCCCGAGAGAGCGCCTCTGGAGGTGTAGTCGGTCCAGATCACGCTCCCGAGGATCGACGGGGCCGTCGGCGCCGTCACGTCGAGGAAGAAGAACCCGTACTCGCCGCCCAGGCGTCCGGCGACCATCGCCACACTTCCCTCGACCGCGAGCGACGAGGCCCGCTCGAGCGACGTGGCGGCGCCGAGCGCGACCGGATGCCTCGGGTCGGCGACGTCGAACAGGAAGAGCCCCAGCTGACCGTCGGCCTGGTAGAGTGTGGTCCCGACCCGCTCCAGCGCACCCGGCGTGTAGCCGGTCGGAACGAGATCGGAGACGTGAAGTCGGTCGCGGTACGAGAGGCACTCGGCCTCGGCGGTCGGGCCCGGCAACGAGACCGTCGCGAGGCAGACTCCGAGAGCCGCCATCCTGCCGGCGTCGCGGGAGATCGTCATCGAGCACTCCTGATGGATCACGCGAGCGAAGCTCACGGGCGAGGATGCCGACTCGAAGAACAGGCCCGGGTCTCGTCGGTCCCGGACGGCGAACGTATCCATTCTACCAAACACATCTCGATATTGCCCCGGATCGATGCGGTCTCCGGTGCCCGTTCCACTCTTCTAGCTCGGCGTGAGCCGGACTCGGGGTTTCCGGGCCATCGGGTGTGCGGTTCCTCGGGTTAGAGGTGTTCTTCAGGCACGACCGACTCCTTTCGCCCAGCCGGGCCATGAGTCTCAGCCTTCGTTGGAGGAACCATGTCCGTCCCGATCCGATCGATCGCCCTGGCGGTCCTCTCCCTGGCCGCGAGCACGCCGAGCCTGGCGACGTGGTCGACCGATCCCGCGGTCGACAACGTCGTGACCGCCGCCACCCAGGACCAGCGGAAGATCCACACGATCCCCGACGGCACGGGCGGCGCATACGTCGCCTGGGAGGACTACCGGGGCAGCGTGTATCGAACCTACGTGCAGCGACTCTCGGCCGACGGAGACGCGATGTGGACCCCCGACGGCGTGCTCGCCGGCGATGGTGGCGCCAATCAGTTCGATCCGCGGATCGCGAGCGACGGGGCCGGCGGCGTCATCTGCGTGTGGGGCGACTCCCGCGTGGCGAGCGGCGCCGTCTACGGCCAGCGCTTCGATGCGGCCGGCAACAAGCTCTGGGTCGCCGACGGCCTCGAGATCTGTGAGGAGCTGAGACAGCAGTACCGGCCGCGGATCCTGACCGATCCCGCCGGCGGCGCGTTCATCGCCTGGAACGACACGCGTCGCTACAACCAGGAGGACATCTACGGCCAGCGGGTGGACTTGGACGGCAATCGCCTGTGGGCCGCGGAAGGGCGAGCGCTCTTCACGACCTCGGGCGCCGAGCGGAACGTGCGCCTGGCCAGCGACGGCGCAGGTGGGGTCATCCTCGTGGTCAACGACCTCGCCATCGGATCGGTCCTCGCGCGCCGCATCGACGCCGCCGGTGTCGATCAGTGGGGCTACGTCACCATCAGCACCACGGGCACCAACTACCCGAACGTGGAGATCGTCGCCGACGGACAGGGCGGCGTGATCGTGACCTGGAGCTCCACGTGGCTGGATCTGAAGGCCCAGCGCCTCGACGCCAGCGGAGCGACGCTGTGGAACGGCGGCGCGGATCTCGAGGTCGGCCCTGTCACCAACGCGAAGTTCGGCCAGGTCGTGGCCGCCGACGGCAGCGGTGGTGCCTACGTGGGCTACGCCGACACGCGCGCCGGGAGCTGGGTCATCGCGCTGTCGCACGTGTCGGGGGCGGGTGCCCAGGGCTGGGGCGGCGGCGTCGTGGTCGGTCCCAGGCTGCCCAGCATCGGCCCCGGGGTGCGCGTCAACGGCGCCGGTGAGGCCGTGATCACGTGGCCCTCGCTCAACGCGGTCTTCATGGCTCAGACGTACGACGCGGCGGGCGTGGAGCAGTGGACGCCGGGCGGCGAGGTCGTCTCCACGTCGTCACTCTCGGCGTACGTGGCACCCCAGATCTGCGAGACCACCGACGACGCGAGCATCATCGTGTTCGAGCGCCCCATCAGTGCCACGAACGTCGACGTCCACGCGAAGAAGATCCTGTCCGACGGCACGCTGGGAGATCTTCTGGCCGCGGGTGATCCCACCTCCGGCTCGAGCATGCTCGGCCTCCGGGTGGAGCCGAACCCGTTCCGCAGCCTCGTCCAGATCCACGTCCCCGGCGCGAGTGGTGACGTGACGATCCTGGACGTGGGCGGTCGCGTGGTGCGGCGCCTGACGTCGCCGGCCGCGCTCGATCGCGTCGGCTGGGACGGTCGGGACGGCGACGGCAACCCGGTCGCGCCCGGCACCTACTTCGCCCGCGCCGTCGTCGACGGCGTGTCCCGCGTCACACGCGTGGTTCGGCTGCACTGAACCGGCCGGTCCGCCGCGGTCGTCCGGTCCACCGCGGCGGACCGGTGGCATGTATACAGTCGGCACTCTCACCTCGCCTGCTCGGCGTCCCCGGCTCGGGGTACGCGGTGGTGAGTGGCGCGGCGGTTGCATCGCGCGCGGCGACATCGGACACTTCCGACTCGCCGCGCGCCTCGCGCGCTCACGGTTCTCGAGCCCACCCACACGTTCTTGGCGACTTCGGTCGTGGCGAGGAAGGTTGCGAATGGCGGACAAGTTGATTCTCTGCGTGGGAACCAAGCGAGGTCTGTTTCTCCTCGAATCCAACCGACAGCGGCGGCGCTGGACCACACGGGGCCCCTTCATGAAGGGCTGGACGGTTCACCACGCCATGATCGACACGCGCGGGACGCCGCGACTGCACGTGGCGGCCGAGAACTTCAGCTTCGCGTCGAACGCGTTCTCGGGGCCGATCTCCGGGGACAAGCTCCGCGCGTCCGAGCATCCGCCGGTGGCGCCGGATCTCAACCCCAAGGCCCGGAAGTTCGCCCGGCAGTACGGGCTCGACATGACCAAGCGGCTGTGGTTGATCGAGCCGGGTCCGGCGAAGGAGAAGAAGGTGCTCTACGCCGGCACGGCCCCGGCGGGGCTCTTCCGCAGCGACGACGGCGGCAAGGGCTGGGAGCCGGTGACCGCCATCAATCGCCACTCCAGCCGCAAGGACTGGTCGCCGGGGGCAGGCGGACAGAGCCTGCACAGCATCCAGGTCGACCCGCACGATCCCATGCGCATGTACGTGGCGATCTCCGCCGCGGGCTCGTTCCGTACCGACGACGGCGGCAAGCGCTGGAGACCGATCAACTCCGCGGTCGCCAAGTACACCGGGGCCCCGGAGGAGACCACCGTCGGAACGTGCGTGCACAAGCTGCTCGCCCATCCCACCGAGCGGGGACGGCTGTTCCAGCAGAATCACGTCGGCGTCTACCGGTCCGATGACCACGGCGACACGTGGCAGCGAATCGACGACGGACTCCCATACGACTTCGGCTTCGGACTCGCGCTCGATCGAAACGATCCGGACGCGTGCTACGTGATCCCCCTGCAGCCCGAAGGATACGCGTTTCGCGCCACCGACGGTGCGCTCAACGTGTACCGGCCCAGGAGCAACGGCCGTGGATGGAAGAAGCTCTCGAAAGGGCTTCCCCAGAAGAACGCCTACGTGAGCGTGCTGCGACAGGCGATGACGTCCGACGCGTACGACCCCTGCGGCATCTACTTCGGCACCGGCGGGGGCCAGGTGTTCGCCAGCGCCGACGCCGGCGCCAGCTGGTCGGCGATCTCGGAGTACCTGCCGCCGGTGAACTCGGTCTCGGCGGCGGTGGTGTGATGCGCGCGGGCGTCCCGTCGGTGACGCTGGAGCTACCTTCGCTCCTGACGGCCGTGGCCGGACGCCACCGGTTCGATCTGACGGGACGTACCATTCGCGAGGCGCTGGAGGCCGCGTTCGCCGAGGCGCCGGCGCTGCGCCATCACCTGCTCCAGGATTCGGGCGAGCTGCGACCGCACATCCTGTGCATCCTCAACGATGCGTGTCTGCCCCGCCGCGACGTCATGACCACCGAGCTGCGCGACGGAGACGGCATCCTGATTCATCAGGCCATCTCCGGAGGGTGACGCTGCGCGGGGCCGCGTGCCTCGCCCGGCGCCGACGGGGCCGCGGGACCGACGGGCTCACTCGCCGTCGCGATGGCGGGCCTTCACGCTCGTCCACGAGGTCCGGGTCGCGGGCGTCTCGGGATCCACCGAGACGAACGGACCCGGGCCCTGCCAGTAGCGGAGCGCCATCGCGCAGCTCTCGTGCGCCGGGCCATCGTAGGTGCCGTCGTTGTACGAGTAGATGCGGATCTGCACCGGCTCGTCGGCGGGAAACTGGTCGGTGGGAATCACGGCGCTCCGGAGGGCGCCGTCCACGTCGGTGTTGCAGTTCCCGTCGCACGGGTAGGGGCTTATGATGAACCGGTCGGGATCGTTCTCGCAGGTCCACTCCACGACGAGCGGCTCCTCGAAGGGGATCAGCTGACCATCGGATGGAACCGTGATGACCGCGGTGTTGGGGACGACGTCGGTCGCAGTCACCGTGGAGGCCCCGATCTCGACCACGAGCTCGACCGGGTCGCCCGGCACCAGCGCCGCGTCGAGCGTTCCGGAGTAGCGAGCGCCCCCGGCGTGTGGGATCACGATCCCGTTCACGGTGACGCCGGCGTCCTCGATGGCCGCATAGGTGTCGTCCCAGACGTCGATGTGCTGGTGATACACCCCCATCGCCGTGCCGCGGATGATGTACGACACGTCTCCCGCATGGGCTGACCCGGACCCGACGGCCGCGGTGAGGACCACGTGCAGCGCGCCGACCAGGGCGAGCGACCGCGCATGTCGACCGGTGTGCGGATGGGCGTGCATGAACTCACTCCTTCGACCGATGTGAACCGGATGCGCGCGGAGCCTCTTCGGCCCGACGCTGAGAATGGCCATCCTAGCACGCGTCCGGAACCCGAACGGGCCGCCATCCCGCGATCGGGCCCGCGATCGGGCCCGCGATCGGGCCTGCCTCTCACCGCCATCCTTTCCGCTCGACGTCAATCGGACGTCACGCGACACCCACAGGTCCCGGACGCGGCGCCGATCCCCGAGAGTGCGGAGCCGGCGTACCACTCGGGCGCGCGCTCGACGCTCGCCAGCACCGTCTTCACCGTCATCGAGAACGCCGACACCGAGCCCTCGTCACCGCGAGCGCCGTCGACGATCGTCAGGTACCAGTCGCCGTCGGCCCTCGCCGCCGTCACGCCGTCACCCGGCCCCGATCCGTCGCTCTCGGGATCCGACTCGAACAGATACGCGCCGTCCAGCACCACCGGACACGCACCGGGCTCCCACGGCCCGTCCAGGCGGTCGACCATCACGATCGGGATGGTGAGGTCCGGCTCGCCGTCCGCATCCACATCCTGGGTCAGCGCGAACGTCAGATCCCCGGCATGGGCGTGGGCGATCGAGACGGACAGCGAGACCCCCTCCACGACTCCGGTCGCGGTCATGCGGAGCGGACCCAGGGTCAGCCCGTCGGCACTCGCGTCGGGGATCTCCATGGCGGAGGTCACCGGCACGGTGCCGGCCGCGATCGCCACCGCCGTGGGCGTGGCGGCGGTCGGCGCCGCCTGCCCGCGGTCCGGACCGCAGGCGCTCGCCCCGGATTGCCGCGACCCGGCGGCGGTGGAGGCCACGAGTGACAGAAGCGCCAGACACCGAGCGGCGTGGACGGCCGACGAACGAGTGGAAGCCGACATGGAGGATCTCCTCACGGTTCAGGTGAATCTCCGGAGATCGCTGAATTCCAGAGACTTACGGGTCAACGACTTCGTCCTTCCACCCTGTCCTGCGGAGAAACCTGTCCGGAAGCGTCACGCCGGGTACACTTTTCCTGCCTTTCTCGATCCGCTCCGTCCGCAGCGTCTCGGCCCGATCGGGCGCGCCGGGCGAGAGCGAAGACACCACACCCCATGAGAGACCGACGACGTGACGTCCGCACAGCCGCCCGATCTGACGCAGCTCCTGAGCGCCGCCTCCGGGCCGAACGCCGACCCCGGGGCGGCCGAGCGCCTGTTCGCCGCCGTGCAACGGGAGCTTCGCGGACTCGCATCCGGCCTGATGCATCGCGAGCGACCCGGACACACGCTGCAGCCGACCGCGCTCGTCAACGAGGCCTACCTGAGGCTCGTCGGTGCAACGGACCTGCGATGGGAGGACCGGGCCCATTTCTTCGGGGTCGCCGCTCGTGCGATGCGACAGGTTCTCGTCGACCACGCCCGCGAGCGCGCGGCGGCCAAGCGCGGCGGCGGCTGGGAGCGCGTCACGCTGGACGAGCGTCTGAACGTCCTCGCCCGGGCCGACGTGGATCTCTTCGAGCTCGACGACGCGCTCGATCGGCTGGCCGAGAAGGACGCACGCGCCGCTCAGGTCGTCGAGCTCCGTTTCTTCGGCGGGCTCACCGAGGACGAGATCGCGCATGTCCTCGATCTTTCACGGCGCACGGTGCAGCGGGAGTGGTGGTTCGCGAAGATGTGGCTCCGTCATGCGATGTCGGATGAGCCCGGCGGGCGACCCGACACATGATCGCGTCCGGCGGCGCGGGATTCTCCGGAGTACGGATCCACGGAGGAGACCGGGGCTACGAGTCGTTCGGCGTCGGCTCGTCAGGAGCGGTCACGCTCAGCCGCAGGCGGCGAGCGCGATCCGGATCGCCCCGTCCAGCGTGAGCCGGGCGCCCTCGGCCCGGCATCGCGCCGCACACTCCGGGTCGAGCATCGCCTCGGCACGGGCATCGATCGCGTCCGAGTCGTAGAACCTGCTCAGGTAGGTCGGATTGCCCAGCGCGACGAAGTGAGCTCGGGCCGCTGCCTGGAGCCGGAGCGCCACCTCCGGCTTCCCATCCTCCAGGGCCAGATGACCGAACAGCCAGACGGTGCTGCCCAGCGTGTTCTCGTTGCCCTGCGCGATCCGCAGATGGAGCGCGCGCCGGAGATGGACCCGCGCGCGCTCGATGTCGCCTTCGGCCAGCGAGAGCCGGGCCAGCAGTCCGAGCACGGCGGCCTCCTCGCCGCGGTTGTCCATGTCGCGGAAGATGGCCAGCGCCGCCTCGGCCTGCTCCCGCGCCCGCTCCAGGGTGCCGGCCGCGAACGCGCTGTGGGCGAGCGCATTGAGTGCGGCGGCTTCGTAGTGACGGTTGCCCAGCCGGCGAGCCAGTGCGAGCGCCTCGGTGCGAAGGGCGGCCGCCTCCTCGATCCGCTCGAGGTCGTCGGCGATGTTCCCGCGATTGGTGAGACAGTTCGCGACGTCGAGCTGGCGATCCAGCGCACGGAAGTGCTCCTCGGCTTCGGAGAGACGCACGTACGCGTCCTCCAGATGACCCTCGGTTCGCAGGAGCAGGGCCTGGTTTCCCAGCGACTGCGCGACCCCGGTTCGGTCCCCGAGATCCCGGAAGATGGCCAGGCTGCGGGAGAGCGCCTCGTGCGCTCGAGGGAGGTCGCCCAGGTCCTTCGCCGCGACCGCGATCCCCATGGACGCGCGGGCGGCCCGCTTGCGGTCCTCGGTCGCCTCTGACATGGCCAGCGACGCCGTGTAGTACTCGAGCGCATCGGGCACGCTGCTCGACATGTACTCGAGGTTGCCGGCGATTCGCAGCACCTCCGCGCGATGTGCCGAGCACGTCTCGGGACGGTGTGCGATCACCTCCCGACACCAGCTGCGTCCCTCGCTCCAGTGTCCGCCGTGCATCCAGTAATCCCCGAGGGCCGCGGCCAGCCGGTCGGCGGCACCGTCGTCCGGGTCCTCGGCCCCCATCTCGAGTGCGGTGCGGAGCGCCGCCCGCAGGTTGTCGTGATCCGCATCGAGCCGCCCGATCGCCGCCGCACGGTCCGGCACGTTCGCATCCATCGCGGCCTCGGCGACCGACGTGTACCGGGCGAGGTGCCGCCGCGCCGTCACCGCCTCTTCTCCGGCGGCGCGCAGGCGCTCGCGCGCGTACTCGCGAATCGTCTCCAGCATGCGATGGCGACGCGAGCTCCTGACGTCGAGCTCGACCAGGCACCGCTCGGTGAGCTCGCCGAGCAGCTCGGGTACGAGCTCGGCCGGAAGGTCGCCTCCGGCGCACACGACCTGGGCGTCCTCGACCCCGAAGCCCCCGCGAAACACGGCGAGCCTGGACAGCAGGGCGCGCTGGCGCTCGGTGAGAAGCTCGTGACTCCAGTCGATGAGCGCGGTCAGGGTACGGTGCCGGTGGCTCCCGGTGCGGCCGGCCCGCTCGAGGAGCCCGAAGTGACCGTCGAGCTCGCGCGCGATTTCCTCCACGGGAAGCCCCGAAGCGCGCGACGCCGCGAGCTCGACCGCGAGGGGAAGCCCCTCGACCCGTCGGCAGATCGAGACGATCGCCCTCGCGACGTCCGGGGTCAGTGCGAGGTCACGGCGGACCGCGGTCGCGCGCTCCACGAAGAGCCGGGCCGCCTCGGAGCTCACGCAGGCCTGCCACGGGTCATCCTCCGCGGACGGAACGGTCAGTGGTGGGACGCGAAACAGGACCTCGCCCGCCACCCCCAGGGGCTCCCGGCTCGTGGCGACGATCGTCACCGCCGAACACGCACCGGCGATCGCCTCCACGACCTCCGCGACGGACTCGCGCACGTGCTCGCAGTTGTCGAGGATCAACAGGAGCCGTCGGGGGGCCAGATGCGCGGCGAGTCCGGTCAGCGCGGCGGCCGCGGGGGCGTCCGGGGTCCCGAGCACGGTGCTCACGCGACGCGGTGCCGCGTCCGCCTCGCTGGCGTCCGCCAGCTCGACCAGCCATGCCCCGTCCGGGAAGTCCGGCAGCGCACGGCTGCCGATCTCCAGCGCCAGTCGCGTCTTGCCGGATCCCCCAGTCCCCGTCAGCGTGATGATCCGGTGATCGCCGACCAGCCTGCGCAGCTCGTCGAGCTCGTCGCGCCGCCCGACGAGCGACGACGTCGCGATCGGGAGGTTCGTACCCCCGCGGGAACGACCGGGCTCCGGCGACGACGCATCGCCGGGCACCGAGGCACGCAGTGTGGTCTCGAGAGCGCCGGGGCCCACCGGGCGCTCGTCCGGATCGGTGGCGAGTGCCGACTCGATGGCTTCCCGAAACGACCCGGGGAGCGCCGGTGCGAGAGCGCCCAGATCGGCGCGATCCCCTCGCTCCAGACGCGAGGCGATCTCGGCCGCATCCGCCCCGTCCACGGGCCAGGCGGTCGTGACCATCCAGTGGAGGACGACACCCAGTGCGTACACGTCGGCCCGCGGCGACACGGCCGCGCCCGACCACACCTCCGGCGCGGTGACGACGGGCGTCGACCTCACCCAGTCGGCCGGTGCACGGGTCCGGTCGCTCACGGCGCCGAAGTCCGCCAGCATGACCCGACCGTCGGGGTTCAGGATCACGTTCCCGGGCTTGACGTCGCCGTGGACCAGACCGGCACCGTGGACGGCCGACAGTGCCCGACACAGATCGCATCCGATGCGGGCCGCCTCCGCGACCGGGAGCGCGCCCCGCTCGCTCACGTATTCCTCGAGCGTGGGGCCGCGCACGTAGTCCATCCAGAAGCCGGCGCGGCCGTCGTGAACGTCGGCCCCGTGTACGGCGACCACGTTCGGGTGCCGAACGCGGGCCATCTGCCGCGCCTCGTCGAGGATCGCGCGAACCGCGGGCGTGCTGGACGCGCCCGGTCGCTCGATCTTCAGCGCGACCTCGGCGTCCAGCCGCGTGTCCACGGCCCGGTAGACGTCTCCGAACGATCCCCTGCCCACGCGCTCGAACACCTCGATCGGCCCCCAGCGGAACCGCGGCGCGGGCCGGGAGCCACGCTCACCGTCACCCGCCGCCCCGGCCGCGGGACCGATCGTCTGGAACCCGTGCATGACGCGCTCGACGTCCCGCAAGCGTCTGACGACGTCGGTCACCACACCGTCGTCGGCCTGATCCCAGTCGACCTCCGCTCGATCCGCGACGGAGCTCGCGATGTCCAGAAGACGCCGCTCCCGGTCACTCATGCCTCATCCTTCGACTGCTCGTTCATCGCCTCGCTCAACCTCACCAGCGCGCGGCTCACGACCATGCGTGCGGCGTTTCGCGACGGGCTGCCGATCGCCTCGGCGATCTCGCCGTAGTCGAATCCGAACTCGACGCGCAGGATCACGGCCTCGCGCTGTCGGGCGTCCAGCGTGACCAGCGCCTCCTCGTACGACGCCAGAAGCTCCCGGCCGACGAGCTCCTCGATCAGCGAGGGACCGGTTCCCGGGAGCTCCTCGGTCACGGGCTCCTGATCACCCCGCCTCCGGGAACGGCGGATCTGCTCGCGCACGGCGTTGAGCAGGATCTGCCTCAGGTAGGCCAGGAACGCCCCCTCCCGGGTCGGTACGAAGGCCTCCACCCGATTCAATGCTCGAATGAGAGTGATCTGCACGAGGTCGTCGGTGTCCGAGAGATTCCGCGCATTCGCGGGCAGCCGGCCGTGTGCCCACGCCTGGAGCATCGGGAGGTAACGGGCGAACAGGCGGTTGCGTGCCGCGGCGTCACCGGCTCGCACACGGGTGAGCAGGGTGGCCGTGGACTCGCTCGGGGGACGGCGCGAGCCGACCACCGTCAGTCGCCACCGCGAGGTGACGGTGGGCCGTGGAGCGACTTCAGACGCGCCCAGCTCGCCGTCTCGACCGGGACCGAGGTGAGGTCGCCCAGGAGCGCGAACGCGGCCTCGAACGGGGCACCGGAGACGACGTCGGCGGGCGTCCACTCCGGGGCGCGTGCGGGCCCTGGCCCGTCGGGGAGACGGCTGACGGTGAGTAGCGCTTCCCCGGAGGCTGCCTGGGCCGCGACCGGCGGCAGAGCCGCGGCGCGAGGCGACGTACGGACGTTCATGGCTGAGAGTATAGCATCGCACTCTCCGCGAAACGGTGGCAGCTGACGATCCGCACGGTCGAGCAACAGGCACGGCTCAGGGCGCGATGGAGCACGCGGCGGGGGGCATTCTGTCCACTCCGACCTCCCGAGCCCACCCGTCCCGATGGGCTGACCGTCGGCTGGTGCCGGATCTCCCCCCAGAATGATGCAATCGCATCATTCCTCCCCGACCCGATCAGGCGGGATCATGTTTGCTCCGGTCTGCGGCATGAGAGTCCGGCGGGAAGCGGCAACACAGGGGTCGCCCGCGGCGCATCGCTCGTCGACATCGTTGCCCGACTGATCATCTCCATACGATTCGATGTACCGCCCAGGGCCCGTCCGCCGTGCGGCCCGTCGGTCACATTCCAACGTTTCATTGTTCGGGAGGTACGACATGTGGGCATTCGGACCCCGAGCGCTGATCGCGACGCTCCTGGCGCTCGCACTGAGTAGCACCGCGCTGGCGGACTACACCACGGACTGGATCAAGACGTACCGCTGCACGCACAACAGCGCAGATGCGGGGATGTCGATCCAGCGCACGCTGGACGGTGGATACATCATGGCCGGCTGGACCCGCCCGCTCGGCCAGACGCACGACGACCTGTGGCTCGTGCGGTCGGACGCCGACGGCATCGAGATCTGGAGTCGCCAGATCGGCGGGTCGGGCGACGACCGAGGCCAGTACGTCCGGGAGACCGCGGATGGCGGGTTCATCGTCACCGGCTCCTCGACGTCGGGCGGCGCCGGATCGGACGATCTCTGGCTCGTGAAGACCGACGCCTCCGGCGATGTGGTCTGGGAGAAGTTCTTCGGCGGCGTCGGCCGTGACGTCGGCACCGCGGTGGAGCAGACCGCTGACGGTGGCTACGTCGTGACCGGGACGTACGACACGGGCGGGTTCCCGCTCTACGACGATCTCTGGCTCCTGCGAACCGATGCGCTGGGCGACCTGATCTGGGAATCCCGCTGGGACTTCGAGGAGAACTCCGATCGTGGCTACTCGCTCGTCATCACCAGCGACGGTGGGTACGTCTGCGGCGGGCACTCCTACGCCACGGGCGGGTCGGATCTCGTGTCCACGCTGGTGAAGTTCGACGGCTCGGGGCTCCTCGTGTGGGCGCGCGAGTACGGCGCGGGCGGTGACGAACGCGGGGCGACGGCTCGCGAGACGGCGGACGGCGGGTTCATCTTCACCGGCTACACCACGAGCTTCGGGGCCGGCGGCGCCGACGTCTATCTGATCAAGACCGACGCGGCGGGCATCCTCGAGTGGGAGACGGCCTACGGCGGCGGCGGGGACGACTACGGCACCGACGTGGTGGAGTTCGACGATGGGATCACCGCCGGCTACCTCGTCACGGGGTTCGGCGAGTCCTTCGGCCTGGGCGGTGAGGACGCGTGTGTGATCCGGGTCGACCTCGACGGCACCGAGCTGTGGCGTCAGGCGTACGGCGACAGCGGCGACGACCGCGGGTATCAGTTCACGTTCGCCACCGACGGCAGCCCGGTCCTCGTGGGCAGCGTCGACCTCGACTCCGCCACCGGATCGGATCTCTACCAGACCAAGCTCGACGCGAGCGGCACCTCCGTGTGGGAGAAGCGCCACCGCAACGTGACGAACAGCGACGACACGAGTGCATCGGTCCAGTACACGTCCGACGGCGCGATCATCATGGCCGGATGGACGCGGATCTCGGGACACGCGGACGACGATCTCTGGCTGGTGAAGACCGACCTCGACGGAGCGCTCCTCTGGGAGCAGCGCCACGGAGGGCTCGGTCACGACCGGGCGTGGGAGGTCCAGGAGACCAACGACGGCGGCTTCGTGATCGTGGGCGAGACGAGATCGTCCGGCGCCGGCGGGTACGATCTGTGGCTGGCCCGGTTCGACGCCACCGGCGCGATGATGTGGGAGCGCGTCTACGGCGGTGCGTTCGACGACCACGGACGCTCGATCCAGGTGCTTCCGGATGGTGGGTTCATCCTGACCGGCACCTTCGACACCGGTGGGTTCCCGCTCTACGACGAGATCTGGCTCCTCCGCACGGACTCCGACGGCGTGCTCGTGTGGCAGACGATGTGGGACTACGCGTCCAACGACGACCGCGCCGACTCCGTGGACCTGACGGCGGACGGCGGCTTCATCGTGGGTGGCCACTCGTACGCCACCGGCGGCTCGGATCTCGTCTCCACGCTCGTGAAGGTCGACGCCGACGGGGCGATCGAGTGGTCGCGCGCCTACGGCGGAGCCGACGACGAGCGAGGAGCCTGGGTGCGCGAGACGGCGGACGGCGGCTTCATCTTCACCGGCTACACCGTGAGCTACGGTGCGGGCGGGGCCGACGTTCACCTGATCCGGACCGACGGCGCCGGCAACCCGCTCTGGGACACGACCTACGGTGGCCCGGCGGACGACTACGGCTCCTACGTGATGCCGCTGCTCGACGGCGGCTACCTCGTGGCCGGCCTCACGGCGTCGTTCGGTTCGGGTGGGAACGACATGTACCTCGTTCGCACCGACGACACCGGCCTCGAGCTGTGGAGCGAGGTATACGGCGGCGTGGAGGCCGATCGCGGGTACGCGCTCGCGATGCTGCCCGGCGGTGACGCCGTGTTGACCGGGATGATCACCGACAGCGGCCCCGTCCCGTGTCAGGACATGGCGCTGATCAAGCTCGGAGACGTGGTGGTCGGGGTGAACGACGTCCCGGCGACGGCCGGTGACCGGCTGTTCGCCAACCATCCGAATCCGTTCAACCCGTACACGGTGATCCCCTTCCGTCTCGCGCGCCCTGGGCACGTCCGTGTCGACGTGCTGGACGTGCAGGGACGGACGCTGACCACGCTGCTCTCGGAGAGTCGTGCGGCGGGCACGCACCGCGTCCGCTGGGATGGACGGGATGCGGATGGACATCCGGTGGCGTCTGGCACGTATGTCTACCGGATCACGATCGGTGATCGGAGCGTCGCCCGGACGATGACGCTCCTGAAGTAGCGCGATCCGCGCGGTTCGAGATCCCCGGCGGGCGGTGGCATGCCGCCCGCCGGACAAGCGATGCCGAGTGCATGACCCGATCGAGGACGTGTATGGACGACGGTGGACGCTCCGAACACGTCGCCGGACCCGACCGGCTCGCAACCACGAGCCGTCGCCGTCGGGCCGCTCTGCTGCTGGTCCCGGTTCTGGTCGTTCTGCTCGCAGCGCTCTTCGGGCTGCGCAAGATCGACAACAACGACACGTGGTGGCATCTGGCGACGGGGCGGTGGATCGTGGAGCACCGCTCGGTCCCCGATACGGACGTCCTGTCGTTCACGGTGCCCGATCACCCGTGGGTGAACGTCCAGTGGCTCTTCGACGTGACGATCTACACGATCGCGCGGATCGGGGGCACCGGGTGGCTCGTCGTCTTCTCCGCTCTCTGCCACTCGCTGACCATCGCGCTGCTGCTGCGAAACCTGATCCCTCGCGTGGGCCCGATCGCGGCCGCGCCGTTCGCGCTGGCGGGGTTGATCGTCGCCGAGGAGCGCTTCTCGGTACGCCCGGAGATGATCTCGTTCCTCTTGCTCCAGGTCGTTCTCTGGATCCACCTGACCGCCCGCGGTGATCGCCGGCGCCGGCTGTGGCTGCTCCCGGCCGTCATGGCGCTCTGGGTCAACTGTCACTCGCTGTTCGTGCTCGGGTTGATCGTGACGGCGTCCTACCTCGGCGTGCCGGTGCTCGTGCGGCTCGTCCGCCGCGACTCCGGACGACGCACCGACCGGGTGGCGGTCCGCACGCTCGTGATCGTGGGGGCGCTCTCGCTCCTGGCCACGCTGGCGAACCCGTTCGGCGTCACCGGTGCGCTCTTCCCACTCGATCTCCTGTCCCGGATCGATCGTTCGATCCCCGCGTTCGCGAGCATTGCCGAGCTCGACAGCCCGTTCTCGAACACGGGCATCACCACGGCCGTCCGGTTGTACCGGGTCTACTTCGTGTTCGCCGTCGCGGTCGTCGCGGGGGCATCCGCACTCGCGATGCTCTCGCGTCCCGGTCGCCGGCGGTTCGACCTCGCCGGGCTCCTCGTCTTCGTCGCGTTCGCGTACCTGTCGGTGCAGGCGCGCCGGAACATGGCGGTGTTCGTGCTGACGACCGCACCGTTCGTCGCCGCGTGCTCGGCGACGCTGGCGGCGCGGGCCCCCTTGCCGACCCGGCGCATGGCCACGCGACTCGCTCCCCTGTTCGCGATCGCCGTCGCGATCGGACTGGGCCTCGGCGGTGCCCTCGTCGGACGGGGCGACTACTATCGCTCGAATCAAAAGACCCGCGAGTTCGGCGTCGGGATGCTGTCGCACTACTTCCCCACCGACGCGATCACGTTCATCCGGGCCACCGGCATTCCCCGTCCCATGTTCAACGACTTCACGTCCGGCGGCTATCTCGCCTGGGACCCTCCCCTGGGACAGGGGGTCTTCATCGACGGCCGGACCGAGGTCTACGAGACGGCGTTCTTCTCGCGCTACGTGGAGAGCCTCCGCGAGCCACCGCGCTGGCAGCAGCTCGCCGACGAGTGGGGCATCCAGTCGGTGCTTCTGTTCCATCGCTTCGGCGCGCATCGGAGCCTCGTGCGATGGCTGCTCCGGGACGAGCGCTGGTCGATCGTGTACGTCGACGAGGTCGCGCTCGTCGCGTTACGCCGCCGGGGCAACGCCGACGTGATCCGTCGCGCGCAGGCCATCTTCGCCGCGCGGCGCGGTGAGATCGAGCGATCGCTCCTGGCGCCACACGCGCGGCGACCCTGGCCGGCCGGCCTCGTGGGCGGGCTCGTCAGCTACGCCACGGTGCTCGGGCTGACCGGCCATCCCACCGAGACGGTCCGGTTCTACACGCGCGCTCTGGAGCTCGATCCCGCTCCCGGTCAGGAGGTCGCGATACGGCTGTTCCTGGCGCAGCTCGCGAGCGCAACCGGCGACGCGGAGGCCGTCTCCATTCACCTCGATCGCGCCGAGGCGCTGAGGCCCGGCGATCCCGACGTGAACGCGCTCCGGAGGCGGCTCGGGAGCAACTGAGCACCCGGCCGGGCCCGATGGAGTCCGTGCCCGGAGGATTCCGGAGCCCCGGGGTGACAGATCTTCCTCCGATTCCGCACTCCTGAGTATGACCGGGCGTCCGGCCGTCCGCTCCATCGTCAAGACCCGCACGGACGACGGACCCGTTCGACTGCCCGCTTGCGACTCGAAACGCGAGGAGAATCGTCATGGCTCGAACCTTGCTCTCGATCGGCGTCGCCTGCGTGCTGGTCAGCACCGGCACCGGCGCCTTCGCCGCCTGCACCGGGGTCACCGCGCCCCCGGTTTCCGTGTCGGTGTGTCCCTCGGGCGACATGGAGATCCGCGCGACGTTCGACGTCGCAGGGGTGCCCTGCGCCGGCGAGACCGTCTTCATGGATCTCGGCCCCGCACTGGCTGCGGGTCTGTGGCTCCATCCAGCGGAGCCGGCCATCGTGCCCGCCGTCACGGGGCCCGATGGTGTCGCCGTCTGGAACGTGCGCGCCGGGGGATGCGTGACCGCTCCCGTGGTGTTCTTCAGCTCGGGCGGCGCCTTTGCGGAGACCCCGGAGGTGATCTCGCCCGACATCGACGCGAACGGTCTGGTGAACCTGGCCGACTTCGTGCTCTTCTCGGCACTGTTCTCCGGGCCGGGTCCCTGCGGTGATTTCGACGATAGCTTCTTCGTGGATCTCGGCGACTTCGTGACGTTCCAGATGCACTTCGGTCACTGACCCGATCCGACCGATGCGTATCCGAGCGCGGCGGGTGCCCGGACCCGGGCACCCGCCGCGATGATCCGGGTCGCGAGCCTTCCCGCCGCGGAGGCGGCGACGACTCACGTCCCGGGCGCCCCCGAGCTCGGCACCGGGGTCACACGCGCGCGCGATACAGCCGGGTGCCCAGGAGCTGGCCGGCGAAGTAGCTGCCGATCAGGATGGGGAACGTGACCGCGCTCCAGTGGACCCCGGCCAGATAGCGCATCGTGGCCACGAGGGGCACCGGTGCGTGAACGGCCAGAAACCAGCGCCACGAGAAGCGACGGGTACCGCCGCGCCAGAAGCCGAACGGGACGTTGACGAGGAACGTCCCGAGTCCCACCAGTGCCAGCTCCATCACAGGACTCCCACGGGGGCTCGGATCTCGTGATGCGAGGTCGATCGACGACTCGCGTGTTCGTCGTCTGCGCGCTCAGACCCGAGACGACCGCTTCGCACGGTACCACAGGTCGGCGCGCCGGCGTCCGACGTCCGTCGGCACGCGTCCGGGAGCGCGCCCCGACGATTGCGATCATCGGTCATGCGCGCGAGCCCGATCGGGATGCCGGCATGGTCCCGGTGAGTGATGCCCGAGAATCGAACGTCGCAACCTGAGCCCCCGCCGAGCTATACTCTCGACCATCAAACGTTGAAGTCTGGGTCTGTTTGGCGAGGGAGGCGCCCCTGAAGACGCGCTACGCCGCTCTGCTGGGCATGCTCTCATTCGCCGCGTCCGTGGATGCGGCCTGCGTCGACGTTCCGAGCCATCAGCGCTTCGCGGGAGGGTTCGCGACTGGCTCGACGATCACGCGTCTTGCCTCGTCCGGATCCCTCCTCCTGTACGGCACGACCTACGAGGGTCGTCTCGGCAGCGTCGTGATCCGAGACGTCGGCGCGGCCGCTCGCTTCGTGTCCTCGTTCGACGCCGGCGCCCCCGTGACGGGGCTGGCGATCGACGGCACCCTCGCCCATGTCGCCGTCTCGGGATGCGACAAGTACGGGTGTCGCTACCGCATCCTCACGACCGATCTGAGCGACCCCGAAACGCCCGTCGCCCTGGGCGAGCTGGACCTCGAGGATCACGCGAACGACCTCGCGCAGCTCGGCACGTGGCTGTACGTGATCGTAAATGGTGACCTCCTCGTCGTCGACGCGAGCGATCCTCTCGCTCCGGTCGCGGCCGGGGATGCGATGGTGCCGGGAGACGCGTTCGCCGTGGACGTCGTCGGAGACGTTCTCGTCGTCCGCGCCGAGGTGACCGCCAATACCCACGCCCTCGTCGTCTTCGACGCCGTCGATCCCGCGGCACCATCGGAGGTGGGCACGCTCTCCCCCCTTCCCCCGATCTGGGATCTCGCCGCCGGGGAGGCCACTGCCTACCTCGCGCACGGCAGCGGCGGCGTCCGGGTCGTCGACCT
This sequence comes from Candidatus Eiseniibacteriota bacterium, assembly GCA_965224245.1. GTDB lineage: Bacteria > Eisenbacteria > RBG-16-71-46 > CAZAMP01 > CAZAMP01 > CBDCYW01. The sequence continues at coordinate 396,659 of OZ245046.1, read as the reverse complement.
GGCCGACCCGTCCGATCCCGGCATCGTCGGCACGTGGCTCGAGCCGGCGACCGACGTCGCCATGCTGGGCGCCGAGCTGATCGCCATCGGCGGGGGCACCGTCCGTCGAGTCGACGGGACCGATCCCGCCCAGCCGTTGGTGACGGCACGGCTCCCGCTGCCCGAGGGGCTCTCGCTGTACGACGTCGCGGTCGTCGACCAGCGGCCCGTCGCGCGCGGCGACTGGGGCTCCTACGTCTCCATGGTCCTCGAGCTCGCCCTCGACGGGGATCCGCTGCCCACACCACACGCGACCCTCGACGTGGGTGGCTTCGCGGGCTCGGTCGTGGATCTCGATGGGACGGTCTTCGTCTCCGGCCGCACCGATGGGCTCAGGAGTGTGGACTGGTCGAGTCCCGACGACCCGGTCATCCTGGCCACCATACCGATCGGCGACGTCCGGGACCTCGTGCATCTCGAGGGGCCCCTGATCCTGGCCGCGATCGCCGACGTGGGGCTCGGCGTCGTCGACGTGACCGATCCGGCCGCACCCGTCGTGACGAGCACGCTGGCCCTGCCGACGTCACCGCGATCGATCGACGTGGACGGCGGGTTGGCCTACGTCGGCGGCGGCGGGAGCCTCCACGTCGTCGACGTGGCGGTTCCGGCGACGCTCGTGCTGCACGCGAGCACGGCCCTCTCACCGGGCTCCGGAAACGGCGTGGACGTCACCGATGGCGTGGCGGTGGTGACCGGCGGCAACTGGCTCGACGTCGTCGACGTGACCGATCCCGCCTCGCCGCTCGTCACGGACTCGATGCGTCTCTTCGAGGCGAGCTCGCCGGTCAATCTGGGCCCGGTCACCTTCGTGAGCCTGATCAACTCGCTCCAGGCGATCGACACCGCATCGCCGGGTTCGGCATCCCCACTCTGGAACCTGGGGGGCGCCTTTCACGAGGCGCACGGGCTGACGCTCGCGGGACATCACCTCTACGCCGGTGGTGACACGGGCATCCAGATCTTCGACGTCTCCGATGAATCCGCTCCGCGAGCGGTCGGGCTTCTCCCGACGGATACCCCCGCCCGCTTCCTCACCGTCGCCGAGGAGCGGGTCTACGCGTCGGGCGGCTTCGACGGACGGATCACGCTGCTCGATGCAGCATGCGACGTCACGATCGGGGTCGGCGTCGAGCCCGTGATGCCGGCCCGTACGCCGTGGGTCCATCCCAATCCGTCGAGGGTGGGCTCACGTGTGTGGATCGACGCCCGATCGACGACACCGGTCACCGTCCGCGTGCTCGACGTCACCGGTCGTCGCATCGCATCGCTCGCGAACGGCAAGCGCCTGCCGCACGGCGGATCTCTGGTCTGGGACGGCACGAACGTCACGGGGCAAGCGGTCGCACCCGGTGTCTACTTCGTACAGGTTGAGTCCCGGCAGTCGGTGGTCACCGAACGGATCACGCTGCTCGCACGCTGACGACCTCGTGCTCGGCAACGCATCCCCGTGAACGCCACCTACCTCACGAGCGTCAGCTTCTGGGTCACGTCACCGATTGGACTCTCCACCCGGATGAAGTACACGCCGGGAGGCGCGCTCTCGCCGGCGGAGCTCCGTCCATCCCAGCGGAAGCGGTGCCGCCCCGCGGCCAGCGTCGCGGACTCGGACCACACCAGCCGGCCGCTCACGCCGTAGATGCCGGCATGGAGTCGCATCGTCGACCCGAGGACGATTTCCATCTCGACTCCGGATCGGAACGGATTGGCGCCGAACACCTCCAGCCGAAACGGCTCGAGGGACTGTCCGGGGACCGAGACCGTGCCCCCGATGTCGTCACCCCTGCACATGAAGTCGTTGATCTGAAGGGCGAACCGGGCCGCGCCGCTGCCGGTCCCGGTGCCGATGTAGAGGTTCTCTCGCGTGAGCAGCGCGCCCGCCACGTAGAGGTAGCCCCACCCTGGAATCGACTCGACGAGGACCGGCTCCATCGGGTCGCTCAGGTCGAAGATCTCGAGACGGCCGAGGCTCCGGGTCGACGCCACGCGGTTCCCGGACACGGAGAGGTCTCCGATGAACTCCATCGACGTCAGGAACGAGGGGTTCGCCGGCTCGCTCACGTCGTAGACGTCCGTGTAGCCCAGCTCGTCGCCTACGAGGAGGGTCTCGTCGAGCACGTCCACACTTGCGCTGGAGCCCGGGCGCTCCCCTATGAGATGCGGTAGCCAGGGGTTCTCGACGTCGACGATCGCCAGATCGAGCCCCGTGGAGACGTAGGCCACGCCGTCCTTGATCTTCAGGTCGTTGGCCACGCCGCCGACCCCGAACGAGGAGATCAGACCGGGATTGGACGGATCGGAAACGTCGTAGATCCGGAGCTGGTTGGCGGCGAGATAGGCCAGGTCGCCGTGCACGTCCACCTGCCCGGTGCGGGAGCCGGTCGTGATGTACGCGAGCTCGCTCGGACTGGTGGGATCGGTGACGTCGAAGATCTGCACACCCCCGTCGCCGGCCACGAACGCGTTCCCGCCGTGGATCTCGATGTCGTTCTTGTAGTCGCCGGTCATGACCCAGGACTTCAGGACCGGCGCCCGGATGTCGGAGACGTCGACGAACGCCATCCCGGGGTAGTACCGCGTGGGTCCGGCCAGGATGCCGTCCACGAGTGCAGTGGGCTTCAGGTTGGAGGGCATCTCGATGAACCCGGCGATGCCGTTTCCAATGGGATCCCGGAGATCGGCGAACATGAAATCGCGACTCAGCGCGGCGACGAGGGCCCGACCTCCCGAGACCTGAAGCGACGCGCGATGGTGGTAGCCCGCTTCGAGCAAGGAGCGCAGCACTGGAGTCATGGGATCGGACACGTCGACGATCATGAGGTAACCGCCGGCGAACGTGGAGCCGACGAGGTAGGCCAGGCCGTTCTCGACGTCGGCGTCCTCGCTCATGAGCAAGGGGGACCACGAGATCATCACCGGCGCCGCGAGGTCCGCCACGTCGGCGATGGCGAGTCCCGCCTTCGACGTGATGTAGGCGAGATCGTCGTCGAGGGTCACCGAGGTGGCGGGCTCGTCGCCCGGGAGGGCCAGCGATCCCAGGATCAGCGTGGACAGGGGATCGTAGATCTCGAGACCGGATGCCGTGGCCAGGAAGGCGAGCCCGTCGCGGACCGCGTGGTAGCCGATGTACTCGCCATACGCTCCGACCAGCGGAGACTGGTAGACGATCGGCGCGGTGGGATCGCTGGCGTCGACGACGCTGAGCCCCATGTTCCAGTCGGAGACCAGGAGGTGCGTCGCGTCCAGGAGCACCAGGCGCCCCGGTGTCGGGCCGGTCGGTGCAATCGACAGCGAGATCGGCATGGGCAGGGCGGCCCAGTCCACGACGTGCACGCCGGCACCCGACTCGGTGAAGTAGGCGACCGCCCCCTCGAGGATCACGTCGTCGACGTATCCATCGACCGGCATCGTGGACACGAGCACGGGGCTCGCCGGGTCGGCGATGTCGAAGACCCGGAACACCTCGTCGTCGCTCTCCTCCCGACCGACGGCCACCACGGTGTCGTACTCGCGGTCGAGGGCGTAGATTCGCCCCGGCAAGAACTCGCCTTCGAACGTGACCACCGGACCGTCGCAGGTCGGGGCGAGGCTCACGAGTCCGACGTCGATGGTGCCCTGAGTCGTGGCACCGTCGAGCTCCAGCGAGGCGACCTGGCTGATCTCGTCGCGGCGCGACACCGCGTCGAGCACGAGGGTCTCGACCCGGCCCGCAGGGCCGGAGATCTCGAACGCGCCGGTCTCATCGACGTGGACGGCCACGTCGAGCCCGTTGATGGAGACGAACGCCCCCGGCGCGGGAGATCCGTCTTCGAACTCGACGTGTCCCGTGAGCGTGAAGGCATCGCCCGCGCCGGCCGGGCGGCCGGAGGCGGCGACGGCGAGCATCGCGAGCAAGACGGCGGTGGCGCGCGACGTGATGCGGCTGACGGGCCGCCAGTGAAGCCGCGATCGGGGGTACATGGGACCCTCCCTCCCGTGACGTGACGTGACGTGACGACCGGAACGGCCCGGGGGTCGGCGCGTTTCGGGTGGAATCGTACCACGCCGGCGACCCACCCGCTGGCCGCGGGGGACCCGACGAACCTGTCCGCGGAACCGCGGCGTCAGTCCTCGGAGGCGCCCCGCGATGTGCCGGGAAACGCCCAGGATGCCCGACGACGGCGACTACCAGACCATGCGGTGGATGCGGCTCCGGAGGATCCGATTCGAGTCTTGAAACCGAATTCTGTTTCGTTTATTGTCCATCCCATGCAACAACCGATGCGTCCGCCACGCCAGCGCCGCAGCCGCGAGACCCGGGAACGCATCCTCCGGACCGCCGAGCGGCTCCTGAACGAGAGCCCGTTCGCCGAGCTGACGATGCCCGGCCTCGCGATCGAGGCCGGGATCTCGGTCGGGGGCCTCTATGCACACTTCCCGTCCCGAGAGGCGCTGCTCGACGTCGTGCAGTCGCGCTACCGCGAGCGACGCGATCGTCACCTCCGGACGGCGCTGGCGGTCGAGCGCACGCCCCTCTCCATGCGCGAGCGGGTCGCCGCCGTGGCACGGGCGTTCGTGGACCTGCACACGCGCGAGGCAGGCGTCCTCAGGAGCTTCCTGATCCGCACCTGGCTCCAGACACCGGGCGGTCCTCCGCAGGACGTTCTCGAGGAGATCTCCGATCACCGACGGGCCTGCGAGGCATTTCTCCTCGACGGCGAGCGCGCCGATCCCGGGCTGGCCGAGCGCGTGTCGCGGGCCGTCGGCTACGTCGTCTCGATCAGCAAGGACCAGCTCGTGATCGCTCCGGACACCGACGTCGAGGCGGAATCCATCGATCGCGATCAGCTCGTCGCCGACATCGTGGCGATGGCCACCACCGTGATCGGGGCCTCGAGCGGCCCCGCACGATGACCTCGGGAGGACACCCTCGTGTCATGCCGATCGCTCCTCGTCCTGACCTCCGTCGTCCCGGTGCTCGCGTCCGCGACATCGCACCCCGACGCCATCGGCGTGGATGTCCCGCTCATCCCTCGCACCGCATTCTCGTCCCAGGCCGCGCCGCAGGACGTGACGATGAGCCCGGACGGCGATCGCTACGTGTTCATCGCGCCGCTGGAGAGGGTGCCGAACCTCTGGATGGCGTCCGTCGGGGACGACGCGGACGACGCGCGTCCGTTGACGCGCTCGTCGCTCGGAGTCTTCGATCCCCGGTGGACGCCCGATGGCAGGCGCCTGCTCTTCCTGTCCGACAACGCCGGTGACGAGCGTTTCCGCATCCAGTGTCTGGATCTCGACGCCGGCTCGCTCCGACCGCTGACTCCCGGCGAGGGTGAGCGCGCCACGATCGAAGCCCTCTCCGCTCACGACCCGGATCACGTGATCGTCTCGATGAACGACCGCGTTCCCGAGCGGGCGGACCTCTACCGGATCGACCTGGTGACCGGGGAGCGTGTCTCGCTCTTCCAGAATGACGCCGGCTACGTGGGCCTTCACGTCGATCGCCGGGGCCGCCTCCGCCTCCTCCGGTACACCGACCCCTCGACGGGCGACGTCCGGCTCGACCGTCTCGACGACTCCGGTCAGGTCGTCCCGCTGCTCACGATCCCGTTCGCGGACGCGCGAGGCTTCGAGATCCTCGGATTTCACGAGGACGGCGATCGGTTCCTCGCGCTGGACGCCCACCGGCGCGACACGTATGCGCTGGTGGAGATCGACGTGGCCAGAGGCACGCGGGCGCTCGTCGCCGCACACGACGCGCTCGACGTCGTGGACGTCGCGCTCCACCCGCGAACGGGTGCACCGATCGCCTACGCCGTGGATGACGGTCACCAGCGATGGCACGTTCTGGATCCGGACTGGACGGATGTCTTCGATCGGCTCGAGTCCGAGCTGCCCGGCCGGATCGACATCACCGCCTTCACCGGCGACGGATCCGCGTTCAGCGCCTATCGAAGTGGCACCGACCCCGCGAGCTACGTCCTCGTGGAACGGATGCCCGCTCGCTTCCGGACGCTCGTCGACGTCTACCCCGCGCTCGACGGACACGCCTTCACGCCGATGCGTCCGGAGACGGTTCGCACGCGCGACGGTCACGACATGACCGTGTTCGTGGTGCTTCCGCACGGCGCCGACGCCGACGGGAACGGACGCCCCGACGTGCCCGTTCCCACGATCGTGCTGCCGCACGGAGGACCGTGGGATCGCTCCCGGGTGGGATTCGATCTTTTCGGTCAGTGGCTCGCGAATCGCGGATACGCCGTGATCCTCCCCAACTATCGCGGCTCCACCGGCCGCGGAAAGGCAAGGCTGAATGCCGGCAACCGCCAGTGGGGCCGACGCATGACCAACGACATCGTGGATGCCGCGGACTGGGCGGTGACCGTCGGGATCGCCGACCGCGAGCGCATGGCCGTGATGGGGGCGTCGGTCGGCGGCTACTTCGCGCTGCGCGTCCTCACGACGAGTCCGGAGCGATTTGCGTGTGCCGTGAGCTCGTCGGGGTCGACGAGTCTCATCACCCTCTACGATGGTCTTCCCGAGTACTGGCGTGCGTTTCGGCGCGAGTATCTCCTGCGGGTCGGCGACGCCACGACGGATGCGGGCCGCGCGGAGCTCCGCACCCAGTCACCGCTCTTCGACGCGGCCGAGATCCGGCGACCGCTGCTCATCATGCAGGGCAAGAACGACTCGCGCGTGCCGGTGCGGGAGGCCGAGCAGATGGTCGCCGCGATGACGGCCAACGACGTCCCGGTGACCTACCTGCTGTTCGAGGGCGAGGGACACGGGCTCCGGCGCCCGGCCAACGATCTCGCGTTCCGCGCCGTGGTGGAGTCGTTCCTGGCGGAGCATCTGGGCGGACGAGCGGAGCCGATCGGCGACGATCTCGAGGGCAGCAGCCTCGTCGTTCCGGTCGGCACCGAGCACGTCGAGGGACTCGCCATGCGAGATTGATGTCCCCCCGACGCCACGGTCTGTCTGGTACGATTGAGGTCACCTCGAAGGAGGCTGCGATGAACGGCCCTCTGCACGTGCTCGCCTTGCTCGCGGTCGTGGTCGGACCTGCGGTGGCAGATCTCCAGCCGGTCAACGTCGGCGGTGAGGATGCATTCGTGTTCCAGGGACACCGCCTCGACACCGTTCGGATGGACGTCGGACCGGCCGTTTTGTACGCACCGTCACACGGTGACGATCCGAGCTATCGCGCGCGGATCGCCACCGAGATCGGCGGCACGTGTGACTACTACGACGCACGAGCGGGTACCCCCTCGCTCGACCTCCTGCTCGACTACGACTGCGTCATCGTGTGGGCCAACTTCCCGTTCTTCGAAGCCGAGCGATACGGAGACGTTCTCGCAGCGTACGCGGACCTGGGCGGAAACGTGATCCTCGGGGTGTTCTGCACCTATACTCGCGGCAACCACCTGACCGGCGCGATCATGAGTGCCGACTACTGCCCGGTGACGTCCCCGACCGGAGACAACCACTTCAGTGAGTCGAGCTACGCCGGCGACGGTCGAGACTGCATGCACGACGACGTAGAGGACTACGCGTGCGCGTATCGGGACATCCTGGTCCTGCACGGCGACGGCCTTCAGGACGGCGCGTACCTGGACGGTGAGATTGCCGCGGCGATCAACCCGTCTAACGGTGTGCAGTACCACAACGGAACCGGCGCCGCCGGGTTCGGTGGCACCGGAGACTGGGCCGAGCTCAACGCAAACGGGTGCCGATGCACGCCGCCGACGAACCCCGTCGACGTGCTGAGCTGGGGCCGGCTGAAGGCCACGTACTGAGCCGACGCCGGTCGACCCGCGGCGACGTCACGAGGTCACGGAACCTGACGAGCGATCGCGCGACGCGATGCTCTCCGGCCACCGCCGTCACGACGTACCTGCCCGGTGCCGAGCGCGCGGGAGCGACCGTCCCGGACGAGCTCCACGACGGCACCGGCCTCGTGTTCTGAGAGCAGCCACAGCGCCCCCGAGACCGGATCTCCCGGCCCATCCCGACCCCGACCGACCGCCCAGACCGCGATGGCGTGTGTCGCCGTCGAGGTCGCCGATCGGGGCCACGGCGAAGCCGAAGAGCTCACGTCGCTGCAGCCCCCCGCCGGAGCCACCGCTGCCGGCACTGATGCGTCTGACGTCACGCACGCACATGGGCCCCGCCGGAAGAGGCGTCGCCGTGCGTTTGTGCCCCCGCGCGGCGTTGTCCGGTCAGGCGAAATCGGCCCCCTCACGAAAACCGGAGGATGTCGTGGATGCAGCACGCCGCAAGTCAGCGTCGTCGACGTGCTCGGACGCGAGGTGGCCCGGCTCGAACAGACACACCGGACGGCGGGTGACCATCGCGTGTCCTGGGACCGCATCGCCGACGGGGAACCGATTTCGGACGGCGTGTACTTCGCACGCGTGGAGACCGCGTCCCGCGTCATGTCCCGAAAGCTGGTCGTTCTACGGTGAGCGCCGAGCGCGTCCGAGCTCCGAGCGCGTCTCGGCACGCGCCGGTCCCGCTCGACGATGGTGGGTGACTTCGCGTCGACCGGCGTCTATCATCCCCGGTCATCCAAACACGCGGCAGATCGGCGTCGTCGCCGGAGCCGCCTCACCTCGATCGAGTCAGGAGAACGCCCGCACATGGTTTCGCCACGCATTACTCGGTCCTGGGCCGCCGCCCTGGGTAGCCTGCTCTATCTGATGATCTTCTCCCGGGATGCGGCGGCCGATCGCCGCACCCTGGTGTGGACCTACGAAGCCCAGACAATGGAGCGAGGCGAGGCCGAGTTCGAGCAGTACTCCACGTTCGCGACCACGGAGGTCGACGGGCGCGAGCGGACGGCCACCGAGCTGGAGCTGGAGCTCGAGATCGGGATGAACGACCAGTTCGACGTGGGCCTCTACCAGGTCTTCGAGCAGGGGGCCGACGAGGCACTGCGCTACGCCGGCTACAAGCTCCGGCTCCGGCACTGGATCGCGCACGCGCGTCGGTTTCCACTGGACGCCGTCGGATACCTCGAGTACGAGGGCACACCGAGCGGATCCTCTCCAAAAGTGGAAGCGAAGGTGATTCTGGGCCGCACGCTGGGTGACTTCCGGTTCGCCCTGAACCCAACGCTCGAGCTGGAGAAGGAAGAGGACGAGGACGAGTGGGAGTCCGAGGCCGAGATCACGCTCGGCGCGTCCTGGACACCGACCTATCTCTTCAGCGTGGGGGCCGAGGCCAAGAGTGACGGCGACACGCACTACATCGGTCCGGTCATCGGACACGGTGTCGGGGGCCTCTGGATGGCGCTCGGATCGCTCTTCCGACTGGGTGACGGCGAGGCGGGCTCGGCCGAGAGCCAGATCCGGCTGCTCGTCGGCGTCAACCTGAGAGAGGGCTCCGACGAGCACGGGCATTCTCGGTGACGCGACCATAGGTCACGGCGTCGCGGGCTCTTCCCCGGCTCCGACGCCGTGACGCGGTGGGGCTCGTCGAGAACGAGCCGCCCACGGGTGAGATCGCATGTCAGGTTCTCGGAAGAGCTCTCCCTACGGTCGCGCATCCCGGGCCATCCTCGCCGGGCTCGTCATCAACGTGGCGCTGGGCCTGGCCAAGCTCGTGGCTGGTCTCCTGGGGCAGTCGTTCGCGCTGGTCGCGGATGCGGTGAACTCGCTCGGGGACGGGCTCATCTCGGTGGCGGTCCTGTCGGCCCTCCGATTCGCCCAGCGGCCGGCGGACCGGCGCCATCCCTACGGCCACACGCGCGCCGAGGCCATCGCTGCGTCCAACGTGGCGCTGGTGATCGTCTTCTCGGCCGCCATCGTGGGCTGGGAAGCCATCCGGCGCTTGCCCGACATCCATGCGCTTCCGCCCGTGTGGGCGCTCTGGATCGCCGCCGCCAACGTCGTGATCAAGGAGGGGCTCTATCGGTACAACGCGGCGACCGCGCGCACCGTGGGCTCCGGCGCCGTGCTCGCCAACGCCTGGGACCACCGGGCCGATGCGCTCTGCTCGCTGGCGGTGCTCGTGGGGCTGGCCGTCGTCCGGCTCGGGGGTGAGCGCCTGATGTGGGCCGACGACGTCGCGGCCCTGGTCGTGGTCGTGCTGATCGTGTGGTCGGGTGTCACGCTGTTCCTGCGCGGGGCGAACGAGCTCCTCGACGTGCAGGCCGATCCCGAGCTCGAGCGCGCGGTTCACGCGGCGGCGAGCTCGGTTCCCGGTGTCGAGTGCATCGAGACCCTTCGCCTCCGCAAGTCCGGTCTCGAGTACTTCGCGGACGTCCACATCGAGGTCGACCCGATGCTGCCGGTGGTGGACGGACACCGCATCGCGCACGACGTCAAGGACGTGATCCGGGATCGGTGTCACGTGGTCCGCGACGTGCTCGTCCACGTGGAGCCGTTCGACCCCACCGAGGTCGACGCGTAGGGGCGAGAGCCCACCCTAGCCCCACGACGACGACCTGGGGCGCATCGATCACTCGACGAGCAGGGCCTTTTCTCGGGCCGACCGCCCTCCGGCGTCCAGGCGGAGAAAGTATATCCCGGGCGCCACCCGCTCGTGTTGCAGCGAGCGTCCGTCCCACCCGGCGACGTTCCAGCCGGAGCCCGCATCGTCATCGGTGCGGTCGAAGACGAGGCGGCCTGCCGGATCGAACACGCGAAGGCGGACCGCACCGGCCGCGGGGTTGAGATACGGAACCTCCACCCGGAACCGGAACGGATTGGGCGTCGCCTTGCCCACGAGGAGACGGGGCCCGGTCGGGCCGGCGTCCACCGCGACGGGAGCCGTCCCGGTGCCCGCCACCACGGCCACCGCTCCGTCGAGGCCGGAGGGCCCCTGGCCGACGACCGCGACGAGATCGCCGATGCCGTCCCCCGTGACGTCCGCGTACGTGGCCGACCAGGTCGACGGCCCCACCCCGAACCGGATCTGCGTCTCGAAGGTGCCGTCGCCCCGATTCTCGTAGTAGCTGACGTCGTTGGCGGGGCTGTTGGACACCATCAGGTCCAGGTCGCCGTCCGCGTCGGCGTCCCCGGCAGTGATCGCGTTCACGCCGAGCAGATCGGAGCTGTACGCGGCGTAGTACGTCGTCGGTGGCGAGAACTCGCCGCCGCCGAGACCCCGCAGCACCGACATGGTCTCGATGCCGGCGGAGCCGTTGCCGGTGTTGCAGGTCGCCAGATCCAGAATGCCGTCGCCGGTGAGATCCGCCGCGAGGATGTCCTTGGGGCCGTTCGGCACCGTGTGGGTCCGTCGCGGCTGAAACGTCCCGTCACCGTTGCCGAGCAGCACGTCGACCGCGTTCTCCGAGCCGTAGTAGCCGTAGTGCGCGGTGGCCAGGTCGATGTTCCCGTCCTCGTCGAAGTCCGCTCCCACCAGCTGGTACGGACCGACGTCGATCGTCTCCACCACCGGGGCACCGAACGTGCCGTCGCCCCGGCCGAAGCTGATGAAGAGCCGGTTGTTGCCGCCGCTCGGACAGCCGAGGTACTCGAGATAGCAGACGTCCAGCGCTCCGTCGCCGTCGAGGTCGAACGCGTCGATGTCGCCCGCGCCGCACGTGGGAACGGGCCACATCGTCATCGGGCCGAACGTCCCGTCGCCGTTCCCGAGCGCGGTGTAGAACGGATACGGCGGGCCTCCGGCCATCAGGATGTCGAGGTTTCCGTCGCCGTCGAGATCGCGGAGCTTGCCGAAGCAGGAATCGTAGGGCGGCGCCATGACCTGGTAGGGACCGAAGCGGCCGTCGCCCTCGTTCAGGAGAATCGCCGCCGCGACCGGATAGGTGGCGCCGCCGGTGGTGAGCAGATCCAGATCACCATCGTGGTCGATGTCCCCCGTATCGAGATACAGCGAGATCGGAACCGTCGGGTACGTCGGCGGCTTCAGGAACGTACCGGCGCCGAGGTTCTCGTGGACGGTGATCTCCATCGAGTAGTTGTCGGTGGTGACCACGTCGGTGTCGCCGTCGCCGTCCACGTCCGCGGTCCGGACGCCGATCGTGCCCTGCCCCGCGGTGTGGTGTACCGGGTCCCGGAAGCCGCCGGCGCCGTCGTTGAGCACCAGCTCCCAGCCGTCGCTCGCCCGACCGCTGTAGTGGACCGCGAGGACGTCCACCCAGCCATCCCCGCTGACGTCCGCGAGATGGAGATCTCTCGGTCCCGCCGTGTACGGGAGCAACGGCAGGAGCTCCATCGGCCCCATCGTGCCGTCACCCTGATTCCGGTAGATCACGATCGTCCCGGCGTCGGTCGTGGACCCCGAGCGCGTGCCGGAGTCGGAGAAGAGCAGATCCAGGTCGCCGTCGTTCTCGAGATCGGCCAGCGCCACGCTGGCGTAGCTGCCCACGACGCCGATGCTCGCGGTATAGGTCACCGGCGCCGAGAACTCACCTCCGCCCTCGTTGAAGATGAGGGTGGCCATGTGGGGATAGGCATCGAGAGCAGTGGCGAGATCGGTGAGGCCGTCCCCGTCGACGTCACCGGATACGAGAGTGCACGGCCCTTCCCCGACCGCATGTGCGATCGCCGGTCCGAATCCCCCGGCGCCGTCGCCCGGCAGGACGTCGATGGTCGTTCCCTGACCGATCCAGCCGTAGTTGGTCACGGCGATGTCCGGAAGACCGTCGCCGGTCAGCTCGTCCACGATGACCCCGAAGGGCCCGCGGCTGCCCGCGGCGAGCGAGTACTGGAGCTCGGGCCCGAAGTCACCCGAGCCGTCGTTCAGGAACACCGAGACCGTGGTTCCCTCGTAGTTGTATCCGGTGTTGGAGACGACCACGTCCCGGTCCCCGTCCAGGTCCACGTCGCCCAGGCACAGATCCAGCGCGGGGAGCACGGAGTCGATGCGACGAGCGTCTCCGAACGACCCGTCCGGACGGCCGGGAAGCAGCGCGAATCCCGTCGCCCACGGCCACTGTGCCACCACCGCATCGGCCCGCCCGTCGCCGTCCACGTCCCCTAGCTCGATCGCGTAAGGAAAGCGTGCGTTCGAGTAGTCGCCGGTCACGAATCCGGTCGAGGTCTCGAAGAGCGTCTCGACCGCCGCGACGTCCTTCGAGGCCATCAGCACCGTGAACGGGATCGTCGCTCTCACGAGCATCCGAGACCTTTTCGTGTCGATCATCTTGCTCTCTCCGTCCAGTCCGGGGTCCGGATCTCACCTGACCCCGGGTGCGTCAACGCACGAGCACGAACGACCGCCGGGACGAGGATTCTCCCAGGGTCAGCTCGTAGTAGTAGCTTCCCGGGAGCGCGGGCCTTCCGGCATCGTCGGTGCCGTCCCACGGCATCGATCGCGGCCCCACAGAGGCGCGCGGCTCATGTAGCTCCCGCACCAGCCTGCCCGTGACGTCCCAGATGCGGAGCCGGGCCGCACCCCGAGCCGCGGACGAGTAGCGCACCGCGATGCCCGCCCGTGACGGGTTGGGACTGGCGAATGATTGCAGCGTGAGGGGGGTGACGGGAACGTCACCGGCGCTCACGGCGACGTCCCCGTCGTGGAAGGCCATGGGCTCGGTCGAGACGCCGTCGAAGTACTGTCCGACGGCCCACACGGTTCCGTCGGCGGTGGTGCCGACCCCCCGGAACCACTCGCCGGATCCGCCCGTCACCGGAAGCTCGACCTCGGCCCAGGCGCTACCGTCGTAGTGCAGCATGAACGGGCGAGGCGTGCCGTCGGCGGTCGCGTACGTCCCCGCCGCCGTCACGTCGTCGGGCCCCGTGCCGGAGATGTCGCGGAGCTCGGCCGATCCCTCGGTGAACGCCGGGAGCGTCACCGTCGACCACGCGCTGCCGTCGAAGTGCATGAGCAGCGGCTGAAAGTGAAAGAGCGTGGTGTGATAGTAATAGCCCGCCACCCAGACGTCGTCCGGAGCGAAGGCCACGACGCCCTGAAGCGAGTCGTCCCAGCCCGGAGTCGGCACGTCGAACGTCGTCCAGCTCGATCCGCCGTCGTAGCGCTGTATCAAGATCCTGAAGTCGCCGAACCCGGTGCCATGAGTCCCGACCACCCAGATCTCGTCGTCGGTGCGCGCGTGCATCGCGTAGAACCGGTTGCGAAACCCGCTGACCGGCGGCGCCCACTCGAGATCCCAGCTGCCCCCGTTCTGCCGGGCGACGAATGCGGAGCCCGCAATCCACCCCCCAACCCACACGTGACCGTCCACGGTCGCATCAACCGGCGAGAAGACACCACCCCCGGAAAACTCGGGCGTCGAGAGAAGCTCCCAGTCGCTCCCGTTCCACTCCATGGCCAGCGGCTGCCCGGTGGATCCGATCGGGGTGTACGAGCCGACGGCCACTGCGTGGTCGGACGCGGTCGCAACCACGCCGGTCAACGACTCGAAGGGGGCGGTCACGCCGGTATCGGGCGTGGGAGATTGCGTCCAGGCGTGACCGTCGAAGTGTTCGATGAGGCTCTTGCGGTCCGTCGTCGGCGGCTCCCAGAACCCGACCGCCCATACGTCTCCGGAGCCGATGCCGTCGACGTCATAGAAGAAGTCGGTCCGGCCACCGAGCGGGCTCGGTGGCACGAACGACCAGTCTCCCGCGGACCGACAGGGGCTCGCCGCCGTGACCAGCACGCAGATCGCATACACTCGCCTCGTGAGCGCGTTCACGTCGACCTCTCGATTGGAATGCGTCGACCCTCCCGGACCACAGGGCATGCCGGCCCCGAGGGACGACCGGTTGGAACCGCCCCGGCCACATCGCAACAGTGAGTGGGCGGTCGCGATCCGCTGATACATCTCGCATCTGTCGGCGGGGCGCGCATGGTCCGAGGCGACACGCGCGACGCCGTCGCCTCACGGCGCCAGATGAACCCGGCGGGCCTCGATGCGTGTGCCGGCGCGAAGTCGACAGAGGTATACGCCCGGCGCCACGCGGTTCCCCCCATCGTCCATCCCGTTCCAGATCACCTCGTGCCGGCCGGGGGACGCGATACCTCGAACCAGACCGCGGATGTGCCGGCCGTGGATCGAGAAGATGTCGAGCCACACCTCACGATCCGCAGCGGAGACCACGAACCCGATCGCGGTCGTCGACCGGAACGGCGTGGGCACGATCGCGCCCAGTCGCGCGGGAGCGGCGACCTCGGCGACGTGAACGGCCTCGACCGGCGAGAGAACGGCCAGCCCCCCCGGCTGTCCCTCCAGGCTGACGGCGATCGCGGCGATCTGTCCCCGATCGTTGATCCCGTCACCCTGGTTCGTCACGAACGTCCACGCACCCTGATCGGGACCGAGGAGATTCTCGAGCGCCACCGTCCCCTCGCCGTCGAAGTACGCACCAACACCCCAGCCGTGACCGGGAATGTTGGTCTCCAGCACCACGGAACCATCCCGGTTGATGTCGTATGCACCCGCCTGAACGGAGGATCCCACCTCGTTGCCGAGAACCTCCCAGCCGCCGTCGAGCGTGTAGCGGGTCGCGAAGCGGATCAGCGTCGGAATACCCGAGTACCCCGCCAGCTCGCCGTGCTCGTTGATGGCCCACGAGAGCGGCATCGCCCAGTCGGGCGGAATCTCGCCGGGCAGCGGCATGGCGGTCAGGTCGTCCAGATCGAACAGGCCGCCGTTCCAGCCGCAGAGGACCCGTTCGTCGTTCAGATCCTGAGGCGAGGAGGGCGCCCCGAGATCACTCAGATCGAGAATGCCTCCGGGGGAGTTGAACCAGACCGTGGGGCCACCTTGAAAGCCGGGCTGGATCGAGTAGCCCACGATGTCACCGACGTTGTTGACGGCCATTGCCACGCTGTCGTCGTGACCGGGCAATGCGCCGAGGAACGTCACGTCGTACCCCTCCTCGATGGGGGTCCAGACCACCGCGTCCCCGAACTCCGGCGTGAATCCTTCGCCCACCGATCCGACGATCACCCCCGCGTCGTTGATGTTCTTGGCCCAGCTGCTGGCGTATCCCTCGGGCAGCGGCAAGAGCTCGTAGGGATGCTCCGGTCCGGCCACGTAGGCACGCACGTTGCCGCCCACCGTCGTCCACCCCACGACCTCGGCCTCGATGTTCATGTCGTCGATGTGGATGACCGGAGCGTCCAGGATGTCGATCGTGTACTCGGGAGGGATCCCCGAGACGGGCCTCACCGCGACGCAGACGGTCAGCGCCGCGCCCAGGGCCCGGACTCCGCACTCGAACACGATGAGCTCCTTTCGCGAGACGCACCGACCCGACGGGGCGGGCGGCCCTCTTCGCTCGAACCCGACCGTTAACGAACGATCGAGAGACGCCGCGTCTCCTCGTGCCCGTTCGCCGTCAGCCGATAGAAGTAAACCCCCGGCACGAGTCCCTCGCCCGACAGCTCCAGCTCATGTCGTCCCTCGGCCATCCTGCGGTCGAGCAGCCTCCGCACGAGGCGCCCGTTGACGTCGATCAGGTCGATCGACACCGCTCCGGCGCGCGGCAGCTCGAAGCCGATCGTGGTCGCACCTCGAAACGGGTTGGGTCGGTTCTGGACGAGCCACCCCCCGGTCAGCGGAACGCCGGCGTTTGTGGGCACGTCGACGATCGGCGAGAGGTGCAGCACCGCCGCGGCCTCGCTGATCGCGCTCACCCAGAGGCTGCCATTGACGTCGAACGCCACCCGCCCGAGCTGATAGTGCGGCAGTGGCGAGTCCTCGTAGTGCCACGAGGTCCAGCTCGCCGGATCGTCGATGTCCCCGTCGACGATCGCCACGCCGTTCGGAAACGGCGTGATCGAGCCGAACTCCGAGGTGGCCATCCCGATCATCCCGTCCGAGCGCACGGCCACGCCCTTCACGCCGAGCGACGGGATGGGAGAGTTCGTCATGTCGTACACGGTCAGGTCGGTGCCATCCCAGCGCGCGAGACCGTCCTCGAGCCCCAGCCAGAACACGTCGTCCGGACCGATGTCGAACACGTTGATCCCGCCCAGATCGAAGATCGGCCACTCCGTGCCCACGACGGTCCAGACCTCGCCATCCCACTTGTGGAGATCGAACCAGGCCGCGATCCAGACGTTGCCCTGGCTGTCGGCCTTCATGCCCGGCAGGTGACCGCCGGAGTACGGGTCGACGGGCTCCCGGACCCACAGATCGCCGTTGAACCGGAAGATGGCGCCGGTATCGGTCGCCGCGAACAGCTCGCCGTTCATGTCCTCGGCGAAGAACGGAAACATCGTGACGCCCATGCCCGGGTTGTTCTCCCAGTTCCAGAACCCGGTGAAGTCCTCGGTGACGGGATCCCAGCGCGCGATGCCGTTGCCGCCCATCCACACGGTGCCGTCTCGATCCTCGTAGGCGCCTCCCATCGGCTCGTTGCCGGCGAACGGATACGGCTCGGAGCCTAGATTGTGATCGCCCCAGTTGCGCCAGCGCTGGCCGTCGAAACGGGAGAGTCCGGCCTCACCGGTCGCCACCCAGAAGTAGCCGCTGCGATCCAGCGACATGTAATCGACGAAGTAGTCGGGAAAGCCCGTGTTCGGGCTGTTGAAGGACTCGATCCAGCCGCCGAACCCGTTCAGGTGATGCACGCCTCGGTGGCTTCCCACGTAGACGTCGTCGCCGAGCGGGTCGAAGGCAATGCCGGTCACGAAGCTCGACACCTGGCCGAAGAACGACCAGCTCGCGCCGCCGTTCGTCGACTTCACGACCTCGCCCATCCAGTTTCCGATGTACATGTCGCCGGTGGACCGATCGCAGGTCACGAGCGTGATGCTCGTCGACGACAGCGGAGGCGCTCCACCGCCGAACGGCACGAAGCTCGTCCCGTCGTACTTCCAGACCGAATAGCTGCTGTGACACGAGATGACCCAGACGTTCCCGTCGTTGTCGGTCGTGACGTAGTCGAAGCAGCTGATGTCGTCCCCATGCAGCGTCCATTCCGTGCCGTCGAACCTGGCCACTCCGGGCAGCGTCGAGTTGGTGACCCAGACGTTGTCGTCCGCGTCGATGTGGAGCGAGCCGAGCTCGTCCCACGGGGCCTCCCAGGGGAGCTGGTCCGGGACGCGGTACGAGGTCCAGCTCGTGCCGTCGAAGCGAAACAGCGCCGCCAGTCCTTCCCGGACGTCGGTGTTGTTGATCCAGAGGTTGCCCATGGAATCCTGCTCGATGGAGCGGATTCCGTTGTGGAGGAGAGGCGAGTTGGTGCGGTCGTAGATCGTCCACTGGTCCCCTTGCTTGTGCAGGAGGCCTCCATCGACACCGGTCAGCTCGTTGTGGCTGGTCGCGATCCAGAGGGATCCGTCGGGATCGAAGACGACGTCGTTGATGTATCCGGATGGTATCGGCGTGTCGACGGTCGAGATCACGCTCCACGTGTCGGTCACGCCGTCGTGGATGCCGATCCCACCCTTCTCCCAGAACTCCCAGCGAGCGGAGACCCAGAGGTTGTCGTCGGGACCGAAACGGAGGAATCGAATCTCGGCGCCCGGCACCCCCGTGTTGTCGGGGCGCACGAGCTGCCACTCGGCCGTGACCGCGGCGTCGGCCGGCGAGAACGCCGGCGCGAGCGTGAGCATGATCGCCACCGGAGTGGCCGCCCGTCTCTTCAGGCTCATGAGAGTCCTCCTGACCGCAACGTGTGACATCGCGTTGCCGCTACGTCGTCTCGCTCTCGTTCGAGTCGCCCCGGCCTGATCGCGACCAGTGTTGCCCCATTCCAGAACGAGCGTCGATACGATGACCCTGATACGCCCCTTCGGATTCCACGCATACGCCTCGCGATGACGAGGCCCATGCCCCTACCCGCCCTTCGTCCACGGTGCACGGTCCGACACGAGTGTCCGCCGCCACGGGGTTTGATACGTACGGTCGTGGGGGTCATCGAATCGGACGAACGACCCGTGCCGCACGAGCACCTGTGACGCCGAACCTCGGCACGCGGATCGAACGCACGATCGAGGAGAGTGACCGTCAGTGAAGCACGCGGATCCGGGCGTCCAGGGTTCCGGACGGTCCGGAGAGCCGTAGCCAGTACGCACCGGGTGCGAGCGAGATGCCGCTGTCGCCCCCGAGGGACCAAGTCAGCTCGCGCTCGCCGATCCCGAGCCGGACCGGCACCGATCCGACACGACGTCCCAAGACGTCGAACAGCTCCAGCACGTGCACGCCCGGGCGGGCACTCGCGATGGCGACCCGCAGCCCATCCCGTGCGGGGTTTCCGAGGACCCGCATGATCGTCCGCTCCGTCGACGATGACGGTGGAACCGACACGGCGCCTGGCTCGCCGATCGTGAACGGGTCGGAGAGCACGACGACGGTGTCGCGGGGCGTCGCGACGGTCGCGCGGACGACGCAGTCGCTGGATGGGGTGTCACCGACGCGCCACTGGTATCGACCGCCGTTGGGGAGGTCGGTTGCGATCGTCTGCCAGGGCCCCGCTTCCCCCGACGTCGAGAACGCGAGATCGACCCTCGCCGATGCAAGGAGGGGCACCGCGGCCATCCACTCCACGAACCGCACCGAGCCCGACGTCAACCGCTCTCCCCGCCGGGGTCGAACGACACGCGCCGCCAGCGCCGTGGCGACCGACGTTTCCCGATACGCGCGAAGGTGATTCTGATACGTCGGCCACGACCCCTCTTCGACCACCACGACCAGGTCGGGACGGCCGTTGTGGTCGAGATCGGCACCGGTGCGAAACGCCGCATAGTCCCCCGACGACGACACGACCACCGTCGCGTCGGCGCTCCAGCCACCGCTGCCGTCGCCTCGCCACAGACGGATCACATCCCCGTCGAACGCGGCGAGATCCACGTGGCCGTCGCCGTCCATGTCGCACAGACGCGTGGATCGAAACGCGCCCGTCGCAGGGAGCCCGCTCCCGATCGACTGCCAGGTCGTGCCCGTGCGCGTGTACACGGCCACGCCACCGTCCGCGGTCACGAACGACACGTCGTCGGCGCCGTCACCGGTCACGTCGCCGAGATCCGGACCGCGCCGTCCTATGGTACCGGCCGGGGGCAGGCCGTCGTCGGCGAGCGTGAATCCGCCCTCGCCGTCGCCCACGTACACCGACCCGCTCTGGTGGGCGGCGAGGAGGTCGGCGTTCCCGTCCGCGTTCACGTCGCCGAAGCGCAGCTCCATCGTGGAGTTGCCCCCGCCGATCCCCCAGCTCTGGACCCACGTGCCGTCGCCCTGGTTCAGGTAGACGTGCACGCCCGCGCAGCACCCGAACGAGATGGAGCCCACGTCGAGGTCGCCGTCGTTGTCCACGTCGGCGAGATCGGTGCCGAACATCCCCCACGTCTCGCCGCTGGTCGCCAGCCCATCGTCCCAGGGGGTCCAGCTCGTCCCGGTGCCGTCGCCCAGCGCCACCTCGAGGATCTGATCGCCGAGGTCGGTACCCGAATAGTTGTGGTGCATGCCGTACGCGGCATCGTTCAGACCGTCACCGTTCACGTCGCCGATGGCGATGCCGCCGTAGCCGAAGTCTCCGGTCTGTACCACGCCGAACCCGCCCGCGCCGTTCCCGAACCACACCATGATGCCGTGCTGCGGGGAGCCGATGAAGGGGCTGCCGTGATCGCCGATGGACACGAGATCCACGTGCCCGTCGAGGTCGACGTCGACCATCGCGAGATCGGTACGTCCGGTGTCGAGCGCCGGCGTGTCGAGTCCGGTCGATGCGTCGACGTAGTCGAGGACCGCGCCGAAGGTCGGGTCGTGGATCGTGATCAACGCGATCGCAGCCGCGACGGCCGGAACGAGCACTCTCTGGAGCGTGATGGGACACCTCCGGTGCGCGGGATACGGATGCAAGTCTACCCGCTCACGCCGGAGGATGTCATTGCCTCATGGCGCCGGCGTGCGTCGGTCGGGCACGTCCAGGGGATCGAGGAGTCGAGCCCCCACCTGGATCGCGGACTCGACCGCCGCGCGGGCGATCGCCATCTTCTCGCTCTCGGCCAGCACCCGCGGCGAGGCGTCGTCGTCGACCACCGGGCGGCCGCACCAGGAAGACGGGAGGTCGGGCGTCGAGGCGGGGGCGCCCGATCCGAAGACGACGAGCGTGGCAACGGTGACTCGGGGTCGATGGATCATGGCGCACTCCTCCGGAAGCGTGGCGTCGTGATGTGGGTGTCGTCGTTCGGTAGTGCGAGAACGGCGCGTGAGCTGTCACCTGCCGTGGGGGTTTCCGGGTGGCTCGGCGACATGCGTGGACTGGCGTCACCCCCCCGCCCACCGGCTGCGCAGCGATTCCAGGGGAGCCTTCCGCCCTTCGTTCCACCACCGCTCGAAGTCCGCGGCGTCGAGGGAATCCCGCGTCATCCGGCTCCAGTCCTCGATCAGCTGCCGGTTTCCCCGAGGAAACGGGGCGTTCGAGCGCTCCCGGGCCTCCTCGGCCGCGCCGAGCAGAAACGCGGCGTCGGAGGGCGACCCGAGCGCGAGCCGGGTCCGCGCGCACGCGCCCAGCGTGGTGGCGGCGATCAGCCCGTCGATCGGCGTCAGGAGCTCCATCAGCTCCAGCCCGATGGCCCAGGCCTCCTCGAAGCGCTCGTCCAGCACCTCGACGTGGAGCATCCCGTTGAGCGCGTGCACGAGCCCGGCCGCCCACGTGGCCGCGCGCGACTCCTCGATGGCCTGCCGGAGGCGTTCGCGGGCCATCGACCGATCCGCGAAGATCTTGGCGAGCCCGGCCAGGTAGAGGGCGTGCGTCGCCTGTCCGGCGCTTCCCAGCTCGATCGCCACCTCGCGCGCCTCGCACGCATACTCGTCCGCCGAGCGCGCATCGTCGGTCTCGAGCGACAGCAGCGCCAGGTTGTTCAGGAGTGACACGAGGTTGTTGTCGCGCTGCTTCGCCGTTCGCATGTACGCGAGCGCCTCGAGATAGAGATCGCGCGCCGCGTCGACGTCTCCGGTCCGGTGCTTGACGCCGGCCAGGGCGGCGCGGGGCAGGGCGGAGCCGCCCACGTCGCCGACCGAGCTCGCGAGCTCGTGGGCCCATTCGAAGTCGGCGCCCGCCTCGTCGAACCGTCCGAACCGGGCCAGACACTGCCCGCGATCCAGGAGCGCCGCCGACAGGTGCCGCCGGACGCTCCGTTCCTGAGGCGTCGGCACATCAGCGCTCCCGCACCGCGGCTCCCAGTGTCGAACGCGCCGATCGGCCAGCTCGAGCGCCTCGTCGAAGCGGCGCTCGATGCGAGCGAGATAGGAGAGGCCCGTGTCGCACACGCTGACGACGTCCTCTTCGTCGATCTCGAGGCCGATCCGGCGGGCCTCGGTCAGGAGCTTCCGGGCCAGGTCGTTCTCTCCCCGAAGCGCGACCAGACGTCCGACGCCGGCCACTGCCTCCGCGTGATGTCGCGTCCCCGTCTGCCCCTCCCGGACGATCGCGTCGACGAGGCTCTGGTAGACGCGTTGCCCGCGTCTCCAGCGCCCGGTCACCGTCCAGTAGTGCAGCAGCTGGCGCGCCAGGGACGTCGCCTCGAACAGGGAGATCGATCGCCGGTAGGGCTCCGACAGCGCCGCGGTGAAGTTGTCGTCGTCGGCCGAGACGAGGGCGATCCACGTGGCGGAGGTCGTGCCGTCGTGACCGGGGTCGGTCGGCTGCGCGAGGAAGTACTGGACGTGTCGCGCCCGGATCGCCTCCTCCTCCCCGTGCGCGTGGAGCTGGTCGGCGGCGTACGTCCGGATGGTCTCCAGCATGCCGTACCGGGATCGCTCCAGTCCCCCCGCGACGACGGTGGCACGTTCGATCAGCGACCGCTGCACGAGCGTCCGGGTCAGATCGAGCACCTGCCAGGCCGGCACGAGCTCGGATCCGGGGTCGGAGCAAACGGCCTCCGCCGAACGCAACGTCCAACCTCCGCGGAACACCGACAGCCGTCGGAGAAACGCCTGCTCCGCGTCGGAGAGCCGGTCGTAGCTCCACGCGACCAGCCCCGTCAGGCTCCGATGCCGATCCGGCCCGGCCGGCCCGTGACCTTGCAGCGGCAGGCGACCCTCGAGAGACTCGAGCAGCTCGTCGGGCGTCATCGCGTCCAGGCGCGTCGACGCGAGCTCGATGGCCAGCGGCAGGCCGTCCAGACGCCGACAGATCTCGGAGACCGCCCGGAAGTTGCTCTCGGACAGCTCGAAGCTCATGTCGATGAGCTTTGCGCGGTCCTCCAGGAGCGTCACCGCCGGCGAGCGCCGGGCCTCGTCGAACGCACCGTCGGCGGCGGGACGGGCGAGCGGGGCGACGGCGTAGATCTGCCCCCCGCCGACGAACAGGGCGGAACGACTTGTGGCGAGCACGCGTGTCCGGGGGCAGCCGCGAGTCACCATGGCGGCCAGTGCCGAGCACGCGTCGACGACCTGTTCGCAGTTGTCGAGAATCACGAGCGCGCGCCGGGTCCGAAGAAAGCTCACGAGCGTGTCGACCGGCGACTCTCCCGCCGTCTCGCGCAGATTCATCACCGACAGGGTCAGCTGCAGGACGTCGTCCTCGTCGCTGGCCGGGGCCAGGTCCACGAACCAGCAGCCGTCGGGGAATCGATCGGCCGACCGGCGGGCGACCTCGGTGGCGAGGCGCGTCTTCCCCGCTCCGCCAAAGCCGGTCAACGTGACGACGAGACGATCGGTCAGGAGTGTCGAGATCTCGTCGATCTCGCGCTCCCGCCCCACGAGGCGAGTCGTGTACGTCGGCAGCGTCTCTGCCAGCGACTCGGTGGCCGTCGGAGCATCGAGATCGCCGTGGAACGAGGCCGAAACCTGTAGGAGCGATCCGAGAATCCGTCGGGCCTCGGCGATCGACCGCAATCGCTCGTCGCGATCGATCCTGAGGCACCTCTCGACCAGGTCGTGAACGGCGTCGGGGGCACGTCCGCGCACGCACTCCAGATCGACGTCTCTGGCCAGTGTGGCCACCATCCGGTCGACGGCGGATCCATCGAACGCCCTCGTCCCCGTCGAGAGCTCGTACAGCACGCACCCGAACGCCCAGATGTCGCTACCCTCGTCGGTGGTTTCGCCGCGCACCTGCTCGGGGCTCATGTAGCCGGGCGTCCCCAGCACCAGCGACCACGACGCATCGATGGACGCCGACGGGACAGCAGGCGCGGCGGCCGCCGCCGGGGAATCACTCCGCTCTCGGGCCAGCTTGGCCAGTCCGAAGTCGACGACCTTCACCGTGCCTGTCTCCGACGAGACGATCACGTTCGACGGCTTCAGGTCGCGGTGCACGATCCCCTTCGCATGAGCCGCCTCCAGCGCGCACGCGATCTCGTAGGCGATGCGCAGCTCGTCGTCGCGAGCGTCGGAGCCGATCCGGGCGGCCAGGGTCGGCCCGTGCACGTGCTCCATCGTGATGAACACCACCTCTCCCGCCGCCTCCAGCGAGTGGATGGTCGCGATGTTCGGGTGATTGAGCCGCGCGAGAAGGCGAGCCTCCTCGCGGAAGCGAGCGATTCCGGCGGCATCGCCCGCGAGTCGAGGCGGGAGGACCTTCAGGGCCACCCGTCGGTCCAGGCTCGGATCCACGGCCAGGTACACGATGCCCATCCCACCCGCACCCAGGCGCCCGAGGATCTCGTAGCGCCCGACGCGCTCGGGTAGCGCGGCCGCGTTCGCGATCGCCTCGTCGCCCCCGACGGCGTCGAGCGCGTGAGACCTGTCGGCATCGATCGGCTCCTCGTTCAGGAGCCGCTTGACCGACGACAGGAGGGTGTCGTCCCCGCCGCATGCACCTTCGAGATACGAGTCTCGTTCCTCGGCGGGTAGATCCAGCACCGCGACGACGAGGTCCCGCAGCCGGTTCAGGTCCGGTTCACTCAATGGTGAGTCCTCGTTTCGGCAACGTGGGCGCCGGCGTCGTGATCCACCGAGCGTGCAACGTCGAGCCGGCGTCACCGTACCCAGAGACGACATCTCCGAGCCCGAATCGTGGCATGCCGGGCCGAAACGTGCAATCGACTGCGATGATGGGTGTTGAGTATCGTACCGGAGGCCCCGCCCCATCCGGTGCTCCGGTCACCGATGCCTCCGCCTCGCCGGGCCACGTGGTAGGCTTCAGACGTGCAGGAACAGGGAGCGCCCACATGAGCGTCCACGACGATCGACCGGAGGGGACCGACGAGGACCGCCGGCGGGATGCGATCGACCAGCTCTTCGACGTCGCCTACCGGGAGCTCCGGCGCATGGCGAGCCGCGAGATGCGCCACGAGCGCGACGACCACACGCTTCAACCGACTGCGCTCCTGAACGAGGTCTACCTGCGTCTCGCCGCCCGCGCCGAGCTGGACGGCGAGGACCGCGTTCGGTTTCTCGGCATCGCCACCCGCGTCATGCGTCAGGTGCTCGTGGATCACGCCCGGGCGCGCAAGACGGTGCGGCGCGGACACGGGTGGACCCGCGTCGAGCTCGCCGACGATGCCGCGGGCGGTGAGGAGATCATCGCGCCGGCGTCGGATCTGGCCCGTGCGCTCGAGCGTCTCCGCCTGGCCAACGAGCGCGTGTCCCGGGTCGTCGAGCTCAAGATCCTCGCCGGACTGACCGGTGAGGAGATCGCGTCGATCTGTGGCGTCTCTCGAAAAACGGTCAACGGTGACTGGCAGTTCGCGCGCCGCTGGCTTCGAACGCAGCTGACCGGCGGGACCTCGGAACCTCTACCCGAATAGAATGGCCTGGAGGAGGCGTGCCCGTCGATCACGCACGTCTCTCAGGCCTGCGTGCGTCTGAACGGACCTGACGCCGGGAGCGGGGCGCCGGGTCCCAGGCGACCGCCCGATACGAAGACGCCCCCGACCCGCGTGGGTCGGGGGCGTACACGGTTACCAGCAGTCGGAGCGTCGACGTGCCGTCACCGGAGGGTGACGCGCACGCGATCCCTCATCGGCAGTTCCCGAGCGGGCAGTCACTCTCGTTCGCGCCCGCGAGCAGGTTCTTGGCACCTTCGAGGTCGCCACTGTCCCAGCCGTCCTGGAAGATGGCGATCACGTCGGCCACGTCGTAGTCGAAGTCGACCTCGTCGCTCGCCGCGTTCAGAAGCGCCGCGACCGCATGGAACACGAGGTTCTTGTAGCTACCCTGCGAGTGCAGGCCGTCGAGCAGCGTCGTGACGTCCGGAACGTCGCGACCGAACACGTCGGAGAACGCGGTGTCCGTCTCGTACGGGGCCGGCCAGTGGCAGAAGTGATGACGACGACCCCAGTAACCCGGCGTGCAGCCCTCTCCGCCTCCGGGCGGCGTGTCGCAGCGGAAGAAGAACGTGTCGATCGCGCCCGAGCCCTGCAGGTACACGGTGACGTCGACCACGCCCGAGACGTCCCCGAGATCCACGGTGGCCGCACCGTTGTTCTCCATGTCGTTCGGAATCGGAACCGTGCTGAGCAGGACGCCACCGACGCCGTACATCTCGACGCGCGGGTCCGGACCGTTCCCGTCGATGTCGAGGACGTTCAGGCTGTGCATCGTGACCGTCCCGAGCGCCGAGAAGTCGAGCTCGATGATCACGCCGTCCAGCGCCGCGACGTCGATGTCGTCGGGATCGTCGACGAGGCCGTCACCGCCCGCGTCCTCGAGGTCGGCCGCGATGATCAGCACCTTGCCGAGCGGATCGCAGTTCTCGTACGGCGAGCCGACCTCGCCGCCGGCACCCTGTCCCGGACCCCCACACGTCTCGTTGGGGCTGCCGAGATCCCAGTCGCCGCCGGTGGGATTGGCGGAGTCGAAGATGATCGCCGTGTTGCCGGCGAGAAGCGGGCTGATGCCATTGACCAGCACCGGTCCGTCACCGAGCGTCCCGAACAGCTGATCGACGATCGTCCCCGTGGGGAGCGACTCCAGATCGAGCGCCTGGAGCTCACTCGCCCGTGCTTGCGGCGTCGTCTCCGGCGCCGTGACGGAGTCCGAGGACCCGTCGCCCGCCGGTCGGAAGCAGCCCAGGAGCACGATTCCCAGACCGGCGCTCGCGATCGACAGCGATCGCATGGTGTTGATGCTCATTAGTGTCTCTCCTGCCGGAAGTTGCCTCGCCGCGAGCGGCGAGATTTGGGGTTGCAGTGCGGGCACTCGAGAAAGAGCCTAGCACGGACCGTATGTTCGAATCGTGAATTGAATGTGTGGTGGCTTCTGTCAGCCATTCCCCCCCACGACCCGCCCGAGACCTCGATATCAGGCATGTTACCCACCAAACCGGGCCCATTGTAAAGGACCTTTGCTGGCGAACGGCGCGACCCGGTGGTCCCGGGTGTCCGTGTGGGCCCGCCTCCCCGTCTCGATGCCGTCGTCCGGGTCACTCACCTCGTAAGTTACTCTTTTGTAATCTCCTACGGCCCATGGCATGCTCGTCGGGGACCTGGGGAGACCCGGGCCCCGGCGGGTTGCGGGTCACGCGCGGAGCTCCCGGAGGCCGACGCCGGAGCTCGCCCCGCGTCCGCGAGTCCGCACCTGGCGGCGCGTCGCCGGCCGTCAACTACCCGCGAGAGCGTGAACCGGACAGCGCATGACGAGTCGTCGCGATCCCGACAAGCCGGACGCCGACACGGGAGACATCCCGACGATCGCCGGCGATCCGCCGCACACCGAGGTTGCATCTCCGCCCGACGCCGGCGCGACCGCACGGACTGTCGCAACGTCGTCCGACGAGACCATCGCACTCGGTGCGGACTCGTACCCTAGCACGATCGGACGCTATCCGATCCTGAGTGAGCTCGGCCGGGGTGGCATGGGAGTCGTGTACGTCGCGCGAGACCCTCAGCTCGGCCGACGCATCGCGCTGAAGATCCTGCCCGACGTCCTGTCCACCGATCGCAACGCGTTCATCGCCTTCCGACGTGAAGCGCAGCTGCTGGCCGCGCTCAATCATCGCAACGTGGCGACGGTTCACTCGCTCGAGGATGCCGACGGCACGATCTTCCTGACCATGGAGTTCATCGACGGCGTCTCGCTCGCCGGCTGGCGACCCGATGACTCCGGGAGTCTCGAGGAGATCGTCCGGATCTGCCGCCAGATCGCAATGGCGGTCGAAGCGGCGCACGAGCAAGGGATCGTTCACCGCGACCTGAAGCCGCAGAACGTGATGATCCGCTCGGATGGCGAGGTCAAGGTGCTCGACTTCGGGATCGCGCTCGCGCTGGAGTCGAGCATCGAGCAGGGCGCCGGTCGCGACGCCGGCAACAGAGGTGGCGGCCAGATCGCCGGAACACCGGGGTACATGAGCCCAGAGCAGATCCGGGGCGCGCGGGAGGATGCGCGTACCGACGTCTTCGCGCTGGGCTGCATCATCGGCGAGCTCCTGACGGGGCGTCCGGTGTTCCCCGGCTCGACCATCCGCGATCGACTGAACCGAACGTTGACCGTGGACCCCGAGCTGTCGGACTGCGAGCTCTCGCCCGACCATCCCCTCCGGCTCCTGGTCATGCACTGCCTGGAGAAGGATCCCGGCGCTCGGCTCGAGAGCATGACGGCGCTCCGGCAGGCGCTCGAGGAGATCCAGGCCACGCTCCGGGCCCGGGACGGATCGCCCGGCGACCTCGGCGCCGAGAACAACCTCCCGGCGTCCATCAGCAGCTTCGTCGGTCGTGAGCGGGAGCTGTCCACGCTCGTCGAGCTGGTCGCGGAGAATCGACTCGTGACCGTTACCGGCCCCGCGGGCGGCGGCAAGAGCCGGCTCACGGTCGAGGTCGGACGGGAGCTCGTCTCCACCGGGTTCGACGGGCTGTGGCTGATCGAGCTGGCGGGCCTGACCGCCGCGGGCGGCATCGAGGGCGCCATCGCACGCGTCCTGGGGGTGCGTGACGCACCGGGACAGTCCCCGCTCGAGAGCCTCCAGTCGCACCTGGCGCAACGGCACGTCTTGCTCGTACTGGACAACTGCGAGCACGTGCTCGACGACTGCCGGCGGGTCGTGCGATCGCTCCTGCAGAGCTGCCGTGCGCTCTTCGTGCTGGCGACGAGCCGGGAGCCGCTCGGTGAGAGCGGCGAGGTCGTGTTCCCGATCTCGACGCTCACTCCTCCCCCGGTCGACGCCGCGACGTGTCTCGAGGATCTGGTCGACAACGATGCCGTCCGGCTGTTCGTGGATCGCGCCAGGGCGGCGCGGCCCGAGTTCGTGCTCGACGCCGAGAACGCGGGCGTGGTCGCCGGCATCTGCCGGCGCCTCGATGGAATCCCGCTGGCGCTGGAGCTGGCCGCCGCGCGGCTCCGCGTGCTCTCGGTGGACGACCTCGACGCGCGGCTCGTCCACCGCTTCCGCGTCCTCGGCTCCAGGCGCGGTCAGGCCGCGGGGCACCACCGGACGCTTCGCGAGCTGATCGACTGGAGCTACGACTTCCTGGACGACACCGAGCGGAGGATGCTGCGCTACGTGTCGGTCTTCTCCGGCGGATGGACGCTCGAGGCCGCGGAGACGGTCTGTGCGGTCGACGGGATCGAGGAGTGGGAGGTCCTGGATCTGATCTCCGAGCTCGTCTCCAAGTCGCTCGTGGACGTACGCGTCGCCGACTCGTCGACCGACTCCACGCGCTATCGCATGCTGGAGACCGTGCGCGAGTACGCGCGCGAGCGGCTCACCGAGGCCGAGGAGCTCGCCGATCTGGCGATGCGGCACGCCATGTACTTCGTGACTCTGGCCGAGCGGGCTGCACCGGAGCTGACGACGTCGCACCAGGTCGAGTGGCTGACCCGGCTGCGGACCGACCAGAACAACCTCCAGCGTGCTCTGGAGACACTGTTCGACACCGGCGAGCTCGGCGGGGCCGCACGACTGGCCGGCGCGCTCGGTCGGTACTGGGTCGTGGCCGGACGCTGGCAGGCCGGACGAGCCGCGTACCACCGGCTGTTCGACGCCGCCGAGCCGGGGATCGACGCCGCGTCCGCGCTGTGCCTCAGCTGGTCGGGGAATCTCGCGAAGCTTCAGGGAGAGTACGCCGAGGCACGCGCTCTGCTCGAACGGAGCCTGGACATTCGCCGGCAGCTCGGCGAGCCCACGGCGGTCGCCGAGTCCCTGAACAACCTGGGGAACGTCCTCCGGGATCTCGGTGAGTGGGACGCCGCGGAGGCCCACTATCGAGAGAGCCACCGCACGTACGAGGCGGTCGGGAACGAGGGAGGCGTCGCCCTCGCACTCAACGGGCTCGGTGCGGTCGCCTTTCTGACCGGACGCCTGGAGGACGCCCGCGCGGCATACACCGAGAGCCTGGCCATCCGCCGGCGACAGGGGGACCGGAACAACGTGGCCGCATCGCTGAACAACCTGGCGACGGTGGAGGAGGCAACCGGGAACCTGGCCCAGGCCGGGACGCTACTGGACGAGTGCCTGTCCATTCTCCGCGAGCTCGGGGATCGCTCGGGCATCGCGACGGCGCTCAACAACCTGGGCCGCCTGGCCCGGGCTGCCGGTGACGACCGGTGTGCGATCGAGCACTACGAGGAGAGTCTTCGGATGTTCCGTGAGCTGGGCAATCGCTCGTCGGTCGCGATCGTGCTGCTGAACCTGGTCGCGATCACGGTGGACTCCCGCGACGAGAGCGAGACCCGGGCGCTCCTGGCCGAGAGCCTGTTGACCGTGCAGGAGTTCGGCGACGAGCGCCTGATCACCGATGCCATCCAGCAGGCCGTCCGCCTGGCTCGCCGGAGCGACGATCCGGCCCGGGCGGCGACGCTCCTGGCGAGCTGGGACGATCGCACCCGGGCCGCGGGGTCCCACACACTCCCGCAGATCTCGGAGTTTCTGAACGAGAACCGCACGGCGCTCGAGCGGGCGCTCGGTGCGGAGGCATTCTCGGCCGCCTGGAACCGCGGTCGGAGCCTGGATCGGGACACCGCAATTCTGGTCGCCACCGGGGCTACCGATTAGCGTTCGGACCTTCTCGGATCGCGGGGGCGCCCGGCAATCGACTCCTCGAATCGTGATAAACTGACGAGTTGGGTGTTGTCCCATCCGTCATCCACGTCGCCGCTCCGAGCCCGGGGGTTGCACCGATGTCCCGTCAATGCATTCGTCCGTTCGTGCTGTCCACCGCCGCGATCACACTGCTGCTCGGCCCCGCCCTCGCGGGCGACGGGTCGATCGACGGGGACAAGCTCGACATCAGCGTGATGTTCGCGTATCGAGAAGCCGAACCCGACAGCTGGCGTCCGCTGTTCGAGGAGGCGTCGCGGCTCCTGTTCAACGCCACCAACGGCCAGCTTCAGCTGGGCACGGTCCGCGTCACGAGCTGCGGCTACGACAAGGACGGCGCCGACGTCTGGATCATGGACAACGACGCGGGCGCGCTCGCGAACGTCCTCGGTCTCTCGGGCATCGGGCACATCTTCCTGTCGCAGACGCACAAGTCGATCACCGAGCCGGCCATCGGGCAGTACGGACTCGTACACGAGATCGGCCACTACGCGTTCGGGACGTACGACGAGTACAAGGGCGTGGTGATTCCCGTCCGCCACGCCGGTTCCCCGATCGCCGAGCAGACGACGACGTTTCGCGTCCCCAACCAGTTCTGCGTGACCGAGGACGATCCGGTCGGCTGCATCATGGACGGTGGGACCACCGTCGCACCCAACAACGGGCGTACCGAGTTCTGCACGCACGTCGGCAACGGGCTGGCGACCACGCACAACGAAGGGATCGTCGTCGGCGGCGAGCGCTACGTGAACGCGCAGGAGGCTCTCAACGGCGAGAGCTGCTGGGACACGATCGCCCGCATCGTGGGCTTCGTCCCCCCCACCGAGGTCGACGGCTCGGACCCGGCCGGGCTCGAGCCCCTCGTCTGGGAGGTCGCCAGCGCCGACGTGCGAATCATTCTCTGCATCGACGTTTCCAGCAGCATGGCCGGGACCCAGTTCGACCGGACGATGGCCGCCGCGCTCGAGCTCGTGGATCTCCTTCACGCCCGAAAGGAGATCGACACCGGCGAGGAGACGATCCTGCTCGACGGCGACACCTTCGCGCTCACCACGTTCACCGGTGATGCGTCGATCCCGTTCCCGCTCACCGAGATCACCGACGAGGCCGTGCGCGATGCCGCGCGGGCCACGCTGGACGACCTCGGCCCGCTGGGGTCCACCGACGTCGCGATCGCGCTGGATGCCGCGATGGCCATTCTTCGCGACGCGTCGACCATCCCCGCGTGCAGCGAGGCCATCGTCCTGATCTCGGACGGCATCGACATCGAGGGCGCCGACCCCGAGTCGCTCGTTCCCGAACTCGTCGAGCGAGGCGTGAAGTTCTTCACGGTCTCACCCGGCGGCGAGGCGAGCGACGAGCGCCTGCGCGATCTCGCGGTCTCGGCCGGCGGACAGTACTTCCGGATCGAGAACGAGCGCGAGATCCCCGTCCTCATGGGAGAGATCGTCTCCGAGGCCCGTGACGGTGCCCTGCTCTTCGGCGAGGAGGGCGTTCTCGGCGAGGACTTCACGTCGATCCCGATCCTGATCGACGGCTTCGGTGAAGAGGTCACGACCGTCGTCGGCTGGGAGGTGGGCAGCCTCGATCTCATCCTGACCTCTCCGATGGGGGAGACGATCGACGTGGGATCGGCCGCGACCGATCCCCGCGTCGAGGCATACCAGCGGGATGGGTTCATCTACATCCGCGTCATCCAGCCGGCCGACGGGACGTGGATCGCCCGCCTGGAGCGCCTGTCCGACGAGCCGGTCCCTTACCGGTTCGCGGCCTTCGTCGAGAGCCGCGCGCTGTCGCTCTCGCTCAGCACCGACGCAACCGACTACGCGTTTCCGGATCCCGTACGGCTGCGGGCCGATCTGGTGGCGACCGTGCCGGTGGCCGGGGCGAACGTCTCCGCGCGTGTCCGCCGTCCCGGCGGCACGACGATCGACATCCCGCTGTTCGACGACGGGGATCCGGCCCACGGCGACACCTTCGGCGACGACGGCGCGTATGGGGCGATCTTCGACACGTACAGCGGCGATGGTCTCTACGTGTTCGAGGTGACGGCGACCAACGTCGACGGTACGGGACCCGATCAGGACCTCCCGTTCGTCGAGGAGGGCGGAGGCAGCACCGCGCTTGCGATCCCGCCCTTCACGCGTACCGAAACGATTTCGGTCGCGCTCCGGGGTGCGCCGGCGCCCGCGACCGGGGTGCTGTCGGTCGAGCCCCCGACGCTCAACACCGGGAGCGAGGGTCGGTTCATCACGGCCCGGATCGAGCTCGATCCGCCGCTCGACGCGGCGAGCATCGACCCCTCGACGCTGTGGTTCATGGACGTCGTCCGCGCGGAGACCTGGCCGGTGTCGCTGGGCGATGCAGATGAGGACGGGATCCCCGATCTGTCGGTGAAGCTCGATCGGGCCGCCGTCATCGCGGCGCTGCCGATCGAGCTCGACGTTCCCGTCGACATCAGCGGGACCGCGGCCGGCACCTACTTCCGAGCGACCGGCACGCTCTCGTTATTCGATCCGCAAGGAGACGTGGCAACGGGCGTCGATCTCACGTTGCCGGTCGCCGTGGGAACGATCTTGTCGCTCAGCTGGGACGCGATGCCCGAGCCCGACGCGAGCTATCGAGGCTTCCTGTCGCGCGACGGCGGGACCACGTGGAAGATGATCTTCGAGGGCGTCGCCGCGCTGACGCACGACTGGGTCGTGACCGGGCCGGCCACGCCCCAGGCACTCGTCGTCGTCCAGGGTCGCTCGCGCGAGGCCACCACCCATCAGGCCACCACGACCGGGTTCGTCATCGTCGACGGCACGGTCGCGACGCCTCCTTCGACCCCGGCGTACGTGACGCGAGTTCTCGCGGTGGCTCCGAGTCCGAGCCGTGGAAGCACCCATGTCTCATACTCCCTGGCCACCGACGGCGACGTCCGGATCGAGATCTTCGACGTGGCGGGGCGGCGAGCGGCGACTCTCGTCGATGGCGTTCAGGCCGCCGGCGTGCACCGCGCCGCCTGGAACGCGCGGACGAGCAGCGGCGCGCCGGTTCCGCCGGGACGGTACTTCTACCGGTTCACGGCGGGGGCGGTGGAGGAGACCGGAGAGATACTCGTCGTACGGTG
This sequence comes from Candidatus Eiseniibacteriota bacterium, assembly GCA_965224245.1. Lineage (GTDB taxonomy): Bacteria > Eisenbacteria > RBG-16-71-46 > CAZAMP01 > CAZAMP01 > CBDCYW01. Next base: position 362,744 of record OZ245046.1, on the reverse strand, counting down.
ACGCGGGGCCGGCCGAGCCGCGTCACGCGGATCGGCCGGATGGTCCGCGGCGGAGACGGGGGCATGGAGTGGAACGCCGCTAGGGTGCCGCGGCTGCCCCTGCCGACCGGCGCAGCGTCTCGAGTCCGCGGACCTTGTCCTCCAAGAGGCGCCTCGTGTTTCGGCTCTCCGGCACGATCTCGAGCGCCTTCCGGTACGCGTCGATGCCCTGCTGCATCATCTCGGGACTCCGCGCCGAGAGCCCGACCGTCTGCATGATCCCCCCGAACATGGAGTACCGCCGCGCCTCGAGGTAGCGGGACAGGTTCTCCGTCACCGACTCCGCGTCACCCCACGGTCCGTCCACGTTCCGCAGTGGCGGGAGCGCCGCCATCGTGACCCGGTGAATGTGCTGGAGGGTCTCGTACCACTCGCGGGACGAGAACGAGATCCCGTACTCGATGTGGGGTCGGTCGTCGGTGTTCAGCGGCCCGTCTCCGGAGAACGCGCGCACGGCGTCCTCGTCCGCGACGTACATCGTGATGATCTCACCGGGGTCGTCGAGGTTGGACTCCGCGAGGTCCGCCGCTAGCGCGGGCATGGCCAGGCGCTCTTCGATCCGCGCGTAGTCGAGCACGAGGGGTTCCGGATGACCCAGCAGCACCGCATGTCCCGGCCCGACGTACCACATCGTCGCGTGCGGGAAGACGTGCTGGAACGTGCGCGTGAGCATCCGGAACTCGTCGCCGGACAGGAAGTTGATGGGCAGCCAGGCCGCGATGACGCCGTTCTCGGTGAGCCGCTCGCGGCAGAGCTCGTAGAACTCGAGCGTGTAGAGGCTGGCGCTCAGCTTCGGATGGATCGCGTTGAACGACAGCAGATCGTACCGGTCGTCGGTGATCAGCACGTGGTGACGCCCATCTCCCTCGATGAACCGAAAGGACGGGTCGTCCATCACCGAGCCGTTGACGTTGGCGAACAGCCCCGCCGTCTCGCGCTCGGCCGCGACGAGCTCCACGCAGTCCAGACGCTCCACCCCGTGGGTCCGGATGGCGTGGCACGTGGAGCCGAAGCCGAAGCCGATCACCAGCGCCGATCGCGGATCCGGATGGCACAGCGCGGGCAGATGTCCCAGCGCGCGGTGGACCTGAAGGTCCATGTACGTCGTGAACGCGGTGGACTGGCCGTTGATGTTCAGCTCCCGGACGCCGGTGCTCGGATCGCGCAGGACGGCCAGCGAGGCCTCCAGCCCCTCGTGGTAGTAGAGGACCTCCCGGTCCCCGTGCCGGCCGGACAGGAGATCGGAGTACGAGACCGCGGTGCGATCTCGCGGCGCCACGGTGATCAGCAGCCCGAGGACGGCCAGCCCCGCGCCGGCCCGGACCGTTCGCCACGACACCGACCGCGTGCGCTCGCGCGAGATCACGAGGACACCCATCACCACGCTCACCGCGCCGACGGCGAGAAGGCCGCGCACGATGCCGACGTGCGGCACCAGCCAGAACCCGCCGACCAGCGACCCCAGTATCGCCCCCACGGTGTTGGCTGCGTACACGCCACCGACGCGACGGCCGAGTGTGGCCCGCCGCCTGGCCACGAGGCGGTTCACGACGGGAAACGTGGCTCCCATCAGAATGGTCGGCGGAAGCACGAGCACCACGGCCATCAGGAACTTGAGCCCGAGGTACCGCCATGGCACGAGCTCCCCCGCCTCGTAGAGTCCCGACCAGAGCCGCGCACGCACGTCGGAGAGGGAGTCCAGCACCGACAGGAGCGCGATGGCGGCCAGCCCGACCCCGATCTGCAGGAGGCCGAACACCCCCAGCAGCGCGCGCCACCGATCGACCCACCGCACGATCAGCGAGCTCCCGATGGCCAGCCCGGCCAGAAAGGTGGTCAGGACGGCCGCAAACGAGTAGACGGTCGTGTCCCACAGGAAGAAGATGGCGAATCGCGTGAGCAAGACCTGGATCGCGAGCGCCACCGCGCCCGCGGCGGCATAGGCGAGCCCCACGAGAGTCGGAGACGTCGTGTCGGGAAGCACCTCCCGCGCCTCATCGACGGGAGCCGACTCCGAGGGCGCCGCGGGTGCCGCGGACTCGTCGCGACGCGCCATGACGATCGTGACGGCGGCGAGCAGGAAGTTGATGCCGGCGGCGATCAGGTTGGTCGCGTGGACCCCCAGAAGCGCGATCAAGAGGAACGCGCTGGCCACCGACCCGACGACGCCCCCCCACGTGTTCACCGCGTACAGGGTGCCGATCCGACGTCCGGCAGCCCGAACGTCGACCGTGACGTGCTTGGCCAGAACGGGCAGCGTCGCCCCCATCAGCGTCGTGGGCAAGAGCAGCGCCAGCGATGCCACGAGGAACGTCCCCAGCGCGTGGTCGAGTCCGACCCCTCCGGCGGCGCCGAGGGACCCCGCAGCCACCCGTCCCCCGAGGGCGAGCAGCGACGGCATGAGGAGACCGACGAGACCGATGGCGAGCTCCAGGCCGGCGTAGGCGCGCAGGTGTCGCCGCCAGCGATCGGCCAGCCGCCCGAGCACGGCGCTGCCGATCGCGAGACCGGCCATGAACGCCGCGACGACGGTGGCGACCGCGTAGGCGGTCACGCCGAACTGCAGCGTGAGAAGTCGCGTCCACACGACCTCGTAGATCAGGGCGCTGGTCCCGGAGAGGAAGAAGACGACGTGGAGGAGCGTCGAGGAGCGCTTGGATGGCAGCACGGTTCGTCTCCGGGAGTGGGTTGGAGCGGTGCGCCTTCGATCCTAGCACGGGGGCGTCCGTCCCGTTCCAGCGCCCGACATGCGACCCATCCGGCCGACGGCACCTGCCGGCCGCGTTGATCGGCGTCTCGTCGATCATGGTGCGGCCAGAGGTGGTCGGCGCGGTGACGCTGGCAGACGAGAAGCTGCTCGACGAGGCGGTCAACCAGATTCGCTGCCCCCCCTCTCCGTCGAGAGCGGTCCCGAGCCCCTCGGCGCTCGTCGAGGGGGCTCTTCTCGTCCTCCCGACAGCGCACCCCTCTCCACCATTTGATCCGGTCCTCCGATCGTACGTAAGATGTGATCGAATCGCGGCCTCTCGCGTAGGAGTGCCATGTCGAGCTCGCAGCGGATACGTCAGATTCTCTCCATCCTGGTGGATGCCGACCCGTCGAGGCACACGGCCATCCTCGCGGAGCAGTGCGACGGCGATCCGGACCTCGAGCGCCGCGTCAGGGCGATCATGGCGTCCGCGGAGGACCTGCCGTCGATTCTCGCCACGTCGGCTCCGGTCGACCGACTGCTCGGCGCGCGTGTGCCCCCCGTTGCCGCGGGCATCCCACCGGGCACGACGATCGGACCCTATCGGATCATCGATGCGATCGGCGAAGGTGGGATGGGAAGCGTCTACCTCGCCCACCAGACCGGCCCCCTGAGCCGGAACGTGGCGCTGAAGGTGATCCGCGGCGGCATGCACGAGCGCGACGTGATCGCTCGCTTCGAGACCGAACGCCAGGCGCTGGCCCTGATGGAGCATCCCCACATCGCGCGGATCTTCGAGGCGGGAACCACCGACGCCGGACGCCCCTTCTTCGTCATGGAGCTCGTGGACGGTCCGCCGATCACGACGTACTGCGACGAGCGCCGCCTCACGATCGGGCAACGCCTCCGGCTGTTCGGTCAGGTGTGCCGCGCGGTCGAGCACGCCCATCGCAAGGGCATCATCCACCGGGACATCAAGCCGACGAACGTCCTGGTGACCGAGGTCGAGGGAACACCGATTCCCAAGGTGATCGACTTCGGCGTGGCCAAGTCGCTGGAGACGTCCGGCCTTCCCGGCGCCGATGGCACCGTGGCCGGACACGTGATCGGGACGCCCGAGTACATGAGCCCCGAGCAAGCCGATTTCCGGCCCGGTGCCATCGACTCGCGCACCGACGTCTACGCCCTCGGCGTGCTGCTCTACGAGCTGGTGACCGGAGTCCTCCCGCTCGATCCCGACGATCTGCACGCGGAGGGGCTCGAGCGAGCGATCCGGCTGATACGCGACGTCGTTCCCCCGTCGCCCGCCGCACGCGTCTCCGAGCTCGGCGAGGCCGCGGCCGGGGTCGCCGGTGCACGGGCGACCACCCCCCGCGAGCTGCTCCGACGGCTCACCGGAGAGCTCGAGTGGATCACGATGCGCGCGCTGGAGAAGGAGCCCGAGCGGCGCTACCAGTCCGCCTCGGATCTCGCCTCGGACGTCGAGCGGTATCTCGTGGGACGAGCGGTGACGGCCGGTCCCCCGTCGACGCTCTATGCCGTGAGGAAGATGGTGCAGCGACATCGCGCCGTCGTCTCCCTGCTCACCGTGATCTTCGTGGTGTCGGTGGGAACGAGCGTGGCGATGTCGTTCCTCTGGCAGCAGCAGCGTCGGGAACGCGCACGGACCGAGAGCGTCAACGAGTACCTGACGGGCGTGCTCGGCGCGACGACGTCACGAATCGTGCTCGACGAGGCATCGCGACGCACCGGCGAGACGCTCGCCGATCCGGACCTGGTGTTGCAGGTGCGGTCGCTTCTCGGGCACGCCTACCGGAACCTCGATCTCTTCGACGAGTCCGAGCGCGAGCTTCGCGCAGCGCTGGCCGCGAGCGCGGGAGCGAACGTCGAGCGTCGCGTGGACCTGCTGGCGGACCTGGCCTCGATCCATGCCACGCGCGGTCGCTACGCGGAGGCCGAGTCTCTGTACCACGAGTCGCTCTCGCTGCTTCGGGTCGAACGCGGCGGCGACGATCCCCGGCTGCTGGAGCTCGAGCTGAACCTGGCCAATGTCATGCTGGCCAACGGCGAGACGGACGAGGCCGGCGCCGCGCTCACGCGCGTACTCTCACGACGGACCGCATCGACCGACGATCGCTACGAGATCGCCCTCGCCCTGTACCGTCTGGCTCTGCTGGAGGACGCCCGGGGCGCCATACGCCACGCCGATTCCCTGTACGCGCGGAGTCGAGCCCTCTTGCGTGAGACCTTCGGGGACAGCGTGAGTCTGATCGGATCGATCCCGACCAGGCGCGCGCGCATGCACCGGCTCGCCGGGAACTTCGAGATCGCGGACTCGCTCTACCGGGAAATCCTCCCGGACATGTTCGCGCGGAACGGTCCGAACAGCTCCTATGCCCTGGCACTCAGTCACCACGCCGACGTGAAGCGCGCGCTCGGACAGCCGACCGAGGCCGAGCCCATGTACCGCGAGGCGCTCGGCATCACGGCCGATCTGATCGGGGACGAGAACCTCAACGCGACCGGAATGCTCCTGGGCCTCGGTCGTTCGCTCCTGGATCTCGGCCGTCCCGAGGAGGCGGAGCCGGTGTTTCGACGTCTACGGCTGGCTCTGGGGCCCTTGGACCAGCCGATCCTGCTCGCCGAGACCGACCGCCTGCTGGGTCGTTGCCTGATGCGACTCCACCGCTACGCGGCGGCCGAGTCCCTGTTCCTGGCCAGCGACCGCCGGCTCGCGGATGGCGGCGCCGGCACTCAGACGATGCGCGACGAGGTTCGTGCGGACCTCATCGGTCTTTACGAGGCCTGGGGGACGCCTGACCGGGCGGCGGCGTTCGAGACACCTCGGGATCGGTGACGTCCTCAGCGTTCAGCCACCGGCGAGCCGCGGGCCAGATCACCGGACGGATCCGACTCTCGGGTTCGCGAAAGAGCTGAATGCGCGCTCTTGCCTCGTCGCACACGTACACACCGAGCGGACCGACGGTGATCGACACGGGCCTGTCGAAGGTGCCCGGCGTGCGTCCGCCCTCGCCCCAGGTGCAGAGCAGCTCGCCGAGCGCGTCGAAGACGAGGACCCGCTTGCTCGGCGAATCGACGACGAAGACCCGGCCATCGGGATGACAGGCGATGGCCGCTAGCTGCTGCAGGTGCACGGCTGCGTAGTCCCGCCCGCCCCAGGCGCGAAGCAGCTCGCCGTCGGGTGAGAAGCACTGCACGCGAGCCTCGGAACGATCGAGCACGTACACGACCTCCCCCGCACCGATCGCGAGGTCGCTCGCCCAGCGAAACTGCCCCGGGCCGTCCCCGTCGCCACCCCAACGGGCGCGGACGGCTCCGTCGGGTGCGAGCCGGCAGACCTCGTGGGTCCCGATCAGCACGGCGATCCCCTGCGAGTCCGACACCGAGATGGCTCCCACGTTGCCCTCGATCTCGATCACCCGGGACAGACGTCCCTCGGGATCGAAGACGTCGATGCGGCCGACGTGCGAGACGTAGATCCGTCCGTCGTCGCCGACGGCCAGCCCGTGGGGCGGATCGACGTCGGAGGGTCGTGACGCGTGCCACTCGCGCTCGAAGCTGCCGTTCGCGGAGAACCGCTGAACCCGGTAGGACCGGGTGTCGAGCACGAGCACGTCGCCGTCGGGCGCCAGCGCGACCACCCGCGGCGCCTGGAACTTCCCCGGGCCCACGCCCCGCTCCCCCCAGCTCAGCACGTATTCGGGACACATACGGTGGCTCGGGACAGGATCGGTGGGGATCGGATCGGTGCCCGCCGCGGCGACCGTGAGCGGGATGACCGTCAGGATGACCTGGATCACCCTCCGGGTCCGACCGCTCCAGGCGTGCCGGCAACCCGCACGGCGTCGTCTCACTCCTCGGACATCTCGTGAGCGAGCCAGAGGCACGCCACCTTCCAGTGCTTGGTGATCGTCCGACGCGAAAGCCCCAGGACGTGCCCGGTCTCCTCTGCGGACAGTCCCGCGAACACCCGTAGCTCGACCACCTGGGCCATGCGGGGGTCCTCCGATCCGAGGCGCTCGAGCGCCTCGTGGAGCCCAATGACGTCGGCCTCCGGCGCGGTGGCCGGCATCTCCGAATCGAACGGGATGGACACGCGCTTCCAGTCGCCGCCGCGTCGCTGCGCCCGCTGCCGCCGGGCATAGTCGACCAGCACGTGCCGCATCGCCTTCGCGGCAACGCCGAGGAAGTGAGCGCGTGACTGCCAGCTCGTCTGGACACCGCGAGCCAGGCGCAGATACGCCTCGTTGACGAGCACGGTGGGGGTCAGCGTGCGGTGGGTCACCTGGTCGGACAGGATTCCGCCCGCCATTGCCCGCAGCTCCACGTAGAGCACCGCGAAGAGACGGTCGATCTCCACGTCGGAGGGCGAGGCACCCGCCGATGTGGTACGCAGGAATGCGGCGACGTCGGGCACGGGCCGGTCGGGCATCGAACCTCTGAGATCGAGAGAGGCGCGGTCCGTCGGTTTCGGGCTCCCCATTCTAGCGGGATGGCGTCGATGCGTGCACGCGAGATCGAGCACGAATCGCACTCCCTCGTTGCGGTGAGCGGACGGATCGACGTGCATCCCGGCCGCGCCGTCTCCATGGCTGAAACCGACCCCGATTGACGCAAATCGACAGGGTGATCGACAATCGGACGGGGTCCGGGCGTCTTGCGACGGCCGGCCAATCCATGCGACATCGCCCACGGGAGGACCCATGAGTCGCCTCGCTCTGTCGGCCGCGCTCGCCTTGCTGATCCCCGCGTCTGCGGCCGCTCAGCTCACACTCGTCGCCAGGGCGGACTTCAACGCCGACGTCGTCGGCGAGAGCCCCGACCTCTCGCTCCCCGGTCCCCCCGATGGGGACTCCATGACCGTCTCGCCCACGGCACCCGGCACGTACACGGTGGTCGCGTCGTCGGGATCGCTCTCCGATCAGCCGCTGGAGATGCAGCGCGAGGAAGGGGGCGCCGGGTCGCTCCTGGCGGGCTTCCATTTCCCCGAGACCGCCTACCCCTGCGATCGCTTCGTGGTGAAGTGGTGCTCGGTGGCACGCACCGTCATCCCGCCGTCGTTCTTCGTTCTCCGGGGACCTCAAGGCCGCATCTACGGCTCGGTCAACTATCGAGGTCCGTCGATCACGATCCTCACGTCGGGCGCGGAGGAGACGGTCGGCTCCTGGACCCTCGACCAGGCCAACTGCTTCGAGTGGCACGTCGACACGGCCGGCCAGACCCAGACGTTGCTGATCGACGGGGTCGTGGTGGCGGAGGACCTGCCCACGACGCCCGTCACCGGTGACGTCACGTACTTCCAGTACGAGCCGTCGTTCACGAACGCGTTCACGTTCGCGATCGACGACGTCGAGGTCTGGGTCGAGGACTGCGAGACCCCGATCGCGCCGGCCAGCTGGGCGCGCGTCAAGTCCGTGTATCGGACGTTCTGAGATCGCGGGACCTGTCGAGCGATGCGAGCGCTCACCTCGGATCGCGATGGCGCGCCTTGATCTCGCTCCAGCTGCTCCGCTCCACCGGGATCACCTCGTTGTGGACACGGTCCGCCCCGTACAGCTGCAGCCAGTCCGTGTTCTCGAGCGGCCAGTCCCCCTCGACCACCGTGATCCCGTCCGGCACGTCCCGGAACGACAGCGCGTTCACGACCGCCGTGAACCAGATGCCCTCCGGAAGCGCCTCGGAGGGCTCCCAGGACGTCTCCGTGCAGGCGAGCTCGCCCGAGTCGATCACGGTCGTGGCGTCCCAGATCGACTCCTGGTCCGTGAAGATCACCACGACGTGGTCCGGCTGCGCCTCGCACGGGTCGGAGATCCCGTCGTACATCCACGTGACGACCGGAGGGTTCGGGTCGGCCGGCACCTCGATGACCTCACCATCCACCGGCGCGGTGAGGCTGGGAATGGCCGGAACGTCCTCGATCGTAATGGGCCCGAGCTCGAGGGTCGCGACCGTCTGACCGGCGCCCGCGTCCCAGGTCACGGTCCACGGCGACGACACGATGCTCTGCACCTCGGCGAAGGTCAGATCCACATGCTCGTCGAAGAACGCCGGCTCGGCCCGGAAGCGACCCCCGACGTCGGTGCAGACGTACGTACCCAGCGGCGTGACGAGGTCGCACGTCGTCGCCCCGTCCCGGTTGGCCTCGAAGTAGATCTCGTGGAGGATCGTCCCCGACGCGTCGAACCGGACGATGTCGATCTCGAGGAGATCGGTCGCGGCGGCAATGCCGGCGACTGCGCCCGCCAGCCCGACGGAAAGCACGGCACCTCCTGTGACTCGACGTCGCATGGCAGCCTCCGTACGAAGGATGAGGTTCCAGGCTCGGGTGTCACGTCCGTACGATGCGCCGCCGCTCCGTGCGTTCGGTCTCGATCCGGGTTCGAGGTCGCCGCTCGTCCGATACGATCGACGACCATGGTAACAGCGTCGGGCCTGGTGGTAGAAGGTGACGACTCCGGAGAGGGCACACGTCCGGGGAGCCGCCTCCGAGGCGCCACCGCCCGTCCGAGTGGAGAGCAGGCGGTGGCGCCGTCATCAGCTACTCCACGAGCACGATGTGCCGCGTGAGGACGGTTGAACCGGATCTCACCCGGTAGAAGTAGACTCCCGGTGGAACGCGACGCCCCACCTCGTCCCGTGCGTCCCACGTCACCTCACCCCGCCCCTCGGCAGGGACCGCGTCGCCGTGAAGCAGCGTTCGGACGCGGCGACCGACGACGTCGAAGACGTCCACCGACACGCCTTCGATCGAGCGAAGGGCGAAGTGGATCGTCGTCGCCCTGCGGAACGGGTTGGGTGCGTTCCACACTCGCGGCACGCTCGAGACCGGACCGGTCTCCGGCACGTCCACGACCGGATGGAGGCAGGCTTCGATCGAGTCGATCACCAGCTCCTGCCCTCCGATCGCGAAGTCGTCGATCTTCCCGTTCACGACGACGCGCCCGCAGCCGCCCATGCCGGGATAGAGCTCGGCAAAGACGTAGGCGTCGGGATAGGGTCCGATGGCCTCGCGGAAGTCTCCAAGCGTGAGGCAGACGCCGTTGAGCTGGAGGTTCACGCTGCCGCCATACTCCCCGTACTGGATGCTGAGTCGTTCCACGGGTCCATCGAAATCGAAGCGCAGGTTGACGTTGTCGACGCGAAGCTCATGTCCTCCCGCGCACGCACCGCCGCCCTCCTGCACGATGGCGACTCCACCGGTGTAGGGATTCGTGCAGCCGGCACTCCAGAAGTACGTGTCCATCGTGGTCTCGACCGCAAAGCCGACCCCGGGCGGCGTGAGCTCCGAGTAGCCGTGCTGGAACTGGCTGCCGTACGGGAGCTCCAGCCCCAGCGGAAGCGACTCGAAGTCCATCGTGATGGTCAGGTTCTCGCAGACGCGGCGACAGTACTGAACGTCGTCGATGGCGAGCTCCTGTCCGCCGACGACGAGCTGCTCGACCGGCCCCTCGATCGCGATCTCCCCGCAGAAGGCCGTGGACAGGTCGACCACGGTCACGAGGCAGCCGCCGACGATCTGCTGGTCGAGGTCTCTGAAGTCGGCGACGACGCGGCAGTCTCCATTGACGCCGAGATCCACGACCCCACCGTACTCGCCGAACGGGATCGTCACCTGATACAGGGGCTCATGAAAGTCGAAGATCAACGTGACGTTGTCCAACCAGAGCTCTTTCCCGGGACGACAGGAGCCGACGTCGTCGATGACCCGGACGTCACCGCTCGTCATGGGCCCGCCGCAGGGGCCGATGACGTAGTAGAAGTCATCGACGCGGATGTCGATCCCCGATGACGAGAACACGTCGCCCGAGACGTACGAGGCCCCGAGCGTGAGGTCCTCGAACGGAGCGATCGTACACTCCTCCACGTCGACACCGGGGCCGTCGAAGTAGACGTGCCGCATCGGGTCCTCGCGGAAGTCACCCCAGGCGATGCATGCTTCGTTCAACCGCTCCGAGGTCGGATCGACCGCGATGACCGGTCTCCCCCAGGGGACGGCCTGCCCGGTATCGCAGACGTTGCTCAGATCCAGCCACGTCGTCGGGTCGACCTCGTCGCTCCGCAGGTGCATCGTGAACCCGTTCGCACCTGAGTTCTGGCGCCAGAAGGACCCGTGGAATCCGCCGGTGCGTGGGTCCTCGACCACGTCGCAGTTGAACTCGGGAAGCTCCACGTGCGGCCACGTGCTCCACGTCCAGCTCGCTCCACCGTCGGTGCTGGAGTACTGCTGAATGTCGATGTCCTCCGCCGTGATCTCCGCCGTGTAGGCGACCACCACGTGGCTTCCCGCGTTGCCGACCGCCACGCGGGGTCCGGCCTCGGCCGCCGTCGTGCCCGCGAGCGGGATCGGATCTGCCCAGGTATCGCCGTAGTCGAGACTGATCCGGGCCGAGACGTCCGGGTCGGAGCCCGAGGGGCGCTCGTGGGCATAGACGGCCACGAGTGTCTCCCCGGCGAAGTCGATGTCGGAGGATCGGACGTCACCCGGACTGTACTGCAACGTGCGGAGGTCGACCCACGAGGCGCCCAGGTCGACCGACCGTACGAACTGGGTGATGTAGACACCGTCGGGCGCCGGGATCGGTGCGTCCCAGGAGTACGTGAGATAGGCGTACCAGTCGGCGTACTCGGGGCTGTCGACGCAGATCGCCGGATCCTGAGGATCGTACGGTGCGGGAGCGGTCATGACCACGCTCGAGCCGTACGCCCCCGTGTCGAGGTCCTCCCAGTACACGATGATCGAGGAGCTCGGCGTACCTTTTCCGTAGTGATACGCCACCAGCAGCCGGTTCGCCACGCCCTCGCCGACGGCCACCGATGGCGTCAGGAGATGCGCGTCGCCCACGAGGCTCGCGTGGTAGATCCACGTGCTTCCGCCGTTCGTGGATCGGAAGATGTCGAGGGCGTTGGCACTCAGATCGTCCGTGACGACGAAGATGTCGCCGTTCGCGCGAATGGCCATCGCTGGAGTGCTGGAGGACTGTCTCGGACGGGTCACCGCGACGTCGTCCCCGAACCGTGCGACGGTATCGCCGATGAGCTCGGCCCTCACGACGCGCGCACATCGGACACCGAGCTCGTCACCGGCAGGAGCCGAAACCTGGGGAACGTCGACCGTCGTCGTCGCCGGAAGGCCCGCTGGCCGATCGCCCGCGGCCGAGGACGACGCAGTCATCAGAGAGAGAGCTGACACCAGTGCCACCGTGATGGTCAGCTTCGGTACGGATTTCTTCATCACGACCTCACGATTGTGGTGGTAACCGAAGATCGGGCGCAGGGATCACCGGGGGAGGTGCTCGGGCAGCACATGGCGAGCTGCGATGGGTTGACATGCGGGCGGCCACGGCGACGCGACTCACAAGGCGCTGGGTGTTGTCGGGTGTCGCACGAGCCGCCACTCCGAACGGGATCCATCGGGTCATGGCGGCAATTCGATATCGAGGCGATCAATCAGATGCGCTACCGGGCGCCGCCCGGAGCGATGATGCGGCCACCGGCGCAGGAGCATTGGACCATGGGGAATCCGGCGGTTCCATGATGCGTCTGCATCATCTGGGGCCGCGCTCGAGACCAAAAAACTGCGGTATCGAGGCACCGGGGTCTTCGGGTAGACTGCGGCGGATGTCACTGACGATCGGATCGCAGCTCGGACGCTACACGATCCTCGCGTCGCTCGGCGCCGGCGGGATGGGCGAGGTCTATCGCGCGCGCGACACGCGCCTGGGACGTGACGTCGCCCTCAAGCTCCTGCCCGCCGACGTGGCGCACGACGAGGAGCGCCGCCGCCGCTTCGAACGCGAGGCCCGGGCCGTCGCGTCCCTCACGCACCCGAACATCGTGACCCTTCACTCGGTCGAGGAGGCCGACGGGCGCGTCTTTCTGACCATGGAGCTGGTCGAGGGCAAGACGATCTCCGAGCTGCTCCCGTCGGGGGGCTTCCCGCTCTCTCGGTTCTTCCATCTGGCCATCCCCCTGGCCGAGGCGGTGCACGGCGCTCACGCCGCAGGCATCACGCACCGCGACCTCAAGCCGGCCAACGTGATGGTCGATGCCGAGGGCCGCGTGAAGGTGCTGGACTTCGGCCTGGCCAAGCTCCTCGATCGAACGGACGACGAGGTGGCGGAGGCGGAGACGGTGCTGGACGACTCGCCCGACACGGCGGCCGGCACGGTCCTGGGCACCGTCGCCTACATGTCGCCCGAGCAGGCGGAGGGAAAGCCGGTCGACGCCCGCTCCGACATCTTCTCGCTGGGCGTCCTGCTCTACGAGATGGCCACCGGTCGTCAGCCGTTTCACGGCGAGACGAGCCTGTCCCGCCTCTCGTCCGTCCTCAAGGACACGCCGACGAGCGTGACCGCGATCCGGAGCGAGCTCCCCAATCAGCTCGGTCGCATCATCCAGCACTGTCTGGAGAAGGACCCGCGAAGACGCCTCCAGAGCGCCCTCGACGTGGCCAACATGCTGGAGTCGCTCCAGGTGGAGGTGGGCTCGTCGACCGGGTCGGTGGGGGCCGTCGGTCCCGGCAGGCCACGCGTCGACGCGCGCGTCGGGATCGGCGCGCTGGTCGCCGTCGCGGCGCTCGCGGCGTTCCTGATCCTCGATCCGTGGAAGCTCCGGGTCACACCCGAACCGGGGGCCGGGGCCGACACGAACACGCTCGCCATCATGTACTTCGAGAACCTCGCGGAGCCGGAGGATCCGAAGCGTCACGGGGAAATCGTGTCCGAGCTCCTGATCACGGGGCTCTCGGAAGCGGCGAACATGAGGGTCGTGTCCAGCCAGCGCCTCTACGACGTCTTGAAGCAGCTGGGGCGTGAAGGCGAACGCCGGATCGACCGCGACACGGCCACCGACGTGGCCAGGCGGACCGACGCCCGGCTGATGATGCAGGGGACGATTCTCCAGGCCGAGCCGGCCTACGTCGTCACCTCTCAGATCGTGGAGGTGGCGACGGGCAACGTCGTGGCGTCTCAGCGGACGACCGGCGTGCCGGGCGAGTCGATCTTCGTGCTCGTCGACCGGATCACCGAGGAGACGCTGGACGACCTCGGTGGTACGGAAGAGTCGGCGGCCGAGACGACCCCCTCGGTGGCGAGCCTGTCCACGAACTCCGAGGATGCCTACCGCTTCTATCTCGAGGGGATCGAGAACGAGCGCAAGTTCTTCAACCAGGAGGCCCGGGACGCGTACCTCCAGGCGCTCGCCATCGACTCCACGTTCGCCATGGCCGCCTATCGGCTGGGAGGGTTGGGCGGTTCTCGAGGAGATCGGAAGTACCTCGCACAGGCCGTCCGACATGCCGACCGGGCGTCGACCCGGGAGCAGATGTACCTCGAAGGCGCCGAGGCGTGGCTGGCGTCGGACCCCGATCGATTCATCGCGTCCCTGGAGCGTGTGCTGGAGACGTACCCCGACGACAAGCACGCCCTGGAGGGTCTCCGGCAAGCGTACGGCATTCTGGGACCGCCCGAGAAGGCGATCGAGTACGCGGAGAGGCTCCTGGCACTCGATCCGCTCGACAAGACCGTGCACAACGAGCTGGCGTACGCCTACAGCGCGGTGGGCGATCTGGATCGCGCGATCCACGAGCTCGACACGTACATCGAGCTGGCACCGGACGAGCCGAACCCGTACGACTCGCGTGGCGACATCTTCGCGCGGCACGGCCGGCTCGAGGAGGCGATCGCGTCCTACGCGAAGGCGGTCGAGATGAAGCCGGACTTCGCCGACTACCAGTCGGCGGCGAAGCTGGGCGACATGTACGCGTTTCACGGCGACTACGAGAAGGCCGAGAGCCAGTTCCGCCATCTGTTCGCGAGTCCCGACGCGGAGACCCGTGCAAGGGGTCGCACCGGGCTGATCGGGCTGCTGGCCTATCGGGGCCGGGTCGAAGAAGCGTTGCGTCAGATCGATGCGGCCCTGACCGTAGACCAGATGGAAGGCGTCCATTCCCAGACCATGGCGGCTCGGCACGAGCAGCGTGGGTTCCTCCTCCAAGAGATCGGCGATCGGAGCGGCGCCGTGGCCGCCGTGCATCGGGCGCTCGAGATCGCGCCACCCGAGAACGACTTCGATCTCATCGACGCCGCCAGCGTGCTGGCCAGGGTGGGAGCCGTCGAGGAGAGCCATCGATACCTCGAACCGTACATCGCTCGCGAGGACAGCTCGACGAGCGTCCTGCAGGCGTACTACTACGTCGCTCGCGGCAACCTGGAGATGACCCGGGGCGAGCTGGACCTGGCCATCTCCTACCTGGAGAGAGCGCAGAGCGCCAACTGGATCTGGACCCGGCTCCCGCTCGGCCGCTGCTACGTGGAGACTCGCCAGTGGGAGAAGGCGATCGGGCTGCTGGAGACGACCGTCACCTGGTATGACGGAGACAGACTGCAGTGTGGCCTGGACTCGGCCCGGGCCTACTATCACCTGGGCATCTGCTACCAGAACGTCGGACGGCCCGAGGACGCCGTCGCGCAGCTCGTGCAGTTCCTCTCCATCGTGGACGGCGGAGATCCGCGGATCGCCGAGATCGAGGATGCCCGGCGCCGGCTTCGCGATCTCCGCACGGGATGAGCGCGGCCCGGGCGCGCGAGGCGCACCGGGTCGCGTGCGGCAAGGCGATGGCCCTCCTTTCCACGTCCAGCCGGCTCATCCCGGGAGCGGGGTTCTCGCCCGATTCGTCGCCTCACCTCGGCGTCTGACCCCTTTCGCGACCGCCGTCGCGCGCCGTGCCCGGCGGGGACAGCCGGCACGTCCCGAGCCGTTCCATTGCACATCGACCCGCGGAATCCGCCCTTCCGGGTAGGGGACCCCACCCTGGTCCCCGATGCGGCGAGCGGCAGACGGTCGCCTCGCCAGCGTGCGAGTGACGCACGACGGGGCCCTGCATCGGTGGAAACGCTCAGATCTCGGCCCCCCCGGGCACTGGAGAGGAGATGGACATGCGGCGCGAACGAATGACGAGCGGCATCTCGCTGCTGCTGCTGCTGCTCGCGATCGAGGCGGATGCCGAGACATCCGACGTCATGGGCTACTTCGAGCAGCAGATCACGACGGATACGGCCGAGGACGTACAGCCCGAGCTGTCCCCCGACGGCAGCATGATCGCGTTCCGGTCGCTCCGGAGCGGAAACGGAGACATCTGGGTGAAGCCGGTCGGCGGCGGCCCGCCCGTCCAGATCACGACCGACGCGGCCGACGACGCCGCGCCGTCGTGGTCGCCCGACGGCAGCATGATCACGTTCCAGTCCCTGCGCAGCGGCAACCTGGACATCTGGGTGATCCCGGCCGACGGGGGCACCGCGACGCAGCTCACCACGCATCCGAGCGCCGACACCTACCCGAGCTGGTCGCCCGACGGCAACCAGATCGCCTTCTCGTCCATGCGCTCGGGCAATCGCGACATCTGGCGCACGCCGGCCGGCGGAGGTCCCAAGTTCCAGGTGACCACCGACGCCGCCGACGACGACCAGGGCACCTGGTCACCCGACGGCAGCCTGATCGCGTTCCAGTCGACGCGGAGCGGGAACCGCGACATCTGGACGGTCCCGTTCGATGGAGGCACGGCCGTGCAGATCACGACCGATGGCGCCGAGGATCGCTCCGCCGCCTGGTCCGCCGATGGCTCCGAGATCGCGTTCAACTCGGACCGGGGTGTGAGCGTGGACGTGTGGATCATCCCGTCCTCCGGCGGGACCGCGGCGCAGCTCACCGACGACTTCGACGACGACTCGCATCCGAGCTGGGCTCCGGATGGATCGGCGGTCGCGTTCATGTCGAACCGCTCCGGGAACAACGACGTGTGGATGATCCATCGCTCCATCGTGGCCGACGACGGGGCGGTGCAGGTCACGTCGGACTACGCCAACGATCAGGCGCCGTGCTTCTCCCCCGACGGATCGCAGATCGCGTTCTCGTCGTTTCGTCCCGACGGGGGCGTGAGCCTGATCTGGGTCACCTCGGTGGACGGGGGAACCGACACGCAGATCTCCGATGGCCTGAACGACGTCGCCCCGAGCTGGTCACCCGACGGATCCACGCTCGCCTACTACGCCTGGGACGGCAGCGACTACTACGTCACGACGATTCCCGCCGGAGGGGGGACCCCGACCGCGCTCACCCAGGGCCTGTTTCCGACCTGGTCGCCCGACGGCGGCACCCTCGCGTTCGCGGAGACGTCGGACATCTGGCTGATCCCCGGCGATGGTGGCACTCCGTGGCAGCTGACGACCGATCCCGACGTGGACGCGTACCCGAGCTGGTTCGCGGACGGGGCCCGCGTGGCCTTCGCGTCCACGCGGAGCGGCAACTGGGACATCTGGTCGATCCCCACGCTGGGCGGCACCGCCACGCGGATCACGACCAACTCCGCGGACGACTTCCATCCCTCGTGCTCTCCGAACGGCGGGTTGATCGCGTTCGCCTCGGACCGATCGGGCAACGACGACATCTGGCTCATTCCCAGCTCCGGCGGAACCGCGGTGCAGGTCACGACCGACGACGGGGACGACGTCTCGCCGAACTGGTCACGGGACGGAACCATGCTCACGTTCTCGTCGGAGCGTCTCGACGTGGCCGACGGGGACATCTGGAGGATCACGCTCTCCCCGACGATCACGAACGTCGTGGACGTACCCAACGATCAGGGTCGATGGGTGCGCCTGACCTGGACGGCCGCACACTTCGACGATGCCGGCGCGTCGGTGCCCATCACGGCCTACGGCGTCTACCGGGAGATCGACGCGGACCTCCGGAGCGCGGGCTCGTCCTCACCGAGTGACTGGGACTTCCTGATCTCGGTCGCCGCCAGCACCGAGGACGTGTACCACGCCGTCGTCCCCACGCTCGCCGACTCGACCGGATCCGGGGGCGTGTACTACACGACGTTCTTCGTCCGTGCACTCACGTCGACGCTGGGCATGCACTTCGACTCGGCCCCGGCCAGCGGGTACTCGGTGGACAACCTGGACCCGCTGCCGCCGGCGAACCCGCGATGGGAGTCCGACGTCCTCCTGGCCTGGGACGAGTCGGAGGCCGACGACTTCGACTACTTCACGGTCTACGGCTCGTTCGAGGACGTCCTGGACGGATCCGCCGACGTGATCGGGCGGACGTCGGGCACCAGCATCGACGTGTCGGGTGCCCTGCACGCGTTCTACTTCGTCACGGCGACCGACCACGCCGGCAACGAGGGCTCCCCCACCGGCATCGAGGGCCTTCTCGGGGTTCCGGGAACGCCGCGGCCGACCGCCTTCGTGCTCGAGCCGCTCCGACCGAACCCGTTCACGGTCGCCACCACCGTCCGCTTCGAGCTCCCCGTCCGCGGGCGGGTCGACGTGGGGATCTTCGACGCGTCGGGCCGGCGCATCCGGACCCTCGTCGACGCGATCCACGACGCGGGGCGGTTCGGAGTCGTGTGGGACGGCCGCACGCGGGACGGTCATGCCGCGGCCGGCACCTACTTCGTGCGGCTGCGGGCCCCGGGCTTCACGGCCAGCCGAAAGCTCGTGCTGGTGCGGTAGGTTGCGACGAGACATCGTCACGGGGGCGCGTGTGCGAGATGACCTGCCCGGGCATCCGCATCGCGACCCCGTGACGCCCTTGAGCGTCGATCACTCCGTCAGCTGCGCACGGTAAGACTCGGCCCGCTTCGGGTCGCACCGATCGAAGTAGTCGATCGCCCGCTGGAGCGTGTCCCGGCGGCTCTGGTCCGAGGTCTGGTCGGCATCCAGGATGACGGCCGCGTTCGTCACGATCAGCGACTCGGCCACTGCGCTGCACCCACGCGCTCCCATGCAGACGCCCACCAGGAACGCCGGCAGGGCCACGTTGGTCGTCGTACCCGGATGGTGCGCGCGTCGGATGCGAAGGCACTCCTCGAGCGGCTCGATCGCGTCGGCGGGGCGTTCTTGCTCCAGCACGCTCGTCCCGAGTCCGTAGAGCGCGTACGCGACCGAGGGATGGTCGGGCCCGTAGGCGGCCCGACGGATCCTGACCGATTCGACGTACACCGACTCGGCCGCGGCAAATCGATGTTGCGACCGCAACGCGAACCCGAGCTGCTGAAGGCCCGACGAGATGGACGGGTGATCCGGCCCCAGCGTTCGACGATCGATCTCCATCGACCGCCGGACCAGGACCTCTGCCTCGGCATGGCGACCGCTGCGGTTCAGGTAGCCGGCGTAGTTGTTCCGACAGGTCGAGACCTCGGGATGTTCGGCGCCGTAGACCTCTTCACCGAGCGCGAGCGCCTCTGCGAAGACCTCGCCGGCCTCCTCTCGCCGCTGGCGCGAGAGCAGCTGCGCGAGGTTCGAGAGGTTGGCGAACACCAGCGGATGGTCGTCGCCGTGATGCTCTCTGGCCAGGGCCAGGACGTCGCGCGTGGCGGTCTCCGCCTCGCCGTAGTCGCCTCGGATCTGGGCCAGCGCGGCGAGGTTCGTCAGGGCCTGGAGCAGACTCTCGCTGTATGCGCCGCCGGCGGCGCGATACGTGTCGATCGCGCTCCGGAGCTGAGCGGCGGCCTCGGCGGTCTTCCCCTGGCCGTGCATCACCACCGCCAGCTCCTGCTGGAGCTCGAACGTCTCGTCGCGGGGCATGTTCTCGGGATCGATGGCCAGCGCCGCCACCAGGAGGGACTCCGCCTCCGCATTCCGGGCCTCGCGGCTGGCCACGGTGGCGAGGGCCGCCAGGCCCCTGACCACGGCCGGGTCCGCCGCCCCGCGCATCTCACGCTGAATCTCGATCGAGCGGGTGAGGTGGGTGCGGGCCGAATCGAGCACCGCCACGCCGTAGTAGGCCTGCCCCAGACTGTTGTGAAGCGCCGCCCGGACCTCGGGCTCGTCCGGAAACGCCCCCACGAGATCGCGCGCGGCCTGGTCGAGGACCTCTCTCACCGTTACGTCCGCCCCCTCGCGTCGCGGATCCACCGCCACCAGCATGTCGCGCAGGAACGCGTTGATCTGGTCGGCCTTTCGCGCCTCGCGGGTGGCACGCACGACCTCCCGCTCCGCCCGCTCGCGCTCCTGCGTCTGCTGGTACAGGAGCACGGAGGTGACCACCGCCGACGCGATCACGGCCACCAGCAACGCCGCTCCCAGCGCGAACACCGGGCGATGTCGTCGCATCAGCTTGCCCAGCTGGTACGCGAGCGTCGGGGGCCTGGCCGTGATGGGCTCATGTTGGCGCCATCTCGTGAGATCGCCGGCGAGAGCGGTCACGGTCTGATACCGGCGGTCCGGAGGCTTCTCGAGCGCCTTCATCGCGATCGTGTCGAGGTCGGTGTCGAGGGTCCGATCCAGCGTCCTCAACGACGGCGGATCGTCCTCGCAGATGATCCGGACCGCCTCCGCGAGCGAGCGATCGGACAGCTGGCTCGGCCGCTCTCCGGTGAGCATCTCGTAGAGGATCGCACCCAGGGAGTAGATGTCGGATCGAAGATCGATCTGGTTCGGATCTCCACGTGCCTGCTCGGGGCTCATGTATGCGAGCGTCCCTTGCACGCGCCCGGTCTCGGTGCTCATCGTGACCAGCGTCACGTCGGCGTCGGTGAAGCGCGCCAGTCCGAAGTCCAGCACCTTGACCGACGGCTTCTCGGTCTCGCTGGTGACGATGACGTTGGACGGCTTCAGATCGCGGTGAATGACCCCCCGGCGGTGGGCGTATGCAATGGCATCGCAGATCTGGAGGAACAGCTCGATCCTCTGGCGGACCGAGAGCGCCTGCCCCGCCGGCTCCTTCAGGAACTGGGACAGCGGCGTGCCCCGGACACACTCCATCACGACGAACGGCTCGCCGTCGACCTCGTCGGCCTCGATGATGCCGGCGATGTTCGGATGATCGAGTCGTGCGAGCGCCGCCGCCTCGCGCCGGATGAGCTGGCGGCGGTAGTCGTCGAGGAGCCGGTGACGGAGCACCTTGATCGCCACGGACCTCCGTGGGCTCTGCTGCTCCGCCTCGTAGACCGCTCCGGTCCCCCCCTCCCCGAGCAGCCGGATCACCCGGTAGCTCCCGATCCGCTCGGGCGTTCGAGCCGAACCCGCCCGCAAGCGCTCGACGAGCGCGCCCACGGCGTCCACGTCGATCCGCTCCTTCAGCCCGGCGGTCGGCGCATCGTGCGCGAGGAGAGACATGACCTCGCGGCGGAGATCCTCGTCACCCTCGGACAGGCGAGAGACCAGCGCCTCTCGCTCCGCCGGGTCGACCTCGTGTGCCCGCGCGAGGATCGCTCGCGCGCGTCGAAGCCGGTCGGACGTCATTCGCGATCACCCTTCCAGAGTCGAAACGGGCTCGAGCCCCGGACACGCCGGCCGGCCACGCCTAGGCCAGCTCGCGCATCAGCCAGGGACGAGCGGTCTTCCAGTCGTAGTCCACCGTGCGCTTCGAGAAGCCGAGTACGTGAGCGACTTGTGCCATCGTCAGCCCACCGAAGATGCGCAGCTCGGCCACACGGCCCATGCGCTCGTCGAGCGCGAAGAGCTTGCGCAATGCGTCGTCGAGCTTCAGCACGTCCAGCTCACCCGCGGGCGCCTCTCCGGCCAGCATCTCGTCGTGGAGCGTGATCTTCTCCCAGCGGCCGCTCCGCTTGGCGGCGTTCCGGGAACGCGCGTGATCGACCAGGATCCGGCGCATGGCCTGGGCGGCTATGCCGTAGAAGTGTGCACGCGACTCCCACTCCACGTCGGTCTGGTGAAACAGACGAAAGTACGACTCGTGGACGAGCTCGGTCGGCTGCAGGGAGTGATCGGCGCGTTCGCCGCGCATCAGGCCGCTGGCGATCCGCTTCAGGTCGTCGTAGACCAGCTCGAACAGCTGGGCCACCAGCTCGTCGCGTTCGGCGGAGTCGGAACGGAGCTGGCCGAGGATCGCCGTGAGCTCGGCCGGCGTGGGTTGCGGCATGTTCGAATTCTAGGCGACGTGGCCCGCGGGGTTCAACTGGCCGAGAACGACCGATTCCAGACGATCCGGAGCCCAACACCCGCCGCACCCGGCCGCGGGTCCCGGACCCGCCGATCGCGGCGTGTCGCGCGTGCAACACCCGACGCGATCGCGGGTGATCGAGATCCTCGATCTGAGCTACGATGCCGGCTCGTCACTTCGCCGGTCGCATCACGTCCGACATCGTGGGCCACGGCGGAAGGCGCGATCGCCGGTCACGCGTCGACGTTCCCTGAGGAGCCTCGACGGAGCGCCGGCGAAGCCACCATCTTCCACAGCAGGAGCAGCCATGCGAAAGGTCTTCCCGCTCGTCGTCGTCGGCTTCGTTCTCGGTGCTCTGATCAGTCGCATCGCGGTGTCCGCCGACGGTGCGTCCACCCCGCCAGCCGCGGACCCGACGGGCCCGAAGCTCGAGAACCTCCTCAGGGCCGAGCTCGAGCACGCGGAAGGCATCGAGGTGATCGTCAGTCGTGTCTGGATTCCGCCTCACACCTCCCTCCCCAAGCACTGGCATCCGGGCGAGGAGTTCGCCTACGTCCTCGACGGCGAGGTCACGCTGTGGCAGGAGGGCAAGGAGGATCTCGTCGGTCACGCCGGTGATGCCATGAAGGTGCCGTTGCGCCAGGTGCACACGGCGATCACCGGCGACTCGGGCGCCACCATCGTGGTGTTCCGCGTTCACGAAGCGGGACAGCCCGAGCGATTCCCCGCCGAGTAGAAGCTCCGGACGGCGCCGTCACCGCCGGGAGTCGGTGACGGCGCCGTCGATCGTCACGTCTCGGGAGCCGTCAGCGGCTCGCGAGGTAGCGTCGACCGACGTACTCGGCTCTCTTCCAGGTTCCCCCCACTCGCGCCCAGAAGTCGCCCGCGCTCTCGACACCCGGGTGGCACACCAGCGTGAACGTCTGGATGCGTCGGTTGCCGCTCGATCTGAACGAGCCCGACGGACTGTCCGTCGAGCTCGTACCCGAGACGCTCTGATCGCGTGTCGTCGGTTCCGTCTCCCTGGAATGGACCGCTGGGGGATGTGCTCACGCGATGAGCCCGGGCGATACCACTGCGTCTCGCACCGACGGGAGTGAGTGCCTGCGTGGGGAGAGACCGGGGCCGTCCGGTGCCCGAGGGGCGACGTCCGGCGGCTGGAAGACGCCGCCCATCGCCCGGGCGACCTCGAATGCGGTTGATCTCCTCCTCTTTGCGGGGCTCCGGCGAACTGAGCGCTCAGATTACCTCCCGACGCGCCGAAGAACGATCAGACAAGGTGCGAGTCCCTCTCCTGCCAATCGGAGGCCGCCATGGCCGACACACGCCACATACGCGCCCTGACCTCCGAACGAGGTGGCGCGCTCATCGTGACCCTGATGATCCTGGGCGCAATGGCCTTGCTCGGAACCGCCATCGTCTTCAACGCCATGTCGGACCGTTCGGTCAGTCGCTACGGCCGTGACGCCGCCGACGCGCTCGCGGCCGCGGAGACCGGAATCGCGGTGGCCGAGAACGCGCTGAAGACGCTCACCGCCCCTCTCGAGGACGCCGATGGTGACGGGTACTTCGACTTCGAGCTGGCCGACACGCTGGACTGGGGCGGGCACTACCGCGTCATCGGCGAGGCCACCGAGATCCGCGGCATCGACGCGGTCTCCGCCTACCGCTCCCAGGGCTTCAACCTCGTGTCCGAAGGCAACGTCCGGGGCGCGAAGCGTCGCGTTCAGGTCGAGTTCGCGAAGGAGTCGTTCCTGAAGTTCGCGCGTTTCGTGGCCACCACCGGTACGGGGTACGGCTGCCGCGACGACGTGGAAGCCGAGCTCTACGTCGGAGGCAACCTGAACATCGCGACCTGTGCCGTCGGGGAGCAGCCCCGCTTTCTGGAGCACGTCACGGTGACCGGCGACATCAACAACCCCACCGGCGCCGAGTTCATGCGCGGCTTCACCGAGCACGCGCCCGAGATCGACATCCTGGGCTCGGTGGACTTCGACGAGATCGCCGATCAGGCCCGCGGCAGCGGGACGAGAAGCGCCTGCGAGTACGGCGGCGCGGTCGGCCTCTACGTGAACCTGCCAACCACGGACCCCATCGGCATCTCGAGCACCGGAGACTGGCTGAACCTGAGCCTCTTCGACTTCCACGACACGACGACGTCACCGGGCAACACGATCATCACCTACAACGGCGTGCCCTGCGAGAACGTGACCACCGGCGCCCCGCTGCGGCTCGAGGACTTCAACGGCATCATCTTCTTCGCCCGCGACGCCCACGTGTTCGGCACGATGGACGGCCGGAGCGGACACTCGATGTCGATCTATGCCGATCGGGACGTCTACGTCGAGGGCAGCATCTACACGGGCACGACCGGCTTCGACGCCGGCACCGGCGCGCCCAACGGCACCGGCGACCCCGTCAACCTCGGCCTCATCGGTCACTACTACGTCTACCTGGGCGACGTCCCCCAGATCGTCCAGATCGACGCCGCGATCATGGCTGTGCGACGCAACTGGCGCGCCCGCAACCCCGGCATGTCGGCGCACCCGCCGATGCTGACCGGTCCGGTGGACCTCGACATGGACCAGATCGTGGGTGAGACCCCGGTGAACCACGATCCGGATCCGTTCACGGGCTGGGACGAGCTCAACCTGACGACCGACCACTGGGTGCTGAACCTGAACGGTCCGCTCATCACGTACGACGGTGCGAGCGCCGTACCGTGGTCGTCGGGAACGGTGGAGGGCATCGCCGCCGGACGGATCACGTGGCAGTACAACTACGATCACGACATCCGCGAGTTCCCGCCGCCGTGCTTCCCGAACCCGTTGAACTCGTGGAAGCGCGTGTCCTGGCGCGAGATCTTCGACGGCGAGGGCGACCTGGCCTCCCACCTGCCGTAGCCGGACCGCCGGCGAACGCACCGGGGACGCAGGCGACCGACCGGTCGCCTGCGTCCCCTCTTCGCGTCATCGCCCGTCGAGCGCCGTCACGTCTCCGGCGAGCGCCGAGCTCGCCACGCGCGGGCGGCGGGGAGGTATCATCCGGTTCAGCCGCGCGTCTGAATCGATGGAGGCCGGCCGCGAGGCCGCGCCCATCGCCAGCGTGTCGTCCGACCACCCTCGGACCCGAGCGGTCCCACGACAGCGGAGCATCGCCTGTGCGTCCCTTCCCACCGGTTGTCGCGCTGCTCACGACGGCGGCCACGGCGTGCACGAGCGGGTACGCCGGCGCCACCGGGTCCGCGGCTTTCGTCCCTCTCGGAGATCTGCCGGGCGGTGCGTTTCACAGCATCGCGACCGCCGTCTCGGCGGACGGCACCACCGTCGTCGGGTACAGCCGGTCCTCGTCGGAGGGCGATCCCGACGAGGCCTTCCGCTGGACGACGAGCGACGGGCTGGTCGGTCTGGGTGGCCTCGCATCTCCTCCGGATAGTCGCGCTCTCGGCGTGTCCGCCGATGGATCACGGATCGTGCTCTCGGGAAGCGGTCCCTGGCCCATCGTCTGGACGGCATCGAGTGGGCTCGTCGAGGTCCCGGACACGACGGGCATCCTCGTCCAGGCCCGCCCCCTTGACCTGTCCTCGGACGGGACGACGATCGTCGGCGTTGCGGAGTCGGCGGCGGAGCCGGCCAACCAGGCGTTTCGCTGGACGGAGACGGCAGGGTTCGAGCCGCTGGGGTGGCTTCCGTCGACGCTCCACGACAGCTTCATGACCGCCTCGTCGGCGGACGGGTCGATCCTCGCGGGCTTCAGCTTCCACCACGGCTTCGACGTCGAGCCCATGATCTGGACCGAGGCCACCGGGCTCGACTCGCTGGGCGACGTGCCGGATGGGGACCCCTACGCGCTGGCCTGGGGGATCTCCGAGGACGGCACGACCGTCGTCGGCGACGCGCACATCGGCGGGACGAGCGAGCCGTGGCTCTGGCGCGAGGAGACCGGCTACGTGCGGCCCGACCCGCTTCACGGGGCCGGAGGCGGTGCCTGGTTCGAGGCGGTGTCGGCCGACGGCTCGGTGGCGGTGGGCTCGCCGGCCATCGTGTGGGACGCGACGCACGGGATCCGCCGTGTCGCCGACGTGCTGGCCGACGAGGGGATCGACCTCTCGTCGTGGCTCCTTCAGAGCGCGACCGACGTGTCCGCCGATGGACGGACGATCGTCGGATACGGCCGGAACCCCGACGGCAACACCGAGGCATGGCTGGCCCGGCTCCCCGATGCGACGGTCGGCGTGCCGCCGGAGACCCGCCCGGCGGTCGCGCTGACCCGGCTGGGGCCGAATCCGTCGCGCGACCGCGGTGTGTTCCGGCTCGCGCTGCCGTCCGCCGCTCGCGTTCGCGCTCGAGTCTTCTCGGTGAGCGGTCGGGTCGTCTCCACGGTGCTGGATTCGCCGCTGGCGACCGGCACGCACGTTCTCGCCTGGGATGGACACCGGCCCGGCGGGCGCCCCGCCGCAGCGGGGATCTACTTTCTCCACGTCCTCGTGGACGACCGGACGTTCGTACGCCGGATCGTGAGGCTGCCCTGACGACCGCGCCCGGTTGACGCCGCCGATGGATCGGTCTCGTGGCGACTCCTGCGCCACGATCCGCTCGGGAGCACGAGGCTACGCCGATCGCGACCGCTGTCCGGGCACGGCACGTCGGGCGCCGTCACTCTCGAACGCCGGCAACACCGAGTCGAGCAGGCTCACCAGCGCCACGCGGCGAAGGAACTCGTAGTCGCCGATGACGGCGTTCGCCGTTCCCCCCGCGAATCGCTTGTAGAGCCGCACCGCCTCGGCGTAGCCGCGCGTCGCCCCGAACGAGCGCAGCGCCCATCGCATCAGGTACGCGCCGGGCCCTCGGCTGCGCGCGGTGGCCCGAGCGTCCCCGTCGAGGAAGCGATCGTGGATCCGGCGATAGGCGTCGGGATCGAAGGCACGGCCGAGAGGGCCCGCCAGCACGCGATCGGGATTGAGAAGGGCACGGAAGTGCTCGGTCACGCCGGGTCGACGCCGGATGTCGTATCGCCAGTCGGGGAGCCCGCTGACCTTCATTCCCGGGAAAGCGGCGAGGTCGGGGAAGCGGCGCCGGAGCATGCTGACGTAGAGGCCCTTGTGATTCCGATACCGACCGGGCATCCGCCGGATCACCTCGACGACGCGATTGGCCAGGAACGGCCGCCGGATCGGGGTCGCGATCTCCTTCCAGTAGCCCACGGCCCCGATGAAGCGGGCCAATCGCACGTGGGTGTAGAGATAGTCTTTCGTGTCGAGCCAGTCGGTGGACACGTCCTCGGCGAGACTCCGATCGATCAGCGCCCGGTAGGCCGCCAGGAGCCCCGGAACACGATCGGCGCGCAGCGCCTCGTCGAGGGGGCGCGGATACACGCCGGGGAAGTTGATCGCGATCGCCTCGTCTCGACTGAAGACCCAGCCGTTGCCGCCCCAGGTCTCGTCGCCGACCAGCGTGAAGTCGCCGGCGACCGAGAAGAAGCTCGTGAGGGCGCCGACGCCCTCCGCGTACCAGCCGACGTTGTCGTTGGCGAGCTCGGAGATCGCACACCACCGTTCCGCCTGGCCGGCGAACGCGTCGGTGTCGAAGGAGAGGAACTCGAACGGGACGCCACAGTGGGCGGCCATGCGCCGGGCGAGCCAGCCGTCCGAGTTGGGATATGCGTCGGAGAGCCCGAACGAGAGCGCGCGGCGGGGCAGTCGATCGAGCTCGCGAAGAAACGCCAGGATGCCCCGGGAGTCGAGGCCACCGGACAGAAGCAGATCGACGTCGTCACCGGCGTCCGCGAGTGCGAGCTCGTGGGCTCTCAGGAGCGCGTCGTGCAGCGCGTCCTCTGCTCGCGTGCGATCGTCGAGATCGGGATCCCGCTCGAAGACCATCCGCCAGTGCCGGCGCCGCGTGAGCGTCAGCGCGTCCAGGTCGAGCGTGAGGTGGGTCCCCGGGGTGAGCACCCGGATCTCGTCGAAGACCGTTCGGTCGTGATAGCAGTAGCCGGCGGAGATGAAGTTGAGCAGCCCGATCTCGTCCAGCCGGACCGGCTTCCCGGTCGCGAGGGTCACCGCCTTCGCCTCGGGGCCGAACGCGAAGACCTCGTCGTCGTGGCGATAGTAGATCGGGAGCAGCCCCAGCCGATCGTTGACGACGTGCAGCTCCCGGCTCACCAGGTTCACGACGACGACGCAGAAGCTCCCGTCGTACGACGACAGTACGTCGAACCCGTGTCGCTGGACGTCGGAGAGGATGTCCCGGGCCGAGAGCCGGCGGGGGTGGTCTCCGTCGAGGAGCACGTGTCCCCCGACGAGCACACCGGTCTCGCCGGCCCCATCGAGGGCCCACGTGGGCTCGGCGGCTCCGATCGGCTCGCGAGGCAGTGCCTCGCCGAGCACGACGCCCGGCGCGAGCGGGATCTCTCGCGTGTGATATGTGGGAAGATGCGAGAGGCTCCGGAGCGCCGGCTCGAGCGATGCGACACCTCGATCCCGGCGAACCAGGCCAACGACACCCGGCATTGAACGAGCTCCTTCCGACGGCTCCGAACCCCCTTCGAGGCCGGACCTCACGGCGTCTCACACCTGGATCGACTTCATGCAGGGCGATGATGAGGAATCGCTCGCCCGGACCCGACCCGCTGGTCCGCAGGCCACTGTAACGGGTCGGTGAGCCGCACGACACGCCCGAGTCGTGCGATAATGCCACGACATGTCGCTCTCGAGTGGGGTCAGAAGATGCGTACGATACAGATTGCACGGCTCGTCTGGCTGGGCGGAATGGCCGTGGCGGTCGGCATGCCCGGTCCCGCCGCTGCCGACGTGCTGGACGTGTTCGACTGTGAGGGCGACGTCGAGTGGTTTCAGCTGCCCACCGGTGGCGAGCCGCTTCTGTCGGACGACGACGTCTGCTACCCGACCCGGATCGAATGCGCCGACGACTTCGTGTTCACCATGTCGGGAGCCCGGCTGGTCGGCGTCGGATGGTGGGGTGAGGAGGTCTACGGAGACCACATCACGCCGAACTCGTTCACGTTGACCTTCTACGAGAACGACGGCGGCTCTCCGGGAGACGTCGTGCACGCGGTCGAGACCACCGAGTTCAACGAGACGGCCGGCGAGCCGTACTCTTACTGCGTCGCCTCCGACACGTTCGAGGGGCTAGCGGGCACGTCGTACTTCGTCTCGATCGTGGCCAACCTGTGCTCTCCTCCCATCTGGGCGTGGTCGGCGGGCCAAGGAAACGGTCAGCAGGCGTGGGTGCGTTCCGCGACCTTCGGCTTCCCGAGTTGGGTGCCGGTCGAGTCGCTGTTCGGGTACGCGGCCGAGAGCGCGTTCATCGTGCTCTACGACGAGCTGAACGACACGCCGGTTCGTGCCTCGACCTGGGGGCAGTTGAGAGCGCTGTACGGCGGAGGATCCCCCTAGTCGCACGGGCCGCGCTCGGTTGATGTGCGCCGCTCGCCGCCCCCGGCACTCCTCGAGATCACCGTACGAGACGAACCGATCCGGTCTCGATCCGCCCCGCTACCTCGAGCCTGAAGAAGTACACGCCACTGGGGAGGGATCTCCCGTGCCGGTCGTGTCCATCCCAGAACAGCGCCGTCTCTCCCGCGCTCGACGTCGTCGAGGTCACCTCGCGAACTCGGCGTCCGAGCGCATCGTACATCGTGAGCGTCACCGGAGCCCCGGCCGGCTCCGCGTGGAAGACGAAGCGAGCCGATGGGTTGGTCGGGTTCGGCACCACGCGTACGAGACGTCGCGGCATCGCCGGCACCTGCGCGATCCCCACGATCTCGCAGCCACTCGACCAGGCCCCCATCCGGCCACAGGCGGTGGCAAACTCGGCGCATGGGGAGTCGTCGCGCAGTGCGAATCGCCGATCTCCGAGCGACTCCCCGCAGAAGAGCGGGTCGGCCGAGATGTTGCCGTCCGCTCCCAGCTGATCGACGAGGCAGGGGTCGGTCCAGTCGCCACCGGCGTTACCGAAGAAGTCCGAACAGACCACGGCGATCGTTGTCGTCGATGGGTCGCACGCGAGATCCGACCCGGCGGTGGCGAAGGCGACGATCGTGTTCTCGACGTCCAGGGTGCCTCCCGCCGCGTACGCACCGCCACCGACCGGCGCCCCGTTCGCGACGAGGGTGGACGACCGGATCGACAGGATCTGGTCGATCGCGCTGAGCGCTCCCCCACTCTCGCTGGCGGCATTCTCGACCAGCGTGCAACCGTCGACGGTCACCTCTCCGGATGCCGCGTGGACGGCCCCGCCCCGTCGGGCCTGGTTGCCTTCGAAGCGTGACCCTCGGACGGTCCCGGAGCCAGCCAGGAGGAGCGCACCACCGTCGTCCATGGCGACGTTGTCGACGAAGATTCCGCCGTCGACGACCGGATCGCCGGCCACCGACGAGATCGCGCCGCCGGACATCGCAACGTTGGCCTCGAACCGGCAGCGGTCGAGGGTCGGGGATGCCCCGGCCGCGCACCGGATGGCCCCGCCGTCGGGATCGGCATGTGACACGACGTTCCCGTTGCGGATCGTGACCACGCGCACGCTCGCGACGCGTCCCTCCGGGCCATCGAACACGAAGCCTCTGTGCGGATCGGTGTCGGTCCCCTCGCAGTCGATGATCGAGGACGCCGGATCGTCCGACAGTGAGCGAACGATGACGTTCTTGCCGAGGAAGTGCACGTCGCGGTTGCCGTCGCCCCGGAACTCACCGGCACCCAGTGTGATCGTGTCCCGGTTCGCGGCCTCGTTCATCGCGGCCTGGATCGTGGAGAACTCTCCGGTGCCGTCGGCGAGAACGAGGAAGTTGCGCGCAGCCCCGCACGCGAGATCGCGCGCGCCGATGAGGCCGCAGTCGAGCCCGTCCGGGTGACTGCCGGCCAGACACGGCGAGTCGGCATCCAGCCCCAGGAGATCCGGGCTCGTCCCGCACAAGGCCGGGTCCGCCGAGAAGTTGCCGGCGCCGAGCTCCCCGCACAGCTCGTCTCCTCCGTCGTTGCCGAAGGCATCGGTGCACGTGAAGAACGGCATGGCGCCGGCCCCCGAGTCGTCGCAAGCGATCGCCGGTCCGCCCGTCCCGTAGGCGATGATGCTGGTCGAGACTCCGGGCGATGCCGACTGCACGAAGAGCTGCGCCCCATCCGACGCCGTGTTTCCGTAGAGCGTCGTACCGGTCACCTGAACCGCATCCTCACACCACGCGAGGTACAGCCCTCCACCCTGTCCGGCCGAGTTCTCGAAGAACACCGTGCCGTCGACGTCGAGTCGCCCCGACCATAGCCCGTACACGTGCAGGCCACCCCCTCTGGTGGCGGTGTTCGACACGACGTCGCACCCGGAGATCGTGACCCCATCATCGGTCAACGCGCGTGCGGAGATCGCACCGCCCTCGAGCGCGTCGTTCAGCCGGAACGTGCATGCCTCGAAGACGGCGCCTCGACGCAGGAAGACGGCCCCACCCCGCGATGCGGCCGTGTTCGACACGAATGACGTCTCCCGTGCCTCGATCCGGCCTCTCTCGTTCGTCACTGCGCCGCCGTCGACGTCGGCCGAATTGCTCGAGAACTCGCACTCCACGAGCTCGATCACACCCCCGTCGAGCGCGAGCGCCCCACCGCTCTGGAGACTGTGGTTCGACACGAAACGCGTGTTCTCCAACCTCACCACAGACGCGTCGATCGCCGACAGCGCGCCGCCGGAGCCGGCGGCCTCGTTGTCCTCGAACACCACGTTCTCGAACTGGGCATACCCCGCCTCCACACTCGCGCCACCACCGGAGTCGGCATTGCCACCGCGCAACGTGACTCCTTCGACCACGGTCAGCTCGTCGCCCAGAGCGACACGAATGCCACGCCCGCTTCCCTCGGCATCGATGTGAGTCAGGCTCGGCCCTCCCGGACCCCGCAGCCGGACGCCGGGTCGCATCGTGATGAGATCGGCTGCCGCGGTGCCTTCCGTGGCTCGCGTGTACGTGCCGGGATCGAGCCAGATCTGATCGCCGGTGCGCGCCAGCGCCATGGCGTCGCCGATCGTGGGCACGTCTCCGGTGCCATCGGGGGTGACGTGCCAGATCGTGGGCTCGATCGCGGCGCACCCGGGTCCGAGCGCGCCGATCTGACCGCAGGCCACGCCCGTGGGATGATTGCCGGGAAGACACGGCGAGTTCGAGGCCAGTCGGAAATCCGCTCCGTCCGGATCGCAGAACCGCGGCACCCCCGTGAAGTTGCCGTCCGTTCCGTCCTTGCCGTCGAGAGGACCGACCCAGCTACCCGCGGGGTTGTCGTACAGGCAGCAGCACCGCGCGGTGACGCGGGTGCCGGCGTCACCCCGGGCGACGGGCCCGCCGCGCGTGTTCGCGACGATGCATCGATCCATCAGGACGCGATCGACGACGTCGATCACCGGGCCGTCGTTCAGGTCGTTCGCCACGAACGTGCATCCGATGAGACTTCCCGAGGTCGCGTGCACGATCCCGGTGCCCGAGGAGCCCGTGTTGTCGCGGAAGACGCAATCGCGGACGACGACCCCATCACCGCGCATCCACACGATCGGTGAGGCCACGTTGTCGGCGAAGACGTTGTCGGCGATCTCGATCGGGTCGTCGGTCGACGTCGCGAACAGCACCCAGAAAGTGCCCCCCACGAACTCGTTGCCGGAGATCGTGTGTTCGCCGAAGGAGAGGCGAACGTAGCCCGGGTTCCCCGTGAAGCGATTGTCGATGACGTCGACGCTGCCCGAGGACGCGTACACCGTGGCACCCGAGCACGACGTCACGAGATTGCCCTGGATCACGACCCGGGAATCGACCGCTCGGACCACCGACCCCGTGGCACCGCCGTACCGCCCGCGGGTCAGCACGAAGCCCTCGATCGTCGTGGTTCCACCGGACGCCTCGACCTGGATCAGACCGCCCTCGAGCTCGCCATCGATGATCGTCAGGTCTTCACCACTCTCGGAGTGGAGCCAGATCGGAACATCCACGGTGACCATGTGGGTGCCACTCGCACCCTGACCGCGCCATCCGTACCGGCCGGGCCCCACGAGCACCTCGTCGCCCGCCTGCGCCGAGTCGACCGCCGCCTGAATGGTGGGCGCGTCGCCGGTGCCATCCGCGAGCACGTGCCAGGTCCGCCCGTGCGCGTCCATGGTCGGCACGATCGCCACGAACCCCAGCGCGACGCCGAGCATCGACCGGGTGTTTGAGCGTCGAGAGAGCACATCACCTCGCATCGAGGGATCGGGGAACGACGGTTCTCCCGACCACGGTGTTCGGGCTTCAAGACCTACATCGTCGACGATCCGCATCTGGGAGTGCGCGGCGGGCCCGCGCGTCAGCGGAAGCCATCTCTCAGCCCCGACCAGGACGTCCGACGGGTCGCCGTCGAGCTCCCGCACTCGACGGGCAGCGCCCCGATACGCTCGCCGCAGGGGCTCGCCTCGGCTCGGCACGGAGAGTCCCCGGCCAGGGAGAAGTCGCCGTAGGGCTCGCGCACGTCGCACGCGCTCGGCCCGCAGAAGAGTGGATCGGCGGCGAAGACGTCGGACGCGAGCTCCAGCGTCCCGAGCGCCACGATCCTGTCCGGGTCGAGCACCGAGCACGTCGCCGACAGGGCACCTTCGGGCTCGACGTGGACGTCGTCGGCGTATCCGGGCGCACAGTTGCCCCAGACGATCGTCCGATGCAGGGTCACGTCCCCGCCGTCGCGGACGAACAGCCCTCCACCGCCGCGCCACACGTACGTGTCTCCGTTTGACGCGATCGTGCATGCCACGAAGTGAGCGACCCCCCCGACGGAGACCGTGGCGGAGCCGAGTCCCGAGTTGTCCGAGACGAGGCAGTCGACGAACGTGACCTCGTCGGACCCGGTTGCCACGGCGCTCGCCGATCCCTCGCCCCCGGGATTTCCCCGGATGACACACGATGCGACCGACGCCGGTCCGCCGAGATAGAGCCCACGCGCGTAGTTGTTCTCGACGACGACGCGCTCGAGCTCCGCCGGGCCGAGGAGGAACGCTCCACCCGTTCCCCCGAAGACGTCGCTCGTGTTGGTGCGATTGTCGCGAAGGACGACGTCCACGAGACGAACCGACGACGAGGCATCGGCGTAGATGCCGCCCCCGTCCGCCGACCACGTTGCCTGTGCGATGTTGTCCACGATCTCGCCGTCGCTGAAGTCGAGGCCCGAGCCGTTGATGCAGGCGATCGCGCCGCCGACTCCCGCCGTGCTCTTGCTCGGCGCCGATGCCAGGCAGCTCTCGATGCGAACCCCGACGAACGTCGGCGAGGCGCCGTCACAGAGCACGCCGCCACCGATTCGGCTGGCGAACCCGTCGAAGATCGTGACGCGCTCCACGCGCGTGCCGGGCCCCTCGCCGTCGTCGAAGAGGAATCCGCGTCCGGCGTTCGCGGGGTAGATCACACAGGCCGATGCGTGGCCGGAGACCGAGCGAATCGTGACCGCGACGCCGCGCGGATCCAGATCCCGGTTCCCGTCCCCTTCGAACAGACCGTCGGTGAGCTCGACGACGTCGCCGTCGATCGCGACGTCCAGCGCGTCCTGGATCGTGGGATAGTCTCCGGTTCCATCGGGGCGGATCGTGTACGTGGCGGCGAGGCCCGGTCGGGGGATAGACAGTGCGATCGAGACGGCGAGGGTCAGCGTCCGCATGGTCACTCCTGATGAGCTGCGTTCACGTAATGGTACCACGGCGTCCGCGAGGCCGCGGACTCGGGGCACCGGGCGATGCAACCCGCGGCCCGGGGCCGTGGGCGGGTGGATGGAGCCGGGGGCTGGTCGCGGCCCCGGTCTGGCCTCGGCGCATCGGCGGCGGGCAGGAAGGGACACGGAGGAACACGGAAGGGCGCGTGACGGTCCATCGCGACCGTCGCGACGAACCGTCACACGCGTGCGATGGGCAGCGGCATCGGGTGATCGCCGGGCTCAGTGCGCCTCGACGCCCTTGCGAATCGCCGCCAGCGTCGACTCCATCTGAGTCTGCATCTTACCGGCGGTGTCGGCCAGCGTCGCCGCGTCGCTCTCGTCGGTGTACTGCTCGACGTAGTGGATCGTGGTTCCGGTCCCGGTCGCGCTCAGAATGAGCTTGGACTGACAGACGTAGGACCCGTCTCGCGGCTCGTGCGCGATCCGGAGCTCCTTGCCGGGTTCGAAGTACGTCACGATGGACTGGCCACCACCGCCCCAGTCGTCGACGAAGTCGAGCACGTCCCCGACCCGCGCCAGGTCGGCGTGCCCGTCGTTCGCGGCGACTTTCCAGTACGGACACCAGCCGATGTTCGACCCGGAGACCATGTGCGACCACACGTCGGCGGGGGACGCATCGATGGCGAGCGAGGCCTCGAGTCGAACCACCGGGACCTGGGAAACCTCGGCCGTCGCGGTGGCGGTCGAGACGGTGATGATGGTGGCGATCAGCATCGCCAGACGGATGATCTGGGACTTCATCAAGTGCTCCTTGGCGTTGTGACTCTCGTCGAGAGATCGGAGTGGGTCCGATCTCCGGCTTTCGGTCCTCCGCCGTACAGTTCGAATTCCGGGGCGCGGAAGCGCAATGAAGCTGTAACCAACAGCCGGGCAGGGACTTCGAGGGCCAAAGGCACGCGGCGCTCTAGCGGGGGTCCGGCCCGGCGTCCGGTGCCGTCCGGTACACGTCGGCGAGAAGGCGACAAAACCGGTCGTCATCCCGCAGCGCGTCCATGGCCCGATCCACGCGAAGGTAGTTGAGCCAGTTTCCGCCCTCGGCCAGCGCCAGCTCGAGCTCGGCCAGCGCCGCGTCGGGCTCGCCGAGCGCGATGAGCACCTTCGCCCGATCGTACGGCCGCACGTAGTGGTCGCGGGACGGTCCCCGGAGCTCCGCCAGCGCCGATCGCGCGGTCGCGTCGTCCCCCGCGCGCGCCGCCGCCTCGCCCAGCGCGGCGACCACGACCGGGGATCGACCGAACGTCTCGAGCACGGGCAGGAGCGTCTTCATCGCGTCCTTCGGCTCACCGGCGTAGGTCAGCGTCATCGCCCGCCAGACCACCGCCGCCCAGAAGCCCGGGTCCTCGCTCAGGACCCGCTCGAACTCCTCGATCGCCTCGTCGAACCGGCAGGCGAACTGGAGCACGAGGCCCATCGCGGTTCCGATGATCGACGAGAGCGGATCGAGATCGCGAGCCGACGCCATCGTGGTCACCGCGAGCTCGTGGTGACCGACGCTGGCGTGGAACAGGGCATACCAGTGGTGGCCCGTCGCGCTTCCGGGATCGAGCCGAAGGCCCTGCCGGAACGCGTCCTGGGACTCCTGCCACCGCTGATCGTGATGGAGGGCCGTGTAGCCGAGCGAGACGTACGCCGGGGCCAGATCGGGCGCGAGCTCCAGCGCCCGGCGCGCCAGCACCCCGGCCGGCCGATACGAGTCCCGTGGAGGGCGCCCCCCCTGAAAGCCCAGGACGTTGTGGCACTCCGCCAGGGACGCGAGCGCCGGCGCGAAGCCCGGCGCCCGGTCGATCGCGGACTCGAAGTGACCGATCGCACGCACCAGGCTCGCGGATGTGCGCACGCCGAGCGCGTGTCGACCCCGCATGTACGCCTCGTAGGCCTCGGGATCGATCGCCTCGGCCGCGTCCAGTCGCGCGCGCTCCTCGGCGCTCACGGCCACCTCGATCTCGTTCACGACGGCGCGCGACACCTCGAGCTGAAGCGTGAGGACGTCGCGCAGCTCCCGGTCGTAGGAGCCCGCCCAGACCAGCTCGTCGGCGTCGGCGTGAATCAGCCGGACGCTCACGCGCACGCGGCTCTCCGAGCGAAGGACCGCGCCCTCGACGATCGCGTCCACCCGGAGCGCGCGGGCGATGTCCGGGAGCGGCCGCGACACGTCCTTGAACCGGATGGCCGACGTTCGCGACACGACGCGCAGATCGCGCACCGATGCGAGAGCCGTGGTGATGGCCTCGGTCATGCCGTCGGCGAAGTACTCCTCACCGGGATCGTTCGAGAGATTCTGCAGCGGCAGAACGGCCAGCGATCGCACGCGCGTCGGCCGTGCGTCGGATGCGTGCTCCTCGCCGGAGTTGACGAGTGCGCCGATGGCGTCGCGGAAGGACTCGGCGTCCGGAAACCGCCGAGCCTGCTCGAGCGCGAGCGCCCGGTGGACCAGATCCCGCAGCCCCGAGGGAGTGTCGGGGTGAGCCTCCGGAATCCGGCCGCTCAGGATCTCCGCGCTCACCTCGAAGGGCGTACGGCCGGTGAACGGCAGCCGCCCCGTCGTCATCTCGAAGATCATCACGCCGAGCGCCCACAGATCGGCGAACGCATCCGCGCGGTTGCCCCGCAGCACCTCCGGGGACATGTAGGGCAGGGTACCGACGATCATCCCCGCCGTGCTGGAGGTGCGCAGCGAGACGGTCTCGCCGTCCGCGGTCGCGACCTCGGGGGTGACGGCCGCGAGGCCGAAGTCGAGGACCTTGGGCTTTCCGTCGGAGGTCAGAACCACGTTTCCGCACTTGAGGTCCCGGTGAACCACACCGCGAGCGTGGGCATGGGCGAGCGCATCGGCTATCTGCCGCCCGATCGCGAGCACCTCCGCCGCGTCGAAGCGCCGCCGCCTCACGAGGCTCGATAGTGACTCGCCGTCCACGAGCTCGAGCACGATGAATGCGACCGCACCTTCCTCGGCCGCGTCGTACACCGTGCAGATGTTGGGATGGTTCAGCGCGGACGAGGCTCTGGCCTCCCGCAGCGTTCGCGCGCGCCCGGCCGGTGAGTCGTCCCCATCGGCGATGAGCTTCAATGCGACGGGACGCTCGAGGCGGGTGTCGAATGCTCGAAACACGACACCCATGGCCCCCTGGCCGAGCTTCTCTTCCACACGGTAGTGCGCGATGCGCGAGGGAACGTCCATGCCGTCGTGGATCCAGCGGGCCGTAGCGGCACACGCAGTGAGGAGATCGAGGTCGTTGAAGCACGAGCTTACCTCACGTGCCCGCGGACGCCCAACGTCGGATCGCGATGGAGCCGCGCGTTCGGCGTGGTGCTGCGGCCTCGGGTGCTATCCCGTCGAATCGCTCTGCAGCGTGCCGGTCGAAGGTTTCTCGGTGGATCGCAGTGCGGCCACGCAGGTCAGGACGCCCGCCGAGAGCTCCGCGGCGGCTCCGAGTCCCATGAACACCCTGGCGACGCGCATGTGCGGCCCGTGAGATCCGAAGGCACCGGTCGCGTCGACGAGCGCGAGTCCGGCCACGAGAACGACGACCCCGAGCAGGGTGAGAAGCGACCGTCCCCCCCGTCCCTTCCGCATCAGCGGCACTCCCCCGAGGAGGAGGGCCACCGCGGCCAGCAGGCTGATCCCGACGTTCACCTGGAAGGCGCGCGCCGCCCTCACCGGATCGGCCCTCGGGTACGTGTCGGTCTCGACGGCCGGGATCACCCCGATCACGAGGATCGCGCCGGCCAGGACGAGGATGGCCGCCGAGATTGCAAACACCCGCCGGTGCGGGGGCGGATGCGTTCCGATGTGTTTCCCGGCGGCGTCGGCATCCGGCCGCCGGTTCGCGTCGATCGAGTGTCGGGTGTGCTCGGCCATTCCGACTCCAATCCCTCGACGAACCCGTGGTCACCCACGCCGGCGGTCCCGGGGCAGTCCAGTGGCTGGAACGCGCGGGGGCAACGCCGTCGGGGCGAGCGTCCAGTCATCGTCGGGGAAACACGGAACCGCCGCCATGATGCGGCTGCATCAAATTCGGTGGCGATGCCGCGGGCGAGGGATGCGCCCGCCCTCGACCGCGCACGGTCAATTCCATAACTCGTTCCCAATAAACGAATTATGGCCATCGAGCCGTCTTGACCCCGGCGCCGCCGTCCGGTGCACCGCCCGGGCCCGTATCGCGGGCGACACTGCGGGTGAAGAACCACGGGCCGCGGTCGATCAATCGTTGGGGAAGGAGAACCATCATATGCTCCAGCGAGGTCGTCGCGGATTCACGATCCTGGAGCTGACCGTGGCGGTCAGCATCCTGGGCATACTCGCTCTCATCGCCATGTTCACCTACCAGAAGAACGTGGTGAGAGCCCGCGAGAGTCGCGTGCAAGCGGTCGCTCACACGGTCCAGATGGCGACCGAGATGTTCCAGATCGCCCACTCCCGGTATCCCGCGGATGCCACCGAGTTCTATCCCGAGATCTTCGGCGGCAACATCTTCCCGGAGAATCCGTTCACCGGCGCCCACATCACGATCGGACCCACGGGCACGTTCTCCCGGGGCAACGTCGGATACACGTTCGACGGGCTCTCCGGTGTCTACGTGATCGAGGCGTACGGCAACGACGCGAGCAGCGGGCCCGATGGCGATGGAATCGTCGCCCGGTTGATCAACGGCTGATCAGCGCTCTCGGTCGGCGGCGAGCTACCGCAGCAGCACGAGCTTCTCGGTGAGCACCCGCCCTTCGATCTCGAGGCGCACCAGATACGTGCCGGCGGCGGCGGCCTCGCCCGAGCTCGTGCGTCCATCCCAGCGAAGCTCGGTCCGGCCGCGTTCCAGGGCTCCGTCGTGGACGACGGCCACCCGCCGGCCCCTCACGTCGTGCAACGAGACCGTGGCGTCGGCGTCCCGAGCGACGTCCACGCGTAGCGTCGCGCCACCCAGCACCGGCGTCCCTCCGACCGAGAGAACCGGTTCCAGACGCGCGACGTCGGCCGGGGGGACCGCCACCACGGGATCCAGCGACGTCACGAACGCGCCGCGACCGAACGAGAACGCGACCAGCGTGTTCTCGTCCCGAAACGCGAGGGCCTCGACCACGGTGTGCGCAAGTCCCTGGTTGGCCGGCTGCCACGTGGTGCCGGTGTCCTCGCTCGCGAACACGCCGAACTCCGTCCCTGCGTAGAGCGTCGATCGGAAGTTGGGCCGCACCGCGAGCCAGTGCACGGGGATGTCGGGAACGCCCGACTCGGCGATCCCGTCGATCCCGGTCCACGAGGCACCGCCGTCCTCGGTTCGATGGATGTGAGGAACGCCCGAGGAGCTGTACGTGGCGTATGCGACGTCCGGATCCAGCGGGTCCACCGCCACGCTGCTGACCCACGCTCCGATGGGAAGTCCACTCGACACGAGGCTCCACGACGGTGACTCGGAGAGCCCGTCGGTGGTTCGCATGACGTATCCGTTGGCGAACCCGACGTACACGATGTTGCCGTCCAGTGGCGAGATGCCGATGGCCGACATCTGGCTGGTCGCCCCGAAGTTCGGCCCCGCGACCCGCCACAGCGCGGCGCCGTCGGTCGTCCGCCACGGCCGCTGACCTCCGGTCCAGAGAACGTCGGGATCGTTCGGGTCCATCGCGAACGGTGTGATGAACAGTCCGTCCGTGTCGGTGATCCCGTTCACGGCCGGCGTGAACGTCTCGCCCCCGTCGATGGACTTCTCGATCGTCGGAAACCCCTGGATCTCGACGTACATGACGTCGGCGTCGGTGGGATCGATCGCCGTGTAGCCACCGTCGCCGCCGAAGATCTCCTCCCAGTCGTCGGGCGTCGCCGTGGATCGCACGCGGCTCGAGCCGTTGTCCTGTGCGCCCCCGATATAGACGTCCGCCCCCCGCGCGACGGACCCGTGATAGAACTGCGTGACGGCGTAGCCGTTGTTCAGCGACGTCCACTCGACCGCGGGCGGCGGGCCGGGGTCGTCCGCGATCGGACACTCCTCCTCCGTGGAGGCCGCGCGCGCGTTGTCGGTTCGCCACAGCCCGCCATCGTTGCCGACGTACATCGTCTGGTTCCCCATGCCGTCGTATCCGGGATGAAAGACGATCGCGTGCTGGTCGACGTGGATGTAGTGCGGATACGGAGGATCCTGGCCCCGAAAGAACAGATAGCCGGTCATGCCGAAGGTGACCCCGGCGTCGTCGCTTCGAAACTGATCGATCCCGCCGAGGAAGAGCCGGTCCGGGTCGACCGGATCCACCGCGATGACCTGGTCGTACCATCCTTGCGAGTAGATCGGATAGCCGGTCAGACATCCCAGCGCGATCGAGGAGTAGCTGAACAGCCAGGGCGTGAACCTGTGATCGGGATCCTGCACGTAGGTGAAGTTGACGCCGTCGTCCGCCCGGAAGATTCCCACGAGCCGACCGTACTGCGCGAGCCCGCCGTTGTCGGCCATGCCGAGGTAGATGCGATCGTTGTCGGTCGGGGAGATGGCGATCGTCATCCGGCCCTGGTAGGACGGCACCGAGTACGCGA
The DNA here is from genome assembly GCA_965224245.1 of Candidatus Eiseniibacteriota bacterium. GTDB lineage: Bacteria > Eisenbacteria > RBG-16-71-46 > CAZAMP01 > CAZAMP01 > CBDCYW01. The sequence continues at coordinate 321,854 of OZ245046.1, read as the reverse complement.
CCCACGAGTCGCCACCGTCGTCGCTGCGAAAGAGCCCGTCGGCCTGTTGACTCCCGAACGCCGCCAGGATCACGTCCGGCTCCGAGTCGGTGCGTACGGCGATGTCCGTGCAGCCGAGCGTGCAGCCGTTCGAGGTGGGCGGTGTCCCATCGTAGAACGGATTGGCCAGGACGACGTTCCAGCTGCCACCGGCGTCCTCGCTTCGGAACACGCCGTGGCGCGTCGCCGCGTACAGACGGGTCGGGTCGTTGGGACTGATCACGAGATCGTTCACGTACGAGAACGCCGAGGTGACCGCGGGCGCGGTGGCCGGCAGCTGCTCGAACGAGAAGCCGCCGTCGATCGACTTGAAGATGCCCAGGCCGTCGAGAAAGATGCCGTTGCCGAAGCCTTCACCGGTCCCGGCGTACAAGACGTCGGGGTTCGTCGGGTCGATCGCGAGCGTGCACACGGCGAGGTTCAGCATCAGGTCGTCGACCGGCATCCAGCTCGCCCCGGCGTCGTGGGATCGCCAGATGCCGCCGGCGACGCCCGCGGCGAACATCCGGTCCGGATCGGTCGGATCGATCGCGATGGCGCGGGTGCGTCCTCCAACGTTGCCCGGTCCGATCGACTGCCAGCCGAGGATGCCGCCGGGTAGCGTGCCTCGCGCGCGCGACTCGCGAGCACGGATCTCGCGAAAGCGATCGTATAGATCCTGCATCGGGAGCACGCCGTCGGGAGTGACGCGCTGCGCGCGCAGAAAGGCGCCCGCGAGATCCGGGTGCGACCGAGGCGCATCGGTCGTGCCCCTCGCGGCCAGCCGCTCCTCCACGACGTCACGTGCGGATCGTATCCGCAGCCTCGACTCGCCGGGGGGCGTCGAGCGGATCGAGACGACACTGAAGACGAGGAGCGTCGCGAGTGCACACGAGGCGTACGACACGATGGTGGCTCGTCTCACGACAGGGCCTCCGGGGTTGGGGTCGGCGGGAACGTCGTGGACACGCCGAATCATACCATCGACGTCGCCCCTGACTCCCGACCGGCGATCGAACCCGCTCCGGTCGTCCGTGTCGCCCGCCCCGTCGACCGACGCCGCTCGACCCGGGGGTGCGATGCCGCCGCCGAGCTACGCGATCGCCGAGATCCCCGCCGATCAGGGCGCGTTCGGCGCCTTCTCCGAGCAGGGGTTCATCATGGTGAGCCGGGGTTTCTCGCGGTTCCCCGCGGCGACCTCCCGCTGTTCGCCCACGAGGCGGCCCATGCCTGGTGGGGGAACACCGTGGGTACCGATGGACCCTGCGCTTCTCCCATCCCGGATACGTGGCCAGCCAGTGCGCGCGCGGGTACGTCGGGCTCTGCCGCGAAGGAGCGGACGAGCCGCTCTCCACGCTGGAGTCCGGGGGCCGCGTCGATCACACGCTGTCCGATGCCAAGGGTCACTGGGTCTACCACATGCTCCGGCACCGGATCGGTGACGATCGCTTCTTCGCCACGCTGCGGGAGCTGATCGATCGGTTCGCCGGACGGATCATGACGCTCGACGACGTGCGCGCGACCTTCCGCGAGGCGGCTCCCGACGCCGATCTGGCTGGATCGAACCGGGGCGCCCGTGCTCACCCACACGTGGCAGGAGTCGGCCGACGGGCTCTCGGTCACCATCACCCAGCGGCAGGACGGCGAGCCCTTCGATCTGCGGCTCGAGGTGGCCGTCGAGTCCGACGGCGCGAGATGGCTTGAGCGGCTGCACGTGCCATCGACGGTCATCCTGCGATACGATCTCCACTGGATGGACCACGCGCCTCTGGCCCGGGGTGTGTGGGTGGAAGGCCTCTTCGAGGACGGTTGCCAACATGAGTGTCCTGTCTTTGCTTCGACGTCGTGCTCGTCGCCTCCGGCATCGCCGGATCGACGCGCCTCGGTCCTTCGCCCCGATCTCCGTGATCTCGACGCTCGCGCTCGTCGCGACGCTCGGGTGTTCGGACGAGCAGAAGGCGCCTGCCGACCCTACCGGGGACACCGGCGGCGCCGAGGTCGTCTCCGACTTCTCGCTGACCGACGTGAACCCCAACTCGGCCACTCACGACGAGTCCGTGTCTCCGCGCACGTTCGAGGGCCGCGTGTCGGCCTGGTACTTCGGGCACGCCACGTGAGGCTACTGTCGTAGCCAGTTCGGCTACCTGAACACGATGCAGGCGGAGCTCGCGTCCGAGGGGCACGACGAGATCAACATTCTGGGGATCAATGGAATCGGTCTCGAGTCGGGGAACGAGGAGATGTGCAACGGGCGCACGCTCCCGTGGCTCCAGGACGTTCCCGAGGAGGACGTGTGGTCGGTCTGGCCGATCGAATACCGCGACGTGCTGGTGCTGGATGGGGAGAACCGGCCGGTGGCCACCTACAATCTCACCGAGCACTCGCTCGGGGACGCGGACAGCTTTGCGACGTTAAAGGCATTGCTGATCGACGCCGAGTCGTCGCTTCGACGTCGATAGGGTCCCGCGACGGCATCGCGTCCGGCCGCCCCGACGACGAGCATCGGCCGTCTCACCGATCGGGGGGCCGGTCGAACGATTCCGCGTAGCTGGCGCGTCCCACGTTGTAGTAGGACACGATCTCGCCGATCCGGTCGTGGCCGAGGTAGAACCACTCGGCCACTTCCATCGACCAGTCCCCCTTGGACGTGGTGTACCGGACGCAGGCCCGGTCGGACTCATACAACGCATCGCGGATCTCGAACCGATGCCCCAGGAAGCTGTCGAGGTTGGCCTCGACGAGCGAGAGGTACGCGTCCCTCCCCTCGATCGTTCCGTAGGGGCTCACGTGCCGGAAGTCCGGATCGACCGGGATCTCCTGCACGTCTCCCGCCTCCCATGACGCGAACCACGTCTCCACGAGCTGCTTCATGCGCATCGATCCCACCCGTTCATGGGCCGTCCGAGGACGGCGTGGACCCGATCTCTTGCAGGCGAGCGATCTGCTCGGCCGCATTCGTGTTACCGGGTTCGATCTCGAGCGATCGCCGGTAGCTGGCGATCGCTTCTTCGGCTCGTCCCGCGACGGCCAGTGCTTCTCCGAGGCTGTCGTGCACGTTGAACGACCCGGGGAAGAGCTCTCTGCCCAGACGAAACACGTCGACGGCATCCGACGCTCGCTGCTCGCGAAGGAGCGAGTAGCCGAGCCGGTTGATCTCCCATTCCACGCGCACGTGATCGCGGCCAGGTGTCTCCAGCCAGGTCGTGAGCCGGGCCCGAAGCTCGGCCCCCTCCGCGAGCGCGTCCCGCAACGTGTCCGACAGTGACGCGCTCGGAACACGACGCCGATGCTGCTCGAAGAAGTCCGCAATGGCCGTACTCGCATCCCAGTCGCGAGACGTGGCCCCGATCAAGGCCGCAGGCAGGTACGCGCGCCCGCCCGGCCAGGCGTGTCCGCCACCGTCGACTTGAGCAAACACGATCTGGGATTCGTCACGGCAGCCGGTGTAGCGGAGGATCCGAACACGCGTGCCGTCGTCGGCCATGTCCGGAACGTCCAAGGTGTCCGGCGCGGGCGCGCACGCGTTCAGACGCGAGAGGACGTAGCCGGTGGCCGACGGGCGCCGCGGGTCACCGTTCCACCCGTCCCATCGCGTGAGGGGGTCCTCGGTACCGAGGACCACCATCGTGGCAACCGTGCGGTATCCGCCGCAGTACGTGTCCATGCGAGGGTACGCACCGGCGGCAACCACGGCGATCGCGGCGAGTCGTTCGGAGAGCATGCAGACGTTTCGTAGCAGGAAGAACCCACCGTTCGAGAACCCAACGGCGTAGATCCGATCCTCGTCGATCGACTGGCGCGATCCGAGATCGTCGAGCAGCGCCGTGAGGAATGCCAGATCATCCACTCCCTTCGTGGTGGCGGGCTTGCTGTCGTCCCCATCGTTCCAGCTCCGCTCGACACCCTCGGGGTACACGAGAATCGCCTCGCCGGCGCCGTGGACGCGCTCCAGATCGGCCAGCTCCTGCAGGTCCCTTGGTGTTTGCCGGAATCCGTGAAGCATGATGATGATGGGCCGCCCACCGTCGGGTACTCCGGCACGGACCCGCGCACCCACGACGTGGTAACGACGCGATCGTCCACCTGCCTCCAGCTGATGGGTCTCCGCGCCGCGCGGGACCGGCGAGGAGCACGCCACCGGCGGAAGGAGCAGCACGGCGAACGCGGCGAACCGAAACCAGGCGGACGCCCCGCGTCGCGGTTCACGCCGGAGGGCGCGGTCGATCCCGAACATCTCACCTCCAGATAGTACGATCACTGTACTATCGACATGGTACGATCAGCGTACTATCGTGTCAACGTGAACAGGAAACGACCCGTCGGGAACGCGCCGCACGGCGCATCGACACTCGAGCTGCCGGACGAGCTGACCCGTCTCCGGCAAGACAACCTCGGACGCGAGCTCCTCGCGACGTTCGAGGCGTTCGAGGCCCGGATCCGCCGGCACCTCATCGAGCAGGGATGGATCGACGCGTTGCCGGCGGTGTACGTGGCCACACTCCGCAGTCTGGACCTGCCGGGCACACGAATGGGCGAGCTCGCTCGCCGCGTCGGGGTCTCCAAGCAGTACATCGGATCGATCGTCGGCGAGCTCGTAACGAGGGGGATCGTCCGTGTGGACGTCGATCCCCTGGACTCACGGGCCCGGATCGTCCGCTACACGCCAGAAGGCCTGAAGGGACTCGAGGCAGGCCTTCACGCGATTCAGGAGACGACGGCCGAGCTCGAACGGGCGCTCGGGAAGGGGGCGCTCACACGACTCAGGCGAGCACTGGCCCGACTTCGCAAGACGCTGGGTCAAGACCACGGCTGAACCTGCCCGGGGGGCGATACGACGCCTCCCCGCCGACCCGTTCTCACCCGCGTCAAAGCGTGTGTGTCACGTCCACGTCACTGCAGCATCACGGCCCGGCGTGCGGCGATGACGCCGCCGTCGACACGCAGCTCGTAGAAGTACGTCCCGAGCCCGACGAGATTGCCCCCGGCGTCCCGCCCGTTCCAGCTCACCTCGTGTCGTCCGGCGTCGAGGTCCTCGTTCACGAGGCTCCGCACCCGGCGACCGGCGACGTCGTAGATGCGGATCTCGACGAGACCGGCCCGATCGAGGACGAAGGGAAGGCTCGTCGTCGGACTGAACGGGTTCGGTCGAGCCGCTTCCAGACGGGCGCCCGGGATCGGCGGCCCGATCTCCGCGGTCGCGACGGCGGTCTCGTCACCGGTGCCCATGCGAACCGCTCCGACCGTCGAGCCCGACAGGTCCTCGAGCACGCTTCCGGGTGCACCCACGAAGTCGATGCGATAGGCGATGTCGAAGAAGCTGTCGACGGTCCAGTCGCCGCCCGTCGGCGACTGCGTGAGCTGGGTGGCACCGGGGCTGGGAAGCCCGGCGTCCGTGCCCGCCACGATCTGGAGAAGCTCGAAGTCCGGATCACCGGTGATCATCCCTTGCATCTGCATCAGCTCGCTCGCGAACAGCTGAACCGGCTTGCTCGGGTCGCGGGGACCGGTGTTCGTCTCGCAGGCGACCGGCACGATCAGGCTCCTCGAGAAGCCCTCCAGCTCACCGGTGCCCTGCATCATCAGCGCGAGCGACGCGTCGAACATCTGGATCTCTCCGCCGAGCGACCCCCCGGGCTCGGCGACGACGTCGATGAAGCGGTTGCAGGTCGGATGGACCCATATCGAGGTCTCCGGGGGAAGCCCGTCGATCGACAGCGCGATCTCGTGCGGCGCGAGGTAGTTGCAGTCTCGGGGGGGCAGCACCACGGTCCCCGTTCCGTCGTCCGGCTGCATGCACGGTTCGTCGACGGTCGCCGGCTCGCCACCTTGCATCGCCGACGACGCGGTCGTGATGCCGGAGAGGCCGTCGAGCATGCTGCCGCGCGCGCCCACGAACTCGATGCGGTAGGCGATGTCGAAGAAGCTGTCGACGTTCCAGTTGCCGTCGGGGAGACGGGTCAGCGTCGTCTCGCCGGGGCTCGGCATGCCGAAATCGGTTCCGGCATGGATGGAGAGAAGCTCGAAGTCGGGATCGCCGAAGATCTCCCCCTCGAGGATGTGGACGTCGCCGGGAAAACGCTGGACGGGGTCGCCGGGCGTGCGCGGCCCGGTGTGCACCTCGCAGTGGATCGGTACGGCGAGGAACTTGTCGAAGCCCGTCAGCTCGCCGGTCCCGGTCATGTCCAGGAACAGGTATGCGTCGAAGCTCGCGATCTCCCCCTCGAGCGATCCCCCGGGCATGACCTCGACGTTGAAGAACTTGGCGCACTCGGTCTTCGCCAGGATCTCGGTGTCCGCCGGCAGGCCATCGACGACGAGATGCACGTCGTCCGGTGAGAGGTAGCCGCAGCCCGCGACCGGAAGATCGACCGTGCCCGCACCGTTGTCGGGGGCCTCACATGGAACGGCGTGAGCGACGGGACCGATACACCACGTGACGGTCAGCCATGCGTACGCGACCAGCCGAGTACTCCCGATCCACGGTGAATCCAACACGTGACCTCCCACGTCAGGACGTGACGACGCCCGGGCGTCGTCGTGATGGTCCACTGCCGCGACACGCGGCGCGAACGGCTGTCGACGAGGCAATCCGGCGGAGAATCGACCCTGGGACCGATTCTAGGGCCAGCGCCGGATCCGGGCAACCCGCTCGGGTCGTCGGACCGGCTCGCCCACCCACCGCGCGTCACCCACCGATCGGGCGTCACTCGAAGAGGACGAGGTCGCGGTCGTTTCGCAACGCGGCCAGGCTCCGGAGCTTCTCCAGGTTCATCCGACCGTCGGCCAGGAGTAGAAGCTGTGAGCCGACCCGGCCCGCGCTCGCCGGTAGCCCGTTGCTCCAGTCGGTGAGAACGGCGCTCATCATCGCGGACTGTCGCTCCTTCGACGCCGCGCGCAGCGAGTCGGCGGTCAGACCGCGATACTCGGGGTAGCCCCGGAGCGAGCGCTGGGCGCTGAAGCGAACCGCATCGTACGGATCCACGAGGAGCGTGCAGAGAAACGGCACCATCCACTGCGCGCCGGAGACCTCGCGCGCCGGCTCCCAGCCCATGCTCCATGCCATGAGCGCACGCTGGACCGCATCACCGGACAGCGCCCACAGGATCGAGGCGGCCACGGTTCCTTCGTCGTCGGACATCTCGGGGATCTCGGTGCCGTACCAGTCGTGCAGCGTCTCGGCCGCCCACCGCATCGTGCGATCCAGATGACACTGGTTGCAGGCGTTCGGCCGGCCGGTCTCGAGACTCGTCCGCACGCTCGGGGACTCCACGGTGTGGCTCCGAATCGCGCGGAGCAGACCCCACGTCGTGTACGGCATGTGGCAGTTCTGGCACGCGCTGCCCGACGAGTCCAGTGGATGGTGAGTGTGAGCGGCGAGCACGCCGGGATCGCGGTACCGCGAGTGGCACTGCGTGCAGGCCTCGTTCCCGCGCATGTCCCGGCGCAGCTGATCGTCGGCCCACTCCTCCAGTGATCGATCATCCCGGTCGGCGCGGTGCAGCCGATGACACGAGATGCAGCTCAGCTCACCGCGCTGGTAGCAGGGTGTCTCCTTCAGACCGTGGAGCTCGCGGCCCGTCACGCGGAGCACGCCGTCGGACCAGAAGCAGTTCTGAAGCCGAAAGATCGGATGCTGGTCGAGGTACTCGCGGACCTCCGGCGGGTTCTCCTCGAGACGGCCGGACACGATCGTCTGGAACTCCTCGAGCCGATCCCCGGGCCGGTATCGGCTCCCCTCGTGTTGCCAGTCGAACGCATCCTCGCGGGTCAGGAACACCTCGATGCTGTGACACTGGCCGCAGACCTCGGCGGATCGATCATGTGGTAGACGTTCGGGGTTCGCGATCGTCGAGTCCGGCCCCCCGTCTCGGGAGAGCCCGAGTCGCCGGAACAGCGAGCCGTGCCGTCGCACGTGCTCCTGGCCCGGGCCGTGGCACATCTCGCAGCTGATCCCGAGCTCGGCCACGCGGGTCTCCTCGAGCGGACCGTGGCGGGGCTGACCGTGCGTCGCGTGGCACTTGATGCAGTGAACGCTCCACCGGCCGGTCTCGATCGGCGTCCGCTCGGCGGGAGGTGCGAGAAAGCGCGACTTGCGCGGAATCCACACGCGGTCGTACAGGAGGTACACCAGTGGAAACGGCGCCATGCCCGATCCGGCGGACTCCATCCAGTACATCTGGTAGTTGTGCGAACCGGTCGTCATGACGATGCGCCGTTCGAGCTGGACGATCTCGCCGGTCTCCGGATGTCGCTCGCGACCGTTCACCCAGAACGTGTCACCGCGACGGCTCAGCCGCCACGTCACGCCCTCCAGTGCGAGCTCGGTGCCGTCGAATGGAGCCAGAACCGACGCGGGGCTGGCGAGCTGGGTCATCGACCGGTGGTAGGAGGCATGCCAGGCCGTGTGCTCGCGCTCGTGGCAGGAGCGGCAGGCGTCGGAGCCGACGTACCCGTCGGCGGGGATGACCTCGGGATCGATCGGCGGCAGGTCCGCGCCGGCATCACCCTCCAGAACCCGCATGATCATGGCCACGGCGGCGACGGCTACCACGGTCACGACCAGAGCGACGACGAGACGGCGATCGATGAGATCCCCCTGCTGGCTGAAGTTCGCTACAGTGTATCACTCGACCGGACGTCCCCGGACGTCGTGAAGCGTGAGCGCCCCCGCGGGCCGGCGGCCGGCGTCGCGCTGCCGTCGGCGAGCCGTGCTGGGGCCGCGACTCCACCGTCGTCCGATCCAGAACGAGGAGATGTCATGGTGCGCCCGAGCCGGGCCGAGATCGAGGCCGTGATCACGGACGCGATCGCCGAGGCCACGCAGTATCTGGCCGGGGTCGACGGCAGGGCGGCTCGTGCCCCGAATGCCGAGGCGGTCGCGCGCGCGTTCGACGAGGCGTTCCCGGAGGACGGACACGGCGCCGTGAACGCGCTACGGCGCCTGGCGGGCGGGCTCGACGGCGCGGCCCACTCGGCGGGCTCTCGGTTCTTCCACTTCGTGATCGGCGGGACCACGCCGGCGGCGCTCGGCGCCGACTGGCTGACCACCGCCCTCGATCAATGCGCATACGCATGGGTTTCCTCCCCGCTGGCACTGTCGCTGGAGCTCTTGAGTCTCGGCTGGCTGAAGACCCTCCTCGGGCTCCCGTCGTCGATGACCGGCGTCATGGTCTCCGGCGCCACGATGGCGAACGTCGTCGGGCTCACCGCGGCCCGGCAGTGGTGGGGCGAGCGGCACGGGGTCGACATCGGGACCGACGGGCTCCAGGGCCTTCCTCAGGCGCCGGTCTTCTCCAGCGGCTACGTCCACGCGAGTGCCCGGAAGGCGATCGGGATGCTGGGGATGGGACGCTCCTCCGTCCGGACGTTCTCGCGGGACGCGGTGGGACGGCTCGACGTGGATGCGCTCCGGACGGAGCTCGAGCGGCTCCGCGGCGCCCCCGCGATCCTGATCGGCAACGCGGGCGAGGTGAACGCCGGCGACTTCGATCCGATCGACACGATGGCGGAGCTGGCGGAGACCCATGGCGCGTGGCTTCACGTCGACGGCGCGTTCGGCCTCTTCGCCCGGGTGAGCCCCCGCACCGCGCATCTCGCGGCGGGCGCGGAACGCGCCGACTCGATCACCGTCGACGGACACAAGTGGCTCAACGTGCCATACGACTGCGGCTTCGCATTCGTACGAGACCGAGGCGTGATGGAGCGGTCGTTCACTTACTCCGGCGCATACCTTCCGGACGCCGACGCCGGACCGAACATGGGTTCGATCGGGCCAGAGAGCTCACGGCGCGCCCGCTCCCTCGCGGTATGGGCCACGCTTTACGCCTACGGCCGGAGCGGCTATCGCGACCTCATCGAGTCGCATCTCGACCTCGCACAGCGGCTGGCCGACCGCGTCGACGCCGCGTCCGACCTCGAACGTCTGGCCGAGGTCCCGCTCAACATCGTGTGCTTCCGCTACAACCCGCGTGGGCTGTCCGAGGAGCGGCTGAACGCACTCAATCGCCGACTCGGCGAGGAGCTGCTGGCCGACGGACGCGTCTACGCGGGGACTACGACGCAGGGCGGGAAGGTGGCGCTCCGCCCCGCGATCGCGAGCTGGCGGATCCGGCCCGAGGACGTCGACGCGCTGGTCGACGTCGTCCGCGAGCTCGGCGCCCGCTGTCACACGTGCACCGGATCGGATGAGCGGTGACATGCACCACGACTCGTCGCGGGATTGATGGTACCCTCGGCGTCTGTATTCAATAGACTGAGCCAACACGTGCACGAGGCGGCCGGGGTACACCCGATCCGCCTCGCACGATTCTCACCAAGGGGGAGCGATGAGTAGCAGATCCGGTCAGCGTTCGTCTCTTCGACTCGGTCGCTGGATCGTCGGGGTTGTCGCCTGTCTCGTGGGGGCGGGATCGGCAACCGCAATTCCCGAGCAACCCGCCGTGGATCCGGAGACGGGACAGACCGTCCCCTTCCTGTGCCCGACCACGGACCTATATTACGAGCGCGTCGGCATCTCCGACGACACGTTTCGGGGGAGTGGCTGCCCCACCGAAGGCGCCTGCGACGTTCCGGCGACACGCGACGGAACGTCGACCTCCGCCAAGACCGTCAACGTCATCGTGCACGTCATGAACAGCTCGTCGGGCCAGGGCCCGAGCGGCGTCGGTCAGGCGGAGGTCGACGCCGGGATGGCTCAGCTCGCCGCGGACTACGCGGGCACCGGCATCTCCTTCAATCTCGTGGCCACCCGCTTTCACAACGACAACGACTTCCACTGCATCACCAAGTATCACCCGTACAACTCGACGTGGTACGCGGACATCCTGGCCATGAAGGATCAGTACGCGGAAGATCCCGCGAACAGCTGCAACATCTTCATTTCCTGCCAGGACTCGAGCCCGTTCGGCGTTCTCCTGGGTATCGGCACGTTCCCCTGGGATCCGGACGCGCTGACGAACCGGGGTGGCCTGTGGATGAACTCGGCGTACTGGGGAGCGGGCCAGAAGACGGCCGCGCACGAGATGGGACACTGCCTCGGTCTCTGGCACACGCACCACGGGGTCAGCGAGGTCACGTCGTGCGGCAGCTGCTACGAGTTTGCGTCCGGTGTCGAGGGTGACGTGCGCGGGGACTTCTGCTCGGACACGCCGCCGACCCCGACGAACTACAACTGCTCGCCGCCTGGGGGCAGCGACTGTCAGGGAACGGCGTGGGGAGCCACGCAGCCCGAGAACTACATGGGCTACGCCCCTGACTCGTGCTACGACACGTTCACCAGTCAGCAGGTCAGTCGCATGCACTGCTGGTCCGCCGCCGCCACGCCGGGCTGGCTGAGCGGCTGTGAGGCGACGGGTCCGCCCACCGCACCGACCGGTCTCTCCGCGACGGCCGCCAGTGACACCGAGATCGACCTGAGCTGGACCGACGCCAGCTCCGACGAGGACCAGTTCGCCATCGAACGCGACTCCGGCGGCGGCTTCACCCAGATCGCGACGGTCGGCGCGAACACGACGAGCTACCACGACTCCGGTCTCACCTGCGACACGAGCTACTCGTACCGGGTGTCGGCGTCCAACTGCGCCGGAACGTCCGCCTACTCGAACACGGCGACGACGTCGACCGATGCCTGCCCGCCGGCGGACGCGGTTCACGTGGGCGCGGTGTCGCTCTCGATCGTGCAGCAGGGCCCGTGGACGCGAGCGCGCACGACGGTCTCCGTCCACACGTCGACCCATGGACCGCAGGCGAACGCAACGGTCACGGGTACCTACGCCGGAACCACGTCCAGCACCGAGAGCGGCGTGACCGACGGAAGCGGCCAGGTGACGCTGGACTCGGATCGCGTCCGCAATGCGAGCAGCTACTGCTGGGCGTTCACGGTGACCGGCGTCTCGGGTGCCGGCCTCACGTACGATGCCGGGGCGAACGAGCAGACCTGTGACGAGGATGGCAACAGCTGCACGGCGGGCTGCGACGGATCACGCCTCGCACGGTCCACCGCCGTGAACGTGGACCCGAACCCGTTCCACACCGACACGCACATCGGATTCTGGCTGGAGACCGGCGCCTCGGTCGAGCTGGGCGTCTTCGACGTGAACGGACGGGAGATCCGCTCGCTGGCCAGCGGCTTCACGGCCGCGGGCCTGCATCACGCCGAGTGGGACGGCCGTGACGAGAGCGGCAACGCCGTGCCGGGCGGCATTTACTTCTACAGGCTTCGGACGCCGTCCGAGGTTCACACGGGACGCCTCGTGATCATTCGCTGACGCGAACCACGGAGGACCGACGCTCCCGTCGCGGAGGCGTGAATCGGAAGGGGCCGAGCGGTTCGCCGCTCGGCCCCGTTCTCGTCCGGCCGGATGCGTGCCGGAAGGCGCGTGACTACTTCAGCATCACCATCTTGCGCGAGGCCTGCTCGTTCCCGATCCGTACCGTGTAGTAGTACGTACCGGATGCCAGGGGACTCCCACCATCATCCGTGCCGTCCCACGATACGTGGTACTGCGCGGGCTGCTGCAGGTCATCGACCAGCGTGCGGACGAGGCGCCCCTGAACGTCGTGGATGTCCACGCGAATCCAGTCCTCCGCGGTGACGGCGTAGCGGATCGACGTCTGCGGATTGAACGGGTTCGGAACGTTCTGCTCGAGCCGCATCCCGCTCTCGGAGAGCGCGACGTCGGGCGCGGCGATCGTGGGGTCGTCGATCACGATGCCGATCGCGCCGATGTCGATCCAGTGGTCCGGAGACGCGAAGTTCAGGCGCAGCTCCAGCGTGCAGGTCCCCTCGACGAACACCGGCGCGGCAGTCGAGTAGTAGCACGTGGGTCCCGGATCGGTGTGGTCGGTTGGGTCGTCGTAGACGGCGAGGTCGAAGTCCGGCGTCGTGAGCAGCGTGATCCGCGTCTGGGAGATGAAGCTCCTCGAATCGGCCAGCTCGTAGCACAGCCGCACGCCGACGATCTGGGCCTCCTCGGGAACGGTCAGCCCGAAGCACACCCACTGCAGATCGCCCGCGGTCGTCGACGTCACCCGGATGCTCGAGAGCGGAATGCCCGGCGCGACGGCCATGCGGGAGTCCCCCACGATGGCGCCGAGCGGGCTGGTCCAGATCGTTCGTTCGACCCCTGCGGCCGTCGTCGGGATGATGGCCGCCACGACGACGGCACTGGCTAGGATGCGGGTGATGTCTGGCAACATGACGAAGCCTCCGAACGGGTTGGAGCGTGGCCAGCCGACGAGCTGTCTGCGCGGGCTCCTGCGCAGGGGACTCCGGCGCACGGGGACCGCGGATCCGGGCCACAACGGTCGCGATCGGTCTTCGACGATGATGGAGTCCAGCCGAGCATTCTCGGGGCGGGGCCGTGGGGACGCCATGATGCATCGGCATCAAAGTCGTGGACCGCCGCGAGGTTTCGCCGACGCAACGCACGCCACCGTCCCGAACGCGGAGAGCCGGGCCGGGTGACGTGGAATCACAACCGCGCGCCGCCGACGAGGCGACCGGGTATCGCCGGGCTCAGGGCTTGCGCGCCCGGAAGTTGATCCCCATGGTGCCGAACGCGCTGGCGCTCGACGCCTGGGGCGCGCCGGCGAACACCTCGGCTTTCCACGTGATCTCGAAGTCGCGGAACCCCGCGGCGAGGACGGTGGCTTCCAGCTCTGCTTCCAGCAGAGCACCGGCGATTCACCCGGTCCAGAGGTCGATGTCCCGCTTCGCGCCCTCCGGAACCGGACGATCCACCAGGATGTCGGCGATCTGGAGCCGGCCTCCCGGGCGCAGCACCCGGAACATCTCACCGAGGGCGGTGTCCTTGTCGGGCGTCAGGTTCAGCACACCGTTGGAGATCACGACGTCGGCCCACCCATCGGGCACCGGCAGCGCCTCCATGTACGCGTCACGGAACTCGACGTTGCCCAGCCCCGATTCCTCGGCGGCGGCGCGCGCCTTCCGGAGCATCTCCGGGGTCATGTCGATCCCGACCACGGCTCCCGTCGGGCCCACCATGCGAGCCGCGATGAGCGAGTCGATCCCACCTCCCGATCCGACGTCGACGACCCTCTCCCCCGCAGCGGGCTCGCCCAAGGCAAAGGGGTTGCCGGTGCCCGCGAACGACTCGATGGCCGATTCGGGGATTCCGGAGAGCCACTCATCCTCGTAGCCGACGATCGCGATCAGTGCGCGACCGGTGTGGAAGTGGAACCCCTTTCCGGGATCGTCGGCCACCTCCTGGTACTCCTGTCGAATGGCCCGGCGAAGCTCCTCGGTATCGACGTTGGGGGACCGGGGAGAACGCGAGTCTTGCGTCATCGGACTGCTCCTTCGGATGGGAACGACGTCGGTCGCATCGAGGGTATCGGTTCGAGTATCAGTTCGTAATACCCGCCGAGATCCTGCAACGGGCACGCCGGACCGCTCCCACCTGCTAGAAGGAGATCCGCCACTCGACGCCCAGGCGGCATCCACTACCGCCGGCGTCCGGCAGCACCGTCGCGTGCAAGGAGCTCACTCGGTCGGACCGGGCGCCCACGGTCCCGTCGACGCGAATGATGTCGTGGATGCCGGATACGAGGATTCCCGCCGTCGCGAGGATCCAGATGCCCACATCGCCGCCGCCCTCGCCGGTCGCGAGATTGAAGGACGGGTTGGGCACGATCCCATCGTCGAAGTCGTGCGTGGGCGCCAGCGCCCATGCCACCGCAAAGGCTCCGGCGCGCAAAGCGAGCCCCTCGAGCCCCCGGCGCGTGGCTCCGCCGTGTACGTAGCCGAGCGAGGGACCAACGATGGCGCCGCCCCAGAACAGGCCGGCGAACGCGACCGTGTTGGCCACGCCGCCGTCGGTCTTCACCGCGAGGGCGATACCGCCCAGCATCGGCAGCACGGTTCCAACGAGCGAGTAGAGTGAAGAGCCATGCGCGCCGCTCGTCGCCGGCGAGGCGCCGTGGGCCGCGGCGTCCGGACGCGGGCTCCCGGGCGCCGGCGGAGTAGCCGCGCCCACCTCGGCTCCGGCGGACACGCGATCGAGCGCGAGGGTGACCAGCGACGCGACCGTCGCCGATCGACTCCACCTACGCCATCCCGATGACCGTTTGTGCATCGACTCTCCTTCGTCGCGGCGGTCGGTTGCGTGCTCACGTGCTCCGCTAGCGATGCCCACTCTTCGGTCCGCGGGGTCCACCGTCTTCGGCGCAGCCGCTCGTCGTTCCGGACCGACGCGGTGCGGGCACCGAGCCCACGCCCGAAGCGCCCACGCGAATCGGGACCGGCTCGGACCAGACCACCACCGCCATGCCGAAGACCTGATCGTGAAGCGGGCGAGCCGGGTCTTCGAAGCTGTTCCCGGACTGCAGCACCGCGGCGAGAACGGCATCGGTCGGTGCGATTGCGGGCAAGCCGATCGACATGCTGTCCGGGCCGGGGTAGAACCGACCCACGCT
Source organism: Candidatus Eiseniibacteriota bacterium (assembly GCA_965224245.1). Taxonomy (GTDB): domain Bacteria; phylum Eisenbacteria; class RBG-16-71-46; order CAZAMP01; family CAZAMP01; genus CBDCYW01. Next base: position 306,401 of record OZ245046.1, on the reverse strand, counting down.
CCACGCCGTGTCCGGCGCGGCTACGACCAGCCAGACACGCCCGGGACTCTCGAACCCGGGCGCCCTCCAGGTGGCTCGCAGGGAGTCGCGACCGACGTGGTCGGTTCCCGGCGATGGACGGAGCAGCACGGGAGCCGTCGGGATCTCGAGCGTGCCCGTGGTCAGCGGCGTCGCCGTGAAGACCCACTGGGCCGTGGCCGCGTCCCACGACGCGTCGAGCCTCCCCCGGCCCGGCGTGTGGGACGTGCCAGGTCGTAGCGGGGGCTCGTGAGGATCGCGGGGCGTGACGAAGCGACCCCTTCGACGCAGCAGAACCTGACCATCCAGGATCGGCACCACAGTCGTGCTCTCCGTCGCGGGATCGAGCCATAGCGATCGGTAGTAGTGATCGCCTCGCGGCCACGCGACGCCCTCCGGCACGTTCACGACGACGAGCTCCCGGTCGACGAAGACGGGGCCGATCTCCTCGGTCTGCCCGTCGAACCGCAGGTCCAGATGGAGATCCTCGAGGCCACACCCCGCGTGCACACTCGCGGATGCGACCAGGACGATCCCGAGGCGAAGACGGTGTCGTCGTCTCATGGCGACCCGCCGTCCCGCGTGCCGCGGACCCGAAACGCCCACACCAGATGAACGCTGGCCAGCTCGAGTGGCGCGTCGACCGAGAGTTCCGCCAGCGACCGACGATAGGCGGCTCGGACGCCGACCTCGGACGATCCCACCCCGAGCGTCGTGCGCAGCTCGATACCCGTACCGAAGGCCCGATCGCCGAAGCGCCTCGCGATCGAGGCGGGAGCCCCGGTGGTCGCGACCGTCAGATCGAGCGTGGACGTCCGGTGGTAGCGACCGACCTCCACGCCGCCATCGCAACGGAGGGAGCCCGAGTGGAGCAATGCATGGCGCAGTCCGATGCTGAGCGTCCAGATCGTCGTGTGAGCGGCGATGCTCTTCACCGTGCCCCAGCCCGGCGGGAGTGCGTACGACTCGGGACATGGTCGTAGCTCGTGTCGTGCCAGCACGAAGCCGTAGCTCGTCCGATCCCCCTCGGACGCGAGGGCCACGCCGAGGGACACGCCCGCGCCGGCGGACTCCGCGTCACGGCCCAGGGGAACGGCGATGCCGCCTGCCGGCTCCACGACCACCGATCCCCCCAACGTCGGCCACGTCGCGAGTAGCATCATGAGGCTACCGACGCCGGAGACGATGCGTCGCAGTCGATCGTGGAAGCGTCGCGACGCCGTGCCCTCACCGCGCGCGAGATCACCGCGACGCTGCCGGCCACGCTGTTGCCTCACAGAAGCACCTGCCGGAGTCGCTCGACGAGGAGCCTCGAGCACGCGTCCTCCGACGTCGGCTTCACCTTCTGGTAGTCCGCGTGCTCGGAGTTCTGCAGGTCCACGACGACCCACTCCCCCGACCGATCGCAGACCACGAAGTGAACGTACCCCTGCTCCCAGCGTCCGGGGTCGAAGACGAAGTCGGCGTAGAGGGCATAGTCCGCATCGGGTGGATGCGCGCGGACGTGCTCGCGGAAGGCGCGGGCCAGATCCCACAGGATCCGGAGCTCGTTCGGTCCCTTCTGCGAGGCCTCGATCGAGAGCGGGGTCGCCACCGCCGACGCGCGACACAGCCCTCGGTCCGCGATTTGCCGCGCGAGTCGCGCCGCCTCCCCCGCATCGGCGGCTCCCTGAACCCGGGGTGAGTAGACGGCCAGCGTGGCGTCTCCGCCGGCGCGCCGAAGTGCCTCACGTCTCGCGTCCAGTAGCGCGAGCTCGTCGTCCGGAGGCAGTCCGCTGCTCTCGCGCGATCGCCTCGCCATCTCGCCGGGAGCCGCGGCCCGCTGGGTCTCCTCGCTCAGGCCGAACGATGGACACAGTCGCTCCACGAGGAGCACGGTCACGCTCATGGGGTCGGGCCCGGGGATCTCGCTGAACGCCGCGTCCTCACGGCCCAGACGGTCCTGCCATACCAGGTTTCCGTCGCGATCGACCACGACGGCACGCAGCTCGACGACACCTGTCTCACGCGTGCCGTTGTACTCGGCGTACAGCGCGTACTCGCTCGCGATCGGGTGCTCGACGACGAACCGACCGAACGCCTCGATCACGTGAGGCATCCCCGTCTCGGGACCGGGGTCGAACACGGTCTCCTCGAGCGCGATGTGTCGGAGTCCCATCTGCTCCAGCAGCGTGCCGATCACACCCGACACCCGTCCGAACGCCTGACCGCCGAGCCGCGCGGGAAAGATGGTGAGCGACGCCTCGACGCCCCGGGACAGCATGAGGGCCGCGCGATCGGCATGGCCAGCGGCGGGCTCCGGCGATCGACCGGAAGCCGGCGGCGAATCGGTCACCGCGCTCGACGAGGTGGATCCCTCGACGAGTCGCGTGGCCTCGTCCATCAAGGCCGTCGACAGGATCCACTCGTTCCAGTCCCGCCAGCCCACGAGCGCCGTCTCATCCGCCGGGAGAGCGTCGCGTGCGATCCCCAGACCATTGACGAGCGTGGCGCGTGCCTCGGAGGCGCGACCGAGCTTCAGACGGGACATGGCCAGAAGCATGTACGCCTGAACGTCCTCGTCCAGGTTGCGCTCCCACTCGCCCCCCTCGGCCACCTCGCGCAGGGCTGCTTCGGCGGCCGTGAACCGGCCGCGCCGGTAGTCGAGGAGTCCCCGGGCGAGGAGGAGACGTCGGCGCTGCCGCACGTCCGGTTCCCGATCCAGCACCGTGTCGGCCAGGTGCGCGAGGGTGTCCATCGCCGCGGGCGTCCACGGTCTGATGAGACAGTCCTTCACCAGGCTCGCCGCCACGAACGGATCGTGCGTGTCGCCGAACCGGTCCAGCATCTCCGTGCGCAGGGCGTCGTAGCGGAGCGAGTCCCCGACCTGGACGTACACCGGTGCCAGCCGGTGACGCGCATCGAAGCTCCCCGGATCGGCCTCGATGACCCGTCCGAAGCTCGTCGCCGCGCGCGACCACTCCGCGTTGCGCGCGCGCCAGGCCCCGATCGCGGTGTGGATCTCCCCGGCCTCGACGGGATCCAGGTCGACCATCAGCGAGTCGATCGATCCGACGAGCGTGTCGGCTGCCTCGAGGTCACCCTCGCGCACGAGAAGGCTCGCGCGCGCGATTCGCTGGCGGGCGTCAGCCAGCCTGCGAAGTCGTGTCTCGACGTCCCGGGCCTCGTCGGCCCGCTCGCGCAGGACGCGCTGGGCCTGCTCCGCCCGGGACGCACGAATAGCCTGCCAGGTGCTCACGACCGTGCCCGCGACGAGCAACGTCAGAAACGCACCGGCGGTGACGATCCCGACGCGGTGTCGCCGCACGAACTTCCGCATGACGTAGCCGGCACCGGGCGCCGCCGCGACGACCGGCTGGTCGTTCAGGTAGCGGCCGACATCCTGGGCGAGCGCATCGGACGTCTCGTACCGGCGGCGTCGGTCCTTCTCCAGCGCCTTCATCACGATCCAGTCCAGCTCGCCGCGGACCGTCCGGGCCAGAGTCGCGGCGTCGGTGGCGCGAAATCGTGCGATCTCCGGCAGCTTTCCTCCGAGCGTCCGGAGTCGCTGGGAGGGCGTTGGCGGATCCGTCTCCCGGATCATCCGCCGGATCTCGTCGAGCGCGGCCTTGCCCAGCGTGTCCCGATCGAACGGCGTCGTCCCGACCAGAAGCTCGTAGAGCAGGATCCCGAGCGAGTACACGTCGCTGCGCGTGTCGACGTCCTGGCCGCTGAGCTGGGCCTGCTCCGGACTCATGTAGGCGGGCGTGCCGATCATGTCGTGGAACCCGGTGAACAGCGTCCGCTCGGTGAGGCTCTGTCCGAGCGCCTTGGCCACGCCGAAGTCGATCACCTTGGGAACCGGCCGGCCGTCGTGCACGCTGACGAGCACGTTGCTCGGCTTCAGGTCGCGGTGGATGACACCCTTCTGGTGGGCGTGTTGCACCGCGTGGCAGATCGCGACGAAGATCTCCAGACGCTCGCGGTAGGAGAGCGATTCCCGGTCGCAGAACTCGGTCACGGGCAGCCCGCGGACCAGCTCCATGACGAAGTAGGGACGCCCCGCCTCGGTGGCTCCGGCGTCCAGCACACGGGCGATGTTGGGGTGATCCATCAGGGCGAGTGCCTGGCGCTCCGCCTCGAAGCGTGCGATCACCTCGCGCGTGTCCATCCCGGCCTTGATGACCTTGAGCGCCACCTTCCGCCGTACCGGTTCGAGCTGCTCGGCCATGTACACGACGCCGAACCCGCCGCGGCCGATCTCCTCGAGGAGCTTGTAGCGCCCGACGACGGTGCCGGGGCCCTCACCGAGGACCGACCCGGCGTGCTCTCGCTCGGTGAGCTGAAGAAACGTCCCGGCTTCATCCTCGGAGCGAAGCAACGACTCGACCTGCTCCCGCAGCTCACCGTCGCCGGCACAGATCTCGTTGAGGTACGCCTCGCGCTCCCGCGTCGACGCCAGCTCGCGTGCGCGCAGGAAGATGTCCTTGATGCGCGGGTCCTCGTCCATCGAGGTGCTCCTTCCACCAGAGAAACCTGTTCGCACCTCTGCATGCGCCGTGACGGCACATCTTCCCTCACCAAAAGTCGCGGCGCGTCGAGATCCGGCTAGCGGTCGTCCCGGATCCGCCGGTACAGCCACGCACGGGCATAGGCCCATGTTCGTTCGGCCGTGCTCACCGAGATTCCCATCGTGTCCGCCGCTTCCTGCTGGGTCATCCCGAGGAAGAAGCAGAGATGGATCATCCGGGCCGCGCGGGGATCGTTTTGTTCGAGGAGGTCGAGTGCCTCGTCCACGGCCAGCACGTCGTCGTCCCGGAGCGGGACCGCGAGCTGCGCGTGGTCGAGCTCCACGCGCTCGAGGTCGCCACCGTGCTTGAGTCGTCTCTTGCGACGTGCGTTGTCGACGAGGATGCGACGCATCGCCTCGGCCGCGGCGGCGAAGAAGTGGGCCCGGTTCTCCCAGCGAGACGAGTGGTCGCCACCCAGTCGGAGCCAGGCCTCGTGAACGAGAGCGGTGGTCTGGAGGGTCTGCCCGGGCTGCTCGCGGGCCATCTTGTGCGCGGCGATCCGCCGGAGCTCGGCGTAGACGACCCGCATGAGCTCGTCGGCGGACCCGGCCTCCCCGCGCTCGACGGCTCTCAAGAGGCGCGTGATGTCGCTCATCGACGCGACTCCCGGCCGGCAGTGCTCATCGAGCGGACGATCCGTGCATGTGTCCTCCCCGGGAGCTTCGCAGCCCGCGCCGGTCGATTCCGGGTCTGGCCGCCGCGTGATCATAACGTGAGCGGAGACCGACGACGTCCGCCCGGGCGGCGAGACCCGATCCTCGGCCCGCAGCCGTCTGGATGACGGCGGCGATCGGGCCTTTTAGGAAGCGCACGCCCGGATGCTAGACTCCCTCGTCGACTGGCCCGTCCATTCCATCCGCAAGACCCCGACGCTGGAGGATCCATGTCTTCGAGCCTGATCTGTTCGTTGCTCGTCGTCGTCGCGACGTCTACCGCCCATGCCGGTCTCTGGAACGAACGGACCAGCATGCCGTCTCCCGGACGTCATCATCCCGTCACGTTCACCCTCGACGGGTACGGCTACGTCGTCACGGGCTCGACATCGGGCGCGGGGGCCACGGATGATTTCTTTCGCTACGACCCGGTCGGCGATTCCTGGGCGGTCCTGCCGGACTTCCCCGGACCCGATCGTGGCTATGCGTACGGGGGGGCCTACGGCGGCAAAGGATACCTCGGCTTCGGGCTGGCAGTGGGCTCCACGTACCTCGCCGACCTGTGGGAGTACGATCCGACGACCGGGACATGGGCCGAGCTGACGAGCCTTCCCGGACAGCCCCGCACGCACCCGGCGTTCGTCATCACCGACGACGGGAAGATCTACGTCGGATGTGGCGGCTCCGCGATCGGCAACCTGGGCGACTGGTGGGAGTACGACATCGCCACCGACTCGTGGCTACAGCACGACGACCTGCCCGGGCCGCGGCGGCATCACCCCTACTACTTCAACATCGGGGACGTCCCCTACGTGGGCTTCGGACACGGCGGCGGGATATACCGCGACTTCTATCGGTTCGATCCGATCACCGACACCTGGACCCGGATGACCGACTTCCCCGGCGAGGGACGCGTGGCGGGCACCCAGTTCAGCTGGGACGGAAAGGGCTACGTCCTGAGCGGTGAGGGAACCGACCACGTCCAGCTCGACCAGGGCGAGTTCTGGCAGTACGACGGCGACACCGACACCTGGATCCAGCTGCCGCCGCATCCGGGCTCGGGGCGATGGGCTCCGGGCTCGTTCCTGATCGGCGACTCGCTCTACTTCCTGGCGGGGCTGAGCACGAGCCGCCTCGAGTGGGATCTGTGGACGTACGAGATGGGTCCCGTGGTCGGCGCCGATGATCCGCTGACGCCGTCGACGACCACCTTGCTTCATGCCCCTCATCCGAATCCGTTCCGCGCGTCGACCGTCGTCCGGTTCGACCTCGCGTCCAGCGGGAACGTCGTGATGAACGTGTTCGACGCCGCCGGACGCGCCGTGCGCTCGATCGCCGTCGACGGCCTGGAGGCGGGACGACACTCGCTCGCATGGGACGGCCGGACCGACCGCGGTGAGCGAGTCGCGCCGGGTGTCTACTTCGTGCGGCTGACCTCGGCGGGTGCGCTCGGCGCGTCCGGTCGGGATGTCACGCGGACGGTGACGGTCCTGCGGTAACGCCCTCACAGGGGACGGTCGCTGTGTCCGGGATCTTCGACGCACATGCGGACCTCTACGACGCGGCCTTCTCGTGGGACACCAACGCGGATGCCGACTGGCTGCTGGAACGACTCGTGTCCGGCCATTCCGCTCCGGTGTCCCCCACGCTCCTCGAGCCGGGATGCGGCTCGGGGCGGATGTTCCCCGCGCTCGCCAGGCGGGGTGCTCGCCTCGTCGGGATCGATCGATCACCGACGATGCTGCAGCGCGCAAGAGATCGCATGCACGCGAGCGATCTCCCCGAGCCGACGCTGATCGAGGGCGACATGGCTGACTTCGATCTCGGCCGCCCCGTCGACGGCGCGTACTGTCCGATCGGAGGCCTTGGATACCTCACGAGCGAGACTCGCGCGGCGAGTCACCTGACGTGTGTCGCCCGGCATCTGGTCGGCGGCGCTCGGTATCTGATCCAGCTCGACCTGATGGATCTGTCGACTCACCGGCTCACCGAGCCCGACCGCCACTCTCGATGGGAGGTCGATGCCCCCTTCGGTCGGCTCCGGTGCTCGGCGTTCGGAACGGCCTGGGATCCGGGTCGGCGCGTCGAGACCCAGGCTTGCCGGTTCGAGATCCTGAGCGGCTCGCGTGCCGGCGAGGTCCACGAGGGCACCGACGACGTGCTTCTGTGGGACTGGGCGGCGTGGCATCGACTGATCGACGGGTCTCCGTTTCGTCAGACGGCCGCATTCGACGCGCACAGAGCCGGAACCTACGAGCCGCTGGCGGTCGGGCCTGGGCTCGTGGGCCGGCGCCTCGTCTGGCACGAGCTGGAGCGCCTCTGATCGGCAAACAGCCTTCTCCCGGACCGGCGACAGCGCCGCGTTCCGGGCCTGCCGGGGCGGACGAGTTCGTTCTCAAACGCGCCTGACGCTGCCGATCGGTCGCACTCGTCATGTCGGGGCTCGGCCTTCACATCGGCCGCACGGGATTGCCACTTGTGGACACGACGACATCGGGCTCCTAAAATCCCACGTGCGGTAGAATTGAGACGTTGTGGGTGTCTGCGCCGATCGGAACGTCGACGCGGGCCTTGATCCTCCGCTCATTCCCGGAGGCGGTGATGTCGGACGACACCGCTCCCATCACGGAGCTCCTGAACCGCGCTGGACGAGGCGACGGCGCCGCCGCCGAGCAGGTGTTCGCCAGGGTGTACGACAGACTCCGCGGACTGGCCACTGCCCAGCGGGCGCGACTGCGACCGGGAGAGACGCTGGACACCACGGCGCTCGTGCACGAGGCATACCTTCGGCTCGTCGACCGGCGCGCAATCAGCTGGAGCGGACGGAACCACTTCTACTGCACCGCCGCGCGCACGATGCGCGATCTCCTGGTCGAGGAAGCGCGCCGAAAGGGATCGCTGAAGCGCGGCGGAGACCGTCAACGACAGACGCTCACCTCCGTCCTGGCGTTCGTCGACGCGTCCAGTGACGACGTCATCGCGCTCGACCAGGCGCTTCGCCGGCTCGAGAAGGCGCACGCGGACAAGATCCAGATCGTCTTGCTCCGCTACTTCACGGGCCTGACGATTCCGGAGATCGCCGACGTGCTCCGGCTCTCTCACAGCACGGTCGAGCGCCGATGGCGGTTCTGTCGCTCCTGGCTCGCCAGGGAGCTGGATGCACCGGATGCGTCCCCATGATCGAGGACCGCGAACGTCGCGTGTTCGAGCTGTTCGATGAGGCGGTCTCCCTCGAAGCGGCCGTCCGCACCCGCTTTCTCGACCGAGAGTGCTCGGACGACGACGAGCTGCGACGCGAGGTCGAGGACCTTATCGTCCGCGTGATGAGAACCTGCGAGCTCCCGGTCCCTCCGCTTCTTGATCACCCGGCGAACGACGCCGAGCACGCGGCCGAGCCACCGGCTCAGCGACTCGCGGTCGGCGAGCGGGTCGACGACCGCTACCGCGTCGTCGCGTTCCTGGACCGAGGCGGCATGGGAGAGGTCTACGAGGCGATCGACGAGCTGCTGGACGTGGCGGTTGCGTTGAAGCTGATCCGTGCGGAGATCGCGACGAGCCGCTCCGCGCTGCGCGCGTTCAAGCAAGAGGTTCTGCTGGCGCGGTCGGTGACGCACGCGAACGTCTGCCGGATCTACGAGATGGGTCGGGATCGGCGCCGCGGACTCATCTACCTCACGATGGAGCTTCTGTCCGGGGAGACGTTGGCGCGGCGCGTTCGCTCTCGGGGACCCATGTCGGCCCGAGCGGCGCTGCCGATCGTTCGGCAGGTGGTGGCGGGCCTCGACGCCGCACATCGCGCCGGCGTCGTCCATCGGGACCTGAAGCCGGGCAACATCATGCTGGTACCGGAGCCTGAGCGGGATCGGGAGCGGGCGGTCATCACCGATTTCGGGCTCGCCGTGCAGCTCGTACCGGCCGACGCCGATGCAGGAGACGCGAGCGAGGCGGCAGGCGCTCGGCCCGAGCGCCGGCGTCTGGTCGGGACGCCCGCGTACATGGCTCCCGAGCAGTTCATCGAGGGCGAGAGCGGCCCCTCGAGCGATCTCTACGCGCTCGGGGTCGTGCTGTACGAGCTGACCACGGGACGCTTGCCGTACGGCCATCTTCCACCGCGCGCGCTGATCCTCGCCGGCAGCGACCACACGCCACCGTCGCCCGCGGAGTTCGTTCCGCTGGAGCCGACGTGGGAGCACACGATTCTGAAGCTCATCTCGAAGGATCCGGGCGAGCGATTCTCGACGGCGCGCGAGGTCATCCAGGCGCTCGACGGGCGGACGGAGCTCGGAGAGCGAGTTCCGTTCGAGCTGCCACCCGAGAGAGATCCGTTCGTCGGGCGCACGACCGAGCTCGAGACCCTACACGGGCGGCTCGAGCCGGAGGCCACCCACACGGACCACCGTCGCCTCGTGACGTTGCGGGGACCGGGAGGAGCAGGGAAGACGCGCCTGGCGCTGCGCTACGCGTGGGAGAGCCTCGCGCGCTGGCCCGGCGGAGCATGGTTCTGCGACCTCAGCGATGCGCGGTCCGCCGGCGCGATCGCCCACGCGCTCGCGGTCACCCTGGACGTCCCGATCGCGAGGGGTGATCCGATCGTCCAGCTGGGACACGTGCTCCGGGAGCGCCGCCGGAGCCTCGTCATCCTCGACAACTTCGAGCACGTCGTCGGCGAGGCGGATGCGACGCTCGGTCGCTGGCTCGAGATGGGCGGCGAGACGCGCTTTCTCGCGACGAGTCGCCGGCGCCTCCAGCTCGAGGAGGAGATCGACCTCCCGCTCGATCCACTGGAGCCGGAGGGCGCGGGCGCCGAGCTGTTCGCGGTGCGCGCACGTGAGCAGCGCCCGGGCTTCGCACTGGGTGCAGCCCGCACGCGTGTGGAGACGATCGTTCGGAAGCTCGATGGTCTGCCCCTGGCCATCGAGCTGGCGGCCTCTCGACTGCGGGTGCTGAGCCTGGACGAGCTGCATGACCGACTCGAGGATCGACTTGGCATCTTGACCGGTGGGCCTCACGGACGCCACGCCACGTTCGAGACGTCGCTGGACTGGTCCTGGGAGTTTCTTCGGTCGTGGGAACGATCGGCGGTCGCACAGCTCTCGGTGTTCGACGGCGGATTCACGCTGCCCGCGGCGGAAGCGGTGCTCGACCTCGGCGCCCACGAGTCCGCACCGCCGGTGCTGGACGTGATCCAGTCGCTCGTGGACGGAAGCTGGCTCCGCACCAGCGTCGCGGGCGGCGTGCCCCGTTTCGACATGTACGCCACGATACACGAGTACGCCTCGGAGCGGCTCGCGGAGCGCTCGCCCACCGGCGACGTGGCCGGGATCACCGGACGCGGCGCGCCGGGCGAGGACCGTGCCGCCGTCGAGGCCCGCCACGGAGCGTACTTCGCGGCGATGGGCTCTTCCTCCTCGATCGAGGGCCTCGATCGCCGCGAGGGCGAATCGACGTGGGCCGCCTTTCTGATCGAGCTGGACAACTTCGTCGCCGGCTGCCGGCGCGCGCTGGACCGCGGCGACGCAGAAGTCGCGGCGGACACGTACCTCGCCGCCAACGCCGTGCTCGATCTGCGTGGCCCGTTCGCGCTCTCGGTGGAGCTCGGCAGAGAGGTTCTGGAGCCGCTCGATGATCCACACCGGCGTGCGCGTGTCTACGGCGCACTCGCGTCCGCGGAGCGGTCGTCGGGTGAGCTCGATGAGGCGCGCGGACACTACGAGGCGGCAATCGCCCTTCATCGTGAGCTCGGCGACCGGCGCGCCGAAGGTACGGCGGTCGGCAACCTGGCCGGTGTCCTCGGGCGCGAGGGGCGCTTCGAGGAGACCGAGGAGCTGCTCGAGCTCTCGATCCAGATTCATCGCGAGGTCTCCAACCGGCGCGAGGAGGGCATCGTGCTGGGCAATCTGGGCCTCGTTCACCTGGAGCTCGGTCGGATGGAGTCCGCACGGAAGCACCTCGAGGCAGCGCTGGCGATTCACCGTGAGGTCGGCAACGGCCGGAGCGAGGGGGTCGCGCTCGTGAACCTCGGAAACCTCCATCACCGTCAGGGCCGCAGCGAGGAAGCGCGCGAGGCGTTCGAGGCGGCGCTCGCGAGCCACCGGAGCGTCGGCAACCGGCTCGGTGAGGGACTGGTGCTCGACCACCTGGGCGGCTTTCACGCCAAGCATGGGGAGACCGACGAGGCACGCCGCAGCTACGAGGCCGCGCTCGACGTGCACCGCCAGATCGGTGACCGGCGCGGCGAGGGAACGGTGCTGGGGAACCTCGGCGTCTTCCTGGCGCAGAGGGGCGCATTGGGGGAATCGCGACGCTACTTCGAGCGCGCGCTCAGCATCGATCGCGAGGTCGGCAACCGGCCACGGGAGGGGATGGACCTGGGCAATCTGGGAACCGCGCTCCGACTGCAAGGACTCCCGGACGAAGCGCGCGACCACTACGAACGTGCCCTCGCCGTGCATCGCGAGGTCGGCAACCCGCACGACGAAGGCGTCGTTCTGGTGAATCTCGGAAACCTGGAAAGCGAGCAAGGCAATCTCCACGCGGCACGTGAATGCTACGAGTCGGCCCTGGCCATCTACCGTGAGACTCGCGATCGGCGCAACGAGGCGATCGCGCTGATCAACCTGGGTGGCCTGCTACGCCAGCTGGGTCGAGGGGACGAGTCCCGCGTCTGCTACGAGCGGGCGCTGGCCATCCACCGGGAACTGGGCGACCGCGGCGCCGAGGCCACGGCTCTGGCCGGGCTCGGCGACATCCATCGGGACCGGCAGTGCTTCGACGATGCGGTCGCGTGCTACGAGGAAGCACTCGCCCGCCATCGCGAGGTTGGTAACGATCCCGAGGTCGGTATCACCCTGGGAAGCCTCGGTGCCATTCACCTGGCACTCGGACGCGCGAGAGAGGCCGGTCGCTGCGTCGACGAGGGCCTTCGCATCCTCCGGGACGTCGGGATCGATCTCGAGGTCGCGCTGGTGCTCTGCACGCTCAGTCGGCTCGAGCGGAAGTACGGGGATCCCACCCGCGCACGCGACGCACTCACGGAGGCCGAGGCGATCGCGGAGCGACTCGACGTCTCGCCCGACTCCGCGCTCGCCCACCAAATCGACGAGGTACGTCGCGATCACGAGAGCGAACGCGACGACTGACGTCGTGCGGTAGGTGGCCGGCGACGACGGCTCGTTTCCTTCCCCGTCGGCGAGCCCTTCCCCTCGACGAGACGAGTGCCCGGGTCGAACGACGCGACCCGGGCACGTGACCTCATCTCGGCAAGCAGACCTTTAGCGTGAGCACGTCTTCGGCGGCGGTCAGCCGCGCGAAGTAGACGCCGGCACCGATGCGTGAGCCATCGCGGGCCGCTCCATCCCATGCGACGGCATGGCGCCCCGCACCGAGATCCTCGTCGACCAGAGTGCGGACCCGGCGTCCACGAACGTCGAACACGTCCAGCGATACCTTCATCGCTTCCGGAAGATCCACCACGAACCGGCGCGCCGACGCGTCGACCAGGCGAAAGCCGAGGGTCCACGGAAGCTCGACGCTCGCGACGTCTATGATATCCGCATCGCCGACGCGGATGCGATAGGCACCCGGCGCCCCGTTCTGATTGGTGATGACCACGCCGTACACGTCGTTCGCCTGTGAGAACGAGATCACCTCCGTGCCGCCCGGGCCGAGTCGGTCGGCCGATTCGATGGCTCCGTCCGAGCTCTGAACGGTCGACCCGCCGGCCGACCCGAACAGCGCCACTCCGACGTCGAGCGACGGATCGAGCGGCTCCACCTCGATCGCCACGCTCAGCGGCGCCACCATGAGGTCGAGGTCCCAGATCTGAACCACCTCGCCCACCGAGAAGCTGCCATCGGTCGTCTCGATCTCGGTCGGATCGCTCAGGACGATGTCACTGGGCGAGGCGACATCGAACGACACGGCCTGGGCTGCCGTCCCCACCCGACGATCGGCACGCGCAAAGTACGTGGCTGCCGGCTCGTGGTTGGCGTCGATCACGATGTAGCGCGGGCCGACGTCCTCGGTCTCGAGTTCCTCGAAGCACAACAGATCGCAGTTCTCGCACGTCCACAAGGTCAGGCTCGACTCCGCGCCCGCGCCGGCCCGGACTCCGAGGGACGCCCACGACGCGGCCACCGTGGTAGCGTCGATCCAGATGATCTCGTCGGGTGCCTCGTAGGGCGCCTGCTCGACCAGCGAGACCTGGGGGCCGACCCCCATGTCGTACCAGCCAGAGGACTCGTCGTTGCCGATCATGACGGCGCCGTACCAGTCGTCGGTGGGAGCGGTGAACGTGAACCACTCTCCGAGAGCCGACGTTCCATTGCTCCCCGCTTCGGCCGCGCTCCGTTGCTTGTACGGGTCGCCATCGGCGGAGCTGAGCACGTAGATTCCGACGTTCACCGGCGAGAACACGTCGCCGTACTGCTGGAAGCGGTACGTCTCGCCGCCCCGAAGGTGGGCGTCCCACACCCGGCAGATGTCTCCCGCCGACCACGTGTCGTTGTACCAACCGCCCAGAATCTCGTCGCCTTGCTCCCACTCGGTCCACGCGAACGAGGTCCCGCTCTGTCGCAAAACGCGAAGGTAGTCGGTGGAGGCCCCACCGCCGTAGTCGGCCGCGATGAACTCGACGTTCGGATAAGCACCCGACGTGGCGAGCCTGGTCTCGAACGTCGATTCCTCGAAGAGGCTCAGCTTGAGGTTGGAGCTCTCACCGGGACGGGCCGCCATCACGGCCCAGTAGCCCGCTGACGGCGTGAACTCGTAGAGCGCCAGATCCTCGGACGCGGTCGGGTCCTTCTCGTCCAGCGTCCGGATCGACGGTCCGACCGTGATCGAGAAGTCGCCGCCTGCGGGAGTGTTCGACCAGACGACCAGTCCGTACACGTCGTCCCGGGGAACCGAGAGCCCCTCGAACTCGCTGAGACCGGCTCCGTTCGCGTCGGCCTCCCACAGCGCACTGGCGCGTCCCGCGTAGTAGGTATCACCGTTGGAGCCGAACAGAGCCATCCCGAGATCGAGTCCGGGTGTGTTGTTCTCGAGGATGAACACGATGTACTCGTCCTTGAACAGCGGCACGTCGTAGGTCCGAACCACGTCGTCGGCGTTCCATGTCCTGTTCCGTTCGACGCCGTCGGGAAACAGCATCTGGTTGCCGGCCTCGTACAGGAGCTCGTATTCGCCGTGCCCGACCAGCATCACGTGATCCTGCCCGCGGTTGTTGTGGTTGAAGTCGCCGACCACGAACTCGATCCCGGCGTGACCGACGGACCAGGCGAGATTGTGGTTGCGGTTGTTCTCACCGTAGATCGCGATCGAATGGTCGGCGCCGGCCCCCGATCGCACCGCGATCGTGCTCCAGCTCGTCCAGCGCTGGTTGGCCACGTATCCCCGGTCGGTGTCCGTGTTGATCTTCGCCTCGTTGTGGGCGAGCTCGAATATCTCGTACACCGCTCCCGCAAAGGGATCCCAGCCTCTCGTCTTGTCGAGCAGATCGTTACCGTTCTCGTCCACCCACGCCCAGTTCTGATACGTGTACATGCACGGGGGATGGTCGTACTCGGTGCGACCGGAGCGCATGATGCATTCCGTGCTCCCCTCGCAGAGGTCGCAGTTGCCGTTGAAGATGTCGGCGTCGTCGACGATCAGGTACCCACCCTGGCAGACGTCGTTGCAGTTGATGTCGTCGTCACACGTGAGGGCTCCCACGTCGTCGTTCCAGTCGCTGTACTCGTCGCAGGCACCGAAGACGTGGCCCCACTCGTGGGCCCACACGCCCCACTCCTCGTACTGATCGATCCGGATGTAGGCCGCCGACGTGGATGCCCGCGCGCGGAAGTTGTAGTCGGCGGGCATGAAGCTGACGATCACGTTGTCCCATCCACCACCCCAGTCCTGGAGCCAGATGGTCATGTCGTCGATCACCGACCCGTCGGTGCCCTGGTTGATGAAACCCAATGCCTCGGCCGCATCGGTGACCATCCACTTCTCGAACCCCTCGGCGCCGGCCAGATCGTTGATGTCGTACGGCAGCGTGACCTCGTAGTAGAAGAAGCAGTCCTCATTCTCGTTGTCGAACGTGATGAAGCCGATCGGCGGCATGTGCTCGAGATAGAATCGCTTTGCCTCCGCCGCCTTGCAGCCGGCCTCCTCTCGCTCGGCCGCATCCCAGACGTACTGAGCCTCCGCATCTCCGTGGTTGACGAAGACGATGACGTTCAGCACCGATCCGCGGGCATAATGGGCCGTATCGAGGTCGACGTATCCCGCCCTGCGCGCGTCCAGGCTCGTCGCGTCGCTCGACACGACGCAGTCCGTTCGGTCGACGTCGCCCGGCTCGGGTCGTGCCTGTCCCGCCTCCCGGAGGGTGCAGCTGAAGCAACCGAGCTGCGGCTCCGGATACTCCTGCGCGAGCGAAACGCCCAGATCCGCCGCGCACAGCATCACCAACGACACCAGAGTCAGCGGTCTCATCGGGCCACCTCCCAGGCTTCATCGGGAACGCCCGGTCTGTTTCTCGTCTCTCGCGGGGTCATCGTGCGACGGCGCTCCAGCTTGTCCGCCTCCACGTGGCCATCGATCCTCGAGCGCGGTCGCCGGGGCGGCCGCACCGACCGTGTGCCGGCTCTGTCCGCCGCCTCGACCGCGGCCCGGGCCATGGCCAGCTTCGCGACCTCGAGATCGTTCAGTGGCAGCGGCTCCAGACCATGTCGGGCGTCGGTGAACACGACCCCGGTCTCCGGACCCGCGCCGGCCATGACGGCTTCCAGTCGACCAGGAGTTCGTCGCTGCGAGTGAGCCGGCGACAGGTCGGGCGCCTCGGGGTCGGCGATCTGCGCGGCGGTGATCTCCTCGAGGTGTGGCGTCGACTGGGCACCGCTCGCGGCGATCGTGCGAATGGCGGCGAGAGCCGCCAGCACCATCACCCATCCATACATCACGCGTCTCGGCATGTCCTGTCCTCGCTTTTGGCGATCATGAGCATGGCCGCCCACACTCGACCCCGCCGGCGGGCGCGCGGGCGGAGCGACGGGAATCTCGCGGGGCAACATGACGAGACCCGGGCCCCAGGCCCCGGTCGATGGAGAAACCGCAGTCCGGCGGCGAAACCCATCAGCCGAGGTCGTCGATCGGCACGGCGTGAACCCGACGGAGCGGCCGATCCGGACATCCGGGCATCGCTGGCGGACCTCGTCAGGCTGTCGATCGCCCGAGCGCCAAGGTGGCGCCGAGGCCGGTCGTCACGCCGGAGAGGGCGCCGTCACGCCACCGGGAACCGCACGAGGGGATCGGGTCCAGCCATTGATCCGATCGCGACCGATCAGAACGAGACCGTGAGACCGATGGTGAGATCGTCCCGGGTCACCCGCTCGTCGATCGGCACGTCGTCGAGGGTCTGGAAGATCGTGGAGAGCGTCTCCGGCGACACGTCCGACAGATCCAGTCCGAGCCCCTGGTAGTAGCGGGAATACTCGAACCGGATCGCCAGCTCGGCACCCCGCGGGAGCTTGCCGATCCGCCGGAACGGAACGATCTCGAATCCGGCACCGATGTGCCAGGTATTGGGCCAGATCCCCGGCGTGATCCAGTCGGTCGTCGACGGGTCGAACGGAACGCCGTTGGCCTGGACGTCCTCGAGCCGACACCAGCTCCAGCCGTATCCCGCCTTCACGAACGGCTGGATCGCATCGGCTCTCACGCTGTAGCGGAGGCTCCCCGCAAGCTCCCACAGGTTCACGTCGGCCCGGTACCTGTGGGGCGCGATGTTGCTGAACTCGACGTCGACACCGAACTGCGCCCGGCATTGCGGACCATGCTCTCGCTGCTCAGGTGTTCCCCGATGTAGAAGGAGACCTGATAAAACGGTCGCGAGAAGTTCTCTAACACGTACTCGCCGGAGACGGCGGTCGTGGTGCTGTCGAAGCCGGCGTCGATGAGGTGAAAGAGCACGCTGTCGAAGAACTGATCGTACTGCCCCGGCGTGTAGGCCAGCGAGCTGAAGTTCTCGTCGAGCGTCTGCCACGAGATCCCCGTCGAGAGACCGACGAACCGGAAGGGCACAGCGTCCTTCGGATAGTAGATCGGATCGCGCCGGCTCACCGCGAGCCGGAACGGGTACGCGGCGATCCGGCTCAGGAAGTCGAGCGGCGGCAGGTTGAACAGGACCGGGACGGTGAAGTTCAAGAAGCCGAGGTCGTTCCGGAAGGTGTCCTGAAACGCCAGCGGGAAGATCGCGGGCAAGATGTGCGGCTCGTACGCATGAAACCCCGGCGCCGGACAGGTGACGTTCCACCCGGTGCTGAACGAGGGTCCGACCGGCGCCAGATCGCCGGTCTCGGAGTGCGGGATGATGCCGGCGAACGGAGACTCCGTGGCCGGACAGAGGATCACCACCCGGGTCGTGAAGCGACGTGGTGAGCGCCCAGTGCGCTCCCGCGCCCCGCTCACTCATGGACTATCCTCGGTACGAAACCTAGTCTATGATTCCCGCCGCGCGGCGCTACTCTCGGCGGCCGCCGCCTCGGTCGGCAGGAGCAGCCGGTTCCGAACCTCACCCAACCCGAGGGCCATTCCCAGAGCACTTCACGCAGGAGCAACCGATGAGAAGACATCTCGCAGTGCCGATTCTCGCTCTGTCCATCCTGGTGGTGGTGGGGTGCGAGCAGACGACGACGAATCCTCAGGACGACCCGGCGCCATCGGATCGACTCGGCTCGCCGGCCGCGATGACCACGGTCGCGGCTGGACTCGACAACCCTCGCGGCATCGCGTTCGGTCCCGAGGGCGCGCTGTACGTCGCCGAGGCGGGTCGAGGCGGCGAAGGACCGTGCATCCCGGGCGCGGAAGGTGACGTTTGCCTCGGCTTCACCGGAGCCGTCACCCGCGTCTGGCGCGGCCATCAGACTCGTGTGGCCGCGGGGCTTCCGTCCCTCGCCGGGCCGGACGGCGGTGGTGCCGGCGGCCCTCACGGCATCTCGGTCCAGGGGCGCGGCAACCTCCTGGTCGCGGTCGGACTCGGGCAGGATCCGGCGGCACGCGACGACGCGAGCCAGCTCGCCGGCCTGGCGCCAGCACTGGGAACGCTCGTGAAGGTCTCGGCGGGCGGCGAGTGGCGGAGCGTCGCCGACGTCTCCGCTCACGAGGCCAGCGACAACCCCGACGGCGGGGACTTGGACAGCAACCCCTTCGGGCTCGTGGCCAGAGCGAGCGACCGGCTGGTGACCGACGCCGGTGGGAACGCGCTGGTGGCGGTGAGCCCCAGCGGGTACACGACGACGCTCGCGGTGTTTCCATCCCGCCTGGTCCCGCTGCCGCCCGACTTCGGCGAAGGGACGATTCCGATGCAGTCGGTGCCCACGTCCGTCGCGATCGGACCCGACGGCGCCTGCTACGTCGGCGAGCTGACGGGCTTCCCGTTCCCGGTGGGCGGGGCCCGCGTTTATCGCGTCGACGAGTCGGGATCGGTGTCTGTGTATGCCGACGGCTTCACGAACGTGATCGGGATCGCGTTCGCTCCGGACGGCTCGCTGCTCGTGCTCGAGATCGCCACCCACTCGCTTCTGAGCGGGGACCCGGCCGGCGCTCTCGTGCGCGTTCACGACGGCGGTCGCGACGTCCTCGCGTCCGAGGGGCTGATCATGCCGGGTGGCGTGGCCGTCGGCCCGGATGGGGCCGCCTATGTCAGCAACTGCAGCGTATGCGCCGGAGGCGGGACCGTCGAGCGGATCGAGTTGCCGTAGCTCGACCGCGCGAGCTCATCGGCACGTGGCGGGAGTCGGCATCCCGGCTCTCCCCGCATGCCCGTTCCTGCCACGCCGCGCACCCCGTGACGACGTCGCCAACGCTCCGCCCCGGCTCAGATCCTGCGCCGACCTACGGACACGCGACTCGCGTCATCGGAAAGTCGATGCCACGCAGCTCTCCGTCCACCGTTCCTTCTATGCGAGCGAGCAGCGACGTGTCCGACGCACGCCGGTACGCGATGCGTTGCGGGAAGTCGTGCTCCGGGTTCGCGAAGACCACCTCGTCCTCGGTGATGCGCTCCAGCGGGAACTCCGTCGTGCTCTGACCCGACGGCGAGGCGACGTAGACGAGGGTCCCGTCCTTCTCCTGGATGCGGAGGAACTCGTAGGCGACCGTCTTCGAGTCGCGGACGGTGCGGGCGACCCCTAGCATCGTCCCGCCGGCCGGCGCCATCCACTGCTCACCCGACTCGGCCTCTCGCCCGTCGCTCGACCAGCAGCCCGCCAGCCAGCCCAGATCGGCGACCGTGGGCTCGCCGGCCAGGCTCGTGAACGGAACGAGCACAAGCATGATCAGCACTGCAGGTCGAAACATCGCTCACTCCCGGTCCGGCACGACTGACGCCACCGATCCGCATCGTGGCCACGTCTCGGCGGTGAACGACAGTATCCTCGCCCATCACCCCCGCTGCAACACCCTGGGCGCAGCACGTCGGGACGCGCCGAGGGACAGAGCGCCGGCGCGGATGATGGCCATTGTCCGCCTCGGCGGGCTCGCGCCCCGGACGGGTCCCCGTCACGTACCGATTCGCCCGACGCTCAACGAGCCCCGAGGGAACGCGGAAAGAGGATGTTGTTCTCGAGGTGAATGTGCTGGTGCATGGCGCTCTCGAGAGTCTCGAGTCCGTGCCACAATGCACGCCACGTCGTGCAGGCTTCCTCGGGCACCCGATAGTCTCCGGTCAGCTCGCGCAACCGGGTGAGCGCCCGTCCCGCGCTCTCGTGCTCGTGCTCCATGACCGAGATCGGGCCCATCGCCATCTCACCCTCCCCTCGCCGGATCATCGGGAACAGGATCTGCTCCTCCTTCTCCATGTGCTGCTCGAGCTCTTCCCGGAGACCGGTGAACACCGCCACCAGCTCGGGAAGCATGTCGGGTCGCTTGTCCCGGTGGACGTCGGCGACCTTACGCGCCATCCCCTCCAGGCGAGGCAGCTCTTCCCGAAGAGGTGCGTGGTACGTGACGAGGATGTGCTCGATCAGCTCGTCGAGGGGAGCGTCCTCCCACGAGATCTCTCCGGGCGATGGCGACGCGAGCTCACGCTCGATCTCCGCCAGGACCGCCGAGCCGTCCAGGCCATTCTGCTCGCATACCTCTCCCAGCGCCTTGCCGCCTCCACAGCAGAAGTCGATGTGGTGCCGGGCAAAGACCCGCGTGGCGGACGGATGCTCCGCGGCGATCTGTCCGACTCGACTGTCGAGTCCGATGGTCATGACTCATCTCCTTGTTCGACGATCGTCATCAAACGGTCTGGAAGCCGGCGTTCGTGCCGACTCGGGATGCGGCTCGAGCAACCGGGCGAGACCCGAGAGGACACGGTCGGGACCGGGCCGCCGGTACCCCGACCGCGACGCCGACGGGCCGCCGTGTCCGACGAGCCCATGGATCGTGCCGAGAACGGTCACGAGCAGGACGTCCGGCTCGATGTCGCTCCGAATCGTCCCGTCCGCGGCGCCATCGGCCAGTGCACGCCGCAGGAACTGCCGGCTGCGCCGGGCGGCCTGGCGGAGACTCCTTCCCGCTTCCTCGGGGAGCGCCAGGTACGCTTGCTCCGACCGGAGCAGCCACGCGAGTCCGGGCTCGCCGCGAAGCAGCCGGACGCGGTTTCCGGCCAGCGTCAAGAGTCGCTCCAGGGGAGGAAGCCCCTCGTCGGGGAACGTGGCCTGAATCCGGTCGACACCGTGGCGGACGGTCTCGGTGAGGATCTCGTCCAGCGAGGCGAAGTGGCGATAGAGCGCGCCCGTGGTCACGCCCACCTCGGCGGCCAGCGTGCTCGTGGTCAACGACCGGAGCCCCTGTCTGCCGATGATGTGGAGGACCGCGCGGGCGATTTCCTCTCGCCGCTCCATCGACGGCTTGCGGGCGGTCAGCTTCATGGATCTTATTGTAAGTAACTATTTACTTATTTGTCAAGCCCGAGAACCTGCCGCGGCCGCGAGTCGGTGCGCGTCTGCCGGATCCGTTGATCGAGCGTCGTCGCCCTCGCACCGGAAGGGACCCTCTTGACCAGCCCCCATGAGTTCCCATAGCCTTTTCCGAGTCAACAACTTGGGAGGTTCTGCATGGTCGGTGGAGCCCTCGGGCACTACGTGATCACGAGCCTCGTCGGCAAGGGCGGCATGGGCGAGGTGTACCGCGCCCACGATTCCAGGCTCGATCGCGACGTGGCCCTCAAGGTGCTGCCGGCGGCCATGGCATCGGACCGGGCCTGGCGGGAGCGCTTCGAGCGCGAGGCGCGGACGCTGGCCGGAGTCTCCCACCCCTCCATCGTGACCCTCCACTCCGTCGAGGAAGACGCAGGTGTGCACTTCCTGGTCATGGAGCTCGTCGAGGGCCAGCGCCTCGACGCGATGATCCCGCCCGGGGGTCTCCCGCTGGCCCGCGTCTTCGACATCGGCACCACGCTGGCGGATGCGCTCGCCGCGGCGCACGCGAAGGGCGTGATCCACCGGGACCTCAAGCCTGCCAACGTCATGATCACAGTGGACGGACGCGTGAAGGTGCTGGACTTCGGACTGGCCAAGCGCGTCGGGACCATGGCGGCCCCGACGGAGGACGCCGACACGCTCCCCACCCTCACCGAGGAGGGCATGGTGATGGGTACCGTGCCCTACATGTCGCCCGAACAGCTGCGGGGTCGGGAGATCGACGCTCGTGGCGACATCTTCTCGCTGGGCATCGTGCTGTACGAGATGACCGTCGGTGAGCGGCCCTTCGGTGGCGCCAGCAACCTGGACGTCGCGTCGGCGATTCTGCGCGACACGCCGCCGTCCGTCACGCAGCTGAGGCCGGAGCTACCGCGGCAGCTCGGTCGCATCATCTCTCTCTGTCTGTCCAAGGAGCCGTCCGATCGCCATCAGGCCGCGCTCGACGTCCGCAACGAGCTACGCGCCCTTCAGAAAGAGGTGGAGTCGGGCATCACCGAGACCGGTCCCGCCGTCTCCGCGGAGCGCCACTCGATCGCGGTGCTGCCGTTCGCGGACATGTCCCCCGACCGGAGTCAGGAGTACTTCGCCGACGGCATCTCGGAGGAGCTCCTGAACCTGTTGACCCGGATCCCGGAGCTCAGGGTGACCGCGCGGACGTCGTCGTTCTCGTACAAGGGCAAGGACGTCGGGATCCCGGAGATCGCGCGGCAGCTCCGGGTGGCGCACGTGCTCGAGGGGTCGGTGCGCAAATCGGGCGACCGGGTACGGATCGGAGCGCAGCTCGTTCGCGCCGTGGGCGGCTTCCATGTCTGGTCCCAGACCTGGGATCGCAAGCTCGACGACATCTTCACCATACAGGATGAGATCGCGGCCGATGTCGTCAAGCAGCTCCGGATCAGCATGCTCGGCGACACGCCCACGACGCGCAAGACGGACCCCGAGGCCTACGCGCTCTACCTCCGGAGCATTCAGCTCGCCCGGCAGACGGTGAAGGACGGCTTCGAGAAGTCCGACGCGCTCCTCCGGCGGGTACTCGAGATCGATCCGGAGTACGCGCCGGCCTGGGCCACACTGGCCACGAACTTCGGCAACAAGGCGGTGGCGGGCCTGATGCCTCCCGAGGAGGGGTTTGCCCGGGCTCGCGAGGCCAACACCGAGGCACTCCGGATCGATCCGCAGTACGCACCCGCGTACGCCGGGCTCGCCTTCGACGCGATGTACGGCGAGGGCGACTTCGCCGCCGCGGCGCAGTACCTGGAGCGGGCGACGACACTCGATCCGGCCAATCCGCGCGCGCTCGGAAACGCCGCCACGCTGCTCAACCTGCTCGGCCGGTGTGACGAGGCGGTCACGCTGTGGGAGGCCATCACCGTTCGGGATGCCGTGAACGTGAGCAGCCTGTTCAACCAGGGCACCAGCCAGCTCAACGCCGGACGCCTCGACGACGCCATCGCGTCCTACCGGATCGTGCTCAGCCTCAGCCCCGGCAACGGTGTCGCGCACTACCAGATCGGCGTTGCCAGGCTGCTCGGCGGGGACGCGCACGGAGCGCTCACGGAGTTCGACCAGGAGGCCGTGGAGGTCTTCCGCATGATCGGTCTGCCCATGGCCTACCATGCGCTCGGGAGGAAGGCCGAGTCCGACGCCGCACTCTCCCGTCTCGTGACGGCGCACCGGAAGGATGCGGCCTACAACATCGCCGGCGTGCACGCCTTCCGGAACGAGCCCGACCTCGCCTTCGAGTGGCTCGAGACGGAGCGGCGGAACGCCGGCACGTTCGCCGAGATCGTGTCGGACCCCCTGTTCGCCAGCCTCCACGTTGATCCGCGGTGGGTTCCCTTCCTGCGCGAGGTCGGCAAGGCACCCGAGCAGCTGGCGGAGATACCGTTCGTGGTGGCGGCGCCGGGCGAGCCGGACGGGCGGGGCGACCGTGGCACCGCTGGAACACTCCCGATCGCCCGTCGTACTCTGTCGCCATGACCGAACTCTGGACCACGGTGTTCGCGATCGGAGGCGTTCAGGGGCTCTTCCTGTGCGGCGCCCTTCTGCTGCGTCGAAGCTCCGATCGCACCGCGGCGCGGCTCCTGGCGGCGCTGATCGGCGTCGCCGTGACGATGATCGCGGCCGGGGCCGTCATCGGCCGACTTCCGTTCTCGGCCTCCAGTCTCCTGGTGTTCCTCAACATCAACACCGAGCTGGCGATCGGACCGCTGATGCTGCTGTTCGCCCGCTCACTCGTCGAGCCGGCACGCGGGGTTCGTGCCCGCGATGCGCGACACTTCGTGCCACTGGCCGCGGGCATGATGCTGTGGGGAACCGCGTGGCTCGTTCTGAGCGACGCCGACCACCGCCTCGCATTCCTGGCCGGCGGTCCCACCGTCCCGGTCTACATGCTGCTCAAGCTGGGCTTCCTGATCGGCTATGCGGCGGCCACGTTCCGGACGCTGTCCGACCAGGCCCTGGAGGCCCGCGCGTCGGGACGCCGCGCGGCGGGGCTCGCCTGGCTGCGCCACGGCGTGCTCGCGATCATGGGGCTGGCCGGCGCGATCTACGCCGCGGCGTTCGCCGAGCGGCTCGGAATCTCGCTGCCGTTCGAGTCCGATCCCTTCGCGAGCCTCGTTCTCACCGTGGTGATCTATCTGGCCTCGTGGATGGTCCTGCAGCGCCCCTGGGTGCTGGCGCTCCGACCGCGGCCGGCACCCGGCCTCGACCTGCCGGACGAGGTCTCGCGTCTGACGGTCTACCTCGAGACCGAGCGTCCCTGGCTCCAGCCGGACCTGAGTCTCGGGGATCTCGCGGCCGCGCTCCGGTCGAAGGAGAGCCACCTGTCGGCGGTGATCCGGGAGGGCCTCGACACGAACTTCTACGCGCTCATCAACCGCTACCGCCTGGCCGAGTTCGAGCGCCTGGCGCGCGACCCCGCACAGCGGCACCGCTCCGTTCTCGAGCTGGTGTACGAGTCCGGGTTCAACAGCAAGGCCGCCTTCTACCGGGTCTTCCGCGAGTCGCACGGGATGACGCCCTCCGAGTTTCGGGCGGCTGCCGTCTAGCCCCGCCTCCCCCGAGGAAATCCGAGAAAAAGCGTCTCGCTGGGCTCAGCGAGACGACGCGACACGTCCGACTCGCACATTCTCCGCGACGTACTCACCCCAACCTGAGGAGAAACGCATGCGGACACTCGCCATCTCGCTCGCCACGCTGATCGCGGTCTCGCCGGTGCTCGCGGGCGGCACGCTCACGAACACGACCGTGCCCGGCCCCTCCCTCGAGGGAAACCTGCTCGACATCCCGACCACGCGCGAGGTGTCGGTCTACCTGCCGCCCAGCTACGAGGCAGCGCCCGACCGTCGCTACCCGACGCTATATATTCTTCACGGGATATACGACTCCAACACGACCTGGACGCGGCCGTGGAACGACGAGCACCCGGGCTACGACACGATCCAGGCGTTGATGGACACGGGCATCGATGGCGGCTCGGTCCGGGAGATGATCGTGGTCGTCCCGCACTGCGACGAGGCCTCGCACTACACGAACTCCCCGACCCGGGGTGACTGGGAGGACTTCGTGGCGGACGATCTGGTCTCGTTCGTGGATGCGCACTACCGGACGGTCCCCACGGCGGAGGGACGCGGGATCACCGGCCACTCCATGGGCGGGCACGGGGCGATCAAGCTGGCCATGAAGCACCCGACGGTCTTCAGCGTGGCCTACGGGCTGAACCCTTCCCTCCTCGGCTGGGGTGGAGACGTATCCACCGAGAACCGGGCCTTCCTCGAGCTCGATGGAGTGAAGCGCCCGGAGGACCTCGACGGCACCGGCTTCTACGTCCACGCGCTGGTGGCGGTCAGCCAGTCCTTCGCGCCGAACCCCGACGTCCCGCTGATGACCGACCTCCCGTTCGCGGTGAGCGACGAGGGGCTCGCGCCGGCTCATCCCGGCTTCGAGCGGTGGCAGTCACAGATGCTCATCTACATGGTGCCCGACTACGTGGAATCGCTGTCCCGACTGCGGAGTCTGCGGTTCGACTCCGCCTTCGAGGAGAGCTTCACGCACATCCCGCTGACGTCGCGGGAGCTCTCGCGCGTCCTGACGGAGCTCGGGGTCGAGCACACGTTCGAGATGTACAACGGGGATCATCGGAGCCGGTTGTGGGGACGCGAGGGCCGACTGTACACCGAGGTTCTGCCGTACTTCTCCAGACTCCTGGATGTGCGGTGAGGATCGAATCCTCCCGGGCGCGGTCGGACGGGCGCGGGCACGATCCCCACGTGCTCCGCCGTCCCCGCGCTCTCTGCAACCTCGCACGGCTCCGGCGCGTTCCCATGGGGGTGGCCACCGGGCAACCCACCCCATCCACGGGAGCGTGCCTTGACTCGTTCGACGATCGCCGCATCGCTCGCGTGTGTGCTCGCCTCGATCGGGGCGCCGGACGCCGCCGCCGGCGGCGCGCGGGCGTCCGATCTTCTCGCACTCTTCCCCGACGGCGAGGAGAAGCGAAAGCTCATCCTCGACTGCATGGGCTGTCACTCCCTGAACGATCGCATCCTGTATGCCGACGGTGCGCTGCCCGATTCCGCGGGCTTCGAGGCCTCGGTCCGGAAGATGCTCATGTTCTCCGGCGCCCACACGCCGTTCCCGGTGATGTCGCCAGAGCGCGATGCCGCCGCGACGGCTCGCTTTCTCGCCGAGCACCTGACCGAGCAGACCGTCGCGAAGGCGGCGGCGCGCTCGGCGGTGGACGTGCGCGTGACCGACGGCGTCTCGATCACCGAGTGGGATCTGCCCGAGCCCCGCGACCTCCCCCACGACCTCCGGGTGCTCGGAGACGGCCGGATCCTGGTGACCGGCATGCAGACCAATCGGATGTACGTGCTCGACCCGGACGCGGGGACGTGGCACGAGGAGCCGATCCCGGGACCCGGTGGCAACCCGCGCGCGCTGGACGTGGGACCGTCCGGAGACTGGTGGGTGGCCGGCGGCATGACGCGGAAGATGTCCCGATATCGTGCGGCGGATGGGGCCTGGGATCACTACGACATCGAGATGTACCCGCACAGCACGATGCTCGACTCCCGGGAGCGTGTCTGGTTCAACGGCCACTTCACGTTCGACCCGATCCGCATGGGGTACGTCGACGGCACGACGGGACGCACCGTGCTCATCGAGGTCCCGCCCAACGAGCAGTTCACGATCGCCACCCCCATTCCCTACGGTCTGCGGGTGGGGCCCGACGGCACCGTCTGGTGCACCGAGCTCGGCGGCAACCGACTGCTCGCTTACGACCCGGATGCCGGCGCGTTCCGCTCCTACTACCTCCCGACCTCGTTCAGCGGGCCACGCCGGCTCGACGTGGCCTCCGATGGGAGCGTCTGGGTCCCGGAGTTCGCCAACGGCAAGATCGCTCGCTTCGATCCGGACACCGAGACGTTCGCCGAGCTCGAGTTTCCCACCGGGAACAGCCTCCCGTACTGCGCGCGGATCGATCACGCGCGGGGCCGCGTGTGGGTCTCCCAGTGCGCCAACGATGCCATCGCTTGCATCGACGCTCGCAGCGGGAAGATCGTCGAGTACGCGCTCACGACCCCGGACGCGTTCATCCGGCACCTCGACGTGGACCAGGAGTCCGGCGACGTCTACGCCGCCTACTCCCACTCGCCGGGGCTCCATCCCAAGGTCGTGCGGCTCCGCGTGGCGAGCTGACCGGCCGGCACGGGGCACGCGTCGGGTCGAGGCATCAACTCAAATGATGGCAACGTGTTATGGCCGAAGCGGCCACCTCTCCGGGCGGCGTGCGAGATGGCGTTGCAGGGTCGTGCCCCGGGTTTCGAACTGTCATCTGAGTTCGCCGAGCGGCGAAGGCGGCGACGTGGCGGGCATCGCGGCGCCGTGCCGATCATCCATCGCCCAGGAGAGAGGTTTCGAGCCATGCCCCGATACATGATCGAGCTCACGCACGGAAGCGACCATGCCTCGTGCGTCACCGCTCTCGCCTCGATCGAGCAATACGGCTCGCACTTCATGACGCACGCCGACTGGGGCTGCCGGGACGGTGTCCACGTCGGATGGCTGGTCGCCGAGCTGGAGAGCCGCGAGGAGGCGATCCAGATCGTGCCGCCTCAGTTTCGTCACCAGGCCAGGATCGTCGAGCTCAACAAGTTCACGCGAGAGGAGATCCGGGCCTACGTGGACGAGCTCGAGGCGCCGAGCGCGCGATCCGCGTAGGCGCCACCCTCACGCGATCGCGGCTCCGCCGCCCGGCAGGGCCGACGCGTAGAAGCGCTCCGTCTCTCTGAGGAATGCCTGGCGTGACTCGTCCCAGCTGTAGAACATGTGCCCGCCTCTGAAGTGTCGAGTCACGAGGTTCCTCCGCTGCGACGGCGTCAGCTTCATGTGCGCGATCAGTCGCTCGCTCCCGAAGAACGGAGTGACGAGATCGTAGTAGCCGTGCGCGATCAAGACCTTCATGTGCTCGTTCAGGCTCATGCCGTATCGAAGGTCGTCCATGGCGCCGGTCAGCTTCCGGAACACGTGATCGCGTGAGCGATCCTTCCAGGCCGCGTTCACCTCCATGCTCAGGAGCCGGTAGTCGAGCTCGGTGTCGAGCTCGAGGTTGCTCCGGAGGTGGTGGTTGACGGCGCTCGCGTAGAGACGATCGATCGAGAACAGCGTCGGGTCGGGTCCCTCGTACTGGTCGCGGTCCGGGAAGGGATCGACGCTGGTGATCGAGGCGTCGTAGTGGCCGCACAGTCGGCGCTCCTCGCGGAGAAGCTGCCGGCAGAACACGGTCGACGCGATGCGGCCGCCGCTGCGGGTCACCGTGGACTCGGGCAGGCCGATCAGATCGGCCATCGTCTTGATCAGCAGGGACCGCTCGTCGTCGCCGAGGGCATCTCCTTGTGCGAGCCAGCGCGAGAGGTCGTTGCGCGCGAACGCCTGTGCATCCTCGAGCACCGTCTCCAGCGTGGCGCCCTCGGGGTGATGACGGGCGCGGCCGTGGTGGTGTGCGGCGGCGGCGAGGGACGGAAAGAGCTCCACCCAGTACGTGAGGTCGTAGTCGGTCCCGCTGAGCGACTCGGTCTCGATGGCCGGGGAGATCAGGATCGCTCCGTTGAGACCGACGCCGTGTGTCTGCTGGAGGCGTCGGGCCATCTTGGCCACCCGGAAGCCGCCGTAGCTCTCGCCGGCGACGAACAGCGGCGACATCCATCGGTGGTGCTGCGACAGGAACCGTCGGATGAACTCGCCGAGGGCGTCGAGGTCCTTCTCGATCTCCCAGAACTCCGGATTCTCCTTCGGGTCCTGGGGACTACCGGAGGACTTCGCCCCGTCGTTCTTCTTCGCCTCCTTCTCGCCCTTCTCGTCCTCGAGTGCGCGGCTGAAACCGGTCCCGATGGGATCGATGAACACGAGGTCCGTGAAGCCCAGCCAGCTCTGCTCGTTGTCGACGACCTCGGTGGGAGGCTGCGGTAGCGTTCCCACCTTGCCGAACGCGATGCGCTTGGGGCCGAGCGCGCCCATGTGGAGGTACGCCGACGCGGCGCCGGGTCCCCCGTTGAACACGAAGGTCAGCGGACGCGGCGTGCCCTCGGGCAGGTCCGCCAGGTACGCGGTGTGAAAGACCTTGGCGACCGGCTTCTGTATCTTGCGGAGGGTGATCCAGTCGGCGATCGCGCGGTATCGGATCTTCCCGCCCGGGAGATCCAGCTCGTGGCGGGTCGTCGCCCCCTTTGTGGGGAAGATCTCCACGGCGTCGCCGTCGGCGGCGGGCTTTCGCGACTCGTCGGTCATGTCGACTCCACGGTGAGGGTCCCGCGGGCACCGGGGATGCTCGCAGCGCTTGTTGAACACGCGTTCAAGCGACTGATCATAAGCTCCAGCCAGCCACCGAGTCACCCTCCGGATCCACCAGCCGCGTCGAACGGCGGGTCGTCTTGCAGGTTCTCGCGCCGGTTTTCGAACTGTGGGCGAACCCCATATGGAAAGGATGTACGCCGTGACCACGACCACCGCCAGCTTCGCCGAGTCGATCGTGCAGTCGTACGACGACCACCTCGTCCCTCTGATCTTCGAGGACTTCGCCCGCGACCTCGCCGGCCTCGTGTCGGTTCCGGCCGGGGGGGCGGTTCTGGAGACCGCGGCCGGAACCGGAGTGCTCACCCGCCATCTGGCGCACGCCCTCGGCGGCGCGGCGACCGTGGTGGCATCCGACGTGAACCCGGCCATGCTCCGACAGGCGGAGACGCGCCTGTCCGGATCGGAGAACGTGTCCTTCCGGATTGCCGACGGACTGGATCTGCCGTTCGACGACGAGTCCTTCGATGCGGTTGCCTGCCAGTTCGGGGTCATGTTCTTCGAGGATCACGTCCGCGGCTACCGCGAGGCGTTGCGTGTGCTACGAGACGGAGGAACGTTCGTCTTCAACGTGTGGGACTCTCTCGCCCGCAACCGGCTGGCCCGGCTCGTGCACGAAACGGTCGTGAATCTGTTCCCCGCCGATCCTCCGGTCTTCCTCAGCGTGCCCTTCGGGTATCATGATCTGCGCGTGATACGCGGAGAGCTGGAGGAGGCCGGCTTTGGCCGGATCAACGTGTCGGTCAATCCCGGGGTCAGCCGTGCGCCATCCGTTCGCGCGGTGGTCCAGGGCCTGGTCTCGGGATCTCCGCTGGGCGCCGCCCTCGCGGAGCGGGGCGTGGCGGAAGAGGCGACTCGCGCCGTCGAGGCCGCGCTCACCCGGAAGCTCGGTCCCGGGCCGGTGGCCGCTCCGATGCAGTCCATCTCGTTCGTTGCGCACCGCGACTGACGGGCAGGGAGGCGACTCGGGTGCCTGACCGAGGACACGTCTACATCCTGGATTCCGATCCGGAGAGCGTGAGCGTGCTCGGGACGCTCCTGCGCGACAGCGCCTACCACGTGGACACGGCCACCGGTGGAGACGGCGCGTTCGAGCGCATCATCGACGTGAACCCCAACGTCGTGCTCCAGGGTGTCGACCTTCCCGACCTCGACTCGTTCGCCCTGTGCGAGCGGCTCAAGCGAGATCCGAGGACCCAGTACATCCCGGTCATCCTGATGCCGCTCGCCGACGATCCCGAGTCGAGGGTGAAGTGCGTCGAGCTGGGCGACGACCTCATCACCAAGCCCTTCGAGGCCAGAGAGGTGCTGGCCCGGGTCGAGCGTCAGGTCACGGTCTCCAAGGTGCGGGCGGCGCTCAGCGAATCGGAGGCGAAGTTCCGATCGGTGATGGAATCCGCGATCGATGCCATCATCTCCGGTGACTCCCGTGGCAACATTCGATCGTGGAACAGCGCGGCCGTGGCGCTGTTCGGCTTCACCGAGGACGAGGTGATCGGTAAGCCGATCGACCTGATCATCCCCGACCGGTTCCGGGAGCAGCACCGCGCCGGCGTGCGCCGGGTGAGCTCGGGAGGGGCGAGCAACGTGATCGGAAAGACCGTCGAGCTCGCCGCGGTGAGGAAGGACGGAAGCGAGTTCCCGGTGGAGCTGTCGCTGGCGACCTGGTTTCTGCACGACGAGCGCTACTACACCGGAATCATCCGCGACATCAGCGAGCGCAAGCAGGCGGAGCAGAAGTTCAGATCGGTCACCGAGGCGGCGATCGACGCCATCATCTCGGCGGATCAACGGGGAGTCATCGTCAGCTGGAACAACGCGGCGACCCGGATACTCGGATACTCCGCCGAGGACGCGATCGGCCAGCCGCTCGAGCTGATCATTCCTCACCGATTCCACGACGCGCACCGCACCGGAATGGACCGTGTCACGGCCGGTGGAGAGAGCCGGGTCATCGGCACCACCGTGGAGCTGTTCGCGCGCGCGGCCAGCGGAGAAGAGCTCCCGATCGAGCTGTCGCTCTCGACGTGGACGGTGAAGGACGACCGCTACTACACCGGAATCATCCGCGACATCCGCGAGCGCAAGCAGGCCGAGGAGGCCTTGCGCAAGAGCGAGCAGGCGCTCCGCGAGAGCGCCAGGGAGCTGCGGCGGAAGAACGAAGCCCTCGAGAGCACGCTGCGGCAGCTCGGGGAGACTCAGAACCAGCTGATCCTGCAAGAGAAGCTGGTCTCGCTGGGAAGGCTCAGCGCGGGAATGGCCCACGAGCTGAACAACCCGGCGGCGGCCGCCCAGCGAGGAGCCGTTCAGCTCCAAACGGTGTTCAGGCAGCTCCAGGACGCACACCTGAGACTGGATCCGTCTAAGATCGGTGGAGATCCGGTCGGCACCTTCACGGCCCTGGACCGTCGAGCCCGTGAGCGCGCCGAGAGCACCCTCACGCAGGACGCTCTGACCCGGGCCGACGACGAGTCGGCGCTGGAGACGTGGCTGGAACAGCGCAACGTCGATGATGCCTGGACCCTGGCACCCGCCCTGGTGAGCCTCGGCTACGACGTGCAGGAGCTCTCGGAGCTCGAGAAGCAGTGCACGCCGGATCAGCTCCCCGTGCTGCTCGAGTGGGTCGGCTGCACCCACACGATCTACAGTCTGCTCGGCGCGATCGGTCTGGGCACGGGGCGCATCACCGAGATCGTCAAGGCGCTCAAGGCATACAGCTACATGGACCAGGCGCCGATCCAGTCGGTGGACGTGCACGAGGGCCTCGACAACACGCTGGTCATTCTCCGGAGCAAGCTGAGGGGCGGGATCACGGTCAGGCGGGAGTACGCGGAGGATCTACCGGCCATCGAGGCCCACGGAAGCGAGCTGAACCAGGTTTGGACCAACATCATCGACAACGCGATCGACGCCATGGGAGGCCGGGGAACTCTCGTCCTTCGGACACGTACGGAAGCCTCGTGGGTCGTGGTCGAGATCGAGGACGATGGGAACGGAATCCCCGAGGAGATCCAGAGCGACATCTTCGATCCCTTCTTCACCACCAAGCCTCCGGGCGAAGGTACCGGTCTGGGGCTCAACATCAGCCGCAACCTCGTCGTGCACCGACACCGGGGCGAGATCTCGGTGTCGTCGGCGCCCGGGAGAACCTGCTTCTCGATTCGTCTGCCGCTGCAGCTCTCCGTGGAGGAGCCGGCGGCCGGAGGGGACAACCAGTCGTGACGAAACCCGTCTTGCTGCTCGTGGATGACGAGCCACAGGTCCTGAACGCGGTCGAGCGGGACCTGCGCGCGCACTACCGTGCCGGATACCGGATCGCCAAGGCCGGCTCCGCGCCGGAAGCGCTGGAGGTGGTCCGCAAGCTCAAGCAGCGAAACACCCCGATCGCGCTGTTCCTGGTCGATCAGCGCATGCCCGAGATGACGGGGACCCAGTTCCTGGAGCACGCCTCCAAGCTGTATCCGGACGCGCGCAAGGTGCTTCTCACGGCGTACGCGGACACCGACGCCGCGATCGCCAGCATCAACCGGGTCGGCCTCGATCACTACCTGATGAAGCCGTGGGACCCGCCCGAGGAGCATCTCTATCCGGTGCTGGACGATCTGCTGAGCGACTGGCAGGCCTCGGTCCCGGTCCCCTACGACGGGATCCGGGTGGCCGGCACCCAGTGGTCGGCCCGTTGTCACAACGCGAAGGACTTTCTGGCCCGCAATCAGATCCCCTACCAGTGGCTGGACGTAGAGAAGAACCCCGAGGCGAAGGAGCTGCTCGCCACCCTCGGCCTGGACCGCCCCACGTTCCCGATCGTGTTCTTCCCCGACGGAAGCTCGCTCGTCGACCCCGACTCCCGGGTCCTGGCCGAGAGACTGGGGCTACAGACCCGGGGGAAGCTCCCGTTCTACGACCTGATCATCGCCGGCGCCGGACCGGCCGGCCTGGCGGCCGCCGTCTACGGCGCGTCTGAAGGTCTGCGGACGCTGGTGATCGAGAAGGATGCGACCGGGGGGCAGGCAGGCACGAGCGCGCGCATCGAGAACTACCTCGGCTTTCCCCGCGGGCTCAGCGGCGCCGACCTGGCACGCCGGGCCACCGCGCAGGCCAAGCGACTGGGGGCGGAGATCGTGACGGCCCAGGAGGTCACCGGGGTGCGAGTGGAAGACTCCTATCGAATCGTCACGCTCGCCGACGGCTCCGACGTGAGCTGCCACGCGCTGCTGATCGCGACTGGCGTTCGCGTCCGAAGGCTGGATGCGACCGGCATCGATCGTCTCACCGGCGCATCGGTGTACTACGGTGCCACGAACACCGAGGCCGCGCACTACCGAGGCGGCCATGTGTTCGTCGTCGGGGGCGCCAACTCGGCCGGACAGGGAGCCCTCTTCCTCTCGCGATTCGCGTCCAGGGTCACGATGGTGGTCCGGGGAGAGTCGCTCGAGAAGAGCATGGCGCGCTACCTGATCGATCAGATCGGCGGGACGGGGAACATCGACGTCCTCGTGCAGAGCGAGGTCGTCGCGGTCGAGGGAACCGATCGGCTGGAATCGATCACGGTCCGGTGTGCGGCGACCTCCGAGGAAGAGACGATGTCGGCGGACGCCGTGTTCATCTTCGTCGGAGCCGTTCCGAACGCCGGCTTCGTCGCGGACCTGGTCGAGCAGGACCCGGACGGCTTCGTCCTCACGGGGCCCGATCTGTTTCGAGACGGCCGGCGCCCCCGCGGCTGGAGGCTGGGGCGTGACCCGTTCCTCCTGGAGTCCAGCGTCCCCGGCATCTTCGCGGCGGGCGACGTGTGTCACGGCGCGGTCCGGCGCGTGGCCACGGCGGTGGGACAGGGCTCCGCGTCGATCAGCATGATCCACCGGTACCTCGAGACCGTGTAGGCGAGCCGAGGACCCTCCCGAACGCGTCGCACTCAGGGCGGCTACGTGCCCCGGCGGAGCGGCGTCCTTGCATGCACCCCAAATCTCGATCGAGCGCGGCGCGCATCGCGTGAGAAGTGAACCAGCGGCGCAAAACCTGGACAAACGGTTTCTATGCAGGTGGCGTTCTCCACCATCCCCCAACGTGGCCTCTCACATCGAGGGTATCTCTGATACAATGCTTCGATCGTCAATCACTTTCGATCCGAGCTCGTATACGGGGTTAGCCGGCCGTCCTTCGGGAGGGACCCCTCATCGGGCCACTTCCAGCTCTCGAAGGATGGAGGCAATCTATGCTCCGTAGCGCCACCGCGATCACACTCATCGGGTTCGCACTTGCACTCGCGCCCGGGAGGCTCGCCGCCCAGGAAACGATCCGAGAGTACTTCGATCGGATGGACGCCAAGTACGCGGAGTTCATCGGGAAGTTCCCCTCGGAGGTCCAGACCTCGGGCACGGGCTTCAAGCCCTACATGCGCTACAAGTGGTTCACCGAGCCGCGTCTGGATGCCGACGGCAACATGAGGCCGGGAGCCCGCTGGGAGGCCTTCCAGCAGCTCCAGGACATGGTCCGGGAGACGGGACGGGTCGGTGCGACGTGGTTCACGCTCGGTCCCACCAACGTCGCCGGTCGCTGCCTGGCGATCGAGGTCGATCCGTCCAACTCTGACGTCGTGTACGCCGGCTTCGCCAGCGGTGGCATCTGGAAGTCGACCGATACCGGGGTCACGTGGGCGCCGCTCGACGACTTCCTGCCCACGCTGGCGATCAGCGCTATTGAGATCGACGTCAACAATCCCGACCGCATCTGGATCGCGACCGGCGAGGGCTGGAACAACATCGACGCCGTGCACGGGGTGGGCCTGCTCGTCTCCGAGGACGCGGGCGCGACCTGGTCGATGACGGGCCTCAGCTACGACATGTCCCAGGGCCGCGACCAGTTCGAGATCGAGCACAACCCGACGACGGGAACGCTCGTGGTGGCCCAGGAGAACGGTCTCTACCGCTCCACCGACGGTGGCGACAACTGGGACCTGATCGAGCCGGGCTCCTGGCGGGACGTCGAGCTGAAGCGGGGCTCGAGCTCCACGATGTTCGCGTGTCGACGCGGCGTCGGCTTCCACGTCTCGAACGACGACGGCGCCACGTGGTCGCTCGTGACCCTTGGAACCCCCACCACGAACCTCGGCAACATGCGCTTCGCGCTCACCGACGCCAATCCCGAGGTCATCTACTGGGCCATCGACGGCAACGGCTCGATGCTGGGGATCTGGAAGTCCACCAACGGTGGCACGAGCTTCTCGCAGGTCTTCGGGGGCAGCCACTACGGCCCGCAGGGCTGGTACAACCTCACGATCTCCGTGGATCCCCAGAACGCCAACCGCGTGTGGTCGGGCGGCATCGAGCTCCATCGCTCGACCAACGGCGGGTCCTCGTTCAGCACGATCGCGGGCAACGTTCACGTGGATCATCACGCGACGTTCTGGGATCCGGTGAACCCGGACATCATGTGGGTCGGAACCGACGGCGGCGTCTACCGCAGCATCAACTCGGGCGAGACGTTCGGCAGCCGGAACAGCGGGCTCACCACGCTGCAGTACTACGCGATGAACCACTCGGTCACGCTGCCGACGCGTGCGGTCGGTGGCACCCAGGACAACGGGACCTGGCGCTACAGTGGCACGCTCAACCACACGCGCATCCTCGGCGCCGACGGCTTCCAGTGCGAGATCGACTACAACGACGCGGATGTCGTGTACGCCGAGATCCAGTTCGGCGAGCACTACCGAAGCCTCACCGGCGGCCCCGGGATGAATCAGATCATGAGCGGGATCACCGAGGCCGGTCCGTGGGAGACCCCGACCCACATGGACTTCGCCAATCCCCAGACGCTCTACGCCGTCCACAACACGAACATCTACAAGACCACCAACCGTGGGACGTCGTGGAGCTCCATCGGAACCATCTCCGGGTCGGCGAGGTCCATTCACCAGTGTCGCGACAACCCGCAGGTCCTGGTGGTGACGACCTCGACACGCGTGTACGTCTCCACAGACGGTGGCGCGACCTGGGAAGACCGCACGAACGGGCTCGCCTCTGGTGGCTCGATCAGCGACGTCTACTGTCATCCGACCGATCCGAACACGTTCGTGGTGACGCTCTCCACGTACAACCCCGGCATCCCCCAGATGCAGAAGACGACCGATCAGGCCATGACGTGGACCCCGATCGATGCCGGTCTCCCGGACGAGCCCATGAACTCGATCGCGATCGACCCGTCCAATCCGAACTGGTACTTCGTCGGTAGCGACCTCGCGGTATACGTGTCGTTCGGCGCCGGAAGCTCGTGGATCCCGCTGAACGTGGGACTGCCGCACGTGGTCGTGGACGACATCCGGCTCCACGAAACCGGCCGCTTCCTTCGCGTGGCCACGCACGGTCGCGGCATGTGGGAGCTCGACATCTCGGGCCTGGATCCGGTGGCGGTAGGCTCGGCGAACCCGGTGATCCAGCCGTTGACCATGCGGGTTCTCGGCAATCCCGTCGCGCAGCAGGCCACGATCCGCTTCGCGCTTCGCAAGGAGGGTCACATCCGTCTCGGCCTCTACGACGTGTCGGGGCGTCTGGTTCGCATGCTGGCCGATCGCCATGCCGACAAGATCGTGGACAACGTGCAGGTCGACGTGACGGACCTCACGCCGGGCGTGTACTACGCACGGCTCGAGGCCAACGGCGCGTCGCTCTCGAAGCAGCTCGTCGTGACGCGATAAGCGACGTCGGACGAAGCGGTCCAAACCTGCGGGGAGGCCGAGCGCAGCGCCTGCGCTCGGCCTCCTCGTTTATCGGATGGGGATCGTGGTCGAGGGGCTCACTGCGGCGCGACGGGGTCCGGCACCTTGTTCTTGATCGGCGGGACCGACTTCAGGTACGCGAAGATGGCCCTGAGCTCCTCGTCGGTGAGTCGCGAGTAGGCGGGCCACGGCATCGGCGGCAACACGGGACGTCCGACGCTCATGTGCTTTCCGTTGCGAATGGACCCGACGAACATCTCCTCGGTCCAGACTCCGATGCCGGTCTCCTCGTCGGGGGTGAGATTGAACGCGAAGCTCACACCCCAGGGCCCGGCCCATGCCGTCAT
Organism: Candidatus Eiseniibacteriota bacterium; assembly: GCA_965224245.1. GTDB lineage: Bacteria > Eisenbacteria > RBG-16-71-46 > CAZAMP01 > CAZAMP01 > CBDCYW01. Next base: position 268,814 of record OZ245046.1, on the reverse strand, counting down.
GTGATTGTTGAAGAGGCCACCCCAGCCCTCCGGACCGACCAGTCCCGAGGGGATCTCCGGCATCGGATCCCCGGCCGGATGACCGGACAGAAGCCGGCTCGTGTCCGGCACCGGGCCTTGCTCGGTGAAGACCTTCGGTGAGTGGCAGATGTTGCAGTCGAGAACGTGAACGAGACGCTCTCCCTCGGCGATCAGATCGCCTTGCGGCTTCGCGAGCACGATGCCGCTCATCAGTGACAGGACGACGACGACACCCGGCGCAACGTACGGCTTCATCACTCCTCCAATGGCACATCCAGATCGCGTGAGCGTGATCACGGAAAGGCTCGAGGCGCGATGCAGTGTGTGGCGTGGGGACTCGCGGAGTCAACTCGGCGTTGCCTGAACGACGGTTCGCCCCGCTTCGGCATCACGTCATCGGTTTCAATCGCGAAACGCCACCATCGAACCCCGCTTCGTTTCGTTCCGTCGGGCGTTCGCGAATCAGCGGATCCGGAGCAGCTGGCGCGTCCACGTGCGGTCCGCCGCGGTCAACCGGAAGTAATACACGCCGGGACCGACCGGGGCTCCGGAGCGCGACCGACCTGACCAGCGGAAGGTGTGGCTGCCCGCGACCAGGACCCCGTCGTGGAGCACCGCCACCGACCGCCCTCGGGCGTCGAAGATGGTCAGCTCGACCGGTGCCGTGCGAGAGAGACGAAGCTCGAGTCGAGCCTCGCCGATCGTGGGGCTCGGAGTCACGGCGGACAGGGTGATGGCGGTCGGCGATACGACCGGGGCGCCGAGGGGCTCGCACTCGTCGGGAATGCCGTTGCCGTTCTCGTCCAGAGACGTCCCGTCGGCAATGTCGCAGGCATCACCGACACCGTTGTCGTTGCAATCCTCGAACGCACTGGTCACGTCGGCGATGATGACCTCCCCTCCGAGCCCCTGTCCGGGTGCGCCGAGGAGGATGTCCATCACGCCGTCCGCGTCGAAGTCGGCGCCGGCACCGAGCGCCGCCCCCAGTCGGTCGTCGGCGGTGGTCCCGAGGACCACGCGGTCGGGACTCTCGTCGGTCCACGCTTCGCCGAAGTAGACGAACACGGCCCCCTCGAGCGAAGAGGACCGCTCTGCGCCGATCACGACGTCGCCGAACCCGTCGCCATCGAGGTCCCCCGCCCCGGTCGCCGCCACCCCCAGGCGCGCGTGCGCGGCCTGTCCGGTGAACTGCGCGTCGATGCCGCCGTCCACGAACGGCGCGCCGTGGTACAGGTACACGCGCCCGGAGCGCGGCTGAAACGTCGACCTGTCCGGTGCACCGACCAGGAGATCGTCGAAGCCGTCGGCGTTCACGTCCCCTGCCCCGGCCACCGTGGCCCCGAAGCGATCCCCCGCCAGCTGTCCGTTGAAGTGCCCCGCCAGCACGAGTTGGCCGGACGGTCGCCCGACGTAGAGCGACGCCCGTCCGGTCTCGAAGCCCATGCCGTTCCAGCCCGGCGCGCCCACGAGGACATCCACGTAGCCGTCCCCATCGGCGTCACCGACCGCGGCGACGGCCGCGCCGAAACGGTCACCATCCATCGTTCCCTCGAGCATCTGATCGTGCGTGCCGTCCGGTACGCCCGGGCCGCCGCGGTACAGGAGGACCCGGCCGCGGCGTACGGGATCGTCGGCCGGCGCGCCGACGATCAGGTCGGAGAAGCCGTCGTCGTCGACGTCGGCACCGGCGACGGCGCTGCCCAGCCGGTCGCCGCTCGCTCTCACGAAGCTCCGGTCCGCAACCGGATCCATCGGATCGCCGCCGAGAAACAGGTAGGCAACGCCGCTGTCGAGCCCACTCGCACTGGAGCCCGGCGCGCCGACGACGAGATCGTCGAACCCGTCCGCGTTCACGTCTCCGGCACCGGCGACCGCCGCACCGAACGCGTCGCCCGAAGCGGCTCCCGGAAGCACGAGATCGGCGATGCCATCCGCGCCCGGGCCGCCGAAGAGCACGAGCACCTCGCCGGCGTCCACACCGGCGCCGTCGGCTCCCGGAACGCCGATGGCGACGTCGTCGAGCCATCTCCGTCGAGATCGCCGGCAAACGCCACCGATGTCCCCAGCTCCTCGTCTGGAGCATCCGCGGTCACCGTGATGCTCGGGTGCACGTCACAGAGGTCCGGCACGCCGTTCGCGTTGCAGTCGGGGGCGCCGTCCAGAATGTCGCACGCATCGAGCACGCCATTGGCGTCGCAATCGGGCGCACCGCCGGCGATGTCGCAGTCGTCGGGAATCCCGTTGCCGTCGCAGTCGGCCTGACACTCGTCGGGAACCGCATCGAGGTTGCAGTCCTCGGAGGTGCCATCGGCGATGTCGCAGTCGTCGGGCACGCCGTTCTCGTTGCAGTCGGTCTCACACTCGTCCGGAACGTCGTTGTCGTTGCAGTCGAGAGAGGTTCCTCCCGCGATGTCGCACCGATCGGGAACGAGGTTCTCGTTGCAGTCCGTGAGCAGGCCGTCGTCGTAGACGTAGACCCGGTTCTCCCCGGACGCGCCCACGACGAGCTCGAGCTTCCCGTCGTCGTCGAAGTCCGCGGATCGCCCGAGGTCGTTGCCGAAGTAGTCGAACTGGCCGCCCCCGTCGAGCACGAGGTCAGCGGTCGCATCCGCGTCCGGCCCGCCGCGAAAGAGATACACGCGCCCCGCGTACGTCCCCCAGAGGGATCCGACAGCGATCTCGTCGAAGCCGTCCCCGGTGAGATCCCCGACATTCGCCAGCGTGACGCCGAAGGTCTCCTGAGGTTCCGTCCCGCGCAAGACGAGGTCGACGTCGCCATCGGGAATGCCCGGCCCGCCCTCGAACACGTAGACCGCGCCGGCCAGCTCCATCAGCGATCCGTTGCGGGCCGCGCCGACCATCACGTCGTCGTACCCGTCGTCGTTCAGGTCACCGATCGTCTCCACGCGTGCTCCGAAGAGATCGCCCGCGGCCTCCCCGGTGTACGGAACGTCGATGAACTCGTCGGCGAGGCTGCCCATGAAGAGGACGTACGCACGGCCGCGGTTCTCGTCACCGAACGCGTCGTTCCCCGGAGCGCCCACGATGACGTCGGGACGTCCGTCGCCGTTGATGTCTCCCGCCGAGGCGACCGCCGTCCCGAAGTTGTCGTCGATCGCCACGCCCTCGATCTCGATGTCGGCGATCGTGTCCGGAGTCGACCCCCCGTAGAAGATGAACGCCCACCCATTGTCGTCGATGATCTGGTCGTCGGCGGGGGCTCCCACGATGATGTCGTCGTAGCCGTCCCCGTTGACGTCACCCAGTCCGGCCACGTCGTCTCCGAAGAAGGCGTATGCCCAGGGGCCGATGAGGACCATGTCCGGGGTGGGATCGGGATCGGGGCCTCCGAAGAACACATACGCCTTTCCTGCCTTGATCCCGCCTTCCGATGCCTTGCGGGCGCCGACGACGAGATCGTCGTACCCGTCGCCGTTGACGTCCCCGGCCGCGTCGACCGCGATGCCGAAGTCCTCGTCGGGATACTGCCCGGCCAGTGCGAAGTCCTCGAGGGCATCGGACGAGGGTCCACCGTAGAACAGGCGAACGTAGCCCGCGTCCGGGCACTCGAGGCAGGTCACGGGGCCACCCACGGCAATGTCGTCGTAGCCGTCGGCGTTGAAGTCGAGCGTCGTGACCTCGCTGCCGAAGTCGACGTTGCCCAGCAGCGTCTCGAGCACCAGAAGCGGCTCGGGGCATTGGGCTCGGGCCCCTGCCGGCAGGGCCGGGATCACGCTCATGCTCCAGATCAGGATGTGTCTGGCGTAACGGGCTCCGACAGTCATCGTTCCCTCCTGCTGATCGCCGGCGCTCATGGATGGCCCTCAACGAGGTAATGCCGGCGTCCGTCGAAGCGAACGGGGAGGAGGTGGGTCGTTGAACGGTCGGGGTCGTCAGGGTCCCGGTGAAACCGGTCCGCGGATCACCGACCCGGTCGGGCAGATGGCCCCGTGCCCGGGATGCGAGCCGGGTCCTTCAACTCGTGGCGGTGAAAGCGATTGTGGGCTCGGCTGGACGAACGCGACCCCGGGGAGTCCCCGGGGTCGCGTCAGAGTGGAGCTTGGTTACCTCAGGACCAGCATCCTGCGGGTCTCGGTGAACGCCGAGCCGCTGGCACCGGCAGCATCGAGCCGGTAGAAGTAGATTCCGGCCGAGAAGTCCCCTCGATCGACCATGTCCCACACCGCACGGTGGCTTCCGGCCCTCAGCGACCCCTCCAGGAGGAGGGCGACCTGCCGACCCGAGACGTCGTAGACGGCGAGTCGGATCTCACTCCGCTCCGCGAGCGTGAAGTGAATCGTCGTGGCACTGCGGACCGGGTTCGGGTAGTTGCCCCCCAGCGAGAACGGGATCGGGACGTGGTCCTCGCGGGTCGGCGACGTCACCAGCATTGGATCGGAGGCATCGCCTTCACCGCAGTAGATCAGGAAGCGGCACTCGTCGAAGCCTTCGTTGATGGCCGCCGCCGCGTCGCTGATCTCGCTCGGACTCGGGTCCGTATCCGGATCCAGCAGGCCGGCGAGCGCCCAGTTCGCGAGCTCGAGAATGCCCCCGACGGTCGTGTCGAGACCCGGGTCGTCGTCCAGCTTCTGGAGGACCGACTCGGGAATGTACACGCTCGTCGTGTCTCCGCCCGGATGATGCAGCAGGTCGTCTTCGGTCCCGTAGCATCCGTCCGGTCCCGGGTTCACCGACGCGGTCTTCATCACGCGGCAGACCCCGAGATCGCTCAGGTTCTCGTCGACCCGGACGTTCAGCGACAGCGTGATCGTCTGACCGAGCAGCACGTTCCGATACTTGCCGTTCCGCATCGGCAGCGGCGGATCGGTGTCGCAGTCCGAGGGATCGACGGTCACGTCACCGAGCCCCAGCGGAAGCTCCTCCGCGGGACCACCGGCCGGCAGACGCTCGATCACGCAGTGTTCGGCGACGCCGGGATCCCCGTTGGGCTCCTCCGGGCAGTCCTCGAACACGTATCCGCCGGACGCTCCTCCCTCCCAGGTCACGGAGCGACCACCGCCACCGAGCAGGCCTTCGAGCGAACGGGCCATGCCGGGCACGCCGACCACGAGGGGGTTCCCCGGCGTGATCAACGCCTTGATCAGATCCAGCGTGGGGATCCCGTTGAAGCGACCACCCGGGTTGCCGTAGAAGCCCTGCGTGAACGTGCAGAACTTGTCGACCGGAGGCGGCGGCGTGCACGAGAACATGACGTCACACATGCCCACGCAGCCGTTGCCGTCGGTGATGGTCAGCTGGAACGTCGCATCCCCTTCATCGCCGGCCGTGTACGTGACGGTCTGCTGGTCGGCACCGCCGGTGATCATCCAGCCGGCGGGAGCGGACGTGAGCTCCCACAGGTACGTGGTCATCCCGTCCGGACCGCTCAGCGTGTTCCCCGTGGAGCCGCACTCGGGCAGCGGATCGGGGGGATCGAGCGAGCACGTCGGGTTGTCGTGGATGGTCGCGTCACCCGACCCGGAGCCTTCGCACCCGTTGTCGTCGGTCACCGTGACCTCGTACGTGCCCCCGACGCCGACCGCGATGCACGAGTCGGCCGAGACGAACCCACCGGGGCCCGTCCACGAGAACGTGAACGGATACTGGCCGCCGGATACCACGGCGCACAGCTCGGCCGTGTCACCGTCGCACGCCTCGTCGTCGTCCACCGTGACCACCGGGTTGTCGTGAACCGTGAGGTCTCCGGAGCCGGAGCCCTCGCACCCGTTCACGTCGACCACGGTGACCGAGTACGTCCCGTCGACGCCGACCGTGATGCACGAGTCGGCCGAGACGAACCCACCGGGGCCCGTCCACGAGAACGAGAACGGATACTCGCCACCGTTGACCTGGGCGCAGAGCTCGGCTGTATCGCCGTCACACGCTTCCTGGTCGTCGATCTTGATCACCAGACCCGGGTTGATCGTCAGATCACCGGATCCCGTCCCGACGCATCCGTTGTCGTCGGTCACCGTGACCTCGTAGGTGCCCGCGTCGCCGACCGTGATGCACGAGTCGGCCGAGACGAACCCACCGGGGCCGGTCCACGCGAACGTGAACGGATACTGGCCCACCGACACCTCGGCACACAACTCGGCCGTGAAGCCCTCGCAGGCCTCCCGATCATCGACGGTCACCACGGGGTTGTCGTGGATCGTGAGATCCCCGGAGCCGGTGCCTTCGCAGCCGTTGTCGTCCGTCACCATGACGGAGTACTCACCCTCCACGCCGACGGTGATGCACGAGTCGGCCGAGACGAACCCACCGGGGCCCGTCCACGAGAACGTGAACGGATACTGGCCGCCGGATACCACGGCGCACAGCTCGGCCGTGTCACCGTCGCACGCCTCGTCGTCGTCCACCGTGACCACCGGGTTGTCGTGAACCGTGAGGTCTCCGGAGCCGGAGCCCTCGCACCCGTTCACGTCGACCACGGTGACCGAGTACGTCCCGTCGACGCCGACCGTGATGCACGAGTCGGCCGAGACGAACCCACCGGGGCCCGTCCACGAGAACGAGAACGGATACTCGCCACCGTTGACCTGGGCGCAGAGCTCGGCCGTATCGCCGTCACACGCTTCCTGGTCGTCGATCTTGATCACCAGACCCGGGTTGATCGTCAGATCACCGGATCCCGTCCCGACGCATCCGTTGTCGTCGGTCACCGTGACCTCGTAGGTGCCCGCGACGCCGACCGTGATGCACGAGTCGGCCGAGACGAACCCACCGGGGCCCGTCCACGCGAACGTGAACGGATACTGGCCCACCGACACCTCGGCACACAGCTCGGCACTGAAGCCCTCGCAGGCATCCCGATCGTCGACGGTCACCACAGGGTTGTCGTGGATCGTGAGATCCCCTGAGCCGGTGCCTTCGCAGCCGTTGGCATCGGTGACGGTGACCGAGTACGTCCCCTCCACGCCGACCGTGATGCACGAGTCGGCCGAGACGAATCCACCGGGGCCCGTCCACGCGAACGAGAACGGGTACTGACCCACCGATACCCCGGCACACAGCTCGGCCGTGTCGCCGTCGCACGCCTCGTTGTCGTCCACCGTGACCACGGGGTTGTCGTGGATCGTGAGGTCCCCGGAGCCGGAGCCCTCGCAGCCGTTGGCGTCGGTGACGGTGACCGAGTACGTTCCCTCCACGCCGACCGTGATGCACGAGTCGGCCGAGACGAACCCACCGGGGCCCGTCCACGCGAACGAGAAGGGATACTGACCCACGGACACCTCCGCACACAGCTCGGCCGTGTCGCCGTCGCATGCTTCGTTGTCGTCGACCGTGACCACGGGGTTGTCGTGGATCGTGAGGTCACCGGAGCCGGAGCCCTCGCAGCCGTTGGCGTCGGTGACGGTGACCGAGTACGTCCCCTCCACGCCGACCGTGATGCACGAGTCGGCCGAGACGAAGCCACCGGGGCCCGTCCACGAGAACGTGAAGGGATACTCCCCGAGCGCCACCTCGGCGCACAGCTCGGCCGTGTCGCCATCGCACGCCTCGTTGTCCGCGACGGTCACGACGGGGTTGGGGTTGACGTTCACCGTCTTCTCGAACGTGTCCACGCACCCATCCGCCGAGGTGACGGTGAGCGTGAGCGTGTAGGAGGACACGCCGGTGAGGATCGCGTCGGCACCCGCCAGGACCGTGACGCACGAGCCGTCGAGGGGCGTCGTGATCTCGCCGTCTCCCGCGATGCTCCACGCGTAGTCGAAGTCGCCGGTTCCGCACGATGCACAGTGCTCGTTCTCGGAGTCCTCGCAGACCTCGTCCGGTCCTCCGATGTCGCAGACCGGGAGCGGATTGACCACGACCTCCTTGAAGAACTCGCCGGGGCAGCCGTCGACCCCGACCACGCTGAGCTTCAGCGTGAAGTTCGTCGTGCCCGCCTGGACGTCGACGCAGGATCCGTCATCGGCGCCCACGATCGTCGCGTCACCGCTCACGACCTCCCACAGGTACGTGCCGATGGAAAGATCGCAGCTCGAGCAGTACTCGGCCGTCTCACCCTCGCAGAGTTCGGGCGCACCGGTGATCTCGCAGGTCGGGTTCGTGGTGAAGTCGCCGAGGACGAAGTCCTTGAGCTGAGCCGACACCGACTGTGAAGAGCGGGTCTCGACCAGGAAGGAGCTGAAGCAGGGGTTCACGCCGAGCAATCCGAGGTCGAGACCGCCCTCGAAGAACGAGCTCGGCGGGTGGCAGTTCGGGTCGTCACATCCGGGAGGACACTCCTCGGGGAACTTGGGCTCGTACGGCCACGGTGCGCACTCGACGAGCGCGTTCGTGATGGCGCTCGCCGTCTCGACGCCCACGATGATCTCGTCGATGTTCCCTTCCGAGCCCGAGCCGTCGCCTACCCACCGGAACACGCGGGGCACGATCGTGGTCGCACCGCCCTGGACGAAGTCGGCCAGGATGAGGATGTCCCCGACGGCGTGCACACCGCTGAACGATCCATCCGGCTCGAGACCGATCGGATTCTGGAACAGCCAGAACCCGAGAGACGCATCGCCGTTGTTCGCGAAGCGATCCGCGGCGAAGTAGAGCTTGTTGCCGGTGTAGAGCGCGGCCATCGCGTTGGTGATCTCGTCCTTGTCGGGAACGCTTCCTTCGGTCCAGGCCCACGACGAGACATCCTCGATGTCCTTGGAGCCGCCGGTGGTGAAGATGTTGTTCCCCGCCGGGTCCGGGATCACGGGTGTGGCGATGACGGAGCTTCCGCCAGTGCTCGTGATGACGTCCCAGTCGTCGGCCGGATCGACCTCGTCGTATCCGTTGCCGTCCAGCTCCACGTCATCGACGGCCGCGTTCGCGGGAAGCGCGGCGACGAGCATCACGAACAGACCCGCCGCAAATGCCTCCGCGCCCGCAACGCTCAGAGTTCGACTCGTGATTCTCACGTGAGTCCTCCAGCGGTGCAGATTTTCGGCATCGCGCATCCTTACCGCGGTGTCGAACGGACCAGCCTCGCACGGGCGTGCGGGAGGGCGATCCTGGTCACGTTTTTTGACTCTCACATCATGCAAGAATCTGAATAGACCGAGGACATCCAGCGAGGTCGCTGTATGTGGCCACGCACAATTGTACGCCGTCGGGGCCCTTTCGGTGTTGAACAATCGTACGGTTCGGATCCGGGTGGCCGGAGATACGGCGATATCCGTGCCCACGCCGGTACCCACCGATGAGCTCACCGGGCGCCGCTCGGGGCTGGAGAGGCCTCTGGTGACCAACCTGGCTCGAAACGTCGGCCGCGGGATCGGTCGTCCCGAGCCACCCGGTGATGCGAGCGGGGTCCGCTCTCGACCGCCCACATCCTCTCTCCGCTCCTCTCCCCACGGCGATGACGGGGTGGGTTCTCCTGGACGGCTGCCAGCGCATCCAGCACCCTCTCGCCTCCTTTGCGTCACGGCTGCCGTGACGGCCCGGTCGTCCTCGAGCGCGGCCAGCGCTCGAACTCGACCCGAACGCGATGCCTGATGTCGCGCGCACGAGCTCTCTCGAGAAGGGATGGTGACGATGGCGAACATCCGGACGATCGCGCCCGATCGCGCACGCGGGCTGCGAACACTCTTCTTTCGCTGGGTCAGGGGCCAGTATGGCGGCGTCGTTCCGGGGATCTTCCAGATCCTCGCGGTCGATCTCCGAGTCGCCGGACCGGCCGGCATGCTCTACAACTACCTGCACCTCGGCAAGTCGTCCGGCATGAGCCGACTCCAGCGAGAGATGCTGGCGACGGTGGTCAACGGAAAGGTGGGCGGCGCCCCCTGACTCGGGCTTCACACGGCGGCAGTTCGCCGCCTCACGCGGGATGAGCACATGGGGCCCGAGTTCGCGACGACCTGGCCCGAATACCAGCTGGAGCCCGACACGCGAGCCCTTCTCCGATACGCGAGCAAGCTGACCGAGACGCCGAGCCTCGTGGGCGCCGACGACGTCGCCGAGCTGAAGGCGAGCGGGTGGAGCGAGAAGACGATCTGGGAGGCCACGGCACTGATCTCGTTCTTCAACTTCAGCGGGCGCCTCGAAGCGAGCTCGGGGCTGCCTCCGGATGAGATCCCCGAGCGCGCGAAGCTCGCCGAGGCGAAGGAGGGTTGACTCGCGCCTCCACGTGAACGACGACGCCGTTGCCTGAACGCCGGGACCCGTCGAGCGAGAGGGTCCCGGCGATGCCGCCCCGGCGCCCGCGGTGGCACCGGGTTCTCGCGACCCGTCACCCTATTCCGCGCACGGCCAGCTCCCGTCGAACAGTCCCGACCGGAACGTCATGTTCAAGCCGATCGAGTCGAGGATGACGTCCGGGTCCATGGGGTCGCGCCGCACGAGCGTACCGAAGAGGCGCCCGACCAGTATGGTCGTGGTCAGCTCCTGGATGTCCAGCGTGACGCCCTGGTGGTCGTCGTCCATCGATCCGGCCGCCCACGTCAACGTCCCGTTGGTGAACGTGGCATCCGCGGCATAGCTTCCGGTGCTTCCCGGCTCCGGAAAGGACTCGGCCGAGATCGGATCATGATGGGCTCCGTGAAGTGAGGTTGATGGTTGAAGCCAGTGTACCCGACGAGTACGGGCTCGCGGGGAGAGCGACCTCAGGCCGGTGATAGGCCGGTGCCGGACGAGCAGGGTGGGCGCAGGCGTCGCCCGCGAGGTCGGACGGGACCGCGCGCCCGTCACGAAGAGCGGGCATGGGCGCTCGTGCGCTACCATCTGGAGATGAGGCCGGGACTCCGGACGTCACGTGGTCGGCTTCCGACATCCGGCGCGATACCATGGTCGACCATGTCCCTGCTTCGCGTCCCCTACCCTGGAGAGCTCGTGGCGGACTCCGAGACCGGCCCCCACGCCGAAGACGTGACGAGGATTCTCGACCGGGCGGCCCGCGGCGAGGCCGGGGCCATCGACGAGCTGCTCCCGCTCGTCTACGACCAGCTTCGCGGCTCGGCGGCGAAGAGGATGGCGCGCGAGCGACCCGACCACACGCTTCAGCCCACCGCGCTCGTTCACGAGGCGTACATGCGGCTCGTCGGCGACTCGGCCGTCACCTGGGAGGGACGTGGGCACTTCTACGCCGCGGCCGCCGAGGCCATGCGCCGGATCCTGATCGAGCACGCCAGGGCCCGGGGCCGGGTGAAGCGGGGTGGCGGCTGGCAGCGCCTCACCGTCGACTCCCTCGATCTGGGACAGGAGCCTCCCCCCCTCGAGGACATCATGTCCGTCGATCGGGCGATCCGTCGCATGGAGGATCGAGACCCGAGAATGGCCGAGATCGTCCGGCTGCGGTTCTTCGCCGGCCTGAGCATGCAGGAGATTGCGGAGGCCCTGAGCGTGACCGACCGCACCGTCCGGCGAGAGTGGGCCGTGGCCCGCGCCTGGCTGTTCCGGGAGCTGTCGGAGCCGGACGCCTCGGAGACCCCACGATCCGAAGGAAACTGACCGCCACGAACAGGAGCGGCTGCCATGATGGACCCACGAGAGTGCCGCGTGTACGCGCTCAGCGGCCTCGTCTCGGATCACAAGGACGCCTACGGGTTCCTGGAGCGCTTCCGCCGCGAGGTCGGTCTCGATGCCGGGCCGGTGATCGTCGATCTGACCCAGGTGACGCACATGACGAGCTGCGGTGTCGGAATCCTCGCGGCCGCGTACGGCTCGGCGCTGAACGCCGGGCGCGCGATGGCGCTGGTGGGGCTCGGCCCGAGACTCCAGTCGCTGCTGCGCGTGGTCGGCCTCGTTCCGATCATTCCGTGCTACGAGACGTGTGACGAGGCCGTCGCCGCGATGTCGACCGCCCAGGCCCCGGGAGACCGATGATGATGGACCGATGGGAACGAGCGAAGGCGATCTTTCACGCGGCCTCAGAGGTCTCCCCCGCCGATCGGGCCGCCTTTCTCGAGGCCGCGTGCGGCGACGATGCCGAGCTCCGAGCCGAGGTCGCCACGTTGCTCGACGCACAGCGCGACGCCGGAAGCTTCCTCGACGTCGAAACCGTGACCACTCCCGCCTCTTCTCCCTCCGAGGGTCCCGGCACGCGGGTGGGCCGCTACAAGCTGCTGCAGAAGATCGGCGAGGGCGGCTTCGGCAGCGTCTACATGGCCGAGCAGGAAGAGCCGGTGCGACGCAAGGTGGCGCTGAAGATCATCAAGCTCGGGATGGACACAAAGCAGGTCATCGCGCGCTTCGAGGCCGAGCGACAGGCCCTCGCCCTGATGGACCACCCCAACATCGCGCGCGTCCTGGATGCCGGCGCCACCAGCACCGGGCGTCCCTTCTTCGTGATGGAGCTCGTCCGCGGGGTCCCGATCACGAAGTACTGCGACGAGAACAACCTCTCCACCCGGGATCGGCTGGAGCTCTTCCTCGGGGTCTGCGGCGCCGTCCAGCACGCGCACCAGAAGGGGATCATTCACCGGGACATCAAGCCCTCGAACGTGATGATCACGCTTCACGACGGGACCCCGGTCCCCAAGGTCATCGATTTCGGGATCGCCAAGGCGACCAGTCACCGGCTCACCGAGAAGACGCTCTTCACCCAGTATCACCAGTTCATCGGCACGCCGGAGTACATGAGCCCCGAGCAGGCCGAGATGTCCGGCCTGGACGTCGATACCCGAACCGACATCTACTCTCTGGGGGTGCTGCTCTACGAGCTCCTGACGGGTACGACTCCCGTCGATCCGGTCAAGCTTCGCTCCATCGCGTACTCCGAGATTCATCAGCTGATCCGGGACACCGATCCCCAGCGGCCGTCGACGCGGGTGAGCACCCTGGGCGACGCCGCGACGGATACGGCCCGTCACCGTTCGACCGACGCGCGGACCCTGCGCCGCTCCCTCTCCGGTGATCTGGACTGGATCGTCATGAAGGCGCTCGAGAAGGATCGGACGCGCCGATACGAGACGGCGAACGGGTTCATGCTCGACATCCGGCGCCATCTCGACGACGAGCCCGTGCTGGCCAGCCCACCCACGCCCGCCTACCGGTTCCGGAAGTTCGTGAGCCGGAACCGGACGGCCGTGTCGGTGGCGGTAGTCGTCGCCGTCGCACTCCTGGCCGGACTCGGTCTCGCGACGTACGGCTTCATCCAGGCCGACCGTGAACGCGCGATCGCCCGCCAGGAGGCCGAGTCGGCCGAGCAGATCAACACGTTCTTCGCCGAAATGCTCGCGTCGGTGGATCCCTTTCAGATCCGCCTCCGCTCGAGCCTCTCGCCGACCGGCTCGGTGCCCGACGCCGCGAGCGCGTCGGACGACATCTCGGTGCAGCAGATGCTGCTCAACGGCCTCGAGCGAATCGACGACGCATTCCCCGGCAAGCCACTGCTGGAAGCGGAGGCGAGGGAGACGATCGGCACGACGCTGCTCGGGCTCGGCGCGAACCGCGTGGCGATCGAGCAGCTCGAGGCCGCACTCGCACTGCGCCGGGAGGTGCAGCCGGCGATGAGTCGAGACGTGCTGCGTGCGCGGCTCCTGGTCGGGGTCGGGGCGGCGGTGGCTCGCGTCCCGGCTCTCGCGGAGAGGATCAGCCAACCGCTGCTCGAGGACATGCAGCGGGAACTCGGCCCCGATGATCCGATGACGCTGGGCACCGCCGCGCTCTACGCCGCCGCGGTCGGTAACCAGGGTCGGGCGTCCCAGGGCGACTCCCTGTTCGCCGACGTCCTGGAGCGGCAGCGACGCGTTCTCGGATCGGACCACCGCGACACGATCCAGTCGCTCATCTCGTGGTCCGGGCTCTGGTGCTGGCGCGGCAACGGCTTCGAGGCCGCCAAGCTGTCATCGGAGGCCTACGAACGGTCGCTCGCTACCTACGGTGCGGACGACGCCCAGACCATTGCCGCCGGCACCCAGTACGCGCTGAGCCTGACGTTCCAGGGGAAGGACGAGGAGGCGGAGGCCCTCTCGCGCCCCCTGCTCGCCAAGGTCGTGGAGACGTACGGCGACGATCATCCGATGGCACAAAACCTCCGGTTCGCGCTGATCCGAGCTCTCGACTGGACCACAGATGCCGACGAGGTCGAGGCCCTCTTCCGCGCCGAGACCCTGGGGTCGATCAACTGGGTCGCCCGGCGGGACTTCGGGAACTTCTTCCTCCTGAACGGCCGGGTCGACGATGCCCTCGAGGTCTTCGCCGAGCAGTACGAGTACTGGAGCCCGCTCGACCACAGCGAGGAGATCGACCAGGCCCGCCTGTCGCAGGTCCAGACACAGGCCTACCGGAACTACCATCGGTGTCTGAAACGTGCGGGCAGAGCCGAGGACGCGGACCGTCTCACGGCGTCCTGGATACGGCGCCTTCGACTCCACGCCGATGCGCCGGACGCCGACCCCGCGCATCTCGAGGCCTGCGCCTGGCTCCTGGTCACCGCCGAGCCGGAGGATCTCCGCGATCCGCCGGCCGCGCTTCGGTACGCGACGCGTGCAGTGAAAGCCGCGCGCGAGTCAGCCGATCACTCCAGCGTGGCGGGCCACCTCGACACGAAGGCCAAGGCGCTCGAGCTGACAGGACGTGTCGGGGATGCGTTCGACGCGGAGCTCGAAGCGCTGGAGCTCTGGTTCGCGCTCTCCGACGGCGCGAAGAGATCCGAGGTCCGGAACCTCCGCTACTGGACCATTCAGGCCATCCGGTACGCGAGCGAGCTCCGTGAGGACGAGAAGGCACACGAGCTGATCGACCGGACCGTTGCGGAGATGGAGCGACTCCTGTCACCGGCCGCGGCTTCCCGCGCCATCAACGAACTCGCAGGAGAACTCCGTGAACGCGGCCTCTTCGATGTCGCCGAACGCGCACGGCGTCGAGCACTCGCCCTGGCCCGCCAAGCCGGGGATGAGCCCCAACTCCTCGACGTGCTGGATCGTCTCGCCTCGTTGTGCGCCGAGGCGGGTGCGTTGGAGGAAGCCCATGCACTTCTCGACGAGGCGTCGGCACTCTATGCAGACCTCTACGTCTCGGACGCCGTCGACTGGCGGCCGGACATGGGTTTCGCCGAGGAGGGCGAACGCTCGCGAGCCGGTGTGCTCGCGAAGCGGAAGCACGCGAACGCCCTCGCGCACGCTGGGCGACTGGACGAGGCGGAGGAGCTCGTCCGACAGATTCGCTGCTCGCGTCCCGACGCCAGCCACGGGACGATGGCCCGGATCCTGTGGCGTCGCGGAGACCCGACCGCGGCGGAGGAGGAGTACCGCCGCCAACACGACGCCGACGTTCGCGCGGGAGGCCACCGGGAGTGGCCGGCTCTCCTCGCCCGAAGTGAGGCCTACTACGGCCGGTGCCTGGCGCGGAACGGCAAGTACGAGGAAGCCGAGAAGCACCTGCTCGCCGGGTACGCCCGCGCCCTGGAGTGGGGCGGCCCGAGGTCGTTCTACGTCGGCGAGATCTCACAGGCGCTCGAGGATCTCTACGAGCGCTGGGGGAAGCCGGCGCTCGCGGCCGAGTGGCGCGACGACCGCGAGCGAACGGACTGACCCTCAACCGACCGCGTGCGCGCGACCCGGAGCCCCCTCGGCCTCGCTCGCCTCGGGCGGCATCGGCGTGCCCACCACACGGCTTCCGCTCGGCGCGAAGCCCTCCTCGAACACGCTCACGATGGAGTTGCTCGGGAACACGCCGACCACGCGCGCGCGTGTCGAGCCCACGCTGATCACGTCGTGCGGGACCCGAGCCGGAACCACGGCCATCCCTCCGGCCCGGATCCGGCCGCGCTCGTCGCCGACCACCGCCTCCACCTCGCCCTCGAGCACAACCAGGAGCTCCTCGGCGCTGTCGGTGTGCATGCCGAGGTGCATGCCGGGCTCGAGCTCGAAGTAGACGACCGCGGTGCTGGCGGTGCCGAGGTCACGGTAGATCGGCCAGGTCGCGTCGATGGTCCGGGCCGGGTCCTTCGATCTCGCGAAGCGGGCGAGCTCGAGCTCTTGCGTCTGTACGGTCAACATGGCGTCCTCCTCGTTTCGTGCAAACGACATCTGTTCATCGGTAGCTCCCGGTGCGATCGGCGGGCAGCGGTTCGCGACCGGTTTCACGGGCGTCGCGAGCTCACGCGAGCCTCCACGACGAGTCGTCCGTTCGACATGTCCACCTCGCCCACGAGCGCGCCCGCGACCCGGTTCAGCTCCTCGAAGCGGGTGACGGCCGTGCGGTAGAGCACGAAGCCGGTGATCGCGAACGGGACCGAGGGCCAGGCGAACTCCGGCGACGCGATCGTCTCCAGCGGCGGGACCGCCAGACCCACCGACGGCATGACGTAGCCGCGGGCGTGGGCGATCACGGGACCGTCGGGGTGCTGGATCGTCTCCGGTGCGTCGATGACGGCCACCCCGTCGGGGCGAACCAGGAGGTAGTCCAGACCCGACATCCTGGCGCCGGAGAGGAGGCCGCCGGTGATGGCCCCCTCGAACGGGTTCTCGAAGCGCAGCCCCTCGGAGAAGTGCCCCAGCGGACGCTGATCCAGGAGGCGACCCTCGAACCGGTAGAGTAGCTCGTGATCCTCCAATCCGTTTGATGACTGGACATTACCGGCGCGGGTGGCCGGCCCGTGGTCCGTGAGCGTCTGGGGTGACATCGGTGACTCCTTTCATTATACTATCTGTCAATCGAATTGACGAGCGGAGAGTAGACGAGGTTGCAGAGATCTGTCAAGATTGATTTGACATGACGTCAAACGAAAAAAAGACACGGCGCTACGAGCTCAAAGAGCGAGCCCGCCGCCTCGAGGACACCCGCCGCCGCATCACCGAGGCGGCGGTCGAGCTACACGGCTCGGTGGGGCCGGCCCGGACCACGGTGAGCGAGATCGCCAAGCGGGCCGGCGTGCGCCGCATGACCGTGTACAACCACTTCCCCACCGACGCCGAGCTGCTCGATGCGTGCAGCTCCCACTGGGTGTCGCGGAACCTGCCGCCCGATCCCGCGTCGTGGGCCGGGATCGAGGATCCCGACGTCCGGACCTACCGGGCGATCGCGGAGATGTACGCGTACTACCGGCGCTCGGGCGAGATGCTGGAGCACACGCTGAGGGACGGTGCGCTCGTACCCGCGCTGGACGAGATCCTGGATCGCAAGTGGTGGCCGGTGATCGAGCGCGTCGTGGACTCGCTGATGGTGGGACGAGGAGCGTCCTCGACGGGCGAAGGCGGCTCCGCGGGCACGCGTGGACCGGCCCCGGTGATGAGCGAGGTCCGCGCGGCACTCCGCCTCGCGGTGGACTTCTGGACCTGGCGCACACTCACCGATGAAGGGCTCGGCGACGAGGAGGCGGCCGCCCTCCAGGCGCGAATGGTCGCGAGCCTCGGCGCTCCCGGATCCGACTGAAGATGGAGGCCGGCACGTGCGGCGGACACTGACCCCTGCCCTGAGCCTGACGTTACTCATCGCGGGCTGCAGCGAGCCGCCCCCTCCGAGCCTCGTCGTCATCGTGCTGGACACCGTGCGCGCCGACGCCCTCGGAGCCGAGCTGAACGGGCGCCCCGTCACCCCCGAGCTCGACCGGCTGTGGAGCGAGAGCGTGTCCGTCGAGCAGGCCTACGCGCCCGCGCCGTGGACGGTGCCGTCCCACGCAACGTTGTTCACGGGGCTTCACCCTCACGAGCACCGAGCCCAGCACGAGCGGTTCGCGCTCGAGCTCGGGTTCACGACGCTGGCCGAGCGGCTCGCCGAGACCGGGCACGCGACCGGTGGGTTCAGCTGCAATCCGTGGATCAACGCGCAGACCGGGTTCTCGCAGGGCTTCCAGGTCTTCAAGGAGGTCTACAAGTGGGGCGTCCACGAGCGCGAGAAGGGTGGCGCGGAAGCCACCCGTCAGGCGCTGACGTGGGTCGAGACGGTCGTCGACTCCGATCGGCCGTTCTTCCTCTTCGTGAACTACCTCGAGGCGCACCTGCCGTACGAGCCGCCGCTCGACGTCATGGAGCGCTTCGAGGTGGCGACCGACGGCTCGTCCGTCTCCGTGGACGACGCGAAGCGCTTCAACCTCGATCCCGACGGATCCGCGCTGGATCTCGATGAGGCCCGGCGCCTCTATCTGGCGGAGGTGGCGTACGTGGACGAGCTCGTCGGACGGCTCGTCGACGGGCTGTCCGAGATCACGCCGCTCGACGACGTCATGATCGTGCTCGTCTCGGATCACGGTGAGCATCTCGGGGAGCACGCCCTGGTGGGACACGAGTTCTCCCTGTACGAACCGGTGCTGCGGATTCCGATGGCGATCCGGTTTCCATCGGCATGCCCGCCGAACACGCGCATCTCCGAGCCCTTCGGCCTGGTCGACCTGATGCCCTCGCTCCTGGATCTGCTCCACCTGGACTTCGACGCACGGGAGCTCTCCGGGGTCAGCCGTGCACGCCGCCTCTCCGGGCGCCAGGTGACACCGCTCTCGGACCCCGTGTTCGCGGAGTACGCGCGTCCGAGGACGCTGGTGGAACGGCACTGGAGTCCCCCACCGCCACGAGAGCAGGTGGAGCGCTTCGATCACGCGCTATGGAGCGTGCGGATCGGCTCGGAGAAGCTGATCCGTGACGACCGGGGATGGGAACAGCTCTTCGACGTCGTCGCCGACCCGCTGGAGACACGCGATCTCTCCCGCGATCGACCTGAGTCGCTGGCCGAGCTGAGGACCCATCTCGCGGCGTTCGACGACGCGGCCACCTCGGTCACCGCCGGCGGGGAGCCGCCGGTCACACGGTAGAGGCGACACGCGTCGTGGCCTGCGCGCGGAATCTCGGCAGGACGACGACCGCACGAGCCCGCCCGTCATTCTCTGACGTCCGCGCGTGCTATGATCGTTCATCTCGCGACGACGACCGCAGGTCCGGGCGAACCGGGGGCCATGTCGCGCGTGTGCGCGCATTCTCTTTCCCGGAAGCCGATCTAGCCCGATCCGGAAGGACAGCCCATGCGCCCGCACCCCACACCGACGACGCTCCTCATCACTCTCACCGCGATCACGACGCCCGCGCTCTCCCAATCCTGGGAACGCGGAGACGTTCTCGTCGGTGACGCCGCCCTGGACCGCTTCGGCTGGATCGTCGAGGGCGCGGGTGACGTCAACGGCGACGGCTACGGAGACGTGGTGGCCAGTGCGCTCCCGCTCTCGGCGCCGGGCTACGTGCACGTCTTCTTCGGAGGACCGGACGCGGACGACACGCCGGACCTGACCTTCACCGGCTCCGATCCGAACGAGGACTTCGGCGCGAGCGTCGACGGGGCCGGAGACGTGAACGGCGACGGATATGACGACGTCGTGGTGGGCGCACCCGAGTACGCCTCCGGCGACGGGCGTGCGTACATCTTCTTCGGGGGAACCGACGGGGACGTCGTCGCGGACGTGATCGTGAACGGATCGGGCTTCTCGCTCGGAGACGTCGTCGGCGGAGCGGGCGACGTGAACGGCGACGGATACGACGACGTGCTCGTGGCGATGCCCGACTATACCGACGGTGTGTACTTCCGGGGACGGGTTCAGCTCGTGCTCGGCGGAAGCACGCCCGACGGCATCCCCGACCTGACGTTCACGGGGGATCCCGGCGTCCACGAGCATCTCGGCTCCTCCCTCGCGGGCGGTGACGTCAACTTCGACGGCAGGGTGGACGTGGTCATCGGCGCGGAGGCGGTCAACGAGGTCAAGGTGTTCTTCGGGGGCGCCGCGCTCGACAGCTTCCAGGACCGGACACTGGTCGGGCCACTGACCTCGGCGTTCGGATGGCGCGTCGAGGTGGCCGACGTCGACGGAGACGGACTCCAGGACGTCGTCGTGGCCGCGTCCGAGGACGACACGGCGTTCAGCTCGGCCGGTCGGATCTACGTCTACGCGGGCGGTCCTCTCTTCGACGAATCCTGGGACCTCGCCATCGACGGAAACGAGCCCTCTCGACGCCTGGGAACCGATCTGGCGTGTGGAGATGCCGATGGGGACGGCATCGCCGACATCATCGCGGGAACGCTCGACGCGCTGGTCTACGTGTACCGGGGTGGTGCCGCGCTCGACGGAACGGCGGATCTCGCGATCCCCGGACGGGACGGCGACGACTTCTTCGGGCTCCAGGTCGGCTTCACACCGACGTACCACGACGACGGAGATCCCGTCGTACTCGCCGGCGACAACCAGGCGGGCGGTAGCACACGAGGCACGGTCACCCTGGTTCGCACCTATCCCTATCGCCTGCTCGCTCCCGGGGCCGGCGACCGGTGGAACGCGGGAGAGACCGCCACCATTCGCTGGCGGGGCCGGGATCTCGCCGACGTCGCGCTCTCGATCGACGGCGGACTCACGTGGGACGTGCTCGCCTCGGGCGTGGGCGGAGAGGACGAGAACCCGCTCGTCGTCCATGCCCCGGACGTCGAGACCGACGAGGCGTTCGTCCGCGTGAGCACGACCGGCGTTCCCGTCACCGCGGGCACGAGCGAGGTTCAGCTCGCCCCGTTCTCGATCGGGCGCACGCGCACGCTCGCGTGGACCGACGAGACCCTCGTGGGTGCGACGTTCCTCCAGTCGGCCCTGATCGTGACCGAGGCGGGAAGCACGGTGATCCTGACGGGCGGTCCCCCCGGAGCGCAGGTCCTCCGGCGCGGACGGACCGGCTGGGACGCCGAGCTGATCGACACCGGCACCATCACCGAGCCCGACCTCACCCGAGGACCGGACGGGCGGCTCCACGCCGCGTACGCCGAGGAGGAGGTGGAGCTTCGGTACGCCGTCCACGACGGAAGCGCCTGGACGGTCGAGCCGATCGCGCCCAGCATCTACTACCAGCCCTCGGTGGGCGTGGACGAGTCGGGCACGACGCACATCATCGCGTTCTCCGACGACGACACCGAGCTGATCCACGCCCTGGACACCGGTGGTGGCTGGATCGTCTCTCCGCTCGGCACGGGGTTCAGCGGATCGCGCGACAATGGACTGGCGGTGGATCCGGCCGGTACCGCACACGCGGCCGGGGTGCGGTCGATCTCGTCCGAGCTCGTGTACCTACGCTGGGACGGGAGCTGGTCGGTGCCCGAGGTGGTGGACGTCGGCAACGTGGGGCGGGTCGAGCTCGAGCTCGGTCCGGATCGACTTCCCCGGATCACCTACCAGGAGCGCACGTCCGACGAGGTCCGGATCGCACGGCAGAATCCCGATGGCTCGTGGTCGCTCGATACGGTCCTGAACGTCGGCGCCGACGTGATACAGCCCATGTCGTTCGCGATCGCCGGCGACGGCGCCGAGTATCTCGCGCTCCAGCTACCGGGTGTCGCCGACCTCGCGGTGTACCGCAACGCCGGGGACGGCTGGATGCTGCTCGATCTCGACGACGGCCCCGAGTCCGCCGGGTTCGCTCCGTCGCTCGCGCTCGACGGCCAGGACAACCCCAGAGTCGTTCACTTCGACAACACGGCCGATCGACTTCGCTATCGAACCACGGCGGTGGAGCTCGGAGCGCCGACCGAGCCGGGTGACGCGTGGCCGGTCGGTGCCGTGAGAAGCCTCGATGTGTCCGGCACCGGGCGGGTCGATCTCGTGCTGTCGGTGGATGGCGGTGCGACCTGGCAGCCGCTGGCCGCCGGCGTCGGGCCCGGCCTCGTCGAGTTCACGGTGCCGAACGTGCCCACGCGTTACGCTCGGGTGGAAGCGCGGCGACTCGATCCCGCACCGGGATCGGGTGACCCCTGGCTCACCGGGTCGATCACGCGTACCGAGGGGACGTTCACGATCGAGGCCGACATCACCGCGATGTTCTTCCGGCTCGACCTGGCGAACGGAACGGGACGGCCCGTGTTGCGCTGGGCCACGGAGCCCGGGCTCGAGGACCTTCGCGGGTACGACGTCGAGCGTCTGACCCACGGGACGTGGTCCCCGCTGGCCGAGGAGCTCCGTGCCGTCGAGCTGGTCCTGGCGCCGGACGCGGATGCGGATCGCTATCGACTGATCGCCGTCGATGGACTCGGACGCCGGCTGCTCGTGGCGGAGATCCGGTCGCCGACCTCCGCCGTGCTCTCGGCACGGCCTCGCCCGATGCGGGGCGACGCGCTCGTGGTGACGTACCGATCGTTCGGAGCGCCCGGCGGCGCCCCGACCGAGGTCGCCGTGTACGACGTGGCCGGACGTCGCGTCGCCACGTTGATCGACGAGCCCATCGCCGAGGGGTATCACGAGACGACCTGGGACGGTCGCGACGCGGCCGGCGCGCGCGTGCAGAGCGGTATCTACTTCATCCGGCTGGCCACGCCGTACGGTACCGACACGCTGAAGATCGTCCGTATGCCCTGAGCGGGATCCGAGCGGGATCACCGATGAACGCTCGAGATCGGTCGCGCGGGAGTGACCGGTCACCCCGATCACGCCCCGCGCTCAGTGTGGAGAATCAGCGAGTCACGACGACCTTCCGGGTCGTGGTCGAGCCGGCCTGGGCGAGACGAACCACGTACACGCCGGCCGACGACGACGGTGTCGACCACCATGCGCGATGCTGTCCCTGGCTCTGCCATCCATCGGACAGCGTCGCGACGTGGCGTCCTGACGCGTCGAAGACGTCGAGCCGGACCGCGCCGTCGCGCGGGACGTCGTAGGCCAGTTGAATCGCCGGCGCGGGATGCCGCCCGACCACGCGAAGATCCCCACTGGACACGAGTCCGGCAAGCGGTCGCTCCACAGCTCCGGGCACGTATCCATCGGAGAGCGTGTTCATGAACGCGACGAGCGCATCCTCTTCGGCGTCCGTGAGACCGAGGTCACCGAGCTCCTCGTCGTTCAGGTTCTCGAGGACCTCGGGCGGCGCCCACTCCTCGACGTCTCGCGTGTTGTAGAAGTGGACGACTTCCTTCAGCGACTTCAGCGCGGCGTTGTGCATGTACGCCTTCGGGAAGCCCAGGCCCGGTCGGAGCCCCACGTTGCGAAGCGTCGGCACGCGGTGCTTGCCGAGGTTCTCCGCCACCGCGGCGTCCTTGACGAGACCCAGGTCGGTGAAGAAGTCCTCGGGCAACGACTCCAGGAAGCCCCCGAGACCCGGATCGACCCAGTCGAATCCCAGCGGATTGATGGGCGTTCCATCGTCGAGGTAGACGCGATTCATGCGGTAGAACGGGTTCGCCGGGTTGCGCGGGATGCCGACGTTGTCATAGGTGAAGTCCGTGAAGAGCGGCGCGGGATGGCATGCGGCGCAGTTCGCTTCGCCGTTGAACAGCTCCATTCCCCACGCCTCCTCGGGGGTCAGCTCGGCCTCCCCGGCCAGGAAGTAATCGAACTTCGACGAGAAGGCGTTCACCTCGGGCGAGCCCTCGTACGCGGCGATCGCGAGTCCGATACGAACGTAGTTCGTGTCGACCTCGTCGTCGGTGCCGAAGACGAGCGGGGCACCCCAGACGATCTCCCAGAGGTCGGCGTAGCTCTCCCCGGCCACCTGCTCCAGCACGGCGAGCTTGCTGGGGTTGTTCTGCTCGACGGGGTTCAGGAACGGACCGAGCGCCTGTTCGGCGGCCGGGCTCCCGAGCGTCCATCCCGTGGCGCGACCGTCCCAGAAGTTGCCCCCCAGGAAGAGCTCCTCCACGTCGTCGTACTGGAAGATCGGGCTCAGTGTCGCGTAGGCCGAGCTGGGTGGCTTCCGGCCGCCGAAGCGCGTCGGTACGGCGCCGCGATACACGCCGCCGTGACCGTTGATGCCCGGGTTGGGTCCCGTGAAGCCGACCTGTGGTGCGTGGCAGGATGCACATGATTGGCGATCGGGACTCGAGAGTTGGTCGAAGAAGAGCTCCTTCCCGAGCTGCTCGATCGGGAGCAGCTCGGCGGCCGCCGCTGGAACGAGTCCGCCCAGCAGCATGACGAGCACCGCGGTGAATCTGCGCGACTCCATCGCTCAACCTCCGTCGCTCGGACGCCGGTGACGTGACCCATCACCGACGAAGGCCATACGTGACGCCTCGCGTCGTGCGGGGCGCGCTTCGACCGTCGTTCGACGCTGCCGGCTCCAGTGAACGGCAGCGACGCGCAGACGTCGGAGCGCTCGAGGGTGGCCGAAGGGAGGAGACCGTCATGTACAGCTCTGGGAGGTCGCTCCATCGATCCAGATCGCTCCAACGCTCGACGCCTGACATCGGGTCGAGAGTCCGAGCCTTGGATCCTCGCGCACGGACGTCGTGCGCAGAGCGGCCTAGGAGAGGATCCCGTTCAGAGAGACACGTTCATGCGCCCGGCGTGGGCAGCGAGCCCTCAATACGTGGCTCCCTGGCTCGAGTGGGACGGCACGCGTGCAGTGTCGTCGTGCCCACTCAACGAGGAATCGAACCAGCTACGGTTCACGAGGGCCATAGTGGTTTCCACGTACCCGGGCGCATCGACCCTCGGCTGAACCGAGCGCGGTGGGCACACGAGGCACACCCACGTGCCGTGTCGAGACGCCCGAACATCTCATTCCTCAGCTGACGAGTGGCTGCTAAGGTTTGGTGGACGAAGAGCGGTTCCGATACCCTGATCGGCAGGAGGGGCGATGAGAGCGCTGGAATGCTGGCTCGTCGGGAGCGTCCTCTTGGGCGCACTCTGCCATCCCGCGCATGCGCGACGGGTAACCACGGACCCTCCGGCCACGCTCCATCCGCACATGACCCGTCTCCTGGAGTCGCGTGGCCCGTCGAAGGGCTGGGTGTTCTTCACCGACAAGGGACTCACCAGCCCCGAAGCCCGTAGCGCGGCCCTCGAACGCGCGCGTGACGAGCTACATCCGCGCGCCCTCGAGCGTCGCAGCCTCCGCGGCCGTACCCCCGGCCTGGTCGACGAGCGGGACGTCTCCGTGTACGCGCCTTACGTTCAGGCCGTGCTCGCCACGGGCTGCTCGCTCTCCATCGAGAGCTCGTGGCTCAACGCCGTGAGCGTTCACGGGACCCCCGATCAGTTCCGGGCGATCGCGCAGCTCCCGTACGTCGACCGGATCGAGCCGGTACGCCGTGGCGTTCTGGTCGGCGCACCGGACGACCCGGCATCCGGCGCGCACGGATCCGAGCGCTCGTCCGCCGGGGCATCGTCGGGCGCGCTCGACTACGGACTCACGCTGGGCCAGCTCGAGCAGATGAACCTGGTCGCCCTGCACGATCTCGGGTTCACCGGCGCCGGCATCGTGATCGGCATGCTGGACACGGGCTTTCACCGCGGCCACGAGGCGTTCAACCAGCCCGGCCACGTGATCGACGTGCTCCTGGAGCACGACTTCATCGACGACGACGACTTCACGGGAATCGAGCCGAGCGATCCCGCGGCCCAGCACAACCACGGGACCATGGTCCTGGGCACGATCGCGTCCTACCTCCCGGGCGTGCTCATCGGCGGTGCGTTCGACGCATCGTTCATCCTGTGCAAGACGGAAGACGCGACGGACGAGTACATGCAGGAGGAGGACTTCTACGTCGCCGGGCTGGAGCTCATCGAGGCGAACGGAGCCGACCTGGCCACGTCCTCCCTCGGGTACATCGACTGGTACGAGCAGTCCCAGCTCGACGGGCTGACCGCCGTGACCACGATCGCGGTGAACGCCGCCACGTCCAACGGACTGATCTGCATCACCGCCGCCGGCAACAACGGGAACGATCTCGACCCGACCACGTCCTCGCTGATGGCACCCGGCGACGCATTCGAGGTGATCACCTGCGGCGGTGTGGATCCCGCCGGCGAAATCGTCGACTTCTCCTCCGACGGGCCCACGGCGGATGAACGCGTCAAGCCCGAGCTCCTCGCTCGCGGCCAGGAGGTCTACACGATCTGCGCCCACGAGGACACGGACTGCACCACCGATACCGGAGGGACGTCCGTCGCGACCTCTCTGATGGCGTCCATGGTGGCCTGCGTGCTCCAGGTCCAGCCCACCTGGACGCCGTCCACGATGCGGGCGCGTCTCTTCGAGACGGCCAGCTACTTCCTGGCGCACGGGACCTTCGACCCGCTCTACGTGCGCGGCTACGGGATCCCCGATGCCGCCCTCGCCGCGCTTCCGACCACCGACGTGGCGGATGGCGTCCCGGCGATGGAGGACGGTCTCCTGGGGAGGAACGCACCCAACCCGTTCGGCCCGGCCACGACGATCGCGTACACGGTGCCGCGAGACGGCATCGTGCAGCTGGACGTACTCGACGCCACGGGACGCCGGGTGCGCGCGCTGGTCGGGCGGCCCCAGGCGGCCGGACACCATCGAGTCTCCTGGGACGGCCGGGACATGGCCGGGCGGCGCGTCGCGCCCGGCGTCTACTTCTACCGGCTGGTCACCGGGGGCGTCGTCGAGACGCAACGCATGCTGCGCATGTGACGAGCCCCCCGCGAGCCGACCGCGGTCGATGACCGCGGTGTGACCCGGCTCGATCCGATCAGTAGTAGTACGTTCCCGAGAGCACCGTGGAGGCGTCGTCGACGTCGGCACCGCCGAGGATCACCACGTGTGCAGCTCCGGAGCCGTCCACGTACGTGATGGCCGAGTGGTTGTAGAACGGAGGCGCCCCGGTTGCGGCGATGGTCTGGGAGCCGGTGGCACCGCTGAACGAGCCCAGGGTGTAGTCGGCGCGGAACTCGCTGTACTGATGTTCCGTGGCCGAGCTACCGGCACCGTTGTAGATGCCACCGCTCGAGAGCATCGCCGAGCCCGCAACGATGACCGAGTGCTTCGAGACGGGCTTGATGAGCTCCGACGCGTTCGCCGTCCACGAGCTGGACAGAACCGCCGTGCGAAGGTCGAGCCGCGAGTAAACGATGGACGAGAGGCGAGTGCCGGTGTCGTTCGAGCTCGGCTCGACGGCCTCGGTGTCACCTCCCACGAGATACAGAGCGCCGGCGAACTGGACGAGGGGCGCGTAGGCCCGAGCGGTCGGGAGCGCGGTCTGGGGCTCCCACGGGCCGAGGGCACCATCGAACTCGACGTGCGCGCGGTACACCGAGGAGACCGGCAGGTTCTCGGGGCCGGCTCCTCCCGCGACGTAGACCCACGAGCGGAACAGCGTCACGCCCATCGAATGCAGCGGCTCCGGCAGCGGCGTGTCCTCGAGCCAGCCCGAGAGCTCACCGTCGGTCGAGAGGGTGGCGTGGAGCACCGAGGTCGTCGGCATCCCGGCATCGTCGAGCCCACCGACCACGTAGAGGTGCCCGGCCGACGTGGTGTCGTTGATGAACGCGTTGAACGGCGTGGCCATGGTCGACTTGTGAAACGCTCGCCCACCCGGGAGATCGGGGGCGGTCGTCCATGCCGTGACCTCGCCGGTCGCACCGACGTCCGCGAACGCGACGCCGGTGGTGGGAGCGGCGGTACCGTCCGCGCCACCGGTGACGTAGATGCGGTTGGCCTCGACCGTCTCGCTGCTGAGGGTCGCGAACACAGCGGCGTGCCCCTGCACCGAGAAGGGGAGAGCCGAGGTCGCCGTCCAGTTGATCTCGGACGGCGAGAAGGTCGCCGACTGGCTGATCGTGAACTCGACGCTGTTCGAGGTTCCCGACGGCGTCTCGATCCAGACCGGCCCCGACTCGGCCGACCCCGGCACGGTGGCCACAACGAGACCGTCGGTCCAGTTCTCCGCGAGCTCGACGCTCGCCTCGATCGGCATGCCGCCGGCGTCGGTGAAGAACACCGCTCCGAGCTCGACGAGATCACCGAACGCGTACCCCTCGAGGATGACGAGGCTGCCGGCCTGACCGCTGGGACGCGTCACCCCGTTCACGACCCGGAGCTCGGGGGTGACGACCGTGTACGCGGCCTCCAGCGTGGCCGTGCCGTCTCCGGGATTCACGACCGTCACGTCATAGGTCGTCTCCGCCTCGAGCCCCTCGGGCGCGTGTACCCGCAACGTGGACGACGAGAGTCGCTCGACGGGGGTCTGGACGTCACCGAACCAGACCCGGATGCCGGACTCGAAGTCCGACCCGGAGATCTGGACCTCGGTCCCGATGCCACCGCGCTCGGGCGCGATTCCCGAGGGATGCGGGTCCACCGGCTCCGGATCGGTCGACTTGCTGCATCCGGCGAGACTGAAGACGGCGACCACGGCGCCGAGCACGAGCGACGGGGTCGCGCGGTACATGTGCGACACGAGATGTGATGGAAGGGCGTTCATCATCGGCTCCCTGGCTAGACGGTTTTCCACCACTCATACTTCGGCACTCCCGGCAAGACGCTGGAGGTCGTGACCACCGAGCGGGGTTCAGCGGAACCGGACTGCATCCTGGGTCCGGCGAAGACGACCGGCGGCTCAGATGGGTCGTGGCCGGCGGATCCGAGCCGGGCACACGAGGGCTCTCGGGAGCCAGCCTCGCGGACCCTGATCATCGGGCCTCGGTCGACGTGCATGGAGCTGACGCGCGGGAGTCAGGAGGTCGCCACGATGGACTCTGTACGCGAGCGGAGATCGAGCAATCGGCGGGTGACGACGAAGGCGGAATGGCCGTTGGTCGCCGACCCGTTCAACGCCGGTCGAAGGCGTACGGGGCCGCACGTCGAGGGGTTTCGGTGTCGCACGACGGACGGAGACCGCGTTCCGTCCGGGATCTACCCGCTTCGCGTGGAGATCGGAGGATACTCCGAGACGCGGAAGCTCGTCGTGCTCGCGTGATCCTCCGGCATTCCCCGGACGGCAGAGGCCCGCGGATGTCCGTCGACGTCAGCGACTCCGGACGATCTTGCACGAGATCGTCGCCGTGCCGGTGGTCAACCTGGCGAAGTAGACACCTGCGACGACTGGTTCACCCGTTCCGTTCCGACCGTCCCAGGTCAGGAAGCGTGAGCCGGCGGACTGCTTCTCGCTCGCCACGGTGGCGACACGGTGCCCGCCCGTATCGTAGATGTCGAGACGCGGCTGGCCCGCCTCGAGGAGCGTGTACCGGAGCGTCGTGGAGACCCCGAACGGATTGGGTCGGCTCATGAGGTGCATCGCCGGCGGTGGCACGCTCGCGGGATCCACGGCGACCACGCACGGGTCGCCGAAGCCGCAGAGGAACACGATGTAGATCGCGCCGTGATCCTCACCGCCATCGTCGTCCGCGTCCGCTCCCACGGCGAGGGCCACCGTACTGCGTCCATCGCCGTCGAGATCGCCCAGCGAGGCCACGGACGCTCCGAAGTGGTCCTCGATGTCCAGCGCGGTGAAGAAGCTGCCCTCGGTGTCGCTGATCAGCTGATGAGATTCGACCTTGCCGTCGGGCTCGAGGAAGAGGATCCACAGCGCTCCGAAGTCCGCCGTCGTCGTCGAGCCAGGCGCCCACCGCCATGTCGCCGGTGCCGTCCTCGTCCAGATCGCCGAGTGACGCGATCGAGCCGCGCCCGCCGAACGCGTCGGAGACGTTCAGATCACCCGAGAACCCGCCCTCGGTCTCGCTGATCTTCTGGTGACGCTTCACGGTTCCGTCGGCATCGACGAAGAGCAACCACACGGCACCCGCGTCGAGGTCACCGTCGTCGTCGCCCGGCGCGCCGACCGCCAGCGTGAGTCCGGTGCCGAACCGGGCGTCGAAGTCGCCGAGCGAGCAGACCGACGCTCCGAACCGATCGCCGTCGTCGAGCGTGCCGGAAAAGCCCCCGGCGTCGCTGGCGATCTTCTGGCTCGCCTTGGCCGTTCCATCCGAGTCGAGAAAGAGGATCCACACGGCGCCACGGTCGACCCCGCCGTCGTCGTCGGACGACGCGCCCACGGCCAGGTCCCGCACGCCGTCGCCGTCGAGATCGCCGATCGACGTGACGTCCGCTCCGAAGTGGTCGTCGATCTCGAGCTCACCGGCGAGCCCCCCCTCGGTGCCACCGATGACCTGTCGAGACATCACCGTTCCGTCGCGGTTCAGGAAGAGGATCCAGACCGCACCGGTTCCGTCGTCGCCAGGTGCCCCGACGGCCAGCGTGCACGCGCTCGGGCCGGGACCGTCGTGGTCGCCGAGCGAAGAGACCGAGTAGCCGAACTGGTCCCCGCTGTCCAGGACGTCGCCGAGCCCCCCCCTGTGTGTTGCTGATCTTCTGTTCGGCCCTGACGACGCCGCGCCCGTCCAGGAACAGGATCCAGAGTCCGCCACACATGCTGCCGCCGTCGTCGTCACCGCAGGAGCCAACCACCAGATCCCCGATGCCGTCGCCGTCGAGATCTCCCGGCGATGCGGTCGAGATCCCGAACCGGTCACCGGCGTCCAGAGGACCGACGAAGTCGCCCGCGGTGGAGCTGATCTTCTGGTGCGTGAGCACCTCCCCCGGGCTGGCAGCGGCCTCCGCGGCCGCGAGGACGGCTATCGCTGCCAGCATCCCGACGAGCGCCCGGTCGAGCGAGTAACCAACGCCATCCCGCATCGCCTGCTCCTTTGGTGACCACGTGGCTCTCGATCGGCGTCGAGGAGCGATCCCTGATGAGGATCCCGTCCTGGCGGTCCGCGCGGCTCGATCCTCGCGGAGTGACGTGTCATCGTCGGACGGCTCGGCGGAGGGGCACCATGATGCAATGGCATCATCTTCCTCGAATGCCGTGACATTGGATTCGATCTCGCCATTTTGAGTCGGCGGTCGGGACGCGGGCAGATCCTGGGCTGCACACACGATTCGCGAAAGATCCGCGGCGGGCCGGTCCCCGAATTGGCCGGATCCCCTGTCCTCATCGTCGGTCGAGTGCGTAAGGCACCCAGCGAGTCGACGTCACGACGCGGACGTGGTGCGTTTGGATGTCGCCGAGGCGGCGAGAACGACCCGCTGGACCCGGAACGCCCAACACGAGTTCGTCCCCGCGTCTTCTCATGGTGTCGCCGCACGCACCCGATATCAGGTACGTGCCTCCCCTGTGCCCAAGCTGCGCCTGGAGCCGCAGATCGATCGCGCGGCGGGGAGCACGCCACTCGCCCCCGGCGTCCGGTCTGCAGCGGTGGCGCCGGGGGTCTCTCCACTTCGATCGGCCTGCCGCGGCATCCATCGCCGCAGCGCGAGAATCTCGACACGACCGGAGCGAACCCACACGGGTCCATCCCCCGACGACCCTGGGGGGACTGCGCCGACGCGATGCCCGGCGGCGTACTGGATGAGGATGCATCCTCGTTGCGAGCCGACCGCCGTCGCCTGTCCCGGCCAGGGCGTCCGAGCCGGTGACGGACGCTGGAGTTCCCCCGCCAGCCGTGCACCGCCACATCCTCGCATCCTCGCATCTCCGGGAGGCAAACATGCGTCTGCAGCTCAGCTTCGGGCTGTTGCTCGGTATCCTCGTTCTCGCGTGGGACTCCGAACAGCCGGCGACCTTCGTCCCCGAGTCCCGGGTGGTCGGCGCGCCGGATTGCGACACCGTCCGGCGTGGCACCCATCGTCATCTCGAGATGATAGACTCGCGCGTCGTGCGGTCGGTCGCACGATCGGAGCGAGAAGGTGTGCCGCCGATGTCACGACCTCCGAGAGCCCGTCGACCGAGGCTCGGTCGCCACGAGACCTCCGCATGCGTCGCGGCGCCTGCGCGCACCTCGGTGAGGCACGGCTCGTGAGCCGTCTCGTCCGCCGCGCGTTGGAGCCCACGAGCATCGTCTTTCTCGTCTACCTGCGCGTGATCTTTGGGGCCCTCAATCTCGTACTGATCTGGCTGTACTACCGGCACGGGTTGATCGAGCGCTACTACGTCTCGCCGGCCCAGCACTTCACGTATCCGGGCTTCGGGTGGGTTCACCCGTGGCCGGGAGACGGCATGTACTGGCACTATGCGGCACTGGCGGTCCTGTCCGCGCTCGTCACCGTCGGGCTCTTCCATCGGGCCGCGATCGTGCTCCTGTGCGTCGGACTGGCGCACCTGTTTCTGATCGAGCAGGCCCGCTATCTCAACCACTACTACCTGAACGTGCTGATCGCGTTCCTCCTGATCCTCGTCCCGGCGCACCGGGCGGGCTCGCTGGATGCCCTCCGGCGTCCGACCACGAGGGCCGGAACGGCACCGACGTGGACGTTGTGGCTTCTGCGTTTCCAGGTATCACTGCCCTATGTGTTCGGCGGGATCGCCAAGATCGACCGGGAGTGGCTGCGAGGTCTCGCACTCTTGAGCGAGCTCCGGACCAACGTCGATCGTCCGATCGTGGGACCGCTCTTCGCGACGGACTGGATCGCACCGTTCATGAGCTGGGGGGGGCTTTTACTGGATCTCCTGGTCGTGCCGCTGCTGCTCTGGAGACGCACCCGGGTGCTCGCGTTCACGTTCGCCACCGCGTTCCACCTCACCAACGCGACGCTGTTCCGGATCGACATCTTCCCCTGGTTCATGATCGGGGCGACGTACGTGCTGTTCTTCCCCGATCGGCTCCCGTTTGCGAGGCGTGTGGTTCATGATCCCGCCCGGGGTCCGACGGCGGCACGAGAATCGAACTCCGAGTCGACGTACGACTCGTCGCCGGATCCGGATCCGGGTGCTCCGGTACGGCCCGTCGAGCCATCGCCGTCGCGACATGCGAGCCGACACCGACTCACCGCCACGCTCGTCGGTGCCTACGTCATCGTTCAGATCCTCGTGCCCCTTCGCCACCATCTGTACCCCGGCGTGACGAACTGGACGGATCACGGGCACGACTTCGCGTGGCGCATGATGCTCCGGGCCAAGAGCGGCCATGTGCGTCGGGTACGTGTCTCGTACCTCGATCCCCAGGGGCGATACGAGTCTCGAGATCTTCCACTGCCGAGCGACCGATCATTCTGGGTTCACCACTGGCAGTATCGGAAGGTGGCCCAGACACCGGACATGATCCTGCAGCTCTGTCACTGGCAGGCCGCACGACTGAGGGCCCAGGGATGCACACGAATCGACGTTCGCGTGGATGCGATCGCCACCCTCAACGGCCGGCCGTACCAGCCGCTCATCGACCCCGGCGTCAATCTCGCCGAGGTGTTCCGCTCTCCGTTCGAGTCCACTCGGTGGATCATGCGGCTGACGACCCCGCCACCGACGTTCCGCGAGGCGCTCGAGGCGCTCGACGACGGTTCCCGCCGGTGAACCGACGACCCGACCGGTTCGATCGAGCTGATCGTCGTGGTGGGTCGCGCGGAGACGAGAAAAGGCCACCGGCGGCGACCGAGATCGATCGCCGCCGGCGGCCGGTGTCTACGTCGTTCCGCCTGGAGGCGGGTGGTCGGTGTCCCGCCGACCGGACGCCCGATCCACCACACCAGGGACCATCATCACTCGGCGGGCTGGACCATCGCCATCCCGGCCACCTGGGCCTGGAAGCGTGCCTCGAACGCGGCCAGCATCTCCGTCGACTGCTCCTCGGTGCCGGCGGTGCGGGCATCGGGAACGCCCAGCGCGATGTCGGTCGTCAGCTTGTACAGCACGCCGTTCCCCTCGAGGTCCGTACCGAGCATGTAGAGGTGCTCGCCACCTACCGACTCGATCCCCGACCAGGACACGTCGACGTCGGGCACCTCGAAGCTCTGCAGGACGTCGCCCGTCAGCGGATCGATGCGGACCACCGACTGGCTCGCCACCGTCACGATTCCCCACAGATCGGTTCCGTCGAACGCGAGGCCGCGGAGGTCACGGTTGAAGGCGATCGTGTCGTCGATGACGTCCGGCTCCCCGCTGGTGTCCATGATGAAGAACTGACCGTACTGGCCCTCGAAGGGACGCCCGTGCAGCCAGAGCCGATCGGTCGTCGGCAGGTAGGCCATGGCCCGGAACGTGATGGGACCCCCCATCTCGTCCTCGCTGCTGACGGTGTCGAAGACGGACGCCAGGTTTCGCATGAACGCGTCACGGCTGCCCCCGCAGCCACAGTGGGTCCAGAAGAACCAGCTCTGTGCGGTCTGCACGAGGCGGCTGCTGGTGGGTCCGAGCGGCGATCCGAGCGTATCGGTGAGGAGGTCGAACGCCTCGATCTGTCCCTGGTTGCTGTTGAAGATCAGCTGGTCGACGTAGTACACGAGGTCGCCGAAGTACTGTGGCGACGGCACGTCGTACGTCGCCGCGATGTCGAACTGGTCACACGTCACGTCGCCCGGCAGCGACACCTGGTTCGAGAAGATCGCGATCTGCCCCTCCGCGTCGGCGATGCCGAGCCAGCCGTTCTCCACCGTGACGAAGGGGTACACGTACGTGTAGCGCTCGAGGGCCACGTTGAAGATCACGTCGGTCGTCTTCTCGGCCGCGAAGTCGAACGCGAGCGAGCCGTCGGTGTCGTCGAAGATGACGTACGCCTGCACGCAGTCCTTCGTTCCGGTGAGTCGATCACGCAGCCAGACGTTGCCGGTGCCGTCGTTGCCGATCCGGATCGCGGTCACGTCGGCGGTGATGGTAAACGTGGCCAGACCGGCCACGAAGTCCGACATCATGCTGCCGCTCTCCAGAAGCCACAGGCCCGAGAGCTCACGCAACGTGGTCCCGCTGTGCGGCGGATCCGGCTGGTCGAGCTGATCGGGCGCGTCCGGGACGGCCGCGGCCGGCGGGGCAACGGTCTCGTTCTGCGTACACGCCGCCAAGGGCAGCAGCAGCACGAGGGTCGTCACGAGGTTCTTGAGTCGCATCGGTCATCTCCTGGCGGTTCATCGACAGAGTGTTCAGCGCAACTGGTCGTCAGTTCGAAATCCGGCGGCGAAACCTGCAAAGTTTCTCGGGGGCTGCGGGTCCTCGCGAACGCGGCCCCCGGGCGCTGCCCCGACGCACTCATGCAACGCCGTAAATCATTCAACATCAATAATATATACGACTCATGACGAATAACGCCTCGCCCCCATCGGGGCCGAGGCGCGTCGAGAAGACGGGCGTCCAGTCCTGGACGCCCCGATGAGGGATGCGCGATCGAGAGGCTTGCGATGAGCTCCGCTCACGGGGCGGGCTGGACCATCGCCAGGTCGGACACGAGCGACTGCAGCCGAGCCTCGAAGCCGGCCGGCATCTCCGCGATCAGCTCCGCATCGTCCGCGTCGGGGGTTGCCGGAACCCGCAGCGGCGTCATGCCCATCTCGTAGATCACGCCGTTTCCGCCGAGGTCGGTGCCCAGCATGAAGAGGGTGTCGCCGACCACCTCGATCCCGGACCAGGACACGTCGACGTCGGGCACCTCGAAGCTCTGGAGCACATCGCCGGTCGTCGGGTCGATGCGAACGACCGACTGGCTGGCCACGGTCACGATTCCCCAGAGATCGGTTCCGTCGAACGCGAGGCCCCGGAGGTCACGGTTGAAGGAGATCGTGTCCTCGATGACATCCGGCTCGCCGTTGGTGTTCATGATGAAGAACTGACCGTACTGGGAGTCGAACGGACGCCCGTGCAGCCACAGCCGATCGGTCGACGGTACGTAGGCCATGGCCCGGAACGTGATCGGACCGCCCATCTCATCCTCGCTGCTGACGGTGTCGTAGACCGAGGTCATCGTGCGCTTGAAGGCGTCGCGGCTTCCGCCGCAGCCGCAGTGGGTCCAGAAGTACAGGCCCTGCGCGGTCTGCACGAGCCGGCTGCTGGTGGGTCCGAGCGGCGTCCCGAGCAAGCCCGTGAACGGGTCGAACGTCTCGATCTGGCCGCCCTGTCCGCTGTTGAATACCAGCACGCCGAGGTAGTACGCGATGTCGCCGAAGTACTGAGGCGCAGGTACGGTGTATTGTGCGGTGACGTCGAACTCGTCGCAGACCACGTCGGCCGGTAGAGACAGCTGACTCGAGAAGATGGCGATCTGCCCGTTCGGGTCGCCGATACCGAGCCAGCCGTTCTCCGACGTGACGATCGGGTACACGTACGTGTAGCGATCCAAAGCAATGTTGAAGATCACGTCGGAGGTCTTCTCCGCCGCGAAGTCGAACACGAGCGAGCCGTCGGTGTCGTCGAAGATCACGTACGCCTGCACGCAGTCCTTGGTCCCGGTGAGCCGATCACGCAGCCAGACGTTGCCGGTGCCGTCGGTGCCGATCCGGATCGCGGTCACGTCGGCGGTGATGGTGAACGTGGCCAGGCCGGCCACGAAGTCCGACATCATGCTGCCGCTCTCCAGGAGCCACAGGCCCGAGATCTCGCGCAACGTGAGCGGACCGTCGGACGAGTCCGGCGGGTCCGGCTGGTCCGACTGGTGCGGCGGGGGCGCCGTTGCCGCCGGGGCAACGGTCTCGTTCTGCGTACACGCGGCCAGGGGCAGTAGCAGCACGATGGCCATCAGCAAGCTCTTGGATCGCATCGTCGTCTCCTCGGCGAATGAATGAAAGGTGTTCGACTGGGCTGGTCGTCAGTTCGAATTCCTCCGGGGAAACCTGCAAAGTCTTTTTGGGCCGAGAAGGATGTGGTGCGACTCGATGGGGCAGAGTCGATCGGGCCGCCCCCGATCGCCGAGACGACCTGGCCCATAACCCAATGGTTCAAAATGATTTGCGGTTGCAATCTCACGCCCCCGAGACGGGTACCCCGATCGTGCCGGTGAATCCCGAAGCGGCTCCACGACGACGCCCAGCACGCGGACGCTCTTGCGGAACCCGCGAGGATTGCCTGCCGAGTCGAGGTCTCGGATACTCTGACCCCCTCTTTTCCCGGGAGACCTGCATGATGGACGCCTCTCTGGTGGATCGCCTGGCCGCTCTGCCGACACTCCAGGACATCCCGCGCCACGAGCTGGAGTGGCTGGTCGACCACGGCGAGGTCGTCACCTTCCCGGTCGGAGACAAGCCCACCCGCACGGGCGGGAGCGTTCACCATCTCTGGATCATCCTGAGCGGGGTCCTCTCGATCCGGATCGATCGCGGGGCCGGTCCGCGACGGGTCATGGGATGGCGCGCCGGCAGCGTGACGGGGAAGCTCCCGTACTCCCGCATGAACATCAATCAGGGCGAGACGTACGTCGAGGAACCCGTCGAGGCCCTCCAGGTCCCCTCCAGCGTCTTCCCCGAGATGATCCAGCGGTGTCCCGAGCTGACCACCCACTGCGTACACGTGATGGTCGACCGCGCACGCGGCTTCCGGGCCAGCGATCTACAGGACGAGAAGATGGTGTCCCTCGGGAAGCTCGCGGCGGGACTGGCCCACGAGCTGAACAACCCGGCCTCGGCGACGTTGCGGGGGGCCAAGCTGCTCCTGGACGGGCTCTCCGAGACGGACGCCATCGTCGAGGCGCTGGTGGCGGCCTCGGTGGACACGGATCTTCTCAGCGTCATCGAGTCGGTACGCAACACGTGCCGCGTGGATCCGGCGGAGCGGTCGCTCTCCCCCTTCGAGCAGGCCGATCGTGAGGACGCGCTCTCGGACTGGCTGTCGCGCCACGGCTGCGACGCCGCGCTGGCGGATCCGCTCGCCGAGACGGCGGTCGATCCCGGATCCCTCGACGCGCTGGCCCAGGCGACCGAAGGCGATGCCCTGCGCGCGGCGGTTCGCTGGATCGCGTCCGGGTGTCAGACCCAGTGGCTGGCGCGGGACATCGAGAAGGCGGCCACCCAGATCCACGAGCTGGTCTCGTCCGTCAAGCGCTTCACGTACATGGATAACCTGTCCGCCCCGGACTCGGTGGACGTGGCGGTCGGTCTGAGGGATACGGCGCGGGTCTATGCCTCGAAGGCCAAGGACAAGCACGTGACCCTGGCCATCGACGTCGAGCCTGATCTCCCCCGGGCGCATGCGTCGGGGGCCGAGCTGAACCAGGTCTGGTCGAACCTTCTCGACAACGCCATCGATGCCGTCTCCGAGGAAGGCCGGGTCGACATCACCGCGCGCACCACGCATGACCGTGTCGAGGTGAGCGTGATCGACGACGGACCGGGAATCGCGGCCGACGTCCTACCCTGGATCTTCGACCCCTTCTACACCACGAAGCCGCCCGGTCATGGAACCGGTCTGGGGCTGGACATCGCGCGGCGACTGGTCCGCCGTCACCACGGTGACATCACCGTGGATTCGCGGCCGGGCCGGACGGAGTTCAAGGTGGCGCTCCGGGCGACTTCCCCGTGATGTCCGGCGATTGCCGGTTTCGCCGGCGATCGTGCGTCGTCGATCAGGGCAGGAGGACCCAGGGCACGGACGTCGGCCTCCCCGAGTCGGTCGAGATGGAGACGACGTACACCCCCGGCGGCACGCGGTCGGTCGGCTCCCACCGGAGGAGCCCCCCATCATCGACCGGCACCCGATCGGATCCGACGCGTCGTCCGACGACGTCGTACATGGTCACCACCGCGACGCTGCCCGGATCCGCCCCCGGAGTCAGGACATGAAGGACGGGGGTACTCAGGCGACCCGGGTTCGGCCAGACGCGGGGAACCGCCGGAGTGGGCTCGGAGGAATCCCCGACACCCAGCAATAGCTGGTCGGTCCCGAGCGCCACGGTGTGGAGCTGTCCCGTCGCCCCGACGACGCTCCACGAGACGGCGGCATCGCTGGACACGTACATCTCTCCGGTCGTTGCGCTCGCGACGAATGCCCCCTCGTCGTCGATCACGAGATCGGTCATGCCCACCTGTGACACCGTGCCCACGGCTACCCACGTGGCCCCTCCGTCCGTGCTCCGGTGGATCATGCCCGTGTGGGTGAGCGCGTGCAGATCGCCCGCATCGTCCTCGACCAGCGACACGAGATCGGGCGCGGTGATGGTCCCGATCACGCTCCAGGACACCCCGCCGTCGAGGCTCTCGATGCAGAGTCCGGTTCGGGTGAGGGCATGGAGAGAGGATCCGGAGGCCGATCGGGTCAGCGCCACGTGATCGGAGGCCACGGATCCACCGACCAGCGAGAACGTCATCCCTCCATCGGACGACGTGAAGCAGCCCCCGGATGTGGTGAGCGCGACGGGTCCGCTCGACACGAACGTGAGGCCGATACAATCCGATGCCGTGACCGCACCGATGAGGCTCCAGCTGATCCCGCCGTCGTCGGATCGGTACACCGAGCCGGACTCGGTCAGCACCAGGAGATCGCTCTGCGACTCGGCCGCGGTGAGCGCGACGGCGTCGCTCACCGGTAACGTCCCGAACACGCTCCATGTGACACCGCCGTCCACCGAGCCGAAGACCTCGCCGGTGTCGACCAGCGCGAAGAGGGTCTCCGCCGATGTCGTGGACGGCAGAATCGCCCCGAGGGCGGCAAACGTGTAGGCGGCGACGCATCGTGTCAAGCGTTGCACCGGCTGCTCCTCGACCGATGTGGGGTCCGCCGTGCGACCGGCGACCTCGGGGACGAGCCCATGAAGGAGCGACGTGGGACCGCGCTCATGCCACCGACCCCGATCCCGACATCCAGCGGCGGGACCTCCACGATACCGGGTTATCGTACCACGGAGCCGTGCCGAGATGGCACACGCGCCGTCCCGTGTCACCTGCCGTCCGCTCTCACGCGAAGTCGCCCAGCCACTCGACCGGGTCACGCAAGGCGGCGCCCGCACGTGTCTCCCCCTCTCGGAGTATCGCGGACATGGCGACCGGGTCGAACGTGAGCGTATCCAGCTCGATCTCGCTGGCCGGCCGGATGACGTGCAGGCTGCGAACGTCCGTATCCTCGACGGGACTCGCCGCACTCGCAAACGCACGCGCGATGGTGTCGTCGGCAACGCCCTCGGCCTTCAACGCAGCGCGAACGGCGTCGTGGTAGCGATTGGTCTCGGCGTACCGGCGGGCGTGACGGAGGTCGTTCAGCACGACCTCCTGGGTGAAGAGGTCGATCACGCGCAGCAACACGCCGGTCGACTTCTCGAATGAGCCGGGCTTCGGCTCGCGCTTCTTGGGACTCAGGATGATCGCGTAGATGTCGGTTGCACCGGCATTGATGGCCGCCTTGATCGGTGCGATCTCACGGACCCCACCGTCCACGAACTGGTGGTCGGAGTCCTTGGGGATCGAGATCGGCGGCATGAACACCGGGATGCACGCCGACGCGAGCACGGCGCGCATGATGTCGCTGCGCGAACGCATGCGACGATACCGGACGTTCTCGTCGGGCTCTGGCGCTTCCCGCGTGTGATGATAGACGGTCGCGCCGCTCTGCAGCTCGACCGTACACACGAGGAGCTGCTTGTCGCTACGTACGAGTCGCCTGGCGCGGTCGTCGTCGATGTGGGTGCTGATGAGCGTCGCCAACGGCTCCACGTCGAACACCGACGTCGTGGCCAGCGCGTCCGCGACGCGCTTTCTGGCCACGACGTTCTTCGTGCGTACCGAGGTGTAGACCTCCTCGAGCAACACGATGTCGCCGCTCACGACGAGCGGGGCGATCAGTGCGCCGGTGCTCGTTCCGACCACGATGTCGAAGTCGAGTCCGGTGCTCAAGAGGTGCTTGATCGCGCCGACGGCAAACGCCCCCTTCGATCCTCCGCCGCTCACGACGAGTGCGGTCTTGCTCATCGCCACCTCCCCTATCCGACCGGGTCGATTACCTCGGTGTCGTCCTCGTCCCCGAACGGATCCCGCTCCTCGGTATCGAGGACGTGGATCCACCGGAGCAGGCCGAAACCGAGTGTGAGCTCGTATCGATCGACAGCGCGATCGGCGACGTGCGAGTAGCGAATGCCCAGATGGAGCAGATCGTCGAGGCTGAACGCGGAGCCGATCTGGATGATCTGCTCCCCTCGCTCCTCGAACAGCATCCGGCCGTCCAGGTAGAGCCCCACCTCGCCCAGGCTCAGCGAGCCAGCGCTCAGCGACCAGATCCGAAGGGCCAGGCGGGGCCCGCCTGCGATGCGCCACCCGGGGTTGACCCACGAGTAGTTGCCGGCCACGCCGAGCCGGACTCGACCGACCGGCCCCAGGCCGATCGATGGCATCACGCTGGCCGAGGCCGTCGCGGGCCGGGGCTCTCCCACTCCGTATGACTGTCCGTGCGTCAGCTCGATGGGCGAATAGACCCGCTGGGAGAGGATGTCCGGTCCGTCGGCGGCGAGCGCACGCTCCCCGCCCGCACACACGAGCAGAAGGAGTAACACCCGGTTCACCTTCCGTCCGGCTCCCGGACTCGGCCGGCCGAAACGCGATCGTTCCCGTCGAGCGGGCGTCGAACGATGTGCCGTCGTCATCTGTCGCTCCCCCGATCGAAGTGATGATGCGGACGATCCGATCGTCCGCTGAACGAGGTCCGTGACTCGACCACCGAGGCAGGTCACGTCATGACGCACGCTGGACGGTGCCGGCGATACCGATCGGTGGCGGGCGCGAGATCCCACGACGCTCGCGATGGCGACGCGCACGCTCCCCGCAGCCCGGACGAACGAGAGCGGAGAGAGAGTGAGCTTCGCTGAGGAGCTGCCGGGGGCACGGTGTCGATGCGAGGTGCGCCGAGCGCGCCGCCTCCGAGAGGAAGCCGATCCAATGGAGATGCGCCGGCCAGCCCATCGCGAACCACGCGAGGTCCGGCGAGTCGATATTCACTGAACATCTCTACTCTACTATGAATACGATGAACCGAATTGGTCGATCAGTATAGGACAGTGTGGATCCGGGCCATACCCTCGGAAACGGGAATCGGGATGGCTCATGCGTTGCGTGGTGACGAGGGGGCTTGCGGGTTGGTGAGCGACTCGGCTGATCCGGTGGGGTCGGACCAGCTTCTCACGTCGAGCGGGTCCGCGTGTCCCGACATGATGGATGGAAGCCGCTGTGGCCGCGTGGACTCCTCCCGGCGGGACGGTGGGCTCTTGGGACGTCTCCCGGATCCCGGGCCTCGCGGTCGCGGGCTGCGACTACTGAGGGACCTGACGCCAGGCGACGAACGCCACCACCAACGCCACGCCGAGGAACGCCATGACGATCAGTCCAAACGCGCGCAACGTGCCTCGGCTGCTCGGCGGCGGTGCACCGCAGTTCGGACACGACTTCGCCTGCGTGCTCACGTCCCTCCCGCAGTCTCGGCACTTCTTCAGTCCCATGGTTCTCCTGCCTCCCCGTGCGTGTGGACGGCGCGACCAGCCAGCATCCTGGCCTCGCATTCGGCTATCGACACGCCGGAACAGAACTGAAGCGGACCGGGGGGCGCCGGGCGAACAGGACCATCACGCCGGGCCAGGGGGACGCGGCCGCGAGACCAGACGCCTTGCCCACCATGATCCGACCGTACGTTCGAACTGGAGGCACCACGCGCCGGGAAGACGGCGGGTGAGGCCTCGACCAGAGTCGTCCCATCAGCGATCGATGACGACGCGCCGGGTGATTCGATGGCCGCCCGCCTCCAGCACGGCGAAGTAGACCCCCGGCGCCACCGCCGACGCATCCCACCGTGTCATGCGGATCACCCCGTCGGCACGCGCGTTCACGACCACCCGGTCCACCACCCGACCCTGGACGTCGTAGATGGCCAGCGTGGCCGCGCCGTCGGCCCGCGCGGCGAACCTCAGCGTCACACCCTCGCGTGCGGGCAGCGGATGAGGGCGGTCGAGGAGAAGGACCCGCTCTGCGAGCGTCGGCGCGTCGGCCACGCCGACGACCTCGGGCAACGTCGTCTCCCACATGGCCCGGCCGTACGTCCCGGCCACGAGCTTGCGGTCAGGACGCCGGACCTCGAGGTCGGTGACCACGGCCATGGTCAGACCCACCCCGTAGGGGATCCAGGAGCTTCCGGCGTCGCTGGAGGTCCACACTCCGGTGTCCGTTCCCACGTACCAGTCGCCGGGGCGCGCGGGATCGACGATGAACGTGTTCGCCGGCTGGTCGGGAAGATCGCCGGTGACGTCCGTCCACGTGACGCCGAAGTTCGACGTCGTGACGACGTGGGGACCGCCGGTGCCGTAGCCGCTGTAGGTCACGAAGGCCGTGCCGGGCTCGGTGGGGTGGCCGGCGACCTTGGTCACGAGCCCGAGCGGTTCGGGCACCGACCCGCGCGGGGTCCAGGTGGTGCCGCCGTCGGTGGTCACGTAGAGCCCGCTCTCGGGATGTACGGTCCACACCACGTCGCCGTCGGCCGCGGAGATCGAGATCCACTTCGCGAGATGCGACGCCACGCGGGACCACACTCCACCCCCGTTCGTCGTGCGGAAGATGCCGTCGGAGGTCGACGTGAACAGCCGGGAGCCGTCCGACAGATCGATGTCCACCGGCGTGATCCAGCTGCCGGCGCCGGTGATGCCGTTCCGGTTCGGCGCCCAGGTCTGCCCACCGTCGTGCGAGACGACGTGGTTTCCATTCTGCCACTCCGCGTACACGGTGGTGCCGATCGTCGGGTGCACGTTGCAGACCATGCCGTCGGCGACGAGCGTGGAGTGGAACCAGGTGTCGAGCCCGGTCCGGCCGGGAATGCCGT
Source organism: Candidatus Eiseniibacteriota bacterium (assembly GCA_965224245.1). Classification (GTDB taxonomy): domain Bacteria; phylum Eisenbacteria; class RBG-16-71-46; order CAZAMP01; family CAZAMP01; genus CBDCYW01. The sequence goes on along the minus strand of OZ245046.1, from coordinate 225,713 downwards.
TGTCCTGCGTGCCGCCCATGGCGAAGAATGGATCGGACTGCGCCACGCAGATGTCGTAGAACTGGTACGACATGATCCCGTCGCGCGCCTCCGACCACGTCGCGCCGTCGTCCGTGGATCGCCAGGTCCCCCCGTCGGTGGCGATCCACAGCGTGCTCGTCGAGCCCGGCTCGTAGGCGATGGCGTGATTGTCCCAGTGCGGCGCGGTGTCGTCCCCGAACGGCACGTCACCGTTGAGGTCCGTGTAGCTGCGACCCCCGTCGTCGGATACGTACAGCGCCACTCCCCCGGTGATCACGCGGTCCGCGTCGTTCGGATCGGCCGCGATCACGCAGTTGTACCAGCCCTGCCCGCCGGTCATGTTCGTGGCGTCGTGACGGAGCAGCCAGCTTGCTCCGCCGTCGGTGCTGCGATAGATGCCGAGCGTGCGCTGAGACGTCCGGCTGACGTAGTGCGCGTAGATGACCTCGGGATCGGCCACGGTCACCGCGATGCGCGTGTTGCCGATGAGGCTGCCGTCGGGCTGCCCGAAGCCCGCGAGCGTGAACGTGAGTCCGTCGTCGGTCGACACGAAGACGCCGTTGTCGTTCTGGGAGTGCAGGAACGGGTCCCGTCCCTTGGACACGTACACCGTGCTCGGGTCGCCGGGCTTCCACTTCACATCGAAGAAGTTGCCGTCGTCGAGGACGCGCGTCCACGTGTCTCCCTCGTCGCTGGATCGCCACAGACCGTCGTTGGCCGCGGCGAGGACGGTCCCGGTGGTCGGGTTGTCCACGATGATGTTGAAGCCGTGAGGTCCGCTCCGGGGATAGGTGAGCGACGTCGGGCCCCAGGTGAGCCCGCCGTCGGTCGACTTCAGGAGGCCGATGCCGAAGATGCCCAGCCCTGCCGTGACGAAGCCGACGCCCGTTCCCTCGCCGGTGCCGATCAGCACCACGTCGGGGTCCGACGCGAGAACGCACACCCCACCCACCGCGAGCGTAGGGAGATCGTCGGTGGTGGGTATCCACGTCGCTCCGCCGTCGGTGGTCTTCCACAGCCCGCCCGACGCGGTGCCGACGAAGACCGTGCTCGGATCCAGCGGATGGAAATCGATGGCGAGCGCCCGCCCCGAGAACTCCGCGGGTCCGGCGGCGAACCACCCCGCGCCCCGAGGTGCGGCGTCGATGCGCGCGCGCGCCGCGGCGAACGCATCGCGACGGAGGCGCGCCGCGTCGGCGCCGTTGACGGCGCCGTGCGTCTCCGCAAACCAGACCGCGCGCTGAAAGGGCTTCCAGCCGCTGCTCGGCCGGGACCGTTGCTCCGGATGCTCCTGGAACCATTGCGCCATCCGATCGAGCCCGACGGGCTCGTCCGCGAACGACGGCGGGAGGACGGCGGTGGTCAGCACGGCGACGGCCGTCACCGCACGAAAGGCGTGCCGGATCATGGGGATACCTCGGGTTTCGCTCGTCATGGGCGCGGGGATGTCGGTTCGTAGATGGTAGCAGACCGCCGGGGCGGTGTGACCGGAACGGCACCCGTCGGACGCGCGGCGAGCGGCGCGTCCGGGTGGCGGCCGGTCGACCCAGGACAGGGGTCGAGCCCGAGCCGCCTCGATCCCAAAAAAGAGGGGCGCCGAGCGGCGCCCCCCGATCCGAGCTTCTCTCGAGTTGCGAGCAGTCGGCTAGACAGTATGGAACGACCGGCTCGCGATCGTAAGGTCGTGCTGCAAGCAGCCGACATACGGGGGTCGAAGCCCCGGTAGATCGCGGGTTAGCGCCTTGCGGCACCAGAGCCGCATACGAAAGGAGCCGGTCGTGTCCAACGATACCACCTTCGTCGGTCTGGACACACACAAACGGACGGTCCAGGTGGCCGTCCTGGTGCCGGGGTCGGATCGGGTTCTGCAGTGGCAGGAGCCGCACACGGTGGAGGCGGTGCGCCGACTGGCGCGTCGGCTCGAGCGCGAGGCTCCGGGGGATCTGGCGGTGTGTTACGAGGCTGGTCCCACCGGCTACGGGACCCAGCGCCGGCTGACCGAGTGGGGCATCTCATGCACAGTGGTGGTCCCGTCGCTGATCCCGCGGCGTCCGGGAGGCCGGATCAAGACCGATCGTCGGGATGCTCGCAAGCTGGCGGAGCTGTTCCGCGCCGGGCTCTCGACCGAGGTGCATCCGCCGAACGAGCAGGACGAGGCGCTCCGCGATCTGTGCCGCTGTCGGGCGGACGTCCGGGAGGATCTGTGCCGGACCCGGCATCGGCTGGGCAAGTTCCTGCTTCGTCGTCAGTGCATCTTCCGCGGAAGCAAGCACCACTGTGAACCGTACCGGGTTCTCCGGAGAGCTGGTTAGTTGACGACCACCGCCTCGGCGGCGTCGTCGTGCACGGGCTTCTTCTCTCTTCTTGAATCGTCCTTCAGTCGCGCTGATACAGAAAGCGAGCGAAGCTCGCGGTCCGGGTGGTCTTCCTCGGTCCTGCCACCTGCGTAGAACATCTCCTCGTACTCGACCGGCGGGATGTCGCCAATCGGCTCGAGGAGTCGTTGGGTGTTGAACCAGGATACCCACTCGAGTGTGGCGAACTCGACTTGTTCGAGGCTGCGCCACGGACCGAGCCGGTGGATCACCTCCGTCTTGAACAGGCCGATGATCGTCTCGGCCAGGGCGTTGTCATACGAATCTCCCTTGCTGCCCACCGACGGCTCGATGCCGGCATCGGACAACCGCTCGGTGTAGCGAATCGACAGGTACTGACTGCCGCGATCGCTGTGGTGAACCAGAGAGCCGTCGAGGCGGCTCCCACGGTCGTAGATCGCCTGCTCCAGCGCATCCAGCGCCAGATCGGTGCGAAGCGAGTTCGATGCTCTCCATCCCACGATCCGACGCGAGAACGCGTCAATCACGAACGCCACGTACGCGAACCCTCGCCAGGTCGCCACGTACGTCAGGTCCGCCACCCAGAGCTGGTTGGGTCCCGAGGCCTTGAAGTTCCGGTCCACCAGATCAGCGGGTCGCGAGAGCGAGTCATCGCCGACGGTCGTCTTGAACTTACGCCCACGAACCGCCCCGCGAAGCCCCATCGCACGCATCAGACGCGCGACCGTACAGCGAGCGACCGCGATGCCACGACGCGTCAGCTCCTTCCACGTCTTCCGGACGCCGTAGACGGCGTTGAAGCCCTCACCGCGAACCCGGAGGATCTCCTCGCGCAGCTCATCATCGCGTCGGCGTCGGGCTGAGCGGCGTCCAGGATCGCGCTCCTGGGCCTTCTGGTCGTAGTAAGTCGACGGAGCGATCGGCACCACCGCGCAGATCGGCTCGACTCCGTACTCATCTCGGTGTTCGTCGATGAACGACACCATCACTTCGCTCGGCGGTCGAGCTCCGCCTGAGCGAAATACGCCGACGCCTTCTTCAGGATCTCGTTCGCGCGCTTCAGCTCGCGGTTCTCCCGCTCGAGCTCCTTCAGGCGCTTCTGTTCGTCCGTCGTCAGACCGGGGCGAAGGCCCTGGTCTCGTTCGGCCTGACGGACCCACTTCCGGAGCGTCTCGGCCGTACAGCCGATCTTCGAGGCGATCGAGCGGATCGCCGACCATTGCGAGTCGTGCTCGCTCTCATGCTCCCGCACCAGCCGCACCGCTCGCTCACGCACCTCGGGGGAGTACTTGCTTGGTCTTGCCATGGAGGTATCCTCTCAAGGAATACACCCTCCGGCAAACCCGGCGTGGTTCACTGGGGCTCTCGGCACATGGCGTGGCTGCGCACGCTTCGGTTCGAGGATCCGGCCGCTCAAGCCACGCTCGACTCCTACCTCCTCGCCGTCGATCAGCTCACCGAGCGTCGAGCCCAGCTCGAGCGCGAGATGGAGCGCTGTGGTCAGCAGGAGCCGTATCGAGATCCGGTGTCCTGGCTCCGGTGCTTCCGGGGGATCGACACGGTGACCGCGGTTAGCCTGGTGGCCGAGCTCCACGACTTCCGTCGCTTCCGCTCCGCACGGGCCCTGGCGGCCTACCTCGGGCTGGTTCCCAGTGAACACTCCAGTGGCGAGCGGACCGATCGTGGACCCGTCACCAAGACCGGCAACGGACACGTTCGCCGGCTTCTGGTCGAAGCGGCCTGGCACCATCGTCATCGTCCGTCGATCTCGGGGCCGCTTGCTCGTCGACGAGAGGATCAACCCGCCTGGGTCATTGCCATTGCCAATCGCTCACAAGAGCGGCTCCATGCTCACTACAAACGGATGATGATACGCGGGAAGCCACACCCCAAGACCATCGTGGCCATGGCACGTGAACTGGTGGGATACCTCTGGGCCGTGCTCCATCCGAGCGTCCGGCCCGCAGCGTAGGGACAAACCGAACATGACCACTGGCTCGAGGCACCGTCGGACCGATGGCACGATCTGGAGACAGCGCGCGACTTCGATATGTGGTACGGAATGTCGTTCCCGAACCCACGATGCTAGAGGGCGCAACCTCCCGACGGATCACAGTCATGCGGCTCTGGCCGGGACGCCGGCTCAACCCGCGAACATCAGCGTGACTCGTCGTCGAAGCCGCCATCACCCCGCGGTGTCTCGAGCTCTTCCAACAAACCGGTACAAAACAAGAACGGGGCGGCCTCCGCCGCCCCCTGGGATCACGAATCAGTGCCCTTGACAGGGTCGTTCCATATCAACGAACGACCACGAGCCGTGCGCCCGCGCCGCCCCGAGCTCCGGCGACGCGCGCGATGTAGACGCCGGGACTCACGCGAATGCCGCCCGTGGTTCGTCCGTCCCACCGGGCCAGCGTCGAGCCGGCCGGCACCGAGAGCGAGCGCACCGAGCGTCCGGCCACGTCGTAGATGTCGAGGCTCCGCGCGACATCCGCCGTACCCGCGAGGTCGAATGTGGTCTGCGTCCGCATCACCGTGGGGCGAGCCGTGAGCTGCGGCATGACGGCCGCCGCGCCGGGCACGTCCAGGACGACCTCCGCGGATGCCGTGCTCTCGACGCGCAGGGCCAGGACGGCCGTCCCGGCGTCCTCGGACGACCGGGAGGTCGAATCGCCCGTGCCGCGGACTCTCCCGGTGACCTGCGTCAGACCGAGCACCAGATGCAGGTCGTTCCCGGAGACGACGCTCGGGACGAAGTCCGACAGCACCGGCGACAGGTCGTTCATCAGATCGCCCATGACGTGGTGCTCCGTCATGCCGAGCGACGTTCCGGATCCGTCGAAGAGCTCCATCGACATCTCCACCATGAACCCGCCGTTGACCCACACGGAGTTCCAGATCGGCTCTCCGTAGGTGTGATCGGCCGGAGGCTCGAACGAGAGCTGGAAGCTGAGCGTCTGCTCGGCGGGGAACACGTCGTTGAAGCCGCCCTCGAAGCGCACCCACGCCTCGGAGTGTCCGGGAACCTCGGCGGGCAGCGTGAAGAGGCCGTAGGGCACGCCGTCGCAGAAGTCGTCGCAGGGGATCGACGGATCGACCTGTGCGTCCGAGATCTTCAGCGCCAGCGCGCCGCCCGGCGCCGTCTCCCCCTCGGGATCGGCGATGCCTTCCCACAGGAGCGGCTCGGTGGGATAGCCGGGACCGGACACCTCGGTGGATCCCACCGGGATGTAGACGAGCGGCGTTCCCAGCTTGACGGTACGGATGTCGCGAACGTGGTAGTCGCCGGCACGGTACGCGATCAGGTCGACATCCACGCGCTGGACGTTCACGAGGTTCACGCTCGGGTAGTCCGAGAGCCAGAAGTCGACGTTCCCCGGGCCGCCGAACGGGAGCGAGACCGACTGGTGCGCCCCGGTGTCGTCGCTGAGCGACAGCCGGACCTCACCGACGTCGGCGCCGCCGCCGTCGGGAGCGACGCTCAGGGACAGTCGGATGCGATCCCGGGTCCCCCCCACGGTGATGTCCGTGTCCGCGCCGATGTCGTAGACCAGGGAGACGATGCCCCCCTCGTCCGGCATGACCGAGGCGACCTCGTCATCCTGCGGCGACAGGCTGAGGCCGGCGCTCGCCGGCTGCGAGGCGCTGTGCGAGGTGACGGTCACCTCTCTCTTGCCGGCGATGCAGTTGAACGGGTTGAGCGCGAACTGCGAGCCCGACGCCGATGCCCCCGCCGGAGCGAGCACGTCGAACGTTCCCTGCTCGAAGTTGTCGATGACGTGCGCCGAGACGGCGGACACCCCGACGGCCGACGCGGCCGCCAGACAGGTGACCGTGAGCGCGAAGCGGTCGAGCACCGCATTTGGACGATTCCGGATCATGAGACTGCCTCCGATGGTCCTGGAGCCTGTATCCCCCACTCGGGACTGCTCCTGTCGTGAGATGCGAGGTGCACCCTCGCGGTGGCGGGCGTGCCATTGCTCAAGTGGGGAATCGAGATCCGGGCCAGACCCCGCCAAGATTCTCGAGAAGATTCTCCGGATCGTGGCTCGCGGCGCGTCTATGGCCCTCCGGGGGCACGTGTTATCCTCCCGGCACCATGGGGGATTCGATACCCATCTCACAGCTCCTCAACCTCGCGGCGGGGGGCGATGCGCAGGCCGAGGAGAGGGTCTTCTCCACGGTCTACTCGGAGCTTCGGCGGCTGGCCGCCGCCCAGCGCGCGCGCCTGCCCGTCGGGGACACGCTCGACACCACGGCGGTCGTGCACGAGGCCTATCTTCGCCTCGTCGAACAGCAGCAGGTCTCCTGGAACGGCCGCCATCACTTCTTCTGCGCCGCAGCGCGCTCCATGCGGAACCTCCTCATCGACGAGGCGCGACGAAAGGGCACGGCGAAGCGGGGGGCCGGTCTCCGGTCGGTGCCTCTCGATGACGTCGTCCGCGTCGACGAGGCCTCCCCCGAGGATCTCCTGGCCCTCGATCAGGCGCTGTCGAAGCTCGAAGAGGAGGACGCCGACGACTACCAGGTCGTGATGCTGCGGTACTTCGCGGGCCTCACCGTGGGAGAGACGGCGGACGTGCTCGGCGCGTCCCGCCGCAGCGTGGAGCGCCGCTGGCAGTTCTGTCGCTCGTGGCTCGCGCGTGAGCTCGGACACCCCGGGGACGTCGGGTGAACGAGCGCCATCGTCGGGTCCGTGAGCTCTTTGCTCGGGCCCTGCCTCTCGGCGATACCCAGCGGCGAGAGCTGCTCGAGCGGGAGTGCGGCGACGACGAGGCGCTCCGGGAAGAGATCGTCGATCTGCTCTCGAGAAGCCCGGCGACGTCGGAGCTGCGTGTGGCGCCTCCGGCACACGACGACGGCCCGAGACACGACGACGACATCGACGGGCCCCTCCCCGAGCGAATCGGGAGGTACCGCATCATCCGGAGGCTCGGCGCGGGAGGGATGGGCGTCGTCTACGAGGCCGAGCAGGAGCACCCCCGCCGCCGGGTGGCGCTCAAGGTGATTCGCGGCGGCTCGCAGGACGAGATCCGCGTGCGCCTCTTCCGCCGCGAGATCGAGGCCCTGGCACGGCTGGATCACCCCGACATCGCGACGATTCACGAGTCGGGGCGGGCCGCGGACGGTCAGCTCTACTTTGCCATGGAGCTCGTGAGGGGCGTGCCTCTCGACGATCACCTGGCCCGTGAGCGCTCTCCGGGTGAGTCCTCGCGGGCGCGACTGGAGAGCGACCTCCGGCTCTTTCGTCGCATCTGTCTCGCCGTTCACTGTGCGCACCAGCATGCCATCGTTCACCGAGACCTCAAGCCCGCGAACATCTTCGTGACGCCACCGGCTTCCGGCTCCGGCACGTCCGAGCCGATGGTCGCCGGAGTCAAGGTCATGGACTTCGGCCTCGCTCGCGTGCTCGACGAGGGAGACGAGGCATCGCTCGTGACGCAGCCGGGACACGTGCGAGGGACGCTTCAGTACATGAGCCCCGAGCAGGTACGCGGTGATCGGGACGGTGTCGACGTGCGCACCGACGTCTACGCGCTCGGGGTGGTTCTCTATCTCCTGCTCACCGGGAAGCACCCGTACGACGTCCAGTCACTGTCGCTGATGGAAGCCATGCGGGTGGTGTGTGATACCCCCCCGGCGCCGCTTCGCGGACGCGTCGACGCGGACCTCGAGGTCATCACCGTCAAGGCCCTGGCCAAGGAGGCAGACCAGCGGTACCAGAGCGCGCTCGCGCTCGCCGACGACGTCGGACGCTACCTCGCCGCGTTGCCGATTCTGGCCCGCCCTCAGAGCACGATGTACCAGCTCCGACAGCTCGTCCGACGTCATCGGGCGGAGGCGGCACTGGCCACGACGCTTCTCGTGGCGCTGATCGGATTCGCGGTGTGGATGAGCGTTCTCTACGGACGGGCCGACGCGAACCTCTCCCGCGCGCTGATCGCCGAGCAGGACGCGACGCGGCGCGCGGAGACCTCCGAGCGGGTATCGGACTTCCTGAAGGAGCTCTTCGAGGCGTCGCACCCCGCGGTCGCCCGGGGAGAGGAGCTAACCGCGCGTGAGCTCCTCGACGCCGGAAGCGAGCGGATCGACCGCGAGCTCGCGAGCGAGCCGGAGATCCGCGCCGAGCTACAGGAGACCATGGGCATCACGTACCTCGAGCTCGGCCTTCTCGAGCCGGCCGAGCGCCTTTTGACGAGCGCGCTGGCGACACACATCGACGTTCACGGCGAGGAGCACGTCGAGGTCCCCTCCATCATGGTGAAGGTGGGGTGGGTCCAGATTCAGCAGGGTCACTTCGCCGAGGCGGAATCGACGCTGAATCGCGCTCTGGAGCGGGCCGAACGTTCGCCGGGCAGGCACCTCCAGGTCGCGGAAGGTCTCGACGCGCTCGGGACGCTGTACTGGCACCAGAGGCGGCAGGCGGCCGCGGACTCGGCCCTGACGCTCGCACTCATGGAGTTCGAGCAAGCGTTCGGTCCGGACGACGAACGCGTCGCCCAGGCATGCAACAACCTCGGCAACGTCAAGATGGCACGTCTGCAGTACGCCGAGGCGGAGACGTTGCTCCGGAGGGCGATCGACATCCGCACGCGTACGCTGGGTGACGATCACCCCTCCATCGGCAGCAGCAAGAACAACCTCGCCGAGGTGTACCGCCGCCAGGGTCGGGACGAGGAAGCCGAGACGACCTACCTCGAATCGCTCGCGATCAAGGTCGAGACCCTGGGCCCCGAGCATCCCGACCTCGCCTACACCCACAACAACCTCGGGCTCCTCTACAAGCGGATGGAGCGGTACGCGAGCGCGGAGGAACACCTGCGCAAGGCGCTCGACATCCGGCGCAAGACTCTGCCTTCGGATCACCAGCTCCTGGCGTGGACGCTCGACAACCTCGCGACGGTGTACGTCGCCTCCGATCGGCTCGATGAAGCCGCGCCGCTCTTCGAGGAGGCGTTGGACATCGCCGACCATGCCGTGGGTCGGGAACACGTCGACTATGCCATCCTCGAATCGAACAAGGCGTGGCTCCTCGAGAAACAGGGAGAGGTCTCGCTCGCGCGGCCTCTTCGCGAACACGTTCTGGAGGTCCAGGAGGCGGCTTTCGGTCCGGATTCGCCGAGGCTGGCCTCCGGCTTGAGGCAGCTCGCCGAGAACCACGTGCTCGCCGGCGACCTGGAGTCGGCCCGATCGCTGTACGGGCGGGCGGTCGCCTTGCTCGAGGCGGCGCATGGCCCCGATGCGGATTCCGTGGTCGAGGCCCGGGCGCAGCTCGACGCGCTCGATCGAGAGCCCGCGAACGACGCGCTCGATCGCTGAGGTGCCGCCACGGCGTGCTGTATCATGCGCGCCTTGCCAGCTCGATCCAACCGCCATGAAGGAGAGCGTCGTGCGTCGGCAATCGCTGGATGAAACGTCGGCCGGAGGCGCCGGCCTTTCCGAGACGCGGGCCGACGAGGCCGGAACCCTCGACGCCATGGTGACGACGCCGTGACGGACTCCCCGGCCAGCACGCTGGAGAACCTGTCCGCGGTCGTCCGTCGATCGGCGGTCTACGCCACCGGCGCCCTCGCGGGACGGCTTGCGGGGTTCGTTCTCATCCCGCTCTACACCCGCGTCCTCAGCACCGACGAGCTGGGTAGCATCTTCGCTCTCCAGGCACTGGCCGGCCTCCTGACCACGATCGGCGGCCTCGGCTTCAACAGCGCGTTCGTCCGCACCTACAACCGGGTGGCGCCGGAGCGGCGGAACGCCGTGATCGGATCCTCGTTCGCCGTGCTCTCGATCTCGGCGACGGCGTTCTTCGCGATCGGATACCTGTGCCGGCGTCCACTGGCGGGGATCCTCGTCGGAGACCCCTCCCTGGCGCCCCTGATCAGCCTGGTGCTGGCCTCGATGTGGTTCGAGATCGGCATGCTCACGGTGCTCTCGTGGGCCCGGACCGAGAGCAAGGCCGGTCTCTTCGTCGGCATCTCGCTCACGCGCTTCGTCCTGGTGCTCTCGCTGGCGATCTACTTCGTGGCTGGACTGGGACGCGGAGTGGAGGGCGTGCTCGCGGCCCAGGCGCTGGCCAACGGGCTCGTCTACGCGGTGGCGGTGTGGTTCCTGGTGTCGCGCGTCCGGCATGTCTCGAACCGGGTGATCCGCGACCTCGTGACCTTCGGCACGCCGATCGCCTTCTCCGCGGTGGCCGGGTTCCTCATCGAGTGGTCGGACATCTGGCTCCTGCGCCACTTCCGGGGGCTGGACGAGGTGGGTGTCTACGGGGCGGGCTATCGCATCAGCCGGCTCCTGAACGTGTTCATCACCCAGCCCTTCCTCCTGGCTTGGCCCACGGTCATGTGGCCGCTGTCTCAACGGGTCGGCGCCGATCGCGTCATCGCCCGGGTTCTCGTCGCCGCGGTGGCCACCGGGGCCTTCGTCGGGTGCGGGATCGCCCTGTTTCGTCGCGAGCTGCTCGGCGTCCTCGCCACCGACAGCTACGCCGCCGCCGAGACCATCATGCCGTGGGTGGCGCTGGCGGGCGTGATTCAGCTCTCCACCTATGTGCTGAACTCGGGCGTGAGCCTGGCCGGGCGGACGAGCCGCATCACCGTGGCCGCTCTCGCGGGGCTGGCCGTGAACCTGACGCTCAACGTGCTCTTCATCCCGACGCACGGCATGCAAGCCGCCGCCCTCAGCACCGTGGCCGCCCACCTCGTCCTCGCCGGGCTCGTGGCCGCGTTCGGGCACCGGCTGCATCCGATTCCGTACGAGTGGCGACGCGTGGGACTCATCCTCGTCGTGTCGGGGCTGGTGGTGCTCGCGGGCGACTGGCTCTCGCTGCACCTACCCGCCGCCGTGCACCTACCCGGGCGCGTGGTCCTTCTCGTGGGGGCCGCCGCGCTGGCCCTTTCACCCGCCTTTCTGAGACCCGAGGAGCGCCGCGGTCTCGACTCCATTCGAGATCGATGGCGCGGATGACGGGCGTCGTCGCGCGGTGACTACGTCGTCGTCGCGGACGTCACGGCGTCCCGGACCGGAAGGACGGTGGCGCCGGACGTGCGTACGCGCTCGATCACGGCTTCGAGATGACGGGCCGTGCAGCCGTATCGGCCGGGTCGCTCGGCGACGTCGTGCGTGTAGAAGATGATCCAGCCTCTCTGGCGGTGGGCGTCGTCGAGAAGCCGGTCGACGAGCTCGAGGTCCGGATCGGCGCCGTAGAGGCGGTTGGCCCGAAGCAGCATCAGATCGACCGTACCCGCGTTGACTCCCGATCGGATGCCGCGGGCGCTGAAGAATCGCGCACGGACCTCCCGTTTCAGGGCCACGGTGACCTCGCCGAACGGATAGGCGAAGCTCGCCAGAGTCAGGCCCGGCACCAGCTCGCCGAGCCGCACCGCGTTGCGAGCCAGATCGCTCGCCACCTCGGCGCGAGCGAGGCCCGCGGGAGGCGTGTGAGAAAACGTGTGACAGCCGACCTCGTGGCCCGAGGCGTGAAGGGCAGCGACGTCCTCCACGTCGAGCGCGATCTCGTCGCCGTACTCCTTCCCGAGCAGGCTTCCCGCGACGTAGAACGTGCCGCGCCAGCCGTGACGATCGAGCGCCCGAGCCCCCACGGTGTATGCGGACAGGGGCGCGTCATCGAACGTGAACGAGACGACCGGCGTGTCGAGATCGACGTCGGCTGGTCGCCGCGCAAGCCGTCGGTGGACGGCACCCCGCATGCGCGTGCGCGAACCCGCAACGACCCGGCGGATCATGTCCTGATCACGTTCGTCTCCGAGATCCGGACGAACGCGTCGTCCGGTATCTCACGCGAACGCTCGAACAGGAGCGTCTCCGTCCCGTCGGCATCGAACCGGATGCGCTCCATCCCGAAGTCGTCGAACACGCGCCCCGACGGAGCATTGCGGTCGGTTCGCTTGTACGAGACGAGCAGCCCCGGGTTCGCATCCGGAAGGTATCGGCGCAGCACCTCGGTGAGGAACGCGTGCTCGACACGCTTGCTCTGCACGCGACAGCTGAACGTGAGATCGAGAAGACGCGGTTCGCGGACGTCGATGCAGGCGAAGCCCACCGTGCCGTAGTCGCCGAAGCGGTCTCGACACCGCATGACGTAGGTATCGTGGTCGGGGCTCTCACCGAGTTCGCGCAGCTCGTCGACGGTATAGCGACGCCCGGAGAAGTTCATCTGGTTCGTGCGCTGCGTGAGCTCGTGAACGCGTGCGATGTTCTCGGGCCCCAGCGGCGAGAGCGTGAGCTCCAGGTTGCACTCGCGCAGGAACTCGAAGTAGTCGTCGCCAAATCCGACGGCGGCTTCCGCGCGCACCGCCTGCTCGCGGTAGAGCTGGCGCCGTCGGCGCGAGTCCTCAGTGACCGGGACCCGGCACTCCGGTCGATCGGGCAGCGTGGCGTACTCGGTCGCGTCGAGAATACGCACCTCGGGACACACCGACGCGACCTCCGCTCGCTCGAACGGGGAATCGTCGATGAAGAGCAGCGTGTCGCGTCCGATGTTCAACGCGTCGGCGACCCGGGCCACCATCGCGCCCTTCGGATCCCACGAGATCTGGGGGACGAGCACGTACTCGGCGAGCCCGAATCGCTCCAGCGCCGCCATCGCGGGCTCGGGATCGTTCTTGCTGACGACCGAGTGCAGGATCCCCCGCTCGTCGAGACGACGGAACACGTCCTCGATCCCGGGTCGCAGCACGAGCCCGTCGATGCCGTCCTCGACCAGGATCCCCTCCCAGACGGTGTTGTCCAGGTCCCACACCACGCACTTGCAGGGCTTGCCCGTCGACGTCGTCCGCGAGGGCTCGGTGACGAAGTCCATCGCCCCGAAGTAGAGCGTCGTCCCTTCCGGTACCTCGTTGGGCAGGAGGTCGATCACGAAGCTCCGCGACAGGTCCACGCGCGCCGAGATCCGGGCCACCGCGATGCGGTGGCGGGTGAAGCCGGGCTCCAGGGCGAGCCGCTCCTGAAAGGGGACCGGGCTGTCCGTCTTGGGGCGCACCGTGAACGTGAGGTGTATCGTCTGTTCGTTCGGGTTGTACACCTCGAGGAGGAAGGAGTCGGGGCTACCCGGACCGCGGGCGAGCTCGCGAGCCGCGTCGCTCTTGCTCCGGCTCCGCCATCGGGTCACGCGTCGCCTGAGGGTGGCGGGCAGGGGCAGCGCGTGGAGGATCCCCGCCGTCCGGACGTCGCGGCGCTCGATCCGCGCCGCCTCGGGGGCCGGAAAGAGGTGCGTGTTGCCGATCGCGTGGAGCTGTCCCCAGCGTCGGAACGAGATCTTCAGGACGTACGGCCCGATCCCTCCCGTGCCGACGACGCGCTCCACACCGTTCGTGAAGCGGCGGCACTTGCCGTCGGGTCGTGCCGCGTAGAGCGCGCACGTCTCGAAGCACGACGGCATCGCACATTCCGTGCAGTGCTCGCCCCACGGCAGGATGGTACGGGTGGCGACGGCGTCGACGGCATCCCGAAACCGGTCCCGCACCTCGCTCGGGATCTCGGACGCGTCGACCGTGTGGCCGTCGACCTCGCTCTCGTACACGGCTCAACCTCGGGTTTGATCCGGAACGGGGTAGTCTGGCACAGCTCCCGGCGAGCGTCAAAGTGGCGAATGCCGGGGGCCTCAGCGAGCGGTCGAGGCGGCCACAGCGTCGAGCCTCGGCCTCAGCTCCTCGGAGACGTGGCGCAACGCCAGGGGCAGTACGCCCTCGCGTTCCGCGCGGATCATCTCCTCCAGGGCGTCGCGCTCTCCACGGATCCTGGCCTCGCTGTGAAGCCAGAGCGCCACCGGAAGCGATCCCCACTTCTCGTCGAACCTGCCCATGGAGATGCCGCGCCGAATCTCCGGCTCCTCCGCCGGACTCGCGTCGACGGCGGCCTCGAGCCGCTCGACGAAGAACGGCTCCAGGCGTCGAAGCGTCCGGGCGGTCACCGGCGAGTACGCTCCACCCTCGTCGGCGTACCACCTCGGTGAGACGGAGATGTAATCCCCGATCCCCTCGAAGAACATCGTCCACAGCATCCGGTTCAAGGGGGTGTCCCGTCGATCCCGGTGATCGGGGTAGAAGGCATAGGTCAGGAGGTGGATGTACTCGTGCGCGAGGATGCGCGTGATCCGATCGACGGAGCCGTCATCCACCGGGCCGTACGTCCCGCGCACCGCCGTGAGGTTGATGCCGATGTGATCGGGGACCCAGCCGAATGCGTCGGATGACCCGCGGTTGCCCACGGCAACGGTGGCGTCGAACGGCTCGAGGTCGAACCACGTCGCCATCTCGCGCGCGCGAGCCGCGAGCCCCGGCAGCGACTCCCTCACCACCTGGAGCCACGCGAGCTCCTCGGGTGTCAGGGGCTGCCGCTCCGCTTCCAGCTCCTTCGCGCGCTCGGTGCCGATGGCGACCGCGATCCCCTCGGACCAGGTCGGGGTTGCGGTGCCATCCGGGTTGACGCAGACCTCGACATCGAAGGCAGGCGGGGCCGGGTTGCAGGCCACGCTGGATCCGAGAGCGACGATCGCGACCCAGCGGGAGGCCGTGCGGGCCGTGGATCGGTCGTCGCGATCGACGTCCGGAACTCTGCGGGTCAACCTGGGCGATCTCGCCATCGGTCCCTCCTTCGCAACGCCCGTCGCCCACTCTACCCCATTCCGGAGGCCACGGCTCCACATCGCGCCACCTCCTCGGCCGTCGACGCGTGGCCGATCCGACACGTGAGCCGACTCCGCGGAGGGTCGCACGCCGGCCAGCTCCGAGCCCTGCGGCGAACGTCATGCCCGACCTGTATCTCGTCCCGTCGGACCATGCCAGAGACACCGCGGACCATGCCCCACTCGAGAGTGATACTCGGCGAAGACAAAGGTGATGCTCCCGTGATGACTCGGGCTCGCTTCGGTCATAGTCTGCGTCTCGAGGCGACGCAGTTCCCGAGATTCGCGCAACCCGGTGCTCATCGTCGCGTGTTCCTGTACAGTCGGTGGTGAGTGAAAGGATCAGTATCATGTCCACAACTTCTCTCATCCGTACCGCAGTCATCGCGCTTCTGCCAGTCTTGGCCGTCTCGGCCCAGGAGCACGCGTACACGGTCACCGACATGGGAGCCGACGGCACCATCAACCAGACGTGGTCCCTGAGCCAGAGTGGCGGTTTCGCGGTCGGGTACTCGGAGGTGGGTGATCACGACGAGGGGTTCGTCTTCGACGGAACGTCCACCGTCTTCATCGGGACCCCAGGTGGACTGTCGCGCAGTGATCTTCTCGGCGTGAATGCGCTGGGGCATGCCGTCGGCAAGCTGGGTACCGTACACGAGAACGGCGACGCGTTCCTCTGGACGCCTGGCGGTTCACGTGGACACATCGAACGCCTCGGCACGCTCGGTGGCAGCCGATCCGCGGCGTACGCGATCAACGATCTCGACCAGATCGTGGGATGGACCAAGCTCGCCGGTGACCTCGAGTCCCGCCCGTTCCTGTGGGAGAGCGGCGTCATGACACCCTTGCCGCTCCTGGGAGGGACGCTGGGGCAGGCTACCTGGATCAACAACGCCGGCCAGATCGTCGGCGGATCGACCACCGACGTCGATGGCCTCCAGCAGTTCGCCGTGCTCTGGAACGAGGGCACCGTCACGCGGCTTCCCCCGTTTCACCCCGGCCTGAACAACATCGCCAACTACATCCACGACAACGGCGACATCGCCGGCTCGATCCGCCTCCCGAGGGGGGGTGGTCTGGGCCCGGCCGTTCGCGCCGCCATCTGGCGAGATGCGGAGCTGTATCTCGACCTCGGAACGCTCGCCGACGGAACGCCGACCGAAGAGGAGGCGACGAGCTGGGCCAGTGGAGTCAACGCCGACGGCGTCGTGGTTGGAATGAGCGTGAACGCGGATCGGAACCTCGTTCCATTCGTCTACCGCGATGGCGAGCTGCAGCAGCTCGACCAGCTGGTCCCCGACGGCTGGCAGTTCGTCTTCGTCGGATCGGGCGGGATCAACGATGCGAGTCAGATCGCCGTGAGCGGGTTCATTCCCGGCGTGACGGGCCAGCGGGCCCTTCTCCTGGATCCGGTCGAGATCGTGGATACCCCGTCGATCGCGAGCGCGACCCTGTCCACGCCGATCCAGGCGGCGCCCAACCCGTTCCGGCGGACGACGTCGTTCCGGATCGCCTCGGATACGCGGCGGCTGGAGGTCTTCGACGCAGCCGGACGCGTCGTTCGTTCCCTGGACGCGACCGGTCGCGACGCCGCCGTGCACTGGGATGGTCGCGATGCCAGCGGCGTCGAGGTGGCACCGGGTGTCTACTTTGCGAGGGCGATCGGCGCCGGAGCGACCATCCGCGTGCTGAAGCTGAGGTGATCGGCGGTCATCCTCGGACCCTGGCGTGCTCGGCCTTCCTCCCGGGCCGAGGTCGAGAGTCCCCCGCACATGACGCGATCGACCCCCCTACGGCACCCGCAAACCGAGGTGGAGGTGCCGCACGGATGACGCCGTCTCGGGCCGAGGGGGTCGCCGCGGCCACCCGCGGCTTGAATCGTTGACCGAGGACCGCCGGGCAGCGAAGCTCGTAGGAGGGGCGAGGCGGGGAGCGCGGATCACGACGCCCGCCCCACGCGCCCCGTCGTCCGTACGGGAGCAGTGAACACCCGACACGGCTCGGCGGCTCGCTCGTCTTCGACGATGGGAGGTGTCGTGAGGTCGTTCGCGTCCTCGGACACAACGGGTTCACGATCGCTCCCGGAGCACCCGGCCCGCTCTCTACCCGCACCCCGTCACGTGTCCCCCATCCGCTGCTCCGCCTCGCGCCGTGCGTGGGTGATGGCGGCGAGCTTCCTCGTGCTGGCCCACGCGCTCCTCTGGCTGGCGGATCCGCACCCCTTTTACATGCTGGGTGACTCGATCGGCTACCTCCGCACGATGCTGGAGCCGGTGCCGTCGCTCAAGTCGCCGCTCGGCTACGCGCTCATGCTGTTCGCTCCGCTGCTGATCGTGAGAGAGCTCTGGATGATCGTACTCGTCCAGGTTCTCTCTACCCTCGCGACCGGCGCCCTTGCCGCATCCATCGTTGGCGTCGCGACCGGCGGTGGCCAGACCGATGGAGAGTCGTCGGCCGCTCACGCGGGTTCGACGTGGTCCTCACGCGTGCGCGCGGGTGCGCCGCTGGTCACGTTCATTCTCGTCGGCCTCTGGCCGCGCCACGTCTACTACGCACACACGATCCTCTCTGAGTGCCTGGCGGTGCTCTGGATCACGTGCATGTCCGCGCTCCTGTTCGGTGGACGCTGGCGACGGTGGACACCGCTGGCCATCGGGGTGACGGTCGCGATGTCCACAATCACCCGCTCCGCATCGATCGCGCTCTGGCCGGCCGTGCTGGTACTCGTCCTGTGGCCGCACGCCCAGCGCACGTTCCGACGTCGAATCGCGGACCTGGTCCTCGTGGCCTGCGGCGCGGGATGTCTGCTCGTCCCCTACGCGGCGATGAACCGGGTCGTCCATGGGGGCTTCACGATCACGGCCTTCGATGGCTGGACGCTCTTCGGGACCGTCGGCGAGCACGTGGACGTGTCGCGCATCCAGGATCCGGAGACGCGCGAGATCTTCGAGGGGTACGCCGACGCACTCACCTCGCTCTCCCCGAGCGTGCTCCGCTGGAGCGCACTCAGCCCCGCGGTGCAGCTGGATCTCCGGAACCGCGCCGACTACGAGAACCCGCGACTCCGCGAGATGATCTCTCGTGACGGCCTGCGACAGGCGCTGGCCCGGACGTGGACGCACGGCGAGAACCCCGAGATTCGCACCAACCGTGAGCTGCGGCGGATTGCGGTCGGGACGATCCGGGATCACCCCGGCGCCTACGTACGCGGGGTGCTGTCGCGTCTCACCGGGTACTGGCTCGGGCACGAGCGGTATACCAAGCACTTCCAGGCACTACAGGGCACCGAGAACGATCGGCGTGTACCGATTCTCCGGAACGTGCTCCGTGACGGCTTCGGCACCGACCTTCCGGCAACCGGCTCCGGCCTCCTGCTCAGCGCGCGATACGCAGCCTACGACGCGCGCGTGCTTTTCCTGGTGCCCATCGTCGCCTGGTTCGGGGTCACCCTGCGGCGACGTCACCGATCGCACGACGTGGGTCGCTCGATCCTCGGTCTCGGCGCGATCGCGACCTCGGTCTCGCTCGGCACGTGCGCCGTGGCCGAGATCTACGATCGCTACACCGTGGTGACCGACGGTCTCGTGATCACGGCCGCGATCGTGGCGATGGTCGACATCGTCGTGCAGAGGGGACCGCGGCCGGTTCTGCAACCGGACCGGCGAGGCGGAGGGCTCGAGGCATGACCGACCCTCCCGACTACTCCGCGTACGCGGAGTCCTACGCGGCGTCACGTCCCGGGTATCCGGACGAGCTGTTCGAATGGCTCGCCTCCGTCGCCCGGGGATGCGAGACGGCGTGGGATACCGCGACGGGGAGTGGTCAGGCGGCGTCGGGCCTGGCGGCTCACTTCGATCGGGTCATCGGAACGGACACGAGCGCGGCTCAGATCGCCAACGCCAGACCCCATCCCCGCATCGCGTATCGGGTCGCCCGTGCGGAGGAATCAGGCCTTCCTTCAGACTCGGTGGATCTGGTCGTCGCTGCGTCGGCGATGCACTGGTTCGATCTGCCGTCGTTCTATCGCGAGGCGGAGCGAGTCGCACGTCGCGACTGCGTGCTGGCGGCATGGAGCTACCACGTGGCCCACGTCACCGCGCCCTTCGATGAGGTTCTGTGGTCCTTCTACCGGGATGTCGTACAGCCGTACTTCTCGCCCGGTGCGCGACTCGTCGACCAGCGCTACGAGGGCATCGTGCTGCCGGGCCGCATGCTCGCGGCTCCATCGTCCGTGCTGTCGGTCGACTGGACGGCGGCGGAGATTCTCGGCTTCGTCCGGACGTGGAGTGGCGTTCAGTCGTACATCCGCGTGCACGGCGAGGATCCCGTGGCGCGACTCGCCCCCGAGATCGACAGGATCTGCGGGGAGGCGAGATCACGACACGTCGTGCGCTGGCCGCTCTACCTTCGCGCGTCGAGGTTGCGGACGCAGTGAGCGTCACGGGATGCAGGGCCGCCCTGCGCCTCGGGTCACCGTCGGCTCGCCGGCACCAGGTACCGATGCTCGGTTCAAGCACGTCCCCGGCGCTGGCCCGCTGGATCTCCGACGGCTTCGGAGTAGTGTCCAGGTCAGGTCCCGGATCCCCCGACCGGTATCAAACGGGGGCTGGACTGCGTCCAGTTCCCAGACAGGCTTCCGCGCGTGTGCCTCACATCCTGCCCTCTACCGCGGCGCACCCCGCTCGACCGCGCCGCCTCGCGCCCAGAGAGATGCGCTGCCACGACAACCAAGCGGAGGTGAAGAATGACCCGTCACACCGAGCCCGGTCGCCGGATCGCCCTCGGCGCGATCCTGCTCGCGATGTCGCCCTCGCTCAGCGCAGGCACCGCGTATCTGGTCGAGGACATCCATCCCGACGGATCGTCGAGCCCGACCTGGCTCCGCGGGATCGGGGATCTCCTCTACTTCAGCGCCGGCGAGCCCGCCGGCGGCGCCGAGCTCTGGGTGAGCGACGGCACCGCCGCCGGCACCGTTCGGGTCGCCGACATCGCGCCGGGCACGTCGGGGTCATACCCACGGGAGTTCCGGGAGCTGAACGGCCGCGTGCTCTTCCGCGCCAACGGCGGCACCGAGGGGGGCGAGCTCTGGTCCACCGACGGATCCGAGGAGGGCACCGAGCTCGTCCGCGATGCGAACCCCGGGCTCGGCAGCTCAGATCCCGCGTTCCTGACGCGGAGCGATGGGACGGTGCTCTTCAACGCGTACACGAGCACCGAAGGCAACGAGCTGTGGATCAGCGACGGGACGGAGACGGGAACTCTCATGCTGAAGGACATCATCGACGGCGGCGCCGGGTCCTACCCGATGCACCTCGTCGCGCTCGATGGTCTCGTGGTCTTCCGCGCCGACGATGGGCTTCCATCCAGGAACCACCGTGAGCTCTGGGTGAGCGACGGAACCGCGCCGGGCACGACGATGCTGGTGGACATCTATCCCGGCCCCGAGGAGTCCAATCCGACCGGGCTCGTGCGATTCGGGAACGCCGTCTACTTCGCGGCCGATGACGGGACGAACGGTGAGGAGCTCTGGGTAACCGACGGCACTCCCGGGGGCACCTTCATGCTGGCGAACATCAACCCGACCGGAAGCTCCAACCCCGGCCAGATCCGCGTCGTCGGCGACGCCTTCTACTTCGTCGCCGACGACGGAGTCAACGGCGCCGAACTCTGGAAGAGTGACGGGACACCGGGGGGCACCGAGCTCGTCGTGGACCTCGAGCCCGCCGGCAGCTCGTACCTGCAGGAGCTCACGAGGGTCGGCGACACGCTCTTCTTCGTCCGGCCGGGCTTCACGACGGTCGAGACCATGGAGCTCTGGAAGAGCGACGGCACGGCGGAGGGCACACTGCTCGTCAAGACCTTCGCGCCGGAAACCTACCACGCGATCGTCGAGCACCTCACCGACGTCGAGGGCACGCTCTACTTCGCGGCCAACGACGGCGTGCACGGCGTCGAGCTCTGGAAGAGCGACGGGACGACCGAGGGTACGGTGCTCGCCGCCGACATCAACCCCGGCGGCCCCCTCTCGTTCTCGTGGCCGGCGGAGCTCACGAACGTGGGAGGCACGCTCTTCTTCCGCGCCGACGACGGAGTCAACGGAGCCGAGCTATGGGCCGTCGACGCCACCGAGCCGGTCGGCGTACCCGGAACGGGCCTGGATGCGATCGCCGATCTTCACGCCCCGAGGCCGAACCCATTCGTGCGCACCACGTCGATCGCGTTCGATCTCCGGGTGGACGCCGCGGTTCGATTGCACGTGTTCGACGCCTCCGGACGGCACGTCGACGCGGTCCTCGACGGAGAACGGCGAGGCGCCGGTCCACACGTCGTCACGTGGGACGCCACGGACATGCGTGGCGAGCCCGTCGCCATGGGTGTCTACTACGTTCGCCTGGAGGCGCCCGGCGTCCGCCAGTTAGAACGAGTCGTGCTCGTCGAGTAGTCGTGTGCGAGCCTGGTGCTCCGAACACACACGCGCGCGCGGGCCGTCGCGCGCGCACCCTGCCGGAAGCGCGCCGTCGGGCGCCGTCGATCACCGAAACAGCCGGGCCCGGGGGTCTCCGGCCGTGGAGATGAGTCGATGAGCACCTCGTCTTCGCGTGATGCGAGGGCGAGGCGTGAGGGGTCTACCACATTCCCTTGAGTCGGCTCCAGGTGGACCGTCTGATCGGAACCGAGTCACCGCCGCAGATGAAGTACTGATCACCGGCGAAGGTCCCGAGGTCGAAGTTCAGAACACCGGTGAACGTGCCCATGCCGTCGCCTCCCAGGTTCTCCTGCGGTGGCGCCAGGGGGCCGAGGAACTGGTTCGAAGCGAAGTTGTGATCGGCGTTGTTCACGAACGCACAGATCTGGATGTCTCCTCCGGCGTAGCCGAGATCGCTGAGTGCGATACTGAGCTCGACACCGGTCTCGACCGCGAGCGCCGCGCCCTGATCCGCCGCGCCGGATCCGCCCGCCACACCGGCGAGGTTGCTGTTGTCGTAGGCGATGCCGATCGGCTCGCCGTTGAGTCCGGTTCCGGTAACGCCGGACCCTTCCTGAGAACCGCCGAAGACGTCCGTGTAGGACGAGAAGTTCGCCGTGCCCAGCTCGGAGAAGTCCAGGTCGAAGCGGTCGCCACCAAAGCTGCCACGACGCACGATGACGTGGTAGTCGGCTTCGAAGCCGGTGTCGAAGCGAAGTCCGGTCATGACGCTCGTGCCGTCGTTGCCGGGGAGCCCGCTCAAGGCGTTCTCGCCACCGGCCCTCGAATCGATGAAGATCTCGAGCTTGTTGAAGTTGTCCTCGATGTTACCGGTCAGCGCCAGGTACAGGCGACCGGACTGCGTCGTGCAGTACGCGGCGTTCAGCTCACTCAGATTGTCACCAAATCCGGTCTCGACGGCCTGCACGGCGGCCGCCGCGCCGTAGCCGTCCCCGGCGATCGAGCCGTCGACGATGGGCTGCGCGGTCACGGGCGCCGCGAGCACGCCCAGGAGCAGTGCGGTTCGCATGATGTTCCGTTGCACGGTGGTTTCCTCCAGTGACAGGAGCAGTTCTCAGCGTGACCGATCGTGCCCGGTGAGGACGGCGAGGACCCTTCAGCCGGCGAGCCGCGGCAGTCACACGGGACCGTGGATTATCGATGAAACGAGAGCGGAGTATAGCACCGGACCGGGCGCGGGAGGGGGGCCCTCGAAAGCTCCGTGTCGACGACGACCACCGTCGGCACGAGAACGGTCGATCCCAGCCGGGTCGATTTCAGGGATCGGCCAGGCTCGTGGCGGACGCCTGGGCACGCAGGCTGGCGAAGATCTCGGGCGCCACTCTGTCCTTTCAACCTCTGGGGGATGCGGTCGTCGACGTGAGCGTGCACGGCGACCTGGTCGTCGTGGCGATCCTCAACGGCAACCTTGTGCCCCCGGGATCGAACAGGAAGAGCAAGGTCGCGGGGGATGCCTCCTCGGCCGTGCTGCGCTCGTGCCGCGTTCTGCCGAAGTTCCAGGCGGAGGTCAGCGAGACCGGCCCTCGATCACGGGCAAGCGATGATCCTCCTGTCGATCCTGCCGCACCGCTCGGTACCAGCGCGTAGTGGGCGCTCGTTCTCTTCGATCAGCTGGGCGTGACCGTGGGTGTCGGACCCGCGGTGACCGGTGGGCTCGGTGGAGGCGTCGGCTTCGGTGTGGATCCATGCGTGCGCTTCGCGACTCCGAGAACGCGGCGCTGGACTTCGAAGGCACACTGTCCGAGGACCTGCCGGGACTCACGACGCTCGCAGAGATGGCGCGTCTCGGTGTCGAAGAAGACGTTCGAGGTGAGCTACTACGGCGCGGTGACGGCACAGATCTAGAACGTACCGCTCGGCCGACACATGGGAAGCCCCGGCCCGGGAGCGACGTCCCCGGCCGGGGCCATGCGGCGATCCTGGCTCACGAGGCACCGAACTGGAGCAGGCCTCCGACGTACGAGGCTACGGTGTCGACTTCGCGGGAAACACCATGCCCAGCGAGAGCCCGAACATCGCGTCACCCTCGTCGGGAATCGAGACGCCCGCGTGCATGTTGAACACGTTCTGCGACGCGGTCTCGAACGCGATCGCGGCGCCGAAGGAGAACGACGTGACGTTGGCGTCCTCGGTGATGGAGTTGCCGAACTCGTCCTCGATCTTCAGGTCGAGCATCGTGTGCGAGATGCCGAAGTCGGGAATCAGGCTGGTCGTCTCGGACATCTCCATCGCGCCGTACACCGACCCACCGAAGCCGAAGCCGGTCTGCGACATCTCCCAGTCGAGCGCATCGAGCGCGTCACCCGAGAAGCGCATGTTGAGGTAGGAGCCACCGAACTCGAGCGAGATCGGCATCTCCTCGGACTGCTTCAGCGCGACCACGCCGACGAAGGGCGAGAATTGCAGCGCGCTCATGTCGTCCACGCCGTCGACCGTCAGACGATCGAAGCCGAGCCCCACGCTGACCATCCCGTTGAACGAGTAGCCGGCGGCCGCACCGAGGTCGTTCACGTCGTTGCCCGTTCCGAAGCCGGCACCGATGCCGAAGCCGCTCGTTCCCCGGCCCAGGTACTTGTTCTGCGCGTCGGCGCTCGCGGGCACCATGACGAACGCCAGTCCCAGCACCGCCACCGCGACCAGTCGTCCCGTGTTCCTGACCATCCGGTCACCTCCGATCACGAGTAATAGGGGTGTAACCATCCCACGACCAATATCGGCACTCGTGACCGTCGCGAGGCGCCCAAAGGAGGCTGTGCGGCTGAAATGCGCCGGCTGGACACCGTCCGTGCGGATCGACGGCTGCGCCTCGACCGCGTCAGGCAGATGCTGCAAGGGGCGGGCTCAGCGATACGTGGACTTGACCGATCCCCAGCTCCGCTCCTCGACGGGCGTCTCGCAGTCCACGACCGAGATCTCGACGTCGTCCATCGCGTAGGTGAATGGATCCTGCAGCGCCATCGAGTACTTGAACAGGATCGCGTCGCCGCTCGACGGCTCCCAGAACGTCTGGAAGTCCTCGACCGCCGCGACGCCGTCGATGAAGAGCGATTGAAGACCCGTCTTCTTGTCGAGGTGCCACTCGAAGCACTGTGACTCGCCCTGGGTCCACGACCCGATCGTGACCTCCTCGGGAACGCCGATCATCGGACTGATGGTGATCGAGTTGTCGGTTCGGAAGTTCAGGAGCCCGAAGAAGTCCGACTGACCGCCCGGGCCCAGCACCTGGAAGAAGCTCGGCGGGATGGCACTCACGGCCACGCTGCACCAGCGGACGATCAGGTTCCCGCAGCCGTACGCGTACTCGGGGAGGTTGAACGCACAGGCGAAGCCCACGGTGTTCCCGGTCCTCGTCGCGACGAGCGGCTTGTCGATCAGCGTGGCCGCCGTCGCTTCCACGAGAAACGTACCGTTCGCCGAGACACCCGACAGGGAGATGCTGTCGCCCTCGGGGTCGCCTGGCAGCGACGTATCCGGAGGTTCGCCGGGGGTATCCGCGTTGAAGTCGGCATCGAGGACGACGACCTCCTGGGCAGAGGAGTCGTGAGGTAGAAGGAGGGCGATCGCGAGCACCAGGGTTCGCATTCCGGGACCTTTCGCGTCGAGTGAAGGCCGACGTCCAGACGGGTGGACCATTCGCCGCGCCGTGCTTCGATCGCCGTCACGCGGCCTCCGATCGAGAGCTCGTCCGCACCGCCGACCCGGAGAGGAAGCACGTCGCGGCCGCAGTCTAGCACGGGGCCAGCCTCCCTTCAGCCCGCCGGGACTCGTCGACGGACGAGCGGGCACCCGCGGCGCGCAACGACGTCTCCTGGTCGTCGAATGGAGGGCGGGCGCGTGTGCGTCGGGCTCGAGGACTCGCGCCGTTCGATCATCGAGAGCCGACGTCTCCCGGGCACGATCCGTCCGGCTTCTCTCGCGAGCCCTTTCGTGCGAGAATCCCGGAACGGTGCTCCTGCAACGAGCCACCCGGGATCGACCACTCGACCCGAGACTGCCCGTGAGTCGACTTGCCCGACCGGTTGGTGCCGGGAAGCACCACGAGAGCCACTCGTGGCAGAGGATGCACGGCCATCGGTGAGGAGGACATCATGAGGAGAGCGTCGATTGCGTTCGTCGTGCTCGCGTTCGTGGCGAACGTGAGCCATGCCGCGATCGTCGAGGTGGAGATCCGGGGAACGGTCGTCTTCAACGGGATCGGCGAGCCACCACTCAGTGGCGTCATGTCGGGTGAGACCGCCCTCGTTTCGCTGATGGTGGACTCGGATCTCTTCGAGGACGGCGTGCCGGGCGACACCCGTGGATACGAGATCGATCAGCCGACCTTCTCGCTCGGCTTCTCCGGCGGAGTGAGCGTCGGCTTGCAGGATCCGTTTCCCGACGGTCGGACGCCGTTCTTCACCCTGGTCGAGGGGTTTCCGGTCTCCGATGGGTTCTTCGTCTCGGCCAGCTCGGTCTCGCCCGGCGGCGTTCCGCTGGAGCAGGAGGGGCTGTTCCTCAACGTCGATCTCGGGTATGACGGAAGCACACTCGACACGCTCGACATCCTCGACGCGCTGGGGATGTACGGGTTCGAGGGCCTCACACGGTTCGGGTTCGGGATCTGGGAGGCATTCCCCGACAACGTCGTCCTGGCGATCGACTTCGAGTCGATGACGATCTCGGACGTTGCGGGCACTCCGGTCGACGAGGCCAGCTGGGGCGCGATCAAGGCCGACTATCGCTGAGTGCGGGTCGGCTCCGGATCGCTCGTGCCTCGAGCGGCGCGAGCGATCCCGCTGACTCCCTCACCCGACCGTCCCGTTCTCACGGCCCCCCGCGGACCAGCTTCGCGGTCGCGCGCCAGTCGCCGGCGCGAAGGCTCGCGACGTAGACGCCCTGACCGACGACTCGACCGGAGCGATCGCGACCGTCCCACGTGACCTCGGTGCCTCCGGCCGGCATCGGCGCCGACCACACGAGACGTCCCTGGACATCGTGCACCTCCACGTGCCCCGCCTGGCTCGTGTACGGCACGATCAGACGAATGGTCGCGCCGGATGGATTGGGCGTCGCGAGGAGCACCGGGACCGCGGGGACTATCTCGGGAACGGCGACCGTGCCCGTGATCGCGCTCCATGCGTCGATTCGCCCCCATCCACGATCGTTGTCCGGGGTCTCGGCGTTGTCGGCCGTCGCCATGAGGGCCGTGCGCACCTCCATCGCCGACCACCCGGGGTGGGCTTCGATCACGAGCGCGGCCGCCCCCGAGACCAGAGGCGCCGCCAGGGACGTCCCGTTGTTCGTGGCGAACTCGTCGCCGAGCGGGTCATGCGTGAAGTTGCACGCACACACGACGGCCAACCCTCGTGCGACGACCTCCGGCTTGGTGCGCCCGTCGGCCGTGGGACCATGGCTGGAGAACCCGGTCAGCTGATTGTCGGCGTCCACCGCTCCGACGGCGATGACGCTGTCGGCGTCGGCGGCCGGGGTGACGATGTACCAGTCCTGGTCACCCATGTTGCCGGCGGCCACGCTGACCAGGATTCCGCGACTGGCCGCCACATCGGCGCCGACGGAGATCACGGCCGTGTCCCCGTCCATGTCGTCGACGGTGTACCAGTCGGTGTACGTCAACGACGAGGAGATGATGTCGGTGCCGAGCGCGTCGGCCCACTCCGCGGCGGCGATCCAGTTGTCTTCCTCCAGCGGCGTCTCGCTGGTGACGTCCTCCGTCTTCGCCAGCGCGTAGCTGGCGCCGTAGGCCGGACCGATGAGCTCGCCCTCGGTGAAGCCCGCGCACACCGACCACACGCTGCTGCCGTGGTCTTGCCCACCCGGAACGTCTTCGGGTCCGTCCATCGTCTCGCCGTCGTCGTTCACTAAATCCCACTGTGCGACCAGACGGCCGTCGTCGAGGATGTGCTGGAAGGCGGGATGGTCGCGCTTGAACCCGGTGTCGAGCAGCGTGATCAGCACGCCGGCCCCGGTGAACCCCGCCGAATGC
The DNA here is from genome assembly GCA_965224245.1 of Candidatus Eiseniibacteriota bacterium. Lineage (GTDB taxonomy): Bacteria > Eisenbacteria > RBG-16-71-46 > CAZAMP01 > CAZAMP01 > CBDCYW01. The sequence goes on along the minus strand of OZ245046.1, from coordinate 198,243 downwards.
GCGTCGATGACGCCGATCTCGTCGAGCTGGTCGAACGATGGGCCGTAGTCGATCGTGCCGCGCTGCACCGATCTCGGCACCGCGCTTCGTCCGGCCGATCCCGATCCGAAGGTGCCGCCGCCCGGGGTCGTCCGGTACGCGCGAACCGGCTCGATGCGCTGAACGAACTCGAGGGTGATCACCTGTTCCAGCACGTCGCGGCTCGCCTCGATGCTGACGGCATTGAGCCAGCGGCTCTCGCGGCGGACGACCGCCCCCATGCGTTCGAGCGCCGCGCGGTACGGCGCGTGGACCGGAACATCGAAGAAGTCGACGAGTTCCGGACCGAGACTGCGGCGCCGCCGGCGGATCGCACGTTCGTCGAGTACATTGCGAACCTCGCTCAGACGAGCGCGACACGACTCCGAGTCGAAGATCGCCTTGTCGGTCAGGTAGACCCAGACCGCGCTGAACTCCCCGGTCGACACCGCTTCGAGGGTTCGCCGGGACGCGTCGAGATTCTGCGATCGCACCTGGAACGCCGGCGCGAGGTCGACGTCTCGGGCCGCGGTCCCGGCGGCCGTCGTCGGCCCGGGGACGAGCGTGGCACAGACGGCCCACACCGCCGGAATGGAGCTCCACCAACGACGTGCGATGTGGCACAGGCGTGCTGTCGAATGGCCCATTGCGAATCCTCTCACCCGAGGGAAGCCGTGCATTCCCGACGTTCCGCCATGCTTCGGCGACATGCTCAGGCTGGGTCAGCCTTGATGGTATGGCACTGGAGCCCCATGGACCGATGGGATTCGAGACGGCTCCATTGCCGAGGCTCGCAATCGGGACCGAAACCAAACGTGTGTTCGGGCCGGCGTGCGGGGTCCGCGCGCTTGGCGCGCATTCCGTCATCTGAGAATGCTCAGCTTCCTCCTCACTTCCCTGTCGCCGACCCGAAGCTTGTAGTAGTAGCTCCCCGACGCGACCGGCTCGCCGTCTGCGTTCCGGCCGTCCCACGAGACGCGATGCTCTCCGGCCTCGAGCGACGGCTCGGTGATCAGCGTCCGCACGACTCCGCCGCTGGCGCCGTAGATGTCCAGCGAAACGGGTCCACTCCGGTCGGCGAGGGCGAACAGAATCTCCGTGGCCTGGCGAAACGGATTCGGGCGATTCTGCGCGAGAAACATGCCCGGCCTGATGACGTCCGACACGCCGACGGTTCCCTCGAGCAGGATCTCGGCATTGACCAGGGCTTGAACGCGTCCGATGTCGATCGAGGGATCCTGACTGGACGTGGCACGCTCCACGGTACCCATGGACGGCGGGAGGCCCAGGCTGGCACCGATGCGAAGCGTCACCGCGTAACCGGTGTCCGTCTGTCCCGTCATGACCATCTCATCCAGCTCGATCGTCGCGGGGCCGGGATCGGCGACATCGCCGTAACGCCGGATCTTGATGGGCCCCTCCACGGCGACGATGTGCGTGACGCCCGCGATCTCGGCTACGAGCACCATCGTCGTGCCCGGAAGCGAATCGACCCCTGCCTCGAAGCAACGCTCGACCGTCGGCTCAGGGTCGCCTTCGTACCCTTCCTTGTGATTGTGGCAACCGGAGAGAAGAGATCCCACGGCGCTACCACCTTGGAAGATCGTGGTGACGTTCAGCTCGTCGTGTGTGTTGGTGATCGTGTGCATGGCCGTCAGGTAGGGTGGACAGCCCACGATCTCGCCACCGACCGGCGCGTCGAAGATCTGGTAAGGCTCCGGCTGCGCCGACACGCTCGCGTTGAGCAGCAGGCTCACGGCCAGGATCGAGAGTGAAGTACCCACCGTATCGCGGATGGCTCGCATGACATGGCTCCTCGTGATTGCTCGGCGTACGCGTGATCCTCGCACCCTGCTCGAGGGTCCGGGCGAAGGGTGCGTGAGCTCTCCTCGGCGAATCCGCGGAGTGACGTCCAGTCGCTGACGCGAGACTCCGCTCCCGGCGCTCCTTCATGTCCCTGTGCCGTGTCGAAGACCTCCCTTCGCATCGTGCCGGAACGGGATACACGACCGCCGACGTCCGCGGCCGTGGTGTGTCCAGAGGATCGAGGTGTGGCGGTGCGTGGCGGGGGGCGCATCAGGGGTCGGGTGAAGCTGATAGCATGCAGGTGTTTTCGATTATAGCAATATCCCGCCACACAGCATATGTATCACTTATGGACTCAGTTTAGCAATTACACCGACCTGCGTCACGCGTGAATTTTGGGGGATGGGCGACACGCTCCGGCAGAGTCCGTGCCGCCATCAGGTCGGCGGCGGGACGACGATGACGTACGTGCAGCGTCCGAGGTGCAGGATGCCGAAGTTCTGATCGATCGTCAGGGTGTAGGTGCCCGGAGACGTGCTCGCGGGCACCTTCACCCCCATGTCGAAGATGATCTCGGTGCCCTTGCCGAGATCGACCTCCGCGACGATGTTTCCCAGGGCCAGCGCCGTGACGGCGCCCGACGGCACCGGGAACGCGCCCCCGGCTCCCTTGAACGTCACGCTCGTATCCGGACTCAGCTCCAGCGTGCCTCCCGCTGGAACATCGGTCCCGAGTTTGAGCCGGAAGGTACTGGCCGCTTCGGGGCGGCCTCTGAGGTGATACCGAAACCAGACGACTCCGCCCGCCTCGACGAACCCCACGTGCACGTTTCGAACCGCGATGTCGTTCCGGGTGCGGATGAGGTCACGGAACTCCATCATGGACATCGACGCGTCGAACTCGACGACGCTGCCGCGACTAGGTGAAACGACGGCGATGAGCGCACAGTGCTCCGGGGCACCCTCGAAGGGCGCATCCCAGGGTATGTGCGCGACCGACTCGCCCGCGGGTCGAGTGGAAGGCAACGACCCGGGCAATCCGGCGGGCTCCCACCAATGAGGATGCAGAAACGAGCTGGGCCTCGACCAGAAGATCGACACCCGGCCGCCATCGGTGCCTCGCCCTCGGTTCCTCACGCGGGCGTGGACGTGATTCGCGCCGCCGTCGACCCGCGGGTAGCCGAGTGCAGCGACTGCGGCCGCGGCGTCGAACGTCGTGGGGATCGCCTTCTCCGGCTGAACGAAGACGTCGGGACTGGTGAAGGAGAAGATCGGTGCGGCGAACCCCAGCAACAGATCGAGCGGCCGGACACCCGTATCCGCATCATCGTCGCGGATGAAGAGATCGGGGCAGATGTTCCGCGAGCAGAGAAGCCGGTAGAGATCGGGAAAGGGGCCGATCCGACCGAGCGGATCCGCGTTCCCCAGATCGGCGTTCCCGAGCATCTCGCGAACCGTCGCGGGCTCCAGGAACTCGCCTTCGACCGCGTGGTACGCGCCCTGGAGCGCCGCCACGATCCCACCCACCATCGCGGTCGCGGCCGAGGTCCCACCAAAGTCGGGGTCGTAGGCCTCGTTCGTGCCGAAGGACATCGTGCCGGGCTCCTCGTCGGGACTGCTGGGGGCAAACACGTTGTGTCCCCAGCCCTGACAATCCACGCGAGAGCCCCAGTTGCTGTCGGAGAGCCAGTCGTGACTGGCGGAGTCCCCACCGCCGACCATGATGGCACCCGACGACGTCCCGTCCCCAGGCTCGGGGTCCCAGTACACCGTCGTCTCGTCGAAGATCTTCACGAGCTCCGCGTCGCCGTTGGCCGCCGCCTCGACGACGGTGATCCCCTCGGAGGCGGCCGTTCCCAGTGCGGCATACACGTCCTCGTTGGCCTCGATCGGCAGCGTGACCGGTCCCGCCGACACCGGAATCCCCTCGCTGCCCGCGTCCAGCTGAGCTTGCAGGACGAGCACCGCGCCCTGCTCCAGCTCGATCGCGTGCTCGAGGTGCACCATCGCGTCGTCGATCGCCTCGTTGAAGCGCGTCGACAGCGGTATCCCGTAGGTCTCGTCGGTCACGTACGAGAAGCAGAAGGTCGCCCCCGGGCAGATGCCACGGAGCTTTCGGCCCTTGCTGCCCGGCGATCCGAGGATTCCGAGCACCTTCGAGCCGTGCTGCTTGTAGGCGTCGTTGTCGCCCGGTGGAGTGCCCAGCTCGGTGGTAACCGTCGCACCGTTGACGTGGTCCGCTCCGAAGTCCCGGTCGACGACGCAGACGACGACGCCCTCGCCGGCGCCTCCACCGTCGGGCTTGCCCGGCGGAACCGACGTGACGTTCCAGGCGTAGCACGTGTCGACGCCGTCATCGCTGCTCCGTGCGTGATACCCCTGGAGGCCGCTCACGCCACAGTCGGTCGCAGGCGGAATCGACGACGCGGGGATGACGAGGCGCGCGTCCGACACTCCGTCCGTCTCACGGATCTCCTTGAGCAGTCGGCGCAGGTCCGAGTTCGGATCGGGCACCGTCACCCGGAAGAAGAGATCGAGCCTCCGCTGCGGCTGACCCTTCGGCACCGGCACCTCGCCCTGGTGGCGGACGCGGAGCCGGTGCACGAACTTCGGAAAGCTCTGCCGGATGGTCAGATCGGGATACCGCGCGAGAAGCTCGCTGAAGATGGCGAGATCGGCACCGTCCGCCCCGAGCTCGTCGGACGGCACGTCGGCGTCGAGCCTCACGAGAAGCTGTCGAGCCTGTGTCGTCCTCGCATCGCGAGAGTCGGAGTCTCGTGTCGGCATGTTGTCATCCCCTCATCGTCGCGTGATCACGGCACCGGCCACGGTGGCTGCACGAGCTGTCCCTTCTCCGGCGGTCCTGCGCTGACGGCGACCACGATGGAGTCGACGTCGCCCACCTTGAAGCGGATCGGAGATCCCATCGTGGGTCCGGTGTTCCAGTCGGCCGGCTCGTAGACGTCGACCCGGAACGGATCCTCGAACGTGAACCGGAAGGCGTTACCCGAGTTGGGCTGCTTCTCCTCCTGCGCGGAGATCCGGTACCCGTTCGGACCCTGCCAGTAGGTCATCAGACTCTTGATCTCGTCGTTCTCGTTCATCCCGCCGTGCAGCGAACGGTTGCGCAGACAGTTGATATCGTCGGCAACGCAGCCGCTGGCCGGATTCGAGTTGGGGTACAGGATGAAGGCCTCGTCCGGCAGCATCGGCTCGCCGGGGTGCTCGTCGAACTCGGAGATGATGTTGACCCAGACCCCGTCTTTGAAGACGGTGGGCGTGGAGCCCTCGAAGATCCGGACCTCGAGGTAGTTGTAGAACGCCATGCCGGCGTAGTCGCCGAGCTGGAAGAGCACACCGGGGCGGAACGTCTTGGCGTCGTCCTCGTCGAACACGTCACTGAACGTGTTGTTCATGTCCATCCACGGGCCCGCGTTCGTGTGCTCGATGACGAGATGCGTGACCGGGTCGTCGTCACCACACCACAGGGGTCTCAGGAGCACGATCCCGATCACCACGACGACGATCACGACGATGTACCATACGATCTTCATGACACGGCTCCTTGCCGGGGTGCATTCAGCGCCAGTCACCGGCGGCGACGAACGCTCCCCAGAAGAACGGATGATCGGTGCCGAGGCTCTCGCGACACCACTCGAGGACCTCTCGCGAGGCCTCCCACATCGAGTCTACCGTGGTCTCCTTTCGCTCGAACCGACCGAGGTACAGCTGCTGCATCCACCGCCGGGTGGCCTCGTCATCCACGTCCCACAGACTCATGATGACGGTTCCGACGCCCGACACCTCGAACGCCCGCCGGAGCCCGACCACGCCCTCCCCGGACTCGATGTCACCGAGTCCGGTGTCACATGCCGAGAGCACGACCCACTCCGTCCCCGAGAAATCGAGAGCGGCGACTTCCTCGGCGGTCAGGATCCCGTCCTCACCGGACGAGCTCCGGTCCATCCCGTGGTTCGCGCCCGCAAGCGCGAGTCCGGACAACACGGGCATCCGCTCGTGTGGGGCCACGGGCGGCCGGGCCGACAGCCCACCGATCGAGCGGGTCCTGGCCCGTCCCGAGCGGAGCGTCGCCTCACGAAAGAAGCCGTGCGTGGCCACGTGGACCACGCGGCATCCCGGTGCGCGCGCTTTGAACGCGGCCTCCGACGCGTCGGGGCCGGTCAGGACGACGGCATCACCGCCCGTCCAGAAGCCGGCTACCGCCTTCACCTCCGCACGGGTTCCCGGAAGCGGACTGAATCGGACCGCCCCGTTACGGCTCGCCGGACCCGCCTCGGTGACCGGCGTCACCGTGTCGTCGGTCGCATCGAAGTCGGGGCCCCCGAGCGCGAGCATCCCGCGACCCTCGGCCTCCGTCGGCGGCTCGACGAGGTCACGCTCGGCGGCCAGGTAGTGCACCCGGATTCCCGACTCGACCAGGTAGCCGCCTTCGTCCGGCAGCGTGTAGGCGCTGACGCGATGCAGCTCACCATCGGGTACCACGAAGACGGTCCGTGCATCCTCGAGCGCGGGGACGACCGGATCCCAGATCGCCTCGCGCAGCCGCCTCCCCACGTCTCGATACCGTCGGGTCGCCCGATCCAGATCGGCCGGCGACGGGAGAACCACCTCCGCTCTCCAGTCCGCGACGAGGGCGTCGATCGACTCGGCGCTCCCGAGATCCACCACGACGGGAGCGGCCGCGCCCTTCCCGGTCACGAAGGCCGCGTAGGCCGCGCCGGGACCCGGACCGGATCGCTCGTAGCGGACGTACGCGAGAACCGCCGAGCCCTCGGGCCGGGCCGCGAGCACCTGATTGGCGCCGCGCCGGGCGGTGGCCAGACGATCGCGAAATGCCGAGCTGCGGAGCGCAAGGGCCCGCTCGGCCTGTTCGCGGTCGGCACGCGCCTCCCGGAGCCGGTCGCGGAACGAGCCCGGGTCGGAGGCATCCGGTCCCCGGACCATCAGCGTGGCGAGCGCGGTGCTCGCATCCGCGTAGCGGGCCATGAGCCGCGTCACCGACGTGTCGGCTTCGGCGTGCAGCCGCTCGCGACGCAGCACGACCTCGTTCAGGACCAGGGCCCGGGAACGAATCACGTGGTCCCAGGCCTCCAGTGCATCGCTCCGATGCCCGGACACCACGAGGGTCAAGATGAGATCCAGCGCCTCCTTGCGGATCGAGGCGTACTGCAGCGCCTGGCGCTCCGACAGCGCGGCCGCCGTGAGCCTCGCGTGCTCGCGGGATCGCGTCTCGGCCTCGCGCGCCAGCGTCCAGGCCTCCGTGAACGCGCCACGAGACAGCTCGACCTCGGCGAGCCCGAGACTGACCTCGGACCATTCCGGGTTGCCCCGATCCAGCGTGGCCGCGATCACGTCCAGCGCCCGGCGATACGATCGCTCGGCCGCGTCCAGGCTGTCCGACGCCGCGAGTGACCGGGCCAATCGGGCCACGGCCTTGCCGGTGTCGAAGTGATCGGGACCGAGATGACGTGTGCGGATCGCGAGCGCGCGTTCCAGCAGCCGCCGAGCGTCATCGGGCCGGTCCATCTCGAGATAGACCTCGGCGAGTCCGCCGAGGCTCGTCGCCGTCTCGGCGTGGTCCGGGCCGAGAATGCGCTCCCGGATGCCGAGCGCTTGCTCGTGCAGCTCACGGGCCTCGTCCACGTGTCCCAGGGCCAGGTGCGTCTCGGCGAGATTTGCGAGCATGGTGGCGGTCATGGTGTGCTCGTCGCCGTGAAGCTCCCGCTGCAGCGACAGCGCCTCGTCGTAGCGCGTGACGGCCTCTGCATGGTCTCCGAGGTTCGACAAGACGAACCCGAGATTGTTGAGAATGTGTGTCATCAGGACCGGGTGGGCCCCGGCCTCCCGTGCGACAGCGAGCGCGTGCTCCAGCTCGGCCAGGGACTCGGCGTACCGGCCCTCCTCGTGATGGAGCGCTCCCAGGCCGTTGAAGACAGACGCGCGAACGAGCATCACCGACTCGGGCGTGATGTCGAGCAACCTCTGGTATAGCTCTTCGGCGGCTCGAAACTGACCGAGCGCGCGGCGGAGCCATGCGAGGTTGTATAGCAGTGGACTGACCGTGCGAACGTCGGTGTCCGGGGACGCGTCGTAGATCGCGAGCGTCTCCTGGAGCATGCTGGCGGCCTCCGGCTCGAGATCGAGATCGATGTAGACCTGCGCGAGCTGTGTGAGCACGTCCGCGACCTCGGCGGATGCAGCGCCGAACCGGCTCCGCCGGATCTCGAGAGCGCGTTCCAGAGGCGTACGAGCCTCCCCGGATCGCTCCAGCACCTGCAGCACCCGGCCCAGACCGAGTAGACTCGTCGCCAGCTCGGGCTCCTCCGGAACCGGGTCCCGCTCCTTGATGCGGACCGCCCGCTCGGCCAGGCTCAGGCACTCCGCGTCGACCGCGCGCTGCCCGAGTCGGGCGATCACGAGCGGGTCCAGCACACGCGCCACGGAAACGGACTCGTGCCCGAACGACGTCTCCACGTCGGCCAGGAGCTCGAGCGCTACGGAATCGGCGACCGCGAACGCTCGCTCGTCCCGGATCATCGTCCAGATCCGATCCAGCCGTGTGTCGAGCTCGGGCGCCGTCAGATCCGTCTCCGCGGCCATGGCGGAGGTCGCGAGGAGCACGGCACCGGCCGCGAGTCTCCACATCCCGATCATGGTGGCTGATTCTCCAGCTGGATCGACCACGTCCAGAGCTCACTGGTTCGCTCGGTCGATAGCCGGCCGATGAAGTCTCCGAGCGTCGGCTCATCCGCCGCCCGCTCGGCCGCGGCCGACCCGAGCCCTCCGATGCTGCGTCGCAGGAAACCGGACCCGATCGGGATCCCCGGCGAGGATCCCGCCTCGGGAAAGCGTCGCATCTCTGCCTCGAGATCCTCGAGGGGAGCCCGTGACGCCACGATGTACAGGGTCTCGCGCCCGCCGTAGGCGTCGACGTCCCAGGTCAACGGAACACCGTCGCGCGATCCGGGTAGCCGGTGGGTGCGTCCACCCTCGAGCGGGTTGGAGGGCTCGAGCCCGGTGAGCGGGAACAGGAGATGCGTGTTTCCCTGCTCGTCTTCGTTGAACACGTAGGCGTGGAAGTCGGTCGACGCGAGCAGCTCCAGGAAGAGGTGGTCTCCGGGCTGCACGCGACCGCCCGCTCGCAGCCGCTCCTCGACCCCCACCCGATCCCGGAAGAGCTCCGCATCGACACGGAGCTCCCCTGCACCACCGGACACGAGCGACCAGAGTAGGATCGCGACCACCACGAGCGCGGTCGCCGCCAACGGGAGGATCCAGCGCGGGAGGCTCCGTCGGACGGACCGGGGATCCCCGGGGAGCGCGCTCAGGAACGAGACCAGCTCGCGTTCCATCTCGCCCATGCTTCCGGGCCGGTCCTCGGGCGTCGTCGCGAGAGCGCGATCCACGATGCTCACGAAGGCGGCCGGCAGGTCCGGTCGGGCATCGCGCAGCGGGACACGCTCACCTCGGCGATGCTTGGCCCCGAGCTCGATCGGGTTCTTCGCGTCGACCGGGAAGGTCCCGGTCACGAGGCGATAGAGAACCACACCCAGCGAGTACACGTCGGCCGCCTTGCCGCCGTGTCCTTCCAGGAAGAGCTCGGGCGCCATGTAGAGCGCCGTTCCCACGAACGCGTCGGAGGGTCCGAGCGACTCGAGCTGCTCCCGATCGATCACGGTGCCGAAGTCCATGAGCACCAGCCGCCCCCCCACCGCGCGCATGATGTTCGTCGTCTTGATGTCGCGGTGCACGAGCCCGGCCGCGTGGACGGCGGCGATGGCGCGGACGAGATCCCGGCCCACCAGCGCCGCCTCGTCGGCTCCGTAGGCGCCGCGCTCGGAGAGCTCCTGCTCGAGCGTCTTCCCCTCGATGAACTCGGTCCAGATCCCGATCCGCCCGTCGTGCTCCGCGGCGCCGTGCACCGTGACGACGTTCTCGTGACGCACCTTCGCCATCTGGCGTGCTTCTCGGAGCAACCGCCCCGGTTTCCCTCGCCGCCGGTGGAGCAGCTTGAGCGCCACGTGTGTCTGCAGCGTCGGGTCCCACGCCCGGAAGACGTCGCCGAAGGATCCGTGGCCGACACGCTCGACGATACGCAGCGGACCCCAGTACGAGCCGATCTCCGGTTCGGCCGACGGACCGGGCTTCGCATCCTCGGTCGTGGTCGCACCGTCGGGGTCCGCGCTGTCCTGGTGGAGAGACCGGATCGCGTCCAGAAGACGCAGGTTCCCTAGCCTCACCGCCAGCGGGCCGTCCACGACGCTCTCCTGCTCCCAGTCGATGGAGCGGAGGTCCGCGATCTCCTCGGCTATCCTGCGAAGAACCTCGTCGTCGGGCGTCAACGGGTGCTCCCATCGGGGTTCAGGTCGGGTCCCATCTCCTTGGCCAGGCGGAGAATGCCGCGCGTGACCAGCATGCGCGCCGCGTCCGCGGACGGGCAGTCCTCGAGCGCCTCGGCCACCTGCACGTGCGTGAGCCCCAGCTCCAGGCGCAACACGACGGCCTCGCGCTGAGCCGGCGTGAGCGTCTCCAGAGCGGCGTCGTATCGATCCATGATCTCACCCCTCAGCGCGTCCCCGTGCGGTGTTGCACCCTGGTCGGGAATGTCCTCCGAGAGCGACCGCATCTCGGGCTGCCGCTTCGCATGCCGGATCAGATCGCGGATCTGGTTCACGAGGGCTCGGCGCAGGTAGTACAGAAACGCCCCCTCGTGTCGGGGCTGGAACCCGTCTACCTTGTTCAACGCTTTCAGGAGGGTGACCTGAACGAGGTCATTCGTATCGGCCAGCGATCGGGTCGCCGGCGGCAGCCGGCCCGACGCCCATCGAACGAGAAGTGGAAGGTACCGCTCGAAGAGGCGGCTCTTGGCCTTCTCGTCGCCCTCGCGAACGAGGGAGAGAAGCGTGGCCGTGGATTCCATGTCGGCTCGATGCCCCCCGACTCGGACTCGAGTGCCGTAGAGAGGCCGGAATCCAGTGTGAGGACGTGTGCGCCTGCACGCCGTTCGAACAGACGCACGCCGACGATGACCCGATCCAGCCCCGATTACTGGATGTTCAGTCTAGCGCCAATGGTCTGGTGTGTACGACAGGGTTCGGGCTCGAATTCATGATATCGCGGCCACATAGGCATTTCCATCTGATCAGGAGACGGGTCCGGGAGGCGTCCTCATCGCAGCTGATCGCGGTCGTTCGTGCAGACTCGATCCATGCGGCCCGTCGGATCGTCAAGGCCACCGGACAGAGTGACGATGTTGCGTGTCAGTCGAGGCCACGCGATTCGCCATATCGACCCGGATCCACCCCGGGTCCCGCGACGTCTCGGGACTCGGTGGCTGTTTCGAGCGCTACCGCCCCTCACTCGAGCACACGCGCTCTCTCAGCAAACCATCGAGATGCGCCGACTGACCGTCGCGTCCAGCGTCCGCAATCGGATCCAGTAGGTCCCGTTCGGCATCGTCTCGCCGTGCGTGCTCGTGCCGTCCCAGTCGAGCCGGTGCATCCCCTCCGTCATCGAGGCGTCCGCGAGAACGCGCACGAGACGACCGCGTGCATCGTAGATGCTCAGCGTGACATGCCCGGCCTTCGCGACCGAGAACGACATGCGCGTGCGCAGCCGGGAAGGGGTCGGCACGATCCGCTCGAAGCGCGTAGCCGCCGGCGGCGCGGGCGTTGGGCAGGCTGCCGCCGAGCATCGGAAACGGAAACCTCGGCGTGGGTCACCGCGGGACGACGACCTGCGGGGTGCGACACGCCTCGCGTTGCCGCAAACAACCGGTTGGCAACACGTTCGCACTCTCGGATACTACTCCTCGTGGCTCCGGCGTTCCCGCTCGGCCAGCCCGTCCGATGGAGGGATCTTGATCGGCGAAACTCTGGGCCACTACCGGATCCTCGACCGGATCGGGGCCGGCGGGATGGGAGAGGTCTACGTCGCCGACGACCTGACGCTCGAGCGGCGGGTCGCGCTCAAGGTCCTCCCCGCCTCGCTGGCGTCCGATCCCGCCGGCCTGGCTCGCTTCGAGCGCGAGGCCAAGACGATCGCCGCGCTGAACGATCCCCACATCGTGACGATCCACTCGGTCGAGCAGGCGGGCGCCGTCCACTTCCTGACCATGGAGCTGGTGGATGGCACGAGCCTGGATCGCACGATCCCTCCCGGCGGGATGCCGTTCGCGCGACTGCTCGAGACGGGCACCGCGATCGCGCGTGCCCTCGCCGCGGCGCATGCGAAAGGGATCGTGCACCGGGATCTGAAGCCCGCGAACGTCATGACAACCGACGACGGCGCGATCAAGGTGCTCGACTTCGGGCTCGCCAAGCTGGTCGCTCCCCCCGCGATCGGATCGGAAACCACGACGCCGGCGGTGACGGAGGTGGGCTCGGTCGTCGGCACGCTTCCCTACATGTCGCCGGAGCAGGTCCGAGGCCTGGAGGTCGATCTTCGGACGGACGTGTTCTCGCTGGGCATTCTCCTGCACGAGCTGGCAACCGGGCGACGGCCGTTTCAGGGAGCCACGCCCTCCGATCTCACGTCCGCGATCCTGCGGGACGCCCCCACGTCACCGAGCGAGTTCGTGCCGTCGCTGCCCGCGCGGTTCGATGCGATCGTGGACCGCTGTCTCCAGAAGGACCCCGCCACGCGGTATCAGAGCGGCGCCGAGGTGCTCGATGCCCTCGTCGACCTCGCGGCGAACCCGCCCGGTCGCTCCCTTCCCGGGCGTCCCCGGCCGATCCCGGTGACCGCCGTGATCGCATCCGTCGTCGTCATTGCCGTGACCGCCACGCTGTGGTTCCTGCTACGCCCCACCGCCGACGTCGTCCTCGGATCGGGCTCCACGGTGGGCGTCGTCGGGTTCGAGAACCTCGCCGATCCCGAGGACTCCGGTCACATCGGCCGCATGCTCATGGCGCTCGTGACGACGGCCCTGGTGGAGTCGGGAGGCCTCGACATCGCGTCGACGGCGAAGATCACCGCATCTCTCGAGCGGGCGGGCGCGCGGACCCCGGGCCTCGAGATGGCGCTGGCGCGGGAGGCGGCCCGCATCGCACAGCTCGACGTCATGGTGGTCGGGCAGGTGATGGACGTGAACTCCCGGATCGTGCTCACGGCCGAGCTGGTCGACGTGCACACCGGGAACACCATCGGGTCACGCCGGCACGATGCCGCGAACGAGGATGAGCTCTTTGCACTGGCCGGCGACGTAGCGAACGAGGTGCGCCGGGAGCTCGGGGTGACCACCGGCGGCGGCGCGGCCGACGGGTTCGATCTCGCCCGTACCTTGACCGCGTCGCCGGACGCATACCGTGACTACGCGGCCGGAGAGCTCGCGCTGCATCATCAGGAGTTCGAGGAAGCCGCGGAGCACTTCGCCGCCGCCATCCGCCGTGACGAGAGCTTCGCCATGGCGTACTTCCAGATGGCTCAGGCTCTGAACTGGCAGGGTGACCAGGCCGGATCCCACGTGGCGCTGCGGCAGGGACTCCCGTACACGGATCGGCTCTCGGAGCAGTGGCGCACGATCTACCAGGCGACGGTCGACTGGAACGATGCCGAGTTCGACTCGGCCTTCGATCTGCTCGAGCCGCTGATCGTGGCCGAGGTCCAGATCGCGGCCGCGCACGACGCATTCGGTGAGGTTCTGACCCACTCGGCTCGCCACTGGGATCCCGTCCGGGCACAGGCCGCATTCGAGCGCGCGCTCTCGATCGACCCGAGCTACCAGGTCGTGCTCCATCACTGGGCGGAGCACTCGCTGTTCAGGGGCGACGCCGCCGAGGTCACAGCCATGATCCGGTCGATACGTGCCGACGGGGCGACCACCCCCGTCGTGACGGATCTCGAGATGGCGCTCCTGACCGCGCGACGCGATTGGACGGAGCTCGAGCAGCGCGCATCGGAGAGAATGAGGGCCGGGCAGTGGGGTGGATGGTACCGATACGCCGTCGCACTCATGCAGGTCGGCGACGGCGCCGAGGCCGAGAGGGTGGCGCGAGCCGGGAACGAGCGTCTGGAAGGCTATCAACGGGCATACAGCGAACACATCGCCGGACTGGCGGCACTGTGCCAGGGACGCTTCCTCGATGGGCTGTCGCGAGAGGAGAGGGTCATCTGGCTGAACCCGATGCCGACCTGGGACCCGGCCATGTTTCATTCGATACGGGCCGAGGTCTTTCTCTTGATCGGCCGGCCGGAGGAGTCCGGAGACGCCGCTCGCGAGGCCATCGCCTCGAACGAGTACTACTGGCGAGCCCGGTACTGGCTGGTTCGCGCCCTGCTCGCCTCCGGCGACCGTCCGGGTGCCGACGCGGTGGCCGAGGAATCTCGCACCGCACTTCCGACGACACGCAGCCCGGAGGCCGAGGTCTGGCACCTCTTCCTGTCCGCGGAGATCGCGCTCGACCGGGATCTGACCGCGTCGGCACAGGAGGCGCTGGTCGCGGCGTCCCGGTTCTCGCCGGCCTACCGGGACCGGCAGAGGGAGGAAGAGCTGAATGCGCGACTGTCGCTCGCGCTCGGAGACACCACCGCCGCCATCGAGGCCTACCGCCGCGTGATCGAGCCGCCCTATCCGCGGCTCGGTCGGGAGTTCGAGCACGGCGAGTGGCGCATCATCGACACGGCCGTGCTCCATCCGCTGGCACGCCTCGAGGAGAGTCGCGGTGAGATCGTGATGGCCGAGGCACACTATCGCCAGTTCCTCGCGCGCTGGGGCGATCCGGACGTACCGCTGCCCGAGGCGGTCGACGCGGCTGCAAGACTGACGCGGATCTCCGGCGCATCTCCGACTGGAGAGTGATCGAGACCTTTCTCGCGGGTGGCGCGGACGCGGGGTTGGCTCGCACGCTGCCGTCAGAGGGATCCGGGCAACGTGTTCAAAGGCTGCAACAAGGCAATGAACGGGGCCGACTCGATGCGACCACGGCCGAAGATCCCCATCGCGCTATATAGCTGTCCCGGCTGAAACCGGACCCGGCGCGACGAGATCGGCGCCACCGAGAACTGACTTCGCGGGAGCGAGGCCGCGTGTGAGCGTGCGTCGGTGTCTTCGCCTCCGACGCACGCTGAATCGCCTGCTACACTTCTCCAGGGTGAGGCGATCGGGAACGTGTCGGTGGAGCCAGCCGACGAGTGGCGACGAGTTCGCATCTACCAACAATCGAGGTACCTGATGAGGCGCATCTGCATGTTCGGCTTTGCGGGACTGGTAACGATCATGATGCTGGCGGCGTTCACCGGAGCTTCTGCGGATCCCGATGACACCGGGAGCACCGATCAGGGATCGGCGTGCTGGGGACAGGTCAGCGCCGTCTTCGCCCGGGCCGGTGAGATGGGATTCCACGCCAGCGACCAGGAGGAACCCCGATCCGGCCTCGCCAATCTGGCCGACTACTTGTATCAGATGGGCGCGATCCCCGAGCCGACGATGCAGGCGCTCGGCGCGTTCGTGGCAACCGCGTGGGGATACTCGATCGACGCATGTAGCTAGCCTGCGCCACCGTCCCTGATCCTCACCCCGCGTACGAGAAAGGCATCGAGCCGCCTCGGTCGCGAGGCGGCTCTCCCCTTCTTGCGAAGAGGTGCGCTGTCCGGGAGCGACCAGCGTCGTGTCCGAGATCGATCGGATCCTCCTTCCATCGCGGGATTGCCTCCCGATCCTCGGCACCATCGTTGACCCGCTGACCGACTATCTCCTAACCTCCGTCGATCAAGCGAGATGGAAGTGTCCATGCTCGGTCGAACGATCTCCCACTACCGGATCCTCGAGAAGCTCGGCCAGGGCGGTATGGGCGAAGTCTACCTGGCGGAGGACACCGAGCTCGGTCGTCGCGTTGCCGTCAAGTTCCTCGTCGACGTCGATGCCACCGACCCCGATGCACTCACCCGCTTCAGGCGCGAGGCCCAGGCCGCGGCCTCGCTCGATCATCCGAACGTCATCACGATTCACGAAGTATCACTGCACGAGGGACGTCCGTTCATCGTGATGGCATACGTCGAGGGTGCACCGCTCTCCGCGTCGATTGGCGACGAGAGTCTCCGCATCGACAAGGTGCTCAAGTACGCGCTTCAGATCGCGGAGGGGCTGGCCAGGGCGCACGACGCCGGCATCGTGCATCGAGACGTGAAGCCGGCAAACGTCATCATCGACACCGCGGACAACGTCCGGATTCTGGACTTCGGCCTGGCGAAGGTCACCGGCGCGACGAAGCTCACAGACGACTCGGTCACGCTGGGTACCGCCTTCTACATGTCGCCCGAGCAGGTGCGCTCCTCCGACGTCGATCACCGCTCCGATCTCTTCTCGCTGGGCACGATCCTCTACGAGATGGTCACCGGGAGGCTTCCCTTCCGTGGCGAGAACGCCGCGGCGGTCGCACATTCCATCACCACCGAGGAGCCCCAGCCGCTGGCGCGGTTCAGCAGCTCCGCCTCCCCCGAGCTGCAACGGATCGTCCGGAAAGCACTCGCCAAGGATCCTGACGAGCGCTACCAGTCGGCCACCGACCTCGCGGCCGATCTGCGTCGCGAGAGTCGACTGACCGTGGAAGGCGCCGCCACCGTCGTGATGCCGTCGGTCGAAGCGTCACACGTGCGACGGCAACGGCGATGGATCGTACCGGTCGCCGTGCTGGCCATCGTCTCGCTCCTGTTCGTGGCCAGGCGGCTTCCGCTGGCCGGGCGAACGAACGCCCCCACCACCGACGAGAACACGCTGGCGATCATGTACTTCGACAACAAGGCCGACCGCGAGGACGAGCAGAGGCTGGGCGAGATCATCACGGACCTGCTCATCACCCATCTCTCGGAGTCGTCGTCGATGACGGTCATCTCCAGCCAGCGCCTCTACGACCTGCTCAAGCTCGAGGGGAAGGAAGGGCTCAAGAAGCTGGATTCCGGCACCTCCACGGACGTCGCGAGAAGGGCCGGCGCCAGGTGGATGTTGCTGGGGAGCCTGCTCCGGACCCAGCCCGAGATCGTGGCCACCTCCCAGATCGTCGACATCGCGACGGGCCAGGTCGCGTCATCCCAGCGCGTGGGCGGAGCGGAGGAAGAAGACATCTTCGTGATCGCGGACCGGCTGGCCGACGAGATCAGGCGTGACATGGACCTCTCGGTCACGTCCACCACTCCCGCCGACGTCAAGGTGTCCACGCAGTCCGTCGAGGCCTACCGCTACTACCTCGAAGGTCTGGACCTGTACAACCGTTTCGAACGATCGAGAGCGAGGCAGAGTTTCCAGCGGGCGGTCGAGATCGACTCCACCTTCGCCATGGCTTACTTCCAGCTCGCTCGAAGCGCGCCTGGGGAAACGGGAAGGGTGTTCGTCGAGAAGGCGTGGGCTCACGCCCGGAACGTCACCCGGAAGGAACGGCTGTGGATCGATGCGAAGTACAAGCAGCTCCACGATGATGTGTCCGGTTCGGTCGAGACCATCGAGAAGATCATCGCGCTCGATCCCGACGACAAGGAAGCCCATCTGCAGCTCGGAACGCTGCTCAGCAGCGGCGACCCACAGGGAGCGATCCGCCACCTCCACGCCGCGATCGAGATCGATCCCCTCTTCAAGCTTCCGTACAACACGCTCGCCTACATCTACGAGGCCATCGGCGACTTCGGGCAATCGATCTGGGCGATCAACAAGTACATCGAGGTGGCCCCCGACGAGTACAACCCGTATGACACGCGCGGAGACCTGTACGCCTGGGCAGGAAAGGTCGATGAGGCGATCGCCTCCTATCGGAAGGCGCTGGAGATCAATCCCGATTCCGAGTTCACGATCTGGAAGCTGGGCCACCAGTACCGAGCGAAACGCGACTACGCGGCGGCGGCTTCGACCTACCGGCGGCTGCTGAGCTCGGAGAGCCCGAGAACGCGAAGCTACGCTCGCTGCTATCTGGCCCACATCCTGGCGTACCAGGGCAAGTTCGCCGCGGCGCTGGAGCAGTACGACCAGGGCATCGCCGCCGACCGGCTGGAGAACACGACGGACGACTGGTACCACTACGACAAGCACCTGCTGAAGGGCCAGATCCACGAGATCCTCGGGGAGTACGACGAGGCGATCGCGGACGGGCAGCATCTGCCCAGCCGTGATCCGGACGATCCGGGAGCGGCGATTCACTCGGAGCTCTGTCGCTGGTACGTGCTCGCCGGCGATCTCGAACGAGCAGAGATCATTGCGAGGCGCCGTGCCCAGCTCGTCGAGGAGGGTGTCGAGGGCGCCGAACGAGGGTACCGCTACTGCCTCGGCCATCTCGCCCGCGCGCGCGGACAGCTCGAGGAGTCCGTGGAGCACTTCGAGTGGATCGTTCGGGAAGACCCCTACGACACACCCATCTGGCAACGCGTCGATCTCGGACGTGCGTATCAGCACGCGCACCGGCTGTCGGAGGCGGTGCGGGAGTACGAGGCCGCGCTGCACCGTTACGACGAGTCCTGGGGAGAAGACCCCACGAGCGCCGTCATCGTGCACTACTACGCCGGCCTGGCATATGAGGAGTCGGGCTGGAACGACAAGGCGATCGAGCGATACGACGAGTTCCTGAGCATCTGGGAGAGTGCGGACCCCGGCATTCCCATCGTCGAGGGCGCGAAGCGACGTCTCGAGAAGCTCCGGGCCGGCTCCTAGCGAGGGGAGCCGCGTGAGTCCGCCGCCTGTCGGCGGCCTTCGTCGAAGGAGGCGACGTGAGCGACGAGCGCAAGATAGTCGACTGGGACACGCCCGAGAACGCACGGCTCTATCGCGCGTACACCGAGGAGCACCGCATGTATCGGGACATGAGCGATCGCCTCGTCGCGCTCTGCGACGTCCACCCCGGGATGACGGTACTGGATCTCGGATGCGGGACGGGTGCCACCGTGGATGCGCTGTATCGTGCCCATGCCGATGCCGCCCGCATCGTCGCGCTCGACGGATCGGAGGCTCAGCTCGCCATCGCGCGCGAGCATGCTCCGTCGACCAGCATCGAGTACCTGTGCTCGCCCGCCGAGGAGCTGGCCGACGTGGTGGAGGGGCCGGTGCATCGCGTGGTCAGCAATGCAGCCTTCTGGCAGATGAAGCCACGGGAGACGCTGCGGCAGCTCTCCGAGATCGCCGCCGGCGACCTCCGTATCGTGTTCAACACGTTTCCCACGCTCGCGATCGAGAACGGACAGCCGGTGGAGACGACGTACGACCCCTCCATCCCGAGCCCGGACGACCTGATCGAGTCCCGCAAGCAGAGCCCGAGCCTGCCGGACGTGATGATCGAGGTCGCACGTGCCGAGTTCGGCTTCACCCCGGACGAGACGCTCGACGAGACACGTGCCGAGCGGCGCCGTCGATACATGGTGGAGCTCGTCGAGGGCCTGGAGTCGTGTGCGCTGGAGGTCGTACGTCAGGAGCTCTTCTGGTTCCGGCACTCACCGGAGTCGGACAAGGGCTGGTACGACATCCCGATCTTCCGCCGAAACATCCTGCCGACGATGGACGCCGAGACGAGCAAGCGCGTTCTCGATGCGGCGTACGAGAAGTGGCGGCCCACGGCGGTCGACGTGAGATCGCCGATGCTGAACGTCGTGCTGGCGAGGCGAGCCCACGGCGAAACGTGAGCGGCTTCATCGACGCTCACCGTGGGTTGGGTCGGAAGACTAGCATTTGCCAACGGGACCGAATTCTCGGACACTTTGGGGTCCAGACCACCGGCCGCACGCCGCGATCCCAGTTGGCCATCGTCACCCCGGGGCCTGGGAGGTGTCCCATCCACGATCCGAGGTTCGTGCTGCTCCGTCGCATCGTGGCCGATGCGCTCGACCACACCCCTGCCGAGCGGGATGGCTTCCTCGTTCGCGCGTGCGGGGATGACCTGGAGATCCTCACCGCGGCCCGGCGACTGCTCTCCTACGCGTCGGTGACCGACCTGTCACAAGAGATCGTGGCACCCTCTCCCCAGGATGAGGAGCCACCCCCCCAGCGAATAGGCGAGTACGAGATCCTCGGTCGGCTCGGAGCCGGCGGGATGGGCGTCGTGTATCTGGGCGTCGACCCGGCCCTCCAGCGGGACGTCGCCATCAAGGTGATCCCGACGCGATTCGCCGCCGACGAGGCGGCCACCGATCGCCTCGGCGAGGAGGCGCGCCTCCTCGCCCGCCTCAACCATCCCAACATCGCGACCGTCCACTCGCTCGAGCAAGACGGCGACACGACCTTTCTCACCATGGAGTGCGTGCCGGGCAAGCCGGCCGGAGCCGATGCGGCGCCGGACAGAACGACCGACGAGGTCCTCGGAATCGCCCACCAGATCGCATCGGCCGTGGAAGCGGCGCATGCCAGCGGTGTGGTCCATCGGGATCTCAAGCCCTCGAACATCCTCGTGACCGACTCCGGGATGGTCAAGGTGCTCGACTTCGGACTGGCACATCTGGTCACACACGACGACGATGATTCCGATGCCGGGGCGCCGGTGCGGGGCACGCCCGGATACATGAGTCCCGAGCAGATCCGCGGCGAGCGCACGGATGCCCACGTGGACGTCTGGTCGTTCGGATGTGTCCTCTTCGAGCTGGCGACGGGTACCCGCCTGCTGCCCGGCACGACCGAGCGCCGCCTGGAGGCCACGCTACGCTGCGATGGTCTTCCCGCCGGCCGGGCGAGCGAGCTCCCGCCCCCGCTCACCGAGCTCGTCGATGGCTGCCTGAAGGCGAGATCCGGCGAGCGCATCCCATCGATGACCGTCGTCCGGGAGAAGATCGAGGAGATACAGGAAGCGCGCGATCTCGAGCGGCTCCGCAAGCGACTGGGCAGCGATGTCTCCGATGGCACGCACAGGCTGCCGCGCTATCCCACCCGCCTGTTCGGCCGCGCCGAGGACGTCGACCGGGTGCTTCAGTTCCTCGACGAACGTGCCTGCGTCGTGATCGTCGGCTGGGGAGGAACGGGCAAGACGCGTCTCGCGGTCGAGGTCGCACACGCGTCCGCGTCCCGGTTCCCCGGCGGGCGGTGGTTCGTGGATCTGTCTGCGTCACTCGATCGGGACCAGGTCGAGAGCCAGATCCTGCTGACGCTGGGTCTTCGCGCCGAACCCGGTGGATCCGCGGTGGACACGATCGCAGACGCACTCGGGGGAAAGCCGGTGCTCGTCGTTCTCGACAACTGCGAGCAGGCGGCGGATGCGTGTGCAATTCTGGTATCGGAGCTGACGGCACGGCTCCCGTCGCTGTGCATGATCGTGACCAGTCGGGAGCAGCTGCCGATCGCCGGCGGCCAGATCGTTCCCCTGGAGCCTCTGCCGGTCCCACCACCGGACGCGGATCTCGGCACGGCGGCACGGCATCCGTCGACACTTCTCTTCGCCGATCGCGGCGCGACGATGGACCCGGACTTCCGCCTCACCGAGCACAACGTCGACGCGGTGGCGGAGATCTGCCGTCGTGTGGACGGCCTCCCGCTGGCCATCGAGCTGGTCGCCACGCATCTCGAGCTGTCGACTCCTGCCGAGCTGCTCCAGGATCTCGGACATCGACTGGAGGCGGCCCGTCCCGTTCCGGGCGGACCGGATCGCCATCGCAGCCTGGAGGCGGTTCTCGCCTGGAGTCACGACCAGCTCCCCCCCGCCGAACGTGTGCTGCTCCGGCGGCTCTCCGTGTTCCGCGGTGGCTGGTCTCTGACCGCCGCCCAGGCCGTTTGCAGCAATGCAGTGGCGGAGCGCTCACCGGAGAACGACCGGTCCTCTCGCGCCGGGTCCAGATCCGACGACGCCGGCGCGGCCGTCGGAGAGTGGCAGATACGCGCGCTGACCCAGGCGCTGGTTTCGAAGTCGCTCATCGTTCGTCGTACCGTACTCGTCGATGGTGTCGAGCAGTCGCGATACGACATGCTCCTCACCGTACGCGAGTTCGCGGACGCCCGTCTCGAGGCGGCCGGAGAGCAGACCGAGTTCCGCCGCCGGCACTTCAGGTACTTCGAGGGTCTCCCGGACGTTTCGCGAGAGGACAGGACCGCGCGCATGTGGGTGAAGCGTCTCGAGGTGGATGACGAGAACTTCATGGCCGCGCTCTCACGCGAGTACCGGCGCTCGGTCCCCATCTCCGAAGCGGCGGCCCTGGCCCGATCGCTCCTGCGGTACTGGTCGGTTGCCTCGCGCTGGCAGCAGGGCCGTCAGGTCTGTGAGGGTCTGCTGGCCGACATCGAGCGCCTGCAGGAGACGAACACCCGACATCATGGGTACATGCTCTGCGCCACCGGGCACATCGCGCGATTGCAGGGTGACGTCGAGACGGCGACGACGTGTCTGGAGGCCGGGCGGGCCGTGGGTGATCACGTCGGCGACGACGAGGTGGTCCAGATCTGTGACACCGGTCTCACGAACCTCGCCCGCTTCGAGGGCCGCTACGAGGACGCGCTGGTCAAGGCGAACCAGCGGGTCGACCACTGGGACCACCGATGCGAAAACGCGTCGAACGTTGAGGAACGGGTGATCGGCATGCGGCGCCTCGCCGTCGCGCTGCTCGATCGCAGCCAGATATCCGGCGAGCTCGGAAAGGACCGGGATGCCGCCGCCGATCTGACGCGATGCCTGGGGTTGCACGAGACCATCGGGGACGCCCCACGAATCGCCAACATCAGCGCGGCACTCGGAGCCGTGAAGCGGCGTCTGGGTGACGTCGAGGGGGCGAGGGCGGACCTCACCAAGGCGCTCGGTGCGATGCGCCAGATGGGGCCGGTGTCGGCGGAGGGCGTATCCACGATCATCGAGCTGGCGACGATTGCTCTGGAGGAGAACGACCTCGAGGAGGCGGTGCGACTGGCGAACGAGGCCGACGAGATCGCCGGCCGGATCGGCGCCCGGTTCGGGCAGGCGAGCGCGGATCTGGTCGCGGGTCAGGCGCTCACGGCCACGGACGCCGGTGCGGCCCGCGTCCGGCTCGAGCGAAGCCTGGAGGTGGCCCGCCGGACGCGACTGGCCGCCGGACTGGCGGATGCGCTGACGGCGCTGGCCGAGCTCGCACTCGTGGAACGCCGCTTCCGTGAGGCATGGGACCATGCCAGCGAGGCCGTCGGGGCGAGAAAGGCGGCCTCCGGGGGGCGCGCCGCAATGGACCTCGCGACGGCGGCCCGGGCCCGGCTCGGTCTCGGCGACGCGACCGGGGCCGCACGGTTACTCGGCGCCGCGCATCGTGCGGTGGAGCGAGGCGATGGACCGCTGCTCGGACGTTCCGCCGGTCTGGTCGAGATCTGGAAAGCGGAGACGCGCCGTGCGCTGCCGTCCGACGCCTTCAGGCGCGCCTGGAACGAGGGAGTCGAGGCCGAGCCACATCGTCTTCTCGCCGACCTGATGTCCACCGAGTGACGCATCGGGATTGCGGAAGACCCACGCCACGGGCTCTCCGGTTCGCCGATGCTCGACGACGTGTGCGAGCCGATACCGGGGCGAGAGCACCGACTCGAGCCGGCCGATCGACGGGAACTCGTCCGAGAACATCGACCAGTCCGCCACCACGAAGTCGAGATCCCGGCGTTCGACGAGCTCCGATACCCGCTCGCGTGTCCAGCGCCGTGGCGCCTCTCCCTCCACGTGCAGCTCGGCTTCGGGACTCGCGTACAGCGTCATCGCGATCACGTGGTAGTGATACACGCGAGCGTGCGGGTACTGATCGAGAAACGCGGCGACGCCGATGTGCCCCGGGTGCTCCTGGGGCCCCACGACGTCGGGATCGGAGGATCTGGCCGAGGTGGCCAGCCACGCCAGCAACCCGGTCAGCACGGCGGCGACCGCGAGCCGGCCGCCCCGGATGCCCCCGACCATCGAGGTCCACGTCACGACCGACGCGACCGCGAGCGCAGGGAACAGGTCCGCGAGATGGTGAAGGAACACCAGGCGTTGTCGCAGGCTGAGCACGGCGACGGTGAGCGCATACACCCAGAACGGCGCCACCCACCGAGCGGGTGATCGCCGGCGGACGAGTGCGTAGAGACCACCGGCCACACCGACCGCGCTCAGCACCGCGAAGGCGGGTGACTGCTCCCAGAGCTCGACGTAGAACTCCGTCCAGGGAGCGTTGCGGGCCCGGTGGGCGGAGTCGTCGAGGCGAAAGAGCAGCGTCCGCACGATGTCGAGGCGAAGGATCCCGGCGGGCCAGAGGACGACCAGAGCGCCGAGGCTCAGCCCGACGGCTCGCATCCAGTGCCGCGCGCGTCTCCAGCCGCGTGTGGCGATGAATGCGATGGCGAAGGCCGGCCCCAGAGCGACGGCGAGCTCCGAGGTCGCGAAGGCGAGCGCCGCCGCCACCCAGGCGACATCCAGCGACCGTCGCGCTCCGTGACGCTGGTGCTCGGCGAGCCCCCAGAGCGCGATCACGGCGAACATCCCGTAGACCGCGTCCCAGTTCGAGCTGCGGCTGACATACAGATGGACTGGAAGCAGGGCGACGGCGAGACCTGCTCCGATCGCGGCGATCCCGGGACCCGCCCTGGAGAGCCTGGTCGCCGCGATCGAGACCAGTACGCACGTCGCCACCCCGGACAGGATCGAGAACCACCGGGCGCGATACGGATCGTCTCCGGCGATCGCGTTGTTGATCAGGACCGCGTAGGCCACCAGCGGCGGATGCTTGCGCCGCAGCGCGTAGGCGTCGGCCTGATCCCAGGCGTTGGCCGTGAACCCCTCTCGTGCAGCCAGCTGGAGCGAGATCGCGTCGTACTGGAACGACTCGCTCACGACGGGCACGAATCGCAACATGGCCGCCACCGTCGTGACCGCGATCACCGCGATCGCACTGGAGAGCCATCGCGTCGGCGTCCCCGGTGGCATCAGCGAACCACGACGACCGACGTCGCCTCGACCGTGCGGCGCCGAGCCAGTCGAAGCCGCAGCAAGTAGACCCCCGCCGCCACCGCTCGCCCCCGGTCATCTCGTCGATCCCAGGTCAATCGGTGGGTCCCCGCGAGGCGATGCTCGTCGACGAGCGATCGCACGCGTCGTCCCGTCACGTCGAACACCGCCACCGAGGTGTGCGCCCCGGTGGCGATCGTGTACTCGATCGACATGGACGGCTGTCCCGGAAGCCCTCGCACGCGGATCGTGTCGGCGCCGGGCAGGTGGGATCCGCGCCGCGCATGGACGAGCAGCGCACGCTCCTCACCGCTCGACGGCATGTCGACATAGAGGATCGCCCCCACGGGGACGATCGTGCCTTCATCGTGGGCACGCTCCAGTGCGAAGGAAGGAAGCTCGAACCCCACCACGCCGGTGATGGACGCCGCCGTGCCGGGCCGATCGCTCTCGTCACGACCGAAGCCGACGTAGTCGATCCACACGCGTTCGTTTGCGCGGATCGCGATCGAGGTGACCTCCGGTGGGATGGTGACCGCGCTCCAACCGGGCTGCCCGTCCCCCATCGATGCGAGGAGCACGCCCGCGACACCGAACCCGCCGTCGGCGTGCTCGACCACGACCTCCATCGGTCCGCCACCGGGAGGAGGACACGGCACGCCGCCGCGAGGAGCGACCCTGAACGGACCCGTGCGCTCGTCGGTGAGCGATTCCCAGCGGTCATCGACGCGCGCTTCGTGTCGAACCCGGATCTCGAACTCGAAGACCGCCAGGTGGTCGAAGCACGCTTCGACGTCGGCTCTCTCGCAGAGGGGCATCGTGGCGTGCGCCGCCGAAGCGGGGAGCGTGCGTTCCGCGACGAGGGGGGCCGAACCGCCAGGGAGCCGTCTGTGGAGGCTCAGACGGGTACGCAGCTCGCCGAGCTCGTACGCCTCCCGGCAGACCTCGGGCACCGGCGTCCAGGTGACGTCGATGGCATCGCCGGCGCAGTACGCGCTTTCGACGGTCGTCAACAGCTGGCCCGGCTGCCGATGCGTCGGCTGATGCCGGATCGCGACGGTGCTGCCGCGCTGATACCAGCCCTCGAGCTGCACCGTGGGAATCTGGATCTCGGAGCAGACCGAGAGGTCCATGCGGGCGGGCTCCGACTCGACGTCCCGCCGCGCCGCCTCCAGCACGACCAGACTGTCGGTGACCAGGCGCCGACGAGAGAATGCACCCCACCACGCGTCGGGCACCGCGTCCCGGATGCGTACCTGTCCGGCGCCGCCTCCGGTCAGTCTCTGACTCGTCAGAAGCACGTGGCCGAGCGGTCGTCCCGTGGGTGAGTCCGACGCCGGGATTCGAAGCGACCATGCCTCGGCATCGAACCGTGACCCGGGTATCCGGGTGCTGTCCGGGAAGCCTCGGCCGGAGTCGACGTAGCGATAGTGATCCGCGAACTCACGAATCGGATCGAACACGCCGGCGAGAAAGGCCATCGTCGAGTCGCGCCACGCCTCGTTGGCTCGCGGACCCGATGGGGCGTAGGTGTCCTGCCAGACGTTGAGTCCGCCCGCGACGAACCCGAGGCGAACCGCGTCGAAGGCGTCACGGTGCCGTCGCACGAGGCCGTAGGACGTGGACTGACCCGCGGAGTGGATCCGTCCCGCATCCCGGATCTTCCCGAGTGTCTGCGCGGCCGTCCAGGTATAGATGTATGAGATCGTCGGCCACACGTCGGGGTGAGTGAAGTCGAATCCGTAGTACTCGCGGCGCTCGACGCCGAAGATGCGATCGTCGGGCATGTGACAGAACGGGACGATCTCGAGGTGCGCGAGCTCCTCGTGCCGGTCGAGCCGGTCGCGAATGTCGGCGAAGATCCGCCCCATGTTGTCCAGCTGATACGCCACGAACTTCTCGTGCGCGCGCGACGACGGATCGCGGGACCGCCAGACCCGAAACGCCAGGTCGGCGTCGAGAGATCGGACCCCGGCGTGCGTGAGCGGCGCCGCGCCGTGCGGCGTGTCGAGGGCGTATGCGTCTCCCTCCGGAACCGTGCTCGCGTCGAGCACCACGGCGCCGTACTCGGGCTCCGACCGGAACGTCTTGCTCCCGCAGAGCACGAGCGCCACGCGCTCACCGGGATCGAAGCGTGCCGACACCTCGAGAGGATCGAAGTAGAGCGGGACCCACTCGGTCTCGCGCGTGCGGTCCGGCAGCCAGGAGCGGCGAATGACCCGGGGGCCGGTTCGGTCGGAGAGGATCGGCTCGCCGGCGTCGTCGACCGCCGAGAGCCAGTACCACGGGTTGTTCTGCGCGCGTCCGTCGCCGAGCCGAAGGGCACGGACGTCGATGCGCGAGATCGCGTCGTCCTCACCGAGCGTGAAGATCTGCGCGACCGAGCGCCAGGCGATCGACGGGTCGTCGGCCGCCCATTCGGCGATTCCTCGCGGAGCGCCATCGACGGTTCGAACGAGCTCGGGAAAGTCGTAGACCGCGTCCCGGAGAAACGCCTCGAGCGTTCCCTCGGGGGCACCGGCCTGGAGACCCGTGCGCGCGTTCCATCGATCGATGGTCGCGTCACAGACGGCTGGTATCCCATGCCTCGGCTGTGGGTCGCGGCCACTGTCGTCCATCGCGTAGACGCGCTTCGGGATCGGATTGTACTCCATGTTGAAGCGCAGCCCGCGAACGCGACTCCAGGCGTCGTTGGCGGGATCGGATCGACACCACCGGTGAAGGGCGAGGAGATACCGCTCGACGTACTCGAGCATGTCGTCGTAGGACAGATGACACGGACACTCCGGTGACCCGGCGACCGCCGCCCGGGCGTCGGGGCAGTCCGGTGCGATGCGTGCGTGCAGGGGGTTGGCGAGAGCCGGTGGGACGAGCAGCACGTCGAAGTCGTCGATGCCGATGAACGACGTCAGGGGACCGTATGGACCTCCGTGGGTGCCCGCCGAGAGCACGATTCCGGAGCCTCCGTCCGGCCATCGGCCGCCGCACTCCGTGCTGCATGGTTCGTCCGGCCCCACGTACGCGAACACGCCCCCGTCCGTGGGAATCTCGAGCGTCGTCACGCCGAGCTGCGGCCAGTGATCGGTCAGCCACTCCCTGATCGACACGATCCAGCTCTGGTCGCCGAGGGGCCGCATGAAGCGGTGAGCTTGAAGCACGCCGATCTCGGGATCGGCGGCGCGCGCCTCGTGGCAGAGGACGGCCGGCGCGACCCACACCAGCGCCAGGCAGGCGCGGGTACCCATTCGAGGTGATCTACTCAACGTCGACGAGCCTCGCCGGCTACCAGAAGCTCCACCAGGCGCTCACGCAGCGCTCATCGGCTCACTGCCATCTTCCGAGCTCGTCGCCGTGCCGGATAGAGGCGGCGTTCCGCGTGGCTCGACGCGCGAGCACGGGCCGCCGTTCTCATCGCGCTGGCTCCGAGGCCGGATCATGTTCGTCGGCGTGAACGCATGAGTCAAGGCCGAGCAGCGGTCATCGAACGACGAGCACGCGCGTGCTCGCCGCGCCACCCGCGGCGAGACGTGCGACGTAGACGCCGGGACGGCACCGGTCGTTCATCGGCACCTCGTCCGTTCCAATCACGTCCTTCGGTGTCGGCCGTGGACACGAGCCCGACGGCGCACCCCGACACATCGAGAATGGCCAGCTCGGACGCTCCACCAGGAGCACGAAGCGTGAGGAAGAGGCGCCGGCTCGCCGCCCCGGGTTGTCCCTCTTCGTAAGTTATTATAATCGTAAACGTTACGACAACCACCACCGTATCGTAGGCCGTGCACGGGGCGGAGCTCGGAGGTGTCACGCGCGCATGAGAAGCCGCGCCGCCGGACCGGCGCGGAGGTCCTCGACCTGGACGCGAACGATACCGTCAAGGATCGAGGGGTTTCGCCCGAAGATTCCATATTGGTCGACAGCGTCCCGGGGGACCGTCCAGCCGCGCCCGAGGATGGATCCCCGAGCTGACGCGGTACTCCAGTTCCAGGAGGAGCCTCTCATGAACAAGGTCGTAGCGCGGTTCATCGACGGCCGGGTCGTCAAGGGCACGACCGCCGACTTCTCGCCCGCGAAGGCTTCGTTTCACGTACGTGAGACGTCGGGCGCCGACGGAGCCCAGCAGATCGAGATTGCCACGGAGGACCTGAAGGCACTGTTCTTCGTGAGGAACTTCGAGGGCGACAGAGAGCACGTCCACACCAACGAGTTCGACCCGTCGCGCCCCATGGCCGGGCGTCGCATCAAGGTGGAGTTCGCGGACGGCGAAGTGCTGACCGGAACGACGGCGGGCTATCAGCCGGGTCGACCGGGGTTCTTTCTCGTGCCCGCGGACCGTGGCTCCAACATCGAACGGTGCTACGTCGTGACGTCCGCGACGAAGGACGTCGGGTTCCTGTAGGCCGCGCCCGGACGACCGACGACGAGGGTCACACCGCGGTCGTTCTCTCGAGCCCACGCGAGCCGATGCGCGCGCGGATTCGGCACGTGAGGGCTCGACCGCAAGACGCCGACAGGGGCGATCTAGACACCGCTTCCGTCGGGACGGCTGAGCTGCCACCAACGCTCGGAGTCCTGCTGGGTCCAGGCGTCGACGTCGCAAGCGGAGAGCCGGTCGGCGAGCTCCTGGGCGCTACCCGGTCGATCCGCCGGGTTCTTGCAGAGGCAGTCCAGAACCACGGTCTCCAGATCCGCAGGAATCTCCATCTCGGTACGCGTCGACGGAGGCAAAGGCTCCTCCTGAAGATGCTTGGCCACCAGCTTCATGAGACCGTCGGCGTCGAAGACCAGTGAGCCCGTCAGCAACCAGTAGGCGACACACCCGAGCGAGTAGATGTCCGCCCGCCCGTCGATCTCCGAGTCGCGCACCATCTCCGGCGCAAAGAACGCCGGCGTGCCCACGAACTGCCCCTTCCCGGTCAGGGTCGGATCCTCGGCCAGCTTCTGCCTCTTGACCAGGCCGAAGTCGAGCACCTTGACGAAGTCGAAGTCGCGGCCGTAGCGACAGACGAAGATGTTGGCGGGTTTGATGTCTCGGTGAACCATCCCCGCCGCGTGCGCCTCACCGAGGGAGTGGCACACCTGGCGAAGGATGTACACGACGCGCGACGCGGGAATCGGTCCGTGTGTATCGATGAGCTTCTGTAGATCCAGGCCTTCGAGCAGCTCCATGACGTAATAGAAGGAGCCGTCGCTGGACCGCCCGAAGTCGTAGACTTCTACCGTATGAGGAGAGCGAAGCATCGCCGTCGCCTGCGCCTCCTGTTCGAAGCGCGTCAGCACGGCGTGGGTGTCGTGACCCAGCTGCTCGGGCGCGATCAGCTTGACCGCGGCGGGTCGCGCCAGCATGCGATGGCTCGCGCGCCAGACCTCCCCCATGCCGCCGGCGCCGAGCCGCGACTCGAGTCGGTAGGCCCCCAGCAGTCGGGCCCTGGACACGTCGAGCCCTATGGCGTAGATCATGCGCGCGCCGAAATAGGCGAGAGCCACGGCAAACAGCGGGCTGATCGACGCCCCGACGAGCTCGCCCATCGTGAGGGCGTGGTCGCCCATGCGATCGAGCACGATCAGGGACACGGGTGAGCTGATCGCGGCCAGCAGTGACGCGACCAGAAGGCGTCTGGGAGGCGCGGGAATCACCATCGGGAACACGACGATGATCATCGAGGTCCACGTCAGCTCCGGTGCCCGGCCGACCAGCCCGATCGCGGCGTGCTGCGCGGCGAACGACACGATCCAGCACAGACACACCTCGTACACCAGACCGACGTTCAACGCCGTCATGTCCGCGATCCTCTCGGATCGGGCGGTCACGATGACGACCAGCGCCAGCCCGAGTGCGAGCAGATGCTGGAGCTGGACCGCGTAGCCTACCTCCCCCCTGAATGCGGTCGCGTTGAGGAGAATCGCGATCAGCGACAGCGTGCCCAGCACGCCCGCGAGCCCGGCTATGCGGGTGCGGGCCTTTGCCAGCAGGTCCGGTGGCAGTGCGTGGTCGTGCGGCGGGTCCGACGTCGTCTGCTGATGGAACATCGTGGGGAGGTCGTACAAAGGTCGCCCTCACGTTCAGCCGGCCGTGTCGTTCGTCGCTTGCGGGTTCCGAGCATCCGTTGCCACGAGTTCCATCCACGACCAACATAGCACCGATTCCGGAAGGTCCCGAGGACTCGATGGGTGGCGCGCTGGCGATCCGTCCGGCACGGATGGTCGCCGAGCCTAGATGCGCGGGGTCTCCTTGCGAGAGGCGATCCCACGCATCAGACGTCCCAGGACGTCCGCACCGGTGATCACGCGTTTCTCGGCACCCCATACCAGAACGATGTCGAGGTCGATCACGTCATCGTCGGGTGATCGAGCCTCGACCCCCAGATTCGAGAGAACCTCGCCGAGCTTCGCGCCGGGATCGGTGACCACGATCGGTCGATGACAGTAGGCGTAGGGATTGAAGGAGCCCGAGTCGAGCAGAGCGCCTCGCAGGAAGCCGTCTGCGTCCAGGACGAGGCGGGGGACGCCCTGGGGATCGGTCAGGATCACCCACTTCTTGCCGGAGTCGTGCACCTTGCTGAGAAACGGGTCGGTGGGTGATCGCTCGATGGGCGGGAACACGGGAAGGTCGATCGTGGCGGGCAGCTCGATGACGCTTCCAGCGTCCACGGGCTCTCCCTCCTCGGCGACGGCTACGTCGTCGAGCTCGAGGAAGTTGAGCGCCCCCAGTCCCTCGACTCGCTCCAAGTCGGTCTCGGCCGCCTGGATGTGCCTCTTGATGACCTCCCGGAAGTCCCGCTCGCGGAAGTAGGGGATCCCTTCCGGACCGAGCCACCAGTCGAGCAGCATCCCCGACGGCTTCGTCACCGGGTACAGGAGACGCTGGTAGAAGACGAGGACGGGAGAGAGCAGCGAGGCCATGCGCATCGCGTTTCGGGAGAAATACGCCTGTGGCAGGATCTCGCCGGCGAAGGTGATCACGAACGTCGAGAACAGAAACGCCGCGCCCCCCGCCAACACCGACTTGGACAGCAACGTCAGGAGCACGTTGACCGCGACGTTTCCCCACAGAATCGTGGTGAGCGTCATGTTCGAGCGCTTCCGCAGCTCGAGGACCCGGGAGGCCGCCGCGCTTCCGCCAGACGCCTCGATCTCGAGACGCAGCCGACTGATTCCGAACACGGCCAGGTTGAGCCCGGAGAAGATCGCGGACTGGGAGATGCAGAACACGATTCCGATCCAGACCAGGGTGTTCGTCGTCACGGACCCACCTCGATGCGCGGTTGCAGCCCCCATCCGACCGCTCCGTCATGCGCGGAGCACGACTCCCGATTGCGCGGTCGCGCGAGCGTCGTCGCGAACTCACCACGTGACCGCGTGCTCGACTCTCACGACCGGTTCGGGTCGTCTCGGGCCCGGGACCACTGTCCCCGCCGGTAGCTTTAGCCCAGCGCCCAACCGAACGCAACGAGCCATCGGTGCGACTCGGCCGAACACGAGCGTGCCGACCCGGCGGCGGTCGACGGCGGACATTCGTTTCGAAGTCGGTCAGTACGCTCTGATCTCCTCCAGGAGCACCGCGTTCGGCATCGACCACCGACGCCCCTCGTCCCGGAAGTAGGTATCGAAGGCGCCGATACGCTCGACGACGCCCTTGCGCCCGACGACCTCGACCGCCGTCCCCACGTCCAGGTGAGCGCGAAGGCTGTGGCCGGCGAGGATGTGAGTCACGAGTGGACGGGCACCGAGGGCGAACGCTGCGCCGAGCGTGAGTCCGAGAGTCGTGATCAGGGCGGTGATGACCGTGACCAGGATGTCCGTCTGGATCCCCAGCTGCGCCAACGCGAGCACTCCGGTGATCAGGATGATCGCGGCCTGAACGACCGTGCCGAGTGGGCTCGCCTGCGCGAGCCCGGCCATGGTGCCGGCCGACTGCACCAGATTGCGTGCCAGGCGACCGAGCGGGAGCCCCAGCGCCACGACCAGTACCGCCGACCCGAGCCGGGGCACGTACGCGATCGTGTAGTCGATGATCCGCGTCACCGACCTGAGCCCGAGCGTCTCCGCCGCGGAGAACGCGAAGGCGAGCAGGAGCACCCAGCCGATCACGCGGGCCGCGATCATCGATGGTGTGAGCGAGATTCGGGCGCGCCGGAGCGTCTCGGTGACCCGGAGGCGCTCGCACGTCCGATCGAACCCAAGACGAGTGAGCACCCGGACGGTCAGGGCCGTTGCCAGCCGCGACACCCCCCACCCCAGGATCAGGATGACGACCGCGCTCGCAAGGGCCGGCAGGAGCTGCGCCGCTCTCGAAACGAGCTGAGTCAGCGACTCGGCGGCCGCGGCGCGCCAGGCCTCGAGATCGATAATGTCCGACATGTCATTCCCTCCCGCACCCAAGCTGGAGTGGCCTTCGTGGTCACAACACGCTACCGTACGACTCGACGCGACGACAGCCTAGCGGTCTGGAAGTCAGAAGGCACGGCCAACGGCGCCGGGGCGACGAGTAGGGGTCTTCGGTGGCGAACGGGATGAGCCTGCGACGGAACATCGCCCAAGCGTTCGCGGCGGGACACCCCAGCGACGTGGCCAGCCTACTGGAGTCGGGCAGTGCCGCCGACGCCGCGTGGCTGCTGCGATCGCTCACCGCCTCGGCCGCCGCCGGGGTCCTCCGCCAGATGGTGCCATCATACTCGCGTCGCGTCTTGATCGAGCTCACGCCCGAGGAGTCCAGTGCGCTCCTCTCGGAGCTGTCGCTCGACGTCATCACGGCGCTGCTCCGTCGAGTTCCGGAGGATCGTCGTGTCGCGATCATCGAGGCGCTGCCGGAGGATCTGGCACCGCGCGTGAGCGCGTCGATCGCATACCCGGTCCGGACCGCGGGCGCGTTGATGGATCCGCTCGTGCTGGCGGTGCCGGACGATCTGTCCGTCCGGGAGGCCCGGGCCGTCGTCGACCGAGAGTCCGAGCACGTCACATACAATCTGTATGTGGTCGATCGTGGGGGCGTGCTGCTGGGAGTCCTCAACTTGCAGGAGCTGCTCAGCGCGGACGAGCACGAGCGGCTTCCCGCCGTGATGAGCTCGGCTCACCACCGGATTCTCGTGACCGATGATCATCGGTCGATCCTCGAGCACGTGGGGTGGCGGGAGGTCTACTCGCTGCCGGTGGTCGGAGACAACGGCCGATTCCTGGGTGCGATCCGGTACGGAATGCTCCGTCGACTGGAGCGTGAGCTCGAGGACGTCGGCGGCCCGCCATCTGCCGTTACCACCAACGCGCTCGGTGATCTGTTCCGCACCGGGATCGTGGGCGTGATCGATGCGCTGGCACGTAGCATCACCCCGGATCGACCGGCGGCGCAGGCAGACGGTGCGAAGGGAGGACGAGAGTCTTGACCGTCTCCCCGGCGGCCGAGCCGGTCCTCGATCGGCTCGTCCGAGCCTACATCGATCGGTACCCGACCGATCTCGCGCGGCGTCTGGAGTCGGCCCCCGCCGACGACCTTGCCTCGCTGCTGACCAAGGAGCAGATCGATCGCGCCGTCGAGGTGCTTCGCCGGCTCACACCCGAGGCCGCTCGAGGCGCACTGGCCGAGATGCCGCCGTCGCGCGCCGGCCACCTCCTCGAGAAGCTGGATCCGAACCGGGCAGCTGCGCTGCTCGCCGGGCTGGGCGCCGCCACGCGGCAGGCGTGCCTGACCACCATGGAGGCCGCAACCGTCCAAGAGCTCACCCATCTGATGTCGTATCCCGAGAACACCGCGGGACACCTGATGGATCCCCGCGTGACCACCTTCCTCGCCGACACGCGCGTGCGCGAGGTCCGGCGTCGCCTTCGCGGCCGTCGGCGACTTCGACTGCAGGATGTCTTCGTGGTCGACGAGGAGGATCACCTGCTCGGCGCGGTGAGCATCGAGGACATCGTGCTCGCCAAGCCGTCCGATGCGCTCGAGACGCTGGCCCAGTGGGACCCGCCGAAGGTCACGGCATTCGCGCCGCGGGACGAGATCATCGAGACGCTCGATAGCCGGCGGGCCCGGAGCCTCCCGGTGGTGGACTATGACAACCGCATCCTCGGCGTACTCCGACAGCGCGAGCTCATCGAGACGGCGCAAACCGCGTCCGCCGGCAGTCTCGTCACGATGGTGGGTGCGGGGCGCGACGAACGCGCGCTGTCGAGTCCGTTCTTCGCGGTTCGAAAGCGACTGCCCTGGCTCCAGATCAACCTGTTGACCGCATTCCTGGCCGCCGCGGTGGTGGGGCTGTTCGAGGACACGATCGCACGCTTCACCGCGCTGGCAATCCTCTTGCCGGTCGTGGCGGGACAGTCCGGAAACACGGGGGCCCAGGCGCTGGCCGTCACCATGCGGGGGCTCGCGCTTCGCGAGGTGCGGCTTCGTCAGTGGGCTCGGGTGGCGCTCAAGGAGCTCGCCGCGGGCGCGATGAACGGCGTTGCCGTGGCGCTGACCACGGGCGCGGCAGTCTGGATCTGGAGTCGATCTCCGGGACTGGCGCTCGTGATCCTGTTGTCGATGATCCTGTCGATGACGGCGGCCGGCCTCGCGGGAGCGGTCATTCCGATGGTTCTCACGCGACTCGGACAGGACCCCGCACAGTCCTCGTCCATCGTGCTGACCACGGTCACGGACGTGGTGGGCTTCCTGAGCTTCCTCGGAATCGCGACGTCGCTCTCCGGCATGCTGCACTGAGCTCCAGGAGCGCTCACCCGGGTCTGAGCCGCGCCCTCGCAGCGCATTCGTGCATCGTGGCGCCGTGTGGTCGAGAAGGCTCCGCCGAAGCTGAACGTCGTCCCCGTCTCGCCGCCTGACGATGGTAGTCCCCCGGCATCCGGCCTGGCCGACGGCGGCACGGCGTGGCGCAGTCCCCCGAGATGGGGCTCGGGGCGATGCTCGGGATCCACACCCATGAGCGGAGGGCCGGCGAACGATGCCGGCCCTCGCGCGTCTTTCAATCGCTCGATGCCGCCGCAGCAGCCGCAGCAGCCGTGAGCATGCGATCGGCCTCTGCCTTGAACGAGTCGAGTGACTGCTGCGAGCCGTTGACCACCGTGCTCCAGTGCCGCACCAGCGCGGCGATGCCCACGGCCTCCGTCAGCTCGTCCTCCGTGGCGCCGTTCGCCTCGGCGAACGCGGTGTGCGCGTCGATGCAGTACGTGCACGGAATCTGGGCGGCCACGGCCAGCCCGATGAGCTCCTTGTACTTCCCCGGGATCGCGGTCGCCGGGTTCAGCTGGAGCATCTTGAACTCCTTCCAGGCTCCGGCGATGGCAACCTCGGGAAAGGCACGCATGAATCCGGGGACACGCCCCAGCGTCCGCTCCATGTCCTGGTACGCCGAGGCAGCGTCGGTGACCGGCCCGGACGCGGCGCCACCGCCGTCCGGCTGGCTGGCCGCGAACTCCAGCATCCCGGCGACGTCCGCCTCGAACGCGGCCATGTCGGCCCGAGCTCCGTTCAGCACGGTGCTCCACTGACGCGTGATCGCCGCCATCCCGAGCGCTTCGGCGATCTCGGCGTCGGTGGCACCCGCGAGCCTCGCGGACTCCGTGTCGATGTACAGGCAGTAGTGACACGGAATCTGGGCGGCTACCGCCATCGAGATCAGCGACTTGTACTTGCTGGGGATCGCGGTCCCGGGGTTGAACTCCAGGTCGCGAAGCGCCTCCCAGGCGCCCGGGATCGCGGCCTCCGGCAACGCCGTGATCATCGACGGGACGAACCCGAAGGCCTGTTCGATCTCGGCGAGTGCATCGCTCGCCGGCGTTCCGGGCTCGGCCGCACCGGCGGTCGCCGCCGGACTCGCGGTGATGAGAAGCAGCATACCCAGCACGCGAAGGAAACGGGACATTCTCGACCTCCTTGCCGCAGTCGACGCCGCTCTCGCGGCGGAGTTACCGCGAGAAACGGCCCACCGATCGCACCTCGCTCGAGCATGAGGAGAAGGTCCATCCGCACGTCGTCGGAGTCTGGAAGAGACGGATCGCCGCCTCCCCCATCGAACGTGCGGAGTGTTGTGGTTCGAGACCCACGCGGGCTCCATGGGCGGCTCGCATGCTACAGCAGAGGCCGGTGGGTGTCACATCGTTGTGGCCGGATCCCGCGTCGGATGTCTACGAGATCGAGCATCCGCAAGCTCGGGCGCAGACGACGAGGTTCGTGCGAGCGATCGTGAACGGTGTCAGTCGTAGTGCGACTTGACCGTCGCCCAGCTCGTCTCTCGGACGGGCGTGCTCGGGAGCTCGAACGACGTCAACCGGTAGAGATCGACCGTATCGTACTGAACGCGGCCCACGAACTCGCTCCACCAGGCAGTCGCGGCGCGCCGCCCGGTCACCGAGAAGGGTTCGAGGCCGGACGACTCGTCGAGGGGCGCCGCGGCACCGCTGCCCAGTCCAAAGGCATGGAACTCCCCCGCCGGCGTCGACACCACGGTGTCCTCGTGGACGGTGAGTGAAAGGCCGAACCGGCCGAGATACTCGCCGTCAGGATAGGAGTAGGCGTCGAACGTCTGCTCCCAGGTCTTGCCGAGCTCGAGCGGAGCATCCACCCACAGAATTGCCGGAACGTACACCCGGGAGAGAGGGGGCCGGTCGTAGCCTCTGAAGTACACGTCGCCGGACTCGGTGGTCTTCCAGAACTGTCGCAGTCCCTCGTCGAGCGGGCTCTCGAGAAACGTGATCACGTACGTCTGGTCGCCGAACACGACCTCCGTCTCGGTCACCGACTGCACCTCGACACCTCCGTCGAGCCCTTCGTACTCCCACGTGGCCCCGAGGACGAGCGGCAGATAAAGGTCGCTCTCCGCCCGCGCGGAGCCCGGCGACGAGGCGAGGACCCCCAACCCTGCGAGAACAGCCGTGGCGGCACGGATGGCGACTCGTGCACGGCCGTGGAGCGCGCCGGTGATCGTCGCTCTCGTCTGCGGTCGAGGCGGCATGGAGTCTCCGGATGTCGTAGTGTCCGGTTCGTCGGAGCAGGCGGTCGTGACTCCAATTGTAACCTGCCCACACCGGGAGATCGTGCGCTCATACCCCGTCGAGGAAGTCCTCGCCGACAGCCGACGGCCGCCAGCCTACCAGAGAGCGGCGCCTGACCGTCCTACCGCAGAAGGACGAGCCGTGTCCGGAACCGATCGCGACCCAGCTCGAGTGACAGGAAGTACGTGCCGCTGGGGAGCGCTCGTCCGTCGTCGCCGCGACCGCTCCAGATGAGTGTGTGGCGCCCTGGAGCTCGATGTCCGGCGTCGACCCGGGCCACGCGACGTCCACTCACGTCGAACACGTGAAGCACGACGCCGACCGCGTCGGCCAGCTCGTACTCGATGTGCGCGGCCGGATTGAATGGCGCCGGGGATGCACCGATGAGGCGTGTTCGAAGCGACGTCGAGGATCCGGTCTCGGTGGATAGCGCCTGACACTCGTCCGGAATGCCGTCCTCGTTCACGTCGAAGGACGCACCGCCGGAGATGTCACAGGCATCGGGCTCCCCGTTGTCGTTGCAGTCCCCGAAGTCCGGAATGTCGATGTCGAAGATCATCACGCGACCGCGCTGCACGTCGTGCTCCGGTCCTCCGACCACGAACTCGGGGTATCCGTCCCCGTCGATGTCTCCGAGCGGTCCCACCGAGCCCACGCCGTCGTACGAGAGCGGCGCGAAGAACACCCTCTCGCTCTCGGCGTCGAGGTCGTCGCCCCCGAAGTACAGGTGCGCGAGCCCGTCACCGAAGCCACCCAGACCGACTCCCACCAGGAAGTCGTCGATGCCGTCGCCGTTCACGTCACCGGCCGGCCCGACCGTGCCCCCGATGGGATCGAACCAGTCGATGCCCTCGATCATGAGATCCACCGTGGCGTCGGGCACCACGTCGCCCAGGTAGAGGAACGCGGCCCCTCTGACGGACGTGGCGTGATACGGAGCCCCCACCACCACGTCGGCGAAGCCGTCGTCGTTCACGTCCCCCGCGCCCGAGACCGTGTAGCCGAAGCGGGATCCCGCGGCCTCGCCGAGGTACTCCGGGCCCGGTACCGGCGTCCCGCCGGGCTGCGAGAGGAACAGATGCGCGCGTCCGGCCGCGGGGAAGCCCGGCACGTCGCTCTCGAACTCCCCGACCACGACGTCCTCGAGTCCGTCTCCATCCACGTCACCGGCGTTTCCGACCGACGCGCCGAACTCGTCGCTGGTGCCCGCGCCGGTGAGCGTCGCCCACGTGCTCGTCAAGTCGTCGCCGAGATAGATCCGGACGTGGGCGTTCCCGTTCGCGGGCACCCCCACCGCCAGATCCATGTTCGCGTCCCCGTTCACGTTCACCGCCGCCAGCGCCGCGCCGAACTCGTTGTTGGCTCCGCTCGTGCCTGCGCTGATGACGACGTCGGCGGACGCGTCGGGAACCGATGAGCCGAGGAACACGTACACGCGCTTGGCTCCGGAGCCCGAGTGGGGAGCCCCCACGGCGACGTCGTCGTAGGTGTCCGCGTTGAAGTCTCCCACCGCGATCGCCGTGCCGAACGTCGCGCCGGTGCCGCTCAGCTCCAGGTCGGGCACGTCGTCCATCGGCTCGCCGCCGAGGTAGACGTACACGAGCCTGGCCCCGAAGCCCGGGGCTCCGACCATGAGGTCCGGGAGTCCGTCGCCGTTCATGTCCCCGCTCGCGATCGCCGATCCGAAGTAGTTGCCGGCCGAGGCACCACCCAGCTCGAGCTTCAGCACGAGGTTGCAGACGTCGATCACCCCATCGAGATCGCAATCGGTGTACCCATCCACGAGGTCACACTCGTCCGGTGTGAGGTTGACGTTGCAGTCCAGGGACGTCCCATCCTCGATGTCGCAGCGATCGAAGATGCCGTTTCCGTTGCAGTCGGCGTACGACGCCTGACACTCGTCCGGGACGTCGTCGAAATCGCAGTCGTCGGACGTGCCGTCGAGAATGTCGCACCGATCGGGAACGCCGTTCTCGTTGCAGTCGGGCAGCCCGTCACACTCGTCCGGGATGCCGTTGATGTTGCAGTCGTAGGACGTGCCGTCGGCGATGTCGCACTCGTCGGGCACCCCGTTCATGTTGCAATCCTCGAACGTATCGCAGGCATCCGGAACGCCGTCGCCGTCACAGTCGGGCTCGCACTCGTCGGGAACACCGTCGCCGTTGCAGTCCTGTGACGTGCCGCCGGCGATGTCGCAATCATCCGGCACGCCGTTCGCGTTGCAGTCGGTCTCGCACGAATCGGCGAGCCCGTTCCCGTTGCAATCCTCCGCGGCCCCGGTCAGGACGTCACACTCGTCGGGGATCCCGTTGCCGTTGCAGTCGAAGGCGGTCCCGGCCGCGATCTCGTCGGCGTCGGACACGCCGTCGTGGTCGCAGTCGTGGACGCCGGCATAGCCGATGCTCTTGGACGTCTCGTCCCAGAAGCTGATGTGCGGCTGGTCCCAGGGATCGACCGCGATCGAGCAGTAGTTCCCGACGTCGCCGGCCGACGCGACGGTCTGCAGCTCCCACGAGCTACCGTCCCATCGCCCGTACCGCAGATCCTGCTGAGCCCCGTCGTAGAAGGCGATGTGCACCACGCCGCCACCGTCGACGGCGATTTCGGACTTTCCGCCTCCGGTCTCGACCTGGCCGACGTTCGTGACGACGTCGACGGACCACGTCCCCATTCTGCGCGCGAAGAGGAGGTCGTCGGAGCCCTGCTCGTATCCCAGCCCGTACGCAATCGACGTTCCGTCCATGGCGAGGCGCACGTTCGCGTCGAGGGCGCTGTACCCGATGCTCTGCGTGAACCAGGAGCCCGGTGTGTCGGGATCGGGATAGGTGAAGTACTCGGGCCCGGGATACTGTGCGTAGAGAAACCGAGGCTTCTCGTCGCTACCCAGCGCTATCGCGGCCGCACCGTTGCTGTCGAGCTCCAGCTCGACCGTCCACGACCCGCCGGGAACCTTGCTCGAGTACCAGAGGGAATGGGGTCGATTGGCCTGGTCGCTCAGTACGTGCAGCTTTCCATTCTCGTCGATCTCGATGCCCGCCAGGTCGAACGAGTAGCCACCGAATGGCCTGCTGTCCACCCACTCGAGGTTCCAGGCGCCGGTGGGCCGCTCGGCATGAATGACGCCGTGATTGATCGGCGCGTATATGCCGACGTAGGCGATGTGCGGATCGTCTTCTGCATCGAGAGCCAGCGACACCCGACTCGTGCCGGTGCTGGTATCATCGCCGAGGAACTCCAGCTGCCAGCCGGGGAATGTTCGAACTCCATACTTGACGTCGCTTCCCGTGCCATCGCTCTCGAATGAGGTGTAGGCGACGTGCGGACGGCCCTGGGAGTCGATCGCGATCGCGGTCCAGGACCTGAAGAGATCTGGGACGGTCTCCACCACCTCGACCTCGAAGTCAGCCGTGCTCGCGATCGTGGCGAGTCCGTGGGACGCCAGTGCGACTCCCAGCGCGATCAAGTTCATCGTGTTGCAGCTGCTAGACATCGGGCGTCCGGAAGGCTCCTCGTTGGCTGTCTCGGTCACGAGTGCGCCTGCTCATGCAGGTCGGCACTCATCAATCCGAAATGTGACCTGTGAACCTATCATCCGCCGCGAGTGCTGCTTCGTGGCGGACGCGCGAGCCGTCTCGCGTCTCTCCGGTCGTGCAACGGGCCCGCGGCCCATGTGTGCCTCGTCGTCGAAGCACGCCCGCGGCCTAGTAGCGGGCCTTGATCGCGCCCCAGCTCGCCTCTTCCATGGGCGTCGACGCCGGCTCGTTCTCGAGGTGCACCGTCCAGCTGAAGATCGTGCCCGAGTCGCCGCATCCCCCATCCTGGACGTAGAGCCAGAAGCACCCGGACGTCGGCTCACCTTCCAGAGTCTGCAACCCCTCCGCCGCAGCGTCGTCGTCCTGTCGGTAGCACCCGGGCGGGATGGGGGCACGGCAGTCGATCTCCTCGAGCGATGCGACGGCCGCGTCGTCGGTGAACCGGTACGTGCCGCCGAGATCTCCGGAGCACCCGCAGCAACCCTCGGGGTCACAGCCGTCGAGAGCGATGCGACACATGAACAGCGCGTCCTTCTCGGAGATGCCGTCGCAGTCGAGATCGTACTGAAGGGTCATCCTGAGATCCCCGACCCAGGTGTGCTGCATCTCGACCTCGACCACGACGTCGGTGATGCGATCGGGATCGGGCTCGATGGCGAGCGGTCCGAAGCGGACTCCGACCGGATCGCAGGGGACGATCCACCCACCGTCCGCCGGCGGGTATGATTCGTACCCATTCGTCACACAGTCGGTGACCAGGTCGTGGGGAGACCCCTCGAAGCGGACCTTCTCGGCTGGAGCCACACTGGACGCGAGCAGGATCATCGCCACGGTCACGTGATCGACCCTCATGCCGTTCTCCCGTGTTCGCGGACGTCGGCCCAGCGGACCCCGAGAGCTCGAACCCGTTGGTCCGATTGACGTTGCGACCTCAGCATCTCGAGCCCCGGGACGTCCAGAGGTCTGATTCTAGCGGGCCACGCGGATGCATGCACCTCTCGTGCGCGACGTCGGGTCGCCATCTCGCCTCACGCGCCCCGGCTCCGGCTCGAGACCCCGTGTCCCGAGCCCTCCGGACTCCTTTCTTGGCGGTGATCGGGCACCTTTCTCGTTTCCTCCTGAAGAGAGCGGGCGGTGCCGAATCCGCCCATCGAACCCGGCGGCACCTCAGGTCGGACTCCGAGGAGCCCGGATCTGGCCAGGCCGGACCCAAGTCGTACACGCCCCCGCCGCTTGCGCCGGGGCATCGATTTGACTGGAGGAGTCATGTACCGCGGATTGCCCTGGGGTCGCTGCCTGGCCCCGATACTCACGCTCGCCGTGATGTCCCTCGCCGAGGCCGAGACCACGTTCGTCGACATCGATCTCGTCCCCACGGGCACGATGACCGGAAACGTCACTCGTGAGAGCGCATCCGTTCGCCGCAACACGATCGTCTACGTGCAGGGCACGTCGTACGTCGGCATCACCGACGACGTCGGCGACTACACCATCGAGGACGTACCCGTGGGAATCCACGAGCTGACGGCCTCGGGTCCCGCGGGAACGACCCAGACCATCGTCTCGTTCGGCGGGGTGGCGTCGTGAAGGCGCTGACGCGATACCTCGGCACGCTGCTCGCGACCGCGCTCGCCCTCGGTTGGGGCGCGGCCCGGGCGGGCACGTTGTGTGGAACCGTCCGCGACGTGCAGACCACGTTGCCCGTCGCGAGCGCCGGCGTCTTCGTGAGGACGGACGCCGGTACCTACACCGGATGGCATGCCGCCACCGATGCGGCCGGTGAGTTCTGCATCGAGGACGTCGATCCGGGTACCTACGACCTCGAGATCCGCGTGAACGACTACCGGGTCCAGTACGT
This sequence comes from Candidatus Eiseniibacteriota bacterium, assembly GCA_965224245.1. Taxonomy (GTDB): domain Bacteria; phylum Eisenbacteria; class RBG-16-71-46; order CAZAMP01; family CAZAMP01; genus CBDCYW01. The sequence goes on along the minus strand of OZ245046.1, from coordinate 155,219 downwards.
GGAGGACGTCATCGTCAGCGACGACCTGCTGGACGTCGACATCGAGGCCGTCGCGCCTCCCGCGCTCACCGCGTGGCCGCAGCCCGCGCGATCGATGCTGTCGCTCCGTCTCGCGGGCTGGGACGGCTCGGCCGTCCGCGTGTTCGACGTGACGGGCCGTTTCGTGCGCGGCTGGCAGCCGGACGTGGCCGTCTCCGAACAGACGATCGTGTGGGACCTCAGAGACCATGCCGGTCGACGGGTCCCGCCCGGTGTCTACTTCGTGCGCACCGAGCGGTCCGCCAGGCCCGCGTTGAGGGTGGTCGTCTCGCGCTGAGATCGTCGGGCGGGTGGTGCATGCCTCCCGCCCGACGTCGCCATCCCAGTGCACCGCGGACATGCGTGGGTCCCACGACACGGCCTGCCTCGCCACCCTGCGTCATCGGTCCATGCTAGACTCGTGCTTTCTCACCCGTGTCCAGCCGATCGTGAGGTCGTCCCTTGCGCGCCGAGCACCGCTGGATGAGATCCTTCTCGATAGTTTGCTCTCTGTGGGCCTCGGTCGCCGTCGTCCCGAGGGAGGCAAACGCGCAGAGCGCCGGCGTCTTTCGTACGAACGGCGACTCACTTCTCACCGAGACGCAAGTCTTGCGCTGGTTCAACACCGGTGCTGGAATGCCGAACCTCCGCCAGGGCAACGTCGTCACACCATACATCGACGCCGCCGACGCCTTCAGTGCGATGTACGACGAGATGCGTCGGGCCAACAACGTCCAGGACTACGTGTACCTGGCAAACTGGTGGGTTGACGATCGCTTTCAGCTGCGGCCGGGGCGACCGAGCTGGCTCAACCGTACGCTCAGCGACCTGTCGCGCGTCGGGGTCGAGATCCGTGCGATGTTCTGGGACCAGCTGATGCCGATTACGCAGAACAACTCGGCTGCAAAACGGATCGATGCGCTCTTCACAGGCGCCGCGATCATCGACAGCCGAACGCTCTACGTTGGTTCCCATCACCAGAAGCTCTTGGTCGTGGGTACCGTCGACGGAGACGAACGGGATCTGGTGGGGTTTTGCGGGGGGATCGACATCAATCCCGACCGCATCTGGCCCCGTGGCGTGTCCCACAACAAGCATGGATCGACACCCGGCGCACCGTTTCACGACGTGCACTGTAGCGTACGGGGGCCCGCAGCCGGCGATCTCCTCCGGATCTTCCTCCAGCGCTGGGCTGATCACCCCCAAGGACAATCGGCTCTGCGAGGGACGAACACCGGCATTCCAGACCCCGTCGAAGGGGCCGTGCACTGGGTTCAGGTGGGAACCACGTACGGCAACGGCAAGCGCCGGCGTGGAATCGCATTCGACGGGCTCACCGGAACCAAAGGCTACGCCTTCGCACCGAACGGCGAGCAAGATGCCGCCCGCATGATCATCGCGGGCATCGTCGCAGCCGAGAGGTGCATCTACGTCGAGGATCAGTACTTCTTTCCCACCGCGCCGACGGTCGCGACGGGCATCGACGTGGAGGCGGCAATCAAGGTCGCACTGGCAAAGCCGGGCTTCGAGCAGCTGATCGTGCTCGTGCCCCACTCTCGTCTCTGCGACGTACCGGGCGGAGCGCGCAAACGAAAGGAGCTCATCGACCACCTCGTGGCCGCACCGGGGGGGAGCAAGGTCAAGGTCTACAATCCGAGGAATCCGGGCAGCAATCACAGCTACGTACACTCGAAGACCTGGGTCTTCGATGATCAGTACGCGATCATCGGCTCGGCCAACACCAACCGTCGGAGCTTCACACACGACTCAGAGGCCGTCGTTGGATTCGTGGATCAGGGCAGTGATTCGTGCGCCCGCCTGTGGGCTCCGCATGAATTCAGGGTGAACCTCTGGGCCCACCACCTCGGCACAGCCCCCGACTCGGTTCTCGATCCCATCGCGAGCGCAGCTCTATGGGACACGCTCTCCACTCGGCATGTGGAGCCCTATGACCGAACCATCAACCTCGGCAATCCGTTGGTCCTCCAGGCGTGGGACGACGTGATCGATCCCGATGGATCCTAGCGCGCACATCACCGCGACCGTTCGCGGCAGCCGAACACGCTCGGCCGCACGACGGCGGCCGGGGAGACTCCAGCCATGCTCGCCGACGGCGTTCGCCGCCGGACCGGTAACTGCAATCCTCATATCCGCCTTGACGGCTACGGCCGAGGAGTTCGTCGTGCTCGATCTCGGAGAGATCGGGACTCCCCTCACCGTTCCCGGGGTCCTCGGCCCGACCGGCAGCGCGGCGCTCGACATCAGCGATCTCGGAGTGATCGTGGGATTCGCCACGCACGACAGCACGTATCACCGTGCGGTGTCCTGGGCCTCCGGCACCGAACCTCTGAGGCCCGCCGATGCTGCGGTCATCGGCGTCCCCAGCCTCGCCCGAGCCGTCAACAACGGCGATGTCCTGGTGGGGATGTCGATGGTCGGTGACGACGTCGAGGCGGTAATGTGGTCCGGCGATGGCACCGTGACCCCGCTTGGACGAATCGGGGGAGCGCGATCCGAAGCGTTCGACGTGAACGAGACCGGCGCAGTCGTTGGATACACACATGTCGACTCCACCTCTTCCGAGCGAGCCTTTCTGTGGACGTCAGGGGACGGGATGATCGTGCTGCCCGGACGTCCCGCGCAGATGAACAGCCGCGCTCTCGGCATCAACGACGATGGGCTCGTCGTCGGATACTCCGCTGACAGCACTGCCACCCTCGCCGTGGCGTGGACCGACTCCGGCGTCGTCGCGTTGACCGGTCTCGGTGGCATCAACAGCACCGCGACTGCGGTGAGCGCATCGGGAACGATCGTGGGCTGGGCGAATCTCGACGACGTCGTCGTTCGCGCCTGCGCCTGGGATTCCGTCGGAGTCGCTGATCTCGGCGCGCTCCCGAGTGCCGAGCTGAGCGTCGCTCTCGACGTCAGCGATGCCGGGATCATCGTCGGATACTCGGAGACCGATACTCTCCCTCCGATGTACGGTCGGGATCACGCGACGATCTGGCGCGGCGCCGGAGCAGAGGATCTCAACGGCCTCATCGCCGAGTCACCCCAGTGGACCCTTTCGCAGGCCACCGGCATCAACGAGTCCGGCGACATCGTCGGCTTCGGCTTCAACCCGGACTCGCTGTGGCACGCGTTCCTCCTCACACCGGCTTTGTCGGACGTACCGCTTGCGCCCGACCCGCCGCGGATCTCCGCCCGCGTCGTCGCGAACCCGTTCTCGCACCGGGTGCTCATACTTCTGACGATCGGCGGTCCACACTCCGGCTCACCAGCGGTCGAGATCTTCGACGTGCGCGGACGGCGCATACGAAGATCCTCGAGTCTGCGCCAGTCCGACGTGCTCTGGACCTTCGCATGGGACGGAAAGGACGACGCGGGGCTGGATGTAGCCAGCGGCACGTATCTCTACCGGGCCTCCCTTCCCGGGACGATCCACCGAGCCGAAGGAAAGCTGACGCTCATGCGATAGCGCGCATCGTTCGTCGCCTGGTGGACGAGCCGATGGCCGGCGGGCCATCATACGGTGACCTGGAACGGACGTGACGACGTAGAGACGTCGATCCCGGTGTCTTCCATCATCGACTGACGACGCGGTCCGGCGTCGAGAGGGGTCGGGTGGCCCGGTTTCGGTGACGGCGCGTCGCCCGTGAGCCATGATCCGCAGCGGCGGCCGTCTCTCCGTTTACGGACCACCGGTGGACACGCACGGCCATACGTCGTCCCCGCTCCGCAGCCCCCACCCTCCGCTCTCGGCCGGCACGAACTCGAGCTCACGCATCCAGTTCTGAAAGAAGAACCGCGTGTCCGACAGGGGCAGCGCCACCGAGTCGGCGATGAGAAGCTCACCGGCACGCACCGAGACGGACATCGTCGACCCGGGCCGCGACTCGTACTCGCCGACGTAGCCCGCGAGTCGTGCTGGATCGACAGGGCCGGACGTCATGGGGATGGGATCTGGCATCACGCGCTCCCCGGCGAGCAGCGCGTCCAGCTTGCCGTGCAGGTTGCCCGCGCCGCCGCCGAAGCTGTTCCCCGTGTAGACGAAGACGGTCTCGGTGTCAGGATCGTAGCTCAGGTACGCGTGGTAGCCGTTCGTCGCGCCCGTCCATGTGACGTCTCCTGTACCCTCCATCTGCCATGCGCCCTCACCCAGAGTGCCGTCGCGGTAGGCAACGAGGAACCGATACAGATCGTCGGTCGTCGAGATGACCGACCCGGCACCGACCAGGTACGAGGGGTCGATCGGTGCCGCATTGATGAGCTCGTCGCGCCCGGGCATGTAGGCACGCGCGAGATGCGGGACGATGACACGTGCATCGACGTCCAGGGAGCGTGTCATGCCGGCCGGCTCGAAGATCCGCCGTCGCAGCACCTCCGCGAAGGGCCGTCCCTCCACCATCTCGACGACGCGCGCGAGCACGGAGTAGCCCGCGCTGGAGTAGATGCTCTCGCTGCCGGGCTCGACGAGAAGCGTTCCTCTCATCGCAAGCTCGGTCATTCCCTCTGCGTCGATCGGCCGGCATGTCTCGCATGGCGACGTCACCCGGTGCGGAATCCCGGCGCGGTGCCGGAAGAGGTCCTCGACGGTGATCTCCGGGCCGCGCGGAAACTCGGGGACGAACGTGGCGAGCGGCTGATCGAGCCGCAGACGCTCTTCCTGGAGCAGCTGATACACGACGATGCGGGTCATGATCTTCGTGATCGACGCGATGCAGAAGCGCGTCTCGGGTCCGTTGGGCACCCCGTGAGAGCGGTCGGCGAGACCGAACCCTTCGTGGAGGACGACGTCTCCCCCCTGCATGACGAGAACGACGCCGCTGAGCGCGTTGGCGGCATCGAGCGCGGCGTCGAAGGCGACGAGATGCGCCCGCAACGAGTCGGAATCGAGTCGAGCCGCCGGCTGAGCGTGAGTCAAAGCGGGCGCGCAGAGCACGATCCCGAGAAGGATCGATCGAGACGCGGTCATGGGTGCCTCCCGAGTCCTGAGCATCGCTCGGGGCACGCCGCGGCGCGGCGCCAGCAGAGGTATCGCGGAGCTTAGCGAACGCGTCGGGGAATGTCACGCCGAGCCATGGGAGGCAGCCCGTAACGAATCACCCTTCTCACGGGACATGATCCCCACTGCTCGTCCGTATCGACTCCGACAGGAACCGTGCGCGTACGGCGCGGTTCCGCCGCGCGGCGGTCCGGCCCGCTCCCAGCACGTTCCCGAGGTAGAACGGAAGCTGAACACCGGCCACCAGGTAGGCGCCGGTGTACTGCTCGTCGTCGATCAGCTGGTACAGCCAGGCGCCGAGCAGTGCATTGAACAGCAGGTGGCGAAGTCCGAGACGGACCCGTCCGGCATAGACTTGCCCCGCCCCCGGAATGACTGCCGAGAGCACGCCCGCGAGACCGGGGCTCCTCGTCGACAGCTCCGAACCCGCGGCCGCTCGTGACGCCAGCAAGCGCGATCTCGATGCGTCGGGCGAGTCCGCCAGCAACGCGCTCGCCTGCGTCAGCTCGGCCTCGGCGCGCGTCCACTCCCCATCGACCATCGACACGAGCCCGCCGAGCGTCCACGCCCGCCCGAGGACGCCGCGTTCGGCCGGCGGTGCCGTCCGGTCGAGCTTACCCGGGAGCTCGTTCAGGATCCTCCGGCACCGTGACCATTCGCCGTCATCGAACGCGGCGCCGGCCGACCAGAGAAGCGACCGATCGCGATCGAGTCCCGTGGGCGCATGGAGAGCCGCTTCGAGGAACGCATCGAGGGCGTCGGGATCACGGTGCACGTGGTAGCACCAGCCTATTCGCGCGAAGGTCCAGTGCCTCATCGCCTCGGTGCCGGACAGAAACGCGAGACGTTTGTACTCGGTCGCCGCACGCCAGCACTCACCCTCCCGAGCGAGGAACTCGGCGAACGAGAGGATCTCGCTCAGGTGGGTGCGTGTCGCCTCGTCGGGTGCATCGATCGGAGGCGCGGCGGGAACGGGGGGCATCAGCCACGCCGGCGTGCGCGGCTCATCGGGCACCGGCGAGAGACCCGAGGGATCATCCAGCAGGCGCCCCGACTCGTTCGCTCGATGCAGGCCTCTCGCGCCCGCATCGCATCGAACGAGTCGATCCGCCGAGAGCGCGAGGCCGGCGACCAGCCCGTTCGTCGCGATCGCCTCGCTCGCGTGCCGAGAGCAGCTCGGCTCGAAGTAGCACTTTCCGGCACGCAGATCCGAGATGTACCGCTGGTAGAAGTGAATGAGCGTTCCGGGCAGCGAGTCGCCGTCACCGGCACGCACCGGCACGGTCACGATCGCGACGAGGCACACGAACGAGAGCACGGAGACCCGCGCTCTCCGCGAGACGCCGAGCCACGCGACACCGCGACCGAGCGAGCGCGTGCGACCGATCATCGAATGCCGTAGCCGATCACGGCCGTGATCGACACGAGGAAGATGCCGTCATCGTCGAGCCAGTCCAGGCCGAGCGACTCCTCTCGCCGGCTCTCCCAGGCGGCGTACGTCGCGTTGATCATCCCGCCGAGCGAGAGTGTCGGGGCGACGTTCGCCTCGTATCCGAACATGACGGCGGCTCCGAACGCCCATCGGGCGAGGCTCTGCTCCTCGGTGCCCGCGTTGACCAGCACCCCGGACTCGTACTCCTCGAAGTCGATCGATCCGCGCTCTCGCACGCGGCTGATCGTGGGGCCGATCCCCCAGGACAGGAGGCCGTCGTCGGACACGGCGTGGCTGGTGCCGGCGAGCAGCTGAAGGGTGTGGAAGTAAATGTCGACGTCGGTGGGAATGTCCACGCGCGCGCTGTCCCCCGTGATGAAGTTGAACTGGGGGTCGCCTCCCTGATGACCGAACGCATACCGCAGCCGAAGGGTGTGGGGTGACGCGCCGGGCATGAAGCGAATGCCCACTCCGGCGGCAAACCCGCCATCACGGTACTCGTCGGAGATCGCCGAGGAGGGATCGTCCGCCACGAAGAATCCGAGGTCGCCCGTGACCTGCCATCGAGACAACGGCGGCCTCTCGGGCTCGATCAGGTCGTGTTGGAGCTCGAGCTCGTCGCTCGGTGCCGGCGTGAGTGCCGGCGCGGGCGCCAAGGCGATCTCCGGGTCCGGAGTGTCGAGCACGTGATCGGCGAGAATCCATCCCGGCGTGAGATCGGCGTCTCGAGGATTCACCGAGAGCCAGGTCGTCGATGCGACCGATGCCGTCCCGACCACGAGCGCGACCGTATCTCGCCCCAGCTGATACACGAGTGTCGCGCCATGCATCTCGCCGCCGGGCGCACTCCAGACGGGTACGGACTCGACGCCGGGCGCGGGATCGATCACGACCTCGGTTCCGGTCTCGATCCGGCGTTCGTGTGTGCGCTCCTCGGGTGCGGGTGCGGTCACCTCCGGCGCGAGGGTCTCCTGCGGCGAGTCGTCGTCGCTCGAGAAGAGCGTGCTGATGAAGCAGCTCGTGAACTCCCCCAGACACGAGTTGTCGTCGTCCTCTTTCTGCTTCTTCTCGTCGTCGTCTTCGTCCTCGTCGTCGGGTGGCTTCGGGACGCGCTTCTTCTTCTCGGGCTCCTTCTCGTCCGTCGCGGCGGCCATCAGCTCCAGGATCGCCGGATCGCCGGATCTGGGGGCGGACGCGGACTTCGGTGTTTGCGCACCGCCCGGTGGGTCGGCCGCCGAGGTCGAGGTGAGCAGCAAGCTGATCGTCGTTCCGCAGAACACCCCGGCGATGCGGGCCGGCCGGCGCGGGTGAGCGACCCGGCCGCCTCCTGTCATCAGAGAGCGATCGAGCACTGGCTCCTCGCCTTCGTTCGTGAAACCCATGATCTCACGCGCCGGCATCGGCGCGACCCGAAGCTCGATCCTCCGGCCTAGAAGCCGGTCCAGCTGGCGCCGAGCTCCTCCAGCCGGTGCGTCAGCGCCGGCACCCAGTGCTGGGCGCGAAGGCTCCGCTTCGTCTGGAAGTGGCGGAGCACGTTCTGCAGCGTGTTGATCTCGATCTCGGGGTCGACGCCGATCCCGAATGGGTCGTCCGGCTTCACTCGCGGTGCATCGCGCGCCACCGACACTCGTCCCACGTAGGAGACACGGCCGGGAGCGACGATGAACTCGAACTCCGCACCATCGCCATCGGCCTCGAGCGAGCGACCCGGACCGTTCAGCGTCACGTTCCCGCCGCCGACCGCCTTCTCGACACCGACGGACAGCTGCGCGTCGCCGACGGACCCGACCGGAAGGCTGGCTCCGACCTGGCGATCCTCGCCGAACCCCAGCTCGAGGCGTCGGAGCCGGTAGGTACCGGCCGGGAGGGCATGAAGAAAGACCCACCGCTCCGGATCGAGGTACATCGTGTCCAGAGCACGCGAGACGCCGTTCTCATCGACGAGCGTGACCGTGTTCACGACGTACCCACGTGACGATGCGGGGTCCTCGTCCGTTCGAGACGCCGCGATGAGTGAGGTGCGCGCCACCGGAGCGTCCACGACCACGAGACCGGACGCTGAGGGCGAGAGCTCCAGACCGTTGGTACGACCCCCGTGCTGGCTGCATCCGAGTAGTGTCAGTGCGAGTCCCCATGCGAGCCACGACATCGTTCTCACGGTTCGCCTCCTTCTCCTGGAGGAGCCGACGACGAGAGCGTCGGAGACGACTCCCTCGTGGGATCGACGGTGAGACGCTGGTGATGGGTGCCGGCAGAGGCGCAGTGGGGATTGAAACGTGGTCCCACTCCGACACTGGCGTGCGGGCACGGCACGTGCCGACCACGATTGCTCCATTCTAGTGGGACAGCAAGCGTTTCCGGCATTGTGGGTTTCCCGTACGTCCCGCGCGTCACCGCCCCGATCGGCCGCCAGCAGGCCCGGAGCCGTGCCCCGTGAACGGTGATTTGGCAACGGGATCGTGTCCCGGACGCCGCGATCCCGACCGCCGCGAGCGATCGCGGCCGCGCTTGACAGCTCGCCCGAGATCTGATCCACTCCTACCTCGTAATTCATTCTGATGTAGGGCTCACCCGTGAAGACTGACGACCGCGAGATCGACGGCCGGATGGCGCACTTCGAGGCGGTGTGCCGGAGCGCAGGCGTCAAGCTCACCCACCAACGGATGGAGGTCTTCCGCGAGGTCGCGCTGAGCGGCGATCACCCCGACGCGGAGACGATCTACCGGGGCGTTCGCACGCGGGTCCCGACGGTGTCGCTCGACACCGTCTACCGCACGCTCTGGCTGCTCAGCGACCTGGGTCTCATCACGACGCTCGGTGCGTCCCGCGAGCGCACCCGGTTCGACGCGAATCTCAGGCGACACCATCACTTCGTCTGCGTCCGCTGCGGTTTGACCGCAGACTTCTACAGCGACGCGTTCGACGATCTGACGCTGCCGCCCTCGGTCCGAGCGATCGGCCGGGTCGAGACGACCCACGTCGAAGCCCGAGGCGTCTGTCGAGATTGTGCAAAGTCGAGTTCGGCGAGTTTCACGACCGCGAAAGAGAAGGAGTGACGGAGGAGATCGCCATGAACACCAACGACACCAAACGAACCGGGGGATGCCCGGTCATGCATGGCGGCAACACGGCCGCCGGCGCGTCGGTCATGAACTGGTGGCCCAGCGCGCTCAACCTGGACATCCTGCACCAGCACGATCGCAAGACGAACCCGCTGGGCGAGGAGTTCGACTACCACGAAGAGGTCAAGACGCTCGACTTCGAGGCGGTCAAGGAGGACGTGCGCGCGCTCATGACGGACAGCCAGTCCTGGTGGCCCGCGGACTGGGGCCACTACGGCGGGCTGATGATCCGCCTGTCCTGGCATGCCGCCGGCAGCTACCGCATCGCGGACGGACGTGGCGGCGGCGGCACGGGCAACATTCGTTTCGCGCCGCTGAACTCCTGGCCGGACAACGTCAGCCTCGACAAGGCCCGCCGGCTGCTCTGGCCGGTCAAGAAGAAGTACGGCAACCGCCTGAGCTGGGCCGACCTGATCGTCCTGGCGGGTACGATCGCCTACGAGTCCATGGGCCTCGAGACCTTCGGCTTCGGGTTCGGCCGCGCCGACATCTGGCATCCGGAGAAGGACACGTACTGGGGATCGGAGAAGGAGTGGCTGGCGCCCACCGACAACCCGCACAGCCGTTACTCGGGGCAGCGAGAGCTCGAGAACCCGCTGGCCGCGGTGATGATGGGCCTGATCTACGTCAACCCGGAAGGCGTGGACGGCAAGCCCGATCCGCTCGCGACCGCCAAGGACGTGCGCGAGACGTTCAAGCGAATGGCCATGAACGACGAGGAGACCGTGGCGCTGACCGCGGGCGGACACACGGTCGGCAAGTGTCACGGCAACGGGGACGCGAGCAAGCTCGGCCCCGAGCCGGAAGCGGCGGACGTCACGGAGCAGGGATTCGGCTGGCGCAACCCCGGTGGCAAGGGAGTCGGTCGCGACGCGATCACCAGCGGCCTCGAGGGCGCATGGACGACCCACCCGACGCGCTGGGACAACGGCTACTTCGAGATGCTCCTGGGTCACGAGTGGGAATCCCGAAAGAGCCCGGCGGGCGCCTGGCAGTGGGAGCCGGTGAGCATCGCGGAAGAGGACAAGCCCGTCGACGTCGAGGACCCGACGATCCGCCGCAACCCGATCATGACCGACGCCGACATGGCCATGAAGATGGACCCCGTCTATCGCGAGATCTCGGAACGCTTCCGCAAGGATCCGGAGTACTTCTCGAAGGTCTTCGCGCGTGCCTGGTTCAAGTTGACACACCGCGACATGGGGCCGAAGTCGCGCTACGTCGGTCCGGACGTCCCGGCGGAGGATCTGATCTGGCAAGATCCGATTCCGGCCGGCAACACCTCCTACGACGTGAAGGCCGTCAAGAAGCACATCGCCGAGAGCGGTCTGCGGATCGGTGAGATGGTCGCCACCGCGTGGGACAGCGCCCGGACCTTCCGCGGCTCGGACATGCGCGGCGGCGCGAACGGCGCGCGGATCCGTCTCGCCCCGCAGAAGGACTGGATCGGCAACGAGCCGGACCGACTGGGCAAGGTACTCAGCGTCCTCGAGCCGATCGCGGCTGAGTCGGGTGCAAGCATCGCGGATGTGATCGTGCTCGCCGGCAACGTCGGCATCGAGCAGGCGGCCCGCGCCGCCGGCGTCGACATCGACGTGCCGTTCACTCCGGGACGCGGAGACGCAACCGACGAGATGACCGACGCGGAGTCGTTCGAGCCGCTGGAGCCGCTTCACGACGGCTACCGCAACTGGATCAAGGCCGACTACGTCGTCAGCCCCGAAGAGATGATGCTGGATCGCACCCAGCTCATGGGGCTCACGGCGCCGGAGATGAGCGTGCTCGTCGGCGGCATGCGGGTCCTCGGCACCAACCATGGCGGCACCCGGCATGGTGTGCTGACGGACCGGATCGGCACGCTGACGAACGACTTCTTCGTCAACCTGACCGACATGCGTTACACGTGGGCGCCGTCCGGGAAGGATGGCGTGTACGAGATTCGTGATCGCGACACGGGTGACGTGAAGTGGACGGCCACCCGCCTCGATCTGGTCTTCGGGTCCAACTCGATCCTGCGCGCGTACGCCGAGGTGTATGCCCAGGACGACAACCGCAGGAAGTTCGTCGAGGACTTCGTCGCGGCGTGGACCAAGGTCATGAACGCCGACCGGTTCGACCTGCCAGTATGACGGAACCGGGTCGGAGGGAGTGGGCACACGCCCCACCTCTCCGACCCGCGACGGGACGGCGGATCCACATCGATCTGCCGCCCTCTGGACAGGGCGAGAGCACGTACGCGTCTCGCCCGTCCCACGGCGCGCTGTCAGGTGGTTGTCCAAATGAAGCCGCTCCGGCGGCGCGTTCGTAGGCTGTGATCTGAGCAACACTGTCGTCTCCTGGGGACTCCGACGTCAGCTCCGCTTCGCCCCGATGCGAAGCCTCGTCGGAGAGCCGCCTCGATGGAGTTGCTCGTGGACGTCATCCGCCACCCACGGCTCGGTTCGCTTCGGATCCTGGCACTCGCCACGATGCTCGCGCTCGTCGCCGGCTCGTGCGGCCAGGACAGCTCCACCGTCGCCCCCGACTCCACCGGCGAGCTGGAGTTCGATCACTTCGAGGTGTCCGCCGGAGACGAGCAGAGGTACCCCGCCGGGACGACCATCGTGGCGCGGAACGGGGTCGCCATTCACGGCGATCTCGTGATCGACGGCTCCACACCCGGAGACTTCCGTGTCGTATGCGAAGCAGGCACCCTGGCCGTCTCCGGACGATCCGCGTCCCGACCTTCGAGACGGCGATCTCGTGAAGGGTTCGCGCGCTTGCTTGCGGTTTCTACCGTGACGGCGTCGCGTCGCCCCCGAGCGTGATGCCATCGGCCGGATGCAAACGCAGGATCGCGCCGAGATCGGGGCTCGTCGTGACCACCCGTGACACGTTGGCCGAGCCTCGGAGTCGAAGCTCCGCCGCTCTGGAGGTAGCCATGCCGAGATCGATCCGGTGGCCGACCCATCGCCGAGTCATCCATCGGCTCCGCCCGGACAACACGCGAGCGGGCGCCCTTCTGGCGCTGGCGCTGGGGCTGAGCACGAACGTGGCCAGCATTCCCATCCGGGGGATGCCCGTCCCCGAGCTCTCCGACATCGACGACGAGGTCATCGCGGTCATGACCGCCGAGAACATCGAAGGCTGTACCGTCGGCGTCATGCACGAGGGATGCCTCGTCTACCTTCGCGGCTTCGGCTACCGCAACGAGCTCGGAGACCCGATGCCCGAGAACGCGACGATGCGCGTGGCCAGCATCTCGAAGTGCTTCATCAAGCGCGCCATCGACCAGCTCGTGGAGGATGGCGCGCTGGCGCTCGGCGAGCATGCATTCGATCTGGGTCAGCCGGGCGGCGGGGTGCTCGCGCTGGCACCGTTCGGAGGAATCAGCGACGTTCGCGTGTGTGACATCACGGTTCAGCATCTGCTCGACCACACGGCTGCGTGGGCGGACGAGTACACGTTCCGCGAGATCGAGATCGCCGACGCCATGGGCATCGACTCACCTCCCGGACTCGAGAACACCATCCGGTATGCACTGGGGAAGGATCTGATCGATGATCCCGGAGCCGAGGACCGGTACTCCAACTTCGGATACAACGTTCTGGGACGCATCGTCGAGGAACGTGGCGGCATGCCGTACTTCGAGTACCTCCGGTCACGCGTGTTGACGAAAGGCATGTGGGTCCCCTCGACGGAGTTCTTCATCGCCGAGCCCTTCTGGGAGACCGGCCTTCGCGAGCCGCACTACTTCATCGATCCCGCAGAGAGCCTCGTTCGAAACGTGTACAACTCGGACGGCGCCCGGGTAGAGTGGCCCTACGGCGGATTCGACACCTTCGCGGCGGTGGGGTCGACCTCGATCGTGGCGAGTGCGGCGCCCCTCCTGACGTTTCTTCACGAGCACTATGCCGCGACCGGACACGGGTTCATCGGGTGGATGGGGGGTTCCAGCGGCTACCTGCGGGGCAACGCCACCGACGTCGGCATCGTCGTTCTCATGAACGACCGCAAGCTGGACGGCGGCACGACCGGCTACGCTTCCGCCGAGATCGGCGGGCGGATCTGGGACATCCTCGATACCGTGATCTGGCCGACGACGTGCATCGACGGGCTGTGGGTCTCCGACGTGATCGGGCTCGGCGTGGGCAGCTACGACGATCCCTTCGGCGGCATGCTGTGGACTCTGGTCAACGTCACGGAGGGCACCAAGCTCTTGTTTCACCCGGGTTCACACGACTGGAGCGGTGACCTCGACCGGAAGCTGATCCTGGACGCTCCGCTCGGCCCCGTCGTGATCGGCGGCATGTAGGAGCGTCGACCCCGCTCCCGTCCAGGACTCGCTTCTCGAGCAGTACGAGCGCGATGGAGTACCGACACGTGTCGGTACCACGTTCTGGGCGGGGTACATGCATACGCCGAGTTCGAGGAGGTCGCCCCGGCAGCAAGCGACCTGCAAGTCAACGCACCTGGATGACCCGCGCCGCGACCTCGCCAGACGGCTCCTGGAGCCGCACGAAGTAGACGCCGGCCGGCACCGGCATACCGGAGCGGTCCCTGCCGTCCCAGACCACATGCTCGGCTCCGGACCACGGTATCAGCGCCCGAACGAGGCGACCCGCGACGTCGTGAATGCAGAGCTGGGTGTGGGCCGTGAAGGGCCTGTTCGATCCGATCTCGGTCCGGCCGCGCGTCGGACTCGGACGGGCGACCAGGTGGAGGCGAGGTCCGGGAGCTGTGCCTGACCCACCCACGCCGACGGCATCGGCCGGAACCCAGTCCGCGATCCAGGTGGTGATCAACAGCGGCAGCTCCAGCTCCACGCCCGATACTTGCCCGAGCTCGAACAGCACGTCGAACCCCGTCGTCCAGGCCCCGGTGCTCCGTCGTGGCGTGACCGCCGCGGACGAGAACTCGAGGCCCTGCCCGGGATGGATGTCGAAGAGAAGGAGCGTGTTCGAGGTTCCGACCGTTGCACCGCCGTCGAGCGCGCGCACGGGGAACGCGAGCGAGAACGACGTCGGGTCGTCGAGGTATGGGTCCGGCGGCCAGGCTTCGGGCGCGAATCCGTCTGCCGAGGTGAAGTCGATCGAGAACGTGAAAGCGGTGTTCTGAAACTCACCGGCTGGGTTCCACTGGAACTCCGTCACGCCCTGATCACCGGCGACTCCGAGCTGCTCTCGCCAGGATGCCGTCATCTCCACGGGACCCTCGGCCACCGCGTCGCGGATGACGACGTCGGCACGGTACAGCGGGTTCGCCAGGTCGTCCAGCACACGGTATCGCAGCGGAGGAGACGGCAGCGGCGGCACCGCCGTGGCCACGAAGTCCCCGATGAGGTCGACGTCCACCGAGCCGACGCGTCGGAAGCGAATCTCCGAAACCGTGTAGTGGTCCTCGCCACCCGCAAACCGGACGGTCAGCGACCGCGCCGCTGTCGGGTCGACGACCATCCAGTCGCCGAGCGGGTACGCGAGAAGCTCCAGACCCCCGCTCGTGGGCCGCGTCACGCTCTCGCTACCGGAGAGGTCGGTCAGCGTGGTGGTGATCTGCCCCCCAGGCGGGCTTCCACCCACGAGCATCTCGATGCGATCGATCGTGCCGAACGCGGTCAGGTCGCGGCTGCTTCCCCAGTCCCACCGCATGCTCACCGAGCCGGTACCTGCCGCGTAGGCCAAGAGCGCGTAGTCCGGAAACGGCGTGGTGGAGGTATTCGTCGCGTAGACGAGTCCCCCGTCGGAGTCGAGGATGAGCGTCCGGATCGGGTGCATCGCGTGCCCGTCCGAGGCGGGGATCGCGATGTCGTGGACCTCGTCCACGAACGCGCTTTCCGTGAAGAACCCTCGCTCGAAATCATCGACCGGGTCGAATGCCGCCGCCGGGCCGGTTAGCAAGGGTAGGAGCAGGTGACCCCGAAGAACAGTCGTGCCGTTCACTCGATCCTCCCGCGTCAGGGTCGTTCACGCGGTAGCCGGCCGGCCAGAGGACCCGCAAACGTTGCATCGAGTTGAGGTAGGGCCACCGACGCGCCGGCATCCCGGCGTCGTTCCGACCCGGATTCTACGCCTGTCCAGGCGTGCCGTCATCATCGTCCGAGGTCCGAGGCCCTCCAAGGTCCGATCGCGACCGGACCTGACGAACGAATCAGCGGTGCCGATGGCGCTCGAAAGGCATGCAGCAGCGCCAGTTCGGTCGCGCTACTCGATCCGAGTCGGTCTTGCGCGGACCGCGACTGGACGGGACCGACACTGCATGCTGAACTCACGGGCTCAACACGACCTGGAGGAGCCTGCCCATGTCGAAAGCACTGGACGGTGTTGCCCTCGTGACCGGAGGCGGCCGAGGCATCGGCCGCGCGATAGCCGAGCGTCTGGCCTCCGACGGAATGCGAGTCGCCGTCGCGGCGCGCACTCGCGACGAGATCACGGAGGTCGCCCGGACGATCGGCGGCGCCGCGGTGGTTCTCGACGTCACGGACGGCGACGCGGTCGAGAGCGCGGTGGATCGCGTCGAGCGCGAGCTGGGACCGATCGATCTGCTCGTGAACAACGCGGGCGCGCTGGAAACGGGTGGACCGGCGTGGGAGCGCGAGCCCGATGAATGGTGGCGCGTTTTCAAGGTCAACCTGCTCGGTCCGTTCCTCCTGTCCCGTGTGATCCTGCCGAGAATGAACGAGCGTCGGCGTGGCCGGGTCGTCAACCTCGGCAGCCAGATGGCGTACAACCGAGTCGACGAGTCCCCGACCTACAGCGCGTACATGGCCAGCAAAGCCGCGCTCACCCGTCTCACGGAGGTCCTGGCCCACGACGCGCGTCCCCACGGAGTATCCGTGTTCGCCGTCCGGCCGGGGTCGGTTAGAACGACCATGACCGAGCGGATGATCACCGCGCTCGGCGAGGCCGCGGCCGAGATCCCCGAGAGTGTTTGGACGCCGCCCGAGCAAGCGGCCGACCTCGTCGCGTTCATCGCCGCCGGCGCTCTCGACGCGCTGTCCGGTCGCAACATCGACGCACGGGTCGACGACTGGAGGGCACTGCCGGGTCGGGCCGAGGAGATCCTGCGAGACGACCGGCTCGCACTACGGCTGCGTCGATAGCCCGTCGCGTCGATGACGCGCGTGCGTCTCTCGACCGAACGGTGCTCTCAGCGAGCCCACCATCGCATCCACAGCGCTTGCTCGGACTCCTTGAAGATGACGAACTCCATCCGTTCGTAGAGCCTGATCGCCGCGGTGTTCGCTCGGAGCACGGCGAGCTCCAGAGGAACGTCGGCCGACGCACACTCGTGACAGAGATCGCGAATGATCGTCGATCCGAGTCCCAGATCCTGACTCTCGGGCCGGATCACGATTTCGTGAAGCCGGCCGCCGTCTCGTTCCATCTCGAAGTGGAGAAAGCCGACGTCCTCCGAGTCGACGACGACGACCCACGCGTCGGCGTCACGAAGCAGCTTCTCGTACCCGGATCGCTGCTCGGCGGCGTCCCATCCGAAGGCGTCGTCAATGTGCTTTCGGAGGGTTCTCTCGCGAAGATCGCACACGAAGCTCAGATCCGTGACGCCGGCGCAGCGCAGCGTGTAGGCAGCCGAAGGAGTGCTGGAGCTCGTATCCACGTCCTGACCTCCGGAGCATCTCGTGACCCAGCGGACCGCCCACCCCGCCAGTTCGAGCGGTTTGATCGTTCCACCCATGATGGTACCTCGCCCGCCGGTCGACGGCCTGATCCCACAATCCTCTGCTCCCGTTGACCTTGTGCCGATCCGGCCACGAGGCCGCCGTCGGGATGAGCCGAGGATGCGTCGTCTACCCGGTTGAAACACTCGTCCAGGTCGTTGGATAATATGGGGTGTCGGGTCGGCTTGGCGGGTGCCGGCAGGCAAAGCGCGACCACGAGCGCGTGATTCCGACGATGCCCGATTTGACGGGCACCGGGCTCACGCGTCGTCTCGCGGGACTGGGTCGCAGGATTCCCTCTCTCGTTCGACCTCCGCCGATCTCGTCCCTCGCAGGGTTGGTGGCCGCTACCTGGAGGTCGAGACGCACGTTGTTCCCACCCATGCGCTACTCCTGCTGTCGGCGACTTCTCGTGCATTCCGCCCGAAACTGCGCACCGCCGATCGGGAACGGTCGGATCCCCGGCAGATGGACGGGGACCATCGCTCACGGGGTGCGCGCCCACGAAGCCGAGGAACGCCGGCGCAGTGGCGCTCTCTTCCGGTAGCGCCAAACGGCATCCATCCTGGAGGAGTCCGATGAGATCCATCCTGGTCTCCGTTCTGTCCGCCTGTGCGGCGCTCGCCCTCGGCTCGCAGGGGGCTCTGTCGCACACTCAGATCACCACCGACCCGGCCAACGACTCGTATCCTGCATGGTCGCCCGAGGGCACCCACATCGCATTCGTGTCCAACCGTAGCGGCAATGACGACATCTGGGTGATCCGGCTGTCGGACGGCGAGCTGACCCAGATCACCACGCATCCGGACGCGGACACCCAGCCCGACTGGTCGCCCGACGGTGAGCGGATCGCCTTCCGGTCGTGGCGAGGCGGCAGCAGCGACATCTGGGTGATCCGGCTGTCGGACGGCGAGCTGACCCAGGTCACCAACCTCCCCGGTGGCGAGTACATACCCGCCTGGTCGCCTGACGGCAGCCGGATTGCCTTCTGGGAGAACGTTGACATCTGCGTGGTCCGACTGTCAGACGGCGCGGTGACCAACATCACCGACTATCCCAGCGCCAGCGACACCCATCCCACCTGGTCACCCGACGGCAGTCAGCTCGCCTTCCGGTCCGACCGAGGCGGTGACACCAACATCTGGCGGATCCGGCTGTCGGACGGCACCCTGACCCAGGTCACCACCAGCCTCGACGAGGAAGGTGGTCCCCACTGGTCGGTCAATGATGAGATCGCCTTCTTTCGATACCGCGACTCCAATTACGACATCTGGACGGTCCCGGCGACCGGCGGCATGGAGCGGCGGATGACCGCCAGCCCGGCGGATGACCGGGCCGCCGCCTGGTCACCCGACGGCAGTCAGATCGCGTTCCGGTCCGACCGTGACGATGGCGACGGCATCGACGACTGGGACATCTGGACCCTATCCGGCACGATCTCCGTTGGCGCCTCCCCACCACTGGTCCGGAGCATGATCCTCGCCCCGTATCCGAACCCGTTCAACCCGACGACGACCCTTCCGTTCACGCTCGGGACGGCCGGCTCGAGCCGGATTCTGGTGTACGACGTCAACGGCCGCTTCCTGCGACGGCTCGTGGATGACCACCTTCCCGCCGGTGAGCACTCGGTCACCTGGGATGGTCGCGATGCGACCGGGTCACCGATGCCCAGCGGCGTGTATGTCTACGTGCTGAGTGTCGATGAGCGGGTCGTCGGGACACGGAAGGCGGCGCTGCTGAGATGACGGGCGGAGCCCGGCGCACCTGCGTCCACGGACGGAGGGCGCACGGGCGTCTTGGAGTCAGGGGGTATGGCCGGCGTGCGTGATCTCTCGGCGAATCTCATCCGTTCGACGTCTCCTGTTGTATCGTTCCCAAGGCACTCCCGCGGCCGGGTCACGACGCAGTAACCATCGATGGCGGGGACGCGACGGATCAGGTGATCACCAAGGTCATCGCGTCCGACGGTGCGCTCAACCTGCTCTTCATCGCCTCATCGGACGACCGGCAGCTTCAGGGTCGTGACCGGCCCTCCCGACTGCACCCGCAGGAAGTACACCCCTGGCGGTACCAGATGTCCGACCTCGTCCCGGCCGTCCCAGCTCGTCCGCTGCAGGCCGGCCGGATGGCGGCCCGATGCGATGAGGCGGACCCGACGCCCGGCAATGTCGAACAGCGCGACCTCGGCATCGCCGAGCTCCTCGCTTTGGCCCCCGAAGGTCGCGAACGTGATCGCCATCGTTCCCCCCCGATAGGGTAGCGGCGTCGCGGCCAGCAGCTCCGAAGGAGCGACCGTGGTCTCGCCCAGTACGAGCGACTCCCCGAGCCCGTTGATCACCGTCAGACGATAGCGTGTGCCGGGCGTCCCGGCGGGGTCGTGAAGCTCGGTGTCGGTGGTGAGCTCCACCATGGTGTCCCAGTCCTCCTGCGCGGTCGTCCGCTCCAGACGATACCCGCGAAGATCCTCCGGCCCAGGATCGGTACTCCAGGAAACGACGACGCCGCGCGATCCGTCGGGTGCCGGATCGGCTCGAAGGAACCCCAGCACGATTGACGCGTCGATCGTGAACAGCGAGTCCGACGTTGCGCTCCCGAGCACGGTGTCGTCGGCGGGCACGACCTTCAACGCCGCGAATCGGGTCGGCGCGTGCGGAACCCGTAGGGTGGTCACGTTGCTCTCGCTCCCTCCGGCGTTCGACACGATCTCGTCGTAGGACAACCCGCCGTCGACCGAGAGCAGCAGATCCGCCGGGGTCGGTCCAAGCCAGCGTATCGTCTGCAGGGAGCCTACCGGCCAGATCTCACCGCCGTGGGGGGACACGAGAACGTAGCGGTACACGTCGACGACATACGCTTTGCCCGCGTTGACACCGGACTCGTCGTTCACCGTCGCACCCACGATCAGGTCGTCGAACCCATCTCCCGTGAAGTCCCCCGCACCCGCGACGATGTCGCCGAAGTGCTCGCCCACGGTCGTCCCGTTGAGCACGAGGTCGGCACTCGTGTCGAGGATGTCGAGCGCATCGCTCCCGAAGAAGATGTGTGCGCGTCCCACGTCGGAGCCCGGCACGCTACCCGCGTCTTCCAGCAACGCGCCGACGATCACGTCGTCGAAGCCATCGCCGTTCACATCGCCTGCCCCGGACACCCCGTAGCCGAGCTGTCCGGCTTCCTCGGTGCCGGCGAAGGAGAACGTCAACAGCGTCCCACTCTGACCGATCGAGAGCAGATGGGCGACTCCGACGTCCGTCGTGCCGAAGATCGGGTCGTCGTGCAGGTGAGCGCCGGCAATCACATCATCGCGACCGTCGCCGTTCACATCCCCTGCGCCCGAGACCGAGCGGCCCAGCTGGTCGAGCGACTCTCCGACGATGGTGTGGTCGGGGATCGTGTCGGGAGCCGCCGCACCGAAGAAGATGTACACCTTGCCGCTGAAGCCCGAGAAGCCCGGCGCCCCGACGACCACGTCGTCATAGCCATCGCCGTTCATGTCCCCCGCCCCCGAGACGCATCGACCGAAGAAGTCGTTGAACGCTTCTCCGTCCAGCTGGAGATCCGAGGTGGTGTCGGGTGCGGCGCCTCCGTAGAAGACATACGCGCGGCCGGCGGTATTGCTGCTCGTGTCATCCAGGAACGCGCCGGTGATCACGTCGCCGAACCCGTCGCCGTTCATGTCCCCCGCGCCCGATACGGAGATCCCGAACTGATCGTCGGCCGAGCCGCCGAGGAAGGTGAGATCGATGGTTGCGTCCATCGGATCACCACCGTAGTACACGTAGGCCGCCCCCGCCGACGTCGCAACCTGGGAGTTCGTGCCGGCGCCCACGATCACGTCGTCGAAGCCGTCGCCGTTCACGTCCCCCGCGCCGGAGGCGGAGAAGCCGAAGTGCTCGCCCTCGATTCCGGTCAACACGACGTCTGCGATCGCATCGGCTCCCGGTCCGCCGAGGTAGATGTACGCCCGCCCCGCGTCCGCCCCCCCCGCGTCGTTGAAGGGTCCTGCGAGGATGAGGTCCACATGACCGTCGCCGTTGACGTCACCGGCGCTGGAGGCGTAGCCGAAGCGGTCCTCACTCGCTTCGCCCAGCATGGTCAGCAACGTACGGTGGGAGACGTCGTGGACGGTCGACGAGAGAGTGGAGCCGGACGGGATCAGAAGGAGGGCAGCCACCGTGAGGGGTGAGGGAACGCGGAGCGTCACGATCGAGAGAAGCGCGACACGTCGGCAGTGTGTCGGTGGCCGGCGTGATCCGGAGCTGGGCGACGTCGGTGACGGGCCGGTGGCACTGAAAGGTCGGGAACGTCGTCCGCTCTGTCGATTCCACATCGGCTTTCCTCTCCATCTCGCCCATGGATACGGTGTCGGCACTTACCTCCGTGACTGGCTTCTGTCTCTCCACCATCCCCGAACACGAGTGCGATTGCAGCGATGCGCCGCAACCCCTCCGGCCTTCCCTCTCCCGACCATCCACCGACGCTTCGGCGATTCGTGCCAAATCGGCATCTGGGCTGCCTCGCCGCGTCGTCCATACCTCACATTCTACGCCCGAAACGCCAATGCTCGTAATCGTCACTCCCTCGATTCGCGAGGTCTGCTTTCCGATCGTGCCGTCAGCTCGCGAGCATCGCCCTTCGCCACCGGCTCGCCGTCTGCCGAGGCGCCGTCAAACGCCTGGCAAGTGATCACTTGCAGGAGGAACCCCGAGTAACCGACCCGAGATGGTCCACGACTCCGCGGCCGACTCCGCGGGCCTCATCTCTGGACGAGTTGCGTGTATCATCGGCGTCGGCGGGGCGTCTTCGAGATGAGATGCGTCAGCTGACAACGACCCGGAGCGTGTATCGTGCCCCAACCCATCGCCGAAGGATTCGTCGTATGTGCCGCCTCGGCCCTCCTCGCCGCGGCCGTTTCCGCCCAGCCGATCGTCTACGTCGACGTCGACGCCCCCGCCGGAGGTGAAGGCGGTAGCTGGGCAGAGGCCTACCGAAGCCTCCACCAAGCTCTGAGCGCGGCCACGCTCGAGCCGGCGATCGAGGAGATCTGGGTGGCCGAGGGTGTATACACCCCCGACCGCGGCCTCGGCGACCGGGACGACGCCTTCGAGCTGGTGAGCGGCGTCTCGCTCTACGGCGGATTCGCCGGCAACGAGACTTCCGTGGACGAGCGCGTGCCGGGAGCCCACCCGACCGTGCTGTCCGGCGACTTCGCCGGTGACGACGTGATCCAGTTCCCCACCCGCGTGGGCGCGGGCGAGATTCCCCCCCTGCCCGGATTTCAGAACTACGAGGAGAATGCGCACCACGTCGTCACGGGCTTCGATCTGATCGAGCCGGTCACCTTCGACGGGTTCATCGTTCGCGGCGGCAACGCCGACTTCGACGGTGCACTCATGACCGGCGGTGGCGGGATGCTCATCGAACGGAGCCTCTTCACACTCTCGAACTGCCGGTTCGAGTTCAACCGGTGTGGATGGGACGAGCCGGACACGGGCGGCCTGGGGGGCGCGGTCTTCCTGCGAGTCGGGGAGTATCTCGTCACGGAGTGCGAGTTCCTGACCAACCGGGGCATGAACGGCGGTGCTCTCGCGATCTACGCTCCGAGCGAGACCGAGACGGTCACATGCACCGTGACGGACTGCGCGTTCACCGGCAACTTCGCCGAGCAGCAGGTTGCCGGCGCGCTCTGGTCGGCCGCCGCCCGGGAGCTGATCGTCACCGACTGTTCCTTCACCGGCAATTTCGCGCAGTACGGGGGCGCGATCGTCGATCAAGAGCCGCGTCAACCGGCCTCGAAGACATTCCTGCGCTGCACGTTCGTGGACAACCGGTCCCTGGTTCAGGCAGGGGCCATCTGGCATTTCAGGCTGTCGACGATCCCGGACACCGAGAAGGCACTCTTTCAGGACTGCCACTTCGAGAACAACAGCACCAGCGGCGGGGTCGGCGGAGGGTTGCTCCTGTGGAGCATCGACGCGACCGTGATCCGATCGCGCTTCGTCGGTAACTCGGCCGTCTGGGGAGGCGGCGTGTGTCAGGTTCAATCCCCCGTCCACTCTCGCGCCGGCGCGCTCGACGTCTTCGGCTCCCTCTTTCACGGCAACGAGGCCACGAACGGGGGTGCCGTGGCCACCTCTCGATGTGATGCCCTGCGCATCGGCGGCAACACGTTCACCGAGAACTCGGCCACTGGATCGGGGGGAGCGGTGAACGTCGCACAGGGTGGGGTGGCCGCGCAGGTCAGCAACAACGTGCTCTGGAACAACGACGTCAATGGCGATCAGTCCGAAGCGGGACAGATCGCCGGCGAGCCGAGGGACATGACCTTCTGTCTGGTCCAGGGGCTCGTCGACCCCGGCGAGGGGAACATCGATGGTGACCCGCTGTTCGTGAACCCGGGCGTGGGTGACTTTCGTCTCGGCCCGGGCTCGCCGGCCATCGACGCCGGCGACAACTCCGAGGTTCCAGCCGACGTCGGCGATCTCGACGACGACGAGGACCGGACCGAGTCGCTGCCGGAGGACTTCGCGGGAGAGCCGCGGTTTCAAGACGATCCTTCGACCGCGGACACCGGTCTCGGCACACCGCCGATCGTGGACATCGGCGCATTCGAGTTCCTGAGCGGTGTGACGGCGGTGTTCGACGCGGATCCCTCGATGCCCAATCCGTTGATCCGGACGCAGTCGAACCCGGCCCGGGGCGCAGCCGAGCTCGTGCTCGAGCTCGATCGCGACCGCTTCGTGACCGTGGATGTATTCGATGCACGTGGAGGTCGCGTCCGACGTCTCACACGAGGCGTGATGGGGCACGGAGACGCTAGACTGCACTGGGACGGCCGGGACGACCGAGGCAGGCTCGTCGTGACCGGCGTCTACCTGGTCCGGGTGACCACGCCGGAGGAGTCTGGGAGCCTGAAGCTGCTCTTCATCCGGTAACGGACCGCTCCTCGTCGTCGTGCTCCCGTCAGCGATTCCGACGCGGTCGCCACGTCATGATGAGCTCCGGACGTCCGGTGTAGCGGCATACCGACGACCCCACGGATCGAAAGCCATGGCGCTCGTAGAAACGACGGGCACCGGCATTCTCCGCGTAGACGGTCAGTCGTAGCGCCTTGCTCCGTGATTGCACGTGCTCGAGAAGCGAGCGACCAATCCCTCGATTCTGTCGGGCGGGATCCACGAACAGACAGAAGATGACACCGTCCCGGCTGGTGATGAATCCGTCGATCACGCCGCCGGTCAGATGGACGTATCCCTTCGCCGCCGGGAGGATCTCGTCCACCATCACCCGGTGATCCGCACGCCAGAACTCGGCGGGGACGAAGTGATGCGCCTGGAGTGACGCTTCGAGCCAGATCTCCCCGACCCGCTCGGTGTCCTCTGCGATCATTTCCCGGATCATCGTGATCTCGAACCACCGGCACTCGGCGATGCACGCAGGGCCGGCACCTCGCCAGCCTCGCCGCGTCGTCCACACGTCCATTCTACGCCTGGAACGCGGATGCTCGTAGTCGTCACCGTCCCGATCCGCGAGGTCTGCCTTCCGATCGTGCCGCGAGCTCGGAAGCATCGCCCTTCGCCACCGGCCCGCCACCGGGGCGGGCCGGGCCTGGCAGGCGCCGTCTAGCTGGGCAGACGCAGATCGCCGGAGTAGTCGTAGGTCGCCAGTCCACTGGGGAACTCGATCGTGCCCTCGATCTCGAGCACGCCGCGAAGACCGGAGAGCTCGCCCGAGGCGTCCACGATCGCGGCCTGTCCCGCGAAGGTTGCGAGGTCCGGGCTGACCACCTCTCCGACGTCGGTCGCCTGCAGTACGACCACGCCACTCCGACCGTTCACCGAGCACTCGGCGGTGATCGTGAACTCGGCGGTGAAGGAGCCGTTGGGAGCGACCACCACGCGGATCTCGTCCGAGTAGCCTCCGTTCATCGTGCCCGAGATCGAGCCGACGGAGGTCTGTTCGATGATCGTCGTGTCGCCCACGGGTCGATAGTCGAGACTCGTGATCCCGGTCTGGGCGAATGTGCCAGCCACGGCGACGTGATCGGGGCTGCGCAGAGAGTGAGTGGCGACATGGGCGGCGTCACCTGGTGCGGTGGTGCGATCGCAGCCGGTGGTGGCGGCGAGTGCGACGATCAGGGCGGTCAGCTTGAGCGAGTTCATCGGATCCTCCTGGGTTGGTTTCTGGCCGACGGTGAACGCGGCGGCCTTCAATCCCAGATACCCGGTCTCGCGGAGGAAGGGGCCACGGGTCGGGGACGCACGGGCCTGGGTACCGGCAAGTGATTTCGGATCACGGATTTGGGACGTGGCGAGCGCCTGCCGGTCGGGGCCGGGTGAGGCGGAATCCGCCCCGCGGGGTGGTATGGTGAAGGCATCTCGACCGGCGGTCTTGCCGGTCGTCCGAACCGGCCGCTTCTCGGGGGACACCCGGTTGAGTGACGACCAGGAAACTGTGACGAGGCTGCTCGCGGATCTCGAGCGTGGCGATCAGGCCGCGCTGGACGAGCTCTTCGCGCTCATCTACGACGAGCTCAAGGAGCTGGCCCGCCGCCAGCGCCACCGCTGGCGAGGCGACTACACGCTCAACACCACCGCGCTCGTGCACGAGGCATACGTTCGCCTCCTGGGCCAGCGTCGGGTGCGAGCGGAGAGCCGCGCTCACTTCCGCTCGCTGGCGGCCCGAGCCATGCGCCACATCCTCTGCAACTACGCGCGAGACCGGGGAGCTCTGAAGCGAGGTGGCGGAGTCACCGTGGTCGCGCTCGGGCCGGACGGCGAGGCATCGCCGGACGAGATCCCGGACGTGGATCAACGCTGGCGGTTGCTCGAGACCCTGGTCACGCTCGACGATGCGCTCCGGCGGCTGGAGGAGGTCGACCCGCGGGGTAGCCGAATCGTCGAGTGTCGCTTCTTCGGGGGGATGACCACGGAGGAGACCGCGGTCGCGCTCGAGATCTCGCCGCGCACGGTCAAACGGGGCTGGGTCATCGCACAGGCCTGGCTCCATCGCGAGATGGAGTCCCCGGGATGACCGGCCGCCGCGGCGAGGCCGATCGCGACCGTCTCACAGAGCTGTTCGACCGGGCCCTTTCGATCCCGGCGGGGGAACGGGCGGCCTTCATCGAGGGGGCGTGTAGAGGACGTCCCGACCTGGCAGCGGAGCTCATGTCGCTCCTCCGCTCTCATGACGCGGCGCCGCGGTTCCTGGAGTCGATCGGCGAGCGGGTGTTCCCGGACGCCCTCCGGGCTCTCGACGAGAACGTGGCCGGAGCCGGTGAGCGCATCGGCGGCTACGAGATCCTCGAGCGGCTCGGCGGGGGCGGCATGGGCGTCGTCTACCGCGCACGCGACGTCGAGCTCGATCGGGAGGTCGCGCTGAAGTTCCTGCCGCCCGCCTTCGAACGGGACGGGGCGGGCCGCGAACGGCTGATCCGCGAGGCACGAGCCGCCTCCGCCCTGGATCACCCCAACATTGCGGTCGTCCACGAGATCGGCGCGACCGAGCCCACGCCAGAGCATCCGCAGGTCCGTCACTACATCGTCATGGCCTTCTACCCCGGGGAGACGCTTGCCCGAAAGATCCGTCGGGGCAGACTGCCCTATCGTGTCGCGCTCGGCCACGCGCTCCAGCTCGTCGATGCGCTGTCGCGAGCACACGAGGCGGGCATCGTGCACTGCGACGTGAAGCCCGGGAACGTGATCGTCACGGATCGGGGCATCGTGAAGGTCATCGACTTCGGCGTCGCCCGGCGGTCCGACGCCGACCCGGGGCGCGTGAGGGACCACGGGGGAACGATCGCCTACATGAGTCCCGAGCAGCTGGACGGACACGAGGTCGATCACCGCGCGGACCTGTGGTCGACCGGTGTGCTGATGTACGAGATCATCGCCGGAGTCCGCCCGTTCGTGGCAGAGCGGGATGAGGACGTGGTGCACGCCATCCGCCATGAGGAATTCGTACCGCTCGAGAGTCTGTGCCCCGAGGTGCCGCCCAAGCTGTGCCACGCCGTCCACCGCTGCCTGAGTCGAGACCGATCCCGGCGGCACGCGAGCGCGGCGACGCTGCTTGCCGAGCTGCGGTCCGTGGCGGATGCGGTCGCGAGCGACATGAACCCGTCGCTGGCGGTGATTCCATTCCGGAACGTCGGCTCGGATCCGGAGGACGAGTACTTCGTGGATGGTCTCACCGAGGAGGTCATCGTCGACCTGTCCCGGATCCGTTCTCTCCGGGTCATCTCTCGCGGATCCTCGATGCGTCTCAAGGGACGCGAGCTCGATCCGGTGACGGTCGCCCACGATCTGGACGTCCGCTACCTCGTGGACGGGAGCGTGCGGCGAGTGGGTGGCGCGGTCCGGATCACGGCCGCCCTGATCGACGCACGGGACGATTGCCAGGTCTGGACCGATGCCTTCGACGGCACGTTGGATGACGTCTTCGAGATGCAGGGTCAGGTGGCGCGGTCGGTCGCCCGAGCCCTCCGGCTACATCTCTCGCCCGACGAGATCGTCCGCGGATCCGACCGGCCCATCCGGGATGCCCGGGCCTACGAGTCGTATCTGCGGGCGCGGTACGAGGCCTGGCGGTTCTCGGCGGAGGGGCTCGAACGCGCAAGGCGGTACATCGACGCGGCCAGGGAGATCGTGGGAGACAACGAGCTGCTCGTCGCGACCCTGGGTCACATCACGGCCATGCACGCGGAGGTCGGGCTCGATCCGGACGGCTCGGCGGTGGAGCAGATCGACCGACTGGCCGACGAGGTGTTCGTTCGTAACCCGGCCTCGTCTCGGGGACACTGGCTCAAGGCATGGGCGGCGTTCCACCGTGGCGACATCGCCGACGCGGTCCGGCTGGGCGAGCACGCGCACGCGCTGGACCCCGACGATCCCGACACGATGCTCCTCCTCGGGTACGTCTACATCCACATCGGCCGGAACGACGACGCCCGGACACTCTTCGAGCGCGTCCTCGAGCTGGATCCCCTCACCCCCCTCGTCATCGGCGTGCAAGGGCTGGTTCCGATCTTCGAGGGCCGGTACGCGGACGCCGTGGGTGCCTATCGTCGCTGCCGGGAGATGGATCCCGAGAGCCCGTTCGCGGCCGTCTTCTACGGCTGGGCGCTGGCCTACGATCGACGGACGGATGAGGCCGCGTCGGCGCTCGAGGAGGCCGCCGAGCGGTTCCCCGGGACGGTGTTCGCGTCGTACGCCCGGTCGTTCGGTCACGCACTTCGCGGCGAGCCCGAGCGTGCGGTGCGGGCAATCACTCCCGAGTTCGAGGCCGCGGCCGAGAGCAACGAGATGTTCGCGCGGGAGCTGAGCCACTGCTACGCACTGGCGGGAGAACGGGAAGCGGCGCTGAGGTGGATCGAGCGCGCGGTTGACCTCGGCCTGCTCAGCTACCTCTACATCGCCGAGCACGACTGGTTTCTCGATGGGCTCCGGGGAGATCCGCGATTCGACGCCATCCTCGAGCGGGTCAGGGTCGCGCTTCGAAGGATAAGTGCGTCGGAAGCATAGATCTCCGCGCCGCGTTCGCGATGGTCGTCACTCGGCAACCCCGCCGTCTCTCCACCGACCGGCACGCCCCATGCCATCAGTCTCGACCCGCGGGCCGTCCCACGAGACCCGTCACCTCGACGTGACCGACCGCTGAGGCCCGTTGCCCCCATCCGCGAGCTGCGCCTCGAGGAGGGCCATCCGGGCCGACCTCGCCTCCGCCTCGGCGCGAGCGACGCGCAGCTCCAGCTCTCTCAGATCGACGACGGCGGACACACGATCGGCCGTCCCGGGTCCGTTCGTTCCGGTCGAGCCGTGCTCGACGTCGCCGAACCCGGCGAGCTCCGGTTCACTCACCCGGACCTGAACGGTTCCGTACGACGTCGGAACATAGAGCGCCGTGACCACGGGGTTCCAGGCATACTTCGTCGACGCTCCCGACGCGTCTCGGGCCTCGAGCCGGAACGTGTACGTTCCCGCGGTGCTCTTGTAGTAGGTCCGCTGTGCGTGCCCGGGTCGGTAGTGCGTGCCGTCCCCGCCAGCGTCGCTGCTCCAGCCGGCGTATTGGTAGTAGTTGGTGTCCTGCGAACCGCCCTCGGTCTCGTCGATCTGAAACCCGACGTAGTCTGACGTTCCCACTCCCGTCATGCGGAACTGCGCCGACGCCGTCACGTGAATGTAGCCCGGCGCCGGGATCGTGATCGTCGTCGTCACGACGTCCTGCATGGTGGCCGTCTCGGTGATGGCGACGTTCCCTGACGACCGCCCCTGTGAGAGACCCGGCTCGTCGGAGATCTCGGCGGCGCTCACGGACGCTGCGGGAAGCTCCACGGCGTCATCACCCGCCTCGCGCGTGTCGAAACGCGTGGTGCTTCCGGAGCCGGCAATCGTCATCAAGGGGTTCCCCGTCCCCGCGACGTTTCCGTCGATGTTGACGTACCCGCTGAAGCTCGTGTTGCCGTAGACCCCCCACCATGCGCCGCCACCCGTGGAGCCGTCGGTCTCGTAGTAGTGCATGCGCACTTCGTTGTTGTCGCGGATGTAGACCGCGCCACCGCTGTTGCGGGTGGTCAGCTCGACGAGCGGATCCGCCGCGAAGCTGCCGTAGACGTGCACGTGGCCGGTCTGAGCGGACGCTGCACCCGCATACACGTGGTCGTGTGCCTCGAGACCTCCGCTCCCGGTGATCTCGACCGCCCCCGAGGTGGCGTTGATGGTGCGACCCTCACCGAACCCGCCCTCGTCGTAAGCCTCGTCCAGCGTGTTGCCGGATGGCGCGAGCACGCTACCCCCGAGGTCGAGCGAGATGTCGCGGATGAACATCGGCGAGGCCGGGTCGTCGGAGCGCACGTACACGTCGGCGCTCCAGTTGTTCGCGAGCGTTCCGAGGTCCACGACGTACGTCCACGCACGTCCCCCGCTCGCCGAAACGTCGATGATCGTGTGAACGGCACCGTTGAGGTACACGGTAGCCGTTCCGGCGCCACCGGTCGGCGTGTCCCCGACTCCGTTGAACGACAGAACGATTCGCGCCTCCCGGCTCCATCCATCGGCCTGTCCATCGAAGTAGTACTTCCGAACGATGATGTCGGTGGTCGACGACACGCGCTCCGAGACTCCTCCGTGGGTGAGCGCCTGGACACCACCGTGGAGTCCGAGCGGACCGCTCATGTCGTCGCCGGCGGTCTCGACGTAGCCCGCCGGCCCCATTCCGCCGAGCTGGTCGGCGTCCAGCGAGTGGAAGGCGTACGGGCTCGTGAGGAGCTCGGTGCGGGGAACCATCTCCGCGCCGCCGTCCACGCGGATGCCGAGATAGATGGCGGATCCGTCGAAGTCGCCCGGAACGAGGGGCGACACGGCGCCGAGCTGGATCGAGAAGATGCCCTGACTCACGATGACGTCCGTCTGCGTCTCGGCCCAGAACTCGGTCCCACCGCTGTCCGTCGAGTAGAGCGCCAGATCCAGGTTGACCATGCCATCCAGCGGTGAGCCGCCGGTGTCGGTCAAGAAGCCCTGGAAGCCCATCCGACCCGGTACGACGGCGGCCGCACGCGGCTCGTCCAGCGGGAGCCGGGTGGGACCCTCACCGGGACCGATCTCGTTCTGGGCGCGCGCATCGAGCGCGACGATACTCGTCAGGAGCGCCGTGATGGTGAGTGCTCGCATGGATGTGGCTCCGGTTTTCGTGTGGTGGTGATTCGCGTTCATCGGGTCACGACGACCTTGGTGGTACGCGCCCAGTCGCCGATGCGCGTGCGAACGTAGTACACGCCGTTACCGACGCTGAGGCCGTCGGTGTCGCGTCCGTCCCAGCGCGCCAGGAACCAGCCGGCCATGTGCGGCCGGTCGACGAGCGTGCGCACGCGGCGACCGAAGATGTCGTAGACGTGCATGCGCACCGTGCCCGGCTCGGAGACCGCGTACGGAATCACGGTCGCCGCCCGGAGCGGGTTCGGCATGGGGCGTCGCATCTCGGGCGCGGTGGGAAGGAGCGGCCCCACCGGCAGGTCGGCGTCCAGCAGCACGAGCGGTGGGAGCCAGAAGCCCTCGATCAACTCGACGGAGCCGTCGCCGGTCCTTCCGACGACCCCGGCCTCTGCGATCGTCCCCTCGAGGATCACGCTGCCGTCGGTCGTGGAGGCCACGCCACCGGAGACGGCGCCGCGGACGAGCTCGGTGGGCTCGGCTCCGCGGAGACCGACGGCAGCTGCGACGAGCGCGAGCGCGAGCGCCCACGGGAGTCTGTGGAGCATGGCCACCCTCGGGTTCGGGATCATGGTCTGCAAGCAACACGGCAGAAGCCGGCTGTACGAGCTCCGCGACGACGCGGGCGGAGCCGGGCGGCGCGGCCGTGTCCGGCAGGCCTCTTCCGGTCGTTACACTACGCGTCGAAGTGGGTGGGAAACCGCCACGATCGGGTGCCACGCGGTGAGCGTCCAGGCATGGTCGGTGCGCCGCGCGTTCGGCACGGGGGGCGCCGCGAGGGACGCCGAGCGAACGGCTACTTAAACGATGATACGGTCATCATATTCTGTCTTTGGAAGACAGATTGACCGGCTTCACCTGGTGCGAACGTACTGGATCCATTCAAATCACTATTTATAAATATTTTAGCTCTCACACTGTCGCACCTACCCACTTCTCCGAACTCCACTTGTGATGACCCAATCTATGTTGATTTTGCAGTACTACTTGTTATATAATGAACTCAATCGAGCGTCTGGCGGCACCCATCGAACCGCCAGTGCGGTCCGCAGGCACGAGCGACCCATTGCGAGCACCACGCCACACAGCCCCGTCCAGCCTCGGTACCGCGAGCGCCGGCGCCGTCACCCTGTCGGACCGACGCTCCTCGCGATCGTATTGAACGAGTGCGGCGCCACCGGGCGCCGGACGAATCCCATGCCACGGATCCGGTGCCGGCTCTTCGAGGAAAGAGCCCCACAAATGCAGGGAGCACCCCCATGAAATGCCGCAAGAACGTCAAGAACCTCACGGACACCGAGAAACGACTCTACGTGGAAGCGCTCTACGCGCTTCGCGAGGTCGACAGCGTGCTACACCCGGGTGCGCAGTCCAGGTATGACGACTACGTCGAGATTCACCGAGATGCGATGAGCACGTCTCCCGATCCCGCGCACGGAGACTCCGCCTTCTTTCCCTGGCATCGGGAGCTGCTGTGGCAGCTCGAGCAGGAGCTCGGGATTCGCGTACCCTACTGGGACTGGACACGCGCCCACGACCCGGGCGACGACGGATACCCGTTCACCTACGACTTCCTCGGTCCGAACGGAGACCCCGCCGACAGCGACAGGGTGAAACGTGACCCCGGCGCCGACCCGGCCGCATATCCGCACGCGTTCGATCCCGAGGACTGGGACATCACCGTGAAGGATGGCGGTGAGCCCGACTTCCTGCAGCGCTCGTTCGGCACGCGCTCCGATGCGCCGAGCTTGCCCGAGAACGACACGGCCGTCACGGGCACGAGCTGGGCGTTCCGACAGGCCATCGACGACGTGCCCTACGAGACGCATCGAAGTCGCTCCGAGAGCATTCACAACCTCGTCCATCGCTGGTGCAACGGCAACATGATCACGGCCAGCTCCCCCAACGACCCCGTCTTCTTTCTCCACCACGCCGCCATCGACCGCATGTGGTCGCTCTGGCAGGGACGCAACGACCCGTCCGTGGCCGACCGTTACGTCAACACCTCCGGCGCGACCGGACACGTCGAGGGCGCCCCCATGGTCTTCGGGCTCGGGACCCCACCGTGGCCCGGCACGACCAATCCGGAAGACGTCGTCGACGGACACGCCATGCACGGCGACGGGGTCTGGTATGACACCGATCTCCCGGAGATCTCACTCGAGTCGGGTCTCTCGCTCGCTTTCGACGACGTCCCCGAGGGACTGACCGCTTACCGTGCCGTTCGCTTCCGCGTGCAGACGTGTCGGCCGACGCGCTTTCGCATCACCGCGATCTCGGGCGCCCCGTACGCGCTCACGAGCCTGGGCTCGGAGTTCGTCATCGACACGGACTACGACCCGGACCCCGTCGACGCGCTGGTCTGGGTGCAGTTCGACGGCTCCGGCGGAGATACCACGCCGGGCAGTGTCGAGATCGAGGCGTACATCGTCGACGACGAGGGCTACTACACCGCGAGCGAAGGCGACGAGCTGGTCCTCGGGACGTGGACCATCACGCTGACGTCGGAGATCGTGCCGCGTGTCGGCACCTCGATTGCGATGGTGCTCGACCGATCGGGCAGCATGGCCGCCGAAGCCGGAGGCGCGATGACGCGTTCGGAGCTCATGAGGTCCGCGGTGAGCGTCTTCCACGCCCTCCTCGACCCGGGCGACGAGATCGGGCTCGTCGGGTTCGACGACGTCGCGGTGGAGGTGCTCGCGTTCGGCCCCGCTTCGGCCGGCCTGGGAACCGCACTCGACCCCGGCGGAGATCTCGATCCTCGTGGAACCACCGGCATCGGTCTCGGAGTCGAGGCGGGCGCCGCGATGCTCGCCGGCGCCACCCACGCGCGGGAGGCGATGCTCGTTCTGACCGATGGAAACGAGAACGTCCACCCGTACGTCGACGAGCTACCGGCGGGAACCGTCACGTCCTCGACGTACGCGATCGGGTTCGGCCTTCCGGGACACGTATCCGACGACGTGCTCAACCGGATCACGACCAACACCGGTGGGGACCTCGTCATCACCGGCGAGCTCCACTCGGAGGCCGAGAGATTCCTTCTGACGAAGTACTTCCTTCAGATTCTGGCCGGTGTGCAGAGTCAGAACGTCGTTCTCGACCCCGAGGGGGCGCTCACCTGGGGTGCCCGCCAGGTGCTCGACATCCCGCTATCGAACGCAGACACGTATGTCGACGTGATTGCGCTCTGCCCGCTGGCGCCGTGGCTCGATCTCTCGCTCGTCACACCCGGAGGGGACGTGATCGACGTGGGCTCCGCGGCCGGCATGCCGAACGTGACGCACGTCGCGCACCCCGAGATGCAGGCGTGGCGACTCGTCCTTCCCGCCGATCCCGCGAAGCCGTCGTCGTCCCACGGGGGAACGTGGAAGGCTGTCTTCTCTCTCCGGAAGCGGGAGCACATCGACCTGAAGTCGATGCGAGACGATGAGCTGGGTCGCTTCGAGTCTCTTCTCCGAGGCGCCGTTCCGTGGAGCTGCCTCGTTCACGCCACGTCGAACGTGACGTTCGACGCTCGCGCGCTACAGACATCTTTCGAGCCCGGTGCACCCATCGATCTCCAGGCGAGGCTGCTCGAGTACCAGGCACCGTTCGCGGGACGCGCCCACGTGTGGGCCGAGATCGTCGCGCCGGACGGCTCCGAGATGCGCGTCGAGCTCGAGCCGGACGGCGAAGGCACGTTCGCGGGACTGCTCATCGCCGGGACCGCGGGGCTCCATCGCATTCGCGTCCGGGCTACCGGCTACGCGAGCGCGGGAGAACGCTTCACGCGCGAGAAGACGTTGAGTGCGGGCATCTTCCTCGGCGGAGACCGGCCGGTCGCCGACCCGAGCGGTGACACGTTCTGCCGTTTCCTGCGGTGTGCCCTCGGGTCGATCGGCTCGAGCTCCAAGCTGGCCCGGCGCTTGAAGCGCCTCCGACTGGATCGCAAGTCGCTGGAACGGTGTCTCCGAGACTGCGAGCGGAAGCATCGCGAACCCCGCGTCACCGAGCCGAGACGCACCACACCCGCACAGCCATCATCCGCCTGGCTCCGTGTGGTTGCCAAGGAGGCGAAGCGGCGCAAGGTGAGTCCCGCGAAGCCGCAGCGGCTGGATGCGAAGCGACTCGCTCGCCGCGAGCTGTTCCCCGACCCCGATGGCAAGGGAGCGAGCAAGAAGGACAAGTACCGGAGCTAGCCGGGCGCCGGAGAGAGCGGCCGGTCACCACTCGCCTGATACGAGTGACGCGACGGACGAGCACCCGTTGGAGATTCGCGGCCGGACGTCGTACCTCCCCGACGCCGGCCCCGCATGCGGTGCTTCGTGCCAGGTCGTGTCGTGCCATTTCGGCCGCGTGTATCCTCTCGTCGAGCCGGGCGACACGGCCGATCTCTTTCGCCTCTGGTGGAGCCGCGCCGCGACTTCTGCGTCCTCTCATGTGCCGTTCATCTCCGCTGCGTTCAATGTCGGGTGTGACCCGGACCACCACCGAGAGGAGACGACATGAACGCGACCCCCCACTCCGTCCTTCTGGGCTCCATCCTCGGCGCCGTCGCGCTCCTGGGATGCGATACCCCACCGGCCTCCGCTCCGGGCGCCCCGGGGCCGGTCGAGACGAACGCCACCGAGCTCTCTGACGAACAGATCGAGGACTTGCTCACCCGCGGCGGCGGGGGAGAGCTCTCGGAAGCCGATGTCTTCTTCGAGTTCAACTCCACCGACGACGATCTCGGTCTTCAGCTCTTCATGGACGGTGACGGATGGCGACGCGCCCGGCTCATCGGCCCCGGGGGGCGACGCCTCGTCGACTTCAAGGCGAAGGGCGAGCTGAGTGAGCTCGGTCTGACGGAGCTCCGATTCGAGAGCGCGGAGCCGAGCCCGGCCGAGGTGCTCGAGCGGTTCCCGGAAGGCGAGTACACGATCGTGGCTCTCTCGGTGGACGGCGACGTGCTGAGCGGCGACAGCTATCTGTCGCACACCCTGCCGCCCGCCCCGGTGATGACGCCGACGTCCGGTAGCTCGGTGCCGGCCACCGGCCTGGTGATCGAGTGGGACGCCATCGCCGGGATGGAGTACTTCGAGGTGATCGTCAGCGACGAGGACCGAGACCTCGGTCTCGAAGCCGAGCTGGCGCCCGACGCGACCTCCTTCGACGTACCGGACGCCTTCGTACACCCCGGTACGTCCTACAAAGCGGAGGTGCTGGCCGTCGACGAACACGGCAACAAGACGATCACGGAGACGGAGTTTCAGACGGAGTGAGCACGGATCGTGGGGACGGCGAGGCCGTGATACCCTCGTCCTCGTCGTCTCGCAGCGTCAGTCGACCGGGGCAGCCGATCGGCAGCCGCCTCATCCGACGGCCACACGTGTCGAGGACCCGGACGACGAGCTTGCGGATTCCCATCATCATGCTGGTCTGCCGTCCGGTTGTCGCGGATACTCCCCGTTCACGACGATGAGCCCACGGGGCACGGGGCGAGACGGCGCCCACGGTTCGACCTGTGAGTTGTTGCCCTCGCAACGTGATCGCGCGGTCCGCGCTTCAGCGCGCAGTGTCTCCCTTGAACGGATCCACGCCGAGCCCGGCGCCGGCGCCCACCGAGAGGCTGAATGACGACGCCCCGCATCGCCGACCCGTTCCTGGCGCACCTCGAGCTTCCGCGAGAGCCGCCGTCGCTCGGGTACCTCCACCGGATCGTACGCCGCCACCAGACTCGCGTGCCCTTCGAAACGCTCAGCAAGCTCATCGATTACGAGCCCGGGCGCCGTCGCGGCGACTTCCTGCCACCCCTCGACGAGTACGTGGATCGAATCGTCACGCGTCGGGCGGGCGGTCTCTGCTGGACGCTCGCGCGCGGGCTTCACGCGCTCCTCGAGGAGCTGGGCTACGACGTCGCCTACATGTACATGGACCCGGGCCACTGCTGCGTGCGCGTCGAGCTGCCGGAGGGCCCGTTCTACGCCGACGTGGGGTATGCGGCGCCGATCTTCCGGGCGTATCCGCTCTTCCAGTCGTTCGCGCTCGACACCCACCGGGAGAAGTTCGTGTACGACGTCGGTGAGGACGGCATCGTGGTCACACGGAACCCCGGACCGGCGAAGACGCTCGACCCGACGCCGCGCGTCCTCGACGAGCTGCGATCCTTCATAACCGCCGCCAACGACTGGGCGATCCCGCACAGCTTCCTCTACCGCCTCGCGTACGCCGGCTACGTGGACGACGTGTTCACGAGCCTGCGCGACGGCAAGCTGACCCGCTACGCGCCGGGCTCACCGGTGACGACCGAGGTCTCGCCCACGGAGGCGCCGGCCGTGCTCGCGGAGGTGTTCGGGGCCGACCCGACGCTCTACATCGCCGCCCAGGAGGTGCGCGATCGGTACGCGAGGGATCACGGCCTCGAGACATCACGCTGACACCGACGATCACTCGCGGCGCACGCATCGTCGGACGCCGCACATCCTCCACGAGTTTCCGAGACCGTCAGAACCGCCAGTTGACGATGGGCAGGATCGGTAGCGAGTCCTTGGACTCGATGACGTTCACGAGTCCGATCTGCAGCCCGTACATGCGGTCCGTGACGTTCACGATGCCGATCTGAATCCCGCTCGTCTCCGCCGCGACGTTCACCAGTCCGAACTGGATCCCTTCGTTTCGCGAGCTCCCGATGTTGATCGATGCACTCTGCACGCCGACGAAGTCTCCGCGCGTTCTCGCCAGAAGCCAGCCGTTCTGCCAGCCGGTGAAGGAGCCGTCCACGAGGTTGATGGGATGCCACTGGACACCGGAGAAGTTGCCGGTGGCGTGACCGGCGATGAACCCGATGTCGAGTCCGGTCACGTTCACGTTGCGTCCATAGATCAGGTTCAGTCGCACGCCACGGACGTCGTCGGTCTCGTTCACGAGCTGGACGGGATTGAACAGGCTGACGTTGACCGGCTTCTCCGCGCCGGCGGCGACCGCGGTCAGCGAGAGCGTCAACGCCGCGGCGAGGATCAGTGTGGCACGCATGTCGGGGCTCCTGGATCGGGGTTGGCACCGAGCGCTGACTCATCCCGGATCGGCCGCAGTGCTCACAAACGCCGGCGAGCACGCGATCGATCCGAGCTTCGATTCGGCCGCATCCTCCCGCGTGTTTGCAGCACCGTCAACCGGAACCCGGCCGCGTCTCTCTGCCAGCGAGCTCGTGGATCAGGGCACCGACCGACTCTTCCGACACCACGCTTTCACCGCCCGGTCGAGCCGAAGGTAGATGCGCCTCTCGCGGCTCATCGCCGGATTGGGCGCGAACGTGACGGATGCAACCGGGGGTGTCGCGACGCCGGCCCGGGTGGCCGCTTGACCGGAAACCCGCAAATCACTGACAATCTGAAGAGTTACGGGCTCTCCGGCAGTCCCGGTGGCAGAGCCGGTCGGACGCAGCCGACGGTCGCGCAGCGAGAGGACGCGGGCTGGCCATGTCACCGAGCGAGCCGACAGAAACGGGACATCTCCTTCGCGCCTGGCAAGCCGGCGACCCGGACGCGCTCGATCATCTGATCCCCCGCGTCTACGACGAGCTCCGTGTTCTCGCTCGGCGCAGCATGAGCGGCGAGCGCGAGAGCCACACCCTCCAGCCCACCGCGCTCGTGCACGAGGCGTTCGCGCGTCTTGTCGGCTCCGGTGTCTCTTTCAACGATCGGGCCCACTTCCTGGCGATCGCGTCCAGCACCATGCGCCGGATCCTGGTCGACCATGCCCGCGCTCGACGACGCCAGAAGCGAGGCGGTGGCTGGAAGCGCGTCCCTCTTCACGAGGAAGCCCTCCGTATCGAAGGACCCGACGTGGACGTTCTGGCGCTCGACCAGGCGCTCGATCGCCTGAGCCAGCAGGACGA
Source organism: Candidatus Eiseniibacteriota bacterium (assembly GCA_965224245.1). Lineage (GTDB taxonomy): Bacteria > Eisenbacteria > RBG-16-71-46 > CAZAMP01 > CAZAMP01 > CBDCYW01. The sequence goes on along the minus strand of OZ245046.1, from coordinate 116,427 downwards.
GCGCAAGGCAAAGGCGGTCGAGCTTCGCTATTTCGGTGGCCTCACGGACCCGGATCTCGCGACCGTACTCGGGGTGTCCGAGGCGACGGTGCAGCGCGATCTTCAGATGGCCCGCGCATGGCTCCATCGGGAGCTCGGACCCGCCTCATGACGTTCGATTCCGCGTCGTGGGAGCGTGTCGAGCGCCTCTTTCATGACGCCCTGGAGCTGCCTCCGTCACGACGCCAGGCATTCCTCGACGCGAGTTCCGAGGACCCCCGGATCCGATCTGAGGTCGAGTCCCTGCTCGCGTCCCATCCGGACGCGCACTCGTTCATCGGGCGCGTCATCGCGGAGGAGGCCCGGGCCGGCCTCGATACGGCGCTCGACGCCCCGACGCCGCACCGGCTGGGTCCCTACGAGATCGAGACGGAGCTGGGTCGAGGAGGCATGGGCACGGTCTATCGTGCCCGCCGCGCGGATCGACTGTACGAGCACCGGGTGGCCATCAAGGTCGTTCGCGGCGGCTTCGTGGACTCGAGCCGCATCGCTCGATTCCGGAGCGAGCGCCAGATCCTCGCGTCACTCACTCACCCCAACATCGCCCAGCTCCTGGACGGTGGAGAGACCGGGGACGGGCTTCCGTATCTCGTCATGGAGTACGTCGACGGCCGGCCCATCGATGTGTACTGCGACGCAGAACACCTGGACATCCGCGCGCGGCTGCGACTCTTCCTGTCGGTGTGTGCGGCCGTGCAGCACGCCCACTCCAGGCTCGTGATTCACCGGGATCTGAAGCCGAGCAACATCCTCGTGACGGGCGACGGTACCGTGAAGCTCCTCGACTTCGGCATCGCCAAGCTCCTCGACGTCGACCAGCCCGTGCTCGTGCGTACGATGTCCATGGAGCGATTGCTCACCCCGGAGTTCGCCAGCCCCGAACAGGTCCGGGGAGAGATCATCACCATCGCGACGGATGTCTACGCCCTCGGCGTGGTCCTCTACGAGCTGCTCGCGGGCGCCCGGCCGTACGTGTTCGAGGGCGGGAGCGCGGCCGAGATCGAGCGCGTGGTCACGGAATCCGAGCCGCCCGCCATGTCGGACGCCGTGGTGGCGGCAGAGGTGGGAACGCGTTCGTCCATCGCCGCCGCCCGATCCACCGGGGTGGACGCGCTCCGGCGGGCGCTCCGCGGGGACCTCGACAACGTCGTCGCGTGCGCCCTGCACAAGGATCCCGAGCGGCGGTACGTCGGCGTCGAGCAGCTCGCGAGCGACATCCGGCGGCACCTGGACGGACACACGATCCAGGCTCGACCGGACACGCTGGGCTACCGGGTCAGCACGCTGCTGAGACGGAACCGTCCGATCGTGGCGGGCGCGCTGGCTGTCCTGCTGGCGCTCGTGATCGGGCTCGTCGCCACGACGATCCAGTCGCATCGGGCAACCGTGGCGAGACGGGAGGCCGAACGGATCGCCTATGCAGCCAGCCTCTCTGCCGCGGAGTCCTCGCTCCGCGCCGATCAGATCGACGAGGCACGGAGGCAGCTCGAGCGTGCACCTGCCGCTCTGAGAGGATGGGAGTGGAACCATCTGGCCGGACGCCTGGACCGGAGCGAGCGCTCATTCCCGGCGCACGAGGGGGGCGTGACGGACATCGCCTTCACGCCGGACGGGACGGTCGTATGGTCCTGTGGCATCGACGGGCGGATCGTGAGCCACACTCGCGACGAGGGCCGCCCTCTGACCGAGATCGGCCCGCTGGGCGCGGCCGTCGAGTCCATCGACCTGTCGCCCGACGGCACGTGGCTGGCGGCGGGTCTCAACGACGGTCGTGTCCTCCTGACGGATGCGACGACTCCATCCGCGAACGACCCGGTCGAGCTGTATCGGGGCGACGGCTGGGCGCGCGTCTGCTTCCATCCCTCCGGCAAGAGCCTGGTCGCCGGGCTATACCGTGGAGACCTGGCCACGCTCTCGATCCCGGAGGGTCGGGTGCTTGGCCGGGCGAGTCTCGACGGCTACTTCGCGCTCCCGCTCTATCTCGGCTCCGGCGAGCGACTCGCCGTCGGCACCAGCAGGGGACTGTGGATCGTCGATCCCGACACGTTCGAGCCCCAGCGAGCGCTGGAAGGACACACTCGCCGCGTGATCAGTCTCGCCAGCTCCGGTTCGGGCGATCTCCTGGCGAGTGGGTCGATGGATCAAACAGCACGCGTGTGGCGACTCGGTGACGATGCTCCCCCCGTCGTCTTCGGTCGTCACGATGCCACGGTCACGGGGCTCGCGTTCGATCCTCTCGGAACGGATCTCGTCAGCTCCGGCGCGGATCGTCGGGTTCTCCGCTGGGACTCGGCGACAGGCAACCTGCTCGCACGACTGCGGGGTCATCAATCGGATGTGTTCGCGGTCGCGTTCTCGCCGGACGGACGACACGTCGCAGCCGGAGCCTGGGACGGCACGCTGCTCGTCTTCGATCGAGATGCCGCGGACGTTCCAACGCTCCATCTGGCCACCTCGGGAATGAGCATTCCGATCGCCGAGGCGGTGGCGGTCGACCCGATGGGTCGCTGGGTGGCCGTCGTTTCGGGAGAGCTCGAGGTGTTCGATCGTCACACACGCGTCCGCCACGCGCCGCTGGAGTCTCCCCTGGCTCACGGTCTCGCCGTCACTGGCGACGGGAGCCGCCTGCTTCTTCCCCTCGACGACGGTGACGTCGCCGTCGTTCTCATGCCCGACGAGGCGCTCGAGGCGATACTCGAGACCGAGGTCGTTCGCGTGCTGGCGGCCGATCCCGCCGACGATCGCATGGCGCTCGCGTGCGCGGACGGAGGGCTGCGCGTCGTGAGCGTGAAGGGTGATCTTCTCGCCGAGGTTCGGTCCGATGGCGTCGGTGCGATCGCCTTCTCGCCCGACGGACGCCGTCTCGCCGTGGGCGACGACGACGGCCGCGTCATCCTTCGGGATGCCGACACGATGCAGCCGATCACCACGCTGGCGGCACACGAGGACTCCGTGACGAGCATCGTCTTCGCTCCGTCGGGTCGGGAGCTCGTCACCACGTCGGCGGACGGGAGTGCACGCATCTGGGACGCCACCGACGGCACGTCGATCGCCGTCCTGATGGCACACTCCGCGGCGATGAACGCCGCGACCTACCTCGCGGCCGGGACGCGGATCGCCGTGGGCGGCGTGGACGAAGTGGTCCGGATCTACGAGACGAGCAGCTACACGGAGCTCGTCCGGCTGAGCGGGCACTTCGGCGGGATCCTCGACATGGTCGAGGATCGGTCGACGGGCGCACTGGTCACCGCATCGCGCGACGGCACCGTTCGAATCTGGGACTAGGATGTCGCGATCGGGCGGAGCGCGTACGTCGCGGGCAGTGGCGCTCCAGGGATTCCCAGCTGGTCCTCGATGCTGGACGCCTCCCCCTCGTTGCCGGCGAAGTCCCGCGCGGTCACGTGGTACCAGGGATGGCCCGACACGGGCAATGTGGGCTGCACCGTCTCCCCGATCACGGACGCCGTCTCGTCGAGAACACTGACCAGTGCATGCCTCCGTTCAGCATCGAGTCGGCAAGGAACTCGACGAGCATGTCGTACTCCCGCTCACCGTGCGCGGGCGCCGAGCCCGCGAGATGCGAGTCGCGCTCCCGACGAGACGGGATCCCCGGACTCTCGCGATCTCGAGGGTGTCGATGGGAACGACCGTCGATGAGGCGCCTAACTCATTTCAGTGAAGTCGATTAGTCCCTGGCCAGTCGGGGACGGCTCGTGCCTGCCTCGTCCCGAGCGGGAGTAGGCTACTCTCTGGCAACGTGAGCAAGTCTTTGGCCACCACGGGCTGGACGCTGCGCGTCGACCGATCCTTCTCACCCTTCGGGAGTGATCACGCATGAGGTATCGCTGGATCTATCTCGTGCGCCACGGTCAGTACGACATGACTCCGGGCAGCCGAACCCGCGGTCACCTGACGACCACCGGTCGTCGTCAAGCGCGGCACCTCTCGAGACGACTTCGTCGCCTCCCGATCGATGTCATCCACCACAGCGACCTCGCGCGCGCGGTGGAGACCGCCGACATCCTTCGGAAAGAGCTGCGCGGCGTCGACGTGCGGAGCTCGAGGTCACTTCGCGAGGGCCTGCCGGGAATGAAGGAGCTGCCGCACCGGAAGCGACATCGCGTCGATCGCGCTCGCATGGATCGCGCGTACGAGCGACTCGTGCGTCCTTGCCGAGGCCGGGACCGCCACGAGGTCGTCGTGTGTCACGGCAACATCATCCGATACTTGATCATGCGAACGCTCGACGTTCATCCGGCGACGTGGTTTCGGATCGACACGTTGCTCTGCTCGGTCTCGTTGCTGCGCGTCTCGAGGCGGGACGGTGCGCGTGTGTCGTCGATCAACGATGTCTCGCACCTGCCGGAAGCGCTCCGCGTCATGTTCTGAAACGCACACGACCCTCTCGCGAAGCAGATCGAGGGCGATCAGCCGCGGCGAGAGGTCGAGCGTCTCGACCCTGCGTTTACCGCCACGGCACTCACGGGGCGGGATCATCGAGTGCCTCGCGGAGTGCTTCGATTCCGAGCCGCAGATCGGATGACGTCTCGATTCCCTGCATTCTCACCATGTGCTCTGCCTCTTCGAGGCTCGCCCTGGCCCCGTCGAGCTCGCCCCGTCGAAGCTGGACACGCCCCATCACGGCGACCGCTGCTGCCAGCTCCGAGATCGCCTCGACATCCCGCAGGATCGACACCCCCTCCTCGACGCACCGGAGACCGACGTCGAGGCTCCCGCGTTCGGCGTGGATGTCTCCGAGATCGCGGAGCACCATTCCTTCGAGGCGTCTGTTTCCGGTGAGGCGGTGAATCGCCAGTGCCGCCTCGAACCCGGTGATCGCCTGCTCGAGCCGGCCGTCTTCACGATCGATCTCGGCGAGACTGCTCAGGGCGACGCCCTCACGAAGCCGCTCGCCGAGCTCCCGAAACATGAGCAGCGCGTCCTGGACGCATTCCCGAGCGGGCTCGAGTCGTCCCAGCCTGCGATGGGTGCTGCTCAGATTCAGCAGCGCAATCGCCACGCGACTCCGCTCGCCGGATTCACGGTAAATGTGAAGCGCCCGCTGGAAGAGGTCTCGTGCATCCTCGATTCGTCCCTGCATCTCCGCGATGTTGCCGAGGTTGTTCATCGCGACGGCCTCGTCGATGCGATCGCCGGTGTCACGAGCGATGGCCATCGCAGCTTCGAACCGATTCCGCGCATCATCGAGCTGACCCTGAAGACTGGACACGATGCCCAGGGCGGACAGCACCATGGACCGCGCACGCGGGTCCCCGAATCGCCGGTGGATCTCGAGGGCGCGCCACAAGCACCCCCTGGCCTCCTCGTAGTTGCCCTCCACGCGCGCGAGGTTGCCCAGAGCGACCAGCGTGAAACCCTCTTCACGAAGGGCTCCGACCCTCCTGAAGATCGCCAGGGCGTCCTCGTGCTTGCGGCGTGCTTCCGGCAGCTGCCCTTTCGCTCGGTCGATGTTCCCGAGACCGCGGAGCGCCACTCCCTCGACGATCGGGCACCCGGCCGATCGGGCGACGTCGAGGGCATCACTGAAGCTCCGGTAGGCGCGGGATGTCTCTCCCAGCTCGAGCTCGACCCTGCCCAGTGACGCGAGGACGTGTCCCTCACGGCGTCGGTCGCCTCTCCCGTGCACCTCGGCCAGGGCCGTCTCCAGGTGTGACCGCGCTCCCTTCGTATCGCCCGCGATGCGCTTCGCCATCGCGAGAACTACGTCGACCCGGCTCCGATTCTCCGGATTCCGGACGATCTCAATGACTCTCTGGCCGAGTGACACCACCCCCACCCGCCCGACTCGAACCTGGAGCGCCGCCATCGTGGCGGCATACGCACTGACCGCCACGTCCTCTTCCCCCCGCCGCGCGGCGCGCCGGCAGGCGACGACGAAGTTGTCGAGCTCCGCGCGAAAGGACCTCCGGTGATCCTCCTCATCGACGAGATCGAGCCGCTCTATCGACTCCCGGGAGCCGAGTGCCGCAAAGTACATGCCGTGCGCCGCCTCGGCGGCGTCGCGGGACGGCCGGGCCGGGGAGGCCTGGCTGATCGTGGCCAGCTTGGACGCGGCGTACTCCTGCACGGTCGAGCTCACCTCGAACCGGGGAACCACTCCCTCGACCCGAACTCGTAGCCAGCTCTTGTCGATGAGGGACTGGAGAACGTCGAGCACCGATCCGCTCGGGTCGTCTCCGGGACCGTCGATCACGGCTTCGGCCGCCTCCAGCGTGAACCCTCCGTCGAAGACGGACGCCTGTGCGAGGGTCGACTGCTCGTAATGCTCGAGCAGCTCCCAGGACCAGTCCAGCGTCGCGACGAGGGTCATGTGACGCCCCCTGTTCCCACCCACCAGAACCCGGAAGCGGTCGTCGAGACGTCGCTCGAGCTGGGCAAGCGTCATCATCCGCAGGCGAGAGGCCGCCAGCTCGATCGCCAGCGGCAGCCCGTCCAGCCTTCTTACGATCCTCTCGACCTGCGCGCGGGTGGACTCGTCGATGACGAAGCCCGGTCGCTGGGCCTGCGCGCGGAGCTCGAACAGCTTCAGCCCCTCGCTAGCCGGATCGAGGGGCTCCAGGGCCATCACCACTTCCCCCTCGAGCCGCAGACGCTCGCGACTCGTGACGAGGAAACGGGCATCGTGCGTGCCCGCGAGCCAGCACCCCAGTGTGGACTCGACGTGATCGATGGCCTGCTCGAGGTTGTCGAGGACGAACAGACACCTCTGCCGGGCGGCGATCACGTGCCCGATCCGGGTCACCGTGTCCCCGGACATCGATGGTACGTCGAGCACCTCGGCGACCGTGCGCGCGATGCCGTCCGGACTTCGGGCCTCGGAGAGATCACAAAACCACACGCCTCCGGGCCAGCGCACGAGGCTCTCCCATCCGTACCGTTGCGCGAGGCGGGTCTTGCCTGTGCCGCCGGCGCCCTGGAGGGTGACGAGGCGGCCCGTTTCGGGTCCCTCCAGGCGTGAGCCGAGATCGGCGAGCTCCTCTTCTCTTCCGAGGAACGTATCTCGCTCGGCCGGAAGCGAGTGTCGGATCTCATGATGGGGACAGTCCTCGCGCTCGAGCGCCGAGACGACCTCGCGGGCGGTCGGGAACCGATCGCCCGGATCTCTCGAGAGGAGGCGAAGGATGACGCGTTCCCAGACCTCGTCGACGTCCGCGAACGTACTCGGGCTCGGCGGATCGGATCGCAGACGAGCCAGTGCGGTCTCGATCGGTGAAGCACCGCGAAATGGCAACCGACCGGTTCGCATCTCGAAGATCACGACACCCAGCGCGTAGAGATCGCTCTGTGGGCCCGTAGGACCGCCAACGACCTGCTCGGGAGACATGTACGCGGGCGTGCCCACGATACCCGGGCTCGACGCCTGCGTAGCGTTCAGTCGCTCGGTGACGTCGCCGGCGTCGATGTTCCTGATACGGGCCTCCCCGCCCATCGTCGATCGCCTTGCGGCCACGTGAGGCTCGACGGAGATCGCCACGCCGAAGTCCGTGATCACAGCCCGGTATCCCCCGCCGTCGGGCACCAGAATCACGTTGGAGCTCTTGAAGTCGCGGTGGACGACTCCCGCCCGATGGGCGGCATCGAGCGCGATGCACATCTGGTGAACCAGCGGAAGCGCGTCCTCGGGCGAGAACGGGCCCCGCGCCCGAATCCGTTCGCCGACCGTCTGCCCGGAGAGAAACTCCATGGTGAGAAACGTGGCCTGGGTGACATCGTCGTGCCAGAGATCGTAGATCCGGCACACGTTCGCATGAGTGACCGAGCGTGCCAGAAGGACCTCACGCTTGAACCGGCGCAGGGACGCCGGTTCGGACGCTATCTCCGGGTGGATGGTCTTCAGCGCCACCGGGACGTCGAGCTCCAGGTCGTGAGCGCGATAGACCTGCCCCATTCCTCCACCGGCGACGAATGCCTCGATGCGGAACCGGCCGGAGAGCAGCTGTCGCGGTTCGAGACGACGCGTCATCGTCGAGTGACCGGGGCCCAACACGCTCTCGGCTTCGGCGTTCTCGACCGAGTTCTCGTCGTGCGGTGGTCGGCGCATTGCTCGATGTCTTCCTCGAGAGAACGAAACCCTCATCGACCTGAAGCGCCAGAAGGAGCCGGAGATGGGCAACTCACTCACGGGGCGAGTGTATCATGGGCCGCACGCCACGATCTCACGGCACGTTCGACTCCGAGAGCACGACGCCGATCGGGTCTTCAGATGCTACGAGGTTCCGAGCATCGCGAAGCTCGTGATGAGGTGTTGTGATGCGGCCTGGAGTCCCCACTGCGCTCCTGCCGATCGCGATCGGTGCATACGTTCTGCACGACTTCGCCCTCGACCACGCGCCCGTCAGTCATCACAACATGAAGGACGTCGAGGGGATCTCCATCGCCTCGGACCGAGCGGGCCTCGCGAAGCGCTCCCTGTCCCGACCACTGAACCATCGAGAAGCGCCTGGTGCACACGGACGAGGTGGACAGCAGGATATCGACCAGGCTGTCTCGCGCTCGGCCTCGTCACCGGCTCGGACGACGTGCGACTCCAGCCGAGGACGGATTTAGTTCGGTCAGAAGGCGTCCTGCGGAGCCGCTCCGCTCGAGCGGCTCCGCCATCCAGTGCGTCCACTATGCTACCGGCTGGGGAGTGATGCGAAGGTACGGTCGCACCGACTTCCATCCCCTGGGGAAGCGCGTCGCCAGCTCCTCGGGGTCCTGGATCGCGGGCAAGATGACGACGTCCTCTCCGTGCGTCCAGTTCACGGGTGTCGCCACGCCGTGGTAGGCGGTCAGCTGGAGAGAGTCGATCACCCGGAGTATCTCGTCGAAGCTCCGCCCCGTCGAGGCCGGATAGGTGAGCGTGAGCTTGACCTTCTTGTCGGGTCCGATCACGAACACCGACCGCACCGTCTGCGTGCTGTCCTCACCGGGATGGATCATGCCGTAGAGGTCGCTGACCTTGCGATCGGCGTCCGCGAGGATCGGGTAGTTGACGGTCGTACTCTGGGTCTCGTTGATGTCACGAATCCACTCGTGGTGAGACTGGACGGGGTCGACCGACAGGGCGAGCACCTTGACGTTGCGTCGCTCGAACTCGGTTTCGAGGCGGGCCACCGCCCCGAGCTCGGTGGTGCACACCGGTGTGAAGTCGGCGGGGTGGGAGAACAGGACCGCCCACGAATCGCCGACGTAGTCGTAGAAGTCGATCGGTCCCTCGGTCGAGTCCTGTGTGAAGTTGGGGGCGGTATCGCCCAGTCGGAGGGTCACTTCGGGTTCCTTTCCGTCGGAGTTCCACTGTTCGAGCGCCGGTTCCCGGTGAGAGTGGCTCGGCCGGGAGACCGGATGACTCAATGCCGTGGCCGGGATGGGGCGCCGACGCGGCGTCCCGCCATCCCGTCCGTAAGACAGTTCGAAATCCGAGGCAGGAAACTGCAACTCGTCTCGAGGAAGACGTGCTCGAGTCGTCATCGGGGCTGCTGCCCGACGGGCCAGCGCTGGAGGCGACGATCCGTGTCCGGCCCGGGATGTAGTGGACGCCGTCCAGAGCTCGATCCCTACGCCTCGGGCTCGCCGTACATCTGGCGCGGGGTGAGGGTCGACGGGAACCGCTCGCGGAGCGAGCGCCGGACCCCGAAGCAGAGGTGACATTCGTCCGCATAGGCGTCGGCGTGTCGAGTTCCGTGGGTACGGGCCAGCTCGAGCGGCCCGCCCCGGAGCAGTGGACCGGTGATCTCGTGGGCGTCGGGATCGTAGGCGACACACAGCTCGCGCAGCGGCGTCTCGAACACGTTCCCGATCGAGATCCCCTGGCACACGTGCACGTTGCCGAATGGATCGACGTGGACGCGACCGGGCTCCCGGAGATCCTCGAATGGACACGTCACGAGGTCGGTCACCGGTCGACGATCGGCACGCGGCGCCAGCGCATCGACCGCGCGTCCCCGGTACATGACCCGGCTCTCCCCGTCGGGTAGCTGGCCCACGACCGCCGACGCCCCGGATCGGTCGGATCCGCCGATCGAGATGACCCCGAGCGGAATACCGAGCACCTCGGCCGCATGGTGCGCGTTCCGGACCTGCGCCTCTAGCGTCTCCGTCCAGTGGTAGAGGTCACTGGAGATGGAGAGATCGTGCACGAGACCGACCATCGGCCGGAGCCACTGGACGGCGTCGGCGGGATCGGTGGCCCAGTAGGCGTTGGAGACGAGACCGGTCTCGAAGCCGCTGGCGACCGCGCGCTTCACGGCCTCCACCAGAACCGCGTAGTACAGGAACGGCTCGCCGCCTTCGAAGTAGATCCGCCGGATCGTGCCGAGGTCCCGGGCCTGCCTCAGGATCTCGTCGATGTCCGACAGCGTCATCGTTCCGGCCTGCCAGGGTCCTCCCCACACGAAGCAGTGATCGCACTGGTAGTTGCAGCGGTAGGTGAGAAGCAGATGCAGGCCGGTGAGGGTCATGGCACGCTCCGGGATCCGGTTGCCGGCGCCCCTGGCTCGAGACAGCTCGGTTTGACGAGCATGGGACGGCGGCGATGTCGGGCACCATCGGGAATACTACGTACGCGCCGAGAGCCCGGTCGGGTCACCTGACGTGGACGAGCCGGCGCGTGAAACGTCGTCCGGCGACCTCCATCTCCACGAAGTAGACCCCGGCGGCTGCCATCGACCCGCTCGACGTGACTCCCGTCCAGGTCGTGGCGTACCACCCCGGCACGGTCGACTCGTCGACGAGCGTCCGCACCAGGCGTCCCGCCACGTCGAACACGGCGACGCGCACCGGTGCGGCCTCCGCAACGTCGAACCGAATCACGGCATGACGGTGAAACGGGTTCGGTCGGCTCGCATGCAGAGCGTGCACCTTCGGAACGCCAGGCACCTCCCCCGCGTCGAGAAGAACTTGCGTGATCGCATCCGGAACGGACGGCGCGGCCTCGCGGTTCCCGACGGAGTCACGTCCCGTGCTGTAGAACGCGTAGATGTAGCCGGCATCCGCATGGAACGTGTCCGACACGGCGCTCGTGTTGACGAGCCACGCCTCGAACGGGCCCCCCGAGGGGTCGGTCTCACTCCGCGCGACGTACACGTTGAAGTCACGAAGTCCGGACTCGCCGTCGGATCCGGACCAGTTCACGACGAAGCTCGTCGTGTCCTGGTCAAACGCGAGCTGTTGAACCTCGGACGAGGGCTCGGTGACGTCGAGCGAGTTCCACCACACGTCCGTGAGGATCGGGTCGTTCGTGTCGAACACGATCGACGCATCGTTGGTGACCTGCGTTCCGGTGACGAGCCCCTCGACGAGCCCGACGCTGAACGTGACGCTGCCTTCGCCTTCGGGAGGGTTGAGGTTCGGCGGCAGAAAACCAGCGAGCGGGTCGGCCGGCGGAAGTCCCGTGGCCGGATCCAGCGTCCGAAACCGCCAGATCGCTCTCGACGATCCGACCTCGAGCCCGCCGCTGACGCGCACGAGCACGTCCAGATCCGGACGCAGGTCGACGGTCGTCTCGAAGAAGCTGAGCCCGGGTGGAGGCACGACGATGCGCTCCCCGATCGTGATCGGGCCGACCTCGAACGTACCGATGTCCGCTTTGGTGGCGTCGAGGGAATCGGCGATCACGACGTCCCGCGCCGCCGCCGTCGCGTCCTCGACGTTCTCGAACATGACCACGTACCGCTGCGGATCCAGTCCCCGAACGTACCGGGGCACGCCAATCCCGAGCGGGCCGTACTTTGCGTTCGGATCGCGCGCCATCGCCGGCTCGACGGGGAAGTAGTGCTCGGCCAGTGCGGCGAACACGGGCCCACACTCCTCGACCGTGGCGATCCCGGCAAACGTGACCTTCAGGGCCGTCATGATCTCGCCGATGTACGGGACCTCTTCCTTGAGGCACGGTCCCGCGATCGAGAAGGCACCGAGAAACTGGCTGGCGAACACCTGGAGCCCGGAGAGCACGGTTGGTTCGGCAAACGCGAGGGAGTACGACTGGAGGTTGTCCATCAGATACGACGTCGCCGCACTCACGCACGACGCGCCGGGCACGGCGTCCAGAATCGCCGACGAGAGCTGCAGCAGCGCGAGCGCGCACTCTTCACCCGGCTGACCGGCTGTTCCCACCAGCGACGACGGGAGGTTCCGAATCAGCGGCGGATTCGCCCACGTCCGGAACGTGATCGGCTGGGACACCTCCACCGTGAACTGGATGGTGCCGGTGTGGCCGGCGGGGATCCGACTGACGAGCAGCGGCACGAATCGCGCCGTGGTCAGCGAGTCGACGTCGACCGGTATCGTGGTCCAGTCGATGGAGTGTCCTTCAGCCTCGAGGTAGGTCAGCTCGGTGCGCAGCTCCCACTCCGCGGCGAGCGGGATGCCGTCGAACGTGATCGGCACCCACAGCGCATCGACGTTTCCTCGGTTCCCGTAGAGAATCGTGAACGTCTCGTGGAACCCGGTCCGTGTCTGGCTACGTCCGATCACGTCGATCCACGGATCGGGCGCCTCGACCTCCTCGATCGTGAATCCATCGTGCAGTCGGATCTCGGTGCCGTCGGGAGCCGCGACCACGACGTCGTAGGATCCGAGCGCGTCGTCCAGGAGCTGAAACGTCGCGCGTGCATACGTGCTCGTGACGACGTCGACCGAGGCCGCCTCGATCGATCCCGGCCCCTGGAGACGCACCGTCGATCCGGGAGCGAAGAACGCGCCGGAGATGATGGTCGTGATGACACCGGTGCGCCCGCCCCGCGTCGGATAGATCGCCAGTGGGTCCTGAGAGAGCACGATCGTGCCGGGATCCCCATCGTCCCCGACGCCGGGTCCTCCGTCCGCGACGATCGCACCCGTCACGTCGAGAACCGTGTCGTAGTAGATCGCGATGCGGCCTCCGCCCCCCCCTCCCCCGGCCGCGGCGCCGCCGACTGGACCGCTCGCGCCCCCGTTGGCGGTGAGGGAGCCGCTCCCGGATACGGCGTCCGCGATCACGTAGATGCTTCCCCCCGAGCCACCGCCGTCCTGACTGCCACCCGCCGCCGCGCCGCCGTCCACCGAGATGACGCCGTCGACGACGAGCTGTCCCGTGAGCAAGATCTGGATGGCGCCGCCGCCGGCGCCGCCGCTACCGCCGCCTCCACTGCCCCACTGCAGGGGCGCACTGGCTATCCCGTAGTCCAGTCCGCCCGGAAGGCCGAGGGCGTCTCCTCCACGTCCGCCGTGTCCCGCGCCGCATCCGCCGGGAGATGGGGTCTGGCCGGCACCGGGGCCCGCTCCGCGCGCATATCCGAGCTTCTCGGCCGAGATGCTCGACGTCGCGTCGATCGTCAGGTCCGTTCCGAAGATCCGCAAGTTGCCGGCGATCGTCGAGCCGCCGGTCAGGTAGGTCGCGTCGGCCGTCAGAGACTCGTCGCCCGACACGTGGAGCTGCCCTCCATCGGACAGCGTGAGCTCGCCGGCGCCGATCACCGCTCCCGAGTCGGCGATGGCCGACGACCCGCCTCCGATGATCACGAAATCGGCAAAGAAGGGGCTGTCGCTCTCCTGGAACCGCCACGCATGGCCAGTGACGAGGGCGTCGAGCGACAGATCGTGAAAGGCCGCCGTTCCGTCCTCGCCGTCCTCGCCAACGCCGGTGCCGCCGGCGACGTCGAGGCTGCCGCCGAACGTCGACGAGACGTACTCGACGAGGACTCGACCTCCACCGCCACCACCGCCCGCCGCGGCGCCACCGGTCGGGCCGCTCGCACCTCCCGAAGCCGCGAGCAACCCGGAACCAGACAGGTAGCTCGTGCTCGCGAAGATGGTGCCTCCCGCACCGCCGCCGGACTGGGCGCCCGATGCGCCGTCTCCGTGTGCAGAGACGACGCCGTCCACGTGAAGGGAGTCCGCGACGATGATGCGGATCCGGCCGCCACCGCGCCCGCCACCGCTGCTCGGTCCGCCGCCACCGCTCCCGAAGTCATCGGGGCTGGTCGCCGAGCCGTTGCGCGCCCCGCCGACGAAGCCGAGACCACCACTCCCTCCGCGGCCTCCGTGCCCCCCACCACTACCACCGTAGCCCCCACCGGAACCGGCGCCGGGACCCTGCGCCGCCGGGTATCCATGACCGTCTGCCGAGATCGAGGAGGTCGCGTCGACCCGCAGCTCATCGACGTCGATCTCGACGTTGCCTCGAACCTGGGACGTCGACACGACTCGAATCTCCTGGACGCCGAGCGTCTCGGTGCCGGTCGTGAAGAGCGTCGATCCGTCGCGGATCACGAGGTCCTGCGATGTGATCACGACCGCGCTGTCCAACTGGGCCGTCGCGGTGGCGAGCACCACGTGGTCGAACGTGAAGGGGGAGTCGTCGATCTGGAAGCGCCACGTCGCTCCGGCGTGAAACGACCCGGTGCTGACGTCTTCACGTCCTATCGTTCCGGCCGCGCCGGACTCCGCGACGCCGGTGCCACCGGTCGCCGTGATCGGTCCGGTGAGGTCGAAGACGGAGCTTCGAAGATAGATCCGTCCCCCTCCACCGCCGCCGCCTGCCGCGGCACCACCGGTGGAGCCACTCGCGCCCCCGTTCGCGTGGAGCTCCCCGGTGCCGGAAACGGTCGTGGCGTCGATGCGAATCGTACCGCCGGCTCCGCCACCGCTCTGTCCACTCGCGCTCGCCCCGTCGGCGGACAGCACGCCGTCGATCGTCACCGCACCGGTGACGTCGAGCACGATGGCGCCCCCACCGGATCCCCCGCTTCCACCCGGACCGCCACCTCCGCTGCCCATCTGGTCGGGACCGACTGCCGATCCGTATGTCGATCCGCCGCTCTGACCGAGCCCACCGTCGCCGCCACGACCGCCGTGGCCACCTCCGGCGCCCCCGTAACCGTCCCCGCCTCCACCACCGGGCCCTTGACCCGATCCATATCCGGTTCCGTCGGCAGACACACGAGCCCCCGCGTCGATGGAGACGCTCGCGGCATCGATCTCGACGTACCCTTCCAGAGTCAACGTCGCACCGTTGGTCACCGAGACCATGTCGAAGACGTATGAGCCCGCGACGAGCACCGAGTCCGTCGTGACGATCAGATCCTCGAGTCCGGATCGCGGTGGGAGCGGGTCGTTGCCCGAGCCTGCTTCTGGAGTGGAAGCCGATGCCATCGCCGCCACGAGGCACCCGATCACCACGCGGATGAGACACCGAAACATGAGCGGTGTGGCGACGAGGGGATCTCGGCGACGGTGGTCGCCGTGGCGGCGCAGCGTGTTCATGACACCCCCATGCGGACGGTGGGCCGATCTCGTCCGGAGCGGACTGGATGCGGCACCGATACCCGTCATGAACCTCGGCCGAGAACGTCGCCAGCAGGAGCGGGGACTGGAGAAGGACGGCTCCGACCGTTCGACGAGTGTATCACGTGTACCGTGGGCCCCTCGCGCCCCTCGCGCCCATGGAGATTCGAGGAGTTCGCGTCAGGAGAGTCGGTCAAGACCGTCTGGCTACCAGCGAACGCACGGCTAGGCAGGCTCGTTCAGGCGCCTGTGGAGCCAGGCACGCCCGTATGTCCAGTGTCGCCTCACCGTTCTCGACGAGACACCGATGCAGGTGGCCACGTCGTCAACCGTGAGTCCGGAGAAGAAGCGCAGCTCCACGACCTTCGCCGAGTCCGGAGCGACACCCGCCAGCTCGTCGAGCGCGCGGTCCAGTGCGACATAGTCGATCCGTAATGGATCGGCCGTGACCGTCGCGGCCTCGTCGAGCGGCAGCGTCGCCGCACCTCGGCCGCGCCGGCGGCTTCCGCGACGCCGGGCATGATCCACCAGGACCCGCCTCATGGCCGTCGCCGCGAGTGCCATGAAGTGCCCGCGGTCGTTGATTCGTGCGCGGGTCTGGTCGACGAGTCGAAGATACGCCTCGTGGACCAGCTCGGTGGCCTGTAGCGTGTGGTCCGGTCTCTCGCCGGCCAGATAGGACTGCGCGAGACGGCGAAGCTCACCATAGACGACAGGAATCATGTCCGCGGCGGCGGACGGGTCACCGCTGGCGGTCGCTCGCAGCAGGTCGGTGAAGTCGTGGCGTCGTGACAAGCTCGTGTCCTCTTCAGTCGATCCCCAAACCTGCTATATACTAGCAAACAAGCCACTTCAACGACTGCCGGCCACATCCTTCCGAGGCACCCCGGCCACCGCGCGGGCGGGGCGCCGGTCATCGATCAAAGGGGCCGATGAACGACCAGAACTCGTCAGACGCCGCGACGCTCTTCCACGACGCGCTCGGCCTTCCGGCCGAGGAACGTGATGGCTTTCTCCACCGGGTATGTGCCGGAGATTCGGAGCTGCTGGAGGAGGTTCGCTCCCTGCTGAGGGCCCACGAGGCGGTGGGCGATACCCTGGATCCGTCGGCGGCGAAGGCCGATCTGGCCGCGGCGATCCGTGCGCTCGACGAGTTCCCCGTGGGTACGCGAGTCGGCTCTTACACGATCCGGTCACTCATCGCGACGGGTGGGATGGGAGCCGTCTATCTGGCGGAGCGAAGCGACGCCGAGTACGAGAAGCAGGTCGCGATCAAGCTCCTGCGGTCCGCGCTCGTGGCGGAGGTGATGCTCGATCGCTTTCGCACCGAGCGGCAGGTGCTCGCGAGCCTCGATCATCCCAACATCGCCCGGCTTCTGGACGGCGGCGCGACCGAGGAGGGCGTTCCGTACATCGTCATGGAGTACGTGGACGGCCGCCCCATCGACGAGCATTGCCACACCGCCGCACTCTCCACACGCGAGTGTCTCGAGCTCTTCCGCGCCGTCTGCGCCGCGGTCAGCTCCGCACATCGCAATCTCATCGTCCATCGCGATCTCAAGCCCTCCAACATCCTCGTCGACCGCTCCGGACACGTGAAGCTGCTCGACTTCGGACTGGCGAAGATCCTGGATCCGAGTGACGTCGCCGAGCAGGCGGTCACGCGACTCCGCATGTTGACCCCTCGCTATGCCAGCCCCGAGCAGATCCGAGGCGAGCGGGTGACCCCCGCGACGGACGTGTACTCGCTCGGGGTCGTCCTCTACGAGATTCTGACGGGTTGCTCACCGTACGAGGTGTCCGAGGTCGATACGTGGAAGCTCGACCGGGCCATCTGCGAGGACACGCCTCCGCGGGCCAGCGCGCGGCTGCCCTCGGGTGCCGCCTGGGAATCGAGGTCGGCACGGCAGCGCCGGCGACGGCTGAGAGGCGACGTCGACACGATCCTCACGAAGGCGCTGCGAAAAGACCCGAACGATCGTTACCGATCCGCGGACGAGCTGGGCGAGGACATTCGACGTCACCTCGACGGATCCACCGTCACGGCGCGACCGGACACGTTTCGCTACCGAACGCGCGTCTTCGTGCGAAAGCAACGGGCTCTGGTCACGAGCGTCGTGGGAATCGTCCTCGCCCTGGCCGTCGGACTGGTCGTGGCTCTGACCCAGTACTCGCGTGCCCAGCAGCAAGCGGAGACCGCGAGACGACTCGCGTACTCCGCGAGCATCGCGGCCGCGGAGAAGGCGATCCTCGCGAACCAGCTCGATTCGGCGGAACGGGCGCTGAACGATGCACCTCCTTCCCTTCGTGGATGGGAGTGGGATCATCTGTACGGTCGCCTCGACGGTAGCTACGCGACGTGGCACGGCCACGATCACTGGGTGACCGCACTCGCCGTCTCTCCCGACGGCGCCCGGCTCGCATCCGGCTCTTATGATGGGACCGTCAAGATCTGGGATCTCGAGGACTCGTCGCACATCCGGACGTTGAGACGGGACGACGCGGAGACGTGGGCTCACGGCGTCTTGAGCCTCGACTTCGCGCCGGATGGACGCCACATCCTGGTCGGCTACGTCGAACCGACGAGTGCTCATCCCGAGGGTGTCGTTCTCTGGAACGTCGAGACAGCCGAAGCGATCGACGGAGCGCCGGACATGCTCTGGAGCGAGGTCACCGTCGACGGGGCCGGGGAGTACGCGGCGGTGGGCGTCCTCGACGGCCGGGTATACGTCTCACCGCTCTCGGACCTGTCGAGTCCCGTCGCCGTGATCCAGCCGTCACAGGTCGGGCTCGACGGCGAGGACGGGGTGGCACCCTTTCATGTCCGACTTCACGGCGTCGCGTTTCAGCCCGGTGGGGACCTGCTGGCAACGGCACGGCAGACCATCGAACTCTGGGACACGACCACCTGGACACGCGTGTCCGCGTGGCCACAGATGGGTCGAGGAGTCGAGGCGGTGTCGTTCAGCCCCGACGGCGGCCGACTTGCGGCGATCGTCCGGGAAGGCCCGGTCATCATTCGGGAGATCGCGAGCGGAAACGTCGTCGCCGCGCTCCCGGGGGATGTAGGCGGTGTGAACGATCTCGCCTTTTCGCCGTCGGGCGACGAGGTGTTCTCGGTATCCGACGACGGGCGAGTGCTCGCCTGGTCGGTGGCCGGTGGCTCTCTGACACGCATCCTCAGGGGACACCGCACTCCGGTTCGCGCACTCGCGCTGACTCCCGACGGCGGTACCGTCATCAGCGGGGACGATCGCGGTGACCTGCGGATGTGGAACGTGGGCGCGACCGACATCCCGACATGGAGAGCATCCCGCAAGTGGCGACCGACGTGGCCGATCTGCGTGACGTTCACGCCGGATGGAGGCTCCGTGGTCGCCGCGCACGATGGAGACCTGCCGGGGGTCTGGGACATCGGCGCCGGATCCGACGGGCGTCAGATTCCCGGAGTCGAGCCCATAGACTGCCGGGCGCTGGCGTTCGCCCACGACGGCGACCACCTGGTCGCCGCGCTGCTGCACGGCGTCGTCTCCGTGTCGAGCCATCGCCGCGGAGCCCCCGTTCACTGCTTTCAGGCGGACCCCGAGCAGGTGCTCGTGGTCGCAACTCATCCCACCGAGGATCTCTACGTCACTGCGGGCAGCGAGCCCCTCGTCAGGATCTGGACGCTCGGCTCGATGGATCCTGCGGCCGACCCGCTTCCACATCCCTCTCTGGTGACGGCAGCGCTGTTCACTCCGGACGGATCCCGTCTCGTCACGGGAACCGATGACGGGCGCGTGTTCAGCTGGCCGTGCAGCGGATGGCATCCCGCCGAGATGCTGGACTCGCATGCGGCCGCGGTGGTGGATGTCGCCGCGACGCCGGATGGAGCCACGCTGGCCGTGGCTTACGCGGACGGCGCGGTGCGTGTGCTGCCCTGCACCGGAGCTGACCGATCCGACACGGTGATCGACGGCCGTAGTGTCACCTCGGTGGGCTTCTCCTCCGATGGAAGCAGGCTCTTCCTGGGCTCGACGACGGGAGTCCTGCACATACTGGATGGCACCTCGCTCACGGAGATCGTGCAGGTCGACGCTCATGCCAATCGGATCGTCGACATGGACTGTTCGCGCGATGGTTCGCTCGTATCGGCCTCCAGGGACGGGACGGTCAAGATCTGGGACAGACACCCACGCGGTCGAACCAGCGAGTCGACGCGAGCTCCGGAGCGATCGTCAACGGAGAATGACGACGGTGCGCGCCCACCGGCGCGATCTCTTCCCGATGCGATCGACTCGGCGCATGGCACGCTCGTCGCCCAGTGGAATGCGACCCGGGGGGCCAGTGACGTGATCGGTTCGCATGATGGACGCCTGGAGAACGGCGCGTCGGTCCGTGTGGAAGGGACGGGACACGTCTTCTCGCTCGAGGGACCTACCGCCGTTCTCAGAGTCGACGACGTTCCCGACTGTCTCGTCGACGCTCAGAGCTTCACCATTCTAGGATGGTTCGGTCCGGGGGCGCAGGACGGATCCCAGACACTCCTTGCACACGAGCGCGGGAATCGACTTTCCGGCTCCGGCTGGTCGCTATCGATCGGCCTCACCACCCTGACGCTGACGCTGCGACATCCGTTCGCCGCAGGTGGATTCACGACGACGTATCGGCAGTTCGCGGTGGAAGCTCAGCTGCTCTCGCGAGCCCGGCACATCGGAGTGGCCTTCCACAGCGATACGCGCTCGGTATCCTTCTTCCTGGACGGCGCACTCCTGGGACGAGCACCGCTCCCCGACCAGAGCGCGATCGATCCGGACGCCCCACTTCTGGTAGGCCGCGATGCATTCAAGACCCTGCGGCCGCTCGAGCACTTCGACGGGACCATCGACGACGTTCGCGTCTACTGTGGCTCGTTGAGCGTCGAGGAGGTTCAGGCGATATTCTCGGAGGGTCCATCCTGAGTGATCCGATCGTGATCTCGACATCACTGCTCATGACGGCTGGCGATCGTCGCATCATTCTCTAGACGGCTCAGGTGGCTGGAACATTTCCGGGTCCGGCGGATCGGCGTCACCCGCCAGCGAGATCATCTCGTACCTCGTCGTGCCGTTGTCGTACACGCCCCAGGCCGGAACCAGCAGGTTCCCGAAGCGTCGGAGTGGCCCCAGCGTGTAGCGGTAGGCCGGTGTTGCCTTCACGACCGGCTCGTGGCGCACGTTCAGGATGACCCATCCCCCCAGGTTTCCGTCCGGATCGTAGAACTCGATCCGCTTCGTTCCGGGTATGTCGCCTTCCCCATACCGCACCTCGTAGAAGGGGTCGCCCACGGCGACACCCTTGACGAGCCGGTAGAAGTTGAAGGGGGCGCGTTCGAGATCGCGCTCGAGTGCCTCCTCCGAACCGTAGGCGAGCTCGCCGTCGCTCAGGTTCCAGCGCCGGCCCTCGGGGCTGTAGGCCCGGACCGCATGGTGGATCTCGCTCTTCCGCTCCGCCAGTGAGCGGGGCCCGGTGAGATCGAGCGTCTCGGTCTCCACGTACGAGTCGACCCGGTACCACGGAAACCACTCGTGGACGAAGGTCAGGCTGCCGAGCCCGGCCCAGATCTCCTTTCCGCCCATGGCGTCGACCATCGCCTCGGCATCGGCGATCGGGGCCGCGTCACCTCGGAGCCCCGTCGAGTCCGGGACAGCGGGCATGGAATGAGCCTCCGAGCCCGACTGACCAGCGGGCTGGTCACTCCAGGCCGGAGCTCCGATACAGAGCAGCACAGCTGCTGCGAGGCACCTCTCCACGATCCCCACCACCCGACACACCTTGCACAGTGCCTGGCCGGTGGCGGCACTACTGGGGCCTGAAGACCACTTCACCTTTCCTCCGTCTACCTCGTGCCGGCGGTCATGGCAGCCTCCCCGGCTTCTCCCGACGCCCATTCTACGAACGGGAACGGCATGCTCGCAGTTTCCCTCACCTCCATCGGTCGGTCGACTGCCGCGCTTTGCACGCGTGGGGCACGGTGACCTCGAGATGCGTCTTCGGAATGGCGACATCACGGTCGCCGTCGCCCCTAAGTCGTCATCAGGAAACGCGTTCGGTCCCTCGGTCGGTCGCGTCGGGCAGGCCCGCCGATCGCTCTTCGGTCGCACGTGAAGGGTTCCTCCCTCCTTTCTCAGCTCCCCAGACAGAAGGCCCACCGTCCGCTCCGACAGCCGAGCACCGGTGGCAGGACGACAACGACCACCGAGGAGTCACAGGATGCGTACCCGTCGTGTGAACGCGCTGGCCACGAGTGTCGCGCTGGCACTCTTGCTGACGACCGCTTGCTCCCAGACGAGTCTCGCTCCCCGCGTCGACGAACGGGACTCGAACGCCACATTCGGCGGCCATCGCGCGATCGTTCGCTCCTGCGAGCTCGTGCGACTGCCGGCCGCCGAGTACCAGGGGCTCCTGGCCTCTCCACGAGCGTCGACTGCGCCCGACTCGGGAGATCCCTGCGGGGGCCTGGAGATCACCATGGTCATCTACGAGCACGACGATCTCGTGGAGCTGGATGTCCACTTCGTCAATCCCAACGAA
Source organism: Candidatus Eiseniibacteriota bacterium (assembly GCA_965224245.1). Classification (GTDB taxonomy): domain Bacteria; phylum Eisenbacteria; class RBG-16-71-46; order CAZAMP01; family CAZAMP01; genus CBDCYW01. Next base: position 94,572 of record OZ245046.1, on the reverse strand, counting down.
GGAGTCTGGAGCGGCGAGCTGAACATCGACCTCGCATCGGAGAGCGAGCCGGAGGTGCGCTACGTCGTGGTTCAGAACGTCGATGTCGAGATCGATCCCGACGAGGGCGTGAGCCTGTTCGTCACTCTGGCGCTTCCGGGCTCGTCCGACGCCCACGACATCCGAGCGTTCGGAATCAGCGGCGAGGCAAGCCGACTGCATCCGGATCCCTTCGACATGCAGTCATAGAAACCCCCATGGCCCGGCGGTCGCTCGCGAAGCACGTATCGTGAGCGCGCCGGGTCCTCTCAGGCGTCACTCTCTCCCAGCTCCCGGAACAGCCACGAGCGGCAGAAGCGCCAGCGCCGCTCGACGCTGCTCACGGATATGTCGAGAACCTCCGCGATCTCCGGGACGGTGAGACCGGTGAAGTAGCGCAACATGACGACCTGGTACTTGTCCGGATGATCGCGCTCGAGCCGCTGAAGCACCTGTTCCAGCGCCAGCACGCGCTCGGGAGCCGCATCTACGACGGCCGCGATGTCGCGCAACGTGACCCGCTGCTGATCGCCACCACGCTTGAGCGACCGCTTCCGTCGTGCCTCCTCCACGAGAAGATCCCGCATCGACCGGGCAACCGTGCAGTAGAAGTGATGTCGCCCGTTCCAGGACACCGTGCGTCGATCGACCAGCCGGACATATGCTTCGTGCACGAGGGCTGTGGTGTCCATCGTCTCGCCGGGACGCAAGCGAGCGCGCTGAGCCCTGGCCAGGCCTCTCAGCTTCTCGTACAGCTCGGAGAGAACGAGCGCGGCGGCCTTCTCGTCCCCCCCTCCCGCGCGGTTCAGCAGCTGCGTGATCGGAATGTCCCTGTCGGCCATGTTCCCCCCCGCGGGTGGTCAGAACTTCTCGAGCATCCAGACGTCGCCATCGTTGAACCTGATGCCAAACCTCAGCTCGTCACCCTCGGGAGACACCTGCGGTGCAGACATCCAATGCCCGTAGTGGTTGTCCCATACCGTCTCCCACGTGCCGTCGTGCCAGAGGCGGTCGATCGTCGGCGCACGGCTGCTCCATCGCGTGATGTAGAGGCTCTCCCCGTCGTTCGCATACGTGATGTGGTCCCAGCCCCTTCTGCTGGCTCTCACTTCTCGCCAGGTTCCCGAGGCGACGTCGAGGAATCGCGCGCGTCCGTCCTGGTAGACGACCGCGATCTCGTGTCCGTCCGGCGACAGCGCCCAGTCGAATCCAAACCAGCCCTGCAGCTCGTCGATGTCCGTGCGGCCGAGTACGCGATCCGGCTGCCACGAATCGTCGAGCCGGTGGAACGCGACCTCGGCATCTCTGAACCTCATCAGCACACACGATCCGTCCGGGTCGGTCGCACACGCGATCTCCTCGTTGGGATCGAGCGTCATGACGGGGCTCGGTTCCTGGTCCCCGCTCAGCGGCACGCGAAGCAGCATGCTGGTGCCCGACGAAAGCCAGTGACGCCCCGGCTCGGAGACACGGACGAGAACGTGCGAACCGGTCGGTGTCAGGCAGATCGGGCGTTCGTCGTCCGGACCCGTCAGGAGCTTCCGGGGCGCCGTCGAACCGTCCGTCGTCGCCAGCACGTCATACGTTCCGTATCGCTCCGACGCAAACAGGTATCGCCCGTCGAGCGTCCAGACTCCGGGGCGATCGGATCGGTAGTCGAACGTCACCCGTACCGGCTCACCGGCGGAGCGGCCGTCCTCGGCGAGCGCCATGCGGAGGACCTCGTCGTCAGTGCGCCTGCGGATCAGCGCGAGGCGGTCCCCCGCACGCGAGCTCGTAACATTCCCGGCGACCCACTGCACCCAGCCCGCGAACCGTTCGGGATCTCCGAGTCGGACACCCGTCGTGGGTTCGACCTCGACCGACCACAGCTCCGTACTCTTCGCGTCGGGTGGAGCCATCGCTCGTGTGAAGATCAGTCGACCGTCGGGTAGCCACAAAAGCGATCTCAGCTCGCCCATGTTCAGGTGCGCCGCCGCGAGACGGCCGTCGGACGGCTCGATGATCACATGCGTGTTTCCGTCCGCGTCCATCGTGACCACGCTGACCCCGGACGCCGACTCCTTGAAGGCAATGACCTGGCCCGTCGGACTCCAGGTGGCTGACGCCAGGCTCACGCCGGGTAGGATCTGCCGGGCAGCCGTCTCACCGGGCACGATGATCCACGTACCGTGTCCCGGACCCTTGTTGAGCAGAAGCCGTCCATCCGGCGACATCGCGAGGTCCAGCATCGGAGACCACGAGCCCCCGATCGACTGGCGGTCGAGCTCCGGAAACGCCAGCTCTCCGCCGCCACTCGGCGATACGAACCACATGTCGTACTCGGTGTCTTTCCAGAGAGGCGTCAACACGACGTCGCGGGTCGGATGCCAGATCGCGATGGTTCCTGACGATCGCGTTCCCTCGGGAAGCAGAAGCTCCCTCATCACCTGCGTCTCGATGTCCTGCAAGAGAACGGGTCGTCCTGACTCACAAATCAGCACCGAGCGACCATCTGGCGAGATCTCCGCATGGTTGATGTACACGTCCGCCGGGCGACGCGTGAGCTGTGTTGCGACGGGTCCCTCGTCGACGGCTGTGCCGCGAACCAGGAGGAGCGAGACGACGGCTACCACCAGCAACGCGGTCACGGTCCAGAGAACGCGCATCCTCCGGGTCGTGGTGGATCGCTTGCGCGCCTCGATGGTCCGCGTGATCACGCGACGAGCCTCGACGATCGATCCGAGTCGAGTCGTGATGTCCTTCTGCAGGCAGGAAGCCACGAGCTCACGGATCGCGGTAGGGACGTCCTTCGGGAGTCTCTCCAGGTCGGGATCGAGCGCGAGCGTGGCATGAAGTCGCGCGTCCGCCGTGCTCCCACCGAACACTCGGTTGCCGGTCAGGATCTCGTAGAGGAGACAGCCGTATGCCCAGATGTCGGCGCGATGGTCCGCGCTCTCGCCGCGCACCTGCTCGGGGCTCATGTAGCCGGGGGTACCGGCCACGCGGGTCAGCGTTACTTCCGTGGCTCCGCCGGGCATCGAGGCACCCGTCTCGCCGGAAGACGCGACGGCGTCGGCCACCTCGGCGAGCTTGGCCAGACCGAAATCCAGCACCTTCACCGTACCCGCGGTGGTCAGCATCACGTTCGAAGGCTTCAGATCCCGGTGTACGATCGCGCGTGCATGTGCCGCTTCGATCGCGAGTGCCAGCTCTCGCCCGACGGCGAGCGCCTCGTCGATCCGAAGAGGACCATCCTGCAATCGCTCGGCGAGCGAACACCCCTCGATCACCTCCATCGTGAGAAACACGTGGGGTGGCTCTCTCTCCAGCGAGTAGAGCGTCGCGATGTTCGGATGATTGAGGCTCGCGAGAAGGCGTGCCTCCTTCTCGAAGCGCCGCAGCGCGCGCTCCTGCCCCGAGGACACACCGTGCACCATCTTGATCGCAACCTGCCGGCCGAGCGTGTCATCCTCACCCAGGTACACGACGCCCATGCCGCCGGAACCGAGCGTACCCACGACACGGTACCGACCGACTTGCTCGGGGACGCTGACCGCACCTGACAGCCGGCCGCCCGTCGGCGTGCCCGCAGTCTGCTCCACCAGTGGGCGAACGGGTAGGTCCGCCGTCTCCACGGCAAGCGCCAGGAGCTTCTCGACCTCGCGGCGTACGTCCGGCTCATCGGAGCATTCGTGCTCGAGATGGCTCTCACGCTCGGCGCCCTCGAGCGAGACCACCTCGTCGAAGAGCCGGTAGACCCGGGCGTTGTGCGCGTCGGGAGGGAGACTGTCCGGACGCGTCGAGGTACCACGAAGGAAGGGCAGCAAGAGGCGGATGTCGTCGGGATCGACGTCGTGCGCCAGCAGCACGTCGACGTCTCGAGCGATCTCGGGCTCGTCCCGCGACGCGACCTCCAGAAACACGCGGCGTTCGGCGTCCGGGAGGCTCCTCGCATGAGTGAGCACCGTCTTCAGGCGAACGAGGCGATCCGGGTGCACGAGCGCGTCCTCCGCTGGGGGGATGTCAGCGGACATGGTGATGTGCGGCCTCGGTGCCGGTCCGCCGACAGGGTATCAGCTGGAAGGGTCGAATCGCCTCTGGGTGGAGAGACATAGGGTCTTTGCTAGTCGCCCACCCACCGGGAGTCATGCCTGCCCGGCGCAACATCCCACGGCCCCGAGGGGGGAGCTCATTGCGTAACGACGATCGTCCTCAATCCGCTCGTCGTCGTTCCGTCGTGCGCGCGGAGCACGTACACGCCTGGCGCGACGTCGCGTCCGCGGTGATCGCGGCGATCCCAGATGACCTCGGACCGACGAGCGGTATCGATCGACATCACCTTTCGCCCGGTCACGTCGAACACGTCCACGTGAGTCGATGGCACGGCCAGCCCGATCGTGGTCCGGTGGCGAATGGGATGCGGCCGCACCGTGATGGCCACCGGCGGTGGCGGGCCCGGGCTACCGACGCCGAGCACCGCTCGATACTCGTAGGCGCCGAGGTCGACCACGTCATCGACGATGCGAGCCTCACCGTCGAGATCGAACGCGAGCGTGACCGCCGAATTGTCGCCGGCGTTCACGCACGGCGAGGATCCGACCAGGTGCAGGTCGCCACCGGTCGGATCGAGGAACTCGGGATCGGCCCCCATGTTCCCGGTGCCCCCGTGTATTCCACTCCACCCTTCGACGCACGAGTAGTTCACGGTCAGAGGATTGCTGGGGTTGTTGAAGAGCTGCGCGTCCTCGGTTACCCCGCTCAGGTCCTCGTTGTCCCAGAAGATCGCGTTGGTGATCCGCATCTCCACGCCGACGTAGTTGTAGATCCCGCCTCCGCGCGAAGACGACGTGTTTGCAACCACGGTGACGTTCGTCAACGTGACGAGTCCCAAGTCGGAGAAGATCGCACCGCCGTCGGATGCCGCGGTGTTGTCGTGAAAGAGGCACGATTCGGCGATCATGTCGATGTTGAACTCGAAGATCGCACCGCCCTCACGCAGAGACTCGTTCTCGACGAATGCACAGGCGTGCAGCGTGAGGGTGCCGCTGTCGACATGGATGGCTCCGCCACGATTCGCGACGTTGTGGCGGAACGTGCATCGCTCGAACGTCAGGTCACCGAAGGTGATCGATGCGCCGCCGCCCCGATCGTGCGGAGCACAGACGTCGGGACAGGCGTCGGCATTCCCCTCGGCGACGGTGCAGCCGTCGACCCGCGCTCCGTCGGCGCCGCTCGCGGTGAGCACGTTGTAGGCATTGTCGGAGGGGTCGCCGGCCGCGCCGAGGTCGCCGGAGAGGACGCTCTCGAAGAGTCGAATGTCGCGCTGATCGGGCTCGGTCGCACCGCATCCGGCGTATCCGCCCACGAGGACGACATCGTCCAGCAGGGTGAACGTCGCCGCGCGCGGATCGACCAGCCCGGCTGGATCGGGACGGTGCGTACCGTTCGCCACTCGCACCTCGTCTCCGGGAGCGGCGGCGTTCAATGCATCGGAGAGAGACCGATACGCCTTGCACCAGCTCGAGCCGTCTTCGATCGGGTCGGTCGCGTCACCGTCCACGTGGATGACGGCGGAGCTGGACATGTCGGGAGAAGTGGTCAGAGTCGCGACGGCGAGGACGCACCCCATCGCGGCCGCACGACCGATCCTCGGCTCCCGATGATCGTGAGTCGGTTTCACGTTGCCTTGCCTCCGGACGTTCGCAGCAACTCGTCCATCGACACGGAAGGGAGTTGCCACAACGCTACTCGCCGAGGTCGGCGGCGCGCAAGTCGTCCGGCGCGGAATACCGTATATCCTGAGGTGGTCGCTCTCCCCCCGTCGCCGCTGGTTGAGCCAGACGATCAAGACCTGGATCAGGGGGCTGGTCGGACCGGTTGAGTGACCGCACCACGAAGTCCATGTGTTCCAGTCGGTTGTGACTCGGTCGAGGCAAGCTCGCGCTCGGGGCGCATGCCGCTCGGGCACTCTCTCGGCACGCGCGGCGGCCTGGATTCCGCTGCGCAGCCTCGACGTCGTCGCCTATCATCCCACTCGATCGTCCGTGTGAGTGATCCGAAGAACAGGCCCGGCTCGTCGACATGTTCAAGTCCAAGACCAGACCGATCATCTTCACCCAGTACGAGCATGCACGCCTCTCGGGGACCCTGGCCCGGCTCTGGGGAAACGAGACGTTCGACCGGCCCGATCTCGACTTCGATGCGTTCGTGGCCGGCGTGACGCTCCACGACTGGGCATACGGGCCGCTGGACGATCTGTCCATCGGCGAGAGCTCCGACGACGAGTGGCTGGCGGTCATGCGCAAGGGCGTGTCGACACGATTTGATGACCCGACCACGGACATCGTCGCCAAGCTGCACCTGCGTCGATTGCTCTCGGGGCCGGATCCGGAGTCGCAGACGCTGATGGCGCAGGTGGACGAGATCGTGAGCCGCCGCCTGCGCGAGAGTCCCTTCACACTCGCGAGCTACCAGCAGGCGGATCGCATCACCAACTTCTGCGATCTCGTGTCCTTCGACCTCTGCTTCGAGTCACCCCGTCAGCGCGCCCGCGAGGTGTTCAGTCGCTACGGTCCAGCTGCGGCCGCGGTCGAGGTCAGCTACGAGGTCCGGGCGGCCGGCGAGGTGATCGTCGATCCCTGGCCATTCTCGGTGCCACGGATCTCGGGCGTCCTGTATGCCTTCGAGCGTGCGGGCTATCCTCGCGAGCTCCATCCCGTCGTGGTCGGCTTCGACGTCGATCAGGCCGCCGAGCGACGTTGATTCCGTTGACGAGGCCGGTGTCCCCCAGGCTTCGTGAAGGGTGACCTGGCGACGTCGTGACGTTTCGAGACATGGCCGTCGCCGACGTCGTGGTATGTTCGCCCGCTCATTGGCTTGCCAACGATGTTCAACTCCGTGGAGCCATCATGAGACGAGCGTCGCTGCTGTTCCGTCGTCCAGCCCGTACCATTCGCCTCTCCGTCGCGGGCACGATCGCGGCACTCGTCATGACGACCCCCGCAATCGGGCAGGAAGCCGAGGGCAGCGCACCCACGGCGCCCGGGCTTCAGGGCGCCGATCTCTCGCCGTTGCTCGATCGCGCGATCTTCGCGGGCAACCCCCGGTACGCGAGCGGCCAGCTCTCTCCGGATGGTCGCCACGTGTCGTTCGTCAAGCCTCATAACGGAGTCATGAACCTCTGGGTCGCGGACACGGGTGAGCCGCTCGAAGATGCCCGTCTGCTGACGGCCGGTGTCCGTGCCGTCAGCGCGTACACGTGCAGCCGGGATGGGCACTACGTTCTGTACCGACAGGATCGCGGTGGAAGCCAGAACCACCACATCCACGTGATCGACCCGGGCGACCCGCAGGACGGGGACGGCGCACCCCCCGCCCGAGATCTCACGCCTCTCGATGGGATCAAGCCACCCTGCTTGCAACTCCCGATGCCACGCCCGACGTGATCTGGCTCGGCCTGAACGACCGGGATCGTGGATGGCACGATCTGTACCGCGTCGTCCTCGCCACGGGCGAGCGCACGCTCGTCTACGAGAACGTCGATCGCGTTCGCGGTTTCCATTCGACCTGGAGGGTCAGCCGCGTCTCGCCGTACGCGTGACCGCGGATGGCGCGACGGAGAAGCACCTCGGTGGTCGGATGCAGACGTCGGTTGATCCCGCACTGCGAGAACACCTCGACGGCCTCCTCGTGGACGTGGAGACGGTGAGCTACTCGCCGCCGCCTCCACGATGACGAGAGCACCAAAACCGAGGCGCCCGGGCCGCCATCGTACGGTCCGAGTCACATGATATCCGGTCATCGCGAGAGACGCCGTTCTCGACGACGACGAGCCGACTACTTACACCGAGTACGTAGTTTCCGCAGACCACGATGCACAGCGTGCAGAGCCGTGGTCAGATTCTCCCGATCGCATGAGGTATACTCGCCGGGATAGAACCGTCAGGAGACGCGTCCATGTCGCCCGGCCCCGACCCGGAAGCCAACGCGTTCGTCGATCGCTTCGTGCGTGACGTGGTCACGCACGCGACCGCCGACGCGCCGACGACGCTCGACCAGATCCTGCCCCGGGTCTACACCGAGTTCCGGGGCCTGGCCAGCCAGCTCATGCGCTGGGAACGCTCCGACCACACACTGCGGACCACGGCTCTCGCACACGAGGCCTACCTGCGCCTGGCGAGCCAGCGTCGCTCTCGGATCGACGACGGCCGGCATCTGCTCGCGCTGGCGGCCACGGCGATGCGTCGCGTTCTGGTCGACCATGCGCGAGCGCATGCGGCGGCCAAGCGGGGAAGCGATCGCCATCGCGTTCCGCTATCGTCGGCTTCGGTCACACCCGCACAGAGCTCCACGCCGGACCTGCTCGCGCTCGAAGAGGCCCTGATGCAGCTGTCCGAGGAGTCGCCTCGCGCGGCCCGGAGCGTGGAGCTGATCTACTTCGCGGGACTCACACACGAGGAGGTCGCGGACGTACTCGAGGTCTCGCTGCGGACCGTCGTCCGGGACTGGCGCTATGCGCGGGCGTTTCTCTGGGAAATCCTCCGCGACGACGGTGTGGACGACCCGGGCTCCCGGTCGGGGGGGTCATGAGCCCGCACCGTGCCGCGGAGCTCTTCAACGAGCTCGTCGAGCTCGACCCGGATGAGCGACCGGAGCACCTCGCCCGGACCTGCGGCGGCGACGAGATCCTGAAGCAGCGCGTGATCGAGCTGCTGGCAGCATTCGAGGAAGCGCCGACGTTTCTCGCCCCGCCTCGTGGCAGCGAGGCGCCGCCCGCCGAGATCGGGAAGTATCGTGTGCTGCGCGAGATCGGCCGAGGTGGCATGGGCATCGTCTACGAGGCACACGACCCGGAGCTGGGTCGTCGCATCGCCATCAAGACGCTGGCCCCTCACATCGCCGCCGACCCCGAGCGCCGCGAACGGCTTCGCAAGGAAGCACGCGCGCAGGCGTCGATTGTCCACGCGAACCTCGCCACGCTCCACACGCTGGAGGAATCGGACGGAACCGTATTCCTGACCATGGAGCTCGTGCCGGGTGAGACGCTCCAGAAAGCGCTCCGCCGGGGCGCTCTGGGGTCGGAGCAGACGTGTCGGATCGGCATGCAGATCGCTTCCGCGCTCGAGGCCGCACACGCACGGGGCATCGTGCACCGAGATCTCAAGCCGGGAAACGTGATGCTCACGTCCGGTGGCACGTTGAAGGTGCTCGACTTCGGGCTCGCAACGGATCCGGCGGCCCCGCGCGTCACATCGACCCGCGTCTCGGGAACGCCGGGCTACGTGAGCCCCGAGGTCTTCGCCGGAGCCGCGGCCGGACCGGCCGGTGATCTGTGGGCACTGGGCTGCATTCTATTCGAGTGCCTGACGTCACGGCCGGCCATCAGCGGACGGACCTGGAGCGAGATCCGCGACGGCACGCTGACCGGCCCCATCGCGTTCGACGCACTCCCGGGCGAGTGCGCGGAACTCGAGGCCATCACGCGCGCGTCCCTGTCCAGGAGACCCGAGGAGCGCCCGACGGACGCACGGGTGATCCGCCACCGACTCGAGGAAGAGCTTCTGCGGCTGCGAGCGACCGCTCTCGGCGTGTCCGTCTCGCACCCCGGTGCCGTGCTGGGAAACGTGACGAGTCAGGGACTCCGGTTCATCGGTCGTCAGCGCACGATGCGCGATGTCCTCGATGCGCTGGAGCAGTCGCGACTCGTCACGTTGACGGGGCATGGAGGTGCCGGGAAGACGCGCACCGCCATCGAGGCGGCGGTCGAGCTGCGTGATCAGTATCCCGAGGGCACCTGGCTCATCGATCTATCTGCCGTGGATGCGGGACAGGTGGCGGCGGCGATCTGTCTCACGGTCGGGATCGAGGAGCAGCCGGGTCGTCGTCCCGAGGAGACCGTGCTATCCGCGATGGCTGGTGCGAGATCGCTCCTCGTCCTCGACAGCTGCGAGCACGTCGTCCGGCCCGTGTCGGATCTGGTGGAAGATCTGCTGTCCCGTACGCAAGCGGTGACCATCCTCGCCACGAGTCGCCGGCCACTGGGCGTCGCGGACGAGCGGAGAATCGAGATCGGCCCATTGCTGGGTGAACAGGCCGATGGCACTGAGGACGCTGCCGTGGCACTCCTGCGCGACCGCGTGGCGGCGCGAGGTCGCGGCGACTTCCTCGACGCCATGTCCCCCGAACGAGTCGTGGCGTTGTGCCATGCACTCGATGGACTGCCCCTGGCCATCGAGCTCGCGGCCGCGCATGTGGGGATTGTCGACTTCGAGCAGATCCCGGCGCTGGTCATCGATCCCGGTCCGTCGGCCCGGGCGGTGCGGCGGCGGCCGACGCGTCATCAATCCCTACGCAAGCTCGTGGCATGGAGCTTCGAGCTGTTGTCGCCCGCGGAGCAGGAGCTGTTCACCCGGCTCGCCGCTCTGCGGGGCAGCTGGTCGCTGCCGATGGCGCGCGACGTGTGCGCCGGAGGCGATCTGCCGGACTCCGATGTTGCGGGTCATCTGCTCCGGCTGGTGGAGGCGTCGCTGGTCACCACCCTTCCCGGTCCCGACGCGAGCGTGCGGTATCGACTCCTCGATACCGTGCGTGAGTACGCGGTGCATCGCCTGGAGACGCATCCCGACTGCCACACCGTGTACGAACGCCTCGTCCGCACGCTCGCCCGATGGACCGAGCCGCCGGCCTCGATCAGCGACGATCGGTGGTTCCGGACGGTGGCCGCCGAGTACGCGACCATCGAGCACGCCTTGCAGCGCGTCCTCGACCTCGAGGTGAGTGGAGATGCCCTGCGGCTATGCGCGAACCTGCTCGGGTACTGGGGACCTCGGGGCCGCTGGAGTGAGGGGCTGCGGCTCCTGACCCCGATCCTGGAGGCATTTCGTCCGGACGACCGCTCGACTCGAGAAGCACTGTACGTGGAGGTCCTGGCCGGAACGGCCACCCTGGCCACGGAGCTGCAACGCTTCGACGTGGCTCGCCCCATGCTGGACGAGGCGCTCGCACGCGCGCGCAGGATCGGCGAGCCGGTGCTGCTGGGAACCGTCCTGCGTCGCTCGGGGATCTGCGATCACTTCCGCGCCGAGAACGAGCGGGCCATCGAGGAGCTCCGCGAGGCGGCACGGATCTTCCGTCACGAACAGCAGGATGCCGAGCTCGCACGGACCCTTCACAGCCTCGCCTCCGCACTCACGCTCGCCCAGGAGCACGAGGAAGCACACGTGCTGTGGAAAGAGTCGTTGACCCTTCACCGTCGCGCGCAGGATCGTCCCGGCGAGGCCCGGGCGTTGCTCTCGATCGGACGCAATCTCGGCTTCCGGGGTGAGCTGGAGGCGGCCCTGGGTCCCATGCAGGGTGCGGGTGCCATCTTCCAGGAGTTCGATGACCCCGTCGGTCGCTTCACGGTGCTCATCAACGTCGCCGCGACGTACAGACGCCTGGGGCGCTACGAGTCCTCGGCAGGCACCCACCGCGAGGGGCTGACCGTCGCGGTGGAGATGAGCCATCCGGGTCGTGTGCTTGCGATCCTCTTCGAGTACTGTGCCACGGAGACCGAGCTGGGGGATCCGACGCGTGCCGCGCTCTACTGGAGTGCCCTGGATCGAGCCTACGAGGACCTCCACCTTCCGAGGACCCCTCGCGCACTGGAGCTCCAGGACGGATGGGTTCGCTCGATCCGGGATCGGATCGGCGAGTCCGCGCTGGTGCGCGCGCAGGAGGCGGGGGCGGCGATGTCGCTCTCCGCGTTCGTCGGGAGCGTGGCCCCCGAGCTGGCAGAGCGCGCCCGCGCCACGTTGCGGGGCGCGCTCCCGGGCCGGTCATCCCGATCGCCGGGGCACGACTGAGCTCCAATCGCATCTTCCCGCCGTCAGGACGATGCTGCCGCCCGGCGGACGCCGGCCGGCTACCTCGCCATCACCATCTTGCGCACGAGGTCCGTGTCTCCCGCCCGCAACCGGTAGAAGTAGACGCCCTCCTCGACGCGGTGGCCCGCGTCGTTCCGGGCATCCCAGCTCAGCGTGTGTCGGCCGGGGGATGCGAGCTCGTCGACGAGCGTGCGCACCTCGCGTCCGGCAACGTCGTACACGACGAGTCTCACGGGTACGGACGTGCTCGCTCCATCGGAGATCACGAACGAGATCTCCGTCGAGGGCAGGAACGGGTTCGGTCGATTCTGCTCGAGCACGGCCATCGCAGGGGTGCTCGAGGGCTCGACCGATAGCGGCATCGCGAAGCCGATCTGTACGAACCGGTGGCTCTGCTGTCCGGCGGCGTCCTGGACCTCGAGCTCGATGCTCACCCGATCATCCACGTGACCGGTTTCGTCGGGCGGCGGAGGCATGAGCGTGGCGCAGGCCTCGGCCCCGACGCCGATCACCGCACCCTCCGTGTCGAGCCACCTGAAGCTGTACGGAGGTACGCCGTGCACGGCGGCAGCGGCGAAGCAGACCTCCATCCCGGGCTCGATCTCCGTGCCGTCGGGTGGCGACAGGATCGTGCCCTGGGGCTGCACGCGCTCCGCCCAGACGTAGAACTCGGCGGGGACGACACTGCCGGGGTCACCGGACCCGATCATGGTGTAGAGGATGAAGCAGGGACGGATCTGAGTCACCGGTACGGATCCCGGAGCCTCGAAGTAGCCCAGCTCCCAGGCCGTGATCTCGATGTCGTCCGCATCCGACTTGACTCCCTGGATGCAGGCATCCCAGCCCTCGACGGTGAGCGCATCGATGGCCTCGGTGAAGGGCATCGTCGGAACCGTGGGACCCGGCGTCACCTGACGCCAGCCATTCTGCGAGACTCGCAGGACCCTCCCCATGTCACCGAGAGAGATCCGGGCAACACCGCCCGCGCCACCCACCAAGAACCCGCCCAGCTCCCGCTGGAAGTTCACGTTGATGGCGACGGCGTGGCTGCTGTCCGGGTCCTCCTGTTCCGTGCCGTCGGCGAACAGCTCGAACGCCGACTGGAAGACGTAGTCGATGCCCTTCACCTGGGCACCCGGCAGCTGCCCACCCTGCCAGGCGCTGGCGATCGCGGTCGCGCGATCCAGGGCCTGCGACTCGTTCGGAAGCGAGGCCGGGTTCGTCCGCCACCCCAGCCACTCCTCGGTGTTGGCATAGGCGTAGCGTCCGCTCGCGATCCTCACGCGCAGCTCGTGGGGGCCGATGGTGGCGATCCGCTCCCCGAGATCGCCGGCGCCGACGTCCTCCAGACCACACAAGAACCCCTCTGCGGCACAGATCGAGGCTGCGACCTGCCTCACGTAGTCGTCGTCGATACCCGATGGCACCACGTCGTAGACGGTCATCTCGGCCACACGAGCCTGGACGAGAAGGGCCGGATCGATTCGCACCGTGAATCCGTTCTCGCTCCTGGGCGAGAACACGCGCAGGTTCTCGGACCGCCGGTAGTGCTCGGGGTCGTGAACGATGTGAGCCTGCAGAACGTCCTCTTCGGGTGCGGTGGCAGCCGTGAGCCTCTTCGTCCAGCGGTAGAACGTGCTGTCGTGAGTCGGGTCGGAGATCACCGATCCTTCACCCCAGATGTAGTCTCCGCCCGCGGCGCTCGTCTCCCCGATCACGACCACCCGCCCGGACGAGTTGTGGTGATCCATGCAGTCCCACCACGAGCTCTTGATCGTCCAGGCGGAGTCGAACAGCCCGTTGTCGACGAGCTTCCGCCCGAAGCGTTCGCCGTACGCCGCGTCGACGATGGTGCTCTGTGCTCCACACATGAGGTGGAGGCGATCCATGTTCTTGGCCCAGTAGTTGTCGGAGAGCGTGGTCAGGATGTTGCAGGCGCTCGCACACAGCCACTCCATGTTCCCATCGCCCCAGGCCGCTCTTCCGTCGCTCGGCACGACGAAGCGATCGTCCACGAAGGTACCCAGACTGAACGCGCTCAGGTTGAGGCCCCAGTAGCTGTCGGACCGGCTGGAGCTACCGTGACCGGAGTAGTAGGAGAGGTCGGCCCAGTCTATGTGATCCTGGTTGTCTCCGGTGCCGATGTCGGTGCGCTTGAAATGGTTCTCCTTGGCGCCGCTGTTCCCGTGCCCGCCGTACGTCCAGCTCCCGGGGAGCTCGTCGCGCAGCCCCCTGGCGTCATCGTCACACTTGCTCAGGTTCCCCGCCGAGGTGGCGGAGTAATCGTTGACCCAGTCGTAGTGGTAGATGCCACCACCGGCGCGCGCGCTGGAGGAGCCGCTCCGATCCGGATCGACCTGCCGGAAATCGGCGAACACCTCCGAGATCGCGACGGTGCTGGCCGATCGGGCGGATACCGACGGCAAGAGGCGGAGCCCCTGCGCACGCATGTCCCGTCCATCGACCACGACCTCGCGACCGCCACCGGAGCGCTCGCCATACGTGACCCACTTGCCGGTGAGATCCAGGAGCTGGACCTCGAGGTCGAGATCATCGGAGACGACCTCGACGTGGTTCAGCCACCGGGGAGACCCGCGGAAACGCAGTTCGAGCCGCTCCGATCCATCGGCGCGAAGGCTGACCGTGGTCGACGCATCCGCATCGAACAAGGGCGCGCCGTCATCGAGATCGACGATGGCATCCGGGCTCACCCGCACGACTCGGGAGAACGAGGCACGGTTGTCGGGATTGGGAGCGTCTTCGGCAGGGAAAAGGAGCTCCGCCCGGGCGTTCCCAATCATGAAGCCGACCAGAAGGGCCGGCAAGACGCTCCAGCCGGACGCGCGGACGACCAGGACCCACATCATGCACCTCCGCAGCAGAGACAGTGTTCGATCGGGCACGCCGTAGCCGACGAGGGGCCTGCACGCCGAGCGCTTCGCGCGGAGAGGCTCCGGCCCGGCTCCCGTCGTCACCCGCGAGTTCCTGTGATCGCGTGCCCCGTCTGAAGACCGAACGCGGATTCCGGGGACGGGACACGACACGCCGCAGTCGGTTTTCGCGGTCACGAGATCGACCTATTCGGTCAGACGACCCTATCAGGCTGGCAGATAACACCTTGCGACTACAGACCGAGCGACGCAGGCCCGCCGCGAAACCGTCCCTCCGATGGCCACGCACGACGCCGGCAGGATTGCGACGTGTCCACCCCTCCCCTACACTCGCCGCCCACGCTCGTCTGCGCCACCCAGGGAGTCCCATGAATCGCACCCTCCAGCCAGAGGATCGGATCGCTCACTATCGCGTCGTCGGTCAGCTCGGTGCCGGCGGCATGGGCGAGGTCTACGTCGCGAGGGACGAGACGCTCGAGCGACACGTGGCACTCAAGGTCCTCCCGGCGGAGCTGGTTCGCAACGAGGAGCGCGTACGCCGCTTCGTCACCGAGGCGAAGTCCGCGTCGTCGCTGAGCCATCCTCACATCGTCGCGATCTACGAGATCGGTCAGGCCCCGGTGGAGACCGGCGACGACGACACCGGGAGCGACGCGTCGGCTCCGGTACACTACATCTCGATGGAGCTGATTCAGGGCCAGACCCTGCAGGAGAAGATCCACCACGAGAGAACCGACCTTCGCACCCTGCTCGGTCACCTCGCGCAGGTCGCCGAGGGACTGGCCAAGGCCCACGCGCTGGGAATCGTGCATCGCGACCTGAAGCCGAGCAACATCATGATCAGTCGCGACGGATACGCGAAGGTGCTCGACTTCGGTCTCGCGAAGCTCACCGAGCGGACGATTGCGGACGGCGACACCACGCTGGCCGAGACGGCGCCCGCTGACCGTACCGGCGCGGGCGTCGTGCTGGGCACCGTCGGCTACATGAGCCCCGAGCAGGTGCGGGGGCAGTCGGTGGACCACCGCTCGGACATCTTCTCGTTCGGCTGCCTCCTCTACGAGGCGGCGACCGGGCGCCGGCCGTTTCAGGCGGACACCGACGTGGAGACGATGCACCAGATCCTGAATCAGCAGCCGGCACCGGTGGAGGAGGTCTCGCCCGAGGTGCCCAGCGCGGTTCGCCGGCTGATCAAGCGCTGCCTCGCCAAATCTCCCGACCGGCGGGCCACCTCCATGAAGGACATCGCGATCGAGCTGGAGGCCATCGTCGACGAGTACGACACGCTCGCCAGCTCCGGCAGCGCCAGCTCGTTCGCCACCCCACCACCGGCGACTCGGCGGGGGCTCCCCGTGACCGCGGTGCTCGCCATCGCGGCGCTGGGCATCGCGGGGCTCGCCGTGGGAGTGTGGTCCCTCACGCGAAGCAAGAGCCCCGACGACACGTCACGCCCTTTCCAGACCATGACCATGACGAGCGTGCTGAGCGCGGAGAGGATCGACTCGCCGGTGCTGAGCGCGGACGGTCGCTACCTGGCGTTCGTCGGCGGGTCTCCTGACGGGAGGGAGCTGTGGGTCCGTCAGGTGGCCACCGGGAGCCAGGTCCGGATCGCCGGACCCGAGCCCGACATCGGCCGCGTCTCGTTCAGCCCCGACGGAAGCTACGTGTTCTTCAGGCGGCGCGATCCGGACACGCCGAACTACTCGGCCATCTTCTCGGTCCCGTCCCTGGGAGGTACGCCGCGGAAGCGCCTGTTCGATGTCGACTCGCCCATCTCGATGTCGCCTGACGGATCGAGAGCGTGCTTCCGGCGGGGCGTTCCCCAGCAGGGTCGGAACCAGCTCGTCATCGCGGATCTATCCGACGGGACCGAGGTCGTGCGGGGCGAGACCGGAGACGCGTTCGTCATCACCCCGCCGGTGTGGTCACCCGACGGAACGTCCATCGCGTGGACGTTCTCCACCCCGGAAGGCGGGATCCACACCGTCCTCGAGATCTTCCCCGTCGAGGGAGGAGAGCCCGACCGGATCCGCTTCCCCCGCGGCTTCGTGATCGACGACATCGAGTGGCTACCCGACGCGCAGCACCTCGTCTGCGCCGGCGGGGCGGTCATGTCTCAGCGGCCGCAGATCTGGCGCATCGAGACCGAGACGGGCGACCTCACGCGGATCACGAACGACCTGAACGAGTACCAGGCACTCTCCGTCGGCGAGGGCGGAAGCACCATCGCGGCGATCCGCATAACGGAGTCGTCGAGCCTCTGGACGACCCCGATCGACGGAGCCAGCCCCGCGCGACAGCTCTCCTTCGCCGGTGGAGGCAGGCTCCTCCCCCTCAGCTCGCTGCCGAACGGGGACATCCTGGGCGACTGGGTTCGAGAGGAATCCTCCGTGGTGGCGCGAGTGTCGCCCGACGGATCGAATCTGCGGTCGCTCTCCCCGGTCGACGGCCACGAATGGGGTGCCGTCGCGGCCGGCGACGCCATCGTGTTCCGGAGGATCGCGGACGACTTCACCCCGCACGTCTGGCGGATGGACTTCGAGGGAGAGAACCGGCAGCAGCTCACCAACGGTTCTGGTGAGTTCATCGTCGGCCGCTCACCCGACGGACAGACGCTCCTCTTCCGGGGCGAGGAGGGCACCGTCTGGTCACTCCCCGTCGAGGGTGGAGAGCCGACTCACATCGCCGACGGCCTGACCGATGCCGGCGTCGTGATGTTCTCGCCGGACTCGCGGTTCATCCTGACGAGCGCCCTCCGGCCGATCGGGGAACGCTGGGTCCGGCACTACATGGTGCGACCCGCGGAGGGAGGCGATCCCCTGTACACGATCGCACCGCCGCGACCGGGCATGCTGAACGTTCGCTGGACCCCGGACGGGGCCGGTCTCAGCTTCCAGACACCCAGGCAGTTCGACGGCGAGAACGTCTACCGGATCCAGCTCGACGGCGGCGACCCTCGTCCGCTGACCCGCTTCACCGACGGGTGGATCGACTGGCACTTCTGGAGCCCCGACGGGCAGTACCTGATCATCGATCGCGGACACGAGAACGGGATTGGTCTCTGGGTCCAGCCCTTCGACGGAGAACACGCCGACGGCGAGGCGGTGGAGCTGGCGTCTTTCCCGAGTGGCTACATTGCCAACATGGTCTGGCTCGAGACGCGCGACACGATCGCGTTTCGACACGCCACCACCGCACGCGATCTCGTGCTGATCCGGAACTTCGACTAGCTCTCCGCTGCCGATCAGGTGACAGACGGAACCACGATGACGTAGGTGCAGCGTCCCAGCTGAAGTG
Source organism: Candidatus Eiseniibacteriota bacterium (assembly GCA_965224245.1). Lineage (GTDB taxonomy): Bacteria > Eisenbacteria > RBG-16-71-46 > CAZAMP01 > CAZAMP01 > CBDCYW01. The sequence continues at coordinate 76,520 of OZ245046.1, read as the reverse complement.
CTCCGAGGTACTGATCGATCGTCAGGGTGTATTGACCCGGAGGTGCCGTCCGGGGCAGCGTCACGACGAGGTCGAAGATGATTTCGGCGTTCATGGCGAGCTCGACATCAACCTCGGCATCGCCCAGATCCAACGACGTGACTCGTTCCGACGTGAGCCTCAGCTCCCGGTCGCCTCTGACGAACGTCACGGTCGTATCCGGTTTGAGTTCCAGCGCGTCCGCCGGCACGTCCGTCGTGAAGTTCAGCCTGAAGGTCGCCGGGCCTTCGGGCTGTCCGCGCAGGTGATACCGGAACGACACGTCACCACCCTCGACGTGCCCCACATGTACGTTGCGAATCCCCACGTCGTTCCTGCTGACGAGAAGGTCACGGTACTCGGCTGTCGTCATCGCGGCATCGAGGTGGACGACACCGCCACGACTCGGCTCCACCACGGCCACGAGCGCGCAGTGCTCGCCGGCATCCCCGAACGGTGCATCCCAGGGGACGTGTACGATCGACTCGCTCCCGGGGCGGATGCAGGGGAACGACCCGGGCTCCGCCGCGATCTTCAACCATCGGGGATGCAGGAACGAGCTGGGCTCGGACCAGAAGATCGACAGCCGACCGCTGTCGGCACCTCGCCCTCGATTCATCACACGGGCGTAGACATGGTTTTCGCCGCCGCTCACACGCGGGTGGCTGCGGGCGGAGTGTGCGGCCCCCGCCTCGAAGTCGCCGCCGACGCCCATCTCGGTCGGCTGGACGAAGATGTCCGGGCTGGCGAAGGAGAAGATCGGTTCCGGTGGCAGCGTCGTCGCGCCCAGTGGACGCCTACCCGTGTCCTCGTCATCGTCGCGAACGAAGAGATCGGTACAGATACCGAGAGACGTGCAGAGAAGCCGATACAGATCCGGCAGGGGACCGATCTCGTCCAGTGGGTCCGGGTGCCCGAGGTTCGGGTCCCGGAGCATCTCGCGAATCTCGGCCGGATCGAGAAAGGAACCGTTCACCGCGTGAAACGCGCCCTGAAGCACCGCGACGACGCCTCCGACAATCGCGGTCGCGGACGAGGTCCCGTTGAAGTTCGGATCGTAGGATCCGGCGTCGCCGAACGATACGTCACCGGTGACGCTGGGAACGGCGGGCGCGAAGACGTTGTGGCCCCAGCCCTGGCAGTCCACGCGCGGGCCCCAGTTTCCCTGTGAGACGCACTCGTGAGTGGTGGCGTGGCCGGCCCCCACCATGATGGCACCCGACGAGGTCCCGTCAGCCGGGTTCGGGTCCCAGTACTCCGTGTCCCCGTCGACGATCTTCACGAACTCCTTGTCCCCGTTGCCCGCGGCCTCGACCACGGTGACTCCCTCCGACGCGGCCGTGGCCAGCGCGCTGTACACCTGCACGTTCGCCTCCGCCGGCAGCATCTCCGGACCGCCCCCGTGCGGGATCACCTCGACGGAGCTCAACGTGTCCAGCTGCGCTTCGATGACGAGCACAGCTCCCAGCCCAGTTCTCATGGTCTCATCGAGGAGCTCGAGCGCACGGTCGATCGCCTCGTCGGCACGTTCCGACAGTGGATGACCCGAGGTCTCTTCCTCGACATACGAGAAGCACAGGGTCGCCTCTGGACAGATTCCGCGCAGCTCCTCGTCACCATTACCGGGCGACCCGAGAACCCCGAGCGCCATGCAGCCGTGTCGCTCGTAGTTGTTGTTCCCTCCAGTCGGGGTACCCAGCGTCGTGGTGACCTCCGCGCCGTTCACGTGACCCGTCCCGAAATCGAAGTCCACGACGCAGACGACGACCCGTTCGCCGGCGCCCCCGCCGCTCGGCAAACCCGGCGGATCGGAGGTCACGTTCCACGCATAGCACGTGTCGATGCCATGATGGATGCTCCGACGATGGTAGCCCTGTAGATCGCTCACCGAGCAGTCGGCCGCGGGCGGTTTCGACGACGCCGGGATGATGTGACGTACGTCCGATATCCCATTCTCTGCCCGGATCTCCGCGAGCAGTCGGTTCAGATCCATCCTCGGGTCCGGCACGGTCACGCGAAAGAAAAGATCGAGCCTTCGCTCCGGCTGACCCCTCGGCGCAGGCACATGGCCCTTGTGGCGCACGCGAAGCCGTCGCACGAACCTCGGGAAGCACTGGCGAATGGTCAGATCGGGATGCCGCGCGAGGACCTCGGCGAAGATGTCGAGGTCGGCACCATCCGCACCGATCTCGTCGGGCGGCACACTGGCGTCGAGCCGCACGAGAAGCTGTCGAACCTGTCGAGGGTCCGTGGCGCTCGAGCCGAAGTCGGTCGTCGACATGCATCCTCCCTCTCACGCCGGGCTGGATCGGGTGTGGCCGAGGGACATCGAAACGTGTGCCTTTCGATAACGATCCGAATGAGAGCATACTCGACTGACATGGTGATCTGGGCAATGATGCGAGTGCATCATTCGGCTCCGGAACCTCCGGGGATCGTCGATCCTGCACGCTCTTCGATGAATCCCGCCCAGGCACGAACATCGTCGCGGGCCCCTGGCTGCCTGGCGCCCTGCCCAGCACGGAGACCGTGGGCTATAATCTGGTAATGTTGAGAGTCTCTGGATACTACGGAATTCTGGCCCTCGCGCGATTGCACATGCTCGATGAGGATTCCGCACGTCTCGTCGAGGAGATCACGCGCACGCGGGACCATCTCGCGTGGGCTCCGGGACCAGACGCCCAGCCGTCGATCCGAGCCAGCACGAGCTCGACGAGGCGGTGAACGGCGTCAGCTCGCTCCCCGGGCGTGGACGCGAGGCGGCGACCGGCGGGAGGAGAACCGACATGGACTACAACGACGCCGTCCGCAGGGTGCTACCCCTCGTGGTCCTCTCGCTTGCGACCATCACCACGCGTGAGGTCGAGGCGGCCACCTACACCGTGGACCGCCTCGAGTCCGGGTCCGGCACGGGCCTCTCCCTGGCCGAGGCCGTCGACGCGGCAAACACGAACCCGGGCGCCGACACGATCCAGTTCGACGTCCCCGAGTCCACGTACGGACCCGGTCCCCATCTCATCACCGAGTCCAGCCCGGACATCACCGAGACCGTCGTCATCGACGGCTACTCGCAGCCGGGAGCCAGCGTGAACACGCTCGGGCTCGGCATGGGCACCGACGCCGTCTTCATGATCGAGCTCCACGGCACGACGTTCTACGGACTCTCGGTGATCGGCGCCGACGACACCGAGATTTCCGGGCTCTCGATCACGCGCTACACCGGCGCGGCGATCTACGTGGAGGAATCCGAGAACGTCCACGTGTGGGGCAATCGCCTCGGGATCGACGCCGGCGGGAACGTGATCGGCGTGGAGAACGGCGTGCTGCTCTACTACTCGGCCTACTGCCTCATCGGGGGAACGTCTCCCACCGAGATCAACGTGATCGCGCCGTCGGACGGCGGCAACGAGTGTGGCGTTCACATCGAGGGCGGCGGTTCACTCTACAACTACGTTCAGGGGAACCTCGTGGGAACCGATCCCGGAGGAAGCACCGTCCTCAGTGGATTCCAGGCAGGGGTCTGCATCGACGGCGCCTTCGCCAACTTCATCGGTGGCCACGAGGCCGGCGAACCCAACGTGCTCGCCGGCGCCACCCACGGGGTCGAGATCACGGGGATCTCGGAGAGCAATCTGGTGGAGGGAAACTACATCGGCACGAACGCCGACGGCTCGACCGCCCTCGGGAACGAGGTCGGCGTGTACATGGACGCCGACAACAACTGGATCGGCGGGTACGGCGCGGATCAGGGCAACATCATCATGTACAACTCCGTCACGGGCGTCGAGGTGCTGGGCGTGGACAACTTCATCGCCTACAACCTGATCCAGTCGAACCAGGGAAAGGGCGTGATCGTCACCGGCGCGTCGGGGAACGGGATCTGGAAGAACTCCATCGTCGACAACGGCGACATCGGGATCGATCTCGACGACGACGGCGTCACGCCCAACGACATCGTGGACGGCGACGTCGGCGGGAACGAGCTTCAGAACTTCCCGGTCATCACGTCCGTGGACCGCGAGGCCGCGACCGGACGCGTCATGGTCACGGGATACCTGGAGAGTCGCATGAGTCATGACTATCGCATCGAGCTGTTCACCAACGACACCTGTGATCCGTCCGGTTTCGGCGAGGGCGAGACGTACCTCGGGAACGTCGACCTGACCACGGCGTTCTACTGGTCACGCACGTTCACGTACACGATCGACGAGGGCGGTCCCGACATCGGCGCTCTGATCACGTCCACGGCTGCGGACCGGGCCACGAGCTTCGGTACCACCTCGGAGTTCTCGGAATGCGAGGAGGTGAAGCGTGCCTGGACGTTCCTGCGTGTGACCGGCTTCGTCGTGGTCGAGTGGGACGGATCGCTTCTCGAGCTGCTCGTGGAGCTGCGGAACTCCGGCGCGCACGGCGCGCGGAACGTCTCCGCCGAGCTCGTCGAGGTCCCACCGTTCGTCACGCTGATCCGCCCCGGAGCCGTGTACGGGGATCTCCCACCGGGATCGATCGGCGAGGGGCTCAACACGTACCAGCTCGAGCTGTCTCCGACCGCGCCCGACTGGTTCCTCGTGATCATGGAGGCTCACTACCAGGACCCGGCCGACGTCGTCTACACGGTGCGTCTCCCTCTGATCGTGGACACGAGAGGGCCGCTCACCACCCCGGGCCTGCCGGCGGTCGCGCCCGCGACGCTCACGAGCTACCCGAACCCCTTCCATGCCGGCACGGCGCTCCAGCTCGGCCTGGTGAGGAGAGACACGGCATGGCTCCGCGTGTACGACGTGTCCGGCCGGCTCGTCCGGGAGCTCCTGTGCCGGGAACAGCTGCCGTCCGGGATACACGAGGTGTTCTGGGACGGCACCGACGACGATGGCCGGCCGGTGCCCGCGGGCGTCTATCTCGTGCGAGCTCACGGGCAGCGAACCCGCGTCGTCCAGCGCGTGACCCGGATCGACTAGGTCGACCGTCGCGGATCCCTCTCTGCCACGCCGGCGCGTCCATACGTAGTTTCCGAGACGTCAGGCAGCCACGTCCCGCCGGTGCGTTTCGCTTCGCGACTCATCCATGCGAGAATCCGATTGCGATTTGCACGGGCAATCAACGACGGCCCGGATCGATCGACGACCGGCCGCCGCGCATGTCCGCGAGCTGAACCCCTCTCCCCCACCGCGGAGGACTGGCCATGCCGCTGGGCCATCGCCACGGGCCGGCCACGCGCCTCGCCCTCGTCGCCGTGTTCCTCATCATCCCCGTCGCGAGCGTGGCGGACACGGACTCCGACAAGCCCGTCGTGCCGACGGGTCGACAGCGACCGGCCGAACTCTGCGCGATCGAGTCGGTGAGCCAGGACTGGGACTTCGCGGAGGACGATCACGGGTTCGTACCGGTGGACTGCGACGCGAGCGGGCTGCCGGTGTGGGAGCATGGCCTCAGCGAGCTCTCGGGGACGCCGGTGTGGGGCACCGTACTCCTCGCCGATTATCCCAATGATGCCGGGAGCGGGTTGCGGTCTCCGACGTTCACCGTCACTTCCGAGAGCTACCTCGTGGAGGTCACCCACACGTTCGACATGGAGTGGGAGTACGATGGTGCGAACGTCACCATCGATCCGCACGGAACGGTGGTGGCACCGATCGCCGGCTACACCGTCCCTGAGATCTCTCCGTCCCCCTCCTACACGCCGTGGTGCGTCGACGGCGAGCCCGGCTGGACCGGATCCAGCAGTGGCTGGCGCACGGACTGCTTCGATCTCTCCGCATTCATGGGCCAGAGCATCGCCATCGAGCTCGACTTCGGCTCGGACATCAGCGTGACCGGTCCGGGCTGGTACGTCTCGAGCATCCGCGTCGGAGGTGATGCTCCCGCGCTCGCGGCGTGCTGTGATCCCGTCACCGACGAGTGCTCGCTCACGCTCGAGACGACGTGCCTCGAGATGGGTGGCGAGTGGCACGCCGGTGTACTCTCCTGTGATCCCGACCCCTGCGCTCCCCTGGCTCCTCCGTCGAACGTGCAGGCCTCCACGATCGATCCGTCCTCGGTGCTCGTCTCCTGGGACGACGACTCCCCGTTCGCGGAGAGCTATCGCGTCGAACGAAAGGAGGGTCCGGGTGGAAGCTGGGAGCTCATGTACGTTGCGCCCGGGGACGCCACGTCCTGGGAGGACGCCACCGTACTCGAGGACCAGCCCTACTACTACCGCCTCGTCGCCGTCGCGCCGGGGGAGCAATCGGACGTCTCGAACTACACGACCGCCACGCCCGGAATCGTACCCGCGGCCCCCTCCGACTTCATGGGCATCCCGGCACCCTCGGCCGTCTTCCTCACGTGGTCGGACAACTCGTCGGAGGAGATGGGATTCCAGATCCAGCGGCGCGACGGTGAGTTCGTTCCGTACGTCGACCTGCTTCCGCACACCTCCGCCAGCCTCCAGTTCCGTCTCGACCAGGGCCTTCTCAGCGAGCACGTGTACTGGTACCGGATCCGGGCGTACAACCAGTACGGCTTCTCGGCGTGGGTGGAGAGCGGATCGATCACCACGCCGAGCGATCCGGGGAGCTTCCAGGCCACGATCCACGTCGCCTTCGGCACTCAGGACATCGTCGGCGCGACCGTGGAGCTCGACCGTGGCATCGGGTTCTTTCCCGAGGGAACCACCGACGCGAACGGGAACTTCACCGCCACCGGGCTGAAGATCGGAGATCGGGTGCGTGCCTGGTGGAAGGCGAAGTCGTGGAACACCTGCCGCGGCTACAACGGTGAGCTCTACTCGGATCTGGGCCGACAGCTCTACCTCGACACCGACGTGATGGATGCGCAGGGGGACTACCACACGCACCTCATCACCGGACAGACCTCGCCGATCGATCTCTCGCTGAGGCACACCCTCTACCGCTACGACCTCGGCATCGCCACCGAGTGGGACATCCCGACGGGAGACGCCTACTGGAGCGACCTGGCGACGGCTCTTCAGGACGCATCCAATTACCTCTTCAACGCCAGCGACGGACAGATCGCGCTGGGGCGCGTCGTGATCTACGACGCTCACCAGCGCTGGGACGACGTCGACGTGCACATCCTCCACTCGGTGCACCCGCACGCGGACACCGGTCAGTTCATGGACTGTGACGACTGGTCCGACAACGAGCACTTCTACGTGGAGCAGACCCTGAGCTCGGGATGGCCGGCGACGTTCGCGCACGAGTTCGGACACTACGCACTCAACCTGAAGGACGAGTACGAGACGGTCATCGGCGGCTACGCGCGCCTGGATCAGCTGAAGCGTGATCAACCGCTTCGCTACCCATCCAACTTCGGGTTCATGGATGTCGAGACGGGCACGACCGAGATGTCCTCTCGCAACGACTACCTCACGAACTACGACTACGGCTGCGCGTGGATCTCCTGCTGGGAGGTGGAGACCGAGCAGCTGTCCGTACGGGGGAAGTCGTGCTGGGAGCAGCTCGAGGGTCAGCTCGAGGGCGACAGCGGATACGCCGACATCGTCACGCCTCAGGCCGGGTGGTTCGTGAACGGCGCGTCCACGAGCCCGGACCGCGCCGGCCCCACGGCATTCATCGGCCTGTTCGGCTATGGGATCGACAACGGCGGGACCCGTCTCCCGCCCACGATCGAGGTCGAGATCGCCGACGCGGGCCCGGGATCGTTCTCGAGCACGGTGAGGGTCTCCGACGAGCGCGGGCCAGCGGCGGGTGCGCGCGTGTACGGGAGACGAGGCGAGACGCTGACGTTCCTGGGGGAGACCGATCCGCGGGGATGGCTTCACGCGGTCGGACTGAAGGAGGGCGACGCACTGTCCGCCTATCTGCGCACGGGCACACGCACGCGACATGGGGCGCTGGCCGGCCTCACGTCCCGGGATGCCGGCAGCGAGCTGGCGCTTCGTCTCTCCGACGAGCCCGAGGGAGGCGAAGCCGAGAGCTCCGCCCCGGCCGAGCGTGGAGCCGGCGCCGATGGACCGGGGGCATCGGTGAGCCTGGCGCCCACTGGAACCACCGCGGATGCCGGCTTCGAGATCGACGTCTGGGCGGACGAGTCCCTCGCGGACGAGCCGACGGTCACGTGCTTCTGCGGCTCCGCCGTCACCATGATCTCGATGGAGTACGTCCCCTCGGAGGACCGCTGGACCGGGACATACGCCTTCGACCTCGACGATCCCCTGTTCGACCGAACGGGTACGCTGGAGATCTGGCTCGAGGGCACGTCGGGAGGCACGAGCATCTTCACGACGGCGTTCGTCGTCGACGAGGCGGAGGCGTCGGCGTACTACGAAGCTCACCTGGGCTCGAGCGAGCTGAACGTTCCGGGCGACGAGCTCGAGAGCACGCAGCTCGTCATCGCGGCATCGAGCAACGCGGTCGCCCACGGTGCCGCGGCTCAGGGGCTCTTGCAGGTCTCCGACCTCTACGCGGTTCACCTCGTGGCCGACGACGTGTTCGCCGGCGCGGGCGGCATGAACCTGGCGTACGACGACTCGCTTCTGGCGGGTATCGACGAGACGACGCTCGCCGCCTTCCGGTGGAACGAGGTGACCCGGACCTGGGATCCACTGCTGGACGGCCTCGTGAGCACGCGGTCGAACGTGGTCTCCGCTCCGGTCCCCGGGGGTGGTGTATACGCCGTCCTCGGCACCGCCATGAGTGACGACCTCGTCCCGCCGGGTCGCATCGACGACCTCGGAGCCGTCGGGGTCCCGGGAGGCGGCACCATCGAGGTCCTGTGGACGGCGACCGGTGACGATGGGCTGGCGGGCACGCTCGAAGGCTACGTCGTGGCGTACGCCGACTCGCCCCTCGTCGAGACCGACTGGGACCTGTATCCGCAGATCGCGATCACCGCGACCCCCGGCGCACCGGGATCCCCCGAGAGCGCCGTCCTGGAGCTGCCCGAGGAGGGACACCTCTATCACCTGGCCATCCGCGGCAAGGACGAGGCGAGCAACCTCTCCCCGCTCTCCAACGTGGCGTTCGCGGTGTCCGGCGCGTCCGATCCGAACCGGCTCCCCGCTCCGCCGACCGACATGCGCGCCGTCGACACGCCCGGGGACGGAGGCGGCTCGGTGACCCTCACCTGGGATCTGTCGCTCGACGATGGAGCGGGGAAGGACACGGTGACCGGCTATCGCATCTACCGCGGGGCGCCCCCGTCAACGCTGCTGGACTCCCTCGACACGGTTCCGGCCAGCACCGATGCGTACGTGGATCCCGGCGTGGAGAACCGGACGACCTACACGTACTGGGTGAGCGCGATCGACGGCGTGCACGAGACCATCGGACCCTCGAACCTCGCTCTCCCCGCCGTCAACGTCGGCGTGCCGGTTGCGGACTTCACGTCCGACGGCATCGTGGGCGTCGACGATCTCAGTCACCTGCTCACCATCTTCGCGCGCGACGCCACCGATCCGGAGTTCGATCCGCTCTTCGACCTCAACGGCGACGACGTGCTGCACGACGCCGATGCGGACAGCCTGGAGACGCACTTCGGAGAGGGGGGCGTGCCGACGAGCGACCCGCCCGGAGAGAACGGCCTGGCGAACGTCTACTACGAGACGATTCCCGCCGGCGGTACGAACTGGCTCGTGAACGTCTCCGTCCAGAACGTGTCGAACCTCGCCGGCTACAGCCTGGCGGTGACCTACCCGGCCGGATCGATGACCTTCGTGAGCGCGATGCCGGACAGCGGTGGGTCGGCCGGCAACATCCTCACCCGGAACGGCGGAGAGACACCGGTCTTCGTGACCACACTTCCAGAAACGCCCCCGGGGCGGGTACTCGTGGCCAATGCACTTCAGCGACCGTCGGAGTCGGTCGCCCCCGAGGGCGACGGCTTCCTCGCGCAGCTGCTCTTCGATGGTACGGGCGCCGAGATGATCAGCGTGGACGAGATCGTGCTTCTCGACCACGAGCGCCGCCTCGACGTCATCCCGACCGGGCTGCTCGCGGGGCAGGATCCCGGCGCTGTCGCGCTTCGTCCGTTCCTCGCACAGAACCGACCCAATCCCTTCCGAAAGGGCACGCGCTTCCGCTTCGGCCTCGTCGAACGGAGCCCGATCTCGCTACGTGTCTACGACGTTCAGGGTCGGCAGGTGCGGTCACTCGTGTCGGGAACCCTGGAGCCCGGAGTACACGACGTGACCTGGGATGGTCGGTCGACCGCGGGGCTCGGAATCGCGCCCGGCGTGTACTTCGTCCGACTCGAGTCCGCCTCGTGGATCCTGACTCGCAAGCTGGTCCGGCTACCGTGATCGGAGCCGCCGGACCCTCGGGGACGTGGATCGGCGTGGCCGAGACCTCGGGGTAGCTGGGCCACGAAGTCCTTGTGCGGCAGTCTGTTGCAGCTCGAGCGAGTCCACCGGTCCCCACGGCCGCCCAGTACGCAAGCTTGCGGTTTTTGTCCAAGAATTTTTCTGAACATATTTGCGAACTCCAGTGTCTAACTTTCCAGCGGGCCGGATGGCCCAATCGCTCGAAACCAGATCCCTTTCAACTCACGGGAGACATCTCATGCGTACTCGTACCGCCATCATCGGCGCGCTGGCCATCTCGGCTGCGGGCCTCACCGGTTGTGCCGACGATCCTTCCGCCACGCAGCCGCTGGGCGCGACCGACTCGATCAGCCTCACCGATGATGCCGAGCGGCGTCCGGACGAGTCCGGCAACACGATCCTCGACATCGCGCTCGGCCTCTCGACGGCCGACGTGCCGGAGTTCACGACGCTCGTCGCCGCCGTGCTGGCCGCCGATCCCGCCGTGGCGGCGGATCTGGGCGCAAAGGGGCAGCGGACCGTGTTCGCACCCACCGACGCCGCGTTCCAGGCACTCTTCGAGAACCCGAGCTTCCCCTACACGCCCGAGGAGTTGCTCGGCAACACGGAGCTTCTGACCACGGTGCTGCTCTACCACGTGTCGCCCGGCCAGCGCTTCGCCGCGGACATCCTCGAGTCGGATCGGGTTCGCATGAAGGCGGGCGGCTTCACGTTCCCGCAGCTGGACGGCGACGTCTTCCTCCGGGACACCAGCGACATCACGCCGAACGCCGAGATCGTGATGACCGACATCGAAGCGTCGAACGGCGTCATCCACGTGATCGACCGGGTTCTCCTCCCGTAACACTGTCGACGCCACGATTGAACGCCCCGGCGCACACGCGCGCCGGGGCGTTTTGCGTCCCTCCAGCTTCGCACGCCTGATCTCGCCGCCCCATCCAGACCCGGAACGTGCAGCAGCCGTCGCCGGGGCTTTACGAGTCCGCTCGAATGCGAGAGTCCCTGACCGGGGCTGTACGCTATCATCCGGTGACGCGTTCGAGCTTTCGGCCACCACAGGATGGATCCATGATCAGGTCACGCGGATCAGTGCACGATACGTGTCGTGGACGACACGATGTGTGCGTGTTTCCTCGGACACCCGACGCCGCTCCGTTACCCCGACACCCGACCCGGCGACTCACGTGCATCCTCATCTTGCCCGTACTGATGGTCGGGTCGTCGGCCGGCGCCGGGGTATCTGCAACGGACTCGTCCGACGTGGAAGAGCCATACCGAATGCAAGATGTGACGTACGAGTCGGGTGGCTTCCAGGTGGTGGCAACGGCTTTTGTGACGAACGTCCCGCGACCGCAGCCGGCAGCGGTGTTGATCCAGGGGGCCGGAGACTCGAGTCGAAAGAACATCTGGTCCCTGATGATCGGTCAGGGTCTCGCGTTGCAGGGGATCGCCGTCCTCGTGCCGGACAAGCGGGGAACCGGCGACAGCGGCGGCGACTGGAAGCGGTCGTCCTTCGCGGAGCTGGCTGACGACATCAGAGCGGCGGTAGCGTACCTCGGCAGGCGACCGGAAGTCGACGCAGGGTCGGTCGGCGTGGTCGGTCTCAGTCAGGGAGGCTTCTACGCCCCCGTCGTCGCCGACGGTCCCGAGAGCGTCGCGTTCGTCGCTGCGGTGTCGGCCTCCGTCATGCCGTTCGAAGACACGCTCGACCACGAGATGGCCAACACCTTCCGTCAGGAGGGGCTCAGTGGCGAGATGCACGGCATGGCGATGGCCGTGCAGCACGCGGCCATTCGATACGTTCGAGATCGCGAGTGGCAAGGGTACGACTCGGTTCGAGCGGAGGCTCTTCGTGCAGGCGCGGGAGAGGTCGTGGCCAAGTTCCCATCGACGCCAGACCACTGGATGTGGTCGTGGATCTCGCACGTGATCGACTTCGATCCGCTCCGTCACTGGCAGCGCCTATCGGAGCCGATGTTCTTTGCATACGGCGAGGCCGACGAGCAGGACAACGTACCGGTCGTTGCCAGCGTCGCCCGAATCGAAGAGGAGCTCGCGCCGGGCCATGACGTCACGGTTCGCGTGTATCCCGAATCCGGGCACGCTCTCTACGATCCCGTCATCCTCAGGGAGAAAGGAGAGGCGGAGATCCGTGACGATTTCGTCGCGGATCTTGCGAGCTGGATCAGGAGCAGGGTCGCGAAGGACCGCGACGAGCAGTAGCCCCGTGAGCTCTCGGACCGGCGCACACGGGCGTGCTCGGACTTCGCTCGGAAGGCGAGAGCGGTGCACGGCTGGAGCGCCACCTGCTCCAGGCCCTGGGTAACCAGCTTCAGCAGGAGTGGGCCGTCTTTTGGAGGATTCCGGCTCGAAACTCACCACTCGACCGCCCCGTCGCCCCCAGACAGGACCCATCGCGGTTTGACACCGGGGGTGCCTGTATGATTTACGTTGCGCTGTCCCGATGGTGACCGGGTGCGCTGCCCGTGCCCGGCCGGCGCTCACGCATCGTCGTATTGCGCGAATCCACCGGGCCGAAGACACGTTATCGAGCCCAGGGGGACACGGTCCCCGCGCGCGATGTCAACGCCCTACTCTTACCCTGGAGAAGCGAGATGGCGAAGCTCACACTCGACGAGTTGCGAACCCAGTTGCGAGGGGGCGTCGTCACGTCCGCGGACGCCGACTATGACGACGCACGCAAGGTGCACAACGGCATCTTCGATCGCAAGCCGAGCGTCATCGTCCGAGCCGAACAGGTGAGCGACGTCATGGCCTGCGTGAACTTCGCGCGCGAGAACTCGCTCGATCTCGCGGTTCGCGGCGGCGGCCACAGTGCCCCGGGCTTCGGAACGGTCGACGGCGGGATGGTCATCGACCTCTCGCCCATGCGCGGCGTTCGCGTCGACCCGAAGACCCGCACCGCGAGGGCCGGCGGGGGCACGACGTGGGGCGACTTCAACGCCGCAACTCATGCGTTCGGTCTCGCGACCACGGGCGGGATCATCTCGACGACCGGCATTGCCGGACTGACGCTGGGCGGCGGAATCGGCTATCTGACCCGGCAGTTCGGCCTCACCTGCGACAATCTGATCTCGGCCGACGTCGTCACCGCCGACGGCAAGGCCGTCGTGGCGAGCAAGGACGAGAACGCGGATCTGTTCTGGGCTCTGCGAGGGGGTGGTGGGAACTTCGGCGTCGTCACGTCCTTCGAGTATCAGCTGCACGACGTCGACATGGTGTATGCCGGCCCCATCTTCTACGAGGTCGGGGACGCCAAGCAGGTGTTCGAGTTCTTCCGCGACTTCATCAAGAACGCGCCACGCGAGTTCGGTGGCTTCCCGGGGTGGCAGATTGCCCCGCCGCTGCCGTTCATCCCGGAGGACCGGCACGGCGACACGTTCTGTGTTGCCGTCGTTCACTGGTCGGGGGCTCTCGACCAGGGTGAGAAGGTCATCAAGAAGTTCTTCGACGTGGCGCCGGTGGTCGCTCACGCCGTGGGCCCGATGCCCTACCCGGCGCTCAACGGGGCGTTCGACGCCCTCTTCCCCAAGGGAATCCGTAGCTACTGGAAGGGCAACTTCGTCAACGCGCTGACGGACGAGGCGATCTCGGTTCATCTCGAGCACGGTCCCCGGGTGCCGGAAGTATCCGCAACGATGCACCTCTACCCCATCGATGGCGCTTGCCACGAGGTCGGGACCGAGGACACGGCGTTCGCGTACCGTGACGCCAGCTTCGCGCCGGTCTTCGTCGCCGCCTGGACGGATCCATCGAAGGATGCGTCGCGCATCAAGTGGGTCCGTGACTACTATGACGGCACCGTCCCCTACTCGGAGAGCGGTGGCTACGTCAACTTCATGGCCGACGACGATCAGGCTCGGGTGAAGGAGAACTACCGCCAGAACTACGATCGTCTGGTGCGGGTCAAGCGGACCTACGATCCTGACAACCTCTTTCACCTCAATCAGAACATCTCGCCGGACTAGTGCTCCACGTCCGACGTCATGGTGTTCTCTCGTGGAGTGATCGTGGTTCCCGGCCGGGCGCGGCGACGCAGGCCAAAGTCCCGGTCGAGGAACTGCGAGCACTCGACGTGCTGGTGACGCGGCGTCGGGTCTACGGAACGAGGACCAGCTTTCTCGTCACCGTCGATGGCCCTGCCTCGACAAGCAGGAAGTAGACCCCCTTCGGCGTCGCTCGACGCGATTCGAGTTCCACCGGGAACCCATGACTTCCGGCTGACAGGGACTGATCCAGCAAGAGGTCGACCCTCCTCCCCTGTACGTCGAGAAGACTCGCTCGAACGCGTGCCGGCGACTCGAGGTCGATCGAGAAGTGGAAGCGGGACCGCATCGGGTTCTTCGGGAGCCGAACCTGAAGCGGCGTATCCGCTTCGTACGCTCCGGCCACGCCGACCACGACGTCACAATCAGTGTAGCGTGTCATGTTGTCGGTCGGCTCCTGGTCGGCAACGTCGAATATGCCTCCCATCAGGAGAGACCCGTCGCACACCTCCAAATCCAGCACCAGGGGATTCGGCGGGTATCCACCGTAGTCCAGTCCATGACCCACCGGCTTCCATCGCTGACCGTCCCAGACCGCAACCGCTTCCGCTCTCGGGTTCACCGCCTCGCTGAAGTCGGCTCCGACATAGAGGAGACCGTTGTACGAGGCCACCGATAGGGCCGCCTGACGGAGATCCAGGAACCCACCATAGGGATCCGATCCAGAGCCCACGGGGGACCAGGACACGCCATCCCATCGCGCGATGTTGATCGCCGCGACGCCACCGGCGAAGTCGAGGGCTCCCACGATCACGAGGTTGTCGTCGTGAACGTCGACACCGCGGAGACCGGTGGGGCCGCCGTCGATCATCGAGATGCCGCCGCCCACGTCGGACCACGTGGAGCCGTTCCAGCGAGCGATGTACGAGACCTCACCGCTGCCGGCGTGAGTGAAGTCGCCGACGACGTAGAGATCCCCCCTCCAGACGACGAAATCCTGCACTCCGTCGGTCGTCCCATCCGGGATCGCATCGTAGACGCCAGACCCCATCGCGTGCCAGGTGCTACCGTCCCAACGTGCGATGTTGCGCGCCGAGACCTCACCCGCGCGGGAGAAGCGGCCGCCCGCGATCAGGTCTCCGTCGTAGACGACGAGCGCCTTGATCTCACCACCCACCCCCGAGCCGACGGTTCCGAAGGTCGTTCCATCCCAGGTCGCGATCGAGTTGACGACGATTCCTCCGGCGGTGGGGAAATGACCGCCCACGACGAGGTCCGTCTCGTAGATGGCGAAGTCGGCCGCAAACAGGGTCCCGTCGTCGCCTCCTATGCCACCGCCGAACGTCTCCCAGTCACTGCCCGTCCAGCGAAACAGCGAGAACCAGCCGCCACGGTACACGACACCGTCGTGTTCGAAGACGCCGTAGACGGTATTCGTCTGGAAGACGGGATACTGGTCCCAGCCCGGGATGCACTCCTCGCATCGGGCATCCCTCGAGAACGTCGTGAGGAATGCGGCGGCTACGAGTGTCCACGCAAGAGCTCGGGATGTCATCCGGACGGCTCCGATGCTCCGCGTCGTGATCGTAGGTCTCACGGGGCTTCTCCTTCACCTGTCGATCCATTGCGGATCAGTCGCAAACGTGACATGTTCGCTCGATCGAACATCGCGCGTAGCTTCCAGTGCGAGACGTGATCCCCGGCCACGCTTCAGCCCCGACACCGTGGACTTCCTACCGATCGCGGCCGACCTCCCGATGCAGCCTGCGACCGCTCCATCGAGGCGGCGAGGAAAGACGCGTCTCCGCCTCGAATCGACCGTACGCCCAGGTGGGCGCGACGGACAATGCAACTCTAGGCGAATCTTACGCGCACGCAGTACAATCGGTTGTGGGGGTGTAGGTTATGCCTGGTGACTCCGTCGTCCCTGATGGTCCTGCGGTCAAGCGTCTCCGCCGCTCCCGGGGCTGGACCCAGGAGGACGTGACCCAGAGGATCCAGGATCGGACCGGACCTTTCTCGAAGCGGACCCTCCAGAAGATCGAGGCGGGGCGACCGGTTCACCTTCGTAGCATCCGGCTCGTGGCGGAAGAGCTGGGGACGGACGTGAAGCGACTCGTGCGAGAACACGTCGCCCCGGCACACAACCTGCCGTCCCCCCTGACGAGCTTCATCGGTCGAGAGAAGGAGCTCGCCGAGGTCGAGCACCTGCTGGAGCTCCATCGGCTCGTCGTGTTGACGGGGACGGGAGGGGGCGGCAAGTCCCGGCTGGCACTGGAGGTCGCCCGCGATCTGATACCCGACTACTCCGACGGCGTGTGGCTCGTGGAGCTGGCCCCCCTCACCTCGTCGAGTCTCGTACCACAGGCCCTCGCATCGGCTCTCGGCATCAGGGAGGACGGGAAAGCGCCGCTGACCGAGCGTCTGGCGGACCATCTGAGGAATCGACGGATGCTCTTGGTTCTCGACAACTGTGAGCATCTCATCGATCCGTGCGCCCGACTCGTCGGCGAGCTGCTGCCCGCTTGCCCCGAGCTGCGATTCCTGGCAACGAGCCGGGAGACCCTGAACCTCGACGGCGAAGCCACGTATCTGGTTCCCCCCCTGCAGCTGCCCGAAGCGCACCAGTGTCTCGACGAGCTGCGGAGTGTCGAATCGGTTCGGCTGTTCGTCGAGCGCGCCGCCGCCGTTCGTGCGGATTTCGTGCTGACGGAATCGAATGCGCCGGCGGTGCTCGAGATCTGCCGTCAACTGGACGGCATTCCGCTGGCGCTGGAGCTGGCCGCCGCGCGCGTGAGGTCGATCTCGGTGGAGGGAATCGCCGAGCGACTCGCCGATCGCTTTCGGTTGCTCACGGATGGTCCTCGGGACAAGGCCGCCAGACATCGGACCCTGCGCGCACTGATCGACTGGAGCTACGACACCCTGTCGGATGCCGAGCGGATGCTCTTCCGGCGACTGTCGCTGTTTGTCGGTGGCTGGGACCTCTCGGCGGCGGAGTACGTCTGCGCCGGCGACGACGTCGCGGCGGGCGGCGTGCTGGACGTCCTGTCGAGCCTGGTGAGCAAATCGCTCGTCTTCGCGAACACCGTCCAGACGCGGGCCACCGATGGCAGCCGATACCGTTTTCTGGACACGGTGCGCCAGTACGCGCTGGAGCGCCTCATGGAGAGCGAGGATGATGCCTCGGAGTTCCACAGGCGGTTCCGGAGCTTCTTCCTGGCTCTCGCCCGGAGGGCCGAGCCCCACCTCACCGGTCCGGATCAGGCGATCTGGCTCTCTCGGCTGAGTGCGGAGCACGACAATCTGCGGGCCGCCTTCGAGAGCGACTCCGAGGACAGCGCCTATGACGAGGTGGGATTGCAGCTGGCCGCGGCACTCGGGCGCTTCTGGGATGTCTGCGGATACCAGAGCGAGGGCCGCACGATCTGCACGGAGCTGCTCGGTCGCACCGAGGCCAGTGGCAAAACCCCCACGCGTGCGACGGTGCTGAGGACGACGGGAAGACTGAACGCGCTTCTCGGTGACATCGACGACGCAAGTGTTTGCTACGAAGAGAGCCTGGCCGCGTACCAGGAACTGGGTGATGAAGGCGGTGTCGCGTCATCACTCAACGAGCTCGGCGTCCTGGCCTCGGACCGCGGCAAGTTCGATCGCGCCACCGAACTCTACGCGAAGAGCCTCGCGATCCGATCCGCGATCGGTGACCGACGGGGTGTGTCCGACTGCCTGATGAACCAGGCCATCGTGGCCCAGAGACAGGGGGATCTCGCCGCCTCGCGATCACTCCTCGAGGAGAGCCTGGCGATGAGACGGGATCTCGGCGACGAGCGAGGGATCGCCAAAGTGCTCGTCAACCTGGGAAACGTGGCGTACGTCCAGCATGACGTCGCGGAGGCCCACCTGCTCTACACTGAGGGCTTGAGGTTGTTTCAGGACCTCGGTGACAAACACAGCGGGGCCCAGACGCTGAACAACCTGGGAAACGTGGCGGGAAGAAGGCACGATCTCGAGGCGGCACGCTCCTACTACGAAGAGGCACTCTCGATCGCGCGGGAGCTGGGCAACCGACGCGGAGAGGGCACTGCGCTTCAGAATCTCGGAAACGTAGCCGCCAAGCAGTGCGACTATCCGGAGGCAAGCCGGCTCTACGAGAAGAGCATCGCCATCAGTCGGGAACTGGGAAACAGATACGGCGTCGCTCACCTGCTGAGCAACCTCGGCACCGTCGCCCGACATCAAGGAATGCATGCGGAGGCGCGCTTGCTGGTCGAAGAAGGACTCGAGATTTGCCGCGAGCTCGGTGACCGGCCGGGAATCGCCACGTCGCTGGGTGATCTCGAGCTGATGGCCTGGCGTGAGGGCGACCACGTCCGCGCTCGCTCTCTGTGTGTGGAGAGCCTGGCCCTCTGGCGTGAACTCGATGACACCGCGGGAATGGCGGAGCGTCTGGTAGGTCTGGGATGCATCGAAGCCCGGGATGGCCACGTCGATCGCGCGATCCGACTCCTGGCATCGGGGCAACTAGCAGCCAGGCGCATCGACATCGACTTCGACCAGATGACGTCCGAACGCATCCAGACGTGCGAGTCGGAGCTGCGCCGCCGTATGCCCGAGCGCGAGTTCGCTCACGAGTGGTCGGCCGGAGAGACGATGGACGTCGAACGCGCCGTCGAGTACGCACTGGATGCGTGAAGGCTGGCCGGAGGACGCGTCGACTGCGAATCCGGCGTCGAGACATCACTCGGCGTTTCCATCACGCGGTCGCGCCCGCTCCTGGCGAGGGACGGACTACGACGTCGGCACTCCCGGAGCAGACTCGTCCAGGGCGTACTCGATCGCCCGGTCGGGATGCATCGCCTGACCGGCGGACCACTCACGATCGAACGTCTCGGCATCCACGCGGGCACGCAACACCGACAGGCTGGCCTCGAACCGCTCCTGCGTGGACGGGCTGAAGACGTACGCGATGTGCTCTGCGGCGGTGCGTCCCGACGCCAGCAGGCGGATGGCCCGGTCGAGGCGATGCTCCTGGCCGGCAATGCACCCCAGACTCACCAGACACTCCGCCATTCCGCCGGTGTCTCCCATCTCGCGACAGATCGACAGGCTCTGCGAGCACAGCGTCGTTGCTCGCGCGAGGTCACCTTCACCGCAAGCGACCAGGGCCAGCTCGCCCAGTGCCTCGGCGATCCCTTGCTTGTCCCCTTGCTTGCGACTGATGGCCAGGCTGTCCTCGGACCGGGCGCGCGCTTCGGCGTGAAGACCCTGATGCCTGGCGACGATTCCCAGGTTTCCGAGCACCTGGGCGACGCCTTGCATGTCTCCCAGCTCACGGAACATGTCCAGGCTCTCCTCCGAGAGCGAGCGGGCCTTGGTGTGCTCGCCGACATTGAGGGCCATGCTCCCCAGATTCTGAAGCGCCCGCGCGGTGCCACGCTTGTCGCCCAGCTCCCTGCAGATCGCCAGACCATCCTCGTAGAGGGTGCGTGCCGCGACGTAGTCGTGTCGTCGCTTTGCCACGTTTCCGAGGTTGTTGAGCGTGCTGGCGACTCCGTGCTTGTCGCCCAGCTCCCGGAACATGACGAGACCCTCCTCGTACAGGCGGTGGGCCGTGGCGAAGTCGCACCGCCCGAAGGCCACGTTCCCGAGGTTTGCCAGCACCATGGCGATCCCGCGTCGATCCCCCAGATTCCTCCGGATGGCCAGGCTCTCCTCGAAGAGAGAACGCGCCTGGTCGTGGTCGCCTTGCTTTCGGGCCACCACGCCGAGGTTCATGAGCGTGTTGGCGACGCCGCATCGGTCTCCCAGCTCCTTCCGGATGGCCACGCTCTCCCCCAGGAGCTTGCGTGCCTCGGCGAAGTCTCCCTGATCCGTTGCGAGCACGCCGAGCTCGTTCAGCGACGATGCGATCCCACTCCCGCACGCGAGCTCACGGCTCATCCTCAGGCTGTCCTCGAAACGAGTGCGTGCCTCCGACGTCTTTCCGAGGAGCAGTGCCAGCCGGCCCGCGGTTCTCAGGACCTTGGCCCGGATCGTCGATCGACCATCCGGTTCGGAGGAGTCCAGGAGCTCAGTGCAGATCGCTCGACCCTCGCTCCGATATCCACAGACCTCCCAGAACAGTCCCAGTGCTCCCGCCAGCCGCAACCGCTCCTCGCTCTCGTCCTCTCGCTCGTCGACGCGCACCTTTGCCGCAGCTCGCAGGTTGCCGTTCTCGTCCTGGAGAAGCGAGAGCCATGCCTGCTGATCCGGGCCGTCGAGCTGAGGCTCGGCCTCCTCGGCGAGTGCCATGAAACACCGGCGATGGCGTCTACGAACGTCTCGTTCCTCCCCACCCTCGACGAGGCGCTCCAGCGCGTACTGGCGCATGGTCTCCAGCAACCTGTAGCGACCCTTTCCCGTCCCTCGCCCGCCGTGTGAGTCCAGCTCCACCAGAGACTTGCTCACCAGATGTGACAGGAGGTCGACCACCGCGTCCTTCTCGATGTTGCCGCCCACGCACACGCTCTCTGCCGCCGGCAGGGTCCAACCGTCGCCGAACACCGACAGGCGCCGTAGCAGTACCCGCTCGTCGTCCGACAGATGGTCATGGCTCCAGTCGATCAGTGCGCGCAGCGTCCGATGCTGAGAGAGTGTCGCGCGATGACCATCGGTCAGGAGATGGAAGCGATCGGCGAGACGCTCGTTGATCTCGTGTATGGGCATCGTCTTCACGCGGGCCGCAGCCAGCTCCAGCGCCAGCGGGATCCCATCCAGGTGACGGCAGATCTCGCCCACGGCCGAGGCGTTCGAGCCCGACAGGGAGAAGTCGGACCGCACGGCGGCGGCGCGTTCGACGAGCAGTCGAACCGATTCGACCCCCTGTAGCTCGCCGAGCTGATCATGCTCGTCGGGCAGCTGCAACGGGGGAACCAGATAGGTCGCCTCCCCATCGAGGCTCAGGCTCTCTCGGCTCGTCGCCAGAAACCGGAGCCGCTGACAGACCGGCAAGAGATCGCCGATGAGCCGGGCGCAGGCGGAAAGCAGGTGCTCACAGTTGTCGAGGATCAGAAGCGACACGCGGTTCGCGAGGTGCTCGCGCAACAACTCGGTCACGTTCCGTTCATGCCCCTCGCGAACCCCCAGTGCGGCGGCAACGGCCTGCGGTACCAGCGCCGGCGTCGTGAGGGACGCGAGCTCGACCAGCCACACGCCGTCGGGGTGATCCGGCAGAAGATCCCGGGCGACCTCCAGCGCGAGCCGGGACTTGCCGCAGCCTCCGGGTCCGGTGAGCGTCAGGAATCGACTGGCTTCGAGATGCGCCGTGACCTCGGCCAAGACCTGCGTGCGACCGACGAAGCTCGTGAGCGGGGGCGGAAGATTGTGCGGCACCGTTCCTGGAGCCTTCATCAAAGCCGTGACGTCGTGCCCCAGCTCTTCCGCGACCAGCCGGATGCTGCGAAGGTGGACGGGTCTGCCGGCCTCGATGCTCTGCAACGTTCGTTTCGAGAATGGGCCGACCCGATCCTGGATCCTCTGGGCCACGTCCTCCTGAGTCCAGCCTCTGGACCTCCGGAGGCGCTTGACCGCCGGCCCATCAGGAAGAACAGAGTCGCCAGTCATAACGGCTACCCCCACATACGACTATAGCGCTTGCGCGAAGGATTCGCCTAGACCTGCCTTGTTTGCAAATCAACGACGTACCTAGGCTCGGTACGTGAGCAAGCGACCCCGGTTTCGATGCGATCGATCACCCCGGTGGCAGCCCGTCGATGCGGTGCCTGCATCGCCCGCAACGGCGGACGAGCTCGACCGAGGGATTGGCATCGACCTGGACTCAGTTCGATCCCGGTCAAAGCAAGATGTCACAAGTGGAGACTCCGATCATGACGAGCTCAATTGACCGCATGGTCACCCGTGCATTGACGCTCGTCGCCGCGGAGGCTTGCGGCGACAGCATACAGGCGGGCCCGTGCGGTGGGCTCGGCGTGACGGGTCCCGTTCCCGAATCCGGTATTCAGCTCGACGGCGGCATCCGGCTTCGCGGGGTCAGGTACGGGCGCTGGAGCGAAAGGGCGCCTCCGGTGCACGCCCCGTCCGCGAACTGCGCCCACGACGTGCATTCCCATGCGCACACCCGAAAGGAAGTATCGGCATGTACAGAAACTTTCGCACCCTGATCGCCGGTGCACTACTCACGATGGCCGGCGCTGGCCTGGCGTTGAACGCAGCTGCGCAGGTCGGCCCTCCCGGCGGGATGATCTATGCCCACGACGAGGCCTACCAGACGGTGGCGACGCCGACGGACTTGCCGCCCGCGGGCCACTTCGACGCGATCTACGTGCTGGGTGACGGGCTCGCCGCGGTTTCGGAGTCCGCTCCCGGTGACGCGGATTACAACGGAGGACGCTGGGAGGTTCACCTCGTCGAGTGGCTCACGATAGATCCCGTTCAGTTCACAAACGCCGAGGACCTGCACGCCGCGGCCGATCGAGGAGAGATCGCGATCGGAGGCGTGGTCCGGCGTTTCGTTTGCCCGTTGATCCCACTCTGATCGTGGCCAGGTGGCGACCTGCCCGGTCCACGGGCGGGTCGTCCAGCCGGGATGGTCGCACGCTTGGTGCGGGACTGGAGGAACCCATGCTTCGACACGACCGAACACCACGGATGATCGTACTGAGTGCACTCGTCACAACCGCACTTCTCCCCGTTGCCACGACGCGGAGCAATGGGGACGCGACGTGCCTCTACCGCACGCCACCACCGGCGGGCCTCGAGGCGCTGGGAGCCTGGCCCTACGGCTCATCGCTGGCCGTGGACGTGGATCCGGTCCGCGATCTCGTCTTCCTGGCCTCCGGCGGGGCGGTGCTGACCATCGACGTCGCCGATCCGACGACTCCACTGCTGGTCTCGGACGACCTCCGCACGGGCGGGCTGATCGCGGATCTCTTCTACGACGTCTCCGACCAGCAGCTCTACGCGGCCTGCGGAGAAGGAGGTCTCGAGATCTGGGACGTGTCGACACCGGTGTCTCCCGCCCTCATTGCGTGCACCGAAGTGATCTATGTCGGAACCGAGGTCCCCGTGCGGGGTGTGGACGTGTTCGGGGACTACGCGATCGTCGAGTGCTCCTACGGCTACGTCCACTCGCTCGACGTATCCGATCCCGCCAATCCGGTGGAGGTCGCGTTCAACGGATCCATGGGTAACCCGTCTCACGACATCTACGTCTCCCAGGACGGGCAGATCCACTCCACCGGCGCGCAGCGCTACCAGCGGATCAAGATCAACCCCGATGGAACCCTGAACACCTCCGGCTCCCGCGAGTTCGACTTCGGCGCCGGCGCGACGTTCGGCGACTCCGACGTCGCCTACGTCGGCTATGGCAGCTTCCTGTACATTCTGGATCTCCACCACGCCGCGTTCGCGCCATGGAGCACCCGAAACGTGGGAGGCATCGCCGACATCGTCGTAGAGGCGGGAACGGCATACATCGTCAACCGCGATGGGCTGCACGTCTGGGACGTCTCGGTTCCCACCAACCCCGTGCTCGTCGGCTCCCTGCCGGTGGACTGGTTTCCGAAGCACGTAGTGGTGTCGGAAGGGCTCGCCTACGTCTCCACCGGACACGAAGGGCTGCGAATCATCGAGCTCGGGGACGGGAGCTCCCCGACCGAGATCGGCCGCTTCGACGTGATGACGCTCGCGTACCGCGTCGACAAGGTGGGCGATGTCGCCTACGTGGCATACTCCTCCAGCGGCCTGGTGGCGCTCGATCTCTCCGACCTCGACCGTCCAGAGCTTCTCGGCCGGCTGGACATCCCGGGGACTGCTCGCGACCTGGACGTGGACGGCGACCTGGTCTACGTGGCCGACAGCGACGCTGGGCTGCGGATCGTCGACGTCTCCGATCCGATGATGCCGGTCGAGATCGGCTTCAACGAGGCTCGCGATGGATGGCGCGTCCGGGTGCAGGGATCGTTCGCATACATGATCGAGAGCGTGGTGAACGAGCCGTACTGGCTCCGCATCTTCGACATCTCGGTTCCCACGTCACCGGTCGAGCTGGGAGCGCTGACGCTGGACACGATTGCGTGGGACCTCGAGGTGTCGGGCTCTCACGTCTTCGTGGCCAATGGAACGCTGGGAATGCGGGTGGTGGACGTCTCCGATCCCACCACGCCCGTCGAGGTCGCACGCTACAGCGTTCCGGATGTCCACGATCTGCAGCTGGTCGGGGACATCGCCTTCGTCACGTCCGCCGACTTCGCGGGCGGACTCATCACACTGGACATCAGCGACCCGACCAATCCCACCGTGCTCGATCGCTACAACCCCACAGGGGGTTTCCGGCCGTTCCACGTCGCGGTCAGCGGGGCCCGGGCCTACCTCGGCGATCCCGTGGCGAGCCCGGAACTCTTCGTGTTCGACATCTCGGATCCCACCAACCTGATCAACCTCGGGTCCTTCACACCACCCGGGGACATGTCGCAGCTTCACGCCTTCGGCTCGTTGCTCGTCGTCGCCAACGGACGGGCCGGTGTGCAGCTGTACCAGGATCTCGCGGTCGTCGGGGTTCCCGGTGTCTCGCAGGGCCCGGGCATCGCGCGCGTGACGAACGCTCCCAACCCGTTCACGCCGTGCACGACGTTCCAGGTCACCGATGCCGACGGCTTGCACGAAGCGCGTCTCGAGATCATCGACGCGGCCGGACGTCGCATCCGAGCGATCACACTGGGATCGATCACGCCCGGTGGTGAGGCTCACATCGACTGGGATGGACGGGACGACGCGGGGAGACCGGCGCCTGCGGGTGTGTACTACTACCGCCTCGTGCACGGGCACGGCGCGAGCGCGGCGAGACGAACCACCCTCATCCGGTGATGGGCCCGTGAGGGCATTGATCGTGGAACGTTCGAGCGGGTGCGGCTCCCGGGCCAGGGAGCCCCCCGCCACCATTCTTCCGGAAACGCCGGCCGAGAATCGCGATGCCAGGCGCGGGTACCTCCGGCGTTCACATCGACCCATCCCTCGACAGGGCTCACCCGCGCGCTCCCCCGGCTCGCCGGATGCCGAATGCCGTCACGACGATGCCGCCCCAGAGCACCAGGGCTCCCGCCACGGGGTGGATCGCCAGCGTCTCTCTCTGCTCCACCTCGAGCTCCGCCACCCCGAGGTCCACGGCATCACGGCTCTTGGTGTAAGTGATCCCACCAAAGACGAGGCCGGCCAGTCCAATGACGACCAGGACCAATCCGGCTGCAACGAATGGCTTCACGTCTCTTACCTCCTCCCAGCAGCCGTCGTTCGGGGATGACCCCGTTCAGCAGATCCCGACTCCCACGAACGACGCTTCGCACTCCTGCTAGCCGCAAACGCCATGCCAGGACGATGTCGCGCGGCGAGTACGTCCCTAACCCTCTTGTTTTCAAGGCGTTCGTCGTCACGATGAGGGGCGCGCGACGTCTCGAGCTGTGGGGAGTTTCTACAATCGACCGGTGCGAATCGACGCACGGGCGTCGTTCAGAAGCCGTAGCCGGTGTACAGCCAGAGCTTGGTGATGTCGGTGGAGTGCGTGTCCGCGTCGTAGCTCGACAGCTTCGCGGCCAGCGTCTGCTTCCAGGGGGTCGTGTAGGAGGCGCTGACATCCACCTCCTGGCCGTAGGTATCTCCTCCCGAGTCCGCGTGGTAGGTATGGAAGACCACGGTCCCGGACACACCTTTCCTCTTGACCGTGACCCGGACGGACGCGTCCCGGAGCCCGTTGGCCGGTGTGGTGAGGAAGCGGTCCGCCCATCCGTTGAACTTGTGGAGGGTGGCGAGCGGCGTGGCAAACGCCCCTTCGCCACTCTTGCCACCGAGCACCTCGTACCCGGCGCCGAACGAGACGACTCCGCGCTCCAGCCCCAGGGAAGCCTGGTAGTACGCGACGTCGTAGGAGCCGGGATTGTCGGCCGCGTCCGCTTGCCAGGCCGCCTCGGCATGGACGGGGAGACGCCAGGTCTCGTCGATGGACAGTGAGGCAATGCACCGGATGCCCGCGGTGGCGGTGGAGAGCGCCGCGTTGGCCGGCCGCACGTAGTCGAGGTAGTAGACGTAGGGGCCGATGGTCACGCGATCGTCTGCCGAGATCGTCACGTCCACTAGATGCCCCGCCATGGGATGGTTGTCGCCGAAGATCCGGTTCACGTTGTGCACGAACGCGTAGACGAGGCGCGTCCGCGGGATCGAGCTCTGGGTCACGGAGATCCCGTCCAGGGACTGATGGTTCTGTCGCCATCCGACCGGCCCGACGAACCGCTGGTTGGCGAGGCTCACCTCGCGACGCCCCAGGTCGATCACGGTCCCGGGAATCCGGTCGTACTGCAGGTGGACCTGGTTGACCTCCGTGATCTCGGGGTCGGGGATTCCAGGGCGGTCGAGGACCCCGTTGCCGAGTCCCCGGCCACCGACGTTGTTGTGCTCGTCGCCGAGTCCGATGTCGCTGACGTTCTCGAACTCGATCGACGCGGTGAAGCCCTGGTAGCCCGCGGTCCGGTAGCCGAGCACCGTCCGCAGGGTGGAGGCGAAGCCGTCTCCGCCCGTGTACCTGGCGTCGTCGTCCCAGACCGCTTCGAACCGGTATCGCAGATTCATGCTGACGGTGCCGTTTCGGAACGCCTCCAGGAGCTGTCCCTCCCGGTGAGCTTCTTCTCCACCGGCCCGTGCGGGTACGAGGAGGACCAGAACGAGCGCGACCAGGTCTCGCGCCCGGGGCCGGAAGGCGGGATCGTTCAACCGAGGCCGCACCTCCATCACGCACCTCCTCACTTCCGTTCGGTTACGCAGGGCCTCGCCGACCCGACCGGATCACCGAGGCTCCATCGGCAACGGGTTCGCGTCGGTCTGCGGCACGTGGCAGGACGTGCACACGTAGCGCGCCCCGGCGATGGTGTCACCTGGGGTATCGGGAGCATTCCGGAGGTCCCGGTAGTGGCTCTCGGGAATGGGAGTCGGCTCCCCGGGCGTCACGTCGTCGGTCTCGTGACAATCGACACAGCCATTGTCAGCACTCGTGATGGGCAGGAAGTCGGCGATGCCGTGCGGGATCACCGGTGGGGAGACGTCGTTCCACCGCTCCGGGAGGGGACGCTCGGCCGGCTCGGAGAGATTGTCGTAAACGGCATCGGGAACGGGGACCTCCCGGATGTCCCGGTGAACGAGGCCGATCACGTCGTCGGGGATCCCGTCGTCCGAGCCGGCGGTCGGCGGGGTACCCGGTCCCTCGGCGCCGAGCGCCACCAGGAGCGCGAACCCGACGACGGGCAGCCATGCTCTGTTCACGAGGACGCCTCCTTTTCATCGGCGGGATAGACCTTGACCGCGCACTTCTTGAAGTCGGTCTGTTTCGAGATCGGGCAGGTCGCATCGAGGGTGACCCGGTTGATGAACACGCCCTCGTCGAACCACGGCACGAACACCAGGCCGCGGGGCGGCCGGTTTCGCCCCGTGGTCTCGACCCGTGCCTGGATCTTGCCCCGGCGGGACTCGATCCAGGCCAGGCCGTTCCGTACGAGCCCCCTGGCCTCCGCGTCAGCGGGATTCATGAAGATCTGGGCGGTCGGCATTGCCTTGTGGAGCTCGGGTACGCGCCGGGTCATGCTCCCCGAGTGCCAGTGCTCGAGGACGCGGCCGGTCGCGAGCCAGAGGTCGAACTCTCCACTCGGGCTCTCCGGCGGAGCGGCGTACGGTCGGAAGAAGATCTTCGCCTTCCCCGCCACGGAGACCGGAGCGGGGTCGGTCACCCCACGAAGATCGCCGCGAGGGATCGACTTCATGGCCTTGCCGTAGAAATCGAAGCCTCGGCCCGGCTCGACGTAGGGATCGTACTCCTCGTTGAAGCGCCAGCGAGTCTCCTCGCCGTTCACCACCGGCCAGCGGAGCCCCCGGACGTCGTCGCGGTAGTACACGTCGAACTCGGCCAGGTCGTGCGCGTGCCCCCGGCCGAAGCGGGCATACTCCTCGAAGAGTCCCTTCTCCGGGAACCAGTCGATCTGGGCGTGGGTCACGGTGTGATTCTCGTGATCCCCGGCCACCGGATCCGGCCAGGAGAACTCCCGCGTGAACGCATTCGCGAACAGGACGTCGTACAGGGTCGTGTCGGGGGCATACCCGAGCTGCTCGGCGTCGGAGAGGACATCAGGGAGAAAGCCGTCATCGAAGCCATCGGCCTCGAGGCCGGGAACCGGCTTCCGGCCCCAGACCTCGGCGAGAGTGAACCGCTTGGAGAACTCCATGATCTGCCAGAGATCGCTGCGGGCGTCGCCGGGAGGGGCGATCTGTTCGCGCCACAGAACCGTCCGCCGCTCCGAGTTTCCGTAGCCGCCCCACTTCTCGAAGATCATCGCCGAGGGAAGGATGAGATCGGCGACCTTGGTGGACAGCGTGGGGTAGACGTCCGAGACCACGATGAACCGGCCTTCCTGGCGGGCGCCCTCGATCCAGTGATTGGCGTTCGCCGTGCACTGGAACGGGTTCGTGACCTGGACCCACAGCCAGCCGAGCGACCCGTCCTCCAGGTCTCGCATCATCTTGGTGATGTGACTTCCGACCTTGGGATTGATCGTTCCCCGAGGCAGGTTCCAGAGCTCCTCGGTCCGGGCTCGATGGGCCGGATTGTTGACCACCATGTCCGCGGGAAGACGATGAGCGAACGTTCCCACCTCGCGGGCGGTCCCGCACGCCGAGGGCTGACCGGTCAGGGAAAAGGCCCCGTTCCCGGGCTTCGCCTGCCGCCCGGTGAGCAGATGCACCATGTAGGCCTGCTCGTTGACCCAGGTTCCGCGCGTGTGCTGGTTGAAGCCCATCGTCCAGAAGGAGACCATCTTGCGGGTACGGTCGGCATAGTACCCGGCCAGCTCTTCCAGCTTCTGCTTGTAGGTGTCCAGGGGTTCATCGGGGTCACCCCTCGACAGCGCGGCAACGAAGTCGAGGTCGTAGGGCTCTAGCGCTTGCTCGAACGTCTCGAAGTCGATGAGCCAGTGCTTGCCCGCGGCGCCGGCATCGTCCTGGGGCCGCACGTGCTCGACTTCGGGGTCGAGTCCTCGCGCGATCGCTTCCTCCCGGGTCAGGTGCACCTTCGTCTGTCGGGCCTGTGTGTCCTTCTCGGCGTCGAATGCGAAGGCGTCGGTGGGGCGCATGCCGTACCCGACGTCGGCGGGTCCGGTCGCGAGCACGCAGTGGTTGTCCACGAAGTCCCGATCGACCGCACCCCGGGCCACGATCTCGCGTGCGATGTAGTTCCAGATGGCGAGATCCGTGTTGGGACGGAAGATGATCTCGAGGTCCGCCATCTCCGAGCTCTTGTTGGAGAACGTGCTCAGATTGACGATGCGGTAGTCGGGATCGGCGAGGCGCGTGTCGACGATACGGGCCCAGAGCATGGGGTGCATCTCGGCCATGTTCGATCCCCAGAGGACCACCGCATCCGTCAGCTCGATGTCGTCGTAGCAGCCGGCGGGTTCGTCGATACCGAAGGTCTGTATGAACGCCGCGACCGCCGAGGCCATGCAGTGGCGTGCATTGGGATCCAGGTTGTTTGAGCGCCACCCGGCCTTGACCAGCTTGGAGGCGGCGTACCCTTCCTGGATGGTGTACTGGCCGGAACCCATCACCCCGACCCCGGTGGGCCCCTGCGCGGCGTAGACCCGCTTGAACTGCTTCTCCATCTCGTCGAAGGCCCGTTCCCAGGTCACGGGGAAGAAATCGCCTTCGTGATCGTAGACGCCGTTCTTCATCCTCAGGAGAGGACGGGTGAGCCGATCCGGTCCGTAGGGGATGCGGGCGTTCGCGTAGCCCTTGACGCAGAGGATCCCCCGGTTTACCGGGGACTCGGGATCTCCCTTCACGGCCACGACCTTGCCGTCCTCGACGCCGATCTGTATCCCGCAGCCCACCCCGCAGAACCGGCACTGCCCCTTGTCCCAGCGGATGCCGTCGAGGGACGCCCATCCCTCGGGAACCGGCAGGCCCACGGTAGCGGCGGCAGCGGCGGCCACCCCGGCCTTGATGAACTCGCGACGGTTCATGGTCTCGAACATGGGTCCTCCTCGACCCGATGGGACATCAGCCACCGGAGACGGAATCCTGAGTGAGGTCGTCCACGTAGTGGACCACGGGATTGGCGGTGATCACCTCGGGAAAGGACAGCACCCGCTGATGCAGCTCCTCGAGGAGGTCACGGGAGGAAGCCTCGAGGACGACGATCATGCGATCGCGGTCGGGATCGCGAATGCCGACGGTGATCCCGGTCTGTCCCTGCAGGGCGTCGATGCACGCACTGAGACGACCGGGCAGCGAGGTGACGAGAAGCCCCGAGTAGTGGTGGTTCGGCGTCGGAATCACGCAACGGACTCCTGGATTCCCCTGGCCGAAGAAGGTCCATGACGCGACCTCCGGACGCTAGGACAAAAAACGACCGTGTTTCAAGCAGAATCGGCATGTCTCTCTCCAGACCCGACCGCCGGCGTGATCTCAGCGAGCCCGGCCAAGGAGATCCTGCCGAATGGGCCGCGCAGCTGGTCATCTCTCGACGTCACCCGAATTCCAGGCTTGACCCGCGCGTCACGCCTGCACTATTTTGTGCATTCAGATGCACAAAAACCTGCAGCCCTTCGAACCGAGGCCCCGATGGCTCCAAGACGACCCGACCTCCAGCAGCTGGGCAAACGAGCCCGCCAGGTTCTGGATGCTCTGTACCGCCGCGGCCCGCTCTCGGCGGCCGACGTGCTGGCCGAGGTTCCCGACCTCCCCAGCTACTCGGCCGCCCGTGCCGCCCTTCGCGTCCTGGAGGACAAGGGCTTTGTGACACACGTCAGTGAGCACGGCCGATACATCTATCGGCCCAGCGTTCCTTCCCGGCAGGCACGACGCTCTGCAATGCGTCACCTGGTGAACGTTCTGTTCAGGGGGTCGGCCGCAGAAGCGATGGTCGCCCTCGCAGATCTGTCACGCGGCAAGCTGGAAGACGAAGAGGTCGAAACCCTCCGACGGCTGATTGCTGATGCTGAGGCGACGCCGGGACGTCGTCGAAGAAGGGGCCAACCTTGAACGCCATCGCGTGCCTGGCCTGGCTCGCGGACGTCGCGATGCGAGCGACACTCGTTCTGTTGCTGGTCCTGGCTGCGCGACTCCTCCTCCGCCGTGAATCCGCGGCCCGGCAGCACGCGTTGATGCTCACCGGTGTCCTGCTCGTCTGCGGTCTGGGCATGGCGTCGACGATCTCGCCCGGCTACACCCCCTGGGTTCGTGAGCACGACGTCGAGCAGTGGATGCCGGTACAGGTCGAGAGATCGGGCCGGGTCGGCTCCGCGGTCTTCTACACGGCTGAAGCGATCGGCAAGAGTCGGACGTTGGCGGTTCCACCACCTTCGACCGCGGCGCTCGCGTCGCCGCGAGCCTTCGCGACGGGCCTACTTCTGATCTGGGCAGCAGGATCCGCGCTGCTGGTGTTGCGCCTGATGACCGGAATCGCCGACATCATGCGAGTGCGTCGCAGCTTCCACTGCGTATCGGAGCGTTGGCTCGAGACGTTGTTCGACGACTGCAGACGCACCGTGGGATTGGCACGCCGGGTTCGGCTCATCGTCTCGAAGCGATTCGAGACTCCCATGGCCTGGGGACCGCCGTGTGCCATGATCGTGCTGCCGAAGCGGGCGCTCGGCTGGAACCGCTCGCGCGTGCGGGTCACCCTTCTCCACGAGATGACTCACCTGCGACGGCACGACACGAGCACGCAGCTGCTGGCGCGCCTGATGTGCGCACTGTTGTGGTTTCATCCCCTGGCATGGCTGCTGCTCCGGTGCATGCAGAGCGATCAGGAACACGCCTGTGACGACCGCGTTCTCGGCGCGGGAGAATCCGCTCCCGCGTACGCCAGACATCTCCTTTGTCTCGCCGTTGGCACTCCGATGCCTACAGCACCTGGGTGGGCCCCGTTCCCCGGGGGCGGGGGACGACGCGATGTCGCCACCCGGATCCGTCGCATCCTGCGCACGGGCGAGCGCCGCGAGGCTGTCGGGCTGCGCAGGATGATCGTGTTGCTTGCCCTGGGCCTGGTCGTCGAGGCCATGTTGATTCTGGCCCCCTCTGCATCACCGGGGGATCCACCCGCTTCTGTGCAGCTCGATGAGACGAGCGTGGATTCCGTGCTCGCGCCGATCGAGAGCGAGATGCGCGAGATGGAGATCCCGGGGGTCGTGGTGTCGGTCGTCAAGGACGGGCACGTGGTCTCGCTACGCGGATTCGGGCTGGCGGATCGGGAGTCGGAGCTTCCGGCGGATCCGCGAAACAGCATCTTCCGTCTCGGATCCATCACGAAGATCATCACCGCCATCGCGCTGGTTCAGGTACTCGAGGACAACCGCATCGATCTCGACACTCCCGTGGCCTCTTTCGTCCCGGAACTCGTGGTCCCGAGTCGATCCGGTGAGCCCGTGACGTTCCGGCATCTTCTCACCCACACCGGAGGCTTCGACCAGCTGGGCTACGGCAGGCATGCCGGAGCACCGGGCGACATGCTGCCCCTGGGGGAGTTTCTTCGCACCAACCTCGTCGCGTATCAGGCGCCCGGTGTGATCTCTACCTACGATACGTACGGGATCACGCTCGCCGGCTACCTGATCGCGAAGATATCGGGGCGGGCCTACACGTCGTACGTCGAGGCGAACGTGTTCCGGCGCCTCGGGATGCAACACAGCGGATTCCAGCTTCCCGGATCGAGCGACGCCTCGTTCGCCATCGGCTACGCAGGACACGGCGAGCAGATCGAGGCGCAGGCCTGGGAGTACCATCACACGACACCGGCTTCATCCGCGAACAGCACCGCGGAGGACATGAGCCGCTTGATGCTGGCGCTGCTCGACGAGGGCAGGCTCGCCGGTGCGACCCTCGTGAGCCCCGGGAGCTGCACGACGATGCTGACCCAGCAGTTCAGCAACCATCCCCGGCTGGCGGGCTACGGCCTTGGATTCCTCACCGAGCGTCGCAACGACCGGGACGTCGCACAGCATGGCGGGAGCATGGAAGGGTTCAGCGCCTTGCTGTTCCTGGTGCCGACCGAGAAGCTCGGCGTCTTCATCGCCTACAACCGTGAAGATGGACGGCTCGGCGAAGCCGTGACCAGTGCGTTGATGCGGCGTTTCTTCCCGGCCCGGACGGAGCTGGAGCTCGATCCGCCGTACCACGGGCCGGTGCAGATCGATCGCTTCACGGGCGAGTGGGTCAACACCCTCCGCTGCCACAGCTGCAGGGGTCGCGAGGGGTTCTACTGGCGGGCCAGCCCCTTCGAGATCAAGGCCTCGGGGGAGCGCGAGCTACAGATAGGCGGAGGACCCGCGCGCGCCATCGCGCCTCTCTTGTTCCAGCGAGACGATGGCTTGCTGATTGCCTTCCGCGAGGACGGCGCCGGCAACATCACCCACATGTTCATCCGACAGACGGTCTACGAGCGACCCGACTCCAACGTGGACACGTCCACGCCGCCCACCGTCCCGACAGAGAACGACGGCTCCCGAAGCGCACGCCAGCGATGATCCTCGGGGTCAATCAGCTCGTCGGAGCCGCACGAGGACCCAGCCACACCGCCTACCTCGCCTACTTCTTGACCAGCGACGCGTAGATCCAGCCGGTGTCCCCGTTCTCGGTCTTCACCTGGATCCAGCTGCCCTGGCGCTCGACGACGGTGAGCTTGTCGCCCTGGCTCGCGGTGCCCACGATGCTGGACTCGGTGCTCGCCGACGCGCGGATGTTCGCCGTCGGACGGATGACCTCGACGCGATCCGTCGACAGGGTGGACCAATCGGGCATCGGGATGGCCACGCTGCCTGTCATCATCACGATGGCGCCCACGATCAGCACGGAGCGGTACAGCTCGACCGTGACGTAGTGCTTGTGAGCGGACATCTTCAGGAGAGAGAACGCGATGACACAGCCGCCGATCAGACCGGCCCAGAACAGGAGACCGTTTCCGGTGAGGCGAAGCACGGTGATGAATGCGAAGAAGACCACGAACGCGGGAAGCACGGTCTTGACGCCGGTGGCCATCTGCGGACCCGAGAACATCCGACGGCACCGCTCCAGGAGCGGCTGCATGGCCGCCTCCTCCTCGCGGTACTCCATGAACCGGACGTGCAGCTGGTCCAGCTCCGTCCGGATCGCATCGAGCTCGGCCAGGTGCTTGCGCACGTTCTCGGTGTGGTCCGCGATCTCGGAGGCGCAGTGCGGACACTTGTTGGCGTTGACGTCCACGGAGGTCGCGCACTGCGGACATGGCGTCCGGTTGCGACCCTTGACGTTGCTCCTCTTGAAGTCGAGGAGGCGTCGCACTTCCTCGTTGAGTCGCGCATAGTCCATCGGGGACGTGCGGTCCTCACTCGAGCAGCGATCGGTACTCATGGTCGTGTACCTCGGCGGTCTGGTCGTTCCTCGCGGTCGATGGTTGCCGGGCGCGGCGGGCCCGCCCGCGCGCGCGCGGACACGGGCCGCTCGTCCAGACCGTATTATCGGTCCCGGCGTGGGCAGGCTTGATCCCGATGGGTCGAGCCGTTCGACGGCATCAACCGTGGATCCCCTCATACGGCCTCCCGATTGGGCACCTCGAGCCGATGCAGGTCAACGGCAAGCGGAGGCTCGGGCGGCTGCTCGAGGGGTGACTCTCGTCGATCGGGTGGGCAGTGGCTGATCTCCGCCGACGTCCGATCCGCGCTGAGATCGTTGCCGGCGGGAGCCGGGGGGTGGCGCACTCGCTCGTTGACAAGTCCCGCAGGTGGCTCGAGGCGAACACGATGCACGTTGCCCGGTTGAACCCACACCCGCCAGCGTGCCGGCTTCACCGCGTCGGCCACACATCGCGATCGAATGGTATAGCGATCGCACTAGTACGGGAGACCACGTACAGTCCGGAGTTCTCGGATCGCACCATACTTTCAGTCACGATCCGTGAGTCGTGTTTGCAACGAGCCCAGTGCGATGAGGTCCCTGTCCCCCACACATTGGGCCTTGCTCCGAAAGGAGAGGTCCGATGAGAGCGATCGTTCTTGCTGGCTGTCTCGTTTCCTTTCTCTGTCTGCCGGTATTCTCCTCGACCCTTCACGTCCCTGCCGACCATCCCACGATTCAGGCCGGCATCGATGCCGCCGGCGTCGGTGACATCGTGTTGGTGGCGGACGGCACCTACAGCGGCGACGGGAATCGTGATCTGGACTTCGGTGGCAAGGACATCGTCGTCAGATCGGAGAACGGTCCGGACGTGACCACCATCGACTGTGAGGGCAACTCAGGGGATCCTCATCGGGGATTCGTGTTCCAGAACGGGGAGACGAATGCCGCCGTCGTGGCAGGATTCACGATCACCAACGGCCATGTCCCCGGTGGGGGCGGTGGCATCTGGTGTACCGACGCATCGCCGACGATCACCCACTGCAGGATCATCGGCAACGTGGCCCTCATGGGAGGGGGCGGCATCGGGTGCCTGCGCGGTGAGGCGATCATCGCAGAATGCTCCATCTCCGACAACGTCACGGGGAAGGCGACAGGGGGTGGGATCAATGCCAGCGGAGCCAGTCTGAGCATTACCGACTGTGTGGTCACAGGGAACAACGTTGGTGAGTGGGGCGGAGGGATCTCGTTCAACTCGGGGACCGGTGGGTCCCCCAAGATCAGCATCGCTCGCACGGTCATCGCTGGAAACCGTTCCGTGGCTAGCCCCGCTGGAGTGAGCATCGGGGGGGGATGCCCTCCTGACTGACAGCGTCATCACCGGTAATGACTATTGCGGCGTCGGCGTGACCTCGGGCCGATTGGAGATCCGGGGAT
This sequence comes from Candidatus Eiseniibacteriota bacterium, assembly GCA_965224245.1. GTDB lineage: Bacteria > Eisenbacteria > RBG-16-71-46 > CAZAMP01 > CAZAMP01 > CBDCYW01. The sequence goes on along the minus strand of OZ245046.1, from coordinate 40,379 downwards.
GTTCGATCGCCGGCAACCGAGGGAGTAACGGTGGTGGGGGGCTCAGCGTGGGCCTTTGGGGCGAAGCTGTCGTGGAGCGAACCATCGTGGGCGGAAACTGTGCGGACGGCGGTGGTGACGAGATGTACGTGGCCGGGAGCGCCTCGCTGACGTGTTGCGTGATCGACCCCTCCGAGGTCGGGGGATCCGGTTCGATCGACTACGTGGGAGACCAGGTCGAGGGAGACGCGCTTCTGTGATCCGGCTCCCTGCCTCGACGCTCCGACGACGGCCGGGGACTACACGCTGGACGGCGCATCGCCGTGCCTTCCGGGCGCCAGCCCATGCGGGCAGCTCATCGGTGCTCTCGGCCGGGGATGTGGTGCAACGGCTACGGTGGAAACGAGCTGGAGTCGGATCAAGGACGCGTTCAGATAAGGGGGCACGCGGTGCGGGCTCAGCAGGCGAACTCGGCGAGTCTGGGTGCGCTGTGTGGGTGTGCCGGTGGTCTCGGCCTGGCCCTGGGGACTCTGCTTCTCACCGGCTGTGCAGGTCAGTTCAGCTTCGGCGGCGGACCGATGTACTCCGCGGGCGATGTCGGTGGATCCCATGACAGCGCGGTCGGGGCCGGCGTGGAAGCAGCTTACGTTGGTATGCGCGAAGGTGGCGTGATCGGCGGAATGCTGAGCGCGAACGTGGGTGGGAACAGCGTGACCGGAGATGGTGACGGCTTGATCTGGGCAGAATTCACGGGTCTCTACCGACGGTACTTCGGCTCTCCGGGAACGATCCAGCCGTTCGTGACGGGCGGCGCAGGGCTCGGCGTCGAGCGATACTCCGGACTGCTTGCGTCTGCGTTCGCCGAAGCGGGCCTGCAATGGCGACCGGCAAGGACCTTCGGCCTCAGCGTCGGAGCAAGAGAGCGGCCGCTCTTGGCATCCGGTCGGATCAACAACGCGGTCCAGCTCGCACTGACGGTCGACTTCATTCATTCACGTGTACGCTGATCCTCGTCGGCACGTGGGTGGGCGCCGATGACCCGAGTCATCGCGATGCCCGGACTGCGTTCGTCGTGGACCGAAGCTCGCCGTATCCGCCAGGTGGTGAGCGTCCGCGCGGAAGGGTAGTAGCAGCTGACGCCGATCTCACACTCGGCGGGGGTGCCGCGGATCTCCCGGGCCAGCGCATGCACGTCCTCGGGCCGCGCCCCCTCGCCGATGCGATCGAGGACGCGGCGTACCATCTGCACGCTGCGGAGCTTTCGGAACGCGTCGGCCTCACGGCCCACGACCTTCACCGCGTGTACGCCGGCCGACGCGAGCCCCGGTAGCGCGCAGAGCCCGCACGTCCCCAGATGCGCGCCGGTGGGCGATTGACGCCCGGGATGGCCCGTACATGCGTCGAGCCACCGGCGGTAGTCGCTCCACCGCGACTCCCAGCGGGCCCGTGTCTCGGGAGCGATCTCGCCACCGAGCTCTAGAGCGACCGGACGTCCGGCCGGACGCGCCTGACACAGTGTCTCCAGACCGCCGATCTCGTGCTGCGTGAAGCAGAACCCTTCCTCGAACGGACACTGGTCGTTCATCACGAACGCCTCGAAGTCCAATCGCGGGAACGCCGCCACCATCGTCGCGACCTCAGAGAGGGTCACGTGGCGCGGCAGGATGATGCGCCGGACACCCAGCTCGGCGTAGAACGAGATCGCCGACCGGTTGTGTGCCGCCGCCACGGAGCTGACCCGAAGCTCGGTGCTCACGCCGCGCGAGCGAAGCGCGGCGAGGAGGCCGGGATCGGTGACGATGAACGCATCCACGCCGATCTCGGTCGCCCGCTCGGCCAGCTCGACCATCGCCTCCAGGCGGCGCCCTTCGTGATGGGGTGCATTCAGGGCCAGCCCGACCGGCATCGAACGCGCGTGCGCGTCTCGGACCAGCACCTCCAGGTCCTCCCATCGGGTGAGGTTCCCGCCACCGGGACTCCGACGGTTGGACCACACCGCGTGCGTGAAACGCGCAGACCACTCGGGCGGCACCAGACCGGTGTAGAGCTCGTCGGCTCCCGCGCCCACCAGCATCGGCAGCTCCTCGAGGGCTCCGATGGGGGCCGCCAGCCGGGGTGGCGTCGGGGATGCGGTGGCCCGGGGCGCGCGGGACGCTCGCGAGCGGAGAGGACGGCGCGGCCGCTCCGATCCGTCGCCGATGGCCACAGGGCGCCGGCTTCCGGACAGCGGCGCCGACGGGGTGACCAGAAGTCGATCGATGCCGCGGGCGGGCGCATCGCGGATCGCGGCGAGGATCCCCTCGTCGGGAGTCCGGAAGAACAGCGTGTTGCCGACCTCCATCAGCCTCGAGCCGCCGGGAACGGTGCCCTGGTCGAACCCGATGGCGGCGCAGGGACGGCTGCAGGCCGGATGCGAGACGTCGCCCGGGTCCCTGCCGGGCCCGTCGGCCATGCGACAGAGGCGTCCGGTCGCGACGACGCCCCACGGCAGGTGCAGCGATCCGCGGAAGCGGGTGCCGGAGAGATCCGGCGGCCCGCCTTGCACCAGATTGTCGAGCTCGATCCGTGAGACGCCGAACGTGGTGAGCATGTCGGCGAAGTGAGGGTTCCCCACGCGCGTGGCCCGGAAGGCCTCGCGCACCGCCTCCGGCAGCCCCATCGCGGCCACGAGCCGGTGGCCCAGCCGAGGATCGCGCAACGTGGGGGTCATCAGGCGACCGAGGACGGGCTCGAAGGTCGGTCGTCTCCCGGCGACTTCGTAGAGGACTCCCCAGTCGTTGGCCACGATCTCGATCGTCTCGTCACCCAGCGTGGAGAGGTGATCGAGCAATCGGCGCACCCGGTTCAGCCCCACGTCCGTCACGGGAGGTGTCACGAGCGTCACGGCCAGACCCCGCTCGCGGGCCGCCGCGACTCCGGGTGCGAGCTCGGACACCGTGGGGAGTCGCTGCTCGCACAGCTCGCTTCCCAGGTGCAGCCGTGAGATCGGAAGCTCGGGTAGACCGGGGCCAGCCGTGCGGAGAAGGTCCGGCTCGGGCCCCTCGATCGACGTCGGGCTCACCCCGTCGGGGGCGATGATGGCCAGCTCGATGGACCGCTCGCGCACGTGTATCTCCGATTCGAGGACATCACCTGCGCAATTGTGACACCAACGCCATCGATCTGACCACTCTCGCCCACCTCGAGGTCAAGCGACTCGACCGATCACCGGTGGCCGCAGCGCCAAAACGAAAGAGGCGCCGGGGTGGCCCCCGACGCCTCGCCCTGAGCGGCGTTCCGGTCAGCGGTACGTGTTCTTGATCTTGCCCCAGGTGACGTTCTCGGTGGGCGTGACGCAGGGACCGATGATGCTCATGGTGATGTCCTCCACGTCCCACGCGCTACCCATGTCCTCGGCCGAGCACTCGGCGCCCCCCACGAGGTCGGGATAGCCGGCAGGAAAGTCCCCGGTCGCGGTGTCGCCCACCCGCTCGGTGTTGGCCAGAAACAGCTCGATGCAGGACGGGCCGTACTCCGAGAACACGCCGTTCATGTTGAGATCGGTCACCCAGCCTACCGGTTCGAACGCGACGAACTGAATGGTCGTGATCTGGATCAGGACGTCGATGTCGGCCACGTACTCGTCCGCTCCACCCGACCAGGGCTCACCACCGTCACCGTTGAGCCACAGGACCCCGCCGCAGTAGTAGCTCTGCCAGATCTGGAACCCGTTTCCGGCCCCGTCGACGGTGTCCACCAGGAGCTCGGGGTCATCACAGATGGCCGGACAGCGAATGTACCACTCGGTCCCGAGTTCCGATCCGTCCCACGACTCCAGATTGAGCGCATCGCCGACCTCGAAGTCGGAGCCTCCGGGCCAGGACTCCGAGCCCCGCCCTTCCAGAATGTCACCGGCGGTGCTGGAGTACTCCCCCTCGAGCGGTGGATTCGCGGAAGCCGAAGCGGCGATGACGATGAGCGAACCGGTCGCAACCAAGACCCTGGCGAGACGCATGAAGACACCTCCTGAGACGCAGACGACCCCTGCAACGCGCGGATGTGAGACTCTGTCTGCTCGCCACGATTTCGCTACCCGTGCCGCCCGTGGACCATGCCATGGCGTGCCCACGCCACGATCGCCCTCAGGCGTGGATCGTCACGAGGTCTCGGTCGGCACACTCATGTTGCGCTAGCGCCGCTCGTCCACGCCATGATGCGAGTGCATCATTTGGAGTCGCTCGCCCCCATCGACGGTCAGCTCGACCGTCGTCTTCTCTCGACGAGGTCACCGCCTTCGGCGACCCCGCCGGATTCGTGTGGGTTCCGGTGGCTCGGCCACGGGCGGAGGCTCGGGAATCCTCGGCTCGACCTCCAGCCGTCCACCGCGATGATCGACGACGATCCAGAGGTCGCGCCGCACGAACGCACCGACCGTGGCGCCCACCATCCAGCCGGCCGGAAGGCTGAGGAAGACCACGGGGATGACCGCTCCACCGCCCGGCCCGGCGCTCTCGGCGCTCATCGCGACGGAGACCGCGACGAGGCCGCCCACCCCGACACCGACGAGAGCGCCTCGCGCCGCGTGGTTGCCTGACGTGAGCAGCTCGAGCTGGCCGACGGCGTTCGAGGCGACGTGTCTCAGGCCTCCGTCGGTTCTCACCGCCAGCGTGTCGTTCCGGATCCACGCGAGCGTTCCTTCCAGAATCTGTTGCCCGTCCTCGTCCGTCGTGATCCGGACGAGGTCGCCGGACCGGGGGACGGACCGGCCCGCGCAGTGCATGGACGTCGAGACCAGCGCAATGAGGAGGATCGGCAGTCGCACGCGACGTTCCCGTGAGGTCGTACACGAATCGACCTGGTCACGATCGAGGCTAGTGGGACGCCGCCAGACCGGCAATGATGCAAGTGCACCACTGGAGCGGAAGCAGTGTGACCGACCGCACGCGGTCCTCCGATCGTGGTGCGCACACGGATGGCCGAGCGACGAAGGTGGGTCATCGGTGACGAGGAGCCGTCAGTCGCCAAGCGGAACCCCGCACCGCGACCGGCGTCGGAGGCCCCGCTCAGCGACTCGTGCCTGGCGCTGGATCAGAAGGCGGCGAGGCCGTTCACACCCTCCGGAACCGAGATGGCCGTCAGCTCCGCGAGACCGCCGTCGGCGTTCACGCGATAGGCGCCGATCTCGTGCGAGCCGTTCCGCAGGACGAACAGGTACCGTCCGTTCCGGCTGAAGACGGCATCCAGGGGACGCGAGCCGTCGATGACCGACGCCTGGGCATCGAGAAGCGACAGGCCGCCATCGGGCTCGATCGTGTAGGACGACACTGACCCGGAGCGGGTGTTCGTGACGTACGCGTAGCGCTCGTTCACGCTGCCGATGAGCCAGCACGCGGCCGACTCGCCGCTCGGCACCGACGAGGAGATCGGCACGAGGGAGGTCCCCAGCAGCTCATAGGACGAGGCCGCGCTGAGCCCTTCCATGCCGCCGAAGGCCTCGGACACGAGAAGCCGGCCCTTCCGGGTGAACGTGAAGCCGAACGGGGTCATTCCCTCCGATGCGTTGATGACCGCGTCGCCAGCGACGCCGTCCGACGCGACCGGGAAGACGAGGATCTGGTTGGTGGCCTTCTCGGTCACCACCAGCGCATCCCCGGCCGGTGAGAACTCGATCTGCGCCGGCGCGGATCCCACGCCACTGAGCATCCTCGTCGAGCCCGCGATCGGCGTCAGCTGGCTCCCGTCATACCGGAAGCCGGTGATGCTGCCGGCCACGGCATCGGTGCCGGTATTCACGACGTAGACGAGGTCCCCCGACGTCGTGACGCTGATCGGGTTGTCGTTTCCGGTGTCGGCCACGTCGACGAGCGTCAGGAGGCCGCCTCCGTGGTGAAGTGCAGCCACCTGGTTGCTGCCGGCGTTGACGGTGAAGAGATCGTTCCCGCTCTGCGAACGAACGACGCCACCCTGGTTGCCGAGTCCACCGCCGGTCCCGAGGCCGCCGGTCGAGACACGATCCACCTCGACGAGGGATCCGTCCGCACCGCGGGCGAACTGGATGATCTCGTTGCCGTCGGCTGCGTTCGTCATCGTGAACACGGCCCCCGTCGTGGCCATGATCGCGTCACGAGCCTGCGTCTGGTCGGCGGGCGACGTGATCGTGGATTCGCGATCGCAGCTCGCGAGCACGCCTGCTGACAGGGTCGTCACACCCAGGAGCATAGTGAGTCGGCGCATGGTCTGGCTCTCCTCGAAGCTGGGACGATGACCCCCGATCGAGACCGGGGATCGGTTGCCGGATCGGACGATCGAGTCCTCGACCGCACGTCCGGTGGACACGTGGCGCATCGCTCGATCCCATCCCGGGGAAGGCCAGGGACCTTGCCGTCGCCTCGGAGTTCGATTGCGGTCATGGCGCGCGCGGTTCGGTCAGGGTGTCGTCTGTTTCTAACGGGAGTGTTCTCTTTCTTGATCCCGTGGTATCGAAAGATCGATCGAGTTTCGCGCTCCTCTCCGATCGTGGAACTCGAGCAGCCGTCGATGCCGCGACGAGCCCACGAGTCCGTCACGGGCCGTGCGGGCCGTGTGGACCGGGATCCACGGCGCGGTCGAGCTTCTGATGAAACGTGATCGTCGGGATGGGTGTGTCGGTCGTCACTTGTGTGGTCGAGTGAATGCAGTCGACTACAGGTGCCGGCCGGCGACGTGGAGACGTACACCGCCCGTGTCGACCTCACCCGGAGAGCCCTCCGGATCGAATGAGGATACCCAGTACGGGCTCTCCGCGAAGTGCGCTACGTCGTTCTGCACCTGCAACGCCGATCACCCACGGGATGGCGAGGCTTTCGACCGGCACGCCGTTTTCCGGCATGTGTGGTCATCGAGTCCTGGCTTTCATCCTCGCGACGACGAGCTCGTTGCACTCCTCGATGGTGGTATGCGCGATGCGTCGAAAGTCCGGGTGGTGGTCGTTCTGAAGATCGACGAGGACCCACTCGCCGTCGCGGTCCAGAACGACGAAGTGGACGGCCCACACGTCCCCGCTGGGCGCCATCCAGTAGTCCGCGAAGAGGACGTAGTCGCTGGCCGGCGGGTGCTCGTGCACGTAGCCCTTCGCAGCGTTGGCGTAGAGCCAGAGTACCTTGGGCTCGCTGGTCCAGCCCGCGCCCTCGAGGAGGGGGCCGTCGGTCGCCGCCGTCGCCGTGCAGAGCTCGGCCTCGGTCAGAGCTGTCGCAATGCTGGTGGCTCCGCCTGCGTCCGTCCTCTCTCCTTGTACGCGGGGTGGGTAGACGGTCACGGTGGCCGCCGGGCCGGCCGCCTTCATCGAGGTCAGACGCTCCTCCATGGCGTCGAGCTCCCCTCGATCCGGCGGCTCCTCCGCACGTATCTGCTCGAGCGCCTGCTTCCTCGCTGCCGAGAGCTCCGGGGGCGAGAGCTGATCCAGACCCATGACCGGCACCAGCATCTCGCTCACGAGGACGCAGGCCTTCTCGGGTCCGCCCGTCATGTACTGGTCGAAGGCGGAATCGCCGGGCCTCCGGCTGTCCTGCCAGACGACGCGACCGCCGGCATCGACCATCACGGCGTAGACCTCTTGCCAGCTCTTCTCCAGATGAACGACCACGTCGACACACAGCGCGTAGTCCGTGGCGAGTTCCTGCTCACCGACGAAGGTCCCGAAGGTCGCGGCACGATCGACTCGACCATCCTGCTCTCGGGCAAAGTCGAAAGAGACATCTGAGATGTCACACCTGTCGTAGCCCCGGTCGGCGAGAAGGTCGTCGAGCTGCTCGATCACGTCGAAGGTTCGCCGGCCGGCCGGTCCCATCATGCGATCGTAGAAGTCTCGGTACTTCTCCTTGGGTCCGGTGATGGCGTAGGTCATCGGGTAGAGGGTCATCGACGCATCGGGAAACCCTCGACCGATGACGCGCTCACCACCGACTCCGAAGGAACGACGCCGATGGCGAGAGTGATCGCCGCGATTGCAGCCATGGACGCGAAGGTGTTCATAGATTCCACCCCTTTCCCGGAAGGAACCGCGGCGACTCGTCGCGCTGGGGCGGCACTTCGTCTTCTCGACTGCTCGGAACGCAGACCCAGCAAGGCGAGGGTTGGCCGCTCGTACCGCTGCACTCTACGCAAGGGGCGCGCACCCGCCCATGATGCGTTTGCATCATCGACTGCTGGTATGGCGATGTTCACCGGCGTGTCCCTCACCATGTACGAGAAGACACCGCCGGTCGTCGCGGGGTTGGGAGTGAAACGAACCGGGACCAGCGCCGCTTCGGCAGATGGCGGCACGGGAATCGGGCCGTCACCAGCCACCACGAAGACCTCCGCCGCATCCAGGGTCGCGATGGTCGTGTGGCTCGGATCCCCGATCTCGTAGAACTCCACGGGGCCTCCAGCAGGTACGTGACCGAGTCCGGAGGAACCGAAGTTCACGGCAAGACGTTCATGGATTCGGCAACAAAGTGGAAGATCAGGGAGGGGCACGTCGGGCTCCGCGAAGCGCCCCACGGGAGCCAGGTCAAAGCTCGGCCCGCTACTCGATCCTACGGAGCCCTCACGACCCCGAACCACACGGGCGTGAGCGCCAGCGTCAGCGCGAAGATTCCCGCCGCCACGACGAACAGGTAGCCGCCCAGCGCCGGATAGAGGAGCCCTCCGATGACCAGTCCCGCAATGCTGGCGAGACTGCTGGCGCTGGTGACGGCTCCCTGTACGACGCCTTGCATCTCACCGCCGATTTCCGCGACTCGAGCCTGAAAGACCGGCCAGGACAGGCCGTTGCCCAGCGCGAAGCCGACGGCACCGACATAGGCGAGAGGTCCTGATCGAAGCTGGAAAGCCAGGAATGCGAGCGCCAGAAGGCCCACCCCCACCGCGAAGATCACGTTCGGGCGGAGTCGCCGGGACGCGTGTGTGAGCAGGGGGCCCTGAGCGATCAGCATCATCCCGGACAGGACGGCGAAGAAGACACCGATCTCACCGGCCTGCCATGCATACACCTGTGTGGCGTACACCGGGAACGCCGCGTAGAAGAAGTTGAAGGCGAGAAAGAGCAGGAAGGTCGCCACGAGAACCGGTGTGGCTGCTCCGGCCACGAGGGCTCTCCACAGCGCGGCTTTCTCAGGCGCCCGGTCGCAGGGCTTCGCCTGCTGATTGAGGCCCGCTTCGAGAGCGCCTGGGACCGGCGGCCCCTTCGGGCAGCGCCTGGCTGGCTCGTCGAGCCTGAGAATGATCACGGCGGTGGTGAGCGCAGCAAAGCCGGCGGCGACGGCGATCGGTAGCCTGGGTCCCCACGCCGTGCTCCCCAGGAGGCCGGCCCCGGCGGGGCCGATGACGAAGCCCAGGCTCGCGGCCATGGCCATGCGGCCGAAGGCCACCTGACGAAGCTCCGGGGCATCGCGAGTCAGGTCCGCAACGTACGCATTGGCCACCGAGATGTTGCCGCCGGTGCCGCCGTCGAGCGCGCGCGCCAGGAAGACCAGCAGCAAGGGAACCGTCAGCGTCGCGCCGGCAACCTCGATGAGACCGGTCACCGGGAGCGACAGCGCGACGAGCAGGAGCAACCATGCCGCCAGCGTCCCCACCTGAGTGGTGACGAGCACGGGTCTTCGCCCGGTTCGATCCGACCAGCGACCCAGGAGTGGTGCGCCGAAGAGCTGAAAGGCCGAGTACGTTGCACCGACCAGCCCATAGGTCCAGCTCGCGCCTCCGAGATCGTTGACGATGAAGACCAGGAAGGGAACCGCCAGCGAGAAGCCGAGGGTGCCGAGAAAGTGCACGGCGAGGATCGGACCAAAGAGATCCCACGGCAGAACCGGGTGCATTCCGACGCGTGAGCGGGTCACCGGACGCTCCCCGGCTGCCGCACACGTTCACACGTGACCGACACGGATGCGGTCGGAAACGGCATCAAGCCTTCACCGCACGACGCGCGACGGGACTCGCCCGGGCACGAAGGCGGCGGCGAGCTCCAAATCGACTGCCCTTGCTCACAGCCATGAAATCCTTCCGGTCGCGAGGTCGTAGATCGCGCCCACGATGCGGATCCTCCCCTCGTCCTCCATCTTCCTGAGATCGGGGCTCTTGTCTCGGATACGCTCGATGGTCATGGCGACGTTTTGCCGGACCGCGCGATCCACGAGATCGCTGTTCTTCGAGGATCGCTCTTCGCCCTCTTTGAGAGCCGCCTCGACGGCGGGATTGATGACCTCGACCAGCTCGTCGAGGTTCTCGTAGCTCAGGTCCGCGACGGCCTCGCGATCGATCGCTCCCTTCACCGCTCCACACGAGGTATGCCCGAGGACCACGACGAGCTTCGATCCCGCGATCCCGGTCGCGAACTCGAAGCTGCCGAGCATGTTCTCGTCATCGACATTGCCCGCCACCCGACCGACGAAGAGGTCGCCTATACCTCTGTCGAAGATGATCTCCACCGGCACACGGCTGTCAAGGCAGGAGAGCACGGTCGCCATGGGATACTGGCCCGTCGATGTAGCCTCCATCTGAGCCCGATAATCCCGACTGGTGAGAGCGTCGCGGACGAATCTCTCGTTACCCGCCTTCAGTTCGGCCAGGACCTGGTCCGGGGTGAGGGCGGCCTGCTCCTCCCGGGTGAGGACATCCGCGACCGGCGATGCCTGGACGGCAGTGGCTCCGAAGCCGGCGAAGACAACACCGACGACAGCAATCAAGTGGCACTTCGTTTCCGATTCCCCATGGTGTCGCCATCGAGTGGCTCAGATTACTGATACGAGATGCGGCCGGACGTGCGGCCCTTCTGGCCACGCGTCGATCGTCGTGGCGGCGTCAGTCGTGCGCTCGGCGCCGCTTCCGGCGAGTCGTCTTCTCCGGCGAAACGCTCGCTGCCTTTGGTACGGGACCCCGCGATCGGCGTCGCTCGTCCCCTACCATGTCCAGAAGCTGCCGGACCGATCGGTGTGCCTCCAAGGGATGACGGAGAGGCGTCTCGAGATTCAGGACGTAGTGGTTTCGACGTCCTTCTCGAACACGCTCCACGATACCCTCCGCCTCGAGATCGGAGAGAATGAGGAGCACGGCCCGTTCGGTGATCCCAACCGCCTCGGCAATGTCCCGGACACGCGGATGGCGGCTGCGCCGGAGGCACACCAGGACGTGCGCGTGGTTGCTGAGAAAGGTCCAGTGGCCGTTTCGCTGGGTCCTGGCGTCTCGGGCCATCATCGGGATCCTCCTTGACATACGAAGTCTGTTTCATGTATTTTGATTCGTCAATATCTTTGTAGAGGAGATTCTCGGGATGACGCCGATGGATCGTCCGTTCGTGGGCGCACACCTCCCATGACTGATCGGTGGCGGAGCCCATGTGATGCACGGGTAGGGTACTCCGAAGTTCGTGACAGGGAAGAAAGGGGGCCCACTGATGGCCGAACCCATCGTGTCCGACAACAAACCGAAAGCCGTCAACCTCGAGGCCGGCAAGCGCTACCACTTCTGTCGCTGCGGTAGGTCCAGGAGCCAGCCCTTCTGTGACGGCAGTCACGCCGGCACCGCCATCACGCCACTGACCTTCGAGGCGGACGAGGACGGCTCGGCACACCTGTGCCAATGCAAGCAGACGGCGAACGCACCCTTCTGCGACGGCAGCCATGCGCAGGTACCGGCGGATGAGGTTGGTCATGAGTTTCGGCTCGAACGAACGGGCGACACACCCGAGGCCAAGGCCACTCCAGAGGAGCCAACGGTGGCCTACGTGCATCAGCTCGCGAAGGAGGGCTTGAAGCGGCTCGGGAGCCACGGGCCGATGGGTGCGATGGGTGTGCCACGCAAGGATCTGCCACACTGGGACGACATCCAGATCATCGTCGGCCAGATGGCCCGGAAGCCACTGCTCGACGATGCTCCGGTCGACAGCCGCCTGGTCATCGGCCCCGAGGCAAGTAAGCCTCTCACGCTCGACATACCCTTGTTCGTTTCGGACATGAGCTTCGGGGCGCTGTCCGAGGAGGCGAAGGTGGCGCTGGCGAAAGGCGCCGAGCTCGCCGGAACCGGTATCTGCTCCGGTGAGGGCGGGATGCTGCCCGAGGAGCAACAGGCCAACTCACGGTACTTCTACGAGCTCGCGTCGGCGAAGTTCGGCTACGACGAGGAGTTGCTCTCCAAGTTGCAGGCATTTCACTTCAAAGGCGGGCAAGGGGCCAAGACCGGCACCGGTGGTCACCTCCCGGGTGAGAAGAACGTCGGGAAGATCGCGGAGGTCAGGGGAATCGAGCCGGGGACTCCCGCAGTATCGCCGGCGACGTTTCGCGACCTGCGCACGGTGGCGGACTTCCGAGCCTTCGGAGATCGCGTCCGTGAGCTCACCGGTGGGATCCCGATCGGGTTCAAGCTGAGCGCAAATCACATCGAGCGCGACATCGAGTTCGCTCTGCAGGCGGGAGCGGACTACATCATTCTCGACGGTCGAGGTGGTGGCACCGGCGCCGCGCCGCTGATCTTCAGAGACCACATCTCGGTGCCGTCCATTCCCGCTCTGGCGCGGGCCCGCCGTCATCTCGACCGGCAAGGCGCCAGCGGCTGCGTCACGCTGATCGCCACCGGTGGACTGCGGGTGCCGCCGGACTTCGTCAAGGCCATGGCCCTGGGCGCCGACGGGATCGCTCTGGCCAACTCGGCCATGCAGGCCATCGGCTGTGTGGCCGCCCGGATCTGCAACACGAACAACTGCCCGGCCGGTGTCGCAACTCAGAAGCCCGAGCTGCGACAGCGGCTTCAGATAGACCGAAGTGCGGAGCAACTCGCGCGGTTCCTGACCAGCTCCGTGGATCTCATGAAGGTGATGGCTCGCGCCTGTGGGCACGATCGCCTGTCCGCCTTCGATCGAGACGACATCGCGACCTGGCACCACGACCTGGCAAGGCTCGGCGGCATCCCGTTCTCAGGCGTCTCGGATGCACTCTAGAGGCGTCGGCTTCGTCGACGGTACGCCCGCCGGGTCCCCGCGCTGTCCGAAGAGCCGCCGACGACGGACCCGCCGGCGGCGGCGGCTGGGGAAATCACCTGAGCACGATCATCTTGCGGGTCCGGATGTCACCTCCGGTACGCAGCGCGTACATGTACACGCCCGACGGTACCGGCTCTCCGTGGGTGTCGGTGCCATCCCAGTCCGTCGCCCAGTCCCCTTCGTCGAAGGCCCGATCCACGATCGTTCGCACCAGGCGACCGGTGAGGTCCAGGATCTCGATGCGCACGCGTGCCGCGGCGTCGAGCGAGAACCTGATCGTCGTGTGCGGGTTGAACGGGTTCGGGTGGTTCTGGTCGAGCCGGATGACGGCCAGCCCCGGCGTCTCGCCCACTGCCAGCGCCGCGCAGTCGGCGATCATCGGTGACGAGAAGGCCCCCGGGATGTCCGCCCAGTCGACCCCGCGCACGTAGTACGTCCACTCCCACCCCAGATCGAGGAGCGGATCGTCGTAGAACTGGAAGCGAGGCAGATCCGGCTCGGCATCCACCGCCACGTCCGCGAGGTGCGTGAGCGATCCTCCCATGTTGTCCTGTCGCCAGACCTCGTAGTACTGGATCGTCTCGGGGTTCCCCGCCACGTCGTGCTCGACCGGGTTCCACTCGAGCATGACGGTCGGTCCCTCGAGGTCGTCGCCGCGCGGCTCGAGACACTGCACGGCCCCACCGTCCCAGGACGGCTCCAGGCAGTCGACATGGTACTCCATGATCACGCCGCCGATGGGCTCGCCGGTCTGCTGGTCGACGAGTGTCAGCGGTAGATACGCAAAGTCGCCATGGCTCGTCACCGGCGCGTTCACCTCCACGAGCAGCGGTACCGGCTCGCACTCGGCGAGGAAGTACGGTCCGGGATCGAAGAAGACGTTCCATCCGTCGGGAAGCACGACGTCGTCGTATTCGGGATACGATCCCGCCCTCACGACGGCGGTCACCCCCGAGTGCCGGCCGCAGCCGAGCAGGTTGATGACGGACTTCTTCTCGAAGGGTCCGCATTCGGCGCCCACCACACCGGCGAGGGCGCTGGCCCGTTCGACCAGGACCTGGTGATTGATCTGGGCCACGTTGTTGTCGTTCGGCGGGTACTCGCTGTTCTGCGGGTCGAGCGCGTGCGTGGCGATGGCGCCGATGCAGTAGTGGTCGACGAACTCGGGTGTCGTCGGGTAGCTGAAGACGACGTAGTCCTCGACCTCCATGCCCGCCCCGATCGCATCGATGACCTTCGTGTCGATGAGCGCTCCGGTGGACGGGAACAGGAGCCCCATCGACGGGTCCGCGTAGTACAGCGACACCGAGACCCCGGAGAGATCGTCCGGCCCATCGTTCTTTACCCGGAACCAGAGGTGATTGTCGACACCCTCGGCCGGGAAGTCGTCGTCGCCGTCGTCGTCGTTGTCGATCCAGAGATCGGGACTGGCCCACCAGCGGCCGCACGCGCTGATCTCCGCGCACCCGTCGCTCGCGCAATCGACCATGCACAGGTCCGCCGCGAACGGCACGCCCACCTCGTACTGCGCGCAGATCCACCCGTCGCCGGAGCGCCCGTCGCAGGAATCGATCCCACGGACGGCCACCTCGGTGTCGACACCGGAGTAGGATCGCGTGTCGGGCACCGACGAGGACGTGAAGTCCGTCTGCGTGTCCGGGCACCAGACGTCGGCCGCGTCACCGCGGTTGGCGAGCGTGTCGAGGTCGTCGGCGTTCGCCACGTGGGCAGCGGTCGTCGCGTCGGCGCACTCCACGTCGATCGACTTGTGGGCCTCGTCCCCCTGCACGGTGTTCAACGATTCGTTCGCGTCGTAGACGTCTTCGTCCACGTGATAGATCACCAGTCCCTGCCCGTGCAGCTGATCGTCGAAGCCGATCGGCTGCCGGTTCTCGACCACGAAGTACTCCGCCCCGAACTCCCCGTGCGTCCAGAGTCGCACCGCGACCGGATGTGTCTCGACGGGCGGCAGGCAGAGCTCCTCGGCCTTCTGGGTCACGTTGAAGTACGAGAGCCAGCCCAGGCGCTCCTTCGACCACGCGCACATGTGGGCGGGATGATCCTGGTCGTTCCAGTTCCCGGCCGCCATGAGACCCCAGTGCCCGAGGCCCTCCGAGTTCGGAGCGCCGGCCGGCGTGGTGTCGTACAGGTCCTTGATCCCCAGCGCGTGACCGAACTCGTGGGACATCGTCCCGATCCCCGCCTGAGTCGTCCCGTCGCACTTGAGCCCGCCGGAGATGAAGTAGGAGTCGATCCGGACGTTGGACACGCCCGCCACCGATGACGGATCGTCCGTTTCGTAGTAGCTCCCGGTCCAGTTGCTGAGGAACCACGCGTGCGCCCAGATGTTGTTGGGCTCCACGCTGCACGCCCCGTCGCGCTCGGGATGGATGAAGGCCACGAAGTCGACATAGCCGTCATCGTCGGCGGAGTTCGGGATGCCGTCGGGTCCGTCGTTGTCGAACTGACCGAAGTCGATCGCTCCGTCACGGGCGTCGAGCACCTCGATCATCAGCTCGTCGGTGCGATCGGTTGCCGTGCTCAACCCCTGTCCGGATCCCTCGTAGTACGTGTCGTTCTCGTCCAGCGTGTACCAGTCGTAGACCTCCCCGCCGAGGGAGAAGTTGCCGTAGGAGATCTCGCTGTAGAAGTCGCGCATCGTGCCCGTCGACCAGGGGCCGCTGAAGAGCTGCTTGTCGAGCTCGGTCGTCGCGTAGGGCGCCGAGCCGGTGTTTGCATACAGAACGGGAAACACCGGGATCTTCCGGGACCCTCCGACGAGGGTCCCGCCGCGGGTCTCGGCTTCCGCCGGGTCGATCTGACCCGCGCGAAGTGCTCGACGGTTCGCGAGGGTCATGTCCAGGAGGCGACCGTACCCCCAGGGGGGCTCGGGACCCCTGTCGGGCTGTGCCAGCGCGTCGAGGACGTGAGAAGGAAGCGGCGCGTCGTCTGGGATGTTGCAGATCCGGGGTCCTGCCGTGGCGGCGCCGGCCAGCGCCAGCGTCAGCACCAGCACGGGGCCCATCACGGTCCCGGAAGGGTGTCGGAGGGCGTGCACACGGTCCATGGCGATGCCTCCTCGATCAGGCGTTCGATCGGCGGTCGCTCTGGTGTGGCCTAAATGGGAACACCTCGATCGGGATCGAATCAATCCACGAATCTGCGATTCCTCGGCTCGGCCCGGGTCACGGCGCTCGGCCCGGCGTGCCGGTCCTTCCGAGCCCGACTTCGACCTAACCATCAAGACACATATTGCCGGATAATCGGGAACCCTCTCGACCTAACCGTCGTAACCAGCTTTGATGGCAAGAAGCGCGATCGGTGGCTCGTGCGGCCGTCGTGAAACGCCAGCGGGACGCGCTGGCGGACAGTCGAAGAACGGAGTCGCCGTCTCGCGGGAGACTCCACACGGGAGGTCGCTGACGATGAAGAGCTGGAGTCGTTTCCTCGTTCCCTGCTTGCTGACCCTCGCACTGGTCCCCGGGAACGTCCACGGTCGAGGCACGCAGACCGACTGGAGTGGCGGTCCCGACGAAGCCGGCCCCCTGCCCGAGTTCGGCACTCGGTTCGACGCGGGCGATCTCGCCTGGCGATCAGTGGCCGGACAGCTCGCGCTCCGCTCGGCGCCCCGCCTGGATTCTCCTCGGGACGTGCTGATCGTCGACACCGACCGTCCCAAGCGCCTCGCCGTGGCCGACGTCACCGGTGACGACTTCGCCGACGTGGTCGTCTCCGATGCCGTCATCTCGCCTTTCGACCCGGATGATCGCCGGGGCGGTGTGTACGTCTGGCAGAACGATGGCCACGGAAGCTGGATGCGCACCGTGATCACCGAGGAGCTCTACGGGGCCTGGCACGTCGACGCCGCCGACCTCGACGACGACGGAGATCTGGACGTGATTGCCTCCGCCTTCTATGGAGAGATCGATCCACCCCCGCCGCCTCCTTCCAACCGGAATGGTCGGTATGCATGGTTCGAGAACCTCGACGGAGCCGGAGGGGTCTGGGAGAAGCGCGAGCTCGGTGAGCTCTTCTGGGGCGCGAACCACGTGGCCGCCGGAGACATCGATGGAGACGGCGACCTCGACGTGATCGGTTGCTCCACCCTCACCGATGGCGTGTACGAGCAAGAAGCAGACGTGGTGTGGTTCGAGAACCAGGACGGCAGTGGCGAGACGTGGAGCCAGCACGATGTCTCGGGCGACTTCGGTGATGCCTTCGAGGGCTATCCGGTCGACGTGGACGGCGACGGGGACCTCGATCTGATCGTGTCCGGCTATGACCGCTTCGAGTGGTTCGAGAGCCTCGACGGCAGTGGCGACAGCTGGAGCCGGCACGAGATCTCCCCGACGATCCAGGGCGCTGGCTACTTCGACGTGGGCGACCTGGACGGCGATGGCGACATCGATTTCGTGGGCAGCGGGATCAACAACTCGGTTCTCGTGGCGTGGCTGAACGACGGTAAGGGAGCGTCTTGGAGTGCGTTCGTGGTGGGCCCGTTCTTCAGGGGCTTCAACGTCGACCTCGCGGACCTCGACGGTGATGGAGACCTCGACGCGGTCAGTGCAAAGGAATCCGGTGCGACGGCAGGGCAGCTGGCGTGGTCCGAGAACCTGGGTGACGGAGCGTCGTGGAACCTCTCCTACGTCGACCTCGCGACACCCAGCAACCCGTGGGCCGGGTCCGGTGACGTGGACCGCGACGGCAAACCCGAGCTCGTGGCCGGCTTCGAGGACGTCTCCGATGTCGGCGTACAGGTCGCGGCGTACACGCTGACCGACTTCGTGTCCGACGGAACCCTCAGAAGCTCGATCCTCGACGGGGGCGCAGCTCCGGACTGGGGCGTGATTGCGTGGGACGCCGACGTGCCGGAAGTCACGTCGCTCGAGGTGGAGATCCGTGGCTCCGACGATCCCGAAGACCTCGGAGCTTTCATGCGAGTTCCGTCCAGCGGGACGCCGTTCGGAGACGTCGTCGATCCGTCGGTCCGGTACGTTCAGTATCGAGTTTCGCTCAGCTCCGGAGGTCCGGATGCCTCGCCGATCCTTCGCGAGATCGGGATCGAGACAAGCGGACCGGTGGGCGTGGATGATGCCCAGCTGCTCGTCCGGTCGCTCGTGAGTGGGGTGCATCCGAATCCCACGCGTGCAGGCGCCGTTCTCACGTACGTCTTGCCGTCGGCGAGCCCGGTGTCGCTCGACATCTTCGACGCATCCGGTCGAGTGGTCCTTCATCGGGACCACGGAGAGCAGGGGGCCGGCCGCCATCAGCTGGCCTGGGACGGTCGCGACGCCCGTCGCACTCGGGTCTCGCCCGGGGTCTACTTCCTGCGCCTCCGGGCCGGGACGCACGAGTCCGTGGAGCGGCTCATCCGGACACGTTGAAGGCGTGCGAGCACGGCTGCCTGGAAGCGCCGGGAGCCTACCGCATTACCAGGCATTGATTTACAAGGATCGCCCGTGGTCCCCTCCGCGTCTGGTCGAGCTCGTCGCGCAGCGACACCGGCTCGCGGCGTTTGCACACGGGCGATCCTGATCCCGCCTGTCTCAGTGGAGCGGTCCACGTGCACGCCGCCACCCGTCTCCGGGTGCGTACGCGGTCCAGTGAGACGCGCGCACCGAGCACGGGGCACATCTCGGACGACCTGCACGGCCGCCATCTCGAACTGCGCGAGCTCACGGAGACACGTCGGTTGCTCGTCGTGGAGTGACCCCTCGCCAGAGCCACGACGAGCCCTCTGCCGATCGGGGCCTTACACGGGAAGGAGTGCGACATGACGACGGTCAACACACTGGCGATGATCCTGCTTGCAGCCGGCGTCCCAGCTGGAGTCGCGCATGCACAGATCATCATCTTCGACCCCATCGACCTCACCGATCCGATCTTCGATCCCAACGAATCTACCGGCATCGAGGCCGCCTGGGGTCACGGGTTCATCGATGAGCCACCCGGGATGGTCATCCGGATCGTCGGGCAGGCGGGTCTCTTCAAGCACCCGATCAGTGAACGGGATGACGGCCGCGACGCCGGGTTCGACGTGGACGCTGTTTCCGGCCTGGCGGGACACCGGTACCTCGGCAAGCCTTTGGCGGGAATCTGGAACATGAATCTCAATGACGCTCCTGCGAGCTCCTTCACCTTGCTCCCCGAGTTCATGCCCGACGAGGTCGACAAGACAGAGGAAGCCCGCTGCGGCTACAGCTACGATGGATACGATCGAGTCGCCGGCGTGATCCGGTACGGCACGGGGGAGGTCATGCCGCTGGTGTGGGGCCGGTTCGGTGAGGGCCCCTGGTGGGTCGACGTGCTTCCCCACATCGGCGGTCAGCAGGGCGAGGAGTTCGCCGGTGCCGAGGTCGATGGCAACGAGATGTTCGTCGGGTGGTCGAGTGACGCCGGCGGTCTCCGGAGAGCCGTCGTGTGGTCCCGACCCGGACCGGCGGGTGCGTGGTCCGTCGTGCCGCTTCCTCCGCTGGCTCTGGATCGACCGTGTGAAGCACGTGCCCTCACCGCGATGCCGCTGTCCGTGGCCGGCGTCGCGATCGACAGCGATGGCGTGGAGCACGCCGTGCGCTGGCTTCGCGACGCCGGGGAACAGTGGACAGTGGAGGTGATCCCCGACCTGGGCGGAGGAGGAAGTGCCATTCTGGCCACCGTTCGCACGCCACCCGGGGAAGCGCCCATGTATGCGGGACGATCTCGCTCGGCCGAAGGCCACTGGATTGGCTCGATCCACTACGAGGAAACGACCTGGATGACGCAGGAGCTGATGCCGCTGGCCGGGTACCCCGACGCCGTGGTTCACAGCGGGACGTGGCCGCCGGGCGAACTCTCGTACGGCGGGAGCTCTCACGCAATGGGTAGTGATCGGACGGCATGCGTGTGGCGTGAGGACGCACCGGGCGACTTCTCTGCTTACGACGTGCGGGATTTGCTCTCGATTCCGATCGATCCGATGGTCCAGCTTCAGGTGGTCACGGACATGCGCCATCGCATGTCCGGAACCGAGATCCTGCTCGTGTGTGGTTCTCTGAGCACGGCGCTCGCAGGCGACGACGGCTCGAATCGTGCCTACATGCTCGTCGAGCTGGATCCGCTGTCGACCCCGACGGGCGGCGCGGCGAAACCGTTCGGGTTGAGCGCGGTCGGAAGCCCGTTCCGCAGCCATGTACGCATCCTTCTTCCTCTCGGGGAAGACGACGCGGAGGTGCGCGTGTTCGACGTCTTCGGGCGTGAGGTCCGCCGGCTCGAGGGAGCGACCGGCTCGCGCCGCTCCAGCGTCGTGTGGGATGGCCGGGACCGGGCGGGGCGAGACCTACCGAACGGTGTCTATTTCGTTCGGCTGGAGCACGGTCGCTACCCGGCGGTGCCGGTCGTGCGAATGCGGTAGACGGTGCCGGTCGGCTGTTCTGGCGCCGGCTTGATCGGTCTCCCGACATCTTGACGGTCAAGGTCCAGCTCGTTTTCTAATCAGATGTGGTGATCAAGACAGTCCGCAAGCGTCCCGATCCACTGCCAAATCGCTGGCCGGCAGCCAGCTGAAGGTAGGCGAATTCGATCAGCCGACGAGTCTGTGACGGCACGCAAACTGCCGAGATCACATTCCCGGACACCACGGCGACTAACATCACTACGAGGTAATGGCCATCGGGACGGTGAACAGCATTGGAGTCCGTGGTAGAATCCGAATCTGGTTCGGATCGCAGAGAGGATCCGCTTCGCAGTCGTGCCACACGTCAATGCCGGGAGGACGCCCCATGAAGAAGCAGCTACTCGCAGGCATCACCTTGCTCGCTCTTTCAACAGCCACGATCGCAGAGGCCCAGCCCTGCAGGGCCGTCCGGTTCGAAGACTTGCCGGCCGGAAGCACGTACATCAGCGGTGACGTCTTCGTGGCCGACCCCGGGGTGACGTTGAAAGTCGGAGACTTCGTCTACACACCCGGACCATGTGTCCCGCCGGTGACCAGTGGGTTCGCCCGGGTCGAGATCGGTGGGCTCGCCTGCCGGACCGGACAGGACATGTGGCTCAACAACGTCACCCTCGACTTCGACTTGAGGATGCCATCGGCCTGCGTGGACATTCACTTCGGATACTACGGCGGGACCGTGAGCCTCGCGGTGAACGGTGCGTGCGTCGTCGCCCCTGACGTGTGGTCACTGCCCGCCGCCCTCGGTGGGTTGCCCGTCAATGTCGTGCCGACTGGCGGAGGATGCGGGGTCATCCACATCGACGGTGTGGTCGACGCCCTTGCCATCGGAGGGCAGGAGTTCTACATCGACGACGTCAGGTTCTGTCCGGGCTGCCGCCTGAACTGCCCGGCTGGTGACGGCTACATCGTGAGCTCCACCTCGGCCGGCAACAGGAGCCCCGATCTGGACGAGAATGGAACCGTCAACCTGACGGACTTCGTGTTGTTCAGCTCTCTCTTTCTCACGCCGGCGTACTGCGGAGACTTCGATTGCAGCGGACTGGTGGATCTCCCAGATTTCGTGGAGTTCCAGCGGCATTTCTTGCACACCGGCGTGAATGGACAATGCTGTCGCTGACGTTCTCCGTCCTCGACGGTCGTCATGTGGCGCATCTGCGCTCGGCTCGCTCGGGAGATCTCGTGCGGGCCGAGCGAGTGCGGTTCCGGTAGCCCCGGTCTCCAGCCCCGTCGGACCGATCCGCGACGTGGGATCATGGGCCGGCCCCCTGGGCACGTCCCGGGCGTGCAGTCGGCGCTCGGGGGAGAGGCTGCGTCTGCGTGACGTTCGGTCGCGCTGTGGCAAGTACACGCGGCGGGGGTCGCGTAGACGTTCCTTCCACTGACCCCGGACGAAGTAAACACCGCCCGCCGATCTTCTGGTCCTCGGCGCACCATCCCAGACCACACGATGGCTGTGGTCGTTGCGAACGAATTGGGACTCGACCGAGCCCACGGGTCGCGACGCATTTTCAGCAACGCGTGAGCGAGTAGTGGCGCGCGTCGATTGCACCGGGATCTCACGGAGCCGCACATCGTGAAACGACATGCGGCGCGATGTCGTTCAACCTGGAAGGCAAAGCCCCTCGGCGAATCTCCACCGCCGCAACGCTCATTCCGGGAGGTCTTCGACTCGTGGCCGGAAACCTGGACCACACCCTCACGCTCGCCGACGGTCGTCGCCTCGGGTACGCGGAGCTCGGGGATGCGGACGGACACCCGCTGCTGTTCTTTCACGGGACGCCCGGCTCCCGCTTCGTTCTCACCGAACGCGACGCCCTGGGCCGCATCCCCGGTGTCCGCTTCGTTCTTCCCGAGCGCCCGGGTTACGGCCTCTCCGACCCCAAACCAGGTCGGACGCTCCTCGACTGGGCCGACGACGTCGCCGCCCTGGCCGATGGCCTCCGCCTGCAGCGGTTCACCGTCTCAGGTGTCTCCGGAGGCGGCCCTCACGCTCTCGCCTGCGCGTACCGGCTCCCGGAGCGAGTGACCGCGGCCCTTCTGCTGGCGTCGCCGTCCCCGGCGGGGTTTCGCGGGGCGACACGCGGAATGTCGCTCGGGAACCGACTCGGGGTGCTCCTGGGCCGGATCGCACCGGGCCTCGTCAAGCGAGGGATCGTGTCCTTCGCGGCAACGTTCGAGAAGGATCCTGATCGCGTCCTCGACCACATCACGCGCGCGATGTCGCCGCCGGACCGGGAGCTGATGGCCGATGACACGTTCCGCGAGGCCATCGCTCGCGACCTACGCGAAGCATACAGGCAGGGTGGCAACGCTCACGCCGACGACGGACCGTTGGCGCTGACCGGCCGGTCATGGGGATTCGACCTCGGTGCCATCGGTGTTCAGGTCTACCTGTGGCACGGCGAAGCGGATACCGTCGTGCCTCGGGCCATGGGCGAGCGGTTGGCGGAGTCGATCCCGAACTGCAAGGCTCACTTCATTCCGGGCGCCGGCCACCTGCTGACGGAGCACGACGGAGTCGTCGACGAGTTCTCGGCAGCGCTGGAAGAGGTTGCCGAGCTACGGCGCTGACAGCTGGCCCGGCAGGTGAGCCATGGGACGTTGGAATGACGCTCGGCAGCGTCTCGTTTGCATCGGATAGCGTGAGATCGCGCAACATCCATGCAGGTGATCACAAAGGGGGCTCGTCGTGACGACACACGCGTTGTTGGCACTCGTCCACCTGATTGGTCTCGCCTTGGCGGTCGGTTCCGCAACCGTGAAAGTGGCCCTGCTGCTCCGGTGCAGAGGCGACATCACGTTCGCCGCTCACTACATCCAGGTATCCCCGGTCGTCACCCGATTGATCGTGTCCGGGCTGGCAATCCTGACACTCTCCGGCGCCGCCTGGATGGTGGTCCTGGGTCAAGGCTTCACCGGCCTGATGATCACCAAGCTGATCCTCGTCGGTCTCGTCTGGGTGATGGGCCCACTCATCGACAAGGTGATCGAACCCAGGTTCACGCGGCTGGTGGTGGAATCCTCGGCGTCACCATCCGAGGAGCTCGCCCGCGCACATCGGCAGTTTCTCTCGGCGGAGGCGGCAACGACGGGATCGTTCTACGTGACGATGCTGCTCGGGGTGTTGCTCTGAACCACCCGCGGTAAGCCATCGGCGCCGTCGGTCGGGTCACGTACCCGCCTGGTGCGTCCAGTGCGGGTCAGATCGCACACTCGGGCCGGACATCCGTCCCTTGCGATGAGCCCGCCCGCGACAAAGCGAGTGAACTCACCCTCCATCTGTGCTCTCCTCTTGGCATCATGAGAGACGATATCCTCAGATCGATCCGCGGCGTGTGCCCTCACGATTGCCCCGACACGTGCGCCTGGGATGTAACGGTCGACGACGGAAAGGCCGTCACGCTCGCCGGCGACGGGAACCATCCATTCACGCGAGGTGGCCTCTGCGCCAAGGTCAACCGGTATCTGGAGGATCGCGTCTACAGCCCGGAGCGTCTGCTCCATCCCCTGAGGCGCGTGGGCGCGAAAGGTGAGGGTCGCTTCGAGCGGGTGAGCTGGGACGACGCGCTCGGCGACGTCGCGTCGAGACTCACCCACATCATCGATCGACACGATCCGACGGCGGTTCTTCCCTACAGCTACATGGGCACCCAGGGAATGATCCAGGGTGCGTCGCTCGATCGTCGTTTCTTCGCCCGGCTGGGCGCGACCCGGCTGCAACGAGCGATCTGTGGAAACGCCAGCGCGAGTGGGATCGCGGCCACACTGGGAACGACCTTCGGAGTCGCACCTGAGGACACCGTCCATGGTCGGCTCATCGTTCTGTGGGGCACGAACACCGTGGTCACGAACCTCCACCTCTGGCCTTTCATCGCCCAGGCGAAAAGGAACGGAGCCACCGTCGTGGTGGTCGACCCGGTCGAGACCCGGACGGCGGCGCGAGCCGACTGGCATGTGCGTCCCCGCCCCGGAACGGATGCCGCCCTCGCCCTGGGAATGATGCACGTCATCGTCGTCGAGGGCCTGCACGACGAGACGTACATCGCGCAACACACGGTCGGCTTCGATCGATTGCGTGACCGGATCGCCGGGTACCCGCCGGAGCGGGTGTCGGAGATCACCGGTCTGTCCCGCACCGAGATCGTGGAGCTCGCGCGCGCCTACGCGACCGTCCGCCCGGCCACGATTCGTACTCTCGTGGGAATGGAGCATCGCGCGAACGGTGCGATGACGTTGCGCACGATCGCCTGTCTACCGGCTCTCGTGGGAGCCTGGCGAGAGCAAGGGGGTGGACTCGTTCACATGACGGCCCAACCCTTCTTCGAGGCATTGAACCATCAAGCGATCGAGATGCCCGAGCTCGAGGATCCGTCGATCCGTTCCATCAACATGGTCCAGCTCGGTCGGGCTCTGACCGACTCGAGTCTCGATCCGCCCATCGAGGCCCTGTTCGTCTACAACAGCAACCCCGCGGCCATCACCCCGAATCAGAATCGGGTCCTGACCGGCCTGCGACGAGAAGACCTGTTCACCGTCGTCATCGAGCAGTTTCTCACGGACACGGCACGTCACGCGGACTATGTGTTTCCGGCGACCACGCAGGTCGAGCACTGGGATCTTCACTGGTCGTGGGGCCACACCTATCTCTCCCTGAACCAGCCCGCGATCGACCCGGTCGGCGAGGCGAAGTCGAACACCGAGTTCTTCAGGCGCCTCTCGACACACTTGGGTCTCGATGAGCCCTACCTGCAGGAATCCGACGAGAGCCTCATACGCACCGCGCTGAAGAGCGATCACCCGTACCTGAAGGGGATCACGTTCGAGCAGCTGGCGAAGGACGGGTGGGCGGCACTCGATCTGTCGCGGGATCCGCGTCCGTTTGCGGAAGGCGGCTTTCCCACGCCATCCGGGAAATGCGAGTTCTACGCCGAAGCACTGGTCGCTCACGGATTGGACCCGCTTCCGACCTTCGAGCCGGCGCCGGAGAGTCCCGCCGGAGAGATGGCGCTCGCGACGCGGTATCCGTTGAGTCTGCTGACTCCGAAATCGACTCTGCACTTTTTGAACTCGAGTTATGCGAACGTTTCCCGTCATCTGAAGGCGGAGGGCGAGCCGCTGCTCGACATTCACACCGACGATGCCTCTGTTCGCGCGCTCGGTGACGGCGATCTGGTACGCGTGTACAACGATCGCGGCAGCATTCGACTGAGGGTGAAGGTCGGCACACGGTGTCGTCCCGGCTGTGTCGTCATCCCATCGGGATGGTGGGCCTCGCTGAGCCCGGACGGCTCCTCCGCGAACGCGCTGACCGCGGACGGGCTGAGTGACCTGGGTGGCGGCGGCGACTTTCACGACACACTCGTCGAGGTCGAGAAGGTCTAGTGGACCCGGGTTCCGGGTCCGGGACCGAATGACGTCGTTCGAGATCGCCTCCGTCACCTGAACGACGCCGCCCGGTCACCCCTGCCACACCACACGCCACCAGATCCGATCACACCTCCAAAGCCTTGGTGTCAAGGCACTTGGCCTGTGTAACCCCTACTCGTCGGATTCGCTGACCGCCTTCCCGGAGTCTTCTCGCGTAGTGGCGAGAGCAACCCATCCGGGATGAACTGTCGATCTCCGGGGACGGCTCCGAGGACAGGTCGAGTCAGCTTCGTCCCGACGGCGTTTCGACGACGCCGCTGCCTCATGGATCGAGCCCAGACGTGCATCGGACACGATCTGACGAGGCGGCCGACTTCCGGACACGACCGGCACTGCGCACGTCCTGGAGGATGAACGAATGGCGAGACATACCCGGTTGACCATCGCCGTGCTGATGGTCGCGCTGTCGGGAACCGCGACCCTGGCGGGTACTCCGTGCGACACGGAGCGATACATCTGGTGGGCGGACGACGATCTCGACGCCATCGTGTTCGCCCAGACCGGCAACCCCTCGGACATGACCGAGATCGTCACCGGGCTCTCTGCGCCCTTCGGCCTTGCGCTGGATCCCGCTGCCGGCCACGTGTACTGGACCGACGAGGTCGCGGATGCGATCTATCGCGCGGACCTCGATGGCATGAACGTGGTACCGATCATCACGACCGGCCTCCTACGCCCCCGCGAGGTGGAGATCGATCCGGTCGGAGGGAAGCTCTACTGGACCGACATCGACATCAACGAGGTTCAGCGCTCGAACCTGGACGGGACGGGACGCGAGACGATCGGGAGCTCGTCGCATCCGATGGGGATCGAGCTGGATCAGGCGGACGGGAGGATCTACTGGGCCGAGCGCGACGGCGGCGTGATCTACTCCGCGAACTTCGATGGCTCGGCCGTGTTCCCCGTGGTGCCCGGCTTGGACTCGCCCTGGGACCTCGCGCTGGACGAGGACGCCCGCTACCTCTACTGGACCGAGTGGCTGGCTGGAGAGATCTGGCGCATCTCGCTCGTCGACGGGACGAGAACGCGGGTCCTCGACGGCCTCGAAAGCCCGCGCTACATCGAGGTGGACTCGTCCGAGGGCTGGCTGTACTGGAGCACGGGAGCAAGCGACGGCGGCCAGGTCTGGTTCGCGACGCTCGCGGGCGAGCAGCCTCAGCCGGTGTTCTACGCCGCCGGACAGCCGAGAGACGTCTCGATCCAGATCACGACCCAGCCCTGCCACGTCTGTGTCGAGGATGTCGTCGAGCCGCCGGATCCGGGCCGATTCGGTTACGCCGCAGTCGACGTTGGCTTCGACCCCATCAGTGACTCATACGTCATGATCACCGGTGCACCCGATCACGACGACAACGGATCGCTTGCCGGTGCAGCCTACGTCCATCGCTGGGATGGGACCGACTGGAATCTGGAGCAGAAGCTCTTCCCCTCCGATCCCGCGCCCAGCGCGCAGTTCGGGTCTCGGGTCGTCATCGGTTCGGACCTCGCACTCGTGGCCAACAACGCCTTCACCGACGATGCAGCCGTCTACGTCTTCGAGCTCGACGGTGCGACCTGGGCCCAGCGAACGCGACTGCCGCCGCCGGAGACCATGTCGCCCGTGTCCTGCTGGGGCTTCGCGATGGACCTGGTCAACGACTTCTACTTCGCCATCGGTGCCACGGCTGGCGAGGACTCGCACGTTGCGATCTATCGGGACACGGGCGCCTCCATCGAGCACGTCGACGACCTGGCGCCCACGCCGGGACCGCAGATCCTGTCCCTCGGGGCGTTCGGTCAGAGCGTCGACATCGGGAAGAGCCTGACGATCGCGGTGACGGACTGGGGCGCACAGATCGACGACGGAAGCTGGGGAGCGGCCTGGGTCTTCGAGTACGGAGCCACCGCGAGCTGGAGCCAGACGCAGGAGATCCTGCCACCGGAGCCGTCGATCAGCTTCGGTGACGACATCGTCATCGACACCTCCGGCCAGGCGAACACGCGCATGGCGATCTCGGAGTTCACCACCGCGGACGGCCCCGGACGCTGCCAGCTCTACCGGCATGACGGCGTCGAGTGGATCCATTCGACGACGCTCTCCGCATGGGACGCCGCGTCGGACCTCGCAGGCTTCGCCTGGGAAATGGACTTCTACGGAGATCTCCTCGTGGCCGGCGACTACAATGCAGGGGCGGCCTACGCATTCCAGTTCGACGGTGTATCCTGGGCGCCGCTCACGAAGCTCGAGGAGCCGACACTGGATCATTTCGGCTGGGCCGTGTCCCTGATCGACGAGGTACTCGCCGTCGGTCACCTCGGTGGCGGCGACGGGGTGGTCACGTACCGCCTGGACACCGCCGAATGTCCTCTTCTCGTCGCTCCGGCGCCCCCATCGTCGGCAGTGGTCCCCGCGATTCTCGCCGCTCACCCGAACCCGTTCTCGGGATCCACCACCGTCACGTTCGACGTCACCGGACCGGGTCTCGCCGAGGTCGCGGTCTTCGACGCGACCGGACGGCTCGTGCGTCATCTCGTCGAGCCCCGCAACGTCGCGACCGGACGACACGCCGCGCGATGGGACGGCCGAGACGACAGGGATCGTCGTGTGGCACCCGGCGTGTACGTCATCCGGCTCGAGACGGAGTCGGGTGTCACGGCCTCGCGCCGGCTCGTGTTGACGAGGTGACGCGAGCGACGGGGCCGAGGACGGGTACGAGTCGCCGTACCGCTGCTGGCTGGGCTGTCGCCCGGTATCCGAGAATTCCAACGGCCTCAGATGCGTCGTGCAGGCTCACTGCGAGAGTCATCGGGTGAGAACGAGCTTTCGTGTCCGCACGTCCGCGCCGGCGTGGAGACGCACGATGTAGACACCCGTGGGTGTCGGCCGGTCGGAGCGGCGTCGACCATCCCATCGCAGCCGATGGCGACCCGGCGACCGAACCCCCTCGTCCATCGCGTGCACGCGACGCCCGGCGGCGTCGAAGATCTCGAGCACGACCGCGACGCGTTCCCCCAGCTCATAGCCCAGCTCGACCGATCCGTTCGAGAGCATGCGCGGTGCGAGCAGTGTCGATCCTGACGACGCCGCCCCGGCAGCGGCCACCGACGCTCTCGCGGACTCACCGGCGAGGTTGAACAGAAGCGTCTCGACGAGCTCACGCAACGCGTCCTGATCGTCACACGTGACGATCCAGTCACTACCATCGGGGGCGTCGCCGCACCCATCGAGCCTCGCCAGCAGCGTGTTCAGGAGCTGACGTGCCGTCGCCGGGTCGCTCCGCAGCACGGCTCGCTCGACGTTGTCGAGGAGCACCAGCATCGCGGACCGGAGTCCCTCCTGGGCATCCAGGAAAGCCGATCCGGGGAGCGCCGCGACGGCGTCCTGCAGCCACTCCACGTCCTCCCCGTCCACGATGCCATCGCCGTCGCCATCGGGGTCGGTGGGATCGAGCCCCAGGGCCACCTCGAAGCCGTCGGTCAGCTCGTCGTCGTCGGTATCCGGATCCAGGGGATCCGTCCCGGACAGCACCTCCTCGCCATCGTTCAAGCCGTCACCGTCGGTGTCCGCGCCGAGGGGATCGGTGCCCGCGAGCAGCTCGTCGCCATCGGAGACTCCGTCATCGTCGGTGTCCGGGTCGTTGGGGTCCGTCTCACCCGCATCGACCCGCGAATTCGCGTTCGCGTCCTCCTCCCCGTCCAGGAGCCCGTCGTCGTCCGTGTCGGGATCCGCGGGATCGGTCCGGCTCTCCCCGGTCAGCTCCCCGAGATTCGTGAGCCCATCCAGGTCATGGTCCTCGTCACCGTCGGTCGTGCCGTCCCCGTCGGTGTCCATCTGCAGGGGATCGGTCCCGAGGACGTCGATCTCCACTCCGTCACCGAGTCCGTCCAGGTCGGTGTCCCACAGGAGGGGACTCGTGTTGTACGTGTACGCCTCCTCACCGTCGGGGACGCCATCGATGTCCCGGTCCTCTTCGAGGACGCAGGTGTACGTGACCTCATAGTGCTTGAGCCAGATGTTGTCGTCGTCGACCTGGTTGTCGAGCAGGATGGCGTGAAGCTGCCCCGGATACGGGGAGTCGGAGCCGGGTCGTCGATTCCACCAGTCGATGCCCTCCGGCTCCTGATAGAACCCCGAGAGCCCCGGGTGATACTCGAACGTGAACGTGTGGTCTCCAGGGTCTCCGTCCTGCTGTGACTGCTGCACCAGCTCGAACGCCTCGCTGACGCCGGTCCGGCGGAACAGGTGGATGCCTCCACGCTGATCGTAGTGGGAGTCCCGTGCGTTGCCGTTCGAGAGATAGAGATCTCCCCACGGCGTGAAGACGCCACCCTGCATGGTCCGATACGGAAAGGTGACGGGCGCGCCGCCGGTCTCTCGCAGCCGGACGTACTCGACGAACTCGAGAAAGTCCCCGGACGTGGCCGTGTCCTCGAGCTTCTCGATGTCCAGGGCGTAACGGATCATCGGCCGCGATTCCTCGATCGTGCTGTTGCTGGAGTAGAGGATGATCCTCCCCATCGGATCGAACGCCGAGGCCACAGGATCGACGGCGATCCAGCCCGAGCGTGTCTGCTGATCGGGATCCGGGAGGAGGTGGGTCATCTCGACGTAATCCACGAGGGAGAGATCCGACGTCCGAAACACGCCGAGTGCCGACCGGCGGACGTATATGTCCTCGAAGAGATAGGATTCCGGGCCGGTCTCGATGGGCATGAAGAGGTACCCGCGATACTGATCGGGGTCGCCGAAGTGATCGTACTCTTCGTGAGCCCAGTCCGGGAGCTCGGCCACCTCGTCATTCATCCGCTGGGGAATGCCGACGTGGAGAAGCAAGCCCGCGTCGTCCCCGTCATCTCGCGGGGACCATGCCGCCTCGTACTTGAACAGCTGGGTCTTCTGGCTGAAGTACCAGTGGTCCTCGTCGTGCGCCACACCCTGTGCTTGCTCGCTCCAGTCGGGTGCCTCGCTGTCGCCGGGGTTGTTGCCGTAGTAGATGTAGTCGGGACACGTGGGCGGAAGGTCGGCGTGATCCGCCAGACCCGCGGTCGGAGTCGAGAGCGCCGCTGCTGTCGCTGCCGCGCAGGCGGTCCGGAGCCAGGGCGTCGTCACCATCGAGTCTCCTCCTGCGTCGATACGGCAGGCCGCGCAGGGGCCCGGTCCAACCGTGCGTCCATCGCGCCGGGCGTTCGGGCCCGGCCTCCCTCATCCAGTCCGAGAATCGATGGCTCCTCCTATCAACCTTTCGCCTGCTCGGGAGCTCCATCGACGCACACGGAGTCCTGGTTGCGTCCGTGGGTGCACGTTTTTGGTCCCGCACTCATGGCTTCCGTGTAGAATTGGACCTCTTGTTGGCCGGCGCCGACCGCGTCTCCGATTCCCGGATGTCCAGCCACCACGAGGATGGGCAGCCGCCGACACCGACTCTGGCATCCGTGGGAGCTCGATGAACGATCCCGGCGCTTTCCGACCGCTGCATTCCCCGCTCGTCGCCGTGATCCTGGTCAGTGTCGTGATGGCGTCGCCCGTCCGGTCCTCCGATCGAGCCGGCCACGCGATCGATGTCACGTACGACTGGAGAGTGTCCGGCACTCAGTCGTCCGGTCTCATGGGATGGGCCATGGCCACGGCCGGGGACGTGAACGGCGACGGTCATTCGGACGTCATCGTCTCCGCTGCGGACCACGACTCCACGTACAACGAGGGCGGCGTCGTCTACGTGTACCACGGCTCACCCACGGGGCTTCTCACCTCGCCGGCGTGGTCCGTCGAGGGTGTGCAGAGTCAGGAGAGCCTCGGTACCTCGGTCGCCACGGCGGGCGACGTGAACGGCGACGGCTACTCCGACGTGCTGATCTGTGCGGCCTTTCACGATCGCATCGAGGTCGACGAGGGACGGGTGGCCCTCTACCTGGGCTCGGCCATCGGACTCGAGTCGACGCCGTCGTGGGTCGTGTACGGCGATCGGTTCAGCGCGAACCTCGGGTGGTCGCTCGGTGGTGGCGACGTGAACGGTGACGGTTACGACGACGTGATCCTCGGCGCTCCCGGCTACAACGGCGAGGGCCGCGTGTTCGTCCATCACGGGTCGGCGACCGGTCCCAGCGTCTTCCCCGACTGGATTGCCGAGCGTAACGAGCCAGGAGCTCGGTTCGGTCGTGCCCTGGTCGCGACCGACGTGAACGGCGATGGCTACTCCGACGTCGTCGTCGGGGCGCCGTTTCACGACTACCTCGGAGACACCGACCCGGGGCGGATCTTCCTCTATCTGGGGTCGTCGCAGGGACTGCTGCCCACGCCGGCATGGGCGGGCCAGTGGCACGAGGACTCCGCGTATCTGGGCACCGCCATCGCCAGCGTGGGCGACTACGATGGAGACGGCTATGCGGACGTGGCCGTGGGCGCGGCCGGCTACAACGATGGGCTCGACGACGTCGGGCTGGTGGCGCTCTACCTCGGATCCCCGTCGGGGCTGGACATACGGGACGCCATCGTCGGCGACGCGGCAAACCCGATCGGTGAAGATGTCGGATCGGCCGGCGATGTGAACGGTGACGGCCTGGCGGACATCATCGTCGGGTCCGTCTACGGCTTCGGGGAAGCGTCGATCTACCTCGGACGGTCGGACGGCCTGCTCGACGACGAACCGAGCTGGACCGTGACCGGGGCACATGACGGCTCCGTGTTCGGCGCCGCCGTGGCCGGCGCCGGAGACGTCGATGACGACGGCTTCTCGGACGTCCTCGTGGGGTCTCCGAGCGAGAACGGCGTGGGTGCCGCGTACGCCTACTACGGGTCGGCCGACGTACCGGACGTGGATTCCTGGACGATGACCACCGGGCAGACCGACGGCGGGATCGGTCTCAACGTGGCGCGCGCCGGCGACGTGGACGGCGACGGATTCGCCGACGTCATCATCGGAGGTGCCGCG
Source organism: Candidatus Eiseniibacteriota bacterium (assembly GCA_965224245.1). Taxonomy (GTDB): domain Bacteria; phylum Eisenbacteria; class RBG-16-71-46; order CAZAMP01; family CAZAMP01; genus CBDCYW01. Next base: position 7,663 of record OZ245046.1, on the reverse strand, counting down.
TTCGACGATGGTGAGCTCGGCGAGGGACGCGCCTACCTGTTCCGCGGAAACGCCAACGGACTCGAGCCGACACCCTCGTGGACGGTCGACGGGGATCAGGTCGATGCGTTCCTCGGCTACGACATCGCAGGCGCGGGCGACGTGAACGGCGACGGCTTCGGCGATCTCATCGTCGGCGCGTTCGGGTACGAGGACGGCGAGGCCGACGAGGGATTCGTGTACGTGTACCACGGCTCGCCGTCCGGCCCGTCGCTCACGCCCGACTGGTTCGCCGAGGGCGGTCAGATGAACGCCGCCTTCGGCGTGTCGGTGAGCGGCGCCGGCGACGTGAACGCCGACGGCTACGCCGACGTCGTCATCGGCGCGTACCTGCACGACGGCGCCGACGTCGACGATGGACGCGTCGTCGTCTACCACGGATCGGCCACGGGACTCGAGTCGACACCCGCCGTGGTCATCGACGGCGGGCAGGCCGACGGCCGGCTCGGCATCGCGGTCTCCACGGCCGGCGACGTGAACGCCGACGGCTACGCGGACGTGATCGCCGGGGCCTACTACCAGGACGGCGGTCACTCCGATGAGGGGATCGTGTATCTCTACCTCGGTGGACCGGGCGGCGTGTCCGACGTCCCTGCCTGGACGGCGGAGGGTGACCAGACCGAGGCCTGGTTCGGCCGAGAACTCGCCGCCGCCGGCGACGTCAACGGCGACGGGTATGCCGACGTGATCGTGGGCACGTACAAGTACAACGCGGGGAACACCGACGAGGGACGTGCCTACGTCTATCACGGCGGTCCGTCGGGACTCGATGCCGCTCCGGCCTGGTCGGTGGAGAGCGATCAGACGCTGGGGTACATGGGGATCGCCGTCTCCGGCGCAGGAGATCTCAACGGCGACGGGTTCGCGGACGTGGTGGTCGGCGCCTCCCTGTTCGACGACGTGGTGGCCGATGGCGGGCGCGTCTTCGCGTTCCTCGGCTCACCGTCGGGACTGACGGGCACGGCCGCGACCGCTCCCTGGGGCTTCTCGGGCGAGCAGACTGGCGAGGAGCTCGGGCGACGCCTCGCCGGAGTCGGTGACGTGAACGGCGACGGTTACGCCGACATCGTCGCGACCGCGCACCTGTACGACGGCACATACGTCGACGAGGGACGCGCGCTCCTCTTCCTGGGCAACTCGGGTCCCGGCCGAAACGTCGCGCTGCGACAGCTCCGCACCGACGGCATCACGCCGATCCCACCCGGCGCACGATCGGACAGCGAGAACGAGTTCCGACTCCGGGCGACGCTCCCGTCTGTCGTGGGCCGTACCGATCTTCAGCTGGAGGTCGAGGTCAAGCCGGTGGGCGTTCCCTTCGACGGCATTGGGACGCTGCTCGGAGACATCGTCGATACGGGCGTGACCGGCTCGGCGGCGTTCGACATCACGATCGGCGGACTCGTGGCGTCGACGTCCTATCACTGGCGCGCCCGATGCCGGCTCGACCCGACGCGTGCCCCGTACCAGAGCCACGGCCCCTGGCTGCACATCCCGGAAACCGGTTGGGAGGAGGCCGACCTGGCCACGGCGTTGCCGGCACCGCTGGCGAGTGAGTCCCCCGGCCTCGATGCCGGCCTTCGCCTCCAGGTCGGCGCAAATCCGATCCGACCGGGAGCATCCCTGACACTCACCATGCCGGCTGCCGGCCGGGTCGAGCTGGGCATACACGACCTCGGCGGTCGATCGCTGCGAACGCTCGCCTCGGGGCGGTGGGACGCCGGGCGACACGTGGTTGTCTGGGACGGTCGAGATGACCGCCACAACATGCTCGCTCCCGGGGTGTATTTCGCGAATCTGGTCGTCGACGGCCGACGCGTCGCGACGCGCAAGCTCGTCGTCGTTCACTGAGCGAGGACCTAGGGGCAGCCGTCACCACCGGTGTACGTCGGGATGGGACAGCACTCCCAGTCTCCGACGTCGTAGATGCCTCCCGTCTCCACTCCGGCGAAGTATGTCAGCGGATTGCAGCCGCTGTAGCTCAGGACGACGGTGTTCGTGCAGATCACGTCCTCACCCTGGAGCACGGTGCTGACGTGGTTGAAGGTGCCGTTGTTCGGAAGATAGAGGGCCCCGTCGGGGGGGAAACACTTGGGCTCGGTAAGCGGAGACACCGCACCGGACTCCTTCCCCTGGAGCTGCCTGGTGGTCGTCCACGTCGTGTCGGTGATCACGAAGGTGCCCGCGTCGGACTGGACCTCGAAATAGGAGTGGTGAGTCTCCTCGACGGTCCATACCCAGTCCATGACGACCCCATCGAAGCCCAGCAACCCCGTCTGGTCGAGCGACGTCCTTCGAATCTCGGTGACGCCGCGGGACGTGTCGACGCACTCCCCCGTTCTGATCTCGGAGGCGGTGAACAACGCTCCCACCTGCTCGAAGCACCGTCCACCGGGAGCACACGTGAGGCCCTCGCCGCACGGCTCTCCATCCGGCCAGCACACCGGGGAGCCCGCATCCCACAGATCCAGATAGACGCCGTCATCGCCGGGGAGGAAGCCCGCGCCTCCCAATCCCGGCGACGCCAGTGCGGCTTGAAAGCAGCCTCCGGTTCCCGGGGGACTTCCGTCGCCCCCGCGAATCGATGCAAACCCGTCCGGATCGTCGGGAAGGTAGCTGAGCACCTCCCACACGTCCCCTCCGCGGCCGCCCCGCGCGCCGCCACGGATCGGGACGCTGCCACCGTCCCCGCCGATCCCCACGGCGGTCCCCGAGCTTCCACTGTCCCCGCCTGGACAGCCGTCGCAGTCGCTGTCACCTCCGCTTCCCGGTAGGCCCGCCACGATCCACTGTGCGGAGTGGTCCTCCAGGTCCGGTGTGCCCACCCACGAGTAGCCGAGCTCCCTGAGCTCGGCCAGGAGCGCGGTGCGCGCAAGCTCGCTGTTGCCGCCGTCTCCCCCGATGGCGTTTCGAAACGCCACGTCGTCTCCGACATCGCCGCCGTTTCCGCCGCGTCCCTCGACGTCACCGCCGTCGGCCCCGCGGATGGGACCTGCGCTGTCGGCGGGGGCCCCGCTCCAGCCGTGGTTTCCGAGGGCCATGTACTCACCGCCCTCGCCCCCCTGGGCCAACCCGATGGGGATGGTTGAAGCGAATACATCGCCGCCGTTGCCGCCGTTCACCGAGACCGAGGTGATGGGGTCGCCGCGTTCGTTGATCACCCGCAAGCTCCAGTAGGCGGCGAAGCCGCCGTCGCCGCCCTGGATTGTGCCGTTACCTCCGTCCCCCCCCACGGAACACGATCTCCTCGAGCGGGTAGGTGGTCGTGATGCTCCCGACTCCCGAGAACAGAGGCCTGTTGCTGTTGTGCCACATCACGTAACCGCCGTCGCCTCCGGCTCCGCCGGCGAGAGGCTCGACCTCGGTTCCGATCTCCTCCACGGAAGGGACACCCGTGATCACGTCCGCCTCCAGCATCAGGATGCCCGAGTCCCCGCCTCGTCCCGCAATGACCTCCAGCATGGTGTCGCTGGTCTGAAAGTCGCTTCGGTTGACCGTGACGTTGGCCCCGTGTCCGCCCCGTCCCAGCACGAAGACCGGTCGTGGCGGCCTCGCCACGTCCTGCAGGACGATGGAGCCGCCGCGCGCTCGAAGAACGATGTCGCCAACCCGGAGCGCCGACCGAACCGACATGTCGAACGCCCGTGATGAGCGTCTCGTCGCGTGCGTCGCGTCCATTCCCGGACTCGAGCTGGGCGCCCGGGTTGATGACGATGTGTCCGCCCGGTCGGTCGACGATGAGGAACAGCCGCGTTCCCGGGCGCGATCCGCCGCTCTCCGCGGGTGCGCGGACAGATCCCCTCTTCCGGATCTCCGAAGCCTCCTCCACGGCCACACGGCCGCTGACGCGGAGAACGCCCCCGAGCACACGGATGGTGAAGTCACCGGGCCGTGACGTACGGACGATCAGCTCACCGGCAATGTCGACGCTGTCGGTGGCCACGATCGCGAAACCCGCGGGGAATTCCGCGGTCTCGCCGGCTGGGAGATTGTAGCTGTCGACCGCCAGGAGCGTGTCCGCTGGGCTCCCGTCGTCATCCGCCCGGTCGATCCATCGTTACACGACCATCCAAGCACGCCGAGGAGCAGAAGGGTGCCGCCGGGCATGAGGGACCGGCAACCACGCCGGCGTACAAGTCGGGGAGGCTCCACGCTCGCGACCTCCTCGCTTAAGGGTGGCAGCCGCACAGCTTCCCGGCCTCGCGTCGACTCCATTCTACGCCTGGAACGCTCACGTTCGTAGTCGTCATCGCCCCGATCCAGGAACTGCGCCTCGTACTCCCGCCTTCGGCCCAGAACGTGCTTCTCCGCCGACTCGTCACCGACCTGCGCGCCATCGGGCGTCCCGAGCTCGCCGATCGCATCCGGATCCCGCTCCTCCCTACGTGCGCGTCATCGAGAGTCCGTGTATTCCGTTCGCTTCGGTGCCCCAGGACGTCTGATTCAACGAGTCGCCCGCAGTGTCAGGCCCACCGAGAAGGGAGGCTCGAAGATGTGCACTCTATCCCCTCATCAGGCGACGCGACTAGGACTCGCGGCCGTCCTGGCCGCCGGCGTCACGATCGGCTGTTCGGATCGTCCGATCGTGCGCTCGGACGACCACGCGACGAACGAGGTCGAGGCTCGGATCGATCCGGTGGCACAGCTCGCTCAGCATCTGTCATCGTTCGTCGGCGCGAACATCGACGCCGACCGCATCTTGCTCGCGAGCACCGCGAGCATCTTCTCCTGGAGCGGACTGCCGGCGTTCGCGTTCGAATCGGTCCAGTCAGGAGACGACTTCATCTACGCCGAGACGCTCGCACCCGAGCTGCAGTCGCCGTTCATCGTGCTGGAGGTTCCTGCGGTCTTACGACCCCGGTACTTCGGTGCGTCGCTGGCGGTCGTGGCCAACCTGGCCGTCGGTCCCCCGGGGTCGCACTGGCGCGTGATCCGCGGCTGCGGATCCGCCGGATGTGGCTTCTACGAGGTCTTCACGGCCGAGCGGAACGCCGACGTCTGGGATCTCTGCGACTTCGGATCCGAGTGTGGTCCACCGGACGGCGGCTCCGCCCATGAGCGGAGCGGCGAGCAGCCGGGCCCGCGGCGCCCCAACGGGGCCACCGTCGAGTGGTACATCTACTACAAGTGCCTGACGGTACGCGACGGGAGGGAGTGCTTGATGTCACTCGCCAGCTATCCCAAGCGCAACGAGTGCGAACCGGGTTCCTCCTGCAGCGACGGCGACGATCCCGGAGGTGGAGAAGGCGGCGGCGAGATCATCGTGGAGTCCTACGTGAAGGCCCAGCCGGGCGAACTGGGAACGATCCCGACCGAGGTATGGCTCCTGGACCGGCGAGCCGACGCGGTCACGGATACCGGTGGCTCGATCGCCGACGACCTCGCATCGTAGTTTGGATGCTCTCGTAACTGCGGCGGGGTGTGCGAGTGCACACCCCGCCCTCCATGGAACGTCTGCCCGCTACCTGAGGATCATCATCTTTCCCGTCACGGACGCTCCGCCTACCCGAAGCTCACAGAAGTAGGTCCCACTCGCCACGGCGCGACCACCGGCGTCGGTTCCGTTCCATGGCACGACGTGTTTGCCTGGATTCCGAACGCTGTCCACCAGGCGGGTGACTTCCCTCCCCGCGACGTTCAGGATCCGTAGTCTCACGCGGACCCGTTCGGGAAGCGTGTAGCGAATCAGCGTCCTGGGGTTGAACGGATTGGGCGAGTTGTGCTCGAGGCGGAAGCCGAAGTGCGTCGAGGTCGGCTCGCCGGTCAGTGCCGGAGTGTCGGGCTCACCGAGCCGGAACACACCTCGGGTCGCACTACCCGCATAGAGAACCGTGCCGTCCTGTGAGAGCGCCAGCTGTATGGCGGCAACGTCCGGATAACCGTCGTGCAGGTTGTACCAGGTGAGCGCTCGGTCGTCGGAGAAGAAGACCCCCGACTCGCGCGACGTGGCGTAGATCACGCCAGGGCGGTTGGGATCCGGCAGAATGTCCTGAATGGCCTCGTTGGGATCCATCCCGAAACTGGACGCCACCCAGGTGCTTCCGGCGTCGGCGCTTCGAAAGATACCCCCACGCGGGCTTCCTGCATAGACCCGGTCCGGGTCGAACGGATCGATCGCCACCACGTAGATCGGTGGGAGACCCTCCTCCGGATACGACGGCACGACGTCCTCGAGCGACGCCAGATGCTCCCACGATTCTCCACCGGTCGGGCTGAGGTAGACCCCTGTCATCGTCGACGCGTAGATCAATCCTTCGTCGAAGGGATGCACCGCGATCGTGAGAATGGAAACGTTGTCGAAGGGCAGGTCATGAACTTGCTCCCACGTCACGCCTCCGTCGCTGGAGCGGAAGAACCCGGGGGAGGTGCTCTGGTACTCACCCCAGGCGAACAGCACCGCCGAACGTTCGGAGTAGCCGATGTAGACCTTCTGCGGGTTGGAGGGCGCAAAGGCGAGTGCTCTCGCGCCGTATCGGGTCTCCGGAGGAACGCCCGCGCTGTCCTCGAACGCCTCGAGATCCACGACCAGCGTGGACTCCCAGTTGAGACCGAAATCGAAGCTTCGATAGACGTTTCCGTCATCGAAGCCACCACTCGCCAGCGTGTAGCTCTCGATTCCCGCCCCCCCGATGTCGTGGGAGACGATTCGCACCGCGCCGCTGGAGACGTCCGGAATGTCCGTCCCCCTCCACGTCTCGCCTCCATCCTGGCTGAGGAACGTCGTGTTGGCGCCGCCTGCGAGCACGTGGCGCTCGTCGATCGGCGATACCGCGATCCCCTTCATGGTGGAACCGGTGTAGCCGGCACTGGCGTCGACCCAGGTCTCACCGCCATCGGTGCTCATCATGTTGCCCCCACCGTACGAGTTCACGAAGATGCGCTGGGCGTCTCGTGGGTCGACCTGAAGGTCGATGGGGACACCGCCTCCTCTGTGCTCCGTCCTCATCATGAACTCCTGCCAGGTGACCCCGCCATCGTCGCTCCGGCAGATGAAGTCATGCGCAGCGGCATACCAGACGTCGGTGTCTCCCGTGGCGATCTCGACGGCCTCGGCCGACGGCATGGAGTAGGCCAGCTCCCAGCTGGATCCTCCATCCCGGCTCACGAAGACACCGGGCTGTGCTGGGTTCCCTTCCTGACTGCTCACCGCCGCCACCAGGGTGTCCGGATGCTCGGGGTGCATGAACAAGCTCGGACAGAACAAACCACCCAGCCCGTCGTCCTCATCGAGGACCGTCCAGCTCGTCCCACCGTCCTCACTGCGGAGGAGTCCGACCCCGCCTCCCTCACCGATGCTGTCGGAGTTGGCGGCGTTGCGATCGAAGATGCCCGTCGATACGAACAGTCGCTGAGTGTCACGTGGATCGACCCAGACATAGCGGGCGAGATTGTCTCCATGCCAGATGCGGTTCCAGTTCAGCCCCGCGTCGGTGCTCTTGTAGACTTCACCCTTGGTTCGCGCGATGCCATCGGTGCCGGCCACACCTTCCTCGAGGGCCGCATAGACGACGTTCTGGCTGTCCGGATCGACCGTGATGCCTCGCACGCTATGCTCACCCTCGATGGGGATGATCCCGTCGTCACGCTGCTCCCAGGTGTCACCACGGTCCACACTTCGGTAGATCTG